>NZ_JBGCCW010000001.1:0-4800000 GCF_041262065.1 Bradyrhizobium sp. USDA 327 | reverse complement strand
CGAGGCCGGGCCGCGTGCGGTTGCGATCCAGCATATCGTGCGCTCGTTCGATCCCTGCATGGTGTGCACCGCGCATTGACCGGAAACTTCGTTGCCGGCTGCAAATCGAATTGTTTCCGCTTCTCGTGCTGGCAGCGTCCTCGCGTACCGTTCTTGAAGGTGGTTCAAATCCGCAACATTCTGGAATCTCTCCAGTTTTGAATCGCTCCAGGTTGTTGGCCTGCTTCTTGCTGTCCTTTGCGTCATCGAAAAGTCAAAGCCGAAGGCGGGAGGATTCATGGGCGCGGCGACGGAAACGTTCTACAGCGTGATCAGGCGGCAAGGCATCACGCGTCGGAGCTTTCATAAATTCTGCAGCCTGACGGCGACGAGCCTCGGCCTCGGACCGCTGGCGGCGAGCCGCATCGCGAACGCGCTCGAGACCAAGCCGCGCCTGCCCGTGATCTGGATGCACGGCCTCGAATGCACCTGCTGTTCGGAGAGCTTCATCCGCTCCGCGCATCCGCTGGTCAAGGATGCGGTGCTGTCGATGATCTCGCTCGACTACGACGACACCATCATGGCGGCTGCGGGCCACCAGGCCGAAGCCATCCTCGAGGAGACCCGCGTCAAGCACAAAGGCCAGTATATTCTCGCAGTGGAAGGCAATCCGCCGCTGAACGAAGGCGGGATGTTCTGCATCGACGGCGGCAAGCCGTTCGTCGAGAAGCTGAAGATGATGGCCGAGGACGCGATGGCGATCATCGCCTGGGGCGCCTGCGCCTCCTGGGGCTGCGTGCAGGCGGCAAAGCCCAATCCGACGCAGGCAACTCCGATCGACAAGGTGATCACCAACAAGCCCATCATCAAGGTGCCGGGATGCCCCCCGATCGCCGAGGTGATGACCGGCGTCGTCACCTTCATCACCACCTTCGGCAAGCTGCCCGAGCTCGATCGCCAGGGCCGGCCGAAGATGTTCTACTCGCAGCGCATTCATGACAAGTGCTACCGGCGCCCGCATTTCGACGCGGGGCAGTTCGTCGAGGAGTGGGACGACGAGTCCGCGCGCAAGGGCTATTGCCTCTACAAAATGGGCTGCAAGGGGCCGACCACCTACAACGCCTGCTCGACCGTGCGCTGGAACGGCGGCGTGTCCTTCCCGATCCAGTCGGGTCACGGCTGCATCGGCTGCTCGGAGGACGGCTTCTGGGACAAGGGCTCGTTCTACGATCGTCTCACCAACATCAAGCAGTTCGGCATCGAGAAGAACGCCGATCAGATCGGCATGGTGGCGGCCGGCGCCGTCGGCGCCGCGGTGGCTGCGCATGCGGCTGTGACCGCCGTCAAGCGGCTGGCGACCAAGCGCGAAGACGCCGACCACAATAGCTGATCGAAAAGACACGGCAGGGCAGGACAATCATGGGTATCCAGACTCCCAACGGCTTCAATCTCGACAATTCCGGCAAGCGCATCGTCGTGGACCCGGTGACCCGTATCGAAGGTCACATGCGGGTCGAGGTCAACGTCGACGCCGACAACGTCATCCGCAACGCGGTCTCTACTGGCACGATGTGGCGCGGCATCGAGGTGATCCTGAAGAACCGCGATCCGCGCGACGCCTGGGCGTTCACCGAACGGATCTGCGGCGTCTGCACCGGCACGCACGCGCTGACCTCGGTGCGCGCGGTCGAGAACGCGCTCGGGATCACCATCCCGGAGAACGCCAATTCGATCCGCAACCTGATGCAGCTTGCCCTTCAGGTGCACGACCACGTCGTCCATTTCTATCACCTTCACGCGCTGGACTGGGTCGACGTCGTTTCCGCGCTCTCGGCCGATCCGCGGGCGACCTCGACGCTGGCGCAGTCGATCTCGAGCTGGCCGCTGTCGTCGCCCGGCTACTTCAAGGATCTGCAGACCCGGCTGAAGAAGTTCGTCGAGTCCGGACAGCTCGGTCCGTTCAAGAATGGCTATTGGGGCAGCAAGGCCTACAGGCTGCCGCCCGAAGCCAATCTGATGGCGGTGGCGCATTATCTGGAGGCGCTCGATTTCCAGAAGGAGATCGTCAAGGTTCACACCATCTTCGGCGGCAAGAACCCGCATCCCAACTGGCTGGTCGGCGGCGTGCCCTGTCCGATCAACGTCGACGGCACCGGCGCTGTCGGCGCCATCAACATGGAACGGCTGAACCTGATCTCCTCGATCATCGACCGTCTGATCGAGTTCAACGAAATGGTCTATCTGCCCGACGTGGCGGCGATCGGCTCATTCTACAAGGATTGGCTCTATGGCGGCGGCCTCTCCGGCAAAAGCGTGCTCGCCTATGGCGACGTGCCCGAACACGCCAACGACTATTCCGCCAAGAGTCTGAAGCTGCCGCGCGGGGCCATCATCAACGGCAATCTCTCGGAAGTATTTCCGGTCGATCTCGCCAATCCCGACGAGATCCAGGAGTTCGTGGTGCACTCCTGGTACAAATATCCCGACGAGACCAAGGGACTTCATCCCTGGGACGGTGTCACCGAGCCGAATTACGTGCTGGGACCCAACGCGAAGGGCACCAAGACGGCGATCGAGCAGCTCGACGAAGGCGGCAAGTACTCCTGGATCAAGGCGCCGCGCTGGCGCGGTCACGCCATGGAGGTCGGCCCGCTGGCGCGCTGGGTCGTCGGCTACGCGCAGAACAAGGCGGAGTTCAAGGATCCCGTCGACAAGTTCCTTCGGGATCTGAACCTGCCGATGTCGGCGCTGTTCTCGACGCTCGGCCGCACGGCGGCGCGTGCGCTCGAATCCGTCTGGGCCGGACGCCAGATGCGCTACTTCCAGGACAAGCTCGTCGCCAACATCAAGGCCGGCGACAGCTCGACCGCCAATGTCGACAAGTGGAAGCCGGAGAGCTGGCCGAAGGAGGCCAAGGGAGTCGGCTTCACCGAGGCGCCGCGCGGCGCGCTCGCGCACTGGGTCAAGATCAAGGACACCAAGATCGACAACTACCAGTGCGTGGTGCCCACGACCTGGAACGGCTCGCCGCGCGACCCCAAGGGAAACATCGGCGCCTTCGAAGCGTCGCTGATGAACACGCCGATGGTCAATCCCGAGCAGCCGCTGGAGATCCTGCGCACCATCCATTCCTTCGATCCGTGCCTGGCCTGTTCGACGCATGTCATGAGCCCGGACGGCCAGGAACTCGCCAAGGTCAAGGTCAGGTAGGAGAGGATCATGATGGATGCAGTTGCTCCCGCCTCGGACGCCAGGCCCGACCTCGCGGCGATCGCAGCCGATGCTTCCGGAGAACGAGCGGTGGGTCGTCCCACCGTCTATGTCTATGAGGCTCCGGTGCGGATCTGTCACTGGGTGAACGCGTTCTCGATCATCGTGCTCATGGTGACCGGCTATCTGATCGGAACGCCGTTGCCGACGGTCGCGGGCGAGGCGTCCGATAATTTCGTGATGGGCTACATCCGCTTCGCCCATTTCGCTGCGGGACAGGTGCTCGCGGTATTCTTCCTCACGCGCATCCTGTGGGCCTTCGTCGGCAACCACCATTCCCGGCAGATCTTCTATATCCCGGTTCACCGCAAGCAGTTCTGGAAGGAAGTGCTGCACGAAATCCGCTGGTACGCGTTCCTGGAGCGCGAGCCCAAGATGTATGTCGGCCACAATCCGCTGGCGCAGACCGCGATGTTCACCGGTTTCACGCTGTTCGTGGCCTTCATGATCGTCACCGGCTTTGCACTATATTCGGAAGGGCAGGGCATCGACAGCTGGCAGCACAAGCTGTTCGGCTGGGTATTTGCGATCTGGCCGAATAGCCAGGATGTTCATACCTGGCATCACCTCGGCATGTGGGCGCTGGTCGTGTTCGTGATGGTGCACATCTACGCCGCGATCCGCGAGGACATCATGTCGCGCCAGAGCATCATCTCCTCGATGATCTCGGGCGAACGGCAATTCCGCGACTGAGACGAGAACGCCAAGTGATGCCGACATTCTCACATGACGATCGCATCCTGGTGCTCGGCATCGGCAATATCTTGTGGGCCGACGAAGGCTTTGGCGTGCGCGCGGTGGAGGAGTTTCACCGCCGCTACGCCGTGCCGGACAATGTCACCATCCTCGATGGCGGCACGCAGGGGCTCTATCTCGTCAACTATCTGGAAGAGGCGGACCGCCTGATCGTGTTCGACGCGATCGACTATGGCCTCGAGCCCGGCCAGTTGAAGCTTGTGCGTGACGACGAGGTGCCGCGTTTCACCGGCGCCAAGAAGATGAGCCTGCACCAGACCGGCTTCCAGGAAGTGATCAGCGCGGCCGACCTGCTCGGCCGGTGCCCGAAACATCTGGTGCTGATCGGCTGCCAGCCGCTCGATCTCGAGGACTGGGGCGGGCCGCTGACGCCGCCGGTGCGCGACCAGATCGCGCCGGCGATCAATCTCGCTTGCGCTATCCTGGCCGAATGGGGCGTCACGTTGAGCCAACGCGCCGAGCCATTGGCGGATACCGAGCGGCTGCTCGCCAATGACATCGATCATCTCCATTACGAGACGCGGCCGGCCTGATCGGCCACTGCCGGAGCTTTTGTCCATGTGCCTCGGCCTGCCCATGACGATTGTCGAGACCGACGGAATCTCGGCGCTGTGCGCCTATCGCGGCGAGCAACGCCGGGTCTCTGTGCTGCTGCTTTCGAATCCGCCGGTCGGCGCCAAGGTGCTGGTCTATATCGACACCGCGATCCGGCTGCTGGACGAGGACGAGGCGCGCCTCATCGCGAATGCGATCGAAGGCCTCAGCGCGGCGCTCGACGGCGAGGATTGCGACCGCTTCTTCGCCGACCTCATCGACCGCGAGCCGCAACTACCGGAGCACCTCCGGTCCAGCTAGCAGCGCCGCCGCATCTCCCGATGAATGCATTGACGACACAAGTGACCGGCCGGCCCCGGCGGCCGCTGTGCGCCTGGAAGGTCGATTTCTACCTGCAAAGCTGGCTATCACCAGGGATGAAAAGTATCTTTTCATAGAAGCTTGGCTGACAGTCGATGCCAGAAAATAGATGATATAGATCAATTGGATAAATCCGGACAGGTGATAACCGATCCTGGCACGTGCCTTGCTAACCTCTAGTTCGAGCAAAAACACAAGCTTGTCAGGGGAGGTTCGATGGAATTCCAGGTGGGAAAGCATGATCCGGCGCGGAGTGGCCTGCCCGAGGTCGATGCTGCGACGGTCGATCATTTCCTTGGCGGAGCGGACGAGGCCGGTGCGGTCGCGGTGCTGCTGTCGGCGGGCGATCCCAACCGCTTTCCGGAGGCAATCGATGTCGCCGTGGTGCTGCCCGAACTTATCGTAGCGTTCGGCAATCGGCTGCGCGGTGCGATCATCGCGCGCAGCGACGAGAGCGCGCTCGGCCAGCGTTTCGGCGTGCGCGTGCAGCCGACGCTGATCTTCGTCGCCAAGGGCGAGACGCTCGGACTGATCGCCAAGATCCAGGACTGGTCGGTCTATGTCGACCGCATCACCAAGCTGATCGATCGGCCGCGCGGGCAATGCGCCGCAGTCGCCGTCACCATCGTTCCCCAGCATCGCGCACAAGGGGTCGGGCTGTGAAGGCCGGCTTCTGGGATGCGCCCGAAGGCGCCGAGCAACCGGTCAACGTGTTTCCGATCGGCGAAGAGAGTCTCAATGCAGCGAAGGGCAGCCTGACGGCGGCCGGCGCGCTGGCAAAGCTTGCAACGCTCGACAGTGCAGAGCTTGCAAAGAACTGCCCGAATGCGGTCGCGTTGCTCTCGCAAATCGCGGGTGCCATTGAAGGCCAGAAGGCGGACGCGCCGACGCAATTGTTCCGGCTCGCCAATCTCAACGATCTCGAGAGCAAGCTGTTGGCCGACGTGCTCGGCGAAGGCGAGGTCGCCGGCGTCGTCGCGCTGCCGGACGGATCGCTGGCGCAGATCCAGGAATCGGTGCTGGCGGGAATCTGGCGTGTGCGGCTCGAGACCGACGCCGCTTCCGAATATCTCGAGATCGGGGCGATCCCGGAGATCGTCAGGCGCGCGGCGGCCGATCTGACATCCGCCGATTTCGAGATCGGGCAGGCGCCGGAGGGCGCGATGAACGTGCTGCCGGTGCTCGCCGAGATCCGCGAGCGGGCACAGGCCTGGCGGCCCGGTCTTCGCTCCCAGATCATCAATTTCACGCTGCTGCCGATGAGCCCGGTCGACATGAGCTTCCTGCAGGACACGATCCGGAACGGACCGATTCAGCTCGTGTCGCGCGGCTACGGCACCTGCCGGGTGCTCTCCACCGGCATCCGCAATGTCTGGTCGGTGCAGTTCTTCAACGCCATGGACACCATCATTCTCGATACGCTCGAAGTCGGCGGCGTGCCGACGGTTGCGCTGGCAGCAGACGAGGATTTCGAGGATTCCGCCGAGCGGCTGCAGGAAATCATCGAGGCCTACTTCAAATGAGCGCCTTCGAGAATTTTGGCGTGCGCCAGGACGTCACTGAGGCCACGCGGCTGGAATGCGGCATCTGCTGGACCGTCTACGATCCGGCGGATGGCGATGAGGTAGCGCAGATCGCGCCGGGCACGCCGTTCGCGGCGCTGCCGGAGGAGTGGCGCTGCCCGAACTGCGACGCGCCAAAATCCAAGTTCATGGCGATCGAAACATGACCGGCAGCGCGCCAGCGAGTACATCAGGTCCTGCCGGCGGCGCCGACGCGGCGGCATGGGGCGAGCTTCTGGCCGCAAGCTATCGGGAGATCGGCGAGCGCGCGATGCGCGATCTGCCCATCTACAACGATGCGCTCGGCGTTGATGCGGTCGGTTTCCGCCCCTACGACGGCACGATCGTCGGCATCATGGTCACGCCGTGGTTCATGAACGTGGTGATGGCGGCGGGCGCGGTGGCGCCGG
Organism: Bradyrhizobium sp. USDA 327; assembly: GCF_041262065.1. NCBI lineage: Bacteria > Pseudomonadati > Pseudomonadota > Alphaproteobacteria > Hyphomicrobiales > Nitrobacteraceae > Bradyrhizobium > Bradyrhizobium sp. USDA 327. The sequence goes on along the minus strand of NZ_JBGCCW010000001.1, from coordinate 4,793,108 downwards.
CCACCTCGGGCGCGACCCTGCGAATGCGTTTTCCCGCTGGCGATATCGAATTCACCCTCAGCGAGGTCGCCCCGATCGGCCGGATCGCGAGCTGCTCGCTGTTCTCGCCGATGTTCCAGTTTGCCGACATGGACGCCGCGCGAGCGACGGCCGAAGCCGCGCTTGCCGAATTGATGCTGCCGGCGGACAGCGAGGAGGCGGTTCGCCGCCGCGAGCCCGCGACAAGCCCGATCGATCGGCGTAACTTTCTGCGGGGTGCCTTGACGGAGCGGCGCGGATGAGCCTCTCGTTCCGCAACGAGATCGATATCACGGTGCTGTTGTCCGGCGCCATGATCGCCGACGTCGCGATCAAGCCGCGCAGCCGGCCGCCGCTGACGCGGCTGTTTGCGGGAAAGCCCGCCGCTTCGCTGCTTCCCGTGCTGCCGCGTCTGTTCTCGCTGTGCTCGGTCGCCCATCACGTGGCGTTCCAGTCGGCGGTGGAAGCCGCACAAGGGCGGCAGGCGTCTCCCGCAACAGTGCGGCGCCGCGTCACCGCAGTCGTCGTCGAGCGGCTGACCGAACTGCTGCGCGGCCTCTTCGTCGGACGGCTCGCGCTCGACGGCACAAACGCGCCGGCGGTGCGCGCCGCAATGCAGGCAGGCGCGCTGCTCGGCCGCGCGGATGAGGCCGTCCCACCGGCCTTGCATCGCGACGCGGTGGTGCAGATCAAGGCCGCGCTCGGCGCGATGGGAATCGCCGGCGAAGAAGACGAGACGCTCGCGCCGGGCAGCGCGCTCGCCGCCTCCGTCGCGGGATGCAATGGTAAGCTGGTGTCACAGCCGGAGGCCGAACCGTCCTTCCTGACGGTGGCGGACGATCCAGACATCGTCACGCGTCTGCTGGCGGACGGTGCGGCTTATGCCGATGCGCCGGACCTCCGCGGCCGGATTCCGGAAACCGGCGTCTGGGCGCGCAGGGCGCGCCGTGAAGCGGTCTCGCCGGCGGAAGCTGGGCCCGCCGCGCGTCTGAAGGCGCGGGTTGCCGAGGTCAAGCGGCTCTGCGCTTGGCTCGATCGTGGCGATGCGGATCTCGATGAGGGCGTCGTTGCGAGCTATCGGCTCGGCGCGGGCAAGGGGGCGGCCGCTGTCGAATGCGCACGCGGGCGCCTCCATCATGCCGTCGTGCTGGACGACGAGGATCGCATCGTCAAGTTCGAGTTCCTGGCACCGACCGAGTGGAATTTTCACGCCCGCGGACCTCTGGTCAGGAGCCTCAAGGGCGCGACGCTCGCGGCCGGCCGGCAGGGACAGGACGCGGTTCGCGCGCTGGTCGGCTCCTTCGACCCCTGCGTCGGATTCAGCCTGAATTTTCGCGAGGCCGCCCATGCATGAGATGGCGCTGTGCGAAGGCATCGTCGGTATCGTCGAGGAGGAAGCGCGCAAGCGCGCCTTCACCAAGGTGAACGTCGTCTGTCTGGAGATCGGTGCGCTGAGCCATGTCGCGCCGGAGGCGCTGAAATTCTGCTTCGAGGCCGTCGCCGCGCGGACCATCGCGCAAGGCGCGCGGCTCGAGATCGTCGAGACGCCCGGCACGGCCTGGTGCATGGCCTGTTCCAAAACCGTCGAGATCGGGCAGCGTTACGAGCCGTGCCCGTCCTGCGGCGGCTACCAATTGCAGGTGACGGGCGGCGAAGAGATGCGCGTAAGGGAATTGGAGGTCGACTGATGTGTACGGTCTGCGGCTGCGGCGACGGCAAGGCATCGATCGAACATGCGCATGATCATCATCATGATCACGGTGATGGCCATGAGCACGGCGGGCACCACCATCATCATCACCACGGTCATGGCCACGGCCATGTTCACCACCATCACCACGGTGGTGACCACGACCCAGCCCCCGATGAGGCCGGGCTGCTCGACTGCGGCGCCAATCCCGCGGGCCAGAAGATCGCCGGTATGAGCAGCGACCGCATCATCCAGGTCGAGCGCGACATCCTCGGCAAGAACGACCGGCTTGCGGCCGACAACCGCGCCCGCTTCGCGGCCGACGGCGTGCTCGCCTTCAACCTGGTCTCAAGCCCCGGCGCCGGCAAGACCTCGCTGCTGGTCCGCGCCGTGTCCGAGCTGAAGGCAAGCTTTGCGATCGGCGTGATCGAAGGCGACCAGCAGACCTCCAACGATGCCGAGCGCATTCGCGCCACCGGCGTGCCGGCGATCCAGGTCAATACCGGCAAGGGCTGTCACCTCGATGCCGCCATGGTCGGCGAGGCCTATGACCGGCTGCCCTGGCTGAACGGCGGCCTGCTCTTCATCGAGAATGTCGGCAATCTGGTCTGCCCGGCGGCGTTCGATCTCGGCGAGGCCTGCAAGATCGTGGTGTTCTCGACCACCGAGGGCGAGGACAAGCCGCTGAAATACCCCGACATGTTCGCAGCCTCGTCGCTGATGCTGATCAACAAGATCGATCTCGCGCCCGTGCTCGATTTCGATCTGGCGAAGACCATCGAATATGCGCGCCGAGTCAACCCGAAGATCGAGGTGCTGACGGTGTCGGCACGCACCGGCGAGGGGTTTCCAACGTTCTATGCCTGGATCCGCAAGCGGATGGCGGCGACGACGCCTGCCGCGATGACGGCGGCGGAGTGACGATGGGCGGCGAGGCCACAGCACGGGACGGACGGCGGCTGCGCCTGCATGTGCGCGGCGCGGTGCAGGGCGTCGGCTTTCGCCCCTATGTCTACGGTCTCGCCACGCGCTACCGCCTCGGCGGCTTCGTCGCCAACGATTCCCATGGCGTCGTCATCGAGGTCGAGGGCGAGCGCGCGTCCGATTTCGTCGCGGCGTTGCCGCTGGAAAAACCGCCGCTCGCCCGCATCGACGAGATCTCGGTGCAGCCGGTCGGGGCGGTGGCGAGCGAGGGGTTTTATATCCGCGGGAGCGAACAGGGCAGGGTGTCGACACGCATCGTCGCCGATGCCGCGACCTGCGAGGAATGCCTGCGCGAGCTGTTCGATCCAGCCAGCCGGTTCTATCGCTACCCCTTCATCAACTGCACCCATTGCGGTCCGCGCTATACCATTGCCGAGCGGCTTCCCTATGATCGAGCGGCAACGGCCATGAAACGCTTTGCCATGTGCGCGGCCTGCGCCGCCGAATATGCCGATCCGGCTAGCCGCCGTTTCCATGCCGAGGCGATTGCTTGCCCGCAATGCGGCCCGCGGCTCGGCCACGGCATTGCGGATATCGCGGCTGCGATCGCCGCGGGCCAGATCGTGGCGATCAAGGGGCTCGGCGGCTATCAACTGCTCTGCGATGCCCGCGACGATGAAGCCGTCGCGCGGCTGCGGCAACGCAAGCATCGTGACCAGAAGCCGTTCGCGGTGATGGTCGCCTCGCGCGACGACGTCGGCGGGATCGCCGACGCCAGTGCTGCAGAGCTTGCCTTGCTCGAAACGACGGCGCGGCCGATCGTGCTAATGACGTCGCACAGGCGCCTCGCGGGCGCGATCGCGCCAAAACTGTCACGGATTGGCGTCATGCTGCCCGTCGCGCCGATCCACCACCTGATCTTCGAGGTACTGAACACGGCGCATCAGCGGCCCGGCGAGAGTTGGGCGATCGTCGCCACCAGCGCCAATCCCGGCGGCGAGCCGCTTCTGATCGACAATCACGAGGCGGAGCTGCGGCTTTCCGGCATCGCCGACCTCGTCGTCACGCATGATCGCGACATCGTCACGCGTGCCGACGATTCCGTGGCCATGGTCGTTGCCTGCCGCACGCAGTTCATCCGCCGTGCCCGCGGCTACGTGCCGGAGCCGGTGCGGCTGGCGCGGACTGTGCCGCCGATCCTTGCGGTCGGCGGTGCGCTGAAGTCGACCGTGACGGTCACGCGCGACAACGAGGCCTTCGTCTCGCAGCATATCGGCGACCTCGACACCGCCGAAGGCGTCCGCTTTTTCGAGGAAACCGTCAGCCATCTGCTCTCGACCCTTGATGTCGATCCGGTCGTCGTCGCCCATGATCTGCACCCGAACATGGCCTCGACCCGCTTTGCCGAAGCGAGCGGGCGACGGCTGATCGCAGTCCAGCACCATCATGCCCATGCCGCCTCCGTGATGGTGGAGCATGGCATCGCGGGTCCTGCGTTGGCGCTGGTGCTCGATGGCTTCGGCCAGGGCAGCGACGGCAGCAATTGGGGCGGCGAACTCCTGCTGTGCGAGGGGGCGACGTTCCGGCGGGTCGGCCATCTGGCGCCGATGAAGATCCCGGGTGGAGATCGTGCCGCCCGCGAACCGTGGCGCATGGCCGCAAGCGCAATGCATGGCCTGGCCCGCGGCAACGCGATCGCGGCCCGGTTTGCCGCGCAGCCGCAGGCTGCGCGTCTCCATGCCTTGCTCGACCAGCCGGATGTGCCGGTGACGACCAGCGCCGGCCGGCTGTTCGACGCGGTGGCGGGGCTGCTGGGTCTTTGCCAGGTGCAGAGCTATGAGGGCGAAGCCGCGATGAAGCTGGAGGCGCGGGTTCGCGCGCCGCATTCCATGAAAGACGGCTGGTCAATCGAGGATGGGGTGCTGTCCCTGTTTCCGTTGCTTGCGCGCCTTGCGGCCGAGGACATCGATCCGGTCGAGGGGGCCGGGCTGTTCCATGGCACGCTCGCTGCCGCCTGCGTCGACTGGATCGGCCGAGCGGCGCGCGAGACCGGCGTCACGGCCGTCGCCCTGAGCGGCGGCTGCTTTCTCAACGCGATCCTGAGTTCCGAGATCGAGCGCGGCTGTATCGCCGCCGGTCTCTTGCCGCTGCTGCCGCGGCAAATGCCGCCCAATGACGGCGGTCTCAGCCTGGGCCAGGCCTGGATCGCCGCGCTCCGGCTCGAACAATACGGCCTGGAAGGAACAGCCTGATGTGTCTCGCGATACCTGCTGAGGTCACGAAGCTCCTGCCCGACGAGATGGCGATCGTCTCGATCGACGGCGTCAGCAAGGAGATATCGGTCGCCTTGATCGAGGACCTCGCCGTCGGCGACTACGTGATCATCCATGTCGGCTATGCCCTGACGAAGATCGATCAGGAGGAGGCAATGCGAACGCTCGAGCTGCTGCGCGAGCTCAGCGCCGAGGGGCAGGGAGCCGCGTCATGAAATATGCCGATGAGTTTCGCGACAAGGAGATCGCGCTCGGGCTCGCGAAAGCGATCCGTGCGGAAGCCGATCCGCAAAAGCCCTATCGCTTCATGGAATTCTGCGGCGGCCATACCCACGCGATCTCGCGTTACGGCCTCGAGGACATGCTGCCGAAGAACGTGCGGATGATCCACGGCCCGGGCTGTCCGGTGTGCGTGCTGCCGGCCGGACGCATCGACATGGCGATCCGGCTCGCCGAGCGGCCGGACATCATCCTGTGCGTCTATGGCGACCTGATGCGCGTTCCCGGCTCGCAGGGCGCATCGCTGTTGAAGGCGAAGGCGCGCGGCGCCGACATCCGCATGGTCTATTCCACCATCGATGTTATCCGGATCGCCGAGGACAATCCCGGGCGTGAGGTGGTGTTCTTCGCCATCGGCTTCGAGACAACGACGCCGCCGACTGCAGTCATGATCCGGCTGGCGGAAAAGAAGCAGCTCGAAAACTTCTCCGTGTTCTGCAACCACGTGCTGACGCCGCCGGCGATGCAGAACATCCTGGAAAGTCCCGACATCCGCAACATCGGCCGGGTCGAGATCGACGGTTTCGTCGGGCCGGCCCATGTCTCGACGATCATCGGCACGGCCCCTTACGAGTTCTTTGCCGAGGAGTTCGGCAAGCCCGTGGTGATCGCGGGCTTCGAGCCGCTCGACATGATGCAGGCGATCCTGATGCTGGTGCGGCAGGTCAACGAGGCGCACAGGCACGAGGTCGAGAACCAGTACAGCCGCGCGGTGAACCGCGACGGCAATCTGCGCGCCAAGGAGGAGGTCTCCGACATCTTCGAACTGCGCGATCAGTTCGAATGGCGGGGGCTCGGACAGGTCCCCTATAGCGGGCTGAAGCTGAAGCGCGCTTACGCCACATACGACGCCGAGGTGCGCTTCGACATGCACGAGCTGCGCGTCGACGACAATCCCGCGTGCGAATGCGGCGCCATCCTGCGCGGCGTGAAGAAGCCGGTCGACTGCAAGCTGTTCGGCACCGTCTGCACGCCGGAGACGCCCATGGGCTCCTGCATGGTCTCCTCCGAGGGCGCCTGCGCCGCACACTGGACTTATGGCCGCTTCCGCGACCACCAGCAAAGGCGCGCATCATGAAGGCCCACCTGCGCAAGCTCGACATCAGGAACGGCTGCGTCGACTTGTCCCACGGCTCGGGCGGCCGGGCCATGGCGCAATTGATCTCGGGTTTGTTCCACGAGGCCTTCGGCAATGAATGGTTGGCGCGCGGCAACGACCAGTCGGCATTCGACGTCGGTGCCGGGCGCATGGTGATGACGACCGACGGCTATGTGGTCTCGCCGCTGTTCTTCCCCGGCGGCAATATCGGCTCGCTTGCGGTGCACGGCACCGTCAACGATATCGCCATGGCCGGTGCACGCCCGCTCTACCTCTCCGCGAGCTTTATCATCGAGGAAGGCTTCCGCTTCGCCGACCTCAAGATGATCGCTGAATCGATGGGCGAGGCGGCGCGCACGGCCGGCGTTCACATCATCACCGGCGACACCAAGGTGGTCGAGCGCGGCAAGGCCGACGGCCTGTTCATATCGACCGCCGGCGTCGGGGTCGTGCCCCCCGGGCTCGATCTCTCGGCGGAGAATGCCCGCGTCGGCGATCGCGTCCTGATCTCGGGCACGCTCGGCGATCACGGCGTGGCGATCATGTCGAAGCGGCAGAATCTCGCCTTCGAGACCGAGATCGTCTCGGATTCGGCGGCGCTGAACAATCTCGTCGCGAAGATGGTCGAAGCCGGCGGCCGCGGCATCCGCCTGATGCGCGATCCCACCCGCGGCGGCCTTGCCGCCACGCTGAACGAGATCGCCCAGCAGTCCGACCTCGGCTTCCATCTTCGCGAGGAAGCGATCCCGGTCAAACCGGGCGTGGCGGCAGCGTGCGAGCTGCTCGGCCTCGATCCGCTCCATGTCGCCAATGAGGGCAAGCTGGTCGCGATCGTCGCGCCCGAGCTTGCCGGTGCGGTGCTGGCCGCGATGCGGGCGCATCCGCTTGGCCGCGACGCCGCCGACATCGGCGAGGCCGTGGCCGACGATCATCATTTCGTGCAGATGGCCACGAGCTTCGGCGGCGGGAGGATCATCGACTGGCTGTCGGGCGAGCAATTGCCGAGAATCTGTTAGGGCCCATCATGCGCATTCTGCTCCTGTCGCATTCCTTCAACAGCCTGACGCAGCGGCTCCATGTCGAGCTCAGGGAGCGAGGCCACGACGTCGCGGTCGAGCTCGACATCCATGCCGAGGTCACGCGCGAGAGCGTGGCGCTGCATCGGCCGGACCTTGTGATCGCGCCGTTCCTGAAGCGGGCGATTCCCGACGACGTCTGGCGCGGCGTGCGTTGTCTGGTCGTTCATCCCGGTCCGCCCGGCGACCGCGGTCCGGCGGCGCTCGACTGGGCGATTCTGGACAGTACAGGCGAGTGGGGCGTCACGGTCTTGCAGGCGGATGGCGAGTTCGACGCCGGTCCGGTCTGGGCGTTCCGCAGCTTCCCGATGCGGCGCGCAGCCAAGTCCAGCATCTACCGCAACGAGGTGACGTGCTGCGCGGTTGCGGCGGTGCTCGAAGCGGTCGCGGCGATCGAATCCGGACGGCCTGCCCCGCAGCCGATGGATGCGGACGACCCGCGCATTCGCGTGCGCGGACCTTGTCGCCAGCCGGACCGGGCGATCGACTGGCAGCACGACACCACCGCGACCGTGCTGCGCAAGATCGACAGCGCCGACGGCATGCCGGGCCTGGTCGACAGCCTGTTCTTCCAGGAGGTGAGGCTGTTCGATGCGCATGAGGCGCACAGCATCTCCGGCGTGCCCGGCACCGTCGTCGCGCAATGCGACGGCGCGCTGGCGCGCGCCACGGTCGATGGTGCGGTCTGGATCGGGCATGTCAGGAAGCTCGCGCCGAAGAGCCTGAAGCTGCCGGCGGCAAAAGTCTTCGCCGCCGAGGCGGCGCAGCTGCCGCTCCGGCCCGGCTGCGGTTACGCCCCGATCCGGTATCGCGAGCATGGCGAGGTCGGCGAGCTCGCGTTCTCCTTCTACAACGGCGCCATGGCGACCGGCGACTGCGAGGCCCTGCTCGAGGCCTATCGCGCGGCGCTGGCGCGCCCGACCAGGGTGCTGCTCCTGACCGGTGGCCCGGATTATTGGTCGAACGGCATTCATCTTGCAGAAATTGAGGCGGCCGACGGCCCCGCGGATGAGTCCTGGCGCAACATCAATGCGATCGACGATCTTGCCCGTGCGATCATCGAGACCACCGACCGCCTGGTCGTCTCGGTCATTCGCGGCAACGCGGGTGCGGGCGGCGTCTTCCTGAGTCTTGCCGCCGACGAGGTCTGGGCTAGCGACCAGATCGTCCTCAATCCGCATTACAAGGACATGGGCAATCTTTACGGCTCGGAATACTGGACCTATCTGCTGCCGCGCCGTGCGGGCGCCGCGAACGCAACCCGGATCACACAATGCCGGCTCCCGATGGGCGTGGCGGAGGCACGGCGCCTCGACATCGTCGATCGCGTGCTGTCGGGCGAGGCGCTCGCTGATGCAAGCCTCGTGAAGTTCGGCGCTGCCATGGCGTCGGATTCCGGCTTTGCCACGCGCCTCGCCGCCAAGCGGCAGCGGCGCGCCGCCGACGAGGCCGAGAAGCCGCTGCAATCCTACCGCGACGAGGAGCTGCGGCGGATGAAGCTGAATTTCTACGGCTTCGATCCGAGCTACCACGTCGCGCGCTACAATTTCATCCACAAGGTGCCGAAGTCGCGCACGCCGCTGACCATCGCTGGTCACCGGTCCCGGCGTGCGCCAGATCGGCCTGTCGGCATGGCGGTGCCATCGTGAGCATTCAGGGAACCATTCTCGTCATCGACGACGAGGTCCGTTCGCAGGAAGCGCTGCGGCGCGTGCTCAGGGAGGATTTCGAGGTACTCTGCGTCGGCAATGCGACCGATGCGGAGAAGCTGCTGGAGGGCGAGATCGTCCACGCGATCCTCTGCGACCAGCGGATGCCGCACGAGTCCGGCGTGAGCTTCCTGAAGCGCGTCCGCGAGCTCTGGCCGGATCCGGTGCGGATGATCATCTCCGGCTATTCGGAGTCCGAGGACATCATCGCAGGACTGAACGAGGCCGGCATCTATCAATACATCACCAAGCCCTGGCAGCCGGACCAACTGGTCGAAACCGTCAAGGAGGCGGTTCAGCTCTATCGGCTGCAGAAGGAGACCGAGACCGCCGGCGTCGACGTCAAGGCGACCTCGGGGCACATCAAGAAGGTCGTCTCGGTCAAGCGCGGAGTGGCCAAGCAGCTCTATGATTTCGACCGCATCGTGCATTCGACGGAAAGCCCGATGCACGCCGTGATCGAGCTCGGCAGGCGAGCCGCCGACTACGATATCTCGGTTCTGATCACCGGGGAATCCGGCACCGGCAAGGAGCTTCTGGCGCGCGCGATCCATTACGGCTCGGCGCGGGCCAACAAGGCGTTCGTGGTCGAGAATTGCGGCGCGCTGCCGGACGAGCTCTTGGAAAGCGAGCTGTTCGGTTGCAAGAAGGGCGCCTTCACCGGCGCCTATCAGGACCGCATCGGCCTGTTCGAGGTCGCCGATGGCGGCACGATCTTCCTCGACGAGATCGGCGAGACCTCGCCGGCGTTCCAGGTCAAGCTGCTGCGTGTGCTGCAGGAGAGCGAGATCCGGCCGCTCGGCGCGCAGCGCGTGCGCAAGGTCGACGTTCGCGTGGTGGCGGCGACCAATCGCGACCTGGAGGCGGAGGTCGAGGCCGGTCGCTTCAGGCGCGACCTTTACTACCGCCTCGCCGCATTCCCGGTGCACATGCCGGCGCTGCGCGAGCGCCCGATGGACATCCCGCTGATTGCGGAGGGTGTGCTGTCGGCGGTCAAGAGTTCCTTCAACCGGCCGAATCTGCGCTTTGCGCGTTCGGCCCTGGATGAATTCGGCAAATATCACTGGCCGGGCAACGTACGCGAGCTCCAGAACGAGATCCAGCGCATGGTCGTGCTCGCCGACCGGGATGAGCTGCGCGCGCCGCCGCTGCTCGGCCGCCGCAACGGGAAGCGATTCGCGCCGCCGCCGACCCACGGCAAGCTGAACGGATCGGCCTCGCTGAAAGACAAGGTGGAGGATCTCGAGAAGTCGGTTATCATGAACTGCCTGGAGAGGAACGACGGAAACATCAGCCGCGTCGCCAGCGAGCTGGGTCTCTCGCGGGTAGGGCTCAGGAACAAGCTGACCAGGTATGATCTGAGAAAAAATGCCAAAGGCGACGCATTCTCCTGAAGCGAGTGAGGCGGATTCGCTGCTCAAGCTGGTCACCAGCGGCGGTGCGATCGAGTTCGACCGCGAGCGCGAAGGCGCCTGGATCGAAGTCATCCGCAAGATGGACGAGGTCTATTCCGACCTGTTGCGCTACGAGGTCGACCTCGAGCACAAGAACGCGGAGCTCGAGGAGGCGCAGGCCTTCGTCACCAACGTCATCGAATCCGTCTCGGACATCCTGATCGTCTGCGATGCCAAGGGGATGGTGCAGCAGGTCAATTCCGCGTTCCAGCATGCGCTCGGCCGCAGCGTCGGGGACGTGGTCGGCAGGAGCATCGCCGACGTCATCGATAGCGCCGACGGCGCCAAGCTGCTGCCGCTACTGAAGCCGCGCGGCACGCCAGACGTCGTCGACGGTGAATTGAGGTTCGCGACCGACGGCGGCAGCACCGATCTGTTCGCGATCAACAGCTCGCCGCGCCACGATCATCGCGGCCGCTTTATCGGCGTGGTGCTGACGGGGCGGCCGATCGGCGAGCTGCGCCGCGCCTATGAGGCGCTGCACAAGGCCCATCACGAGTTGCAGCGCGCCCAGCGGCAACTGGTCGAGCAGGAGAAGATGGCGAGCCTCGGCCGTCTCGTCGCCGGCGTCGCGCACGAGCTGAACAATCCGATCAGCTTCGTCTACGGCAACATTCACACCTTGATCCGCTACCGCGCGGCCATCGTCGCCTATCTCGACGCGATCCACGGCAAGGGACGGGCGAGCGACCTCGCCGCACTGAAGAAGAGCCTGCGCATCGACGAGGTCATGGAGGATTTCGGCCCGCTGATCGAGGGCACCATGGAGGGGGCGGTTCGGATCAGCGAGATCGTGAAGAATCTGCGCCGACTCTCCTTCAGCAAGCTCGGCGAGGTCGAGCGTGTCAATATCGAACGTTTGATCAACACCGCGGTGCTGTGGGCCGTCCGCACCAAGCAGGTGCGCATCGACCTGCAGATGGAGCTCGAGCCGGAGCTCTGGATCTCCGGCAACGAGGGACAGTTGCACCAGGTCATCGTCAATCTCGTCGAGAACGCGATCGACGCGATGCGCGGCACCGAATTGCCGCGGCTGGTCGTCTCGGCGGCGCGCAAGGGCAACGAGATCCTGTTCCGGATTTCGGACAACGGTCCGGGAATCGACAAGGATCACATCAGCCACATCTTCGAGCCGTTCTTCACGACCAAGCGAGTCGGCGAGGGGACGGGGCTCGGCCTCTGGATCAGCTACGGCATTGTGCGCGAGCACGGCGGCGAGCTTCTCGCCGCGAATGATCCGGACGGCGGCGCGACGTTCTCTTTTGCTTTGCCGGCAGCGTAAACCGGCGCCGCCTCTTCGACACCGGTGTCTATTGCGGGTCGATTCCGGCCGTCTTGACGGTCCGTCCCCACTTGCCCCCCTTGCTTCCGGAACGATGCGGACGGCAGCGTCAGTCGTGGCTACGGTCTGCATTGGAAAGCAGCAGGCGGACGCGAAGACCCCTCGGTTCATTGTCGAGCAGCAGCAACGTTCCGCCATGCGCGGTCACGATCGCCTGCGTGATCGCGAGGCCGAGGCCAAATCCCGCCGTTTCGTCCATGGTGCGGGCTTCTTCTCCTCGCACGAAGGGCTCCAGCATCGCCGTCTTCTTCTCATCGGGTATTCCAGGACCGTCGTCGACGACGTCGATGATGATCTGGTTCCCGGAGATCAGGAGCTCGACGCTGACTTCGGTTCCGAAGCGTGTGGCGTTTTCGACCAGGTTGGTGACCGCGCGGATGATTTCGTCCGGCCGGACCATGAATGCGGCTCTGTCCGGACCAAGATAGTGCACCGCGTGGCCGCTATCGGAAAACTGGTCGCAAACCATCTGGAGCAGCGCGGCAACGTCGACCAGTGTCGGTCTGGCAGCACTTTCACTGCGCAGCAGCGAGAGCACCGACTCGAGCATCGACTGCATCTGATCGAGGTCGCGTACGGTCTGGGTGCGCTGTGCTGGATCCTCGATGTATTCCGAGCGTAGCCGCAGGCGCGTAATCGGGGTGCGCAGGTCGTGGCTGATGGCGGCCAGCATTCGAGTTCTATCGTTCATCAGTGCGGTAACGCGTTCGCGCATCCGGTTGAGCGCTCTCGCCGCGGATCGGATTTCCTCCGGGCCGTTCTCAGGCAACGGTTCGGACGAGCGATTCAAGCTGAAGTCCTCCGCCGCGCGCGCGAAGGCCGACAGGGGCGAGCTGAGCGCGCGGCCGGCCCAGACGCCGAGCAGCGTCACGCTTGCCACCAGGAACAGGAGCGTGCTCGTCCAGAGGCCGCTCACGAAGGCAGGCATCTTGAATGTCCCGATCGTCGCCTCGAGCACGTCGCCATTTGCCAGATAGAACCAGAGGCGATTGTCTTCCGGTGTGGAACCGCGAATGAGATCGACCGGGCCTTCAATAGCCGAGGGGGTGTTCAGGCGCGTCCGTTCCGGCAAAGGAGCGATGGAGGCGGAAACATCCTTTTTCAATTGCAGCTTCAGCGCCGGAAAGGTTCGGCTGAGGTTTTCAAGAACGAGATCTCGCTCTCCCTGCGGCGTATTGGCGATGATCCTCGCAACCAGCTCGAACTGCTCCACCGGGCTGTCCGTCAGAACGTTCGGCCGGCTGAGCAGAAAGTATCCGGCAATCAGCACATGGATCAGGATCAGTGACCCCAGAACCAGGGCTGCGATCTGGCCGCTGATCCGCCTGAAGCTGAACAGCGCGACGATGTCGGCGGCGCGGCTCATGCTTCCTCCACCACCGGCGTGAAGATGTAGCCGCCGGTGCGGACGGTCTTGATCACGGACGTGTCCTGGGTGCGGTCGAGCTTGCGGCGTAGCCGGCTGACCAGCACGTCGATGCTGCGGCCAAAGTTGCCGCCGGGCCGGCCGCGCGTCATGCTCAGGAGATTGTCCCGGGTGAGGATGCGGCCGGCCCGTTCGCAGAAAACCTGCAGCAGATCGAACTCGGCGCTGGTCAGCGGCACCTGCGCGCCCTCGGGGTCGCGCAACTCCCGCAAACGGAGATCGATGATCCAGCCCAGGAATTTCAGGCGTGTCGCCGCGCCGCCGGCGGCACGGCCGCTCGCCTGGCGGCGCAGCACGGCGTTGATCCTGGCGAGAAGCTCGCGCGGGTTGAACGGCTTCGGCAGATAGTCGTCGGCCCCCATCTCGAGACCGAGGATCCGGTCGAGATCCTCGCCCTTCGCGGTGAGGATGATGATGGGTGTCATGGATTCCATGCGCACGCGGCGGCAGAGGCTCAGACCGTCCTCGCCCGGCAGCATCAGGTCGAGCACGATCAGGTCCACCCGGTTATGCGAGAGATGCCGGTCCATCTCCCTGCCGTTCGTGACCAGGTGGACCTCGAACGAATGCTCGCGCAGATAGCGCGCGATGAGGTCGCGGGTCTGCCGGTCATCCTCGACGATCAGGATGTTTTGCGTGCCGTTGGTCATGTTTGAGATCGCATCGGGGTTGCCGATCGTTGGTCGATTTGCGGACGATTGTCTCGTCCGAAGAACTACGGTCATGTCTGCAATCCTACGGTCAGTCACGGCTCAACGCCACCACGGGATCCAGGAAGGCGGCGCGGCGGGCGGGGAAGAAGCCGAAGGCCACCCCGATCCCGGTCGAGGTCAGGAATGCCGCGCCGATCGAGAACAGCGAATAGCTGACCTGGAATCCGGGCATTGCCATATTGACCACCGTCCCGAGCAGGATCGCGACGAGGATACCGGCGATGCCGCCGATGGACGAGATCAGGGTCGCCTCCACCAGGAACTGCTGGAGGATGTCGCTGCGTCTGGCGCCGACCGCCATGCGCACGCCGATCTCGCTGATTCGCTCGGAGACGGACACCAGCATGATGTTCATCACGCCGATGCCGCCGACGACCAGCGAGATCACCGCGATCGCCGCCACGAGGAACGCCAGGGTCTGCGTCGTGCTGGTGATGGTGCGGCGGATGTCGTCGGTATTGAGGATGACGAAATCCCTGGTATTGTGCCGCTTCGTCAAGAGCGTGGTGACCGCATCCTGAGCCAGCGTGGTCGAGATCTCGTCGCTGATCCGGAGCAGGATGCTGCGGAGCGAGCGGTCGCCCGTGAACTGTGCCTGCACGGTGGTGTAGGGAAGATAGACCGAGAGGTTCTGGTTGGAGCCGAAGCCGCCCTGCTGCTGGGCGATGACGCCGACGATGCGGCAGGGCACCTTGCCGAGCCAGATGACGCGGCCGATCCCAGAGTTCTGGTCGTCGGCGAAGAAGGTCTTGCGGGTGTTGTCGTCGATGACGACCTGCCGCTCGATGTTGCGCACCGCGTCGGAGTCGAACAAGCGGCCTTTCGCCAGCTTGGCGCCCTTGACCTGGAAATAGCTCTCGCCGACGCCGTTCACGAGCACGTTGGACTCGCTGCCGCGATAGCGCACTGTCGTGCTGGTCGAGACCGTCGGTGTGACTCCGGCAATGAAACCCTGCTGGCCGAGCGCGCGGGCATCGCCGAGGACGAGCGTCTTGATCTTGCCGGCGCGCGCGTCGCCAAAATCCTTACCCGGAAACACCTCGATCGTGTTGGTGCCGAGACTCGAAATGTCCGATAGCACCTTGCGCTGTGAGGCGTTGCCGAGCGCAACCACGGAGGACACTGCGGCGATGCCGATGATGATTCCGAGCATGGTCAGGAAGGCGCGCAGCCGGTGCGCGGCCATCGCCACCAGCGCCATTCGCGAGGCTTCCCGCAGGCGCCGCAGCGCGCCGGGCCAGCCGGCGCCGCTGTCCCATGAGGCCCGAGGCGCCGCAACAGCCGGCGCCGCTGCGCCTGCGGTCTCGGTGCGGCGATCGGAAACGATCCTGCCGTCACGCAGCTCGATGATGCGCTCGGCCCGCGCGGCGACATCGGCATCGTGGGTAACGATGATGATCGTCCGTCCCTCGCCGTGCAGCTCCTTCAGGATCTTCAGGACCTCCTCGCCGCTGCGCCGGTCGAGCGCGCCGGTCGGCTCGTCCGCCAGGATGACTTCGGCGCCGTTGATCAGCGCCCGTGCGATCGAGACGCGCTGCTGCTGGCCGCCCGACAGCTGGTTAGGGCGGTGGCCGCGCCGGTCGTCCACACCAAGCCTTGCGAGCAGCTGCTCTGCGCGCGTGCGGCGCTCCCGGGCCTTCATCCCGGCATAGATCGCCGGGATCTCGACGTTCTCGGCCGCGGAGAGATCGCCGAGCAAGTGATAGCGCTGGAAGATGAAGCCGAAATGCTCGCGCCGCAGCGCCGCCAGCTCGTCTGCATCGAGTTCGGAGGCGTTCTTGCCGGCGACACGATATGTGCCGGTGGTCGGGCGGTCGAGGCAGCCGAGGATGTTGAGCAGCGTCGATTTTCCGGATCCGGACGAGCCGATGATCGCCACCATCTCGCCGGGCTGGATGCTCAGCGACAAATCGTCGAGCGCCACCACGCGCGTGTCACCGGCCGAGAATTCCCGCCTGACGTTCTCGAGGGCGATGATCGGATCGGCCATCTCAGAGACCTCCCGGCGGGCCGCCGGACATGCTGCGCGATGCGGTCTGCTCGCTGGCTTCTCCGGTGACGACCCGGTCGCCCTCATCGAGGCCGGATCTGATCTCGACCGTAGTGCGGTCATTGAGTCCGGTCTTGACCTCGCGCTCCCGGACGTCACCCGACGCATCGAGGGTGCGGACGGTGCTGCGGCCGTCGGATTTCCGCATTAGCGCGAGCGCGGGGATGACCTTCACGCGCTTGGCCTCGCCGGTGATGATGTGCACCTCGGCGGTCATGTAGGTCCGCAGCGAAAGATCCTTGTTGGGGACGTTGAAGACGCCGATGTAGTAGATGGCGGTGCTGGTGGAGCTCGATGAGCTCGAACTCGTGCTCGAGCTCGACGTGGTGGTCGAGGAGAAGCTGGCGTCGCTCTTGATCGATTCGGGCGCCGGCTCGATCTGCTCCAGCTTGGCCTCGTAGCGATGGTCCTGGTCGCCGAGGATGGTGAAATACAGCGCCTGGCCCGGCTTGACCTTGACGATGTCGGCCTCGGAGATCTCCGCCCGCACCGTCATGGTCTCTAGCTGGCCGAGCACGACGATGGTCGGAGCGGACTGCACCGCGTTGACCGTCTGTCCCTCCTGCACCACGGTGGCGAGCACCGTGCCGTCGATGGGCGCGGTGATTCTTGTGTAGTCGAGGTTCACCCGTGCCGTCTCGACACTGGCTTCGGCTCCCACGATCAGAGCATCGAGCGCGGCAATCTGGGCGCGGGTCTGCCGCACCGTCGAATCCGCACTGTCGAAATCGCTGCGCGAGGTGGCGCGCTGTGCCAGTGTCGCCTGCTGTCGCGCGAGGTTGGCTTCCGCCAGCACCAACGCAGCTTCCTTCTCCAGTTTCTGCGCGCGGTAGTTCTTGAGCGAAGCTTCCGAACTGCGCAGATCGTTCTGCTTGGTGACGGGGTCGATCTGGGCGATAACGTCGCCGGCCTTGACCCTGTCGCCGACGCGGACATTGAGGGCGGTGATCCGGCCCGACACCTGCGCGCCGACGGCGGTCAGGCGCGCCGGCTTGAGCGTGCCGCTGGCGAGCACCTCCTCGCGCAGATCGCTGACGGTGACCGGAGCGGTGATAAAGGACTGTCCCTTGCTCGACGTCGCCGGAAAGCGCATGGCGGCCACCACCCCGGTTGCCACGAGGGCAACCACCGCGGCGGCAATCTTCACGCGCTTGGCGGTGATGATATCAGTCACTTCACCGTCTCCCGGAAGTGTGGCCCTGTATTGGTGTCCACGATGATCGGCGTCGATGTGTCGACCGGATCGGACCAGCCGCCCCCCAGCGCCTTCGCGAGGGAAATGTAATCCTTGGCCACGGACACCTTGCTCTGGATCAGAGAATCCTCAGCCGAATAGAGCGAGCGTTCGGCGTCCAGCACGTCGATGAAGCTCGCGCTGCCGGTCTCGAACAGCGATCGCGACAACCGGGCGGCCTCGCGATAGTTCTTCGCTGCCTCGGCCAGCTTGACCGTGCGAACGCGCTCTTGCGAAATCGACACCAGCGCGTTCTCGACGTCTTCAAAGGCGGTGAGCAGGGTCGAATGGAAGGTCGCGAACGCCTGGTCGCGTTGCGCCTCCGCGATCCTGACGGTCGCCAGGCGCTTGCCCGCGTCGAACACCGGCACCGTGACCGAGGGGCCCACCGACCAGCTTACGTTGGAATATCTTGCGAGGTCGCCGGCGCGCAGCGCAGAGGTGCCGACCGAGCCGGTCAGCGACACCGCAGGATAGCGGTCGGCCTCGGCCGCGCCGATCTTGGCAGTGGTCTGGGCGAGCTTGCGCTCGGCGCTGGCGACGTCGGGGCGGGTCATGAGGAGATCGGCGGGCAGGCCCGTGGGCAACGGCATGCGCGGTGCAGGCACGGGCGCGGACTGTGCCATCAGCGAAGCCACGCCGTCAGGCGCTCGTCCGAGCAGGATGCCGAGCCGGTGAATGTCGGCCGCGAGCGCCGCCTGATAGGTCGGAACGTTCGCCTCCGTGCTCGCCGCTTGTGCGGTCGCCTTGGCGAGATCGACGGCGTTGCCGCTGCCGGCCTCGTATTTGCTGCGGGTGAGCTTTTCGGTGTCGCGCTGCGAGACCGACGTTCGCCGCGCCAGCGCGATCCGCGCCTGATAGCCGCGCGCCTCCACGTAATAGGCGGCAACGTCGCCGATCAGCGTGACGAGGCTGTCGCGCAGATCCTCCTCGGCCGATTGCTGCCCACGCACCGCTGCTTCGATGCTCCGTTGCGTGCCGCCGAACAGGTCGAGCTCCCAGCTCGAATCGAAGCTCGCCTGGTGCAGCGTGTAGGGCGCTGTGTCGACGACGGCCGTGGCGGAGCCCGCGCTGGTCTTGTTGTTGGTCACCGAGGCTGAGCCGCTGATGGAGGGAAACAGGCCGGCGCCGGTCTGTTGCACCGTTGCGCGCGCCTCGCGCACGACTGCCTTGGCCTTGGCGACATCGGGGTTGGCTTCGACGGCCTGTTCGATCAGCCGGTTGAGCAGGGGGTCGCGCAGGCGCAGCCACCAGCGATCCAGCGTGCCGGCTTGCCGCCTGGACGTGGGTTGCGCCCTCCAGTGCGACGGTATGTCCAGCCGGGGCGGCCCGGCATAATCCGGCCCGACGGCGCAGCCAACCAGTGTGGCACCCAACATCAGCGCGACGCAGGCCGATCCGGCGCGCGACAGGGCGGCGCGCAGTGGGGACGGCGTCGGGCGATGGTTCTCCTCTGCGGATGGCGTGGGAACTGCGACGAACAAGTGTGACGGCATCAAATCGGCTGAGATCCATGGGTCTTGCCGCGGGACGTGCGGTGCCCATGGCCTTCGGAAGGGTACGACGAACAGGGCCCACTAGCCGCGCGATCGTGGCCTTTCGGCAGCCGGAATGTTGCTGAATGTAAACAGATGTTGCGGGGCATTCCGCGCCCGCCGCACGGCGCCTGCCAGGCAGGACATCGACCCTGTTTTGCTGCTGCGTCAAGCCCTCTTTGCGAAAATATTCCACTTTATCGAAATTCGGATTTGTCGTATGTGTCGCCCATCCCGGCTCATCCTTGAGGGGCGATCATGAGGTCGTCATTGTCGCGAGCCGGGCTTGCGGTGGACGCGGCAGCGTCGTGCACGAGAGGTGAAGGGCAGGGCGGATTGCTCTCCGTGAGCCCGAAACCGCGTGCGGACGAGCGGCGCTGCTAGGCTTCGTCTCGCCTGTAAGTTTCCGGCTCCGTCGACAGGGCTGGGAAAACTGCGGCGAAATGGCGGGCCGCGCGTACGGCAAAACCGTGTGGTCCTGGCCGTCGTTGCTACGGTCAAGCTCTTGCGGAGGCGGCAGTCGCGTCAACCGGCGCGGTGCCGGTGAATTTCGCAGGGTGAGGGAGGCCAGAACGAACTCGGCTCCCGGGAGAGCACGGCATAAGCCGTCCGACCATCGCGCAGGGAAGGCCGAGTGATTGGCTACACCTGTATGCTGCTGTGCGGTTCTTCCTGCGTGTGCATTTCGCGCAGCGGACCGCGGGTGCCGGCCGGCACCCGGTCTTCCCTGCGCCCTCTCGGCTCAAGAGGGTGAGCGACGAAGCAAAGCCTCGGGCGAATTCAGCCGCGAGAACGCGAAGGCATGTCTGCGATTTCAAATGCGCGCAGGGGCTGCGATGCCGCCTCATCCTCCGTCATTGCGAGCGCAGCGACGCAATCCAGAATCGTTCCACAGCGACAGTCTGGATTGCTTCGTCGCAAGAGCTCCTCGCAATGACGAGGCGGAGAGAACGTGCGCCATACTCCACTCTCGTGCCCCGGACGCAGCGCAGCATCCCTTCGACAGTGCGCTGCCCAGCCGGGGCCCATCTATCAGCACTATACCATGTCGCTTCCCGGGTCCCGGCTCTGCACCACAACGCTCAACGCGTTGTAGTTCGTCCGGGACACGGGAGAGTCGGATCACCACGAAATCGGAATCCTCTGCGCAAATCCACCCAGGTCCGAATCCGGGTTCAGGGGTTGACGATCGAGCGGCCGGTTGTTGTTGCCGCGTGCGAACGACGTGCCGGGCGGCAATGCGTAGTCGGTGAACTTACGCTCCCCGGGAAGCACTTCGGTCCCGCCATCCAGCCACGACCGCTTGCTCACATAGACGCGCGTATGCGGGCCGGACTGGTAGGACCGGTTGGGCCCGTGCGGACCATACTCATAGACGACATCATGCATCGCTTGTTGTCGATCGCGCTTGCGCATGGTTGCGGCGTGAACGGTGAGGGTCGAGGAGAGGAGGACGACCAGCACCGTTCTGGTCACGACAAGCGCGTTCATCGGCAAATGCCCCGTGCGAATTCCTGATGCCGTCGCCTCTCGCACCGACTTCAGAGGCTGTAAAGAATTCAGGCGTTGCGGGATGTTGCTGCGCGCTCGCCTGATGTGCTCGTGCGAGGCCGTCCGCATGTCGGTCTTTGGCCGCCGAAGGCTCGCGCGGTCGGCAGGGGCGGCCGTACTCGCGCGGCTGATCCGCCAATCAATTTCAACGACCGGAAACAGTACAGCAACATCAAAGCCACATCGCGGCCACAGCCGTTTCGTTTCAGAGCAAGAGGTGCTCTTGAGGTGTGGAATGTCGGTGTTGCGGGGCTTGCTGATCGCGGTGGCGATGAGTGGTGTATCGATTGCGAGTTCAATTCCCGTCGTGCTGTTGCCGCAGCCGGCGGCTGCGCAGAGCGTGGAGACGATCGTGGTCGAAGGCAATCGCCGCGTGGCGGTCGAGACGGTCCGCTCGTACTTCAAACCCGGCCCCGGCGGTCGCCTCGATCAATCCGCCCTCGATGACGGACTCAAGGCGTTGGTCGGGACAGGCCTGTTCCAGGACGTGAAGATCAGTCAGTCCGGCGGCCGCGTCGTGGTGTCGGTGGTGGAAAATGCCGTGATCGGCCGCGTTGCCTTCGAGGGCAACAAGAAGATCAAGGACGAGCAACTCTCGGCCGAGATCCAGTCCAAGCCGCGCGGGACCTTCTCGCGGGCGCTGGTACAATCCGACACGCTGCGAATCGCCGAAATTTATCGCCGGTCCGGCCGCTATGACGTGCGCGTCACGCCCGAGGTCATCGAGCAGCCGAGCAATCGCGTCGATCTCATCTTCACGATCGAGGAAGGCGCCAAGACCCCGGTCAAGTCCGTCGAGTTCATCGGCAACAGCGCCTTCTCGGCCTCGCGACTGCGCGACGTCATCAAGACGCATGAAAGCAATCTGCTCAGCTTTCTCGGTAGCAACGACATCTATGATCCAGATCGCGTCGAGGCCGATCGCGACCTGATTCGTCGCTTCTACCTCAAGAACGGCTTCGCCGACGTCCAGGTCGTCGCCGCGCTCACTGAATACGATCCCGAGAAAAAAGGCTTTCTCGTCACCTTCAAGATCGAGGAGGGCGCGCAGTACCGCGTCGGCGCGGTCGACTTCCGCTCGAGCATCCCGAACTTCGATCCATCCTCGCTGCGCGTCTATTCGCGCGTCCATGTCGGCTCGCTCTACAACGTCGAATCGGTCGAGAAGTCGACCGAAGACATGCAGATCGAGGCCTCGCGCCGCGGCTACGCCTTTGCCCTGGTCCGTCCCGCCGGCGACCGCAATTTCGAGGCGCACACCGTCTCCGTCGTATTCAATGTCGACGAAGGCCCGCGAACCTATATCGAGCGCATCAACCTGCGCGGCAACACGCGCACGCGCGATTACGTGATCCGTCGCGAATTCGATCTCTCGGAGGGGGACGCCTACAACCGCGCGTTGGTCGACCGTGCCGAGCGGCGCCTGAAGAACCTAGACTATTTCAAGAGCGTGAAGATCACGACCGAGCCGGGCTCGTCGAGCGACCGCGTCGTCCTGATCGTCGACATGGAAGAGAAATCGACCGGCGATTTCTCGATCTCGGGCGGCTACTCAACCACCGACGGCGCGCTGGCCGAGGTTTCGGTCTCCGAGCGCAACCTGTTGGGCAAGGGGCTCTACGCCAAGGCGACCGTCAGCTACGGCCAGTATTCGCGCGGTATATCGCTGTCCTTCGTCGAGCCTTATCTGCTCGACTACCGGCTGGCGCTCGGATTCGACACCTATTGGCGCCAGCAATTGGCGAACAGCTACACGAGCTACGGCGTGACGACGCTGGGCTTTTCTCCGCGCCTGGGCTTTGCGTTGCGCGAGGACCTCTCACTCCAGCTCCGCTATTCGCTCTATCAGCAGAGCATCACGCTCGCCAGCGCCTACAACAATTGCAACAACAACGCATCGAACACGTCGCTGGCCTTCAATCCGACACCGGCCTACATCAGGAGCGTTCTGGGCGGCGTGGACCCGACCAATTCCACGGATTCGGGCGTTTACGGATACGGCTGCTATGGCGACGGTGAGTCGAGTCTGCCGGTCCGGAGAGAGCTGGCGAACGGCGCGACCTGGACGTCGGCGCTCGGCTACACGCTGAACTACAACACGCTCGACAACACCAAGAATCCCACGGACGGTCTGCTCATCGACTTCAAGCAGGATTTCGCGGGTGTCGGCGGTGACGTCACCTATCTGAAAACGGCGGTCGACACCAAGTACTACACGTCGCTCGTGTCCGATATCGTCAGCGTGATCCATCTCCAGGGCGGTCTCCTCAGCAAGCTCGGCAACCAGGACCTGCGCATGCTGGATCACTTCCAGATGGGGCCGAACCTCGTGCGCGGCTTCGCGTCCAATGGTATCGGTCCGCGCGACACCACCTATTGGAGCCTGGGCGGGAGCGGCGATGCGCTTGGCGGCACGAAATACTGGGGCGCGTCGATGGAGTTGCAGATGCCGTTCTGGTTCCTTCCCAAGGAAGTCGGCCTGAAGGGCGCGGTCTACGCCGATGCCGGATCGCTCTGGGGCTACCAGGGGCCGACCTCATGGTCGGCCACGGGCGAAGTCAACACCAAAGCCTGCCCGACCTGCGGACTGCAATACGACGACGGCAATCTGGTGCGGTCGTCCGTCGGCGTCGGCCTGATCTGGGCCTCGCCGTTCGGGCCACTGCGCTTCGACTATGCCGTGCCGCTGACGAAAGGCAAATACGACACGGTTCAGGAGTTCAGGTTTGGGGGCGGCACTTCGTTCTAGCTGGTCGCCCGCCGCCGTGTGCGGCTGCGGCCTTGCCGTGCGGGGGCGCGCCGGACGATCGCGATCGCGGCGCCGGAGCACCGCAAGGCGCTCTCCGCGCCGCCTCGCACTGCGCCAGCGGCCTTTAGTTCATCATCGCGAGCGCTGGACGCCGGTTTTCGCCGGACTCGATGATGCCGGGGAGATCGACGGCCTGGCCGGCGATCATGCCCGACATCTGCCAGAACAGGTGCGCGAGGCGAGAGAACACCATCCGCTCACGCTCGGCATCAGAGGTGCCGTCGGGAATCGTCACGGTCTCCAGGCCGACAACCTTCTTGAAATCCGGCCAGATCGTCATCGATTGCGCGATCACGGAATAGCAGCGCGGATTCTCGTCGCTCTCGTCGGGCGCCGGCGGCAGGCCCGGAAATTGCGTCGGCGCGGCGTAGAATTTGTAGGCACCATAGCCGAGCCGGAGCAGGAACTTTTCCGGGGCGGCGACGTCGGCGGCAAACGACACCAGCCGAGCCTCGCTCAGCACGTCGGCTTCGATCGCGCTGAGGTCGGACGCGCGCAGCGCCGAGCAGAATGTGAGATCGCGATTGTGTTCGCGGAGCAGATTGGCCAGCGGCCGTTGCTGTTGCACGGTGTCGGTGAGCAGGATGATGGTCTTGAGCATCGTGAGGTGTCCGTCAGGGGAAGAGATGGCGGGCGGCCATGACCGCTTCGTCGGAAGCGTGGGTCGCAAAGAAGTCGTTGGCAATGCGCTGTCCCGGCGCGATCTCCAGGATGCGGTAACGCGCCTGGGCGGCGGCTTCGCGGGCGGCGCCGACGTCGTCCTGCCAGGCGCACAGGGACAGTTCGAGCCAGCCGTAGCCGCCGCAATTGGCGGCATAGGCGCCCGTCACGGCTTCCACAGTCGCAGCCACCGCGCCAGCGTCGCTGGCGGAGACGTCCCGCAGGATCACGGCGATGCCGGTGCCGGTCTCGGCTTTCGAGGTCATGACCATGAAGGCGTCGCGAGCGCCGGTACGTCCGGCGCGGCGGGCTGCGCGCGCGATGCCGGCAAAGGCGGGATCGGGACCGAGCTCCAGCGTCGTCGTTTGCTGGTCGTGCAGGATCGTGGCACGCATCGCGCCGAGGTCACCCCGGAGCGCGTGGTACGAGCGTGGCAGCCAGACGGTGTCGAGAGGCGTTTGGGAAGATGTCAGGCTCCAGGCCTGGTCGAGCAGATAGCCCTCCCAGATCGCAGGATAGGACGCGGCGAGTTGCTGCCACGTGCGCAGCATCATCTCCGCAGCCTTGGCGCGGCCGAGATAGAGCGTGCGCGCCGACATCTCCCAGCGATTCCACTTGTGCAAGGCCACGTCGCAGCCGAGGAAGGACGGCAGCAGCGGCGCCTCGCGCACCACCGCGCCGGCTTCGACGAACAGCAGCGGCTCGCGATATTTGTTCCACATCCGCATCATGAACTCGGCTTTCTCGAAGCAGAGGAAGCGGTCGCCGAGCTGGGTGTCGATCGGCTCGATGTGGCAGGCGAGGTCAAACCGTTCGAGCGAATGCCGGAGCGCGAAGGCCGCGGTTGCGTCGCCCCCGCGCGGGTAGCAGGAGACGATCCGCGGACGGACGGTGGATGAATCGGCGGCGGCGAGGAATTTCGACCAGCCGATGCCGCCCCACCACATTTCGTGCGGGCCGTCCGCGCCGCAGGGGCCGACAGTGCCGAACTCGGTCAGCTTGGACTTGAGGAAGTCGAAGCCGGGGTTTTCGCTTCTGGGAATGACGACGGCGCAGGCGGGCGTTAGCGAGCGGTAGAACAGCTCGGCGGCCGCACCGCTTGGCGGCTCCTTGAGGATGATAACGCCGCTCCGCCGGCACTCGCTGAAATCGTCGCGCGGCGCGCCGTACTGCTTGAACAGCCAGTCCAGGCGGTCGCGCTGGGCCCGGCCGAGCTTCACGCCGTCGGATTGCAACAGCCGATCAAGGTCTTCGTCCGTCAATTCCGTACCCCCCGCTCTCAGCCCTTGGACTTCAACGGTCGAGGCGTTGCGATCAGGCGGACTATTTGGGATGGGCGCCAAGCGGCGTGATTGCCACGGAGTAGATCGCGATATCCTCGGTCATGGGGGCGACCGGGATCAGCAGGCAGCCATCCTCGCTTTGGGCGCGATAGTGGTCGCCGTTCCGCTCAATCCCGGCGAAGACCAGGCTCTCAGCCGCGATGCCGACCACGCTCTGGCTTTCCGCGGCGTCGCGGACATCGGCGGCGCTCTGCATAGTCACGCCATGCAATAGACCTTCGGCGGCGAATTTGGGCAGCGGCAGGACGATCGTGGCGATGCCCATCGCACGCGAGACCGGAATACGGACGCGCAGCTCACCGAGGCCGTTGTGGTGAACCGTCACCGTCTCCAGCGTCGCTTCGCCGTTTCCGCGAAACAGTCCGACCTGGACCGGGCCGCGGGGCCTCTCCTCGAAGACGTCGGCCGGCAGGCGGTTGGCGCCGAACAACGTGTAGAGATAGGAGTGAGACGCCGACAGGCGCGCGAAGCAGCCCGCAAGCCACATCGGCGGCGCCGATGTCGTGCAGGCGGCTGAGAGGCCGCGGGCGGTGATCTGCCGACGGATGAAGTCGCCGTCGATCATTGGCGCCAGCGCATGGGTGCCGAGATTGACGTCGTGCTTCAGTTCGCCCAGCAGCGCCAGCTCGTCCTCGTCCGGCAGCAGCAGGAGCCGAGCCAAGGTCGCCACGCACCAGCGCGCGGCGACATCGGGCGCGGCATAGGGGCTCAGACGAAAATCCACCGCGACCTGTTCGGCGCATTCCGCAAAGGCCAGCGTGCCGGCCTGGATGTCTGCCGCCAGCATGATCTGGCTCGTGGGTCGCGGATTGATCTCCCGCAGCACCGTGCCGCCGTCGTAGTCCCGGACCGAACCGTCGGCCGAACAGCAGATCTGCTCCAGCAGCGCAATGTTGCGGATCAGCATGCGCTTCACATGGGGCGTGACGACGAGATCGGAGATGAAGCCCGTGGCGCTGTCTTCCTCGGCGACGTCGTCGAAGGCGTCATCGAGCGAGATCAGATAGGCGCCGTGGAGGCGAATATTGAGACCTTCCAGCTTGAAGATCCGACGCAGCGCCTTCTGCACGCTCCCGGAATAGCCGAGATCGGCGAGCACGAGATCGGTGCAGTCGTCGAAGCCAGGGATCACGTGGCGCAGATGGGAAAGCAACCCCGCGCGCAGGCCTGCCGCGAGCTCGCCGATCTCATCCGCCCCCATCAGCTCGGGCAGCGCCTCGGCAATCTCAAGGCCGGTCACGATGCCGTCGGGCGACTTCGCAAAGAACGCGGCGACCTTCGGCGGCAGGATCTTCATCATGTCGCGAAAGGTTGGAGCGTCGATCTTCAGGATCTTGCCCAGAAGATCGGTGATCGGCTGCATCGTGTCTGCGGAGGCGATCAGGCTGACGCGGCGGTTGATCTCGACATAGGCCGAGGTCGTGCCGTGCAGCTGCTGCCAGATCCGGTGCGGCAGAAAGCCGTCGCGGCCGAGGAAGCCGAGGGCGACCTTTCGGCCGGGACCTGTGACCTCTTCGCAGCGCCGTGCAACAAAGGCGTCGAATGCCCTCATCACCGGGCCGAGCACTGTCACTCCCAGATGGAAAGCCGGCGACCTCTCGGCGCTGCGCGCGACGACCATGCGCCGCAGGGTGCGTGCGCCGTGATCGAGCCGAGACGGCGCGCCCGTGCACAACAGCTCGAACAGCGCTGTCTCGCGCTGAAACTTCGCTGCAAGCTGGGCGGCGGCCTGCGGATAGTAGCGCGGGCGAATGCCGTGGCGCTTCGCGCCCCTGATGTCGGCCGTTTCATTGTCGCCGACGTGAAAGGAGGCACTGGCGTCGATGTTCTGCTCCGACACATACGTCGCGAACAGCGACCCGCTCTTGCTGCTGCCGTGGTCGCAGGATGCGTAGAGAAAGTCCCAGCTCAGACCGGGATGGCAAGCCCGCAGCAATCGCGCCATCCGGTCGGAATCCCAATAGGTGTCGGAGATGAAGCCGACGCGGTGGCCCGCGCGCTTCATTTCCTGATATTGCCGAAGCATGTCTGGATTGACGCGGCAGAGCTCGATCTCCGCCGCGAACTCCGATTCGACCAGCTCTGTCAGATCGCTGCGCGACAGACCGAAGAGCCTGAACGGAAAATAGGAATAGATCTCGTCGATGTACACCTCGCCCACGCCGCGTTTCTCCTTCGCGGTCCGGCGTGCACGCGATTCGGCCTGGATGCGATGCTGAACGAAACTCGTGGAAACACTTGGACAAGAGCGTGAAATGCACGAAAGCTCGTAAGCCCTTTCAAACACGCCATCTGGAGTCGTGCAGACGCGAAGCAGAAATGTATCGAAAACATCGAACGACCAAGCAGAAACAATTTGCGCGCGGCGCGCTGCGCCAGTCGTTGCGATCGTCATGCCAGTAATCCCCGCCAATCAGAGCGATTAACGTGCGTGCGCGTGAGGTCAGGCGCCACGGAAGCGAAAAAAGTTCACGCGCGATTCAAATTCGCGTTCGTCGCGACTGACAGATTCAAAAAAATCGTTAGGTTCGAAAAAGGTGATTCGGAAAAAATTGCCGGGTGCGGAAGTCGTCTCGCGTTCATTCACACTCGGAAACAATTGTCTCTTCATGCACCGGGCGCGTATCGCGTTGATCACCTAGTGCCGCGTAATGTCAGCGTTTTCTCTCGACGACATCTGCTCAGGATGAACGATCCGCCATGGCGCGAGACGATGTGATGATTGCAGGTACGACGCGCAAGATGATCGCGCGACCGGCAATTATTGCCCGACACTCGGCAAAAATGACCAGGTAACATCTTGAAAAACAACAGAAATTCATCGCCTGGATTGCCTTCGTCCCGCGTTCAACGCTTGGAAGCCGTGTGGCATGGGCGCCGCCGGCATTGCGGGTTGGAGGTTGCGGGATGAGTTACGCTGCTGATGTCTGGGCTCCCGCCGAGGCCGAGATCACGACGACGGTGCCGGCCGAAGAGACCGTGCCGATGATGCCGTCCGCGCCGCTCGCGCCGGGCGGCGCGCCTGATACCGCCGATGTCGTCTACGACGAGGACAGCGAACTCCTGGACAAGCTCGCTACCGGCGACGAAGTCGCATTCCGCATGCTGGTCGAGCGTCACATCGATCGCGCCTATGCCATTGCGCTGCGCATCGTCGGCAACGCCGCGGACGCCGAGGACGTGGTGCAGGATTCCATGCTCAAGATCTGGAGCCATCGCGGACGCTGGCAGCACGGCCGCGCCAAATTCTCGACCTGGCTCTACCGTGTCATCTCCAACCGCTGCATCGATCTGCGTCGCAAGCCGCGCACTGAGAACGTCGAGGCCGTGCCGGAAGTCGCCGACAGTCAGCCGGGCGCCGTCGAGCTCATCGAGCGCAATGAGCTGAACGACATGCTGGAGCTCGCGATGCAGCGCTTGCCCGAGCAACAGCGCATCGCGGTGATCCTGTCCTACCACGAAAACATGAGCAACGGTGAGATTGCCCAGGTGATGGATACAACCGTCGCCGCCGTCGAGTCGCTGCTCAAGCGCGGCCGCCAGCAGCTTCGCCAGCTCCTGCGCAAGCACGAGCGCGACATCCGCACCGCGTTTACCGACTGCTAACCATAAAAATCGCCTCGCGAAGATTTTCGCGCCTGATCTCCTCGCGCTCCGCCGTTTGAGCGAACGGACGGGGCTGCGGTCCGCGTCGTCGTAAGTCGATTCCCACGAAGCGGCACGCCGTGCCCATCAATATTAGGAGCTTCAGATGCCCGCAATCAACACCAACACTGCCGCCAATGCGGCGGTCCGCTACCTCAACATCAACTCCGCGCAGGAAACCAGCTCGCTCTCGAAGCTGTCGAGCGGCTCGCGTATCACCTCCGCATCCGACGACGCCGCCGGCCTTGCGATCTCCACCCGCATCTCCTCGGACGTCACCACCTTGCAGCAGGCTGCGACCAACGCCTCGCAGGCCACCGCGATCCTGCAGACTGCTGACGGCGGCGCCTCCAACATCTCCGACATTCTTGCACGCATGAAGTCGCTGGCGTCGGAATCGGCTTCGGGCACCGTGACGGACTCCAGCCGCGCCTACATCAACTCGGAGTTCTCGCAGCTGACGGCTCAAATCGACTCGATCGCGTCCGGCACCCGCTATTCCAGCCAAAGCCTGCTCGACGGCTCGAGCGTGTTCGCCTCCGGCGTCTCCGTTCTGGTCGGCTCCTCGGGCTCGGATACCATCACCATCACTCTCACGAGCCTCACGGCCTCTTCGCTCGGCGTGTCTTCGCTCGACGTGAGTACGCTGTCGGACGCGACCTCGGCGTTGACCGCGCTGGATACGGCGATCGACACGGTCTCCGCGGCCCGTGCCAGCATCGGCGCCCAGGAGTCCCGCTTCAATTTCAGCGCCGACTCGATCTCGACCCAGACCCAGAACCTGCAGTCGGCGAACTCGGCGATCGAGGACGTCGATATCGCGGCCGAACAGTCCAAGCTTTCCTCCGCGGAGGTGAAGACCCAGGCCGCGGTGTCGGCGCTGGCGGCGGCGAACCAGATGCCCCAGTACCTGCTCAAGCTGCTGGGCTGATGATGATCCGGGCGGGCCGGCATGATGCCGGCCCGCCCACTACCAGGGATATTCAGGCAAAGTGACCAGCGTCAGTTCGACCAGCAGCACAAGTTCGGGCGTCACCGTCACCACGAGCGGGACCACCAATTCGAGCAGCATTGATTGGTCTGCGCTGATCCAGTCCGCCGTCGATGCGAAGACCGCGCAGGCGGACACGATCTCGACGACGATCACGAACAACGAGGCCAAGATCTCGGCCTACCAGACGCTCCAGAGCGATCTGAAGACGCTGTACTCCGGCTTGGCGTCGCTTTCGACTGCGGTGGTCAACTCGCTGTCCACCAGCGCCTTTGCGACGCGCGCGGCGAGCATCGGCTCGACCGGCGACGTCAGCGCCTCCTCGGCGCTCTCGATGAGCATCAAGAACGGGGCCGCGATCGGCGACCACACGCTGACGATCAGCCAGATCGCCACCGCGCAGAAGGTGTCCGGTGCCTCGCAATCGAGCCAGACCGACGAGCTCGGCTATTCCGGCACGTTTTCCATCGGTCTGGAGGGCGGGGCTACGTCCGACATCACCGTCACCAGCACGATGTCGCTACAGGACGTCGTCGATACCATCAATGCGCAGACCTCGACCACCAACGTCCAGGCCTCCATCGTGCAGGTGTCCAGCACGTCATTCCAGATGGTGCTGACCGGCACCGCGGATGCGGCGGACATCACCTATTCCAGCACGTCCGGCGACGACATCATGAACAAGCTCGGCGTGACCGACAGCTCGGGCAGCTTCACCAACGTCATCCAGGAGGCGCAGTCGGCCGAATTCACGCTGGACGGCATTTCGATGACCCGCGACACCAACGACATCACCGACGTTCTGAGCGGGGTCACCTTCAGCCTGCTCCAGGCGACGCCGGACGGAACCTCGCTGAACATCAGTATCGAGACCGACACCAGCCAGATCCAATCGGCGCTGGAGACCTTCGTCACCAACTACAATGCCTTTCGTGACGAGGTCATCGCCCAGCAGACGACCGCGACCGACGGCACCGCAGATTCGAGCGCGGTCCTGTTCGGCGACGGAACCATGCGCAACATCATGGATGCGCTCCAGAACGCCCTGAACAGCACCGTGGGCGGCATGACGATGGCCGATCTCGGCCTGTCCTTCAACGAGAAGAACGAGCTCGAGCTCGACACCAGCACGCTGTCGGAGATCCTGAGCACCAACCTGAGCGGCGTGACCGAACTGCTGTCGGCGCAAACCACGACGTCGTCGAGCCAGCTCAGCGTCGTCAATACCGGTACGTCGCCGCAATCCTTCACCCTGGAACTGACCGTCGATTCCGACGGCAACCTGTCCTCGGCCTCGGTCGGCGGCGACTCCTCGCTGTTTACCGTCAGCGGCACCACGATCATCGGTGCATCCGGCTCGATCTATGCCGGCATGGCCTTCACCTATAGCGGCTCGACCTCGCAGTCGATCACGGTAACCTCGACCACCGGGATTGCATCGCAGATCTACGAGATTGCGAAGGACTATTCGTCTTCGACCGGCGCACTGCAGACGCAAATCACCAGTCTGACGACGCGCGACGACGAGCTCCAGCAGAAGGTCGATGATATCAACAGCGCCGCGGCGACGCTGCAGTCGCAGCTGCAGACGCAGTACGCGAAATACCAAGCCGCGATCGAGAGTGCGAACAGCACGCTCGATTATCTCAAGGCCCTGCTCAACAGCTCGAGTGATTGATGATGCATAATCCGATGGCGTACATGGCCAACCAGGCCTATCGGGGAACGGCAACGATTGTGCCGCCGCTCAAGGCGGTCTCGATGCTGCTTGGTGGCACGATCACGTCTCTCCAGAAATCGCTCGCCGCCCAGGAGGCAAGGCGTTTCGAGGAAGGGCACGAGCACCTGATGAAGGCGACCGCGATCCTGCGTGGGCTCAGCCACAACCTCGATTTCGCCAAAGGCGGCGACGTGGCGGAGCGGCTGTTCCAGACCTACAACGCGATGATCCTGGCGAGCCACAAAGCCTATGGCCGTCCGCACGCCCGCCAAAGTTTCGGCCGCATCATCGCCGGGTTGACCGAACTGCGGGAGGCCTGGGAGTTCGTCGACACGACCGTGCGGGGCGGCAAGCCTGGGCCAGCCGATTCGGCCCGCAAGGGCTGAAGACGTCTGCCCCAATGCGACGCGGGGGAGGGCAGGCGTCATCCAGCCCGCCGTTTCCGTCGCTTTCCGCAGTGCTGCGGCGCTTTTGGCGGCCGAGGCCGCCGAAATCCGGTTTCCGCCGCGCCTGCAATGCTTTATGACGGGCCTGACCGAGGCGGGATCGGCGGGCGATGGACGTCACCGAGTTTGAGGAACTGATCGATCGGCTGGGCGAGGATCTCTCCCTCTGGCCCGACGACCGGCGCTTGCCCGCCGAAGCGTTGCTGGCGCGATCGTCCGCTGCGCGGGCCCTGCTGGAAGAGGCACGTATGCTGCGCCGTGCGTTCGCGGCACCGCCAGTGCGCGCGCCAGCAGGGCTCGCCGACCGCATCGTCGCTGCGGCCGCGAAAATGCAAGATGACACTGCCGAGCCGCGCACCGAAGGCGAGACGGCGGAGAGCTGAGCGGCTCTTTCTCTCACATCGACTGCCAGAGCATGATCCGGAAAAGTGTGCAGCGGCTTTCCGAAACGATCATGCTCAAACAATAATTCATCCAAATCTCATCGCGCTTTAGACGTCCTCATGCCCGGGCTTGTCTCGGCATCCACGGTCTTCGTGCTGCGCGGCGAGGCGTGATGGCCGGGACAAGCCGGGCCACGACGCTGTGGAAGCATCGGCACCCCCAACGCTCACATCGTGAACGATGGCTTTGCCGCAGCCGAAGCAAGAGAGCAGCTCCGTCGCCGCAACGAATTACCTTGACCTCGTCGCTCCTCTAACTCCCGCCCACACACGGCAGATTTTGCCGTGTCGAATGCCGTTCTCGCGCACGTGAATCGCCGCCTGAATCCGCACGCCCACCCGTTTCATCAGCACACAGATTTCAAGCGCCGCGAGCCGACACTGGTCGCCGGCAGCAAAAGAAGGCTGGAGTCTCCCATGACCGTTTCCGCCGTGAGTTCTGCAACGACTGCGACCACCACGACATCGTCGTCGTCGAGCACGTCGTCCAATTCGACGCTGACATCCAGCGATTTCCTGACCCTGCTGGTCAGCGAGCTGCAGAACCAGAATCCGCTGGATGCGACCTCGACCACCGACCTCGTCAATCAGCTCACCTCCTACGCCAATTTCACCTCGCAGCAGTCGATCAACTCCAACTTGTCGTCGCTGGCGAGCTCGTTCTCGAGCCTCGTGACGCTGAACTCGGTGAACTATATCGGCCACACCGTCGAGGCGAAGTCAGATACGGCGACCTTGAGCAACGGCGAGGCGACCTATGGATACTCGCTGTCGTCGACCGCTTCGGACGTCTCGATCAGCATCTCGGATTCCTCCGGGAACGTCGTCTACACCGGCACCGGCACCGGCAATTCCGGCTCCAACACGTTCACCTGGGACGGCAAGGACTCAAGCGGCAACCAGCTCTCCGACGGTGGCAAGTACACCATCTCGGTGACGGCGACGGACACCGCCGGCAACTCGGTCCTCAACTACACGACCGTTACCGGCACGGTAACCGGCATCGACACCTCGACTTCCACGCCCTCGCTCACGGTGAACGGCGTCGCGGTCAGCGCCGCCAACATCCTCGGCGTCACATCCTGATCTCACGTCCTGATTTCCTCGGAGCTTCATCATGAGTCTCACCGGCGCATTGTCATCGGCGATCTCGGCGCTCAACGCCCAGAGCCAGTCCCTGTCGATGATCAGCGACAACATCGCCAACTCCGACACCACCGGCTACAAGACCACCTCGGCGATGTTCGACTCGCTCGTGACCGCCTCCAGCAATACGACCTCCTACGCTTCCGGCGGCGTCACCGTCTCGGGCCGCGCCAACATCACCCAGCAGGGCCTGCTCGCCGCGACCTCCAACGCCACGGACGTCGCAATCCAGGGCTCCGGCTTCTTCGTGGTGACCGACGCCAAGTCGGGCGGCACGGTCGCCTATACCCGCAACGGCGCCTTCACGACCGACAATGCCGGCTATCTCCAGAACAACGGCTATTATCTCGAGGGATGGCGCACCGATGCCGATGGCAATGTCGTCGGCAATGAATCGGCGGGCAATCTCGAAGCCATCAACACCCAGGTCGCCTCGACCAGCGGCAGCGCCACCACCAAGACCACGATCGCTGCGAACCTGCCGTCGGACGCCGCGACGGGCGACACCTACACCAGTTCGGTGACGGTCTACGATTCGCTCGGCGCGGCGAATTCGATGCAGGTTACCTGGACCAAGAGCGGTGCCAATACCTGGAGCGCGAGCTTCGCCAATCCGACCTCGGCATCGGATACCACGACTGCGACCGGCACGGCGTCAGGCACGATCGACATCACTTTCAACAGCGACGGTTCGCTCGCCAGCACCAATCCTGACCCGGCCACCGTCTCGATCACCGGCTGGACCGACGGTGCGGCGGACAGCACCATCACCATGAATCTCGGAACCGCCGGCAAGACCGACGGCCTCACGCAATATGCCTCGGGTGAAACCACGCCGTCAGTCAACGTCACCAGCATCGATTCGGATGGCCTGTCCTACGGCAAGCTGTCGAGCGTCTCGATCGGTGACGACGGAATCGTCAACGCGACCTATTCCAACGGCCAGACCATCGCGATCTACAAGATCGCGGTGGCGACCTTCGCCGATCCCAACGGGCTCGCCGCCTCCAGCAACGGCATCTATTCAGCGACGGTGACGTCGGGCAACGCCGCGCTGCAGGGCTCCGGGGAGAACGGCGCGGGCACGATCTACGGCAGCGAGCTGGAGTCCTCGACCACCGACACCTCCAGCCAGTTCTCGAGCATGATCTCGGCGCAACAGGCGTACTCCGCCGCGTCCCAGGTCGTCTCCACCGTCAACAAGATGTACGACACCCTGATCTCGGCGATGAGGTGAGCGATGCCAGGCGAAAAGGCAAACGCCGTCGGCGAGGCTCTGCTGCTCCGGCTGCGGCGGCTTCTGGCGCGGACCGCGACGGTCAAGGGTAGCGACCGCAGGCAATTGCTCGCGCTGCTCGACGATCTGGAGACGACGCGGCGCGGTCTCCTGCGGGAGGCCGCGGAGATCGAGAGCGAAATGAGGCAGGCAACCGTCAGGACGACCGCGATCGGCGCGTATTTGCGCAGCTCGCAGGCCGACCGCGGCAAACGGCAGAACTAGAAGAAGGCGATGACCATGAGTGTAGCCCAAGCCAACAGGCAAGCCACCAGAACGAACGTCGCGAGCGGCGATAACAGGATCAAGTCGCTGATCGCGCTGATCGACACGCTGACCGCGCTGGTTGCGGAGGAGAACGCCGAGCTCGCCAAAGGCCTGCCGGCCTCCCGCCTGAAGCAGGTCGACGAGAAGAACAAGCTCGCGGAGATTTTCGAGCGGACCGTCGCCGAGTGCGCGGCGGGAACGACCAGCCTGACCGTCAGGGATCGCATCCTGCGCGAGCAGCTTCTGGACAAGATCCTGAAGCTGCGTGCGGCGATGGACGAGAATCTGGTGCGCCTGCGCGCGGCAATCGAGGCCAGCAACCGCCGCATCGAGGCCGTCATGCAGGCGATCCGCGAGCAGATCGCGGCGGTGTCGCCCTATGGCGCGTCCGGTCGCGTTGCGGCCGCCCGCACCGTTTCCAGCGGCACCAGCCGCAGCGCCTGACGGAACGAGGGGAAACCGCCGTGTCGCTCGATATCGCACGATCGATCGCCTTCAGCGGATTGTCCGCGACGTCCGTGCAGATCAGCGTGACGTCGTCGAATATTTCGAACGCCGACACGACCGGCTACACCAAGAAGTCCGCGACCCAGTCGAGCAGCGTCACCAACGGCGTCGGTACCGGCGTCACGGTGACGGGTATCACCTCGACGGTGGACAAGCTGCTGTTGAAATCGCTGGTTGGCGCGGATTCCGATCTCGGCGCGGCCGACACCGCCAATACCTATCTGACGTCGCTCCAGAAGCTCTACGGTTCGATCAGCAGCAGCGGCGATTCGTCGTCGGGGACCTCACTCGCCAACAGCATCGCCTCGCTGGAGTCGGCGTTGTCGTCGTTGGCGAGCACGCCGAGCAGCGCCTCGCTGCAATCCAACGTCGTCAGTGCGCTGGATGACGTTGCCAGCCAACTGCGTGACACCTCGAGCGGGATCCAGAAGCTCCGGTCGGATGCCGACCAGGACATCTCCTCGTCGATCGACGACGTCAACGCGGATCTGAAGCAGATCGCGGACCTCAACGCCGAAATCAAGCAGACGGCGGCGACCGGCCAGTCGACCGCGGATCTCGAGGACCAGCGCAATACCGCGCTCCAGGACCTCGCGTCCAAGATGAATATCAGCTATTTCACGGCGTCGAACGGCGATCTCCAGATCTACACCGCGTCAGGCCAGGCGCTGGTGGACTCTTCCGCGCATACAATCAGCTATACTGCGGCTGCCAATGTGACGGCGTCGACGACCTACACCGCCGGCTCTTCGTCGAGCGGCTTCAGCGCGATCACCGTGAACGGGGTGGACATCACCTCCCAGATCACCGGTGGGGACATCGGCGCACTCATAACGCTCCGTGACGATACTCTGCCGGACGCGCAGTCCCAGCTCGACCAGCTGGCGCAGCAGCTTGCGTCCGTGATGAACAGCGTCTCGAACAGCGCCTCTTCGGTGCCGGCGCCGACCAGCCTGACGGGGACGACGGCCGTCACCAGCAGTTCTGCCCTGTCCGCCTCCGGCTCGGTGCGTATCGCGGCCACCGACCAGAGCGGCAATCTGGTCTCTTACGCCGACCTCGACCTGTCGTCCTACGCCACGGTCGGCGATCTCGTCACCGCCATCAACGGTATATCCGGATTGTCCGCCTCGGTCGACTCGGACGGCCATCTCTCGATCACGGCGACCGGCTCCGGCAACGGCGTCGCCATCAACGAGATGACGAGCTCGGTCGGAAGCTCCAGCGAGGGATTCTCCGAATATTTCGGCCTCAACGATCTCGTGACCGGAACGAGTGCCTCGGACATCGCGGTCAACAGCAAGATCCTGTCCGGGACGAACGAGCTGCAGCTCGCGACGCTGGATTCGTCTTCGAGCCTGACGGTCGGCAGCTCGGTGCTGTCGTCCGGCTCGGCCACCGTGGTCAATGCCTTGTACGATGGGCTGACGGACTCGCGGACGTTCGCGTCGACCGGCGGGCTTGCCGCCACCACGGGTTCGCTGGCCGACTACGCCTCGGCCATCGTGTCCGACGTCTCCAGCAAGGCCTCGCAGGCGTCCACCGACTACACGGCCAAGGAAACCGCTCAGTCGACCTACGCGAACTCGCTGGCGTCGCAGTCCGGCGTCAACCTCGACGAAGAATCAGCCAATCTGAGCACGCTTCAGAACAAATATTCGGCGGCGTCAGCGCTGATCCAGGCCATCAACTCCATGTACTCGGCGTTGCTCACCGCCGTGCAGTCGACATAACGGGGGCGCGCTGATGGTCGCGATGCGGGTTGCCACCTTCGCCCAGTCGAACCGGATGATCGCCGACGCGATGCGCGTGGAATCGGTCATGGCCAACATGCAGATCCAGGAATCCTCGGGGGTCGTCTCGACCGATTTCGGCGGCTATGGCTCGGATGCGCAGCACGTCGTCAACCTCCAGGTTTCGGTGACGCGCGCGCAATCCTATATCGATGCCGCCACGCTCGCCGACAGCAAGGTCCAGGTGATGTATTCGGCGGTCGGCTCGGTGACGGACATCCTCACCCAGCTCCGGTCCCAGCTCACCGCCGCCTCGACGGGAAGTTCAACCGAGGTGAATTCGGTGATCAGCTCCGCTCAGCAGATGCTGGAGCAGATGGGCTCGCTGATGAACACGCAATATGACGGCCAGTACGTCTTCGCCGGCGGCAAGACGGACACCGCACCGGTCGATCTCACGAGCTTTTCGTCCGGCACTGGTTCGACCACGACTGCGGACACCAGCTATTACAATGGCGACAACGAAATCGCTTCGGTGCGGGTCGCCGCCGACGAAACCGTGTCATACGGCGTCACCGCAGACAATTCGGCGTTCGAGGAAGTGATGCGCGTGCTGAAATTCGTCGCCAACAGCACCACGCTGTCGTCTTCGGACATCACCAGCGCGCTCGACCTCGCCAGCACGGCGCTCGACGACACCGCCGCCGTGCAGGCCAAGCTGTCGAGCTCGTCGTCCTCGATCGAGACCGCGAGCGCCCGCCAGACCGAGTACAAGAGCTATGCGGAGACCTTGTCGAATGACCTGACCAGTGTCGACGTCGCCGCCGTCACGGCGCAGCTTTCGACTTACCAGACGCAACTCACGGCGTCCTATTCGGCTCTCGGGAAGATCTTGAGCCTGAATCTTGCGAGCTATCTGAAGTGAAGCGAGGCTTTGTGGGGGCTTCGATCATTTGCCGGACTCCACCAGCACCTCTCGGAGCGTCAGGTCAATGCCGGACTCCGTTCGGTTCGGTCTGCGACGCGAGGACTAAACCAGAGCCTGTCGAGCGGCAGTACGATCCGCGCGATCGCATCAATAGCACGCAGCCATCGCGCCGAGCTTCGGATAAAGCCGATCGATCGCGGCGATCTCGCTCTTCATCTGCGCGGTGATCCAGTCGCGGATCTCGGCGGCGATCGGGCGCATCGGCCGGTTGCGCGGCGGCAGGAATTCGCAGATGCGGCGCGTGGTGGTGAGCGTGTCGGAGGCCGGCACCAGCGCGCCGGTGAGCAGCCAATGCGAGGTGACCGTCAGCCAGCCGAGCGCAATGCCCTGGCCGAGTAGCGCAGCCTGCACGACGACGGCATAGTCGGTGAAGCTCAGCGCTTTGGCTGCGCCGCGGCGCCCGGTGAGCAGCGAGGCGTAATCCGCGGCCCAGTCGCCCGGCGTCTCGGCGAGACGAATGATGGTGTTGCCTTCCGCTGGATCGGTCTCGCCGAGATAGCCGGGGCTGCACATGGGCAGCATGACTTCCCTCATCACCAAGGTGCCGCCGGATGACGGCTCGTCGCGATCGCGGAAGCGCATGCCGAGATCGACGTTCTCCACCGGTCCGCGTAGCGCACCAGAGATGAGCTGGAAGCGCAGATCAACTTGCGGAAACTGCTTTTGCAGCTTGTCGATGCGCGGCATCAGCCAGTGAGTGGTGAAGGCGGAAGAGACCGACAGCGTCACCGTCTCGGTGCCCTTGCGGCGCCGCTCGATCTCGACGAGCCCGCTCTCGATGCTGCGAAAGCCTTCGAGCACGCGGCGATAGAGCAGCTCGCCTTCCTCGGTCAGCACCGCGCGGCCCGCTGTGCGGTCGAACAGGCGCACGCCGAGATGCTCCTCGAGCTGACCGAGCATGCGGCTCACCGCCGGTTGCGTGACGTTCAATTCGGCGGCCGCCGCCGTGAAGCTGCCATTGCGCGCCGCTGCGTCGAAGACGAACAGGGCGTTACTGGACGGCAGCATCCGGCGCAACTCAGGCATAACGTCATGTTATGAGGCCCGTAATAATTTGGCAATTGCCGGGTTTTGCCAAGTCTGTTGTCATTGGCATCACAGCCTAAAGACAGGGCTCGCCAGAGAAGGTTAGGTGCACTGCACGCTCCAGACGTGAGTGCCCAGAATCCCTGTCTATAAAGCAGGCTTATGGCGCGCAGTGAGGCACGCCGTTGCAGGGATGGGTGAGGTCGGTCGTTGGACAAGCGAGCGGAAAGCGTCGAGATCAGGTCCGCGAGCAAGGCGTATGGCGCCGTTCGCGCCCTGGACGACGTGTCCCTCGATGTCGGCGCCGGCGAGTTCGTCTCGCTGCTCGGTCCCTCAGGTTCCGGCAAGACCACGCTGCTCGGCATTCTCGGCGGCTTCATCCTGCCATCGTCGGGCTCGATCCATTTCGGCGACCGCGACGTCACCTACATGCCGCCGCACAAGCGCGACATCGGGGTCGTGTTCCAGAACTACGCGCTATTCCCGCATATGAGCGTCGGCGAGAACGTCGCCTTTCCGTTGCGCGCGCGGCGGTTGCCCAAAGCGACCTGGCCGGAGAAGGTGCGTGCGTCGCTCGCGATGGTGGGGCTCGCCGGGTATGAGGAGCGCGGCATCGCGCAGCTCTCGGGCGGCCAGCGCCAGCGCGTGGCCCTGGCGCGCGCGATGATCTTCGAGCCGCGCCTGATCCTGATGGACGAGCCGCTCTCCGCGCTCGACAAGCAGCTGCGCGAATCCATGCAGATCGAGCTGCGGGCGCTGCACAAGCGCATCGGTGCCACCATCATCTATGTCACGCATGACCAGCGCGAGGCGCTGACCATGAGCGACCGCGTGGCCGTGATGAAGGACGGCCGGCTGATCCAGATCGACACGCCCGAGCGGCTGCACGACCATCCCGCCGATTCCTTCGTGGCCAGCTTCATCGGCGAGGCGACCATGCTCCCGGTCCGTCGCGTCGATACCTCCAGTATCGCACTCGGCAATGTGCTGCTGCGCAGTGCGCGCGCGCTTCCCGATGGCGACGTCCTGATGCTGGCGGTGCACAGCGAAAAGCTGCTGATCGACGACGGCGCACAGGATCCCGCCTGCAACCGGCTGACCGGGACGGTCACCGACATCGTCTATCAGGGCGAGAGCCTGCGCATCTTCCTGGCCCTGGAAGGCGGCATCGAGCTCAGCCTGCGCCAGCCGGCCTATCACCAGGCCTACAGCCGGATTCCGCCGCTCGGCGGCGGTCTCATCGTCACTCTCCACCCCGAAGACACCATCGTCGTGCCCCGGGTGGACTGAACCCACGCCCGTTCAACCGAGAGAAGAAACGACCATGTCCACCCCAGCCGCATTCAGCCATTTCAAGGTCCTCACCTTCGACGTCGTCGGCACCTTGATCGATTTCGAGAGTGGCGTCCTTGCCGCGGTGCGCCGGATTTCGGGCAAGACCCCGGCCGAGCTCAGCGACGACCGGATCTTCGAGCCGTACAAGCGCGGCCGCGACAAGCACTATGAGCGTTCGAGCGAGGCGATGTTCCACGTCTATCGCCATCTCGCCCAGGAGCTCGGTCTGCCGGCCGATGATGCCGCCTGCGATGCGTTCCAGCTCTCGGTGCTGCGATGGGGCCCCTTCGCCGATTCCGTCGAGGCCCTGAAGCGCCTGCGCACCAAATTCCGCCTGGTCGCGATGACCAACGCCGACCGCGTCGCGCTGTCCGCTTACGCCCATGCACTCGGCGATCCCTTCGACGACACCGTATGCGCCGACGATACCGGCGTCGCCAAGCCGAACGCCGAGTTCTTCGCCTACAACAAGGGGCGGCAGTCCGCCTTCGGCTACAAGCAGTCCGACATATTGCACGTCGCGCAGAGCCAGTATCACGACATCGGAATCGCCCGGAAGCTCGGCTACAAGGTGTGCTGGATCGAGCGCCGCCAGGGCATCGCCGGTTTCGGCGGCACGCCGGCCGTGGAGACGTTGACCAAGCCGGACTTCCATTTCCCGACCTTGAAGGCGCTGGCCGATGCGGCCATCGGGCCGGCGGCGTAAGTACGTGAGCGCGGGCATGACAGGGGAGTGGAGCGCGCTGCCATCGGCCAACTCGCTGTGGGCCGCCACCGCGGAGCCGGCGCGCGACTTTCCGGTGCTCGCGGGCGAGTATCAGGCGGACGTGGTGATCATCGGTGCGGGCTATACCGGCCTGTCCGCTGCGCACCACATCGCCCAAAGCGGCCTGTCACCGGTCGTGCTGGAAGCCAACCGTCCCGGCTGGGGCGCGAGCGGGCGCAATGGCGGGGTAATCACCGCGAAATTCCGGCTGTCGTTCCGGCAGATCGACGCCGTGCACGGCCGCGACATGGCTCGGCGCATGTACGAGATCGCGCATGAATCGACCGACATCGTCGAGGAGCTCGTCTCCGAATTCGGCATCACCAGCGCGAACCTGACGCGCACCGGCCAGGTCAAGGCCGCGCACAACGAGACGACGCTGCGGGCCGCGATCGACGAGGCCAATTGGATGACGCGCGAGATGGGCTCGGCCGAGGTCCGCATCCTCGACAGGGGCGGCGTGCGCGAGGAGACCGGCTCCGACGTCTTCGTCGGCGGCGTGCTCAACCCAGGCTCGGGCGGCATTCATCCGCTGAACTATCTGCGCGGCCTCGCCGACGGCCTGGCGCGTAGGGGCGTTCCGATCTTTCAGGAATCGCCCGTGATGAAGCTCCGGCGGGATACCGACGGCATCGTCGCCGAGACGCCGCGAGGCGCCCTGCGGGCCAGGCAGGCGATCATCGCCACCAACAGCTATTCCGACCTCACCGGTGCGACGGCGCATCTGCAGCGCACGCTGATCCCGTTCCGCAGCGCCATCATCGCAACCGACAAGCTGCCGCGTAATCTCGCCGGAAAGTTGATGCCGACGGGCCGCACCTACACCGAGACCAAGCGCATGATGCGCTGGTTCCGCATGGTCGACAACCGCGTGATCTTCGGCGGCCGCGGCGCCTTCGGCAAGCGGGACTCGCAAGCCGCATTCGACGCGCTGCGCAAGGCCATGGTCGGCATCTTCCCCGATCTCGCCGACGTTCCGCTTGCCTACACATGGTCCGGACTCGTCGGCATGACGCTGGATTCGGTGCCACATATCGGCCGGCTCGACGACCGCACGCTGTTCTCGGTCGGCTACAACGGCGCCGGCGTCGCGATGTCGAGCCTGATGGGCCGCTATCTCGCCGCCCTCGTGCGCGGCGAGACGCCCGAGCTGGCGCTGCTCGACGCGCGGCGCATGAAAGCGATCCCGTTCTATCCGTTGCGCGAGCCGGCCGTCCGCATGGTCGCCGGCTGGTATCAGTTTCTCGACGCGATCGGTCAGTGACATTGTTATGGCGATGGAGGAGGCGAGGATGATGACGACACGGACTTTTGGACTGAGCTGTGCCGTAGCGGGCGCAATTGCACTCGGCGGCTCGGCGGCGGATGCCGCCGAGCAGATCACCTTCGTCTCGCAGGGCGGCGCCTATCAGCAGGCGCAGACGGTGGCGATCCTCGATCCCTCCGCCAAGAAGCTCGGCATCACCATCAACCAGGATTCCATTCCCGACGCCTGGCCGGCGATCAAGACCCAGGTCGGCAGCGGCAAGCCGATCTGGGACGTGGTCGACACGCCAACCGGCTATTGCCTGCGCGGTGGCGAGCAGGGGCTGATCGAGAAGCTCGACTTCTCCAGGATACCGAACGCGGCGGCGATGCCGGAGGCCTATCGTAGCCCCTATTCGATCTCCTACGAATTCTATTCGAGCGTGCTGGCCTACAGCCAGAAGACCTTCCCGAAGGACGCGGCAAGGCCGAGCAGCTCCACGACCTCGCTGAATGCGATCTGCGCGCGCGCCGCCTTCGGAGCACCGAACAGCAGATTGCGTCGCACCGAAAGATGCGGAAACAGGCTGGCTTCCTGGAAGACGTAGCCGATCGGTCGCCGGTGCACGGGCCGAAACGACGAACCGTCCTGCCAGACTTCACCGTCCACCGCGCAAAAGCCGTCGGCCATGCGCTGCAGGCCGGCGATACAGCGCGCGACACTGGTCTTGCCGCAACCTGACGGACCGAAGATCGCAGTGACGCCGGTGGCGGGCAGGCTGAGCTCGGCGTCGAGTGTGAAACTGCCGAGCCTGCCGCGGAAGGCCGCGTTGATGCGAGCGGGTTCGGCCGTTCTCACGCCGCAGCCCTCGCGGCGCGCTTGTCGACGAGCGTCATGATGAGGATCACGGCGAAGGCGAAGGCCACCATGCCGCCGGCGAGCATGCTCGCCTCGCGCCAACGCGAGGTCTCGACATAGTCGAAGAGCGCGACCGACAACACCTTGGTGCGGCCGGGAATGTTGCCGCCGATCATCAGCACGAGGCCGAACTCGCCGACGGTGTGCGCGAAGCCGAGCACCGCACCAGTCAGGAAACCAGGCCGCGCCAGCGGCACCGCGACGGTCCAGAAGGTCCGGAGGGGCGAAGCGCGCAAGGTGGCGGCCACTTCGAGCGGACGCTCACCCATCGCGGCGAAGGCGTTCCGGATCGGCTGCACCACGAACGGCATCGAATACACCACCGAGCCGATGATCAGGCCTTCGAAAGTGAAGGCAAGTGTGCGCGCGCCCCAGAGGCGCGCGAGCCACCCGCCCGGCCCGTCGGGGCCGAGCAGCACCAGCAGATAGAAGCCGAGCACGGTCGGCGGCAGCACCAGCGGCAGCGCAACCACGCTCGCGATGATCTCGGTCCACCAGTCCCTGGCGCGCGCCAGCCACCAGGCGAGCGGCGTGGCCAGCACCAGCAGGATCGCGGTCGAGATCGCGGCCAGTTCGACCGTCAGCAGAACCGACTGGCGTATCTCCGCCGACCAGATCTCCATGCGCGTCAGCTCTGCCCGTCCAGCACGTAGCCGTATTTCTCGATGACGGCGCGCGCCTCGGATCCCCTGAGGAAGGTGATGAACGCGTCGGCAGCCTCGTTGCCGGCGCCCATCTTCAGCAGCACCGCGTCCTGCCGGATCGGATTATAAAGCGCCTGCGGTACCACCCAGCGCGAACCGGCCTCGCTGCCGGTCAGTTGCGACAGCGCCACGAACCCGACCTCGGCATTCCCCGTCTCGACGAACTGATAGGCCTGGGTGATGGTCGCGCCCTCCACCAGCTTCGGCTTCAGGGCGTCGTAAAGGTTCAGCGACTTCATGGTCTCCACGGCAGCAAGACCGTAGGGCGCGGCGGCCGGATTGCAGATCGAGAGCTTTGCAAAG
This sequence comes from Bradyrhizobium sp. USDA 327, assembly GCF_041262065.1. Taxonomy (NCBI): domain Bacteria; kingdom Pseudomonadati; phylum Pseudomonadota; class Alphaproteobacteria; order Hyphomicrobiales; family Nitrobacteraceae; genus Bradyrhizobium; species Bradyrhizobium sp. USDA 327. The sequence continues at coordinate 4,748,463 of NZ_JBGCCW010000001.1, read as the reverse complement.
GAGGCGGCCTTCAGCGTCTCCTCGCCCGTCACGACGCCCGGCGACTTGCTCCACAGCACGAGCTTGCCGATCGCGTAGGTGAAGCGGCTACCCGCGACCGCAAGACCGTCCTCGACGAGCCTCTTCGGCCGTGAATCGTCGGCTGACAGGAACACCTGGAACGGCGCACCCTGCGTGATCTGGGTATAGAATTGCCCGCTCGCACCGAAGCTCAGCACCGCCTCGTGCCCGGTCTTCTGTTTGAAGAGGGCGGCGATCTCCTTGGCGGCATCGGTGAAGTTGGCGGCCACGGCGACGTTGGTCTGCGCGGCCTGCGCCGATGCGCATGCGAGCAACAATCCTGCGACAATGGTGATCGAGCGAAGCAGCTTCATGATGAACTCCAGCGGCCGGCAATTGCTTCAGCGCAGCCCGATTGCTGCAGGGCGCCGGCCAGAAGCATCCCAGCAATCGGCGTGCCGGATATGCGGTCGCAGTCTGGTGTGCGCCTTGCAGGAACGGCGTCAAAAGAGGGGGCTCCCCGCCTCTTGCGGCGGCGGGACCGATGATCCGTGTCGGATTCCCGACTAGGCCGTCGGCAAGCAGACACCAATGAAGGGAAGCACGACATGGCAACCGCTGCATCGCGCGCCGAACTCGAACGCCTGCTGGAGGACGATGTCCCCTATGGCGATCTCACCACCGAGGCGCTCGGGATCGGCGGGGTCATCGGCGTGATGAAGTTCGCCGCGCGCGCGCCCATGGTGCTGGCGCTCGCCGAGGAGGCCGCCGCGATCATCACGCTCGCCGGCTGCGAGGTGGAATTGTTCGCCGCGTCCGGCGCGGCGCTGGAGCAGGGCGCCCCGATCCTTCAGGCGCGCGGTCCGGCCGCGGGCCTGCTGCGGAGCTGGAAGGTGGCGCAGACCTTGATCGAGATCTGGTCGGGTGTGGCCAGCGAGACCCGCGCCATCGTCGATGCGGCGAGGGCGGTCGCTCCTCATATCTCGGTCGCCTGCACGCGCAAGAACGTGCCGGGCACCAAGCGCTTTGCGGTGGCGGCCGTGAAGGCGGGCGGCGCCGTGATGCACCGGCTCGGCCTGTCCGAGACCGTGCTGGTGTTTCCCGAGCACCGCGTCTTTCTCGGCGAGCTGCCGCTGTTTCAAGCGGTCGAGCGGCTGCGCCGGGCGGCGCCCGAGAAGAAGCTCGTGGTCGAGGTGAAGACTGCCGATGCCGCACTTGCCGCGGCGGTGGCCGGTTTCGACGTGATTCAAGCCGAGAAGTTCTCGCCAGCCGAGATAGCTGCATTGGTCAAGCGCATGGCATCCATGGCCTATACGCGCGTTCGGCCGATCATCGCCGCCGCCGGTGGCGTCAATGCGGCAAATGCCGCGGCCTATGCAGAGGCCGGCGCCGATGTCCTGGTCACGTCCTCACCCTATCTGGCGAAGCCGAGGGACGTGCAGGTGCGAATTGCGACAGCCGACGACAGCACGCTCAACGCGCGGCTAAGTCCCAAAATGCGTGCAGCCGTTCCGGCGTCGACGTAGCAGGAGCTGCATGAGATCGAGACCTCGGTCGCAAACCGTCGACGATCTTCTCTGCCTCGGTTCTAACGCGATTCATGGCCCAAGGGAATCGGACGTCTCCCGCATCGCCGTCGCTATTTGGACAGGCTCCTGGTTTCGGGTTGGCTTCCGAGAAGCAGAACGAGCCCGGCAGTGACAATCGCGATGCCGATCCACTCGATGGCGGTTGGAATCTCCGCAAGCACCGGTATCGCCAACAGCGTTGCACTTGCCGGTACCGCCGCAGCCAGTCCGGCCGACGGCGTTGGCCCGAGAATCCTCGCGGAAATGGAGAACAGGATGACCGCCAGGAAACCGGGACCCAAGCCCTGGAAGGCGGCCTGAAGCAGTATCGTGGACCACGGCGCATCCTGGATGGTGGAGGGAAGAAAGAAAAACCAGACCGGCAGGAAAAGCAACGCGTTCGGCACGCTGACCAGAACCAGCGCCTGGCGCGCCTCGACCTGCCAGTGCTTCACGCCCATCACATAGATCGAGAGCACAGCTGACGCCGCGAGGAAGAACGCGACGGCCGATGCCACACTACTGCCGCCGGCGCGCATGCCCGGAATGCCAATGAGTACTGCGCCGACGAGCAGGATGAGAACTGCGATGAGTTGCCGCCAGGACGGCACGCGTCGTGCGAAAAACAAACCCAGCAAAATGGTGAAGATCGGTAACGAACCGTTGGCGAACGCTCCCCCGTATGCTGCCGACGAGCCCTTCAACCCGAAGTACATCAAAATGTTGTAGAGTGCGCCGGGGCCAAAAATTGACATCGACAGGATTGCGTGCAGCGGCAGGTGGCGCGGCCACCAGGCCTTGGCGAACGGAAGAACCAGGGCGCCGGCGACCAGGAACCGAAGTGCCGTCAAATCGAAGGGCGTCAGGCCGGATTGCATGCCGGCCCTTGAGAAGACAAGAAAGCCGGACCAGATGCAGAACACGCCGGCTGCGCTTAGGAGTCCGAGAATCCGCTCGTTCGATTTGGCTGCAGGAGTCAAGCCGGTGTCCGATTGCTTGAGATGTCTTTGCGCACTTAAAGCACCCGTGAGTTTCAAAATCCTCTCCGCAACATGGTCATCAAAGATGACGCCATGGTGATCGGTCCTCGGGGGATTCTCTAGCCGAGAGTTCGGCAATCCGCTCTGCACCTCCGCCGACCCAGTGAAGGGCAATTCGACCCGCGTTCCCTGCCATGACCAATGTATCCACCGCGAAGCACGGCGCCTGCCGCTTGCACGTCAGACCGGGCGAGCCGGCATGTGCGAGAATCCGAAGGGTGCATCGAACTCTGGTCGGGGCGGGTCGAGAAAGGAGAGGAGTTTGCGCCTCGACAAAGAGGTTGTGGCTGCAGCTGCCTACCTTTTTCGAGCGCTGGCACGGAATTGCGTGCAGGCGATGGGAAGCAAGCCGGTGATCGGAACCAGCCTCTGTAGATGGACCGTCAGCTACTTCGCGCTCGCAGTCGTGTGGCTGCTGTTCGCGGAAGTTATGATGGTTGCCGGGTTCGGCTTTCCGCACGACGACATCGGCGGACCGGACACGCTCGTCATCGTCCACATGGTTTGCGTCGGCTGGTTGAGCACGGTTTTGTGCGGCGCGCTGTTTCAGTTCGTGCCGGTGCTGGTCGCAAAGCCGCTCTATGCGGAGCGCTGGACGCTGCCGGCCCTCGCACTGTTGACGCTTGGGCTGATTGTCCTGCTCGCAGGCTTTCTGGCTCTCGGCGGCCACTTCAACGGGCCGCGCTGGCTGCTTCCGGTCGGCGCGGGCCTGCTGATGGCCGGTTTCGCATTGGTCGTTGCCAATCTCGGTATGACGCTCTGGTCGGCTCGCCCGCTGCCGGAGCCCGCGCGGTTCGTCGCAGTCGGGCTTGCCTCCATCTGTGTCACGGCGGCCTTCGGCGGCCTGTTCTCTCTGGTGCTGTCCGGGACGGCCGTCGGTGCACTGTGGCCGGACCTGCTGGTATCGGGCGTTCCGATCCACGCGATTGCGGGGCTTGGCGGATGGCTGACGTTCACTGCCATGGGAGTCAGCTATCGCCTGCTTGCGATGTTCATGCTCGCGCCCGATGGCGATGCGAAGCTGGGTCGGCTTGCCTGGCGTGGCGGGGCCGCCGCGCTGGGGGTCGGTGTTGTCGGTGGCGTGCTTGCACTGTGGCGCGCGACCGGACTGAATTTGGTGCTTCTGCTTGCTGGAGCTGCGGCCCTGCTATCGCTGGCCGCTTATGGCCGTGACGTGCTCGGCTTGTACAGGACCCGCAAACGCCGCGCGCTCGAGCTCAACACCCGCATGAGCCTGCTTTCGCTGGGGAGCCTCATCGCAGTCGCAATCCTTGGCGCCGCGTTTGTTGTGACCGGTTCTTTACAGTCGCATGCCGGAGCGCTGGCCTTTCTGGTCGCGTTCGGCTGGCTCACTGGTCTCGTGCTCGCCAATCTCTACAAGATCGTTCCGTTCCTGACCTGGCTCGAGACGTACGGCCCGGTGATGGGCAAAGCGCCGACGCCCCGCGTCCAAGATCTCGTCGCCGAACGCCGCGCGTCAAAATGGTTTGTCCTGTTCTTTGCCGGGACTTGGGCAGCCACGTTGATGCTGCTGCTGGATGCGGGACTCGGCTTCCGCATTGCTGTCGCGGTCGTGACGCTTGCGACGCTTGGCCTCGTTGAGGAACTCGTCAGGGCCAGGCGGCTTGCGGATGTGGCGGAGCCGTTGCGCCTGCCGGCCGGAGCAGTCGTGCCCCATATTCTAGTCTCGCGAAACTGAGAGGAGACTGCAATGACCGAATTCATCGACGTCGACGTCCGGCCGATCCTGCGTGCAGGCGGCGAGCCGTTCTCGATCATCATGGCTGCGCTGGAGCGGCTGGAGCCTGGCGAAGGCCTGCGGCTCTTTGCTCCCTTCAAGCCGGTTCCTTTGTTTGACGTCATGGCGAGCAAGGGCTTCGCGCATCGCGAAGCCGAACTCGAAGGCGGCGAATGGGAGATCCGGTTCATGCCGGACGACGGCTCGTTCGCAGCGGCCGAACCAGCGCCCGCTGCGACGAGCGACAGCGATTGGCCGGAGCCTGCCGTCCATCTCGACAACCGCGACCTCGATCCGCCGGAGCCGATGGTTCGGATTCTGGCCTCGGTGGAGCAACTTGCGCCTGGGCAGACGCTCTCCGCTTTGCTCAGTCGTGAACCGGTGTTCCTGTTTCGGGAGCTGACCAGGCGCGGCCATCAGTGGCGCGGCGGCTTCACACCGCAGAGGGACGCCTATCAACTGACGGTAAGGGTACGCGCATGACTGCCAGCGACGACGATCTCGTGGCCCAGATAAGGCAGGCGCTGAAGGTCGTGATCGATCCGGAACTCGGACACAACATCGTAGATCTGGGCTTTGTCTATGATGTATCGGTCGATGATGGCGTCGCGCACATTACGATGACGGCGACGACGCGAGGTTGTCCAGCCGCCTCCTTTCTCAAGGAGGGCGTTGCCAACAGCGCGTGTCTTGTTCCGGGCGTGGAATCGGTCGAGGTCACCATGACATTCGAGCCGCCCTGGCAGCCCTGGATGATCTCGCCTGGCGTAAAGGCGTCGCTCGGCTTTGCCGAGGTGAATTGATTGCTCGAGGCGGGTATGACGCGAAGGCGTTCCGTCGGCTACGCGCCATCGAAGCTCGAGCCGGACCAGACTCTTGCCGGCGTGCGAAGGTTTGTCAGGTCGAGCAAGTTGATCGCCCTTGCGGCGATCTGGTCGATCGCCTCATCCAGCGACTGTGGTCTCAGATAGAACGCGGGCATCGGCGGGGCAATGATCGCGCCGATCTCGGTCGCCTGCAGCATCGCGCGCAAATGGCCGAGATGCAGCGGGCTCTCGCGGACCAGCAACACCAGCCGGCGCCGCTCTTTGAGCTGCACGTCGGCGGCGCGCGTCAGAAGGTCGTCGAGCTGTCCCCAGGCGATGGCCGAGAGCGTACGGATCGAGCACGGCGCCACGATCATGCCCGCGATCGGATAGGAGCCGCTGGCGATCGAGGCGCCGACGTCGGAATGAGGATGGCAGCGGAAGGCGATGGCACGCAGCCGCGCCAGCGCACCGACGCCAACTTCTTCGTTCAGCGTACGCTCTGCCGCGGGCGAAACCACGAGGTGCACTGCGTAGTGCGGATTGTCCGCCAGCCGTTCGACGACGCGAACGCCGATCGCAGCGCCCGAGGCGCCGGTGATGCCGACGACGATGCCTTGCCGCCGGCTCATGTGAGGACCGGAGCGCGCGCGGGCGTGCCGGAAAGGCCAAGGCTCGGCCACATCGCATCGACACGCGCGGCTACGGCAGGATCCATGGCCAGGGGAACGCCCCAGTCCCGATCCGTCTCCGGGGGAATCTTCGTGGTGGCGTCGATGCCGAGCTTGCCGCCGAGGCCCGATTTCGGCGAGGCGAAGTCGAGATAGTCGATCGGCGTGTCGGTGAGTGTCACGAGATCGCGCGAGGAGTCGCTTCGTGTCGAAACGGCCCACATCACGGCCCGCCAATCGCGGATGTCGATGTCCTCGTCGACCACGATCAGGAGCTTTGTGTAGCTGAATTGCGGCAGCATCGACCACAGGCCCAGCATCAGGCGCCGCGCCTGGCCGGGATAGCGCTTCTTGATCGCCGCGACCGCGATGCGGTAGGAGCAGGCCTCCGGGGGCAGCCAGCAGTCCGTCACTTCGGGGAATTGCTGACGGATCAGCGGCACGAACAGGCGGTTGAGCGCCTCGCCGATCTGCGACGGCTCGTCCGGCGGCCGGCCCGTGAAGGTCGAGAGGTAGACGGGCTGGTTTCGGCTGGTGATCGCCGTCACGCGCATCACGGGAAATGCCTCGATGGAATTGTAGTACCCGGTGTGATCGCCATACGGTCCCTCGGGCGCGGTTTCGGTCGCGGAGACGAAGCCTTCGATGACAATCTCGGCCTCGGCGGGTACCGCGAGCGGGACGGTGAGGCATGGCGCCAGGTCGGGCCGTTCGCCGCGCAGGATTCCGGCGAAGCGCAGCTCGGACAGCGTCTCGGGCAGCGGCATCACCGCGGCGAGGATCGTGGCGGGATCGGCTCCAATGACGATCGCGACCGGCATGTCGCGTCCGATCGCCTTCCATTGCTGGTGATGGCGGGCGCCGCCGCGATGCGCGAGCCAGCGGATGATGGCGCGGTCGCGACCGAGCACCTGCATGCGGTAGACGCCGACATTTTCATCCTGGTCGCCCGTCGCGGAGTCAGGCGGCACGGTGATCACGAGCGGCCAGGTGATCAGCGGTGCCGGTTCGCCGGGCCAGCAGATCTGTATCGGCAATCTTGCGAGATCGATGTCCGGCCCCATCGTGACGCGGTCCTGGACCGGCGCCACGGCGCGTGTGCGTAGGCGCGTCGCCAGCGCGGCGCGCGCAAGCGGGAGCTTGCTGAAGGCATCCCTGATGCCGTTCGGGGGCCGCGGCGCGCGTAGTTCGGCCATCAGCGCGCCAAGCTCTTCGAGGCGATTTGGCACGATGCCCATTCCCCATGCGATCCGCTCCGTCGTTCCGAACAGATTGGTGAGGAGTGGCATGTCCGACGGACCACCGTCGGCCTTGACGGGCTGCTCGAACAATAGTGCCGGTCCGTGTGCCTCGAGCACGCGCCGGTGGATTTCTGTGATCTCGTGGACGACGGAGACCTTCTCGCGAATGCGTCGCAACTGGCCCCGGCTTTCGATGAAGTGCAGGAAGTCGGACAAGCCGCGAAAGCGGGGTACATCACGTTGCAACTGACCAGCTCCTCAAAAAAAGCAGAGCTAGCCGGGTTGATTTAGGGGTTCATTGTTCCGGCTCAAATACAGCGGCGCGCATTCCGTCCAGATGTGTGGCCATGAATGATCTGTCCGCCGCATCGCCGGGCCCGTTGCCGACGATTCCGCCGCTCCTCGCGTTTGCCATGCGTCCGCTGCCGCTGTTGCCGCTGCAGCTCGTTCTCACCGCCGTCCTAGAGCGGATTCATCGGCACAACCCGGCGATGTTCGACCGGCTCGGCGAGCACGCGCGGACGCGGTTCGGCATCAAGCCCATCGATCTACCGTTTGCCTTCGTGGTCGAGGCCAGGCCACCGCGCCTGTCCGTCGTGCGCGACCTGCCGCGAGGTCTGGATGCGCGGGTCTCGGCCTCGCTCGCCAATCTCCTGGCTCTGCTCGAAGGCCGGGTCGATGGCGATGCCTTGATGTTTTCGCGCGAGCTCGTCGTCCAGGGCGACGTCGAGGCTGTACTCGCGCTACGCAATGCGATCGACGACGCTCAGCTCGATCTTGCCGCCGAGCTGTCCTCGCTGTTTGGCCCGCTGGGCGCGCCGGTGCGGCGCGCCTTCGAGGCCGCCCGTGGCCGCGTAATCGGCTCATCGCAGCAAAGCGAGCAATGGAGATGATGGAGCTGATCTGTCCTGCCGGGACGCCGGCGGCGTTGAAGAGCGCCATCGATGCCGGCGCCGACGCGATCTATTGCGGCTTCAACGATGAGACCAATGCACGCAATTTTCCGGGGCTGAATTTCAGCCGCGACGAGCTGCGCAAGGGCATCGCGCTGGCGCATGGCCGCGGCGCGAAGATCCTGGTGGCCATCAACACCTTCCCGCGCGCCTCTGCCATCGACATCTGGAAGCGCGCGGTAGACGATGCGGTGAGTGCCGGCGCCGATGCGCTGATCCTCGCCGATATCGGATTGATGGACTACGCGGCGAGACGCCATCCGAACCAGCGCCTGCACGTCTCGGTTCAGGCCGCGGCCGCGAATCCGGATGCCATCGCCTTTTACGCCGAGGCGTTCGGGGCCCGGCGCGTCGTGCTGCCGCGTGTCCTGAGCGTGCCGGAGATCGCCGAGATCACGCGGGAGTCGGCTTGCGAGACCGAGGTCTTCGTGTTCGGCGGGCTCTGCGTGATGGCCGAAGGGCGCTGCTCGCTGTCGTCCTATGCGACCGGCAAGTCGCCGAACATGCAGGGCGTCTGCTCGCCTCCAAGCCATGTGGTCTACGAGCAGACCGCGGAGGGGACGACGTCCAGCCTGGGCGGCTTCACCATCAACCGGTTCGGGGCGAGTGAGCCGGCGGGCTATCCGACGCTGTGCAAGGGGCGCTTCTCGACCGCACAGGGCGCCGGCTACATCTTCGAGGATCCCGTCAGCCTCGATGCCACGACGCTGCTCAAGGGCCTGCGTGATGCCGGGGTGACCGCGCTCAAGATCGAGGGCCGCCAGCGCGGCCGCGCCTATGTCGAAAGCGTGGTGCGTCATTTCCGTCATGCGCTCGCGGCGCTCGAGAGCGGAAGCGAGGCGGATATTGCGAGCCTGAAGCCGTTCACCGAGGGGCAGGCCTCCACGCTCGGCGCCTATCGCAAGACGTGGCGCTAATCCATCGAATATGTGAGGTCCAGCGATGCAACTCAGCCTCGGCCCGGTTCTGTACAATTGGGCGCCGGATCGCTGGCGCGATTTCTATTTCCGTATTGCCGACGAAGCGCCGGTCGACGTCGTATCCGTCGGCGAGGTTGTCTGCTCGAAGCGTTCGCCGTTCTTCGCGACCTACCTGCCGGCCGTGGTCGAACGGCTGCAGAGCGCCGGCAAGCAGGTCCTGCTGGGCTCCCTGATCCTGGTCTCGCTGCGGCGCGAGCGCCGTCAGACCGAACAGCTCGCGGCGGCCGAGGGCGTCTTGGTCGAGGTGAATGATCTGACTTGTCTCAGGGCGCTCGCAGGCCGGCCGCACGCGATCGGGCCCTTCGTCAACATCTACAACGAGGCGAGCGCGGCCTTTCACGCCGCGCGCGGGGCGAGGCGCATCTGCCTGCCGCCGGAGCTGCCGCTGGCCTCGGTGGCGACGATCGCGAGAGCCGTTCCCGACGTCTCGATCGAAGTGTTTGCGTTCGGCAGGGTACCGCTCGCCATCTCCGCCCGCTGCTATCATGCGCGCCTTCACAAGCTCGCCAAGGACAATTGCCGCTTCGTCTGCGAGCAGGATCCGGATGGTCTGCTCCTGAACACGCTGGAGCAGCAGGACTTCCTGACCGTCAACGGCGTGCAGACCCTGTCTCATACCTGCACCAATTTGCTGGGCGATGCCGGCATGTTGCGCGACAGCAACGTCGGCTCGCTGCGCCTGTCGCCGCAGGACTGCGACATGGTCGCAGTCGCCCGGACCTTTCGCGACGTCCTGGACGGTCGCGACGACGTCGATGGCGGCAACCGCCGCCTCGCGGCGGCCTATCCGGGTGTGCCTTTCTCGAACGGGTTCCTATGGGCGGAGCCGGGGCACGTGTATCGCCGTGCCCAATCAGCGGACGCGCAAATCGGAACTCTGCCAACGCCGTAGAGGTGCGCGAGTCCTTGCAAGCGGCGGCGCAAGCCTCGCGGCGCGAGGCCGTAGCTCGCACACCACCAGGAACACTTTCGGCGGCGCCCCGTTAGCGCAGTAAACGCCGGGAGTTGTCCATGACCGACCATCCAAAGCCGCCTTATCCCTCGCAGCAGCAACCGATGCCCGGTTCGACGCGTGCGATGCGGCCGCGACCGGATCATGGCGAGGAGAGTTACAAGGGCGCCGGACGTCTGGCGGGAAAGAAGGCCATCATCACGGGCGGCGACAGCGGTATCGGCCGCGCGGTGGCGATCGCCTACGCTCGTGAAGGCGCGGATATCGTCGTCTCCTATTTGAACGAGGACGAGGATGCGGCCGAGGTCAAGGCGCTGGTGGAACGGGAGGGACGCAAGGTCGTCCTGATCCCAGGCGATATCAGCAGTCCCGAGCATTGCCGCGCCATCGTGCGTCGCACCGTCGAAGAGCTCGGCGGAATTGACATTCTGGTCAACAACGCGGCCCATCAGGCCACGTTCAAGGACATCGCGGATATCAGCGACGAGGAGTGGCAGCGGACGTTCGAGACCAACATCCACGCCATGTTCTATCTGACCAAGGCTGCCGCCCCCCACATGCGGCCGGGAGCCGCGATCATCAACACGGCTTCAGTGAACTCCGACATGCCGAATCCGAGCCTGCTGGCTTACGCCACGACCAAGGGAGCCATTCAGAATTTTACCGGTGGGCTCGCCCAGATGCTGGCCGGCAAGGGCATTCGGGTCAATGCAGTTGCCCCGGGGCCGATCTGGACGCCGCTGATTCCATCGACCATGCCGGAGGAAACCGTCAAGAACTTCGGCAAGCAGGTGCCGATGCAGCGCGCCGGCCAGCCGGCCGAGCTCGCGACGGCCTATGTCATGCTGGCCGATCCGCTTTCGAGCTACACCTCGGGGGCGACGCTGGCCGTCACCGGTGGGAAGCCGTTCATCTGATCGAATGTGCCCGCCGGCGCCGAGCGGGTCGCAAGGAGCGTGGCGGCGCCGCGAGCGGGGCCGCCACCAGGTCCCGGTCAGCCGGCCTCAATCACGCGGCGCTGGAGGCCTTGGCGTTGACGCCTTTGCGAAGAGCCACCGTGTTCAGCTTGGTGTTGGCGGCCTTCTCCTCGTTCAAATTGGTCGTGAGGAAGCGCACGATGTCGTCGTGGCCGAGCTCTTCGGCCCACGCGATCAGCGTGCCGTAGCGGCACATTTCGTAGTGCTCCACGGCCTGTGCGTTCGCGACGATCGCGGCGTCGAGCACGGCCTTGTCCTCGATCTCCCCGGCGGTCTCGTCGGCTTCCTTGATGAGGCCGTCGATGGCCGGACAATGAGTGCCGCTCGGCTCCTTGCCGAGTTTCGCGAACACCTTGTCGAGGCGTTCGACCTGCTTGTTGGTCTCTTCCAGGTGGGTTTTCAGCCCGGCGACGAGGTCCCTGTTGGTCGCCTTGTCGATCATCTTCGGCAGCGCCTTCAGGATCTGCTGTTCCGCGTAATAGATGTCCTGGAGCCCGTGCAGCAGCAGGTCTTCCATCGATTTGATGTCCTTGGTGAAGAATCCCATAAAAGACGTCTCCTTTTCACAATGATGGCAGTGGAACGCCGTGGGGCCGTGGCTGTTCCATTCCCGTGGGCAGATCGGGAGAGCCGAATGAACGACGGACAGGATCATCTTGCAGGCCTGCTCGGACGCGCGGCGATGGACGTGTGGGGCGACATGCCCCGCGACATCCAGGAGGCGCTGTTCGAGACCGCCATGAAGGGACGCCCGACGGAGCGTGAGGAGCTCGCGCGGTTACTGCACGAGCGGCATCCGCGCACGCTTCATCCGGCCCGGCCAGGCTGACGCAGCGGGGCGGGAACGATCGCGTGAGCTCCTGATTGGCACGCGGATGCTGCCAGGCCCCGCCAGCATGACGCATTCGCTCGGTGCGGGCTCCGGTGCCCGGCGAATGCCGACATAGACGATCGCCTCGCAACGAACTCTCCTCGCCGACGCAGCGACACGAAGGGCAGTTCGGGCAAGTCCCCCGGCTCTCGACCGGTGCAGGTCAGTCCTATCATGGTCGGGAGGTGCCTTAGCGACGCCACGGCTGGCATTGCGCGGGGCAGGCCAGCGTTTCCGTCAACGCTGATCTCGACGACGTCCGGAGCGGATCGGTATATTACCACCTCGATTGCGCCAGTACCGGAACAAGGATCAGACCATGGACGATACGATTGGCTTTCCCGACCCTGGTCTCGACCTGTCGGACGGCTTCAAGCCGCATACCTCGCATTGGGGCGTCTTCTCCGCGCGTCAGGGCGCGGCCGGGCTGGAGGTCAGGGCCTATGCGGGCGATCCCGATCCGAATGGCATCATCGACAATTTCCCCGGCGCGCTCCGCCACCAGGCGCGCATTGCCCAGCCGGCGGTCCGCCGCGGCTGGCTGGAGCGCGGGCCGGGCCCCGACGATCGCCGCGGCCGCGACGAGTTCGTCTCCGTCAGCTGGGAGAAGGCGCTCGATCTCCTGGGGGACGAACTGGCACGCATCCGCGACACGCGCGGGCCGGGCGCCGTGTTCGGCGGCTCCTATGGCTGGTCGAGCGCCGGCCGCTTCCATCACGCCCAGAGCCAGGTGCATCGCTTCCTCAACATCGCGATGGGCGGTTACGTTCGCTCGGTGAACTCCTATTCCTCCGGAGCGTCCTCGGTGCTGCTGCCGCAGGTCCTGGCGGGCTACGAGGACATCACCAAGCGCAACGTCACCTGGGAGCAGATCGCTGATAACACCGAGATCGTGCTGGCATTCGGCGGCATGGCGCTGAAGAACTCCATGGTGGCCGGCGGCTCGATCAGCAAGCATGTCGAGCGCGGCGCGATGGCGGCTGCGCGCCGGCGCGGCTGCGAGTTCATCCTGGTCAGTCCGCTCCGCGACGATCTGCCGGTCGAGGCCGGCGCCGAATGGGTCACCTGCGTGCCCGGTACCGACACTGCGCTGATGCTCGGCATCGTCCACACGCTCGTGAGCGAAAGCCTGCACGACCAGGCCTTCCTCGATCGCTACACCGAGGGCTGGCCGGTCTTCCTGCGCTATCTCACCGGCGAAAGCGATGGGCAAGCAAAGCATGCCGAATGGGCCGCCGCTATCTGCGGCGTCGAGGCGGATACGATCCGCAAGCTGGCGCGGCGTCTTGCCCGGAAGCGCGCGCTCATCACCGTCTCCCATTCGCTTCAGCGCGCCGAGCATGGCGAGCAGCCGGTGTGGATGGGCATGGTGCTGGCGGCAGCCCTCGGCCAGATCGGCCTTCCCGGCGGTGGCTACGCCTATTCGTTGGGTGCGATCGGCTATTACGGCCGCCGCGTCAACGACGTGCCGGGGCCGACGCTGGGGCAGGGCCGCAACGGTGTCGCGGATTTCATCCCGGTGGCGCGCATCGCCGACATGCTGCTCAATCCCGGCAGCACCTATCGCTACAACGGCGAGACGCGCACCTATCCGGACATTCGTCTGGTCTACTGGGCGGGCGGCAATCCCTTCCATCACCACCAGGACATCAACCGCTTGCGCAAGGCGTTCGCGCAAGTAGACACTTTCGTCGTGCACGAACTCGCATGGACGGCCACAGCCCGTCATGCCGACATCGTGCTGCCCTCGACGATGACGCTGGAGCGCGAGGACATCGGCTATTCCAGCAACGATCCGCTCATGGTCGCGATGCACCGGATCGCCGAGCCGTTTGGGCTCGCGCGCGACGACTACGAGATTTTTGCCGATCTCGCCGACCGTCTCGGAGCGCGCGAACCCTTCACCGAAGGACGCACGTCGCGGCAGTGGCTGAAACATCTCTACGAGCCGACTCGCGCATCGCTGGCCAAGCGCGGCCTCGAAGCCCCTGATTTCGACGAATTCTGGGCGCGCGGCAGCCTGGTCGTGCCCCAGCAGCCCGATGACGGTGGCCGGCTGCGCCGCTTCCGCGACGATCCGGTCAATCACGCCCTGCCGACGCCGAGCGGGCGGATCGAGATCTTCTCGGCCAAGATCGCAGGTCATGGCGATGCGGATTGTCCCGGCCATCCGGTCTGGCTCGACAAGACCGATACGCCCAAGCCCGGGGCGCCGTGCTTCCTCGTCGCCAACCAGCCGGCGACGCGCCTGCACAGCCAGCTCGATTTTGGCGGACATTCGCTTGCCGCAAAGCATCGCGGCCGCGAGGTCGCGCGCATGAACCCGGTTGATGCGGCCGCGCGTGGCATCAAGGACGGCGACATCATTCGCCTGTTCAACGAGCGTGGCGCATGCCTTGCTGCCGTCCACGTCACCGACGGCATCGCGCCCGGCGTGGTCCAGCTTCCGACCGGCGCCTGGTACGATCCGATGGATCCCGAAGACGAGGCGCCGCTCTGCGTCCACGGCAATCCAAACGTGCTCACCCGCGACATCGGCACCTCCTCCCTGGCGCAAGGTTGCACCGGTCAGTTGACGACCGTCGAGGTGGAGAAGTTCACCGGCAATCTGCCGCCGATCCGGGCGTTCGATCCGGTGTAGGGGCGTCAGTATTGCACTTTCGTGCCCCGGACGCAGCGCAGCGTCTCTTCGACGATGCGCTGCAGAGCCGGGGCCCATCTCACCGCAAGCTACCGTGGAGCGTTCTGGGTCCCGACTCTGCGCCGCAACGCTCGCGCGTTGCAGCTCGTCTGGGACACGAGGACTTGCAGCGGCGAGATCGGGAGCAGCAAACAAGTTGAGGCACACGCCTCGGGGTCCCTGTCGTCCGTCGCTCGCCGGATCAGCTATGCGGCGGCGCTGGCAATCCAATCCCGCTCCGGAGGCGCGTGCCGCCTCGGCCGCGCTTCGACCTCGAGCTGTCCGTCCACGTTGGCAAGGCGCCAGCGCGCCGGAGATTGACCGCTGATGCGCTTGAAGACGGTCGAAAAATGCGCCTGCGTGCTGAAGCCCACGGAAAGGGCGATCTCCGCCAATGGCCGCTCGGTGGTCGCGAGCAGCGTCTTGGCATGCTCAACCCGCTGCGTCAGCAGATATTCGCGGGGACGATAACCGGTCGCGGCGCGGAATTGCGCCGCAAAATGCATCCTGGACAGGCCGGCGACATTGGCGAGCTCGGACAGGCTGATACAGCGGTCGAAATGATCGGCGATGTGCTGCTCGACCCGCCGCAACCGCCATTTCGGCAAGGCATTGACCTTGACGCGCGGCAGCTCCATCCGGGTGAGATGCATCGCCAGGGTCTGGCCGATGCAGCTTGTAAACTCCCGATCCGCGGCATCACCATGCTCGATCAGAGCCTTGGCGAGCTCGGCGGCGAGCGGATCGCGCAACAGCACGAGATCGTTCAGCCCATCGGCCTGCGCTCGAAGATGGTCCGTGGAGATGTGGACGTGCAGGAATGCGCACGGCGACTGGAATTGTGCGCCGAGCGGCTTCGACGGGGCGGTGACATAGAGCGACCCCGCCGGCATGGCACCTTCGAAGACGATCCGGCCGCCGCGTGTCAGCTTCGCACGCGTGGCTTTCAGGGCAATGCCGACAAAATAGCGATCGTCCGGCGTCGTCGTTTCGTGCGACGAGTTGCTCCGCGGGTCATCCCATCGCGAGATCGTGATGTCTTCGATCATGCCCTCCGGAGTGCGATCGATCTGGCGCCATTGGCTCTCCCGGGCGATCGCCTGTGTGGGGCGAAGACCCTCGTGATCCTGCGGGGCGACCGGAAAATCAACCCAGGCATGCGCCACGTGCAAGTTGCTCGACATCGTTCGTCCTCTCCTGGTTTTGCCGTTGCTTGCAACGACCGGAAGGCGCGCAAACCAATGCTTTCCATGCTGAGAGGATAAACGTGAGCTGGCCAGGACGCCCGTTAGTGGTGATTAGGAACTGTTAGATTCTGTGGGTGTGGACCAGGTGTGACAGCTCGTCGCAGAGGGGCTGGTTAGGGTCAATTTGTCATGCATTTGCGCAGACCGGAGCAGCCTGAGGAGAGCGCATCGCGTAGACCGACGCGCCGGTGCGAGACCGCTGCAATGCCTTCACTGGACCTCGCAGCGGCGCCTTGTATAGTTGCGCCGCGTTTCGAAGAAGCAGGCAAGATGAGCGCGATGTGACCGAGCTTTCGGCAGGACATGGCCGCGGTAGCGGCGACACTGGTCCGATCCTTGATCTCGATGCCGTCTCGTTCGGACCGTTCTCGCTCCGCTCGCGGCTGCTGGAGAAGGACGGCGTGCCGGTCAAGCTCGGAAGCCGGGCGATGGACATTTTGCGCCTGCTCGTCAGCCGTGCCGGCGAGGTGGTGCCGAAGAACGAGATTCTCAGCTACGCGTGGTCCGGCCTCTCCGTCGAGGAGATCAGCTTGCGGGTCCATGTCGCGGAGCTGCGCAAGGCGCTCAGCGACGGCAAGGACGGCGCCCGCTACATCACCAACATCCCGAGCCGAGGCTATTGCTTCGTCGCGCCCGTGCGGCGTGGCGAACGTGCAGAGCCGCCTGTGACCGCGTCGCGGCCACCCGAAGCATCCGCCCCGCCACCGGCTCTGCCGCGTCGCCTGGATCGGATGGTCGGGCGGGACGACGTCGTGGCCGATCTGGCAACGCGCCTGCTCCGTAATCGCTTCGTCACGCTGCGGGGGCCGGGCGGCATCGGCAAGACCACCATTGCTGCCGCGCTCGCGCATGACATGTGCGACAGGTTCGAAGGCAGCGTCCATTTCCTCGAATTCGGTCCGCTGCAGGACGCCGCGCTGGTCGCGAGCACGGTTGCCGCCGCGCTGGGCCTCGTCGTGCATCACAACGATCCCGCAGGCAGCATCGTCAATTTTCTGCGCGGCCGACGGCTGCTGCTCGTTTTCGACAGCTGCGAGCACGTCATCGACGAGGTCGCGCGTCTCGCAGAAGCCATCTACCGTGAGGCGCCTGGCGTCGCTATCCTCGCGACCAGCCGCGAGTCGTTGCTGGTGGAAGGGGAGCAGATCTTCGAGTTGGCCCCCTTGCCGGGTCCGCCGCAGGACGCCCGCCTTAGCGCCGGCGAGGTGTTGAACTATCCCGCTGCGCGTCTGTTCGTGGACCGCGCCGTCGCGGCGGGCCATCGGGACGACATCACGGACGAGGATGCGGAGGTCCTGGTCCGGATCTGCGGCAAGCTCGACGGCATCGCGCTCGCGATCGAGCTGGCCGCCGCGCGCGTCGGTCTCTACGGATTGCGCGAGATGGCGGCGCTGCTCGACAGCCATCTCCAGCTCGAATGGCGCGGGCGGCGAACGGCGCCGCCGCGCCAGCAGACGCTCGGCGCCACGCTCGATTGGAGCTTTGGCCTGATCGGCGAGAGCGAGCGCATCGTGTTTCAGCGCCTCGCCGTCTTCGCGGGCCCCTTCACGTTACAGGGTGCGGTCGCGGTGGCGGCTGACGCGGCGACGGCGGAGGATCGCGTCGTCCATGCGCTGGAGCAACTCGTGGTCAAGTCGCTGGTATCGGCGCAGCCGGACGGCGCGTCGCGGCGCTATCGCCTGCTTGATGCAACGCGTGCCTATGCCATGCAGAAGCTGGCCGACGGCGGCGAGGCCGATACAATCGCGCGCCGTCATGCCGTATATGTTCAGCGAACGCTCGAAGCCGGCATGACGGAGCCGGGCAGCCGAGACCAGGCGTCCCGCGCGCAGGAGCGGGCGGGCCTGCTCGCCGACGCCCGCGCGGCACTGGCATGGAGCTACGCCAATGCTGACGGCGCCGGCCTGCGCGTGCCGCTCACGGGTAGCTGCACGAGGCTGTTCGTCGAGCTCAATTTGCTGAACGAAGCGCGCATATGGTCCGATCGCGCACTCGCGGCGCTCGATGAGGCCGAGCGGGGCGGCAGATGGGAGCTCGAGCTCCAGTCGACGCTCGGTCACGCCCTCATGTTCACCGAGCGCAACAGCGAGCAGGCGGAAGCGGCGCTCAGGCGTGGGCTGGAGATTTCGGAGGCGCTCGGCGACCACGCCAATACATTCCGGCTACTGTCGCGGCTCAATATGTTCTACCGCCGGACCGGCGGCTATCGGCATCTGGTGCCGACTGCGCGCCACGCCGAGCGGATTGCCCACCTGATCGGCGATACCGCAGGCGTTGCCGGCAGCAAGGCGCTCCTCGGCGTGTCCTATCACCTCGCCGGGGACCAGCTCGAGGCGCAGGCTCATCTCGACGAGGGCCTGCGCGACGACGCCGCGCTGCGTGGCACTCAACCCGGGCATTTCGCCTATTCGCGTACGCCGCAGATTCCGCTTGCGCGCGTGCTATGGCTGCGCGGCTTTCCCGATCGTGCGCTCGAATGCATCCGCCCGCTCGTCGGCGCGTCAGCGCCGCGCGACGCGGTCATGCATTGTATCGCATTGTGCTGGTCCGCCTCGGTGTTCGGCTGGGTTGGCGACTGGTCCTCCGTCGAGGCCATGACCGGTCGCCTGGCGAGGCATGCGAACCTGCACGGGCTCGTTCCTTACGAAGCCGTCGCGAGCGGCTTTCGGGCGCAGAACATGATCGCCCGCGGCGAGGTCCCCGGCGGCATCGACCTGTTGCGGACTGCGCTCCCGCGTCTGCACGCGGATCGCTACGAACTCTACGCATCGGCGTTCGCTGCCGATCTGTCCAAGGGATTGGCGGCACTCGGACGGCTGCCGGAAGCGCGAGAGGTGCTGCACGAGACCATTGCGCGGATCGAGCAGGAAGGCGGCGCCTTCGACATGCCGGAGCTGCTCCGTTTGCGGGGCGAGCTCGAGGCGCATGGCGGAGACCTCGCAGCTGCCGAGGCAAGTCTGGTCGCGTCGGCGACACTCGCCGAGCACCAGGGCGCATTGTCCTGGCAGTTGCGAACCGAGATGTCGCTGGCGCGGCTGCGAGACCGGCAGGGTGTGCCAGATTCGCTTGAGCGGCTCGCGAGCACCTACGCCCGATTCTCCGAGGGGTTCGAGACCGCCGATCTCAGGGCGGCACGGCTGATGCTGAATGAGCCGGCCTGATTGTGCGCGGTCGGAAATCCCGAGCTTAAAGCGCGATGCGATTAGGATGAATCGTCATCGCGCTTTAGGTTGTTGTTTAAGCATGATCTTTTCGGAAAACCGCTGCGCACTTTTCCGGATCATGCTTTAGCCCTTGTCCAGGCGCGCAAGGAAGTCGCGAACGAGCGCGGCGATCTCGTCGGTGGCTTCATCCAGCGCGAAGTGGCCTGCCTCCAGGATGTGAACCTCGGCATCCGGCACGTCGTCGCGATAGGCCGTGGCGCCGGCGACGGTGAAAGACGGATCGTATTTGCCCCAGACCACCAGCGTCGGCGGCCGCGTCTTGCGCAACCAGTCCTGCCATTTGGGATAGGAGGCGACGTTGGTCCGGTAATCCAGGAACAGCGTGGCCTGGATCTCGGCCTGGCCGGGACGCGTCAGGAACGCGTATTCGTCGTTCCAGGTGTCGGGGTCGTAGCGTTCGGGGTGCGGACTTGAGCCGAGATGCCGCTGACGCGTCGCCGCCAGCGAGGTGAAATTGGCCTTGAGCGCCTCGAGCTCGTGTGCCGGGTCGGCCCAGTACCTGCGACGCGCCTCCCAGAGCGGGCTCAAGCCCTGCTCGTGCGACACCGCATTCTGGATGATGATTCCGCGGACACGTTCGGAATGCGCCAGCGCCATGCGGAAGCCGACAGGACCTCCGTAGTCCTGCATGAACAGGACGTATTTGCCGAGACCGAGCTTCGCCGTGAGCTCTCCGATCACGCCGGCGATGTTGTCGAACGTATAGGTGAATGCGGACGGCGGCGGCGCGCTGCTGTTGCCGAAGCCGGGATAGTCAGGTGCAATCACGTGATATCTGTCGGCGAGCAGCGGCAGCAGGGGCTCCCACATCCGCGACGAGGAGGGGAAGCCGTGCAGCAGCAGCACGGTCGGTGCGTCGGCGGGGCCGGCCTCGCGGTAGAAGATCTCGAGGCCCTGGATATCGACGGTGTGATAGCTGATCGAACGCCGGCTCGATCGCAGGTCTTGTGCCGAGGCGTGCACAGTCGTGCAGGCCAGGGCCGCCGAGAGTGCAAGGGTAGCTGGAACCTTCATGTCATTGCTCCGATGTCACGCTGCGGCCCGACCGTCCGCGGCGGCGCTTCGGCGCGCAGCCGCCTCCGCGCGCCGGACGACGTCCGTGAGTTCGGGTGTGAAGCTTTCGTCGTCCTCGATGTGTCCGGTCAGCCGCGCGGTGATCTCCTGGAACACCCAGCCGTTGCCGTCGGGATCGCTGAACGAGGCGTAGGAGGCATAGCTCTTCCGCTGCGGATTGGGGCCGGCCGCGAGATCGCTCGCACTGGCATGGTGGAATATGCCGACGGGATCGTGGAATGGCTCGCTGACTGCGATGCCGCGGCGGCGCAGGTCGGCACATGCGGCTTCGATGTCGGACACGATCAGATGGAGCCCCTGCAGCGAGCCGGGCGCCGCCGTGGTCAGGTTGCTGCCAAAAATCACCGAACACCCGGAGCCCGGCGGAGTGAACTGGATGACGCGATAGTTGTTCGTGCCGGCGTAGTCGATGTCGAGCCGCCAGCCGAGATCGGCATAGAAGCGCTTGGCCCGCTCGACGTCCGAGACCGGAAGGACGACGACCTCGAACTTCATGTCGAGCGTATCAGTGGCTACGGGTTCGTGGAGCCCCGCTTCGAGTATGTCGACGTCCTGCTCGACGGTACCGCCGCTGATACCGATGCCGGCGACAAGCTGTCCGTCGATGTGCAGCGGCGCTCCACCGCCCATCGAGCAGAATCGTCCGCCCGCAACACCCATCAGTGGGAACAATGGCTGTCCGGGTTGCACCATCGGGGAAAGCTCGGTGGTTCGAAGCCCGACCAGCGCGGACGTGTAGGCCTTCCGCTCCGACAGCTCGAGCGAGAAGGCCGGCGCGCCGTTCATGCGGTGCTTGAGAACGGTGTTGCCGTGAATGTCGACGATGCAGATTGCAACCGGTATCTTGGCTTGTACCGAGTGCGCTTCGATGCGCTCTGCGATCGTCTTCGCGTAGGAAAGCAAGTCCATGATCGTGTCCTCTTGAGAGATGTTCCGCGGCGTCGTGAGGCGCCATCGCCGGCGCCTCACCAGATGTGACCGCGGCCGGGATTTACGAAGCCTTCGCCATCGGCTTGCCCCTGAGGGCAGCCAGCAGCGCCTGCGCGGCCGGACCCGACGAATGTGGGTTCTGGCCCGTGATCAGCAGGCCGTCGCTGACGACATGGGGCAACCAATTGGCCTTCTTCGAGAAGGTCGCTCCGAGGCGGAGCATCTCGTCCTCGACCAGGAAGGGTACCACCTTGGTGAGTCCGACTTCCTCCTCCTCGCCATTGGTGAAGCCGGTCACCTCCCTGCCCTGGACCAGCGGCTTGCCGTCCGGGGTCTTGACGTGGCGCAGCGCGGCCGGTGAATGGCAGACGATCGCGACGTGCTTGCCGGCGGCAAGGAAGGACTCGATCAGTTTGACCGAGTTCGGGTCTTCGGCGAGGTCCCACAAGGGGCCGTGGCCGCCGGGGTAGAACACCGTGTCGAAATCCTCCTGCCTGATGCTGTCGAGGCGAAGCGTCTTGTCGAGCTGTGCTTCCGCCGCCGCGTCCTTCTCGAAGCGCAGCGTCAGGTCGGTGCGGAACTCGGGCTCGTTGCTTTTGGGGTCAAGCGGCGGACGTCCGCCCTTGGGCGAAGCGAGCGTGATCTCCGCACCGGAATCCTTGAACACGTAGTAGGGCGCAGCAAGCTCTTCGAGCCAGAAGCCGGTCTTGCGTCCGGTGTTGCCGAGCTGATCGTGGGAGGTGAGGACCATCAATACTTTCATAACTGTTCTCCTTGGGTGCCGTTGCCGCGATGACGCGTTCCAGCGAGGTGGAGACGCATCAGCCTGGGTCTCGTTCGAGCACACGTCGTTCGTTGCTCGCGAGTGCAGTCTGCCTCCGAGGCCGTCTGTTGGCTCGTTATGTATTGTTAGGCGTTGAGAGGCAGAGTAGCCGCCGCTCCCGCGGGGGCTCGTCCCTACTCGAAGACGGCGTCGAAGATCTCGACGTCCATCAGCACGGGCTTGGCGATTACCGTTCCGTCAGGCTGCAGCGTCTGCACGCGTCGAAGTGTCGGCACTACGATGCCGCCGAAGCTGTCATGAGCCCAGGAGTAATGTGCGACTTTGTTTCCGAAGAGATCGTGGTCCGTCCGCCGTTGCAGGGCGCTCTCGTCGAAATAGAAGATCTGTTCAGGCGCGAGCGTGATAAGGCGCGGGGGGAATTGTGCCCGAAGCCGCCGCCACGTCTCGGCGCCCTCACGCCAGGGCGGCAGCTCCTGGACCGTGACATCGGGATCGGCGAGCAGGAACGGGCTGGTCAGATAGTTCCAGATCGCGACGCCGCAGAAGAAGACCAGATGCAGTTCGTCCGCAAGCGCCGGCAAGCCGGCCTCGGTAAACGCGAGGCTCGGGTTGCGCCAGGTCCGCAGGACTTCACCATCCAGGCTCTCGATCGTGATCGCGTCGGGTTGAAAGGAGCCGGCGTGTTCACCTCCGGTGATGCCGGTGAACCGGAGCGACTGCGCGCGGGTCGAGCCTTCCGCGGTCACGTCCTTGAATTCCCGGGCATGTCCCGCGCTGGAGAACAGCGATCCGCCGACGGAAAGGTGGAGCGTAAACCGGTTCAAGCTGTTCCAGTGGGCCAAGCCGCCGCTGGCATCGATTACGTCGTCAAGAAGCGCCATGTCCCGCCATATCCACCATGAAGTGTCGCCACCATGGCGGGGCGTAGGCGGCTTGGCGTGTTAGAAGTTGTTAGGACTTGCGAGCGCGCGCGTTGGCGGTATCTCGTTGAAGATGCTGTCAATTCAGGGCGGCGAGGAGGCCCTTTGCGGCGACCAGATCGCGGGTCTGCAGCCCCTCTTGGTAGCGCGCGACGAGCGGGGCGAGCAAGTCGCGTGCGTCGCCGGCCTTTCCGGCCTGGCGCCAGATGCGGCCGAGGCTGATCGCGCCGCGGAGCTCCCAGCCGACCGCGCATTGGCGCTGCGACAGATCCAGCGATTTACGCAAGCAGCTCTCGGCCTCTACCGGGTTGCCCGACCGGGCGAGGATGTCGCCCTTGATCCTGAGCATCTCCGGCATGTCAAAGGACTCGCCATGATCGGGGATCTGGGCGATCGCCTCGTTGATCGCCTGCAAGGCTTCGTCGGACTGGTTCTGGGAAGCGAGACCCTCCGCGAGCGCCGTCGCAAACACGGTCGTCATGATCCGGTGCCGTGTCGCGTACAACGTGGCCTGACTGCGGCGAAGGTGCTCGATGCCTGCGGCAACGTCGCCGCGGCGCAGCAGCAGCTCGCCCTTCTGGCCGATGCCGACCGCGTGATAGGGGCCGAGGAAGTGCCGCGCCGAATGGTCGATCAGCCGCTCGATCAGGATTTCGGCGTTGTCCCAGTCGCCGACCCAGAGGAACACGTAAATCGTCCAGATCAGGGAGATGCCGAGGGTCAGCGGCTGTTCGAGCAGCTCGGCCTCGCGAACGGTGTATCTGGCGGCCTCGACCGCACGCTCGGGCCGGCCGGTGAGCCAGAGTCCGCGCGCCAGCGCCACCAGCGCGACGATGCGGTCGTCATACCCGAGATGGCCGATGTTCAGCCGTTGCGAGCCGGGATTGTGCACCATCGCGCTCTCACAGAACCGAATCGCCTTGTCCTGGTTGCCGATCAGATGATGCGCCACGCCCAGCATCCATTCGACGTTCAGCGTGGCGGCGGGATCGTTCAGTTTTCGCGCAACGCTCTCGCCCTGCTCGCCGATTCCGAGCGCGCCGTGAAAGTCTCCGACCCTGGTGAGATAGATGTGCAATCCGCGGAGCAGCCAGAGCTGCCAGTGCAGGTCATCGAGCTCCCGGGCAAGCTCGAGACTGCGCGTGAATGACGACCGGACCGCTTCGGTATTGCCCTGCGTGAACATCACGGAGACGCCGAGCGCGGCCTGCAAGGTCATCTCCTGGCGGCCGTCCACGGCATTCGTATCGAGCGACGCCAGAGCCTGCCGGGTCCAGCGGTAGCATTCCGTCAGCAAGGTCAGTTCCAGGAAGAACTGCGCCGCCGAGGCCGCCAGATCCACGCCGATCGTTCGATCGCCGCTCTCCGAAAAGCCGAAGGTCAGTGCGGCCCTGACATTCGGCAAATGGTCAGCATAGGGAAGGAAGCCGCCCGCGCTTTGCATGCCCGTGGATTTGAGGGCGATGTCGTGCAGGAAGTCGCGGAAATACTCGGCGTGGGCGCGCGCGACGCGGTCCGCTTCCCCGTTCTCGACCAGCTTGTCCGCGGCGAAGGCGCGGGTGGTGTCGAGCAGGCGGTAGCGCAGCCGCCGCTCCGCAGGCGAGGTCGCGATCAGGGATTTGGACAGCAGGTTCGAAATCGCCTCGGCGGCTTCAGGCTCGCTGATCCCCTGGCAGGATGCGACGGCAAGCGCGGCCTCCAGCGTGAAAGGCCCGACTAACACCGACAATCCGCGCAGCGTCGCGCTTTCGTCCGGCGGCAGCAGGTCGTAGCTCCAGGCGAGCGCCGCGCTCAAGGTCTGATGCCGCGGAATTGCGGTGCGCCGTCCCCGCCACAGCAGCGAGAAGCGGCTGTCCAGCAGCGAGGCGGTCCCGGCAATGCCATAGGCGTTCACGCGTCCGGCCGCGAGCTCGATCGCGAGCGCAATGCCGTCCAATCGCCGGCAGATCTCGGCGACGAGCGGCGCATCCTCCTCCCGCAGTTCGAATTCGCTCAAACTCTCGGCAATGCGTTCCACGAAGAGCTGGCTTGCGGGATAGGCAAGGATGTCAGCGATGCCGAGCCCGTCGCGCTCCGGCGGGCAATCCAGCGGAAACAGCCGATGGACGCGTTCACCTTCTGCGCGAAAGGATTCGCGGCTGGTGGCCAGGATATGCAGCTGCGGTGCCTCGCGCACGAGGTGCTCGGCCAGAGGGGCGAGTTCGTCGAGGATGTGCTCGCAACTGTCGAACACCAGCAGGATGCGCCGGCTGCGCAGGACCGTCAGCAGGCCCGGTATCGGGTCCTCGGAACTGACGGTCAGGCCCAGCGCGGCCGCAATGGTTCCGGGGACGAGCCGGGCATCCGTCAGCGCGCCGAAATCGACGAAACACACCTGGCGGTCGAAGGCCGCGAGCTCGCCCTGCGCGACAGCGAGTGCGACCGACGTCTTGCCGATCCCGCCGGGGCCGACGATCGTGACGAAGCGATGCTGGGCAAGCTCGGCGGAAATCCTCTCGACGGCACCGTCCCGGCCGATCATCTTCGCGAGCGGTGAGGGCAGTGAGGGGGGCGAAGCGGCGGGCGGGCTCGTCCGGCTCTCCGATGCTGCAGGCCGGAGCAGCGGAGCCGTAAAACAATAGCCGCGTCCCGGGACGTTGACGACGTAGCGGGAGCCCTCGCCCGCATCGCCCAAAGCCTTGCGCAGCGTCGTGATGTGGAAACGCAGGCTGCCTTCGTCCACGTTCACGTCGGCCCAGATGCGCTTGATCAACTCCCGCTTGTCAA
The DNA here is from genome assembly GCF_041262065.1 of Bradyrhizobium sp. USDA 327. Classification (NCBI taxonomy): domain Bacteria; kingdom Pseudomonadati; phylum Pseudomonadota; class Alphaproteobacteria; order Hyphomicrobiales; family Nitrobacteraceae; genus Bradyrhizobium; species Bradyrhizobium sp. USDA 327. The sequence continues at coordinate 4,723,041 of NZ_JBGCCW010000001.1, read as the reverse complement.
TGACCTCTCCGGCGCGCTTGGCGAGAAAAATGAGGATGTCGAGCGCACGGCCGCCGAGGTGAAGCGGGGCGCCGTCCTTTTCGAGCAGCCGCGATTTCACGAACAGGCGGAACGGCCCGAAGGCTATGACCGAATCCTGCTCGTTAGTGTCCGGCACGGGCCAACAATTCCAATCAATGAGCTGAAGTCTGCAATTTGATTACCAGATCGAGGCGTCCAGTAAACCGGCCGAAAGTGGCGAAATCGCGTGGCGACCGCTGATCGCACCGGGACGTGTGTCGCAAATTTTGCTTAAACGCGAGCAGTTTACGACGTGAGTGCGACAATTCGTCAGCGCGCCTGACCCTCGACGCACGGGTGTCCACCGCGAGATCGCGGGCGCCGCCGATCATAACAGAATCTTGCAACGTCTAACGGGCAAAACGCGCGCGGCGCATCCACTATAGCCTTCGAGTGAGATCCTGTTTCAACGGGGAGGCCATGATGTCCGGTATCGGTGCTCGGCCGAACGACCACGTCGTTCGACCTCAATTCGTCGCCAGTCTCGATGATCAGTCGCGTGATTGGGAACTCGTGCTGCGGGAGTCCCACCATCGCATGAAGAACACACTGACGCTGCTCGGTGCGTCGGTCCGCCGCGACTTCACGCGCGCGAGCAAGAGGGATGTGTCGCTGGCGGTGGACCGGCTCGAGCGGCGCATCGTCGCCTTCGGCCGGCTCTATCAGCTCCTGTCCGACAACGACGATCTATCGGCCATCGCCGTGGAGCCGTTCTTCGAAAACCTGTGTGGAGCCCTCTCCGAAGCGGTGCTGGAGCCGGCAGGCATCCGCTGCGAAGCCGCGATCGACAGCGGCAGACTGCCGGCTGCTCAATGTCATCGGCTCGCGCTGATGCTCACCGAACTGGTCACGAACGCGGCAAAGCACGCTTTCCCGAACCGAAGCGGTGCGCTGATCCGCATCGAATTGGCGAGCCGCGACGGCGCCTGGCTCTGCACGGTGGCCGACAACGGCATCGGTGCGACCGGTCCGCTTCAGGGCACCGGCAGCCGGATCCTCGAAGGACTCGCACGCAGCATCCACGCGCGATTGCACGGCGAGGCGGGGCAGGGCGGCACGCGGGTGACGATCGTGATGCCGACTGTCGCATGAAGCCCTTCCGTGTCTGCAACCGCGTCTCACATCAGGGAGTTCGACATGACCACCATCGAAATCGATCGCGAAACCGGAACCGGGCCCTCGACATCGCAGAGCGTTGACTTGAAGCTCGAAGTCGTCGTGATTCCCGTGTCCGACGTCGACCGTGCCAAGGCGTTCTACGCCCGTCTCGGCTGGCGACTGGACGCCGATTTTTCGTCAGGCGAGGACTGGCGCGTGATCCAGTTCACGCCGCCGGGCTCGGCCTGCTCGGTGATCTTCGGCAAGAACGTGACGTCCGCAGCGCCCGGCTCGGCGCGAGGCCTGTACCTGATCGTCTCCGACCTGGAAGCCGCCCGGCAGGAGCTGCTCGGCCGCGGCGTCGAGGTCAGCGAGCCATTCCACGGTGCCGGCGACGTTCATGCCGGGCCCGACGAACCGTATCTGTTCGGCAGCGTTCGGCTCGGCGGTGCCGACCCGAAGCGCGGCAGCTACAGCTCGTTCGCATCGTTCAGCGACCCCGACGGCAATGGCTGGCTGTTCCAGGAGGTCACGACACGACTGCCCGGGCGCATCGCGAGCGGCGCCACGACATTCGCTTCGACGACCGATCTGGCGGCGGCGCTGCGCCGCGCGGCGATTGCGCATGGCGAGCACGAGACGCGGAGCGGCGGACACGACGAGAACTGGCCGGACTGGTACGCCGACTATATCGTCCGCGAGCAGGCCGGCCAGCCGCGGCCGTCGTGAATTGCAGGCCAACCCAGCTCCTGACTTTGGCCGATACGGCGCGCGACGACTGACCTCCTCGCGCGCCGTGCCGCATCGACATCGCGTGTTCTGGTTCATCGCGCGGACTCGCAAGGGCTAACGAGGCCTAACAAGCCATAACGAGCAAATCGGACTTGCCCGCGCCAATGTCTGCACAGAACGAACCGATGTGCCGCTCTCGAACCCGATCCCCGGCACCGGTCGAAGCAAGGGAGATCCAAATGACGACGCAAGTCCGCACCGACATCCTCAACCCCGATCGCCGCCAATTGCTGAGCCAGGCCGCGATGGGCGCGGTTGCCGCCAGCATGTCGAGCCTGCTGCCGCTGCAGCCGGCGAGGGCGGCTGCGAACGGCACGATCCGCCCGTTCCACGTGAAGGTGCCCGAGGCGGACCTGCTCGACCTTCGTCGTCGTCTCGCGGCCACCCGCTGGCCGGATCGCGAGATCGTCACCGATCAATCGCAGGGCGTGCAATTGAGGACGGTGCAGGAGCTCGTGCGCTACTGGCAGAGCGACTACGACTGGCGCAAGATCGAAGCACGGCTGAACGCTCTGCCGCAATTCGTCACCGACATCGACGGCGTCGACATCCATTTCATTCACGTCCGCTCGCGGCACGAGAATGCGCTGCCGATGATCGTCACGCATGGCTGGCCCGGCTCGATCATCGAGCAGATGAAGATCGTCGGCCCGCTCACCGATCCGACCGCGCACGGCGCCAGGGCCACGGACGCGTTCGATCTGGTGATCCCCTCGCTGCCCGGCCACGGCTTTTCGGGCAAGCCGACGGAGCTCGGCTGGGATCCCCAGCGCATCGCGCGCGCCTGGATCGTGCTGATGAAGCGGCTCGGCTATAGCCGCTATGTCGCGCAAGGCGGCGATTGGGGCAATGCCGTCACCGAGCAGATGGCGCTGATCGCACCGCCCGAGCTGCTCGGCATCCACACCAACATGCCCGCGACCGTGCCCGACGACATCGCCAAGGCGCTTCAGCCGGGCGGAGTGCGGCCGTCGGATCTCTCGACCGACGAGCGCATCGCCTACGACCAGCTCGACGATTTCTACAAGCATGGTCTCGGCTACGCGATCGAGATGTCGAACCGCCCGCAGACGCTCTATGGCCTCGTGGACTCGCCGGCAGGCCTCGCGTCCTGGATGCTCGATCACGATGCGCGCAGCGCCGCGATGATCGCGCGCGTCTTCGACGGCAAGACCGAAGGCCTGTCGCGGGACGATGTGATCGACAACATCACGCTCTACTGGCTCACCAACACAGCGGTGTCGTCGGCGCGGCTGTACTGGGAGAACAAGCTGGTGTTCTTCGCGCCGAAGCACGTGAAGATCCCGGTTGCCGTCAGCGTCTTCCCGGACGAGATCTACGCCGCGCCGCGAAGCTGGACCGAGAAGGCCTATCCGAAGCTGATGCACTACAACCGCCTCGACAAGGGCGGCCACTTCGCGGCCTGGGAGCAGCCCGCGCTGTTCTGTGCGGAGATGCGCACCGCGTTCCGTCCGCTGCGGCAGTCGATCTGAAATGCGAACATATGCATCAGGAGTGCAAGAGATGAATCGTCCCGAACACACTTTCACGACGGCAGACATCCGCCTTGAGCGCCGCCTGCCGTCCTACTGGCGTGTCACCTTCGACATGCCGCCGGTGAATATTTTCGGCCCGAAGCAGCTGCCGCTGCTGGGCGACATCATCACGCAGATCGAGACCGATCCGGACGTGAAGGTCGTGGTGTTCGACAGCGCCGTCGAGGATTTCTTCATCACCCATTACGATTTCCTCGCGCCGTTGGAAGACTCCCTCGAGATCGCGCCCGGGCCGACCGGCCTTCAGGCGCTGCCCGACATGCTGGTGCGCCTCAGCCGTGCGCCGGTCGTCTCCATTGCCGAGATCCGGGGCCGCGCGACCGGCGTTGGCAGCGAGCTCGCGCTCGCCAGCGACATGCGCTTTGCCAGCCGCGAGAAGGCGATCCTGTCGCAATGGGAGGTCGGCGCGGGCCTCGTGCCAGGCGGCGGGCCGATGGCCCGGTTGCCGCGCCTAATCGGCCGCGGCCGCGCGCTCGAAGTGCTGCTCGGCGCAGACGACATCCACGGCGATCTCGCCGAGCGCTACGGCTATGTCAACCGGTCGCTGCCGGATGCCGAGCTCGACGGTTTCGTCGAGGCGCTCGCGATGCGCATCGCGTCCTTCGACAAGGAGGCAATCGCCGAGACCAAGCGCCTCGTCGACGTCGCGAGCCTGCCGCCCGATGCCGAGATCAAGCCGGAGTGGGATGCGTTCCTCGCCGCGCTCGGCCGCCCCGCCAGCCAGACCCGCATCAGGGCGCTGATGGCGCGCGGCTTCCACCGCGCCGGCGATGTCGAGAACCGGCTCGGTTTCCACGTCGGGCAGATCGGCAGCTAGCCGACGGAACCGCTGCGACGTTCGGCCGGTTGGAACGATGATAGGCGGTCACGCCGATGTCGCCTTTCACCGGTACCGAGCGCCGGTGCTGAAACCAAACAAGGAGAATTGAGATGATCCGCAAGGCAACGGCAGTCTGGAAGGGCACCGGTCGCGATGGGACCGGTCATTTGACGAGCGAATCCGGCGTGCTCGCGCAGACGCCCTATTCGTTCAAGACCCGCTTCGAGAACGAGAAGGGGACCAATCCCGAGGAGTTGATCGCGGCGGCCCATGCAGGGTGTTTTACGATGGCGCTGGCCTTCGGCCTTCAGATGGCAGGTTTCACGCCGGACGAGCTGTCGACGGAAGCCGCGGTGACACTCGAGCCCGAGGGCAAGGGCTTCAAGATCAGCAAGTCCGCGCTGACCTTGCGTGCAAAAGTGCCGAACCTCGACGAGGCTGGCTTTGCGAAGATCGCCGGCGAGGCCGAGAAGAACTGCCCGGTGTCCAAGGTGCTCAACGCCGCGATCACGCTCGACGCCAAGCTGGGCTGATCGAAACAATGGAGACGCTGCCATGCCGCGCCAGGATCTGCCTCGCCAACATCAGCCGGACGAAGACAGGTTTCGGGCAATCCTGCCCGAGGACGTCGCATGGCAGCCGTTCCCCGCTTTCCCGCCGGGCGCGCGGCTGGCGGTGATGGTCGGCCATCCCTCCGAGCCAGGACCCTACCTGGTCCGGGTGAAGGTGCCCGGCGGCACGAAGCTGATGCCGCACAAGCATCCGGAGGACCGCATCTACACGGTCATGTCGGGCGTCTTCTACATCGGGCTCGGCGAGCGCTTCGATGGCGACATGGTGAAAGCCTATCCGCCCGGCAGCGTCATCGTGCTGCCCGGCGACACCTGGCATTTTCACTGGGCGAAATCAGGCGAATATGTCACGCAGGTCTCGGCCATCGGGCCGCTGGGCCTCGAATATCACGATGACGTTGATGATCCGCGCTTGCATAGCGCGGCGGACAAGCGCTGAATATCTCAATCAAACCAATGGAGCGTCAGATGACGACAGAGCGCGCAGTTTTGGCCGGAGGCTGCTTCTGGGGCATGCAGGATCTGATCCGCAAGCAGCCGGGCGTGATCTCCACCCGCGTCGGCTACACCGGCGGGCATGTGAAGAATGCCACCTATCGCAATCACGAAGGGCACGCCGAAGCCATCGAGATCACCTTCAATCCCGCGAAGACGAGCTTCCGGACCATGCTGGAGTTCTTCTTCCAGATCCACGATCCGACCACGCTCAACCGTCAGGGCAATGATCTCGGCACGAGCTACCGGTCGGCGATCTTCTACACGAGTGACCAGCAGAAGCGGATCGCCGAAGACACCATCGCCGACGTCGAGGCGTCGGGCTTGTGGCCCGGCAAGGTGGTGACCGAGGTCGCGCCGGCAGCCGAGTTCTGGGAAGCCGAGCCCGAGCATCAGGATTATCTCGAACGCTATCCTGACGGCTACACCTGCCACTTCATCCGGCCCGACTGGAAGCTGCCGCGCCGCGCGGCTGCTGCCGGAGGTTAGGCTGCCGTCAGGCGCGCAATTGCGCGATCAGGTCGCGCGCAATGCGCATGTCGCGGGTGTCAGCACCCTCGGCGAACGCTCCGCAGACATCGTCGAGAAGCGACAGAGCGTCCGCGCTCCGGCCGGCTCCGGTCATCAATCGCGCGAGGCTGGTAGCGCAACGCAGCTGCCAGAAGTGGGCGCCCTGCTGAACCGCCATGTCCATGGCCTCGTGCAAGCGTGCCTCGGCATCGCCTGAGTGTCGCACGCTCCTGAGCATCAGCTCTGCCTTGATGCGAGTCAGCTCCGGCAGATACCAGAGCTCCTGCCGGTCGTTGCAGCGGGTCAGGACGTCGTCGATCACGTCGAGGCCGCGGTCGATCTGGTCGGCTTCCAGGAAACCTGCAGCAAGCTCGCCGAGCAATGGAAGAAATCGCGGCAGGAAGCGCGCATCGCCGGCGCGATTGAGCTCTTCGCGCAGCAGCGGCAGGCCCGTCGCGACGTCGCCGCGCTTGCCGATGACCGCCGCGTTGAAAGCCCGCGCCCACAAACCCCAGAGACGGATGGCGTGGCGCTCGGTGTGCTCGAGCAGCTCGGTGCCATGGCGCTCCGCAGCGTCGACATCGCCGGCCCAGAACGCGATCGGGCAGGCGGCCTGGCCCAGCACGCTGCAGAAGGTCAGGGCGTGACCATTGGCGCGGCCTTCCTCGATATTCCTGGCGGCGAGGGCCTGGGCCTGATCGGCCAGGCCTTGCAGCCACAGGATGCGGGCGCGGAAATATTGCGTCGATATTCTGAGGTCGAGCGGGAAGATCTTCGGCTTCTCCGCCAGCACATGCAGCGAGCCGTGGACGCGGTCGATGCGGACCCGGGCCTCGTTCTGGTCGCCGAGATAATGCAGCGCGACGGCCATCAGCCGGTCGCCCAGCATGAGATCGGTTCTGTCGGGCGAGTTCGCCGCCGCATTCGCAAAGCGCTCGGCGAGCACGCGGGCCCTGCCGAACTGCCCGTTGTTGAACTGGTCGATGCACAGGCCCCAGAGCGCGCGCAGCCGGAAATCCTTGTCATCGAGCCTGTCCGCCAGCTCGAGAGTCGTCTCCAGGATCGGGCGCGCCTCGCGCGCGCGACCCTCGCCATACATCAGCGACCAGCCGAGTGCCGACAGCAGCTGCATGTGGATGCGGTCGTTGTCCCTGCCGTCTCCGAGCGCCGCCAATGCCGTTCTGCTGCGTTCTCGGCATTCGGCGAACAGCGAAAGGCGCACCCAAAGAGTGATCGCGGCTGCCGTCAGCGCGATGCCGAGCCTGGCGTCGCCGTCGGGCGCGAAAGCCCAATCGAGCGCGGCGCGCACATTGTCCAGCTCCCCTGCATAGATGCTCAACCATTCGGGCAGCGGTGTCGATGTATCGGCTTCCGCGTGTTCGAAGAAATCTTGAAAATGCTCGGCATGGCGCCGCGCAAACGTCCTGTATTCACCGAGCTCGTTCAGCTTGCCGAGGGCGTAGGTGCGCGTGGTGTCGAGCAGGCGATAGCGTAGCGTCCGCGAACCGGATGGGGAGATCAGCGATTTGGTGACCAGGCTGTCGATCGCCTCCAGGGTCTCCGAGGTGCTGAGGCCCTCACCGGATGCGACCGCGGCGGCGGCCTCCGGCGCGAATGGCCCGGCGAACACCGACAGTCGCCGCAATGTGGCGCTTTCCGCCGGAGGCAGAAGGTCGTAGCTCCAGTCGAGGGCCGCGGCGAGGGTCTGGTGCCGCGGCACGGCCGTGCGCCGCCCCCGCCATTGCAGCGAAAAGCGGCTGTCGAGCAGGGATGCCGTTCCGGCGATGCCGTACGCATTGACACGGCTCGCCGCGAGCTCGATCGCCAGCGCAATGCCGTCGAGGCGCCGGCAGATGTTCGCCACCAGCGGCGCTTCTTCCGCGCTGAGCTGGAACGAGCCCGAGCTCTGCGCGATGCGCTCGACGAAGAGCTGAGCCGCGGGGTAGGCGAGAACCTCGGCGACATCGAGGCCCTCGCGCTCCGGCGGACAATCCAGCGGGAACAGACGAAAGATCCGCTCGCCGTCGCTCCGGAACGACTCGCGGCTGGTTGCGAGAACGCGAAGCTGCGGCGCTTCGCGAACGATGCGCTCCACGAGTGGAGCCAGCGTATCCAGCACATGCTCGCAACTGTCGAAGATCAGCAGGGTCGGTCCGGTCCTCAGGAATGTCAGGATGGCCGGCGTCGGGTCCTCCGAGTTCACGGTCAGCCCGAGGACCGAGGCGATGGTGGTTGTGACATGACTGGCGTCCCGCAGCGGACCGAAGTCGACGAAGAAGACGCGTCCGCCGAAATCCGCCGAGCGGCGATGCCCGACCGTGACGGCGACGGAAGTCTTGCCGATGCCGCCCGGGCCGACCACTGTCATGAAGCGATGCAGGGTCAATCCGTTCGAAATCTTCTCGATGACCTCCTCTCGCCCGATCATCTTTGCGAGCTGAGCAGGCAGGGAGCGAGGAGCGGTGATTTCGGCTGCAACTGAGGTTGAGGTGACCGGCGGAGCTGCTTGAACGAACGGCGCGACAAAGCAATAGCCGCGGCCGGGCACGTTGAGGACATAACGAGTCGACTTGCCGGTATCGCCGAGCGCCTTGCGCAGCGCTGCGACATGGAAGCGCAGACTGCCCTCGTCGACATTCACGTCGGCCCAGATGCGCTTGACCAGCTCCCTCTTGTCGATGACTTCACCGGGGCGCTCGGCAAGCAGGATCAGAATATCGAGCGCGCGGCCGCCGATGTGAAGCGGCTCCCCCTCCTTCTCCAGGAGCCGGGACTTTGGAAACAGCCGAAATGGCCCGAATGAAATATGCGAGTCGTGATTGCTATGAGCCTGCACGTGCCATTGCCCCCTCCACGGGAGTCAAAAGGTATTTTGTTGTGGTCTAGCAGAACGACGCGTCCAGTAAACTGGCCGAAAGCAGCATGGCAGACAGCCCGGCGCAGATGGCTTGGGTTTGCGTCGGCCCGCCAAATAGTGCCTTTGAAAGAAGGGTTTAGGTTGGCATGCCAAGATGAGCGCCTGGACCCGCGCTTGCATGGGACCATTGCGGCCGGTGGCGATCCCGGCTCTTCCATCCCGAAAATTCGGCGCAGCGGCGCTCACGCATCGACGCGCGACATCTGGCGCTGCTCCGCCGTGACGATCCGCGACGACAGCGTGACGAGGCCCATCAATGCGGCCAGCAGCCAGAACGCCATTGGCAATCCGCCAAGACCTGCGACGAAGCCCACGCCGGCAGGGCCGATCAGAACCCCCGCGTACCCCGCGGTCGTGATCGCCGCGACCGCAAGCCCGGTAGGCATCACCGTTTGCCGCGCCGCCCGGCGGAACAGCACCGGCACGAGGTTTGACGCGCCGAGCCCGATCAGCAGGAATCCGCCGATGGCGACCGCTGCGATAGGCGCCGTGAGCAGGACCACAAAACCCGCGATCGCCATGAGGCTGCCCCAGAGCAACGTCGCGCGGTCCCCGATGCGCGCAACGACCGCGTCGCCGCCGAGCCGGCCTATTGTCATCGCGATGGAGAACACGATGTAGCCGGCTCCGCCTTGCGCCTCGGTGACGAGCCCCGCGCCGATGACGAGGAGCGCGCTCCAATCGAGCATTGCGCCTTCGACGAGGAAGGTGATGGCGCCGAGCAGCGCAAGCAGCAGCACCGATCCGTGCGGCAGCACGAACAACGGGCCCTCCTGCATCTGCACCGAGCGAAGCAGGCGTGGCCAGGTGAAAAACATCGCGATCAGCATCAGGACGGAGCAGATCAGCGTGCAGGCGAGCGCGCCGATTTGCAGCGAGAGCAGCACCGTCACCAGAGCGGATCCGGCGAAGCCGCCGATGCTGAACAGGGCGTGGAAGCCGGACATCAGCGGGCGTCCCGCGGCGCGCTCCACCTCCACGGCGTGAATGTTCATGGCGACGTCGATCGAGCCGAGCGCGGCGCCGAACGCAAAGAGGGCCAGCGCCAGAGACATGGGCGAGCTTGCGATCGCGAGCAGCGGCAGGACCAGCGCGAGCATGAACCCGCTTGCGACGATGATCGGTCTGCTGCCGTAGCGCGCGCTGAGAACGCCGGTCAGCAGCATCGCGACGACCGAGCCGATGCCGAGGCTGAGCAGGAGCAGCCCGAGGACCCCGTCATCGACGCCGAGCCGCGCCTTCGCGAACGGCACCAGCGGCGCCCAGCACGCGATGCCGAAGCCCGCGACGAAGAAGGCAAGTCTGGTCGCAAGGCGGGTCGCCGGCCGGTCGGCTGAAGACATGAGAACTCCCGGGGAAGCAGGCAGGGGGTGGGGTGCCCCAGGAGCACCAGAATTGCCGCGCCTTTGTGTCAGAGGCCTGCCCGAATAGTCACGGCTGGCCCGCGAAAACATGCGAGCAACCCCAGAGCTCCGTTGGGAGCGCTCAAGGTTCTCCGACGATGCAGGGCGAGGCCGAGACCAAGCATCCGCCCGGCGTTCGACAAACGTTGCTTGATGTAGACAGATGTTGGCCGATGCCGGCCCCCGGCCTGTCGGGCAAAACACCCGATCATTTCCATACGTGTCGGCGTCAAGCCCTTTTTGCGAAAATATTCCGCTTTACCGAAATTCGGAAATGGCGTATGTGTCGCCCATCCCGGCTCATCCTTGAGGGGCGATCGTGTGGTCGTCATTGTCGCGAGCCGGGCTTGCGGTGGACGCGGCAGCGTCGTGCACGAGAGGTGAAGGGCAGGGCGGATTGCTCTCCGTGAGCCCGAAACTGCGTGCGGACGAGCGGCGCTGTCAGGTTCGTCGTGCCAGCATTTCGGCGGCAAAGTGCACAACGCCGTCGAACCCTGTGGCGCCAACGAACCGCGCGTACGGCAAAACCGTGTGGTCCTGGCCGTCGTTGCTACGGTCAAGCTCTTGCGGAGGCGGCAGTCGCGTCAACCGGCGCGGCGCCGGTGGATTTCGCAGGGGTGAGGGAGGCCAGAACGAACTCGGCTCCCGGGAGAGCACGGCATAAGCCGTCCGACCATCGCGCAGGGAAGGCCGTGTGTTGGGCTTCACCTGTATGCTGCTGTGCGGTTTTCTGCGTGTGCTCTATGCGCAGCAGACCGCGGGTGCGAGCCGGCACCCGGCCTTCCCTGCGCCCTCTTGGCTCAAGACGGTGGAACGACGAAGCAAAGCTCGGGCGAGTTCAACCGCGAGAACGCGAAGGCATGTCCGCAACCCCACACTCGGTGTCATCGCCCGCGTAGGCGGGCGATCCAGTACTCCGAGACGGTCGTGACTGAATCGAGAGGCCGCGGCGTACTGGACTCCCCGCCCGCCTACGCTGAAGCTTCGGCGCCCCTAGGCCTCAACCGCGGCGAAGCCCTGGCGTAGCCGGGTCGCGGGGAATGACAACGTCACTTGGAGAACGCGCCATCGCGTCATACTCCGTCATTGCGAGCGCAGCGAAGCAATCCAGAATCCCACCGCGGAGAGACTCTGGATTGCTTCGCTGCGCCGCGCGATCGACTGCCGCAGGTCGGCAGCCGCATCTCGCTCTAGCCGCCGAGGATCCGCCGGCAGGCGTCGACGAAGACCTGTGCGCCGGTGACGATATCGGCGTCGGCGGTGTTCTCGGTCCAGTGATGGCTGATGCCGCCGATCGAAGGCACGAACAGCATGCCCGCGGGCATGACGGTCGCGAGCATCTGCGCGTCGTGCCCGGCGCCGCTGGGCATACGGAGGGACCGGCCGCCGGCCAGGGCCCTGCTCGCGGCTTCGATTGCGTCCTGGAAGCCGGAATTCATCATGGCGGGCGCACCAGTGCGCAATTTCTCGACGGTGACGGTGCAGGGACCGTTCGCACTGGCCTCCTCCGCCATGATCCGCAGCAATTGCTCCAGCCGCGCGATTACGGCCGGATCATCGTCGCGGATCTGGAACAGCATCTCTGCGCCACCCGGAATGATGCTTGGCGCCCCCGGATCGAGCGTGATGCGCCCGGTGGTCCAGACCGTGCGCGGGCCGCAGGCAGACGGAAAGCGTTCGTCGATCGCAACGCAGAATTTTGCCAGCGCGAGGCCAGCATCCTTCCGCGCCGCCATGCGCGTGGTGCCGGCGTGGTTCTGCTCGCCGGTAAAATTGATCTGGTACTGCCAGATGCCGACGATGGAGGTCACGACGCCGATCGCGAGGCCGCCGCTTTCGAGCGTATCGCCCTGCTCGATATGCGCCTCCAGATAGCCAACGTGCCGCCCCGGCTCGACGGTGATGCGCGGGCGTCCGGCGAGACCCATGTCGGCAAGCGCATCACGCATGGTGCGGCCGCTGGTGCGGTCGCGCGCAGCGTCGATGTCGGCCTCTGTCACCTGTCCGACATAGGAGCGCGAGCCGAGGAAATGGCCGAAATGTCCCTCCTCGTCGCACCAGGCGGCGACTTCGACCGCGCCGCTGAGCGAGGGATCGGTATTGAGCACGCGCGCGGCCTCGAGCGCGTAGACGACGCCGAGCGGGCCATCGAGCCAGCCGGCGTAGTTCTGGCTTTCCAGGTGCGAGCCCGCCAGCAGCTTCGCCCCGGGCTTCGTACTGGTGCCGAACACATTGCCGATGCCGTCGATCGTCGCGGAGAGGTTGGCCTCGGGCAGCTTCTGAACGAGCCACTCCAGCGAAAGCTTGTGCGGCTCGGAGAAGGTCGGCTTGTGCACGCCGGTCTTGTAGGCACCCATGGCGCGTAGCGCATGGAGGTCGGCGAGGACGCGAATTCCGTCGGCGCGCTGCGGGGTGTCAGGCATGTTCGGCAACCTTCAGCGCCTCGGTGCGGATCTCCTCGACCAGTCGCTCCTTGAGCTGGACGAATTCCGGCGTGGTCTTGACCTTGTAGGAGCGGGGATGCGGCAGGTCCACATGGATCTCGGCCTTGATGCGGCCGGGACGCGCGCTCATCACGATGACGCGGCTGCCGAGGAAGATCGCTTCCTCGATGTCGTGGGTCACGAACAGCACCGTTTTCTGGTCGCGCTCCCAGATCCCGAGCAGCATTTCCTGCATCAAGGCGCGGGTCTGGTTGTCCAGCGCGCCGAAGGGCTCGTCGAGCAGCAGGATCTTCGGATCATTGGCGAGCGCACGCGCGATCGCCGTACGTTGCTGCATGCCGCCGGAGAGCTGCTTTGGCCAATGGTTCTCGAAGCCGGACAATCCGACCTGGCGGATGAAGGCGTCCGCGATCTTGTTCCGCTCGTCCTGCGCCACGCCGCGCTCGCGCAGGCCGAATGCGATGTTCTCGCGCACCGTCAGCCATGGGAACAGCGTATAGGACTGGAACACCATGCCGCGATCGGCGCCCGGGCCGGTCACCTCGCGCCCGTCGAGCGTGACGCGCCCGCTGGTCGGACGGTCGAGGCCGGCGACGATGCGGAGCAGCGTGGACTTGCCGCAGCCGGAGGGACCGAGGATGGTGACGAAGTCGTTGTTGCCGATGACGAGGTCGGTCGGCTCCAGCGCCCGGGTCGACGCGTTGCCGTGGCGCGCGGGGAAGGTGCGCGAAACTTGTTCGATCTTGAGCGTCGTCATGCGAGCTTCCAGGGAAACAGCCAGGCGTTGAACGCCTTGAACAGGAAGTCCGAGATCAGGCCGATCAATCCGATCACGATGATGCCGAAGATGATCTGGCCGGTGTTGAGCAGCGCCTGGCTGTCGGTGATCATGTGGCCGATGCCGGAGGACGATCCGATCAGCTCGGCGACGATGACGTAGGTCCAGGCCCAGCCAAGCACCAGCCGCAGGATCTCGGCGATCTCGGGCGCCGAGGAAGGCAGCAGCACCCGGCGGATGATGCCGCGGTCGCCGGCGCCCAGCGTATAGGCGGCCTCGACCAGATCGCGCCGCGTGGCGCCGACGGTCACCGCAACCATCAGGATGACCTGGAATACCGAGCCGATGAAGATGACGAGCAGCTTTTGCAGCTCGCCGATGCCGGCCCACAGGATCAGAAGCGGGATGAAGGCGGAAGCGGGCAGATAGCGTGCGAAGGAGACGAACGGTTCGAGGAACGCCTCGACCGGCTTGTAGGCTCCCATCAGCACGCCGAGCGGCACCGCGATGATTGCGGCGAGCGCAAAGCCGCCGACGACGCGCCAGATCGTCATGCCGATGTCGAACGCGAATCCCTGCTTGGTCAGCAGGTCGAAGCCTTCCTGCACCATGGTCAGCGGGTTGGCGAGAAAGGTCTTCGACACATGACCGCCGAGCGTCGCCCAGGACCAGAGGGCGACGAACAGCACGAAGAACGCGAGGCCGTAGGCCACGCGCTGCCTTGATGTAACAGGGTCCAGGGGACGCATCAAACTGTCTATCCGAATAGTCGATCACGAGCCGGCTCCGCCTCGTGGCGGAACCGGCGGTTTGCAGAAGCTTACTTGATGAAGCTCGCGTCGTAGAGGTCCTCGACCTTCGGCGCGGCCTTGATGATGCCGATCTCGAGCAGGAGGTCGGCGGCCTCCTTGTTGAAGGTCAGGAAGTCGCCGGCGAAGAATTTTTGGTTCGCGGCCTTGTCCTGCCAGCGCAGATATTTCGCCGAGTTGCCGAACTGCTCGCCGGTCTGCTTCACGTCGGCGCCCATGACCTCGTAGGCCTTGGCCTGATCCTTGGCGATCATCTCGAGCGCCTCGAAATAGCTGTCGGCGAGCGCCTTGGCGGCCTTGGGATTCTCCGTCAGGAACTTCGGCGTGCAGCCGAAGGTGTCCATGACCATCGGGTAGTCGAGCGTGGTGGCGATGATCTTGCCCTTGTCGGGCGCTGCACGTACGGTCGACAGGTATGGCTCATAGGTCATCGCGGCGTCGTTCTGGCCGGAGACGAAAGCCTGCGCGGCCGCGGCCGGCTCGAGGTTCACGACGGTGACGTCCTTCACCGAAAGCCCGTTCTTCTTGAGCATCCAGGCCAGCGCGAAATAGGGCGAGGTGCCGGGCGCGGAGGCGGCGACGGTCTTGCCCTTCAGGTCCTTGATCGCGGCGACGTCGTTGCGTACGGCCATGCCGTCGGCACCATAGCTCTTGTCGAGCTGGAAGATCTGCTTGGCGGCAACACCGTTGGCATTCCAGGAGATCCAGGTCTCGACCGTGGTCGCGGCGCACTGGATGTCGCCGGAAGCGATCGCGAGATGGCGGTCCTTTTGCGGGATCTTCTTGATCGTGACGTCGAGGCCGTTCTTCTTGAAGATGCCCGCCTCCTTCGCCAATGTCAGCGGTGCGAAGCCGGTCCATCCGGAGATGCCGACGCCGACCTTGACGTCGTCGGCGAGCGCGGGAGTGGCGGCCGCGAGAGCAATGATTGTCGCAAATAGCTTTGAATTACGCATGATTGTCGTCCTCTTACCGATCGATGGATTGACGTCCTGTTGATCACTGTCGGTCCATCTGGACCGTTGCCCGAAGCGTTGCACGATTTGTGCCGACATATCCTCTCAGCCTCCCTTGAATCGGGCGACAAGGCGGTGAGAGTCACCGGGATAGAGCAGGCGCACCGCGGTGATGGTGCGCGCGCTGCGCCAGGTGTAGCGGTCGATCACGAGGCAGGGCGCGCCGACGGCGATGTCGAGCGCCTCCGCGGTGCGATCGTCCGCAACGATAGCGCTGATCGTGTGCTCGGCTTCGGTCCATGGGACATGGTGAAGCAGCCACGAGCCAGGTGGCTCGCGCGAGAAGTCCGCGGTCGCGGCATCCGGCACGGACGACAGGTCGATCAGCCTGTCCTCGGCGGCAAAGGGCACGTTGTCGGCGCTGTGGCGGCAGGTGATCGCGACCACCTTGCCCGCCTTTTTGACGCCGAGGCGATCGCGGTCGGCAGCGGTCGCCGCGCGCAGCTTGCGGCCGATCAGCTCGTAGCCGTAAGCGCGGCCGAGGGCGGTGATCTCGGCGCGAATGTCGGCAATCTTGAGCACCGCCGATTGATGCTGCGGCCGGCGCACGAACGAGCCGGCACGGCGGCGCCGCTCGATTAGGTCGGCCTGTGCCAGCTCCGACAGCGCCTTGTTCACGGTCATGCGCGAGCAGCCGTAGCGAGCGACCAGCTCATGCTCGAACGGAATGCGATGGCCCGGCGGCCACTCGCCGGTCAGGATGCGCTTCTCGATGTCGGCACGGATGCGCTTGTAGAGGGTCGGCTTGTCGGCTGCGTCAGTGGCAAGGCTCATGCGACGAGCCTCCGCACCGATGCATTGAAGCGCTCGCGCGCTAACTGACGCAGCCTGTGCCGACCGCCTTCGACGACCTTGGCGCCGCCGGCCCAGACGCAATCGATCGCACCGCTGCCGGCCGCAAAGATCCAGCCATCGATAGCCGCATCCCCCTGACGTCCGGCCAGCGATGGATGCGCAGTGTCGAGGGTGACGATATCGGCGCGCGCACCGGGCGTGAGGCCGACTGTCGATTGCGCCAGGGCCTGTGCTCCGCCCGCGAGCGCATGATCGAACAGCGTGCGTCCCGTCGAATAGCACCCGCCACTGGAGAGCACGTTGCGCTGGCGATGCTTGAGGCGCTGGCCATATTCGAGCTGACGGAGCTCGTCCGCGACGCCGATCAGCACGTTGGAATCAGTGCCCACACCGAACGCACCGCCGGCGGCAAGAAATTCGCGCGCCGGGAAGATGCCATCGCCGAGGCTCGCCTCGGTGACAGGACAGAGGCCGGCGACTGCACCCGTCCTGGCAAAGGCGCTGACCTCTCCGTCAGTCGTATGCGTTGCGTGAATGAGGCACCAGCGTTGATCGATCGGCGCGTGCTCCAGCAGCCATTGCACCGGGCGCTGTCCCGACCAGGCGAGGCAATCCTCGACCTCCTTGACCTGCTCGGCAGCATGGATGTGCACCGGTCCGCCTTCGGCCAGCGGAATGATCGCCGTGAGCTCGTTCGGCGTCACCGCGCGCAGGCTGTGCGGCGCGATGCCGATGTTGGCGCCAGGCAATGCGCTGATCGCCTTGCGCGAAGCAGCCATCAATGCGGCGAACTGATTAACTGAGCAGATGAAGCGACGTTGGCCGGCATGCGGTGCTGCTCCTCCAAACGAGCCATGCGCATAGAAACTCGGCAGCAGCGTGAGGGCGATGCCTGATGCTTCAGCAGCCAGCGCAATGCGCGAGGCCATTTCGGCAGGATCCGCATAGGGCGAGCCGTCGCGATCATGATGCAAGTAATGAAATTCGCCAACGCGGGTGAAGCCCTGCTCGAGCATCTCGACATAGAGCAGCGTCGCAACAGCCGCGACGTCGTCCGGCGTCATGGCCAGCGCAAAGCGATACATCGTGTCGCGCCACGTCCAGAACGTGTCGGTGCTGTCTCCGCGCAGCTCCGCAAGTCCCGCCATGCCGCGTTGGAAGGCGTGGCTGTGCAGGCTCGCCAATCCCGGCAGCGCGATTGCGTGGCGTTCATCGCCGGCAACGGGCGCGACATTCGGCGTCACCTCGGCGATCGCGCCGGCGGTGATCACCACCTGCACGTCATTGGCCCAGCCCGAGGGCAGGAGCGCGGAGGCGAAATGCAGTCGTGTCATGTTTCCATGCCGGCTGGACAGAACTCCCGCACGATTATATGTCTAGACATATAAGTCAAGCATCCCACGAAGGGGGCCGTTGCATGGC
Organism: Bradyrhizobium sp. USDA 327; assembly: GCF_041262065.1. NCBI lineage: Bacteria > Pseudomonadati > Pseudomonadota > Alphaproteobacteria > Hyphomicrobiales > Nitrobacteraceae > Bradyrhizobium > Bradyrhizobium sp. USDA 327. Next base: position 4,705,554 of record NZ_JBGCCW010000001.1, on the reverse strand, counting down.
AGAGCGCTTCGACCGGATCTGGCACAATGCCCGGCTCGCTACGCTACGGGCCGACCGCCCCGATCTCGGCGAGATCGCACAGGGCGTGATCGCCGCGCGTGGCGGCCGCATCGTCTACGCGGGTGCCCTGACCGATTTTCCGGCGGATGCCGATGCCGTCGAACGGATCGACTGCGGGGGACGCTGGATCACGCCCGGCCTTGTCGACTGTCACACCCACCTCGTCTATGGCGGTGACCGCGCGCACGAATTCGAGTTGCGCCTGAAGGGCGCGAGCTATGAGGAGATCGCGCGTGCCGGTGGCGGCATCGTGTCGACGGTGGCCGCGACGCGCAGGGCGAGCGAGGCCGATCTCGTCGCAAGTGCGCTGCCGCGCCTCGATGCGTTGATCGGCGAGGGCGCAACCACGATCGAGATCAAGTCGGGCTACGGCCTCGACACTGCGACCGAGATGCGGCAGCTCGCAGCCGCACGCAGCCTCGGACGCCGGCGACCGGTTGCGATCCGCACATCCTTTCTCGGCGCACATGCGCTGCCGGTGGAAGCTGATGGCGACAAGGACCGCTACATCGATCTCGTCTGTAAGGAGATGTTGCCGGAGGTTGCAAAGGCAGGCCTCGCCGATGCCGTCGACGCCTTCATGGAAGGCATTGCGTTCTCGGCTGCGCAAACCTCACGGGTGTTCGAGACGGCAAGGGAGCTCGGGCTGCCGGTCAAGCTGCATGCCGATCAGCTCTCGAACCTCGGCGGTGCTGCGCTTGCAGCGAAATTCTCGGCGCTCTCGGCCGATCATCTGGAGCACACCGACGAGGCCGGCGCCGCCGCAATGGCGAAGGCCGGTACGGCTGCGGTGCTGCTGCCCGGTGCGTTCTACTTCATTCGCGAGACGCAGAAGCCGCCGGTCGAGGCGTTCCGCACGCATGGGGTGTCCATGGCACTCGCGACCGACTGCAATCCCGGCAGCTCGCCCCTGACCTCGCTTCTGCTCACGATGAATATGGGCGCGACACTGTTCCGGATGAATGTGGCCGAATGCATCGCAGGCGTCACCCGTGAGGGTGCTCGTGCGCTCGGCATCCTCAGCGAAGCCGGAACGCTGGAGGTTGGCAAATGGTGCGATCTCGCGATCTGGGACATCGAGCGGCCCGCCGAGCTGGTCTACCGCATCGGCTTCAATCCGCTGCACCGCCGGGTGTGGAGGGGACAATGACGCACGAGGGCGCAGCGATCGTCGTCAAGCCGGGAATGGCCAGCCTCGATGATCTCGCGTGCGTGCTCGACGGTGCGCCCGTCGTACTCGATCCCTCGTTCTGGCCGCGCATCGAAGCAGCGGCGGACATCGTCGCAAGAGCTGCGCGCGCAGATGTCCCCGTCTACGGCATCAACACCGGCTTCGGGAAGCTGGCATCGAAGCGCATTCCGCCCGATCAGACCGCGCTGCTCCAGCGCAACCTGATCGTTTCACATTGCTGCGGCGTCGGCGCGGCGACACCCGAGCCGATCGTCCGCCTGATGATGGCGCTGAAGATCATCTCGCTCGGCCGTGGCGCCTCCGGCGTGCGCCGCGAGTTGATCGAGCAGCTGCAGGACATGCTGGCGCGGGGTGTCTATCCGCTGGTGCCACAGCAGGGCTCCGTGGGCGCCTCCGGCGATCTCGCGCCGCTCGCGCATATGACCGCGGTGATGATCGGCGAAGGGCAGGCGATCGTTGACGGGAAAACCGTGTCCGGCGCTGAAGCGCTGGCAGCTGCCGGCCTTGCGCCGCTGACGCTCGGCCCCAAGGAGGGGTTGGCGCTGATCAACGGCACGCAATTTTCGACCGCCTACGCCGTATCAGGCGTTCTGCGTGCGTTCCGCCTGGCGCGGGCCGCGCTCGTGACCGGCGCGCTGTCGGTCGATGCGGCGATGGCCTCGACGGCGCCGTTCCGGCCCGAGATCCAGGCGCTGCGCGGCCATGCCGGGCAGATCGCCTCGGCGGCGACGCTGACCGCGCTGCTGGATGGCAGCGACATCCGCCTCTCGCATCTCGAAGGCGACGAGCGTGTGCAGGATCCCTATTGCCTGCGCTGCCAGCCACAGGTCGCGGGCGCCGCGCTCGACCTGATCACGCAGGCCGCGCGCACGCTGATCGTCGAGGCCAATGCCGTCACCGACAATCCGCTGGTGCTGGTCGAAACCGGGGAGATCGTCTCCGGCGGTAATTTCCATGCCGAGCCGGTGGCCTTCGCCGCGGACGCTATCGCGCTGGCGCTGTCGGAGATCGGCGCGATCAGCGAGCGGCGCATTGCGACATTGGTCGATCCCGCGCTGAATTTCGGCCTGCCGCCGTTCCTCACGCCCGATCCTGGCATCAATTCCGGCTTCATGATCGCCGAGGTGACGGCCGCCGCGCTCTATGCCGAGAACAAGCAGCGCGCGCTCGCGTGCTCGATCGACTCGACACCGACCAGTGCCAATCAGGAAGATCACGTCTCGATGGCAGCGCACGCCGCGCGGCGGCTGTCCGACATGGCCGACAACCTCGCCGCCATTCTCGGCATCGAGCTCCTGGTCGCCGCGCAAGGCATCACGCTGCGCGCGCCGCATGCGACCAGCAGGCCACTTGCTGCCGTCATCGCCGCATTGCGCGAGCAGGTGCCGGCACTCGGTGCCGATCGCTATATGGCCGGCGATCTCGCCAAGGCGGCTGCGTTGATCGAGGCCGACATGCTGACGGGCGTCGCGACGGCCGCGCTTTCATCCGATCCATTTCCGAGACTTATCTGAAGAGGTCCGCATGAACCGCCGACTGGACAACGACCGCACCATCCGCGCGCCCCGCGGCAGCGACATCAGCGCCAAGAGCTGGCTGACGGAAGCGCCCTTGCGCATGCTGATGAACAATCTCGATCCTGATGTCGCGGAACGCCCGAGCGAGCTCGTGGTCTATGGCGGCATCGGCCGCGCCGCGCGTGACTGGGAGAGCTTTGACCGGATCGTTGCGGCCTTGCGCAAGCTCGAAGCCGACCAGACGCTGCTGGTTCAGTCCGGCAAGCCGGTCGGCGTGTTCCGCACCCATGCGGACGCGCCGCGCGTGCTGATCGCGAACTCCAACATCGTGCCGCACTGGGCGACGCTCGATCATTTCAACGAGCTCGATCGGAAGGGCCTGATGATGTACGGCCAGATGACGGCCGGCTCCTGGATCTATATCGGCAGCCAGGGCATCGTGCAGGGCACCTACGAGACCTTTGTCGAGGTCGGTCGGCGCCACTATGGCGGCAGCCTGGCCGGCAAATGGATCCTCACCGCCGGCCTTGGCGGCATGGGCGGCGCGCAGCCGCTGGCCGCGACCATGGCCGGCGCTTCGATGCTTGCGATCGAATGCCAGCCCAGCCGCATCGAGATGCGCCTGCGCACCGGCTATCTCGATCGGCAGGCCGCAACGCTCGACGAGGCGCTCGCGATCATGGCGGAGGCCGCGAAGTCGAAGAAGGCGGTCTCGGTCGGCCTGCTCGGCAATGCCGCCGAGATCTTCCCGGAACTGGTTCGCCGTGGTGTCAAGCCCGACATCGTCACCGACCAGACCAGCGCGCATGATCCGATCAACGGATACTTGCCGAAGGGCTGGACGCTGGCCGATTGGGAGGCGAAACGCGCTTCCGATCCGAAGGCAGTCGAGCGCGCGTCGAAAACCTCGATGGTCGACCATGTCCAGGCCATGCTGGATTTCCACGCGCAGGGCATTCCGACGCTCGACTACGGCAACAACATCCGCCAGATGGCGCAGGACATGGGCCTGAAGAATGCCTTCGATTTCCCTGGCTTCGTCCCTGCCTATATCCGCCCCTTGTTCTGCCGCGGCATCGGGCCGTTCCGCTGGGCTGCGCTCTCGGGCGATCCCGAGGACATCTTCAAGACCGATGCCAAGGTGAAAGAGCTGATGCCCGACGACAGGCATCTGCACAATTGGCTCGACATGGCCAAGGAACGCATCAAGTTTCAGGGCCTGCCGGCGCGGATCTGCTGGGTCGGCCTCGGTGATCGCCATCGCCTGGGCCTCGCCTTCAACGAGATGGTGGCGCGGGGCGAACTGAAAGCCCCCATCGTGATCGGCCGCGATCATCTCGACAGCGGTTCGGTCGCCAGCCCCAACCGCGAGACCGAGGCGATGAAGGACGGCTCGGACGCTGTGTCCGACTGGCCCTTGCTCAATGCGCTGCTCAATTGCGCCAGCGGCGCGACCTGGGTGTCGCTGCATCATGGCGGCGGCGTCGGCATCGGCTATTCCCAGCACGCGGGCATGGTGATCGTCGCCGACGGTACGCCGGAAGCTGCCAGGCGCATCGAGCGCGTGCTGTGGAACGACCCGGCCAGCGGCGTCATGCGCCACGCCGACGCGGGCTACGAGATCGCGATCGACTGCGCCCGTGACAAGGGACTCGATCTGCCGAGCTTGGCAAAATAGCTGCAGCTCTGCCTCTCCCCTCTGGGCAGGGGTGAAGTCAAACGCCGAGCCGGGGCGTACTGCTTACCAGTTTTGGCATCGTCGTCTTCGCGCCGTCCATGAAAGTCTGGACGGCGTCGCGGACGATGGCGCCGAGATCGGGCGGGATCGGCGTCGCGTAAATGAACTTGCGGATCGCGAGATAGAAGATGCGGCCGTGCAGGCCCCAAAACAGCTCGGTCTCGCGTTCACTCAATGCGTGAGCTTTTGCATCGGGCAACTTCAGCTCATGACGCAGCTCGGCGGCCGCGGGCTCGATGATCTCGCGCCTGACGATGTCGAGATAGCGGCTGGTGATGCCGAACGACTTCATGCCGGAGAACACGAAGATCCTCACCCAATTGTACTCGAACACGCGTTCGACATAGTCGAGATAGAAGCGGGTGAGCCGCGCCTCCAGTGGCAAGGCCCGGTCGCGGATCATCGGTCCCCAATCGGGTGACCAGCGGCTGAGATAGACTTCCTGGTAGACCCGCTCGATCAGCGCCTCCTTGCTGGGGAAGTGGCGGTAGATCGCCGAATGCGTGATGCCCATGCGCTTGGCGAGCTCGCGGGTCTGGCCCTCGAAGCCGCGCTCCGCAAAGAACCGGATCGCCTCGTCCACGATCGCGCGCTCCCGATCCGCCGCGCGCATATTGCGGCGCTTTGGCGCGGACTTGCCTGTCTCGGTCCGCTTTCGGACCAGTCGTTTCGGCGTTTTCTGCGCTTTTCGGGCCATTTCGTCGCTGAATCATACGTCTTGGTGCCTTCATAGCCCAAGGCGCATTTGTGACCAAATGGTCATTTCCTGTTGACCGCCTCCCGGCGGCGTGTCAGGATTTTGAGACCAGATGGTTACAAATCTGGCATCCCGGCTGATGAGCCGATGGATTTCGAGGAAACGGCAGTGAAGGCGAGGGCTTTCAGCTATTTTCGTGCTGCGACGATCGACCAGGCGCTGGACGCTCATGCGCGCGCCGGGGACGACGCGCGTTTCATCGCCGGCGGCCAGAGCCTAGTGCCGGCGCTGTCACTGCGGCTCCAGGCGCCGCGGCTGCTGATCGACATCACGCACATTGCCGCGCTGCGCGGCATCAGGCGCGAGGGCGCCTATTTGCGCATCGGCGCACTGACGCGCCACTGCGAGATGCTGAGCGAGCCGCTGATCGCGGAGTTCGCGCCGCTGCTGCATGCCGCGGCACCCTTTGTCGCCCATCCCGCGATCCGCAACCGCGGCACGTTCGGCGGCAGCGTGGCGCTGGCCGATCCGGCTTCCGAATTTCCCGCGATGACCTTGGCGCTGGACGCCGAGATTGAGATCGCCAGTCCCTCGGGCAGCCGGCGCGTGAAGGCCGATGAGTTCTTCATCGACCTGTTCGAGACGGCATTGCAGCCCGGCGAGCTGATCACGGCCATCTACGTTCCGCTGTTCAAGGCCGATCAGCGCTTTGCGTTCGACGAACTGGCGCGGCGGCGCGGGGATTATGCGCTGGTCGGTTGCGGCATGCTCGCGACTTTCACGAGTGATCGGATCGACGACATCCGCATCTCCTTCTTTTCCGTCGGCAATAGGCCGACGCGGGTGAAAGGCGCTGAGGCGGCCCTGATCGGCTTCGACCTCGATGCGAAACGTATCGCTGCTGCGCAGGCGGCGCTCGAGGGTGATCTCGCGCCGCCCGAGAACGATGAGGTGCCGCCGGCGATGCGCCTGCACCTCGCCCGCGTGTTGCTCGGTCGCCTGCTCGGCCGTCTCGGAGAGACAGCATGAGCGGCTTTGACGAAACCCTGCTGGACGAGGCCGAGGAGACTGTGCGGGTCCGCTTCGTCGTCAACGGCCGCAAGGTCGCCTGCGAGGTTGCTCCCCGCGAGACGCTGGTTGATTGCCTGCGCGACAAGCTCGAGCTGACGGGCACGCATGCCGGTTGCGAGATGGGTGCCTGCGGCGCCTGCCTGGTACAGGTCGATGGCCGCGCCGTGCACTCCTGCCTGGTGTTCGCGGTGCAGGCCGACGGCGCCAGGATCGATACGATCGAGGGGCTCACCGAGAGCGGGGCGATCGCCGACCTCCAGGCCGAATTCCATCGCCGCAACGCGCTGCAATGCGGCTTCTGCACGTCGGGCATGCTGATCAACGCCTGCGAGCTGCTCTCGCAGATTGCCCAACCGAGCCGCGAGCAGATCCGCGACGCGCTGTCGGGCAATTATTGCCGCTGCACCGGCTATGAAGCGATCGTCGACGCCATCGACGCTGTCGCCAAGGCACGCAGCGCCGGAGGCGCGAGATGACTGCGCCGCTGACCTCGCTCGACCGCCCGAACTCCTACATCGGCCGTTCCCTGCCGCGGCCGAATGCCAAGCGCCTGCTCGCCGGGCGCGGGCGCTATGTCAGCGACCTCCGTCTGCCGCGCATGCTTTATGCTGCGTTCCTGCGCAGTCCGCATGCCCACGCCAAGATCGTCTCGATCAAGACCGACGAGGCGCGCACGCTGGAAGGAGTGCATCTCGTCGCTACGGGTGCGGATCTCGCAAAGATCTGCACGCCCTGGACCGGCACGCTCGATCATTTCAAGGGCATGACCTCCGCGCCGCAATTGCCGCTGCCGCTGGATCGCGTGGTCTGGGCCGGACAGGCAGTGGTCGCCGTCGTCGCTGAGAACCGTGCGACCGCCGAGGATGCGCTGGAGCTGATCGAGGTCGACTATGAGGACCTTCCCATTGTCGTCGACATCGACGGCGCGCGTGAGGCCGACAGCCCGCTGGTGAATCCCGGCAGCGCGAACAATGTGTGCTTCCGCAGCCAGCTCGACAGCGGTGCCGTTGATGACGCCTTCGCGCATGCAGCCCATGTGGTGGAGGAGGAATTTTCCTTCGGCCGCCACACCGCGGTAACGCTGGAGCCTCGTGCCATCGTTGCCGACTACGATCCCGCCGCCGGGATGCTCACCGTGCATCATGGCACCCAGACGCCCTACCAGTTCCAGGATCTCTATTCGCGCCACTATGGCATCCCAGAAGCCCGTGTTCGCGTGATCGCGACCGACATCGGCGGCTCCTTCGGAATGAAGCTGCATGTCTATCACGAGGACATGGCGGTGGTGGGCCTCTCGATCCTGCTCGGCCGTCCCGTGAAGTACGTCGTCGACCGCATTGAATCGTTCGTCTCCGACATCCACGCCCGCGACCACCGCGTGCGGGCCCGCATGGCGCTGGACGCCAAGGGCGAGATTCTCGCAATGGACGTGCTGGATCTGACCGCGATCGGCGCATTCTCGACCTATCCGCGCACCAGCGTGGTCGAGGGCAACCAGGTGATCCGCCTGATCGGCGCGCCCTACCGCTTCAGGAACTACCGCGCCACGCTGGAGGTGATCTTCCAGAACAAGGTGCAGACCAGCCAATATCGCGCCGTCGGCCATCCCATCGCCTGCGCCGTCACCGAGCGAATGGTCGACATGGCGGCGGCGAAGCTCGGCCTCGATCCTTTCGCCATCCGCGCGCAGAACGTGATCGCCGATGACGCCTATCCGCAGACCTCGCCGACCGGCTACCGCTTCGAGGCGCTGTCGCATCAGGCGTGCCTCAGGCGCCTGCACGAGATGATGGGCTACGACGGCTTGCGTGCCGACCAGGTGGAGTTGCGCAAGCGCGGCATCTACCGCGGCATCGGCATTGCCGCCTTTGTCGAGATCACCAACCCGAGCCCGGCATTCTATGGCGTCGGCGGCGCACGCATCTCCTCGCAGGACGGGGCGATCGTCAGCCTGACGCCGTCGGGCGAGGTGCGCTGCCTGATCTCGGTCACTGAGCAGGGGCAGGGCACCGAGGCGATCATCAGCCAGATCGTGGCCGATCAGCTCGGCCTTGCGCAGGAGCACGTCAAGGTCATCACCGGAGATACCGAGGTGACGCCGCATGGCGGCGCCACCTGGGCCTGCCGCGGCGCCGGCATCGGCGGCGAGACCGCGCTCCAGGCGGCGCGCGCGCTCAAGCGCAACATTCTGGAGATCGCCGCGCTCATCCTTCAGGAGCAGCCGTCGGCCCTCGACATCGTCAATGGCGATGTCGTGGACGCAGGCACGCGGAACCAGCGTATGCCGATCTCGGAGATCGCGCGCATCGCCTATTTCCGCTCCGATACGCTGCCGCCGGGTACGCAGGCGCAGCTCACCGTCAGCCATCATTTCGCCCCGCAAGGCTATCCCTTCGCCTTCACCAACGGCATTCAGGGCTGCTCGCTGGAGGTCGATGTCGAAACTGGCTTCATCAAGCTCCTGAAGCATTTCATCGTCGAGGATTGCGGCCGGGTCATCAATCCGATGCTGGTGGACGAGCAGCTTCGCGGGGGCATCGTGCAGGGGCTGGGCGCGGCGCTGTTCGAGGAGTGCCGCTACAGCGACACCGGACAGCTCGTGAACGGCTCGCTCGCCGACTACCTCGTCCCGATGCCGATGGAGATGCCTGACATCGTCATCGCCCATGTCGAGACGCCGACCGCCGACACCGAGCTCGGTGCCAAGGGGGTTGGGGAGGCCGGCACCGCAGCGGCGTCCGCCTGCGTGCTCAACGCGGTCAACGATGCACTCGCGCCGTTCGGTGCCACGATCAACTCGATTCCGATCACGCCCGCAAAAGTCCTGAAAGCCCTGAAGCGTTTCTAGAAAAAAGACAGTTGGAGGAAATCATGCCCAAATCCGGTTCGACCCCGAAGATAACCCGCCGCACCGCGCTCGCCGGCCTCTCGGCCAGCGCGGCCCTGCTCGCCATGCCGCGGCTCGGCCGCGCCGCCGACGAGACGATCCGAATCGGCTTCCCGACGCCGCTGACCGGACCGTTCGCCGCCGAAGCGCGCGATCAGGTCAAATGTGCCGAGCTCGCGGTGAAGCTCGTCAATGACAAGGGCGGCATTGCCGGCCGCAAGGTCGAGCTGTTGGTCCGCGACGACAAGCTCAACGCCGGCGAGGCGGCGACCCGCACGCTCGAGCTGATCGAGAAGGACAAAGTCCATGCCGTGGTCGGCGCGCTCTCCAGCGCGGTACAACTGGCGGTCAACGAGGTCACCCGCGCTCGCGGCGTGATCTATGTCTCGATCAGTCAGTCCGACACCATCAACGAGGCCAAGGATTTCAGCAAATATACCTTCCATGAGGCGCTGAACCCCCACATGACGACGGCCGCCGTGGCACGGCAGACCCTGAAGAAGGGCATGAAGGTCGCCCATCTCGTGGCCGACTATGCCTATGGTCACGAGATGCTGCGCGGCTTCAAGCGCGCTCAGACCGCGATCGGTGCGGACAATGTCGGCGAAATCCTGCATCCGTTCGGCGCCGCCGACTATTCCACCTTCATGCCGCGCCTGATGTCGATGCGACCGGATGTGCTCTGCATCTCGAATTTCGGCCGTGACCAGGCCAACGCCATCAAGCAGGCCGTGGATTTCGGCGTCAAGCAGCAGATGAAGATCGTCGTGCCCGTCATCCTACACAATCAGCGCCTCGCCGTCGGCCCCGACGTGTTCGAGGGCGTGGTCGGCGGTGCCAATTACTATTGGGGGCTGGAGACGCAGAGCAAGTCGGCGTCCGCGTTCAACGCAGCGTTCAAGGCCGCCAACGGCGGCGCGATTCCGACCGATTATGGCGCCTACGGGTATTCCGGCGTTGGATCGTTGCTGGCTGCCATGCAGGCCGCCGGCGGCACTGATACGGACAAGGTTGTCGATGCCCTGGAGAAGCTGCAGTACGATCTGACCAAGGGCCCGCAGCACTACCGCAAATGCGACCATCAGTCGGTTCAGTCGGTGCTGGTGCTGGAGTCCAAGAAGAAGTCGGCCATGGCAAATGAGAACGATCTGTTCGCGATCCTGGCCAACGACGCGGGGGCCGACGACATGCTGCGCAGCTGCAGCGAGCTCGGCCACGCGACCTGAAGCCTGTCACGATGGACCTGTCGCTGATCATCATGCAGCTTCTCTCCGGGATCGCCCTTGGGGCGGTCCTGGTCATCACTGCGCTTGGGCTGACGATCGTGTTCGGCATGCTCGGGGTGGTGAATTTCGCCCACGGCGCGCTGTTCATGATCGGAGCCTATGCGGGGCTGTATCTGGCATCACTCACCGGAAGTTTCTGGTGGGGGCTGCTGCTCGCACCCATCCTGATCGGCGTCTTCGGCATGCTGATCGAGTTCGTTCTGATCCGCAGGCTTTATGGACGCTCGATCGACGATCCGCTGCTGCTGACCTTCGGCCTCAGCTACATCCTGGTCGAGGGGGTGCGCATCGTATTCGGCAGCGACGGCATTCCCTTTCCGACACCGCCGCAGCTGGTCGGCGTGCTCGATCTCGGCATCGGCTTCTTCCCGCGCTACCGCCTGTTCGTCATCGCGCTGGTGGCGGTGGTGCTGCTGGTGCTCTGGCTGACGCTGGAGAAGACCCGCGTCGGCCTGATCGTGCGCGCCGGCGCGCGCGATCCGACCATCATGCAGGTGCTCGGTGTCGATATTGGGCGGGTCTGGCTCGCGATCTTCGGGCTCGGGGTGGGGCTTGCCGCGCTCGGCGGCGTGCTCGCCGGGCCCATGCGCAGCGTCAATCCGGAGATGGGCTCGCTGGTTCTGGCGGAGGCCTTCGTGGTGACCGTGATCGGCGGGCTCGGCTCGATCGTTGGCGCGGTCGTAGCTGGTCTCATGGTCGGCGTATCCATCAGCATGGTGGCGCTGTTCGCGCCGGAGATGGCGACCATCGTCATGTTCGCACTGATGGCGGTGGTGCTGCTGATCCGCCCGCAAGGCCTGTTCGGTGTGAGAGGGAGGACGGCGTGACGCTACCTTCGAGCGGCGAAGCGGTCGCCAAACCTGCCTCCAGTGGGCTCGGCTGGCTCCTCGACCAGCGCGTGCTCCTCTCGATTGCCGTGCTTGCCTTGCTGCCCTGGTTGCTGCCGTCGAAGGCGCTGGCCGTCAACGTCCTGATCTACGGCGTCGTGGTGATGGGCTACAATCTGCTGTTCGGCTACACCGGGCTGCTGTCGTTCGGCCAGGCTGCGTTCTTTGGTGCAGGCGCCTATTTCACCGGCATCGCGATCGGACGCTACGGCATACCCTGGTTCGCCGCCGTACCGATCGCCGTACTCCTCAGCACCTGCCTCGCCGCCGCAATCGGCATCGTCTCGACGCGCACCCGCGGCATCTACTTCTCCATGGTGACGCTCGCCTTGGCGCAACTCGTCTACTACGTCGCGCTCCAGGCGGCCTCCTTCACCGGCGGCGAGAACGGGCTACGCGGCTTCACGGTCGACCGCATCAGCCTGTTCGGCCTTCAGGTCAATTTCCTCGACCCCGTCAACAAGTATTACGTGCTGATGGCCTTCGCAGCGTTGGCGATGTGGTTCCAATCGCGCATCCTGAACTCACCTTTCGGGGCCGTCATCGAGGCGATCCGCGAGAATGAGCAGCGGGCACGGGCCTGCGGCTATGACGTCGAACGCAGCAAGCTGGTCGTGTTCATGCTGTCAGGCGCAATTTCATCGCTCGGCGGCTGCATGCTGGCACTGCATCTGTCCATCGTGCCACTGGACATTCTGCACTACCAGACCTCGGGCATGATCGTGATGATGGTGCTGCTCGGCGGCGCCCGCAGCTTCTTCGGGCCCTTCGTTGGTGCTGCCAGCTTCCTGATCCTGGAGGACGTGATCTCGCTCTGGACGCCGCATTGGCAAATCTTCGTCGGCGCGATCTTCGTGCTGTTCGTGCTGTTCCTGCCCAAGGGCATCTGGGGTACGCTGCTCGATGCCCTCGGCATCGGAAAGGCGCGGCAATGAGCACTGAACTGCTTCGCGCCGAAGGCATCGGCAAACGCTTTGGCGGCTTCGTCGCGCTCGAGGGCATCACCGTTTCGTTCGCGGCCGGCCAGCTCACCTCGATCATTGGGCCGAACGGCGCCGGCAAGAGCACCTTCTTCAACATCCTCTCGGGCGCGCTGACGCCGAGCTCGGGCAAGCTGCACTTCAGGGGACGTGAGCTGAACGGGCTGCCGCAGCACCGCTTCGTGCATCAGGGCATCTCGCGCTCCTACCAGATTACGAACATCTTTCCCGATCTGTCCGTGCACGAGAACGTGCGCGTGGCGGCCCAAGCGCTGATCGTGAGCTACGACATCTGGCGCAACCGCGCCCGGCTCGCTGAACTGGATGCGCGCGCGGACGCCGCGCTCGACGCAGTCGGGCTGCTGGCCAGGCGGAACGAATTGGCGAAATTCCTGTCGCATGGCCAGCAGCGCGCACTGGAGATCGCGATCGCACTGGTTTCCGAGCCGGAATTGCTGCTGCTGGACGAACCGACCGCCGGCATGGGGCCGGAAGAAACCAAGGACATGGTCGCTCTGCTCGAGCGCCTGGCCGAGAAGCGCACCGTGCTCCTGGTGGAGCACAAGATGAAGATGGTGCTGGGGCTGAGTAAGCGCGTCGTGGTGCTGCATCACGGCCGCCTGCTGGCGGACGGCGCGCCCGACGAGATCAGGAGCAATCCGGAGGTCCGCCGGGTCTATCTCGGACAGAGTGAAGGCTATGGCTGAGACCGCGCTGCTCGAAATCAACGATCTTCATGCCTGGTATGGCGCAAGCCATATCCTGCACGGCATCTCCCTGCACGTGGACCGGGGCGAGGTGGTCGCCCTGGTCGGCCGCAATGGCGCCGGTAAGACCACGACCTTGCGGGCGATGATGGGCCTGATGCCGAAGGCGGCGGGCCGCGTGCGCTTCGCAGGCAGGGAGCTGTTGCCGCTCCGCGCGTATCAGCGCTTCCATCTCGGCCTCGCTTACGTGCCCGAGGAACGCCGCATCGTCCCCGGCCTGTCCGTGCGCGAGAATTTGCGGCTCGGTCTCGTCGCGGCCGGCGGCGATATCGAGGAGCGCACGGCGATCGACGAGATCGCCGAGACCTTCCCGCGCCTGAAGGAGCGTCTCGATCAGGAGGGCGTGACGCTCTCGGGCGGAGAACAGCAGATGCTGGCGATTGCGCGCGCGCTGATCGCAAAGCCAAGAATGATCCTGCTCGACGAGCCATCGGAGGGCATCATGCCCGTCCTCGTCGAGGAGATGGGCGTGCTGTTCCGTCGCCTGCGCGACGAGGGCAAGACGCTGCTGCTGGTGGAGCAGAACGTCGAATGGGCGCTGCGGCTGGCTGACCGCGCCGTCATCATCGATCAAGGCGAGGTCGTGCATCAAAGCAGCGCGGCGGCGCTGCTCGCGGACAAGGATATCCAGGAGCGCTATTGCGCGGTGTGACGTTAGGCCACGACCTTGGCCCTGGTGCCTTCGAGGCGCTGGCCTTCCTTTGCCAGATAGTCGCCAACCGCATCGGCCGCCATGGGCTTTGCGAAATAGTAGCCCTGGATGAAGTCACAGCCGAGCCGGCGCAGGCTGTCGAGCTGGGCGCGGGTCTCGACTCCCTCGACGACGCAGGCGATCTCCATGTCGTCGCACAGGCCCGTGAGCGACTTGATGATCTTGTGGCTGACGGGATTTTCGTTGATGTCGGCGACGAAGCTGCGGTCGACCTTGATCTTGTCGAGCGGCAGCCGGTGGACGTGGCTCAGCGACGAATAGCCGGTGCCGAAATCGTCAAGCGAAATGCCGCAGCCCATCGCCTTCAACGTCGCGATCGACTGCTGCGCACGCACGAAGTCGAAGGTCACGGCGGTCTCGGTGATCTCGAAGTCGATCCGATGCGGCGGCAACCCACTCTTCTCGATGATGGAGATCAGCGGCAAAATGCCCTCCGCCGCGCAGACGTCGTGGGCCGAGAGGTTGAACGACAGGCGGACGTGATCGGGCCATGTCTTGGCGATGGCGAGCGCGCGCACCAGCAGCGCTTGCGTCAGCGGGCGGATCAGACCGATACGCTCGGCGGCCGGAATGAAATCGGCCGGGGAGACCATGCCGAGGCGAGTGCTATGCCAGCGCGCGAGGACCTCGAACCCGGCGGTGTACTCGCTCATGGCGTCGACGATCGGCTGGAACACCAGGTCCATCTCGGTGCTGAAATCGGCCGTGCGCAGCAGGTTCTCGATGACTCCGCGACTGCGGATCTCGGCCTCGAGCTCGCTCGAGAAGATCACGGTGCGGCCGCGCAGATTGCGCTTGGCGTGATAGAGCGAGTAGTCGGCGCACTCGTATAGCGCTTCCGACGTGGTCGCTGAGTCCGGAAACGATGCGAATCCGATCGAGCACGACAGCCCGGTGTGGGCGGTATCGAGCTGGTAAGGCAGCTTGACATGGCCGCCGATGCGTTCGCCCAGTCGCATCAGATCCACGTCGTCGGGGTCGCCGCACACGATGAGACCGAACTCGTCGCCGCCGAGCCGGGCGAACTCCACGCGCTGCGGGCCAAGGCCCTCGCAGACCTCGCGGATGCGCCGGCCCGCCTCGATCAGGACGCGGTCGCCGACGGAGTGGCCGTAATTGTCGTTGATCGGCTTGAAGCCGTCGAGATCGATGATGCCGACCGCGACGCGAACGTTCCTGCGCTCGGCATCCGTGAAGGCACTCGACAATTCGGCGAAGAAGCGGCGGCGGTTCGGCAGCTCTGTGAGGGTATCGAGATTGGCAAGTCGAAAGTTCTCGTCCGAGAGCGCCTGCGTCGCCGCCTGTTGCGCCAGCAGCGATTTGCGGCTGGCAACGAGATCGGCGAAGTCGCGATAGTAAATGAACAGCACCGTCACCATCGCGCCGGAAACCAGGAGGTTGTTGACGGCGATCGCCTTCAGCGTCGGTTCGCCTGTGGCGAAGAAGAACAGCACATAAGGCACGTCGACGATCAACGTCACGATTAGTGCCGCCGAGCGCAGATGCATCAGCGAGAAGATGCAGCCGATCACGGTGACCGCCATGTAGAAGGCGACTTGGCTCTTGGCGAAGGGATCGCCGTAGGGGTAGAGCGCGAAGGACCAGGCGGCGAAGCCGGCGCCGATCGGCAAGGTCAGCCAGTTGGTGGCGCGCAGATTGCGCAGGATGTCGGCATCACTGCGCACGATGTGACGCTGGCGCAGCCACCAGAAGGTCCGTAAGCCCGCGAGCACGGTCAGCACGCTCGGCACGATCATCGTCAGCCAGTCCGGCGCCACGTTCACATAGGTGTAGGCGACCGCGATCGTGTTGCTGATCAGGATGAAGTAGAGCAGCGGGATCTGCTTGGAGAACGCGTCGAACTGTGCGCGCGTCAGGTCCGGGTTGTCGGCCGGTACGCGAAACAGCCGCGTTGCGGCGGCAAGATGAGACTTCAAATCGACAACAGGCATTGAAATACGAGCCCCGCATCCCCTGAAAACGCGGGCGATCTTGCACGGCGCGGGTAAAGGGCGCGTTAGATCGGGCCAAGCGCGGAAGGCCAGCACAGGTTGCGCGCTACCTCAAGGTTTCTCCGGCCGCGTGCATTGGTGAGCTCCCGTTAAGGATACCCGCCGTTCGAAGCGTGCGTCTCAGGCACGTAATCACTGCAGCTACGACCTGCTAACCATGGTGTCATCCGGTGTGCTCGCTCCGCCTATCTCCGTCGAGCAGCGGCTTGTTACGTTCCCCGGGCCACGAGTTGCGCGTCGTCTCCTTTTTGGTCTAGGCAAAACCGCCGGTGTGCGAACAGGGCCAGTGCGCACAGCGCGGCCGTTACTCTTCTCATGGTTTGCCTCCCACAGTCTTCTTGTCGTTCCGATCGGGCGGTTGCCGTCGCTCGAACGTGTATGCGTCAGCGCCCGATCGTCACCCCGGCGGTCGAGCGCATGGCGCCTCTCAGGCTGGTCGCGTTCATGTCGTCGAGGACCTGCCGCGTCAGCACGGTAGTCTGGCCGGGCGTGTCGAGGATTGTCTCTCCGCGCGAGGAAGAGAGCCGATCGGCCTTGTAGGGCGCGGCGGGAATGGCCGTGGCTGCAGGACGCGGCCGTTTACCCGCGGCGAGCGCTGGCTGTGAGATGGAGAAGGCGATCACGACCAGAAGCAGCGACCTTGTGCGCATACACGATCTCCCATGTCGGGACATCAGCCTAGCGCATCGGGATCGTTCACAGAAGAAAGGATCAGGCGAGAGCGGCCTGGCGCTCCCGCGTCGGTTCGCGGACCCGCTCGATGTTCCGCGGCTCGGCGAGCCGGGTGAAGCTGCGATGGTTCGCCTGCGCGGGCGCCTCGACAATGACGCCCTCACAGATGATCTGTCCGCCGAGCATCTTGAATTCCAGCTTGTCGTAGCGCGGCATTGTCTCGCCGGGTGCCGGCGGCAGCAGCCCGACGCTTCCCTGGATGTTCAGCGCGGCCTCGCCGGTGCCGTGAAGCCGCGGATTCCACATCCGGATTCCGGTCTCCGCCCAGCGCTGCCGGATCAGCGCGGCGCGATCGGCGGGTTCCGCGGCTCTCGCGGGAGCTTTCGGTGCGCTGCGGATCTCCGGAGCAGGCGACTCGAGCGGCGGAGCCGATCCGATCTCGATGGCGACGCTGGCTGACTCGTTGGCCGCCGTCGCAACGGCTGTGACGAGCAGGACATCGTTTGCAGGGGCCGGCGCGACCTCGACGGCGAGCTCTGGGTCGCTATCGGCTCCGGCTTCGGAAACGTCGGGCGCGACGCTATTGGCATCGCCGAGGAGGACCGGGATTGCATCGACGGCGACCGTTTCGACCTCGGCGGAAACGTTGGACGAGGGGGCAGCCTCGATGACGGCATCAGGGACGTCAGTCGAAGCGGTCGCGACGGCTGGTGATGAAACCACAACCTCCTCTGCGACGACGGAATCGATTTCGGCGGGAGATGCATCGCCAATGATGGCGAGATCAGCCTCCGCAACTGGCTCGTTCTCCGCGTCGGTCGGCGAAACCAACACCTCCTCGGCGACTGGCGGCGTCGCGGGCGCCTCGATTTCCGTCACTCTCTCCGGAGATGAGTCGTCGCTGGGACAGATATCGTCGGACGGATTCTCCGCAACGACAGACACAGCCGCATCGTTCTCTGCGACCGGAGCCTGGGTGGCGGGGTCAGCGTCGTCGCGCACCGGGGCGGTGCTGATCTCGGCGATTGGAGCTTGAGCAGTGGCCGCGACGTCTTCGATGATGGCGGGCGAAGCGTCTGTGGCGATCGGCGCGACGTCAATGCTGCCGCCGTGCGGCAAGGGCCGAAGTCGGGTAAACGCCCAGTTCACCGCGGGGATGCGGCGCAGCAACGATATCAGTCTCGAAAGCACTGGGAGTTGTCCAAGAGGTACTCGGCGTGAGGCAATCGCTGATTCGCCAGCAATGAGAAAACCTGCCCCGGCCGTCACACTCGTGTCAATGTAGGGAGGACTAATTGCAGAACATCCACGCATCCACTCTGCGGGGGGAATTTCCCCCCGCGCGATTCCTCCAATCGACGCGCTGCTTGGAGTGGAAGGGGACAGCTGTCCCCTCTCGGGATATTCGATCCTCAGTTCATTTGCCGGCGCCAGAGCCAGAGCCCGCACCGCCGCCGGCCTGGCTGCTCATATTGTTGCTGTTGCTACCGCCGGCAGATGGCGATTTCGCGCCCTTGCTGTCGCTGGCCTCGTTCTGCATGTTCGATGTACGTCCCGTCGTCATTCCTTTGGTCGCCGGGCCTCGCGACGAGGGGCCGACGTCGCCCTGACCGGACGCACCGGGGGCGGGTTGTGTCTGTGCGAAGGCGCCACCTGTCGCGAGCGCCATGATGCATGCGGATGCCAGGATGATCTTCTTCATCGGATTCTCCTTGACTTTACATCTCCGGACAACCCGCCTGCGCCGACGACGTTCCTGCCAACGCGTGTAGCCCTCGCGTCAATTTCCGTTACTGCCTGTCCAAGGGGTTCCCGTCGTCGTCGCCAGCGGCTATTCAGAACCGTCAGTGTCTGGTCGGAGACGACGCATGAGGAAGCTTGCCACGATCGGAGCGGCTCTGCTCTGGTCCACCATCGCATTCGCACAGGATCGCACCATCACCGTGGCCTCGACCACTTCGACGGAGCAGTCTGGGCTGTTCGGTCATCTGCTGCCGCTGTTCTCGAAGGCGGAAGGCATCAGCGTGAAGGTCGTTGCCGTCGGCACCGGTCAGGCGCTGGATATCGGCCGGCGCGGGGATGCCGACGTGGTGTTCGTCCATGACAGGCCCGCCGAGGACAAGTTCATGTCCGAAGGGCAGGGCGTAAAACGGTTCGACGTCATGTACAACGACTTCGTCATCATCGGGCCCAGAAGCGATCCGGCGCGGATATCAGGCAGCAAGGATGTGGTCGAGGCGCTACGCAAGATCGCGACGGCCAAGGCGACTTTCATCTCGCGCGGCGACAAGTCCGGCACGCATGCGGCCGAGTTGCGGCTATGGAAAGAGGCGGGCGTTGACCTCGGCGCCGGGAAGGACACCTGGTACCGGGAAATCGGTCAGGGCATGGGCCCGGCGCTGAACATGGCCTCGTCGTCGACCGCCTATCTCCTGTCGGATCGCGGCACCTGGCTATCGTTCAAGAACCGTGGCGAACTCGCCATCCTGACCGAGGGTGACAAGCGGCTGTTCAACCAGTACGGCGTCATGCTGGTGAATCCTGAAAAGCATCCGAGCGTGAAGGCGAAGGACGGGCAGGCCTTCATCGACTGGCTGGTTTCGCCGAAGGGGCAGGAAGCGATCGCCGGGTACAAGGTCGGCGGCGAGCAGCTATTTTTCCCCAACGCGTCCCACTAGCACGAAGGCGACGGTTGACACCGCCACGCTGAGTGCCAGCAGGATCAGCCCCAGTCCGAGTGCCAGCGGCAGGTCGCCTTTGCTGGTTTCCAGTGCGATCGCCGTCGTCATCGTGCGGGTGAAGCCGCGGATGTTGCCGCCGACGATGATGATGGCGCCGACTTCCGCAATGGCGCGCCCGAACGCCGCGAGAAAGGCCGTCAGCAGCGAGGTCCGCCCGAGCGCGAACAGCAGGCCGATGCTGCGCAGTGTCGATAGCCCGTCGATCCGCGCCAGATCGCCATACTCCGCCCACAGCAGGCTTGCCGGCCGGTGCACCAGCGCCACCACGATCGGCGTGGCGAGCAACGTCTGCGCAATCACCATGGCGGCCGGCGTGAACAGCAAGCCCGCCGCCCCGAGCGGACCGGACCGCGACAGCAGGAGATAGAGGGCGAGCCCGACCACGACCGGTGGAAGGCCGAGCAGCGCATTAGTCAGGATGATGATAAGTTGACGCCCCCGGAAACGGGTGATCGCAAGCAGGGCTCCGAACGGTGCGCCGATCAGGAGCGCGACGATGCTGGCAGTCAGGCTAACCCGCACCGACAATGCGACGATGCCCAGCAACTCGGCGTCGGCTTCGCCGATCAGCGTGAAGGCGGCACCGATGGATCGTACGAAATCGTTCATCCGGCCTGACGCCGTTGCGCCGGCTCGATGCCGGTGGTCCTAGTCACGTCCATCGTGAAATCCTTCGTCCTCGGCAGCCTGCCCCTGACAGCTTCGGCCCGCCTTGGCGGCAGGCCGGGTCCTCCACGAGCATCCTCGGATGGCAACTGCGCCGGTTGTGGCCGCTGCGGTCGGCACAATCAAGAGGTTGCAGTTCAGGGGGCTCAGGGTGCGGGTTTGTCCCCTCTGAATCGGGCGCCCGATGCCCGGCTTTCATTGGGTTGCTGGGGGCAGGGCACAAGATCCGGCAGATTCCGGTAGGAAGAGCCCAGATCCTGGCGCGGCACGGCCGTGGACGGCTTTATTCCGCCCGTGGATGCACTAAGGAAAGGACAGGATCAGGTCGCACCCGTCGGGTGGTGGTGCTAGACCCTGATGCAGCAACAATAGGGCCGGGCCGCTCCTGGCTCGCCCGCAAAGATGAAGGATGTGACGCAATGATCCAAACCGTTGGCATCATCGGGGCTGGGACCATGGGGAACGGCATCGCGCAGGTCTGCGCCGCGGCCGGACTCTCGGTCGTGATGGTCGATATTTCCGATGCGGCGGTGAACCGCGGGCTTTCGACCGTCGGCGGCAGCCTCGAGCGCCTGGTCAAGAAGGAGAAGATGTCGGCGGCCGACCGCGAGGCGACGCTCAAGCGTATCACCGGCACGACCGACCGGGCGAAGCTCTCGGATTGCGATCTGGTCATCGAGGCCGCGACCGAGAACGAGGAGCTCAAGGTCAAGATCCTGAAGGATCTCTGCGCCACGCTGTCGCCGCGCACGCTGGTCGCGACCAACACCTCGTCGATCTCGATCACCAAGCTCGCAGCCGCAACCGATCGTCCCGACCGGTTCATCGGCATGCACTTCTTCAACCCGGTGCCGGTGATGGCGTTGCTCGAGCTCATCCGGGGCTTGCAGACTTCGGACGATACCCATGCCAAGGCGCTCGATTTCGCCAAGCGCGTCGGCAAGGTGGCGATCACGGCAAAGAACAGCCCGGGCTTCGCCGTCAACCGCATCCTGTGCCCGATGATCAACGAGGCGATCTTCGCGCTCCAGGAGGGGATCGCAACCGCGGAAGAGATCGACGCCGGCATGAAGCTCGGTTGCAACCATCCGATCGGGCCGCTGGCGCTGGCCGATCTCGTCGGGCTCGACACCATGCTTTCGGTGATGGAGGTCTTTTACAAAGGCTTCAACGATCCTAAATATCGGCCAGCCCCGCTGCTGAAAGAGATGGTCGATGCCGGCCATCTCGGCCGCAAGAGCGGGCAGGGCTTCTACACCTATAGCGCCTGATGAAGGCATCGGCGGCGGGCCTTTCGCGTTCGCCGCCGGATCCCGCACTTTGCGCTGCGACAAAGACGCCGCGCGCAACTGGCCCGACAATGTTGAGCGGGCGGCCCGCGGGAACAATGGAACGGACACAGAGGATATGTCGGATCGACTGAAGGCCGAGCGCGAGGCGGCGGCCGCACGGCGGAGCCTGTTGACGCAGGATGCGATCGAGCGCACCGGGATCACCGAGGAAATGATCGGGGAGCTCGTCACCCGCTTCTACGGACGCGTGCGCGAGGACGCGCTGCTTGGTCCGGTCTTCGCCATCGTGCAGAACTGGGACGAGCACCTCGCCAAGCTCAGGGACTTCTGGTCCTCGGTGGTGTTGATGAGCGGCCGCTATCATGGCTCGCCGATGCGGGCGCATCTGCCGCTGAATCTGGTGGGAGATCATTTCGACCGCTGGCTCGATCTGTTCGAGCAGACCGCGCGCGAGGTCTGCCCGCCGGCGGCGGCTGCGCTGTTCATCGACAAGGCGCGTCGTATCGCCGACAGTTTCGAGATGGCTTCGGCGACTGTCGCAGGTCGCATCGCATCGCCGCGTCACGTGCTCAGGCCCTGAATACAAAATGCCTGCCTCAGAAACGCTGAGGACGCGCGCCGCGCATCTTGCGATGGCGCGCTGCACCAATTCCAACATCATCGGTCTGATCTGCAAAATCATCATGCGGTTCGCGTGATGCGATGTAGAATTTGCGAAAACGCGCTTGAACGCGTTTAGTATCATTCAATCATCGCGAGCAAAGACATATTGATGCACTGCGGCGCCAATTCTTTGCCTTGTTTTCGGCAGAGTTCCAGCGCCTGCTAGCGGGCATGTCGAGCGCACCGTTCAACGTCAATTCATCACCGTCCGAGAGCATAGCGGAAGCTGAAGCCGACGCGGGCACCGAGCAAACGCGACGGACGCTGCTGCTCGGCGCGCTTGCGACCACCGCGTGCCTCGGCTGTTCCCCGCCGGCGCGTGCAGGCGAGGATCCGCCCGGCGCCGACGAGCGGCCGCAGAAGGGCGATCTGCTCGTCTTCTCCGAAGGCGAGCAGGAGGGGAAGATCATCACCACGGCCGATCTGAAGGCCGGCGGTCCACCGCTCCATGCCTGGCCGAGGGATCCCAACACATCGGTGGTGCGCAGCGCCTCGCGGCTCAACGAGATCCTGATCATCAGGCTCGATCCCGCCGAGCTCGACGAAAAGACCCGCGCGCGTGCGGTCGACGGCATCATCGCCTATTCGGCGATCTGCTCGCATGCGGGCTGTCCTGTCACCGCCTGGGTGAAGAGTGATGTCGGCGACAAGGAGGTGTTCAAGTGCATGTGCCACAATTCCGAATACGACCCTCGCGCGGGCGCGCAGGTCGTGTTCGGACCGGCGCCGCGACGGCTCGCAGCATTGCCTCTGGCGCTGGCTGGCGGATCGCTCAGCGTCGCCGGCAATTTCGTCGGAAAGGTAGGTGGCGCACAGCCAGGATGATGGACGGTTGCGGGGCCGTGCCCGCGTCACGAGAGGCCGCGTCCGCCGATGGGCGGACGATGGGACGAACGACAAGAATTCACAACAAGAATTCAAACGGATGAAAAAGGGGAACGTCCATGAAAACTTCCATGGCAAGGAAGCAATGGTTACTGTCCGGCTTCGTCGCCTTCAGCTGCCTCGCCTCGACCGCCGCCGTATCGGGCCCGATCGAGAACTACACACCGGTCACGGCGCAGCGGCTGGAGAATCCGGAGCCGAGCAATTGGATGCTCTATCGGCGCACCTATGACGGGCAGGGCTATAGTCCGCTCGACCAGATCAACACCTCGAACGTGAGGAGCCTCACGCCGGTCTGGACCTTTGCCACCGGTGTGGTCGAAGGCCACCAAGCGCCGCCGATCGTCAACAATGGCGCGATGTTCGTGACGACTCCAATGGGGCAGGTGATCGCGCTGAACGCGAAGACCGGCGACGAATACTGGCGCTACAAGCGGCAGCTCCCTGACGATCTGTTTCAGCTGCATCCGACCAACCGGGGCGTGGGCCTGTGGGAGGACAAACTCTACCTCGCCACCACGGACGACCATGTGGTCGCGCTCGATGCCAAGACCGGCAAGGTGGTGTGGGACACCAAGGTGCAGGACTACAGGAAGGGCCAGTACCTGACGCTGATGCCGTTGATCGTGGACGGCAAGGTCATCGTCGGCGGGTCCGGCGGCGAGTTCGGCGTACGCGGCTATATCGTGGCCTATGATGCCAAGGACGGCAAGGAGCTGTGGCGGACCTACACCATCCCCGGCGAAGGCGAGCCCGGTCACGACACCTGGCAGGGCGACGACTGGAAGAACGGCGGTGGGTCGGCCTGGATGACCGGAAATTACGACAGGGAGACCAAGACGATCTATTGGGGCGTCGGCAACGCGGCGCCATGGCCCGGCGAGACCCATCCCGGCGACAATCTCTACACTGCATCGGTGCTCGCGCTCGATCCCGACACCGGCAAGATC
This sequence comes from Bradyrhizobium sp. USDA 327, assembly GCF_041262065.1. Taxonomy (NCBI): domain Bacteria; kingdom Pseudomonadati; phylum Pseudomonadota; class Alphaproteobacteria; order Hyphomicrobiales; family Nitrobacteraceae; genus Bradyrhizobium; species Bradyrhizobium sp. USDA 327. Next base: position 4,681,879 of record NZ_JBGCCW010000001.1, on the reverse strand, counting down.
AAGGCCTATCACCAGTACCACCAGAACGATTCCTGGGACTGGGACGAGGTCGAGGCCCCGATGCTGATCGATCTGCAACGCAACGGTCGCACCATCAAGAGCCTGGTCCATCCGGGACGCGACGCGATCTTCTGGGTGCTCGAGCGGACGCCGACCAAGATCAACTATGTCGCCGGTTGGCCGTTCGTCTATACCGACGTCTGGAAGGGTATCGACGAGACCGGCAAGCCGATCGTGGATCCCGCGCACAAGCCGGTGATCGGCAAGCGCGTCGAGTTCTGTCCGTCGCTGTGGGGCGGTAAGGATTGGCCGTCGGCCGCCTACAGCCAGAGGACCGGCCTCGTCTACGTGCCTGCCAATGAGAATTTCTGCGGCGGATTCACCGGCGAGAAGGTCCCGCTCAAGCCGGGCGAGCTCTGGCTCGGCACCAAGCCGGAGGACATCGGCCTGAAGACGAGGCCGGGCGCGGATCATTTCGGCGAGCTTCAGGCCTGGGATCCCGCCACGGGCAAGAAGGTCTGGCAGCACAACTTTCCGAAGTCGCAGCTGTTCGGCTCCGTCACGGCGACGGCGGGCGATCTCGTCTTCGTCGGCGGGACAAACGACCGCAACTTCCGAGCCTTCCACGCCAAGACCGGCGAACTTCTGTGGGAACAGAAGACCAACTCCGGCATCGTTGGCATGCCGGTGTCCTATGAGATCGACGGCACGCAATACATCGCGATCCAGTCGGGATGGGGCGTGGACGCACAGCGTATCCAGGATGCACTCGTGACCAACAATATCGGCATCGAAGCCAATGTGCCCCAAGGCGGGGTCATCTGGGTCTTCGCGCTGAAGAAATAGCTCCGCGGGCGGATCGAACGTAGCGGAGCAGCAAGGGGGGTGGTGAATGCGGCGGACGGCAACGTCCGCCGCATTCTCGCGTGTGGTGAAATTGCGTGCGGGCCGAAACTGCCCCCTTCTCCGCTTGTGGGAGTAGGTGGCGATGCAGTCGTCAAACCGCTACTTGCCGACGCGCTCGACCTTGTCCTTTTCCTTCTGGTTCATCTCACGGATCTTCGGATCCGGGTTGTGCTTTCCCGTCGTCTGCGTGGTCGAAGCGGGCGGGGCATTGGCGTTGGGGAGCGAAGTCTGGTTCGGCGTAGCGGGGCGCGTGGCCGTTGTCGGCGGAGTCGTGCTCCCCTGCGCGAACGCACCGGTGGTGGTCAAAAGAAAGGCGCCCGACAGTGAGACTGCGAGCGCCCTTGAGATTTTGTTCATCGATCTGCTCCTGTCAGATCGATGCAAACGGCGCGAGGCCGTTTGTGTTCCGTTTCACGCCTCCAATTGCTTGCCGATCGGAAGCGAGCGGATGCGTTTTCCCGTCGCCGCGAAGATCGCGTTGATCAGGGCCGGCGCGAACGGGGGAACACCGGGCTCGCCAACCCCGCTCGGCGGCGTTTCGGGCCCCGGAGGCACTATGTAGACATTGGTCACCACAGGAGATTCGTCGATCCTGACGACCTGGAAGTCGTCAAAATTCTTCTGCTGCACCTTGCCGTCCTTGAAGGTGATCTCGCCGTATTTGGCGAGACTGAGCCCCATGATCGCCGCGCCCTCGATCTGCGAGGCGATGCGCTCGGGGTTGACGTAGGTGCCGCAATCGATCGCGGTGTCGACCCGCGGCACCGTCAGCTTGCCCTTGTCGTCGACGGCGACCTCGACGATGGTCGCGATGTAGCTGACGAAGCTGCGGTGCACGGCGATGCCGAGACCGTGGCCCTTCGGCACCTTGCGCCCCCACTCGCCCTTCTCGGCGACCAGCTCGACCACCTTGCGCAGGCGCGCGGTGTCGATCGGGTAGCTGTCCTGGGGCTCGCCATAGTTCCAAAGGTCCTTCACGTTCGGCTTGACGATGCGAGGCGAGCCGATCAGCTCGAGCAGCATGTCTTTCTGGTCGCGGCCGGTCGCCTGCGCAATCTCGCCGACCATCGATTGCACCGCGAAGGCCCGCGGGATGTTCGAGACCGAGCGGAACCAGCCGATGCGGGTGTGCGCGGCTGCTTCCGGATTCTCGCAGGAGATGTTGGCGATCTCGAACGGCATATCGACAAGGCCCATGCCGATCTCGAACGGGGCCTGATGCAACGTGCCGGCGGCAAAGGTCGAGGCGATGCTGGGAGCCACGCTGCGGTGGCGCCAGGCGACCACCTTGCCGCTCTTGTCGAGACCGGCCTCGATCCGCTCGACCGAGACGGTGTGCACGAAGCCGTTGTGGAGGTCGTCTTCGCGTGTCCACTGCACCTTCACTGGCGCGCCGAGCTCTTTGGACAGCAGGGCGGCCTCGAGCGCAAAGTCGCATTTCGACTTGCGACCGAAACCACCGCCGAGCAGCGTCACGTTGACGGTGACGTTGCCTTCGGGGATCTCCAGCGTCTTGGCGACGTCCTCGCGGGTGCCGCCGGGACTCTGCACCGGCGCCCAGATCTCCGCCTTGTCGCCCTTGACGTTGGCGACCGCGACCGGGGGCTCCATGGCGACATGGGCGAGATGCGGGATGTAGTACTCGCCGACGATCACCTTGTCGGCGCTCTTTAGGGCGGCGTCCGCATCGCCCTCTTTGCGCAGGACGAGGCCGGGCTTGCGCGAGGCTTCCTCGAGCTCCTTGCGATAGGCGACGGAGTCGTATTTGCCGTTCGGACCGTCGTCCCACACCAGCTTCAACGCGTCGCGGCCCTTGATCGCCGCGCCGGTGTTGCGCGCGATCACGGCGACGCCGCCGAGCGGCTGGAACTTCGAGGGCCACGGCCAGCCGCGCACCTGCATGACCTTCTCGACGCCGGGAATCTTGAGAGCCGCGTCCGGATCGAACGAGACCAGCTTGCCGCCCGTGACGGGCGGGCGCGCGATCACGGCATATTTCATGCCGGGCAAGCGGACGTCCGCGCCGTAACGCGCCTTGCCGGTGGTGATGTCGTGGAGATCGACGATGCCGACCTGACCCTTGCCGAGATAGCGGAAGTCCTTGGGATCCTTCAGCTTGAGACCTTCGATGCTCGGCACCGATTCCTTGGCTGCATCCGCGGCGAGCTCGCCGAAACCCAGCTTGCGGCCGCTGGCGCTGTGGACGACCTCGTGGTTGATCGCCTTGACCTCGGTCGCGGGCACGCCCCAGCGCTTCGCCGCAGCCTGCTCCAGCATGGTGCGGGCGGAGGCGCCGATCTGGCGCATCGGCATCAAATAGTGCCGCGTGCTGCGCGAGCCGTCGGTGTCCTGGTTGCCGAACTTGACCTCGTCGCCATGGGCCTGCTGCACCTTGACCCTCGACCAGTCGGCTTCCATCTCCTCGGCCACGATCAGCGGCAGGCTCGTACGCACGCCGGTGCCCATCTCCGAACGGTGCCCGATGATGGTGACGATGCCATCCGGGGCGACCGAAACGAACACGCGCGGATCGACCACGACACCGTGCGGCATCTTGCCGGCGCCGGTCTCATAGGCCAACGCCTGGCGCGACATCACGGGGGCGGCGAGGACGAAGCTGCCGGTGACGCCGAGCCCCTTCAGGATGCTGCGGCGGGAGACCTTCTCGACCCTGATATGCTTCTCGAAGCCGCGAAGCTTGCGGGGATTGTCGATGAAGTTCATGTCACACTCCCGTCGATGCGAGATGGACGGCGTTCTCGATGCGCTGGTAGCAGCCGCAGCGGCAGATGTTGCCCGACATCGCCTCGCGGATCTGGTCATGCGAAGGTTTCGGGTTGTCCATCAGGAGGGCTGCGGCCTGCATGATCTGGCCGGCCTGGCAGAAGCCGCATTGGGGCACGTTGACCTGGCGCCAGGCCTTCTGCACCGGGTGATCGCCGTTGGGATGCAATCCCTCGATCGTGGTGACCTCGCGTCCGGCGACGTCGTTCACCGACGTGATGCAGGCCCGCACGGCCTCCTTGTCGACGATGACGGTGCAGGAGCCGCACAGGGCCTGGCCGCAACCGTATTTGGTGCCGGTCAGCCCGGCCTCGTCACGCAGGAACCAGAGTAGCGGGAGGTCCGGGTCGCCGTCCCAGCTCTGTTCCTGGCCGTTGATCTTCACCTTGATCATGATCGTCCCTCGCTCTTCATAAGCATGCCAAATGCAAAGTTTGCCGACGCCGTTGGCGACGGTTCACGCGTCGTCTCGCCGCATTCCGCCGTCGTCCCGCGCGGGCAAATCCCGGAGGGGCAGGAACGCCAATGGCGATGTCTGGAGATGTGCTCGATACCTCCCGTATTGTTCTTGATTGATTGTATTCGCGCGGCATCGTGACGGCGCGATCGTAACAGGGATCGCTCCGGCTCGGCGTTCACAGCCGAGTGTTCTCACCGGGAAAAGATTGCATCGATGGTTTGTCAAAAGCAGGGCGTGGTCATCGCGCTGCGCGACTCTGCAACGGGCCCAAGCAAAAAAAGCTTCGTCCGCCAGGAACTGCGCGGACGAAGCAGGATGCCTCAGTCGAGGGAGGGAGAAACGCAGGCTCCGCGAGCTTCAAGCGGGAGGCGGGCGGCCCTGCGCAGTCATTCAGAGACCAGGACTGAGGAACTGATGGCCCTCATGCATGTCTGGTGCAGAAGCGGCGGCATCACCGCGCTGGTCCCAGGACGGCGACCGGTCCGGCTCGCTGGCAACGGCAGGCGCCAGCGAGCGGATGGGGGACCCGGCGAAGGCTCGGCGGCCCCGCTCAGGCGGCCTTGGCTTTCGCGACATGGGTCGCGATCGCGTCCATCAGTGCCGGCGACAGGCAGTCATAGGGCTCGAGCCCGATCTCCTTCAGCCGCGAACGGATGCCTGCCATCTGCTCGGGCTTCACGCCCGATTCGATCACCGAGGAGACGAAGGCGGCGAATTGCGGCGCCTGCGAGCCCTGTTCCTGGAACAATTCGGGATGGATGAAGTCGAGGCCGTAGAACGGGTGGTTCTTGTTCTCGATGCGGCCGTACATGTGCGTGCCGCAGGCCTTGCAGGCGTGGCGCTGGATCACCGCCGAGGGATCGACGATCTGGAGCTTGTCGCCGTTCTCGAGCACGGTGACGTTCTGGCGCGGCACCACGGCGACGACGGAGAAGGTCGCGCCCTGCGGTTTCCAGCACTTGGTGCAGCCGCAGGCGTGGTTGTGAGCGACGTCGCCCTTGATACCGACCTTGACCGGATGGTCCGTGCATTTGCAGACCAGCGTGCCGCCGGCGAAGTTGCCGCTGCCTTGCTTGATGCCGTTGTCGATTGAGGGATGGAGTGCAACAGTCATGGGTCGATCCTCCTTGGTGTGATGTCTGCGAGCTAGAACACGACGACTGAACGGATGGATTTGCCCTCGTGCATGAGATCGAAGCCTTTGTTGATCTCTTCGAGCTTGAGCACGTGGGTGATCATCGGATCGATCTGGATCTTTCCGTTCATGTACCAGTCGACGATCTTCGGCACGTCGGTGCGGCCGCGCGCGCCGCCGAAGGCGGTGCCGCGCCAGTTGCGTCCGGTGACGAGCTGGAACGGGCGGGTGGCGATCTCCTTGCCGGCTTCGGCGACCCCGATGATGATCGAGGTGCCCCAGCCGCGATGGCAGGCTTCCAGCGCCTGCCGCATCACCGTGGTGTTGCCGGTGCAGTCGAAGGTGTAGTCGGCGCCGCCATCGGTGAGGCCGACGAGGTGCTGGACGATGTCGCCAGTGACCTTCTTTGGGTTGACGAAATGGGTCATGCCGAACCGCTTGCCCCACTCCTCCTTGGAATCGTTGATGTCGACGCCGATGATCTTGTCGGCGCCGGCCATCTTGGCGCCCTGGATCACGTTGAGGCCGATGCCACCGAGGCCGAACACGATCACGTTGTCGCCGGGCTCGACCTTGGCGGTGTTGACCACGGCGCCAACGCCGGTGGTGACGCCGCAGCCGATGTAGCAGCTCTTGTCGAACGGCGCGTCCTCGCGGATCTTGGCAACCGCGATCTCGGGTAGCACGGTGAAGTTCGAGAAGGTGGAGCAGCCCATGTAGTGGTAGATCGGCTTGCCCTTGTAGGAGAAGCGGCTGGTGCCGTCAGGCATCACGCCCTTGCCCTGCGTCGCACGGATCGCGGTGCAGAGATTGGTCTTGCGGCTGAGGCAGCTTTTGCACTGCCGGCATTCCGGCGTGTAAAGCGGGATGACGTGATCGCCCGGCTTCACCGAGGTCACCCCCGGGCCGATCTCGCGGACGATGCCCGCGCCCTCATGCCCCAGGATCGACGGGAAGATTCCCTCGCTGTCGAAGCCGTCGAGCGTGTAGGCGTCGGTATGGCAGATGCCCGTGGCCTTGATCTCGACCAGGACCTCGCCGGCCTTTGGGCCTTCCAGATCGACTTCGACGATTTCGAGCGGCTTCTTGGCCTCGAAGGCGACGGCGGCGCGTGTTTTCATAGTAAGACTCCTCAGATTCTCATAGGACGCCAAGAGGTGGTCTCGGCAGTCCTCGTAACGTTCATTTGTTGCCCATGCAGGCGTCTTCCGCCTTTTTGTACGCCTCTGTCTTCTCCTCCTTCTTGGCGGGACGCTGCCGGCCCCATGCTTCGGTGGAGCGGGCGCGCAGATAGACGTACAGGTCGTCCATGTAGCAGGCGACGTTCGGGTTGTCGCCGAAAGCAGGCATGACGTTCTCCTGCGCGGTCGAGATGTTCTTGCGGCCGGAGGCGACCACGCCCAGGAAGTCGCCATAGCTCATGCTCTTGACGGAATCCTTCAGCGCCGGCGCGTAGGTGGAGCCCATGCCGTCGGGGCCATGACAGACGTGGCAGTCGGAATGATAGCGGCGGTATCCGGAATAGGTGAACCAGTCCACGGTGCCGTCGGCCGAAATCTTGTAGGTCGGAACCCCTTCCTTATCGAGCCACTTTCCGTCGTCTTCCTTCTTCACTGCGGTGGGGTCGCCCGGACCGTCCGCGACCGCAATTCCTCCGGACGCAACCAAGATCATCGCAGCAATGACAGAGCAGATTTTACGCAAGAGATTTTTCCTCGAGGAGCCCGGGGGAGACGAGCCGGCGCGTGGAGTTGATCCACGCGCCGGAGCGATGCAGAGCGAGGCCTAGTTCGGCAGCGAGAACACGGTCAGCGTACCGCCGAGTGCCGTGTAGTTGCTGAGGGCCGCATAACCACCGACTGCGCCGAGACCGGCGGTCGGATCGGTCAGACCTGCCGCCAGACCGATGCCGGCCCAGCCACCGACGCCGGAGAGCACGGCAACGTACTGCTTGCCATTGTTCTCATAGGTGGTGACGTTGCCGATGATGCCGGAGGGAGTCTTGAACTTGTAGAGCTCCTTGCCGGACTTGGCGTCGACTGCCTTCAGGTAGCCTTCGAGCGTGCCGTAGAACACCACGCCGCCTGCCGTTGCGAGCGCACCCGACCAGACCGAGAACTGCTCCTTGTTCGACCAGACGATCTTGCCGGTCTTGTTGTCCCAGGCGATGAAGTTGCCCATGTGGCTTTCACCCGGAGGCGGGTACATCGAGAGCGTCGCGCCCACATAGGGCTGGCCCGCGGTGTAGCTCACCTTGAACGGCTCGTAGTCCATGCAGACGTGGTTGGTCGGGACGTAGAACAGCTGCGTGTCCGGCGAGTAGGCTGCCGGCTGCTCGTCCTTGGTGCCGAGCGCGGCCGGGCAGATGCCCTTCGTGTTCTTGTCCTCTCCGCCGTGCTCCGTCGAATATTGAGCGACGACCTTTGGACGGCCGTAGGTCGGCGAGTTCTTGTCCATGTCGACGCCGCTGGTCCAGTTCACCTTCGGGTCGTACTTCTCGGCGACCAGCAATTCGCCGGTCTCGCGGTCCATGGTGTAGGCGAGGCCGTTGCGGTCGAAGTGCGTCAGCAGCTTGCGGGGCTGACCGTTGATTTGCTGATCGGTGAGGATCATTTCGTTCACGCCGTCATAGTCCCACTCGTCATGGGGCGTCATCTGGTAGACCCACTTCGCCATGCCGGTGTCGGCATCGCGCGCGAAGATCGTCATCGACCACTTGTTGTCGCCGGGACGCTGCTTCGGGTTCCAGGTCGAGGGATTGCCCGACCCGTAATAGACGAGGTTCAGAGCGGGATCGTATGAGATCCAGCCCCAGGTGCAGCCGCCGCCGATCTTCCACTGGTCGCCCTGCCAGGTCTTCAGCGAGGAATCCGCACCGACCGGCTTGCCGAGTGACATTGTCTTGGCGGGATCGAGCTTGATCTGATCGTCCGGACCTTCGGAATAGGCGCGCCAGGCCTGCTTGCCCGTCTTGAGGTCGTATGCGGTGAGGTGGCACTGCACGCCGAACTCGCCGCCGGAGATGCCGACCATGACCTTGTCCTTGACGACCAGGGCCGCCGAAGTGCCGGTCTCGCCCTTCGCCGGATTGCCGTTGGTTGCCGACCACGCGACCTGACCGGTCTTGGCGTCGAGCGCGACGAGATTGGTGTCGGCCTGATGCAGAATGATCTTGCCGTCCCCGTAGGACAGGCCGCGATTGACCGTGTCGCAGCACATCACCGGGATGACGTTCGGATCCTGCTTCGGTTCGTACCTCCAGACGATCTTGTTCTCGTTGGAAAGGTCAATGGCGTAGACCTTGTTCGGGAACGGCGTGTGGACGTACATCATGTTGCCGATGATCAGCGGGCCGCCTTCATGGCCGCGCAGCACGCCGGTCGAGAAAGTCCAGGCGACCTGGAGCTTGCCGACGTTCTGAGCGTTGATCTGGTTCAGTTTGGAATAGCGGGTGTTGGCATAGTCACCCGCCGGCATCACCCAGTCCTTCGGGTTCTGCGACATCTTGATCAGCTCGTCGTTGGCTGAAGCGCTGCCGACGGCGAGAGCCGCCGCGGAGCCGAGATAGGTCGCCAGTAGCACCTTGCGCATAGTCATTCCTCCGTTGGTCTCGTTTATTGTTTCCGAAGCATTGCTCAATCACCGGGCTTCTCGTCCGGCGTCAGCTCGTGCAGGGCGGTCGCGATTGGGACCAGAAACGATGCTGTGCTGTTTCCTCCTCCTGATGAGAGCCACGGGTCCACGTGCAGGAGCGGCCCGTTCTTATTGTTCCTGCGGCAATCCCTAACCACTTCGCCATTGGGAAACTTGCCCAAGAGAGAAGCCGGTTTGCTCGACAGCGCACGGGGGCAAAGATTTTGATTTTGCAGTAGCGAATTCAGTCGTTTCCGCGCCGCGGCGGGCCGCGCTCAACGCTCAGGTTCCCCTTGACGGCGCTGCAACTAAGGCGGAGGATTAAACCTCAAGGGTGGCAATGGAACGGTGGCGCTGTTCCACAAGATCGCTCGAATTCGAGGTAAACGTCACGCAATCACGGCTGAGGGCTCCGGCAGCGCTGGTCGCGATTCGCGTCGAATCTCCGGATCAAACCAGTGGCTGGATTAATGTCCGACACAATTCACACGCTCTCGACGACCGGAATGACGCCGAAGCGGCAGATCCAGAGCTGGATCGACGGGCTGACGAGCTTGTGTGGGCATTTCGACGTCGATCCGCTGGAGGCGTCCTCGCTGGAAGGTCGCATCGACTACACCAGCGTGTCGCGCCTGAAGCTCTGCCAGATCGAGGTGAGCCAGCATCGCATCGCGCACACGCTCGCGCGCGCCAAGGCCAATGAACACCCGTACATCAAGATCCACTTCCAGACCTACGGGGTGTCCTATTTCGAACAGGAAGGCCGTCACATCGAAATCAATCCCGGCGACATCATCGCCTATGATGTCTCCTGCCCGCATTCGATCATCAGCCCGGCCTTCACGCGTCACGACGTGGTGATCGTGCCGAAGGCACTGCTGCGCGACCGCGGATTCCCGTCGCAGCGGATGCCCGCCTGCAAGCTGTCCTCAAAAACCGGCACGGGGAGGATCGCCCATGATTTCGTCCATGCGACCTTCGACGAGGCGGCAAAGCTGTCGGCGAACAGCGCGGTCGGCGTCGCTGATTCCCTGATCGACCTGCTGTTGCTGCCGCTGCGCGAGGCCGACACGATGTTCGATCGTGTCGGGCCCGAAGCGATGTATGTGCGCGCGCAATTCTTCATCCGCGAGCACTTGCGCGATCCGGATCTGTGCATCGACCAGATCTCGGCCGAGCTCGGCTGCTCCAAGCGCTACCTGCACATGCTGTTCTCGGAGCGCGGCACCACGGTCAGCGACTACATCTGGCAGGCCCGGCTGCAGAACTGCCGCCAGGAGCTCGAGGCCCACGCCGGCAAGACCATCACCGACGTCGCGTTCTCGTGGGGCTTCTCCAGCTCATCGCATTTCAGCCGGGTATTCCGGAAATATTTCGGCGTGGTACCGTCCTCGATCCACAAGGCGCAGCAGGGCACCGCGAACTCGGGCGGGCACTAAACGCGATGCGATTAGGATGAATCGTCATCGCGCTTTAGGTTGTTGTTTAAGCATGATCTTTTTGGAAAACCGCTGCGCACTTTTCCGGATCATGCTTTAGACGTCTTGAGCCAACTCGCGCGGCGTCGGCGAAAGCTCATGCCGACGTTGCGATGTAGGGAATGCCGGCCACCAAAGCGACCAGCAGCACCGCGTTCCCCAGCATCGCGCTCCAGTGCAGCCGGCGCAACCGTCGTGCGGCATCGGCATCCCCGGCGTCCCTCGCGCTGAGCTGGTCGTCTACCCGTCGCATGAAGCGGCGTCGTCCCCAGATCGCCAGGGCTGCGATCATGCCGACGCCAACGGCAGCAAGCGGGCGACCGTCGAGGAGGAGAGCCACCATCCCGATGATGCCGACGACGCGCATTACCAGAAAATGAGCGTTGAACATTCCGCGCAGCAATTGGGCAACGGGCTGGATATCGAGCCTCACCAGCAGGAAGGCCGGCGATGCCAGCGTGAAATAGCTCATCGGAAAGAGCAGGATGATCATAACGGCGACGGCAACGGCATCCGGTGTCATGGGATCGGCCCTCCTTGTCCGCAGAAGGGTACAATCATAGCGGGAAAACGCGCCTCCGACACTGGGCTTTGGTCGGACTCCGGGCCGGAAGGGGAGCAACCGGCGTGCCGGCGATGGCGTGAAGGTCAGGCCGGCTCGAGGCCGAGCGACTTTGCGCTCTCGATCCAGATCGGCAGTTCGCGCTGATACAGCGCATTGGTTTCCTTGAAGCCGATTGCGGGTTCGAGCACGAAGGTCGCGAGAACCTCCTTCACCTTCGGATCGCCGTTGGCGGCGACGCAGAGCTCGGCAAGGCGATCAACCACCGGCTGCGGCGTCGCCTTCGGCACGGCCCAGCCGGTGAACCCGCTCACGGTGAAGAATTTTGACGTCGCGCCCTGTTCGGGCAACGTCTTCACGTTCGGGATCGCGTCGACCTTCTTCGAATGCACGGCGAAGACAGTGCCGCGGTCGCTTTGCAGCACCGATTGTGCGGCCGTGTAGCTGCCCATGGCGGCATCGAGGGTGCCTTCGAGCATGCCCGTCCACATCGGCGCTTCGCCGCGATAATGGACCGGCTCGATATTGAGGCCGTACTGCTTGTTGAGCTCGTTGATCGTCATGTGGGGGGCCGAGCCCGCGCTGTAGGTGCCGAAGTTCACCTTGCCGCTCTTGCGCGCGAAGGCGACGAAATCCTCCAGCGTCTTGACCCCGGTTTTCGGGTTCGCCACCAGCAGCAGGCCGGCGCCGGGAATGACGCTGACGAGCGTCAGGTCCTTGTCCATGTCGTAGCCGGGATTTTTCATCACCACCCGGTTCATGATGTAGGTCGTCGAGATCGAGCACAGGATGGTGTGGCCGTCGGGCTCGGCGCGGGCGACCTCCGCCGTGCCGATCGCGCCGGAGGCGCCGGGCTTGTTCTCGACGACGACGGTCTTGCCGACCTGCTTGGAGATGAATTCGCCATAGGCGCGCGCGAGCAGGTCGGTCTGTCCGCCGGCGGGATAGCTGCAAATCATGCGAATCTGCCGCGCCGGCCACGTGCCTTGCGCCGAGGCGCCGCGGACGACGAATGGCATCGCCAGTGCAGCGGTACCGGCGGCGATGAAGTGGCGGCGATCGAGTTTGGCGGACATGATTCTCTCCCGGATTTCTGCGGAACCTACTGCATCAGGCTGGCGCCGGGCATGGCCGGCAGGCGAGACAGATTGGCGCATGATGCGTGCGCAGCGCGCAGGGAGTTCGTCTCCGGACGCAGCGCAACGCGACTACAGCGGTGCGCTGCTGCGCCGCGCGGCGTACCGGGCGCAGGTTCTGCGGAGCGTCACTGCGTGCCGTCCGGGGCATCAGCGCCCTTGCAATCACCGCTGAATGATTTGCGTCCAGACGTCGCCCAGAATCGCTGGCTCCCGCGGTGGCAGATAGGTGAGGCCGGCCTGCTTGCCGAATTCGGCGATCTTGCCTTCGGCAGCAAGCTGGCCGAGCGCCTTGTTGACGGCCTCGATCAGCGCGCCATCGCTGGCGAGCCCGACATAGCCGCGATTGGCCCCGATCGGGTAGTAGTAGCCGGACGCCGTGATCGCCGTGTCGGGGTGCGCGGCGCGATGGGCGTCGAAGCGGGCAAGATCGATCAGCGTCGCGTCATGGTCGCCGCGCTGGAGCGCGCCGATGAGGTCGTCGCGACCGGGGACGAGATGGGTGATGCTGTCGATCAGTCGGCCCTTGTCGAAGCTCATCAGGATGGCGTCGCCGAGCGACCCGCTTTCGATGACGAGACGAAGGCCGGCGAGATCGCCGATGTCGCCGATCTTCCGGCCGCGGGCCTTCGGCCCGAGCACCACCGTCATCGGCGAATAGACGTAAGGCCGGCTCGGCGCGAGCACGCCCAGCGGGACGCGGCGGCGCCGATCGTCGCGTGTGGCCCCGGCGAAATCCGGCAAGCGCGCCGTCTTCATCCCGGGGGCGACGAGCGAGTCCTGCGTCAGCGCGTAGCCGCCGACGAGCGAGCAGCGCCCATCCGAGAGCAGCGCGTTGGCTTCGAGCGGCGGGCTCGAATCCTCATCCAGCCTGCTCTCGAACCACTGGATTGCCAGCGGCCGTCCGAGCCGCTCCGCGATCGCCTTGGCCAGCAGCACGTCGAAGCCGGCCTCCGGTTGACCGCGGTGGTGCACCGAGAGCGGCGGCCGGTCCTCGTCGAGGCAGATCTTCAGGGGATCGTCGGCCGCAAAAGCAGACCGTCGCCATCGTGGAAAGAAAGGCCGCAACGCTCCATGCAACGCGACGGTCCGTCATGGCTTCCTCCGGCTGGAGATGAAGGCCCAGAGATCTCCGATCTGGTCGTCGCTGAGGATGTCGCCCCAGGGCGGCATCTTGTTGTTCTTGCCGTTCTTGACCGTTGTGACGAACCGCGCCTTGTCGTCGGGGAAGACGCGCAGGTCCGGCGTGATGGTGCCGGAGTTCATCAGGTTGGGGCCATGGCAGTGTGAGCATTTCTCGGCATAGGTCGACTTGCCATGGTCGATCTGCGCCTGCAGTGGATTGCCGGTTGCGTCATCCGCGGCGCGAACGGTCGCCGCAAGCGCGACCGTCAGCACCGCGACGGTGGCGATCGTCGCCACCGTCCTGTGTGATACTTCTCTCAGCATCGTGCCGTGGTTATTGCTTGACCGCAAAGACCCAGAGCGAGCCGCCGGGAGGCACCTTGGCAAGCCGTTCGTCGCCGGAGAACAACGAGTAGACGCCGCCGTAGCCGCTCGTCACAGCAACATACTGCACGCCATCCTGCTGCCATGTCACCGGCTGTCCCTCGATGCCGGACCCGGTCTGGAATTGCCAGAGCTTCTTGCCGGTATCGGCGTCGAAGGCCTCGAACTCACCGGTCAGTGCGCCCGAGAACACGACGCCCCCGGCCGTCGACAGCACGCCCGAGAAGCGCGGAATGTCGCTCGGCGCTTCCCATTTCGACTTGCCGGTCATGGGGTCGATGGCCTTGAGGTGGCCGCGCGGTCCGTCCCCGAACTCCCAGGGATCGGTCAGGTCCATGCCGAGATACCATTCACCCTGCTTGAAGGTGACGGGCTCCGCCTTGTACTTGCCGCCGAAGTTGAGCGTGTTGGCATAGGCGAGGCCGGTCTGCGGATTGAACGACATCGGCTCCCAATTCTTGCCGCCGAGGATGGACGGATAGACCGTCACTTTCTTGCCCTCGCGCGCGTCCTTGGAAACGTCGGTCTCGATCGGACGCCCGGTCTTCATGTCGATCCCGGTCGCCCAGTTGACCTTCACGTACGGATTGGCCGCGAGCAGCTTCCCGTTGGTGCGGTCGAGCACGTAGAAGAAGCCGTTGCGGTTGGCATTCATCAGCGTCTTGGTCGGCTTGCCCTCGACGTTCACATCGGCGAGCACCATCTCGGCCACGGCGTCGTAGTCGAACGGATTGTTCGGCGAGAACTGGTAGTGCCACTTGATCTTGCCGGTCTTGGGATCCATCGCCAGCACGGAGCAGGTGTAGAGATTGTCGCCGGGGCGCACCGCCGAATTGAACGGGCCGGGATTGCCGATGCCCCAATAGACCGTGTTCAGCTCGGGGTCGTAAGAGCCCGTGATCCAGGTCGAGCCGCCGCCGAGCTTCCAGGTGTCGCCCTTCCAGGTGTCGCCGCCGGGCTCGTCCGGCGAGGGGATCGAGTGGGTGCGCCAGAGGTGCTTGCCCGTCGCCGGATCCCAGCCGTCGATGAAGCCGCGGGTGCCGAACTCGGCGCCGGAGACGCCGGTGATGACGACGCCGTCGGCAACCAGCGGGGCCACCGTCATCGAATAGCCTTCCTTGATGTCGGCCGCCTTCTGTCGCCACAGCTCCTTGCCGTTCTTCGCGTCGATTGCAATCACGTTCGCATCGAGCGTCGTACGGAACAGCTTACCTTCATGGATCGCGACGCCACGGTTGATGATGCCGCAGCAGACGATTCTCGGCGTCTCGGCGGGATACTCGATCTTGCTCTTCCAGATCTGCTTGCCGGTCTTGGCATCGACGGCCATGGTGGCATTGTGCGAGGTCACGTAGATGACGCCCTGATAGACAATGGGCTGGGATTCCTCGCTACGATCGTCATTGAAGCTGTAATTCCAGATCGGGACGAGGTTCTTGACCGTATCCTTGTTGATCTGGTTCAGCGTCGAGAACCGCTGGAGATTGTAGCCCATTCCATAATTGAGAACGTTCGACGTGTCGGTCGCACCCTTGACCAGCTGCTCGGTGGTTTGTGCATTTGCACAGGTTGACGCAAGCATGACGAGGCCTGCGGCCATCGCAAAGCGTTTCATCCGTTCCTCCCAATATGCGCGCCTTTTGACGCTGCGATTGCAACACTCCGCCTGAAAGCAAAACACGTCAATACGAAAGTCGTAAGTGCCGTGTCGATATCGTTGGACGCGGGGTGTCGGTCGCCTTACGGAAACCTTACGAAACCACTTCCACTTGTGCGGAGACGCTGAGAAAATTCCGCGGTACGAAGCAGTCCCGGGGTGCAGGCGCGCCGGGCGCACGGCCGGGTTCTCCCGGGTTGTGGCGCGCGCAAGTTGCAAGTCCGGACTTGAACCAAGGCCCGCTTGCGGATTTATGTCGTTTCTGTCCCCGTCGATTCGGGGCTCATCGTCAGGGAGGTCTAGATGATTTCGCGTCGTTCAATTGCCCTTGCCCTTTCGCTTACGATTGCATTGTCAGCCGGTCCGGCGTGGTCGGCCTCTGGCAACGCGGTCAAGTTGTTCGACACCGACAATGACGGCACGCTCGATCTTGCGGAGGTGAAGAAGGCGGCCGCCGCAATGTTCGCAAAGCTCGATCCCGATCGTGACGGCACGCTTGATGCGCGCGAATTGCGCGGACGGTTGTCGGCGAAAGAGCTCGCCGCCGCCGATCCTGACCGCGACGGGACGCTTACGCTCGACGAATATCTGTCTGTGGTCGAGCAACGCTTCAACGCGGCAAATCCCGACAAGGACGGAACGCTGGATGCGAAGGAGCTGAACTCGCGCGCGGGCCGCACCCTGCTGCGATTGTTACGGTGAGAGGGGCAATCGGAACTGACCTGACGAGGGCAGTGTTTGCGATCATTCCGGCCTGACGCTTGGGAACATCGGGCTGCTCGGCCTGTTTTCTCTGCAATGTCCTGCCTGGCGCCGGGGCTGCGTGGCGGGCGAAGAGGAGATGCAGATGAACACAAAACGTTCCGTTCTTGCCGCCTGCGCCATCCTGACATTGAGCGCCGGCGTTGCCGTCGCCGGCCCGTGCAACACCGGTAGCGCCAGCACCGACAAGGATGCTGGCTCTGGTCCGGTCACCGTGGGCTCCGCTCAATCGCACTCGTCCAGTTCAACGGGTGATACCAGCCAGCATCCGCCGACCAGCACGATGAATCGTGCAAGCGGTGACACGCCGGCTTCCTCCGAGGATGCGCAGCGGCAAATGCAGAGTGAGCCGACCGCGGCCCAGCGCGCCGAAGGCGCCAAGCCGAATACCGAAATGGCCGACAAGGGCTGCTGACGGCACCGGTGTCGATTAGGCGCGCGGTGCGTTGCACAAGTTGTTGTCTCGCTGGTCGTGTTTGACCAAGAGGGAACTGGCGTTGTCCGAGAGAGAAATGCAGCCGCGAAGAATCGACACAGACGAGTTCGGCAGTCGAATCCAGGCTTGAACTGCACCTGACGCAGCCCTACGTTTTGCGCTGCGCGATGTCGCGCTCAATACCTTGGGAGACCCGAATGGCTTGGAAAGCTCCGAAGATCGTGGAAGTGCCGGTCGGCATGGAAATCAACATGTACGCCTGCGCTTCGCGCAAGTAGGCCTGACGACCTGCCGCGGCTTCGATGGCGAGTGCCGTCGAAGCCGCGGCAGTGTCGGATTTCCGCATAGCCTCATCGTGGTTCGCGATGGACGCGAGGCGGCACGTGCACAGGCTTCGACCTCTCGACCAAAAGCTCGACCGTGCAAAATCTCGACCGTGCTCTGCCGCAGTGTGCTACGCTGATGCTCGGTGAGCGTTGCTGCCGCATCACAGCGGCGCGCCTTCGGGGCACGGGATGGGCGGCAGAACCTGTAAGTTCTGGATGGTGATCGGGTGCGCGATCGTGCTGGCGCCGGCGCGCGGCAGCGCCGAAGAAGGCTTTGATACCGAGCATATTTTCGGCTTCTTGATCGGCACCGATGTCGGCAATGTCGGCGAGCGCGAATTCCAGACCCAAACGACAGGGCGCTTCGGCAAAGGCGGGGCGGCGTATCGCGCGCTCGAGCACGAGGTCGAGATCGAGTTGGTGCCACTGCCGAATTTTCGTATCGAGGTCGGCGGCACCGCCAGCTTGCACGACATCACGGGCGTCCCTGATATCGACGACCGCCGCCAGTTCAACTTCCAGGGCGCCTCGCTCGACCTGCGCTACCGCCTGCTGGATCGCGACCGGGCGCCATTCGGCCTTACTATCGCTGCCGAGCTGCACGGCGACCGCATTGACGAGACCAGCGGCGCCAAAGGGCGAATGTACGGCACCGAGTTCACGCTGGCCTTCGACCGCGAACTGATCCCGAACTTCGCCATCGGCGCCCTCAACCTGATCTATCAACCGGAATGGGCGCGCCTCGAGGTTGGAGGAAAATCCGAGAAGAGCTCAACGATCGGCGCCGCGTTTGCTGGCTTGGCGCGCGTGCGGCCGAATGTGCTGCTCGGTGGCGAGTTGCGCTATTTCCGGCAATATGAGGGGATCGGCCTCGGAGAATTTTCAGGCCAGGCCCTGTTCGTCGGCCCCACCGCATATTTTCAGCTATCCGAGCGCTCGCGGCTGACCTTGAGCTGGAGCATGCAGGCTTGGGGACGCCCGGCCGGATCGGGCGGCAATCTCGACCTCGTCAATTTCGAGCGGCACCAGGCCCGGATGGTATTCGGGATCAACTTCTAGCTGCGAGATCGTCATGGCCGGGGACAAGCACGGGCATGACCTCTGGAGAATTCGGCGTTTTGCGTCGCCAGTGCACCGGGGTGTAGGCAGTTCCCATCGCCATTCCTCACGTCCGCCTGAAACTTCCCCCTCCTTGCAACGTAATCTTTCGTGCTAATCTCCAGCGCCCCTTGCGAGAGGATACTGGCATGAACCCGATCGACCTGGTGGTGACTGTGTGTGCGGTGCTCTCGCCAGCGACCTGCGAGGAGCAGCATCTGGTGTTCAACTATTCCGGGTCGCCCCGCCAATGCGTGATGGCCGCGCCGCCCTATATCGCGCAATGGATCGGCGAGCATCCGAAGTGGCAGGCGGTGCGGTGGCGCTGCGAATATCCACACCCGAACGACCGGGCATAGGGCGCCCGCGCTACTTCGTGCAGTCCTTCAGATCCTTGTCGGCGATCGAGAACACGGCGTCCGCCTTGATCTCGATGTCGCGGACGATGCACTGCCGCGCATCGGGATAGCTGACCTTGGCGTCATAGCGGCCGGGCTCGACACCGGTGATGCGCAGCCGCTCGTCGTGGTCGACCTCCTTGTCCTTGTCGTTCAGGCACTGGTTCGGACCCCAGTCGGTCTTGCCGGCCGGCGCGAGCTGGAAACCGGAGATCGTCTCCGCCGTCAGGTTCCAGAGCCTTATGCCCTTGCCCTTGGCCTGCGCGGCGGCGTCGCCGGCAAGCGTCAACGCGATCAATGCCAGAACCCAACGCATCAAGCAGTCCTCCCACAGGCGCGCCGTCATTCCCTGATCAGGCGTTCGCGGTTCTTTGCCTTGTCGAAATTCTTGGCGCGGTCAAGGCCGTTCGGCGCGATCAGCTTCGCCGAAGCGAGATCGGCGCCGTCGAAATCGGCGTCGATGACGATGGCGCCGGTCAGATCGGCTCCGCCGAGTTGGGCGTTTTTCAGCGATGCACCGCTCAGGTCGGCGCGCCTGAGGACCGCGAATTCAAGGTCGACGCGTGACAAATCGGCGTTGCGCGCGTTCAGCCGTTCCATATTGGCGGATCTCAGCACCGCGCGCATCAGCCCCATCGACTGGTTGCGCATGTCGGCACCGAGATGCGCATCCGCGATCGACGTGCCGACCATGCTCGCGCCGGTGAGATCTGCCGTGATGCGCGCACCGGTCAGATCGGCGCCGTCGAGGCGAGCACGTGCCATCTGTGACGCGAACAAATTGGCGCCCTTCAGGCTCGCGTCCGTGAGATCTGCATCCAGCAGCCACGCCTGATCGAGGATCGCCCCATCAAGCCGAGCACCGACGAGTTTCGTCTTGTTGAGCCGTGCCGCACGGAGAATTGCGTTGGTCAGGTCGAGACCACTGAGATCGAGCCCCGATAACCGCTTGCCGGTCAAATCGGCGGGTGCGCCGGCGCTCGCTTTGGCCAGCGCGGCCTCGACATCCTGCCGGCTCATCTCGGCGGAGACCATGGCGGGTGATGTCAGATCGAGATCGCGCATCATGTCCTGCGCGCGCGTCGTTGTCGCAAGCAGAGCAAGGCCAAGTGCCGTCAGGGCGATCCTTCGCTTCATCAGCAGACTCCGCTGCGCCCCAATTTAGCACGGGCCTCGCGCGGTTGCCTATGAGACATCCCGCCCGGCGTGAACGTCGCCCTGTTCCGCTTGGATGCGCCGCCCAAGCTCGGTCCTGATCGCCGCAATCTCGGCTTCGCTGCGCGCGGCGCGGGGGATGGCGATCGGCACCTCCTGCATGATCCGCGCGGGGCGCGGCGACAACAGGAACAGCCGGTCGCCGAGCCGGATCGCATCGTCGAGACTGTGGGTGACGAGCAGCGTCATCATCGGACGGCTCGCGACCAGCGTTGCGATCTCGTCGCGCAGACGGCCGGCGAGCGCGTCGTCGAGCGAGGCGAGGGGCTCGTCGAGCACCAGGAGGTCGGGCTCGACCGCGAAGGCACGGGCCAGTGCGACGCGGCGGGCAAGGCCGAGCGACAATTCGCCGGGGAAGTGGCTGCGATGCGCTTCCAGCTCCAGGATCCGGAACAGCTCCGACAGCTTCGCGTCGGAAACCTCCGGTGCCGCAAGCCGTACATTCTGCTCGACCGAGCGCCACGGCAGCAGGCGCGGCTCCTGGAACACCATGCCGATCCGCGCCTCCGGCGGTCGCGCAATGCGGCCTGCAAAGTCGCGATCCAATCCGAGGATGATGCGCAGCATCGTGCTCTTGCCGCAGCCGGACGGCCCGATCAGCACACCGACCTCGCCGGATTGAAGCGCGAACTGGACCGGCGCCAGCACCTCGTGCGTTCCGCCCGCGGCACTCCTGAAGGTCTTTCCTGTGATCTCGACCTCAAGCCGCACGGGGCCGCCACCGGTTTGCGCGGGCTTCGAACGGCTGCACCAGCAAGGTTTCGATGACGAGTACAACGGCGGCGAAGGTCAGGGAATAGGCCAGCAGCCGCGGCGTGTCGAACAGCTGGAAGGCGACGCCGATCTCGAAGCCGACGCCGTTCGGACGACCCAGGAGCTCGGCGACCAGCACAATCTTCCACACCAGCGACAGCCCGGAGCGCGCGGAGGCCGCGATATAGGGCGCAAGCTGCGGCAGCACGACGTGGCGGAAGGCGCGCCAGCGCGGCATCGCGAACACGCTCGCCATCTCGTCGAGCGAGCGGTCGAGCGCGCGCGCGCCCTCGCGCAAGGTGACGATGG
Organism: Bradyrhizobium sp. USDA 327; assembly: GCF_041262065.1. Lineage (NCBI taxonomy): Bacteria > Pseudomonadati > Pseudomonadota > Alphaproteobacteria > Hyphomicrobiales > Nitrobacteraceae > Bradyrhizobium > Bradyrhizobium sp. USDA 327. Next base: position 4,661,322 of record NZ_JBGCCW010000001.1, on the reverse strand, counting down.
CGGTCGGCAGCTTGTTGATGGCGATCGCCGCGATCGCGGCGGCCTCGGTGAGCCCGGCCCAGATATAGGCCAGCACGATCACGACCAGCGCCGGCAGATTGAGCAGCAGGATCAGCCAGGGATCGCCGAGCCGGTCGGCCAGCTTCACCCGGCCCATCAGGTAACCGATCGCGCTGCCGAGCGACATCGCCAGCACGAAGGCGAGCGTGACGCGTGCCAGCGTGGCTCCGAGATGCAGGAACAGCGCGCCGGATGAGGCTTCCGCGATCATGACCTGGAGCACGGCCGACGGTGAGGGCAACTTCACGCCACCGACGAACAGCGCGGCGGTCCACCAGATTGCGAGGAACAGGGCGAACGAGAGAAGACGCAGCACCTCAGTCTCCGGGGACTGCGTGATAGAACGTGCCGGGGTCGAGCTCGGCCGCAGGGCCAACGAGATCGCGGCCGCCGATCTCGGCCAGCACGCGGTAGAGCACGCGTGCGTCCTTCTCCTCGTCGTCGATGCTCCGGCGCGGAATGCCGTCGCGGTAGCGGTCGCGGTAGGTCTTGAGCACGGCCGGATCGCTGGTGCCGGTGAGCGGAGCGACCTTGTCCCAGGCCGCGTCCGAGGTCGCCAGCAGCTCTTTGGCCTTGCGGGTCATCGCGATGAAGCGCGCCACGGCGTCCCGATGGCTGGCGGCCCAGCTCTCGTCGAAGACATAGCCGACGGCGGAGACAGCACCCTTGGCGCCGAGCTTCGGCAGGATGTCCTCGATGCCGGCGAGGCGGCGAAAGCCCTTGGCTTCGAGCTGGGCACAGAAATTCCAGAAATTGAGGCTCGCATCCATCTCGCCGTCGAGCGCCTTCGCGGCGATCAAGGGCGGGGCGCCATAGGCGATGGTTGCCTCCGACTTCAGGTCGATCCCGTCCTGCTTCATGCGCGCCTGGAGCAGCAGCCAGCTCTTGTCGATCGCCCCGCCGGCGACGGCGAGCTTGCGGCCCTTGAGGTCGGCGAGCGTCTTGATTGGAGAAGCCGCCGGCACCATCACTGCGCCCAACGCGCTCGAATAGGGATAGAAAGTGAGCTTGGCGCCCAGCGCACGCTCGCGCGACACCCACAGCCAGTCCGACAGGATGATGTCGGCGCTGCCGGCGCGCATCGCGATCTTGCCGGCCTCGGTGCTCGCGAGCTCGGTGACCTCCAGCGACAGGCCAGCCTCCTTGTCGAGACCGCTCGCTCGGATTGCGGCCAGCTCCCAGGAGAATGTTCCGGTTTTCTGCACCGCAAGGCGGATCGCATCCGCGGCGCGGCCGGGCGCGGCGAGCGTCAGCGCCAGCGTCATTGCGAGCGCCAATGTTCGACCAAATGCCCTCGTCACACCCAGTGCTCTCATCACCTTGTGAGCCGTTTCCTCTGACGGAATGCTTTTCAGGACAATACGCATAGCATAGCCTTGGTCGCAACCAGCGGGAGGATGCGCATGAATCTGGCGGGACAGCTACGACCGATTGTCGCCGCATTGGTGATGCTGGCTGCGAGCGCGTGCGTGGCACGGGCCGAGGAGGCCAATGATTATCCCACCTCGGCGCGCGCGGAGTATGTCTATGGCTGCATGAAGGCCACCGGCGAGACGCGGGCTGCGATCGAGCAATGTTCCTGTTCGATCGACGTGGTGGCTTCGATCATACCCTACGAGCGCTATGTTACCGCCGAGACCGCGCTCAGCATGTCGCAAGTGCGCGGCAATCTCGGCGTCCAGTTCCGTACTTCGGAGCAAGCGAACTCGGCGGTGAACGATTTGAGGCGCGCCCAGGCGGAAGCCGAGGTGAGGTGTTTCTAGTTTGCTGCCGTCATTCCGGGGCGCGCGAAGCGCGAGCCCGGAATCTCGAGATTCTCAGGTGCGCAATTGCGCACCAGAGTTCGGTCCTGCGGACCGCCCCGGAATGACGGCTCGCTATCACGTTCCCGGCTTCTCCACATCCCACTCGTTGCGGAACACGTGCCCGTCGGTGTCCTTTGCTTCCGCGCGGAAACGCTTGGCGCCGTTGGATACGTACGTGAAGCGCAGATTGGGATCCTCCGAGATCGAGATGCCGCCCTCCATCGACAGCACGAGGCTGTCGTCCTGCGTCAGCTTCAGCTGGTTGATGAAGAAAGCGGGAATATAGAGCTGCGTGACCTGGTCCATCTGCAGCCCGGAATTGTTGGGATGGCCGATCATGACCTGCGCCTCGCGCACGCGGCTTGACGGCGCCTCCTCGCGTGCGAACTGGCGATAGCGCATCTGGCCGAGCCGGTTCCTGGCTTCCTCGACGTTCTTGCCCGCCGGTGCCGAGCAGCCGCCGGAGGCTTTCACGTAAGTCTTGGACACATAGAGCTGACCGTCGCTGAGCTCGGCGACCGCGTGGACATCGGTGTAGTTGTTGACGCGCACGCGCGTCGATATCTCCGTGACATTGGCATCCGGCCCGAGTTCGAACTTCGCCGCCATCGGCGCGGGATTGCGGTCGATCACCAGCGTGATCGAACGGATGCGCCGCGCATCGCCGGGCGACAGCTTGCTGCGCAGGGTCACCGGCACGATGGCCGCGTCCTCGGCGCGATACGGCATCTCGATGCCGATGACGGCGCTGCCGTCATTCATCGGACGGCTCTTGAAGATGTCCTGCACCAGGCCGGGCCAGGGATCGTAGGCCTCTTCCGCCTGCGCCGGCATCGCGAAAGCGAGGCCGAGAAGCAGGGCGGTGAGGGTCTGGCGGCGTGTGCATCCCGTCATGGTCATGATCCCGCGCGGACGAAACAATCGTTAGGCACAGCCTAGCGCGCCCGCTACTCCCATTCAATTTCAGAGAATGCTGCAGTTGCGTTGCGGGCGTTGTAATCGTCGAACAGCTGCCAATGCGGCCGTTCCGACGCGGCCGCCTTGTCCGCGGCGGCTCGGATCGGCTCGCCGTTTTTGTTCAACGTGCGGACGTCGGACAGCAGCGTTGACAGGTAGCGCCGTTCATCGATCAGCGCCGCAGGCCAGTCGCTCACGGGGCCGTGACCGGGAACGACGCGGAGCGCCGGGATGGCCTCAAGCCGCTTCAATGTCTCGAGCCAGCCGCGGATGCTGCCGTCCATGACTGGAATGTGGCGGAGAAAGACGAGGTCGCCCGCGAACAGGGTGCTGGTCGTCTCGTCGTACACGATCAAGTCACTGTCGCTGTGTCCGGCCGGCCAGGCACGCAAGCTCAGGCGGCGCGACCCGAGATCGAGGGTCATCGTGTCGGTCACGAGCAGGGTAGGGGCAATGATCTTGACGGGATCGATCAGCTCGCCGCCCATGATGCGACGGAAATTGTCGAGGTAGAACGGCCCACGCGTCGCGAGCGCCTGCGGCAGCCTGCTATGGCCGACGAAGCTCGGCCCCTCCGCAACAAAGGCGGCATTGCCGAAGACATGATCGGGATGGCCGTGGGTGTTGATAACATAACGGATCGGCTTGGGGGTGCGGGCCCGCACGGCGGCCAGCAGCGCCTCGCCCTCACGAAAGCTGCCGCCGGTGTCGATCACGGCCACGGCCTCATCGCCGACGATGAAGCCGACATTGGCGATGTCACCTTCGTTCTCGCGGGTCATCAGGGCGATAGTCCCGGAGTGTATGAAGATTCCCGGTGCGACTTCGCTCACAGGCAATTCGGCGGCCCAGGCGCATGCTAGCGTTGCCCGGAGCAGGGACAAGGCTGCGATCATCAGAGCGATGCGAGACACTTTTCTGCCTCAGTTCAAAGGGTTTTTATGCACTGCACAAAGCAAGCCAGCACAAAGTTGGCATACGTGGCGCATCATGCGTTGCATGGATAACATCCAACCAAAACGAGGAGGAAGCGCGATGACGGAGGCCGGACGACATCGTCGCTGGTTGTTTTCACTATGGGTCGTGGTCGCATCCTGTGCGTTCGGCGATGTCGCCGTCGCGCAGACCAAGGACAGCGGCGATCTCTCATTCGAACTGGTCGATCCCAAGGTGCTGCGCGTCTGCGCCGATCCGCGCAATCTGCCGTTTTCCAACGAGAAGGGCGAGGGCTTTGAGAACAAGCTCGCCGAATTTCTTGCGGACAAGCTCCAGAAGAAGCTCGACTACGTCTTCTTTCCGCAGGCCACCGGTTTCGTGCGGATGACGCTGGGTGCGCATCGCTGCGACGTCATCATGGGCTTCCCGCAAGGTGACGACCTTGTGCAGGGCACCAATCCCTACTACCGCACGAGCTATGCGCTGGTCGCGAAGGATGGCAGCGGGCTCGAGGACGTCGACACGCTCGAGGACCCCAGGTTGAAGGGCAAGCATGTCGGCATCGTCGCCGGCACGCCGCCGGCGACCAACATGGCGCTGGCCGGCCTGATGGGCGATGCAAAGCCCTATCCGCTGATGATCGACACGCGCTTCGACAATTCGGCGAAAGCGATGATCGATGACCTCGCCGCCGGCAAGATCGACGCCGGCGTGTTGTGGGGACCGATGGCCGGCTACTATGCGAAGAAGGCCGGCTCTTCGCTCCATGTCACGCCGCTCGTGAAGGAAACCACCGGGCCGAAGCTGGTCTATCGCATCGGCATGGGCGTGCGCCCTGCCGACCAGAACTGGAAGCGGCAGCTCAACAAGGTGATCCAGGAGAACCAGGGCGAGATCAACAAGATCCTGCTCGATTTCGGCGTACCGCTGCTGGACGAGAGCGACCGGCCGCTCGGCGCGGAGGCGGCCAAGAAAACGCCATGAGACGGCCGCTTGCCGCTGTGATCGTCGTTGCTCTGCTCGTGGCACCGGCGTTGGCGCAGCAGCAAGAGCCGTTCGAGCCCGAAGGCTATCGCACCGACAATTATCGCGCGCCGGTGCCGGCGACGCTTGCCGGCGCGCGCGTGCTGACGACCGAGGAGGCGGAGGCGGTCTGGCGCGCGAACAGCGGCACCTTCGTCGACGTCCTGCCGCGGCCGCCGAAGCCGAAGAACCTTCCCGAGGGCACGGTGTGGCGCGATGCGCCGCGCAGAAACATTCCGGGCAGCATCTGGCTGCCTGACACCGGCTACGGCACGCTGCCGCCCGCCATGGATGACTATCTCCAGCGCGGCCTCGCGCGCGCCTCGCGCGGCAACAAGGCCGCATTGCTCGTGATCTATTGCCTCGCCGATTGCTGGATGTCCTGGAACGCCGCCAAGCGTGCGCTGGCTTACGGCTACTCCAGCGTCGCCTGGTACCCCGACGGCACCGACGGCTGGGAGCGCGCGAAGCTTCCGACCGATGACGCGCAGCCGGAGCCGCGACCCGAGCAATAATGGTCAGGCGAAGATACGCTTCCTCTCTCCGCAAGCGGAGAGAGGTCAAGCGCAGTGCTGTTACTTCTGTTTCTGCAGCTTCGTCAGCGTGCCGGTGCCGTTCGTCTCGGTGGCCGTATAGTTCACCCTGTCGCCGGCATGAACGGCATCCAGCATCGCGGCATCCTTGGTTTTGTACTCCTGGAGCGCGCCGGCGCTGCCAGCGCTGGCGCCGACCGTACCCTTCTGCATCTGTTGGATCGAGATCGTGCCGTTGAGACGGTCGATCCGCGTGATCGTTCCGGTCATATCTTCGGCAAATGCGCTGGATGTGAGCAAGCTAAGGGCCGCAGCGCCCGCGAGGATGAATTTCGTTGTTCCCATCGAGGCCTCCCGAGGTATGGGGTTCACTTCGACAAGGCATCCTGGATCGATTTGGTTCCGGCAGATAGCTCGGGAAAAGGTTAACGATTGCGGAACTTGCGCGAAAGCCGTCAGCGAGGCTGCCGCTATTCCATTTCCTGCTGGATCACGCGGCCGAGCGCGAACAGGCGCTGGTCGATCGTGGTTGGAACCTCGCAGACGAAGCGCACCACCTTGGTGCGGTCCTCGAAGATACGGGTCTTCCAGATCAGCTCGTTGCTGAGCGCCTCGACCTTGGCCTCGTCGCGGGGTGTCGCGCCTTGCAGGGTGTGGAGTTGGAGCGTTTCCTCGCGAATCTTGTCGGCGGCCTCGCGCTGCTTCCGGCTGACGCGTTCGAGCCCGTTCATGACCTGCGAGCGCTGAGCATTGAGCGTGTCGAACAGACCGGCAAATAGCAGCTTCGCATTCGCCGTCTTGTCGGAACCGGAGGCGGCCAGAAACTCCTTCACCGATTTCTCGGCCTCGTCCAGCGGCGTCTTGCGCGCCGCCAATTTTGCGACCAGCGCGCTGACCTTGGCGTCGTCCTTCCATTTGTTCTGGACATCGTCGAGCGGCGGACCGGCCCACACGGCGGCCAGCGAGATCTCCGGCACCTTGGCTTGGGTACAGGGCCAGTCCGGATAGCGCGGATCGGCCGCGCGCGCGGTCGTGCCGGACAGCGCGATCACCAGGGCAGCCAGGAGCCAGACCTTCATCCTTCGCCTCCCGCAGGCCCGCGTCGCGCCAGCCCGCGCGAGGGATCATAGGCCAAAATCGCTCCGACCATGAAGACGATTGTGCAGCTTGCCACCACCGCCAACGAGATCCAGTTGATCTGCCCGTACAGCGCGAAGCGGATCAGCTCGACCGCATGGGTGAACGGATTGGCCTCGCAGAGATAGTACAGATAAGGGCTGCCCTCCTGCACCCGCCAGAGCGGGTAGAGCGCGGAGGAGGCGAAGAACATCGGGAAGATCACGAAGTTCATCACACCGGCGAAGTTTTCCAGCTGCTTGATGCCCGAGGAGATCAGCATGCCGAGCGAGCCCAGCATCAGCCCGGACAGGATCAGCGCCGGCAGCACGGTGAGATAGCCCGAGGCTGGCGGGGTGATGTCCCAGAGCCAGGCGATCAGCAGGAATGCGTAGACCTGGAGCAGCGACACCGCGGTGCCTGCGAGCAGCTTGCAGAACAACAGGAATCCGCGCGGCAGCGGGCTCACCAGGAGCGTGCGCATGTTGCCCATCTCGCGGTCATAGACCATCGAGAGCGAGGATTGCATGCCGTTGAAGAGCTGGATCATCGCCATCAGCCCAGGCGCGATATAGACCTCGTAGAGGATGTAGGTCTCGTACGGCGGGATGATGGAGATGCCGAGCACCTGGCGGAAGCCGGCGGCGAAGATGAACAGCCACACCAGCGGGCGCACCAGCGCCGAGACGAAGCGCTCGCGCTGATGCAGGAAGCGCAGCCCCTCGCGCCAGACGATGCCGGTGAGGCAGGTCAGGTACTCCTGGACCGAGAAGCCGCGCGGGGTGTCACGCGTGGTGATGCTGCTCATGCGCCGCCTCCCGGCATCACTTGCGCGCCGGTCAGGCGCATGAAGGCGGTGTTGACGTCCTGCGCGCCGGCCTCCGCGATGACGCGGCTCATCGGCCCCTTCGCCAGCACCTTGCCCTGGTGCAGCACCACGAGATCGTCACCGGGATTGATCTCGTCGAACAGGTGCGTGGCCCAGAGCACCCCGATGCCCTGCTCGGTCACGAGCTGGCGAACATGGCTGATGATGTCGGCGCGCGCCTTGACGTCCAGGCCGACCGTCGGCTCGTCCAGCAACAGCAGCCGCGGCCGGTGCAGCAGCGCCCGCGCAATCTCCAGCCGCCGCATCTGGCCGCCGGAGAGGTCGCGGACCTTGCTGCCGACGCGCTCTTCGAGCCCGATGCGGCCGAGCAGCTCGGCGCTGCGCGCGGCGGCCTCGCGGCGGCTGATGCCGTGCAGGGCGGCGTGATAGAGCAGGTTCTGCGTCAGCGACAAATCGAGATCGAGCGTACGCGGCTGGAACACGACCCCTAACAGCCGCAGCGCCTCGCCGGGGCTCTTGCTGATGTCATGGCCGAAGATGGCGACCCGGCCGGACTGGATGCCGAACAGGCGCGTGACGAGCGAGAACAGCGTGCTCTTGCCGGCGCCGTTCAGCCCAAGCAGCGCAGTGAAGCTCGCGGGCTGGACAGTGAAGGAGACGTCCATCAGCGCGCGGCGCGGCCCATAGGCGTGGCTGACGCCGTCGATCGCCAGCGCCGGCGCGGCGGCGGGATCAGGCCTTGGTGCGTCGTCGTGTGGTTCGGCGATCGGGGCAGGGCTGGTCATGGCGCGATCGTGACGCCCCAGGGCAGTTCGCCCACCTGGATGGTCTTGATCACTTTTTGCGCGGCGACGTCGATGACCGAGACGTCGTTCGACACGCCATTGGTGGTGAGCAGGTACTTTTCATCCGGCGTGAACGCCACGTGCCAGACGCGCTGCCCGACCAGCAGGTATTTCGTCACCTTGCGCGAGGCGACATCGACGACGGCGATGCGATTGGCGGGGCCGAGCGCGATGAAGGCGGTCTTGTCGTCCTTGGTCATGCCGATGCCGACGGGCTGGATCGCCTCTTTCCGCAGGCCCGGGATCTCGAAGGTGACCTTGCCGATCACCTCGTGCTTCCTGGGATCGATGATCGACACGGTCCCGCCGATCTCTGAGGATACCCACAGTTCCGAACTGTCATGCTTGAACTCGGCGAAGCGCGGGCGGGCGTCGACCAGCACGTTGGCGACGATCTGGCGCGAGGCGGTGTCGATGAAGTGCGCCATGTTGGTCGTCTCGGACGTGTTGATCAGCGTTTTGCCGTCGGGGCTGATGGTCATGCCCTCGGGCTCGACGCCGACCTGGATGTCGCCGAGGCGTGCGCGCTTCTCGAGATCGATCACGGTCACCGTGTTGTCGTTCTCGTTGGCGACATAGAGGATCTTGCCGGCGGCATCCTGCGCGAACAGCTCGGGATCGGGCCCGGAGGGCAAGCTGTCCACCACGCTTTGCGTCTTGGCGTCGATGACCTGGATGGTGTCGTCGTCGCCGACCGCGACCATCACGAACTTGCCGTCGCGCGTGAAATCGATGCCCCGCGGGCGCTGGCCGACCTTGATGGTCTTGGTCACCGTCCAGCTGTCGGTGTCGATCACCGAGACCGTGTTGCTCTTTTCGTTCGAGACGTAGGCGACGAACGCGTGTGCGGGCGCTGCGGCGGTCGCCAGAACCATCAGCAACGCTGCTCTTAGCAGGTTCGATCTCCGTCCGCGGGCGGTCCTCACCTCCCCCGCTTGCGGGGGAGGTCGTATCGCATCGAAAGATGCGATACGGGAGAGGGCTCTCTCCTCTTGAGGGGTCTCGCGAGCGGAGAGACCCTCTCCCCAACCCTCTCCCGCACGCGGGAGAGGGAGCGCACCATCTCTGCGGAGGCTCCGTCGCATCACTTCGCTCACTTCAGCTTGCATTTGCTCTCCGGACGATCGTAGCCGAGCGTGTCGAGCTCGGAGACCTGGTGCAGGAATCCCTCCTGCGGCGACACCGAAACCACCATGCGACCATCGACCAGCAGGATCGGCTGGCGCAGCTGCAAGTTCCAGTCGCGCAAGGTGAGCCGCGTGCCCTTGAACGCGGCGACCGAGAAATCCGGGCCCTTGATGAAATCGGTCACCTTCTTGACGTCGCCGGAATTGGTGCGCGAGGTGGCTTCGCCGATCATGCGCACCGCGGTCCAGGCCTGCATGTCGAGTGCGGTCATGCGCCGCGAATTCAGCTTGAAGAAGCGGTTCTGCATCTGGATCGCACCCCACTGGTCCTGCGCGGCGTCCCAGCTGCGCGGCACCAGCCCGGCCGAGCCAGCGACGGGCCGCGGATCCCAGGTGCGATAGGGCAAATAGGCGCCGAACACCTCGCTCTCGTCGGCGGCGACCAGCACGTCATAGGCCGGCGCCTGCTGAGTGAAGACAGGCATCTGGCGCTGTATCAGTGTCACGCCGCTATCGGTACGGCGTGCGCCGCCTTTGTCTTCGAAGGTGCGCTCCTGCACGATCTTGGCGCCGAACCGCGTGGCGGTGCGCCGGAGCGCATCGGCGAACAGCTTGTCCTCGTCATGGGAGCCGACCACGAGCAGCCAGCGCTTCCACTGCTTCCACACCAGGTATTGCCCGAGCGCGTCGGCGAGCATTGCCCGGGTCGGGGCGGTATGGATGACGTTGGCGCGGCAATCGGCCTCGCGCAGCCGCTCGTCGATAGCGCCGACGTTGAACAACAGCGTGCCGCGGTCGCGTAAGGCGTCCGAGACCTTTAGCAGCGCATCGGCCGGCAGGTCGGTGACGATGAAGCCGTTCTTCTCGGCCAGCGCGGTCGCCGCCTGCACAACGTCCTCGCCTTCCTTGATGCGGCGCTCCTCCAGCGTAAAGCGCTGGTTGAGGAATTTCCCGGTGGTGTTGTTGTCTTCGATGGCGAGGCGCGCGCCGGCAACGCCGTCATTCTCGGCGGGCTGCTCGACCAGCGACAGCGTCGATCTGGTGCCGGCGATGCCGAGATAGCCGACGCCGATCGTGGCGGGGTCGGCCGCGAGCGCGCTCGTTGCGGCAAGACTCCAGCCGATCAGGCCGACCAACCATCGGATCATGTTTCCTCCAGGCGTTCTCCCCGGCTTGACCGCCGGTGGAGAATTGTTTCTGCTTCAAGCATGACCGATTTGGCCCGCCTTGCAACCCCGCATTTCGTCCTCGCGCGCGCGAGACCGGGAATCACGATTATGCGAGCACTGATTTGTTTCTCGGCTTTGCTGTTGACGGGCTCGGTCGCGCTCGCAGATCCGCCGAAACTCGCGGTGTTCGATTTCGAGCTGATCGACACCAGCCTGCCCGGCGAGTTCTACGGCTCGAAGCCCGAGCAGGCGCGGCTCGAGCGCATCAGCGAGCAGCTGCGCAAGGAACTGGCAGATTCAGGCAAGTTCCAGATGCTCGACATCGCGCCGGTTCGGGATGCCGCCCGTCACGCGAATCTGCAGGCCTGCGGTGGCTGCGACCTCAAGCTCGCCGGCCAGCTCGGCGCCGACCTGGAGATCACTGGCCTGGTGCAGAAGGTCTCGAACCTGATCATCAATCTCAACATCTATTTGCGCGACGTGAAGACCGGCAACATGATCACCGTCGCCAGCGCCGACATGCGCGGCAACACCGACGAATCCTGGTCGCGCACGATGAGCTATCTGGTGCGTAACCGCCTGCTGGCGCCGAATTACGGGAGGCCCCAGTAGAGCGCCGCTGCACCCACTTCGCTTGCAGGAGGTGGCTCGCCGCGCGCGGCGAGACGAGCGAGGGCCTCCATGCGCGCGCCACCTTCTCCCACAAGAAGGGAAGGAGGCTGCGTGCCCGTGTGGCGCGCAGAGATCACGCCGTCAATCTTGCCGCATGCCAGTGCAGATGATCGCCCATGAAGGTCGAGATGAAGTAATAGCTGTGGTCGTAGCCCACCTGCCGGCGCAGCGTCAGCGGGATATTGGTCTTGGTGCAGGCCTCCTGCAGCAGCTCCGGCTTGAGCTGCTCCTTCAAGAAATTGTCGGCATCGCCATAGTCGACGAGGAAGCCCGAAAATTTCGCACCGTCCTCGATCAGCGCCACCGTATCATGGTTGCGCCAGGTATCCCTGTTCGGCCCGAGATAGCCGGTCAGGGCCTTGATGCCCCAGGGCACCTGCGAAGGCGCCACGATCGGCGCGAAAGCGCTTGCCGCGCGAAACCGGTGCGGGTTGCGCAGCGCAACCGTCAGCGCACCATGGCCGCCCATCGAGTGACCCATCACCGATTGCCGCTTGACGTCGACCGGAAAGTTTTCCGCGATCAGCTTGGGCAACTCGTCGGTGACATAGCTCCACATCCGATAGTTGCGCGCGAACGGCTCTTGCGTCGCATCGACATAGAAGCCGGCTCCTAAGCCGAAATCATAGGCGTTGTTGGCATCACCCGGCACGTCCGGTCCGCGCGGTGAGGTGTCCGGCGCGACGAAGATCAGGCCGAGCTCGGCGCAGGCTCTACGGAATTCGCCCTTCTCCGTGACATTGGCATGCGTGCAAGTGAGCCCGGAGAGGTACCAGACCACGGGTAGTCTGGCGTCGCTCGCGTGCGGCGGAACGTAGACCGAGAACACCATGTCGGTTCCGGTCGCCAGGCTTGCATGGCGGTAGACGCCCTGCACACCGCCATAGGATTTATTCGTCGAGACGGTCTGGATCGTCATGCCTGAAACTCCGTGGCATCTCACCACATCAACATTGCAACGCTTGTGTGACCGAAATTTGTGGCGCCGTCAGGCGACGCCGCTGTCGATCGCCAGCCGGACCAGCTCGACGGAGGTTTTCACCCCGAGCTTCTGGCGCATGATGGACGAGGTATTGGCAACCGTCTTGTAGGACGATTGCACCAGCCAGGCGATCTCGGACAGGCTCTTGCCGGCGCTGAGCAGCCGCAGGATCTCCATCTCGCGCGCATTCAGCTTCGACAGCGGGCTTTGCGCCAGAGTCGGCCCCGCAAAGGCGATGCTGCGCGCGATCGCGGTCGGAAGGTACGTGCCGCCGCCGCCGACGGCGCGGATCGCCTCGACCAGATCGTCGGGATCGCCGGTCTTGGAGACATAGCCCTTGGCGCCGCACTCGATCGCCCGCGCGGCGAACGCGGGATCGTCGTTCATGCTGAACATGATGATGCGGGCCTCGGGCGCGCGCTCGAGGATACGGCGCGCGAGCTCGAATCCGGAGACGGTCGGCAGGTTGATGTCGATGATGCAGAGCTCGGGGCGTTCGACGATGAAGACGCACTCGCCGTCTTCGGCGTCGGCGGCCTCCAAAATCTCGATCTCGCCCTCGTCGGCCAGCACGGCACGGCAGCCGGAGGCGACAATGGGATGATCGTCGACGATCAGAATGCGCATAGGCGTTCCCCGCGACAGCGCGTTTCCCGTGTTGGAATTTGCCTGTTTTGCGCCGCACGCTGCCGGCATGAGGAGCTGCGCGTCTCATGTGGCCGCATGCAACCCGGCTGGGATTGCTGTACGTTTCCGATTAGATATCCGGCGCTTCGCCTCTGTCAACGTCATCGGACAGGCGCGGGCATCCTTCGCGAGGCACAGGCGATACCTATGTGGCAAAATTTATCCTTGCGCGGGCGCATCAACCTCTTGCTGGCGCTGCTGCTGGCGCTGGGGCTCGCCGTCAATATCGGCCGGCAGGTCGCAGAGGCAGGGCCGCGCGTGCAGGCCGAGGACCAGAGCGTGATCCGCCTTGCCCGAGAGTTCATCGAGATGATCGTGGCGGATCTCAACGAGGCACCCGATCCGGATGCCAGGCTCAACCAGATCGCGCGCGATCTCAGCCGCCTGCGCCACGTCAGCATCACGCTTCGGGACGCCGGCGGCCATCCGCTGACGCCCCCCCGGCTTGACGCCGACGCCGACACGCGCGCGCCGCCGGCCTGGTTCGTCGCCCTGGTTCATCCCGAGCAGACCGCCGTCAGCGTGCCGGTCTCGATCCGTGGCAAGCCCGCCTCGCTCGTGATCACCTCGCATCCCGACGACGAGATCGCCGAGATCTGGGACGGGATCGTGACCCAGCTCGAGGTCGGCTCGGTGATCGCGCTTGCGCTGTTCTTGCTGATGATGAACGTGGTCGGCCGGGCGCTGGCACCGCTCCAGTCCCTGGCGGAGGCAATGGGGAAGCTCGAGGGCGGACATTACGATGCCCGTGTCGCGCCGGGCGGCGCGCCGGAGCTCGCCGCGATCTGCACCAAGCTCAACCACCTTGCTGCGACGCTTGGTGAGGCGGTCGAGGACAAGCGGCGTCTTGCCGAGCGCGCGGTGTCGCTTCAGGATATGGAGCGCAAGGAGATTGCCCGCGAGCTCCATGACGAATTCGGGCCTTACCTGTTCTCGCTGCGCGCGCATGCGAGCGCGCTGGCGAAGCTGGCGGACGGACGCGATCCGAGTGCGGATGCCGTGCGAAAACATGGCAGCGCCATGCTGGAGCAGATCAATGCACTGCAGCAGTTCAACCGCCGCGTGCTGGAGCGCCTTCGGCCCGTGGGCCTTGCCGAGCTGGGCTTGCGCAAGGCGCTCGAATCCCTGTCGCGGCTGTGGCGGGAGTCGCATCCCGACGTCGCGATCGAGACCGTGATCTCGCCGGCGCTCGGGCCGACCGGCGAGACCGCCGATCTCACCATCTATCGCATCGTGCAGGAGGCGCTCACCAATGTATTCCGCCACGCCGGTGCGACCGCGGTCAATGTCGTCATCGAGCCGGTGGAGCAGATGGGTCACGACGGCCGCGGCTGCGCCCGGGTGCGGGTCAGCGACAACGGCCGCGGCATGGAACCGGGGCAGAAGCTCGGCTTCGGCCTCGTCGGCATGCGCGAGCGGATCCTGGCGCTGGGCGGCACGCTCAACGTCGTCTCCGGCGATGCCGGCCTGACCGTGGAGGCCTTGATTCCGACTGCCTCATCCTGATCTGAATGTCACGTCCACTACCTCAGGGGGAGCTCGAAATGCTGAAGTTTAGCGGATGGACGGTCTCGATACTGGCTGTCGTGATGGTGTCGGGATCTGCGCTGGCGGCTTCTCGCGGTGATCCTGTCAGGAAGTTCGATACCGACAGCGACGGGACGCTGGACCATATCGAGGTCAGGAAGGCCGCGACGGCGCTTTTCGCCAGGCTCGACCCGGATCACGACGGCACGCTGGACGTGCGGGAGTTGCGGGGCAGATTATCCGCCAAAGAGATCGCGGCAGCGGATCCCGACCACGATGGAACGCTCTCGGTGAATGAATATCTCGCCGTCGTTTCGCAGCGCTTCGACGCGGCCGATCCGGATCACGACGGAACGCTGGATGGGAGAGAACTGAAGACGCCTGCCGGACGCGCGCTGCTCCAGCTCCTGCAATAAACCGGCGGCTCGCGCGTCAGTTCGAGCTGTCTGCGCCGCCCGCAAGCTCGCGCGCCCGGCGGAGCAGGTCGCTCGTGCGACGGATACCGAGCTTGGTCCTCGCCTGCTTGATCAGCCGGGCGACGGCCCGGGGCGTGATGACCAGCTCTTCGGCGATCGCGGAATATGAGTTTCCCTGGCCGAGCAGGCTGAGCGCCTCTCGTTCTCTGCGCGTCAGTGTGGCGACCTTGCCGGAATCGACGTGATCGGGCAGGGGCACGCCGCGCAAATTGATCCGCTCGTCGACATAGCGATGGCCGAGCCTGACCTGACGCACCGCCTTTGGCAGTTCGTCCGGCGGAGAGTCCTTCAGCAAATATCCGATGGCTCCCGCCTTGATCGCGGACGCCACGATATTTGCGTCCGCATGCATGCTGAAAACCAGGATGCGTGCGAGCGGCGCATCCGAGGAGATGCGGTGCAGCAAGTCGACACCGCCCAGTGCTTCTCCCGGAAAGGTCAGATCGAGGATGACGACCCCGGGGCGGTGCTCCAGAAATGCTTCATAGCCGCTCGGCACATCGCGCGCAGCGACCACGTCCTCGACGTCCCCCAGCACGATGCGACAGGCTTCGGCAATGATGGGATGGTCGTCGACGACGAGTATGGGGCTCAAGGGATCTCTCTGAAAGGCATGATGTTTCAAAGGATTGCGGCGTGTCGCGAGCGTCGGGCGAGCCGGCTGCGGCAATGCCTGCCGCAGCCATATCGCCGCGTCATTTCTTCGGCCGTATTGCGTCGGCCGTGCCTTGAATGAAAGCCTGAATCTTCACGACATCGGCTTCCGTCAGCTTGCCCGTGAAGTCCGGCATGCCCTTGTCGCGGAACGGTCCCTTGAACACGATGTTCTTGAGGTTGGCGATCTCCTCCGCCGGCACGTAGCCCAGGTTGCGGACGTTGCCGCCCCTGTCGACACCGGGCACGCCATGGCAGGTGGCGCAGGCGGCGACATAGAGCGCCGTTCCTTCGGGCACGTCCTTCGGATCGTACTTCACGCCCTGGAGCAGGCCTTCGGTCTGGTACTTCACGAATTCCGGCAGCGGCGCCTTGCCGTTGAGCGCGAACGTGTAGACCGTCCCGGGACTTTGCCGCTCAGTCGCCCGCTGCGCCATGCCATAGACTCCGCCCCAGCCGACGGCAATCGAGACATACTGCACGCCATCGAGCATATAGGTCGAAGCCGCCGCGACGACGCCGGTGCCGGTCGCTGTTTCCCACAGCGTCTTGCCCGTCGTGGCGTCATAGGCGACGAAGCGTCCATCCGCCGTGCCCTGGAACACCAGGTTTCCGGCCGTGGTCAGCGTGCCGCCGTTCCATGGTGAGGGGTATTCGACGCGCCAGGCTTCCTTCTGCTTGACCGGGTCCCACGCGATCAGGCGTCCGAACGGAAGACTCTTGGGCGGCTCCCCGTTGAGCACGAAGCCGACATTCCAGCCGGTGGCGCCGCCGAATTTGCCCGGCGTTGCGGCATTCTGCTTGAACTTCTTTTCCGGAATGAGGTTCAGCGGCACGTTCTGGGCCGGCAGATAGACCAGCCCGGTTTGCGGGTTGAACGACATCGGGTGCCAGTTGTGGGCGCCGTAGGGTCCCGGGATCGAGTCATAGGCCGCGTCGCCACGCGCGGCCGGCACCTCGATCGGGCGGCCGTTGGCGTCGTAGCCGGTGGCCCAGTTCACATCGACGAAATTCTTCGCCGAGATGAATTTGCCGTTGGTGCGGTCGATCACGAAGAAGAAGCCGTTCTTGGGCGCGTGCAGGATGACCTTGCGCGGCGCGCCGTCGATGGTGATGTCGGCGAGTATCATCGGCTGGGTCGAGGTGTAGTCCCAGTGGTCGCCGGGCGTCTCCTGATAGTGCCAGGCGTATTTGCCGGTGTCGGCGTTCAGCGCCACGATCGAGGCGAGATAGAGATTGTCGCCGCCGGCGGGGCTGCGCACGTTCCGGTTCCAGGGCGAGCCGTTGCCGGTGCCGATGTAGACGAGGTTGAGATCGGGGTCGAAGGTGATGGTGTCCCACGGCGTGCCGCCGCCGCCGTTGAGCCAATACTGGCCGGCGGGATCCCAGGTCTTGGCCGCCTTCTCCATCGACTCGTCCTCGAACGGCTTTGACGGATCACCGGGGACGGTGAACCAGCGCCAGAGTTGGTTTCCGCTTTCGGCATCGTAGGCGGTGACGTAGCCGCGCGCGCCATATTCGGCGCCGCCTTGTCCGATCACGACCTTGCCGTTGAAGACGCGCGGCGCGCCGGTGATGGTGTAGGAATGCTCGTGGTCGATCAGCGTGTCCTTTTCCCAGACCTTCTTGCCGGTTGCCGCGTCGAGTGCGATCAGGCGGCCATCATAGGCGGCCACGAACACCTTGCCCTTGTAGAGCGCGACCCCGCGGTTGACCACGTCGCAGCAGCCCCTGTAGCCGAGCTCGCGGTTGACTTCCGGATCGAACGTCCAGATGCGCTTGCCGGTTCGCGCGTCGATGGCATGCACGACGCTCCAGGAGGCCGTCTGGTACATGATGCCGTCGACGACGACCGGCGTCGCCTCGACGCCGCGCGAGGATTCGAGATTGTAGGTCCAGACCAGGCCGAGGCCTTTGACGTTGTCGCTCGTGATCTGATTGAGTTTCGAAAAGCGGGTCTCGGCGTAGTCGAGACCGACTGTCGGCCAGTTGTTGGACGTCGCGGTGTTGGCCTTGATGTAGGCGCCGTCGACCTGCGAGGTGATGGCCTTGATGCTCTCCGGCGTCGGGGTCTTTGCCGAATCCTGCGCAGACGCGGCGGCGATGGATGCGCCGAAGCCCAAGCCTGCGAGAAGACCCAGGACGAGGCTGCCGCGGACTGGCCGAGCCGATGAATATCGAACGGAAAAGCGGTCCCCCAACGTCATCATGTCCTCCTGTATTCTTGCTTGCCGTAAAGGCACCCCGCCCAGGAGGGCGGGGTGAGTCTACGGATGAATGACTCGCGATCAGATCGCGATGTCGAGCCAAGGATTGCACGAAGGTCTTTCGCGAGGTTCGGCAAAAAGTCTCGCGGCGACCGGGAATAGTTCCCGGCCGCGCCCGATGAGGCTCGCGCCCGCCGTTGGACGGATCGGGAATAATTCCCGATTTGGTCGGGAATTTAAGCTCCGGACAGGGCGGACGTTTTACGGCTGGTGCTCTTCGGCTGTTGGCCTGTATCGTTGGCCTAACCGGCGGGGAAACGAGCCGGACGATACGGGTGGAGGCGGGCAAGAATGGGCGTTCGTGGTCTGGTCATCATTTCAGTTTCCACGGGAATGGTTGTTGCGACCAGCGCGATGGCCGCGCAGGACGAGGAGACCAACGTCCAGAACCTGCCGCCGGTCGAGGTTGCGGCGCCATCGCCTGCGGCGGCAAGACGCGCCGCGCCGGCGCGACCGGTCGCGCGCGTGGGGGCGCCGGGCTCCGCCAGTCCAAGGACACGCCTATACGTCTATCCAACCGCGCCGGGTATCGGCCGCGGCCTCGACGTCGACAAGGTTCCGTCTTCCATCAATGCCGTCGATGCCAGCCAGATTAGGCGCACCAACTCGCTGAACGTCACCGACGCCCTGCGCGACAACATCGCCGGCATCAACATCAGCGAGGTCACCGGCAATCCGTTCACGCCCGATGTCGAGTTTCGCGGCTTCGTCGCCTCTCCCGTGACCGGCACCCCGCAGGGCCTTGCCGTCTACCAGAACGGCGTCCGCATCAACGAGGCGTTCTCGGACGCCGTCAATTGGGATCTGATCCCCACCGCCGCGATCAGGTCGGTGACGCTGGTGACCAACAACCCCGCCTTCGGTCTCAACGCGCTGGGCGGCGCTATCAACCTGCAAATGAAGGACGGCTTCACCTATCAGGGCGCCGAGATAGACGTGATGGGTGGCTCGTTCGGCCGTATCCAGGGCTCGGCGCAATGGGGCAAGCAGGTCGATCAGAATTACGCCGTCTACGCCGCGCTCGAAGGCCTGCGCGACAACGGTTTCCGCAATTTTTCCCAATCGACCGTTCGGCGCTTCTACGGCGATGTCGGCTACAAGGCTGGCGACAGCGAATTCCACGCCAACATGGGGGTCGCCAAGAATAATTTCGGCGCCAGCGCCACCGTTCCGGCCGAGCTGCTGGATAAATATTGGGGCGCGACCTACACCACACCGCAGACCACCGCCAACCGCGTCGGCTATCTCAACCTGACCGGAAAGGTCGACGCGACGCCGACCTGGACGCTCGAAGGCACCGCCCATGTGCGCAGGTTCGAGCAGAAGATCGTCGACGGCAATCCAACCGACGTGGAGGAGTGCGCTGCAGATGCGGCGCTGCTCTGCTTCGGCGACGACACCACACCCGCCAACGGCGCGGGCGGCGTGCAACTCGCCAACCCCTTTGCGCCGGGGACGATCCTCGGCGCGATCGACCGGAGCTCGATCCGTTCGACAACATTCGGCGTGTCGGGGCAGGCCACCAACACCGATCAACTGTTCGGCCACGACAATCGCTTCGTGATGGGCGCAACCTATGACGCCAGCACCACGCGCTACAACGCCAGCTCCGAGATCGGCTCGATGGGAGAGAATTACGTCGTCAGCGGTAGCGGTGTTTTCCTGGGGGCGACTCCCACGGCAGATCCCGTTGCCGGCCCCGTCTCGTTGCGGACCGTCAATCAATACAACGGTCTCTACGCGATGGACACGTTCAACGTCTCGGACGCTTTCGCCATCACCGGCGGCGGCCGCTTCAACGCGGCGCGGATCTCGCTCGAAGACCAGCTCGGGACTGCGCTGAACGGCGATCACACCTACACCCGCTTCAATCCGATGATCGGAGGCACCTACAAGATCACGCCGGGATTGACCGCCTATGCCGGCTATTCCGAGGCCAACCGCGTGCCGACGCCGCTCGAGCTCGGCTGCGCGGATCCGGCCCGTCCCTGCCTCATCGCGGCCTTCCTGGTTGCGGATCCGCCGTTGAAGCAGGTCGTCTCCAAGACGGTGGAGGCCGGCTTCCGTGGCACCAAGGAGCTGAACATCGGCACGCTGGGATGGAAGATCGGCGGCTTTCGCGCCACCAACCATGACGACATCGTAGCGGTGCCCGCCGTCGGGCGGACGGGCTTTGGCTATTTCACCAATGTCGGCCGGACACGGCGGCAAGGGCTGGAAGCGGAGGTCAACATCAAGTCGCCCACGCTTCAATTCCAGGCGAGCTACGCCTTCGTCGATGCGCGCTTCCTTGATCCGCTCGAGCTCGGCTCGGAAAGCCCGTTCGCCGATGACGCGACCGAGACCATCCAGGTCAGACCCGGCAACCAGATCCCCGCGATCCCGCGCCACCGCGTCAAGGTCGGCGTCGACTACGCCGTGACCGACGTCTGGAAGGTCGGCGGCAACGCGCTGTACGTCTCCAGCCAATACATCGTCGGCGACGAGTCGAACCAGTTCGCGAAGCTGCCGTCCTATACGGTGTTCAATCTCCACACCTCCTACCAGGTGACGAAGAACATCCAGCTCTACGGCCGCGTCGACAACGTGTTCGACAAGCGCTACGCCACCTACGGCCAGTTCTTCGATCGCGAGGCCCTGCCGAACTTCACCAATGGCGGCGCCGAATTCACCGACCCGCGCTCGCTGAGCCCGGCAAGGCCGCGCGCGTTCTATGCGGGCATGCGCGTGACGTTCTAGGCGCTTGCGAAGCGCGGCGGATTCAATATCGGCGCAGGACTCAAAGCGCAATGCGATTGGGATGATTCGTTGTCGCGCTTTGGGCTATTCTTCGAGCGTGATCTTTTCGGAAAGCCGCTGCACACCTTTCCGGATCATGCTCTAAACTAGGCCAGTCCCAGGCCACCATCGACTGCGAGAACTTGGCCCGTCATCCATTGCGAGGCGGGACCTGCAAGCTGCACGATCCATCGCGCAATGTCGTCGGGAACGCCGCGCCGACCGAGCGGAATTCGCGCGCGCTCTTCGTCCTTGACGGCTTCTGCCGCTTCCGCGGACAGCCCCATCATTCCGGTCAAGGCGCCGGATTCGGTCGGACCGGCCGCGATCGCATTCACCCTTATCCCAAGTGGCGCGAGCTCGAGCGCCCAGCAGCGTGTCAGGTGTTCCAGCGCCGCCTTGCTCGCGGCGTAGTGGGACAGTCCCGCGGCCGGCCGGTGACCAAATGTCGAGGAGATGTTGATAATGGTGCCCCGCGTTGCCTGCAGGTGCGGAAGGGCGGCGCGGGCCAGCAGGCTCGGACCGACCACATTGACGGAAAATATGTCCGCGATCCGCTCGGCCGCGACATCCGACAACGGAAGGATGGCTCCGGCGCCGGCGTTGTTGACGAGCGTGTCCAGCCGGCCCCATCTGCCGATCGCCTCGGCGATGGTCCGCTCGGCGTCTTCTGCGGAAGCGGTATCCGCAATCAGGCCCGCGATGTTCTGATGCTCCGCTATCGTATTCTCAATAGGCCCGGCACGACGGCCGGTGATGAGCACCTTGTCGCCCTGGTTGGCGAAACGGAGAGCTGCGGCTCGACCGATGCCGGAACTGCCGCCTGTGATGATTACGACCTTGTTTTCTTGCATGTTCGTTCGCGTGGTTGCGCCGTTCGAAATCGCCGGAGCGACCGTAGACCAACGCTTCGGCTTCGACGGCTCAGTGCATGTGGAGTCCCAGGGCGCAAACTCATCGCGATGAGCGCGCGCCCTGGTTTGGATTCGGTCCGGCAAGCGCTCAATAGTCCCAGGACACGGGCACCCAGCGGAAAGCGTCGCCGGCGACCGCGACATGACCGACCGACGGGAACGGCATATGCGTGGCCACCAGCAGCTCGCGGTTCGCCGCAAGCTCCCGCAAAAGGTTCACTCTGACGCGGGCGGCTTCCTCGGGATCGTGTTCGAAGCCGTTGTGCCAGTCAGGGTGTTCGAACCCGACGGTGAACACGAGGTCGCCGGCGAATGTCAGTCGCTCGCCGCCGGAGGTCAGGCGGACCACGCTGTGCCCGGGGGTGTGACCGCCGGTGCGGCAGACCACCACCCCCGGCGCGACCTCGAATTCGGCTTCAAACGTCCGGAGCTGGTTGTGATATTCGTGCGCGAACCGCTTGGCCGTCTGTCGAAGTGCGTCGGGGAATCCCGGCGGCATGGAGACGCGGGAGAAATCGGGCGACTCCCAGAACTTGACTTCGGCGGCTGCCACATGGATCCGCAGGTCCGGACGCAGCCGGTCTTTCACGCCTTCGACGAGCAACCCGCCGACATGGTCCATGTGCATGTGGGTCAGCACCACGTCGGTCACGGATGCCAGATCGATGCCGGCGGCCTCCAGTCGCTTGACCAGCTGTCCGGCTCGCGGGAGGTGCAGGTCCGGGTCCAATCCGAGCCCGGCGTCGATCAGAATGGTCTGCTCTCCGCTGCGCACCACGACCACGTTCAACGCCCAGTCGAACGCGTCCGGCGGCAGGAACATGTCATCCAGCCAGGCCGCGCGGACCGCGGGGTCGGCATTGTGCGCCAACATCTCGGCGGGCAGCGGCAGCACGCCGTCGCTGACCACCAGCACGTCGATCTCGCCGACCTTCAGCGCATAGCGCGACGGGACAAGCTCTTCGGGTTTTGATGCAACGGAATAGGAAGCGTTGTGCAAGTTCATGTTGATCTCCTGTATCATGCTTCTGGCTGGTCTTGGTTGATCAGGTCGCGTAGCCAGGAGCGCGGCCGTCATCGCGTCGTGCGTTAGAGGCTGGTCACGCGTTCCGGATCGGCCGACGCGAGCGCAGCGGCGCGTTCGGCCTTCGGCGGATAGATCCAGACCGTGTTGATCTCTTGCTTCGTCTTCTTGGCGACATCACCGACCATCTCGACCTTGCGGTCCCAGCCGCGGGTGAACAGTGCGCCGGCTTCGCCGAGATCGAGACAGGTGACGTAGGCCTTCTGGTGGTAGGGCCTGGTCGGAATGCCGAGCAGCTCGGCGGCGGCATTGTTGCCCGCAAAGGCGCCCATGCGCGTGGCGTGCTGGCACGACATCAGTGCGTAATTGCCCTCGTCGTCGCAGGCGGCGCGGGCCGCATCGCCGGTCGCGAAGACGCCCTCGACGCCCGGCACCCGCAGACAGCTATCGACCAGCAGCCGGCCGAAACTGTCGCGCTCGGCAGGGATTTGCGCCGTCAGAGGGGCCGCACGAATACCCGCCGCCCAGATCACGGTTTCGGTTTCGATGTGCTCACCGCTGGACAAGGTGACGCCGGACTCGTCGAGCGAGGCGACGCCGGCACCGAGGCGGGTCTCCACGCCGAGCTTGTGGAGGGCGCTCTCGATGACCGGTCGCGGGCCTGCACCCATGTCGGGTGCGATCGCGCTGTTGCGCTCGACGATGATGACGCGAGTCCTGGCATTCGGGCCGAGGATTGCACGGAGCCGCGCCGGCATTTCGGTGGCCGCCTCGATGCCGGTGAAGCCGCCGCCGGCGACGACGACCGTGTCGCGCCCGTTCGCGGCCGGCCGCTTGGCAAGGCCATGCAGGTGCCTGTCGAGCGCGATCGCATCGTCGAGCGAGTCGACGCTGAACCCGTGCTCGGCAAGACCCGGGATGTTCGGGCGGAACAGCCGGCTCCC
Source organism: Bradyrhizobium sp. USDA 327 (assembly GCF_041262065.1). Lineage (NCBI taxonomy): Bacteria > Pseudomonadati > Pseudomonadota > Alphaproteobacteria > Hyphomicrobiales > Nitrobacteraceae > Bradyrhizobium > Bradyrhizobium sp. USDA 327. The sequence goes on along the minus strand of NZ_JBGCCW010000001.1, from coordinate 4,637,997 downwards.
GGTGGCGACCACGAGTCGATCGTAGGAGAGCGCCTTCTTGGAGTCCTTGGCCGTGGCGACCCTCACCGTGTGGGATTGGGTTTCAACCGTCTCGACGCTGCCCTGAACATAGGTGACGTCGATCGCCTCGAGCACATCGAGGAGCGGTGCCGTCAAGGTCTCCGGATTCTTCTCGTAGAGCCGCGGGCGGACGACCAGCGTCGGCTCGGGTGCGACCAGCGCGATCTCGAGTTCGTCAGGCGAGACGCCCTGGATCTCGCGCAGGCGGGCGGCGGAAAGGGCGGCGTACATGCCGGCGAAGCCGGCGCCGATGATGACTAGTCGCATTGACGGTCTCCTTTGGTTGATCTTCCTGGGCACAGGCGCGTTGCCGCCGCCGCTGCGGGTTTGCGGCAAGTCCTGTTGCGGTCAGCGACGACGCGAATGATTGAAGCGAGCTTGCTGACGCCTATTGGAGCGGGCAGCCGGGTGGCCAGTCCTGACGAAAGACGATCGACCGCGCGGACTTGCGGCTCCAGTCCTGATAGGGAAGGCGGAAGCTGTCCCCGCTGATCACCGAAATCACCGGGTGGGCGCGTTGTGCGGATTGCGGCGGGATGTCGTCACCTGTTGCTGAAGTGAAGCGAACAGTCAGCGTAAGTCCGTACACGACCGCAGTAGCGAGCCCCTTGCGTGATGAGGTGATGGCCAACCGGTGGACGAAGTTTTTCCCGATCATCATTTGCCTCCGTCATGGGATTGGACATGGTGATGGTCTAACCGATCAGGCGTGCCGCTGCCCCAGCGCGATTGCTGTCGACATCGAGCGATTGCTGCTAACGCATGCGCCTGCGCCATTCGCTCGGCGTTTCGCCGGTGAGCTTCCTGAAGGCCGCGGCGAACGCCGTCTGCGAGGAATAGCCAAGTGCCGCAGCGATCGAGACGACCGGGTCGTCGCTCTCCCGCAGCATGTTCATGGCCTGCTCGAGCCGGTGTTGGCGCAGCCAGGCATGCGGCGAGAGCCCGGTGCTCTCCTTGAAGGCGCGGCAGAAGTGAAAGCGCGAGAGGCCGGCATCGGACGCCAGCGCATCGAGGGAGACGTCCGCATCGCTGTCCGAGCGCAACCGTTCGATCGCGCGGAGCAGGACCTTCGGCGACAGCCCGCCCATGGTCGGTTGGAACGTGGCCGGTGAACCCGTGTGCGCAGCCAGGACGCGCGTGGCAAGAAGATCCGTCACCTGGTGCCGGAACAGCGTGTCGAGGACCCCATTGCCTTCGAGCGCATCCGCTGCGCTCAAGAGCAGTCGGGACGTAATGGGGTCAGGGTGCGCGGTCCGCTCCAACAGGTCGGCCGCTCCTGTGATCCCGGCTTCGCCGGCAACGCGCTTCAGTGTCGCATTCGGAAGGTAGAGCTGAACGACATCAACGGGCTTCGGAATGTCCCATCGGGAGCTCGATCCTTCCGGGATGATGATCACGACTCCAGGGCGAAACGTGCCGATCGAAACCGATTTTCCCGACCGGCGCTCCATGCGCTGCATCACGCCGTTATATGCCATGATCACGTGGTGGCTCATGGGTTCGACGACGTCATGCAATGGATCGTGTTTCCAGTGCGCGATCCCGGCGCCGGAGGAGTCCAGCGCCATGCGGGTCGGTTCAGTCCTGAGCACCCGCGCCATCTCCACCTCGGCGGTGCGTCGCTCGGACATGGCGATATCGACGGGTTGTGCGCTGGGCAGGGGTGGCTGGCCCCTGGACGGGTGATTGCGCATGAGTGCGGTGCTCCCGGTCATGGCGTGGCTCCTTCTGATCGCTTGCTGCTTCAGATCAGGTGCCCGTGCTTTTACGGGTCGGCGCGAGTTCTATGCGGCGCAGAGGCTCCGGGTCTTGCCTGGAACGGTTCTGTTTTGCCCGATCCTGCTCCGGGCAATCGTGCGGTTACACGAATGCACGATGAGCGACGTTGAGCTGTCGCCCGCCGCCGCGGGCTTGGCGCCGCCCTTAACCGATCAGAAACCATGGAAAATGATCTGAAAATTGTAATGAAACTGCTCGGTCTTCTGCGCGTCGGTTTGCCGGAGGGCCCGTCTGATGACAGAACGCCAGTTGAGAGAGCAGGAATTCCTGATCGCGCGTTACCGGTATTTGGAGCGCGAAGTGACCGACCCGCTTGCCGCGCATCTGCTTCACAGCATCATCGAGGAGCTTGAGGCCGAGCTGCGCAAGGAAAGACCGGATTGGCACGGGCACGGCCATTAACGATTTCTTGGCATTAAATCGTGCCAATGGTCCGCGTGGGAATACCAGGAGAGACTGCTCCCATGCTGAAGGACGGCACCTACGCGGCGTGGTACAGGACGCCCCTCGACCAGGGTACCGGGATCGTCCATGTCGCAGACGGCCAGATTTGGGGCCGTGACAGCCTGATGACATATCACGGCTCCTGCTCGGTCGACGGCGAGCGCTTCACCGCGACCGTATCGACGAAGCGTCATACCGATGGGCGTTCGACGGTCTTTGGCGTTGAGGATGAGCTCACGCTGGACATCGAGGGACGCTGCCCCGGCAAGATCGCGAGCTACACCGCGACGGCACAACAGGTGCCGGGAATGATCCTCCATGGCACGCTCATTCTGACGGAACAGCAGCCACCCGCACGCGAACGAGCCGAGCAGCTGCCGGCGTTCAATCCCGACAAGCTGCGAAAATTGCCGAAGCGCTCGCGCTGAGCGGGAAGCAACCGCGTCGGCTGGCCCGCATCCATATGTCGCGCCAAGGCAGCCAGATTCTGCATCCGGCTTTCGCCAAAGCTTGCTTTTCAAACGGCCCGCGACTCGCCATTGTGCGTCCGCAATCACCCGGAAGCGGAGAAGCATCCATGACGGACAAGGTCTCGCGTCGCCAGCTTGCGAAGATCGCGGGGCTGTCCGCAGCCGGCATGACTGGCGCGCTCGATGCAGCCGAAGCCAAGCCGGCACGGCCGCGGCGCGTTGGAAGCGGCTTTCCGGCGGGCTTTGTCTGGGGCACGGCGACCTCGTCCTATCAGGTGGAAGGCGCGGTCGACGAGGACGGGCGCGGGCCCTCGATCTGGGACAAGTTCGTTCGCATTCCCGGCAAGATCGAGGACGGCACCAATGGTGACCGCGCCAATGAGCACTATCACCGCTACAAGGAGGACATCGCGCTCATCAAGGAGCTCGGCTGCAGGGCCTATCGCTTCTCGGTGGCCTGGCCGCGGCTGTTTCCGGACGGTGACGGCAAGCCCAACCCGAAGGGGCTCGACTTCTACAATCGTCTCGTCGACGAGCTCCTGAAGAACGGCATCGAGCCGTGGCTGACGCTCTATCATTGGGACCTGCCCCAATCGCTCCAGGACCGTTTCGGCGGCTGGCGTTCGACGGAAACCTGCAAGATCTTCGGCGATTACGCGGCCTATGTCGCCGAGCGTCTGACCGACCGGGTCAGGAACGTGTTCACGTTGAACGAGAGCGGCCGCTTCGTCTATTTCGGCTACGGCATCGGCATCGACGCGCCGGGCCTGACGCTGCCGCAAGCCGATGTCAACCAGATCAGGCACAACAGTGCGCTGGCGCACGGGCTCGCGGTGCAGGCGGTGCGCGCCCATGGCCGCCGCGGCACCAGGGTGGGGCCGGCCGAGAACGTCGATGCCTGCGCTCCCGCGATCGACACGCCGGAGAACGTTCGCGCCGCGGAGATCGCGCTGCGCGAGATGAATGCCGGCTATCTCAACGTCATTATGACGGGGCGCTATACCGACGCCTTCCTGAAATTCGCCGGGGCCAACGCGCCGAAATTCACCGATGCGGAGCTCAAGATCATCTCCTCGCCGGTCGACTTCCTCGGCCTCAACATCTACGCGCCACAGAATTACGTCGTGGCCTCCGACCAGGGCGCGGGCTTCATGCCGCTGCCGATCCCGAAATCGTTTCCGCACATGAATTCGGATTGGCTGCGCGTCGGGCCGGAGACGATCTACTGGGTGCCGAAGCTGGCGGCAAAGATATGGAAGACGGATGCGATCTATATCAGCGAGAACGGTGCATCAGGCGACGATGCGGTGACGCCCGACGGCAAGATCTACGACACCGACCGCATCATGTATCTGCGCAACTATCTCGCCCAGCTCCAGCGCGCCACCAGCGAGGGCGTGCCGGTGCGCGGCTATTTCCTCTGGAGCCTGATGGACAATTTCGAGTGGGTATATGGACTGAACAAGCGCTTCGGGCTCTACCACGTCAATTTCGACACCCAGGTTCGCACGCCCAAACTCAGCGCCAGCTTCTATCGCAACGTGATCGCGAAGAACGCGGCGGGAGTGTAGCTCTCCCCTCTTTCGAAGCCCGGCCATGACGTTGCGGCAGCTTTCGTGCGGTCGGCTCGATTTTACGCGCGGCGGAAAATCGGGTGAGGGCGCAAACGCCGCGCATTGACTCCACTCCTCCCCTGATTCACAACGCCCTCAACATCCATAAACGAGAGGACAACGCCAATGGCTGACGCGCTGATCATCGATGCCTGCCGGACCCCACGCGGCATCGGCAAGGCCGGCAAGGGAGCGCTCTCCGGCATTCATCCGCAGCAGCTTGGGGCAACCGTGCTGCGCGCACTTGCCGATCGCACCGGCATCGATACGGCAGACGTCGACGACATCGTCTGGGGCTGCAGCGCGCAGGTCGCAACGCAGAGCGGCGATCTCGGCCGCATGTCCGCGCTCGATGCCGGCTACGACGTGCGCGCCAGCGCGGTGACGCTCGACCGCTTCTGCGGAAGCGGTATCACCAGCGTCAACATGGCCGCGAGCTCGATCATGGCGGGCGCCGAAGACCTCGTCATCGCCGGCGGCTGCGAGATGATGTCGATGGAGGGACGCCGTGGCGGCGGTCCGATGATGATGGACGGCGGCAATCTCCGTCTGCGTGCGCGGCATCCGCAGTCGCATCAGGGCGTCTGCGCCGATGCGATCGCCACCATGGAAGGCATCACGCGAAGGGATGTCGACGCGCTCGGGCTGGAGAGCCAGAGGCGCGCCGCGCATGCGATTGCGAACGGCCACTTCGAGAAGAGCCTCGCGCCCGTCCACCGCGAAGACGGCAGCCTCGCGCTCGACCACGAGGAGTATCCGCGGCCGCAGACCACGATGGAAGGGCTCAGCAGCCTGAAGCCGGCATTTCCCGCCATCGCCGATTACGCGCTCGACGACAAGGGCACGACCTATCGCGGCCTGATCCTGCAAAAATATCCCGATCTGAACATCGACTTCGTGCATCACGCCGGCAACTCCTCCGGCGTCGTCGACGGCGCCGCCGCGATCCTTCTGGCCTCGCCCGCCTACGCGAGGGCGCATGGCCTGAAGCCGCGCGCCCGCGTGGTCGCGATGGCCAACATGGGGGACTCGCCGACCTTGATGCTGAACGCGCCGGTGCCGGCGACGCGCAAGGTGCTGGCGAAGGCGGGCCTCACCATCGACGACATCGACCTGTTCGAGATCAACGAGGCGTTTGCGGTGGTGGCGGAGAAATATATCCGCGATCTCAAGCTCGACCGCGCCAAGGTCAACGTCAACGGCGGCTCGATCGCGCTCGGCCATCCCATCGGCGCCACCGGCTCGATCCTGATCGGCACCGTGCTCGACGAGCTCGAACGGCGCGATCTCAAGCGTGGTCTCGTCACCATGTGCGCCGCCGGCGGCATGGCGCCGGCCATCATCATCGAGCGCGTCTAGCCGATCGCCCCTCACTTTCTCCCTGTTTTTGCGGGGCGTAAGACCGGCGACATGCGATCCGACCCTTATTTTTCAGGGTGAAACACGACCGGCCTTTCACAAAGAGGCCGGTCTTCGCTTGTCGAAAGCGGCGAATCAGTTCTAGCAAGATGTAGTGCGGGCCTTTGAAACAAGGCAAAATCCGCTGCTCAAGGCTCCTTCCGCACTGGAAGTGGCTAAAATGCAGGGTTTTTTGCCACAGCGGGGCAAAATGCCCGTAAAATCGCGACAAAACTGTGCAGAAGGCTATAGGCCTTCGCCGGTTGGTCTAATATGCAGCCGTCACGAATCAGAGGAGACACGATGGCAACCCAAATGTCCAAATCGCAGTTGATCGAAAAGATTGCGACCGCCACAGAGCTTTCCAAGCGCGACGTCAAGAACGTCATGGAGACGCTGACCGACGTCGGCCACAAGGAGCTCAAGAAGAACGGCCTGTTCCTGGTGCCGGGCTTCGCCAAGTTCGTGGTCATCAAGAAGCCCGCGACCAAGGCGCGCAAGGGCACCAACCCGTTCACGGGTGAAGAGATGATGTTCAAGGCCAAGCCGGCCCGGAAGATCGTCCGCGCCCGCCCGGTCAAGGCCGCCAAGGACGCCGTGTCCTGAGAACGCAAAGACCCCCTTCAAGGAGGGGGCCTTTTGTTTGGGGCAGCCGCGAGGGCTTGAGACGGAGGGCTCAACCCTTGCGGCGCTTCACCCGGACCGGGACCGGCTGAAGCCGCGGCTCAGGCGCCGCAAGCGCATCGCGAACCCGGTCGATCGCGCGATCGAGCAGTTGGCGCAGCCGCTGCGTCTTTCGCGATCTCTTCGCTTTCTCCAGCAGTTTCTTCATCGCATTCACTCCGCAGCTTCGACCTTGAACTCGGTCGGCTCGAGCGCCGCGGCGATCGCCTCGTCGACGCGCTCCAGCCAGATGAATTCAAGGTTGTCCCGCGCGCTTTTCGGGATGTCGTCATAATCCCGCTTGTTGCGGGCCGGCAGCATCACCCGCTTCAATCCGGCGGCGGCCGCAGCCACCACCTTCTCCTTGATGCCGCCGACCGGCAGCACCAGGCCGCGCAGCGAGATCTCGCCGGTCATCGCGGTGTCGCTGCGCACCGTGCGATTGCTGAGCAGGGACGTCAGCGCCGTGAACATCGCGACGCCGGCGCTCGGCCCGTCCTTCGGGGTTGCGCCCGCGGGGACGTGAACGTGGATGTCGCTCTTTTCGAACAGAAGGGGATCGATGCCGAGCTGGGCGGCTCGGCTCTTCACCAGCGTCAGCGCAGCCTGCACGCTCTCCCGCATGACGTCGCCGAGCTGGCCGGTCAGGATCAGACCGCCCTTGCCGGGCACGCGCGTCGCCTCGATGAACAGGATGTCGCCGCCGACCGGCGTCCAGGCAAGGCCGGTGGCCACGCCGGGAACGCTGGTGCGCAGTGCGATCTCGCCTTCGAAGCGAGGCTGGCCGAGCACGGTGGCGATGTCGTTCGGCGTGACGACGACCTTCGCGGCCGTGCCTTCGGCGACCTGCACCGCGGCATGCCGGAACACCTTGCCGATCTCGCGCTCGAGATTGCGCACGCCGGCCTCGCGGGTGTATCCCTTGACGATCAGCTTCAGCGCTTCCGGCTCGATCTCGGCCTGCTCGGCCGAGAGGCCATTGGCCTCGAGCTGCCGCCGCACCAGATAGCGCTGCGCGATCTCGAGCTTCTCGTCCTCGGTGTAGCCGGCGAGGCTGATCAGCTCCATGCGGTCCAGCAGCGGACCCGGGATCTGGTCCAGCATGTTGGCGGTCGCGATGAACACCACGCGCGACAGGTCAAAGGGCACGCCCAGGTAATTGTCCCGGAACGTCCCGTTCTGCTCGGGGTCGAGCACCTCCAGCATGGCGGCGGAAGGGTCGCCCTGCACGCCACGGCCCATCTTGTCGATCTCGTCCAGCATCATGACGCAGTTCCGCGCGCCGGCCTTCTTGATGCCCTGGATGATGTTGCCGGGCAGCGCGCCGATATAGGTGCGCCGGTGCCCCCGGATCTCGGCCTCGTCATGCACGCCGCCCAGGCTGACCCGCACGAAGGGACGATTCATCGCCCGGGCGATGGAATGGCCGAGCGAAGTCTTGCCGACGCCGGGCGGGCCGACGAAGCACAGGATCGGGGCCTTGCCCTGCGGGGCGAGCTTGCGCACCGCCAGATATTCGATGATCCGGCTCTTGATCTTCTCCAGGCCGAAATGATCTGCGTCCAGGATGCGGCGCGCCTCCTTGATGTCGATCGGTTTCTCCTCGGGCAGCGCCCAGGGCAGCTCGATCAGCCAGTCGAGATAGGTGCGGACCATGCCGGCTTCGCCGGCGGCTTCCGGCATGCGCTCGTAGCGGCGCAGCTCCTTCTTGGCGTGCGCCTCCGCCTCCGGCGGCATGTTGGCCTTGGCGATCGCGGCCGTCAGCTCGGTGACCTCCGCCGCCTTGCCGTCGCCTTCGCCGAGCTGGCGCTGGATGGTCGCCATCTGCTCGCGCAGGATCGCCTCGCGCTGCCGCTCGTCGAAGCTGGCGCGGGTCTGCTGGCCGATCTCCTTGCTGATGCGCAGCACCTCCAGCCGCTCGGCCAGATGCTTCGACACCTTCTCCACGCGAAGAGCGAGATCGATGGTCTCCAGCACCTCCTGCTTGTCCTGCGGCTTGATATCCATGAAGGAGGTCGCCAGATCCGCCAGTGCGCCGGGCGCGCTGGTGCCCTGGAAGACCGCGGCCAGCTCGGGCGGCGCCTGCGGCAGCAGCTCGATCGCCTCGATCGCCTGGCGCTGCAGGTTCAGCGCGCGCGCCTCGATCTCGGGCGAGGTCGTGGTCGGCTCGGGGATCTGCTGGATGCGGGCGGCCGGGAACGGCGTCCCCGGCAGGAAGTCGAGGATGCGCGCGCGCTGCACGCCCTGGCAGACGATGTGGTTGGTGCCGTCGGGCGCGGTGATGTAGCGCACGATGTTGGCGATGGTGGCGACCCTGTAGAGGTCGTCCGGCCCGGGCTCCTCGGTCTCGGGGCTGCGCTGCAGGACGATGCCGATCGGGCGCTGCTCGCGCAGCGCCTGCTGCGCGGCGGCGATGGACTTCGCCCGGCCGATCGTGATGGGCGCGATGGCGCCGGGAAACAGCACCATCTCGCGCACGGGGATGATGATCAGCGCGTCCTCGGGGATCTTCACGTCGTTATTGGTCTGTTCGTTGTTCATCTGTTCGTTGGCCATGATCGACCTCAGGATTTGGCAAGGCGCAGCGCGACGCAGCCGTCCATCACGAAGCGGCTGATGGCATAGCGGCCAAGGGGCAGCGCGATGCGCCGCTCGAAGCGGCCCTGCGGCAGCTCGAGCCGATGGATGCGGGCGTTGCGAAGCTCCGGCGGGAGGGTGCGCTGACCGGAGATGACGAGAACGCCGTCATGGATGACCGTCTCGACATTGTCCGGATTGACGCCGGGAAGCGCCACCAGGATCAGGAGCTCACGCTCGGTTTCGAGCACGTCGATCGGCGGCTCCCAGCAGGCTTCCTGGCGGCCGAACTGCTGGCGCAGCCGGTCGGCGCGGGTCAGCGAGTCCAGGGCTTCGGACAGCATCCAGTTGAGGGGATTTTTGGGTTGCATGATGCGGGCTCGGGGGTGGGAAAGCCTGCATATGGGGCTGGTTCCCGGGAAATCCAGTGCGGTGGCGCCGGTGTGCCATGCGCCGTCGTGCCATCGAACAAGAAAGTGCCGAACGAGAAAACGCCGCGGCACGGGCCGCGGCGTTTCGTCATTGGCCGGCGCGGGTCAGGCCGCGGCGCGGTACTCTTCTTCCGCTTCCAGGTTGATCACGGAGGTGGCGAGCTCCGTCAGCGTGTGATCGGTGGCCTCTTCCTCGTCCAGCGTCGCCTGGAGCAGCCTTGCTGCGTCCTGCATGCCGAGCTCCTCGGCCCAGGTGCGAAGCGTGCCGTAGCGGGAGATTTCGTAGTGCTCGACAGCCTGGGCGGCCGCGAGCAATCCGGCATCGAGCGCCGGCGCGCCCTTGAACTCCTTCATGATCTCGGCGCCTTCGTCGGTAATGCCGTTGATCGCCTCGCAGGGCTTGCCGCGTGCTGGCTTGCCCAGCATCTTGAAGATCTGGTCCAGCCGCTTGACCTGGCCCTGGGTCTCGCGCAGGTGCTTGTTGAAGGCGGCGGTCAGCTCTTTCGACTGCGCTGCCTTAGCCATCTTGGGCAAGGTCTTGATGATCTTGTTCTCGGCGAAATAGATGTCCTTCAGCGTCTCCAGAAACAGGTCGCTGAGCATCTTCGGGGCCTGACGCGGTCGCCGCGCCGCTGTCTTCCTGGTCGCGCGCTTCTTTGCTCGTTTAGCCATACATCCTCCTCTTGAGGTGACACGGGAAGGCGTCGCCTTCCTCAATCCTCGGGCGATCAAAACCTTCGGAGAACGAAAGTTCCAAACTGCAACCCGCGTTCGCGGATCGCTCAGGTCGGGCGCTTGTACGGGTCTTCCTGGCGCTGCCGCTCTTCCGTCGCGCGATCAAGGCGTGCCCGCTCGCTGCCGCGCAGATGGCCGGCCTTCATCACCCCGTAAACGAGGGCTCCGCCGAGCACGAACGCGCCGATGAACCAGAGCCAAAGCATCTGGGCCGAGGCGTGGCCCAGCAGCATGCCAATTCCGCTGTCGCTCATGATTGGTCTCCATCGATCTCCATTGTGGTCATGCTGAGCTAAGTCGGCGGCCGAAACGTCGTTCCATGCGCCTGCGGCGTCAGACCGGATCCGCCAGCGGTGGCCGGACCGCCGCACCCTTGGGCTCGTTGCCCCGGATATCGTCTTCGATGCCCAGACGCGACAAGGCCGACGGAGCCAGATCGCGCGGCGCGCGCCGCTGATCGCCGCCTCGATCTTGGCGGTGATCGCGCACACCCTTGGTCGCACTGGAAGTGCCGTGCTCTCGCGCGTTTTCGCATGCTGCTCGCGGCCTCCTCAGTGTGGTTCGTGATCCCCGGGATTGCTGCGGCCCGGACGAGCCTGCCAATGGGCCGCGACAATTTGTAGATTCTTTCATATTTCCGTCCGTTTCGTGGTTTGGCAGGGGCGTCGCCGACACGGAAAGGCTCCGGGACTCTTTCGCTTGCGCTGCCATATTGCTTTGACGTACTTCCGGTCCAGCTAGCCCTTCGTCAGGAAATCGCAATGTCGATGAGAGCAGACGAACTCGCCAAGAGACAGGCCATTATCGACGCCTGCCGGCGCATGAACGCGCTCGGCATCAACCAGGGCACCTCGGGCAATATCAGTGTCCGGCATGTGGACGGGCTCCTGGTCACGCCGACCAGCGTGCCCTATGACGCCATGTCGCCGGACCAGATCGTCTTCATGGCCATGGACGGCACACACGCGCCCGATCAGAAACCGTCCAGCGAGTGGCGCTTCCATCGCGACATCCTGAAGTCGCGGCCCGACGTCAATGCCGTGGTGCACGCCCATCCGACCTATTGCACCATCCTGGCCATCATGGGCATGGAGATCCCGCCCGTGCACTACATGATCGCGGCCGCCGGCGGCGACAGCATCCGCTGCGCGCCCTATGCGACGTTCGGAACGGCGGAGCTGTCCGAACATGCGGTGCGGGCGCTGGAAGGCCGGCTTGCCTGCCTGCTCGACCACCACGGCATGATCGCGATCGGCAAGACGCTGGACAAGGCGATGTGGCTCGCCGTCGAGGTCGAGACGCTGGCGCGGCAATATCACGGCTGCCTCCAGATCGGACGGCCGCCGCTGCTCTCCAGCGACGAGATCGAGCGGGTCCGCCAGCGCATGGCCGGCTACGGACTGGCGGAAGGGTAGGGGCGGGCAGAGGGTGTTCGTGCGGATCAGGCATCTCGTCGATCGCAAGGGGACGAACCGCACCATGGTTCGGCTGCGCGCCCTGCTGCGCAGCAACGAGTTCTACCTGATCCCGCTTGCGCTGGTGATCGGCACGCTCGCGGGCTCGGTCGTGACGCTGATGGCCCAGATTGCCCAGATCGCGCATGTGGTAATCTACGGCATTCCCATTGATGTTCACCTGTCGGCTCACGAGAGCGTCAGCCCGTGGGCGGCGCTGATCGCACCTGCGCTCGGAGGGCTCTCGCTCGGCATCATGGAATGGTCGCGGCGGCGCATGAAGATCTCGAACGCGGTGGACCCGATCGAGGCCAATGCGCTACGCGGCGGCAATCTCTCGATGCGCGACAGCGTGGTGGTGTCGAGCCAGACGCTGATCTCCAACGGCTGCGGCGCCTCGGTCGGCCTCGAGGCCGGCTATACCCAGATCGGTTCGGGAATCGCTTCGCTGCTCGGTAAGTTCTTCAATCTTCGCCGCAACGATCTGCGTCTGATGGTCGGTTGCGGCGCGGCGGCCGCGATCGCGGCGGCGTTCGGCGCGCCGATCACCGGCGCCTTCTACGCCTGCGAGCTGATCGTCGGTGTCTATTCGGTCGGCAGCGCCGCGCCGATCCTGGCGGCCTCGCTGGCGGGCGCCCTGACCGCGCAATGGCTGGGCGGCGCGCCCTATTCGCTGGAGATCCCGAAGGTCAGCGCCGTCGGCGTCGAGCAGTACCTGGCCCTGATCGGGCTCGCCCTCATCACCAGCGGCGTCGGCATCGCCGTGATGCGCTCCTCGCCGATGTTCGAGCGCCTGTTCGTCTGGATGCCGGTCTGGCTGCGTCCGGTGATCGGCGGCCTCATCGTCGGCGGCTTCGCGATCATCACGCCGCAGGTGCTGGCAGCCGGCCACGGTGCCATGGTGCTCGATCTCTTTCACGAGATGACGATCGGCCTGATCGCGCTGGTCATCGCCTTGAAGGTGACGGCCTGCCTGATCTCGCTCGCCTCGGGTTTCCGCGGCGGCCTGTTCTTCGCCTCGCTGTTCGTCGGCAGCCTGATCGGAAAGTTCTTTGCCGCGGTGCTGCTCCTGATCAGCCCGAACTTCGCGATCGATCCGCTGGTCGCGATGCTGACGGGCATGGCGACGCTCGGCGTCGCCATCGTCGGCGGTCCCCTGACGATGTCGTTCCTCGTGCTCGAGATGACGCGCAATGTCGACGTCACCGCGGTGGTGCTCGCCGGCTGCATCGTTACCTCGATCTGCGTCCGCTTCATGTTCGGCCACTCCTTCTCGACCTGGCGGCTGCATCTGCGCGGCGAGACCATCCGCAGCGCCAACGACGTCGGCTGGCTGCGCAACCTCACGGTCGAGCGGCTGATGCGCTCCGACGTCGGCAAGGTGCCGTCGACCACGACGATCGCCGCGGTCCGCCGGGAGTTCGCGCTGGGCTCGCGGCCCGGAATCGTGATCGTCAACAATGCGGACGAATATGTCGGGCTCGTCATGCTGCCCGACTTGTTCTCCAACGATCTCGACAGCATCGCCGACGACATCCAGGTGATCGAGCTCGCCCGCCTGATCGACATCGTGCTGATCCCGGAAATGAACGTGAAATCGGCGATGGCCGTGTTCGACGAGGCCGAGGCCGAGATGCTGGCGGTGGTCGATTCCACCGACAGCCGCAAGGTGGTCGGCTTTCTCACCGAGAGTTTCGCCCGCCGCCGCTATGTCGAGGAGATCGACAAGGCGACGAGGGGCGTGCTTGGGGCGCTCTCGTAACGGTCGGCTATTGGCCGGGTGGGGCTGCAACGAGGCAGGCCACGATCCGGCGGACGAGTGGCAGGACCATGAGCAGCGTCGGAAACGCGACGAGCCAGGACAGCGCCCAGGCGCCCGGCCAGGTCGCCAGGAACGCCGGCGTTGCGCCGAGGCTTCGCAGCGTCGATATGACCGAAACCACCGCCGTCATGAGGATGGACAGCACGAATGGCATTACGATCGGCGCATAGCGCGCCGGCAGTTTGCGAACCGCAATCATCTGACTTCTTTCGAGGAAAAGGACGCGTCGATCACGTTGAAACTTGGAAATGGCATCGATCCCGACGGCGTCGGTTGATGCGTTGGTTCACGTGAAACGCTTACGGCGACCGAGAAACGGCGCGGCTGTTCATTAACCGCTCAGGTTGGATGGTTCAAGCTGGACCTGATCGTTCGGTTTACAATCGTTCAAAGCGTGGCAGGTCGCCGCGATCATGAAACTATTTCAATGGTTTGCGCGTTGTAGGAGGTTTGCTTATGTCTTTTTGGCGAGAACAGAGGAAGGTCGAAATGAGTATTGGACCGATGATTTCCGCAGCCGGCCGCAACACGGTCGTGGCTGCGTTCGCAAGCCTCGCCCTGATCGCGGCCTCCGCATCTCCGTCCACGGCCGCCTCGGCCGGGACACCGGCCGCGAAGGCGGCCGTTGCCGGCCAGGCCGCGTCCGACGTCACTGATTTCAGCGCAGCCCGGCGTCGCCATTACCACCGACGCGGGCCGAACGCCGCAGGTCTCGCCTTCATGGGCATGGCGGCAGGTCTGATCGGAGGCGCGATCGCCGAGAGCCGCCGCCGCGAGTACTATGAGAACCGCTACTATTATGGCCCGCGTCCTTACTATGGCGGCCCGGGCTATTACGGCGGTCCGGGTTACTACGGCGGCGGTCCTAATTATTACGGTCCGGGCTATGGTTACGCGCCATATTGAGCAGTCGCGTTCGCCAAAAGGGGCGGTGCTTTGCACTGCCCTTTTTGATTCTGGCATCGTTTCCCTTCTACCGGCGAACCGTGATCGCGTAGTCGAGATGGAGCTAACGGGTCGCGCGAGGGCGCGCCCCGTAGTCCCCATCTGGGCTACAGGGTCTCACCGGCGAGCGGGGCTGTTTTGCCGCTCTGTCAATCCGTCTCTGCGGAAATATTCCACTTTACCGAAATTCGGAAATAGCGTATGTGTCGCCCATCCCGGCTCATTCTTGAGGGGCGATCATGAGGTCGTCATTGTCGCGAGCCGGGCTTGCGGTGGACGCCGCAGCGTCGTGCACGAGAGGTGAAGGGCAGGGCGGATTGCTCTCCGTGAGCCCGAAGCTGCGTGCGGACGAGCGGCGCTGCTAGGCTTCGTCTCGCCTGTAAGTTTCCAGCTCCGTCGACAGGGCTGGGAAAACTGCGGGCGAAATGGCGGGCCGCGCGTACGGCAAAACCGTGTGGTCCTGGCCGTCGTTGCTACGGTCAAGCTCTTGCGGAGGCGGCAGTCGCGTCAACCGGCGCGGTGCCGGTGAATTTCGCGGGAGTGAGGGAGGCCAGAACGAACTCGGCTCCCGGGAGAGCGCGGCATAAGCCGTCCGACCATCGCGCAGGGAAGGCCGAGTGATTGGCACCACCTGTATGCTGCTGTGCGGTCTCTTTGCGCTACATTTTCGCGCAGCGGACCGCGGGTGCGAGGTCAGCACCCGGTCTTCCCTGTGCCCTCTTGGCTCAAGAGGGTGAGCGACGAAGCAAAGCTCGGGCGAATTCAGCCGCGAGAACGCCAAGCCGTGTCTGCGTTTCAAAATGCGTGATGGAAGAGCGGCATCGCCGCCTCATCCTCCGTCATTGCTGTCGATGTTCAATAATTCGCTGATTGGATCGCGGTGGTCTTGGAAGCGGCGAAGGCCTTGGGAGTTTGTCCAGCCAAGGCCTGATGGGGTCTGTGGTTGTTGTAGTAGACGAGGTATTCGAACAGTTCGTTGGCAAAGTGATCGAGGTTGTCGAAGGTCGTGCCCTCGATGACGTCATCATCCAGCGTGCGCCAGAAGCGTTCGACTTTGCCATTGGTTTGCGGCCGATAGGGCCTGGTGTAGCGGTGTTTGATGCCGAGCTCGAGCAGCATGGCCTCGAACGGATGCTCGTCCGGCTTGGTGCGGGCAGCAAACTCGGCGCCGTTGTCGGACAGAATTTCCTGGAAGACCAGCCCGTAAGTGAGGTTGAGGGTGTTGATCATCTTCAAGGTCTTGAACATGACCGGCAGCGCCTTCTTGGAGGTCAGGACCTCGGCCCAGGCCAGACGCGAGCAACTGTCGATCAGGCTGATGATGTAGGCCGTGACCGGGGGTGGCGCGAGGAACATGTCGCGCGGCAATTGATGCAGATCGACGTGGCCCAGCTCCCCGAGCTTGTCCTTGATAATACGGCGTTTCTCCTCGCGCATCGCCGGCGTGCGGCGGTTCAGCTGATGGCGCCTCAGCACCCGGTAGATCGTGATCGGTGAGGGTACCGTGTCGCGCGTCTCGCGCAAGACGGCATGAATCTCATAACGGTTCATCCCCCGCTTGCGATGGGCGACGATCTCCGCCTCGATTCCTTCCGGCTCGCGCCGTTCCCGCCACTTGGGGCCGCGCCGCCGCGGCAGCAGGTCCGCTTCCTCGCCGCTCTGCAAATAGCGATTGTAATACTTGCGGAACGTCTGCGAGCAGGTGCCGTGGTGCCGATAGAAGTCGCCGACCCGCTTGAACAGCGGCGATCGGCCAGCCTTCACCGCCTCATACTCCGGGATCAGAAAACGCCACTTCTGTAGATAGTTGCGCTCAATCGTCCGGTCGTAGCTGTTGTCGCGCATCGGATCGTCCTCCGCCTGGAGCGATCCAATCAGCGAATTAGTGAACATGCACAATTGCGAGCGCAGCAACTTGTCCGCCGAAGCCTTCGGCGAAGGCGGAAGCAATCCATAATCTTTCCACAGCGACAGCCCGGATTGCTTCGTCGCAAGAGGTCCTCGCAATGACGATGTCGACAGAGCCTGCGCCAAACTCCACTCTCGTGCCCCGGACGCAGCGCAGCGTCCCTTCGACGGTGCGCTGCAGAGCCGGGGCCCATGCTGCTGTGTCGTACTGTGGCCCTGGGTCCCGGCGCAACGCTTGCGCGTTGCAGCTCGTCCTGGACACGGGAGAGCTGCATTGCCGCGCTCGAGCTCGCAACTCGCAGACGTCGCTTGGCGCCGGCCCCGGCCAACTATTCGGCAATTCCGCCGGCGGCGCCGGTGGACTTGCCCGCCACAATCCGGTTCAATGCAGCCAATTTGAGTTTCCCGGGCGACAGCGATGGCGCCATGACATGCGAGACCCAAAGGGGTGCCTCCGCCAGCCGCCGGGCCGGAGCCAGACACGCGCGGAGCGGCATTTTCGGGGGGCTGCGATCGCAGGTGATGGACCGCGCCACTTGCGTGAAACTGTCGGTAATGCTCTTTGCTTGAGCGTTATCCGTGGGGCCATCGGCCCCGATCCAGAGAGATGAGATGAGCAAACTCGTTATCCGCGCCGGCGATTTCACCTTCGATGCCCGCTTCGAGGAGCAATTGGCGCCCAAGACCGTCGCCGCGTTCCGCAAGGCACTGCCGTTCGAAAGCCACATCATCCATGTGCGCTGGAGCGGCGAGGGCGTATGGATGCCGCTCGGCGACCTCGATTTCGGCGTCAGCTACGAGAACCACACCAGCTATCCCGCGCCCGGCCAGATCATCCTTTACCCGGGCGGCATCAGCGAGACCGAGATCCTGCTCGCCTACGGCGGCGTGCACTTCGCGAGCAAGATGGGCCAGCTCGCCGGCAATCATTTCATCACGCTGACCTCGGGCCTTGAGAATCTGGCGACACTTGGCAAGAGCGTGCTGTGGAAGGGCGCCCTGCCGATCCGCTTCGAGGAAGTCTGAGTGACCGATACGAGCTACCCTCGCGATCTCCGCGGCTACGGCCGCAATCCACCGCATCCGCAATGGCCCGACAACGCGCGGATCGCGGTGCAGTTCGTCGTCAATTTCGAGGAGGGCGGCGAGAACAACATCCTGCACGGCGACCGTGCCTCGGAGGCGTTTCTGTCGGACGTGCTCGGCGCGCAGCCCTGGCCGGGCCAGCGCCACGCCAATATCGAATCGATGTTCGAATATGGCTCGCGCGCCGGCTTCTGGCGGCTGTGGCGGATGTTCACTGCGCGCAACTGGCCGACCACCGTGTTCGGCGTCGCCACTGCGCTCAAGCGCAATCCCGAGATCGTCGCGGCGATGAAGGAGGCGGGCTGGGACATCGCGAGCCACAGCCTGAAATGGATCGAGCACAAGGACATGACGGAAGCGCAGGAGCGCGCCGAGATCGCCGAAGCGATCCGCGTCCACGTCGAGGCGACCGGTTCGCGGCCGCTCGGCTGGTACACCGGGCGCTCCTCGATCAACACCAACCGGCTGCTGATGGAGGAAGGCGGCTTCCTCTATCTCTGCGACTCCTATGCCGACGATCTGCCCTATTGGGTGAGGGGGCCGGGCGGCAAGCAGCTCATCATTCCCTATACGTTGGACGCCAACGACATGCGCTTCATCAACCCACAAGGATTCGCTGAAGGCGAGCAGTTCTTCACCTATCTGAAGGACGCCTTCGACGTGCTCTACGCCGAGGGCGAGACCGCGCCGAAGATGATGTCGGTCGGCCTGCACTGTCGCCTTGCCGGCCGGCCCGGCCGCGCGGCGGGGCTGATGCGATTCCTCGACCATATCGGCAAGCATGAGCGTGTCTGGGTGCCGACGCGGTTGCAGATCGCGCAACACTGGCACGACAAGCACGCCCATCTGGCCGCCGACGCATTCGAGATCGGGTGAGAGGACGATGTCGCAGATCTCGCTCGCCGACCTCAACGCCGCAAGCAAGGCCGATTTCGTCGCGGCGCTCGCCAATGTCGTCGAATATTCGCCATGGATCGCCGAGCAACTCGCGGCAAAGCGGCCGTTTGCCGGCATCAATCAGCTGCACGCTGCGCTGATGGCGGCGATCCAGAGCGCCGAGCCTGATGTTCAGTTGGCGCTGATCCGGGCACATCCCGATCTCGCCGACAAGACGCAGCGCGCCGTCGGTCTCACCGCGGAATCGACCGACGAGCAGAACAGCGCCGGACTCGACCGGCTATCGGAGGCCGAATATGCGGCGTTCGAGCGTGCCAACAACGCCTACCGCGACAAGTTCGGCTTTCCCTATATCGTCTGCGTGCGCAGACACACCAGGGATTCCGTGCTGCGCGACTTCGAGACGCGACTGCTCAATATCCCCAAGACCGAGACGCGACGTGCGATCGAGGAAATTGGCCGCATCTCCGCGCTGCGGCTGGATCAGCTCGTCATTGCCGAGGACAGGCTGAAGGTGCACGGCCGGCTCTCGACTCATGTGCTGGACAATCACATTGGCAAGCCTGCGCCAGGCGTCCCGGTCGAGCTCGTGGAGCTCGCGAGCCTTGGCGAGAACCGCGTCATCGCGCGCGCGGTGACCAATGCGGACGGCCGCACCGACCAGCCGCTGATCGGCGGTCGCCCGCTGCCGATCGGTCGCTACGAGCTCAGATTCCGTGTTGCCAAATACTACGCGGAGCGCAATGTGCCGCTGTCCGATCCGCCGTTTCTCGACGAGATCCCGTTGCGCTTTGCGATCAGCGAGCCGGAAAGCCACTACCACGTGCCGCTGCTGGTCACGCCCTGGAGCTATTCGACCTATCGCGGCAGCTAAAGCGTGATGCGATGAGACTTGATCGCTGCAACGACGGAGGTGCACTCCCTCTCCCGCTTGCGGGAGAGGGCTGGGGAGAGGGTATATCCCCAAAGGGACAATCCCCAAGAGGAGAAAGCCCTCTCCCGGCGCACGGGACGAAGCTTCGCTTCGCCCGGACGCGCCGACCTCTCCCGCAAGCGGGAGAGGTGAACGACCCGCGGCAATTGATTCGAGCTAAAGCCATTCGGCTTTAGCTGCCGAACTTCTCGTGCAGCGCCGGAAACAGCCGATCCGGTTTGAAGGGCGGTGCGGTGAAGCGGATGCCGGTGGCATCCGCAATTGCGTTGCCGAGTGCGGCGGCGACCGGATTGTACGGGCTCTCGCTCATCGACTTTGCGCCCAGCGGTCCGATCGTGTCGGCCGTCTCGGCGAAGAACACCTCCGTGCGCGGAACATCGGCGAAGGAGGGCAGGTGGTAGTCGCGGAGTTTCGGGTTGATGACGCGGCCGTTCGCATCGATCACCATCTGCTCGTAGAGCGCAGCGCCGAGCGCCTGCGCCACGCCGCCTTCGACCTGACCGCGGCATTGCATGGGATTGGCGACGACGCCCGCGTCCGCGGCGTGCACGCTCCTGAGAATCCTGAGCTCGCCGGTGCCCTTGTTCACGGCGACACGAAAACCCTGCACATTGAAGCCGACCGAACGCGGCGTGCCGGTGGAATTGCCGGTGCCTGCGAACGGGCATCCGCGGTCGTGCGCGAGCTTTGCAAGTTCCGTATAGGGCATGCGCCGTACGCCGCTGACGACGGCGTCCCCATCGAGCACGCAGGTTTTCACGTCGGACAGCCACGCGCCGGCTGCCGCGGCCTTCAGCTCGGTCGCAAGCTGCATGGCCGCCGCATGCGTGGCCTTGCCCGCGACGAAGGTGCCGGCGCTACCATAGGCGCCGGTGTCGTGGCCGCCATGGGCGGTGTCGGACTGGCGCAGACGGATTCTCTCGACCGTGGTCGCCAGCGTGGTCGCGGCGATCTGGAGGTGCACGGTGCTGGTGCCGTTGCCGAACTCGGCCGTGCCGACGGTGAGGTCGAAGCCGCCGTCGTCGTTGAGCGCGATCGTCGCGTCGGCGATGTGGCCCGCCGGTGGCACCGTATCGATCATGGTCAGCGCGATGCCGTGACCGATCAGCCATTCCGGCGACAGGTCAGGCTCTGGGCCATCGGCCTGCATCGCGCGCTCGACGAGGTCGAGGCACTGGTCGAGCCCGTAGGAGCCGTAGAGCACGTCGTGATATTCGGACGGCGGCGGCGACAGCATGGGATCGCCAGGCTTCACGATATTGCGCCGGCGCATCTCGTAGGGACTGATGCCGAGTTGCCTGGCCAGCTCGTCGATCGCGGCCTCCACGGCGATCAGCGTCTGCGGCAGGCCATAGCCGCGAAACGCGCCCGCCGGCACGGTGTTGGTATAGACGGCGACGCCGTCCACCCGCTTGTTCGGACAATTGTAGACGCTGATGGACTCGCCCAGAGCGTGGAACATCACGGGGCCGGCATGATTGCCGTAGGCGCCGGTGTTGGAGAGCACGTCGAGCTGGAGCGCGGTGAGCTTGCCGTCGGCATCGGCGCCCGCCTTGATGTGGACCCGCATCGGATGCCGCGTCGAGGTCGCGATGAATTGCTCCTCGCGGGTGAGCTCCAGTTTCACAGGCCGCCCGGTCTTGAGCGCAGCAAGCGCCAGAATATCCTCGACGAACATCTCCTGCTTGCCGCCGAAGCCGCCGCCGACGCGCTCGCAGAACACGCGGACCTTGTCCATGGGAAGCTGGAAGATGTCCGACAGCGCGCGGCGGGTCAGGAATGGGACCTGGGTCGAGGTGCGGACATTGAGCACGCCTGCGTCATCGAGCCAGGCGAGGCCGCCATGGGTCTCCAGTGCCGCATGCTGTACACGGTGACTGTGGAAAGTGGCCTCGTAGGTCACGGCGGACGTGGCGAGCGCGGCCGCGACATCGCCGAACTCGCCGTGCGTTTCCGCGACGAGATTACGCTGCGCGTCCGCGACGCGGTTCGCAATGGTGCGGTCAGGATGAATGATTGGCGCGCCCGGCTCCATCGCCTGCTCCGGATCGATCAGCGCGGGCAGAATCTCGTAGCTGACTTTCAGCCTGCGGCATGCCTCCTCGGCGGCGCCTTCGGTCTCGGCGACGACGGCGGCAACCTTTTGGCCGATGAAGCGCACGACGTCGTCGAGGACGCGGGTGTCCTCGGGGTCCATCCAGTCCTTCTCGTGCCGCGCAGTCGAAGTCAGGACGGACGGCGCATCCTCATGCGTCAGCACCGCATGCACGCCGGCTACGCGAAGGGCTTCCGACCTGTCGATCGTGAGGATCCTGGCGTGAGCATGCGGCGAACGCAGCAGCTTGATGTGCAGCAGTCCGTCGATGGCGGTATCGAAGGTGTAGCGCGCCTTGCCGCGCACAATGTCTGGACCCGCCGGCGCCGGCAGGCTGCGGCCGAACGCGGCGCCGGCCTCGACGCTCGCCTCGACATTGGTCTTGCCGAGGATCGCATCCTCGATCGAACGATAACCGGTGCAGCGGCAGATATTGCCCTTCAGCGCCGCGCCGAGATCGGTCCGCTGGGCCTGGTTCAGCGAGGCACAGGTCAGGATCATGCCGGCGGTGCAGAAGCCGCATTGAAAGCCCTGCGCATCGAGGAAGCCCTGCTGCATCGGATGCGTGCCGTCATCTCCGCCAAGACCTTCGATCGTGGTGACGGCGTGTCCCTCGGCGCTGAACGCCGGGATCAGGCAGCTGTGCACCGGCTCCCCGTCGAGCAGCACGGTGCAGGCGCCGCAATCGCCGGCATCGCAGCCCTTTTTGACGCCGAAATGGCCGAGCTCGCGCAGGAACGTGCGCAGGCACTGGCCGGCGCGCGGCTCCTGAGAGAATGCCTTGCCGTTGACCTCGAAGCTCATGGCCGCGTTGCTCCCAGGAGTTCGCGGCGAATTTCTTCGGCGAGCCGCAGCGTCATGTGCTTGCGCCAGAGCGGCTTGCCGTGGATGTCGGTGTTGTACAACTCCTCGGTGACCCCTTCCGAGACGGCGGCGCGGAGCGCAGCGGCGTCCGGCGCCTTGGCAAACGAGAGCTGGACCGGCCGCACCGTCGATGCGGTGATCGTCAATGTCAGTTTGCCATCCGGATCGAGGCTGCCGATCAGAAGCGCTGCCGAGCGGCCGACGGGGGCCAGCGAAATCTGGCGAAAGGCCGCGCGGCGGCGCAACGCGGCAATCGGGATATCGATCTGCCGCAGCAGGTCGCCGGGCATGAGACGGTTGCTCTGGTTGCCGGTGACGAAATCGACGACGGGAATGTTCTGCTCGCCGCCGCCGGCCTTCCAGATGGTGCAGACGCCGTCGAGCGCCGATGTGAGCGAGATCATCGGCCCCGCCGGCAGGGACATGCAGAGATTGCCACCGACCGTGGCTGTCTTCCAGATCTTGAACGAGGCGAGGAAGGCCCGACAACACTGGCCGATCAATGGCGCTGCGAGCCAGTCGGGCGGGCAGGACAGTCCGTCCAGCTGTGCAACCGTGCAGGTGGCGGCAACGGAGAGATGGGTGTCCGTGATCGTCAGCGCCGGCCATCTCAGATCGGCGAGATCGATCAGTCGCCTCAGGTGGACCTGCGGCTCCGAGTACAGCCAGGTGCCGCCTGCAAGCCAAGCATCGCCTGTCGTCCAGGCAGGCAGTTGCGCGCGCGTTTGCGGGTGGGCCACCGTCGTGATGGTATTCAAATCCATGGCTGCGCCAGCGCTTCCGCCCGGTGAATCGTGCAGACGAGTCTTGCAAGACCGGAGCCAAGCCGCAACAAACAAGTCGTAGCAATATCGTGTTCGGGCCGACGTCCCCCTTGCAGGCTGGTCGTCATTCGGTGTGGAGAAGCAGGATCATGAGTGACGCAAGTCCGATCTGGATCAGGGATCCACTCGCCATCCTCGCCGACAGTGCCGAGCGCGGCATCGTGGTGCAGGACGGCCGGATCGTCGAGCTGGTGCCGGCCGGCGGTGTGCCCGCAACCGCGGATGTCGCGGTGTTCGATGCGGGCGAGCATGTCGTGCTGCCGGGCCTGATCAATACCCATCATCATTTCTATCAGACGCTGACGCGGGCGCTGCCGGCTGCAATGGACCGGCAGCTGTTTCCCTGGCTCCAGGCGCTGTATCCGGTCTGGGCGAGGCTGACGCCTGAGGCGCTCGAGCTCGGCGTCACGGTGGCGATGTCCGAGCTGCTGCTCTCCGGCTGCACCACCACGACCGATCACCACTATGTTTTCCCGGCAGGACTCGAGGACGCCGTCGATATCGAGGTGGCGGTGGCGAAGCGTCTCGGCATGCGGGTATTGCTCACGCGCGGCTCGATGAACCTGTCGCAGCGCGACGGCGGCCTGCCGCCTGACAGCGTCGTGCAGGACGAGGATACGATCCTCGCGGACAGCGCGCGCGTGGTCGCAAAGCATCACCAGCGCGACGCGGATGCGATGGTGCAGATCGCGCTCGCGCCGTGCTCACCGTTCTCGGTGACGACCTCGCTGATGCGCGCGACCGCCGATCTCGCCGGCAAGCTCGACGTGCGCCTGCACACCCACCTCGCCGAGACCGAGGACGAGAACAAATTCTGTCAGCAGATGTATGGCTGCCGCCCGCTCGACTATCTCGAGCAGTGCGGCTGGCTCAATGCGCGAACCTGGCTCGCCCATGGCATCTTTTTCAACGACGGCGAGATCAAGCGCCTCGCCAACGCGAAGACGACCATCAGCCATTGCGCCTGCAGCAACCAGCTGCTGGCGTCCGGCTGCTGTCCCGTCTGCGAGATGGAGGAGGCCGGCGTCGCGATCGGGATCGGCGTCGACGGTTCGGCGTCGAACGACGGCTCAAACCTGATGCAGGAGGTTCGCGCCGCCTTCCTGCTGCAACGGGCGCGCTACGGGGTAGCGAAAGTCAGCCACAAGGATGCGCTGCGCTGGGCGACCAAGGGCTCGGCGGCCTGCGTCGGGCGGCCGGAACTCGGTGCGATCGCCGTCGGCAAGGCCGCCGATCTCGCGCTGTTCAGGCTCGACGAGCTGCGCTTCTCCGGTCACGGCGATCCGCTGGCCGCCTTGGTGCTGTGCGGGGCGCATCGAGCCGACCGGGTGATGGTGGCCGGAAAATGGACGGTGATCGACGGCGCGATTCCGGGCCTGGACGTGGCAGACCTCGTCCGCCGCCACAGTTCCGCGGCGCGGGCCATGCGGGCGGGATAGGCCGGGCAAGATGGAAAGAGGGGGCAGCCACAAGTGCCGGGTGCTTCTGGCCACCCCCTCCGAACCTCCTCCGGGAGGAGCAGGTGGATTGGGGAATGCAAGAAGCGTGCTACTTGCCCGGCAGCTTGTCATCGATGCCTTTCACGTAGAAATTCATGCCAAGGATCTGCCCGTCGTCGAGGTGATCGCCGCCCTTGCACTCGACCGGCTTGCTGTCCTGCCCAACGATCGGGCATTTGAACGGATGCAGCTTGCCCGCAGTGATCGCGGCCTGGGCATCCTCGGCCATCTTTTTCACATCGTCCGGCATGTTGGTGTAGGGCGCCATCGCGAACATGTGGCTGTCGAGGCCGCCCCAGGTGTTTTCGGACTTCCAGGTTCCGGCGAGCTCGGCCTTGACGCGCTCGATGTAGTAGGGGCCCCAGGTATCCAGGATCGAGGTGAGCTGGGTCTTGGGCCCGAACTTGATCATCTCGGAATCCTGGCCGAAGGCGAGCTTGCCGCGTTCGCTGGCGATCTGCATGGCGGCGGGCGAATCCGTGTGCTGCATGATGACGTCGGCGCCCTGGTCGATCAGCGCCTTGGCGGCGTCGGCTTCCTTGCCGGGATCGAACCAGGTGTTGGCCCAGATGATCTTGACCTTGATGTTTGGGTTGATGGTCTGCGCCGCCAGCATCGTCGCGTTAATGCCGGAGACGACCTCCGGAATCGGGAACGAACCGATGTAGCCGAGCACGCCCGACTTCGACATCTTCGCTGCGATCAGGCCTTGAATGTAGCGGCCCTGATACCATTTCGCCGAATAGGTCGACATGTTCGGGTTGCGCTTGTAACCGGTGGCGTGCTCGAAATGCACGTTCGGATATTTCTTGGCGACCTTCAGCGTCGAGTCCATGTAGCCGAAGGACGTCGTGAAGATCAGCTTGTTGCCGGCGCGGACCAGCTGCTCGATCGAGCGCTCGGCGTCGGGCCCTTCGGGCACGTTCTCGAGGTAGGTGGTCTCGATCTTGTCGCCCAGTTCCTTCACCAGCGCCTGACGACCAACGTCGTGCTGATAGGTCCAGCCGAGGTCTCCGATAGGACCCACATAGACGAAGCCGACCTTCAGCTTGTCGGCGGCGGAGGCTGCACTGACGTTCCCGGCAAGCAAGAGCCCGGCAGTCAGCGCAAGCAGTGATTTCCTCATCATCGATCTCCAACATCAGGGGAAAGCCACGATCCGCAACGCGCGCGCCCCATCGCGCCCGCCGTGGAATGAGGTTCAACGGTCAGGCACGAACACCGTGCCGAGCGCGGCCGGCGCGGTCGAGCCGCCGCCGCGTGCGCGGGACAGCAGGACCAGGACTATGACGGTTGCGAGATAAGGCAGTGCCGACATGAATTGCGAGGGAATGCCGACGCCCCAGCCTTGCGCGTGCAGTTGCAGGATCGTCACCGCGCCGAACAGATAGGCGCCGACCACGAGCCGGCCCGGCCGCCAGGACGAGAACACCACCAGCGCCAGTGCGATCCAGCCGCGGCCGGCGGTCATGCCTGGGATGAAGAACGGCGTGTAGGCGAGCGGCAAATAAGCGCCGGCAAGCCCGGCGCAGGCGCCGCCGAACATCACGGCGAAAGTGCGGATGCGCAGCACCGGATAGCCGAGCGCATGCGCCGAGACGTGATTGTCGCCGCAGGCGCGCAGGATCAGTCCCGCCCGCGTGCGGTACAAGAACCACCAGACGCCGGCGATCAGTGCGACTGAGAAATAGACGAAGCCGTCCTCGCCGAACAGCACGCGGCCGATTAGCGGAATGTCCGTCAGAACGGGAATATAGAGGTGCATTGCCGGCGTGATGCGTTCGCCGACAAACCCGGCGCCGATCAGGCCGGAGAGCCCGACGCCGAGGATGGTCAGCGCGAGCCCGGTCGCAACCTGGTTGACGGCAAGCCCGAGCGCCATCAGCGCGAAGACGAGCGACATCAGCGTGCCCGCGACCACGCCGAACAGCGCGCCGATGAAGACCGATCCGGTCAGCCAGGCGCCGGCAAAGCCGCAGGCCGCGCCGACGATCATCATGCCCTCGACGCCGAGATTGAGCACGCCGGAGCGCTCGGTCACGAGCTCGCCGGTCGCAGCGATCAGCAGCGGCGTCGACGCGGCGAGCACCGCGAGGATGATGGCTTCAACCAGCTCCACGAGTCACCTGTCGGTTTGGGAAGACCAGCTTGAAGCGATAGAGGATGAGGGAATCGCAGGCGAGCACGTAGAACAGCAGGATGCCCTGAAAGACCTTGGTGACGTCCAATGGGATCTTCATCGCGATCTGCGCCTGCTCGCCGCCGATAAAGGTCAATGCCAGGAAAAGGCCTGCAATGAGTATTCCAAGCGGGTTCAGGCGGCCAAGGAAGGCCACGATGATCGCGGTAAAGCCGTAACCAGGCGAGATGCCGGGCTGGAGATGCCCGACCGGACCTGCAACCTCGATGATTCCGGCGAGGCCCGCCAGTGCGCCTGATACCGCGAAGGTCAGGATGATCAGCTGATTGGCATTGAAGCCGCCGAACCGCGCCGCACGGGGCGCAGCACCAACCACACGGATCTCAAAGCCCTTCATGGTGCGCCCGAGCAGGATCGCCGCTGCCGCGACGACGAGCAGGGCGATGACCGAGCCGAGATGCAGCCGGCCGCCTTCGATCAGCAGGGGGACTGTCGCCACCGGATCGAATTCCGCCGTGGTCGGGAAATTGAAGCCCTGCGGGTCGCGCCATGGCCCGCGCACGAGATAGTCGAGGAAGAGGTCGGCGACATAGACCAGCATCAGGCTGGTCAGGATCTCGCTGGCGCCGAACCTGACCTTGCAGATCGCCGGGATCAGCGCATAGAGCGCGCCCGCCGCGGCGGCGAGGACGAGCATGGCCGGCAACACCCAGGCGCCGGCGTCGGTGCCTTGCGTCTTTACCGCGATCCAGCTTCCGGCGACTGCGCCGATCAGGAATTGCCCTTCGGCGCCGATGTTCCAGGCATTGGCGAGATAGCAGAGCGATAGCCCGATCGCGATCATCACCAGCGGCGTTGCCTTCACCGCGATCTCCTGGAGCGAATAGCCGTCGGTCAAGGGTGTAACGAAATAGGCGTGCAGGGCGAGCAGCGGATTCTTGCCCAGGATCGTGAACAGGATGACCATGGTCAGGATCGTGAGGCCAATCGCGATCAGCGGCGAGACCAGCGCGATCGTGTTGGAGCGCTCGGCGCGCTTCTCAAGCACCAGCTGCATGAGCGGCCTCCTTAGGCTCCAGGCTGCTGCCGCCCATCAGAAGGCCCAGCTTTTCGCGACTCGCTTCGCTGGCTGCGAGCGGAGCCGACAGCTTGCCGTGGAACATCACTGCGATGCTATCGGCGATCTCCGCGAGCTCGTCGAGATCCTGGCTGGTCACGAGGACGGCGGCGCCGGCGGTTGCGAGATCAAGCAGCGCCTGCCGGATGACAGCGGCGGCGCCGGCGTCGACGCCCCAGGTCGGCTGGCTCACCACCAGCACCGCGGGGGAGCGCAGGATCTCGCGTCCCACGATGAACTTCTGCAGATTGCCGCCGGACAGGCTCGCGGCTTCCGGATCGCGCTTGGCCTTGCGGACGTCGAACGTCTCGGTCGCGCGGTCGACCGCT
Organism: Bradyrhizobium sp. USDA 327; assembly: GCF_041262065.1. Taxonomy (NCBI): domain Bacteria; kingdom Pseudomonadati; phylum Pseudomonadota; class Alphaproteobacteria; order Hyphomicrobiales; family Nitrobacteraceae; genus Bradyrhizobium; species Bradyrhizobium sp. USDA 327. The sequence continues at coordinate 4,609,913 of NZ_JBGCCW010000001.1, read as the reverse complement.
TTCAGCGTGGCTGCGGTGTCGATGAAGCCGCGACGGACCATGCCGCCGGCGGCGTGCCCGGTGAGCAGCGCGTTCTCCGACAGCTTCATGCGCGGCGCGGTGCCGTGGCCGAGCCGCTCCTCAGGTACGAAAGCGGCGCCCAGCCTGCGCCGCTGGGTGATCGAGAGACGGCCGGCGGCGATGCCTTCGATCACCACCGTGCTAGGGTTGTTCGAGAGGCGCTCGCCGGAGAGCGCGGCGAACAGTTCGTCCTGCCCGTTGCCGGCGACGCCGGCGATGCCGAGGATCTCGCCGCCCTTCAGCTCGAACGAGATGTGCTCGAGCCGCACACCATGCGCGTCTGCGGGGGCCAGCGAGAGATCGTCGACGACGAGCCGTGGTACGGTCGTCTTGCGGCCGGATGAGGCCCTCACTTCCTTGATCTCTCCGCCGACCATCATCCGTGCGAGCGAGGCCGCGGTCTCGAGCCGAGGGTTGCAGGTCTCGACCTTCCTGCCGCCACGCAGGATCGTCGCGGTGTCACAGAGGCGCTTCACCTCCTCCAGCTTGTGGCTGATATAGAGGATGGCGCGGCCTTCGGCCTTGAGCCGCTCCAGCACGATGAAGAGCTGATCTGCCTCCTGCGGCGTCAGCACCGCGGTGGGCTCGTCCAGGATCAGGAATTTCGGATCCTGCATCAAGGCGCGGACGATCTCGATGCGCTGGCGCTCGCCGACGGATAGTTGCCAGACTTCGCGCTTGGGATCGAGCGGCAGTCCATAGGTCTTCGACACCTGCTCCAGCCGCGCCGACATGTCCTTGAAGGACTCGTTGCCGTCGAGGCCGAGCGCGACGTTCTCGGCGACGGTAAGATTGTCGAACAGTGAGAAATGCTGGAACACCATACCGATGCCGCGGCTGCGTGCTTCCGACGGACCGGACAGCACGATTGGCTGGCCTTGCCAGCGGATCTCGCCGGCGCTGGGCTGGATCAGCCCGTAGATGGCCTTGACCAGCGTCGACTTGCCGGCGCCGTTCTCGCCGAGCAGGGCGTGAATTTCACTCGGCCAGATGTCGATGTCGATGGAATCGTTGGCGAGGAAATCGCCATAACGCTTGGTGAGGCCGATCGTCCTCAGGAGCGGGAAATCGCCGGAATGCCGGCCGTTGGGCATCGGATCTAACATTCGCTGATGCGCTTGCATGCGTGACGTGTCTCGATAGTGGGCCAGTTTGAACCGCGCTGTAAGATGTGAAAAAGCATCATCCCTTGCTCAACGTTTCGGCGGGCGATCGGCCAGCGGGTCGTCAACCGTGCTGAGCGACCAGGTCGCGACAGCTGCTCCAACTCGGCAGTCACATCGGGCGCGATCAGAAAAACGGCGTCATCTCCCTTTGGATGTGCTGCTACTTCGTCCAAGCGCCGTCGTGCAGCGCCTCCGCCTCCTTTTCGAGCAGGGGGCCGATGACCTCCGTCGGGCGCTGGCCGCGGGCAAAGACCTCGCGGCACGGCAGGTCGAGGGTCGGGTTCTCCGGATGGTTGCCGGTGAGGCCGCGCAGGCGATGTTCGCCGAGGCCAAAGACGACGCGGCCGATGCCGGCCCAGTAGATCGCACCGGCACACATCGCGCAGGGCTCGGCCGACGAATAGAGCGTGGCTTTCGCCAGCACTTCGCGCCCGAGCGTGCGGCAGGCCTGGGTGGCCGCGAGCCGTTCGGCATGCGCGGTGCCGTCATGATCCGGCATGTAGCCATTCTCGCTCTCGATGAGAACCTGGCCGTCGGCCGCGACAACGATGCAGCCGAAGGGATGATTGCCATGGCTAAGCGAGCGGCGGGCGACCGCGAACGACAGGCGCAGGAAGTGTTCGTCACGTTCGGACGCGGCGTCCATCGCTACTCCGCGGTCAATGCCCGCCATGCGCCGGCCGACCACGATGAATGTCGGCTTCGCTGATCCGTGCTTCATACACAATTTGCCGTGAAACATCACCAGCCGGCCGGACGGTTTCTGACGACGGCATTTTCCAGATAACCGATTGAAAAATATCGGTAATGCGGCCCGTCAGATACCTGATTGGGAAGAAATGCCAGACGCAATTGCAGGCGTTTGGGCTCCCGCGCGCATGACCGGCGCGAGGCAGCGTGGCGCGTACTCGCATTCATGCTAATCACGCGCCTGTTGGGGCAGGCGCCGGTACGTGATTTTTTGCTGGCACCGAGCTCGTGCCGATCGCCAGGACGGCCGTCGCCGCGGTCCAGAGAAGAGGAAGTTTGTCGAGATGGGGTCCGTTAACGCCGTTCAAAATGCATCGCTCGGCGAAGTGATCGTGCGTCGGATCAACGATCTGGCCGCGATCTCGGAAGAAGGTGACAAACTCACCCGCATCTATCTCACCAAGGAGTTGCGCGAGGCGGCGGACCTCATCCTGGGCTGGATGCGCGAAGCCGGCATGAGCGCGCGCATCGACGCGATCGGCAACGTCTGTGGCCGCTACGAAGGCGATCGGCCAGGCGCGCCCTGCCTGATGCTCGGCTCGCATTACGACACCGTGCGCGATGCCGGCAAATGGGATGGACCGCTGGGTGTGATCACGGCGATCTCTTGCGTCGCCGATCTCAACCGCCGCGGCAGGCGCCTGCCGTTTGCGATCGAGGTGGTCGGTTTTGCCGATGAGGAGGGTGTGCGCTTCGCTTCGACCTTGCTCGGCAGCCGTGCGGTGGCCGGCACCTTTGACGAGAATCTGCTGAACACGTGCGACCGCGATGGCGTGTCGATGCGCGATGCGCTCGTGCAGTTCGGGCTCGACCCCGACCATGTCGGCGCGGCCGCGCGAGCGCGGCGTGAGCTGCTCGCCTACCTCGAATTGCACATCGAGCAGGGGCCGGTGCTGGAAGCGCAGAATCTGCCCGTGGGGGTCGTCACCGCGATTGCCGGCGCCACACGGCTTGCCGCACGGCTGACGGGCATGGCCGGTCACGCCGGCACCGTACCGATGGAGCTTCGGCGCGACGCGCTCGCCGGGGCGGCCGAATGCATTGGTGCGATCGAACAATTTTGCCGCACCGACGAGGGCGGCCTGGTCGGCACCGTCGGCTACATCCAGGCGAGGCCCGGCGCGACCAATGTCATTCCGGGCGAAGTATCCTTCACCATCGATATGCGCGCCCCCACCGACATGCACCGCAAGCGTGCGGTGGCCGATATCGTCCGCCGGATCGAGGCGATCGCCAAGCGCCGGCAGCTGGCCCTTCAGCTTGACGTCACCCACGAGAACCGCACCGCACCGTGCGCGCCGTGGCTCAAGGAGCAGATAGCGCAGGCGATCGGAGCCGAAGGCTTCTCCGTGTTCGAGTTGCCGAGCGGGGCAGGGCACGACGGCATGGCGATGATCGACATTGCCGATGTCGGCATGATCTTCGTTCGCTGTCGCGGCGGCATCAGCCATCACCCGGATGAGCATGTCGAGCTCGCCGATGCCGATGCCGGCGCGCGGGTGCTGCTGCGGGTGATCGAGAATTTCCAGACGCGGGAGAGCCGCGCCGCCGCGAGCTGAACAGCCGGCCCCCGCCCCGTCATCGTGGCGAGACACGAATCAGTCACGCTTGGAATGGTGACCGGCCATCGCCGGGATCGCGAGATACTCGGTGCACATGAAGAGTGACATTCCCCTGCCGTCACATCGCGGAAACCGGTTTTACCAGGGCGGGGTTGCGACCCTTGTCGCCAACGCTCTTCAGGCGGTCAATTTTCTCGGTGATCGGTTCCTGAGAAAGTCGCATCATTCGTTGTCGGCGATCGAGGACCTTTATCGGCACTCGATGGACAGCGCGTTCTCGGTGACCGAGGCTTTCCTCGTCACAGGCGCCCCGCACGCCTCCGCCTATTATCCGCGAGACTTCGCGTGGTTCTATCCCGACGTTCTCGACCCCGAAACCATCATGGATCCGCAGGATGCGGTGCGGCGGGTTCGGTTGCTCGAAAAGAGCGTCCGTTTGTTGCTGGAGGCGGTTCGCGCCGGCGTCGTCACGACGACCATCGTCCCGGCGGGACGCGGTCGCTACCTCGGCGTGAACTATTTCTCGCGCCCGTCGGACACGCTGCTCGGTATTCTCGCCGGTCTCCAGCAGATGATCTCTGCCGAAGACAGGGCCGCCTCCTATTTGGCAATGTCACAATGCGCGCATGCAGGCCGCCTGTTGCTGGCCGAATATGGCGGTGACCTGAAGCGAGCAATCCTCCAGCTCGCAAGCGAGCTCGAACCGTTCAATGATGATGGTACCAGGTATTTGCTTTGCGATGTCCACGCGCCGCGCTCTGCCGCGACAGACACCCGCGCCGAACGCAGGCGCTTCGTGACCAATGCTTCCGTCTACACGACCTTCGTGTGGGGCGTGCAGCTCGGGGTCGTCGACGAGAACGAGCTGAAGCGGCTGCTCGGGCGTGACCTTGCGCAGTACAAGACAGACCTGCTCCGCCTGTTCGGCAAAGACGGCCATATCACGCATTCCCTGGAAGGTTCGGCGAGCTCGCCGGCCTCATCGGTCGCGCTGGATTTCGTCAGCGTGCATCGTGGATTCTGGAATATGAGCGATGCGAGCGAGCGGGCGCTGTTCGCGGCCACGACGGATCTGATCATTGCGGAGCCGCGGTTTCGTATCCCCAGCACGTTTCATTTCCTGGTCTCAGCCGATAATCCCAGAAACAAGATGATCCACAGGATTGCGGCACCAGCCTATCAGGGGCGTTCCTGCTGGCCGACGTTCAACGTCGAGTTCGCGGATCGCATGCTGGACTATGACGAATTCACTGGCGGCGAGACCTATCGGGCCTGCGCCCAAGGAATATTGAAGGATATTCGGACAGCGACCGAGGTTCACGGCGGCTATCAGGAGCTGATCTCAGAACAGGGTCTGAAGTATCGCACCTGGGCCTATAAGGGCGCCGTGGCTCATTCCTGGTTTCCGCGCTTCCTGTCCGTCTGGAGGAGGGCGTATGGAACGCCGCTGCTCCGGTGGATTGACGAATCCACTCGGTAACATATCGCTCACGCTACGAGATCCAGCAGCCGGCACGATCCGCGCACCAGCACCTTGCGTCCGGTTGGCGTCATGGCAGGCACGCCGTCATTGATGACGACGAGGCCGAGCGCGACGAGGCTTTCGACGAGATGGGCCTTGAGACGGCCGTTCGACAACGGGTTGCGAAGCGAACGCAGGGCCGCCCATTGGTCCGGCGAAAGCTCAAAGTCGAAATCGTCGTTCATGTTGCCTCAGTCGATCGTAACGTTCACGCGCCCCTGTTATCGGCGCTGCATGAAGACCATGCGACGACAATGAGTCCGGAATTCGGTGTGATGTTTAGAACGTCTCTTCACAAATTGCCGCACTTCGTTGCGCCACAAGAGTTAAGATCGTTTGCCCGCGAATATCGTCTCAACTTCCGATCACTAATTGATGATCTGCGCTTGATGTTGCAGTGCGAATTGCCGCGCTGCACGGGAAGCGTCGCTGTCCTATTCAGCGTCGCGATATGCACAGAAATGGCGAGACGAGTCGTTCCGGGCTCTGCTAGGTTATTCCGTGGGGAATGACTTCACACGGCAGGAGTGTGAGTGCATGAAGAGGCTGGTTGAGATCCGTAGTCAGGAATTTTTATGCCGCGAGCGCGCGGCACTCGATTCGGAACGTCGGGTATTCTGGCTCGCACAGGCCGAGGAATGGGAGCAGCGCGCGCTCGACGAAATCGCGTATCACTTTCGGGAGCGCAATCTCGCGCAGGCCGAGCGGAATGCCGCCTGACTCGGGCGGCTAATAATGCTTACTGATAGGTCGCCACGATATCGGACACGGCGCGCTCGAGCTGGTGCGCGGTGGCGCATTGGCGCACGACGCTGCAAAAGGTCGCGTAGCGCGGCATCTCGGAATCGCCAAAGCCCCAGGCGAGCCGCCCCTCGGGATTGAGCCAGACCAGCCGCTTCGAGCGATCGGAGATCCGGCGCAAAATGTCGGCGCGCGGGTCGAGATTGTTGCTGCGGGCATCGCCGAGCACGATCACCGTGGTCTGCGGCGTCAGCGTGCTCATGAACCCCTTCTCGAAATCGACCAGCGAAGAGCCGTAGTCCGACGAGCCGAAACCGACCTTGGACATGATCTCGGACATCGCCTCCTCCGGCGACTTCGATTCCAGGATCTCGCTGACCTCGATCAGGTGCGAGGAGAAGGCGAAGGAGCGGACATCGTCGACCACCTCGTGCAGCGAGTGGATGAGCAGCAGAAAGAAATCGGACACTTGCGCAACGGAGCCCGAGACGTCGCACAGCGCTATGATCTTCGGCCGGTCGCGATGCTTGCGCTTCCATGCTGTGAGGAAGGGCACGCCGCCCCAGGCCGCATTGCGGCGGAGCGTGCGACGGACGTCGAGATGGCCGCGGCGCTGGCGTTTGCGCGGCTTCGAGTAGCGCTCGCGCAGCCGGCGCGCGATCTGACGGATGAGGGCGCGCATCTCGGCGACCTGGCGCCGCTCGATGCGGGCGAGCGGCGCATTGCGCAGGATCTCGTTGCGGAGGTTTTCGGCCTCCTCGCGGGCATAGAGTGCAAGCCCCTGAGAGACCGTATCGCGCACGGCCTCGCGCAAGGCGTCCAGCGCGGCGCGCAGACGCTCGGCCAGTGCCGGGTTGGTCGCGGTCAATTCGTCGAGATCGTCGCGCAGGCGCTGGAGGCCCATGGCGTCGAGGATGCGGCTGGAGAAGGTGCCGCGCTGAGTGGAGTAGCGGATGTCGGACAGGGAGGCCGCCCCGGAGGCGCTGGCAATCGCAGCCGCAATCGTATTGCGGTCCTGCGACAGCAGCATCTGCGCGAGCGGGCCTAGACCTTCGGGAGGCTGACCTTCGCCGGCCTCGCTGGGAGCGCCGGAGGGGGGCGGCTGATCTGCGTCCTGCGGAGCGTCGTCGTTGCCGGCCTCGGGCTGGTCCTGCCGCGGCTCCGGCTGACTGAAGAACAGATCAAAGCAGTCACCGAGCGCGAGCTTCTCGTCCTGGGACTTGGCAAGTGTCAGGAGCAGCGCGTCGCGCAGGACGGCGCGGTCGGAGATGCCGACCTGCGCGACTGCGCGCATCGCATCGATGCTTTCGGCAGGCGAGACGTGAACGCCGACGCCCCGCGCCGCTCGAAAGAAACGATGGAGGTTCTCGCGCATCGGCGTCAACCGAAGACGTTGGACCGTGCCGCCTTGGCAATGAAGGTCGTCACCTGCGGCGCCGCTGCCTCTATGTCCGTCTCGTATTTCAGGAGGACGTTGAGCGTGTCCTTGACGATCTCGGTGTCGAGCTCGGAAGCCTGGAGCAGCACCAGCACGCGCGCCCAGTCGATGGTCTCGCTGACCGACGGCAGCTTCTTCAGATCCAGCGAGCGGATCTCGTGGATGAAGCCGACCATCTGCCGGCGCAGCGTCTGGGAGATGCCGGGCACGCGGCTTTCGACGATGCGTTCCTCGAGACGCTGCTCGGGGAAGCCGATATGAAGATGCAGGCAGCGCCGCTTCAGGGCGTCGCCGAGATCGCGCTCGCTGTTGGAGGTGAGGATCACGGTCGGCGGCGTGATGGCCGACACGGTTCCGAGCTCGGGGATCGTGACCTGGAAGTCCGAGAGGATTTCCAGCAGCAGCGATTCAAACTCCGCATCCGACTTGTCGATCTCGTCGATCAGGAGTACGCAGCCGCCCGGCTGCTCCAGCGCCTGGAGCAGGGGACGCGGCTCGACGAACTCCTTGGAGAAGAACACGTCTCCGAAATCGTGGAGCTGGTCGAGCGCGGCATGCAGCGTCTGCGCGCCGCCGAGAACCTCGCCGAGCTTGTCCTTCAGGATTTGCGTATAGAGTAGCTGCTTGGCGTATTTCCACTCATAGAGCGCCTTGGCCTCGTCGAGGCCCTCGTAGCATTGCAAGCGGATCATCTTCATGCCGCGCCAGGCCGCGATCGCCTTGGCGAGTTCGGTCTTGCCGACGCCCGCGGGGCCCTCGACCAGGATCGGCTTCTCGATCTGCTGCGACAAATAGACGGCGGTCGCGATCTGCCGGCTCGCGATGTAGCCTTGCGCGGCGAGGCCGCTCTCCACTGCCTCGATCGAGGTCGAGGCCTTCTGATCAGCCACGAAAGGGCGCTCCCAAAGGTCTTGGTTGAGGCTTGTTCTGCCTGCGTTCCAGGCAAAGAACAAGCCTCGTTTGGGAGACATCAGGCCCGCGTGAACGGCGTTTTTTCCGCTTAGCGCAAATAGTTAAGCGGTTCGCCGTTCGTGCGATCAGTGCCGCAGCAACTCCGGCTTGCGGATGGTCTGTCTGACCTCGGCGCCGCAATCGGCGCATTCATACACGAAGTCGATCTTGGCAAGGCTCCAATGCGGCTCGACCTCGCGCACATACATCGGCAGGAACCCCATGCAGGTGGGGCAGTTCACAGGCGCGATCTCGATGTCCTGATGATGCTGAACGTAAGCTGGCATCTCGGCTCTCCTTCGCAGGCGACCACCAGACCCCGCGCGAAAGCTACTGCCGGTTACCCCCGGAGCCCTCATCAACTCTTTCGAACAGAGGCGGAACGGCGGGCGTTTGTCGTTCGCTGTGACATTCTTGTTACGGATGGTACTGGTAAGGGGCGGACCAAATGCCTATTTCGCAGGCCGACCCGGTTCACTGGATTTCACTGCAACGATAAGGGAGTAACGCCCATGACGCATGCCATTCGTTTTCACAGGACCGGCGGTCCGGAAGTCCTGGTCTGGGAGGAGGTCAATGTCGGCACACCTGGACCCGGCGAAGCGCGCATCCGCCACACGGCTGTCGGACTCAATTTCGTCGACATCTACAACCGTTCGGGTCTCTATCCGGCGCAATTGCCGAGCGGGCTCGGCAGCGAGGCGGCTGGTGTCGTCGAGGAGGTCGGGCCCGGTGTCACCGATCTGAAGCCGGGCGATCGCGTCGCTTATGGCGCCTCGCCGCTCGGGGCTTATTCCGAGGCGCGGCTGATCCCCGCCGACCGGCTGTTGAAATTGCCCGACGGCGTCGATGACAAGACCGCAGCGGCAATGATGCTCAAAGGGCTCACCACGCAATACCTGATCCGGCAGACCTATCGGGTGAAGGCCGGCGATACCATCCTGCTTCACGCTGCGGCCGGCGGCGTCGGCCTGATCTTGAGCCAGTGGGCCAAGCATCTCGGCGCGACCGTGATCGGCACCGTCAGCAACGACGAGAAGGCAAAACTCGCCAAGGCGCATGGTTGCGACCATGTGATCATCTACACGCGGGAAGATTTCGTAAAGCGGGTCGACGAAATCACCGGCGGCAAGAAGGTGCCAGTGGTTTACGATTCCGTCGGCAAGGATACGTTCCTCAAATCGCTGGATTGCCTCGCGCCGCTCGGTGTCGCGGTTCTGTTCGGCCAGTCTTCGGGAGCTGTCGAGCCGCTCAATCTCGGCCTGCTGGCACAGAAGGGGTCGCTCTACGTCACGCGTCCGACGCTGTTCACCTACGCCGCCAAGCGCGAAAATCTGGTCGCGATGGCGAACGAACTGTTCGACGTCGTCAAGTCCGGGGCGGTCAAGATCGAGGTGCACCAGACCTATCCGCTGAAGGACGCCGCCAAGGCGCATACCGATCTTGCGGCTCGCAAGACCACGGGATCGACCGTTCTTCTGGTCTGATGCTCGGCCGGGCCGGGCCGTGACGCAAGCTGCTTGGCCTGCGTCACGTCCGCTCGTGCTTGCGCAGATCGCGGGTGTGATCAAGGCGGATTGCCTGGAGGTCGACATCCTCGGGCGCAATCTGGGGCAGGGCGGCCTCGGTCAGGATGGCCTCGGTCACGTCCTCGACGGCATTCTCCACGATTTCGTGGATGAACGAGATGTTCCGGTATTCACCCGAGGCGATGCGGGAGATGACCTCTCGCCTCGTGATTTCGGGATCGACGACCGCCTCGCGGCCCCGCCGCCCATATTCGATCATCACGACGAAGTATTGCATGAAACGATCCTGCCGCGCCCCGTGGTCGGGAACGCGGCAGAGTATTTCCGAAAAACGGAACTTTGTCAACCACGATTTCTATAAATCAGAAATCGCTGGCCGTGTGGCCCTTACTTGCCCTTCTTGCGAGGACGCGCCGATTTCGCACGCAGCCGCTCGAGCTGCCCCTTGGGCATGGACAGGCAAATCTCACCCACCCAGTCGAGCTTGACGCCGACGATCGGCTTGGCATTGAAGCTCGTGAGATTGACGACGGAGGGTGATTTTCCCCGTTCGATGGTCTTCAGATAGCGCTCGCCGGTCTTGAGGCGGACCACCGCCTCTTCGCCGTAGAAGCTCGACAGCGGATGGCGCTGGTCCTTGTAGACCACGATCACGTCGCCGCTCTCGTATTTGGGCAGCATCGAATCGCCCACGATCTCGAATGCGATCGTCTCTTCCATGATAGGAAAGGGCAATGTGATGTCGCCGAGACCTTCCGGAGGAACCTGTTCATAGTCCGGCTCGATCACCGCGCCGGCTCCGACGCGGCCCATGATCGGCGCGAGATTGAGCTCGAGATATTCCATGATTGGAATGATCTCCGAGGCTTTCACCAGACGCTCGCCGCCGAGGATCTCCGAGACCGCGCCGGGCCGCACGCCCATGGCTGCTGCCAGGCCGCCCTTGCTCTTGCCCGTCTTCTCCAGGCCTCGTTCGATCATTGCAACGTCCAACATGGTGATTCCCTCGATTGCGCGCCGTCTCGCCTCTTGTAATCCGAAATTCGGAATTGATGCAATTATGAATATCAGAATTATTGCTTGACACTCGATTCGGAATAACGGAATGTGTGTTTCGCTTTCCGGTCGCGGGATCGGAGGGCGGAATCACGGGACAGCATCATGGAACCGGGCCATTGGCCGTCGGAGCACTCCGACGCGCTTCGCGACTATTTTCTCAAAGGCATGTCTTATGCGGAGATCGGAAGACAGATTAACGCAAGGTTTGGAACGGCTTACACGCGCAGCGCGGTGGTCGGCCGCGCCAAGCGGCTCGGGCTCGTCGTGCCGGAATGGATGACGAGCCCGTCGATCGCACCAGCATTGCCGGGCGAGGCCACTCTCATTTCGCCGCGCCGGTCGGCGTTGCCGAACCTGAGCCTGCCGCCGAAGTCCGCAATGAAGCCTGCGGCGCAGGTGAAGTTGCGTTGCGTCGGCGTCCAGCCGCGCCTGATCCAACTGGTCGAACTCGAGCCGGCCGACTGCCGCTATCCCTATGGTGGCGACAAGGACGGGGAGGACATCACCTTCTGCGGCCACCCGCGCCAGCCGGGCTCCAGCTATTGCGCGCCGCATGCCCGCCTGGCGCGCCGTTCCGAGGCTGGGTCCGCCCGTGCCGCAGGCCCCGTCGTGCTGAAGCTGGTCTCGGCCGGCTGAAGGTGCAGCCGTCCGTTCAATCGTCAGTCTTGCAAGGAGTATCCGAGTGGCTCGTGCCCGACGCAACAAGTCCTACAAATTGGCGCAGATCTACGACCGGCGGTCGCGGGAGGTGCCGTTCAATGCCGAGGTGGCGGAGGTGGAGGTCGACAATCCGCTCGCGCTCGATTCAGGCGAGAAGATACTGGCCATCCGCTCAATCCGCAACGATCCGCTCGGCCGGCTGCACGCACACCACCAGATCGACGACGCGCAATACCGGGGCGGGCGCGCCTTCCAGGACGATTGGGAGCGGGCGGAGCGGGGCCCTCAGGCGGTGGACACGACACGCGAATATGTCGATGGTACAGGTACGCGCGAGCCGGTCACCGAGAGCCAGCGACAGGCGGTGCTGCGGCTGAACCGGGTCGAACGCGAGCTCGGCACCGATGGCGCCGCCCTGGTGCACGACGTGCTGGTGCTGGGTCTGACGATGGATCAGATCGGGCAGCGACGGGCCGTCCGTGCGCAGCGCTGGAACGATTATTTTGGGCGGCGCTTTCGCGAATGCCTGGATCGGCTGGCGCTGGTCTACGGTTTTGCGACGGAGGCCGGGACGCGGCGTGCGGACCGGCGCAGATGATTGCGGCACGCCTGTGGCATCGGCCGCAGGCGTGCCGGCCTGCCGCTACGGATGAGGTACAATCCGGTAAGGCGTCGTGTAGGGCTCGACGCGGAGCGAGGCGCTGGCCAAAAGCCCGATCTTGGCGGTCGGCGCCTGCTGCAGTTCGCCGTTCGGGCCACGATGCACGTTGTATTGCCAGACAGTGAGGTCGCCCTTCTGTGCCAGCGCGCGTGCAACGGCGCTCGCATCATTGCCGCCGAGCGCCTGAAGCTCCTCTTGCGACAATCCGACGACGATTTCGTCCTTGATGGTGACGATCTTGAACAGGTTCATCCTGGTCTCCTGCGCCCATGCGCCTTGTATCGAGAGGGTGAGAAGCGCGACCGCGGCGCCCTTGATGAGATCGCAGCGAGAAAGCATGCCGTTGTCCTTTGGTGCTGACGCGCGCCCAAATCGAAGAGTCTTCAGCCATGGCGCCCGTATCTGCGTGGCCGTGCCGCAACGGCTTGGTCGCTCGCTCGCGGACAGCGGTTCACGGCCGAGTTGTGCCCGGACCGGCGGTTCCGGCTGCGAACAGTCGCGCCAAGATCAGGACCGGCTGCAAGATCGACCTCTCATGCCGGCGATACAACCGCCGAAGGCGGGCTCAACAATTGCGTGTGCATGCTGAAGCATCGCCAATTCGTGCGCACGATGTGCATTCACATCGGAAACAAGCTGAAACGTTGCGCGGATTGACCGCGATCAGGGCTGTGTGCGTGATTGATGCAACTTCTTGACGCAGGTGGGTGACGGCGGTCGATATTCCTGTTATCCGGAATCGCGGTGGTGCGATGCAGACGAGGCGTCTCTACACCCACGGTTGGGCTTGCCGGACGGGTTGTTCCTTGGCATAGTTACAACCAAACGGTTGAGGCCATTGTTCGGATGCAGTTCAGTGTGTGAACTCGGCGGCCACCGGCCGAGGCTTCGTCGCGATAGGTTCTGTTGCGGCGTTCGGTTCTTGAGCGGATCACGAAGGCCGGTGCTTGTCATGGGTGCGAGATGAAAAACCTCGATTTCGCGGCTGAGTTGCATCTCAAGCTCGGTGTGCCTGCAAGCAGCACTGTCGAAAGTCTGCGCCTGCTCCGCGCGTTCCTGAAGCTCGCGCCTCGACAGCGCTTCGAAGTGATCAAGCTGGTCGAAGATCTCGCCGCGGAAGAAGCTTTTCCCGAGCACCCCTTGTCCTAAAGTCCGGCCCTGTGCCGTTCCCTTCCTTTTTCTGCCTGGGCCGCCGCGCCGGCGCCGTTCCCCCGGGGCTGGCCGCTGGAAGGCGGTCCGGCAAGTGTGGTATTCAGTTGAGAAAAAGGGAGGAGTGCGACCATGATCGAACCGAAGCTCGAAGTTCCGGCCGAACTGCGCGACCTGGCTGAGAAGACGATTGACCAGGCGGAAAAGGCATTCGGCATGTTTTTTGACGCCGCCACCAAGTCGATGTCGTCCGTTCCGGGCGCGGGGACGGAGGTGTCGAAGCAAGCGCTGGCTTTCACCGAGCAGAACATGAAGTCGGCGTTCGAGCATGCACGCAAGCTGGTGCATGCCACCGATCTCCAGGAAGCGATGCGAATCCAATCGGATTTCCTGCGCAGTCAGTTCACCAGCGCCGGAGATCACATGCGCCAGATGACCGGCAGTCTCATGCAACAAGGCAAGGGCAAGTCCTGATTCTCGGTGTGTGTACAGGGTGCCCACAAATTGGCCTTGTGTGGCGCGGAGATCCGCGCTTCGATATCGGCGCAGGTCCATGATGGGCCACCGAATGACCTTATTCGCCGTCCGTCATCCTTTCTGCTGATCCCTGCCGGCTTCCGGCAGGGATTTGCGTTTGCAGCAGGTCGTGATCGTCCGGCGACTGCTAACGCAGCGATGAGATATAGGCCGCGATATCGCCGGCTTCGCTCCGGCTCAAGGGAAAATTCGGCATCTTCGGGTGCGGATCGAGCAGGAAGAAGGCGAGCCTTTCCGGGCTGAAGTCCGGCCTGCGCGCAACGGATGCAAAGGATGGGACGTCGGCGCTCGCCTGGGTCTGTCCGTTCGCCACGACATGGCAGCTCGCGCACCAGCGCTTGGCGAGATCGGCACCGTGATCGGCGTCAGCGGCGAGGGCGGGCGACGTGACGACGCCGGAGATTACGCCGAGCAGCAGGCAAATCCGTCTCACATGCCGGGACATAAGGCAATCCTTCTGCGTTCGCACGCGGTCGCCGCGCTCATCCGCAGCATGATCCTGGAAATTGCGAGAGGTCAATGCGGGCGATGATCGACCGCAGCAGCTTGCGGGTCGAACGATAGAGACGCCGTATGAATGCCGGCATTCTCGCCGCGGGCAGGCCAAGATCTTTCGTATGAAGGCTTTTCGTATCAAGAGTTTCGGTATAGTGCGACACGTGTCTCTCCGAGGCCATGTAACTCTTCTATCGTGCCGCTTTGGAGCCGCCTTTGATCTGCCGCAAAGCGTTCCCGGCTAATAGTCGCCTGGGTTCATGATCATCGGGCTCGTCGTATCCGCCGGTGCAAGCGCGCTGCTGGCGCTGTCACGCAGGAAGCGGTCGAGCGTCTCCTGGATCTTCTCCTTGACTGAGTTCGGACCGCGATCGCTCATCTCCGTGTGCTGCGCGCCGGTGTTGATGATATCGATGCCGCGAGCCTTGGCCTCTTCCGGCGTCGGCAGCACGCCGGGATCTGTCACGAAATGGGGGTCCTTCGATCGGAACGACAGAATTTTCATGTGGTCGCTGAGCACGAAAGGCACCCGCAGATTGTCGAGCGTGATCACCTTCGACACCAGCTCCGGGTGCTGATGGGCGACGTACATGGAGACATCGCCGCCGTTGGAGTGGCCGACAAGAGTGATATGGTCGTATTCGACGTTCTCCTGCTGCCTCTTCAGTTCGCCCAATACGAAGAGAATGTTGGCTTCGCAGCGGATGTAGACTTCACGCCGGCCGACATATGGCTGACCGACATGGGTCATCAGCGGCGGATCGCTCGGCAAGTCCTGCTGGATACTGGCGACCAGATAGCCTCGTGCGGCGAGGACGTTGGCGAGGAAGGAATATTCGGTGGCCTTGACGGTATTGCCGTTACTGATGATGGCGAGCGGGAGCTTCCACAGGCCGAGATTGGCCTTGGTCTCGTAGTCGCGCCGCACGGCAATCTGCACCGAGATCGGCCGCTGGCGCGAGGCGTCGAATAGGGTCAGGGCCTCATGGCGGATTGCGAACTGGCTGACGACGAAATACTGCCCGACTCCAAGGACGCAGAGCAAAGCCAGGATTGCAAACACCTTCCTCATGGTTCTGTCTCAAAATCACCTTTGACTGAACATGGTGATCGGGAACTCCCGGTCGAGCGATCGTGAGAAGGTTACAGGATTAAATTCCGGTAAGTCTGTGGGCAAGGCCGCAAAAAGGCCGCGTGCCGGGTCGATCGAAAGGACGGCGGCTAGAGACAGTAGGCCCTGCCGCGCTCGGGGCAGACCCGGAACGCGCTCGACAGTGTGAAGAGCAAGCGTGGGCTGCGGCGCTCGTTGTCCGGCGCCCGGTAGCTCAACGGGACAGCCACCCCGAGATCCGCCTGGAGATCGTACGGCAAGAAGAACCGCACACCGGCCCCGGCTGATGTCAGCGACAAGCCGTCGCTCAGACGGTAACCGTCGTTCCAGACTGCGCCGGCGTCGCCGAAGACGTAGAGCTGATAGCCGGTCCAGTAGTGGAAATTGAGCTTCTGATCGAAGCGCAGTTCGAGCGAGCCGGCGAGGCCGTTGTCGCCGCTGATCTCGGCTGCGCCATAGCCCCGGCCGAAAGCCGCGCCGCCAAGATAGAATTGCTGCGAGGTGAACAATGGCCGCGACGCCGTCTGGCTCGCAGCCGAGAGCTTGAGCGACCAGGCGCCGTTGAGTGTCTGGTAGCGCGTGAACCAGAAGTTCAAGACCGAGAAATTCGACGAGGCGCCCTCGCGCGACAACAGATCGTCGTCGAACTGCGATGCGCCAAAGATGTCGAGACCCTGGCGATAGGTCAGCGTCGCAAGACTGGTGCCACCGAAGCGATCCTGGAGCCGGTAGTCGGCGGTCAGGCTGGCGGTCCTGATGTGGTCGTTGTACCAGGGGCCGTAATTGTCGTGCTCGGACACGTTGCTGAAGCTCCCAGCCGCGGTAAGCGTCAGCCCCGAGGATTGCGACATGAAGGGCACTGTGCTTGCCCGCACCTCGAAAGCTTCGGTCGTGGTGATGTCGCTGTCGAGACGGCGTGAGTCGCCGGGGCGGACTGCGCTGTATAGGACGGAAGCGCCGAGGCGCGCACCGTCAACGCCGATTGGTGCGTCATAGGACAGGCGTGTGAAGCCGAGCTCGCGGGGGTCGTTGGCAATGGTCGACAGGTTGACCGCCAGCACGTCGCCGGGCGCGAGGTAGGAGTTGAATGCGCCGGTCGCGTAGGTTTGCCAGGGGCCGACCGACGACGATCCGAGATTGTCCAGGGCGAGTGAGGAGAAGACGTGCCAGGCCTTCAAATAGATGGTCAGGCGGAAGCGGCCGGTCGTACCGCCGATCTCCTCCAGCGCGGTGTCGACGATCCGGACGCCCGGCCTGCCGTTGATCAGGAAGAGCTGGCGTTCGAGCGTTGCCAGCCGTGACGGTTGTTCGGCAAGAACCGGCCCGAGCATCGGCCTCACGCCGAACGGCTCGGCGCCGTCGCCCTTCAGCTCGGCCTGCACGATGGCGCCTTCGATGACCTGGATCCGGACCCGGCCGTCGACAATGTCCTGCGGCGGCACGATGGCGCGGCTCAAGTGGAATCCAGCTTCGCGGTAGAGGTCGCTGATCGCGCCGGCGATCGCGGCGAGATCCGATTGCGAGACCTTCTTGGCGAGAAAAGGCTGATACACTGCGGCGATGCGCTCGCGGGAGACAGCGTGAGCGCCGATGACGCTGATTCCGCGCAGCACGAACTTCAGCTTGGCATCCCCGCCAGCGCTGGGCCGGTCGACTGTCGGCAGCTCGATCGGAGGCCGGCTCTGCGATTCCCGTTCGGTTTGGTTCTCGAAATATTTCTCAGGCTGACGCGGATCGAAACCCGGCTGGTTCGCCTGTTGTGCGAATGCCTGCGGAACTACCGTGAAAATAGGTGCCAACAACGCCAATACGGTAGTGAAATGCCGCTTCCCGCCGCGTGCAGCAAAGCCGTCTCCGTAGTCTGACGGAGGGATTGCCCTGTGGCGGTAAGGGTTCGTTAGCTGCATGATTTTTCTTAGGTTTTTATGGTCAACGATTGGTTAATGAGGCCACGCCACTGGCTTCTTCCTGCTAATCCTCTCTTGAGTGATTTCGGATACGCCTCAGGCCCGGCTGTAACGCGGACTGAGGATCGTCATGCTCGGCAAAGTTGGAATGCGGTGCGCCTTCGTAGTGGCGCTGGCCCTGGCAACGGCTTCCGGTGCATTCGCTGCGGATGACGGTGTCTGGTCTGTCAGCAAGTCCTCCGGCGAGGTCTGGCTTGCAGCGAGCGGCGCGCAGGCGGTGTCGTTGAGCCAGGAAGGGACGCTGAAGCCGGGCGATACCATTCGTACCGGGCGCAACGGACGCGTCCTGCTTGTCCGCGGCGAGGAGACGATTCTGATCTCTCCCAATTCGGTGGTGGGCTTGCCGGCCGAGAAGAAGGAGGGACTCTCGACCACGATCATCCAGCAGGCGGGTTCGATCCTGCTCGAGGTCGAGAAGCGCAACGTCAAGCATTTCGAGGTCGAGACGCCCTATCTCGCCGCCGTGGTCAAGGGAACGCAGTTCAGCGTGACGGTGGGGGCGGGCAGCACCAAGGTCGGCGTGCTCCGCGGGCAGGTCGAAGTCTCCGATTTCAAGACGGGCCAGATCGCCCAGCTCATGCCGGGACAAGCGGCCGCCGTCTTTGAGCACGGCAAGCCCGGTCTCAGCCTAAGCGGTGCCGGGACGTTCAATCCGATCGAGCACGGCAAGCCGCGCGCTCCCACGATTGAGCGAATTCCCGTGCCGAAATCAGGCCTGTCGGCGCCGCGCAATGCGGCGAACGGCCATGCAATCCACGCGCTCGGCCCGATCGACAAGGGCACGAAGGCGGCCGGCGCACAGAAGCCATCGCATCAGGCGGCTGGAGCCCATGCCTCCAAGGCCGGCGTCGTGCGCATTTCGAGCTCGCTCGGCGAGGTCAAGCTGAACTTCCACAAGGTGACGCGCGGACTCGCCCACGGCGTCGTTGCTCCCGGCCAGGTGCGCAACGCGAACGCCAGCACCGGGGCCGAGACAGTCTGGAGCGACGGCAAGACCGGTACGACAGTATCCAACAGCGCAGTCCAGACTGCGGTGACGACGAGCGGTGCTGCAACGGCTGGCGGCAACGGCTCGGCCGGTGCAAGTGCGGTGATCGCCGCAGCAACAGCCGGAGCATCTAATGACGGCCCCGGTGCCAACAACGGAAACGCCGGCAACAATGGCAACAGCAGCAATAACGGCAACAATGGTAGCAGCAACAACGGCAATGGCCACGGCAACGTTGGGGCCACTGGCAATGGTAGCAGCAACAACGGCAATGGTAACGGGAATGGCGGGGGGAATGGTAGCAACGGCCATGGCAATGGGTACGGCCACAACCGACACTGAGGCAATTCCGTAAGGGGATGAGGGGGGCGCGCCCGATGAAGTGGGTGCTCGGGAGGATCGGGTGAAACGCTATCGGCCGCATATTCTGGTAGTGATCGCGCTTGCGATCGTGCTGTCCACGGGATGGCATGGCTCGCTTCGCAACGCGCTCACCGACCTGCGGTTCGCGTGGCAATCGCGTGACGCCAGCGGCAATGTCGTCGTCGTGGCCATCGACGCGCCGTCGATCGATCAGATCGGGGTCTGGCCCTGGCCACGCCGGTTGCATGCGGAGCTGCTGCGCAGGCTCGATGCGGCGGGGGCGCATGACGTCGCCTTCGATGTCGATTTCAGCACGCCGTCCGACCCGGCCTCCGACGAAGCCTTCGTCGGAGCGCTGCGGGAGGTCGGCGGCTCGACGATCCTTCCGTCCTTCAAGCAGCCGGCGCCGAATGGTGGCGCGGCTCACGTCAACCGCCCCCTGAGGCAGTTCAGCAACCAATCGTGGCCGGCCGTCGTCAATGTCGCAGTCGAATCCGACGGGCTCGTTCGCCGCTATCCGTTTGGCGAGAAGCTCGGCGACGCCTTGATGCCGTCGATGGCCGTTGTGCTGGCGGGACAGGACGTCAATCGACGGCCGCCCTTTCTGTTGGACTTCAGCATTCGTGCGGCTTCCATTCCCGCTGTCTCCTATGTTGATGTGCTGCGCGGCGATACCGCCACGCTCGGCAAGCTGAAAGACAAGAAGATCGTCATCGGTGCTACGGCGCTCGAGCTCGGTGACCGGTTCAGTGTTCCGAACGGCAAGATCATCTCAGGGTCGATCCTCCAGGCGCTGGCCGCTGAATCGATCCTGCAGAACCGGATGCTGCGCTGGACGTCCGATATCGGCATGATCCTGGGCCTGGGTGCGATCTGCCTGCTGATGATGTATTCGTGGCGCCGCTTCGCTCCGGGAATTCGCGTCGCAATCCTCGTCGCAGCCGGGGTGGCCGCCGAACTGGTCGCAGCCCTCGTGCAGGCGAGATGGCCCCTCGTCATCGACACATCGCTGTTCCACATCGCGATCATCGCTTATCTGACGGCAATTGCGCTGGACGAAATCGATTTCCGCGGTCTGCTCGGACGTATCGCCGAGAGCCGCTTCCATCGCATCGCGATGTCGCTCGGCGACGGGCTCGTCTGCACCGACGAGGAGCACCGGATCACGGTCTGGAATCCCGGCGCGAGTGCGATCTTCGGCTACATGCCGGTCGAGATCATCGGCCGCCCGTTCGAAACGCTGTGTGCTTTGCCGGTGGACGGCGGTGCAAGGCCGTCGATGCACGACGCCGCGCGTCAGGCGCTTCTTGTTCCGGGTGGGGCGGTCGTGGTCGAGTTCGAGGGCCGGCGCAAGAACGGGGAAACCTTCCCGGTCGAAGCGAGCTTCTCGGGCTGGCAGGGAACGGATGGCTTTCAATACGGAGCGATCCTGCGCGATATTTCGGTCCGCAAACGTGAAGCCGAACGTATTCGCTACCTGGCAGAGCACGACGCGCTGACGGGTCTTGCCAACCGGACCATGCTGCATGCGGGCCTCGCCGACCTGATCAGCGCGGCGGAGCGGCGGTCTTCCGGCGTCGCATCGCTTGTGCTCGGACTCGACGGCTTCCAAGAGATCAACGACATGCTCGGACACTCGGCCGGCGACGTCGTGCTGCGCGCGGTCGCCGAGCGTCTCCGGCGCGAAGTCGATGGTCAGGCGGTCGTCGCCCGGCTCAGCGGCGACGAATTCGCCATCGCGATAGATTGCGCGGAAGTCGGCGAGTCGATCGAGGCGTTTGCCGAGCGGATCACGCAAGCGTTCGAGGCGCCGCTCGCAGCGGGCACGCGGCAGCACCGGGTCGGGATCAGCGTTGGCGTTGCCGTCCATCCGGAAGGCGGGCAGACGGCTGATGATCTCCTGAGCAACGGCCATCTGGCGCTGAGCCGCGCGAAGGCGACGCGGCGCGGCAGCCATGTGATCTTCGAAAGTGCGATCAGGCAGGAGCTCGAGAACCGGCTGACGCTGGAGAGCGAGCTGGCGCTTGCCGTGGAGCGCGATGAGTTCGAACTGTTCTACCAGCCGCAGGTTCGTCTGATCGACGGCGGTCTTGTCGGGGCCGAAGCACTCATCCGCTGGCGACATCCGGTGCGCGGCTACGTCTCGCCCGGAGAGTTCATGCCGGTGGTCAACACTTCGGCCCTGTCGGAGCGGATCGCAAACTGGGTTATGGAAACCGCCTGCCGTCAGGCGCGAGCCTGGGAACTGTCCGGCAACAATGTGCGCGTCGCGATCAACCTCTCACCCTCGCAGCTCCAATCCGGCGATCTCGCGCATTCGGTTGCAGCGCTGCTCGATGCGACGGGGCTGACGCCATCGCTTCTCGAAATCGAAGTTACCGAAGACATCCTGCTCCATGACGAACGCCGCGTGCTCGCCATGTTCAAGCGAATTCAGGAGCTCGGCGTCCGGGTCCTGTTCGATGATTTCGGCACCGGCTATGCGAGCCTGAGCTATCTCAAGAAGTTTCCGCTCGACGGGCTCAAGATCGACCGGTCGTTCGTATTCGGTCTTCTCGTGAATTCCGACGATGCTGCAATCGTCGGCTCGACGATCGGTCTCAGCAAGCAGCTCGGTCTGACAGTCGTGGCTGAAGGCATCGAGGACAAGGCAACTGCCGACTTCCTGGTCAGCATGGGATGCGAGGAAGGGCAGGGATATTTCTTCGGCCGTCCGATGCCGGCTGAAGCATTCGATCGGCAGTTCCTCGCGGCTGGGCACACGGCTGCCAGCGCTGCCTGAGCGGGGGCTTCGCTTCTACCGCCGGCGCGCCACCGCCATGCCAAAGAGGAACGCAACGAACAGGCTGGCAAGCGGCGCTTCGCGGGTGACCGCTGCGACCGTCGCGAGAGCCCCGCCAGGCTTTCGCGATTCCTCGACGGCAGAGGTCAGGCGGTCGACGCCTGCGCGCAGTCCTCCGGCGACTTCACCGATCGTGCGGGAGACATCCGCCGTTGCATCGATGGCACGCTCGGCCATGCCGGGTTGGGACGTGGATTGCGGTATCTCGGTGCTCAAGGGGGCGACCTCCGGGCCTGATGATGGAAGCCGACACCTCTGGCTATCCGCGACAGGCGCGTGGTTTACGGCGAGTGCCGGCCTTGGATGGGCAATTCAGCGCACGGGATTTTGTTCCGGGATACATCGATGGTGGCTGCCTTCTCCGGGAAACGACGGGTGCGAATCTCTGTTAGGCTGGGTCAACCTTGCTGATGTCAGGAGACAGCCGTGACCGATCGGACCGTGACGGATCGAGCCCGGCGCATCGCCTTGCTCGGTGCTCCCATCGACATGGGGGCTTCGCAGCGCGGCACCTTGATGGGGCCTGCGGCGCTGCGCACCGCCGGCCTGGCAACACTGCTCGAAAGCCTGGATTTCGAGGTTGTCGACTATGGCGATCTTTCCGTAGCCGAAGTCCGGGACCTTACCGACACGCCGCCCGAAAATGCCAATCACTACCGCGAAATCCAGCGCTGGACACGAGTCCTGAGCCGCAGAGGCTATGAGATCGCGACAACCGGTGCGCTGCCGATCTTCCTTGGCGGCGATCACACGCTGTCGATGGGGTCGGTCAATGCGATGGCGCGTCACTGGCAAGAGCGCGGACGCGAACTCTTCGTGCTCTGGCTCGATGCCCATGCCGACTACAACACCCCGGAGACGACGATCACCGCGAACATGCACGGCATGTCAGCTGCGTTCCTGTGCGGCGAGCCCGGCCTCGACGGCCTGCTCGGCGGCGATCCGCGCGCGTCGATCGACCCGGACAGGCTGGACCTGTTCGGTGCGCGTTCGATCGACAAGCTCGAAAAGGAGTTGATGCGCTTGCGTCGGATCAGGATCGTCGATATGCGCCAGATCGACGAGTTCGGCGTCGCCGTCATGATCCGGCGCGTCATCGAGCGGGTCAAGACGAGCAATGGCGTGCTGCATGTCAGCTTCGACGTCGATTTCCTCGATCCCTGCGTGGCGCCGGGCGTCGGCACCACGGTGCCGGGTGGCGCCACCTATCGCGAGGCGCACCTGATCATGGAGCTGTTGCACGATTCCGGCCTAGTCGGATCGGTCGATATCGTCGAGCTCAATCCCTTCCTGGACGAACGTGGACGGACGGCGCGTGCTGCAGTCGAGCTGATCGGCAGCCTGTTCGGCCAGCAGATCACAGACCGGCCGACGCCGAGCAACGCAATCGCTCCGGGGGAGTGAAGCGGCGGACGGCGTTTGTGCGAGGCGCTGGGATTCGGCTGCAGCAGCAGGGTCCGACGCGCTGGCCTGGAACTTGCTTGATGGGGGCGGGGAACCGGGTGGGGCGCGATTGAGTTAACCTGGAAAATAGCGGATCCTTCGATGACAAGTGGTCGTTTCGCAAACTCCATCTCCACCGCCCTTCGGCATCCCGGTGTGATCGCGCTGATCGTGGCGGGTGTGACGATTGCGGCAATGCTGATCGTCGACCACGGGCCGTGGAGCCGCGCCAAGACCCAGCCGGCTCATGTCGCGATGTACGCGACCACGGGAGAAGCGGCGCGCGCCGCGGGCGCCGCCGTGCTTCCGACCGAACCGAAGTCACCGGTCGAGCCGGCACGCCCGGGGCCGAAGACGTCCCCGACCGTCAATCCCGTGACGCCGTAGCTCTCAGCTCCTGCGGCCGTAATTGAGGAGCCCGCCGCTCGTCTTCGGCGGGTGCGCGCGCAAGGCGTCCTCGTTCGGCTCGGTGCCCCAGCCGGGCCGGTCCGGGACGATCAGATGGCCGTCCTGAAGCTCCGGCTCATGCGTGAACAGCTCGCGGTCCCAGGACAGACGATCGATGTCGATCTCCATGATGCGCAGGTTCGGCACCGCGGCACAGAAATGTGCGTTCATCATCGAGCAGAGATGGCCGTAGAAGTTGTGCGGGGCGACGTTGACCTCGAAGGCTTCCGCAGCGCTCGCGATCTTCATCGATTGCCAGACGCCGTTCCAGGGCGTGTCGATGATCGCGACGTCCATGGCCTGTGCGTGGAAATAGGGCAGGAATTCACGCAAGGAGAGCAGCGTCTCGCAGGATGAGATCGGATGCGGGCTCTGCCTGCGGATATAACCGAGCGCCTCCGGATTGAAGCTGTCGATCTCGATCCAGAACATGTCGAGGTCGGCAATGGCGCGCAGGATCTTCAGATAGCCTTCGGTCTTGGCGTTGAAGTTGCAGTCGAGCAGGATGTCGACGTCAGGACCCGCGCCGTCGCGCATCGCCTCCAGATGCACATGCAGGTCGCGCAGGATCTTGCGGTCGACGTTGATCTCGGGCGCGAAGGGTGAGCCGAAGCCGGGACGCCAGCCGGTCGGCCTGCCGTCGTCATAGGAGAAGATGTTGGTCTTGAGCGCGGTGAACTTCTTCTCGCGGACCTCGCGCCCCATGGCCTTGACGCCGTCGAGACTTTCGATCGGCGGCTTGTACCAGGATGGGTGATTGATGCGCCATGTGGCGCAATGCGACCAGTAGACCCGGATACGGTCGCGGATCTTGCCGCCGAGCAGCTCATAGCAGGGGACCCCGAGAGACTTCGCCTTGGCATCGAGCAGCGCATTCTCGATTGCACCGAGGGCTTGCGCCACCACGCCGCCGGCGGCGGGACGCGTCGCTGCGAACAATTCGGCAAAGATGCGTTCGTGCTGGAAGACGTTCTGCCCGATGACACGGGCGGAGAGGCGCTGGATGGCAGCCCCAACGCCGGGCGAGCCGAAACCCTCGTCGAATTCGCTCCAGCCGACGACGCCGTCCTCGGTCGTCAGCTTGACGAAATGATAATTTCTCCAGCCGGCATCGCAGGCAAGGATCTCGAGGCTTGTTGCTTTTGATGATTTGCTCATGTCGCTCCCTGTCGCCCGGGCTTCTTCTTGTGGCTCGATCCGGGCCCGGACCGCATTGTTAGGCCAACCGAGGACCTGCGGGAAGGGCGCAGCGATGCGCCCGCGAGCGCATCCCGGCGGCGCTTTCGCCGGTCTCGTCAGCCAACCACCGAAGAGACGAGCAGGGCGAGGACGGCCAGCGCCATCAGCGCAGTGCCGAGCCAGCCCAGCGCGATCAGCCATGAGCGGCCCCTGAAGCGGCCCATGATCGCGCGGCTCGAGACGATCAGCATCATCATGGCCATGATGGGGACGGCGACGATGCCGTTGAGCACTGCGCTCCACACCAGCATGTGGATCGAGTCGATCCCCGTGAAGCCGAGGCCGAAGCCGATGAGGGTCGCCGCCGCGATGATGGTGTAGAAGCCGACCGCTTCGTCCGGCTTGGCCTCCAGCGTGGCACGCCAGCCGAAGATCTCCGCGACGCCGTAGGCGGCCGAGCCCGCCAGCACCGGGATCGCGAGCAGACCCGTGCCGATGATGCCCATCGCAAACAGGGCGAAGGTGAAATCCCCGGCGAGCGGCCGCAGCGCTTCGGCCGCTTCGGTCGCCGAATTGATGTTGGTGATGCCGTTGGCATGCAGGACCGACGCCGTGGTGAGGATGATGAAGAAGGCGATGCCGTTGGACAGCAGCATGCCGGAGATGGTGTCGGTCCTGATGCGCGCGAGCTCCGGCTTGCCGCCGTGCCTGAGCTCGCGAAGCGGCTTGTCGCGCTGGCCCTGGTTCATCTCCTCCACCTCCTGCGAGGCCTGCCAGAAGAACAGATAGGGGCTGATGGTGGTGCCGAGCACGGCGACCACCATCATGAAATAGTCGCCGCTGACATTTGCCTTCGGCCACACCGCGGCAAGCAGCGCCGTGCTCCAGGGAATGTCGACGGTGAAGGCGGTCGCGACATAGGCGAACAGCGCCAAGGTGAGGAATTTCAGCACCGGCGAATAGCGGCGGTAGGGCAGGAACACCTGGAGCAGGGTGGAGCCGGCCGCGAAGATCAGCGCGTGTTCGTGGTTGAGGCCGCCGATGACGAGCGAGAGCGCCTCGGCCATCGCGGCGATGTCGGCGGCGATGTTGAACGTGTTTGCGGCAACCAGCATGGCGACGAGGGCCAGCACCGCCCAGCGCGGCGCGATCTGCATGACGTTGGCGGCGAGCCCCTTGCCGGTGACGCGGCCGATCCGCGCGCTGACGAGCTGGATCGCGATCATGAACGGCGTGGTCAGGAATACGGTCCAGAGCAGCCCGTAGCCGAATTGCGCGCCGGCCTGCGAATAGGTGGCGATGCCCGACGGGTCGTCGTCGGCAGCTCCGGTGACGAGGCCCGGTCCCAGCCTTTGCATCAGCGTCGGCGCGGATTTCGTCGGCGTGAGGGCGCTGTCGCGCATGTACGGGGACCTCGCAGGGGTGCTGGCGTGTCCCTAGCAAATGCGAATGCGGGAACATAGGTTCCTGCCGCGCGAGCGGCGTCATTTCTGATAATACTAAATTCGCTTGCTCCGTCGGGCAAAACAGGGGTAGATTGCCAGCATCGCAAGACGTCTCGAAATCGGCGGCCATCCGCGGCTCGCAACCGGCGGCGGAAATTCAGTGCGGGATGAAGCTGCCCGGGTCGTCCTACTTCACGCTGACGAACATGCCCCAGGCGGCGGCCAGCGCCGCGCCGGTGAAGAGAACCACCGGATTGTCGCAGAACGTGCCGCCATAGCTGCACACGTCCGCTCCGAATTGGCCGAGCTCATGACGGCTCGCGGAGTAGAACAGTCCCGACAGCACCAGCAATGCAGCGGCGACGTAGTACATTGACGATCTCCCGGCTTGCCCCGTCCAGGCGACATGTCCCAGCATGACGCGTAGAGATTTCACTTCGCCCAATCCGCTTTGCTGCATTTAAGATAAAGTTTGACCCGTCGGGCAAAACACTGGCAAGATCAGACCATGGGCGAGTGCCGGCGTCGCCATGATGACCGGCGTTCGGCATGAAAAAGGCCCCGCATCGCGGGGCCTTTGTCGTGTTGGGCCTGCTGCCGGCTTATCGCCGCGAGCCCGCGCCGTACAGCTCGCGTTCGCGCCGGATATCGTCGGGCGCAAGTGGCGGGCTGGCGGCATCGAAGTCGGTCCAGCCGGACTTCTTCCAGGCTGAGCTGCGATCCTGCAAGTTCACGGACCTCTCGTGCAGAAGCGCTTCGAGGCGTGCGCGATCCTGGTCCGGCACCCTGGCTGTGACGAGCGTGCCGCCACGGCGAACGCCCTCGGCATAGAGCGATGCATCCTCCTTGGAGACACCGGCTTCGGTGAGGGCGCCAACGATGCCTCCGGTTGCTGCGCCGGCGGCCGCACCGACAGCGGTCGCAGCGAGCCATCCGGCAGCGACGACGGGCCCGAGGCCGGGGATGGCTAGCAGGCCGAGGCCGGCGAGCAGGCCTGCCGCGCCGCCGATGCCGGCGCCGATGCCCGCACCGGTCCCCGCGCCCTCGGCGCGATCGTCGGTGCCGTCGCGATCACGATCGACCTTGCCGCCCGATGTGAGGCCGGCCTTGCCGGACGACGAGCCGTACCAATTGTCCGAGTTGTTGGCGACGATGCTGATATCGGAGTGCGGTACGCCGGCGCTTTCGAGCCGCCTGACAGCCTGCTCCGCATCGGAATAATTGTCGTAGAGACGAGAAATGGTGGTCGTCATGCTAATTCCTCCTTACTTGGCGGGATTGACGTTGCCTTGGAAGTCGACGCTGACATCGGTCTTGGTGCCGGCCTTGTCGGCCTTGCCGCGCCAGACGCCTTCGTTGTCCTTCTGCAGGCCGGAGACGTTGGAAAATCCCGCGCCCTCGATCCGCGATTTCGCCTGTCCCTCGGTGAAGCTGTTGCGGCCGGCGACCGGAGCATTTGAGTTGTTCTGGTCCGAGCTGTTGACGGCGTTGTTTCCGGGCCCGCTTTGCGCCGGCTGCGACTGGGCGCCCGCGGGCGCCGCGCCGAGCAGCAACAGGGTTGCTGCCAGCAGAGTTAGACGTGACATGTTTTTGTCTCCTGCAAGTGATTGTGCCGGCGACAACATGCGAGATTCGAATTGGTTGCTACTGTTCTGGAGGAGTCTGCCGCGGCTCTTTGGTCGGCAACGTCGAGCGAGCTGTGGCCGTCGTCTGCCGCAGTGGCGTTCCCCGGCAGGCTGCTACTTTGAAGACTTCACAGGCTCGCCTTGGCTCTGGGTGGTTTCCCAGGGAGCTGGAAGTATGACGCGGATGGGGCGGGCTTCGGCGGAGCTTTGAACGACAGGAGCAGCCTGGTCCTTGACGGGCTCAGCTGCTGCAGCAGCCATCAGCGTGACCAGCATCGCCAGAGAAGTTGTCACGAGCCGCACGTTCAGCATCGAAGCCTCCTGTTGGCGCACCAACGCAGTCCGTGCCGGTTGGTTCGAATCTTGATCCCGGGAACAAGTGGCAATCTGTCCTGTTTGTAGATGACAGGCCTGATGACCGGGCTGCTGGAGGAGGACACGATGAACATCAAAGCCATCATTGCAGCCGCTGTGCTGACGTCGGTTGCGTCTCCCGCGTTTGCGCAATCGTTCTACGTGGTTCAGGACGTCAAGACCAAGAAGTGCACCA
The DNA here is from genome assembly GCF_041262065.1 of Bradyrhizobium sp. USDA 327. Lineage (NCBI taxonomy): Bacteria > Pseudomonadati > Pseudomonadota > Alphaproteobacteria > Hyphomicrobiales > Nitrobacteraceae > Bradyrhizobium > Bradyrhizobium sp. USDA 327. The sequence continues at coordinate 4,581,673 of NZ_JBGCCW010000001.1, read as the reverse complement.
TCACCGAATCCAAGCCGACGACCACGGAAACGACGGTTGTCAGCGGCGACACCGTGTACAAGACCAGGTCTGAAGCCGAGGCCGGCATGAAGACGGTCAAGATCTGCACCTCGCACTGAGGAAATGTCTGCGCTTTTGCTTCGGGCCATCCCGCTGTGATCCTTCTTGGCGGCGCGCCTACCTGATCGGTCACATGCACTGAGACGGGAAGGCGCGGTGGCCGTGGTCCCCGCCAGGGCTTCGGCGCCTCCCGAGGCAAACGCGATCGATGAAAGCCCGCGCGGAGCAATCCGTCGCGGGCTTTGATTTTGAGGACGCAAACAGGCGGGGCCGTGCGGATGACCTCGATGAAACACGCCTGAAACAGTGCTGAAACCCGATTGTCCTGAACGGCTCGGCTCCGCGCCTCGACCAACGAAGCGAACGGGAGAGACAATCATGATCCAGATCGGTTCGAAGGAAGAAGTCGCGTTCTTGCTGGCGCTGTTCGGCACCCATACCCAGCCGGTCAAGCGCCCGAAGCCGAAATCGCAGCAAAGGTGAGAGAAGCCATGCCCGGCTTGGCCGAATGCCAGAGCCTGTTGCGGCTCCTGATCGCAAGGGGTGATCCCAAGGCCATTCCGCTCGCCAGGGGCGCCATCGATGAGTTCCTGAACACGGCGGCGGCGAGCGTTCGCGGACGCGGCCTGCGCGTGCTCCAGCGCGACGCGCTCGACCAGCACGATGCCGCGGTCGGCGTGCAGCGTTCGTTCGCCGAGACGGTGGACGCCTATATCGAGCGCAAGCTTGCGGAGGAGTGAGGGGCGAGTGCGCGAGCTCACGCACTCCGGTCCCGGCTGAGCGTGCGCGCTCCGGTCCCGGCTGAGCGTGCGCGCTCCGTTCCCAAAACCCTTTGATCCCAAGAGAATTTTTGCGCCCCCTTGGAAACCTTTGTTCGCTCCCTGAGCTATTACGGCAAAGGATGCAACAATGCCCCGATACTACTTCGACCTTCGCGACGAGAAGGGAACTGCGGTGGACGAGGAGGGACTGGAATTGTCCGGCCCGCGCGCAGTTCAGGCCGAGGCGGCCAAGTCGGTTGCCGACATGGCGCGCGACGCCGTGCTGTCCGCGCCGCTCACGGGCGGCCGGCAAGAGATGGCGATCGACGTTCGCGACGCCGGCGGTCCCGTCATGCAGGTGACGTTCTGCTTCGAGATCGAAGATCTGACGTCGCGATCGCGGTCACGCGATCATTGATGCATCGGTGTCGATCGGGATCGCGCGTGCAGCGGTGGCCGGGATTGATCGGAGTCCAGCACGGCGACCTTGCGGCCGAGCTGCCAGACTTCGACCTTGCCCAGCCGCGTGAACTGCTTCGCAAAGGCCAGCGCGGAGGAATCGGACGCGGCTTCGAACGCTTCGGCGGATCGGAAGACGCCATTTTCGCCGACGAGATAGGCGCGATATTGCTGCGTCATGTCGGCGCCCTCAGTCCGGGCGAGCGCAGCCAGGCCTCGATCTGCATGGCGGTCTCGTCCTGTCGCGCCTGGCGCAGCAGCATCTCGCGGCGACGCCCCGGCGTAAGCGTGCGCGCTTCCGCGCGACAGCGGGCGGCTTCGTCCGCGAGTCTGTCGGTCAGGGTCTTGGTCTGTTTGAAACGACGTCGTGTCTGCATGGCGCATCTCCCTCATTCGAGCAGGCGGGAGCGCAACTGGCGTTCTCATCACCGATCTGTGCCACGGGCCTTGCGGTGATGGATCAATCCTACACCGCTTGCGGAGAAGGGGTCTGTATCATTTGGTACGGCCGCAGATTAAATTTTCGGGTGCAAGTTCAGCCGCTTGAGCCACTTACTCATTTTGCGCGCGACGTGATGCCAGGCTCATTTTTGAACCAAAGCGACCTCGGTAGTCGACGTCGTTTCACCGGCCAAGGCTTTTCCTCCGTGGGCGCCGGTGACTGAGAGAGCGATCGTGCTCCCGCCTGCAAAGCGAAGGGAGCCCCGAGATGCGCGTCTGTCGGCCTGCCGAGCACGAGAAGACTGACGCGTGCTGCGGACGTGCGCGAATGCCGCGAACTGTTGAAGCAACCACCACCCGATACGTTTCTTGGGCGCAAGACGCAGGACGCGCCGTCGAAGGAGGAGGCGGATGGCAGCAGCAACTCTTCGGGCTCATCGGCGTTCGTGCCGCGGTTGGGCGAAGCTTCGTCATTTGATCCAGAGACCCCCGCTAGTAGTTTTGCGGATCGCTTCGGCAATTGGGCCAGCACGGCAGTCGGCACCGTGCCTGCCAAAGATTTGCCAGAGGCCGCGGCCGCGTCTGCCGCAGGATCAGTCGCGCCCGAAGATGTCCGACGTCTCACCCGGGTGAATGAGACGAACGCGGGCAGCGTGTTCTCATCCGGGAGTGCGCCAGTCCCGTATCTGCCGTCTACCGAATTCAACGAGCGGTTTGGCAGTTGGACCGTGTCGCCCGCTGACGGCCAGCATCCGCAGCCGAGCAAGCCGATCGGTATATTCGCGGATGAGCCGAGCTACCTCATTCCACCACCGATCTTCGGAGTGGACGGCCCGGGCAATCCGCACAATGACGGTGAGGAATGGTTCTCTCGCTGGATACGGCCTTTGCTTCGGCCGGAATGAAGTTTGTGGCGGACTCCGTCGTGGGCCGCGAGACAGCCATTTGACACGTCGGGCAAAACACTGGCAGAGATGGCATCATCGAAAGAGTTCGTATCAAGCCCGCGAGTATGCCGCGGGCTTTTGTTTTGGCGGCGCATGAGACGTTCGTGCTTTATGCACCACCCGTCCCGAACCACGTCGTCAGCGCCACCGCAAGTCCGCATCGGTTCTCGTCTCCCACCCAGGCCACATGGCCATCGGGCCGCACGAGCACGGCCTTGGGCGCGGCGACTTGTCCAATGGCCGGAAGCTCCCATGCGCCGTCGCAATCGGCATCGACCAACGCGATGCGATCTGCCAAAGGAGCGATGTCGATGCCGCCGCGCTTGCCAAGATTGAGCAACAGGCCGCGCGCGCTGTGCAGCAGCGCGAACAGTCTCAGCTTCTGTCCGTCGACCATCAAATCGAGATCGGGCATGCGGCGTCCGAGCAGGGCGTGGCCTTCACCGAGATCATAGCGGATGTCGAGCCCGCTCATCATCGCGCCAAAACGCTTGCGCGGCTCGTCCATGGCGAGAAGCTCGGACACGACGTCGCGCGCGGCCTTGAGGCCGTCGTCGGCGCGGCGGAGCAGGGCGATCTGCGCCCTGGTGTTGCGCAGCACGCGAGCGGCGACGGGATGGCGCTCGGCGTGGTAGGTGTCGAGCAGGCTGTCAGGCGAAATGCCCTTGACGACCTGCGCTAGCTTCCAGCCGAGATTGACCGCGTCCTGCAGGCCGGTGTTGAGGCCCTGGCCGCCCACGGAGTGATGGATGTGCGCGGCATCGCCGGCGAGCAGCACGCGTTCCCTGCGATAGGATGCAGCCTGCCGCGCCGCATCGGTGAAGCGGGAAATCCAGGTGGCGCTGTGCAGACCGAAGTCGGTGCCGTACACGGCGACGAGGGCCTCACTGAGATCGCGCAAGGTGGGCTGGCCGTTGCGATCGAGCGTCGCCTCCGTCACGACGACCAGCACGCGCCCGCTCTCCGTCTTGCTGAGGCCGTGAAAGCCCAGCGCGTCGTGACGCAGGCCGAATTCCGGCTCCTCGCGCATCTCGACTTCGGCCATGAGATTGCTGAGCGTCGGATCGAAACCGGCGAAATCGATGCCGGCGGTCTTGCGCACCACGCTGCGGCCGCCGTCGCAGCCGACGAGATAATTTGCGCGCAACGTCTCGCCGCCGGAGAGCGTGACGTCGACGCCGGCCTCGTCCTGCGCGAAGCTCGTCACCTCGGCGTTGCGATAAACCGGGACCGCGAACTCCGCGACCCAGTCGGCCAGGAGGCGCTCGATGTGGTTCTGTCGCAGGGCGAGCCCGTAGGCGTGCCTTGTGGGGAGGTCGCTGATGTCGAGCCGCGTCCAGGCGAAGCCTGCAAGCTGGGTGATTTGTCCTTCGCGTAGGAAGCGCTCGGCGACGCCGCGCTGATCGAGGATCTCGATGCTGCGTGCGTGCAGTCCACCGGCGCGCGTCTCGACCAGCTCCTGGTTGGCGCGTCGCTCGACCACGGCGACGTCGATATGCGCCAGCGCAAGCTCCGCGGCCAGCATCAGCCCAGTCGGGCCGCCGCCGGCGATGATGACCGCATGGCCGGTGGCTGCCGCGCGACTTGCGCGCTTTCGGCCGCGCGACAGGGATGTCGGAAGCGATACAGGCATGTCGTGACCCCTCGGCTCGTTGTTGGGTCGAGGCTTCTACGCGATCATCGGGGGCTTGAAGCAAGCCCCTTGCGAACCACATATTGAGCCGGGAGGAGGGGCTTCCGCTTCAGCGCTCGCCGCGTTGACACGTCGGGCAAAACACTGGCAGAATGGCATCATCGAAACGAGTTTGGTTGGCCCGCGCGGAGCAATCTGCAGCGGGCTTTTTCATGTCCGCCTCGTGCGACGACAATCGCGCACAACACATGGTTTGACACGTCGGGCAAAACACCGGCATGATGGCATCATCGAGACGAGTTTGGTTGACCCGCGCGGAGACATCCGCCGCGGGTTTTTTCGTTCTCGATTTCGGAATCGGACGGCGGCAACGCATTGCGGCCACGCACTCGTCAAACTTGGAGCGCCCATCGGCGCGCCGCCGTCCGAACCATTGCTGGCCGTGCACGCGCGAACGTGCCGGCCCGCGGCGCAGGGCCCGCTGCCCGCGCCGCTGCGGTCTCCGGTCGTCGAACTCGGGCGTTGGTACGAGCCGGACAAGCTGATGGGTTATTGCGTCGCGCTCTATTTCGCCAAGCTCCTGGTCTGGGACAAGGTCCTCGGCTTGGGTTCGACGGACGCTCTGGCGGGGTTTGCGGCGATCACAGCCAATCTCGTGGTCTCATTCTATTTCGCCAAGCGCGGCTTCGAGAATGTTGCGAGGATCATCAAGCGATGAAGATGGCGGACGACGAGATCAAGGCCATTGTGGCCGAGACGATGGCCCAGCAGCACAGGCTCCAGCAGGAGAGCATCGATGCGATCGTACTGAAGGCGGTGGCGTCGGTGCTCGCCTCTTTGGGAATCGAAGATGACGACCGAAAGGAGCTGCGCGCAGATTTCCAGCATTTGCGCAGATGGCGAAAGAGCGTGGAGCAGGCGCAGAGCTACACCTTCAAGGCGGTGATCACGGTGCTTGCCACGGGTCTCATGGGAGCCGTCTGGCTCGGTGTCAAGGTCGTGCTGGGCAAGTGAGCTGCCGGCGGTGGTGACGTCGCCGCGCACCCGATCTCGGTCTTTGCCGCAATGAGCCACGCCATGTACAGAATTCGTATCGTCGATTCATCCGATGATGACGTTGCCGACACCTTATGCGATCTGCATCAACTCACGTTCTTCGATGCCGCAGCTATGCCCGAGTTCGATCTTGGTGCGTGGTGGCTGGCTTATCACGGTGATGACGCGGTCGCCTTCGCCGGTGTCGTGCCGTCGACGCACGTTCGAAATGGCGGCTATTTCTCCAGGGTCGGGGTCTTGCAGCGGCATTGGGGCCGCGGCCTCCAGCGCAGGCTTATGCGCGTCGTCGAGGCGCGGGGACGGCGCGTGGGATGGGAGAGCATCGTGTCCGATACGACGGACAATCCGATATCTGCCAATAATTTCATCCAGGCGGGCTATCGGCTCTATGAACCCGAATTACCGTGGGCCTGGTCGCACACGCTTTACTGGCGAAAGTGGCTCCGCTGAGAGAATGGAGCGGGGTTTCCCGTAATGCGGAACGTGGCAACGGTGAATAGCCGGCGCGAGACGTCACGCAGCCAATGTACCCGGAATATCGAAAGGCCCGGCAGCCTGATGGCTGCCGGGTCCTTTTTGCGTATTTGGGCGATGCGGGCGAAGCACTTGCGAAGTCGATCATGCCGGGCTTTAAGTTTGCTCTTGCGGAAATTCGGCGGCCATAAGCCGATGTAAGGGAGCGCTATCGATGCCCACCAAGCCTCAATTGCCGGTGCGTTCGTCGCGAGGGACTGGAGGGCCGACTGCGCTCGATGGTCTGCTGGTCGTCGATTTCACGCGCGTGGTCGCCGGCCCGGCCTGCACCCAGACGCTCGCCGATTATGGCGCCCACGTCATCAAGATCGAGAACCCCGACGGCGGCGACGACACGCGCGTCTATGAGCATGCCGAGATTGGCGGCGAAAGCGCCGCCTATCTCAGCCTGAACCGCAACAAGCGCGGCATTGCGCTCGACCTTGCCGTGCCGGAGGCCCGAGAGATCGCGCTGGATCTGATCCGCAAGGCAGATGTGGTCGTGGAGAACTTTTCGAGCGGGGTGATGAAGAGGTTCGGGCTCGACTATGAGTCGGTCGCGCCGCTCAACCCGCGGCTGGTCTATTGCTCGATCTCCGCCTATGGACGCACCGGCCCGTTTGCTTCGCGGCCCGGCTTCGATCCCATCACCCAGGCGGAAAGTGGCTTCATGTCGCTCAATGGATTTGCCGACGGCCCGGCGGTCCGTACCGGCCCGCCCATCGTGGACATGGCAACAGGGATGTCCGCCTGCAACGCGATCCTGCTGGCGCTGCTGGCGCGGGACCGGCTCGGCCGCGGCCAGCATGTCGAAGTAGCCCTGTTCGACGTTGCGATGGGGATGACCGGCTTCTACGGCATGGCCTATCTCATCAACGGCGAAAACCCCGGCCGGTTCGGCAATTCGCCCAGCGGGTCTCCCACGGTCGGGGTCTATGAGGCCTCCGACGGGCCGCTCTACATGGCCTGCGCCAACGATCGGCTCTACCGCCGGCTCGTGGTGGAGGTCCTGAACCGACCTGACCTCATCACCGATCCGCAGTTTGCCACGCGCAAGGCGCGCTCGGAAAACAAGGAGCTCTTGCGGGCAGCCATTGCAGAGGTCTTTGCAGGCGATACGCTCGAGAACTGGATGGCGAAGATGAAGCTGGCCAATATTCCGGTCGGCTACCTCCGCACGGTCGAGGAGGGGTTCAATGCACCCGAGGCGCGCGAGCGCCATCGCTTGAACCGGATTCCGCACCCTACAGCGGAATGGGTGCCCAACATCGAGCCCCCGATTACCATGGGCCTGACCGGCGCGATCGATCCCGTTGCGGCACCTCTATTGGGTCAGCATACGAAGCAGGTCCTGCATGATACGCTCGGTTACGACGAACGTCGCATTGCCCAATTTGCCGAGAAGGGCGCCTTTGGCTCGGCCAAGCCTCCGACGCCAGCTTGAGGACGTTGCCTCGGCTTGATTTAGAGAAGGTCTCGCCGCATAAATGTGTGAAAGCGAGGGACACGAATGGCGCTCGGTCAGGAGCCGCGCATGATTCAGCCCACCGGACAGCAAGCTGGCGGAGAAGTCTATGCAGCAATGATTGCGAAGGCTCGAGCGCTATTGCCCCGACTGCGCGAGCGCGCCGCGCGGACGGAGGAGCTGCGGCGTCTTCCGCCGGAGACCGAAAAGGACCTCCATGACGCTGGCCTGTTCCGGATGCTCCAACCGGCCCGGATCGGCGGCGCCGAGCTCGACTATGTCGCCCTCGTCGATTGCGCTGAACTGCTCGGGCAGGCGGATGCGTCGGTAGCCTGGAATCTCGCCAACCTGGCGAGCCATCACTGGATGCTCGGGATGTTCGACCAAAGGGCGCAGGATCTGGTCTGGGGCCGTGATCCGGACGCGCTGATCGCATCCTCGTTCATTTTTCCCGCAGGACGCGCCACGCGGGTCGCGGGCGGATACCGGCTGCACGGCAGTTGGCCGTTCTCCTCGGGCGTTGCCTCCTGCGAATGGAACATGCTTGCAAGCGTGGTCTACTCCGAGGACGAGGCGGACGGCATCGAGTATCGAATCTTCCTGCTGCCGAAGGGCGATTACAAGGTGCTGGACACCTGGAATGTCGCAGGATTGCGCGGGACGGGGTCTTGCGACGTGGAAGTCCGGGACGCCTTCGTGGCCGACCACATGACGGTCGCTGTCGGTGACCTCTCAGGTGGCCCGACACCGGGAAGCAAGGTCAATCCGAATCCGCTGTATGCGTTACCCGTGTTCTCGCTATTCCCTTACGTCCTCTCCGGTGTCGCGCTGGGGAACGCGCAGGCGTGCCTCGACGATTACACAGAGGTCGCGCGTCATCGCATTTCAACCTACAATCGCGCCAAGCTGAGCGATTTTCAAAGCACGCAGATCAAGATCGCAGAGGCCTCGGCGAAGATCGACGCCGCACGCCTGATCATGCGGTCGGCCTGCCTCGATGCCATGACGGACGCATGGCGCGGCCATATCCCTGACATGGCGACCAAGACCAGATACCGGCGCGACGGATCTTTCTCAGTGAACTTGTGCACGGACGCGGTCTCGATGCTGTTTGCCGCGAGTGGCGCGCGCGGTCTGTTCACGAGCGGCATGTTGCAGCGGCAGTTCCGCGATGCGCACGCGATCAACTCGCATCTCGCGTTCAACTTCGATGCGGCTGGCACCAACTATGGACGGGTGGCGCTCGGCCTGCCGTCCGAGAATCTCACGCTGTGAGGTCGGCCGATGAATGATCTGCCGAAGCAGCCCCGCGCTCCCGATCCCGCTAACGAGTTCGCGAGCGACAGCTCGCTGATCGATCCCCGCGATTTTCGCAACGCGCTCGGAACCTATGCAACGGGCGTGACGATCATCACGGCGGCAGCGGCTGACGGCAAGCCCTACGGACTGACGTGCAATTCGTTCGCCTCGGTCTCTCTGAACCCGCCGCTGGTTCTGTGGAGCCTCGTCGTCTATTCCTCGAGCCTGACCATCTTCCAGAACGCCAGCCATTTCACGGTCAACGTGCTTGGTGCTTCGCAACAGGCGCTTGCGAACAAATTCGCAAAATCGTCGGACGACAAGTTCACCGGCGTGGACTGGGCGCCAGGCCTCGGCAACGCGCCAGTGCTCGCCGAGAGCGTTGCCAACTTTCAATGCCGCTCCGTGAATCGCTACTATGGCGGCGACCACGTGATCTTTCTCGGCGCGGTCGAGGCCTACACCTACAATGCGAAGGAGCCGCTGCTCTTCGCACGGGGGGCGTTCGGCCGCTTCATGGCCGACGATGAACGCAAGAAGGCGCCGTAACGCGCTTCAGGTCGCCTAGACGGCCTGGCGCTCCGGCCCCGAAAGCTTGTAGATCTCCAGCGCGTCCGCTTCCGCACCTCGCGCGGCCTTCGCCAGCCGGAAAAGTTGTCCGGCAAGGGTGGCCATCGGCACCGGGGTCGACGTCGCCTGGGCGACATCGGCGACCGTATCGAGGTCCTTGAGCATCGTGGCGATGTGACCGAGCGGCGGGTTGTGAATGCCCTGGACCATCCGCGGAACGAACAGCTGGAGCGGGATGGAATCCGCAAAGCCGCCGGCGAGCGCTTCAGGCAACCGGTTGGCGTCAATTCCGGCGTTCACGGCAAGGCGCGCTGCTTCCGCGAGGACGGCCATCGCGCATCCGACGATCACCTGGTTACACAGCTTTGTGGTCTGGCCGGCGCCGACCGGGCCCATGTGAGTGAACCTGCGCGCCATGGCCAGCACATAGGGCCGCACCCTCTCGATGTCGCCAGCTTCCCCGCCCGCCATGATGGCGAGCGTGCCTTCCTCGGCGCCCTTCGTGCCCCCGGACACCGGCGCATCGATCCAGCCCGCGCCGTTCGCGTCTTTCAGTCGCGTTGCGAGATCGCGCGCCGCGTCGGGATGTATCGAGGAGAAGTCGACGACAAGCTTACCTGCGCCAGGCGCCGCCGCCAGACCTTCAGGCCCGAAGATCACCTCTTCGACCGCCGCCGCATCCGTCACGCACATGAAGACGATGTCCGAGTTTACCAGAAGATCACGAGGCTTGACCGCACGCGCGGCGCCGGCCTCGGCGAGCGGAGCGATCTTGCCCTCTGAGCGGTTCCAGACTGCGACCTGATAGCCGGCTGCGAGCAGACGTCGGGTCATCGGCGCCCCCATGAGTCCAAGGCCGAGATAGCCGAGCCTCTCGGTGCCTTGCGGGTTTGCCTTGCTCTCATCAGCCATAGGTTGCCTCCTTCTGTCGCAATGCGACGGCCCCTTTACCATACATTGTGCATCCGAGGGCAAAACCGCCCGGCTCGCATGGCTTGCCTGATTGTTTGAACCATGAAACATTTGAGGCGGTCGGGTTGGGGGCGCCGGTCGGCGCCAGAGCAGCGGAGTGGGTACGATGCGAACCGTGTCGAAATGGATCCTGGCTTTGGGGGCGGCAGCAGCCGTGAGCGCGGGGGCAAGCCCGTCATGGGGGCAGCAGACGATCCGCGTCGGTTGGACGATCCCGGCCGAGGAATCCAAGTACTGGATGATGCGCCGGCCGACCGAATTTCCCAGTATCGGTAAGACCTACAACATCGAATGGACCCAATTTCAGGGCACCGCGCCGATGACGCAGGCATTGGCGGCCGGTGCGTTGGATTGCGCGACACAGGCGCCGCTGTCGCTCGCCAACGGCGTGGTCGGTGGCAATCTCAAGGCCTATATCGTGGCGCAGCACGTTTTCGAGAAGCCCGGCGGCTTCTCGGTCTACTGGGCGGTCAAGGATGACTCGCCCATCAAGACAATCGCCGATCTCAAGGGCAAGACGGTCGGCATTTCCGTGATCGGTGGCGGCACGCAAGGGCCATTCAACCTGCTCTTGAAGCAGCATGGCGTCGATCCGGCCAAGGACATCAAGCTGGTCGAGGTCGGCTTTGCCGTCTCCGAGGACGCGCTGCGCCAAGGCCGCGTCGATGCGGTCAACATGAACCAGCCGTTTGCCGCACGCGCGGAGGCCAAGGGCGGCACAAGGAAGCTGTTCTCGCTGTCCCAGGCAATGCCGAACATCGTGCACATCCTGGAAGCCTGCCGTGCCGATTTCGTCGACAAGAATCCGGAGTTGGTCAAAGCCTATGTCCGCGACATCACGTCAGGCATGAAGAAGGCGCTGGCGAACCGTGAAGAGACCTTGAAGGTCGTATCGGAGGTGCTGAAGGCGCCTGTTCCGGTGCTCGAGACCTATCTGCTCAAGGACAATGATTTCGGTCGCGATCCAGGCGCAGCACCAAACTTCCCCGCGATCCAGAAGATGCTGGACATCTATGCGGAGACAGGAATGCTGCCTAAGTTGGATGTCGCGCAGTTCAAGCATCAGACGATCGTCGCTCCGCTGCAATAGAAGCGGGCGAACGATCGAGCGTGAGATCGCAGCGTTCCGGATCATCCGGGACGCTGCAGGAAGAAGATGCACATATGAAGAAGTTGCGATCACGCGTCACCACAGACGGGCTCGACCGAGCCCCGCATCGTGCATTCATGCGCGCCATGGGGCTGGACGACGCTGCGATCGCCAAACCGATGGTGGGCATCGTCAGCATGAAGGGCGAGCAGACGCCCTGTAACATGACGCACGACTTCCAGGTGGCTGCCGCCAAGACCGGGATCGAGGAGGCCGGCGGAACGCCGCGTGAGTTCTCGACCGTCTCGGTTTCCGATGGCATCAGCATGAACCACGAGGGAATGAAGTTCTCCCTGTTCTCGCGGGAGCTGATTGCCGATTCGATCGAAGCCGTCGTGCATGGGCTGGCCTACGATGCGCTGATCGGGTATGGCGGATGCGACAAGACGCTTCCCGGCGTGATGATGGGTATGGTTCGCTGCAACGTGCCGTCCATTTTCATCTATGGCGGCAGCTCGCTGCCGGGCCGCGTGGACGGTCGAACGTTGACCGTGCTGGACTCCTACGAGGCTGTCGGCAGCTTCATGACCGGCGAGATCGACGGCGCCACGCTCGAGCGGATCGAGCGCGCCTGCTTGCCGACGATCGGCGCATGCGCCGGTCAGTTCACTGCAAACACCATGGGAATGGTGTCGGAGGCGATGGGCCTGACCATTCCCAACGTCTCGATGGTGCCTGGTGTCTATGCCGAGCGGGCGCAGATATCACGACGAGCCGGGCGGCTGATCATGGCGATGCTGGAGCGTGGTGGACCGCTGCCGCGCGACATCGTGACGCGCAAATCCCTGGAGAACGGCGCGGCGATCGTGGCCGCGACGGGCGGCTCGACCAACGCCGCACTGCACCTTCCTGCCATCGCGAACGAGGCCGGCATTGCATTCACGATCGAGGATGTGGGCGAGGTATTTGCCAGGACGCCGCTGATCGGAAATCTGCGGCCTGGGGGCAAATACACGGCGAAAGACGTCTACGACATCGGCGGCGCGGCGGTGGTGATCCGCGAGCTGATCCAGAGCGGGCATATCGAGGGCAGCTGTATCACCATCACGGGCCGAACGCTTGCCGAGGAATATGGTGCGGCCAATGCTCCCGATGGCGAGGTCGTTTACGCGTCTCGTGCGCCTATCATGCCAGATGGGGGCGTTGCAGTTCTGAAGGGCAACCTCTGTCCGGACGGTGCGGTGATCAAGGTTGCCGGTTTGAAGAACCAGTTCTTCGAGGGCGTCGCACGCGTTTTCGAGGATGAGGAAGCCTGCGTCAAAGCGGTTCGTGACCGTAGCTACAAGGCGGGCGAGATTCTTGTGATCCGCAACGAAGGGCCGGTCGGCGGCCCCGGTATGCGCGAAATGCTCGGCGTCACCGCGCTGATCTACGGGCAGGGCATGGGCGAAAAAGTGGCGCTGATCACCGATGGCCGGTTCTCCGGCGCGACCCGCGGCATGTGCATCGGCTATGTGGCCCCCGAGGCATTTGTTGGTGGTCCGCTGGCGCTTGTCCGCGACGGTGACAGGATCCGGATTGATGCCGCAAATCGGCGGATGGATGTCCTGCTCGACGAGCAGGAGTTCGCCGCGCGGCGGCGCGATTGGAAGCAACGTCCGCCCCGTCACCGTGCAGGTGCGCTCGCAAAATATGCGCGACTGGTCGGCCAAGCGCCGGGCGGAGCCGTTACGCATGAGGGCCCGGCAGAATGGCCGTGGTTCGAATGACGCACCGCACGTGTGCGAAGGCGACGGCCTGTCTGGCAGGTTTCTTGCTAAGCTCGTGCCGCTGAATGTTCGCGCGAGTGAGACGAGATACGGGATGACGGTAGTGGCTGCGAGATCGAGCGAATGGATGAGACCGGTGACATCACAAGAGCCGGCTTCCGCAATCATCGAGATCGATCGCGTCTCGCAGGTGTTTCAGACCTCGGCGCGCAAGGATCATTTGGCGCTGTCGGACATCTCGCTGACGATTGAGGAGGGAGCCTTTGTCTCAATCCTTGGTCCGTCCGGCTGCGGCAAGTCGACACTGCTCTATATCGTCGGCGGCTTTGTCAGCCCGACCAGCGGCATGGCGAAGATCAAGGGACATGCGATTACCGGGCCCGGTCCGGATCGCGGACCGGTGTTCCAGGAGTTTGCTTTGTTTCCCTGGAAGACCGTGCTGGGAAATGTGATGTATGGCCCACGCCAGCAAGGTGTGCGCGCCGCCGAGGCCGAAGCGCAGAGCCGGGCCCTGATCGAGATGGTCGGTCTCAAAGGCTTTGAGAGTTTCTACCCCAAGGAATTGTCCGGCGGCATGAAGCAACGCGTGGCGCTGGCGCGCACGCTCGCCTACCATCCCGAAGTTCTGCTGATGGACGAGCCGTTCGGCGCGCTCGACGCGCACACCCGGACTCGCCTGCAGAACGATCTTCTGACCATCTGGGAGCGCGACCGCAAGACGGTGCTGTTCGTCACTCATTCGGTCGACGAGGCCGTCTTCCTCTCGGACAAGGTTGTCATGATGTCGAAATCTCCGGGCCGCATCCGGCAGGTCATCGACATTGATCTGCCGCGGCCGCGCCGCCGCAATGAGCTGTTGCTCGATCCCCGCTATCAGAAGTACGTCGTCGATATCGAGCGCATGTTCGATGAGAGCGACGAAGCCGGGCCTGTCTCATGATGACACCGGCTGCGTTGACCAAGCGGGCTGCTCCGGTGCTAGCCTGCATCGGATTGTTGGCGGTGTGGCAGGTTGCCTCGCTGGCGCTGAAGAACGACAGCTTCCCGACGGCGATTGAAGCGATCCGGGCAACTCCGGACATTCTCGGCGACAAGGAGTCCCTGATCAACATCCTCGCTTCGCTTCGGCGCATGGCGGTCGGGTTCGGTGTGGCGGTGCTGGTTTCGATTCCACTGGGCCTGTTGATGGGACGCAGCCGGGGCGTCGCGGCCTTCTTCAATCCACTCCTGATGGTGATTTATCCGGTGCCGAAGGCCGCCTTGATGCCGATTATCATGCTTTGGCTGGGCGTCGGCGACGTTACCAAGACACTGGTGATCTTTCTGGGCGTCAGCCTCCCCGTGATCTACCACAGTTTCGAGGGTGCCAAGGCCGTCGAAGAGAAGATGCTGTGGTCAGGTGCTGCGATGGGGCTTTCGCCCGCACAAAGGCTGGTGCGGATCGTGCTGCCCGCGGCGCTGCCGGAAATCCTGACCGGATGCCGCACGGGATTGGTGCTGGCGCTGATCACGATGATCACAAGTGAGATGATTGCCCGTCAATCTGGCGCCGGCAATATCCTGTTCAATGCGCTCGACATGGGCCAATACGACACCGTCTTCGCGATGATCATCATCGTGGGGGCGATGGGAATTTTCCTCGACGCGATTTTTGAAAAGGCTCGTGCCAGACTTGTGCGTTGGTCCGAACCGCAGTTCGACATGCCGCTGAGCTTCTCATGATGTCGCGCTTTCTCTCTCCGAACGTCTTTCTTGGGATTGCCCCGATCCTGCTGGTGATCGCGGTATGGCAGGGCCTGGTGTCATTCGGCTTTGCGCCCGCGGTCTTGCTGCCGCCGCCGGGGTTCGTCTTCGGCCGGCTGCTTCAGCAACTCGTGACGTTCGCGTTTCAGCAGGAGATCGCGGCAACGCTGATCCGGCTGTTTGCGGGGTTCGCGATTGCGGTCGTGCTAGGCGTGAGCATCGGTATCGCGGCTGCCGCCAACCCCGCGATCAACGCCGTGGTCCGTCCTATCGTCCGCGTATTGGCGCCGTTGCCCAAGGTTGCCCTCTATCCGGCGCTCCTGCTCTTGCTCGGGTTCGGCCACGGATCCAAGATCACATTGGTGGCCGCGGACGCGTTGTTTCCCATTCTGCTTTCCACCTATTACGGTGCATCGACCGTCGAGCAGAAGCTGATCTGGTCGGCCATGGCGGCAGGAACGCCGCGCTATGAAATCCTCTTCAAAGTGGTGCTGCCGGCCGCGATGCCGTCGATTCTGACCGGATGCCGGATCGGCCTTGTCATTTCCTGCATCGTGGTGTTTCTGGCCGAGATGATCACGTCGACGGACGGATTGGGCCATGCACTTGTGACGGCGGCCCGAACCTTCCAGGCCGTCGATATGTTCGTGCCCCTGATCACGATCTCGCTGCTGGGTCTGATCCTGAACGGCCTGCTGGGAGCGCTGCGCTCGTACTTGCTCCGGGGCTTCCCCGAAGCGTAACAAACAAGAACTCTGTAGACCGGGAGAGAACCATGCTGGCCGATCGCATCGAAGCGAAATGGATTGACGCATTCTGCGAGATATTCGAGCGATGCGCCGTCAAGGCCGGCGATACCGCGGCGATCCTCTCGGAAACCCAGTCGCGTGCGTTGAACGTGCATCTGGCGGAGCTTGCCCTGCTGCGGATGGGAGCGCGGCCGTTTCATGTGGTGATGCCGACGCCGCGTAACCGGAATATCGTTCCGGTTCGTTCGACCGGAGCGAGCGAGGCGATCCAGCGCCTTGGACCGGTGATCGGCGCACTGCAGCAGGCCGGTTTCGTGGTGGATTGCACCATTGAAGGCCTGATGCACGCGGTGGAGACGCCTGAGATCCTCAAAGCCGGCGCGCGGATATTGGTGATCTCCAATGAGCATCCCGAAGCGCTGGAGCGCATGGTGCCGGATTCCGCGCTTGAGAAGCGCGTTCGTGCGGCGGCCAAGATGTTGCGCGCGACCAAGCGCATGCGGGTGACCTCGAAGGCTGGCACGGCGCTCGATGTCGACATGGTCGGCGCCTCCACGGTCGGTGTGTGGGGTTGGACCGACAAACCCGGCACCCTGGCGCATTGGCCCGGCGGAATCGTCGTCAGCTTTCCCAAGAGCGGAACCATCAACGGTACGCTGGTGATGGCGCCCGGCGACATCAATCTCACTTTCAAGCGCTACCTGACGTCTCCTGTGAAGATGACGTTGAAGGACGACTATGTCGTTGAGTTGGAAGGGGAGGGCACGGATGCTGCGATGATGCGTGCCTATCTCGCCGCCTGGGGCGATCGCGAGGCCTACGCCGTGTCGCATGTCGGCTTCGGCATGAATCCGGGTGCGCGCTACGAGGCGCTGTCGATGTACGACCAGCGCGACACCAACGGCACCGAGATTCGGGCCGTCTCCGGCAATTTCCTGTTCTCGACCGGAGCGAATGAATTCGCAGGGCGCTACACGGCAGGACATTTCGACCTGCCGATGATGGGGACGACGATCGAGCTCGACGGCGTTGCGGTGGTCCGGGAGGGCGTGCTCCAGGACGTCTTCGGCTAATTGCGGTCGAGCACCGGGGGGCGCGCCAGTCCGAAATGCCGGAGCAGGTCGACCATGGCCTGGAGCCGCTTCGCGCGATAGGCGTCGACGTCGAGCCCGGAATAATCGAGAAAGCCTGCGCCCGTGCGCAGGCCGATCCGGCCTTCATGCATGTTGCGTGAAATGACGTCCGGCGCCCGATAGCGCTCGCTGCCGAGCGCGCCTTCCAGATACCGGCTCGCGTAGTACAGGATGTCGCCGCCGCCCCAATCGATGAATTCGAGCAGCCCGAGCACGGCATAGCGGAAGCCGAAGCCGTAGCGGATCGCCTTGTCGATCTCTTCCGCGCTGGCCACGCCCTCTTCGACCATGCGCGCGGCTTCGTTCATCGCCAGCGCCTGGATGCGCGGGACGATGAAACCGGGTGTGGCGGCGCAGACAACCGGTACCTTGCCGATGCCCTCGAGCAACGCCTTGACCTCGTCGATGACGGCCGGGTCGGTGGCCTTGCCGGGTGAAATCTCGACCAGCGGGATCAGATAGGCCGGGTTGAGCCAATGCACATTGAGGAAGCGGCGAGGATTCACGATCGCGCCGGAGAGATCATCGACGAGGATCGTCGATGTCGTCGATGCAATGATGGTGTCCGGGCCGACTTGTCGCGACGCTGCCGCCAGTACCTCGCGCTTGAGTTCGACCACCTCAGGAACGCCCTCGAAGACCATGCCGGCCTCGGACAGAGCTGCACCGCTTCCGCCGACCGCGACCACCGAGACGCGCGCGATGAGCGGATCGACATCCGCCTCGGTCAAGAGCCCCAGCTTAGACAGGCTGGCAAAGGTCTTCCTGACCTCGCCGAGCGCGTCCGCTTCCAGCTTGGTGAAATCCTCCGCGGAGCGCGCCTTGACGTCGATCATCGTGACCCTGTGGCCTGCATAGGCGAATGCGACGGCGATGCCGCGCCCCATGCGGCCAGCCCCGAGACAGGCGATATTGACGCGACTGGTCATCGATCAGAATCCGTTGCGAAGCAGCGTCTGCAATTCAGCCTTCCTGAGATTGCCGAGCCCCAACGTTTCGAGCGTTCGGCCACCTTGCGCGAAATCCTCGCCGCAGACCGCGCCGCCGATTGACAGGAACGCTTTGGCCAGCGGTGTGGCTACGCCAGCAAGGCCTGCGACGGAGACCAGCAGCGACAGCCCGAGCCGCAGATCCTCGCGCATGTAGCGGTGCTCGCTCAGCACGATCCGTTCGCGCCAGTCGCCGGAATCGGTTAGCCGGTCGTGCGAGCCGCGGCCATACATCCAGATCTCGCCTTCTCTCGCGTAGTGATGAGCGAGCGGGAAATGTGGTGCACTATAGCCGAGCGCCTCACGCACGGCGATCCGCTCGGCATCGAGCGCGTCGGTGACCCGCCGGATCGCGGCTTGGGTACCTTCCTTGTGTATGTCCCAACGTTCGAAATGTTCGATCGGCCCCGCGTTCATCACGATCAGCGGCGGATGGATAATGGGTCCTGCATTCATCAGCGCGCCGGACAGCGCATCCCCGCACGGCTCGATGACGCCCGGGAAAGCGCGTCCAATGACTTCGAGCGCGTGGGGCGCCTGGTCGAGCGGGAACACACCGACTGGCAATCGCTTGGCGCGGATGGTGATCGCGACCTCGAATGGTCCGTGCTTGCGGGTCAGCCACGGCAGGGTGCCGGTCTCCGCAAAGCTCACCTTGGCATGGTTGCCGGCATCCCGCGCCGCTTGGGCGAAGACCATCGAGCCGAACGTCGCCGGCGGCAGAAACACGACGTGGCCGTCTCGCAGATGCGGGGCGAGCAGGCGGGCGATATCCGGCTGTGCGAAGGCAGGGGCGGGGCACAGGATCAGCTCCGTGCCGTTGACCGCCTCGGCGATATCGGTCGTGACCAGCGCGAGCTTCACGTCGTGGCGGCCGTTGTGATCCTTGACCAGGATGCGCGCCCCCGCGGCACGATGTGCCGCGACCTGATCGGCATCGCGGCGCCATAGCCGCACCTCATGCCCCGACAGTGCAAAATCGCCCGCGGCCGCGAAAGAGCCGTTCCCCCCGCCCAGAACCGCAATCTTCAAGATGCTTCTCCTTGCGTCCGGGACTGCGCATCAAGCTGCTTCAGCAGGAAATGCTGGACCTTGCCGAGCGCCGTCCGCGGCAGATCGGTGACGAAGACGATCTCGCGCGGAACCTTGTAGCGCGCGAGTTGCGCTTGAAGGTGCGTCCTCAATTCGTCCACCTCGAGCCGGCAGCCGGATCTCGCAATGACATAGGCGATCGGCACCTCGTCCCAGCGCGGGTCCGGCCGGCCGATCACGGCGCATTCGCTGACATCAGGATGTTCGAGCAGGACGCGCTCGACCTCGGCCGGGTAGACGTTTTCCCCGCCGGATATGATCATGTTCTTCTTGCGGTCGCGGACCCAGAAGTAGCCGTCTGCATCGCACAGGCCGATATCGCCGGTGCGATACCAGCCGTCGTGCAAGGCGTCGCGCGTTGCGGCCTCGTTGCCCCAATATTCAAAGAACACGTTGGGCCCGCGCACCGCGATCTCGCCCGGCGTGCCCGCCGGCATCTCATTGCCAGCCTGATCGACCACCTTCGCCTCGCAACACAGGCCGGCAAGGCCGGTCGATCCCACGCGCGAAAGATCGCCGCCGAGCCTCGTGTAGATTGCGATCGGGCAGGTTTCGGTCGAGCCGTAGACCTGAAGCACCGGGACATCGCGCGCGACAAAACGCTCGATCAGGTGTGGAGGCACGATGGTCGAGCCTGTTGCGACGGCCTTGAGTGACGAAAGATCGGCGGTCGCCCAGGCGGGATGCTCGCTCACCGCCTGGATGATCGCAGGCACCAGCACCGTGAGCGTCGGCCGCTCCTGTTCGATGGCCGCAAGCGCGGTATCCGGGGTAAAGCGCGCATGGATCGTGACCGCCGCGCCCAGTTGGAGCGCCGGCGTCGTCTGGATGTTGAGGCCGCCGACGTGGAAGAATGGCAGCACGGTCAGCACGTGGTCGTCGGACGTCATGTTGTGCATGTGCTGGCTCATGACGCCGTTCCAGAACAGCGCCTCCTGGCGCAGCACTGCGCCTTTCGGCCGCCCGGTCGTTCCCGACGTGTAGACGATGAGCAGCGGACACGAGAGATCGGTGTGCGGATTTCGGCTGGTGCCGTCGCTCTTGGCGAGCAGGCCTTCGAACGTTGTGCCGTCGGGCGGTGCGAAATCGAGGCCGACGACGGCAGTCCCCGGTGCGGATTGCGCGAGTGTGGAAAGAAGTCCCTCAAAGGCTTGCTCAAGCAAGAGAACCTTGGCGCCGGCATCGCTGAGAATGAACAGCTGCTCGGCGATAGCCAGCCGCCAGTTCAGTGGCACCAGGATAGCCCCGAGCCGCGCGCACGCGTAGAGCAGCACCAGATAATCCGGCCTGTTCAGGCTCAGAATCGCGACGCGGTCGCCGCGGCCGACGCCAAGCTCCTGCTTCAATGCTGTCGCGGTCCGCTCGATGCGTGCGGCGAATGCCGCATAGCTCAGCCGCTTCCCTTCGAAGGAAATAGCCGTCTTGTCTGGAGCGAACGCCGCGTTGCGGTCTATCAGGCTACAGAGGTCCACCGTCAGTCGTCCGTTTCACCGGCCTCGTACAGCGCTTCGCGCCCGATCCGGTCGAGGCAGAGTTCGGCGGTCCAGGGCAGCATCAGCGAGCCGCAGCGGCTGTCGCGATAGATCCGCTCGAGCGGCAGCGACCTGAGCATGGCCTGACCGCCGCAGGTGCGGATCGCGAGCGCGGCGAGCTCATTGGCGCCTTCCATCACCGAATATTGCGCGGCATAGGCCCGGAGCACCTGCTCCTTGCTCGGATTGGCGCAGGCTTCGGTGACGGCCTGGAACCAGATCCCCTTGATCTGCTCCAGCTTGATCTGCATCTGCGCGACCGCGATCTGCTTGGTCGGGTACATCCGCCGCTTGACCGGAGGCATGCCCGGCACCTCGCCGCGCAAGTAGCGCACGGTGAAGTCATAGGCGGCTTGTGCGAGGCCCATATAGGTCGGCGACAGCGTCAGGAACATGTGCGGCCAGCGCATCGCAGCCTGGAAATAGACGCCACGCGGCATCAGCGCGAAGTCCTCCGGCACGAAAACGTCCTTGAACAGAAGCGTCCGCGAGACCGTGCCCCGCATGCCGAGCGGATCCCAGTCGCCGACAACCGAGACGCCTTGCGACTTTGCGGGGATGGCGAGGTAAAGCGTGTTGCGGCGCGAGGCCTTCTCGCCTTCTTCGATCTCGGTGCAAAGCACGCCGTAATAGTCGGCGTGGCCGGAGAGCGAGGCAAAGATCTTCTTGCCGTTGACGATCCAGCCCCCCGCAACCGGCTTCGCTTCCGTGCCGAACGCGACACCGCCGGCCGCCGCCGCGCCACCTTCGGAGAAGGGTTGCGAGTAGATCGCACCGTCCTCGACGATGCGCTTGTAGTGAACCGCGCGCCGCCGCTCGTGCTCCGCGCGCGTTTCTGCATCCATGTCGAGATCGTCGGCGAGGGGGCCCGACCACAGGGTCGAGCAGACATGCATGTTCCAGGTGAGCGCGGTCGCGCCGCAATAGCGGCCGATCTCGGCGGCCGCCAAGGCATAGGTCTGGTAGTTCGCGCCAAGTCCGCCGTGCTTCTTCGGGACGGCAATGCCGAGCAGGCCGACGCGATGCAGGTCGCGATAATTCTCGGTCGGGAAGATCGCCTCGCGATCGTAGGTCGCGGCGCGAGCGGCGAACACGCTCTGGCCGATCTCGCGGGCGCGCGTAACGATGCCGGCCTGCTCGTCGCTCAGGCGGAAGGCGACAGGATCGAAGATCGGCGCATCCAGCGCGACCTTGGTGGTCGTGCCAATAGTCTTGCTGACTTGCATGGTCATCGCGCAGTTACCTTAGGCTTTGGTCGCGAGAGAGTTCAGAAACCGGCCGAGAGCTTCGTCAAAGGCGGCGGGGCGTTCGAGATTGGCAAGATGGCCCACGCCGGCTAGCTCGACATATTCAGCCCCAGGGATATAGGTCGCGGTCTTTGCCATCATCGGGGCGGGCGCGTTGTTGTCCTTGGAGCCGGACAGCAGCAGCGTGGGGACGGAGATATCCCCAAGCGTATTGCGCTGATCGAAGCCGATGAGAGCCAGCATCATGGCGCGATAGCTTGCCTCAGGCACGCTCCCCATGCATTCGCGCGCCAGCTCCATCCCGTTCGGATCGGGATCATCGCCGACCAGCTCCTTCACCAGCGTTGGCGCCAGCGACTTCATGGTCTCCCCGCGATCGAGCGGCCCGAGCCGTGCCGCGATGAATGACTTCTGCCAATCGCCGTCGGCCTTCCCGAAGGCAGGGCTGGTCTGCGCCAGCACGACCGCGCGTGCCAGTTTGGGGGACTGCACCAGCCACTTCTGGACGATCATGCCGCCGATGGAATGGCCGACCAGAATAGGCTTGGCCGCGCCAAGCTGCTCGATGAATTGCTGAAGCGCATCGGCCAGGGCAGCGATGCTGACGCTGGCGAGCGGCGCCGATCCGCCATAGCCCGGCATGTCCCATGCGATCGTGTGGAAGCGGTCGCCGAACGTGGCAAGCTGCCGCCGCCAGCTTCGCGCCGCGCCGCCAATGCCATGCAAGAAAATCAGGGGTATCGCACCCGGATCGCCCGCGGCTTCATAGGCGAAGCGTCCGTCCTTTGTTATCATTGGCGCAGGCTGCGACACGCGACATCCTTTTGCTTGGCCCGGGGATGCTAACAGGCCTGTGGGGGATGGGAAGAGATAATTTTATACTTAAAGCAATTTCCGGGCCGCTTCTGTGCGGCGGCATTCCGGGGGCGAGCGCCGCTTTCGTTGCAAAAATTTGAAGGTTAAAATATATCGGAAGAGCGATCACAAGATCCGAGGGAGTCGCCGCATGTCCGGATTGCCGCACTCGCCGCACGCGCTGGTGACCGGCGGCGGTCGCGGCATCGGCCGCGCGATAGCTGCTTCTCTCGTCGGCGCTGGCGCGACCGTAACCGTGCTTGGCCGGAACGCGGCGGTTCTCGAAGAGGCGGTCAATGCAGGTGCGGCGCACTTTGCGGCCGTCGCTGATGTGTCGAACGAAGCGTCCCTGAAAGCTGCCATTGCCGGAGCGAGTGCGCGCAAGCCGATCGACATCCTGATTGCCAATGCGGGCAGTGCTGAATCGGCGCCGTTCGCGAAATCGGACGCCGCCCTTTTTGCGCGCATGATGGATGTCAATTTCATGGGCGTTGTGCATGCCGTCCAGGCTGTGCTGCCGGGCATGAAGGATCGCCCCTATGGCCGTATTGTTGCGGTCGCGTCGACGGCCGGGCTCAAGGGCTATGCCTATGTCAGCGCGTATGCTGCTGCAAAGCACGCCGTAGTCGGTCTCGTGCGTTCGCTCGCCCTCGAGATGGCTGGAAGCAATGTGACCGTGAATGCAGTGTGTCCCGGCTTCACCGACACCGATCTCGTCGCAAGCAGCATCGAGAACATCATGAAGAAGACGGGGCGGACGCGCGAGCAAGCCATCGCAGAGCTCGCGAAACACAACCCGCAAGGACGCCTGATCACGCCGCAGGAAGTGGCAGACGCGGTTCTTTGGCTGTGCGGTGAGGGCGCTAGCGCAATCACAGGGCAGGCGATTGCCGTGGCTGGGGGCGAGGTCTAGCGTGCCTGGTGCAGTCGCGAAAAAAAAGCCAAGGAGATCGCATGAGCAGACCCGCCAATCCCGTCACCGTGCCGCTTGCAGACTACTCGCCGCAACACTTTATGCTGGCTGTGGTCGACGGCGTTGCGACGGTCACGCTCAACCGCCCCGAACGAAAGAATCCGCTGACGTTCGAAAGCTATCGGGAGCTGACCGATTTCTTCCGTGCCTGCGCCTTCGACGACGCGGTCAAATCTATCGTCGTCACCGGTGCCGGCGGCAATTTCTCGTCGGGCGGCGACGTGTTCGAGATCATCGGCCCGCTCGTGAAGATGGACACCAAGGGGTTGACCGCCTTCACGCGGATGACCGGCGACCTCGTCAAGGCGATGCGGGCGTGCCCTCAGCCGATCGTGGCCGCGGTCGAGGGCATCTGTGCCGGGGCCGGGGCGATCATCGCCATGGCATCCGACATGCGCCTTGCGGCGAGCGGGGCCAAGGTGGCGTTCCTGTTCAACAAAGTGGGGCTGGCCGGCTGCGACATGGGGGCCTGCGCGATCCTGCCGCGGATCATCGGGCAGTCGCGCGCCTCGGAGCTCCTCTACACCGGCCGGTTCATGACCGCGGAAGAGGGCGAGCGCTGGGGCTTCTTCAGCCGCATCGTCACGCCGGAGCAGGTGCTGCCCCAGGCGCAAATTCTGGCGAAGCAGATCGCGGAAGGTCCGACTTTCGCCAATACCATGACCAAGCGGATGCTGGCCATGGAATGGGCGATGTCGGTGGAGGAGGCGATCGAGGCGGAGGCCGTTGCCCAAGCGTTGTGCATGACCACGGCGGATTTCGAGCGGGCCTTCGAGGCATTCGCCAACAAGGTCAAGCCGGTCTTCAGGGGCGACTAGGTCGATCGTCTTGACGCGGCCAAGCCAGCAACGGGGACTTGCGCGAAATTATTTTAGGCTTAAAATAGTTTCCATGGCCGGGTGAATTGGCGAGGCTCCCATGAAAGTCGCGATCATCGGTGGCGGACCTGCGGGTCTCTATGCTGCGATCCTGCTCAAGAAGCAGCGCCCGGCCGCCGACATCACGGTGTACGAGCGCAATCGGGCCGACGACACTTTCGGCTTCGGCGTGGTGTTCTCGGATGCGACGCTCGATAACTTCGAGAAACACGATCTTCCGAGCTACCGCCGCATCACCCAGGAATTTGCCTATTGGGACGACATTGCCGTGCATTTCCGTGGCACGGTGCACCGGGTCGGCGGCAACGGCTTTTGCGGCTGCTCGCGACGCAAGCTGCTTCTGATCCTTCAGGAGCGGGCTCGCGAGCTTGGCGTCGTCCTGCATTTCGAGGTGGACATCGACGACGAGTCCCGCTTCGCCGATGCCGATCTCATTCTCATCGCCGACGGCATCAACAGCCGCTTCCGCGAGAAGTACGTCGACCATTTCCAGCCGGAGGTCGACATCCGCTCCAACAAATTCGCCTGGATGGGATCGACCAGGCCGCTCGATGCCTTCACCTTCATCTTCCAGGAGACCGAGTGGGGGCCGTTCATCGCCCATGCCTATCAGTATGAGGCCGGGCATTCGACCTGGATCTTCGAGACCGATCCGGAGACGTTCGAGCGGGCGGGGCTGACGGGGCTGGACGAAGCTCAGTCCGCCGCGCGGATGGCAGACATCTTCGGCTGGTTTCTCGGCGGGCATCAATTGCTGACCAACCGCTCGATGTGGCGCAACTTCCCCATGATCCGCAGCAAGCGCTGGGTCAAGGACAACATGGTTCTGCTCGGCGACGCCAAGGCCAGCGCGCATTTCTCCATCGGCTCGGGCACCAAGCTCGCGATGGAAGACGCGATCGCGCTGGCCGAAGCGATGGAGAAGGCGCCCAGCATCGAGGCGGCGCTGGAAATTTATGAGCACGGTCGCCGCGAGGAGGTCGAGAAGACGCAGCATGCCGCCGACGTCTCGCTGGTCTGGTTCGAGCATGTCGACCGCTTCTGGGATTTCGATCCGGTGCAGTTCGCCTTCGGCGTCATGACGCGCTCGAAGGCGATCACCTATGACAATCTGAAACTCCGCGCCCCGGATTTCGTGGCGGAGGTCGAGAAGTCGTTTGCAAGGCAGGTGCGCAGCAGCGGCTTCGATGTCGATACCGATCGACCGATGGTGCCGCTGTTCCAGCCGTTCCGTCTGCGTGAGATGAAGCTCGCGAATCGTGCGGTGATGTCGCCGATGTGCATGTATTCGGCGAAGGAGGGTGTGCCGACAGACTTCCACCTGGTTCATTACGGCTCGCGCGCGATCGGCGGCGCCGGGCTGATCTTCACCGAGATGACCTGCGTTAGCCGCGATGCCCGGATCACGCCCGGCTGCGCCGGCCTGTGGAACGACGAGCAGGAAGCCGCATGGCTGCGCATTGTGGATTTCGTCCACGGCAACTCGGCGGCAAAGATCTGCCTTCAGTTGGGGCACGCCGGTCGCAAGGGCGCAACCAAGCTGATGTGGGACGGCATGGACCGGCCTCTGGATGAAGGCGGCTGGGAAACCGTTTCGGCATCGCCGCTGCCCTATTTCCCCGACAGCCAGGTGCCACGCGAGCTCGATCGCTCCGGCATGAACGCGGTGAGGGACGCTTTTGTTGCGGCCGCCGAGCGCGGCGAGCGCTGCGGCTTCGACATGTTGGAGCTGCACTGCGCCCACGGCTATCTGCTCGCGAGCTTCATCTCGCCGCTGACCAATACCCGCACGGACGAATATGGCGGTTCGCTCGCCAACCGGCTGCGTTTTCCGCTTGAGATCTTCGAGGCGCTGCGCGCGGTGTGGCCGTCGCACAAGCCGATGTCGGTGCGTATCTCCGCAACCGATTGGGCTGACGGCGGCGTCACCGGCGATGATGCCGTCGCCATTGCGCGGGCCTTCGCCGAGGCGGGTGTCGATCTCGTCGACGTCTCGACCGGCCAGACCGTGCGCGATGCGCAGCCGGTCTACGGGCGCATGTTCCAGACGCCGTTCTCCGATCAGGTCCGCAACGAGGCGCGGGTAGCCACCATGTGCGTCGGCAACATCACCACGGCGGACCAGGCCAATACCATTTTGGCCGCTGGCCGCGCGGATCTCGTCGCGCTCGGCCGTCCGCATCTCGTCGATCCCTTCTTCACCATGAGGGCGGCGGCCTGGTACGGGGCCGACGACGCATTCTGCCCGCCGCAATATCTGCCCGGAAAAGATCAGATTTTCCGCAACAGCGTGCGCGACCGGCAGGATCTGGAGGAGCTGAGAATTAAGGCTAAGCCCAAGACACGGGCCGAGCTCAAGGCGGAGGCGACAAAGCCGCTTGCGGCGGAGTGACCGCCCGTGCGACGTTAACCCGTTGCCTGTGTTTCGAGTGGAGTTAGGGCGATGAAGGCGATTATCGTCGGTGGCGGTATCGGTGGTCTCACCACGGCGTTGATGTTCCGCTCGCGGGGCCTGGATTGCGAGATCTACGAGCAGGCCGACACCATCCGCGAACTCGGCGTCGGCATCAACACGCTGCCGCATGCAATGCGCGAGTTGGCCGGGCTCGGTCTTTTGCAGAGGCTCGACGACGTCGCGATCCGCACCGATCAGCTCTATTACCTCAACCGCCACGGCCAGGAGGTCTGGCGCGAAGCCCGCGGCATCGACGCTGGTCACGACGTGCCGCAATTCTCGATCCATCGTGGGCGCCTTCAGGGCGTCATCCATCGCGCGGTCGAGGAGCGGCTCGGACCGGACGCAATTCACACCGGCTGCCGGCTCGGGGCCTTCACGCAGGATGAGGGCGGCGTCACCGCTTACTTCTTCGATCGTGCCGGCGCGCACGTCCACACCGCCCGTGGCGACATCCTGATCGGCGCCGACGGGATCCACTCACGCGTCCGGGAGACGCTGTTTCCGAACGAGGGGCCGCCGTGCTGGAACGGCTTGATGCTGTGGCGCGGCGCCCGCGACTGGCCGCTGTTCCTCACCGGCAAATCGATGATCGTGGCCGGCGGTCTCAATGCCAAGGTGGTGATCTATCCGATCGCGGAAGGATCGAGCCCGGCGAGCCGCCTGACTAATTGGGCGGTGCTGGTGAAGGTGGGCGAAGGCAATGCGCCGCCGCCGCGGAAAGAAGACTGGTCGCGGCCGGGGCGGCGTGAGGAACTGATGCCGCATGTGGCACGCTTCTCCGTGCCGTATATTGACGTCAAGAGCCTGATCTCGGCGACGCCCGAATTCTACGAGTATCCGACCTGCGACCGCGACCCCTTGCCCTATTGGTCGTCCGGGCGCGTCACGTTGCTCGGCGATGCCGCGCATCCCATGTATCCCGTCGGCTCGAACGGCGCCTCGCAGGCGATCCTCGACGCGCGCTGCCTTGCGGATGCGCTGGTGCGTGCCGAGCATCCGCGCCAGGCGCTGCTGGAATACGAGAAGAAGCGCCTGCCGATGACGGCGGATATCGTTCGCTCCAACCGGCGCGGCGGCCCTGAGGGCGTCATCGACGCCGTCGAGCAGCTTGCGCCCGACGGCTTCGACAATGTCGATAACGTCCTGAGTTATTCCCAGCGCGAGGCGATCGTGCGCGGCTACGCCACCAAGGCCGGCTTTGCCGCGGTCCCGGGACTTGCGGCGGTACGCGCCTGAAACCGCCGATTGAGCGGACCGAGTTTGAGAAATCTACGCTAGCCAGGAGCCCAGATCACCTCTCCCATAGGGAGAGGTCGGATCGCATCGAAAGATGCGATCCGGGTGAGGGGTTACAATCTCACTGATCGCTGCGGCCCCTCACCCGGATTGCTGCGCAACCCGACCTCTCCCCGCTGGGGAGAGGTGGCCCAGCCGCACGAGCCTCACATGATCCATGCTAGCCGGGCGGCGGCGGCAGGAAGTGGATGTTGAACTCGGCGGCCATCGTCACCACGTCCTCCGGCTTCTGCTCCTTCATGTTGTGAAGGCCCCAGAACAGGTCGAACAGCCTGCGGCTTGGGGAGACCCAGAACAGCACTTTTGCGGTCTGCTCCGACTTGTTGAAGATGCCGTGAGGCACGCCCATGCCGAGCCGGATCAGGTCGCCGGCGGTCGCCTGCGACTCCGAATTGCCGAGCATGAAATCGAGCTTACCTTCCAGCATGTAGAGATACTCATCCTGATCAGGATGAATGTGCGGCGGCACGAATGTGCCCGGCGGCAGTGTCGCATGCCAGGAGAAGCTGTGCTCGGCGTAGCTCTTCGGCACATAGGTCTGGCCGAGGATGTTCCAGGAAATGCCCTGGATGCCCTCATTTGCCCGGGTGATGCCGGTGATTTCGCTCTTCATTGCAGTCCTCCCGTAACGCGATACGCGGCCTTAATTCGCCGCCTTGCAGTCCTTGGCATAGCGGTCGCCGTAGTTCTCGAAGACCTTCTGGACGATCTCGGTCTGGAACTTGCCGTCCGGACGCTTGGCGACTTTGGTCAGGTAGAAATCCTGGATGGGATAGCCGTTGGTGTTGAACTTGAAGGTGCCGCGCAGCGAGGTGAAGTCGGCCTTCTTGAGCGCCGCGCGAACGGCGTCCTTGTTCGATAGATCGCCCTTCACCGCCTTGACCGCGCTGTCGATCAGCATCGCGGCGTCATAGGCCTGAAAGGCGTAGGTGCCGGGCACGATATTATAAGCGGCCTCATAGGCGGCAACGAACTTCTTGTTCTGGGGATTGTCGAGATTGGGCGCCCAGTTCGCGCCGCCGAACATGCCGACCGCGGCGTCCTGCTGCGCCGGCAGGGTCGATTCATCCACCGTGAAGGCCGAGAGCACCGGAATGGTGTCGGCAAGGCCGGCCTGCCGGTACTGCTTGACGAGATTGACGCCGAGGCCGCCGGGCATGAACGTGAACAGTGCATCGGGCTTCTGCGACGAGATCTTGGACAACTCCGGCTGGAAGTCCAGCGTGTTCAGCGGCATGTAGGATTCCTCGACGATCTCGCCCTTGTAGTCGAGCTTGAACCCGGCAACCGAATCCTTGCCGGCCTGATAGTTCGGCACCATCAGGTACATGCGCTTGTAGCCGCGATCCTGCGCGACCTTGCCGAGGATCTCGTGCACCTGATCATTCTGATACGAAGTCACATAGAAGAACGGGTTGCAGTCCTTGCCGGCGAAGGTCGACGGCCCGGCATTGGGGCTGATCAGGAAGGTCTTCGATTCCGTGATGGGCCGGTGGATCGCCTGGAGGATGTTGGAGAAGATCGGTCCGACCACGAAGTCGACCTTCTCGCGCTCAAGAAGGCCCTTGGCCTTGGTCACCGCTGCATCCGGCTTCAACTCGTCGTCGACGACGACGACCTCGACATCACGGCCGCCCATCTTGCTGCCGAGATCTTTCACTGCAAGCGCAAACCCGTCCCGAACCTGTTGGCCAAGCGCGGCGGCAGGCCCCGACAGGGTCACGATCACACCCAGCTTGATTTTTTCCTGGGCAAGGGCAGGGGTCACCACGGTGCCGAGCAGCACGGCGGCTGCGGCCAAGGTCATTTGCGTCTTCATGATCTGTCCCTCGTGACGATTGGCTTGCGCTGCAAGCCACGTACTCCAAATTCAAACTTATGCCGATGATGGTCGCCGCGGCAAGCCGAGCTCGAGGCGTCGCATTCTGCAAGGAGCGCCGCATGCAAGCGGCGCGCCAATTATTTGAAGCCTAAAGAAACTGGTGGTGCGGTCGATTGTTGCAGCTTTGGACTTGCAGCCGGCTCCGATTTATTTGAAGCTCAAAACGTTGGGGAATCCGTGCCGGCGGCAATGCCGGCCGTGAGTGACTGCATCAACATGCTCGATTCCGAGACCAAGGCCGTCGAAACGCCGGAGGACCACGCCGAAGAGCTTCGGCTGTGGCTGCGGCTCCTGACCTGCACGACGCTGATCGAGGGCGAGGTGCGCGGCCGGCTGCGGCAGCGGTTCGACGTCACGCTGCCCCGTTTTGACCTGATGGCGCAGCTCGACAAGGCGCCTGACGGCATGACGCTGTCCGATGTCTCCAAGCGCATGATGGTATCGAACGGCAATGTCACCGGCCTCGTGGAGCGGCTGGTGGATTCCGGTCATCTCGACCGGCGGACCTCGGAGACGGACCGCCGCGTCCAGGTGATCCGACTCACGAAGCTCGGCCGCGCCGAGTTTCGCCGAATGGCTGCGGAACACGAAACCTGGAT
Source organism: Bradyrhizobium sp. USDA 327 (assembly GCF_041262065.1). NCBI lineage: Bacteria > Pseudomonadati > Pseudomonadota > Alphaproteobacteria > Hyphomicrobiales > Nitrobacteraceae > Bradyrhizobium > Bradyrhizobium sp. USDA 327. Next base: position 4,551,212 of record NZ_JBGCCW010000001.1, on the reverse strand, counting down.
CGCCGATCTCTTCGCCGACCTGACCCCGAAGGACGTGCGCGAGCTGATGCGGCTCCTGGCCAAGACCAAGGCGTCCGCGCAGAAATCGGCCGCGCGCCGCCGGTCGTAGGCCCCGCCGCTGGGACGGGCCGCCAATCCCTCTTGCCGCAGGAAAAAGCACGGCGTGCCCAAAATCCGCTATTGCGCCGAATTGTTTTAAGCCTAAAATGTTTCCAGATCGTGCTGCCGGGTGCAATCCATGCTGAAAGGAGCGTGCGATGGCCAACGCCGCCAAGATTCAAATATCGGGTTCGTGTGACGGCAACGCCTCGACGGCCCATGTCGATACGTTCGCGCGGCAACATCTGCCGCCGCGCGAGCTCTGGCCCGAATTCATCTTCACTCGGCCGGAGCTGCACTACCCCCCGCGACTGAACTGCGTCAGCTATTTCCTGGATCGCTGGGTTGAGCAGGGACATGGCGAGGCGCCCTGCGTCATCAGCCCTTCCGTCAGCTACACCTATCACGAGCTGCAGGCGCTGGTGAACCGCATCGCCAACGTGCTGGTCGGCAAGCTCGGTCTCGTCCCCGGCGGCCGCGTGCTGTTGCGCTCTGCCAACAACCCCATGATGGTTGCGACCTATCTCGCGGTGATCAAGGCCGGCGGCATCGTCGTGGCGACGATGCCGCTGCTCCGCGCCAAGGAGCTGTCCTATCCGATCCAGAAAGCGGCGATCACGCTGGCGCTGTGTGACGGAAAACTCGCCGACGAGATGGAGAAGGCGAAGGCCGCTGCGCCCGGTCTCGAGCGTGTCGTCTATTGGGGCAATGACACCGACAATTCACTCGAGGCGCTGATCGCCGATGCCAGCTCTGAGTTCACAGCCGTCGATACCGCGTCCGACGACATCTGCCTGATCGCTTTCACATCGGGCACGACAGGTGATCCCAAGGGCACCATGCATTTCCACCGCGACATGCTCGCGGTCTGCGACGGTTACGCGCGCAACATCCTGCGCGCCGGGCAGAAGGATCGTTTCATCGGCTCGGCCCCGCTCGCCTTCACCTTCGGCTTCGGCGGCGTGCTGTTTCCGATGCATATCGGCGCCTCCTTCGTCGTGCTGGAGAAGACGACGCCCGACGACCTGCTGTCGGCGATCGAGCAGTACAAGACCACGGTTTGCTTCACGGCGCCGACCGCATACCGCGCCATGATCGGCAAGCTTCCGGGCCGCGACATCTCCTCGCTTCGCAAATGCGTCTCCGCAGGCGAGACGCTGCCCAAGCCGACATTCGATGCCTGGTTCAAGGCGACCGGGATCAAGCTGATGGACGGCATCGGTTCGACCGAGATGCTGCACATCTTCATCAGCGCGACCGAGGACGAGATCCGCCCCGGCGCCACCGGCAAGCCCGTGCCGGGCTATGAGGCCAAGATCGTCGATAATGAGGGCCGCGACGTGCCGCCTGGAACGATGGGTCGTCTCGCCGTGCGCGGGCCGACGGGCTGCCGCTATCTGGCCGACGAGCGGCAGCGGAAATATGTCCAGAACGGCTGGAACATCACTGGCGACACCTATCTGATGGATAGCGACGGCTATTTCTGGTACCAGTCGCGCTCCGACGACATGATCGTGTCGGCCGGCTACAACATCGCAGGGACCGATGTCGAAGCGGCGCTGCTCACGCATCCGGCTGTCGCCGAGTGCGGCGTGGTCGGAGCGCCGGACGAGGCGCGCGGCATGATCGTGAAGGCCTATGTCATCGCCGCGCCCGGCGTGACTGCGGACGCGCAGCTCGTGGCGGAGCTGCAGGAGCATGTCAAGCGCGAGATCGCTCCTTACAAATATCCGCGCGCGATCGAGTTCGTGACGCAATTGCCGAAGACCGAAACCGGCAAGCTGAAGCGCTTTGCCCTGCGACAGCTGGCGCAGGCTGTGGCGACGTCCTCAGGCGTCGCTGCGGAATGAGAGAAGGATAGAGAATTGTCCGTGACGCCCCCGAAAGGCTCGCAACTCGCGGTGCTGCCGGCAGCAGCCGAGGACGGAACGCGCATCAAGGCGCAGATCCTCCAGCCGTCAGGCTGGCCGGTGCCGAAAGGTTATGCCAACGGCATGGCTGCCGAAGGGCGCATCGTCGTCACCGGCGGGGTGATCGGCTGGGACGCAGAAGAGCGCCTCGCGGAAGGCTTCGTCGCGCAGGTGCGCCAGACCTTGGACAACATCGCCGCGATCCTGGCCGAGGCCGGTGCCCGGCCCGAGCACCTCGTGCGCCTGACCTGGTACGTCGTCGACATGGACGACTACCTCGCCAACCTGAAGGAACTGGGCAGGGTCTATCGCGACGTCTTCGGAGCGCACTATCCTGCGATGGCGCTGATTCAGGTGGTCCGCCTCGTGGAGAAGGCGGCGCGCGTCGAAATCGAAGCCACCGCCGTCATTCCTGGCTGAACTTCTTCCGTGATCGGCTCGCCTTGATCAACTCGCCTTGGCGAGCTCGTCGTCCTCGGGCGAGTTCAGATAGACGCCGGACATGGTGTCGACCCAGCACAGATGGTCGTGCACCTTCTTCACGCCCTCGACGTTCTCCGCGGCGACGATCGCGGCCTTCCGTGCGCGCTCTTCGGTGATGACGCCGCTGAGATGAACGATACCGTTGCGCACGATGACGTTCAGCCCGAATGGGCACCAGTCGTTCTTCTCCATGGTATCGATGATGCGGCTGCGAATGTGGTCGTCATCCGCGGTCGGATCCGGCACTTCGCGGGCGAGCCCCGCCACCGCCTGCAGCAGATTGGCGCGGGAAACGATCCCGACGACCTTGTCGCCGCGCATGACGGGCAGCCGCTTGATGTTGTTCCGCTCCATGAGAGCGACGATCTCCGCGAGCGCCGTATCCTCCGTGATCGTCACGGGCGAGTCGGTCATCACTTCCGAGACCTTGCGGCCGTGCTCGTGGACGAAGTCGCTGGCGGATTTGCCGGGACCAAGGATGAACCGCAGCCAACGCCCGCGCTTGCGCCCGGTGCCGATTTCGCTGCGGCGGATGAAGTCTCCTTCCGACACGACACCGAGCAGCTTGCCGGTCTCGTCGACCACCGTGAGTCCGCTGACATGCCGCTTCAGCATGATATTTGCCGCTTCGACGATGCTGGTGTCGGGGGTTACCGAGATGACCGACCGGGTCATGATCTGGTGGGCGCGCATGGACAACTCCGCTGGCTTGTTGAATTTCGATGCGCGAAAACTAACTCGGGTATCGAGGTGCGGTTTGACTCAAGTCAATCGGGCGAACATGGATCGAACCCGATTGAGCAATTGTGATCCGGACCCGGATTTGATGCAGCTCAACACGTCGTCGAGGCCGAGCCGTATCCTGTTGCCGACGTTGAACTGAAGCCCGCAGGAATTTGAGCCATGAGCGTCGTGCAGATATTTCCACGGGCAGAAGAGCCGTCGGTTCAGGTTCTCTCCACCCATCCCGTCGCTGGTCCGGAGGCCTCGACGGCGAGCCCCGAAAGGCTCGAACACATGCCGGTTGCCGCCGGTCCTCTGCCTGGATCGGAACCATATGCTTTTGACCGCGCTTTTCACGCGATGCTGGCGCGGTTCACGGGCGGGATATCGCCGCTTGCCTTGTCGCTCGCCTGGCTCGATTGGAGCTCGCATCTCGCCGCGGCGCCGCAGCGCCAGATGGAGATTTCCCGTAACATCGTTCGCGACAGCGGCCGGCTCGTGGAAGCTGCTGCGCACGCGATGTCGCCTGGGCAAAAGCCGTGGGCTGTGATCGCGCCGCAGCAGCGGGATCGCCGTTTCAGCGGATCGCAATGGGAGACCCCGCCGTTCAACCTGCTGGCGCAGGCGTTTCTGCTCGCAGAGCGCTGGTGGCGCGATGCTGCGACGGGCGTACGCGGCGTGTCGCACGCAAATGAAGCGATCGTCGAGTTCTCGATGCGCCAGTTGCTCGACATGCTGGCGCCGTCGAACTTCGCTGCGACCAATCCGAAGGTGCTGGAGAAGGCGTTCCAGAGCGGCGGGGAGAATTTCGTCTTCGGCTGGCAGAACTGGTGCAGCGACCTGATGCGCCTGCTCTCCAACTCGAAATTGGCGGACGACGGGCAGTTCGTGGTCGGCAAGACGGTGGCGGTTTCACCCGGCAAGGTCGTCTACCGCAACGAGCTGATCGAGCTGATTCAGTACTATCCGACCACCGCGCAGGTGCGGCCCGAGCCGATCCTGATCGTGCCGGCCTGGATCATGAAATACTACATCCTCGATCTGTCGCCGCATAACTCGCTGATCAAATATCTGACCGGTCAAGGCTTCACCGTGTTCGCGATCTCCTGGCGCAACCCGGATGCGAGGGATCGGGATCTCGCCTTCGACGATTATCGCAGGCTGGGCGTCATGGCGGCGCTGGACATGATCGGCCTGATCATGCCGGGTCGGAAGACCCATGCGCTCGGCTATTGTCTGGGAGGCACATTGCTGTCCATCGCCGCCGCCGCGATGGAGCGCGACGGTGATAACCGCTTCGGCACTGTCACTCTCCTGGCGGCCCAGACCGACTTCACCGAGGCCGGAGAGCTGACGCTCTTCATCAACGAGAGCCAGGTGGCCTTTCTCGAAGACATGATGTGGCAGCGCGGCTATCTCGACACGACGCAGATGGCCGGCGCCTTCCAGCTGCTGCGCTCGAACGAACTGATCTGGTCGCGGCTGTCACATGACTATCTGATGGGCGAGAGCGCACCGCCGAGCGATTTGATGGCCTGGAATGCCGACGCCACGCGGCTGCCTTATCGCATGCACTCGGAGTATTTGCGCAAGCTGTTCCTCGACAACGATCTGGCGGGAGGGCGCTATCTCGTCGGAGGCAGGAGCATTTCGCTCTCCGATATCCACGCGCCGATGTTCGTGGTCGGCACGCTCGCCGATCACGTGGCGCCATGGCGATCAGTCTACAAGGTCCACTATCAGGTCGATGCTGACGTGACGTTCCTGTTGACCAGCGGCGGTCACAATGCCGGTGTCGTGGCGCCTCCGGAGGAGCCCGGCCACAGCTATCAGGTGATGACCAAGGCTGCTGATGCGCCCTATGTTGGTGCGGATGAATGGCTGAAGCTGGCTCCGCGAGCTGAAGGGTCGTGGTGGCCGGAATGGGCCAAATGGCTCGCGGCGCGCTCCGGCGCGCCCTGCGATCCGCCGCAGATCGGGCTTGGAGGTGCACCCGGCCTGCCCGATGCGCCGGGAGACTATGTTCACACCTAAACCTCCGGCTCGGAGCTCGGCGCGAGGTCCGAGGAGCGGAAGGGCTTGGCCTTGTCCAATTTCCGGTAGGCCACTGACGCGGTTCGCAACAGCTGCTTTTCCCGCTTTCGGTTGAGGAAGCGATTGGCTGCATCGAGGCCGGTGCCGTTCAAGGACGCGGCCAGCGCCTGTCCTCGTGCATCGTCGTTCAATTGTCCGAGTGCTCTTTGTGCCTTGCGCAATTGCTTGAGGATGGACTTGTGTTTCGTCGGCGTTTCCGCGGCGAACAGGTCCTGGAGCGATTCGATCGAATAGGTCAGCCGCTTGTTGAGAAGCCGCAGCTTGTGTCGCTTCTCGACGTCGAGCTTGCGGAGTTTTCGCGCTTTCTTGAGCAGCCTCGTCTCCCACTCGGTCAGCCGCTCCATCGCGTGTTCGGCGAGCGTGCGGCGGCGCAGTCGAATGGCTTCCTTGCTGCGCCGGGTCGACCAGGGGCCGCTTTCGATCCACGTCGAGGTCTGCTCGACCAGGCGGCGGTACCGTGCGGATTGCAGCGCGCGCGCCAGCAGCCGGTGGCTCTCGGCCCGTTTCTCGTCCCAGTGCTGAAGCTCGGCGACAACGGCGAGCTCGTCGCCACTCTCGGCGACGACCCGCTCGATCGCCACATCGAGATCCCGCACCATGCCGAGCTGGCCGTTCAGCCATTTCAGTTCAGCCCAGACGTGCGGGCGCAGCGCGTCGTCGACCATCGGCGAGAAGAAGCGGATGGCAGTACGCAGATGCGTCAGTGCGATGCGGATCTGGTGCAGAGCTTCGGGATCGCCGCGGCAGGTCCCGTCGTGCTGAGCGATCACGGCGTCGAGGTGACGGCGGGCGATGATCCGGAAGGCCGTGTCGCAGGCCATGCCGGGGCTGAGGCGGCCGGGCAGGGTATTGCGGCGCGTCGCCGGCTTGGCACGCGTGGTCGCCCTCGAGCTTGTGGTGGGTCCCGACATCCTTGCCCGCATCAATCAGGTTGCGTTGTTTGCCCCTTGGCGATCGCGTTCCGGCAGTTCTGCAGCGTCTGCTCTTCTGTCCCGGATGCATCGATGGTCGCCCAGCCGACATGGCCGATCTTATAGTGCTCTTGCAGCGCGGCAACCTCTTGCGTGGCGTCCGATGCATCTCCCCGGCGGCTTCCGATCCGCGCCTGCCGGGTCGCGAGGTCTGCGACCAGGAATAGACCGTTCAGCGCCACGTTGCGCTCGCGCGCCAGCGCGGCGATCGCGTCGCGTTCGTCCTCGCGGGCGAATACGCCGTCAATGAGCGCCGAATGACCTTGCGCCAGCACCCGCCGGGCGTGCTGAGCCAGCGTGTCGTAGACGCGGGCCGTGACCTCCGGCGTATAGGCGGATGGCGGCAGGCGGTGCGTGTCCTCGACCCCGAACATTTGCTTGCGGACGAGATCGCTGCGCAGCACGACGGCTCCCGGATGCGGCGCGACCAGCGGCGCGAGCGCGTGCGCCAGAACGGTCTTTCCGGTGCCGGACAGTCCCCCGACCGCAATCAGACGCGGAGCAGGAGGACGGATCAGCATCCTGGCGAGGTCAAAATAGCGCTGTGCCTGGTCGAGAATGCCGGGACCATCGGAATGCGGCCGCTTCAGCCGTGCCAGGGCCACCTGGGCGCGGATCGCCGCACGGATGGACATGAACAGCGGCAGGGCCGAGAGCGCGTCGAGATTGTCGGCCGGCGTCGCTGCAAGATAGCGGTTCAGGGCGATATTGGCCGCGCGCAGTTGGTCGTGCTGCAACAGGTCCATGAGGGTGAACGCGAGGTCGTAGAGCACGTCGACCGTCGCCATCTGCGCATCGAACTCGATGGCGTCGAACAGCACCGGCCGATCGTCGATCAGAACGATGTTTGCGAGGTGCAGATCGCCATGACAGCGGCGCACGAAGCCCTGGCGGCCGCGCTCCGCGAGCAGGGGACGAATACGCAGAAATGCCTCGTGCGACGCCTTGCCGAGCCTTTCGATGTCTTCCGCGTTGAAATGTCCGCCGGTCCGCAGACCGTCACTGTTGCCGTCGATCAGGGCCGGGATGGATGAGACCCAGGCTTCTCCGTCGGCGCGTGTCGCCGCCGCGTGCGCCGCCGCGATTGCGTCAGCGGCAGCCGAGGCGAGCTTCGCCTCCAGCGGACCGGCCTTTGCCAGATGATCCAGTGTCCTGTTTTCGTCGAAACGCGACATGTCGACCGCATACTCGATTGCCCGGCCGGCGCCGTCGACCTTCAGAGATCCATCCGGCTCTTCGGTGATCGCCACGACGCCGTGATAGATCTGCGGCGCCAGCGGCCGGTTGATCCTGATCTCCTCCTCGCAGGCCGCCTTGCGCTTCTCGAGCGTCGAATAGTCAAGGAAGGGAAACCGGACGGCGCGCTTGATCTTCAGCGCGCGCTTTGCGTCCAGGAACACCGAGGCTCCATGCGTGTCGATCCGCGTCACGCCGGGATGGTCGGTCAGCATCTGGAAGATGCGCTCCTGGGCCGCCGTTTCATCCTCGATCGAAGAGGGCATTCGAAGCACCATCACGGCGTCAGCACGGCTGCGCCGAGAATCTGGCCATTCCGCAGCATGCCAAGAACCTCGTTGGCCTGATCAAGCGGAAACGCCGTCGTCTCGGTACGCACGCCGGCTTGCGGGGCGACCTTTAGAAAATCGAGGCCATCCTGCCGGGTCAGATTGGCGACCGAGACCAACTGCCGCTCCTGCCAGAGCAAGTCGTACGGAAAGCTTGGAATGTCGGTCATGTGGATGCCGGCGCATACGACGCGCCCGCCTTTGCGGACGGCGCGCAACGCGGCCGGAACGAGCTCGCCGGCTGGTGCGTAGATGATGGCGGCGTCGAGCGGCTCGTCGGGCGCTTCGTCCGATGACCCCGCCCAGACCGCGCCGAGACGACGTGCAAGGTCTTGTGCAGCGGCGTCGCCGCGTCGCGTGAATGCATGGACGGATCGTCCTTGCCAAACCGCGACCTGCGCAATGATGTGGCCGGCTGCGCCAAAGCCGTAGAGGCCGAGCCGGTCGGCGGGGCCGGCCAGAACGAGCGAGCGCCAGCCGATCAGCCCTGCGCACAGCAGGGGCGCAATCTCCACGTCGCTGCCGCCCTCACCGAGCGGAAAAGCGTAGCGAGCGTCGGCGATGGTGTGGGTCGCGTAGCCGCCGTCGCGCGTATAGCCCGTGAAGAGCGGTGCGTCACAAAGGTTTTCCATGCCCTCCCGGCAAAATCGACACGTTCCGCAGGTGAAGCCGAGCCAGGGAATGCCGACCCGGTCGCCAGGCGCATGTGTTGTCACATTCGGCCCAACGAGGTCGACCCGGCCGACGATCTCGTGGCCAGGCACGATCGGATAGCGAATATCGGGCAGCTCCGCGTCGACGAGATGAAGGTCGGTCCGGCATACGCCGCAGGCGCTGATCTTCACCCGGAGCTGACCCTCGCCCGGAATCGGGTCAGGCCGCTCCTCCATCTGGAGCCGCGCTCGTGGGGCCGGCAACACCATCGCACGCATGAGTCTCTCCGGGGCGAACCGCTCCGATTGAGCTATTCATAGAATGACTAAGCGGCCAGTCCTTGACGCCGGTCAACGCCTGTTCCCGCGGTGACCGGATAGAGTCTCTCTGCCCTTGACGAGGATCAAGCGCCTCGACGAGCGCCGGCCTATCGTGGCGACCCCAGGAGAATGCGGATGCCCATCAAGGACGTCTTTCTGCCCCTTGTCGGCGAGCCGCGCGGGCCGGCTGTGGTCGCGATAGAGAAATGCGTGGCCGTTGCCGCCGATCTCGGCGCCAGGATCACCGCGCTCGCGCTCGAGGAAGAAGTCTTCGAGCGACCGAGGGTGATGCTGCCTTACGATCGCGATTCCGAGCACGCCAGCCCCGAGGCCGGCGACATGCAACAGCTCCTGAATGCCTTCACCAGCGCAGCTTCCCGCGCCAACATTCGCGCCCAGAGCAGATCGGGCAAGGTGCCTGCGGATCAGATCGGGGCGATCCTGGCCGAGCATGCCCGCTTCAGCGACCTCACGCTGGTTCCCGTGAAACCGCACGACAGCCGAACAGAGAGCATTGTCGAAGCCTTCTTGTTTGGATCCGGCCGGCCGCTTCTGCTCTGTCCCGAACATCTCGCGGACGAACTTCGGCCTGAATTCGAAAACGTCTTGATTGCCTGGGACCACTCTGCGCGCGCCGCGCGTGCGGTCGGTGACGCATTGCCCATTCTTCGGGCTGCCACCTCGGTCCGCGTGGTGACCGTGGCGGAGGACAAGACCGAGGTGGTCGTGCAATCCGGCGCAGCTCTCGTCGACTACTTGAGGGAACATGGGGTCTATGCTTCGTTCGAAACGACGAAAGGCGGCGGCAGCTCGATCGGCAAGGCACTGGGAAGCTGGGCGAATTCCCATGGCATCGATGCGATCGTCATGGGCGCCTATCATCATTCGCGCCTGAACGAGATCCTCTGGGGCGGTGTGACAAAGACCGTCATTGGCCAGCCACCGTGCTGGGTTATGATCTCGCACTAGGCTCCTTCTTTCGGCTTGATCGTCAACCAATCGGAACCGCCGCTGACCCGGCGCATTTTCTTTCATGTCAACCTATCGTCTGAACAACCTGCTGTCGCCGCGCTCGGTCGCGCTCGTCGGGGCGAGCGCCCGTCCGGGGTCCGTGGGACGCGCCGTCCTGGACAACATTCGCAAGGCCGGATTCAAGGGGCAGTTTGGCCTCGTGAATCCGCGCCATGCCGAGATCGGCGGCGTCGCGGCGGTGAAGAGCCTGGACAGACTGGACTTCGTGCCCGAGCTCGTGGTCATCACCGCCCCCGCAGGCGAGATTCCAGGCATTGTCGACCAAGCCGGGCGTCGCGGGTCTGCGGGCGCGCTGATCGTCTCGGCCGGGCTCGGCCAGGGACCGGGATCGCTGCACGAGGCCACAAGCACTGCTGCCCGAAAATACGGCATGCGGCTGATCGGACCGAACTGCCTCGGCATCATGATGCCCGGCGTCAGCCTGAATGCCAGTTTCGCCGCGCATATGCCGGGGGCGGGTAACCTCGCGCTGATCTCGCAATCGGGCGCAATTGCCGCTGGCATGGTGGATTGGGCCGCGCAGCGCGGCGTCGGCTTCTCTGGCATCGTCTCGATCGGCGATCAGATCGACGTCGATATCGCCGATCTGCTCGACTATTTCGCGATGGATCACAAGACCCGCGCGATCCTGCTCTATATCGAGGCCATCAAGGACGCGCGCAAGTTCATGTCGGCGGCGCGCGCCGCGGCGCGTGTCAAGCCCGTCGTCGTGGTGAAGTCCGGCCGTATGGCGCAGGGCGCAAAGGCGGCTGCCACCCACACCGGTGCGCTCGCCGGCGCCGACGCTGTCTACGACGCGGCGTTCCGCCGCGCGGGTGTCCTGCGGGTCTCCGATCTGCGTGAGCTGTTCGACTGTGCCGAGACACTTGGCCGCGTCGAATCGCCGACGGGAAAGCGTCTCGCCATCCTGACCAACGGTGGCGGCATCGGCGTCCTTGCGATCGATCGATTGGTTGAACTCGGAGGAATTCCGGCAACCATCTCGGCTGAGGCGCGCAAGAAGCTCGATGCAGCGCTGCCGCCGACCTGGTCCGGTGCGAATCCCGTTGACATCGTGGGCGATGCCGACGCCGCGCGCTACGCGGTGGCGCTGGAGGAACTGCTGGCCGATCGTGACAACGACGCAGTCCTGGTCCTCAACGTGCAAACGGCGATCGCCTCGGCCGCCGAGATCGCCACGACCGTGACGGAGCTCGTCAGAAAATACCGCGAGCAGCACCGCAGCTGGGCGAAGCCCGTATTGGCGGCCTGGGTTGGAGCCGATCAGCACATCATTCAGACACTCTCCAGCGCCGGTGTGCCGAACTATCCGACCGAGGACGACGCCGTGCGCGGCTTCATGCATCTGGTCCGGCACCGCGAAGTGGTGGAGGAGCTGAGTCAGGTTCCTCCCGCGATGCCTGATACTTTCGTTCCGGACGCCCGGGGAGCGAGGCAGATCGTCACCGCCGCGATCGCGGACGGCCGCGAATGGCTCGAGCCTGTCGAGATCAAGCACCTGCTCGAAGCCTACGACATCGCGATGGTGCCGACCTATGCGGCGACCGATGTCGAGCAGGCGGTGGCCTATGCGAACGACATCTTCGCACAGGGCGACACCGTCGTGCTGAAGATCATGTCGCGGGACATCGTCCACAAATCCGACGTCGGCGGCGTCGTTCTCAACCTGACCACGCCTGAAGCAGTCCGAGTGGCCGCCACGAGCATTATCGCGCGCGCGAAAAAGCTGCGTCCGGAGGCGCGCATCGGCGGCGTCATCGTCCAGGCGATGGTCGTCAAGGCGAAAGCGCGCGAGCTGATCCTGGGCCTCGCCGACGATCCGACCTTCGGCACCGTGGTCGTTTTCGGCCGGGGCGGGACGGCGGTAGAGATCATCAATGACAAGGCGCTCGCTCTGCCGCCGCTCGATCTGCAGCTGGCCCGCGACCTGATCGAGCGCACGCGCGTGTCGCGGCTGCTCCGCGCTTACCGGGACGTGCCGGCTGTGAAGCCGGACGCCGTCGCCATGGTGCTGGTCAAGCTGGCGCAGATGGCGGCCGACATTCCCGAGATCCGCGAATTCGACATCAATCCGTTGCTGGCGGACGAAACCGGCGTGACTGCGGTCGATGCCCGCGTGGCGGTCGGGCCGCCGCAGCGGAAGTTTGTCGGCTCCGGCCCGGCCAATTTCGCCGTTCGCGCCTATCCGTCGCAATGGGAGCGCCGCCTCAAGCTCAAGGACGACTGGCGCATCTTCGTGCGGCCCATGCGGCCCGAGGACGAGCCGATCATCCACGAATTCCTGGGCCACGTCACCCCGCATGACCTTCGTCTGCGCTTCTTCGCACCGATGAAGGAATTCACCCACGAATTCATCGCACGCCTGACCCAGCTCGACTATGCGCGCGCGATGGCCTTCATCGCATTCGACGAGGCCAACGGCGAGATGGTCGGCGTCGTCCGGCTCCATTCCGACTCGATCTACGAGAGCGGCGAATACGCGATCCTGCTGCGGTCCGATCTCAAGGGCAGGGGGCTCGGCTGGGCGCTCATGCAGCTGATCATCGACTATGCGCGGTCGGAAGGACTGAAGGCCATATCGGGTGACGTGCTCCAGGAGAACACCGTGATGCTCGATATGTGCCGGCAGCTCGGCTTCGAGGTCAAACCGGATCCGGCCGAGCCTGATCTTTGCGACGTCAAGTTGAAGCTCTGAGCGCGCGTTGGAGCATGTCAGCGCAAAGTGCGAGGCTTCAAGAGCGCGCTTCGGCCGATGTTGCATCGGCGGACTTCTTGGCCGGCGTCCGCAAGTTCTTGATGATGATTGCGATCAGCGGCAGCAGCATCGGCACGATCGTGCTGAGCGGATGATGCACCGCGCCCGACACCTGGGCCTGGAGCGCGCGCGCCTCGAGCTGGAGGGCTTCGATCGAGGCGCCGTGAATTTCGTTGGCAAGCTCGATGTCACGTCCTGACGGAGCGCGGCCGGCGATCACGAAGAGAACGGCCGCGATGACAAAATTGACGGCGCCGAGGATGCCGGCCGCGGCAATTGCGCTCCAGATCTGCACCAGCGCGAAATAGGCGGACAACTCCAGCATCAGGAGCCCGAACGCGGCGATCAGCGCCGCGAAGGCGCGCAGGCCGAGGCCGATCAGCAGATGGCGCAGCCTGATGTCCGCGATGATCCTATCGGTACGCCACAGCACGCGCAGATGTTTGACGACGTTCTCGGTATTCACCTAGTGTCTCCTCAACATGAAGCCGACGACCACGCCCAGCGCGAAGGCGGAGGCGAGCGATGTGATCGGACGCTCCGCGACGAGGCCCTGGAGCTGCTCCTGCTCCTGTTCGACGGTCTCGCCGAGCTCGGTGAGCGCGGCCCTGATCTGATCGGCGAGCGCCTCGGCGCGGTCTTTCGAGCTCTCGAACATCTCCTCGCCGGCGGTGCTCAGCAGGCGTGTGACGTCAACCTTCAGCGCCCGCAATTCTTCGCCCATCCTGTCACTGTCGAACATGAATCTGGTATCCTCGTTAAATTGAGACCAAGTCTAAGATCCGTCCGTGCGACCGCGCTTGATTTGCGTCAAGAGGCAGGGCGTGTTCTGGGTCTTGAGACAGGTCAAACCGGCCGCCACATGCTGGCCTAGAAATGCCGGCTGAATGGGGACCGATTGTCCCGATGAGGTGGAAGCGTGAACCACGAACCGCTGTTGCTCGCGACGCCGTCCGGCGACGAGCTGAAATTGCGCCCGGAAGGGCCCTGGACTGCCGCCAACGTGGTGACGCTCGAAACCTTGTCCCGCTCGGTCGGAGCCGACGTCGATCGGTCGCGCGTCGTAACCCTGGACATGTCGGGCATCAGCGCGCTCGACACGCTCGGCGCCTGGGTCCTGGAAAAGCTGTCGCGCAGGGCCGCATCGTCAGGCAGATCGGCCGAATTCGTCGGCGTCGCCGACCATTTCAGCGGGCTGATGGACGAGGTGCGCCAGGTCAACCGCCACACACCGGCGCCGGCGGCTGCACCCAATCCGGTTCTCGCGAGGCTGGGCGATCTCGGCAAGTCCACGGTCGGGGCGCGGGAAGACATCACGATCTTCCTCCAGATGCTCGGCGCATTGTTCATGGCCGTGATCGGCGTGCTGCGCCGGCCGCGTTCGCTGCGGCTGACGTCACTGGTCTATCAGCTCTACCGCATCGGGTGGCAGGCGATCCCCATCGTCGCGCTGATCACCTTCCTGATCGGCGCCATCATCGCGCAGCAGGGCTTTTTCCACTTCCGCAGATTCGGCGCGGAGTCGTATACCGTCGACATGGTCGGCATCCTGGTGCTGCGTGAGCTTGGTGTGCTGATCGTCGCCATCATGGTCGCGGGCCGGTCGGGAAGCGCCTACACCGCCGAGCTCGGCTCGATGAAGATGCGCGAGGAGATCGACGCGCTCTCAACCATGGGGCTCGATCCCGTCGACGTCCTGATCCTGCCGCGCGTTGCGGCCCTGGTCATTGCCCTGCCGATCCTCACCTTCATCGGATCCATTGCCGCGCTCTATGGCGGCGGCCTCGTTGCCCAGTTCTATGGCGACATGGGGCCGCCGATCTACATCGCGCGGCTGCATGAGGCCATTTCGGTCACCCACTTCGAGGTGGGCATCCTGAAGGCGCCGTTCATGGCGCTGGTGATCGGGATCGTGGCCTGTAGCGAGGGATTGCGAGTCAAGGGCAGCGCCGAGTCGCTGGGGCGGCAGACCACGACGTCGGTCGTGAAGTCGATCTTCCTGGTGATCGTGCTCGACGGCCTGTTCGCTGTCTTCTTTGCCTCGATCGGAATGTGACGATGGACGGACCGCAAGACGAGTTCGCGATCCGCGTCCGTGACCTCGTGGTCGGCTTCGGTCGTCAGACCGTGCTCGACCATCTGTCGCTCGACGTTCGCCGGGGCGAGATCCTCGGGCTCGTAGGGGCGTCCGGCGGCGGCAAGTCGGTGCTGATGCGGACCATCATCGGCCTCATCCCGCGCCGCGGCGGGACCATCGAGGTCATGGGGCAATCCGCCGGCGACCACGGTCGAGGCGCAGCGATGGCATGGGGCATCCTGTTCCAGCAGGGCGCGCTGTTCTCCTCGCTGACGGTGCGCCAGAACGTCCAGTTTCCGCTCCGTGAGAATCTCGTCCTGTCGCAGGAGCTGATGGACGAGATCGCGATCGCCAAGCTCGAAATGGTCGGCCTGCGCGCCGAGGACGCCGACAAATATCCGGCGGAGCTGTCCGGCGGCATGACCAAGCGCGTGGCGCTGGCGCGCGCGCTCGCGCTCGATCCGCCGATCCTGTTCCTGGACGAGCCGACCTCGGGTCTCGATCCGATCGCCGCCGGCGATTTCGACGTGCTGATCAAGACGCTACAAAGGACGCTGGAGCTCACCGTGTTCATGGTGACCCATGACCTCGCGAGCCTGACCACGGTCTGCGACCGCGTCGCCGCGCTCGCCGACGGCAAGATCGTGGCGATCGGCCCGATGCGCGAATTGCTGCAATCCGAGCATCCCTGGGTGCGCGCCTATTTCCACGGCAAGCGCTCGCAGATGCTGCAACACGAAATGAGATGAGAGATGGAAACCCGCGCTCCCTACGTGCTGATCGGCAGTTTCGTGCTGGCCGCGATCCTCGCGGTGTTCGGCTTCGTCTATTGGCTGAACAACACCGGCGGCATCGGGCCGCGCACGAACTACCACGTGCAATTCCAGGGGCCGGTGCCCGGCCTCCTGGTCGGCGCCGGCGTGCTGTTCAACGGCATTCGCGTCGGAGAGGTGACCCAGCTCGGGCTCGCGCCGGACAACCCGCGCTTCGTCAATGCGACGATCTCGGTTGCCACCGCGACGCCGGTCCGCTCCGACACCAAGGTCGGCCTCGAATTTCAGGGCCTCACCGGTGTGCCGGTGGTGACGTTGGAGGGCGGCGTGATCGTCGCCAAATCCGGCGAGCCCTTGACCTTGATCGCGGAGGCCGGCGCCGGCCAGAGCATGACGCAGGCGGCGCGCGACGCGCTGCGGCGGGTCGACACGGTGCTTGAGGACAATTCCGGCCCGCTGAAGGACACTATTGCGAATTTCAAGACCTTCTCCGACGGGCTCGCGCGCAACACCGGCAAGATCGACGGGATTCTGGCGGGCCTCGAGAAGATGACCGGCGGCGGCACGCCCGCGCCGAAGGTCACCTACGACCTGCGCACGCCGCAGAACCTCGGCCCGGCCGGCAAGACTCTGGCCGCTTCACTGGCGATTCCCGAGCCGACAGCGGTCGCAATGCTGCAGACCCAGCGGATGCTGTTCGCGCCCGCCGGGGACAGGCCGGGCTTTGGGGATTTCCTCTGGGCTGACAGCATTCCGAAACTGGTGCAGGCGCGCCTGATCGACAGCTTCGAGAACTACGACATCGCCCACGCCCCGCTACGCACGTCGGACCTCGGGCAGGCGGATTACCAGCTCCTGATCGATATCCGGCGCTTCCGGATTGCCACGGAGGGTGAGATTCGGGCCGAGATCGGACTGTCGGCGCGAATCGTCGACAAGAACGGCAAGGTGATCGCCTCGCGCCTCATTGAGACCAGCGAAAAGCTCGACAAGGTCGAGCCGGCCGCGGCCGTCGCCGCCTTCGATGCGGCCTTCGCGCGCATCGTAAAGGAGCTGATCGGTTGGACCGTGCAAGCGGTGTGAGGCCGACTATTCCAGCGTCTTCAGGTAGGACAGGAGGTCGTGGATCTGGTCCGGATTGAGCTCGAAGACCGGCATTTCGGCATGACCGGCGTAGATGCCCTCGGCCAGCGCCTCGCCAAGGCTGTCGATCGGATAGCGGCGATGCAGGGTGCGCAGCGGAGGCGCGATCTCGACCGGACTTTTTGAGATGCGGTCGATGGCGTGACAGCGCGCGCAATTGGCCCGAGCAAAGGCCTTGCCGCGCTGTTCGGCCGTGGGGGCCGCCAGCGCAGGCGTAGTCAGAAGCAGCCCGATCAGGCCGTGACGCAGAGCGTTTTGCAGCATGGAAGGTGATCCCGTCGAACCGTGGAGGCAGAATAAGACGGGGATGCCACTCAAATTTGATCTGAGTCAATCAGCTTTGGCGCGATGCAGTAAAATGCAACAGCGCGGTGGACTCGGCCTGGTGTGGGCAGCCCGCGCGAGGAGCGGTGGATGAAGCCTTCCGTGGTCACGATTGAGCCGAACGGACATTTTTGCGACGATTGCGCCGTGCGCGGAGCTGCGGTTTGTTCGTCGCTGGATGCGGCCGAACTCAGGGAATTCGAACATCTCGGCCGCCGCGTCCATTTTAGCTCGGGCGAGACCGTGTTTTCCGAGGAGGACATCACGACCTCGTTCTACAACGTTCTCGAAGGCGTCATGCGGCTGTACAAGCTGCTGCCCGATGGCCGGCGGCAGATCGTCGGTTTTGCCTTGCCCGGTGACTTCCTGGGGATGAATCTATCCGGCCGGCACAACTTCTCGGCCGATGCCATCGGCGCGGTGACCGTGTGCCAATTCGCAAAAGCGCCCTTCACCCGTTTCGTCGAGGATCGGCCGCAGCTGCTCAGGCGAATCAATGAGCTGGCCATTCGCGAGTTGAGTCAGGCTCGCGACCATATGGTTCTGCTCGGCCGACGTTCGGCCGACGAGAAGGTCGCGACCTTTCTGCTCGGCTGGCGCGAGCGGCTGGTCGCGCTCAAGGGGCTCTCCGACACGGTGCCGCTTCCGATGAGCCGTCAGGACATCGCCGATTATCTCGGCCTGACCATCGAAACCGTGAGTCGCACCTTCACCAAGCTGGAGCGTCAGGGCGTGATCGAGATCATCCACGGCGGCATCAGCCTGCTCGATCCGGCTCGCGTCGAGGCCATGGCTGCGGCCTGACCTCCTGTCCACAACGCTCTCGGGCATTTGATCCCGATCAATGACGCCGGCCGTGCGCAGCAAAATAATGCTGCAAACAATCCGGGAGGAGCATGATGCCCGCTGACGCGTTGCTGGTGACCGTCGTCGTCGTCGCGATCTTCGTCGCATTCGCCGCGGTTCTGGCTTGGGCAGACCGGCAAACCAGCGCGGGTCGGCTCGATCCGGATTCCAAGCGCTGAAGCTGAAGCGCCGCAGGTCTTCGTCCGCTTCCGGCGTGTCGATCGTCGACTCTTGGCGGGCCGGGGCTGACCCTCGGCGGCAGCTCGACGCAATCACAGCCTGTGCTGTCCGCAACTCTGCGTCGGCCGAGACGCATTTATGCATCCTTTGGATGTGAATTCTCGGCTGTACTACGTCCTTTTGGGGGCATTTGCCTCGAATCGCGCGCGTGCTTTCCGGTTGAAAAGCCTGATAACGTTGACTACGCAGGAACCCAATGCCTCGTAGTCTTAGGAGCCCCGCGGCGTGCCTCAGGACAAGACCGGCGATCCCCGACAGTCGGCGGGCAACAAATTATCGGTCCTGCGCAAGCACCCGATCTTCGCGGATCTGGAGCCGGAAGCGCTCGATCAGCTCTGCCGCTACGCCAAGCACACCACCGTCAAGCGCGGCGCGACGATCGCCGCCAAGGGCGATCCCGGCAACAGTCTGTTCGCGGTGGTCGCGGGGACGGTGAAGATCTCGTCCTCGTCGCCCCGACGACGGACGGAACGCCATCCTCAATCTGATCGGTCCGGGTGAAATCTTCGGCGAGATCGCGGTGCTCGACGGCGCCCCCAGGTCGGCGGATGCGACCGCAAACACCAATTGCGAACTCTACGTCATCGATCGCCGGGACTTCCTGCCCTTCGTCAAGAGCCAGCCGGCGCTGGCGATGAAATTCATCGAGCTGCTGTGCGCGCGTCTGCGCTGGACCAGCCAGCAGGTCGAGCAGGTGATCCTCCAGAATCTGCCGGGCCGGCTCGCGAGTGCGCTGCTCGGCCTCACCGAGGAGCGCAAGCTCGATTCCGGCAGCGGCACGCTCGCCATCACGCAGCAGGAGATCAGCGAGATGGTGGGGATGACGCGCGAGAGCATCAACAAGCAATTGCGCGCCTGGGCCGGACGTAACTGGGTTCGCCTCGAGCACGGCGCCATCGTGGTGCTGGATACGGACGCGCTGCGCGAGCTCGCCGAGAGCGGCCTCCACGGCGAGTGACGCCCCTGAGCTAATTGTCGATGATGGCGACGGCGCGGGTCCAGCCCGCGGACGCGCGCTCGATCTTCACCGGAAAGCATGAGATCGTGAATCCGGTCGATGGCAGCTGGTCAAGATTGTGCAGCTTCTCGAGATGGCAATAGCCGATGTGCCGTCCCGCCTTGTGGCCCTCCCAGATCAGGCCGGCATCTTTTGTCTCGGCATATCTCTTCGCGGTGTAGACGAACGGCGCGTCCCAGCTCCAGCCGTCGGTACCCGTCAGCCGCACGCCGCGTTCGAGCAGGTACATGGTGGCTTCATAGCCCATGCCGCAGCCGGAATTGACGTACTCGGCCTTCCCGAATTTCGCGCCGGCGCTGGTGTTGACGACGACGATCTCCAGAGGCGACAGCGTGTGCCCGATGCGCTTCAGCTCCTTCTCGACGTCGGCCGCACTTGCCACGTAGCCGTCGGGCAGATGCCGGAAGTCGAGCTTCACGCCGGGCTGCAAGCACCATTCGAGCGGTACCTCGTCGATCGTCCATGACCGCTCGCCGCGGTTCATGGTCGGATGGAAGTGCCAGGGCGCATCGAGATGCGTCCCGTTGTGGGTCGACAGCGAGACCTGCTCGACGGCCCAACCCTGACCATCAGGCAGCTCCTGCGCCTTGAGGCCGTCGAAGAACTGCAGCATGCGCGGCAGCCCCTGCTGGTGATCGATGTACTGGATCGTCGGGTGATTGCCCGGCGGATCGGCGGTCACGTCGTTTGTGAGCGGCACCGAGATATCGATCAGCTTCCGCGGCATGGGCATTCCTCGAGGTGGTCCGGAGTCTCTGATATCTTGAGGGGCCGTCATTGGTTGGGTCAAGTCACGTGCCGGCGACGTCAACCCGGTCCGTCGCCTCCGTGAATTGCGTCAGATCGATCGATGCAACTCTTGCATTGATCGATGCCGGATTTGGCTTGGACAGAGATTGCCGCCCGCCCTAGGGACGACATTGGCGCTTGACTTCACACCAGAAGGGGAGCGACCCAAGGCGGCCGAGCATCTGCCCCGACAACGACATAATCGATCCAGGAGGAAAGCCCAGATGAAGACACTCGCCGGCATCATCACAGCCGTTGCACTGGCGGTTTCAGCGCCCCTGGCGACCGCACGCGACTTCCGTTCCGCCGACGTTCACCCCGCCGACTATCCGACCGTCGAGGCCGTCAAGTTCATGGGCAAGCAGCTCGCGACGGCGAGCGGGGGCAAGCTCGGCGTGAAGGTGTTTCCGAACGGCGCCCTGGGCTCCGAGAAGGACACGATCGAGCAACTCAAGATCGGCGCGCTCGACATGATGCGGATCAACGCATCGCCGCTCAACAACTTCGTGCCTGAGACCATCGCGTTGTGCCTGCCCTTCGTCTTCCGCGATACGCAGCACATGCGCACCGTCCTCGATGGGCCGATCGGCGACGAGATCC
Source organism: Bradyrhizobium sp. USDA 327 (assembly GCF_041262065.1). Taxonomy (NCBI): domain Bacteria; kingdom Pseudomonadati; phylum Pseudomonadota; class Alphaproteobacteria; order Hyphomicrobiales; family Nitrobacteraceae; genus Bradyrhizobium; species Bradyrhizobium sp. USDA 327. The sequence goes on along the minus strand of NZ_JBGCCW010000001.1, from coordinate 4,530,796 downwards.
TGGCGGCGATGGAGCCCGCTGGCTTGGTCGGTCTTGCCTATTACGACAGCGGCGCCCGGTCCATTTACACCGTGAAGGCGCCGGTCAAATCGCTTGCGGATCTGAAGGGCTTGAAGATTCGCGTCCAGCAGTCCGACCTGTGGGTCGGCATGATCCAGAGCCTCGGCGCCAACCCGACGCCGATGCCGTATGGCGAGGTCTATACCGCGCTCAAGACCGGCCTCGTGGACGCAGCCGAGAACAACTGGCCGTCCTACGAATCCTCGCGTCACTTCGAGGCTGCCAAGTTCTACAACATCACCGAGCACTCCCTCGCTCCGGAAGTTCTCGTGATCTCGAAGAAGGTCTGGGACACGCTGAGCAAGGATGATCAGGCCATGATCCGCAAGGCGGCGAAGGAATCGGTGCCCGTTATGCGCAAGCTCTGGGACGAGCGTGAGCAGGCTTCCCGTAAGACCGTCGAGGCCGCTGGCGTTCAGGTCGTCACGATCGCGAACAAGGCGGAATTCGTCGATGCGATGAAGCCGGTGTACCAGAAGTTCGCCGGCGACGAGAAGCTCCAGAGCCTCGTCAAGCGCATCCAGGACACCAAGTAAGACACGGCGGCGACCGGGTCCGGCGTCGCCGCGAGGCGGCACCGGACTCCGCATGGAGGCGCGGGATGACAGACCCACACGTCGCAAGCCACGAGCAGGGCACCGTAGCGGTACGCCCGTCCACTGGCCTGCTGTCGCGGATCAACTCCCCCGTTGCGCGCGTGGGGATGTATTTGTCGGTGACCGGCCTGCTCGTCATCGTCACGATTGTCTTCTACCAGGTGTTCGGTCGTTACGTGCTCAACTCCAGCCCGACCTGGACGGAGAACCTGGCGCTGGTCCTGATCCTCTACGTCACGCTGATCGGCGCCGCGGTCGGCGTGCGCGATGCCGGGCACATCGGCATGGACAGTCTGCTGGTCATGCTTCCGGATCACATGCGGGAGAGGATCGAGATCGTGATCCACGTTCTGGTCGCTGTGTTCGGCGTCGCGATGGCCTATAACGGCTGGATCCTCGGCGCGTCGGTCGGCACCGTGAAGATCCCCAATCTCGGTCTGCCTGAAGTCATCCGCTACGTGCCGCTGATCGCTTCCGGCGTCCTGATCGTCTCCTTCTCCATCGAGCACATCATCGCTCGCCTGCGCGGCGAAGAGGTCGTGCCCTCATGGAACTGATCATCCTCGGCGCCACGTTCTTCGGCTTCCTGATCCTCGGCGTCCCCGTCGCCTTTGCGATCGGCCTGTCGGCGATCTGCACCATCCTCTACGAAGGCCTGCCGGTCGCCGTCATCTTCCAGCAGATGATGTCGGGGATGAACATCTTCTCCTTCCTCGCCATTCCGTTCTTCGTCTTCAGCGGTGAGCTGATGCTGCATGGCGGCGTCGCCGACAAGATCGTGCAGCTCGCCAAGAACCTCGTCGGACACATCCGCGGCGGGCTCGGCATGTCGAACGTGGTCGCCTGCACGCTGTTCGGCGGCGTCTCCGGCTCGCCCGTGGCCGACGTGTCGGCGATGGGCGCGGTGATGATCCCGATGATGAAGAAGGAAGGTTTCGACACCGACTACGCCGTCAACGTCACCACCCATGCCTCGCTGGTCGGAGCCTTGATGCCGACCAGCCACAACATGATCATCTATGCGCTCGCCGCCGGCGGCAAGGTCTCGATCGGTGCGCTGATCGCCGCGGGTCTGCTGCCGGCACTGGTACTGATGGTGTGCATGCTGGTCGCCGCCTACGCGGTCGCGGTGAAGCGCGGCTATCCCGCCGGCAAGTTCCCGGGCTGGCCCGAGGTGTTCCGCTCGCTCGCGGCCGCGCTACCGGGCCTTCTGATCGTCGGCATCATCCTGGCTGGCATCCTGTCCGGCGTCTTCACGGCAACTGAATCGGCGGCCATCGCGGTCACCTACACGATCCTGCTGACCTTCCTCATCTATCGCACCATGACCTGGGGCAACTTCCTGCGGGCCGCGGCCAAGGCGGTGAAAACGACAGGCGTGGTGCTGCTGCTGATCGGCGTCTCCACCATGTTCCAGTACCTGATGGGACTTTACGAGGTTGCCGACCTCGCCGGCGAAATGATGAGCAAGGTCTCCACGCAACCCTGGATGATCTTCCTGCTCATCAACGTCATCCTGTTCGTGCTCGGCACATTCATGGACATGGCGGCGACCATCCTGATCTGCACCCCGATCTTCCTGCCGATCGCGATGAAGGCGGGCATGGATCCCGTGCAGTTCGGCATGCTGATGCTGATCAACTGCGCCCTCGGGCTCAACACGCCTCCGGTTGGGACTACGCAGTTCGTCGGCTGCGCCATCGGCGGCATCTCGGTCGGTGCCGTGATGCGCACCATCCTGCCGTTCTATGCCGCGCTGATCGCAGCACTGATGTTCGTGACCTATGTCCCTGCATTCTCGCTGTGGCTGCCGCGCCTCTTGATGGGCTACAAGGGCTAGCTGTACCAGGGAGAAGCTATCAGTGACCGACTATCGCAAGCTCTTCGATCTCACCGGCAAGACGGCCGTGGTGCTCGGTGCCGCCTCGGGCATCGGCAAATCGTCGGCCGAGGCGCTGGCCGGGCTCGGCGCCCGCGTCGTTTGCGCCGATCGCGCGCTTGACGCCGCGGAGGCGACCGCCGCCGGCATTCGCGAGAAGGGCGGCTGGGCGGAGGCGGCTAGCTGCGACGCCGCAAGCGCTGCGGAGGTCAACGCGCTCGCCAAGACCGTGATGCAGAAGTTTCCGCGGCTCGACATCGCGGTGACGACGCCCGGGCTCAACATTCGCAAGACCATCCTCGACTACACCGAGGAGGATCTCGACCGCGTCCTCAACCTCAACGTCAAGGGCACGGTCTGGTTCTTCCAGGCCTTCGGTCGCATCATGGTCGAGCAGAAGGGCGGCAGCATCATCGCCTGCTCCTCTGTGCGTGCGGTCACCATCGAGCCAGGCCTCGGCGTCTACGGCTCGACCAAGGCGGCGATCGGCCTGCTGGTGAAGGGCTTTGCCTCCGAGGTCGGCCACGTAGGCGTGCGCGTCAACGCGATTGCGCCGAGCATCGCCGAGACCGCGCTGACCGGCCCGTTCAAGCAGCGCCCCGACATCTACAATCTGTATGCCGGCCACACCGTCTTCAACCGCTGGAGCAGCGCCGACGAGGTCGCCACCGCCGTCGCCTATCTCGCCTCGGATGCCGCGAGCTATGTTAGCGGCAGCACACTGTTCGTCGACGGCGGCTGGACGGCGGTCGACGGCCCGCCGACTGGTCTCACCCAGCTGCACAAATAGGGAAGGCATTCGCATCTGGCCGCAGAGCTGGCAGCGCGCGTCCGTCGGAAATCGGCCGGCGCGCAACCTCCGCTTCTTTCCCTGACCAAGCCGTCTTCGCGGTTGCAGCAGGAACCCGCGGCGCGTGCGCTTTGAGCAAATCGCATGGGCCTTGCCGGATAAATGCGCTCGGCTGGCTGGTATTTTGGTGTTACGAACTGGGACATGAACCAGCACGCCAAGATCGAAATCCGCCATTCGACCTGTCCGCATGACTGCCCCTCGGCCTGCGCCCTCGATGTCGAGGTGATCGAAGGCCGCAGCATCGGCCGCGTCCGCGGTTCGAAAAAGCAGACCTACACGGCCGGCGTGGTCTGCGCCAAGGTTGCCCGCTACGCAGAGCGCATCCATCATCCCGAACGGCTGATGTATCCGATGCGCCGAACGGGTGCGAAGGGCTCAGGGCAATTCGCGCGGATCTCGTGGGACGAGGCGCTGGATGAGATCGCGCACCGCTTCAACGAGGCCGAGCGCGAGTTCGACGCGGAATCGATCTGGCCCTACTACTACGCCGGCACGATGGGGCTGGTGATGCGCGACGGCCTCAACCGCCTCACCCATGTGAAGAAGTATTCGCGCTTCTATCAGACCATCTGCGCCAATGTCGCGCGCATCGGGTTCGCGATCGGCACCGGCAAGATTGCCGGCGTCGATCCGCGCGAGATGGCGCTGTCCGACCTCGTCGTGATCTGGGGCACCAACCCGGTCAACACCCAGGTCAACGTGATGACGCACGCTGCCCGTGCGCGCAAGGAGCGCGGCGCGAAGATCGCCGCGGTCGACATCTACGACAACGAGACCATGAAGCAGGCCGACATCAAGATCATCCTGCGTCCGGGCACCGACGGCGCCTTCGCCTGCGGCGTGATGCATGTGCTGTTCCGCGACGGCTATGCCGACCGCGCCTACATGGACAAGTACACGGACTGTCCTGCCGAGCTCGAGGCGCATTTGAAGACGCGCACGCCGGAATGGGCGTCTACCATCAGCGGCGTGCCGGTGGCGGAGATAGAGGCCTTTGCCAAAGCCGTCGGCGAGACCAAGCGGACCTTCCTGCGCCTTGGTTACGGCTTCACCCGCTCGCGCAACGGCGCGACGCAGATGCATGCGGCGTTGTGCATTCCCGCAGTGACGGGCGCCTGGCAATACGAAGGCGGCGGTGCGTTCTTCAACAATTACGCGCTGTGGCACTTCAACGAATCCATCATCGAAGCCCACGACGCCATCGACAAGTCGACGCGCGCGCTCGACCAGTCTCAGATCGGCCGCATCCTCACCGGCGATGCCGAAGCCCTGCAAGGCAAGGGCCCGGTCAAGGCGATGCTGATCCAGAACACCAATCCGATGACGGTCGCGCCGGAGCAGGCGCTGGTACGGCAGGGCTTTGCGCGCGAGGATCTGTTCGTCGCGGTGCACGAGCAGTTCATGACCGAGACGGCCCAAATGGCCGACATCGTGCTGCCGGCGACCATGTTCATGGAGCACGACGATCTCTACTACGGCGGCGGCCACCAGCACATCTCCGTCGGACCGAAGCTGATCGATCCGCCTGGCGAATGCCGCTCCAACCACGAGGTTTTGCAGGCGCTGGCGCCGCGGCTCGGCGCGAGGCATCCGGGTTTCGAGATGACGCCGCGCGAATTGATCGATGCGACGCTGAAGCTGAGCGATCACGGCAACATCGCCGGCCTCGAAGCCGATCTCTGGCGCGACCTGCAGCCGGATTTCCGCACCTCGCATTATCTCGATGGCTTTGCTCATGCCGACAAGAAGTTCCACTTCAAAGCTGACTGGGCGCATCCGCCGTTCGGTGTGACCATGGGCGATATCGACAAGATGCCTGATCTCCCGGACCATTGGGCGGCGATCGAGCACACCGATCAGTCCCACCCATTCCGGCTCGCGACCAGTCCCTCGCGGAGCTTCCTCAACACCACGTTCAACGAGACGCCGTCCTCTCAGGCGCGCGAGGGCAAAGCGAGTGTGATGATCCATCCCCTGGATGCGGCCGCGCTCGACATCGCCGATGGCGACGCCGTGACGCTCGGCAACGACCGCGGCGAGACTACGCTGGTCGCAACGCTGTTCGAGGGCGTGCGGCGCGGTGTGCTGATCGCAGAGTCCGTTCATCCCAACAAGAACCACATCGGCGGCCGCGGCATCAACATGCTGACGGGCGCAGACACGATCGCGCCGATCGGCGGGGCCGCGTTCCACGACAACAAGGTCTGGATCAGGAAAGCGGTCACCGCCTGAGCGCGCGGCAATCGGCCGGCAATTTGTGTCGAGGCGCTAAAGCAGCCGGCGCGCCGCAGTTTGCGCTTGCACCTCCCGCCCGAGCTGCCGCAAATGGCTGCAAGCGGACCAAGGAAGCGAGCGTGCCATGACCGACACCACAGCCGTCATTACCGAGAAGCGCGGGCAGGCGTTCTGGATCACCATCAACCGGCCGGAGAAGCGCAACGCGCTGAACGGCGACGTGATCGCCGGCATCAGCAAAGGTTATCGCGACGCGCATGACGACAAGGACGTCCGCGTCATCGTGCTGACGGGCGCGGGCGACAAGGCGTTCTGCGCCGGCGCCGACTTGCAGAACTCCGGCGCGGCTTTCGCGATGGATCATTCCAAGCCAAATGTCGACTATGCCGATCTGTTGCGTCTCTCACAGAACGCGACCAAGCCGGCGATTGCGCGGGTCGGCGGCGTCTGCATGGCCGGCGGCATGGGCCTTCTGTGCATGACCGACATGGCGGTCGCGGCCGATCACGTCATCTTCGGGCTGCCGGAGGTGAAGGTAGGCGTCTTCCCGATGCAGGTGCTGAGCCTGCTGCAGAGCATCGCGCCGCCGCGCCTCGTCAACGAATGGGCGCTCACGGGCGAGCCGTTCGACGCCAAGGCCGCGCAGGCCGCGGGCCTCCTCAACTACGTCGTGCCCACCGCCGAGCTCGACGCCAAGGTCGACTGGCTGATCGGCCGCATCGTGGACAAATCGCCGACCGCGATCCGCCGCGGCAAGTACGCCATGCGCGCGATCGCCTCGATGTCGTTCGACGAGAGCATCGCCTATACCGAAAGCCAGATCGCGCTCCTGGCGATGACCGAGGACGCCAAGGAGGGGCTGAAGGCGTTCAGCGAGAAGAGGAAGCCAGTCTGGACGGGACGGTGAGGGGGCTCGATCTCGTGTCCCGGACGCGCTGCAACGCGTGAGCGTTGCTGCGCAAAGCCGGGACCCAAGGGCGGCACGGGACCATCCGGTGAGATGGGCCCCGGCTCTGCAGCGCACCGCCAAGGCGCTGCGCTGCGTCCGGGGCGCGAGCGGGGTTTACCACCTCAGTTCGATTTCAACGTGAATGTAGCCGAATCCTCCGCCGTCATTCCGGGGCGCGCGTAGCGCGAGCCCGGAATCCATCGTGCAACAAGCAATACGGAGAAATGGATTCCGGGCTCGCGCCAAGTGGGCGCGCCCCGGAATGACACTCTCACCCCGCATTCGCCTTCAGCCCCGCCGCGTGGATACCCGCCACCGCGCAGGCCTCGTCATTGTCGGAAGTGTCGCCGGAGACGCCGACGGCGCCGAGCAGCGTCGTGCCGTCCATGATCAGCACGCCGCCGGGGACCGGCACCAGCGCGCCTTTTGCAATCGTGTTCACGGCGTCGATGAAATACGCCTGCTCCTGCGCACGCTGGAACAGGGCCCGCGAACCCATGCCCATGGCGAGCGCGCCATAGGCCTTGCCGTGCGCGATCTCGGCGCGCATCAGGCTGGTGCCGTCCTGCGCGGCGGCAAGCTTGAGCACGCCGCGCGCGTCCAGGATGGTGACGACCAGCGGCTTCAGCTTGAGCTCGCCGGCTTTCGCGAAGGCGGCGTCGAGGATCTTGCGGGCGGTATCGAGCGGGAGGTCAGCCATGGCTGGGTTCCTTTGCAGCTTGAGAGGAGGAATGGGTTTCAGCGCGATCGAGGCTCATCGCCAGCACGCGCGCGACGTGAAGCGCCTCGCGTTGCGTGCCGTCATGGATCTGGTGCCGGCACGAGGTGCCGTCGGCGACGACCAGCGTATTTGGGTCCGCGCGCCGCACGGCAGGCAGCAGTGACAGCTCGGCCATCTCGATCGAGGCTTCATAGGTATCCGCGCCGTAACCGAAGGCGCCCGCCATGCCGCAGCAGCTGGACTCGATGGTCTCGACCTTCAGGCCGGGGACGAGGCGCAGCACCTGCTCGACCGGCTTGAAGGCGCCGAAGGATTTCTGATGGCAATGGCCGTGCACAATGGCCTTCTCGGCCACGTTACCGAGCGGCAGTTGCAGACGGCCGGCCTCTGCCTCGCGCACCAGAAATTCCTCGAAGGTGAGTGCATGGGCGCCGACGGCCTTGGCGTCGTTGTCCTTGCGCAGCGAAGCGAGCTCGTCGCGCAGCGTCAAGAGGCAGCTCGGCTCGAGGCCGACGATCGGCACGTCGCGCGCCGCGAAGGGCGCGAAGGTGGCCACCAGCCGGTCGAGCTCGGCCCTGGCTTCGTCGACGAGGCCGGCGGAGAGAAACGTGCGGCCGCAACAGAGCGGCCGGCCGCCGCGCGCAGGCTTCGGCAGATGCACGCGATAGCCGCCGGCCACCAGAACGCGCAGCGCCGCGTCGAGATTCTCGCGCTCATAGATGCGGTTGAACGTGTCGGCGAACAGAACGACTTCGCGGCCAGCGTCCGGGCCGACGCTGTCGGCCGACGGCACGAACACGTCGCCGCGGAAGGTGGGCAGGGCCCTGCGCGCGCTGATGCCGGCGAAGCGCTCGAACAGCCTTCGCAAGAGTGGGCTGCGGTTGCGCAGATTTGAAAGCGGCGAAAAGCGCGACGCGAGTCCGGCATAGCGCGGGAGGTAGCCCACAAGCCGATCCCGCAACATCAGGCCGTGCGTGGCAGCGCGCGCGGCCAGCACCTCGATCTTCATCTTGGCCATGTCGACCCCGGTCGGGCACTCATGGCGGCAGGCCTTGCAGGAGACGCAGAGCTTCAGCGTCTCCATCATCTCGTCTGATGCCAACGCGTCGGGGCCGAGCTGGCCCGAGATCGCAAGGCGCAGCGTGTTCGCACGCCCTCGCGTGACATCCTTCTCGTTGCGCGTCGCGCGGTAGGAGGGGCACATCACGCCGCCCTCGAGCTTGCGGCAGGCGCCGTTGTTGTTGCACATCTCGACCGCGCCCTGGAAACCGCCGCCGGCGCCGGGATAGGCCGACCAGTCGAGCCTGGTCTCCAGCTCGCCGATGCGATAGTCGGGCCGATAGCGGAACAGCGAGCGGTCGTCCATTTTGGGCGCATCGACGATCTTGCCGGGATTGAGCACGCCCTCGGGATCGAAGCGCTGCTTCACCTCCCTGAAATCGGCGACGAGGCGCTCGCCAAACATGGTCTCGTGGAATTCCGAGCGCACCAGCCCATCGCCATGCTCGCCGGAATGCGAGCCCTTGTACTTGCGCACCAGCGCGAACGCCTCCTCGGCGATGGCGCGCATCGCCTTGACGTCCTTCTCCAGCTTCAGGTTCAGCACCGGACGCACATGCAGGCAGCCCTCCGAGGCGTGCGCATACATCGTGCCGCTGGTGCCGTGCCTGGCGAATACCTCGTTCAACCGTGCGGTGTACTCGGCCAGATGCGGCAGCGGCACGGCGCAGTCCTCGACGAAGGAGACCGGCTTGCCCTCCTGCTTCATCGACATCATGACGTTGAGGCCGGCGGCGCGGAAATCGGCAATGCCGCTCTGCAGCGCGGGCTCAATGACCTCCACCACGCCGCCCCATTTGCGCTTGTCGTTATTCCAGCCGAAGCCGAGGTCCCCCATCAGCTCGCCGAGCTGCTCGAGGCGGGCCAGATTGTCCGCCTGGTCCTCCTCCGCGAATTCGACCACCAGCACGGCGTCCGGATCGCCCTTGATGGCGGCGGAGATGATCGGGCGGAACATCGCGATGTCGCGGCCAAGCGCGATCATGGTGCGGTCGACCAGCTCGACCGCGATCGGCTTGAGTTTCACCAGATGCTGGGCCGCATCCATCGCCTCGTAGAAGCTGCCGAAGTGGCAGACGCCGAGCGCCTTGTTGCGGATCACGGGCCACAGCTTCAGTTCGACCTTGGTGGTGAAGGCGAGGGTGCCTTCGGAGCCGACCAGGAGATGCGCCATGTTGTTCGGCGCATTGCGCGGCACCAAGGCGTCGAGATTGTAGCCGCCGACGCGGCGCTGCACCTTTGGAAAGCGTGTCGCAATCTCGTCGGCCTCGCGGGCTCCGAGATCGAGCATGTCGCGGAACAAGGCGCGGGTGCTGTCCCCGGCTTTGAGATCGGAGAGATCGCGCGATACCTCGCCGAAGCGGCTCAAAGTGCCGTCGGCGAGGGCGGCCTCCATCGACAACGTGTTGTCGCGCATGGTGCCGTAGCGCAAGCTGCGGCCACCGCAGGAATTGTTGCCGGCCATGCCGCCGATGGTGGCGCGCGAGGCCGTGGAGACGTCGACCGGAAACCACAGGCCGTGCTTTTTGAGCTGGCGGTTGAGGTCGTCGAGCACGATGCCGGGCTCGACCACGCAGGTGCGGCCCTCGACGTCGAGCGACAGGATCCGGTTGAGATGCTTGGAGAGATCGATCACGAGCCCGTCATTGACGGTCTGGCCGCATTGCGAGGTGCCGCCGCCGCGGGGGGTGACCTTCAGCCCTTCGTCGCGGGCGATCGCCAGTGTCCGCAGCGCCTCGTCCATGCTGCGCGGCACCACCACGCCGGCCGGCATGATCTGGTAAAACGAGGCGTCGGTGGCGTAGCGGCCGCGGCTGAAGGGGTCGAACAGGACGTCGCCGGTGATTTCCCGGGCCAGACGTGCCGCCAGACCGTCTTTTCGGACCGATTCCGGTGATTTTCCAGCTACTTCCGCCGCCATGGTCCGCTCTTGCCCGTTCGCCTGCACCGTCTTTGCCTCCCGTCACGGCCCTTGGCAAGCGAGCCCTGCTTCTTGTGCATTGACGGACTCCGCCGGGCGAGGGACAAGCCCGGCGAATAGTGATATGCGAGCGGCTCGCCGGAGCCTCAATGCGGGCTGACGGACGCCAGAGCCAAGACAGCCTCAACGACCGGGAAGGACGCCGATGACCGTGCATAGTGGAAGGCATTTCCTACAGATTCCAGGACCGACCAACGTGCCCGACCGGGTGCTGCGGGCGATGGACATGCCGACGCTGGACCACCGCGGTCCGGAGTTCGCCGAACTCGGTTTCGCCGTTCTCGCTGCGATGCAGCGCGTGTTCCGCACCAAGCAGCCCGTGATCATCTTTCCCTCGTCGGGCACCGGCGCCTGGGAAGCGGCGATGGTCAATGTGTTCGCGCCCGGTGACAAGCTGTTGATGTGCGAGACCGGCCAGTTCGCCGTGCTGTGGCGCGGCATCGCCGACAAGTTCAAGCTCGACGTCGACTTCATTCCGGGCGACTGGCGCCACGGCGCCGATCTCGCCGAGATCGAGAAGCGCCTTGCCGCCGACAAGCAGCACAAGATCAAGGCGGTCTGCGTCGTCCACAACGAGACCTCGACCGGCTGCGTCACACCCCCGCTCGAAGTGCGCAAGCTGCTCGATCGCGTCAAGCATCCGGCGCTGCTGATGGTCGACACCATCTCCGGCCTTGGCTCGATGGAATACGAGCACGATGCCTGGGGCATCGACGTCTCGGTCGCCGGCTCGCAGAAGGGCCTGATGCTGCCGCCTGGCCTCGGCTTCAACGCCGTCTCGGAGAAGGCGCTCGCGGTGGCGAAAGCCAATCCCGGCATGCGCTCCTATTGGGATTGGCAGGAGGTGATCACCTTCAACAAGCTCGGCACCTTCCCCTATACGCCCGCCACCAACCTGCTCTACGGCCTGCGTGAAGCGGTCAAGATGCTGGAAGAGGAGGGGCTGGAGAACGTCTGGACCCGCCACAAGCGCCATAGCGCTGCGACGCGCGCCGCGGTCAAGGTCTGGGGCCAGGAGACGCAATGTGCCGATCCCGCCGCGCATTCGCCGGCGCTGACCGGTGTGCGCGTGCCGGAAGGACACGATGCCGACGCCTTCCGCAAGATCGTGTTGGAGAACTTCGACATGTCGCTCGGCACCGGCCTGAACAAGGTCAAGGGCAAGGTGTTCCGCATCGGCCATATCGGCCATTTCAACGATCTGATGCTGATGGGGACGCTTGCCGGCGTCGAGATGGGCCTGGATCTTGCAAAGATCCCGCACCGGAGCGGCGGCGTGCTCGCGGCCATGGACGTCCTGAAGGGACGCGACGCGGTGCCGATGGCCAAGGCCCAGGTGGCTTGAGGCCTGAATAGCTTGAAGGTTCAGGCGGCCTGAACCGGCGCAACGAAGAAGAGAGCGCGCGATGAACGCACCGACGACTGCCAACGAAGACCTGCTCTACTCCGTCGAGGACGGCATCGCGCGGATCACCTTCAACCGCCCGCAGGCGCGCAACGCCATGACCTTCGCTATGTATGACCGCATGGCGGAGATCTGCCAGGAGATCAATGCCGATCGCTCGATCAAGGCGCTGATCCTGACCGGCGCCGGCGACAAGGCGTTCGCCTCCGGCACCGACATCTCGCAATTCCGTGCCTTCAAGACCGCGCAGGATGCGCTCGACTACGAGGCGCGGATCGACCGCGTGCTCGGCACGCTCGAGCAGTGCCGTGTGCCCGTGATCGCGGCCATTGCTGGCGCCTGCACCGGCGGCGGCGCCGGCATCGCCGCCTGCTGCGACCTGCGCATCGGCACCGAGACGACGCGAATGGGCTTTCCGATCGCGCGCACGCTCGGCAACTGCCTGTCGATGTCGAACATCAGCCGCATCGTCGCACTGGTCGGCCCCGCCCGCACCAAGGATATGATCTTCAAGGCGCGCCTCGTCGAGGCAGAGGAAGCGCTGGCGCTCGGCCTGCTCAACGAGGTCGTGCCCGACGTCGAGACGCTGCAACGCCGCGCCGACGAGACCGCAAAGCTCGTTGCCAGCCACGCGCCGCTCACGCTGGAGGCGACCAAGGAGGCGGTGCGCCGCATCCGCCGCACGCTGTCGCGCGAGGAGGGCGAGGACCTGATCGTGAAAGCCTATATGAGCGAAGATTTCCGCGAGGGCATGGATGCCTTCCTCAACAAACGGGCGCCCGTCTGGAAGGGCAAGTAAACTCACGCGCTATCGGCGTCGTCCGTCGAAAGAAAAGTACTATTGGCATTTTTCTCAATGAAGTCAAGGTTTTCGGTTTACAATCTGAACCCGTTTCCGAGCTCAAACGGGGTCCAAAAGAGGGGTATTGTAAACCGCTGAACCGACGATCCGCAGCAACTATGCCTTCCACCATCTCGCGATCGACCAGGGCGACGCGGCCTTCGAGAAGGCGGCCGGCGAGGATGGCGATCGGCGCAGGGCGGCTCGCAAGGTAAGCGGCCACGGCGGCGCGGGCGAGATACTCGCCGCGCTTGACGATGTCGCCGTGGACCGCCTGCTGCTGCGCGCGCGGAGCAGAGCTCGCCAAGAGCGAGAGCAGAGGGGAAGGTCGCGCGCCTGGTCTGTTGCATCCTTGAATGTCCACGACCAACTGCCGGTTTCAGACCTGAGGGCTTCTATCCGTGCCAGCTGACCGACGCGGCGGGCAAATCCTTCGGTCAGCGGCTCGTCGAGGATCCGGACGCGCTGCCATTCACGCTCGGTCCAACGGAATTTGCTGAAATAGAGGTACCGCCGCCCGTTGGGTTTGCTGATCGCGTGGATGTGTTCAGGCAACGCCACGACGCCGCCCCCCGTCCTCGGTCTGCCCCCGTTTCGCGGCAAGGAACCGCTCCGCTGCGCTGGTTGGCGCCCCCCGTGGCGATCGTGTCCCTTAGCGTGGTGTAGCTGGCGGCGGGTCACCGCGTTCGCCGGCGAGAGCCGGGCAGGTCAGCTGGCGATTGCCTGGAGGCTGACGGCGGGATCATCGCTCAACGGCGCGATGGTTTCCAGCGTCATGTAGCGGGCGCGCTGGACGGCCCATTCATCGTTCTGCTCGAGCAGGATCGCGCCGATGAGGCGGACGATGGCGTCTTCGTTGGGGAAGATGCCGACCACTTCGGTCCGGCGCTTGATCTCGCCATTGAGGCGCTCAATCGGATTGGTCGAGTGCAGCTTGGTCCGGTGCTGCGGCGGGAACGTCATATAGGCGAGCACGTCAGTCTCGGCCTCGTCGAGGAAGCCGGCCAGCTTGGGCAGCTTGGGGCGGAGCTGATCGGCGACCTTGCGCCATTGAGCGCGGGCAGCCTCGGCATCGTCCTGGGCGAACGCGGTGGCGATGAAGGCGGAGACGACGCGACGGCCGCTCTTGCCGGCGTGCGCCAGCGCATTGCGCATGAAGTGGACGCGGCAGCGCTGCCAGCTGGCGTTGAGCACCTTGGCGACGGTGGCCTTGATGCCCTCATGAGCGTCGGAGACGACCAGCTTGACGCCGCGCAGGCCGCGGCGGGCAAGCTTGCGCAGGAACGCGGTCCAGAACGTCTCGGCCTCGGAGGGGCCGATGTCCATTCCAAGCACTTCCCTGCGGCCGTCACTGTTGACGCCGACGGCGACGATCACCGCGACCGACACGATGCGCCCCTGCTGGCGCACCTTCACGTAGGTGGCGTCGATCCACAGATAGGGCCAGTCGCCCTCGATCGGGCGGGCGAGGAAGGCCTTCACCTTGTCGTCGATCTCGCTGCACAGCCGGCTGACCTGGCTCTTGGAGATGCCCGTCATGCCCATGGCCTGCACCAGGTCGTCCACCGAGCGGGTCGAGACGCCCTGCACATAGGCTTCCTGCACCACGGCGGTCAGCGCCTTCTCGGCCATCCGGCGCGGCTCTAGGAAGGCCGGGAAGTAGCTTCCCTTGCGCAGCTTGGGGATGCGAAGCTCGACCGCGCCGGCCCGGGTCTCCCAGGTCCGGTCGCGGTAGCCGTTGCGCTGGGCCAGGCGCTCCGGGTTCTTCTCGCCATAGCCCGCCCCGGTCTGGCCTTCGACCTCCAGCTCCATCAGGCGATGGGCGGCAAAGCCGATCATCTCGCGCAACAGATCGGCATCAGGGGTCTTCTCTACGAGCGTGCGCAGGTTCATCATGTCGTCGGTCATCGGTGGTTCCTCGGTTGCGTTGGCGTGTCGCAACCCGATCCTACCGGAGAACTGCCGGTGACCACCGCAAAGCCACCCGCCCGCTACGGCGCTATGTGAGGCGCGCGTCCGGGCGGCTTTGCTCTAACCAGTTACACCACCACCGGGGACACGACCTCGATCATCGATCAAGCGGCCCGAGTCAGCTCTGGCGAGTTCGAATACTCTGTTGAGGCAGGACTAAGGTCGACTTTGAGGCCAAGTGCTCTCGTTTTTCTCAATTGCTGGCTCCCGATATTACATGGGATCAATGCCTGACTGCCGTTTGATAGCGGAGTTCTAGTGTCGCGGAGATAATCAACCGCAATTTCCGTAGGCTGAAGCCGGACGCGCTCCAGGCACGCGCGATGACGTCCAGCTCATCGTTCGCAAGCGACTGAACGAACGCTTCCTCTCCGATTTCGATAGCAAGCTCGCGCATGACATTTGCGGCCAGCAACGGCAGGTCGGCTAGCCGAGGGGGAGGGATGTTGATAATGCGGTACCTATCGGTCAGGGGCTCTGGCAGATCCTTGGTTGAATTGGCAGTGGCGATGTGTACGACCCAACTCAGGTCGAGCTCGGCATCAAGCGAGCTATCCCTGTAACAACAAGCAGTTTCGCGCTCGAGATGGGGCAAAATGGCATGGACCAGCCGGCCGTTGTGCTGGGATGTGGCAGACTTGTCGATCTCATCCACGAAACAAATCACGTTCGCGATGCGCGTCTGGCAAATCGCGCGAGCTGGCGCGCACGGAACTGTGTTGGACCACGCTTTCGGCGTTCCGCCGAACGCAACTGCGTCCGTGGAACTTGAACCATCGATCCGGTAAGCTTCCAGTCCGAGTAACTGACCAATTCTTCGGACCAGACGGGATTTACCATTTCCTGGAGGGCCGACAAGCAGGAGAGGCTTGAGGCGGACCGGATATCCTTCGCGCAACTCGCGAAGCACCACATCGATAGCGTTCACGGCGTGAGGATACTCAGCCGACAACACGTCTCGAACACCCCGCACTTCGCGGGCAATCACGAGAGGAAGCTTAGCGTCGACCATGTCCTTAAAGTCTTCGTGGACGGCGCCGAGCTTCGAACTCTTGGCTTTGGGCATGACAACAACGCTGAGCCCTTCAGGCTCCGCCGCCGACGTCCAATTCTGTGGTTGAGGCGACGGCCAGACCGGCTGCGCCACCCGGTTGGTTCCGATCAGCTGCAGATGCGCAATCCAAAAGATGCTGCGATGATCGCCTTCAAAATGTCCCTCCGCAGCCTTCGACCAGGTGCTCAGCCTGCAGCGAATTTCCGCCATTTCGAGCTCTGAATGGGCATCCCGCCATAGGTGCTCGGCACCGGAGTCGAGGAGCGGAAGCACGTCGTTAAAGGTCTTGGGTTGGCCGGCATCAACGGAGAGCATCAGCGCGCAGAGTGCCGCCTCACCAGCGCCGAGATCAAAGAGTCTCTTGGCCAGCTTCCTGCAAGCTTGCTTGCAGCGTTCTTTTTCGCCAGACCAGAACTCAGCCGCCACGTCGTCCAGTCGAAGTCCTTCGATTTTGCTCAACTTGGCCCAGGTCCATGCCGCCGCGGATGGCCAGGTGTTGAATAGTAATAGAGCGGTTGGGATCGGCTTAGCCGAGGTTGACAGGGAGGGCGAATCCCCAACATTTCGCGGTGTACAGTCAGCGCGATCTTCCTGAACGAGTCGTTCCCAGGCTTTGAGGTCCTTGTCAGTCATCCGAGGATTGTACACCATTAAATGTACAAGAAAACCCGAGGGCGCGATCGTGGTTAAGGGTTCGAAAAAGGGGAAGGGACCCCAGCAGGCACTTCGGGGCGTCAAGTTGGGACGCCCGTTCGGCGACCCTCTGGATGTTCGCACCAAGCGCCTGGCGCAGCGCGTTCATCCCCACCTGATGAGCGTGCTCGACCAAAGAAGCAGAGAGTATGGAATAACGCGCTCACAATTTGTCGAGCGGATTCTAGTAGACTATTGCAACGCCCACGAAGGGGCGCAGCTTGACCCCATCGGTCGATGGATGTCTCGCAAAGAATGGAATCCTCGGTTGGCAAGGCGCCTTGATACCTTACCGGTTTCAGGGAAGCCCCTTGAGATCGGCAAGCAGGTCGAGGCGGAAGCCGACCTAAACGAAAAAGGCCGGCGGGGAGACACCGAGGTGCCCGAGGAAGCCACAGCTTCTGGTCAGAAGGGAAGTCGTCGTCGGGGGACAAAGTAAGTCTTCCGGCTTGCTAGCCAGGATGCGACGATACCCGTATGAGCGTAACCCGCGAAACAGTGGAATCTATAGATCGCGAGCGCCAGGAAACGTGGTGGCGCCCTGGGGTGGACGGCGTACGCCGGAAGGGAGTTCGGCAACCTGCCGCTGTCGTTAAGGCGAAAGCTCGCCTTCGGACAGCGAGGTGGCGCGTTCAGAATGACCAGGTGAGGCGACCAGAGGCCGCTCTCATAGGTATGGCACTGCTCCGTGCCTTGGTTGGATCAGATTTGGGCAAGTTGACCAAGCAGGAGCATGGACTTGTAGGTGTGGCGCTGGTCGATCTGCAGCAGCAGGGTTATTCCCTTCCTGAAATTCTGAAGGTCTGCCGGAGATTTCGTCAGCGCCTGCTGCGGGAAGATGATCGCAGCTAGCTACGTCTAACCGCCGACCAACGGATGGTGCTGGGCTCCGCGCAAACGTTCCTCAAGCAGACGGTCGACGTCGACCTTCAGGTCATCTGCAGCGCGTAGCGCCAAAGCTCAGCGCAGACCCACCGGGATTACACAGCCACCACCGTTCAGGGTTTGGACCGCGCTAGTGCAGGAATGCTATGTGGCGCAGTGCAGGAATTAAAAGCGAGCATCAGCGGGATCGCATGACGCACGGGCAGGTGATGGACAAAAAGGCAGCCGGAAAAGTCGGGCCGTAAGGCTCCCGACGGCACCAAGAAGCATTCTGTCCTCCCTGAACCCGGAGGTAATCCGAGCACCAAGGTCGCAGCAGCAGAGCTGGACAAAAACGCGTCCCAGGTGCTGGAAACGGCCGCCAAGGAGTGGCTCGAGCGGTATCGCGCGAGCAAAAAAGGGCGCCGGGCAAATGACTAAGACCGTGAACGCTTGCAAGTTCGATCCGAAGGCGACTACGCACTGAGCGAGCAGATCGAGAATTGAGGACCTGGTCGCACGAGAAGGCCGGAAGGCCTCCTTCGACCTTACGTCACCGGCGGAATGAAGACCTTGCTGCGGCAGGCCTGCACCGGCTCGCCGGCACGTCGAGCCAGGCCGTGTTCGAGCTCAAACAGGCGATGCGCAGCGGCGGAAGCTCGAAGACGCCTGCGCGAGTAGACGGAGCGGCGAAAGCGCGCGGATGCCTTCGACCTCAGGTACGCCGGGGACGTTGCTCCGAAGGGCAAGCGCTGGGAGCTTGCGAGAAAGTCCTCGCCCGCCACGACGTGAAACAAAGGCTTTCCGGTGGATGGGGTGAGCGGGAGTGAACAGAGGCTCCGCCACCGCGTAGTGCCGTTAAGGGCTGCAGCGGGCGGGCTGATCAGGCAGCCGATTGAGAAAATGCCCCCGCGAAAGTCCTCATGTGCGTAGCCAGCCCACTGCATGCGCCACATGACCGCAAGAAGGATCTTTCGATGAGCTTCGCGTAAGAAACTAGGGACATGGAGGTTTGATTGGCCGGCTAGGGGGCCCGGCAGAGGACCGGGTACAGGAATGGTGTGAATGGAATGCAGGACTGTGGTGAGCGCTACAACAGGATTCTAATGGGCGACAGCCTGGACGTTCTATTTCTATAGATTCAGGAGATTCGCGTAGCCCCGTAGCGGATTGAAATTAGACCGTTTTTGGGAACGGCAACTTCGACTAGTGCTCAGTGTACGACATCTACTGCTCAGGCCTTCCGTCACCATGTTGGAAAAAGGGCCGTTCAAGCCACCGACGATTCCGAGGTTTGCAAGACTGTGGTGAGCGCTACAGGATTCGAATGGGCGAAAACCTAGACGTTCTATTTCTATAGATTCGGGAGCTTCGCGTGGCCAAGTAGCGGATTGAAATTAGATCATTTTTGGGAACGGTAGCCTCGACTAGTGCTCAGTGTACGACATCTGCTGCTCAGGCCTTCCGTCACCATGCTGGAAAAAGGGGCCGTTTAAGCCACCGACGATTCGTATCCGTCCGTGACGTCGGGTGAAGGCAGCCTTGCCGAATGAGGAGAGTTGTTGAGAACTGTCCTTATGGACAGTGATAGGCTCAGTGCCCAAGTCGAACGGCTCGAAGTAGTGGACACAGGCCGGCGGCGGCGCGGGTCCGAGGACGAGAAGCTCAAGATCGTCCTGGAGAGCTTACAAGGCGCCGCACCAGGTCGCTGCGACGGCGCGGTGATATGGCGTTTCGCGCTCATTGCTGCTGCGATGGCGACGGTCGTTTCGGCCTGAGCCGAAGGATGCCGCCCATCAAGCGGGCTTCGTGCCGCCAATGGTGGTCGCGGAATCGGAGCCGACGTCTGGTCCGGTCGGGCCGGCCGGCATCGGCGCGATCGAGATCGAGTTTGCGGCGGGGCTCGGATGCGGATCACGGGCACGGTCGACGCGGTGACGCGGCAGATGGACGTCTTCGGTGATCCCCATTGCGCGGGCGTGGGGTGTCCTGTTCGCAAGTACGGCCTGCACCTGCCGCTCAATCGACGATTCCGAGGTTTGCAGAACTGTGGTGAGCGCTACAGGATTCTAATGGGCGACAGCCTGGACGTTCTATTTCTATAGATTCAGGAGATTCGCGTAGCCCCGTAGCGGATTGAAATTAGACCGTTTTTGGGAACGGCAGCTTCGACTAGTGCTCAGTGAATGACGTCTGCTGCTCAGGCGTTCCGAGGCCAGTGTTGGAAAAAGGGCTGTTCAAACCACCGACGAACCCTCTTGATATGAGCGGTGGTCCGAGCAATAGACGCGGTTACTGGAGCAGTAGACATGTCAGTGATCGATGTCCCAAGATTCCGGGCCGACAAACTCGGCCGGGTGAAGAAAGCGCGCAGCATCATCATGCATCGGGCAGAGGGTGAGCTGAAGGCGATCGATGGGAAACTATTCAATTTACTTCTGAGGTTGGCGGCCAACCGCAAGCATCATCGCGGCTACCGGGTGTACCGGGTACCCTTGGCGGATGTTGTCGCGTTCCTGAATGGCGCCACCCCGCTGGCCGTAATCGAGTCTTTGCGTCGGCTGGGAGAGGTCAGTATCGAGATCGATTACGAGGATGCGGCCCCCAGGCAGATGCACTTCTTGTCCTTCGACGACACGACTTCCGGGACCGGTATGCTCAAATGGGCCTTCGACCCCGGGGTCGTCGAGCTCGTGGACCGGCCCGGGGTCTACACGCGCCTGGACCTCATGACCATTCGGAAGTTCGACACGTTGGCCGCTGCTCGCCTGTACGAGGTGATGATGCTTCATATCGGCAGGAAGTACGCCAGGACTTGGCGGGTCCAAGTGCCGGAATTCTACAGGTTCTGCGGCCAGTTCAATGAGCGCGCCAGGTTCACCAATTTCAGGTCTCGCGTGCTCGAACCGGCCGTCAGCGAGGTGAACGAGCATGCGCCGTTCACGGTCGATGTACAGTACATCCGTGACAACCGCCGCGGCCGTCAGGTGGACTGGATCGAGTTCACACCCGTCCGGAAGTCCGCTCAGGATCTGACGCTCCTTCGAAAGCCTGGCCGCGTGCGCCGTGTGCCGAGGGACAAACGGTCCATCGATCTGTTCGATAGTCGCATGGTCAATAATCGTGGTCCGAACATCGTGCTCTCTGAGGCGGTCTACCCTGCCGCGCAGGGTATGATCGAGGGTACGGGCCTCGAGCTTGCGAAGATCGAGTGCGACTTCAAGGATTACGTTGGGCCGAGGGTGATCAGGGACGCCGATCAGGAGTTCCTGAATTTCGTCGCGCTTCTGGTGGAGGAGACGAAAGATACGATATCGCCTTCGTTCGATGACGTCCTCGATGAATTCATCAAATGAGCGATTCACTCGTGGATATGACGAGGACGTCACTCTTGCGTTGGCCCGTGCCACCCTGGCTTCGGTCTCGGTACTGGGGGCCCTTCATGCCATTACAGCGGTCAAGGCTGTGAATGCCGACTAGGACGACGGATCGCGCACCGCTGACAGCCGGTGTTTTGACGAAGCCGGTGCCGACTACCGGCACCGAGACCCGGCCAGCGCGAAGATAGCGGTTTTGAGGTCGCTGTTGCGTCAGCTTGACCGGCGCATTGTCGCAAGTGTCGCGCGGCGATCAGGTCCTTGATCTTCTCGTCCTTGATGCCCGCGAACGCCATTTTGGTGCCCGAGGACATCTTTGATGTACTCCTGAAGGTTCATCAAGCAATGCCTGACCTCTTGTTGGCATCGGAGTAGTTGTAGCCTCGACCGAGCCTGCCTTGCGACCAATCACCCCGTTGAGCACCGGGTCGACCGCGATCTTGGAGGTGTCGCGGATCTGAGCTCGCCTTACAGACGGCGAAGCTGGACACGTCTTCTCGAAACATCAATATCTGCGGGAAGTTGATCAGTTGATCCCGTGAGTACGCGCTGCGTGCTGTCCATCTCCACGCGCGCGACAGCTTGAACCCTGTGAGGCGCACGCCTTTTCGCAAAATTCTCTAGCACCATTGAATGGCGAAACGGCGCTCGGCATTCCTTTGGATGGACAGGTTTCGATTCAGGAGAATCCCCGTAGCTTATCAATTGAAAGGAGAATGCTGCTCTGGACTTGGCGGGTCAGCGCGCCGGAATGCGAAGTCCAATTCAAGGCCGTTTGGCGCGGCCATCAGGCGAAGGCTCGGGCCATTGGCGCTGAAGTCGGTAGTCCATTTCAACAAGGGCGCCTCAGATCGATCAACAAGAACCCAGGTGTTCTCGACGACCCGTTGCACCGAACAGTCAAGGCACGCGACCGAATGGGAGGGCGTTACAGCGCCGCGCCGAGGCTCCGAGGAAGCTCCGAGCAAGGGTCCTCGTTGTATTGTCCTGATTGCCGCACATTAGCGATCCTTGCTTTCGTCAAGTCGCTTACAGGCTAGTCGTCGACATGCTGCGCATCACCCAAAGGCCGCCCGAATGAGGCTCGAGAGACTTGTCGCAATGATCTATGGCTTCAGCCCGACAGGACCGGCTAGCGACTGGTCGTTGGACTCCGTTTGACGTGACCGCAGATCGTGCCGGCATAATACGGTGCGATCGCGCATTCACCAGCGTTTCAAAGTACTTGCGAGCGTCAACTCGACCGTACAAATAGGGCATCATCCCAGGGTCCTGCACGAAAATAGGCCAAATTCGCTGCGCGGATAGACGTTCCTTTTCACACCAACATCTGTTCCTTTTTGCACCATGTAATGGGGGGCCGCGAAAATTTAACGCGCACAAGTACGAACGCACATGTGCGTCTCAAACGTGGCTACTAAAACTCAACTGATCATTGCGGCGACGCGCCTACGGATCTCCAAGTCCATGACAGGGCCGCTCTGCGATTGCCCAGTTTCGGCCGCCTAAGGTAATCTTCCGGCAGCTCACAAACTCGACAGAATTGCTTCTTGCGGGTTGCCGCACGGCCAACGACATTGTTGGTGTTTAAAAGGCACTCCCAATCTACAGCGACAGGGTTTTCGCATGCTTCGATCTATCTTGGCCGCGGTGGGCCGGGCGTTCGCTTGGGCCGCCAACGGGTGTGTAGCACTGATGTTGACGCCCGTGCACGCAATCCTCGGCATTTTGTTCCCGGCGGCCTATGGGCCGCTGTTTAGCGACCACAACATTGGGGATGCCGGATCCGACGAATTATTTGCCAACGACCCGAGCTTTGATCCCTTTGCGGATGCTGAACAGCTGCGACAAAACAGGGAGGTGGAAATCAGTCGCATTTTAACGTGGGCCGCGGAGTCCTCCTGCGCCGATGCCAGAATGAAGCTTCCTGATGTCCGGCCAGAACTACTTCCTTGGCTCGCTTCGTTGTATAGGGACCATCTGGATGCATTGGTCCGCGCAGGGAAGGGTGCGGTTTATGGCCATCTGTACTGGTCCATTCCAATCCCGGGGGTGCCGAGCATCTTAGGCTCGGATGACCGGCCGAAGATGGGTGGCCGGGATCAGACGTTCAGCTCCGCTGAGCCCGGGCCTGCTCCAGCTTTTTGAGGTGCCATCGAGCGATCGCCGCATCGCACCGGGCGATGGCAAGCTCAAGCTCCAGCTTGCGTCGCTCGTCTTGCCAGCGTCTTGCTGCTTGCAAGCGCGAGTGATTTCCTCTGGCGAGCCGGGCGAGAGCGATCGAGCGATTAACCCGGTCGTGTGTGACGCCCAACGCTGCGCTCGCGAATATCGACGTAAGTGCAACGGTACCGGTGATGTAGGAGTACGGGTTCGTGCTGAAATCGGACAATCTGTTCTCCAATCTGCTGGCGATGGGATACTTAATGGTGTACGGTTCATATCTTAGCAAAGCGTAAGCGCACTCAGGAATGACTTTCAGGAAAGACTTCATGCAGAAACTCAATCGGCTGGAGGTGCTCGTCTGATGCGCATCCGCGTTCTCTCTGACCTCCATATCACCCACGAACATAACGATTGGAGGGATGTTCCGGACGTCGAGTGCGACGTGACCGTTGTGCTCGGCGATGTCGCCAATCCGATGACCTCTGGGCTCGAATGGGTCGGACGGTCTTTTTCGAGACCGCTGATATATGTTCCTGGTAATCACTGCTTTTATAGAGGTCTTCCCGGTAGTGGAGAGGAGAGCACGTTCTATCAGGCGCAGATGGAACGTGGACGCGAGATGGCGAAACGCCTTGATCTGATTTTGCTGCAGAACGAATCTGTCGAGATCAACGACGTGAGATTTGTCGGCGCGACTCTCTGGTCGGATTTCTCAATCTTGCCTCCCGGATTTTCGATGCGGGATGCGATGTCGCAAAGCCAGAAGGGCTGGAGTCCGGCTGGCGGTCGCTCCTGGGATAGCTACCATAACGACTTTCGCGAAATTCGATTTGGAGGCGGGTCAAACAGGCATCGCTTCACGCCCTCTCAGATGCTGTCGCTGCACAGGGATAGCCGCGCGTTCCTGGAGTGCGAGCTCGCAACACCGTTCGCCGGAGAGACGGTTTGTCTGACCCACATGTCGCCCAGTCGTCGGAGCCTTGAAAGCGGCATGGACGAGCACGACTGGCTGTATGCCTGCTCGCTGGAGTACCTGATGGAGGGCGAGAGCGCTCCGGCACTATGGTGCCACGGCCATATTCATCGCAACCGCGACTACGTGGTTGGCAACACGCGCGTTGTCTGCAATCCGAGAGGATACGCAGCAGGGTCACGCGCTCGCGAGAACCCGAATTTCATCCCGGATCTTGTTGTCGAAGTGGAGCCGAGTCCAAAGCCATCATTTGGGGTGTGACATGCTTGCGTTTTTCCGTCGCCTCTTTCAGGACGCCCCCGCGCCGCAGGTGCAGGTCGATCAATGGGCGAGATGGGAATCCTGGCTGGCCGAACAGCGAAAGCACGAGGCAATTCAAAAGAAGGCGCTCGAGGCGGATCGCACTCGAATATCCATTGTTGTCTGGAGCTGGTCGCGCGACTGCGTGACTGAATGGCGCCAGCTCGAGCCGCCCAAGAAGGTGCCGCGCGACGTTCGCGTCTGGCTCGCTGGCTTGACCGTGCTTGAGATCGTGGCGATGGAGAGAGCCGGCGACGCGGCCGTTCGCCAGCACATGTATGGGCGCGGCGAACTCGTCCCCGGCGTACGCAAGGTGCAGCCTTTGTCGCCAATCGCGCTGCGCTTCCCGCCGCGCAAGCGCAAGACAGAGGGCAGGTGATTTCTCATGTCGACTTTCCTCATCTCTGACACCCACTGGGACACGGCGCCATTATCAGGATGTGCGGCCGTCCATTCGACGATGTCTGTCCTACGGGTTTGGGTTCAGGTAGGTCAGAAATCGGCCAAGGTACAGACTGCGAGCCGCGCGCAAAATCTACCAGGTCGGATTTAGCGTCGCCTTGCGGCTGCAGATGACGAGGCGCTTGGCGCCTCTCGTCATCGCCACGTAGAGGTTGCGCGCATTCAGGTCGCTTGCGTCGAGAATCACGGCAACATCAGCCTCGAGGCCCTTGAGGGTTAGGGTGCTGCCTACCGATCGGCCGCTTATCTTTCGCCCGGTCGCGCGGCTCTGTTCACGAATGCGGACTGCAGCCTCCGCAAAGCTGACCTCGCCTAGTCCGCATGATAACTCAAGTGCCCGCATGCAGGCCCGCAATATGGCAGGCCGGAATACGCGCACGCCGGCATCCTTGTTGATCTCTACCAGCAGATCACGCACCCGTTGTAAACACGGATCGCGGCGAAGCGCGATGGCGGCATACTCTACGCTGCTCGCTTGCCGTCGCGCGGCCCCGCGCACGAGGGTGTCGACGCGGCGCACGAGGTCGGTTGCGCCTACGTTGGTCATAAGGCTTTCGGCAAAGTCCGCCACCACCTCGACGGCATCAGGCGATGTCACATCCAGTCGCTGCGAAAAACCGACAAGGTCTCTCAGATCGACAGCCTCGACCGTTACTGCGCCCGGGATTGCACTAGCGAACCTCTGCTGGCTGGCCGGACTCGTGCTTTCTCCGATGATGAGAACCGACCCGTTATTCCCCGGCGGCCTCGCCCGGGCGGAACGGAGCATCTTTGGATAGTCGTCGGCTGACCCATCGAGCTGAACCCATGTGACTTCGGACGGCGCGCTCCGCAGATCAATCGCCTCGTTTGCGATTAGCTTTTTTCGGACATCAAGCAGCCAGTGCCCAAGGTCCGGCGCCTCCGCGTTGTGCCAGCGCCAGGGGTAGGAAAGCTCACCGGCCAATGGAAAATGTTTGCAGACATGCTTGTTCCAGTCGGCTAGGTCATCATTGCCGAAATCGAATATTGCCTGCACCTGATCACCCACGACACAGGTCGGCAGAACCTTCGCGGCATAATAGACGATGGCGTGCTGACGCAACGAGCAATCCTGGTATTCGTCAACGAGCAGACGCGAGTAACTGGCCTCGATGACGTCGTTGACGTGAGCAGATTTCAGCAACGCTCCGGCGGAGTTCCTTATCGCTGGATAATTTGGCCGTTCTTTTTCGATTATGTGGGGATCATGTCCCGACCGGAGGGGGAAGGTTGAGATTAGGCGAATCGCCCAGCCATCGATGGTCGAGAGCCTGTATCGCGACGGCTCAACACCGGCGTTTTCCAGACGATTTCGTAAAGCGGCAACTCCAGAATTTGTGTGGGTCAGGACGAGGATGGGCTTGCTGTGGCCGTGTTCACCCAGCGCGTTCGCGATGAGCTGGGTTTTGCCCGCACCCGGCCGGCGCAATGACAAGCCCCAGGTCGATGTCGAGCAGGCTGATCTTGCTAGACATCCCTGACCCAACGAAAGATCGAAATAACCTTCGCGCGGAGGCCCCGATCCGCGTTCCCGAACGTCGGCCCAATTACGTCGCGGGCGGTCCGCTCCATCGCCGACACGGTCTTGAACCAGCCCGCGCCGCTCTTCGCCGCTCTCGCGAGAATCTGTCGAGTCTCGCGGGGGATGACCCCGCGCTGGATCTGGCTCTGGATGTCGGCAAGGCTGAGTCTATTGGCCGACGCAGAAGTGATATGATCCTTGACCAGCTTTTCTTCCCTGAACTCGATGGCCTTGTCCAGAAGGCCGTCAATCGCGGTGTCAGGCAGGCATTCGAATAGTTCATCCTCGATGGATCGACCCGGGCTCCACGCAAAGATGAGCCCGCCATTTTCCACGAAGCTTTTCTCGGCGGCTGCGTTTAAGGGGGCATCGCTGTCCCTCAGTACGGCGGTTCGATAGCCGAGCGACAGAAAGGCGTTGGCGCGCCGGAACGTGTTCGAGCCGCCCCCGTCTACAAGCGCGACCCCATGTGCTGCGAGAGCTGTCTTACCCTCTGAAACGCGGTGCTGGTCCATGCCACGCATGAAACCCACCTCCGTGGCGCCTTCACAGACGAGAATGGACGGAGCAAGGAGTGCCTCCGGGTAGGCGCGGATAGTTCCCTGCACGTAGTTCTCGGTGCCGACCCGATTGGCAGAGTGTTTTCCGTGCCGCTCTCTCACCACGAACAGTTGGTCGCCCGAAAGCTCTCGAACTGCCACCGGCGAATGGGTCGTGATGAATACCTGCAGCGGCGGGTCCGCCTCCTTTGCGCCGAGTGCATCCACGAGGCGAATGATCCGGTGTGGCTCAAGTCCGTATTCGAGTTCATCGACAAGGGCGATCGGGGAGCTGGCGGAAGCCCTGCGTTGCAGGCCGGCAATGAGAAGCCGGGCCGAGCCCAAGCCAAGCTCTCTCAGCGGTACACCGTTCTCGTCGTGAAGCGAAATGGTGCCGCCACTGACGGAAACCGAATGCGAGTCGAAGGAGGGCCTTGACGTTTCCGCCCACGGAAATGCCCAGTTCGTTTGCAGCGTCGGCAACAATCTTCAAAGCCTCGCTCAACTGTTCCTCTGCTTGTTCGCCGAACGCCGCTCGCATCTCTCTTGCCGCCGCAACAAGTGCGGCTGACGAGTCGGGCCGCTCCTCGGATAGGCGGTTAAGGATTGATCCTCTGCGCCAGCTCAGATTGTAGTCCGAAAATGCTCCAAGCCGTGTCGGTGCAATCTTCACACGGTCCTGCCAGCCCAGATTGCGGGTTAGCCCCTGTGCGGCCGCGCGCGGAAACCAGCGTCCACCGCGGTTCCAGATCGGATGCTACGATCATCTGCAAGGTGAGAGCAGTCTCAAGCGATGCCTCCGGCTCTTCGGCGAGTTGACCTGTCGTCGCGTCAAAGCCACGCAAGAAGGGGCCGTAGGCCTCGATGCCTTTCAATGCGTCATCCAGTTTGCCTAGCGTGATAGTGATATTAATGGGCTGAGAGACGTCGAGGCAGTGAAAGTCGGTGTCAGCAAGCTGCAGGTTGCGCCGCGCGCCCAGGCAATAGTCTATAGCGTCGAGAATTGTGGATTTGCCGCTGTCGCCAGGCCCAATAAGTCCGTTGATCCCGGGCTGCGGCTCCCAGCTAAAGCTCTTCAGGCACCTGAAATTCGTGATCTCGATTTTGCGAATGATCGACATAATCTGCGTTTCAAATCAAATAATCGGTCCTGAAAGTCAGAAGTTCGCCTGTTCAGGCGTTTGGTTCTCGGTGCCCCGTCTCTTGAACAGCTTCATAACTCGCACCCGGTCCGACCGCCAAGCGAAGCGTGATCCGGAATTTGTTGCTCCTTGCAGCCTTCTCGGCGACTCTTCCGACACTCGGATGGAGGCTAGGGCGAGGATGAAGGTGAGGCTGCACGACATCATAAAGCCGCTGCTTGAAGAGGGGTTTAGACTCTCGGTCAATGCCGGGGAGCGTGGTCGCGTCTTATTGATGGTGACCAAGGTTCGCTCCGATGGTGCCGAGGACCAAGTGGCTATGCTCCCACTTCATAACAACGTCGTCGGCTGCAACAAGGAAATGGACTTTTGGGATGAGGTCGGTCGTTACCGGCGTAAGAAGGACGGGGCAGCCGACAGACAAGGGCGTTATCCCCGTTTCACTGTTGGTGGGTAGGCTGCCCACTGGTGCACGGAAAGACCGTGAGCACAGTCTAGAGCGCGCCCAGACCGGCCGAGGACCCGAAGCTGAGGAAAATGTACCGTACGCGCTTAGCGCGAACCTTCTCCGGTGATCACTGACCGTCGCTAGCCAATTGCCATGATCTAGATGGGCGAACGTAATCCGAACGCGGTTTGTAAACTTCGGCTCGTCGGTTGTAAACTTTGTGGAGTGCTTTTCGAAGGTGGGATTCTAAGTGCCTGCTTTTGATGTGGTTTTTGGTGAGCGCGCTGGGGCTCGAACCCACGACCCCGTGATTAAAAGTCATAGGCGCCGAATTGCCGGGCTGCTTGCACTCGTCAGCTTTAGTCCGCACTATGCAGGGATAGAATTCTTCCGCACTACAACTCAAAAAACATCAGGGGGCGAAACTCGTGCGAATTCCATTGAAAGCCGTCGGCGCCGCGGCGGCGCTGTTGTTGAGTACGCCAGCCCTCGCCGGCTGGGAACCGACGAAGCCCGTCGAGATCGTGGTGGCCGCGGGCGCGGGCGGCGCCTCCGACCAGATGGCGCGGATGATGCAGGCCGCGATCCAGAAGAACAATCTGATGAAGCAGCCGATGGTCGTCTCGCTCAAGGGCGGCGCCTCAGGCGCGGAAGCGCTGATGTACATGAAATCCAGCGAGGGCGACCCGAACAAGGTGCTGATCGCCTATTCGCTGATCTACATGCTGCCGCTGTCGGCCAAGATCCCGTTCAACTGGCGTGAGCTGACGCCGGTTTCCGTGGTCGCGCTTGACCAGTTCGTGCTCTGGGACAACAGCGCCGGTCCCAAGACGGTGAAGGAGTTCGTCGCAGCCGCGAAAGCCGCGAGCGCGCCGTTCAAGATGGGCGGCACCGGCTCCAAGCGCGAGGACCACGTGCTGACCGTGTTCCTGGAGCAGAAGACCGGCGCGAAATTCTCCTATCTGCCCTACAAGTCCGGCGGCGAGGCCGCGACCCAACTGGTCGGCAAGCACACCGAAGCCAACGTCAACAATCCGTCTGAAAATCTGGAAGTCTGGCGCGCGGGCCAGGTGCGTCCGCTCTGCGTGTTCGACAAGGAACGCATCTCCTACACGACGAAGGTGACGGAGACGCAGTCCTGGGCCGACATCCCGACCTGCAAGGAGGAGGGCGTCGACGTGCAGTATCTGATGCTGCGCGCGATGTTCCTGCCCGGCAAGGTGACGCCGGAACAGCAGGCGTTCTATGTCGATCTGTTCCACAAGGTGACGCAGACCACGGAATACAAGGAGTACATGGAGAAGCAGGCGCTGAAGCCGATCTTCCTCACCGGCAAGGACATGCTGCAGTTCCTCGAGGAGGACGATGCGCTGAACAAGTCGCTGATGACGGAAGCCGGTTTCATCGCGAAGTAGCTGGTCTTCGCCTCGCCCCCGCAAGCGGGGAGAGGTGATCGGCCACAGCATCTGCTCACCATGTCCCAAACCGAACTTGAAATCGTCGTCGACGATCCGACCGCGCCTGAAGACGCCTCCCCCTCCGTCGTCTCTTCCGGCACGATCGAGATCGTCGTCTGTCTCCTGCTGCTCGCGCTCGCCGCCACGCTCGGCTGCGACAATTGGCGTACCGGCGCGTCCTGGGATGCGACCGGGCCGGAGCCGGGCTATTTCCCGTTCTACCTCGCCATCATCCTCGGTGGCGGCAGCCTCTACGGCCTGATCACGGCGCTCCTCGCGCGGCGCGCGGCGCGTGAGACCTTCGTCACGCGGGCGCAGGCCCGCCGCGTGATGGCAGTGTTCGTGCCGACGCTGCTGTTCTGCGCGGCAACACAGTTCCTCGGCCTCTATGTCGCGAGCTTCCTCCTGATCGCGGGCTTCATGCGTCTCGTCGGCAAGATCGCGCTGTGGAAGTCGCTGCTCACCGCCTTCGTGTTCACGGCGATCATGTTCGTCACCTTCGACGTCGCCTTCGACGTCATCATGCCGAAAGGGCCGCTCGAAGCGGCCCTCGGCCGCTAGGCGGGCCCGCGCGATGGAAGCTTTCGGGCTCCTGCTACACGGTTTTGCCGTCCTGCTGACGTGGAAGACGCTCGTGCTGATGATGGTCGGGCTCGTGCTCGGCATCTTCGTCGGCGTGCTGCCGGGGCTCGGCGGCCCCAATGGCGTCGCGATCCTGTTGCCGCTCACCTTCACGATGGACCCGACCTCGGCGATCGTGATGCTGTCCTGCATCTATTGGGGTGCGCTGTTCGGCGGTGCCATCACCTCGATCCTGTTCAACATCCCGGGCGAAGCCTGGTCGGTCGCGACCACCTTCGACGGTTATCCGATGGCGCAGCAGGGCCGGGCGGCGGAGGCGCTGACCGCAGCGTTCACCTCCTCCTTCATCGGCTCGCTGGTCGCCGTGCTGCTGATCACTTTCCTCGCGCCGATGATCTCGTCCTTCGCGCTGAAGTTCGGCCCGCCGGAGTTCTTCGCGGTCTATCTCCTAACCTTCTGCTCCTTCGTCGGCCTCGGCCGCGAAGCCAAGCACAAGACGGTCATCTCGATGTCGCTGGGGCTGCTGCTCGCCGGCATCGGCATGGATACCGTGTCCGGCAATCTCCGCATGACCTTCGGCTCGCCGGAGCTGCTTCGCGGCATCAACTTCCTGGTCGCCGTCATCGGCCTGTTCGGCATCAGCGAGATCCTGCTGACGATGGAGGAGCGGCTGGCGCTGCGGGGGCATGCGGCGGGCATTTCGCTCCGCGTCGTGCTCAGCGTCTGGAAGGACCTGCCGAAATACTGGATGACGCTGCTGCGCTCCTCCTTCATCGGCTGCTGGCTCGGCATCACCCCCGGCGGCGCGATCGCGGCCTCCTTCATGGGCTACAATCTCGCCAAGCGCTTCGCCAAGGAGCCCGAAAGCTTCGGCAAGGGCCGCATCGAGGGCGTGTTCGCGCCGGAGACGGCGGCGCATGCCTCCGGCACCTCGGCCCTGCTGCCGATGCTGGCGCTCGGCATTCCCGGCTCGGGCACCGCGGCGATCCTGCTCGGCGGCCTGATGGTGTGGGGGCTCAATCCGGGGCCACTGCTGTTCGTCGAGCACAAGGATTTCGTCTGGGGCCTGATCGCCTCGATGTATCTCGGCAACGTCGTCGGCCTCGTGCTGGTGCTGACGACGGTGCCGATCTTCGCCTCGATCCTGCGGGTGCCGTTTGCCGCAGTGGCGCCGATGATCGTGGTGTCTTGCGCGATCGGCGCCTATGCGATCCAGAACGCGATGTTCGACATCTGGCTGATGCTCGGCTTCGGCCTCGTCGGCTACGTCTTCAAGAAGATCGGCATTCCGCTGGCGCCGTTCACCCTCGCGCTCGTGCTGGGCAACCGCGCCGAGGATGCCTTTCGCCTGTCGATGATTGGCGCCGGCGGCGACCTCAAGGTGTTCTGGTCGAACGGTCTGGTCGGCTCGATCACGACGCTGGCGATCGTGCTGCTGTTCTGGCCGATGATCGACGGCTTGCTCGGCCGTGTCGGCTGGCGGCAGCGGGACAAAACGGCGACGCAATGAAAGGTGATCTGTGTCGTAGTTTTATTGTGTCGCCATAGTCCGGTCGCTGACGCCCAGTGGTTGTTCCCAAATGTTGCTGTCGCGCGACAGCCTGAACTAGCCCTGGCGCCTATGCTGCTCGTGGATTTCTTGTTTTTCACGGGGCATTGCAATGAAGCAGATTGTGACGGGAGTTGTGGTGGCATCGCTGGTCGCGACCAGCGCATTGGCAGCTGATCTGGCATCGAAACCTTACGTGAAGGCTCCGGCCGTCGTCGATCCGGTCTGGAGTTGGACGGGCTTTTACGCCGGATTGAACGCCGGATACAGCTGGGGCAGGGCGGAGACGACTGTGGCGCCGATCGCACCGCCGTTCCCGGCCACACAATTCAGCGCGTTTGGCCAGAACGTCGACGGTTGGCTGGCCGGAGGTCAGCTGGGCTACAACTGGCAGGTGGATCCGAAATGGGTCGTCGGCCTCGAGGGCGACATTCAGGCGACCGGCGAGCGGTCGTCGCGGACGGTGACCACGACGAGCGCGCGCTACGGTTCGAATATCATCGGTCTCCCATTCGGCACCGACTTCAACTCCATTGCGACGCTCACCGCAAATCTCTCCTACGACCTGCAGTGGTTCGCGACATTCCGCGGGCGCGTCGGTGTCCTGTCGGATCCGCAGACTCTCTGGTACGCGACCGGTGGTCTCGCCGTGGGCCAGTTCAAATATTCGTCCGCGACCGCGCTTGGAATCCAGGTCTTCGGGCCGGGTCTCGGCGGCACGACTCCGCTCGGCGGTTTCAGCTTTCCGATCGGGGCTGGGGCAACTAGCACTGACACCCGGGTTGGCTGGACGGTGGGCGCGGGCGTCGAACGCAAGTTCACCCGGAATTGGTCGGCCAAGCTCGAATATCTCTACATGGATTTCGGGAGTAAGACTTACTTCGCGGGCACCGCCAACCAGGCAGACGTGAGCTTCCACGATCACGTGCTGCGCGCCGGGTTCAACTATGCGTTCACTCCAACGCCGGTCGTTGCAAAATACTGAGCTGTCCAGCGCGAACGGCCTTCGATGCCCGGCAATCTTGCCGGGCATTGTCGTTTGCGACCTGGGTCACACCACCTTGGCGTCCCTGAGCCCCGCAATCTCGTCGGCGCCGAAACCGAACTCTTTCAGCACCTCGTCGGTCTGCTCGCCGAATTCCGGTGGCCGCGCCACCATCCTGCTCGGCGTGCGCGACAGCGTCACGGGCTGGCCGACCAGGCGGATATGACGGCCCTCGTCGTTCGGCACGTCCTGCGCAATGCCGAGATGCTTCACCTGCGCGTCCTTGAACATCTGGTCGATGGCATAGATGGGACCGCAGGGCACGCCGGCCTCGTTGAGTTCGCGGACCCAGGTCTCGGTCGACTTCGTCACGGTGCGCTTCTCGATCTCGGCGTTGAGCGCATCACGGTTCTTGGAGCGGGCAGGGGCTGTCGCGTAGTCGGGATGGCCAAAGAGCTCCGGCGCGCCGATCGCCTGCGCACAGCGCTCCCAGATCGCCCGCGCGCGTGGTGGCGAAGACGGACGCTGTCGTCAACAAGCGGGTGCCGGTCTGGAAGGGCAAGTAGCTTGCTAGCTTGGAAGAGCGTAACCTCGGGTAAAGGGCTTAAGAGCCATTCTTCGCGCCGACAACACTCCCCGGATGCTACACCTCTGCCTCGCGAGTTTCGTGATAATCCGCAGCTTCATCAATGAGGCGCATCATATCCGAACGTTCGAGCTGCTTGGCGACAGCTCCGGCGCGGTTCGCAATTGTGCGCTGAGTAGCCTTTAGGAGCCCGGCATCTTGGGCGCGCGCAAAGACGTCGCAGACCTTTCGGAGGAAGTTTGGCGTGTAACCAAACGCCCTAGTGCCTTGCTTGGTGCGGAACTCGATCTGGCCGGCTATCATAAGGAGATCTTCACCGACAAAAGGCTTCAAATTTGCGACAGTCAAGAAAGCAGGGAGATTGGCGCCGTTCCGGTAATACTGACGCCCTTTGGGTGCCCGGATACAACCCTGGTCTGCGCCCCGCAAACTCCTCCAAGAATGGGTAGAGTCCGTCACCTCTGAGGAGATGGACCATGAAGCCAAGTCGGTTCACGGAAGAGCAGATCATTGGGATTTTGCGGGAGCAGGAGGCGGGTGTGGCGACGGCTGATGTCTGCCGCAAACACGGGATCTCGAGCGCAACGTTCTACAAATGGAAGGCCAAGTACGGTGGCCTGGAGGTATCCGATGCCAAGCGGCTGAAGGCATTGGAGGACGAGAACGCCAAGCTGAAGAAGCTCCTGGCCGAGGCAATGCTCGACAACGCCATGCTCAAGGACGTTGCGTCAAAAAAATGGTGACGCCCGCCGCGAGGCGAGAGGCCGTCGCTCATCTGCGGACCACCTTCGAGGTGAGCGAACGGCGGGCGTGCAAAGCCTTGGGGGCAGATCGCACATCGGTGCGCTATCGCAACGGGCGAGCCGATGATGCGGCCGTACGCGCCCGCCTGCGCGAACTGGCGGCGATCCGCCGCCGGTTCGGCTACCGTCGTCTGCTGGTGCTGATGCGCCGCGAAGGGCTGGTCATGAATCACAAGAAGTTCCGACGTCTGTATCGCGAGGAACGGCTGCAAGTCCGCCGGCGTGGCGGCCGTAAACGGGCGCTCGGCACCAGGGCGCCAATGGCGATCCCGCAAGGCGCCAACCAGCGCTGGAGTCTCGACTTTCTGTCGGATGCGTTCGCCGATGGCCGACGGTTCCGGATTCTGGCTGTGGTCGACGACTTCACCCGCGATTGCCTGGCGCTCGTCGCCGATACTTCGCTGCCGGGCCTGCGGGTCACACGCGAGCTCGATGTCATCATTGCCTGGCGCGGCCGGCCAGCGATGTGCCTGTCCGACAACGGCACCGAGCTGACCGGCATGGCCGTGCTGCGCTTCAGCCAGGAAAGGCAGATCGAGTGGCACTACATCGCGCCCGGCAAACCGACCCAGAATGCCTTCATCGAGAGCTTTAACGCCCGCCTGCGCGATGAACTTCTCAATGATACGCTGTTCACTTCGCTCGCACAGGCGCGAGCCGTGCTGGCGGCCTGGAAAGACGACTACAACAACGCCCGGCCGCACAGCGCCTTGGGCAACCTCACGCCGACCGAATACGCCAAACGCAACGCTCTTGGGCCGCAACGGGATGGGACGCCGCGCTATGCCGAGGGCTCCGCGCCCCGCCCCGTTGCTTCACCGAGCCCCTTGGGCTCATATTCAACCAGGACTCTTTCCATTGCTGGATGAAGCGCGGGGCTCAGACCAGTTCTTGCCATCGAAGATCTGAGAGGTCTCATCGAATCGCTGCAAAATCATGCCTGCTGCGAGACTAACGCCAATCACGTATATCCAGCCTGGCACAAAATCGAATAAATGCGAATTGAACAAAGAGCTAACTATGTTTTGTACGATGACGATGAAGCCAAGCCATGGATAGAATCCTGGCCCGCGAAAGAGGGTCAGCTGGCCAAGCCACATTGTGAACAAGATTGTACAGCCGATCACCCCCCATTGTACCGCGACACTAAGAGTTTGATTGTGTGGGTTACTGATAGTTTGTGCTGCAAGGCCGGTTTGGCCTTGGGCGGCGCGATCGAACACCATCTGCACTGATCCTGTGCCATGTCCAAGAACTGGAGCCTCTCGAAAAGAAGCGAGAGACTTGCGCCAAAACTCTAACCGCATACCGGCCGACGTTATCTCATTGCTTACGCCGTATTTTGAATATTCGAGCAAGATGCTGTTCGTCCTGTCTCGAAGTGTAGAAGAGCCAAGCCAAGCAGATCCAGCTAAGAAGAGAAAACAGACAATTGCTCCGTAGAATGTCGAGCGTGGTAGATAGAACACTGCAAAAAAGAAGAGCATTATAGGAACATATACTAGAGCTGTTCGGGCAAGTACAACGAAGGATAGATTCAGAAGAAAGGCGATCGATAATGCCAGCAGAAGGATCGCCAGACTGACTCTTTGAGATCTGATTAACTCAAGGATCGGCCACGCCAAAACGACGGCGCATAAAGCAAACGATTGGCTTTGATCGATATAGTTTTTCACAGGGATGCCGGGCTGCAAACTTGCAGTCCAAGTGAGGGTTGGCGCAGCAGCTGTGACTGAAGACAAGATTAAGAGGACGGTGCACGACGCAAGGAATGCGGAAAGTATCCAGATCGCGCGCGATGACCTTTGGATATGGTATATTAGAATCGGCATTATAAGAAATTTTACCGTGGGATTTACACCGCGCAGTCGAGCGGTCCAGGGGACGTCAGTCGCCCACAGAGTGCCTGCCAACGCGAGTATAAACAGCCCCACTGCAAAGCTAGTTCTGGAACGGCTAACTGTATCAAGGAGCTCTTTGATATGTATTCGCGGACACACACTGAGTGCCCAAAGTGCGCTGAATAGAGAGGTAATGGTTGTGGACCACGGCAGCGAGGCCACGGTGATAATGGCGAGAATATCGCTCGCTATTACCGAACTCGATAGAGCCAGCCACCAATTTCGCACGCCGCCTGCCGGTTTCGCGTCGACGGTGATCCTACTAAACTTGTTTTCCATTTTGTCTCAAGCAGCGCAAGTCCGGGTTTTCGATATCCAACATGTAACTGGAAAGGCAGTACGCCTTAGAGGACGCGGGCTTCTCTTAGTTTGGCAATCTCGTCCGCACCGAACCCGAACTCTTTCAGCACCTCGTCGGTCTGCTCGCCGAATTCCGGTGGCCGCGCCACCATCCTGCTCGGCGTGCGCGACAGCGTCATGGGCTGGCCGACCAGGCGGATATGGCGGCCCTCGTCGTTCGGCACGTCCTGCGCAATGCCGAGATGCTTCACCTGCGCGTCCTCGAACATCTGGTCGATGGCATAAATGGGACCGCAGGGCACGCCGGCCTCGTTGAGCTCGCGGACCCAGGTCTCGGTCGACTTCGTCACGGTGCGCTTCTCGATCTCGGCGTTGAGGGCATCACGGTTCTTGGAGCGGGCAGGGGCCGTCGCATAGTCGGGATGGCCAAAGAGCTCCGGCGCACCGATCGCCTGCGCGCAACGCTCCCAGATCCGCCCGCCGGTGGTCGCGATATTGATGTAGCCGTCGCAGGTCTTGAACACGCCGGTCGGAATGCTGGTCGGATGGTTGTTGCCGGCCTGCCTGGCGACCTCCTTCTCCATCAGCCAGCGCGCCGCCTGGAAGTCGAGCATGAAGATCTGGGCCTGGAGCAGCGAGGTCTGCACCCACTGGCCCTTGCCGGAGACCTCGCGTTCGAGCAGTGCGGTGAGGATGCCCATGGCGCAGAACAGGCCGGCGGTGAGGTCGGCGACGGGAATGCCGACCCGCATCGGGCCTCCGCCCGGCGCGCCGGTGATCGACATCAGCCCGCCCATGCCTTGCGCGATCTGATCGAAACCGGGGCGCTTATGGTAGGGGCCGTCCTGGCCGAAGCCGGAGATGCTGCCATAGACGATGCGCGGGTTGATTGCGGCGAGACTGTCATAGTCGATGCCGAGCTTCTTCTTCACGTCGGGCCGGAAATTCTCGACCACGACGTCGGCTTTGGTGGCCAGGCGCTTGAATACGGCGAGCCCGCGTTCGTCCTTCAGGTTCAGCGTCATCGCCCGCTTGTTGCGGTGCAAATTCTGGAAGTCGGAACCCCGCCGGGGGCCGCCCGGCTGCTCGCCGCCGGCGTCCTCGGTCAGCGCGTCGATCTTGACGACATTGGCGCCCCAGTCCGCGAGCTGCCGCACGCAGGTGGGCCCGGAACGGACGCGGGTCAGATCGAGCACGGTGAAGCGCGACAGGGCTTCCGAGGCATGCGGAAAGGGCATCTTGAGAGGCTCCGGGACAGATTGCGGGCCTACCATAGTGCCGAAAGCCCTTGCGGCAACCCTGGTCCAATGCGGATGCCGCCTGCCGAAATGCCATGCCTGACGCGGCTTTGCTGCGGTGCGTAGAGGGTTCAGCGCGACAGGCGATTCAATTCCGCGCGCGCCTGCTCGGCCAAGGGATCATCGCCGTGCCGCGCAATGAAGAGCTCGAAGGCCTCCCGCGTTCCCTTCCGGCGGGCGGCTTCGTATTCCTCCGCCACCGCGACGGCAGGATCGCGGGCCATTGGCATGGAGCGGGTGCGTCGTCCTGCCTTGCCGTTGTCATCCGCGTTGGCCTTTTCCACCATGACGGGCAGTCCTCCGAGGGCGATGTGATCGAGCCCGGCGAGCATTATAAGGGCTCCAAACAGGCCGGCTGAGTGTGAACGTCGTCTCATGAAACCCTGCCGATGACGGACGCTGCGCGAGTTCCTGTTCGCGCCCGTATGATTACGGGATTCCATGGCTAACGGTGTATTATGGCAGGGGTCCGGGCGGGCTCGCCAAATTTAAACCAAACGTTCAGCTCTCTAGCTAGAATGATCCGTTAACGCCTCGAATAGGACGGGGCTTGCTGTTTCGGAGCTTCTCTTTGGCCACCGCTGTCACGGTCACCAAGACCAACAACGCCGAGATCGACGGCCTGCTGTCGGGCTACAAATGGTCGGGCACGATCACTTACAGCTTTCCCGACTCGCCCGGCGACTACGCCAATTCGTACACTGGCGGCAGCAGTGAGCCGACCACCTCGGGTTTTGCCTCGGTGCCCAGCCAAATCCAGGGGGCGATCAACTACGCAATCGGACTGATCCTCAGCTACACCAACGCCGACATCCAGTACGCGGGCACGAACGGCGCCGATATCATGATCGCGCAGTCGCCGGCGGCCAATCCGACTGCCTACGCCTACTACCCCGGCAATTATGCGTCCGGTGGCGACATCTGGTTCGGCAATCAGTACAATTTCTCGTTGGCCAAGCTCGGCAATTACTACTTCACCACGGCGCTGCACGAGCTCGGCCATGCCGTGGGCCTCAAGCACAGCCAGGAGACTGGCGGCCCCGCCAACGTCGCGGTGCCGAGCGCGCATGACGACAGCGAATACACCGTCATGAGCTATCGCAGCTATGTCGGCGCTTCGACCACGAGCGGTTACACCAACGAAGCGTACGGATATCCTCAGACCTACATGGCCAACGATATCCTCGCGCTCCAGACGATGTACGGCGCGGACTACACGACCCAGAGCAGCAACACCGTCTACACCTGGAATCCGACCACAGGGCAGGAGTTCGTCAACGGCGTCGGGCAGCTCGCGCCGGGCGGAGGCGTCGGCGGGTCGGCCAATCGCATCTACGAGACCGTCTGGGACGGTGGCGGCGTCGACACCTATGATCTGTCGAACTACACGACGAGCCTGAGCATCAATCTCAACCCCGGTGCCTCGTCGCTGTTCTCCTCCGTGCAGCTGGCCTATCTCGGCGACGGCCATTACGCGTCCGGCAACGTCTACAACGCCTATCTCTACAACAACGACGCCCGCGCCTACATCGACAACGCCATCGGCGGCTCGGGTAACGACACGATCATCGGCAACGCGATCGCGAACGCCCTCAACGGCGCCGGCGGCGGCGACACCATCACGGGCGGCGGCGGCAACGACACTATCGTCGGCGGCTCCGGCACCGATACCGCGGTGTACTCCGGCAACAAGGCGAATTACGGAATCAGCTACAACTCGACCACGCAGGTTTTCACGCTGGTCGACCTGCGCTCCGGTACGCCCGACGGCACCGATACCGTGTCGGGCGTTGAAAATTTCCGGTTCGCCGATGGCACGGTATCGAGCACTACGCTTGCTAGCCCGCCGGTCGCGATCGAAGCTTTTGGCTCCGTCGAACTCGTGCAATGGGGAGGTTATTACTATCTGGACTCTATTTCGACTGGCACTGGCCCAACTCTCAAATCTGGAGGTGCTGCGATCGCGGTTGGACAGTGCGGATCTTATGTACCGATCGGTGCGGAGCAGACGGGATCTGGCTACGACGTCGTATGGAGGAATGGCAGCGCCGACCAGTACGTGGTGTGGAGTACCGATAGCAACGGGAATTACGTCTCCAGCCTTACCGGCGTTGTTTCAGGCACGAGTGCGACACTACAATCGTATGAAGCCGTTCTCCATCAGGATCTGAATGGCGACGGGACTGTTGGCGTAACGGCGACCACGACCGCGATCGAGTCGGCAGGCTCCACCACGCTTTCGCAGGTTGGATCCAACTATTACCTCTACACGGGCGGCATCGGCCTCTCGCTCAAGTCTGGAGGTGCGGCGATCACGGTCGGACAGTGCGGGGCTTATGCACCGATCGGTGCGGAGCAGACGGGGTCCGGCTACGACGTCGTTTGGAAGAACGGCAGCGCCGACCAGTACGTGGTGTGGGGTACCGATAGCAATGGAAACTATGTCTCCAGCCTTACCTCCGTTGTTTCAGGCACGAGTGCGACACTACAATCGTATGAAGCCGTTCTCCATCAGGATCTGAATGGGGACGGGACCGTTGGTGCAGCGCCGACCACCACCGCGATCGAGTCGGCGGGCTCCACCACGCTTTCGCAGATTGGGTCCAATTATTACCTCTACACGGGTGGCGCCGGCCCCTCACTCAAGTCTGGCGGCGCGGCGATCACAGTTGGACAGTGTGGGTCTTATGTACCGATCGGTGCGGAGCAGACAGGATCTGGCTACGACGTCGTTTGGAAAAGCGGCAGCGCCGACCAGTACGTGGTGTGGAGTACCGATAGCAACGGAAATTACGTCTCCAGCCTTACCTCCGTTGTCTCAGGCACGAGTCCGACGCTGCAATCGTATGAATCCGTTCTCCATCAGGATCTGAATGGAGACGGGACGATCGCCGCAGCCTCTACCGGTCAAGGAGCGGTCGGCGACGATTTCGCTTTTCGAGCAGTGCTCCGGGAAGGAGGAGGTATGATCAGCAGGGTCGAGCCGGCGTCTGGCGACCTCACGTCGTTCTTTTACGCGGTGCAGGATTCGTTCGTAAGGAGTATTGAGGAGTCTGTCCTGAAATCGGTCGAGGGAACAAAACATGCCGATACCGGTCCTGCGGCTCGGTTTGTCGATCCGATGGACCACTTCCATCTTATTTGAAGTCTTCGATGTCGTTCACTCATAGATATGATGAATAGTTAGATGGTCCTTACCCAATGCTCGTCAGCTGACGGTTCTTGAGTCAGGTCATTGGGGCCCCAGTTGAGAAGTCAGCGAACATGACTGGCCGTCTTCACCGGCTCATCCACGGCTGGTCCGCGAGTCTGGTTCAGATCCTGCTTGGCTTGACGCAGCAGCTGCTTCTGATTCCCGCTTTCCTGCATTTTTGGACCGTTGACGTGCTGGCGGCTTGGCTTGCCATTTATTCGGCCAGCTCCCTTCTAGTCGTCGCCGATGCCGGACTACAGGCCCGTGCGCTCAATCGATTTCTTGCCTTCAAATCCAGCGTCGATTGTGATGGACGGACGTCAAGCTATTTCGCAGACATGCTGCAGATCTATGTGCGGGTTGTCTTGGCATCAGGGGCATTTTTGTTCCTGAGCATCGAATTTTTCCCGCCGTCGCCGGTGCTCGGATTTCAGGCGACACCAAATTTTGACGCCGCGCGATGCTCGTGATGACGGCTGGAGCGCTGTTCGCCTTGCCAGTCAATCTGGTTTCCGGTCTCTATCGCGCACGTGGCAAGTACGGTCGGGCCGTGTGGTCGCAGAACGTTGCACTTCTACTTGGCCAGATCGGGCAGCTCGTTGCCATCGCCTGGTTCGGCAGCCTGCTCGCGGTGGCTACCGCCTACGTCGCGGCGCAGATCCTGTTCGCGCTCTTCCTGATTGCCTATGATGCGCCGCGGCAGTTGCCGTTCCTGCGCCGGAACCGATCGGCAATATCGCCATCCTGGCGCTGGAGAGCCGGACAGTTCGGGTTCGCCTTTCCCTTCTCCATTGCCAACCTCACCGAGCTCGCGCTAGCCAACGCGCCGATGCTGCTGGTCAGCGCGATGGTCGCCGATCGCGTCGCGGTGGCGCAATGGGGCCTGATCCGCGTGATCGCGAGCTTCGAGAGGGGCGTCTGCATCCAGATCACGCTGCCGATCGGCGCGGAGCTCGGCAACGATCGCGCGATCGGCGACAAGGTGCGGCTGCGCGGACTCTATGCCCATGGGTCGGTGTTCGTCACCGCCATGGCCAGCCTGATCGTCGCCGGCCTGTTGCCGTTCTGGTCGGATTTCTTCGCGCTCTGGACGCATGGCCGCATTCCGAACGATGCCACGCTTACCGTGACCCTGCTGCTCGGCTCCGCCGTCGTCGCGCCCTCGCTGATGGCGTTCGTCTTCGCCAATCACAGCAACCGCGGGGATCTCCTGGTCCGGACCAAGGGGCTGCAATTGATCGCGTTCCTGATCCTCTCGGCCTTGCTGATCCCCCGGCTCGGGCCCCTCGGCGCCGCGATCGCGATCGTGGCGAGCGACCTCCTGACCCAGGTCGGAATCCTGACGCTGGTGATCATGCGCCAGACACTCGCCCATCCGCTCCGTCACATGCTGGTCCTGATCGCGGTCATGGTTGCGATCATGCTCGGCGGGTGGGGGCTTGGACTGGCGATCCACGCCACGGTGCCGGGAACGGGGCTGCAACGCTTCCTGGCGGAGTGCGGGATCTGGCTCGCTGCCGTTGCCGCTCTGGCGAGCCCGCTGCTCATGGCGCGGGTGCGCGCACGTGTGCTGGCGGCCGTGCCGAACTGAAGGCTCCGGCGTCGCCCGGATTGTCAGTAGATCTGAGGGTAACGGCGATATCTCAGCCGCATCAGGTGCCGGGCGAGTTGCCGATGCCCTTCCTCGATCCGCTCGTCGAAGTAGGCAAGCCTTTGCTTACGCGATGGCCAGCCGGGTGCGCTCTTCGGCCGAACCTGCCTTGATGATCGCCTTTGCGAGCGAGGCGCGGGATCGTCGTAGTCGAACAGGACGGCCGCATCGCCGGCCTGCGCCTTGAAGGCTTCCGGATAGATCACCGGCGTGCCGACTGCCCACGCCTCCAGCGGCGGCAGATTGGTGGGGCCGAAATAGGTGG
The DNA here is from genome assembly GCF_041262065.1 of Bradyrhizobium sp. USDA 327. Lineage (NCBI taxonomy): Bacteria > Pseudomonadati > Pseudomonadota > Alphaproteobacteria > Hyphomicrobiales > Nitrobacteraceae > Bradyrhizobium > Bradyrhizobium sp. USDA 327. Next base: position 4,488,115 of record NZ_JBGCCW010000001.1, on the reverse strand, counting down.
CCATGACGAGCGCGTTGGCGCCGCGGTAGGGGGCGCCAAGCTCCGCGGAAGGGACGAAGCCCAGCATGCGCACGGCATCGCCGAGACCGTGCTGCGCGAGCAGCGCCTCGAACGCGGCGCGTGCGCCGGGATCGGAGCCGCACAGCACCAGCGTGTGCTTCTCGCCCTGATCCCTGAGCAGGCGCATCGCAAGCAGGATGGTCGCCATGGTTCTTGTGCGACCAGAATTGCGCCGGATAGAACAGATAGCCGGTTTCGATGCCGTGCTTCTTGAGGATCGCTCGTCCCTCGGCCTCGCCGGTCGCGCCTGACCGCGCCACGTAGAGCGACGGCGAGAACGGGATGCAGACGGCGTGGTCGCGCTCCATGGCGTAGCGCCGGCACAGCATGTCGATCAGTTCGTCGGCGTTGGTGATGACCACCGCGGCCTTGGTGACGGCGCTGCGCCACACGATGTCGCGCCGCTCGAATTGGGTGAATTCGCGCACCTCGTCGAATTCGGGGCTGTCGCGGAAGCAGCGGTCGAAGATGGTGATCATGAACGGCAGCTTGTAGAGCACCAGATTCCAGTTCGACGTGGTGTGAAATAGACGATGTCGACGCCGGCCTTGATCAGCTTCTTCTCGAACGGCGCGCAAACGCGCACGGCATACTGCAAGAGGTCGAACGGTCCCGAATATTTGAGAAACAGGAACAGGCGGTCGAGCCAACTCAGCTTCAGATACACGCTGCTGATGCCGAGATCGGCAAGGATCGCGACGTTGTCGGACAGCGTCGTGAACACGGTGACGTCGATATCGGCGGTCTTCGCCCAGTCGCGCATCCACATGATGTCGGTGAGCGACTGCTGGAAGCCGCCGCCGCCGTCGAGCGGCAGCTCGAGGAAGATGCCGACGTGATAGCGTTTCACGGCTGCGCGGCCTTTCTCGCGATGGAATAGGCGGCCCAGTCCTTCACGTTGGGGGCGGCGTCGGACAGCCAGGCATGGCTGCCGGCGGGCTCGAACCCGCACAGTCTGAGCGAGGCCTCGACCTCGAACGGGAACCAGTAGCGCATACGGTGGGTCTCGTCGACGCGCCGGATCGTCGAGCGATCCGTGTCTTCGCAGAACAGGGTATAGTTCACGAGCACCAATGCCTTCGGCTCATCATGCTCCGATTGCGCGATCCGGGTCAGGCGCAGCGGTGCCTGCTCGATGATCTTGACGCGCGTCTCGACGCCCTGGGCCAGAATGGCACCGCCATACCAATAGTCGAAGAAGAACACGCCGCCGGGCTTCAACGCCGCGTAAGCGGTGCGGAAGAGAGCCTCCATCCGGTCGCGGTCGTTCTGATAGCTCGCGAAGCGAAACAGCGACACCACCGCGTCGCAGTCGCGCTCCGCGCCGGTCTCGCAGGCGTCCCCCTGCCGGAAGGGAATCTCGAGTCCCGCTTGCGCGGCGCGCGCCTTCGCCCTGGCAATCATGTCGGCGCTGAGATCGACGCCGGCGACGTCCCAGCCGCGGCGCGCGAATTCGATCGCATGCAGGCCCGTGCCGCAGCCGAGATCCAACAGCTTGCCCGACGCGATGCCGTGGTCGCGCAGCCGCGCTGCGACGAAGTCGGCCTCCGCGGCGTAGTCCTTGTCCCGGTACAAGAGGTCGTACCAGGGCGCGTAGTCCGCAAACACGCTCACGCCAAAATCTCCTTCTGTGCGGACCGCGCGATCTCGTCGTCGGAGAGCGCAAGTCCGCTCGGCAGATAGAAGCCGCGGCGGGCGATGCGCTCCGCATTCGGATGCTGCTCGTTCAGCATGAAGCCCATGCGGCGCAGCACCGGCTGCTCGTGCATGCACCAGAAGAACGGCCGCGTGCCGATGCCTTTTTCCGCGAGGCGCCGCATCGCCTCCTTGGCGTCGAAGGGGACGGCGTCGTCCAGGACGACGCCGTAGACCCAGTAGATGTTGTCGGCGTAGTTGGTGCGGGGAACGGGGCGGCGGATGCGCCCGAAATTCTCGAGTTGGCCGTCGTAGAGCCGGCCGATGCGGCGCTTGATCTCGACGGTCTGCGGTAGGCGCTCGACCTGGGCAACGCCGAGCGCGGCCTGAAGGTTGGTCATGCGCGCGTTCCAGCCGAGCTCTTCATGGATGAAGCGCTGCTGCGGCTGAAAACAGAGATTGCGCAGGCTGGAGAGGCGGTCGGCAAGCGCATCGTCGTCGGTGAGGATCATGCCGCCTTCGCCGGTCGTGACGTGCTTGTTGGGATAGAAGCTGAAGGTCGAGACGTCGCCGAAGCTGCCGCAGGGCGCGCCGCGATAGGTCTGGCCGTGCATTTCGGCGGCGTCTTCGATCACCTTCAGGCCGCGCTTGCGGGCAAGCTCGAGAATCGGCTCGAGATCGACCGGCAGGCCGTAGATATGGACCAGCATGATCGCGCGCGTGCGCGGCGTGATCGCCGCCTCCACGCCGTCGATGGTCATGTTCCAGGTTGCGGGATCGCAATCGACCGCGCCGGGACGAGGCCGGCCCGCACCACGGCGGATGCGCAACTGATGATCGTGAAGGTCGGGATGATGACTTCGTCGCTTGGCGTGAGCCCCAATGCGTGGGCGGCGATGTCGAGCGCGACGGAGCCGTTGGTGATGGCAACGCCGTGCCGCCGTCCTGCGGCGCTCGCCATTGCCTGCTCGAAGCGCTTGATGAAGGGGCCTTCCGACGAGATCCACCCGGTGCGGATGCACTCAGCGAGGTATTCTGCCTCGTTGCCATCGAGGAGCGGCGTGTTGACGGGAACGAATGCTGGGGTCACAGCGCCGGACCTTTGACCCGTATCTCGGACGCCGACGCCTCGGCAAAACGTGTCTTGTCGTTTTCGCCGGCATAGGGGCCTTGCTTGATCTCGAACATCTCGAGCGGCTCGATCACGTGGAAGCCGTGCGCGCACGTGTGCTGGCGGCGGTGCCGAACTAGCGCATTTGAGATCGGGTTCGGCCGGCGGCCTGACGTCCGGACAACAAAGCATCGAAACAACCCCATGCACAGTAGCCGACGAAATGCGGCGCGGTGCGCGGCGGATTTTACGAACTCCTTGATACGTCTGGCAAATCCGCTCCAAAACGCATCATCGCCCAAATGTCATGCCGACGCGTCGCATATTGCGATGAAAGTACCTTAACGACCTGTCTGCTGCTTGCATGAATGGAGTTCGTGAGTCTAATTGCCGGCAGGGGATCACGATGGAAACAAACCGAGATAGCGAGCCCGATATGGACGTAGCCAAATGGGCCGCGTGTTTGAAGGCTGGCTTCGGTTCGTTTGGAATTGGCGCGCTCCTCCTATTTTGTCTCATGGTTCTGATCGACCGGGGATACTTTGGCTTGCTTCAAATCATCGGCGTCGATGACAGGACGGTTACGGGCATCAAACAGCATCCCGTCGCTTCCGATCTTGGCCTGACACCCCCCATCCGGATGACAGTGTGATCTAGCTCGGGCGTCAATTTGCATAGCGGGGCGGCCGGGCGGGAGATTCATCTATTTTTTCAATGGCTTGTAGCGGATCCCGGTTGTATTTCCCCGCGAGGGTTCCCCATCCGTTAGGGGACGGCGGCTCATTCGAACTGGCCTCAAGCGGCCGGAGTGGTTAGAAGCGGCCGTCACAAGCCGGGATGCCGGGTCGGGCGGCCCGGCCAGAGGGGAACTGGAACTTTGCGAAAAGTACTTTTGACGGGGGCGGGCGGCTTCATCGGATCGCACCTTGCGGAAGAGCTGGTCCGGCGCAATGTCGCGGTGCGCGCCTTCGTGCACTACAACAGCATGGGCTCGCACGGCTGGCTCGATTCCTCGCCGCCCGACATCCGCAAGGAGTTCGACGTCTTCGCTGGCAATGTGTGCGACCCCAACGGTGTGCGCACCGCGATGAAGGGATGCGACGCCGTCCTGCATCTCGCCGCGCTGATCGCGATTCCCTATTCCTATCATTCGCCCGACACCTATGTCGAAGCCAACATCCGCGGCACGCTCAACGTGCTGCAGGCGGCGCGCGATCTCGGCGTCGAGAAGGTGATCCACACCTCGACCAGCGAGGTCTACGGCACCGCGCAATTCGTTCCGATCACCGAGGAGCACCCGCTGCAGGGCCAGTCGCCTTATTCCGCGACCAAGATCGGCGCCGACCAGCTCGCGCTGTCGTTCGAGCGCTCGTTCGGCACGCCGGTGACGGTGGTGCGTCCGTTCAACACCTACGGCCCGCGGCAATCGGCCCGCGCGGTGATCCCGACCATCATCACCCAGATCGCGGCCGGCGCGCGCAAGATCAAGCTCGGCAGCATCCATCCGACGCGCGACTTCAACTATGTCGCCGATACCGTCGGCGGCTTCCTGGCGGCGCTCGATTCCAAAGCCGGCGTCGGCGAGGTCATCAACATCGGCAGCGCCTTCGAGATCTCGATCGGCGACACCGCGCGGCTGATCGCCGAGCTGATGGAAGCGGAAATCGAGATCGAGCATGACGACGTTCGCGTGCGCCCCGAGCGCAGCGAGGTCGAGCGGCTCTGGGCTTCCAACGCAAAGGCGCAAAAGCTGCTCGGCTGGTCGCCGCGCTTCGGCGGCGTGGACGGCCTGCGCAAGGGGCTCGAACAGACCATCGCCTGGTTCACCAAAAAGGAGAACCTGGCCCGCTATCGCGTCAATGCCTACACGCTGTGAGCAAGATGAGCATGTCCTCCGCGCAAGCGAGCCAGAACCGTCCTGCCGTGCTTGACTTCAAGCCGGTGCTCGACGCCGTCGATGCCGTGCTTGGGACGGCACAGCGTCCGGTCGAGCTGCACGAACCGCGTTTCGGGAATCGTGAGCGCGAGCTGGTGATCGACTGCATCGACACCAATTGGGTGTCGTCGGCCGGCAAATACGTCACCCGCTTCGAAGAGATGGTGGCGGCCGCAACCGGCTCGCGCCACGCGGTCGCGATCGTCAACGGCACGGCCGCGCTGCACGCGGCCCTGGTGCTGGAGGGCGTCGAGCCGAACGACGAGGTGCTGCTGCCCTCGATCACCTTCGTCGCCACCGCCAACGCTGTGAGCCATGCCGGCGCCGTGCCGCATTTCGTCGATTCGACCTGGGACACGCTGGGGCTCGACCCACGTGCGCTCGAGGCGCATCTCGACGCCATCGCGGTGCGGCGGAACGGCGCCTGGGTGAACAAACACACCGGCCGCCGCCTTCGCGCCGTCGTTCCCGTGCACATCTTCGGGCATCCCGTCGACATGGCCGCGCTCGGCGCAGTCGCCGCCCGCTACGACCTCGTGATCGTCGAGGATGCGACCGAGTCGCTCGGTTCGACCCTGAACGGCAAGGGCTGCGGCACCTTTGGCCATTCCGCGGTTCTCAGCTTCAACGGCAACAAGATCGTCACGACCGGTGGCGGCGGCATGATCGTGACCGACGACGAGGCGCATGCCCGCCACGCCCGGCATTTCACCTCGACGGCGAAGAAGGCGCATGCCTGGGCGTTCGAGCATGACGAGGTCGCCTACAATTACCGCCTGCCCAACATCAACGCGGCGCTCGGCTGCGCGCAGATGGAGCGGCTGGCCAAAATGGTCGCGGCCAAGCGCGTGCTCGCCGAGCGCTATCTCGATGCCTTCAGCGATTCTCCCTGGGCACGCATCTATCGCGAGCCGAAGGGTTCTGAGAGCAACTACTGGCTCAACACGCTGGTGCTCGACCGCGAATACGCTTCGGAACGTGACCGTCTGCTCGAAGCCCTGCACGGCCACGGCATTCGCGCCCGCCCGCTGTGGACGCCGATGCACCTCCTGCCGATGTACCGCGCCTGCCCGCGTGCAGCGCTTGCCGTCGCCGACGACATGAACACGCGCTGCATCAACCTGCCGAGCAGTCCTTTTCTCGCCGGAGCCGCCCAAGAAGGCGCGAACCAGACCTGATGCCCCGGATCGTCTTCTTCACCATTCACAGCACGACGGCGTGGTGGAAATACCTGGCCTCGCGCATGGAGTTCGCCGACGCGGTCGTGCTCAGTGACCTGCGGGGCGACGGCGACTATTCGCTGGTCGACGATTTCTATCGCTTCGCCGACCGGGACGATGCCGCGGCCGCGGCGCTTGACCGGTTCGGCGCGGACGGATGCGCCGACATCATCCTGCGCTGCCGCGTGCTCAGGAGCGTCGATCGCGATCTCGCGCTCAAAATGATCGGCGGCATGACGCAGGCGATCGAGCAGGCCTTTGACAAGCTTGGCCCCGCCCTCGTCATGACCTTCACTATCGACCGCTACGTCATGGACGTGATGGAGCGCGTTGCACGGCGGCGCGGCATCGACTTCCTGGAGATGACGACCTCGATCATTCCGGACCAGGTGATGCTCATGCGCCGCGGAAAGCCGGTCTGGCTGCGCGAGCCCTCAAGGGAGGATATCGACGCGGCGGTCGGCCAGCTCTGCAGGGAAGATTTTGCGCCGGCCTATGTCCGCGATGCCAAGCGGTTCTCGCTGGCAAAATTCTGGCGGATTTTCGGCTACTACGCGCTGCGCGGCGCCTTCTTCAACGTCTGGCGGTTCCTCAAGCGCGACCGCTACAACTGCCATTATCTCGACGCGCTGAAGCGGCTCAAGCACAAGGTGCGCATGCGCGACGTGGCCGTGCTCGGCCTGCTTGATCACGGCTGGGACAAGCGGCTTGCTGACGTGCCGCGGGAGCGGCGGGTTTTCCTCGGGCTTCAGCTCTTCCCTGAGGCCTCGATGGACTATTGGCTCGGGCCGCAAGGCATGCTCGCGCATGACGACGTGGTGGTGCGCTATTGCGAGGTACTCGGCCGCGCCGGCTACCGCATCTTCGTCAAGGATCATCCGCTGCAGTTCGGTTTTCGCCAGCGCGAGCTGTTCGAACGTCTGGCGAAGCTGCCGTCCGTGGTGCTGGTGCCCTATGACGTGCCGGCGAATCTGCTGATCGGGAAGTGCGCGGTGTCGGTGACGTTCACGGGCACCATCGGCTTCCAGGCCGCGCTGGCCGGGCTGTGCTCGGTCGCGACCGAGCCGTACTACGCGACCCAGCAGCACTTCCTGCACGTCCGCGACACCAATGAGGTCGACGGCCTCGCCGAGCGGCTGGCGCGGTGGCAATCCCCCGACGACCTCGACACGACCCGCCGCGCGATCATGCGGTACCTGGCGTCGATCAGCGTCGAGGGCGACTATTTCGGCTGGCGCAAGTTCGATCCCGAGAACGAGGCCTTGCGGGCCTCGGTCGAACCGCTGGCGCGTTCGCTGAACGCGCACCTGCCGAAATTCCTCAAGTCCTGCAGAACCGCGGCGTGACGTTACAGTGGGGAGCGCGCCTGCAACCGATGTCGACGGCCGGCGGAGATGGAGCAGCGCGATGCGATCTCGTCTGCGTGACCTCGTGACGCGCCCGGCGGTCGCCGGTACGGTCGCGGCGCTGGTCCTGCGTGCGCTGACGCTCGCGAGCCGTTTCCTGTTGTCGCTGCTCCTGGCGCGCATGCTGTCGCCGGCCGAGATGGGGCAATACGGCCTGTTGACCGCGGCGCTGGCCTTGGCGCTGCTCGCGGTCGGTCTGGAGTTCTATTCCTATACCTTGCGCGAATTGGTGCCGGCGACGCCCGAGCGGCGCGCGCGCATCATTGCGGACCAGATGGTGCTTGGCACGGCGGCGCTGGTGGCTGTCGGCATCGTCGTGGCCGGTGCGATCGCCGCCGGCTCCTTTCCGGCGCGTCTTGCGCCGTGGTTCATCGTCATCCTCGTCACCGAGCATGTTTCGCTGGAGGCGACGCGGATCCTGATCATCACCTGGCGGCCGGTGCGGGCCTATATCGGCGTGTTCCTGCGCGGCGGTATCTGGGTGTACGCGATCGCGCTGCTGATGTTCGCGGCGCCGACGATGCGGACGCTGGAGACCGTGTTGGTCTGGTGGGCGCTCGGCGGCGTGGCGTCGATCGTCTTCTCCGCGTTCTCGCTCTCCGAGCTGCCCTGGCGCGAGCTGAGGGGATACCGGCCGGATCTCAAGCACATCCGCGAGGGCCTGTGGATCGCGCGTCCCTTCATGCTGACGGCCGCGGGAGCGCTGGTCATTTCCTATGTCGACCGCTTCGTCATCGACGCATTCGTCGGACGCGATGCGCTCGGTATCTACACGTTCTATTCGACGATCCTGATCGGACTGTTGTCGCTGGGCGCCTCGGTGTCGCATCAGTTCCTGCCGAAGGTGATCGCGGGATATGCTGCCGGCCCGGATGCCTTCCGAGCGGCTCTGCGCTCATTCTTCTGGTCTATGCTGGCGCTGGCGTCAGGCATAATGATAGTCGCGAGCCTCGTCATGGCGCCCATGCTGGCTGCGCTCGGGCTATCCGTCTATGGCGCGGGGATTGGGGTATTCTATGTCATGCTGCCGGGAATTTTCCTGCGCATGCTGGCCGATGTTCCTTCCTACGCGCTCTATGCGGCGCGCTCGGACAATCATCTCTTGATTTGCAATCTGGGCGCGGCTGTTGTGGCGACGTTGCTCAACGTGCTGTTGGTTCCCAGGCTCGACATCTACGGTGCGGCGCTGGCTGGTGGCATCGCCAGTGCCTCGCTGCTTCTGTCGCTGGTCGGCTTCGCCATCCACGGAATGCGCGAGCGCAAGAAATCCGGCGCGCCGGCTTCCGTCGGCCTTCCCACAGATCCGGACATGCTCTACCCTTCAGAAAATGGGCGGCGCTTGCCGTCGCGTTGAAGCGTCGATCCATTCCCGGTTCCAGCGATAACGACCAATGTCAGCCATCTTCCGTTCTCTATCATCGCCGCCGCTTCTGCTCATCCTGGTCTGGTGTGCGATTTTGATCGGCGTCGTCGTCGGACCGATCGAGTATCCCCTGCAACCCTCGAAGCCGGTGCTGGCGATTCTGCTTGTTGGAATCGTCTTGTTCAATGTTGCGTACGGACTCGGCCTTCGGTCAGCCGGGCCATTGTTCGGGTCTGCGTTCAACAAATCGACGAAAGTCAAGGCGATGGAGATCGCAGTCTCTGTGACCGCAGTCGTCGGTGTGACGGGGATCGCGCTCATTGCGGTTGATCGCACAATACTGAGTGGCGTCAGCAATAGTGGGTATTCCGAGTTGCTTCGATGTGCGCCGGCCTTGGTTGAGGTGCTTGAGATAAAGCGGGGTCCGCTGCTCTATCTCGGATATCTCATGTTTTCGTTTGGCTTCGTGTCCCTGACGCTCTTTCACCTCCGAGGTGAGGAAATAAAGGGGTGGCCAGCCATTCTGGGACAAGTGTCGATTGTCTCGCCCATCGGTTATGCGGTCCTCTACTCCGGTCGGATGCCGATTTTGTTTCTTATCTCGCTCGGTTGCGCTGCTGGCCTGGTCCGTCTCGGTAGCGGGCGTCCACTGTTCCCTCGAGGGCATCGGCTTCTCCTCAAAACGGTTATCGCCGTCTTACTATTCGCTCTCTACTCCAATGCGATCTGGGCGCGACGGCAAAATTTCTGCGTCCAAATGGGCGGATTGATACGGGAGCTCACCGCCAAAATTGACCCAGGCACCCTCAGCCAAATCCGTCGATCTGCGGAGTCGATAAGTGCTGCGGATCTGAGCGCCCAGATCCAGAATAGACTGGCTTCCCTGGAGAGCAATTCCTCGAAGCCGACCGAGATTCTCTCCTCGTCTATCCTGATGATCATGGAAGAATCATGGCACGTCAGGCCGCGGCAGTATGTGATATCCGCGATTCAGGCCGGCTATATTTCGGAGCGGGCAGCATTGGGCATACTCAGCTCCTGGTTTTACCTGACGCATGGGGTTCGCATTCTCGACCTCGTGTGGCAGGCTCGATCGGACTTATCGCCTCTTTACGGGGTGTATGAAATCGGCGTGTTGTCACCAATCCTGCGTGTCTTTCTTCCGCAGAATCAACTCCTCGCTTCTATGAAGACACAGTTGAATGCCGCGGAGGTCTACGGCTTCTTTCCGTCGGTTTGGGCTGCGGCGTACATCGATTTTGGCGCCCTTGGAGCTGTGTTCTATATCTTGCTTTGGGGATTTGCGGCGGGTTGGAGCGCGTATGGTGCCAGGCGCACCGATCGGATCACGCCCTGCCTCGTGCTTTCTTTCACGCTCGCGACAATCCTACTGAGCCCAATCCAAGGGCCCCTAGGGATTGCGAACTCGACTCTGGTTCTGCTGTCGATAATCATCACCGGCATCGCTGTCGACCTGAGCAGTTCGTCATCAATCTTCCGACTCTCGGTCGCTGGACGTGCCGGCAACGTGACAGGCGCTTAGTCTGTCTGCCGTCGACGCAGCCACTGAACCGTTTCCGCAACCCCCTGCTCCATGGTGTATGGCGCGGGGCCACAGACCGCTGCAGTTGGCGCGAGATCGAATTGATATTGCGTGAGCACGTTGTTGAGACGGAACGAATTGAAGGGAAATTTCTTCAGTCCGATCAAGTTCACGGCATCGCCGCAGGCAGCCAGCGCGCGTGCAATGCTGATTGGCAGATGCGGAATCGGACGCGAGCCGAATGCACGCTGGAACGCATCGCACCACGCGATGAGATCGATGGGTGTGTAGTCGGCGAGATAGAACATCCTGCGATGGATCTGCTCCGACGGCACGTTCAGCAGGCGCCAATACTGGAAGGCGATATTCTCGATATAGCTGTACGACTTCCAGAGCGGGCGATGTCCGACGTGGAAGTAATGGCCGCGCTCAATCATGCGCAGAAAGCGCTGGTAATGGGCGCTCATGCCGGGGCCCCAGACGGTGGTGGGACGCGCCAGACACCATTCCCGCCCGGCGCCGTCAGCGCTGCGGACGATCTCTTCGGTGCGCACCTTACTCTTTCCGTATAGCGTGTCTGGCTTGTAGTCGGTGTCGCTCTTCGGGACATAGCCGACACGGCAGACGAGCTGCGAAGAGGTCCAGATTGCCCGTCGGACAGAAGGTGTCTGGCGTACGGCCTCGACTAGGTTCTCGACGCCCTCGATATTGGCGGAGTAGCCCGAAAGATGCGTCTTCTCGTCGAGATCGATACGCGCGGCAAGGTGAACCACCGCATCCGGTGCGACGTCCATCACGGTTGCCTTCAGGCGATCGGCGTCGAGGACGTCGCATAGGATGTCGGTCGCATCAGCTGGAACCTTGTCGAGTCCCACGACCGCGCAGCGCTCGGCGCGGAGCCGCCACGTCAACGCCTGCCCGATGAAGCCGGAGCTTCCTGTGACGAGAACTTTCATACTGAAATCGAAGCTTTTGACCGCTGGATGGTCGCTTGACCGGCTTGCCGGGCTGATCTACCAAATCGACTAATTGATTGCAAACTGCAGCCAATCCCTCGTGCGTAGAGACATTTTGCGATTGGTATCCTTCACCTCAGCTTCCACCCAACCGGCGTTCACCCCATGAAAGCATTCGTTTCAGCCGCATTTCAGGCCGTGAACCGCGCCCTGGAGCCGATTGGTCTGCGCCTGATGCGCACCAACGCGCCTGTCAGGGATTTCAGGTTATTCTTCAAGCATCTGAGGTCGTTGGGCTTCGACATGAAGACGGTGGTCGACGTCGGTATTGCTTTCGGAACATCGCCCATCTATGACGCATTTCCGCGCGCCAAATATTTCCTGATCGAGCCGGTGAGCGAATGCCGTCCTATCCTGGAGCAACTAAAGCAGAGGTTGGACGCCGAGTACTTCCTCGTCGCCGCCGGGGCAGAGAACGGCGAGATCACGTTCAACGTGCATGACGATATTTCTGGCTCGAGCATGTTCGAGCAAGTGGAAGGGAAGGTGCTCGACGGTGAGGCGAGAAAGACGCCGATGCGACGGCTGGACTCTCTATTGCCGTCGCAACTGGAGCATCCAGTGTTGCTGAAGGTGGACACCCAGGGCGCAGAGATTGAAGTGCTGAGGGGGTTGGGTATGCGGATCAATGAAATTGATGTCATGATCCTCGAGACCACAACGATGCCGATGCGACACGGCATCCCGCAATTCGCGGACATCGTGCGGTTCTGCGACGAGGCTGGATTTGCGGTCTACGATGTGCTCGAGGGACATATGCGCTCGCTAGACGGCGCGCTGGCGCAGATCGACCTCGCCTTTGTCCGCAAGGAGAGCCCGCTGCGTGGCCAGGCAGCCTACTTCAGCCCCGGGCAACTCGCCGAGTACCTCAAGCGTCCAAGCAAGTTGCACGGCGCCTAGTCTCGGCACGGCCCGCGTCAGAGTTCCGCGAGCAAGATGAACAGGCAGCGGCGCTCGCCCTTGTTAACCATGCCTCCGCGATGCATGCCATTGCCATCGAATAGCACGCAATTTCCATAGTTCGAAGTCGCCGCGAAGTGCCCCTCTCGCAGGCGCGCGATATCGGGATGATTGTCGGGAACGTCGCCGCCAAAGTCGGCCTTCTTGCGAAGGAATGCCGGCAGGGCCATGAATTTCCTGCGCGCGTCGGGCCGGCGTCCGGAAAAGCCGGAGAAATCGTTGGTGCGGCGGATCATGCCTTCGAACCAGCCAATCTTCGCATTCTGGCTGCCGCGGATGTAGCAGAAGGGGCCGCCGTCGGGGCCGATGTCATGGACGTAGATCGCGCATTTCAGCATGCCGTAGGTGGCGTCGATGTGCAGATAGCTGCCCCAGGGATCGGCAAGCTGCGTGTCCGGGAAGACGCGTTTCCAGAATGCGAGATCCTGGTCGTTGATCTGCGCGTTGACGTGCTTCACGCCGGCCGGACGGCCGAGATAGGCGCTCGCCGCTTCCATGATGCCGTAGCGATTGAAGATGGTCTCGACGGTTGCGAACGCCTGCGGATCGGCCGAGCGCGTGCACCAGTAGACGTTGTCATCGAACTTGCGCTTCTCCGGCGAAATGTTGGCGCGGCGCTCGTCGAGCTTGGCGAAGCACGGATTGGTCACGCTGCGGATCTGCTCGATCTCGTCCGGCGTGAGCGTCAGACAGACGATGCCGTCGGATTTGATCTTGTTGAGCAGCGCCGAGTTCGCCGGCTTCGCCGGACGGCGCGTGCCGGTCAGCGTGCCGATCGCGCGGCTCGCGCGGATGCGCGCATACATCGAGATGTAGCGCAGCGCCATCTTTGCATTGAGGCCGCTGAAGCCCACTTCCTTGGTCAAAAGCGGCATGTTGTCGTAGTCGACGATGCGGCGGATGGTGACGAAGGCGAAGGTGCGCAGGAACACGTTCAGCGCGTAGAGACGCTCGCGCAATGCCGGCTTCGGCAACATGCCGCCATAGGCTGGATGCGCGTCGTAGTCGATCGCGGGAAGCGCGGTGCCGCGATAGGGCGGAATCGGAAGTTCGCCGATCTCGACGGCGCCTGCCACCGGCGTCACGTTGGAAAGGGAATCGATCGTCGTCATGTCGCGTTCTCCCGGAACGAGCGCGGTTCGTCTCAAGCTCGCCCCGATTTATATAGCCTGGGGTGCTACACAAGCAACACTGGCCAGTGTTTATCCGGTCGTTCCGGGCGGTTCCGGTGTGGCCGGTAAATCATGGAAATGCTTTGGGAAAGCGCGCGTGAGGTCGATCTTCCGAAGCGTTCGGGCGATGGCCTCGGACGCACCCCCGCGCCCATACGGCGGCTCAATCGGGGGATCGGGTTGGAACCGGCCCTCGAAGATGCGGGTGAGGCTCGCGAGGATGGCCACCGAATCGGCCGGACAATCGATGATCGAGGCGGCGCGCAGTCGGCCTTTTTGGCGGTCGCCGATATTGATCGTTGGGACGCCGACGGCCGGCGCTTCCAGGATGCCGCTGGAGGAGTTGCCGACCACGGCGTCCGCCAGCCGCAGCGCGGCCCAATAGCGCTCGCTGCCGAGCGAGGTGAAGAGGTGGGCGCGCTCGCTTCGCGTCGCGACAAACGCCTTGATCGCCTCATCGATGGCGCGATACCCCGGATCAGCGTTGACGCCGGTGAAGATGAAGCTGCGGTCGTCGACCGCGGCGAGTGCACCGATGAGGGCCGCGACATTGGCAGCGTCGGTCTCGGGCTGCGCCGTGGTCGGATGCAGCGTCACCAGCAGAAAGCGCTCGGGACCGCCGATGCCGAGCTTTGCGAACAGCTCGGCACGGGTCGGCTTCGGCGTGCTGTCGGCCAGATCGAGGCCGGGCGCGCCGACATTGAAGACGCAATCGGGCTGCTCGCCCATCTGGATCACGCGCCGGCGATAGGGCTCGGCCGCGACGAAATGCAGACAGGCCATCTTGGTGATGGCATGACGGATCGCGTCGTCGAAGGCGCCCGCGGTGATCTCGCCGCCATGGATGTGCGCGATCGGGATGTTCAGCAGCGTTGCCGCAACGGAGGCGGCCAGCACCTCGTAGCGGTCGCCGAGCACGACGAGGATGTCGGGTGCGAGCTTTGGCAGCGCCTCGGCAAAGCCGATGACGCCGATGCCGGTGCCGCGCGCGATCGTTTCGGCACGATCGTCGTCGAGGGCGAGATCGATCTTCGCAGCGATCGGAAAGCCGTCGGCCTCGATGATCCTCCAGGTCTCGCCGAAGCGCGGCAAAAGGTGCATGCCGCAGGCAATCACGCTCAGCGCGACGTCATCGGCCGCCTTGAGCTGCGTCAGGATACCCCGCAGCAGGCCGTAGTCGGCGCGCGAGCCCGTGACGACGGCGATGTGGCGGCGTGCGCTCATGCGGGCTTCCGCCAGGGCGAAGCATCGAGCATGCCGTGCTCGATGACATAGGAGGCGTAGGCGAGGTCGGCCGCGCTCTCGATCTCGATCGAATGCATGCGGTCCATCATGATGCCGTAGCTCGCTGACGGATCGGCGTAGATCTTGCGATGCTTGCGCATGGCGTCCCAGCCGACGAGGTAGAGCGCGCCGTTCATGGTGACTTCGATGGGCTGGTCCTGCCGCCGTTGCGCCGTCGTCGTCAGCATCTTCTCGACGATGCCGCCGATCGAGCCGTCCTTGCCGAGCGTGCCGACGAAGATTGAGGAAACCTCGGTCTCGCGCATGCCGACGACGAGGCTCGCCTTGCGCGCGGCGAACAATTCGACGGCCTCGTCGAAATGCTTTGGCTTCGCGAAGGGCGAGGAGGGTTCCAGCAGCATGATGGCGTCGTAGCGCCGCTTTTCATGCGCCTCGATCCAGTCCATGGCGTGCAGCACCACGTCGTTGGAGGAGGCGGTGTCGGTCGCGAGCTCAGCCGGTCGCTCGAACAGCATTTCGGCGCCATACCGCATCGCTTCGGCGCGGATCTCGGGGCTGTCGCTGGAGACGATCAGGCGCGAGCAGTAACGGGACTGCTTGGCGGCAATCGCCTTGTAGCCGGTCAGGCTGAGGCCGCCGATCTCGCGCAGATTCTTGCCGGGCAGGCCCTTCGATCCGCCGCGGCCGACCAGCAGGAACAATATCTCGGGCGAGTTCGTCATGGGCTCTCGATGATCCTATGTTTCGTCGTTGCGAATCAGCGTGATTCGTCGCTCCTCGGGGTCTTGTCGGTCCCCTTGGGGAACGCCGCAAACCGCCCGCTTGCGTTGCTTTTACCAGCGTGCTCGGCTAAGACAACCGCTTGATTGGCGGGCGATTTCGCTTCGCTGCTTGCAACAAAACCCCATGCATCGCAAAACCTTGATCATTGCTGAGGCTGGCGTCAACCACAACGGCGACCGCGCACGCGCGATGGCGCTGGTGGAGGCGGCGGCGCGGGCGGGGGCCGACGTCGTCAAGTTTCAGTCGTTTCGCGCCGACAAGCTCGCCACGGCTGAGGCCGCGAAGGCGAGCTACCAGCAGGCGACCACCGGCAAGACGCAGTCGCAGCTTGACATGCTGCGCGCGCTCGAGCTCAGCACCGAGGACGAGGAGCAGATCGCCGCGGCCTGCGTCGCTGCTGGCATCACCTACATGTCGACGCCGTTCGATCCCGACAGTGCCACGCATTTGGTCCGCCGCGTCGGCGTGTCCACGCTGAAGGTCGGCTCGGGCGATCTCACCAATGCGCCACTCTTGCTGCATCTGGCGCGGTTCCGGCTGCCGATCATCCTGTCGACCGGAATGGGAATGCTCGCCGAAGTGGAGCAGGCGCTTGGCGTCATCGCTTTCGGATATCTCCGCGATGCAACTGCGCGCCCGTCGCCCGCCGACTTCGCGAACCTGTTGCTCGACCGCGGGACCTGGACGGAGCTGCGCGCAAAAGTCACGCTGCTTCATTGTACGACTGAATATCCGGCCGATCCGCAATCGATCAATCTGCGCGCGATGGCAACGCTGCGCGAGGCGTTCGGCCTGCCGGTCGGCTTCTCCGACCACAGCCGGGGCATCCACATCGCGGCGGCGGCCGTGGCGCTCGGCGCCAGTGCGATCGAAAAACATCTGACTCTCGACCGCGATTTGCCCGGACCGGATCACCGCGCCTCGATCGAACCCGACGAGATGACGGCGATGATCGCAGCGATACGCGACGTCGAGGCCGCGCTCGGCGACGGCCGCAAGGTGCCGGCGCCGGAGGAGATTCCAAACCGCGCAGTGGCGCGCCGCAGCCTCATCGCGCTGCGCCCGGTGCGCGCCGGCGAGCGCTTCACCGAAGACAATCTCGGCGTCAAGCGCCCGGGCAATGGCGTTCCGCCGATCGAATACTGGAGCTATCTCGGCAAAGCCGCCTCGCGCGACTACGCGGCCAACGAGGCGCTGGAGCCATGAGCCTGATCGTGCTCTGCGCCGGCGGTCACGCCCGCGTCGTCATCGAGGCGTTGCTGAGCCGTGGCATCCATCCCGCAGCCGTCGCCGACCGCGATGCCGCGCGCATCGGCGAGGCCATCGGCGGCGTCAAGATCACGGGATCCGACGACGACGTCCTGAAGATGGCCCCCGACACCGTCGAGCTGGCCAATGGTCTCGGCAATCGCGCCTCGCGCAGCGATTCGGGGCTGGCGGGCCGGCGCGCTCTGTTCGATCGATTCGCTGGGCAGGGGTTCAGGTTTCCCGTGATCGCGCATGCCTCCGCCGTGATCGCCTCCAACGCGCAACTGGGCGACGGCGCACAGGTGATGGCGGGCGCCGTGATCCAGCCGGCGGCGCGGATCGGACGGAACGTGCTAGTGAATACGCGCGCGGTGGTCGAGCACGATTGCGTCGTCGGCGATCACGCGCATATCGCGCCGGGGGCGGTGCTGTGCGGGGGCGTGTCGATCGGCGAGAGCGTCCATGTCGGCGCCGGTGCCGTTGTGTTGGTCGGCGTCAAAGTGGGCGCCGGAGCCGTCGTCGCCGCGGGCGCGGTGGTTACAAAGGATGTCGCGGCCGGCGGGTTCGCCGGCGGCGGCCGGGGTTAGGTCATGAAGGGTGCTTTCGTCGTCAATGAAGAGACACCGCTGATCGAGACGCTGCGGCGGATCGATCAGGGCAATCTGCAACTCGCCATCGTCGAGCGCGAGGGCAGGATCGTCGGCACCGTCACCGACGGCGACGTGCGGCGTGCGTTGCTCGGCGGCACGGGCCTCGATGCCTCCGTCAGCCTCGTGATGAACCGCACGCCGATCACGGCGCCAGTCGGCATCTCGAACCCGGCCGCGCTCAATCTGATGCGCAAGCATTCGATCCACCAGCTTCCGCTCGTCGATGCCGAGGGGCGGGTGGTCGAGGTCAAGCTGATCGACGATCTTGCGCTCGCGCAGCAATCCGATCATTGGGTCGTGTTGATGGCCGGCGGCCTCGGCTCGCGGCTGAAGCCGCTGACCGACGACATCCCGAAGCCGCTGATCCGCGTCGGCGACAAGCCGATCCTGGAAACCGTGCTCGGCGGCTTCGTCAAGGCCGGGTTTGGCAAGTTCTTCATCTCGGTCAATTACAAGGCCGACATGATCCGCGACTATTTTGGCGACGGCTCGGCCTGGGGCGTGGAGATCAACTATCTGCAGGAGAACGAGCGGCTCGGCACCGCCGGCGCGCTGTCGCTGTTGCCTGGCAGGCCGTCGCAGCCGTTCTTCGTCATGAACGGCGATCTGCTGACGACGGTCAATTTCGAGCAGATGCTGAAATATCATCGCGAGTACCAGGCGTTCTCCACAATATGCGTGCGCGAGCATTCGGTGACGGTGCCGTTCGGAGTGATCGACTTCGACGACCATCGCCTACTCGGCATCCGCGAGAAGCCGACGCAAAAGTTCTTCGTCAATGCCGGTGTCTATCTGCTCGATCCCGCCGTGCTCGATCATCTCGACGCCAACGAAGCCGTTGACATGCCGACGCTGATCGAGCGCACCATCGCAAAGGGCAAGCCGTCGGTCGTCTTTCCCTTGCGGGAATACTGGATCGACGTCGGCCGGCTCGACGATCTGCAGCGTGCCTCCGACGAATTCCAGAGGATCTTTGGATGAGCAGCGAACGTTCGCTCCGCGAGATGATGTCGCTCGACGGCCGGGTCGCCGTTATCACCGGCGGCGCCGGCCATATCGGCCGCGCGATCGCTGCCGGTCTTGCCGAACTCGGTGCCAGCATCGCACTGGTCGATATTGCTGCGTCAGCGGGTACTGAAGCGGCGGCGAAGCTGACTGCGAGTCACTCGGTCAAGGCAGCCATGTTCGACTGCGATTTCGAGCAGGGTGAGGCGGTGAAAGATCTGCCGCGGCGGGTGCGCGAAGCCTTTGATGGTATCGACATCATCGTCAATTGCGCGGCCTTCGTCGGCACCAACGGACTGGAGGGTTGGGCGGTGCCGTTCGA
The DNA here is from genome assembly GCF_041262065.1 of Bradyrhizobium sp. USDA 327. NCBI lineage: Bacteria > Pseudomonadati > Pseudomonadota > Alphaproteobacteria > Hyphomicrobiales > Nitrobacteraceae > Bradyrhizobium > Bradyrhizobium sp. USDA 327. The sequence goes on along the minus strand of NZ_JBGCCW010000001.1, from coordinate 4,469,440 downwards.
GCAGCAGTCGGATGCGACCTGGCGGCGGGCGATCGAGGTCAACCTCACCGCGCCCTTCGTCCTCATCCAGGCGGCTGCCGAGGATCTCGCCAAGTCGTGCCATGGCAGTGTGATCAATATTTCCTCGATCTACGGCCTCGCCGGGCCCGACTGGCGGCTCTACGAGGGGACCCCGCTCGGGAACCCGGCCGCCTATGCTGCCAGCAAGGGCGGCCTGATCCAGATGACGCGGTGGCTGGCCACGACCATGGCACCCAAGGTGCGGGTCAATGCGGTGGCGCCGGGCGGCGTCTTCAGGGCGACGCCGGAGCCGTTTTTGAGCCGCTATGTGGCCCGGACGCCGCTTGCACGCATGGCAAACGAGGACGATATGAAGGGCGCCGTGGCCTATCTGGCCAGCGATCTCTCTGCATATGTGACGGGACAGTGCATTGCGGTCGACGGGGGGTGGACGGCGTGGTAAGCCGACAGCAAATCATGCAATCGCGAGAATCTCGGAAATGTTGAGCTGTAGCAAATGCTTATTGCCGGAAACGGCGGAGGCCACATCATTCGACGAAGCCGGTTCGTGCAGCGTTTGCCGTCAGATCGAGGTTCGTGACACCCAGATCAACTGGGACGAGCGCCATGACCAGATGATGGAACTGGTCGCGCAATACCGCGACAAGGGTCTATACGACTGCATCGTGCCCTATTCGGGCGGCAAGGACAGCGTCTTCCAGCTCTGGTACGTCGTCAAGAAACTCGGCCTGAAGCCGCTGGTGGTACGTTTCGACCACTGGTTCTATCGTCCGCTGATCGAAGAGAACAACACCAGCGTGTTCAAGCAGCTCGGCGTCGACGTGCTGAACTTCACGCCGAATTGGCATGTGGTGCGTGAGCTGATGCTGGAATCGCTGAAGCGCCGCGGCGACTTCTGCTGGCACTGCCACACCGGCATCTATGCCCACACCATGCAGATCGCGATCCGCTACGAAACGCCGCTCCTGTTCTGGGGCGAGAGTCTCGCCGAATACCAGTCGTTCTATTCCTATGACGAGATGGAAGAGGTCGACGAAAAGCGCTTCAACCGCGCCATGAATCTCGGCATCACCGCCGACGATATGTACGAGTTCCTCGGCGGCCGCGTCGCCAAGCGCGATCTCTATCCGTTCGTGTATCCGCCGCGCAAGGAGCTGATGCGGATCAAGTGCCGCTCGATCTGCCTCGGCAGCTACATCAAGTGGGACACCAAGAAGCACGTCGAGATCATCAAGCGCGAGCTCGGCTGGAAGGGCCAGGAGGTCGAGGGCATTCCGCCGGAATACGACTACGAGAAGATCGAGTGCTTCTTCCAGGGCGTGCGCGACTATCTGAAATACATCAAGCGCGGCATGGGCCGGACCAACCATCTCGCCAATATCGACATCCGCAACAAGCGCATGACCCGCGAGCAGGGCGAGGCGCTGGTGCGCGAGTTCGACGGCAAGCGGCCGCCGAGCCTCGATCTGTTCCTCGACTATCTCAATCTGACCGAGGAGCAGTTTTTGGGCATCGCGATCAAGCACGAGGTCAGCCCGTGGCAGTTCTCGCCGAACACGGTCGAGCCGGGTCGCCGCATGCCGGACATGGACAAGTGGAACAATACCAAGGTGCCGTGGCCGAACCATCCGGGTGTCGAGATCGGCGGCGGCAAGGGCTAGGCGAGGGTCGATGGGTGGCGCGATGATCGCGCCGCGGGGGAGCAGGCGATGTCAGGCGTAGCGATCGTCGATTATGGCATCAACAATGTGCGCTCGGTGAAGAACGCCGTCGAGTATTGCGGCTTCGATCCGGTCGTGACGCATGACGCCGACGCCATCGCCGACGCCTCCCACGTCATCCTGCCCGGCGTCGGTGCGTTCGGCGATGCCATGAGCAACATCCGCGCGCGCGGCATCGACGAGATGCTTGAGCGCCACGTCCGCGAAAAGGGCAAGCCATTCCTCGCGGTGTGCCTGGGCATGCAGCTCCTCGCCAACAATTCCGAGGAGCATGCGGACGACGGCGTGGCGCATCGCGGGCTCGGCTGGTTCGATGCCGACGTGCTGCGGCTGATGCCGAACGATCCTGCGTTGAAGATCCCGCATATGGGCTGGAACATGGTGGCGAAGGAGCGCAACCATCCGATCCTCGCCAATATCCGCGAGAGCAATTTGGCGTTCTATTTCGTGCACTCCTTCGCCATGCGCTGCAAGGATGCCGGCGACGTGGTCGGCTACGCCCAATACGGCCAGCCGGTGACCGCGATCATCGCGCGCGACAACATCGCCGCCACCCAGTTCCATCCCGAGAAGAGCCAGGATACCGGGATCGAGCTGATGAGCAATTTCCTGCGCTGGAATCCCTGAAGTCCTCGCGATGCTGAAGAAGCGCCTGATCCCAAAATTCCTGCTGCGCGACGGCAGGCTCGTCAAATATGTCCGCTTCTTCGAGAACGAGCGCGCCGCCGGCAACCCGGTGACGACGGCCAAGGTCTACAATGATTACGGCGTTGACGAGCTGATCGTGCTCGACATCGTGCCGAGCGCGGCCTCGCGCGGCCGCGTCGTCGACATCATCGAGCGGATGTCGGAAGAGATTTTCATGCCGTTCACCGTCGGCGGCGGCGTCAAGACGCTCGACGACGTCAACATGCTGCTCCGCGCCGGCGCCGACAAGGTGTCGGTGAACTCCGAGGCCGTGCGGCGTCCGGAATTTTTGCGCGAGGCGGCACGCACCTTCGGCGACCAGTGCATGACGGTGTCGATCGACTACAAGAGGATCAGCCCCAACCACGCCAGCGTGTTCATCGACGGCGGCCGCGAGCATGTCGCGCTCGATCCGATCGAATGGGCGCGGCGCTGCGAGGATCTGCATTGCGGCGAGGTGCTGCTCGGCTCGATCGACCGCGACGGCACCATGAGCGGCTACGATCTCGACATGATCCATAAGGCCGCCAATGTGCTGAGCGTGCCCCTGATCGTCTCCGGCGGCTGCGGTTCGCTCCAGCACGCGATCGACGCGCTGGAGGCCGGCGCGTCGGCGGTGGCGATCTCCTCGATGTTCCTGTTCACCGACCACAGCCCGATCAAGCTGCGCAGCCATCTGTTCTCGCGCGGGCTCGACGTGCGCGCCAGCTCCTCAAGCAGGAATTAGCACCGTGCAGCTCTCGCTTGCCCGCAATGATCTCGCTCTCTATGTGCGCAAGCAGTTCGAGAATTTGTTTCCCGACGGCGCCGACCTCGGCGACCTCCCAAAATTCATCGATCTCGCGCTCGGTCGGATCGATCATTGTTTTTCGCGCGTGCGGCTGAAGGGATTTTTCGCGGGTGGCGAGGCGCGGTTCTCGCACTGGCACTCCGACCAGTACGCGATCTTCCTCTACTATCTCGCCAATTCAGCGTTTCGCGAGCGGCCCGGCCACCCCATCGCCGACAAGGCCTACGCGCTGAACAAGGCGTTGCACGCGCTCGACGCCTTTTACGAGGTGGAGCTGCCCCACGTGTTTGCGGTCCAGCATCCGGTCGGCACCGTGCTCGGCCGCGCCAGCTATTCGGATTACTTCATCTGCTATCACAACTGCACGGTGGGGGCGAACCTCGACAACGACTATCCGTCGTTCGGACGCGGCATCGTGATGTACGGCGGCAGCCGCGTCATCGGCAAGACCGCCGTGGGCGACAACAGCTTCGTGTCGACCGGCGCGATCATCATCGACGGCGGCGCGCTGGCCGCCGACAGCATCTTGCACGGCATCTATCCAAAGGCCGCGCGGTCGCCGACCTCGCGGAACGTGGTGCGCGACATCTTCGGGGTCAAAGGCTGATCAGGTCAGCCGCTTGAACCCGGAATGCGCAACCGGGCCGCGCAGCAACTGCTTGACGGCCTTCTGGTCGACCGCGGTACGCAGGTCCCGGAACACCTCGTTCACCGCTTCCAGGTAGCGGTCGACATGGGCATCAGTGTGCGACCACATCGCGTAGAACGAGCCGGTGGCGAGGATGCCGCGGTCCAGCATCATCTGCGTGAACAGCGTGCGCACCTCCTGCGCGTCGGGCAAGTCGAAGGCGAAATGGCCGAGCGGCGAGATGCCGGAGACGTGCAGCGGCATGCCGGTGGCCTGTGACGCCTCGGTCCAGCCCTTCTGGATCCGGCTGCCGATCCGCATCAGGTGCCGGGCGACGTTCTGTTCGCGATGCTTGCGCAGGGTGGCAAGGGCCGCGACCGGGCCGACCCGCTCGGTCCACGCGGTCGAGCTGACGAAGGTTTCCTGCGCGGCATCCATCACCGAGGCGCGGCCGACGATCGCGGCCATCGGGAAGCCGTTGGCGATCGCCTTGGCGAATACGGCCATGTCGGGGTCGACGCCGTAGGCGAGATGCGCGCCGCCGGAATTGATACGGAAGCCGGAGGTCACCTCGTCGAAGATCAGTGCGGCGCCGCAGCGGTCGGCGAGCGCGCGGATGCCCTTGATGAAGGCGGACTCGGGCTCGCTGGAGCGCACCGGCTCCATCACGATCGCAGCGAGCCGCTCGCCATGGGCGGCGACGATCGCCTCGATCTCGTCGAGCTTGTTGAAGTGGAACGGGTGCATCAGGCCGGCGAGACCGCGCGGCACGCCCTTGGTGTCGAGGCCTGGCAGCAGGTGCCCGTCGAGCGCGGCGGTCTCGCCGAGATTGGCGCTCAGATACCAGTCGTGCCAGCCGTGATAGCCGCAGAACGCCACCATGTCGCGGCCGGTCGCCGCACGCGCGATGCGCACCGCGATCGCCATGGCCTCGCCGCCGGCGCGGCCGAAGCGCACCATGTCGGCCCAGGGATGCAGCTCGACCAGCAGTTCCGCGAGTTCGATGTCCTCGGCGCAGTTCAGGGTCGACATCGAGCCCATGTCGATCGCGGTTTTCACGGCCGCATCGACGTCGGGATCGGCAAAGCCGAGAATCGTGGCGCCGATGCCGCAATAGCTCATGTCGAGATAGGTCTTGCCGTCGAGGTCGACGACTTCGGCGCCCTTGGCCGATTTGAAATAGGTTGGCCACTGCTCCGGCAGGAACATTTCCGGCCGCTTTGAGAGCAATTGCGTCCCGCCGGGCATGACCTTGCGCGCGCGTCGGTAGAGACTCTGACCAGTTCCTGACATCTTCGTCCGTCTGCAGTGATGAACGTCTGGCTACCCGAAAAGCTCTGCCCAGGCAAGCGGCCGGCAACCGGGACGCATGGAGTGATGGATCGCAGAACCACTAGTTGACGATGCCTTTGCGTTCGAAGTACGACGTCAAAGGGTGGGGGCGGGCAGCTCTATCGCTCGGCGTGGGATCTATCTGGAAGGCTGTCATGACCGACGTTGCGCCGACTTCAGGGCTGGAAATGCTGCGTCGAGCCGCGAGACTATCGATCGTCATTCCCATTTTCAACGAAGAGGCCAACATTGAGCCGCTTCGTGCGGCGCTCATGAAGACCATCTCGACGCTCGGACGGGAGGTTGAGGTCATCCTGGTCAATGACGGGTCGACCGACGGCTCGGCGCAGCAACTCGAGCGCCTGGCCGCGTCCGATTCCCGGTTCAAAGTGATCACCTTCGCCAGAAACTGCGGCCAGACCGCCGCCATGATGGCGGGATTTGATGCGGCGCGGGGCGACGTCATTGTGCCTATGGACGGTGATCTGCAGAACGATCCCGATGACATTCCGCGGCTCCTCGCCAAGATGGACGAAGGGTTCGACGTCGTGTCGGGTTGGCGCCGAGACCGGCAGGACAACGCACTCCTGCGGAATTTGCCGTCTCGTCTGGCCAATCGGCTCATCTCCTGGCTGTCGGGGTTGTCGCTCCACGACTATGGTTGCACGCTCAAAGCCTACAAGGCCGACCTCCTGCGCGGTTTCCGGCTGTATGGCGAGATGCACAGATTCATCCCAATCTACGCTGCCTGGCAGGGAGGCCGCGTGGTGGAAATTCCGGTCGCGCACCACCCGCGTCGCGCCGGCAAGTCCAAATACGGACTGGAGCGCGTCTTCAAGGTCGTGCTCGATCTGCTGCTGGTCAAGTTCCTGACCGAATACGAAACGAAGCCGATTTACGTCTTCGGCGGAGCTGCGGTCGCCTTCTTCGCCCTTGGGTTTTGCACCGGCCTGTATTCCCTTTGGCTGAAATATTTCGATGGCATCGCCTTCATCCAGACGCCGCTGCCGCTTCTCGTGTCGCTGTGCGCGATCACCGGCACGATGTGTATCCTGATGGGGTTGCTCGCGGAACTGATGGTCCGGATCTACTTCGAGTCGCAGAGCAAGCGCATTTACGATGTGAAGAATCGGATCAATTTCGAGGCTGAAAGCGACTGACATGTGCGGAATCGCAGGCTTCGTCGGTGCCGAGAATCCCGCCGTCCTGAGGACGATGGCGCGCGAGCTTGCCCATCGGGGACCCGACGGAGAAGGCTTCCTGTCGGATGCGAAGAGGCACGTACACCTCGCGCACAGGCGTCTCGCCATTCTCGACATCGGAGGTGGCATCCAGCCTATGTCTCTTCCGGATGCCCGCATAACGGTCGTCTTCAATGGCGAAATCTACAATCACCGAAGTCTCCGATCGGAGCTGGAGGCGCGCGGGCATCGCTTCGCGACGTCCCATAGTGACACCGAGGTGCTGCTTCACGGCTGGGTCGAATGGGGCGAGGAACTGCTGCCCAGGCTCAACGGCATGTTCGCCTTCGCGCTACTCGATCGCGCTGGCGAGCGCTTGGTCATCGCGCGGGATCGGTTCGGTGAAAAGCCCCTGTTCTGGACCGTAAAGAACGGAGAGTTCGTCTTTGCCTCCGAGCTCGGGGCGATGACCAAACATCCTTCGTTGAAGGGGACTGGCATCGATCGTCTGGCGATACAGAAGCTCTTTGCATACAGCTTTATCCCGGGAACCAGGACGCCGCTCGCCGGCGTCCAGCGGTTGCGACCCGGCAGCTGGCTGGATATCGACCTGTCCCAGATCGACCATGCTCCGCTGCCAGCCCCGGTCGAGCGATCCTATTGGCGCTTCTCAATTCTGCCCGACGCAGCGCCCGCGGGGACGGAAGATGATTGGGCTGAGGAGCTCGACCATCTTCTCGGCAAGTCCGTGTCCGCACGGCTCGAAAGCGACGTGCCGCTAGGTCTTTTTCTGTCCGGTGGCGTGGATTCGTCGGCGATCCTGGCGCATGCGGCGGACGCGCGCGACCCCAAGACCATTGACGCCTTCTCGATTGGGTTCACCGAGCCCAGCTTCGATGAGTCTCGCTACGCCGAGCGGGTCGCCAAGCTCGTCGGATGCAATTGGCACCTCAAGCTCTGTGATCTGGACGCCGTGCGCTCGGAGCTCGTCGCCTTGCTCGGGCGTATCGACGAGCCCATGGGGGACAGTTCCATCGTCCCGACGTCGGTGCTTTGCAAGTACGCTGCGGAGAACGTTAAAGTGGCGCTGTCGGGCGACGGAGGCGACGAGCTCTTTGCCGGCTACGATCCCTTCAAGATTCTCGGGCTTGCCCGCATGTACGATCGGATGGTTCCGCGCAAGATCCATCAGGCGATCTCCGTTCTGGCGAGTCGGCTGCCGCCCTCCGAGCAGAACATGAGTTTCGATTTCAAGGTCAAGCGCGGCCTGAGGGGCCTGAGCCTGAAGCCGTCGATGTGGAATGCGGCGTGGCTCGGCGCCCTCGGCAGCAGGGAAATATCGGAACTCTTCGAGGAGGAGGTGGACCCGGAGACCCTGTACGGGGAAGCGATCACGGCGTGGGAGCAATCGGAAGCGCGTGACGATGCAAACCGTACGCTGGAGTTCTTCACCAACCTCTATTTGCCTGACGACATCCTGGTGAAGTCGGATCGCAGCTCGATGCTCGAATCGCTCGAAGTCCGCGCGCCGTTTCTGGACAACGATGTTGTGGAGTTCGCACGGCGCCTGCCGATCGACGTCAAGTTGCGCAAGGGCGTGAGCAAATGGATCTTGAAGCGCTCGCTCCGCAATCGGTTGCCCGACGACATCCTCCACCGGGCGAAGAAGGGTTTCGGCGCGCCGATCGCGCGGTGGCTGCGGGAGCTTCCGATGCCGGCCTCGCCCCGAACTAGCTTCCTCAATCAGCGCGTCCTGTCGCGGCGCTGGGCCGACCATGCGGCCAAAAAGTGCGACGACCGGGGAGCGCTGTGGATCTGGCTTGGCCTGGACGCGCGCCTGCCCCAGCTTGCCCCCATAGGATGATCGGTAGTGATTGGCTGGCTGCAACGACGTTGGAACGAGGTCTGCGACCGGACGATCGGCTCCGATGAATTTTGGGACCTTGCCGTCGACCATCGCACAGCTTACGGCGCGCTGCTTCCGATGATCCAGCGCCACGTGAAGGGCACGACGCTGGACCTGGGCGCCGGGAGGCTGGCCTGGCGCGCGACGATCCGCTCCAGGGCGGACGGCTATGTCGCGACCGACGCGTTCCCTACCCATCCGGATCTCGATTTCGTCTCCGATGCGCAGGGGCTCCTGCCGGTCCCTGACGACACGTTCGACTCGATCTTCTGCTGCTCGGTCTTGGAGCATATGCCGCAACCGTGGACAGCGTTTCCAGAACTGCTGCGCGTGCTCAGACCTGGCGGCGTCCTAATTCTGTCGGTGCCTTTCCTCTATTATCTTCACGGCCAGCCGCACGACTACTTTCGCTTCACCCGCTACGGGGTTGAGAAGCTTGCTCGTGACGCGGGGTTTGAAATCGTCGAACTCTCGGCCGCCGGCGGCCTCGCGCATGCGACCCTGCAAGCGGGCAGCATGCTGACGACATCGTTATTGTATTCCCCCAAATTCCCCCATGCGGCGCGCGCGGCGAGCTGGTTCCTCACAGCGATCGCAAGACTATTGGACTCGGCGGATCGCGGCCAGGTGTTCGCCCAGTCCATTAATGCGGTGTTGCGACGGCCGGCCTAGTGTTTTGCAGGATGGTGTAACGTCCGCCCGAGGAGATGAACTCGGCCCCATATGAACCGGCTGGGGGAGCGAAAGCACTGCCTGTCTCGATCAACGCGTATGCAAAATATGGATCGCCGGCCTGTAGCAGGGTGGTTGCGGCCCCTCTTCCGGCCTGCTCGCAATCCCAGTTGGGATCGCTTTGGCCTCCCCAGCAATTGACTTCGTTGTTGCCGGACATGATCGCAAAATGGACTGGATGCAGACTGGGCGCGATCATTCCGATTGGTGTCCTTCGAATTTGTTTGGCCCTGAACCAATCGGCAGCCTCGAAGGCTTCGGCAGCGTGCGGTTCGGCCTTAACGAATTGAAACTGATACGAAGTCTGCAGCAGAAACTGCTGATTGATGCAGAATACCGCGACAATGACGTAAGCGGCCTTGACGAGTTGAGCGTCGAATTTGCCCGAGGTCTTGCTTGAAATCAGGTGGTAGACCTCGGCTCCCCCGATAGCGGCAAAGAACAACAGCATCGGTGTGAATACCTGATAGTATCGCACCACGTTGCGCACATCGATCAGCAAATTCGTCGCGCTGTAGTTCTGCAGAAGATAGGTGCTGACCGGAAGGACCAGCAGATAAATGAGGACGACCGCTTCGTAGAGCGGGAGGTACATCATGATGAAGCCCGCTCCCGAGCGCTTTCGTAAGGAGGCGACGGCCCCAATCGGCACCAAAGCCAGCAGCGGCAGGGGGAGCGTCGCGGCGATTACATCGAGCTTCTCCATTTTGTAGTTGAGGACGGCCATCAGGTAGCTGAACACGCGTGCCGGGCTGAAGCTAAGCAAGGAAAAGAACCTGTCGGAGGTCCCGGTATTGCGCAAAAAGCCTATCGCATCGGCGGTCCACAGCAGGCGGACCGTGTAGTTTGCGACCACGATCAGCGCCAGGAAGGCAACTGCTTTCGAGGCCGCTGGCCGGCCGGAATGGTCGTGCTGCCGATACTTCCAGTAGATGATCCATAGGAGCAATGCTGCAAGGATCAGGCCCTCGTGGCGGATCAATACCGAAAGGCCGGCGATGGCGGCGAGTGTTAGGGGAGCCCGAGGCGGCCAATACACCAGAACTGCGAAGAAAAGGGTCACCAGGAAGGTTAGTAGCACCGTCGGGTTGAGATACAGGCCGGAAATGCAGAATTGAGCGTTGGTCAACAGCAGGATGACTGCAATCATTGCGGTGCGATCGCTTCCGAAACGGCGGACGAGGAAGAACAGGGGAAGTGCCGTCAGACCGACAAAAATCGTCGTGATCGCGGTCGACGCGTGCATTATGAGCGTATATCGATCCGCGATGGACAGCCCATGTAAGGCCTTGCCTATTAGCAAAGGAAGCAGCCATGGTTGGCGATCTGCGACCAGTAGCTCGCCATGATAGGCTTGATCGATCAAATAGAAGGGCGCCAACGGGTCATTTTGAAGATAAGCTAGATGCCGTGTCGCCATCACCAAAAGAGCAATGATATTGAAAAGGGCAAGTGCGAGAACGGTTGTTGCCGGAGAGACTCGAGATAAGAAACGCATCATTGGTGCTGCGGTCCGCTGACGAACTCGCGCAATAGTGGCATTCATTGGTCTAGATGTCTAACGAAGGTATGCTTCAGCCCATTCCCATGTTCCATTTCGTGCAAGTCAATGGCATTGAGTTGGCTGCGGCTCTCATTCTGTGTGGACTGTTCGCGGCCTTCGCTCGAAGGAAGGGAAAAACGCTCGTTCACGCGGGAGCGGTTATGCTCCTCATGCTCGTTCCCGTTGCACTTTCAGTCGAACGGGACACCCAATTCATGACGATCGATGAAACAGGGCTGACGAACCTGTTGCTGGAGCCGGCCAATCGAGGACATGGTCAACTGGTATCCGGCGCGTTCCGCACGACATTGCCGGTAGCGGTCCATCTCGTGCGGCTGGCGGAAAACTTGGGTCTTCCAGAAGATCGCATCCGCATGATTCTGAAGATCGATCATTGGCTGCTCGGTTCGTGTCTGCTCCTGGTCGTCTATCTGTTACTCGCCAAGCTGGGCGGATTTGATCCCTTCAGTCCGGGAATGGTCATCCTGGCGGTGACGAGCCTGTTTACCTTTCCGATGACCAATATCACGATCAAGACATTCAACTATGATCTGATTTCCTCCCTCGGCGCGGTCATTGCGCTGCTCTTGGTCAGCGTCGCATTTACCAGCAGCCGGCGCATAAGCGTTCAGGCCTTCTCTGCAGCGATCGTCGTGGCAACACTGGCGGCGCAGGAAAAGCTCTCCGGTTCTCCGATTCTGTTCATCGTTCTGATAGCTCCGGCCGCCTTTGCCGCCACCCGAGGGCCGACGCGCCCGATCGCTGCAGGCGTGGCCGACACCATTGCCGGAATTCTGCTCTCGCTGTCCATCTCGGTGGCCTCCACGCTGCTGTACGTCATAGGGATCCCTTCTGTTCTGTGGGGCGGAGTCTGGCCAGGCATCGTCGATGCGATGAGCTCATGGACGTGGATTCCACTGTTGGTCCTGTCGGGAAAAGGCGGCGGGGAAATTCCCAGCCGTGTGGCTGCCGTGACGATGGCCATTGGATCCTTGGTGGGAGCGGCAGTGCTGCTCGGAAGCTGGAGCCAACGATTGAAGGCCGCTAAGCTCCCGTTGGCCGTGCGGCATTTTCCGGCAACTGTCGCCGGCATCATGATTCTTGGCTTTGCCGCAGGTCTGGTCTCGACAGCTCTGCTGCAGCCCTATTGGGCGCCGTTCCATCCGAGTCCGATAACTCCATCGTTTGCGTTGAATGGAGTGTGGCTGCATTTCGGTTTCGACAGTCTCGCGATCACGAGACTCGCATATTTGGGTTATGCCTTCGAAATCCTGATCGTTGCGATTCCGACTCCGCTGTTCATCATGGTGCTCCTCGCATGCATGCTCTTGCTGACCGGGCGCAGACCGTGTGACGCCACCGCCGGTTTCCTCTTCGTCGTGGCGCTGGCATTGATCTTGATCGGTGCGCTGTTGCAGGTGCCGTTAGCTCACCGATATCTAAACACGCCCTTGTTCCTGATTCTCGCTGCGTCTCTGCTCGTCATATTGTCGAGTGCCCAGACGTATGGCCTGGTGAGTCGAACGAGGAGCGTTGGTCTTGCCGTCATTGCTTTCATGGCGGCATTGTTCTTGATCCTGGAGACGGTGCCGTTCCGGCCGCTGTACGCTGCTTTTCGACCGTTCTGGTTAAATTATCTGGACGCCGATCATGCGGAGGCGGGCCGGTTGAATCCATCCTGGATGGGATGGGGCGAAGAACGCGCGCTCCTGGGCGAGAAGTTCCAGGAGCTCTGCGAAAGATCGCCGGACATCTGTCGAAATGGGCGAATTTTTCACTTGTATTATGGACGGTGGCTGCCGGAGCGGCCGCGGTCATTCGGGATATTTGATGCCGCAACTGTCGTCGGAAAAGAGCCCTTGGGCGATCACGATTATTATCTGTTCAATCGGAGCCGTATCGTTCAGGGCCTTCCGCAACCGAAATCACGACCTATCCTGACCCTCGATTATCGCGGTTACGAAATGGCTTGGCTCTACCGCGGTTCGGATCTCGCCGCGGAGAGCTACGGTTTCGGCCGGTGAGCCTGACTCGTCGACGGCCGGCCCGAGAACATCAGTAGCAGGCCGCCGATGAGGCTCGTTCCAAGGATCAACGCTCTGCTGAAGGCGGCAAAGGCAATGGCCGGCTCGTGCGCAACGCCCAAGAGCTGAAACAGTGCGACGAGACCGGCTTCCTGCAGCCCGATGCCGTTGATGGAGACGGGCATCAGCGCCGCCAGCGTCACGAGGCCGATGACGGCGGCGAGCTGCATGACGTCGACTCTCATCCCGATCGCTTGCGCGATGATGAACTGAGCCAGGATCGACGCGGCGGAGCTTAGCACGGAGAGCAGGACCGCGAGCGCAAGGACGCGCGGCAGGCCGGCGAAGCGGAGTGCGCGTGTGGTGACCGCGGCCAGTTTCTGGCCCATGCTCGTGACGACCGGCCGGAACGAGGGGATGCGGCTGGCCAGGACAGCCAGTACCCCCACCACAGCAAGCGCTGGCACGATCCAGATCGCGAGCGATGCGGCGGAGATTGCGCTCACGCTTGGCCGCAGCTCCCAGAAGTTGGTGGAGGGCAGGGCTGCGGCCGTCATCAGCACGACGACGATCAGGCTCAGCAGACGGTCGGCAACTAGGGTCAGGATCGCGAGGTTCAATCCGTGGCCGCCGCGCGTGAGCGCCGCCGCGCGGTAGACGTCGCCGCCAACTGTGCTGGGAAGGAAGTTGTTGGTGAAGAAACCGATGAAGGTCAGTCGCATCACGTAGAGCGGAGGAAAGCTCGCCCCCTGGCCGCGCAGCAGCACCCATAGCCGCAACGCGCCGAACACCTGACTGGTCGCAAAGATGACGAGCGAGATGGCAAGGACTGCGGGAGGAAAAGCGGCGATCGTGCTGATGGTCGCAGAATCGACCTTGGACAGCAACCACAGGATCAGCGACACGGAGATCAGCAATTGACAGCCGCGCCAGGCCAGCCGTGGGACCCGCGGGGCGCTCGTCCATTGCCGAAGCAGGCCGGGGCGAAGCTTCATGATTTCCTGACGAAGGTGAGAACGATGGGAGTCTCCCAGCGCAATACTCGTGCTATGCCGAGCAGGATTGTGATGACACCAAGCCGGTGGAATATCCGCAACAGGTTCTTGGCGAGCCCCAGCGTCGAATACTCCTCGAAATTCAGCGACCGCACGCGCTCGTCGAACAGTGCCTGGCCCCATCCCTTGACCTCGATCCTGTCGCGGAACGGTGCGATCCAGCGCTTCATCTTGGCGGGCGTGATCAGCTGCAGCGTGTCGACATAGGCCGGGTCCCGCCCTGCGAGGCGCACGCGAAGGCGGCCGAGCCAGTGCGGGCTGTGCGGCAGCCACAGCAGGCCGTAATGGCCCTCCCACCAGCTGCCGAAATTCGGGATCACCATGTGGCAGACGCCGCCCGGTCGCAGCACCCGAAAGCACTCTTTCATCACCGCTGCGGGATCGGCGACATGCTCGAGCACGTTGGACGATATGACGGCATCGAAGCTCTGGTCAGGGAAGGGGATGTGCTCTCCGACTCCATTGACGAGAAGCCTAGGATCGAGCCCGCAGCCGTCCAGAAGCTGCTGACCGAGCTCGTAGGTGCCGCTGAACTCTTCGCCGCCTGGTTCGAGGCCATAGGCTTTGGCCCCGAACCGCAGCCTGGCCGTGGTGACGGTCAGGCCGAGCCCAGCGCCCACTTCGAGCAGCTTCAGTCCCTGGAGCCTGCGGCCGCTTTCCTTCTCGAAAAGTAACAATTGGGCAATCGACCGTTTCACGTCCAGGCTGTCGTCCGTCATCCGATCAAGGTGATGCTGTGAACCCGCGATCGGGCCGAACGACTTGACATAGATCGGATAGAGTTGCTGCCGCAGCCTGCTAAACAGCGTGGGCTCCAGACAATCGAACGAGGAAACTGCGGGTGATTCTGAGGACATTGGGGCTACGGCGGACAGTTGGAAGGTTCTGTAGTCTGTCTTGTCTCAACCGGAGAAATCCTACGGTCGACGTCGAGGTAGAGGCGGCACCACTGCTCGAGGACGGCGAGGGCAAGTGCGAATTTGGCACGCCGCCGGCTCTCGATCGGGTGGTGGCGAACAACGGGTGAAGTCATACCATCGATCCAGCCGCGCGTCGCTTTCGGATCGAACCAGCCCCTCGCCGCGATCGATTTTTCGTCGACCAAATGATGCAGGGGGCCACCCGGTGCCAGCAGCCTGTTGATCATGGGGAGCAGGGCCTGCGTGCCCTTCTTGCCGGACTTGGGGCGATACAGGACATCGGTCGGCAGTCGGGACTGCATGGCCTTGCGGAAGATCGCCTTTGCCATGCCGTTCTCCGTCTTCAGTGCGAAGGGAAGCGCATTGGCGTATTCGGCGAATGTGTTGTCCAGGAACGGAACACGCGCCTCGACCGAATGCGCCATGGTGAGCTTGTCGACGCGCATGAGTTGGTTCTGGACGAGCGCAGTCTCTGCCTCGAACCGAAGCATGTCGTCCGCTTCATCGTCCCCGCCGAACCACGGTTGAATCCTGCGCTCGACGGCTTCGAGGGCGTCCGGCTGGTAGGATCCCGGTGTCATCAAGCGCCCAAGCGTACGGCTGTCCGGCATCAGGCACATGACGTCGAGCGCATATTTGCGCACCAGCCGTCCCGGCAGCAGCGAAAAAGGTGGGCTGAACAGCCGGTAGTGCGGATAGCCGGCGAACAGCTCGTCGGATCCTTCGCCGAGCAGGGCCACCTTCACGTTCTGCCGAACGAACTTTGCCGCCTGCCAGGTCGTCTGCATGACCGGGTGAGCGATCGGCTCTTCCAGGCTCTCGATGCAATCGGTAAACCCCGATGAGAACACGGACGGATCGACCAAGCGCTCCTTCGATTTGATCCCGCAATGGCTTGCGGCGGACCTCGCAAATGGAATCTCGTCGTCGGGAAGGCCAAATCCGATCGTGAATGCCTGTATCGATGACGGGTCCATCAGCCGCGCCATCGAGGCCGCCACCGCGGACGAATCGAGCCCGCCGGACAGCAGCACGCCCACCTCGACGTCGGCCACGAGATGCGAGGATACTGCCTTGTCGAATAGGGTGCGCAGCGTGTCGGCGACTTCGTCGTTCGAGGCAGACGCAGCAGGTTCCGTGGTACCAGGTCTCTGCATGCGCCAATATCGTTCGACCCGCGCGGCACTGGCTCCCTTCGTCGGATCGAACCGCATGAGGCAGCCCGGCTGAAGCTGCTGAATGCCGGAAAAAAGGGTTGATTCCTGTGCGGACCAGCCCCTCAAAAGATATTCGTAGAGGGCCGATCTGTTGATCGTCACAGCGGTGTCGGCGGCGCGCAGCAGAGGCCGGATCTCGGAGGCAAAAATGATCTGACCGGGACGGGGAATCGAATAGTAGAGCGGCTTGATGCCGTGCCGGTCGCGCGCCAGGAACAGGCTTCGCGTGCGCGTGTCCCACACGGCAAATGCAAACATTCCCTCCAGGCGTTCGACGACCCGCGAGCCCCAGACACGCCAGCCGTGAAGGATTACCTCGGTGTCGGAATGCGTCGAGAAGTGCTGGCCGCAGGCCTCGAGCTCCTTGCGAAGCTGGCGGAAGTTGTAGATCTCGCCGTTGAAGACGAGGCCTACGGTGCGATCGGCATTCCACATTGGTTGCGCGCCGCCCGCTACGTCGATGATCGAGAGGCGGCGGTGTCCCAGTCCAACGGCGCTTGCGGGCAGGCCGATCGCGCTGCCCGACGGCATGAAATCGACGCCGCGTCCATCCGGCCCGCGATGCGCGAGCGCATCCGTCAGATCGTCGAGGCGAGCTGCGTCCCAATCGCCGATGAAGCCTGCAATCCCGCACATCAGGATAATCGCGAATTGCTGGGGGATCGCTGCCCGCCGGAACCCCGCTCGCCGGTGCAAGCCTCCGCCAGCGCCTGATCCAGCGCCTGCAGATTTTCGACTATGGCATTCGCGGTGATCCCGGCGATCCTGCCCGGCAGATCCTTTTTGTCGATGGTCGTGCGCGCAAGCTCGAAGACCTGGTCTGGCGCTTCGATGAACCCGTTCAGATCGAACGCGAACTCCGCTAGCCCGAGGCTGTCGAAGATGTCCTTGCCCTTGTTTGTGTAGGAAAGATGGATCGCTCTCACGCCTTGCCTCAGCGCGGTCAGGGTCGAATGCAGCCGCGTTCCGATCACCAAGTCGAATTTCTTCATCAGGGTAATGAACTCCGGGATCGAGAGGTCATCTTCGCACAATAGAACCGCGGGGTCATCGGCAAAACTGGCTTTCAACTGGCCCAGCCACATCGCGTCGTCTTCCCATTCCTCGATGCCCGGCTCGTACATCGAAACCAGAACCACGCGCGCATCCATCTCGGTGCGAAGCCGGCCGATCAGCCTGACAAAGGCGTCCACGAACGCCGACATCCGTTCGTCGGCGCGCTCGCGGAACGATGCCTTCGCGAACTGATACGGGAGGAATCCACCGGTGAAGTGGAACCACAGACGCATGTTGATCGCGATGAGAGGCCCGCGGTGTTCTTCCGACGTCTTCTCAAGGTCAGCGAACACCTTCGAGGTGGGGTGTGCGACTGGCTCAAATCCGGGCAGGAAGATGCCGTCGTGGGAGCGGACCAGCTTGGCGCGCGAGCGAAGCGAACTGACGAGATCGAAGGTGCCCTTGTCGCGCGCCATGAAGACTACGGTCTGGCTGAGCACCGCCCGCGCAAGAAAGCGTCCGATTGGGGACCCAAGCGGACCCGCACCCTGGCAGACGCAAACGATCTTGAGGCCGAGCAGGCGATAGATGAAGAAGACGAGCCAGGTGTGGCACAGCTTGGCGAGCGATGAATCGTCCTGCAGGTCGAGCCCGCCGGTCCATATCACAACGTCGGCCTTCGCCAAAGATCGCCAGCCGCTTAGCGGCGGAAAGAGATTGTAGACTGGGCCATAGGGGATCGACGTCGCAGGGATTGGCGGCAAATGCCTCTGCCGCGAGCAAAAGACGTCGACTGGCCTCTGTGTCATGGTCGCAACCGCGCTCAGAATGCCCCATCGGCTGAGCAGGTCGCCGCGGTTGCCGCGGATGACGCGTGGACTTACGAATTTCTGCTGATACGCCGGCATTGTTGTCACTTGCGTCCGTGGGTATGCGAGGCGGCCGACCGCAGGACTTGCTCGTAGCGAGCAGCGATCGATCTACGGTCGAACGCGGCCGCCTTGGCCCTGCTTGCGAGTTTCATGCGGAACAGCTGGTCCCTGTCATCCAGGAGACGCGCGAGAGCGTGTTCGAATCCACTGGGATCGTCGAGCGGCGCCGACAGTCCGTTCTCGTTCTCGACGAGCACGTCGGCAAAGCCGTCGATGCGTGAGCAGGCGAGTGCGAGCCCGTGCGCCAGCGCGTTGATTGCGACCAGGGAAAGCCCTTCGCTCAGCGAGGGCATGAACAGGATATCGGAGCACGACATTGCAAGATCGACTTCCTCCGGTGTGACCCAACCGTGAAATGCGACGCGATCGGAAAGGCCGAGCACCGCACAATGCCGTTCCAGGGCCGCTTTGCTTGGGCCATCGCCGAACAGATCGAGCGTCCAGTTTCGGTCCTTGACCGCCGCGAGCCGCTGCAGTCCCCACTCGAGATTTTTTTGAGCCACCATGCGCCCCGCGAAGATCAGCTTGACGGTCCTCTCCGGCGCGCGCGGGACCGCCGGTGATTTTTCGATATCGACGCCGTTCGGAATGACGATGGCCTCAAGTCCATAGGCGTCGCGCGCGAGCCGGGCAACGAATGAGCTGACGGCCGTGACGGCGGCGGCGCCATGCCAGATTGGTCTGGTAAGCGGTTTGATCACGCGGAAGAACTTGTCAGTCTGCTCCGGCGTGCCGCCCGGAACGTCGCCGAGATGCGCCGTCAAGACGTATGGCGTGCCCGAGAGCGTGGCCACCAGCCACGCCGCGAAACCGGTCGGCACCGCGAAATGGACGTGGATTGCGTCCGGACGAAATGTGCGGACCGTTCGCAGCCCGGCTGGGACGGCCATCAGGATAAAGCCGATCATCTCCCAGACGGAGCAGCGGTCGCGCTGTCTACGGAATGCGAAGATGCGCTCGACCTCCAATCCGGCGCTGGTTTCCAGGCGTGGCAGATTGCCCTGCCGCGCGGTCAGGACGCGGATCGAGTGGCCCAGCTTCGAAAGCTCCGTCGCCAGGTCTTCGGTGGCCTTGCCGCCGCCACCACCGACGGGTGGAAACTCATAGTTCATTTCGAGAATGCGCATGAGCTTACTTCGGGAGCCAGACGGAGAAGGTGACATTGCCCTCTGATGCGTCGCCTACCTTGCTGTAACGCTCGCGAAGCGTGTTTTCGACCTGCTCAGCATTGGGTTTTCCGAGGTACAGGGCGAGCATCTCACCCAGCGGAGGCGTTTCCTGCAGGACGACGGCTGCCGTCGGCCGCTTCAAATCTTCGATCAGAGCGGTCGCGTCGCGAAACCCGCGCATCTGCAAAGCATGGCGCGCCTTCGCCTTGGTCTCGGGATTGAGGCCGTCCAGAGGCTCGCGCAGGTTGGGAAAAAGGCTGACGCTGTAGGGCTCGATGAAGCGGCCGGCAAGCCAGACAGCCTGCACGGGCTGATATTTGCCCGAGAGCACGAGGACGCGGCCGTCAGGAAGAAGCGGTTTGAGGGATTGCGCGAGCGTCTGAACGTTGGCAAGGGGGTTCGACCACCAATCGGGGATCAGCATTCCAAGCCTGCTCCTCGATGCGGCGTAGTAGTTTGCAGCAACGATGAACAGGATCAGCCCCGTTCGTCCTGCGGAGGCGGTAATCCTTGCACCGATCGTCACGAGACAGAGAGCGGCGGGAATGGCCGCAAACGGCAGGAAGTAATTGGCATAGGCCATCAGGCAGGGCGGGCAATAGCTCTGGGAGCCGAGAAGGTGCACGAGCGTCATGACGACGAAATACAGCGTGCAGAAGCCTGCCAGCGGTAGGCGGCGGAAGCGCACCAGGCTGAGCACTCCGCCCGGAATCGCGGGCAGAAGCAGCGCCGGATAGAGTTGCAGGAAATAGCGGTTGGCGACTTCGCGAACCACGGGCCAGCTGAACTGCAAGTCGTTCGGCGAACGAGTGAGGGTGAGGACGTCGTGCATTTCGGTGCCGACGTCGGTAAAGCGCCAGAGAATTTGAGTAAGGCCGGGCAGGAAGGTGAGCGTTTCGAAGAGGCCGTGTCCGAAGATCATGATGCTGACGACGAGACATGCGCCTGCGACAAGCGCCGCTCCCCCAAGGGTGGCGAGGGCGCGTTTCTGCGCTTGTCCGCTTACCAGCAGATGGACCGCCGCGAACATCGGCAGCGTGGCTGCGAGATTGAGCCTGATCAGGACGAGTGTGGCGGCAAGCACACCCATGCTAGCGATCTGCAGCAACGGGTGGAGCGGCTTGGTTTCCGTGACAACCAGAAACGAAGCCAGGGTGAGCAGGGTGATGATTGCGTAAGGAGTCGCGGTCGACATATAAGCGACGACCATCGGATTTGCGGCATAGATGAGCACTGCGAGTGCGGCGGCCAGCCGGTCGCGCAGGCACCGATCGGCGCTCTTGCGCAGAAGAACGAGCGTGCACAGGGAAAGCAGGACGGACAAGAGGCGCCCCGACAGATGCCCCTGGCCGAACAGCCATTGCGCCGCTCCGAGCACATAGAAATAGAGCGGCGGGTAGGCGGTCGCGTCCTCGAGCGAGTAGGGCTGGACTCGACCGCTGAAATATTCGTTTGACTTAATCAGATAGAGGCCTTCGTCGAGCCAGCTTTCGACATGCCCAATCATGTAGACGGCCTGGATCAACCAGATGGCCACGGCCGCAATGAACAGGAGATCGGCGGGATCCGCGACCGAAAGTCGAATGCGTGCGGAGCGCTCGGTGATGGTTATGTCGTTGGACGATGACATGGCGCTCGCGCGTCGTTCGTTCGAGCGGTGACGTCACCGCTCATTGGATTGCTTGTCACGGTGTGGCTCGCGCGCACCGGTTGCAGGATCGCAGCATGTTTCGAATTTACCTTTTGTTGTCAAGCCTTGAGGGCGGATATGCGCGTCCGGGGCGCAGCCATAATGCGGGTAGACCGACGCCGGTCCTGGAACTTGTGTCATCAGGCGTGAGCTCCGAACAAGAGGCTTGCTTCATGAAGTCGGAGAAGTCTAAGGTCCGGCCGCCTCACGGATTTTCCTGAAATTTGCTCCTTTTACCGAGATACGAATGTCCTTCGTTCCCAAATATCTGAGCTTTCTGCGAGACCCCGTTGATCTCGGCTCTCTCGTCATCGAAGGAGATCACTTGCGCGGCGAGAAGTCTGGTCTGCGCTACGGCTTCATGGGCGATGTTGCGGATCTGCGTCCGGATGCAGGAGCGACGGCGGTCATTCCGGAGAGCATCCACAACCGCGTTCGGGATCACTACGATGAGACGCCCTGCAACAACTACATGGATCTGGACAACCTTCCGTTGGGGCGCTGGCTTCGGGATTCAAAATACGACTATCTGTTCGCGCGGGCTGACACCGTCATCGAGGTCGGGTGTGGCAAGGGAGCCATCGTCCAGGCGTTCAAGGAGCATCGTGGAATAACGCCGTTCGGGATTGACCTTGCCTATGGCTCGATTCGGCAGATCCAAAGACCGCCGCTCAATGCGGACGGCGTTCTCGGCTCGAACCTCAGGCTTCCCGTCGCGGACGAAGTCGCCGACATCGTGATCTCGCACGGAGTGACGCATCACACGCCGGATCCGATGCGATGCTTCATGGAGCTTGTCCGCATTCTCAAGCCTGGCGGGAAGATGCTTTATGCAGTCTACAATTGGGACAACCTCTACCGCTCTCTGTATTTTGCCCTGAGCCCGCCCCTGAAGGGGGTCCAGCATCTGTTCGGAAAGAAAGTCGGCGACCGAGTTCTGAAGTTCACCGTTTTTCCGCCTTATCATCTCGCGCTCTGGGCCACGCTGGGCTGTGTGCAAGGCAAGTGGAAGTTTCCCGCAATAGAGCCGTCATGGGAGCAGTTCGGCGACTTTTTCCTGACACCTATCGCGCGTTTCTATCACGCGAACGAATTGCAGACGCTGGCGGATTTGTTCGGGCTCAAGATCTTGGAGCAGGAAACGGGCGGCTGGCCGAAGAACGGCTTCTCGCACTTTGTCTGGTATGAGAAGCCGCTTAATTAGCGCTGGTTGCAACTAGTCCCGTTAACCGCGCCGTCCTCCCAAGCCACCAAGAACGGTATCCCGCAAGGGCGATCGACTCGCGGTGTTTTTCGGGCAGCCTGGCAGCACGTTGCCCCTTCGTAAGCATCCCATGATCACGGGACGCCCGACCGGGAGCAGATTGAAAGATCGGCTCGGCATAGACACGCCCAAGGGTTGCGGCAGTGAGAGATGACCCACAGGTCGGTCGTTCGCGAGAAAATCGAGGTCGTCGCCGCGGATGGCCGAACACAACCTTTGGTAGGCTTTCTAATCGCTGGAGCCTTGACAAGTTCATTCTAGCCGACGACAGGCCGAGCGGCGGAGAGAGTCGGTGGAAATTGCAGCTAAATCCTGCTGTTCCGCGAGGTGGCACTTGTCTTGCGAGTGCCGCTCAGCGGCGTGTCCTTCCTCGAGCAACGTGGTTGACAACCTGGCGATAGCCGGCGAGGGCGACATCCTCGCGATATCTCTCGGCAACGCCTGCCGCGCGAACACCCTTGTCCATCGTGGCCCGCCGATCGCGCGCCGCCTCGCGAATGGCTCGCGCGAGCTCGGCGGGTTTTTCCGGCGGGACGACCCATCCGATCGCCTCTTCACCGAGCACGAGCGCGCCTTCCGAATTTGTTTCCGAGGTGACGACCACCGGCCGGCCGACGGCGAGGATGTTGTAGAGACGGCTCGGGATCGAGACGCCGACGATATGCCGGCGATAGGGGATGACCCAGAGATCGGCGGCCGACAGGAATTCGACGAGTTCCTCTTCAGGCACCGGCTCGAACATCGTGACATTCTCGAGCTTGTCCTTGGCGAAGAGGTCGTTGAGCACGGCCCAGCCCACGCCCCAGCCGGACAGGATGAAATGAATGTCCGTCTCGTTCCGCAGCAGGCGGGCCGCTTCGAAAACCGTAGCGGGGTCGTGGGTGAAGCCGAGATTACCCGACAGGCCAACGGTGAATTTGGAGGGATCCGACGCGCGGAAGCGGCTGGCCGGATCGGTCTTGCGGTGTCCGATCGGGATCAGCGCCCAGTTCGGAATGAAGTGAAGCTGGCCTGCGGTGACCCCGCGATATTTTTCGATCAGCGGGGGCACGTCGCGGCCGATCACGATGATCGCGTCCAGGCGCCGGAACAGCAGCGTGTTGGCAAAACGGATCAGCCGGACCGCGAGCGAGTTGGAGCGGACCATGCCGGCGGCCTCAAGCGCCTCCGGGTAGAGGTCGTAGATCAGGAGCATGGTCCTTGCGCCGCGCAATCTGGCTGCAAGGAGCACGGTATACGGCAGGGTGAACGGCGTCGTGACGCAGAATACAACGTCGCCTGGCCTTGCCCGCCGCAAGACCGAGAAGAACATCTGTGCCGCAAGCAGGCAGATGGCCGCCGCACGTTGGAGAAGCGCGGATTTTCGCGGATTCCAGCTCTTGAGCTCGACGATCTCGGGCTTGCCGGGGTGGCCTGCCGCGCCCGAGCCTGATGTCGCGGAGATCACGACGACCTGACGATCGCGCGCGAGGCTGTCGGCGATCTTGCCGACATAGACGGCCGTCGTGGTCGTATCAGGCGGATAGAACTGGGCCGCGATGATCAGCTTTGCGGGAGTATCCATATGCGAGCTACGATCCTCGCCGGTCAGGCGTGGGGCTGTGAGAGCCTTTAGCCTTGCTCTCGGCCAGATAGGCCGCGTAGGCGCGGCGGATGCCGTCTTCCAGCGAGGTCCTGGCGCGCCAGCCGAGCTTGGCGAGACGGCTGATGTCGAGCAGCTTGCGCGGCGTGCCATCGGGGCGCGAGGTGTCGAAGGAGATCTCGCCGCGATAGCCGACGGCGGCAGCAACCACGCGGGCGAATTCGGCGATGGTGATGTCATCGCCGGTGCCGACATTGACGAGCTCAGCGCTCGAATAGGTCTTCATCAGGTGCACGCAGGCGTCCGCCATGTCGTCGACATAGAGGAATTCGCGCCGGGGCGTGCCGGTACCCCAGACGACGACGTTGGCGGCGTCTGAAAGCTTTGCCTCGTGAAACCGGCGGATCAGCGCGGCGACGACGTGGCTATATTCGGGATGGTAGTTGTCGCCGGGGCCGTAGAGATTGGTCGGCATCACGCTAATGAAATCGCTGCCGTACTGGCTGCGATAGGCCTCCGCCATCTTGATGCCAGCGATCTTGGCGATCGCGTAGGGCTCGTTGGTCGGCTCGAGCGGCCCCGTCAGCATCGAATCCTCGCGCAGCGGCTGGGCCGCGAGCTTTGGATAGATGCAGGACGAGCCCAGAAACATCAGCTTCTCCGCGCCATTCTGATGCGCGGCATGGATCACGTTGGCGGCGATCGCGATGTTCTCGTAGATGAATTCGGCGCGCAGCGTGTTGTTGGCGACGATGCCGCCGACCTTCGCTGCGGCCAGAAAGATCACCTGTGGCCGCGTCTTCGCGAACCAGTCGAATACCGCGGCCTGGTTGCAGAGGTCGACCTCGCCGCGGGTTGTCGTGACGAGCTTCGCATCTTCCTGCGCGAGTCGGCGCACGAGCGCGCTGCCGACCATGCCGCGATGGCCGGCGACGTAGACGGTCTTGCGCTTCAGTTCAAACGGAGTGCTTGCCATGGGTGATCTCCCGCTTGGCCTCGGCCAGATCGCTCGCCATCATCTCCTGCACGAGCTGGGCAAATGTCCGCTTCGGCTTCCAGCCAAGCTGCTTGCGGGCCTTGCTGGCGTCGCCGATGAGAAGATCGACCTCGGTGGGGCGGAAATAGGTCGGATCGATACGCACCACCGTCCTGCCGCTCTTGCGGTCGATGCCGGTCTCCTGGACGCCCGTACCGCGCCACTCAATCTGACGGCCCACTTCGGCAAAGGACAGCTCGACCATCTCGCGGACCGAGCGGGTCTCGCCGGTCGCGAGCACGAAGTCGTCGGGCTTCTCGGCCTGCAGGATCATGTGCATGCCCTCGACATAGTCCTTGGCGTGTCCCCAGTCGCGCTTGGCCTCGAGATTGCCGAGATAGAGCGTTTCCTCGATCCCGACCTCGATGCGGGCGACGCCGCGGGTGATCTTGCGGGTGACGAAGGTCTCGCCTCGGATCGGGCTCTCGTGGTTGAACAAGATGCCGTTCGAGGCAAACATGCTATAGGCTTCGCGGTAGTTCACGGTGATCCAGTAGCCGTAGAGCTTTGCCACGCCGTAGGGCGAGCGCGGATAGAACGGCGTGGTCTCTTTCTGCGGAACCTCCTGCACCAGGCCGTAGAGTTCGGAGGTGGAGGCCTGGTAGAAGCGCGTCTCCTTCTCCATGCCGAGGATGCGGATGGCCTCGAGCAGCCGCAGCACGCCGATCGCGTCGGCATTGGCAGTGTATTCCGGGCTTTCGAAGCTGACGCCGACATGGCTCTGGGCGGCTAGGTTATAGATCTCGGTCGGCCTGATCTGCTGCATAAGCCGGATGAGGTTGGTCGAGTCTGTCATGTCGCCATAGTGCATCAGGAACGGCACGTCCCCGACATGCGGATCCTGATAGAGATGGTCGACGCGGGCCGTATTGAATGACGACGAGCGCCGTTTGATGCCGTGCACAACATAGCCGAGCGATAGCAGATGTTCGGCCAAATACGCACCGTCCTGTCCAGTCACGCCGGTGATTAAGGCGATGCGCTGTTTGGAGTCTTGAGCATTCATAACGATGTCCAGGCGACCGGTTTGGGATCGATGAGACTGCTAGCCTACTTTTCTCGTCTCTTGTTTTCCAGCATCGTCCGCTTGTCAAGCAAATGCACCCGTTTGTAGGCGATATGGGTCACCGAGCAATTGCCTATCAACGAAGGGGGAGATGCGGGCGGTCAGCAACCGCCTCACGGTTTGGCAGCAGGATCACGATCAGCATCACAGCACAATCTAAGTCTTCGCTAGCCCGCCCCAGGGACTAAGTTGAGGGTTTAGCAGTGGTTCCTGTTAGGCCTACCTTGCGATAAGCGGCGAAATACAAGACCGGCCGGTTCGTGCGGTTTCAGACCCCTTCCGCCGGGACCGAGCATGAGGAGTATTTGGCAATGGGGCCGTCGCTGCGCGCTCGGCGGCCGTTGAATATAATTCGAGCGTGAGCGAGCTCGCGCGTCTAGGCGAGTGGCGCTCGCCGCGACAGTAAGACTCTTACCCGCCATCCTATAAGGGCAACAATTGCGATGATCAGCGCCAATGTGATCAGCGAGATGCCTAGATTTTCGTCCAGAAGCGAGGCCCGGCCGGTCGCGCCCAGAAACGAATACAGGAACACTTGCGGCGCAGTGAAAATAAAAGTCGAGATCGAGTACGTTGAGATGTCAATCCTCGTCAGACCGAACAGGTAGTTTTGAACTGCTCCGGGAAGGGGAACGCCCAGACGCATCAGCGCGATAATGCGCCAGCCTTCCTCGTCTACTGCTTGTGCAATGACGCCGAAGTTAGGCTTGTTATCGAGCCTTTTTCGAAACCAGCTCGACGCGACGTAGCGGGAAGTGAGGAAAGCGAGGATAGCTCCGACGGTACCGCTCAACAAGATGATTGCGGCGACTTTCCAGCCAAAGGCGGCACCGGCGGCGCAAATGAGAGGCGTGCGGGGAAGCACGATAAAAGCCATTGTCAAAAATACGAAGCAGACCGCCATTACCGAACCCGGCGTGAGATCGCCGAGATTTTGAAACCAGGCACTGATCATGTCTAAAAGGGGCGAGTTCATTCTTTTTAAGACTGCATGCTTAGGGTCAGAGGCCCGCCGGTTCTCCTTCACAGGTGCGGCCACTGCGAAAAAGGTTTGTGCGGCATCGGAATCCGGCTGGAAGCTGGACAGAGCCACCTGGGGCCGTGCGACGGAGCGTCCATGCGGCTTTAGGTATTTGAAGGTGATCGGTCGATGGGTCAATGCGCATCTTCGGATCCCTTGCGGCCCTCTAATGCAAAAAAGGATGACGGTGACTGTATTGCTTACCGCGCTTGTACTAGTAGCAGGGATCCTGAGCGGAAGGGAGATCCAGGACCGCAGGGCCCCGCCGGCCCCCAACGCGTCCCCGGGGATGTCCCGGGGGGCCGGACCAGCTGGCGCGCAGGGACCCAAGGACCGAAAGGTGCCATAGGACGCAAGGCGCGCGTCGATGTCGGTCGCAGCGATGGGATCAATTCGCCGGCTCAACGCGTTCTGCAGCATATAGTACTCGGTGAAGCCAACCGACGATGTGGAGCACAGAGAAAGACGCAAGGCGCGCTGGCAGAGCACGATCCTGCCTAATCGTGCGACATGTTGAAAAGAAGCAGAGATTGTCGGAAGATCAGCTGTTCTCCGTGCAACCTTGGCCCGTAAGATTTGATGCGTCCGGCAGTTTTCTTTGATCGTGATGGCGTCCTCAATGAGGATGACGGCTATGCTTTTGATCCGAACAAAATCCGGTGGGTGAAAGGGGCCCAGCAGGCCGTAAAGGCAGTCAATGATGCTGGTTATTTCGCGTTCGTCGTGACGAACCAATCAGGAATTGCCAGGGGGTTTTACAAGGAGCAGCATGTTCGCAATTTGCACGAATGGTTGTTGCGTGAGCTTGCTGTCGTTGGTGCGCATATTGATGCGTTCGAATTTTGCCCGCATCACCCCGATGGTCTGATTCCGCGTTATCGTGTCCTCTGCAACTGCCGTAAGCCGCAACCGGGGATGATCAAGGCTCTTCTCGAGCGGTATCCGATAGATATCGGTGCCAGTTTCATGGTCGGCGACAAGCAGAGCGATCTTGCTGCAGCGCAAGCGGCCGGCATCGCAGCCCATTTGTTTGATGGGTCAAACCTTCATGCGTTCATAGCCCCGCTATTGAATGAACGGGGTCCCGATCACCCCACATCGAACACGGTCGCAAAACGACCGCGCGGAAAGGGCGATTGATGCCGTCGCTTTTGCGATCGTTCGCCGGCTAGCCGCGAACAAGGAGGCAAGTTGGCATCAAAGCGACAAATCGAAGCCAATCGGGCAAACGCAGCGAAGAGCCCAGGCCCGCAAACAAGCGCCGGGAAAGCAACCTCGAGCCGCAACGCTTATCGGCATGGCTTATCGCGTTGGGACGAAGCCGCGGGCTCTGGGCCCGCCGGGTTCGATGCAGCCCTTGCGGAGGAGCTTAACGGCACGGACTTGGAAATCGCGGTTCAACATCTAGCTCAAGCCAGGAGTCGCCAGGATCACCTGCGAGTTTTTAGGCTGCGTCTGATCGCCGCTTGCGCTGAACGAAGGCAAATGAGAGATCTTCCGAGTTTGGAACGATATGAGAAGGCTGCCCTGTCGCGGCAGCGGAGGGGGCTCAAACGTGTGAAGCGGAATAGTGGATAAGGACCACAAGGGGCGTGGGAACCATCGAAGCGGGAGTTCAACCTGTTCTACTTGATGGTGCGGCCGAACTTACGTCGGCCCGCCCATGAGATTCCTCATTGGCCCAATCTGATCCTCGGATAAGACGCCTTCGCGAGTTGCGTCAACATTTCCGGTGAGCGACCGGCTAGCGTCAGGTTCTCTCCATGGCCGCATCGGAAAAGGCGAAATTGAACTTGCGTCGTCGGGCAAAACAGTGGTTTTTAGGGTGCTGGTCCCACTCCATAAACGACGAACCAGCCATGACCGATGACTTCAAAGCGTTATCCGATTTGCCCGCGCCCGCTAGGCTCAATGGAGATTTCCGAAGGAATTACGGCAAGCTTCTCGGCGCTTTCCTATACCTGCGCTCCATCAACGCCGCCCGTGGACGCTCCTGGTTTTGGACCGCGTTGCTTTCGGCCTTTTGCTCCGCGGCACTGGCATGGCTCGGCAGGCGGGGTGCGTTGTTATAAGCTGGGGGGTGATAGCCTGAACGAGGCGATCGCCGTTTTGAAGTGAATAATTCCTGTCGCGCTCTCGCTGCTCCGGAAAGGTCGCGGACGGGGCGGCGCAACTTACGACGAGGCTAGCGATCTCCCCATGCGTTCTTGCACGAGCGGCGCAAGGTGCAGCGACGTAAGCTCTCGACGAACCGGCTAAACTACACCCCCAAAGTCGATGCCTTCCTTGGCAAGCTCCTCCGCTTCCTCGGCGGACGCGACGGGCTTCGTATCAAGGTAGGGATGCTCAGAGGCCGGCAGTATGGTGCGGATGTTTTGACCATCCGCCCGTGTGATGCGGGCAATCCAGCGCTTTTGGCCGTGCTCAAAACGCTGGATGTGATACTGCTTGTACGTAATCATGAATCTCAAACGCAACTGACGCTGGCACAGGCCTTATCTATATGACCCGGCGCTGCCGCACAACGGGTGTTAAAGCCAAATTAATGTCCGCCAGTCTGAACCGGCGCCTCTCGTCGGTCTTAAGGTTCGTAAAAAAACCGCCGACTTGGAAGCCGGCGGGAGTTAACTGAGATTGCGCCCGCGTTAGCGGTCGCCCGCTGACCATAGCACGGCGGCTCGCCGGCGTGATCGGGGGCGCCTGCCCGTTTATTAGCTCGTCCATACACAGTCAGCGGCCCGAGACGGAGGCGCTCGGTTAGAGTGGGCCTAAATTGAGATCGTTGACCCGCCACCAGCCTGCCTCGGCAACGCCCTCCCTGTCAGCCCTGAGGCGATCCCCGCCCTGCAATTTGCCAGCGGAGGTCGGGATGGCGCCCAGATTCGTCGAAGCAGCACCGCACGAATGCGCCAGAAGGCTCGTCGCGATCGCGGCTCACGGAAGCGAAGTCACGCGCGTCAAGCTCCAGTTCAAGGTCAGTGATCCCGCTCGAAGATGTGGACAGCAATCCTCTCGGACTCCTGGATGGTCAGTGACCGGATGCCCATGGATGTGAGTTCGTCTCTTTGGATTTTCGCGACAATCGACTTTACACTCATAGTGGGTCTAGATGCAGGCATCAAGGCTCACCCCGAGCATCGGCACAAGGTCTCAAATGCGGTTCGCCGGACATAAGCGCCGCCGGTGGATGTTTCTAGTTTTGGATTGCAGCGCTTTCGGCCGCTTGCCCCTCGGTTTTGGCGCGGTGTGGGAAGTAGGATCCGGTTTTGTTAATCGTCGGGTGATGGCTTGAACGAGGCCATTGACCGTCTTGAACCGCGTAATTCCCCGCCGCGCTCGTGATGCTTCGGAAAAGCGGATTGTGCGTTTTACTTTGCCGTCGGTCGGCAACAGTACGTAATCGAGCACGGTCTTGTTGTGCTCGGCTAACCGGATGGCGGCAATCCAGCCGTCAGGGAGGCACGCCTCCCGTTCGATACTCCAGTAGGATGCATGGGTTGGCTTTTGGCCAGGGGTCCAACGGGCGGCCCTAACGGAAAGACAGGCTATCCCGTTCACGCGGAGGCAATTGCTCCAGCCCCCCGAACTGATCCGCCCGCCCGCAGCCTTAATAGCAGCGGCGGCCTGTTCGTCGAGCTTTGACCTTAGCTCGGACCAAACCGGACGTGCATCGAGAAACTCGTAATTTCGCTTCGGGGTGTAGCCGAGCAGCCGATAGAGATTTCGAAAATTGCCAAAGTGGGTTTGGCAGGTCGCAGAGCAGGGCAGTTCTGGACTTCATCGATAATGGCCGGTGTCAAGCGGCCTTCGCTAAGAGCTTTGCGCAACGGGGACGAGCATCTCCTCCTCAGACAGGTCAGCCCGCCTCTCCTCGATGATCTTCCTAACGCTGAAGAAGACCTCGCGATCGATGATGGGCTCGATGCAGCCCTCGCTTCTGATCCATTGTTCAGGCGGATTCTTCATCGCCGCTTGCCGGAGCTTTTGAGACTTTTGGTTGAAGGTGAGATTTCCGATATAGCTCTCGTTTCTGAGGTAGTGCCAACCGCAGCGCGGGTCCACGGGGCGCCGGTACTCGAGACCAGCCCTTTCTGGTTTGGAATTCCCTGTTATTTTCCGTCTGCGGCTCACCGGAATGCGTGCAAGCCTCGGGAGTTCCGGGGGTTTTGCGCACACAGGCGCTTCATGGGGCCGTCGTTGCCGAATTATTCGCTGTTACCAGACAAGGGTAGCGCTAGCGTTCGTCCGCGATCACCTTGCCGTCGTTAGGCAGCGTGCCGGGACTGACCAGTTCGACGCTTCCGCCGAGTTTCGTCACTGCGCGCAGGCTGGCTGCGATCTCATCACGCAGGGCATCGTTCGCGGCCGCCGTTTCAGCTCGCAGCGTCATCGCGTCGGCCTCGCCCTGGCGTGTGACGACGAGGCGCAGTCTTCCGAGTGCGGAATGGCGCTTGCCGATCTCGGCGATCTGCTCGGGCCGGACGAACATGCCCTTGACCTTGGTGGTCTGGTCAGCGCGTCCCATCCAGCCCTTGATGCGCATGTTTGTGCGCCCGCATGGGCTCGTGCCGGGCAGGGCCGCGGTCAGGTCGCCGAGGGCGAGCCGGATCCAGGGATGGTGCGGATCGAGCGAGGTCACGACGATCTCGCCGACGTCGCCCGGCGCAACCGGATCTCCGGTGCCGGGCTTGACGATCTCCAGGATCAGGTCCTCGTTCACGACCATGCCCTCGCGCGCCTCGGTCTCGAACGCGATGAGGCCGAGATCGGCGGTGCCGAAGGCCTGGTAGGCGTCGATGCCGCGCGCCTTGATCTCGGCCTGGAGCGAGGGCGGGAACGCGGCGCCCGAGACCAGCGCGCGCTTGATCGAGGAAATGTCGCGCCCGGAGCTTGCTGCGGCGTCGAGCAGGATCTTCAGGAAATCCGGCGTGCCGCTGTAGCCAACCGGCCGGTAGGCCTCGATCAGCTCGAATTGCTGTTCCGTATTGCCGGGGCCGGCCGGGATGACCGCGCAGCCGAGCGCGCGTGCGGAGGCGTCGAAGATGAAGCCGCCGGGGGTGAGATGGTAGCTGAAGGTATTGAGGACGATATCGTCAGGACGGAACCCCGCTGCGAACAGCGCCCTTGCGCCGCGCCAGGGATCTCCTTGCCGTCCCTCCGGCTCGAAGATCGGGCCGGGGGAGGTGAAGAGGCGGGCGAACGAGCCGGGAGGCCCTACCACGAGGCCCCCGAAAGGCGCAGAGGCCTTATGCAAGGCCGGCAGCTCCGATTTGCGCAACACCGGCAGGCCCGCCAGGGCCGCCCTGGAGGTCACGGCGGCGGGATCGCAGCCTTTGAGCCGCTCGGCATAGGCCGGGGCGGCCATCGCGGCTCGCAGCACCCCTGGCAGGCCGGAGAACAGGTCGGCCTCGCGCGCTGCTTGTTCACGGGTCTCGCGGGCGTCGTAATGGGCGGTCATGGCTGTTCTTTCCGTGTTGGCATCCGTTGCGCGCCGCCACCAGCATGGGTATCAGACCGCCATTGGTGAGGCCTAGAGAGGACCCGATGGCGGACGAAGGAATCATTGCGGCGGACGAGGCGTCGAACGTCGTCGCGCGCCTGAAGCGCCGCATGATCGACGAGGCGCTGCCGCTGTGGTCGACGGTCGGCTGGGATCAGGCTGCGGGTGGTTTCATCGACCGGCTGCACCGCGATGGCACGGCCGACGCTGCCGCGCCCCGGCGCGTATTCGTGCAGGCGCGCCAGATCTGGTGCTACGCCAAGGCGGCGCAGATGGGATGGTATCCTGAGGGGCGTGGCATCGCGCTGAAGGGGCTGGAGCATCTGCTGGCCAGAGCGAAGGCGCCCGATGGCCGGCCCGGCTACGTGCACCGGCTGACGCCCGATGGAGCGGTGCTGGATGCCCGGCGCGATGCCTATGACCACGCCTTCGTCCTCTTTGCGCTCGCGACCGTCTACGCCCTCGACCAGGATGCGCAAGTCCGAGCCGAGATCGATGCGCTGCTCGCCTTCCTCGACGGCCATCTGCGCTCGCCGCATGGCGGCGTTCACGAAGGCCTTCCGGTCTCGCTGCCGCGCCGGCAGAACCCGCACATGCATCTGTTCGAGGCGATGATCGCGTGCTTCGAGGCGACCCACGACCTGTCGTTCCAGAACCGTGCCGGAGAATTCTTCGCACTGTTCCTGGCCAATCTCTACGACAAGCAGAAGCGCATCCTGACCGAGTACTTCGAGGAAGACTGGTCGAAGATCGAGCCGGTCAGCGTCGAGCCCGGTCACCAGGCGGAATGGGTCTGGCTGCTGAAGGGTTTCGAGCGCATCACGGGCTGCCCGACCGCGCCGCGGCGTGCCGAACTGCTGTCGACCGCGCTGCGCTATCGCGACGAGGCCACGGGCTGCCTGATCGACGAGGGGGACGACGTCGGCAACATCCGCCGCAGCACGCGCCGGCTGTGGCCGCAGACCGAGATCGCGAAGGCGTGGATCGCGCAAGCCGAGTCCGGCGAGGTGGGGGCGGCGGATGAGGCGCGCGCGGCGCTGGTGCGGCTCGAACGGCATTATCTCAGCCATCCCGTGAAGGGCGGCTGGTACGACCAGTTCGATCGCGACGGCAAATCGCTGATCGACATCATTCCTGCGTCGTCGTTCTATCATGTTCTCTGCGCAGTCACGGAAGCGGAACAGGTGCTTGAGAGTTGAAGCTCTTTTGTATCGACGCGTTTTCTTCACGCGAACCGGTTCCCACTTCGCTTGAAAACGCTACAGCCAGCGCTTGCGCCGCTTGAAGCTCTTGAGGTTCTTGAAGCTCTTGCGCTGGTCGCCGGCGCCGCCGAGGTAGAACTCCTTGACGTCCTCGTTGTCGCGCAAGTCGTCTGCGCTGCCGTCGAGCACGACCTTGCCCTGTTCCATGATGTAGCCGTGGCTTGCCACCGAGAGCGCAGCGCGCGCGTTCTGCTCGACCAGCAGGATGGTGACGCCGAGGTCGCGGTTGATCTTCTGGATGATCGAGAACACCTCTTTCACCAGCAGCGGCGACAAGCCCATCGAAGGCTCATCCATCAAGATCATCTTGGGGCGCGCCATCAGGGCCCGGCCGATCGCGAGCATCTGCTGCTCACCGCCGGAGAGATAGCCGGCAAGGCCGGTGCGCTCTTTCAAGCGCGGAAAATAGTTGAAGACCATGTCGAGGTCGGAATCGACCTCGCGGTCCCTGCGGGTGAAGGCGCCGAGCTTGAGGTTCTCCAGCGACGTCATGTCGGCGACGATGCGCCGGCCCTCCATCACCTGGAAGATGCCGCGGCGCACGATCTTGTCGGGGTCGATGCCGTTGATCCGCTCGCCTTCGAACAGGATCTCGCCGCGCGTGACCTCGCCGTCCTCGGTCTTGAGCAACCCGGAGATCGCCTTCAGCGTCGTCGACTTGCCAGCGCCGTTGGCGCCCAGGAGCGCCACGATCGCGCCTTTCGGCACGTCGAGGCTGAGGCCGCGCAGCACCAGGATGACGTCGTCGTAGACGACCTCGATGTTGCGCACGGCGAGGAGCGGCGGGGCGGGGACGATGCTGGGGGAGGGACGAACGCCTTCTGCGGTCTCGGTCATGCTTTGTTGCTCCGCTGTCGTCACCCGCGAAGGCGGGTGACCCAGTATTCCAGAGACGCCCAACGCTCCCGGAGAGGCCGCGGCGTACTGGATCCCCCGCATTCGCGGGGGATGACGGTTGTGCGTCAGGTGGGCGCTACGCTCACCACCCCAGCAATTCCGGCTTGCGCGGCAGCTCGACGGTCTTGACCTTCTCGAGCTTGATCGTGCCCTTGGCCATGACGTCGTTGAGGTCGCCGTCGGTCGCGCCTGAGACCTTGGTGCGATAGAGGTCGACCTTGAGCGTGCCGCGATGGTCCTTCTCGGTCCAGGTCGAGGCATTGCAGACGCCTTCCATCCCGGCCGGCACCCAGTCTTTCTTCTGGTGGAAGCCCTTGGCGACGTTCTCGCCGGTGGCGCCGCCGTTCTTGGCGGCCCACTCGATCGCCTCCTTCATGTACATCGCCGAGCAGACGGCCGCGACGTAGTGCACGGGACGATAGACCTTGCCGCTGGCGTCGGACATCTTCGAGATCTCCATCAACGTCTTCATGCCGGGGGCATCGCCGCCCCAGCTCACCGCAGTGCGCAGCGGGAAGATCACGCCATTGGCCGCATCGCCCGCGGTCTTGGCCGCATTCTCGTCCATGCCCCAGACGTTGCCGAGGAACTGGATCTCGACGCCGGCGGTCTTGCAGGCCTTCATCACCGAGATGTTGGAGGCGGCGGTGTTGCCGAGATAGGCGTAGTTGGCGCCCGAGGATTTCAGGCTCAGGCACTGTGCGCTGTAGTCACCCGGCGTGAGGGCGAACACCAGCGGCGGCAGAACCTCGAAGCCGAGCTCCTGCGCCATGGCTTCACCGGCGGCCTTCGGCGCGTTCGGATAAGGATGGTTGGCGCCCATGTGCACGAATTTCGGCTTGCCGGGCTTGCCCTTGGCCTTCCAGTCCTCGGCTGCCCACATCAGCATCGCGCGCAGCGCGTCCGAATAGCTCGGGCCATAGAAGAAATTATAAGGCGCAGGCTTGGCCTTGCCGCTGACCCCTTCGGGATCGGTGAGGGCGGCGGCATAGGAGCCGGACATGTCGGGGATCTTGTCCTGGGCAAGGAAGCCGGTCAGCGCCTCGGTGTCCGCCGTGCCCCAGCCCATGATTGCGGCGACCTTGGAGTCGGGCGCCGACCACTTCTTGTAGAGCGCGATCGCGCGCGGCACCTGGTAGCCATAGTCGTTGGTATCGAGATTGAGCTGCTTGCCGCCGACGCCGCCGTTCTTGTTGACCCAGGCGAACGTATCTGCGACGGCCTGGCCATAGGGCGTGCCGACGTCCGAGGTGCCGCCGGAATAATCGGCGAGATGCCCGATCGCGATCTGCGCCTGCGCGCTCGCCGAGAATGCGGCGATCGCAAGCACGAGCGATGTGGTGCTCAAAAGGGATTTTGTCGTCATGGGTCGGTTCCTCCTGTTTATTGTTTAAGTGAAGTTGCCCGCGCTCAATGCGAGAACGGGTAGAGTTTCCAATACGCCTTGATCTGCCGCCAGCGATGCGCGAGCCCGTCAGGCTCGAACATCAGGAATGCGATGATGATCACCCCGATCGCGATCTCGCGCAGGAAGGTGATGTTGTTGTTGAGCGAGAGCGCCTGGTCGATCGCTCCGCCCTTCAGATGATGGCTCAGCCACTCCATCGATTCCGGCAGCAGCACCACGAAGGCGGTACCCATCAGCGTGCCCATGATCGAGCCGGTGCCGCCGATGATGATCATGGCGAGGAACAGGATCGAACGCTCGATGC
Source organism: Bradyrhizobium sp. USDA 327 (assembly GCF_041262065.1). Taxonomy (NCBI): domain Bacteria; kingdom Pseudomonadati; phylum Pseudomonadota; class Alphaproteobacteria; order Hyphomicrobiales; family Nitrobacteraceae; genus Bradyrhizobium; species Bradyrhizobium sp. USDA 327. The sequence goes on along the minus strand of NZ_JBGCCW010000001.1, from coordinate 4,433,556 downwards.
CGAAGCCCTCCTGCGACACCACGAGCTGGTAGTGCGCATAGAGCGCGCCGGCGATGCCGGCGAAGAAGGCGGCAAGCCCGAACGACAGCGTCCGGTACTTGGTGAGGTTGATGCCCATGATCTCGGCGGAGAGATAATGGTCGCGGATCGCTACCAGCGCGCGGCCGTCACGGGTGCGCATCAGATTGGTGACGAGGACGTAGCTCACGAGCACATAGGCCAGCACGACGTAGAAGTACTGTCGGTCGCCGCGCAGCGTATAGCCGAAGATCGAGAAAGGCGCGGCGCTCGCCGGCACCGAGCCGCCGGAGAACCATTCGGCGCGCGAGAAGAAGTCGAGCAGGATGTACTGCGCAGCCAGCGTCGCGATGACGAGGTAAAGACCTTTCAGTCGCGCCGCCGGAATGCCGAAGATCAGCCCGACCAGCGCAGTGACGATGCCGGCGAGCGGGATTGCGAAGAATACCGGGATCTGCGCGTTGTTGGAGATGTAGGCGGAGGTAAATGCGCCGAGCAGGAAGAAGGCGGCATGGCCGATCGAGATCTGGCCGGTGAAGCCGACCAGGATATTGAGCCCGAGCGCCGCGATCGAGAAGATGCCGATCTGGATCAGGATGCTGAGCCAATACCCGCTGAAGAATTGCGGCGCCAGACACAGCAGCAGCACGCCTGCGATGGCGAAGTTGCGGCTCGTCGCGGTCGGGAAGATCGTGGTGTCGGCCGCGTAGGAGGTGCGGAAGTCACCAGCGGGAATGAGGGCAGGGCCGGCCATGGGTCAGATCCGCTCGATGTCGTGGGTGCCGAACAGCCCGTAGGGCTTGATCATCAGCACGATGATGAGGACGTAGAACGGCGCGATCTCGTAGAGATTGCCCCAGTGCAGATACTCGCTGTCGACATATTGGGCGACGTTCTCGAGCAGTCCGATGATGATGCCGCCAAGCACGGCGCCGCCAACTGAATCCAGCCCGCCGAGGATCGCCGCCGGGAACACCTTGATGCCGTAGGCGGCAAGGCCCGAGGACACGCCGTTCACGACCGCGACGACGACGCCGGCGACCGCCGAGACCGTCGCCGAGATCGCCCAGGCCATCGCGAACACGCTCTTGACGGAGATGCCGAGCGACTGCGCGACCTGCTGGTTGAATGCGGTGGCGCGCATCGCCAGGCCATATTTGGAGGCGCGGAAGAACCAGGCCATGCCGATCATCATCGCGACCGAGACGACGAGGCTCATGACATAGACGGTCTGGATCTGGAGCCCGAACAGGCTGACGGATTGACTCTCGAACACGCGCGGGAACGGCTGCGGGTTGACGCCGAACATCCACTTCAGCGTTGCCTGCAACACCGTCGACAGGCCGATCGTCACCATGATCACCGAGATGATGGGCTCGCCGATCATCGGACGCAGGATGAGCACCTGGATCGCGATGCCGAACACGAACATGAACACCAGCGTGATCGGCATGCCGATCCAGAAGGGCACCTGGTATTTCGCCAGCAGCGCCCAGCACACCCAGGCGCCGACCAGCAGCAATTCCCCTTGCGCGAAATTGACGACCTGTGTCGCCTTGTAGATCAGGACAAACGACATCGCGACTACGCCGTAGAGTGTGCCGACGACGAGGCCGTTGACCAGGAGCTGGATGAGGAAGGCGGTGTTCATGCAGTGGTGCTCGCTGACAAATCCGGCGCGCGCTCACCCTCTCCCCTTGTGGGAGAGGGTGGCTTCGCGAAGCGAAGCCGGGTGAGGGGTTGTCTCGGCAGTGACGGTGTGGAGAGAGAACCCCTCACCCCAGTGAGGGTGTGGTTGATAGCGGCGATGCCCTCTCCCACAAGGGGGGAGGGCACAGCAACGCGCGTCGCGCTCGTGGCGGACAGGACGCTCACTCCGCCGCCTCCGCCATGTGGCCGTGGCCGCCGAGATCCACCACACGCAACGTGGTGCGCACCCGCTGCGTGGTGCCGTCCTGGAAGCGGATCACGGTGTCGACGGGAATATCCGAGACGCCGCGGTAGATGGCGTCGATGATGCCTTCGTATTTCTCGTTGATGACGCTGCGGCGGACCTTTCTGGTCCTCGTAAGCTCGCCATCGTCGGCATCGAGCTCCTTGTAGAGCAGCAGGAAGCGCGAGATGCGCTGGGCCGGCGGCAGCGTGGCGTTGACGGTCTCGACCTCCTTCTGCAGCAGCGCGTAAACCTCGGGACGCGAGGCGAGATCGCTGTAGGTCGTGAACGAGAGCCGGTTCTTTTCCGCCCATTTCGAGATGATGGAATAGCGGATGCAGATCATCGCCGCGAGTGCGTCGCGACCGGCGCCCAGCACCACGGCCTCCGCGATATAGGGCGAGAATTTCAGCTTGTTCTCGATGAATTGCGGCGAGAAGCGTTCGCCGCGCGAGGTCTCGGCGAGATCCTTGATGCGGTCGATGACGACGAGCTGCTGGTCGGCATTGAAATATCCGGCGTCGCCGGAGCACATCCAGCCGTCCTTGATGTCGGCGACGCTGGCCTCGGGATTCTTGTAGTAGCCGAGGAACATGTTGGGATGCCGCACCACGATCTCACCGACGCCGTGGACGTCGGCATTGTCGATGCGGATCTCGATGCTGTCGGCCATCGGCACGCCCGTCGTGTCGGGATCGACCTTGCCGTCGGGATGCAGCGTATAGGCCCCCAGCAGCTCGGTCTGGCCGTACAGCGTGCGCAGCGGCACGCCCATGGCTTGGAAGAATTTGAAGGTTTCGGGGCCGAGCGCTGCGCCGCCGGTCGCGGCCGACCGCAGGCGGGTGAAGCCGAGGCGGTCGCGCAGCGCTCGGAACAGGATCGCGTCGGCAAAGGCCGAGCGCTTGCCCTGTTCGAGCGCGGCGAGACCCGACTTCATGCCGATGTCGAACAGGCGCTGCTTGAAGGGCGTCGCATCCATCACCTTGGCGCGGACGTCGGCAGCGATCGATTCCCAAACACGTGGGGCAAAGAGCACGAAGGTCGGCGCGATCTCGCGCAGATCGTTCATCATCGTGTCGGGCTCTTCGACGAAGTTGATCTTCATCCGGCACAAGAGGCCTTTGCCGAGCACGTAGACCTGCTCCATGATCCAGGGCAGCGGCAGCACCGAGACGTATTCGTCATCGGGTCCCTTCGGATCGAAGGCGAGATACGTCGCGCAATGGCCCAGCACGCGCCCGGCCGCGAGCATCGCGAGTTTCGGATGCGAGGTAGTACCTGACGTCGTGCAGAGGATCGCGACGTCCTCGCCCTTGGTGGCATCGACCAGCCTGTCGTAGAGCTCCGGCTCCCGCGCAGCACGTGCCCGGCCGAGCTCGGCAAACTTCTCCGCCGACATCAGCCTCGGGTCGTCATATTTCCGCATCCCGCGCGGGTCGGAATAGATGATGTGCTTCAGCTTGGGCGCGCGCTCGGCAAGGGTGAGAAGCTTGTCGACCTGCTCCTCGTCCTCGGCAAAGACGAGCTGCGCCTCGCCATAGTTGAGAAGATAGGAGGCCTCCTCGTCCAGCACGTCGCGATAGAGCCCGAGGCTCAGTCCACCGATCGCGTGGGTCGCGACTTCCGCCGCGATCCAGTCCGGCCGGTTGTCGCCGATGATGCCGATGACATCACCGCGAGCAAGGCCGAGCTCGACCAGGCCAAGCGCGAAATCGCGCACCCGTGCCTGGTAGTCGTTCCAGGTAAAAATGCGCCAGAGCCCGAGATCCTTCTCGCGCAATGCGATCTCGTTGCCGTGCTCCTTCGCGTTGAGCCGGAGCATTTTCGGATAAGTGTCGGCCTGCGCGACGCGGCCAGCATAATCCATCATGCCGCGCTCTCCTGCGCCGGCGGTGCGTCGTCGGGATCGACCAGCACCTCGTCCTCCTCGCCGAGATAGGCGCGCCTGACGTGGGGATCGGCGAGCACGGTGGCCGGATCGCCTTCGGCGATCTTCTTGCCGAAATCCAGCACCATGACGCGATGGGAGATGTCCATCACCACGCCCATGTCGTGCTCGATCATCACCACCGTCATCCCGAACTCCTCGTTGAGATCGACGATGTAGCGGGCCATGTCCTCCTTCTCCTCGAAGTTCATGCCGGCCATGGGTTCGTCGAGGAGGATGAGACGCGGCTCCAGCGCCATGGCTCGGGCGAGCTCGACGCGCTTGCGCAGGCCGTAGGAGAGCGTGCCCGCGGTCGCCTTGCGCACCGACTGCAGGTCGAGGAAGTCGATGATCTCCTCGACCTTGCGGCGGTGCTCGAGCTCCTCCTTGCGCGCGCCGGTGAGCCAATACAGCGAGCCCGTGAGGAAGTTGTTCTTCAGGAGGTGATGGCGGCCGACCATGATGTTGTCGAGCACGCTCATATGGTGGAACAGCGCCAGGTTCTGGAAGGTGCGACCGATGCCTAGCGAGGCGCGGGCGTTCGGCGTCAAACCGGTGATGTCGCGGCCTTGGTAGAAGAGCTGGCCTTCGGTCGGCTTGTAGCGACCGGAAATACAGTTCACGATCGAGGTCTTGCCGGCGCCGTTGGGGCCGATGATCGAGAACAGCTCGCCCTCCCTGATGGCGAAGCCGACGTCGGTCAGCGCTCGAACACCGCCGAATCGCAAGGACACGCCGCGCACTTCAAGACTGGTAGCCACCAAACGAATCCCTCCCGGTCATGGCGCATTCTAGCGGCGCTCTTCGTCCGTTCTGTCGAGCGATCCTAGTACGGCGGTGACGGTGAGGCCATGCATCAGATGGTCTCGACCGGAGCCGCGCACTCTCGTTCCCGTTTGGGATCGAAAGCCGTATCGCCCGAGGTGGTTCTCAATAGGGGAAAGCGCTATTTTGAAATGTCTCCCGGCTGACAATTCTGCGACAAAGTTTGCGGGCCGGCAGCGACGTTCCTCTTTGGTCGAATGGCGGTCGATACCATCATGTTGCAATGCAGCAGAAAGTGGAGTGACGAAATCGTGCGGCTGGCCGCCAGATCATGATTTCAGAAGATCATCTGAAGCGCGTCGCCGCCTGGTCGCGCGAGCTCACGCAAGCGGAGATCGAGGTCGCGCGTGCCGGAATCACGGAGCGGTCCTACGGCACCGGCGAAACCGTGTTCATGCGCGGTGACATTTTTGCCTATTGGGCCGGCATGGTGAGCGGCCTGGCCCGCATGGGCGGGGTCTCGCGCGACGGCAAGGAGACCAGCCTTGCCGGTCTGACGGCAGGGGCCTGGTTCGGCGAGGGCAGCGTGCTCAAGAACGAGCCGCGCCGCTATGACGTGGTCGCGCTGCGCGACAGCCGCGTCGCACTGATGGAGCGCAGTGCCTTCATGTGGCTGTTCGAGAACAGCGTCGGCTTCAACCGCTTTCTGGTGCGCCAGCTCAACGAGCGGCTCGGCCAGTTCATCGGCATGCTCGAGGTCAACCGCACCCTGGATGCCACCGCGCGCCTCGCCCGCAGCATTGCTTCGCTGTTCAACCCGATCCTCTATCCCGAATCGACCACGCATCTGGAGATCACGCAGGAGGAGATCGGGGCGCTTTCCGGCATGTCCCGCCAGAACGCCAACCGCGCGCTGAACCGGCTTGAGAAAGAGGGGCTGCTGCGGCTGGAATATGGCGGCGTCACCATCCTCGATATCGAGCGGCTGCGCGGGTACGGGGATTAGGGCGGATATTCGTCACCGCGCATTGGCGGGGGCGTGGACAGGCCAGAGGTCGGCGCGCCAACGCACAGCGATCGCCAGCATCGCGAAGAAGCCCGCGGCGGCATAGAGCGAGCCCGTCGCGGAATAGCCGATGATATCGATCAGGCTGCCGGCTGCGAGCAGTCCGATCGGCAAGCCATAGATGACCATCATGCGCACGCCCATGACGCGGCCTCGCAGATGCGCGCTCGCGGTGCGCATCAGAATGACGGCGGCCGAGATCATCGACATGCTCTGGGCGATGCCGGCGAGAACGAGGCAGGCCATCGCCACCGGCATGGTCCTGACCTCGACGAATACCAGCAGCATGGCGTACCAGGCCAGCGTCGCTCCGATCAGAAGCCGGGCAATGCGCACGCCGCTGACCAGGCTGAGCGTGATGGAGCCGATCAGCGAGCCGACGGCGAAGCTCGCCGAGAGATAACCGAGGCCGGTCTGGTCGGTATGAAAGATCTCCCGCGCGATGTAGGGCAACAATCCGCCCGTGAAGGGAAATGCGGTGAGATTGGCCAGGAAGGCGACGCACAGCGCCGCGCGCATTCCCGGGCCGTTCCAGGCATAGACGATGCCTTCCTTCAGGTCGCCCAGCAACCTCGAAACGGCGTGGCCGTTCGCCGGGAGATTGCTCGTGGTGACCGACCTTTCCGGCCGTGTCAGGCAGAGCATCAGAAGCGCAGCCACGAGGTAGAGTCCGGCAATTGCCACGTACACGAGCCCAATGCCAAGGACGGCGAACAGCCCGGCGCCAGTCAACGCCCCGGCGATGCGGGCGCTGTCCTGGGTCGTGCGCGCAACGCTGATGGCGCCGACCAGCTGCTCAGCCGGCATGATCTCGGCAAGCAGCGCGCCGCGGACGCCGAGATCCGAAGGGCGGATCAGGCCCATGATCGCGACGATCATCATGACGCTCAGCGGCGACAGGTGACCGGTCAGCGCCAGGACCATGATGGTCGACGACAGCGCCGTATAGGCAAGACGCATTGCGACCAGGAGATCGCAATGGCCCACGCGGTCGCCGATCATGCCGAACACGGGCGCGACCAGTGTTCCGACGAACTGGAGTGAAGCAAGCACGGTGAGCAACAGCACCGAGCCGGTTTCGACGATGATGTACCAGCCGAGCACCAGCGTCTCGACCTCGAAGGCCCAGGAGGTGAGCAGGTCGGACGGCCACTGGAAACGATAATTGCGGATGCGGAATGGCGCGAGCGCCGAAGGTCGTGCGGTGGCGCTCACGACGCGATGACGCGTGTCACGGCGATTCCCTTGCCCTTGTTGCTTCTTCTTGCGGTCGCGCAAGCTAGCGCTGGCGATGCCGGTGTCAATCGCGGCTGCCGCAGGCCGCCCCCGCGCTCGGCTCTTAGCTCGCTGAGGCTCTCGGCTTCCGCTCCGCCAGCGCCGCGGCCATCGCCGAGATCAGCGGACGCATGAAATACGCTTCATCCGCCGGCGAGACGTCCGTGCGCAGACCGTGCGCGGCGAGTTCACCGGAGACCGCCGGCCCCACCGAGGCGATCAACGTCCGTTCGAGGCCTGTACGCAGTTTCGCTTCGGCGCCATGCGCTTTCGCGGCCTCCATCAGGCGGCGGACCTGGCCGAGATTGGTCAGCGCGATGGAATCGATCCGCCCGGAGGCCATGTCGTCGATGGCGGCGACGATGTTCGCATCCGCTGCCTTGGAATCGTAGACATAGGGCAGCACGGTATCGACGGCGGCGCCTTGCGCGGCCAGCGCGCCGGTCAGCGCGCCATGGTCCTTGTCCGGATAGAGCTGGAGACCGAGGCGTCGTCCTTTCAGGTCGAGCCTGGCCAGCATCTCGATCACGCCCTCGGTGGTCGGCTTCTCCGTGGTCTGCTGTGCCTCGAGACCGATCTCGCGCAGCGCCTTGCCGGGCTTCGGGCCCCGGGTGAATTTTCGCGCTTTGGCGAGTGCCGCGACAAGGGCGGTGTCGAGCCCGCGGGCGCCGGCGAGTTTCATGATCCGACGCAGGCCTTCGCCCGTCATCAGCACGAGATCGTCGAAGGGCCCGTCGATGGCACGGCGGATCCAGGCCTCCACCGGAGCCGGGTCCGGCGCGTCATGGATGGTGAACATCGGGCACTGCACGACCTCGGCGCCTTGCTCGACCAGAAGCTTCGAAAACTGCGCCTCCTCCCGCGTTTCCAGAATTAAGATGCGGTAGCCGTTCAAGCGGTCGGCCATGGATATGCTCCGGTCATGGATTGCAATCGTCCGTTCATCCTGACTCTGCGCCCGGGATTGGCGCAAGGGCGGGGTCGGTGCTAGAGCAGGGCGCAAATTGCGGATAGTTCCGCTGCACAAACCTTCATCAAGAGCCAATGCCCGACCATCAATATGTCCTGACCCTGTCCTGTCCGGATCGCCCCGGCATCGTCTCGGCGGTGTCGACGTTCCTTGCCCACAACGGACAGAACATCCTCGACGCCCAGCAGTTCGACGACGTCGAGACCAAGAAGTTCTTCATGCGAGTGGTGTTCACCGCGGCCGATCTCGCTGTGGAATTGTCGGCGCTGCAGACCGGCTTTGCCGCGATCGCGGAGCGTTTCGGCATGGAGTGGCAGATGCGCGACCGCGCCGCACATCGCAAGGTGATGCTGCTGGTCTCCAAGTCCGACCATTGCCTGGTCGACATCCTCTACCGCTGGCGCACCGGCGAATTGCCGATGGTCCCGACCGCGATCGTCTCCAACCATCCGCGCGAGGTCTATGCCGGGCTCGATTTCGGCGGCATCCCGTTCCACCATCTGCCTGTCACCAAGGAGACCAAGCGCGAGCAGGAAGCGCAGATCATGGACCTCGTCGGCAAGACGAAGACCGATCTGGTGGTGCTCGCCCGCTACATGCAGATTTTGTCGGACGATCTGTCGGCAAAGCTGTCGGGGCGCTGCATCAACATCCACCACTCGTTCCTGCCGGGCTTCAAGGGCGCCAAGCCCTATCACCAGGCCCATGAGCGCGGCGTCAAGCTGATCGGCGCGACCGCGCATTACGTGACGCGCGACCTCGACGAGGGCCCGATCATCGATCAGGACGTCGAGCGCATCAGTCATCGCGACACGCCGGAAGATCTGGTCCGGAAGGGCCGCGACATCGAGCGCCGCGTGCTGGCACGGGCCATCCGCTACCATCTCGACGATCGCGTCATCCTCAACGGCCGCAAGACGGTGGTGTTCGTGGATTAGCGAATGGGGAGTGGCGAGTAGCGAATGGACAAGGGGAATATTCGCCACTCCCTATTCGCCATTCGCCCCGTTAGCGCACCGCGCTCCCCGATGTCGTCCCCGTTGCACCCTTCTGGGCCTGCTCTTCCTTCTCGCGATCCGCGGCCGGCAGCAGGCGCTTGCGTTCGCGTTCCTTCATGTAGGCATCGTATTGCGGCGTGCCCGGTCGCGGCGGAGCATCGGCGGGCAGGCCGCCGGCCCATTGCGGGACGTAGTCGCCCATGCCGGCGGAGAGTTTTTCGTTGACCGTCCCGCAGCCGGACAGCCCCGCGGCGAGCGCAACGAGGACGAGGACGGAACGAAAAGTCTTGGGCATGGCGTGCGCGTTCGGTCATTGGACGCCAGCTCGGGCCGGCGCGAATAGGAGTAGCCTTCAACAAGGTAAAATAGACTTATTCGAGGTAGGTAATTTGCTACCGAATTTTGCTTGGGCGAGGCGCGGGGATGTACAGATTCTGCAAAAGAAAGACGAAATCCTCCATGCACGCGATCCATTGCATTTCTAGACTTGGTGCGAGGCTCGCGACAACATGGCTTGGTCCGCGGGCAGGGGTTTTCGTTGACAAGTCCATTTTGTTTGTACATTCGTACAAATGAAAGCGGTTAGAAGCGGGTGGCTCGAGCTGCTCCGACGCAACCGTAGCACCGCGTCCGGTCGATCGGTCTTCGGAACACTCGGGTTGCGCCGAAGGGCCGCCGAACGTCCGATTGACAAGCAGGGCGCGAAAGACGCCCATGTGGCGCCCGAGAGCGCTCGCGCGCGGTCTATGATCAAGGCAAGGGCCGGGCACTCGGTCCAGGGCACAAGAGTCAGGAATGAAGGGGAGGGACATCTGATGTTCGAACGCAAACAACTGTCGCGCAAGGCGACTTGGGCCGCTGCCGTTGCGGCCATTGCAGGCCTTGCCGGCCTCGCGCCAGCCAAGGCCACGGATAGCGTCAAGATCGGTCTGATCCTGCCGATGACCGGCGGCCAGGCCTCGACCGGCAAGCAGATCGAGAACGCGATCAAGCTCTACATGCAGCAGAAGGGCGATACCGTCGCCGGCAAGAAGATCGAGATCATCCTCAAGGACGATGCTGCGATCCCGGACAAGACCAAGACCGCCGCGCAGGAGCTGATCGTCAACGACAAGGTCAATTTCATCGCCGGCTTCGGCGTGACGCCGGCCGCGCTTGCTGCCGCGCCGCTCGCCACGCAGGCCAAGATTCCGGAAGTCGTGATGGCAGCCGGCACTTCCATCATCACCGAGCGCTCGCCCTATATCGTGCGTACCAGCTTCACGCTGGCGCAGTCCTCGACCATCATCGGCGATTGGGCGGTGAAGAACGGCATCAAGAAGGTCGCGACGCTGACTTCGGACTACGCGCCGGGCAACGACGCGCTCAACTTCTTCAAGCAGCATTTCACGGCCGGCGGCGGTGAGGTGGTCGAAGAGGTCAAGGTGCCGCTGCAAAACCCTGACTTCGCGCCGTTCCTCCAGCGCATGAAGGACGCCAAGCCCGACGCGATCTTCGTATTCGTGCCGGCGGGCCAGGGCGGCAACTTCATGAAACAGTATGCCGAGCGCGGCCTCGACAAGGCCGGCATCAAGGTGATCGGGCCCGGCGACGTCACCGACGACGACCTGCTCAACAACATGGGCGATGCCGTGCTCGGCACCGTCACCGCGCACCTCTATTCCGCGGCGCATCCCTCGCAGATGAACAAGGATTTCGTCGCAGCCTACAAGAAGGCCTTCGGCAACCGTCCGGGCTTCATGGCCGTGGGCGGCTATGACGGTATCCACCTGATCTACGAGGCGCTCAAGAAGACCGGCGGCGACACCGACGGCACCAAGCTTGTCGAGGCCATGAAGGGGATGAAGTGGGAAAGCCCGCGCGGCCCGATCTCGATCGATCCGGAGACCCGTGACATCGTGCAGAACATCTACATCCGCAAGGTCGAGAAGGTCGACGGCGAGCTCTACAACGTCGAGTTCGCGACCTTCGAAGCCGTCAAGGACCTCGGCAAGACCAAGAAGTGACGCGCGAAAGCGCGTCATCCCGGGCCTCTCTCGGCATGCTCGCCTTACCTCTCCCGTTTGCGGGAGAGGTCGGCGCGAAGCGCCGGGTGAGGGCTCTCTCCTCTGGGGGAGTCTTCGTTGTTGAAGCACCCTCTCCCCAACCCTCTCCCGCAAGCGGGAGAGGGAGTGCAGCACGGCCCTTGGCCACACTTGAGATGACCCTCGACTGCTGATGACCGCAATCCTCACCAACCTGTTCGACGGCGTTGCCTACGGCATGCTGCTGTTCGTGCTCGCCTGCGGGCTCGCGGTCACGCTGGGCCTGATGAACTTCGTCAATCTCGCCCACGGCGCCTTCGCCATGGCCGGCGGCTATGTCTGCATGGTGCTGGTCAACCGGATGGGCTGGCCGTTCTTCGCCGCCCTGCCGCTCGCTTTCGTTTCTTCGGCTGCAATCGGCATCGCGCTCGAGCGCACGCTGTACCGCCACCTCTATGCGCGCAGCCATCTCGACCAGGTTCTGTTCACGATCGGCCTGACCTTCATGTCGGTGGCGGCCGTGGACTACATCCAGGGCTCCTCGCGCGTCTTCATCAATTTGCCGGCCGCGCTCCAGGGCCAGTTCGACCTGTTTGGCGTCGGCATCGGCCGCTACCGGCTGATGATCATCGTGATCTGCGGCCTGCTCACCATCGCGCTTCAGATGGTGCTGGCCAAGACGCGCTTCGGCAGCCGGCTGCGCGCCGCGGTCGATGACCCGCGCGCCGCCAGCGGCCTCGGCATCAACGTGCCGCAGGTGTTCGCCTTCACGTTCGCATTCGGATGCGGGCTCGCTGGCCTCGGCGGCGCGCTCAGCGCCGAGATCCTCGGCCTCGACCCGTATTTTCCGCTGAAGTTCATGATCTACTTCCTGATCGTGGTCACCGTGGGCGGCTCCTCTTCGATCACCGGCCCGTTCCTGGCCTCGCTCCTGCTCGGCATCGGCGACGTCGCCGGCAAATATTACGTGCCGAAGATGGGACCGTTCGTGATCTACACCATGATGATCGTGATCCTGATCTGGCGCCCGAACGGCCTGTTCGGCCGCACGGCTGCGCGTTGAGTTCGCCGATGAGCGCCGCCTCCGACGTCGGTTATCACGCCCAGCGCCAGGCGCGTTGGCACTATGGCGAAATCGCCTTCTGGCTGATCGTGCTGGCCTGCGGTTTCGCCTTTCCCTCGCGCTATCTGATCATGACCGACATCCTGCGGCTGGCGCTGTTCACGATGTCGCTCGATCTCATCCTCGGCTACGCCGGCATCGTCTCGCTCGGCCACGCCGCCTTCTTCGGGGTCGGCGCCTATGCCGCGGGACTGCTTGCCTTGCACGGCATCGTCACCGAGCCCGTGCTGGCACTGATCGTCGCCGGCCTTGCCGCGATGGTGCTCGGCTTTGCCACCAGCTTCCTGGTGATCCGCGGCGTCGATCTGACGCGCCTGATGGTCACGCTCGGAATCGCGCTGCTGCTGGAAGCGCTCGCCGAGCGCTTCTCCAACATCACCGGCGGCACCGACGGCCTGCAGGGCATCGAGATGCAGCCGATCTTCGGCGAGATCCCGTTCGACATGTTCGGCAAGACCGGCTTCTTCTATTCGCTGGCTGTCCTTTTTCTGCTGTTCCTATTCGCCCGCCGCGTCGTGCACTCGCCGTTCGGCCTGTCGCTGCGGGCGATCAAGAACAATCCGCTTCGGGCGGCCGCCATCGGCATTCCGGTCAACCGCCGCCTGATCGCGATCTACACACTGGCTGCGTTCTATGCCGGCATCGCGGGCGCACTGTTCACCCAGACCACCGCGATCGCCTCGCTCGATGTGTTCGCCTTCGAGCGCTCGGCCGATCTGATGCTGGTGCTCGTCATCGGTGGCACCGGCTATCTCTATGGCGGGCTGATCGGCGCGGTGGTGTTCCGCATGCTCCAGGAATTGTTCTCCACCATCACGCCGCAATACTGGCAGTTCTGGATCGGCCTCGTGCTGGTCGTGATCGTGCTGGTCGGCCGCCAGCGGCTGCATCGCTGGGTGCTGTATGTGCCGAATCTGGTGATCAAGCAGATCGCCGGGCGCAAGGCCGTGGTCGCCGTGCCGGAGAGCGACGCATGACCATTGCGCTCGAAACGAAGAATCTCGAAAAGCAGTTCGGCGGCCTGCGCGTCACCCGCGATTTGTCCTTGAGGATCGAGCAGGGCGCCCGCCACGCGCTGATCGGCCCGAACGGTGCCGGCAAGACCACCGTCATCAACCAGCTCACCGGGGTGCTCAAGCCGAACTCCGGCCGCATCCTGCTCGAAGGCCAGGACATCACTGATCTGCCGGTGCACAAGCGCGTGCTGCGCGGCCTGTCGCGCACCTTCCAGATCAACCAGCTCTATCCCGACCTGACTCCGCTCGAGACCATTGGCCTTGCCGTTTCCGAACGTCTCGGCCATGGCGGCGACTGGTGGCGACGGATGGGCACGCGCAATGACGTCAACGACGAGATCGCCGAACTGCTGGCGCGCTTCCACCTGCTCGACGTCATGAACGAGCAGACCGTGACGCTGCCCTACGGCAAGCAGCGCCTGCTCGAGATCGCGGTGGCGATCGCCGCCAAACCCCGCGTGCTGCTGCTCGATGAGCCCGCCGCCGGCGTGCCCGAGAGCGAGCGCCATGACATTCTCGCCGTCGTCGGCGCGCTGCCGCGCGACGTCACCGTGCTTCTGATCGAGCACGACATGGATCTCGTGTTCTCCTTTGCCGACCGCATCTCGGTGCTGGTCTCGGGCGCGCTGCTCACCGAGGGGCCGCCCGAGCAGGTCGCGCGCGATCCGCAGGTGAAGGCTGTCTATCTCGGCGAGGAGGCGGTCAATGTCTGACCTGCTCGCGATCGATTCCCTGCGCGCCGGCTATGGCGAGGCGGTGGTCCTGCCCAACATGTCCCTGCGCCTCGCCGAGGGCCAGGTACTTGCGCTGCTCGGCCGCAACGGCACCGGCAAGACCACGCTGATCAACTCCATCGTCGGCGTCACCCGCCGCTTCTCCGGCTCGATCGCGCTCGCCGGCGCCGACGTCACGACGCTGCGTCCCGACCAGCGGGCCCGTGCCGGCATCGGCTGGGTGCCGCAGGAGCGCAACATCTTCCGCTCGCTGACGGTGGAAGAGAACATGACGGCGGTGGCGCAGCCCGGCCCCTGGACCGTCGAGAAGGTCTACGAGATGTTCCCGCGGCTGAAGGAGCGGCGAAGCAATTTCGGCAACCAGCTCTCCGGCGGCGAGCAGCAGATGCTGGCGATCGGCCGCGCGCTGACCCTCAATCCGAAGGTCCTGCTGCTGGACGAGCCGACCGAGGGCCTCGCCCCCATCATCGTCGAGGAGCTGCTCAAGGCGATCGGGACCATCACCCGGGCGGGCGGCATCTGCTCGATCATCGTCGAGCAAAATGCCCAAAAGATTCTGGGGCTCGCCGATCGCGTTGTGATATTGGAACGCGGAACGATCGTCCACGACGCCCCGAGTGCCGCGCTGAAGGCCGACCCCTCGGTCCTGGAACGCCACCTCGGCGTCGCAGGGGCGGCGGTCCACTGATTTCTTCGCTTCTCCCCTCTTGCGGGGAGCAGGAGTACAACGAGCGCTGACTGAATTTCGGGAGAAACAAAAATGCAGCGAACCAGAGCCCCCTTCCGCGCCGACGAGGTCGGCAGTCTCCTGCGTCCGGCCAAGATCAAGGAGGCGCGCGCCAGGCTCGAGAAGGGCGAGATCTCGGCCGACGATCTGCGCAAGATCGAGGATTTGGAGATCGAGAAGGTCGTGCACAAGCAGGCCTCGATCGGCCTGAAGCTCGCGACCGACGGCGAATTCCGCCGCTCCTGGTGGCATTTCGACTTCCTGGCCAAGCTCACCGGCTGCGAGCTGTTCCACCCCGACACCGGCATCCAGTTCGCGGGCGTGCAGACCCGCCACGATGCGGTCCGCGTCATCGGCAAACTCGACTTCCCCGACAACCACCCGATGCTGGATCACTTCCGCTTCCTGAAGAAGTACGCCGACCAGGCCCACGTCACCGCCAAGATGACGATCCCTTCGCCTGCGGTGCTCCACTTCCGCGGCGGCCGCAAGTCGATCTCCAAGGACGTCTATCCCGATCTCGATGCGTTCTACGAGGATCTCGGCAAGACCTACCGCAAGGCGGTGAAAGCCTTCTATGACGCCGGCTGCCGCTATCTCCAGTTCGACGATACTGTCTGGGCCTATCTCTGCTCGCAGGACGAACTGCAGAAGGCGCGTGAGCGCGGCGACAATCCCGACGGTCTCCAGCAGATCTATGCGCGGATCATCAACTACGCGCTGGCCGAGAAGCCAGCCGACATGGTGGTGACGACGCATGTCTGCCGCGGTAATTTCCGCTCCACCTGGATCTCCTCGGGCGGCTACGAGCCGGTCGCCGAGACCATGCTCGCCGGCACCAATTACGACGGCTACTTCCTCGAATACGACAGCGACCGCGCCGGCGGCTTCGAGCCGCTGCGCTTCCTCCCCAAGGGCAACAAGGTCGTCGTGGTCGGCGTCATCACCTCGAAGTTCGGTGAGCTCGAGAAGAAGGACGACATCAAGCGCCGCCTGGAGGAAGCCGCCAAGTTCGCCCCGCTGGAGCAACTCGCACTCTCGCCCCAATGCGGCTTTGCCTCGACGGAAGAGGGCAACGTCCTCTCCGAGGAGGAGCAATGGGCCAAGCTCAGCCTTGCGGTCGAGATCGCGAAGGAAGTGTGGGGCCAGTAAGTCTCCGCAGCTAAGGCTCACGCGTGTCCCGTACGCGCAGCAACGCTCTTGCGTTGCTGCGCGTACGGGACCCATGCTGCTCGACTTGCTCTTTCGGAGATATGGGCCCCGGCTCTGCAGCGCACCGCTGAAGAAGCGCTGCGCTGCGTCCGGGGCACGAGAGCATCTCACCTCTCCGCCCCAGCAGCGGCAAGTTCGACCACGGCACCTGATTGTGCTTCGTGGCCGACACCAACCTCAGCCCGCACCCGCCTCAGCATCTCCTGCGCCTCCACGCCCGGCGTGCCGACATGGCGCGAGAGCGGCGGAGCACCGCGAGCTCGCGCCTTCGCCGTCGGGTGGGACCTCGCCTGGCGCGGTCGCGTAGCCCATCAGCGGCGGCTCGCCGCGGACGGATCGAGGCGCCGGACGTATGCGCTATTCCCCGAGTGGGCAGAATTTGCTAAGACACGGAACCCAACCTGCCTGCCCACTGTGTCCCACCCCATGAAGAACGACGAAATCCTGAGCCAGATCACGGAGTTCTGCCGCAAGGCGGACATGGCGGAATCGACGTTCGGCCGGCGCGCGGTGAATGATGGGAAGCTCGTGCATCGCCTGCGCGAGGGAAAACGCATCACCATCGACACGCTGGAGCGGATCCAGGCCTATATGGCCGCATCGATCGTCGGCGGCATGCCGCCGCCGCGGGGACTTCAGGTCCCGCCCGAAAAGCGCGATCCACGCGGCAATTTCCGGTTCTTCGAGAACCGCCAGAAATACCTGCTGTTCGTCCACACCTGCAGCGAAAAGCGAGTGATCGCAGACAGGGTCGCGCTGGAACTGGCCTCCATCCATCCGCGCCCGCCGGCCTTGCGCCTGTTCGATGCCGGCGTCGGCGACGGCACGGTGCTGGCGCGGGTGTTGCGCGCAACGCATCAGCGCTTTCCGCACATGCCGTTCTATGTCGCCGGCAAGGAGCTCAGTCTGGAGGACCTGCGCCTGACGCTGGAAAAGGTGCCGGATCGCATTTTCGAGCATCCGGCATCGGTATTCGTCTTCACCAACATGTTTTACGCGGAGGCGCCCTGGCTCACGCCGGCATCGCCGGCTGCAGCGGCCGCTACCGTCTGGCACGAGGTGCCGCTCCGCGGCGCTTCGTCGGGCGAGTTCGAGCAGCAGATCGCGGAGCTGAGGCCGTTCCTGGAGCAGAACTGGCGCGCCGCGATCAGCCCCCGCACCGCCATGCCGCTCTACGAGCGGCCCGTCGTCCTCGTGCTCTATCGCGAGGACCACAGGTTTCTTCTGGATGCGACCATTCCGCGGCCGGGCCAGGCCGAGGCCAATTTCGACCTCGTCATCGCTTCCCAGCCCTACCGGGCCCTGTCCTCGGTCAATTTCCGGGCCAAACGCATCATTGCCCCCCTGGCGCGGGCGCTTCGACCGGGGGGGCGGCTGATCGGAATCCACTCCCATGGCCAGGATCCGGGCATGGAAATGATCCAGGCGATCTGGCCTGGAGAAAACCCTTTCTCAGTGAGCCGTCATGAGCTATTGCGCGCAATTAAGTATGAACTTGGATCGGTGGGCCGCGACTTAAATTTTAATGCCTACGCGGACAACCGTTCGATCTTCAGGTATGATATGGAAGCTCTGCCCAACGAGGTCACGGGCACTATCGGAACCTCGACGGCCTTTGCAGCGTGGAATGCGGCAGTGTATGTCGCTCAGATTGAGGACGACCGGTTGACGGAAATGACTCAAAACAGCCGCACCCTGGACGCCGCCAGGGACGTGCTGCGAAAGTACAA
This sequence comes from Bradyrhizobium sp. USDA 327, assembly GCF_041262065.1. NCBI lineage: Bacteria > Pseudomonadati > Pseudomonadota > Alphaproteobacteria > Hyphomicrobiales > Nitrobacteraceae > Bradyrhizobium > Bradyrhizobium sp. USDA 327. Next base: position 4,416,038 of record NZ_JBGCCW010000001.1, on the reverse strand, counting down.
TGGGCTCTGGTTTCTCGACGAATCCTACGTCATCTCGCGCCGGCGTGATTGACATCATTAAAGGTAAACATCGCAAACGCCCGCCGGCTAGCGGCGGAACAAGGGGTTACTGATGCGCGCGTCCTATCTCTTCACCAGCGAGTCCGTGTCCGAGGGCCATCCGGACAAGGTCTGTGACCGGATCTCCGACGAGATCGTCGACCTGTTCTATCGTGAAGGGCCGAAGGCGGGCATCGATCCGTGGGACATCCGCGCCGCCTGCGAGACGCTCGCGACCACCAACAAGGTGGTGATCGCCGGCGAGACCCGCGGTCCGAAGTCGGTGACCAACGAGCAGATCGAGAGCGTCGTCCGGGGCGCGATCAAGGACATCGGCTACGAGCAGGAGGGCTTTCACTGGAAGACCTGCGACATCGAAATCCTCCTGCATCCGCAGTCGGCCGACATCGCTCAGGGCGTGGACGCGCTTCAGCCGGGCGAGGTCAAGGAAGAAGGCGCGGGCGACCAGGGCATCATGTTCGGTTACGCTACCAACGAGACGCCCGATCTGATGCCGGCGCCGATCTTCTACGCCCACAAGATCCTGCGCCTGATCTCCGAAGCCCGTCACTCCGGCAAGGAGAAGGTGCTGGGCCCGGATTCCAAGAGCCAGGTCACCGTGCAGTACGAGAACGGCAAGCCGGTCGGCGTGCGCGAGATCGTGGTGTCGCACCAGCATCTGGTCGAGGATATCTCGTCCAAGCAGATCCGCGACATCGTCGAGCCCTATGTGCGCGAGGCGCTGCCGAACGACTGGATCACGCCAAAGACGATCTGGCACATCAACCCGACCGGCAAGTTCTTCATCGGCGGTCCTGATGGTGACACCGGTCTCACCGGCCGCAAGATCATCGTCGACACCTATGGTGGCGCGGCCCCGCATGGCGGCGGCGCGTTCTCCGGCAAGGATCCGACCAAGGTCGACCGTTCGGCTGCGTATGCGGCGCGCTACGTCGCCAAGAACATCGTCGCCGCCGGTCTCGCCGACCGGTGCACGCTCCAGCTCGCCTACGCCATCGGCGTGGCGCGTCCGCTGTCGATCTACATCGACACCCACGGCACCGGTAAGGTGTCGGAGGACCAGCTCGAGAAGGCGGCGGCGCAGGCGATGGATCTCACGCCGCGCGGCATCCGCAGCCATCTCGACCTCAACCGTCCGATCTACGCTCGTACCTCGGCCTACGGTCATTTCGGCCGCACGCCCGACAACGAGGGCGGCTTCTCCTGGGAGAAGACCGACCTCGTCGAGCAGCTCAAGCGCGCGCTCTAATTCTCTTGTGTCATTCCGGGTTCGCTTGTTTCGCGAGCGCCCCGGAATGACCAGCCAACAAACAGGAACCCCCTATGAACGCGAAGCCCGGCTTCACCGATTACATCGTCAAGGACATTTCGCTCGCCGATTTCGGCCGCAAGGAGATCTCGCTCGCCGAGACCGAGATGCCCGGCCTGATGGCCACCCGCGAGGAGTACGGGCCGAAGCAGCCGCTGAAGGGCGCGCGCATCGCCGGCTCGCTTCACATGACGATCCAGACCGCGGTGCTGATCGAGACGCTGGCAGCGCTCGGCGCAGACATCCGCTGGGTCTCCTGCAACATTTATTCGACGCAGGACCACGCCGCGGCCGCGATCGCCGCCGCCGGCATTCCCGTGTTCGCAGTCAAGGGCGAGACGCTGACCGAATACTGGGACTACACCGCAAAGCTGTTCGACTGGCATGGTGGCGGCACGCCGAACATGATCCTCGATGATGGCGGCGATGCCACCATGCTGGTGCATGCCGGCGTCCGCGCCGAGAAGGGCGACACCGCTTTCCTCGACAAGCCGGGTTCGGAGGAAGAGGAGATCTTCTACGCGCTGGTCAAGCGCCTGCTGAAAGAGAAGCCGAAGGGCTATTTCGGCGAGATCGCCAAGAACATCAAGGGCGTCTCCGAAGAGACCACCACGGGCGTGCATCGCCTCTACGAGATGGCCAACAAGGGTACGCTCCTGTTCCCCGCCATCAACGTCAACGACAGCGTCACCAAGTCAAAGTTCGACAACCTCTATGGCTGCCGTGAATCGCTGGTCGACGGCATCCGCCGTGGTACCGACGTGATGCTGTCGGGCAAGGTGGCGATGGTCGCGGGCTTCGGCGACGTCGGCAAGGGCTCGGCGGCCTCGCTGCGTCAGGCCGGCTGCCGCGTCATGGTGTCGGAAGTCGATCCGATCTGCGCGCTGCAGGCTGCGATGGAGGGCTACGAGGTCGTGACCATGGAAGACGCCGCGCCTCGCGCCGACATCTTCGTCACCGCCACGGGCAACAAGGACATCATCACCATCGAGCACATGCGCGCGATGAAGGATCGCGCCATCGTCTGCAACATCGGTCACTTCGACAACGAGATCCAGATCGCGGCGCTCCGCAATCTGAAGTGGACCAACATCAAGCCGCAGGTCGACGAGATCGAGTTTCCCGACAAGCACCGCATCATCATGCTGTCGGAAGGCCGCCTCGTGAACCTCGGCAACGCCATGGGCCATCCGTCCTTCGTGATGTCGGCGTCCTTCACCAACCAGACGCTGGCGCAGATCGAGCTGTTCGCCAACAACAAGGACGGCAAGTACGACAAGAAGGTCTACGTGCTGCCGAAGACGCTCGACGAGAAGGTCGCCCGCCTGCACCTCGCCAAGATCGGCGTCAAGCTCACCGAGCTGCGCAAGGACCAGGCCGACTACATCGGCGTCAAGCAGGAAGGTCCGTACAAGTCGGATCACTACCGGTACTGATCTGCCGGTTCGATCGATGTCGACGCGAAGCCCCGGAGCGATCCGGGGCTTCGTTGTTTTCGGCGCATGGAATTCGGCTCGCTTTTCAGTTGCTGCACGGCCGATTGCCGATTGACGGCCAGCAGCGGCGGGCGGACACTCGCCGGCGGCGGAGGAAACCATGCAACCAGAACATGTCGACGTCCTTATCGTCGGTGCGGGCCTGTCCGGCATCGGCGCGGGCTATCATCTGCAGGCCAGGTGTCCGAGCAAGAGCTACGTCATCCTCGAGGGCCGCGACTGCATCGGCGGCACCTGGGACCTGTTCCGCTATCCCGGCATCCGCTCCGACAGCGACATGTTCACCCTCGGCTACTCCTTCAAGCCGTGGACCGATCCGAAGGCGATCGCGGACGGGCCGCAGATCCTGAATTATGTGCGCGAGACCGCGGCCGAGAACGGCATCGACAGGCACATCCGTTTCCGCCATCGCGTCAAGCGCGCGGCCTGGTCGACACCGGACGCGCGCTGGACGGTGGAAGCCGAGCGCATCTCGGGCGAGGGCGCGACCGAGCTCGTGCGGTTCACCTGCAATTTCTTATTTCTGTGCTCGGGCTACTACAAATACGAAGCGGGCTACACGCCGGAGTTCAAGGGCACCGCGGAATTCGCCGGCCGCATCGTGCATCCCCAGAAATGGACCGAGGACATCGACTACGCGGGCAAGCGCGTCGTCGTGATCGGCTCGGGCGCCACTGCGGTGACCCTCGTGCCGGAGCTGGCCAAGAAGGCGGCGCAGGTCACCATGCTCCAGCGTTCGCCGACCTATGTGGTGTCGCGCCCGGCGCAGGATCCTCTCGCCAACAAATTGCGCCGCAATTTGCCGGCGCAGCTCGCCTATCATCTGATCCGCTGGCGCAACGTGATGTGGGGGATGTTCTTCTTCCAGCTCAGCCGGCGCCGGCCCGCCAAGGTCAGGGACCTCATCCTGAAGGGCGTCCGCATGGCGCTCGGCCCTGACTACGACGTCGCGACCCATTTCACGCCGCGCTACAATCCCTGGGACCAGCGGCTATGCCTTGTTCCCGACGGCGATCTGTTCAAGGCGATACGCGAGCAGCGCGCCTCCGTCGTCACCAGCGAGATCGATACGTTCACACGCGACGGCATCCGTCTGAAGGACGGCCGCGAGCTTGCAGCCGACATCATCGTGACGGCGACCGGGCTGGTGCTCCAGGTCGTCGGCGGTCTCGAGGTCAGCGTCGACGGCCGCGCCGTCGATTTCGCCAATACGCTGACCTACAAAGGCATGATGTATGCTGACGTGCCCAACATGGCCTCGGCGTTCGGCTACACCAATGCATCCTGGACGCTGAAATGCGATCTCACCTGCGAGTATGTCTGCCGGCTCATCAATTACATGGACCGGCATAATTTCCGCCAGTGCATGCCGCACAATGACGACCCCGAGATTACAGCGCAACCCTCGCTCGATTTCACTTCGGGCTACGTGCAGCGCTCGGTCGCAAAACTGCCAAAGCAGGGTTCCAAGCGGCCGTGGCGGCTGCACCAGAACTACGCGCTCGACATCGTCTCCCTGCGCTTCGGCCGGATCGACGACGGTGTGATGCAATATTCCTGATCGCGCCGCCGCTCGCCTCTATGCCTTGCGCGTGGTGAGCGCGAACCCGAGATCGATCGCGAGTGCCAGCACCACGGCGCCGCCGCCGAGGCCGAACAGCGCCAGATAGTCGCCGCCCGTCTGGGCGTAGATCCAGGAGAAGCCGTAAGCGGCGGCCGCCTGGAACATTGCAAAGCTGGTGGTGGCATGGCTCCATATCGCGCCCTGCTGCTGGCTGGAGTGAGGCACGAGCTCATGGATGCGGCCCAGGACCAGCGGCACGATGCCCGGCGTGAAGCCGCCGACCACGACGCTCGACACAATCAATGAAACCGGCGCGGTGCTGACGGTTGGCAGCAGCACGGCTGCCGCCTCGATCAGGAAGGCCGCGCGCAGCGCGGGGCCGAAACCTGAGCGGTCACCGAGATGACCAGTGACCAGAGGGCCGACGATCGCGCCGAGGCCGTACAGCACCCAATAGCGCGATCCCGCGGCAATACCCTGGCCGAGGCCGCGCGCCACGAAGTCGACGATGAACACCATGTGCGGCACCAGCGCCACCGCATTGAGGCCGTACTGGACCAGTAGCGCGCGGGCGGCCGGCAAGGCGCGATGGGGCTTGGCTTGATGCGAAGGCGCAGCATCGGCCTTGGTTTCAGCAGGCCAGTTCCACCAACTCGCGAGCGTGAGCAGGGCGGAGAGCACGCCGAGACCATACCAGCTCTGCTGCAAACCCTGTTGCAGCAACAATGGCACCAGCGTGCCCGATGCCGCTACGCCGAGGCCGACGCCGGCGAAGATCACACCACCGACGATGCCGCGCCGCGCGGCCGAGGTATGCGGTAGAATGACGGACGCCGCCAGCACCATGATGATGCCGCCGGCGAGACCGGCCAGGAAGCGCCACGCGAAGAACCAGCTGAACGACAACGGAGCCGAGCTGGCGAAGAAGGAGACGGTGGCGAGCAGCATCATCGCCCGTAGTGCGCGGACCGCGCCGATGCGGGTGGCAAGCGCTCGTGCTGCGAGCGCGCCGGCGAGATAGCCGGCGAGGTTCGCAGCGCCGAGATAGACGACGTCGGATGCGCTGAACCATTTTGCGGCGATCAAAGCCGGGATCAGGGGCGTGTAGGAAAAGCGAGCGAGGCCAAGCCCGACCAGCGATGCGGACAAACCCGCCACGGCGTATCGCCAGGTCGTTCGTGAGGACGAGCCCGGCCGCGGTTGCGGACGGGTCTCGACGTGTCGCTTCGTGTCTGCGCTGGTCATGTCATCCTCCTGCGCACAAAGGTGCGCGGATCATCCTGTCTGGGCGGCGCGGCGACGCCTGAATTCCTGCACCGGCAGGCCGCCCCAGCCCCAATTGTCGGTGTCCACTTCCTCGATCACCACAAAGGTGGAATCGAGCGGTTTGCCGAGCACATCGAGCAGCAGCTGGCTCGAACCCTTGATCAGCGCGGCCTTCTCCTCCGCCGTGAGCGACGCCGCTCCCGGCGTCGTTCCCTCGCGGGTCACTTGAATGGTGACGATGGGCATCGTGCCTCTCCTCGTCTCAATGTCCGGCGCTCTGGCCGCCGTCGACATGCAGGATCTCGCCGGTGACGAAGGAGGCTCCCTCGAGATAGAGGACGGCATCGACGATGTCGGACATCTCGCCCATGTGACCGACCGGGTGCAGCGCACTGAGCTGCGCATGCGTCGTGACCGGATGCATGGGCGACTTGATGATGCCGGGTGAGACCGCGTTCACGCGGATGCCGCGCTTGGCGTACTCGATCGCGAGCGATTTGGTCGCAGCGTTCAGCCCGCCCTTGCTCAGCGAGGCCAGCACAGATGGCACGTTGGAATTGGCCTGATCCGCCAGCGTGGTCGTGATCTGCACCACGTGGCCGGACCCTTGCTTCTCCATCTCGGCGATGGCGAGTTGCGTGATGTTGAAGAAGCCCGCGACGTTCGTTCCCATCACCGCCGCATAGTCCTCGGCCGTGTATTGCGTGAACGGCTTTGCGACGAAGATGCCGGCGTTGTTGACCAGCGTGTCGACCCGGCCGAAGCGGGCGATCGCCTGCGAGACTACGCGCTCGGCAGTGGAACGGTCGGCGATGTCGCCGGGAACGGCCAGGACATCATCGTCGCCCGACGGCTTGATGGAGCGCGCCGTGGCGACGACGCGATAATTGCGATCGCGAAAACCCTGGACCAGGGCGGCGCCGATACCCTGCGATGCACCGGTGACGATGGCGACCTTCTGCTCGATACCCATGACGGGCTCCTGTTGTTGGCTTTGAGACCTGCGCCAGCAGCGGCTGGCTTGCGTGCTGAGGTACGCCGCGGCGGCCCGGTCGCGAATAGCCGCCGTCCGGCACACACTCTTTCGCCGCGCGAACGAATGCGGGGCCGGCGCCCGGCGGTAGTTGTCGAGGTTGCGGCGAACGCCTAGCCTGCGAGCGGAAGCTCAGAGCAAGACGGGAAGGGAATGGATCGTCTGGATGCGATGAAAGTGTTCGTCCTGGCCGTGGACGAAGGCAGCTTGGCCGCCGCAGGACGCAAACTCGGCCGCTCGCCGGCGGCGGTGAGCCGGGCCATCGCCTTTCTGGAAGAACGCGTCGGCGCCGAGCTGCTGCACCGGACCACGCGCTCGATCAAGCTGAGCGAGGAGGGGGAGCGCTACGCCGCGATCTGCCGCCGTGTGCTCGCCGAGCTCGAGGAAGCCGACGATATCGCGGCCGGACCGCGCACGGCGCCGCGCGGCCTGCTCACGGTCACCGCTCCCGTGGTCTCGGGGGAGATGGTCTTGCGGCCGATCCTGGATGCGTTTCTCGATGCCTATCCCACCGTGTCGGCAAAGCTCCTGCTGTTCGATCGCGCGGTCAATCTGATCGAGGAGGGCATGGACGTCGCGCTTCGCATCGGTCCCTTGGCGGATTCGGCGATGATTGCCATGCGGGTCGGAGAGATCAGCCGTGTCGTGGTGGCAGCGCCGCGCTATCTGAAGCAGCATCCGCGCGTCGCCGAGCCCGGCGATCTCGCCAAGCACCAGATCGTCGCCATGGCGCATCTGCCCAATTCCTGGACCTTCGCCCCGCAGGCGGGTTCATCGGTGCCGCGCTCGGTGCAGTTCACCCCGCGGCTCGTTGTCAACAGCACCTATGCGGCAGTGGCCTCTGCCGTCGCCGGGCGCGGCTTGGCGCGGATGTATTCGTACCAGGTTGCCGAGCAGGTCGCGCGCGGCGAGCTCGAGATCGTGCTGGCCGGCGACGAGGACCCGGAGATGCCCGCGCATTTGATCTGCCCGCAGGGCCGGCTCTCGGTGCCGAAGGTGCGGGCCTTCACCGACTTCGCGGTGCCCCGGCTGAAGAAGCAGTTTGCGCTGCTGAAGAAGAGCATCAAGGTGCGCTGAGCCGCTTCGCGCCCCCGCAATGCGTTGTTTTGCGTATACGGCGGCGCGGCTGAATCGGCGAGGGTTCCAAAACGGTTAACGCCGATTTAACGGATGAGTCCTAGCCTGTCTCGGCCGGGGTTACTCGCAAAGCCGAGGTGAGCCCAATGGAAGCCCAGAAGATCGCGGTCGACGCCGTCGTCGCGCTGACCGATTGCGACCGCGACGCCGTTATCGCCTTCATCCGCCGACTCTACCTGGCCGGCGTCACCGATCCCAAGCGCCTGACTTTCAAGGGGTTGCAGGCGCTGTCGCGGGCTTGATTCGGACGGTTTCGGCCCTTTCCACCCAAGCTCCGTCCGAACGCTCCCCCCAGCGTGATTGCAACCCAGCGGTGAATATCTTGTCGCCCGGGCCCGGCCGGAGTAGATGACGTCCCCGGCTGGGTCACTCGGGAACTGGGGAAATGCTGAAACCGCTTTTTGCGCCGCAACTTGTCATTCTTTATGTACTGGCGGCCTCGACGATTTACGTTCACTTCCGCGGCAAGCAGCGGCTGCGCTTCGCGCGCCAGCTCGGCGATCACTCGACCTATCTCGCGCCCTACAACGTGCTGATGTACGCCGGCTCGGCCGTGCCGAACAAGCCGGTGATCCCGGTCGATCAGTTTCCCGAGCTGAAGCCCCTGAGCGAGAACTGGGAGACCATCCGCGACGAGGCGGTGCGCCTGTTCGACGAAGGTTTCATTCGCGCCGCCGCGAAGAACAACGATTGGGGCTTCTACTCGTTCTTCAAGAGCGGTTGGAAGCGGTTTTACCTGAAATGGTACGACGACTTCCTGCCCTCGGCACGCACGCTGTGCCCGAAGACGGTGGAGCTCTTGAACTCGATCCCGAGCGTGCACGGCGCGATGTTCGCGATGCTGCCCCCGGGCGGCAAGCTCGGTGCCCACCGCGATCCCTTCGCGGGCTCACTGCGCTACCATCTCGGCTTGGTCACCCCGAACTCGAACAAGTGTCGGATTGTCGTTGACGGCGTCGAATGCGTCTGGCGCGATGGCGAGGCCTTCATGTTCGACGAGACCTTCATCCACAGCGCCGAGAATGCCACCGACGTCAACCGCATCATCCTGTTCTGCGACGTCGAGCGCCCGATGAAGTTCGGCTTCATGACCGCGATCAACCGCTGGGTCAGCCATCACATCGTCAAGGCGTCGGCGACCCAGAACGTCGATGGCGAGAATGTCGGCGTGCTCAACAAGGTGTTCGGCAAGCTCTACGAGATCCATCTCGCCAGCCGCAAGGTCAAGGAGTGGAACCGCAACGTCTACTACACGCTGAAATACTCGCTGACGGCGCTGATCCTCGGCCTCATCGTGATGTCGGCGTTACGGTGAATGATCCGGCCAATGGCCTCCTTGCCGATTGCTGACGCGGAGATCACGCAGTTCTTCCGCAACTGGCTGGAGACCTTCGCGGGCTATGTCCGCGAGGTCGACTACGCTTCGGCGCGGCCGCTTTTCCATCCGGACGTGCTCGCCTTCGGCACGCACAACGATGTCATTCCCGGCCTTGATCAGTGGGTCTCGACGCAGTGGGACAACGTCTGGCCGAAGACGACCGATTTCCGCTTTGTTATCGAGCAGACTTCCGTTCTGGTGTCTGCCGATGGCACGATGGCGACTGTGATCGCGCCGTGGATGAGCACGGGCTATCATCCCGATGGCAGCGCGTTTGCGCGGCCCGGCCGCGCCACGATGGTGTTTTCCAGGAATGGCGCTGACTGGCTGTGCGTGCATTCGCACATGTCGCTCAATCGCGGTGTGCCGCAGACGAGCCATGCCAACCGGCCGGTGAAGGCCCGGTGAAAACAAAAAAGCCCCGGATGGATCCGGGGCCTTTCGATGTCCGGACGTGTGCAGCCTATTCCGGCTGTCCGATGCTCACCTTCAGCGTGCCGACGCCGTCGACGCCGCATTCCAGCTTGTCGCCGGGTTGGAGCTGCGACACGCCGGCGGGCGTGCCGGTCATGATGATGTCGCCGGCGGCGAGCTTCACCTGCTGCGAGAGTTGCCAGATGATTTCGGGCACGTTCCAGATCAACTCGGTGAGGTCGCCCTTCTGCGCTTCCTTGCCGTTGACCGTCAGCCAGATGTTGCCCTTGGAAGGATGACCGATTTTCGAGGCCGGCTGCACCGCGGAGCAGGGCGCCGAATAGTCGAACGACTTGCCGATCTCCCAGGGACGCTCCTTCTTGCGCGAGGCGATCTGGAGGTCACGGCGGGTGAGATCGATGCCGACGGCGTAGCCGTAGACGTGGTCCAGCGCCTTGTCCGCGGGGATGTTGAGGCCGCCGCTCTTCATCGCGACGATCAGTTCGACCTCGTGATGCAGGTCCTTGGTCAGCGGCGGATAGGGAATGGTGGCGCCATCGGGCACCAGCATGTCGGCGTGCTTGGCGAAGAAGAACGGCGGGGCGCGCTCGTCATTGCCCATCTCGCGGATGTGCTCGAGATAATTGCGGCCGACGCACCAGATGCGGCGCACCGGATAACGGCCGCTCTCCCCGACGACGGGAAGCGAAGCCTGCGGCGGAAGCGGGATGACGTAGGAGGCGGCGTTCATGAAAGATCTCGGCGGGTTGCAAAGAAAGGGCGCTGCCGTATTTACTCGGTTGCAGGGGGCGAGGCTAGTGGTGCCGATCGGAAAAAGAGCACCACCCGCGCCGTCGCCGACCGGGCACGAATGCTAGTGAGGGGACCGTGAAGAAATGGATATTGGCGAGCGCTGCCGTGGTCGCGGTCGTGCTGATCGGTCTTGCCGTTCGCTTCTTCATGGTCGCGCCGGCACGCATCGAACAGGGGCAGAACCGGATCGTTCCAGTCGCGTTGAACGTGACGCTGGCAGCGCAAGGCCTGCATGCAACGCTTGATGTCGCCGACATGCATGCCGACAGCCTCCTCTGGAAGCGCGACCTGTTAGAGCGATCCGATCGCGGACATGTGGATGTTCCACGCCTCGCCGAAGGGCACTACGCGCTCCAGGTGTTCTCGTCTGTGACCAAATCGCCGAAAGGCCAGAACTACAAGGCCAATGGCGCCGATAGCGATACGATCACCTCGTTGGCCATCGTCGATCTGCAGCCGATCAGAACCTGGAATTCACTATTGCAGCGCTCGCTCTGGCATGCCGAGAAGCTGCGGGACTTCGCCGCGAGGTCGGGCGGCCGCCTCCGGCTAATCACGACGCCCGCGGAAGTCGACCGACTGCTCGCGGACAGGAAGGACGGAGTCGCCGCTGTGGGCGGAATGCTTTCAATTGAGGGGCTGCAAGATCTCGAGGGGCGCATCGAAAACCTCGATGTCCTCTACGCTGCGGGATTCCGCATGGCCGGCCTTGCGCATTTCTTCGACAATGACGTGGCTGGGTCAATGCACGGCATGCAGAAAGGCGGGCTGACACCACTCGGTCGGCAGGTTGTGCAGCGTATGGAGGCGCTTGGGATGATTGTCGATCTGGCGCATTCCAGCCATACGACGGTGGCCGAGGTGCTTGCGATGGCGAAGCGACCCGTGGTCTCCAGCCATGGCGGCGTGCAGGCGACCTGCAAGGTCAACCGAAACCTATCCGATGAGGAGATCAAGGGTATCGCGAAGACCGGTGGCGTGATTGGAATCGGTTACTGGGAAGGTGCGATCTGCTCGACCAAGCCGGAGGCTGCAGCGCGAGCGATTGCCCATGTGCGTGATCTCGTGGGCATCGATCACGTCGGTCTCGGCTCGGACTTCGACGGCTCGACCACGACGGGCTTTGACGCAAGCCAAGTCGCAGCGGTTACGCAGGCCATGCTCAGTTCAGGCTTCTCCCCGGAGGATATCCGCAAGGTGATGGGCGGCAACGTCCTGCGCGTGATCCGCGCGGGGCTGGCGCCGTCCTGATTGGGGTCAGGAGTTGGCGGAGTAGGCCAGCACGGGCGCAGCCTCTGTGTCCCGATGCTGCAACCGGAAGAACGAGGCATAGCGCCCGCCGCGGCGGAGCAGCTCGTCATGCCGGCCCTGCTCGACGATCTCGCCGCCCTCGACCACCAGGATGGCGTCGGCGTGCATGATGGTGTGCAGGCGGTGCGCGATCACGATGGTGGTGCGGTTCCGGCAGAGGTGCTCGATCGCCTCCTGCACCTGCCGCTCGGATTCAGAATCGAGCGCGGCGGTGGCTTCGTCCAACAGGATGATCGGCGCGTTCTTGATCAGCGCGCGCGCCACCGCGATGCGCTGGCGCTGGCCGCCGGAGAGCTGCGTGCCGTGCTCGCCGACCGGCGTGTCGTAGCCGAGCGGGAAGCCCATGATGAAATCATGCGCGCAGGCGGCCTTGGCGGCGTCGACGATCTCGTCCTCGCTCGCGCCCGGCCGGCCGAAGGCGATGTTGCTGCGGACGGTGTCGCGGAACAGATAGACGTCCTGGCCGACATAGGCGGTCTGTGCCCGCAGCGATTTGCGCGAGACCGCGCCGATCGACTGGCCGTCGATCACGATGTCGCCTTGCGTCACCTCGTAGAAGCGCAAGAGCAGCGCCAGCACGGTCGACTTGCCGCCGCCGGAGGGACCGACCAGCGCGGTGACCTTGCCGGGCTCGGCCGTGAAGCTCATGCGGTTGAGCACGGTCTCGCCGTCGCGATAGGAGAAGCTGACGTCGCGCAGCTCGATGCGGGCATCTGACAGCTTCAGCGACGGCTTGTCGTCGTCGGACCGCTCGCTCGCCGGGCTGTCGACGACTTCGAGCAGCATGCGCGCACCGACCAGCTGGCTGTTGAGGTCGATGTTGAGCCGCGCTAGCCGCTTGGCCGGCTCGGTCGCCATCAGGAACGCGGTCATGAAGGAGAAGAACGCGCCGGGCGTGGCGTTGAGCGCGACCACGGCATAGCCGCCGTACATCAGGCAGCCGGCGACCGCGAAGCCGCCGAGCATTTCCATCAGCGGGTTGGAGCGGTTGGCGACGCGGGCCATCTTGTTGGCGTTGCGCTCGACGACCGCGATGTTCTCGTCGATCCGCTTCTGCATGGTCTCTTCGAGCGTGAACGCCTTGACGGTGCGGATGCCTTGCAGCGATTCCTGCATCGTCTCCATGATGTCGGCGGTGCCGGTGAACTGGTTGAAGGCGAGGCCCTTGATGCGCTTGACCAGCTTGCGCAGCACCAGCATTGCCGGCGGCACCGCGACGAGGCCGATGAACGACATCAGCGGATCCTGCCATACCATCACGCCGATCATTGCGAGCAGCATCAGGAGGTCGCGCCCGATGGCATTGACCAGCATGTTGAGCACGTCGGTGATGGATTTGGCGCCCGCCGTCAGCCGGGCCAGGAATTCGGACGAATGCCGCTCGGAGAAGAAGCCGACGCTCTCGCGCATCAGCTTGGCGAACAGCTGGCGCTGGTTGGTGGCAAGAATCGCGTTGCTGATCTTGGTCAGGATCACCATGTGGCCGTAGGTCGCCACGCCCTTGATGAACAGCAACGCGACGGTCAGCCCAGAGAACATCGCGATGCCCGGGATGTTCTTGTCGACATAGGCTTGGTTGATGACCTGGCCGAGCACATAGGTCGCGCCTGCGGTCGCGCCTGCGGCAAGCGCCATCAGCGCGAAGGCGACGAGGTAGCGCCGCCAGTAGACGATGCCCTGTTCCGTGACCAGGCGGCGAATCAGGACCGCTGCCGCGTAGGGATCGTCGGTGATTTTCTTCGGAAACTGGGCCATCCGGTGTCCATTGACGGCGCGGGACAAAACCTGCCCGCGCGTCAGGGATCGATGGGCCTCTGTGCCCGCTCAAGCCGGGTTTTTCAAGCCCAATTAAGGGCTTGCGCTTGGGATGATTCTAGGCCGAGACCGCGTGGTGGAGCTCGCCGTGGCGTTCGCGGAACAGCTTGTCCTCCCACGCCAGGGCGTGCGCCGCAATGGTCTCGAGATCGTCATATTGCGGCCGCCAGTCGAGCAGGCCGCGGATGCGGCTGGTGTCTGCGACCATGGTCATGATGTCGCCGGGCCGGCGCGGGGCGTACTGCACGGCGAAGCTGCGGCCGGAAACCCGCCGCACCGCGTCGATGGTCTCCAGCACCGAATAGCCGCGGCCGTAGCCGCAATTCAGCGTCGTCGAGGCGCCGCCGTTGCGCAGGTAGGCGAGCGCCGACCGGTGGGCCTGCGAGAGGTCCGTGACGTGGATGAAGTCGCGGATACAGCTGCCGTCCGGGGTCGGATAGTCGGTGCCGAACACGTCGATCTTGGCGCGCTGGCCGGTCGCGGCTTCCACCGCGATCTTGAGCAGATGCGTGGCGCCGACGGTGGCGAGCCCAATGCGCGCCTGCGGGTCGGCGCCGGCGACGTTGAAGTAACGCAACGTCACGTATTGGATGCCGTAGGCGGCGGCGACGTCGTGCAGCATGATCTCGGTCATCAGCTTCGACGAGCCGTAGGGCGACAGCGGCCGCGTCGGCGCGTGCTCGGGCACCGGCACCTGGTCCGGATTGCCGTAGACGGCTGCGGTCGAGGAGAAGATGAAGCGACCGATGCCGCGCTTGACCGCGACGTTGAGCAGGTTGCGCGCGGTCGTGAAGTTGTTGCGGTAGTAGCCGAGCGGATCGCGCATCGAATCCGGCACGACGACCGAGCCCGCGAAATGGATGATGCTCTCGACGTCGTGCTGGGCGATCACGCCTTCGAGCAGGTTTTCATCGCCGGCATCGCCGATGAACAGCGGCACGCCTTCGGGCAGGTAAGCGGAGAAACCGGTGGAGAGATCGTCGATCACGACGACGTCCTCGCCGGCTTCCGCCAGCGCCAGGACCGTGTGACTTCCGATGTAGCCGGCGCCGCCGGTGACTAGCACAGTCATGATCTCACCCGTCTTCGATCAACGCGCAAGGCTAGCGCTTGCGTGGTGAAGAGGGGGTATCGGCGCGGCTGAACTGGTCACTATGCTTAATGTTGCGTATAGGGACTTTGCTAAATGGAGTCTGACGTGGCGAGTTTCCCCGGCGATCTCGACGTGATCGTGCCAAATCTGCACAGGCGCTATTCCGGGGTCACCGCGACCAACCGGATGGTGGCGCCGCGGCTGGCGAAACTATACCGCGCGGCCTGGTTCGGCTCGGACGCGCCGGACGGGATCGCGCGGCTGAGCATTGCCGATTTTCTGAAGTTGTGGCGCCGCAAGCGGCCCATGATCTGGCATGCGCGCCGCAACAACGAGATGATGGCAGGCGTCGTGTTGCGCGCGCTCGGCTGGCCGCTGAAACTCGTGTTCACCTCGGCGGCGCAGCGGCATCACAGCTGGATCACGCGCTGGCTGATCCGGCGCATGGACGCGATCATCGCAACGAGCGACATCTCGGCCTCGTTCCTGAAGGTGAAGGCGACGGTGATTCCGCACGGCGTCGACACCGACGTCTATGCGCCGCCGACCGATCGCGCTGCGGCGTTCGCGGAAGCCGCGCTGCCGGGCCGCTACGCCATCGGCTGCTTCGGCCGCGTGCGCGCGCAGAAGGGCACCGATCTGTTCGTCGATGCGATGTGCCGCCTCTTGCCGCGCTATCCGGATTTCACGGCCGTGATCGTCGGGCAGGTCACGCCCGAGCAGATGCCCTTTGCCAATGACCTGAAGAAGCGGATCGAAGCAGCCAACCTGCAATCGCGCATCGTCATCACAGGCGAGCTGCCGATCGAAGCGGTGCAGCGCTGGTATCAGCGGTTGACAATCTACGCCTTCACCTCACGCAACGAAGGTTTTGGATTGACGCTGATCGAGGCGATGGCGGCGGGAAGTGCGCTCGTCGCCGCACGCGCCGGCGCGGCTGAGCTGGTGGTCGAGGATGGTGTCACCGGCGTGCTGGTTCCGACCGGCGATGCTGATGCGCTCGCCGCGGCGGTCGAGCCGTTGATGCGCGATGTGGCTGCGGCGACTGCCATGGGCGAGCGCGGGCGGGCGCGGGTGCTCGAGAAGTTCAGCCTCGATGCCGAAGCGGCGCGGATCGGCGAGGTCTATCGGCCGCTGCTTTGAACTTCCGTTTTGGCCGCCGAGATAAAAAACTCGCAAAACAACCCCATGCACAGTAGCCGGGGATAATGGGATCAATGGCTTACACGTACGGCGACGCCATTGCTGATTTTACGAAGTCGGCTTTGACCCGTCGGGCAAAACAGTGCTAGGTTGGCATCGTCCCAAAATGCCCGACTACCCGTAGCTGCGGGCCCCGCAGTCCGCGCGCTGTGGCGAATGGACCGCTCACCATTTGATCGAGTCGGCGTCTCGCAGCGCTGTTTCTTTTGGCGTTCTGACGCACGAAAGTGACTTCGAGCTCGTCGCCGTTGACGCGGTCGAGCCGGCACCTGCGATACGGTAAACGTTACAGTTCAGCTACGCGCATGCGAGCAATTGCACGGTTTCACGCAAAAATTGGGCATCGGGCGCATTAGAGGTTGACGACATCTGCGGATGCTACCTAATTGCGCGCAGCGACCGCGAAGATGGATGCCGTTGCGCGAGCGAAGCCAAATGCCAGACCGCATGTCTCCTTCTGATCGCTTCAATGCGCTGTCCTTGGTGCCACCCTTCGTCGGCATTTCCTTCCTTGCCCTGATTGGACTGACATTGATCGCGCTCATCCCAGGGATGATCACGCTCGGCCTGTTGCTGTTCATCCTCCCGGGGCAGATACTGATCGCAGCTCCCACGTTGCTTTATTACTCTCTCGCTGCACTCCCCGGATATCTGCTGGCGCGGTTCTTTGGAAGCAACCTGCTTGGCGCCACGGTTGTGGCGGCGGTGCTCGCCGCGGCTGCGTTGCTGCCTCATTACCGCAGCCAAAGCCAGCTCGAGAAACTGCTCGCGACAGATATCACGGGTCCGGTGCCATCGTCATTCCAGCCGCGCTCCTTTGAGCTTCCGTATCCCGAGCAGGACAATTACTGGACGAATTGGCGGCAACCCGAAAGCCACGATCCAACCCCTCCGCCGCCCTGCGCGGATCTTTGCCAGCAGTTGCTGTTCAAGGGGCATATCGACCACGTCATTATCCGGGACCATAACGCGCGTGGCGCCCGGATGATCAGCACCGAGACCCAAAAGAGAGGGCCTGACGGCTCGATGCAGCGAATGGTCGAAGTCACATGGCTGCCGCGTTGGAGGAGATTTCACCTCGAACATCGCGAGAGCTGTCCCGAGACGCTGAGCCTCATCGCGGCTGAATTCGTTCATGAGGTCGTCGGCGGCCGATGCTTGATGGAAGACACCGTCGATCAGCGCGAAGCCGATGTCCTCGTGTCATTGTCCAAACCCCTCGATGAACAGGACGCCGATGGCCAGTTTCGTCCCGATCTGAATATCGCGTTCGCCAACATTGAATCCGCCCCGATCACCATCACGATTGCCGAGCAGCATGACGGCAACCTGATCCCGGCCGAGATCAGGACGGCGCTGCACGCGAGCAATGCGCGCGTTCCGTTCTATTTCACGACGAGACGATGTGGCGGAGGTGAAATTCCCAATCTGTGCCTCGCCGCGGCGACCGAACTTTTTGCAAACAGCCGCGCGGATCCGTTCGAGATGATTAATCGCCGTTATGGCTTCCCGGTGGTGCCGGGATCTAAGCCGGCCCGTCTGTCTTCCGCGCCCACATCGGAGAATGACCGGGCCACAGTGAATGCCATCCTGAGACAGGACTACGGAGCTGCATTGATTCCAACGACTCAGTCGAAACTCGTCGCAAGTTTCCTCAGTGCAAGGCTCACGAACGGACAACTTAATCAGGACGATATCGAGCTGATCCGGTTGGCGCTGAAGCAGCACGCCTTTGCCGCATCGATCGAGACCGACAAGCTGCCCTCAGACACCTATCAGGCCCTGAAGCCGCTGCTGCCCGACATGTTCAAGCGGATCGCCCATAGCGCCGAGGGGCAGCAGGAGATGGTGCAGTCGCTGAACGTGATGCTCGGGCACTATCCAGCCGAGGATACGAACCCGTACTCGTCCGCGCTCTGCCAGGATTCCAAAAACGCCCGTTTGCGTGTCTGCTATCAGCGGGAATTTCGCACGCGCACGAAGTGATCCCTGCGGCTCTGCCGCCATGCGTGGCGACGGTTTCGCAAGGTCGTGTCAACGTCACAAGCAAGCGAGCGCCGGATTTAAGGGGTTAACTTTGGCGCTTGTGCGCCCCGGCCTCACCCAGCACTCTCTCCGCAATCCCCACCACCTCCGATGCCGCGAGATCCCGCATGCAGCGGTGGTCGTTCATCTTGCAAATCGTGCTCTGGCAGGGCTGGCAGGGCAGCATTTCCTTGTCCTGCACCACTGTTGCCGCAAGGCTGTTGAGGGGGGCCCAGAGGTAGGGGCTGGTGGGGCCGAAGATGCCCAAGGTGGGCGTGTCCAGGGCGGCGGCGATGTGCATCAGGCCGGAATCGTTGGAGATGGCGACGCCGGCGGCGGCCATGGCGAGGACGCCGTTGCGCAGATCGGTGCCGGTAAGGTCCCGGACCCCCGGGCCGCCCGCGGCGACGATCGCTTGGGCCAGACCCTTTTCGGCGGGGCCGCCGACCACCCAGACCTCCAGGCCACGCTCGACCAGTAGCCGGGCAGCCTCGGGGTAGTAGGTCCAGCGTTTTGAGACCCCGACCGAGCCTGGGGCGAGCGCCACGGCGGCTCCGGCGCTGAGGCCGTTGGCCTCGCGCCAGCGGACGATCTCATCGGCCGGGACCCGCAGTTGCGGCACCGGCCATTCCGGAGGCAGGGGGGCGCCGTCGGGCTGGGCCAGGGCGGCGTTCTTGTCGATGAAGCGGGGCAGTTTCTTCTCGCCCCAGCGCCAGCGGTTGATCAGACCGAACCGAAACTCGCCGACGAAGCCGACCCGTTCAGGGATACCGGCCAGCGCCGGCGCGATCGCCGCCTTCCAGGTCCGGGGCAGTACCAAGGCGGTGCCGTAGTTCCGCTCGCGCAGGAGCTTTGCCAGGCCGAGTTGCCGGGCCACGGCGAGCCGGCCGCGCGGCAGGTCCCAGACGATGCCAGCGCGCACGCCGGGCATGTAGTCGATCAGCGGGGCGCACAGCGACGTGGTCAGGAGATCGACCGGCCGGTTCGGCCAGCGCTCCTTCAGGACCCGCACGACGGTATGATTCCGCACGAAATCGCCGATCCACATGTAGGGAATGATCAGGATCGGGCGGGTGTCGCTCCGGTCTGCATCTCCAACAAATTGCGAATCGATATTCATTCGTTAATAGGACCGAAGGCGTGCTGATGTTGGCGGTTCGGTAGCCGCTCCCGGCCGGCAGGTAAAGCCGGCAGAAGCGACGATCCCAAAACCGCTTACACTTTGGCGGATCATGCGCTACGGCAGGACCGGGCATTAAGAAAATCGGGCAGGTGGTTGGAATGTTGCTGGTGACCGGCGGGGCCGGTTTTATCGGATCGAATGTCGTGGCCGCGCTGAACGAGGCCGGCCACAGCGACGTCGTGGTCTGCGACCTGCTCGGCACCGAGGGCAAGTGGCGCAACCTCGCCAAGCGGCAGCTTGTGGATATCGTTCCCCCGGCCGAGCTGCCCGACTGGCTGACGGGCCGCAAGCTCGACGCCATGATTCATCTCGGGGCGATCTCCGCGACCACCGCGACCGACGGCGACCTCGTGTTCGAGACCAATTTCCGCCTGTCGATGCGCCTGCTGGACTGGTGCACGATGCACGCGGTGCCGTTCATCTATGCATCCTCGGCGGCGACCTATGGCGACGGCGAGGCCGGCTTTGGCGACGACGCTTCGTTACCGGCACTGAAAACATTGCGGCCGATGAATCTCTACGGCTGGAGCAAGCACATGTTCGATCTCGCGGTCGCCGGGCGCGTGGCGAACGGCGATCCGCTGCCGCCGCAATGGGCCGGGCTGAAATTCTTCAACGTGTTCGGCCCCAACGAATACCACAAGGGCTCGATGATGAGCGTGCTGGCGCGGCGCTTCGACGACGTCAAGGCGGGCCGCGTCGTGCAGCTGTTCAAGTCGCATCGCGAGGGCATCGAAGACGGCGACCAGCGCCGCGACTTCATCTATGTCGACGACGTCGTGCGCGTCGTCATGTGGCTGCTGGGGACGCCGTCGGTGTCCGGCCTGTTCAACGTCGGCACCGGCAAGGCACGCAGCTTCAGGGATCTGATGCTGGCTGCCTACGCCGCGCTCGGCACCAGGCCCAACATCGAATACATCGACATGCCCGAGAGCATCCGCGACAGCTACCAGTACTTCACCCAGAGCGAGGTCGATCGCCTCTGCCGCGCCGGCTATAACGGCGGCTTCACGACGCTCGAGGACGCGGTCAAAGCCTATGTCGGGGATTATCTCGACCGGCCCGACCGCTTCCGCTGAGGCCTCCAATCATGGCGACCCCCATTCTCGATTTTGACGCCCTCGCGCAAACGATCTCAGGCCGCACGGTGCTTTGCATCGGCGACATCATGCTGGACGAGTTCGTCTATGGCGAGGTGTCGCGGATCTCGCCGGAAGCGCCGACGCCGGTCATTGCCGCCCAGCGCAGCGAGATTCACATCGGCGGCGCCGGCAACGTCGCGCGCAATGTCGCTTCGCTCGGCGCGCGCTGCATCTTCGTCGGCCTCGTCGGCGAGGACGATGCGGGCGGGCGGCTGGCATCGGCGCTGGGTGAGCAAGCCGGTATCGAAAGCGTGCTGGTGTGCGATCCCTCGCGGCCGACCACGCGAAAAGTCCGCTTCGTCTCCGAGCATTTTTCCACGCACATGCTGCGCGCGGATTGGGAGCAGGCGGCGCCTGCTTCCGATGACATCGAAACGAAACTGATCGACGCGATCCTGCCGCAGATCGCGCGCGCCGACATCGTGCTTTTGTCTGACTACGCCAAGGGCGTGCTGACCGCGCGCGTGATCCGCCACACCATCGACGCCGCGCGAAAGCTCGGCAAGCCCGTGGTGGTCGATCCCAAGAGCCTGAACTGGGCGATCTATCGCGGCGCCACGCTGCTCACGCCCAATCGCAAGGAATTCTCGGAGGCGACCCGCAGCCGTGCCGAGACGGTGCAGAGCATCGTCGAGGCCAGCGAAGACGTGATGCGGCTCGCCGACTGCGAGGCGATCCTGGTCACGCAGGGCGAGCACGGCATGACGCTGGTGCCGCGCAATGGCGCGGCCGTGCACGTTCCGGCCTTCCCGGTGAAGGTGCGCGACGTCTCCGGCGCCGGTGACACCGTCGCCGCCGCGCTCGCAGTATCGCTTGCGGCCGGCGCGGACTGGGATACGGCGCTGCGCGTGGCCAATGCCGCCGCCGCCGTCGCCGTCGGCAAGCAGGGCACCGCCAGCGTGAGCGCGGCCGAGCTGCGCCGAAAGATCCTGCCGCATGCCACTCTCGCGGCCGAGGAGAAGATCGTGCTCGATCCGGCTGCGCTCGATGCCCAGCTCGCCGACTGGAAGAGGCAGGGCCAGCGCGTCGGCTTCACCAATGGCTGTTTCGACATCCTTCATCCCGGTCACGTCAAGGTGCTGACCGCGGCGCGTGCCGCCTGTGATCGCCTGATCGTGGGGCTCAACAGCGACGCCTCGGTGCGGCGGCTGAAGGGCGCCGATCGTCCGGTGCAGGACGAGCGCGCGCGTGCCGAGGTGCTCGCCGCGTTGGAGGCCGTCGATCTCGTCGTCATCTTCGCGGAGGACACCCCGATCGACCTGATCACCAGGATCAAGCCCGGCGTGCTGGTGAAGGGCGGCGACTACACCCGCGAGCAGGTCGTCGGCCACGAGGTCGTCGAGGCCGCGGGCGGAACGGTCGTGCTGGTCGACATCCTCCAGGGCTTCAGCACGACGGCGCTGGTTCATCGCGCCCGGGGAGGGAGCAAGTGACGGCGCTTGCCCGGGAGACCCCCGGCGAGGTGTTGCGGCGGCGCCTGCGCAGTCCGGCGGCCTGGCGCGAGACAGTCGACCTGTTTGCGATCCTGACCGCGGCCTCGCTGCCCTGGTCGACGTCGCTTGCCGGGATCTTCAACGCGCTGATGCTGCTCTGCATGGTGCCGTTCCTCGACGTCCGCGCCTTCCTGCAATCGCTGAAGCGTCCGATCTGTGTGGCGCCGATCGCGCTGGTGCTGCTCGCGCTGGTCGGGACGCTATGGTCGGATGCTGCCTGGGGCGCGCGCTTCTATGCGGTCAACCCAACCGTCAAGCTGCTCGTGCTGCCGGTCCTGCTCTATCATTTCGAGCGCTCGCAGCGCGGCCAGTGGGTCTTCGTCGCCTTCCTGGTGTCCTGCGCCCTGTTGTCGGTGATGTCCTGGCTGGTCGCCTTCTATCCGAACCTCACGCTCAAGACCGACCCCATGGAGCGCGGCATTTTCGTCAAGAACTACATCGACCAGAGCCAGGAATTCACGCTCTGCGCCGTCGCGCTCGCCTATCCGATCGTGATGCTGCTGCGGGAGAAGCGATATTGGCTCGCCGGGCTGCTCACGGCGCTTGCGCTCAGCTTTTTCGTCAACATGGCCTTCGTGGTGGTGTCGCGCACCGCGCTCGTCACCATTCCGATCATGTTCGGCGTGTTCGCGTTCCTTCACCTCAGGTGGCGCAGCATCGCGATCGTCGCCGCCGCGCTGCTCGCCGGCGCCTTTCTCGCCTGGCAGGTCTCTCCACACTTGCGCCATACTGCCGAGAGGTTTACGGACGACTACACGCGCTATATGGAAAGGGGCGAGCCGACCTCGCTGGGCCTGCGGCTCGAATTCTGGCGAAAGTCGCTCAGCTTCTTCGCGAAGGCGCCGATCATAGGACACGGCACGGGCTCGACGCGTGGATTGTTCGAGCGCGTCGCGACGCCCGGCAGTCAGCACAAGGCGTCAGCCGAAGTGATCGGCAACCCCCACAATCAGACGCTGAATGTTGCCGTGCAATGGGGCTTCATCGGCGTCGCCGTTCTCTACACGATCTGGATCCTGCATCTGTTGTTGTTTCGCGGCGACGGGCTTGCCAATTGGATCGGGCTCCTGGTCGTGGTGCAGAACGTCTTCACCTCGCTGTTCAACTCGCATCTGTTCGATTTCCACGAGGGTTGGATGTACGTCATCGGCGTCGGCGTTGCCGGCGGCATGGTGATCCGGGCACAACAGGCCGAGGCGACGATGGGGGAAGCTGGTTCCTGAGCGGTCGCGCGGCTGGCAAGTCTTGCCCAGATGGGGTATCAGCGCGGTCAGGTTGCATCTAACTGGGTATTCATCGGTCGGCGGATGACGCGTCTTTCGCATCTTACCTCGCGCAATTTCCTGATCGCGCTCCACGACCTGCTGGCGACCACGGCCGCGCTTTTTGCCGCCTTCTATCTGCGATTCGAGGGTGGCGAAGACTTCTTCGAGCGCTTGCCGCTGCTGTTCCAGATCCTGCCCTATTTTCTGGCCTTCAGCGTGGTCGTGTTCTTCGTCTTGAACCTGACCACGACGAAGTGGCGCTTCATCTCGCTGCCGGATGCGCTGAACATCGTCCGCGCGGCGACCGTGCTCACCGTCGCGCTGCTCGTGCTCGACTACATCTTCGTCGCTCCCAACGTCCGCGGCGCCTTTTTCCTCGGCAAGGTGACGATCGTTCTCTACTGGTTCCTGGAGATCACCTTCCTCAGCGCGCTGCGCATGGCCTATCGCTACTTCCGCTATACGCGGGTACGGCGTCACGCGAAGGGCAGCGATGCCGCCCCGACGCTGCTGATCGGCCGCGCCGCGGATGCGGAGGTGCTGCTGCGCGGCATCGAGAGCGGGGCCATCAAGCACATCTGGCCCGTTGGCGTATTGTCGCCCTCGATGGCGGATCGCGGCCAGTTTATCCGTAACCTGCCGGTGCTGGGCGGCATCGACGACGTCGAGGACGTCATCGCGGACTTCGCCAAGCGCAACAAGGCGATCGCGCGCCTCATCATGACACCGTCGGCATTCGAGCCGGAAGCACACCCGGAATCGATCCTGATGCGGGCGCGCAAGCTGGGAGTGATCGTCAACCGCATGCCCTCGTTGGAGAGCGGCGACACGCCGCGGCTCACCGCGGTCGCGGTCGAGGACCTCCTGCTTCGGCCAAGCGAGACGATCGACTATGGGCGCCTGGAAGCGCTGATCAGGGGCAAGGCCGTGATCGTCACCGGCGGCGGCGGCTCGATTGGTGCAGAGATCTGCGAGCGCGTCGTCGCCTTCGGCGCCGCGCGGCTCCTCATCGCGGAAAACTCCGAGCCGGCGCTCTACGCGATCACGGAAGCGCTCGCCGCGCGGGGGGCGGCAGCCGAGATCGAAGGGCGGATCGCCGACATTCGCGACCGCGAGCGCATCATGCGCCTGATGGCGGAGTTCAAGCCGGACATCGTGTTCCACGCCGCGGCGCTCAAGCACGTTCCGATCCTCGAACGCGACTGGAGCGAAGGCGTCAAGACCAACATCTTCGGCTCGATCAACGTTGCGGATGCCGCCGTGGCGGCCGGCGCCGGGGCGATGGTGATGATCTCGACCGACAAGGCGATCGAGCCGGTGTCGATGCTCGGCCTGACCAAGCGCTTTGCGGAGATGTACTGCCAGGCGCTCGATCACGAGCTCGCCGCAGGCAGCGGCGGCGCCAAGCCGCCGATGCGGTTGATCTCGGTCCGGTTCGGCAACGTGCTGGCCTCGAACGGCTCGGTGGTGCCGAAGTTCAAGGCGCAGATCGAGGCCGGCGGCCCGGTGACGGTGACGCATCCCGACATGGTCCGCTACTTCATGACCATCCGCGAGGCCTGCGATCTCGTCATCACCGCGGCCACGCATGCGCTCGGAACGCAGCGCCCTGACGTCTCGGTCTACGTGCTCAACATGGGCCAGCCGGTAAAAATCGTCGATCTCGCCGAGCGCATGATCCGCCTTTCCGGACTGCAGCCGGGCTACGACATCGAGATCGTGTTCACCGGCATGCGGCCAGGCGAGCGGCTGCACGAGATCCTGTTCGCCTCCGAGGAGCCGACCCGCGAGATCGGTGTTCCCGGCATCATGGCCGCGCAGCCGAACGAGCCGCCGATGCAGACGCTGCGCAAATGGATTGCTGCGCTGGAGCAGGCGATCGCCCGCGACGATCGCGCCACCATCAGGACCATCCTGAAGGATGCGGTGCCCGAATTCGGGTCCACAGCGGCCTGACCATGCAGCCTCGAGGCAAGATCGTCGCCTGTGCCGCTCCGGTCGGCGGATTGTCGGGCAACGCGATTCTGGTGGAGCAACGATGAGCGAGACCAAGCCGCTCGCGCTGGTGACGGGGGCGAGCGGCTTCCTCGGCCGCCATATCGTGCCTGCGCTGACGCGGGCGGGCTGGTCGGTCCGCCGCGCGGTGCGCCGCGCGGATGGGACCGACGGCGAGGTTCCGATCGGATCGATCGGCCCCGAAACAGACTGGCAGGCCGCGCTTGAAGGCGTCGACGCCGTCGTCCATCTCGCCGCGCGCGTGCACTACAAGAACGAGGAACACGCGGTCCAGCTGTACCGCGACGTCAATGTCGACGGCACACTGCATCTGGCGCGCTCTGCGGCGACGGCCGGCGTGCGCCAGTTCATCTTCATCAGCACCGTTCTCGTTCACGGCCGCACCAATGAAGGCCGTGCGCCGTTCCGCGAGAGCGATGTTCCGACGCCGCGTGGCCTCTATGGCACATCCAAGGCGGAGGCCGAGGCGGGCTTGAGGACGCTGGCGCGCGACAGCGGAATGAAGATCTCGGTGATCAGGCCGCCGCTCATCTATGGCGCGGGGGCCAAGGGCAATTTCGCGCTGCTGGCACGGGCGGTGAGGCTGGGACTGCCGCTGCCGTTCGCGGCAATCCGCAATCGCCGCAACTTTCTCTCCGTGCAGAACCTGTCGTCGTTCATCCTGCATCGGCTCGGCCATCCCGACCCGGGGAGCAATTTCGAGATCTTCCTGTTGGCCGATCGGGAGCGGGTCTCGACGCCTGAATTCATCGCATGTCTGGCGCGAGCCTCCGGCAAGAGCACCCGGCTGTTCCGCATGCCGCCAAAGCTGCTCGGCGCGGTCCTCCGCATGATGGGCCGGCAGGATATGCATGATGGCCTGATCGGCTCGCTCGAGCTGGACATTTCGAAGGCGATCGCAACCGGCTGGCAGCCGCAGGTCACCCTCAAGGAGGGCTTGCGCCTGGCGGTCTCGGATCAGGAGCCCTGAGGCCGGGAGAAACGGCGCAGCACGAATCCGACCGCGCCCGCGCCAGCGAACAGTGAGACGATCGTGATCGTCGTCGAACCGGCGTGAACGGTGGCGATGGCGAGCAATGCCAGCACGAGATTGAGCGCGAATACCTCGCCGACCACCCGCTTCACCGTGAACCCGTTGTCGGTTGCACGCTGATAAAAGTGCGTGCGGTGTGCCGACCAGAATGGTTCGCGCCTGATGATGCGTCGGAACAGCGTGATGGTGGAATCCGCAAGATAATAGGCGGGCAACAGCAGCGCTGCGGCCGTCTGCCCCCGGAAGGCGAGCTCCAGCAGGCACCAGCCGAGCAAGAGGCCGATCGGCAGGCTGCCGACGTCGCCCAGAAAGACCCTTGCGACCGGACGGTTGAACGGCGCAAAGCCGAGCATGGCGCCGCACAGCGCGGCGGCGATCAGCACGGCCGGCCACGAGAAATCCCCGAGCCATCCGAGCAACAGCAGCGCCGCGGTGACCGGCACGACTTCCGCCACCGTCATCAGGTCGAGCCCGTCCATGAAGTTGACGAGGTTCACGAACCAGACTCCGGCAAGGACGATGAGGCCGCGCTCCAGAGCAAGCGGCAGTGCCGGCACGATGCGCGCGGTCTCCGGCGCGGTGAACACCACTGCGCCGACGCAGGCTGCCTGCAGCACCAGCCGCACGATCACCGGCAGCGACTTTATGTCGTCGGCAAACCCGACCAGCGCGATCAGCACCGTCGCGCCGATCAGTACCGGCGGGATAGCGACGTTCGCCCAGACGGCCCAGAGCGAGGCGACGATCAGGGTCGCGGCGATCACCGCGATGCCCGCGCCCTGCGGGGTCGGGATGCGATGTGAGGACCGCGCGTTCGGTCGCGCCAGTGCGTAGCGCTGGAGCAGGGGACGGCTGGTCCAGGTGACGAGAGCCGAGATCAGCGCGGCGATCGCAACAGCAAGCAGCACGGGCGCGCCGGCGAGCGCTTCGGTGGCCGAGCTCACTCCGGCACTCCGATCGGGGCCGAGCCTTGCGCGGCCTTCTCCGCGCTGAGGATCCAGACCAGGCCGCCGACTGCGCCGACGATGAAATACACGGCGCCGAACAGCAGCGAGACGTTGACGCCCTCGTTGGCGGCAAGTCCCGCGAAGCCGAACGCAAGGCTCATCGTGGCTTCGCGCACGCCCCAGCCCGCGATCGAGATCGGCATCATCGTGATCAGCATCACCGGCGGCACCAGCAGAAAGACGTCGCTGAAGCGAACCGGGGCTGCAATCGACCGCACGACGCACCAGGCGATGACGACGGCCAGCACGTGAACGAGGACCGACAGGATTGCGACGATCGGCCCGCGGGTGCGGCTGAAGATCACGCGATTGGCGATCACGGCGCAGGCGTGGATGTGATGCGTGGCCCACCAGGTCTTCAGCCAGGGCCATTTCAGCATGCCGAAAATCAGAAAGCCGAGGCCGCCCGCGAGCGCCAGCAGGTCGATGAGCAGCAGGGCCGAGCGCCCGTGCGGATCGGTGATGAGGGTGTAGCTCCAGGGCAGGCTGGCGACGATGAGAACCGCGAGCGCGATCAGGCCGATCGCGCGGTCGACGAAGATCGAGTAGGTCGCCGCACGCCATCCGGCGCCGGCGCGCGCGACCAGCCAGAGCCGGACCGCATCGCCGCCGATCGCCGACGGCAGGGTCTGGTTGAAGAACGAGCCGATCACGTTGTAGCGCATGGCGCGGCCGAGCTCGAGCGGCGCGCCGCAGACGGCGCTGATCTGGCGCCAGCGCAGCACGCCGACGAAGATCTGCAGGAACGCGAGCGCGATCGCGACGCCGATCCAGAACAGGCTGGTGACGGTGAAGCGCGAAAACAATTCGGACAGGTCGACCTTGCGCAGCGCCAGATAGAGCAGCGCCGCGGAAATCATGATCTTGGCCGTCGACAACAGGATTCGGCGCATCTCGCCCGCATGGACAGGGTTTGCGAAGATTTGAGGCAACCCGACGCGAGGCGCCGAATTCGGCCGCTTTGGTATGGTCTTGGCGCCGATCTTGCAATAGCCGTCGTTGGGGTGTTGTGAGGGCAGCGGCAAGCCTATTGCGACCCGATCGAGCTGGCGGCTAAACAGGACCGGGCTAGGGATCCCCAGGGAACAGGATGACGGATCAGGCGATTTTGGTCACGGGTGCCGCCGGATTCATCGGCTTTCACGTCGCCCGGCAGCTCCTGGGCGAAGGCCGTCCCGTCGTCGGGCTCGACAATCTCAACAGCTATTACGATCCGGCGCTGAAGAAAGCGCGCCTGGCGCTGCTCAGGGACGATTCCCGCTTCTCCTTCGTCGAGGCCGACCTCGCCGACCGCGAGGCGATGGCGGCGCTGTTTGCCCAACATCGTTTTGCCAAAGTCGTGCACATGGCGGCGCAGGCCGGCGTGCGCTACTCGATCGAGCAGCCGCACGCCTATGCCGATTCCAATCTCCAGGGCTTTCTCAACGTACTGGAGGGCTGCCGCAACAACGGCTGTCGTCATCTCGTCTACGCCTCGTCATCCTCCGTTTACGGCGCCAACACAAAACTGCCATTTGCGGTTGCGGACCGCACCGATCATCCCGTGAGCTTCTATGCCGCGACCAAGAAGGCGAACGAGGTAATGGCGCAGTCCTACAGCCATCTCTACCGCCTGCCGGTCACGGGGCTGCGCTTCTTTACCATTTACGGCCCGTGGGGCCGGCCCGACATGGCCATGTTTCTGTTCGCGAACGCCATCATGGCGGGCAAGCCGATCCGGCTCTTTAACCATGGCAAGATGCGTCGTGACTTCACCTATATCGATGACGTGACCCGCGTCGTATCGAAGCTGATCGATCTTGTGCCTGCGGACGATCCGGCTGCCGCAAATGCGCCGTTTAAGCTCTACAATGTCGGCAACCACCATCCGGAGGAGCTGATGCACGTCGTCGGTCTTCTGGAGCGGGAGCTGGGCCGGACGGCGATCAAAGAATTGCTGCCGATGCAGCCGGGAGATGTGCGGGAAACGTTCGCGGATGTCGAGGATTTGATGCGCGACACCGGCTTTGCACCGTCAACGCCGATCGAGCATGGGGTCCATAATTTCGTCACCTGGTATCGGGACTACTTCAAGGTTTGAGATCACGATGGACAAACGCATAATCCCCCTCATCATGTGCGGCGGTGCCGGCACGCGGCTGTGGCCCGCTTCGCGCGAGGTTCGCCCCAAGCAATTCCTGCCGCTGTTCGGCACGCGCTCGACCTTCCAGGACACGCTGCTGCGCGTGTCCGATCCCTCGCTGTTCGATCGTCCGATCGTCATCACCAATGCGTCGTATCGCTTCATGGTGCTGGAGCAGCTCGCCGAGATCGGCATCGAGGCGGACGTGATCCTCGAGCCGATGCGGCGCGATTCCGGCCCCGCGATCGCGGCGGGCGCGGTGTTCGCGCAGAATCGCGACAGTGAAGCGATCGTGCTCGCGCTCGCCGCCGACCACGTGGTGCAGGACAATGCCGCCTTCGTCGCGGCCTGCCGCGAGGGCCTCACCGCCGCGAGGGCCGGGCGCATCGTCACCTTCGGCGTCAAGCCGGAGCGGCCGGCGACCGAATACGGCTACATCAATCCGGGTGAGGTGATTTCCGGCGAAGTGCATGCGGTTACGCGCTTCGTCGAGAAGCCGGACGCGGTGAAGGCGTCCGACTACGTCAATTCGGGCTATCTCTGGAACAGCGGCAACTTCATGTTCCCGGCCGCAGTGCTGCTCGACGAATATCGCAAGGTCGATGCCGGAAGCGTCGAGGCCGTCACGAGCGCCGTCAACAATGCCGGCCGCGATCTCGGCTTCGTCACGCTGGAGCCGGAGGCGTTCGGCGCGGCGAAGGCGATATCGATCGACTATGCGGTGATGGAGAAGACCGCGCGCGCGGCCGTGGTGCCGGTGTCGTGCGGCTGGTCCGACGTCGGCTCCTGGCTCGCGGTGTGGGAGCTCTCGGAGAAGGATGCGCAAGGCAACGCGGCGCATGGCACCGCCGTGTTCGAGGACTCCCGCAACTGCAACGTCACCACCGATTCCGCGCTGGTCGCGCTCGAAGGCGTCGACGATCTCGTCGTGGTCGCCACCGCGGACGCGATCCTGGTCTCGCGCCAGAAGGATGCCAACGGCCTGAAGCGCCTGGTGACCAAGCTGAAGGCGGTCGCGCCGAAGGTCACCGAGGAGCATCTGAAGGTGCACCGGCCCTGGGGCAGCTATCAGTCCGTCGACAATGGCGAGCGCCACCAGGTCAAGCGCATCGTGGTGAAGCCGGGCGGGCGGCTGTCGCTGCAGAAGCACCATCATCGCGCCGAGCACTGGATCGTGGTGCGGGGCACGGCCCAGGTCACCGTCAACGAGGCCGTGAAGACGGTGCATGAGAACGAGTCGATCTACATTCCGATGGGCGCCGTCCACCGGATGGAGAACCCCGGCAAGATCCAGCTGGAGCTGATCGAGGTCCAGACCGGCTCTTATCTCGGGGAAGACGACATCATCCGGATTGAAGACGACTATCAAAGGTCGTAACCAGCAAGCTCCGAATCACGCGACCCGGGCCGGGAAGACGGTATCTTTTGCGCTTAAGGCCCGGGGAACGTGTAACTTTTTGAATCAAATCGTGTCCGGGGTCCCAAGTGCGCATTCGCCACAAATGTGGCGGCCGTGCTAGGAGAGGCGCCGGGGATTTGGGTTGAATCGGGGTTTGCTCAGATGAGTTCCAAAGGATCTGCACCGGCGAAGGCCGGCTTGCGCGTCGGCGTCATTGGCGCCGGCGTGATGGGCAGCAACCACGCGCGCGTGCTTGCGGGTCTACCCGGCGTCAGCCTCGTCGGCGTCGTCGATCCCTCGGCGGCACATCGCGCGCGGGCAACGGAGCTTGCCGGTTGCGAAAGCTTCGAGACGCTCGACCAGCTCCTCGCCGAAGGCGTCGACGCCGTGACCATCGCCGCGCCCACCCATCTGCATCACGAGGTCGCGCTCGCCTGCATCGCCAAGAACATCCACGTGCTGGTCGAGAAGCCGATCGCATCCACGGTGTCAGAGGGCCGCGAGATCGTCGCCGCGGCACAGAAGGCCGGCGTGACGCTGATGGTCGGCCATGTCGAGCGCTTCAATCCGGCGGTCGCCGCGGTCAAGCAGGCCATCGCGGGCGAGGACATTCTCTCCATCGCCATCACGCGCGTCGGCCCGTTCCCCCCGCGCATGTCCAATGTCGGCGTCGTCATCGATCTTGCCGTGCACGACATCGATCTGATCCGCTGGTTCACCGAATCCGACATCGTCGAGGTGCAGCCGCAATTGTCGAGCGCCGTCGCCGAGCGCGAGGACATCGCGCTCCTGCAGTTCCGCACCGCCAACGGCGTGCTCGCCCACATCAACACCAACTGGCTGACGCCGTTCAAGGCGCGCAGCGTCACGGTCGCCACCCGCGGCAAATACGTGATGGGCGATCTGCTCACGCGCCAGGTCACCGAGTGCTTCGGCTTCAAGCCCGACGGCAGCTACTCGATGCGGCATCTGCCGGTCGGCCACGATGAGCCGCTGCGCGCCGAGCTGATCGCATTCCTCAAGGCGGTGCGCCATGGCGATACGCCGGCCGTCACGGGCGATGAAGGCGTCGCCAGCCTCGAGATCGCCACGCAATGTCTCGAAACGCCGTCGCGGCCTGCGGCGACGGCGCCTGTCCGCAAGGCTCCGCGCCGCGTCGCCGGCTGATCCTTTTCCATGTCGACCGCTCAAACGTCACAAGGCGCCAAGAACCAGACTATGAACCAGCATCTGCGTTCCGATCCCATTCCCTTCATCGACGTCGGCGCGCAGCGGCGCCGGCTCGGGGCCTCGCTCGATGCAGCCGTCAAGCGCGTGCTCGACCATTGCCAGTTCGTCAACGGACCCGAGGTCTTCGAGCTCGAGAAGCAGCTCGCGGCCTATTGCGGCGCCAAGCACGTGATCGGCTGCGCCAGCGGCACCGACGCGATCCTGATGGTGATGATGGCGAAGAATGTCGGGCCCGGCGATGCCGTGCTGTGTCCATCCTTCACCTTCATCGCGACCGCCTCGCCGGTGGCGCGGACCGGCGCGACGCCTGTTTATGTCGACGTGGACGAGGCGACCTTCAACATGAGCCCGGAGTCGCTGAAGCGCGGCATCGCGACCGCCCGCAAGGCCGGCCTCAAGCCCGTCGCGGTGATTCCGGTCGACCTGTTCGGCCAGCCGGCCGATCACGATTCCATCGCCGAGATCGCCAAGGCCGAGGGCCTGTTTGTGCTCGACGACGCCGCGCAGGCGTTTGGCGCGAGCTACAAGGGCCGCAAGCTCGGCACGCTCGCGCATGCCACGGCGACCAGCTTCTTCCCGGCAAAACCGCTCGGCTGCTTCGGCGACGGCGGCGCGATCTTCACCGATGACGACGAGCTCGCGGCCACGCTGCGCAGCATCCGCGTGCACGGGCAGGGCATGGACAAATACGACAATGTCCGTCTCGGCCTGACCGGCCGGATCGACACCATGCAGGCCGCGGTCCTGATCGAGAAGCTGAAGATCTTTGACGACGAGATCGCCGCCCGCAACAAGGTCGCGGAGCGCTATGAGCGCGGTCTGTCCAATGTGGTCACCGTGCCGCGCCTCAGCCCCGGCAATACTTCGGTCTGGGCGCAGTACACCATCCGTCTGCCCGAGGGTACCGACCGCGACGGCTTTGCCGCCGCGCTGAAGGCCCAGGGCGTGCCGACCGCGATCTACTACGGCAAGTCGATGCATCAGCAGACCGCCTACAAGCATTATCCGGTCGCGGAAGGCGGGCTGCCGGGTTGCGAGAGCCTGTCGCAGGACGTCATCAGCCTGCCGATGCACGCCTATGTGACCGAAGCCGACCAGGAGCGAATCATCGCCGCCGTCCGCGGCGCGCTCGCGGGGTGATTTTGCTTCACCTCTCCCGCTTGCGAGAGCTTTGCATAAAGCACGAATCTGCAATTCTCTCGGCTTGATTGGTAGGGGGCTGGGGATGGCATATCGGCAGGTTGGACAACCGAGCTTCGCGGACGCGCTGGTGTCGCGGCGAGGGAAAGGCAATCGGGTGCTGAGGCGGGTTGGCGAACTGGTCGATTGGGCGGCAGTGGCGCGCGTGCTGGGCGGTCTGCCGGAACCGGAGCGGGGCGCGCCGGCCTATCCGCGGCTGGTGATGTTCAAGGCGCTGCTGCTGCAGCAATGGTACGGGCTGTCCGATCCTGAGCTTGAAGAGGCGCTGGATGATCGCGCCTCGTTCCGCGATTTCTGCGGCTTTGTGCTGGGCGACGAGACCCCCGACCACGCAACGATCTGGCGCTTCCGCGACGCTTTGCAGCGGGCCGGCCTGGACGAGACGCTGTTCGGTGAGATCCTGCGCCAGATCGAGGCGCATGGGCTGGTGCTGCGGCGGGGCACACTGATCGATGCGAGCCTGATCCCGGCGGCGGTGAAGCCGCCAAAGCCGCCAGAGGACCCGCAGCCGCCCGGCCCGGACGGCCGGGCGCCGAGCAAACTGGTCAACAGCAAGCGCGATCCGGATGCGCGCTGGACCAAGAAGGGCGGCAAACGATACTTCGGCTACAAGGCGCATGTCGGCATCGACAAGGGCTCGGCCATCATCCGCCGCAACAAGCTGACCGATGCTGCGGTCAACGACACGGTGCCCGCCGACGAGTTGATCTGTGGTGATGAGAAGGCGGTCTACGCCGACCAGGCCTATGACAAGCACGAGCGCCGCAGCGGCCTCCGTGCGCGAGGCATCAAGCCGCGGCTGATGTTTCGGCCCAACAAGCATCATCCGTTGACCGAGCGGCAGAAGCGCTTCAACGACGCTGTGGGAAAGCGCCGCGCACCGGTCGAGCAGGTCTTCGCGCGCCTCAAGGGCAGCTACCGCTGGGCGCGCGCCCGCTATCTCGGCTTGGCGCGCAACCAGACGCGTCTGCGCCTGATCTGCCTCGCCATGAATCTCAAACGATGGGCAGTGCTGTCTCCTGCGGGAGCTGCGGCATGACCGCCGCCGCCCAACGCCATCGGTTGGCCGCGAAAACCCAACCATTCAACGCCCGCGCGCCGTCCGACCCCGCGCAAAAAAAGCCCGACATCGGGAACCAGTCCCTTACATCCAATTATGCAAAGCTCTCGCTTGCGGGAGAGGTCGCGCCGAAGGCGCGGGTGAGGGCTCTCTCCTCTGGGGGAGTCTTCGTTGCTGAGACACCCTCTCCCCAACCCTCCCCCGCAAGCGGGGGAGGGAGCACACCTCCGTCACGGTTTGCACCTAGACCTGATCGCGCCATGCTCTAAAACAGGCGCATGCTCGGACGCATCTTCACGGTTGGTGGCTACACGCTGCTCTCGCGGGTGACGGGATTTGCCCGCGACATCATGCTCGCGGCGATCCTCGGCGCCGGCCCTGTCGCCGATGCCTTTTTCGTGGCGCTGCGGCTGCCCAATCATTTCCGCGCGATCTTCGCTGAGGGCGCCTTCAACGCGGCCTGGGTGCCGGCCTATGCCCATGTCCATGGCGAGAAGGGGGAGGCGGCGGCAAGCCTGTTCGCCGACCGCATCTTCACGCTGCTCCTGGCCTCGCAGGTGGTGCTGCTGATCGTCGCCTGGCTGTTCATGCCGCAGGCCATGAGCATCCTCGCACCGGGCTTCGGTGACGACGCCGAGCAGCGCAAGCTCGCGATCGAGCTGACCCGGATCACCTTTCCCTATCTGCTCCTGATCACGCTGGTGACGCTCTACGGCGGCATGCTCAACGTGATGCAGCGCTTTGCCAGCGCGGCGGCGGCCTCGATCTTCCTCAATGTCGCGATGATGATGACGCTGGCGCTCGCCGCCTGGTTTCCGACCGCGGGCCATGCTGCCGCCTGGGGCGTGCTCATCTCCGGCTTCCTGCAATATTTCCTGCTCGCGGGCGATCTCGCCCGCCATGGCGGCCTGCCGCGTTTCGCACCGCTGAAGCTCGACGAAGACGTCCGCGGCTTCTTCAAGGCGCTTGGACCGGCGACGCTGGGCTCGATGGGCACGCAGGTCGCGCTGTTCGCCGACACCATCATCGCGACCTTTCTCCCCGCGGGGGCGCTGTCGGCGCTCTATTATGCCGACCGTCTCAACCAGCTGCCGATCGGGGTCATCGGCATCGCCATCGGCACGGTGCTGTTGCCGGAGATGTCGCGGCGGATTACCGCCAACGACCATGACGGCGCGATGAGGGCGCAGCGTCGCGCCTTCGATTTCACGCTGCTGTTCTCGATACCGTTCGTGGCGGCCTTCCTCACCGTGCCCGACGAGATCATGCGTGCGCTGTTCGCCCGCGGCGCCTTCTCGAAGGCCGATGCCGTCGCCGCCGGCGGCACGCTCGCGGCCTATGCCATCGGCCTTATTCCTTTCGTGCTGATCCGCAGTGCGGTCGCGACCTTCTATGCGCGCAAGGATACGGCGACGCCGGTTCGCGCCTCGCTGACCGGCATCGCCGTCAACGTCGCACTGAAGGTCGCCCTGATGGGATCGCTCGCCCAGATTGGCCTCGCGCTCGCAACCGCCGTCGGCGTCTGGACCAACCTCCTGCTCGTGCTGTTCTTCGCGGTGCGGCGAGGCTTTCTCGTGCTGGACCGCGCCTGGCTCGTGTCGCTCGCCAAGTTCCTCGTGACCGGACTGATCCTCGCCGCCGCGTTCTGGCTGATCGCGCATTTCGGCGGTGCGTATCTTGGCTCGATGCGCTTCCACGATGAGTTGACTCTGGTCCTGCTCGCCGTCGGCGGCACCATCGTCTACGCGCTCGCGATCCTCATCCTGTTCGGCCGTAATTGGTTGGTCTCCCTGGTGCGCGGCTAAAGCATGATCCGGAAAAGTGCGTAGCGGTTTTCCGAAAAGATCATGCTTAAACAACAACCTAAAGCGCGATGACGATTCATCCTGTCGCATCGCGCTTTAGGCGCGCAGGGCGCTCGCTTCCAGGGTGCAACCGACATTCGCACATCTCTTGATTTTGTGCGATTGCCGTGGTATGAGCGACGCATGATCAAATCGTCGCGCACCCTCAACCGCAACCACATCACCCGCTTCGGCTGGGCGGTGGGAGGAGTCGTGCGCTAGGATTTCGACGACGACATCTTTTCACCAGGCCCCGCCGGCATCGGACGGGGCCTTTTCTTTGGCCACGTTCCCTGCCGGCTCAACAGCAGGAGCATCCGATGCCACCCCAACAGACGACCACCACAGTCGCGACGGAGCGCGATGTCGCGAGACGTCGCCTCGACCTCTCCATCGTCTTGAGCGTGCTCAGGCAATACTGGCGGGCGTTTCAGGAGCGGCGGCCGCACTCACGGGTCAGCTTGCACGACCTGAGCGACAGGGAGCTGGTGGACATCGGCCTGACGCGTGGCGAGATCGACTGCATCGCGCCTGAACGTGCGCTCGAGAGGTTGAGAGACAATGCGAGGGCTCTGTGGGGCCGTGGTGGGATGTGAG
This sequence comes from Bradyrhizobium sp. USDA 327, assembly GCF_041262065.1. NCBI lineage: Bacteria > Pseudomonadati > Pseudomonadota > Alphaproteobacteria > Hyphomicrobiales > Nitrobacteraceae > Bradyrhizobium > Bradyrhizobium sp. USDA 327. The sequence goes on along the minus strand of NZ_JBGCCW010000001.1, from coordinate 4,379,530 downwards.
AAGGCCAGCAATCCCTGCCGACCTTCGCTGCGACAAGGAGAGGAGGCGATCATGACATCGCATGCGGCGCGTGCCCAGGCAGACGTGGAAATCCGACGATTGACTGTCGATGATTTCGATCTCTTCCGCGAGATTCGCGCGGAGGCGCTTCGGACGCACCCTCAGACGTTTGGTTCTGCTGAAGAGGACGAGGGCGGAGAGGCGATGCTGGCGGCTTATCGCCATTGGCTGAGTGGAGCGATCCTCGGCGCCTTTGTGCGCGGAAATCTGATCGGAGTGGCGGGCTTCTACGTGTCGCCAGCTCGTCGATCGCAGCACAGGGGTCACATCTTCACGGTTTACGTGAGGGAAAATGGCCGAGGCAAAGGATTCGGAGATCGACTCATCAAGGAGCTTCTTGCCCATGCCGGAGGGTGTCAGTAACTCGGTGTAAGATGGTTTCTGTGAGTTTACCTTTGACAGGAGACTCACATGGCTACGGATTTTTCACCTGAGATTTTGGACCAGCTTCTTGCCGGGGGCAGCCTCAAGCCAGAAGACTTAGCCGGCGAAGACGGGCTTTTCAGACGACTGAAGAAGGCGCTTCTGGAGCGCGCACTGGGTGCGGAGCTGACCCACCACCTTGGCTATGAGAAGGGCGACCCGGCGGGCCGCGGGTCGGGCAACAGCCGCAACGGCACAAGCAGCAAAGCGCTGTTGACGGACGACGGCGAGATCGAGATCGAGGTGCCGCGCGACCGCGCCGGCACGTTCGAACCGGTGATCGTCGCGAAGGGCCAGACCCGCTTCGACGGCTTCGACGAGAAGATCATCAGTCTCTACGGGCGGGGCATGACGGTACGGGAGATCCAGGGCCATCTGGCCGAGCTCTACGGCACCGAGGTGTCCTCCGATCTGATCAGCAAGGTCACCGACGCGATTCTCGACGAGGTCCGCGAATGGCAGAGCCGGCCGCTGGAAGCGATCTATCCGGTGGTCTTCTTCGACGCGCTCAGGGTCAAGATTCGCGATGAGGGGATGGTCAAGAACAAGGCAGTCTACGTCGTGCTGGGCATCACTGCATCGGGCGAGAAAGACGTGCTCGGGCTTTGGATCGAGCAAACCGAAGGCGCCAAATTCTGGCTCAAGGTCATGAACGATCTGAGGAACCGCGGCGTCGCCGACATCCTGATCGCCGTCGTCGACGGTCTGAAGGGCTTTCCCGAGGCGATCAACAGCGTCTTTCCCAAGGCGATGGTCCAGACCTGCATCGTGCATTTGATCCGCAACAGCCTATCCTTCGTGTCCTGGAAGGATCGCAAGGCGATCCTTCCCTCGATCAAGGCGATCTATCATGCCGAGAATGCCGACGCCGCTCTGCTCAGGCTCGAGGACTTCGAAGCCGAGTGGGGCAAGCGCTATCCCGCGATCGGGGCGGCCTGGCGCCGGGCGTGGGAGCACGTCATTCCGTTCTTCGCCTTCGCGCCGGAGATACGCAAAATGATCTATACCACCAACGCGGTCGAGGCGCTGAACCGTTCGCTGCGCAAGATCATCAAAACACGCGGCAGCTTCCCCAACGACGAGGCGGCGATGAAGCTGCTTTACCTCGCCATCAGAAATGCCGGCATCCATTGGCGACGACCGGTTGCATGGACGGCCGCAATGGGCCAGTTTGCCATCCAGTTCGGCGAGCGCTTTGCAGGCTCAGCGGACTGACCCCATGGGGTCAGTCCGCTGACCCCGCAAACCCCTCACAGAGACGCTCTTACACAAAACTTCTGACACTCCCCCATGCCGAGGCACGCGTCGAGCAGGTACACCTTGAGGTCCTGCTCGAAGCAACCGCTGCAATCAGGACCTACAAGCGCAACGGGTTCGAGGTCTACGGCACGGATCCCTGTGCCGTCCGCATAGGTGATGTCACGTATGATAAATATCTTATGGTCAGGAAATTCAGCCATTGACACGGGTTTGGCGCGGCTGAGCGTCATGGTTGCCCGAGAGCCGCCGAGGGCGGCTTCGAATCATCGGCCTTGACGGGCGCGCCCGCCTAAACCCGTTTGCCTTGCCAGTTTTTCCACGGCAATATGGTCCGCAAAACCACCATGAGAACGGGAAAACAAAATGGCGGCTCCCATCAAGTTCGGCGTTGGCCAAAGCGTGCTGCGCAAGGAGGATGACGCGTTCATCCGCGGCAAGGGCCGCTATACCGACGATTACGCGCCGCAGGCCGCACTTCGCTGCTTGATGCTGCGCTCGCCGCATGCGCATGCCAAATACACCATAGATGCAAGCCGCGCCCGCGGGCTCCCCGGTGTCGCGCTGATCCTGACCGCCGAGGACGTTGCGGATCTCGGCAATCTGCCGTGCCTGTTCAACCTCGAGACCGATCCGTTCACCGGCCCGCCTTACCCGATCCTCGCCAAGGACGAGGTCCGGCATGTCGGCGATGCCATCGCCTTCGTCATCGCCGAGACCATCGACCAGGCCCGTGACGCCATCGAGGCGATCGAGGTCAAATGGAGCCCGCTGCCGGCGGTGACCGGTGTCGTCAACGCCGTGAAGAAGGGCGCAGCCCAGGTCTGGCCGGACAAGCCCGGCAACGTGCTGTTCGACGTCTCGATCGGCGACAAGGCTGCGACGGAAGCCGCCTTCGCCAAGGCGCATGCGGTGGCCGAAATCTCGATCGTCAATCCGCGCGTGGTTGCGAGCTTCATGGAGACGCGCGCGGCCGTCTGCGAATACGATGCCAAGCGCGATCACCTGACGCTCACCATCGGCAGCCAGGGCAGCCATCGGCTACGCGACATCCTGTGCCAGAACGTGCTCAAGATCCCGACCGACAAGATGCGGGTGATTTGCCCCGATGTCGGCGGCGGCTTCGGCACGAAGCTGTTCCCGTACCGCGAATACGCCCTGATGGCGGTCGCGGCCAAGAAACTGAAGAAGACGGTGAAATGGGCGGCCGACCGCACCGAGCATTTCATGGGCGACGCGCAGGGTCGCGACAACGTCACCACCGCGAAGATGGCGCTGGCCGAGGACGGCAAGTTCCTGGCGATGGATTGCGACCTGATGGGCGACATGGGCGCATATCTGTCCACCTTCGGGCCCTACATCCCGCATGGCGGCGCCGGCATGCTGCCGGGCCTCTATGACATCCAGGCGTTCCACTGCCGGGTGCGCACCATCTTCACCAACAGCGTTCCGGTCGACGCCTATCGCGGCGCGGGCCGGCCTGAGGCGGCCTATGTCATCGAACGCCTGGTCGATGCCTGCGCGCGAAAGCTCGACATGACGCCGGACGCGATCCGCCGCAAGAACTTCATCCAGCCGAAGGCGCTGCCGTACAAGACCGCGACCGGCAAGGTCTATGATTCCGGTGACTTCGCCGCGCATCTGAAGCGCGCGATGGAGATCGCCGAGTGGAAGGAGTTTCCCAAGCGCGCGAAACTCGCCAAGAAGCATGGCCTGATCCGCGGCATCGGCCTTGCGAGCTATGTCGAGGTGTGCGGCACCATGGGCGAGGAGACCGCCAATGTGCGGCTCGATCCCAATGGCGACGTCACTGTCCTGATCGGCACGCAATCGAGCGGGCAGGGGCACCAGACAGCCTATGCGCAGATCGTCGCCGAGCAGTTCGGCGTCGCGCCCGAGCGCGTCCACATCCACCAGGGCGACACCGACGAGATCGCAACGGGCCTCGGCACCGGCGGCTCGGCCTCGATCCCCTCGGGCGGCGTCAGCGTCGAGCGCGCCACGCGCGAGCTCGGCCAGAAGCTGAAGGAGATCGCGGCGCAGGCGCTGGAGGCCAGCGCGGGCGACCTCGAGATCTCCGAGGGCGTGGTGCGCATCGCCGGCACCGACCGCTCGATCTCGTTCGCCGATCTCGCCAAGCGGCCGGGCGTCGATCCATCGAAGCTGAAAGGCAGCGCGACCTTTGCCAGCGCCGACGGCACCTATCCGAACGGCACCCATGTCGCGGAGGTCGAGATCGATCCGGCCACAGGCATCATCAAGATCGTCAACTACGTGATCGTCGACGATTTCGGCAAGACGCTCAATCCGCTGCTGCTGGCGGGACAGGTGCATGGCGGCGCCATGCAGGGTATCGGCCAGGCGCTGATGGAGCAGGTGGTGTATGGCGCCACCGACGGCCAGCTGATTACCGCGACCTTCATGGACTATGCGCTGCCGCGCGCGGCGGATGGGCCGGCCTTCGTGTTCGAGACCAACAACATCCCCTGCAAGACCAATCCGATGGGGGTGAAGGGGGCGGGCGAGGCCGGCGCGATCGGCTCCTGCCCGGCGATCGTCAACGCCATCGTCGATGCGCTCTGGCGCGAATACAAGATCGACCACATCGACATGCCGGCAACGCCGGAGCGGGTGTGGATCGCAATCAACGAGCACCATCGCCGCCACAGCCTGTGATACCAAGCAAACGCGGAGCGCGTTTGCAGGGAAATCATCCTCAACAATCATCCGGAGCGTGACGATCTGTCGTCGCGCTCTGGATGGAATGAAACCTGCCAAACGGTGTTGGCCCATTGAGGGGTCGGCACGATCATGCATCGGGAGAAGGATTTTGCGAATGAAGCGAGTGTTGGTTGTCGGGGGCGCGCTGCTGCTCGGCATGGGTGCGGTTTGGGCGCAGCAGGATTCCGTGAAGGAGGTCCAGACCCTGATGAAGGGCAACGGCAAGAACGCCGGCGCGATGTCGGCGATGGTCAAGGGCGACAAGCCCTACGACCAGGCCACGGTGAACAGTGCGCTGGCGCAGTTCGAGGATACCGCCAAGAAGCTGCCGAACCTGTTTCCGGCCAGCGCCAAGGGCGTGAAGCTCGACGGCGACTACAGCCCCTCGCCGAAGGTCTGGGAGGACAAGGCCGGCTTCGATGCGAAGATCGCGAGCTTCGCCAAGGTCGTCGGCGAAGCCAAGGCCAAGATCAAGGATCTCGACTCGCTCAAGGCGAACATGTCTGCGATCGGCAAGGAATGCGGCGGCTGCCACGAGACTTATCGCGTGAAGAACGGCTGAGGCGGGGCCCGTCGCCCGGATGAGCGAAGCGATATCCGGGAGTCCAGCGAGCTGATCGTCTGTCCCGATGTCGCTTCGCTCATCCGGGCTACTGGAATCGAAGGGCGGTTGCGAAGGCAATCGCCCTTTTTCTGTCCGCAAGGTCTGACGGGCCGCTGTCGGAGTGGCTATCTTTGCGCCCAACGGCCGCGGCGTTCGTGCGAGTCGGCGCATCTCTTTCCCGACTGCTTCATGACATCAGGAGTTTCAACCGCGGCACCTGAATCAACAGCGAGACAGGCCATGGCAAAACCGTTCCCGTCCAAGACCCACATCGGCAACCACATGCTGCATCCGGAAACCTTGATGCTGACCTATGGCTATGATCCGCAACTGTCCGAAGGCGCCATCAAGCCGCCGGTGTTCCTGACTTCCACCTTCGTGTTCAAGACGGCCGAGGACGGGCAGGACTTCTTCGACTACGTCGCCGGCCGGCGCGAGCCGCCGGAAGGCATGGGCGCGGGCCTCGTCTATTCGCGCTTCAATCATCCCAACAGCGAAATCGTCGAGGACAGGCTCGCGATCTACGAGCGCACGGAGAGTTGTGCGCTGTTCTCATCCGGCATGGCGGCCATCTCAACCACGATCCTGGCCTTCGTTCGCCCCGGCGACGTCATCCTTCACTCCCAGCCGCTCTATGGCGGGACGGAAACCCTGCTGACGAACACGCTCGCGCGCCTGTCGATCGGCGCCGTCGGCTTTGCCGACGGCATCGACGAGACGGCAGTCAAGCAGGCGTCGGAGGAGGCCATGGGCAAGGGGCGGGTTTCGATGATCCTGATCGAGACGCCGGCCAATCCGACCAACGGCCTGGTCGACATCGCGATGATCCGCCGTGTTGCCGACGCGATCGGAAAGGCGCAGGGACACACACCGGTCATCGCCTGCGACAATACGCTGCTCGGACCGGTGTTTCAGCGGCCGATCGAGCATGGTGCGGACCTCTCGCTGTATTCGCTGACCAAATATGTCGGCGGTCATTCCGACCTGATCGCGGGCGCCGCGCTCGGCTCGAAGGCGATCATGAAAGGCATCAAGGCCTTGCGCGGCGCCATCGGGACCCAGCTCGATCCGCATTCCTGCTGGATGATCAACCGCTCGCTCGAGACGCTGAGCCTGCGGATGGAGAAGGCCAACGACAATGCGCGCCTCGTGGCGGACTTCCTGCGCGATCATCCGAAGGTCGCCAAGGTCCATTACCTCGGTCATCACGAGGAGGGCTCGCCGGCCGGGCGCGCGTTTGCGAGGCAGTGTCTCGGTGCCGGGTCCACCTTCTCCTTCGACATCGAAGGCGGCAAGGAGGCGGCGGTGAAGTTCCTCAACGCGCTGCAGATCCTCAAGCTGGCGGTGAGCCTTGGCGGAACGGAATCGCTTGCGAGCCTGCCCGCAACCATGACCCATTCCGGCGTCCCCGCCGACATCCGCCGCAAAATCGGCGTCCTCGATTCCACGATCCGGCTGTCGATCGGCATCGAGAACCCGTCGGACCTGATCGCCGACCTCGCGCAGGCGCTGAACGCGGCTTGAGCGCCCCTCGGATCGAAGAGGCCGGACGCCCCCTCCAGCGCCCGGCCTTCGCGCAACGAAGCAGCCTCGAGGCTTACTTCGTCACCTGGCCGCGGATCTCGCCGCCCGGATTGGCTGCGGTGTGGATGTTGATGTAGTATTTGCCGCCGAGCAGATCGGCGGCCTGCGCGTCGGTGAGGGTCGCTTCGCCCTTGACCGGGCTCGAGGCCGCGTTCGGGATCGGGACAGCAACGCCTGCGTTCTTGCCGGCCTCGGCGGGCCCGTGGAAATGCGCGGCTGTGGCAGGGCCGGAGAGGCCGGAATAGGTGACGGTCCAGGACAGTTTCTTGCTGGCGGCATCGTAGTTCAGATCGGCCGTTCCCGTGGCGCTGCTGGTCGTCGCCGGCACCTCGGCCTTGCCGTCCAGCGTCGCTTTCAGCTTTTCGGCGTTCGCGGACCCCGCAAAGGCAACGGCACCGAGCGCGAACACGGCAATGACGGACTTGTTCATGACATTCTCCCTGTTGAACCCGACGGGGCTGCCAAACTTCCAACAGCCGGCATTTCAGTTTATTCCCGTCTCCGGCCAGGGCGGGCTAAATTCTTCGTGGTTGGAGCCGCGACAACATCGGTCATAAGTTCGCCGCAACGAGTGAATGGGTCCGCATGTTGCAACGAACAATTCTGGTGGTGCTGCTCGCTGCGGTCTCTGCTGTTGGCGCCTATTGGTGGATCAGCGCGCCGGTGGTGGCGTCCGCGGGCAAGGCACCGGCCCATGTGCCCGATCTCGCCAATGGCGAGGTGATGTTCAACGCCGGCGGCTGCGCGTCCTGCCATGCCGTTCCCAATCAGCCCGATCGTCTCAGGCTTGGTGGCGGCGTCGCGATCAAGTCGCCGTTCGGAACGTTCTACGCACCGAACATCTCGCCCGATCCGAACGACGGCATCGGCAAATGGACGGACGCCGATTTCGTCAACGCGGTGATGCGCGGGGTCTCGCCATCGGGCCAGCACTATTTTCCGGCCTTTCCCTACACCTCCTACCAACACGCGAGGCGCGAGGATGTGCTCGATCTCTTTGCCTATCTGAAAACGCTGCCGGCGGTTGCAGGCAAGGTGCGTGATCACGAGGTGAGCTTTCCCTTCGACATCCGGCGCAACATCGGCATCTGGAAGTTCCTGTTCATGGACGGCAAGCCCTTCGTCGCCGACGGCAGCAAAGTCGCCGCAGTGGAATCGCGGTGCCTATCTCGTCAACAGTTTCGGCCATTGCGCCGAGTGCCACAGCCCGCGCAATGCGCTCGGCGGCATCATCTCCGGCGAGCGCTTTGCCGGAGGGCCCAATCCGGAAGGCGAGGGATGGGTTCCGAACATCACCCAGAAGCGCCTTGGCGAGTGGAGCGCGAAGGATCTCGCCTATTTCCTCAAGACCGGTGAATTGCCTGATGGCGACAGTGTCGGCGGCGCGATGACGCGCGTGATCAAGAACACCTCGCAATTGCCGGACGAGGATCTGGCGGCGATGGCGGAGTACCTCAAATCGCTGCCGCCGGTGGACGGGCCGACGCCGCCGAAACGCAAGCAGGGGAGCTAGTACAACTCAATCGGATGGCGGAGGTTCACCTCTCCCCAGCGGGGAGAGGTGACATCCTCGGCTTGCATCGATGCAACCAACCCAACTTTAGTGTTGCAGGTCTAGCCGGTACCGAACGCCTTGAAGGTGATGATGGTGAGGGTGTCCTGGATGCCCGGCAGCACCTGCACCTTCTCGTTCACGAAATGGCCGATGTCGGTGTCCTTGTCGACGTAGAACTTCACCAGGAGGTCGTATTGGCCGGCCGTGGAGTAGATCTCGGAGGCGATCTCGGCTTCGGCAAGCGCATTGGCCACCGTGTAGGACTGGCCGAGCTTGCATTTGATCTGGACGAAGAAGGGAACCATCGCGGGCACTCCGAAGCGTATTCTTCCGGCTAATAGGCCAAAACCAGCCGGATTTAGCAAGCGAACTTGCTGGGTTCGGCGCGAGCTTGCTAAGACGGGTCATGGCTCGAAATCGCGGAAAATCGTCATGACGACCCCGGTCGCACTCACCATCGCCGGCTCCGATTCGAGCGGCGGCGCTGGCATCCAGGCGGACCTGAAGACCTTTGCCGCGCTCGGCGTCTACGGCGCCTCCGTGATCACGGCGCTGACGGCGCAGAACACGCGCGGCGTCACCGGCATCCATGCGGTGCCGGCCGAGTTCGTCACCGGACAGATCGACGCGGTGTTCTCCGATCTCGAAGTCGGCGCGGTGAAGATCGGCATGGTGGCCCAGGTCGCCAGCATCGATGCCATCGCGGCCGCGCTGTCGCGCTGGGCGCCCCGGCACGTCGTGCTCGATCCCGTCATGGTCGCGACCTCCGGCGACCGCCTGCTGGCTGCGGAAGCCGTCGACGCCCTGCGCACCAGGCTGATTCCACTGGCCGCCGTGATCACGCCCAACCTGCCGGAGGCCGCGGCTCTGCTCGACGAGCCGGTCGCGGCAAGCGAGGCCGAGATCGAGAGCCAGGGGCGCCGCCTGCTGGCGCTCGGCTGCCGCGCCGTCCTGGTCAAGGGCGGGCATGGCGAAGGCGCCGAGAGCATCGACTATCTGGTCGATGCGGACAGCACGATCACGCTCGCCGCGCCGCGCATCGCCACCCGCAACACCCATGGCACCGGCTGCTCGCTGTCCTCGGCGATCGCGGCGGGGTTGGCCAAGGGCGAGAACCTGGAAAACGCCGTGCGCAATGCCAAGGCCTGGATCAGCGCGGCGATCGCCGCCGCCGACCGCTTCAGCGTCGGCCACGGCCATGGGCCGATCCATCATTTCCACAGGTTCTACTGACTCGGGGCTCGTTCACCTCTCCCGCTTGCTTGCGGGAGAGGTCGGCGCGAAGCGACGGGTGAGGGCTTTCTCCTCTTGAGGAATCCCACCGGTGAAACACCCTCTCCCCAACCCTCCCCCGCACGCGGGGGAGGGAGCGCACCTACTTCCGGAGGGACAAGGCGATCTGCCTTTGCGCCTCCTGCGGCGCCATGTCGCCTGATTGTCGCATGCGACTGATATTCGCGGGGAGGGCGAGGCGAAGTTTGATTCGTATCTGAGGTGCCTCAAGGTTCAATCGGTCATCCCCCTGTCACGGGACATTGTTACAGGCTGGCGCATGGGAAGTTACGCTGTGAGTGACGAGAGCCCGGAGCGGCGCTTTCGTACCTTGTTCATCTCCGACGTCCATCTCGGAGCCCGCGGTTCTCAAGCCGATCTCCTGCTCGACTTCCTGCGCTACCACGATGCCGACACGATCTATCTCGTCGGCGACATCGTCGACGGCTGGGCGCTGAAATCGAGCTGGCATTGGCCGCAATCGCATAACGACCTCGTCCAGAAGCTGCTGCGCAAGGCGCGCAAGGGCGCCAAGATCATCTACATCCCCGGCAATCACGACGAGTTCCTGCGCAACTATTACGGCACGCATTTCGGCGGCATCGACGTGGTCGAGAACACGGTTCACGCCGGCGCCGACGGCAAGCGCTATCTCGTCATCCACGGCGACATCTTCGATCTCGTGGTGCAGAACGCGCGCTGGCTTGCCCATCTCGGCGACAAGGCCTACGACTTCGCGATCCAGATGAATCGCCTCGTCAACTTCTTCCGCCGCCTGTTCGGCGTGCCCTATTGGTCGCTGTCGCAATGGGCCCAAGCAGAAGGTCAAGAACGCCGTCAACTATATCGGCGCGTTCGAGCAGGCGCTCGCCGCCGAGGCGCGGCGCCACGAAGCGGACGGCGTGATCTGCGGCCACATCCACTACGCCGTGATCCGCGACGAGGCCGGCATCCGCTACATGAATTGCGGCGACTGGGTCGAGAGCTGCACCGCCCTGGTCGAGCATGACGACGGCCATTTCGAGATCATCACCTGGGCGGATCATCTGCAAAAGCCGGCAGCCGTCCCGCAGGTCGCGGCAAGAGCCGCATGACAAAGGCCGCATGATGCGCATCCTGGTCGCGACCGACGCCTGGCACCCGCAAGTCAACGGTGTGGTTCGGACGCTGACTAAGCTTGCTGACGCGGCCAAGGATCTCGACGTCGAATTCGCGTTCCTGACGCCGCAATCGTTCCGCACCTTCGCGATGCCGAGCTATCGCGACGTGCGGCTGGCCATGCCGCGCCCGGCCCGGATCGCAAGGCTGATCGAGGAAGCGCGTCCGGACAGCATCCACATCGCGACGGAAGGGCCGATCGGACTGATGGTCCGCCGCTATTGCCGCCAGCGCAAGCTGCCGTTCACGACCAGCTTCCACACCCGTTTCCCCGAATATGTCCGCGCCCGCGTGCCGGTGCCGGGCTCGCTGATCTGGCACGCGCTGCGCCGTTTCCACGCGCCCAGCCGTGCGGTGATGGCGGCAACCCCGGCGCTGGCCCGCGAACTGACCGACCGCGGCTTCGACAATGTCGTGCTGTGGCCGCGCGGGGTGGATACCGGCCTGTTCCATCCCCGTGCCATCGATCTCTGCCTGCCGGCACCGGTGTTCCTGTCGGTGGGCCGGGTCGCGGTGGAGAAGAATCTCGAGGCCTTCCTCGACCTCGATCTGCCCGGCACCAAGGTCATCGTCGGTGACGGCCCGGCGCGTGCCTCGCTGGAGGAGGCCTATCCCGATGCGATCTTCCTCGGCGAGAAGCAGGGCGAGGCGCTGGCGGACATCTACGCGGCCGCCGACGTGTTCGTGTTCCCCAGCAAGACCGACACGTTCGGCCTGGTCCTGCTGGAAGCGCTCGCCAGCGGCCTGCCGGTGGCGGCCTTTCCGGTGAAGGGCCCCCGTGACGTGATCGGCGATGCGCCGGTCGGGGCGCTCGATCACGATCTGGGCAGTGCCTGCTTTGCCGCGCTCGACGTCTGTCGGCAGGACTGCGTCGCGTTCGCCGCCAACTACACTTGGGAAGCCTCGGCGCGGGTCTTTATCGACAGCATCAGGGCGGCTGGCGCGGTGCTGCCCGGCGGGAACGGGACGGAACAGCCGCGCTTCGTGGCCTGATCGGGAGAAATCCTCGCGCGGAGGTGTCTTGCCGGGGCCTCGTCGGCCGCGATACCATTCCGCCATGACCGAGCAGCTCCTCCCGGTCGGCCCTGCCGACATCGATGCCGCAGCGCGCGTGATCGCGCCTTACGCCATCCGCACCCCGCTGTTGTCCTTCCCCGTGCTCAACGAGCGCGTCGGTGCGAAAGTGTTCTTGAAGCCGGAGATGCTCCAGCGCACCGGCTCGTTCAAGTTCCGCGGCGCCTTCAACAAGGTGTTCTCGATTCCGCAGGACAAGCGCGCCGGTGGCGTGGTTGCGTTTTCCTCGGGCAACCATGCCCAGGGCGTGGCAGCCGCGGCAAAGATCCTCGACATGCAGGCCACCATCGTGATGCCGGCGGATGCGCCGCTGTCGAAGCGCGAGCGCACCAAATCCTACGGCGCCGAGGTCGTGCTGTACGACCGCGATCGCGACGACCGCGAGGCGATCTCCCGCGGCATCGCCGAGAAGCGCGGCGCGACGCTGGTGAAGCCCTATGACGATCCCTTCGTGATCGCGGGGCAGGGCACCGCCGGCCGTGAGATCGCCGAGGACATGGCGAGCCTCGGTCTCGCTCCTGATATCGTGGTGGCGCCGGCCTCGGGCGGCGGCCTGATTGCGGGCGTCGCGACGGCGGTGAAGGCGCGCTATCCGCTCGCCGAAATCGTGGTGGCCGAGCCGGAGGCATTCGACGATCACGGCATCTCGCTGACCGCCGGCCACCGCGAGCCGCATCCACCCGCAGGCCGCACCATCTGCGATGCGCTGATGGCCTTGATACCCGGCGAGATGACGTTTGCGATCAACAGCAAGCTGCTCGCGCGCGGCGTCACTGCATCGGACAAGGAAGTCGGCGCGGCCGTCGCGTTCGCCTATCGCGAGCTCAAGCTCGTGGTTGAGCCCGGCGGCGCCGTCGGCCTCGCCGCGCTGCTCGCGGGGCGTCTCGACGTCGCCGGAAAGAACGTCGTCATCGTGCTCTCGGGCGGGAACGTCGACGCCGATCTGTTCGCCGAGCTGGTGGCTTAGCGCCGTCATTCCGGGGCTCGCGAAGCGAGAGCCCCGAATCCATTTCTCCACCGACTCTGCCGCACAATGGATTCCGGGCCTGCGCCTCTCGGCGCATCCCGGAATGACGAAGCTCAAGAGCTGACATGAAGAAGGGGCAGAGCGCTGCGGCTCTGCCCCTTCTGGTTTGTCGATCTTGTGGTTCGAACTATCTGCGTGCTCGGTGCAACCTCTCCCGCTTGCGGGAGAGGTCGGCACGCAGTGCCGGGTGAGGGCTTTCTCGAAACGGGGATATTCTCAGTAGTCCACCAACTTTCCCATTGCGGAGGCACCCTCACCCCAACCCTCTCCCGCAGGCGGGAGAGGGAGCGCACCTTCTGCGTGGTTTCAGCGCATGAAGCCGCCGCGACGGTTGCCGCCGCCGTTCATGTTCGGCGCCTGGTTCATCGACTGCCGGAAGTTGTCGTTGCTGTTGACCATGCGGTTCGGCTTCGCATTGAACTGCGGACGATTGTTCAGGACCTGCACCTTGTTCACCGGGTTGCTGTTGGGCTTCACGATGCCGGTGTTGCCGTTGGTGATGCGGATCGGGCGGTTCTGCGTCTGAACATTGATCGGCTTCGCGTCGATCTTCGATCCGCCCTTGCCGACATTCACCGGCATGCTCACGATCTTGCCGGGGATGCGGTTGCTCTTGCTCATGTTGCTCGGCGCGGGCAGGGTGACGATCTTGCCCGGGGTCTGCGACGGCGTGCCGTTCTGCTGGTTCGGCGGGTTGCCCGCAGGCAGGGTGACGATCTGACCGCCATTGCCGAGCTTGCCGAGGACGTTGCCGTTGCCGTCGATCGGCTTCTGCACGACCGGCAGGTTGCCGTCCATCTGCGACGCACCATGACCCTGCTGCATCAGCGGCATATATTTGGGCTGGCCGAGATTGCCGATCTTGAGGGTCGGAGCAATGTTCTGCGGCGCCAGGAACTTGGTCGCCTGCATCAGGGGGATCTGCTTCGGCTGCGCCTGCAGCTTCAGCGCGACCTGCGCATATGGGCTGTTGCCGTAGCTGTCATGGAAGCTCTTGTAGGCAAGGGGCGAGTTCGCGAGCACCGCCTTGTGCCAGGCCTGCGAGATCAGGAGGTTCTTGAGCAGCCAGCGGACGTGGTCGCACAGCGGATCGTGCGGATACATCTGGATGAACTCCTGATAGTATTCCGGACGGCCCTCGGACACGACGTAGTCATAGGCCTGGCGTGTCGAACGGCTCGGCAGGTTGGAGGCCATCTGCACGACAGGCGCCTTCACCGGCGCGCGGTTGGCGGCAACCGCGGTGTCGCCGAAGAAGGTGAAGTCACTCGTCAGCGAGGAGCTCTCCCACGGGATCTGCGCGCCGCTCGTGGTCTGGTTGACCTGCAGGCGCACGCGCTTGAACAGCTGCTCGATCGGCACGTTGGGCTCGCGCGCGACGTTCAGGAACGCCTGCGTATAGGGGCTGTGACCGCCCGTACCGTCGAGCGCCTCGGCGCCCGGCGCAGTCGAGTAGCCGACGATCGATCCGTTCGGCGCGTCGACGATGGCGAGGCCGCGGCCGGCATCGTTGACCTCGGGGAACGGGTTGTTGCGGCAGGCATCGAGAATGACGATGCGCATGCGGCTCGGGATCGTCTCCAGCGTGGACATCACGTCGACGAGGCGCACCGAATTGTTGACGAGCTCGGTCGGGCTGGAGACCTTGGCGTCGACGGGAACGAGATAGTTCTCGCCGGCGAGCTGCACGCCGTGACCGGCGTAATAGACCATCGCCACCGTGTTGGGACCGCGCGAGGCGACCTTGGCGGAAAAGTCCTGGACGACGCGGAGCATGTCGTTCTGGGTCAAATCGGTCGCTGCGACCACTTCGAAGCCGGCGGAGTTCAGGAACTGCGCCATCGACTGCGCGTCATCGTCGGGGTTCGCAAGCTGCGGCGCGTTCTGGTAGTTCGCATTGCCGATCACCAGCGCCACCCGCTGCTCGGGGCCTTGCAGGGCGGTGGGGGCGGGTGCAACCGGGGCGACCTGCGCGGAAACGGGCCCGCAGGCGAAGCCGAACAGGCTTCCCAGCAGGCTCGCCGTCATCAGGAAAGGCTTTAAGCGGAACATGGCGTGCTCCTTTGGCACTCATCTCGATGCGAGATTGGTTGCGAGGAAGCCTGGCCGCGTTCGAGCCTGTGGTCCGTGATCCCTATCACCATGGCCGCGTACGTGATCTGAATCACGCTTGGAACCTGCTATGGTTAGCGATCGATTGGGAGGATAGTGCGCCACATGCTGAAATCGATCGATCCGATCCTGACGCCCGACCTTCTCTGGCGGCTCGCCTCGATGGGCCATGGCGACGACCTCGTTTTCGTCGATGCCAATCACCCGGCCACCCGCATCGCGCAGGGCACCTCATCGCAGCGCCTGATCCAGCTGCCGGGCATGAGCATGGAGGTCACCATCCGCGCCATCATGTCGGTCTATCCGCTCGACGATTTCGATCCCGATCCGGTGCGCGTGATGATGCCGGTCGACGATCCCGACCGCGTGCCCGAGGTGCAGTATGCGGTGCTGGCGGAGATCGCGCGCGCGGCCGGTCGCCCCGTCACTCCCGGCAAGCTGTCACGGGCGGATTTCTATCGTGCGGCGGCGGCAGGCTTTGGCGTCGTGCAGGTCGGCGACAGCAGAGGCTATGGCTGCTTCCTGCTCCGCAAGGGCGTGATCAGCTAGCGGGGCCGCGTTCGATTGACGCACGGCTTGATGCAAAGCGGATGCGGTCATCGTGTGCGATGATCCTGTGCATGGCCACGTTCATCCAGCACTCGAATTTGAATGGCGTTCTCGCGGCCGACTGTTTAGAGTCAACGTATGTCGCGCCTTGTGTGTCTATCTGTTGCTATCGTTCTGTCGCTGCTGCCGGCCGTCGCGCTCGCTGAGGCCGCGCAAAAGCGTCCCAAGCCGGTCTGGAAGGGCTACGGCTTCCTGCCGGGCTATCGGCAGCCGCTGAGCAACAGCATTCCGCTCTACAAGCAGAAGGACGCGATGCGGCGCCTTGCGCGCAACGACCGCCGCCATTGGTACATCGACCCGGTTCCGCAATATTACCGCTGGGATGGCGAGTGGCATTATTTCGGCCGCCCAGGCTTCAACGGCGGCCGCTACAATGGCGGCAGTTTCGGTCCGTGCTGGACGCGAACACCGATCGGGCCGATCTGGAATTGCGGGTAAGCTGACAGCGGCGGTGTCGTGCCCCGGACGCAGCGCAGCGTCTCTTTGACGGTGCGCTGCAGAGCGGGGCCCAAGTGGCAGTAGAACTCGTGGCTCCTGGGTCCCGGATCTGCGCTTCGCTTGTCCGGGACACGAGAGCGAACGGCGCGGGAAAGAGCGCGCGCCCCTTACGAGAAGAACGCGATCTTCTCGGCCTGGGTCATGCGGCGGATCGGGGCGAGCGGGTCGTTGGCCGGCGCGCGCGGCTTCTGCAGGATGCCGCTGGCGAGGATGGTGGCGCCGAGCGAGGGTTCGGGTGAGGACGCGGACAGCGGCGAGGGCATCGGCAGCGTCGCGGTCGACGCTGCGGCGAATGTTGCCGTGGCCGCCATGGCCGGGGCCTGCTGCTCCATCACCTCGGCGGCGGCTTCGGCAATCGCGTCGGTGAGGCGCGCGAGCGAGTCCATCGCGATCGGTGCGTCCGCGGCGGGCTCTTCCGCGACGACAGGCTCGGAAGCGATCGATTCCGGAATCTCGGCGGCAACGGGCGCTGCGACGTCCGAGGCCATCGGTTCTGGCGTCGTCGCGGCCAGCTCGACCGGCTCGATGATCTCGTCGAACTCCGGATCGGGCGCGGCCATCTCCAGCGCGATGGCGTCGAGGATGGCTTCGTCCTCGGCTTCCGCGGCGGCATCGGGCGAGAACGCGTCGGCGGCCTCCGCGAGTGCGGGTTCGGCGGTCGGCTCCTCGATAGCGACGTTTTCAACCGCGACCTTGTCGGGCGCGATGTCGCTTTCGGCAGCCGTCTCCGGCACGGCGACAGCCTCGACAGCCTGTTCGGCCATGGCGAGCGCTTCGGTGGCGCCGGCCTTCTCAGCGGCTGCCTCGGGCTCGGGAGTTGCTGCGATGTCCTGCGGCGTTTCCGTAAAAGCCACGGGGGCTTCGCTGGCCGTCTCGGCGGGCGCGGCGGCCTGCGCAGGCGCAGCGTCGGCGGACGGCGCGGCCTGCGGCGTTGCGCCGCCGTCAAGCTGCTCGACACGATCCCTCAGCAGATCGAAGGCGGCTTTGAGCTCCACTCGGGGGTCGATGGTCGACATCTGTCCGCAGGCGGCCTCGATCGAGGCAAGCTGCGAATCAATGAGGTCGCAGATTCGCCCGTCGGCGCCGATCTCGCGCCAGCGCCAGGAGATCTCCTTGATGATGCGCACCCCGCGCGGGATCGGCGCGAGGCTCGCCTCGATCGCCGCGGGATCGAACGCCGCGATCGCGATCGTCTCGGCCTCGCGGATGGCGCGGCGGATCTCGACCAGCGCTTCGGGCAGGCGGTCCTCGACGACGGGTTGTCGCTGCGCCGCAAGGGTTTCTTCGATTCTGGCGACCGCATCCAGGACCATGCTTGTGTCGGCATTGCGGTTGCGCTTGGCGTATTCGCCGAGGAACCAGCGGCCGCGCGCGGTCTCCATGAAGGCTTCGCGGATCGCGTCGTAATCCTGCTCGTTCGGCTCGGCCGCGCGGGCAGACATGGGCGAAAGGGCGAATGCTTCGTTGGCCATGACAATCTCGTCGCGCAAATCAGTGCGCGCTACTGTAACGATCACCACGATATCGACCGAATCGCAATTGGTTTGATGCAGTCCGAATCACAAATCCCCATCGCGGCAGCCAGGAAGCGGCGATTCGCCGTGAGCCTCGCCCTGTTCTATTCGGCCGTGTTCGCGGTCTCGGGCACGCATCTGCCGTTCTTCCCGGTCTGGCTCAAGGCGATCGGCATCGACGCAGCCTGGATCGGGCTCATCAACGCGCTGCCGGCGATCACGCGCTTCACCACGCTGCCGCAGGTCACGGCGTTCGCCGAAAAGCGGCATGCCATTCGCGCTGCCATGATGGTGTCGGTGCTGGCGACCGCGATCGGCTTCACGGCGGTCGGCTTGCAGCAGCAGCCGCTGGCACTGTTCCTGATCTATGCGCTGACCTGCATGATGTGGACGCCGACGATGCCGCTGACCGATGCCTATGCGCTACGCGGTGTCGCCCGCTACGGGCTCGACTACGGACCCCTGCGGCTGTGGGGCTCGGCGGCGTTCGCCGCCGGCTCGCTCGCCTGCGGCTATCTCGTCGACGTCATCGCGGCGCGCGATCTGATCTGGGTCATCGTGGCCTGGGCGGTCGTTGCGGTGCTCGCCAGCTTGCTGCTTCAGCCGCTCGACGATGTCAGGCACAGGACGACCGAGAGGCATGCCAGCACGGCGCTGCTGCGCGATATCGGCTTCTGGGCGGTCATCGCCTCGGCCGCGCTGATCCAGGGCAGCCATGTCGCCTATTACACCTTCTCGGCCATCAACTGGCAGCTCCATGGGATCAGTGGGCTGACGATCGCGGGGCTGTGGACGCTGGGCGTGATCGCCGAGATTTTCGTGTTCGCGCTGTCGCCGCGCTTCTCGCTGCACCCGTCCACGATGATCGCGATCGGCGGGCTCAGCGCCGTCGTGCGCTGGGTCGTCACCGCGAGCGAGCCGCCGCTCGCGCTGCTCGCGATCGTGCAGCTCGGCCATGGTCTCACCTTCGGCATGACCATCGTCGGCACCATGAATCTCCTGGTGCAGCGCGTCCCGGCGCATCAGATCGCGCGGGGGCAGGGCTACTATGCCGCCTGCAACGGGCTCCTGGGCGCTGCGACCTCGATCGCGTCAGGCGCGATCTACGCCCGCATCGGCGATAGCCTGTACTACGTGATGGCCGCGATGGCCGGCCTGGGGGCGCTCGTGATCTGGTCAGCGCGGCACCGCCTCACGGCTCATCCCCACAGCGCGGAATCAGGCGGATAGACCAGGCTTCCGTCGTAACGCAGCCCATGATCGCGATCGCGCGCGAGCAGCAGGGGCCCGTCGAGATCGACGAAGCGCGCCTGCGGCGTCACCAGCATCGCCGGGGCCATCGACAGCGAGGTCGCGACCATGCAGCCGATCATGATCTCGAAGCCGAGCGCCTGTGCGGCATCGGCCATGGCAAGCGCCTCGGTGAGGCCGCCGGTCTTGTCGAGCTTGATGTTCACGGCATCGTAGCGTTCGCGCAAAGGCGCGAGCGAGGAGCGGTCATGCACGCTCTCGTCGGCGCAGACCGCGATCGGGCGCCTGATCCGCGCCAGCGCCTCGTCCTTGCCTGATGGCAGCGGCTGCTCCACCAGGGTGACGCCCGCTGTGGCGCAGGCGGCGAGATTGTGCTCCAGATTGGCTTCGGTCCAGGCCTCGTTGGCGTCGACGATCAGCTCGGATTCGGGAGCGGCTTTGCGTACCGCCGCGATCCGCTCCGGGTCGCCGTCGCCGCCGAGCTTGATCTTGAGCAGCGGCCGGTGCGCCGCTTTGGCGGTCGCCGCGGCCATGGCCTCGGGGGTCGCTAACGAGATCGTGTAGGCGGTGATGCGCTCTCCGGGCGTCGGGCGGTTCAGCAGGTTCCAGGCCCGCAGGCCGGCCGACTTGGCCTCGAGGTCAATCAGGGCGCAATCCAGGGCGTTGCGGGCCGCACCCGGCGGCATGGCCGCCTGGAGGGCCTGCCGGGTGAGACCGCCCGCGAGGGCCTGCTGCATGGCCTGGATGGCGGCAAGGGTCGCCTCCGGTGTCTCGCCGTAGCGGGAATAGGGCACGCACTCGCCGCGGCCGGTCAGGCGGTCGTGGCTTACCTCCACCACGACGGTCACGGCCTCGGTTTTGGCGCCCCGGCTGATGGTGAAGCTGCCGGCGATCGGGAAGCGCTCGATTCGCGCCGCCAAAGTTACTAATTTCATGGAAGTCATTTTGAACTCTGGCGAAATCTGAACCTGCTAGTTACCTCTATCAACTAACATTAACCACTTGGGGATACCTTCTCTGGGTAAGGGCGCGTGCGCAACCATCTGATTTTCTCCGCCCCGGTACGGGAGCGGACATTTTGAGCAGCGATCCGAAGCTCGAACGGATTGCCAAAGGCAACGCGCTGGCACTTTGCGCTACCGGGACCTGGACCGCGAGCTTCGCGCCGGTCCTGGAGCGGATGGTGGCTGACGCCGAGAAGCTCGCCGGCGGTCCGCAAAGCATCTTCATCGACGTCTCCGAGGTCGCCAAGCTCGACACTTTCGGCGCCTGGCTGATCGAGCGGCTGCGCCGCAGCCTGACCCAAGGCGCTGTCGAGGCGCAGATCGCGGGCCTCTCCGCCAATTATTCCAGCCTCGTGGACGAGGTGCGGCGGGTCAGGGCGACCCAAGTGGTCGACAGCAGCACGATCACCATCTCCGGCATGCTGGAGCAGATCGGCCGGACCGTGGCCGGTGTGGCCGGGACCGTGACAGGCCTCGTGGATATGCTCGGCGCGGTGCTCGCGGCGGGTTTTCGCGTCTTGATCCACCCCCGCTCGTTCCGCCTGACCTCGACCGTGCACCACATGGAGCAGGTCTGCTGGCGCGCGGTGCCGATCATCGTGCTGATCACCTTCCTGATCGGCTGCATCATCGCGCAACAAGGCATCTTCCATTTCCGCCGCTTCGGCGCCGACATCTTCGTCGTCGACATGCTGGGCGTCCTGGTGCTGCGTGAGATCGGCGTGCTGCTGGTCGCGATCATGGTCGCGGGCCGCTCCGGCAGCGCCTACACCGCCGAGCTCGGCTCAATGAAGATGCGCGAGGAGATCGACGCGCTACGCACCATGGGCTTCGATCCGATCGAGGTCTTGGTGCTGCCGCGCATGCTGGCGCTGGTGCTGGCGCTGCCGATCCTTGCTTTCCTCGGCGCGATGGCTGCGCTCTATGGCGGCGGTCTGGTTGCCTGGCTCTATGGCGGGGTCGAACCCGAGGCCTTCCTGCTGCGCTTGCGCGACGCCATCTCGATCGATCATTTCATCGTCGGCATGGTGAAGGCGCCCGTCATGGCCGCCGTGATCGGCATCGTCGCCTGCGTCGAAGGGCTCGCCGTGCAGGGCAGCGCGGAATCGCTCGGTCAGCACACCACCGCATCGGTGGTGAAGGGCATCTTCTTCGTCATCGTCATGGACGGCGTGTTCGCCATCTTCTTCGCCTCGATCGGGATGTGACGATGGCGGGCGAGATTCAGGATCCCATCATCCGCGTCCGCGACATCACCGTGCAGTTCGGCACGACGCGCGTGCTCGACGGGCTCAATCTCGACGTCAAGCGCGGCGAGATCCTGGGCTTCGTCGGCCCTTCCGGCGCGGGCAAGTCGGTGCTGACGCGCACCATCATCGGCCTGGTGCCGAAGGTCGCAGGCTCCATCGAGGTGTTCGGCGTCGACCTCGATTCCTCCAGCACGTCGGAGCGGCGCAACGTCGAGCGGCGCTGGGGCGTCCTGTTCCAGCAGGGCGCGCTGTTCTCCTCGCTCACCGTCGGGCAGAACATCCAGTTTCCGATGCGCGAATACTTGCGCGTCTCGCAGCGGCTGATGGACGAGATCACCATGGCCAAGCTCACCATGGTCGGGCTCAAGCCTGAGGTCGCCGAGCGTTTCCCGTCCGAGCTCTCCGGCGGCATGATCAAGCGCGTGGCGCTGGCGCGCGCATTGTCGCTCGATCCGGACCTCGTCTTCCTGGACGAACCGACCTCGGGCCTAGACCCGATCGGTGCCGGCGACTTCGACGAACTGGTCAGGACCCTCCAGCGCACTTTGGGGCTGACCGTTTTCATGGTAACCCACGACCTCGACAGCCTATACACAGCATGTGATCGCATCGCCGTTTTAGGGAACGGTAAGATCATTGCGGCAGGGTCGATCGCCGACATGCAGGCCTCGCAGCATCCCTGGCTGAGGCAGTATTTTCATGGCAAGCGCGCCCGCGCGGTCATGGGTTGAATAGCTGGGTTGAGTAGCCGGAGCACCTGATGGAAACGCGGGCGAATTACGTATTGATCGGCTCGTTCACGCTGGCGGTGATCGCCGCGGCGATCGGCTTCGTGCTGTGGTTCCAGTCGCTGCACACCACCAAGCAGCGCAGCCCTCTGCGCGTCGTGTTCGAGGGGCCTGCCGCGGGCCTGCGCAACGGCGGCAGCGTCAATTTCAACGGTATCAGGGTGGGTGAGGTGGTCTCGGTGAAGCTGGACAACCCGCGGCGGGTTGTCGCACTCGCCATGATCGAGAACAACGCCCCGATCCGCAAGGACACCCTGGTCGGCCTCGAATTCCAGGGCCTCACCGGGGTCGCCGCAATCTCGCTCAAGGGCGGCGACGAGGCCGCGGCCCCGCCGCCGCTCGACCAGGACGGCATCCCCACGCTCACCGCCGATCCCAACAAGCTTCAGGACGTCACCGAGGCGATCCGCGGCACGCTGCAGAACATCAACAAGATCGTCGCCGACAATCAGGAATCGGTGAAGAACTCGCTCAAGAACCTCGAGACCTTCACCAACTCGCTGGCGCGCAATTCCGAGAAGATCGACGCTGTGATGGCCAAGGTCGACGGCGTCATGCTCAAGGCCGACAGCCTCATGCTCGGCCTCAACACGCTGGCCGGCGGCAAGGATGGCGGCGAGCTGTTCCAGGCGGTGAAGTCGATCCGCGAGCTCGCCGACGATTTCGACAAGCGCTCCGGCGCGCTGATGGCCGACGGCCGCCGCACCCTCGGCGATATCAGCCGCGCCGTGAACAATTTCGACCGCAACCCGACCCGCGTGCTGTTCGGCGCCAGCAACTCGTCGCAGCCGGCCCCGCCGCCCGAGCCGCCGAAGCCGGCGGCGGCGCCGAGGCGGTAGCAGGCCTTCTTCCCTTTGGGAAAAGGTTGCGCGCGTAGCGCGTCGAATGAGGGGCTCTCTCTTGAATCGAGATGACACGCATGCGCCGGCCGGTAGGATGGGGATCTAAGCGGTAGCCCACCCTGCGGTGCCAGACCTGACGGGCTTCGCAAAGGCCGATCCTGCGATCTGCAGCGGGAGATCCAAATGCGCCTGCCCCGAGCCGTCCTATTGCTGGCGCTGGCGAGCCTATTGGCCTGCGGGCCGGCTCACGGCGCCAAACGCCCGAAGAGCCCGCCAGCGGCCGCGCCGAAAGCTAACGACTCCGGCATCATCCTGTGTACACCTGCCATCGGCTGTCGGCCGATTCGAAAAGGATGCCGTCTCGAACGCGTCGGGTCCGCGCAATTCCCGGAAGAGGTCTGCAGCTAACCGCCTGCAGGATCGCCGACGCTGATTTGGAAGATGCGCATTGGGCACTGAGCTCCAAGTCGACATCGCGGTGATAGAGATCGTGTCCCTTAGCGTGGTGTAGCTGGCGGCGGGTCACCGCGTTCGCCGGCGAGAGCCGGGCAGGTCAGCTGGCGATTGCCTGGAGGCTGACGGCGGGATCATCGCTCAACGGCGCGATGGTTTCCAGCGTCATGTAGCGGGCGCGCTGGACGGCCCATTCATCGTTCTGCTCGAGCAGGATCGCGCCGATGAGGCGGACGATGGCGTCTTCGTTGGGGAAGATGCCGACCACTTCGGTCCGGCGCTTGATCTCGCCATTGAGGCGCTCAATCGGATTGGTCGAGTGCAGCTTGGTCCGGTGCTGCGGCGGGAACGTCATATAGGCGAGCACGTCAGTCTCGGCCTCGTCGAGGAAGCCGGCCAGCTTGGGCAGCTTGGGGCGGAGCTGATCGGCGACCTTGCGCCATTGAGCGCGGGCAGCCTCGGCATCGTCCTGGGCGAACGCGGTGGCGATGAAGGCGGAGACGACGCGACGGCCGCTCTTGCCGGCGTGCGCCAGCGCATTGCGCATGAAGTGGACGCGGCAGCGCTGCCAGCTGGCGTTGAGCACCTTGGCGACGGTGGCCTTGATGCCCTCATGAGCGTCGGAGACGACCAGCTTGACGCCGCGCAGGCCGCGGCGGGCAAGCTTGCGCAGGAACGCGGTCCAGAACGTCTCGGCCTCGGAGGGGCCGATGTCCATTCCAAGCACTTCCCTGCGGCCGTCACTGTTGACGCCGACGGCGACGATCACCGCGACCGACACGATGCGCCCCTGCTGGCGCACCTTCACGTAGGTGGCGTCGATCCACAGATAGGGCCAGTCGCCCTCGATCGGGCGGGCGAGGAAGGCCTTCACCTTGTCGTCGATCTCGCTGCACAGCCGGCTGACCTGGCTCTTGGAGATGCCCGTCATGCCCATGGCCTGCACCAGGTCGTCCACCGAGCGGGTCGAGACGCCCTGCACATAGGCTTCCTGCACCACGGCGGTCAGCGCCTTCTCGGCCATCCGGCGCGGCTCTAGGAAGGCCGGGAAGTAGCTTCCCTTGCGCAGCTTGGGGATGCGAAGCTCGACCGCGCCGGCCCGGGTCTCCCAGGTCCGGTCGCGGTAGCCGTTGCGCTGGGCCAGGCGCTCCGGGTTCTTCTCGCCATAGCCCGCCCCGGTCTGGCCTTCGACCTCCAGCTCCATCAGGCGATGGGCGGCAAAGCCGATCATCTCGCGCAACAGATCGGCATCAGGGGTCTTCTCTACGAGCGTGCGCAGGTTCATCATGTCGTCGGTCATCGGTGGTTCCTCGGTTGCGTTGGCGTGTCGCAACCCGATCCTACCGGAGAACTGCCGGTGACCACCGCAAAGCCACCCGCCCGCTACGGCGCTATGTGAGGCGCGCGTCCGGGCGGCTTTGCTCTAACCAGTTACACCACCACCGGGGACACGACCGTGATAGACCCTGAAGCGCGGCTTGATCTTGCGGTCGCGAGCGGTGGTCTGACCCTCGATAGATCGGTCCCGATCGACGGCGAATTCACATGCGCTGTGAGGGTCCGCGCAACAACTCCCAAACAGAAACGGAGGCCCCGAGGCCTCCGTTCCTGTTCGTTATCGTCTAAAAGCCGCTCACCCCAGCCGGCCCGCCGCGTGCGCGAGGAGCGTGTACACCAGCCCCGTCTCCGAGGTGAGGTGGCTGCGCAGCTCCTGCGGGCCGCGGCCGTCGCGGGCGACTTCGTCGAGCAGGCGCTCGAACTCGGCGACATAGCGGTCGACCGTGCCCTTGAAGTTGCGGTCGGCGCGGTACTTGCGGGCGACCTCGTCGAAGGCCTTCTGGCCGGCGGGCGTGTAGAGGCGCTTGGTGAAGGCCTTGTTCTCGCCGCGCTGGTAGCGGTCCCACATCTCGGCGGCGAGGTTGCGGTCCATCAGCCGGCCGATGTCGAGCGACAGCGATTCCAGCGGATTGGCGCCAGCCTGCGGCGCCGGTGGCTGCGGAGCGGGCGCAGGGCGGCCGCGCAGCGCCTCACGTCCGGTCGGAGCGCCCTGGTTGGCGTCCGTGCGGCTCAGCAGGTCCGACAGCCAGCCGTCGCGGCCCTGGTCGTTGCTGCTAGGCGCAACCGGCGGCGCTTCGGTACGGCGCGAAGGAGCCGGCATGCCGAGGTCCGGCGGCGGCAGCGTCGAGGCGCTGCCGGTATCGCGCACGCGCGTCTCGGCGGCCCGGCCGCCGACGGCTGCCAGCACCGGCTCTTCCTGGCGCTGCACGCTGGCGCGGCCCGCCGTGGTGACGTCGAGGCCGCGGCCATGCTGGGCCACGATGCGGTTGAGCTCGGCGAGGGCCTCGATCTGGTCGACGATCACCTTGCGCATCTGCGCCGTGCTCTCGGCAGCCTCCTGCGGCATCTCGAGCACGCCGCGGCGCAGCTCGTTGCGGGTGGCCTCGAGCTCGTTGTGCATCTCGAAGGCCATCTGCTTCATGCTGGAGACGAGATTGGTGAACTTTTCCGTCGACTGCTTGAACATCGCATCCGCCTCGTCCGTGGTCTGGCGGTAGATGTCGTGCATCGCCTCGATCGTCTGCCGGTGCTCCTCCTCGGACGCCGAGCGCACCGCCTCGAACTGGCGGGTGATCGCGGCCGAGCCTGCGCCGGCGGTCTCGGCGACGACGCGGGCGATGTCGCGGGCGCGCTCTTCGGCGGCCGCAAGGGATTCATCGAGCAGTCCGGTGAAACGCGACAGCCGCTGGTCGAGATCGGCCGTGCGCAGGTCGATGGTGGTGACGAGCGATTCCAGCGCCTGCTTGCGTTCTGCGAGCGAGGCGGTGGTGTTCTTGTTGCTCTGCTCGACGACCTGGGCGGCCTCGACGAGCGCCTTGCCGTGCGCGTCGAACTGGGTCGACAGCTCGCCGAGATCCTGCAGCGCCTTGGTGGTCTTGCTGTTGAAGACGTTGAGCTGCTCTTCCAGGTTCTGCGTGGCCTCACCGTTGCGCGAGGTGACGTCGTTCATCGCCGAGACGAAGTCGGCGACGCGCGTCACCAGCGCCCGCTCGAGCGAGTTGAGGTTGTCGTGCGCACCGGTCAGCACCTCCTGGAGCAGGATGTTGCCTTCGCGCAGGCGCTCGAACAGGGCCACCGTGTCGGTGCGCAGGATCTTGCTGGTCTCCTGCATCTCGGTGACGGCCGCGATCGAGACCTGGCGCGACTGGTCGATCGCGGAACGCGAGGCCTGCTCGAGGTCCTTGAGCGACTTGCCGACCGCGCTGGTGGCGATCTCGCTCGCCACGTTGATGGTGCGGGCGACTTCCGAGCCGTTGCCCATCATGGTCTGCGAGAAGGCCTGGCCGCGCGTCTCGATCGACTTCAGCGCATCGGAGGTGACGCGGTCGATGTCGAGCGTGAGCTGGCTGGTCTTCGAGCCGATCGCGTCGACCAGCGCGCCGCGCTTGGCGTCGATCATGTTCGACAGGCGGTCGGCCTGCTGCTGCACGTAGGTGACGATCTCGTCGGTCTTGCCGGTCATGGCCTGGCCGAAGCTGCTGCTGGCGGCGAGCACCGAGCGCTCGACGTCGGACGAGCTCGACTTGACCCGCGAGCTCGCCTCGTTGGAGGCCGAGATCAGCGCGTTCTGGGCGTCGAGTGCGCTGGTCTGGATGTCGTTGGTCGCGTTGGCGGCCGCCGCGCTCAGCGTCCGCTCGATCTCGGTCGAGATCGTGCGGATCTGGCTCGCAGCGTCGGCCGAGGTCGAGGTCAGCGAGATCTGCGCCTCACGCGCGCTGCTGAGGATGGTCGAGGCGGTGTCGGCGCCGACCGCGGTCAGCGTGCGCTCGATGTCCGTCGTCAGCGACTTGATCTGGCTCGCCGCATCGCTCGAGGCGGAGATCAGCGAGCCCTGGGCCTCGCGAACGCCGCTGGTGAGCGCCTCGATGGTGGCGCCGCCGGCGGTCGCCAGCGCGCGCTGCATCTCGGCCGCGAGCGAACGGACCTGGCTGGTCTGTTCGGCCGAGACCGCGAGCAGGGTGCTCTGGGCGTCGCGGGCGCTGGTGGTGATCGTCTCGGCGGTCGACTGGCCGACCTGCGAGAGCGAGCGATGCACTTCGGCCGCGAGCGACTTGACCTGGCTCGCCGCATCCGAGGACGCCGTGACCAGCGTGCTCTGGGCCTCGCGGGCGCCGCTCATGATGGTCTCGGCCGTCGAGGTGCCCGCCATCGTGAGCGAGCGCTGCACGTCGGAGGACAGCGCCTTGATCTGGTTGGCGGTCTCGGTCGAAGCCGCGACCAGCGCGCTCTGCGCATCGCGGGCGCCGGCGGTGATCGATTCCGCCGTGGTGGTGCCGGCCATGGTGAGCGAACGCTGCACGTCGGCGGTGAGAGTCTTGACCTGGTTGGCCGCGTCCGAGGAGGCGGTGACGAGGGTGGTCTGCACCTCGCGGGCGCCGGCCAGGATCGAGGCTGCGGTGGCAGCGCCTGCCGCCGACAGCGTGCGTTCGACGTCGGCCGCAAGCCCCTTGATCTGGTTGGAGGCATCGCCCGATGCCGCGACCAGCGTCGACTGCGCTTCGCGGGCGCTGGTCAGGATCGAGTTCGCCGCACCGGTGCCGACCGCGGTCAGCGCCTGCTCGACCTCGGCTGAGGTCATCTTGAGCTGGGCGTTGACGTCGGAGGAGACCGTCAACAGCGACTGCTGAGCGGTGCGCGCGCCGGTCTGGATCGTCTCGCTGGTGTTGACGACGAGGTTGGTGAGCGAGCGTTCGGCGTCCTCGACATGCGAGCGGATCGCGGTCGAGATCATCTCGGCGCGGGACATCATGTCCTCGCTGGCCTGGCGTCCGCTGTTCTCGATGCGGCCGGCGACGGCCTCGACGCGCGAGCCGAGCAGGTCCTCGAACTGCGCCACGCGTACGTCGATGTCGCTGGCGACCGAGCCGACCTTGGTCTCGATGGCCTGATGGATCTCCTGGAAGCGCGCCGTGACCGTGTCGGTCAGGTGCGTGCTGCGTCCGTCGATGATCTCGGTGACGCCGGTGATGCGGCGGTCGACCGCCTCGATCGCCTGCGCGGTGCCGTCCGTGAGCGTCGAGCTCAGCAGCGTCAGGCGCGTGTCGATCGACTGCACCGCCTGCGAGGCGCCGTTGGTCACGGCGGTGGTCAGGTAGGTGAGGCGCGAATCGATGGATTCGAGCGCCTGCGTCGCGCCGCCGGTGAGCGTCGTCGTGAGGTGCGTCAGCCTCGTGTCGATCGACTGGATGGTCTGGGATGCGCCATCGGTCAGCGAGGTCGTGAGGTAGGTGAGGCGGCTATCGATCGACTGGATCGCCTGCGCGGCACCGTCGGTCAGCGACGTCGCCAGCGTGTTGATGCGTCCGTCGATGGTTTCGGTCATGGACTGCGCGCGGCTGTCGAACGACTGCTCGAGCGCGGCGACCCGGCCCACGAGCTGCTCGTCGAAGGTCCTGATGTGGCCTTCGATCGTGCCGTCGAGGCTGGCGATCTTGCCGTTCAGCGAGGCGTCGAGATTGCTGACGCGTTCGCCGACCGTGGTCTCGAATTGCACGAGGCGCTGGTCGAGCACCGCCGTGATCTCGCCGCCGTTCGCCGTGAAGCGGGTATCGAAATTGTCGACATAGGTCTTCAGCGTCTCGGCGATGTCCTGCGTGCGCTGGCCCATGCGCTCGACGATCTCGCCGCCGAAGGTCTTCACGGTGCGGTCGAACTCGGAGATGTGGCGCGTGATCAGCGCGCCCAGCGTGCCGGAGTCGCGGGCGAACTTCTCGACCAGCTCGGTGCCCTGGTTCCTCACCAGCTCGTCGAAGGCGCTCATCTGCAGCGACAGCGAGTCGTGCGCGGTCTCGGTCTGGCTGACGACCTTGGCGACCAGGGTGTTGACGGTGGCGTCGAGCGCCTCGCTCGCCTTGTCGCCGCTCGTCATGATGTGGTCGGCGAGCCGGTTGCCGGCGTCGTCGATCTTGGCCGAGAGGTCGTTGGAGCGCAGCTCGAGCTCGAGGAGAAGCGAGTCCGACGAATTCTTCAGGGAATCGTGCACCTGCTCGGTGCGCTCGGAGATGCCGTCGACGATCGCGGCGGAGCGCTGCTCGAATTCGCCGGTGATGCGGTCGATGCGCTCGTTCAGCATCTCGTGGACGCGGTCGGCGAGGTCGACGAACTCGTCGTGGACGTGGCCGGTCTTGAAGTTGAGGCTCGTGGTCAGCCGCTCGCTGGCGTCGAGCACCGCGCGTGTGGTCTCGTTGCTGGCTTCCTCGAGGCGGTCGAGCAGGTCGCCGCCGCGCTCGCCGAGCGCCAGGATCATGTTGTCGCCGGCATTGCTCAGCGCCTGGGTGATGTGCGCCCCGCGCTCTTCGAGCGCGCCGGTGATCGACTTCGCAACCTCGTCGACGCGGGAGGCGATCGCATCCGAGATCAGCGCGATGTCGTGGCGCAGATCGATCTGCACGCCGGAGATGGCGCTGCGGACCTGCTCGGCCTGGCCGACCAGATTGTCGCGCTGATGCGCGATGTCCTGGAGCAGGGCGCGGATGCGCACCTCGTTGTCGCTATAGGCGCGCTCCAGCGCGGCGACCTCGTTGGCGACCAGCGTCTCGAGCTCGCCGGCGCGCGCAATCGCGCGCTCGATGCCGTCGCCCATCGCCGCGACCTCGCGGCGGATGGCCTGGCCGACGGTGACCATGGAATCGGAGGCCGAGCCTTCGGGCTCGGAGAAGCGGATCGCGACCTGCGCCATCGCCTGCGCGATCATGCGCATTTCCTGGCCGCGCCAGACGAGGCTGGCGAGGAAGTAGAACAGCATGATCGGCGCGAAGACCATCGCGATCAGGCCGGCGATGACGAGGACGCCGCCGCTCTGGCCCATGGCGGCCTGGATCGAGGGCAGGAAGCCGACGGTCAGCGCGGCGCAGGCAGCGAGCCAGACGCCGGCGAAGATGGTGGCGAAGGTGTAGACGCTGCGGGCGGGGCGGCCCTTCTGAAGCGCCTGGAGCAGCTGGCCGATGGTCTCGCGGTCGTCATTCGCGGCGCGGCGCGATGAGAGCGGCTCCTCAACCGTATCGAACACGGTCGACCGCTCATTGGCGGCCGGTCGCGGCTCGAAGCTCGGCTCATCGAAGATCGGGGGCGCGGGCGGCACCGGGGGCGCCGCTTCGTTGCGCGCGGTGGCGTTGCGGCTGGTATCGGCAGCCGTGTCACTGATGTTCAGGGCTTCCTGGATCGCAGAAAGCGCAACTTCTGTGGGGTCTTTGACCTTTTTCGGAGTGTTCGCCATGTTCAGTCCGAGCCCTCGTTACTTGTACGCGTCCCCCCGCGAGCCCTGCGCTCGGCGCAAGCCCACAGACCGGATCATGCCGCTTGCGCGGATCTCCGAGCCATCCCTACCCGGACGGCTTGTCCGCCAATTTCCGCAACATCCTATTGGCAGAGCGTCGCGAATGAAATGCCTGCGATTAAGACAATCTTAATCATCGTTAACAGGATCGCGCCCTAACGCCTTAGCAATAAATGCAATTCTCCACCGGACTCGGCCAATTGCGGCAACTTTCCGTCAACAAGCGGGCGGATCTACGTCAAACGGCTCGAACATTTCGTTAACCATTTTCGTGCTTGGCTGGGGGGAACCTGACCGCCGGACCGGCGGCCGCCACGCGACGCCGGGGCCTGCGCCATGACGCCTGAACTGCAACGGATGGACTGGATGCCTTCGCCCCCGCTTGCACCGATCGACAGTCCGCTCGACCTCGATCACCTCTCCCGGATGACGCTCGGCGACACTGAACTGGAACGAGAAGTGCTGGCGATGTTCGCCGAGCAGGCGGACCGCCTGCTCGCGGCGATGGCTGCGAGTCCGGCCGAGGCCGGCGCGCTCACGCACAAGCTCAAAGGTTCGGCGCGCGGGATTGGCGCCTTTTCGGTGGCCGATGCCGCAGCCAGCCTGGAGAGTGCGATCCGGACCGGCCATGGCCGGTCCCATGCCTTCGCCGCTCTGAAAGAGGCGGTGACCGAGGCCCGCGCCGCCATCGAGGTGATCCTGAAGCCGTAAGCCGATACGGTCAGAGACGGGCCGGCCTAGTCTCTTGTTTTGACGCGTTTTCTTCCCGCAAAGCGGGATTCATTCTTCGCATCAAAACGCTATGGCGCCGGGCTAACCGACCCGTTATAGGACAGCCCGGACCCTCCTTCATTCCCAGCACCGCGGCAGTACGAGCACACATGGCCAAGATTCACTTTGTCGACCACAAGGGCGAAACCCGCACGGTAGAAATCGAGAACGGCGCAACCGTGATGGAAGCCGCGATCCGCAACAGCATTCCCGGTATCGAGGCGGAATGCGGCGGCGCCTGCGCCTGCGCGACCTGCCATGTCTATGTCGACGAAGCCTGGCGCGAGAAGGTCGGCAGCCCGACGCCGATGGAAGAGGACATGCTCGACTTCGGCTTCGACGTGCGCCCGAATTCGCGCCTGTCTTGCCAGATCAAGGTTTCCGACGAGCTCGACGGTCTCGTGGTGGCGACGCCGGAACGCCAGGCCTGATCGTCCCTCGCTATATCAACTGCGCGGTGCCGCGACCTCGATTCCGCGCTTGTGCCAGGGTCTGAGCTTCTCGATCACCTCCGCGGTGAGCGGCGCGGGTCGCCGCGTGGCCTCATCGAGCAGGACGCCGACCGACGTCGCTGACGCAATGCACTTCCCGTTCGAGAACACGACCTGTTCGAAGGTCACGGACGTCCGTCCAAGCTTCACCACCCCAAGGCCAAGCTCGATCGTATTGGGCCAGTGGAGCTCGGCGCGAAAATGCATATCGAGCCGCACCATGATCCAGGCGAGGCCCGGCGGGGTCAGCCCGTATTCGGGAAGCTTCATCAGCGTGACACGGCCGGTCTCGAAATAGGTGGCGTAGACCGCGTTGTTGACGTGCTCGTTGGGATCGAGATCGCCGAAGCGAACGTTGTCGCTGAGGCGGAAGGGATAGTCCTCCAGGCGTGGCGTCGTATCGAGGCGACTTGGTGCGTTCACCGATTGATCTCCGTCATATCCTTGCTCGTTACAACCCAGTTATTCTGCGGCGGCAAGTGGGCGCGGCTGCGGGGCGCTCCCGCTTTTATGCCTTCCCTGATCCATCCCCGTTGGCTAGACAGGCAGGGTCACCTCTGCCCGCCGGGCGCCGTCCAACCGATAACGATAGATAAAGAGACGACATGAGCGACGCGATCAAAACCGATGTGCTGATCATTGGCGCCGGCCCCTGCGGTCTGTTCGCCGCCTTCGAGCTCGGCCTTCTCGACATGAAGACGCACTTCGTCGACATCCTCGACAAGGTCGGCGGACAGTGCGCCGAGCTCTATCCGGAAAAGCCGATCTACGACATTCCCGGCATTCCGCAGGTCTCCGGGCAGGGCCTCACCGACGCGCTGATGGAGCAGATCAAGCCGTTTCACCCGACCTTCCATCTCGGCGAGATGGTCGAGACCGTGGAGAAGATCGGCGATCCCGCCTTTCGCTGCACCACCGATACCGGCAAGGTGTTCGAATGCAAGGTGGTGGTGATCGCGGCCGGCGGCGGCTCGTTCCAGCCCAAGCGTCCGCCGGTGCCGGGCATCGAGGCCTATGAAGGCACGTCAGTCCACTACGCCGTGCGCAAGATGGAGACGTTCCGCGACAAGAACGTGCTGATCGTCGGCGGCGGCGACTCCGCGCTCGACTGGACGCTCAACCTGCATCCCCTGGCCAAGCGCATCACGCTGTTGCACCGACGGGACGAGTTTCGCGCCGCACCCCACAG
This sequence comes from Bradyrhizobium sp. USDA 327, assembly GCF_041262065.1. Lineage (NCBI taxonomy): Bacteria > Pseudomonadati > Pseudomonadota > Alphaproteobacteria > Hyphomicrobiales > Nitrobacteraceae > Bradyrhizobium > Bradyrhizobium sp. USDA 327. The sequence continues at coordinate 4,346,690 of NZ_JBGCCW010000001.1, read as the reverse complement.
CGTCGAGCAGATGCGCGCGCTGGTTGCCGGCGGCAAGATGGATCTGCGGCTCGGCCAGGTCACCGCGCTCTCCGGCGCTGACGGCAGGCTCGCCGGCGCGACCATCAAGGGCAATGACAACAGCGTGAGCGAAATCGCCTGCGATACCATGCTGCCGTTCTTCGGGCTGACCATGAAGCTCGGCCCGGTCGCGAACTGGGGCATTGCGCTGGAGAACAATCTGGTGCCGGTCGAGACCTCCGCGTTCGAGACCAACGTATCAGGCATCTTCGCCATCGGCGACATCAACACCTATCCGGGCAAGCTCAAGTTGATCCTGTGCGGCTTCCACGAGGGCGCGCTGATGTCGCAAAAAGCCCATCGCTACGTCTATCCGGAGAAGCGGCTCGTGTTCCAGTACACGACTTCGTCCTCTAGCCTGCAAAAGAAGCTCGGTGTCAACTGAGGGAACGCAGTGGGGAGGCGATGCCCCATGTTTCTGGTGCTGGAACCGTTCGCGAAATCGCCGTAGTCTGCGGCCATTCCGGTTGTGGAATAGCAAGGTGATCTCATGCGGATTTTTTCCAGCTTTCGGCTGCTCTCCTTCCTCGCGCTCGCATTGTCGCTCGCGACGGTGAGCCCGTGTGCGGCGCAGACCACCGAGCCCACGGCGGCGGGCCTCTGGCAGAAGGTCGAAGACGGCAAGACAGTCGGATGGTTCCTCTTCATCGACCGCAACGGCGTCTTCGAAGGCGTGATCGCAAAGACCTTCCCGCGGCCAACCGACAATCCGAACGAGGTTTGCAGCAAGTGCACCGACGATCGCAAGAACGCGCCGGTGCTCGGCATTTCATTCGTCCGCAACATGAAGCGCGAAGGATTGAAGTACGAAGGCGGCAACGTGCTTAATCCGCGCGACGGTCAGATCTGGAAGGCCAACATGCGGATCAGCCCCGACGGCCAGACCCTGACGCTGCGCGGCTATCTCGGCATCGCGCTGCTCGGCAAGGACGAGACCTGGACGCGCCTGCCGGATGCCAACATCGCGCAGATCGATCCTGCCATCGTGGCAAAATATCTCCCTGCGCAGGCCGCCGCCGCAAAGCCGGCGGCACCGGCGGCGAAGAAGGGCGGCGCGATGATGGCGCCGCCGAAGCAGTAGAGGCGTACTTCGCACTGTGCCGCCTCGACAGCCGTAGCTTCGGCGCAAGCTCGTTCCCGCCACCGGCTCTCGCCTTCGGCGAGCCCGGTGACAGGCTCCAGTGGCGAAGCCGGTGCGGTATCGCTCCCTCCTCATCCCTGAACGGCCCGTGCGGCCACGTTCGCCCAAAGGGGAACGTGTGCCGGCTTCGCTCCAGTAGTTCCCCGGAATGCGCGCTGGCGCCGGATTTGCATAGCTGTCGGCAAAGCTGCTGGGGGAGCGAGTCGCCGTCTCCACGCCCGCCGCGCACCACGCGGAGGGCGGACGGCAGCGTTTGCCTCGCGGCGATCACTTCGACCGCGGAGACGACATGAGACCTGCCATATCAGGCGCGGCCACGCTGCTGGGGTTGACGACGCTACTCGCGGCTTCGGCGCTGGCGCGCGACGACGGCCGCTACGCCAACTCGCCCCTGAAGCCTTGGTTCGAGAGTCTGCACAGCGAATTCGGGCAGTGCTGCTCGGATGCCGACGGCTACGTCATTGCCGACGTCGATTGGGAGTCGGATCGCGGCCGCTACCGCGTGCGGATCGACGACGAATGGGTCGTGGTGCCCGACGGTGCCGTGATCACCGTGCCGAACAAGTTCGGCCGCACCATGGTCTGGAAGCACTATATCGACGGTCATCCGCGCGTGCGCTGCTTCATGCCGGGCAGTATGACGTAGCCGCCGTCAATCTTCGATGTCGTTCCGGGGCGGCGCGGCAGCGTCGAACCCGGAATCCGGACGTTGTTGCGCGAGATTCTCAGGTGCGCAATTGCGCACCAGAGTTCGCACGCCATGCGTCCCGGAACGACGATAACCAGCTCAACGCTCTTGCAGATCGAGCTGCGAAGATCTGACCGGGGCGGCGGCCGCGGGAAAGCGCAGGCTCATCGTCGTGCCGCGGCCGGGCGTGGAAGAAGCGAGCAACTCGCCGCCGTGGGCGGCCATGATCTCGCGGACGATCGACAGGCCGAGGCCTGCGCCGTCGCCGGCGGCGTTGCCGGTCTGAAACGGCTCGATCAGCTTGTGTCCGGCGCCATCGGGCAGGCCCGCACCGTCATCGTGGATCGAAACGCCATCGCGGCTGAGCATGGCGACGATGCGGCGCGCGCCACGGGCGTGGATGAGGGCGTTGCCGACGAGATTGGCGAGGGCGCTGCGAACCGCGGCGTCCACGCCCTGGACCAGGAACGGACCATCCCCGTCGCGCTCCAGCGCAAGCTCGATGCCGGCATCCAGCGCCGAGGGACTGAAATCGGCGAGTACCTCCAGCGTGATCTGGGCCAGGTCGATCGGTCTGGTCTCGATCGCATGATTTTGCAGCCTCGCCAGGTCGAGCATGGCGGAGACCAGCGAGGTGAGGCGGCGGACATCGCGTACCAGCTCGGCCTTCAGGCCCGGCTCGGGCACGTCCTCGATCTTCGCGCGCAGCAGCGTCAGGGGCGTGCGCAGCTGGTGCGCGGCATTGCCGAGGAAGCGGCGCTGCATCCTGATATAGGCATCGATCTCACCGAAAGCGCGGTTCAGGGCCTCGACCAGGGGCTTCAACTCGGAGGGGACCTCGGAAAGCGATATCAAACCTTGCGGGGCCGAGGGATCGATCGCGAGCGCGCGGCGCGCGACCCGTTCGATGCCGCGCGAGACGAAACGTGCAGCGAGCGCCGAGCCGATGGCGACGGTCGCCGCAAAGGCCAGTGCCACCAGCAGGATTGAAAAAATGCGGCGGGCGAGGAAGTTTCTCGCGATTCGGCCGAAGCGGACCTGAGGCTCGCCGAACATTATCGTGAGCCGCAACGAGCCCCGTTGCGCAACGGCGAGACAGAAGGTGCTCTTCTGGTCGAGCGTGCTGAAGACGGACGAGCCGACGGGCCCGCGATACGGAAAGGCGAAGGGGAGGGCAGGCCGGTGTTCGCTGCCATACTCGCTGACCAGATCGCCCGCCGACACCACGTACCAGAGGTTCGGGCTGTCCCCCTTCAATTCCTCGAGTGCGGGAGTCGAACGTACCGTCAGGGTCTGCGCGTCGATCACCGTGGCGCGGTCGAGAAGGTTCGCTACGACCCCGCAGGCCCTGAACTCGCGTTCCTCCATCGGGTATCGCCAGACGAAGATACCGACCATAATCAGAAAGATCGCTGTGGCGGCGATGCCGAGCGAGAACGCAAACGTCCGGGCGATCGATCTCATCGCGGTGTCGCCAGCCGCAGGATGTATCCAATGCCCCGCATGCTGCGGATCTCGACGTCGCCGCCGAATGCGGCCAGCTTCTTCCTCAGGCGGGAAACCTGCGCTTCGAGCGTGTTGGACTCGATCTCGTCGTCGAAGCCGTAGATCTCCTCGATCAGCGCGGCGCGGGTGATGACGCGGTCGCGGCGCATCAGGAGGGCGGCGAGGATCAGTGCCTCGCGCCGCCGCAGCAAGATCTTCCTGTCGGCGACCACGACTTGGTTGCTGTCGAGATGCAGCTCGACATTACCTAGCGAGAGCACGGAGGGCGCGAGCAGCCGGGGCCGTCGCAACACGGCGCGCACGCGCGCGATCAGTTCCTGAGGCTCGAACGGCTTGCCGAGATAGTCGTTGGCGCCGCCGTTGAGGCCCTCGACGACGTCTTCCTTGGCGTCCTTGGACGTCAGCATGATGATCGCCGGGCGCTCCGGCGACTGGCTCAGCGCCGTGACGACCTGGAGCGCATCGCCGTCGGGCAGCATGCGGTCGACGATCGCGAGGTCATATTTGAAGTTCTCCAGCGCCTGACTGGCCTCCGCAATCGAGCCGACGAGGTCGACGATACCGTGCAGTTGGCCGAGCAGCCGGCTGATATAGGCGCCGATCTGCGGTTCGTCTTCGATCACGAGGGAGCGCACGCGGGTCGTCCTTGACTCTGCTGGGGTAACAAAACCCTGACCGTGACGCTCCCTGGCCGACGCCTGGCGTTTCGGCTCGTGCGCTAGGGTTCCCATTAGGGTAGCGAGCTTGGCGAATAAAAGGCAGGAACGGGAGAGTTCGCGGGCACCGCCCGTCAAGATTTGAGGGCGTGACTGCGGCGCGGCAATGTTCGGGCAATGTTGATCCGGCGGCGCCTGGCGCGCGACGTCTCGGACGACGGCTCTCGCCTTGCAATCTTGGGGCAATTTTGCGGGACCACATGCTGTGGCTCTGAACCACACGAGTCGACCAGGCCCGCAAGGCCGGTCCGGGGGCCCCGCAATGATGTTTTTCGAAGAAGCCGCTCTCCGCCTCACGGCGACCGCGCGGCGGACGACTGCCTGTCTCGCTGCGCTCGGTGCGATCTTGACGAGTGCGCAATCTGTATCGGCGCAGAGCGCGTTCACGCTGCCAGCACCACCGTTCGAATTGCCGATGCTGCCTTCACCGTCTGGAAATTGGACCGTCATGGTCGGCATCGGCGGCGAATACACGCCTGACTTCGTCGGATCGAAAAACAGCAAGTTTGTTCCAATCCCGATCTTCGCCATTCGCCGTGCCGGATCGATCGACCAGTTTCGGGGGCCGCGCGACAGCGCCAGCATCGCGTTGCTCGACGTCGGCAATTTTCGCGCCGGGCCTGCGTTCAAATACGTCTCCTCGCGCAAGAGCGACAAATATTCCGAACTGACCGGCCTCGGCGACGTCAAGGCCGCCTACGAACTCGGCGGCTTCGTCGAATATTATCCGGTGGACTGGTTGCGCCTGCGCAGCGAGTTGCGTCAGGGTTTCGGCGGCCATACCGGCACCGTGGCCGACGTCTCGGCCGACGTCATCGTCCCGCTCATCCAACGGCTGACGATCTCGGCCGGCCCCCGCTTCACCTGGAAGGGCACCAACGCGACCGCGCCGTATTTCGGCGTCGACGCCGTGCAGGCCCTGGCATCGGGGTTGCCGACCTACAATGCCAAGGGCGGCGCGCACTCGGTCGGCTTCGGCAGCCAGATCTCCTATCGCATCAATCCGCAGTGGGAGGTGCACGCCTATGTCGAGTACGAGAAGCTGCTCGGCGATGCGGCGGACAGCCCGCTGGTGAAGCTGCGGGGATCGTCGAACCAGACCACCGTCGGCCTCGGTGCGTCCTATTCGTTCGATTTTAGAATCCGATAGGTCGTCATGCGCCGTATTGCTTTTCTATGGGTTGGCCTCGCGGCCGCGTGTATCGCCCTCGGCGCCGCCGCGGCGTTCGAGACGCGCGCGACGAAGCTCCAGGCGATCAAGACCGTCGGCATCGTCTCGGCGATCGGCGAGGAGATGAGCCTGACGCAAGCCGGCCTGACCGCGCTCGGCAACGCCGCGCAAAGCGTCTCGATCAGCGCATGGGGGCTGGACGAGCTGATCGTCCAGCAGGCGACGAAGCTGCTCAGTGGACGTTTTCGCGTGCAGCCGGTGAACTACAGGCGCGCAGCCTTCGCTGCGATCAGGGATTCGGCGGTTGCGCCCGTCAATCTGCTGCGCAGCGATCCGTTCAAGGAGCTGGTTCGCAGCGATGTCACGCCGCAGGGACTGGATGCGTACATCGTCATCACCCGGGCGAGATCGAAGCTTGGAAACGGCCGCAACGTCGAGGGCGTCGGGCTCGCCGAATACCGGACGCTGCTTGCGGACTACGGCCTGATCCACGCGCTGTACGAGGTTCGCGTCATCGACGGCAAGACGTTCGACGTGATCGAGAAGCGCGCGGCCGCGCCGCTCGACAACACCGGCACGGTGAGGATCGCCGGCCCGAGCGGTGCGGTCGACGAGCCGTTCGAGGGCTCGGCTTCGAGCGAACGGCTGCGCTCGGCGATAACGGACCTCATCATCCGCAGCCTGCCGCTGACGCTGGGCGACATGCACCTGATCGACGGTCCGTGACCCCTCAGGTCACCGGCGCCGGATTGAACAGCGTCAGATCGTTGTGGATGCCCCAGCGGTCCGACCACGGCTTGGTGCGGCCAGAGGCGACGTCGAGGATCAGGCGGAACAGGTCCCAGCCGCATTCCTCAATGGTCTTCTCACCGGTGGCGATGCTGCCTGCGTCAAAGTCGATCAGGTCCTTCCAGCGCCGCGCGAGCTCGCTGCGGGTGGCGACCTTGATCACGGGCGCGGCGGCAAGGCCATAGGGCGTGCCGCGGCCGGTGGTGAACACCTGCAGCGTCATGCCGGAGGCGAGCTGCAGCGTACCGCAGATGAAGTCGGATGCGGGCGTTGCCGCGAACAGCATGCCCTTCTGCGTTGCCTTCTCGCCGGGCGAGAGCACGCCGGTGATGGCGCTCGATCCGGACTTCACGATCGAGCCCAATGACTTCTCGACGATGTTGGCGAGTCCGCCCTTCTTGTTGCCCGGCGTGGTGTTGGCGCTGCGATCGGCGCCACCGCGGGCAAGATAGGAATCATACCACGCCATCTCGCGCACCAGCGCGCGGCCGACATCCTCGTTGACCGCGCGCCGGGTGAGCAGCTGGATGGCGTCACGCACCTCGGTGACTTCCGAGAACATCACGGTGGCGCCGGCGCGCACCAGGAGGTCCGCGGCAAAGCCGACGGCGGGGTTGGCGGTGACGCCGGAGAAGGCATCGCTGCCGCCGCATTGCAGGCCGATGACGAGATCGGAGGCCGGGCAGGTCTCGCGCTTGCGGGTGTTGAGCACCTTCAGCCGGGCCTCGGCCTGGGTCATGATCGCATCGACGATGGCGCCGAAGCCGTCGAAGGCTTCGTCCTGCATGCGCACGATGGCATCGCCCACGCCTTCCGGCACCAGCCGTTCCGGCGCCAGCTTCTCGCAGCCGAGGCCGACGACCAGGATCTCGCCGCCGAAATTCGGATTGAGCGCGAGGTTTTGCAGGGTGCGGATCGGCACCACCGCGTCGGGCGCATTGATGGCGACGCCGCAGCCATAGGCATGGGTCAGCGGCACGACGTCGTCGACGTTCGGGTATTTCGGCAACAGCTCGGCGCGGATGCGCTTGACCGCATATTCCATCGTGCCCTTGACGCATTGCACGGAGGAGGAGATGCCGAGGATGTTCTTGGTGCCGACCGAGCCGTCGGGATTGCGGTAACCCTCGAAGGTGAAACCTTCGAGCGGCGGCAGCGGCGCGGGGACGGCGGTGGAGATTTCCAGTCTGTCGAGGGCAGGGGCCTCCGGCATGCGGATGCGGGCTTCATCCACCCATTCGCCGGCCTCGATGGGAGTGAGTGCGTAGCCGATGATTTCGCCATAGCGGATGATGGGCGCGCCTTCCGCGATGTCGACCAGCGCCGTCTTGTGGCCCTGTGGAACGAAGGCGCGCAGCGTCAGCCCGCAGGCGAACCGGGAGCCAGCGGGAAGCCCGAAATCATTGACCACGATCGCGACATTGTCGCGCTCGTTCAGCTTGATGTAGCGGGGCTGCTCTTTCGCTGCGACGTCCTGGTCCATCTGCGCTTGCCTCCAAAGCCGTAGGGTGGGCAAAGGCGCAATGCGCCGTGCCCACCATCTTCATACCGAACGTAAGCGGTGGGCACGCTTCGCTTTGCCCACCCTACGATATCAGCTTCTCAGCCTGGATAGGTATAAGCCGTCTTCACCGTCGTGTAGAACTCGCGCGCATAGGAGCCCTGCTCGCGGGCGCCGTAGCTCGAGCCCTTCCGGCCGCCGAACGGCACGTGATAGTCGACGCCGGCGGTCGGCAGGTTGACCATCACCATGCCGGACTCGCTGTTGCGCTTGTAGTGCGAGGCGTATTTCAGGCTGGTGGTGCAGATGCCGGAGGCGAGGCCGAACTCGGTATCGTTGGAGATCGCGAGCGCCTCCTCGTAGTTCTTGGCGCGGATGACGGCGGCGACGGGGCCGAAAATCTCCTCACGCGCGATGCGCATGTTGTTGCTGGCTTCGGTGAACAGCGCCGGCTGGAGATAGTGACCGGGGTTCTCGCGCTTGAGCAGCTCGCCGCCGAAGGCGAGCTTGGCGCCCTCGTCCTGGCCGATCTTGATGTAGCGCAGGTCCTGGTCGAGCTGGCTCTGGTCGACGACGGGGCCGATATGCACGCCGGCCTTGAGCGCGTCGTCCACCGACAGGCCCTTCAACCGCTCGGCCATCGCCGCGACGAAGCGGTCGTGGATGCCTTCGGTGACGATCAGGCGGGAGGAGGCGGTGCAGCGCTGGCCGGTGGAGAAATAGGCGCCGTTGACGGCGACCTCGACGGCGGTCTTGAGGTCGGCGTCGTCGAGCACGACCAGCGGATTCTTGCCGCCCATCTCGAGCTGAAATTTCTTCATCGGATTCGAGAGTACGCAGGCCTGCGCGATCTTGCGGCCCGTCTGCACCGAGCCAGTGAAGGAGATCGCGGCGACGTCGGGATGCTCGAGCAGCGTCTGGCCGACCACGGAGCCGGAGCCGACCACGAGGTTGAACACGCCGGCCGGAAGCCCGGAGCGGGTGATGATCTCGGACAGCGCATGCGCCGAGCCGGGCACCAGCTCGGCCGGCTTGAACACCACCGTGTTGCCGTAGCAGAGCGCGGGCGCGATCTTCCAGGCGGGAATCGCGATCGGGAAATTCCAGGGCGTGATCATGCCGACGACGCCGACCGGCTCGCGCGTGAGTTCGACATCGAGGCCGGGACGGACCGAGGCGCCCTTCTCGCCGATCAGGCGCAGCGCTTCACCGGCGAAGAACGCGAAGATCTGGCCGGCGCGCGCGACCTCGCCGATGCCTTCCGGCAAGGTCTTGCCTTCCTCGCGGGCGAGCAGGCGGCCGAGCTCTTCCTTGCGGGAGAGGATCTCGGCGGAGATCTTGTTCAGCGCGTCATAGCGCTCCTGCGGGGTCGAGCGCGCCCAGGCCGGGAAGGCGGCCTTGGCGGCGGCGATCGCCTTCTCGGTCTGCGCCTTGTCGGCCTTGGCATATTCGCCGACGACGTCGTTGGTGTTGGAGGGGTTGATGTTCCTGGTGACGCCGGAGCCGTCGACCCATTCGCCGCCGATGAAGTTCTTCAGGATCGCTGTCATCTTTTTTCCTCCCTGTTCAAGGGGCATGATCCTATCGGAAAACCGGTGTCCACTTTTCCGGGATCATGCCTGACGTTTCTTATCGCACGAGGCACGGACGCTTGTCGTCGAATGTCCAGCCCGGGATCAGGTCCTGCATGGCCATAGCGTCATCTCGGGCGCCAAGTCCATGCTTCTTGTAAAGCTCATGCGCGGCCTCGATGGCCGCGCGGTCGATCTCGATGCCGAGGCCGGAGCGATCCGGCACCGCGATCTTGCCGCCCCTGATCTGGAGCGGCTCTTTCGTCAGCGCCTGACCGTCCTGCCAGATCCAGTGGGTATCGATCGCGGTCACGTTGCCGGGGGCGGCTGCCCCGACATGGGTGAACATGGCCAGCGAGATGTCAAAGTGGTTGTTGGAGTGCGAGCCCCAGGTCAGGCCGTTGTCACGGCAGGTCTGGGCTACGCGCACGGAGCCTTGCATGGTCCAGAAATGGGGATCGGCCAGCGGGATGTCCACCGACCCTAAGCGCAGCGCGTGGGAGAGCTGCCGCCAATCGGTGGCGATCATGTTGGTCGCTGTCGGCAGACCGGTGGCGCGGCGGAACTCGGCCATGATCTCGCGGCCGGAGAATCCGGCCTCGGCGCCGCAGGGGTCCTCGGCATAGGCGAGGATGCCGTGCATGCCCTTGCAGAGCCTGACGGCCTCGTCCAGCGACCAGGCGCCGTTCGGGTCCAGTGTGACGCGCGCGTTCGGGAAACGCTTTGCGATGGCGGTGACGGCCTCGATCTCCTGTTCGCCGCGGAGCACGCCGCCCTTGAGCTTGAAGTCGGCGAAGCCGTAGTGGTCGTGGGTGGCCTCCGCGAGCCGCACCACGGTCTCGGGCGTCATCGCCTCCTGATGTCGGAGGTTGAACCATTCCGCCTTGCCGCTCTCGCCCGCGACATAGTCGAGCTTCGACTTGCGCCGATCGCCGACGAAGAAGAGATAGCCGAGCGTCTCGACGTTCTTGCGCTGCTGGCCCTCGCCGAGCAGGGCTGCGACGGGCAGGCCGAGATGCTGGCCCAGCAAATCAAGCAGTGCGGATTCGATCGCCGTGACCGCGTGGATCATCACGCGCAGGTCGAAGGTCTGCTTGCCGCGGCCGCCGGCGTCGCGGTCGGCGAAGGCGGTGCGGACATCGGCCAGGATGTTGTTCATCGCGCCGACGGTCTTGCCGATGACGAGATCGCGGGCATCCTGCAGTGTCTGCCAGATCCTCTGCCCGCCCGGCACCTCGCCGATGCCGGTGTGACCGGAATTGTCGGTGAGGATGACGATGTTGCGGGTGAAGAACGGCGCATGCGCGCCGCTGAGGTTGAGGAGCATGCTGTCGCGGCCCGCGACCGGGATCACCTGCATCGCCGTGACAACAGGTGCGCCAGAGATATCAGTCCGGGCCATCGCATGCTCCTCCCTGTCGTCGTCCGTTATTCTGCCGCCTGTTGTGTCGATCGGAAGGCGGGCAGATTCTTCACCAGCGCGGTCAGTTCCGCCAGCTCCTGCTCGGTGAGATCGGTCAGCGGCGGCCGGACCGGGCCGGAGTCGCGGCCGATCACCTTCATGCCGGCCTTGATGATCGAGACCGCATAGCCCTTCTTGCGGTTGCGGATTGCGATCAGCGGCAGGATGAAGTTCTTCAGGCCGGCATGGATGGTCTCATGGTCGCGCCTGCGCACCGCGGCGTAGAAGCTGGTGGCGAACTCCGGAACGAAGTTGAATACGGCCGAGGAATAGGTCGTCACGCCCATGTCGAGATAGGGCAGCGCGAAGGTCTCCGCAGTCGGCAGGCCGCCGATATAGGTGAGGCGATCGCCGAGCTTGGTGTAGACGCGGGTCATCAACTCGATGTCGCCGATGCCGTCCTTGTAGCCGACCAGGTTCGGGCAGCGCTCGGCGAGGCGGGCCAGCGTGTCGGGCTGGAGGATGGCGTTGTCGCGGTTATAGACGATGACGCCGATCTTCACGGAGGCACAGACCGCCTCGACATGGGCGGCGAGGCCGTCCTGCTCGGAATGGGTGAGATAGGGCGGCAGCAGCAGCAGGCCATCGGCACCCGCCTTCTCGGCACCGATGGCGATCTCGCGCGCGATTGCGGTGCCGTAGCCGGTGCCGGCAAGCACAGGCACGCGGCCCTTGGTTTCCTCGACGGCGATCCTGACGATGTGCGGAACCTCTGTCGGGGTCAGCGAGAAGAACTCGCCGGTGCCGCCGGCGGCGAACAGGCCGGCAACGTCGTAGCCGCACAGCCAGTCCATGTTGGCGCGGTAGGTCGCCTCGTCGAAGGAGTAGTCAGCCCTGAACGGCGTGACGGGGAAGGACAGGAGGCCGGATCCGATCTTTCGGGCCATGTCCTGCGGGGTCATCTTGCTCACGGGCGCTGCTCCCTTCGTGCGTGTTGCGGAGGACGCAAAGCCTGCGCGTCCATGCGCCGTGGTTTAGGAGACCGTTCGATGCGCGTCCAAGCCAAAGCCTATATCGACCGATGCGGATTGAGCATCAATCTTCCGGCAGCTCCGCGGAGGACAATTCGCCGGCGGTTTTGACCAGCGCCGCCAGCAGCGGATTCTCGTCCTCGCGCCGCCAGACCATGAACAGCTCGACGGGTACGCGGTTGCGCAGCTTCAGCGGCCGCAGCCGCACGTCGGAGATCTTCAGGTTCGCGGCTGCGGCCGGCACGATGGCAAGGCCGAGGCCGGCGCGCACCATCGCGAGGATCGAGTGGATCTGGCTGAGATGCTGGACGTAGCGCGGCAGCACGTCGGCGCGGGTGAACAAGGCGACCAGGAGGTCGTGGAAGTAGCGGCTCTCATAGGGCGAGTACATCACGAAGGGCTGGTCGTCGAAATCCTTGATGGCGATGCTGTCGGCGTTCGCCAGCGGATGCTTTCTCGGGATCGCCGCCAGCAGCGGCTCTGCAACGACGCGGCGGCTGGCGAGTTCGGGACGCGCGATAGGCGGCCTCAGCAGGCCGGCATCGATCTGGCCGGAGGTCAGTGCCTCGAACTGGTCGCCGGACACCATCTCCTTCAGCGAGAAATCGACCTCGGGCAGCTTGGCGCGGCAGGCGGCGACGAGCTCGGGCAGGAAGCCGTAGGCCGCGGCCGCGGTGAAGCCGATCTTGAGCGAGCCGATCTTGCCGAGCGCGATGCGGCGGGCGACTTGCGAGGCGCTTTCGGCAAGCTTGAGGATGCGCCGCGCCTCCGGCAGAAAGCTGCGCCCGGCAGGGGTGAGGCGCACCGAGCGGCTGGTGCGTTCGAGCAGCGGCGCATCGATGATGTGCTCGAGCACCTGGATCTGCCGCGACAGCGGCGGCTGCGTCATGTTCAGCCGCGCAGCGGCGCGGCCGAAATGCAGTTCCTCCGCCACCGTGACGAAGCAGCGGAGCTGGTTGAGGTCGAACATCGATACATGCCTTAGATGGATAAGGCGTTTCCCCGGCACTTCTAGCATCGATCACCCCCAATACAAAGACGGCGGCTGGTGAGCCGCCGCAAGTTGCCTGGTCAAGCTCCCGTGAGAGCCCTCAGGAGGAACCTTTGAGCACCACCCGCTCGATCTTGCCGACGATGACGAGATAGGCGAACGCCGCCACCAGCGCGTTGAGGCCGACGAACACAAGCGCGCCGTTGAACGAGCCGGTCGCGGCCAGAATGTAACCGATGACGATCGGAGTGGTGATCGAGGAGAGATTGCCGAAAGTGTTGAACAGGCCGCCGGAGACGCCGCCGGCCTCCTTCGGCGAAGTGTCGGAGACGACGGCCCAGCCGAGCGCGCCGATGCCCTTGCCGAAGAAGGCGAGTGCCATGAAGCCCACCACGAGCGCCTGTCCGTCGACATAGTTGCAGGCGATGATCGACATCGACAGCAGCATGCCGCCGACGATCGGGATCTTGCGCGCCATGGTCAGCGAGCCGGTCCCGCGCAGGATCGCATCGGAGATGATGCCGCCGAGCACGCCGCCGATGAAGCCGCACAGCGCAGGAAGCGTCGCGACGAAACCGGCTTGCAGGATCGACAGCCCGCGTTCCTTGACGAGGTAGACCGGGAACCAGGTCAGGAAGAAATAGGTCAGCGTGTTGATGCAGTACTGGCCGAGATAGACGCCGAGCATCATGCGGTTGGAGAGCAGCTGGCGGATGTGGTCCCACCCGGAGCCGGATTGCGCTGCGCGCACCTGCCTCAGATCGTTCCTGGGCGCATCGAGATCGACCAGCGCACCGCCGTTCCTGATGTAGTCGAACTCGGCCTCGTTGATCGAAGGGTGCTCCTTCGGGCCGTAGACGGTCTTGATCCAGGCGAGACCCATGACGATGCCGAGCGCACCCATCACGAAGAACACGAAGCGCCAGCCATAGGCGTGCGCGATCCAGCCCATCAGCGGCGCGAAGATCACGGTCGCGAAGTATTGTCCCGAATTGAAGAAGGCCGACGCGGTGCCGCGCTCATTTCCCGGAAACCAGGTGGCGACGATTCGAGCGTTGGCGGGGAAGGAGGGCGCCTCGGCAATGCCGACCAGGAAGCGCAAGCCGAACAGCACGATGATGGCGGTGCCGGCGCTGAAGAAGCCGACCCAGCCCTGTAACATCGTGAAGAGCGACCACACGATGATGCTGAAGGCATAGACGAGGCGCGAACCATAGCGGTCGAGCAGCCAGCCGCCCGGCACCTGCGCGATCACATAGGACCAGCCGAAAGCCGAGAAGATGTAACCCATGGCGACGGGATCGAGATGCAGCTCCCTGGAGAGCGCAGGGCCCGCGATCGACAGCGTGGCGCGGTCGGCGTAATTGACTGTCGTGACCAGGAACAGCATGGTCACGATGAACAGCCTGACGCGAGACCTCCTCACGTCCGCTGTGGACACCACTGCGCTCATCATGCGCCTCCTTAGAACTTGAACATTTCCTCGAGGCGAGTCCTAGAGGCGCGCGCGGCAGAGTGTCCAAGTTCAAGGGAGTATCGATCGATGCCGTCTTTGGATCGATGGGCCCAAGGCGCTGCGTGCGTTGTGGTACGGCGGTGCCACCGCCGTCAGTCTCGCATTTCGTCGCGTCTCGGCGATCACTGGACGGCGACGGCGGTCAGCTTGGCCGCATCCGGGAACATCTTGGAGCCTGGCAGATTTACCCTGAAGTCGAAACAGCCACGGTGATTGACATGCGCGTTCGTCTTCAAATCTCGGCCATGGTGTTCATGATGGCGCAAGCTGTGCTGTTCGGTGCAGGCATGCTGGGGATTCTGCTCAGTCCCCTTCGTGATGAGGCTTCGTTTTACATCCCGGTCATGATCGTCCTGAGCGCAATTGCCTCAGTTGCGATCGCTTGGGAAATCGCGCCGCGGCTGCAGATGCGTTACTGGCACAGCCGGGGCGTCGACCACGATTTCATTTCTGGCTGAGCTCCCAGCCGTCGCGCCGAAGCAACGGTGCCCGCCGCTACTGCCGCGCGCCCGGCAGCAGCGGCGCGAGCAGTCCGCGCGTTACGCCGGGCGGCACCGCATCGAGCCCCAGCACGGCGCTCGCGGCCGGCAGCGCCGCATCCGCCATCGCGGCGTGGCCTTCGGCGCTCGGATGCACGGCGCCGCCGTAGACGGCGGAGAGCACGCCCCAGGTCGCGTCGTGGATGTCGGTGGGCTGGCTCGCGGCCGGCAAGCCCTGCGGATAGGTCATCGCTGCGAAATAGCTGTCATTGGCGTCGCGGATCCAGCGCGCGCGGGGCAGGTAGGCGCGATATTCCGAGGCGCCGCGGCCGCACAGCATCGGCTGGCTCGCTGCGCTGACAATGTCCGGATTGAAGCTCTGGCCGTTCTCGGCAAAGCAAGCCCGGTCGAATTCGGGGTCATTGCCCGAATGGGCGCAGAAGCCATGATCGGCGAACGTGGCCTGGTGCGCATCGACGAAGGTCATGCGGTCGGATTCGGGATCGCGGCACAGCGCACCGCGGGTGCAGGTGGCGAGCCCTTTCAGCTGCGGCAGGAATTCCGTGTCGACGAAGGTGGAGACGCGGGCAAGGCGCTGCGGATCGGCGTTGAAGGACGGATGGATGTCGAAGCCGGCGCGGCCGCCGCGGCAGGGCACGCCGCCGTCGGCGAGCGCAGGATTAGCGTAGGAGACATAGACGACGCGCGAGAGGTCGCCGCCGACGAGCGGCTTCAACGCCTCGCGCAGCTTGACGAAGCTTTGCGGCAGCTCACGCGTCAGCGCATCGCGGGAATCATCGACACTGGCCATCACGCCGGAGCGGCGGAATAGCGTCCGCTCGGTCGCGGTGTCGACGATGACGTCGGCGACGAGGCCGGAGAAGTAGACATCGTTGGCGCCGACCGAAAGCAGCACGAGATCGAGCGTCCGATCGGGCTGGCGCTTCTTTGCCGCGGTGAGCGCTTCGCGCAGCTCGGCGACCTGCGCGTTCACGCTGGTGTTGCAGACGCCGGTCTTGCCGGGCGGGCATTCGCGGGCGCGCTGCGAGCCAAGCAGCCCGTCGGCAATGCTGGCGCCGGTGCAGGCGAGCGGCAGGAAGGTCACGGCGATGTGGGTGTAGCGCACCGCGAGCGCCAGCGCGGTGCGGGCTTGGTAACTATAGAGCGAGCGGTGGCAGGGCGCGTTGAACCAGAGCGCGCTGTAGCGCTGCCAGTTGGCGAGCGTATCCGGCGCCTCGCAGGCGCGGCCGCCCTTGAAGCCGTGGCGGCTCGGCCGGTAGTACTGTGCGCCTGCGGTACCGAGATAGGAGCGGAAGCAAAATCCTTCGTCCGAGAGTGCCAGCGGCCGGTCCGGATTGCCCTCGCCGGAGGCGATGCTGTCCCCGAGGCCAGCGACGAAAATGTCGCGGACACGGATCTCGGTCTGGAGGCGCTGGGTCGGATCGGAGCCGGCGGAGACATCGACGGTCGCGACCGTCTGCCTGCCGTAGCGGACGCGCAGATTGATCGGCTCGGCGCAGTCGAAGGTCGATTGTTGCGGCCCGTCGCCGTCGTCGAACGACCAGGCGCAGGTGGCGCCCACCGGCACCGCGCCGGTCAGTCGCACCGTCACCGGATGGTCGATCGGGGTGATGTAGTTCTCTTTGACGTTGTCGCGGGTACAGGGCTGGTTGACCCGGCCCTGGAGGTCGATGCAGAGCCGGTTGACCATGTTGCGGGCCCAGCCGCGGCCCTCGCTCTGCAGCTCCAGCGATTGCTCGGCGGCGAGGATGCTGCGGTTGCGCGCGTTCTCGACATGGAGCAGGAAGTCGCGTTCCTCGCGGAACAGCCGGAAGCGGTTACGCACCTCCCAATCGATCTGCATGGCCCCCGCATCCTGCGCGGCGGCGCGCTCGGACGGCAAGGCGGTCAAAAGCCCGGCGAGCAGCAGAGCGCCCGCGGCGAGAGTACGTAGGGATAGAGGGATCATGGCCCGGGTCTTCAACGGCAAAGTTGAGGCGGAAATAAGAGAGCATTGCTCCGCCGCCCGCAACCTTTGTCTGCGCCGGCTGACTTAGCGTTTGTTGGCCTGCCGCAGCAACCGCTCGCGCTCCATCGGTGTCACCTGCTTGGGCAGGTTGGCCTGCGCGCAGGCCTCGGCCAGCCGCCGCCGCTCCTGCCAGGGCTCGACCACGTTCATCCAGAGCTCGCGCGTGCCCATGATGGAGATGGCGAGGCCGAACGGGATCACGAAATAGAGGATGCGGAACACCAGCAGCGTTGCCAGAAGCTGCTCGCGGCCGAATTCGGGCAACGCCACCAGCATGGCAGCATCGAACACGCCAATCGAGCCGGGCGCGTGGCTGGCAAAGCCGATCAGGGTCGCCAGAATGAACACGACCGCGAGCGACATGAAGTCGATCGGCGGGTTGGCCGGCATCAACAGGTACATGGCCGTGGCGCAGAAGCCGAGATCGACCACGCCGATCAGGATCTGCACGAGCGTCAGGGGGGCCGAGGGCAGCACCACCTTCCAGCCCTTCTGGCCGAGCTCGCGGCGCTTGTCGCCCATACAGAGCCAGACCAGATAGGCGCCGATCGAGGCGAGGCCGCCGAGAGCGATCAGACGGTTGATCGACGAGGGGAGCTGATCCATCGCGGAGGCGGCATCCGGATGGATGGCCATGCCGATCGAGAGCACGAAGATGTTACCGAGCCAGAAGGTCAGGCCCGACAGGAAGCAGATTTTGGCGACGTCGATCGCGTTGAGCCCGTAGTCCGAATAGATCCGGAAACGGATGGCGCCGCCGGTGAATACCGTCGCGCCGATGTTGTGGCCGATCGAATAGGACGTGAAGCTGGAGAGCGCCGCGATGCGATAGGGCACGTGCTTCTTGCCGATCGTTCGCAGCGCAAAAAAGTCGTAGAAGGTCAGCGTGCAGAACGCGAAGAAGACGCAGATCGCCGCCAGCCCGATATTGCCGCGGGGAATCTCCGTCAACGCAGTCAGGATGACGCCGGTATCGATGCCCTTGAGGGTCCGCACCAGCGTGGTGATCGCGAAGGCGATGATGAAGATGCTCGCGGCAATTCCGAGCCGTCGCCAGCCGATCCATCTCTTGAAGCCGCGTTTCAGCGCGGGCAGCAGTCCGTGCATTCATCCTCCCGGCGGGGGGCAAAGACCGACCGGGCCAGGCATTGGCCGGTCGGACGCGATCATGGCCAAAGGCAGGCATCGATCGCTAGGCATGATCAAGTTCATTTAAGGCAAAATCAGCGGCTTGTGCAGCCCTTGACAACAATAGGTTCTGCGTTGGGCGGCCACTTTTGTCATACGTGGTTCACATCGGATGCGCGTTAAGCATATGAGTCGTGAAACCGGCGCCGCTCGCGCGTTTGGTGCGCCGACACGATTTCAGATCCTGGCGCCGTCCGCATTGTTCCAGCGCAAGCGGCTTCGGCGCTTTTTGGAACGTCGATGCCACGTGCTCGTTAGGCTTCATTAGCAATCGAACATGGCGGAATACGCGGCTTTTCGTGCAAGCCGGCGCCGCCGTGTTCCCGAAACCCGAGAGGATCGGAACGATGGGACTGTTCACAAAAGACATCAAAACCATGAACGACCTGTTCGTGCATCAGCTTCAGGACATCTATTACGCCGAACAGCAGCTCACCAAGGCGCTGCCGAAGATGGCAAGCAAGGCCACCGATCCGCAGCTGAAACAGGGCTTTTTGACGCACCTCGAGGAAACCAAGGAGCACGTCGCTCGACTTGAGGAAGTGTTCAAGATGCACGGCGTCGCCGTGAAGGCGGTCGACTGCCCGGCCATCGACGGCATCATCGAGGAAGCCGACGAGACCGCCGGCGAAGTCGCCGACAAGGCGGTGCTCGACGCCGCACTGATCAACGCCGCGCAGGCCGCCGAACACTACGAGATCGTGCGCTACGGCAGCCTGATCGCCTGGGCCAAGCAGCTCGGCCGCAACGACTGCGCCAGCGTCCTCGCCAAGACGCTGGAGGAGGAGAAGGCGACCGACAAGAAGCTGACGACGCTCGCCGAGAGCAAGGTCAATCTGCGCGCGGCGAGCTAGCCGTCACGGTGCAGCCGGGAAAGCGCTGCGCGGTCACGCGCGGCGCTTTCTTTTGACGTCTATGCGATGAGCGCGCTGGCGTGGGAGACAGAGCAGGTCAGCCGCGTCGCAACGCGAAATGCGCGCCGCAAAACGCCATTACGGCACCGAGGCAGAGCGCGGCGAGCCCGGCCAGCACGCCCGAGACGGTCGGGATCGGGCTCGGCGCCGAGGCCGCCTGGCCTGCTCCCGCAAGCAGCAGCACGCCGACCGCGATCAGGAATTGCCGCATCCTGTGCGGGATCTGTCCGGAGACGGCGCTCTGCATCAGGCTCGCCGTGAAATAACCGCCGGAGAAGCCGACCGTGGCGATCAGCCACCACGCGATCGCCGCGCCCGCGGGCATGAACTCATGCGTGTCGGAGCGCCAGAGGCCGCCGAGATCGAGACCATAGCGGGCGCCCAGCATGTGGACCGCGAGCGCGAGCAGCACGCCGGAGATCATAGCGGCGCCGAGAATCAGCCGGCGCGGAAAAAACGTCGTCTCAGCCATGCCTCGCTTGTAGGATGGGCGAGGGCGATCGCGCAAGCGGATCGCGAACGGGACCTGTGATCGATATGCCGGGAGCTGAAGCTGGTTCGGCCACGAGCTACGCCTACAAGGCCTCGCTGATCGGGTCGGCGCATCGTTTCGAGCTGACGGAGCAGGGGCTGTCCTGGCACATCGCCGGACGCTCCGGCCTGTGGCGCTACGACGAGATCTCGGCGATCCGGCTGTCGTTCCGCCCGGTCTCGATGCAACAGCACCGCTTCCGTGCCGATGTCAGCCGCACCGGCGGCGGGCGCATCGTGATCCTCTCGACGAGCTGGCAGACCGCGGCGCTGATGGCGCCGCAGGACAGCGGCTTCCGCGATTTCATTCTCGCGCTGCACGCGCGGATGGCGCAGGCCGGCAGCCGGGCCGAATTGAGCGCCGGCCTTGGCCGCAAGACCTATGCGGCGGCGCTGGCTTTCCTGGCGGTGCTGACGGTGGCGATGACGGGGCTGTTGATCCGCGCGCTTCTGATCGGCGAGTTCGCCGGCGCGCTGTTCATTGTCGGCTTTGCCGCGCTGTTCGCCTGGCAGGTCGGCGGCTTCGTGCGGCGCAATCAGCCGCAGAGCTACAGTTTCGATCGCGTGCCGAAGGCTCTGCTGCCTTAAGTGCAATCGGCCGCAATCAAACGTGACTTCGCCTCGCGGCGCCGGCGTCGCATCTTGCATTCATGTCAGTCATGGACCGCAGCAGCCGTCTGCCGACGGCAGAGGAGATCGCCAGAATCAATCGCACGCATCTGATCGACACGCCGCTCCGGCCAGCCGACCTGCTGTTCATGTTCGGCACCCGCGAAGATGTTGGCTTGCGGGCAGACACTGCCGCAAGGCTCTGGCGCGAGGGTCTGTTCCGCTGGTCGATTGTCAGCGGCGGTGTAACGCCGGGCTCGGAGCAATCCGAGTGCACGATCATCAAGGCAGCGATGATTGCGGCGGGCATTCCGGGCGACGTTATCCTCGAGGAGCATCGCGCGATGAACACCGGCGAGAACGTGATCTTCTCGCTGCCGATCATCGACGCGGCGCTCGGACGGCAGAACATCCGCAGCGTGATCTGCCTCGGCAACACCTGGACCGCGCGGCGTTACCCGATGACGCTTCAGCGGCACTGGCCGGAGGTCGAGAAGATGCTGCTCACTGTCGATAGCTTCGAGACGCCGCGTGCGCTCTGGCATACCGATGTCGAATTTCGTCGCCGCATGCTGCACGAATGGGACAAGATCGAGCCTTACAAGGCGAGGGGCTTTATCGCGGATTGGCCGGAGGTCTGAGCTACTCCGTCGAGTCGAAATCCTCTTCCTTGGTGCCGAGCAGCGAGGCGATCGTGCGCAGGCCGGAATCGAGCTGCTCGGGCGACGGCGGGGCGAGGGCGAGCCGCACCGCGTTTGGTGCATGACCATGCGCGATCGCGAAGGTCGAGGACGGCGTCAGCGCGATGCCGCGCCTTGCCGCCGCGGCGACGAAGGTCTGCGAGCGCCAGTGCGGCGGCAGCGTCAGCCAGAGATGATAGGAGCGCGGATCGGCGGCGAGCTGGTAGCCGGCCAGCAGCCTTGCGGCGGTCTGCTGGCGGCGCGCCGCGTCGATGCGCTTCAGGCGCGTCAGCTCGGCGACGGTGCCGTCGGCCATCAGCCGCTGCCCGGCCGCCAGCGCGTGGCCGGAGGCGATCCAGCCGCCGGTGCGGACCGCGCTCATGACGCTTTCGCGCAAGTGAGGCGGCGCGACCAGGATGCCGAGCGCGAGGCCGGGGCGCGACCTTCTTGGACAGGCTGTCGATCACAATGCAGCGGTCCGGTCCGAGCGCGGCCAGCGGCGTGTCGTCGGCGAGGAAGCCGTAGACGGTGTCCTCGATGATGGGAAGATCGAGCTTTTCGGCGACGCGCATGATGTCGGCGCGCCGCGTCGCGTTCATGGTGACGCCGAGCGGATTCTGGATGATGGGCTGGAGATACAGCGCCGACAGGTGCGCCTCGCGATGCGCCTTCTGGATCGCATCCGGCCGCGCGCCGTGCTCGTCCATCGGAATCGGGACCAGCGTCACACCTAGCCGCGCGGCGATGCTCTTGACGTATGGATAGGTCAGCGCCTCGACGCCGCAGCGGCCGCCGGTCGGAACGAGCGCCGCAAGCGCGGCCGCGAGCGATTGCTTGCCGTTGGCGGTGAAGAAGATCTGGTCCGCCTGCGGCGCAAAATCCTTGCGCGCGAGATAGGCGGCGGCCGCATTGCGCGCGCTCCTGGTGCCGGTGCTGGTGGAAACGCGCAGCGCGGACTCCAGTGCGTCGACGCGCTCCAGCCCCGCAAGGCTCTTGGCGATCATCGCCCATTGCTGCGGCAGCAGCGGGTAGTTGACCTCGAAATTGATGCGCGCCTCGGCCGGCTCGCGCGTCGTCTCGACCTGGCGCCTGATGTCGCCGGAGATGAAGGTGCCGCGGCCGACCTCGCCGACCACGAGGCCGCGGCGGAGCAATTCCGTATAAACCCGGCTCGCGGTCGAGACCGCGATGCCACGGTCATAGGCAAAATTGCGCTGCGGCGGCAGCCGGTCGCCGGGCCTTAACGTGCCGTTAGTGATATCGGCCGCAATGGCATCGGCAAGCTTCACGTACTCGAACTTGGACATTATTGCACCGAGAGCAATGTTTTGCTTGCTCCGAGAAGTGTACCGGAGCATTTAAGTTCCATCAAGTTCCGCGATTGAGCCGAGGAGAGCGAGAGCAATCCGACGGCAAATGAGGTGCAGGCGCTGACAGCGTCCGCGCCAACGACACTGCTTCGCCGCGCGGGACGACAGGCCGGAGAAGAAAATGACCACGATCTCGCAAACTGCCGGGCGGAGTTTACGCCCATCCTCGTCGGGCGGATTTTTCGGTACGCTCGCTCACGGCGTCACTGCGCTGTTCGACCGCATCGAGCGCCGCTCCGCCGTCAAGACGCTGAACGAGCTCGACGATCGCGCCTTGCGCGACATCGGCATCACGCGCAGCCAGATCGAGGACGCGGTGTACGGGCAGTTCAAGGCCGAGCTGACGCGGTATTTGTAAACCCCCACTCCCGTGTCCCGGACGCGCAGCAGCGCGTGAGCGTTGCGGCGCAGAGCCAGGACCCGGCAAGTCGTGCACTCGCTGCGGCATGGGCCCCGGCTCGGCAGCGCATCACTTCGTGCTGCGCAGCGTCCGAGGCACGAAACTTTCGTTTTGGCGCGGACGGCCTCAACATCGGCATTGCGTGGCAGGTCACCTGTCATTCGCATCTTCATTGCAGACACACCTTCGCATCCTCGCGGCTCATCTCGCCCGAGCTTTGCCTCAGTGCCTCACCCTCTGAAATGAAAGAGGGCGCAGGGAAGGCCGGGAGCCGGCTGGCACCCGCGGTCCACTGTGCGAGGTTTGCAGTCAGAAAATCTGCACAGCGGCATACAGGTGAAGCCAGGACATCCCGGCCTTCCCTGCGCAGTGGTTTTACGGCTTATGTCGCGCTCTCCCCGGGGAGCGATGCACTATTGCCCCCGTCGCCTTGCGGATGACTGACGCGCGTGCCCGGTCGGGCCGCCACATCACCGCAACACTTGGCGCACAGACCCCGGGCGCCAGGACCACACGATTTTGCCGTACGCTGGAATCACACCGGTCGTGTGCGCGACGGCTTTGCTCACAGTTGCCTGCCCTGCAAAACCCTTCGCGCCGATGTGACCCACGTCCACCGCCGTCCGGCCCGCGTTCGTGACGATCGCGATACGCCCCTCTTCCTTGGGCCGGGTCGCGCAACACATACGCCGTTTCCGAATTTCGGTAAAGCGGAATATTTTCGGTGAAGCGGATTGACCGGCATCTTGGGGGTTTGCCCGACAGGAAACGCAAAGTCTCGTAGCCCGGATGAGCGAAGCGACATCCGGGGAAGCGGCGTGAGCTGTCCTGGGTATCGCTTCGCTCACCCGGGCTACGAGCTGCACTCGCAATGACGGGGATCGATGGGTGCCTAGTGCCTGACCACCAGCACCGAGCATTTGGCGTAGCGCACGACGTGTCCGGCGTTGGAGCCGAGGAAATAGGTGCGCATCGCCGGCCGGTGCGAGGTCATCACGATCAGGTCGGCCTTCATCTGCGCGGCTTCCTCCAGGATCTCGTGGTAGATGCCGCCCTGGCGCACCACGCTGGAGATGCGGCTCGGTTCGATGCCGGACTCGCGCGCGACGATGGCGAGGGCCTCCTCCGAGGTCTGACGCTGCTGCTCGTCGAAATCGGCCGGTACGTACTCGGCCAGCATCACCGGCGTCATCGGCAGCACGTTGAGCAGGCGCACCGTGCCGCTCCAGGTCTGCGACAGCGTCGCCGCGGTTGCGATCGCCGGCTTGGCGAGATCGGTGTCGGCGAGGTCGATGGGCACGAGGATGGACTTGAACATCTGCGCCTCCATATCTTTCGGTCAGCACGTCTTGCCGTAGGTCGCGCGATCATCCCGATCGAAGCAGCTTGGGGCTGACGAACAGCACCAGCTTGCCGCGGCGGTAGGCCACGTCACCCCAATCCTTGACGTCAAAGTCGAAGATCGCAAGCCCCGCGGTGGGCAGGTTGTTGCTGAGCGCCTTGGCGCCGGCCGGGTCGCCGCCGCCTATCAGCATCAGGGCGACCTCGTGCATGCCGGGGTTGTGGCCGATCAGCAGCAACCGCTTTGGGTCGGCCGGGGCGGTTGCAGTGCGAATGGCTTCAAGGATTTCCGCGGAATCGGCGCCGTAGAGTTCCGGCAGGATCTCGACCTGCGGCACGGGGACGCGGTCCTTCATCGCCTCCCAGGCGATGTCCCAGGTCTGCCGGGCCCGCACGGCATGTGACACCAGCACGGTATCGGGGAAGGGGGGATGGGCGGCGATCCAGTCGCCCATCCGCGCAGCATCCTTGTGGCCGCGTTCGTCGAGCCGGCGGTCCTGGTCACGGCCGCTCGGCGCGTCGGTCTCGGTCTTGGCGTGACGCAGCAGCATCAAACGGCGCATGGCATTCTCGAATCGTTGTGTGTCCAGAATAATCTACGGGCGCGGGTCGAGAACAAGGTGACAAGCGCCGGACAGGTCCAAAAGCGCGATGAGATTGGGACGAATCGCCATCGCGCTTTAGAGTTATTGTTTTGAGCATGATCTCCGCACAAACGCATTTTGCGTTCGTCGCGAGGGAAAACCGCTGCACACTTCTCCGGATCATGCTCTAAGAAAACGACATGAGCGAGACTTTCACAAGCGTGTCCCAGGAAGAAGCCGGTCTTCGCGACCGCATGCGGCTGTCGTTCGATCTCGACGCCGACATCTGCGTCATCGGCGCGGGCCTTGCCGGCCTTTCCATCGCGCTGGAGGCGGCCCGGCTCGGGGCCAGCGTCGCGGTGCTCGAGGGCCGTCATATCGGTTGGAACGCCTCCGGCAACCAGCTCGGCACCGTGATGCCTGGCTTCGCGCTGCCGCTCGCCGACCTGATCGAGCGCATCGGCTTCGAGGACGCGCGCGAGTTGTGGGCCCTGTCGAAGGAAGGCGCAGAATTCGTCCGCGCCAACGCCACGGAAGAGAACATGCCGGGAATCGGCCTCAGCGAGGGCGTGCTGGAGGTCTCCAACGTCGATACCGGCGACCGGCTGATCAGCCGGTTGCAGATGCTGAACGAGGATTTCGATACCGAGGTCGAGGGCTGGCAGGCCGATCGCGTCCGCGGGCTGCTCAAGACCGACCGTTACTTCCACGGCGTGTACTATCCCAAAGCGTTCCAGGTCGACGGCCGGAAATATGTGCACGGCCTTGCGGCGCTGGCGCGGCGGGCAGGCGCCCGCATCTTCGAGGACACGCCGGTCGTCAGCATCGATCATTCCGGCATCCGCAAACGCATCGTCACACCCTCGGCACGGCTGCGCGCAACCCACATCGTGCTCGCCGGCAACATTCATCTCGGCGCGCCCCTGAAGCGCCTTTCGGAGACGCTGCTGCCGGTCTGGCGCTATGCCGGCATCACCGCGCCGCTCGGCGAGCGCCTTCATGAGATCATCGCCTTCAAGGGATCGGTGATGGATTCCGACGGCGTCGATCATTTCAAGATCGTCGACGGCGACCGGCTGATATGGGAGAGCCCGGAGACCACCTGGGCGGCACGTCCGCAGCGCTTCGCGGGCGCCGTCAGGCGGCGGATCCGCACGATCTTTCCCGAGCTCGGCAATGTCGAGATCACCGACATGTTCGGCGGCGCCACCGGCCAGACCGTGCACGGCATGCCGCAGATCGGCCAGTTGCGCAAAGGCCTGTGGGTGGCGAGCGGGTTCGGCCGCCAGGGCATGAACACCTCCGCCATGGCCGGACAGATGATCGCGCGCAGCATTCTGCGGGGCGATGAGCGCTGGCGGCTGTTCTCGCCGTTCGAGCTGGTCTGGGCGGGCGGCGCCACGGGGCGCGTCGCGGGCCAGCTGGTCGGGATCTGGAGCAGGGCGAGTTCCGCCGCGGCGGGCTCGCTCGCCCGCTATCGCGAACGTGCCAGGCTCAAGGACAGGGAACGCGAGGCCCGCCTCGCCAAAGCCAACCGGGCCGCCGGCACCGGCCCGCGCCGTCCGCCGCCCGGCGTTCGGCCGCGGCCAACCTCGCCGCCGAAACCTGCGGCCCAACGCACAGAACAGGGCAACATAGAACAGGGCACGGAACCGGCCCCTCACGAAGCCGGCATCTCGCGATAAGCGCCAAGAAAAATCCCGCCCGGAAGTGTAACGTCGACCGTTAGAGCCCGTATCTCAGGGCGTGGACTCCCCGCGCACGGAGAATGAGATGGTTGACCGCCGCATCCTGTTGACGACTGTCGCCGGCCTGTTTGGCCTTTCGGCCTTTCGCTGGCTGAGAGCATCCCCCGCCGAGGCCGGCGAGAAGGCCGCGGAAAAGTTCGAGATTGTGAAGACGGAGGCCGAATGGCGTGCCCAGCTCACGCCGCAGCAATATGAGATCCTGCGCAATCACGGCACCGAGCGGCCCGGCTCAAGCCCGCTGCTGAAGGAGCACCGCAAGGGCATCTTCGCCTGCGCCGGCTGCGACCTGCCGCTGTTTGCGTCCGAGACCAAGTTCGAGAGCGGCACGGGATGGCCGAGCTTCTACCAGCCGATCGAGGGCAATGTCGGCAAGACCGAGGACCGGACCTACGGCATGGTCCGCACCGAGGTGCATTGCCGCCGCTGCGGCGGCCACCTCGGCCACGTCTTCGACGACGGTCCGAAGCCGACCGGCTTGCGCTATTGCATCGACGGTTTCGGGCTGGTCTTCCATCCCGCGGCGGCGTCGGCGACGTAAGTCTTTCTCGTCGTCATTCCCGGACGGTCCGCAGGACCGAACGATGGTGCAACCGCGCACCTGAGGATCTCGAGGTTCCGGATTCGATGCTGACGCATCGCTCCGGAATGACACTCGCCCCGGCAATTGTTGCCGGCCCGGCAATTGTGCCCCGGTCGTCCGACCGGGGCCTTTTTGTTTAAGTCATTGATTTCCTAAAGATCCCTGCATTGGCATAGGCCTTGCGACGTCTCTCCCGACTGCGGCCATGGTCGACCGGCCGCCGGGATCGGATTTGGAGACAAAGTTATGGGTATCTTCGATGCAATGAACACCTCGGTGGGTGGCCTGCAGGCGCAGTCGTTCGCGCTGCAGAACATTTCCGGCAACATCGCGAACTCATCCACCACCGGTTACAAGGGCATCGGCACCAGCTTCGTCGACCTCATTCCCGACTCATCCGTCCCGAGCAAGCAGGTCGCAGGCGGCGTGCAGGCCAACGCGAAGGCCACCATCACCACGCAGGGCACGATCTCATCCTCTACCGTCGCCACCAACATGGCGATCACCGGCGACGGTTTCTTCTCGATCCAGAAGGCGAGCGGCGTCGTCGACAACGTGCCGGTGTTCACGGGGGTCACCTACTACACGAGGCGTGGCGACTTCCAGCTCAATGCCAACGGCAACCTGGTCAACGGCGCCGGTTATTACCTGATGGGCGTCACGGTCGACCCGAAGACCGGCAACCCGACCGGCAGCGTGGCGAACGTCCTGCAATTCCAGAACAACTTCATTCCGGCGCAGGCGACCACCTCGATCCAGTACGCGGCGAACCTGCCGACCCAGCCGAACACGGTGGCGAAAACCACCGCCTCGACCGGCACGTTGCTGGCGGCCGGTGGGCTCAATCCGTCCGATTTCGCCGCCAACCCGCTGCCGGTCGGCACGCCGCCGGCGCCCTATGCCAACGCAACGGTGTCAGGCGCGGCTGCAACCGGCAACATCCGCTCGGCCTATTCGTCGACGGCGGCGACGGGCACGGTTGCGCTCCAGAACAATTCGTCGGCGGTCGCCTCGACAACCACGTCCCTTGACAACGCCGCCGGCACACATCTCGCCTCCAGCATTCTGACCGCGTTGAGCGGCCAGACGCTGACCATCAACGGCAACACCATCACGTTCAACGGCGGCACCACGGTCTCGACCGTCGGCAGCAATACGACGATCGGTCTCGGTGCGGGCACGACGGCGACCGTGGCCGACATCCTGAATGCGATTCAGACTGCAGGCGGCGCCGGCGTCACCGCTTCGCTCTCGGTCAGCGGCAATATCCAGATCTCGACCGGCACCGGCACTGACGTCGCGGTCGGCAGCGGCACGGCCGCCACCGCGCTCGGCATCAGCAGCGTGACGCGCGGCGGCAACGTGCTGTCCTCGCCCGCGATCTCGGGCGCGACCGTGCTGAGCGGCACTGCGACCGCCGGCGGCGCCCAGGTGCTCTCGTCCGGCTTCTCCGCCGGCGACACCATCACGGTCAACGGTCAGACGCTGACATTCATGAACTCGGGCGCCGCGGGACCGAACCAGATCAACATCACCGACAACGTCACGACCCTGCTCGGCAAGATCGACGCGCTCTCCGGCGCCTCGGGGTCGTCGGTCAGCAGCGGCGGCGTGATCACGCTGAACACCGGCACTGTCTCCAACCTGTCGGTGTCGAGCTCCAACAGCGCTGCCTTCTCCGCGCTCGGCTTCACCTCGACCATCACCAAGAATCGCGACGGCGGCGGCACGGCCGGCACCGGCGGCGTGATCGGCAACGACATCGCCACGTTCACCAAGGAATCGATCAGCGGTGGCGCGGTGACCGCCTACAACGCCGCCGGCACGCCGGTGAACCTGCAATTGCGCTGGGCCAAGACCGATAGTGCCTCGCTGGGCGCGGGCCATTCGGATAGCTGGAACCTGTTCTACCAGACCGACCCGAACGCAACCGGCACGACCGTCGGCTGGGTCAACACCGGTCAGACCTTCACCTTTGCCGCCGACGGCTCGCTGACCTCGCCGAGCGGCTCGGGCATCACCATCAACAACGTCACCGTCAGCGGTCAGTCGCTCGGCTCGGTCGCCTTCAACATCTCCTCGGGCGGGCTGACGCAATATGCCAGCACGAGCGGCGCGGTGACCATCAACACGATCACGCAGAACGGCTATGCCGCCGGTCAGCTCCGCTCGGTTGCCGTCAACAACAATGGCGTCGTGGTCGGCACCTTCTCGAACGGCCAGAACCTCAACCTCGCTCAGGTGCAGCTGTCGCATTTCAACGGCACCAACTATCTGAAGGCGCTCGACGGCGGCGCCTACGCTGCGACTGAACAGTCGGGAGACGCCATCGACGGCGCCTCGGGCACCATCAGCGGCTCGTCGCTGGAGGGATCCAACACCGACATCGCCGACGAATTCACCAAGCTGATCGTGACCCAGCAGGCCTATTCGGCCAACACCAAGGTGATCACGACCGCGAATTCGATGGTGCAGGATCTCTTGAACGTATTGCGCTGATCGGCGCGTAACGTAACCAAAGGCGGGTCAGTGACATGGGTTTGAGTTCAGCCCTCGCCAGCGCGATGAGCGGCCTGCGTGCCAACCAGGCCGCGCTCTCGATCGTCTCATCGAACGTCGCGAATTCGCAGACGCCGGGCTACGTCGTCCAGACGCCGAACCAGATCGAGGTCACCACCGGAGACTTTGGCTCGACGGTGATGACCACCGGTGTCAGCCGCGAGCTCGACAGCTACGTGCTGAACCAGCTGCGGACCGAGACCGGCGGCAGCGGTTACGCCGACCAGATGGCCAACATCCTGAAGCAGCTTCAGAGTGTCTATGGCACGCCCGGCAACAGCGGCACGCTCGAAGCCGCGCTGAACAAGTTCACCACGGCGCTTCAGGCGCTCTCGACCAGTTCGGGGGCGTCGTCGGCGCAGACCGTCGCGCTCGGCGCGGCGCAGGCCCTGGCGCAGCAGCTCAACGTCACCACCACGGGCATCCAGTCGCTGCGCTCCAACGTCGAGCAGGATCTCGGCAACTCGGCGCGAGCCGCCAACGCGGCGATGCAGCAGATCGCCGACATCAACACCAGGCTTCAGGGCCTGTCGGTCAACGATCCCTCGGCCGCCACGCTGATGGACCAGCGTGACCAGGCCATCAACACGCTGTCGAAATATGTCGACGTGCGCGTCACCACAGACGGTTCGAACCAGACCAACATCTACACCACGACCGGTATTCAGCTCGTCGGCGCCGGGCTGGCCTCGGAATTCTCCTTTGCCTCCGCCGGCGCGCTGTCGGCGACCTCGCTTTACAACATCGACCCGGCCAAGTCCGGCGTCGGTGCGTTCAACATCAAGCTGCCGAACGGCTCGCAAGTCGACGTCGTCGCCAACAACGTGGTGTCGTCCGGCCAGATCGCGGCCGACCTGAAGCTGCGCGACCAGACCCTGGTGCAGGCGCAGGATCAGATCGACCAGCTCGCCGCCACGATGGCGAGCGCGCTGTCCGACAAGACCACGGCCGGAAGCACGGTCTCCGGCCCGCCGGCCGGGTTTGATCTCGACCTTGCCGGGGCGGCGCCGGGCAACACCGTCAACATCACCTACACGGACACGGCCACCAACACGCAGCGCCAGATCACGCTGGTCAACGTGACCGATCCGGCCGCGCTGCCGCTTCAGAACGCGACGAACGCCAACCCGATGCGGATCGGCGTCAACTTCTCCGGCGGCATGGGAGCGATCGCCTCCGCGCTCAACACCGCGCTGCCAGGCGCGCATCTGTCGTTCTCCGCCGCCCCGGCGCCGGCGAGCGCCACGACGCTGCGGGTGACCGACGACAACACCGGCCTTGCCAAGGTGAACTCGGCGTCGGCCACGAAGACGATCACGTCGCTGACCTCGGGCAATCCGCAGCTGCCGCTGTTCACCGACGGCGGCCAAGCGCTCTACACCGGCGCGATCACGGCGTCCGGCTCGCAGATGACCGGCCTTGCCGGGCGCATCGCCGTGAACACGCAGCTGGTTTCCGATCCGAGCCGGCTGTCGGTCTACAACACCTCGCCGGTGACGCCCGCGGGCGACACCACGCGTTCGGACTATCTCTATTCGCAGCTCACCAATGCGGTGTTCTCCTATTCGCCGCAGACCGGCCTCGGCTCGGCGAACCAGCCCTTCACCGGCAGCGTCTCGAACTACCTCCAGCAGTTCCTGAGCGTCCAGGCCAACGCCGCCACCCAGGCGACCCAGCTCCAGCAGGGCCAGAGCGTCGTGGTCTCGACGCTCCAGG
Organism: Bradyrhizobium sp. USDA 327; assembly: GCF_041262065.1. Lineage (NCBI taxonomy): Bacteria > Pseudomonadati > Pseudomonadota > Alphaproteobacteria > Hyphomicrobiales > Nitrobacteraceae > Bradyrhizobium > Bradyrhizobium sp. USDA 327. Next base: position 4,315,879 of record NZ_JBGCCW010000001.1, on the reverse strand, counting down.
CCAAGTTCGATTCGACCTCCAGCGTCAACTTGGACTCGGAGATGTCGAACCTGATCCAGCTTCAGAATGCCTACGCCGCCAACGCCCACGTCATGTCGGTGGTGCAGAGCATGATGAACACGTTGCTCCAGGCTCAAGTGTAACAAGTAACAGGGCTCTGAAAGATGTCGATCAGCAGCATCAACTACTCTTCGTCGATTCTCGGCGCACAGATCCGCAACATCAATCAGCAGCTCACCGACCTGTCGACCCAGCTTTCGACCGGCAAGCTGTCGCAGAACTATTCCGGCATGGGCACCAACGAGGGCTTTGCGATCGCCGGGCGCGCGCAGCTCTCCAACATCGCCGGCTATACCGACACGATCACCAACGTCAACGTCAGCATCAACCTCGCCAATACCGCGCTGCAGTCGCTGACGAAGATCCGCAACACGGTGCAGACGGGCTCGGCCAACACCGCGCAGGACCTCAACGTCAACGGCCAGACGATCGCGCAGAACACTGCCGCGGCGCAATTCGGCTCGATGGTCGGCGTCCTCAACACGCAGACCGGCAGCCGCTATCTGTTCTCCGGGACGGCCGTCAACACGCAGTCGGTTGCGGATGCCGGCGACATCATCAACGGCACCACGACGCAGGCCGGCTTCAAGACCGTCATGGCGGAGCGCCAGGCCGCCGATCTCGGCGCCAACGGCATGGGGCGGCTGGTGCAGACGCAGCCGACGCCGAGCTCCGTGCAGGTATCGGAGGACGTCGCCGGGTCGCCGTTCGGGCTCAAGATCAAGGCGGTGTCCTCGACGCTGACGGGCGCGACCGTCACCGGCCCGAGCGGCTCGCCGGTGTCGTTCTCGGTCGATCTCAACGGCGTCAACCCGAACAACGGCGACAAGCTCAGCATTCAGTTCACCCTTCCGGACGGCACCACCGAGCAGATCGACCTGACCGCCTCGACGGCGACGCCGACGCCGCTCGGCAGCTTCGCGATCGATGCGAGCACCCCCGTCAATCCGAACAACACCGCGACCAACCTCAATACCGCGCTGAACACCGCGATCACCAAGCTCGCCAACACCTCGCTGGTGGCGGCATCCGCGGTCGTCGCCGGCGACAACTTCTTCAACACCGCGAGCTCCGCGATCGGCACGCCGGTCAACAACCAGGCGGCGCCGCCGGCCCCCGTCACCGGCGCGACGGCGCTGTCAGGCGCGAGCCCCTCGGACTCGATCTCGCCGGGCTTCGTCGCCGGCGACACCATCACCGTCAACGGCACCACGCTGACCTTCGTCAGCTCGGGCGCGACCGGCGACCAGCTCAACGTCACCGACAGCATCCAGACCCTGCTGAGCAAGATCGACCAGATCACGGGGACGTCGAAGCCCTCGACGGTCCATGGCGGTTCGATCACGATCAACACCGACGACGCGGCGAGTCTCAGCATCACGAGCTCGAATACGGGGGCGCTGGGTTCGCTCGGCTTCGCCGCGACGCCCGTGACCGCCACGCAACCGCCGCTGCGCGTCGGCTCCTCGCCCGCGAGTTCGGCGACGACGCTGGTGAACGGCTCGGCCACCACCGTGAAGTGGTACCTGGGCAATGACGGGCCGGGGTCGCCGCGTTCCACGGCGACGGCCCGGGTCGACGATGCCGTCACGGTGCAATATGGCGCCCAGGCGAACGAGGACGCGATCCGCCGGCAATTGCAGGCGATCGCGGTGTTCGGGACCTTCTCGACTTCGCCGACCGGCCAGTATTCGGGCGGGCAGGTGTCGGCGCTGAGCCTGCGGGTGACGCAGGCGCTGACGCAGCAGCCCGGCCAGCAGCGCATCGAGGACATCCAGACCGACATCGCGATGGCCCAGAACACGATGAAGGACGCCACCACGCGCCAGACCCAGGCCAAGGCGCAGCTTCAGGGCATCATCGACCAGGCGGAATCGGCCTCGCCGGACCAGGTCGCGAGCGAGATCCTGGCGCTCCAGAACGCCCTCCAGGCGTCCTACCAGGTGACCTCGAACCTCGCGCAGCTCTCGCTCGTCAAGTTCCTGTAAGGGGGCGTTAAGGCGCCGTTAACCATGCCTGTTTACCTCTTGGTGAGGATTGGAGCGGGGCGGGGCGGTCGATGTCGGACAGGATGCAGCTGGTGGTGGCAACGCCTTGCTTCGGCGGGCAGGTGTCGAGCATTTATGCGAGCTCGATCTTCGCGCTGCAGCGCGCCGTGCACGGCATGTCCAACCTCGAGCTCAAGGTGCACCTGCGAGACGGCGACGCCCTGATCACCCGCGCGCGGGCTAATTTGGTCGCGATGTTCCTGGACGATCCCAGGGCGACGCATTTCCTGTTCATCGATGCCGATATCGGGTTCAGGCCGGAGCAGGTGTTCCGGCTGATCGAGTGCGGCGCGGACGTCGTGGCCGGCTGCTATCCGATCAAGCGGGTCAACTGGGACAAGGCCGCGCGTGCGATCCAGTCCGGTCGGGCCGACGTGCCGGCCGCCTCGCTCGACTATGTGCTCGAGATCGAGGATCCCGACCGCATCGTCGTGGTCAACGGCTTCACCCGCGTGCGCTACGCCGGCACCGGCTTCCTGATGATCCGGCGCCACGTGCTGGAGGCGATGTGCCGCCACCCGGCCTATGCGAACCTGCAATTCTTCCGCGAACATTCGCACGACACGCTGACGGCGAGCCAGAACCGGTTCGCGCTGTTCGAATGCATGATCGACCCGGCGACCGGCACGTATCTTTCCGAGGATTTCGCCTTCTGCAAGCGCTGGACCGATATCGGCGGCGAGATCTGGGCCGATATCCAGAGCTCGCTCGATCACGTCGGGCCGTCGGTGTTCCGCGGCGATATCGCCTCGCAATTCGCAGCCGTGCCCGCGGCGGCGGCCGATGCCGCGGCGTGAGGCTGCCGGGATGAGCGGCGGCGCATCCCGTTGGTCAGAACCGGAGCACGCGTCCGACGGCGGTTCGCGCTATCGCCTGCGCGATCTCTTCACGCCGCTCGACACGCTGCTCGTCTCCGGCGGAGATCCGCGGCTCGCGCTCGATCCCGAGGACCGCGTCAACGCCTATGGCTGCGCGGCCTCGCCGGAACCGGAGATCTGGAATTTCGCCTCCGCGACCGCATCGACGATCTCGCAAGCGGCCTATGACCGCGCTGCGCTGGCGCGCGAAGAGCTGATGCACAAGTGCCTGTTCGACGAGGTCGAGGTCGCCTTCGACGCAAGATGCGAGGACATGCGCGACGAGCTGCGCAGTCATCTCCAGCTCTCGCCGCGCGTCGACGTGGTGTTCTCGCCGTCCGGCACGGACTCCCAGCTCCATGCCCTGTTCCTGGCGCGGACGATCCTCGGCGCGCGGCCGGTGACGATCGTGGTCGGCGCCGACCAGACCGGAAGCGGGACGATCCATACTGCCCGCGGACACCATTTCAGCTCCATGGCGGCGAGCGGCGTAGCGGTCCGCAAGGACGGCGCGGTTGCCGGGCTCGCCGGTACCAGTCTTGCGTTGCCACTGCGCGAGGCCGCACCCGGGATCGCGATGCGCGCGGACGCCGATGCGGCGGTGCTGCATGCGGTCGAGGCCACGATCGCGCAAGGCGCGCCCGTGCTGCTCCAGATCATGGATTCCTCGAAGCTCGGATGGCGTGCGCCGAGCACGGCCTGCCTCGACGAGATCGCGCGGCGCTGGCCGCGCAAGGTCCAGATCGTTGTCGATGCCTGCCAGGCCCGGCTCGGCCGCCGCCGGCTGCGCTCCTATTCGGACCGCGGCTATATGGTGCTGATCACCGGCTCGAAATTCTTCGGCGGGCCTGCCTTCAGCGGTGCGCTGCTGGTGCCGAAGGGCCTTTCGCGCTCGCTCGACCGGGGTGAGGGGATCGCGCCCGGTATCTTCGACTATGCCGGCCGTTGCGATTGGCCGGTGGCCTGGACGGCGCTGCGTTCGCGCTTCGAGCGCCGCCCGAATTTCGGTCAATGGCTGCGCTGGGAGGCGGCGCTGGCCGAGATCGGCAGCTACTACGCCGTGCCCGCGGTTTCCCGCGCCGAGATGCTCGCTGAGCTCGCCACCGGCATCGACAGCATGATCGCGTTGTCGCCGTCGCTTCGCTCTATTCCAACTCCAACCGCGATCAACACGGCCGACGCGGATGACGAGGAATTCGCGCAGGCCACGATCTTTCCGTTCACGCTGCTGCGCGACGGCAAACCGGTCTCGATCGCCGAGACCTCGGCCGTTCACCGTGCACTGGCGCGGGACATGAGCGATGAGATCAGCGGCAGCACGGCGGACCGAGAGGTCGCCGCGCAGCGCTGCCTGGTCGGCCAGCCAGTCCGGCTGGAGCGGCAGGACGAGACGCCGCAGGCCGTGCTGCGCCTCTGCGTCGGCGCACGGCTCGTGACGGAAGCCTGGTCGCCGGACATGACGAAGGCGCGACGCAATGTGCAGCACGTTCTCGACCGCATCGCCCATGTCCTGGTGAAGATCGAGCTGCTGCTCGACCGTGGTGCAGCCGCGACCGTGCCGGTCAAGTCCGCGTTCGAGGTGTGAAATGCAGCATCCAGTTTCCGCTCCGATCGGTTTGACTGCGGCGAACTATGCCGACCGCATCGGCTTTGCGCAGCTGACGCGCCAGGCCTTCGAAGGCGTCGATCTGCATCCGTTGCGCGACCAGCTCGTGGCGCGGATCGCGGCGGGGACCGCGTTGGCGGGCGAAGGGCTGGATCTCTCCTTGATCAGCCAGCTTCTGGGCGACAAGGATCAGGGGCTTGCAATCCAGTCCGAAGTGCTGACCTTCCATCAACTCTTCCGTACGCCCAGTGCGGCTCCGCAGCCCGGCTTGCGCGTGCTCGCGCTTGCGGCCGACATCGACATGGGCGGCAACACGCCGATCGATTTCCTGCTCGAAGGCTCCGACATCGAGCTGCTGACGCTCTATGTGGTCAAGGGCGTCGGTCTGCCGGAAACCTTGCCCGAGCACGACGTCGCCATCGTGGTCGCGTCCGATTCCGAGGAATGCCGCGAGGCGCTCGCGCTGATCGAAAAGGCCGCGCCGCACTGGCCGCGGCCGCTGCTCAATCCGCCCGATCGCATCGGCAATCTCGATCGCGACAAGCTGTATCGGCTGCTGGCTGGTGTGCCGGGTCTGGACATTCCCGCGACCATCCACGCGACGCGCGCGCAATTGTCCGATCTCGCCCAGGGCCGGATCGGATGTGACGACATCGCGGGCGAATTGCACTTTCCGATCATCGCGCGGCCGCGCGGCTCGCATGCCGGCGTCGGCCTCGCGAAGCTCGACGATGCGGCGGCGCTCGCGGCCTATCTCGCCGAACGGAAAGAGCAGGACTTCTTCGTCGCACGCTTCGTCGACTATGTGAGTCCCGACGGGCTCTACCGCAAATATCGCCTCGCCATGATCGACGGCAAACCCTACGCCTGCCACATGGCGATCGCCGACCGCTGGGACATCTGGTATCTCAACGCCTACATGGCGTTCAGCGAGGAGAAACGGGCCGAGGAAGCCGTCTTCATGCGCGACTTCGACAGCGACTTCGCCGAGCGCCACAGGAGCGCGCTCGACGAGATGAGCCGCCGCGTCGGCCTCGATTATTTCATCGTCGATTGCGCCGAGAACGAGAGGCGCGAGCTTCTGGTGTTCGAGGCCGACAACACCGCCGTCGTGCACAACATGGATTCGCCAGCCGTGTTTCCTTACAAGCCGCCGCAGATGCGCAAGATCTTTGCCGCGTTCACGGCGATGCTGTCGCGGCATGCAAGGACGGGCAAGGGGAGCGCAGCATGAACGAGATCATCCGCAACACGCAAAGCGCCGTCACGGGCACTTCGCTCGATCCGCAGGACTGGACCGAGTTTCGCGCGCTCGCCCATCGCATGCTGGACGAGACGATCGACGGCATCGCCAACGTTCGGGTGCGGCCCGTCTGGCAGCCGATCCCCGAAGACGTCCGTGCGGCATTCAGGGCCGACCTGCCGCGCGAGGCGAGCGATCTCGCCGAGGTCTATCGCGAATTCGCCGAGCATGTCGCGCCCTATGCGACCGGCAACGTCCATCCCGGCTTCATGGGCTGGGTGCATGGCGGCGGCACCGCGGTCGGCATGCTCGCGGAAATGCTTGCGGCAGGCCTCAACGCCAATCTCGGCGGGCGCGACCACATGCCGATCGAGGTCGAGCGCCAGATCGTCGACTGGATGCGCCGCCTGTTCGCCTTCCCCGACAGCGCGAGCGGCATCTTCGTCACGGGCACGTCGATGGCCAATCTGATGGCGGTGCTGGTGGCGCGCACGAGTGCGCTCGGCACGCTGGCGCGGCAGCACGGCATCGGCAATGACGGTGCGCTGCTCACGGCCTACACCTCGCGGGCGGCGCATGGCTGCGTCTCCAGGGCGATGGATATTGCCGGGCTCGGCACCGATGCGCTGCGCAAGATCGATGTCGATGCCGATCATCGCATCGACGTCGCAGCGCTGCGCGCGCAGATTGCCGTTGATCGCGAGGTCGGCTTCAAGCCTTTCCTGGTGGTCGCGTCCGCCGGCACGGTCGATATCGGCGCGATCGACGACCTCAGGGCGATCGCGGAGCTGTGCCGCGAGGAAGGAATCTGGTTTCACGTCGACGGCGCTTTCGGTGCGCTGGCGATCCTGTCGCCCGAGCTTGCGCCGCTGCTCGGCGGCATCGAGCTCGCGGATTCGATCGCGCTCGACTTCCACAAGTGGGGACAGGTACCCTACGACGCAGGCTTTCTGCTGGTGCGCGACGGCGAGCGGCATCGGCAGGCCTTTGCCCAGCCGGCGGCCTATCTGCGCCGCGAGGCGAGGGGACTCGCGGCGGGCGCGGTCTGGCCCTGCGATCTCGGCCCCGATCTGTCGCGTGGCTTCCGTGCGCTGAAGACGTGGTTCACGCTGAAGACGTTCGGCACCGACCGGCTTGGTGCGGCGATCGCGCGAAGCTGTGCGCTGGCGAAATATCTGGAGGCGCGCGTGTTGGCCGAACATCGGCTGGAGTTGCTGGCGCCGGTCAATCTCAACATCGTCTGCTTCCGCTACCGTGCCGATGATGCGGTCAATCGCGAGATCGTCGCCGACGTCCAGGAGTCCGGCGTCGCAGCGCCGTCGAGCACGACGCTGGACGGCAGGCTCGCGATCCGCGCCGCGATCGTCAATCACCGCACCGAGGAGACGGACATCGATGCGCTGCTCGCGGCCGTGCTGGAGTTCGGCGAACGGCAGAGCAGCGGCGGACTGATCGAGGTCGATGCGCCGCCGCTCGCGGCGCAGTAGCATCGATGTGTGCCTGAAACGACGACGGCCCCGGAGATGATCCGGGGCCGTCATCGTTTACAGCTTGGGCGAAGCGAAAGCGTGTGGTCAGGCGGCAGAGCTCACGTCGGCCTTGTCCGCTTCGGCCTTGGGATGCGCGGCCGCGTACTGATCCCGCAGCTTCTCTTCATAGGCAATCAGCTTGCGGGCGTCCTTCAGCGCCCGGTAGAGGTCGCCATTCAGGATGTTGTTGTTGATGCCTTCGATGATCGGCCAGGAGCTCGGCACCGCAGTGACGATGTCGCGCACCAGGTTGAAATAGGTGCCGTGCTGGGTCTGCGGATCCGGTGAGATGTACATGAGCTGGACCGCAAGATAGACGAGCTTGGCGGGCGTATTGGCGGTCTCCGGCGTGAGGATGTCGCGCTCGCGCAGGATCGGCACGTTGTCGCCGTCGATCAGGAGGCGGGCACGCTGGTCCGTGTTGGTAATCACGCAGTTACCGACGATGATGCGTTCGTGCGGTCTGAGCTCGACCTTGAGGGCCATGCCTGTTCTCCATCAACGCTTTCGTAACCGAGCGTTCGTTGCGGCTCATCAAGGCCTGATTCTCGCCCGGAATTAGTTAACGAGCTGTAAATCTCCGACATTCGCGAGAAAAAGCTAAATCTTTTCAATGTCATGTCTGTGCGGCGGTGTGGCGATGTGCGTGGCTTCGGCGCCCCGAATCACGCGTGATCCGGCAAAAGCGCGGGTTTCATTTCATGGTTCGTTAGAAGTCTCGGCGCCACGGTCCGCCGGTCGCTGGGTCAATCTCGATCCAAGCAGACGCGTAACAGTAGCGTCGTTTACCAGAAAGGTAACAGAGTCATGTCCGGTATCGTCCTCTCCTCGTCGGTTCGTCAGAACCTGCTCTCCCTCCAGTCCACCGCTGACCTTCTCGCCACCACACAGAACCGTCTGTCGACCGGCAAGAGCGTCAACTCGGCCCTGGACAATCCCACCAACTTCTTCACCGCCCAGTCGCTCGACAACCGCGCCAGCGACATCAACAATCTGCTCGACGGCATCGCCAACGGCGTGCAGGTGCTGCAGGCCGCCAACACCGGCATCACCTCGCTGCAGAAGCTGATCGACAGCGCCAAGTCGATCGCCAACCAGGCGCTGCAGACCACCGTCGGCTACTCCACCAAGTCCAACGTCTCCACCACGATTGCTGGTGCGACGGCTTCGGACCTGCGTGGCACGACCAGTTTCACCAGCGCGGATGCGCTGAGCAACGTGCTCTATAGCGGCGCGGCCGGCGGTACGACCGCTGCAGCGTCCGGCACCACGCTCGGCGGCGTCCAGGGCACGAACACAGGAACCGTTATCAATGCTGCGACGACCGGTGCGAGCCTGCTGAACGGCACGGCGAGCGCTGGCGATGCCAACGCCGGCGTTGCTGCGGGCGACACGCTCACCGTCAACGGCAAGACCATCACCTTTGCTGCCGGCGACGCCCCCACGACGGCTCCGACCGGTCAGACCCAGGTTGCCGCGACCGGTATCACGACGGGTAATGTCTTCACTGACAACTCCACGGGCAATGTGACCGTCTATCTCGGCTCGGGCACGAAGGCTGCGGTGGGCGACGTCCTGACCGCCATTGACCTTGCCAGCGGCGTGCAAAGCAACGTTGCGGGCACCCTGACGGTCAACAGCGGCCAGACCATCTCGTCCGTCAGTGGCGGCGGTGCGCTCGTCCTGAAGAGCACGTATGGTTCGGATCTGAGCGTGACCGGCAAGGCCGACATCCTCAACAAGCTCGGCCTGACCACCGCGACCGGCGCCGGCAACGTGACCGCCACGGCCTCTCGCACCACGAGCTCGGCGACGGTGTCCTCGCTGGTTACCTCGGGCTCGACCCTGAACGTCGATGGTCATGTCATCACGTTCAAGGACGCGCCAACGCCTTCGGCCGCTTCGCTTGGAGCCACCCAGGGTGTGTCCGGTAACGTCGTCACCGACGGTAACGGCAACTCGACGGTCTATCTGCAGAGCTCGACGATTGCCGACGTGCTGAAGGCCATCGACTTCGCCACGGGCGTGCAGACGTTTACGCTCAACGGTAGCGGCGGTGGTACGCTTGCGACCGCTTCGGGCCAGACCGCCTCGTCGATCAACGCCTCCGGCCAGCTCAAGATCTCGACCGGCGTCAACGCCGACCTGTCGATTACGGGCACCGGCAATGCGCTGTCCGCGCTCGGTCTCGCCGGCAACACCGGTACGTCCTCGGCGTTCACCGCGTCCCGCACGTCCGGCACCGGCGGCATCAACGGCAAGACCTTGACCTTCACGTCCTTCAACGGCGGTACGGCGGTCAATGTCACCTTCGGCGACGGCACCAACGGTACGGTCAAGACGCTCGATCAGCTCAACACGCAGCTCCAGGCCAACAACCTCTCTGCGACGATCGATGCCAACGGCCTGCTCACCATCACCGCGACCAACGATTACGCATCCTCAACGCTCGGTTCGACGGCGGCCGGTGGTGCGATCGGCGGCACGTTGACGAGCGCGCTGACGTTCTCGACCGCTTCCACTCCGGTCGCCGACAGCGTTGCCCAGACGGCGCGTGCCAATCTGGTCAACCAGTATAACAACATCCTGAACCAGATCGACACGACCGCGCAGGACTCCTCGTTCAACGGCGTCAATCTCTTGAATGGCGACCAGCTCAAGCTGGTGTTCGACGAGACCGGCAAGTCGAGCCTGAACATCACGGGTGTGACCTACAACTCCAAGGGGCTGGGCCTGGCCGCGCTGACCAACGGTGTCGACTTCATCGACAACGCTGCGACCAACAAGGTGCTGACGAACCTGAATGCCGCATCGAGCACGCTGCGCTCGGAAGCGTCGGCCCTCGGTTCGAACCTCTCGGTGGTGCAGGTGCGTCAGGACTTCAACAAGAGCCTGATCAACGTGCTGCAGACCGGTTCGTCCAACCTGACCCTGGCCGATACCAACGTCGAGGCGGCCAACAGCCAGGCGCTGTCGACCCGCCAGTCGATCGCGGTCTCCGCGCTGTCGCTCGCCAACCAGTCGCAGCAGAGCGTGCTGCAGCTGCTCCGCTAAGTCGCGGACCACATCGCAAGCAGGATCCGGCGGCGGGGCTTCGGCCCCGCCGCTTTGTTTTTTGCGTCGGCATCTGAATGCCGCTTGCCAAGACGGAGGCAGCCCATTGAATGCAGCCAATTGCGTACTCTTAGTTATGGTTGACGAGTGGCAAATGCCTTCCCATTGGGCAGGAAAGCGCCGTCTTATCAGCGCGATATGCGCGAGCTCGACGGGGCGTCACGCTGCCATATGGTGAATCCACGCGAGGTTTGGCACGACACGCTTTATGCTTTGTTAGCCGTCTGCGTTCACCGTCCCGGGCATCGATTAATCCTAATCGAAGTTTTGTTGCGTTGCGTACCAGAAGGGTAACACTCAATGTCCGGTATTGTTCTCTCCGCGTCGGTTCGTCAGAACCTGCTCTCCCTCCAGTCCACCGCTGACCTTCTCGCCACCACGCAGAGCCGTCTGTCGACCGGCAAGAGCGTCAACTCGGCCCTGGACAATCCCACCAACTTCTTCACCGCCCAGTCGCTCGACAACCGCGCCAGCGACATCAACAATCTGCTCGACGGCATCGCCAACGGCGTGCAGGTGCTGCAGGCTGCCAACACCGGCATCACCTCGCTGCAGAAGCTGATCGACAGCGCCAAGTCGATCGCCAACCAGGCGCTGCAGACCACCGTCGGCTACTCCACCAAGTCCAACGTCTCCACCACGATTGCTGGTGCGACGGCTTCGGACCTGCGTGGCACGACCAGTTTCACCAGCGCGGATGCGCTGAGCAACGTGCTCTATAGCGGCGCGGCCGGCGGTACGACCGCTGCAGCGTCCGGCACCACGCTCGGCGGCGTCCAGGGCACGAACACAGGAACCGTTATCAATGCTGCGACGACCGGTGCGAGCCTGCTGAACGGCACGGCGAGCGCTGGCGATGCCAACGCCGGCGTTGCTGCGGGCGACACGCTCACCGTCAACGGCAAGACCATCACCTTTGCTGCCGGCGACGCCCCCACGACGGCTCCGACCGGTCAGACCCAGGTTGCCGCGACCGGTATCACGACGGGTAATGTCTTCACTGACAACTCCACGGGCAATGTGACCGTCTATCTCGGCTCGGTCACGAAGGCTGCGGTGGGCGACGTCCTGACCGCCATTGACCTTGCCAGCGGCGTGCAAAGCAACGTTGCGGGCACCCTGACGGTCAACAGCGGCCAGACCATCTCGTCCGTCAGTGGCGGCGGTGCGCTCGTCCTGAAGAGCACGTATGGTTCGGATCTGAGCGTGACCGGCAAGGCCGACATCCTCAACAAGCTCGGCCTGACCACCGCGACCGGCGCCGGCAACGTGACCGCCACGGCCTCTCGCACCACGAGCTCGGCGACGGTGTCCTCGCTGGTTACCTCGGGCTCGACCCTGAACGTCGATGGTCATGTCATCACGTTCAAGGACGCGCCAACGCCTTCGGCCGCTTCGCTTGGAGCCACCCAGGGTGTGTCCGGTAACGTCGTCACCGACGGTAACGGCAACTCGACGGTCTATCTGCAGAGCTCGACGATTGCCGACGTGCTGAAGGCCATCGACTTCGCCACGGGCGTGCAGACGTTTACGCTCAACGGTAGCGGCGGTGGTACGCTTGCGACCGCTTCGGGCCAGACCGCCTCGTCGATCAACGCCTCCGGCCAGCTCAAGATCTCGACCGGCGTCAACGCCGACCTGTCGATTACGGGCACCGGCAATGCGCTGTCCGCGCTCGGTCTCGCCGGCAACACCGGTACGTCCTCGGCGTTCACCGCGTCCCGCACGTCCGGCACCGGCGGCATCAACGGCAAGACCTTGACCTTCACGTCCTTCAACGGCGGTACGGCGGTCAATGTCACCTTCGGCGACGGCACCAACGGTACGGTCAAGACGCTCGATCAGCTCAACACGCAGCTCCAGGCCAACAACCTCTCTGCGACGATCGATGCCAACGGCCTGCTCACCATCACCGCGACCAACGATTACGCATCCTCAACGCTCGGTTCGACGGCGGCCGGTGGTGCGATCGGCGGCACGTTGACGAGCGCGCTGACGTTCTCGACCGCTTCCACTCCGGTCGCCGACAGCGTTGCCCAGACGGCGCGTGCCAATCTGGTCAACCAGTATAACAACATCCTGAACCAGATCGACTCGACCGCGCAGGACTCCTCGTTCAACGGCGTCAATCTCTTGAATGGCGACCAGCTCAAGCTGGTGTTCGACGAGACCGCCAAGTCGAGCCTGAGCATCACGGGTGTGACCTACAACTCCAAGGGTCTGGGCCTGGCCGCGCTGACCAGCGGTGTCGACTTCATCGACAACGCTGCGACCAACAAGGTGCTGACGAACCTGAACACGGCCTCGAGCACGCTACGCTCAGAAGCCTCCGCTCTGGGTTCGAACCTGACCATCGTGCAGGTGCGTCAGGACTTCAACAAGAGCCTGATCAACGTGCTGCAGACCGGCTCGTCCAACCTGACCCTGGCCGATACCAACGTCGAGGCGGCCAACAGCCAGGCGCTGTCGACCCGTCAGTCGATCGCGGTCTCCGCGCTGTCGCTCGCCAACCAGTCGCAGCAGAGCGTGCTGCAGCTGCTCCGCTAAGTCGCGGACCACATCGCAAGCAGGATCCGACGGCGGGGCTTCGGCCCCGCCGCTTTTTTCGTGCGTCACGCGACGTTTCGATCGGACAGGCGACACTCGGAAAAAGTAACCGGCGGTTATGGTTAACGCAGCGTAAGCGCAGAGAAACGCCAATCGTTTCAAGCCGATTGCCGATGCCATAAGCGCCTTCCACGCGCTTATGGTGAACCGGCGCTTATGCCCGGCGATGTTCGTTTCACCCTTTGTTAGCCATGTCCGCGCAGGCTGTTCCCGTCACTCGATCCGAAGCGATCGAACGAAGACGCGTAAGCCAGAAGGGTAAGAGTCATGTCCGGTATTGTTCTCTCTGCGTCGGTTCGTCAGAACCTGCTCTCCCTCCAGTCCACCGCTGACCTTCTCGCCACCACACAGAACCGTCTGTCGACCGGCAAGAGCGTCAACTCGGCCCTGGACAATCCCACCAACTTCTTCACCGCCCAGTCGCTCGACAACCGCGCCAGCGACATCAACAATCTGCTCGACGGCATCGCCAACGGCGTGCAGGTGCTGCAGGCCGCCAACACCGGCATCACCTCGCTGCAGAAGCTGATCGACAGCGCCAAGTCGATCGCCAACCAGGCGCTGCAGACCACCGTCGGCTACTCCACCAAGTCCAGCGTCTCCACCACGATTGCTGGTGCGACGGCTTCGGACCTGCGTGGCACGACCAGCTTCGCGAGCGCCATCGCGAACAGCAACGTGCTCTACAGCGGCGCTAGCGGTGGTGTGACCGCCGCGACTTCCGGCGCCACGCTCGGCGGCGTCCAGGGCACGAACACAGGAACCGTTATCAATGCTGCGACGACCGGTGCGAGCCTGCTGAACGGCACGGCGAGCGCTGGCGATGCCAACGCCGGCGTTGCTGCGGGCGACACGCTCACCGTCAACGGCAAGACCATCACCTTTGCTGCCGGCGACGCCCCCACGACGGCTCCGACCGGTCAGACCCAGGTTGCCGCGACCGGTATCACGACGGGTAATGTCTTCACTGACAACTCCACGGGCAATGTGACCGTCTATCTCGGCTCGGTCACGAAGGCTGCGGTGGGCGACGTCCTGACCGCCATTGACCTTGCCAGCGGCGTGCAAAGCAACGTTGCGGGCACCCTGACGGTCAACAGCGGCCAGACCATCTCGTCCGTCAGTGGCGGCGGTGCGCTCGTCCTGAAGAGCACGTATGGTTCGGATCTGAGCGTGACCGGCAAGGCCGACATCCTCAACAAGCTCGGCCTGACCACCGCGACCGGCGCCGGCAACGTGACCGCCACGGCCTCTCGCACCACGAGCTCGGCGACGGTGTCCTCGCTGGTTACCTCGGGCTCGACCCTGAACGTCGATGGTCATGTCATCACGTTCAAGGACGCGCCAACGCCTTCGGCCGCTTCGCTTGGAGCCACCCAGGGTGTGTCCGGTAACGTCGTCACCGACGGTAACGGCAACTCGACGGTCTATCTGCAGAGCTCGACGATTGCCGACGTGCTGAAGGCCATCGACTTCGCCACGGGCGTGCAGACGTTTACGCTCAACGGTAGCGGCGGTGGTACGCTTGCGACCGCTTCGGGCCAGACCGCCTCGTCGATCAACGCCTCCGGCCAGCTCAAGATCTCGACCGGCGTCAACGCCGACCTGTCGATCACCGGCACCGGCAACGCGCTATCAGTGTTCGGTCTTGCCGGCAATACCGGGACGGCCTCCGCGTTCACGGCTGCTCGTACCTCCGGCATCGGCGGCATCGCTGGCAAGACCTTGACCTTCACGTCCTTCAACGGCGGTACGGCGGTCAACGTCACCTTCGGCGACGGCACCAACGGCACGGTCAAGACGCTCGATCAGCTCAACACGCAGCTCCAGGCCAACAACCTGGCCGCGACGATCGATGCCAATGGTCAGCTCACCATCACCGCATCCAACGACTACGCGTCTTCTACGATTGGCTCGGCCGCGGCTGGCGGTGCCATTGGCGGTACGATCACCAGCACATTGACCTTCACGACTGCCTCCACTCCGGTGCAGGACGTTGTGGCCCAGTCAACCCGGGCAAACCTGGTCTCACAGTACAACAACATCTTGAACCAGATCGACACCACTTCGGTTGACTCCTCGTTCAACGGTGTCAATCTTTTGAACGGCGACCAGCTCAAGCTGGTGTTCGACGAGACCGGTAAGTCGAGCCTGAACATCACCGGCGTGACCTACAACTCGAAGGGCCTCGGCCTGGCCGCGCTGACCGTCGGCGTCGACTTCATCGACAATGCCGCGACGAACAGGGTGCTGACCAATTTGAACGCGGCCTCAAGCACGCTACGCTCGGAAGCCTCGGCGCTCGGTTCGAACCTCTCGGTGGTGCAGATCCGTCAGGACTTCAACAAGAACCTGATCAACGTACTGCAGACCGGATCGTCCAACCTGACCCTGGCCGACACCAACGTCGAGGCGGCCAACAGCCAGGCGCTGTCGACCCGTCAGTCGATCGCGGTCTCCGCGCTGTCGCTCGCCAACCAGTCGCAGCAGAGCGTGCTGCAGCTGCTTCGCTAATAAGCACTTGAAATAACTGTATAAAGCCGAGCGGCGGGGCCATTTGCTCCGCCGCTCTTTTTGCATTTGGAGGCGGGCAGGAGCCTTCACCCGCCATTAACCCTATCCCTTAAACCGGCGTTAACCATACTTTAAAGGACACCTTCTAAAACTGGACCAAAGCCCCGCTTTGCAGACGGCGCGGCCGATTCGTATCCGGTTCAAGAGGAAGACTCGCCAATGTCCAACATCGTTCTCTCGGCGTCCGTTCGCCAGAACCTGTTGTCGCTGCAGTCGACGGCCGACTTGCTGGCCACGACGCAGGAGCGGTTGTCGACCGGCAAAAAGGTCAATACGGCGCTCGACAATCCCACCAACTTCTTTACGGCGCAGGGGTTGGACAACCGGGCGAGCGACATCAGCAACCTGCTCGACGGCATCAACAACGGTGTGCAGGTGCTCCAGGCCGCCAACACCGGCATCACCTCGCTGCAAAAGCTGATCGACAGCGCGAAATCGATCGCCAACCAGGCGCTGCAAACCACCGTCGGCTACTCCACCAAGTCGAACGTCTCGACCACGATTCCCGGTGCGACGCCGGCCGATCTGCGCGGCACGACGTCGTATGCAAGCGCAACCGCCAACAGCAACGTGCTCTACACCGGCGCTCCCGGTGGCGTGACACCGGTGACGGCCGCCGCCGCACTCGGTGCATCATTGGGCTCGACCGCGGGCACGTTGACCGGCGCCGCCACCAACGCGGCCGACGGCGCCACTGCACTGACCGGCACCGCGACGCTGATCGGCACAACGGCAGCCAGCACCCTCGGCTCGTCGCCTGCCGACGGGGACTCGATCACGGTCAACGGCAAGACCATTACCTTCCGGACCGGCGCGGCGCCCGCGACGCAGCCGACCGGCTGGGGCCTCGATGCCAGCGGCCACATCGCCACCGACGGCAACGGCAACTCGATCGTCTACATGGGGACGGCCGCCGCGCCCACCGGCACCGTCAACGACCTGTTGAGCGCGATCGATCTGGCCAGCGGCGTCAAGAGCGCGACGATCAGCGCCGGCGCCGCGACTATCTCGGTCAGCGGCTCGGCCGGCCCCGTCGGCACGCTGCAGGTGGCATCGTCCATCACGGGCGGTCAGGTCACGCTGAAGAGCTCGACCGGCGCCGATCTGAGCGTGACCGGAAAGGCCGACTTCCTCAAGGCGCTCGGACTGACGTCCGCAACCGGCGCTGGCAATGCCAATGTCACTGCGGCCCGGTCGACTACCGCGGGTTCGCTCGGCACCCTCGTTCAGGACGGCTCGACGCTGAATATCGACGGCCACACCATCACCTTCAAGAATGCGCAAACGCCGCAATCGGCGGCGAGCGTCACGTCGGGTGGCGTCAGCGGCAACATCGTCACGGACGGTAACGGCAACTCGACCGTCTACATCCAGAGCGCGACGCTGACCGACCTGCTCAACGCCGTCGACCTCGCGACCGGCGTCAAGACGGCCAGCATCTTCAACGGCGCGGCGACGCTGTCGACCACGGCGGGCCAGATCCCGTCGTCGGTCAACAGCAGCGGCCAGCTTGCGCTTTCCACCGGCGTCAACGCCGATCTCTCGATCACCGGCACCGGCAATGCCCTCAGCGCATTCGGTCTCAGCGGCAATACGGGAACGGCGACCGCCTTCACTGCGGCCCGCACGTCCGGCGTCGGCGGCATCAGCGGCAAGACGCTGACCTTCACCTCGTTCAACGGCGGCACCCCGGTGAACGTCACTTTCGGCGACGGCACCAACGGCACCGTGAAGACGCTGGACCAGCTCAACGCGCAGCTGCAGGCCAACCACCTGACGGCGACGATCGATGCCAACGGCGTGCTCACGGTGACCACCGTCAACGAATACGCCTCGTCGACGCTCGGTTCGACCCTCGCGGGCGGCGCAGTCGGCGGCACCATCACCGGTGTTCTGGCCTTCACCACCGCGCAGCCACCGGTCCAGGATCCCGTGGCGCAGACCGCGCGCTCCAACCTGGTCAACCAGTTCAACAACATCCTGGCCCAGATCGACACGACGTCGCAGGACTCCTCCTTCAACGGCGTCAATCTGCTCAACGGCGACACGCTGAAGCTCGTCTTCAACGAGACCGGCAGCTCCACGCTGAGCATCAACGGCGTGGTGTTCAATGCGGCGGGCCTCGGTCTCAGCAATCTCGTCAACGGCGTCGACTTCATCGACAACGGCGCCACCAACAAGGTGCTGGCCAGCCTGAATGCGGCCTCGAGCACGCTGCGTTCGGAAGGCTCCACCCTCGGTTCGAATCTGTCGATCGTGCAGGTGCGTCAGGACTTCTCCAAGAACCTGATCAACGTGCTGCAGACCGGCTCTTCCAACCTGACGCTCGCCGACACCAATGAGGAAGCGGCGAACAGCCAGGCGCTTTCGACTCGCCAGTCGATCGCGGTCTCCGCGCTGTCGCTGGCCAACCAGTCGCAACAGAGCGTGCTGCAGCTGCTCCGCTAATTTCGCAGCGCAAGTTCGCTACTCGAGATTTCGCGGCGGAGCTAACGCTCCGCCGTTCTTTTAAGGGAGATCGCTAAGACAAGATTAGCTGAGATCGATGCGCATCACGCCGAGCGAGTTTACTTCGTGCGTGCGTGCATCTAGCGTTGCGCCGACGAAGAGCTCCGTGCCCCGTAATTGTCCGGAGTGCTTCCAAGCACAACACGTAAGCAAATCTTAAGCGGTGCTGCCTAGGGTTGGGAAAGAAATCCTTAAGCGCGTATAACGCGCTAGGTAACGTCCAGGGTGTGATTGATGTCGAATTCCGCTGCCTCGGCTTATGCGCGTGTTGCAACGACCACCGCATCTCCTCGGGACATCGAGGCGCAGACCCTGCTCAAGGCCGCCAACAAGCTCCAGGACGCGGTGAACAACGCCGATCCGCTCAGCGAGCAGACCATGCAGGCCCTGATGTTCAACCGCAAGCTCTGGACCATCTTCCTGAGCGAGGCGATGCGTGACACCAATCCGCAGCCGATCGACGTCCGGCAGAAGATCGCCAACATCAGCGTGTTCGTGCTGAGCCAGACGGCCGCGCTGCAGATGAGCCCCCAGTTCGATCATTTCCGCCCGCTGATCGAGATTAACCGCAACATCGCTGCAGGCCTGTCCGGACGGCCGTGACGGAGAGCGGCCGTGGTCGAGCATTTGCCGACCGCGGACCAAGTCGACGCTGACGGAAGCCGGCGCTGGGGCGGATCAATGACATCGCCACCGAACTTGCGGCGGACTCGACTGGTGTCGATCCGCCGTCGTGACGGTCGACACCTGGTCGTCAGGCGCTGACGTCCGTGCTGAGCGGACGCGAGGGCTCGGACTGCATATCCAGCGCATGGAAATAGGCGCGCCGGCGCAGCATCGCCTCGTCGGGGAATTGGGTCACCACCGCGTCGGTCTTGGCGTTGACGACCTGGAAGACGAAGGACGCGGCCGCCTGGTCGAACACGACCTGGCGCGAGACGTTCTCGTGGTTCGGCAGATCATTGCGCACAGGCGCGCCCGTATCGCTCGCGGCGACCGTCTGGCTCACCGGAAGATCCGTTTGCACGGCCTCGTTCGCCGCCACGTTGGACGTCGGTACGATCTGCGCGGGTGCCGGGATCCCCACCGGCCTGATGCTGAAATCTGTACTCATGGCAGCCTCCTGGTTGCCTTACTTGAGTCAAATCCCAACCCCTCTAATAGCGCAACCATGGAACACCAGGTTTGAAGACCTGGTAAGGAAACGTGACTAACCGCGCGACGCTGTCGCCGCGCAATATTTCGTAAAAGTGTCGCTTGTTCCTGCGCGCTCAGAGCGAGCGGCTGACCGCAAGCGGGGTGATGTGGCGCGGACCCGGCGCGGCGCGACGACCCGCAGCCGTATAGGTGTTCGGCACGTTACGCTTCTGGATCTCGGCGTTGACGCCGCGCACGACGCTCTCGGAGACAGCGTGCGCGGTCGCGAGCACGGTGAGATTGACCTGGAGCATCGCGCGAAACGCATCGTGGTGGCGGTGCAGCGTCGAGAGCAGCTCCGGCGCGGATTTCGCGAGCTGGGCCTGGTTCGCCTTCAGCTGGCTGACGGCGCCGACGTAATTGCGCGACAGCTCCTGCTTCTTGCTCTCGAGCGTCATCGCCTCGCGGACCTTGCCGGCGCGAACGAGCTCGGTCTCGCGCTCGATCAGTCCGAGCAGGGCGCTCATCGCGTCCATCAGGCCTTCGGCGAGCTTGCGCGCCTCGGTGCTGCCGGTCGCGGTGTTCGGACTCTGGGCTTGCATCGGCTGACGTGAGGCGTGGAAATGGTTCATTTCGTTTGACCTTATGCCGTGCGGATCGTTTTCGCCTGCTGCATGATCAGGGTGCGGTAGACTTCGGTGGCGACGCCGACGCCGCCGGCCTGAGCAAAGCTCTTGGAATATTGCTCGGTCAGCATCGAGCGCCACACGCCGGTGCCGGGCGTATCGCCGAACGGACCTTCGCCCTTCAGGCCCGAGGTCATCTGCGAGAACATGCTGTTGAGGAACATCGCTTCGAAATCGGTGGCGGTCTTCTGCGCCTTGGCTTGCTGCTGCGGCGAGACTTTCTGCAGCGCGGCGGCGAGCTCGAAGTCCGGCCGGCCGTTGCGGCTCTCCACCGAGAACGCCGAAGCGGTGGTGACGCGCGGGGTGTTGATCGAGCCCGCCTGCATCACATCACCTCGATGTCGGCTTCGATCGCGCCGGCGGCCTTGATCGCCTGGAGGATGCTGATCATGTCGCGGGGACCGATGCCGAGGCCGTTGAGGCCGTCGACGAGCTGCTGGAGCGAGACGCCGTCCTTGACGACGGCCAGCTTCTTGCCGTCCTCGGTGACGGTGACGCTGCTGCGCGGCGCGACCACGGTGCGGCCGCGCGACAGCGGGTTGGGCTGGCTGACCTGCGGGCTCTCGGAGATGGTGACGGTGAGGTTGCCCTGCGCCACAGCGACGGTGGCGACGCGGACGTCGCGGCCCATCACGATGATGCCGCTCCGTTCGTCGATGATGATCTTGGCGGCGAGATCGGGATCGACCTGGAGCTGCTCGATCTCGGTGAGGAATGCGACGACGTTGCCCTTGAACTCGGGCGGGACCGACAGCTGCACCGTCGAGGGGTCGATCGGCTCGGCGGTCTTGACGCCGAGATAATCGTTGACCGCGGCCGCAATGCGCTTGGCGGTGGTGAAGTCGGCGTTGCGCAGCGCCAGGCGCACGTTCGGCAGCCGATTGAGCGCGAACTCGATCTCGCGCTCGATGATGGCGCCGTTGGCGATGCGTCCGACCGTCGGAACGCCGCGCACGATCTTGGCCGCCTCGCCCTCGGCCTGGAAGCCGGAGATCGCGAGCGAACCCTGCGCCACCGCGTAGACGTTGCCGTCGGCGCCCAGCAGGGGGGTCACGAGCAGGGTGCCGCCCTGGAGGTTCTTGGCGTCGCCGAGCGCAGAGACGGTGACATCCATGCGCGTGCCCTGGGTGGCGAAGGCCGGCAGGTTGCCGGTCACCATCACGGCCGCGACGTTGCCGGTACGGATGGTGGCGCCGCGGATGTTGACGCCCATGCGCTCGAGCATCGCTTGCAGCGATTGCTTGGTGAAGGGGATGTTGTTGAGCGTGTCGCCGGTGCCGTTGAGGCCGACGACGAGGCCGTAGCCGATGAGCTGGTTCTGCCGCACGCCCTCGATGTTGGCGAGGTCCTTGATGCGCGATGTCGCGCTTGCAGGCGTGACTGAGAGCGCCAGCGCTGACAGCGCGGCGCAGGCCACCCCAACAATCCTCACCCAACGAACGCCTGGCATCCTCTGCTCCCCAAGGCTCCTAAAGAGGCTCCTCAAATCGGAAGGACCTGCACGACACTCCCATGACGAGCTGGTCCGGCGCTTTCCTTGCGAGCGCTGTGCCAACCCGGGGCTTCGGGATAGATCGCTGAATAGGTTGAATAAATCTGTTTCGACCGGTGTCAGCGGGTGTTGTGCCTGAGGAGCGAAACTGCCGCCTGTCGGCAGATTTTGCCGGGCTGTTTACGCGCCGTTAACCATAAGACGGCGAAGGTGAGGCATCGATCACCCGGATTCTTTCCGATGCGCATCTACGGACCGAACGGCACCACGCTTGGAGCGCCGGCCAACCAGGCCAGGCGGACCGGCTCCGGCACCTTCGTGCTGCCCGACACCTCGTCGGCGCAGGAGACGCGGAGCGCTGCTGCACCGAAGGCCGCCGCCAACATCGACGCGCTGCTGGCATTGCAGGGTGTCGAGGAGGATCCAGTCGAGCGCCGCAAGCGCTCGGTCGCTCGCGGCAGGACGGCGCTCGACGTACTCGACGATCTCAAGATGGGACTGCTGTCCGGAAACCTCGACGCCTCGACCGTGATGCGTCTGCGTGATGCTGCGGCGAACCTGAAATCGTCCTCGGGAGATCCAGGTCTCGATACGGTGCTTTCCGAGATCGAGCTGCGCGTCGAGGTCGAGCTCGCCAAGGCCGGGCAGGCTTACTAGTCATCCGTCTCTCAGGATGACTGTCTGCTACTCGTCCTGTTACGCCGCTTCCTCCTTCTGCTGCGCATCGTAGCGGCGTTGCGCCGCGAGCACGTCCTTCAGATTCTGCTCGGCCCAATCGCGCAGGGGATCGACCGCTGCGGCCAGCGTCAGCCCGAGCGGCGTGATCGAATATTCCACCGTGACAGGCACGGTCGCGATGGCATGGCGCCTGATCAGGCCGTCGCGTTCGAGCGACTTGAGAACCTGACTCAGCATCTTCTGCGAGATGCCTTCAATCGTGCGGCGCAACTGATTGAAGCGCATCGGCTCCTCGCGCAGGAGCAAGAGGATCAGCACCGCCCATTTGTCGCCGACGCGATCGAGGATTTGGCGGGTGGGGCAGTTCGCTGCGTAAACGTCGGGTTTCATCGTCGGTCCTCGGAGAGTCTGGTCGCTTGCGAATATGCATGCCGGTTACTCCAGCGTAATCAGGTAAGCACAAAGTGCTCTCTTAACACCAGCATCCTTTACGATATCTAGTCACTGATAGTTACTATAGAAGCAAAGGAGCCTTCCATGAAAATCGCAGTCGCCGGCGCCTCGGGCCGGGCCGGGTCGGAGATCACCAGGGAACTGTCCCGCCGCGGCCACGCCGTCACAGCCATCGCCCGGAACCCCGAGAAGATCGCGGCCCTGCCTAACGTCACCCCGACCAAAGGGGATGTGCTCGACCAGGCCGGCCTCGCCAAGCTGTGGGCCGGGCACGACGTCGCCGTGAGTTCCGTGCACTTCCTTGCCAGTGACCCGCTCAAGCTGATCGGTGCGGCGAAGGACTCCAAGGTCGGTCGCTATCTCGTGGTCGGCGGTGCCGGCAGCCTCGAGGTCGCCCCAGGCGTGAAGCTGGTCACAACTCCCAACTTTCCCGCCCAATACAAGGCTGAAGCGGAGGCGGGCTCGACCTTCCTCGACCTGCTGTGGCAGGAAAAGAACCTGAACTGGACCTTCATCTCGCCGTCGGCCTTGTTCGTCGAGGGGGAGCGCACGGGCAAGTTCCGGCTTGGGACCGACCAGCTTCTCGCAGATGCGAACGGAAAGAGCTGGATCACCTTCGCCGACTACGCCATAGCGCTCGCCGACGAGATCGAACGGCCCGCCCATCTGAGGCAGCGCTTCACGGTCGGCTATTGAGCCGTCAGCCGCCCCCGGTCCCTCCAGGATAAAGCTTCCTGTGCAAGGGCTTGGGGGCGGCACCCGGGCGATGAGAGGAAATATTGTCTGTCACAGGAGGCCGCTATATAACGCCCCGCTCGACGGACCCCGTTCCGTTTGCGAGTCGTTGCTTAGACAGATAGGCCTCCCTTGGAAAAGTTGAAAAACTACCGACCGACCGACAAAGAGCCTTTCATGAACGACCGGCAGAAGGAGTACTTCCGTTTGAAGCTCCTCGCCTGGAAGGATGAGATCCTCAAAGAGTCCAAGCTCACCCTGCAGGCTTTGCAGGAGGAGAATGTGAACCACCCCGATCTCGCCGATCGGGCATCATCCGAAACCGACCGCGCCATCGAGCTCCGCGCCCGCGACCGCCAGCGTAAGTTGATCGCCAAGATCGACGCCGCGCTCCAGCGCATCGAGGACAACACCTACGGCTATTGCGAGGAAACCGGCGAGCCGATCTCGTTGAAGCGGCTCGAAGCCCGGCCCATCGCGACGCTCTCGGTGGAAGCGCAGGAGCGCCACGAGAAACGCGAGAAGGTTTATCGCGACGAATAGAGCCCGGGCCGCCAAGTGCGGCTCTTTGTTTTTGGGACGCAAGGCGCCGGTTGGCGCCGTGATCAGCATTTTGCCTGCCGCTTGCGGCCGCACGGCAACGCGCGAGCGTGATCGCGAAAAGTGAATCACGATCAATGGGCTAGACTCGATTCCTCCGAGCTCACGTGAGTTCGGATCAGAAACAGCCTTCACTTCAGGTGGGGCGAGTTTTGCGAGTCGCATCAACGACATCGGCTTGAATGGTGAGACGCTGATCCAGCTGCATCAAGCATCGGTGCAATCAGGTCTGCCGCGACGCCATGAGGCGCGCGTCCCCATAAAGCCTGGACCAGCTCAACATTTCCTTAAAGGCCGGCAAGAGGCCGTAAGCCGCATCCGTCAGTTCGTACTCGACCCTCAAGGGTTTCTCCGCGAGGACGATGCGCGATACGAGGCCATCCTCCTCGAGCTCGCGAAGCTGCGTGGTCAGCATGTGCTGGGTGATGCCGCCGATCGATCGTCGCAAGGCACCGAAGCGAACCGCACCGTTCATCAGCGAAAACAGGATCTCCAGTTTCCACTTGCCGCCGAGGGCGTCGATGGCCCGCTTGAAGTCACCGAGCAGGGCAGGATCTCGGCTGCAATCGCAGTCGTCGTCGCAGTTGGTGGTCAGGTTTTCCATACCGGTCTCGAAATCCATTCTACTTGTCCCCTTGGAGATAGTGACCAGATGCGGCCTTGGGCAGGGCCGCGGCGGAACCGATCCGCCGGACCTCGCATCGAGGGGAATTTGGCAATGAGCACTGTTCTGGTCACCGGCGGGTCGGGCTTCGTCGGCATTCACGTCGTCCTGCAACTTCTGGCCGTGGGCCATGCCGTGCGGACGACGGTACGTCGGCCTGATCGTCGGGACGACGTGCTGGCGATGCTGCGAGAGGGCGGGGCGGCTTCGCCGGAAACTGTGTCCTTCTTCACGGCGGACCTCACGGCAGACGCGGGCTGGCGCGAGGCGATCGCCGGGTGCGACTACGTCCTGCACGTCGCCTCGCCGCTGTCGACCAGCGTGCCCGAGGACGAGAACGAGATGATCGTCCCGGCCCGCGACGGCACGCTGCGGGTGCTGCGTGCCGCACGCGCGGCCGGCGTCAGGCGCGTCGTCATCACCTCGTCGCTTGGCGCGATCGGCTACGGACATCCGCCGCGTCAAAAACCGTTCGACGAGACCGACTGGACCAATCTCGATGGTCCCGGCCTGCAGCCCTACATCAAATCCAAGACGCTGGCCGAGCGGGCGGCCTGGGATTTCATCGCGCGCGAGGGCGGCGGCCTCGAACTGTCGGTGGTCAATCCCGCCGGCATTTTCGGTCCCGTGCTGGGGCCGGACTTCTCCGGCTCGATCGAGATCGTCAAATCGCTGCTCGACGGCGCCATGCCGGCGGTGCCGCGGGTTTATTTCGGCGTGGTCGACGTGCGCGATGTCGCCGATCTGCACCTGCGGGCGATGACGGCGCCCGAGGCCAAGGGCGAGCGCTTCATCGCGGTCTCCGGTGAAACGATGTCGATCCTCGATATCGCCAAGGTGCTGCGGCGGGAACTCGGGCCGTCCGCACGCTGGGTTCCGCGGCTTCAAGCCCCCGACTGGCTGGTGCGGCTGGCCGCGACCCGGATTCCCCTGCTGCGTGCGGTCGTGCCGATGCTCGGCAGGGTGCGGCATTCCACCAGCGCCAAGGCGAGGTCGCTGCTCGGCTGGGAGCCCCGTTCCAACCACGAGGCGATCCTTGCGACCGCCGAGAGCCTGATCCGGCTCGGCCTGGTCAAGGTGTGAGGTTGCCCCTGGCTTGTCACGCCCGGGCGGGGATGCTCAAGTGCCGCCTTCGAATGCGTAGCGTGGGAGGCGGCGCCGATGGACAAGATACTCCAGGCCGCAAAGGCGATCGCGCTGGCGCGCCGCAATCATGCGCCGCTCGCGGCGCTGGAGCGTCCTCCTGCTGATGAAGCCGAGGGCTATCAGGTCCAGCGCGCCCTGCACGATCTCCTGCTGCCGCATCTCGGCCCGCTCGTCGGCTACAAGATCGGCTGCACCAGCCAGGTGATGCAGGACTACATCGGCATTCCGCACCCCTGCGGCGGCGGCGTGTTCCAGAAGGGCGTCCACGACAGCGGCGCCAAGCTCGCCACCTCCAACTATGTCCGGGTCGGAGTCGAGTGCGAGATCGCGGTGCGGCTCAAGCGCGACCTCGCCGCCGGCGAGGCGCCGTTCACGGCCGAATGGGTCGGCGAGGCGGTCGAGGCCTATCATCCCGCGATCGAGATCGTCGACGATCGCTACGTGAAGTGGGAAACGATGGGCGCGCCGACCTTGATCGCCGACGACTTCTTCGCCGCAGGCTGCGTGCTGGGTCCGTCGGTGCCGCGCTCCTCGGTTCCGGACCTGAAGGCGGTCAAGGGCCGCGCCCTCGTCAACGGCGAGGAGGTCAGCCAGGGCACCGGCGCCGACGTGCTCGGCCATCCCCACAACGCTCTCGCCTGGCTCGCCAACCATCTCGCCGCCGAGGGCAAGGGACTGCATGCGGGGCAACTCGTTCTCACCGGAAGTCTGGTGAAGACTCTCTGGCTGAAGGCCGGCGACAAGGTGCGGATGGAGCTGGACGGGCTCGGGACGGTGGAGGCCGAGTTTACGTGAGCTCTCGCCACCGTCATTGCGACCGAGTGTAAAGCAGCGGCATCGTTACGATTCGCGGATCATGAGCCGCAGCTCGCAGCCTGTAGTCGGTCCCAAAGGCAAAACACATGCGGCCTCCGGCAGGGGAGCTACCGGAGGCCGCGTAGTACATCGTCGTTCGCGCCTAGGTTCGCGAACACGATGTGGGAGCTCGGGAGAGGACTAAAGCGCGATGAGATGAGGACGAATCGTCATCGCGCTTTAGGTTATTGTTTGAGCATGATCTTTTCGGAAAACCGCTGCGCACTTTTCCGGATCATGCTTTAGAAGGGCAGCAGCACGTCCATGACTTGCTGGCCGTAGCGCGGCTGCTGCACGTCGGTGATCTGGCCGCGGCCGCCATAGGCGATGCGGGCCTGGGCGATCTTGGTGGAGTCGATGGTGTTGTCGCTCTGGATGTCCTCGGGGCGCACGATGCCGGCCACGATCAGTTCGCGGATCTCGAAGTTGACGCGTATCTCCTGCTTGCCTTCGACGACCAGGTTGCCGTTCGGCAGCACCTGGGTCACCACGGCGGCGACGTTGGTCTGCAGGGCTTCCTTGCGGTCGACGCTGCCCTTGCCCTCGCTGGACGAGGTCGAGTCGGCGGTCAGGATACGGCCGGGCAGGATCTTGTTGGCCTGGGTGATCGTTTGGGAGCCAATGAAGTCCGTGATCCCGGAATCTTCCTTGTTGGTGCGGCTGCGCGAGGTGTCGTTCTCGATGTTGGCCTTGTCCGTGATGTTCACGGTCACGGTCAGGAGGTCGCCGACCTGGCGGGCGCGCTGGTCCTTGAAGAACGCGCGGCTGCCGTTGCGCCACAGCGAGTTCGGATTGTAGGAGGCAACTTCCGGCTTCGGCATCGGCATCTGCACCGGCTTGTAGCCGGGCTGCGTCGTCGGATTGTCGATCGCCGACAGCTTCGGCTGCTCGCCGATCTGCGACAGGCGGTCGATCGAGGAGCAGCCGCTCGCCAGCGCACAAGTTGCCAGCAGCAGGGCAGAGGTCGCAATGCGACGAAGGCGGAAAGCCGAACTGAACTTGGACATGACCTACTCTGACTTGGCTGGAGCTTGCGGGAGACGAACTTGCGGGATCTGGGCTTCGGGGATCTGGGCTTGGGCGATCTGGGCCGCAGACGCGGGCTTCTGGATCAGGCTCTGCGCCAGGGCTGCGGCCGGCGGCACGTCGTCACGCTTGATCGACGAGGTCTGCTCGACGGCCGGCGCCATCGGCGCGGACTGACTTCCGCCCTGGACCGTCACTTGGCCGCGGCCGGTGACGACGCCGGTCAGCGTGCGCTTGGATTGCAGATTGAGCACGCTGACGGTGTCGCCCTCGGCGCCATTCTCGATCGCCTTGCCGCGCGTGGTGAGATAGAGGCCGGGCACCTGGTAGATGATGGTGACGGCCTGATCGCGCAGCACGAAGTCGGGCTTGACGATGTCGGCGACGCGGAGCGGCGTGCCCGCGCGCATCGGTCGGCGCAGCTGCATGCCGATGCTGCGGTCGCGCGTGGCCGGTTCCCCGGTGACCTCGGTCTTCGGCCGGCGCTCCAGCGAGACGTCGGAGGATTTCAGAAGCTCGGCGCGGTCGATGTCGCGGGTCAGCACGGCCACTTCCACGGTCTCGATCGCGGTGCCGGTGAAGCGCAACTTG
The DNA here is from genome assembly GCF_041262065.1 of Bradyrhizobium sp. USDA 327. Taxonomy (NCBI): domain Bacteria; kingdom Pseudomonadati; phylum Pseudomonadota; class Alphaproteobacteria; order Hyphomicrobiales; family Nitrobacteraceae; genus Bradyrhizobium; species Bradyrhizobium sp. USDA 327. The sequence continues at coordinate 4,287,670 of NZ_JBGCCW010000001.1, read as the reverse complement.
GTCGGCGCCACATGGGTGTCGTTTGCAATCTCGAAGGCGATGTCGAAACGGCCGCTGCGGGCGTCGTAGCGGGTTCCGACCGGCTCGAGCGCACCGGTGTTGGAGGCATCGAGCCGCATCTCGGCGACGCTGCGGTCGAACGTGACGGTGATGTTGGCAGCTTCTCCGAGGCCGAAGCGGCGCTCGAGCGCAGCGGTGACCGCGTTCTGGATATCCTTGCTCGCGAGCGTGCGGGCGAGGCGGGTGACCTGGACCTCCTTGATGTCGCCGGTCGTGACGCCGATCACCTGTTTTGCCCGCAGCACCGAGAGCACTTGGCCGACCGTCAGCGTGCCGGTGGTGCCGAGATCGGGCGAGCGGTAGACCGGGATCAACGCGGCGGATCCCGCGTTCTCGATGAGATCGCCGATCCGCACCACGTCCGCCGTGACGGTGACGCTTGCGCGCAGCGCCGGCGAGGCGATGAATTCGTCGGCGGCCGCTGCCGGCAGCGCCAGCAGGAGAAGGGTGGAGATCGAGGCGAGCGTGGTGCGGATCATCGTCATCACCTCAGCGGAACAGCGCCGTGGTCGACTGCATCATCTGGTCGGCCGCGCTGATGACCTTGGCGTTCATCTCGTAGGCGCGCTGCGCGGCGATCAGGTCGCTCATCTCCGAGACGACGTCGATATTGGCCTGCTCCAGGCTGCCCTGCGTGATCTTGCCGTAACCCTCGGAGTTGGCGGTGCCGTCCTGCGGCGCGCCGGAGGAGGGGGTCTCGATGAACTGGTTGTTGCCGACGGGCTGAAGGCCTGCCTTGTTGATGAAGCGCGTGACGCCGAGTTGGCCGATGATCGACGAGGTCGTTGAACCCGGCAGCGTCACCGAGACCTGGCCCTGCTCGCTGACGGAGATCCCCGAGGCGTTGTTCGGAATGGTGATGGTCGGCTGCACCGGGTTGCCCTGCGCGGTGACGACGCGGCCCTGATTGTCCATCTGGAAGGTGCCGTCGCGGGTGTACTGGTAGGTGCCGTCGGGCATCAGGATCTTGAAGAAGCCATCGCCCGAGATCGCGAGATCGAGGTCGTTGCCGGTCTGCGACAGCGTTCCCTGCGTCATGCTGCGCGGCGTGCCGACGGTCTTGACGCCGCCGCCGATGTCGACGCCGACCGGCAGGATGGTGCCCTGGTCGGACGACTGGGCGCCAACGCGGCGGACGTGCTCATAGATCAGGTCCTGGAATGCCGCGGTCTGCTTCTTGAAGCCGGTGGTGCGCAGGTTGGCGATGTTGTTGGAGATCACCTGAACGTTGAGTTCCTGTGCCGCCATTCCGGTCGCCGCGGTGTGAAGCGCCTGCATGTCAGTTCTCCTTCAATCAGGCCGGAACGTCGGCGAGCTTGTCGATCGCCGATTTGTGGAGGTCGCTCTGCTGCTGGAGCAGGCTGGCGATCGCGGTGTAGCTGCGCATCACCTCGACCATGCGGGTCATCTCGCCGACCGCATTCACGTTCGACTTCTCGATGTAACCCTGCTGCAAGGTGGACTTGGTGTCGGCCTGCTGGTTGGCCGAGCCGGCGCCATAGAGATTGCCGCCGAGCTTGGTCAGCTTGGCCGGATCGTCGAACGACACCATGCGGATCTTGCCGCGGATCGAGTCGGTTCGCGCCGTGCCCTCGAGCACCGTGACGGTGCCGTCGGGCGCGACATTGATGTCGTGGTCGGTCGGCTGGAAGGTAATCGGGCCGGCATTGCCGAGCACGAGATTGCCGCTCGCGGTGACGAGCTGGCCGGTGCTGTTGAGCGAGAACTTGCCGTCGCGGGTATAGAGCTCGCCGCCATTGGCCTGCACCGCGAAATAGGCGTTGCCGTTGATCGCGATGTCGAGCGGATTGTTGGTCGCCTCCATCGGCCCCTGGCCGACGTCGCGGAAGGTGCCGCGATCCTGCACATAGGAGATCCGGCGGTCGCGACCGATGAAATTGTCATGACGTGCGTTCGAGTTGAGATACTCCTCGAACATCGAATGGTCGGCCTTGAAGCCGTTGGTGTTGGCATTGGCGACGTTGTTGGCGATGACGTCCATCTGCCGTTCCAACGTCATCTGCCGTGACAAGCCGATCAGAAGCGCGTTCTGCATCGGAAATCTCCCCTGAGTGAGATCTGCCATTTCGCTCTCCCAAGCGCCTTGGCGGATCCCGTGAACGAGACCTCGGGTTCTCCCAAACCGTGAGGTCTCGATCCTCTCTCAGCGAAAGCCGTGCCAACTCGAAAAATTTCGTAATTTCAAATGGTTGTTGATTTTTGATGGGCGCGGAAGGGCGGCAGAAAGGTTCTGTTAGCCATGTTTGCCCGGCAGATTTTTCCTAGCGGAGGCCCAATCGAAAGGTTCCGTTAACCATTATTACCGTAGCGTTTGCGCATCAGAGGAGCGCATTGCGCTGGGGCATTTGTATCGCGTCACTGTCTGCCAGGAGGCTTCGCTCTTTCGACCCCTTTGAGAAATGAACGAGCGCGGCAACCATGGCAGAGAATGAGGAGGGCGGCGCAGCCGCCGACGGCGCGGAAGCCGCTCCGCCGAAGAACAAGCTCAAGCTCATCATCATGGCCGTCGGCCTGCTCGCCGTCCTCGGCGGCGGTGCGGCGACCTGGTTCTTCTTCTTCCGTCACGGCGAGGGCGAGCACCATGCCGAGGCCGCGCCGCCGCCGAAGCCGCCGGCCTTCGTCGACGTGCCCGACCTGATGGTCAACCTCGCCGGCTCGCCCGGCGAGCGCGTGCAATATCTGCGCCTGAAGATCGTGCTGGAGCTGAAGGAAGAGAAGCAGATCGAGGCGATCAAGCCGACGATGCCGCGCGTCACCGACATCTTCCAGACCTATGTGCGCGAACTGCGCCCCTCCGACCTCAACGGCTCCGCCGGCATTTTCCGCCTCAAGGAGGAGCTGACCAAGCGCGTCAACGCGGCGGTCGCCCCGATCCAGGTCAGCGCGGTGCTGTTCAAGGAAGTCGTGGTCCAGTGAGCATGGCGGACTAGGGATCATGGCGGGCAACGACCAGGTCGACCAGGATGCAATTGCCGCCCAGTGGGAGGCCTCGCTCGATTCCGAGGATCCCGCCGAGGCCGCGAAGGCTGCCGCCGAGAACGAGCTGTCGGAAACCATGGCCCTGCAATGGGCGGCCATGGTCGAGGACGGCAGTCGCGATCTCGGCACCGGCAAGAACTCCGGCGAGCGGGTGTTGTCGCAGGAGGAGATCGACAATCTCCTCGGCTTCACCGTCGGCGACGTCACGCTCGACGATCATTCCGGCATTCGCGCGATCATCGATTCGGCGATGGTCTCCTACGAGCGTCTGCCGATGCTCGAAATCGTCTTCGACCGCCTGGTGCGGCTGATGACGACGTCTTTGCGCAACTTCACCTCGGACAATGTCGAAGTCTCGCTCGACCGCATCACCTCGGTGCGTTTCGGCGACTACATGAATTCGATCCCGCTGCCCGCCGTCCTCACTGTCTTCAAGGCGGAGGAGTGGGAGAACTTCGGCATGGCGACGGTCGATTCCAACCTGATCTATTCGATGATCGACGTGCTGCTCGGTGGCCGCCGCGGCACCAGCCAGCTCCGCATCGAGGGACGGCCCTACACCACGATCGAGACCGAGCTGGTCAAGCGGCTGGTCGAGGTGGTGCTGGCCGATGCCGAGCAGGCGTTCCGGCCGCTGTCGCCGGTGACCTTCACGATCGACCGGCTCGAGACCAATCCGCGTTTCGCCGCGATCAGCCGTCCCGCCAACGCCGCGATCCTGGTCCGCCTGCGCATCGACATGGAAGACCGCGGCGGCAATATCGAGCTGCTGCTGCCTTACGCGACCATCGAGCCGATCCGGGGCGTCCTGCTCCAGATGTTCATGGGCGAAAAGTTCGGCCGCGACCCGGTCTGGGAAGGCCATTTCGCCACCGAGATCGTGCAGGCCGAGATCGCCGTCGATGCGGTGCTCTATGAAGCCGACATTCCGCTCAAGCAGCTGATGCGGCTCAAGGTCGGCGACACGCTGCCGCTGGACATGCGCGCCGACGCCAACGTCACCGTGCGCTGCGGCGACGTCACGCTGACCGAGGGGCGGATGGGCCGGGTCGGCGACCGCGTCGCGATCCGCGTGACGAAACCCTTGCGCAAGCCAAGTACGACACTGGCGATGTTCGAGAAGGTGGACGAGCAGAACAAGATGATGGAGGCCCCATGAACCACTCCCTGGGAATGGCGATCGAGACGCTGGTGGCTATCCTGCTGATGCTGACGATCGTCTACTGCGTCATGCTCAACAAGCGGCTGACGCGGCTGAAGGCGGACGAGCATTCGCTGAAGGCGGTCATCGGCGAGCTGATCACGGCGACGGAGATCGCCGAGCGCGCGATCGGCGGGCTGAAGCTGGCCGTGCGCGACGTCAACGAGAACCTGGGCAGCCAGCTCGCCGCCGCGACGCAGATGTCGGACCAGCTCTACAAGCAGCTCGGCGAGGCCGACAACGTGGTGCGGCGCCTGTCCAAGATCGCGATCGCCGCGCGTCCCGTGACGAACCCCGAAACAGCTGCCGCGCCTGCGGCCAAGCCGTCGACGGCGAAGGCGGTGGCGGCTGCGGCCGAAGCCTTCTCCGAGCGCCGGCGATCCAACGGCCTTGCCGCATAAAGCCTGGGTATGAAGTCCTTTCGTAACATCCGCGTCATTCCGGTCGTCCTGGTCGCCGTCGCAGGCCTCGCCACGCTGAAGGTGGCGGGCCTTGCGATCAATGGCGGCTATGTCTTCGACTACAAGCCGAACCAGAAGTCCTGGGCCGAGGAGAACCTGAACTTCCCGACCGGTCGCGCGGACCCCGACATCACCGGATCGACCCATGGTGCGCCGAAGGAAGCGCCGAAGCCCGCCGCGCCCGAGACCAAGCCCGAGGGCACCGTGGTCAAGGTGGAGGAAGGCCAGCCGCAGGTCTCGGCCTCGGAACGTGCGATCCTGGAACGGTTGCAGGCGCGGCGGCAGGAGATCGAGGCCCGCCAGCGCGAGATCGACATTCGCGAAAGCCTGCTGAAATCGGCCGAGAAGCGCATCGAGAACAAGGTCGAGGAGATGAAGGCGGTGGAAACCCGCATCTCCGCGACGCAGGCCGAGCAGAAGGCCGCCGAAGCCCAGCGCATGAAGGGCCTCGTGACCATGTACGAGGGGATGAAGCCCAAGGACGCCGCGCGGGTGTTCGATCGGCTTGAGATGGGCGTGCTGATCGAGATCGCCTCGGCCATCGCGCCTCGCAAAATGTCGGACATCATGGGATTGATGTCGCCGGAGGCTGCAGAGCGGCTGACGGTCGAGATGGCTCGCCGCGCCAATGGCGGCGGCGATCAGTCGGCCTCGGCCGGCGATCTTCCCAAGATCGAGGGCAAGCCGACGCAAAAGCCGAATTGAGGGCTCATACTTAAGAAGTCCTTAATTGGGAAAACCTTAGATTCGACGGCACGGGCCGGCGCCAGTGCCGGCACGCCCGCCGAACCGGAAGAAATGCCGCCAATGGCGCGAGAGGCTGCCGCTGGATTTGTGTCGCGAGCCCGCGCAGTGGCGCGGGGGTTGTCGCGTCATGTCCGAAAGGCGCGCGTGCTGGCGGCCTGTGTCCTGATTGGCCTCACGGCGCCGGCCCGGGCGGCCGATCCGATCCGGGGCGAGGCGAGTTTTTCCGCCGGCGGCGGCTTTGCCCGTCTTGTCATCAAGCTCGGCGAGGACGTTCCCTCCGAGGTGACGACCGCAGGCTCCATCCTCGTGATCCGCTTCGACCGGCCCGTCGACGTTCCCGTCGACCGAATTCCGGAAGGCGCGCCCGACTACGTGAACTCCGCCCGCCGCGACCCGGATGGGAGCGCGATCCGCCTGTCGCTGGCGCGGCGCGTCACCGTCAACACCATGAACGCCGGCGAGCGCACCTTCGTCGACCTGCTGCCCGAAGGCTGGAAGGGACCGCCGCCGAGCCTGCCCATGGACGTGGTCAAGGAGCTCGCCGAGCGCGCCCGCGTGGCCGAGCGCGCGCTGCGCGCCCAGCGCGCCGCGGCCGAGGCCAGGAAGCGTCCGCAGATCCGCGTGCGCGCCTCGGTGCAGCCGACCTTCGTGCGCTTCGTGTTCGAGATGCCCGACGGCGTCGGCGTCTCCTCCGTGCTCAACGAGCAGAAGCTCACGCTCGTCTTCAACGCCAACCTCAATTTCGACCTGGCGGACGCCGTCGTCGCGGCGCCGCCGAACGTCGCCTCGATCAAGCAGAAGGCCGACATCGATCAGACCAATGTCGAGATCGCGCTGATCGGCGATTCAGACGTGCATTCGTTCCGCGACGAGAAGAACTACGTCGTCGACGTCGCCTTTCAGCCCGACAAGGGCAAGGCGGCCGCGACGCCCGAGGCGGCGATCGCGCAGATGAAGCCCGCCGGTCACGCACCTGCGCCGGAAAAGCCGGCGGCCGAGAAGCCGAAGGACCCCCGCAGCGAGATCGCGCCGCCGACCTCGGAGACGATCGCACGCGAAGCCAAAATCGACATCAAGCCCGCGGTGAAGCCGGAAGCGTCCGCCGCGCTGCCGTCCACTGAGGCGCCGAAACCGGCAGCCGCTCCCGCGGTCGAAGCTGCGCCTGCTCCGGAAGTGCCCAGGGACGCTGCGAAGCCGGCGCCCGCTCCCGAAGCTGCGGCGGCGGTTGCCAAGCCGGCGCCGGCCGATGCGCCGAAAGAGGCCGCGAAGGAGCCGGTCAAGGAAGTTGTCAAGGCTGCGCTCGCGGCCCCGGACGCGCCGCCGGCCGTCGCCGGCGTCGATGCGCGCCGCGACAGCGACGGCCTGCGCGTGACGTTCCCGCTTCAGGTCGCAACGCCGGCGGCGGCGTTCCGCCGCGGCGACACGGTATGGCTGGTGTTCGATACGCCGAAGCCGATCGATGTCGAGGCGATCCGCACCAAGGGCGGCGCGATGATCGGCGAGGTCGGCCGCATCCCGCTCGACAAGGGGCAGGCGGTGCGCATCCGTCTCACCCGTCCGCTGGTCTACTCGCTGACGAGCGAGGAGGTCGGCAAGGAGACCAACTGGCTGTTGACGCTCGCCGACAAGATCCAGGCGACGCCGCTGCCGCTGATGATGTCGCGCAACATCACCGATCCGGCGCTCGCCAACATCGCGATTCCCTTCGCCAATCCGGGCCTCCTGCACAAGCTCACCGACCCCGATGCCGGCGATACGCTCTACGTCGTCACCGCGCAGCGGCCGGTGCGCGGCTTCATCAAGCGGCAGGACCTCGTCGATCTCTCGCTCCTGGAATCCGCGCACGGCATCGCGATCCGGCCCAACTCCGACGAGGTCGGCGTCGAGGTCGGCTCCGACAAGGTGATTGTCGGCAAGAAGGGGGGATTGACGCTCTCGCCGGTGGACATCTCGGCCGAGCGGGCGCCGACCGCGGTGCGCCCGATCTTCAGCCCGGAAGGCTGGCGCAAGGGCCAGTCGGAAAACTTCATGGCGCGCCAGAGCGAGCTGATGATGGCGATCTCGGCGGTCGAACCGGCGTTGCGTTCGCTGCCGCGGCTCGACCTCGCGCAGTTCTACATGTCGCGCGCCATGTATCACGAAGCCAAGGCCGTCACCGACGTGATGCTGACCGATCCCCTCAACAAGGAGGAGAGTGGTGCGCTGATCATGCATGCGATCGCGAGCATCCTGATCGGCCGGCCGGCGCAGGGCCTGAAGGACCTCGCCAATCCCGTGATCGGCAACAGCCACGATTCCCAGCTCTGGAAGGCGCTCGCCTATGCGCGCCAGGGCAAATGGGCGGACGCGCGCGAGAAGTTCAAGAACGTCGAATTCGCCATCGCCTCTCTGCCACTCGACATCCAGCGCATCGTGACGATGGACGCGATGCGCGCCTCGCTCGAGGTGAAGGACTATGCCGGCGCCTCCAAGCGCCGCAGCGAGCTCGAGGTGGTCGGTGTCCCGCCTGAGGCTGCGCCCGGATTCGCCGTGCTGCGCGGCCGGCTTGCCGAGGCGCTCGGCCACGACAAGGATGCGCTGGACGACTACAAGTTCGCGGTCGCCTCGAGCGACCGGCAGGCCGCGGCCGAGGCCAAGCAGCTCGACGTCGCGCTGCGTCAGAAGCGCGACGAGATCAGCAAGGAAGAGGCGCTGCGCGAACTCGAGACGTTGTCGATGACCTGGCGCGGCGACACGACGGAGGTCAAGACGCTCCAGATGCTGTCGCAGCTGTATGCCGAGAACGGGCGTTACCGGGATGCGCTCACCGCCGCGCGCACCGCGACGAGGCTTCAGCCGAACGCCGAAGCTTCGCGTCAGGCTCAGGATCTCGCCTCCGAGCTGTTCACGCAGCTATTCCTCGGGCCGAAGGGCGACGAGCTGCCGCCGGTCGAGGCGCTCGGAATGTTCTACGAGTTCCGCGAGCTGACGCCGATCGGCCGCCGCGGCGATGAGCTGATCCGCCGGCTCGCCGACCGCCTCGCCTCGATCGATCTGCTCGACCAGGCCGCCGAGCTCCTGCAATACCAGGTCGATCATCGCCTTGAAGGCGCGGCACGCGCCCAGGTCGCCGCGCGCCTGTCCATGATCTATCTCGCCAACCGCAAGCCCGACATGGCGATCACCGCGCTGCGCGCGAGCCGCATCAGCGATCTCTCCGGCGAGCTCCGGCAGCAGCGCCTGCTCCTGGAAGCGCGCGCGCAGAGCGACGTCGGCCGCCACGATCTCGCGCTCGACATCGTCTCCAACGTCTCCGGGCGCGAAGTGCTCCGCCTTCGCTCCGACATCTTCTGGGCGGCGCGGCGCTGGCGCGAGTCCGCCGAGCAGATCGAACTCTATTACGGCGACCGGTTCCGCGACTTCAAGCCGCTCAATGCGGTCGAGAAGAGCGACATCATCCGCGCCGCCGTCGGCTATGCGCTCGCGGATGACTCGATCGGCCTGTCGCGCTTCCGCGAGAAATATGCGCCGCTGATGAGCGAGAGCGCCGACCGTGTCGCCTTCGACATCGCCAGCAAGCCGGCCGCAGCCTCGAGCGCCGAATTCGCCGAGATCGCCAAGCTGGCTGCCAGCGTCGATACGCTCGACGGCTTCCTGCGCGAGATGAAGCAGCGCTTCCCCGACGCCACGGCGCGCGCGCCCGGCGCGCCACAGGCCAAGGACGAGTCCGACCACACCGGCTCGCTGTCCACGATCCCGGTCGTGCGGCAGATCAAGATGACGCGGTAGAGGCCCGCCTCACCCCCCGTAGCTCTGCACCAGACTTCCTGCGACCAGCGACCAGCCGTCGACCAGCACGAAGAAGATCAGCTTGAACGGCAGCGAGATCGTCGCCGGCGGCAGCATCATCATGCCCATCGACATCAGCACCGAGGCGACGACGAGGTCGATGATCAGGAAGGGGAGGAACAACAGGAAGCCGATCTCGAAGGCGCGCTTCAGCTCGGAGATCATGAAGGCGGGAACGAGGATGCGTAAGGCGAGTTCGTCGGGGGTGGCCGGCGGGGGCTCGCCCGACAGATCCAGGAACAGCTTGAGGTCTTTCTCGCGCACGTTCTTCTGCATGAAGCCGCGCAAGGGGACGGAGGCGCGCTGGAGCGCATCCTCGACGCCGATCTGGTTGGCGACAAGCGGGCGGATGCCTTCGTCGTAGGACTTTTGCAGGACCGGGCCCATCACGAAGAAGGTGAGGAACATCGCGAGCGCAATGATCACCGAGTTCGGCGGGGCGGTCGCGGTGCCCAACGCGGTGCGCAGCAGCGACAGCACCACCACGATGCGCGTGAACGAGGTCATCATGATCAGGATCGACGGCGCGATCGACAGCACCGTGAGCAGCGCGATCAGCTGGATCGCGCGCTCGGTGACGCCGCCGCCGCCAGCGCCGCCGCCGAGATTGATGCTGATGTCCTGGGCATGCGCCGGCATCGCGAGCGAGGCCGCGCCGATCAGGACAGAAAGGAAAAGAACTCTACGCGGGAGGGCCGGCAACCTCACGAAGACGGCTTCGGACGGCCGAGCAGAGAGGCCATCTCGTCTTCGAGATTTTCAAAGCTGGTCTTTTCCGCGGCCGGCTTCGCTGCCGGGGCAGGTGGCGCCGGCGGCTCGCTGCGTGCGGCACGCGGGGGCGCGGCCGGCGGCTCCGGCGCAACCGGAGGTGCGATCGTTTCCCCGGCCGGGCGGCGCAGGGCAGCCTCCAGCCGCTGCGCCATTTCGGCGAGATTCTGCTCGGCGCTCGAGGGCACAGGGGCCGGTGCCGGCGGCGGAACGGGCGCAGCCTGCGGCACGGGCGGAGGCGGCGGCGGTGCTGCGGCGCGCTCGGGGCGCAGTGGCGGCATCTTCACCGGCTCACTCTGGCGCGGCGGACGCGGCATCAGCGGCGGTTCGCCGCGGGCGATGCGCGGCGGCAGGGGCTCGGGCCGTGGTTCGCGCTCGGGACGCGGCGCGATCGGCTCGGGTGTAAAGCCTCCCAAGGGCGGTTCGCTGCGACGTTCGGCCAGCGCAGGAGCAGGCCGGCGCACCTCATCGGCGAAGGATGGGCGGGCGGGGCGCGGTGGGGGCTCGGGCATTTGCGGCTCGGGATGATCGAGCAGTTCCGGCCGCGGCGCCTCGTCGGCCCAGCTGCCGACGTCGGGCATGGGGGCAAGGCGCGGCGGCTCGGCGGCGTTGGGACGCTGCGGGAGCTGGTCGCGGCTGGGCGCGGCGCGAACGATATTGGGCTCGACGACGATGTCGGTGGGGCCGCCGATCATCAGGAGATGCTCGACATTGTCGCGCCGTACCAGCACCAGACGGCGCCGGCCGTCGACCGCGGCGGCGTCGATCACGGCGAGCCTGGGCATCCTGCCGCGCTGGGTGTTGGCGCCCAGCCGACTGCTGCCGAATCGGCGAACCAGCCATGCAGCGACGCCGATCAACGCCAGAACGACGATGAACGCGACGATGAAGGTGATAGGGCTGCCTTGCATACTTGTCCCCGACAAATGGCGCTCTTCTCGTAGCCATGGTCAGATTTGCCAACCACCGGCGTACGATGCCCCAAGCTGCGATTTCTTAACGTTCCACGGCAAGTTTTGCCGTCCCCAACTCTTAATAACCCATGAATCGCCCGATCCAAAACGACTTCTTGGCCTGTGCACGCCCCGCCAAACGGTTGGGTTAATGCCACTTTTCGAGGCGTAGAATCACGGGCGCGCAAAATCGTGTCTCGCTCGGGGAAATGCATCGAGAGCGTCCTTAACCAGCTGTTAACCATACAGGCGGCAAATTCTGCCTAGCTTCGGACCTCGGGTCCGCAAGGGTGGCGGAAGGAGCCGCGACGATGTCCATCAACGACCTCCCGGTGCTGTCGGCGCTTCGCACCAAGATGCAGTGGCACCAGGAGCGCCAGCGCGTTCTGTCCGAGAACGTCTCCAATTCCGACACGCCCAAATTCCGGCCGCGCGACCTGGTCGAGCCGAAGCTCGACAGGACCGGCGCCGTCACGGGGTCCATGGGGCCGCTGGCCCTGACCCGTACCAGCGCCTCGCACATGACGCCATCGGGCGCCACCTCCGCATTCGACCAGGACAAGAACGCCGGCTTCGAGACCCGCCCTGCGGGCAACGCCGTCAATCTCGAGGAGGAGATGATGAAGGCCGCCAGCAACCAGATGGACTACGCGGCGGCGACCTCGCTCTATTCGAAGAGCCTGCGCCTGCTCAAGACCGCGATCGGCAAGGCCTAGGCGTGATCCCGCAACCAGGAGAGCTAGAGGCGCATCATGGCGAATGACAGCAGCGACTTTGCCCGCTCGATGGCGATCGCCACCTCCGGCCTGCGCGCGCAGGCCGGGCGCATGAGGGTGATCTCGGAAAACATCGCCAATGCCGACTCGACGGCGCAGACCGCCGGCGGCGATCCCTATCGGCGCAAGGTTCCGACCTTCTCCTCCGCGCTCGACCGCACGCTGGACGCGCAGGTCGTCACTCTCGGCAGGATCAAGCCCGACCAGTCCGACTTCCGCGTCAAATACGAGCCGAACAATCCGGCCGCGGATGCGAGCGGCAACGTCAAATATCCCAACGTGAACTCGGTGGTCGAGATAACCGACATGCGCGACGCGCAGCGGTCCTACGAGGCCAACCTCAACATCATCAGTGCGACGCGCCGGATGATCCAGCGCACGCTCGACATCCTCAAGAGCTGAACAGGACATCTGAGTCATGGCATCACCGACAATCGCCGCGAACGCCTATGCCAACCTTGCCCGCGTGCTCGAGAACGGCGGCGCCGGCAAGGGCAGCGAGCCGACCGGGCAATCCTTTGCTTCGCTGCTGAAGGACGCCGTCGGCAGCGTCATGGAGTCCGGTCGCAAATCCGATGCGCAGACCGTGGCGATGGCCGCCGGCAAGGCCAACGTGATGGACGTGGTGACGGCGGTCGCAGACACCGACGTCGCGGTATCCACGCTGGTCTCGGTCCGCGATCGCGTGATCGCGGCGTATGAAGACATCATGAAGATGCCGATCTGAATTGGGGAGTGGCGAATGGTGAGTAGCGAGTGGGGGCGTTTCCCATTCGCCGTTCGCTGCTCGCGATTCGCCTCCTTCGAGCCGTCAACGAACAGCGGAATTGCCAAATGACCGGACCTGAAACCCTCGACGTCGCACGCGATGCGATCTGGACCATCGTGATCGTGTCCTCGCCGCTGATGGTGGTCGGCCTCGTGGTCGGCGTCATCGTGTCGCTGTTCCAGGCGCTGACGCAGATCCAGGAGCAGACGCTGATCTATGTGCCGAAGATCCTGGCCATCTTCGCCACGATGCTACTGGCGCTGCCGTTCATGGCCGACTCGCTCCACGCCCACATGATGCGTATATCGTCGCGAATCATCGGCGGCTGAGGCAAGATGCGTGAATTATGCGCATCGACGTCTCGCTGTTGCCGGCGCTCGCCGCTTCCTTCATGCTCGCCTTCGCCCGGGTCGGCGCGATGGTGATGCTGCTGCCAGGGCTGGGCGAGACCAACATCCCGACGCGGATAAAGCTGTCGATCGCGCTGATGCTCACGCTGATCATCCTGCCGCTGCATCGAAACGCCTACCAGGTCGACATGGGCTCGCTCGCGCCGCTGCTGGTCCTGATGCTGCATGAGATCGCGATCGGTATCGTGCTGGGCGCGACCGCGCGCGTGACGCTGTCGGCGCTCCAGGTTGCGGGATCCGTGATCGCGCAACAGATGGGGCTCGGTTTCGTCACCTCGGTCGATCCGACGCAGGGACAGCAGGGCGTGCTGGTCGGCAACTTCCTGACCATTCTTGGCGTGACGCTGCTGTTTGCCACCGACAGCCATCATCTGGTGATCGCCGCGCTGAACGACAGCTATACGATCTTCTCGCCGGGCGAGACCGTATCGAGCGGCGATGTCGCCTCGCTGGCGACGCGCGCCTTCACCGCCGCGTTCCGCCTGGGCTTGCAGCTCTCGGGACCGTTCCTGGTGTTCGGCCTCGTCTTCAACATCGGGCTCGGCGTGCTTGCGCGGTTGATGCCGCAGATGCAGGTCTATTTCGTCGGCGTGCCGCTGTCGATCTTCGCAGGCTTCCTGGTGCTCGCCGTGGTGCTGACCGCGATGATGGGCACGTTTCTCGATTATTTCATCGGTGTCATGCACCAGATGATGCCGCTCAAGTAACAGGGATCGGTCGATGGCGGAAGACAACGATCCCGAGAGTCAAACAGAAGACCCGACGCAAAAGCGCCTCGACGATGCGCTCGAACGCGGCGACGTCGCCAAGAGCCAGGAGATCAACACCTGGTTCATGATGGCGGGCGGCACGCTCGTGGTCTCGACCTTCTCGGGCTCGGTCGGCAGCGGGCTGCTGACGCCGATGCGCAACCTGCTCGCCAATTCCTGGATGATCAAGACCGACGGCAAGGCTCTGCTCGCGCTGATGCAGCAGATCGAATTCGTCGTGCTCGCGGCCGTCGGCGTCCCCCTCTTGATGCTGATGCTGGCGGCGATTGCCGGCAACATGCTCCAGCACCGCCTGGTGTGGTCGGCCGAATCCCTGAAACCCAAATTCAACAAGATTTCGCCCGGCGCCGGCTTCAAGCGCATCTTCGGCAAGCAGGCGGCCGCCAATTTTCTCAAAGGCATCGGCAAGCTGGTCTTGCTCGGCGCGGTCATGACCATGATCCTGTGGCCGGAGCGGCACCGCATGGAGGCGATGGTCCGGCTCGATCCGGCCGCCATGCTCGGCGCGACCACCAGCATGACCATTCATCTGCTCGGAGCGGTGGTCGCGGCGCTCGCGATCGTCGCCATCGCCGATTACTTCTTCCAGTACCGAAGCTGGTTCCAGCGGCAGAAGATGTCGCTTCAGGAGATCAAGGAAGAATTCAAGCAATCCGAAGGTGACCCGCACATCAAGGGCAAGATCAGGCAGTTGCGGCAGCAGCGCGCCAAGAAGCGCATGATGGCGGCGGTTCCCAAGGCCTCGGTGATCATCACCAACCCGACCCACTATTCGGTGGCGCTGTCCTACGAGCGGGGCATGTCCGCGCCGATCTGCGTCGCCAAGGGCGTCGACAACCTCGCCTTCAAGATCCGGGAGATCGCGCGCGAGCACGATATCCCGATCGTGGAGAACGTTCCGCTGGCCCGGGCGCTCTACGCTACCGTCGACATCGACCAGGAAATCCCGACCGAGCACTATCATGCGGTCGCCGAAGTCATCGGCTACGTCATGCGGCTGAGGCGCGGATTCAGCGCCGGGCGGGGATAAAACACCCGAAAAATACCGGAAATGGCCGTAATCTGGGAATCAGCGTACCTTTCGCCGCTGCTGCCCTTGCACCTTTGGGTCCGATTCAGGCAGGGAGGACCCCACGCGCCCCGTAACGCGTTGATTCTCTGCCGACAGGCTGCGCCAGCTCGAGATGACTGCTGAGACCGACCACGACCTCACACGCGAGCCCGTTGCGGCGCACGAGCCGTCGCCGCGCTCGGGCAGCATTGCGCTGGTGCTGCTGGTGGCCGCCGGCCTCGTCGCGGTCGCCGTCGGGCTGATGACGCTCGGGCGCGCGCAGGCGCAGCCCTATATCCTGGGCATCCTCGCCGTGCTGGCGATGGTCGGCCTGTTCAACCTGTTCGCCTTCGCCGCCGGCATCATCCGCTTCGCGGACCGCAATCTCGATGATCCCATCATTGGCCACATCTCCGATCACGCGTTCGACGGGCTCGCAGTCACCGATGCGCGCGGACACGTGGTTTATTCCAACGCCGCCTATCTGACGCTGACCGGCGCCAGCGGCCCCCAGGACGTGCGTCCTGTCGAGCGTGTCTTCATCGGCAACCCTGATGTCTCCGAAGCGGTGTTCCGCCTGCTCAAGGCCGCCCGCGAAGGAAAGCGGCAGCAGGAAGAGGTGCGCATCTCCGGCCAAGACGGCAGCCAGGGCCGCTGGTTGCGCATGCGGGTGCGCCCGCTCGGCACCGGAAAGCGCGAGGCGAAATACGCGGTGTGGTCGATCGCCGACATCACCCGGGACCGCGAACGCCAGGAGGACGTATTCCAGGAGCTCCAGCACGCGATCGAATATCTCGATCACGCGCCGTGCGGCTTCTTCTCGGTCAATCCGGTCGGAGAGCTCGCCTATGTCAATGCGACGCTGGCGAACTGGCTCGACTACGATCTCGCCGAGATCGGTTCGGGCGGCCTCAAGCTCACCGACATCGTCTCCGGCGACGGCGCCTCGCTGCTGACCTCGATCGTGGCGGTGCCGGGCGAGGTGAAGACCGAGGTTTTCGACATCGACCTGCGCATGCGCACCG
The DNA here is from genome assembly GCF_041262065.1 of Bradyrhizobium sp. USDA 327. Classification (NCBI taxonomy): domain Bacteria; kingdom Pseudomonadati; phylum Pseudomonadota; class Alphaproteobacteria; order Hyphomicrobiales; family Nitrobacteraceae; genus Bradyrhizobium; species Bradyrhizobium sp. USDA 327. The sequence goes on along the minus strand of NZ_JBGCCW010000001.1, from coordinate 4,271,851 downwards.
GCAAGACCATGCCGGTGCGGCTCTATCACAAGCTCGCCTTCGGCGCCGACGGTGCGCCAGGGCCGTCGCGCACGCTCGTGATCAGCCGCGCCCGCGACGAGCGCAGCGACCCCGACCGCGCCGCCGAAGTGCGCTTCATGCGCTTTTTCGACCACACGCCGATGGCGATCGCGACCGTCGATCGCGCCGGCAATGTCGTGCGAGCCAATGCGCGCTATGCCAAGCTCGGACAGGCGCTCGGGCTCGACAGTGCCAGCAAGTCGATCTTCCGCGCGGTCAGCTCGCGCGACCGGCAGCTTTTGATCGCCGCCATCAACCAGGCCGCCGAGGGCAAGGCCGACATCGCGCCGGTCGAGGTGGCGCTGGAGGGGGGCAAGGAGCGCTGGGGCCAGTTCTTCGTCACGCCGGTCGATACGGCCGAGAACGAGGCGGAAGCCGCCATCGTGCACATGCTCGAGACCACCGAGCGGCGCGCGCTGGAGAACCAGATCAACCAGTCCCAGAAGATGGAGACGGTCGGCCAGCTCGCCGGCGGCATCGCCCACGACTTCAACAACGTGCTGTCCGCCATCATGATGGCGAACGACTTCCTGCTGAACGCGCACAAGCCGACCGACCCGTCGTTCCAGGACATCATGCAGATCAAGCAGAACGCGACGCGCGCCGCGACCCTGGTGCGGCAGCTGCTCGCATTCTCGCGCCGCCAGACGCTGCGGCCGCAGGTGCTCGATCTCGGCGACGCGCTGTCCGATCTCACCATGCTGCTGCGCCGGCTGATCGGCGAGAAGGTCAAGCTCGACCTCGTCCACGGCCGCGACCTCTGGCCGGTGAAGGTCGATGTCTCCCAGTTCGAGCAGGTGATCGTCAATCTCGCGGTGAACGCGCGCGACGCCATGCCCGATGGCGGCAAGCTGATCATCCGCACCGCCAACGTCACCACCGACGACGCCGCGAAGCTCGCCTACAAGGGCATGCCGGCTGCGGATTATGTCCGGATCGAGGTCGCCGACACCGGCACCGGCATTCCCGCCGACATCCGCGACAAGATCTTCGAGCCGTTCTTCTCGACGAAGGAAGTGGGCAAGGGCACCGGCCTCGGGCTCTCCACCGTCTACGGCATCGTCAAGCAGACCGGCGGCTTCATCTATGTCGATTCCGAGCCGGGGCAGGGCACCTCGTTCCATATCTTCCTGCCGCGCCATCACGCCGAGCAGGACGTGCAGGTCGAGCAGCCGGCAGCCGCGGCCAGCGCGACCGGCGGCGTCGCGAAGGAAGCCGCGCCCGCCGAGGCCAAGCCGCGCACCGATCTCACCGGGCAGGGCACCATCCTGCTGGTCGAGGACGAGGAGGGCCTGCGCGCGCTCAACGCCCGCGGCCTGCGCTCGCGCGGCTACACGGTGGTCGAGGCCGAGAACGGCGTCGAGGCCATGGAGATGCTGGAGGAGCAGAGCGGCGCAATCGATCTCGTCGTCTCCGACGTCGTGATGCCCGAAATGGACGGCCCGACGCTGCTGAAGGCGATGCGGGAAAAGAACCCCGACATCAAGTTCATCTTCGTCTCGGGCTATGCCGAGGACGCGTTCGAGAAGAGCCTGCCCGAAGGCCAGCAATTCGACTTCCTGCCGAAGCCCTTCACGCTCAGCCAGCTCGTGGCGGCGGTAAAGGAGACGATGACGAAGCAGGGGTGAGAGCCTCGATGCCGTCACTGCGAGGAGCCGTTGCGACGAAGCAATTCAGGCTGCTCTCTCGGAGAGATTCTGGATTGCTTCCGCTGCGCACGCAATGAGAGGGAAAAAGCGGAATTTTCGTCGAAAGAGCGCCGGTAACCCGCGGCCACGGTTCCCTGCCACGCCCGGCCAAGCCCACGCCAAATATGGGCTTTTGCCACATCCCCGCGACTGAGGGCCGCAGTCACGGGCTCCGAAACCGGCTTCACTTTTCGGGAAGTCTGCCCATCTTAAGCGCACGTCCCCATGCCGGGGATTTGGGAAACGCACATGACTTTCTCGCTACGCTCCCGCAGTCTCTTCAAGGCGATCGCCGTCGTGCTGGCGCTTGCGCTGCCGACTGCACTCGCGATCTCGTCCGCCGACGCGCGCGCCGGCGGCGGCATGTCGTCGGGTTCGCGCGGTTCGCGCTCCTATTCGGCCCCGCCGTCGACCACGACCGCGCCGGGCTCGACCTCGCAGTTCAATCGCACCTACACCCAGCCGGGCGCAGGCATGAATTCGGCTGCCTCCGCGCCTGCGCGCGGCGGCCTGTTCGGCCGGGCTGGCGGCTTCATGGGCGGCCTTGCGGCCGGCTTCCTCGGCGCTGGCCTGCTCGGCATGCTGTTCGGCGGCGGCCTGTTCGGCGGCCTCGGCGGCCTGTCCTCGATCCTCGGCCTGATCATCCAGATCGCGCTCGTTGTGCTGGTGGTGCGGCTGGCCATGTCGTGGTGGCAGCGCCGTCACGCCCCGCGGGCGGCTTATGCCAATGCAAATGCTGATGCAGGCGCAGCGCCTGGACCGCAGACGAGCCATCGCAGCGGTCTTGCCGGTGGTCTTGGCGGCTTCGGCTTCGGTGCCAACAACGCGCCGCTCGAGATCAAGCCGGACGACTATGAGGCGTTCGAGCGTCTGCTCGGCGAGGTTCAGACCGCCTGGTCGAACGAGGACGTGGCCAAGCTGCACACGCTCGCGACGCCGGAAATGGTCTCCTATTTCGAGCAGGACCTTGCCCAGAACCGTGCGCGCAACGTCGTCAACAAGGTGACCGACGTCAAGCTGCTGCAGGGCGACCTCGCGGAAGCCTGGCGGGAAGGCGAGACCGAATACGCCACGGTGGCGCTGCGCTTCGCGCTCACCGACAAGACGGTCGAACGCAACACCGGCGCCATCGTTGCCGGCAGCGAGCAGCCGGGCGAGGCGACCGAGATCTGGACGTTTGCCCGCAGGCCGGGCAGCGGCTGGGAATTGTCGGCGATCCAGCAGACCAACTGATCGCAAGCGGTTTGCGAGGAAGGGCGTCGTGCCTCGGGCACGGCGCCCTTTTCGTTGGGCCCACCGCTCTCTTCGCGCCAGTGCGAGCATTGCAAAGCAATCCGGAATCCCTTCCGCGGAACGACTCCGGATTGCTTCGCTGCGCACGCAATGACGGAGTGTTTAGCGCCAGCCGTCGCTGCGGCGCTGACGGAACCTTGCGGCGAGTGATACATTGGTTCCGTCGCTCCACGTGCACGGATCCCCTCCCATGAAATACGAGCTCTATTACTGGCCCGAGATCCAGGGCCGCGGCGAATATGTGCGGCTGGCGCTGGAGGAGGCGGGGGCCGCTTACGTCGATGTCGCGCGCGGTCCGCGCGGGACTGCCGCGATGATGAAGATGATGGATGCGCACGAGGGCACGCCGCCTTTTGCGCCGCCGTTCCTGAAAGCAGGCAAGCTCGTCATCGGCCAGACCGCCAACATCCTGCTCTTTCTCGGTGCCCGCCATGGGCTTGCGCCGAAGACGGAAGCCGGCAGGCTCTGGGTGCACCAGCTTCAGCTCACGATCACGGACTTCGTCGTCGAGATCCACGACACCCATCATCCGCTCGGACCCTCGCTCTATTATGAGGACCAGAAGGCACCGGCGAAAAAGCGCACGGCCGACTTCTGGGAAGAGCGCGTGCCGAAATATCTCGGCTATTTCGAGCGGCTTCTCGAGGGGAGCGGCGGCACCTATGTCACCGGTCGCCGCCTGACCTACGTCGATCTCTCGCTATTCCAGATCGTCGACGGGCTGCGCTATGCCTTCCCCAGGCGCATGAAGGCGTTCGAAGCGGATGTCCCCGGCCTTGTCGGTCTGCACGATCGCATCGCCGCGCGGCCGAACATCAAGGCCTATCTCGAAAGCGAGCGCCGCATTCCCTTCAACGAGCAGGGTATCTTCCGCCGCTACCGCGAGTTGGATGGTTAGCCGGTCCGGACGGGACAATGATCAGCCCTCACCAGACGCCGGGGAGGAGGCGATAGTGTACCTGCGCCGCATATTCGGTATAGCCCGGCAGGCCCTCGCGCAGCGTGCGCTCCTCGATGGAGATGCGGACCGCGAGCAAGGCGATGAAGAGCGGCAGCATCGCAAGTCCCCACCACGACCCCAGCAGCAACGGCAGGCCGGCGAAGAACAGCACCATGCCGCTGTACATGGGATGGCGGACATGGGCATAGGGACCGGTCGAGATCACGTGCTGCGCACGCTCGGTCTGCAGCTTCACCACTGGGGCGGCGAATGAGTTCTCGCGGAAGACCCACATGATGAACAGTGTCGAGGCCAGAAACAGCACGAGGCCGAGCGCCTGCAACGTAGTCGGCACGTCGGAGGATTGAAGGCGCCGGTCAAGCCCCATCACGACCAGCCAGGCCAGCATCGCGAACACGAAGGCCGTCATGAACATCTTGTCCGCGGCGGGCTGATCCTTTTGCAGCACCGGCCGCAGACGTTCGGCCAGCAGCGCCGGATCGATCCGGTAGAGCCACCAGCCGCAGAGCGGGCCGAGGAGCGCGGAGGTGGCGAGGAACGTCCAGGCCGACGGCCACTGCAGTGTTCCGGCGCATGCGAACAGCACCGCGCCCATTGCGACGACGAAGACCGTGTTCTGCAACAGCAGGCGTGCGATCATGCGCAGGTCCCGGGTGAGCGGCGCACGATATTGGTGCAACTATCCGGCAAAGATGCGGCCGGACGCGCGAAAGGCCCGATCGACCGGATCGGGCGCTTCAGCCGTGGCAAGCCTGATCAGGCGAGCTGATCGATCCGCGTGCCCTGGCCCGGCGGCAGGGGCGCGGGCGGTTGCGGCTTGAAGGTCGGATCCTCGTCCTTGACCTTGGTCTGGTCGTCCTGCTGCTTGGTCGTGTCGTAGTTAGGGACCACGATCGCGATCGGCGGGGGCGCCACGGTGGAAACCTTCATCCACAAATCCTCACATATGGAAACAATTCAGCCTGCCCCGCGAGGAGCGAAATTTCCTTCAAGCCAATCGCTAAAATGCGAGGGAATGGTGCGGTGGGATGGGCTGCTTTTCAGCGTCACGTGCCGGTCTGCGTGAAACGACGAGACCTCTCCTCGCCATCGCGAGGGGCTCTTGCGACGAAGCGATCCAGGCTGCTTCTGCCGATGGACTTCCGGATTGCTTCGCTTCGCTCGCAATGACGGACCATGTGGCGAGTTGCGTCGCGCCACATGCGCATCGTGTCCGCAGCGAGAGCGGGGCTGCGCCCCGCCTATTCGTCCTTGCCGCGGGTGATCGCGATGGAAGCCTCCGTCTTGGAGCGGGTGCATTCCATGTTGAGCCGGCGATAGCGCATGCTGACCTTGTCGCCGCGCAACAGGCCCATCCGCTTCAGGCAGCGTGTCGCGCCCGTCGTCGTGTCGTCCTTCGTCACGGTGAAGACGATCGCGGCCATCGATCCCACCAGCGCATAGAACTCCGGCTTGGGCTTGCGATCACCTTTGGCATAGAGCTCGATCGAGTACTTGTCGCCGCGGCAGGCGACGGACAGTTCCTTGGCCGCCGGGTGCGTCATGTAGACGACGTTGGCCGCCCGGAAATTCACCTTCAGGCGATCGACCTGGTTTGCAAGCTCCTTGGCGCTGTCGTCGCAGCGGTCGGCGCGCGCGGGTGAGGCGAGGGCCACAAGGCCGGCGATGGCGGCGGCGACCAGGATCGCGCCGCGGACGTTCAAGTTCAATGTCATGATGAAAAGCCCCTTAGCGCGCGCATTCAAGCGTCGGCGGGCCCGAAGCGCAAGGGCGGGCGGAGGCATTTCCACGAGCTGTGCCAATGCCTTCCCGAGCCCGGCCAGCCTCTCCCATGCGCACCGCTCCCTTTCTTTTCTGGCCAAAATGCGCTTAGAACCCTTCTATGCCTAGAGGCCCGCGAGGCCCCGAAACCCGAGATCCGCCCCATGAACGCTCCCACCGCCTTTCCCGATCAGTCCAAGCCCGTTCCGCCCTACAAGCACACCCCGCTGTTCCCGCTGGGCAAGGACGAGACGCCCTACAAGAAGATTTCGTCCGAGGGCGTCAGGGTCGAGAAGGTCCTCGGCAAGGACATGCTGGTGGTGTCGCGCGAGGCGTTGCGGGCGCTGTCGGAGGCGGCTTTTGGCGACATCAACCATTACCTGCGGCCCGGGCATCTGAAGCAGCTCCGCGCGATCCTGGAGGACGGCGAGGCGAGCCCGAACGACAAGTTCGTTGCGCTCGACTTCCTGAAGAACGCTAACATCGCGGCCGGCGGCGTGCTGCCGATGTGCCAGGACACCGGCACCGCGATCATCATGGGCAAGAAGGGGTGCAACGTCATCACCGACGGTGACGACGAGGCCGCGCTGTCGGAAGGCGCGCGCGACGCGTATCTCCGGCGCAATCTGCGTTACTCGCAGGTCGCGCCGCTCTCGATGTACGAGGAGAAGAATACCGCCAACAACATGCCGGCGCAGTGCGAGATCTACGCCGAGGGCGATGATGCCTACAAGTTCATGTTCATGGCGAAGGGCGGCGGCTCCGCCAACAAGAGCTTTCTGTTCCAGGCGACGCCCTCGGTGCTGACCAAGGACCGGCTGCGCGCTTTCCTCAAGGAGAAGATCCTCACGCTCGGCACCGCGGCGTGCCCGCCCTATCACCTCGCCATCGTGATCGGCGGCACCTCGGCCGAGCTGTGCATGAAGACGGTGAAGCTTGCCTCAGCGCGCTATCTCGACGCGCTGCCGACGCACGGCTCGCCCGACGGCAATGCCTTCCGCGACGTCGAGATGGAGAAGGAAATCCATGAGATGACGCAGTCGCTCGGCGTCGGCGCGCAGTTCGGCGGGAAATATTTCTGCCACGACGTGCGCGTGATCCGTATGCCGCGCCACGGCGCATCGCTCCCGATCGGGCTTGGCGTGTCCTGCTCTGCCGACCGCCAGGTGCTCGGCAAGATCACCAAGGACGGCGTCTATCTAGAAGAGCTCGAGCACAACCCGGCGCAGTACTTGCCCCAGGTCGAGCAGTCGCTCGGCGGCGAGGTCGTCAAGATCGACCTCAACCAGCCGATGAAGGACATCCTGGCGACGTTCTCGAAATATCCGATCAAGACGCGCGTCTCGATGTCCGGGACCATGATCGTCGCGCGCGATAGCGCGCATGCCAAGCTGCGCGAGCGGCTGGAGAAGGGCGAGCCGCTGCCGGACTATTTCAAGAACCACCCGGTCTACTATGCCGGCCCCGCCAAGACTCCCGAGGGCTATGCCTCCGGCGCGTTCGGTCCGACTACTGCGGGCCGCATGGATTCCTTCGTCGACCAGTTCCAGGCCGCCGGCGGATCGATGGTGATGGTGGCCAAGGGCAACCGCGCGCCCGCCGTGCGCGAGGCCTGCAAGAAATATGGCGGCTTCTATCTCGGCTCGATCGGCGGCGCCGCCGCGAACCTCGCCGAGCACTGCATCAAGAAGGTCGAGGTGCTCGAATATCCCGAGCTCGGCATGGAAGCGATCTGGCGCATCGAAGTCGTCGATTTTCCGGCGTTCATCATCATCGATGACAAGGGGAACGACTTCTTCAAGGAGTTGAACCTGGGCTAGCCTTACATACCGCGCACGCGCGCAGTGATGTCACATGTGCCTTCGCAGGAGACCGTCATGCCCGGGCTTGTCCCGGGCATCCACGTTCTTCGTGCCGCGAGGAAGGCGGTGGATGGCCGGGACAAGCCAAGGTCAAGCCCGGCTATGACGATGCGGAAGCTTCCGCGGCCCTAACTGCAATTCGTGACCTGGTTCGAGCACAGCGCGCGCCACCAGCCGCGGACGCCGTCGTGGCTCTCGACGAGGCCCCAGAGGCCGCTGCACGCGAAGATGCGCCTCGGGCCGCCGTCGGTGTCGAGCGCGCCGCCGAGCTCGCGCTGCGCCGGCATCCATTTAGCATCGACGAAGGGTGCCTGGAACAGCCCGCCCATGCGCGTGGCGCCATTGGCATAGGCCGCACCCACCTTGTTGGAGGCGACCCAGCCGCGCCCGGCATAGGGCTTTGGCGCGCTGCGCGGATATCTCTTCTCGTCCTCGTAGTCCTTGCCCGGCGGTTTGGCGCCCTCGATCAGGAACCAGCCATCCTTGAAACCGATGATGCGGAATTCGGTGAGCCAGCCACCCTCGGGCGTGTTCTCGCTGCCGCCGAGCTTCAGCCGATAGGGCGGCGGCAATGTGCCGAGCACGCGGGCCTTCGTTGAGGGCTCGGCGCGCACATTGAGGCCGCCCGGGTCCTTGTCGATGGACCAGGCGCCGAGATCGCAGGGCTCGGTGCCTTCGGGCAGGCTGGCGCGCTTGGCGGCGACATCGGCGTGCAGCTTTGCGAAATCGGTGTCGTCATTGTCAGGATCGGGCCCGGTGCGCGGCTTCAACTCCGCCGAGACTGCGCGCGCCCCATCCGCCGTCAGCGTAACCACGAGCGCCTGGCGTGCGGCGAACACGCTTGCGGGCGTCTTCGGATCATTCGATCTCGCGGGGTCAACGGCGAGATAACGGGTCGAGCCATCGGTCCGATAGGCGGTGCCGGCCACAAAGCCTGGCGGCACCATGGCGAGCGCGCTTGCGCGCCACGCCGGTTCGGTGTCTTCCGCGTGCGCCGCCACCGATGCTGCGACACACAGCAACGTCGCCGCTACGAGGCGGATGTTGGGCATGTGCCGAAGCCGCGGCGTTACGCCCGTACGCCCGTAAACGGAAAGCTGCCCATCGGGCCGATGCCCATCTCGCCGCTCATGCTGTCGCCGGAGATCTTTCCGATGAACTCGAGGGTCAGCGGCATCGGATTGGTGATGGAAACCTTCCAGTTGACGGCGTCGCCACTGATGGTGCCGTCGAAGATCTCTGCGGTGTTGCCCTCTGCGCCCTGCGTGCCTGTCAGCGTGCCGCCGGAACTCAGCAGGGTCAGCGTCGCCTGGCGCTCGCCCATCGGCGTCGTCATCGTCAGATTCCAGTTGCCGTCTACGGCCATTCCCGTCTCCCGAACAGATTTCGGCGGTCCGCGACGATCCGCGGGCCGTCCTGAGCGAGGCTATAGCCCAACTTGCGGCTCCTGCCTAACCCTGCGCAAAAGCATGATCCGGAAAAGTGCGCAGCGGTTTTCCGAAAAGATCATGCTTAAACAACGACCTAAAGCGCGATGACGATTCATCCCAATCGCACCGTGCTTAGGGCATTTAGGCGCGGGCGGCGGCACGCCGGCGGCTGGTGACGATGAGGCGCAGGACGACGTATTGCACGGCAAAGGCCAGGATCTTGCCGCCGCCTGCGACCACCGTGAGGTAGAACGCCCACAGCTTCAGATCGCCTGTGGAGGCGACCACGATCACGCCGGCGCCGATCACGAACATTAGCGCCGCCCAGGCATAGCCCGCAGCCGTCACATATTCCGGAACGGTCTCGACGACGATCGGCGGCATGTAGCGCAGCATCCAGCCGCGCTTGAGCATGATGAGGCCGATCGCGAAATGCGCGATCGCGGGCTTTGCCAGCATGAAGCGGGGATCATTGGTCAAGAGCGTGACCGTGCCCAGCACGACGACGAGCGCGAGGCTCGCATAGGTCATGTAGTTGAGCTCTTGTCCCTTGATGCGGGCGTAGACCACTTGCGCGAACGCGCCGGCGATCGCCACCGACGTCGCCAGGATGACGTTGTCGGTGATGAGATAGACGACCAGGAAGACGATGGCGGAGAAGAGGTCGGAGGCGAGGCGGGCGAATACGTCCTTCATCGTCGATCCTGTTCAGCGAGCATTGGGCAATGCGCGGGCAGGCGTACCGTACTTGATCTGGCAATGCTCGGGATACCACTTTGTGAAGTAAATCGCACTGTTGCGGGCGGCAAAAGCAACCGCAAGGCTCGACCAGAGCGGCAGGCCGGGGGCGTAGAGCAGCACGAGATTGGCGGCCGTCATCAACAGGGCGGCTGCCGTCCACGCGGCGGTGATGATGTAATTGGCGCGGAGAAAGCCGGGCATCGCCGTGGTCTCGGTCGGCACAGATTCGAGCGCATATTGCAGCGTGAAGGGACGGCGGATCAGCATCGAGCCCAGCGAGATGACGAAGATGCCGACGTCGACCGACAGCTTGACGCCGAGCGTGCCGAGCGCGGGATCGATCAGCGCAAGGTAAAGGCCGATCGCTGCGAATAAGATCGCCGAGCCCGCGGCGAGGATTTTCACGGAGCGGCCGCGCGCGACATCGATCGCGACCGTGCCGAGGCAGATCGCGGAAGCCGCGAACACGCTTGAAGTGGCCGAGGTCACCAGCATCAGAAAAGTGAAGGCGCCGTAGGGCGCAAGGATCACGAAAATCGTCATGGGTCGCCTCGGTCAAGCCGATCTTTACGATGTAAAGATTAGTAGTTCAAGAACGAGGTTTGGGTCAAGCAAAATCTTTACAGTGTCAAAATGACGTAGGCGACCTCCAAAAAGTGAAGTACAGCAACGACTTGGTCGGACAATTCGTCGGCTAGCTCCGCCCATGGCAGGCGCGACAGGATCGGCAGCGCAGAGACGATGAGAAGGCCGGCGGCGAACAGGATGCCGCCGTTGAAGATTGCGTGGCTGCTCCGCCGCAGCCGGATCATTCGGAGGGCGAGCGTGATGCAGGCGAGGGCGAGGAGGGCGAAGCAGCCCGTGGTGATCGAGGGCATGTGCATGGGAAACTCCTCTTTTCGTCATCCGGGGCGACGCCAAGCGTGAACTAGGTGGCGCAATTGCGCATCATGGTTCGCGACTTCGTCGCGCCCCGGAATGACGATGATGGCTACGCCGCGCCCACCCAATTGCCGTGAAAGCCGTCGGGCACACGGTGCCCGAGCTGGACGAGTGCGACCGGGCCGGCCTCGACATCGGTGGCGTTGAACACGGCGAGGTCGCTGCGGTTCTCACGCGCCCGCCAGATCACCGCCAGCAGCCAGCCGTCGCCCTCGGCCGCATCTTTCGATCGCTCGACGAACACCGGTTCGGAGATGGTGTCGCCGGCCGGCAGCAGGTAATGGCCGAGCCTTCGGCCGTTGCCGTCGACATGCACGATGCCCGACAGCGCGCCGAACATCGGCAGTTTCGGATTGGCGCAGGCGTACCAGCCGTGTCGGTTTTTCAGTCCGGCGCGGCGGTCGTCGATGCGGGGGAATTCGCCGGTGAGATCGTCGAGGTATGTCTGCTGGAAGCGGTCGGTATTGCCTGCGAGATCGAACGTCCAGCGGCAGTGGCGGGCCCGCGATTTCTCCGGATCGGTGGGGCGGCCATCGGGATGCGGAAACAGCGGCGCTTCCTCAAACTGCATGACGTCGGCGACGATGCGGTGACCGTCTTCCCACGCATTCATGACGTGGAAGACGTAACAGGCCTCGCTGCGAAACCAGACGATGTCCTTGGCGGTGCCGCTGCGCTTCATCACGCCGACATAGGCGCCCTTGTCCGGCTCCCAGGCATAGGGCGGCCGTCCGCTCATCGCGCGCTCCATGCTGCCCGTGATCGGGAGGATCGGAAACAGCACATGGTTTTCGGTGACGATGAAATCGTGCACCATGCTGGCATAGGGCGCCTCGAAGCGCTCGAAGCGCGTCGCCTTGCCGGATGCGTCGATCGATCCGTAGGAGAGGGCAGGCGTCAACGGTCCCGCGGCGTTGTAGCCGAAGAACACCAGTTCGCCCGTGACGGGATCGATCTTCGGATGCGCGGTAAAACTGCCGGCGACGCGGCCCTGATAGTTGTGATAGCCGCGCGTCGCCAGCGTGCCCGGCTCGATCTCCGTGGGCAGGTGCGCTTCTTCCAGCGCGAGCAGCTTGCCGGCATGGAAGATGATGTTGGTGTTGGCGACGCCACCATCGGTGAGGTTGGCCGGTGCATCCGGCAGCTTGCGGCCGAAGCCGCCGAACAGGGCCCGGCCGGCATCGTGCTCGGCGAGCCATTTCGGCGTGCGGACCCATCGGTTGCGATAGCTTGCGCGGCCGTTTTCGAGATGGAAGGCGTGCAGCATGCCGTCGCCCACGAACCAGTGCGCGCCGGGCGATTCGAACTGCGGATTGGGACCGTTGCGGTAGAGCGTGCCGTTCAGCTCGCGCGGCAATTCGCCGATGATCTTGAGGAAGGGCGCGTCGGCCTCGAACGGGATCGGTGCGATATTGTTGCGGCGCTCGGCGGCCTGCTGCACGGCGTTGCTCCCTATCTTTACATCGTAAAGATCAGATAATGCCGATTGCCGTTCCGGTCAAGCAAAATCTTTACACTGTCAATATCGCGTCATATAGCTTGTCCCATGGGCAAGAGCGAAACCGCGCGTAACCCGCGCACTCCGAAAAAGACATCGTCGGCAGCGAAGGCGCAGGCGCGTCCCGCACGGCGCCCGGCGGCTGCGAGGACCGAGACACCCTATCATCACGGTGCCCTGCGCGAGGCGCTGCTCAAGGCCGCCGAACGCGTGCTAGAGCGAGATGGGCTCGCCGGCCTGACATTGCGCGCGGTGGCGCGCGAGGCGGGCGTCTCGCATGCCGCGCCCACTCATCATTTCGGCGATCTCACGGGGCTTCTCAGCGAGCTCGCCGCCGTCGGCTTCCGCCAGTTCAACGCCGCGATGGCGTCGGCCTGCGATGCCGCCACAACGCCGCTCGAACGCGCGCTGGCGAGGCCGAAAGCCTATGTTGCCTATGCGCAGGCGCATCCCGGCATGTACGGCATCATGTTCCGCACCGAGCGGCTCGACTATTCGAGACCCTCACTGCACGAGGCCGCCGAGGCGTCCTTCGCGGGGCTTGCCAATGCGATCGGCATGATGCGGCAGGAGCAGATCAGCGAAGACGCGCTGACGCTGACCCAGGGCGCGGCGATCGCGCGCGCCTGGTCGATGGTGCACGGCTTCACGATGCTGCTGCTCGACGGGCGGCTCGAGGACATCCTCGATCGCTTGCCTGAGGGGACGACTGCCGAACGCCTGCTCGAGGCGATGCTGACGGCGCCGATCACTGGCAAGCCGACGGGCCCCTGATCCCAACGCAACTCCCGCCATGGTGAGGCGTCTATCGCCGCGCCAAGGCGAGAGGCTAGCGCATCGTGGCCAGCTCGACGGCGCGCCCGCTTGTGCCGATGATCTTCACCTTGTCCTTGCCGCACGTGAAGCCCCGGGCGAAATCGTCCGCGGCCTTGCGGGCGAGCTCATTGGCAGCCGGGTTGGCGATCGCGTCGACATAGGCGACGTGGCAGACCGGGCCCGGCGGGAGCCGGGTCACCACCAGCATGGCTTTGGTCTTCGGCCGTCCCTGCTTGTCGGGATCGGTGTTGTCCGCGATGTGCCAGCGCTGGATGATCGCAAACGGCTTTTCGCCGGCAGTGCGCCATTCGACGGTGCTTTCCGATGAGTTGAACGGCGCGAACCAGACGTCGGCTGCCGGTTCCTCGGCCGCTTGCTTGCGATTGCGGCCGACGGAGACGATCTCGCGCAGATCATCCTCGGCGATCAGCACCACGAGCCCGTCCTTGCCCGGACACACCCGCGTGGTGCTGCCATCGAGGTCGCTGGGCTTGCCGATCTGGCGGCAGTCCTTCGGCGACGTCGAGGTGTAGCTGCTGCCCACGGATTGGGCGTTGGCGCAGCCGAGGCCGGCGCAGATCAGCAGCGCGGTGAGCGATGGGGCGGTCATACGGATCATGATGACACTTCGAGGCAGCTGGAACTTCGTACCATCAGACGCCTTGACTGTGGGCAAGGTTCAAACAGCGCCGCCAGACACCTGACAGCGGCGCGGAATCGTTCTAGAAGAGCGGCTTCGCTTGGGCTCCTCCAGCCTCATTCGCGCCTTCGTACTCCTGATCATGCCAGCCACATCCTCGAACAAACCCTATCGCGTCGGCCGTTCCAAGACCGGGCTCGGCCTCTTCGCCACCAAACCGATCAAGAAGGGCACCCGGATCATCCGCTATTTCGGACCGATCCTGGATTCCAGGATTCCCGAGCAGGACGAGATCGAGAACAAATATCTGTTCGAGCTCAACGGCCGCTGGACCATCGACGGGTCGGTGCGCAAGAACCTCGCCCGCTACATCAACCATTCCTGCCGGCCCAACGCCGAATCCGACGTCCGGCCGCGCGAGCGCAAGGTCTTCATCCGCGCCATCAAGAACATCGAGCCGGGCGAGGAGATCAACTACGATTACGGCACCGACTATTTCAAAGCCTATCTGAAGCCGATCGGCTGCAAGTGCGACTCCTGCGAGAGGAAGCGCAAGAAGCTGCGCGCCGAGGCGCGAGCCGAACGCGCCACGGTGAAGGCGCGGGCCGAGCGCAAGGCCAAGAAGGCGGATACGAAGAGCGCGACGGCGAAAAAGAAGAAGTTGAACGGCAAGCACTTCGCCGGCAAGGTCGGTCGCGCAAGGGCATAACAAGCTCACGCTTCCTGCTCAGGTGTCACGGAGCCGGGACCGAACCATCCTCACGCCGCAGCTTGTCCGCATGGGTTGATTGTCTCTGGAAATTGTCGTCGCCCGGCCGAGCCGGGCGACGATGGCACGTGGTGAGGCCTCACGCTGCCACCACGCTCCCGCTCTTCCGCAATCCCACATATTGCAGCTCGGCGAACACGCCGGTCGCGATCGCCTGCGCCACGACCATGAGCTCGCCGGCGAGGTTCGGCGACACCGCGCCCGAAAGCAGCAATGCGATGCTGCCGACCGTCCAGGCCGCATTGCCGATCACGATCAATAGAACGAGCGGTTTCGCCACGGTGGCCCGCGAGGTGAGCCAACCCACCAGGGCGGTGTAGGCGATCAGGAACAGGCCGGCTTCGAGCAGCAGCATGTCCGGCAGACTGAACAGCCTCGCGAACGCGCCTGCACCGAAGGTGAAGCCGAGCGCGGCGATGCCGCTGAAGACGGCGTCGGCGAGAAGTGCGCGGCGCAGGAAGGTGGATGCTTCGATCATCTTGGGTCTCCTTGGTTGGGGTGGGGTCGGGGTGAAGTCAGCGCAATCCGCGCCACCAGGCGCGAGCGAGGCGGGCGAGGCGGAACGGGCAGAGGCTCCTGCCGACGCCGTGCTCGAAGGCGATGACCCGGGCGACGACATAGTCGCCGGTCGAATGCACCAGCGGCTCCGGCACGTTGAGGCTGCGCGCCAGCATGCGGGTCGCGAAGGCCGTAGCCCAGGGCAAGACGTGGTCTGCGATGGTCCGATAGAGCAGCAGCGCGATCATGGTCATCTCCTGTTGCGACCAAAGATGCGCGCGTCTGCGCCCCAATTCGATTACCTTGCGGGTAATGGAAGGGCGGAAACCCGCGTGGTAGGTTTCGGGTCATGAACGCACATGCTTCCACGGCACGTACCGAACGCAGCCAGCCGGTCCATATCGGCGACCATTTGCGCGAATGGCGGCAGCGCCGCCGCATGAGCCAGCTCGATCTCGCGGGCGAAGCCGAGATCTCGGCGCGGCATCTGAGCTTCGTCGAGACCGGCCGCGCCGCGCCCTCGCGCGACATGGTGCTGAGGCTCGCCGAGCGCCTCGACGTGCCCTTGCGCGAACGCAACGTGCTGCTGGTCGCCGCCGGTTTCGCGCCGGCGTTCCCGCAGCGCACGCTGGAGGATCCCGCCTTGAAATCAGCCCGCCGGGCGATCGACCTGGTGCTTAAAGCACATGAGCCCAACCCCGCGCTTGCGGTGGACAGGCACTGGAACCTGGTCTCCGCCAATCGCATGGTGGCACCGCTGCTCGCAGGCGTCCCGCCGCATCTGCTCGGCCAGCCCCTCAACGTGCTGCGGCTCGCGTTCCATCCCGAGGCGCTGGCGCCTCGCACGGTCAATCTCGCGGAATGGTGCGGCCATCTGCTGGAGCGGCTGCACCGCCAATGCGAGGCCACGGCCGATCCCGAGTTGATCAAGCTCTACAATGATCTGAAGAGCTATCCCATTCCGGCGCGTTCGGCGCCGCTGTCGAGCGACAATGTCGCCATTCCCTTCAAGCTGCGGCACGAGGGCGAGATACTTAGTTTCTTCTCCACCACCATGGTGTTCGGTACGCCCGTGGACATCACGCTGTCGGAGCTGGCATTGGAGACGTTCTTTCCGGCCGACGAGCGCACGGCCGAACGGCTGAAGCAGATCGCGGCAGCCATGACGTAGCGCCCCGTGCCTCGCGCCTGAGCGCGTGCGTCTCGAAGGATGGCCGCAGGGAAAAGCTCTCATATGCGATAGCCCTGCTTGCCTCGGGGCGGGTTCTGCTTATCTTTGGGCGAACCCCGTGACCTGCCCGAAGGAGGCGCTGACATGAGCACGCTGAAACCGCTCCAGATCGACGTCGTCTCCGACGTGGTGTGCCCCTGGTGCTATATCGGCAAGCACCGGATCGAGAGCGCGCTGGCGCTCGTGCCCGACGTTCCCGTCAAGCTCAATTTCCGTCCCTTCTTCCTCAATCCCTGGGTGCCGCGCGAGGGCATCAGCCGCGAGGCCTATCTCACCCAGAAGTTCGGCTCCGTCGAGGCCTATAAGGGCATTGCGGGGCGCGTCGTCGCCGCGGCGGGCGAGGAGGGCCTCGTCTACAAGCCCGAGCTGGTGGCGCGCCAGCCCAACACGACCGACTGCCATCGCCTCATCCTGTGGGCGGAAGCGATCGGCAAGGCGCCCGAGATGAAGCAGCGCCTGATGGAGCTGTACTTCCGCGACGGCGGCGATCTCACCGATGTGAACGTGCTGGTGCAGGCGGCGGCCGATGTCGGCCTCGATGCCGACGACGTGCGCAAGCGCCTCGCCACCGACGAGGACGTCGCACGCGTTTCGGCGGATGCGCAGGAAGCCGCCGAGAAGGGCATCTCCGGCGTGCCGACCTATGTCTTCGCGCAAAAATACGCCGTGTCCGGCGCGCAGGATCCGAACCTGCTCGCGCGCGCCATCCGCCAGGTCTCGGCGGAGATCA
The DNA here is from genome assembly GCF_041262065.1 of Bradyrhizobium sp. USDA 327. Lineage (NCBI taxonomy): Bacteria > Pseudomonadati > Pseudomonadota > Alphaproteobacteria > Hyphomicrobiales > Nitrobacteraceae > Bradyrhizobium > Bradyrhizobium sp. USDA 327. The sequence goes on along the minus strand of NZ_JBGCCW010000001.1, from coordinate 4,254,931 downwards.
ACGCGGAGGCGGCGGAGTAGCTGTTCTATCTACGAAGCAGGCGAACTGCGCGGCGCGCCGTTGCGTACGCGATGCCGTGCGCCGCGACCGCCGCGTGAACCAGCGTCACGACCGGATCGTAACGGCGCAGCGGGATCAGCACATCGCCGATCGCGAAGCGTCCGCGCCAGATCGGATTGATCATGGGGTGATCGGCGCTGGCCGTCGAGTCCGCGCTGGCGATGGCGGGATCGGCGCAGAGGTGGCGGGTGAGCTCGAGGGTGAGCTGCACGCCCGGCGAATATTTCGCGAAGTGTTCGTCGATGCCGAGCTTGAAGAAGAAGGCGCGATCCTGGTGGCGCAGCACGATGCCGGCGGCGACCGGTGTCGTGCCGGCGCGAAGCGTGACGATCTCGCATTGCGCGGTCTCTGCAAGCGCGGGGACGGCGCGGCGGATGAAGGTCGCATCGCCCTCATGCTGGACCAGCGCGGTGCCGCGCTTGCCCTTCCAGCCGCCGGCTTCGAGCTGCAAGAATGTCTCGAGCGCCGGCCCGATCTCGTCGGGCTTGCGCGCGACCTCGAACACGACGGCGCCGTGCTCTTCGAGACGATGGCGCTGGCGCCGCAGCTCCTTGAGCTTCTTGGCGCCGAGCGCCTCGCGCAGCAGCGTTTCGCCATCCTGTGTCGCATCGAGGCTGGCGCGGATGTAGGAGGAGAGGATTCGCGGCTTCAGGCCGGCGCGGCTCAGGACCTGCTTGAGCACGTCCATCGCGGCGCCGTCGAGCGCGACGTCGGTCAGCACGAGCGCATGCGCGCCGGCCTCGCGCGCCTGCTGCAACAGCCGCGTGGCGGCCTCGATCGGCGCATCGCCGTCGATCAGCGGGCTGCACAGCGTGCCGTAGGGATGCGCGCTCGCCAGCGCGGGCAGGGGGATCTTCCAGGCGCGCCAGAGCGAGATGACCGGCATCAGTCCGATCAGCCGCGTCGAAGATTCATCGAATGCCGGCAGTGCCGAGGCATTGCTGCGGCCCCGCGCGGTCGCACTGACAGCCAGCTCCCAGGCGGGCAGGTAATATCCGTTCGGCTCGACCGCGCGCTGCGCGAGTGCGCGCCACTGGCCGGGGTCGATCGCCGTGAGCGGGACGAGCGCGCGCGCGGCTCCGGCATCCCTTGCCGATGCCGGATTGATCGCTGCCTGATGCGCGATGTCGACCACGTCCGTCGTCCCCGTTTACGCGGGCAAAGCCCGTCTCAGGAGGATCATCCTTAGCGCAAAGATTGGAAAATAGCGTTGGGACACAGAACCAATTCGAGCGGTCCCGTTAACGTCACGTTGAGGATACCGCAGCCCGATCGGGCGCCGCCGTGCCCGTCTCCTCGGGCTCCGGCATGGTCTCCGTCTTCACGTTGACCGCGACCTCCATTCCGAGCTCGTCGTCCGCCTCCCCCCAGTAGGACCCCGAGAGCGGAATCGCCTGCGCCGGCGTCCGGGCAACTCCGACCCTGATCAGATCGCGGTTTCCGACAATCCCGTTGGTTGGATCGAACTCGACCCAGCCCGAGCCCGGCACGTAGATCGAGCACCATGCGTGGGTCGAGCCTCCGCCCAGTCGTGCCGGGCCGTCGCGGTCCGGCACGTAGACGTAACCGGTGATGAAGCGGGCCGCAAAACCGAGCGATCGGGCGGCCTCCATCATCAGCAGGGCAAAATCGCGACAAGTTCCCTGCTGCAGGTCGAGCGTTTCGGCGGGCGTTTGCGTGCCATGCGAGGTTCTCCTCCGATAGGAGAAACCTTCGGCGATAGCTTCGTTGAGCGTCATCAGCAGTTGCCCCGTCGGCCGGCTCGCCGAGGGTGCAATGAATTTCGACAACCAGTCGTCGACGGCGACGTCGCCGGGATGATGCCGGAGCATGTACGGTGCAAGATCCGGCAACTCGGTCTCGTCGTAGGCGAACGGATGCTCGCGGGCGTATGGCTCGATCCGGAAATCCGGCGCGTTCTCGGGTGTATGCTCCAGCCGGATCGTGGTCTCGAATTCCAGCACGTCGGTTCGGGCCGCAAAATCGACGAGGGTTACGCAATTGCCGAACACATCGTGGATCCAGCGGATTTCCGACGGCTCGGGGCGCACTGCGAGTTGGCATGCGAGCAAGCGCTGATCGAAGCTGTCGCGGGGACGAAACAGCAACTGGTGCTGCCCAAGCCTGACGGGCTGCCGGTAGTGGTAGGTCGTGCTGTGGTGGACGGAATAGAGGGGCATCTGTTGTACTCAGGCTCGCACCATATGAACCTGCTTCTGCATCGGTTCCAAGAGCCCAATTGTGTGTGCACACCGCACAAATGCCTTGCATTTCAGCAGGTTCGCGGTAGCGCACGCGGAACCAATGATCGCCAGCGGAGCTTGTCGATCGACATCAATGGCGATGCGAGAGGACACGATCTTGAGGATCCGGGCAGGCTACGACATTGCGTTCAACTGTTTTCAGGATGTGCCGATGGTCCTGATGCTGACCGTTCATCCGTCAAGGCAAGGCGACCTTCTGACCGACCATGCCATCCGGGTGTCGCCGAACGTTGCGCTCAGGGACTACGAGGATTGGTTCGGCAACATCTGCACGCGGCTCGTCGCCCCTGTCGGTCAGATCAACATTCGAAACGAGTTCATCATCGAGGATGGCGGGTTGCCCGACGAGGTTGTGCCTCATGCCGAACAGATTCCGTTGGACCGGCTTTGCGACGAAGCGCTGGTGTATCTTCTCGGCAGTCGCTATTGCGACACCCAGCGGCTGACGGATCTGGCGTGGTCGACGTTCGGTCACATCAGCGGCGGCTGGCGCCGCGTCCAGGCGATCTGCGACTACGTTCACGGCCATATCAAGTTTGGCTATCAATTCGCACGAAGCGACCGGACGGCTTCCGAAGGCCACCAGGAGCGTATCGGAGTTTGCAGGGACTTCGCGCACCTGGCCGTCACCTTGTGTCGCTGCATGAACATCCCGGCCCGTTACTGTACCGGTTACCTCGGCGATATCGGCGTGCCGCCGGACCCGGCGCCGATGGATTTCAGCGCCTGGTTCGAAGCCTACATCGGCGGGCGTTGGTACACGTTCGATGCACGGCACAATCATCCCCGCATCGGCCGCGTCGTGATCGCGCGCGGCAGGGATGCAGCCGACGTCGCCATTTCGACTGCCTTTGGCCAAGCGGAACTCGTGCACTTCAAGGTGATCACGAATGAAGTGCGGGACTGTGATGCCATTCCGACCCGACCTGCGATGGCGCTGGATCAGCGGCTGTTCGCTTGAGTTGGCGGAGCGCCTGGCGTCTCCGGTTCCGGTCGTAGCGGCTTGACCCTCCATTCCTCCCCTGTGCCGGCGATGTCCAACCGGTGGCTATTTGTCACCCGGGACGAAATGGTCACGGGCAGCAGCGCGCTCGCCGCTGACCGTGTCGGTGATGGCGATATCGATGTCGCGCGAGGCCTTCGGCAGATCGGCCGGGCCGACCTGCACCGACAGCCGGACTTCGCCGGTCTGATCCTGACCGACCTCGACCACGGACTTGCCGTCGGAACTCGGCGCGATGCCCGCAACGCGAAGGGTCGCGCCGGGCAGGCCCGAGACTTCGATCGCGAACGATCGTTGCGGGCCCTTGTTGAGGATGCGGACGGTGTAGTCGTTGCGGACACCTCCATCCGAGAGCTGGACGAACAGCGGATTGCGCTCGTGCAGCACGTTGACGTCCATCGTCGCGCGCGTGGCGAGCGTGTACAGCATGATGCTGCCGACGATGGCGATGGCTGCGGCGTAGACCAGGGTGCGCGGACGGACGACGCGGTAGATCAGCGGCTTGCCTTCGCGCCGGCGCTGCATGTTGATGTCGGTGTCGTAGCCGATCAGGCCCGCGGGCCGGCCGATCTCGCGCATGACGTTGTCGCAGGCGTCGATGCAAAGGCCGCATTGAATGCAGCCAAGCTGGATGCCATGGCGGATGTCGACGCCGGTCGGACAGACGTTGATACACTGATGGCAGTCGACGCAGTCGCCGGCCAGATCACCATGGGCGCGCGCGGCATCCGCCTTCTTCACCGACATGCGCGGCTCGCCGCGGTCGCGGCGATAGGTGACGTTGAGCGCCCATTCGTCGGTCAGCGCCGCCTGGATCCGCGGCCACGGGCACATATAGATGCACATCTGTTCGCGGGCGTGGCCGGCGAAGACGTAGGTGGTGGCGGTGAGAATGCCGATCCAGAGATACGCGATGAAGGGCGCCTGGAAGGTCGCGAGCTCCTTCACCAGCGTCGGTGCGTCTGCGAAATACAGCACCCAGGCGCCGCCGGTCCACCATGCGATCATGATCCAGAGGAAGTGCTTGAGTGCGACCTTCCGGATGTGATCGAACGTCCAGTAACGCTTGTCGCCCTGCATGCGCTCGCGCCGGTCGCCTTCGACCCAGCGCTCGACCGCATAGAACAGGTCGGTCCATACGGTTTGCGGACACAGGTAGCCGCACCACAGCCGGCCGGCGACTGCGTTCATCAGGAACAGCGTCATGGCCGCGATGATCAGCAGGCCGGTGAAATAGTAGACCTCCTGCGGCCACAGCTCGATGAAGAAGAAGTAGAAGCGCCGATGCGGGAAGTCGATCAGCACGGCCTGGTCGGGCAGGCCAGGTCCGCGATTCCAGCGTACGAACGGCAACAGATAATAGGTCCCGAGCGTGACGCAGAGGATCGCCCATTTGATGCGGCGGAAAGGGCCGTGGACCGACTGTGGATAGACCTTCCTCCGCTTCTCGTAGAGGGGTCCCTCGATGAAGGTGTCGTCGGTCATGGCAAGTTCCCCCGCATCACAGGCTGGATTGTGCGTTCAGGAGAACGCGCAACCGCTGCTCAGGCCCAGCTTCTTGAACACGATCGCTGCCGGGCAGAAGCCGGTGAACGAGGCCTGCAACATGTTCAGCCCGGCAAATGCCGTCAGCAGGTACCAATACGCATTCACATAGGTGCCCAGTGCGAGACCGAGCAGGACGACGAATCCCGCAAAGGCGAGAACGGCTTTATCGACATTCATGGCAGGCTCCTTTTTATCTGGCGACTTAAGAACGGGTCAGGTTGGATTCAGTCCAGGCGACGATGCTGCGTGCATCCATCGCGCCGGAATGGCGGGCGATCTCGCGGCCGCCGCGCATCAACAGCAGGGTCGGGATGCCGCTGATGTCGAGGCGCGACGACAGTGCAGGTGCGTTGTCCGAGTTGAGCTTCAACAGCCGGACGTTCGGCTCCAGTTGCTGGGCGGCGCGCTCGAACATCGGTGCCATGGCGCGGCACGGGCCGCACCACGGTGCCCAGACGTCGACCAGCACGGGAATGTCGCTGTTGGCGACATGGCGGCCGAAGGCGTCCTCGTCCACCTCGATCGGATGACCAGTGAACATCGGCTGGTGACAGGCGCCGCAACGCGCACCTTGCGCCGCGCGTTCGGCAGGCAGGCGATTGATGCGTCCGCAACTGCCGCAGACGATCTGGCGTGTCGTGTTCATGTGCCGGTTCGGACCTCCTTGATCTTGGCGATGTTCAGCCGGTCGAGCAGGAAACGCTCATAGAACGGCTCGCTCTCGCCGCGCCGCATCTTGCGCAGGAAATATTTCTCGAAGGCCACCTTGGCGAGGTGCACCCATTCTCCCTTGGAGGACCAATTGACGTTTCGCGGCGGGATCTGCGGCTGCGCAAGGAAGGCGACGCCGGAGTCGCCAAAGTCGGCGAGACAGATCGCGTTCCAGGTTGGCTGCGCCGTGGGCGCGTTGCCGCGAAGCAGGGCGCCGATGTTCATCGCCGTCGCCGTCACCATGGATTCAATCATGAAGCCCGTCTTGGGGACGCCGACCGGCACCGGCGTCGCGCCGACCGGCGCGATCGCGACGCAGACACCGACCGCGAAAACGTTGGGAAAGGCGGGATTCTGCTGGTGCTTGTCGACGACGACGAAGCCACGTGGGTTGGTCAGTTTCTCGATGCCGCGCACCGCCTCGACGCCGCGGAAGGCGGGCAACATCATCGAATAGGCGAATGGCAACTCGTGGGCCTTGCGAGACGTGCCGTCGTCGGCGAACTCCTCCACCGACATCAGGCCGGGGGCGACGTTGTCGACGCGGGCGTTGGTGATCCACTTGATGTGCTTCTCGCGCATCTCGCTTTCCAGAAGCCCCTTGGTGTCCCCGACGCCGTCGAGACCGAGATGGCCGATATACGGCTCCGAGGTGACGAACGTCATGGGGACCCGGTCGCGCAGCTTCCGCCGGCGCAGCTCCGTCTCCAGGATGAAGAGGAATTCGTAGGCCGGCCCGAAACAGGACGCGCCCTGCACGGCGCCGATCACGACCGGGCCGGGGTTCGCCGCGAGCTTCTCGAAGGCTTCACGGGCATGCGTGGCATGATCGACGTGGCAGATCGACTGGGTATGGCCTTTTGGACCGAGACCCGGAATCTCGTCGAACGCCAGTTCGGGGCCGGTCGCGACGACCAGGTAGTCGTAGTCGATCGAGGTGCCGTCGCCGAGCTCGACACGGTTCTCGGTCGGGTGGACGCGCCTTGCGCCCTGCGTCAGCAGTCGCACGCCCTTGCGCTTCATGACGTCCGCGAGATCGATCTCGATCTCTTCGCGCTTGCGCCAGCCGACTGCGACCCAAGGATTGGATGGGACGAAATGATAGACGGCGCCTTGCGAGACGACGCTGAGGCGATCCTCCTTTCTCAACTGCGGCAGCAATTCATAGGCCATCAGCGTTCCGCTCAGACCAGCTCCGATTACGACAACTTCCGCCATGGGTTACCTCCGTTGGGTCAAGCCGCTCCGCCGGTTCAGTTCCGGCTGTCGTGCAGCGCTTGACTATATATTCGTAATTTCGTATATACGCAAGTATGAAGATGAACGTTGAAGTTATGGAGCGGGCGGCGGATCAGGCGAGCGAGCTGCTGAAGGCGCTCGCCAACCGGCATCGTCTGCTGATCATCTGCCAGCTGATCGATGGCGAGCGGTCGGTCGGCGAACTCGCCGAATTCCTGAACCTCCGGGACTCCACGGTGTCCCAACATCTTGCGCTCCTTCGCAAGGACGGACTGGTGTCTGCCCGGCGCGAGGCGCAGACGATCTTCTATTCGATCGCGAGCGAGCCGGCGCGCGAGGTGCTGAAGACGCTCTATCAGGCGTTCTGCTCGCCGAGGTCCGCAAGGACAAAATAAACTTAGGATAGCTCGGGTGAGGGCGCCTTGAGCAGGATCAACACGCCCCATTCCGATGCAGATGAAATGAGCTGCGCAGTGGCGTGGTGATGCTTTGATCATGACACGGAAAAGTTCCATGCGATGTATGATGAGATATCTAGGCCTGCTGGCCGCCTTCGCGGCGATCGGCTCGTCTGGAACACCGGCCACGGCAGCCGAAACACTCGTGGTCACCCCGCAATCGATCGCCGATCAAAAGGCCGTCTTCGCCACGGTCGAAAGCACCAGCGTGGTGCCGGCGCGTGGACGCATCGGCGGCACGGTGGTTCAGCTCAAGGTCAGGGAGGGGGATCGCGTCGCCGCCGGTCAGGCAATCGCGGCCATCGGCGACGAAAAGCTCGTGTTGCAGATGAAATCGCTCGACGCGCAGATCGAGGCGCTGCAGGCGCAGGCGAACCAGGCGCAGCTCGACTTCACCCGGACCGAAGGGCTGGTCGAACGCGGTATCCTGCCCCGGATCAAGCTCGACGAGCAGCGCACCGCGCTGAACGTCGCCGAGAACGGCCTGCGTGCCAAGACTGCCGAACGCGCGGTGATCAACGAGCAGCTCAACCAGGGGCAGGTGCTGGCGCCGGCGGATGGTCGCGTGCTGAAGCGGTTGATCACGATAGGATCCGTCGTGCTCGCCGGCGATCCGATCGTCACCGTCGCCCAACAGAACTTCAAGCTGCGGCTTCGCGTGCCGGAGCGGCATGCGCGCTTCCTCAAGGCGGGCGACAAGATTCGCATCGACGGCGCGGAGTTCGTTGGAGAAGCCGCCAAGGCGGGCGTCATTGACCTCGTTTATCCTCAAATCGAGGAGGGGCGCGTCATCGCGGATGCGACCGTCGAGGGCCTCGGCGAATATTTCGTCGGCGACCGCTTGCGGGTCTGGATCTCCGGCGGCGCGCGACCGGCCTTTGTCATCCCCTCGAGCTATGTGACGACCAGGTTCGGCATCGACTACGTTCGGCTTCAGAAGGACAGCGGAACGATAGACGTGCCAGTGCAGCGTGGCCGCGAACTGCCGACGCCGGCGCTTCCCGACGGGCTCGAGATCCTGTCCGGCATTTCGGCTGGCGACCAATTGGTGCGGCCGTGAATCTCGGGCTCTCAGGACGGTTGACCAAGTCGACCATCGCATCGCCGCTGACGCCGCTGTTCCTGCTCGCGTCGCTCGTCGTTGGGCTGATCGCCGTCGTGGTGATCCCGCGCGAGGAGGAGCCGCAGATCAGCGTTCCCATGGTGGATATCCGCGTCAATGCCGACGGCTTGCGCGGGCCGGACGCGGTGGAGCTGGTGAGCAAGCCGCTGGAGTCGATCGTCAAGGGCATCGACGGCGTCGAGCACGTCTATAGCCAGACCGAGGACGACCGCGTGATGGTCACTGCGCGCTTCCTGGTCGGCACCAAGTTCGAGGATGCCATCCTGCGGGTGCACGAGAAAATCCGCGCCAATCTCGACCGCATTCCCGTGGGTATTCCCGAGCCGCTGATCGTCGGTCGGGGCATCAATGACGTCGCGGTCACGGTGTTGACGCTGGCGCCGAAGCCGGAAGCTGCCAGCCGCTATACCGACAAGGACCTCTACGAGCTCGCTGACAAGCTGCGCGCTGAGCTGATGAAGGTCGACGATATCGGCCTGACCTACATATCCGGCGGCGCGGCGCAACAGATCCGGGTCGAGCCTGATCCGGAGAAGTTGTCGCTGTTCGGCATCACGCTGCAGCAGCTCGTGGCGAAGGTGAAGGACGCCAATCGCTCGTTCCTGGCGGGACAGGTCCGCGATGCCGGCATCGTGCGGAGCGTCGCTGCGGGGCAGACGCTGTCCGGCATTCCCGATATCGGACTATTGCTCATCACGAGCCGCGACGGCCGGCCGGTCTACGTCAAGGACGTCGCCTCCGTCGTCGTCGGCCCGAGCACCATCGAGCATCGCGTCTGGACGGAATCGCGCGACGCAGCTGGACAGTGGACGCGGACGCCCGCCGTCAGCGTGGCGCTGGCCAAGCGGGCCGGCGCCAATGCGGTCGTCGTGTCCGAGAACATCGCCGAGCGCCTCGAAGGATTGAAGTCGCGCCTGATTCCCGAAGATGTCCAGGTGACGGTGACCCGCGACTACGGCGAGACCGCCAACGAGAAGGCCAACGAGTTGCTGTTCCATCTCGGGCTCGCAACGATCTCGATCGTCGTGCTGATTGCGATCGCGATCGGATGGCGCGAGGCGCTGGTGACCTTCGTCGTGATTCCCACGACGATCCTGCTCACGATGTTCGCCGCCAATTTGATGGGCTACACCATCAACCGCGTCAGCCTGTTCGCGCTGATCTTCTCGATCGGAATTCTCGTCGACGACGCCATCGTCGTGGTCGAGAACATCGCGCGGCACTGGGCCATGCGCGACGGCCGGCCGCGCCTGCAGGCGACCATCGAGGCGGTGGCGGAGGTCGGCAACCCCACCATCGTGGCGACGTTGACTGTGGTCGCGGCGCTGTTGCCGATGCTGTTCGTGTCGGGCCTGATGGGCCCCTATATGGCGCCGATCCCGGCCAATGCGTCGGCTGCCATGCTGTTCTCGTTCTTCGTGGCAATGGTGGTGGCGCCCTGGCTGATGCTCAAGCTCGCGCCGAAGGGCGACATTGCGTCGACGCATGCGGGCCACGATGAAGGCCGGCTCGGCCGGCTCTACCGGCGCTTCGCCACGCCGATCGTGCGGAGCAAGCGGTCTGCCTGGATATTCCTGCTCGGCGTCGGCATCGCGACGCTGCTGTCGATGACGCTGTTTGCGACCAAGTCGGTGACCGTCAAGCTTCTGCCGTTTGACAACAAGTCCGAGATCGCCGTTCTCGTCGACCTGCCGGAAGGGGCGAGCCTGGAGGCGACCGAGCGCACGCTGTTCGGCGCGGCCGAGATTGCGCGGCAATTGCCGGAGGTCACCTCGCTGCAATCCTATGCCGGCACGCCGGCTCCGTTCAACTTCAACGGCCTGGTTCGGCACTATTACTTGCGGGAGAGGCCCGAGTTCGGCGAAGTGCAGATCAACCTGACTGCGCGCGGCGAGCGCAAGCGCGCGAGCCATGAGATCGCGCTCGAGCTGCGCGAGAAGCTGAAAGCGCTCGGTCCGCCCACGGGCACCAGCATCAAGGTGGTCGAAGTGCCGCCCGGCCCGCCGGTGCTGTCGACGCTGCTCGCCGAGGTCTACGGTCCCGATGCGACCACGCGCCGGGCGGTCACGGCCGAGCTCAAGAAGATTTTCGCGGAAGTGCCGTTCATCGTCGACATCGACGATTCCGTCGGCGAGAAGCGGCCGAGGCTGCGGCTCTCGATCGATCAGGACCGGCTCGAATTCTTCGGCGTCGAGCAGCGCGACGTCTATGACACCATCCAGACGCTGTTCGGCGGCACCTCGATCGGCTATTCGCATCGCGGCGAGGACCGCAACCCGATCGAGATCGCGGTGCATCTCGGAAAGCGCGACCTGGTCTGGGACGAAGCTCTGGCCTCCACGCCGGTGCCGGCCAATACCGTGCCCGGCAGCAAGACGGTGGTCGAGCTTGGACAGGTCGTGAAGGCGACCATGGAGGAGGGCTCGCCGACGATCTTCCGCCGCGATGGCCGCTTCGCCGACATGGTGATGGCCGAGCTTGCCGGGCGCTTCGAGGCGCCGCTCTACGGCATGCTCGCGGTCGCCGATCGCGTGGATGCCCATGACTGGGGCAAGCTGCCGAAGCCTGCGATCAGCCTGCACGGCCAGCCGTCGGACGAGTCGCGTCCGACGCTGTTGTGGGACGGCGAATGGGAAATCACCTGGGTGACCTTCCGCGACATGGGGGCGGCCTTCGGCGCAGCCATTCTCGGCATCTACGTGCTGGTCGTCGCCCAGTTCAGGAGCTTCCGTCTGCCGCTCGTGATCCTGACGCCGATCCCGCTGACGCTGATCGGCATCCTGATCGGCCACTGGCTGCTGGGTGCGCCGTTCACCGCGACCTCGATGATCGGCTTCATCGCGCTGGCCGGCATCATCGTGCGCAACTCGATCCTGCTGGTCGACTTCATCCGGCACAGCGGCGCCGAGGGCAAGTCGCTGCGCGATGTAGTGCTGGAAGCCGGCGCCGTCCGCTTCAAGCCGATCCTGCTCACCGCGCTCGCGGCCATGATCGGGGCTGCAACCATCCTGCTCGATCCGATTTTCCAGGGATTGGCGATCTCGCTCCTGTTCGGGCTTGCCTCGTCGACGCTGCTCACCGTGCTGGTGATTCCCGCGATCTACATCGCCTTGCGCGCGCCGCGCGAGGCGGCTCCGACCACAGCCAGATCCAGCTAGCGAGGAACCGATGGACAAGAACTACGTCGACATCACGAGGGACATCTCGGCGAACCTGAAGAAGCTGCGGAGCGACATTCCCGACACCATGAAGGGATTTGCCGTACTTGCCCAGGCCGCTACGCGCGACGGCGCGCTGGACAAGAAGACCAAGGAGCTGATCGCGCTTGCGCTCGGCGTCGCCGCGCATTGCGACGGCTGCATCGGCTTTCACACCGAGGCGCTGGTCAAGCTCGGTACGACGCGCCAAGAGATCGAGGAAACGCTCGGCATGGCCGTCTACATGGGAGGCGGGCCGTCGCTAATGTACGCTGCGGATGCGATCGCGGCCTACGAGCAGTTCCAGCAGCAATCGGCCGCCGTATAGCGCCGGTCACCTGACACGACTGTGCGAACGGGACCGGCGATTCGTCTCCGCCGGTCCCGCCCATTGAGCCTTGATCGACTACCAACGGTCGTCGACACCGACTCCGACGCTCACGCCGGGCGCGCGAATGCCGACTCCGGCGCGCGGGCCGTCGTCCCAATGCCGATGATAGGTCCGGCGCTCGTAATAGCGTTCGCGCGGCATCGAGTTATAAGAATCGCGTACGATCACGCGTGAACCGCCGCGCGTGCGATAGCAGCGGCCGGCGTCGTCGCAGACGAGCCGCACCTGCTGGACGAGATCCGGATTGGCGTATTCGCTAGTCGTGTAGATATCGGAAGCCTTCGCACTCGACACGGCTGCCAAGGCACCGACGCCCGCCAGCAGCGCCATCGTAAACGTCCTCATCATGTCCTCCTCCGAGATTGCCCTCGGCGGTAACAAGAAGGGGAGGCGGTGATCGTTCCCGCCGCGATGCTGGTTTTTCCCGGAACCGGCACCTTGTCGGGCGGCTTGTTCCCTTGATCTCAAGTCGGGAAGATGAGGCACGTGGTCGTGCCGTGAGCGAGCAATCGGCCCTTGGCATCGATCACGCGTCCATCGGCCGTTCCGATGCGGCGGCCGCAATTCAGAACCTTGCCCTCGGCCGTGATCCGGCCGGTCTCCGGCGTAATCGGTCGCAGCAGCGAAACCTTGAACTCAAGCGTGGTCTGGCTGGTGCCCTTGTCGAGGGCCGACTGGATCGCCAGTCCCATGCAACTGTCGAGCAAGGTGGCCGTGAGACCACCATGCACAGTGCCTGCCGGATTGAGGTGAGCGCCGGTGGGGACCATCGCGACGACGACGCGACCAAGTTCAGCCTCCACCACATCATAACCCAGTGTTTGGGCGATCGTGTTGAGAGGCAGGGTTCCGTCGGCAAGGCCTTGGACGAATTCCAACCCACTCATCTGTTTTTGTCGTTCGGCGTCGACCGTTCCATAGCTCTTCGCGGTCATCTGAATCTCCTCATCGCACTCGTCTGTGTTGAAGTCGCGAAGCTTCGGCCTTTCTCCGGAAGGCCGATGGCGGGCTGCCGTAGAGTCGTGTGAATGCGGTGCTCATGCGTCGCGTGCTCGAAAAACCGGAGCGTTCCGCGACGGCTGCCATCGGAAGATCGCTTGAATCAAGCAGCCGCTTGGCACGCTGGACACGGATTGACAGCGCCACTTGCAGTGGAGACGCATCGAGATGTTGGGCGAACAGACGTGCCAGGTGGCGTGCGCCGACTCCCAACCGTTCAGCCAGCCGCTCCACGCCGCCGCGATCGAGCTCCCCCTTCTCGATGAGGGCCAGCGCGCGTTCGACGGTCGTTCTGGAGCCTTTCCATGCAGGACAGAACGGCGCTGTTTCCGGGCGGCATCTCAGGCAAGGACGGAAGCCGGCGTGCTCGGCCGCGGCCGCGCTACGATAAAACGTCACGTTGCGGGCGAGTGGCGTGCGCGCCGGGCAGACGGGACGACAATAGACGCCCGTTGTTCTCACCGCGACGAATATCACGCCGTCCAACGTTGCGTCGCGGCGGCGGAGGGCATCGTAGTGGGCGTCGAAGTCGAGCATGGCGCCCGCTATAGCGTCTCCATTTTTGCAGGGCGAGTCTGATGCGATGACCGTGTCCGAAAACGACCGGGGCGGACGTACATCGTCCAGGGCGCGCCTAGACTAGATCGGCTCGTAAGTCTCGGTCCGGCAGATGTCGTCCTCTTCCGCGCGTCGGCGGTCGACAACGCGTCCGCCTGATATCGTCACGATGTAGGTCTGGGCACCGAGCGGCGTGCCGGTCGCGGAGGTGAGCTGCGCGCGGACGCACGCCGTCCAGCCCGGTCCTCGCGCCTCGCGACGGGGCGGGGCGACGTGCACCTCGCGCGGATAGGACGTTGCGAGAAAGACGACGTCGATCTGCTCGCGCACCACGCGCTTGACGTCGGGAGGCGCTTCGGGTGGCGGCTGCTCCGCCTCCTTCATGCGCATGAATTCCGGCACCGGTGCGCGGCTGTCGGCAAAGCCGCAGGCACCGAGCGCAAGCGCGCCACCGAGCAGCGCTGCATGAGAAATAATCCGCAACATCCGTGAAGGTCCCCTGCGGACCGACAAATAGGCACGAATGCGATCCGACGAAGTCCGCGCCAATCAAAACTTGCTGAAGGCGCAGAACCCTGGGCGTTTGCTATTCCGCGTTTGCGGGCTAGTTTGTACCCCACATGAGGGGGATTGCACCGATGAGGATTTTGGTCATAGCGGCAGCGGTCCTGGCACTGACGGCTGCCTCGGCGCAGGCGCAGGGCCGGCGCCAGCCTAACGATGGAGCCAAGCCCGCGGACAACACGCCCAAGGTCGACGAGAAGGCCTACAAGGCGGCGCTCGAGCGCATTCCCGAGCCCAAGGACAAGTACGACCCGTGGGGCGGCGCCCGCCCGAGCGAACCTGCCAAGAAGCCGAAATGAAGTGAGGCTTGCGGACCTGCCAGCTTGATTTCGGCCGGGCTCGCACTCCGTCGTCGTATCGGGCGAACATGGATCGGCATCGCGCGTACGAAGCGAACGGTCATTCACACCGTGTGCACGACTACACGAAGGCGAGGCCGACGCGCTTGTTGCTGCGCCAGACCGTGCGACAATGCCGTGCGAAACGGTCGCGCGCGATCGAGAGCTTGAACGATTGCGGCAGCATGACGGGGGCGTCCAGATCGATCGCCGCGCCGCCAGCCGACATGTTTCGCACCGTGCAAGCGATGCCGCCGTTTTCGAAGGTGATCGTTCCACCTTTGAAAACACGGTGACGTTGCGATGCGCGCTTCTCGATCATCCGCGTCAGGTCCTGCTGATGATTGTGAATTAGTGCATAGAAATTACATTGAACTAAACTCAATACTGGCGCTACTTGCGTAGCGCTTCAGACTTTGTTTACGACGTCGAAGCGGAGCGCGTTCACCCCGGCAGCATCGCGAACGCGCTCGACACCATCGCGACCGGCTTGCTGTCCGCGGCGGAGAGCAGCGTGACGCGGCCAAAGCTCATGGTGCGCCCGAGCCGCACCACGCGCGCATCCGCCAGCACGTCCATTGAGGAGACCGCGCGCATGAAATGCGTGGTCTGGTCGACCGTGGTCATGGGGCGGTAGCCGCGGTTGGCAGCGAGGATCGCGATCACCATGGCGGTGTCGGCAAGCGCCATCAGGGCCTGGCCGCAGACCACGCCGCCGTTCCGGCACAGCCGCTCCGAAAGCGGCATGCGCAGGAGCGCGCCCGGCTGCCAGTCCGGTACGTCTGCCGGCTGCGCGTACTCGATGCGCTCGACCGCGAGGTTGAGATCCTGGACCCAGGGCGCAAAAACCTCGCCCAGGATGCGGCGGGCGTCGGCGAGGCCGAACTCGGCTTCTGGCTGCATTTGCATTGGCGTCGCGCTCTCCTGTGTTGCCGGATGTTTCGCCTCATTGTGCGCGCATCGGCGCGGCAAAGTCACCCGGTCTCGCGCAGGTCCCGTCGGCTTGAAATTGCCTGACTTGGCCCGGTATGATGCCCTGCTTGGGTACGGGTGGATGATGTTGCGTCGGTGTGTCCTCGTCTTTGGCATGGTCGCGCTCGGTCTCGCGCTGAGCGGGTGCACCAAATGCGGCCCGATCTGGGACGACTGGCTGCATGCCCCCAAATCGTGCAGATCGGATCGGCTCTAGCGGGCCCATACGGCCTTGAGCGGCCCCAGGTTGCGACCAGGCTGAGACAAGGATGACACGGCGCGGGCGATCCGCGCGCCATGGATGATCGAGGAGTAGATGATGAAGCTTTTCCGTTTGGCCGCGGTGCTGGCCGTGCTGGCGGGACCTGCCTACGCGCAAATGCCCAATCTCAATTTGCTGCAGGATGCCCCGAGCAAGACCCCCGAGGAGAAGGCCGCCGAAGCCGAGCGCGATAAGGCCTACAAGGAAACGCTGAAGAAGATTCCGGATTCGAAGGCGTCCAACGATCCCTGGGGCGGCATGCGCTCCGATCCGCCGAAGCAGCCGGCGGGACCGAAGGCATCGGCCGTAACCGGTACGCCGAAGAAGACCAAGAGCGGCACCGCCGCCAACTGACCGCAGCCCCGTTCGGGGGCGACACGATGCCTTTCGGACAGGACTCCTCTTGATCCGGCCCGCGCCCTACATTTGGCTGAGAGCGTAGCGCGCAGAGGAGGGCAGGACATGGCCGATCGTCCGCGGGATCTCGCCGAGCGGATGGCGCGTCGGCGCAGGATGGCCGGCAAGCCGGGCCAGGCGGCCGGCGACGGCTATCTGCGCGAGACCTTCACGCTGCCGCGCGCGGCGGCGCGGGAAAGGGCGCAGGCCTTCTTCGCCCGCTACCCCAAGGCCGGCTACATGAGTGCGGTCGAGACCTGGCGCGAACTGCCCGGCGGCGACATCGAGTTCACCATGCGGCGGCTGCCCAGCGCGGACTGATCCGAAAGACTGCTAGTCGAAGGTTTCGGCAACGATGCGGATCCGGAACACCGGCTCCTTGGCCTCGTCCAGCAGCTCCATCTGCCATTCGGAATTTTCCTGGAGCTTGCGGGCAATGCCGGCGGTCATGTCGGCGCAGACGCTGGTCATCTCCTTCCAGGCCGCATCGCGATTGGCAAATTCCGTCGCCTGGTCGGCGCAGCCGGAATAACGGCCGTTGCGGATTCGAAAGAAATAGAGCGGCATGGCAGGCACCGATCGCGCGCATGGTGCCTCGCCCCCCAAGGCCCTGGGCGCGCGCAGTCCAATCCCAAACCATCGTGAGATCAATCCCGGGCGGCTACGGACTACACGGGACCGTTGGCGGGCTGCGGCGCGCAAATGGGCGATCGCGCTCCGTGGTTCTCCGACCATGAACAGAGTTCCTGAACTCCGTTCAGGTTGCACCTGGGGCACGGGGTCAAGGCGCGGCTGCACGCTGGTTCCTGCCGAGGCTTCCAGATCCCGACCAGGTGACGGCATGTGCCTTGCTTGCCTGTGGAGGCAGGCACCCACGGATACCCCATGCTCGGCATTCCCCGCCGCTATTCTCATTTCGTCTTCGGCATCATCCAGTCCGGACTGACCTCGCTGGTCGCGGCGGGAATCGCCAGCTTGCCCGCAGGCAGCCCGATGATCTTCGTTCGGCACTGGATGGTGTCGTGGCTGATCGCATGGGCTGCGATGTTGCCCATCGTGCTGCTGGCGGCACCCGCGATCCGCGCCTTCTCGCTGCGCCTGACCCGGGAGGAGAGGGACCCGCGAGCCAGCCGGCAGGCTTGAAAAAGCCCCGTAGGCTCGGCACGTGAAGGTCGCGCTCGAACGGCCGCAGACTGACCGCGCACCCGTCCCAATTTCGACATCCGTTCGCACCACTGCCGACACACCCGTCGGCAAGATTTTATCCGTTCGGCGTGGCCATGGGGGAAACGTGGCCCGCCGACAACGGGGTGGCATCATGGATAACGTAGAGCGGTCATTTGCCGCCGCGACGGCGGCTGGCTTCGTCGTGCTGGTGATTGGGCTGGTGCTGCTGGCGCTGCTGTAGACGGGGTTGGGTGCCGGGGACGGCGGCAAGTGCCCATCCGGGGGATGGTGCCGGGCACGCCTCGACATTCAAAAAGTCGAAAACAACCCCATGCACAGTAGGCTGCTTTGAAATTTCATTGGTCGGCCAACAGGTTATGAGTAGTATTTAGATACCTTGAAGCTGCGCGCAGCGCCTTCGCGGGGCCATGCAGCCCCGGCGCGCGATGCCGGATCGAGATCGCGATGGCTCCGGGCCGAGGGACCAGCGACCGCTGCCGCATCGAGGACGGCCTCGACCCACGCCGGAGCCGGCCTTAGGCGCCTAGTGGATCTTGATCTCGTTCAAGGGCAGGCGGAGCTCGGCGGCGCGCTCTTCACGGTCCTTCTTGCGGAACTCGTTTTCCTTGCGCTCGAACTTCACCATCTCCTTCTGCGCTGCCTCCAGCAGCGGATTGCGTCTGATCGCACCGTGCTGCGTGTCGTTGTCCGTCATGACTGAGGTCCCCGGAGTTGCGGTCCCATCCCCAGAGAAGGCCGGAGACCGCAAAAAGGTTCGGTGCCGCAGGATTGCGGAAACATGACGGCGCAGCGGCCGCGTTCTTGATGCGCGGCAGCCTTCGCGCTCGAAGAGCAACACGGCGTATGCCCGCTATTTCGGTGGTTGAAGCCCGATCTCGTTCAAGGGCAGGCGCGGCGGCGCGCTCTTCACGGTCCTTCTTGCGGAACTCGTTTTCCTTGCGCTCGAACTTCACCATCTCCTTCTGCGCTGCCTCCAGCAGCGGATTGCGTCTGATCGCACCGTGCTGCGTGTCGTTGTCCGTCATGACTGAGGTCCCCGGAGTTGCGGTCCCATCCCCAGAGAAGGCCGGAGACCGCAAAAAGGTTCGGTGCCGCAGGATTGCGGAAACATGACGGCGCAGCGGCCGCGTTCTTGATGCGCGGCAGCCTTCGCGCTCGAAGAGCAACACGGCGTATGCCCGCTATTTCGGTGGTTGAAGCCCGGGCGATTTGACCCAGTCGTGCAGATGATTGGCGACGTCGGCCTGGCGGGCCTTCTTGAGGAGGGCGTCTCGCTCGGCACCCGGTGGAAGCCGGGAAGCCTGCTGCTGGACCTGCTTCACCCATGCGGAAAGCCGGTCTTGAAGGGTCAGCTGCTGCTTGAAACGTCGCCGATTGAACATGGCGCTCTCATATCCATGCGAGGAAGGCGGGAGCGCGATCGGCGACCTCGTCACCGATAGTGCCAAGGATCCGCGCGGTGATGAATCTATTAGGATCCATAAACGGATCCGCGTCTGTTCAGTTGTGCGCACAAGGCGAATTGGGCAGCCGAAATGAATCTCGGCAATTGACGAGCAGCCTTTCGGCCTGCATCCAATCGTCCGAACCAGGAGCGAATGAATCCACCAATCGCCGTTGCCGGTCCGCGCGCGCACGGCATGTTGCAGCCCTGCGATTTTCGGCGCGCAGTATGAAACAGATCTCTGAAAGAGGCCGCTGGCGGAGGCGGCGTCCCTTTCTTCAAAAAACGCTGAAAATGAGCGTGTATGCGAAGACTGTAGAAAGGACGCCCAAGGCAACGGTGGTGATTTTAAAAACGAGGACCGCGGTCAAGCTGCACCCTCCTATGATTCAAATCACTTGAATCCTACGCCTAAAGCATGATCGGGGAAAGTGCGCAGCGGCTTTCCGAAAAGATCAGCGTTCTTCAGGCAGGAAACCGTCTCGAGATAACGGCCAAGGTGGATGCCGCCGGTCTGGCGAAGCTCAAGGAAGCCCTTGGGCGTGACGAGGAGATTTTGAAGCTCCTGCGATGAAAGAGGCCGCCCACTGAGGTGGCCTTACCTTTTACGTCGGTGCCTTTAGACCGGGCGACCGCAGCCACTCACTGATGTGCGAGCCGGTTTCAGCCAGCCGGGCTTTGCGGATTGCACGCTCCCGCTCAATGCCTGGTGGAAGCAGTTTGGCTTGCTCGCGCAGGCGCAGGGCCTCGGTGACAAGGCGTTCTTCAAGGGATGTGGTTTGTTTGATGCGGCGTCGCAGGTGCATGGCGCTAGCTTCCGTCCAGAGGCATGAGGCGGGATCGCCGCGATGGCGTTCTCGTCACCGATCAATGCCCAGGGCCGCGCGGTGACGGTTTCTTGTTAACACCTGTGGCAGACCGAATCTGAGCAAGTTTGACCACTCGCCCCCAAGACGAATTGAGCCCCTCCAAATCCAACTTGGGACGCGGGGGTCAAATACGGTCAGTACCCGCATCCGGGTACTGGCCGAATCAGGCCACTCGCAAATTCAAAACCGGCCACTCACAATGAGTGAGAGGTTAAGGCTACACAGGAAGAGAGCGCTCGCGGCTTGGGCCGCAGTTTTCCTTGGTTACGGCCTTTGCTTTACGCCAACCATGATTGAGGCTGCGTACTGCACTCCTGTAGTCATGGGGGAACTTAAATACATACTTCCGCCGGATCGAACAGCAAACGCGCCAGAGTTTTTTACGAGAGCAGGTGGCAAAGCGGAGACGATTGCATTTACAAGCTTGGCATCCGAGCCATTTACTGTGATGCCGAAGTACAGATTAGGTCCTGGTCCAACTGAGCTTATTCCGTTGCCAACGACGATCTTGGCGGCAGTCAGCCCCTCAATCAGTTGTGCTGCTAGGATAGCTCCATCAGGGTCTGATTGGTATGAGGACACGGCCACCCTAGAATCCGCGAAGCTAGAAAGCGCTGCCGTCAATGCGGCCACTTCATGCTTCGTAAGCCTCCGTGGCGCAATTTGTGCCTCCAGCGCCAAGTTTGCGGCTCTTAGCTCCTCAATGCGCTGGTTTGCCCTTGCGGTGCCTTCCTTGGCGGAAGCAGTCTCGGCTTCGTTTGCCGAAACACGCTCGTCTGAAAAGCGTTCTTTGACGTTTGATGACCAAAACTGGATAATGAGAAATACTACCGTGGCGCAAGCGGCCAAAGCGGTTATGCCGCCAGCGATCATTAGCCCCCACCAAGACCGGCCAAACCAAGTATTGGCGGTATCAAGTAGCGCAGGATCGAGCGACACGGACTTTAGAACAGGTTCAACGTTAGTCACCATTGTGGTTATCGCCCTGGCCCCGATCTCAGCTATCATCGCTCTCGCGCTGTTCTTTTGGCAGGCCTATCGAAAACGCTAAATATTTTGCAATGCTACTCCTTGTAGTTCCAAACCCGCAAGTAGAGTGACTGCGCCTAGGCGCGGCCACCCTGAATTACCGTGAACTTCCGGCGCCGATCTGGCGGGGTCTCAGTGGGCAGCGCGGGGGCCACGGAGAGCGCGGCGTTCACAAGCTCCGCAATTGTCCAAGTCTTAGACGAAACGCCCAGCGCCTTCGCTGGCGTCGTGCGCAGCGCTTCGTGCACACGGCAAAGATTGTAGTGCGCGACGTACAGCGCGACCGCTGCAACGTGGTTGTCCAGTTTCTTGCTAAAGCCGTTGGTCAACCGGGTGAACCGGCGTGATGCCATGCGGAGTGTAAGGTTCTGGCGCTCAACATATGAGGTCGAAACGTACTGATCTGGATCGCCCGACACTACGTCACGGCTTACAGCTACTACGGCGGCCGGGGAGTAGCGGCCCTGCGCTTCCTTTACGAGGTGCGTTACTGAGTAGGTCTTTACGATCACGCCGTGCGAGGCTTCCGGCCCGAAGGCGTCGCGGATTGCCATGCGGTAAGGGTGGAAGCCGTCCGTGCTGATCTCCGGCTGACCGATGACGCGGCTACGGAGGTCATGAAGGAAGTCCATCGTGCTTTCGGTATTCCTCTTGCCGACGCCCCAGCTAATGATCGCCTTCTGCGTCCCGGCCATGCCGATGAAAACGTACTGATCGCCCTTGGCGTTGATCTCGTGGCGCTTGACGTTCTTCTGCTTCTTGCCGACGAAGCTCCACAGCTCGTCCAGCTCAAGACGCTCGGTGCGCACGCCGACCATGATGCGGTCGTGCAGCTCCATGCAGCCCATGCCGACGCGCAGAGCCAGGCTGGCGACGGTGCCACGGTTGACGCCGGTAAGGCGGGAAGCGGTGCGGATGCCGACGCCTTCGCAGAGCGCAGCAATGACTTCGACTTGTTTATCTCGGGACAGGACGTTCATGAGGGCGCAATCCTCTGGTTTGAAGAATTGGCCTGTCAGCGACTCTAGAAATGACGCCCGCCAAGGCGTATATTCTGATTTGGTTATCGCTTCGGGGCGCAATCCCGGGGTTGGTAGCTAGGGATCGGCAGCGCGCCAACGCGGTCGGTCCCACTGGTTTGCGGAGGTGGTGGGATTCGAACCCACGGGGCCCAGAACCGCCAAGCTCGCGGGCCCACTGGAGTGTAAACCCAGCGCAATCAGCCGCTCTGCCACACCTCCGGCTGGCCTTCCCGGAAGCCCCGAATTGACCTACCGTAGGTTGATCGGGGCTTTCGTTTTGGTGATTCTCTTTTAGCAAAATTGCGAAAGCGCGGTCAATTACTTTTTCGCAATTTTGAGAAATTGATGCTGGCGGTCTGGACTTTCAGGTGTTATGTTTCGGCTAGCGGCCGTGACATGTTCAAAGACTGGTATGATGACCAGTCTGAGCAGGTACAAGCTGCAGTAGATGTCGCATTGGAATTCTTGGCCCAACGGCCGAGACATGACTGGCGGAGACCAGAGTTTGACTTGCTGTCAGGGAAGATGCGCGAGGTGGGTGAAATCCGCTTCAAGGTGGATAAGCAGTATCGAATTCTCGGTTTTTTTGGCCCGAATACCTCTGAATTCACGATGCTAATAGGTGCAAGCAAGAAGGGTAGCAATTACGACCCAAGGAATGCGCTCGAAACCGCCTTAGATCGAATGGATCAAGTGAAAAAAGATAAGGGCCGCAGCCATGTTTTCGATTTTTGATATCAGCAAAAAACTTTGGGACCGCCTTCAAAAGAAGGCTTATCGACAAGCTTACCTGGCCGAGCATGTTCGGCGAGGCATCGCTTATCAAATCCGCGCTCTTCGCGATCAGCGCGGATGGAAGCAAGGAAAGTTTGCCGCCGAGCTTGGAAAACCTCAAAGCGTGGTCAGCCGCCTAGAAGACCCCGATTATGGCAAGGTGACAGTCCAAACCTTGCTTGAAGTCGCAGCCGTCTTTGACGTGGCTCTACAGATTAGATTCGTTCCGTTCTCAACCTTTATTAGGAGCTCGCGCGATGTCTCTCCATCATCGATGCAAGTCCCTGAGTTTAAGGATGATCATGGCTTTAAGCCTATAAATGTCCTCGTGAGATCTGGGGCTGCTCGATCAATCGCAACAGGCTGGATTAATTCTCTCGGTCGCAGAGAGAGAACGCCAATAATGGTGCTGCCAAATCCGGTCCATACTGATGGTGCTGTAAATGTCGTCCACTGATGAAGCCGCCGCCACATTTGTTTCTGAGAAGAACATTGAGCGCGCCCCAGATTGGAAGGTTGTCTATTGCAATATTCTCGGCATCGGGTGGGGCGAGGTTGAAGCAAGGCTGAATGTCGCGTTCGATTTAGATCTTTCGAAGCCAGGGACGGCTGTTCGCGAGGAATTAGTTGTGGTGATGCCTCATCGGGCAGCGAAGATTTTGGCGCATTCGCTGACGTCGATCATCGCGAACTATGAAGCTGCTAACGGACCCATTCCATTCCCGGTCGAAAAAATGCAAGAAATCGACAGTTCAATTCGAGAGCAGGCTTTGCGAGGACGCCAAACCGAGAAATGAAAGAGGCCGCCCACTGAGGCGGCCTCTACTTCCTTGCCTAACAATTAATCACATAACTTATAGCTGACATATGCTGCCACTTCGGCAAATCAGGCCACTAGCAAAATCAAACTAGGCCACCGCGCTCGGAAACAGGCCAGCGCCCGCATCCGCAAAAGAACATATTGCGAACCGGGAACAAATGGGGTACATTGCTTTTATCGCCGAGCTGCCTCGCAACGTTTGTCCCTCACGCGAATCCTCGCCATAAGGAGCACGACCCAATGTCCGCAACTGCCTTGCGTATCGTCGAAGGATCTTCCATGGACAAGAGTAAAGCTCTGGCCGCCGCGCTCTCCCAGATCGAGCGCCAGTTCGGCAAGGGCTCGGTGATGAAGCTCGGCAAGAACGACCGGTCCATGGACATCGAGGCGGTGTCCTCCGGCTCGCTCGGGCTCGACATCGCGCTCGGCATCGGCGGCCTGCCCAAGGGGCGTATCGTCGAGATCTACGGGCCGGAATCCTCGGGCAAGACCACGCTGGCGCTGCATACGGTGGCGGAAGCGCAGAAGAAGGGCGGCATCTGCGCCTTCATCGACGCCGAGCACGCGCTCGACCCGGTCTATGCCCGCAAGCTCGGCGTCAACATCGACGAGCTCCTGATCTCGCAGCCCGACACCGGCGAGCAGGCGCTGGAGATCTGCGACACGCTGGTGCGCTCGGGCGCTGTCGATGTGCTGGTGATCGATTCGGTTGCGGCGCTGGTGCCGAAGGCCGAGCTCGAAGGCGAGATGGGCGATGCGCTGCCGGGCTTGCAGGCCCGTCTGATGAGCCAGGCGCTGCGCAAGCTGACGGCCTCCATCAACAAGTCCAACACCATGGTGATCTTCATCAACCAGATCCGCATGAAGATCGGTGTGATGTACGGCTCGCCGGAAACGACGACCGGCGGCAATGCGTTGAAATTCTACGCCTCCGTCCGCCTCGACATCCGCCGCATCGGCGCGATCAAGGAGCGCGACGAGGTGGTCGGCAACACCACGCGTGTCAAGGTGGTGAAGAACAAGCTGGCGCCGCCCTTCAAGCAGGTCGAGTTCGACATCATGTACGGCGAGGGCGTCTCCAAGATGGGCGAGATCCTCGATCTCGGCGTCAAGGCCGGCATCGTCGAAAAGTCCGGCGCCTGGTTCTCCTATGACAGCCAGCGCCTCGGCCAGGGCCGCGAGAACTCGAAGGCATTCCTGAAGGCCAATCCCGACATCACCGCCAAGATCGAGACCTCGATCCGCCAGAACTCCGGCCTGATCGCCGAGCAGATTCTCGCCGGCACACCGGAGCGCGACGCCGACGGCGAGGAGCCAGCGGAAGAGTAAGACTAACGCGAAGAGTTTTCGCGAGGAGCGGGCGCTGAGGACGTTGAGTTGCCGACGTCATCGGTGCCCGTTTCGTTTTGCGCGAGGGGGGCGCGCGCCGCTACCTCAAAGGTGCACTCCCTCTCCCGCTTGCGGGAGAGGGCCGGGGAGAGGGTGTTTCTGCAATGGGACACTCCCCAAGAGGAAAAAGCCCTCACCCGGCGCAATGCGCCGACCTCTCCCGCAAGCGGGAGAGGTGAACGGCCGCCGCGGTCATCGATTCAACCTAAGGCCATTCCGTTTTAGGTCGAAGCCGTAGAGCGGATTGGCCGTGCGATGCGCGAAGCCATTGCCCGGTGCAATCCACCACTGTTCGTCTCTGCGGAAGCTGAAGCGGTGGGTTGCGCCGGCGGACCGTGCTTCGCACAGCCGCCTGCCCACCACCCACCGATTCCTTATTCCGCCGCTTCCGCGTAGTCGCTCACCGGCGGGCACGAGCACACCAGGTTGCGGTCGCCATAGACGTTGTCGACACGGCCCACCGGGCTCCAGTACTTGTCGGTGCGCGAGCTGCCCGCGGGGAAGCAGCCTTCGCTGCGGCTGTAGGCGCGCTTCCAATCGTCGTCGGCGATGTCGTGCACGGTGTGCGGGGCGTGACGCAGCGGGGATGCCTCGATCTTGAAGCGGCCGGCCTCCACCTCGGCGATCTCCTTTCGGATCGCGATCATGGCGTCGCAGAATCGGTCCAGCTCAGCCCTGGATTCCGACTCGGTCGGCTCGATCATCAGCGTGCCCGGCACCGGGAAGCTCATGGTTGGAGCGTGGAAGCCATAGTCGATCAGGCGCTTCGCGATGTCGTCGACGGTGACGCCGCTTGTCGTCTTCAGCGGACGCGGGTCGACGATGCACTCGTGTGCGACGCGTCCCCTGGCGTTCTTGTAGAGCACCGGGAAGTGTGGATCGAGCCGCGCTGCGATGTAGTTGGCGTTGAGGATCGCGATCTCGGTGGCACGCTTCAGGCCGTCGCCGCCCATCATCAGGATGTAGATGTAGGAGATAGTCAGGATCGACGCTGAGCCGAACGGCGCGGCCGAGACCGGCCCGACCGGAGCGTCGCCTTGTGTTGCCGGGTGACCGGGCAGGAACGGGGCGAGATGCGCCTTGACGCCGATCGGGCCCATGCCGGGGCCGCCGCCGCCATGCGGGATGCAGAAGGTCTTGTGCAGGTTGAGATGGCTGACGTCGGCACCGTAATCTCCGGGCCTGCTGAGGCCGACCTGCGCGTTGAGGTTGGCGCCGTCCAGATACACCTGGCCGCCATGGCCGTGCACGATGTCGCAGATCTCGCGGATATGCTCCTCGAACACGCCGTGGGTCGAGGGATAGGTGATCATGACTGCGGCGAGGTCGTTCGAATGCTTCTCGGCCTTGGCGCGGAGGTCGTTGACGTCGACGTCGCCGTTCTTCTCGCAGGCGACCACCACCACGTCCATGCCGGCCATCGCGGCCGAGGCCGGGTTGGTGCCGTGGGCGGAGGAGGGGATCAGGCAGATCTTGCGATGCGCTTCGCCGCGCGCGAGATGATAGCCGCGGATCGCGAGCAGCCCGGCATATTCGCCCTGCGCGCCCGAGTTCGGCTGCAGCGAGATCGCGTCATAGCCGGTGATGTCGCACAGCCACTTCTCCAGCCGCGCGAACAGCGCGTGATAGCCGGCGGCCTGCTCGCGCGGCACGAACGGGTGCAGCGTCGCGAACTCCGGCCAGGTCAGCGGCATCATCTCCGTGGTCGCGTTCAGCTTCATGGTGCAGGAGCCGAGCGGGATCATGGCGCGGTCGAGCGCGAGGTCGCGATCGCTGAGCTTGCGCATGTAGCGCAGCATCTCGGTCTCCGAGCGATGCGCGTGGAAGACCGGATGGGTGAGGAACGGGGTGGTGCGCTTCAGCGTCTCCGGCAGCGCCTCGCGCGTCCCGGCGTCGATCTCGGCATAGGCGAAGGTGCCGCCGAAGGCGCGCCAGACCGCTTCCACCGTCGCAGGCGTCGTGGTCTCGTCGAGCGCGATGCGCAGAGCCGCATCACCGATGCCGAGATTGATCCTTTCGGCCGCGGCGCGCGCGACGATCTCGGCGCGCCTGGCGCCGGCATCGACGCTGAGCGTGTCGAAGAAGTTTTCGGACTGCGGCGCAAAGCCGAGCTTGCGCAGGCCGCTCGCGAGCACGGCGGTGCGGCGGTGGACGTTGCGCGCGATCTGCGAGAGCCCCTCGGGGCCGTGATAGACCGCATACATCGAGGCGATCACGGCGAGCAGCACCTGCGCGGTGCAGATGTTGGAGGTTGCCTTCTCGCGGCGGATGTGCTGCTCGCGGGTCTGCAGCGCGAGGCGGTAGGCAGGCATGCCGCGGGAATCGACGGAGAGGCCGACGATGCGGCCGGGCAGCGAGCGCTTC
Organism: Bradyrhizobium sp. USDA 327; assembly: GCF_041262065.1. Lineage (NCBI taxonomy): Bacteria > Pseudomonadati > Pseudomonadota > Alphaproteobacteria > Hyphomicrobiales > Nitrobacteraceae > Bradyrhizobium > Bradyrhizobium sp. USDA 327. The sequence goes on along the minus strand of NZ_JBGCCW010000001.1, from coordinate 4,227,949 downwards.
AGCGCATCGCGCACCGCCATATAGGCCGCGTGCGGCCCGCCATAGCCCATCGGCACGCCGAAGCGCTGCGCCGAGCCGATCGCGATGTCGGCGCCCAACTCGCCGGGTGAGGCCAGCAGCGTCAGCGCCAGCAGGTCAGCGGCAACGATCGCAAGCGCGCCCTTGGCCTTCAGCGCCGCAATCGCAGGCCTGAGGTCGCGCAATGCGCCCGACGTTCCCGGATATTGCAGCAGCGCACCAAGCACGTCAGTCTCAGCGAGATCGGTGAGGGGATCGCCGACGATCAGGGTCCAGCCCAGCGGCTCGGCGCGGGTCCGCATCACGGCCAGCGTCTGCGGATGGACGTCCTTGTCGACGAAGAAAGCCTTCGCCTTCACCTGCGAGTGCCGCTCCGCGAGCGCCATCGCTTCGGCCGCCGCGGTGGCTTCGTCGAGCAGCGAGGCGTTGGCGACGTCGAGCCCGGTGAGGTCGCAGATCATGGTCTGGAAGTTGAACAGCGCCTCCAGCCGGCCCTGGCTGATCTCGGGCTGGTAGGGCGTATAGGCCGTGTACCAGGCCGGATTCTCCAGAATGTTGCGCTGGATCACCGCGGGCAGGATCGTGCCGGAATAGCCTTGACCGATCAGCGAGGTGAAGACCTGGTTCTGACGCGCGAGCTCGCCCATATGCGCGATCGCCTCGGTCTCGCTGAGCGGCTTGCCGAGATCGAGCGGGGCGGTCTGCCGGATCGAAGCCGGCAGCGTCTCCGCCATCAGCGCGTCCACGCTTTTGGCGCCCACGGTCTCCAACATTGCGGTGACGTCGCGCGCCGAGGGGCCGATGTGGCGGCGGACGAAAGAGGCGGCGGTTTCGCCGTTGGATTTGCGGTGCGCGGTCATCATGGGTCCTCGCTTCAGGTCATCTGTCGTCGTCACGCCCCTCAGTTCAGGGGCAATCGCATAAGCGGATCACGTTCCTTCGGCACCACCGTGCCACAAACTCGTCATGCCCGGGCTTGTCCCGGGCATCCACGTTCTTCGTGCCGCGAGGAGGCCGTGGATGGCCGGGACAAGCCCGGCCATGACGATGTGGAGACATCGCGCGTACGCCCTCATCTGCGATACTCCTGCGCCTTCGCGGGCCATGGCGATGTGGAAAGATCGCGCTTCATCTCACGCCGTATGGGCCTTGTAGGCGGCTTCATCCATGAGGCCGCCGAGTTCGCTCTTGTCGGCAATCTTGATCTTGAAGAACCAGGCCGCACCCTGCGCATCCGAGTTCACCAGCGCCGGCTCGGCGGCAAGCGCCTCGTTGGCCTCGAGCACTTCGCCTGTAACAGGCGCGTAGACGTCGGAGGCGGCCTTCACCGATTCCACGACGGCGGCGGCTTCGGCCTTCTTCAAGCTCCGGCCGACCTTGGGCAATTCGACGAACACGACGTCGCCGAGCTGCTGCTGGGCGTAGTCGGTGATGCCGACCGTGGCGGTATCGCCGTCGATCGCGAGCCATTCATGGTCGGAGGTGTACAGCGTCGTGGTCATTGTCTTGTCCTCAGCGTTTGTAGGTGTTTTTCACGAAGGGCATGGCGGCGACTGCGAGCGGCAGGCGCTGGCCGCGCACCTCGGCGAAGAGTTTCGTGCCGAGCGCGCTCAGGTTCGTGGGCACGTAGCCCATCGCGACCGGCGCATTCAGGCTCGGGCCGAAACCGCCCGAGGTGACCTTTCCGATCGGCTCGCCACCGGCCTGATCCGCAAACAGCAGCGCACCCTCGCGAACCGGCGCGCGGCCTTCGGCGCGCAGGCCGACACGGCGGCGGGATGCGCCGTTATCGAAATGCGCAAGGATCCTCTCGGCGCCGGGAAAGCCGCCGGCGCGCATCCCGCCGTTGCGGCGGCTCTTCTGCACCGACCATTCCAGCGCGGCCTCGACCGGCGTGGTCGCGGTGTCGATGTCGTGGCCGTACAGGCAAAGCCCGGCTTCGAGCCGCAGGCTGTCGCGGGCGCCCAGGCCGATCGGCAGCACGTCCGGGTTTTCGAGCAGTGTCTTGGTCAGACGCTCCGCGTCGGCCACGGGGACCGAGATCTCGAACCCGTCCTCGCCGGTATAGCCGGAGCGCGAGACGAAGCACTTGATGCCGGCGACCTCATGCGGGCCGGCATCCATGAATGTCATGGACGGCGCCTCTGCACACAATTTCGCCAGCGCCGCTTCCGCCTTCGGGCCCTGCAGCGCGATCAGCGCGCGGTCGGCCAGAGAATCGATGACGCAATCGTCCGCGAGATGCGCGCGCAGATGCGCCTCGTCCGCTTCCTTGCAGGCGGCGTTGACGACCAGGAACAGGTGGTCGCCGAAATTGGCGACCATGAGATCGTCGAGAATCCCGCCTTCCGCGTTGGTGAACTGGGCGTAGCGCTGCCGGCCCGGTGCAATCGCCACGATGTCCTGCGGCACCAGCCGTTCCAGCGCGCGGGCGGCGTCCTCGACCTTGCCCGACTTCGGGCGAAGCGCAAGCTGCCCCATATGGGAGACGTCGAACAGGCCGGCCGCGGCTCGCGTATGGAGGTGCTCCTTCAGCACCCCCGCGGGGTACTGCACGGGCATATCATAGCCAGCGAACGGCACCATCTTGCCGCCAAGGGACACATGCAGGGCGTGGAGGGGCGTATGTCGGAGAGATTTCTGGTCGGCGGGTACTGGCATCACAGGGGTCCTCGGCGGTTCCCCGGGGACGATTCCCCGGGCCAACCAGTCGAAGCCCCATCTGTCGCTGTGCCTGAGAGTATTATCCCGTCGGCGGGTGCCACCCGGGTTCTTAGGCCCGTCGGCGCCTCTTTCCAGATGCTGTCAAAGCCACGCGGTCCTTTTGCCTGAGAGTTTCCGGGGCGGTTGCTCCTTCGGCGCCGGCAGTAAAGCCGGTCTCTCCCGACGTGGCCGTACGATATAGATGGTTACAGACCACAGGGCGGCCAAGCCTGTCAACGCGGCGGTTTCGCCTTTTCAACCGGGATTGCGCGCCTGCGGCAACCCTCTGATCTCCTTGCACAGTTTCTGGACACTGAAGCAGGCCTTGTCTAAAAGCGCTTTGGCCCGCAGATATCAGCCCTAACCTCCGGTTTGGATGGCAGGAAGCGGGTCCAAGCACACCCGATTGGATGAACATGAGCGGCGTCAACGAGATCAGGTCGACCTTTCTGAACTTCTTTGCCGAGAACGGCCACGAGATCGTGCCGTCCTCGCCATTGGTGCCGCGCAACGACCCCACGTTGATGTTCACCAATGCCGGCATGGTGCAGTTCAAGAACGTCTTCACCGGCGTGGAGAAGCGGCCCTATCAGCGCGCCACCACCTCGCAGAAATGCGTACGCGCCGGCGGCAAGCACAACGACCTCGACAATGTCGGCTACACCGCGCGCCATCTCACCTTCTTCGAGATGCTCGGCAACTTCTCGTTCGGCGACTATTTCAAGGAACGCGCGATCGAGCTCGCCTGGAAGCTGATCACCGCCGAGTTCGGGCTGAAGAAGGACAAGCTGCTGGTCACGGTCTATCACACCGACGACGAGGCGGCGGGCCTGTGGAAGAAGATCGCCGGCTTCTCCGACGACCGCATCATCCGCATCCCGACCTCGGACAATTTCTGGGCGATGGGCGACACCGGCCCGTGCGGCCCGTGCTCGGAGATCTTCATCGACCGCGGCGAGCACATCTGGGGCGGGCCTCCGGGCTCGCCGGAGGAGGACGGCGATCGCTTCCTCGAATTCTGGAATCTCGTGTTCATGCAGTTCGAGCAGGTGACGAAGGAGGAGCGCCAGCCGCTGCCGCGTCCCTCGATCGACACCGGCATGGGCCTGGAGCGCATGGCCTGCATCCTCCAGGGCGTCGAGAGCGTGTTCGAGACCGACCTGTTCCGCAACCTGATCGATGCGACGGCGTCCGCGCTCGGCACCGGGCCGAGCGAGCAGACCGTGGCCTCGTTCCGCGTCATCGCCGACCATCTGCGCTCCTCGGCTTTCCTCGTCTCCGACGGCGTGCTGCCCTCGAACGAGGGCCGCGGCTACGTGCTGCGCCGGATCATGCGCCGCGCCATGCGCCATGCGCAGCTGCTGGGCGCCAAGGAGCCGCTGATGCATCGGCTGGTCTGGGCGCTGGTCCGCGAGATGGGCCAGGCCTACCCCGAGCTGATGCGCGCCGAAAAGCTGATCGAGGAAACGCTGCGGCTGGAAGAGACCCGCTTCCGCAAGACGCTGTCGCGCGGCCTCGCCATTCTCGACGAGAAGAGCGCGGGCCTGAAGAAGGGCGACATGTTCGACGGCGACGTCGCCTTCACGCTCTACGACACCTACGGCTTCCCGCTGGACCTGACGCAGGACGCGCTGAAGTCGCGCGGCATCGGCGTCGACCAGGCGGCGTTCACGGATGCGATGGAGCGGCAGAAAGTGAAGGCGCGCGAGTCCTGGAAGGGCTCGGGCGAGGCGGCTTCCGAGGCGATCTGGTTCCCGCTGCGCGAGAAGCTGGGTGCGACCGAATTCCTGGGCTACGAGACCGAGAGCGCCGAAGGCGTGGTGTCCGCGCTGGTGAAGGACGGCCACGAAGTCGCCAGCCTCAAGGCCGGCGAGACGGGCGCGATCGTGCTCAACCAGACGCCGTTCTACGCCGAGTCCGGCGGCCAGGTCGGCGACACCGGCGTGCTGACGGGTGAGGGCGGCATCAAGTTCCGCGTCACCGACACGCAGAAGAAGCTCGGCGATCTCTTCGTCCATGTCGGCACGGTCGAGAGCGGCGAAATCAGGCTCGGCACCGCGCTGCAGCTCGAGGTCGATCATAGCAGGCGCTCCTCGATCCGCGCCCATCACTCGGCCACGCATCTCATCCACGAGGCGCTGCGCCAGGTGCTCGGCGATCACATTGCCCAGCGCGGCTCGATGGTCGCGCCCGACCGCCTGCGCTTCGACTTCGTGCATCCGAAGCCGATCACGGCGGAGGAGCTCGCCCGCGTCGAGGACATCGCCAACGACGTTGTGCTGGAGAACGACGAGGTCACCACGCGGATCATGGGCGTCGATGAGGCCCGTGAGGCCGGTGCACGCGCGCTGTTCGGCGAGAAATACGGCGACGAGGTCCGCGTCGTCTCGATGGGCAGGACCGCGCGCGAGCGCGGCGCCAACGCGCTCGGCTGGTCGGTCGAGCTCTGCGGCGGCACCCACGTCAAGCGCACCGGCGATATCGGCCTGATCACGCTGACGGGCGAGAGCGCGGTCGCCTCGGGCGTGCGCCGCATCGAGGCGCTGACCGGCAATTACGCGCGCAGGCACGCCAACGACACCATGGCGCTGGCGAAGACCGCGGCGAACGAGCTGCGTACCTCGATCGAAGAAGTGCCGGCCCGCATCGCCGCGCTGATGGAGGAGCGCAAGAAGCTCGAGCGCGAGCTGTCCGACGCCCGCAAGAAGCTCGCGATGGGCGGCGGCGCCGCAGCCAGCAACGGCGCCGCGGCCGGCGTGCGCGAGGTCGGTGACGTCAAGCTGATGGCACGTGCCGTGGAGGGCATCGAGATGAAGGATCTCAAGAGCCTCGCCGACGACGGCAAGAAGCAGATCGGCTCGGGCGTCGTCGCCATCGTCGGCGTCACCGAGGACGGCAAGGCCGGTGTGGTGGTCGGCGTCACGCAGGACCTCACCGCGCGCTTCAACGCCGTGAACCTCGTGCGCATCGCCTCCGAAACGCTCGGCGGCAAGGGCGGCGGCGGCCGGCCCGACATGGCCCAGGCCGGCGGTCCCGATGGCGCCAAGGCGGCGGCCGCGCTCACCGCGATCGAAAAAGCGATGGCGGGCGCTTAAGTCGCCATGGCCCCCGTTCCGCGAGGACGTGGGCTTCGCGATCCCGAATTTCGGGATCGCCTCTACGATTTGCTGGAGCACGATCCGCTGGCCTATTCGGTCGGGTCGCGCTTCATCCAGCTGATCATCGGGGTCATCGTGCTCAATGTGGCCGCGATGATCCTCGCCTCGCTGCCGGAGCTCGATGCGCAGTTCGGCACGCTGTTCGCGGGCATCACCGTCCTGTCCGTGATCGTGTTCGCGCTGGAATACGCGGCGCGGCTGTGGACGGTGGCGGGGCACACCCAGCGCAAGGGCTCCGCGCTGGCCGACCGGCTCAGCTACGCCTTTTCCGCGCTCGGCATCATCGATCTGATGGCGTTCCTGCCCGCGGCAATCGTGCTCGCCACCGGCGGGCATGCGACGCTGGCCGCGCTCGGCGTGCTGCCGTTCTTCAAGCTGATCCGCTATTCGCCGGCGATGCGCTCGCTGCTCGCCGCCGTGCATGCCGAGCGGCGGGCGCTGATTGGCTGCATCGTCATCCTGATCGGCGCGGTGCTGACCTTTGCCTCGCTGCTCTACGCCATCGAGCGCGACGTGCAGCCCGACAAGCTCGGCACCATTCCACAGGCGATGTGGTGGGCGATCGTCACGCTCGGCACGGTTGGCTATGGCGACGTCGTGCCGGTGACGCCGCTCGGCAAGTTCGTCTCCACCTTCGCCATCGTCGCCGGCTTTGCCATGATCGCGCTGCCGGTCGCGATCATCTCGACCGCATTCGCCGAAGAGGTGAAGCGGCGCGATTTCGTCGTCACCTGGGGCATGCTTGCGCGGGTGCCGCTGTTCTCGCATCTGTCGGCCGCGGAGATCGCCGACATCATGCGGCTGCTCCGCGCGCGCACCGTCGAGCAGGGCGAGATCCTGGTGCGGCGGGGCGATGTCGCCTCGTCGATGTATTTCATCACCGCCGGCGAGGTCGAGATCGCGCTGCCGAGCCAGCATGTGCGGCTCGCCGACGGCACCTTCTTCGGCGAGATCGCGCTGCTGCACAAGACAAAACGCAGCGGCACGGTGACGGCGACCCGCAAGACCCGGCTGCTCGTGCTCGACGCCCAGGATTTTCACGCGCTGATCGAGCGCATGCCGACGCTCGCCGACCACGTCCATACCACCGCCAAGGCAAGGCTCGCCGACACCGGCGATCTCGCGCTCGCCGAGCTCGCGCAGGCGGAGAAGAACGACGCCGACCGCTGAGCGGTCAGCCTTTCTTCAGGAAAACATAGTCGGCCGCGTACGGCGCGCTTTTGAACTCGCCGGCCTTCTCGCATGCACCGTCGAGCTTGCCGCCGTGGGTGTTGATGCGCTGGACGGTGGTCACGGGCGTGAGCACGCCGCTGCCGCGGCGGGAGGCGACCTCCAGCTTCAGCCAGGGGATGTCGGCGGCGGTGGCGCCTGGTGCGTTGCCGATGGCCTTGCCGACGACGGCGCTGCCGTCGGCATGCTCCCAGGTCGGGCCGGCATAGTGCCGCCCGATCGTCTTGCCCTCGGACAGCAGCGTCGCGATCGGCTCGCGGAAGGCCCAGGCGAGCTTGCCGTCAGCGCCGGCCTTGCACTCATAGACCTGCGCGCCCTCGGCGTGGACGCTGAGCACGACGGTCTCGCCCGGCGCCGCGATGGCGTCGGGGAGAGGATCGGCGGCTCTGGCTTGCCCGGCCATGGCGGCGAGCAACAGCAGGCTGGGGACGGCAGGCTTGATCCGCATGGTCGCATCTCCGCGCGAGGGCCACAAAAATAAAAAGGGCCACGCTTTGGCGCGGCCCTTGATGATGTCTGGTCCAGTCGGGCGAAATTGCGGATGGCGGCTAGGACGCCAGCGCCTTCGTGAGGTTTTCCGCGACCTTGTCGAGGAAGCCGGTGGTCGAGAGCCAGCGCTGGTCGGCGCCGACCAGGAGCGCGAGGTCCTTGGTCATGTAGCCGGCCTCGACGGTGTCGACGCAGACCTTCTCCAGCGTGTTGGCGAACTTCGCCAGCTCGGCATTGTTGTCGAGCTTGGCACGGTGGGCGAGGCCGCGTGTCCAGGCGAAGATCGAGGCGATCGAGTTGGTCGAGGTCTCCTTGCCCTTCTGGTGCTCGCGGTAGTGCCGGGTCACCGTGCCGTGGGCGGCTTCGGCTTCCACGGTCTTGCCGTCGGGCGTGAGCAGCACCGAGGTCATCAGGCCGAGCGAGCCGTAGCCCTGCGCGACGGTGTCGGACTGCACGTCGCCGTCGTAGTTCTTGCAGGCCCAGACATAGCCGCCGGACCATTTCAGCGCCGAGGCGACCATGTCGTCGATCAGGCGGTGCTCGTAGGTCAGGCCCTTGGCGTCGAACTCCTTCTTGAACTCGCGGTCGAAGATGTCCTGGAAGATGTCCTTGAAGCGGCCGTCATAGACCTTGAGGATCGTGTTCTTGGTCGACAGGTACACCGGGTAATTACGGAGCAGGCCGTAATTGAACGAGGCGCGGGCGAAGTCGACGATGGAGTCGTCGAGATTGTACATCTCCATGGCGACGCCGGCGCCGGGCGCCTTGAACACTTCCTTCTCGATCACGGTGCCGTCCTCGCCGACGAACTTCATCGAGAGGGTGCCCTTGCCCGGGAACTTGATGTCGGTGGCACGGTACTGGTCGCCATAGGCATGGCGGCCGATGATGATCGGCTTGGTCCAGCCGGGAACCAGGCGCGGCACGTTCTTGCAGATGATCGGCTCGCGGAAGATCACGCCGCCAAGGATGTTGCGGATGGTGCCGTTCGGCGACTTCCACATCTGCTTGAGGTTGAACTCCTTCACCCGGGCTTCATCCGGGGTGATGGTGGCGCACTTGACGCCGACGCCGACCTTCTTGATCGCCTCGGCGGCGTCGATGGTGACCTGATCGTTGGTGTGGTCGCGGTATTCCATCCCCAGGTCGAAATAGAGCAGCTCGACATCCAGGAACGGGGTGATCAGCTTGTCCTTGATGTACTGCCAGATGATCCGGGTCATCTCGTCGCCATCGAGCTCGACGACGGGATTGGATACCTTGATTTTTGCCATGATCGGGGAAGCCTCTTGGGAACGGCGCTTTTGGCGCGCCACGGGAATATCCGCCGCCTCTTAGCATCGCCGCGCGGCTGGCGAAAGCCAAGGGATTATGCACTTTTAGCTCATCCAGCTTCCGCAGATGGGGAGCGGGAAGCGGCCCTGCCCCAGGGCCGGACCTGAGGATTCGGAAGAGAATCAAAAGTCGAATCCAACCCGTTATTTCCCTTGAGAATTTCGTCAGGACAGGCAAACGACAGGCGGCGGTGCGGCCCGCCCGGCGGGCCGGCTTGAATCAACTCCTGAAGTGGCCTCCGCAAGGCCTTGAAAGACAGCGTGAAAGCGAACCGAGATGTCGGGGACTGACAAGAGCAAGGCGGGTCTATCCCTCGACGGTCCCATCGTGATCCTGGTCGAGCCGCAGCTCGGCGAGAACATCGGCATGGCCGCGCGCGCCATGGGCAACTTTGCTCTCGGCCGGCTGCGCATCGTCAACCCCAGGGACGGCTGGCCCAACATCGCCGCCCAGCGCGCCGCGGCCGGCGCCGACCACATTCTGGAAAAGGTCGAATTGTTCGACACGGTGGAGCAGGCGGTCGCAGACCTCGACCTCTTGTTCGCCACCACGGCGCGCCCCCACGACCAGGCCAAGCCCGTGGTCGGGCCGGAAGCCGCAGCCAGCGAGATCGCCGGGCACGTCGCGACCGGCGGCAGGTGCGGCATCCTGTTCGGCCGCGAGCGCTGGGGGCTGACCAACGAGGAGGTCGGGCTTTCCAACCGCATCATCACCTTCCCGGTCAATCCGGGCTTTGCCTCGCTCAACCTCGCCCAGGCCGTGCTGCTGGTCGGCTACGAATGGTTCAAGCGCGCGACCTCGGGCGCGCTGCCCCACGCCATGCCGGAGCGCTCCGAGCGCGCTTCGCAGCACCAGATGCAGGCCTTCTTCGACAATCTCGTGCGCGAGCTCGACAAGGTCGAATTCCTGCGCCCGGCCGAGAAGCGCGACACCATGCTGGTGAACCTGCGCAACATCTTCACCCGCATGGAGCCGACCAAGCAGGACATGCACACCCTCCACGGTGTGGTGATGGCGATCGCCGAGGGGCGCAAGGGCCCGGCCAAGGGCGGCGTGCTCGACGGCGAGCAGGCGACGCGCCTGCGCGCGCTGCTCGCCGAGCACGGGCAGGGCGGCGGCGTCTCCGACAGCGGCTCCACCGTCCGCGGCCTCGCCCGCCTGCTCCGCCGCAACCCGACCGACGCCGAGCGTCTGCTGTGGCAGGCGCTGACGCGCGACCGCCGCTTCGCCGGCCAGTTCAAGCGCCAGACCCCGGTCGGCCGCCACATCCCGGACTTCGTCTCGTTCCCGCACCGGATCGCGATCGAGCTGGTGAACCCGGGCGAGGGCGAGGCGATAGCGGCCGACCGCGCGGGCCGGCGGACCTGGCTGGAGGCGCGGGACTATCGGGTGCTCGACGTCCGCGCAGCTGATGTGGAGCGCGATCTCGAGGCGGAGCTCGTGCGGCTTGCGGGGATGATGGCCGACGGATCGAGCGCTCCGTAGCAGCAGGCTCAAGGCGCGTCGTACTCCACTACGTCCCACGAATATGCGTCAACTCCGCTGACACTCGTGAGCGGCAGCTCGGCCTGCGCGCGGTCTGAGCGCTTCGTGCGATCCGCCAATCATGATAAGGCTGGCTCTCGCCGTGGACGTGTTCAGCCGGTCGTGGACAGCAGGGGATTCTTTCAGTGATATCCCATTTGGAGTCGCGGGCGCTCGACGAGTTCGCCACAAGGAAAGCGGGCGTGCTGATCTTGATCGGCCGCATTCTGCTTGCGTGGGTATTCGTCGGAAGCGCGTACGGAGCGCTATCCAATTTCGGCGGCTCGGTGGGCTATTTCAGGTCGCTGAACCTTCCGGCACCTGAGCTGTTCACCATCATGAACATAGCAGTCGAGGTCCTCATATCCCTCGGCCTGATATTCGGTCTCGGCACGCGCTACTGCGCAGTTCTGATGTTCGTGTTCGTGCTGACGGCGACAGTGATCGCACACCGCTATTGGGAATATCCCGCCGGCGCGCAGCAGATTGGTCAATACAACCATTTCCTGAAGAACATCTCGATCATGGGAGGCGCGATGTTGATCTTCGTCACCGGGCCGGGCCGTTTCAGCTTGGACCGGGCAACGTAGACGGCATCACTTCACGTGGGGCTTGAATGCGTCCTCGATCGCTCGACGGATGCTCCTTGTGAGCGGCTTCAAGGCATCGCCCAGGAACGCGAAGAGAAGCATCAGCCACGTCGCAAGCGCGGCACACCACAGCATCACTTCCAGTATCTCGGGCATGCGCCCTCTCGAAAAATACGTTCTCTGAAATACGGCCAGTGTCGCCCAAAGGAGCCGACACGGCAAGTCGTCTTCTGAGCAGCGCGCCGGAACACTCGCAATATGCAAGTTGCGGGCACCCCTTGTCTCAATGGAAGAAGGCCGCCTCTGTGGCCACGACGAGTGCGCAGGTCGGAGAGCCGGTAAGCCTGGCTGACCCACTGGACGCGGACACCCTCATTCGAATACCCGCGTGACCGCTGAAGGGGCGGGATCGGTTGCGTTTCCCTAACCGTCCCTGCGGATTCACACCGCCTCGAGCTGCTCCGCCGCCCGCTTCTTCTTCGCCTTGGACTGGCCGAGCAGGGGGCCTGCCGTGAGTGCCGCCGTATCGGCCACGCCCGGGTCGCGCGAGATCATCGCCGCGACGATCGCGCCGTCGATGATCAGGCCGAGCTGATGGGCCAGCACCGCAGGCTCGGTCGAGCCGAGCTCGCCGGCGAGCTTCTCGATATGGCCGAGCACGATCTTCTTGTGCTTCAGCGCGATGTTGCGAAACTGCTTGGCGTCCTTGTCGTGCTCGCCGACCGCATTGATGAAGGGGCAGCCGTAGAAGCGCTCCTCCGCGAACCAGCTCTTCAGCGCGGGAAAGATGCGCGTGAGCTTCGCCTGCGCATCGCCGCCGCCTTGCTCCATGGCGCCGATGAACCATTCGCGCCACTGCTTGCCTTCGCTTTCCAGCACGGCGTTGACGAGATTGGTCTTAGAGCCGAACAATTTGTAGAGTGTGGTCTTCGCGGTGCCGGCTTCCTCGATGATCGCATCGATGCCGGTGGCATTGATGCCGTTCTTGCAGAACAGGTGCGTCGCGGCACTGAGCAGGCGCCCACGCGCGGATTCGTCGTCGCCTGCGCCAGCGTGGGGCGAGTTCGCGTTCTTCTTCGATGACGTCTTTGCCATGGGCTGCAACTTAATCGCAGCTGCATCACATCAGCAAGCCGCATCTGTCCAGCGCTGAAAAGATTCGCATCCGCTCATTCATCTGCTCCGCCTTTGAGCAAGAGGGGGCTGATCAATCGGCAGGCAGCGACGCCTAAGCGGCTCCAATGCTTCGCATTTCGCTTTTGGCCGCTTCTGGCACGCTCCATGCAAGGAAACAGACCGTTCGGTATCCTACCGATTTCCACTTCTGCCAGGGAGAAGACTGATGACTGCCGTCGTTCAAAAGACAGTGCTGACGGGGTGCCTCGCGCCCATCGACAAGAATGGGCTCGAGCAGCTGATCGCCAACGGCAAGGCGAATCCGAAGGTCATCAAGACCTTGAAGTGCAAGACGGTCGCGGAAGGTAAATTCCGCCACGCCAACTACATCCGCAACCTGCAGCCCTACATCGTCGACGAGCCGCCGGGGCTGCTGGGTGACGACACCGCGCCCAATCCGTCCGAAGCCTCGCTCGCCGCGCTCGGCTCCTGCCTTGCGGTCGGCCTGCACGCCAATGCCGTGCATCGCGGCTGGATCGTCAACAAGCTCGAGCTGGAGCTCGAAGGCGATCTCAACATCACGGCGGTCTGGGGCACGGGCGACACCTCCGACAAGCCGGTCGGATTCACCGATGTCCGCGTCAAGGTCGACATGGAATGCGAGGGCATCTCACAGGACGAGATCAATGCGCTGGTTGCCCATGTGAAGAAATGGTCGCCGGTCGCCAACACCTTCACCCGGCCGGTCAATCTCGAGGTCAGCATCTAGCAGACGGCAATCAGGACAAGGTGCGGGAGACGATCATGGGTTCACTGGCTTTATCGCGGGCCGAAGTTATCGATCAGCCCGCACCGTCCATTGCGGGCGAGGTAGCGCGGATCGCGCGCGAGCAGCTCGCGCCGCTCGCCGCCGGCATCGACGACGGTACGGTCTATCCGGCCGAGGTGCTGCGCAAGTTCGGTGCGGTTGGGGCGTGGGGCAGTCACGTGCCTCACGACGGCCCCGCCGATCTGCGCTGTGCCATCCAGGCGATGGCCGCGATCGGGGAAGTCTGCGGGGCCACGGCCTTCATGGCCTGGTGCCAGGACACCCTGGTCTGGTATGCGGCGAACTCGACCAACCTGAAGCTCGCCAAACGCTTCGGCGATGCCTTCTCGACCGGGCGCGTGCTCGGCGGCACCGGGCTCTCCAACCCCATGAAGAGCTTCTTCGGCATCGAGAAATTGAAGCTGAAGGGGCGCAAGGTCGAGGGCGGCTATATCGTGCGCGGCGCGCTGCCCTGGGTCTCCAATCTCGGTCCCGACCATTATTTCGGCACCATCTTCGAGCGTGAGGATGATCAGGGCACCGCAAGTGGCGAGCCCGGCATCGCAAGTGGCGAGCCCGCCACGGTGATGTTCCTGGCCGACTGCTCGGACCCTGCGATCACGCTGACGCCGTGCAAGCCGTTCCTCGCCATGGACGGCACCGGCACCTACGGAGTGCAGTTCCGCGACGTGTTCGTGCCGGACGAGCTGATCCTGGCCGATCCGGCCGGGCCCTTCGTCAAGAAGATCCGCGCCGGCTTTATCCTGCTCCAGGCCGGCATGGCGCTCGGCCTCATCAAGGATTGCATCAACATCATGGACGAGGTCGGCAGCCCCCTCGGCCATATCAACCGATATCTGCCGCAGCAGCCGGTGCACTTCCGCGATCTCGCCGCCGAGCTCGAGGCCGAGACCATGGCGCTGGCGCGCGATCCCTACAACGAAGAGGAGACCTACTGGCGCAAGGTGATCGCGCTACGGCTTCGCGCCGGCGAGGCCAGCGTCGCGGCGGCGCATGCGGCGATGCTGCATTGTGGCGCGCGCGGCTACCTGAAGAGCCACCGCGCGCAGCGGCGCATGCGCGAGGCCTATTTCGTCGCGATCGTCACGCCTGCCACCAAGCAGCTGCGCAAGATGCTCGCCGACACCTGAGCTTCACGAGTCCACCCCGAAGACCACCTAACCTCAACGGAGAGGCTGCCAAATGACGGACGTTCTGATCTCTGCCAGCGAACTTGCCGATCTCTTGAAGACCGAACCGTGTGTCGTGATCGACACCCGCAATCCCGACGCCTACGGCGCCGGGCACCTGCCCAATGCCGTGAACGTGCACGACATCTTCACGTTCCTTGCGACCTCGACGCCCGAGGGCATCAGCGAGCTGAAGAGCAAATTCGCCGACGCCTTCGGCGCGGCCGGCCTCTCCGGCAAGGAAACAGCCGTGGTCTACGAGCAGTCGATGAATTCCGGCTTCGGCCAGTCCTGCCGCGGCTATTATCTGCTCACCATGCTCGGTTATCCCAAGGTGAAGGTGCTTCACGGCGGCTTCGATGCCTGGGCTGCCGCGGGCTTGCCGGTGACCAAGGACGTTCCGACCCCGGTGAAGGCCTCGTTCCCGATCGTGCCTGAAGCGGGCGACATCCTGATCGATGCGAAGACCATGCTCGCCGCCGTCGGCAAGCCCGGCATCGCGATCCTCGACGTGCGCGACGTCGACGAGTGGATCGGCGACAGCTCTTCTCCCTATGGAAAGGATTTCTGCCCGCGCAAGGGCCGCATTCCCGGCGCCGTGTGGCTGGAATGGTACCGCATGATGAAGCCGACCGCCGAGGGCCCGCGCTTCAAGTCCAAGGACGAGATCCTGGCCGAATGCGCCACCGTCGGCATCTCGCAGACCACGCCGGTCTACCTCTACTGCTTTAAGGGCGCGCGCGCCTCGAACACGTTCCTGGCGCTCAAGAATGCCGGCGTGAAGGACGTGCGGATGTATTTCGGCTCCTGGAACGAATGGTCGCGCGATCCGTCGCTGCCGATCGAGCAGGGATTGCCGATTGCAGCTGATGTCACGACCAAGGCGGCGTGAGTGCGCGGTTCGATCCAGCCAGACTAGATCAGACCGTGTTGCCACGAAGGAAGTGCACTCCCTCTCCCGCTTGCGGGGGAGGGCTGGGGTGGGGGTGTTTCCTCAGCGGGATTCCCTGTGTGGAGAGAGCCCCCACCCGGCGCTTCGCGCCGACCTCCCCCGCAAGCGGGAGAGGTGAAGTGAGCCCGTGGCCAGCATCGAACCGGATCGCATCATGCTCTAGCCGTTGAGGCAGACCCACGGACGGGCGCAATTCCCAGCGCCTTGATCCGCGAGGCCAAGGTGGTCGGCTTGACGTCGAGCATTTCGGCCGCGCCACCGGGACCAAAGACTTTTCCCGCGCAGGCATCGAGTGCGGCGAGAATGTTGGCGCGCTCGTGGTCGCGCATCTCGGATGAGGTCATGACCGCCGGGCGCGCATCGGCCTTCGGGCGAGCGGCGCCGGACAGAACCTGCGCGCCGGAGCCGTCGGGCAGATCGATGCGCAGGCGGCCGTTCTGGGACAGGATCGCAGCGCGCTCGATCACATTCTGCAATTCGCGGACATTGCCGGGCCAGTCGTAGCGGGTCAGTCGCCGCGCATCGCCCTCGGACAGACGGAGGTTCGACTTCAGCGCCTTGCCCTCGCGCGTCAGGAAGTGCTGGGCGAGCAACGGAATATCCTCGCGCCGTTCGCGCAAGGGGACGGTCTCGATCGGGAACACGTTGAGGCGGAAATAGAGGTCCTCGCGGAAACGGCCGCGCTGGACTTCCTGCTTGAGGTCGCGATTGGTCGCGGCGATGACGCGGACGTCGACCGCGCGCGTGCGTGCCTCGCCCACGCGCTCGAAATGGCCTTCCTGCAACACGCGCAGCAGCTTGCCCTGGAGCTCGATCGGAATTTCGCCGACCTCGTCGAGAAACAGCGTGCCGCCGTCGGCCAGTTCGAAGCGGCCGATGCGGTCGCGCATTGCGCCGGTGAAGGCACCGCGCACATGGCCGAAGAACTCGCTCTCGAACAATTCGCGCGGGATCGCGGCGCAGTTGACACGGATCAGCGGCCGGTCGCTGCGGGTCGAGTCCTCGTGGATGGCGCGCGCGATCAGCTCCTTGCCGGTGCCGGATTCGCCGGTGATCATCACGGCCGCCGCGGTCGGCGCCACCAGCTTGACCTGGCGCAGCGTCTTCTGGATCGCCTCGCTTCCACCGATGATGCCGCGCGGATTGGTCTCGATGCGGATCTCCTCCTGCAGATAGGCGTTTTCCAGTTCGAGCCGCTCGCGCAGACGGTCGACTTCGGCAAGCGCCGCATGCAGCTTCTCGTCGGCCTCGCGGCGCTGGCTGACGTCGCGAAACACGACGACCGCGCCGACCACGACACCGCGGTCGCGGATGGGCGTGGAGGTGTATTCGACCCAGGCCGGCGAGCCGTCCTTGCGCCAGAACACCTCGCCATCGACCTGATGCACGGCGCCGTCACGGAACGCCGCATAGATCGGGCAGTCGTGATCGGGGTAGTGGCGGCCGTCGTGGTGGGTGTGGTGCACGATCGGGTGGATCTCCTTGCCGACCAGCTCTTCGGCGGTCCAGCCCAGCATCCGCTCCGCCGCCGGGTTCACGAAGGTGGTCTTTCCTTCCGCGTTCACGCCATAGATGCCTTCGCCGGCGGCGCGCAGGATCAGCTGGTTCTCGCGCTCGATGTCCTGAAAGACGCGCTCGACCCGCTGCCAGGTCGAGATGCCGCTGCGCATGTGATCCTCGGCGGCGGCATCGACATTGCGCCGGCGGCGCGCGTCGAGATCGGTCAGCGTGAGCAGCAGCAGCGTGCGGCCGTCATGCGGCAGCACGCAGCCTGCATATTCGAGCTGGAGATCTTGCCCCGTTGCGTGGCGGGGAGTGAGCGCCGTGGTCCAGTAGGCGCCCTTGTGCAGCACGGCCTGGGTGAAGACGGTGAGGGCCGGAAGCTCGCCGGCGTGGAGTGTGCTGGGTCTGGTCTGCCGCAGCAGCGCGCGGTCATAGCCGAGCAGGGCGCAGGCGGCAGGATTGGCATCGACGATCTGGTCGCTGAAGGGATCGACTAGCAGTGTCGCCTCGACCGAGGATTCGAACGCTGCGACGCGCGGATCGATGGAGGGAGCCACATCGTCGTGGACGGGCATTGGCGTCGTTGCCATTGCGAAATCTCGTAATTGAACTACGAAATCTCGTTTATCACGAATTTTCGTGGCGACCAAGCTCGATCGAAAGTGCTGCGTCGCCAAGGCGCTGGCCGATCTGGAGGCCGTGGCATGCTCCTTGCGTAATTCTTCCTCGCAACGACGCGCAGGAGGGCCGATGTCCACGTTCGACAATCCGTTTGATCCCGACCGCAACCTTCGGGCCGGCTGCGCCTGTGGCCGGCACCGATCCGCGGCAGAGCATGACCAGGCAGCCTCGGCGCTGCGTTGCGAGCCCGTCGAGGGCGAGGAGAAGCGCTACGAGGGCGTCGTCGCCTCTGCCGTGATGCGCGCGATGTTTCCGCAGGATGTGGCGCGCCGCGCCTTCCTGAAATCGGTCGGTGCGTCGACCGCGCTCGCGGCGCTGTCGCAATTCTTCCCGCTCAAGACGGCGACGGAGGTCTTCGCCGCGACCGGCGCGCCCGAGAAGAAGGACCTCAAGGTCGGCTTCATTCCGATCACATGCGCCACGCCGATCATCATGGCGGCGCCGATGGGCTTCTATGCCAAGCACGGCCTCAATGTCGAAGTGGTCAAGACCGCCGGCTGGGCGGTGATCCGCGACAAGACCATCAACAAGGAATACGACGCCGCGCACATGCTGGCGCCGATGCCGATCGCGATCTCGCTCGGCCTGGGTGCCAATGCCATTCCGTTCGCGGTGCCTGCGATCGAGAACATCAACGGGCAGGGCATCGTGCTCGCGACCAAGCACAAGGACAAGCGTGATCCGAAGGACTGGAAGGGCCTGAAATTCGCCATTCCCTTCGACTATTCTATGCACAATTACCTGCTGCGCTATTATCTCGCCGAGCACGGCATCGATCCTGATACCGACGTGCAGCTGCGCTCGGTGCCGCCGCCGGAAATGGTCGCGAACCTGCGCGCCGACAACATCGACGGCTTCCTCGCGCCCGACAACATCTGCCAGCGCGCGATCTATGACGGCGTCGGCTTCATGCACCTGTTGTCCAAGGAGATCTGGGACGGCCATCCCTGCTGCAGCTTCGCCGCCAGCCGCGAGTTCATCACGACGGCGCCGAACAGCTTTGCGGCGCTGACGCGGGCCATCGTCGATGCCACCGCCTATGCGTCGAAGGCGGAGAACCGCAAGCAGATCGCGGAGGCGATCGCGCCGGCGAACTACATCAACGCGCCAGTCACGGTGCTGGAGCAGGTCCTGACCGGCACCTATGCCGACGGCCTCGGTGGGGTGAAGACCGATCCCAAGCGGGTCGATTTCGATCCGTTCCCCTGGCAGTCCTTCGCGGTCTGGATGCTGACGCAGATGAAGCGCTGGGGCCAGATCAAGGGCGAGGTCGACTACAAGGCGATCGCCGAGCAGGTGTACCTCGCCACCGACACCAAGAAGCTGATGACCGAGATGGGGCTGTCGCCGCCTGCAAGCGCGTACAAGTCCTTCGCGGTGATGGGCAAGAATTTCGATCCGGCCAAGCCGGAAGACTATGTGGCGAGCTTCAAGATCAGGAAGGCGTCGTGAGCACGCCACTCTCGCCATCGTCGTCCCGGCGAACGCCGGGACCCATACCGCGAGGGCTTGCAAAATGAGCACCTCCCTCCGCCTACGTGCCGGCCTCGTCTCCATCGTGCTGCTCGCCGCGTTCCTCGGCATCTGGCATCTGGCCACGCGCTCCACCGCGCCGGTCGCCACGATGAGCCCCGAATACGCCAAGCTCATGGGCCTGACCGCGACGCAGGGCAAATCGGCAATGCCCGGACCACTCGATGTCGGGGCCAAGCTCTGGGACCATCTGAAGCGGCCGTTCTACGACAACGGGCCGAACGACAAGGGGCTCGGAATCCAGCTCGGCTATTCGATCGCGCGGGTCGGCACCGGCTATCTGCTGGCGGTGCTGGTCGCGATTCCGCTCGGCTTCCTGATCGGCATGTCGCCGCTGCTCAGCAAGGCGCTCGATCCCTTCATCCAGGTGCTGAAGCCGATCTCGCCGCTGGCCTGGATGCCGCTCGCGCTCTACACCATCAAGGACTCCTCGGTCTCGGCGATCTTCGTCATCTTCATCTGCTCGATCTGGCCGATGCTGCTCAACACCGTCTTCGGGGTTGCGAGCGTGCGCAAGGAATGGATCAACGTCGCGCGGACGCTGGAGGTCGGGACCGTCAGGCGCGCCTTCACGGTGATCCTGCCGGCGGCGGCGCCGACGATCCTGACCGGCATGCGCATCTCGATCGGCATCGCCTGGCTCGTGATCGTCGCCGCCGAGATGCTCGTCGGCGGCACCGGCATCGGCTATTTCGTCTGGAACGAGTGGAATAATTTGTCGATCACCAACGTCATCATCGCGATCCTGCTGATCGGGGTCGTCGGCATGCTGCTCGACCAGATCCTCGCGCGCTTCACGCGCATGGTCACGTTTCCGGAGTAGGGCAAGTGACCGACAAATTCGTCTCCATCGAAGGCATCGCTAAGCGTTATCCCGGTGCGGGCGGCGCCACGACGACCGTGTTCGAAAACCTGTGGCTTTCGATGGCGCGCGGCGAGTTCTGTTGCGTGATCGGCCATTCCGGCTGCGGCAAGACCACCGTGCTCAACATCCTCGCCGGCCTCGATGCGCCGAGCGAGGGCGCCGTCATCGTCGACGGTCAGGCGATTTCAGGCACCAGCCTGGACCGCGCCGTGATCTTCCAGAGCCACGCGCTGCTGCCCTGGCGCACCGTGCTCGGCAACGTCGCCTATGCCGTCAGCTCGAAATGGCGGAGCTGGGATCGTGCCAAGGTGAGGGCGCATGCGCAGACCTTCATCGATCTCGTTGGTCTCACCGGCTCCGAGCACAAGCGCCCTTCGGAACTGTCGGGCGGCATGAAGCAGCGCGTCGGCATCGCGCGGGCGCTGTCGATCACGCCGAAGATGATGCTGATGGACGAGCCGTTCTCGGCGCTGGACGCGCTGACGCGCGGCACGCTCCAGGACGAGGTCCGGCGCATCTGCCTGGAGACCGGGCAGACCGCGTTCATGATCACCCATGACGTCGACGAGGCGATCTATCTCGCCGACAAGATTTTCCTGATGACCAACGGTCCCGGCGCGGTGCTGGCCGAGGTGGTCGAGAACCCGCTGCCGCGGGATCGCGGCCGCACCGATCTGCACCGCCATCCGCTCTACTACGCCTTGCGCAACCACATCATCGATTTCCTGGTGACGCGCAGCAAGACCTTTGCCGCCGAGACACCCGATCACGATCCACGCAACGTGCCGATGGTGCACATCGGCAAGCCCGGATTGACGATCGCCTCGAACGGCGAGGAGCCACGCCAGACCTGGACCCCCGGGACCAGTCCCGGACTGACCGCCTGACACGGAGACCCCTGATGAAACGCGAAGACCTCACCGAAAAGCTGCTCGACATCAAGCGCGAGAAAGGCTGGAGCTGGAAGCACATCTGCGAGCAGATCGGCGGCTATTCCGAAGTGCTGATCGTCGGCGCGATCCTCGGCCAGATGAAATTGACGAAGCCGCAGGCCGCCAATGCCGGCGAGTTCTTCGGCCTATCGAAGGCCGAAGTTGCGATGCTCAACGAGGTGCCGATGCGCGGCACCGGCACGCCGATGCCGCCGACCGATCCGCTGATCTACCGCTTCTACGAGATGGTGATGGTGAACGGCCCGGCCTGGAAGGCACTGATCGAGGAGGAGTTCGGCGACGGCATCATGTCGGCAATCGACTTCGACATGGGAATCGAACGCGTCGCCAACCCGAAGGGCGACCGCGTCAAGATCACCATGAGCGGCAAGTTCCTGCCGTACAAATATTACGGCGCCAGCGGCAACGTGCCGGAATACGGTTTCAAGGAGGGCTGACCGCGGCGAAGGCGGCGCGCAACTCGCCGACCGCGGCCATCTCGCGGACATAGGTGAAGGATCCCTTGTCCTTCATCTCGCGCGCGCAGGTCATGAACGCGGCGAGCGCGTAGCGCGACATTGCCCCGCCGACGCTGATGCGCCTGACGCCGGCGGCGGACAATTGCGCAACCGTCAGCGTCGGATCGGCAAAGCCCATCACGTGGTTGAAGGGCTTGCCGAGCGAGGAGACGACCGTCCGGATCGTGGCGATATCGTACAGGCCGGGCGCATACAGGACATCGGCGCCCGCGGCCTGGAAGGCCTGCAGGCGGCGGATCGTGTCGTCGACGTCCTTGCGGCCGTGCAGGAAATTCTCGGCCCGCGCCGTCAGCGTGAACGGAATTGGCAGCGCACGCGCCACTTCCACCGCGGCCTGGACGCGCTCGACGGCATGGGAAAAGTCGTAGATGGGGCGATCGCGGTCGCCGCTGAAATCCTCGATCGAGCCGCCGACCGCGCCAGCCTCGGCGGCCCGCTGCATCGCTTCGGCGGCGCGCTTCGGCTCGTCTGCGCCGCAATTCTCGAGGTCCACGCTGACCGGCAGGTCGGTGGCTTCGACGATTGCGCGCGCGTTGGCGAGGATGACATCGAGACTGACGCCCCTGCTGCCGAGCATGTTGGCCACCCCGAGGCTCGTGGTCGCCAGGGCCTCGAAGCCCATCGCCGCGAGCAGCTTGGCCGTACCGGCATCCCACGGATTGGGAATGATGAAGGCCCCGGGTCGCTCGTGCAGGGCGCGAAACGCCGTTGCCTTGTCCAACTGGCTCGTCATGGCTGATCTCCCTGCTGTCGGTCCAGGCAGCCTTAGGAGCATTCTCGCCATCCGCCAAATTTGTTATTCTTTCCGGGATCATCAGCTTTTTGCATGAGCCTCGGGATGGACAGCGACGCCCTCAACACCTTTCTGACCATTCATCGCAGGGGTGGGATCTCGAATGCCGCGAAATTCCTGCATCGCTCGCAGCCGGCGATCTCGCGCCGTATTTCCTTGCTGGAGCAGGAGCTCGGCGTGCCGCTGTTCGAGCGGGTGGCAGGCCGCACGCGGCTCAGCGATGCCGGGCGCGTGCTGATCCCTTACGCCGAGCGCGCGGTTGCCGCGGCGCAGGACGCCGAGCAGGCGATACGCGCGTTGACCAAGCAGAATTCGGGGCCGGTTTCGCTGGCCGTGACCGGCACGCTTGCCGACGGCCGCCTGTCGACCATCATGAAGCGGTTTGCCAAAGAGAATCCGTCCGTCGCGCTGACCTTGCGGACGGCGACCAGTATCGAGGTCAGCGATCTCATCCGGCGCGGCGAGGCCACGATCGGCCTGCGCTACAACACCGACCGCTCCGGCGATCTCGCCTGCGAGCTGGTGCTGCGCGAGGCGCTGCAGGTCGTCTGTGCGCCCGATCATCCGCTGGCCGGACGGCGCGTGAAGCGCCTCGCCGAGCTTCACGGCGAACGCTGGATCGCCTTCCCGGAGACGCGCGGGCGTCGCGAGATCGCCGCGGCTCACGTGTTCGCGCTGTTTCTCACGCAGGGGCTCGGCGACGTGGAGTGGACGGCCGTGGACAGCCTCACCGCGCAGAAGCGGCTCGTGGAGTCGGGCTTTGGCCTCGCGCTATTGGCGCGAAGCCACGTGGCGGAGGAGTTGCGTGCGGCCTCGATCGCGACGATCGCCGTAGGCGATCTTGCCGCGGACCAGGACATCGTCCTTGTCACGCGTCGCGGCGGCTTTCTGAGCGCTGCCGCAGAGCGCCTGCTCGAGACCATCCGCCGCAACTATGCCGGGCTGGATGTCTCGACTACGCCCACAAAGAAATCGCCGGCGCGCAAGGGCATTGCGCGCCGGCGTGTGGGCTGAAGCGATTACTTCCCCGCCTTCACCTCGGTGGCCGCCACCGCGAGCAGTTCGCTCATCTTGGCGCGAATCGCCTGCTCGGTGACCGCGACGTTCTTGGCGGCGAAATCGGCCGTGATCTTGCGCAGGACGTCGGCATCGCCGGCCTCCTCGAAATCCGACGCGACCACCTCCTTGGCATAGGCGGTGGCGGCATCACCGGTGATGCCGAGCTTTTCCGCCGCCCACAGGCCGAGCAGCCGGTTGCGGCGGGCCTCCGCCTTGAACTTCTGCTCCTCGTCGAGGGCGAACTTCTTCTCGAAACCTTCTTGGCGCTTGTCGAACTCGCTCATGCCTTGTTCCAAATCCCCTGCTGAATGGCGCGGGAGCCTTCCGTTGCGGCGACCCGGCTGCATGCCTACATAGATAGCACGAATCGGCAAAACAACGGGCCGTTAAGCCGCAGGCAAGATGGTATAAGTTGGCGCCGGACGGCCGGATCGATTGTGCTGGGACAGCCAATCGGATAGGTTGCCTGAAGGCTTGGTTCCCGTTCTGTTTCCAAGGGTTTATAGATGGGTTCCCAGCCGTTCACGGCAGCTCCGCTGTGGGTCGTAATCCTAGTCAACCGGAGCACACCAAATTCATGGATTTCAACAAAACACGGTACATCCCCATGAGCCGTCGGCGTCGCATTTATGAAGGCAAGGCAAAGGTTCTTTACGAAGGTCCGGAGCCCGGTACCCTGATCCAGCACTTCAAGGACGATGCCACCGCGTTCAATGCGAAAAAGCATCAGGTGATCGAGGGCAAGGGTGTCCTCAACAACCGGATCTCGGAGTACCTGTTTCAGCACCTCAACGACATCGGGGTGCCGACCCATTTCATCCGCCGGCTCAACATGCGCGAGCAGCTGATTCGCGAGGTCGAGATCGTGCCGCTCGAGGTGGTGGTGCGGAACGTCGCCGCCGGCTCGCTGTCGCAGCGCCTGGGCATCGAGGAGGGCACGCAGCTGCCCCGTTCGATCATCGAATTCTACTACAAGAACGACCAGCTCAACGACCCCATGGTGTCGGAAGAGCACATCACCGCCTTCGGCTGGGCGACGCCGCAGGAGATCGACGACATCATGGCGCTCGCCATCCGCGTCAACGATTTCCTCACCGGCCTCTTCCTCGGGATCGGCATCCGCCTCGTCGACTTCAAGATGGAGTGCGGGCGCCTGTTCGAGAACGAGATGATGCGCATCATCGTCGCTGACGAGATTTCGCCGGATAGCTGCCGTCTGTGGGACATCAAGTCGAACGAGAAGCTCGACAAGGATCGTTTCCGCAGGGATCTCGGCGGCCTGCTCGAGGCCTATACCGAGGTCGCAAAGCGTCTCGGCATCCTCATGGAGAACGAGCGTCCGCAGGGCTCCGGCCCGGTGCTGGTGAAGAGCTGAGAGAGGATTTTGACGTGAAGGCACGTGTCACCGTTACCTTGAAGACGGGCATCCTCGATCCGCAAGGCAAGGCCATCGAAGGCGCGCTGAAGTCGCTCGGCGTCGACGGTGTCGCCAGCGTCCGCCAGGGCAAGGTGTTCGACATCGAGCTCGCCGCTGCCGACAAGGCCAAGGCCGAAGCCGCGCTGAAGGAAGCCGCCGACAAGCTGCTGGCGAACACCGTGATCGAGAATTATCGGGTGGAGCTGCTCGGGTGAGCAGGATGGCTCACAGCCACCCGACGCTGCGAAAACGCCAGTAGAGGGAGCCGCATGCCGTCAGCATCACGCCGAGCAGCATGTAGTAGCCGTACTCCCATTCCAGCTCCGGCATGTGCTTGAAGTTCATGCCGTAGATGCCGGCGAGCGCGGTCGGGATCGCGATGATCGCAAGCCACGAGGCGAGCTTCTTGGACACCGCCGTCTCCTGGGCCTGGCCGACCAGGAGGCTGGCCTCGAAGGCGAAGGCCAGCACCTCGCGCATGGAATCGATGCGCTCCTGGATGTTCCTGACGTGGTCGGTGACGTCGCGAAACAGCGGCTGCATGGCCTGCCGCACCATCGACAGCTCGTCATGCTCCAGACGGCGGCAGACCTCCACCAGCGGGCCAATCGCGGTCCTGAGCCGCAGCAGGTCGCGGCGCAGCATGTAGAGCCGCTCGATCTGCGCCTTGCTGAGGGGCTTGGAGAGCACGTCGTCCTCGATGCCCTCGACCTCCTCGTGGATGCTCTCGAGCACGGGCGAGTAATTGTCGACGATGAAATCGAGGATGGCGTAGAGGATGTAGTCCTCGCCGCGGGCGAGCGCCCGCGGGCAGCTCTCGCAGCGTTCGCGCACCGGTGTGTAGGACGTCGAAGCCCCGTGGCGCACCGAGACCAGATAGCCCTCGCCCACGAAGATGTGCGTCTCGCCAAAAGCGATCCGGCCCTCGATCAATTGCGCGGTGCGCGCCACGATGAACAGGGCCTCGCCATATTGCTCGATCTTGGGCCGCTGATGGGCGTGATTGGCGTCCTCGATCGCGAGCTCGTGCAGGTCGAACTGCTTCTGTACGGCGCCGAGCAGCGTCATGTCCGGCTCGTGCAGGCCGATCCAGACCACGTGGCCGGGCTTGGCCCGCCAGCTCGAGGCCTCGCTGATGGCGATATTGGCGACGCGCCGGCCGTCGACATAGGCGCCGGCGGCGACGACGCCCTCGGTGGACACCGGCTCGGAGGGGGATGTGGGCAGCGACGGGACGTTCATGGCTTCAATCCCGGGCAAAGCGACTGGCCGATCGGCATGCGACTATCGCCTGTGTACAAGGCGCTCGACCGAGGCTAGCACTGGTAAAATCCCCGTCAAATGGTTATGTCTCTTCACGAATTGGCCCTTCGGCCAGCCCCGATTCCCGCCCACCGTCGGAACCTCTGTCATGAAAGCCGCCATCCTCGTCTTTCCCGGAATCAACCGCGAGCGCGACATGGCGCGTGCGTTGAGGCTGATCTCGGGCAGCGAGCCCGCGATGGTGTGGCACGCCGAGACGTCGCTGCCGGCGGGCACTGATCTCGTGGTGGTGCCGGGCGGATTTTCCTACGGTGACTATCTGCGCTGTGGTGCGATTGCGGCGCGGGCCCCGGTGATGGATGCGGTGCGCGACTATGCCGCCAACGGCGGGCTCGTGCTCGGCGTCTGCAACGGTTTTCAGATCCTCTGTGAATCCGGCCTGCTGCCGGGCGTGTTGATGCGCAACGCGCGGCTGAAATTCATCTGCCATGACGTGCATCTGCGCGTCGAGCGTTCCGACACGCCGTTCACCCGTGGCTACAATGCCGGGCAGGTGATCCGCGTGCCGGTCGCCCATGGCGAAGGCAATTACGAGGCGGACGAAGAGACCATCAAGCGGCTCGAAGGCGAGGGGCGGGTGCTCTATCGTTATTGTTCGCCTGAAGGTGTGGTCGACGAGGCCCACAACATCAACGGCGCGGCGCACTCCATCGCCGGCATCGTCAACGACAAGGGCAACGTGCTCGGCATGATGCCGCATCCGGAAAACCACGTCGAAGACATCATGGGCTGCACCGACGGCCGCGGCCTGTTCGCCGGCCTGGTCCAGCACCTGGAAAAGGCTGCGTGATTTCGTTCGTGCTGAAGCGGCTGTCGGCCGCCGTTATTGTGCTCGCGAGCATTTCGTCGACCGCCGCATGGACACAGGATTTCCCGAAACGTCCGATCACCATGATCGTGCCGTTCGCGGCTGGGGGCACCTCGGACGTGATCGCGCGCACGGTCGCCGAGCAGATGGGCATCGCCCTCGGCCAGACCATCGTGATCGAAAACGTTGCCGGTGCGGGCGGTTCGACCGCGCTGGCGCGCGCCTCCCGCGCCGAGCCCGACGGTTACACCGTTGCGATCGGCAATGCCGGGACCAACGCCGCGACCTACACGATCTATCCAAAGCTGCCGTTCACGCCTGAATCCTTCGTGCCGATCGCCATGGTGGCGAAGACGTTCGGCATCATCGCGGTCCGCAAGGATTTTCCGGCGAAGGACCTCAAGGAGTTCATCGCCTACGCCAAGGCCAATCCGGGTAAGATCAATCTCGGCCATGCCGGCGTCGGCTCCTCGAACTATCTGATCTGCAAGAGCTTCGTGACCGCCGCCGGGATCGACGTGACGCTGGTCGGCTATCGCGGCGCCGCGCCTGCGCTGACCGATGCCGTCGGCAGCCAGATCGACGGCGTCTGCGATGCGGCGGCTTCCGTCTCGCAGTCGATCAACGAGAAATTGGTGAAGGGTCTGGTGGTCGGCTCGACCGTGCGGCTCGCCACGCTGCCGGATCTGCCGACCTCTGCCGAAGCGGGCCTGCCCGAATTCGAGGCACAGGGCTGGAACGGCCTGTTCGCGCCCAAGGGCACGCCGCCGGCAATCATCGCCAAGCTGAATGCCGCTGCACGCACGGCTGTGGAAACCGACGCCGTGAAGAAGCGCTTCGCCGACCTCTCGACCGTTACGCCCGATTCCGACGAGCACGCGCCCGAAGTGCTGCAGAAGCTCGTGACGCGCGACGTCGAAAAATATCGGAAGATGCTGGCCGACGACGGTAAATAGTAGCGTCTCGCGCTACCTCAGCTTCAGCTTCTCCGCCGGCACCGTCATGGCCGCAACGCCGGCCATGACCAGCAGCAGGCCCAGCGCCAGGTTCGACGGCACGCTCTCGCCGAGCAGCAGCACGGAGAGGCCGACGCCGATCGGGATGCGCAAATAGCCTTGCGCGTTGGTCGTCAGCGTGCCGAGCCGGCCGAGGCAGACGTAGAACAGCATCAGGCCCAATGCGCTGGAGATGATGCCCATGACGATGGTGGCGACAATCGCCGTCGGCGTCGGGTGCAGCGTCCAGGGCTGGTCGATGAGCAGCGAGGGCGGCAGCAGCACAAGGCCGCCGAACAGCAGCGAGCCGGCGGCCACCACCATCGGGTCGTACTCGGAGAGGCGGAGGCCGAAGATGGTCGCGCAGGCAAAGGAGATCGTGGCAAGAAGGATCGCGATCTCCGCCACGATCTCGCTGCCAAGGCCATGCAGGGCATCGAGCCCGACGATCGCGACGGTGCCGGCAAGCCCCAAAACCGCGCCGGCGAGCTTGAGCAGCGTCGCCGGCTCGTGCCGCGTGATCAGCGAGGTGATCAGGAAGGCGAAGATCGGCGTCGTCGAGGCCAGCACCACCGTGTTCGAGGCCGGCACATATTGCTGCGACCAGGTGATGATCAGGAACGGGAAGGTCGAGTTGATCAACTGCTGGGTCGCGAACAGCTTCCAGGCTTTCGCGTCGGTCGGGATCCTGACGCCGCGCATCCACAGGATCGCGAACAGGAAGGCGGCCGCGATCAGCGAGCGCGCCGAGATGAAGGTGATGGGCGGGATTGTATCCAGCGCCAGCTTCGCCAGCGGATAGGTCGAGCTCCAGCAGCAGGCTAGTGCCAGCAGCAGCGCGTAGTCGCGCCAGCTGCGCGCGCCGGTGGCGGCCACGGACGGCAACGGCGTCGATGCGGATGCCGCCGCGCGACCCGCCTCCGATGTGCTCTGCGGCACCTTTTGCTTGCTCCCCGGCGCGAACGCGCTTGCCGGGAAGTCTGGGCGAGGGCGCGCGAAAAGGGAAGCCGCCGAGCTATGCGTTTGGCTGAGGGAGCGCCTTCCGCTTCATCCGCTTGATCGTGCCGGAAAAGGTGAGCAGCACGCGCTCGGCGGACGTCATCTTGCCGCGCAGGAAGATCAGCGAGCCGCCGGCGCGGGTGACCTCGCCGGTGCATTCGATCAGCTCGCCCTCGCGTGCCGCGTCGAGGAATTCGCAGGCGAAGTTGGTCGTCACCGCCCGGCTGTCCAGGACATGGGTGGCGATCGCAAACAGGGAGTAGTCGGCAAAGGCCATGTAGCAGCCGCCATGGACGTTCCCGGAGCCGTTGAGGTGCTTCTTCTCGACCCGGAAGGCGCTGCGGACGCTGCCGTCCGCCTCGATCCGGTGCCAGAACGGGCCGACATGGGACTCGAAACTGTCGCGAATCCAGGTCCGCCAGCCCACAAATTCGCCCTCGGTGGCGACGTGGAGGTCGGGGCGGCGGGGCGGGGGTGCTTTGGTCAATTCGTGCAAAGGAAATCAGGCCTTCAATTGCGGGTCTTGAGCCCTTAAATCCGATCCGTCCGTGCCGTGCAATTCCCGTTCCCGCGGGGCCCCCGGCGCAAAACGTGGGACAGCGGGAAAATGCGCCATAAAGGACTTTTCGAAGCCGTCCGATGTTCCTAAGAACGGCCAAACCGCCGCCGAAAGCCCCGAATCCATGAAGAATGAACCCAAGATCACCCCCGAACTGGTTGCCGCCCACGGGCTCAAGCCCGACGAATATGAGCGCATCCTGAAGCTGATCGGGCGGGAGCCGACCTTCACCGAGCTCGGCATCTTCTCGGCGATGTGGAACGAGCATTGCTCGTACAAGTCCTCGCGCATCCATTTGCGCGGCTTGCCGACCAAGGCGCCCTGGGTGATCCAGGGGCCCGGCGAGAACGCCGGCGTGATCGACATCGGCGACGGCCAGGCCGTCGTCTTCAAGATGGAGAGCCACAACCACCCGAGCTACATCGAGCCCTATCAGGGCGCGACCACCGGCGTCGGCGGCATTTTGCGCGATGTGTTCACGATGGGCGCGCGGCCGATCGCCTGCCTCAATGCGCTCAGCTTCGGCGCGCCCGAGCATGCCAAGACCCGGCACCTCGTCTCCGGCGTGGTGGCCGGCGTCGGCGGCTACGGCAATTCCTTCGGCGTGCCGACCGTCGGCGGCCAGGTGCGCTTCCACACCCGCTATGACGGCAACATCCTCGTCAACGCAATGGCCGTCGGCCTCGCCGATGCCGACAAGATCTTCTATGCGGCCGCCTCCGGCGTGAACATGCCGATCGTCTATCTGGGCTCCAAGACCGGCCGCGACGGCATCCACGGCGCCTCGATGGCCTCGGCCGAATTCGACGACAAGTCCGAGGAGAAGCGGCCGACCGTGCAGGTCGGCGATCCCTTCGCCGAGAAGCTGCTGCTGGAAGCCTGCCTCGAGATCATGGAGAAGGGCTGCGTCATCGCGATCCAGGACATGGGCGCGGCGGGCCTGACCTGCTCGGCGGTGGAGATGGGCGCCAAGGGCGATCTCGGCGTCGACCTCGATCTCGATGCGGTGCCGACCCGCGAGACCGGCATGAGCGCCTATGAGATGATGCTCTCGGAAAGCCAGGAGCGCATGCTCATGGTACTCAAGCCCGAGAAGGAAAAGGAAGCCGAGGCGATCTTCAAGAAGTGGGGCCTCGACTTCGCCGTGGTCGGCTACACCACGCCGAGCAAGCGTTTCGTGGTCAAGCATGGCGGCGACGTGATGGCCGATCTGCCGATCAAGGAGCTCGGCGACGAGGCGCCGGTCTATGACCGCCCGCATGTCCCCTCCGCCGCGCTGCCGGTCGTGCACGCCCGCGACGTGTCGGCGCCGATGGGCCTCGGGCCTGCGCTGGAGAAGCTGATCGGCACGCCCGACATGTGCTCCAAGCGCTGGGTCTGGGAGCAGTACGACCACGTCATTCTCGGCAACACCATGCAGCGCCCCGGCGGTGATGCCGCCGTGGTGCGCGTGCAGGACGGGCCGAAAGGCCTGGCGCTGACCGTCGACGTCACGCCGCGCTATTGCGAGGCCGACCCGTTCGAGGGCGGCAAGCAGGCCGTCGCGGAAGCCTGGCGCAACATCACCGCGGTCGGCGGCAAGCCGCTCGCGATCACCGACAATCTCAACTTCGGCAATCCTGAGCGGCCCGAGATCATGGGCCAGTTCGTCGGCTGCCTGAAGGGCATCTCGGAAGCCTGCCGCACGCTCGACTTCCCGGTCGTCTCCGGCAACGTCTCGCTCTACAACGAGACCAACGGCCGCGCGATCCTGCCGACGCCCTCGATCGGCGGCGTCGGCCTGCTCGACGATTTCACCAAGTCAGCTTCGCTCGCCTTCAAGGCCGAGGGCGAGGCAATCCTGTTGGTCGGCGAGACCCATGGCTGGCTCGGCCAGTCGGTCTACCTGCGCGACATCTGCGGTCGCGAGGAGGGCGCGCCGCCGCCGGTCGATCTCGCCTCCGAGAAGCGCAACGGCGATTGCGTGCGCGGCATGATCCATGCGGGCACCGCGACTGCCGTGCACGACCTCTCCGACGGCGGCCTCCTGATCGCGCTTGCCGAGATGGCGATGGCGGGCGGCATCGGCGCAAAACTGCTCGCGGCGCCGACCGCGCTGGTGCCGCAGGCCTATTGGTTCGGCGAGGACCAGGCGCGCTATCTCGTCACCGTGCCGGAAGCGGAAGCCGGCCGCGTGCTCGCCAAGATGCGTGGCTGCGAAGTGCCGTGCGTGCGGATCGGCACCACCGGGGGCGATGCGATCGCGATCGCGGGCGAAGCGCCGGTTGCGATCGACACGCTGCGCAAGTCGTTCGAACGCTGGCTGCCGGAATATATGGGCGGCAAGGCGGCCTGAGACGGCGCGACATTCTCCGTCATTGCGAGGAGCCGTAGCCCGGATGAGCGAAGCGATATCCGGGTCTTTGTCGACATGTTTTCCCGGATGTCGCTACGCTCATCCGGGCTACGAATTACCTACAGCACGTGCGAGGCCCCCGGAATCTTCCGCAAGCCCGCCGTCACACCCCAGCTCAGGATCACCGTGAGCACGAAGCCGACCGCGGCCTTGACGATCGCAGGCAGGCTGTAGTCGTACAGCGCGTACTGGATCCACAGCGCGATCGGGTAATGCACCAGGAACATGCCATAGGCATCGGCCTGCATGCGGTCGAGCAGGTTCGGCCCCGGCGCTTTCGAATGCAGGAAGAAGGCGAGGATCGCGAGCATGATCGAGGCCGAGAACAGCACGAAGAACGTGCCGTAGAACACATCGTACCAGGGCGGCAGCGGATCGGGATTACCGAGAATCTCGCGCTTGATGTAGATCATGCCCCACATCAGGCAGTAGGGGACCAGCGTGATGATGACCCACTGCCAGCGGCTGTTCGGCAGCTGGCCCTCGGCGCCGAGGATGCCGTGATCGAGGTTCGCGGCACCGACGCTGGCGCCGATGAAGAAATAGGCGAAGTAGAGCAGGACACGGCTCGCCTGCACCGAGAACGGCCCGAACTCGAACCATTCGTTGACGCCGTAATAGACCAGCGCCGGAACGTAGGCGACCAAGCTGACGACGGCGAGCAGCAGCCAGAAGGCGGCCGGCTGTTCAAACCCACGCAGCGAGACGCGATTGACCGGATCGACCAGATGCGCCGAGACCCGGTAGAGCAGGCTTGCGATCAGGTCGAAGGCGAGCAGGACCCACACGAACCAGACCGGGCCGCTGGGCCACGGGCCTGATGTCACCGTCTTCCACCAGAACGCGGCGAAGGTCAGCTCGGGCTCCTGCCGCAGCGCGATCGCGTAATAGGCGAGCGGGATGACGGTGAGGGCGGCGATCACGAATGGCAGCCCCAGCCGCAACAGGCGGTCGCGCAGAAACACCGATGGCGCCTTCCGCTCGATGCCCGGCCAGGTGAACAGTCCCGACAGGAAGAAGAACATCGCCATGAAGAAGCTGTCGGTGGCGAGCACGATGATGTCGAAGCCGATCCAGGAGGTCGGATCGGTGTGGCCGAAATAGGTGTAGGGAATGACGGCGTGATGCAGCAGCACCACCAGCGTCAGGAAGGTGCGGGCGCGGTCGAGCGACAAATTGCGCGCCTTGCTCATTGGCGCGGCGTGAGCCTCCGCGCCCATTCTCGCTGAATGTGACACCGTGATCATGGCCGCCCCGATAGCGCTTCTGTCCCGGAGGGACTGTGCCGCCGGGAACCTGATTCAGCAAGGGTCAGAGCCTTCCCGGGCTCTGATGCGGTTAGGAACCAGTTCCGCATAGCGCAGTTAGCATCCGCGAAAAGGGCTTGAGGGGCCGCGAAGGGCGGCAGCAATTTCGGAGCTGGCCATGACGATCCTGAAATGGGCGTTGATCTTCCTGCTTGTCTCGATCGTGGCCGGCGTGCTCGGCTTCACCGACATTTCGGCCGCCTCCGCCGATATCGCCCGCTTCCTGTTCTACGTCTTTGTCGTGATCTTCCTCGTCCTGCTGATACTGGGACTCACGATCTTCAGGGCGTAGCCGCGCTTGCGTCAGCACCCGCAGTCGTCGTGCCCGGGGCTTGACCCGGGCATCCACGTCTTCGGTATCGCGACTATCAAACAAACGTGGCTGGCCGGGACAAGCCCGGCCATGTCGGCACGAGCCGGCGTGGAAACTACCCCACTTCTTCGATCTTCACCTTGTCCGGATAGAAGGCAAGATGCCCGGCAATCTCGGTCATGGCGGGGAAGGGCGTCTCATAGGTCCAGATTGCGTTGTCCAGCGTCTTGCCGTCGGCCTTGACGCTGAAATAGCTCGCGTCCCCCTTGTACGGGCAGTGGGTGACACGGTCGGTGCGCTCCAGCAGGGCCATCTTGGTGTCCTCTCGTGGCACATATTGCACCGCCGGATATTTGGCCTCCTTCAGGGTCAGCGCCTTGCTGGTCTCGGCGATGACGATGTCGCCGGCAGTCACCCGGACGCGCCGGGGATTTGGGGTGATGGTGATGGGGTGGTCGGGCCCTGGAAGCTTCATGATTTCACGCCTTTTCGATCAATCTGCCGCGCGCGGCACTTTGTCGTGCCTTTATCCTGATGGGATCACGGATATAGTGCCGGAAGGCGTGACGGAGAAGGCCGTTCACGCTAAGTTTGCGCTTGCCGGCGAGGGGACCCCGGCAGCGATTCGAACGCTTGGACCAGAAACGCTTGGACCAGAAAACGCTTGGACCAGAAGGAGCGAGACCCGAATGCCCATGGACGCCCACGATATCGAGGCGATGATCAAGGCAGCGATCCCCGATGCCGAGGTGACCATCCGTGACCTCGCCGGCGACGGCGACCACTATGCCGCGACCGTGATCTCGGAATCCTTCCGCGGCAAGTCGCGCGTCCAGCAGCACCAGATCGTCTACCAGTCCCTGCAGGGCCAGATGGGGGGCGTCCTGCACGCGCTGGCGCTGCAAACCGGTGTGCCCGGCACCTGACCTGATCGTGCCACGGGGGCGATGATGGCTGCGGACAATCCTCGCGGCGCGATGTTTCGCGTTATCGTACCGAGCCAGCACAGCCGCGTCACCTTTGTCGAGCTGTTCTTCGACCTCGTCTTCGTCTTTGCCGTCACGCAAATCTCGCACTCGCTGCTGCATCATTTCACGCCGATCGGCGCGGTGCACGTCGCGGTGCTGTTTCTCGCGGTGTGGTGGGTGTGGGTCTACACCGCCTGGGTCACCAACTGGCTCAATCCCGAACTGACGCCGGTCCGCCTCCTGCTCTTTTCGATGATGCTGGGCGGCCTCGTGCTGTCGACGACGATCCCGACCGCGTTCGAGGGGCGCGGCCTGTGGTTCGCGATTGCCTACGCGAGCATGCAGGTCGGACGTACCGCATTCTGGCTGTTCGCAACGCCGCGGCATCGAACGGCCGTGCGGCACAACGCGATCCGCATCCTGACGTGGTTGTCGATCTCCGCGGTCCTGTGGATCGCAGGCGGTCTGTCCGAGGGAGATACGCGGCTATGGCTGTGGATCGCGGCGGTGACATGGGAATACATCTCGCCGGCGGCACGCTTCTGGATTCCGAAGCTCGGGTTTTCCTCGCTCGAGGCGTGGGCCGTCGAAGGCGGCCACATGGCCGAGCGCTGCGCGCTGTTCGTCATCATCGCGCTGGGCGAAGCCGTCGTCGTCAACGGCGCCACCTTCGCCGAGCTCGAGTGGACCGCGAACAATATCCTGGCCTTCGTCTCGGCGCTGGTCGGCGCCATCGCAATGTGGTGGATCTATTTTCACAAGGGCGCGGAGGCCGGAGCCGAGCGCATCTCGAAGTCCGCCGAATCCGGCCGCCTGGCCCGGCTCGCCTACACCTATCTGCACACGCCGATCGTCGCCGGCATCATCCTGACCGCGGTCTCGGACGAGCTGGTGCTGAAGCACCCGACCGGCCATTCCGACACCCGCACCATCGTGAGCACGGTCGGTGGCCCACTGGTGTTCCTGGTCGGCACCATTCTTTTCAAGTACGCGATCCGCGGCTTCCTCCAGCTCTCGCACGGGATCGGCATCATCCTGCTGCTGGTGCTGTGGTGGTTCGCAGCCGACCTCTCGCCGCTGTGGCTGTCGGTCGCCACCACGATGATCCTGATCGTCGTGGCGGTGTGGGAGTCGGTGTCGCTGGGATCCGAGGCGGAAGAAGCGGCGGAGCATTGAGCCCCGGCGTTACTCCGCCACCTCGAGCGCGTGCACCGAGAACATGTTCGCCGCGTCCATCCAGCTCTCGCGAACGCGCCAGCCCGCGCCCTGCGCCAGCGCGGCGAAGCGCTCGATGCTGTATTTGTAGCTGTTCTCGGTGTGGATGCTCTCGCCCGGGCGGAACGAGAAGCTGGTGCCGAGCAGGCGCACGGTCTGGCTCTTCTTGCTGATCAGGTGCATCTCGATCCGGTGCCGCTCGCGATTGTAGATCGCGCGATGGGTGAAGGCGGAGAGATCGAAATTGCCGCCGAGCTCGCGATTGATGCGTACCAGCACATTCAGGTTGAAGCGCGCGGTGACGCCGGCGGCGTCGTTGTAGGCGTCAAAGAGGATCCGCTCGTCCTTCTCGAGATCGGCGCCGATGATCATCTGCGCGCCCTTGCCGAGTATCCTGCGGGCGCTCCTCAGGAAGGCCTGGGCCTCTTGCGGCTCGAAATTGCCGATGGTCGAACCGGGGAAGAAGCCGACCTTCGGCATGGATGCAACCTGCTTGGGCAGCTCGAACGGCGTGGTGAAGTCGGCGGCGACCGGATAGATGCCGAGCGTCGGGAAATCCCGCTTCAGCCCGTTCGCTTGCGCCTTCAGGAAGTCGCCAGAGATATCGACGGGGACATAGGCCGCGAACCTGCAATGATTAAGCAGCAGGCGGACCTTCGTGGTCGCGCCGGCGCCGAACTCGACGAGCGCCGCGTGCTCCGGAATGATGTCTGCGATCTCGCCGCCGCGCTCTCTCAGGATCGCAAGCTCTGTGCGCGTCGGATAATATTCCGGCAGGCGCGTGATCGCCTCGAACAGCTCCGATCCCGTCGCGTCATAGAAGTATTTCGGCGACAGCTTTTTCGGCTGCTGCGAGAGGTCCTCGATGGCCTCGCGGGCAAAGGCGGTGGTCTGCTCGTCGGGAAGATGGGCCTCGGCCAAAGCGCTGGCGTGCACATTCATGATACTCTCCTGAACGCGCTGTCCGGCGCGCATTGATCGTCGGATGAACCTGAAGCGCGATGAGGCCGCGCTTCAGGCTGTTGTTTGAGCATGACCTTTTCGGGAAACCGCTGCACACCTCTCCGGATCATGCTCTAGTCGTAATCGGCGAGCCGCAGTCCGGTGAACTGCCAGCGATGGTGCGGATAGAAGAAGTTGCGATAGGTGATACGGCTGTGGCCTTGCGGAGTTGCAAGCGAGGAGCCGCGCAGCACCAGCTGGTTGACCATGAACTTGCCATTGTACTCGCCGAGCGCGCCTTCGACGGCGCGGTAACCGGGGTAGGGTGAGTAAGAGCTGCGGGTCCATTGCCAGACGAGGCCGAAGGCGTCGTTGAGCTGGCCGGCGCGGGCCGCGACCTCCCATTCCATCTCGGTCGGCAGGTGTTTTCCGGACCAGCGCGCGAAGGCGTCGGCCTCATAGTAGCTGATGTGGCAGACAGGCGCGTCCGGATCGACCGGCTTGAGGCCGGCCAGCGTCATCACATGCCACTGGCCATCGACCTCGCGCCAATGGCCAGGCGCCTGCCAGTCCTCTCTGCTTGCCGCGGCAAAACCGTCCATCAGCCACAGCGTTGCGCTCCGATAGCCGCCGTCGTGCATGAAGGCGAGCCACTCGCCGTTGGTGACGAGGTTGCGTGCGATTCTGACGGGGCCAACGAGGGCGCGGTGCGCCGGCTTCTCGTTGTCGAAATGGAAGCTGTCGTCGACATGGCCGACGGTGTGGATGCCCTCGTTCAGTGCCAGCCAATCCACGCCGCCGCGGGTGGAAGCCGGAAAGCGCCAGTCCGGATCGTAGGCCGGCGAGACCGGATTCTGTGCGAAGGCATGCAGGATGTCGGTGAACATCAATTCCTGATGCTGCTGCTCGTGGTTGAGCCCGACCTCGACCAGGGGCGCGATCTCGCGAAGCTTGTCCGCACCGGCCCCACGGAAGAATTCGACGACGGCCGCATCGACATGGCGGCGATAGGCGCCGACCTGGTCGGCGCTCGGCCGGGTGATGTCGCCGCGATGATTGCGGGCATGTCGCGGACCGGCGCTGACGTAATAGGAATTGAACAGGAACGCGAAATCGGGGTGGAAGGGCCGGTAGCCCGCAACGTGCTCGCCGAGCAGGAATTGCTCCCAGAACCAGGTGGTATGGGCCCGGTGCCATTTGGTCGGGCTGGCATCGGGCATGGACTGGATCTGCTGGTCCTCTGGTGACAGAGGCGCGGCCCGCCGTTCGGTCTCATTGCGGATGGTAAGAAACGCCGCTTCCAGCCGCTGGGCGAGGTCGTCCGGATGGGAGGACCGTGACGAAAGCTGGGGGGCGGCCGTAGCTGAGGCTTGTTTCGTCACGTTTTTCTCCAGACAGGACAAGAGAACGTTGTTCGCGCGACCCGGTTCCATAACGAGGGTTCGTCCTAGATAGGGGCTCCGTTACGGTATGAAAGTCCTCTGCGGCGATGATATTGATGTCATCAGCCTATGGACCTGTTGGGCTCTGCACGGCCGCAAGGGGGCCTGTCGCCGCCATTTTACTTTGGATGCACAACGGTTTGGGCTACATATATGAGTAGGTATCGGGTTAAATCGGTCGAGCCGGCCCGAAATGACTGGTGAGGGCTCGGCCCAGAAGGACATGGATATGAGCATCGAGGAATTCATCGCCAACGAAGTGAAGTCGAACGACGTGGTCCTGTTCATGAAGGGCACGCCGCAATTTCCGCAGTGCGGATTCTCCGGCCAGGTCGTCCAGATCCTCGATCATCTCGGCGTCGGCTATAAAGGCCTCAACGTCCTCGAATCCGCCGAACTGCGCAACGGCATCAAGACCTTCTCCAACTGGCCGACCATTCCGCAGCTCTACGTGAAGGGCGAGTTCGTCGGCGGCTGCGACATCATCCGCGAGATGTTCCAGGCCGGCGAGTTGCAGCAGCTCTTCTCCGAAAAGGGCGTCGTCGTCGCGGCCTAAGGGCGTGACCGTGCTCTCGCGCCGGATTGGCGACGCGGAGCTCGACGTCGTCGTTGCCGACATCACGACACTGAGCGTTGATGCCATCGTCAACGCCGCCAACACGTCGCTCCTTGGCGGGGGCGGCGTGGACGGTGCGATCCATCGGGCGGCCGGGCCCGAGCTCGTCGCCGAATGTCGCATGCTCCACGGCTGCAAGACGGGTGACGCGAAGATCACCAGGGGTTATCGGCTCAGGGCCGCACATGTGATCCACACCGTCGGTCCGGTGTGGAATGACGGCACGCTCGGCGAGGACGATCTGCTCGCCTCCTGTTATCGCCGATCGATGGAGCTGTGCGGCAAGCACAAGCTGACCTCGGTGGCATTCCCCGCGATTTCGACCGGCATTTTCCGCTTTCCTGCCGACCGGGCGGCCGATATCGCGGTGCGCACGACGATCGAAGCGCTCGCTGCTGCGCCGTCCGTTGCTCGCGTGGTGTTCTGCTGCTTCGCCGAGCCTGGCGCCGAACTCCATGCCGAGGCGCTTGCGCGATATGGCGGCCCCGGCAAGATCGCCGGTGCCATTTCGTGATCGACCCGAGGCGGGACAAGTTCCTCGTCCTCCTGAAGCAGATCCCGACCGAGCGCCAGCGCGTGCAGCGAACATTGAAGCAGTTGATTTATGAAGCCATGGAGAAATGACATGCGTGGGCGCCGCGCGTTCATCGCGGGGCTCGTTCTTCTCGTCGGGGTCGTCGGTGCGAAGGCCGGCTCCGAGGGACGCACTGCCCGCACGCTCTCCACGGAAGGGCTGGCGAAGGTTTCCGACTACATCCGGAACGAGGTCGCTGCCGGCAAGATTCCCGGCGCCATCCTGCTGCTCCAGCAACACGGCAAGCCCGTCTACTACGAGAATTTCGGCGTTCGCGATGTCGGCACCCAGATATCGATGAGCGCGGATACGATCTTCCGCCTCTATTCGATGTCGAAGCCGATCACATCAGTCGTGGCGATGATGCTCGTCGAGGAAGGCAGGCTTTCGCTCGACGATCCCGTGTCCAAATACATTCCGGTCTTTGCCGGCATGAAGGTGGGCATTGAGAGGAAAGCAGCGGACGGCAGGGTTTCGCTGATGCTGGAGCCGCAGCAGCGTCCGATCACGATCAAGGACCTCTTGCGCCACACAGCGGGGCTGCCTTACGGCTTTCGTGGCGGTGGACTGGTGCGTGAGGTCCATGCTGCGGCGGACCTCTTCAACAGCGATCTTTCCAATGCCGAGTTCGTTGCGAAGCTCGCCACGCTGCCGCTCGCCGAGCAGCCTGGCACGGTGTGGACCTACGGTTTTGCCACCGACGTGCTCGGCCGCGTCGTCGAGGTGGTCTCGGGCAAGACGCTGCTCCAGTTCGAGAAGGAGCGGCTGCTCGATCCGCTCGGCATGACCGACACTGCATTCTACGTTGCCGATCCCGCCAGGTTTGCACGTATCGCCGAGCCGATGCCGGAGGACCGCAGCATCAGCCCGACCACCGAGGTCCGCGACATCAGGCGGTCCGCGAGATGGGAATCGGGCGGCGCCGGCATGGTCGGCACGATCGGCGACTACGCCCGTTTCGCGCAGATGCTGCTGAATGGCGGCACTTATGAGGGCCGTCGCTATCTGAAGCCCGAGACCATTGCGCTGATGGCTTCGGACCACATCGGACCCGAGACGAAGATCGCACGCGACCGGATGTACTATCCGGGGGAAAGCTCAGGCTTCGGCCTCGGCTTCGCGGTGCGCACCTCGGTGCCGCCGGGCACCTCATGGCCGCTCGGCGAATATCGCTGGGACGGCGTTGCCGGCACGTTCTTCTTCATCGATCCCGAAGACGATCTGTTCGGGATCTTCATGGCGCAGACGCCGTCGCAGCGCGGCCGGATTCAACTCGAGCTGAAGACGCTGATCTATCAGGCGATGGGGCGGTGATCAGGCGCGGCGCACGATCTCGCGCACGTATCCGATCGTTTCCTCGATCTGGCTCGCATTGACGTCGAGATGGGTGCAGGCGCGGATGCGGCCGTCCATCATCGCGAGCGTCACGCCGCGCTGACGGAGCGCGGTGACCATCTTGTCGCCGGGAATGCCGGCGCCATCGGGCCTGAAGAACACCAGATTGGTCTCGGGCTCCTGCACCTCGATGCCTGAGATCTGCGACAGCCCGCGAGCGAGCGCCCGCGCATTGGCGTGGTCGTCGGCCAGGCGCTCGACGTGATGGTCGAGCGCGTAGATGCAGGCCGCCGCGCAGATCCCGGCCTGCCGCATCGAGCCGCCGAGGCGCTGCTTCCATTGCCAGACCGCGTCGATGAAGCCGCGCGAGCCCGCGAGCACGCCGCCGATCGGCGCACCGAGGCCCTTCGAGAAGTCGATCCAGGCCGAATCCCAGCCCGCGGTCATGTCGCGCGGGGAGATGCCGCTTGCCACGGTGGCGTTGAGCAGGCGTGCGCCGTCCATGTGGGTGACGAGGCCGTGTTGCCTGGCGATCGCGACGATCTCGTCGAGCGCGGTCTTCTTCCAGATCGTGCCGCCGCCGATATTGGCGGTCTGCTCGACGCTGACGACGGTCTGTGGTGGCTGGTACCGCGTGCGCGGGTGCAGCGCCTTGCGAAGAGTTTCCGGCGTGAACTGGCCGCCCTCGCCCTTGAGCTGCGTGACCTGGAAACCGCCGATCGCCGCATGCGCGCCGCCCTCGCGCGCGATGATGTGCGCGGTCTCATGGGCGAGGATCTCGTCGCCGGGACGGCAATGCACCAGCGTCGCGGTGACGTTGCACATCGTGCCCGAGGGCATGTAGACCGCAGCTTCCTTGCCGAGCAGATCGGCCACGCGCTCGCACAGCGTATTGACGGTCGGATCGTCGCCGACCTGCTCGTCGCCGACCTCCGCCCGCGCCATCGCCTCGCGCATCGCGGCCGTCGGCCTGGTCTGCGTGTCCGACAGCAGATTGATGCGGACAGGTGGCGCCTTGGGATCGATCGGGGGAGGGGTGTAGAGCATGGCTGGTCTCGTCTAGTCGAACAGTTGCGGCCTGATGTCTTGTGCGCCGTGGAGAATGGCGCGGATTTCGACGTGGTCGGATTGCACCGTGTAGAAAATCAGATGTGATTGAAAGCGGAAACGTCGATAGCCAACGGCGAGTTCATCCACTTGTTGGCCAATGAGAGGGAAATCGGCGAGAAGCCCGAAGGAGCGGATCAGACCTGCATAGTAAGCCTCGGCCTGATATTTGCCGAACCGGCTCTCGGTGAAGTCGTAGATGTCGATCAGATCGGCTCGGGTACGCTCCGATAACCGGTACTCAGCCATGGCGGCGTTGAGCAACGCGTTGGCGTGCGGCAGCCAGGATGTCGTCCGGCGTGTCCGAGGTGAACTCGTTGCAATCGGGCTGCGCGAACAGCGCTTGATATCGGCGGACCTGTTCGTCGCGGGACAGCTTGGCCCACGCCTCAAGCTCCGCCTCGCTAGGCGTGGCGGATGGGGTGATTTTGGCGAGCTGGTCGGTCGTCCGGGACATCGACAGCACGTTACCACAACAAAAAGGCCCCGGATACCGGGGCCTTTGAATGTCGATCTGCCGAATGATCAGCGCGAATAGAATTCGACGACCAGATGCGGCTCCATCTGCACCGGGAACGGCACGTCGGAGAGGTTGGGGATGCGGATGTACTTCGCCGTCATCTTGCCGTGGTCCACTTCGAGATAGTCGGGCGTGTCGCGCTCGGGCAGCTGGCTGGCTTCGAGCACGTGGGCGAGCTGCTTGGAGGCTTCCTTGACCTCGACCACGTCGCCGACCTTGAGCTGATAGCTCGAGATGTTGACCTTGCGGCCGTTCACCTTGACGTGGCCGTGGTTGATGAACTGGCGGGCAGCGAAGATCGTGGAGACGAACTTGGCGCGGTATACGACCGCGTCGAGACGACGCTCGAGCAGGCCGATCAGGTTCTCGCCGGTGTCACCCTTGAGGCGGCTCGCCTCGACATAGATGCCGTGGAACTGACGCTCGGAGATGTTGGCGTAGTAGCCCTTCAGCTTCTGCTTGGCGCGCAGCTGCACGCCGAAGTCGGAGAGCTTGCCCTTGCGGCGCTGGCCGTGCTGGCCGGGGCCATATTCGCGGCGGTTCACGGGGCTCTTCGGGCGGCCCCAGATGTTCTGGCCCATACGGCGATCGATCTTGTACTTCGCCTCACTGCGCTTAGTCATCGCGTCCTCTTCGGTTGCATGGTTTGAGGAAACGCGCCCTCCTGTGTGACGGGCTTGGCCCGGCACCGACAGGTCCGATCCCCAAAGCTTAAGGGATTTGACCACGGGTCGCGAAACGCTTCGCGGGCCGAAATCGGCCCGCGAGCAGGCGGCTTTTAGGGGAGTTTGGGG
The DNA here is from genome assembly GCF_041262065.1 of Bradyrhizobium sp. USDA 327. NCBI lineage: Bacteria > Pseudomonadati > Pseudomonadota > Alphaproteobacteria > Hyphomicrobiales > Nitrobacteraceae > Bradyrhizobium > Bradyrhizobium sp. USDA 327. The sequence continues at coordinate 4,185,302 of NZ_JBGCCW010000001.1, read as the reverse complement.
CTGGCTGTCAATTCTTTAGCCGTCATTCCGGAGCGCCCGCAGGTCGGACTCGGAATCTTGAGATCCCGGGTTCGGTGCTGCGCACCACCCCGGGATGACCGCCGCGCCTTCAGGTCCCGACCGCGCGGATCGGTTTGGGGCCGGCCGCCCGCAATTCGGCAGCGATTTCAGTGTTCAGGACCTGCTCCAGCCGGGTCAGGACCCGGGCGATCGGGGCGGCGTCGGTGACCCGGTGGTCCCAGCGGATCACGACATGGATGGTCTGGTCGGGCTCGACGACCCCATAGCTGACGATATAGGGGCCCGGCGTGATGGGGTGGAGCTCGCCGCCGCCATAGGCGGCCACCGAACTCACCCCGAAGCTGCCGAACCAATTGCCCCGCTGGCGGCCGAAATTCAGACCGATGGCCCACGACAGCCGCCGGAGCGGTAGCGGCAGGCGGGTCGCCCGCATGATTTTGCGGAACATGGGGACGTCAGCGATCGGTGCTGTCTTGCCGCGTCGGATCTCGGCATCGATTGCGGCCAGCGACAGGGCCTCTGGGGCTGCGATTCGCTGCGGCATTACGCATTCCTCGCCGGCCTCGACCCGAGCAATCGCCACCAGCGCCACGCTCTTCGGCAGCTCATACAGGGCTGGCCAAGGCCATTTGGTGTAGACGGTGCGCAGGATCGGTTCGTCTCGGGCAACCAGGGCAAAGGCTTTGACGAATGTCGCAGCCCAGCCGGCGGGCGCGGTTGCGCCTGTGCGGGCCTCCAGCAGGGGGCGGATATTGAGCGAACGGGAGAGCGAAACGAAGGGCACGCCCATCGAAGCGTGCATGAGGTCGCAGATCAGGCGGCGCGGTAGCGAAATGGTTCTGGGCGTCCCGCGCATCGCTCTATGGTTCCTGCGGATAAGATTAAAATATGTGCAACGAGCGGATCGTCCGCTCGCCGCGTGCTCTTAGCATGAACCAACCGGCTTGCGACCGATCGGTTCGTCGTTTCAGGGCTCCGGCGAAGCCAGCGGTTTGGCCAACGACGTAAATATCTAATATTTTCAATTATTTGTCGCCGCAGGCATGGCCTTTTGAGGCAAGGCAAGCAGAGGACAGCGCGAGCAAGGTCTTCTTGAGCATGTTCCCTCTGAACTGCGGACCCTGGCAGCGCCGCGGTTCCCGGCAAGTCTGGCCACACGCGTTGCGGCGATTCAGCGCTTGATGCCCTCGAAAGCCGCCATGATGCCGCGCTGGAACAGCGACCAGTCGAAGCCGAGCGCGATCGCGCGGTAGCCGCGGTCGATCAGCCGGTTCGCCTGGTCGGCGGTGCGCGCCACGCCCCCGATCGGCACGCCGCTTCTGAGGATTCCGGCCTCGGCGCGCGCGATCAGTTCGAGCAACTCTGGATCGTCCATCTGGCCGCGCTTGTTGATGGAGGTGGCGAGATCGCCGGGGCCGATCACGGCGACGTCGATGCCCGGCGTCACCATGATCTCATCAATGCGATTGACCGCGTCGACATGCTCGATGGTGATCATGCAGATCATCTCGTCATCGGCGCTCGCCATGTAGTCCGGCATCGACTGGCCCCAGCGGAACGGGGCGTGGAACGGACCCCAGAGCCGGTCCCCGCGCGGCGGGTAGCGCACGCTACGCACCGCCTTCTCGGCTTCGGCGGGCGTGGTGATCATCGGGAAGTTGATGCCGAAGGCGCCGATGTCCATCGGGGCCTTCGCGAGCCACGGCTCGTTTGCGGCGATCCGCACCATGGGGGTGCAGGGCGTGCCGGTCGTGGCGGCGATCATCGCATGCGCTTCGGTCAAGCCGATCGGCCCGTGCTCGAGATCGACGATGATCCAGTCGAGCGAGCGCGCCATGATCTGCACGGTCTGCACGCTCGGGATCGTCGCAATGGCGCCGAAGGCGGGGCGGCCCTCGCGCCACAATTGGCGGAGGCGGTTGAGCGGCGTGGTCGGGATCGACATGGAGAAGCCTGCGGGCAGGTGACGATGGCGAAGCCTAGCAGCGCCCGGTTTTGGCGCAAAGTCAGGCCAGCGCGCGCCCGCCGAAGAACGGCGTCAGCGTGGCCGACAGGCCGTGCGCGCGGTTCGAGGTGAAGATCATCTCGGCGCCCGACTGCGCGAGTGCGCCGATCCGCGGGCCAAGCAGATCGGAGACGCGGCGGGCGATCGCCGGGGCCGGATCGATCCAGTCGACCGGCCAGGGTGCGAGCCGCCTCAGCCGATCGAGCAGCAGCGGATAATGCGTGCAGGCGAGCACCACCGTGTCGGTGCGCGATGTCGCGTCGGCGGGATCGCCGACGAAGCACGGGGCGAGTTCGGCGGCGAGGGCCTCGTCGCTGACCGGCGCGCCGCGGAGCTCAGCTTCGGCCAGCGACGCAAGCTCGGGCGAGCCGACCAGCGTCACCTCGCAGCCTTGCGCGAAATCGCGGATCAGCGCCTTCGTGTATTCCCGCTTCACCGTTCCCTTGGTGCCGAGCACCGAGACGCGGCGGGTCCTCGACTGCGCGCAGGCCGGCTTGATCGCCGGCACCGTGCCGACGAAGGGCAGGGAATACGCGGCGCGCAAGTGAGACAGGACCAGGGTGGAGGCCGTGTTGCAGGCAATGACGACGAGGTCGGGATCATGCGTGCCGATCAACTCGCCCATCAGCGGCACCACGCGCGCGATGATCTCAGCCTCGTCATGGTGCCCATAGGGGAAGAAGGCGTCGTCGGCGACATAGACGTAATGGGCACCCGGGCGCGCGGCCACGACCTCACGGAGCACCGTGAGCCCGCCAAGGCCGGAATCAAACACCAGGATGGTCTCAGAATTGGTCACGCCGATACCCTAGCCCGTCATGGTTACCATTCGGTTTTTAGGGCGATTTTGCGGCGGGGCCCCGCAAAGTCCCGGACGGAGGGCCGACGTCGCGTGTCCCGCGCGGCGGTCATGCGATCCTGTTCGTCGTCGCCGCGCGCTCCGCCGCCAGCTGCTTCTGCAGGCGATCGATGTTTTGCAAGAGGCGCTGGCTGGTCAGCACCAGGAAATAGTAGCCGAACTGCGGGTCCTGGAAGTAGATCTCGAGCAGCCGGTCATAGGTGATCGTCAGCACCTGGCCGTCTTCGATGCATTCGACCGTCCCCGTGCGCCGGTTGTCCGGCGTGAGGAAGCCGAGCTCGCCCATCAGCGCTCCCGGCCCGATCTCGACGTTGATCTCCTTGACCAGGAACTTGCCGGTGACCGTGAGGAACATCTCCTTCGCGGGATCGCGCAGCTTGAACAGCGTGTCGCCGCGCCGATATTTGCGCTCGGTCATGAACGGCTTGAGCCATTCGATCGACATGTCGCCTTCGGCCGCATGGCGCGCCTTCTTGACCAGCTTGAGCATCTGCCGCAGGCGCAGGGCGTTGATCGGAAGCAGCAGGAGATACAGGAGGAACGTCGCAACGTTGGCGGAGAGCGCGCCGAAGACGGCGAAGAACCCGCAGCCGATCATGTTGGCGACACGTAGCGGCACCATCGTCCGCATCAAGAGCGTCGCGACGAAGAATCCGGCGCCGACCGCGGCGAACAGATTGGCCAGCGTGATGTTCTGGACAAAGATCTCCAGCAGCCGATTGAAGATCGCGTCGTAGGTGACGTTGTTCGGGTCGAGGCCCATCTGGATCAGGATCTTGGCGATCCTGAGGTTGTCGGTTGCCGCATCGAGAATGCGGTCGAGGATCGACGAAATGTCTGCGCTGCCGGACGGCATGATCTGGTCCTCGCGTAAGGCCTTCAATCCTGGTCGGCACCCGTATAGCCGAAATCGAATGACGACCGCTTGAATGACGCTTCCGGCCGTCATGCTGCAAGAGGCAAATTTTAGCGTGATCGGGCGTTTCGGCAATTGCCCGTTGGTTGCGCGCCTGGCCGCGGCGTGGCCGTGATTCGGGGGTGTCGTGCGGGCTGCGGCATCGCGGACCGGCCGGGATGCCGATGCGGCCCGGGCGTGGCGCGACCTGTCGCTTAAGGCTTGGTGGCGGGCTGCACGACCTGCTGCTCGACGAGGCCGAGGCGCCCTGGCAGCGAGCCGGCGCGCAGCAGCATCGCGACGCTGTTGGCCTCTTCCAGGGTGAAGTTGCCGGCGATCTGGCCCGAGCCGCCGGTGATCGGCTCGCGGATCACGGGAGCGGAGATCACCTTGTCGTCGAGCACGATGGCAAAGGGCTTCCCGACGTTCTCCGCAGTGATGTGGGCGAAGCGCCGCGTGCCGCGGCCGTTGAAACGGAACGATGCAATTGGCTCCTTCGTGTCGCTCGTAAATCCCGGGCCGGCATAGCTGATGTCGTCGCCCTCGAGCGCGCTGTCCCTGGCGACGAGATAGGGAAGCCTGTCCTTGAAGCCGAGCAGGACTTCGGTGCCTGCCGGAGGCGCGCCGGATTGCGCCTGCTCCGCGGACATCGAGAGGTCGATCAGGCGGAATCCGACCTTGACCTTCCTGGCGAAGATCGCGGTGACATGCTCGGGCTCCATCACGCCGGGCAGGAAGATGCGGATGCGGTCCGTCCCATCGGGTTGAACGCTGGCAAGCTTGACGCCGGCGTCCTTGAGGCGCTGCTCGATCATGGCGATGGAATCTTCGACGAGGTCGCGCAGCCGCTCGGCGGATGCGGCATCGGTCGGTGCAAGCCTGATCAGACCGTCTCCGCCATCAGTCACGGTGAACGCATGCGCCGGCAGTCCCTCGGCCGCCGACGCGAGTTTGCGCGTGAGCTGTTCGCGACCCTTCGCGTCCGCGATCTTCACGTCGACGCCGCCGTCGCGGATCGCAAGGCCGGAGAAGGCGATCCGTCCCTCGCGCAGGGTCTTGTAGACATCGTCGCGCAGATCCGTGACGGCCGCCGCCCGCAAGCCGTCGGTGTCTACCTTGTAGACGATGCGGGACCCGCCCAGCTTCTCCATCTTGTCGGCGACGAAGGCTGCGATTTTGGCCCGCATCTTGTCGAACTGGGTGTCCGCGCCGAGAGTGGCAGAGGGCAGAGCGATTGCGAATACCGTCGCGAACGCGGCGATCAGCCGCGTGATGCGATTCCGCAGGGGCGTCGTCATGATCACCTCAAGTCTTGCGGCAGGACGCTGGCGAGCGAATTCAGTGCCAGTTCTTGGTCCCCGCATCAGCCGCAGAGGTTCAAGCGCCACAGCCGGTAGGCAATGGACGAACGCTCAATCATCCATCATTCTGTCCGCGCTCGGCCGGCCATCGGCCGAGGCCTCGCCGAACCAAGATGTCAGAAGATACGGGGGCGGGGACATGCATCTGAGGGAGGACGGAATTTCATGGCGGGCATCCACGCGCTCGATCGGTTCATCGGCAACGACTATCCGGATCTTTTGACGGACGAGGAGGTCCGGGCGTTCGAGCAGGTCCCTTACGCCGACCGCGTCGCGGCCGAGAGCACCTATGACGCGATCAGGTTAGGTGCGGCGCGCAATCCCGACGGGCCGGCGCTCCAGTTCCTGCAAAACGCCGATCCCGCCGACACGCCCGTCGTGGTCACCTATCGCGATTTCATCGCGCGCGTCACGCAGGCGGCCAACATGTTTCACGCCCTCGGCGTCGAGAAGGGCGACGTCATCAGCTTCATGTTGCCGCTGGTGCCCGATGCCTTCGTCACGCTGTTCGGTGCGGAGGCCGCCGGCATTGCCAATCCCGTCAATCCGCTGCTCGAGCCACACCAGATCGCCGAGATCCTGGAGGCCGCGAACACCAGGATCCTGGTAGCGCTCGGACCGATGCCGGGTACCGACATCTGGCAGAAGGTCGAGCAGATCCGCCCGCAGCTCAAGCACCTGAAGGCCGTCGTGCAGGTGTTCGGCGGCGGCGATCCGGCGAACGGGGTTTTTGCCTTCGGCGACCTGATCAAGCAGCAGCCGGCGGACCGGCTCGTCAGCGGACGCCAGATTCTGGGCAGCGACATCGCTGCTTATTTCCATACCGGCGGCACCACCGGCACGCCAAAGCTGGTGCGGCACACGCATGCCAACCAAGTCTATCAGGCCTGGGCGCTCAATCTGTTGTTGAAGGGGAAGCCCGGCGCCAATCTGCTGTTCGGCATGCCGCTGTTTCATGTCGGTGGATCGCTGACACAGGTGCTGACGACGCTGTCGAGCGGGGGCTCGCTGGTCGTGCTGTCGCCGAGTGGCTGGCGCAATCCGAATGCGGTGAAGAACATCTGGCAGCTGGTCGAGCGCTACAGGCCCGAAGCGCTGTCGAGCGTGCCGACGGTGCTTGCCGCCACGCTCGCGGTGCCGCCGGGCAACGCGGATATATCGAGCCTGAAATATGCGGCAGGTGGCGGCTCGGCGATTCCGGTCGCGGTCGGCTCGGCGATTCAGGAGAAGCTGAAGCTGCCGGTGGTCGAGGTCTATGGCATGACCGAGACCTCGAGCGTGCACACGCTGGCCTATCCGTCGCGGCCGATCCGGCTCGGCTCGGTCGGCCTTCCCATGCCTTATGCGCGCGTGCGCATCGTGCAGCTCGATTCCGAGGGACGCCTGATCCGCGACTGCGCGACCGACGAGATCGGCGTCGTCATCATGGCCGGGCCGGGCGTGTTCGGCGGCTATCTCAATGACGAGCACAACAAGGGTGCTTTCGTCGACGAGGTCTGGGTCAACTCCGGCGATCTCGGCCGGCTCGATGCCGACGGCTATCTCTGGATCACCGGCCGCGCCAAGGATCTCGTGATCCGTGGCGGCCACAACATCGATCCGGCGCCGATCGAGGAGATCATGTTCCGTCACCCCGCGGTGGGCTTCGCCGCGGTGGTCGGCCAGCCCGATGCCTATGCCGGCGAGCTGCCGGTGGGCTACGTTCAGCTGAAGCCAGGCGCCAAGGTCGAGCCGGGCGAGCTGGAAGCGTGGGTGCGGGAGCGCACGCCGGAGCGCGCCGCCGTCCCGGTGCAGGTCATTCCGATCGATCCGATGCCGGTGACGGGTGTCGGAAAGGTGTTCAAGCCGCAGCTGCGCTGGGACGCGGCGCAGCGCGTGTTCACCAAGGTGCTGGCGCCGCTGGTCGAGCGCGGCATCGATTGCAAGGTGAAGGTCGGCGCCCATGGCAGCCACGGCTCGATCGCAACCGTGACGCTGACGGGATTGCCGCCGGACCAGCGCGAGATGATCGCTGGCGAAGTGCACACGCTGCTCGCGCCGTTCGTGATGCGGCACGAAGTGGTGCAGGTGTAGACGCTTGCGTCGAATCGTAGCCCGGATGAGCGAAGCGATATCCGGGACTATGAGACTACCCGGTGTGGCTTCCCGGGTGTCGCATCGCTCACCCGGGCTACAAGCGCAGCGATTGCGGTCTTAACCCGCCGGCATCCGCGTTTCGACGAGGCGCGCCCAGAACGACGCGCCATGGCCGAGGATGTTGTCGTTGAAGATGTAACCCGGGTGGTGGCACTCGTTGCCGTCGCCCATGCCGACAAGCACCATTGCGCCGGGGCGTGCTTCCAGCATGAACGAGAAGTCCTCGGCACCCATCATCGGGATGAACTTGTCGTTGACGCGATCAGTGCCGACGATGTCGCGAGCGACGTCGGCGGCAAGGCCGGCCTCGCGGGCATGGTTCATCGTCACCGGATACATCCGCGAGTACTTCGTCTCGGCCGAGCCGCCATAGGCGCGGGCGATGCTGTCGGCGACTTCGCCGATGCGGCGTTCGACGAGATCGCGCACCTCGGGGTCGAGCGTGCGCACGGTGCCGCCGAGCTCGGCGACCTCCGGGATGATGTTGAAGGCGGTGCCGGAATGGAATTGCGTGATCGAGATGACCGCCGACTTCAGCGGGTCGACGTTGCGCGCGACGATCGATTGCAGCGCGCCCACGATCTGCGAGCCGATCAGCACGCTGTCGACGGATTTGTGCGGGCCTGCGCCGGCATGTCCGCCCTTGCCGCGGACGGTGATCTGGATGTTGTCGGAGGACGCGAGCATCGCGCCGGGCGTGGTCGCGAAATGACCCTCGGGCAGGCCCGGCATGTTGTGCATGCCGTAGACCTCCTGGATGTTCCAGCGCGTCATCAGCCCGTCCTCGACCATCGCCTTGCCGCCGCCGCCACCTTCCTCGGCGGGCTGGAAGATCATGATCGCGGTGCCGTCGAAATTGCGCGTCTCGGCGAGATATTTGGCAGCGCCCAGCAGCATGGCGGTGTGGCCGTCATGCCCGCATGCGTGCATCTTGCCGGGGACCTTGGAGGCATAAGGTACGCCCGACGTCTCCATGATCGGCAGCGCGTCCATGTCGGCGCGCAGGCCGATGGTCTTGCCGGAGCCCGACTTGCGGCCGCGGATCACGCCGACCACGCCGGTGCGGCCGACGCCCGTCACCACCTCGTCGCAGCCGAACTCGCGAAGCTTGTCCGCGACGATGCCGGCGGTGCGGTGGACTTCGTAGAGCAACTCGGGGTTTTCGTGGAAGTCATGGCGCCAGGCGGCCATTTCGTCGGAGAGGGCGGCAACGCGGTTGACGATGGGCATGGGGTGGGATCCGTTTTTGATTGATTGTAGCCCGGATGAGCGAAGCGCCATCCGGGATCTTTCGGAGAAATTTCCCGGGTATCGCTGCGCTCACCCGGGCTATGAAAGCGACGCTCAGCTCTCGCCGAACACGCGCTTGAAGATCGTGTCGACGTGCTTGAGGTGATAGCCGAGGTCGAACTGTTCCTCGATCTCGGCGTCGGTGAGATACTTCTTCACCTCGGTGTCCTTCTTCAGGAGCTGGAGGAAGTCGCCTTCGCCGCGCCAGACCGGCATGGCGTTGCGCTGCACGAGCTTGTAGGCGTCCTCGCGGCTCGCGCCCTTCTGCGTCAGCGCCAGCAGCACGCGCTGCGAATGCACGAGGCCGCCGAGGCGGTCGAGGTTCTTCTGCATGTTGGTGGGGTAGACCAGCAGCTTGTCGATCAGCCCGGCGAGGCGCACCAGCGCGAAGTCGAGCGTCACGGTGGCGTCGGGGCCCATCATCCGCTCGGCCGAGGAGTGCGAGATGTCGCGCTCGTGCCAGAGCACGACGTTCTCCAGGGCCGGCGTCACATAGGCCCGCACCATGCGCGAGAGGCCGGTGAGGTTCTCCGACAGCACCGGGTTGCGCTTGTGCGGCATCGCGGACGAGCCCTTCTGCCCCTCCGAGAAGAACTCTTCGGCCTCCAGCACCTCGGTGCGCTGCATGTGGCGGATCTCCACGGCGATCCGCTCGATCGAGGATGCGATCACGCCAAGCGTCGAGAAATACATGGCATGACGGTCGCGCGGGATCACCTGCGTCGAGATCGGCTCCGGCACGAGCCCCATGGCTTTCGCGACATGCTCTTCGACGCGCGGATCGATCTGCGCGAAAGTGCCGACCGCGCCGGAGATGGCGCAGGTCGCGACCTCCTTGCGCGCCGCGATCAGGCGCTCCTTGGCGCGCGTGAATTCGGCATAGGCATAGGCGAGCTTGAGGCCGAAGGTGACAGGCTCGGCGTGGATACCGTGGCTGCGGCCGATGGTCGGCGTCATCTTGTGCTCGAAAGCGCGCTTCTTGAGCGCGGCCAGCACCTTGTCGAGGTCGGCGAGCAAGAGGTCGGCGGCGCGGGTGAGCTGGACGTTGAGGCAGGTGTCGAGCACGTCGGAGGAGGTCATGCCCTGGTGCACGAAGCGCGCCTCGGGACCGACGATCTCGGCGAGGTGGGTGAGAAAGGCGATGACGTCGTGCTTGGTCTCGCGCTCGATCTCGTCGATGCGGGCGACGTCGAATGTGGCGTTCTTGGCCTTGGCCCAGACCGTTTTGGCGGCCTCCTTGGGGATGGTTCCGAGCTCGGCGAGCGCGTCCGCCGCATGCGCCTCGATCTCGAACCAGATCTTGAACCGGGTCTGCGGCTCCCAGATCGAGGCCATTTCCGGGCGGGTGTAGCGGGGGATCATCTGACGGCTCCAACAAGGTAGGCGGGCGGCCCAAGGGGGCTGTGCCGGCCAAAATGTTTTTTACGCCGTGATTTAGCAGAGCGGGGAGGCCTAAACAAACGGCCGGCGCAAGGTAGCGGGGGATGATTGGGCCGAGCAGGCAGCCAGCACCAAGGTTCAGCTGGCAGCGGTCTCCGGGAGGCGGCCGTCCCGGCCGCAGAAATCAGCGGTCAATCACGGATCATTGACTGACAGATATTGAAATCTGTCAGCGAGACGTGTATATCCGTTTCCGGACGCTCCAATTGGGCGTCCCGCGATAACCCCCGGGGAGCCCGACATCCGAAACAAGCTCGGATCGGAGGGCGGATCGAAGAACGGGGACCGCGGACGAATGGAGACTTACGACAATGACGACCGAAATCCTCAACTTCACCGGCGTGATTGGGCAATGGCTCAATTTGCTGGTGGCGCGCCAGATCGCGGCGCAGGCTGCAAAACTGCCTCATTAAGGCATAGGCTTTCCGAACGACCGGCAAGGGCGCTTCGGAAGCAGCCCTACTGCCGGGTAACTGAGCCCCAAACGGGAACATGGTGCTGGCATGAATGAAGCCGTTGTCTTGACGCCGGAGCGGATCCTCGAAGTCACCGAGGACGTGCTCAGGCGCTACGGACTTGCCAAGGCCACCGTGGTCGACGTTGCCCGTGCGCTCGATGTGAGCCACGGCAGCGTCTATCGCCATTTCCCCAGCAAGGCCTCGCTGCGCGAGGCCGTTGCCAAACGCTGGCTGGACCGCATCGACGCGCCGTTGCTGGCGGTCGCCAACGAGCAGGGGCCGGCGCCCGACAGGCTCGACCGCTGGCTGCGCACGCTGTTCGCAGCCAAGCGTTCGCGTGTGCTCGACGATCCCGAGATGTTCGAGACCTACCTGACGCTGGCACGCGAGGCCTGCGCGGCCGTCAAATGTCACAAGGACACCATGATCGACCAGATCGCCGCGATCCTGACCGATGGCGTGAAGCAGGACGAATTCGCCGTGGGCGACGTCAAGGCAACCGCGCGCGCGATCTTCGATGCGACCGTCCGCTTCCACCATCCGGCCCATGCCGACGAGTGGAAGGACGCTGATCTCTCCGCGCGCGTCGATGCGATGCTGGCTCTGCTGCTGCGCGGGCTGCGGAAGGCCTAAGGCGCGATGCGATCGGGATGAATCGTCATCCGCTTTAGGTTGTTGTTTAAGCATGATCTTTTCGGAGAACCGCTGCGCACCTTTCCGGATCATGCTTCAAGGCCGCAAGTCCCATTCAATCCCGGCTGCGGCCAATCAACCTTTCGCCTTTTGGAGAGCGGCGCCATCGCGAAGCGAGGGCGAGGAAGCCGAATGTTTTCGCGTGTGGAAGGCAGGATCGGAGGATGGCACGACCGGTGGGCTATGCGGGTATACATTGACTGCGATCTCGACGGCGTCCTTTGACCGCTTTCGAAGGCGGTAGAACGTCAGCTCCTGATCGAACATGGGGCAGCGAAAGTGGACGACGGCTGTGTCCGGCAGGCGGCAAAGTTCGTCGATGAGCTCGCCTACTGTGATGATCGGGGGATGGTCGACTGCTTTGTGGTGACCCTTACTCATGACCCTTACTCCTTCTCTGGCGTACTAACCGGAGCCGGATCGGCTCCGTTCCAATTTCGTTCAGCAGATTGAGAAGCTTCAAGGGACAAGGCAGTGCGGCAGCCCGGCTGCTAGATTCTCGTCAGCCCACAGGTCGCGGCCAGCCGCACCAGTTGCGCATCCGTACGCGCGCCGGTCTTGGTCTTGATCAGATAGTGATAGTTCTGCACCGTCTTGACGCTGAGATTGAGATGCGTCGCGATCTGCTCGGTGGTGGCGCCGCCGGCGAATTGGCGCAGGATCTCGATCTCGCGCTCACCCAGCTGGTCCAGCGCCGAATCCCTCGGCGACAGGCTGTCCTCGGCCAGAATATGCGCGATGTCGTCGCTCATGGCGCGCTCACCGCGCGCCACGCTGCGGATGGCGTGCACAACCGCGGACGGCTCGCTGCTCTTGGTGACGAAGCCGGAGGCTCCGGCGCCGAAGGCGGCCTTCACCAGCACGGCTTCGTTGTGCATGGTGAAGACGAGGATCCGCGCCCGCGGGCTGCGCGCGCGGATGTTGCGGATCGCCTCCAGCCCGCTCGCGCCGGGCATCGAGATATCGAGCACGACGACGTCGGGGTCATGCGCCTTGAACGCGCTGTAGGCGTCCGCGGCGTTGTCGGCCTCCGCCACGACATGCAGATCGCCCTGGCTTTCCAGCACGCGCCGATAGCCCTGCCGGACGATCGGGTGGTCGTCGACCAGCAGCACGGAGATGCCTGTTGCTGCAACCTCGCTCATCCCGGCCTCACGCAGCGAGCGGGATGGTGGCGGCAACGCTGAGGCCGCCGCGCGCCGGCAGGATCGACAGCGATCCGCCGGCCGCCGTGACGCGCTCGCGGATGCCCGTCAGGCCGAAACCGGCCGACTGCGCGACACGGGCCGCGTCGCCGCCGCCGTCGTCCTCGACGCGGATCAGCAGCGCATCGTCTTCGCCGGCACGGCGTTCGACGCGCAGGCTGATCTCGCGCGCCACGCCGTGACGCAGCGCGTTGGTCAGGCATTCCTGTGCCACGCGATAGGCTGTGTTGGCAGCCGAACCGCTGATGTCGGTGAGGTCACCCCTGAGATCGAGCTGGATCGTCGGCCGCGCCGCGCTCTGCGAGCGCCAGCTGTCGACGAGATTGACGAGGCTTGCCTCGAGCCCGAGCTCCTCGGGCAGCGGATTGCGCAGACGCTTCAGTGCATCGCGGAGCGAGGCCATCAGATGATGGGTGGCCTGCGAGATCATGCGCGCATCCTGAGCGATTCCCGTGCTGTTGTCCTTCGTGCTCGCTGTTTCGATTGTGTTGGCGAAGGCGAGGATGGCGGAGAGATTCTGCCCGAACTCGTCGTGCAGCTCGCGGGCGAGGGCGCGGCGCTCGTCGTCGCGGATTTCGATCAGGCGCCGCGTCAGGGCGGCGCGCTGCTCGGTGGCTTCCTCCAGCCGGTTGCCGAGCGCGCCGACGGCGCTGCCGATCATCGCCAGCTCCATCGAGCGGAAGCGCGGCAGTTTCGTGCGATATTGACCGCGCGCCATGCGCTGCAAGGCGGTCACGATCGTGCGCGCCGGCGCCAGCGCATGTGCGATCGCGAGCGAGGCCAGCAGCGCAATTGCCGCCGCCATGAGCAGCGCGACATCGATCACATTGAGGATGTACTCCCAGGCCAGCGAGACGGCCGCCGCGCCGTCCGGCGTCGCAACCACCGTGCCGGCAGAAGCGGCGCGGGGGCTGACGGGCCGGATGACCTCGGCGTGGCTGCCGAGGAAGGTGGGCACAATGGCGGCGAACCAGCGCGGCGGCGCCTTGCCCAGCCCCTCGCTCTGGCCGCAGAGCGGCTTCTCGAATGCCACGGCCGGCTGGAACTCGACGCAGACGCCGGGCGAGATCAGCTTCACCGTCTCCAGCGTGCGCCAGTCCGGAACCGGCAGGAGATGCTCGCGCGCTCTGCTGCTGCGCAACAAGAGCTCGCGCCAATACAGCGCCTGGAGCGCCTGCGCGACGCGCTGCGCCGACGCCGCGGTCGCCCGATCGACGCTGCGATAGGCGTCGAAGGTGGCCCACACGGTCGCGGCTCCGAGGCAGAGCACAACGATGAGCAGCAGACGGGCGACAAGCTGAAGCACGAGGCGCATGCGATCACCCCCGACGTTTGGTAAGGTCAGCCTAACAACGCCGCCGCGTCTTGCCAATTGCAGGGGTGGGCCGGATTGCAGCTCGGGCAAATTTCCCAAGCCGGATTGGGCATGGGTCTTTGGACCTGAAACGGCGGCTTTGATCTATTCGGTGGGGACACGCTGCAGGCCAGTGCCTGCAATCCAGGAGCGGTGCAGCATGAGTTCGATCACGATTGGACCGATCGCGGGGACTGCGACCGACCCGTCCGAGCGCAGTGCGCTCCTGTTCTGGATGATCTTCACCGGGCTCTCGATCTTCGCCGTCGTGCTGCTGTGGCGCTTCGGCCTGATCCACCTGATGCTGACCTCGGACCGGACCTACATTTCCAGCGTGATCGCGCTGCTTTATGTCCTCACCTGCGGCCATTGCTTCCTGCGCACGCGGGCGATTGCGCGTGAAGGCGCGGCGGCGCGGCGCTGCCGGGCGGTGCTGGCGGCGCCGGACGGCAGCAAGGCGCTGGATGCGAGCGCGGCGGAGCTGCCGCGCGGCCTCGTGCGCGACCACATCCAGAGCCTGGTGACGAAAGCCGCGGCGCAGGACTACCGGCCGGTCGACCAGACGCTGCTGTTGCGAAATCTCGCCGATCGGTTGCGCGGCTCCAACGGCTTCGGTGCTTTCGTCTCCGACACGCTGATGAAGCTCGGCCTGCTCGGCACCATCATCGGCTTCATCATCATGCTGGCGCCGATCGCGGGGCTGGATGCCGCCGACAAGGTCGCGATGCGCTCCTCGATGGGCTTGATGAGCGACGGCATGGCGGTCGCGATGTACACCACACTGGCCGGCCTCGTCGGCTCGATCCTGGTCCGCATCCAGTACTACATGCTCGACGCCGCGACCCAGCGGGTGTTCTCGGATGCGGTGCTGCTGACGGAGACCTATGTGACGCCGGTGCTGGAGCGCAAAGGTTCCGGTGCGCCGTCATGATGGATGATTTCGGTCTCTATCCGCGCGAGGAGCCGTTCGATCCCCTGGGCGTGATGCTGTTCAAGGCGCTCCAGGTGATCGCGTTCCTGTTCTTCCTGGCGCTGCTCGCTGTCTCGCCGGACGCCAAGGAAGGCAAGATCGACTCCAAGGCTGAGTTCATCATCACGATGGACTGGCCGGACAATCATCCGGACGATCTCGACCTCTTCGTGCAGGATCCGGCCGGCAACATCGCCTGGTATCGCCACCGCGAGGCCGGTTTCCTCACGCTCGACCGCGACGATCGCGGCGGAGCCAATGATTTCATCATCGTCAACGGCAAGAAGATCGCCTCGCCCATCCGCGAGGAGATCGTCACCGTGCGCGGCATCGTCGCCGGCGAATACACCGTCAACATCTCGCATTTCCAGGCAACGACCGGCGAGCCTGTGACAGCGAGCGTGAAGGTGCAGAAGCTCAACCCGACAGCGCAGGTGATCTTCGACAACAAGCTCGCGCTCAACCATACCGGCGACGAGAAGACCGCGGTGCGGTTTCGGCTCGATGCCGAGGGCAAGGTCATCAATGTCGACCAGCGGCCGAAATCGCTGATGGAGACGTTCCGCAACGTGCGCGCCAACGGAGCCGATATCGATCCCAAGACCGGCGTGAGGATGCGCCGTGAGTAGTCTGCAGACGGTCATCCTCAGCCTCTCGGTCGCCTATGCCGTGATCGGCGCGCTGCTGCTGGTGGTGCTGGTCTATGCGCGGCTGCACTGGTCGCTGAAGGCTGTCGCCGTGGTCGTCACCAGCGCCTTCTATGTCGTCAGCTTCACCGAAATGCGGGGACTGCTCGGCTGGGCCAGCTCCGACAGGATGCCTGCCGCCTTCAAGCTGCTCCAGGCCCGCATCGTCGAGCCGCATTCGCTGGAGGGCGATCCCGGCTCGATCTATCTGTGGGTCGAGGCGCTTGACGAGGACAATCGCCCGAGCGGCATCCCCCGGGCCTTCCGGGTGCCGTACGACGACAGGCTGGCCGACAAGACCCATGCAGCGCAGAACGAGATCGCGGCCGGTCATCCTCAAGGCGGACGCGCCGCGGATTTCGGCGGCGGCGACGGCAGCCTGATCGACATGGTCAGGGAATATGTAACGCCGAAGACGATCCTCGAGACCAGCGGCGGCGATTCATCGACGGGCGAATTCAACGCGCCGCCGGCCGGTGCGCAGGGCGCCGTGTTCACCCCGCTGCCGCCGCCCCGGATGCCGCCCAAGGACGAGCAATAGGCTCTTCACCGGCAGCGCGAGGCACGCTGGTAAACGGCGCGTCGCTGGCGCATGGTCTTGATCTCCCTCAATTTGGCCTTATCGGCTTTCAATATCAGTTCGAGGGGTGGAGGGTGCGTGCTGCTAGCTGTCTTCTCGGATATCCACGGCAACCGGCAGGCGTTTGAGGCTTGCCTGAAGATCGCCCGTGCGAAGGGCGCGGAGCGCTTCGTCTTGCTCGGCGATTTCGTCGGTTATGGCGCCGATCCGGAATGGGTGGTGGATACCGCGATGGAGCTCGTTGCGCAGGGCGCCGTCGCCGTGCGCGGCAATCATGACCAGGCGGTCAATTCCTCGGCCGAGACCATGAACGCCGAGGCGCAGATCGCGATCGAATGGACCCGCGGCCGGCTCGACACCGCGCAACGGCGGTTCCTGGCTGAGTTGCCGATGCTGGTGGAGGACAGCGACCGCCTGTTCGTGCACTCCGAAGCCTCTCATCCCCAGCGCTGGCACTATGTCCGCTCGACGGTGGACGCCGCCAAGAGCCTGATCGCGACGTCCGCCCATGTCACGTTCTGCGGCCACATCCATCGCCCCGCGCTCTATTCGATGTCGGTGACGGCCAAGATGACGAGCTTCGTGCCAAAGACCGACGTCCCCGTGCAGCTCCTGCGCGGACGGCAATGGCTCGCCGTGCTCGGTTCGGTCGGCCAGCCTCGCGACGGCGATCCCTCGGCGTCCTTCGTGCTGTTCGACACGGTCTCATGCCAGATCACCTATTGCCGCGCACCCTATGACGTCGCGACCGCGGCAAGCAGGATACGCGACAACGGACTGCCGCCCTGGCTGGCCGACAGGCTGTCGCAGGGGCGCTGACCGCGATGCCGAAACCCCTGGTCAAGTCAGGCGCGGAGATCGACGGTTACACCATCGGTGAATGCGTGCATGCCGGCGGCATGGCGACGCTGTGGAGCGTCACCCATCCGGGCATCGACGTGCCCCTGCTGATGAAGATCCCGCGGGTGTCGGAGGGCGAGGACCCCGCCGCGATCGTCTCCTTCGAGATGGAGATGATGATCCTGCCGCGGCTCGCGGGTCCGCACGTGCCGGCCTGCTTCGGCACCGGCGATTTCGCCCACCAGGCCTATGTCGTGATCGAGCGCATCCCAGGCGCCACGCTCTACAAGCGGCTCCCTGACCTGCCGCTGCCTTATGACGAGGCGCGGCAGCTCGTCGCCAAGATCGCGACTGCGCTTGCTGATTTACACCGGCAGAACGTCATCCATCACGATATCAAGCCGAGCAGCATCATGTTCCGCGATTCCGGCGAGGCGGTGCTGATCGACTACGGGCTGTCGCATCACAACCACCTGCCGGACCTCCTGCAGGAGGAATTCCGCCTGCCTTACGGCACCGCGCCCTACATGGCACCCGAGCGGCTGTCAGGGGTGCGCGACGATCCGCGCAGCGACCTGTTCTCGCTCGGCGTACTGCTGTATTTCTTCACGACCGGCGAGCGGCCGTTCGGCGAGGGCGAGACGCTGCGCGCGATGCGGCGCCGGCTCTGGCGCGACCCGCATCCGCCGCGCAAGATCCGCGCGGATTATCCGCCGTGGCTTCAGGAGGTGGTGTTGCGGTGTCTCGAGATCGAGCCGGTGTGGCGCTACCCGACGGCGTCCCAGCTCGCCTTCGATCTCGCCTATCCGGACCAGGTCAAGCTCACCGCGCGCTCGGAGCGGGTGAAACGTGATCCCCTCAGCGTCGCCTGGCGGCGTCGTTTCAATCTTGGCGCCATGGCGCCGCGCGCGAAATCGGATGTCGCGGCCCAGATCGCTTCGAGCCCGATCCTGGCTGTCGCGCTCGACACAGTGGAGGGCGCAGCGGAGCTGAACGAGGCGCTGCGCGTGACCACCGAGCGCATCCTCGCCACCTTGCCGTCGGCGCGGCTCGCCTGCGTCAACGTGCTCAAGCTGAGCCGGATTGCGATCGACCGGACGCTGGACGAGCAGGGCTCCAACAAGCATATCGACCGCCTCGTCGCGCTCAGGCATTGGGCGACGCCGCTCAAGCTGGATGAGAGCCGGCTGTCGGCTCATGTGCTGGAGTCGGTCGATCCCGCCGCCGCGATCCTGGAATTCGCCGAGGCCAACCAAGTCGACCACGTCATCATCGGCGCACGGCAGAGCTCGTTCAGGCGCATGCTGCTCGGCAGTGTCTCGGCCAAGGTGGCCGCGGAAGCGAGCTGCACCGTCACCGTGGTGCGGCCGCAGCGGCTGGCTGGCAATGGCGGCGGCTCAGATGCCGGCGACAGGGCGGGATAGCCCGCCTGGCGTCTTGCGGGTTTGGATCAGGCCGCGTGGGCGGAGCGCTTGCGGCGGATGGGCCAGGAGAATTCCGGGCCGGGTTCGCCGTGATCCGCGCCGCCGCCAAAATACTGGATGATCTCGCGGCAAGGCTCGCAACTGAACAGGTTACGCGACGCGGACGCCTTGGTCATTTCCTTCAGGCAGTTCGGGCAATGCGGCTTCATCAGTATCGAGTCCAATCCAGAATCTTCAATGCCGGTTCGGTGACCGGAGCGGGTAGTCCAGGTCCGACGTTTCCTCTCCCGGATCGTCCCGCATCTCGCCTTCGGCGAGTTCGAGCCGACCGAAGAAGTAGTCGAGGCCCGGATGCGGACGACGCGGGATACGGCACCTGCGCTTCGGCTGGCGCTTCACGAGCGCGAATTGCACGGCGTCAGATCCGGTTGCGACGGACGCCGCGCGCCGAACGTGCCGGGACCTGCACCGGTCCGGTCGAAGGGCCGAACAGAACAAACGCACTGAAACCAAGCCACAACGCCACGCCAGTCCAGACCAGGGTCGTCGTCATGATGTGCTCCCGTGAAAAACAGGCAGGAACCACTAGCAGTGATTTGCGCGAATCAGGGAAGTCCGGAGGAGTACGGAACGAGGTTGCAATTTTCAGCAATTGCCCACTGCAGCGCCTGGAGGCGCTCCAGTTTATTGCGCGGGCGACCGCCGCACTTTTCCGGCGCGTGCGCCCTCGAGGATATCCCGGATGCGCGGAGCGTTTCGAACACAGCGAAACCCGTAGCGGCCGGTGTAGTCGGTATCGGGCGAACGGGTCGATCGCCCTGATGCGAAGTTGAGGTGGCCGGCGCCGCCGCCGATGTCGAGGATTTCGAACGCAATGTCCATCGCCCGGAACGGCGTCTGGCTGACGGTCCGTCTGCCCCAGGCCGTTCGCAGGATCAGCGCGCGGCGATCGGTGATCACATAGAGCGTCTGCAGGTCGTGCAGCAGCATCACCAGCGGAGCCGCAACCATCGCAACTCCGAGCATCATGAGAGGTTGGGCCGCTTGGTCGATCCAATCGTTCCTGACGGCGACGGCGGTCAGCAATAGCCAGGGGAATCCCATCCACCACAGAAATCGCCACATGATCATCCGGGCAACGCCGTCGGGCTGGTCCTGCCAGACCACCTGCTCACCGTCCTGCAAGGTCTCGGCGAGCAGGCGCCGCAAGCCTGCCAGGAAGGGAGTGGCACGGATCTCATCCATTCCCATTGGTCGCTGCGGCCATAAGGCCGGTTCGGCGCGCGAATGGAGGTCAGATGGCCTCGCCGCGGGCTCCCAGCGCGGCGTTGCGGATCGCGGCGATGTTGGCCTTGTAGGCGTCCTGCGTGCCGCCCCTGAACACGGAAGTGCCGGCGACGAAGGCGTTGGCGCCGGCCGCCGCGAGCGCGCCGGCAACGTCGGGGCCGACGCCGCCGTCGACCTCGATGTCGATCGGACGGCCCGCCGTCATCGCGCGGATGTCGCGGATCTTGCCGATCGCCGAGGGGATGAAAGCCTGGCCGCCGAAGCCGGGATTGACCGACATCACCAGCACGAGGTCGACGAGGTCGAGGACGTATTCGAGCGCGCTGATCGGCGTCGCCGGATTGAGCGAGACGCCCGCCTTCTTGCCGAGCGCGCGGATCGCCTGCAGCGAGCGGTGCAGGTGGGGACCTGCCTCCGCATGCACGGTGATGTGGTCGCAGCCGGCTTTCGCGAAAGCCTCGAGATAGGGGTCGCAGGGCGAGATCATCAGATGCGCGTCGAAGATCTTCTGCGTGTGGGGACGCATCGCCTTGATGATATCAGGACCGTAGGAGATGTTCGGAACGAAGTGCCCGTCCATCACGTCGAGATGGATCCAGTCGGCGCCGGCGGCATCCACCGCGCGCACCTCCTCGCCGAGCTTGGAGAAGTCCGAGGCCAGGATCGAGGGCGCGATGGCCAGGGGGCGGGGGGCGAAGGCTTGGGTCATGGCGCGTTTTCCCGTGGCGGCCGTGAAAGATGGCCTCGCCTAACATGGGCCTCCGTGGCGGGCAATGCAGGGAAGGCGTGCTTCCTGTGGGCGGAAATTTCTGCCGCGGCCGGCACGAATTGCCGGTGTTCCACGGCGGCGCCAAGCGTGGCGGAGGCGGATTTCATTGAGCTTTTCACGATGGCACGACGCTTGCTGACGTCAGCCCGGAACATTGGCCGCGGCATGCCGCATCGGTTGGAGTTGTGCAATGTTGTTAGCCCTTGGTGCGGTATCGAGTGCGCTCGGCGCGATCCAGTCGCTGACGAACTCGAAATCGTCCTCATCGACGCAGAAGACGGGATCGACGCAAGGCGCGACCAATCCGTTCGCGATCGACAGCGGCAGCAGCACGACCACTGGCGCCACCTCGTCGGTCAATTCGGGCAGATATCCGCAGATCTCGCCGGAGACGATGAACGCGCTGTTCGCGGCGCAGGGCCAGTCGACGGACACGAGCGGCGCGACCAGCTCATCCTCGACTGGGTCGGCTTCTTCGACATCGAAGAGTCCCGAGGATGCGCTGAAGGACCTGTTCTCGCAGATCGATGGCGACGGTGACGGCAAGATCACCAAGTCCGAGTTCGAGGACGCCCTCGGCGCGGGCGGCACCAATCTGGCCAAGGCCGACGAGGTGTTCTCGAAGATGGACGCGAATGCGGATGGCGACATCAATCTCGGAGAGATGACGAAGGCGCTGCGGGGCGGCCACGGCGATCACGCGCAGGGCGCCGGCGGCTCGGGCGGTGGTTCGGACTCCTCGTCGCAATCCGGCGGCGGCTCGACGTCGACCACGACGACCAATGCCGATGGCTCGACCACCACCACCGTCACCTATGCCGACGGCTTCAAGATGTCGACCAACGTGCCTGGCGCCTCCAGCAGTTCGAATGCCAACGGCGGCGGCAATTCGCCTTATGACTGGTTCGGGCAGATGATGCAGCGTCAGGCGCAGGCTTCGGCGGGGTCGGCTTCATCAATGTCGATGAGCGTGTAAGCGCGCCCCAACGCTAACCCGCATATTCGTGCGTGATGTCACGATAGACATAACGGTCGCGGATCTCGCGATTGAAGAACGTCCCTTTTGAGCGCGCTTGACTGAATGCAGCGGCGGCCTCGGGCGGAACGTCCTCGTAGAGGTAGATCCTTCCGCTGACGAAAGTCACCTTCAGCTCGCGCGTGCCTGGCGCATATCGAAAGAAGCGGATCACGGACGACGGCATGGCGGAACACCTCGGTCCGCCGGGACAACGCCGTGTCCGCGGTTTCGTTTCTCGCCTAGCCGAACTTGTCCTTCCACGCCGGCAGTGCACCGGGGAACGGCAGCGCGGTCGCGCTGTACACGCCGCTTGCGATCGCGCGTGCGACCACGTTGGCGGCGACCATGCCGAGCTCGGTGAGCTCCACCAGCGGCTCGATCGGCTTCTCGCAAGTGGCCGCGGCGAACAGCACGTCGCCGTCGAGCGGGGCGTGCACCGGATAGATCGCGCGGGCAAATCCGGTCTGCGCGATCATCGCGAGCCGCTTGGCCTGCGCCTTGCTCAGAATCGCGTCGGTGACGACGAGGCCGATCGTGGTGTTCTCACGCTCGCTCGCGGCCGGCCCGCCCTTGATGCGCATCGCCAGCATGTCGGGCGTGAACGCAGGCGGCAGACCCCGTCCGCCGAACTCGCCGTTCTCCTCGAACGGCGCGGCCCAGAACCAGGGACCGTTGCCGACGGTGACGCTGCCGACCGCGTTCACCACCATGATCGCGGCGACCCTGACGCCGTTCGCCGTGACGGCCGACGCCGAGCCGATCCCGCCCTTGAAGGTGGCGGTGGTCGCACCCAGGCCCGCACCGACGCTGCCGAGCGCGAAGTCGGTGCCGGCGGAGGCGGCGGCGGCATAGCCGAGATCGCGATAGGGCGAGAAGCGGCCCCAGGCCTTGTCGCCGCCGTTGAGCAGGTCGAACACGATCGCGCCCGGAACGAGGGGGACCACGGCGTCCCGGACCCTGAAGCCGCGGCCCTGTTCGGCGAGCCAGGCCTGCACGCCGCCGCCGGCATCGAGGCCGAAGGCGGAGCCACCGGAGAGCGCGATCGCATCGACCCGCTCGACGGTATTGGCGACGTCGAGCAGCGAGGCCTCGCGCGTACCTGGTCCGCCGCCGCGGACGTCGATCGCCGCGACGGCCGGCTGGTCGAAAATGATGGCGGTCGTGCCGGAGGCCACTTCCGTATTCTCGGCATGGCCGACCCGGACGCCGGCGATATCGGTGAGAAGGTTTTTCAAGACGGCCTCGTCGTTGAGAGCATTTCGCGATCTGCGATAGCGCAGCGATGCCGCAGGCTCAACCGGCGAGCGCGGTCCTGAGCATCTTGGCGAGCTCCGACTTGCGGTAGGGCTTGACCAGCAGCAGCACGCCGGAATCGAGCCGGCCATGATGGACGATGGCATTTTCGGTGTAGCCCGAGGTGAACAACGTCTTCAGGTCGGGGCGACGCCGGGCCGCTTCGTCAGCAAGCTGGCGGCCGTTCATGTTCCCGGGCATGATGATGTCGGTGAAGAGCAGGTCGATGGTCTCGTCGCTGTCGATGATATTGAGCGCCTCGGCGCCGTTGGCAGCCTCGAGCGCGGTATAGCCGAGGCTCTTGACCTGCGTCACGACATACTGCCGCACCAGCGCATCGTCCTCGACGATCAGGATCTTCTCGTCGCCGCCGGCGATGGGCGCGTTCTGGAGCGCCTCGAACTCGGTCTCCTGCACCCCGGTCGAGCGCGGCAGGTAGATCTTCACGCTCGTGCCGTGGCCTTCCTCGCTGTAGATCTTGATGTGGCCGCCCGACTGCTTGACGAAGCCGAACACCATGCTCAAGCCGAGGCCAGTGCCCTTGCCGACCTCCTTGGTGGTGAAGAAGGGATCGAACACCCGGTCGATCAGCTCCGCCGGGATCCCGCTGCCAGTGTCGCTGACCGCAATCATCACATAATTGCCGGCAGCGACGTCGGGGTTCATGCTGGCATAGCCGTCGTCGAGGAAGATGTTGCGGGTCTCCAGCACCAGGGTGCCGCCATCGGGCATGGCGTCGCGCGCGTTCAGCGCGAGATTGAGGATCGCGGTGGACAGCTGGCCCGGGTCGACCAGCGTCGGCCAGGCATCCTCGGTGAGCTGCGGCATGATGGTGATCTGCTCGCCGAGCGTCGGATGCAGCAGCTTGGCGGCTTCGAGCGCCAGCGCATTGACGTCGATCTCGCGCGGCTGGAGCGGCTGCTTGCGGGCGAAGGCGAGCAGATGCCTGGTCAGCTGCGCGCCGCGCTCGGCGGCATCGTCGATCAGCTTGGTGATGGCGGCAAGCTCGGGCCGGTCGGCGACCGCATCGCCGAGAATGCCGATCGTGCCCGTGATGACGGTCAGCACGTTGTTGAAGTCGTGGGCGACGCCGCCGGTCAACTGCCCGATCGAATCCATCTTCTGGATCTGCCTGAGCTGGGCTTCGGCGGCCTGCTTGTCGGTGAGGTCGCGGCCGATGAAGTAATGGCGCTTCACCGGCTCGGACCAGCTGCCCATCCAGTTCAGCGTGACCTCGTGACCGTCGTAATGGTAGTAGCGCGCCTCGAAGCCGCGCTTGACCGCGCCGCGACGGGCTGCGCGCATCTCGTTTCGCGTCCTCTCGAGATCGTCGGGATGGATGAACTCGGTCGCGCTGTGCCCGACCATGTCCTCGGGGTTGTAGCCGAGAATGTTCTTCACGCTCGGGCTGACCTGGACGAAATTGCCATAGCCGTCGGTGACCAGGATCAGGTCCTGCGACGTCTCGAAGATGCGCTGGCGTTCTTCGGTCTCCCGGCGCAGCTTCTCTCTCGCCTGCTTCTCTTCGGTAATGTCGTGGGCGATCTTGGAGGCGCCGATGATCTCTCCCTCATCGGTCCGCAGCGGTGTAACGTTGAGGACGACGTCGAGCGGGCGGCCGTCTTTCCGGATCCGGATCGTCTCGAGCTGGGCGATCGACTCATTGCTGGCGATCCGGTTGAGGATGCTCCTGACCTCGCCCTTGAGATCCGGCGGCACGATGATGTCGATCGGCTTGCCGATGGCCTCGGCAGCGGAATAGCCGAAAAGATGTTCGGCGGCCTTGTTCCAGCCGGTGATGATGCCATCGAGCGATTTCGTGATGATGGCATCGTTGGACGACTCGACGACTGCGCCGTACAGCGCGAGGCGCTTGCCGTAATAGTCGCGTTCCGAGGCCGATTGCTGGCGCAGCCTGCCGACGAGGCCCACCGTATGGGCCTGGAGGCGGACATTCTCGATGAGAAGCACTGCGAGCACGAAGGTCGCCGCAGCGATGCCGTAGAGCCGTCCGGCATAGAAGCCGAGATCGAAGCGCGCGACGTTGACGATCGCCGACAGCGCGATGTCGAACAGCCAGGCGCACATGACCACCATGAGCCAGATGTCGATCACCGTATGCGGCTTGCGGAACCAGAGCGAGACCAGTGCGGCAAAGCTCAACGACCACACGAAGGACACAACTCCGATCATGGTTGGCGTGTACCGGCCGTCGCGCAACAGGACCGGCAGCAGATCGTGTTGCGCGGTCACGATCCAGGTGAAGACCGCTATCGCTGCGATGACGCCGAGCACGCTGGCGTAAATCGCCCGGCTTGCCGCGCCGCGGATCCGGGGGCCACCGTCCTTTTCCTTCAGCCAGGCATAACCCATCACGCACAGCGGAAAGATGGCGTGCCAGATCATGTAGAGCCAGACCGTGGTCTGCCGGCCCGCGCCGAAGAGCCCGGCGGGTGCGAACAGTCCGGGGAAGGTGAGGGCATGAACCAGCGCCGCCGCGGCGGTGAAGAGATAGCCGGTCGCGAGCCACAGCAGCGCGCGGGTCCGCAAGATCGCAAACTGCGACAGCAGCAGCACCGCCGTGACGATGTCGCTCACGGCGAGCGCCGATTGATAACTCGCGACGAAGGCCGGCACCGGCAGGAGCGGGGTACCTGCGAAGGGCACGGCCGCTGCGAACAGGAGCGAGGACACGCCGACGATCGTCGACGCTGCGGTGCGGTCGGCCGAAGTGGCCGGCAGGGTCGAGAGAAATGTGCTCCGGTCGACCGTCGCAGGCACATCCACCTCTCGCGGGTTGGTCTTGAGCTGGTCGGGTTTGAGCATCTCCGCACGTCTCATTCGGCCGGCAGTCCGTTCATGGTAGCGGTTCTGGGCGCGGATCGTGAACAGGACCGCCCACGACTCAACCAAAGGTTACAGCTTTCTTAATCTCGGTGGGAACACGGAATAGGACTTGGGTAAGGTGCCCTTTACTGAGGTGATGCCACAATGCCCCTCCGCCGCGGCGGGTTCCAGGTTTGAACCTGGCGATTCTGATCTCGATACCGGGAGTTGTTCCCCATGCCCCGCGTTCTCATCATCGACGACCAGAAGGACGTCCGTGCGATGGTCGCGATCGTGCTTCGGGTCAATCATTTCGAGGTCGTGGAGGCCGAAAGCGGCGCGGCGGGGCTGAAGGCCTTCGCGGAAAGCCCCTTTGACGCGGCGATCGTCGACATTTTTCTCGGCGACACCAGCGGCGCCGACGTCATCGCGACCCTGCGCGAGCGAGCACCGACGCTCCCCATCATTGCGGTCTCCGGGATGACGGCGCTCGACTTCGTGGACCAATCGCCCCACCTCGCCAACGTGGTCTGCCTGCAAAAGCCGTTTCGGCCGAACGATCTGCTGCAGGCCTTGCGGAAGGCCCAGGCCACGGCCGGCGGCAAGCTGGCCGCAGCCGTCTGATCCTGCCGCAAGAAGAAACGCCCCGGGCTAGGCCGGGGCGCGGTGATGATTGGATGGCGGTCTAAAGGCCCCGGCAAGCGCGCTCAGGTGCCGTTGCCGCTGATCTCGGCGTAGCCGCCCTTGGCGTCCCATTTGTAGACGACGTAGTCGATCTGCTTGATGTCGCCCTTGGAGTCATATTCGACCGGGCCGATCACGGTGTCCCACTTGCCGGCTTTCATCGCCGCCATGACCTTCTTGGCGTCGGTCGTGCCGGCCTTCTTGGCCGCCTGCGACCAAACCTGCATCGCCGCATAGGTGTAGAGGGTGTAGCCTTCAGGGTCGATGTTCTTGGCCTTGAATGCCTCGACGATCTTCTTCGCGGTCGGCTTGTTGCGCGGGTCGGGGCCGAAGGTGAACAGCGTGCCTTCGCCCGCGGGGCCGGTGATGGAGGCGTACTCCTTGTCGGCGAGCGCGTCGCCGGCCATCAGCACGGTCTTGAGGCCCTGGTCCCGCATCTGGCGCAGGATCAGGCCGCTCTCCTGATGATAGCCGCCGACATAGACGAGGTCGATGTTGTCGCGCTTCAGGCGGGAGACGATCGCGTTGAAGTCCTTGTCGCCCTTGTTGTAGGACTCGTACATCTTCTCGGTGACGCCGGCCTTGTTGAGCGCCTTCTTGGTCTCGTCGGCAAGACCCTTGCCGTAGGTGGTCTTGTCGTTGAGAATCGCGATGTTCTTGCCCTTGTAGTTCTTGGCGATGTACTGCGCGGCGATCAGGCCCTGCTGATCGTCACGGCCGCAGACGCGAGCCACGTTCCAGAGCTTGCGCTCGGTGAACAGCGGGTTGGTCGAGGCCGGCGTGATCTGGAGCACGTTGCCGTCGGCATAGGCTTCCGAAGCCGGGATCGACGACGACGAGCAATAGTGCCCGGCCACGAACGGGATTTTCGCGCCGGCGATCTTCTCGGCGATCGAGCGCGCCTGTTTCGGGTCGCAAGCGTCGTCTTCGACGGAGAGCGCGAGCTTCTTGCCGTTGACGCCGCCGGCGGCATTGATATCGACGACGGCCATCTCGGCGCCGTTCTTCATCTGGCGGCCGAAGGCGGACTCGCCGCCGGTCATCGGGCCTGCGACTGCGACGGTGACATCCTGCGCGAATGCCGCGCCCGAGAGCGCGATCGATGCGCCGAATGCCAGACCGATGAGCTTCAGTGATTTCATGAGATACCTCGCGGGTGGTCGCCTGTGGAAGTTGCCGGGATGCCCGGTTCAAACCGGCGCCATTCTTGAATGAATTCGAGGAGAAGTCACCGGCAAAATACGGGCATTTGCGGAGATATCTCGCCACATTCGGCCGCACTTGTCGGTCTTGGCTCGGTCAGCCGTGGCGGCCGCCTTCCAGATAGGCGGCGCGAATCTCCGGGCGCTGCAGCAATTCGGTACCGGTCCCGGCCAAGGTGATCAGGCCATTGACCATGACGTAACCGCGATGGGCGAGCTTGAGCGCATGGTTGGCGTTCTGCTCGACGATCAGGACGGTCAGACCGTCCTGCCGATTCAGGGTCCGGATCGCATCGAAGATCTGGCGTGCGATCAGCGGTGCGAGGCCAAGCGAGGGCTCGTCGAGCAGGAGCAGGCGGGGGCGGCTCATCAGCGCGCGGCCGATGGCCAGCATCTGCTGCTCGCCGCCGGACAGGGTTCCACCGCGCTGGGCATAGCGTTCCTTCAGCCGCGGAAACAGCGCGAACACGCGTTGCAGCGTCGCCTCGCGTTCGGCGTCGGTGCATTCGGTCGAGTCCGCGCCCATCTGAAGATTCTCCGCAACGCTCATGCGCGGGAAGATGCGGCGGCCCTCCGGCGATTGCGCGATGCGCAAATGCGCGATCTCGTGGGTGGGAACGTCGGTGATGTCACGGCCTTCATAGAGGATCTGGCCGGCGCGGGCGCGCGGCTTGCCGAAGATCGTCATCATCAACGTCGACTTGCCGGCGCCGTTGGCGCCGATCAGCGCGACGATCTCGCCGGCATTGATCTCGATGTCGACGCCCTTCAGCGCCTCGATCTTGCCGTAGGCGGCGCGAAGAGCGCGGATCGCGAGCAGGGGAGTGGGCGCCGATGTCACGTCCCGTTCTCCATCACGGCCACGGCCTCGTCCTCGTCGGCGCCGAGATAGGCGGCGATCACCTTCGGATCGTCGCGGACCTCGCGCGGCGTGCCTTCCGCGATCTTCACGCCATGGTCCATCACTACGATGTGGTCGGAGATCTCCATCACCACCGACATGTCGTGCTCGATCAGCAGGATCGAGGTGCCGAGCTCGTCCCGGATCGAGAGCAGGAGCTCGCTCAGGGCAGCGCTCTCGCGCGCGTTGAGACCGGCCGCGGGTTCGTCCAGGCACAACAGGGCGGGCTCGGTGCACATTGCGCGCGCGATTTCCAGCCGGCGCTGGTCGCCATAGGCGAAATTGCCGGCGGCGTCATCGGCGCGGTCGAGCAAATTGACCCGCTTGAGCCAGTCGGTGGCCAGATCGATCGCGCGCTTTTCGGCGTCACGGTAGGCAGGAACGCCAAGGAGGCCGAGAAGGGTCAAGCCGGAGGCGCGCATCAGCGCGTTGTGCTGCGCTACCATCAGGTTCTCCAGCGCGGTCATGCCGGGAAACAGGCGGATGTTCTGGAAGGTGCGCGCGACCTTGGCCTGCTTGGCGATGCGGAAATCGTTCAGCCGCTCCAGCGCCATCACCCTGCCGTCGTCGTGGGTGAGGCGAATGGTGCCGCCGCTCGGCTTGTAGAACCCGGTGATGCAGTTGAAGACCGTGGTCTTGCCGGCGCCGTTCGGCCCGATCAGCGCGGTGATCTTCTTCCGCTCCGCCGAAAATGACAGGTCCTGCACGGCAACGATGCCGCCGAAGCGCATGGCGAGCCGGTCGACGCTGAGAATCTGGTCAGCGCTCATCCGTGCCCTTCCTTGACGAGGTCGGACGAGATCGCCTTCGCCTTTCTCAGATACACGGTGGGTGCGCGATGGCCGATCAGGCCGCGCGGCCGCCAAATCATGATCAGCACCATCGACATGCCGAACACGAGCATGCGGTAGGTCTCGAGGCCGCGGAACAGCTCGAAGCCGCCGATCATGGCGAGCGCGGCAAGCGCCACGCCGAGCTGCGAGCCCATGCCACCGAGAACGACGATGGCGAGCACCAGCGCCGATTCCTGGAAGGTGAAGGATTCCGGGCTGATGAAGCCCTGGCGGGTGGCGAAGAACGCGCCGGCGAAGCCGCCGAACATGGCGCCGGTCGCAAAGGCCGTGAGCTTGGTGGTCGTGGTGTTGATGCCGAGCGCGCGGCAGGCGACCTCATCCTCGCGCAAGGCTTCCCAGGCCCGACCGATCGGCAGTCGGCGCAGCCGGATCGTCACCCAGTTGGTGAGGAGCGCCAGCGCCAGGATCAGGTAGAACAGGAAGACGATGCGGTGGGTCGGCGAATACTCGATGCCGAGCCTGGCGGCGAGCCCTTCGTCGCTGTTGTCGAGCGGGATGCCGAAGAAGGAGGGGCGAGGGATGCCGGAGACGCCGTTCGGACCGCCGGTCAGCTCCTGCCAGTTGATGATGACGAGGCGGATGATCTCGCCAAAGGCGAGCGTCACGATGGCGAGGTAGTCGCCGCGCAGGCGTAGCACGGGGAAGCCGAGCAGCACGCCCCAAAACGCGGCGAGGATGCCTGCGAGCGGCAGGCAGATCCAGAACGACCAGCCGAAATTGGTGGCGAGCAGTCCGTAGGAATAGGCGCCGACCGCATAAAAGGCGACGTAGCCGAGATCGAGCAGACCGGCGAGCCCGACCACCACGTTCAACCCCCAGCCCAGCATCACATAGGTGAGCACGAGGATCGCGAGGTCGAGGATGTAACGCTGGTCATAGAAGATGACCGGCACCAGCACCGTAAAGATCAGAAGTGCCGGCGCGAGGTAGCGGCCGATAAAGGACATGCCGCTCTGCACGGCTGGTGGCACCAGCTTCTCGGCGCCGGTCGGGCCGATCCATTGCCGCAGCAGCTCGATCACGATCGAGCCGCCGAACACCGCCCCGACGAGGGAGGCGAGTTCGCCGAAGCGAGTCCAGTAGGTGAGCTGGCCGTCGGAGCCCGCCTCGGTGCGGATACCGACCATCAATGAGAACAGCACCAGCGCGATCAGCGCGTTGATGAAAGCCGTCTTCAGGAGGGAGGCGATGCCCGTTGCGGGTTTTGCCGTCATGGTCGAGGGAGCTGCCACGCGTGACCGTCAGACTTTTTCGACTTCGGGACGACCGAGCAGGCCGGTCGGCATGAAGATCAGCACGACGATCAAAATCGAGAACGCCGCGACGTCCTTGTATTCGACCGAGAAATAGGCCGACCAGAACGTCTCGATCAGGCCGATCGCAAGCCCTCCGAGCATGGCGCCGGGCAATGAGCCGATGCCGCCGAGCACGGCAGCGGTGAACGCCTTGATGCCGGCGACGAAGCCCATGAAGAAGTCGACGAGGCCGTAATAGAGCAGGTACATCAGGCCGGCCACCGCAGCGAGCGCGGCGCCGATCACGAAGGTCATGGAGATGGTGCGGTCGACGTCGACGCCGAGCAGGGCCGCCATGGTCTGGTCCTGCTCGCAGGCGCGCATGTCGCGCCCGAGCCGGGTGCGGGAGACCAGCCAGGTGAAGATCGCCAGCAGCATGATGGTCGTGACGACCACCATGATCTGGATGTTGGAGAGCTGGATCACGAAGCCGTCCGCGCTCTCGTGCAGCGTGTAGCCGCCGGTGATGAAGGGCGGGATCGGCTTGACGCGCGCGCCTTGCGCCACCTGCGAATAGTTGGTGAGCACGAAGGACATGCCGATTGCCGACAGCATCGGAGCGAGCCGGAAGGAGTGGCGCAGGGGCCGGTAGGCGATGCGCTCGATGGTCCAGCCATAGAGCGCGGTGATCGCCATCGAGACCAGCAGCACGACGAGCAGGATCACGGGGATGGCGGTCAGCCCGAACGAGATCAGGATCACGAAGGTGATCAGGGCAATGAAGCCGCCGATCATGAAGACGTCGCCATGGGCGAAGTTGATCATGCCGACGATGCCGTAGACCATCGTGTAGCCGATCGCGATCAGGCCGTAGATCGAGCCCAGGACGAGACCGTTGATGAGCTGCTGGGCGAAATAATCCATGGGCTGCCGTTTACCAAACCTGACGCCGCTCAAAGGGAGCTATTCGAGAGAGAGGTCTAGAGTTTCTTCTCGGGCCCCGGCAGCCCTTGAGCATTCTTCAGGTTTTGTAACAGGAGGGAACTGGCGGCCGCAACTAGCGAAGCCGCGGCAGACGGGCTTGTACAAGGGTCATTTCGTTACGACTGTCGTCTTTTCCGGTTCCGCAACTGCGAGGAACCGGGTTCCCTCAGGCAACCAAAGTGGATGCCCGCCGTTGTCTCAGCTCTGACGTCCAACAAGGGAGTTTCCCGAAATGACGAAGCAGCAGAACCAGAATCCGGGCCAGCAGAGTCAAAACCCCGGCCAGCAGCGCCCAGGTCAACAGCCCGGGCAGCAGCAGGGCGGCGGCCAGAAACCCGGACAGCAGCAGCAGAACGACCCGATGCGCCAAGGCGATCGTCCAGGCCAGCAACAGGGCGGCCAGCGCGGTCAGGAATAGCGAGTTTGGGAGCCCAGGAGTGAGGAGGCCCTGCCGAGAGGCGGGGCTTCCCTTTTGCCACCCAAGTCCCTAGCACAGTTCCCCGTCCCCAGGGCAGTTAAGGTAAACAAAGAGTTTAAATTGCCGCCACGGTCTGATGCGAGTTAGCTCGGCGAAGCCGCGGCCTTTTCGTCGAAGGCCGGCAAACAGGCGGGAAGCGGCATGTTCGGGAATTGGCGGATCGGTTCGGTCAACGGCGCGCTGCTGGCGGCCTATTTCATTCCGGCCTGGGCGATGGTTGCCTTCAACATCATTGTCGCCCCGGTGCACGGCCTCTACGAGCGCCCGAGCGTTGCGGTCGCGCTGTTCCTGAGCGACCATCTCCAGATGGCGGGGATGGACACGGTGCGCGCCGCCTGGCTGCTTGCGCTGGGCCGGCTGACGGTCGTGGCGTTCTTTGCGATCTACCTCGTGCTGCTCTGCATTCCCCGAATCCGCAAGAACGGCGGCAGCGACGAGGCGCTCGGCATTGCGCTGGCGATCGGCAGCCTGATCTCGTTTGCCAGCATGGTGATGGCCTCGAAGGTCGGCGAGATGGCCGCGCTCCGGCTGCATGCCACCGAGCTCCTGCTCTTGCTCGGCGCCGCGATCGTGGTGGTGATCGAGAAGCCGGCGGCAGCGCCGAAGACGTCGGAGATCGCCGCGCCGCCAAGCCTTGAGCCCGCTAGGTCTTGAGCAGGCCTAGCTCCTGCACAATCGCTGAGGCTTCCTTGACGGCGTGGTTCACCGCCGGCACGCCGCAATAGATCGCCTGCTGAAGCAGGATTTCCTTGATGTCATCAGGCGTGAAGCCGCCCTCGGCGAGCGCCGCACGCACGTGCAGGCGAAATTCGTCCCATTGCCCGAGCGCGACCATGGTGCCGATCACCAGCACGCGCCGCGTGCGCTCGTCGAAATGCGGCCGCGTCCAGATCTCGCCCCAGGCGTAGCGCGTGATCATGTCCTGGAAGTCGGTGTTGAAGGCATTGCGGTTCGCGATCGACTTGTCGACCCAGGCATTGCCGAGCACCTTGCGGCGCACGGTCATGCCGGCATCGCGGCGCTTCTGGTCGTCCATGTGTTTCCTCCGAATGAGTCATTCCGGGGCGCCTCGAAGAGGCGAACCCGGAATCTCGAGGTTGCGAATGCCGATCGAGATTCCGGGTTCGATGCTGCGCATCGCCCCGGAATGACGAAGGTCGTTGCTAACGCTGCGTCAAAAATCCCACCACCGCATCGGTGAATGCATGCGGCTGCTCGACGTTGGAAATGTGCGCGGCGTCGATGATGGTCATGCTGGCGCCGGGAATGTTCGAGCGGATCAACTCGCCCGCCGAGATCGGCGTCGCCTGGTCGTGGCGGCCGGCGATCACGAGCGTCGGGCTCTTGATCCTCGGCAGCAACTCACGCTGGTCGAGCGTCGACAGCGCCTCGCAGCAGGCAAGATAACCCTCGACCGGCGAGGCGAGCAGCATCGACTTCATCCTCGCGGTGATCTCAGGCTCGCGCTCGCGGAAATCCTGGGTGAGCCAGCCCGCGATCACGGCGTCCGCGACTGCGGCGATGCCGCCCTTCTTCACGGCGTCGATGCGTTCGAGCCATCTGGTCGGCTCGGCATAATAGCAGGAGGTGTTGGCGAGGATGAGCTTGCCGAACCTTTCAGGCGCGTTGGCGCCGAGCCATTGCCCAACCATGCCGCCCATCGACAGGCCGCACCAATGAACTTTCTCGATGTTGAGATCGTCGAGGATCGCCAGCACGTCGCGGCCGAAACGCTCCATCGTGTAGGGGCCGGGCGGAACGCCGGACTTGCCATGGCCGCGGCGGTCGTAGCGGATGACGCGGAACACCTGCGTCAGCGCCTTCATCTGCGGCTCCCACATCTGAAGCGTGCAGCCCAGCGAATTGGACAGCATCAAGGTGGGCCCGCCGTCGCGGCCCTCGACGGAGACGTTGAGCAGGCAACCGTCGGCATCGATCATGGGCATGCGGCGTCTCCGTCGTATTTGCGGTTCTTATTCGCGGTCGAGGCTGTCGAGCAGCCGGTCGATCAGGGCTTGGGAGGCCCCTTGATAGGCCATCGGCTCGAACAATGCCGCAATTTTTTCCGGCGAAAGGTGCGCGGTCACCTGCGTATCGGCCGACAGCACCTCACGCAGATGCTTCCTCTCGGCGACCGCGCGCCTGCTCGCGGCCTCGATCAGATGATGCGCGTCGCCCTTGCCGATCTTTTCGGCCAGCGCGAAGGTGACCGCCTCGGCCATGATCAGTCCCTGCGTCGCATCGAGATTGCTGCGCATGCGCGCCGCATCGACCTCGAGACCCTCGGCGATGTCGACGATCGCCGCAAGCGCGCCGGAGGTGACCAGCATCAGTTGCGGCAGCGTCGGCCATTCCGCGTGCCAGGGGCCGGCGCTGCGCTCGTGATCCTGCACCTGCGCGGCAAAAATCGTGGCGGCGAGCTGCGGCGCCATGGTGGCGGCGCCCAGCGCGCTCGCGGCGGCGACCGGGTTGCGCTTGTGCGGCATGGTCGAGGAGCCGCCGCGGCCCTCGCCGGCGGGCTCGAAGGCTTCGGCGACGTCGGTCTGCATCAGCAGCGAGACGTCGCGCGCGATCTTGCCGCAGCTGCCGGCGAGAATCGCGAGGCAGGATGCAGCCTCGGCGATGCGGTCGCGATGGGTGTGCCAGGGCGCCTCCGGCAGCGGCAGGTCGAGCTCCTGCGCCAGCCGTTCGGCAACCGCGATCCCCCTGTCGCCGAGCGCGGCGAGCGTGCCGGCGGCACCGCCGAATTGCAGCGCCAGGCCCTCGCGGGAGAGCCGCCGCAGGCGGCAGCGGGCGCGGGCAAGGCTTGCGGCATATTCAGCCGCCTTCAGCCCGAACGGCATCGGCAGCGCATGCTGGAGCCAGGTCCGCGCCACCATCGCGGTGTTGCGATGGCTGCGCGCCAGTGCGGCAAAGCCCTTGATGGCGCGGCTGAGGTCGACATCCAATGCATCGATGCCGGCACGAAGCGTCAGCATCGTCGCGGTGTCGATAACGTCCTGGCTGGTCGCGCCCCAATGCACGTAGCGCGCGGCCTCCGCGTCGGTCTTGCCGACATGGGCGGTCAGCATCTTGACCAGGGGAATCGCGAGATTTCCCGATCGCGTCGCGGCCTCGGCCAGTGCGGCCATGTCGAAGCAATCGGCCTTGCACGCGGCCTCAATTGGACCGATGGCGGATGCCGGAATCACAGCCGTGGCGGCCTCGGCGCGTGCCAGGGCTGCCTCGAAATCGAGCATGTTCTGCAGGGTAGACCGGTCGTCGCAGACCGCGCGCATGGCGGCGCTCGACAGCATCGGCGCGAGCAGGGGGGAGAGGGATGTGCTCATCTTGCGCGCGACCTAATCATCATGGCCCGGCTGTGCCAATCCCCAACCGGCTCCACACGTTTTTTTGCAGTTGCGAATATGCATTGCACGTGACCCGGCCCCGCCCTTTCCTTTGCCGCGCCGCTGCGTTACTTGATCAGCACTATAGTTATCCGACCCGGGAGGCACCTCATGGCCATGACGATGAACGGCGAAGTCCAGCTTGCGGCGCCGCGCGAGGCCGTGTGGGCCAAGCTCAACGACCCCGAGGTGCTGAAGGTCTGCATCCCCGGCTGCGAGGAGCTGGAGAAGACCGACGACGGCGGCTTCCGCGCAACGGCTAAAATGAAGGTCGGCCCGGTGTCGGCGCGCTTCAAGGGCAAGGTCACGCTGTCCGATCTCGACCCGCCGAATGGTTACAAGATCTCCGGTGAGGGCGAGGGCGGGGTGGCCGGATTCGCCAAGGGCGGCGCGGTGGTCAAGCTCGCGGAGAAGGACGGCGGCACGCTGCTGTCGTACGATGTCGAGGCGCAGATCGGCGGCAAGTTGGCGCAGCTCGGCCAGCGCCTCATCAACGGCACCGCCAAGAAACTGGCCGACGAATTTTTCGCGAACTTCGCCAAGGCGGTACAAGGCTGACACCTATCGCTTTCGGCATGGCGCCTTGCGTTCCGGGCGATGTTGCCCCCGGGCATATTGGCCCATATGATGGGCTGGAATAATTATAAGAACCGCTTCGACGGCCCCGTCGGGGCGCTGATAGAGAGTGCTTATGGCAAAAATCTCCCTCATCGTGAACGGCAATCCTGTGACGGCCAATGTCGATCCACGCACGCTTCTGGTGCAGTTTCTGCGCGAGAATCTGAAGCTGACCGGCACCCATGTCGGCTGCGACACCTCGCAGTGCGGCGCCTGCGTCGTGCATCTCGACGGCAAGGCCGTGAAGTCCTGCACCACGCTTGCGGTGATGGCCGATGGCCACGAGGTCAAGACGATCGAGGGACTGGCCGCCGACGGCGCGCCGCTGCATCCGATGCAGGAGGCCTTTCGCGAACACCATGGCCTGCAGTGCGGCTTCTGCACGCCGGGCATGATCATGACCGCGATCGACATCGTGCACCGCAAGGGCCACGAACTCGACGACCACACGATTCGCGAGGAGCTCGAAGGCAATCTCTGCCGCTGCACGGGCTATCAGAACATCGTCGCTTCGATTTCCGCCGGCGCAAAGGCGATGGCGAAATCCGACCTCGCGTAACGCGCATCCCGCGATCAGGACATCCAGATGTACGAATTCAAATATCATCGCCCTGGGACGGTTCGCCAGGCGGCCAACCTCCTGGTGAAGAACGAAGACGCCAAGGTGATCGCCGGCGGCCACACGCTGATTCCCGTCATGAAGCAGCGCCTCGCAAGCCCCCCGCATCTGGTCGACCTCTCCCATATCGAGGGGCTCAACGCGATCGAGATGAAGGGCCGCGCGCTGGTGATCGGCGCCACCGCCAGGCACGCCGAGGTCGCGACCTCCGCCATCGTCGGTGAGGCGATCCCGGCGCTGGCGAACCTTGCGAGCCAGATCGGCGATCCTGCCGTGCGCCACAAGGGTACGATCGGCGGCTCGCTCGCCAACAACGATCCGACCGCCGACTATCCGGCCGCGGTGCTCGCGCTCGGCGCCACCATCGTCACCAACAAGCGCCGCCTGAAGGCCGAAGAGTTCTTCCAGGGCCTGTTCACCACGGCGCTCGAAGCCGACGAGATCATCACCAAGGTGATGTTTCCGTTGCCGAAAAAGGCAGCCTACATCAAGTTCCGCAACCAGGCCTCTCGTTACGCGCTGGTCGGCGTGTTCGTGGCGCGGCGTCCTTCGGATGTGCGCGTTGCCGTTACCGGTGCCGGCTCCGAAGGCGTGTTCCGCGTCACCGCATTCGAGGAGGCCCTGAAGAAGCGCTTCGCCTCGAAGGCGCTGGAAGGCATCGCGGTGCCGGCGGAAGGTCTCAACAGCGATATCCACGGCAGCGCCGAATACCGCGCGCACCTCATCGGGGTGCTGACGCGGCGTGCCGTCGATGCCGCCAACGCCAAGGCGTGAGGTGACCTCACGCATCGGCCCCGAACATGTCCCGATGAGGGCGTAGTAAGACTGGCTTTCTCATGACTTCAACGCCCAATTCGTCCGGTGCTTTGCCGGCATCGGTCGATGCGATGCTCGAACTTCTGACGTCGCGGGGCTACCTCGCCGAGCGGTCGCTTGCGACGGTGACCTACCTCGCCTTGCGCATGGGCCGGCCGCTGTTCCTGGAGGGCGAGGCCGGCGTCGGCAAGACCGAGATCGCCAAGGTGCTCTCGGCGGCGCTGGGGCGGAAGCTGATCCGCCTCCAATGCTATGAAGGCCTCGACGTCTCCTCCGCGGTCTACGAGTGGAACAGCGCCGCGCAGATGATCGCGATCCGGATGGCGGAAGCCGCCGGCGATACCGATCGCGACCAGCTCTCGAGCGATATCTTCGCCGACCGCTACATGATCAAGCGGCCGCTGCTTCAGGCGCTGGAGCCCGACGTCGCCGGTCCGCCGGTGCTGCTGATCGACGAGCTCGACCGCGCCGACGAGGCGTTCGAGGCCTACCTGCTCGAAATCCTCAGCGACTTCCAGGTGACCATCCCCGAATTCGGCACCGTGAAGGCGCCGCATCCGCCGATCGTCATCATCACCTCCAACCGTACCCGCGAGATCCACGACGCGCTGAAGCGGCGCTGCCTCTATCACTGGGTGGATTATCCTGCCGCCGAGCGTGAGCTTGCGATCGTCAAGATGCGCGTGCCCGGCATCTCCGCCAAGCTCTCGCAGCAGGTCGTGCGCTTCGTGCAGGCGCTGCGCAACCAGGATTTCTACAAGTCGCCGGGTGTCGCCGAGACCATCGACTGGGCGACCGCCCTGTCCGAGCTCGATGCCCGGTCGCTGACCCCGCAAGTGGTCGGCGACACGCTGGGTGCGCTGCTGAAGTATCAGGACGACATCACCCGGATGCAGGGCGATGCCTTGCAGAAGGTGCTGAAGGAAGCCACGAGCGAGAATTGACGCGCGTGCGTCATGACTAACTCGTCATTCCGGGGCGCGTCAGCGCGAGCCCGGAATCCATAACCACGATCGGGAGTATGGATTCCGGGCTCGCGCCAAGAGGCGCGCTCCGGAATGACGACCGAGAGTGTGGACCCATGGCCATCAACCACCTTGCCCCGGAGCAGACCGAGCAGTTCGCCGACAACATCGTCGGCTTCGCCCGCGCGTTGCGTGCCGCCGGCATTCCCGTCGGGCCGGGTGCGGTGATCGACGCCATGAATGCGCTCGAGGTGATCGACATCGGCAACCGCGCCGACGTCTTCACGACGCTGGAGGCGATCTTCGTCAAGCGTCACGAGCATGCGCTGATCTTCAAGCAGGCCTTCAACCTGTTCTTCCGCGCCTCGGAACAATGGAAGCACATGCTGGATTCGGTGCCGCTGCCGGAGCAGGCCAAGAAGAAGCCGCAGGCGGGCGCGCGCCGCGTGCAGGAGGCGATGTCGCAGCCGCGGATGACGGAGACGCCGCAGCACCAGGAGCAGGATCTGCGCCTGTCGGTCTCCGACAAGGAGATCCTTCAGAAGAAGGATTTCGCGCAGATGAGCGCGGCCGAGATCGCCGAGGCGCTCCGCGCCGTCGAGCGGATGCACCTGCCGCAGGCGGAGCTTCTGACGCGCCGGCGCCAGCCCGACCCCCGGGGCCTGCGGCTCGACCTGCGCCGCACGCTCCGCGCATCGCTCCGCACCGGCGGCGACATCATCGACATCCATCGCCTCGGGCGGGTCCAGAAGCCGGCGCCGATCGTCGCGCTGCTCGATATCTCGGGCTCAATGAGCGAGTACACCCGCCTGTTCCTGCACTTCCTCCACGCCATCACCGACGCGCGCAAGCGCGTCTCGGTGTTCCTGTTCGGCACCCGTCTGACCAATGTCAGCCGCGCGCTGCGCCAGCGCGACCCCGACGAGGCGCTGGCGAGCTGCTCGGCCTCGGTCGAGGACTGGGCCGGCGGCACCCGGATCTCGGCCTCGCTGCACAACTTCAACAAATTGTGGGCGCGGCGCGTGCTGAGCCAGGGCGCCATCGTGCTGCTGATTTCCGACGGGCTGGAGCGGGAGGCCGATTCCAAGCTGGCCTTCGAGATGGACCGGCTGCACCGGTCCTGCCGCCGGCTGATCTGGCTCAACCCGCTGTTGAGGTTCGGCGGTTTCGAGGCCAAGGCGCAGGGCATCAAAATGATGCTTCCCCACGTTGACGAATTCCGCCCGGTACATAATTTGAGTTCGATCCAGGAGCTGATCACGACGCTCTCCGGGCCGCTGCCGCCGCATCACCGCAGCCTGATCCGCTCCGCAGCTTGAGAGGCACCCAATGCTCGATCGCGACGAGGATATCCTGAAGGCGGCGGAGGACTGGCAGAAGGCCGGTCGTGGCGTCGCGCTCGCCACCGTTGTGGAGACCTGGGGTTCGGCGCCGCGCCCGGCGGGCTCGAGCCTCGTCATCAACGACGAGGGCACCTTCCTCGGCTCGGTCTCCGGCGGCTGCGTCGAGGGCGCCGTGGTGACCGAGGCCATGGACGTGATCCAGAGCGGCAAGCCGAGGATGCTGGAGTTCGGCGTGGCCGACGAGACCGCCTGGAATGTCGGGCTGTCCTGCGGCGGCACCATCCGCGTCTTCGTCGAGAAGGTCGGTTAGTCGTGAAGCTCGCAATCCTGCACGAACTCAATGCCGAGCGCGCCGCGCGCCGGCCGGTGATCCTGGTGACCGACACCGAGAGCGGCGAGCAGCGGCTGGTGAAGGCGAAGGATTTTGCCAGGGATCCCTTGCGCACCGAGCTGGAGAAGCAGCTTCGCATGGGCAAGAGCGCCAGTGTCGAGGCTGGCGGCAAGAAGCTGTTCCTCAACGTCTACGCGCCGACGGCAAAGCTCGTCATCGTCGGCGCGGTCCATATCAGCCAGGCGCTGGCGCCGCTGGCGCGCTCGCTCGGCTACGACGTGACTGTCGTCGATCCACGCACGGCCTTCGCAAGCCCCGAGCGCTTCCCGGACATTCCGCTGATCGCCGAATGGCCCGACACGGCGCTGCCGCCGCTCAACGTCGATGCCTACACCGCCTTCGTCGCGGTAACGCACGATCCCAAGATTGACGATCCCGCGCTGCTGCACGCCTTCGAGCGCAACTGCTTCTATATCGGCGCGCTCGGCTCGCGAAAGACGCATGCCAAGCGTGCCGACCGGTTGCGGGCGCAGGGCGCCAAGGAAAGCGACATCGCGCGCATCCACGCGCCCATTGGCCT
Source organism: Bradyrhizobium sp. USDA 327 (assembly GCF_041262065.1). NCBI lineage: Bacteria > Pseudomonadati > Pseudomonadota > Alphaproteobacteria > Hyphomicrobiales > Nitrobacteraceae > Bradyrhizobium > Bradyrhizobium sp. USDA 327. Next base: position 4,144,893 of record NZ_JBGCCW010000001.1, on the reverse strand, counting down.
TCCGATCGGCGCGGTCTCTCCATCCGAGATCGCGGTGGCGATCATGGCCGAGATCACCGCCGTGCTTCGGCTGCCTCCAAAAGAAAAAGAAGAAGCGGCATGAAGTTTGGACCGGCGAGCCCGAGGGATGCGATCGGCGGGGTGACCGTCCACACCCTGCGTCAGGGACCGCTGGTGCTGAAGAAAGGCACGACGATCGGCGCCGCCGAGGTCGAGGCGCTGGAGCGTGCCGGTATCAAGGACATCGTCGTGGTGCGGATGGAGGCGGGTGACGTCTCCGAGGACGTTGCGGCCGCCAGCATCGCGCTCGCCATCGGCGGCGAGGGTATTCATGTCGAGCGCGCCTTCACCGGCCGTGCCAATCTGTTTGCCGCGCAGCCCGGCGTGCTGGTGATCGACCGCGCTGCGGTCGACCGCATCAACAATGTCGACGAGGCCATCACCTTCGCGACGCTCACCGCCTACAAGCCGGTGGTCGAGGGCGAGATGGTCGGCACCGTCAAGATCATCCCGTTCGGCGTCGAGGGCGTTTTGCGAGATGCGGCAGTGAAGGCCGCCGGCAAGGACGTCCTTAAGATCGCCCCTTACGTGATCAAGCGCGTCGGCATCGTCTCGACGCTGCTACCGGGCCTGTCCTCCAAGGTGATCGACAAGACCCTGCGCGTCACCGCCGAGCGCCTCGCGCCGGCCGGCGCCAGCATCATTGCCGAGCGGCGTGTCCCGCATGAGGAGCAGGCGCTGTCGGCCGCGATCAAGGACTTGCTCGGCCTTGGTGCCGAGCTCGTCATCGTGTTCGGCGCCTCTGCGATCGCCGATCGCCGCGACGTGATCCCCGCGGCCGTTACCGGCATCGGCGGCGAGATCGAGCATTTCGGCATGCCGGTCGATCCCGGCAATCTGCTGCTGATCGCCCGCGCCGGCGGCGTCCCGGTGCTGGGCGCGCCGGGTTGTGCGCGCTCGCCGGTCGAGAACGGATTTGACTGGGTCTTGATGCGGCTCCTCGCCGGCATCAAGGTGACACGGTCCGAGCTGATGGGGATGGGAGTCGGCGGTCTCCTGATGGAAATCGTGACGCGGCCGCAGCCGCGCGCAAAGCCGGAGACGGAGGGCAACAGCCAGGTCGCGGCCATCGTGCTCGCGGCGGGCCGTTCGACCCGCATGGGCGGCCCGAACAAGCTGCTCGCCGAGCTCGACGGCAAGAAGCTGGTGCGCCTTGCGACCGAGCAGGCGCTGGCCTCGAAAGCATCGGAGGTGATCGTCGTGACCGGGCACCAGGCCGAGCTGGTCGAGCAGGCTTTGCAGGGCCTGAACGTGAAATTCGTCCGCAATCCGGATTTCGCCGGCGGCATCGCCAGCTCGGTCAAGGCGGGCATCGCAGCCGTGCCGGAGACCTGCGGCGGCGCCGTGGTGTGCCTCGGCGACATGCCGCTGATCGATGCCGGCCTGATCGACCGCCTCATCGACAGCTTTGCGCCCGACCGCGGCAATCTCATCGTCGTGCCCGTCAGCGAAGGCCGCCGCGGCAATCCCGTGCTGTGGTCGCGCCGCTTCTTCAAGGAACTGATGACGCTCGACGGCGACGTCGGCGCGCGCCACCTGATCGCCAGGCATGCCGAGGCGGTGGCCGAAGTGCCCGTCGACGGCGAGAGCGCCTTCCTCGACATCGACACGCCGCAGGCGCTGGAAGCGGCAAGACGCGGATGAGGGCGCCGTAGGGTGGATTAGCCGAAGGCGTAATCCACCACTGTATTTCTCTGCGGAAACAAACAGAGGTGGATTACGCTGCGCTAATCCACCCTACGCCACTTCCCAAGCCCACCAATTTTCAACCACCCGTTCACCATCTGGAAACGACCGCCGCTTAGAGTCGCCTCCACCTGCCTTGGGGGGAGGGGTTTTTCCATGGCTTCGAACGTCGTCGCGCGCCGTTGCGCGATGTTTTTCTTTGCGCTGTCCGTCTGTGTCACCGGTGCCCGTTACATCACCGAAGCCCATGCCGCCGGCGCCTTTGCGGTCGGTAAGTGCGGCGCTTATGGCCAGGCCTATGACTATGGCCACGAGCACGAGGCCCGCGCCGCGGCGCAGAAGCAGTGCAAGGGCGATTGCACCACGGTGACGATGAAGCGCGCCTGTGCCGCGATGTCGGTCGATATGACAAATCCCTGCGGCGCCTATGGCTATGCCGTCAAGCCGAAGATCTCGGCCTCGCTCAATGCCGCCACGCGCGAATGCTACAAGTACGGCGGCAAGGAATGCGTGATCCGCGCCTGGGCCTGCGACGCCAAGGGTTGATTCCATCCATCCCTCTTGCTGTCATTCCGGGGCGATGCGTAGCATCGAACCCGGAATGACAGCTAGGGATATCCATGCAGTTCGACACCAAGATCGCGGTCGTGATCCGCACCGATCTCCAAACCTGGCAGAAGCTCAACGTCGCGTCCTTTCTCACCAGCGGCATCGCCGCGGCATTTCCGGACTGCATCGGCGAAGCCTATGAAGACGCCTCGGGGACGAAGTATCACGCGCTGATCGGCCAGCCGATCCTGATCTATGGCGCCGACGGTCCGGCGTTGTCGCGAGCGCTGGACCGCGCGCTCACTCGGAACGTTACGCCGGCCGTCTATACCGAGGACATGTTCAAGACCACGCACGATGCCGCCAACCGCGAGGCGGTGAGGGCGGTCGCGCGCACCGAGCTCAATCTCGTCGGCATCGCCATGCGCGCGGAGCGCAAGGTGATCGACAAGATCGTCGACGGCCTGAAGTTCCATAGCTGACATTCAGCTGCGGAAGTCCTGTCACCGCGCTGTCATGACGGCAGCACGCTGCGCAACGATTGGGCGGTTTGACCCGGATCAAGTGCCGGCCGCGCGAGGCCGCTACTCTGCCATTCGCAATGCGAAGGAGCAGAGATATGCCGACCATGAAAGCCGCAATCGTCAAACAGTTCGGCAAGCCGCTGGTGATCGAGGACGTGCCGGTGCCGCAGCCCGGTCCCGGCGAGGTCCTGGTCAAGGTGAAGGCCTGCGGCGTCTGCCATACCGATCTGCACGCAGCCTCCGGCGACTGGCCGGTAAAGCCGGTGCCACCCTTCATCCCAGGCCATGAGGTCGCCGGCATCGTCGCCGCGCTGGGGCCCGGCGTGAAGAATCTCAAGGTCGGCGACGCCGTCGGCGTCGCCTGGCTGCATGATGCCTGCATGGCCTGCGAATATTGCGAGACCGGCTGGGAAACGTTGTGCGAGCACCAGCACAATACCGGCTACAGCGTGAACGGCGGCTTCGCCGAATATGTCATCGCCTCGGCCGCCTTCGCCGCGAAGCTGCCGGCGACGGTCGATTTCGCTGCCATCGCGCCGATCCTGTGCGCCGGCGTCACCACCTACAAGGGATTGAAGGAGACCGAAGCCAGGCCCGGCGAGTGGGTGGTGATCTCAGGCGTCGGCGGGCTGGGTCATGTCGCGATCCAGTACGCCAAGGCGATGGGGCTCAAGGTCGTCGCGGTCGACATTGCCGAGGACAAGCTCGCGCTTGCACGTGAGGCTGGCGCCGATCTCGCGGTCGATGCGCTCGCAGCTGGCGCTGTGGACAAGGTGCTGGCGGCGACCGGGGGCGGCGCCCACGGCGTGCTGGTGACGGCTGTCTCGACTGCCGCGTTCGCGCAGGCGCTGAAGATGGTGCGCCGCAAGGGCACCGTCAGCCTCGTCGGCCTGCCGCCGGGCGAATTCCCGACGCCGATCTTCGACGTCGTGCTCAAGCGCATCACCGTGCGCGGCTCCATCGTCGGTACGAGGCGCGACCTCGACGAAGCCATCGCGTTTGCCGCCGACGGCAAGGTGAAGGCCGAGGTGGCCAAGGTGCCGCTCGCGGAGATCAACCACGTCTTCGATCGGATGAAGGCCGGCAAGATCGAGGGCCGCATGGTGCTCGACTTCAGCTAGCCTCCCGAAGGAGCAGAGCATGGTCCGGCCAACGAAGATCGTCTTTCTCGGCGCGAGCAGCGCGTCCTTTGGGATGAGCATGTTCCGGGACCTGTTCTCGACCCGCGATCTGGCCGGTTCAACACTGGTCCTCGTCGGACGAAACGTCGACCGGCTCGGCCGGTCGATGCGGCTCGCGAAACTGCTCAACGAGAGATCCGGCGCCGGTTATGCCATCGAGGCCACGACGGATTGGCGCGCGGCGCTCGACGGGGCGGAGTTCGTCGTGCACTCCACCGCCATCGATCGCAATCGGCTGTGGCGGCTCGATTTCGAGATTCCGCGCAAATTTGGCATCCATCATACGCTGGGCGAGAATGGTGGGCCCGGCGGTTTGTTCTTCACGCTGCGCACCTTGCCGGTGGTCTTCGACTTCGTGCGCGAGATGGAGCTCCGCTGCCCGCGTGCGACCTTCATCAACTTCTCCAATCCGGAAAGCCGCATCATCCTGGCGCTCGGGCGCTACAGCAGGATTCGCAGCGTCGGCCTCTGCCACGGAATATTCCTTGCCCGCGGCGATGTCGCCCGAATCCTGGGGATGCCGGAAAGCCGGGTGGATGTGTGGGGCGCGGGCCTCAATCACTTCCAATGTCTGACCGAAATTCGGGATCGCGAGACGGGTGAGGACCTCTATCCGCTGTTGCGTGAGAAGGAGCGGGATTTCGATCCCACCTTCTCACCCCTGACGCGCAAGCTGTTGCATGCCTTCGGCTACTGGCTCGGCTGCGGCGACGGTCACGTCGGCGAGTATCTCTCGTTCGGCTGGGAGGCCGGCGAGGGTGGCTACAACTTTGACTGGGACGAGAGCGAACGCGCGAAACTGACGCGGATAATTGATGACGTGCTCGCCGGTCGTGCCGATGTGCCGGACTGGTGGTCGGTGCCGTCGGGGGAACGCGCGATCGGCATCATCGCCGCCATCGTTCATAACCGCAAGCAACTCATCGAATCCGCCGTCGTCCACAATCGACAGGTGATCCCGAACCTGCCGGCCGATGCCGCGGTCGAGGTGCCGGTGGTGGTAGATGCCGCGGGCATCCATCCTGTCTCGCTCGGGCCGCTGCCCGATGGCGTGGCCAAGCTGATGACGACCCAGGTTCAGGTTCAGCAGATGGCGGTGGAGGCGGCGATGCATGCCTCGAAGGAAATGGCGCTGCAAGCGCTGCTGCTCGACCCCGTCATCCATTCCGAGCAGGCCGCGCGCGGCCTGCTCGAGGAGTTGTGGGAGATCAACCGACCTTATATCCGGCCATGCATCTGAGCGACCGACCGCCGCCACTAGCGCGCCGTGCCTTACCCCGGCGGCATGCCCGCAAATTTTGTCAGGTCGGGGTCGAGACGATCCCAGCCGTGACCGCGCGCGGCGAAAGTGACTGCCTGCGGCCTGTAGCGGGCGGGTTCGTCGAGGCTTGCCGCCCGGATCGTGAAGACGTCGGGCTGTGCTGCGAAGGTCATGTAGACAGGCACGCCGCATTGCGTGCAGAAGCCGCGCGTCTTCACGTTGCCGCTGTCGGCGACCATGTCCCAATGCTTCGCTTCGCCGGTCAGCGTGACGCCGGCGCGCGCGAAGGTCGCGTACGAGCCGTGGCCGCTGCCGCTTTCCCGCTGGCAGTCCCGGCACTGGCAGTGATTGCTGAACAGCGGCTCGCCGGTGATCGAATAGCGGATCGCGCCGCAGGCGCAGCCGCCGGTATAGGGCTTTTCCATCGCGATATCTCCCTTTCACTCTTCGCCGCTGATTTCGTCGAGCTTGCGGACGACCTTCTTCCAGCCGCCGCTCATGACCGTGTAGGCCGACTCGTTCCTCGGCAGGACGAAGCCCGCATGGACCAGGCGGATCCGCGTGCCGGCCTCGACCGGGGTGAGGGACCACGTCACGATGGTGTCGAGCGGTGCGCCATAGCCGGTGTTGCGCTCGTCGCCGCCCTTCCAGGCGTAGACGAGGCGGCGGTTTGCTACGACCTCCAGAACCCGGCAATGGATCACGCCGTCCCAGTTGCCGCCCGGCGTGGTCTGGAACGTGAAGCTATTGCCTTCGACGGCCTCGAAGCCGGTCGGCTGCATCAGCCAGCGCGCGATCAATTGGGCGCTGGTCAGCGCCTTCCAGATGGTCTCGGGCGTGTGAGGGAAGACCTCGTCGATGACGATGTCCCTTGTTTCGGCTTTCAACGCGGCAGCACTCACGGATCGATCTCCTTCAAGAGGTCACGCAGGTTCTGGAAACGCTCGCGCCAGAAGACGCCGTAATGATCCATCCAGGTCACCAGCGGTTCGAGGCCTTGCGGTGCGGCGCGGTAATAGACGTTGCGGCCCTCTGCGCGCTCGGCGACGAGACCGGCCTGCTTGAGGGACTTCAGGTGTTGCGAGATCGCGCCCTGAGTGACCCCGCTGCCGCGCGTCAGCTCGGCGACGCTGATCTCCTTGCTCTCGAACACGCGCTCGAACACGGCGCGCCGTGTCGGGTCGGCGAGGGCGCGCATCACGGTGGTGACGGGGTTTGGGGCGGCTTCGATCATGCCGATCGATTAGCATTCGCTAATGCATTAGTCAATACTAATTTAATCTCAGGCGTGCGGTTGCTCGCCTTGCTTGACTATGACTGACCAGTCAGTCATATATTTCGAATGACCAGGAAACCGACCAAAGCCGCCTTGCCGCCAGCAACTCGCGCCAGTGCCAAGGGCCCTGTGCCTGCTCGCAGCGAAGAGGTGCCTGCCTCGAACCGTGCGACGCGCGCGGCGGAGCGGCGTGCGGCGATCGTGGAAGCGGCGATGGAGGAATTCATCGCGCGCGGGTTTGCGGCGACGCGGCTCGACGACATCGCCAAGCGCGCCGGCGTGGCGAAGGGGACGATCTACCTGCACTTCAAGGACAAGGAATCGATGTTCGAGGAGCTGGTGCGTATCGTCATCGTTCCTGTGGTCGCACGGCTGACTACGCTGCCGCCGCCGGCGGGCTCGGTGCGCGACCTGATCGAGGCTTTCGCAAGCAACTTCCTGAACGAGGTGATCGGCACGAGGCGTGGCGATCTGGTGCGCCTGATCGTGGCGGAGGGCCCGCGCTTTCCGTCCGTGGCCGACTTCTACTACCGGGAGGTCGTCTCGCGCGGGGTCGCCGCCATGCGCGCGCTGATCGAGCTCGGCATCGCCCGCGGCGAGATCCGGCAGAAGGACCTCGCGCGCTATCCGCAGATCCTGGTCGCACCCGCGATGATCGCGGTGATCTGGCAGAGCCTGTTTGCGCGGCACGCGCCGCTGGACGCGCAAGAGATGCTGCGTGTCCATCTCGATTTGATTTTTGGCGAACGGAGCACGACATGACGTCGTCGCACACCATCTCTCACCTCATCCTGAGGAGCGCGGAACGCGCGTCTCGAAGGATGCAGGCCCGGCTGTGGCTCCTCGCCCTTCGAGACGCTGCTTCGCAGCTCCTCAGGGTGAGGGATCGACAGCACAATCTGCCGCGCCTCGGTACGATCGTGGCGCTGGTCCTCGCAATCTCGCTTGCCGGGTGCACGGAGAAGCGCGATCCCGGCTTCCAGGGCTGGGTCGAGGCCGACATGATCTTCGTCAGCCCGGACGAAGCGGGGCGGGTCACCAAGCTCAACGTCCGCGAAGGCGAAGAGGTCAAGGTCGGCGATGCCCTCTATTCCGTCGACGACGATCTCCAGCGCGCCGATCTCAATCAGAACAAGGCGACGCTGGCGAACGCGCAGCAGACCTATGACCGGGCGTCCTCGCTGAGCAGGACCGGCTCGGGCACGCAGGCCAATCTCGATTCCGCCGTGTCGGCCTTGCGCGTCGCGGAAGCGCGGGTGGCGACGTCCGAGACGCGGATGGCGCGACGCAAGGGCTTTGCGCCCGTCGCCGGCACCATCCAGCAGATCTATTTTCGCGAGGGCGAGATGGTGGGGGCGCAGCGGCCGGTGCTGTCGATCATGCCGCCCGGCAACATGAAGCTGCGTTTCTTCGTGCCGGAGACCGAATTGCCGAAGCTCGCGATCGGCGACACGGTGCGCGTCTCGTGCGACAATTGCGCGGCCGACCTCATCGCAAAGATCTACTTCATCGCGACCTCGGCCGAATACACCCCGCCTGTCATCTACAGCCTCGATGAGCGCAACAAGCTCGTCTATCTGATCCAGGCGCGGCCCTCTCGTCCCGATGCCTTGCGCGTGGGACAGCCGATCGACGTCTATCTCAATCCGAAGACACCCGTGGCGGACAAGCGATGAGCAGCGGCAACGACATCGCGATCGACGTCAAAGGCCTGACTAAATCGTTCGGCGGCCGCGAGGTCGTGCACGATCTGTCGATGCAGGTGAAGCGCGGCTCGATCTACGGCTTCCTCGGACCCAACGGCTCGGGCAAGACCACGACCATCCGCATCCTCTGCGGGCTGCTCACGCCTGACAGCGGCGAGGGCACCTGCCTCGGCTATGACATCCGTCGCGATGCCGAGAAGATCAAGCGCCAGGTCGGCTACATGACCCAGCGCTTCAGCCTGTACCAGGATCTTTCGGTGCGCGAGAACCTCGAATTCGTCGCGCGGCTCTATGGCGTCACCGACGCGCGCGGCGCCGCACGCGACATGATCAGGCGGCTCGGGCTCTCAGGGCGCGAGGAGCAGCTTGCGGGCGAGCTCTCCGGCGGCTGGAAGCAGCGGCTGGCGCTGGGGGCCTGCACGCTGCCCAATCCACAATTATTGCTGCTCGACGAGCCCACCGCTGGCGTCGATCCCAAGGCGCGGCGCGATTTCTGGAACGAGATCCACGCACTCGCCGCCGAAGGCCTCACGGTGCTGGTCTCGACCCATTACATGGACGAGGCCGAGCGCTGCCACGAGATCGCCTACATCGCCTACGGCTATCTGCTGGCGCACGGCACGGTGGAAGAGGTGATCGCGAAATCCGCGCTGACGACCTACACCGTCACCGGCGAAGGACTGAACGAGCTTGCGGCCGCGCTCACGGGCAAGCCCGGGATCGACATGGTGGCGCCGTTCGGCAGCTCACTGCATGTTTCCGGCCGCGACGTCGCGGCACTCGAAGACAGCATAGCGCCCTGGCGCGAGAAGGACGGATTGCGCTGGCAGAAGTCGCAACCGTCGCTCGAAGACGTGTTCATCGAGCTGATGGGGCGCTCCAGGGACAATTTCCAATGAGCGCAGTCGACCATCGCGCACCCCGACGCGAAATCCGCGAGCGCTTCGGCTTTCTGCGGCGCTCCTATGCGATGCTGGTCAAGGAGTTCATCCAGCTCAAGCGCGATCGCGTTTCGTTCGCGATGATCGTGATGTTGCCCGTGATGCAGCTGATGCTGTTCGGCTATGCCATCAACACCACGCCGCGCCATCTGCCGAGCGCCGTGCTGCTCCAGGAGGACTCCGATCTCGCCCGCTCGATCCTGAAGGCACTGGAGAACACCGCCTATTTCCGCTTCCTCTATGAAGTGCACGACGTCGACGACTTCGACAACCTGCTGAAATCCGGCAAGGTGCTGTTCGGCGTCGAGATCCCGCGCGGCTTCGAGCGGGCCGTGCGGCGCGGTGACAAGCCGGCGCTGCTGGTCGCCGCCGACGCCACGGACCCGGTCGCAGCGAGCGCGGCGATCGGTTCGCTCGGCATGGTCGTGCAGACCGCGCTCAAGCACGATCTCTACATCGGCGATCCCCCGGAGATGCCGTTCGAGATCCGCGCGCACGCGCGCTACAATCCGGCCGCGGTGTCCAGCCTCAACATCGTGCCGGGGCTGGTCGGCACCATTCTGACCATGACCATGCTGATCTTTACCGCGCTGTCGGTTACGCGCGAGGTCGAGCGCGGCACAATGGAGAGCCTGCTGTCGATGCCGATCAAGCCGGTCGAGGTGATGCTCGGCAAGATCGTCCCTTACGTGCTGGTCGGCTTCGTCCAGGCCTTCCTGATCATCAGCATTGGCGTCGGCCTGTTCGGCGTACCCGTGCTCGGCAACCTCGTCCTGCTGGCGCTGCTCTCGACGCTGTTCATCACCACCAATCTGTCGATCGGCTACACCATATCGACACTGGTGCAGAACCAGCTCCAGGCGATGCAGATGTCGATGATGTTCTTCCTGCCCAGCATCTTGCTCTCCGGCTTCATGTTCCCGTTCGCGGGCATGCCGGCGTGGGCGCAATATCTCGGCGAGGGTCTGCCGCTGACCCACTATCTGCGCATCGTCCGCGCCATCATGCTGAAGGGCGCGACCATGCAGAACCTGCACTTCGACACGCTGGCGCTGGCGGCCCTGATGCTGCTCGCCATGACCATCGCCGTGACGCGCTTCCGTCGTACGCTGGATTGAGGCAAACTGCCCTGTGACGTCATTCCGGGGCGCACGAAGTGCGAACCCGGAATCTCGAGATTCCGGGTTCACGCTGCGCGTGCCCCGGAATGACAAGGGGGGATGATGGTTCGTTTTGCGAGCAGGAAGACACGGCAGCATGCAGTGCTCTCGAAGGATTTCGAGCGCGAGCTGACGCGGGAAGTGCTGCGCACCGAGCTGTTGCGGGTGCGGGCGCTGATCCTGACGGGGTGCGTCATGATGTTGTTCCTCACCGTGATCTATTTGCTCGATCCCACCGTGGTGAACCGGGTCTGGCGCGGGACGGAAGGGATCATCCAGGTCTACGGCCTTCTCCTCTGCTTCATCCTGTTCGAGGTCTGGGTCCACACCCAGATCAGGAAGAATCTCCGCCTCGATCGCGACCTGCCGGTGATCAGGCGCTATATCGGCACGCTGATCGAGACATCGCTGCCGACCGTCATCCTCATCCTGCAGATCCGGTCCATGGGCCCGAGCCAGGCTCTCGGTTTCGCAGTACCGCTCATGTACTTCATCTTCATCATCCTCTCGACCCTGCGGCTTGATTTCTGGCTTTCCACATTCACGGGTCTCGTGGCTGCCGCCGGGCTTCTGGCGGCCGCGCTGTACTACAACTTGACGAGCGAGACCGGCGAGCCCCTGATCTACTTCCACGCGGTGCGCAGCGTGGTCATCCTGATCTGCGGCGTGCTGGCGGGTGCCGTCGGAGCGCAATTGCGGCGGCAATTCGCCGCGAGTATCGCGGCAGCGACCGCGCGCGACCGCGTGACGAACCTGTTCGGGCAGCACGTCTCCCCCCAGGTGGTGGAGCGGCTGATGGCCGCCGGAGCCAGCGCGGGCGGCGATCTCCGCCGTGTCGCGGTGATGTTCGTCGATTTCCGCGGCTTCACCGCCGGCGCGCAGTCGCGCACCCCGCAGGAGGTGGTCGATCGGCTCGACGGCGCCTTTGCGGTCCTGGTCGACATCCTCGACCGTCATGGCGGCATCGTGAACAAGTTCTTGGGCGACGGCTTTCTGGCGTTGTTCGGCGCGCCGCTGGAGGCCTCCGACGCTGTACAGCGGGCGGTCGCCGCCGGCCGCGAGATGCTGACCGCCATGGACCGCATCAACGCACAGACGAGTTGGCCGCTTCGCATCGGCATCGGCATCCATTTCGGCGAGGTCGTTGCCGGCAATATCGGCTCGCCCCGGCGCAAGGAATACACCGTCATCGGCGATACCGTGAACTTCGCCTCGCGCCTGGAGGCGCTGAACAAGGAGTTCGGTTCGCAGCTCCTGATCTCCGCATCCGTGCGTGAGGCGCTGGGTGACGACGGCAGCGACGCCGTCGCGCTCGGTGAAGTCGAAGTGCGCGGCTACGTGCAGAAGATGCAGGTGTTTCAGCTGGGGTAGCGCGCATCATGCGTCGCCGCACGCAGGTCTCTTCCATCATCGGCGATTGCTCCGATTGCTCCGAATTTTGGGGCATGACGAGCGAGGCGGCCGGCTTGTAGAGTGCCGGCGAAGCGGCCGGTCGCGGCCGTCACTTGCATGAGGAAGAGACGATGCAGCGCCGCTACGTCACCGTCGACGTGTTCACCGACCGCGCCTTCGGCGGCAACCAGCTCGCCGTGGTGCTCGATGCCGGCGGGCTCACGACCGCGCAGATGCAGTCGATCGCCACCGAGTTTAACTATTCCGAGACGACCTTCGTGCTGCCGCCGCGCGACAAGGCCAACGACGCCGAGGTGCGCATCTTCACCCCGGTTCGGGAGCTGCCGTTTGCGGGCCATCCCAATGTCGGCACGGCCTTCGTGCTGGCAACGATCGCGAAAGAGTCGAAGCCGCGGCTGCTGTTCGAGGAAAAGGCCGGTCTGGTCCCGGTCGATATCGTGCGGGAGCAGGGCAGGGTGATCAGCGCCGAGCTCACCGCGCCACAGAAACTGGCGAGGCTTGCGCAGCTGTCCGCAGCCGACGTCGCCGCCTGCATTTCCCTGGCGGCGGATGACATCAAGACCGATCATCATGCGCCGCAAGTCGTCGGCGTCGGAACGCCGTTCGTGGTGGCGGAGGTGGGATCGCGCGAAGCCGTGCGCAGGGCCAAGCCCGAGGCGGCAGCGTTTGGCCGGATGCTCCCGCGCGACGGCGCTTTCTCGGTCTACTTCTACACGCGCGATGTTCCGGCAGCGGAGGCGCCCTGCGAGCGTCAGGCGCGGATGTTCTTTCCCGGCGCAAGCGGCCTGATCGAAGACCCCGCCACGGGCAGCGCGACGGTCGCGGCCGCCGCGCTGTTCGCCGATCTCGATCCCACGCGTGACGGCGAATTGAAGCTCACCATCGGCCAGGGCTTTGACATGGGCCGTCCGAGCATGCTTCTCACCCGCGTGCGCAAGCAGGACGGCAAGATCGTCTCCGCCCATGTCGGCGGAAGTTGCGTGCAGATGATGGAGGGGACGTTGAGGCTGGAGGGGGAGGGCTGAGGCTCTATCAGCTCGTCATTCCGGGGCAGCGCGTAGCGCTGAGCCCGGAATCCATCGGGCAGCAGAGAGGGTGAAGGAATGGATTCTCAGGTGCGCAATTGCGCACCGTAGCTCGCGCTGCGCGCGCCCCGGAATGACGGCGACGGCTACACCTGCCGTCCCGCCAAATTCCTCACCGTCACCCCGTCGCGCTCCTCGATGATCTCCGCGATCATCTGTCGGTGGCAGTGGGTGTGGTCGCGCTCGTAGCAGAGCAGGCAGACGGGGCCCGCCTTCTTCACCAGCGCCGAGAGCTCGTCCATCTCTTCCCGCGCCTGCGGCGTTTTCAGGTGCTTTGCGTAGATTTTCTCCAGCACGTCGTACTGCCCGCTGCGGGCGGCGAGGCGACCCTCTTTCGGCGTGCCGAGCGCGGCGAGATGGACATAGGCGATGCCGCGCTCGTCGAGGCCTGCCGAAAGCTGCTTCTTGGAAAAGCCCGGCCGGCGCGATGACGTCACCGCGCGCACGTCGACCACGAGCTTGACGCCGGCCTCTTCCAGTTCGTCCAGCACGGCCTTGGGCGGCGTCTGCTCATAGCCGATGGTGAAGAGCTTCCTCGCCTTTGCCATGGGGACTCCTCAGGTCACGACACGGGAGGTCGTCATGCCCGGGCTTGTCCCGGGCATCCACGTTCTTCGTGCCGCGCGGCAAGTCGTGGATGGCCGGGACAAGCCCGGCCATGACGTGAGGAAGCCTTGGTGCTCCCAATTGGCCATCGCCCGCTCAGCTCACCCGCGCGATCAGTTCCATGGCGCCGGCCGGGGCGCGCACCTTGCCCTCGTGGATGACATAGGCGAACACGTCCCGCGGCTCCTTCGTCGGCTTGCCCGTGTCAACCTTCGGAAGGTCGTCGGGTTCACCGCCCGAAGCCCAGTCCTGGAGGCGCTTGGCCCAGGCATCGAGCTGCTTCGGCGGATAGCAGGTCTTGATCTCGTCATTGCCCTTCTGGAGCCGCGCATAGACGAAATCGCCGGCGACGTCTGCGATGGCCGGATATTTGCCGTGCTCGGCGAACACGACGGGCGTCTCGAACTCGCGGATCAGCGCGACGAAGTCCGGCGTGCAGAAGCTGTCATGGCGCACTTCCACGACATGGCGCAGCGCGCGCCCTTCGAGCTTGCGCGGCAAGAGCTCCAGGAACTTGCCGAAATCGGCGCCGTCAAACTTCTTCGTCGGCGCGAACTGCCACAGCACCGGCCCGAGATGGTCGCCGAGTTCAAGCACACCGGAATCATAGAACCGCTTGATGGAATCGCCGGCCTCGGCCAGCACGCGGCGGTTGGTGGCGAAGCGCGGTCCCTTCACCGAGAACACGAAACCATCGGGAACTTCGCTCGCCCATTTGCGAAAGCTCTCCGGCTTCTGCGAACCGTAATAGGTGCCGTTGATTTCGATCGAGGTCAGCTTCGAGGCGGCATAGGACAGCTCCTTCGCCTGCGCCAGCTTCTCCGGATAGAACACGCCGCGCCAGGGCTCGAAGGTCCAGCCGCCGATGCCGATGAAGATGTTGCCGGATTTTTTTGACGCGGTTTTTGCTTTGGCCACGGAATTTCTCGCATCGACGGGGAGGGACCCCATCCTAGTCAAACCAGTTGTGATTGGCCAGTTGGCTCGGCCCGTCTAAGCTTGCGCCCGGACCCGCGAAAAAAGGAGAACGAGATGCGGATGCTGTCGGTGGGAGCCGCGCTCGTCATGATGACATCTGCTGCCATGACATGGCCCGCTTTGGCCGATGACGACGACGCGAGAAGCGCACAGAAGCTCGCCCAGCAGGGCCGCGACGATTACTGGCATTGCCTGGCGCGGGAATATTCGCGCGACTCCAATCAAGGCCTGTCGGAGCAGGATTTCGGCCGCTCGGTTGCGGGCGCCTGTCCATCGGAGCGGCAATATTACCGGGTCGCGTTGCTCGACTATCTCACCACGCAGTATCCGAACATCGATGCTGGCGCTCATCTCGCCACCGCGAACAGGGCGGTGGAGGCGGCGCAGAAGGACATCGTGACAGCCTTCGTCAAGCACCGACCGCCCGCCAGATAAGAAGTGGCGAATAGCGAAGGACGTAAGGCCGGTTTCCTCATTCGCTACTCCCCATTCGCTATTCGCCCCCTTTCGGCACCTCTTCCGGCCGCGCGCTCATCCATGGTATCACTCGCCGCATCTGGAGCAGGGATGGACTTGCATGTCGTCTGAGTCGATGGGGGGCATTCTGGGGGCGATCGTCGCAGCGATCGTGCTCGCGGTTGCCGTCGTGTTTGGGCCGATCGGCCAGTACGGCAAGCCGGCCAGGCCGGCGAAGGTCGAGCCGGCCCCTGCGGCGGCACCGGCCGCCCCCGCCGCGCCCGCGCCGCGCGGCCCGATAATCCGGGACGTGCCCAACCAATAGGGCACGAAACTGGGTTTCCGCCCCTTGCGAAGCGCTTCTGCCGTTCCCATCTAGCCTGTAACGGCGACGTTGAGCGAAGAACTCCGTTGCTGGGACGACCTTGGAATAGCTCAGGCCTGCGCCGGATGTACGCGCGGTCTGCCGTTCCGGGGTCGTTGGCATTTTAGGGCCCCTTTTCGGCCGTTCCCCAGAGACCCCGGCTTGGCAGCGCAGGACGCGGCGGATATACGCTGCCGTCATGAACGAAGCGATCAGACCCGGCGCCGACATCCCGCCGCAGGCTCAAGAGGGGCCGGAACTGTCGGTCATCGTCCCGACCTTCAACGAGCGCGACAACGTCACGGTGCTGTACCGGCGGCTGGAGGCGACGCTCGCCAATATCGCGTGGGAAGTCGTGTTCGTCGACGACAACTCCCCCGACGGCACTTGGGACGTCGTGCGCGCGCTGGCGCAGCGCGACAGCCGCGTGCGCTGTGTCCGCCGCATCGGCCGTCGCGGCCTCTCGGGCGCCTGTATCGAAGGCATCCTCGCCTCGAGCGCTCCCTATGTGGCGGTGATCGATGCCGACCTCCAGCACGACGAGACGCAGCTGCCGAAGATGCTGCTGCTCCTCGCCAGCGATCAGGCCGACCTCGTGGTCGGCAGCCGCTACATCGAGGGCTACAAGAGCGAAGGCTTCAACAAGCAGCGCGCCGGAGCCAGTGCGCTCGCGACCGAGGTCGCCAGGAAGATGCTGCGGGTCGAGATCGCCGACCCCATGAGCGGCTTCTTCATGATCCGCCGCGACCGTTTCGAGCAGCTCGCGCCAAAGCTCTCCGTGCACGGCTTCAAGATCCTGCTCGACGTCGTCGCGAGCGCGCACGGCAGCTTGCGCGCCGTCGAGATCCCCTACACTTTCGGTGCCCGCCAGCACGGCGAGAGCAAGCTCGATTCCATGGTCGCACTCGACTTCCTCGGTCTCGTGCTGGCCAAGCTGACCAACGACATCGTCTCGTTGCGCTTCATCCTGTTCGCCATGGTCGGCGGCATCGGCCTCGTGGTGCACTTGACCACGCTGTTCATCGCGCTTCAGCTGTTCAAGGCGCCGTTCCCAGAGGCGCAGGCCGCCGGCGCCATCGTCGCCATGACCAGCAATTTCATCCTCAACAACTTCCTCACCTATCGCGACCAGCGGCTGAAGGGTTTTGCGCTGCTGCGCGGCCTGATCGCGTTCTACATCGTGTGCAGCGTCGGCCTGCTCGCCAATGTCGGCGTCGCCTTCTCGGTTTACGACCAGGAGCCGATCTGGTGGCTGGCCGGCATGGCCGGCGCGCTGATGGGCGTGGTGTGGAACTACGCGATGTCCGGACTGTTCGTCTGGCGCAAGAAATAGCACGCGATGGGCGAGGCCGACGCGCGGATCGTCCGCAACACCGTGCTGTTGATTCTCGCGCTGATCGGATTGCGGCTCGTTGCGGCGGCGTTCACGCCGATCACGTTCGACGAAGCCTATTACTGGATGTGGTCGAAGAATCTGGCGGGCGGTTATTACGACCACCCGCCGATGGTCGCCTATGTGATCCGCGCCGGCACCATGATCGCGGGGGATACCGAGCTCGGCGTCCGCCTCGTCTCGATCCTGCTGGCGCTGCCGATGAGCTATGCGGTCTATCGCTCTGCCGCGATCCTGTTCGGCGGCGTGCGCGTGGCTGCGACCAGCGCCATCCTGCTCAACGTGACGCTGCTGGCCTCCGTCGGCACGCTGATCGTCACGCCCGATGCGCCGCTGCTGGTCGCCTCCAGCTTCGTGCTGTTCTTCCTCGCCAAGGTCCTGGAGACCGGCCGGGGCGCCTGGTGGCTCGCGGTCGGTGCGGCGGTCGGGGCGGCACTGCTGTCGAAATATACCGCGATGTTCTTTGGACCGGCGATCCTGATCTGGCTCGCGTCCGTGCCGAAGCTCAGGCGCTGGTTTCTCTCGCCCTGGCCCTATCTCGGCGGCCTCGTTGCCTTGGCGCTGTTCTCGCCGGTGATCCTGTGGAATGCGGACCATCAATGGGTCTCGTTCGCAAAGCAGCTCGGCCGTGCCAGGATCGAGGACTTCCGCCCCGTCTTCATCGCCGAGCTGATCCCGACCCAGATCGCGTTCGCGACGCCGCTGGTCTTCATTCTCGGCGCGATGGGCCTGCACGCGCTGACCTGGCAGCGCGCCGGCGCGCTGGCCTCGCGCGTGCTGATCGAGACGATGTTTTGGACCATCGTTGCCTACTTCGTCTGGCATTCGCTGCATGCCCGCGTCGAAGCCAACTGGTTCGCGCCGGTCTATCCGCCTTTCGTCATCGCCGCGGCGGCCGCCGCCAACCTCGTGCAGTGGAAGCCACGCCAGCGGCGCCTGGTCGATTTCTGCCTGCGGTGGGCGGCGCCAACGGGCATCGTGATGTTTGCAGCCCTGATCGTGCAGGCCAATACCGGCTGGCTGTCCGGATATCGCCGCGATGCCACGGTGCGCAGCGTCGGTGTCGGCTGGCGCGAGCTTGCCGCCGAGATCGAAACGGTGCGCGCGCGCAGTGGCGCGACCTGTGTGCTGGCGCAGGACTACGGCACCACGGGCTGGCTCGCGTTCTATCTGCCGCGCGGCACCTGCGTTGCGCAGCAGACCCAGCGCATCCGCTGGGTCAACATGCCCGAGCCCGATCCCAGGCTGCTCGCCGGCAAGCTGCTCTATGTCGACGAGCTGCGCGCAGGAGGCCATCCCGCCCTCAACGCTCTCTTTGCGCAGGTGACGCAGATCGCGCAATTGCAGCGCAAGCGCGGGCCGCTCGTGGTCGAGACCTACGGCATCGATCTGCTCGAGGGCGCCAAGGACGAGGTGCTGGATCGCTCGCCGCCGCCGGAAGCGCGGTAAGCCCTACTGTCCCCCCATCGTCGTCCCGGCGAACGCCGGGACCCATACCCCCAGGGAGAAGTTTGGCGAAGGCTGTTCGTGGCGGTTTTTCAGTTCGGTACGGCAACCTGCGCTCATCGATAGATCACGCGGTATGGGTCCCCGCATCCGCGGGGACGACGGCGGAGTGTTGGGCCGATGGCAATGGCTATTCAGTCGATCACCTCGGCCTTGGCCGCGGTCTCCTTGGGCGTGTCGTGGTCGCGCCAGAACCAGACCGTCACGATGCCGGAGCGGCCGCGGACCTGGGCGAGCAGGGGCCCGGACAGGACGCCGTCGGGAGCGCCGCTGAAATCGGCAGTGTCCAGCAGCGTATCGCTCAGCGCGAGCTGCGCATCGTTCTGGGCGGCAATCTCCATCAGACGGCTTGCGACATTGACGGTATCGCCTGTCGCCGTGATGTGCTGATGGCTTTCGCCGAGCCGGGACGCGACGATCGGGCCGCGATGCGCGCCGATCTTGAAACCGAGCTGACATACGATCGCCGGCGGCAGCGAAGCGATCCAGCGTTCGAGGCCGCGATGCAGATCGATCGCGCATTTCAGAGCGCGCGCCGCGTCGTCGGGCATCGCGCGCGGCAGCCCGAACAGGATCATCGCGCCGTCGCCGAGAAAGCCGGTGATCATGCCGCCGGAAGCGATCGCGGCCTTGTCGATCAGTGCATGAAACGCCTTCAGAAGATTCCTGAGTTCGTCCGGATCAGTCCGCTCGCTCAGCCCGGTGAAGCCGGAGAGATCGACGAAGACCACGGCTGCATCCTGCCGGACGGGCTTCGACAGGAAGTTCGGATCTCGCGCCAGCCACTCCTGCAGCGCCGGGGCCTGGAATTGCGCAAGCGACCTGCTCTTGGCGGCAAAATATTGCGTGCGGCGGCCTCCGGCCCACAGCTGCACGCCGGCAAAGACCGCAACCGGCGGCATTGCCGCGGCGAGCGTGGTTGCGGCGTTCAGCCAGACACCGTGCGTGAACGCGAACAGGTTGACCCCGGCCCAGGCGATCATCAACGCGGCCGCCGTCATGATGCCCAGCGCGCTACGCCGCCAGGCGAGCAGCCCGACCAGCAGCATCGGCAGCAGGATCGCAGTGAGCGCGTCGGCAATGCGGACCCTGCGGTCGCGCACCATGGCGTCGCCGGCGACGAGATGCGTGATCGCGGTCGAGACCACCTCGACCCCGGGCATCAGGGAATCGAAGGGCGTCGGATAGAAGTCGCCGCCGCCGGCGACCGAGGCGCCGATCACGACGATCCGGTTCTCGATCGCCGCGCGATCGAGCGTGCCGTCGAAAATGCTCTGTGCGCTGACGGTACGGATCGTGCGGCGCGGGCCGTAATAGGTGATCGGCAATGCCAGATCGCCGTCGGTCGGCACCGCGCGATCGCCCAGCATGAGATGGTCCGGCGCGACCGTCAGCGGCTCGTCGAGCGCGCGGGCCGCGACGCGCAAGGGGAACGACAGCTCGACCTTGTCGCGCGTCCGGAACAGCATCGGCACCGATAGTGGTGAGCCCGATTGTCCTGTCGCGACGTTGACGACGCCGACCTCGGCATGTTCGGCGAACGCGGGCAACGGCTGCAGGAAGCGCTCAGCCTGCGGCAGAACGGCGAGGGGACCTTCGCTGCTCGGATCCACGGTTTCGCTGGCGGTGGGGAAGATCGCCGCCGCGGCGAGCACCATGGGACCGGTGGCGAGCGTGCTGGCGAGCGTGGCATCGCCGATCGCAGCGCTGCGATCGACGAGCAGGAGATCGATCCCGACGACCTTCGGCTTGAACTGCACGATGGTGTCGACGACACGGGCGAGATCGGCGCGCGGCAGCGGATAGCTGCCGCCGCGCTTCACCACGGTGTCGTCGATCGCGACGATGGTGACGAGATCGGGTGGACGCCGCACGCCGCGGGCTTGCGTCCGCCAATCCGTCAGCGTGGCTTCCAGGCGGTCGAGAAAACGCAGACGGCCGTTGGCGTGCGCGGCAAAGATGCCCGCGCCCCACAGCGCGGTGAGGACGAGTGCCACCAGGATCTGAACGCGTCGGCTGCGCATGCGCTCGTTCTGCAATCTTCTATCGAATCCTATGGGCGAGCCTTGTGACCCGGTCTTATTGTCCGAGTCTTGCCATGAGCGCGTCGACGCGCGGCTGGCCCCAGGTCTTGACGGTCAACGGGCCGGTTGCCTCGACATCGACGCCTTCGCCGGGTCCAAGCACGACGCCGCGTCCACGGGCCCTTCGGGTCACGCCGACCCGGCCGTCGGCGACGAACACGGAGGTCTTGGCGTCAGCGACATCGACCGCCCATTTGGTGCCGCGCACCGCGGCGATCGCTTGCGGCGTCAGCACCTTGAACGGATTGCCCCGCGGCTTCCGGGGCACCTCGACCAGCAGGGCTTTGCTGCTCAACTCCACGGAGTCTATATGTCCGTCGCGGTTGGCGTCCTTAAGTTCAAATTTGGCGCCATTTTCCGCAACGATGGTGATGCCGTTGTCGCAGCGCCAGGTCTGCGTACCGGCGGCCGACGGCGATGCCGTGCAGCCCAAATCGGCACCCGGCTGTGCAGTCGCAGCTCCAATCAACATAAACGACCCCGCCAGGGTGAAAAACCCTGCGCGCGCGATCCCTCTCATGCCAGCCTCCGTTTGCGTGCGCGGCACAGTTCAGGGCAAGTCGATACGGTACCGTATCACGCGCAGAGGCTGCTGAAAAGTGCCGAGATAGGAGCTACTTGCTCGTGGCGGCGATTTCCAGAACCGACGTGATCAACTTTCGGTCACGGCGCGGTGCCGCGTGAGGGGCGCGGCCCACGGACGCGGAGCCCACCAGCCTCGCGCAACGCTTCCGCGCTACGGTCAGGGCCAGTTGGCGACCACGAAAATGACGTTGTTGAATGTCTCGTGGTTGCGGCCGCAAGCGTCGAAGAACCGACGTGAACCGGTCGAGAAACATGGTTAACAGATTCGAGTAAGTCCGTAGTCCTGCGGGCTTTTTCTCGAAACGGGACAGCGTTAACGCGTTGCCCCACATCCGCCCGAACTTAATCTGCATTTAACTAAAAGTCGCCTTAATGACGCTCCGACCCTCTGCGAGATGCTGTTCCCGGATCGTGACCAGCGGCACTTCGAAGGGGGACTGAGTGACACCGTCCTGGACGCAAGGCGAATGAGTACGAGTATCGCTGCGCAAAGTATCGCGGCACGGAAGTCCAAGAATTCTCTTCGGAAGCCTTCCCGGAAAATGACCACGGCCAATTGGCTGGGCACCGCGGCGATCGGCTGCGTCCTGATGGGCGCCGGCTGGATCATCTACACCAACATTCTCGGCGCGAGCGTCTACCCGACCGTCGGCAGCATCGGCTACGACGAGCCGGTGGTCAGGCGCGCACCCAAGGTCGTGCTGCGCGAGGCCGGCGAGGCCATCAGGGAAACCTTCGCGCTGCTGCCCGACCGGCTCCAGGTCGCAGCTCCGATCTCGCGCGAGATGTTCAACGAGCGCTTTGCCGCGGCCGCGACGCAAGGGGTGCCATCGAACGCGGCGAGCGCAGCGCCCCCGACCCAGGTTGCGCTGGCCAGGGAAACTTCGAAGGACGCCCCGAAGCAGAGCGTGGTCGCGAGGGTCGCCGACGCGCTGAAGCCGGCAGCCAAGGCCACTGACAAGACCGCGGACAAGGCCAAGCGCGCGCCCGATGCCCAGATGCAGCTGGCCTCCGCCGATCCGGCCCAGATCGTGCCGGCGCCCGAGGCGCAGCCGAAGTCGTTCGCCGATCGCGCCAAGGCCGCGGTGATGTCGATCACCGGACCGCGCCAGTCGATGGTGGAAAAGCTCTGGGGCAAGCGCGAGCCGTCCGGCGGGCTGCTCGCCTACGCCTCGGCCGATGCCAGCGTGACCGCGTCCATTGCGCCGAAGGAGCAGAACCCGATGCTCGGCGGCGCGCCGCCCTATGAGCGCGACACCGCGGTCTACGACATCACCGCCAAGACCGTGTATCTGCCCGACGGCACCAAGCTCGAGGCGCATTCGGGCCTGGGCTCCAATCTCGACGATCCGCGCTCCTCGAAGATCCGCATGCGCGGCGTGACGCCGCCGCACATCTACACGCTGAAGCCGCGCGAGGCGCTGTTCCACGGCGTGCCGGCGCTGCGCCTGACCCCGATCGGCGGCGAGAGCGCGATCCACGGCCGCGACGGCCTGCTCGCGCATACCTTCATGCTCGGGCCGAACGGCGACTCCAATGGCTGCGTGTCGTTCAAGGACTATTACGCGTTCCTCGACGCCTACCGCAACAAGGGCATCCGCAAGCTCGCGGTGCTGGCGCGGGTGGAGTGAGGCGCGCTCACGCCGCCATCGCCTTGCGCAGCGCGATCTCGGCCTCGATCGCGCCCCGCACGGCCGGCCGCGCCTGCATCCGTTCGAGATAGGCCGACAAGGACGGCCATCGTGCGATGTCGATCCCTGCGGGACGGAGCAGCAGCAAGGCCCAGGTGAGATGGGCATCCGCGACGGTGAAGCCGTTGCCGACGAGGAATTCGCGGTCCGCCAGATGCGCTGCCGGCACCGACAATGTCTCCGCGATCCGTGCCCGCGGCTTGGCGAGCGAGCCGTCGTCCTTGTACCAGAAGGTCGGAAACAGGAACGCCTTGTGGATCTCGGCGCCGATGAAGCTCAGCCATTCCTGCAGGCGATAGCGGTCCGGATGGCCGAAGCCGGGCGCGAGGCCTGCCTCCGGCTTCACATCGGCGATGTATTGCAGCACTGCTGCGCTCTCGGTCAGCCGCTCGCCGTTCTCCAGCACCAGGACCGGCACCGCGCCTTTCGGCGACACGGTACGGAAATCGCTGCCGTCGTCCACGACCTGCTTGGTCCAGATATGGGCGAGGTGATACTGCGCCTCGATACCGGTCTCCATCAGCGAGATGCGGCTCGAGAGCGAGCAGGCCATCGGGAAGAAATAGAGCTGCAGCATCGCATGCTCCATCAAGTCAGTGCTTCGGCTTGCGCGATGATCGCGAAGCGGTCCGACAATTCGGCCAACGCGACCTGATGGATCGTCCGGGCGTCCAGCGTGCCGCCGCGGCCGTCGGGCAGGTCGCGGGTGGCGCAGGCGTCGGCTGCGATCGTCGTGCGCAGGCCGAGGTCGAGCGCGGCGCGGGCAGTCGAACTGACGCACATGTGCGTCATGAAGCCGGCCAGCACGATGTTCTTGAGTCCGGTCGCGGCCAGCCGGGCCTGCAGGTCGGTGCCGGCGAAGGCATTCGGCAGCGCCTTCTCGATCACGGGCTCGCTCGCGAGCGGCGTCAGGCGCTCGACGATCGCGCCGCGCGCGGCCTCGCGGTCGAACAGGCCGCCGGCGCGGCCCTTGTGCGCGACATGGAAGATCGGAGCTCTGCTCTCCCGTGCGCGCGTGAGCAGGCGCGCAGCCGCGGCGATCGCGGGCTGCGCATCGGGCAGGGCCAGCGGACCGGCGCAATATTCGTTCTGGATGTCGATCAGCACGAGGCAGGCCTCGTTGAGCTTCGGCGGATTGAGATCGGCGCCGGCGAGTTCGAGCAGGGTCTTTGGAGCGGTCATGCTGGTCAGGCCTTCCAGGGGATGTCGATGAGGCGACACTAGCGCAACCGAAGCCTGCCATTGTGCAGGAATATTGCGGCATATGGCTGCGAATTTGCAGGAAGCGCCGCCGCCTGCTAGGCTTGCGGAATGAACTGGGACGACCTGCGCATCATCGCCGCGGTGAGGGACGAGGGCACTTACGCCGGCGCCAGCGCGCGGCTGCGCATCGACGAGACCACCGTCGGCCGAAGGCTCGCGCGCATCCAGCGCGACCTCGGCGTGCCGCTGTTCGACGCCGTGGACGGGCTGCGCCGGCCGACGCGACACTGCGAGGCGGTGCTCGAGCATGTCGGCGCGATGGCGGCGCATGCGGCGGCGATCGACCGCATCAAGGAGAGCCAGCCCGGCCCGGTCGGGCGGCTGCGCATCGCCTCGACCAATGCGGTCGCCGAAGAGCTGCTGGCGCCGCATGCGGCCAGCTTCCTGCGCGATCACCCGGGGCTGACGCTGCAATTCCTCACCTCCAGCGGCAACGTAAAATTCTCGCGCTGGCAGGCCGATCTCGCCATCCGCCTGCGCAAACCGGAGAAGGGCGACTTCACCATCTCCAAGCTCGGCGAGGTCAGGCTGTATTTCTTCGAGCCCGCGGACCGCAGCGGAGCCGAGCCGGTCGCGTGCGTCTATCCCGACGAGCTCGATGCGATCCCCGAGCAGCAGTTCCTGCGTGCCAAGCGGCTGACGAACGTGCGCTGCGTCACCGACAATGTCCGCATCATCCGCACCATGATCCAGTCGCATCAGGCCATCGGCGTGCTGCCCGAGCACAGCTGCGGGCCGCTGCTCGCCGACCGCAGCCTGCGCGCCACGCTGCTGCCGAGGCGTCGCGACGTCTGGCTCCTGGTGCAGAACCACCTCAAGCGCGATCCTGCGACCCGCGTGACGATCGACTGGGTACGTCACTGCTTCAGGGATTTGTCGCACGGCTGACCGCTGGCGACGTTCATGGCCTCGCATTGAACGCGGGCCGCGCGACGTGCGACCAAATTCGCAAGTTCGCCGGGGATTGCACGCGCGCGCAGGTTGCGTAATCTCGCGACGACTACGTCTTTGAACAGGGCAGCTGCATGACCACTCTTGAGCAAACGATCCGTCCCTCGGCACGATCGCGGGAATGGAAGGCGATCGTCATCCTGATCCTGCTGATCCCGGTGCTGTGGTCGCCGCCGTTCCTGTTTCGATACTTCCTGTATCAGCCGTTCAACATCCCCTCGAATTCGATGGCGCCGACGCTGATGGTCGGCGACTACGTCTTCGCGGCGAAATATGCCTATGGCTACGGCCGCTATTCCTTCCCCTTCGCTTCGTCCTGGATCTCAGGTCGCGTCTTTGCCGCCGAGCCCGAGTATGGCGACCTGGTCGTTTTCCGAACGCCAAGGGATACCTCCGTCGATTACGTCAAGCGCGTGGTCGGGCTGCCCGGCGACCGCATCCAGATGCAGCAGGGCCGGCTCATCCTCAACGACCGTCCGGTGACGCGCGTCGCCCTGAAGGAGGCACAAGCCGGCGCCGCCTGCGGAGGCGATGACGAAGCGAAGGTCAAGCGCTGGCGCGAGACGCTGCCGAACGGCGCGAGCTATGTGACCTACGACTGCGCCGCCGACAATGGCTTCCTCGACAACACCAGCGTCTACGCCGTGCCACCAGGTCATTTCTTCGTGCTCGGCGACAATCGCGACAATTCCACCGACAGTCGCATGGCATCCGCGATGGGCTTCATCCCGATGGACAATCTCGTCGGCAAGGTAACGCGGATCCTCTGGTCGCTCGACGATGACGGCGAGCCGCGCTTCGAGCGGTTGGGGAAAGTGGAGTGAGGCCCCGTCATTCCGGGGCGCGGCCACTTGGGCGCGAGCCCGGAATCCATAACCACAGGCCTTAGTTGGCGATCCCAGGATAAAGATCATCCCAGTTTGGGTTCTGCTCCTCGATCAGCCGCGTCTTCCAGTCGCGACGCCACTTCTTGAGTTCTTTCTCGCGGGCGATGGCGGTAACTGCATCGTCGTATATCTCGAACAAGACGAGCTTCGAAACGTCGTACTTCGTCGTGAATCCGGGAACGGCTTTGGTCTTGTGTTCGTACACCCGACGAACGAGATCGCTGGTCACGCCGATGTAGAGCGTGCCGTGCTTCTTACTTGCGAGGATGTAGACATAGTAGGCCATTCCATCCGCCGGTGGTTATGGATTCCGGGCTCGGCGCTGCGCGCCGCCCCGGAATGACGAATCCACCACCATCTTAGCGTGTATCACCTGAAAACAAAAACCCCGGCATCGCTGCCGGGGTTTCGCATGTCTCGACTTTGCCTGAGAGGCTGGATCAGAAGTCCATGCCGCCCATGCCGCCGCCCGGAGGCATCGCCGGACCGGCGCCGCCCTTCTTGGGCAGCTCGGCGACCATGGCTTCCGTGGTGATCAGGAGCGCGGCAACCGAGGCTGCGTTCTGGATCGCGGTGCGGACCACCTTGGTCGGGTCGATGATGCCCTTCTTGACGAGGTCGGCATATTCGCCGGTCTGGGAGTCGAAGCCGTAATTGTAGGCCTTGTTCTCCAGGATCTTGCCGACGATCACCGAGCCGTCTTCACCGGCGTTGATCGCGATCTGGCGGGCAGGAGCCGACAGCGCCTTGCGCACGATCTCGACGCCGGTCTTCTGGTCGTCGTTCTTGGTGCGCAGGCCCTTGAGCTGCTCGGAGGCACGGAGCAGGGCGACGCCGCCGCCCGGGACGATGCCTTCCTCGACAGCCGCGCGGGTCGCATGCATCGCGTCATCAACGCGATCCTTGCGCTCCTTCACCTCGACCTCGGTCGCGCCGCCGACGCGGATCACCGCGACGCCGCCCGCGAGCTTGGCGAGACGCTCCTGGAGCTTCTCACGGTCGTAGTCCGAGGTGGTCTCCTCGATCTGCGCCTTGATCTGGGCCACGCGCGCCTCGATGTCGGCCTTCTTGCCGGCGCCGTTGACGATCGTGGTGTTCTCCTTGTCGATCATCACCTTCTTGGCGCGACCGAGCATGTTGAGCGTGACGTTCTCGAGCTTGATGCCGAGATCTTCCGAGATCGCCTGGCCGCCGGTCAGGATCGCGATGTCCTGCAGCATGGCCTTGCGGCGATCGCCGAAGCCCGGAGCCTTGACGGCCGCGACCTTGAGGCCGCCACGCAGGCGGTTGACGACCAGGGTCGCGAGGGCTTCGCCTTCGACGTCCTCGGCGACGATGACCAACGGCTTGCCGGTCTGCACCACGGCTTCGAGCAGCGGCAGCAGCTCGTTCAGCGAGGAGAGCTTCTTCTCGTTGATGAGGATGTAGGCGTCGTCCATCTCAACGCGCATCTTGTCGGCGTTGGTGACGAAGTAGGGCGAGATGTAGCCGCGGTCGAACTGCATGCCCTCGACGACGTCGAGCTCGGTCTCGAGCGACTTGGCTTCCTCGACGGTGATGACACCCTCGTTGCCGACCTTCTTCATGGCGTCGGAGAGGAACTTGCCGATCTCCTGGTCGCCGTTGGCCGAGATGGTGCCGACCTGGGCGATCTCGTCGTTGGAGGTGACCTTCTTGGAGTTCTTCTGGAGGTCCGCAACGACGGCCTCGACCGCGAGGTCGATGCCGCGCTTGAGGTCCATCGGGTTCATGCCGGCGGCGACCGACTTGGCGCCTTCGCGCACGATCGCCTGGGCCAGCACGGTGGCGGTGGTGGTACCGTCGCCGGCCGCATCAGCGGACTTGGAGGCGACTTCGCGCACCATCTGCGCGCCCATGTTCTCGAACTTGTCCTCGAGCTCGATCTCCTTGGCGACGGTGACGCCGTCCTTGGTGATGCGGGGAGCGCCGAACGACTTGTCGAGCACGACGTTGCGGCCCTTCGGGCCGAGCGTCACCTTCACCGCGTTGGCGAGAATGTCGACGCCGCGCAGCATCTTGTCGCGCGCATCGACCGAGAATTTGACTTCTTTGGCTGCCATCTGGAATTTTCCTTGGAATGATTTGACTGGAGGGAGAGGGGGCTCTTAGGCCGCCTTCTTCTTGGACTCGCTGACCTCGAGAACGCCCATCACGTCGCTCTCCTTCATGATCAGCAGGTCCTGGCCGTCGATCTTGACCTCGGTGCCGGACCACTTGCCGAACAGCACGCGGTCGCCGACCTTCAGGTCGATCGGGATCAGCTTGCCGGACTCGTCGCGGCCACCCGGGCCAACGGCGACGACTTCGCCCTGGGAGGGCTTTTCCTTGGCAGTGTCGGGAATGATGATGCCGCCAGCGGTCTTCTCTTCTGCGTCGATGCGCTTGACCACGACGCGGTCGTGAAGCGGACGGAATTTCATGCAGTCCTCCTAAGCAATTGCACGTGTTGAGGATTTTGAGATTGTTAGCAGTCGTTGCCCGCGAGTGCTAGCACAGGCGAGGCTGAGATAAGCCAGGAATTTTGCGGGGGCAAGGCCTTCTAGCAGAAAAATTAGCACCCGAAAGCGCGGACTGCCAGAATCTCTTTGCCATCGTTAACCGACACCGGGCCCGTATTAGCACGGAGCTGTATCTGCTGCTAACGCATTGAATTTCAACAGCTTGTTAAACTTTTGGGCTTGAGATGGGTTGTCAGTTTGCGTCACATTTCTCTCATGTGAGCGCGTCGTTTCCGGGTGGCTCCCGGGGCACCGATCAAGCCACCCCCTGAATGCGCTCCTGCAAAGGAGGTTTGGCATGGGACTGCGGAGTGGGGGCGTTTCCGAGGATTTCCGGAAACAGATGCTGGGTTACGGGCTGACGACGGCACAAATTCTCTATCGGATGCCGGATCATCCGTCGCTGCTCCAGACCTACGTCTGGCAGAACTACGACATGTTTCCGAAATTTCCGGCGCTGAAGGATTTCCTGGCGTTCTGGCAGGAAAAGCTCGACGGCCCCCTGCATTCGGTCACGGTGGCGCATTCCAAGCTGATCAAGCCGGCCGAGCTGCGCGCCGTGGATGGCGTGTTCCGGCTGCATTGAGCCAGAGATCAGGCGCCACCGCTGCAATAGCGTATCCACATCGCGCGATAGGCGTCGTCTACGGCGCGCGCATATGAGATGGGGTTGCCGGCGGCCGCAGCGTTGATCTGTGCGGGCAGTTCGCGGCGCAATCGATCGAGATCGCCGATCCGCGCCGCGCGGCCGACTGCGATCTCGACATATGCCTCATCGCTGTCCGCCACCCAGTCCGGCAAGCCAAGCGCGGTGAGGATGGCGCCGGCGGCCCGGCTGGGCAGACTGCTCCCGAGCTTCGCCACCACGGGCACCCCCATCTGCAGGGCTTCCAATGTGCTGACGCCGCCGTTCTGTGGGAACGGGTCGAGCGCAATGTCGACGCGATTGAACGATGCCAGATGTTCGCTCCGCAAGGTGGCTCCGAGCAGATCGACGCGTTCGGCCGGCAATCGACAAGCCGTAAATCGCGCCAGCAGCTTGTCGCGGACCAGTTGATCGTCCAGCGCAACATCCTTGATCAGCAGTCGCGACCCCGGGACCCGGTCGAGAATCCTGGACCAGACTTCCGCGGCCTCGTCCGAAATCTTGCTGATGCGGTTGAAGACACCGAACGTGACGAAGCCGTTCGAGAGCGCTGGCGCCTGCGCCCGCGCAATCCCGGCCGGCAGCGGCGCCAGCGTCACGAAGCATGGCAGGTCGACAACGGTCTCCGCAAACAAATGCCGAACCGCGGCAGGAATCGCGACCGGATCCGAGAACAGATAATCGATCGTCGGCAGCCCGGTGCCGGTGCCGTGGCCCCAGCCGTGCACCTGGATCGGTGCCGGCTTGCGCGCAAACACGCCGAGGCGGTTTCCTCTGGTGTGGCCGGACAGGTCGATCAGGATATCGACGCGATCGGCACGAATCTGAGCGGCGAGGCGATCGTCGGTCCATTGCGAGGCGTCACGCCAGCGATCGGCGATCCCCTGAAATTCGCTTGTCGTCGTATCCATTTTTGACGAGCAGGAGTAGCACACGATCTCGAACTGTGCGCGGTCATGGTGTTGCAGGACGGGCTTGAAAATGAACGCGGCCGAATGCGCGTTGAAATCCGACGAGACATAGCCAAGCACCAGACGGCGATCCGGATCGCGGTTGTTGTCATGGGGCGCCGCCACCTCTGAAGCGATCTTCGCGCCGATCCGCTCCCACCAGATTTGCCGCGCCTGCTGATGCTGTTCGACGCTGGCGTCCGGCACGAAATCGAGCGTGAATATCTTGCTGGAGATCGCGCTCTGGAGGTCAGGCTGGACGTCAAGGGCTCTGTCGAAACTGACGAGGGCTTCGTCGACCCGGCCAAGTCCGGCGAGACAAAGGCCCAGCACCAGGTGAGCTTGAGCGGAATCGGGAGCGATCGCGAGCGCCCTCTCGCAATCGGCCATTGCCGGGGCAATTTGCTGGGTCTGGAGCAAGACATTGGCGCGCCAGAGCCACCCGTTCACGTCGTCGGGCGCCAGGGCGATTGCCCGATTGCAATCCGCCATGGCCTCGTCAAATCGCTGAAGCTCCCGCAATGCGACGGCGCGGTTCGCCAGCGCCGCGGCATAGTCGGGCTTGATCGAGAGCGCGCGGTTCAGGCTTGTAAGAGCCTCGTCATAGTTGCGCAGACGGCAGAGCGCAGAGCCCCGGCCGTTGTGGGCTTCGGCGAGGTTTCCGTCCATTGCGAGCGCCCGATCGTAGCTCTCGAGCGCTTCGAGGTGCAGATCAAGCGCCGCGCTTGCGTTGCCGAGATTGGACAGGGCCAGGGCGTAGTTGGGCTTTAAGGCGAGTGCCTTTCGATAGCTTGCTCGGGCCTCATCGTGGCGTTTCAGCCCGTTGAGCGCGACGCCCAGGCCCATGTGAGCTTCGGCGGATCGTGGATCCACGGCAACCGCCCGGCTCAGTAGAATTTCAGCCTGCTGATAGTTCTTGGCATCAGACTCCAGAACGCCGAGCATATGCAGCGCGATGAACTGATTGGGCGCGATCTGCAGGAGTTGTCGATAGGCGGCCCGGGCCTCGGAGAGAAGTCCCTTCTTGTGCAACTCGAGTGCGTGCCCGAGCAATGGCAGCACTTCGGCTTTTTGCCGTTTCTGAAGCCGGGCATTTTGAAATGCACGCTGACCGACGCTGCTGCCCATGAATCAATTCCCCCAGATCTCCCGGCGAGACTAATTCAGCGAGAGAATGAATACGAGACGATGGCCGCTCGCCACGACAGCTTGGGACAAGCTACGACCGGTTGGGTTCGTCGAGCTCATTGCACCAAGCCCCGCAATTGCTGCCTCGCCCAAGACTGGGTAATCTGCCTTCGGGTTGTTCCCGTCAGGCGGGCGCGGCCCGGATCAGGGAGGCAGACAATGGCCAAGCAAAAGGCATCAAGACCCGCAACGAAGACCGCGGTGAAGAAGCGGAGCGACGTGAAGGCAGCGGCGCGATCCTCGGCGCGCAAGGCGGTGAAGGCGAAGGCGCGCACCGTCGCTCCGAAGAAGCCCGTGCGGCCGAAGCAGCGTATCGTCGTCAGCCATCACCGCGAGGAAGACTTCAAGGCCGACGGCCTGCGTGCCTATGCCAAGTACCGCGATCTCGGCATCGCCGACGCGACCCATGGCCTCGCGCAGGCGCACGTGATCCGGCTGCAGGGTCCGTGCAATCCCTCGGAAGTGTCGAAGCTCCACTATCACGACGTCGAATTCCAGATGGTCTACGTGCTCAAGGGCTGGGTGAAGACCTATATGGACGGGCAGGGCGAGACCCTGATGAAGCAAGGCAGCGCCTGGACCCAGCCGCCGAAGATCAAGCACATGATCCTGGACTATTCGGAGGACGTGGAACTGCTGGAAGTGATTTTGCCGGCTGAGTTCAAGACGGTGGAGTTGAAGGCTTGATGTCATTCCGGGGCGCGGGTAGTGCGAGCCTGGAATCTATTTCACTCTTTGCGTTGCGGCCCGATTTGTGCGTGTCGAATGGAGCGCTATATGATTCCGCCACAAGGGAATGATTGCATTGTATGTGGCACAGCTGATGCGGCTGCGTCGATTGCAGGAAGCAAGACCCAATATAAGTGTCGTCGATGCGGCACGTTCGTCCTTACGAGTTCAGCGCAGCTTGAACTACCCGAAAAGCTCGGCAGCGATATGATTCGGAGGTCCAAGATGAGCCACGCGCTTCGCCGAGCGTAAGATTCGCAGGGCTTCGACGTTAAGCCGATTCAGACATATGACCTAGAAAGCTACTGGTCGCTCGATAGGCTTCCCAATCCAATCGAAGCCACTAACAATCTGGTGCTCTGGCTTGGCAAGCACCAAGTGTATCCACACCGATTGGTTACACCAACTGCTTCGGAGATCGCGGCTTACATTGGCTGGGTCATTGATCCCGGCGGCGGCGACATCGGCGCGCTCGATTGGTTATTTGCGATGATCGAACCAAGGGGGCTCATTCGCAGAACGGCGGGAGAAATCGGGCAACTTTCCATTCAACTTACGCCGGACGGGTGGCAGAGCTATACCGACTTGTTGCAAGCTCGTGTGGAGAGTCGGACAGCCTTCATGGCGATGCAGTTTGGCGATCCGGTTCTTGAGCAAATGGTCCAACATTGTTTCAAGCCCGCTGTTGCGCGTACCGGCTTTACGCTGCGCAAATTGAATGACGAACAGCCTGCAGGATTAATCGACAATCAGATGCGGTCGGCGCTTCTATCTTCGCGCTTTATTGTTGCGGATTTGAGCCACGCGAATCTCGGCGCGTATTGGGAAGCCGGTTTTGCGGAGGGACTCGGTCGGCCAGTTATATATACTTGTGAAAAGTCGATGTGGGATCAAAAGAAAACGCATTTCGACACCAACCACATGCTCACAATTATTTGGCAGGATTCGAATCGAAAGAGTGCAGAAGATCAATTAGTTGCCGCGATCAGGGCGACGCTTCGGTCGGAAGCCATCCAAACGGACGCGAGCCAATCTGGATAGCGAGACACCAAAGTCGGCTGGCCAGACTAGGGCGCGGACTCATAACGCGCGGCCAGCCAGAGGCGGATCGATGCGAGCTGGACGAAGGCAAGGTAGTTTCCTGCAAGTCTGTCGTAGCGTGTAGCCACCCGGCGGCATTGCTTGATCCTGTTGAAGAACCTTTCGACCTGGTTGCGAGCGCGATAGAGGTACGGACTGAAGCAGATCGGACCGCTGCGATTGCTTTTCGGCGGGATGTTTGCCCAAGCGCCTTTCTTCATCGCAAGCTCTCTGATCCAATCGGCATCGTAGCCACGGTCGGCAAGCAACATTGACCCCGACTTCAGATGAGAGAGCAGTTTTCCGGCAAGTCGAACGTCGTGCGCCTCGCCGGGGCTCAACGCAAGCCGTACGGCAGACCATTGCTATCGACCACCGCGTGGATTTTGCTCGTCAGACCGCCGCGTGACCTTCCCATCGATTGGCGCTGGTTCTTTGTGATACAGGCCCCATGCTGATGCACGCGGACAATAGAGGTGTCGATCATCTGGACAGCTGCATGATGGGCAGCGGCAAGTGCGTCTATGATACGGCCCCAGACACCAGCCCGCCGCCAACGGACGAAGCGATTGTAGCAAACATCCCGGGAAGATCACGCCAGGGAGCTCCTGATCGCAGGACCCAGAAGATGCCATTAAGGACACGTCGGTCGTTCACCCGAGGAACGCCACGCGGCTTGTTGGGCAGCATAGCTTGATGGCGATCCATTCATGATCGGCGAGTTCATAGCGCATGATTCGAGCTCCCAGTTTGGTAGCTTGAATCACAGGGGGCTGGCCGGACACAACGCTCCCAGGCAGGCCTCGGTTGGACGCTTACGAGGTAGAGGCGGACATAGGCCAACCGACCATCTCCGCTGAACTGTCGCCCATTGTGGACGACACTGTCGTTCTTCCTTCTTGTGGGCTAGGCGCGGGATGCTAGATTTGTGCGTCGCAGCTAACCATCTCCGCTATTGTAAACTCGATATCCAAATTGGGGGAACGATGAAAAGGACAATTACGGTCGCGATGTATCTTTGGGCCGGGGCATTTGCTTCAGATGCGCTTGCGGGACCCGCAGAAGAGGCCAATGCGGTAATTGACAAATGGTCGGCTACTTACACTGCAAATGACCGCGACGCGCTCGTCGGCCTATATGCTCCCGATGCAGTCCTGCTAGGAACGACCAGCCCTGTGATTTCCGAGGGTACAGAGGGCATACGGAAATACTTCCAGGAATTGCCAGGCAGTGGTCGAAAGAATGTGATCGTCGAGCGACGAATGATCATCCTGAGCGAGACATCCGTGGTGGGGACAGGTTTCTACAATTTTGCCCGAGCCGCGGAAAACGATACTCCCCGCCCATCTCGATTTACCTTCGTGGTTGTCAAACGCGACGGTCGATGGGTGATTGCTCACCACCATTCATCGCCGCTGTCATCCTCTCGGCAGTGATTTCCAATTTTGGTCGGTGATCGTGACGTCCGGCTTTGGCCCATCGCGACACGTTGCGCTGCGGCACGAACGTGGTCGCTATAGGAGCAAAGGGGACGTGTCATCAGTCACATGACGCCACCGAGTTTATAGGTACACGGCCTAGTCGACTAGCCCGGGAGATGCTGCGTATTCGGCGGACGCATTTTCCCGGATTGCGCGGCGCTCCATCCGGGCTACGGGCATCACCACGGGTGTCACGCGATGACCCCCACCACCGCTCCCATCAGACACGTCGTGAGCGTCCCCGATACGATCGACTTCAGGCCCAGAGCGTTGATCTCCTCGCGCCGCTCCGGCGCCATGACGCCGAGGCCGCCGATCATGATGCCGAGGCTGGCGAAATTGGCGAAGCCGCACATCGCGTAGAGCATGATCAGGCGCGAGCGCGGGTCGAGCGCGCCGGGTGGCAGCTTCGAGAAGTCGACATAGGCGATCAATTCGTTGAGCACGGTCTTGGTGCCCATCAGGCTGCCGGCGGTGATCGCCTGATCCCACGGCAATCCCATCAGCCAGCACACCGGCGCCATGACGAGGCCAAGCAGGCGCTGGAGCGAGATCGCGGCGCCGCCAATGTTCGGCAGGAGGCCGAGCATGGCGTTGACGAGATAGACCAGCGCCACCAGCACCAGCAGCATGGCGACGATGTTGAGCAACAATTCGAGGCCGGCAGTGGTGCCCTTCACGATCGCGTCCATCGTGCCGGATACATTCATCTCCGGATCCTCCAGCGCGCCGCCGGTGCGCTTGTCGGAGGTCTCGGGCACCATGATCAGGCTGACCAGGATCGCGGCCGGCGCGCCCAGCACCGAGGCGATGACGAAATGCGCGGCGGCGTCGGGGATGAGGGGAGCAAGCAGCGTCGCATAGAGCACCAGCACCGTGCCGGCGATGCCGGCCATGCCGCCGGTCATCACCAGGAACAACTCGCTGCGGGTCATCTGTGCCAGATACGGCCGCACGAACAGCGGTGCCTCGACCATGCCGAGGAAGACATTGGCGGCGGTCGACAGTCCGACCGCGCCGCCGACGCCGAGCGTGCGCTCTAGCAGCCAGGCCAGGCCGCGCACGATCGGTGGCAGCACGTGCCAATAGAACAGCAGCGTCGTCAGCACGCTCATGACCAGCACGATCGGCAGCGCCTGGAACGCCAGGATGAAATCGGCACCGGGCACCTTCAGATCGAATGGCAGGGCGCCGCCGCCGATATAGCCGAACACGAAGGCGGAGCCGGCGCGGGAGGCCGCCGAGATCGCGCCGACCGCGTCGTTGATGGCACCGAACGCATGCGCGACGACCGGCAGCTTCAGCAGCAGGACCGCGGTGACGAAGGTCGCGGCGAGGCCGATCGCCGCCTGGCGCAGCGATACCGCGCGACGATTTTCACTGAGCGCCCAGGCGATCAGCAGCAATGCGAAAATGCCCAGTGCCGATTGCAGCCGCAGCATGATGTTCCCAAACCCTCAATGATTATGGCCGGGCAGGCGCTGCAAAGGCAATGCCGGCAAGCGGCAGAGGGCGTCCTGCTGTTGACAAGCAGGTCCGCCTCAGCCACGCAGGGCGGCGAGATCAGGGCCCAAACCGATTAGGGTGACCCAGGGGACGACGCCAGAGCAGCCAACAGATCGCGATCGCGCTGCTCTGGATGAAGCTATTTCCGACGCTGCGAAAGGTGGAGCGCCTGGAGTAGGGGACGACCGGCGGCGACACCGTTTCCGGATTGCTAACGCCGCCACGGGCTTTTTCCGCTGTCATTGACCGCGGATTAAGCGCGCTTTGCTATCATCCCGGCATGATCCGGATCGGACCGCGCCAGTTCGAAGTGCCGATGTGGCTGTGGGTGGCCGTGCCGCTCGCATGGGCGATATATGCCGCGTACGGCTCTATCATTTATCTGCGCATTGCAAACCTTCCCGACGGATACTTCCTCCTGACCATGAAGCTCGGTGCGGGAGGAGCGCTGGCGGGCTTTATCTTCTCCGATCTTGCGCGCCGGTCGATCCTTCCCTGGTACGATCTGATTGTCCTGGCGGTGGCGAGCTTTGCGGCCTCGTCGCTAGCGATCGACTGGCTGGTGGTTGCCGTGGGGGAAGTGCCCCGCGTCATCGCCGGAGTTGCGATCAGAGCAGCGATGTCGATCGGTGTGGAGTTTAACGGCGCACGGCTGTTGTTCGCGATAAACACGATCGTACTGATCGGCTGTGGCCTCATCCTGGCGCTGCTGCTCACCCTTGCCAGCCGCTACTTGCTTGGGCTTCCGTGGTGGGCTGCGGATACACGTCGCGAATTCCAGGCAAATCTGGTCGGCGCATATGTCTGGCTAACGATCGCGTTCGGTGGCTATCTTGCCATTCGCTTCGCGTATCAGCTGCCGCTCGGTCATCCCGCCAGTGCCGTGCCGCGCTGGCTGCCCGTCGCCGGTGCTTGCCTCAGTGCGATTGCGGCGCTCACCGTGCAGCTATGGCTTGCCCATCGCGTGCGTCGCCAAGAACGTAACCCTCGCCATAGTTTGAAGATTGGGGCGTTGGCAGCGGCCTGTGCCGTCGCGTGGTTCTACAGCCCCGGCATATTCGGCCACGCAGGCCTCAAGCTCATGAACAACCAGGTACGCCCCGCTCTGCGCGCACTGCACATCCTGCCCACGCCCGATATCGCCGTTGCCGGATATCGCGTCAACGTTCCTTATCACGAGGTCGGAGTCTTCATGGGTCCTGCAATGCCCGACGGCGCGACGTCGTTTGTCGTGGTACCGTTGCCTGACGAATACGGGTTAAGCTCGAGCAGCCGCAATCCGCAGGTTCACATCGCGCGGCGCGACATCACGCTGCGGGAGATGACCAGGTTCTTCTGGTTCGATTCCCGAAAGGAGCTCGGCGAAATGCAAGCCACACGGCGCGGCGAGGACGCCGTCGTTCGAGTTCCGCTCGGCGCGATAGCCGCCCTCGCGTTTCGCAGCGACGAGTATCCTCTGGTGGACGTCAAGCTCATTGGATTTGATGCCGCGGTCCCGACGGAAGCGGCGGAGCAGGCGTTGCGTCGGTTTCTGCGCGAACGCCTGCAGCGCGTGAGCGGCTAGCCCCGTCCGACGAACGGCATCTTGGTCGCCATCACCGTCATGGT
This sequence comes from Bradyrhizobium sp. USDA 327, assembly GCF_041262065.1. NCBI lineage: Bacteria > Pseudomonadati > Pseudomonadota > Alphaproteobacteria > Hyphomicrobiales > Nitrobacteraceae > Bradyrhizobium > Bradyrhizobium sp. USDA 327. The sequence goes on along the minus strand of NZ_JBGCCW010000001.1, from coordinate 4,107,580 downwards.
CAGCACGTTGGCATCGAGCGGCAGGCTGGCCATGTAGGCGACGGCATCGCCGACCGCTTTCGCGTCCATGCGCGGCTCGTGCTTGGTGGTGCCGTCGGGCTGAAGGACGCCGGGGCCGTTGACCATGCGGTCGGTCATCGGGGTCGCGGCATTGCCGATGTCGACCTGGCCGACCGCGATGTCGTACATGCGGCCGTCGAGATTGCTGGCCTTGGTCAGGCCGGTGATGGCGTGCTTGGTCGAGGTATAGGCCGCCGAGAACGGCCGCGGCGCGTGCGCCGAGATCGAGCCGTTGTTGATGATGCGGCCGCCGCGCGGGGTCTGGTCCTTCATGATGCGGAAGGCGTGCTGGGTGCACAGGAACGGGCCGGTGAGGTTGGTGTTCACCACCGCCTGCCATTGCTCGAGGCTGAGATCCTCGAAGTTCACGGCCGGCGCGCCCATGCCGGCATTGTTGAAGAGCACGTCGAGGCGGCCATAGGTCGTCTTCACCTTGTCGAACAGCGCGGCGATGGAGTCCGGCTTGGTCATGTCGGCGGTGACGCAGAGGCTCTTTCCGGCGGGGCCGAGCTTCGCCGTCTCCTCGAGCATGTCGAGCCGGCGCCCTGCGAGCACCACGGTGAAGCCGGTGTTCATCAGCGCCAGCGACGCTGCGCGCCCGACGCCGGTGCCGGCGCCCGTCACCAGGGCGATCTTTTTCGCTTCACTCATCGTTTCCTGCCTTTTCTCTTCTGCTGTCAGGTTTTGGGTTCTTTTTCGTTCTTGTAGGGCGGGCGTGGAATGTTCTGGTGCGCGGCGCGCAACGCCGCCGACCAGCGCGAGCGCAAATCGTGGAAATAAGGTTCGCCCGCTTCGATGCGGTGGTTGAGATCGGCTTCGCAGGCGTCCGTGCGCACCACCAGCACGTCGATCGGCAGGCCGACGCCGAGGTTCGAGCGCATGGTCGAGTCCATCGAGATCAGGCCGGTCTTCAGCGCCTCGTAGAGCTCGACGTCGTAATGCATGGCGCGGTCGAGCACCGGCTTGCCGTATTTGTGCTCCCCGATCTGCAGGTAGGGCGTGTCGGTGGTGCACTCGATGAAATTGCCGGCGGTGTAGACCATGAACAGACGCATGCGCGCGCCCTTGATCTGGCCGCCGAACAGGAAGGAGACGTCGAACGACACGTCCTCGGATTTCAGTGCCGGTCCCTCGGTGGCATGCACCGCCCGGATCGCCCGGCCGATGCGCTGGGCGGCCTGGAACATGGTCGGCGCGTTCATCAGCGTCTCGATTTCGCCCGTGTTGGGGTCTTCCAGGCCTTCGGTCAGGGTGGAGAGCACCGATTGGCTGATGGCGAGGTTGCCGGCGCTGGCGATCGCCATGATGCGCTCGCCGGGCTTGGAGAAGATGTGCAGCTTGCGGAAGGTCGAGACGTTGTCGAGGCCGGCATTGGTGCGGGTGTCGGCGATCATCACCAGACCGTCCCGAACCAGGATTCCGCAACAATAGGTCATTTCCAGTCCCCGAACGCGTTTGCGCGGAATTACTAGCCAATTTCAGGGAGCCATGAAACCCCCGATTCCCGCGGGGGAAGGCTGTCATTCCGGGCCCGCGCTGCGCGCGCCCCGGAATGACAGTCAGCTCTTGTCGCTCAATCCACTGCATCGACGAGAAACGCCTCGTCGACCGGCACGCCAAGCCCCGTGACCAGCCGGTTCGTCTCCGCAGCCATGCCGACGATCGCGAGCAGCTCGCCATATTCGGCCTCGGTCATGCCCTTGGCCCGTGCGGCGGCCGTGTGCGAATGGATGCAGTAGCTGCAGCCATGGGCGATCGAAACCGCGACGTAGAGCATTTCCTTGGTCTTGGGGTCGAGCGCACCCGGAGCCATCACGTCCTTGATGCTGTTCCAGGTCCGCCGCAGCGTCTTCGGATCATGCGCCAGCGCCCGCCAGAAATTGTTGACGAAATCCGACTTCCGCACCATTCGGATGTCGTCGAAAACGGCGCGCGCGTCGGCGGAGAGTTCGTCATCCGAAAGCAGTTTTACAGTCGCCATGGGCTACCTCGCTGGTCTGATCTGATCCTGCGATTGTAGCACGGCGCATGCGCTCGTCCGGCAGCATCTAGCTCTGCCGCTGGGACTGCGATTGCGACTGCCCGCTGCGGCCGGTCTGCTCGACCTTCACGGCCACCGCCAGCGTTTCCGTGCCGCCGCCATAGCGCGTGCCACGCACCGGGGCTGCACCGAGATAGTCGAGCCCGATCGCAACGCGCACATGGGCGTCGGTGGCGCAGATGCTGTTGGCGGGATCGAAGCCGACCCAGCCGAGATCGGCCACGTAAGCCTCCGCCCAGGCATGGCCGGCCTCCTGATGTACCGAGTCGTCCGATCGCAGAAAGTGCCCGGAGACGAAGCGCGCCGGCACGCCTCCGGCGCGGGCGCAGGCGATGAAGATGTGCGCGTAATCCTGGCAGACCCCGCGCTTGAGCGCGAACGCCTCCGCCGCGGAGGTGCCACTGTTGGTGGGGTCTTCGTCGAACGTCATGTGATCGGCGATCTGCGTCATCAGCGTGTGCAGGAAGCCCAGCGTGTCGCTCTCGGCCTCGCTGCGCAACTGGCGCGCCACCGCCGTCATCGCCGGATTGACGGAGGTGAGGTCGGTTGAGCGCAGGAACATCCCGGCCGGGAAACGCTCGTCCGTGCCGCGCAGCACGCCGCCGGTGTCGTGGGTCTCGATCAGCCCTTCTGCCGTGATCTGGATGTCGCCGACAGGTCCGCAGGACAGCACGTGGGTGACGTTGCCGAACGCGTCCTCATGCATGTCGAGCTTGGTGTCGGTGGAGACGTCGATCTGCCATTCCGCGACGTATTGCCCGTCATGACTGCCAGGCGTCATGCGCAGGATCTGGATCACGCTGGTGGCCGGCGGCTCGTAGCGATAGGTCGTGATGTGCTGGATTCGCAGGCGCATGGTGTTTTGATTCCGTCATTCCGGGATGGCGCGAAGCGCCAGACCCGGAATCTCGAGATTCCGGGTTCGATGCTTCGCATCGCCCCGGAACGACGAAAGGTGAAGGTTTCAGTCTCGGCTAGATCAAATACTGCTTCGTGATGATTTCGCCCAGCCTGGAATTGTCCGTGATGAATTCCTGAATGAATTCATGCACGCCATGCTGGAAAATGTCGTTCATATTGCTGTGTTCCAGCCGGTTGCGGATGCCGCGGGCGTGGCGCTGGGCGGGGCCCTGGCGGCCATAGGCGACGCCGATCTGGTCGAGGTTGCGCACGAGGTTGCCGTAGCAGCTGGCGAGCGAGCGCGGCAGCGTGTCGTTGAGGATGAGCAGATCCGCGATCAGCCAGGGCTTCAGCGTCTCGCGATAGACCCAGTGATAGGCCGTCAGCGCCGAGACCGAGCGCAGGATCGAGCTCCATTGATAGAAGTCGAGCGGGCCGCCGACATGCTCCTCCTCGGGCAACAGCACATGATATTTCACGTCGAGAATGCGCGCGGTGTTGTCGGCGCGCTCCAGATGCACGCCCATGCGCGAGAACCAGTACGCGTCGTTGCGCAGCATGGTTCGGTAGGCCGAGCCGTCGAAGCGCAGCGAGGTCTCCTGCACGAAGCGGAGGAATTTGGCGAGATCCTCGCGCGTCGAAGCGCCCTTGCTCCACACCGCCTGGAGCTCGATCCAGGCCGAGTTGATGGTGTCCCACATCTCGCTGGTGAGCGCGGTGCGCACCGAGCGCGAGTTCAGTCGCGCCGCCTCGATGCAGTTCCTGATCGAAGATGGATTGTTCGGCGAGAACGAGAGATACTCGACGACGTTGTGCTCGTTGGCCTCCTCGTAGGTCTGATAGAAGCTGGCGGCGACCCCGGCGGTGAGCAGCGCCGAATCCCATTCATTGGTCTTGCCGATATAGGCGGCGGGAAGCGCGGTGACGCGCAGCGTCGCATCGATGGTGCGCGCGAGATATTCGGCCCGTTCGACGTAGCGGGCGAGCCAGTAGAGGTTTTCGGCGGTACGCGACAGCATCTCTCTACTCGTCCAGGATCCAGGTGTCTTTGGTGCCGCCGCCCTGGCTCGAATTCACCACCAGGGAGCCTTCCTTGAGCGCGACCCGTGTGAGCCCGCCCGGCACGATGGTGGTGCTCTTGCTGCCCGTCAGCACGAAGGGCCGCAAGTCGACATGGCGCGGGGCGAGGCCGGATGCGGTGCAGGTCGGGCAGGTCGAGAGCGCCAGCGTCGGCTGCGCGATGAAACCTTCCGGCTCGCGCTTGAGCTTGTCCCGGAAAGCTTCGATCGTCGCCTTGGTCGCAGCGGGGCCGATCAGCATGCCGTAGCCGCCGGAGCCGTGCACTTCCTTGACGACGAGCTCGCTCAGATTGTCCAGCACATAGGCGAGGTCCTTCGGCTCGCGGCAGCGCCAGGTCGGCACGTTCTTCAGGATCGGCTCCTCGCCGAGATAGAACTTCACGATATCAGGCATGTAGGAGTAGATCGCCTTGTCGTCGGCGATGCCGGTCCCAACGGCGTTGGCGAGCGTGATGTTGCCGGCCGCGTAGGCCGACATCAGCCCGGGCACGCCGAGCACGGAGTCGGGACGGAAGGTGAGGGGATCGAGGAAATCGTCGTCGACACGGCGGTAGATCACGTCGACCCGTTTCAGCCCTTCCGTCGTCCGCATGAACACTTCGTTGTTCTTGACGATGAGGTCACGGCCTTCGACCAGCTCGATGCCGAGCTTGTCGGCGAGGAACGAGTGCTCGTAATAGGCCGAGTTGTAGACGCCGGGCGTGAGCAGGGCGACGGTCGGCTCGCTGGATGCGCTCAGCGGCGCGACCGAGCGCAGGGCTGCGAGCAGCTCGTCCGGATAGCGCTCGACCGGCGCCACCCTGTGGCGGGCGAACAGATCCGGAAACAGCCGCATCATGATCTCGCGGTTCTCCAGCATGTAGGACACGCCCGAGGGGGTACGGGCGTTGTCCTCAAGCACGATGAAGTCCTCGGCGTCGACCCGGACGATGTCGATGCCGGCGATGTGCACGTAGACGTCGTGCGGCACCTGCTGGCCGTTCATCTCGGGGCGGAACACCGGGTTCTGGAAGATCAGGTCGTCGGGCACGATCTCGGCGCGGAGGATGTCGCGGCCGTGGTAGATGTCGCGCAGGAACATGTTGAGCGCGCGCACGCGCTGCTTCAGGCCCTTCTCCAGTCGCGCCCATTCCTTGCCGGACATGATCCGCGGGATCACGTCGAACGGAATCAGGCGCTCGGTCGACTCGGAATCGCCGTAGACCGCGAAGGTAATGCCGATCCGGCGGAACAGGAGCTCGGCCTCCTGGCGCCGATATTCGAGGGCTTCGGGCGGCGTTTCCTTGAGCCAGCGCGCCAGCTCCTGATAGGCGGGGCGAAGGTCTCCGCCGGGAATATTCATTTCGTCAAACGCGACTGCCATAGAATCCGACTGTTCTCCCCCAGGCGTTGCGCCATTGATCAGGTCGTTTCGGCCTTGCTGAAGACCGCAACGTCCTGTGGCCATGCCGTGAGAGTGCATGACTTCCCTAGGAGGTAGCAAGGGCCGGGCCAGCGCGATAAGCATGGAGGAGGGGCATTTGCCGGGGACGGCCGGCGGCTTGCCTGAAAAAATGGCTGAGGACTGCTTATTTCAGAAGCAAAACCGCGTGACTTCAACGCGTTACCTCGGCAAAGTTGGCGTCACAGGTGAGGGACTTGAGGCATGAGCGACATCGTCACGGCGGGCATCCTGGTCATTGGGGACGAAATCCTGTCCGGCCGGACCAAGGACAAGAATATCGGCTTCATCGCCGAATACCTGACCAATATCGGCATCGACCTGAAGGAGGTCCGGATCGTCTCGGACGACGAGGCCGACATCATCGCCGCCCTGGACGCACTGCGGCATCGCTACACCTACGTCTTCACCACGGGTGGCATCGGACCGACGCATGACGACATCACCGCCGATGCCGTGGCCAAGGCGTTCGGCGTCGGTATCGACCATCACCCGGAGGTCGTCGCCCGCTTCCGCGAGCGCTGGAGCGAGCAGGACCTCAACGAGGCCCGCCTGCGCATGGCCCGCATCCCCGACGGTGCCGAGCTGATCCAGAGCGCGACCATCCTCGCTCCCGGCTTCAAGATCGGCAACGTCATCGTCATGGCCGGCGTGCCGTCGATCATGCAGGCGATGATGGATATCGTCTCGCCCAAGCTGAAATCGGGCGTGCGCATGCTCTCCGAATCGGTCCGCGCCAATGCGCGCGAAGGCGACATCGGCAGCCCGCTGCGGGCGATCGCCACCGCTCATCCCGACACCATCATCGGCAGCTACCCCTTCATGGACGAGGAGCAGAAGCCGAACACCAATCTGGTGGTGCGCTCGCGCGATCCGGAGAAGCTGGCGGCGGCGATGGCTGCGGTGAAGGAAATGCTGGCGGGATTGAACATCAACCGCTAAAGCCCCGGCGCGCCGGGCGCTATAGCGGTTATTTGAGCATGATCTTGTCGGAAAACCGCTGCACACTTTTCCGGATCATGCCGTGGCACGTGGATGCCGGCAGACGACGCAGGAGACGATGATGGCTGGTGAAGCACCGGAGCTGAGTGCGCAGGAGCGGGCGGGCAAGGCCTTTCCGGTCTCGTGGGACCAGTTCCACCGGGATTGCCGGGCGCTGACCTGGCGGCTCAACGAGGTTGGTCCGTTCCACGCGGTGATCGCGATCACCCGTGGCGGCCTGGTGCCGGCCGCGATCGTCGCGCGTGAACTCGGCGTGCGCGTCATCGATACGGTCTGCATCGCGAGCTACGACCATGACAAGCAGGGCGAGCTCCAGGTGCTCAAGGGGATTTCCGAAGCGGCGATGAATCTCGGCGGCGGCACCGGCAAGGGGCTGCTGATCGTCGACGACCTCGTCGACACCGGCAAGACCGGCAAGCTGGTGCGTGAGATGCTGCCTGATGCGCATTTCGCCACCGTCTACGCCAAGCCGAAGGGCCGCCCCCTTGTCGACACCTTCATCACGGAAGTCTCGCAGGACACCTGGATCTTCTTCCCCTGGGATACGGCGCTGTCCTACCACCCGCCGCTGCGCGACGGCGCGGCGTGATCGAAAGGTCATTCCGGGGCGGTCCGCAGGACAGAACCCGGAATCTCGAGATTCCGGAATCGACGCTTCGCATCGCCCCGGAATGACATCAGTGTAGTAGGTCGGCACCCATGCCGCTGCAAAACCGCGTCACGCCCACCGGCGACATCATCGCCACGCCGCATCGCGGCCTGTTTACCGGCAACCGCGGCATCATCCATGACCCCGCTACCAAGACGCTGCTGAGAAAGCGCTGGTCGACGTCGGCCTGGTTGACCTGCGTGTGCGAGTTCCGCGGCCGCCGCCGCGAGGTGATGGCGAACCGAAGCTGGACCGAGCTGTTCTTCCTCGATGAGGCCACCGCGCTCGCCGCCGGCCATCGTCCCTGCTTCTTCTGCCGCCGCGACGACGCCAAACGGTTTCGCGCCGCATGGGAGAAAGGCAATCGCCTCCACGATGTCCGCATGCACGATATCGATGAGGTCCTGCATCGCGAGCGGCTAGATCACGGCAGGAAGCGACTTCATGAGCTCGTGATGCCGATCGAGCAGCTTCCGGATGGGGCGATGGTGCTGCAGCGGGAAGCCAGTTTTCTAGTGACACGGGGCAGGGTGCTGCGGTGGTCGCCGGCGGGCTATGCCGGCGCTCAGGGGCGGCTCGACAACGCCAAGCTCTTGACGCCGCCCTCGACGGTGCGTGCGCTGAGCGCGGGTTATCAGCCCAGGCTGCATCCGACGGCACTCGGCTAGACGTGTACCATGAATTCCGATCGTGCCGCGCCGCCCGTATTCCTCATATTGCGAACTGTCGAGGCGCGGCGACATCTTATTGCTCTTGCGGGCAAGTCGTTCCAGCGACGGCTATATCGCCTTTATAACATCGTCCTGACGGTCCCATCGATCGGCTATACCCGGCAGCTTACCTTCTCGTGCAACATCGAGGAGAGTCAAATGCTGAACTTTCTGACCCGCATTGACAGATACATGACGAGCAACATGCACGAGCATGGCCAATATCTGCTCGGGCTGAAGTCGCTCGACGACCATGCTTGCAAGAGCGATCACCAGCAAGGCGCCGTCAGAACGCTCGAGCCCGCGCCCGGAGCCGGAACGTCGCTGCCGCGCCATTAGGTGTCTCACCCGAGCCGCTCGCGCGCCAGCGCGGCGCCGGCGCCGAGCGCCATCAGCTTGGCTTCGGCGATCTCCCGCCGCATCGGCGCCATGCCGCAATTGGTGGTGGCGATGATGTTGCTCTTGGGCACGAATTTCGACACCGCATCGATCACCTGGACGACGTCCTCGGCGGTCTCCACGGTGTCGCTGGCGACGTCGATCACGCCGGCCTGCACGATCTTGGTCTTGAGCAGTGCCAGGAGGTCGAGCGGCACCTTGGAATTGCGGCACTCGATCGCAACCTGCTGGATCGGGCTCGCGTCGATCGCCGGAAAGATCTGCTCGTACTGGCGCCATTGCGCGCCGAGCGTCTCCTTCCAGTCGGTGTTGGCCTTGATGCCGTAGCCGTAGCAGATGTGGACCGCGGTGGTGCAAGTGAGGCCCTGCGCCGCGCGCTCCAGCGCCTTGATGCCCCAGTCGTTGACCTCGTCCATGTAGACGTTGAAGGCTGGCTCGTCGAACTGCACGAGATCGACGCCGTCGGCCTGCAATGCCTTGGCCTCCTCGTTGAGCAACTCGGCGAAGGCAAAGGCCATCTTCACGCGGTCGCCATAGTAGCGATCGGCAATGGTGTCGATGATGGTCATCGGGCCGGGCAGGGTGAACTTCAGCTTCTTCCTGGTATGTGTGCGCGCCACGCGCGCCTCGAAGGCATGGACGCGTCCCTTGAGCCGGAGCGGGGCGACCACCTGCGGCACCATTGCCTTGTAGCGGTCCTTGCGGATGCCCATCTCGACCTTGTGGGCGAAGTCGATGCCCTCGATCTTCTCCAGGAAGCCGTGGACGAAATGCTGACGGGCCTGCTCGCCCTCGGTGACGATGTCGATGCCGGCGTCCTCCTGGATCTTCAGCCAGATCAGCGTTGCATCGCGCTTGGCCCGGAGAAGCTCGTCGCCTTGCGCCTTCCAGGGCGCCCAGAGCATATTGGGCTCGGCCAGCCATTCCGGCTTCGGCAAGGAGCCGGCGATCGTGGTTGGAAACAGCATGGCGGCCCTCCCGGTAGGTTGTGTTGCGCCTCTTCCTGCCATGACTTAACGTCAAGGTACAGAACAACAAAAGTCGCTCTCTATTCCGACGGCGACGACAGGGAAGGCCCAAAGGAAAGGCCAAGGGAAAGGTCGTGATCGATCTCTATTACGCGCCGACGCCGAACGGCTGGAAAATCTCGATCATGCTGGAGGAACTCGGGCTTCCCTACAGCGTGAAGCCCGTGAACATCCGCGCCGGCGAGCAGTTCAACCCCGACTTTCTCGCGATCTCCCCGAATAACCGTATCCCGGCCATCGTCGATCACGATCCTGCCGACGGCGGGCCTCCGTTCTCGGCCTTCGAGACCGGCGCGATCCTGATCTATCTCGCGGAAAAGACCGGCCGGTTCTTGCCGACGGACTTGCGCGGGCGCTCGACCACCATCCAATGGGTGATGTGGCAGATGGCCGGGCTCGGACCGATGCTCGGCCAGCATGGACATTTTGCGCTCTATGCCGCTGAGAAGATCCCTTACGCGATCGAACGCTATCGCGACGAGGCGACGCGGCTCTACGGCGTGCTCGATCGCCAGCTCGGCAAGACTGGGGCCTATGTCGCTGGTGACTATTCCATCGCCGACATCGCCTGCTTCCCCTGGACCATGACTCACAAGGCGCAAGGCTTTACGCTCGACGACTATCCAAACGTGAAACGCTGGTATGCCGAGGTTCGTGCGAGACCGCAGGTACAGGCCGGGCTCGCGATCGGCAAGTTCGTGAAAGAGCCGTTCGACGAGGAATCACGCAAGATCATGTTCGGCCAGCGTGCGAAGGAAGTGTTAGGAAAGACGTAGTGCCCGTTCCTCATGGTGAGGAGCGCCGCAGGCGCGTCTCGAACCATGAAGGCCCGACTATCGCGGGTGGCCATCCTTCGAGACGGCCGCTCCGCGGCCTCCTCAGGATGAGGTCCGTCAGCAAAGGAAACGCCATGATCGAATTCTTCTTCGACTGTTCCAGCCCCTGGACCTATCTCGCCTTCCACAACATCCAGCCGCTGGCGAAGGAGCTAGGCGCCGAGATCGTCTGGCGGCCGATCCTGGTCGGCGGCATCTTCAACACGGTCAACCCGAGCGTCTACGCCCAGCGCGAAAAGCCGGTGCCGCTGAAGGCGCGCTACATGACGAAGGATCTTCAGGACTGGGCGCGCTCGGCGGGGCTTGCGATCAAGATGCCGCCGACCGTGTTCCCCGTGAACAGCGTCAAGGCCATGCGCGGCTGCATCTGGCTCGGCAAAGACATTGTGCCGTTTGCGACGGCCCTGTTCGAGGCCTATTGGGGCGAGGACAAGGATATTTCGCAGGATGCGGTGCTCGCCGAAATCTGCAGGAAAATCGGGATCGACGAGCAGAAATTCTTCGCCGGCATTTCGGAGCAGGGGATCAAGGATCAGCTCAAGGCCAATACCGAAGAGGTCGTCGCCCGCGGCGGCTTCGGCTCGCCGACGATGTTCGTGAACAAGACCGACATGTACTTCGGCAACGACCGCCTGCCGTTGATCCGCGAGGCACTGCTGCGCAGCAGGGCGAGCGCGGCCTGATGGTACGCGCTGTTGTATGCCGCGCGCTCGGTGCGCCCGAGACGTTGCGGCTGGAGGAGTTTGCCTCGCGCGCCCTGAAGCCGGGCGAGGTGCGCGTTGCGATCCGCGCCGCCGGACTGAATTTCCCTGACGTGCTGATGGCGGCCGGCGAATATCAGCTCAAGCCTGAGCTGCCGTTCACGCCCGGGATGGAAGCTGCCGGCGATGTCACCGAGGTAGGACCGGAGGCAAGGGGCGTTTCGGTCGGCGACAAGGTCATCGTCAAGATGCGCCATGGTGCATTCACGGACGAAGCCGTGGTCTCGCCCTCGCAGCTCACGCCGATGCCGTCCACCTTCGACTATGCGGAGGCTGCGACCTACCTCGCCGGCCACGGCACGGCCTATCATGCCTTGATCGATCGCGGTCAGGTCGCGCCGGGGGAGGTGCTGCTGGTCCACGGCGCGGGCGGCGGCGTCGGCCTTGCGGCCGTCGAGATCGGCAAGATGCTGGGCGCGATCGTGATCGCGACGGCCTCGAGCGACGACAAGCTCGCCATTGCGCAATCGCGCGGCGCCGATCATCTCGTGCGCTATGACCGTGAGCCGTTTCGCGACGCGGTCAAGCATATCACCGACGGCCGCGGCGTGGACGTCGTGTTCGATCCGGTCGGCGGCCAGGTCTTTGAAGATTCCATGCGCTGCATCGCTTGGGGTGCCCGGCTGCTGGTGATCGGCTTCACCGGCGGCATCGGCTCGGCCAGGACCAATCTCCTGCTGATCAAGGGCGCCAGCGTGCTGGGCGTGCGCGCCGGCGAAGCCGTGCGGAAAAATCCCGCACTCGGCGAAGCGCGCCTCAAGGCGCTGCTGCAATGGGCGGAGGAGGGCAAGCTGCGTCCCAACGTCTCGCATCGACTGCCGCTGGAGGACTACGCGAAGGCGATGCGGCTGTTGATCGAGCGCAAGGCGATCGGGCGCGTGGCGCTGGTGATGGAGTGACGGTGCCGGGTGGGCAAAGCGAAGCGTGCTCACCATTCCGGTGTCGGTTGCTGATAGATGGTGGGCACGGCGCAAGAGCGCCTTTGCCCACCCTACGAGAGCGTCACTTATACTCCCGCTCCGTCCACCACGGGAAGTAATCCGGCATGTCGGTCGACACCTTGTCCTTGAACTGCGCGGGACGCTTTTCCAGGAACGACACCACGCCCTCCTTGACGTCGTCGGAGCGGCCGCGGGCGTAGATGCCGCGGCTGTCGACCTTGTGGGCCTCCATCGGATCGTCGGCGCCCATCATGCGCCACATCATCTGGCGGATCAGCGCGACCGAGACCGGCGCGGTCTTCGCGGCAAATTCCTTGGCGAGCGCGCGGGCGGTTGGCAGGAGATCATCCGGCGCGACGACCTTGCTGACGAGACGCCCGGCAAGCGCCTCCTGCGCCGGGAAGACGCGGCCCGAATAGCACCATTCCAGCGCCTGCGAGATGCCGACGATGCGCGGCAGGAACCAGCTCGAGGCGGCCTCCGGCACGATGCCGCGCTGGGAGAACACGAAGCCGAAACGTGCGGCCTCCGAGGCAATGCGGATATCCATCGCGAGCTGCATGGTGACGCCGATGCCGACCGCGGGACCGTTCACCGCGGCGATGACGGGCTTCAGGCACTTGAAGATGCGCAAGGTGACCTGGCCGCCGCCGTCGCGCACCTGGGGATCGCTGTAGTCGACCTTGCCGTCGGCCAAACGCCTTACAGGCCCGCGCCGTGCGTCGCGGTCGAACGTGTCGGCGCCGGACGAAAGATCCGCGCCCGCGCAAAAACCGCGGCCGGCGCCGGTGACGATAATGGCGCGGACGTTGTCGTCCTTGTCGGCGGCGTCGAACGCGTTGATCAGCTCTGCTTGCATCTGCGCGTTGAAGGCATTGAGCTTGTCGGGCCGGTTCAGCGTGATGGTGAGGATCTGCTCGGCGACCTCGTATTTGATCGTCTCATACGCCATGGCGGTTTCCTTCCTTGTTTCTTTTCGTTGCGTGAGCGGCAGAGGGCTTGAGTTTTTCTTACCCTCCCCTGGAGGGGGAGGGTCGATCGCGCGTAGCGCGAGCGGGGTGGGGTGATCTCTCCTCTCGGGCACTGTCGGACGCGGAGAGACCGTCACCCCACCCCGTCTCACATGTCGCTGCGCTCCACGTGAGCCGACCCTCCCCCTCCAGGGGAGGGTAAGCAAGAGGCTCCGCAGGTTGCCTGTCCCAGGTCATCCGGGCTTGCGCCAAGAGGGCGCAACCCGGAATGACGACAGTGGGATTAATTGGCCGGCGGCTCGGGCCAGAGCCGCTGCGGGCCACGCAGGCCCTCGAACGCCTTGGCCATGCCGAGCACGCCGATGTCGTCGAAGCGTCGGCCGACGATCTGCACGCCGATCGGAAACCCCTTGGCGTCGAAGCCGCCATTGACGGAGATCGCGGGGTTCTCCGACATATTCCACGGCACGGTATAGGCGATGTGCTCGAACGGCTTCATGGGATCGTTGGTCGGCGAGGCCCATTCCGCCGGATAGTTCACGTTCGGCGCAGTCGGCGAGATCACATAGTCGAGCTCGCAGAACAGCTTTGACGCCGCCGCGCGGATCGCCATGGTCTGGTTGAAGCCGCGGATCACGTCGACGCCAGAGAGCCTGGCGCCGGATTCGCCCCATTTGAAGATGTAGGGCAGCACCTTTGCCTGCTCGGCCGGCGTCAGCTTCGACAGATCGTCCCACATCCGCGCGCGCCAGAAATTGTCGAGGCCGTCGAGCATCTCGCGGGTGAGGATGCCGTCGACCTCGGTCACGACGGCGCCTGCGGATTCGAACGCCTTCGCCGCCTTCACCGCGACCTCGCGCACCGGTTTCTCCAGCGGCAGGCCGCAGCCGGGATCGAGCATCAGGCCGATACGCAGTTTTCGCGGCGACTTCTCCAGCCCCTTCCAGTTGAGCGGTTCGGCCGGCAGGCTCATGCCGTCGCGCCGGTCGGGTTTTGCGATCACGCTCATCATCAGGGCGCAGTCGTCGACCGTGCGCGTCATCGGTCCGGCAACGCGGCCGACATAGGTGGGATCGATCGGCACGCGGCCGAAGCTCGGTTTCAGGCCGACGAGGCCGCACCAGCCGGCGGGCAGCCGCACCGAGCCGCCGATATCGGTGCCGAGATGCAAGGGACCATAGCCGGCCGCTGCGGCAGCGCCGGCGCCTGCGCTGGAGCCGCCTGGATTCTTGGAGAGGTCCCAGGGATTGCGTGCCAGCGCATGGAAGCTGGAAAGCCCGGAGGACAGCATGCCGTAATCGGGCATGGTGGTCTTGGCGAAGATGATCGCGCCGGCCTCGCGCAGCCGCGCGGCCGGCGGGGCATCCTTCTCGGCCGGCACGAGCTTGACGCTGGCCGCGCCCAGCGGCACCGGCACGCCCTTGGTTGCGATGTTGTCCTTCACCGTGACAGGCACGCCGTCGAGCGCGCCGGACGGCTCGCCGCCGGTCCAGCGCGCGGTCGAGGCCTTTGCGGCCTCGCGCGCGCCGTCGGGATCGAACGCATAGAGTGCCTTGAGGTGCGGCTCCCACGCAGCGACGTGCGCGAGCAGGTCCTCCAGCACCTCGCTCGGCGAGAACTGCTTTGCACGATAACCCGCGATCAGATCAACCGCGGACAGATCGTGCAGCGAGGTGACCGCCTCTTCGACGCTCTTCTTATGCATGGGCTCCCACCGGCATGCGCGTCTCGATGATGCGGGCGAACATGCTGGCGCCGATCGGCAGGATCTTGTCGTCGAGCACGAAGCCGGGATTGTGCACGGGCACCGAGCCGTCATGGCCAACCCAGAAATAGGCGCCGGGGACGGTCTGCAGCATGTCGGCAAAATCCTCGCTGCCCATCTTCGGCTGGGTGCGGGTGATCACGTTGGCGGGGTCGACGATGGTGCGCGCGACCTCCTCGACCACCTTGGACTGCTCGACCTGGTTGACCAGCACGTCGAAGGTGTCGCGGATGTCGACGTCGATCACGCAACTATAGGCGCTCGCGATGCCGGCGCAGATCGTGCGGATGCGTTCGGCGATCAGGGTGCGGACTTCTTTCGAGAAGGTGCGGATGGTGCCGCAAAGATGCGCGTCGCCGGGAATGACGTTGTAGGCGGAACCGGCGTGAATCTGGGTGATCGAGATCACGGCGGCCTGCAGCGGCTCGACGTTGCGGCTGACGATGGTCTGGATCGCCTGCGCCAGCGTGGTCGCGATGATCACCGCGTCCTTGGAGCGTTCGGGCATCGCGCCATGCGCGCCGTAGCCGGTGATGCGGAGGTCGAAGAAGTCGGCGCTGGCCATCGCGGGGCCGGGCAGGATCGCGATCTCGCCGTGGTTGAGGTCGGGCGCGTTGTGCAGGCCGTAGAGCTCGTCGCAGGGAAACTTCTCGAACAGGCCGTCCTTGATCATGGCGCGGGCGCCGCCGAGGCCTTCCTCGGCCGGCTGGAAGATCAAATGCACGGTGCCGTCGAAATTCCGGGTCTCGGCGAGATAGCGCGCGGTGCCGAGCAGCATGGTGGTGTGGCCGTCATGGCCGCAGCCGTGGAAGCGGCCGGGGATTTTCGAGCTCCACTTCAGATTGGTGTTCTCCTCCATCGGCAGCGCGTCCATGTCGGCGCGCAGGCCGATGCGCTTGCCGCTCGAACCCTTGCCCTTGATGACGCCGATCACGCCGGTGCCGCCGAGGCCGCGATGCACCTCGATGCCCCAGCTCTTCAGCTTGTCGGCGACGATGCCGGACGTGCGCACTTCCTCGAAGCCGATCTCGGGATGGGCGTGGAGGTCGCGCCTGATAGCGGTGAGTTCGTCGGCGTAGCCGTCGATGCGGTCGATCGTGGGCATGTGTCCTGTCCAGTTAGCGTGAGGGAGGATCGAAAACAGGGCCGTTCGGCTTGATGCGGATGCCCGGCCGCAGCCGCGTCCAGGGCAGGGAAGCCGTGTCGGCCGGCATTGCGCCGGGGGCGGCGCAGATCATCAGCTTCTCCGCGATCGGCTCGAAATCGGCGCGGAAATGCACCGAGCTCTTGTTGACCAGGATCTTCTGTTCGGTCGGCTCGATGCCGACATAGCGGTACATCGCCTGGTCGGCGAGCTGCGCCTTGTGCGAAGAAACGACCACGCGGACGTCGCCGATGCGCAAGGCCGCGGAGGGACCCATCTCCATCTCGCGGCCGCCGTAATAGGGGCCGGGCGCGATGAAGCGGCCGTCGGAGAGCTGTTCGACCACGAAGGTCTCGCGATAGGGCTCATCGCCGGGAATGCCGGACTTGCCGCCGAGCGAGAGCGTCACGCTGGCGCCGACGCCGGCCGCGTGCGCGGCCCTGGCCGAGTCCGGATCGTAGATCGCGCCGGTGGCGGCGCTTGCCTTGTTGCGCACCAGCGCGCGCAGCATGCCTGTCGTGTCGGAATCGCCGCCGGCGCCGGGATTGTCCTGGGTGTCCGCGATGATGATCGGCTTGCTCGCATTCCTCGAAAGTTCCATGGCATGGCGCACGCCATCGTCAGGCGACCAGATCTTGCCGTCGAAATCGTCCTCGTGGCTTTCGATCAGCTTCATGATCGCATCGGCTGCGCGGTCGGCGTCCGCTTGCGTCCTGCCATAGGCGAATACACTCGGCCCGCAATCGCGGAAATCCGCGGCCGGGAAGCCGGGCGCGAAAGAGAGTGTCGGAACCGCATCGCCCTCCAGCGCGGCGAGCTTTTCGTAGATGCCTCTGGTCGGCTGGTCGTTGGTGCATTGCCAGCTGATCGGGATCAGGAACGGCAATTGCCGGAACGCCTTTGCGAAGCGCTGCTTCGTCTGCAGCAGCAGCGCCAGATGTCTTGCGCAGGCGCGGCCGGTCTCGGCCATGTCGACATGCGGATAGGTGCGGTAGGCGATCAGCGCGTCGGCATGCTCGATCATCTCGGGCGTGACGTTGGCATGGAGGTCGAGGCTGGTGACGAGCGGAACATCCTTGCCGATGACGCGGCGCACGCGCGCCAGGATCTCGCCCTCGCCGTCATCGAGATGCTCGGTCACCATGGCGCCGTGCAGGTCGAGATAGACCGCATCGATCGGCCCGGCGGCTGCGATGCCGTCGACCATCACCTTCACGATGCGTTCGAAGGCGTCCTTGGTGACATGGGCGGAGGGGCTCGCTCCGCAGGCAATCGTCGGAATGAGTTCCCAGCCGCTGTCTTCAGCGCTGTCGACGAAGCCGGCGAGGCCGACATTGATGCGCCGCATCACCTTCAGCACGTCCGAGCCTTCCGTCATCGCAGGCCAGCCGCCGCCATGCTGGAAGTCCGCAAATGTCGCCTTGGTCGGAGCGAAGGTGTTGGTCTCGTGCAGGAAGCCGCCGATGGCGATACGTGTCATTCAGTTCAGTCCCGATTGAAAGTGCGCGACGTTAGCCCCGGCCTTGCCGCAAGAGCAAGCTGGGAAGCAATCGCGCCATGCATAGGGTCAAGACGTTTTGGGAATGCTGCTGCGCTGTCATTCCGGGGCGCGCCCACTTGGGCGCGAACCCGGAATCCATCTTGCTGCAGTGTCTGCCGTCCGATGGATTCCGGGCTCGTCGCTTCGCGATGCCCGGAACGACGGAGGAGAGATCTTACGCGCTCGCCGCCAGGCCCTCGGCCACCGGCCGGAAGTTCGCAAAGTCCCAGTCGCGGCCGGGAGCGGCGTCCAGCAGCGCCTTGGTGTAGGCCTCCTTCGGATGCGTCAGCACTTCGGCTGCGGGGCCCTGTTCGACGACGCGGCCATGCTGCATCACCACGACCTCGTCGCAGATTTGCGCAGCGACGCGCAAATCGTGGGTGATGAACAGGATGGCGATGCCGAGCCGCTTCTGGATCTCGTCGAGCAGTTCCAGCACCTGTGCCTGCACGGAGACGTCGAGCGCGGAGACCGCCTCGTCCGCGACCAGCACGTCCGGATCGAGCGCGAGCGCACGGGCGATGGCGATGCGCTGGCGCTGGCCGCCGGAGAACTGGTGCGGATAGCGCGACACCGCATCTGCCGGCAGGCCGACGAGCTCAAGCAGCTCGCGCGCCCGCTTCATCGCATCGGCCTGGGAGACGCCGTAGTTGATCGGGCCTTCCGCGATGCTGTCGCCAACGGTCACGCGCGGGTTCAGCGAGCGGTAGGGATCCTGGAACACGATCTGGATCTTCTGCCGGTGCGGCTGGAGCAGACGGCGCGAGATGTCGGCGATCTCGCGACCGGCGAGTCGCACGCCACCGGAGGTCGGATCGATCAGGCGGACGATGCAGCGTGCCACCGTCGACTTGCCCGAGCCGCTTTCGCCGACGATGCCGAGGGTACGGCCCTTGCGCAGCGTCAGCGTGACCTTGTCGGCGGCGACGACTTCGCGGCCTTTGCCGAAGAAGGCGCGCTCTTTATAGACCTTGCTGAGCTCGTTGGCTTCCAGCACCACGGGCTCGCGGCTGTCCTCGCGCGGCGCTCGCGGCACCAGGCTCGGTACCGAGGCGAGCAGGTTGCGGGTGTATTCCATGGTCGGATTGCGCAGCACGGTGTCGAGCGGGCCGGTCTCGACCAGGCGGCCCTGCCGCATCACCGCGACGCGGTCGGCGATCTCGGCGACCACCCCCATGTCGTGCGTGATGAACAGCACGGCGGTGCCGTGATCGCGCTGCAGCTCGCGGATCAGCGTCAGGATCTGCTTCTGCGTGGTGACGTCGAGCGCGGTGGTCGGCTCGTCGGCAATGAGGAGCTTCGGCTCCAGCACCAGCGCCATCGCGATCATGATGCGCTGGCGCTGGCCTCCGGAGAGGCGGTGCGGATAGGAGGCGAAGATGCGCTCGACCTGGGGCAGGTGGACCTGCTCCATCATGTCGAGGATACGCTTCTTCCGCGCTTTCCCGTCGAGATCGGTATGCGCGCGCAGCACTTCGTCGATCTGGCGGCCGACCGGCACCACCGGATTCAGCGCGGTCATCGGCTCCTGGAAGATCATGGCCATCTTGGTCGCGCGCAGCTGGCGCAGGCGGCGGTCGGTCGCGGTGAGCAGCTCCTCGCCGACCAGCTTGATGCTGCCGCCGGTGGGAACCAGCGTGCCCTTCGGCAAGAGGCCCATCGTGGTGAGCGACGTCACCGACTTGCCCGAGCCACTTTCGCCGACGAGGCACAGCGTCTCGCGCTCGCGCACCTGGATCGAGATGCCGTCGATGATGTTCACGCCCTTCGGCTTCTTGCCGATGGAAACGACGAGGTTGTTGATGTCGAGGATGGTGTTGGTCATGCAATGTCTCCAACGTCGTTCCGGGTTCGGTGCTTCGCACCGCCCCGGAACGACGGAGTAAAAGATTTCACTTCCCCTCCCGCTGCTTCATGCGCGGATCGAGTGCGTCGCGGGCGGCGTCGCCGATCAGGTTGATGCTGAGGATGGCGATCGAGAGCAAGAGGCCCGGCCAGAAGATCAGCGACGGCTTGATCTGGAAATACTGGCGGCCCTCGGCCATGATGTTGCCCCAGGTCGGCGTCTCCGGCGAGATGCCGGCGCCGAGGAAGGAGAGGATGGCCTCGGTGAGGATGGCGCTCGCGCAGACATAGGTGCCCTGGACGATCAGCGGCGCGATCGTGTTCGGCATCAGGTGGCGCCACATGATCTTCGGCAGGCTGGAGCCAACCGAGATCGCGGCCTCGACGTAGGGTTCCTCGCGCGCCGACAACACGACCGAGCGAACCAGTCGCGCCACGCGCGGGATCTCCGGAATCGTGATCGCGATCAGCACGGTCCAGAGGCTGGCGCCGGACAGCGACACCACGGCGATCGCGAGCAGGATGCTCGGCATCGCCATCAGGCCGTCCATGACGCGCATCAGGACGGAATCGACCAGCTTGAAGAAGCCGGAGACGAGGCCGATCGCGAGTCCGATGGCGATCGACAGGATCGCCGAGCCGATGCCGATCAGAAGCGAGATGCGGCCGCCATAGATCACGCGCGACAACAGGTCGCGGCCGTAGGCGTCGGTGCCAAGCAGGAATTGTGTGGAGGAGGGCTTGAGCCGCTGCGACGGCGCGAGCTGGATCGGATCATGCGGCGCGATCAGCGGCGCGAGGATCGAGACCACCACGACCAGCGTGAGCAGGACCGTCGCAGTCGCAATGATGGGCGTCGAGGTGAGGAATCCGAATCGCGGCCGCAGCGGCGACGTGATTGGAATGGACGACTGGGGAAGGGTATCGACCGACATTTGTATCCTTATCCTTGCCTCAGTACCGGATCCGGGGATCGAGCAGGGTGTAGGCGACGTCGATGAGAAGATTGACGACGACATAGATCAGCGACGTCAGCAGGATCATCGCCTGGATCACCGGATAGTCGCGCGCCAGCACCGCATCAACGGTGAGGCGGCCGATGCCGGGGATGTTGAACACGCTCTCGGTGACGACGACGCCGGAGATCAAGAGCGCGAAGCCGGTGCCGATCACGGTGATCACGGGGACCGCGGCGTTGCGCAGTGCATGGCGCATCATCACCGCGACCTCGTTGATGCCTTTGGCGCGCGCGGTACGGACATAGTCCTCGCCGAGCACGTCGAGCATCGCCGCGCGCGTCATGCGCGCGATCAGGGCGATGTAGATGAAGGAGAGTGCGCAGGTCGGCAGGATGATACGCTCGAAGAACGGCCCGAAGCCGTTCGAGATGCTGCGGAAGCCCTGCACCGGCACCCAGCGCAGGTCGATGGCGAAGATCTGGATCAGGAGATAGCCGACCACGAACACCGGCACCGAGAAGCCGAGCACGGACAGGCCCATCACGAAGCGGTCGATCCAGGTGCCGTGCTTCCAGGCCGCGACCACCCCCAAGGGAACCGCGACGATGACTGCGAGGATGATGGTCGACAGCGCGATCGAGATCGACGGCTCGACGCGCTGGCCGATCATCTTCATCACCGGCAGGTTGGAGATCAGCGAGGTTCCGAGGTCGCCGTGCAGCAGCTTGTTCACCCAGGTGATGAACTGCACGATCAGGGGCTCGTTCAGGCCGAGCGAGGTGCGGATGCGCTCGAGCCGTTCCGGCGTCGCGTTGTCGCCGGCGAGAATCGCGGCGGGATCGCCCGGCGTCAGCCGCAGAAGCAGGAACACGAACAGCGCGACGACGCCCATCACGGGCACCGCGGCCAGAACGCGTCGAATAAGATAACCCAGCATGCACTTATCTCCGGCTACGGAACGTGTGGAACATCAAGGCTCCCGTGAACTCTGTCGTGTCTATCATGCCTAACACTTGGGCTGGAAAGGCCGCCCGGAGACGCCGTCCTCTTAGGGCAAATTGTGTGCCAAGGGCTGCGCCGTAGCAAGAGGCCGGCATGTCCCCAATATCGACCACTCAGGATGCATGTCGCAGTTCATGCTCAACCCCAAGTGAAGGTGTCGTCGGTGGAGCGTTGAGGCCGCGCCAGCCGTCGATGGTCTGGGCGATCATCTGCGCCGTCGCCGCCGACAGAGTCCAGCCGAGATGGCCGTGGCCGGTGTTGAAGAACACGCCTGGTATCCGCCCTGCGCGCACGACCGGCATCATGTTCGGCATCATCGGGCGCAGCCCGGCCCACGGCACGACGCGCGACGTTTCGACGGCGGGGAAGTTGTTGCGTACCCATTCGATCAGCGGTTGCACGCGGTCGGCGCGGATGTCGCGGTTGAAGTCGTTGAATTCGGCGGTGCCGGCGACGCGAAAACGATCGGCGCCGAGCCGGCTGGTGACGATCTTGGCGGCCTCGTCGAGCAGGCTCACCGTCGGGGTGGCGTTGCGGCTTTCGGCGCTGTCGAGCTGCACGGTGATCGAGTATCCCTTGACCGGATAGACGTTGACGCGGTCGTCGAGCAGGGCGGCGAAGTGACGGCTGGCAACGCCCGCGCAGACCACGACGCCGTCCGCGTTCAGTGCGCCGCGCGCGGCCGCGACGGCATCGCTCGCGGCCAGATCGGCCCAGCCGATGACGAAGCCGCTGCCGGCACGTGCGATCGAATCGATATTGGCCTCGTGGATGAAGGTCGCGCCACGCCGCTTGCAGGCTTCCGCCAGCCCGCGGGTGAACTTGTGGATATCGCCGGTCGCATCCGACGGCGTGTAGAAGCCGCCATAATAGTCCTTGCGCAGTGTCGGCTCGATCGCGCGGATTTCCTCCGACGTCACCGGGCGGCGGTCGAGGCCGCCTTCCTGCAGCAGCGTGTTGACGCGCAGACCGGATTCGAATCCGGCCTTGTCACGATAGATGTGGAGGATGCCGCGGCGTTCGAGATCGAAGTTGATCCCTTCGCGTGCCGCGATGTCGAACAGATACCTGCGCGCTTCGATCGCGAGCCGCGTGGTCTCGATGGTGTTGGCGCGGTAGTTGCCGATGTTGGCGACGAACTCGCTCATCCACGAATATTTGTGCCAGTTCGGCCGCGGGTTCATCAGCAGCGGCGCGTCGCGCCGGAACATCCAGCGCAAGCCCTTCAGGATCGTCGCGGTGCTGTTCCACACTTCGGCGTTCGATGCGGAGAGCTGCCCGCCGTTGGCGAAGGACGTCTCCATCGCGGCGTAGCGGTGCTTGTCGAGCACGGTCACCTTGTAGCCGCGTTCGAGCAGGGCATAGGCGGTCGTGACGCCGGTGATGCCGGCGCCGATGATGGCAATATGGGTCATGGCTAGGTTCGGGGCTCCCGTGAGTTAGAGTCGGCTGACCGCCGGCCGAAAGGCCGTTGGCGGCGCCCCATCTGTCACGGTTACCTGAGAGCTTGATCCGGCGCGCCACCTCTATCGAGGTCTTGCGACGGACTATCCCCTTCGGTGGACGTCACGACTGCCTGAAATCGCGTCGCCTCTCTCCAGATCGTCCTGACGAAACGGTCCTTTTGCCTGAGAGTTTCCGGGGCGGTTGCTCCGTCGGCGCCGCAACGAAAGCTGAAAGCCTTCGCCGCGATCTCTCCCGCATCATCGCGTGGACGGCCGAGCAGTACGATACGCCTCATTTTTAGACAAGGCTAAATTTCGACCGCGACTGCCGACGTATTGTGCAGTGCAAAGCCCGCCTCGTCGTCCCGGGGCGATGCGAAGCATCGAACCCGGGACCTCGAGATTCCGGGTTCGATGCTGTCGCATCGCCCCGGAATGACGAATTCACTATTCCAACGTCGCCAGCAATCCCGCCATCAGCCGGCCGCGCTCGACCAGGCTATCCACTTCGATGAACTCCTCCAGCGTGTGGCCATTGCCGCCGCGCACACCGAGGCCATCGAGCGTGGGGATTCCCATCGCGCCGGTGAAGTTGCCGTCGGAGCCGCCGCCGGAGCTAGCGTGCGGTAATTCCGCGCCGAGCGATTTGGCGATGCCGTGCGCCTTCTCATAGAGCGCCATGGTACCGGCATCCGGCTCCCAAACCGGACGCGTCACGCCGCGCGTGACCTTGAACGTGACGTCGTTGCTGGTGCCCGACAGCGCCAGCATCCGCTCGACACCGCGGTCGAGATCGGCCTGACGCTTGGCCATGGAGAGCGCTTCACCCGTTGCGGTCGTCGCAACGCAATTGACCCATTGTCCGCCGTGGACGACGCCGACCGAGAAGGTGCAGTCCTCCGTCGTCATCGCGTCGATCGCGAGGATCTGCCGCGCCATCTCGCGGATCGCCGAGCGTCCGGCCGACAACGTGGCGCCGGCGTGGCTCGGCCGTCCCGTCGCTTCGAGATTGAAGCGCGCGATGGCGTAGCGTCCGGTCGTGACGCCGTTGTCGGCGCGGCCGGGCTCCGGCACCAGCACGTATTTATTGCGCGCAGCTTCCGCCTCGATGATGTCCCGCGTCGAAGGCGTGCCGACTTCCTCATCCGGCGTGAACAGCACGGTGATCGGCAGCGGTGTGGTGAACGACGCGCGCGCCAGTTGCCGGATCGCTTCCAGCGAGAGGTAATTGCCGCCCTTCATATCGTAGATGCCGGGGCCGTAGCACTTGTTGCCCTCGCGCCGCCATTTCAGCTTCTCGATGGTGCCGACCGGATGAACGGTATCCATGTGTCCGGCGATCAGGATGCCCGGCTCGCCCTGCTTGGGATGAGGAAAGCGCGCGCGGATGACGCCACCAAAGCCCTGGCGGCCGGCGATGCGCTCGATCGTCGCACCCATGATCGCCATATCCCGCGCCGCGATATCGAGCATGCGGTCCACGGCGGCTGCATCCCAAGTCGGACTCTCGCATTCGACCCAGCCGCGCAGGCCCTCGAGCATCGCCTCGGAATCAAAGGGAAGATTGGCAGGATTCATCTTAATGTCTCTCAAGCTTCGAAAGATGGAACGCGCATTGCATCGGCGCGGGGCAGGACAAGCGGAAGGTGTTGTAGAGCCAAACCGATCTTTGTGGAGCCCGTGCGCGCGCCGTGAGGGCCTGCGACGAAACCGGATTGACGCGCTCGGCACTGTCTGCAAGTCTCAAAAAGATAAAGGCATTGCATGAGGTTAGTTCGCCCAACGAATGAACCGCATGCTCAACCAATGACCTGCCTTTGAACAGTTTCACGTCAGGAGAACTTTCTATGTTCCACTTCATGCGCCGGGGGCGTCGCGCGTTCGCCTCCAAACTTGCGCTGTCGGTCGTCGCGCTTTCAACCGCGCTGGCCTCGCCAGTGCTTGCGGCCGGCAAGACCATCACGGCGGTGATGCATTCGGATCTGCGCATCATCGACCCGATCTTCACCACGGCCTACATCACGCGTGACCATGGCTACATGGTTTACGACACGCTGGTGGCCCCGGATTCGAGCTTCAAGATCCAGCCGCAGATGGCGGACTGGAAGATCTCCGACGACAAGCTCACCTATACCTTCACGCTGCGCGACGGCCTGAAGTGGCATGACGGTGCGCCGGTGACGGCGGAGGACTGCGTCGCTTCGCTGAAGCGCTGGGCCGCGGTCGACGGCATGGGCCAGAAGCTCATGGACTTCACGGCGAGCATCGAGGCGACCGACGCCAAGACCATCACGCTGAAGCTGAAGGAGCCCTACGGCCTGGTGCTCGATTCCATCGGCAAGCCGTCCTCGCGCGTTGCCTTCATGATGCCGAAGCGCCTCGCCGAGACGCCGCCGGACAAGCAGATCCCCGAGCAGATCGGCTCGGGTCCCTTCAAGTTCGTGGCCTCGGAATTCCAGCCCGGCGTGAAGGCGGTCTACGTCAAGAACACCGACTACGTGCCGCGCAAGGAGCCGGCGAGCTGGACCTCCGGCGGCAAGGTGGTGAAGGTGGACCGCGTCGAGTGGATCACCATGCCGGACTCGCAGACCGCGGTGAACGCGCTGCAGTCGGGCGACATCGACTTCATGGAGAACCTGCCCTACGACATGCTGCCGGTGCTCGAAGCGAACAAGGAGCTCACGCTCGAGGTCTCCAACAAGTTCGGCTTCCAGACGCTCGGCCGGATGAACTTCCTGCATCCGCCGTTCGACAACGTGAAGGTGCGGCGAGCCGCCCTTCTGGCGATGAACCAGAAGGACGTTCTCGATGCACTCGTCGGCAACCCGAAATATCAGAAGATCTGCGGCGCGTTCTTCGTGTGCGGTACGCCGCTCGAGACTGACGTCGGCGCCGAAACCTTGATCAAGGGCAATGGCATGGCGGAAGCCAAGAAGGCGCTCGCCGAGTCCGGCTATGACGGCACGCCGATCGTGATCATGGCGCCCGGGGACGTCACGACATTGAAGGCGCAGCCGATCGTTGCGGCCCAGCTGCTGCGCGAAGCCGGCTTCAAGGTCGACCTGCAAGCGACTGACTGGCAGACGGTGGTGAGCCGCCGCGCCAGCCAGAAGCCGCCGAAGGAGGGCGGCTGGAACATGTTCTTCACCAACTGGGTCGCGGCCGACGTTGCGAACCCGATCGCCAATCTCTCGATCAGCGGCCTGGGCAAGAAGGGCTGGTTCGGCTGGGCGGAAGACGCCAAGATCGAGCAGCTCAAGGACGCGTTCGTCCGCGCATCCTCGCTCGACGAGCAGAAGAAGATCGCCGCCGAGATCCAGAAGGAGGCGTACGATCAGGTGATTTACATCCCGCTGGGGCAGTATCTGCTGCCGAGCGGCTGGCGCAAATCGCTGACCGGCCTGCTCGACGGTCCGGCGACGCCGCTGTTCTGGAACGTCAGCAAGTCGGAGTAGGCGAGGCGTTCTCGACGCAACCTTCGTCCGGATCGCCACGCGGCGCCGCTGATGTCAGCGGCGCCGCCCGCCAGGAAAGATTCCAGGAGAGCCTCGATGTTCCAACTCACGAGGGGGCGTTACGCGTTCGCCTCCAAACTTGCGCTGTCGGTCGTGTCGCTTTCGACAGCGCTGGCCTCGCCAGTTCTTGCCGCGGGCAAGACCATTACCGCCGTGATGCACTCGGATCTGCGCGTCCTCGATCCGATCTACACCAGCGCCTACATCTCGCGTGATCATGGCTACATGATCTTCGACACGCTGATCGCGACGGATTCGAACTTCAAGATCCAGCCGCAGATGGCGGACTGGAAAATTTCCGACGACAAGCTGACCTATACCTTCACGCTGCGCGACGGCCTGAAGTGGCATGACGGTGCGCCGGTGACGGCGGAAGACTGCGTCGCTTCGCTGAAGCGCTGGGCCGCGGTCGACGGCATGGGCCAGAAGCTCATGGACTTCACCGCGAGTATCGAGGCGACCGACGCCAAGACCATCACGCTGAAGCTGAAGGAGCCCTACGGCCTGGTGCTCGATTCCATCGGCAAGCCGTCCTCGCGCGTTGCTTTCATGATGCCGAAGCGTCTCGCCGAGACGCCGTCCGACAAGCCGATCCCCGAGCAGATCGGCTCCGGACCCTTCAAGTTCGTGGCGTCGGAATTCCAGCCCGGCGTGAAATCGATCTACGTCAAGAACACCGACTACGTGCCGCGCAAGGAGCCGGCGAGCTGGACTGCCGGCGGCAAGGTGGTGAAGGTGGACCGCGTCGAGTGGATCACCATGCCGGACGCCCAGACCGCGTTGAACGCGCTGCAGTCGGGCGACATCGATTTCATGGAAAATCCCGCCACTGAAATGTTGCCCACCATCGATGCCGACAAGGGGCTCAAGACCGAGATCCTGAACAAGTTCGGATTCCAGACGGGTGCGCGGATGAACTTCCTCCATCCGCCATTCGACAACGTCAAGGTTCGCCGTGCAGCACTCCTGGCGGTCAAGCAGAAGGACGTGCTCGATGCGCTGATCGGCGATCCCAAGTACTACAAGACCTGCGCCGCGATCTTCATCTGCGACACGCCTTTCGCGACCGACATTGGCGGTGAGACCCTCGCAAAGGGCGGTGACATTGCTGCGGCCAAGAAGGCGCTCGCCGAGTCCGGCTACGACGGGACACCCGTCGTGCTCATGGCGCCGGGCGACGTGTTGACGCTGAAGGCTCAGCCGATCGTGGTGGCCCAGCAACTGCGGGAAGCCGGCTTCAAGGTCGACCTGCAGGCCACCGACTGGCAG
The DNA here is from genome assembly GCF_041262065.1 of Bradyrhizobium sp. USDA 327. Lineage (NCBI taxonomy): Bacteria > Pseudomonadati > Pseudomonadota > Alphaproteobacteria > Hyphomicrobiales > Nitrobacteraceae > Bradyrhizobium > Bradyrhizobium sp. USDA 327. The sequence continues at coordinate 4,080,278 of NZ_JBGCCW010000001.1, read as the reverse complement.
ACGGTGGTGAGCCGGCGCGCCAGCCAGAAGTCCCCGAAGGAGGGCGGCTGGAACATGTTCATCACGAACTGGGTCAGCGCCGACGTGGTCAACCCGATCTCCAACGTCGCCGTCGGCGGGCAGGGCAAGAAGGGGGGCTGGTTCGGCTGGGCGGAGGACGCCAAGGTCGAGCAGCTCAAGGATGCCTTCGTTCGCGCGACCTCGGCGGAGGATCAGAAGAAGATCGCGGTCGAGATCCAGAAGGAAGTCTACGATCAGGTGCTCTACGTGCCGCTCGGCCAGTACCAGGGTCCGAGCGCATGGCGGAAGTCGATCAGCGGCGTGATCGACGGTCCGGCGACGCCGGTGTTCTGGAATATGGACAAGTCGGAGTAGGACAAGACCGAGTACGCAAAGGGTGCGTCTCGCACCCTTTCGTGCCAACGAACGCAGCGCCGCTGTCATCAGCGGCGCCGTTTTCGTCTGTCAGCTTCGCGTCAGCGATGCGGATGATTTCGGCCAGTCGGCGATGACCGAGTAGGCGTCGTGCTCAGCAGTGGCTGTCGCGCACCCCTTCGAGCCCCTCGCTCGCAAGCGGCGTGGTAAAGGTGGCCTGCTCAGCGCGCGGTTCGGAACGTTCCGTATTCTGCCGTTCTACCTCGGCGTGGTCTTCGCGGTGTTCCGGTTCCATTGCAGCGCCCTTTCGAATTGCTGCAGGACAACATCGAGGCCGCCGCGTTGTTCCTAGATGGGGCGATGATGCGGCTTGAACAGCCGCCCCTTCTCCACCACCAGCACGATCGCGAGCGCGGCGAGGGTCGACAGGAAGAAGCCGATCGAGAAGGGCAGCAGCGTGCCGTCGAAGCTCTGCCCGATCGCCGTGCCGACCACGATCCCGATCAGCGTCGTGATCGAGCCGTAAAGCGAAGAGGCGGTGCCGGCGATATGTCCCTGCGGCTCCATCGCGAGCGCAGTGAAGTTGGCGACCATCATGCCGAACGAGAACATCATCAGGGCGGAGAGCACCATGAACAAGGCGAGCGGCAGCACGCCGAGACTTTCCGTCAGCAGCATCACGCCGGCCACGACGGTGTAGAGCGTCAGCGCTCCGTGCGAGATCACGCGCATGCCGAGCCGTCCGACCAGCCTCGCATTGAGGAAGCCGGCAATGGCGGTGCCGGCGGCGATCGCCGCGAAAGCGAGCGGGAAGTAGTGGCCGAGATGATAGATGCCGGTGAAGACCTGCTGGGCGCAGAAGACATAGGCGAACAGTGCGCCGAAGACGCTGCCGGCGGCCGTGGCATAGCCGATGGTCTGGCGATTGGTCAGGGTCTGCCGAAACGCGGAGAGCACGTCGGCGGGGGCCAGCGACCGGCGCTCGGATTCGGGAAGGGTTTCAGGCAGCCGCAGCACGCACCATGCGAGCGCGAGTAGCCCGTAGAGCATCAGCACCACGAAGATGCCGCGCCAAGCCGTCACCAGCAGTACCGCCTGTCCGAACGAGGGGGCGATCACGGGCACCGCGATGAACACCATCATGGCGAGCGACATCACGCTCGCCATGCGGCGGCCGACATAACAGTCGCGCACGATCGAGGTCGCGATCACGCGCGTCGCCGAAGTGCCGAGCCCTTGCAGCGCGCGCGCCAGCAGCAGCGTCTCGAACGAGGGCGCCGCGACCGCCAGCACGCTCGCGACCGCATAGACGGCCATGCCGCCGAGCAGCACCGGCCGGCGGCCAAAACGGTCCGACAGGGGGCCCATGACGAATTGGCCGGCACCGAAGCCGATCAGGAACGTCGACAGCACCAGCTGGAGATGGTTCGCGACGGGAATCTCGAAGGCGGTGCCGATGTTGGGCAGCGCCGGCAGCATCATGTCCATCGCAAGCGGATTGAGCGCCATGATCGACGCGATCACGATGACGAATTCTGGAAAACCCATCGGGCGGTGTCCCGCGGACACCCAATCGTCGGCATTGACGTCAGACAAGAAGCTCACCCCTGAAATCGAGCGACTTTATCTCCGTGCATGCTGCGTTGCACAACCCATGTTTCGGGATGGCTGGCAGGCGGAACGGGGGCGGACAAGATTTGGTGAGAGCCATCGGGAGCCGACGGCAAATGAGGTCAGCGGGTGCTGCGGGCCCGCTCGATCAGGTCGAGCGCCAATTGTCCGGCAGTGTCGACATAGGCGAGATCGCGATGGATCAGCATCACGGTCGTGGCGCCGTCGAGCAGGATCACGAGCCGGCGCGCGAGTGCTGCTGCATCGGGAACGCCGTGGCCGCGCAACTCCGTTTCGAGCCACGCTTCAAAGCGCTTCTTGTGTGCCGCACCGGCTTTCACCGCCGGATGGGCGGGGGTGTTGGCAAGCTCGGCGATGGTGCGCAGGAATCCGCAGCCACGCCAGCGCGGCGTATCCACGGAGCGCCCGAGCTTCGTGAAGAGACCGCGGACCTTGTCGGCCACGGTGCCGTCGGTCTCGGCGAACCAGCGCATGTAGAGCTCCAGTGTCGGCTGATCCCTGGCCGCGATGGTTTCGGCGACGAGCTCGTCCTTGCTGGTGAAGTGATAGTAGAGGGTCTTCTTGGTGACGCCGGCCTTCTCGGCGACCGCATCCATGCTTACCGCCCTGATGCCTTCGCCATAGAACAGTCGCGTCCCCGCAACGACGATCTGCTGGCGCGTGGTGACACCCTTTTCCGACATCGTGTCGGATGTATACTGCCTAGTGAGTATACACAACAAGGCTGATGTGGCTGACTTCCTTGCCCGTTCGACCTGGAAGGAGCTGCGCCTTGTCCGACTTGATACTTTCTGAAACGCGGGGCGCCATCGCGCTGCTGACGTTCAACCGCCCGAACAAGCTCAACGCGCTGAGCTACGCCCTCATCGACCGCCTGATGGCCATTCTCGACCGCATCGAGGACGATGCAAACGTCAGCGCCGTTGTGCTGACCGGGGCGGGCGACCGCGCCTTCTCGGCGGGCGCCGACATTGCCGAGTTCTCGGAGAGCGTGAGGTGCGGGCCCGACATCGCAGTGAAGGAGTTCGTGCGCCGCGGGCAGGCGATGACGGCGCGGATGGAGGCGTTTCCCAAGCCGATCATCGCCGCCGTCAACGGCATCGCCTTCGGCGGCGGCTGCGAGATCACGGAAGCCGTGCATCTCGCCGTCGCGAGCGAACGGGCGACTTTTGCCAAGCCCGAGATCGCGATCGGCATCACGCCGACCTTCGGCGGCACGCAACGCCTGCCGCGGCTGGCAGGCCGAAAGCGGGCGCTGGAGTACCTCCTGACCGGCGATCCCTTCTCACCGCGGCGAGCCTACGAGATGGGATTGGTCAACCGCATCGCGCCGCACGAGGAACTGCTCGACGCAGCCTTCGCGCTGGCAGATCGCATCACGCGCCACTCGCACTTGGCCGTCGCCCGGGTCATCACGGCGGCCACACGCGGCCTCAACGTGTCGATTTCGGAAGGACTCGCGATCGAGCGCGAGCAGTTTGCACGCATGGCGGCGACCGCGGATACACGCGAGGTACTCGACGCCTGGCTGGCGCGCGCATCGCGGCAGGTGCAGCGTGGCTGACTTGTGGTCGCGGCGGTCGATGCGTATGTCGGCGGACTCGATCCCTGTTTCGTCAAGAACCTGGAGGGCAGCAAGTTCTCCTGCTCCTATCGGCCGGTGACGCTGGATGCCTTCCGTCGCTTCCGTCATGGATCCATGGCGCGGTCGCGCACGGCCTGTGCCGTCAGCTCCGTTGGTGCGGGCAGCCGGGGTCGAACCGGCACAGCGCTTGCGCACCGAGGGATTTTAAGTCCCTTGCGTCTACCAATTCCGCCATGCCCGCTTGATCCAACGAGATCAAACACTTAAGTCCATCTCCGGCCATCTGGAATTGGCGCGTTGCGTACCCGGAGGGACGGTTCTTCCTTAAGCGAGCCGGACGCACAAGGCAAAGCCTCAATCCGGACATCTGTTGTTGCTTTAGGCATTCTCAATCCACGGGGACTATTCATCCGGCATGGCTGCTTCGTTTTCCTCTTCGCTGCGCGGCTTTGGCGCGCTCCTGATGCTGCTTGTCGCCGGCGCCGCGCTCTCCGGCTGCGCCGGCATGAGCGAGACGATCGCACCGGCCTTTGCCGATCCCGCCAAATACGAATTGTACGACTGCAAGCAGCTGCAGGCTGAGCGCAAGCTGCTCGCCAAGCGCACCAATGATTTGCAGAAGTTGATGCAGAAGGCCGAGACGGGGACGGGGGGCGCGGTCGTGTCCGAGCTTGCCTATCGCAACGACTATATTGCGGTGCGCGGGCAGTCGCAGTTGGTCGAGGAGGCCTGGAGCCGCAACAAGTGCCGGGAGACCCCTGAGCCGGCACCGCCTGAGCCGCTGCCGCTGTCGCCCTCCGGCAAGCCCGCTTCGAAATCCGGAACAAGGTGACCTACTGAGGCGCCCCGCGGACGGCGCTTCGCATCAAGGACGCCAGCTGTAGATCCAGTCCTGCCGCGCCAGCATGCGCTCCGGGCCGAGCGCGCGGATCGCAAGATCCCGTGCGATCGCGAGCGGCCCGCCGAGATGATAGATCCTGCCCTGCTGCCGTGCGGTCCGCTGCACCCGAAGGACCCGCGCCTGGCGGGCACGGCCGTATTGCGTCAACGCGACGGCGATATCCTTGGTGCTCTCGGCGTCAGGGCTCAAATGGCGGGCGAGCACGGCGGCATCCTCGATCGCCATTCCGGCGCCTTGGGCTGCAAAGGGCAGCATCGCATGCACGGCGTCGCCGAGCAGGGCCACCGGACCCTTGCTCCAGGGGCAGCCGTCGGGCACGCCGAACAGCGCCCATTTCCGCCAGCTGTCGACCGCGGCGAGCATCATCCGCGCCCGGCGGCGGCCAGCGCGGGGCGGCAAAGGCGTCCATCACCTCGAGAGGATCGCCGGGCGTGCTCCAGCCGGGCCGGTTCCAGGTGCCGGGCAGCACCGCGACCACGTTGATCTGGCGTCCGCCGGCAATCGGATAGGCGACCAGATGCGCGTTCGGCCCCATCCAGAGCTGCACCCGGCGCGCGGCATAGTCCTTCGGCAGTTGCGCGGCCTCGAGCGTGCCGCGCCAGGCGATCAGCCCGGAGAAGCGCGGCTGCACCTCGGGAAACAGATGCTGGCGGACCGTCGACCAGATGCCGTCGGCGCCGATCAGGGCGCTCGCGAGATCGCTGCGGCGGATCGTGCCGCTGCGATGGACGACGGTGAGGCCCTTGGCGTGGGGCGCGACGTCCTCGAAGGTTGCACCCAGCTTCAGGTCGATGTCGGGATGATCGGCGACAGCGCCCGCCAGCGCCGATTGCAGGTCGGCGCGGTGCACCACCCAATACGGAGCGCCGGCACGCGCCGAAGCTGCTTCGCCGAGCGGCATGCGCAAGAGCTCGCCGCCGGCGCGCGCGCTCATGATCGAGACCGCTTCCGGGGTTACCGCGCGCGCCTTGAGGCGTTCGGTCAGGCCGAGCTCGACCAGCACGCGGCTAGCATTGGGGGAGAGCTGCAGGCCGGCGCCGACTTCCTCGAGGCGCTCGGCCTTTTCCAGCACGACGATGCGGAAGCCGCGGGCCGCGAGCGCAAGCGCGGCCGTCAGGCCACCGATACCGGCACCGGCGATGACAATCGTTCGGGAGAGCGCCACCCCTGACCGACGGAAGCGGTCAGGCCACCTTGTCCTTCAGGACGCATTCCGGCGGGCGGGCTTCGCCCGCCTTCAGGTCGGCCGCGAAGCGGTACAGCGTCGAGCAATAGGGACAGATGATCTCGTTGTCGTTGCCGAGGTCGAGGAAGACGTGCGGATGGTCGAACGGAGGGTTGGCGCCCACACACATGAACTCTTGCGAGCCGATCTCGATGACGGGGACACCGGCATCGTTATGGAAGTGCGGGACGACATGGTCGGACATCGTAACTCATCCTGGAGTGGCAATGGCGGCAGACACAATCAAGAACTGACGCGGCATCTTTGAGGCGCCGCGGACCATACTTACGGGTGCAGATGATTGCTAGTCCAGTGGAACCGAAAGGTTCGCAATTGCCCCATGCTCATTTGCTCATGCAAATTCGACACAATCTTGAGGCCTGAGAGAAGCCCTTCTTTCGTCGGGGACGTTGTGTCGCAATTTTGGCAAACTATCTCTATGGACGACTGCAAGTTGCGACGAAGGACGAATCGTCAGGCGCAGGCGATCCGAAGGGACCATCCAGGCTTTTCCGCATGAAGTGGTTGCGAATCAGCACAGCGTTGACCGGTATCGCGGCGTGCGGCTTCATGCTCGTGCAGGTCGCGCCGCATGCCCGTGAGGCCGGCGCCATCCTGGCTGCCCAGGATGATCCTTCCGCGCTGTCGGAGCTGAAGCTCGATGCGCTGCTGCGGCAGAACGACCGGCTGGTTCAGGACAATATCGAGGCCGCGCTCGCCGCTGATGATACCGATCTCGCCGATAGTTTCGTTGCGCTGGCGCGCGATCGCAACATCGCGCTCCCCGACGACCTCCTGAACCGTGTCGGCGACGCCGTCAAAGCGGAGAACTCCACCTTGCATTTCGCAAAGCGGTTCGCCACCGGTCTCGTCACCGGCAACGCGGACGACGTCGCGAGCCTGTCGGGAACGGTGGCCGGCGATCTGTTCGTGATCGGCGACGTCAGGGACGTGGTGCGCGAGGGCAAGCACCTTGCCATGGGCGAGGACACCGACCGCCTCGTGCTCGGGCTTGCGGCTGCCGGCCTTGCGGTGACGGCGGCAACCTACGTGTCCGTCGGCGGTGCCGCGCCGGTGCGCGCCGGACTGACGCTGGTGAAGGATGCGCGCAAGGTCGGACGGCTCGGCGAGGGGCTTGCCGCGTGGGCCGGCCGGTCGGCGCGCGAGGTCGTCGACACGCCGATGCTCCGGAACGCGGTGGTATCAGGCTCGGTGCTGCGGCCGGGCCAGACCGTGAGCGCGATCAAGGCCGCGTTCCGGGCCGAGAAGGCCGGTGCGCTGGTCCGGCTCGGCAAGGACGTCACGCGCGTCGCCGAAAAGACCGGCACGCGCGGGGCGATGGACACCTTGCGCATGGCCGAGGGTCCCAAGGACGTCGCGCGCGCGGCGCGGCTTGCGGAAGCGCAGGGCGGCAAGACGCGTGCGATCATGAAGCTCCTGGGCCGGGGCGCGCTGCTGCTCATCGGCGGCGCTTTCGATCTGGCGCTCGCGCTGTTCGGCGCGACACTGACGCTGTTCGGCCTTTTGTCCTCCATCAAGGCGACGACCGAGCGTCTCACCCAGGCCTGGTGCGATCGCAGGCGGGCGCGGCGGCTTCGCCGGGCGCAGATCGCAGCCGAGGCCGCTCTGGCCAGCGCGGGCACCACGGCCTGAAGTGCGACGCGCTTCAGGCTATTGTTTGAGCATGATGTTGCCGGAAAACCGCTGCACACTTTTCCGGATCATGCTCTAAGATCGACCTATCCCCACAAGACCCCACGGAACTGATGATGCCGAGCTTTCACAACGGCGCCGTTGAAATTGCCTATCTCGACGAAGGCGAGGGCGATCCGATCATGCTGGTGCACGGCTTTGCCTCCAGCAAGAACGTGAACTGGGTCTATCCGACCTGGGTTTCGGAGCTGCGCAAGAACGGCCGCCGCGTGATCGCGCTCGACAATCGCGGCCACGGCGAAAGCGCGAAGCTGTACGAGCCCGAACAGTATTCGATCCCGACCATGGCCGGCGACGTGGTCGCGCTGATGGATCATCTCGCCATCCCGCAGGCCGACATCATGGGCTATTCGATGGGCGGACGGATGGCGGCGTGGCTCTCCCTCAACGAGCCGCAGCGCCTGCGCTCGGCGATCCTCGGCGGCATCGGCATCGGCGGCCTGATCGAGGGCAGCGGCCCCGGCGAGAACGTCGCCAGGGCGCTGGAAGCGCCGGCGCTCGAGGACGTCACCGATCCCGTCGGCCGCACGTTCCGCGCGTTTGCCGATCAGACGCGCTCCGACCGCCGTGCGCTCGCCGCCTGCCTGCGCGGCACGCGCGATCTCATGACGAAGGACGAGGCTGCGCGCATCGACGTGCCCGTGCTGATCGCGGTCGGCAGCGCCGACGACGTCGCCGGCTCGGCCAGCGCGCTCGGCGCGATCATCCCCCGTTCTGAAGTGCTCGATATTCCCAATCGCGACCACATGCGTGCGGTCGGCGACAAGGTCTACAAGACCGGCGTGCTCGATTTCCTCTCCCGCCGCGGCTGAGTCGGCAAAGGGCCAAGAGGGGTCTTCGCCTACTAATCCCTAGGGCCTGGAGCTCAGTTGCTTGGCGCCTAAATTTCGGTGACGGCCGATGCTTCACACCGCCTTGTCGCTGAACGCGGCGGGAAGCGTGCTGAGGAATGACATGACGCGCTGTGTGCGCAGCGGCGGGCGGCGGCCCGAGGTGCGCAGCATCCATAGGGGTTCCCCAGGCGCGCGCCAGGGCGCAAGCACTTCGACCAGCCGGCCGGTGCGAAGGTCTTCGTTGACGAGCCACGCTGGCCCCCAGCCGATCCCAAACCCATTCGCGATCAAAGCGAGCGAAGCGTGCGCGTCGTCGCAAATGTGCTTGGGCTTGGGCGTGACGCGAATGGGTCCTTTGCCGCGCGGGTCGGCGAAGCGCCAGGTCAGGATCTGACCGCTCGCGGGATTGCGGAAGCCGACGTGGTCGTGCGCGGAAAGCTCGTATGGAGTCGCCGGCGCGCCGCGCGCGTCCAGATAGGCAGGCGAGGCGCAAGCGATCCAGGAGAACGTGCAAAGCCGCCGCGCCTGATGGCCGGGCGCGCGGTCGAGGGGCCCCGAGCGGATCGCGACGTCGACGCCTTCCGCCGCGAGATCGAGAATCTCGTTGCGGAATTTGACCTCGATCTCGATTTCCGGTCGCTCCCGCAGGAACGCGGGCAGTCGCGGCAGGATGCAGGCGCGCGCGAACGAGGCGGGGGCGGTCACGCGCACCCGTCCGCCATCGTCGCGAGCGACTTCGCCGAGCGCAGATTGGACACGGGCGAGACTTTCGACCAACGCGCGTCCCGCCGTCATCAGCCTGTCGCCCTCTTCGGTCAGCGCCAACGAATGGGTGGAGCGATGCAAAAGCCGCAAGCCGTGAGCCTTTTCGAAGCGGGCGACCGCCTTGGACATCGCCGAGGTGGTCGTCCCCGCCCGCCGCGCGGCTTCGGCGAAGGAGCCCGCCTCGACGACGCGGACGAAGGCGAGGAGACGCGAGAGGTCGGGAGGCAAAGTCGTTGTGGACATGCAGTCAACATATTCATGGCTATGCGGTCACTACAAGAGCCATTCCCGAATGGCTAAACAGGGAGCGTCAGCGCGCATTCTGCGGCGCTGGAAACCGCGGGAAGTCCCATGAACCTCATCGAAATCACCCTGCAAGCCCTTGACGCCGCCGAGCGGGCGATTCCACCCGGCCAGCCGGTTTATATGCTCAATCTGCTGCGCTACCGGACGCATGCGCGTTACGAGGACGGATTCGACGCCGCGCCCTGCTCGGGCCGCGAAGCCCTTCATGAACGCTACAGGCCGGCATTCCGGAGTCTTGCGGCCGGTAAGCCGCTCGTGCGGATGTTTTCCGGCCCGGTCCTGACGAGCCTCGTCGGCTCGCCAGGCGAACGCTGGGACGAAGCGGCGATCAATGAATACGGCGATTTCGCCACCTTCCGCTCGATCGTCGACACCGAGATTTACCGGCGCGAAGCCGCCCCGCATCGGCACGCGGCGCTCGAGGATTTCCGGCTGTTCGCGCTCGCCAAGGCGATGTGAACGCGTTGAGGCGAGGGCCTGCGCATTCGCCTTAGCGGAGCTTTAGCTTCAGTGATCCGGGATTTGTCTTCGAGCGCTTGCTGGCATGCTCCATTGCGGTGACCGTGCACAAAGTTGGCCCTGGCCAGCGCTCCGGATAGGCGCCGTGCGGAGATTAGTGCACTGGCACCGTAATTCACGGGAGCCGGGCTTCGTGAAATCGCCCTGAGGAATAGAGCGGGGAAGAACCGATAACCCCGATCACGGCTGCGGTCGGGGCGTGCTCACCACGCTTGGCGGAAGGATGGGGTACGTCACCTTCGGTTGTTCACCGGTCAAGCTGTCGAGGAAGGTGGTGATCTTGTTAATTTCATCGTCCGTCAGCTGAGTGCCTAACTGACTGGTTCCCATCACCGCGACCGCCTGGCGTAGATCCCAGGCTTTCCCGGTGTGGAAATAAGGCGCCGTCAGAGCGACGTTCCGGAGCGTTGGAACCTTGAAGACGTACTCATCACTCGGAATTTTGCTGACCAGGAAACGGCCCTTATCGGCGGGTGGCAGGAACTCGGCACCCGGCTTCTCAACCACGCCGAACGGGGCGTACATGCCGCCGCCGACGTTGATGCCGTTGTGGCAGGCCGAGCATCCCTTATCCATGAAGACCGCTAGGCCCGCTTTCTGCGTCGGCGAAAGCGCGTCCTGCTCGCCCCTCAGGAAGCGGTCGAACGGCCCGTTTGGCGTGATCAGCGTCGCCTCGAATACGGCGATGGCCTTTTGCGCATTGGCAAGCGTGATGGGGTCCGACTCGCCCGGGAAAGCCTTGGCGAATAGGTCGCCATAGCCCGGAATGCCTTTCAGCTGCTCGGCCACATGCGTCGTTGGCGACGCCATCTCGACCGGGTTGGCCATTGGCCCGCCGGCCTGCTGTTCGAGGTCTTTGGCCCGGCCGTCCCAAAACTGCACTTTGTTGAATACCGCATTCAAGACCGTGGGAGCATTGCGCCCGCCACGCTGCCAGCGATGGCCGATTGAGGTGGGTTCGGCGTCAGCACCGCCGAGCCCGATGCTATGACATGAGCTGCAACTGATGGCATGACTCGCGGAGAGCCGGGGGTCGAAGTACAGCATCTTGCCGAGTTCGACCTTACCGGGGGTCGCCACGTTACCCGGCAGATCTGGCGGAGCAGTCGGGATCGGCTCGAACTGCTGCTTCGCCTTCGCCAGCAGATCGTCCTGTGCCAGAGCGGAGGATGCAAAGAGGCAACTGACGGATAGCAATGCGACGGCGTATTTGATCATGGCGAGTCCTCATCTACTGGCGTTGGGCCTTCCTGCCGGACAGACGGGCGGCGCGAACGGGCATAATTCAAATACCCAAAGCGCCGGACTTCCTTCGAGCTTAAACGTCTTGCGGTGGGCGGTTGAGAATCTTTCGGCCAGTAAACATCGCCGACGTGATGCTTCCACCCTCGTGAATTTCGGTCACGATCACCGCTATCAGATGCAGCAGGATGACGCCCGCGAGCGCATAGAACGCATAAAGATGGATCGTCACGACGGGGCCTCGAAAGGCACGCATGGCCTTGTAGGCGGTTTGATCCAACGTCTCCGCGGCGAGGGGCGAGACCATTGCCGGATCAATCCCGGCTGCGGCGACCCAACTGGCGAACCATCTTCCGAATGGCGGCCAGAATAGATCGGTGCCCGCCAGGATCACACCGGTCGCGGCTTGCAGCACGAGCAGCAGCAGGAGAACTGCGATTGCGAGGCGTGCCGCGGGATTATGCCCGACATATTCTTGCGGCTCTCCGCTAAGAAAGGCACTGCCGTAAGCGCGCAGCTTGCCCCAAAAGCTGGAACCATAAGGCAGGATTGCGCTCCATCTGGCATAGCGGTTGCCGAAGAATGCCCAAACGAAGCGCCAGATCAAATTCAGCCCTATGACGTAGCCGAGCACGACATGGATTTCTTTGAGCAGGATCTTGCCGTTGGCGGCGAGCCCCAGCGCGTCGTCGTTCAGCAGGATGACTCCAACGATCATCAGACCGAGCGCGGTGAGCGCGTTGATCCAATGGAACCACCGCGTCGGGGCATTCCCATACGTCGTAGGCGTGAAGATGCTCGGTTGACGTGGGGAGCTGCGGCATCAGCGGACACCTGCCTCAATAAGAATGCGGCACGACTGTTTGCGGGCCGCCGCTATAACCGTGCGGCCTCCTTCGCTGCCATTGCGAAGGCAGAAAAATAACATCACAGAAATCGGCGAGCGCCGTGATGCAGATCAATGGGTCACTAATGTTCCAACCGGGACATTGCTCCCACCCTCTTGTCCGCTTCGGGTCACGAGCAGACGTGCAAGCCGGCCGCTCGAGAGCGCTTGGTGTCCGCCAAGGGCTGTTATCGGACTCTGGTGCTTTGCCGATGCGGAGAGGCTGTTGAACGCCAAGTCAGTTCTGGGTGCTTCTTTTCGATGAATGCGCTCGCTGCTCGGACGAAACCAAGCACGATGATGCTTCATCCCAATCTCGTCGCGCTTTGGCCTCGTCGCCAAAGCGGCGCGTCGCGGCGATCAGCACCACGAAGGTGGCGACCCACACCATCCGCGCGCCGTAGCGGTCGTGCGGGCCGGAGATCACGCCGCAGATGAAGGCGTTGCCGAGCAAGGCCAGCGTCACCGTCGCGGCCAGCAGCGTCAGGTCGTCCAGCCGGCGGCTTGCGAGAGCGTGGCCGAGCAGCGCGACCAGCCCCAGCATCGAGGCCAGCGCGACGGGGACGTGCAGCCAGTTGACGTAAGCGAAATCGATGTCCCAGTGCTGCTGCCGCGCCGCCCGCATCGGCGCGACTTGCGCGGGGATGTAGCGCTCGATGATGCCGTAGGTGTGCGGGATCCAGCCATTGGTGCCTTCGCCGGTCGCCACATGCAGCAATTGCTGTCCCATCGCGCGCAACGCCGCGCCGGCTTGCCAGGCCGGATAGTCCGCAAGCGAATGCACGACGATGTAGCTCATCTCCTCGTTGAGCCCATCGAAGCGGCCGAGCGTGTTGAACATGCTCTTGCCCCACAGGAATTCGTCGGCGCTCGCCGGCAGCTCGTTGCGATAGGGGCAGAGCTTGTAACGTTCGCGGGGGCAATGGTCGTTGAGATAGCGCGCAACGATGCCGTCCTGCATCATGCGGCCGAAGGCGACGCCGTAGCCGCCGGGCGTCCAGGCCAGCTTGCCGGACAGCGCGTAGTTTGCCGACACCAGCATCAGGCTGCCCGCAACGATGGTGAGGCTCGCCTGCGTCAATCCGGCGAGCGGAAGCCGGTTGCCCAGCAGCGGCCGTGCCATCCAGCCCGCGACGCAAAGTCCGAGCAGCACGCCGAGCGTGGCGCTGTGGGTTGCGGCAGCAAAGGCGGTGAAGGCGAACAGCGCAATCTTCTCGAGCGCCGAGGTGCGGCTTGCGCCGACCACCAGGAGGAACAGCGATAATACCGACAGTCCTGCAAAGATGTCGGTGAGCAGCAGGCTTGCAAGCCAGGGCAGGGCGGTCGACAGGATCAGGCAGAGGCTGATCGCGACGAAGCGGAAGGTCTGCATCAATCCGAGCACACGCAGGCAGAGCTGCAGCAGCCACAGCGTCGCGAGCGACTGGACGGCGAGGTTGATCCAGAAGCCAAAACTCTCGCCATAGTGCAGATAGAGGCCGAACACCGTGGAGCGGCTGGGGACGAGATAGCCCTCGTACCAGCGCGCCAGATAGCCGCCGGTATCCCATTGCAACAGCGGATAGCCGTTCCAGAACGCCGGCGCGATCAGCAGGAGGGGCAGGGCCGCCGCCGCGAGCCGCAGCCACAACGAGCCCGCGGCGCGTGCGCGCAATTGATCGGTGGTGATGGTCAAATCGGTTCCGTGCCCCTCGTTCGGACCTCGCCTGCAATAGCGGCTCGGAGCGAATTCACCAATAGTTTGATGCCGCCCCGCTTGAATTTGGCAGAACTCTGACCACTTTGAGCCGGCCTTGCCGCTTGGGGGCGTCAGAAGAAATGCTTGTGTTTCAAAGCCTTGGCGTACCCCCGCGGGGCAAGGGGCTGTTCACTCTCAGGCAAGCCCGTCAGGACTTTGTCGCCTAGACTGTGCTATACAGCCGGTAAAAGAGGCCAATTCGAGAGAGCAAATCGCATGGCAGTGCATCAGGTCAATCCGGGAGGAAAGCTCGCATCGCTCGATCCGATCTGGGACCGGATCCGGGGCGAGGCGGAGGACATTGTCCACCGCGAGCCCGAGCTTGCGACCTTCATCTATTCGACGGTGCTGCACCACAGCCGCCTCGAAGACTCCGTGGTCCATCGCGTCGCCGACCGGCTCGATCACTCCGCGCTGTCGGGCGATCTGGTGCGCCAGACCTTTGACGAGGCGCTGCGCGACGATCCCGATCTCGGCAACGCCTTCCGCGCCGATCTCGTCGCCGTCTACGATCGCGATCCCGCGACGTCGCGCTTCATCGATCCCTTGCTCTACTTCAAGGGCTTCCACGCCATCCAGACCCATCGCCTCGCGCACTGGCTCTATCTGAAGGGCCGCAAGGACTTTGCGTATTATCTGCAGAGCCGCGCTTCCGCGGTGTTCCAGACCGACATCAATCCCGCCGCACGCATCGGCCGCGGCATCTTCCTCGACCACGCCACCGGTTTCGTCTGCGGCGAGACCGCGGTGATCGAGGACGACGTCTCGATCCTGCATGGCGTCACCCTCGGCGGCACCGGCAAGGAGAACGAGGACCGTCATCCGAAGATCCGCCATGGCGTGCTGATCGGCGCCGGCGCGAAGATCCTGGGCAACATCGAGATCGGTCATTGCGCCCGCATCGCTGCCGGCTCGGTCGTGGTCAAGCCGGTGCCGCACAACGTCACGGTCGCAGGCGTGCCCGCCAAGATCGTCGGCGAAGCCGGCTGCGCCGAGCCGTCGCGCACCATGGATCAGATGATCAACGCCATGGGGCTTTGAGACGGACTTTGATGTTGCGAAGGGCCGGATTCTCCGGCCCTTGTCGTCCCCAAATTCTTTGGCAATTCATGCTGGCGGTTCGTCGCGTCTCGTCCTAAAACCCCGCCACGTTAGATTTCGATTGGAGACTTGCCGTGGACGTCAAGGAAGTAAGGAAGCTCGACGCGTATCTGAAGCGCGTATTCGGCAATCCCAAGATCCGCGTCGTGCCGCGGCCGAAGAAGGACGATTCCGCCGAAGTCTATATCGGCGAGGAGTTCATCGGCGTGCTCTTCGTCGACGACGAGGACGACGATCGCTCGTTCCAGTTCCAGATGGCGATCCTCGAGGACGATCTCGTCGATCAGGAGTAGAGCAGGCGCCCTGCAGTGCCTCGGAGTCACGCATCCATCGCTCCGAGCATGTCGGGAATGCTGACAAACTTCTCCCGGGGCTTGCCGATCACGGCTCCCCTGCGCCTCTCGGCCGCGTCGATCGTGCGCCAATCCAAATAGCTCACGATGCGTGCGACGCGGCCGGTCAGGCGCGCAAGCAGTGCGTCAGGCGTATCCGAGCGCGGCCGTCGATGGGTGATATCCGCCAGGACGGCCTCTGCGGTGGCAATCCCGCAGCCGCGATTGGTGCCGATCGTGCCGTTCGGCCCGCGCTTGCTCCATCCGCAGACATAGAGGCCCTCGATCACCGAACCATCGACCGCGACACGTCCGTCGACGTTCGCATGCACGCCGCGATGCGCGTCATAGGGAACCCCAGCCACCGGCGTGGTCTTCCGGCCGACGCTGCTGAGCGAGAGGCCGCATGCGATGTCCTCGATAGCGCCCGATTCCTGCTTGAACGCGATGGCCTCCAGGCGGCCTCGTCCTCGGAGCGCGACGGGTGACAGACGAAATCGAAAAACGCAGCGCCGCGGCTTCGTCACGGCGGCCTGCGAGAACGCGCGCAGCAACGACAATTTTTCGGTCAGCTCCGGATCGTCGGGAGATCGCGGCTCGAATTCATCGGAGCTGACGTTGCTCATGTCGACGCATGTGTCGCATGTGCTAAGTTCGAGAAAGTCACGCAATTCCTTTGCGGTGAATCTGGCCTGCGCCGGTCCGCCGCGGCCGACGACGTGGATTTCGCGGATCCGGCTCTCAGCCAGCACGTCGAGCGCGTGGCGAGCGATGTCGGTCCGGCGCAGCTCGTCCGCGGTCTTGCCGAGGATGCGCGCCACGTCGAGAGCGACGTTGCCATGGCCGATGACGATCGCGGTCTCATGATGAAGATCGAACCGCAGATCCGCAAACTGCGGATGTCCGTTGTACCACGCGACGAAATCGCCCGCCGTGTGGCTGCCCGGAAGTGCTTCGCCCGGGATGTCGAGCGCCCGGCTCAATTCCGCGCCCGTTGCCAGCACAACGGCGTCATAGGCCTCGCGCAGCTCGTCGATCGTGAGGTCGTTTCCGATCGTGACGCCGCCGATGAAGCGAAACCCGGGCATGGCGGCGATCCGGTCGAAGGCCGTTGTGACCTGCTTGAGCTTCGGGTGGTCGGGGGCCACGCCGAACCGCACCAGCCCGTACGGCACGGGGAGCCGTTCGAACATGTCGACCGTCACGGGTACGCCCGAGCGCAACAGGGCCTCGGTGGTGTAGAAGCCGCTCGGTCCGCTGCCGACGACGGCGATGCGGTGTTCCTTTGCAGAGGCCCCCGTCATCGGCCCAGCGCCTGCCTGCGTTCATCGGCCCCTGGCAGGGCCGGCAGGCGCGCACTGATGACGGGAGTCTCGGCCGCGCGCTTGCGGTTGACGTCGATCCAGTACTTCTTGTCCGCGGCGAGGCGATAGTCGGGCTCGATCGCGCCGACCGGGCAAGCCGGCGCGCAGCCACCGCAATCGATGCAGTTTTCCGGATCGATGTAGGTCATGGCGTCGTCGACGTGGAAACACTCCACGGGACAGACGGTCACGCATTCGGTGTATCGGCAGCCGCGGCAATTGTCGGTGACCACATATGTCATCGTCAGGCCCCGCTGACCTGAACGAGGATGTCCGAGAATGTTGGGGCACGGCCGAGGTCGGCGAAGGCGGGAGGCGTCAGCACGTGAACCGTGGCGCCCCGGCGATTGGACCGCTGCCAGTAGCCGGACGGGGCCACCACCACACCCGGCATGACGTCGGCCGAAACGGTCGCGAAGGCCTCGAACGCGCCACGGTCGTTGAACACGCGAATGGGCGCGCCCGCGACGATGCCGCGCTGTGCCGCATCGTCCGGATTGAGGAGCACCGCCTGTTCCTCGCCCGCCTGCGCGGTCTGCGCCGGCAGGTTGCCGTAGTTCGAATTCAGGAAGGCGTGGCTCTTCGGCGAGATCAGGCTGAGCGGATAGCGCGTTGCGAGCATGGGCGCGGTGCGCGGGTTCTCGTTCGGCGGGATGTAGTGGGGCAGAGGATCGACCGGCGCGGCGTCCTGATCGCCGTTGTAGCCCTGGCGGAACAGCGGCACCACGAAGTTGCCGCCGGCGGCGATGGTCGAGCTGAATTCGCACTTCCCCGATGCGGTCGGAAAATTGCCCTCGCGGTGCGGCGCCCAGTCGGCCGGCGCGGGCATGTTGAGGCGCGCATAGCCCTTGGCCTTGACGTCATCGAGCGTGATGCCTGCGAGCACCGGGCTGCTCCAGTCGAGGGAGGCCTCGATGATCTCGTCGTCGCTCCGGAAGAAGGAGGGGTCGGTGATGCCCATCGCGCGCGCGAGCCGGCGGAACAGCTCGGTGTTGGACACGGCTTCGCCGAGCGGCGCGATCGCCTGGTTGTTGTACGACAGATAGAGATGCCCCCAGGAGAACATGATGTCCTTCTGCTCGAGCTGCGTGGTCGCGGGCAGAACGATGTCGGCGTATTTGGCGGTGTCGGTCAGGAAGTGCTCGCTGACGACGGTGAAGAGATCCTCGCGTTCCAGTCCCTTTTCGAGCTTGCCCTGTTCGGTCACCATCGCCATCGGATTGGCGTTGTAGACGAACAGCGCCTTGATCGGCGGATCGAAGCCGAGCTCGCCCGTCAGCGCCGCTCCGAGGCGCCAGGAATTGAGCACGCGCATCTTCTCCGGCTGGAGATCGGGACGCATCAGCACGTCCCATCTGACCGGGAACGCCCAGATCGGGAGCTGGAGCAGCCCGCCGCCGACGTGCTTCCAGGCGCCGATCAGTCCCGGAAGACAGGCGATCGCGCGCACGGTCTGACCGCCGCCGGCATGCCGTTCGACCGCGACGCCAATGCGCACGACGGCCGGAGGTGTCGTTGCATATTCCCGCGCCAGCTTGACGATGTCGTCGACGGGAATGCCGGTTTCCTGCGAGGCGAATTCGGGTGTGTAGCTGGACGCCCGTTTGGCCAGCTCGTCGTAGCCCACGGTGTATTTGTCGATATAGTCGCGATCGACCAGATTCTCCTTGATGATGACGTGGATCATCGCGAGCGCCAGCGCGGCATCGGTGCCGGGACGGATCGGAATATGCCAGTCGGCGAGGCGCGCGGTGCGGGTGCGGACCGGATCGATCACCACGAGCTTGGCGCCGGCCTTTTTCGCCTGCTCGATGAACGGCCAGTGATGCGAGTTCGTGCTCAGCGTGTTGCAGGCCCACAGGATGATGTACTTCGAGTGCACGAAGCTCTCGGGATCGACGCCCGGCGTGTGCCCGATCGTCATCATGTACGCGGTGCAAGAGCCGGAATCGCAGAAGGTGCGCTCCAGAACCGTCGCGCCGAGCTTGTTGAAGAGGGGATCGCCGACGTTCAGCCCATTGATGATGCCCTGCGTGCCCAGATAGCTGTAGGGCAGGATGGCCTGCGCGCCGTCCTCGGCAATGACGGATGTCCAGCGCGCCGCGATGGTCTCCAGGGCTTCCTCCCAGGAGATCCGCTGGAACTGCCTGGTGCCCTTCGGTCCGACGCGTTTGAGCGGATACAGGACGCGCTTGTCACTGTAGACGCGCTCCTCGTAGTTGTTGACCTTGACGCAAAGCCGTCCACGCGTGAACGGATGATCGGGATTGCCGCGGACAGCGACGGCCTTGCCGTCCTCGACCGTGGTCAGAATCGAGCAGGTGTCCGGGCAATCGTGGGGGCATGCGCCGATGACCGTGGTCCTTGCCATGGATCTCTCCGCTTCCTGATTTGAGGCAATCCGAAGGATGCGGTCGCCGGGCCCGGCCTGGCTTTTCAAAACGTGCGGTGTTGTTGTCCCAGCCTGCTCTCGGCCGGTGGACGCCCGGGCCGGTCTCTGGCATGTTAATTGCTGGACCCGGCACTACCTTTACCCGCACATCGCGTTATCTGACGGAGAGACACGATGGGTATGCTCGGCAATTCTGTCGATAAATATGTTACCGGCAGAATGCTTCAGACCTCCAATGAGCGGCGATGGTCGCACCTGCTCGCGGAGCGGTGGAGCCATGATCCGGGCGATCTGCCGCCGCAATTGCCGCGCGACACCGAGATCGCGATCCTGCTGCGCGGCAACTCGGTCGTCGATCGGGAAGGTGCAGGCATGCGGCAGCGCACTTTCGGCAGAAGGGGCACCGTGTGGCTATGTCCGGCCGGCATCCGCGAGGACTTCATCCGCGTCGAGAACCAGATGCAGGAGTGCCTGCATATCTTTCTTCCCGGACACCCGTTCGACGACACAATGCTTCGGGATCTCGACATCGATCCGTCCGGAATGTCGATCCGCTACGAGAGCATCGACCACGACATCTTCATCGAGCACGTCGCGGACCGGATCCTCGGCGAGCTGGAACATGAGACCTCGACCGGCCGCCTCCTGGTCGAGAGCCTGGGGCGGGCCCTGTCGGCTCATCTGGTGCACAGCTATGCGGCCACCTCTGTCCGTCTGAAGCAATCCCATGCCGTCCAGAAGCCGCTCGATGCCAAGCGGCTGTCGCGCGTCACGGAGTTCATCGCGGCGTCCGTCGATCGCGATTTCACGGTGAAGGATCTGGCGTCGGTGGCGTGCATGAGCCCGGCGCATTTCTCCCGCAGCTTCAAGGCGGCGACCGGCGCGGCGCCGCATGAATATGTCAGCCGTCAGCGCCTCGACCTCGCCAGGAGCCTCTTGTCGACCAGCGATCGTCCGCTGGTCGACATTGCTTACGCCACGGGATTTTCGTCGCAGGCCAATTTCAACCGCGCCTTCCGCAAGGCGGTCGGGACGACGCCGAGCCTGTACCGGGCGCAGAAGGTTCGGGACTGAGGCCTCCCTCCGTCACGGGAGGGCGGACCTCGCCGCAAGAGCCATGTCTTGTCGAGAACGCGGAGCCGAGCGGTCGCCTCCGCGACCGTCACCCCATGCACGACGGGTCAGGATTGACTTCGAAAAATACGAATAAGCGCAACAACTTGGCTACTGTGCATGGGGTTGTTTTCGATGTTTTTGTTCAGGGAGGCTTCGATCTTGCTGCGGGCGAGCGGCCGAGCTCAGCTGTGCGGTCCGCGCAATTGCGCCGTCAGCCTGTCCATCGCCTCCGCCACGTCACGCCACTGCGACAGCCAACTGCGCGGAAAGCGGAAGGTGAGGTCGGCGCCGCCGACGCGGCGCTCTGAGAGGCACATGCCGGGTGTCGCCGCATCGCGGGTGCAGCGCGCGGTGAGCGCGGGGCTCGCAGCGGAATAGAGATCCTCGCTGCCGTAAGGCGTGTCGGTGCGGAACATCCGCATCGTCAGCCCGTCCACGGGCATGGTCGCGGCCTGATCGAGATAGCGCGGATAGATCGTGGCCGTCCGCTGCTCGGGCGAGAGCGCATCGTGATGGGCCGCGATCGACAGGAAGATGCGGTCGATCGATTGCACCGCCGCTTCCACCGTGTCGGCGGTGACGTGCTTCGGCGCGCCGGGCGGCTCCAGGGAGGGATAGAGGAAGTCGAGATCGATGCGCTCCTGCGGCCCCGAGTGCCGCTGGATCTTCATGCGGATCGCGGTCACCGGCAGGTTGAACAGCGTGCCGCCGATGCTCACTGGCAGCTTGTCCGGGGCGTTCGCGCCCCTGCTGCCCCAGGTCGGCCACAACAAATAGGCGACGAGCGCAACCGCGCATGCCGCGGCAGTGCCGGCGAGCACGATCGGGACGACATGCGCGCGGGTATGCGTGCGGGGGGACCTGAGGGGAGCTGCCGAAAACACCGTCATGAATTGCGCAAGTCGAGCCGGAAGTCGGCCGATGGCCGACGAATCAGCGGCGAATATGCCACGCGAGGGCGGTTTCGCGGAGCATTCCCGGCTGCGGGAGGCGGGGACGGCCCTGCGCGGGGCGGCCGGCCGCGTTAACCTTCCCTTAAGGATAATGTAGCGTTAACCGGCACTCTTTGTCACAGGTAGGCTCCGGCGTTGCGTAGATGCGGACTGCTCCGATGACACCTGAAGCTCTCAATACCTTCTTCTCGATCTGCATCGGTTTCGCGCTCGCTGGCGCGCTCGTGAACGGCTACCAGGCGCTCGCGCAACGGCCCGCCGGCTTCGGCCTGTTGCAGGATGGCGTGGCGCCGAAAACTTTCGCGGCGGTTGCGTTCCTGGTGTTCGCCGCGCCCTTCATCATCATGCGCAACACGCTGCGCGGCGTGCAGGTGGAAAGCCGCCGCGTGGAATTCGTGATGATGGCGACCGTCATCGCCGGCTTCTGGAGCATGATGAGCGGCACCTTCTTTCTGATGACGCTGCGCGCGGCCGGCATTCTGGTCTGACGCCGCGCTTTGAGCGGCCGGCCCTTTGCCTCCAGGCCGCCGTTTCGCTATGGCTGGGTCAACCCGACAGGAGACCTTGATGGCGATCTACGAGCTCGACGGGCAGGCGCCCGATCTTCCCGCCGACGGCGACTATTTCATCGCGGAGACCGCGACCGTGATCGGCCGCGTGCGCCTGAAGCCGGGTGCGAGCGTCTGGTTCGGCGCCGTGCTGCGCGGCGACAACGAGTGGATCGAGATCGGCGAGGGCGCCAACGTGCAGGACGGCTCGACTTGCCATACCGATCTCGGCTTTCCGCTTCACGTCGGCAGGAACTGCACGGTCGGCCACAATGTCATCCTGCATGGCTGCACCATCGAAGAGGGCGCCCTCGTCGGCATGGGCTCGATCGTGATGAACGGCGCCAGGGTCGGCCGCAACAGCATTGTCGGCGCCGGTTCCGTCATCCCCGAGGGCAAGGAATTTCCTGAACGTTCCCTCATCATCGGCTCGCCGGCGCGGGTGGTCCGCACGCTCGACGACGCCCAGGTGCAGCGAATGGGAGGCGCGGCCAAGTTCTATGTCGCCAACGGCCCGCGCTTCAAGAAGGGCCTGAAGCGGATCGGTTGACGCATCGCGATGCGGCTCGGAGTGGAGATCAGTTCCGCGGCTGCCCGCGAATGGGGCTCCAACGATGCAGACCGTGTATTGCGCGGCGAACGCGACAGCGTTGCGCCTGAGACGCCTGTACCGGAACCTGTCTTCACCGCGTCGGTTGACCGGTAAAGGAGGACTTCCGATGGCAAGCTCATCTGCAGGCGGTTCAATCAAGACTACGATCATGATCCTCGCACTCGCAGCGATGCCCGCCCTATCGTTCGCGCAAACGACCGGCGGGTCAGCCGGATCGAGCGGCGGCTCAGTGGGATCGACGGGAGGCTCGGTAGGATCGACCGGAGGCATTGCCAATTCGCCAGTTCCGCCGCCCGGTACCAACAGCCTGGGTACAGCTCAGTCATCCGGCCCCGGCTACGGAGTCACCACCGGCACCGGCGGAGGTGAGGCGGCTGATGCCACCGTGAACGCCGAGAACAAGCAGCTCGACAGGAAGATCAAGAGCATCTGCCGCGGCTGCTGACGCTCGCGCGGAAGTGAGACAGCGTGGCTGTCACGAGTTCCCAACTGACGTTAGCTTGGTCCTGCTTTGAAGCGTGGAGTGTGTCCACGCGGAGGATCGAGTGATGTTTCGCAAGATGATCGTGGCGGCGCTGACTGTGGCGGCGTTCGGACTATTGGCGCCGCAGGCGGCCGAGGCGCGCGGCGGCTTCGGACATGGTGGAGGCTTCCATGGCGGCGGCTTCCATGGTGGAGGCTTTCGTGGCGGTGGCTTCCATGGCGGAGGCTGGGGGCATCGCCCCTGGCGTGGCGGCGGCTTCTGGCCAGGTGTCGCAATCGGCGCGGGTTTCGTCGGTGCCGGCTACTACGGCGGCTATTACGGCTACGGTTATCCCTACTACGGGGATCCCTACTATTACGGCCCCGGCTACAACGACGGTTACGGCGGCTGCTATGTCGCGCGGAAGCGCGTCATGACGCCATCGGGATGGCGGTACCGTCGGGTCGACGTCTGCGAGTGAGACCGCAATAACCTGTTAAAGAACAAGGCCGTTGACGCAGTATACCGTCAACGACCTTGCCAGCCCCGGATATTGAAATCGGCTCACGCCATCCGGTAGCCGCCAACATCGCGCGGAATCCTACGGGCGAATGTGATCCAGTTCACAAGTGGCGAAAATAAAGTTCCCGCGGCTGTCGGCTCAGCTGCGCGACCGCTTGCGCGCGCTGGCCTGGACGCGGTGCCGCGCCGGTTTCCTGCGGGTAACCGACGGTGTCTCGACCTCGGTCGCCCGCGCACTGGCAAATGACTGCCGCAAGCCGTCGATGGATTCGTTCAGGGCGGTGACCTGCTCTGACAGGCGCTTGGTGTCGGCCTGTTGCGCGGCGAGCAGCCGCTTCATGGTCAGGAGCTGATCCTGCACCACCTGGAGCTGGTCGATCGATTCCTGCTGGGTCGCCTCCAGACCCTTGGTCTTCTCGACCAACTGCTCGGACGCCTGGGCCGCGCGGGCCTGGAGCTGCCGCGATGCAACCATGCGGTCGCTCTCAGGGGCGGCGCCGGTATAGGCACGCCAGATCGCGATTGAAGTCACGCCCGCGATCAGGAGCAGGAGGGCTGCAGCGGTCAGCGCAATGGGCTGGCCCCCAAGGCGAAGGAGGGAGGTGGACGGTGTGTCCCGGGCGAGATCGATCATCGCTGACAAAACCCAAATGGAAACTTGGTGAATGGCGAAGACCGGCAACCCAGAGGCCACCGGGGCGTCCCGAAAGCCTTAGGTTTCGGCAAGGAATAGGACCAAAAAGAGGCTGGTTGGGATTAATGGGACGGGCGGGTGCAAAAAGAGGTTCAATAACACCCTTTTTGCCGCTTTTTCGCGAGATTCGCTCAATCCGGTCGCAGGCGTCCCGAAGGACGCGTTGCTGATCCGGTCGTCGGGGCTGCGCTCGTCAGTGATTCCGCATCAGAATCGGTCGGCGAGGCCGACCGTCGCGGTGTGGGTGCAGGTCGGGCGCACTGACCCTGTGCTCATGCCGTCCATAGGTATCTGCTGCTGCGCCTACGGCTGAAACTGCGACAACAATCCATCATAGGGCTTCGATCTCGGCGCGGCATAGGGCCCGAGCCGGGAGGTCTTTAACCCCAGCCGCACCAGTGATTCCGCCAGCGTCACCGCAGCAGTGACGCCGTCGACCACGGGCAGGCCGTGCGTGGCGGCGAGTTCGGCGGCGAGGTCGGCCATGCCGGCACAGCCGAGCACGATGGCTTCGGCGCGGTCGTCGCGGATCGCGGCAGCGATCTCCGCCGAAATTTTGCCGAGCGCATCGGTGTTGCGCTCTTCCAGTGCCAGCACCGGCACTTCGGCCGCCCGGACGCGGGCGCAGCGCTCGGCGAGTCCGTATTTTCTCAGATTGTGCTCGATCGGCACGATGGACACACCGAGCGTCGTCACCACGGCGAAGCGCGCGGCGATCAGGCTCGCCATGTGGAAGCCTGCTTCGCCGATGCCGATCACCGGCGCCTTTGCGGCGGCGCGCGCAGCGTCGAGGCCGGTGTCGTCGAAGCAGGCGATGACGTGCGCGTTTGCACCGTCGCGGTCGGCTTCGCGGATGCAGCCGAGCATGCCGGGGACCGCGAAGGCTTCGTCGTAGAATCCCTCGATCGAGACCGGACCCATCGTCGGCTGACGCGCGTCGATCACCGTGCCGGGCAGGGCGACGCTGCGCGCCGCAGCGGCGATCTTCGCCGTCATCGACGCGGTGGTGTTGGGGTTGACGACGTGCAGCCGCATCGGATCAGACAAGTCCCTTGTCAGACGAGTCCCTTGCCGGCGTCCGAACCCTTGGCCGCCTGCCGCTTGTTGAGCACGTGGATGGTGCCGAGCGCAAGCGAGATCACGGTGAACGAGACCGCCGAGATCACGGTGCCGAGCGCATAGATGTCGGGGTTCGTCACGGTGGTGGTGAGTCCCTGCAGATCGAGCGGCAATGTATTCACCGCGCCGATGGCCTGGCTGGAGCGGGCGAGTTCGTCCCAGGACAGCGTGAAGCCGAACAGGCCGATGCCGATCACCGACGGCAGGATGATCGGGAGCACGACGTGACGGAAAGTCTGCCACGGTGTCGCGCCGAGATCGCGCGCGGCTTCCTCGAGGCGCGGGTCGAAACGGTTGAAGATCGCGAACATGATGAGCAGCCCGAACGGCAGCGTCCAGGTCAGGTGCGCGCCGAGCCCGGAGGTTAGCAGGCCCATCGAGGTTTCGAAATTCTCGTTCCAATGTGCCTTGATCAGATCGTCGATGATGCGGAATTCGAGCGAGATGCCGAGCGAGGTGATGATCGAGGGCACGATCAGGCTCGCGATCGCCGAATAGAACAGGATGCTTTGCGCCTTGAATTTGCGGCGGAACGCCATGCCTGCGGCGACCGACAGCACGACGGTGAGGACCATCACGACGAGGCCAAGCAGCAGCGAACGGCGGAAGGCCGCGCCGAGATCGACGATGCCGGTGCCTTGGAACAGTTTCGCGATCCAGAAGGTCGAGACGCCGTTCATCGGGAAGGTGAGGCCGCCCTGCGGCCCCTGGAACGACAGCACGTAGATCGCGATCATCGGGCCATAGAGGAACAGCACATAGGCCGCGAAGAAGATCGCGAGCACGTAGAAAGAGCGCGGGCGTCCTTCCGTCATGCTCTAGAGCTCCTTCTTGATGTCGACGATGCGCGACATCATGGTGATGATCAGGAAGGTGATGACGAGCAGGATCACCGCGTTCGCGGCGGCAGCCGGGAACTGCAGAGCATTCACCCGCGTCTCGATGATCTTGCCGGCGGCGGCGATCTGCTGGCCGCCCATCACGCCGATGGTGATGAAATCGCCCATCACGATGGTGATGACGAAGATCGAGCCGATCACGATGCCGGGCTTGGACAGCGGAATGATGACGTTGACGAGGGTCTGGAAGCCGGTGGCGCCGGCGTCATAGGCCGCCTCGATCAGCGACTTGTCGATGCGCACCATGGAATTGAAGATCGGCACCACCATGAAGAAGGTGAAGAGGTGCACCAGCGCCAGCACGACGGAGAACTCGGAGAACAGCAGCCATTCGATCGGATGGTTGATCAGGCCTGTCTTCATCAGGCCTGAGTTCACCAGGCCGTTGCGCCCGAGCAGCGGAATCCAGGCGATCATGCGGATCACGTTGGAGGTCCAGAACGGGATCGTGCACAGCAACGACAATCCCATCTGCCAGGTCTTGGACTTGACGTGGAAGGCGAGGAAATAGGCGACCCAGAAGCCGATGAACAGCGTGATGGCCCAGACCAGGAAGCACAGCTTCAGCGTCTTCAGATAGGTCTTGCCGATGGTGCAGAGATCGGGGAGCTGCGCGAGACAGCCCTCGAAAGTGTCGGTGTAGCCGCGGCCAGAGAAAGCCGGCAGCAGCTGGTATTCATTGTAGTCCCAGAACGATACGATGACGACGAAGAGGAGCGGAATGAGGAAGAAGGCGAGAAACACCAGCATCATCGGCCCGGCCTGGAGCCAGGAGATGAAGGACGGCGATAGGCGCGTCGGCTTTGCGGCGCGCGCTGTGCCCGACCCCGGGATCAAGCCCGGGGTTGCCTGTTGCAGAACTTCTTCCGACATGTCCGTTACGCCGCGATGAACTCATTCCACTTGCGGACCATGTAGTCGTTCTCGTCCATCACAGCGTTCCAGCACGCGACCGCGCCCATGCGGTCTTCGTAGGAGCCGCCGTCACGCACGGCGCCCGCCTTTTCCAAGAGCGAACCGTCGGGCGCCTTGATGTCCTTCTCGGCCGGCTTGCCTTCCATCCAGTACGCCCACTCGTAGGGCTCCATATGCGCCTTCGCGGTGGAGAGGACGGCGGAGTAATAGCCCTGGCGATTGAGATAGGCGCCGGCATAGCCGGACAGGAACCAGTTGACGAACTCATAGGCCCATTCGAGCTTTGCACCCGAGACGCCCTTGGAGACGCAGAAGCCGGAGGCCCAGGAGCGGTAGCCTTCCTTCAGTGGCTGGAAGGTGCAGGCGATCCCCATCGAGCGCACCTTCGTCACCGCCGGCGACCACATCGATTGGATCACGGTCTCGCCCGAGGCCATCAGGTTGACGCTCTCGTTGAAATCCTTCCAGAAGGCGCGGAATTGACCAGCCTTCTTGGCTTCGGTCATGACCTTCATGGTGAGATCGATCTCTTCCTTGGTCATGTTGCCCTTGTCGGCATATTTGTATTTGCCGGAGGCTTCCACGACCATCGCAGCGTCCATGATGCCGATCGAGGGGATGTTGAGGATCGAGGCCTTGCCCTTGAACTCGGGGTTGAGCAGCTCGGACCAGGAATTGATCGGCCGCTTGATCAGGTCGGGGCGGATACCGAGCGTGTCGGCGTTGTAAACGGTCGGGATCAGCGTCACGAATTCGGTCGCCGACGTCGCGAATTTCTTGGAGTCCTTGCCTTCGAGGTAGAGCACCTTCCAGGGCGCCGTGCCCTGGCCGCCGATCTTCTTGCCGCCGGGCGTCTCGCCCTTGGTGAAAACAGGCGTGATGTTGTCGAACTGTTTGATCTTCCTGGCGTCGAGCGCGAGGATGTTGCCCGACGGCACGATCTTCTTCAGCGAGAAATATTCGGTGTCCAGCACGTCGAAGGAGTTCGGCTGGGTCATCACGCGCTTGGTGACGTCGTCGGTGGTCGCGGTGATGTATTCGATCTTGATGCTGGTGTCCTTCAGGCACTGCTTTGCGATGTCGTCGCCCTCGTTGACGGCGGTGCCGAGATAGCGCAGCACCTTCGCGTCGGCCGACTTTACGTAAGGAAAGCCGGTGATCGCCCCCGAGCCGGCGGCAAGGCCGGTGAGACCTGCGGTGCCCTTGAGCAGCGTGCGGCGGCTGACGCCCTTCGTCCTGGTGGTCTCGGTCATGTCGTCACTCCTCTGTTGCGCATTCCGGTGATTGATCGGCGCTATTGCAGGGGTTGCGCCTTGGCGGGATCCCAGGTGGCCAGCACGCGATCGCCCGGACGGAACGGGTGGACGTCGAAGGCGGCCTCGGGAAGGTGGGAGAACAGGGCGGTGCCGTCGTCGAGCGTGAGCGAGACGGCGATGTAGGAGCCCTGGTACTCGGTCTGGGTCAGCAGCGCCGGCGCGCCGAACGCGCCGTCGGCGAACGGCGCGATGCCGAGCTGATCGGCGCGCACGGCGATGAGCTTGCCGGCGTCGCTGAGGACGTTGTGGCCGCCGATGAAGCGCGCCACGAATTCGGTGCGGGGATGGTGGAAGATCTCGCGTGCCGTGCCCTGCTGCTCGATCCGGCCGTGGTTCATCACCACGATGTGGTCGGCGAGGGCCATCGCCTCTTCCTGACCGTGGGTGACCTGGATGAAGCTGATGCCGAGCTCGCGCTGCAGCCGCTTCAACTCGCCGCGCATCTTCACCCGCAGGAACGGATCCAGCGCGGAGAGCGGCTCGTCGAGCAGGAGGATCTGCGGCTCGGTGATCAGCGCGCGGGCGAGCGCCACGCGCTGCTGCTGGCCGCCGGAAAGCTGCGCCGGGAGACGGCCAGCATATTGGCTCATCGCGACCAGCTCGAGCAATTCGCCGGCGCGCTTGTGCCGCGTCGGCTTGTCGATCCCGCGCATCTTCAAGGCGAAGGCGACGTTGTCGAGCACGCTGAGGTGCGGAAACAGCGCGTAAGACTGGAACATCATCGCCGTGCCGCGCTTGGCCGGCTCGAGGTCGGTGACGTTCTGCGCGCCGAGGATGATGTCGCCCTCGCTGACCGCCTCGTGGCCCGCGATCATGCGCAGGGTCGACGTCTTGCCGCAGCCGGAGGGGCCGAGCAGGCAGCAATAGGTGCCGGCCGGGATCTTCAGGTTGACGTTGTCGACCGCCAGCGTGGTGTCGTAGCGCTTGGTGACGGCGACCAGTTCGAGAGCGGCGGGAGTGGCCATGGCGTGTCCGAGCAGGGGCGATGCTTCCCGCCTCTCTCCGCAAGCTCCGTGCCAACACCCCTCAGCCAACCGATTTCAGAAAACTGTGCAGTGGAGTCAGATCGTTAGGTCAATTCCGGCCCCGGTCGGCTGGCCGACGCCGGCGCGCTCTTCTGCACACAAAACGGGCGACGATTGTATAAAGTTTCGCCTGTGATTGGATACAGCTGGTCGACTAACATTGGGCCGAACGTCGCCGATCGAGCCCTCACACCAATGGCCGCCAAGACCCGCCCGAAATCCGATGCGCCAGATGCGAGCGATCGCGTCAGCCGTATCCGGGAGGGCGTGACCGCCGCGATCCTCGAACATCGCCTGCTGCCGGGCACGAAGCTCGGAGAGGACGAGATCGGCGATATCTACGGCGCGAGCCGCACGCTGGTGCGCACCGCGCTGCAACAGCTCGCGCATGAGGGCATCGTCAACATCGAGAAGAACCGCGGCGCCTTCGTCGCGCGGCCTACGCCCGCCGACGCTCGCGAAGTGTTCGAGGCGCGGCGCCTCATCGAGCCCACCATCGTCGATCACGCGATCGATGCGGCGTCCCCGGCCTGGATCAATCGCCTGCAGGGCCATCTCACCGAGGAGCGCGAGGCGGAGCTGCGCGGCGACGCGCGCGCCTCGGTGCGGCTCTCCGGCGAGTTTCATCGTCTCGTCGCCGAGATGAGCGGCCACAGCATCTATCTCGGATTCCTGAAGGAGCTGATCGCGCGCTCCTCGCTCATCATCCTGCTCTACCGCCGCCACGACACGCCGGCTTGCGGCACCGATCACCACGCCGGGATCGTCGAGGCGATCGGCCGGCGCGATGGCGAGGCCGCGCGCGCGCTGATGTTGTCGCATCTGCAGGAGATCGAGGCCGAACTGTTCCTGAAAGAGCTCGACGCCGCGGATAGGCGGCTCGCCGACGTGCTGGGCGCCTGAGCGGTCCTGATATTAGCGGCGCGCAGATGCCTTCGCCGGGTTTCGCCGCGCCTGCTTCACAGCCGCGGGACGTCGCTCATAGGCGGCGAGAAACACGTTGATGCCATTCTCGATCAGCGCGCGATGGCGGGCCGGGCTCGGCGTCTTCATCGAGAGAGCCCATTTCAGGATCTCCTTGCCTTGGATCAGGCTGAGAAACTGCGTCGCCGCCATGGCGACGTCGGGAACGTCGACGAGGCCCTGCGCCTGCGCTGCACGCAGGAAGGCGGCCACTTCGGCGTCGCAGCGCTCCGGTCCGGACTTCATGAAAACCTCCGCCACGCGCGGATAACGCGAGGCGCAGGACATCACGAGTCTGTGCACGGCAAGTCCGCGCTGGTCGAGAAAGGCTTCGAGGAACGTCGTGCCAATGGCGTGAAGTTCTGCCCTGAGATCGATCTTGCCGCCGTGGTCGCGCCATAACGTCTTCGGCCCGAAGCGCTTGCACTCCTCATTCACGAGCGCCAGCAGCAGATCGTCCTTGTCGTCGAAATGAACGTAGAGCGTCGCCTTCGAGACCCCGGCCTCGCGCGCGATCGCGTCCATGCTGGTGGCATCGAAACCCTGATCGAGAAAAAGAACGCGAGCGCTGTCGAGAATCTGGCTGTGCTTGGCCCTGGCGCGCGGCTTCTGACTCGTATCGGCCAGTCCTTTGGTCTCTCGCATCTGCGCCTTATGCACTGTCGTCGTCATTAAACCCGTAACCCCACGGCTTGACTTTTAGTTCCAACCTGCAACATACAGCCTCCCGGATAAAAACTAAACGGTTTAGTTCTTTGACAGCTCCTCTTCCAGGCAGGCCCAGGCACGTCCCCGTCGTCGCAGGAGGGTGGCGGCCGGCGCGGGCCTCGGCCTGGGCCGGCGTCTCGCTCTGCGGCGTCGTGCTGGCGTCCTGTGCCGTCGGACCGGACTTCGTGTCGCCGGCCGGACCGGCCGTGGATGGCTACACACGTGAGCAGCGCCCGGCCGCCACCACCAGTGCGCCGGTGACCGGCGGCAATTCGCAGGGCTTCGAAACAGGCAGGGACATTCCCGGCGCCTGGTGGGCGCTATTCCGCTCGCGGCAGCTCAACGCCTTTGTCGAGGAAGCCATCCGCAATCATCCCGACGTGCAGGCGGCGCAGTTCGCCTTGCGCTATGCGCGGGAGAATGCGCTGGCGCAGCAGGGCAGCCTGTTTCCGCAAGTGTCCGGCAGCGCCTCGGCGGAGCGCGACCGGACGAGCACGTCGCAGTCGGGGGTGTGGCCGGCGCAAGGTTCGACCTACACGCTCTACAACGCTTCCGTCAGCGTATCCTACACGCTCGACATCTGGGGCGGCACGCGGCGTCAGGTCGAGGCGCTGCAAGCCCAGGCCGACTATCAGGGCTTCAAGCTCGAAGCGACCTATCTCGCGCTCACCGCCAACGTGGTGACGGCCGCGATCACGGATGCCTCGCTCCGCGATCAAATCCTTGCGACCGAGGAGATCATCAAGGCGGAGTCGGATCAGCTGGCGCGCATCCAGCGCCAGTTCGAGATCGGTGCGATCTCGAAATCCGACCTGCTGTCGCAAGAGGCCACGCTGGCGCAAGCCAAGGCGACGCTGGCCCCTCTGCAGAAGCAGCTGGCGCAACAGCGAAACCAGTTGATGGCCTATCTCGGCCGGTTGCCGAGCCAGGACCGCGGCGAGCATGTGCGGCTGGCCGATCTGCGCCTGCCCGGGCGGCTGCCATTGTCGCTGCCCTCGACACTGGTACGGCAGCGCCCGGACATCCGTCAGGCCGAGGCGACCTTGCATCAGGCGACCGCGACTGTCGGTGTCGGCATCGCCAACCTGCTGCCGCAGCTCACGCTTTCGGGCAGCTACGGCGCCACCAGCCCCGAGCGGCTGTTCTCGCCCGAGACGATCGTCTGGAGTGCTGCTTCCAGCGTCAGCCAGAAGATCTTCGATGGCGGAACGATGTACCACACCAAGGAAGCCGACGTGGCGGCGTTCGAGCAGGATCTCGCGCTCTACAAGAGCACGGTGGTGACCGCCTTCCAGAACGTCGCGGATTCGCTGCGCGCCATCCAGTACGACGCCGCGACGCTGAAGGCGCAGACCGCCGCCGAGAAGGCGACGGCCGACAGCCTCGCGATGGCGGTCGAGCAGTTCAAGACCGGCGCCGTGCCGTACGCCAACATCATCAACGCCCAGCAATCCTACCTCAACGCACGGGTGTCGCGCGTCAAGGCGCAGGCGACCCGTTTCACCGACACCGCCGCGCTGTTTCAGGCGCTCGGCGGCGGCTGGTGGAATCGCGTGGATGAAACGCCGGACGCGCTGCCGCGCGCCAATGCCGGTTACTTCGCCGGCACCGACAAGAAGACCGAGGACGCGTTGCGATGATCAAGCGGATGACAATCATGCTGTGCGGGATGGCGATCCTGTTCGGCGGGCTTTATGGATTCCAGACCTTCAAGGAGATCATGATCAGGAAGGCCATCGGCGCGTTGGCCAATCCGCCGCAGACCGTCTCCACCGTGGTTGCCGCGAATGCGCCCTGGCAGTCCAGCCTGAACGCGGTCGGCTCGCTGCGCGCCGTCAACGGCGCCGATCTCGCGCTCCAGGTCGCCGGCATCGTGCAGAGCATCGAATTCTCCTCGGGTGACAGCGTCACGGCGGGACAGACCCTGCTGTCGCTGGTCGCGACCGACGACCTCGCCAAGCTGCGTTCACTGCAGGCGACGGCGGAGAACTACGCGATCGTGCTCAAGCGCGACGAGGAGCAGATCAAGTTCAACGCGGTGAGCCAGGCGACGGTCGACAGCGACAGGGCCAACCTGAAGAACGCCCAGGCCTTGGTGGACCAGCAGAAGGCCCTGCTCGAGCAGAAGACGTTGAAGGCGCCGTTCTCCGGGCGCCTCGGTATCCGCGCCGTCGATCTCGGCCAGTATCTCTCCGCCGGGACCAGCATCGTCACGCTGCAGAGTCTCGATCCGATCTATGTCGACTTCTACCTGCCGCAGCAGGCGCTGGCCTCGATCCGCATCGGGCAGGACGTGTCGGTCGCAGTCGATGCCTTTCCGGCCGAGCGCTTCACCGGGCAGATCACGGCAATCAACGCCAAGGTGGATTCAAGCAGCCGCAACGTCCAGGTTCGCGCCACCTTGCGCAACGGCGAGGCCCGGCTGCTGCCGGGCATGTTCGCAAAGGTCGAGATCGCCGTCGGCAAGCCCGAGCAGGTCGTCACCCTCCCGCTTACCGCGATCGTGAACAATTCCTACGGCGATCTGGTCTATCTCGTCGACGATCTCCATGACGGGCAGGGCACCGCGCGGCAGATGTTCGTCAAGACGAGGCCTCCGAAAGGCGACCGCGTCGCGGTCAACGATGGGATCAAGCCGGGCGAGACCGTGGTCATCGCCGGCCAGCTGAAGCTGCGCAACGGCAGCCCGGTCAAGATCGACAATTCACACGTGCCGCAGGCCGAGGCCTCGCCAGACATCGTTGACCAATAGGCTTCGCGACGGCGCGAGGATACCGCAGGCAACGAGTGGCGACAAACGAGTTCAGGACAAGATGCGATTCACCGATGTCTTCATCCGCCGGCCGGTGCTGGCGCTCGTGGTCAGCGCCCTGATCCTCGTGCTCGGCCTGCGCTCGATGGCGACGCTGTCGATCCTGCAATACCCGCGCACGCAGAACGCCATCGTCACGGTGAGCACCGCCTATGCCGGCGCGGATTCCGACATCATCGCCGGCTTCATCACGACGCCGCTCGAGAATGCCATCGCCCAGGCCAACGGCATCGACTACATGACCTCGAGCAGCGTCACCGGCTCCAGCACCATCACGGTCAATCTGCGGCTGAACTACGATTCCGGCAAGGCGATGACGGAGATCAACGCCAAGGTCAATTCGGTCCTCAACCAGTTTCCGAGCGGTACGCAGCAGCCCACGCTGACGCTCAAGGTGGGTCAGACCATCGACGCCATGTACATCGGCTTTGCCAGCGACGTGCTGGCGCCGAACCAGATCACCGACTATCTGACGCGCGTGGTGCAGCCGCGACTCCAGGCCGTCGCCGGCGTGCAGACGGCCGAATTGCTGGGCGCCAAGAAGTTTGCGCTCCGGGCCTGGCTCGATCCCGACAAGCTGGCGGCTTACGGCCTCACCGCAAGCGAGGTATCGACCGCGCTGTCGGGCAACGACTACATCTCCGGCCTCGGCACGACCAAGGGCCGGCTCGTGCAGGTCGACCTTGCTGCCTCGACCAACCTCCATTCGCTGGAGCAGTACCGCAACCTCGTGGTCAAGACCGTCAATGGCGCCATCATCCGTCTGCGTGACGTCGCAAACGTGACGCTCGGCAACGACGATTACGACAGCGAAACGAAATTCAACGGCAAGACGGCGGTCTATATCGGCATCCAGACGGCGCCCACGGCCAATCTGCTCGACGTCGTCAACGGTGTGAAGGCGGTCCTGCCCGACATCAAGGCGCAGCTTCCGAACGGTCTGGTCGGCGAGGTGCTCTACGACTCCACCGACTTCGTCAATTCCTCGATCGACGAGGTCGTCCACTCGCTGGTGGAAGCGGTGCTGATCGTGATCGTGGTGGTGTTCCTGTTCCTGGGTTCGTGGCGATCGGTCCTGATCCCGGTGATCGCGATCCCGCTGTCGCTGATCGGAACATTCGGGCTGATGCTGCTGATGGGCTTCTCCATCAATCTGTTGACCCTGCTTGCACTCGTGCTCGCCATCGGGCTCGTGGTGGATGATGCCATCATCGTCGTGGAGAGCGTGCACCGGCTGATCGACGAAGGTGTCGCGCCGGTCGAGGCCGCGATCCAGTCCGCACGCGCGCTGGCAAGCCCGATCATCGCCATGACCGTGGTTCTGATCGCGGTCTACGTGCCCGTGGGATTCCAGGGCGGCCTCACCGGCGCGCTGTTCACCGAATTCGCCTTCACGCTCGCAGGCGCGGTCACGGTATCTGCGGTGATCGCGCTGACGCTGTCGCCGATGAACTGCGCCTGGCTATTGCGCAAGACCGAGCGCGATGCGACGAACTGGGAGGCGCGCTTGGTCCGGACGATCGACCACGTGCTGGAGTGGCTCTCAGGCGCCTATCGCCGCCGGCTGGAGGCCGTCTTTGCGATGAAGCCAGTCGTGGCCGTGTTCGCGCTGCTGCTGTTGGCCGGCATTCCCTGGCTCTACGCGACCTCGACCAGCGAGCTCGCGCCCGACGAGGACCAGGGTGTCGTGCTCTCGCTGACCACCTCGGCGCCCTCAGCGACACTTCAGCAGCGGCAATTCTACAGCCAGCAGATCTACGATCTCGTGGCCAAGCGCCCGGAAACGAAGACCCTCTTCCAGATCGACACGCCCACCCAGGCGATCGGAGGCTGGGTGCTCAAGCCCTGGGACCAGCGCAGCCTGACCACGAAGACTCTGCAGCCGGACTTCCAGAACCTGCTCAACACCATCGCCGGCACGCGCTCGGTCGCCTTCCAGCCGTCGCCGCTGCCCGGCAGCAACGGCCTTCCGATCCAGTTCGTGATCGGTACGACCGGTTCATACAACGAGCTCGACCAGGTCTCGCGCAACTTCATGGTGCAGGCGCTGAAGAGCGGCCAATTCATCTTCCTCGATACCGACCTGAAGATCGACAGGCCCCAGACGCTGGTCTCCTTCGACCGCGACAAGGCCGGTGATCTCGGCCTGAAGATGAGTGATCTCGGCGGTGCGCTCGCGACCATGCTCGGAGGGAACTACCTCGATTATTTCAGCCTGGACGGCCGATCTTACAAGGTGATTCCTCAGGCCAAGCAGAACGATCGGCTGACGGCAGACCAGTTGCTCGGCTATTACATCAAGGCGAGCGACAATTCGATGGTGCCGCTGTCGACCGTCGCCCAGCTGGAGAACAGGACCGTTCCGCAGTCGCGCAATCATTTCCAGCAGATCAATGCGGCGACGATCTCGGGCGTTGCGATGCCGACGGTGTCGATGGGCAGCGCGCTCGCCACGCTCAAGGATCTCGCGAAGACCCTGCCGGCCGGCTACACGGTGGATTTCGGTGGCGCCTCGCGGCAGCTCGAGCAGGAGTCGGGCGGCTTCGTCACCACGTTCGCTTTCGCCGTCATCATCATCTTCCTGGCGCTCGCCGCGCTGTTCAACAGCTTCCTCGATCCCGTCGTCATCCTGGTATCGGTGCCGATGTCGCTGGCCGGCGCGCTGATCTTCATCAGCCTCGGCATCGGCGGTGCCAGCCTCAACATCTACACCCAGGTCGGGCTGCTCACGCTGATGGGCCTCGTCAGCAAGCACGGCATCCTGATGGTCGAGGTCGCCAACGAACTGCGCCTCGAGGGCAAGGGAGTGACCGAGGCAATCATCGAGGCCGCGACGATCCGGCTGCGGCCGATCCTGATGACGACCGCGGCGATGGTGCTCGGCGTCGTTCCGCTGATCACCGCGAGCGGAGCGGGCGCGGTGTCGCGCTACAACATGGGCCTCGTGATCGCGACGGGGCTGTCGATCGGCACGCTGTTCACGCTGTTCGTGGTGCCGGTCGCCTATGCCCTGATCGCGCGGCCAGCGGCGGCTCCTGCTGCGAACGAGGCAGTGCCGGCATAGCCGAAAAAGTTGCGCCCAGCCATTGGGGGATGGCTGGGCGCGCGCGAACCGGTCTGGGACGGGGAGGGGTGGGGATGTGACCGGGCCGCGTAACTCGTTGTCTCGTTCCTACTGATCCTTCGCGCTGGCGGTGGAGACCGCCGGCTTGGTATCGCCCAGCGAGACCCAGACATTGGGATCGCTCTGCGACTGGCGCTTGACGAAGCGGTAGCCGGTCTCCGTCCAGGCAACGACGCTCTCGTTCTGATTGTCGAGAACGAACTCGCCCTTGTCGGTCTTCACCGTCAGCACCGCATGGCCTTCACCCTTCTTGTCGCGCACGACGGTGATCAGCAGGGCCTGGCGCGGCCATCCGGCGTCGATCAGCATCTTGCGCTTCAACAGCACGTAGTCTTCACAGTCGCCGTAGCCGTCTGATGGCAGCGACCACTTCTCGATCACGCCCCAGTGCTCCTGGTCGGTCAAAGGCTTGACGGTCTCGTTGACCCAGCGATTGACCTTGACGAGGTCGCGCCATGCGGCCTGCGACATCACGATGTCGCGTGGCTGCAGCGGTGCGCCCTGGCACTGGGCGGCGTTGTCCGCGCAGAACTCGACCCAGCCGATCGGCGCACGCGTGGTGTCACCGAGGCTCGCGTAGAGCAGACGGCTTTCGCCGGCCTGCGCCGCCGCGCTGATCCCGAAGAGCATGGCGGCCAGCGCCAGCCTCTTCCCCTGTCCCCTGAAGTCAAACATTGCGGTCCCCGTTTCTTGTTGGGACCACATTTCGCACGGAGCTTTTGCGTTGCCGCTAAGTCAGTCAAGTCAAGTCGAGACGAATGCAAGTAAAACGCGCGGCGAATTCGATCTATACTTGAATCGAACTCGCATAAAATTCGATATGACTGCAATCGATTCAAATTTTACCGATTAACGCGGAAACGCTGGCGGAAGCGGCGTTCGCGCCCATTCGCGACCGACGCGTTAACCGCAAGGCGGCCGCCCCGGGGACGTGAAAAAGGCGGCGTCCGCATCGCGGAGGCCGCCTTCGAGCCTGGAAATACCGAGGTTTTCGCGTCCGCGCGCTTTACCGCGCGGTAACGCTCTCTTCGAGTGTCTCGATCGGCTGCTCGTGCAGGAACTCCAGCGCGAAGCCGTCCTCGAGGTTTCGGACCACGCGGCCCTGGACCCGGCCGAGCAGAACGGTCGATTTCAGCGGCGGACGGTTCTCCGCGGCGATCGCGGCGCCCGACAGCGAGAGGTCGATGATGCGGCAGGTCATCTTGGTGCCGTCCTCGAGCGTCAGCACCGCGATGGGGTTGCGCGGCACGATACGGTCGTGGCGGCGGTCCTCCGGCAGATTGAGGATGTCGCGATTGGCGAGCCAGGTCAGCTGAGCCGCGAGCTTGTCGCGCTTCCTCGGCGTCGCACCGATCGTCATGGCGAAGCCGTTGTCGATGATGCGGGTGATCTTGCCCTCGACGCGGCCGATATGGTCGAGATAGGCGACCACGCGGTCGCCGACATTGCCGATGCCGGGCGCGAGCAAAGCGAGGCCGCCCGGCGACATGTTGATCACCTGGCAGGGGAATTCCCGGCGGTCCGGCAGCATGTAACGGCCGAGCAGGTGCACCTTCACCCGCTGGAAGCGCCTCCGCTCCTCGGCGGCCGGAAGAAATTTCTTGTTCGCCAACGCCATTTTCAACACCCGACCCCCCGCCCGGGCGGAGTCCGGGACGACCCTAAGGTGCATAGGGTTAATGTCGCGTTAGGATTGGATGCGGCGTTTCCGAACGGAAACAATGCGCTCGGAAGGCCACATCCCGAGACCCGGCGTCACCTGGCAAGCCGTCAGCGCGGATGGTCGCACGATGCCGGCATTGGATGATGCGGCGGGGATCGAACTTGGCGCTGCTCATTCCTTGCGGCGGGTCCAGCTTTCCTGGGGCTCGTCGGCCCATGCGGTCCCAAGACCAAGCATCGTAATCCAGGTCTCGGCCAGCTTGCCGCCTTCAATGCGGTAGCTTTGCATGCCGGCGCGGCTGCGCTGCTCGCCGGTCGTGGGATCGGGCCAAACGAAAGCAAATCGGAACCACGCGCGGTCAGTCGAGAAAGAATGGTCATACACCACGACGCGGATTCGGGGCCGGTCTCGATGCACACTCTGCAATTCCGCAGCATATTCGTCCCGCGTGACGGTCCGGTCGCCTCTTTCGTCATGACGGATGTAATGCGACCCCACGCAGTCCGGGATGAGGTCAAATCGCCCCTCGTGCCAAACCCGCTCCCAGCGATCGAAGAGCGCGCGTATGTTGTCGGTCATGGGCTCCCCGAAATGGAATTGGTGCGACACCGCTCGCGTCGTTGCAAATATCTTGCCGAAATGCGGACGCTTGCAGCGCAATGCGGGTGCGCCGGTCACATAGGCCACTTCCGCCTTCGCGGGCTGAGCTATGATACGCTTCGCGATACGCCCGCATCACAAGTCATAACAGACGGGCAGCGAGGAACGCATGATGGACCAAATCCGCGTCTGCACCCATGCAGGGCCGGGCTCAGAGCCCGTCATCCGTACCGTGCCGTGGCCGAAGGTCGGCCGCAAGGGCGCGCTGATCAAGGTCGGTGCCTGCGGGGTCTGCGGCACTGATCTGCATATTCTGAAAGGACATTGGCCGAAGCCGCTGCCGTGGCCGTTCACGCTGGGACACGAACTCGGCGGCGTCATCGTCGAATGCGGCGATGAGTTCACCGAGGACTTCATGAGCAAGCCGCTGGCGGTCGGCTCGAAGGTGATGATCCCGCCGCTGATGCCCTGCGGCCGTTGTTACTACTGCATCCACTATCCGCAGACCGCGAACAAATGTCTGACTCCGGTCTATTACGGCCGCTATCTCGGCTTCGACAAGGCGCCGCACCTGTGGGGCGGATGGGCCGAGTATGTCTATGTCGATCTCGACATGCTGCCGGGCACCAAGATCTACAAGCTGCCCGACGACATGTCGCTGCGGCTGGGCGCGTTGTCGGAGCCGCTGACCTCCTGCATCCGCGCCTTCAATCGTGCGACCCGCGCTGGCGGCTTCAGCTGGGGTGACACCGTGGTGATCCAGGGCTCGGGCCCGATCGGTATTTTGGCGGTCGCGGCAGCAAAGGAAATGGGAGCAGGGCGCGTCATCTGCGTCGGCGCGCCGGAGGAGCCGCGGCTCAAGCTCGCGCGCGAGTTCGGCGCGGAGGCGACGGTGAACATCGAGGAGCTCAAGTCGCCGCAGGAGCGCATCGATCGCGTGCGGAAAATCGTCGGCGGCTTCGGCGCCGATATCGTGATGGACTGCTCGGGTCATCCGACCGCCGGCCCCGAAGGCATCGAGATGCTGCGCGACGGCGGCACTTATGTCGAGATGGGCCAGTTCACCGACGCCGGCTCGATCGACACCTCCTGGCACCGCATCTGCACCAAGGATCTCAACGTGCTGGGATCCTGGGGCTTCACCGGAAACGACCTGCCGCTCGGCGTCGACATGCTTTATCGGACGGCGGGCAAATATCCGTGGCTGAAGATGCAGACGATCTACCCGTTCACGGAAGAAGGCGTCGCACAGGCGGTGAAGGACGCGATGGCGATGAAGACGGTGAAGTCGACCATCGTGCCGTGGCCGGAGTTGATAGAATAGCAAGCGGGTATGGTCTACAGCAACGATGTGCTCTTGATCGCTTCCATGGCGTCGAAACGATCTCGGGGAAGAACGGCACTCAGCTCTACGCGTTCGCCTATGGTGGTGGCGTGCTGCGGTAACTCCCGGCATTCGCCCTAGCTTCAATTCGCCGCCAAGACCTTCGCCGCGTATTTCTCTTTTTAGTTGATACAATTATACTACTCGCCTCGCAACTATTCTCACTTGCCATGAACATATCTGCCGACATCCCAAATCCATCGCTCGCGTCTCTCATTCCCGACATCGATCGGCTTGCTGCGGAAACGATGGCCGTTTGGAAGGTCCCGGGTGCCGCGCTCGCCATCGTCCAGGGCGGCGAGGTCGTGCTCACGCGAGCCTTTGGCCAGCGCGACGTCGAAGCCGACCTGCCGGTGACGCCGCACACGCATTTCGTGATCTGCTCGATCACGAAATCCTTCACGGCGACCGCGATCGCACTGCTGCACAACGGGGGCCTGCTCGACTGGGGCAAGCCGGTACGCGACTATCTTCCGGAGTTTCGGCTGCATGACGCGATTGCCACCGAGCGCGTCACCATTCGCGACCTGCTGACCCATCAATCGGGGCTGCCGCGGCACGACTGGCTTCACTTGCCCGGCGACCTTGCGCCAGCTGAAATGCTGCCACTCATGCGACACCTCGAATTGAGCCGCGACATTCGCACCAGCTGGCAATACAACAACCTCTGCTACAATGCCGCCGGTCTCCTGATCGAGCGGCTCAGCGGGAAGAGCTTTGAAGCCTTTGTGCGCGAGCGCCTGACGGATCGGCTCGGCATGACGGTTGGCTTCTCGCTGGACGAGCTCGAAGCCGTGGCCGACGCGGCACGGCCGTACATGATTCACGTCGACGCGCGGCTGCCGGGACTACGGTTGCCGATCCGGGTCACCGCCGCAGGCGCGATCAATACGTCGGTGATCGATCTCGCGAACTGGATGCGCCTGCATCTTGGCATGGGCGAGTTTAATGGTGAGCGCCTGCTACCGGCGGCACTGGTGGAGCAATTGCATACGCCTTTGGCACACGTCGGAAAGTCGGAATTCTCCGAGTTCGGCCACGGTCACTATGCATTGGGATTTCAGTCCAACACCTATCATGGCGATCGCCTAATGTGGCACGGCGGCGGATGGAATGGCTGGGGCTCACTGATGACGTTAGTGCCGAATGCCGGCATAGGGGTGGCCGTGCTTACCAATCGCAGTCCG
This sequence comes from Bradyrhizobium sp. USDA 327, assembly GCF_041262065.1. NCBI lineage: Bacteria > Pseudomonadati > Pseudomonadota > Alphaproteobacteria > Hyphomicrobiales > Nitrobacteraceae > Bradyrhizobium > Bradyrhizobium sp. USDA 327. The sequence goes on along the minus strand of NZ_JBGCCW010000001.1, from coordinate 4,038,745 downwards.
AGCGCAGTGCCGCAGATCCTGACGTGGTACATTGTCGACCGGTTGCGCGGACGCCAGCCCGTAGACTGGTTCGCGCGCTTCCACAAGGTTCGTGACGACTTCATCGCACATATCCCGGCCGACAAGGAGGCGCGAGAGAAGACGCGCCACAAGGATACAAAGCCGGCGCATGCGTTGTCCGCCTATGCCGCCGACTATGCGCATCCGGCCTACGGCGTGATGTCGATCCGCATGCAGGATGGCGTGCTACATTGGTCGTGGCGCGGCATGCACGCGCCGCTCGCGCATCGGCATTTCGAGACGTTCGTGACTCCTGAGGTCGTCGAACGACTTCTACCCGACAATCTTCCGATTACGTTCCATACCGATCGCGACGGCAATATCGTCCATCTGTCCACGCCGTTGGAGCCGATGGTCAGGGATATCGTGTTCGAGCGGCGCGCTGCCGGTGATTGTACGGACCCTACCTTTTGTGAGCGCTGCGCCGGGCATTTCAAGAGCGGCGGCGTGAATCACCACGTGACTCTTGACGCTGACGCCCGGTTGATTCTGAAGTCCGACTTCCAGCCGGCCTATCGTCTTGAGCCGCAGCAAGGATGCAGGTTCCGCATTGTCGAGCTGGACGGCTTTGCCGTCGAGTTTCGCGGCGAAGATGGCGAAATTGATCAGATCGTCTTTCACCAGCCGAACGGCGTCTTCGTCGCCGACCGCATGGCGGATTAGGAGCGACGCCGACGATGGAGCCGCAGTCGAACAAGCCACGCTCTCCCTTCAGCGCCATCCGCGCGATCGACTACACCGTCATCTTCGTGCGCGACATGGCGGCGATGCGCCGCTTCTATGAGGATGTCCTCGCCTTCCCGCTGCTGCGCGAGCTGTCGCCGAACTGGATCGAATACGGCTTGGGCAGCAACACGCTGGCCTTGGCGAGGCCGAGTCGGACTGCCTCCGATACGCCGATCCCGGCAGGCAGCGCCTCGCTGCAACTGGCCTTCAAGGTCTCCGCCGCCGAGGTCGATCAATGCGCCGATGAACTGCTGCGGCAAGGCGTGCCGCTGCTGTCGCCGCCGACGGACCAGCCCTTCGGTCATCGCACGCTGTTCTTCCGCGATCCCGACGGCAATCTGCTGGAGGTGTATGCGGAGATCTGAGCGCACGAACGATGACGCCGAGCAAGTGGCTCTCTATGTGAGCTTGCGCGCCGCCGCGGTTGCCTTGTCGCCGGTATTCGGCGTCCCGGTCGGCTCGATCAGCAGAAGATGAACCTCCTCGCGAGCCACCGGGCGATGTTCAACGCCTTTGGGGACGACGTAGAGTTCGCCCGGACCCAGCGTCACCGTCCGATCCCGCAGTTCGATGTCCAAAGTGCCCTTGAGCACGAGAAAGAAATCGTCGGTGTCGTCGTGCTTGTGCCAGGTGAACTCGCCCTTCACCTTCACCACCATCACGTCGCAATCGTTGAAGGTCGTGACCGTGCGCGGCGACCAGAAATCGCCAAAGGTGGCGAGCTTGTCGGCAAGAGATATTCCGTCGGCCATGTATCCCCCAGTTTTGTTGTTCCGTGAGGCTCGATTTGGGATCGAATTGCCGATGCGACAAGGGCTCGCATCCAGCCGATCGCTCTCCTTCACCACCCTCGCGCCCACCACCTTCGTGCCCCAGCCAAGGCAGGCGAAGTCCTGGCATTCGCCTGGCCGCGCGGCGTAGATCGCGCAGCCGCGGCCGGGCTTGCAGTGCCGGCACCAGGCATTTGCGGGTTTGGCCAGCGCCTCGATGGCCATCACGTTGCAGCAGAACGTGCAGTCGCCGCAGACGCGTTTGACGGAGGACGTCACGCGGTCATTCCCATCACATCCGGTGGGTCTCAGGTTAATGGAGGTGGCCACGAAAATCCCCTGCAACCTTCAGGCGCGGCTCTTTCCGGCAAGCCATGCATCATAAGTATGGTGATTTCCGAGCGCTTGGCGTAAAGAGCGCCCAGATCAAATCGCCAGCGTGCGGCCAGGCCGTTCGCCGTGCATGCAGCTCAGGTCCGCCGGATCACCGTTCCGCGCCTGAATCAACCAAGGTTCTCCATCCCGTGTCCCTTCCGGCCCTGACCCCGCCGCTCGCCCGCGCTTTGGCTGAGCGGAACTATGATTCACTGACCCCCGTCCAGCTCGCCGTGCTTGCCCACGAAGCCAGCGGCCGTGACCTTCTGGTGTCGGCCCAGACCGGCTCCGGCAAGACGGTCGCCTACGGGTTGGCCATCGCGAAGAATCTTCTTGATGACGCCGAGGAGTTCGGACCCGCGGCAGCGCCGCTCGCCCTGATCGTGGCGCCGACCCGCGAGCTCGCGCTTCAGGTTCAGCGCGAGCTGGCCTGGCTCTACGGGCATGCCGGCGGGCGCGTCGTCTCCTGTGTCGGCGGCATGGATCCGCGGCGCGAGCAGCGCGAGCTGGCGGCCGGCGCGCACATCGTCGTCGGCACGCCCGGGCGGCTCTGCGATCATTTGCGGCGCGGCCGTCTCGACATCTCCGAACTCGCCGCCGTCGTGCTCGACGAGGCCGACGAGATGCTCAATCTCGGCTTTCGCGAGGACATGGAATTCATCCTCGAGACCACGCCGGAGACGCGCCGCACCCTGCTGTTCTCGGCGACGTTTCCGCGCGGCATCGTCGCGCTGGCGAGGCAATACCAGCGCGACGCCTTCCGGATCGAGGTTGCCGGCGACGAAGGAGGTCACGCCGATATCGAGTATCGCGCGATCCGCATCGCGCCCGCCGACGTCGAGCACGCCGTCGTCAACGTGCTGCGCTTCTACGAGGCGCCGAGCGCGCTGGTGTTCTGCAGCACGCGCGATGCCGTCAGGCATTTGCAGGCGGCGTTGCTGGAGCGCGGCTTTTCGGTCGTCGCTCTCTCCGGCGAATTGACGCAGAACGAACGCACCCTGGCGCTTCAGTCGCTGCGCGACGGGCGCGCCCGCGTCTGCGTGGCGACCGACGTCGCCGCCCGCGGCATCGACCTGCCGAGCCTCGACCTCGTCATTCATGCCGATCTGCCCAACGACGCCGAAGTGATGCAGCACCGCTCCGGCCGCACGGGGCGCGCGGGCCGCAAGGGGACCAGCGTTCTCCTGGTGCCGCCCGCACGTCGGCGCCGCGCGGAGCTGCTGCTCAACGTCTCCGGCATCGATGCGGCCTGGGGCACCGCGCCGCAGGCGGAGGAAATCCGCAAGCTCGATCATGAGCGCATGAAGGACGTTCTGTTCACCGAGGAGACGACGGCCGACGATCTGGTGCTGGCGCAGGCGCTGTTGGCCGAGCGCTCGGCGGAGGACATCGCCGCCGCGCTCGCGCGGCTTTACCGCGCGCGGCTGCCGTCGCCCGAGGACATCATCGATCCCGGCGAGCGAAGCGGCCGGACGCGCGACGATCGCGGTCGCGACAGATCTCAAGGCGCGGATGGCGAGGATCGCCCAGCGCGGCTCCGATCGAAGCCTGGTAAAGCATCGTCGAAACACGGCATGGCGGAAGGCAGCGTCTGGTTCCGCGCCGCCATCGGGCGGCGCAAGAATGCCGAGGCGCGCTGGCTGCTGCCGATGATCTGCCGCCGCGGCGGCATCGACAAGCACGACATCGGCGCCATCAAGATCATGGACACCACCACCGAGTTCGAGATTTCCGAGCGGGTCGCGGAGTCTTTCGCCGCCAAGATCAAGCGTCCGGACAAGGAAGACAGCATCCGCATCGAGCCGATGGTGGAGGCGCCGCGCCGGCCGGAAGCTTCGGAGGAGCGCCCTCACGCGCCCCGGCGCGAGGCCGGCGAACATCGTGAACGGCGCGACGATCGCCCGCGCGAGGCAGGTGGATTCAAGGCACGCAGCAAAGCTCACGGTGAGCGCGCGCCGAAGTTCGGCGCGCCTTCCTTCGGAAACAAGAAGCACAAGAGCAGGCCGGGCCCCGCAGAGCCGTCGGTCACGCCGTGGCCGGCGAAGGGCGCGCCGGGAAAGAAGGCCAAGAAGAAACGGCGAGGTTGATCGGCCACCGATCATCCCAGACTGCAATGATGCCGCCGGATTGCACCGGCGACATCATCTGAAAGGGCAGGTGTGGGCTCAGCGGCCGCCGCCGCCACCACCACCACCGCCTCCGCCACCACCGCCGGCATCACGCATCGACGAGCTGTAGCGGGGATCGGTCTGCTTCATGTAGATTGGCGAGGTGTCGCGATGGATTACTGTGGTGGGTTTTCTGCCCACGTTCGGCGTCTCGATCAGGAAGCCGCAGCCTTCGAAGAACGCGGTGTCGCAGCCATAGGTCCGGTACTGCGCCGCGGTGGCGCTGGTCGCGGTGAACGCGGCCGTCCCAACGCATGCAATCAAAGCAACTTTCGACAATGTGAGCTTCATGGATTCTCCAGCCTCGGTTCGGCGAGGCCGTAAGGGCTCGCACACACCTTCGACGGAGGCTGATCTGACTCGGTTCGAGAAGGCGGTTTCACGCCCGCGTGAGCCCGGGGCGGTCGGGGAGGGATGTTACGTCGCAGCGAGGTCGCGCAACATATAGGTCGCGCCTTCTCCGTAGGAGGCCAGCTTCGCCTGCAGCGACGCATCCGCCGCCACGGCACGGAAGCCGAGACGTTCCCACAGCGCCCGCGTGGCGTAGACCGAGACCAGTGCGAGCGTCGCGATGCCGGAGGCGCGCGCCAGCTCCGCGATCCCGGTCATATAGGCGCGCGCAACGCCGCCGCGCTGATCCGGCAGCACGGCGATATCGTGCACGTAGAGACAGTCTGCATCCTCGGGGAGTCGTTCCAGGAAACGATCGAGCGGCGGGATCTGATGCTGCTTCCAGGGATGTGCGAGCCCGTAGCCGGCGATCTCGTCGCCGGCGACAAGCACGCGGCATCCGCCGGGATAGAGCCGCATCTTCTCCGCGAACACCTCGGGGCGTTCCGGAAGATCAGGATGGATCCGCGCCGCAATGGCGCTGATCGCGGGCAGATCAGATGGGTGCGCGGGACGCCAATGCCGCTTGCTCATGTCACTTCGTCGTTCCGTCTCGGTTGGTTCAGTTTATTCCGCTGCGTTGACGCGCGCAGCGAAAAATATCTTTCTGCCGTCTGAGGAATACGTGGCCGGGCGCGGCGTCCTACCCATGCAAGCCAATTGCATGACAGGAGATATCATGACGTCCTCGATCCGCCTCGCGCTCGCGCTGGCAATATCGCTCGCGATCGTTCCCGCCGCCTTGGCCGCACCGCCGACCAAGACGGGCAAGACCGACAAGGGCAATGTGCTTACCGATGCCAAGGGCATGACGCTCTACACTTTCGACAAGGATGCGGACGGCAAGTCGGCCTGCAACGGTCCATGTGCGACCAACTGGCCGGTGCTGAAGGCCGAGGCGAGCGACGCCGCGGGAGACGGCTACACCATCATCACGCGTGACGACGGCTCCAGGCAATGGGCCTACAAGGGCAAGCCGCTCTACACCTTCGCCAAGGACCAGAAGCCCGGCGACATCACCGGCGACGGCTTCTTGAACGGCGCCTGGCATCTGGCGACGCCGTAACGGCGCTCTGCGCAAACACGGTGCGTCGGCCGTTGCACGCGACAGCCGACGTATTGCCGCGCCGTTATCTCGGATACTCGAGCTGCATCGCGACGAAGTCGGCCGTGCGCGGCCCGTAGCGCGCATCGATGGATTGCAGCGTCTGGTCCAGCGCTCGCGCCGGCGGCAGGTCGACGGCGGCCGGCGGCGTCTGCTTTGCCGGCCAGTCGGTCGCGATCTTGTCCGGCAGGATGCGGAGGCCGCTGCGGCTCGTCCGCGCCTCCGCCGTGGCGGCGAAGGTGAGAGCGTGCGAGCGAAAGGTGCGGGACCACGCATCGGCGATCAGCGCAAGCGACACCTCGTCGATATCAGGCGTCAGCGCGATGCCGAGTTGCTCGCGGTTCCAGAATGCGAGCGTGTTGGCGATCGCCGTCAGTGCAAAGGGGCGTGTGAACCGGAAGGCTTCGCTGCGGTGGCGCGCATCCCATTCCGCAAGTCCGATGTCGCGGGCGACGGCTAGCGCCTTGGCGCGGCCGGCAATGGCCTCGACCAGGGTCAGGGCCATCGGCATGGATGCGGTGATGCCGGTCGTCGTCGCGACGCCGCGGTCGACCACCAGCCTGCGGTCCGCGACATAGCGGATCGCGGGATGCTTTTGCAAATCGCGCACGGAATACCAGTGCGTGGTGGCCTGGCGGCCGTCGAGCAGCCCGGTATTGGCAACGACCTTGGCGCCGACGCAGACACCGATGACGATCGCGCCCTTGCTGGCCTGGCTTTTGATCCACTGCAGGGCCACGGCATCGTCTTCGCGGCTCATCGCCGGCACGATGACGTAATCCGCACCGTCGGGATGCGCAGCATCGAACTCGGCGATCGTCGCGTGCGGCTGCACCTTCAACGCGGGATAGAGTGCGACGGGTCCGGGCTGTGTTCCCAATGTGAGGACGTCGGCGACGTCGGCGCGCGCGAGGATGCCGTACGGCATCAGATAGTCGGTGGTCTCGCTCATCTCGTTGATGCCGACGATGGCGATCAGGGGACGTTTGCGCTTTGGCGGCTTCAACGCCGCAAGCGTCGCCTCGGTCTCGTCCTTGGATATCGCAGGCGCGGTCCCCTGAGCCGGCGAGCCAGGCAGCAGGAACAGCCACGTTCCGCCGATCGCCGCCAGCAGTGCCATGCAGCCGACGCCACCCAACGCCAGAATGCGCCCTATCATGACGATGTCACCCGCTCGTTGCTCACGCGAGGCGGAAGCTAACCGTTGGCAACGACATCAGGAATGACGCGGATCCGGCAAAAACGGCCATCCGCGCGTTGATGTGTCGTACGGCGGAGACTACCTCAGCCCCTCATACACCATCAGCCCGCGTGCGATCTGCAATTTGCGGATGGCGCGCGGCAGGAGTTTCTCCGGCTGGTGCAGATAGCGCCAGGAGGTGAGGGTGAAGGCGGAGAGCGTGCCGCATTCGTCGTCGAACGGCGCGAGCACGCCTGTCACGCTCACCGGTGTGTGCGGGCGGGCGTTGAAGGGGAGCAGCAGCAGTTCGAGATGCGCCTTGCTGCCGTCCTCGCGCACCGCGGTGACGCCGGCGATCGCGCCGAGCGTCTCGTCGGCGACGATTGTCGTGATCTCCTCGATCTCGCTGCGGCTCGCATCGGCGAACAGCGCCGCAAAGCTCTGGTCCTTGAGGTCCGTTCCTGAGAGCGCGCAGACGCGCGTGCCGGCGACGCGAAACGGGAAGCCGAGGTTCGGCTCGCAGGACAGCACGAAGATGTCGCCGAGCAGGCCGCGGACCGCAGCCGGATCGATGTCGGCCCGGTCAGGGGCTCGCGCAGTGCCGCGCTTCTCGTTCCAATACGCGAAGAACGCGCGGCTCGACGGATGTTTCATGATTGAACGCTCGCCCGGGGGCGCGACCTCACGGGACAAACCTGTCCCGCTTCAGTGCACCCGCGATCCCTTCTCTTGTTGTGCAGGAGGGGATTTGCAGCGTCCATGCCGCAGCGGCGTTTTCGGCCCTCTTGTGCCTGCCTTTGCGTCGTTAACGTTAAATTAACTATGCGCTTTGTGCCGGCTGCGTGCCTGCTATGGTGATCGCGGTCGCAAGCCTCGCCGCTTTCTCCAGGTTCTCGGCAAGGCCTGTACACAGGGCGTCAAACAGTTTGGTCACGGGCCGCGGGGAGGGGTGGGGATACTCCTTATCTCTCCGGCCACCGGAAGACCGACACGGACAGGCAGGGCTTTCCCAGGGCCCTGCCTTTTCCGTTTGCGCACTTGCGCAGGGACGGCAAAGGCGACTATCTCCAAGCCTACCGCTCCGATCGCGCCTGAAAGCGAAGCTGCCTTGGATTCCCCGCAAGATTCGTCACCGGACGTGCCTGCCGTCGTCGAGGAGGCTCCGCGCGAGCCGATCCTGACGCTGCCCGCTGCGCTGACCGCCTATATCCTGCTTTTGGCGGTGATCCATCTGCGGGTGTTGCTGCCGCCGGAGCTCGAGAACTGGACCATCGACGTGTTCGGCTTCATCCCGAAGCGCTACGATTCCTCGCTGCTCAATCTGGAGATCCCGGGCGGGGCGGGCGCGAAGGTCTGGACTTTCGTCACCTATTCGCTGCTGCACGCCAATCTGACCCATCTCGGCTTCAACGTGCTGTGGCTGCTGCCGTTCGGCAGCGCGCTGGCGCGGCGCTTCGGCGCGGTCAGGTTCTTCGTCTTCCTGGCGGTGACGGCGGCGGCCGGCGCGCTGGCCCATCTCATCACCCACGAGCATGCGGTGGCCCCGATGATCGGCGCTTCGGCCTCGGTGTCGGGCGCGATGGCAGCCGCGATCCGCTTCGCCTTCGTCCGCGGCAGCTTCCTGTCGTTCAGCCGCTCGGACGCCGATACCGCCGCAAAAGTTCCGGCGCTGCCGCTGTCGCGCGCGCTGCGCGACGGACGGGTGATCGGCTTCCTCAGCGTTTGGTTCGGCGTCAACATCATCTTCGGCGTTGGCGCGATCGGGATCGATTCCGAGACCACGAGCGTCGCTTGGCAGGCGCATATCGGCGGCTTCTTTGCCGGCTTGCTGCTGTTCGCCCTGTTCGATCCCGTGCCGCGCGTTCGAGGCGATGCTGCGGATGCGTCATCACAGGACATTTCAAACCGTATTTGAAGCGGCGCTTGCGGCGCGGCCCGAATTCATCCATCATTCCCGAGAACAATGTTTCGAAGCCGCAAGCTGCTAGCGGCGATGCTTCGCAACGCGCCTGAGCGTGAAACCGGCGCCAAAACTGTTAGTTGAAGACTCGAAGAACAAGTTCGGATCGCCTCAAGGGCGGACGGCTCCGATTCAGGGAGGCTGCAATGACGGTACGTTCCATTCTGAACACCAAGGGGCACCAGATCGTGAGCGTCGAGCCCGACGCCAAGCTGGCCGCCACGATCAAGCTGCTCGCTGAGAAGAAGATCGGTGCGGTGCTGGTGATGAACCAGAGCCGGCTCGAGGGCATCCTGTCGGAGCGCGACATTGTGCGCATGCTTGGCGAGCGCGGCGCCGGCGTGCTGGAGGCGCCGGTCTCGGAGGTTATGACCCGCAAGGTCGTGACCTGCAAGGAGACCGACACCGTGGCCGAGCTGATGGAGATGATGACGTCGGGCAAGTTCCGCCATCTGCCCGTGATCGACAACGGCAAGGTGGTCGGCCTGATCTCGATCGGCGACATCGTCAAGCGCCGGGTCCAGGAATACGAGTCGGAGCAGGAGGCCCTGCGCGACTACATCAAGACGGCCTGACCGACCTCACAACTGACCTCATTCCTGTGTTTTCGGCGCGGTGCCCTCGGGCGCTGGCGCCAGCACATGGATGGCCTCCTGGATCGAATCCAGCGCGCGCTCGGCTGCGCGGGTGCCGAAGGCGATGAGGTCATCGGCGCGGTGGAAGTCGAACCAGCCGATCTGGCCGACGCGTGGCGTGATCAGCATGTCAGGCGGATCGCCGGCGAGGCGGGCGCGGGTGATGCGGTCCTGCATGATGTTGAAGGCATCGACCATCACCGAGGAGATGCCGGGCCGGCCGCCGCCGCCGAAGAACTCGCGCTTCACGGTTTTCTCCGGCGAGAACAACCGCGGAAAGCGCCGCTTGACCGTCGTCTCCCCGGCACCGGGCGCCACCGTCTCCGGCATCGCGCCGTGCGAATAGATCGTCGTGGAATGGGTGAAGATGTCGCTGGAAAGATTTGCGGCGATGACGATTTCGGCACCGAGCGCCCGGGCGGCCGAAACCGGCACCGGATTGACCAGCGCGCCGTCGACCAGCCAGCGGTCGCCGATCAGCACCGGCGCGAAGATGCCCGGCAGCGCATAGGAGGCGCGCATCGCGTTGACCACGCGGCCGCGCGTCAGCCAGATCTCGTGGCCGGTGCGGACCTCGGTCGCCACGGCCGCGAACTTGATCGGAAGGTCCTCGATCTGGGTTTGGCCGCAGGCCTCCTCGAGCCGGATTGCGAGCTTCTCGCCGCCGATCAGGCCGGAGCCGTTGAGGCGGATGTCGAGATAGCCGAGGATGTTGCGCATGCCTTGCAGGCTGCGGCCCCATTCTTCCAGCGTGTCGAGCTGGCCGGCCGCATAGAGGCCGCCGACCACGGCGCCGATCGAGGTGCCGACCACGACGTCAGGCACGATGCCGTTGGCGAGCAGGGTCCTGATGATGCCGATATGGGCGAAGCCGCGCGCCGCGCCGCCGCCGAGGGCAAGCCCGATGACCGGCCGGCGAATGCTGCCGAGGCCCACCTTCTCGCCATTGGAGCCCCGACCCTTCAATCTGTCCAGCACCGAAACCCTCCTAACGCCGAGGCCAGCCCGTATCACCAGACTAGGCACCGCTGCTGCGCTCCGCCATATCAGGGGTGAAGCATGGTTTATGCCGCTTTGCGAAGGGCACGGGGCAGGAGTATGGCGAGGGATGGCTGGCTCCGGGGTAATCACGCAAGCGTCAATCGGGTTCCAGCGATCGCGCGCGAGGCCGTATTTCCTGGGGTTTCAGAGGCTTGAATTTGCCGCGTTTTCGGTGAAAAGCAGGGGGTATGACACGCGGGGGTGACGGCATCATCGGATGGCGGCGCAGCGGCAGGCTGCTGCCGGCGCTGATCCTTGTTGCGTGCCTCGTTACCTCAGGCCAAACTGCTGCGCAGGCGCAGCTTTTCTCCGATCGTCCGCCGCCGGTGCCGCCGGCATCGGTGCCCGACCCCGGCGGCGCCGTCAGCCTGGCGCCGCCCTCCGGCCTTGGCGCGGGACCCCCAAGCCTGCCGCCGACGCTGATGCAGCCCGCGACGCCCAGCATGCCGCCGCCCGCGGTTACGACCGTGCCGCCGGCCGCCCCGCTGAACGCGGCCGTGCCGGGGCAGGGCGTGCTGTCGCTGACGGCGAAATACGGCAAGGACTCTCCGCCCATCACCAGCGGCCTGGTCTGGCGCGTGTTCGCCGACCGTCCCGACGAGAACGGCACCTTCAAGCTGATCCGCGAGGACCGCAACGCCACGCCAAACATCGTGCTGCCGCCCGGCAATTACGTCGTGCATGTTGCCTTCGGCCTCGTCAGTGCGGTGCGCACCGTCGCCCTGAAGGCGGAGACGGACCGCGAATCCTTCGTGCTGCCGGCGGGCGGCCTGCGCATCGAGGGCCGCGTCGGCACCAGCCGCATTCCGCAGAACCAGATCTCGTTCGCGATCTACAAGGGCAGCCAGTTCGAGTCCGGCGAGCGCGCCTCCCTGGTGCCGAACGTCGCCGCCGGTGACGTCGTGCTGATTCCGGAGGGCACCTATTACATCGTCTCCAACTACGGCGACGCCAATTCGGTGGTGCGCTCGGACATCCGCGTCCAGGCCGGCAAGCTCACCGACGTCACCATCACCCACCGCGCCGCCGTCATCACCCTCAAGCTGGTCAGCGACAGGGGCGGCGAGGCGCTCGCCAACACCGCCTGGTCGGTGCTGACCCCCGGCGGCGACGTCATCAAGGAATCGATCGGCGCGTTCCCGCGCGTCGTGCTCTCCGAAGGCGAATACCGCGCCATCGCCAAGAACGAGGGCAAGGTCTACGAGCGCGGTTTCAACGTCGTCAACGGCGTCGACGGCGAAGTCGAGGTCGTCGCGCGCTGAAGCATGGTCCGGAAAGTGCACGGCGGTTTTCCGAAAAGATCATGCTTAAACAACAACCTAAAGCGCGATGACGATTCATCCTGATCGCATCGCGCTTTAGAACCCGGGCGGCGCTGCGCGCAGCCTGACTTGACGCGCCGCACGATCGTTCTCATCCAGCGCACGGACGTGCATCTCTTGGTACCGCCAAGTGCGTCCTAGGTGCTGGCAGCAACGGCTCTTCGCCACCACCACTCCGTTGTTTCGCCAAAATGGCCTCTTGGGGTCGAGTAAACACCGCTGACCAGGGCTTATTCCCGCACCTGCGGCTTCATCACACTCCGGTGCACGATACGAATTTCCGATCATCAATTTTATTCTCTTTCCACCGCGCTGGGTTATATGTCGGTCATCCATCTAATGGGGGTAGCCGGAGCAGGCCTGTGCGTTTGCGAGACCGGCAAGGAGCAGGGACCAAGCCCGTCGGCATGTTCGAAGTGATCCTTACCAGGCGCAAGCGGTTTGGCTGGCGGTGGCAGGTGTGCGACCAGTCCGGCAAGATATTTGCCGATGGCTTCGAGCGCACCCGGCCGTCTGCCAAATATCAAGGCGAGCGCGCGTTGTTCTTTCTGTTGTCGCAGGCCTATCTGCGCAAACGCTCCGCCGCGTCCAGCGAGGACTAGCGGAGCCAACGGGCTAGAGGCTCGCCTGGACATCGACGACCAGCTTGCCCTTCGCTGCGTGATCGCGGATCAGCGCATAGGCGTCGCCGACATTCTCCAGCGTGAAGCGCCTGGGATCGAGCAGCGGCACCAACTTGCCCGCTTCCACCAGGCGCGTCGCCTCCATCATGATCTCCCCATGATGCGCGCGCCCTTCGCCCGACAGCAGCGGCAGCAGCGTGAACACGCCGGAATAGGTTGCGGCGCGGAAAGACAACGGCGCAAGCGCATGCGTCCCCCAGCCGAGCGCACTCACCACATGGCCGAAGCGGCGCACCGCTTCAAAGGAGGCGTCGAGCACCTTGCCGCCGACGGTGTCGTAGACGACGTCGAAGCCACGGCCGCCGGTATGCTGCGCAACATAGGTTTCGACAGGCGTGTTGCGGTCGATGAACATCGCGCCAAAACCTTCGATCGTGGCGCGCTGCGCCGCCGAGCCGGTTGCGAACACGTTCGCTCCGAAGGCACACGCGATCTGGATTGCGACATGGCCGACGCCGCCGGCGCCGCCATGGATCAACACCTTCTGGCCGGCCTCTAGCGAGGCGCGGTCGATCAGGCCTTCCCAGGCCGTGATGAAGATCAGGGGCAGGGCTGCCGCCTCCCGCATGGCGAGATTTGGCGGGCTTCGGAGCCAGCAGGTCGGCATCGACTGCGGCGAATTCGGCCAGCGATCCCTGCACGCCGCCGACGCCACCGGTCATGCCATAGACTTCATCGCCCAGCTTGAACCGCCTCACCTCGTGCCCAACCTGCTCGACCACGCCGGCGAGATCGATCCCGGGAATTGCGGGCAGCGGATGCCGCGCATGCGGTGCCGCGCCGGCATGGATCTTGGTGTCGAGCGGATTGACCCCGCTCGCGCGCACCCGGACCAGCACCTCGCGCGGGCCGATTTCGGGCGTGGAGATGGTCGAGAGCCGCAGCGGCGCGTTGTACGCCTCCAACACGGCTGCGCGCATTGTCGATCGTTTGGTCATGATTGTTCTGCTCCGTTGTCGCCCTCCAATATGCCCATGAATTTTTGCATGGAAAGCAACGACGATGTACGATCACCGTGCATTATTGCATGAGGGCTGTTCGATGGACTGGAGCGATCTGCGCATCTTCCTGGCGATCGCGCGCGAAGGCACGCTTGGGGCCGCCGCGCGAAAGATCGGCCAGACCCAGCCGACCATGGGCCGGCGGCTTCGCGCGCTCGAACAGGCGTTGGGGCAGACGCTGTTCCAGCGCACCGCCGACGGCTTCGTCCTCACTGACGAGGGCACCGCCGTGCTGCGCCACGCCGAGCGGATCGAGGAGGAAGCGCTCGCGCTTCAACGTCACGCCTCCGGCGCGGAGACGCAGCTCGATGGCCTTTTGCGCCTGTCGTCGTCGGACTGGTTCGGGACGGTGATGCTCTCGCCGGTGATCGCCGCCTTCGGCAAGCGTCATCCGAGGGTGACCGTCGAGCTCCTGACCGATGCGCGCCTCTACAGCCTGCCGCGCCGCGAAGCCGATCTCGTCTTCCGCATCAAGCCGTTTAGCGAACCGGACATTATTTCCAGGAAGCTGCTGCACATTCCCTACGCGCTCTATGGCAAGAAGGGCACCAAGCCGCCGCGCGCCGGCGACGGGCGTGGCGTCCGCGTCGTGACCATGAACGTCGAATTCGCCGACATGCCCGATGCTGCCTGGCTGAAACGCGCGCTGCCCAACGCGGAGGTGGCTTCGCGCAGCAATAACAGGCAGGCGCAGGCCGAGCTCTGCGCGAGCGGCGGCGGATTGGCGGTGCTGCCGCGCCCGCTCGGGGACCGCGACCGCCGCCTCGTCGCGCTCGACATTGGTACGTCGCCGCCCGGCCGCGATACCTTCGTCGGCTATCACCGCGACCTCAAGCGCCTGGCTCGCCTGCGCGCGCTGCTGGATCTGGTGATCGAGCGGTTGGCGGGCACGCACCCGTAGCAACCCGGATGAAGCCAACTCCAGGGCTACAAGGCCTTGCGGTGCCTGTCGGGCAAGACACCCAAACCATCGGTCAAGGCGCCTAGCCGAAAATATTCTTCTTTACCGAAATTCGGAAACGGCGTATGTGTCGCCGCAGTCCGGCCCAAGGAAGAGGGGCGTATCGCGATCGTCACGAACGCGGGCCGGGCGGCGGTGGACGCAGATGGCGTTGGCGCGAACGGGCTTGCAGGGCGGGAGACCGTGAGCAAGATCGTCGCGCATACGACCGGTGCCATCAGCGTACGGCAAAATCGTGTGGTCCTGGCGCCCGGGGTCTGTGCGCCAAGTCTTGCGGTGACGTTGCGGCCCGACCGGGTTCGTACCGTCAGTCATCCGCAAGGCGACGGGGGCAATAGTGCATCGCTCCCCGGGGAGATCACGACATAAGCCGTTCCAACCACTGCGCAGGGAAGGCCGGGATGTCTCCGGTTGCCCTGTTACCCGCTGTGCATCGAAGCGCACGCAGTTTGCGTCTGGCATAGCGGTCCACGGGAGCCAACCGGCTCCCGGCCTTCCCTGCGCCCTCTTTCATCTGGGGGTGAGGCATCGACGCAAAGCTCGGGCGAGATGAGCCGCGAGGATGCGCCCGTGTGTCTTCAATGAAGATGCAAATCGAAAAAAGACGCCGTTACCCCAAACTCGGTCATTGCGAGGCGCGAAGCGACGAAGCAATCCGAGTCTTTCCGCAGCGGCAGTCTGGATTGCTCGCTACACTCGCAATGACGGCGCTGAGCCAGTGCATCCCAACAACACATCTCGTGCCCCGGACGCAGCGCAGCGCTTCTTCAGCGGTGCGCTGCAGAGCCGGGGCCCATGCGACAGCGCGTTGTGGCGTTGCGCCACACGTGAGTATCGCCTTTGCACAACTGTCATAGTCTCTAACGCCCACTAACCAACGCCTGACTTAAAACTGTCATAGTCGCCGAATGGAACCCGCGCCTGCGCGCTTTTTACACGTCGTTAAGCGCGTCTGCATTGGATGCGGCGGCAAAGTGCGTTGGGGACTGCCATGAATGCCGCGAAGAGGGTGTCGGGAACACCGGCCGCCGAAATGTTTGACGACATCCCGGTGCTTCAGCGCAAATGGCATGCGGCATTGAAGCCGGGCGAGCGGCTGCCGCGCTATGAGGACGTGATGCTCGGCAGCCTCGGACGGCTCGCCGACCACATCGCGCTGCTGAAGAACAACGGCGCGCTCGAATTGTCGCGCAGCGGACGTTACGTGCAGAAATGGCTCGGCGAGGAAGCCTGGGACATTCCCGTCGCCGAGCTGTCGCCCGATTGTGCCACGGCGCTGTCGGAAGCAGCGGCGAGCGCGCTTGCGACCGGACGGCCGCACCGGGGAAGAGCGCATTGCGTGCGCGACGGCATGGTCAGGACCTACGACGTGCTGGCGCTGCCGACGTCCTCGCGCTGGGGCGCGACGCTGGTCGGCGCCTATGTCAACGAGCGCGGCGCGCAGTACAACCTCCTCGACGCGATCTTTTCCTCGACCGACGATGCGGTGGTCTCCCTGGTGATGCTGCGCGATGCCGGCGGCAAGCCGTTCGATCTTCAGGTCGTGCATCACAACAAAAGCGCGGACACACTGCTGAAGGTTGCGAGCGGAAGCCTGTTGTGGCGGCGGATCGGCGAGGGCGGCACGCTGCTGGCCTTGCCCGAGGTGATGGAATTCCTGTTCAAGACCGTTCTGAGCGGCCGCGGCGAGCAGCTCGAGATCGAGAGCGAGGGACGCTACCTCAGGCTCAGCGCCACCGCCTTCGCCGACGTGGTTTCGCTGACGATCTCCGATGTCACCGCGCTGAAGCGGCGCGATGCCTCGTTCCGCCTGCTGTTCGACAATAACCCGATGCCGATGTGGGTGTTCGACGCGCAGACCAAGGCGTTCCTCAATGTCAACGACGCCGCGGTCCAGCATTACGGCTACAGCCGCGCCACTTTCCTGCGCATGAAGCTGCACGAGATCTGGCCGGAGGACGAGTGGGACAGCCACGCCGAGGCGCTGGAGCGCCTCGGCGACGCCTATCACTCCTCGCGCAACTGGCGGCATCTGCGCGCCGACGGCAGCGAAATCGAGGTGCTCACCTTCGGCCGCCGCGTCGCCTTCGACGATCGCGACGGCTACCTGGTGGCGGTGGTCGACATCACCGAGCGGCGCAAGGCCGAAGCCCGCATCGCCCATATGGCGCACCATGATGGGCTCACCGACCTGCCGAACCGCGAGTTCTTCCAGGAGCGCCTG
The DNA here is from genome assembly GCF_041262065.1 of Bradyrhizobium sp. USDA 327. Taxonomy (NCBI): domain Bacteria; kingdom Pseudomonadati; phylum Pseudomonadota; class Alphaproteobacteria; order Hyphomicrobiales; family Nitrobacteraceae; genus Bradyrhizobium; species Bradyrhizobium sp. USDA 327. The sequence continues at coordinate 4,022,144 of NZ_JBGCCW010000001.1, read as the reverse complement.
AAGCAGGCGCTGGGCCAGGGCGATGGAAAACGGGTCGGCGTGCTCTACATGGATCTCGACCTGTTCAAGAACATCAACGATTCCTTCGGTCATCCGGTGGGCGATCGCCTGCTGAAGCAGGTCGCCGAGCGCCTGACCACCGCGGTCCGCGGCGCCAATCTCGCGGCGCGGCTCGGCGGTGACGAGTTCGCCGTCATTCTGGCCGCCGACGTCTCGCCGAACGAGGCCAGCGCCTGCGCGTCCTTGCTGATCGACATGGTGAAGGCACCTTATGATCTCGACGGGCAGGAGATGGTGATCGGCGCCAGCATCGGCATCGCGCTGTCGCCGGGCGACGGCACGACGCCGGAGGAGTTGATGCGCAATGCCGACATGGCGTTGTACCGGGCGAAGGCCGATGGCGGTGGCGTGCACCACTTCTTCGAGCGCGAGATGGATCTCCAGGCGCAGAGGCGCCGTGACATGGAGCTCGACCTGCGTCGTGCGTTCGCCAACGGCGAGTTCGAGCTGCACTATCAGCCGCTGGTGTCGATCGCCTCCGACCGAATCTCCGGCTTCGAGTCGCTGCTGCGCTGGCATCACCCCGACAAAGGCATGATCTCGCCGGCGGAGTTCATCCCTGTTGCCGAGGACATCGGCCTCATCATCCAGCTCGGCGAGTGGGTGCTGCGCGAAGCCTGTGCCGAGGCCGTCAAATGGCCTGCCGACGTCAAGGTCGCGGTCAATCTGTCGCCGGCGCAATTCCGCAGCCGCAACCTGGTTCAGGTGGTGATTTCGGCCTTGGCGCAGTCCGGCCTGTCGCCGAAGCGGCTCGAGCTCGAAATCACCGAGTCGATCTTTCTGGCCGAGACCGATGCCAATCTCGCGACCCTGCATCAGTTGCGCGAGCTCGGCGTCGGCATTTCCATGGACGATTTCGGCACCGGCTATTCCAGCCTGAGCTATCTCCGCAGCTTTCCATTCGACAAGATCAAGATCGACCGCTCCTTCGTCAAGGATCTGGCGCAGCGGCCCGACTGCGGCGCGATCGTGCGCGCGATCTCCGGGCTCGGCCGCAGCCTCAACATCACCACGACCGCGGAGGGCGTCGAGACCGAAGATCAGCTCGACTGGCTGCGCGCCGAAGGCTGCAACGAGGTACAGGGATTTCTGTTCAGTGCCGCGCGGCCCGCGGCCGAGATCGGAAAGCTCCTCGCCGATTTCGGCGAGCGCACCTCACGGGCGGCGTAGTGCGGGCGGGTAGCAGTCGTAGACAAGCGCCTTGAACGCGGGCGTGATGCGGCTGCGCTCGTTCTGGGTCTGTTGCATCATGAGGTAGACCATGTCGAGCTTGGGATCGACGCCGAAATAGGTGCCGCTGCCGGAGTCCCATTTCAGTTCGCCGAGCGAGCCCGGCGGCGGCGGCTTCGCGTTGCCGGGATCGGTCCGCACCGCAAGGCCGTAGCCATAGCCGAAGCCGTCGCCAGGGAAGTAGAAATAGTCGCGTGCGACGCCGGAGCCCGGCCCGATGTGATCGGTCGTCATGGCCTTGAACGCGGCCGGGCTGAGGTAGCGCCTGCCCGCGAACTCACCGCCGTTGAGCAGCATCTGCGAGAAGCGTTGATAGTCGGTGATGGTCGAGAGCAGGCCTCCGCCGCCGGATTGCCATTCGGGATGGTCGAGGCGCTCGCGTTCGCCGGCAAGCAGGATGAAATCGTTCGGCAGCGGCCGCGCCATCCGCGCAAGCTCGTCCTCGGTCGCGAGCACGAATTTGGTGCTGTTCATGCCGAGCGGGTCGAAGATGCGCTGCTTCAGGAATTGATACAGCGTCTGGCCCGAGACGATCTCGATGACGCTGCCGAGCACGTCGGTGGAATGGCCGTAGCGCCACAGCGTTCCAGGCTGCCGTGCCAGCGGTAGCCTTGCGATCCGGTCGGCGAACTCCCTGTTGTTGAAATGACCTTCGAAGATGTTGGCCGCCTTGTAGGCATGCTCGACCCATTCGGCTCCGATATAGTCGTAGCTGATGCCCGAGGTTTGCCGCAGCAGATCCTCGATGTTGACGGGACGGACCGGAGGCACGAAGTCAAGTTCCAGCTCGCCGTGCGGATCGGTGGTCTGGAGGCCCACCCTGGTCTTGGCAAAGAGGGGGACGTATTTGGACACGGGGTCGGTGAGCGCAAGCTTGCCCTCGTCGATCAGCATCATCGCGCCAAGGCACGTGATCGGCTTGGTCATGGAGTGGATGGCGAAGATCGTGTCCGGCGTCATGGCGAGGCCGGTCCTGGTGTCGCGCACGCCGAAGGTCTTCAGATAGATCGGCTTGCCGTGCTGCTGGATGAGGATCACCGCGCCCGGCAGTCGGCCGCTGGTCACCTCGTTGTCGAAATACGCCGTGATGCGGTCGAGCCCCTCGGACGAGGGGGCGGGAATATCGCCGGCCCGGCTTCGCACCATCGAGCCGGCGAGCATGGCGGCCCCGACAAGAAATTCACGCCGTCGCATCCGGGCTTCCTCCCTCGCCGGGATCAAAGCCGCACAACGTTTGGCGCGTCAACGAGCCTTCGAGCTAAAAGCGCGTCACAATTTCCGAAAGGCACGGTCGCGGACGGTCCTCGCTCGGTTTGGTCGGCGTGCCGATATGCACGAGGCCGGCGAGCTTCTCGTCCGGCTTGAGGCCGAGCCCATCAAGCACGTCGCGATCGAAGGCGAACCAGCCGGTCAGCCAGCAGGCGCCGTAGCCGAGCGCGGTGGCGGCCGTGACGATGTTCATGGCGCTGGCACCTGCCGACAACTCCTGCTCGAACGCCGGCACCTTCGGATGCGGCTTGGTGAAGCTGACGATGCCGATCACCAACGGCGCATCGGTGAGGCGCTTGCGCTCGATCTCGACGTCGGCCGCTGGCGCGCCCGGATTCTTCCGGGCGAAGACCCTCGCGATCACCTCGCCGGCACGCTGGCGGGCATCGCCCTCGAAGATGATGAAGCGCCAGGGCGCGAGCTTGCCGTGATCGGGCACGCGCGCTCCGATGGTCAGGATCGTCTCGAGTTCGGCCGGCGAGGGGCCGGGCCCGGTCATTTCGCGCGGCTTGACCGAGCGGCGGGTCTTCAGGAGTTCGATGGCGTCGGGCACTGCGATATCCTCTTCGGCTGGTCGTCGGGCGTGCCATGCCGAGATAGGCATGCACGCCCGCAACGGAAGCGAATTTAGATCGATTTCAGGGATCAGACGCCGCCACGCGCCCGCCGGATATCCGGCGGGGTCGCTTCCTCGACCAGCGCGGCGATGGCCTCCTGCGTCGTCATCACCTTCTGTCCGTCGCTGCCGAGGCGGCGGACCGAGACCGAATGCGTCTCGGCTTCCTTCTTGCCGACAACGAGCAGCGCCGGGATCTTGGCCAGCGAGTGCTCGCGGACCTTGTAGTTGATCTTCTCGTTGCGCAGGTCGATCTCGACCCGAAGCCCGGCGCGGCGCGCCTGCTCCAGCACCTGCTTGGCGTACTCGTCGCCTTCCGAGGTGATGGTCGTGACCACCGCCTGCACCGGCGAGAGCCAGAGCGGGAAATTGCCGGCATAGTGCTCGATCAGGATGCCGATATAGCGCTCCATCGAGCCGCAGATCGCGCGGTGCACCATCACCGGCGGCTTCTTGCCGCCGTCATGGTCGATGTAGAACGCGCCGAACCGCTCCGGCAGGTTGAAGTCCACCTGCGTGGTGCCGCACTGCCAGTCGCGGCCGATGGCATCGCGCAGCACGTATTCGAACTTCGGCCCGTAGAAGGCGCCTTCGCCCGGGTTGATCTCGGTCTTGATGTGATTGTTCTGCGACTGGATCTCGCGCAGCACGGTGGCCATCACGCGCTCGGCGTGATCCCACATCGCATCGGTGCCGACGCGTTTCTCCGGCCTGGTCGAGAGCTTCACCGTGAGATCGCCGGTGAAGCCGAAATCCGCATAGGTCGACAGGATGAGATCGTTGATCTTCAGGCACTCTTCGGCGAGCTGGTCCTCGGTGCAGAAGATGTGCGCGTCGTCCTGGGTGAAGCCTCGCACGCGCATCAAGCCGTGCATGGCGCCGGACGGTTCATAGCGATGCACCACCCCGAACTCGGCAAGCCGCAAGGGCAGGTCGCGGTAGCTCTTTAGCCCGTGCTTGAAGATCTGCACGTGACCCGGGCAGTTCATCGGCTTGAGCGCAAACCAGCGCTTGTCCTCGGCTTCGTCGCCGGCCGACTGCGCCGCGAACATGTTCTCGCGATACCAGCCCCAATGGCCCGAGGTCTCCCACAGGACCTTGTCGAGGATCTGCGGCGCATTGACCTCGTTGTAGTCGCCGGTCAGGCGTCGCCGCATATAGGCGATCAGCTGCTGGAAGATGGTCCAGCCCTTCGGATGCCAGAACACCACGCCCGGGCCTTCCTCCTGGAAGTGGAAGAGGTCGAGCTCGCGCCCGAGCTTGCGATGGTCGCGCTTTTCGGCTTCCTCGATCTGCTTGAGGTAGGCGTCGAGATCCTCCTGCTTGGCGAACGCCGTGCCGTAGATGCGGGTCAGCATCGGGTTGTTGCTGTCGCCGCGCCAATAGGCGCCGGCCACCTTCATCAATTTGAAGGCATTGCCGACCTTTCCGGTCGAGGTCATGTGCGGGCCGCGGCAGAGATCGAACCAGTCGCCCTGGTAGTAGATCTTGATCGGCTCGTTGCCGGGAATGGCGTCGACCAGCTCGACCTTGAATGCCTCGCCCTTGTCGCGGAACACCTGCTTGGTTTTCTCGCGATCCCAGACCTCTTTCGTGAACGGCTCGTCGCGCGCGATGATCTCGCGCATCTTCTTCTCGATCGCGGCAAAGTCTTCCGGCGTGAACGGCTCGTTGCGGAAGAAGTCGTAGTAGAAGCCGTTCTCGATCACGGGACCGATGGTGACCTGGGTACCCGGCCACAGCGTCTGCACGGCCTCGGCCAGCACGTGCGCGCAGTCGTGGCGGATCAATTCCAGTGCGCGCGGATCGTCGCGATTGACGAACTCGATCTTTGCATCATCCTCGATCGGGTCGTTGAGATCGGCGACCTCGCCATCGAGTGCCATCGCAACCGTGCGCTTGGCCAGCGACGGCGAGATGCCCTTGACGATCTCGAGGCCGGTGATGCTCTTGTCGAATTGGCGCTGGGCGCCGTCGGGGAAGGTGAGGGTGACTTTGGCGGCAGGGGTCACGGGCTTCAGATTGGACAGGCTGTACTGGAAGCCGGACTCGGATTTGGGCTGGTCGGTCATGCTTTTCTCCTGAGGCTCACTCCTGCGAACGAGCGCAGGTAAGCGGGAACGAGCGATATATCAGGCGATTCGGCCTGCGCAATCCGGCAAATCCAAGAAAGTGACGCGCAAAAGCCGGGACATTGCACCAACTATTTGGAGCAGCGCCCTTCAACTGGCCGCAAGCCTGCTCTACATGCACTTGCATGAAAAAAGCCCCCGCCGCCGGCCGTTTCGCGCCAACCGCCCTGATGCTCGGCAATCTCCTCACCGGCTGCTCGGTGCTGGCGCCGGCGGGCATGCTGCCGGAACTGGCGACGGGACTTGAGGTCAGCATCCACGCGGCCGGGCTCCTGATCACGTTCGGCGCGGTCACGCTGTGCATCGGCTCGCCGCTGACGGCCTGGCTCACCAGCCGCATCGAACGGCGGACGCTGCTCGCAACGACGCTTGCGGTGCTCGCCTTCGGCAATCTCGCTTCGGCCTTTGCGCCCGACTACGCCAGCCTCCTTGTCATTCGCCTCGTGATGCTCGCGGTCGGTGCGCTCTACACGCCGCAGGCCGCCGGCACGGCAGCGCTGATCGTGCCGGCGGAACGGCGCGGCAGCACCATTGCGTACATTTTTCTTGGCTGGTCGTTGGCAGCCGCCGTCGGCCTGCCGCTGATCACCTTCATCGCCAGCCGCTATGGCTGGCGCGCGGCCTATGGCGGGATCGGCGCGCTCGGCTGCATCAGCTTGCTGCTGTTGCTGCTGCGTCTTCCGGCGGGCCTGAAGGGCGCACCTGTGGATCTGAAGACATGGGCCGCGGTCGGCCGGAGCAGGACGATCCTGCTGCTGCTTGCGATAACGAAGTTGCAGATGTCGGGGCAGTTCGTCGTGTTCACCTATATGGGCCCGCTGCTCAACAAGCTCACCGGCGCGGGTGCCGATGCGATCGGCATGGTGTTCGCGCTTTACGGCGTCTGCGGCTTGCTTGGCGTTGTCATCGCGACCCGCATCGTCGACACCTCGGGGCCCTATCGTACCTCGTTGCTGTTCACCTGCCTGCTGCTTGCCGGGATGACCGGCTGGGCGTTCGGCGCGGGCTCGCTCGTCTTGATGGCGGTCGCGGTCGCGTCCTGGGGGCTTGGCTTCGCGTCGACCAATTCGATGCAGCAGGTGCGGCTGGTCGCGGCCGCGCCGCCGCTGGCATCGGCGACCGTCGCGCTCAATACCTCGGTCCTCTATATCGGCCAGGCGGTCGGCTCCGCCGTCGGTGGGCTGCTGTTTGCCCGCGAGCTTCTGCACACGCTCGGCTTCGTCGCGGTGGGTTTCGTCGTGCTGGCGCTGGTCCTGTTGGCGCTGACCCGGCCGCGGCCGGCTGCTGCCACAACCGCCTGAACGCCGTCTTTCCTGTGCGCAAGGTGCTTGGCAAACCTCGCGTGAGGGCGCTAGAAGGCCGGTCATGGGGACCAAAGAGAGTTGACTGAAATGAGGATGATTCTGGCGGTTGCCGCGGTGCTCTATTCGACCTCCGCATTTGCGCAAGCCGACAAGCCCCCGATGGTGGGGGACAAGCCGCTGGTCCAGGTCAAGCCCAAGGGGACCAACGAGGCCGCGGCCAAGCCCGCCGCGGCAGCGAAGGGCAAGCCGCAGTCGATTGCCGTCCGGCTCCAGGCCTGCCTCGAGATCGACGACGGCACCAAGGATCGCCTCAACTGCTACGACGCCGTGATCCCGCCGGCGCCGAAGCCGAAGCCGGCGAAGGCCAAGGGCTACGCAGATTGCCGTTTCTTCAAGGAAGAGGACGAGCGGCTGACCTGCTTCAACGGCTTTGCCGAGAGCATTCCGAAGCTGCCCAAGAACTGATATTCGCCAGGTCAGGGCTCAGTCGCTGATCGAGCTGAGCAATTGGGCCTAGCGGCTCGATGCGGATGGATTGGTCGAGGCGACGCGCGTGAGCGCTAGCGACGGCGTTGCCGACATCTTCACCAGCACGTCCTTGAGCGGATCCCGCGTCCAGGCGCGGGTCACGTAATCGCGATGGGTGATGCCGTCGCCGGTCTCCACGAACACCACGCTGCCGGGACGGAGCGGCTCGTCCATGTCCTCGGCGACGCTGATGCCCTTCTGCCGCAGCATGCTCATCAGCTCACGGTCGCGCCGCGCCGTGTAGCGGGTGTAGGAGCTGACGAAGAAGCCGGAACGGTGGCTCTCGATCCAGGAGGCGAACTTGTCCAGTTCGCCGTAGATGGCGTCGAGCAGCACCACGCCGCGGACGCGATCGCTGATGCCGCCGACCTCAAGGCTCCAGGCCGTCGGCAGGAAGCCGCCGCTGTAGCCGACGATCACGATCGGCATGTTGGCGAAAGCGCGCGCACTGTCGGGATCGCCGGTGAGGCGGGCGAGATGGTCGGCCGATTCCGCCATGAAGCGCTTGAACCCGCCCGGTTGCCAGAACTTGCCGGCGCTGGAATCGGCGGCATCGACGGCCATTTGCGGTGCAAGGAGCACGGCGTTGGCGCCGGATTCGCTGATCTGCTTGGGCACCAGCTGGCGGTCGCGTACGTCGCGCTCGAGCGTCGCGCCATTGCCGTGGAAGAACACCACGATCACACCCGGCTTGTGCACGTCGAAATGCTCGGGCACGTGCACCAGCACCCGGCTGTCGCTGTAGGTCTCGTCCTGCCAGAACACGCGACCGGAATAGCTGCGGTGGCCGCGGCGGTCGCCCTTGGAAATGTTGAGGAAGGGCGCGTCGGAAGCGGGGTTGTTGCCGAAGTAAGGGAAGGCCGACGATTTCATGCTGACGAGTGTCGTCAGGTCGTCGCGCGGCGGACGCTTGTAGGGGACCTGCGGCTCGAGCGAAGCGACCTTGTAGGACGCTTGCTCCGGCGGTTGTTGCTGAACGGCGCGCCTGGGCGAGAGGTCCGACATCTGCCGTTGCAGGAAGCTTTCGCTCGCCGAGGGAAAGCGCTCCTTGAACTGCGGGGCGGGGAAGCGGTCCTCGAACGTGTCGCCGCTTGCCACGCGTCCGTTGGAGGTTTGCGAACTGGTTTTGGCGACGACCTGGACATTCGCCTGCGAGTTCGTTGCCAGCGCCGCCGGATCGGGCGCCCTGCCGCATTGAACCAGCGACAGCGGCACCAAGGCCGAGATCAGGCCGACCCGGAGCGCACGACGGCGCGCACCGGACGTTGTCCGATCGGCACGACAGTCAGCTCTCAGTCTCGGAACGGCCCCGAACATCCACCCATGACCCCAAGTCACGACATCAAGTCCGTCGGCATGCTTTAAGACAATTGAGCCGACTGGCGTTTAGGCGACGTTAAGCGTCCGGAGCAACTTCCCCACATCCGGAACGCTCAAAAGGATCATGCAATCGTGTCCTGATTGTGGGGAGGGGGATCGGGAAATTCCGGGCAAATCCCGGCGTCATTGTCCAAAAGCGTGGTTAGTCGGTGTCTTGGTACCCGCTACCGTTGCCTCATTTAACCCTTGTTAACCCTGCTTGAATTGACTGGGCCAAATTGCACGATGGCCTACGAGGCGAGACGCCTGAGGTTAAGGACCGCGATGACGGCATCACATGCGGGAACCGCAGCCTGGATGGGCCGGCTGACCGGGAGCGGGGCCGGGGTCTCCGTTCCGGTCGCAACCGCCATCGTCGTGGCCGACATGATCGGGGTCGGCGTCTTCACCAGCCTCGGGTTCCAGGTCAAGGACATCCCGTCCGGCTTCTCGATCCTGCTGCTCTGGACCGTCGGCGGCATCGTCGCCTTGTGCGGGGTGTTCGCGTACAGCGAATTGGGCGCGATGTTTCCGCGCTCGAGCGGCGAGTACAATTTCCTCGGCCGCGCCTATCATCCGGCCTTCGGCTTTCTCGCCGGCTGGGTGTCGGCCACGGTCGGCTTCGCGGCGCCGGTTGCGCTCGCGGCGATGGCGTTCGGCGAATACGCCAAATCGGTTGTCCCGGATCTGCCGCCGATTCCGCTTGCCATCGGCGTGGTGTGGCTGGTCTCGCTCGTGCAACTGACCGGAGTCCGGCACTCCTCGACCTTCCAGCTGATCTCGACCATCCTCAAGGTCGTCCTGATCGTCGCCTTCCTGGTCGCCGGCTTCGTCATCGGCGTGCCGCAGCCGATCGCCTTCACGCCGCAGCCGGGCGATCTCGCCCACATCGTCAGCGCGCCATTCGCGATCGGCCTCGTCTTCGTGATGTATTCCTTCTCGGGCTGGAATGCCGCGACCTACATCATCGGCGAAATGAGCTTGCCGCAACAGAACCTGCCGCGCGCGCTGCTTGCGGGCACGCTGATCGTGCTCGTGCTGTACGTCGCGTTGAACGCGGTCTTTCTCTATTCCACGCCGGTGAGTGCGCTCGCCGGCCAACTCGACGTCGCCAGCGTCGCCGGCAGCGCCATCTTCGGCAGCCTCGGCGGCCGGATCGTCGGCGCCATGATTTGCGTCGGCCTGATCTCCTCGATCAGCGCGATGATGTGGATCGGGCCGCGCGTGATGATGACGATGGGGGAGGACATTCCGGCCCTGCGCGTGTTTTCGAAGCGATCGGCGAGCGGCGCGCCGGCATATGCCGTCCTGTTCCAGCTCGCCATCGCCAACCTGCTGTTGTTCACGCGCAGCTTCGAGGCGGTGCTCGACTTCATCCAGTTCGCGCTGTTGTTCTGCTCGTTCTTCACGGTCGCCGGCGTCATCAAGCTGCGCATCACCGATCCCGACCTGCCGCGGCCCTATCGCGCTTGGGGATACCCGTTCACACCGCTGGTTTTCCTGCTCGTGACCGCGTTCATGATGTACTACCTCCTGACCGAGCGGCCGGTGCAGTCGCTCTCGGGGATGCTCGTCATGCTCGCGGGCCTGTTGATTTATGCTGTGTTCCGCAGGCGGCCGGCTGCCGCTGGTACGTCAGACAATCGCGAATAGACATGGTCCGCCCCCTGAGAATTGTGGCCGTCGCCCTTGCCCTGCTGGCTGCGTCCGTCTCGTCCGTCCGTGCCGCCGACGTCACCTTCGACGACACCGCGCGCTTCCTTGCGGGCATGCAGCCTTCGGCGGACTCGCCGCTGGTGCCGCTCACCAGGGATCCGGGCTGGCAGCGCCATGCAAAGTTCTTCGATGGCGCTTTCGCCCAGCTCGAACAGCGGCAGCTCTCCAATATCCGCAGCTGGGCCGACGCCAATCTCGCCGCGCCCCGGCCGACCATGTTCTACATGTTCAGCGGCCCGGATTTCCTCTACGCCAATGCCTTCTATTCCAAGGCCAGCACGTATGTGCTCGGCGCGCTGGAGCCGGTCGGCGCCGTGCCCGACCTGACGCGGCTGCCGCGTGGTTCGGTCGCCGCCGCGCTCTACAATGTCGAGCGTTCGCTCGGCTCGATCCTGAGCTTCTCCTTCTTCATCACCAAGCAGATGAAGGTCGACCTGCACGCCAATCAGGTCAACGGCACCTTGCCGATCCTCTATGTCTTCCTCGCGCGCTCCGGCAAGACCATCCGCAATGTCGAGATGATCGCGCTCGACGACAAGGGCGGGGTGCATGTCGGCGACGACAATCCCGGACGAAACGCAACGCGCGGCGTCCGCATCACCTTCGCCGGCAGCGATGGGGAAGCGCGCACGCTGTATTATTTCTCGATCGATCTATCCAATTCCGGCGCGCGCGCCGCAGGCTTCCTGAAGTTCTGCGAGACGCTCGGGCCCGGCAACAGCCTGCTCAAGAGTGCGTCCTATCTGTTGCACTCCGGCAATTTCTCCGTCGTGCGCGACTGGCTGCTTGCCAACAGTGCCACCATCATCCAGGACGATTCCGGCATTCCGCTCGCGAATTACAACGCACGGCAATGGCGGTTCTTCCCGTTCGGCCGCTATCTCGGTCCGATCGACGAATTCCCCGGCCGCTACCAGGAGCGCTACGCCGAACTGTTCACGCGCGCCCAGCCGATCGATTTCGGCGTCGGCTATCGCTGGCGGATGCGCGAATCGAATTTGCTGCTGTCGGTGAAGGTGCCGGGCAGCGACACTGCGCCGACTGCGGAGACCACTTCGGCTACCGAGCCGCCGCCAAGGCCGCCGCGCCCGAAACGGCTGCGGCCGCCGGAGTCGGTCCCACCGTCACAGGGACGTTTTTTCTGGTTCCGGTAGGCTATTTGCCGAGGCTGGGCGTTAAGACGTCTGGGCCACGACGACCAGCACTTCGGCCTTCTGCCGGCCGAGGCTCCTGACCTCGTGCGGCGTCTCGCCTGAAAAATACAGGCAATCTCCCCTGCCGAGGACGAGCTCTTCGCCATCGAGCTTGATCGCGATCCTGCCGTTGATGACGAACAGCAGCTCCTCGCCCGCATGCGAGGCGCGCGTGGCCGCCTTGTGCGGCGGGCTCAGCAGAAACGGCTCCATCATCTTGCGGGTGCGACCGGTCGCCAGCGGGACCACGCCGAACGTGTCCTGGAATAGCGGCACATTGCCGTCCTGGCGGCGGAACAGCGTGTAGCGCGGTGCCGGCTCGGCGTTCGGGTCGAAGAAGTTCGCGACATTGACCTCGAGCGCGGCGGCCATCCGCAGCAGCGCGGCCAGGGAGGGGATCTTGAGGTTGCGCTCGACCAGCGAGATGTAGCCGCGCGTGAGGTCGCTTTGCCTCGCAAGCTGGTCCAGCGTCAGACCCTTGGCGATCCGCGCCTGGCGGATGTTGGCCCCGACCGCTGTCGCTTTGCTGACGTCAAGCACGCATGAGTCTCCCGAACTGCTGAAGCCTGTTTTGCAACAGAAGGCGCCGGACTGCCAGCCCGGCGGCCGGCAAGGCCCCGAGCCGGTCGCCCGCAGCGTATTCCATTGGAAAACTTCTGAGCAGAAATTTCGGGCAAGGGCGCGGATATTATGAGCAGGTGAATTGGTATAACGCGGAAAATCGCCGAACTTTGGTGCAATTCGCCCGCATTGCCGTGATTGTCGGCATTTGCCGCGTTCCACGGCGTTGATTTCTAGTAGTAAACATGATCGATTTTTACCGTCGCGGCTGCCGATGGGCACCGCGACCGCACCAACTGCTTTTCCCAGGCGCCGGTACCTTTTGGAGAGATCGATGACCGTAGCAGACGACGTAACCCTGAACGTAGCGCCGGACGAGGCGGCGAGCTTGCGACAGATCGTGTGGTCGAGCGTGATCGGCACCGCGGTCGAATGGTACGACTTCCTCATCTATGGCACGGCGACCGCGCTTGTGTTCAACAAGGTCTTCTTCGCCGCCGGCAACCCTGCGCTCGCCACCATCGCGGCCTTCGGCACTTACGCCGTCGGATTTCTGGCGCGGCCGCTCGGGGCTGCGATCTTTGGCCATTACGGCGACCGGGTCGGCCGCAAGGCGATGCTCGCGATCACGATCATGGTGATGGGCATCGGCACCTTCCTGATCGGCCTGCTTCCGACCTACCAGCAGATCGGCATTGCTGCGCCGGTGCTGCTGATCGGATTGCGCTTTCTCCAGGGTATCGGCCTCGGCGGCGAATGGGGCGGCGCCGTGCTGATGGTGGTCGAGAATTGCCCGACGCATCGCCGCGGCCTGCTTGGCAGCATGGTGCAGGTCGGCAACCCCATCGGCAATCTCGCCGCGATCGGCATGTTCGCGCTGGTGGCGAGCCTGCCGGAGAGCGACTTCATGACCTACGGCTGGCGCATCCCCTTCCTGATCTCGATCCTCCTGGTCGGCGTCGGTCTCTACATCCGCATCAACATGGAGGAGACCGCCGCCTTCCGTCAGGTCCAGGCCAAAAAGGAAGTCGCAAGCCTGCCACTGCTCGAGATCTTCAGGCATCACCGCCGGCCGTTCTTCACCGCAGTCGGCCTGAAGATCTCCGAGATCGCCTATGCCAGCATCGGCGGCGTGTTCGTGATGTCCTATGCCACCGCCAATCTCGGCCTGCCGCGCGCGGTGGTGCTGAACGGGGCGTTCGCCGCGTCGCTGGTCGCACTGCTCGCTATCCCGCTGTTCGGCTGGCTGTCCGACCTCGTCGGCCGCAAGACGATGTTCTATGCGAGCTGCCTGTTCTCGGCGCTGTTTGCCTTCCCGCTGTTCTGGCTGCTCGACACCCGCGATCCGACCATCGTTGTCTGCACCATCGTGGTCGCGATCACTTTCGGTCAGATGGTCATGTTCGGCATCGGCGCGCCCTGGTACTCCGAGCTGTTCACGGCTCGGCTGCGTTACAGTGGTGCTTCGCTCGGGTTCCAGGTCGGTGCGGCGCTGAGCGGCGGGTTGACGCCGCTGATTGCTGCCTCTCTGATGGCCTGGAGCGGCGGCGCGACCTGGCCGGTGTCGCTGCTGCTCGTCGCCTGCGCCGCCGTCACCGCGATCGCGACCACGTTCGCGCCGGAGATGGCGAACAAGGAACTGACCTGATCCCACGGCGCCGCTGCCGGCGGCGCCACGACTTCTCAAAAGGATTTGTCATGCTTGATACGATCAGCGCCGGTGCGGCGCAGGGCGCAGCACAGCTCGGGTGGCTCGGTGTGGTGCGCTTCCTCCATCTCACCCCGCGCGCGTTCCTGCCGATGCGCGCAGCCGAGACCATCACCCTCGTCGCCGGAAAAGGAATCGAGGGCGACCGCTACATGATCGGAAAGGAAGAGGGGTTTTACTCGCACAAGCCAGAAGAGGGCCGGCAGGTCACCCTGTTCGAACTCGAGACGCTGGTTGCACTGAAGCGCGACGCCGGGATCGAGCTCGGCCCGGAAGAGCATCGGCGTAACGTCACGGTGGAGGGCGTGCCGCTCAATCATCTCGTCGGCCGCCGCTTCTGGCTGGGCGAGACCCTGCTGGAAGCGACGCGGCTGTCGGTGCCGTGCCGGCATATCGAGGAGATCACGGGCAAGGCGATCTTCGATCCCCTGATCAATCGTTCCGGTCTCAACTGCAAGATCCTGCAAGGCGGCATCGTCAGGGTCGGCGATACCGTGCGGAATGCGGCATGAGCGCGCGACCGATCACGACGGTCAAGACGGTCGTCACCGGCATCGAGGAGGCGGGGGCAGGCATCAAACTGTTCACGCTGGCCGATCCCGACCGATGGGAACTGCCGCGGTTCAAACCCGGCGCGCATATCGATCTGCATCTGCCGAACGCGCTGGTCCGCACTTATTCGCTGTGCAACGAGCCCGCGGACAACACGCGCTATGTCATCGCGGTCAAGCGCGAAGCGGATGGACGCGGCGGTTCGCGGGCGCTGCACGACGAAATCGGCATCGGCGATGCCATCGGCGTGTCGTTGCCACGCGGCGGACTTGAGCCCCAAGCTCGCATCGCGCGCTACGTGTTCCTGGCTGGCGGCATCGGCGTGACGCCGTTCTTGTCCATGGCACGGCATCTCGAACGAACGAAGCAAGCCGACTTCACGCTGCATCTGATCGTGCGAGAGGAGGTGCCGCTCGCCGCGCATCTCGGCTCGCTGATCGAAGGGGGGCGCATCATCGTACATCGGACGTCCCGGAACGGGCGTCCCGATCTCGCGGCACTCGTCGGAGAGCGCGGATCTGAGACGATGGTCGCCTGCTGCGGCCCGGAAAGCATGATCGACGATTTCGAGCGGGTGACCGCAGCGTGGCCCGCGGCGAGCGTCCATATCGAGCGGTTCGTCGCACCACCACCGGTCGTCGATCCCGATGCCAAACCGTTCACACTGTCACTGGCGCGCTCGGGCGCCGAGATCGAAGTACGGGCCGGCCAGAGCATGCTGGCCGCATTGCAGGAGGGAGGCATCGAGATCGCTACCTCCTGCTGCGGCGGCATCTGCGGCGCCTGCAAGGTCGGATGGATCGAAGGCAAGCCGGTTCACCGCGACCGCATCCTGTCGCCCTATGAACGCGAACGCTATCTCATGGTTTGCGTGGCGGGCTCGGATGCCGAGCGGCTGGTGCTGGACCTCTGAGCTACCAATGCACGCTCTGGCTCGGCACGATGAACGTCGTCGTGCTTGGCTGTGTCGCGAAGCTCCTCGCCAGATACCAACCTGAGCCGAGGACGAGCGCGAGCAGCGCGATGACGGCGAGCAGGTCGATGGTTCTGGGATCGTGTCCCCTGTGACCGAAATTCGGACCAGGCCGGAAGTGAAAATGAGGGCTGATTTTCCAGCGCATTGTTGTTTCCTCCCGTGGGAGCATCGAAACAACGCGAGCGGAAAGTGCCGGTTCCGGTCAGGGCGGCGATGCACCATCACCGCAGCCTCCATCAGGGTGCATTGACCCCGCGCCAGCGGCCGTAACGCCAGGGCAGATACCAGCGTGCGCCTTGCGGCGCGGCGAGGGGTACGTTGTCGATGCCGGACGTGCCGAAGGGATGGCAGCGGAGCAGGCGCGCCAGCGTCATCCAGCCGCCGGCCCAGAGCCCGAACCGTTCGATCGCCTCATCGCCGTAGACGGAGCATGTCGGCAAGTGCCGGCAGTTGTAACCGACCAGGGGCGACAATGTGTGCCGATACAGCCAGATCAGCGCGCGGCCGAATCTGCGCGGCAGCCGGAGCACACCGGAACTGGAACAGTGCTCGCATGCTGAATGCTTCATGTGCGTTTTGCTGCGACCTTAAGCCAGGGGTTGCCCGGTTCCGGCGCAGGGAACCGTAAGCTGTTGTTTGCGCGCCCTATTTGCGTGCTTTTTGGGAGCAGTGCAGCAAGTATCTCTGGACGATCTGTATTCCCCCGGATACCATTTTTGTGACGTTCATGTGTAGACTCATTGAACGCGCAAAACGGGGCTTGCCTGAATCGCCTTGGGGCTTGGGGAAGGGACCAGTTTGAAACGTCTGACGTCGCTCAATCTTCGCGGCTGGTTGCTGGTGGGAACCGCCGTCTGTGGAATCGCGCTGGCTGGCGCCGTCGCGACTTTCGGGTCGTCGGCCCGGGCAGGCAACACCCTCGAAGAGCGCAAGCTGCCGATGAAGTTCAGCTGGGTCGCCTGCGAGCCGAACTGCCGCGGCTGGGTCAGCGCGGTTGGCATCATCACCGCCGATACGCCAAGGGAATTCGAAGAGTTTTCGCGCGGACGCCAGCTCGGGGGCGCGACCGTCGTGCTCGATTCGAGCGGCGGGTCCGTCAATGACGCGATCACGCTCGGCCGGCGCTTCCGCAATCTCGGGCTTTTGACCACGGTCGGCGTAAGCCTCCGCGGCGGGCCATCGACTCGCCCGGCGGTCGCGCCGGAAGCCTATTGCGAATCCATGTGCGTGTTCCTGCTGCTCGCCGGCAAGAAGCGCTACGTGCCGGAAGCCGCCCATGTCCGGGTCCACCAGATCTGGATGGGCGACCGGGCTGACGATGCCAAGGCGGCGAGCTACAGCGCGCAGGACCTGATGATCGTGGAGCGCGACATCGGCCGGCTCGCCAAATACACATTCGACATGGGCGGCGCCGGCGACTTGCTGTCGCTTGCGCTCAGTGTTCCGCCCTGGGAAGACTTGCACGAGCTCGACGCCGGCGAACTCAAGCTCACCAATCTGGTCACGACCGATCTCGTGGCTGATGTGCTCCCGCATGTGGATATTTCAGCGCCAGCAATGGCGGAACTGGCACCGAAGACGCAGGCCAGGTTCGGCGCGGAACCGGAGCAGGCGCAGCCTGCCAAATCAACCAAGACGGCGGAAGCCCTGGTGCCGACGGGTGGCGTGGCCGCGCCGGCTGCGGCGACGCAGAAGTAAGCTCCCCGCACGGTCATTCCAGGGCGTCGCAAAGCGACGAACCCGGAATCCAGATATTGCAGCGCAGGATTCCGGCTTCGCCATTTGCCGACCCGGAATGACGCCCCGGTTGGATCAGCCCTGCGCTGCGGCCGGCTGCTTGGCCTTGGCTTCGATCTGGCCGATGGCATCGACCACGGCATCGAAGGTCAGAAGTGTCGAGGCATGGCGCGCCTTGTAGTCGCGGACCGGCTCGAGGAACTTGATTTCTTCCCATTTGCCTTCAGGAGGCGCACCGTTCTCCTTCAGCATCTTGCGAACCGTTTCGCGTAACTCACGGAGTTCGCTCGCAGTCGAGCCGACCACGTGACTTGCCATGATGGATGAAGAGGCTTGGCCCAAGGCACAAGCCTTCACGTCATGCGCGAAGTCGGTGACGGTATCCCCATTCATCTTGACGTCGACCTTCACGGTCGATCCGCACAGTTTGGAGTGGGCAGTGGCGGAGGCATCGGGGTCCGACAGCCGCCCGAGGCGCGGAATATTCCCAGCCAGTTCGATGATCCGTTTGTTGTAGATGTCGTTCAGCATGTGATGGAGTCCAGGACTTCCGGGCCGGATCGGCCTTGGCGGGCGCCGTGCACGGTCCTATATAGGGACGGAACTGGTGGAAAAACAGTCCAGCGGTGCGATGGCGGTGATCCAGATATGCGCTGCCGGCGTTGTCGCCTCAGGACGTTCCACTGAAGCTTGTTCTGTTCAGGCGTCCGGCGGCTTGGCCGCCCCGTCTGCCGGTGACACTCCGGCCGCAAGGCCGTCGAACGGAGTCGATATGGACGCTGCAATCAAAGCCATCCGCCCCAACAAGCCCTCCGACCGGCAGCTTGAGAGCCGCCCGGCCGAGCTTGATCCCGCCGAATTCCTCGCAGCCGCCGTTCGTGCCGACCAGCCGCGCCCGGCACGCGCCGAGGCGGAAGCCGCGGTCAAGACATTGCTCGCCTATATCGGCGAGAACACAGAGCGCGAGGGCCTACTCGACACGCCGCGCCGTGTCGTCGAAGCTTTCGACGAACTCTATCAGGGCTACCACCAGTGCCCGGCCGAGGTGCTCGACCGCACCTTTGGCGAGACCGCCGGCTATGACGACTTCGTTCTGGTGCGCGACATCGAATTCACCTCGCAGTGCGAGCATCACATGATGCCGTTCTACGGCAAGGCGCACATCGCCTATACGCCGGTGGAACGTGTCGTCGGCCTGTCCAAGCTTGCGCGCCTGACCGACATCTTCGCCCGCAGGCTCCAGACCCAGGAGCACCTGACGGCGCAGATCGCGGCGGCGATCGACGAGGTGCTCAAGCCTCGCGGCGTTGCCGTGCTGATCGAGGCCGAGCATACCTGCATGTCGGTGCGTGGCGTCGCCAAGCATGGCGCTTCCACGTTCACCAGCCGCTTCACCGGCATGTTCCGCGACAACCCCGCGGAGCAGGCCCGTTTCCTGTCCCTGGTGCGAGGCACGCGCTGACCTCGCAAGTAGACTCGCGAGGCTCCTGTGTCCGCTCACTCCCATGAGATCGAAGAAGGTCTCGCCTTCCTGCCCAGGTTCGATGCGAGCGGCCTCGTGACCTGCGTCGCGACCGACGTCGCCACCGGCGACGTGCTCATGGTCGCACACATGAACGAGGAGGCGCTGCGCAAGACGATCGCGACCGGCGATGCCTGGTACTTCAGCCGCTCGCGCAATGCCTTGTGGCGAAAAGGTGAGACCTCGGGTCAGACCCAGCGCGTGGTCGAGATGCGCACCGATTGCGACCAGGACGCGGTCTGGATCCGCGTCGAGCAAGTCGGCGCGGCCTGCCATACCGGGCGCCGGTCCTGCTTCTATCGCAAGGTCGAAGCGGAGGGCGGGGGAGCGAAGCTGGTGTTCGCCGACGCCGAGCAGCTGTTCGATCCGGACGCGGTCTACAAGAAATAACTCGCTGTCATTCCGGGGCGCACCGCAGGTGCGAGCCCGGAATCCATTCGGCCGCGCGCAATGCCTTGCGATGGATTCCGGGCCCGCGCTGCGCGCGCCCCGGAATGACAGTGAGGGCTGAATTAACCCCGCATTAACCATGACTGTCCCACGGTGAGACGACGGGCGCCGAATTGCCGGCGTCGCTCAACGCCGCGTGGGGCGGGCATTTCATCATGTCGGTCGACAATTCCAGTGCCACCCAGACGGTCGGCCTCGATCCGTCGCGGGCGCGCGTCGCCGGTGCGATCAAGCAGGCCTCCAACATCTCCGGCGTCAGCTTCCAGTACATGCTGACCACTGCCAAGATGGAATCGGATTTCGAACCGACGGCGGGGGCCACCACCTCGTCCGCGCACGGGCTCTACCAGTTCATCGACCAGACCTGGCTTGGTACCGTGAAGGAAGCCGGCACCCAGCTCGGCTACGGCAGCTACGCCGACGCCATCACCAGAACCTCGGCTGGCACCTACACCGTCGATGATCCCGTGATGAAGCGGTCGATCATGAAGCTGCGCGACGACCCCGAAGCCGCCTCCAGCATGGCGGCGGCGCTGACGCAGTCGAACAGTTTCAAGCTCACCGGCCTGCTCGGCCGCAGGCCGTCCGACAGCGAGCTCTACATGGCGCATTTCATGGGCGTCGGCGGCGCGGCCAGGCTGATCGCCAATGCCGAGGACAATCCGCAGGCGGTTGGTGCGCGGCTGTTTCCCAACGCGGCGTCCGCCAATCGCTCGATCTTCTACGCCAAAGACGGCCGGGCCCGCAGTGTCTCCGAGGTCTATTCGGTGCTCGACGCGCGCTACGCCAGTGCAGCCAATTCGAAAGTGACGCGCAGCGCGATGGCGATGTATGGCGACACGCCGTCGACCACCGAGGTCGCGAGCGCGATCGGCGTGCAGCCGACGGCACCGGTCGTCGACAATGCCGTCTATCTTCAGACCTTCCCGAACACACGGGCCGCGACGCCCGTCAGTGCGACCTCGCCGGCGACGCTCGCGGACAATGCGCCGGGCACGCCGGTGTTTCGTTCGATCTATCAGCCTGGCGATGCCACGCAGCCGGTCTCGACAACGGTGCAGAAACTATGGGGCGACAACGCCTCGCTCACCTCGGTCGCGTCGGCGACGCCGGACGTGCGGCCGCCGCAGCCGCTCGATCTCTTCAGCGATCGTAGCGGCACGTTCTCGAGCTAGTCTCCGCTCCCATCTCGGACGCGCCGCAGTCTGAAGCCACTGCAGCGTGGAGCCGCGCCCATGCCGCGTGCGCCTCTCTCGAAGGGTGGGCCCGGCTCAGCGGCGCATCGCCAAAGGGCGCTGCGCCGGTACTCGCGGCACGTGTGGCTGGTGTCTTGTTCCATTAACAAAACGTCAATAAAACCAGTTGGTTATGGTGAACGCTTTGTTAAGCGTCGTGGTTTATTTTGTGTTGCAGGTGACGAGCCGTCACCATTTTCGTTTGTTGTGTAAGCCGGAAGCAGGATGATTGTTCGGCACTTCATTAATTGGATCAGGACGGCGCCCGCAGGCGAGCGGGCCGAGGCAACACGGGCGTTGGCCCGGGCCTGGCTGATCTCAGACCTTTCTGCAGACGACCGCATCGCCGCTGAAGGCGCGCTTCTGATGCTGCTCGACGATCCCTCGCCCCTGGTGCGGCAGGCGATGGCCGAGGCCTTTGCCCGCAGCGCCGAGGCGCCGGCCGCAATCGTGCGGGCGCTGTCGACAGATCAGCCGACCGTCGCGCTGCCGGTGCTCGAACATTCCCCGCTGCTGATCGACGCCGACCTCGTCGATATCGTCGCGACCGGCAACGAGGAGGTGCAATGCGCGGTGGCCCGCCGGATCGCGTTGCCGGTGTCGGTGTGCGCCGCGATCGCCGAAGTCGGCTGCGCGGCTGCCGCACTTGAGCTGATCGAGAATCCCCACGCCGAACTCGCCCCGTTCTCCTGGGACCGCATCGTCGAGCGTCACGGCCATCTCGCGGCGATCCGCGAGGCGATGCTGGTGCTGGAGGATCTGCCGGCCGCAACGCGCGCGGCGCTGGTGGAAAAGCTCTCGCAGACGCTGGCGCAATTCGTCGTGGCGCGGAACTGGCTGAGCGCCGACCGTGCGGACCGCATCACAATCGAGGCGCGTGACCGCTCCACCATGAACATCGCGGCGCGCTCGCGCGGCGAGGATATGCAAGGCCTGGTCAGGCATTTGCGCATCACCGGTCAGCTTACCGCGGGGCTGATCCTGCGTGCACTGCTCTCGGGCAACATCGATTTGTTCGACGCGGCCCTCGCCGAACTCGCCGATTTGCCGCTGGCACGTGTCTCCGCGTTGCTGCACGATCGCGGCGGCAATAGCCTGCACGCGCTGCTCCGTCGCGCCGGGCTTCCGGAGGCGACGTTTGCGGCGTTCCAGGTCGCGCTTGATGCCTGCCACGAGCAAGGCTTTGTCGATAGCGACGACGGCGCGGCGCGGCTGCGCCGGCGCATGGTCGAGCGCGTGCTCACCCACTGCGAGGCCGACCGGGGCGCCACTGAGCCGCTGATGGTCCTGCTACGCCGCTTTGCCACCGAATCCGCGCGCGAGGAGGCACGGCTGTTCTGCGACGAGCTCGTTGCGGATGATGCGGTCGACCTGGCTTACGACGATCTGATCGCGGCCTAGCCGGATCCACAAGCTCAGGAATTCAGAATTCCGCCGCGGAGGCAGTCTGGATCTTCGCTGCGCTCGCAATGACGAGAGTGGAGAGTTCGGCCCTCATTCCACCGGCGCGATGCTCGGGGCCAGGATGACCTCGAGATGCTCGGGGCGGTCGCGGTTGACGTTGGCGAGATAGTCGTCGGCGACCTTGCGCAGGCGGCGGCTGAGCTCGGCGGAGACGCTGAGGCTGTCGAGCCTGGTGTTCTCGTGCACGATGGCGAGAATGGCATTGATGTGGTGCGTGAACAGCTCGGCCGGCACCTTTTCCAGATCTGGCGCGTGCTCGATGACGCGGCACAGGCTCTCGGCGATTCCCGCTGCCGAAGGAAAGCCGAACGTCGCCGCATCGCCCTTGATGTCGTGCGCGGCGTGGAACAGCTCGTCGCGCAGCTTCTTCGTGAAGCCATCCTTCTGCACGGCAGTCCAGGCGGTGGACAGTCTCTGGACCTCGATCGCCATCCAGTCCTTGAACTCACCGGAGAGACTCGCGAGCGCTTGTTCGGCGCGGCCGACCGGATCGTCCATGTCCTTTTCTTCGACGCGGCGCAGGACCTTGCGGAGCGGGTTGGGCTGCGTGATGACGTGGTGCGTGGCGAAGGCCTTGACCTCGATGTCCTTTGCGCTGTTCTTCGCCATGATACCTGCCTCGTCTGAAGACGTTGCGCTAGATGGAGGAGCGGGCCTTGTCGAGCAGCGAGGGCTGCTGCAGCACCTCGTGCTTTTCGCCGACGCGGCGCTCGGGGCCCATATAGGCGGAGTTGGTGTTGCGGCGCCGGTCCGGCCCGAAATAGGTCTTGGTCTTGATGAAGGGGCGGGGATTGGCGACCACGTTGAGGATGCGCTGATAGAGGCCCTTGGCCGAGATCGGCTTGGCCAGGAATTCGGTGACGCCGGCATCGCGCGCGACCGTGACGCGACGCTTCTCGGAATGGCCGGTCAGCATGATGATCGGTGCGTAGGGGTTGCCCTTCGATTCGGGCTGCCGGATCATCTGCGCAAGCTCGAGCCCGTCGAAGATCGGCATGGCCCAGTCGGTGATGACGATGTCGGGCACGTAATGGCTGTACATTTCGAGCGCCGTGGCGCCGTCCTCGGCTTCATAGACCTCGCGCGCGCCGAAGGAATGCAGCAGCGTCCGCAGGATGCGGCGCATGTGCGGATTGTCGTCGCAGACGAGGAAGCGCAGCTTGTTGAAGTCGATGCGAAACATGACGTCCGGGCCAGAGCGGTCAACCTTCGTTAACCATATCGTGCCGGGAGTTAACGAAGGGTTGCGACCGGGTCCCCGGAGGCGTGGCGGCGGGCGGTTCAGTAGCCGAACTGCTCGCGCAGGATACGTTCTTCGAGGCTATGGCCGGGGTCGAACAGCATCCGCATCGAGATGGTCTTGTCGGAGAGCACCTCGACGCGGCGGACGTCGCGAACCTCGTCGTGGTCGGCGACCGCCGCTACGGGGCGCTTCTCGCCCTCCAGCACCTCGATCACGACATAGGCGGTGTTGGGCAGCAGCGCGCCGCGCCAGCGGCGTGGACGGAAGGCGCTGATCGGTGTCAGTGCCAGCAGCGCGGCGTTGATCGGCAGGATCGGTCCCTGGGCGGACAGGTTGTAGGCGGTGGAGCCCGCCGGCGTCGCCACCATGATGCCGTCGGCGATCAGCTCGGACATGCGCTCGCGCTCGTCGATCAGGATCCTCAAGCGTGCGGCCTGGTAGGTCTGCCGGAACAGGGCGACCTCGTTGATGGCGTGGTGCAGGTGCACGCGGTCGTGCATGTCGGTTGCGCGCATCAGGAGCGGGTTGATCTCGGATTCATGCGCGGCCTCGAGCCGTGCTCGCAGATCGTGCGTCGAGTACTCGTTCATCAGGAAGCCGACCGTGCCGCGGTGCATTCCGTAGATCGGCTTTCCCGTGTGCATGTTCTGGTGCAGCGTCTGGAGCATCAACCCGTCGCCGCCGAGCGCGACGACGACGTCGGCATCCTTCGGCTCGCAATTGCCATAGTCCCTGGTGAGCTGGCCGACGGCGGCCTGCGCCTCGCTGCTCGGGCTGGCGACGAAGGCGATCCGGTCGTATCGCGAGGGCTTGGTCATGGCTTCCCGGGCAGGTGCCGCTGGCTCGAGTAAGTTCCGCCGGGCTCGTCTATACGAGGTGGGCCTGCATTGTCGAGGAGGACCGCCCTCCAAAGCTAACGGAGACTGTCGCTCCGGGTGATTTGACCCTCTGCGGGCTGTTCAGGCCCCGCCAGACCAAGGATTCCCCAAAGCGTCGCAATTCCGGGCTAACCTTTCTGTCCTCACCGGCTGTCACAGCCGGGCAGGGAGAACGATCATGGTCACGAATTTGCCGGTGCTCCGTCGAACGGTCCTGGTGCTGGCGGTCTCGGCTTTCGCGCTTGCCGGATTTGCGCGCGCCGACGATCCGCCGAAGCCGCGCCCGGAGACAGCTGCTCCGTCCGGGCAGAAGGGCAGTCGCGGCGGTGGTCCGCAGAACGCGTCGCAGGCGTCGCCATCGGCGGCCGAGTTGCACCGTCTCCCGCCGGATTCGACCACGAAGCAGACGCTCGATCTGCCCGGCCGAACCCTCAATTTCGCCGCGACCGCCGGCTCGATCCGCGTGTTCGACGGCAAGGGCGAGCCGCTGGCCGACATCGCCTACACGTCCTATGAACTCGATGGTGCCGACCGCGCCACGCGCCCCGTGACGTTCCTGTTCAATGGCGGCCCCGGCGCGTCCTCGGCGTGGCTCCAGTTCGGCGCGGCCGGTCCGTGGCGGCTGCCGCTCGATGGCGAAGCCCTGTCGCCCTCGGCCTCGCCCGAGGTGAAGCCGAACGCGGAAACCTGGCTCGACTTCACCGATCTCGTCTTCATCGATCCCGTCAGCACCGGCTACAGCCGATTTGTCGCCAGCAGCGACGACGCGCGAAAATCCTTCTACTCCGTCGACGGTGACGCCAATTCGATCGCGCTCGTAATCCGCCGCTGGCTGGAGAAACATGATCGGCTGACTTCGCCGAAATACGTCGCCGGCGAAAGCTATGGCGGCATTCGCGGCCCGAAGGTCGTGCGCCAGCTGCAGCTTCAGCACGGTGTCGGCGTCAGGGGACTGATCATGGTGTCGCCGTTGCTGGATTTCCGCGAGTTCACCGGCACCAGCCTCCTGCAATATGTCGCGACGCTGCCGAGCTATGTCGCGGTGGCGCGCGAGGCCAAGGGACCGGTCAAGCGCGCCGACCTCGCCGACGTCGAGGCTTACGCGCGCGGCGAATTCCTGACCGACCTCGTCAAGGGCGAGGCGGACAAGGACGCCACCAATCGCCTGGCCGACAAGGTCGCCGAGCTCACCGGCATCGACCAGGCGGTGAGTCGCAGGCTCGCCGGCCGCTTCGACGTCGGTGAATTCCGCCGCGAGTTCGAGCGCAAGAACGGCAAGGTGACGGGACGCTACGATGCCTCCGTGCGTGGCTTCGATCCCTATCCGGATTCCAGCAGCTCACGCTTCGGCGATCCCTCCGGCGATTCGCTGCAGGCGCCGCTGACGAGCGCAGCGGTCGACGTGCTGACGCGCAAGCTCAACTGGCGGCCCGACGGCTCCTACGAAGTCCTAAACGGCGCCGTGGAAGGCCACTGGGACTTCGGCCGTGGCATCAACCCGCCGCAATCGGTGTCCGAGCTGCGCCAGATCCTCGCCACAGATGCGAAGCTGAACGTCCTGGTCGGGCACGGGCTGTTCGACCTCGCCACGCCCTATTTCGGAACGAAGCGGGTGCTCGACCAGCTGCCGGCCTTCGTGACGCAACGCGTGAAGTTCGTCGTCTATCCCGGCGGCCACATGTTCTACTCGCGCGACGGATCGCGGCAGGCGTTCCGCAACGAGGTCGAGGCGATGATCAGGGAATAGAGCAGGATCCGCAAAAACGTGTGGCGGCTTTCCGACAGGGTCATGCTCTAACTAGAGGCCGGCGTCGGCGCGGCTTGTATCTGCGCGCCATCTCTCGCGCGACGACTTTGGCCGGCTTCACGTTCGCGCCGGCGATCCAGATGTCGCTGATCTTGCCGCGCTTGTCACGGATCCGGCGCACCGGCTCGCCATGGCTGGAATAGCCGGCCGCCCAGGCCAGCCTGCCGGTGTCGCGGCCGGTGACTTCGATCTCGGCGGCGTCCATGAAGGGGTTGTTGAACTGCGGATTGGCGACGAGCACGCGGTTGCCCGCGGGGACGAGATCGGTCGCGCCCCAGATCGTCCACCATCGGCCGGTCCAGTCGCGCACGCGGCGGTCGGGTGCACCGTGGGTCCTGAAGGTGCGCAGGATCTGCATCGCGCCATCCATCCAGAACGGGGCCGCGCCGTCGATGGAGTTGCTGAGGATGCTGATCGCGAGCTCGCAAGCGGGAATGGAGCAGGTCCGGGAGATGTAGCCCTGGAAACCGCCGCCATGGCCGAACCAGTCCCAGCCGTCGGTCTTGCCGGCATTGACGCCCAAGCCATAGTAAGTCTCGAAGCTCTGCGGGATGCGCCAATGGTGTCGCGTCATCTCGCGGCGGCTCGCGACCGACAGCACGCTCTTCTTCGCGTTCGGGGCCAACTGCGCGAAGAAGCGGGCGGTGTCGGCGGCGGTGGCGACGAAGCCTGCGGCGGATGCCATCGCATGTGCGGGATTGTCGCCAGGGATCACGCAGCGTTCGCCCAGCGGGACTATGCGCGTATGACCGCACGCGAACGGCGTGCCCTTGGCAAGCGGTGCATTCGGCTCGGTTTCGCGCAAGCCCGCGGGTTCGATGATCTCGCGCTTGATCCAGACCGGGTAGGGCTCCCTGGTCACCGCTTCGATCACGAGGCCGACCAGCCCAAAGCCGTGATTGGAATATTTGAAGCGGGTGCCGGGCTCGATTGCGGTCGGCAGCTTCAATTCGGCGAGCAACTCTTTCGTGTCGAGATAGGGGCGGCTGTCGATGAACTGGCCGGAATCGGCGCCGTCGCGCGTCAATCCCGCGCTGTGCGACAGCACTTGCGCGATCGTCGTCTCGGCGACGCGCGGATGCAGGCCGCCGACATAATCGCCCACGGGATCGTCGAGCCGGATCTTGCGCTGCTCGCGCAGCCTCATGATGCCGGCCGAGGTGAAGCTTTTGGAGTGCGAGGCGATGCGGAAGCGGTGGCGTGGGGTGAGCTTCTCGCCGGTATCGAGATTGGCGAGGCCGAACGCATGCTCGGCGACGACCTCGCCGCGATGGGCGAATGCGACGATGACGCCGGGCTGCTGGATTGTCGTCAGTTGGAATTCGATCCAGGAGCCGATGTAGTCGATCGCGGATCGCAGCCACGTGTCCATTGCACACCAATCTGCAGGGAAGATTGGTGGCGGAGGCTAGCCGAGAAAGCGGAACGGGCACAACCCGAAAGGTTGTGCCCGTTCACTTCGTTCAAGGTCGCGATGTCTCAGTAGACCAGCGTCGCGCCGGTCGGCTTGTCGAGCGCTGCGGCAAGCGAGCGATACTCCGAGCTGTCGGTGCCGGCAAGCGAGGCGATCTTGTTCAGATGATACTGCGCCTGTTCGCGGTTGCCCTGTTCGAGCTGCCAGAGGCCGTAATACTGCCAGGTGCGGACGTGGTTCGGATCGTCCTTCAGCGCCAGCTCGTAATAGACCTTCGACGACTGGTAGTCGCCGAGCTTGCGATAGGAGTAGCCGATCAGATTGGCGACGTCCGCGACGTCGTCGCGCTTGAGCGACTTCAACTGGTCGATCGCGCCCGTGTAATCGTGATTGTCGTAGATCGCGGCGTAGGCAGTGCGATAGGCCGCCAGGAACTTGGGATCGCTGATGGAAGAGCTCTTCTTCTTGCCCTTTTTGGACGAGCTATCCGACTTCGGCGGCGAGGACGGCTCGTCGCTGCCCGCGGCGTAGGCGCTCGACAGTACCGGTGCCGCCGCCAGCGTCATGGCGACGAGGCCCGGCACAACAAGCATTGAGAGTTTGCGCATCGAAATTCTCCCGTATGGAACGTGGCGATCCTACACGATTGCCCAAAGACCGAACACCCGTCGCGCAAAAACATTCCCGCTTCACACGATCTATTCGCCCGGTCGCTGATGACAAACTTGTCATCGAGATGAACGGAAGCCTGCAAGGGGCTTCAGACTGGGTTCAATGTGCCCCGCCTAGGCTGCCACCTACGATCGAAGGGTGGGCGAGAGGGCGCCGCCTCGAGATCCTTCCAAGAGGAGACCACCATGTTGAAGACCATCTCCGCAGCCTTGCTCGCAGCGACCGTGATCGCAGCCCCGGCCTTCGCTGCCGAGGCCGGAAAGACCGCCACGACTGCCCCGGTGATCAAGGCGGACCAGAGCCAGACCAAGGCGGCGACCACCGCCGCGAAACCGGACGCCGGCGTCAAGGCCGACGCCAAGGCTGATCTCAAGCCTGCGGACGTCAAGGCCATCGACGCCAAGGTGGATTCCAAGTCGAAGGCGATGAACGCGAACGCTGCGGTCACCACCGGCGAGCACAAGACCGTGCGCAAGGATCGCCATGGTCACAAGCAGGTCTCGGCCAAGGAGTCGCAGAAGGCGCAGCCGGACGTCACCAAGCCGGCGGCATCAGACCAGCGCAACTGACGGCTGATCCCGCGCGGCGGCATCCCTGGCATTGCCCCGCCGCCGCACGCGGACTTCAGGCCCGGTCCGTTCGCGGTGTCTCGTGCGAAAGCCCGAGGTGTTGGCGGCGGGCCGGTGCGCTGCTTGCGCCGCTGCAAGCGAATTCCCTTCGTGCAGCCTTGGGGCTAGAACGTCTCCTGATCTGATCGAGCGGAGAGCGGGGCCTGTGGGGCGGTTGGCGAGATGTGCGGTGATATTGGCATTGCCCTTGGCACTTGCGGCCTGTTTCGGCAGCGACGGTGACCGTCCAACGCTGATGGGCGGGACCCAGGCCGGCGGACCGCAGCCGTTTCCCGACAATTTCCGGAGCGACACGCTGGCCCTGATGCGGACCTATCTCAACAATCCGGTCGGCGTGCGCGACGCCAGCATGGCCGATCCGGTGCAGCGCGAGGTCGGAGGCCGGCAGTTCTATGTGAGCTGCCTGCACTTCACCCCGCGCGAGACCGATGGCGGCTACAAGGCCATGCGCGAACGGGCCGTGATCTTTGTCAACGGCCGGGCGGACCGCGTGGTCGACAGGACCAGCGATCTCTGCGCCGGTGCGGTTTACGCACCCTTTCCGGAACTGGAAAAGATGACGCGGTAGCGCAAAGCCCGCCTTCATCGCCTGATGTTAGACAGACGCAGCCAGAGACGCTGGATCACATTTCGGCGAGCTTTGAACGGGGTGATTTCCTCTTGAGACAAATCGTTGCGCCAGGCCTTGTGCACGCGACAAAAACCGTTAGTTCAGGGCGGTGTGACGGAACAAAATCGCGTTGTTGCCACCCCGTCACAGTGACGAACGATCAACGTTCCGGCATCGCCGCGAAGCAACCCAATTCACGCCACGTTGTTTCCTGAGTGTCGTTATGAAAGAACGGGGATGATCATGAAGTCCATTTTGCTGGGTGCAGCCGCTGTGCTTGCGCTGGCCGCGCCGGCCGCCGCCGCGGATGTGCAGCCGCGCACCTACACCAAGGCTCCGGCCTATACGCCGCCGCAGGTCATCTACAACTGGACCGGTTTCTACATCGGCGGCCATGTCGGCGGCGCGTTTGCCGGCGACAGCAGCTTCCAATCCAGCGACGCCCGCTTCATGGGCGGCGTGCAGGGCGGCTTCGACTACCAGTTCGCGCCCAACTGGGTTGTGGGTATCGAAGCTCAGTATTCCTGGCTGCCGACCAACAACAACGGTGCCACCTTCCCACTGGGCACGCAGGTGACCTCCAACACCGACCAGATCGGATCAGTGACCGGTCGCATCGGCTACACTTGGGGACCGACGCTGCTTTACGCCAAGGGTGGTTATGCCTGGCGTAATAACGGCCTTGGCGTGAACATCGCCGGGGTGCCGCAGGCCTTCACCACCACCGGCAACAACAAGGACGGCTATACCGTCGGCGCCGGCCTCGAATACATGTTCGCGCCGAGCTGGTCGGCCAAGGCCGAGTACCAGTACTACAATTTCGGCAGCACCACCTTTACCTCCGGCCCGGCCGATATCGTCGGCGTTCGTGGCCGGGAGGACGAGCATACCGTCAAAGTCGGGGTGAACTACCGCTTCGGCTGGGGCGGTCCGGCAGGCTCCCGCTACTGACTGCCAGCGGCCATTGAAGACCCGACAAAGGCCGGCTCCGCCGGCCTTTGTTTTGCCGGTTTGTCAGCCCGTTGTTTGCTTTGCGTGAACCATCTGGCGCGTCATTTGCTTGCAAACGGTGGCTGGCGCGCCTTCTCACGCGCGTCATGGGGCCGGGGTAAAGCAAAAATAATTTTTGCGATCTACGGAACTCGCGCTCCGGAACGCGTTATATGACAATTATCGGGCTGGTGGGACGACGGACATGCGTATCTTGGTGTCGGCAGTGGTGCTCTCGTGCTTCTCCTGCCTCCCGTGCTCTGCACAGACAATCCTCAAATCCGAGCCTCTGATGCTGGCACCTTATGAGGTGGCCTTCGTCAAGGACGCTTCCTGTCCGTCGGGCAAGGTGATGAAGGTGACCGGCGCCATCCGTGGGTTACATCGCCGCAAAGCCTGCGTGGCCATGCCGGGCGAGCAGGCTTCGCTGGCGGCCGCGACGCCCTGAGCCTCCGCTCCGGTTTTGTGCCGGAACTCAGGAATTCAGCTCAAGCTCCATCCTCGACTGCTGGTCGGCCTCCGCCTTGTTCTTGGCGGGGTCCTCGCCCCGAGCTGCCTGGCACGGCGCGATCTCGTAGCCGTTGTCGAGCACCCGGCGCGGTCCCGGCCGCTCGTCGTCCGCAACCACGTCCACGACGAGACCGCTTCGCTGCGCGAGCTTCCAGACGTCCGACTCGCTCGGATAGGCCTTGCTGATCTGGGCATCGTTGCAGAATAGGGCGTAGGGCATTCTTCCCGCTCCAGGAAACCCCATTAACGAGCTGCCCCGTCAGGGGTTCCGGGCTGCGGTCCGATCACGGGGCCGTGACCGGCCGTCGCCGGCCCTGAGTCCTTAACGAGTCCTGAATCCCGGAAAAAAGAATCCCTGGGACTCGTCGGCCGGAATCAGCGGATGTTTTCCGCCATGACGAGCGACCTGAACACATCCTGCGGGCACATGCTCCTGCCGCTGGCGCTGGGGCTGTTCGGCGCCTGTGCGGCCAATCTCTGGCTGGTGTGGTCCTGGCTGTAGGCCCTTGACCGGGCGGCCTTATTTTTTGGCCGGCGGGCCGGAAACGTCGCGGATGGCGGCACGCAATCTGGTCAGGGTCGCCGCACAATATTCCTCACGCTCGCGCTCGAAGCGCTCCTGATGCTCACGGAAACTGGCAATGCGGGCCTGCATCTCGGTGCGGAAATCGCCGCCTGCCCGCAGCGCCGGGAAAGGTGCGGGCCGGGGTGGAAGCGGAACTTGCGGCGGCTCGATCTCGACGGCGACCGCCTCCATGGCGACGATCTCCACCGTGACGGGCGAGCCAACCGCGGGCGCATCCGGCTGCAGGACGTCATCCTTCCTGCCGGTCACCGACTGGACGAAGGCCAGTGTCTGCGCGATCAGTGCGTCGCGCTCCCTGATCCATTTCATGATCCACCTCAGCCGCGCTCATTCCAGCAAAGCGGCTGCATCGAATCAAGGAGGTTCGAAAGGGATTGCATATTTTTCCCGATCGCCCGACATTGAGAGAATGGTCGCGGGAGAAGAACGGTCGGACGAAGTGGAGGGGCTGAGGCTCATCCGCGCGTTCCTGTCGCTGCCGCCCGACAAGCGGGCGGAGGTGATCGCGTTTGCGGAAGAACTGGCGCGTGCCCACGCCCTGTCCGCGGAGGGCAGGGAGGCATCGCCGCGGTGAGCGCTACCGCTCGCGGGGATTGACGTTGGGCTCGAACGGCGCGCCGACCACCCGGACTGGAGCCTGGATCGATGTCCGGGCGACGTCGATCACAGCTCTCTCGGCGACGCGCTTTTCAGGGGCCGGCACCAGCTCCGGTTCGAACAGTGTCAACGTGCCGGCCACGGCGCCACAGCACAGCATCACTGTCACCAGCAGAATGATGTTTCGGTTTTCTTCCCTGATCCGCATGGGTCAAGAACGAGTGACGCACGTCTTTGGTTCCGGTCCGGCATTTCATCGACCTGTCGTGCCAGCAGAAAACCCGTTGCGATCGCGAACAGCACGGCCGTCATGACGACAGCCGTAACCGCACCGGCGGCGATCCTGGCTTTCTCTTTGACCGTGGTGGAGCGCATCGTACACGCACGCTACCTCATGTTGAACTCTGATCGAATTTATGGTCAGTAGCGGCGCCTGCGCTGCGAGCGGATCTGGGCCGCCTGGCACGGCATCCGAAGCCAGAACTGGCACCGTCCGCTCAGCACCTACATGACTCAGTTGCTCGATCACGGTCTCCAGTTGCGTCTGTTCGTCGAGCCGCAGCCGACAGGCGGCAGTCCCGAGCAGGTCGCCCGTCATCGCCGCGTGCCCTTCTTCCACGTCATGGAGTGGCAGAAGCCGGCCTGAGGGTAAGGCAGGCGATTTCGGCGGCGACGCATCGCCTGTACACTGGCTCGCGACTTGGCTCGAGGCTCGTCCGATGATCTCCTGTCGTCCTCCCGTGCTCGCCCACCAACGTTTCCTTGCCGACCGCGAGAATTTCGCGGGCCTCGATCTCGCCGCACGGTTCGAGCGCATCGAGCGGACCAACCTTTGGGGCGCGGCCACTTCGGTATCCGGCCTCGGCTCGGAGGATCCCGCGACCGCCGCGATCCGCGAGGCGCTTCCTGCGCTGCTGCGACGGCTCCGCGTGCGCTCGCTGCTGGATGCGCCCTGCGGCGATGCCGGGTGGATTGGCCGGCTCGAGCTCGATGTCGATTACACCGGCATCGACATCGTGCCGTCGCTGATCGAGGCCAACCGCCGGCGTGTCGCAGACGGCAGCTCGCCGGGCCGGTTTCTCGTCGCCGACATCACGCGCGATGCATTGCCGCGTGCGGACATCATTCTCTGCCGGGACTGCCTGGTGCATCTGAGCTTTGCGAACATCGATCGCGCCCTCGCGCAATTCCGGATGAGCGGGGCGCGCTTCCTGCTGGTCACCACCTTTCCCGAATGGGACGGCAACCGCGATTGTGAGGACGGCGACTGGCGGGCGCTCAACATGGAGAAGGCGCCGTTCAACTGGCCCGCGCCGGACGCGCTGATCAACGAGCGTTGCGAGGAGGGCGGTGGTGGCTGGCGCGACAAGAGCCTCGGGCTCTGGCGCCTGGATCAATTGCCGAATGCGAAGCCCGATAGCGGCTCGGAATAGCAGCGCCCTGAAGACTTCGAACTGAAACTGCGGTCAAGACGTGGTGCCGGCTGAGGGGATTGAACCCCCGACCTTCGGTTTACAAAACCGCTGCTCTACCGCTGAGCTAAGCCGGCGACGCTTGAAAGCAGAGCGGGGCCCGGCATATGCGCCGGTTGTCCGCCCGCGCGTCGCAATATCAGACTTGGTTGGAAAGTGCCAGAACCCGCGATGATTGGCGCAGGCACGAAACAGGCGGCCCGAAGGCCGCCTGATCCATCGCGCTCACGCTCGTTGACTACTGGCAGATGTGCCGGCGGCCGTCTTCGCCCTTGAACCAGGTACCGGGCGTACAGACGAAGCCGTTGCGCTGGGCGTAGGTGCGGGTGTCCCATCCACGGTTGTTCCAGCCGCGGTCCCACGAATTGTCATAGGCGTAGGAATTGTCCCAGGCGCGGAATGGGGCGGTGGCGATCGCGCCAGCGGTGCCGATCGCGGCGCCGGCAACGCCCGCTGCGACGTCGGTCGGCCAGAAGCCGGTGCGGCTCCTGTTCCAGTCGTTATTCCAGTCGCTATTGGTCTGACGATAGGACGCGCGGCGATGACGATAGCCGCTATCGGTGTAGGGGTTTCCCGGGCCGAGGTTCTGGCAGTTGGCGTTGGGGAATTGCGCCGCGCAGCGGCCGGGATTGGTGACGACCGCCTGCGCCATGGCGGAGCCTGCCAGCATGGTCGCTGCAATCGCTGTCGCCCCGAGAAGCTTGATGTTCATGGCTGTTCACTCCCATTTCGTTGACGGGGGCTAAACGCCGACGGCACAGGACGTTCCGATGCAACCGTGGATTTTCGCAGCTGAACAGTCAAACGGATGTGAGCACGGCCGCGCTGTTCCGGCGGCGGAGCCCCGCGCCGTTAACACTTCGCTAGCTTGCTTTGCAGCATTTGAGCGGCGCGCAACCCTTACACATTAGGCTTACCGGAAATTGGTGAGCAGGCCTTAACTCTCTCTGCGTGGCGATCGGTTAGGTTGTCGCCGGATAATCGGGGTCCCCTCATGCGCGCCGTGGCGCTCGCCGCCTTTCTGATCGGACTGCCTGCGACGGCGTTTGCCGGCGAGGGCTTCGATATCGTCGTTCCCGGCCGCCCCGGGGTGCCGATCATCATCAACAACATCGACGCGTCCTATGCCGTGGTCGAAGGCACCTGGGGCCTCGGCAAGAACCAGCAGGTGCAGCCCACGATCTATGGCGGACGCTATATCGCCGAGCGTCAACCCGACCATGTCGGCCACTATTATCCGACGCTGGGCCTGCGGCCGGGCTACGGCCGGCTCGAGGTCGAGCCGCCTGCCAACCGCAAATTACCCAAGCCCGCCGAGAGCTACCACGAGAGCTGGGGCGCCTCGTCCGCGCCGCTGCCAGCGCAGATGGACCCGCTGGTCGATCCGCCGCCGGTGATCTACGCGCCCGAGATCAACGATCGTCCTCGGCCCCCGCGGCCGCGGCCGCGTACAGAGCTACCCGGCAGGCGGCCGGGTTGAGAAACGTGACAATCCAAAAAAACGGAAATCAACAGGAGAGAGTAATGCGTCAGATGATTTCGGGACTGGTCGTGGCAGCCGCCGTGACGTTCGCCGCCACCGCGCCCGCCGCCGCCTGCGGCTTCACCACGTGCGCGCCGGTTGCGCCGGTCTATTCCGGCTGCAACACCGGCTGCGGCGGCTATGGGTACGGCTACGGCTACGGTTATGGCGCCTATGAGCGTCTCGTCGAGCCGACCACGCAGTATTATTACGTGAACCAGGGCCCGACCTATACCGGTCCGGGCGCGTTCGCGCCGTATCCGACCTACCGTGAGGACGCGGTCGTTGCGCCCGCCAATTACGGCTACGGCTATCGTGCCGCTGCGGTCGCGCCGCCGGCAGCTTACCCCTATCGCCGCCCGTACTACCGTCCGTATCGTTATGGCTACGGCCCCCGCTACGGCTATCTGCCGCGCGTGCACTACGGCCACGGTCCGCGCTATGGCTACGCTCATCGCCACGCGCCGCATTACTATGGCGGTCACCGCGCGCCGCGCCGCTATCACTGATCTCTGATCGGCTAGAGCTCAACGAGACGCCCGTCCGCGCGATGCGGGCGGGCGTTTTGTTGTGCCAAAGCGCGATGCGATTAGGATGAATCGTCATCGCGCTTTAGGTTGTTGTTTAAGCATGATCTTTCCGGAAAACCGCTGCACACTTTTCCGGATCATGCTTTAGCGCTTCATCAGGCCGAGCCGGCTCGCGCCCACGTAGAGCGCGAGCACGGCGGCGTTCGAGACGTTGAGGCTCTTGATCTCGCCGGGCATGTCGAGCCGCGCCACGACGCTGCAGGTCTCGCGGGTCAATTGCCTGAGGCCCTTGCCTTCGGCGCCGAGCACGAGTGCAAGCGGCTCGCGCAGCGCGACATCGCTGAGATCCTCGCTGCCTTCGCTGTCGAGGCCGACGGTCTGGAAGCCGCGCTCGTTCAGCGCCGTCAGCGCGCGGGCGAGGTTCTGCACCGTGACCATCGGGACCAGTTCGAGCGCGCCGGAGGCGGCCTTGGCCAGCACGCCAGTCGCCTCCGGACTGTGCCGTGCTGTGGTCACGATCGCCTTCACCGCGAACGCTGCGGCCGAGCGCAGGATGGCGCCGACATTATGGGGATCGGTGATCTGGTCGAGCACCAGCACCATGCCTTCCTGCGTCAGGGTCTCGATATCGGGCGAGGGCAGGGGATCGGCCTCGGCCAGGAGGCCCTGGTGCACGGCGTCGGGCGACAGCAGCCGGTCGATCTCCTGGGGCCGAACGATCTCCGGCGCTACGCGGGTCTCGATGTTTTCTTCCGCAAGGCGCCTTGCAGCGTTCTCGGTCAGCGTCAGCTTGCGGATCCGGCGCTGGGGGTTGGCCAGCGCCATGGTGACGGTGTGCCAGCCATAGAGGATGACGGGGCCGTCCAGTTGCGAATCACGGTCGTGCCGCGCCGAGCGGCCGGCCGATTTTCCGGGCCGGTTGAAGGGCTTAGCCCCGCCGCGAGCCCCCTTGGGGCCGAATTTTCGATCCTTCATGGGCTCGCTTCTGTCATGGGTTCCGGAATATGGCAATTTCGGTAGCTGCGAGCGCGATTTTAGCTGTTTGCCTCGGTTGACTTTGCCCCACCGCATCGCCCATAAACGCGCCCGGTCGCGCCCCGATCCGGGTTGTCGCGGCCTTCACGTTCCATGGCCGACTTCGGTCGCCGGCAAGGTCCGGCCGCGATTGTGCTGCCGTCGAGCGGGGGAGTGTCCCGAGTGGCAAAGGGAGCTGACTGTAAATCAGCCGCCTCATGGCTTCGCAGGTTCGAGTCCTGCCTCCCCCACCAGCCTTCGCTCGCTTCGCGAGCTACGGCTAGGCAAGCCACCATAAGTGCTCGTGGCGCGAAGTGAGCGAAGGCTGTCACGCCGTAGCCCGCAGGGCGTAGGCGGACCGGCTCCAGACGCAGGCTACCCCATCATCTCCCGCACCATCGGCACCACCTTCCGACCATAGAGCTCGATGCTCCGCATCAGCTTCTCGTGCGGCAAAGGTCCTGCCGAGTACTTCTACTGAAACCGTGAAATGCCGAGCGCCTTCGCGGTCTTCGCGATCTTCCGCGCCACCGTTTCCGGCGAGCCGACATAAAGCGAACCATGCTCGGCCTCGCTGACGAACTCGTCGCGCCCCATCGGCGGCCAGCCGCGCTCCCTGCCGATGCGGTCGCGCATGGCCTTGTAGTCGGGCCAGAGCTCCTCGCGCGCCTGCGCATCGGTCTCGGCGATGTAGCCCGGCGAATGCACGCCGATCGGCTTGGACGGGCGGCCGAACTCCCTGAAGGCGCGGTGATAGAGATCGACGTAAGGCGCAAAGCGCGCAGGATCGCCGCCGATGATCGCGAGCATCAGGGGCAGATCGTAATGCGCGGCGCGCACCACCGATTGCGGGCTGCCGCCGACGCCGATCCAGGTCTTGAGCGTGCCGTTCTCGACCGGCGGATAGACCAGCTGATCCCGCAGCGGCGGACGCAGCTTGCCTTCCCAGGTCACCGGCTGCTGCGACAAGAGCGCGGCGAACAAATCGAGCTTCTCCTCGAACAGCTCTTCATATTTGCGCAGGTCGAAGCCGAACAGCGGAAAGGACTCCGTGAAGGAGCCGCGGCCGAGGATCACCTCGGCGCGTCCGTTTGAAAGCGCATCCAGCGTGGCAAAGCGCTGGAATACGCGGATCGGGTCGTCCGAACTCAGCACCGTCACGGCCGAGCCGAGATGAATGCGCCGTGTGCGCGATGCGATCGCCGCCAGCACGGTCTCGGGCGAGGAGATCGCGAAGTCAGCGCGGTGATGTTCGCCGAGGCCAATGAAGTCGAGGTCGAGCTCGTCGGCCAGCACGGCTTCGTCCACGACGTTGCGGATCACCTGCGCATGCGGGAGCATGTCGCCCGCGGCGTCCCTTGTGACGTCGCCAAAGGTATCCAGTCCGAATTCAAGCGGTGCGGTCATCGATCAGGTCTCTGTGGGAGGATCGACCAGATCTAAGGGACGGCGGCCGGGTCACAAGCGCACATGTGGAAATGCTCGGTTTCCGTGGCCGGCCTACCGCCACATCCCGCGCATCTTCGCGCCGACGTCGATCTTCGGCCCCTGCGCCGCGGTGCGCGTTGCGCCGGCGGCTGCCTTCGGCCAGGCGGTGCGCTCGAACAGGTAGACCAGGGATTCCGGGATGAAGCGGGTGCGCGAGGCGTAGACGTGGCGATCGCCCTTGGCGGCCTGGCCGTGGACGAAGAAGCGCTGGGGAACGACGAGGTGGAGATCGTCCTTGGCGCGGGTCATCGCGACATAGAGCAGGCGGCGCTCTTCCTCGATCTCTGCGCTGGTGCCGGCGCCGAGATCGGACGGCATGCAGCCATCGACGACGTTGAGCACGAACACCGATTTCCACTCCTGGCCCTTGGCCGAGTGGATGGTGGAGAGGATCAGGTAGTCTTCGTCGCGCAGGGGTGGTCCGGATTTGTCGCTGGTCGCATCCGGCGGATCGAGCGTGAGCTCGGTCAGGAATTTTTCGCGCGAGACATAGCCGCTCGCAATCTGCTCGAGCTGCATCAGGTCGGCGCGGCGCGTCTCGGAATCCTCGTGGATGCGATCGAGATGCGGCTCGTACCAGAGCCGCACGCGCTCGAGGTCGACCGGCCATTCCGAATAGCGCAGATTTTCGACCGTGCGGACGAAGTCGGTCCAGTCGTCGCCGGTGCGCGCCGGCACCGGGAGCCGGCCGAGCGCGGCAAGCGGATCGGTGCTCTCCGCGATCTGGTCGAGTACGCGCTGTGCGGTCGCCGGCCCGATGCCCGGCAACAGATGCAGGATTCGAAAGCCGGCGACGCGGTCGCGCGGATTTTCGGCAAAGCGCAACAGGGCCAGCACGTCCTTGACATGTGCGGCGTCGAGGAATTTCAGCCCGCCGAACTTGACGAAGGGAATGTTGCGACGCGTGAGCTCGATCTCCAGCGGACCCGAATGCGAGGAGGTGCGGAACAGCACCGCCTGGTGCTTGAGCAACGCGCCTTGCTCGCGGTTCGCCAGCACCGCCTCGACGATGTAGCGCGCCTGGTCGGCCTCGTCGTGCACGGTGACGAGCTGCGGCTTCTGCCCGGAGGTGCGCTCGGTCCAGAGATTTTTCGTGAAGCGCTCGCGGGCGAGGCCGATGACGCCGTTCGCCGCCGCCAGCACCGCCTGCGTCGAGCGGTAGTTGCGGTCGAGCGTGATCATCTCGGCGCGCGGCGAAAAACTCTGCGGAAAGTCCAGGATGTTGCGCACGGTGGCGGCGCGGAACGAATAGATCGACTGCGCGTCGTCGCCGACCACGGTGAGGCCGCGCCCGTCGGGCTTGAGTGCCAGCAGGATCGAGGATTGCAGACGGTTGGTGTCCTGATATTCGTCGACCAGCACGTGGTCGAAGCGGCCGCCGATCTCTTCCGCGATCAGCGCATCGCTCATCATCTGCGACCAGTAGAGCAGCAGATCGTCGTAATCGAGCACGTGCTGTGCCTGCTTGGCCTCGACGTAAGCGGCGAACAGACCCTTCAGCTCGGCTGCCCAGCCGCTGCACCAGGGATAGTGCACCCCCAGCACCTTCTCGATCTCCATCTCGGCGTTGACGCAGCGGGAATAGATCGACAGGCAGGTGCCCTTGGCGGGAAAGCGGCTCGCGGTCTTGGACAGTCCGCGCTCGTGCCGCACCAGGTTCATCAGGTCGGCAGAGTCCTCGCGGTCATGGATGGTGAAGGCGGGATCGACGCCGATCCGCTCGGCATATTCGCGCAAGAGCCGCGCGCCGATGCCGTGGAAGGTGCCGGCCCAGGTGAGCGCATCGCGCATGATCGCGGCGTTGTTCTCGCCGAGCACCTTTCGGGAGATGCGCTCGACGCGGCCGGCCATCTCCGCCGCCGCGCGGCGCGAAAACGTCATCAGCAGGATGCGGCGGGGGTCGCTGCCTGCGACGATCAGATGCGCGACGCGGTGGGCCAGCGTGTTGGTCTTGCCGGAGCCCGCGCCGGCGATGACGAGCAGGGGCGCGCCCACGGTCGAGCCCTCGACCACGCCATGCTCGACGGCGCGGCGCTGCTCCGCATTGAGCGTGTCCAGATATGTCGCCACGAATCGCCCCGGTGAAAGGATGAGAGTCGGCGATCCCGGCGCGAATCGCAATGCGGCTGGACGGAACCGGAATTAGGATTTAGGGGGAAGACGGCCCCCAGTTCCAGCGCACCCCATGCCCGAGATGACCGAGCTCAAGCCCGACCAGTTCGAGATGCGACGGCTGGAATCGCTCAGCAACACCATTTTCGGTGTCGCCATGACGCTGCTGGCCTACGATCTGCCCAAGGCGGCGGTGTTCACCAGCGCGCCGGACTGGAACGACCTTGCCCGGGTCTATTCGGGCAAGCTGATAGGCTTTGCGCTCAGCTTCATCATCGCCGGCGTGTTCTGGATCAGCCATCACCGGCGGCTGGCGCGCCAGCCGGTCGGCAGCCGCGGCGACGTGATCCTCAACCTGTTCTTTCTGCTCTCGATCGTGCTGCTGCCGGTCACCAACGGCCTCTACACCAATTACGGCATGAGCAGCGCCGTCGCCGTGCTCTACGGCTTGCATTTGACCGCGATCGCGGGCCTAAATGCCTGGCTGTGGTGGACGATCCTGGGCGGCTGGCGTCAAGAAATCATGGCCGCGCTGTTTCCGCTGCTGGTGTTCATCCCGGGCACGATCGTTGCGGCGTTCGCGCCGCACGTCGCGCCCTTCCTGTGGTTCATCGCTTTCGGCGGAATCGTGATCCAGCGCTTCTACAATGCGCGGACCGGGCCGGACGCCTAACGCGCGATGCGATCAGGATGAATCGCCGTCGCGCTTCAGGTTGTTGTTCAAGCATGATCTCCGCGCAAACGCGTTCCGCGTTGTCGCGAGGGAAAACCGCTGTGCACTTCTCCGGATCACGCTTGAGCTCACCCCTCTGTCGCCCCGAACCCATCGGCCGGCACGTAAAGCTTGACCGGCCGGATTTCGTAGACCGCCGTCGGATTGACCGCACGCAGCTTCCGTGCCGCCGCGATTGCCTCATCCTCGGTGGCGCATTGCATCAGGTGGAAGCCCAGAAGCTGTTCCTTGGTCTCGGCAAACGGCCCGTCCAGCACCATTCCCGCGCCGGGGCCACGCAAGGTGCGGGCCTTTCGGGTCTCATCCAGGCGGGCCGCCGGTCCAAACTGTCCGCTTGCCCGGAGCGGCGCCTGAACCTCGATGACTTTGGCCACCACCGCGGCGTCCTGCTCCGGCGTCCAGGACAGGATCTCGTCTTCCACGTGGTAGGCCAGGATCGCGTAGAGCATCGTCACCTCTTCTTTTGCACAGGTCCAAGGACGTAGCACGGCAGCCCGTCCCGACAATCCCGAGACGAATATTGCGTGCCCGGCAAGCGGCGAAACGGTTCTGAAACCGGATTGCGGACCTGCCATGTGAACGCCGCCGGAGCGGGTCGCGACTGATGGACCATAAACAACAGGCTTTTGCTGGAGGCGGCGATGTCGGGTCACACCATCAAGATCATCTGCGACGCGCGGCGGGCGGGACAGTCGGAGCCGGCCGATCTGCACGACCAGGCCGGTCATCACCGCTATTACGGCAGCTCGGCCGAGAACGGTGGCGAGCGGATCGTGGAAAACCGGCGCGGCAAACGGCCGCGCGCGCTCAACATCTGCGGCTTCTGAAGCCTTTCGGCGAGCCGGTCGTTCAAATGAACGTCCTGCAATTGTCGATCGCGGCGATGCCGTTCCTGCTCGCAACGATGAGCCGGACGGGCAAGGCGGTCGTCCCGTGCCTTCTGACGAGCCTCTTCACGGTGCTCCTTGGCGGGGAGCCGCACCGTGCAGTCGTGGCCTGGTGCCTCGGCATGCTGATCGCCGCCATCGCGCTGCGCGAGCGGCTTCGCGCCGGTTGATCGGCTTCCAGTTTCAAAGAAATCGCAAGGAAAAGGCGCGGCGGGGAGGCCCCGTCGCGCCCGATTTCTTGCTCGCTGGTCCAGGGCTGAGAACGCCCAGATGCCAAGCCTTTACTCAAAGCTCAGCGGGCGATCCCAGCGAGGTGACAGCGCTTGAGATAAGACACTGGATGTTGTCCGATAGGGGCAGAAACGCCTGGTGAATCAATGACTTGTGGAAAAGTTCCATTCGCTTTGGGCGCTAGTTGGACGCATCTCGTAAATCACTGATCTTGCTGTCATATTTACGCAACTTAAGCGAGTGAGTTGTTCACTAGACATCCCGTAACAACATGCGAAGCCGTGCTTCGCCTATAATTCGTGAAACTACCCTGCTGCTCGCGAAACAAGCAGCGTCTGACATCTTGAACAAACTGCATCACGTCGTATCCGTCTCTGGCGGGAAGGACTCAGCGGCTACGCTGATGCTGGCTCTCGCCATGGAAGTGCCGAACCTGCGAGCCGCATTCGCCGACACCGGCCACGAGCACCCGCTGACTTACGATTACGTGGACTACTTGGAGCAGGCCACAGGCGTGCCGATCCAGCGCATTCGCCGAGATTTCACCGAAGACTTCACGACCAAGCGCAAATACATCGCCGAAAAATGGCCGAGCCTAGGCGTGCCGGCCGAGCGCATCGCCCGCGCGCTGGAGCTGATGCACCCTACCGGCATTCCGTTCCTCGACGCCTGTCTGGTGGCCGGCCGCTTTCCGTCGCCACTGGGTAAGTTCTGCACGCGCCAGCTAAAGGTCGAGCCGCTGATTGAGCAAGTGA
Source organism: Bradyrhizobium sp. USDA 327 (assembly GCF_041262065.1). Lineage (NCBI taxonomy): Bacteria > Pseudomonadati > Pseudomonadota > Alphaproteobacteria > Hyphomicrobiales > Nitrobacteraceae > Bradyrhizobium > Bradyrhizobium sp. USDA 327. Next base: position 3,979,852 of record NZ_JBGCCW010000001.1, on the reverse strand, counting down.
TGATGCCGCTACTGGACGATGGCGATGCTGTCTGGAGTTGGCAGGGCGTGCGCGCTGATGAATCGTTCGCGCGCTCGACGCTGCCTGAATTCGAGGTCGTTGGTGGTGGCTTGTTCAATTATCGGCCGATCATTCGCTGGGCCTGGCAGGATGTGTTCGAGGCTCATCGGTACATGGGCATCAATCCGAACCCGCTCTACGCCCAGGGGTGCTCGCGGGTCGGGTGTATGCCGTGCATCCATGCAACGAAGGATGAGATCTTGAACCTGGCGCAACGCTGGCCCGAATATGCCCAGCGCGTGGCTGAGTGGGAGTCGCTGGTCGACGAGGTGTCGCGTGGATCGTCGCCCGCGACGTTCTTCAACAACGGCACCGAGGGCGGGCTCAGCATCGTCGAGGCTGTCGAATGGTCGAAGACCGCTCGCGGTGGCAAGCAGTTCGATATGTTCCGCACGGTGGATGCCGCACCGTCGTGTAGTAGCTCTTATGGACTTTGCGGCTAAGGAGAACTTGTGGAAGTGAAATACGCTAGCCCATTCTGGGCCCGCATCTACATCGCTGGCGACCTGGAACAGGCGAAGCAGGCATGCCGAGAATGGTGCATGGAGGCTGGTGGCTGCGTCACTGTCGAGCCAGTCAGCTACATTTACACGGGCGGCGAAGAGGCTGGCATCGTAGTTGGATTCATCGACTATGCGCGCTTCCCTGCATCGCCAGAGAAGATCAAGGCCAAGGCGGAGGATCTGGCTGACAGGCTGATGATGCGCATGTGCCAGCATTCGTACAGCATCACCACGCCGGACGGTTCATCTTGGTACAGTCGGAGGCCGACGTAGTCGTGAAAGCATACTGCGAACATGCTGCTCATCATCAAATCCCGCCGGCCTGACGAGCCTGAGAAGATCCCGTTGCAGGAGAAGGTTCGCTTGATCCTGAAGCAGCAGATCAAGGAGGCGAAGACGGACGAGGATCGGAAGGCGGCGGAGCGGGAGTTGGCGAAGCTCGGTGCTACGCTACCCCGGGATGAGTGACGACATCGCCAGCCTGCGGCAGCTTCTTCGCCACAAATCGTGCGATTGCCTCTTTGGAGCCAAACGCCTTCAGCGCATCTTGAGGCTGCGTTCGGATGAAGTGCTCTAGAGCCTTAAGGCCCTCACGAGTTACGTACTTTCGTTTGAGCTTCTTCTCGTACAGGCAGTGTCGGTTGTCTTTGTCGATGCCGAGGTGCTGCAACAGCTTCGTGACCTGCGCGGGGTGAATCTTCGCTGGATCGCCCTGGTAGACTTCGCTCACAGTCGGAGAAAGGATCGCCGCCGCTTCCATTGGGATGTTCTTGTCGGCATCCTCAAATGGGGCGTGCACAATTTCCTTTGTGGTGATGTTGCCCATCATGACATAGGCAGGAGCGCCTTTCTCTTGAACGATGGTCGCCTTGTCAATGATCGCCAATCCCTTTGCTGTCTCGGCAGACATATAGACGCTGGATTGCGGGACCGACATGTCAACCACTCCGGCGTTCTCGAGGCCGACCTTCTGCACTACCTGGAGGGTTTCCATCATCTTGCGGAGGTAAAGTGACTCGCGCTCTGCAAGCATATTGCTGAGGTCGGAGTAATTGATGAGTCTGGTCTGGCCCGAATAGCGATAATAGATCGCGCCTTCCCTTAAAACTTCAACGTCCTTTTGGCCTTTGGGGCCTTGAACGGTTTTGCTGCGAGTCTTCTTGCACAGAATCGGTTTGTGCGCTGCCGAGCCAACGCCAACCACCTGCAGGGTCACGGCGCCGATGCGGTAGGCGCGGACAGCGAACGGGATTTCTGGGTCGAAGTCTTCGCGTAGCCGGTTAGCCCAATCCGCCTCGTCTGGAAACAAGGCGCAGCCCTCAACATGGCGAGGGCTGTCGCTTACGCCGAAGATGATGACTCCGCCCAAGGCGTTGGCAAATGAGGCCAACACCTTTGTGTAATCGGAGAAGTCCGCCTTTGAGAAGTCGCGCTTAAACTCCAGTCGCTTTCCCTCGCGGGTGGAAACCGCTCCGGTAGTGGTGTCGTAGGTTAGCAGCTCACCAATGTTCTCAGGCAATTCCAGCATTACGGCGCCCCGACGTAATATCTCAGGGTAAGGCTTCTACCTCGCTTTGCGCGCTCTTCAAAACGCAACCAGCGCGCCGATCACTCGACGCGCTGGCTCATCGCTTTGTCCAAAATCCTGGGGCGCAGGATGGGCGCACTAGCCCATGAATCCCAGTGATTTCGACTGATGCTCGATGATGTGGCCCAGGGCCTAAGTCGCTGAAATCCTTACAGCGGATGACCCAGCGTGAAGGTCCGGGAGCCTACTTGTTTGCCTCACTGGATCACCTCCTTTCGTTGGTTTCGGGAAACATCAATATAGACAGCCTTGCCGCCCCTGTTAAGGGTGGTGGGTCCCGAGGAACCGGGGGGGCCGCGAAGCCCGTGAGAGCCGAGAAAGCGACCTCCTCGGCAGTTGAGACCGCCGCCCGGCCGTGTTAGGGGATCGGCCGACGCGGGTGTAGCTCAATGGTAGAGCAGCAGCCTTCCAAGCTGAATACGAGGGTTCGATTCCCTTCACCCGCTCCAATGATTTCTCGCCCTCGCCAAACCGGGGTAGGCTGCTCCCATCACGCCGCAACATCAAACCGCCTGTCGGACGCAGCTCCTTGCTGGCTCGGCGACAGCGCGGGCCGGTCATGCGCTCGTCAGACAGATTGTCAGGTGTAGGACTTCTATGGCCTGGGAACCGTGCGTTCGCAAGTTCGTGTGCACGGAGTCACCCACCGCTGCGTGCCGCGCGTTGGCGCAGCAGCTTGGCGAACGCCTCCGCAGGCGGTGAGAGCACGAGCCCGCGTCGTTGATATATATAGTAGCGGCGGCGGATTTCCGGAGCGCGCAGCTTGATGAAACGCACGTCGAAATTCGGCGCGAACAGCCGTCCGTAGTCGGGAACGGCCGCCAGGCCGGTACCTACGCCCACCAACGCCAAAGCGGTGGTCAGATATTTGACCTCGACGGCGGTCTGCATGGAAAGCGAGGTATCGTGCGCATGCAGCAGGCTCTCCAGGTGCCGGTTGAACTCGCTGGAATAAATGACCCAGCGCTCGTCGCGCAGTTTTCTCCACGAGACGGCGCGTTGCCGCGCCAGCGGGTGCTGCGCTGAGCAGACCACTCGGATCGGTACATCCATCAGGAATGTGCTGGTAACATCCTCGCCGGTGGCGCGCTCTGGGCCAACGCCCAGTTCCGCCTCGCCCCGGCGCACCGTGCTCACCACCTCGTCCGCCATCGCGTCGGTCACGCGCAGGCCGACATCCGGATGGGCTTGCTCGAACTCGCCCAGCACTGCCGCCACCCACGTGCATGCCAGCATCTGCGGCGCTACCACGCGTAACAGGCCGGTGCGAAGGGAGCGAAGGTCCGAAGCGCCCGCTGCGATCTGTTGCACGTCATCCAGGATGCGGCGCGACAGGGGGAGCAATTGCTGGCCGGCCGCCGTCAACAACACGACCGCGCCTCGGTCGAACAGTTTCAGCCCGAGGGTCTCCTCGAGTTGCTGAACCAGCATGCTGACTGCCGACTGCGTCAGGTTGATCTGTCGCGCCGCCGCCGTGAAGCTGCCCGCTCGAGCGACAGCGGCAAAGGCGCGCATCTGGCGCAGGCTAAGAGTGGAGAGAACGGCGGGCCGCATCGCATATCCTCGCTCGAACGGATCGACTATCAGGAAACCTGATGACAATATTAAAAGAATTGGCTTGTGTGATGGGGGAATTATTTTTCAGAATTCCCGCATGCACATTGTCGTCATAGGAACCGGAATCGTCGGCGCTTGCACTGCGGCGTGGCTGCAGCGCGACGGTCACGCGGTGACCTTCGTCGACCCGCTGGACGCGGGCGAGGCCTGCTCCTTCGGCAATGCCGGCTCGCTTTCGCCCAGCGCCTGCCTGCCGGTGGGCATGCCAGGCATGTGGAAGAAGGTCCCGCGCTGGCTGCTGGACCCATTGGGACCGCTGACGGTGCGTTGGGCCTATGCCCCGCTCGTGGCGCCATGGCTGCTGCGCATGCTGCATCATTCATCACGCGAAGAGGTGACACGCATCGCCACCGCGTTGCGGACGCTGCTGTCGCCGATCTTCGACTGCTACGATCCGCTGGTGGCCCATGCCGATGCGCAGGAGTTGGTGCGACGGAGCGGTTGCCTGTACGTCTTTTCCTCTCGCGAGACAGCGGCGCAGTGGGCCTGGGGCATGAATCTGCGGCGATCGCTGGGCGTGCGGATGCTGGACGTGGAGCAGGACGAGCTGGAAAGCCTCGAGCCGGACCTGAAGGGACGTTTTCGGTTCGGCATTCTGGCGCCCGATAACGGCTCCACATCCGATCCATCTGCCCTCGTCAAGGCGATCTACAATCGCTGCATCGGCGACGGCGCGCGTCACGTCCGCGACCGCGTCCGCGGTTTCGAGCGGCAGGGCCGGCGCGTCACAGCAGTGCTGTTGGAGCGCGGCGAGCCGCTGGCGGCGGACGGTGTGGTGGTGGCAGCCGGGGCCTGGTCGGGCGCATTGGCGGCACAGCTCGACAGCCCGGTGATGCTGGAGACGCAGCGCGGCTACCACGTCACTGTGCAGAGCTCGAACCTGGCCCTGCGCCACACCGTGATGGCGGTGGAGCACAATCTGATGGTCAATCCGATGGCCATGGGTCTGCGGCTGGCCGGCACCGTGGAATTCGCCGGCTTGAAAGCGCCACCCAACATGGCGCGTGCCGATGCTCTGCTTCGTCAGGGACAGCAATTGTTCCCGCACCTGGACACATCGTCTTTCACGCGCTGGATGGGCCATCGTCCCTGTCTTCCCGACAGTCTTCCCGTGGTCGGTCCGGTCCGCGCGGCCGACAACGCCTGGCTTGCCTTTGGCCACGGCCATATGGGGATGTGCATGGGCGCGGCGACCGGCCGCGAGATCGCGCATCTGGTGGCCGGACGTCCGACGCAGGTGGACCTGACGCCGTTTTCGCCGGAGCGCTTCCGTTGAGCGCGTCCTGGTCGCTCGCCGTGGACATGGGCGGCACGTTCATCGATGCGGTGGCCTTGCGGAGCGACGGGCACGTTGCATCGCTCAAACATCCGCGCGCCGGACGCCGGCTGGCGGAGCCGGTCGTCGAGGCCCTCGATCGGCTGTGCGCGCAGGCGGGCATCGGGGCAGATGACGTCAGCCGCGTCGTGCACGGCTCCACCGTCATCACCAATCTGCTGCTGGAACTGAACGAGCCGCCGGTGGCCCTTGTCCTGACGCGCGGCATGCGCGACGTACCGGTTCTGGCGCGCCAGGACCGCAAGGAGCTGTATGAACCGGTGATCATGCCGGCGGTGCCCGAAGCAAAGCTGTTTCCGGAGCCGCTGCGCTTCGAGATCGGCGGGCGCATCGATGCCGAGGGGCGGGAGGTGGAGCCGCTCGACCTGTCGGCTGTTGACGCTATCGCGGATGCAGTGAGCGACGCCGGCGTGTGCGCGCTGGCGGTCGGTCTGTTGTTCTCGCACCGCAATCCGACCCATGAGCGCGCGCTGCGTGCGGCGCTGCATGCGCGCCTTCCGAGCTTGCACATTTCACTGTCCAGCGAAGTCGATCCGCAACCGCGGGAATTCGAGCGCTGGTTGACTACGGCGCTGGACGCCTATGCCAAACCGCTGGCAGCGAATTACCTGCGCGCGCTGGCCGACGCATTGAAGATACGTGGCTTGCCGCCGCTGCGCCTGATGCGATCGGCCGGCGGCACTGCGCCCTGGCATGATCTCGCCGAGCAGCCGATCGGCCTCGCCATGTCCGGTCCCTGCGCGGCGCTGCAGGGCGTGGCCGCCGGCCTCGCAGCATCCGGTCCCGCGATCGTTCTGGATATCGGAGGCACCAGCGCCGACATCAGCATTCTGCTCGACGGCAGGCCGACCTTCACCGACGCGCTGGAATGCGGCGGCTTGCCGATCCGTCAGCGCTGCGCGGATATCGCCTCCATCGGCATCGGGGGTGGCAGCGTGGTATCGGTGCTGCCGGGCGGCGCGCTGCGCCTGGGGCCGCGCTCGCAAGGAGCCTGGCCAGGACCGGCCGCCTTTGGTCTCGGCGGTGACTTGCCGACGCTGAGCGATGCGCTGTGCGTACTGGACCGCTTGCCGCACCGGCTGGCCGGCGGGATCGTGCTGGACCGCCCCGCGGCGGAGGCCGCGCTTGGCGGCGTGGCCGGCGCGCTCGGCTTGTCGGTGCTTCGAACCGCTGAAGCCGTCGTGAGCACGGCCGCCGCCGGGATGGCGGAGGCGCTCAAGACCCACGCCTTTCAGCGTAACCTGGATCCGGCGGATGCGGTGCTCGTCGCCATCGGCGGCGGCGGCGCGCAGCATGCGGCCGAGATCGCCGAACTGGCCGGTATGCGCCATGTGCTGGTCATGCCGCACGCCGGCGTGATGGCGGCGCTAGGCATGCTCTACAGTCCGGACGAGGGCGACGTCAGCCTGGCGACGAGCGAAAGCCCGTGGGATTCGCTGCCGCCGCAAGGCGAGGGGCCGCATTCTCTGTTCGCGCCGACGACCACCGCCTTCGTGCCGGCGGGCTGGTCCTGGCGGCTGACGCCGGATCAGACGCTGGCGCTGGAGGCGAAGGCATGATGCCGCGCGCGCGCGACGTCGCACCTGATCCGGTCATCGCCCTGCGCATGGAGCCGCTGCGTCTGGCGCTGCAAGGCACGGCCGACCGCATGCAGCATTGCATGATGCGCGCCGCCGTGTCGTCCATCGCCCGCGAGAGCGGCGACTGTGCCGCGGCGCTGTTCCTGCCGGACGGACGCCTGCTCGCCCAGGCGCGCTCGCTGCCGTTGTTGCTGGGATCGCTGATTCCGGCCGTTGCCGGTGTGCTCGCACGCTTTCCGCTCGCAACGATGTCCGAGGGCGACGCCTATCTGCTCAACGACCCCTGGTCCGGCGGCACGCATCTGCCGGACCTGGCTCTGGTCCACCCGGTCTTCCGCGATGGCGAGGTGATCGCCTTCGCCGCCGCCAATTTGCACCATCAGGATGTCGGGGGCATGGCCGCCGGCTCTATTCCGCCCGACGCAACCGAAGTGTACCAGGAGGGCCTGCGCCTGCCGCCCGTGCGCTGGCGCAGCGCCGAAGGCGTGCGGCCCGATATCGACGCCATCCTGGCCGCCAACTCACGCACGCCTGACAATCTGCGCGGCGACCTGGAAGCGCAGTGGATGGCGCTGACGCAAGGCGCGCGCGAACTGAAGCAGATCGCGCGTCACACCGGACCTCGTTTTGCCGACGTCTGCGATGCCTTGATTGCGCAGACCGAACGCATGACCCGCGCCGCCCTTGCGGCCGCACCCGACGGCGAATGGACCTGGCGCGATCAACTCGACGGCGATGGCAGCGACACCGCCCCGGTTTCAATCGTGGTGAGCTTGCGCAAGCAGGGTGACACACTGGTGATCGACTTCGAGGGGACCGCGTCGCAGGTGAGGGGGCCCCTCAATGCATCGCCGGCGGCGATGCTGTCGGCGGCTCTCTTCTTCATGCGCACGCTGGCACCGGACGCCCCCAACAATGCCGGCTGCCTTGCGCCACTGACGCTGAAGCTTCCACCCGGCAGCCTGGTCAATCCGACGCCGCCCGCGGCGGTCAATGCGCGCACGGCGACCGTGAAACTGGCGTGCAACGCGATTCTTGGAGCCTGGTCACAGTCGGCAAGCGGGATGGGCGTGGCGCCGCACGCCGGGGTGGCCACCGTCCTCGCGCTCAGCGGCACGCGGGTGGACGGGCGACGCTGGATGTTGACCGAGATCATCGCCAGCGGCGCCGGCGCCAGCGTCCACGCGCCCGGCCGCGCCGGCGTCTCCACCGACGTCGGCAATGCGCGCAATACCCCCGTGGAGGTGATCGAGACCGAAGCGCCACTGCGCGTGGAATGCTACGAGATTCGCCGCGGCAGCGGCGGCGCCGGTCTGCAATGCGGCGGCGACGGCGTGCGGCGCGCCTATCGGCTGCTCGAAGGTCAGGGGTGGATCGCCTATCGCGGCGAGCGCCATGTCGGCCGTGCGCGCGGTGCTCAAGGCGGCGGGGCCGGCGCAACGTCTATGGCCCGGGTTTTGCGTGTGGACGGAGCGGTCGAGCTCTTGCCTGCGCGCGCCCGCATCGCGTGGTCCGCCGGCGACCTGCTGATCATCGAAACCGCCGGCGGCGGTGGCTGGGGATCCCTGTCTCCAGCCGAAGCCGCCAATCCACCCGCAAGGAGTTGCCCATGATCCGCTTCCTGATTTCGCGCCGCGCGACGCTGGCGTTGGCTGGCCTCGCGATGCTGCTGCCCGCGCCGGGTCATTCGCAAGTCAACTACCCGAACAAGGCGATCCACATCGTCGTGCCTTTCGCACCGGGCGGCAGCACCGACGTGCTCGCGCGTCGTGTGGGCGACAAGCTCGCCGCGGCCTGGGGCCAGCCGGTCGTGGTCGACAATCGACCCGGCGCCGGCGGCGCCCTGGGCGCCGACTTCGTGGCCAAATCCGCCCCCGACGGCTACACCCTGCTGGCCGGCGTCACCGGCAGCAACGCCATCGCGCAGGCGCTGTACGCCAAATTGCCTTACGACGTGATCAAGGACTTCGCGCCGTTGTCGACGTTGGTAACTGCGCCGCTGGTGCTGGCCGTCAATCCCGACGTGAAGGCGAACACGGCAGCCGAGTTTCTCGCCCTCGTCAAGTCGAAACCGGGCGAGTTGAGTTTCGGCTCGGCCGGTAACGGCACGTCGATGCATCTCACCGGCGAGATGTACAAGCAGGCGGCCGATGTCTCGATGGTGCACGTTCCGTACCGCGGCAGCGCCGCCATGCTCACCGACCTGATGAGCGGTCAGATCCAGGTCACGTTCGGCGACGTCCTGGTGCTGATGCCGCAGATTCAGGCCGGAAAGATTCGCGCGCTGGCCGTCACTTCGAAAACCAGGCACCCCCTGCTGCCGGACGTGCCGACGCTGGATGAAGCGGGTCTGAAGGGTTTCGAGGCGCTGTCATGGCAAGGCTTGTTTGCGCCGGCCGGCACGCCGCCCGAGGTGGTCGAGAAGCTGAACTCGGAAGTGAACAAAGTCCTGCAATCTCCTGACATCAAGGACTACTTTGCGGCGCAGGGCTTCATCGTCCAGGGCTCGACACCTGAGGCCTTCAAGGCCTTTATAGCGAGCGAGGTGAACAAGTGGACGCCGATTGTGAAGTATTCGGGTGCCCAGGTGAATTGAGCTGGCACCTCCGGCGCGGTGCGGCTGCTCGCCGATAAGAAGAGAGAGCTCCTTGAATTTTCGGCGCTGTCGGACGTGTCTGTGATCTTGCCGCGAGACCAGGAGGTCAACTCACGTATCCTACGTGATCCGAAACGGACACGCCGCAACAGGTCCACGACGCCCTTGAACCACAGATCAGCGGTCTTGCTCCGCAGGAGCGCTTGGCAGTCAATTGCTGCATCAGCCGCCTGAGACGCATTTACCCGCTTTTTGGCGAGAGGGACGGCTTTGCATGTCGAACACTGCCGCCACGTGCGAAATTTACACTCGTTTCGCGGAATGAGTATAACCGGCCCGTCCTCGGATTTTCTGTTGATGCCGCAAATTCGAAACCTAACTCTCAAATCAGATCGTTCAATTCGCTCGCATCCTTGCTCAAGATGTCGGTGAGCTGAGTCTAAAGCGCGATGCGATTAGGATGAATCGTCATCGCGCTTTAGGTTGTTGTGTAAGCATGGTCTTTTCGGAAAACCGCTGTGCACTTTTCCGGATCATGCTTTAGCGACCTCGATTGGCAAGCACGATGATGGCGCGGCCGACCTGAATTAGCAGCGATGGTGCCAGGCTGCAGCCCACGATGACGGCCCACATCGCCGCCGTCGGGGGGGTGACGTGCAAGACCTCCGCCATCAGCGGCCAGTAGGGAGGAACCGCGAGCAGAGCGCCGCAGAGGCCGACGGCGGCCCAGATCCATGGATTGCGCGTGACCTCGTTGGCGACGACGCCGGAGCGGCTGCTGCGCATGTCGAAAACGTGCCAGAGTTGCGCGAACGCGATCGTCAGGAATGTGGTGGTGACCACTGCCTCGCCGGTCCAGCCGGCCGAAAGCGCCAGCCCAAGCGCCGCGAAAGTTCCGCCCGCCAGCGGAATGCTCTGCAGCACGATCGTTGTCCATTGCCGACGACCGAGGATCGGCTCCTTCGGATCGCGCGGCGGCCGCTCGAGAATATCGCGTTCTCCCTCGCCCATTGCCAGTGCGAAGGCGGGGAATACGTCGGTCACCAGATTCAAGTAAAGGATCTGCAGCGGCAGGATCGGCAGGGGCAGTGCCGCCGCGATCGCGATCCCAACAACCAGGACCTCGCTGATGTTGCAGGACAGAAGGTAAGCGGCGGCCCGACGGATATTGCCGAAGATGATTCTGCCTTCCCGAACCGCCTTGACGATCGTCGGAAAGGCGTCGTCGAGCAGGATCATCGCTGCCGCCTGGCGCGCGACGTCCGTTCCGCGCAGGCCCATGGCCACGCCGATGTCGGCCTGCTTCAACGCCGGTGCATCGTTCACGCCATCCCCGGTCATCGCGACGATATCACCGGACGCCTGATACGCGCGTACGATCGCAAGTTTCTCCGCCGGGCTGACGCGGGCGAAGATGCCAACGCGCTTCAATTCCTGCGGATGCTTTTCGACGAGAAGCTCGACATGGCGGCCTTCTGCTACATTGTCAGCCTCGAGCCCGATCGCACGGCCTATGCTGCGGGCCGTGACGGCATGATCGCCGGTCACCATGACGACGCGGATGCCGGCATGACGGCAATCGCGGATCGCCTGCGGAACGTCGGCGCGCGCAGGGTCTTCCAGGCCAACGAGGCCCACGAATATCAGCTGGCCATAGGGCTGAGCATCTGCCGATGTCGCCAGTTTGGTTGCGCAGGCGAGCACGCGCAGGCCGTGCTGTCCGAGCTCGGCAATCCGCCCGCTCCACAGACGGCGCGCGGCTTCGTCCAGTGTCGTCTCGCCGTTCTCGGTGAGCATGCCGGTGCACGCCGCGAGCACATGCTCCGGTGCACCCTTCACGGCATAGAAATACGCGCCGCCGTGCTGGTGCACGGTCGCCATCATCTTGCTTTCGTTGTCGAAAGCGTGCTTGGCCGCGATCGGAAAGCCGCGCAGCAGCTCGTGGCGATTCAAACCTGCCGCCCGGCCAGCCTGCAGCAGCGCCACTTCCATGGGATCACCGCTATGGGCTACTCCCCCATGGCCAAGCGAGGCCTCGTTGCAAAGTACCATTGTGTGCAGCAGCCGCTGGAGCAGCGCATCGCCGGCAAGCTCTTCCACGCCGGCCTTTTCGACTTCGCCGGATTCGACCCACAAGCGCCGCACGGCCATCCGGTTTTCGGTGAGCGTGCCGGTCTTGTCGGTCAGGATCACTGTGGTCGCGCCCAATGTCTCGACCGCGGAGAGCCGCTCCAGAAGTGCATTCTGGCGGGCCATGCGCCACATCCCGCGGGCAAGCGCGAGGGTGGCCACAATCGGCAGGCCCTCGGGAATGGCGGCCACCGCGAGCGCGATCGACGATTCCACAACCAGGAAAGCATCTTGTCCCTTGGCCATTCCAACCGCCGCGATCACAACGGTCAGAAGCCCGACCGCCCAAACGAGCTGCCCGGACAATCGTGCGAGCCTGCGTTCAACCGGTGAGCTCTCAGGCTCCGCTTCTTCGACGAGGTGAGAGATGCGGCCGAGTTCCGTCCGGGAGCCCGTCGCGACGGCAACGCCAAGGCCGCTGCCGCGGGTCACGGCCGTGCCCTTGAACAGCATTGATGTGCGCTCGGCGATTCGTGCATCTTCGGCGGCCGGCTCGGGCGACTTGTCGACCGGCACCGACTCGCCTGTCAGGGTCGACTCGTCGGCCGCAAGCCGCGAGGCTTCCACGATGCGCAGGTCAGCCGAGATCGCGTCGCCCGCCTCGACGAGGAGCATGTCGCCGGGTACGAGGTCCTCCGCCGGGAGCACGCGCGTGTGACCGTCGCGTCGTACGCGAGCCGATGTCCGGCCAAGCGCGCGCAGTGCCTCGATCGATCGTGCTGCCCTGATTTCGGTTACGAAACCGATAAGCGTGTTGAGCGCAAGAACCGCGACGATCGCCACGCCTTCCGCGAGTTCGCCGAACCAGAAGGCGAGCGCAGCGGCTGCCGCCAGCAGGGAGACCACCGGGCTCCGCAGCTGGTGAAGAAGTATGGTCAGGGCGCTGATCCGCTTCCTTGCAGCGATCGCGTTTGAACCGAAGCGGATGCGGCGCTCCGTCGCCTCGTGTTCCGCGAGGCCCTGCTCCGGCTCGACTTGAAGCGCGCGAAGGATCTCGCTCGCCGGCAACGAATGCGCGGTCGCTGGTGTCAGTCCAACCTCATGCATCAAATCGCTCTTCGGCATCAGACCTGCGCCTCTTCCCGGCTATCTCCGAAACATTTGGTGCGCGACATCAGGCCCGATTGCTCCGGCCCATGCGGCCACGATGACCAGCACGAGGCCGGGGATCAGCCGCAGCGCGAAGGAGCGCCCGCCGCTGACCCAGCCAACGACGATCTTGCTGAGCGTATTTGTCGACAGCGCCGCCAGAATCGGAGCCACAGCGTCGGCGGAGCTGATCTTTCCCGAGGCGGCGAGGGTGGCTGCGGCGACGGCTGGCGAATGCGTATCTGCGAACCCGGCTACGGCCGCGCTGACCAGCAGGCCGATTTCCCCAAACGCATCCCGCAGGCCGGCAGAGAGCACGAGGACTCCGGAGAGCGTCAAGGCCAGCAACAAGGCCGACGGCAGGCTGAAAGCACGTCCGAGCTGGAGCTCGGCGGGGCTCGTCTCTCGCATGCCCTTCACCGTGAAGATTGCGCCATAGAGACTTGCCGCGGCACCGGCACAGAGGAGCGGAACCATCAAACTTTGCAACGTAGCGAGATTTGTCGCTGCGAGCACCGCGACGAGCTGGACGATCGTTGCGACGGTCGAAAGCGTTGCGCCAGCGGTAGCGGCGCCAAGCAGCTCGGGTGCCCTGCGAGCCCGCGCGCCCATCGCTCCGATCGTGGCTGTGCTGGAGACAAAGCCCGAGGCGAAGCCTGAGATGGCGAGACCGCCTCTTGCGCCGAGCAGGCGTATTGCAACATGCCCGGCGGCGCCGATGGCCATCACCAGAATGACGATGATCCAGATCGCGCGTGGATTGAGCGCGCCAAAGGGGCCGACCGGCTGATCCGGAAGCAAGGGTAGGACAACGAGCGTGGCGGCGGCAAAGATCAGGCCGTCCTTGACCTCGTTGTCGCTGAGCACCGTACGGACGAAGTCGTGCAATGCCGCACGGCCTGCAAGCAGAATGGCCAGAATGACGGCAACGCCCGCGGCGAAAATGGGACGCTGGGTGGCCAGCCCGCCAAGCAGAACCGTCAGGATGAGTGCCGTCTCCGAAGTCAAGCCGGGATCGTCGCTCCTGGACCGGAGATAGGCGATCGCAGTCAGGGCCATGATCCCGGCGGTCACGAGCGCCAGCAGGCCCTTGCCCCCGATCATGACGCTGACGGCGCCGGCGAGTGATGCCGCGGCAAAGGTACGCAGCCCGGCAGGCGAGCGCCCCGGTCCCTCGCCCTTACGGCGTTCTCGCTCGAGACCGATCAAGAGCCCGATGCCGAGTGCAACGACGATGGCGATGACGTCGGGGCTTAGGCTCGGCTTCAGAAAATCCATCATGTGTACTGTACGGCGTCACGTTCTTGTGCTTGTGGCGGTGCTTCGATCGCGGCTGCTGCCCAACCCCGCCAGATTCGTATCAACGTCATGGTGACCGCCGACAGCAATAGATCAAGTGCCACGCCCGCTGGCTCGAGAAAGGTGAGGCCGACGACGACAGTAATGAGCGGCAGCATCGCATGCATCCGCCGCGAGCGTGCCGCAGATGCGACAGGATATCCCGGCACGGTATCCACCTTAAGTTATCTCATGCAAGGACCAGCGGTTGGAACTATATCGACGAGGTCGCCACGAGGCCTCTTGATTTCGGTCAATCTGACGGCCGCAGAGATGTCGCAAGCCCGCGAGCTCGTTAAAGTGGCTGAGAATGTTGCCGCTGATCTGATCGAGCGCGAGCTACGGCACCGCCGGGTGCGCGGGGATTGTTCGGAGGCACGACTCCCGGTCTGTGGAATGAAGCGCCGGTCCGCGTGACGAGCAGGAGGTTGTCGTGGGCCCGCGATCTGCCGTCTGGCCGACAGAGCAAGCCATCGGTAATCTGAGCTAGATCAAGCTGTCTGGAACTTGCTTGGATATCCTCTGGTAGCTTCAGTTTGGAGATTCCAAATGGCAGCCAAAGATTCAGGGCGACCGATTCTGGTGCTTCCGGAAGCCTCGGCGTATGGCATCGATGTGGTCGTCGAGGAGGTCGATGCCGCTGGACGGGTCATCGGCAAGGTTCTCACGCAGCAGGTTTCCTCCCGCAGGGCGGATCTCCTCGTCATGGGAGCGTACGGTCATTCCCGCTTCCGGGAGTTAGTATTGGGAGGCGCGACCCGGAGTATCCTGACGAAGCCGCCGATTCCAGTGCTGTTGTCCCACTGATCAGTCGGCAGGCAAGGCACTGAAAGGCGGCAAGCAGGGTACGCCCATGGACGCTCAACCGCTCGAACTGGATGGCAAGAGATCCCCGGTATTTCACGCGCAGGGGCTTTCGAAGACCTATCGAATGGGCGAGATCGACGTGCATGCGCTTCGCGACGTCGATCTCGACATTTTCGAAGGCGAGTTCGTCGTCCTCCTCGGGCCGTCCGGATCTGGCAAGTCGACCCTGCTGAACATCCTGGGGGGCTTGGACAGCCCGACCTCGGGCGAGGCCCATTGGCGCGACCACAATCTGGTCGGCGCGACAGATGCGGAGTTGACCCGATACCGGCGCGAGCACGTGGGCTTTGTCTTTCAATTCTACAACCTCATTCCCAGCCTGACGGTGCTGGAGAATGTCGCGCTGGTGACCGAGATTGCGGACAAGCCGCTCGATCCGCGCGAGGTGCTTGCCCTCGTCGGGCTCGAGAAGCGGATCGATCACTTCCCCTCGCAACTGTCCGGCGGCGAGCAGCAGCGCGTCGCGGTCGCCCGCGCCATCGTCAAGTCGCCGGATGTGCTGTTGTGCGACGAGCCGACCGGCGCGCTGGACTACGAGACCGGCAAGGTGGTGCTGGCGGCCATCGCGCGAGCCAATGAGCGCCTTGGCACCACAACGATCATCATCACGCACAATGCCGCAATTGCGGGCATGGCAGATCGCGTGCTGCGGCTCGGTGGTGGGCGGATCGTCGGCGAGGAGCGCAATGCACGTCGCCTCTCGGCAGACGAGGTGCACTGGTGAGCCTGCTCGATCGAAAACTGCTGCGCGACATCGCCGGCATGCGGGGCCAAGTGCTGACGATCTCGCTGCTGGTCGCCGCCGGCGTCGCCGTCTTCGTTGGCTCGGTCTCGACTTACGACTCTCTCAGCTCGGCGGTGGATCGCTTCTACGCGGTTGCACGATTCCCGCAGGTTTTCGTGACGCTGAAACGTGCGCCCCTGTCGATCGTTCCGCAGCTCAATGCGATTCCCGGCGTGGCCACCGTGGAGCCCCGCATCGTCCGCGAGGTCATCGTGGATTGGCCGGCCGCATCGCAGCCGGTGTCGGCCCGGATGGTGTCGCTCAATCATGCGGGCGACGAAAGGCTTGCGCGACTCCACATGCGGCGCGGCGCGGCGCCTGGACCCGGCTCCGCAAGGAGCGCAGCGGTCAACGAAGCGTTCGCCGAGGCCAACAGAGTGAATCCAGGTGACGATATCCGCGTGCTTCTCAATGGAAAGGTGGAGGCATTCCGCGTTTCCGGCCTCGCACTGTCGCCGGAATATGTCTATGCGGTCAAGCCGGGCCTGCCGATTCCGGACGATCGGCTCTATGCCGTTCTCTGGGTCGACCGCAGCGCGGCGGAAGCTGCCTTCGATATGAAGGCGGCCTTCAATGATGCCGTGATCTCGCTGGCGCCGGGTGCCGATCCGAAGCCCGTGATCGACGAACTGGATCGGTTGCTCGAACCGTACGGGTCGGTCGGCGCCGTCGCGCGACGGGATCAGCCGTCCAACCGGTTTCTCGAGGATGAATTGAACCAGCAGAAGGTGATGTCGACCACGATCCCGTTCATCTTTTTCGGGGTTGCGGCGTTCCTGCTCAATAGCGCTCTCGGGAGGATTGTGGCGGTCCAACGCGAGCAGATTGCCGCGTTGAAGGCACTGGGCTTTCCAACCGCGGCGCTGACCCTGCACTATCTCAAGCTCATCCTCATCATCGTGTTGATCGGATCCGCGCTTGGAATTGCGGCCGGCTGGGGCTTTGGAAAGGCGATGATTGCAAGTTATCAAGGCTTCTTTCGCTTGCCTGATCTGCCGTTCCGGCTGACGCCGTGGTCGCTGGCGCTCGGAGTTGCGATCAGCCTGATCGCGGCGTCGCTCGGCGTCCTGACTGCATTGCGGCAGGTCGTCCGCCTTGCGCCGGCGGTCGCCATGCGACCGGCCGCGCCGCTAGGTTTTCGCCGCTCGTGGATCGAAGCGCTTCTGCCAGGCACCGGGACCAGATCTCGCCGCCTGATGATCCTGCGGAATACCGCCGGACGCCCGTTTCGTTCGCTGTTGACCGTGGCCGGGGTGGCCTTTGCCGTTCCAATGATGGTGCTGGGAATCTTTTGGCGCGATGCCATCGACGAGATGGTTGATCTCCAGTTCAATCTGGTGGAGCGCGGCAATACGACGGTGACGTTTCCGCACCCCATGGATCGTTCCATTATGCGCGATCTGGCGCGCGAGCCAGGCGTTCTTGTGGCGGAGGGGCAGCGCATCGTGCCGGTGCGCCTTCGCGCCGGGCAGCGCAACTATCTGACTTCGGTGATCGGCCTGTCGGCAGGCGACCAGCTGCGCCGCCCCCATGACGCCATGCTGCGCCCGATCGCGGCCACGCCCGACGGGATTACGCTCACCCGGCGGCTTGCCGAGCGGCTCGAGGTGAAAGCCGGCGACCTCATTGCGGTCGAGGCGATGGAAGGGCGGCGGCGCAAGCGCGACCTGCCGGTTTGCGCCATCGTCGATGAGTCGATCGGAATGGCCTCGTACATGGAGATCGAGACCCTGAACCGCTTCACCGGCGAGGGCGCGGTGGTTTCGGCGGCGAGCCTGTATGTCGAGCCGACAGCGATGTCGGCGTTAGGGCGCAGGTTCAAGAACCTGCCGACCATCGAGTCTGTGACGATGAAGGCGTATACGCTCTCTTCGTTCATGGAGAAGATCGCCGGTCTCGTTTTGGTAACCGCCGGCATCCTTGCGGCCTTCGCCACGATCATCACGGTGGGGGTCGTCTACAACAGTGCGCGCATCAGCCTGCAGGAGCGCGCATGGGAGCTGGCCAGTCTTCGGGTGCTGGGCTTTACGCGCGGCGAGGTTGCGGGCATCCTGTTCGGCGAGTTCGCAATCGAGATCGTGCTGGGGATTCTGATCGGCCTACCGCTCTCTCACTTTGTTATAGGCCTGATCGCCAGATTTCACTCCAACGAGAGCTTCCAGATACCCGCCGTGATCGCGCCGCAGACTTATCTCATTGCAGTCGGTGTCGTGCTGGCTGCGGCCGCCGCCAGCGCCCGCATCGTCAAAGGCCGAGTTGATCGAATTGATCTGGTCGCAGCTCTCAAGACCAGGGAATAAGCATGCACATCACGGGCCGCCATATCGCGATCGCTGTCGGGCTTCTGGCCGCCGTCGGAATTACGGCCTGGTTCTTGAGCCCAGCACCAGTGCCGGTCGAGACTGCCGTCGTGACGAAGGGAAAGTTCGTTGCCACCGTCGATGAGGACGGCAAGACGCGCGTGCGCGAGCGATACGCGGTTGCCGCGCCGCTTGCGGGGCGGCTGAGCCGGATCCGCTTCAAGGTTGGCGATCAAGTTCAGGTCGACGACGTCGTCGCGACCATCACCCCATCCCCGGCGCCGCTGATGGACCCCCGGACCCGCCGCGAGGTCGAGGAAAGACTGGGAACGGCTGAAGCCAATCTCGAGCGCACCAAGGCGGTCGTCGAGCGGGCCCGGGCCCAGAGCGATCAGGCCAACACCGATATGGCGCGGACGCGGACTTTGGCCCAGCAAGGAGCCGCAACGACGCAGGCGCTCGAACGTGCAGAGCTTGCGGTACGGCTTGCCGACCGGGATCTGCGGGCGGCGGAATTCCAGAATCACGCGGCCGAGCATGAGATCAGCCAAATGCGCGCATTGCTGGCACGCTACGGTAACGACGGAAACGGGCAGCCGGACAGCTGGAACGTTGCGTCGCCGGTCGCTGGCGTGGTGCTGAAGGTCGCGCAGGAAAGCGAGACGATCGTGCAGCCGGGCACGCCCTTGCTGGACATCGGCGATGCCAGGGATCTCGAAGTCGTGGTCGACGTTCTCAGCACCGATGCCGTGGAGATCCGCCCCGGAGCCGATGTCACTATCGACCATTGGGGTGGAGAGGGAACGCTGAAGGGTAGGGTGCGCCGGGTTGAGCCGGCGGCTTTCACGAAGATCTCGACGCTCGGGGTCGAGGAGCAGAGGGTCAATGTTCTGGTCGACATCCTCTCGCCCCTGGAGCAGTGGGCTCGACTCGGAGATGCCTATCAGGTGGATGTTCGGATCACCGTCTTCGCGCGGGACGATGCCATGATCGTCCCGTCCGGCGCGTTGTTTCGTCGCGGGGAGGGCTGGAACGTCTATGTCGCGAAGGACGGGCGCGCCGAATTGCGCCAGATCGAGCTCCTGCGCCGTTCGGGTCGCGTCGCGGCCGTCGCTTCGGGCCTCACTCCAGGGGAGCAGATCATTGTGTATCCCAGCGACCGAGTTGCGCCGGGTATACGCATCGCGCGACGATCGGGCTGAGGAGACCGCACGGGATTTCGCTCGGGCCGCTGTGGATAGAACGCGAGACGTCGCGGTCTGTCAGCGGTGGCCCAGATTCTCGTTATCGCCCCGCATACGCCGGTTGCGCCTGGCCTTGCAATGATCCCTGTGAAGGAGCGCTTGCGAATTGGCGTTTCTTCATCTCTGCGGTTGATTCTGCTCAAACAACGGTGCTGGTTTCGGGAGAGAGTGACGTTCCGGCAGCTGTGGGACCAAACCATGTCGTTTGAGCGGGTCTTGCGATGGACCCTGGTTGCGATTGCAATCGCAGGATTGGCCGCGGGTATTCTTGCGCGGGCCGCCGGCCGCCTCGATCTGGCCGATCTCGCATGGGCGCTCGGCACTGCGCCCGTGATCGGCGGGCTGGCGGTCTCGATCGTCAGGGACCTACTGGGCGGCCGTCTGGGCGTGGACGCGATTGCCCTGCTGTCGATGAGCGCGGCGCTGGCGCTGGGCCAGCCACTTGCCGGCGCCGTGGTTGCGCTCATGTATTCCGGCGGCAATGTGCTGGAGGACATCGCGATCGCGCGGGCGGAGCGCGACCTGCGATCCCTGGTTGATCGGGCACCGCGGCAGGCTCACCGCAAGAACGACGAGCGGATCGAGGACGTGCCGATCGAGGAAGTCGCGGTCGGCGAGCAGCTCCTGGTGCGGGCAGGCGAGATTGTGCCGGTCGATGGTATCGTCGGCTCGGTCTCGGCCACGATCGACGAGTCCGCGGTAACAGGCGAACCCATTCCGGTCGAGAAGACACGCGGCAGCGCAGTGCTTTCAGGTTCACTGAATGCTGGTGAGACCTTTGAGTTGACCGTGACCGCGCCGGCTGGCGAGAGCACCTACGCCGGCATCGTGCGGATGGTGACGGCGGCCCAGACGGCAAAAGCTCCCTTCGTGCGAATGGCCGACCGCTATGCGCTGATCTTTCTGCCGGTGACGCTCGTCATGGCCTTCGTGGCGTGGCGCATCTCCGGCGATCTGACCCGTAGCCTTGCTGTGTTGGTGGCGGCGACACCTTGTCCACTGATCTTGGCCGCACCCGTCGCCTTCATCGCCGGCGTGGCGCAGGCCGCCCGCCGCGGCATCTTGGTCAAGGGCGGAGCGGCGCTGGAGGCGCTGGCGCGTGCGCACACCGTCCTGTTTGACAAGACCGGCACCCTGACCGTGGGAGGGGCGCGGTTGCTCTCTGTCGAGGTCGCGCCGGGGCAGGACGCGGACGAGGTCCTGACGCTTGGGGCATCGCTCGAGCAAGCCTCGCATCATGTGCTCGCGAAGGCGGTCGTTGCTGCCGCCGTCGATCGCGGTCTCAAGCTGAAGCCGCCGGAACACGTCAAGGAGACCATGGGGTCTGGCCTGAGCGGCCTGATCGATGGACGCCAGGTCACTGCAGGCTCGCGAGAGATGCTTCTCTCACATGCCGAGCTGTCGCCGTGGGAACTGCGCGCGATCCGGCGCGCCTCGTGGCGTTCGGCGTTGATCGTTTTCATTGCTGTGGATGGGCGTCCAATCGGCGCGCTGCTGCTGGCCGACGAGCTGCGGGCCGATACGCCACGGGCGATCCGGCTGCTGCGCGATGCTGGCATTGCGCGGATGGTGATGGTCACTGGCGATCGCGCCGCAGCGGCGCAGGCCATCGGTGCGGCGCTCGACCTCGATGCCGTGCTGGCCGACCGCGTCCCTTCGGACAAGGTCGAGGCGGTGCGTACCGAACAGCGCCTGCATCCGACCATCATGGTCGGCGACGGCATCAATGATGCTCCAGCGCTGGCCGTGGCCGACATCGGGGTCGCGCTCGGCGCTCGCGGCGCGAGCGCCTCGTCCGAGGCCGCAGATGTGGTGATTCTGGCGGACCGGCTCGATCGGGTTGGCGAAGCGATCGTGATTGCACAGCGGGCACGGCGTATCGCCCTGCAAAGCATTGTCGTCGGCATGGGGTTGTCACTGGTGGCAATGGTCGCCGCCACTCTCGGCTGGCTCGATCCCGTGCCCGCGGCGATCGTCCAGGAGGTGATCGATGTTGCGGTCATTCTGAACGCGCTGCGGGCGCTCACTCCGGCCCTCGTCAGGGGCGGTCCGCGCATCACGACAGAGCAAGGTTTGACCTTGCATCACGATCATCAGGCCCTCTTCAAGGATCTCGACCGCCTGCGCGAGATCGTCGACGCGCTGGACGACGTGACGCCAGAATCCGCCACGGCGTTGATTGGGGAAGCCCATCGCCTGGTTCAGAGCAGCGTCGTGGCTCACGAGCGCGGGGATGAGGACAGCGTCTATCCAAAGCTTGCCGAGGTGCTGCGCGACCGCCATGGCCTGTCTGCCATGAGCCGCGCGCATCGGGAGATCCTGCACCTTGCGCGGCTACTTGTCCGGATCGCGGAGGATCTGCCGTCAGAGAAGATTGACCGCTATCTGATCCGAGACGCTCAACGAGTGATTGAGGCGATTGAAACGTTGGTGCGCATGCACACGGCTCAGGAGGAGGATATCTACGAAGCGGTCGCCGAGGAACCGGCTTAGCTTGACTGTCCGCGAAAATCTTCCTTTGAACCGGCCCGACCGCCTAATCCGCTGGTTTCGCTCCGATCCGCAAGACGCGGCCGGGTTTCGATAACAGCCTTGGAAAGGCGTCGGTACAGATCACGCCGGCGAACGAGCGGCCACCAGTCATATAGAAAGATCTCCAACGGGCGCCAGTTCGCAACCCAGCCCAAGATCAAGAGGCTTTCCTCCAGGAGGCGCCGCAAGGGGTTGGCGAACAGCGCGCCAACAACGAGGTGCGCAAAGAGTAGACATGTGATCAGAATGGCGAGACCGATCGCCAGCGACCAGCGGCCTATTCTGAACAACTCGTTGATATCTCCTTGAGTTGCATTCGCTCGATCCGCGAAATAGTGACCAAAGGCTTCGCGGAGGTCCAGGGCTGCTTTCGCTTGCAGATCAGTGTCGGGATGATGGATTCGAATCCGGATCGAGGCCCGGCCCGGGAGCTCTCGCGCCCAGCCGACAATGTACTCCTCCGCCTCCCGATCGAGGTCACGCTCGCGAAACGGAAAAGGATCGAGCGTGTGAAAGAGCTGGGCGATGTCGTCGACCCGCAGTTCAATGACCTCCTCGGATGCTTCGGCATTCATTGAGTCTCACTGCTCCGAGGCGTTGCGTTCTCTTGTCGCGCGCACCTCGTCCGACGCGAGAGGCGCGTTCATGTCATGCCGACCGATGAGTTCGTGCCAGGTGAAACCGTCATTCTGGATGCCGGCGAGCCTCATCGGCCTGGTGCCGCTCATCGTCGCGCAGACAGCTGTCTGGATGCGCCTAGTACATATAGCGAGCGGCGACATAGTCATCTTCTTCCGGCTGCCCCAATAAGGTGACAAAAATCCAGTCGGGATGCTGGTCGCTCTTGAGCCGAAGGCAAGCATCCAGCGTCGCCGCTGCTATTGTTGTGGAATCGTATCAAGAGAGTGTCTCCGTCCCTTGCTGGGGCAGAGACGGCAGGCGGATCGCAAGACGAGCGCCCATCTCAAAGCACCCGGCCCTATTGCTTCAGCCGGGCGATCTCAAATACAAAGGCGGCCTGGAAGATTGGTCCACTCATCGTTCGAACCTCGATCGCCATGTGCTGGCGCTCATCGAGTGGGGGAAGGTCCTTGGCCAAATCGCCTAGCGCTCTTGCAGCTTCGATCTCGGCCGCCTTTTGATCGGCGAGATCAAGGCCCTCTTCGTCGGGGTAGAGGTCCTGGCCGTCTCTAATGTCGAAGTAGTACCGGGTCATCACGGCGCTCCCTCTGCAGGCGGGAGCGCGCGTGGTCTCTCAGTCACCGACGCCCATGGTTGGCTGATGTCGGTGATACCTGAAAATATGCGGCAAGAGGTCCGATGTTCCAAGCTAATTCTTCTTCGATCCGGGCTCGTCTGGAAGTAGGGAACTCGCGGTCGAACGATGAGTTGACTTGGATGGGCTTGCGAGCAGCCGCGCCCGAAGATGCCATGAGCGCAGCACTGTGGTGGCCAGCCACGACGATCGATCAAGCTGTTTGCACGCGCTATTTGCCTCAGACAATCAGGCAACGTGACCGGCGGGCGCCGCGTTCACAATCGAAGGATAACAAAATGAGGACGAATGACCATCGCACGGCTCGAGCGATGCGCGAGGCCAACAAGCAGTTCAAGCAGGTCGACTCGACGAAACAGCCGAGTGATTATGAAATAGCGCAACAGTCGTTTCAAGACAACCGCGAGCGCTTGAAGGCGGAGCGCCTGGCTCGGGAAGCCAAGTCGACTGGTCGACGCGAATAGGGACGTGTTCGGCAGTGCTGCTGTTTCGACGTCAGGGATGGGGAGGCGCTCATCGGTGGATGAGGAGCAATCCTCAGCGGCCAAACGCTGACAGTTGAAGCGCGATGCGCGCGCAATCGATGAGGCTGCCGGCCCCCCAACCTCGTGCTCCAGGAGGGAAATACCCGCCGATTCTGCTCCGCAGGCCTCCATCGCGAGCCGCACCAGGCGAGGCAGCACCGCTTTCGGATTATCGGCCATGTCATCCGCCGAATCCCGAAACGCAAGCTTCTCGCGCAGATGATCGGGCGGCTCCGAGGCCCTTTTTGCGAGTTCATCCGTGATGATGATTTCTGCGAGGGCCGTGGGGGCTGGCGCCATTTCTGATGGTCTCTGGAACCTAGCTCGAGCGGGGGACTTGGAAAGAATTGGTCTCATCTCAGGAGCGGGCCGTTGAAGATCTTGATCGTCGAAGACGAGCCCCTCATTCTCATGGATGTTGAAGTTCAACTCTTGGAAGCAGGCCACGAGGTGGCCGTGGCAGAGAACGCCGATATTGCCGTCCGGATGCTGGCGGAGAGCATGTTCGACCTGCTGCTGACCGATATCGACATGCCCGGTTCCATGGATGGACTGCAGCTGGCGAGCGCGGTGAGAGATCGATGGCCGCCCGTCAGATTGGTCCTGATGTCGGGCAAGAGGCATCCTCACGTAACCGAAATGCCCTCGCAAGCGCGATTTCTCAGCAAGCCACTGCAGCCAGCTGAACTCATGAAGGCCGTGGCGATTTGGTAGCGAAGCAAAGCCCACGAGGACAACCACGTTGCCTCACGTCTGGCCGTCCCGGCCCTCATCCCGAGGACGCTTGCCGTGCGCGTCGCGATCCCATGCTCGCTCCTTCGGGCGGCCTGTCGCGGGGCGCCGTCCGTTAATTCTGCGTCCGCCCCATCGACGGTTTGCGGCCGATCCCGCTTCAGGGAACGACGACCACTGCGCAAGGAGCGAGGCTGACGAGCTTTTGGGAGACGCTGCCGAGCAGCAAGCCCGTCAGCTGGCCGCGTCCGCGCCGTCCCACGACAATCATCTTGGTCGACGTCTGGGCCGCGAGATCGATCAGGGATTGGGTGATGTCGCCCCAACATGTCCGAACTTCGATGCGGATGGGACCTGCTTCGCGCGCACGGGCTTGCGCGGCCTTGAGGGTCTGCCCCGTCAAGGCTTCCAACAGGTCACCGGCGGTGGCTCCGCCGTGCGGAAGTTGCCGGACTTCTTCGCCCAGAAGTCGATCGGCAACCGTGACGATCAGGAGATCGCATGCCAACGCTCTGGCAAGCTCGGCTGCCACGTCGATTGCGCGGCATGCGCCGCTCGATCCGTCGGTTGCCACCATGATGTTCGTCATGAGAAAGTCCCCTGGGCCTTTTGAACATTCTGCCGGGGTTGATCGGCACCGTACTGATCCAGCTCAAGCCCTGCCGGGCCACCGAACAGCCTCTGGCCGCAAACCCGCGTGCGATTGGCGACTGTGATGGGCATCGCGAGCGGCTATCTGCGATACGTGCCGAACCAAAGCCAACCCTCCGGAGATTGCTGGTGGCCTGCTTCAGTCTGGTTTTCTGGGCCACGCTATCGACAAGGCCGCGTCGCAGGTGAGGCGCCGCGGAATAGCCGATCGGTCGGCAAAAGCGCTGGACAGGAGCTTCATGGTCTCTCCTCTAGTCTCCGGCGCGGACTGACGCTGGCGGCTGAAGATACCGCTCAAACCATCGGCCCGCATGTTCAATGACGGCGTCCATGGCGCCCGGCTCTGGAAACAGGTGCGTTGCATTAGGAATGATTTCCAGTGCCGTGGGTCCGCCAAGCCAGGTGAGCGCCTCCTCGTTGAGCTCGATCACGCCGAAATCGGCGCCGCCGACGATCAACAGGGTCGGCGCACGGACATGGGGCAGGGCTTCGCCCGCGAGATCCGGGCGGCCGCCACGTGAGACCACGGCGGCAATTCGGTGAGGCAACTGAGCGGCCGCGATGAGGGCGGCCGCGGCGCCGGTACTGGCGCCGAACAATCCGACAGGGAGGCAGGCAACCGCAGGTTCAAGCCCTTGAAGCCAGTCGACAGTCGCGACCAGCCGTTGTCCAAGCATTGCAACATTGAAGACGTTCGATCGATCCTGCTCCTCTTGCGGCGTGAGAAGATCAAACAGCAGCGTCGCGAAGCCGCGTGCATTGAGTCCCTGCGCGACCGCGATATTCCGGGTGCTGAACCGGCTCGAGCCGCTGCCGTGCGCAAACGCGACCAGGCCACGAGCCTTTTCCGGCAGCGTCAGCCTTCCTGCCAGCCCCAGCGGCGGAATGAGAACGTCGAGCGATTGATCGCGTTTCATGAACCGCCCACGGTCCGGTCAGCCCTGCAGATTCTTGAGCGGCGCCGGAAGATGGGCCATCAGCTTCTCGAATTCGCCGGGATCCAGCTTCTCCCACAGCACTTCGTAAACGCCGCGGGCTGCGCCGAGCGCAGTGAGCGGGAACTGCGGCGGAAGCTCCCTGGCGACATGTGCCGCAAACTCCTCGATATGCCGTTCCTTGGTCGGCGTTGCCGCCATATGCCAGCCCTCGTAGTAGATGCCTCGCACCATGATCGGGAGCTGAGCCCCGAGCTTGACGGCAACCTCCGGCGGCAGGCGATCGCGCAATGCATGCAGGACGGCTCGCAACGCATTGTAGGCTTGATGACGGTTCTCCAGGGCCAGCTGCTCGTCGATGGCCTTGAGCCAGACATTTGTCTCTTGGACCGAATGGTCCAACGCAGTCACACCAGTGGACGTGCTCATGATGTTGCTCCCGGATCAGAGACGATCGCTAACTATTGCAGGCTCGGGCTCGCCTGCTTTGACGTGCCGCAAGGTTCCCCACGGTGGATCGCCAATCGGATCGGGTTGATCTCGCGCAAAGCTCTGGGCGCATCGTGTGCTCAAATCCGGCATTTGATAGGAGGAGCGTAACCATGCAAACCCCGGCTCAAATCGAGTTCGAACACGTGACGCCGTCCCCGCAGCTGCAAGCTGCGATCGACGGGCACATCGCTGAGCTGGAAAAGCGCTACGGTCGAGCGACAGCGGGCCGCATCATCGTGAGAGGCCCCGGTGATCGTCACAAGACGGGCGGTCAGTACCAGGTGAGCATCCGGCTGTCCCTTCCCGAAGGGCGCGAGGTCAATGTCGGACGGACGCCCAAGGAGGACGAGAGGTACGCCGATCTGACCTTCGCGGTGGACGATGCATTCAAGCGCGCACGGCGGCAGCTGCAGGACCAGGTGCGTGTGATGCATGGCCAGACCAAGCTCCACGAAGGAGAGCCGGTTGGAACCGTCGTGCGTATCGATCCCAGCGGCGAGTTCGGCTTTCTGGAAGGGACCGACGGCCAAGAAATTTACTTCAATTGCAACAGCGTTGTGGAGGGGCGCGCGAACATCGCCGTCGGCTCGCGTGTGAGCTTTGTTGAGGAACTCGGAGAGAAGGGGCCGCAGGCCAGCACGGTCAGGGTTCTGAACAAGCACAGCTTGCGGACCTAGGTTCCATGACCAAACTCTGGAGTGGCCATGATGGACAGTAGTTGGATGCCTCGGACCGCATTGACGCGGAGCGATCGGCTGCGCCTGTTCGCCCTGGACGGCAGCGCCGAGTTGGGCGAGCACATCGCGACGTCGTTGGGCTGTACGCTGGCTGCCCACGAAGAGCGCAGCTTTGGAGACGGCGAGCACAAAATCCGTCCGCTCGATACGGTAGCCGGTTGCGACGTCTATGTCGTTCATAGTCTTCACGGTGGCCCCGTCGAGAGCCCGAATGACAAGCTTTGTCGCCTGCTGTTCTTGATCGGGGCGCTGAAGGACGCGGGCGCCACGAGCGTGACCGCGGTCACGCCATATCTTTGCTATGCGCGAAAGGATCGCCGAACCAAGGACAATGATCCCGTGACCATCCGCTATCTGGCGTCTCTGTTCGAGGCGGTCGGTACGAGCAGGATCGTGACGCTGGATGTGCACAACGAAGCTGCCTTCGAGAACGCCTTTCGCTGTCCTTCCGTTGCACTCACGACGGCGCCGCTGCTGATCGAAAAAATCAGGCCGATCGCGGGCGACAGGCCAATCAGTGTCGTGTCCCCGGATCTGGGTGGTGGAAAGCGAGCCGATCTGTTGCGCGAAGCTCTTGAGAAGGCGTTGCAGAGGCCGATAGGAAAGGCCTTCGTCGAGAAGCATCGTAGCTCGGGCCGGGTGTCCGGCGACCTGTTTGCCGGTGACGTGACTGATGCATTCTGTGTCGTGGTCGACGACCTGATCAGCAGTGGCGGAACCCTGGTCCGTGCGGCAAAGGCGGCGCGGGCGCATGGCGCAACAGCCGTCGTTGCGTGTGTTGCCCACGGCTTGTTCATGCCGGGGGCCGAGACGGCACTTGCGGACGCGTCGATCGATCGCATCATCGCCACAGATACCGTTCCGCCGTTCAGGCTTCCTCCCGGGCCTGTGCTTGCCAAGCTTGAGGTGATCTCGGCGGCTCCGCTGCTCGCCGAAGCCGTCAGACGGCTGCATCAGAACGAATCTCTTGCTGATCTGTTGATGTACCAGGCTTGACGAAGCCTTACTCCATTCATCGGGCGAGCAGCCGTTTGAGCTGCCTTGCGTCGGCTTCGGCGAGGGCGAGATAGGCACGCGCGAGGCGGGGCCATTTTTCGGGTGTGCGCGGGTGCGCATCGAACAAATGCGCGATGGACAAGCGTGCCCTCAGCATCGCGCGACCAATCCGATAAAACAGGAATACGCCGCTCGCGGGATCGTCGTGCAGCGTGCGTGCCAGCCGTCGGCGGATCGCGTCACCGAACCGTCGGCCGCCGAGCCTCTCGCATTCGAGATGCAGAAACGCGATCTCGTCCAATGCATCGCTGGCTCGCAAACGGGAATTGAACTCGAGACAGTCGATGATGGGATAAGGGGGCGTCAGCCAGATGTGCTCCGGTCTCAGGTCGCCGTGACCATCGACGACGAGCCTTCGCGAGACCCGTTCGATAAGTGTTTGAGCACTTTGTTCGAGAAATCGCCGTTGAACGGACGCAACACGCAGGATCGTGCCATGCGGCAGGCCGAAGCTTCGATTCAGGAGAACTCGCCAATCAAGGATCGCGGCTTCGTGCAGCGAGGCGAGGTAAGTCTCTGGCTCGATCAGGACCCGCGCGGCATGCGAATAGAAGCGGGCGAGAACCGCCGCGAGCTGCTCGGCGTCGGCGCTGCGAGTTTTGCCGCTGCGCAGCATGGCTTCGAGCGTTTCATCCTCGTTCAGGCGGCGCATCACGACAAGCCAGTCAGCGACTGGACCGTGGCCGCCGATCGCGTAACCCGAGGAACTTTCGGTCAGCGGCACGACGCCGAGATAGACGTCAGGCGCAAGCCGGCGATTGAGGCTGGCTTCCGCCAGGCATGCGGTCCCGCGGCGAGCCGACGTCGAGAAGTCGAGATAGGGAAAGCGCACCGGCTTCTTGAGCTTGTAGACCCGCGCGCCGTTCATGAAGACCCAGGACATGTGGGTCTCACGCGCCTGAAGGCGGTCGGGAACGGGGCTGTAGCTCTCGGGTCGGCTCAGGAAAGCGACCTTGCGGATCAAGGCAGAGATGCTGTCGTTCGCGGCATCCTCGATCAAAACTTCATTCTGGCGCTCCAGCATGACAACTTATTGCCAAACGAACAGCGATACGGTTTGACGCTGATCAACGATCCTGGCCGCCGGCGCAATAGTCTGAGCGAAATTCAAGCGGATCTGCCGATATGCTGTTTCGAGACAGAAACGATGCCGGCCGCCAGTTGGCCGAAGCCTTGGTGAAGTACAAGAACCGCCATCCCGTGGTCATGGCGCTGCCGCGCGGCGGCGTTCCCGTGGCGGCGGAGGTGGCGGAACGGTTGGAAGCGCCTCTCGATTTGGTTTTGGTGCGCAAGATTGGCGTGCCCATGCAGCCGGAACTTGCGATGGGCGCGGTCGTGGACGGGGAGCAGCCTGTCATCGTTCGCAACCAGGACATCTTCGATTTAACCGGCGTGAGCGAGGAGACGTTCGACGCCATCTGCAGGGAGGAGCTTGTCGAGATTGACAGGCGACGCGAACGCTATCTGGGCAATCGCGCCCGGTCCGACGTCAATGGACAGGTCGCGATCATCGTCGACGACGGTATTG
This sequence comes from Bradyrhizobium sp. USDA 327, assembly GCF_041262065.1. Classification (NCBI taxonomy): domain Bacteria; kingdom Pseudomonadati; phylum Pseudomonadota; class Alphaproteobacteria; order Hyphomicrobiales; family Nitrobacteraceae; genus Bradyrhizobium; species Bradyrhizobium sp. USDA 327. The sequence continues at coordinate 3,950,357 of NZ_JBGCCW010000001.1, read as the reverse complement.
CAACGGGCGCGACGACGCTCGCAGCGATCCGGGCGCTGCGACATCGGGGGCCAAAGGAACTGATCCTCGCGGTCCCGGTGGCGCCTCTCGAGACGCTGCAGCGGCTGCACGGAGAGGTCGACGCAATCGTTTGCCTGGATTCGCCGCGGGACTTTGGCGCGATCGGCTACTACTACCGTGATTTCAGCCAGGTCAGCGATGACGAAGTCGTCGCAATCCTGAAGCGGTTCCCGGCCAAGAAGACGACGGCATCAACCTCATGAGCTTTCAGGCTGCCGGGGAGACGAGAATTTCCGGGATTGGCGGGGACACGCCACCAAGCGCACTCCTGACCGATCTGTACCAGTTGAACATGGTGCAGGCCTACCTGGAGGCGGGCCAGACCGGGACCGCGGTCTTCGAATTCTTCGTCCGCAAGCTTCCGCCGCAGCGCAAATTCCTGATGGCGGCCGGGCTCGAACAGGCGCTGGAGTTCCTCCAGGGTCTGCGGTTTTCTGATGACGAACTGAGCTGGCTCATCCGCAGCGGCAGGTTCAGCGCGCGCCTGATTGACTATCTTTCCGATTTCCAATTCAGCGGCGACGTTCATGCTATGCCCGAGGGCACGGTGTTCTTCGCCAACGAACCGATCCTCCGCGTCACGGCTCCGCTCTCCGAAGCCCAGCTTCTCGAAACCCGGCTGATCAACGTGTTGCATTTCCAGTCGCTGATCGCGTCCAAGGCCGCCCGCATGGCGCTGCTCGCACCGGACAAGCTGCTGGTCGATTTCGGGCTGCGCCGGGCCCATGGCGCCGAAGCCGGTCTTCTGAGTGCGCGGGCCAGCTATATCGGGGGCTTTGCCGGCACTGCGACCGTTCTCGCGGAAAAATGCTTCGGGATTCCGACCTACGGCACGATGGCGCATTCATTCATCCAGTCGTTCGACGACGAGACGGCCGCCTTCGAAGCGTTTGCGCACGCGCGGCCGAAGGATCTCGTGCTGTTGATTGATACATACGACACCGAGGCGGCGGCCAGGAAGGTCGTGACCATGGCCCCGCGCCTGCAGGCGCTCGGAATTGCGATCCGCGGGGTGCGGATCGACAGCGGCGATCTGGTGGCGCTCTCGAGAAGTGTGAGGCGGATCCTTGATGAGGGGGGCCTCAAGGACGTGACCATCTTCGTCAGCGGCGGCATCGAGGAAGAAACGTTGTTGTCCTTTGTCCGCGAGGCCGCCCCTATTGATGGCGTCGGGATCGGCACCAGCCTGGCGACATCGTCCGACGTACCGGCGCTCGATTGCGCCTATAAGCTGCAGGAATATGCCGGCGAGCCGCGGCGGAAGCGTTCGACCGGCAAGGCAACCTGGCCCGGCCGCAAGCAGGTGTGGCGCCGCTACGATGCCGACGGCCATATGGCGTCGGACGTGCTGTCGACAGAAGACGACGTTCAAGAAGGAGAGGCCCTGATCGTCCCTGTGCTGCAACAGGGCCGTCCGATAGCGCGTCAGCCGTCGCTCCAGGACATCCGCGCTTACGCCCGGACGCAGTTGGAGCGATTGCCGAGGGGCTTTCAAGGCCTTCAAAGCCGCTCGTCCTATCCCGTCCATGTGGCGGCCCGGCTCGAACAATTGGCAGCCGCTGTCGACCTGAAAATGAGGTAGGCCTCTGCCGCAGGTCCTTCTGATCTGAATCAAAGCGAACGCCAGGTGTGCGCCTAGCGTATCATGGCATGGAGAGCGCCTGTGCCGGTTCAGAACGCTGAAATCGCCGAGATGTTCGACCAGACCGCCGAGCTCCTGGAGATCAAGGGCGACAATCCTTTCCGCTCCCGCGCCTATCGAAACGCGGCCCGTCTCATCGAGCGCCTGCCGAAGAGCATCACGAGCTTGCTGAAAGCAGGCGAGGATCTCTCCGAGCTACCGGGGATCGGCAAGGATCTCGCGGGCAAGATCGAAACCATCGTCGCGACGCACAAATTCGATGTGCTCGACCGGCTCAAGCGCGAGCTGCCGGGTGATCTCGGTGAGATCGCGGCGCTTCCCGGGCTCGGTCCCAAGCGCGTGAAGCTGCTGTACGACAAGTTGGCTGTCCGTTCGCTCGAGGATTTGCGGCGGGCGATCAGGTCGGGACGATTGCGGGAGCTGAAAGGCTTCGGGGCCAAGAGCGAGGAGAAGCTCGCGGCCGCGCTGGCCAAGCCGCAGGCGGAACGGCGCTTCAAGCTGTCAGAGGCCGAGGCTGAAGCGGAGGCGCTGTTGGATTATCTGCGCAGTACCAAGCCGGATCAGATCGCGGTTGCCGGAAGCTATCGCCGCAGGCGCGATACCGTGGGTGATCTCGACATCGTCGTGGCCGCGCACAACGGCGTGGCGATCGGCGACAAGCTCACCAGGTACGAGAATGTCGCCAAGGTCCTCGCGCACGGCCCGACCAGAACGACGGTAGTCCTCCGCTCTCGCCTTCAAGTCGATCTGCGGGTCGTCCCAAAGGCGAGTTACGGGGCGGCGCTGATGTATTTCACGGGATCGAAGGCCCACAACATCGTCCTGCGCGGCCTTGCCAATGACCATGGCTGGAAGCTCAATGAATACGGCCTGTTCGATGGCGAGCGACGCATAGCAGGCGCAAGCGAAGAGGAAATCTACCGCAAGCTCAGCCTTGCGGCGATTCCGCCGGAAATGCGCGAGGATCGCGGCGAGATCGCCCTTGCAAAGGCCGGCAAGCTTCCCAGGCTGATTGCACTCGACGATATCAGGGGCGACCTGCATGTCCATTCCAACTGGAGCGATGGTACGGCGCCGGTTGCGGACATGGCAGCCGCCGCGAAAAAGCGAGGCTACGACTACATCGCCATCACCGACCACAGCCGGCATGTCACGGTGGCCCATGGCCTGGATGCCGCTAGGCTGGGTCGTCAGATCGATGAAATCGACCGATTGAACGAGAAGCTGGACGGCTTTGTCATCCTCAAGGGAGCGGAGGTCGACATCCTTGCCGATGGGCGCCTCGACCTGCCGGACAAGATCCTGTCGCGGCTCGACATCGTCGTCGCGGCCGTGCACTACAAGTTCGATATGTCTCGTAAACTGCAGACCGAGCGCATCATCCGCGCGATGGACAACAGTCATGTGTCCATCATTGCCCATCCGACGGGGCGGCTCATCGGCGAGCGCGAACCCTATGAGGTGGACGTCGAGGCGATGGTCGCGGCCGCCGCCGCCCGCCGCTGTTGTCTCGAGCTGAATGCTGATCCCGACAGGCTGGACCTCACGGACCTTCACGCCCATGCGGCGAAATCGGCAGGCGTCAAGCTCGCCATCTCGACCGACGCTCATGCGGTGGCTGGATTCAACAACATGCGATTTGGTGTCGATCAGGCACGCCGCGGCTGGCTGGGGGCGTCCGACGTGATCAACACGCTGCCGTTGTCCAGTCTGCGAAGACTGCTGAGGCGCTGATTTGGCTCTTTGATCCCAGTCAACGTGACGTCGGGCCGCCGTGGAAATCTCATCGACGACTGAAACACGTGAGGTTTGCGATGCGGTGCGTTGTAACTTTGAAGGACGGGAGCGCAATGGAACGGGCCATGGGCGCGCTGGCGAAGTACCGGTACACAGCGGGCGGCGAACTCGCTGCCCCGGAGGGACATCCGCGGGAGTGGAGAAAGTGGCTGCTTGAGATCAACGCGGCAGAGCTCGAAGCGATCCGGGACCACGTCGATGACGGAGATGTTATCGACGTCAAGCCGATCAGCGGATGAGGCTGCGTCGAGTTGCATTGCCCTGGGGCCCGAATTCCCGATCTATGCACAAGACCTCTCGCGGGTTGGGCGTGGACTGTAAAGGACTTGGTCTGGCCGATGTTCCCGGCGGATATAGGCACGCGGGCGAGCCATGACTCGCTTCACGATGGCCAAGGCGCGCATGGGCGGCCTGTCAGGTCGCGCCCGGGTTGCGGCACAACAGTAGGAACCTTCATCGCTAGCCTGAGTTGGCCGCACGGGCAGGGGCCAAAAGTCACACGAGGCCAATCGTGCAAGAAGACGTGCGCGTGCGCAGCACCGCGCAGATCGCGGGTCATCCCATTCATCCGATGCTGGTGCCGATCCCGATCGCGTGTTTTGTCGGGGCGCTGCTGACCGACATCGCCTATGTCGTCAGCGCCGAGATCATGTGGGCGGATTTTTCGGCCTGGCTTCTGCTCGTCGGCGTCATCTTCGGCGTCCTGGCGGCCATCGCGGGCCTGACCGATTTCCTCGGTAACCGGCTGGTGCGGGCGCAGCCGCCGGCCTGGCCGCATTTGATCGGCAATGCGGTGGTGCTGATCCTGGCGATCTTCAACTCGATGATCCACACGCGCGATGCCTGGACCTCGGTGTGGCCGAGCGGGCTCGTTCTGTCCGCGATCACCGTGCTGATCCTGCCGATCACGGGCTGGCTCGGCTGGGCCATGGTCTATCGCCACGGCGTGGGAGTTGCGCGATGAAGCACTTGTTCACTCACACGCTGTTGTGCTCGTCGCTGCTGTTTCTGGCCGGCTGCAATGACGGCAGCGGCGATCCCAGGGCGCAAGTAGGCGCCAACCCGACACTCCCCGACATCCAGCAATATTTGGTGCCGCCGATCCATATCGCCCGCATCGTCGGCTGGAAGAAGGACGAGACGCCGACCGTCGCGCAAGGTTTGCAGGCCAAGGCTTTCGCCACGGGCTTGCAGCACCCGCGCTCGCTCTACGTGCTGCCCAATGGCGACGTGCTGGTGGTGGAATCCAAGGCGCCGAAGGGGGCTTCGATCAAGCGGCCCAAAGAGATCGTGATGGGCTTCGTCGAGTCTTGGGCGACCTCCGGTGGCGATACCGGCGCGAGCAATCGCATCACGCTGCTGCGCGACAGCAATGGCGACGGCGTGCCGGAGACGCAAAGCGTCTTCCTCGACCATCTCAATTCGCCGTTCGGCGTCGCGCTGGTCGGCAACGATCTCTATGTCGCCAACACCGATGCGGTCGTCAGATATCCCTACACGGAAGGGGATACGAAGATCACCGCGCCGGGCACGGTGCTGACGCCGTTGCCGGGCGGACCGATCAACCATCACTGGACCAAGAGCCTGGTCGCCAGTCGCGACGGCTCGAAGCTCTATGTCGGCGTCGGCTCAAACAGCAACATCACCGAGAACGGCATGGAGGCCGAGCACAACCGTGCCGCCATCCTCGAGATCGATCGCGCCAGCGGCCGCTGGCGCGTGTTCGCAAGTGGTCTGCGCAACCCGAACGGCCTCAGCTTCGAGCCGCAGACCGGCGCACTGTGGACGGTGGTGAACGAGAGGGACGAGCTCGGTCCCGATCTCGTCCCCGACTACATGACCTCGGTGAAGGACGGCGGCTTCTACGGCTGGCCCTACAGCTATTTCGGCCAGCACGTCGATCCCCGCGTCAAGCCGGAGCGGCCGGATCTCGTCGCCAAGGCGATCGTGCCGGACTATGCCCTGAGCTCGCATGTCGCACCGCTCGGGCTCGCCTTCAACACCGGCACCGGTCTGCCGGCCGCCTATCGCGGCGGCGCGTTTGTCGGCGAGCACGGCAGTTGGAACAGGCATGTGCTCAACGGCTACAAGGTCGTGTTCGTGCCGTTCACGGACGGCAAGCCGAGCGGTCCGGCGCAAGACGTCGTCACGGGCTTTCTCAACGGCGACAACCAGGCCCGCGGCCGCCCGGTCGGCGTCGCCATCGACAAGACCGGCGCGCTCTTGGTCGCAGACGACAGCGGCAACACGGTCTGGCGGGTGACGGCGGCGCATCCGCAGCTGACGCAACGTTAGACATTGAGAACGGGAGGAGTTCGACAATGGGCCTTGCTCAATATGCCATCGTGCCGGTGCAGGACGAATGGGGCGTGCTGCATGACGGCGACGTCAAGAGCCGATACGCCACCAAGGAAGCCGCCTTCGAGTCGGCGGTGGCCGCGGCGTCCCTGGCCCTTCGTGAGGGACATGAAGTCCATGTCAGCGTGCCTGGCCGCGAAGCCGGCGACAATGCGCTGGGTGTGTAGAGCGCTTGGCCGCAGAATAGCGTTCGAGAGAAGGAGGCCGCGATGACCAAGCTTCGCGAGCAGAACGGCGTCGAGCCGCCCCGGTCCGAGGACGACATCCAGCGCGAGCAGCTCGGTCCGCGCGGCGTGCCCGGTGCGCCTGACCCGGCCAAAATGACGCCGCAGCGCGCCAAGAAGACGCCGAAGCACATCGATCCCGGCCACACCTCCTGACAATCGCTCTGCGGCTGGCGCCGCGGTGCCATTCGGAACCGACATTCCCGCTCGTCCCGTATACCGGGTATGACGTGCCGCCGGGCGCGATCTGCGCCTCGTGGGCAGGCGACGTTTGGAATGCGGTTCTTGAAATCTGACGGCAGGCTCATCGGCGTCCTGCTGGTGCTCGCGATCACGCAGCTGGTCGGGTGGGGCACGATCGGCCTTCCCGCCATCGTCGGGCGCGATCTCGCCGCAGATCTCGGCATGAGCCTGCCGGCGGTGTTCGCCGGGACGTCGGTCCTCTACGTCTCGATGGGACTGTGCGGCCCGTTGCTCGCCAAATCGTTTGCGCGGCATGGCGCGCGGACGGTCATGATGGTCGGCACGATCGTCACTGCGCCGGGCTTCGTGCTGCTGTCGCTCGCGCGCGAGCCGATGCTTTATTTCGCCGCGTGGATCGTGCTCGGCATCGCCGGCAGCGCCACGCTGTCGACCGGCGCCTATATCATGCTGAACGAGGTCGCGGGGCGGCGGGCCAAGAGCGCGATCGGCGCGCTCATGCTGGTGACGGGCCTGTCCAGCAGCATCTTCTGGCCGACCACCTCGTTCCTGAGCGGTCACCTCGGCTGGCGGGGGACGTGCCTCGTCTACGCGGCGATGATGCTCGTCGTCAGTCTCCCGCTCTATGCGTTTGTCGCGCCGCGCCGGTCCGTCGCGAAGGACGATGGCGCCGAGCCAACAAGGCGGTCGCGGCCGCCTGCGATTCCAAGGAGCACGTTCGGCCTCGTCGTCGCCGCGATCACGCTGAACGCCTTCGTCACTTTCGGCATCAGCGCCATCCTGATCGAGCTCTTGCGGGCGGAGGGGCTGGCGCCGGCTCGGGCGCTGGCGTTCGGCTCGATGCTTGGCGTGATCCAGGTCAGCGCCCGAGGGCTGGATTTTCTCGGTGGAGGCCGATGGGACGGGATCACGACCGGGCTCGTTGCGGGCACCGCATTGCCGGTCGCCATGCTGCTGCTGATGATGAGCGATGGCGCCACCTGGGCGGTCGCGGTGTTCATCCTGCTCTATGGCGCCGGCAGCGGCGCGATGGCGGTGGCGCGGGCGACCATCCCGCTCGTGTTCTACGACCAGGCCGAGTTCGCCAAGGCCATGTCGATGATCGCGCTGCCGCTCAATCTGGCATCGGCGGTGTCGCCGCCGCTCCTCGTCGGCCTGCTGACCCAGTTCGGCAGCCGCGGTGCGCTCGCTCTCACCTTCGTCTTCTCCTGCGCCGCGGTGCTGATCCTGGTCCTGCTCGGCCGCCGCCGGCCGCGGGTGGTCGCGGCGGGCGCAACTTGAGACGTCGAGGCGATATTCGCGGTGCGGAAAGTTGCGGGCAGGAATTGGCGCTGCTGCCCGGCAGGAGATGGCCGTATGCCGTCAGTGCAGTGCTCAGGGCACGAAAATAGTGTATCCGCAGGGAGCGTGGCCTTTCGATCTCGCCGCCACGCCAAGATCAGTTCCCCGGAGGAAATCGACATGTCGGCCTTGCCGCTCTCAGGCATCAAGATCCTTGACCTCACCCGCGTGCTTGCCGGGCCTCTGTCGGCCCAGATGCTGGGCGATCTCGGCGCGGAGGTGATCAAGATCGAGCGGCCGGGCACCGGCGACGACGCGCGCGCCTTCGGTCCCCCTTACCTGACCGACCCCGAGGGCAAGGCCAACAACAACAATTCGTTCTACCTCTGCGCCAATCGCAACAAGAAGTCCGTCACCGTCAACATCGCCAAGCCGGAAGGGCAGGCGATCGTCCGGGAGCTCGCCAAGGACGCCGACGTCTTCATGGAGAACTACAAGGTCGGCGATCTCAAGCGCTACGGCCTCGACTACGAGACCATCAAGGCGATCAATCCCGGCATCATCTATTGCTCGGTGACCGGCTTCGGCCAGACCGGGCCGTATGCGCCGCGTGCCGGTTATGACGCCATCCTGCAGGCGATGGGCGGATTGATGAGCGTCACCGGCCATATCGACGGCGAGCCGGGCGAGGGCCCGATGAAGGTCGGCCCGTCGATCGTCGACTACATGACCGGCATGAACTCCTCGATCGGGATTCTCTCGGCGCTCTACCATCGCGATGCCAATGGCGGGCAGGGACAGCACATCGACGTCTGCCTGTTCGACACCGTCATCGCATCCTTGTCGCACTGGCTGCAGATCTATCTCGTCAACGGCAAGACGCCGCCGCGCCGCGGCACCTGGGGCAATGGCGGCATGCCGGCCGGCGTGTTCCGCTGCGCCGACGGCGAATTGATGCTGGTGGTCGGCAACGACGGCCAGTTTCAGCGCACCTGCGCGGTCCTCGGCGAGCCCGAGCTCGCGAACGATCCGCGCTTCGTCAAGAACAACGACCGTGTCGTGCACGGCAAGGAGATCATGGCGATCTTCGCCGGCCTGTTCCTGAAACAGCCGGTGGCCTACTGGCTGGAAAAGCTGGAGGAGGCCGGCGTGCCGTCAGGTCCGATCAACAATTTCGAGCAGGTGTTTTCCGATCCGCACGTCCAGTCGCGCGGCATGCGGGTGAAGGTCGACCACCCCTTCAAACCCGATCTTTCGCTGGTCCGCAACGCGCTGACCCTCTCGGAGACGCCGATCCAGACCTACCGCGCCCCGCCGCTGTTAGGGGAACATACCGAAGAAGTGCTCGGCGGCAAGCTCGGCTATGATGCCGGCAAGATCGAGCAGCTGAAGCAGCAGGGGATCATCTAGCCGGAGGGAGCGCGAGCCTCGGCGCGACCGTGCGACGGCGAGGACCCACGCGCCATGCCGGGGCTTGCCTGAGGCTTGCGCACAATCCCCAAATAATCCCTGTCCGTAGTCGCACAGGCTTCCCCTTCGCGCGAGACTCTGATTCGATCTCTCCACTTGAGTTCGGGAGGGAAGCAAATGTCCTACACGATCGGGTTCCAGGCCAAGGACCAGAAGGCCATTCTGGCGACTGAGGCGGCAACGGCCAATCAGGCCGTCGCCATCGTTGCTGCGCTGCGGCAAAGCGCCGACGAAATAAAGTTCATCCGCTCGCCGCAGGAAGGCGAGATGGGTATCGAGATGCTGCTGCTGCTCGCCAAGGAAGAGGCCGAGGAGATGCCGCAGCAGGCGTAACCGCTGTCGCTGCTACAGGCGGAATTCCGAGGGTCTTGCCGCAGGCGGGACTGACCTCGCGCGGCTTTCGACCGATCTTCGGTTGATCAACGCGCATCCCGCGCCAGGGCGCGCGGCTTTGCCTCGACCTTTCCCGCCGTCAGTGCCATCGTCGCGACGCTGACCACGCGCGCGACCACGTCCTCGACGTCGTCGAGGTCGCATTTGCCTTCAGACAGCTTCGTCAGCCGTTCGCTCTCGCGGATGGTGTGGTGCGCCATCGCGAGCGCGAAGTTGAGGCCCCAGTAGATATCGACCTCGCTGCGCTCGGGCAGGGCGCGGAGCATCGCGCCGGCGAATTTCCGCAAATGGTCGATCTCACGGTTCTTGATGCGGCGGATCGGCGGCACGGATTCGATCGAGGCGCGGATCATGAAGCGCGCGGCGGTGGAGCGCTGGTTCTGCGGGCCAAGGCAGCCGCGCAAGGTCGGCCCGACCAGCGCGCGCAAGATCACCTCGATCGGCGCGCGGCCGCCGCCTTGCTCTTCCGCCGCCTTCAGTTCGCGCAGGCGCTCGCGGTTGGTGGCGATCGAGCGTGTGACGAACAGCTCCGCGATCAGCTCGTCCTTCGAGCCGAAATGATAGTTCACCGCCGCCAGGTTGACATTGGCCTCCGCGACGATGTCGCGCAGCGTCACGTCGCCGAAGCCGCGATCGGCATAGAGCCGTTCGGCGGCGGCGAGAATGGCAGACCTCGTATGATCGCTGGCCATGGGAGCCCTCAGGGAGGGGAGTTGCAATTCAAACAGTTGTATGAAACCATCGTTTGAAGGTCGGGAAAAGTCAATCCGCAATCAGGACTCGTTCGCAACTGCGATGGGTTCCGGTGCGCCTCGCAGCTTCGCGCATTCGCGCTTGCGGGCCGCGCGCGGCGGGAGGACAGTCCGGCGCAAAAGGGTTTGCGAGAGAGAAAACGAGGAGCGTCCCATGGATTTTGATCTGTCCACCAAGCAGAAGGAATGGCTCGATCGCGTGCGGTCCTTCATGGCCAAGCACGTGCGCCCGGCAATGCCGATCTACGACCAGCAGGACAAGAGCGGCGACCGCTGGAAGGTCATCCCGATCCTGGAAGACCTCAAGAAGAAGGCAAAGGCCGAAGGCCTCTGGAACATGTTCATGCCGCCGAACGAGCATGAAGATGATGAATTCCGCGGTGCGGGATTGACCAATCTCGAATACGCGCTGTTGTCCGAAGAGATGGGCCGCATCACCTGGGCCTCCGAGGTGTTCAACTGCTCCGCGCCTGATACCGGCAATATGGAAGTGTTCATGCGCTACGGCACCAAGGAGCAGAAGCGCAAATGGCTGCGTCCGCTGATGGACGGCGAGATCCGCTCGGCCTTCCTGATGACGGAACCGGCGGTCGCCTCGTCTGACGCCACCAACATCGAGACCCGCATTGAGCGCGACGACGACCACTACGTCATCAACGGCCGCAAATGGTGGTCGTCCGGCGTCGGTGATCCCCGCTGCAAGATCGCGATCCTGATGGGCAAGACCGATTTCAAGGCGGCCAAGCACCAGCAGCAGTCGCAGATACTGGTTCCGCTCGACACCCCCGGCATCAAGGTCGAGAAGATGCTGCCGGTGTTCGGCTTCGACGATGCGCCGCACGGCCATGCCCAGGTGCTGCTCGAGAACGTGCGCGTGCCGAAGGAGAACATCCTGCTCGGCGAGGGGCGCGGCTTCGAGATCGCGCAGGGCCGTCTCGGCCCCGGCCGCATCCATCACTGCATGCGCACCATCGGCAAGGCCGAGGAGGCGCTGGAGAAGATGGTGAAGCGGCTCACCTCGCGCACCGCCTTCGGCAAGAAGATCGTCGAGCACAGCGTGTGGGAGCAGCGCATCGGCGAAGCCCGCACCAACATCGAGATGACGCGTCTTCTGTGCCTCAAGGCCGCCGACATGATGGACAAGGTCGGCAACAAGACCGCGCAGGCCGAGATCGCCATGATCAAGGTCGCCGCGCCCAACATGGCGCTGAAGATCATCGACGAGGCGATCCAGGCATTCGGCGGCGCCGGCGTGTCGGACGAGGCCGGCCTTGCCAAGGACTACGCCCACATCCGTACGCTCCGTCTCGCCGACGGTCCCGACGAGGTGCACAATCGCGCCATTGCCAGGCTCGAGGTTCGGAAGTATGCAAACTCTCCCAATCATTGAGAGGGAGGGCCGGGAGGCGCTCCCGATCTGAAGAAACGACAGGGCATGATGCGGTGACCGCTTGACGCAAGTGCGTCAGCGGTTACCGATTAGGATCATGCTCGACCTTTGATGGTCAGGACTGAAGAGGGAGCGTCACCGTGGCTGACGGCGTCAGGAAAGACGAGGAGTTCTCGGGCACCAAGCCGGTCGAGGAGCGGCATCGTTTCGACGAGATGCGGCTCGAAGCCTGGATGCGCGAGAACGTTGAAGAGTTCGAGGGTCCGCTGGTCGTCCTGCAGTTCAAGGGCGGCCAATCCAACCCGACCTACCGGCTCGACACCCCGAAGCGCTCTTACGTGATGCGCAGGAAGCCGTTCGGCAAATTGCTGCCGTCGGCGCATGCGGTCGATCGCGAGTATCGCGTGATCGCGGCGCTCGGCAAACAGGGCTTTCCGGTCGCGCGCGCCTATGCGCTGTGCCAGGACGACAGCATCATCGGTGCCGCCTTCTACATCATGTCGATGGAGGAGGGCCGCGTGTTCTGGGATCCGACGCTGCCGAGCCAGGCGCCGGACGACCGGCGCAAGATTTTCACCAGCAAGATCGAGACGCTGGCGAAGCTCCACATGTTCGATCCTGTTACGATCGGCCTCGGCGATTTCGGCAAGCCCGGAAACTATTTCGCGCGCCAGATCGACCGTTGGACCAAGCAGTATCGCGCCTCCGAGACGCAGCACATTCCCGAGTTCGAGAAGGTCGCCGAATGGCTGCCGAAGACCGTGCCGGAGCAGGCGCGCGTCTCCATCGTCCATGGTGACTATCGCCTCGACAACATGATCTTCCACGCGACGGAACCGCGCGTGCAGGCGGTGCTGGACTGGGAGCTGTCGACGCTCGGCGATCCCATGGCCGACTTCACCTACCTGTTGATGCAGTGGATCATGCCGGGGCTCGAGGGCGCCGACCTCAAGGCGCTCAACATCCCGACCCTGGACGAGGCGGCACAAATCTACTGCAACGTCACGAAGATGACGGTGCCCGATCTCAACTGGTACTTCTCGTACAATCTGTTCCGTCTCGCCGGCATCACCCAGGGCATCGCCGGCCGCGTCCGCGACGGCACCGCGGCGAATGCCAAGGCGCTGGAGTCAGCCAAGCGCACCGTGCCGCTGTCGAAGGCCTCGTGGGAATATGCGCAGAAGGCGGGCGCGGTGTAGGTAGAACGAAGGCGCGGCCGACGTGGCCGCGCCTTTTTCGTATTTTGGTGGAGCGCTCTCTCCACAGACTCTCTGTCATTGCCCCCGAAGGCGGGCAATCCAGTATTCCAGAGACGCGAGTGCTTGAACCGAGAAGCCGCGACGTACGGGATGCCCCCGGTCAAGCCGGGGCATGACACTGGTGATGAAGCGAGCTCATTCCACATTCATTGCGAGCGACTTGCCCGCCATAGCTCGAAGTGCGACGGCAGAAGCGAAGTAATCCAGGATATTTCCGCGGAGGAGGCATCCTCGATTTCGTTTCGCTCCATCGAGGCTACAAGGGTCCGCGCGTGCGTCGCGCCAGGCCCAGCTTGTCCAGCGACAGAACCTGACCATATCTCCTTTCCACGGAGAATGATCATGGTCCAGCAACTGCGCATCTACGAGATTTTCGAGAAGAACAAGGCCGCCTTCCACGCTCGTTTCCGCGATCACGCCGCCCGCATCATGCGAACCCGGTACGGCTTCCAGATCGTGGCGATGTGGGAGACAACATTCGGCGAACGGACCGAGTTCGCGTACCTCCTGGAATGGCCGGACGAAGCGGCCAAGATTTCGGCATGGGCGGCCTTCATGGCCGATGCCGAGTGGGCCGAGATCAAGCGGGTGACTCACGCGGAGCATGGACTCATGGTAGGTCAGATCGAGGATCGCTTGCTTGTGGCGGTGGACTACTCGCCGTCGCTCGGCCTCCCGCACTGATCCGTCTTCGGAGCCGCGCCTATGATCGATCACGCCACCCTCGTCACCTACGTCCTCATCGTGCTGGGCTTCGTCTTGATTCCTGGCCCGGCGACGCTGCTCACCCTGGCGCGCGCCGCAAGTTCCGGAACGAAGGCCGGCATCGCGACCGGTGCCGGCATCGCAGTCGGTGACCTGATCCATACCTCGATGGCGATCGTCGGCCTGTCGGCGATCGTCGCGACCTCCGCGCTGCTGTTCAGCATCGTCAAGTATGCGGGCGCTGCGTTCCTGATCTATCTCGGCATTCGCGCCATGCTCGACAGGGCGCCCATCGAGCTGAATGGCGGCACGCCTGCGATCAGCGCGGGCCGCGCCTTTCGGCAGGCCGTGCTGACCGAGGTGCTTAATCCCAAAACTGCGCTGTTCTTCTTCGCCTTCTTGCCGCAATTCGTGAGGCCGGAGCACGGTTCGACCGCAGTTCAGCTTGCGATCCTCGGGATCGTCTTCGTGCTGCTTGGCTTGCTTAGCACCGTCGTCTTCGCCGTCGGCGCCGGTCGTCTCGGCAGTCTCCTGCGCCGCCATCCAGCTGTGGTGAAGTGGCAGGGCAAGGTGGTCGGGACCATCTACTGCGCGGTCGGCGTGCGGCTGGCCTTGCAGGAGCGGTGAGGCGGGGCGCTCCGTGCCCGCACACTCCCCGTATTGCGAGCGACGGGGGAAGTTACTTTGCTGCCGTCGACGGCTAGGGAATGTAATCTTCGAACTCCCACTTTCCGAGGCGGCTCAGTTTTTCCGCCACTTCCTTCCAAGACGTTCCCGAGCATTCCGCACAATAGGCTTCGACGAACGCTTGGAGCCGGGGATAGTCGTATTGCTTCACGAAGACATAGTGCCTCCCGATCATGAAGTCAGCCTTCATGTTCGAACTAAACCAGTCGGGCGTGCAGAGCATGAAGTCGAAAGACTCTTGTCCTGGTCCGTCGGCCGGGCCGACGATAGCCATTACCAGGATTCCAAATGGTCCGTTTGGCGAGAAAGCCTCAAGCGGATCCGCGTCAGGACTGTGAAGAAATCTCAGTTTGGCAACAACCATGGATGGACCATCGTATGCGTTTTTTAGGTGAGCAAAGGGCGCGTAGCGCTGTGCCCACCATCCTTGTGATGGATACAGATTGTGGGCACGCTCCGCTTTGCCCACCCTACGGCAGCATCGCCTCCGGCTATCCCTTCGCACAATGCGCGATCAGCTTTTCCACGAAGCCTGCGCATTTCTCCAGCTCCGCCATCTCCACGAACTCGTCCGGCGTATGCGCCTGCGCGATCGATCCCGGGCCGATCACCACCGAGGGGATGTCGGCCATGCTGGCGAACAGGCTCGCCTCGGTGCCGAAGGCGACCTTGGCATGGTCGTTGCGTCCCGCAAGGCTCTTGGCCAGCGTGACGATCGCGGCGTCGGCCGCGGTGTCGAGCGCGGGATAGTCGAGGATCTCCTCGAAATCGATGCCGCACTCCGGGTGCCTTGCCTTCATCGCGGGCGCGAGCTCGGCCTTGGCCCAGGCGACGATCGCGTCCGTGACCTCGCGCGACTCGGTGATGCCGATACCGCGGCATTCGAAATCCACCGTGCAGGTGTCAGGCACGATGTTGAGCGCGGCGCCGCCATGGACGATGCTGGTGAGCAGCGTCGAGTGCGGAACGTCGTAGAGGCTGTCGTTCGCCCGCGCGGCCGCAAGCTTCTCGGCACGGCGGCGGATCTCGATGATCAGCTCGGCGGCATATTCGATCGCGTTGACGCCGTCGGGCGCGATCGAGGAATGCCGAGCGAGGCCGCGAAATGTGGCGCGCACGCCGTGCTTGCCCTTGTGGCCGATGATGACCTGCATCTGCGTCGGCTCGCCGATGAAGGCGCCGAGCGGCTTGATCTTCTTCTTGGCGACCTCGCGCAGCATCGGCCGCACGCCGACGCAGCCGATCTCCTCGTCATAGGAGATCGCCAGATGAATCGGTGTCTTGAGCCCGGCCTCCAGCATCTCCGGCACCATGGCGAGGCACACCGCGACAAATCCCTTCATGTCGGTGGTGCCGCGGCCGTAGAGCTTTCCGTCGCGCTCCACCAGCTTGAACGGATCATGACTCCAGTCCTGGCCCACGACGGGCACCACGTCGGTATGGCCCGACAGCACCATACCGGGACGATCCTCCGGCCCGATCGTGACCCACAATGCGGCCTTCTCGCCGGTCTCGTCGACGATGCGCTCACCCTTGAGGCCGAACGCGGCGAGATAGCTTTCGATATGGGCGATCAGGGGCAGGTTGGTGCGGTCGCTGATGGTGTCGAAGCCGACGAGGTCGGCGAGGAGTTTTCGGATCCGGTCGGGTCTTGAGCTTGGCATTGTCTCGTTCTGTCGGGGGAATGGAAGCTGAAACGCTTGCAGGAACCATACCAATGTGGCGCCCGGTCGGGCAAATCAACATCGCAACCGCCATCCCGGGGCGATGCGCAGCGAGCCCGGAATCCATCGGGCCGCATCACGCGTGGTGAAATGGATTCCGGGTTCGCGCCTTCGTCGCGCCCCGGAATGACGAGGGAAGAGCTACCAGATCTTGCGTTGCCCGTCGGGCAAAACACCCAAACCGTCGGTCAAGACGCCGCGCCGAAAATATTCCGCTTTACCGAAATTCGGAAATGGCGTATGTGGCGCCGCAACCCGGCCCAAGGAAGAGGGGCGTATCGCGATCGTCACGAACGCGGGCCGGGCGGCGGTGGACGCAGATGGCGTTGGCGCGAACGGGCTTGCAGGGCGGGAGACCGTGAGCAAGGTGTCGCGCATACGACCGGTGCCATCAGCGTACGGCAAAATCGTGTGGTCCTGGCGCCCGGGGTCTGTGCGCCAAGTCTTGCGGTGACGTTGCGGCCCGACCGGGTTTCGCACCGTCAGTCATCCGCAAGGCGACGGGGGCAATAGTGCATCGCTCCCCGGGGAGAGCGCGACATAAGCCGTAAAAACCACTGCGCAGGGAAGGCCGGACGTTTGGCTTCACCTGTATGCCGCTGTGCAAATTTCTGACTGCAACTTCGCACAGTGGACCGCGGGTGCCAGCCGGCGCCCGGTCTTCCCTGCGCCCTCTTTCACTTGAGGGTGAGGCGACGAAACAAAGCTCGGGCGAGATGCGCCGCGAGGATGCGATCCCATGTCAGTCATTCAACGACGAGGTCGTGCCCCGGACGTTGCGCAGCACGAAGTGATGCGCTGCAGAGCCGGGGCCCATCCATCAGCGCGTTGCGGAGCCTGCTGAATCCCGGCTCTGCGCAGCAGCGTAAGAACGCTGCTGCGTCCGGGACACGGGATCCCAATTAAACCGGCTTGCCCGTATACGGCATCGACGCCGTGAGGCCGCCGTCCACCGGGAACGCCTGGCCGTTGACATACGAGGCTTCGTCGCTCGCCAGGAACAGTCCCATCGCCGCGAGCTCGTGCGGCTGGCCGGGGCGCTTGAGCGGATTGAGCTGGCCGATCTTGTCCTGGGTGCCGCGCTCCTTGGCGCGGTCGAAGATCGGCTTGGTCATGCCGGTTTCGATCAGGCCGGGGCAGACCGCGTTGATGCGCACGCCGGTGCCGGTGAGCGAATAGGCCGTGGTCTGCACCAGGCTGATCACGCCGGCCTTGCTGGCGGCATAGGGATGGCCGCTGGCGCCGGCCTTGAGGCCTGCGACGGAGGCGGTCAGCACGATCGCGCCGGACTGTTGCTTGACCATGTGCGGCATCGCGTATTTCACCGCGAGGAACGGCCCGATCAGGTTGATGCGCAGGATCTCCTGCCAATGCTCCACCGTCTGCTCGGCGAGCGGAACGAGCCCGCCGGAGATGCCGGCATTGGCCCAGATCACGTCGAGCCGGCCATGCGCCTTCACCGCCTTGTCGATCACGGCGATGACGTCCTTTTCGGAGCCGGCATCCGCGATCATGGCTTCCGCGATGCCGCCGGCCTTCTTCACCTCCTCGACGGTCTCCTTCACCGCCTCGGTGCGATCGACTGCGATCAGCTTGGCCCCTTCCTTGGTGAACAGCAGCGCCGCCGCGCGACCGATGCCGCTGCCGGCGCCGGTGATGATGACGGATTTGCCTTGCAGGCGGCCCATGCGTTTCTCCCTTTTGCTCGCGCGCGACGCTTGCCGCGCGACGGAATTTCAAACAAGATTTCAAACGGTAAAGTGTCTTGAGACACGTTCGCTACTGACGTACAGCGACATCAAACGAGATGGAAGGGTTTCGATGGCAGGTGCAGACAAGCCAAATGTGGTCGTCACGCGATGGTGGTGGGTCCGTCACGCGCCGGTGCGCAATGACGGCGGCAACATCTACGGACAGTCTGACATCGCCTGCGACACCAGCGATACCTATGTGTTCAATGCTGTTGCCAAGGTGCTGCCACGCACGGCGGTCTGGTATTCGAGCAATCTGATGCGTACCCACCAGACCGCCGAGGCGATCTGGGCGGCCGGCTTCCCAAGGCCCGCGTCGATGAAGCGGGAAGCGGATCTCGCCGAGCAGAACCTCGGCCGCTGGCAGGGCATGAACCGGGCCCAGTTCATCGCGAGCCGCCCCGTCGGCGCCAGCTGGTTCGCCGACATCAACGAGCCCGCGCCCGGCGGCGAGAGCTTCATGGACCTCTACAACCGCACGCGCCGCACCATCGAGCGGATCACCAATGAGGCGGCAGGGCAGGACATCATCGCAGTCGCGCATGGCGGCACGATCAAGGCGGCGCTGGGGCTCGCGCTCGACGGCCAGCCGGAGCGGGGGCTGTCGTTCGACATCGACAATTGCTCGGTGACGCGGCTGGACTATTTTGCGAGTCCCGAGCGCACCGTCTGGCGGCTGCCGATGGTGAACCAGCAGCCGTGGATTGCGGATGCTGCGCACGCAGCGATGCACCAGCCGGCGGGGCCGGAAGTCAAGAAGCTCGCCTGAAGCGGCTGTCGCTCGCGCGAGCGACATGAGTTTCGGGCCAATCAAATCGTACTCAGGGAGAGACATATGACCTTGTTCGACATGAAGGGGAAAGTCGCCGTCATCACGGGATCGACGCGCGGCATCGGGCTTGCGATCGCCGAGCGCATGGCCGAGCACGGCGCCAAGGTGGTGATCTCCTCGCGCAAGGCCGACGTCTGCGAGCAGGTCGCCAAGGGGATCAACGACAAGTTCGGCAAGGGCACCGCGGTCGCGGTCGCCGCCAACATCTCGTCGAAGGAGAATCTGCAAAACCTCGTCGACGAGAGCAACCGCGCCTTCGGCAAGATCGACGTGCTGGTCTGCAACGCCGCTTCGAACCCGTATTACGGTCCACTCGCCGGCATCTCCGACGATCAGTTCAGGAAGATCCTCGACAACAACATCGTCGCCAACAACTGGCTGATCTCGATGGTGGTGCCGCAGATGATCGAGCGCAAGGACGGCTCGATCATCATCGTCTCCTCGATTGGCGGCCTCAAGGGTTCGACCATCCTCGGTGCCTACGCGATCTCGAAAGCCGCCGACATGCAGCTCGCGCGCAACCTCGCCTGCGAATACGGCCCGCACAACATCCGCGTGAACTGCATTGCGCCGGGCCTGATCAAGACCGATTTCGCCAAGGCGCTGTGGGACAATCCGGAGAACCTGAAAGCCTCGACCTCGCGCTCGCCGCTGCTGCGCATCGGCATCCCCGACGAGATCGCCGGCGCGGCGGTGTTCCTGGGCTCGAAGGCCGGCGACTTCATGACCGGCCAGACCATGGTGATCGACGGCGGCGCGACGATCAGTTGAGCGATAGAGTGTAAAAGAGGCACGCAGCCCATCCAACAACCGGTGTCATCGCCCGCGGAGGCGGGTGATCCAGTATTCCAGAGGCCTTCATTGGAGAGTTCGCTCTTACCACATCCGCCGCGGCGTACTGGATGCCCCGGTCAAGCCGGGGCATGACAGCGAATGTGAGGATGCGGCGTCACCGTGCGAGATTATGCAGACGCCGCCTCACTCCACCGCCGCGTAAACCAGATCCCGCACCAAGGTCCGCGTGTAGTCGCGCTGTCCGGGGCCCTGGCTCATGAACACCGCGAACAGATCCTCCTTCGGGTCGATCCAGAAGAAAGTGCCGGCGATGCCGCTCCAGAAATACTGGCCGACGCTGCCGGGGAACGGCGCGATGCCGGCCTCGCGGCGCACGGCGAAGCCGAGGCCAAAGCCGTGGCCAGGCGAGAGCAGGGTGCCGTTGATCGCAACGCCTGGCCCGAGGTGATCGGAGGCCATCAGCTCCAGCGTCTTGCGGCCGATGACCCTGTTGCCGTCGAGCGTGCCGCCATTGCGTAGCATCAGGCAGAAGCGCGCATAGTCCATCGTGGTCGACACCAGGCCGCCGCCGCCGGACTCCATCACCGGCTGCTCGAGCATGTTGAACAGCGCGACCTTGTCGCCGGTCCAGGGATCGGCCGCGAACGGCTCGGCGAGCCGGCCGGCATTGGCCTCGGATGTGGAGAAGCCGGTCTCGGCCATCTGGAGCGGCGCGAGCACGCGCTCGGTGAGGAAGGCGCCGAGCGTCCTGCCGCTGACGACCTCGATGATGCGGCCAAGGATGTCGGTGGAGCGGCTGTAGTTGAACTCGGCACCGGGTTGGCAGACCAGCGGAAAGCTCGCCACCAGCGCGGCGTGCTCGGCGTTGCTGATCTTGCGGCTGCGGACGCGGGACTCCTGGTAGAGCTTGTGCACGGGGCCGTCGCCCTGGTGCTCGTAGGTGAGGCCGGAGGTGTGGCGGAGCAGGTCCTGCACGGTCATGGGCCGCGTCGGGGGCACCAGCTCCAACTTGCCGTCCTTGACGACGCCGACCTTCTGGCTCGCAAATTCCGGGATGAATTTAGCGACGGCGTCGCCGAGCAGGAGTTGGCCATCCTCGACCAGCGCCATGATGCCGACCGAGACGATCGGCTTGGTCATCGAGAAGATGCGGAAGATCGAATCGCGCGCCATTGCTGCGTCGCCCGCGGGGCTCTGCTTGCCGAGCGCCTCGAACCAGCCGATTTGGCCGCGCCGGGCCACCAGCACGGTGACCCCTGGAACTGTTCCCTTGTCGATCTCGCGCTTGAAGGCGTCCGACAGGGCCTGGAGGCGGGGGCGCGACAGCCCGAGCGTCTCGGGGCGGGCTTCCGGCACAGGCGGGGTCTGGAGCGCGGTGGTGGCCTGTCGGGCCGCTGTGGCGGTCGCTGTCGCGGTCATGGGCACTCCCGGTTGTTTTTCGTTGTCGTCAACGGACTGTGGCCCAGAAACCCCGGCACAAACAAGCGAAGCCGGCGCGGTTCACCCTTGCAAACCGGCCGTCCCTTGTGCTTGAAAGCGCGCCTGATCCGCGGTGACGCGGGTTCGTAGGAGTGTAGCTCAATTGGTAGAGCACCGGTCTCCAAAACCGGGGGTCGCAGGTTCGAGCCCTGCCACTCCTGCCAGTAAAATCAGTCACTTAGATGAGATGCTGGCGGGGTAGGGACAAGGCGTCCCTCGTACGTATCGCCGACAGCCGGTCCAAATATCCGAGGTCCCGCGCCGAGGCCCGCGGGGCGCGCCTCAACGCGCGAGGGTCCGCTCCGCGTCGGGCGGAATTTGGCTGAAATCGACGTTCCGAATGGGAACGCGGCGCAGCAGAGAGACGATGGTGCCGACGAGCTCGAAATAGGTGCGCAGCCGCAGCGCGCGGGACGATCCCTTCAGCTCCGCATTCAGGCTCACGGGGACCTGGACGTAGGAGAGGCCGAGCTGGAGCAGCGAGATCAATGCGCAGATCTGATAGCCGTAGCCGTCGGCCTTGACCGCGATCTGGCGCAGCCATCTCACGGGGTAGACGATCATGCTGTGGTAGTCGGACAGCCAGAAGCCGAACAGGCAGTTCAGGATGAACCGCAGGGAGTGCGACTGGAGGGAGCGGTTGATGGAGCGGTCCGACTGGTTGTCGCGATAGGTGATGACGAGGTCGGCGGCGCCCGCCGCCTTGAACATCCGGGCGATCCCTTCGTTTTGAAAGGCGTGATCGCCGGGAATGAGCGTGATGGCATCGAACCTCGCGCGCGACAGGGCGAATTCGAAGCCGGCGCCGACACCCCGCCGTTCTGCGTTGTGATGCACGATGATGCGTGGCTCGCCGGCCGCGAACTCGTCCATGATCGCGCCGGTGGCGTCGGTGCTGCCATCGTCGATCAGGAAGATCTCGAAATCGTCGAGCAGCTCGCGGGCGAGCGGCAGCACGCCGTCGATGGTGTCGGCGATCTTGTCCTGCTCGTTCAGTGCAGGAATGACGATTGTAAGCTTTTTTGCCGCCCTGGAAGGTGTCATCTTGCGCCGCCGTTGCCGGCTACCCTTGACTGGTAGAACCCCGAGGCAACTCTAGGTCATTCGGACAAGCAGGAGCTGGTCGTTCCGATGGCAGGCATGCCCATCGGCACGCCGAACTTCCAGGTGCCGGACGCCAGCGTCGACGATCCCGTCTTCCGGGCCGCGGTACCGATGGCGCTGCATCTGTGCCGGGACTGCGGCCACCTCCAGATTCTCCATGTCGGCAATCCGGAGATCCAGTACCGCAACTACGTCTATACCACCTCGCTCTCGCTCGGCTTGCGGGAGCATTTCGCAGGCTATGCCAACGACGTCGTCAGCCGCTTCGGGATCGCGCCGGGCTCGCTTGTCGTCGAGCTCGGCAGCAATGACGGATCGTTGCTCGGCTTCTTCAAGGAGCGCGGCATGCGGGTGCTGGGCGTCGATCCCGCTGTCGACATCGCGCGGCGTGCGACGGAAGCCGGGATCGAGACCATCGGCGATTTCTTCACCGATGCGATCGGGCGCCGCATCCTGCAAAGCCATGGTGCGGCGAGCGTCGTTATCGCCAACAACATGATCGCCAATGTCGACAATCTCGATCCGCTGGTGATCGGGGTTCGCGACGTGCTCGCGCCGGACGGATTGTTCGTCTTCGAGACGCAGTACGGCGTCGACGTCACCGAGAAGAACCTGCTCGACACCGTCTATCACGAGCATCTGTCGTATTTTAACATCAAGCCGTTGACGCGGTTCTTCGCGCGGCTCGGCATGGAAGTGATCGACGTTCAGCACATCTGGACGAAGGGCGGCTCGATCCGCGTGACGGTCCAGCGCGCCGGCGGTGCGAAGAAGCCGTCAGCGGAGGTCGCGAAGTTCATCGCCGAGGAGGACCGGCTCGGCGTCGATCAGCCGGCCTACTACGCGCCCTATGTGAAGAGGATCGCGGCCATCCGCGACGAGCTGGTCGCGATGGCCGATGCCGCCCACGCGCGGGGGCAACTGGTCGCCGGCTACGGTGTCTCGGTCGGCACCACGACGCTGCTCCCGCAGTTCGGCCTGGAGAACAAGATCGACTTCCTGGTGGACGACGACCCCAAGAAGGGGAACGTGATGGCGGGCCCGGGTTACGACATTCCGATTCTGCCCCCGGCCGCCCTTTACGAGCGCAAGCCCGCGTTCGTCGTGGTCTTCGCCTGGCGCTATGTCGACCCGATCCGGGCCAAGCACGCCCGCTATTTCGCCGAGGGTGGAAAATTCGTGGTGCCGCTACCGGGTGTTTCCATGGTCGACCGGGCCGACTGATCCGGGCGGCGGGTTGATCAGGGAGGTTCCCGGGGGCCTTGATCCCGCCTCCGCTGGGACCGGGGAATAAGCCCTTGATCCTCCTTGGGCTGTGCTCGGTCGCCGAGGACGCCGGCTTCTCGCCGCGAAGCCCCCCATATCTTGACCTTTGGCCCCATCCGCAGTATTTACCCCGCACTCGCAGCCGGCCCGTTAGACGCGGATCTCCGGCGCGGCTTTGAAATCCCCGAACAATCGAGCCCGGTTTCCGGCTCATCCTTCAAGACAGAGGGCTGGGCTAACGGCGGCTGTTCGGATCCCCGAAATTCATTCGCGTCTGTCGATGGACGTTGGACATCAAACGATGGCAGTCAGCCCGTTCAAGTTCTTGCAGGAAGTGCGCTCGGAGACCGCCAAGGTCACCTGGCCGACCCGTCGTGAGACCACGATCACCACCATCATGGTATTCGTCATGGTGGCCGTCGCCTCGATCTTCTTCTTCGCCGCCGACCAGATCATCCGCTACCTCATCACCTTCCTCCTGGGCATTCACTGATGGCAACGGCAACCGCTCAAGTGTCCGACAAGCGCTGGTACATCGTTCACGCCTATTCGAACTTCGAGAAGAAGGTCGCCGAATCGATCCGCGAGCAGGCCAAGCAGCGCGGGCTCGAGGATCTGTTCGAGCTGGTGCTGGTTCCGACCGAGAAGGTCACGGAAGTGCGCCGCGGCCGCAAGATCGATGCCGAGCGCAAGTTCTTCCCGGGCTATGTGCTGGTCAAGATGAAGCTGACCGACGAGGCGTTCCATCTGATCAAGAACACGCCGAAGGTGACGGGCTTCCTCGGTGCGGAAAACAAGCCGATGCCGATCTCGGAAGCCGAGGCCATGCGCATCCTGCACCAGGTGCAGGAGGGCGTGGAACGCCCGAAGGCGTCGGTGTCGTTCGAGATCGGCGAGAATGTGCGCGTGGCCGACGGCCCGTTTGCCTCGTTCTCGGGTGTGGTCGAGGAAATCGACGAGGCGCGCTCGCGCGTGAAGGTCGCGGTGTCGATCTTCGGCCGCGCAACGCCCGTCGAGCTGGAATTCGGTCAGGTCGAGAAGGTCTGACCGGGTAGCGCGTGAAGCCGAGAGGTTTCGCGCAAAGAGAGGCCGTGGGAGGGAGAGGGCGGTTGCCAGCCGCATCCGACCCAGACCACGAACCTGAAACCGCCGGCGACATGCCGGCACAACAGGAGTGATACATGGCAAAGAAAGTGACCGGATACCTGAAGCTTCAGGTCCCGGCCGGCGCGGCGAATCCTTCGCCCCCGATCGGTCCCGCGCTCGGTCAGCGCGGTCTCAACATCATGGAGTTCTGCAAGGCGTTCAACGCCCAGACCCAGAAGGAAGAGAAGAACACCCCGATTCCCGTCGTGATCACGATCTACGCCGATCGTTCGTTCACGTTCGAGATGAAGACCCCCCCGATGTCCTTCTTCCTCAAGCAGGCCGCCAAGATCCAGTCCGGCTCGAAGGCGCCGGGCCGCGACAAGGCCGGCAAGGTGACCAAGGCGCAGGTGCGCGAGATCGCCGAGAAGAAGATGAAGGACTTGAATTGCGACACCATCGAATCGGCCATGAAGATGGTCGAGGGCTCTGCCCGTTCGATGGGTCTGGAAGTTGCGGGGTAAGCGGTCATGGCAATCGGAAAGCGTTTGAACAAAGCCCGCGAAGGCATTGATCGCGAAAAGCTTTACCCGCTCGCGGACGCCATCAAGATGGTCAAGGAGCGCGCGAAGGCGAAGTTCGACGAGACCATCGAGGTCGCGATCAATCTCGGTGTCGATCCGCGTCACGCAGACCAGATGGTTCGCGGCGTCGTGACCCTGCCGAACGGCACTGGCCGTACGCTCCGCGTCGGCGTGTTCGCCCGGGGCGCCAAGGCTGACGAGGCCAAGGCGGCCGGTGCTGACGTCGTCGGCGCCGAGGACCTGGTCGAGAAGGTGCAGAACGGCTCGATCGATTTCGACCGCTGCATCGCCACCCCCGACATGATGCCGCTGGTCGGCCGGTTGGGTAAGGTGCTCGGCCCGCGCGGCCTGATGCCGAACCCGAAGATCGGCACCGTGACCATGGACGTCACCGGCGCGGTGAAGGGTGCCAAGGGCGGCTCGGTCGAGTTCCGCGTCGAGAAGGCCGGCATCCTGCAGGCCGGCGTCGGCAAGGCCTCGTTCTCCGAGGAGAAGCTGGTCGAGAACATCAAGACCCTGGCCGATGCCGTCTCCAAGGCGAAGCCGGCTGGTTCCAAGGGTACCTACATCCAGCGCGTTGCGGTGTCCTCGACCATGGGCCCGGGCGTGAAGGTCGAGCCGGGCACCATTCTCGGCTAAGGTTTGGAAATTGCATGAGGCGAGGGGCGGAATTGGGCAACCGATTCCGCCCCTCGTCGTTTGTGGCGGCGCTCTCCGGAAGCAAGAACAATGGCTGACAAGGTCCTGATCTACTCGCGCTTTCCGAAAACGATGATGGCGCGTTTCGCCGAGCGGTTCGAACTGCTCGACACCGCTGGCAAGCCCGCGCACGAGGTTTTTCCGGCGGACGAGCTCAGGGGTATCCGCGCGATGCTGACTGCGGGCGGGACCCCGCTCGGCGCGGAGGCGATGGATCTGTTTCCAAAGCTCGGCGCCATCATCTGCTACGGCACCGGTTATGACGGTGTCGATCTGAAGGCAGCCGCCGCGCGCAACATCGCCGTCGGCCACAGCCCGGGCGCCAATGCGGCCTCGGTCGCCGATATTGCAATGACCCTGATGCTCGCGGCGACGCGGCGCCTGCTGGTCGCCGACCACTATGTCCGTAGTGGCGACTGGGCGGCGTCAAAACAGTCGCCAATGATGCGGCCTCAGGCCGGCATGCCCGGCCGCCGCATCGGCGTCTACGGCATGGGCGAGATCGGCCGCAAGATCGCCGTGCGCTGCGCGGCTTTCGAGAGCGAGGTCGGCTATTTCAGCCGCACCAGATACGATCTGCCCTATCGATATTTTCCCTCTCTGGAGGCGCTGGCCGACTGGTGCAGCGTCCTGATGATCGCGGTCCGGGCAGGGGCAGAAACCCAGCATGTCGTCAATGCCGATATCCTTCGGCGACTCGGCGCGGACGGCTATGTCGTCAACATCTCCCGCGGCTCTGTCATCGACGAGAAAGCCCTGGTCGCGGCGCTCACCGACAAGACCATCGCCGGCGCTGGCCTCGACGTCTTTGAGACGGAACCGCACGCCCCCGCTGCGCTGACGGCGCTGCCGAACGTGGTCTTCGCCCCGCATATCGGCGGCCACACCCTGGAATCGCACGTTGCCATGCAGAATTGCGTCCTGGGCAACCTGACCGCGTTCTTCGAGGGCAAACCGCTCCCTTACGCGGTCAAATCGTCATGAATCGGGCCTTGTCAGCCGAGATCAAGCCTGGCCGGCAATCGATTGGAACTGGTGTGAATTTTGCTCTTGGCAAGCAGGCAGAGAGCGGTTAAAGAACCGCCTCCGGACGTGCCGGCCTCGGCTGGCGCGTTCGTGCACGCATTCCGAAAACCTGACACGACAGGAGATCATTCCTTTTCAGGACGTCCGCAAGGATTTGCCCGAAAAGGAAGGAAAACCCGTCGGTGGGTGGGATGCGGGCAGAGGTCGGACGGTTCGCCGGCTGGCCTCGTCCTGTCCAAGACTGCAGGCGCCTGCGGGAAATTTCGATTTCTCAACGGCTTAATCGCATGGCCTGCATAGACGGGTGAAGACCGGATTTCACTTCGCGCCCAGCGTTAACGGTTGGGTTCGCGAAACGGGTCTGGTTCGGACCTCGACACGCCGTGGGCCTCCAAGGGGGCTCCCGGAGGGCAGGCTTTGAATTGTCGTCTTGCCCGGCGTGTCCGATGGGTTTTTGGCCCGGAGGTTCAGGTTCGGGCGGGACGATGGGTGCAACCCGGCGGTCCCGCTTCTCGCGATGACCGCCAACCGGAGAGAGCTTGCTGTGGAACGAGCGGCAAAAAAAGAGGCGGTCGAACAGCTCAACGAGGTCTTCAAGACCACGAGCGTCGCGATCGTTGCTCAATATTCCGGCCTCACCGTCGCCCAGATGCAGAAGCTGCGCCAGCAGATGAAGCAGGCGGGTGCCTCGGTGAAGGTCTCGAAGAACCGTCTCGCCAAAATTGCTCTTGAAGGCACTGACGTCGTTGCCATCGGCCCCATGCTGAAGGGGCCGACCGTGATCGCAACTTCCAACGATCCGG
This sequence comes from Bradyrhizobium sp. USDA 327, assembly GCF_041262065.1. Taxonomy (NCBI): domain Bacteria; kingdom Pseudomonadati; phylum Pseudomonadota; class Alphaproteobacteria; order Hyphomicrobiales; family Nitrobacteraceae; genus Bradyrhizobium; species Bradyrhizobium sp. USDA 327. The sequence goes on along the minus strand of NZ_JBGCCW010000001.1, from coordinate 3,922,989 downwards.
TAGCGGCGCCAAAGGTCGCCATCGAATTTGCCAAGGCGAACGAAAAGTTCGTCATCGTTGGCGGGTCGATGGGCAAGACCGTCCTGAATGTCGACGGCGTGAAGGCGCTTGCCTCGCTGCCGTCGCTTGACGAACTGCGCGGCAAGATCGTCGGCCTCATCGTGGCCCCGGCGACCAAGCTGGCCCAGCTCGCCAACGCGCCCGCGGGCAAGCTCGCGCGCGTCATCCAGGCTCATGCCTCAAAGGGCGAAGCGGCCTGACGCCCTTCGCAAAACTCAAACCCGAACCAGACTTACACTCAAGGAAACTGAACAATGGCTGACTTGCAGAAGATCGTTGACGACCTCTCGAGCCTCACCGTGCTCGAAGCTGCCGAACTGGCGAAGCTCCTCGAAGAGAAGTGGGGCGTTTCGGCCGCCGCGGCTGTCGCCGTGGCCGGCCCGGCTGCTGGTGGCGCCGCTGCCGCTCCGGCGGAAGAGAAGACCGAGTTCACGGTCGTTCTCGCCAGCGCCGGCGACAAGAAGATCGAGGTCATCAAGGAAGTCCGCGCCATCACCGGTCTCGGCCTGAAGGAAGCAAAGGACCTCGTCGAGGGTGCTCCGAAGCCGCTGAAGGAAGGCGTGAACAAGGAAGAGGCCGACAAGATCAAGGCCCAGCTCGAGAAGGCTGGCGCCAAGGTCGAGCTCAAGTAAGCAACGCTTGCTGGCGGGATCCCGGCCGCGCATCGGCGAGGTCCGGGATCCCGGTCCGCTCCTCAAGGGGGTGGACCAGATGCAAAAGGCGTGCGACGGAACGTCCCGACGCAGGCCGAACACGAAAAAGTGTGGGGATTTGAGGGTTTACCCCTCGAATCTGCACTATTGTCGCCCCATATCGGGTCGGCAGCACGAAAGCGCGGTGGGCAGGGATGCCGGATTTCCCTGTAAGCCGTTGGGAGAGCAGGCTATTTCGGGCTTTTGCAGTCCGTGAAGACGATCGTTGTGACGGGCGGGTGCGCTCTTGCGCCCCGCGCGTCGTTTTGCGTTTTGAAGGTCTGAAGAACAGATTCAGGACATTCAAGCCTGAAGCTGCGTCTCTGGCCCCCAAGGCGGGTTCGAAAATTCAACCCGGAGAGCGGTGGCAGCCGCGTTCCGGACGGCGCGCCCAGAGCGGGCGACGAAAATGAGAGGCCACGATGGCGCAGCAGACATTCACCGGTCGCAAACGTGTTCGCAAGTTCTTCGGACACATCAAGGAAGTCGCCGAGATGCCGAACCTCATCGAGGTTCAGAAGGCGTCCTATGACCAGTTCCTGATGGTCGACGAACCCCCGGGCGGCCGTCTCGACGAGGGTCTGCAGGCGGTGTTCCGCTCGGTGTTTCCGATCTCCGACTTTTCGGGCACCTCGATGCTGGAATTCGTCCGCTACGAGTTCGAGCAGCCTAAATACGACGTCGACGAGTGCCGCCAGCGCGGCATGACCTTCGCTGCACCTCTCAAGGTGACGCTGCGCCTCATCGTGTTCGATATCGACGAGGAAACCGGCGCGAAGTCGGTGAAGGACATCAAGGAGCAGGACGTCTACATGGGCGACATCCCGCTCATGACGATGAACGGCACCTTCATCGTCAACGGCACCGAGCGCGTCATCGTCTCGCAGATGCACCGGTCGCCCGGCGTGTTCTTCGACCACGACAAGGGCAAGACCCATTCCTCGGGCAAGCTGCTGTTCGCCGCCCGCGTCATCCCGTATCGCGGCTCCTGGCTCGACATCGAGTTCGACGCCAAGGACATCGTCTATGCGCGTATCGACCGTCGCCGCAAGATTCCGGTGACGTCGCTGATGTTCGCCCTCGGCCTCGACGGCGAGGCGATCCTGTCCACGTTCTACAAGAAGATTCTCTACAAGCGGACCAAGGAAGGCTGGCGCGTTCCGTTCGACGCCAACCGTTTCCGCGGCTACTCGACCGTCAACGACCTTATCGACGCCGACACCGGCAAGGTCGTGCTCGAGGCCGGCAAGAAGCTCACCGTCCGCGCCGCCCGCCAGCTCCAGGAGAAGGGGCTGAAGGCGCTGCGCATGGCCGACGAGGAGCTGGTCGGCAACTACGTCGCCGAGGATCTCGTCAACCCGAAGACCGGTGAAATCCACGCCGAGGCCGGTGAGGAAATCACCGACAAGCTGATGAAGGCGCTCAACGAGCAGGGCTACAAGGAGCTGCCGCTGCTCGACATCGACCACGTCAATGTCGGCCCTTACATCCGCAACACGCTGTCGGCCGACAAGAACATGACGCGTGAGGATGCGCTGTTCGACATCTACCGCGTGATGCGTCCGGGCGAGCCGCCGACGCTGGAATCGGCGCAGGCCATGTTCCAGTCGCTGTTCTTCGACGCCGAACGCTACGACCTGTCCGCGGTCGGCCGCGTCAAGATGAACATGCGCCTCGACCTCGATGCGCCCGACACCCAGCGCACGCTGCGCAAGGAGGACATCCTCTCCGTCATCAAGACGCTGGTGGATCTGCGCGACGGCAAGGGCGAGATCGACGACATCGACCATCTCGGCAACCGCCGTGTGCGTTCGGTCGGCGAACTCATGGAGAACCAGTACCGCATCGGCCTCTTGCGCATGGAGCGCGCGATCAAGGAGCGCATGTCCTCGGTCGATATCGACACGGTCATGCCGCAGGACCTGATCAACGCCAAGCCGGCGGCCGCCGCCGTGCGCGAGTTCTTCGGTTCCTCGCAGCTCTCGCAGTTCATGGACCAGACCAACCCGCTGTCAGAGATCACCCACAAGCGCCGTCTGTCGGCGCTCGGACCGGGCGGTCTGACCCGCGAGCGCGCCGGCTTCGAGGTGCGCGACGTGCATCCGACGCATTACGGCCGCATCTGCCCGATCGAGACGCCGGAAGGTCCGAACATCGGCCTGATCAACTCGCTCGCGACCTTCGCGCGCGTGAACAAGTACGGCTTCGTCGAGACGCCGTACCGCAAGGTCAAGGACGGCCGCGTTACCGACGAGGTGGTGTACCTGTCGGCGATGGAAGAAGGGCGCTATTCGGTGGCCCAGGCCAACGTGCCGGTCGACGCCAAGGGGCGCTTTACCGAAGACCTGGTGGTCTGCCGCTCGAGCGGGACCCGCGACGTCGTGCCGATGACGCCCGACAAGGTCGACTACATGGACGTGTCGCCGAAGCAGCTCGTTTCGGTCGCCGCGGCGCTGATCCCGTTCCTCGAGAACGACGACGCCAACCGCGCGCTGATGGGCTCGAACATGCAGCGCCAGGCGGTGCCGCTGGTTCGCGCCGAGGCGCCGTTCGTCGGCACCGGCATGGAGGGCGTCGTTGCTCGTGACTCGGGCGCTGCGATCGCGGCGCGCCGTTCGGGCGTGATCGACCAGATCGATGCGACCCGCGTCGTCATCCGCGCGACGGAAGATCTCGATCCGACCAAGTCGGGTGTCGATATCTACCGTCTCATGAAGTACCAGCGCTCGAACCAGTCGACCTGCATCAACCAGCGTCCGCTGGTGAAGGTCGGTGACATCGTCAAGAAGGGCGACATCATCGCTGACGGTCCGTCGACCGATCTCGGCGAGCTCGCGCTCGGCCGCAACGTGCTGGTCGCGTTCATGCCGTGGAACGGCTACAACTTCGAAGACTCGATCCTGCTGTCCGAGCGGATCGTGAAGGAAGACGTCTTCACCTCGATCCATATCGAGGAGTTCGAGGTGATGGCCCGCGACACCAAGCTCGGACCTGAGGAAATCACCCGCGACATTCCGAACGTCTCGGAAGAAGCGCTGAAGAACCTCGACGAAGCCGGTATCGTCTACATCGGTGCCGAAGTGCGCGCCGGTGACATCCTGGTCGGCAAGATCACGCCGAAGGGCGAAAGCCCGATGACGCCGGAAGAGAAGCTCCTGCGCGCCATCTTCGGCGAGAAGGCCTCCGACGTCCGCGATACCTCGCTGCGCGTTCCCCCGGGCGTGCAGGGCACGATCGTGGAAGTGCGCGTGTTCAACCGTCACGGCGTCGACAAGGACGAGCGTGCGCTGGCGATCGAGCGGGAAGAGATCGAGCGCCTTGCCAAGGACCGCGACGACGAGCAGGCGATCCTGGACCGCAACGTCTACAACCGGCTCGCCGAGCTCCTCGAGGGGCGGCAGGGCATTGCGGGTCCGAAAGGCTTCAAGAAGGACACCAAGATCACCCGTGCGGTGCTCGAGGAGTACCCGAAGTCGCAGTGGTGGCTGTTCGCTTCGCCGAACGACAAGCTGATGGCCGAAATCGAGGCCATGCGGAAGCAGTACGACGAGTCGAAGAAGGGGCTGGAACAGCGCTTCCTCGACAAGGTCGAGAAGCTTCAGCGCGGCGACGAATTGCCGCCCGGCGTGATGAAGATGGTCAAGGTCTTCGTCGCGGTGAAGCGCAAGATCCAGCCCGGCGACAAGATGGCCGGCCGCCACGGCAACAAGGGCGTGGTGTCGAAGATCGTGCCGATCGAGGACATGCCGTTCCTCGAAGACGGCACGCATGCCGACATCGTGCTCAATCCGCTGGGCGTGCCCTCGCGCATGAACGTCGGACAGATCCTCGAGACCCATCTCGGCTGGGCCTGCGCCGGCCTCGGCAAGCGTATCGGCCAGACGGTCGATGCGTACCTGTCGAAGCAGGATATCAAGCCGCTGAAGGAAACCTTGAAGAAGGTCTACGGCGAGGACGAGACGATCAAGTCGCTCAACGACAACGAGCTGCTCGAACTCGGCCATAACCTCAGCCGCGGCGTGCCGATCGCGACGCCGGTGTTCGACGGTGCCAAGGAAGCCGACATCGAGGAGATGCTGAAGCTTGCCGGTCTCGACGCTTCGGGTCAGTCGACCGTCTATGACGGCCGCACCGGCGATCCGTTCGATCGCAAGGTGACGGTTGGCTACATCTACATGCTCAAGCTGCACCATCTGGTCGACGACAAGATCCATGCGCGTTCGATCGGTCCGTACTCGCTCGTCACCCAGCAGCCGCTGGGCGGCAAGGCTCAGTTCGGCGGCCAGCGCTTCGGCGAAATGGAGGTGTGGGCGCTCGAGGCTTACGGCGCGGCGTACACGCTCCAGGAGATGCTGACGGTGAAGTCGGACGACGTCGCCGGCCGTACCAAGGTGTACGAGGCGATCGTGCGTGGCGACGACACGTTCGAGGCCGGTATTCCGGAATCGTTCAACGTGCTGGTCAAGGAAATGCGCTCGCTCGGCCTCAACGTCGATCTGCACAACTCCAAGATGGGACCGGCGCCGACGTCGGAAGCGGCCGAGTAATTCGACCTTTCATGCCCGGCCTTCGCGGCCGGGCATCGGCGCCTTTCCCGAGGCCTTGAGGGCAGGGCGCCTCGTTGAATGATTTTCGAATTTGCGGCCGGAGGCGACCGGCACGCGAGGAGAAGACGATGAACCAAGAAATTATGAATCTCTTCAATCCGACGACGCCGGCTCAGGTCTTCGACCAGATCCGGATCTCGATCGCGTCCCCAGAGAAGATTCTGTCCTGGTCCTACGGCGAGATCAAGAAGCCGGAGACCATCAACTACCGGACCTTCAAGCCCGAGCGCGACGGCCTGTTCTGCGCCCGCATCTTCGGGCCGATCAAGGACTACGAGTGCTTGTGCGGCAAGTACAAGCGCATGAAGTATAAGGGCATCATCTGCGAGAAGTGCTCGGTCGAGGTCACGCTGTCGCGCGTCCGGCGCGAGCGCATGGGCCATATCGAGCTCGCAGCTCCCGTCGCCCACATCTGGTTCCTGAAGTCGCTGCCTTCGCGCATCGGCCTCTTGCTCGACATGACGCTGAAGGATCTCGAGCGGATCCTCTACTTCGAATATTACGTCGTGCTGGAGCCGGGCCTCACCGCGCTGAAGGACCGTCAGCTGCTGTCGGAAGACGAGTATCTGAAGGCGCAGGACGAGTACGGCCAGGATTCCTTCACCGCCATGATCGGCGCCGAAGCGATCCGCGAGCTGCTCAAGGGCATGGACCTCGAGAAGCTCGAGGCTACCCTGCGTGTCGAGATGCAGGAGACCGACTCCGACATCAAGCACAAGAAGCTCGCCAAGCGCCTGAAGATCGTGGAAGCGTTCCGCCACTCCGGCAACAAGCCGGAATGGATGATCATGACCGTGGTCCCGGTGATTCCACCGGACCTGCGTCCGCTGGTGCCGCTCGACGGCGGCCGCTTCGCGACCTCCGACCTCAACGACCTCTACCGCCGCGTCATCAACCGCAACAATCGCTTGAAGCGGCTGATGGAGCTGCGCGCGCCCGACATCATCATCCGCAACGAAAAGCGCATGCTTCAGGAGGCCGTCGACGCGCTGTTCGACAACGGCCGCCGCGGCCGCGTCATCACGGGCGCCAACAAGCGCCCGCTTAAGTCGCTCGCCGACATGCTCAAGGGCAAGCAGGGCCGCTTCCGTCAGAACCTGCTCGGCAAGCGCGTCGACTATTCGGGTCGTTCGGTGATCGTGGTCGGTCCCGAACTGCGCCTGCATCAGTGCGGCCTGCCGAAGAAGATGGCGCTCGAGCTGTTCAAGCCGTTCATCTATTCGCGGCTTGACGCCAAGGGCCTGTCCACAACCGTGAAGCAGGCGAAGAAGCTGGTCGAGAAGGAGCGGCCCGAGGTCTGGGACATCCTGGACGAGGTGATCCGCGAGCATCCGGTGCTGCTCAACCGCGCGCCGACGCTGCATCGCCTCGGCATCCAGGCGTTCGAGCCCGTGCTGATCGAGGGCAAGGCGATCCAGCTCCACCCGCTGGTCTGCTCCGCGTTCAATGCCGACTTCGACGGCGACCAGATGGCCGTGCACGTTCCGCTGTCGCTCGAAGCGCAGCTGGAAGCGCGCGTCCTGATGATGTCGACCAACAACATCCTGCATCCGGCGAACGGCCAGCCGATCATCGTGCCGTCGCAGGACATCGTGCTCGGTCTGTACTACGTCTCGATCATGCGCGAAGGTCTGCCCGGCGAGGGCAAGGTGTTCGGCGACATGGCCGAGCTCGAGCACGCGCTGCACGCGAAGGTCATCCACCTCCACACCAAGATCAAGTACCGGTGGGAGGGCATGGACGAGACCGGCAAGGTCTCCAGGCGCTGGATCGAGACCACCGCCGGCCGCGTCATGCTCGGCAACCTGCTGCCGAAGAACCCGCGGATCTCGTACGAGATCATCAACAAGCTGATGACCAAGCGCGAGATCTCCGGTGTCATCGACCAGGTCTACCGCCACTGCGGCCAGAAGGAGACGGTGATCTTCTGCGACCGCATCATGGCGCTCGGCTTCTACAACGCGTTCAAGGCCGGCATCTCGTTCGGCAAGGACGACATGGTCGTGCCGCACGGCAAGTGGAAGATCGTCGACACCACCCGTACGCTGGCGAAGGATTTCGAGCAGCAGTACAACGACGGTCTGATCACCCATGGCGAGAAGTACAACAAGGTCGTCGACGCCTGGTCGAAGGCCACGGAAGAAATCGCCAAGGCGATGATGAAGGAGATCTCCGCCACCAAGAAGACGGCGAGCGGAGCCGACGCCGACATCAACTCGATCTACATGATGGCTCACTCCGGTGCCCGCGGTTCGCCGGCCCAGATGCGCCAGCTCGCCGGCATGCGCGGCCTGATGGCCAAGCCGTCGGGCGAGATCATCGAGACGCCGATCATCTCGAACTTCAAGGAAGGCCTCTCGGTGCTCGAGTACTTCAACTCGACCCACGGCGCCCGCAAGGGCCTCGCGGACACCGCGTTGAAGACCGCGAACTCCGGCTACCTGACGCGTCGTCTCGTCGACGTGGCGCAGGACTGCATCATCACGCAGAGCGACTGCGGCACCAAGCTCGGCATCAAGATGCGCGCCATCGTCGATGCCGGCACCGTGGTCGCCTCGCTCGGCTCGCGTATCCTCGGACGCACGGCCTGCGAAGACGTGCGTGACAGCTCGGGCAAGGTGATCATCAAGCGCGATACGCTGATGGAAGAGAGCCATCTGGAGGCCATTCAGCAGGGTGGCGTGCAGGAGGTGAAGATCCGCTCGGCACTGACCTGCGAGCTCGTCAACGGCATCTGCGGCAAGTGCTACGGCCGCGACCTCGCCCGCGGCACGCCGGTCAACCACGGCGAAGCAGTCGGCGTCATCGCGGCGCAGTCGATCGGCGAGCCGGGTACCCAGCTCACCATGCGCACCTTCCACATCGGCGGTGCGGCGCAGCTCAACGAGCAGTCGTTCGTCGAAGCCAATTTCGACGGCAAGATCGTGATCAGGAACAAGGCCATCGCCCGCAACAGCGAAGGCCACCTGATCGCGATGGTGCGCAACATGGTCGTCGCGATCGTCGATGCCGACGGCACCGAGCGTGCGACGCACCGTATCCAGTACGGTTCGCGCCTGCATGTCGACGAGGGCGACATGGTCAAGCGCGGCCAGCGCATCGTCGAGTGGGATCCCTACACCCGGCCGCTGCTCACCGAAGTCGAAGGCACCATCGGTTTCGAGGATCTGGTCGAGGGGCAGTCGATCTCGGAAACGCTCGACGAAGCCACCGGTATCGCCAAGCGCGTGGTCATCGACTGGCGCTCGACGCGCGGCGGCGCGGACCTGCGTCCGGCCATCGTGGTGAAGGGCAAGGACGGCAAGGTGCTCAAGCTCGCCCGTGGCGGCGATGCCCGCTACATGCTGTCGGTCGATGCCATTCTCTCGGTCGACATCGGTGCCAAGGTACAGCCGGGCGACATCCTCGCCCGTGTCTCGACCGAAAGCGCCAAGACGCGTGACATCACCGGCGGTCTGCCGCGGGTGGCGGAACTGTTCGAGGCGCGGCGCCCGAAGGATGCGGCGATCATCGCCGAAATCGCGGGCACCATCCGGTTCGGGCGCGACTACAAGAACAAGCGCCGCATCTCGATCGAGCCGATGGACAAGACCGACGAGCCGCGCGAGTACCTGATCCCGAAGGGCAAGCACATCCACCTTCAGGACGGCGACGTCGTCGAAAAGGGCGACTTCATCGTGGAGGGAAATCCGGCGCCGCACGACATCCTAGCGGTGAAGGGCATCGAGGAACTCGCGGCCTATCTGGTCAACGAGATCCAGGAGGTCTACCGGCTGCAGGGCGTGCTCATCAACGACAAGCACATCGAGGTGATTGTCCGTCAGATGCTCCAGAAGGTGGAAATCACCGATCAGGGCGATACGGACATGATCTCCGGCGAGCAGGTCGACAAGATCGAGTTCGACGCGCTGAACGCGAAGGCCAAGGAAGAGGGCAAGAAGCCCGCCACGGGAACGCCGGTTCTGCTCGGCATCACCAAGGCGAGCCTCCAGACCCGGTCCTTCTTCTCTGCGGCATCGTTCCAGGAGACCACACGCGTCCTCACCGAGGCGGCGGTCAACGGCAAGATCGATCCGCTCGAGGGCCTCAAGGAGAACGTCATCGTCGGCCGGCTGATCCCGGCGGGCACCGGCGCCTCCATGGCCAAGATCCGCGAAGTCGCCATGAAGCGCGACAAGCTGATCCTGGACGAGCGCGAAAAGCAGACGGCCGTCGTGTCGCCGGCACCGGAAGCTGAGCTTCCTGCGCTGCCGCCTGCGGAATGATCGTTCATCCGTAGGAATACCGAGGACAATGAAAAGGCCGGCTTTTGCCGGCCTTTTTGCTGCTTTCTTTGCTTGCTGCGATGCAGGATCAGCCTTTGTTCATCTTTCCTTCAGCCGTAAAAGCGCTTCTGCTAGGAGAGTTTGGACCGGTGGTCCCGTGATGGGGGGCAGCGCCGGAGGACCACGGAACTCACATGCTTGATCTCGCAATCGTAGGCGGCGGCCCCGGCGGGCTGATGAGCGCCTGGTATCTGAAGCGTAAGCTCGGCGATCTCTGCCGCGTCACCATCTACGAGGCCTCCGACCGGCTGGGCGGCAAGATCGTCACGCGCAAATTCGATTCGGCGCCCGCGATGTACGAGGCCGGCGTTGCCGAGATCTACGACTACTCGATGACGGGGCCGGACCCGCTGCGCGAGCTGATCCAGCATTTCGGCCTCCAGACCATTCCGATGGACGCCGAGCAGGTACATTTCGGCGGCGAGCTCCTCAATGACGTGCCCGGCATGCGCCGCAAATACGGCGCCAAGACCGCGGCCGCGATCGAGGCATTCCGCGAGCGCTGCACCGAGATGTTGTCGCCGGTCGAATATTACGAGGGCGTCGGCGCGCACGACAACGAGAATCCCTGGGCTTACAAGACCGCCGAGCAGGTGCTCGACGAGGAGGTCGAGGACGAGACGGCAAAGCGTTTCTTCAAGGTGATGGCCCGCTCCGACATCGCGACCGAGAGCCACAACACCAACGGTCTCAACGCGCTCAAGAACTATCTGATGGACGTCGACGGCTATATCGGCCTCTATTCCATCCAGAACGGCAACGAGCAGCTGATCGAGTGCCTGCAGTCGGAGGTCAATGCCGACATCCAGCTCAATCACCGCGTGCTCACCGTCGGCAAGGCGCCGACCGGCCGCTATCAGCTCAAGATGATGAACGGCAAGGGACCGGAGACGCGCGACTTCGATCTCGTCCTGGTCTGCCTGCCGCATTCCTGGCTGGCCACCCTGAGCTGGGAGGGCGAGCAGCTGCGCAAGTCGATGGTCAAGCACGTTGCCTATTTCGACCGCCCCGCGCACTATCTGCGCGTCTCGATCCTGTTCGACGAGCCATTCTGGGGCGAGAAGATTCCGGGCGCCTGGTTCATGTCGGAGGCTTTCGGCGGCTGCTGCGTCTACAACGAGGGCGCGCGCCACGACGTCGGCAAGCATGGCGTTCTGAACTGGCTCATTCCCGGCTCCGACGCGCTGGCTTTCGCCAATCTGTCGGATCAGGAGCTGATCGATGCCGCCCTGAAATCGCTGCCGACTTCTCTCGGCGATGCGCGTTTGCATTTCATGGAAGGCAAGATCCACCGCTGGCTGTCGTCGGTGAACGCGATTCCGGGCGGCTTGCCCGTGCGCGACGTGATGACCAACCACCGGCCCGAGCCGAAGGAGCATCCCGGCATCGTGGTAGTCGGCGACTATCTGTTCGACTCGACGCTGAACGGCCTGCTCGATTCTTCGGATGCGGCGACCGACATCATCCTGACCGAGATGATGCGCCTGCGCCGCGAACGCGCACAGGACGACAAGCCGCTGTCGGACAAGATCGATCGCGACTATTTCGAGAATTATCGCGGCCTCGGTCCCTACCACGAGGCGTGGCGGCACTTCACCGACCCCGATTACCTCAGCAGGCTGATCGGGATCGTCTGGGGCAAGGCAACGGGCGCCAAGCTGCTGGTCGCGGGGTCCGCCAGCGGTGAGCTGGTCGGCGCGCTGCGCGATCGCGGCATCGATGCATGGGGAATCGAGAACAACCGCGCCATCCACGCCAAGACGCCGAAAGCGCTGAAGAAGTACAACAAGCTCGGCTCGATCACCGACATGCCATTCAAGGACGGCACGTTCGACTTCGTGTTCGAGACCAGCCTCTGCCACGTTTCCCCGAAGCAGGTGGCCCGTGCGATCCGCGAGCTCAACCGCGTGGTCAAGACCGGCCTCGTGTTCGGCTCGGTCACCTCGGACATGGCGCCGGCCCTGATCGACCGCTACGACCTGCTGCGCGGGGTCAAGAAGCTCGGCACCTGGTGGGAATGGTCCGAACTGTTCTTCGGCAACGGCTTCGACCTGTCGATGCACCGCAAGGATTGCACCGATGCGCTCTGGGAGGCGACGCTCGCCGCCAACAAGGGGCCGGGGCAGTGGTACGCCGACGCCGACAGCTTGCGCTATTCCTTCTTCGACAAGGTCGAGGACGAGGACTAGCCGCGGGGCGCGGATCGAATCGGCCAATTGTTTTGCCGAATTCATCCTGATCGCATAGAATCGGTGCAATAGCGGTTGCCGCTATGTCCTGCTTTCTCTGCGGTCATGCCGGCCGTCAGCATCGGTTGGTTTCATGGCGTCCAAGCCTCTCTCGCCCGACAAACAGAAGCTCGCCGCGGAAGAGGCGGCAGAGCTCGACGACAAGCTCGCCTCCGCTGCCAAGCCGGACCTCGAAGAGGACGAGGACGGCGAAGACGAGGGGGATGACGCGCTCGACGATGATGATGACGATGAGGACGAGGACCTCGTCGTCTTTACCGCGCGCGAAGCAGCCGGCGCGCTCGCGACCATCGTCGGATTCGTCAAACCCTATCTGACGAACTACAAGCGGATGCTGTCATACGTGGCGTTCGGCGTCTTCGTGGAGACGCTCTTCAACGTCATCATGCCGCTCAGCCTCAAGTTCCTGATCGACGAGGCGCTCGGGGAGGAGGATTTCCAGGCGCTGTACAAGATCCTCGGCGTGCTTGCGGTCGCCGGCATCTTCACCTCGATCGTTGCCGTCTGGTACGAGCGCTGGGATGCGCGGCTCGCCGCCTGCATCATCTCCGACGTCCGCAAGCGGCTGTTCGAGCACGTCCAGGACCTGCCGGCGGGTTATTTCGGCCGCACCAGGCGCGGCGAGATCCTGTCGCGCTTTTCGGTCGATCTCTCGGCCTTTGAAGGCTCGGTCAAGACCTTTGCCAACAGTGCCGCGCTGCCGTTCCTGGAACTGGTCGCGGGCATCATCCTGATGCTGTTCCTGAACTGGCAGCTTGCCGTCGTCGCGCTGCTGGTGTTTCCGATCACGCTGATCGGCCCGCGGATCCTGACGTCCAAGGCGGTGCAGGCCAACTACGAGCAGAAGCTCAACGAGTCGGCGCTGCTCGGCATGGTGCAGGAGAACGTGGCCGCCCAGGCCGTGATCAAGGCGTTCAGCCTGCAACGCAAGATGTTCGGCTTCTTCACCTTGCGCAATGACGAGACCCGCAACAGGATCGCCTCGGCGGCGTTCCTCTCGACCATGGTGGAGCGGACGGTCACCATCTCGGTGCTCCTCCTGCACCTCGTGGTGCTCGCGATCGGCGCGTATCTCGCGACCAAGGGCCAGATCACGATCGGCACCTTCGTCACCTTCGAGAGCGCGTTCTGGGAGGTTTCCTACAACATCGCTCATGTGATGCATTTCATCCCGGTGTCGATCTCCTCGGCCGCCGCGATTCGCCACATCCAGGAACTGCTCGACGAGCCGACCCGCGGCGCCGATCGCCCCGGCGCGCCCGATCTGCCGCGTATCACCAACGACATCACTTTCGATCACGTCACCTTCCGGTATGAGGGCAGTCAGACGCCGGTGCTGGACAATCTCAGCCTCAAGCTCAATGCCGGCAAGCGCATCGCGATCGTCGGTCCAAGCGGCTCCGGCAAGAGCACGCTGCTCAATCTGATCCTGCGGCTCTACGTGCCCGACGAAGGTCGCGTCACCATCGACGGCGTCGACGTTCGCAAGGTGACGCTGGATTCGCTGCGCCGGAGCATGGCGGTGGTGTTCCAGGAGAACATGCTGTTCAACATGTCGATCCGCGAGAACATCCGGCTCGGCAAGGAGGGGGCGACCGACGCGGAGGTGGAGGAGGCGGCCAAGAAGGCCGAGATCCACCGCTACATCATGAGCCTGCCGCAGCGATACGACACGCCGGTCGGCGAGCGTGGAGACACGCTGTCCGGCGGCCAGCGCCAGCGTATCGCGATCGCGCGCGCAATCATCCGCAACCCGTCGGTGCTGCTGCTGGACGAGGCCACCTCGGCGCTCGACCAGACCACGGAAGCCGCGATCAACCGCACGCTGCTCAAGATCGCCAAGGGCCGTACCATGATCTGGTCGACTCACCGCCTGACCTCGGTGGTCGAGATGGACGAGATCATCGTGATTTCAGGGGGCAGGGCGATCGAGCGCGGCTCCCACGCCGAATTGCTCGCCAGGAACGGTGCCTATCGCAAGCTGTGGAACGACCAGATCCACCAGCCGCATGGCGCGCCGGCTCATGACGACGACAGAAGCGACGACGACGAAGACGATGACGAAGAGGGCGAGGAGTGACCGGGGCCGGGCACTGCAGCTTCCGGCTCGGTGATTCCCGGATGCAAATCGTTCGGCCGGAGCTGCGCCACTGATTTTTTGGCCTCCTTGGGTTGGCCCTATCAACTCCTGCCGACTGATCAGCGTTGCCCGGAGATCGCTGACGTGACCGGGTGTCACGGCGGCAATTGCGCTGGATCCCCGCCGCACAAGGCGGATTCGTTCAAAGGCGCGGAAAAGAGCTTCGGCTTGGTAATAAAAGTATATTTAATCCGGGTATAATTTCGTCGGAGCCGACAGAGCAGGCCCTTCGTTCCCCGATCGGGCTGGCGTGGTGAGGGCGCGGAAGAAGCTATTTCTGCAGGCGCATGAAGCGCTTTCTGACTGTCGTTTCGCCTTGACTGGACCGATTCTCGCCTATAGAAAGCGCCTCACTTAACGACAGGCGGTGAGCATCGCCAGCGTCGGAACGGGCCACCCGTTGATCCCAAAGGACTAGATCCACGAGGGATCGCTCAAGGCGGGCACCAACCTCGACGAATGCCGCTCAAACGCTGTCGATCATAGCTAGGCAATGCCAGTGCGACTTTAGTTCTCTTGAGCACGTTCTCTTGAGATCGAATTCGGATGCATGACCTCAGTGCGCGGGCCGCGGCTTTACGCTGAACGGCTTCGATACTGCGGTCCTCTGTGGCGTCGAAGCGCTTTCCGCTCGCTGATCGAGCGGTTGGCGCAATTTCGCTTTGTGCGGATTGTTCGCATGAGGTGGCCTCGTCGGGCGGGTGGCTCGAAAGAATTTGCGGTTCCGGCAACGGGCCGCGGCAAGACAGCGGACCCGGAGGGGGCCGCGGCAGAACAAAGGGTAAGGCCAGGATGCCGACGATCAACCAGCTGATCGCTCAACCGCGTGAAGTGCAGAAGTCGCGCAAGAAGGTGCCGGCGCTGCAGCAGTCGCCGCAGAAGCGTGGTGTTTGCACCCGCGTCTACACCACGACCCCGAAGAAGCCGAACTCGGCGCTTCGTAAGGTCGCCAAGGTGCGCCTGACCAACGGCTTCGAGGTGATCGGCTACATCCCCGGCGAGGGCCATAACCTCCAGGAGCACTCGGTGGTCATGATCCGCGGTGGCCGCGTCAAGGACTTGCCGGGCGTGCGCTACCACATCCTCCGCGGCGTTCTGGATACCCAGGGCGTCAAGAACCGTAAGCAGCGTCGTTCGAAGTACGGCGCCAAGCGTCCGAAGTAAGCGGGAACCAAGTCCATGTCTCGTCGCCATTCTGCTGAAAAGCGTGAAGTCCTTCCCGATCCGAAGTTCGGGAACATCATCGTCACGAAGTTCATGAACTCGGTGATGTACGCCGGCAAGAAGTCGGTCGCCGAAGGTATCGTCTACGGCGCGTTCGGCCTCATCGAAAGCAAGACCAAGCAGAGCCCGCTCGGCGTGTTCGAGCAGGCGCTCGAGAACGTCATGCCGACCATCGAGGTGCGCTCCCGCCGCGTCGGCGGCGCGACCTACCAGGTTCCGGTCGAGGTTCGTTCGACCCGCCGTCAGGCTCTGGGCATCCGCTGGCTGATCGCCGCTGCGCGCGAGCGCAACGAGAAGACGATGACCGAGCGGCTCTCGGCGGAGCTCCTGGACGCATCGAATAATCGGGGGAACGCCGTCAAGAAGCGCGAAGACGTGCACCGCATGGCGGAAGCCAACCGCGCCTTCTCGCACTATCGCTGGTAACGGCGCCACACTCGGACTCGCAAGGAACGACCCATGCCCCGCCAACATGCCATCGAGGACTACCGTAACTTCGGTATCATGGCGCATATCGACGCCGGCAAGACCACGACGACCGAGCGCATCCTCTATTACACCGGCAAGAGCCACAAGATCGGCGAAGTGCACGAAGGTGCCGCGACGATGGACTGGATGGAGCAGGAGCAGGAGCGTGGCATCACGATCACTTCGGCTGCCACCACCGCGTTCTGGAACGGCAAGCGCCTGAACATCATCGACACGCCTGGCCACGTCGACTTCACCATCGAGGTCGAGCGCAGCTTGCGCGTGCTCGACGGCGCCGTCTGCGTGCTCGACTCGAACCAGGGCGTCGAGCCCCAGACCGAGACCGTCTGGCGCCAGGGCGACAAGTACAAGGTTCCGCGCATCGTCTTCGCCAACAAGATGGACAAGATCGGTGCGGACTTCTTCAAGTGTCTGTCCGACATCGTCGACCGTCTGGGCGCGAAGCCCGTCGCGATCCAGCTTCCGATCGGTGCTGAAAACAACTTCAAGGGTCTCGTCGACCTCGTGAAGATGAAGGGCGTCGTCTGGAACGATGAATCGCTCGGCGCCAAGTTCGACTATGTCGACATTCCGGAAGACCTCGTCGACCAGGCTAAGGAATACCGCGAGAAGATGGTGGAAGCCGCCGTCGAGCTCGACGACGACGCCATGGCCGCCTATCTCGACGGCAAGGAGCCGGACGAGGCGACGCTGAAGAGGCTGATCCGCAAGGCGGTGCTGACTGGCGCGTTCTATCCCGTGCTGTGCGGCTCGGCCTTCAAGAACAAGGGCGTGCAGCCGCTGCTCGACGCCGTCGTCGATTATCTGCCGTCGCCGCTCGACGTGCCTGCGATCAAGGGCACCGATGACAAGGGCAACGAAGTCGTGCGCAAGGCGGACGACAAGGAGCCCCTGGCGCTGCTCGCGTTCAAGATCATGGACGACCCGTTCGTCGGCACCATCACCTTCTGCCGCATCTACTCCGGCATTCTGCAGAGCGGCACCGGCGTCGTGAACTCGACCCGTGAGAAGAAGGAGCGGATCGGGCGCATGCTCCTGATGCATGCGAACAACCGCGAGGACATCAAGGAAGCCTATGCCGGCGACATCGTCGCGCTGGCCGGCCTGAAGGAAGCGCGCACCGGTGACACGCTGTGCGATCCCGACAAGCAGGTGATCCTCGAGAAGATGGAATTCCCCGAGCCGGTCATCGAGATCGCGATCGAGCCGAAGTCCAAGGCCGACCAGGAGAAGCTGGGCGTGGCGCTGGCCAAGCTCGCCGCGGAGGATCCGTCCTTCCGCGTGTCGACCGACCACGAGTCCGGCCAGACCATCCTCAAGGGCATGGGCGAACTCCACCTCGACATCAAGGTCGACATCCTCAAGCGTACTTACAAGGTCGACGCCAATATCGGCGCGCCGCAGGTGGCTTTCCGTGAGCGCGTCACCAAGCGGGTGGAGCACAGCTACACCCACAAGAAGCAGACCGGCGGTACCGGCCAGTTCGCGGCCGTGTCGTTCATCGTCGAGCCGAACGAGCCCGGCAAGGGCTACGAGTTCGAATCGAAGATCGTCGGCGGCGCGGTGCCGAAGGAATACATCCCCGGCGTCGAGAAGGGCCTGGAAAGCGTGCTGTCGTCCGGCGTGGTCGCGGGCTTCCCCGTGGTCGACGTCAAGGTGACGCTCGTCGACGGCAAGTACCACGACGTCGACTCGTCGGCGCTCGCCTTCGAAATCGCTTCGCGCGCCTGCTTCCGCGAAGCGCTGCAGATGGGCAAGTCCGTCCTGCTCGAGCCGATCATGAAGGTCGAAGTGGTGACCCCGGAAGACTACACCGGCTCGGTCATCGGCGATCTGAATTCCCGGCGCGGTCAGATCCAGGGACAGGACATGCGCGGCAACGCCAACGTCATCAACGCGATGGTGCCGCTCATGAACATGTTCGGTTACGTGAACAATCTGCGCTCGATGAGCCAGGGTCGCGCGACCTTCACCATGCAGTTCGACCACTACGCAGAAGCGCCGGCCAACGTGTCGGCAGAAGTCCAGAAGAAGTTTGCCTGATTGTCGTCGGTCTCAAGCTGACGATTGAACGGAGAGTCAAATGGCCAAAGCAAAGTTTGAACGTAACAAGCCGCACTGCAACATCGGCACCATCGGTCACGTCGACCATGGCAAGACGTCGCTGACCGCGGCGATCACCAAGATCCTCGCCGAGACCGGCGGTGCGACGTTCACCGCGTACGACCAGATCGACAAGGCGCCGGAAGAGAAGGCCCGCGGCATCACCATCTCGACCGCGCACGTCGAGTACGAGACGCAGAATCGCCACTACGCCCACGTCGACTGCCCCGGCCACGCCGACTACGTGAAGAACATGATCACCGGCGCGGCCCAGATGGACGGTGCGATCTTGGTCGTGTCCGCCGCTGACGGCCCGATGCCGCAGACCCGCGAGCACATCCTGCTCGCCCGCCAGGTCGGCGTCCCCGCGCTCGTCGTGTTCCTCAACAAGTGCGACATGGTCGACGATCCGGAGCTGCTCGAGCTCGTCGAGCTCGAAGTCCGCGAACTGCTCTCGAAGTACGAGTTCCCCGGCGACAAGATCCCGATCATCAAGGGTTCGGCGCTCGCCGCTCTCGAAGACTCCGACAAGAAGCTCGGCCACGATGCCATCCTCGAGCTGATGCGCAACGTCGACGAGTACATCCCGCAGCCGGAGCGTCCGATCGACCAGCCGTTCCTGATGCCGGTTGAAGACGTGTTCTCGATCTCGGGCCGCGGCACCGTGGTGACCGGCCGTGTCGAGCGCGGCGTCGTCAAGGTCGGCGAGGAAATCGAGATCGTCGGTCTCCGCGCCACCCAGAAGACCACCGTCACCGGCGTTGAAATGTTCCGCAAGCTGCTCGATCAGGGCCAGGCGGGCGACAACATCGGCGCGCTGCTCCGCGGCACCAAGCGTGAGGACGTCGAGCGCGGCCAGGTTCTGGCCAAGCCCGGTTCGGTCAAGCCGCACACCAAGTTCAAGGCTGAGGCCTACATCCTCACCAAGGAAGAGGGCGGTCGCCACACTCCGTTCTTCACCAACTACCGTCCGCAGTTCTACTTCCGCACCACCGACGTGACCGGTGTCGTGCACCTGCCGGAAGGCACCGAGATGGTGATGCCGGGCGACAACATCGCGATGGAAGTGCACCTGATCGTGCCGATCGCGATGGAAGAGAAGCTCCGCTTCGCGATCCGCGAAGGCGGCCGCACCGTCGGCGCCGGCGTCGTCGCCTCGATCATCGAGTAACAAGCGAATAGGGAATGGTGAGTGGCGAATAGGGAATTCTATTCGCTACTCGCTACTCGCCACTCTACTCAAAGAAAGCACGGCAATGAACGGCCAAAACATTCGTATCCGTCTCAAGGCGTTCGACCATCGTATCCTCGATACGTCGACCCGCGAGATCGTGAACACGGCGAAGCGCACCGGCGCGCAGGTCCGCGGACCCATTCCGCTGCCCACGCGCATCGAGAAGTTCACCGTCAACCGTTCGCCCCACGTCGACAAGAAGAGCCGCGAACAGTTCGAGATGCGCACGCACAAGCGCCTGCTCGACATCGTCGATCCGACCCCGCAGACCGTCGATGCTTTGATGAAGCTCGACCTGGCCGCCGGTGTCGACGTCGAGATCAAGCTCTGAGCAAGACCCCGAGAAGTGGGCACCGGTTCTCTGACCGGATCTTGCTCACTACGAAGATTAGCTAGTCCGCAAGGACAGAAAGAACAGGAAGCAAGCCGATGCGCTCCGGAGTGATCGCACAAAAGGTCGGGATGACGCGGGTCTTCACGGAGGCCGGCGAACATATCCCCGTGACCGTGCTGAAGCTCGGCAATTGCCAGGTCGTAGGCCACCGCACCGAAGAGAAGAACGGTTACGTCGCGCTCCAGCTCGGTTCTGGCAGCCGCAAGACCGTTTACATGCCGAAGGCCGAGCGCGGCCAGTTCGCGGTCGCCAAGGTCGAGCCGAAGCGGCGGGTCGAGGAATTCCGGGTCAGCGCAGATGCGATGATCCCGGTCGGCGCCGAGATCCAGGCGGATCACTTCGTCGTCGGCCAGTTCGTCGACGTCACCGGCACCTCGGTCGGTAAGGGCTTCGCCGGCGGCATGAAGCGCTGGAACTTTGGCGGTCTGCGCGCCACGCACGGTGTGTCGATCTCGCACCGCTCGATCGGTTCGACCGGTGGTCGTCAGGACCCCGGCAAGACCTGGAAGAACAAGAAGATGCCCGGCCACATGGGTGTCGACCGCATCACCACGCTCAACCTTCGCGTCGTCCAGACCGATGTCGAGCGCGGCCTGATCCTCGTCGAAGGCGCCGTTCCCGGCTCCAAGGGCGGTTGGATCCGCGTGCGCGACGCCGTCAAGAAGCCGCTGCCGAAGGAAGCTCCGAAGCCCGGCAAGTTCAAGGTTGCTGGCGACGCGGAAGCCGCTCCGGCTGCGCAGGAGGCGTGAGATGGAATTGAAGGTCACCACCCTCGAAGGTAAGGAAGCCGGCTCGGTCCAGCTCTCCGACGCCATTTTCGGCCTCGAGCCGCGCGAGGACATCATCGCGCGCTGCGTGCAGTGGCAGCTCAACAAGCGCCAGGCCGGCACGCACAAGGCCAAGGGTCGCGCCGAGATCTGGCGCACCGGCAAGAAGATGTACAAGCAGAAGGGTACCGGCGGTGCTCGTCACGGCTCGGCCCGCGTGCCGCAGTTCCGCGGCGGCGGCCGTGCCTTCGGTCCGGTGGTGCGTTCGCACGCCACCGACCTGCCGAAGAAGGTCCGCGCGCTCGCTCTGAAGCATGCGCTCTCGGCCAAGGCCAAGGACGGCGATCTCGTCGTGATCGACAAGGCCGCGCTCGAGACCGCCAAGACCAAGGCGTTGCTCGGTCACTTCTCGGGCCTCGGGCTCACCAACGCGCTGATCATCGACGGCGCCGAGCTCAACAACGGCTTTGCCGCTGCGGCCCGCAACATCCCGAACATGGATGTGCTGCCGATCCAGGGCATCAACGTCTATGACATCCTGCGCCGTCAGAAGCTTGTTCTGACCAAGGCCGCCATCGATGCGCTGGAGGCGCGCTTCAAATGACGAAGAACATCGAGCCTCGCCACTACGACGTGATCCTGTCGCCGGTCGTGACCGAAAAGGCGACGATCGCCTCGGAGCACAACAAGGTGCTGTTCAAGGTGGCCGCAAAGGCGACCAAGCCGCAGATCAAGGAAGCGATCGAGAAGCTGTTCGACGTCAAGGTCAAGAGCGTCAACACGCTGGTCCGCAAGGGTAAGACGAAGATCTTCCGCGGCAATCTCGGCTCGCAGTCGAACTCCAAGCGCGCGATCGTGACCCTCGAAGAGGGTCACCGGATCGACGTGACCACCGGTCTGTAAGGTCGTACGACGATGGCACTGAAGACATTCAATCCCACGACGCCCGGCCAGCGCCAGTTGGTCATGGTCGATCGTTCGGCCCTGTACAAGGGCAAGCCGGTCAAAGCGCTCACCGAGGGCAAGAAGTCCTCGGGCGGTCGCAACAACACCGGCCGCATCACCGTGCGTTTCCGCGGTGGCGGTCACAAGCAGACGCTGCGTACCGTCGACTTCAAGCGCGAGAAGATCGACGTTCCCGCGACCGTCGAGCGGCTGGAGTATGATCCGAACCGCACCGGCTTCATCGCGCTGATCAAGTATCAGGACGGCGAGCAGGCCTACATCCTGGCGCCGCAGCGCCTGGCCGTGGGTGACACGATCGTTGCCGGCAACTATGTCGACGTGAAGCCGGGCAACGTCATGCCGCTCGGCAACATGCCGGTCGGCACGATCATCCACAACATCGAGGTCAAGATCGGGAAGGGCGGCCAGCTCGCCCGTTCCGCGGGCACCTATGCCCAGCTCGTCGGCCGCGACCAGGACTACGTCATCATCCGCCTGAATTCGGGCGAGCAGCGCCTGGTTCACGGCCGTTGCCGCGGCACGATCGGCGCGGTGTCGAACCCGGATCACATGAACACCTCGATCGGCAAGGCCGGTCGCAAGCGTTGGATGGGCCGCAGGCCGCACAACCGTGGTGTCGCGATGAACCCGATCGACCATCCGCACGGTGGTGGTGAAGGTCGTACCTCGGGCGGTCGCCACCCGGTCACTCCGTGGGGCAAGCCGACCAAGGGCAAGAAGACCCGCACCAACAAGTCGACCAACAAATTCATTCTCCTAAGCCGCCACAAGCGGAAGAAGTAAGGAACGCCGGACATGGTTCGTTCAGTCTGGAAAGGCCCGTTCGTCGAGGGTTCTCTGCTCAAGAAGGCAGATGCCGCGCGCGCGTCCGGCCGTCACGACGTCATCAAGATCTGGAGCCGTCGCTCGACGATCCTGCCGCAGTTCGTCGGCCTGACCTTCGGCGTCTACAACGGTCAGAAGCACGTGCCGGTGGCCGTCAACGAGGAAATGGTCGGTCACAAGTTCGGCGAGTTCTCGCCGACCCGGACCTTCCATGGCCACTCCGGCGACAAGAAAGCCAAGAAGGCTTGAGGATTACACGATGAGCAAACCTAAGCGCGAACGGAGCCTCGCCGAGAACGAGGCCAAGGCGGTCGCCCGGATGCTGCGGGTGAGCCCGCAGAAGCTCAACCTGGTCGCCCAGCTCATTCGCGGCCGGAAGGCGTCTGCCGCGCTCGCCGACCTGCAGTTTTCGCGCAAGCGGATCGCGGTCGATGTCAAGAAGTGCCTGGAATCGGCTATCGCCAACGCCGAGAACAACCATGACCTCGACGTCGACGATCTCGTCGTGGCGCAGGCCTTTGTCGGCAACGGCCTCGTGATGAAGCGCTTTGCCGCCCGCGGCCGCGGCCGCTCGGGTCGTGTCTACAAACCATTTTCGCAGCTGACGATCATCGTTCGTCAGGTCGAAGCCGAAGCAGCCGCTTAAGGGCGCAGGAGAACACGATGGGTCAAAAGATCAATCCGATCGGTCTGCGTCTCGGCATCAACCGGACCTGGGATTCCCGCTGGTTCGCCGGCAAGCAGGAATATGGCAAGCTGCTGCACGAGGACGTCAAGATCCGCGAGATCCTGCACAAGGAGCTGAAGCAGGCGGCCGTTGCCCGCATCGTGATCGAGCGTCCGCACAAGAAGTGCCGCGTCACCATCCACTCGGCCCGTCCGGGCGTGGTGATCGGCAAGAAGGGTGCGGACATCGACAAGCTGCGCAAGAAGGTCGCGGACATCACCTCGTCCGACGTCGTCATCAACATCGTCGAGATCCGCAAGCCGGAGCTCGATGCGACGCTGGTGGCCGAGTCGATCGCGCAGCAGCTCGAGCGCCGCGTGGCGTTCCGCCGTGCCATGAAGCGCGCCGTGCAATCGGCGATGCGCCTCGGCGCGGAGGGCATCCGCATCAATTGCTCGGGACGTCTGGGCGGTGCGGAAATCGCGCGGATGGAGTGGTACCGTGAAGGCCGCGTGCCGCTGCACACGCTGCGTGCCGACATCGACTACGGCGTTGCGACCGCGTTCACGACCTTCGGCACCTGCGGCGTCAAGGTCTGGATCTTCAAGGGCGAGATCCTCGAGCACGATCCGATGGCCCAGGACAAGAGAATGGCCGAAGGCGAGACGGGTGGCAGTGGTGATCGTGGCCGTCAGCGCCGCGACACGGCTGCAGCCTAAAGCCGCACAGGAATTTGAGGGCTTAAAGCCATGATGCAACCTAAGAAAACGAAGTTCCGGAAGGCGCACAAGGGCCGCATCCACGGCGTTGCGTCTTCGGGCGCGACGTTGGCGTTCGGCCAGTTCGGCCTCAAGGCGACCGAGCCTGAGCGCGTCACCGCGCGCCAGATCGAAGCCGCCCGTCGCGCGCTGACCCGTCACATGAAGCGCGCCGGCCGCGTCTGGATCCGCGTGTTCCCCGACGTTCCGGTATCCAAGAAGCCGGCCGAAGTCCGCATGGGTTCCGGCAAGGGTTCGCCGGAATTGTGGGTCGCGCGCGTCAAGCCGGGCCGGGTGCTGTTCGAGATCGACGGCGTCAACACCCAGACCGCGCGTGAGGCGCTGACCCTGGCGGCAGCCAAGCTGCCGATCAAGACGCGCTTCGTCGAGCGCATTGCGGAGTAATGGCCATGGCCCAGATGAAGATCGAAGACATCCGCGCGATGAGCCCCGACCAGCAGGATGACGCCATCCTGAATCTGAAGAAGGAGCGCTTCAACCTGCGCTTCCAGCGCGCCACCGGGCAGCTCGAGAACACCTCGCGCCTGCGCGAGGCACGCCGTGACATCGCCCGGATCAAGACCGTCGCCGCGCAGACGCGCGCCAAGAAGAAGTAAGAGGCTTACGAAGATGCCGAAACGTACTTTGCAGGGCGTGGTCGTCAGCGACAAGCAAGCCAAGACCATCGTGGTGCGGGTCGATCGCCGCTTCACGCACCCGATCTACAAGAAGACCATCCGCCGGTCGAAGAATTACCACGCGCACGACGAGAGCAACGAGTTCAAGCCGGGCGACATGGTGTGGATCGAGGAAACGAAGCCGATTTCGAAGTTGAAGCGCTGGGTCGTGATCCGGGGCGAACACAAGAAAAGCGCCTGATCTGTTGGCTCTAGCCGACTGACTTCAGGGAAATGTTGAGCGCCGGCTGGGCTGGCGCAAAGAGAAAGAGGACGAGGTGCATCAATGATTCAGATGCAGACCAACCTCGACGTGGCCGACAATTCTGGCGCACGCCGTGTCATGTGTATCAAGGTGCTCGGAGGCTCCAAGCGCCGCTACGCCACGATCGGCGACATCATCGTCGTGTCGATCAAGGAAGCGATTCCGCGTGGCAAGGTGAAGAAGGGCGACGTGATGAAGGCCGTCGTGGTGCGCGTCCGCAAGGACATCCGCCGCGCTGACGGTTCGGTCATCCGCTTCGACCGCAACGCCGCCGTCCTGATCAACAACCAGTCCGAGCCGGTCGGCACCCGTATCTTCGGGCCCGTGCCGCGCGAGCTGCGCGCCAAGAACCACATGAAGATCATCTCGCTCGCGCCGGAGGTGCTGTGATGGCTGCGAAGATCCGCAAGGGCGACAAGGTCGTCGTGCTGACCGGCCGCGACAAGGGCCGCACCGGCGAGGTGTTCGAGGTGCGTCCCGACGCCGGTACCGCGCTCGTGCGCGGCATCAACGTGGTCAAGCGTCACCAGAAGCAGACGCAGGCCCAGGAGGGCGGCATCATCTCGAAAGAGGCGCCGATCCAACTGTCCAACATCGCGTATGTCGGCAAGGACGGAAAGCCGACCCGCATCGGATTCAAGATTCTGGCGGACGGCAAGAAGGTCCGCATCGCCAAGAGCTCGGGAGCTGAGATCGATGGCTGAGGCCGCTTACACGCCGCGCCTGCGCGCGGAATATGATGCGAAGATCCGCACGGCTCTGACCGAGAAGTTCGGTTACGAGAACGTCATGCAGGTTCCGCGTCTGGACAAGGTCGTGCTGAACATGGGCGTTGGCGATTCCGTCAACGACCGCAAGAAGGCCGAGACCGCCGCTGCCGAGCTGACCCAGATCGCCGGCCAGAAGGCGATCGTGACCTATTCGCGTATCGCGATCGCGACCTTCAAGCTGCGTGAGAACCAGCCGATCGGCTGCAAAGTCACGCTGCGCAAGGCCCGCATGTACGAGTTCATCGATCGCCTGGTGACGGTCGCACTGCCGCGCGTCCGCGACTTCCGCGGCCTGAACCCGAAGAGCTTCGACGGCCGCGGCAACTACTCGCTCGGCATCAAGGAACACATCATTTTCCCCGAGATCGACTTCGACAAGGTCACGGAAGCCCGCGGTATGGACATCACCGTCTGCACCACGGCCAAGACCGACGAAGAGGCGAGGGCCTTGTTGACCGCTTTCAATTTCCCGTTCCGGCAGTGAGACGCTGACCTAGAGCCTCTCAAACGCGGATACCCAGGAGCCAAGCATGGCAAAGAAGAGTTCAGTCGAGAAGAACAACAGGCGCAAGCGGATGGTGAAGAACGCCGCCGCCAAGCGCGAGCGGTTGAAGGCGATCATCGCCGACAAGACGCTGCCGATGGAGGAGCGGTTCGCCGCGACCCTGAAGCTGGCGGAAATGCCGCGCAATTCGTCGGCGACCCGCATCCGCCTGCGCTGCGAGCTGTCGGGCCGCCCGCGCTCGAACTACCGCAAGAACAAGCTGTCCCGTATCGCGCTGCGCGACCTTGGCTCCAGGGGCCTGGTCCCCGGCCTCGTGAAGTCCAGCTGGTAAGGAGGGTCGTTTAGATGTCTACGCACGATCCAATCAGCGATCTGATCACCCGTATCCGCAACGCGCAGATGCGGTCGAAGACCAAGGTCTCCACGCCCGGCTCGAAGATGCGCGAGAACGTGCTCGAGGTTCTGAAGACCGAGGGCTACATCCGCGGTTACGCCACGCTCGAGCATTCCTCGGGCCGCAGCGAGATCGAGATCGAGCTGAAGTATTTCGACGGCGAGCCCGTCATCCGCGAGATTGAGCGCGTTTCCAAGCCCGGGCGTCGCGTCTACGCCTCGGTGAAGAACCTGCCGCGGGTGAACAACGGACTCGGGATTTCGGTGTTGTCGACGCCGAAGGGGATCATGGCCGACCACAGCGCGCGCGACGCGAATGTGGGCGGTGAAGTCCTCTTCACGGTGTTCTGAGAAGGATTTTTGATCCATGTCACGTGTTGGCAAAAAGCCTGTGACGGTGCCGTCGGGCGTTACTGCGACCGTCGACGGCCAGACCGTCAAGATGAAGGGGCCGAAGGGCCAGCTTCAGTTTATCGTCCATGACGACGTCGAGGTGAAGCTCGAGAACGGCCAGGTCAAGGTCAAGCCGCGGACCGAGACCAACCGCGCGCGGGCGCTGTACGGTACCGCTCGCGCCCAGGTCGCGAATCTGGTCGAAGGCGTCACCAAGGGCTTCGAGAAGAAGCTTGAGATCACCGGCGTCGGCTATCGCGCCGCGATGCAGGGCAAGAACCTGCAGCTCGCGCTCGGCTATAGCCACGACGTGATCTATCCGATCCCCGAGGGGATCACGATCACGGTGCCGAAGCCGACCGAGATCACGGTGGCGGGCAGCGACGTCCAGCGCGTCGGCCAAGTCGCCGCCGAGATCCGCTCCTATCGTCCGCCGGAGCCCTACAAGGGCAAGGGCGTGAAGTATGTGGGCGAATTCATCTTCCGCAAGGAAGGCAAGAAGAAGTAACGGAGCCGGTCATGTCGAAAGCCAAGGTTACGAATGCCCGGCGCAAGCGGAGTGTGCGGCTGAAGCTGCGCCGTTCCGCCGGCGGCCGTCCGCGCCTGTCAGTGTTCCGCTCGTCCAAGCACATCTACGCCCAGGTCATCGACGACCTGAAGGGCGAGACGCTGGCCTCTGCCTCCTCGCTCGAGAAGTCGATGCGCGACGGCGGCAAGACCGGCGCCGACATCGATGCGGCGAAGGCGGTCGGCAAGTTGCTGGCCGAGCGCGCGGCCGAGAAGGGCGTCAAGGAAGTCGTGTTCGATCGCGGCAGCTATCTCTACCACGGGCGCGTCAAGGCTCTGGCCGACGCGGCGCGTGAGAGCGGGCTGAGCTTCTAACAGAATTTGAGGATTGAGGCGCAAGCCTCTGAAGGATTGGAAAAACCATGGCAGCTGAACGCGAACAACGTGGTGGACGCGATCAACGCGGCGGCGGACGTGAACGCAGGGAGCGCGAGGAGCGCGACAGCGAGTTCGTCGACAAGCTCGTCCACATCAACCGCGTGGCCAAGGTCGTCAAGGGCGGCAAGCGCTTCGGTTTCGCAGCGCTGGTCGTGATCGGCGACCAGAAGGGTCGTGCCGGCTTCGGTCACGGCAAGGCGCGCGAAGTGCCCGAGGCGATCCGCAAGGCGACCGAGTCCGCCAAGCGCAACCTGACGCGCGTGTCGCTGCGCGAGGGCCGCACGCTCCATCACGACATCGCCGGCCGTCATGGCGCGGGCCGTGTCTACCTGCGTGCAGCTCCGGCCGGTACCGGCATCATCGCCGGCGGTCCGATGCGCGCCGTGTTCGAAACGCTGGGCGTCCAGGACGTGGTGGCAAAGTCGATCGGCTCGTCGAACCCGTACAACATGGTGCGCGCGACCTTTGACGCGCTGAAGCACCAGGATTCGCCGCGTTCGGTCGCAGCCCGTCGCAACATCAAGGTGTCCACCCTCCAGTCCCGTCGTATCGGCGGCGATGCCGAGGCGGCTGCCGACTAACGGAAGCTTTTCGGAGTAGACTCCTATGGCCAAGGCCGCAAAGACGATCAAGCTCGAGCAGACCGGCAGCGCGATCCGCCGCCATCACTCGCAGCGTTCGACGCTGATCGGGCTCAAGCTCAACAAGATCGGCCGTATCAGCGAACTGCCGGACACCCCGGCGGTCCGTGGCATGATCGAGAAGGTTCACCATCTCGTCCGTATCGTCGACGAGAAGTAAGCAAAGGCGCACGATCCCGAGGAGCGGGAAGCGGTTTTCGGTGAAGATCGTGCGCAAGACACAAGGAGAAGGGCGATGAAGCTCAGCGATATCGCCGACAACGCCGGCTCGCGCAAGAAGCGTATGCGCGTCGGCCGCGGCATCGGTTCCGGCAAGGGCAAGCAGTCCGGCCGCGGCGGCAAGGGCCAGACCGCGCGTTCGGGCGTGCGCATCAAGGGTTTCGAAGGCGGCCAGATGCCGATGCATCGCCGTCTGCCCAAGCGCGGCTTCAACAACATCTTCCGCATCGAGTTCGCCGAGATCAATCTCGACAGGCTCCAGGAAGCTGTCGATGCCAAGAAGATCGATACCGGCAGCGTCGTGAACGTCGAGGCCCTGGTGAAGGGCGGCGTGCTGCGCCGCGCCAAGGGCGGTCTGCGGCTGCTCGGCCGCGGCGAGCTCAAGTCCAAGCTCAACATCGAAGTGCATGGCGCCACCAAGACCGCAATCGCGGCGGTGGAGAAGGCCGGTGGCTCGGTGAAGATCCTCGCCCCTGCCAAGGAAGAAGGCGAGGCGGCGTAACAACTGCGTCATTGGCCCGCGGCTCGCGGGCCTTTACGCATGCGGGACGTGGACTTATCGAAGCCGAGCCCCAGATAATGTCCGGCGTCCGCTAAAGTAGCCCGGCCGCGGGCATGACGGCGCAACAGGCGGCGGGAGAAAGTCCAAGATGGTCTCTGCAGCGGAACAACTGGCAGCCAATCTCAATTTCGGCGCGTTCGCCAAGGCCGATGAACTGAAGAAGCGCATCTGGTTCACCCTGGGTGCGCTGCTCGTTTATCGGCTCGGGACCTACATCCCGCTGCCCGGCATCGATCCGAACATCTGGGAACAGGTGTTCCGGTCCCAGGCGGGCGGCATCCTCGGCATGTTCAACATGTTCGCCGGCGGCGGCATCCACCGCATGGCGATCTTTGCGCTGAACATCATGCCGTACATCTCGGCCTCGATCATCATCCAGCTCCTCACCACCGTCTCGCCGCAGCTCGAGGCGCTGAAGAAGGAAGGCGAGGCCGGTCGCAAGACGCTGAATCAGTACACTCGCTATCTGACGGTCATCTTGGCGGCATTCCAGTCCTACGGGATCGCGGTAGGCCTCGAAGGCGCCGGCAACGTTGTCAGCGAGCCCGGCATGTTCTTCCGCCTGTCCACGGCGATCACGCTGACCGGCGGCACCATGTTCCTGATGTGGCTGGGCGAGCAGATCACCTCGCGCGGCATCGGCAACGGCATCTCGCTGATCATTCTCGCCGGCATCGTCGCCGAGCTGCCCGCGGCGCTCGCCAACATGCTCGAGCTCGGCCGCCAGGGCGCGATGTCGACAGGCCTGATCCTGGTCGTCATCATCATGGCCGTCGCCGTGATCGCCTTCATCGTGTTCGTGGAGCGCGCGCAGCGCCGCCTCCTGATTCAGTATCCGAAGCGCCAGGTCGGCAACAAGATGTTCGAGGGCCAGTCCTCGCATCTGCCGCTCAAGCTCAACACCTCGGGCGTGATCCCGCCGATCTTCGCGTCCTCGCTGCTCTTGCTGCCGACCACGGTTGCGAACTTCAACGCGGGCAGCGGGCCGGAGTGGTTCCAGTGGATCAACACCCAGCTCGGCCATGGCCGTCCGCTGTTCCTGATCATGTATCTTGCGCTGATCGTGTTCTTCGCCTTCTTCTACACCGCGATCGTGTTCAACCCGACCGAGACCGCGGACAATCTGAAGAAGCACGGCGGCTTCATTCCGGGCATCCGTCCTGGCGAGCGCACTGCCGAATATATCGACTACGTGCTGTCGCGCATTACGGTGCTCGGCGCAATTTATCTGGCGATCGTCTGCTTGATTCCCGAGATCCTGATCTCCTACGCGTCGGTGCCGTTCT
The DNA here is from genome assembly GCF_041262065.1 of Bradyrhizobium sp. USDA 327. Taxonomy (NCBI): domain Bacteria; kingdom Pseudomonadati; phylum Pseudomonadota; class Alphaproteobacteria; order Hyphomicrobiales; family Nitrobacteraceae; genus Bradyrhizobium; species Bradyrhizobium sp. USDA 327. The sequence goes on along the minus strand of NZ_JBGCCW010000001.1, from coordinate 3,892,833 downwards.
ATTTCGGCGGCACCTCGCTGCTGATCGTCGTCAGTGTGACCATGGATACGGTGGCGCAGGTCCAGGGCTATCTTCTGGCCCATCAGTATGAGGGCCTGATCCGGAAGTCCAAGCTGCGTGGCCGCCGTAGATGAGCAGGGAGCTCGCGCGCCGAATCGCTTTCACGATCGGCGCGCTTCTCCTCTTCAGGCTGGGCACGCAGATCCCGATCGCGGGGCTGGATGTTTCGCGTCTCTCGTCGCTACCCGATTTCAACGGCCGCCTTTCGCTGTTTTCGCTCGGCCTCGTTCCCTATCTGACTGCGGCGATCTTCCTCCGGTTGCTGTCTGTCGTGTGGCGCGGCCTTAGTTCGCTCGAGCGGTCGGGCGAGGAGGGCCGACGCAAGGTGGCCCGTGCCACGCTCGGACTCACGCTGGCTCTTGCCGCTTTTCAGGCTTACGGCATCTCCTCCGCGCTGATTTCCATTCCGCAACTCGTCAGGAATCCCGACGGCTGGTTCGTGATGACGGCCACGGCCTCGATGATTGGCGGCGTCTTTGTGCTGGTGTGGCTGAGCGAACAGATCACCCGCTACGGCATTGGCAACGGTCTGGCGCTGATCTTGAGTGTCGGCATGCTCGTCTCTCTGCCGCGAGACGTCGCCGGCATCGCAGACGTCGTGCGGAGCGGGGCGATCTCGGGCAATCTCGTGCTCTTCCACGCCGTGTTATGGGTCGCGACCGTCGCTGTGATCGTGCTTGTCGAAAGCGCACGGCGAAATGTTCGGGTCGAGTTCGGCGCGCTCAATGTCGGCGCGCGGCAACTGCCGGTGCGCGAAGCGGTGCTGCCGATCAAGCTCAACAGCGCGGGGTTCCTGATTCCGGTCACCATGGCGCCATGGATCTTCTTTCTCCCGCTCGCTCTTGCGGGCGTCGTCATGGGCGCCGATCACCCCTTGGTCGCCGCGGCCTATCGCCATCTTCAACTCGGGCAGCCGGCGCACCTCATCCTCGTGTCCGTCGCGGTGTTCGTGCTGGCCTTCATCTACACCGCTTATGTCATCGATCCCGAATACACGGCCAAATCCCTGGCGCAACGTGACGGCATCATTTCCGGTGTCGCGCCCGGCGAGGCGACCGCCGCCTATCTCGATCGCGTCGTGTCATTGACGACGGTCGTCGGAGCCGTCTACCTGACGGCGTTGCAGTTGATTCCGGAGGTGTTCGACCTTTACGGGATCGGTCTGCCTTATAGTATGGTCGTCAATGGTGGTGCGGCGCTGGTTGTGGTTTGCACCGCTCTTGATATCAAAGCACAGGTGCGCGACGTATCGCTCACCAATCCGGGGGGCGTACGCCGATGAGAATTATACTTCTGGGACCGCCGGGGTCGGGCAAGGGGACCCAGGCGCAACTCTTGGTGCAGCGCTATGGCATCGTCCAGCTCTCGACCGGCGAGATGCTACGCGCGGCGGTTGCGGCTGGAACGCCGGTCGGGCTGAAGGCCAAGGAGATCATGGCCAGTGGCGGCCTCGTTCCGGACGAGGTCGTGGTCGGAATCATCTCCGACCGGATCGACCAGCCGGACGCCAGGAACGGTTTCATCCTCGATGGTTTCCCGCGCACCGTGCCGCAGGCCGAGGCGCTGGATGAGCTGCTCAAGCAGAAGCATCTCAAGCTCGACGCCGTGATCGAGCTCCGCGTCAACGAGAGCGCACTGCTGAGCCGCGTCGAGACCCGTGTCGCCCAGATGCGGGAGCGCGGGGAGGAGGTCCGGCTCGACGACACCCCTGAGGTCCTGACCAAGCGGCTGGCCAGCTACCGCAGCCAGACGGAACCGCTGATTCACTACTATTCCGAGCGTCGGAAGCTCTCGACCATCGACGGCATGATGGCCATCGACGAGGTCACCCGCGCCATCCACCGCCAGCTTCTGGCGCTCGGCGCGGTCGAGCCCAAGACCCACTCCAGAAGCGCGGCCAAGACGGCGCCGGCCAAAAAGGCCAAGGCGGCGAAGAAATCGGCCAAAAAACCGGCCAGAAAACCGGCCAAGGCAGCCAAAACGGCGGCCAAATCGGCCAAAGCCGCCAAAAAGGCGGTCAAGAAAGCCGTGAAGGGTTCCAAGACTGCTACTAAGGCCGCGACCAAGAAAACGGCCAAAAAGGCCGCAAAAGCGACCGCCAGGAAGGCTGTCAAAAAGGGTGCCAAAAAGACCGCAAAAAAGGTCACGAAAAAGCGAGCCAAGCGCTAGCAGCGGTTGACGAAAGCCCCCGGAATCCCCTAATAAGCCCCGCATCCAAGTCGGATAGTTTCAGACGATGCCGGGCCCCAGGAAGACCGGGGGTGGGCGTCGTGTTCGCGTTTGTGAACACCTGCCCGAGAACACAAGCACTTAAAGCCCGATCCTGACGAGGATCGGCGACAGGAGAGAAGGCCGTGGCCCGTATTGCCGGCGTGAACATTCCCACCAACAAGCGCGTGCTGATCGCGCTCCAGTACATCCATGGCATCGGTCAGAAGATCGCCAGTGAGATCCTGGAGAAGGTGAAGATCCCCGTGGATCGTCGCGTCAATCAGCTCAGCGACGCCGAAGTGCTCCAGATCCGCGAAGTCATCGACCGCGACTATCTCGTCGAGGGCGATCTTCGTCGCGAGGTCGGTATCAACATCAAGCGTCTGATGGACCTCGGCTGCTATCGCGGCCTGCGTCATCGTCGCGGTCTGCCGGTGCGCGGCCAGCGCACTCACACCAATGCGCGCACGCGCAAGGGTCCGGCCAAGGCCATCGCCGGCAAGAAGAAGTAAACTCGCGAATAGGCAATGGCGAATGGCGGGTAGGGAACATCCCTATTCGCCATTCGCTACTCACTATTTTCTTCCACAGGTGTAGCCGCTGGCATTACGGCGGCGTTTGAGATCTTCAGGAAAGGGACTCAATGGGCAAGGAAGCCACCCGCGTTCGTCGTCGTGAGCGCAAGAACATCGCCTCCGGCGTCGCGCATGTGAACTCGTCGTTCAACAACACGACCATCACCATCACCGACGCGCAGGGCAACACGATTGCCTGGTCCTCGGCCGGCACGATGGGTTTCAAGGGCTCGCGCAAGTCGACCCCGTACGCCGCGCAGGTCGCTGCCGAAGACGTCTCCAAGAAGGCGCAGGAGCACGGCATGCGCACGCTGGAAGTCGAAGTCGCCGGCCCCGGTTCGGGCCGCGAGTCGGCGCTCCGCGCGCTCCAGGCCGCGGGCTTCACCGTCACCTCGATCCGTGACGTGACAACGATCCCGCACAACGGTTGCCGTCCCCGTAAGCGTCGGCGCGTTTGATACCAAGTTGCGGGCGCATCGGCGCCCGCGATGACTTTACTAAGAAGCCGCGGGAATGATCTGCGGCCTTTCTCCAACGCCAGTATTTGAACTGTCAAATTGACTGGCCTGTATGGGTGAAACAGTGACGATCCAGAAAAATTGGCAAGAACTGATTCGGCCGAACAAGCTCCAGGTCACGCCCGGCAGCGATCCCTCGCGTTTTGCGACCATCGTCGCCGAGCCGCTCGAGCGTGGTTTCGGCCAGACCCTCGGCAACGCGCTGCGCCGGATCCTGCTCTCCTCGCTCCAGGGCGCGGCGGTGCAGTCGGTGCACATCGACGGCGTGCTGCACGAGTTCTCCTCGATCGCGGGCGTCCGTGAGGACGTCACCGACATCGTCCTCAACATCAAGGACATCTCGATCAAGATGCAGGGCGAAGGCCCCAAGCGCATGGTCGTGAAGAAGCAGGGCCCGGGCGTCGTCACCGCCGGCGACATCCAGACCGTCGGCGACGTGGTCGTGCTGAACCCCGATCTGCAGATCTGCACGCTCGACGAGGGTGCCGAGATCCGCATGGAGTTCACGGTTTCCACCGGCAAGGGTTACGTGCCCGCCGAGCGCAACCGTCCCGAGGACGCGCCGATCGGCCTGATCCCGGTCGACAGCCTGTACTCGCCAGTCCGCAAGGTCTCCTACAAGGTCGAGAACACCCGCGAGGGCCAGATCCTCGACTACGACAAGCTGACCATGACGATCGAGACCAACGGCGCGCTCACGCCGGACGATTCGGTGGCCTACGCTGCGCGCATCCTGCAGGATCAGCTCAACGTGTTCGTCAACTTCGAAGAGCCGCGCAAGGAAGTCGCCCAGGAGATCATCCCGGACCTCGCCTTCAACCCGGCCTTCCTCAAGAAGGTGGACGAGCTCGAGCTGTCGGTGCGTTCGGCCAACTGCTTGAAGAACGACAACATCGTCTACATCGGCGACCTCGTGCAGAAGAGCGAAGCGGAAATGCTCCGCACTCCGAATTTCGGTCGCAAGTCGCTGAACGAGATCAAGGAAGTGCTGGCCCAGATGGGTCTGCACCTCGGCATGGAAGTGCCGGGCTGGCCGCCGGAGAACATCGACGAGCTCGCCAAGCGCTTCGAGGATCATTACTGAGCGAATGGCGAGCAGGGAGTGGCGAATGGGGAAGAACTATTCGCTACTCACCATTCGCCACTCGCTGACTTGGGCGAACGCAGGCAGCCCACCTGAGCAACATGTCCGACGAACCGTCGCGGCAGTTCATATGTAAGGAATAAACACATGCGTCACGGCAAGGTTCATCGGAAGCTCAACCGCACGGCCGAGCACCGCCGCGCGATGTTCGCCAACATGGCGGCCTCGCTGATCAAGCACGAGCAGATCGTCACCACGCTGCCCAAGGCCAAGGAGCTTCGCCCGATCGTCGAGAAGCTCGTCACCCTCGGCAAGAAGGGCGGCCTGTCGCTGCGCCGCCAGGCGATCGCGGAGCTGCGCGACGTCGACATGGTCAAGAAGCTCTTCGACACGCTCGCGACCCGCTACAAGGACCGGCAGGGCGGCTACACCCGCATCATCAAGGCCGGCTTCCGCTACGGCGACAACGCCGCGATGGCCGTGATCGAGTTCGTCGATCGCGACGTCGACGCCAAGGGCCAGGATTCCGGTCCGGTGCAGGAGAAGGAAGCCGAGGCGGCGTAAGCCGATCGGCGGATATGAATTGAAGCGGCGCCTTTCCGGGCGCCGTTTTTGTTTGGACGCATAGGGCGGGTTCGCCCATGTACATGCGCTTCCTCACGCGTCAGTGAGCCCGATTGCGGCATCACAGGTCGCTCCCGATATCTCCGTCATCAGCCATGGAGACATCGCATGAACATCGACCTTACCGGAAAGACCGCCCTCGTCACCGGCTCGACCGCCGGCATCGGCCACGCCATAGCCAGGGGCCTTGCCACCTCGGGCGCGAGCGTCGTCATCAACGGGCGCGGCCAGGACAAGGTCGATGCCGCCGTGCGCAAACTGGAAGGGGCGGGCGCCAAGGTGCGCGGCATCACCGCCGACGTCTCGACCGCGGCGGGCTGCAAGGCACTCGTCGCGGCGTTGCCCGAGGTCGACATTCTCATCAACAATGCCGGCATCTTCGAGCCCAAGGATTTCTTCGATATCCCGGACGAGGACTGGAGCCGCTTCTTCGAGGTCAACGTGATGAGCGGCGTGCGGCTGTCGCGCGCATACATGAAGGGCATGCTCGAGCGCAACTGGGGCCGCATCGTCTTCATCTCCTCGGAGTCCGGGCTCAACATTCCCGTCGAGATGATCCATTACGGCATGACCAAGACGGCCCAGCTTTCGGTCGCGCGCGGCCTGGCGCAGCTCACCCGCGGCACCGGTGTCACCGTCAACTCCGTGCTGCCGGGCCCGACCATGTCGGAGGGCGTCGAGACGTTCGTCAGGGATCTCGCCAAGCAGAATGGACAGTCGGTGGACGAGGCTGCTGCGAACTTCGTCAAGCAGCATCGCCCGAGCTCGCTGCTGCAGCGCTTTGCCAGCGTCGAGGAGATCGCCAACATGGTGGTCTATGTCGCCTCGAAGCAGGCGTCGGCCACCAACGGTGCAGCGCTGCGCGCCGAGGGCGGCATCGTCAACACGATCGCCTGAGGCGACGCGCATGGCGGCCTATGTGATCTCCGAGGTCGAGGTGCGCGACAGAGCCGCGATGGAGGCCTACCGCACGCTCGCGGCGCAGACCATTGCCCAATATGGCGGCCGCTATCTCGCGCGCGGCGGCGCCGCTGACGTGGTGGAGGGCGGTCCGCCGGCGAAGTCGATCATCATCGTGGAGTTTTCTTCGTTGGCGCGGGCGCGCGAATGGTACGCGTCGGCCGAATATGCCGAAGCACTCAAGTTGCGGCAGACGGCGTTGGAGCAGCGGCTGATGTTCGTGGAGGGTGTTGCGCCGTAGCGAAGTTCGTCATGGCCGCGCTTGGCGCGGCCATCCACGACCTTCGCCACTCCACCAAGAACGTGGATGCCCGGGACAAGCCCGGGCATGACGAAGTGTTGCGGCTGCTACCACCCCTCCAGCACGATCTTGCCGCGCGACTTGCCGCTTTCGAGCAGCGCATGGGCTCGCTTGAGGTTGGTGGCGTTGATCGTGCCGAAGGTCTGGTCGAGCGTGGTGCGCAGCACGCCCTTGTCGATGAGGTCGGCTACATCATTGAGCAGATGATGCTGCGCGATCATGTCTGGCGTCTGGAACGAGGAGCGCGTGAACATCGATTCCCAGTGCACCGAGATGGCCTTGCCCTTGAACGTGCTCATGGCAAATTCCGGGGGATCGTCGATCAGGCCGAACTTGCCCTGCGGGGCCATGAAGTCCGCAATCGCCTTGTAGTGCTGGTCGGTGAAGGTCAGGCTCGCCACCAGCGCGACCGGCGGCAGCTTCAGCTTGTCGATCTGCTCCTTCATCGGCTTGCCGTGGTCGATCACCGCATGGGCGCCGAGATCGAGGCACCATTTCTGCGACTCCGGCCGCGTCGCGGTGGCAAGTACCGTCAGCCCGGTGAGGCGGCGGGCAAGTTGGATCAGGATCGAGCCGACGCCGCCGGCGCCGCCCGTGATCAGGAGCGTGCGCGGATCGACGCTCTTGCCGGGTACCGCGCCGAGCCGGTCGAACAGCAATTCCCAGGCGGTGATGGAGGTGAGGGGAAGGGCGGCTCCTTGCGCGAACGACAGGCTCTTCGGCTTGTTGCCGACGATGCGCTCGTCGACCAGGTGGAACTCGGCGTTGGTGCCCTGGCGCAGGATCGAGCCGGCATAGAACACCTCGTCGCCCGGCTTGAAGAGCGTCACGTCGGGTCCGACGGCATCGACCACGCCGGCCGCGTCATAGCCGAGGATCTTCGTCTCGCCCTCGGGCGGAGCTGCGCGCTTGCGCACCTTGTAGTCGACCGGATTGGCCGAGATCGCCTTCACGGCGACGCGGATGTCGCGCCCCTTGGGCTCGGGCTTGGCGGTCTCGAAATCGATCAGTGAATCCGCATCCTCGATCGGAAGCGATTTTTTGTAGCCGACGGCCTTCATGGCTTGTCTCCATCAGATGGGCTGTTCGCCTGCCGCTCTAACTGTCGCCCTGGCTTCAAATTGGCAAGTACTGTAAATTTGGGGATATAGTCCCTGTTTGGATACTACTGGGAAAACACGCATGAAGCGGCGCAATTTTGCCCGTCGTCCCGGCTGCTCGGTCGAGGCGACGCTGGACCTGATCGACGGCAAGTGGAAGGGCGTGATCCTCTACCACCTCCAGAGCGGCACCCAGCGTTTCGGCGAATTGCGCCGCCGGATGCCCGGCATCACCCAGCGCATGCTCACGAAACAGCTGCGCGCGCTCGAGGAGGACAAGCTGGTCATCCGCAAGGTCTATGCCGAGGTGCCGCCGCGCGTGGAATATTGCCTGTCCGAGCTCGGCGAGAGCCTCAGGCCTGTCATCGACATCCTGAAGGCCTGGGGCGAGAGTCATCAGGAACGGCTGTCCTGCGCGCCGCCGCCGGTGGTGGTGAGGAAGCCGAAGCGCGCGGCGTGAGTATCCGGGAGCGGATCGTACCGCTCCCGGAAAAAGGCGAGCCTCAGAACGCGAACTGCGTGCGCATCGCGACCGCGTCGAACTTCGAGCCGACATCGGCGGTCGAAATCGGCGAGGCCTGTCGCGACACCGTGCCATGCAGATAGTCCAGCATGAAACGGACATTGCCGTTGACGTACCAGTTGAGCGCGAGGGTGTAGACCGTCTGCCGGCCGCCGGCGACACCGGTCGCGGTCGCGAGCTGATCGTTGAGGTCAATCGTCGAGAAGCGGCCCGCGATTTCCCACGCCCCCCAGCCGCCGCCGTCGAGCGAGAACGGATGCGCGGGCTTGACGCCGTGATAGGCCGCGGCCGCGGCATTGTAGGCCCGGCTTTCTCCCGTCAGCACGTAGCCGGCCTGTGCGTAGCCACCCTGGAATTTCAGGCTCGGTGCGCCGACCAGCGGCACGCCGGTGTTGGCGGTGCGATCGACGTTGTACCAGAAGTACTCGCCCTGGACGATGAACGGCCCGTAGGTCGCCGCCGCTTCGACGCTGTAGACCTGTGCCCCCGAGACATTGGCGATGGCACCGGTGGAGATCAGGGTGGTCGGGTCGAGACGCAATTCCGGACGATCGCTGAGCGTGACCGTCTGCGTGTTGGCGATCAGGTTGCGCGGCGGCTGGATCAGCCATTGCGCGTCGGCGCCGATATGCACGGAGTAGTCCTTGCCGCTGATGGGATTGCCGGCGACGCGCGCCACGGCGCCATACTGCTCGCTCGTACCCGGCGGCGAAGCGCTCGAGGCGGAATGGATCGCGCCGGTCGAGGGTCCCGTGACATAGCCGCCGATCCAGAGCTGGTCGTTGAACCAGCGCGCACCGGCTGCGGAGCGGAAGTCGCCGGCGGCGATGTTGGTCGCGATCACACCGGGTGAGGCGCGTTCCATGAACATGATGTCGTTTGAGCTTGTCGCTTCGTCGAGCGTGTATGGCAGATCCATGATGCCGGCCTCGATCGCCATCTTGCCGCCGAACGGCTTCAAGCCGGTGTAGCTGAGATACGCGTTCTCGACGCCGGAGACGCCGCCGCCCGGCAGCGATCCCGGCGCGGCGCCGCCAAATCCGTCGGACGAGCCGCCGAAATCGTAGACCAGCGCGAAGTTCCAGTCGTTGAAGAACTTGCCGGCGACGCCGATGCGCGCGCGACGGACGTTCTGGCCGCTGTCGAGCTTCTGCGGCACAGTGGCCGCGGTATTGGGACGATAGTCATAGCCGCCGACATCCCAATGCAGGCGGCTGGTGATGGCAACGCAGTTGGCCTGGTCGGCGGTGCAGATCGTCGGGCGATTGTTCGGCATCGTCACGACGACGCCGGATGCCGGGGCCGGTCCCTTGACGGGGATCGCCGCATTGGCGTTGGCAACGACGGCCTTCGCCTCCGAACGCGCCTCGGCCTTCGCTTCAGCCCTGGCTTTCGCCGTGGCCGCCGTGTTCGCCGCGGTCTGACTCTGGAGCTTGTCGAGCTTCTGCTCCAGAATCTTCAACTGCTGCTTCAGCAGCGCGATCTCCTGCTCGCTGCTGCTCGCCGATTGGGCCTGGGCCTGCGAGGCCGCCAGCGCACCGGCGAGACCAATTGCCGTGGCTGTAATTCTTGTCCTGCTCACGTCATGACTCCATCGTTTGACGAACTTCCCCAAGTTGTTTGCGGAGCCTAGGTGTGATCGATGACTGCCCCGCGACGCTGCGCCCGGTTGCGCGGTTCCCACTGGTGCAAATTCGCCGCAACCGAATCCGCGTTACTCCACAATGCTGGATGACGCGCATCATGCCAATCCATCGCTCCGGCAGATTGCCGAATCGCACGCTGGGCATGCATTCGGGAGACACCGGAATGAGGCCGAATATTGCCGCCACGCGCCCTTCTATTGAGGGGCGAACGCGCCTATATTCCGACGTCTTTTCCAAGAGGTAGGAATGTTTCGATCGACCTGGACCGCCGTCGTCACGGCCTTGTGCATAGCCTTTTCGGCCCATTTCAATCCGGCCTCAGCGCAGGACCGCCGCGTCCCGTCATCGCCGGCCGAGCTGCGGCTGTCCTATGCGCCGATCGTGCAACGGGTGCAGCCCGCGGTCGTCAACGTCTATGCCGCCAAGGTGGTGCAGAACCGCAATCCGCTGCTGGACGACCCGATCTTCCGCCGCTTCTTCGGCGTGCCGGGTCAGCAGCCCGAGCAGATGCAGCGCTCGCTCGGCTCCGGCGTCATCGTCGATGCCTCCGGTCTCGTCGTCACCAACGTCCACGTCATCGAAGGCGCGGACCAGGTGAAAGTGTCGCTGTCGGACAAGCGCGAGTTCGAGGCCGAGATCCTGCTGAAGGATTCGCGTACCGATCTCGCCGTGCTGCGCCTGAAAGACGCCAAGGAAAAATTCCCGACGCTCGATTTCACGAATTCCGATGAGCTATTGGTCGGCGACGTCGTGCTGGCGATCGGCAATCCCTTCGGTGTCGGCCAGACCGTGACCCACGGCATCATCTCGGCGCTGGCGCGCACGCAAGTCGGCATCACCGACTACCAGTTCTTCATCCAGACCGATGCGCCGATCAATCCCGGCAATTCCGGCGGCGCGCTGGTCGACATGAGCGGCAAGCTCGCCGGCATCAACACGGCGATCTATTCGCGCTCCGGCGGCTCGCAGGGCATCGGCTTTGCGATTCCCGCCAACATGGTGCGCGTCGTCGTCGCATCAGCCAAGAGCGGCGGCAAGGCAGTGAAGCGGCCGTGGCTCGGGGCAAGATTGCAGGCGGTGACTCCGGAGATCGCGGAAAGCCTCGGCCTGCGCTCGCCGACCGGTGCGTTGGTCGCAAGCGTGGTGCCCAACGGCCCCGCAGCGAAGGCCGGTCTGAAATCCTCCGACCTCATCACCGGCATCGACGGCCAGGCCGTCGATGATCCCAACGCTTTCGACTACCGCTTCGCAACCCGTCCGCTCGGCGGCACCGCGCAGATCGACGTGCAGCGCGGCAGCAAGCCGATCAAGCTGACCGTGGCGCTGGAGACCGCGCCCGATACCGGGCGCAGCGAACTCGTCGTCACCGCCCGCTCGCCGTTCCAGGGCGCGAAGGTCTCGACCATCACGCCCGCGGTTGCTGACGAGCTGCGTCTGGACGCCGACACCGAAGGCGTCGTGATCACCGATATCGGCGGCGATACCGCGGCTGCCAATGTCGGCTTCCAGAAAGGCGACATCATCCTGGCCGTCAACAACCAGAAGATCAGCAAGACCGGCGATCTCGAGAAGGCCGCAGGCGAGCGGCCGCGGATCTGGCGCATCACGCTGGTGCGCGGCGGCCAGCAGATCAACGTCACGTTGGGCGGATGAGTCCGAAGCGACCACAGCAGACGCCGACTCTCTTTGCCGCGGCGGGGCTCGACCACGAGGCGCCGCATCCGCTGCCGGACCGGCTGCGTCCGCGCACGCTGTCGGAGGTCGTCGGCCAGGACCATATCCTCGGCCCCGACGGCGCGCTGACGCGCATGCTGGAGACGCGCACGCTCGGCTCGCTGGTGTTCTGGGGCCCGCCGGGCACCGGTAAGACAACGGTGGCGCGGCTGCTGGCGGATGCGACCGATCTGCATTTCGAGCAGATCTCCGCGGTGTTCTCCGGCGTCGCCGATCTCAAGAAGGCATTCGATGCCGCGCGCGCCCGCCGCGAGATGGGCAAGGGCACGCTGCTCTTCGTGGACGAGGTGCATCGCTTCAACCGCGCCCAGCAGGATTCCTTTCTGCCTGTGATGGAAGACGGCACGGTGGTCATGGTCGGCGCCACCACCGAGAACCCATCCTTCGAGCTCAACGCAGCGCTCCTGTCCCGCGCCCGTGTGCTGGTATTTCGTTCGCTCGATGCCGCCGCGATCGAAAAGCTGTTCGCGCATGCCGAGGCGGTCGAGGGCAAGAAGCTGCCGCTGGATGCGGAGGCGCGTGCGGTGCTGGTGCGCATGGCCGACGGCGACGGCCGCGCATCGCTGACGCTTGCCGAAGAGGTCTGGCGTTCGGCGCGGGCGGACGAGATTTTCAATGCCGCGCAGTTGCAGGACATCCTGCAGCGCCGCGCGCCGATCTACGACAAGTCGGCCGACGGCCATTACAACCTGATCTCCGCGCTGCATAAGTCGGTGCGCGGCTCCGATCCCGATGCCGCGCTGTATTACCTCGCACGCATGTTAGACGCCGGCGAGGACCCGCTGTTCCTGGCCCGTCGTGTCGTGCGTATGGCGGTCGAGGACATCGGGCTTGCCGATCCGCAGGCGCTCGTCGTCGCCAATGCGGCCAAGGATGCCTTCGACTTCCTCGGCCACCCCGAAGGCGAGCTCGCGATCGCGCAGGCCGTCGTCTATCTCGCCACCGCGCCGAAATCGAACGCGGTCTACACCGCCTTCGGCACGGCGATGCAGGTCGCCAAGCAGGCCGGCTCGCTGCTGCCGCCGAAGCACATCCTCAATTCCCCGACCAAGCTGATGAAGTCGGAAGGCTACGGTGCAGCTTACGAATACGACCACGACGCCCCCGACGCCTTCTCCGGCCAGGACTACTTCCCCGAAGCCCTGGGCCGCCAGACCTTCTACGACCCGCCGGAGCGCGGCTTCGAGCGGGAGATCCGGAAGCGGCTGGATTACTGGGCCAAGCTTCGGAAGGAGCGGGGCGGTTCGCGCTAGAGGCGACCATTTCGTCGTGACGAATGGCCGCTTTTAGGCTAGGCAGGCAATCATGAGCCGCCGCATCAAGAGAATGAATCCAAGGCCGCGTTCGCGAGACGAGCGCGAGGACGCGCGTCCACATCAGGCGCGCAGCGCGAAGAAGGCCGGGCCGCGGCCGGGCGGCAAGCCCGGCAGCAAGCCGCCGCGCTTTGCGGGCGAACGGGCCGAGCGGCGCGCGCCCAAAGCTGTGCTGGAAAAGGCCGTTCCGGCAAAGCCGGTCGAGGCATTGCTGCCCACCAAGGTCCAGACCGTCACCGTGACGGCCGACGAGAACAACATGCGCGTCGACCGCTTCCTCGAAGCGCGCTTTCCCGGCCTGTCGTTCTCCCACATCCAGCGCGTCGTCCGCAAAGGCGAGCTGCGCGTCGACGGCAAGCGCGTCGACAGCAAGGACCGCCTCGAGGAGGGGCAGAGCGTCCGCATCCCGCCGCTGAAGCTCGACGCACCGAAGGTCGTCGGGGAGCTCTCGGACGCTGCGCAAAAAACGCTCAAGGCGCTGCAGGAGATGACGATCTACGAGGACGACGACGTCCTCGTCCTGAACAAGCCGGCCGGCCTTGCCGTGCAGGGCGGGTCGGGCATGACGCGGCACATCGACCAGATGCTGGAGGTGATGCGCGACGCCAAGGGCCAGAAGCCGCGCCTCGTGCACCGCATCGACAGGGAGACGTCGGGCTGTCTCCTGATCGCCAAGACGCGCTTCGCCGCCTCGCACCTGACCGGCGCATTCCGCTCGCGGTCGGCGCGAAAGGTGTATTGGGCTCTGGTACCGGGCCTGCCGAAGCCCAAGCAGGGCCGCATCTCGACCTTCCTCGCCAAGGAAGAGAGCGAGGACGACACCATCATGCGCATCGCCCAGCATGGCGATGAGGGTGCGAGCCACGCGGTGACCTATTATGCGGTGGTCGAGACCGCGGGCAACAAGCTGACCTGGGTGTCGCTGAAGCCGGTAACGGGCCGCACCCACCAGCTGCGCGCCCACATGGCCCATATCGGCCATCCGATCGTCGGTGATCCCAAATATTTCAACATCGAGAATTGGCAGCTGCCGGGCGGCTTGCAGAACCGGCTGCATCTCTTGGCACGCCGCATCGTCATCCCGCATCCGCGCGGCGGCGTGATCGACGCCACCGCGCCGCTGCCGCCACATATGCAGCAGTCGTGGAACCTGCTCGGGCTGGATGCAACCAGATTTGATCCGATCGAGAACGCGCCTGAAGAATAATTAAGTCAGGTTGAACGGGGGCAGTCGGAGCACAACATATCGCCTATGAAACGGCTCGCGATATGTCTCGTGGTTCTGACCGCACTGTTCATGGGGCAGGGGGCTCAGGCACAATTGGTGCTGCCGGGCCCCTCGCAGGTCGTTCCGCTGCCTTCGCCGCCACCGCCGCCGAAGCTCGAGGTGCCGAAGATGCCGCAACTCGATGCGCCGCCGAGCTACAATTACCAGCCGCTTCCGCGTAATTCGTTCGGCGATCGCTTTTCGAAGTGCCTCGAGGATGCCGCAGGCGCGGGGCTGAGTCCCGGTCACCGTGGCACCTATGCGCTCAGATGCGCGAACTAGGGTCGATCTAGCGGCTAGGCCCGGCGAACAGGTCCGCAACGCCCGCCAAGTTCCCTCATGCCCGCCGCTCGCTTTATCGGCTGCCGGGTTTATCCTAAAAGCCTGGCATTCAGCGGCAGGGACTGAAGAACCGAGATGCGCGAATTGTTCGATGAAGCTGCGGGGCAAACCCCGCCCGATCCGCGCGAGGCGGCCCGCCGGTCGGCCCGCCCGCCGCAGCGCAAGCGCTTCTACAAGGAGGCGGGCGTGAGCGAGGCCGAGGGCGGGTATGCCATTGCGCTGGACGGCAGGCCGATCCGTACGCCGTCCGGTCGCCAGGTCGTGATCCCTTCGCGCGAACTCGCCGATGCGGTGGCCGCGGAATGGGCGGCCCAGGGCGAGACGATCGACCCCATGGCCATGCCGTTGACGCGGATGGCCAACAGCGTGGTGGAGGGGGTCATCGATCGCGTCGAGCTCGTCAGCAGCGACCTCGCCAGATATTTCGAGTCCGATTTGCTGTTCTATCGTGCCGGCCATCCCGAGGGACTGGTCGCCCGCGAGGCCGCGCATTGGGATCCCGTGCTGTTCTGGGCGGCGGGGACGCTGGGAGCGCATTTCATCCTGTCCGAGGGCATCATGCATGTGAAGCAGCCGGACGAGGCGCTTCGGGCGGCTCGCGCCGCGCTGCCGCAGGATGCCTGGTCGGTCGCCGCTCTCCATGTGGTGACGACCCTGACCGGCTCGGCGTTGCTGGCACTGGCGCTCGCCCATGGCGCGCGGGACGCCGACCAGGTCTGGACCGCCGCCCATGTCGATGAGGACTGGAACGCCGAGCAATGGGGCGTGGACGAGGAAGCAGCTAGCCGCCGGGCCATCCGCCTCAGGGATTTCGAGGCCGCCGTGGCTGTGCTGGCAGCCGTAAATCCGGCCGCAACCACAGGTCCTTAACGAGAGGTTTACGACGCAGCGTTACGGTAGCCGGCGCTCCCTAAGGCCGCTGAGATGCCGACGCCGGTCACTCCCATTGCTCCCGTCAGCGCCGCCAGCCCCTTGGCTGATGCGGCAACACCCGATCTTGTGCTCCAAGCCGGCAGCGTCGTCGATGCGAGGGTCGTCAGCGTCCTCGCCGACAATCTGGTGCGGATCGCGATCGCAAATCTTTCGCTCGACGTGATGTCGGAAGTCGCGCTGTCGCCCGGGCAAAATCTCCAGCTGGCGGTGTCGCGGAACGACGGCACCGTCCGTCTTGCCGTCGTGGGCGGGACAGGCGAGGCGGCCGCCGACGTGGTCACGCTGACGCCGCGTGCGGCCTCGCTGGTGGAGAGCCCGCCGCTTGCGCCGTCGGCGGGCGCCGCGCGCAACACGCTGACACCTCCGGAGCAAGTCGCCGTCACGGTGGCTTCGGCCGATGCCGTCACCAGGCAGGGCAGCCAGGCGCCGCTGTTTGCCAATCTGGCCGCCGTCGTCACCGGCAGCGATCTGCCTGCGGGCTTGAAGCAGGCGGTGCTGGCCGTGCTGGCTCAGCAGGCGCCGCTCGATACCGGGCTTGCCGGCGGCGATATCGAATCCGCATTTCAGAAGTCGGGGCTGTTCCTCGAGGCTTCGCTCGCCGCAGGCGCGACGCCGTCGTCAGGCACAATGCCCGATCTGAAGGCGGCGCTGCTGGTGCTGCGCCAGGCACTGGCCACGTTTGAGAGGGCCGTGCCATCGACACAAGGCGCCTCGCCGGCTCCGGCAGCAGGTGGGGCGGCGCAGGCGGGATCGCCATCAGCCGAAATCGCGCAACAGCCGCAAACGCCGCGCAGCGCCAATCCCGCCGCGGCCGTGCTCGCCGATATCGCCGGCGGCGCTTCGCAGGCGGCGACGTCGCGGACCATGTCCGCTGGCCTTGCCGCGAGCCTGCTGCAAGAGGCCACGCAGAGCCTGCCGCGCCTGACCGGCAACGTGCCGGGCTCGAACAAGGTCGTGCCGGATGGCCACGTCTTCGAAGCTGCCGCACACGCGACGCCCCCGCCATTCCGCGGTGCGCTGCCGGCGCCGCAGTCCATCGCCGCGCCATCGCTCGCGCCGGATACGCCGCTCGCTGCCACCGTGCATCGCCTGCTCGATGACACCGATGCGGCGCTCGCGCGGCAGACGCTCTTGCAAATTGCTTCGCTCCCCGATCGCATCGATGCCAGCGGGCACCGCATCGATCCGGCCGTGCCGCAGTGGAATTTCGAGATTCCGTTCGCGACCCCGCAGGGCACTGCGATGGCGCAGTTCGAGATCTCGCGCGATGGCGGCAACGAGTCCGCCGATCCTGCCCAGCGCACCTGGCGCGCGCGCTTCTCCCTTAATGTGGAGCCGGCCGGACCCGTGCATGCGCTGATCACGCTGAACGGCGACAAGACCTTCGTGCGGATGTGGGCGGAGCGGCCGGCGACGGCGCAGCAGCTCCGTGCCGGCGTCGGTGAGCTCAGCCAGGCATTGACGAGAGCCGAACTCAAGCCGGGCGACATCGTGGTCCGCGACGGCACGCCGCCGCAGCCGGCGCCCGCCCGCGCCGGGCACTTCCTGGATCGCGCGACATGAGCGATCCATCCAAGCTTGCGATCGCGCTCCACTACGAGAAGGGCACCAACGCGCCTGTCGTTGTCGCCAAGGGCAAGGGCACGATCGGCGAAAAGATCGTCGAGATCGCCAAGGCTCACGACATCCCGATCGAGGAGAACGAGATTCTGGCGGGCGCGCTGTCCAAGGTCGAGCTTGGTGAGGAGATCCCTCCGGATCTCTACAAGGCCGTCGCCGAGGTGCTGGTTTTCGTGCTGCGGCTGTCGGGCCGGGGGCGGTAAAATAGCCTGTCATCGTTTCACCACGTAGCGGCTGCATGGTCGCACGGCTTCTCACAGTTCACGGATATCGCCTTTGCTGACCCGTCGTTCCACCCTCGGTCTTCTCGCCGCAGCCGCGGTGTTGCCATCCCGCGCGCGCGCCCACGTCGCGCCGCCGCGCAATGAAATCCGTGAGAGTCTTGCAAAGCGCTTCACCGATCTCGGCACATCCGGCACCTTCGTCGGCTACAAGGTCGAGGACTATCTGATCGTCGCCAGCGACAAGGAGCGCTCGGGCGAGGGCAAGCTGCCGGCCTCGACCTTCAAGATTCCGAACGCGCTGATTGCGCTGGAGACCGGCGTGGTCGCTGACCCCGACAAGGACGTGTTTCCCTGGGACGGCGTCAAGCGCTCGATCGAAGCCTGGAACAAGGATCACACACTGCGCAGCGCCATCGCGGTGAGCGCGGTGCCGGTCTTTCAGGAGATTGCACGGCGCATCGGCCAGGAGCGCATGCAAAAATATGTCGACGAGTTCGACTACGGCAATCGCGACATCAGCGGCGGCATCGACCAGTTCTGGCTCACCGGCGCCCTGCGCATCGATCCGGTCGAGCAGGTCGATTTCGTCGACCGGCTGCGCCGCCGCGTGCTGCCGATCTCAAAGCGCAGCCAGGATCTCGTCGCCGACATCCTGCCGGTGACCAAAGTGGGCGACAGCATCATCCGCGCCAAGTCGGGCCTGCTTGGAGCCGAGCGCGGCGAGCCGTCGCTCGGCTGGATGGTCGGCTGGGCCGAGAAGGGCGAGGCGCACACCGTGTTCGCGCTCAATATGGATTGTAAGGAGCCGCGTCTCGTCGGCGAGCGCATGCCGCTGACACAGGCCTGCCTTGCCGAGATCGGCGCGATCTAGCTCCAACGCCGTTGCCGCCTGAGCTGGCTTGAAGAGCGCCTGCAAGAACTCCTCCACGGCGCCGGGGACGACCGTCGCGAGCATCTGGGCGATGCTTGCGTGATGCGCGGGCCAAGGTGTCGTGATCGCCGCCGTGCCGATTGGGCCCACGCCACATTCGGCGCCAGCCCGTGAGCGCGAAGCAAGCCTGATCGGCTGCCCGGTCAATCGGGCCGGAACACCGAGTCTTTCGAGGTCGCGCGCCAATCAGGCGGCCTTCTGCCGCCCGATCTGGCCGAGATGGGTAAAGGAGAACCCGGCGGAATATTTCAGGCCGTAGCCGAGCGCCCGGTCGATGCCGATATGGGCAAGCCAGATCAAAGCGATGGACAAAGTGAGGGGCGAGGCGAGGCCGAAGCCCAACGTCAGCAGCGCCACCGGCGCCATGTAGCTGTGGGCGGCGTTGTAGATCATCGCGCCGAATTTGGCGTCGGCAAGATAGCCCAGAAAGCTCAAATCCGGGGCGAAGAAGAGCACGGCGAAGACCAACCAGGAGCCGTCCCAGGCCCAGTAGAGCGTCACCATCCCTGCGAACAGGGTCAGGCCCTCCAGCCGCAGCAGGATGTTGACACCGCCCGTCGCCGCGCCCGTCTCGGCCGTTCCTTCGGTCATCTTCGTCTCCTGGGCAAAGCTCTGTAATTCCTTGCGCTTTCACGCTGCGGCAGGGCAGCCCTGCGACGCCGAAAGCCGCTTCCCGGCCCGCAAAATGCCGTGTTAGAACCCCCGGCGTCACTTAAGGCTTAAGAACTGGCGGGAGCAAATGAAACACATCCTGGACGCCCTCGAAGACCGTCGCGCCGCCGCAAAACTCGGCGGCGGGGAAAAGCGCATCGAGGCGCAGCACGCCCGCGGCAAGCTGACGGCGCGCGAGCGCATCGAACTGCTGCTCGACAAGGGGTCGTTCGAGGAGTTCGACATGTTCGTCGAGCACCGCTCCACCGAGTTCGGCATGGAGAAGACCAAGGTGCCTGGCGACGGCGTCGTCACCGGCTGGGGCACCGTCAACGGCCGCAAGACCTTCGTCTTCGCCAAGGATTTCACCGTGTTCGGCGGCTCGCTGTCCGAGACCCACGCGCTGAAAATTACAAAACTCCAGGACATGGCGATGAAGGCGAGGGCGCCCATCATCGGCCTCTATGACGCCGGCGGTGCCCGCATCCAGGAGGGCGTCGCCGCGCTCGCCGGCTACTCCTACGTCTTCCGCCGCAACGTGCTGGCCTCGGGCGTGATCCCGCAGATCTCCGTCATCATGGGGCCCTGCGCCGGCGGCGACGTCTATTCGCCCGCCATGACCGACTTCATCTTCATGGTGAAGAACACCAGCTACATGTTCGTCACAGGGCCCGACGTGGTGAAGACCGTCACCAACGAGGTCGTCACCGCCGAAGAGCTCGGCGGCGCCTCGGTGCACGCGACGCGCTCCTCGATCGCCGACGGCGCCTTCGAGAACGACGTCGAGACGCTCCTGCAGATGCGGCGCCTGATCGACTTCCTGCCGTCCAACAATACCGACGGCGTGCCGGAATGGCCGAGCTTCGACGACATCGGCCGTGTCGACATGTCGCTGGACACGCTGATCCCCGATAATCCGAACAAGCCCTACGACATGAAGGAGCTGATCCTGAAGGTCGTTGACGAGGGCGACTTCTTCGAGATCGCGGAAGCCTTCGCCAAGAACATCGTCACCGGCTTCGGCCGCATCGCCGGCCGCACCGTCGGCTTCGTCGCCAACCAGCCGATGGTGCTGGCCGGCGTGCTCGACAGCGACGCCTCGCGGAAAGCCGCGCGCTTCGTCCGCTTTTGCGACGCCTTCAATATCCCGATCGTCACCTTCGTCGACGTGCCGGGCTTTCTGCCCGGCACCGCGCAGGAATATGGCGGCCTGATCAAGCACGGCGCGAAGCTGCTGTTTGCGTATTCGCAATGCACCGTGCCGCTCGTCACCATCATCACCCGCAAGGCCTATGGCGGTGCCTTCGACGTCATGGCTTCCAAGGAGATCGGCGCCGACATGAACTACGCCTGGCCGACCGCCCAGATCGCGGTGATGGGCGCCAAGGGTGCGGTCGAGATCATCTTCCGCTCGGACATCGGCGATCCCGACAAGATCGCGGCGCGCACCAAGGAGTACGAAGACCGCTTCCTCTCGCCCTTCATCGCCGCCGAGCGCGGCTACATCGACGACGTCATCATGCCGCACTCGACCCGCAAGCGCATCGCAAGGGCGCTGGCGATGCTGAAGGACAAGAAGACCGAAATGCCGGCGAAGAAGCACGACAATCTGCCGTTGTGAGGACGTGTAGCCCGGATGAGCGCAGCGACGTCCGGGTTCTTTGTCCAAGTCCCGCATGTCGCTTCGCTCATGCGGGCCACTGGTTCCTTCTGATTTGGCATCCTCGATCCAATGACCGAAGACGATCCGACCGACGAAATCTCCGATATCGAAGATCGGATCGAGGCGCTCGCCGAGATCGCCGAGCGGTGTCGGAAGTACATCCTGGCGTCCAAGATCGCCATCGGCGGGGGAGCAGCGCTACTGTTGGTTACGATCCTCGGCCTATTTGGCACAGGTCAGACCGCGGCGCTCGGCTCGATCGCTCTGGTGCTCGGGGGGATCGTCTCCCTCGGCTCGAACGTCAGCACGCTGCGGCAGACGGATGACGCCATTCGTGTTGCGGAGGCGCAACGCGCGGCACTGATCGGACGCATCGACCTTCGCCTGGTCGCCGATGCTCCGTTGAAGCTGGTGTGACGCAACCAGCGCCGCCACGCCTCACGCGGCCGTCTTGAGCGTCAGCACCGACAATTCCGTGCGGCATTCAGCGGCGAAGGCTTGAAGTCGCTCGGCCGTCTGCCGGTCGAGGATGGCTTTTGCCAGCCGCTCGGCGCGGGCGATCTGTTGCTTGAGATATTCGATGGGAGCCATGGGTCACCTCTCAGCGGAAATAAACTCAGGCGAATTGCTTCATTCGGCGATGGCGACTCTATAGGCCAGGAGCTGGATTGAATGTGTGAGCCACATCACGCCTCGTGCGTCGCATCCGCCGCGGCGAAATGCGCCATCTGGTCGGCGTGGGCCTTGGCGAACGCCGGACGTCCGGTGGCGCGCGCGACGTAGGCGCGGCAGGCAGGGCTGTCCGTCAGCCCGTCGAAACCATCGACGACGCGCAGCACGTCCGCCATCAGGATGTCGGCGACGGAGAAGGAGCCCGCCAGCCATTCGCGGCTGCCCAGCACCGGCTCGAGATGCTTGAGCCGGAGCTTGAGGAAGTCGTCGACGAATTTCCACGCCGCCGTGTCGGTCGGATGGCCCATGAACTTCGACATGCCCCAGGGCAGGCTCGCCATCTCCACCGAATTGAGCGCCGCGAACACCCATTTCGTCGTCTCGCTGCGGCCGCGCGGATCGGATGGCATCAGCTTCTCGCTGAGCCCGCCGAGATGCAGCAGGATCGCGCCGGTCTCGAAGATCGAGATATCGCCGTCGGTCAGCCACGGCACCTGCCCGAACGGCTGGTGCGCGAGGTGTGCGGGCCCGCGGTCGCCGAACGGGGCGCTTGCGACGCGATAAGGCAGCGCCGCCTCTTCGAGCGCCCAGCGCACGCGAAGGTCGCGCACAAAGCCTCGCGGCGGTTCGGGAACCCAATTGAAGGTGGTCAAGGTGAGGTCGGCCATTTGCTGTCTCCGTGTTCGAAGCAAAGGACGAGCGAAGGGCGCCCGTCCCGACATCGGGGCCCGCTTTTTTGTCGCCGGCGGCTTAACCGGCTAGGCTCGCGCCAAACAACAGGAGGAAACCCGATGCCAGCAGCCTTTTTCGTCGTCCGCGCCATCGTCACCGATCCCAATAAGCGCGCTGCTTTCGACCGATGGTACGAGACGGAACACCTGCCCGATGCGGTGAAGGCGTTCGGCGTGAGCAAGGCCTGGCGGTTCTGGAGTCTGGACGATCCCTCGCTGCACCAGGCGATGTATCAGTTCGATGACGAGGCAAAGCTGAATGCGATGCTGAAAGGTGACGCGCTACGAAAGCTCGTCGCCGACTTCAACCGCGACTGGCCCGACGTGAAGCGCACGCGCGAAACGCTTGTGCTGGCGCAGGAATTAGCGAAATAGGCGGGAGACATCCGCAGCTCAATAAATCTGAACGCGCGATTCAGCTTCGGTTCATGTCGTGAACGCGACACTTCCTCTGCATCACAAGTCACGATGACCAAAGGAAGAAATGATGGAGCGCCGGAACTTTTTGAAACTTGCATTGGGGGTGACGGCGGGCGCCGCCGCCTTCGCCGCGACGGCCGCGCAGGCCGCGCCGCTGTCACCGCAGCCGGTCGGTGACCCCGCCCGTATGCCGCAGGGCAATTCCGACGCTCATCCCGCGGTCACCACCAGCGAGGAAGCCACCAAGCTGACGCCAGAGCAGGTACACTACGGCCATCACCGCCACTGGGGCTGGCACCGCCGTCATTGGCGCCGGCATCGCCGACGCTGGCACCGCCGCCATCACTGGTAAGCTCGCGACGTTCGCGGATTGGACGGGGATCGCCGCCGGCGGTCCCCGTTTCGATTCTGGAGGCGCTCCAGTTCCATGGCGGCCGAATTGTTGACAGCAACTCCCAAAAAAATGGCCGCGCTGGCTTCCGCCGCGCGGCCACTTTGAACGCAAATGGACGAGATCAGAACGGGCGGCAGCGGCCGGCGTACCAGCGGAAGCCGTAGGGGCACACGCGTGCGCGAGGCACAACGACGACCGGCGCCGGGGCGACCACCACCGGAGCGCGGCGAACGACGACCGGGCCGCGCATCGGACGGCAGCCGCCATAGGGGCCGCGATACCAACCCGGGCCGCAACCTCCGGCGGCGCTGGCCGCCTCGCTGAAACCGACGACCGCGCTGGCGAGCATGACGGCGGCAAACAGGTATTTCATTTGGTCTTCCTTCTCGTCCTTAGGCAGGCTAGGGGAACGGCGCTTGCGGCGCACAATGAATCAAGAGACACGATTCGACACGTTAAATCTGGGGCGTGCCGACACGTCGCGATCCAAACCTGCCAATCATGACCTGAATGCGGCATGAACGTTCCGCGCATCCTGCCTCAGACGACACGCAACTGTCGCTAGCGGCCGAGAAAACCAAGCACCAGCTCCTTGTACTTCTCGGGCGCCTCCAGAAAGACGAGATGCCCGGTGTTCGGGATCACCTCGGCCCGCGCATTCGGCATCTTCGCCGCCAGCGCCTTCGCCAGCTCGGCGTTCTGCCCCATCTTGGCCCGCAGCGCCTCGGGCGCGAGTGGCCGGCCCGGTGCGTTATGGTCGTCGGCCCCCATGATGAACAACGTCGGCAGCGCGATCAGCGGAATCTCGTGCGCCACCGGCTCTCGGTAGATCATCTGGCCTGAGCTGACGAAGGCGCGCAGCCAGCGCGGATAGTCGGGGCTGCCCTTGATGTTGAAGCGGGCATCGATGAACGGCGTGATCGCCTCGGCCGGCAGCTTGATCGCGTAATTGGTCTGGAGCTGCTTGCGATAGCCCTCGGCGGTGAGCTTGTCCTCGGTCTCGATTATCTTCTCGGTCGGCGTCGGCGGCACGTAGAGGCGGTAATCCTCCAGCCCGATCGGCGCGGTCAGCACCAGATGGGCGACGCGTTCGGGATAGGCGCGGGCGATGCGCACGCCCAGCATGCCGCCGAGCGAGTGGGCGACGATCTCGGCCTTGTCGATCTTGAGATGATCGAGCAGCGCGATTGTGTTGCGCGCCAGCGAGTCGAAATGCAGTTCGCCCTGCGGTTTGGAGGATTTGCCGAAACCAATCTGGTCCGGCACCACGACGCGGAAGCCGGCCTCGCTCAGCATCTTGATCACCGGCGCCCAATAGCTCGACGGGAAATTGCGCCCGTGCAGCAGCACCACGGTGCGGCCGTTCGGCTGCGCGGGCGACACGTCCATGTAGGCCATGCTGAGCTGCTCGCCATCGTTGACGACCGGCAGGAGGTGCACGGGGTAGGGATAGGCAAAGCCTTCGAGCGCGATGCCATAGGGCTCACGGGGCGGGCTGTCGGCGGCGATGGCGAAGGTGAACGGAGAGACGAGAAGGGCGGCGGCGAGCGCGGCCGGGAGGAGGCGGTTCATGGAGGGTCTCGTAATTGGAGCAGTCATTCCGGGGCGCGCGCAGCGCGAACCCGGAATCTCGAGATTCCGGGTCTGGTCCTTCGGACCATCCCGGAATGACAATGCGCATAAAGACGTCAACGGCCGGGTCAAGCCCGCCCACGACGAGAGCCCGCATTCACACGCAAACGTGCGAACCCACGCGCCCCGCGTGATCAGTCCTGCCCGCTGCCGAACAGCGTGGCGAACTGCTTCTCGCCTGTGCGGGTGAAATTCACCACGCGGCTGCCGGGCGTGGCATCGCGCGAGGCCCATTTCAGTTCGGCGAAGCGCTGCATCAAGGCGGCGCCCAGCGTGCCGGCGAGATGATGCCGCCGCTCGCTCCAGTCGAGGCAGGCCTTGCACACCGGGCGGCGCGGATGAGTCAGCATCTCGGGCGAGATCTGCAGATGCTTGACGAGGAAGCGCTCGCCCTCGGCCGTCAGCTCGATGTCCTGCTTCTTCTGCCTGACGAGGTTTCGCTCGCGCATGGTGTCGAGCATCTGCACGCCGAGATCGCCGGCGAGATGGTCGTAACAGATCCGCGCCCGCCGCAGCGCCGGATCCTTCGGTCCGGTGCGCACCCGCATGTGGCCGGTCCGCGCGGCGAGGCCCGCGAGGCCCTCCAGCACGCCGGCGACGTCGTCGTCGGTGAGGCGGTAATAGCGGTGGCGGCCCTGCCTCTCGGGCTCGACGAGGCCGCCGGCCTCGAGCTTCGAAAGATGCGAGCTTGCGGTCTGCGGTGTGATGCCGGCCTCCTGCGCCAACTCGCTCGCGGTGAGCGCGCGGCCGTTCATCAGCGCCGTGAGCATGTTGGCGCGCGCGGGGTCGCCGACGAGGGAGGCGACCATGGCGATATCAGGACCTGCTTTCATGCTTCGATGGTAGTCGAAGCATTGTGGCCGGGCAAGGGCGTAGCGTGTTGCTTCAAGCACAGGAACCCGTCATGTCCGTCACCGTCTTCATCCGTTACCAGCTCGATCCCTTCAAGCGCGCGCAGTTCGAGGAATATTCGAAGCGCTGGCTCACCATCATCCCGAGATGTGGCGGCGACCTGATCGGTTATTTCATGCCGCATGAGGGCACCAACAACATCGCGTCCGCCCTGATCTCGTTCGAGAGCCTGGCCGCCTACGAGGCCTATCGCAAACGGCTGCGGGCCGATCTCGACGGCATGGCAAACTTCAATTTTGCCGAGTCCGAGAAATTCATCCTCGCCGAAGAGCGCACCTTCCTGCGCAAGGTGGTATTGTAGGCCAACCAACAGCAGGAGATGCTCATGATTGCCGTGATCTTCGAGGTCTGGCCCAAGCCGGAACACCGCCAGGACTATTTCGACCTCGCGGCCGATCTGAAGCCGCTGCTGCAGACCATCGACGGCTTCATCTCGGTCGAGCGCTTCGAGAGCCTGACCGAGAAGGGCAAGATCCTGTCGGTGTCGTTCTGGCGGGATGAGGCAGCCGTGCAGGCCTGGCGCAACACGATGGAGCATCGCCGCACGCAAGCGAAAGGCCGCGCAAAGATCTTCGCGGACTATCATCTGCGCATCGCCAGCGTGATCCGGGATTACAGCATGACCGACCGCGAGCAGGCTCCGAAGGACAGCCGCGCCGTACACGACGGGCACTAGCGCACTTGAAAGGGCGCGCCTATCTCTGCGCGGCCAACTAGGGAGAGAAACATGCACGTGACGACCGCGGACAAGCGCGCGACGTTCAGGAAGATGCACGAGAGCGGCTGCTTCATCCTGCCCAATCCGGTCGATGTCGGCGGCGCGAAAGCCTTGCAGCATCTCGGTTTCAAGGCGATCGCGTCCTCGAGCGCAGGCTTTGCCTGGACCATCGGCAAGGCCGACAACCACGTCAGCGTCGAGGACGTCTGTCAGCACCTGGCAGCATTGAGCTCGGCCGTCGACATTCCCGTCAACGCCGATTTCGAGGGCGGCTTTGCCGTCGAGCCGGACAGGGTCGCCGACAATGTCGAACGCTGTGTGCGTACCGGCGTCGCGGGCCTCTCGATCGAGGATTCCACAGGCGACAAGGACAAGCCGCTCTACGACCGCGCGCTTGCGGTCGAGCGCATCAAGGCCTCGCGCAAGGCGATCGGCGACAGTGGCACGCTGCTGGTCGGCCGCTGCGAGGCTTACTTGTGGGGCGTCACCGACCTCAAGCTCGTCATCGATCGGCTCACCGCCTATGCCGATGCGGGCGCCGACTGTCTCTACGCGCCGGGCCTGAAGAGCCGCGAGGACATCGCCGCCGTGGTGAAGGCGGTGCATCCGAAACCGTTCAATCTCCTGATCGGCGCGTCCGGCCTGTCGCTGCAGGAAGCCCAAGCTCTCGGCGTGCGCCGCATCAGTGTGGGGGGCTCGCTCGCCCGCGCCGCTTGGGGCGGCTTCATGCGCGCTGCAAAGGAGATGGCGGAGAAGGGAACGTTCACAGAGCTTGCCGGCGGCTATCCCGGCGGCGAGTTCAACAAGATGTTCAGCTAAAGCGGAATGGCTTTAGGTTGAATCGATTGCCGCGGCTCCTTCACCTCTCCCGCTTGCGGGAGAGGTCGGCGCGAAGCGCCGGGTGAGGGCTTTCTCCTCTTGGGGATTGTCCCATTGCGGAAATACCCTCTCCCCGACCCTCTCCCGCGAGCGAGAGCTTTGCATAAAGCACGAATCTGCAATTCTCTCGGCTTGATTGGTAGGGGGCTGGGGATGGCATATCGGCAGGTTGGACAACCGAGCTTCGCGGACGCGCTGGTGTCGCGGCGAGGGAAAGGCAATCGGGTGCTGAGGCGGGTTGGCGAACTGGTCGATTGGGCGGCAGTGGCGCGCGTGCTGGGCGGTCTGCCGGAACCGGAGCGGGGCGCGCCGGCCTATCCGCGGCTGGTGATGTTCAAGGCGCTGCTGCTGCAGCAATGGTACGGGCTGTCCGATCCTGAGCTTGAAGAGGCGCTGGATGATCGCGCCTCGTTCCGCGATTTCTGCGGCTTTGTGCTGGGCGACGAGACCCCCGACCACGCAACGATCTGGCGCTTCCGCGACGCTTTGCAGCGGGCCGGCCTGGACGAGACGCTGTTCGGTGAGATCCTGCGCCAGATCGAGGCGCATGGGCTGGTGCTGCGGCGGGGCACACTGATCGATGCGAGCCTGATCCCGGCGGCGGTGAAGCCGCCAAAGCCGCCAGAGGACCCGCAGCCGCCCGGCCCGGACGGCCGGGCGCCGAGCAAACTGGTCAACAGCAAGCGCGATCCGGATGCGCGCTGGACCAAGAAGGGCGGCAAACGATACTTCGGCTACAAGGCGCATGTCGGCATCGACAAGGGCTCGGCCATCATCCGCCGCAACAAGCTGACCGATGCTGCGGTCAACGACACGGTGCCCGCCGACGAGTTGATCTGTGGTGATGAGAAGGCGGTCTACGCCGACCAGGCCTATGACAAGCACGAGCGCCGCAGCGGCCTCCGTGCGCGAGGCATCAAGCCGCGGCTGATGTTTCGGCCCAACAAGCATCATCCGCTGACCGAGCGGCAGAAGCGCTTCAACGACGCTGTGGGAAAGCGCCGCGCACCGGTCGAGCAGGTCTTCGCGCGCCTCAAGGGCAGCTACCGCTGGGCGCGCGCCCGCTATCTCGGCTTGGCGCGCAACCAGACGCGTCTGCGCCTGATCTGCCTCGCCATGAATCTCAAACGATGGGCAGTGCTGTCTCCTGCGGGAGCTGCGGCATGACCGCCGCCGCCCAACGCCATCGGTTGGCCGCGAAAACCCAACCATTCAACGCCCGCGCGCCGTCCGACCCCGCGCAAAAAAAGCCCGACATCGGGAACCAGTCCCTTACATCCAATTATGCAAAGCTCCCGCTTGCGGGAGAGGGAGTGCATCTCCGTCGTTGCAGCGATCAAGCCTCATCTCACCACAGCTAGGCCAACGAAAAGCGGCGGGATGTTGCATCCCGCCGCTCTCACGTCTCATTGCTAACTGTTACTTCGCGCCGTCAGACGGCGACTGCGAACCCGGCGCCGGCTTTGCAGCAGGCGTATCGGGAGCCGGGGCAGCAGGCCTGCTCGGCGCCGCACCCGTGGTCACGCCCGGCTCGGTGTTGTTGCGCGGCGTCACGTCGCGCACGCCAGGAGGCGCCGCCGGATTGGTCGGCTGCGTCTGCGCGGTCTGCGAGGCCGGCGTGTTGCTGGCCTCGTTGGTCGTGGTGGTATTGTTCAAGCCGTAGAACACGGCGCCCAGCACCAGGGCGACCGCTACCGCAAACAGCGCGATCTTGCCGCTGGAGGCAGGGCCTTCCCCGAGCTCAGGATCGGCTTGAAGGTCGGCATCCCGGCGCGCCGCGCGAGAAAACTCATCGTCGGCGAGGTTCGGGCGATACGGATCGTTGGGAAAACGGTCGTCAGCCATCGATTGGATCTCCTCGGTTATGACGTCGGGACAACCCTCAGGTGCGAGATTCCGTTCCGCGCCACCCCATGCTTTCGTCGCATGTTGCCCTCGTGTCGGGAATCGGGAACCTGTTCGCTCGGGAACTGGACGCGAGTTCCATGGCTGCGACGAGGGAACGAAACCGATGTGGAGTCTGCCGCCGACCGATAGCGTGCTGCACTTTCTGGCCCTCGTCGCCTTGACGGCAGAGGGCATGACGGCGGCACTGGCCGCGGGGCGGCGCAGCATGGACTATGTCGGCGTTTGTCTTCTCGCCTGCATCACCGCGCTTGGCGGCGGCACGCTACGCGACCTGTTTCTCGGTCACTATCCGCTGGTGTGGGTGGCCAACCCGATCTACCTTGCTCTGCCGGGTGGGGCGGCGCTGCTGACGATCCTGATCGCGCGCCTCGTCCACCGGCTGCACCTCGCCTTCATCGTGCTCGATGCCATCGGCCTCGTCGTCTTCACCATGATCGGCTGCAACGTCGCCTGGCAGATGGACGCCTCGCTGCCGATCGTGATCGTCTCGGGCATGGTGACGGGCTGCGCCGGCGGTGTGTTGCGCGATGTGCTCTGCAACGACGTGCCGCTGCTGTTTCGATCCGAGCTCTATGCCAGCGTCTCGGTCGTGACTGGCTTGTTCTACGCGACGGCGTTCGGCTTCAATCTCAATGCCGAGCTCTGGACGATTTTGACCTTCGCGCTCGGCCTCAGCTTCCGCCTGCTTGCGGTGCACTACAGATGGGAGATGCCGAAATTCGTGTTCACCGGGGATGAGGAGCGCTGACCTCCTCCGGGTGAGGGGAGTCCGCGCCAGTCGAGCTGTTCGCCGCACGCGCGCCTTTGTTGCCGTCGTCATGCGAGGCAACGGAATAGTCCGATATTTTTCCGCGGAGGGACTCTGGATTGCTTCGCTACGCTCGCAATGACGAACGGGGCCGTGGTGAGCGTCTTCCAATGTTACTGCTGTTGCTTTCTCGCCCTCGCCACCTGGGCCGGCGTCACCAGCAGGCCCGCATTGCCCCAGGAATTGCGGATGTAATTCGTCACCGCCGCGATCTCGTCGTCGGACAGTTGTTTGGCATATCCCGGCATCTCGCCGGTGTTGGGCGCGCGCGGCGTGGTCACGGTGTAGGCGCCGTCGAGGATGATGCGCAAGGTGGAGGATGGGTTGTTGGATTGCAGCAGCGCATTGCCTGGCAACGGCGGATAGATGCGCGGGGTTCCGGAGCCGTCGGCCTCATGGCAGGCGATGCACAGTTTGGCGTAGACGGCCTGGCCGGCCTTCATCTCGGCATCATCAGGCGGCGTCACGATCGTCTCGCGTCGCGTCGACGGCAGGCTCTTCAAGTAAATGGCGATTGCTCGCACATCGGCATCGCTCATCTTCGCGGTCGAGTTGACGACGACCTCCGCCATCGGCCCGCCGGCATGGCTTTTGGCGTTGCGCCCGCTTTGCAGATACTCCGTGATGTCCTCCTCGCTCCACGATTTCAGCCCGGTGCGGACGGCGCCATCGAGGCGGGGGGCAAACCAGCCGCCGACCTCGTTGCCGGATAGCGCCTGCGCGTCCCTGTCGGCGCCGAAATAGTTCTTCGGCGTGTGGCAGGCGCCGCAATGACCGAGCCCGGTGACGAGATAGCCGCCTCTGTTCCAGGCCGCGCTCTTGCTCTGGTCCGGCTCGAACAGCCCGGGCTTGAAGTACACGGCGTTCCAGAGCCGCATCAGGCCGCGATAGCCGAACGGCCAGCGCAGCTCCGGCGGCTTGTTGCGGTTCGCTACGGGCGCCAGCGTGGCAAGATAAGCGCGGATCGCCAGCGTGTCGTCCTTCGTCATTTTGGTGAAGTAAGGATAGGGAAACGCCGGGTAATAGTTCGAGCCGTCGGGCGCGATGCCGGTGCGCACCGCGCGCACGAAATCGGCATCCGTCCAGGCGCCGATGCCGGTGTCGCGGTCCGGCGTCAGGTTCGGCGCAAAGATCGCGCCGAAAGGCGTGTCGATCCGCTTGCCGCCCGCGAACGGCTTGGCCGGATCGGCGGTGTGGCAGCCCGCGCAGTCGCCGGCCTCGACCAGCTTCTTGCCATAGGCGATCAGTTCCGGTGATGGCTCGGCGGCAAGCGCCGCGCCAGCAACTGCACTGCACAACGCAATCAAAGCCAGAATCGTGCGCATGCTCGGCTTCTCCTGCGACCAATCGCCGTCATCGGGGCCATGGGGGCGGCCATTCATTTCGCGACGGCGGGGGTATGGTGACACAAATTGAAAATGCCCGGCGTGTTTGAGGCCACGAAATTGCGATTTTTACCCGGCGCGCCTTTTCGTCCAGATTTGTGGTGCGGATCATGAAATATCCGACATAGAGTGGCGGTGACGGTCGGCGCGCCCTAGCTAAAAACGACGGGAAGGCAACGGCTTAAGCGACCTTAAGTAACAAAGGCCTGAGCAGGGCCAAACGAGGACAGCATGGGCATCAACCAGGGTCCGATCAGTCTCGATCAGAAATACACCCAGCAGACCGGGCACGTCTTCACCACGGGCATCCAGGCCCTGGTCCGCCTGCCGATGGCCCAGATCCGGCGCGACCGCGCCAACGGCCTCAATACCGCGGGCTTCATCTCCGGCTATCGCGGCTCGCCGCTCGGCGGCTACGACCAGCAGCTCTTCGCCGCCCGCAAGCATCTGGAGCAGTACAACATCAAGTTCCAGCCCGGCGTGAACGAGGATCTGGCGGCCACCGCCGTCTGGGGCTCGCAGCAGCTCAACCTCTCGCCCGGTGCCAAATATGATGGCGTGGTCGGAATCTGGTACGGCAAGGGCCCGGGCGTCGACCGCTGTGGCGACGTGTTCCGCCACGGCAATGCGGCCGGCTCGGCCAAGAACGGCGGCGTGCTCTGCCTTGCCGGTGACGACCACGGCGCAAAATCCTCGACCGTCCCGCATCAGTCCGACCATGCCTTCATCTCGGCGCTGATGCCCTATCTCTATCCCTCGAGCATCCACGAGATGATCGAGATGGGCCTGCTCGGCATCGCGATGTCGCGCTATTCCGGCTGCTGGGTCGGCATGAAGGTGATCACCGAGACGGTGGAGACCACCGCCGAGATCGACCTCACCGACGAGATGAAGCCTTTCGTCATCCCCACCGATTTCGAGCTGCCGCCCGGCGGGCTCAATCTGCGCTGGCCCGACGACCGCTTCGAGCAGGACCGGCGCCTGCAGGACTATAAGGGCTTTGCCGCCATCGCCTTCGCGCGCGCCAACAAGGTCAACCGCGTCACCATGGATTCGCCGAACGCCCGTTTCGGCATCATGGCGTCGGGCAAAAGCTACGAGGACGTTCGCCAGGCGCTGCGCGAGCTGGGGATCACCGAGGAGGTCGCCGCCAAGATCGGCCTTCGTCTCTACAAGATTGGCATGCCCTGGCCGCTGGAGCCGGAAGGCGTGCGGCAGTTTGCTGTCGGCCTCGAGGAGATCTTCATCATCGAGGAGCGCCGCGAGATCGTCGAGAACCAGGTCAAGCAGGAGCTGTTCAACTGGCGCGACGACGTCCGCCCGCGCATCGTCGGCAAGATGGACGAGCACGACAAGCGCTTTTTGACCTTCGCCGCCGAGCTCAGCGTCGCCTCGCTCGCGACCTCGCTGACCGAGCGGCTGCTTCGACTTAATCTCAACCCTGAGATCGCGGAGATGCTCCGCGTCAAGGCCGACTGGTTCAACGGCCGCCAGGCGACCCAGATGCAGGCGGTCGCCCCCGTTTCCCGAACTCCCTACTTCTGCTCCGGCTGCCCTCACAACACTTCGACAAAAGTCCCCGAAGGCAGCCGCGCGCTCGCCGGCATCGGCTGTCACTTCATGGCGCTGTGGATGGACCGCT
Source organism: Bradyrhizobium sp. USDA 327 (assembly GCF_041262065.1). Lineage (NCBI taxonomy): Bacteria > Pseudomonadati > Pseudomonadota > Alphaproteobacteria > Hyphomicrobiales > Nitrobacteraceae > Bradyrhizobium > Bradyrhizobium sp. USDA 327. The sequence goes on along the minus strand of NZ_JBGCCW010000001.1, from coordinate 3,860,452 downwards.
CGACCGAGACGTTCACGCATATGGGCGGCGAGGGCGTGCCCTGGGTCGGCATCGCGCCCTTCACCAACGAGAACCACATCTTCGCGAACCTCGGCGACGGCACTTACTTCCACTCCGGGCTTCTGGCGATCCGCCAGGCGGTCGCCTCCAAGACCAACATCACCTACAAGATCCTCTACAACGACGCGGTCGCCATGACCGGCGGCCAGCGCCATGACGGCGATCTCTCGCCGCAGCAGATCACCTTCCAGCTCCACGCCGAGGGCATCCGCGAGATCTATCTGGTCTCGGAGACCCCTGACGCCTATCCGGCCGACACCATCGCGCCCGGCGTGAAGAAGTATCACCGCGACGAGCTCGACAGCGTCATGAAGATGTGCCGCGAGTATAAGGGCACCTCGGCGATCGTCTTCGTGCAGACCTGCGCGGCCGAAAAGCGCCGCCGCCGCAAGCGCGGCCTGATGGAGGACCCGGCGCGCCGCGTCATGATCAACCCCGCCGTTTGCGAAGGCTGCGGCGACTGCTCGGTGCAGTCGAACTGCATCTCGGTGGAGCCGCTGGAGACTGAGTTCGGCCGCAAGCGCGCGATCAACCAGTCCTCCTGCAACAAGGATTATTCGTGTCTCAAGGGCTTCTGCCCGTCCTTCGTCACCGTCGACGGCGGCAAACCGCGTCACCGTGCGCCGGCCGAGCTCAGCGAGATCGGCGAGCTGCCTGAGCCGGCCTCGCGACCGACTCTCGACAAGCCCTACAACATCGCGGTCGGCGGCGTCGGCGGCACCGGCGTGCTGACCATCGGCGCGCTGCTCGGCATGGCCGCCCATATCGAGGGCAAGGCCTCGATGATCCTCGACATGTCGGGCCTTGCGCAGAAGGGCGGGGCGGTGCTCAGCCATGTCCGCCTGTCGGATCATCCGGCAGAGGTGACCTGCTCGCGCATCGTCACCGGCACGGCCGATCTCGTGCTCGCCGCCGACGAGGTGGTCGCGGTCGCCAAGGACACGATCTCGCTCTGCGATACCAGCCGCACCCGCGGCATCATCAACAGCCACGTCATTCCCACCGCCGACTTCGTCCTCAACCGCGACTTCAACTTCCAGACCCGCAAGCTGAACGGGCTGCTGGAGACGGCGCTGCACAAGGACTCCGTCTTCTTCGACTTCACCAAGCCGGCCGAGCAGCTGCTCGGCGACAGCATCGCCACCAACATGATGATGATGGGCTACGCCTATCAGAAGGGGCTGTTTCCGCTGGCGGCCGAGTCGATCGAGCAGGCCATCGAGGTCAACGGCGTCTCGATCAAGATGAACAAGGAAGCCTTCCGCCTCGGCCGCCTCGCGGTCGCGGACCCCGCGCGCCTTGCCGCGATGCTGAAGGGAACGGACGAGGTGGTCGCGCCGAAGACGCTGGACGCAATGTCTCTCGACGAGGTCATCGAGCACCGCGCCAAGCATCTCACCGCCTATCAGAATGGTCGTCTGGCAAAACGCTATCGCAAACTGGTGGATCAGGTGCGCGATGCCGCTGTGAAGGGCGGCTATGGCGATGCGCTGCCGCGGGCGGTCGCGGTGAACTACGCCAAGCTCCTCGCCTACAAGGACGAATACGAAGTTGCGCGCCTCTACACCGACGGCGCCTTCGAGCAGCAGCTCCGCGATCAGTTCGAGGGCGACTTCAAATTCAGCTTCAACCTGGCACCGCCGATTTTGGCGAGCGGCGTCGATGCGTTGGGACGCCCGAAGAAGCGCGCCTTCGGCCCGTGGATGCTGAACGTCTTCCGTGTGCTGGCAAAGTTCAAATTCCTGCGCGGCACGCCGTTCGACATTTTCGGCCGCAGCGCCGATCGCAAGCTCGAGCGCGATCTGATCACGGGCTACGAGAAGGACGTCGCCACCGTGCTCGGCCTGTTGTCGCCGCTCACGATCGACGCCGCCGTCGAACTGCTGTCGCTGCCCGACCGCATCCGCGGCTACGGCCCGGTGAAGGAGAAGGCGGTTCAGGACGCCAAGGCGCGCTACGCCCAGCTCGCCGCGGACCTCGCTAATCCGCCGCCCGCGCCAAGGCAGATCGCGGCCGAGTAGGGCATTGATTTGCTTGTAGCCCGGGTGAGCGAAGCGAGACCCGGGACGTTGCTCATGAGATCCCTGATGTCGCTTCGCTCATCCGGGCTACAATCGACCTTACGATTTCCTCTTTGAAATCAACCACCCTTCTACTGTGCATGGGGTTGTTTTCGCGGAAATTGAATATCGGTTGTGTCGTCGGGCAAAACACCTTTAGGATTTTGTGCAGTCGAGCTCTCGTGCCCCGGACGCAGCGCAGCGCCCTTGGCGGTGCGCTGCAGAGCCGGGGCCCATGTCACAACGATGAGCAGCCGCGTGGGTCCCGGCTCTGCGCAGCAACGCTGGAGCGTTGCAGCGCGTCCGGGACACAAGAACATCGTCCACTTGCGCCAACCCGCTGCCCTCTCGCGCGACGGAATATTTCCGCGCTTGCCAATCAGGCCATCGCGGTTCAGAAAAAACCGAGCAAGAAGAAGCGCAAGCGGAGACCTGAAGTTTGACCATCAAGGGCAAGGCCTACATTGCCGGAATCTATGAACACCCGACCCGGCATGCGCCGGACAAATCCACCGCCCAGCTCCATGCCGAGGTCGCCAAGGGCGCGATCGAGGATGCCGGGATCAGCAAGGACGATATCGACGGCTATTTCTGCGCGGGCGACGCGCCGGGCGGCGCCTGGCCGATGGTCGATTATCTCGGCCTGAACACCAAGAAGCTTCGTCATGTCGATTCCACCGAGACCGGCGGCTGCTCCTACATCATCCATCTCGGCCATGCCGCCGAGGCGATCGCCGCGGGCAAATGCTCGATCGCGCTCGTTACGCTCGCCGGCAAGCCGCGCACCGGGGCAATGCCGCCGCGCGCGGCGGGCGCCGAGGTTGATTTCGAGACAGCCTACGGCGCGACCACGCACAATGCCTATGGCATGTGTGCCATGCGCCACATGCACGACTATGGCACCACCTCGGAGCAGCTCGCCTGGATCAAGGTCGCGGCCTCGCACCACGCGCAATACAATCCGCATGCGATGCTCAAGGACGTCGTCACCGTCGAGGATGTCCTGAACTCGCCGATGATCTCCGATCCCCTGCATCGCATGGATTGCTGTGTCGTCTCCGACGGCGGCGGCGCGATGATCGTGACGACGCCCGAGATCGCCAAGAGCCTGAAGAAGCCGCTGGTGCGCCTGATCGGCCATGGCGAGGCGATGAAGGGCCCGCGCGGCGGCAAGGATCTCGACCTCACTTATTCCGCCGGCGTGTGGTCCGGTCCCCGCGCGTTCGAGGAAGCCGGCATCACGCCGAAGGACATCAAATACGCCTCGATCTACGACAGCTTCACCATCACCGTCTTGATGCAGCTGGAAGACCTCGGCTTCTGCAAGAAGGGCGAGGGCGGCAAGTTCGTCGCCGACGGCAACCTCATCTCGGGCGTCGGCAAGCTGCCGTTCAACACTGACGGCGGCGGCCTCTGCAGCAACCATCCGGTCAACCGCGGCGGCATGACCAAGATCCTCGAGGCCGTCAGGCAGCTGCGCGGCGAGGCGCATCCGAAGGTGCAGGTTCCGAATTGCGATCTCGCCATCGCCCACGGCACCGGCGGTTTGCTCGGCGTCCGCCACGCTGCCTCGACCGCCATTCTGGAGCGCGTGTGATGTTAGATGCAAAGAAATATCCGGCCCCGATGACGAACCCGGAAACCGCAGCGTTCTGGGACGCTGCGAAGCAAGGCAAGTTCATGATCAAGCGCTGCACCGCCTGTGGTGAGGCGCACTACTTCCCGCGCTCGATCTGCCCGTTCTGCTACTCCGACAAGACGGTGTGGGAGGAGGCGTCGGGCGAGGGCACGATCTACACCTGGAGCCTGATGCGGAAGTCGCCGACCGGGCCTTACGCGATCGGCTATGTCACGCTGAAGGAGGGGCCGTCGGTGCAGACCAATTTCGTCGACTGCGATCTCGAGAAGCTGAAGATCGGCCAGAAGGTGAAAGTGGTGTTCAAGCCGACCGACGGCGCGCCGCTGCCGTTCTTCACGCCGGCCTAGCATCTTCCCTTCTCCCCTTGTGGGAGAAGGTGGCGCGAAGCGCCGGATGAGGGGTTTCTCTCCACAGAGAGACTTTCACTGCGGAGCCACCCCCTCACCCAAACGAGTTTGCCGCACGGCTCTCGCGGCCCTCTCCCACAAGGGGAGAGGGCACTTCGACTGGCAGCGGCGCATAAGAATCCGGGAGGAAACAAACAAGATGTCCGCCAGATACGAAGAGCTCAAGGGCCTGAAGAACATCGGCCAGAAATACGCCTACACTGATCGCGAGGTGATGCTCTACGCCTACGGCATCGGCCTCGGCGCCGATCCCATGGACGAGAACGAGCTCGCCTTCGTCAACGAGGGCACGTTCACACCGCGACCGCTGAAGGTTGTGCCGACATTCGCGTCCGTTGCAGCGTGGGGCTCAGGGCCCGGCGAGATGAACCTCAACCGCGTCATGGTGGTGGACGGCGAGCGCGACATCACCTTCCATCAACCGATGCCGGTCGCCGCGCATATCACCGCCGATTCCTCCGTGCTCGAGGTTTACGACAAGGGCAAGGACAAGGGCGTCGTCATCGTTCACCAGACCGTGCTGAAGAACGAGAAGGGCGAGAAGCTGGCGACGCTGGTTGCCTCGCGCTTTGCGCGTGGGGACGGAGGCTTTGGCGGGCCCAACCTAAGTCAGCCCGATCCGCACAAGATCCCCTCGCGCGCGCCCGACAAGACCATCGAGATCACGACGCGCCCGGACCAGGCGCTGGTCTATCGCCTCTGCGGCGACCGCAATCCGCTACACTCCGATCCGGAGTTCGCCAAGAAGGCCGGCTTCCCGCGCCCGATCCTGCACGGCATGTGCACCTACGGCATCACCTGCCGCGGCGTGCTGCAGACCTATGCCGACTACGACGCGAGCGCCTTCCGCCAGCACGTCGCGCGGTTCTCCTCGCCGGTCTATCCCGGCGAGACCGTGACCATGGACCTCTGGAAGGACGGCAATGTGATCTCGTTCGAAGCCAAGGTGAAGTCGCGCGGCGTCACCGTGATCAAGAACGGCAAGACGGTGCTGGGGTGATGACGCCGCTCGGCGCGCTCTGAGTTATCTCGTCATGCCCGGGCTTGTCCCGGGCATCCACGTTCTTTCGCGCAGTTCGCGACCAAGGTCGTGGATGGCCGGGACAAGCCCGGCCATGACGGAGCAAGAAAAACAAACAGGGAGAAGCCACCATGGGACTGCTCGACGGCAAGGTTGCGCTGATCACCGGCGCGGGCGGGGGGCTCGGTGAGGCCTACGCAAGACTGTTCGCCCGGGAAGGCGCCGCGGTCGTCGTCAACGATCTCGGCGGGCCTCGCGACGGCTCCGGCGCCGACACCTCGATGGCGCAGCAGGTGGTGGACGCGATCAAGGCCGAAGGCGGCAAGGCGGTCGCCAACGGCGCCGACATCTCCACCATGGAGGGCGGCCAGTCGGTGTTTGACGACGCCATCAAGCATTTCGGCCGTGCCGACATCCTCGTCAACAATGCCGGCATTCTGCGCGACCAGACCTTCGCCAAGGCCTCCGAGGCCGACTGGGACAAGGTCATCAAGGTGCACCTGAAGGGCACCTTTTGTTGCACCCTGCCGGTGTTTCGCTGGATGCGGGAAAACGGCGGCGGCGTCATCGTCAACACCTCCTCGACATCAGGGCTGATCGGCAATTTCGGCCAGAGCAACTACGGTGCGGCCAAGGGCGGCATCTGGGGCTTGTCCAACGTGCTGGCCATCGAGGGCCGCAAGTACAACATCCGGGTCTGGACGCTGGCCCCGGGCGCCCTGACCCGCATGACCGCAGACCTGCCCCGCTATAAGGAGAACCCCGGCGCGGCGCTGGGGCCGGACGGCATCGCGCCGGCCGTGCTATACATGGTCAGCGATTTGTCGGGCGACCAGACCGGCAAGGTGCTGGGCGTGTCCGGGCCCCGCGGCGTGCGCGAAATGCGGATGATGGAAATGGAAGGCTGGAAACCGCCGCACACGGGCTGGAAGGCCACGGACGTGGTCGATCACGCCAAGGAGATCTTCTTCTCCGAGGAGCAGATCAAGATGGGGGCGCGGCGGTTTTAGCTACGCTGTCATTCCGGGGCGCGACGAAGTCGCGAGCCCGGAATCCATAACCCCGGCTTGTGGTTATGGATTCCGGGCCTGTCCCTTCGGGCCATCCCGGAATGACGAATAGAGAGAGACAAGGAAAGACGATGAAACTGACCGCCGACGCCAAGGGCACCTTCGCAATCGCGCCGACGCCGTTCCACGACGACGGCCGGATCGACGAGCGCTCGATCGACCGCCTCACCGACTTCTACGAGGAGGTCGGCTGCGACGGCGTCACCGTGCTCGGCATCATGGGCGAGGCCCCCAAGCTCGACGCGGCCGAGGCCGAGCAGGTGGCGGTGCGCTTCGTCAAGCGCGCCAGGAAGATGCAGGTCATCGTCGGCGTCTCCGCGCCGGGCTTTGCCACCATGCGCTCGCTGGCGAAGGCCTCGATGGATGCGGGCGCGGCCGGCGTGATGATCGCGCCGCCGCCCAGCTTGCGTACCGACGATCAGATTATCGGCTATTTCAAGCAGGCGGCGGAAGCGATCGGCCCGGACGTGCCCTGGGTGCTCCAGGATTATCCGCTGACCCTCTCGGTGGTGTTCACGCCCGCGGTGATCCGCAAGATCGTCATGGACAATACGAACTGCGTGATGCTCAAGCACGAGGACTGGCCGGGCCTGGAGAAGATCTCGGCGCTGCGCAACTTCCAGAAGGACGGCTCGCTGCGGCCGCTCTCGATCCTCTGCGGCAATGGTGGGCTCTTCCTGGATTTCGAGATGGAGCGCGGCGCCGATGGCGCCATGACCGGCTATGCCTTCCCCGAGCTTCTGATCGATGTCGTACGCATGTCGAAGCAAGGCAAGCGCGATGCCGCGCATGACCTGTTCGACGCGCATCTGCCGCTGATCCGCTACGAGCAGCAACCGGGCGCCGGCCTTGCCGTGCGCAAATACGTGCTGCAGAAGCGCGGCGTCATCGCTTCCAGCGCCCAGCGCAAGCCCGGCGCCACCATCACGGCGCCGGCGAAGGCGGAGGTCGAGTACCTGCTGTCGCGCGTCGCACGCGTCGACAAGCGCGCCAATCTCGGCCCGCAATCCAGCGCCGCAGGCTAGTTGAATGGCCGAGACATCAGCATCACGCCCGGCGTCGACGATCCTCCTGCTGCGCGACGGCGCAGCACGGGATATCGAGGTGTTTATGATGGTTCGCCATCATCAGATCGAGTTCAACTCGGGCGCGCTGGTGTTCCCCGGCGGGAGCGTCGATGCCGGCGACAAGGAGATCGTCGCGCGCTCGGACCTGTATTCGGGCGGCGAGGGGCTCAGCGAAGCCGACCGCGGATTTCGTATCGCCGCGATCCGCGAGACTTTTGAAGAGAGCGGCATCCTGCTGGCGCTGTCGAAGGAGACGGGCGCGCCGGTCGATGCCAAGCGCGCCGGCGAGGTCGCTGACGCACACCGGGTCGCGCTCAACGAGCACAAGATCAGCTTTCTCGACATTCTCGCCGACAATGGCCTCCAGCTCGCGCTGGACACGCTCGTGCCCTACGCACACTGGATCACGCCGGAGGGCATGCCCAAGCGGTTCGACACGTGGTTCTTCCTCGCGGCAGCTCCGCCCGACCAGCTCGGCGCCCATGATGGCCGTGAGTCCACCGATTCGATCTGGGTCTCGCCGCGCGAAGCGGTGGAGGGCGGTGAGAGCGGCCGCTTCAAGTTGCCGTTTCCGACCACGCGCAATCTGATCCGGCTTGCGAAGCAGCCGAACGTGAACGCGGCGCTGGAGCACGCCCGCGGCCTGTCGATCGTCACGGTGATGCCGGTCATGACCAAGACCGAAACCGGCCGCCAGCTCCGCATTCCCCGCGAAGCCGGTTACGACGGCGAGGTGTTCGAGGTCGGAGCGGTCGGCTAGTACACTTCGATAGGCAACGAAGTATTGGCGAGCGCGGACGCGCTAGGTTCCGTCCATCGAGAAGGACGGAATGCGCGCCATGGACAATCGGCAGGAGACCAATATCGCCGTCGAGCTGGCCCTGCTGGTTGCGCTCGCAACCCTCTGGGGCGGCTCCTATACCTTCATCAAGCTCGGCGTTGCCACCATCCCGCCGATCACGCTGATCGCGGCGCGCACCGCGATTGCCGGGCTGTTGCTGCTGGCCGTCATGTGGATACGTGGCATCAAGATGCCAACCGATGGGGCGACCTGGCAGCGCTTCGCGTTCCAGGCCGTGCTCAACAGCGTCATCCCCTGGACGCTGATCGCCTGGGGCGAGCGCCATGTCGATGCCGCGCTCGCCACCATCCTCAACTCGGCCGCGCCGATCTTCACCTTCCTGCTCACGGCGGCCGTCACCCGCCACGAAGCGACGACGCCGCGGAAGCTGTTCGGGGTCGTGGCGGGGATGGCCGGCATCCTGCTGATCGTCGGGGCGGATGCCTTTCATGACATCGGCAGCGGCCTCGTCGCCGAGGCCGCCATCGTCGCCGCCACCATCTGCTACGCCTGCGCCGCGATCTTCGGCCGCAGCTTCAAGGGCCTCGACCCCATGGCGCCTGCTGCCGGCTCGCTGCTGGCAGGCGCCGCGGTCTTGATCCCGGCCTCGCTGGCGCTCGAGCAGCCCTGGACGCTGTCACCTTCGCCGAGCTCCATGCTGGCACTGTCCGCGCTCGCGATGTTCTCGACCGCGGCAGCGTTCGCGATCTATTTCCGCCTGATCCAGACCCTGGGATCGATCGGTACCACCGCGCAGGCCTATCTCCGCGTTCCCATCGGGGTCGCCATCAGCGTCGCCTTCCTGGGTGAAGCCCTGAGCCGGACCGCCTGGATCGGCCTTGCCTGCGTCGTCCTCGGCGTCGCCGCCATGACCATCCCGGCCCGCAGGGCAGCCAGCGTCAAACTGTCGTAGGGCCGCGGCTGAAGAAGGCGGCAGGCCCCGATATTAAGGATATTCCGCGCCCCGAGGCATGTTCCCCCCGGGCGGCAATACGTCGTATATTGGGTCTCCAGCAGCCCGGTCCTCAAACCAGCAATGTCCGCCGAATTGACGCCGCCCCCTGAGAAAAGGCGAACATTTTCGCTCTCCATCGGCCAGCTCACCTTCGGCAGTTTTCTGTTGATGCTGGCGGTGATCATCGTCACCTCGACCGCGAGCGTGATCGCGATCCGGCACATCGACACGACCTTCGCCGAGCTGCAGCGGCTCCAGAGCGTCGGAGATCTCGCCGAGGATATCGATCGCCGCATGAACGAGCTGCGCGTCGCCGCGCGAGACTTCGTCACAGACCCCGGCGCCGGCATCCAGTTCCAGCAGGTGGGCGAGGCGGCCTCGACCCTGAGTGACATCCTGAAGAAGACCCGCATCGAGCTCGCGCCCGAACAGCAGGATATGATCGACGGGGTCACCGAGCGGCTTGCGACCTATCGCAACGGTCTGGAGCGGATCTCGACCCTGATCGACCGCCGCGCCCAGCTGCTCGCCGGCCTGCCGCCGCTGCGCGAACGGTTCGATGCAGCCATCGCAGGCACTGCGGACCGCGAGCTGGCATCCCGCCTGTCCGAGGCGCAGAGCCGGATCGCGGTCGGGCTGCTCGCGCGCAATCCGTCCGCGGCCGAGCAAGCCGCGCAGGGGATGCGGGCGCTTGATATTGGCGATGCCAAGCTGAAGTCGGCGGTGAACGACTATGCCGAGGCCATCATGGCCGTCGCCGTCCGCGAACGGCAGATCGTCGACATCGATCGCGAGGTGCTGGGCACCGAGGGCCGATTGATCGGCCGCGTCACCGAATTGCTGCGCGAGGTCAGCGCAAGGCGCGGCCACGTGCTGTCGCGCGACTTTGCTCGCACCCTGACCGAGGCGCGGTGGCAGAGCATCGTGCTCGGTACGATCGGCGTGCTGATCGGCATCGCCGCTGCGCTGTTCGTGGTACGCAGGACGGTGCGTCCGCTCGCCCAGATCGCCCGATCCATTCGCGCGCTTGCGGCCGGCCGGAAAGACACGTCGATTCCGTCCGCCGAGCTCGACAACGAGATCGGCGACATCGCACGGGCGGCCGAAGTGTTCCGCCGCGCGCTGGAGGAGGCCGACACGGCGCGCGAGGCGGCGGTGCGCGCGCTCACCGAGCAGCGCCTCGCCGAAGAGAGCTACCGCAAGCTGTTCGAGGGCTCGGTCGACGGCATCTATGTGACGACGCCGGCCGGCGACCTCCTCAACGCCAACCCGGCGCTGGCGCGGATGATGGGCTATGACAGCCCGCAGCAGCTGATCGACAGCATCAACGACATCGCCCACACGATCTACGTCCATCCCGAGGCGCGTACCGAATACCAGCGGTTGATGGCGCGCGACGGCATGGTGCGCGAGTTCGAGTACCAGGTGCGTCAGCGCAACGGCAACATCCTCTGGCTCTCCGACAGTGCCACGGGCGTGCGGGATGAGCAGGGCAACATCGTCCGCTACGAGGGTACGCTGCGCGACATCACCGACCAGAAGCGCGCGGAGGACGCCATCGCCGAAGGCCGGCGCCTGCTCCAGCAGGTCATCGACACCGTGCCCGCTGTGATCAACGTCAAGGACCGCGAGCTGCGCTACGTGCTGATGAACCGCTACATGGCGGGCATCTTCGGCATCGAGCCCGGCGATGCGCTCGGCCGCACCACGTCCGATCTGATGTCGCGCTATGGCGCGGCCAAGTCCGACGAGAGCGACAAGAGGGTGCTCAAGCTCCGCAAGGGGCTCGGCTTCTACGAGGAGGAGTACAAGGACGCGGCAGGCAACATGCGCCAATGGCTGGTCAACAAGCTGCCGCTCCTCGATGCCGAGGGCGAGATCGAGCGGATCGTGACTGTCGCGCTCGACATCGGCGAGCGCAAGCGCGGCGAGCAGGAAATGCGCAAGGCCAAGGAAGCCGCCGAAACCGCGCTGCGCAATCTGCGCGAAACCCAGGCGTCGTTGATCGAGGCGGAGAAGCTCGCCGCGCTCGGGCGCCTGGTCGCCGGTGTCGCCCACGAGGTCAACAATCCCGTCGGCATCAGCCTCACGGTCGCCTCCGCGCTGGAGCGCAAGACCGCGATGTTCACCGCCGAAGTCGAGCGAGGCGAGCTGCGCCGCTCCACGCTCAACGACTTCCTCAACACCAGCCGCGATGCGTCCTCGCAGCTCGTCTCCAATCTCAACCGTGCCGCCGAGTTGATCCAGTCGTTCAAGCAGGTCGCAGCGGACCGCAACTATTCGGACCAGCGTACTTTCGATCTCGGCGACCTCACCGAGCAGGTGGTGATGAGCCTGCGGCCGGGCCTGCGCAAGCACAATCTGACGCTCAACGTCGAGTGCCAGCCGGACCTGACCATGAACAGCTATCCCGGCCCATACGGCCAGGTGCTGACCAACCTGTTTCTTAATTCGGTGGCGCACGCCTTCCCGGACGGCCGGCCGGGAACCATCGAGATCCAGGTGCGCGAGTCCGGCAAGGACAATGTCGAGATCGTCTTCTCCGACAATGGCTGCGGCATGTCGCTCGACGTCCGCCGCCGTGCCTTCGATCCGTTCTTCACGACGCGGCGCGACCAGGGCGGCACCGGCCTTGGGCTGCACATCGTCTACAGCATCGTTACGAACCGGCTCGGCGGACGGCTCGATCTCGATTCCGAACCTGGCGGCGGCACGCGTATCCAGATCATCCTGCCGCGCGTGGCGCCGCTCGAGCAGGCTGCGGAATAGCTAATCGACCTCTGCTAGCTTGTGCAGGGTGGCGCCGAAAATCAGGCTGGCCTTGCCGACCAGCGCTGTGCCCGTCATCTCCGCGCGCGTGTCCGTGTAGGTGCCGCTGACGCCGATGCCGACCGGGGCAGGGCCGCCGAACAGCGGATTGTCGTCGCCCCGAGGCGAAGTGTGCCGTTGCACCAGCACCTCGCCTTTGAAGGTGTTGTTGTTCTTCACCGTGTAGCTGCCGGTGTAATAGAGGTAGGCATCGCCGCCAAGAATCTTGCCGTCGCGGAAAAGAATCACGCCGCTTCCCTTGCCGACTCGACCATCGAGCAGGGTCACGTGAATTGAATAGAGGCCGTTCTTCATAACGTCCCGTGGGCCGGCCGCCATCGCCCAATGGCGTCACCGGTCCGGCTTTTATGCCAAAGCCCATCCCCTCGCGCAACGCGGCAGTTTGCCGGCCGCTCGCGGAAGCCTGCAGCGGCGAGCCGTAGTTATCCCGGCTTGTGCGTGATGCCGTCATGACGCTCTGATGGTGAAGCGGGGCTCGCCGTTACGAATCGGAGTTGGCCCGCGAAATGCATAATCATTGTTGCACTGGCCGCGGGGTGCTGGAGCAAGACGAACGTGACCAACTGGATCGATTCCGGCGGTGATGAGCCGCGTCTGTACGGTGCGCGTCCCACGAACTGCAGAAGCGAACAACGGCGGATTGGCAGTGCGATACGCCGGCGAAGCCTGACAAGCTTGGCGTACGCCTTGACCTTGTTTGCGCTGGCAGCCCCCTTTGGGCACGCACGCGACCGCGGGCAGTTCGTCAACACCAATGCCGAATTGAAAGCATGGTTCGACGGTCTGCGCAGCGGCAAGGGGCCTTGCTGCTCCGATGCCGACGGTTCGGCGCTCTCGGACTCCGACTGGGACAGCAAGGACGGGCACTATCGCGTCCGCGTCCCGCGCTACGGCTACGCGCTCGACGGCCAGCAGCAGGAACTCGTCTGGGTCGATGTGCCCGAGGAAGCCGTGATCTCGGAGCCGAATCGGGTGGGGCGCACCATGGTCTGGCCGATCTACGGCTACATGGGCGTCACCATCCGCTGCTTTATGCCCGGTAGCATGACTTAGCCCCACGCGGCGTCACGTCGTTCCGGTGGCATGCCTGAGACGGCCGGCGCTGCGTCAGGTGTACTTCTTGTCGCGCTCGAGCAGCTCGATGGAGATGCCCTCGGGGCCGCGGATGAAGCAGATGCGCACGCCGGGGCGAATGGTCGTCGGCTCGCGCGTGAAGGTGACACCCTTGGCCTTGATCTCGGCGGCGACGGCGTCGATGTCCTTCACCGTCAGGCCAAAATGGTCGAGACCCTGATGCGGATGCGGGGGCGGCGGGTTGACGGCGCTGTCGCCCTCGAGTGGTGCGATGAAGATCCTGGCTCCGCCGAGGTTCACGTCGATCCGTCCGGGGGCGCGCACGATCTCGCCACCAAGGATGTCGCGCAGCCAGGCCGCCGTGGTTTCTGGATCGGGACTGCGCAGATGGACGTGATCCCAAGTGACGGCGATTGGCATTTCATGTTCTCCCAACGGGGTCCTTCGATGTTGCGGCGCATGTTAGCGGCCTCGGCCGGCGGTCGCCACCGTCCTTGCCGCCTCGCACAAGTGCGGGAACCTTAGTTCGTCGCCCGGATTAACGTAGCAGTGGCCCAGTCCATCCTTCATGGTGCTCGGCTGCGATCGGTGATGCAACCATGAGTGGCAGGCTCGACCGGATCGGATTGGAGCGCTTCGCCGGGACCGGCGAACGATTGGCGCGGGCCGTAACGATCGCGAGCGTCTCGTTTGGCCGTAGCCTTCTGTGGCTGCTGGCGGCAATCGTCGTCGGCTGCGGCATCTGGATGCTGCTGCCCCTTTCCAAAGGCACTAGTGCTGAGCCGGCGAGGCCGGAGCTGGCGGCTGTTGAGTCGGCTCCTTCGGGCGATGCGTCCGCGGTGGTGTCTTCGGCGTCCGAAGCGTCGGCACCTGCGAAGGCGGAACTCAGTCGGCTCAGGATTTCATCGCAGACCTGGCGCCGCGGCGGCCTCGGCTCCAAAGCCCTGGTGACGTTAACGCTGCGAAACGACAATGACTATGCCGTAAAGGATGTCGAGATCGTCTGCGCGTTTACGCGGCGCGACGGCAGTCATCTGACCAACCGTAGCCGGGTGCTGGCGAATGCAGTCAGCATGAAGAGCCGCAAGACCTTTGCGCGTATCCCCGTCGGCTTCGTTAACGTGAATGCCGATCAGGCGAAATGTTCGCTGGTCGCAGCGCGCCGCGCTTAAAGGCGGCACGTTCCGGTAGCGGAAAAGTTACTCTACGCGGACCTTGGCCAAGAAACTATGCATCGCCATTTGAACCAAATGGCTGGGTCAGGAACCAATTGAGAGATCGCCTGTTGAGGCGGAGAGCCCACGCGGGGATGCGGGGGGCGGAGTGCGGCCAATGCCCATCTTTAGGTATTTCATTTTTGTCGGTGGAGCCTTGCTCGCACTGTTGTTCGCGGCGGATTTCGTTTTCCCGGCAGCGCCCGTAACACAAGCCGTCGCGACCGCGGGCAACGACCAGCCCCTGATCCGAATCCGGTCCAATCGGCACCTGCCCGAGCGCGTCGTGCTCGACACCAGCCAGCCGACGATTGCCGCACCTGCGGTGAAGACTGCCGCTGTTGCGGCTCCCCAGCCGCCGGTACAGGACGACGTCTCGCCGGCACTAGCCGAGATCTCGGCCAAGACGCGGGTGCGCGAGACCTTCGCCCAGTTCACGCCGGAGCCGAAGGCCAATACCGCCGCCGCCAAGAAGGCAGGGGCCACTCAATCTCAGATTGCTCAGGCTCAAGCTTCTCCGGTGCCGGCTCCTCAGCCCAGGCGCAAGATCGTCAGGACGCATCCGGCGCCGCAGTCCGGCCGGCCGATGATGCAGGTCGCTCAGCAGCCGCATTTCGGTCTCTTCAACACGACCTGGTGACAGCGCCTTCGACCCGCCTCGATGAAGGCCGGAAGGGCTTTTTATTGGCCGGGCTCTCTGCTAATTCGAACCAATCCGAGCGCCGTCCGGTGTGCTGGTTCGTCACCGGCGCGGTCTGGCGAATCTCGGTGGCCCGGTGCCCGGGCCAGGGCGCTCGTAGCTCAGCTGGATAGAGCATCGGATTTCGATTCCGAGGGTCGGAGGTTCGAATCCTTCCGAGCGCGCCAGTCTTCCGTTGTTCTAGATATGTTCTGGAGCGGCGCTGATGCCGGATCGCGGTCGCGGTGCCCGCGGCGTCAATCAGCCCGCCGGGACACCGCTTCGCCGGCCGCGTGACAGCGTGTCGGAGGGGGCCTCGTGGAATATCGCGCGGTAGGCTGCGGCAAATTCACCGAGATGGTGGAAGCCGTGGGCGCGTGCGCAGGTGGCAACGGTGACGCCGCCGCCCTTGAGGAGGCGGGAGCGGGTCGCCCACAGCCTTTTCAGCCGAATGTACTGGTGCAGGCTCATGCCGCGCACCATGCTGACGGCGCCGCCGAGCGTCCGGATCGAGACGCCAAACGCGCGGGCGAGATCGGCTGTATAGATCGGCGTGGTCGGATAGGTCGCGACGTAATCGTCGATGCGCTGCACGAGCTTGATCGCCCGCTCGCCCTGGACCGAGGTGCTCCGATCCGGGGTCGAATCGATCCGGAACAGATCGTCGAGAGCGAGCAGCAGGCCTTCCTGGAGATGGGCCGCAACCTCGGTGGTTTCGAACAGGCCCGGCTGCACCGACGCGGTGCGCAGGATGTCGAGCAAGAGTTGTCGCGTGTGCAGCAGGGCGGGCCGGTTCGTGACATGCGCCTGCAAATCGTCGACGTGGTCGAACCAGCCCCGGTCGCTCAGCGCGGGGGAGAAGATGATCATGGCATGATGATTGGTCCGCGGCTCGACGAAATGGCACTCATCGTTGCCGCGGAGGGCAACGAAGAAGCGGGCGTCGAGATCCATTCCCTTGAAGTTGACCTGAAGGTCGTCGGTCATGGACAGGATCACCATCCCACCCGGCATGCGATAGGCGGTATCGAGGATGCGTGCGAACGATCTCATCATGATGATGCGGCACGCCGGCAGGGAGACGACGGCACGGGCCGCCGCGAAGTTCGGGATGTCCAATGGAATGCTTCTCGCATCTTCCATCGTCTCGATCGGCCGAAACGCATCGATATCGGAAAATCCGATCAGTTGAAGCGCGGAGGACGGAGCGAGGTCGTCGAACAACATGGTTCTGGCCGGCTGCTGAAATGAGATGATCAAATGAATGTCGCTGCATCGCCATCAATGGCGAAACATCGCGTTTCAGTAAACCGGATTCCGGACCGTAGTATTGCGGACATCATGCCATAAATTCCGCCGGATCAATGTCACCACCGCGTTCTCGGCGCGTCGATTCGCCGGAGGCGAGGTCGATGAAATGCTGCATGCAGGCGTGACGGGCGAAGGACGAAACTCCGTCGCTTCGTCACTATGTAGAATGACGGTATCGGCAAATTTCAACTTTGATCTAAATCAGATCCAGGCCGGGGACGGCCGCGCAAGATATGATGCTGCAAATACGAAGGGGCCCTGAGGGCCCCTTCAAACGTCACCAGCGGCGATAGCCGTGGTAACCATAATAGCGCGGGCCGTAATAGCGCCGCGGCCCATAGTACCGTGGGCCGTAATATGGCCGCGGCCCATAATACCCGTAGTAGTTCGGGCGCCACCAGCACCGCCCCCAGGCGTTGCAGACCATGCGGACCTGCTCGACGCCGGAGACCTGCGGTGTCGCCGGTGCGGGCGCGATGGGCATGGCGGATGCCGCCGACGATGCCGCGAGGGCGCCGAACAGGGACGTGGCGACAAGGCCAGTCTTGAGATTCATGATGTCTTCCTCCGCTTACGCGATGCAGGATATCGAAGTTGTTCGGATCAAATTGTGGCGGAGCCCAAATGTAATACTGATGAACAAACCTTCAGCGAGCTGGCCCGGCCCTGATCCCAGCTGGCCGGGGCTGCAGGGCAAGGTCATAACTTGGACCTTAGCCGTGACTTGGACCTTGATCCTGCGCAATTCGCAAGTTTGCCTTGGCCTTAGTGTCGCCGACATGGCAGCGGCGTTGTGCGTGCTGCCGGACAAGGTGAGCTGGATGCGAGTCATTCCAAATCTGTCGATCTCGCCGGAGAAGGTCTTCTTCGTCATCTCGAAGTCGCGCCGGTCCGACAGCGAAGCGGCCGGGAACGGTGTCATCCTGGAGTCCGGTGACGACGACATGAGCTTCGGCCGCGGCGGCCGCGGCGAAACCACCGATCGTGCCGAGCTTGCGGGCTTCATTCGCGATCTCAATGTCGACGAGCAGATCGATCTCGTGGCGCTGACCTGGCTCGGCCGCGGCGACGGTGATCTCTCCGATTGGCGCGAACTGCGCGCTCAGGCCGCGCAGGCGCACAACCAGCGCACGGCATCCTACCTGATCGGTACGCCCATGCTCGCCGATTATCTGGAAGAGGCAATGGCGCAATTCGGCAAGTCCTTCGAGGAATTCGAAGAGCAGCTCTGATGCCGAAGCGGCATCTGCGAGTGTCAAGGAGAAGTTGTGATGGACAAGATGAGGATGGCCAAGGGCGACTGGCTGGTCGTGTGCGACGGGCGCAAGGCGCTCATTCTGGAGAACCTCGGCGACGACAAGTTTCCGAATCTCCACACCAGAGAAGTGCATGAGCAGCCCAACCCTTCGACCACCGCGCAAGGCAGCGACGCGCCGGGCCGGCTGCAACCGGCGGCCGGCGGGGCGCGCAGCTCAGTGGAGCAGACCGATTGGCACGATGAGGCCGAGCGCGCCTTCTTGCGGAGACTGGCGGGCCGACTCGATGCTGCCGTCAGCTCCGGCGAGACCAAGGCCCTGACCATGGTGGCCTCACCGCGCGCGCTCGGCATGATCCGGGCCGACTATTCAGACGCCGTGCGCAAGGCGCTTCAGGGGGAGGTCAGCAAGGATCTCGTCAAGCTGCCGGTCTACGAGATCGAGAAGCAATTGCTGGTGTCGGGTGCCGCGAAATAGCGCACCCGTACGGGGCCGCGGCGCCTCAGTAGCAGGGGTGCCGCCGGCCGTCCTGGCCGATGTAAGCGGCCGCGCTGCGGTAGCAGTAGTTGGTCGACGGACCGTCGTAATAGGCGAAGGTGCCGGGGGTGATGCCGGGTCCGTAATTGTGCAGATAGCTGATCGGGTAGGGTAGCGGGTTGGCATAGGAGCGGTGGTGCCGGTGACGTCCGTGCGCCTCCGCAAGGCCAGGGGCCAGGATTGCAGCCGTCAGGGCCGCAACCGCGGCTACAAGCGTCAACTTGCTCATCTCGATTCTCCGGAACCCGCTCGAACAGATCAGCCATCTATAGCAATTTCGGGCGGTCAGGCATCGCTGCGGAGGCCCGAAATCATGGCCAGTCCTGCAGATTTCCGGGTGGGTGTGACAGAATTGCCGGACATGCGGTCGAAAGCTGCCCATTTTTGGCCTTTTCGGGATGCTTAACGAATTCCCCACACAAGTATGACCAAAGAGTATTCGCTTAAGAATCCTGCCGCCGTCCCCAAGGGATCACTTGCGGGTCCTTCGAGGTCGGCGCATTCCTGAAGGCCATCGCCGTTACCTTGCCATGCGCATCACGCTCCTGAGCCTGCTGTTGCTCTCCGTCGCCGCCGCTACGCCGGCGCGCGCCGAGCTGCACATCACCCGCGACCATGGTGGCTATGTCGAGGAGTACAAGGCCAAATACAAGCGCGTGCGCGAGAAAGGCGAGCGCGTCATCATCGACGGTATCTGCAATTCGGCCTGCACGCTCGTGCTCGGCATCGTGCCGATGAACAAGATCTGCGTGACGCCGCGCGCGAGCCTCGGTTTCCACCAGGCCTATTACGACAAGGCGTTCACCTTCGGCATCAAGGTCACCAGCGCCGAAGGCACCTCCGATCTCATGTCCTACTACCCCGACAAGGTGAAGGACTGGATTCGTCGCAATGGTGGGCTCACCACCGACATGAAGAAGATCAAGAACGGCGTCGAGCTCTGGAAGATCATCGATCCCTGTCCGGAAGAATGGTGATCAGCTGAGCTAGGCCGCTGTCATCCGCCGCAGCGCAGCATCGTCCGGATGAAATTCGCATTGCCGCATGGCCTCCGCTGAGGCAATGAGGGCGGCAATGAACCATAATCAAGAAAACCTGACCGCCCGCGCTGCGCCGATCCTGTTCGTGCTGCTCTGGAGCACCGGATTCATCGGCACCAAATACGTCGTCAACAATGCCGATCCCTTGACCTATCTCGCCATACGTATGGCGATCGTGGTCGGCCTGATGGCGATCATCGCAGGGATCGCGCGGCCGAAATGGCCCGACCGGATTGGCATCGCGCACAGCGCGGTCGCCGGCATTCTCGTCCACGGCTTCTATCTCGGCGGCACCGCGATCGCGATCGCGCATTCGATTCCGGCCGGCCTGTCCGCTCTGATTCCGGGACTGCAGCCGATCCTGACCTCGACCATCGCCAATCGCTGGCTCGGCGAGAAGGTGACGCCGGTGCAATGGGCCGGCCTCGTCCTCGGCCTCGGCGGCGTCGTGCTGATCCTGCACAACCGTCCCATGACCGGCGAAGCCGGGCTCGGCTGGCTTGCCTCGGTGGTCTCGCTGATCAGCATCACGCTCGGTACGCTCTATCAGCGCCGCTACTGCAACCACATCGACTGGCGAGCCGGCAATCTCGTGCAGTACGTTGCCGTCACCATTTTCTTCGCGATCGGGGCATTCCTGTTCGAAGACCGGGTGGTGCACTGGACACAGGAGTTCGTGCTCGCGCTCGCCTGGCTCGCTGTGGCGCTCTCGATCGGTTCGATCGGGCTGTTGTACTGGCTGATCCGCCACGCTGCAGCAACTTCGGTCGCGAGCCTGTTCTACCTGGTGCCCGCCGTCACCGCGCTGATGGCCTATCTGCTGTTCGGCGAAAGACTCGATGCGCTGGCGATTGCCGGTATGGCGATGTGCGCGGCGGCGGTGTTCGTCGTCAACCGGCGCTTCTAAAGCGTGATGCGATCAGGATGAGTCGTCATCGCGCTTTAGGTTGTTGTTTAAGCATGATCTTTTCGGAAAACCGCCGTGCACTTTTCCGGATCATGCTTTAGGCGGACAGGGCGGGGCGTCGGAATACATCCCTGCTGAGCAGGGCACGTTCGCCGTCAGCTGGACCGGCGCGGCGATCGGGCAGGTCTCCAGGCGCGTGTCCACTCCCGGAGACCTGTTCTGAGCGTCGTGATCAGCGCTTCGCCTTCTTGGCTTTCTTCTTCTTCTTGACGGCTTTCTTGGCGGCTTTTTTCGCAGATTTCTTGCTGGCCTTCTTCACGGTCTTCTTGGCCGCTTTCTTCGAGGATGTCTTCGCCTTCTTCTTGGCCTTCTTCTTGGACGTCTTCTTCGGGCCTACTTTCTTCGCGACCTTCTTGGCGGCTTTCCTGACTTGCTTGACGGCGGTGACCGCCGCGTCCTTGGTCGCTTCCACGGCGCTGGTGATCGTGTCCATCGCCTGTTCGGTGATCGGCTTCTCGTCGTCCATATCGTCCCCCGCGGTTTGACTGGAGCGATGACGATAGCGGGTTTCGAAATTGTGTCAAAGCGGCGCTCAACCTCTGCGGATCTTTGCGTAGGCGGCGAGCGCACGCTCGCGCCCCCTGGCATGATCGATGATCGGCTGCGGATAGGTCTTGCCGAGCGTGATGCCCGCGCTCGCAAGCTCGATCGGCGTTGCCTGCCAGGGCTGGTGGATCAGCTTGGCCGGCAGGTTCTTCAGTTCCGGCACCCAGCGCCGAACGTAGGCGCCATCCGGATCGAACTTGTCGCCCTGGAGCACGGGATTGAACACGCGGAAATAGGGCGCTGCGTCTGCACCGCAGCCGGCGACCCATTGCCAATTGGCAGGATTGCTGGCCGGGTCCGCATCGACCAGCGTGTCCCAGAACCAGGCTTCCCCCTCGCGCCAGTCGATCTGCAGGTGCTTGACCAGGAAGGAGGCGACCACCATCCGGACCCGGTTGTGCATCACCCCGGTGTGCCAGAGCTCACGCAGACCGGCATCGACGATCGGATAGCCGGTGTGCCCGCGCTGCCAGGCCGCGAGCGCCTCGTCGTCGCGCGTCCAGGGGAAGCCATCGAAGTTCGTCTGCAGGTTTGCGGTGGCGAGGTCGGGATGGTCGTGGAGGAGGTGACGGCAGAATTCGCGCCAGCCGAGCTCACTCAGAAATTTTTCGATGCCCGGCCCGAGCGCCGGATCTTCGGCCGCGGCGAACCGCGCGGCGTGCCAGACCTGGCGAGGGCTGAGCTCGCCGAACCTCAAGTGCGGCGAGAGCCGCGAGGTGCCCTCCCGGTCCGGGCGGTCGCGGTCGCCGACATAGACGCGTGCGGTGTGCTTGAGGAAGTCGCGCAGGCGCTCTCGCGCAGAGGATTCGCCCGGAGTCCATGTTTCGCGCAGGCCTTTGGCCCAATCAAGCTTGCTCGGCTCCAGTCCCCAACTCTCCAGCGCGTCCCCGGCGATCTTCGGCGCCGGGCCCAATTGCCTCGGAGCCGGCAGCGGTTTTGGTGGATCACCAAGCGACAACACGCGCCGCCAGAACGGCGTGAACACGCGCAAGCCCCGACCCTCCTTGTTGCGGATCGCCGAGGGCGGGACCAGGAGGTCGCCGGGGAAGCTTTGCGAGTCCACGCCGAGCTTGGCCAGTGCTGCTTCGAGTTGTCGCTCGGCCGCCCGATGCGGCGCTTGCGCGACCCCATTCCAGCAGACACAGCGGGCGCCAATCTCGCGCGCCAATTCGGGGATGACCGTGGTCGCCGCTCCCCTGCGCAGGACGAGCGATCCGCCGCGCGCGGCGATCGCCGCACCGAGCGCCCGCAGCGATTGCGCCAGCCACCAGCGCGCCGCGCCGCCCGGCGATCGCCCGACGCTGTCGTCCAGCACGTAGAGGCAGATCACCGTCCCGCCGGTCTTCGCGGCGGCGTGGAGGGCGGGGTGGTCGGACAGACGAAGGTCATCGCGGAACCAGACGATGACCGGCTGCGGGCCTGGCATAATCGGGAGTGCATCTCGCTGAGCAGGTTCTCAATATACGAGATGCATGAGCAAAGTTTCATCAGCAGTCATCCCGAGGATGCGAACCCCGGGATGATGCTCGCCGATCAAGCCGAAATCACTTGGGCTGCGGCACGATGCGGAGGTAGGGCTTTGGCTCCTTCCAGCCCTGCGGGTAGATCGTCTTGGCCTCGTCGTTGGAGACCGAACCCGCAATGATGACATCATCGCCCTGCTTCCAGTCGGCCGGGGTCGCGACGCGATGCTTGGCGGTGAGCTGGAGCGAGTCGATGACGCGCAGGATCTCCTGGAAGTTCCGCCCTGTGGTCATCGGATAGACCAGCACCAGCTTGATCTTCTTGTCCGGCCCGATGATGAAGACGTTGCGGACGGTCTGGTTGTCGGCCGGCGTGCGGGTGAGGGGATCGCCCGAGATCGAGGCCGGCAGCATGCCGTAGAGCTTCGAGACGTTGTAATCGGTGTCGCCGATCATCGGGTAGTTGGGAGCGGCGCCTTGGGTCTCCTTGATGTCTTCCGACCATTTGGCATGGTTGTCGACGGGATCGACAGAAAGCCCCATCAGCTTGACGCCGCGCTTGTCGAACTCCGGCTTCAACTTGGCGAGAGCGCCGAGCTCGGTGGTGCACACCGGCGTGAAGTCCTTGGGGTGCGAAAACAAGAGCGCCCAGCTGTTGCCGATCCAGTCGTGAAACTTGATCTTCCCTTCGGTGGTCTCGGCTTCGAAGTCGGGTGCAGTGGCGCCGATCGGAAGTGTCATGATTTTACCTCATCGCATTGAATTTACTGGAAGATTCATGTCTGGTCGTCACCGCAGTATAGGGCCCTTACAAGGCCAAGTGAACGACAACTGAACCGGCTCAAGTAAAATGTGAATTCCTTCCTTGAAGGGCCGATTTCCGGGCAACTTATTGTTACAGAGGCACCTGCGGCGAAACATCCCCATCCGGGGTCAGACGGTCTCGCTCGCCCCGATAAAGCCTTTTATGACTTCCATCACGCTCGCCCGGCGCGTCCCGGAACCAAAATGGTCCTGACAGCGACCAATTGGCAACCATCTAGAAAAGTCGCGATCCCCGTATCGAATCGTTAACCACCCCTTTACGCCGGCATGAAAATGCTGGCCGGTCAGAAGAAATCTGGAAGTGAACTATGTCTGCCGCTGTGCCCAAGTCCGCTGAGAAGTCTGTTGAGTCGCCGTCCCTCGAACCGTCCTGCCGCGACACCGCGGCTCATGCACTCTCCATCGTGCGGGACGGCGTGATCACGGGCGAAGGCCCGACCACCAAGGGCCGCGTCCACTTCTCCCGCTCGCTCGATGCCGATGACACCGCCTGGTGCGTGCGCATCCTGACCGCGACCGCCGTCAACGACCAGCCGGTCAGCCGCGCTGAAGCCGAACGTCTGTTCGAGATCAACGAGGCCGCGACCGAGCGCACCGATGGCGGCCGGTTCGACGACCTGCTCGCCAAGGCGGTTGCCCATTACGCGGCGAGCGCCTCGGGCCTGAAGGTGCCGCCGCGGAGCGTGGCGCTGTCGGCCGACACCGAGATCGAGAGCTGGGCGCCGTCCTATGCCGCCAAGGTCAACAGCGAGATGCTGGAGTGGATCGCCGGCCAGATGCGCGGCAAGCGGCAGAACAACCGTCGCTTGATGGCGATGGTGGCGACCTTCGTCGGCGCCACTGCGCTGCCTCTGGCAGGCCAGTTGCCGAACGTGTTCGACATCGGGATGTAAGAAACCGGGCATGTAAGATTTGTGCGTCACGCGAGGACGCGAGGGAACGGCGGGGTCATTTCCCCGCCGTTTTTTGTTTGCCGGCATCAGGCTCGAGCCCGAGCGTGCGGCCAGGGAAGCCGGCGGCATCGAAATAGCGCTGGCTGCCGACGCGCTGGAAGTTCAGCACCGTCATCAGGCCCCCCTCGGCGGGCTTCGACTTCAGCGTGCCGACAAAAGCCCTCGGCACGATGCCGTTGGGCATGGCTTCCGACATCACGCGGCCGATCAGGCCGCCGTTCTGCGAGCCGCGCAGGCCCATCAGCCGGGCGGCCGTCATGCCGACGTCGGCATTGCTGACGGGAATCTCGTCGACATAGCCCGCCTTGAAGTCCGGACCGATCGCCGCCATGAAATTCATGGTGTCGCCGCGGCTGAAGCTGCCATGCATGCCCTGGCCCTGGCGCAGCACGGTATCGGCGACCTGCACCGAGCAGTTGGTTGGCGCCTCGCCGCAATCGCTGGCATAGGAGCGGAAGTTGACGACGATCGAAGGCGCCGGCGTCGCCGCCTTGCCGCGCAGGTTGATGCTCGACAGCGGCAGCGTGCCGGGGAAGCGGCCGAGCGAGTCCTCGACGAACAGGCCGGAGACGTAATCCTGTTCGAGCAGTGCCTTGATCGTCTTCGCCGCCAGCTTCTTGTCCTTGTTCGGCAGATAGATCAGGTCGGAGCCGCCATTGGTGGCGACGACGAGATCGGGCTTCTCCGGATCCTTGCCGAGCACGCCGTTGCCCGCCCTGGGATGCTTGTTGCCTTCGACCTTCGCGTTCTTGTCGTTGGGATCGAACAGCGGCAGGTCGAGCGTCTTCGCAAGGTCGATCGCGAGGAATCCCATCGGCAGGAAATCCTTCGGCGTGTCGTCATAGCCGACCTTGGCAGAGGGGCTGGACTTGCTCTCCTTGGAGATGGTCGAGAAGCCGTGATCTGCGGAGACGATGATGTTGGTCGAGGCCGTGAGCCCGAGCTCGTCGAGCGCCTTGCGGAGCTGGGCGAGGTTGGTGTCGGCGTTCTTGATGCCGGCCATCGAGGTCGGCCCGTTGATGCCGGGCATGATCTGGTTGAGGCTGTCGCCGGTATTGTGCTGGCTGCCGTCAGGGTCGCGCGACCAGAACACCAGTACGAACGGCTTGTTGCGTGCCTTGAACATCGGCAGCACCACCTTGGTGGCGACGTCGGCGAAATAGGCCTGCTGCGCGACGTTGGCGACCGTAGTGCCCGGCGTCTTGGCATCGCCTGCCTTGGAGTTGTCGCCGCGCGGCGGCGTGGCGAGGGGCAGGCCGGCCTTGGTCAAGGCGTCCTTCACCTCGTCGGACAATGCGACACCGTTCTTGCCGCCGGTGGAATCGTCGAACACGATCGAATGCTGGCCGGGCTTTTCAGGCTTGTCGGTGTGGTCGAACTGGTAGGTCGGACCAACCTTGCCGATCGCCGCGGTGCTCAGCCCCTTGTCGCGGGCCATCTTCAGAATGGTCTCTTCGTTGAGATAGTCGCCCTTGAAATGCTCGTCGATGTCGCCGAGCACGGCGTCGTTCTCGATGAAGGGAACCACGGTATCGCCGGCGGGTGCGGAGGTGTAGTTGGTCCAGATCGTGTTGGAGAACACGCCGGTGTCGCCGAGATAATGGCCGGTCGACATCGCCGAGCCGTTGGCCATGGTGAAGGTCGGGAAGAGCGAATGCGGGTTCTTGAAGTTGACGCCCTTGTCGCGGACTTCAGCCATCGCCGGCGCGGTTTCCGGCGTGACCTTCAGCGCACGCAGACCATCGGGAATGAACAGGATCAGGTTGTGGGGCGTGTTGTTCTGGGCAGAGACCAGTCCGGTGGACAGCACGGTCAGTCCGGCGGACAGCAACACCAGTGAACGGCGCATCAATTCTCTCCCTGCGTGAGGCGGCGTGGCCGCGACCGCGGCCCCCCGGAGCTTCGTTTAGTTTCGCCGGATGACAGTTTTGTTACAAGGCCCGTTGCCGCTGCAGGGGCTGGGGAGGGGGCGCTGTCGTCACTCTCGTGTCCCGGACAAGCCGCAACGCGTAAGCGTTGCTGCGCAGAGCCGGGACCCAGGAGTCCGCGCGCGTGCTGTTGCATGGGCCCCGGCTCTGCAGCGCACCGCCGAAGAAGCGCTGCGCTGCGTCCGGGGCACGAAATGTGATGTTGGGATGCACTGTCTCAGCGCCGTCATTGCGAGTGTAGCGAGCAATCCAGACTGCCGCTGCGGAAAGACTCGGATTGCTTCGTCGCTTCGCGCCTCGCAATGACCGAGTTTGGGGTAACGGCGTCTTCTTTCGATTTGCATCTTCATTGAAGACACACGGGCGCATCCTCGCGGCTCATCTCGCCCGAGCTTTGCGTCGATGCCTCACCCCCAGATGAAAGAGGGCGCAGGGAAGACCGGGAGCCGGTTGGCTCCTGTGGACCGCCATGCCAGACGCAAACTGCGTGCGCTTCGATGCACAGCGGGTAACAGGGCAACCGGAGACATCCCGGCCTTCCCTGCGCAGTGGTTGGAACCGCTTATGTCGTGCTCTCCCCAGGGAGCGATGCACTATTGCCCCCGTCGCCTTGCGGATGACTGACGGTGCGAACCCGGTCGGGCCGCAACGTCACCGCAAGACTTGGCGCACAGACCCCGGGCGCCAGGACCACACGATTTTGCCGTACGCTGATGGCACCGGTCGTATGCACGACGACCTTGCTCACGGTCTCCCGCCCTGCAAGCCCGTTCGCGCCAACGCCATCTGCGTCCACCGCCGCCCGGCCCGCGTTCGTGACGATCGCGATACGCCCCTCTTCCTTGGGCCGGATTGCGGCGACACATACGCCGTTTCCGAATTTCGGTAAAGTGGAATATTTTTGGCTAGGCGCCTTGACCGATGGTTTGGGTGTTTTGCCTGTCGGGCAACGCAAGGGATTGTGCCCCGGAGACGCGACCGGTGCGGTCGGCTGCGCGAGCAGCAAGGCCGCTGACGCACGAAGGCCCACCGCCCGTTGTGGACGGTGGGCCTCACGTCAAGCAGCCTTACCAGCGATATCTGCCGGTCAGCGTGCCGTTGTTATTGCCGCCAGGGCCGACATCACCCTGCGTCGAACTCGGAGTTGGATGATTGGTGCCGTTGAGTGCGCCATACGGTCCGGCAACGTCCGGATAGTATGCGCGCGGCTGAACCGGTTCATAGGCGGGCGCAGTGCGGTCCCAGCCCACGGACGGTCTGTTCCAGTCGTAGCCCTGCGCCGAGGCGGCCGCAGTGCCCGCGACCAGCGATGCCGTGATCAGGCCGAGAAGTTTTGACTTGTTCTGCATTGGAGATGCTCCTTGCTTGTGCGGGGGCCAACGGTTGCAATGCGGGAGCGTTCCGGATGCATGGGCCGGGGGCGATCACCTTCGATCAACTGGTTATGATGCGCCTGTCGTGGAACGAAGTGGCTGAAGCGTAGATGCGAATCCCGGGCGTTCTGCCGCACCATGTTCCCCGTTAATCGCGTGCCTTAACCAACAATTAATTATACGTTTGCCGGTGGGCGAGGGCCCGGCCTAGCGTAGCCGCGGGGAGCCGCAATCGCGAAGCCAAACGAGTTGGTGCGTATCATGACGTGTAGAATGCATGGGGCGGTATTCGCCTCGCTCAGCGCAGCCGCGCTGCTCCTTGCCGCCAGTGACAGTATTGCCCGTCCCGTCAGCGCTGCGCCGCATGGAGTGGCTGCCGCGCCTTCCGGCGCAGTCACGCGTCCGCCGATTGGGCCGGGCGCCCGCTTCCATCGACGGAGCAGCCCCTGGGTCTACTGGCCGGGCGGCGGCGGGTTCTTCTACGACGGCGCGGGTTACAGTCAGCCCTTCCTCGATGCCGCCCAGCCGCTCTCCAGCGACGTGCGTTATACCTACACCTATGACGTTCCGTGGGACTGGACGCATCGCTATCCGCCGAACGTCGTGCCGTCCGACCGGCCCTATGTGCCGAGCTGCCCGACGGAGCAGGTGACAGTGCCCGGCCGCGGCGGCAGCGAGCACACCGTCACCATCATGCGCTGCTACTGAAGGGCGCAATTTTTACTTCAGCATCATCGTCTCGGAAAACCGCTTCACGCTTTGCGCTAACGCGGCCCTTCGGGTCCGGATCATGCTCCAGACTAGCCCAGCTCGAAGCTGGTCACGCCGAAGACGCGGTCGAGCCGCAGCGGTGCGATCGGCCCCGTGTACATCCGTGCCGTTTCGAACACCGGCTTGAGGCCGAGCGCCTCCGCGAGCGCGATCGCCTCGCGATTGGTGGCGGGGACATCGAGGAAGACCTCGCCGCCGCCCGCGCTTCCGAACAGGGCCTGCACGACCGCATCCGCTGCCGCGCGGTCGTCGGCGATGAGCGGGCCGATCTTGTAGCCCGTCCGGCACGGACGGATCACGCCCCATGCGGCGAGCTTGCCCTCGCGCAGCAATGCGCGGCCAACGTGACCTGATGTGTCGATCCAGGCGCGGAGGAAGGCGCTGCGCGCGGCAGGGAACACGGTGGCGTCATCAGCTTCAACGATTGCAAATGGGATCTTGTCGAGGCCGACGACACCGGCAGGTGATCTCGGTGGTGCGGCCACGACGCCGCCATAGCGGATATTGGCGTAAGCGAGCTGGAAGCCGGACCTCTTGTAATTGTCCTGCTGCGCCACGACGCCGTCGAGCCCGATCACGCGCGCGCCTGCATGCGCGATGGCTGCGTTCCAGATGCGCAGGCCATGGCCCGCGCCGCGAAAACGCTCGCGCACGATGTAGAAGCCGAGGAAGGCGAAGCGGTCGTCGTAATTGACGCAGGAGACGGTCGCGACCGGCTCGCCGTCGATTTCGCCGACGAAGAAGCCTTGCGCATCGGGGATGGCGAAGCAGGCGGCATCGGCAAGGCCGGGATTCCATCCCTCGGCCGCAGCCCAGTCGACGGCGAGGGCGATTTCGTCGGGGCGCAGATTGCGGATCTGCAATTCACTCATCTCGAGTCGCTCATGATGGATACCTTCGACCATGGACCTGCCGAGAGGTCTGGCTGTAGAAGGCCTCATGATAGTCCGAGCCTGCGGCTCGCCTCAACACAGGGATGATCGGTCATGGCAGCAGAGAAGGTTGCGCTCGTTACCGCCGGCGGCAGCGGCATGGGGGCGGGGGCTGCGCGGCGGCTGGCCGCGGACGGGTTTCGCGTCGCGATCCTGTCGTCCTCGGGCAAGGGCGAGGCGCTCGCCGCCGAGCTCGGCGGCTACGGCGTCACCGGCTCGAACCAGTCGAACGACGATCTGAAGCGCCTGGTCGATGCCGCGATGGCGAAGTGGGGGCGGATCGACGTGCTCGTCAACAGCGCCGGGCACGGGCCGCGTGCGCCCATCACCGAGATTACCGACGAGCAGTGGCACGCCGGCCTCGACACTTATCTGCTGAACGTGATCCGCGCGACGCGGCTGGTGACGCCGGTGATGCAGGCGCAGAAGGGCGGCGCCATCATCAACATCTCGACGGCCTGGGCGTTCGAGCCAAGCGCGATGTTCCCGACCTCGGCGGTGTTCCGCGCGGGCCTTGCAGCCTTCACCAAGATCTTCACCGACACTTACGCTGCCGACAATGTCCGCATGAACAACGTGCTGCCGGGCTGGATCGACAGCCTGCCGCAGCAGGACGCGCGCCGCGACAGCGTGCCGATGAAGCGCTACGGCAAGGTCGAAGAGATTGCGGCGACGATTTCGTTCCTCGCTTCCGACGGGGCGGCCTACATCACCGGCCAGAACGTCCGCGTCGACGGCGGCCTGACGCGCTCGGTCTGAGGCGGCGACTGCGCCGCCAAATTACTTAGCTTATGAGCTAACAATCATTGACGTCGCATGGCAGTGGCGCTATAGTTAGCTTCATGGCTAACCAATCGTCCCGCCTCGACCATGTTTTCGCGGCGCTCGCCGATCCGACGCGGCGGGCGATCGTGATGCGGCTCTGCGATGGCGAGGCCTCGGTCGGCGAGCTCGCCGATCCCTTCGACATGGCGCTGCCGAGCTTCATGAAACACATCCACGTGCTGGAGACGAGCGGGCTCGTTCTGTCGGAGAAAACCGGCCGCGTGCGCACCTGCCGTCTCAGTCCGGAGGCGCTTGTCGGCGCGGAGGATTGGTTCCAGCAGCAGCGCGCGGTGTGGGAGGCGCGGCTCGACCGCTTCGAGGCCTACGTGATGAAGCTCAAGAAAGAGAAGGAGAGGGCGGGCGCCAGGCGGCCGTCCCGAACAACCAAACGGAAAGGTTCCGAGTGATGACCAATTCTGCCAATCCCGCCCTGTCGCAATGGTCGCTCGACCGTGAGATCGTGATGTCGCGCGTGATCGACGCGCCGCGCGATCTGGTGTTCGAGGCGTGGTCCGACCCGAAGCATCTGCCGCAATGGTTCGGGCCGAAAGGATTCAAGGTCGAGACCTTCGAGATCGACGTGCGGGTCGGCGGCGTCTGGCGCTTCAACATGATCGGACCCGACGGCACGGTGTACCCGAACCGCATGCGGTTCCGCCGCATCGAGCGGCCTTCCCTGATGGAGATGGATCACGGCCTCGACCAGGACGATGATCCCGGCATGTTCCGCTTCACCGTCACCTTTGCCGAGCAGAGCAACGGCAAGACCGTTCTGATGATGCGCCAGCTGGCCTCGAGCACCGAGCAGCGCGACGGCATGATCGGCTTCGGCGCCGTCGAATACGGCTACCAGACGCTAGACAAGCTTGGAGCCTATGTGGCGGGCATGAAGAGTTAAGCCAGCCGTCATGGCCGGGCTTGACCCCGGCAAGCCCGGCCGTGATGGGGAGAGGTAGTGTGCTCCGCCTCACTCTTTCGCTTCGTCCGTCACGATGTCGCCGAGCTTCTGCCAGCGCAGGCCGTCGAACTGCACCATCTGGAACTGCTTGTTGACCCGGTAGTCGGTCGGCGAGGTCGTGACCGAGATTCCCGGAAGCGTCAGGTCGAGCTCGACGTTCTTGAGGTTGGCCGCCTGTCGCATGACGTTGTCGCGGGTGAGATCGTCGCCGCATTGCTTCAGCACCTGCACCAGCAGCTGCGCGGTGATGTAGCCGTAGACGTTCAGGTTCGAATCCTTGTCGCCGTCGGGATAGTACTTGGCCATGAAGGCGAAATAGCGCTTCATGCCGGGATCGTCCTTCCATTCGGGATCGGCGGCGTCCTTGACGTAGCCGACGCTGATGACGCCCTTCGAGTTGTCGAGCCCCGCGGGCTTCAGCACGGCGCTGACCGAGGAGGCGTTGATGTCGATGATGTGCAGCGGCTTCCAGCCGATCTCGGCGACCTTCTTGATCGCCTGGGCCGCCTGTTTCGGGGTCGTCGCGCTGAACAGCACGTCGGCACCCGCATCCTTCAACCGCAGGATCTGCGAGTCGATCGTCGGCTCGGTGATCTCGTAGGAGGTATCGGCCACGACCATGTTCGCCTTCTCGCCGAGGCCGGCCTTGAGGCCGGCGAGATAATCCTTGCCGAGGTCGTCGTTCTGGTAGAGCACGCCGATCTTCGCGTTCGGGTGGTTCTTCAGCAGGTATTGCGCGTAGATACGGCCCTCGACGAGGTAGGACGGGTTGAAGCCCATGGTCCAGGGGAAGTTCTTGGGGTCGGTGAAGCGCGCCGCGCCGGTCGCGGCGAAGAGCTGCGGGATCTTCCTGGCGTTGAGATATTTCTGGACGGCGACGTTCGGCGCCGTGCCGATGATCTGGAAGGTCAGCAGCACCTCGTCGCTTTCGACCAGCCGGCGGGTCTGCTCCACGGTTTTCGGCGGCGAATAGGCGTCGTCATACTGGATCAGCTCGATCTTGCGGCCGTTGACGCCGCCCTGGTCGTTGATCATCCTCATATAGGCCGCCTGGGTCTTGCCGATCACGGCGTAGGCCGAGGCCGGGCCGCTGAGCGGCACGGTCTGACCGACCTTGATCGCGGTGTCGGACGCGCCGGGGTCGTATTTCTTTTGCGCTTGTGCGGCCGTGATCGATAGCGCGAGAAAGAGCGTGGACGCCGCGATGCGTTTGACGAGATTACTTTTCATACCCGATTTCCCCCCTAATCGTTATTCGCCCTTGAGGCCGGCGTCGCGGATCAGCTTGGTCCACTTCTGCGTCTCGTTGTCGATGAACCGGCCGAACTCGGCCCCGGTGCCGGCTCGCACTTCGAGGCCCTGGGCAGTCAGCTTGTCCTTGATCGCGGGTTCGGCGAGCGCGCGCAGAACCTCGGCCTGGAGCTTGTCGACGATCGCGCGCGGCGTCGTGGACGGCGCCATGAAGCCGTACCAGCCGGCGGCGGCGACGTTGGGAAAGCCCTGCTCGCGCAGCGTCGGCGCCTGCGGGTAGAGCGCGCTGCGCTCGGCCGAGGCGACACCGAGCACGATGAACTTGCCGCTCTGGATGTAGGGCAGGGCGGTCGGCAGCGCCGTCAGCGTCGCATCGACGCGGCCGGCGAGCAGCTCGGTGTAGGAGGCTGCATCGCCGCGGAACGGGATGTTCAGCCCCTTGACGCCGGCGTCGCGGAACAGGAGTTCTCCGGCGAGGTGCGGTTGCGAGCCGGCGCCGGGAGAGGCGAAGGTCAGTCCATCCGGTTTCGATTTGCCGTAGGCGATCAACTCGGGCAGCGTCTTGAACGGCGCGTCGGCACTGATGATGAGGAACAACGGCGCGATCACCGCCATCGCGACCGGCTGCAGATCCTTGCGGTCATAGGTCAGCTTGCCGAACAGCGCCTCGGCGGTCGCGTAGGGCGCCGCGACGTACAGGATCGTGTAGCCGTCGCCCGGCGCATGGGCGACCATGTCGTTGGCGATGCGCGTGCCGGCACCCGGCTTGTTCTCGACGATGAACTGCTGACGCAGGCTGCGGCCGAACTCCTCGGCGAGCAGGCGCAGCGAGATGTCGTTGGAGCCGCCTGGCCCGTAAGGCGAGATCAGCCGCACCATGCGCGACGGCCAGGCGTCCTCGGCCTGGGACCTCAGGCTTGAGCCCGTGACCAGTCCGCCTGCGAGCGTGCCCAGCAGGGTTCGGCGTGTGACCTTGAATGATGCCACTGTTTTCTTCCTCCCTATTTTCTTCTCTGCTTTTTATTGGTCTTCTTGTTGCGTTCAGATCACCTTTCGCTCGGTGAGCCTTTCGACCTCCTGGTCGGAAAGGCCGAGCCAATTCCGAAACACCTCGTCATTGTCCTGGCCGACGTCGCCGGCGGCGTGGCGCATTTGCGCGGGATCATTTGCGAAGCGCGGGACGACATTGGTCATGGCAACCGTGCCGAAGTCCCGGTCGGGGACGCGGGTGATGACCTCGCGCGCTTTCACTTGCGGGTCGTCGGCGATCTGGTCGATCGAATAGATCGGGGCGAGCGTGCCTTGCGCGGCATTGAATCGCGCGAGAACCTCGTCGAGGGGATGGGCGGCACACCAGCCGGCGAAAATGCTGTTGAGCTCGGAAGCGTGCTGGACGCGCCGGTCGTTGCTGACAAAGCGCGGATCGGTGATCAGGTCGGGCCGTTCGATCGCCCGGCAGTTCGCGGCAAAGAGGGCGTTGGTCGAACCTGCCAGCGTCACCCAGTGATCGTCGCTGGTGCGAAACACGGCGGCCGGGGCCGAATAGCCGTTGGCATTGCCGATGCGGCTGCGAACGGTGCCGAGCTGATCGTGCTCGATGGCGAGCACGTCGAGCAGGCGGAAGGTCGCTTCGGTCAGCGAAAGATCGATCTCCTCGCCGGGCGCATCGGGGTCGCGCGCCCGCTTCCACAGCGCCGCGAGCACGCCGACGGCGCCGAACAGGCCGCCGATCGAATCCCCGATCGGGTATCCCGGATGGGTCGGCTCGCCGTCGCTTTCGCCGGTGATGTAGGTCAGGCCGCCCATGGCCTCGAAGATGCGGGCGAAGCCGGGGCGCTCGCGATAGGGGCCGTCCTGCCCGAAGGCGGTGGCGCGCAGAATCACGAGGCGCGGCTGGATCGACCACAGCACCTCCTTGGGAAGACCCCAGCGATCCAGCGTTCCCGGGCGAAAATTCTCGATCAGCACGTCGAAGCGCGGAAGGAGCTGCTTGAACAGCGCGAGCCCTTCCGGCGTGCGCAGGTCGAGCGTGGCAAACTTCTTGTTGCGATTGGCGGCCTTCCACCACAGCGGCTTGCCGTCCTTGAACGGCGGAAACGACCGCACGCCGTCGCCGTGCCCGGGCATCTCGATCTTGAGCACGTCCGCGCCGTAGTCGGCCAGCAGCGTGGCAGCGAACGGCGCGGCGATGATCGTCGCGATGTCGAGAACCTTCAATCCTTCGAGCGGCCCAGCCATGTCATGTCCCGCCGCTTGTGATCTTCTTGGTCTTGCGCGGCAGCGTCGTGGGCTCGGCCTGCCCGACGATGGCGCGGATGCTGTCGGCGAGCGCCGCGATGCGCGGGCCGATCTCGCCCTCGAGCTGACCTGGCTGGAGCCGGAAGGCGGGGATGCCGCAATTGATCGAGAACGACTGCTTCGATTCGCTGGCATGAAACAGCGGCGCGGCGACGGCATGGATCGAGGCCATGTACTCGCCCCAGCAGGTGCAGAAGCCGCGGTTTTTGCATTGCGCAATCCCGGCGCGGTATTTGTCCCGGAACGTCGGCCACAGCCCGGCGTCTTCGGCGGCGATGTTCCGTTCCAGCCGGTCTGCATCGGCCGGTGGCAAGGTCGACGCCGCGGCGCGGCCCATGGCGGTCATCACGACGGGAATGGGCATGCCGATGTCGGGCACGTGCGGGCCGACATCGCCGGAGCGCGCGGTCTCCACATAGATCATCGAGGTGGCGTCGAGCAGGCCGATCGAGACCGTGCCGCGGACGCTGTGCGCCAGCTCCTGCATCATGGGCCGCGCGACCTGGCGGAATTGCATTCCGGCGAGCAGGGGATGCGCCATCCGCAGCGCCCGCGCACCGACGCGGTACTTCGCCCGCTCGGCGTCGTAACGGAGATAGCCGAGCTCGGCCAGCGTATGGGTCAGCCTCGCCACTGTCGGCCGCGGGATGCCCGTCAATGTCGACAGCTCCATGTTGCCGAGCAGCGTGCTCCCGGCCTTGAACGCCTCGATCACGACGAGCCCCTTTGCCAGCGTCGTGGCGAAAGCAGCGTCGTCGGCGCTGTCCGCCAGCACTGCTGCGGCGGAGGAGGGCGGATGTCGTGGCTTGGATGAGCTCGTCGGGGCCATTCCTAATTATCAGACAGGCCCAGCTCAGATGTCCAATAGATTCGCAAATGGCGCGGATATTGTCCGATATGTGGACGCGACTGTGCTTGGGACACTTCCGTGAGAGGCAGCTCTCAAACGACCGAGCAGACAGATTTTTGTCGCGATTGCATGCCGTCCTGTGACAGGATTATTACGTCGGCATGTCAGATCGATAATTTTGCGGAGCGGCTCATGTTGCAGTGGCAGGCGCGGTCAAATCCCCTCGCGTGGTGGTGGGGATCCCTTACGCTTGTGAGCAGCGCCAATATTCTCGTCTGGTTCATGCTCTATCGGGAGTTCTATCCGACAGTGGCGGGCAGCATCAGTGGCGGCTCGGACATCGGGCTGATGTTCCTGCTGTGCGCCGGCTATGTCTTCGGCTGTGCCTTCCGCTCGGTACTGCCGCGCGCCGACGTGCAGCGCATCTGCCTGTTCGACACCTGGCTATCGAGCGTCTTCGTGGGACGCTCGGTCGCGACCGTCGCCGAGGTCTGCTTCGCGGCGCAATGGGCCATCATCCTGCATCAACTCGGCACCATGACCGGCGCCGAGACGGTGGTGAACATCGCGTGGGTGATCGTCCCGGTGATCATCATTGCCGAGTGCTGCTCCTGGTACGCGGTGGTGACCACCAACTATCTCTACAACGCGATCGAGAATTCGCTGTGGGCGGTGACCTTCTTCCTCGCCGGCATCGCGCTGTGCCGCCTGATGCCGGAATTCCAGGGCGTGGTGCGCTGGGCGCTGATGTCAGGCGTCGTCGGCATCGCCTGCTTCCTCGCCTTCCTCGTCACCGTCGACGTGCCGATGTATCTCAGCCGCTGGCGCATCGGGCACGCCGAGGGCAACAAGTTCCTCGGCTTTCTCGAAGGCCTGCATGACGTCTCGACGCGCTGGGTCGTGACCCACGACATCGCGCATTGGAAGGGCGAGCTGACCTGGATGTTCCTGTATTTCAGTGCCGCCGTGTGGTCGAGCCTCGCGCTCTGCGCGCTCTATGCGATGGAAGGCTATCTGACGCGCTATCTGGCCTAGCGATTATTTGCCGACCAGGCTGCACTTGCTGCGGTCGAGCGGACGAAAGGCCTGGTCGGGCGGGATCGTCGCGACCAGCTTGACGAAATCCCACGGGCCTTTCGATTCTTCCGGCGTCTTGACCTGAACCAGATAGAGATCGTGCACCATGCGCTGGTCCTCGCGAATGCGGCCGTTGGGCGTGTAGGCATCTGACACCGGGGTTGCCTTCATCTTCGCCATCACGGTCGCGCCGTCGTCGGAATCGGTGTCCTTGATCGCTTGCAGATAATGGCGCACGGCGGAGTAGACGCCGGCCTGGATCTGCGACGGCATCGCCTTGCGCCGCCCATAGAATGCATCCGAGAATTTTCGGGCGGCGGGCGAGACGTCCTCGAAGAACGAGGTGACGATGAGATCACCGCGCGTCGCCTTCAAGCCCACGGACTCGATGTCGACATTCTGGAACGACATTGGCACGATCTTCATGCCCTGGTCGGCGAGCCCGAATTCCTCAGCCTGCTTGATCGCGGTCGCGTTGTCGCCGGCGACGTTGATGGCCAGGATCTTGGCGCCCGACGACTGCGCCTGGAGCAGGAACGAGCTGTAGTCGGGCGTGCCGAGTTGCGCTTTCACGCCCCCAGCGACCTTGCCGCCGAGCGCGGCGATGCGGTCGCGCGCGGTCGCCTCGATCGAATGGCCGAACGCGTAGTCGCCCGTGATGAAGAACCACGGCTCCTTGCTGGTCTGCATGATGCCGGAGACCACCGCAGTCGCCGTGGAGTAGGCGTCCTGGGTCCATTGCACACTGGTCGGCGCGCAGGCCTCGTCGGTGAGCAGGTTTGCGCCGGCGCCGGAGATGAGGAACATCTTGCCATTGCCGCGCACCAGTTCTTGCACCGCCAGCGCCGCGCCGGAGCTGCCGCCGTCGGCGATTGCCTGCACCCCGTCGCTGAACCATTTTCGCGCGAGGGATGCCGCGAGATCCGGCTTGTTCTGGTGATCGGCCTGCAGGATCTCGATCGGCTTGCCATTGATCTTGCCGCCGAACTCCTCCGCCGCCATGCGCGCCGCCTCGACCGAGCCCGGGCCCATGGCGGTCGCGAACACGCCGTTCATGTCGGTGAGCACGCCGATGCGGATGGTGTCGCCCTTGATTTCGGCCTGCGCAGCGGAGCCGGCGAGCGCGAGTGTCATCAGCAGGGTGGCGGCGGAGGTGGTGCGGGGCGTGCCCATGGCGTTTCCTGATTTTATCGTTGATTGATCGGTCTTGACGGTCAGGCCGGTTCGGCGATCACCGTGTTGCGCAAGGTGCCGATGCCGGAAATCTCGACCTCGACGGTGTCGCCGGGGCGCATCCACAGCGGCGGCGTGCGCTTGGCGCCGACACCGCCCGGCGTGCCCGTGACGATGACGTCGCCGGGCGCGAGCGGGCAGATGGTGGAGATGTAGGCGATCAGGTCGGGGATGGCGGTGATCAGGAGATCCGTCGTGGTGTCCTGCACGACATTGCCGTTCAGCCGGGTCTGCAAAGTGAGCTTTGACGGATCGGGAATCTCGTCCGTCGTCACCAGCCACGGACCGAAACTGCCGCTTTCGGCAAAGGTCTTGCCGGCGAGGAATTGACTGGTGTGGCGCTGCCAGTCGCGGATGCTGCCTTCATTGTAGCAGGAATAGCCGGCGACGTGGTCGAGCGCGCGGCCGGCGGGAATGTGACGGCCCTCCTTGCCGATGACGAGCGCGAGCTCGCCTTCATAGTCGAAATCGTCGCTGACCTTCGGTTTCACGATGGGCTGGAGATGGCCGACTTGGCTGCATGGGAAGCGAACGAACAGAGCCGGCTTCTCTGTGACGGTGCGGCCGGTCTCGGCCACGTGGTCGCGATAGTTGAGGCCGACGCAGATGATCTTGCCGGGATCGGGGATCACGGGTGCGAAGGTGATGCTGTCGAGCGGATGGTCGGGGGCAGTGGAGGCTGCAAGCTTGGCCGCTTCGGCGACGCGGCCAGCTTCAAGCAACTGTCGTAGCGTTGTGCAGCCCGTCATGCGCGAGCCCAGATCGACGACGCCATTGTCCTTGACGGTGCCGAAGGAGGGGCGTCTGTCCATAATGAATGAGAGCAGCTTCATGAGATGTCCTTGAGAAGGTTCGGTCATGCCGCGGAGGGCACATGGGTTGGAGGCACGATGGCGGCGATGAGCCGGTCGAGTTCGGTCTCGTTGCAGGCGGTGCCGCGCACATAGCGGTCCGGGCGGACGAGCGCGGCGATGATGCCGTGCTCGCGCAGCCAGGGCCCAAGGCCGTTGGCATCGTCGCTGGTCAGGATCTTGATCCCTGCCTGTGAAAGCGCGAGAATCGATGAGAGTGCCGCCGCCGTCTCGACGAGCAGCACGTGGCTGTAGCCGGTCCGGTCGTCGCTGCGGCTGTCGTCGGCCAAGGTGAACTGCGGCGCCAGATGCCCGGCCAGCGGTAGATCCCCCAGGACCAGCCCAGGGCCGAGCAGAGGCTTCTTCACCTCGAGCTTCACGGGCGCGTTCTCGCGAACCTCGCCGGCGGCAAGGCCAGCTTCGATCGCCTTGGTGTTGATCACGCCGCCCAGCCGAATGGCGAGCTCGATGAATTCGCGCACATGCGGCTGGCGCTCGCTCTGATAGGTGTCGAGCAGGTGGGGCGGGGCGCCGTCGCGAATGACCGCGGCAAGCTTCCAGGCGAGGTTGGCGGCATCGCGGATGCCGGCGCACATGCCCTGGCCGAGAAAGGGCGGCGTCTGGTGCGCAGAATCGCCCGCGAGCAGCAGTCGATCGTTCCGCCATTGCTGTGCGATGACGGAATGAAAGGTATAGACCGCGGCGCGCTCGATCTCGGCATCGTCGGGCGTGATCCAGCGCGACAACAGCTCCCAGACCTTCGCGGGTTGCGCGATCTCCTGCGAATCCTCGTCGGGAAGGACCGTGATCTCCCAGCGGCGGCGCGTGCCGGTGCCGCGCACATAAGTCGCGGGCCGCCTGGGATCGCAATGCTGGAGGCTGTAATCGCCAAGATCGTCGCGCTCGCGTTTGAGCAGAACGTCGATCACCAGCCACCGCTCGTGGAAGCCGAGGTCGGCCATGCCAGAACCGATGAAGCGGCGCACCAGCGAGCGGGCGCCGTCGCAGCCGATCACATAGCCGGCGCGAACTTCCATGAGCTTCCCGCTGGAGAGGTCTTCGTAGCGGACGCGCACGCCATCCTCGTCCTGATCGAGCGCGAACACATCGCAGCGGTTGCGCAGGGTGACGTGTGGCCAGCGGGCGAGCCCGCCGATCAAAACGTCCTCGAGGTCAGGCTGGTGGAAGCGGTAGCTGAGATTCCAGCCCATCGGCGTCAGCGTCTGTGGACGGGACCAATCGAGCAGCATGCGACCGGCGGCATCGAGAAAGAGCATGCCGGGGCTGAGGATGACATGCGGCAGGATCGCGTCGGCGAGCCCGATGGTCTGGAACACGCGCATGCATTCGTCGTCGAAATGCACCGCCCGCGGCAGATGGTAGGTCCGCGCCTCGCGCTCCAGCACCAACGTCCGCACGCCGCAGAGGCCGAGCAGGTTGGCGAGCGTGGCGCCCACCGGGCCGCGACCGACGATCACGACGTCAAACTCTTCAGGGACGGATTTATCTTGCATGGGGCTATCTCTTCCCCAAGCCGCGCCACCCCTTCAACACCGCCGCGCCAAGTGTCCGCCCAGCGGACGGGCATGTTGGGTTGGTCCTTTGCGGCTGTCCACCAGCCGGACACCTCCGTGATGGCGCTACGCGCGGCGGCAGCGTTTGGCTAGGGAAAGAGAAAAGGAAGTAAAATGCAGGCTGCTTTCGGGCAGGCGATGGGAGGAATGGCGATGCTGCGAGCCGTGCTAGGCGTATGCGTTGCGCTGCAAATGCTGGCGTCACCAGCTTTCGCGGCCAATATCAAAGTCGGGATCATCCTGTCTGCCACGGGGCCGGCGGCCGCCATCGGCAATGCCGAGCGTAATGGTACCGCTTTTGGTCCTGCCGAAATCGCGGGCAGGAAGGTCGACTATCTCTTCCTCGACGAGGCTTCCGACAGCACGGCCGCGGTGGCTGCGCTACGCAAGCTGTTTCAGGAAAGCAGCATAGATATCCTGGTCGGTCCGACCACCACGCCCGGCTCGTTCGCCGCGATCGACCCTGCGGTCGAATACAAGCTGCCGGTGATCACGCTCGCCCCGGTCAATGCGCTGGTTGCGCCGGTCGACGCACGGCGTCGCTGGATCTTCAAAACCACGACCAATGACGATCACGAGGCCACGCCGCTCTTTGCCAACATGAAGAAGACCGGGGTCAAGAAGCTGGCGCTGATCGGCTTCGGCGACTCCTATGGCGACGCCTGGAGCAAGGTCAGTGCAGATATGTGTGCGGCCGCTGGCATCGAGCTTGTCGCCGATGAGAAGTACGCGCGAACGGATACTACGGTGGTTGGTCAAATCCTGAAGATCATCGCGGCGGGGCCCGATGCGGTGTTGATTGCAGCATCTGGAGCGCCGGCGGCCCTTCCGCTGCTGCAACTGCGCGAGAAGGGATTTGCGGGGCAGGTCTACGGCACGCTCGGCGCGACTTTCGGCGACTTTCGCAAGCTGACCGGCGTGCAAGGCAACGGCATTTTGGTGCCGCTGAGCCCGGCGGTCGGCGCAGCGTCTTTCCCGGACGACTATCCCGCGAAGAAAGCTGCGCTCGAGTTCATTCAACGTTACGAGGCCAAGTTCGGCCCCGGCAGCCGCAACATCTTTGCCGGCTCCGCCTATGATGCACTGATCCTGATCGAGCAGGCGGTGCCGGCTGCGCTGAAGGTCGCAGAGCCGGGCACGGCTGAGTTTCGGGAAGCGCTGCGTAGCGCGATCGAGGGTCTCAAGGGCGTCGCCGGCTCGCGCGGCGTCTATAGCTACGGCTCCAACGATCACACCGGGCTCGACCAGACGGCACTCACGCTTGGCAGGCTCGAAAACGGCGAGTGGATTGCCGTGCGCTGAGGCGGATCGTCATGATTTGAAGGAGCCGGGGACGATGCCGACCGTCACGAACTGTCCTGCCTACGACGTCGATCTCTACGACGACGAGGTCCTGCGCAATCCCTATCCCCACTATCGTGCGCTGCGCGAACTGGGCGCTGCGGTCTGGCTGCCGCGCAACAGCCTCTACGCACTGAGCCGCTTCGAGGACGTCCGCGCGGCATTGCGCAATCCCGGCTTGTTCTCGTCGGCCGAAGGTGTTGCCGCCAACGAGGTGGTCAATGAAATGTCGAAGGGCACAACGCTTGCAAGCGACGCCCCGCTGCATGACCGGTTGCGGGCGATCATCGCGGCGCCGTTGCTGCCGCGAGCGCTGGAGGACATCGGTCCCCGGATTCGTGCGGAAGCGAGACAACTGGTCGACGACCTCGTGAGGCGCGGACGGTTCGACGCGGTGGCGGATCTGGCGCGGCACCTGCCGCTGACCATCGTCTCCAAGCTCGTCGGGCTCGAGGATTACGGTCGGAGCAGTATGCTGCGTTGGGCGTCAGCGACGTTCAACGTCCTCGGCACCATGAACGAGCGTGGCTGCACGGCCATGAAGGACGTTCAGGAGATGCGCGGGTATCTCGGGAGCGTTGCGATCCGCGAGCGACTGCGACCGGGCAGCTGGGGCCAACGGATTTTCGACGCTGGTGATCGCGGCGAGGTCGAGCCGGAACGCTGTCCAGTCCTGATGCGCGATTATCTCGGGCCGAGCCTCGACACCACGATCTTCGCCACAGCGAACCTGATCCTGCTGTTTGGGCAGCATCCCGATCAATGGGACCTGGTGCGCCAGGACCCCGCGCTGATCCCGAATGCGATCAACGAGGCGTTGCGGCTTGAATCGCCGCTCCGCGGATTCACGCGTCACTTGACCGCCGACGCAACGATCGGCGACGCCGTCATCCCCGCCGGAAGCCGGGTCCTGCTGCTCTATGCGTCGGCCAACCGCGACGAACGGAAATGGCAGGATCCGGAGCGCTTCGACGTGCGTCGCCGCGCCAGCGATCATCTCGGTTTCGGCAACGGCACGCATATGTGCGCCGGCCTGCACTTGGCCCGGCTGGAAATGACGGCGCTTTTGGAGGTGCTGGTGGAGAAAGTGGCGCGCTTTGATATCGGTGAGCCCGTGCTGGCACTCAATAACGTCCTGCGCGGGCTTGCTTCGCTGCCGGTTCGCGTCTCCTAGGGACTGACTGGAATTGCGGCAGCGGTTTCGCTCATCAATGACACGAATTGTGAGATCGCATCTTCAGTTCCAAGTGCCGATCGAATCCAGATGATGGAGATACAGCCGAATACGGCGCCGTCGCGGACGATGGGGACTGCGATCGAAGCGGTTTTCGGATTGTATTCGCCCTCGCTGCGAATGGCGTAGCCGCGGGCCTGCGTCTCGGCGATCATGCGGTCGAGCCGGCCAGCCTCGAGGAAGGGGCGGTCGTCGGCCTCATCGATCCGGCGCAGATGGGTCACGATCAGATCGCGTTCGCGCGCAGGGCAGGCGGCGAGATAGGCGCGGCCCGCAGACGTGCGCAGCATCGGCAGGCGCTTGCCGATCATGCCGCGGTCAATCGAGAGCGGGCTGCGAGAGTGTGTGGTCTCCTGCACCACCATCGCCGCGTTCTCATAGGTGGAGAGATCGACCGGCCAGACCAGTTTCTTGCTGAGATCGGCGAGATAAGGCGCCGCCGCCTGGCAGATCACCACGCCGGGATCATAGCCGTCGCCAAGGCTCAGCGCGCGCCGGGTGACTCGAAATCGGTCGTCGCTGGCGCTGCGGGCGATATAGCCGAGTTCCTCCAGAGTTTCGAGGAGGCGGTAGACGGTGGGGCGAGGCAGGTCGAGCGCGCGGGCGACGTCGCCCGCGCGGATGCCGCCGGAGCGGTTGACCTCGTGCAGCACGTCGAGCCCGCGCTTGAAGGCGCGGACGCCCTCGGACTGCCGAGGCTGGCCGTTCCGCGTCCGCTCCTTGGACACTTCGTATTTCCTCCCTTGTGGCATATCGCGGCGCGGCTATCGTCGTTGCGAACGCGAAGCGATTGCGAACGCCACCGTAGGGTCGCGCGCGGCCGGTATCAAGCTCGCCGCAGTGCAGCGATCGCGATGCCTTCGGGAGGACGTCGATGGAAATCACAGCGCTCGGCTATATCGGGATCAGTTCATCCCAGCTCGACCAGTGGAACCAGATGGCGACCGGGCTGCTCGGCATGCAACAGGTCGATCGCGGCGCCAAGATGCGCGCCTTCCGCATGGACGACCGCAAGCAGCGGCTGATCGTCGACGGCGGCAGCGACGCCGGCCTCGCGGTGATGGGCTGGGAAGTTCCGTCGACCGCCGAACTGGACCGGTTGGCTGGACGGCTGGAAGGCCATGGCATCAAGGTGGTCCGAGGCTCGCGCGCGCTCGCTGACGAGCGGCATGTCGCCGAGCTGATCGCGTTTGCCGATCCAGCCGGCAACCGGCTGGAAGCTTTTTGCAAGCCGGAGCTTGCGAGCGAGCCCTTCAGGCCGGGCCGCCCGATCTCGGGCTTCCGCACCGGCGCGCTCGGCATGGGGCACGTCGTGCTCAATGTGGAGGATGTCGAGCCGCTCTTGCCGTTCTATCGCGACGTGCTCGGCTTTCACGTCTCCGATTTCGGGCTGAAGCCTTACGGGCTCTATTTCTTCCACGTCAACGGCCGCCACCACTCCTTTGCGATGGTCGGCTCGGGGCGGAAGGCGATGCATCACTTCATGGTCGAACTCGGCAGTCTCGATGATGTCGGGCAGGGCTACGACCTCGCGCAGTTGGACGAGGGGCGCATCGCCTACACGCTCGGCCGCCACACCAATGACCACATGACCTCGTTCTACGTAAATACGCCGTCCGGCTTCTTCATCGAATACGGCTGGGGCGGGCGCGTCATCGATCCCGAGACCTGGCAGCCGCACGAGACCTTCGACGGCCCCTCGCTATGGGGCCACGAGCGGCTCCATATGCCCGAGGAGCAGCGCAAGCGATTGCGCGACATGCGACTAGATGCGGCCGCGCGCGGCGTGCGCGTCGCCGACCCGCGCGTGCCGCCGCTCAACTGCGCATGGCTGGATTCGGTGATCGCGCGCGAATGATCCGCCGTCAATGATCCAACACTCAGGAAGAGAAGATATGCTCAAAACGCTCCTGCGGGCGGGCCTTGTGCTGCTCGCGTTCGCCACGGTCGCCTCCGCCGAACCGATGAAGGTCACGCTGCTCGGCACCGGTGTGCCGACGCCGCGACCGACCAGTTTCAGCGCGTCGACGCTGGTGGAGGCAGGGAGCGAAAAACTGCTGTTCGATCTCGGCCGCGGCGCGACCATCCAGCTCTACAAGCTGAAGATACCGCTCGGCGCGATCACCGCGAACTTCATCACGCATCTGCATTCGGACCACGTCGTCGGCCTGCCCGACATGTGGCTGACAGGGTGGCTTGCCACGCCCTGGGCTTCGCGTAAGGGGCCGATGAAGCTCTATGGTCCGAAGGGAACGGTCGCCATGGCGGAAAACCTCACCAAAGCTTTCG
This sequence comes from Bradyrhizobium sp. USDA 327, assembly GCF_041262065.1. Classification (NCBI taxonomy): domain Bacteria; kingdom Pseudomonadati; phylum Pseudomonadota; class Alphaproteobacteria; order Hyphomicrobiales; family Nitrobacteraceae; genus Bradyrhizobium; species Bradyrhizobium sp. USDA 327. Next base: position 3,815,853 of record NZ_JBGCCW010000001.1, on the reverse strand, counting down.
CCGACGACGTCCGCATCCGCATCGACGACGAGCACCTCGATCCCGTAGCTGTCACGTTCGCGGCAAAGGATATCGAAGCCGGGCGGGTCTATGAGAACAACGGCGTGACGGTCAGCGCGATCGAGGTGAACCACGGCGAGAAGATCAAGCCTTCGTTCGGTTACATCATCGAATATGGCGGCCACAAGGTCGTGCTGTCGGGCGACACCAAGTATGATGAGCGCATCGCGAAGGCGGCCGAGGGCGCCGACCTGCTGATCCACGAGGTCGCGGTGATCGAGCCGGAGCTGCTGGTCAAAAATCCCGTCTATAAGGACATCCAGGCTCACCACACCTCTCCGGAAGAGGCCGGCCGCATCTTTGCGGCCGCCAGGCCAAAACTCGCGGTCTATTCTCACATCGTGTTCGGCACGGTGAAGCCCGCGCCTGATATTCCCGAGGAGCCGCTGATCCTGCGCACGCGCACCGCTTACAAGGGGCCGTTGCTCGTCGGCCGTGACATGATGTCGTTCAGGATCGGTGACACGGTGGAGGCGTTCTCCCCTGACGGAACGAGGCTGGAGCCGTAAGGCAGCGGCAATCAGACTTCCGTCAACAGGCCCTGGCGCAGCGCCAGGCGGACCAGCTCGATGTCGGAGCCGACGCCGAGCTTGTCCTTGATCAGGGAATGCAGGTTCGCCACCGTCTTCGGGCTGACATGCAGCGTCTCGGCGATCTCCTCCGTCGTGTTCTCGGCGAGCAGCAGCCGCAGCACCTCGAATTCGCGCGGCGTCAGCACGTCGGCGGCCGAGCTCTCGCCGCTGATGCGGCTGAGCGCAAGCTCGTGGTCGATGTCGGGGCTGATGGCGATCTTGCCGGCGAGCACGTCCTTGACCGCGCGCACCAACGTCTCGGGCGGGCTGGTCTTGGTGACGTAACCCCTCGCACCGGCGCGGATCGCCTGCACGGCGAAGCCGGCATTCTCGTGCATGGTGAAGATGAGGATCCGTGCCGTCTTGTCCCACTGCCTGATCCGCCTGACGGCCTCGATGCCGCCGATGCCGGGCATGGTGAGGTCCATGATGACGAGGTCGGGCGCCTCGGATTTGTACAGACGATAGGCCTCCTCACCATCGGCTGCCTCGGCGACGACGCGCAAGCCCGGCTGCTTCTGGAGCACTGAGCGGTAGCCCTCGCGGACGACGGAATGGTCGTCCACCAGCAGGATGGTGGCGTCGGCTGCGCTCATGCCGCGTGCTCCAGCGCCTGCCGATCGGCGGCCGCGAGCGGAATGAACACGCGCAGCGCCGAGCCGTGAGGGCCGGTCTCGAAGCTCAGCCGGCCGCGAAGCGCGGCGACGCGCTCGCGCATGCCGAGCAGGCCCATGCCGGATTTGGCGGCAGCCTCGTTCGGCCGGCCGTCGTCCGCGATCGCGAGCGCGATCTCATCGTCGGCCATCGTCAGATGCAGGCTGACCTTCGTTGCGCCGGCGTGCTTGGCCGCGTTGGTGAGCGCCTCCTGCACGATGCGGTAGAGATTGGCGCTGACCGAGGCAGGCACGCTCTCGAAGGCACCGTCGAACCGGATATCGAAGCGGGTCTGTCCGCGGCTGCGGCCGTTCCACCCCGACACCAGTCCTTCGAGGCTCGCGACGAGGCCGAGCTCGTCGACATCGGGCGGCCGCAACCGGAACAGCGCGCCCCGCAGCGTCTCCATCATGCCGGTCGCGGTCCGGGCAATGCCATCGCACTCTCCGAGCAAGGCGGGACAGTCCTGCGCCGCAGTCTGGCGGGCTGACGCGGCAAGCGCGCGGATGGCGGCGAGCGACTGGCCGAACTCGTCATGCAGCTCACGCGCGAGATGGCGGCGCTCCTCGTCCTGGAGCGCGATCAGCTTCCGTGTCAGCTCGTTGCGTTCGGCAAGCGCGGTGTCGAGGCTTTCGGCGAGATGGTTGAAGACGTCCCGGATGGCGGAGAGCTCGGCGAGGTCGAACGCCGGCAGCCGCGTCGTGAGATCGCCGGCAGCGATGCGCGCGAGACCGTTGCCGATCATGCGGGTGGGGCGCAGGGCGCGGGCCAGCGCGGCATAGACCAGCGCGCAGAGCAGCGGCAGCGCGATCGCAAGCGCGATCATCAGGCGGCCGGCCTCGTGCCAGGCCTCGGCCGTCTGCACGGCCGCATCGACCGAGACCACGGTCTCGCCCAGCTTCGTTCCGCGGACGATCACAGGCCGTGCCGCCTCGCGGCCGGGGTCGAACAGGCTGCGGTAGAAGGCGGTGAAGGCCTGCGGCGGCGGGCTCGCCGGGGCAGGCGCGCCACTACAGAAGCGCTGGAGGATGTCGCCGCTCGTGCCGCGGAATGCCAGACAGAGGCCTGGCGTCATCACATAGGCAGATACAGGATCGAGGTTCGGAAAGTCTGAGCGCGGGCTGGCCACCCACTGGACCTTGCCCTGTTGCAACTCCAGCGACTTAGCCACGATGGCGGCGATACCGTCGATGCGCGCATGCGCGGCGCGGTCGGCCGTCACGAGGAAATAGGCGGAAATCGCGGCGAAGCAGGCAGCCGATATCGCGGCCACGCGCAGCGTCAGACGGATCTTGAGATCGAACCTCGGGCGGTTCCACATCGGCGGACACCTGGTGCGAACGGGTTTGTCGCTCCCGCATTAAAGGGCAGAACGCAGGCGGCGGGAAGCGTTCCCGCCTTACCGCAGTGCAACGTCGTGAAATTTTCCCGGCGTTGGTCGGGACGGTCACGGCTGCACGGCGTCAGGTAACCCGTCCAGATTTGCGGGCCGCTCCATCGACGAGGCCCGTTCATGCACCGCTTCAGCCTGATTCTCGTCCTTCTCCTCTTCGTCCTCTCCTGTTCGCGGGCCGATGCCGGGGACGCCATTGGCGTAGCCATGGACGATTTCAGCTATACCGACACCTCGGCCGAGCCGACCAACCAGACCGCCGCCCACGAGCGGCGGCTGGCGGCGTTCATGGCCGCGCTTCGAAGGGACATCGCTGCGGACCCGCGCTATCGGCTGGTTCCGTCCGCGCAGGACGGCGCGGCGTTCAAGGTGATCGGCGGCATCCAGAAGACGAGCACGCTGGTGCAATGGGCCAAGGTCGCCGTGATCGAAATCGGCGCCAAAAAGCTCGTGATGGACAAGCTCTACAGCTTCCGCGGCGACAATGATGAATCCTGGGAGCGCGCCGAGATCTTCGTCTCCCGCGAGATCATGGCCGCGCTCGCAACGCCCGCGCCGGTCGCGCTCGCCGTGTTCGATTTCGAGCTCGAGGATACGACTGCCGCCCCGGCCGGCACATCGGCGGCATCGGACGCGTCATACATGGCCGAAGTCACCGGCGGCGTGCGCGAGGCGCTGGGCCAATCCGGCCGCTACCGCATCGTCGACGTCAGCGGCGCGCGCGGCGAGGCGGAGAAGGGGCGTGCCTTGCGCGATTGCGGCGGTTGCGAGGCGGCGATCGCGAAAGAGCTCGGCGCGGATCAGTCGCTGATCGGCGTGGTGCGGCGGGTGAGCCGCACCGAATACACGCTCGGCTTCCAGGTGCGCGATGCCAGGACCGGCACGGTGCTGACGCGTGGTGACAGCGGCCTGCGCATGGGCGCGGACTATTCCTGGAAGCGCGGGGCCGTGCGGCTGGTCAGCGACCGGCTGATCGAGAGCCAGTAGCGCGGTTCAGAACGTCAGCTGCACCTTCATCGACTGCGAGCGGTCGCTGGCGAGCTCGAAGGCGGCGACGGCGTTCTCGAACGGCATGGTCGCCGTGATCAAAGGCTTGACGTCGATCAGGCCTTCGCCCATCAGGCGCACCGCCAGCTCGAACTCGGGATCGAAGCGGAAGGTGCCGCGGAGCTGCAATTCCTTGGCGACGATGGAGTTGATCGGCAGCGTCATTTCCCCGCCGAGGCCGAGCTGCACCAGCGTCGCGCCCGGCCTGAGCACGTCGAGCGCGGTGCGCAGCGCCGCCTGATTGCCCGAGGCCTCGAACAACGTGTCGAACACGCCCTTACCCGCGCGCCAGGGATCGAGCGCGGCGGCGTTGCTCGCGACGTTGATGGCGTGCGTGGCGCCGAGCTTCCTGGCAACCGCGAGCGGTGCGTCCGCCACATCGGTGACCACGATCTCGGCCGCGCCGCCGAAGCGCGCGACCAGAATCATCAACGCACCGATCGGACCGCAGCCGGTGATCAGCACGCGCTTGCCGAGGAGGGGACCGGCCTGCTTGCCGGCATGCAGGCAGACCGCGAGCGGCTCGGCGACCGCGGCTTCGGCGAGCGAGAGCTTGTCCGCGATCGGGGCGGCCTGCGTCGCATCGACCGTGATGAATTCGCGAAAGCCGCCCTGCACGTGGGGAAAGCGCATCGCGCTGCCGAGGAAGCGCATGTCGAGGCACTGGTTACGCATGCCCTCCTGGCAATGCAGGCAAACACCGCACGGCTTGCTCGGGTTGACTGCAACGCGGGTACCGGGCTTCACGCTGCTGACGCCGTCACCGACCGCCGCAACCACGCCGGCAATTTCATGCCCCAGCGCCATCGGCTGCTGAATGCGGACGACGCCGAAACCGCCGTGATGGTAATAGTGCAGGTCCGAGCCGCAGATGCCGCCATTGGCGATCTTGACGCGGACTTCGCCCGGACCGGGCGCCGGATCGGGATAGCTCTCGATCCGCAGGTCCTTTGGTGCGTGGATGACGACGGCGCGCATGAGCTGCTCCTGGTTCGCGGTCACATCGCGGCGATCATGCCGCCATCGACATAGATGATCTGACCATTGACATAAGTCGAGGCGTCCGAGGCGAGGAAGATCGCCGCGCCCACCAGCTCGTCCGGCTTGCCCCAGCGCTTCGAGGGGATGCGGCCCATCAGCCAATTGTTGAAGTCGGCGTTGTTGACCAGCGCCTCGTTCATGTCGGTCAGCATGTAGCCGGGGCCGATCGCATTGGCCTGGATGCCGTGCTGGGCCCATTCCACCGCCATCGAGCGGGTCAGGTTCTTGATGCCGCCCTTGGCCGCGGTGTACGGCGCGATGGTGGGACGCGCGAGCTCGCTGCCGAGCGAGCCGATGTTGATGATCTTGCCATGCTTGCGGGGGATCATGCGCTTGGCCGCCTCGCGGCCGATCACGAAGGCGCTGGTGAGGTTGGTCTCGATCACCTTGCGCCATTCGTCGGTGGTGAATTCCACCAGCGGCTTGCGGTGCTGGATGCCGGCATTGTTGACCAGGATGTCGACGGCGAGCCCTTCGCGGTCGAAGCGCTCGAAGGCGGCGACGATGGCGGGCTCGTCGGTGACGTTGAACGCGGCGCCTTCGGCTTGATGCCCGGCGGCGCGAAACTCGGCGACGGCCTGCTCGACGCGCTGGGGGTCGACGCCGTTGATGATGATCCTGGCGCCGGCCTTGGCCATGCCCTCGGCGATGGCACGGCCGAGGCCGCGGGAGGAGCCGGTCACGAGTGCGGTGCGGCCGGAAAGATCGAAAAGGGAAGTGCTCATCTCGGGAAGTCCTCAGACGTTGGAGCGGCGCACGGTAAGATCGGAGCGGTCGAAGACATCAGGCAGGAGGTCGACGCCGAGGCCAGGTCCTTCCATCGGATAGACGTAACCGTCCTTGATAACAGGCATCGTGGTGACGAGCTCATTGTACCAGCCCTTGTAGAAGGCGCGCACCGATTCCTGGATCAGCGTGTTGGGTTGGCTGAACGACATGTGGATGGCCGCGATGAAGCCGATCGGACCGATGCAATCGTGCGGTGCGAAGGGCCGGTGATAGGTCTCGGCCATCGCCGCGATCTTGCGGCCCTCGGTGAGGCCGCCGGTCCAGCACAGATCCGCCATCACCACGTGCATGGCGTCGCGGTCGAGCATGTCCTTGTAAGGGAAGCGCGAGCCCAGCGTCTCGCTGGCGCAGACCCAGACGTCGGTCGAGCGCGCATATTCGGCCAGCGCCTGCGGCGAGTTCATGCGGATCGGGTCTTCGTACCAGGTCGGCTTGTACGGCTCGAGTGCGCGTGCGATCTGCTTTGCGGTCGGCAGGTTCCACAGCGAGTGGAGCTCGACCATGATCTCCATCTTGTCGCCGACCGCCTTGCGGATCTTCTCGAACGGCTCGATGGCCTGCTTCATTTGCGCGGCGGTGATGTAGAGGCCCTTGTTCTCCTGCGCCGCCGGATCGAACGGCCAGATCTTCATGGCGGAGATGCCGCTTTCCAGAAGGCTCTCGGCGAGCGCGTCGGCGCGATGCATGAAACCGTCGAGATCCTCGTAAGGTCCCTTGGAGGCGCCGAGATTCCAGTTCGCGACGGGGCTGATATTGGTCGAGCGGACATATTGCGTGCCGGCGCAGGTGTTGTAGATGCGCTGCTTGTCGCGGCAGAGGCCGCCGAGCATCTGGTACACCGGCTGGCCGCAGACCTTGCCGAACAGATCCCACAGCGCGATGTCGATCGCCGAGGCGGCGCGATATTCGACACCGGTCGAGGACTGCGCCATCGGCAGGTTCAGCATGTCGCGATGGATGGCTTCGATGTGCAGGGGATTGCGGCCGAGCAGGCGGCCGGCAAAGGTGTCGTGGATCTGCGCCTCGACCGCGCCCGCGCCGTAGAACGTTTCGCCGAGCCCGATCACACCCGTATCGGTGTGAATGCGGACCCAGATGACGTTGGAAAATTCCTCCGTACGCAGCGTCTCGATCGACGTGATCTTCACGGCAATTGTCCTCCCATCACAGACGTCGCGCGTCCGTCGTCTCATTTTGCACTGCAGCATGTTGCAGGTCGCGCGGGAGTCTTACGCCGGCTTGTAATATATCACAACATGTTTTAAGGCTCGAACAAACAGGGCGCCATCCAGCAACGAGAGCGCGGGCCGACGGGAGAGAACGACATGGCAAAGCGCAAGCGCGCACTCGAGGTGGTGAGAAACGACGACGACGGCGAGGGCAAGCCCTCGCGGCGCAACCGGCTCAATTTCTTCGAGCTGGCCTACCAGAAGATCGAAGAGCTCCTCGTTCACTGCGAGCTCAAGCCCGGACAATTCATGACGATGCTGGAATTGCAGCACATCACCGGCTTCGGGCGCACACCGGTGCATCACGCCGTCAATCGTCTCTCGGCCGATACCCTGATCATCATCCGGCCCCGTCACGGTCTGCACATCGCGCCAATCGATCTGGCCCGCGAGCGCATGCTGCTCGGCCTGCGCCGCGACATGGAGCGCTTCGTGATCCGCCTTGCCGCCGATCGCGCCAGCCTCTCGCATCGCAATCAGGCGCTGCACATCGAGCGTGTCCTGCGCGAGCGCCGCGCCAGCCTGACCCTCGACGAATTCAACAATATCGACCGCCGCATCGACGCGCTGGTGCTGGAGGCGGCCGGCGAGCCGTTCCTGGTGCATACGATGCGGCCACTGCACACGCTGTATCGGCGCATCGGCTACATCCACCACCGCTTCATGCCGGGGCAGGCAGATCTGTCGGGCACGATCGATCATCATCTCGCCATTCTCGCGGCCGTCGCCAACCGCCGTGTCGAGGACGCGGTGAAGGCGAGCGATGCCCTGATCGACTACATGGACTCGATGTTTACGGGCATGGAGGCGGGGATCGATCCGCGCCTGCTCGATTGCAGCATCGAGCCGCTGCTCGGCGCGTAGAAAGTTTCGAAGAGAGGACCAAGAAAATGTCAACGATGGCGATGCCACATCCGACCGCGAGCGAGGCCGCGGTCCGCTACCTCATCACGAACTACAGCCCCAAGGGCAACAAGGTCGGCTGGCTGATGATGGCCTCGATCCTGGTCGAGGCCTGGGACCTCTATTCGATCGCCTTCGTGCTGATCTTCATCAAGGAGCAGTACAATCCCGATCCGCTGATGCTGGGCCTTGCGGCGGCCGGCACGCAAGGCGGCGCCCTGATCGGCGCGCTCCTCGGCGGCTGGCTGTCCGACAAGATCGGCCGCCGCGTCATGTTCCTGGTGACGATGGTGATGTTCATCGTGCTGGCGCTGGCGCAGGCCTTCGTGCCTGACGTCGCCTGGCTCGTCGTGATCCGCTTCCTGCTCGGCATTCCGCTCGGCTCTGACATCTCGACCGGCTACACCTACATCATGGAATCCATGGCCAAGGGCGAGCGCGAGGTCATGGGCAACCGCTGGCAATTCATGTTCGCCGTCGGCGAGGTCCTGACCATCGGCGTCATCGTGATCTTCCTCCTGATCGACATGAACCACGAGATGCTGTGGCGCGTGACGCTCGGTCTCGGTGCGGTGCCGGCGCTGATCATCCTGATCATGCGCCACGACGTGCCGGAGACGGCGGTGTGGCTGGTGCAGAAGGGGCGTTACCGCGAGGCCAAGCAGGTCGCGCGCGAGATGTTCAACGACAATCTCGACATGCTGCCGGACCGGGACGTCCAGGTGCCGAAGGTCTCGACCCGCGCGTTCCTCGCCGACCTCAAGAAGGACCCGATCCGCTGGCGTGCGACGATCTACGGCTGGATCGCCTGCTTCGCGCAAGGCAGCGAATTCTCGACCTTCGCGTTCTACCTGCCGGTGCTGTTCGTGATGGTCGGCGTGTCGAGCGTGCTCGGCAATAATCTGGTGACGATGGGACTGTTCTGCTTCGCCGCGTTGTCCGGCTGGGTCGGTCCGCTGCTGACGCCGAAGATCGGCCATCGCGGTATCGCCATCGCTGGTTTCGGCATCGTCCTGGTTTCGCTTCTGGTCGCGGCCTTCGCGCTCTACACCGACAACAAGATACTGCTGCCGTTCGCGGCCGCCGCCATGCTGTGGGGCCATTATTGGGATGCGTCGAACTGCATGACGATCCCGACCATGGTCGCCAAGCCGAGATATCGCGGCACCGCCAGCGGCTTCGCCTACATGTTCGTCAAGCTGCCGTCGTTCCTGGCGATCTTCCTGTTCCCGTCGCTGTTCGCGGCGATCGGGCAGGCCAACGCCACGCTGTTCGTCGCAATCTTCCCGCTGATCGGATTGCTCGCCGCGATCTTCATCCTGCCGGAAGTCTACGGCTACGAGAACGACTGACGTGTAATCCGATCGCGGCCCGTTGTGGCCGCGATCGGGCTCCTCCCGCTACGGGCTCAGGAAGACGGGATCGATCCCGGTGCCATGGCCGAGCAGGCCGATGGCCTGAAGCTGGGCCGTGTGCACGTCGATCTCCAGGATGGCGAACAAGGCCAGCAGCACCACAACGGAGAAGACGAGCAGCGGATGGGACGTCTCCGCGCGGCCTTTGCCGGGCGCAATGAAGCTCTGAATTCCGCGACGCAGCGAGAAGCTCTGCGGCAGCGACTTTGATCGAATCTGCATGATCAACCTTCCTTGCCGCGGCCTGTCTGGAGCACGCGACAAGTAAAGTTTAGCTGCCGCCGCACCGCCGGCATTGATGCACCGCAAACGGCTGTACTTATTTAGTCGGCGCCCTTTGCCGCTACCTGATGGCAGCCGCCAGTGCACCGATCAAGGCAGGCGGCGTCACCAGCAGACCGAGCTTGAGGAACGGCCAGGCGCCGACCTCGATCTTCTCCCGCCTGAGCGCGACCAGCCAGAGGATGGTGGCGAGCGATCCGGTCACCGACAGATTGGGGCCGAGATCGACGCCGATCAGGATGGCGCTGACGACAGGTGCGGGCAGATGATCGCTGGCGGCGACCGAGCCGGCGACGAGGCCGACCGGAAGGTTGTTGGCGATGTTGTCGGCGAGCGCGGTGGCGATGCCGACGCTCCAGGCCGCCTGGGGCACCGATTGCGCGACCGCCTGGTGCAGCAGCGCGCTCAGCTGCGCGATGACGCCGGTCTTCACCAACGCTTCCACCATGACAAAGAGCCCGCCGACCAGCGGCAGCACGCTCCAGGAGACACCGTGCAGCACGGGCAAGGGCGATTGCCGGTTGATCAGCAGCACGATCGCCGCCGTCGCGACGCCGCAGATGAAGGTCGGCAGGCCCAGTTGCCGGTCCAGCGCCGACGCGGTGACCAGCACGACGCCGATCGCGACGATGCCTATTGCCGTGAGCTTGCCGCCACGTCCAAGCTTCGGATGCGGCACGCTCCGGGCGATCGTTTCCTCCTTGAGCGCGCGGTGCTGGCTCAGGCGCAGGACCACGTAAGTGAGCAGGATCGAGGCCGCCGAGGGCAGGGCGAACAGGCGCAGCCATTCGGTGAGCTCGGGCATGCGCGCGCCGAACACGACGAGATTGGCCGGATTGGAGATCGGCAGCACGAAGCTTGCGGCATTGGCAATGAAGGCGCAGACGAACAGATAGGGCAGAGGCTTTGCGCCGGCCGCGCGCGTCGCGGCATAGACGGCCGGTGTCAGCACGATCGCGGTGGCATCGTTGGAGAGCAGCACGGTGACGAGGGTGCCGACGAGGTAGATCAGCAGGAACAGCCGCTGCGGGGAGCCACGTGCATACTCCACCGCAAGCGCGGCGAGATAATCGAACAGGCCTTCGAGCCTCGCCAGCTCTGCGATCAGCATCATGCCGATCAGGAAGAGATAGACGTCGACGCCTTTCTCGATACCTGTCAACGCATCCGGCCACGGCAGCAAGCCAAACAGCAGCAGCGCGCCGGCGCCGATCACCGCCCAGATCGCCTCGGGCAGGCGAAAGGGCCGGACGATGACGCCTGCGGTCGCGACGGCGATGATACTCCAGGTCCAGATCGCGTCAGGCGGCACGGTTCAGTTCTCGAATGGGAATGGATTCATTCGGCAGCGATAACCGATGCGGGCGCCGCTGTCTTCCCCTGCGGGCGCGGATCGCCGTCGTCGCTTTGCCGCGTCTCGGGCAAGGCGAGGAGGCAGATCACCGCACCGATCGCCGCCACGGCGCCGAGCGTGATGAATGCTGCGCTGTAACCGGCGCCGACCACGACCAGGCCCGCCAGTGTCGTCGACAGCGCTGCACCAATGCTCTGGGCCGTGATGACGGCGCCCTGTGCGACGTTGAAGCGGCCAGTGTTGCGCATGAGGTCGGCGACGATGACGGGGAAGATTGCCCCGAAAATGCCGGCGCCGACGCCATCCAGCAGCTGCACGCCGACCAGCCAGAACGGATTGTCGGAGAGCGTATAGAGCGCACCGCGGATCGGCAGGATCAACAATGCGGCAAGGAAGAACCGCTTGTGTCCCCAGCGGTCGGCCCGTGCGCCGACCAGCATCGCGAATGGCACCATCACCACTTGCGCCGCAACGATGCACGCCGACATCAGGCTGGTGCCGATGTTCTTGTCCTGGAGCGCGAGCTTTTGTCCGACCAGCGGCAGCATCGCCGCGTTGGAGAGGTGAAACAGGACGACGCAGATAGCGAATATGAGCAGCGGACGGCAGGTCAGGAGCACGCCAAGGCCCGAGGGGTGTTCGGGTGCGCCATTGATACGAGAGTGGTGCAGTCCGCGCGCGAGGTCGTGGTCGATGGCCCGTTCTGGGATCGCCAGGATGCTGACGAGGCTCGCGATCGCCATGGCGCCGAGAAGGTAGAAAACGACGGTCGGTCCGAACCAATAGGCGGAGAGGCCGGCGATGCCCGCCGCGACAGCGTTGCCGGCGTGGTTGAAAGTCTCGTTGCGGCCGATGCGCCGGGTAAACGCGGCATGCCCGAAGATGCCAAGCGAGACAGCGGCGATCGCCGGCGGGAAGACCACGGCAGCGGCTTGCGCGATGCCTTGCGAGATTATCACCGGCAGGAGGTTCGGGAACAACGGCAGCGAGAGCGAGGCGAGTGTCACCAGAATTGCAGCGGCCACCATCACCAGCCGCTTCGTCCGTGTGGCGTCAACCAGCGCACCGGCCGGCGTCTGCGCGACGATGCCGGCGATGGTTGCGATCGACATCACGAGGCCAATGCGAGCCTCGTTCCAATGCTGCTCGGTGAGAAGATAGACCGCGAGATAAGGGCCGAGCCCGTCGCGGACGTCGGCGAGGAAGAAATTGGCAGCGTCCAGCGCGCGGCCGGCGCGCCTCGCCTGATCAAGGTTTTGGCTCGACATGCATTCCTCGATCCAGGCTGGAAGGTCCCCGGCGAAAACCGATTTCACGGCAGCGTTGTTCCGTCAGGTGGCGTGTTCACCGCACCCCGGATAGCTTCTCGGTGATCGCCTTGCGCAATATGCGCGACAGCGATTCCACCGAATACGGCTTCTGGATCAGTTCGAAGCCGCGATGGGCGCTTTCGGCGAGCACGTTGCTGTAGCCGCTGGTGAGCACCACGGGCAGGCCCGGATAGCGCTCCCGGATGATGCCGGCTAGCTCGACGCCGTTCATTCCGGGCATGATGACGTCGGAGAACACGAGGTCGACGGCAAATTCGTTCTCGCCGAGGATCGCCAGTGCCGCGTTTGCGTTGGCGACGCGGCGGACGACATAGCCGAGGTCTTCCAGAAGCTCGGTCGAGAACCGGCCGACCTCGTCGTTGTCCTCGACCACGAGCACGCGGTAGCCGCGCCCGGTGGTCGCGGTCTCGCTGGTCAGCGCCGCCGCTTCCTTCTCGGTGGCCGGGCTTTGCGCCTGCGGCAGATAGATGGTGAAGGTCGCGCCTTTGCCTTGCGTGCTCGTCACCGCAATGTCGCCCTCGGACTGTTTTGCGAAGCCGAAGGCCTGACTGAGGCCGAGGCCGGTGCCCTTGCCGACCTCCTTGGTGGTGAAGAACGGTTCGAAGATCGAGTCGAGATGCTCTGGCGCGATGCCGCTGCCGGTGTCGGTGACGGAGATGGCGACGTAGTCGCCGCTGCGCGCCGATTGTGCGCGCAGCTGAGGGATACCCTGGACCTTGCGCACGGCGATGGTGAGGCGGCCTTCGCCATCCATGGCATCACGGGCGTTGATGGCGAGGTTGATCAGCGCGGCCTCGAACTGGCCGATGTCGGCCACGGTGAAGCAATCGGGATCCTGAACTTCCACAGCGATCTCGATGCGGCCGCCGACTAGCGGCCGGACCAGCTGAGCCACGCCTTCGACTTGGCTGCCGACATTGAATATCTGCGGCTTCAGCGGCTGCCGCCGCGCGAACGCCAGAAGCTGTGCCGTCAGCTTGGAGGCGCGCTCGACCGTCTCGGAAATGGCGTCGACATAGCGGCGGCGGCGTTCCTCCGGCAGCTCGCGGCGGCGCAGGAAGTCGGTGGCAGAGCGGATGATGGTGAGGAGATTGTTGAAGTCGTGCGCGACGCCGCCGGTGAGCTGGCCGATCGCCTCCATCTTCTGCGATTGCCGCAGCGCTTCCTCGCCGCGGCGGCGCTCGGTGACGTCGACCGCCTCGGGCACCGCACCGGTGATGTTGCCATGGCGGTCGAGCACGGGCCGCATGCCGAAATCGAAATCGCGCTCGCCGATGGGAAGGCGCAGGCGCATCTCCAGTCGCACCGCTTCGCCTTTGAGCACCGTGTCGAAGGCCTCTCGCACGGCGACACTCATGCCGTCCGTGCCGGCGAACCAGGGCGTGTCCCAGAACGGCTTTCCGATCACATCCGAAGAGCGTGCCTTGATGCCGTCCAGCGCGGTCTTGTTGGCGTAAACCAGCTCACCTTTGAGATTGACCAGGCCCTGATACTGATTGCTGGTCTCCAGGATCGCGCGCAGCCGTGCCTCGTTGGATTCGAGCTCGGCGGTGCGCTCGGCAATGCGCTGTTCCAGCGTCTCGTTGAGCTGCCTGAGCTCGATCTCGGCCTGCTTGGCGACGGTGATGTCGTGGGCGACGCCGATGAAGCCGATATGCTTGCCCGTCGGGTCCCAGCGCGGCTGCGATTCCGATCGGAGCCACCGCCATTCGCCGCTTGCGTTCTTGTAGCGCGCTTCCAGCACGAAGGGTTTGAGGGATGCTTCACCCTGGACGGATTGCTGGAGCACGTGCGGCAGGTCGTCGGGATGCAGCACCTTGCGCCAGTCGAAGTCGATGGCCTGATCGTAGGGCAATCCGACGAAATCGACATAAGCCTGGTTGGCGAAGGACCGCTTGCGGTCGAGCTTGGTGACCCAGATCGGTACCGGCGCGCTGTCGGCGATCAGCCGAAAGCGCTCCTCGCTCTCGCGCAGCGTCTCGCGCGCCAGCGCCTGGTCGGTGATGTCGATATGGGCGCCGACCAGGCGGATGGCGCGGCCATCCTTGTCGCGCTCGATCTTGGCGACGACCCGGATCCAGCGGGTCTCGCCGTCGCTGGGACGGATGATGCGGTATTCGGCGCTGTAGTCTTCGCTCGTTCCGGCGAGAGCCTCGAAGAAATGCTTGACGGCCGCGTCGCGATCGTCGGGATGGATGCGGTTGACCCAGGCCTCGTGCGTCTCGCCCGCGGCTTCCGGCGGCAGGCCGTGGATGATCAGATATTCGGGCGAGCGACGGTTCTTGAAGCCTTCGCGGAAATCGACCTCGACGCCGCCGACCTTGCCGATGCGCTGGATGCGTGCCAGCTCGGCCTCGCGCTCCTGCAGCGCGCGATAGGCGTTATCGCGCTCGCGCGCGACGTCTTCGAGGTGCTGGCGCAGCCTCTCGGCGGCGATGGTCTCGGGCAAGGGATCGTTCAAGGCATCGGCCGTTGTGATGCGGGTGCGCACGTGCCGAACCGATATTCACACAGACGGAGCGTGATGGCCATTGTCTAGAGGGCAAAGTATCGGAAAATAGGAGCGCGTGCCTGAACGCGAGGAACGACGCGGTGGCAACGCCTGGTCCGGCAATTTGTTCCGGAGACTGGAACGATCGGCTGATCGAGGCGTCTTCGCGAGGTGCCAACTCTCTCATAAAAATCCCTTTCCAAAGAGGCTAAATCTTGAAGCTCTTCGTCTGTCAGGCCTGCGGCAACGTTCTCTATTTCGAGAATCGTGCCTGCGAACGCTGCGGCCATCGTGTCGCCTTCATGCCGGAGAAGGAGACAATGTCGGCGATCGAGCCCGACGGAGAAGCCTGGAGGACATTGGTCGACAACGGCGAAAGCCGGATGCTGTGCCGGAATGCCGAATACGATGCCTGCAACTGGCTGACAGACACGGACGATACCACCGGCTATTGCCGCGCCTGCCGCCACAATGGGATGGTACCGAACCTCTCCGATCCGGCGCAGCTTGCTGGATGGCGTGAGCTGGAGGTGGCCAAGCACCGTCTACTCTATTCCCTGATCCGCTGGAGGCTGCCGCTCCAGACCCGGCAGGACAATCCCGGGCATGGGCTGATCTTCAATTTCCTTGCCGACGATCCGAACAGCGGACAGAGGGTCATGACTGGCCACGACAGCGGCCTGATCACGATCGCGCTCAAGGAGGCGGACGACATCGAGCGCGAGCGGCGCAGGCTCGAAATGGGCGAACCCTACCGGACGCCGCTCGGGCATTTCCGCCACGAGGTCGGACACTATTTCTGGGACGTGCTGGTGCGGGACGGCGGCAGGCTGAACCAATGTCGCGCCGTGTTCGGCGACGATTCCGTCGATTACGGTCAGGCCTTGCAGCGGCACTATGCCGAAGGCCCGCCGCCGGACTGGCAGCAGAGCTACGTCTCGGCCTACGCCACGACGCACCCCTGGGAAGACTTCGCCGAGACCTGGGCGCACTATCTCCACATCGTCGATACGCTGGAGATGGCCGCCGAGTTCGGCATGGAGGTGCGCCCCAGGGTCGACCGCGACGGGGAGTTGACGGCGCGCATCCGTTTCAACCCCTACGAGGCAAGGGATATCGAGGCGCTGGTCAACGCATGGCTGCCCTTCACCTTCGCCATGAACAGCGTCAACCGAACCATGGGCCTGCGCGACCTCTATCCCTTCATCCTGTCGCCCGCGGTGGTCGCCAAACTCGGCTTCGTTCACGGCCTCGTCCGGGACGTGGCCACGGCCGGGAAGCCCCGGGAAGCGGGACGGCGTCCCTAGGGCTCGCTGGGCCCATTTCGGTCTTGTGCTGGTACGCCAGAGGCCCCGGATTTAGACCGTTGCCTCCGGCCCATTTTGATGTACCACGGGAGCCACACGGCCCGTTCCCATAGGCCCCAACGGCCAGGAGACGGGTCCCGCCCAAGGTCGAGACTCAAGAAAAGCATGTTCAAACGGATTCTGATCGCCAATCGCGGCGAAATCGCCTGCCGGGTCATCAAGACCGCCCGCAAGATGGGAATTCAAACGGTTGCGGTCTATTCCGAGGCCGACCGCGATGCCCTCCATGTCGAGATGGCCGACGAGGCGGTGCTGATTGGTCCGCCGGCTGCGGCCGAGAGCTATCTGGTGATCGAGAAGATCGTTGAGGCCTGCCGCAAGACGGGCGCCGAGGCGGTGCATCCCGGCTATGGCTTCCTGTCCGAGCGCGAGGCGTTTCCGCGTGCGCTGGAGGCGGCCGGAATCGTCTTCATCGGCCCCAACCCCGGCGCGATCGCCGCGATGGGCGACAAGATCGAATCCAAGAAGGCGGCGGCGAACGCCGACGTCTCGACCGTGCCGGGCTTCCTCGGCGTGATCGAGGACGCCAAGCATGCGGTCAAGATCGCCGACGCGATCGGCTATCCCGTGATGATCAAGGCCTCCGCCGGCGGCGGCGGCAAGGGCATGCGGATCGCCTACTCGACCCAGGAGGTCGAGGAGGGATTTGGGCTGGCAAAAGCGGAAGCGAAGGCCTCGTTCGGCGACGACCGCGTCTTCATCGAAAAGTTCATCGTCGATCCCCGCCACATCGAGATTCAGGTGCTGGGCGACAAGCACGGCAACGTGATCTATCTCGGCGAACGCGAATGCTCGATCCAGCGCCGCAACCAGAAGGTGATCGAGGAAGCGCCGTCGCCGCTGCTCGATGAGGCCACCCGCCGCAAGATGGGCGAGCAGGCGGTCGCGCTGGCCAAGGCCGTGAATTATGACTCCGCCGGCACGGTCGAGTTCGTGGCAGGGCAGGACAAGAGCTTCTACTTCCTGGAGATGAACACGCGCCTCCAGGTCGAGCATCCCGTGACGGAACTGGTCACCGGCATCGACCTCGTCGAGCAGATGATCCGCGTCGCCGCCGGCGAGAAGCTCGCCATCGCGCAGAAGGACGTCACGCTGACGGGCTGGGCGGTGGAATCCCGCCTCTACGCCGAAGATCCGTTCCGCAACTTCCTGCCCTCGATCGGGCGGCTCGTGAAGTATCGCCCGCCGGCGGAAGCCAGCAAGGACGGCATCACCATCCGCAACGACACCGGCGTGCAGGAGGGCGGCGAGATTTCCATCCATTACGATCCCATGATCGCAAAGCTTGTCACCCACGCGCCGTCGCGCGCGGCTGCGATCGAGGCGCAGGCCACCGCGCTGGATTCGTTCTACGTCGACGGCATCAGGCACAACATCCCGTTTCTGTCGGCGCTCATGCACCATCCGCGCTGGCGCGAGGGACGGCTCTCGACCGGCTTCATCGCCGAGGAATTCCCCAAGGGCTTTGCGGTGCGCGTGCCCGAAGGCGAGGTCGCGCGGCGGATCGCCGCGGTCGGCGCCGCCATCGATCACGTGCTCGGCGAGCGCAAGCGGCAGATCTCGGGCCAGATGGGCGGCCGCATCGTGCAGCGAGAGCGACGCCGCGCGGTCTGGCTCGATCGTCAGGAGATCCTGCTCGAGGTCGGACGCGAGGACGAGGCGATCGCGATCCGCTTCGTCGATCCCGACGGCAAGGCCGGCAATGCGCATCACTTGCAGTCGGCGTGGAAGCCCGGCGATCCGGTCTGGCAAGGCACCATCGACGGTCACCTCGTCGCGGTGCAGGCGCGTCCGATCGCCAACGGCATCCGTCTCGCGCATCAGGGCGTCGAGGTGCCGGTCTATGTCTGGACCGAGGCCGAGGCGGCTTCCGCGCGGCTGATGCCGGTGACGACGGCCTCCGACACCGGCAAGAAGCTGCTGTGCCCGATGCCCGGCCTCGTGGTCTCGATCGCGGTGACCGAAGGGCAAGAGGTCAAGGCCGGCGAGACGCTGGCGGTGGTCGAAGCCATGAAGATGCAGAACGTGCTGCGCGCCGAGCAGGACGGCACCGTGAAGAAGATCCATGCCAGCGCGGGCGCGACACTCGCCGTGGACGCGCTGATCCTGGAGTTTGCGTAGGCGCTCGAAGCACGAAGCCGACCCTCACCCTGAGGAGCCGCGCTTGCGTGGCGTCTCGAAGGGTGAGGCCACCAGCCGGGCCTTTATCCTTCGAGACGCGCGCAAAAGCGCGCTCCTCAGGACGAGGAATTGAGAGTGAGGCAACCATGGCCTTTCGTTCCCGCCGCGAGAAACTTCGCTCCATCCTGTCGGGCGGGACCTGTGTCCATCCCGGCTCGGTCTACGACGCCATCTCGATCCGCATTGCGGAGGACCTCGGGTTTCCGCTCGGCATGTTCGGGGGATCAGTGGCCTCGCTCGCCGTGCTCGGCGATCCCGATGTCACGCTGATCACGCTCACCGAGCTTGCCGAGCAGATGCGGCGGATGTCGCGCGCCGCAACACTCCCCGTTCTGGTCGATGCTGATCACGGCTACGGCAATGCGCTCAACGTGCGCCGCACGGTGCAGGAGCTGGAGATGGCGGGCGCGGCCGGCCTCACCATCGAGGACACGCTGCTGCCGGCTGCCTTTGGCGAGACCAAGGCGCAGCTGATCTCGCTCGAGGAAGGCGTCGGCAAGATGAAGGCGGCGCTTGCCGGCCGCAGCGATCCGTCGCTGGTGATCATGGGCCGCACGGGCGCTGCCGCGATCACCTCGATCGAGGATGCTGTCCGCCGCGCCAAGGCTTATGAGGCCACCGGAGTCGATGCGTTGTTCTTCACCGGCATCAAGTCGCGCGCCGAGCTCGAGGCCATCGCATCTGGCACGCGCCTGCCGATCGTGCTCGGCGGTGCGCCGGACGAATTGAACGCGCTCGACTACCTTGCGAGCCAGCGCGTACGCATCGCACTCCAGGGCCATGCGCCGATCGCCGCCGCGACGCAGGCCGTCTACGAGACGCAGAAAGCGTTGCGCGAGGGCACGGCGCCGAAAAGCCTCAAGGGCTTGGCATCGCCGGAGCTGATGGCCCGTGTCATGCGCGAGGGCGAGGCCAGGGTGCGCAGCGCCGATGTTCTCGGACTGAACAAGTGAGCCGGGCAATTCTCCAGGTCATGATCCGCGGACGCGTGCAGGGCGTCGGCTATCGGGCCTGGCTCGAGTATCAGGCGACGACGAGCGGCCTCGAAGGCTGGGTCCGCAACCGTCGCGACGGCAGCGTGGAAGCGCTGTTCGCTGGCGCGCCGAAGCACGTTGCCGACATGGTCGCGCTTTGCCGCCACGGCCCGCCGTCCTCGCGCGTCGACAGCGTCACCAGTGAAACCGCGAGCGCGGATGAGCTGAATCTGCGCCGGGCAGGGGAGACGTTCTCGGTGCTGCCGACGGCGTAGCTTCAGAGAAGACCGTCATGTCCGGGCGCTGTCCCGGGCATCCACGTTCTTCGCGCCGTGTGGTTATGCGCGGATGGCCGGGACAAGCCCGGCCATGACGACGTAGAGGCTGAGGTGCCCCAAGCTCTCGATGGGAAATTTCACCTTGGCAGCTTGGCGATCGCCTCACTCAGCTCATGGATCTCATAGGGTTTGCGCAGGATCGGGAAATCGCCGCGCACGCCGGCGGCGACCTCGCTGTAGCCGGTGGCGAGCAGGATCGGCAGGCCGGGGCGGATCTGGCGGAGGCGATGGGCGAGGCTGAGCCCATCCATCTTGCCGGGCATGACGATGTCCGAGAACACGAAGTCGACGCCGTTGCTCTCGATCTCGCGCAATGCCGCTTCGGCATCGGCGACCCGGCGCACTTGATAGCCGAGCTGCTCCAGAAGACCGATGCTGACCAGAGCGACGTCGGGATTGTCCTCGACCAGCAGCACCGTGCCGCTGCCGCGCAGAGGCGTCCCCGATGTCTCGCGCGACGGCGCATCTGTGCCGCGCGGCAGGATGATGGTGAATGTCGTGCCCTTTCCGAGCTCGCTTGCGACCTTTATGGTGCCGCCGGCCTGATGAGCGAAGCCGTGCACCTGCGAAAGGCCGAGGCCCGTGCCTTTTCCGATCGGCTTGGTCGTGAAGAACGGCTCGAAGATCTTGTCGAGAACGTCGGAAGGAATTCCGAGCCCGGTATCCGTGACGTCGATCGCGACGAAGTCGCCGGCGAGGGGAGGTTCGTTGAGCACGACATTGCGCGCGCCGATCGTCACCGTGCCACCGTCCGGCATCGCGTCGCGGGCATTGATGACGAGGTTGAGGAGCGCGGTCTCGAGCTCGGAGACGTCGGCCTTGATCGGGCAGGTGTCGGAGCCGATGTCGAAAGCGAGGCCCACGGAACTGCCCACGCCGGCGTCGAGCACCTCGCGGATGGCCGCGACGCGTTCGGCGAAATCGATCGCCTGCGGGTTGACGCTCTGCCGCCGCGCGAAGGTGAGGAGCTGGTTCGTCAGCGCGGCGCCGCGTTTGGTCGCGGTCTCGATCGCGGACATGGCGCGCTCGAGCTTGGGGTCGTCGGCGGCGCTCTTCTTCAGGATGTGAAGGCTGCCGCTGATGATCATCAGAAGATTGTTGAAGTCGTGGGCAACGCCGCCGGTGAGCTGTCCGAGCGCATCGAATTTCTGCGACTCGGCGAGTTGCTTCTGCATTGCCTCGAGCTTGAGCTGGGAATTGCGGCGCTCGGTGATGTCGCGCGTGATCTTGGCGAAGCCGATCAGCGCGCCGCCCTCGTAGATCGGGTCGATCACCACGCTGGCCCAGAAGAACGTGCCGTCCTTTCGGACGCGCCAGCCTTCCTCCTCATATCGGCCCTTTTCCCGCGCAATACCGAGCGCCCGCGCGGGCTTGCCATTGGCGCGGTCGGTCTCGGTGTAGAAACGGGAAAAATGCTGGCCGAGGATCTCCTCGGGCGAATAGCCCTTAATGCGTTCGCCGCCGACGTTCCAGCTGGTGATGATCCCCCTGGGATCAAGCATGTAGAGGGCGTAGTCGGCGACTCCCTCAACCAACAGCCGGAAACTGCGCTCGCTTTCGAACAAGTCTCTCTGTTGACTGAACTTTTCGGACATTCCGGACCCGCCTCGACGGGGACAAACGCCGCACATGGCAGATTTGTTCCCATTCTATGGGACATTTTTAGGCAATATCGCGCACGGAATACAGAGGCCGCCGGGCGATCAGGCGCGGTGGCCGCTAGCTCGTCGCCAGGCTCCGGAACGTCGCGGCCACCGCGCGCAGGGCCGCGAGCTTGGCGGGATCGCCGACTTTCGAATGCAGCATCACCTTCGAGCTGCCGAGTCTCGGCAGCTTGTGCGCCGGCCCGAGATCGACCAAGCCCGGAGGCGCGATCCGCCGCGCCAGCGGCGCAATTGCAAGTCCGGCAAGCGCGGCCGCGACCACCGCCGTGACACCGCCGCCGACAAATCGCTCGCGCCAGGCGATGCCGGCCTTGTCCAGCGCGCGCACGGCGATGGCGCGGACGCCACAGGGCGGGGCGAGCGTTGCGAGCGGCAGTGCTTCGCCCTTCGGGAACGTGAAACGGTGTGACGCGAACCAGCCGAACGCGTCATCAGCCAGCTTCTCGCCGCCACGGCGGCTGCCCTCCTGGCGGACGATCACCGCGTCCAGCTCGCCCGCATCATAGGCCTCCTGCATCTCGCGCGAGAAACCGATGGTGACGGCAAGCGTGAGATTCGCGGATATCGCGTGCAGCCGTTCGAGCAGCGGCACCAGTTCAGGGCCCGCGGCGTGGTCGGAGATGCCGAGCGAAAGCGACTGCGCGGCGGAAGCCTCGCCGGAGAGCGCACGGTCATGCGCGTCCATGAGCGCGCGGGCGCGATCGAGGAAAGCAGCACCATCGGCAGTGAGCCGAACCGCGCGCGGCGAGCGTTCGACGAGACGTTTTCCGACCAACGTCTCCAGGCGTTGGAGCTTGAGGCTGACAGCCGCCTGCGTCGTGCCGAGCGCTTCGGCCGCGCGGGTAAAGCTCTGGAGGTCGGCGACCAGCAGGAAGGCCCGGACCGTGGCGATGTCGAGGGTGGCCGTCATTAGCAACTGTTATCACAGATATCAGATGAGATAAGATACCAAAATGAAGGGAGGAGGGCTAGCTTCCCAACGACCCCGCGCCGAAGCCCGCGCGGCATGCTGAGGAGAACGTCCATGCCCCTGATCACCGTGTCCTACACCACGTCTCGCCAGTCGCCGTCGCTGAAGGCCGACGTCGCCAATGCCGTGTCCGAGCTCACGGCAAAGATCCTGCACAAGGATCCCAGGGTCACCGCCATCATCGTGAAGTCCGTGGATGCGGGCGACTGGTTCGCGGGCGGCAAGTCGCTCGCTGAGCAGAAGCTCGCAAGCTACTGGATCGACATCCACGTCACGGAAGGCACTAACACCAAGGACGAGAAGGCGGCCTATCTCACCGCCATGTTCGAGCGCATGGCCGATATCCTGGGCCCGCTGCATCCCGAGACCTATCTGCATGTCGACGAGGTCAAGGGCGATGCCTACGGCTTTGGCGGCCTGACCCAGGAGCGGCGCTACATCGCCGGCAAGCTCGAGGTTTCGCTGCAGGCGGCGTGATGCCGGGGGCCGCGGGCGAGCCGTCTCACCCGCGGCCCGATCGTCAGCTTGCAGCCTGGAACTGAATTTCCGAATCGTTGATGAAACACGTCTTGTCGAACAGCTTCAGGTCCAGCGGGTTCGGCAAGCGGACATCGCTGAGATCAGGACAGGGCTTGACTGCGGGATCATAGGATCGGTCGATCTGCGAGATGAAGACGACGATCAGCCCCTTGTCGCGTGCGAACGATTTCAGCGCGCGCACCTGAACGGTCAGGTCGGGGTTTTCCCGCCGCTGGTCGAGCAGTTGCAGATAGTCGATCACCACGAATGTGCCGCGCGGGGCGGGGGCCATCTGCTTGACGACGTAATCGGCGCTGATCGCATCGGAGCAATCGAGCTCGAACAATTTGTCGAACTGCGCTGGCTCCACGCCGATCGCCCGCAAGCGGTCCAGAACGTCTCTCTCGGTGTATTCGAGCGAGAAGAACGCAGCGCGGCTGCCTTTCCTCATGGCCTCTACCGCAAATTCGAGGCTCATGAGCGTCTTGCCATGACCGGGTCGCGCACCGAGCAGCACCAGCTCGCCCGGCCGGAATTGAGGAAACAGCTTGCCGGCCGGCGTCTCCGCCGCGGCTTTTGCCGCGAGCAAGCTCCAGGCGGAGAACCCTTCCGCTGTGGCGACGCGGTCAAGCGCGTCGTGGAGTGGAATGCCTTCCTCGCGGGACAGGCGCTTCGCCTTGCGCTTGAGATGATAGATCGGCGCAGACAATCTCATCGTGAGAACCTCCCATTGCGAGCATGATCGCAATCCCTCCTTATGCCCAGCGCTCGAACAGTCGGTCCGATGATCAATTCGCCCGGCATGAAGTCTGCTTTCCCGGCGGAGGGGGGAGGCGTGGGCGACGCCGGAATTGAGCATAGCCGATTCCGCGTCTGCGGAGAACGGCCCGGTGCGGGCTCGCTAGGCGACCGCTTCCGGCAGCAGCGCGCGGGTTGGCCCGAACAATTCTTCGAACGTCTGCCTGAGTGCGATATCGACATCGGCCATGGTCACGAGCTGGCCGAGATCGACCAGAGAGGTGACGCCGTAGCGGGGATCTGCAACGCCGCAGGGCACGATGCCGGCGAAATGCGACAGCTCCGGCTCGACATTGATGGCGATGCCATGGAACGACACCCAGCGCTTCAGACGGACGCCGATCGCCGCAATCTTGTCCTCGTGATCCGCTCCCTTGTCGGGGCGCCTGACCCAGACGCCAACCCGGTCCTCGCGCCGCTCGCCGCGAATATTGAAGGCGGCCAGCGTGCGCAGGATCAATTCCTCCAGGCTTGCGACATAGGCCCGGACATCAGGCCGGCGGCGCTTGAGGTCCAGCATGACATAGGCCACCCGCTGACCCGGCCCGTGATAGGTGAGCTGCCCGCCACGCCCGGTTGCGAAGATCGGGAAGCGGGCATCCAGCAGATCGGATTGCTTGCCCGAGGTGCCCGAGGTGTAGAGCGGGGGGTGTTCGAGCAGCCAGACCAATTCCGGGGCCTCGCCTGCCGCGATCGCTGCGACCCGAGCCTCCATGGTGGCCACCGCATCCGGATAGGGCACCGGAGCATCCGAGATAAGCCACTCGACGGGCTCGCCGCCTGCGGCGGAAAACGACGTCAAATCGAGCTCTTGGCGCTGGTTTTGACGGGGGTTTTCGGGCGAATTAACCATTGGCTAACCATAACGTGGTGATGATCGCAGGTGCAAATGAAGAGTCCAAAGTCGCGGCGGTCCTGACAGTGCCCACTCTCGATAAAGTCACCGTGGATCTCATGGTCGTCCTCGGGACGACCACCATGCCGATCCATCAAGTATTGCGTCTTTCCCGCGGCGCCATCATCGAGCTGGATGCTACCGAGGCCGACGAGGTCAAGGTCCTGGCCAATAACCTGCCGGTTGCCTCCGGCGTCGTGCTGGTCGATCGCAACCGGATCGCGGTCGAGGTCAAGCAGATGCTGCCGCGCTCCGCGGGCACCCGGTAGGCCCCGGGGCACCAGCGGCAGCCGGCCCAGGGCAGGCGGCTGGCGGCCCGGCCACCCAGGAGGCCGATTCGGGCAGAAGGCTGGAACTTTCCTGCAAAGCTTGTGGAATTCAGGGCCTTTGCAGGCTTGTACCCCTCTGATGGATTTGTTAGATCGGCGCCGTTGATCCGGCTGGCCCTCAAGCCTCAAGCCGGCATCCCCAAAGCGCTCGTGGCGGAACTGGTAGACGCGCTGCCTTGAGGTGGCAGTGAGTAAAATCGTGGGGGTTCGAGTCCCTCCGAGCGCACCAAAAGCTTTTCCCTCCCAAATTGCTATCCACTTGAAAACGCAGCGAAATCCTCGCGGCGCGTTTCCGGCCCTTTCCGTTCTCGCGTTTTGTGTGATACAAACCGGGATACGTTCTGTGATACACGGGCTGGGAGCGCACCTTGTTAAGGCAGGAAAATCAGGACCACTTTCTGCTCTTGCGGGAAGGCGTCTACTACTACTGGCGGCGAGTCCCGAAGACCGTCGTCCATCTCGAAGACCGCGCGCCGGTGATCCGGCAGTCGCTCAAGACGGACGATCTGGCGAAGGCCAGGGCGCAGCGGGACATCCTCGAAGAAGCCGACAACCTCCTTTGGGCGTCGATGCTCACGGACGGCAAGACCGACGCGGCGATGGCCGCTTACAAGGTCGCTAGAGCCCGTGCGGAGGCTCTAGGGTTCGCCTACCGCCCGAACTTTGAGCTTGCGCAGCTTTCACTTGAAGAACGCATCAGGCGCGTCGCTGCGGTCTCTGATCTGCGGACGCCAGCGGCCGTCGAGACGGCCGTCCTGGGCGGCGTGGACCGGCCACGGGTCAAGGTCAGCGAAGCCTTCGAGATTTACTGCAATGAGATCGCGGCTGTCGAGATCGTCGGCAAGAGCGAAGAGCAGAAGAAGTCGTGGAAGAAGGTCAAGAAATACGCCGTCGAAGTCTTCACCAAGGTCGTCGGCGAAGACCTCTCGATGGAGGACATCACGCGCGACCACGCCAAGAAGATGCACGACCACTTCAAGGGGATGATCGCGCCGAAGGACGCGAAGGCGGCGAAGAAGTCGGCCTCGCTCGGCAAGCGCCGCATGGGCGACATGAGCATTCTCTACAAGCGCTACTTCGCCCATATCGGCGTCGAGGGTAGGCCCAATCCATTCGAGGGTCTGACCTTCAATCAGAAGTTCAAGAAGAGCCGTCTGCCGTTCCCGATTGAGTGGGTGCGCGACGTGATCCTAAAGCCCGGCGCGCTCGCGGGCCTGAACGACGACGCGCGCCATATCGTCTTGGTCTGCATCGAGACCGGCGCTCGCCCAATCGAGCTACGCTACCTGCGGAAGGATCGCATCAAGCTCCATGACAAGGTGCCGCACATCCTTGTCGAGCCATCGTTCGATCCTGACGAGCCGCATGAAGTGAAGACCGTTTCGTCGGTCCGCCGCATCCCATTAGTCGGCGTCGCGCTCGAAGCCATGAAGCTCCACCCTGACGGCTTCGAGCGCTACCGGGAAAACGGCAACACGCTGTCGGCGACCGTGAACAGCTTCCTCAAGGAGAACAAGCTACAGCCGACCGGCAAGGAAACGCTCTACGGTTTCCGGCACACGTTCGAGGATCGCCTGAAGGAAGGCAGGATCGACGACGAACTGCGGAAGATTTTGATGGGGCACAGCATTGACCGCGAAAAGTACGGGTCGGGCGGATCGCTGAAGCTGTATCAGGAAGAGTTGATGAAGATCGTCTATCCGTTCGATCCCGCTATCGTCTGACGCGGCGCAGAGCGCGGGTCATCGTGCTCTCTTGCGCTTTCAATCTCTCAATGTCAGCCTCGAAGCTCTCGAAGAGCGGAAGATAGACTTCTCCGCCTTGCGGCGCTCGCTCCATCGCGATAGCAAGCCGGTCGAGGCAGCGTTCGAGCAGTTCGATTGTGATCTCGCCATCGGCCGAAATCTTGCCGATGGCGTTGTCGTTAGCGGGCTTCCTCATGACACAACCACTTCGAGGTTGATCGGCACCGCGTTGAACGATGCGGGATCGCGCGGACGGTCGATGATTTCCATCACCTGGGCGGACGTGTCGCCGGTCGAGACCGCAGCGAGCGCAACAAACTCGTCCGACACCGCGCAGCTATGGCCCGGCTCATGAGGGGCGAGCATCGCGACGGCGAGGTCGAGCGCGCGCTTCGTGCAATCGAGTTGGTCGAGCAGCATTCCGATGTCTCGACCGTTGGTCATGTGGACGAAGCCGCGCGACTCCAACGCCTCGCCGATCTCGTCGAGCACTTCAGGCGCTTCGGCCATACGTTCGCGTTCCCGAGTCTCCGCGCGCTCAGCGAGAATGTCCGCCACTCGCCGCTTCAGATCGTCGAACGAGACCTGATACTTCGAAGCGATCATCTGCATGTCGGCATCGAAGCGATACGCGCCATCGTGCTCGTTGCTCGCGTCACACACCGCCTGACCGAGACGCGAATTGTAACTCTTACCCATTGATCTTCCCCAAATCGATTCCCCGGATCGCGTACTGGTCGAGCACCACTTCGCGCAGCACGTCGGCCAGACCATCGGTCGAGCCGAGTGCCTTCGCACGGTCGCAGTAGTCGAGCAGGAACATGCCACGCTCGATCTCGACGGCGCGATGCATTCCACATTCGAGCGTGTCGCGGATTTGGCGCACGCGGGCAGCCCGAGTCCAACTCATGGCCGCTTTCTCTTGATCTCGACGACGACGCCGCGCATGCGCTTGGCCTGCTTCGCAGCAAGAGCAACGCGGCGCTCGTCTGCCTTCGCCGGATCGACTGCGTCCCGGCGAAGTTGTTCCTTCAGCGCTTCGTTTGCGCGTCGGTCCATCACGCGACATCCAAGACCGGGAGGGTGACGTTGCGCGTGACGCCGCGCACGCCAGCGATCACGGCGTCGATCCGCATGTTGATCTCGAACGCGCGGAAGTGAGCATCGAGCAGAGCGAGCGCGACGGAGTCGATGTCCGGCTTCGCATTGCGCGATCTGCACGCCTCGATCATGCGCTGGGTGGTGATGTCGTTGATGTCAGTGAGCGACATTGGTCGGTGCTTCCTGCAAGAGCGAGTGCTGGTCGGGGTGAATCGTCGGCCGTTCTTTTCGCTTGCCCTTGAAACGCACCGGCCGAACCGCAGTCGGGTCGCGCAGGAAGGGGAAGCGTTCGTGGATGCCGGTGACGATCTCGATCAGAGCCGTCACCGTCTGCGGCATGGTCAGGCCGAGCTTGTCGGCGATGGGCTGAAGCTCGGCGCGGACTTCCTCGGGCAGAACCTTCGCGCGGGGCACCGCGACGAAGTCCCACCCCAGGAAGCCGAGCACCGCTTCGAGAGACTCGAGCCCCGGCCTGTTCTTGCGTCGCCACGCCTTGATCGATGCGCGGCGGACGCCAGAACCTTCCTCGGTCTCGTCATAGGTGACGCGGAGCCGCGCCATCTCTGCGAAGACAAGCTTCACATGAGGGCCGACGCGGTCCGGCATCGTCACCGTGCGCCGGTTGGCGCGGTCGCGGGTCCTACTCATGCTTCGGACCCGACGCGAGTTCGGTCGTGATGTTCATCATGGCGATGACGCCGGTCAGATGCTCGTCATCCGCCTGGAACATGATGCGACGATTGCGATGATCGGGATGGAGCGCGATGCTGCTCGCCCGGAACGAGTTGAGCATAGTCTTCATGAACATGCCGCTGATGCCGAACGCGGCGATCTCGCCGTTGATCGTCGCCTCGACCACGTCAACGCTGCCGCCGGTCTGGCTGCCGACCGCGATCACGAAGCCTTCCTCAGAACCGGCGCACTGCAAGCGGTGGCCCAATTCCTTCGAAGCGAAGGTTTCGAGCAGGGCCACGGTGGCCGCACACGATTCGCGGCTGACGACGATGCTCTCGGCTGCCGGGCTCGAAACGAGCGGCAGATAGTTCGGGTAAGTGCCGACCAACAGCGAAGAGCAGAAGCGAGTCGAGTCGGTGTAGAAGAAGACCGAGTTGGCGTTGACGACGACGTTCACCACGTCAGCGCCGCGATAGAGCCGCAACACGGCGTTGACGGTCTCGGCCGACAAGATCACGCCGGGGCGGTTGTCGTTCATGGGCATGTCGTCGGCACCATCCGGCGCGGGGACGGTTGCCTTGAACAGGATCGTGCCGGTGGTGCCAACCGCGGCGAGCCGCTTGCCGTCGTCGGCGACGTGAAGGAAGACGCCCTGCATGGGTGAGTTGGGCACGGTCGAAAGCGCCTGGGCGGTGTGGCCGAACAGCCGAACGAGGTCGGAGCCTTCGAGCGCGAACTGAGCGCCGTCCATGGCGTAGTCGCGAGCAGGCCAGTCTTCGGCGGCGAGGGTGGGGAAGGTGGTGCGCGACCGGCCTGCCTTGGCGATGAGTTCGTACTTCGCCGTGTCCATGGTGAAAGTGACATCGACGCCCTTCGGCAGACGATCCACGACTGCCTTCAGCTTCGTCGCATCGACGGTCGTCGCGCCATTGGTCTCGACCTCGCACGCGCCGGTCGCCTCGACCATCATCTCGAAGTCGGTCGTGGCGATGGAGATCGTGCCATCCTGCACAATGATGCGCGCGTTGTTCGCGATCACAGCGGGCGAGTTTTTCGGTGCGCTGGATACGCCGCGCGTTACAATGTCGGCGAGAGTGTCACGGTTGATCTTGAACTTCACAGAAGGCTCCCTTGCTTGGTCGTGTGAAAATGGCGCTCGCTGCCGACGTGCGCCTTGCACTCGTCAACGGACGGAAATTTCGGATGGGTGAAGAGATGCAGCCGGTGCATCGCGTCGTCGTGCAGACCGGCGCGGATCACCGCGTCGATCTCGTCACGGATCGCGATGGCTTCGAGCGTCGCGAGATGGCGGCGAGCGACCATCGAATCGCCGACGCTCAACGCGGCGTGCGCGCGCAGAAGCGCGAGCTTGTCGGTCGGCGAGGGCTCACGCATGGGCGGGAGCCTTCGTCTGATCAATCGCCTCATAGATGTTGAGCGGCAGAAAGTAGCGGCTCGGAAACTGCACGCGACCAAAGGCGCGCAGCTTGAAGGGGCGGCTTTCGAGGATGGCGCTATCGAGTGCCGCTCTCATGCCGTTCGACCATCCGCGATCCGTGTAGAAGACCGAGTATGCGGCGACGGATCGCCAAGCGAGACCGAGCGCGATCCCCAGCGCGCGCTCGTCCGGCTTCGTGTCGTCGAGAACTTGAGTGAGCAGAAGGTGCGATGCCTGGGCGCTCTCGCCGCGCAGTGCGCAATCCTTCAAGCAACGCCGCGCATAGGCGACATTGTCGTCAACCGCCCCAGCGTAGGGCGACTCCAAAACTACTAATTTGATGCTTTGCATGGTCCGTTGCCTCTCCCGAGCAGCAACGGACCATATGGGCTTCTATCCGTTATGTCAACGGATGGTGACGGATGGCAGCGGACAAAACAATCGAACTAATTCAAACTAATTCACAAGAACCGATGATGCGTTCCAGCGCCTTCACCTGGGAGCGGGGGATGTCGATGTCGGCTTCCCCGTTGAGGCACCGCACTGTGATCTTATCGGTTGCGATGGTGACGATCTGACGAATCGCAACGCGGTCGTCAGTCTGCCGCACTAGCGCGAAGCCTCCATGCACCACGGGCATGCTCGGGCTCACGAGGACGACTTCACCGATTCGGTAGCGCGGAGCCATGCAGTCGTCGGGAACAGTGATGGCGTAGGCATCGCGACTCGAAGTGACCGACGAGGTCCATGCTGTCCGACGATCCGGCCTCAGGGGGAAGAAGCCATCAGGATCGGTCAAGCCGATCTGGAACAATGGAATCGTTCCAGCGGGCGAGGGCGCTTCCGGCGCGGCCGACTCACGCATTGGGAGTAGGTTGGAAGGGGGAAGGTTTCGTGGGCTGGCCTGAGTCCCGAAGAAATAGTCTGCGTCGGTGTCTAAAACAGTTCCAAGCTTAGCGAGTGTTTCGCGTGTTGGATTGAGCGAACGTCCCGAAAGGATGTCGTTCGCGTATGTGAGTCCCAACTTCGCTCGAACCGAAGCCTCTCTTCCCGATAGTCCGGCGGCCACTAGACGTTCCGCAATCCTC
Organism: Bradyrhizobium sp. USDA 327; assembly: GCF_041262065.1. Taxonomy (NCBI): domain Bacteria; kingdom Pseudomonadati; phylum Pseudomonadota; class Alphaproteobacteria; order Hyphomicrobiales; family Nitrobacteraceae; genus Bradyrhizobium; species Bradyrhizobium sp. USDA 327. The sequence goes on along the minus strand of NZ_JBGCCW010000001.1, from coordinate 3,785,210 downwards.
GCCTTGATGGTTTCGAGCGCCGGATGCGCTTTGGCGCGCTTCTCATCTGCTCGCGACTTCATTCCCAACCCCCTACGCACTTTGCTGATCACCATTCCGATAGCCCCTTAATCTCTAAACTAGCTGTCTCGGGATCGCCACTCGACGACAAATGCCCTGTTACCAATGTCCGGCGACGGATCGTCCGATGAATTATGTTCTTCATCCGTTGCCATCCGTTGACATCCCTAACTCCGTCCGCTACAGAAAGTTCAACGGTTTCACGGAAAAGTTGCCAACTGTTCGGCATAAAGCCGGATAGGCGACGGATGTCAAGCGGTATCGACGGATGGAATTGGTTAACGAAACGAAAGAGGCACTGGTCGCGCGCGTCGGGGCGCTCGAACAGAGATTCGCCGATCTGCGCAACTCTATGCGCGCGTCCGCCGCTCTGCCCACCAACTGGCGGTTGACCCCCAAGGAACGTGATCTCTTCTTGTCTCTGCTCGCGAACGACACCGTCACGAAAGAGATGGCGATGCTCGTTCTGTACGGCACTGAAGATCGCCCGGATCACAGCGTCGCGATGTTCATGTCGCGCATCCGGTCGAAGACCGAGCCCCATTCCGTGAAGATCGAGACGATCAATCGCACCGGCTACCGGCTTGTTGACCGGCTGGTCTGGACGAAGACTTTGAAGCTCGACGCCGTCGAGCACTAACCGGGGAGCCGCATGGCAATCTCACTGAAGGGCAGCGTCAAGAAGAAGTCGGCTGCCGAAGACCAACCGATCATCACGATCTATGGCGTGCCGAAGATCGGCAAGTCGTCGCTGGCTGCGGAGTTTCCGCGTCCGGTGTTCATTCAGACGGCGGCTGGCGAAAGCGTCCCGGCGGGCATCGTCGCGGACACCATCGAAGTCCGCAACTACAACGACCTCTGCGAAGCCATCGGCGCGCTCGTCAACGAAGAGCACAACTACGCCACGGCGATCTTCGACTCGACGACCGGCTTGGAAAACATCATCCGCGCCGAAGCGTGCGCCCGCAACGGTTGGAAGACCATCGAAGAGCCCGGCTATGGCAAGGGCTACAAGATCGCGGCGACGATCTTCCTCGAATACATCGACGGCATCATGACGTTGCGCTCGCATCGCCAGATGGCCGTGGTGCAACTCGGTCACTGCGATATCAGCCGCTTCGAATCGCCGACGACCGACCCGTACTCGCGCTATCGCGTCAACCTGCACAAGGACGCGGCCGACATCATCGAGGCGAACAGCGACGTGATCGCGTTCCTCAACTTCAAGGCTTCGATCAAGAAGGTCGATGCGGGCTTCAACAAGCAGCTTACGCACGCTGAAGGCGGCGGCGCGCGTTGGATGTTCCTCGAAGAGCGTCCCGGTTTCATCGCTGGCAACCGCTTCAGCATGCCCCCGGAGTTGCAGTTCAAGAAGGGCGAAGGCTACGCGGCGCTCGCCAAGTTCCTGCCTGCGCCTCTCGCTGAAGCCGCCTAACGACCAACCATCACCGAACACTCGAACGCCATAGGAGATAAACATGGCACAACTGAACGTGAACCTCGCCGACGTGAACGAAAAGGACGCAGAAGGCGGCGGCGGACAAATCATCCCGCGCGACCGTTATCTGCTCAACATCGTCGAGGGCGAGGTCAAGCGCAACTCGAAGAACACCGGCGATCTGTTCGATTACAAGGCGGAAGTCGTCGAGGGCGATTTCGCTGGCGTGAAAATCTTCGGCAACATCAACGTCACCCATCAGACCGTGACCGCGCAGAAGATCGGTCAGGCTCAGTTGGCGGCGCTCGCCGAAGCGACCGGCATCGGCAAGGCCAACCTGACCGATACCGATCAGCTTCTGTTCCAGCCGTTCTATGCTGACCTCGATGTCGAGACCTACAAGGGTCGCGACAACAGCGACAAGGAACGCATGACGGTGAAGAAGTTCATCCACGCGGGCAATGCGAACGAGCCGCCGCCGAGCAAGGCCGCTGCGAACGACAACGTGAAGGCCAACTCGGCCGCCAACGACAACGTCAAGCAGACCCAGGCGACCTCCACCCAGGCGACGAAGCCTGCGCCCGCCGCCGGTGGCGGTGGTCGGCAGATGCCTTGGCAGCGCACCGCCTAAGACGCGACTAACGCCGGGGCTTCGGCCCCGGCACCTTCTTCCTCCCCCCTGACAATTCAGTCTGCAAAACGCGCTTCGGCGCGAACGATAGAGGCTTGCCTGATGGCCCCGCTGCCGAGACCCTTTAGCGCCACCACCGAAGCCATCTATGCGGCCTATGCAAAGTCGCGCAGCCAAGCTTGGGACTCTCTCGGCATCTCGATCTCGCTGCTAGGCGAAGAGTGCGAGCGCGCGCTTTGGTACACCTTCCGCTGGGCCTCGAAGCCCGAAGTGATCGACGGCCTGAAGGCCATCACGTTCGAGACCGGCGAGATCGAAGAGACGCGGCTGCTCAATGCGCTGCGCATGATCGGCTGCGAAGTGGACGAGTTCGACGCGCGCGGCAAGCAGTATCGCGCCACGGCGGTCTCGGGCCACGTTCGCGGCAAGACGGACGGCAAGGTGCTCGGCCTGCCGGAAGCGGCTGCGACTTGGCATGTCGTCGAAGCCAAGTCGATGAAAGACACCTATTGGGACAAGGTGAAGAAGCTCGGTGTCCGCGAGGGCTACTTCACGCATTGGGTTCAGTTGAACACCTATTGCCATCTCTTCGGCTTCGAGCGCGGCCTTTACATCTGCCGGAACAAAAACACCGGCGAAGTCTACAGCGAACGCATCGAGACGGACCACGCTGAAGCGATCCGGCTGCTCGCTCGCGCCGAGCGGATCATCAAGTACGCGAACCCGCCGCCGCGTCTGCACGACGATCCCAACGCGAAGATGGCCTTCAAGTGCCGGACGATGTGCAACCATCTCGCCAACTGTCATGAGCATTCGTTCGCTCGCATTTCGTGCCGGACCTGCATCCACGCGACGCCCGAGATGTTCGGCGACGCCGCTTGGTCGTGTGCCCGTTGGAACAAGCCGCTCTCGCTCGCCGAGCAGAAGCAGGCGTGCCCCGTGCATCTCTTTCTCCCGTCGCTTGTCCCAGGCGAATTGATCGACGCGAGCGATGAAGAAGAGTGGGCGCTTTACACGCTGCATGACGGCCGCGAGTGGCGCGATGGCGTGAAACCTGAGCCCGAGCGTCGCTACTGGCACCACCCCGAAAGCGGCAGCCTGTTCGCGACGCTCCCCGGCGAGCCCGATCCTCGCGACACCGAACCGCTCTGTGAAGAGATCACCTTCGCCGAGTTCATCCGCCTGACCGATCACTACGCAGCGCAAGGGGAATAACGCGCATGTCCGCCCATCCGTTCAAGATCCGCTTCATCGAGACGATGCGCGGTCAGTGCATGTTCTTCCTGCCTGGGCAATCCGGCATGCGAGGCTTCGTCTGCGGCGCGGCGACGACTGACGAGAAGTCGTTCTGCGACTGCCATCACAAGGCGACGCATCAGCCGATCAAGAAGGGGAAGATCACCTTCTTCGACCTATCGGCAGGATCGCGCGACGACGACACCGACCATGAGCCCGATCTGACGGAGGTTCTTCAGTGAGCTTCCCGTTTGTTTATGGCGACCCGGCTTGGATGTTCGAGACGTGGAGCGAGGAAGGCAAGGAGCGCTCGCCTGAAGAGCACTATGACTGCATGCCGTTGAACGAGATCAAGGCTTTGCCGGTGCGCGAGATCGTACCGGAAGACGCTGCCTGCGGCTTGTGGGTGATCGACACGATGATCCCCCAGGGCATTGAAGTGCTCAATGAGTGGGGCTTCGAATACAAGACAGTCCTGTTCTACTACGTGAAGGTCGGCCGTGCTCTGCGCCCGCACATGGGCATGGGCTATTGGACGCGCGCGAACCCCGAGATTTGCCTGTTCGGCACGCGCGGCAAACCGAAGCGTAACGGGAAGGGCGTTGAGCGCCTGATCCTCGACCTCGATCCGAACGACAAGACCATCCTCGCACCGCGCGGCGAGCACTCGGCCAAGCCGCTCGAAGCCTACAACCGAATCGAACGTCTGCTCGATGGCCCGTACATCGAACTGTTCGCGCGCCACGCTCGCGCCGGTTGGCATCAATGGGGCAACGAAGTCGGCAAGACCGGCGGCACCCCGAACCTCTTTCATCTGCCCGGTCATCCGGCTCGCGCAGCCAACGACAATTCACTGTTTGGGGCTGCTCTCTGATGGTTTTCAAGCTTCGCTACTATCAGCGCGACTCAATCGACGCTGTCTATGACTATTGGTCCGAAAAGCCGGACGGAAACCCGCTCATCGTGATCCCCACCGGCGGCGGCAAGTCGCCGGTGCTCGGCACCATCACAGAAGAGATGATCGGGTTCGAGCCGCAGACGCGCATCGTCATGGCTACGCACGTCTCCGAATTGATCGAACAGAACTACGCCGAACTTATGTTGCTTTGGCCGTTCGCCCCGGCGGGCATCTTCTCGGCTGGCCTCGGCCGCAGAGAAGCGCACGCGCAGATCGTCTTTGGCGGCATCCAAACGATGTGGCGGCGCGCGGCTCGCATCGGCCACGTTGACCTTCTGATCATCGACGAAGCGCACATGCTGCCGCCGGACGCGCAGACCATGTACGGCAAATTCATCGCCGCGCTGAAGCTGATCAATCCGAAGATGCTGATCCTTGGCCTGACCGCCACGCCGTATCGCACCAACTCTGGCATGCTCACGGATGGCGACGACGCGATGTTCGACGCCATCGTCTACGAAATCTCGATCCGCGAACTGATCGAGAAGGGCTTCCTTTGCCCGTTGGTCTCGAAGGCCACGGCCACCGCGAAGACGATGATCGATCTGAGCAAGCTTCGCCGATCTGGCGGCGAGTTCACCGACAAGTCGTTGAAGGCGGTGTTCGATCAGGGCGAGGTCACGAAGGCGGCGGTCGATGAAATCATTGGCTACGCCGCCAGCAACGAGAGGCCGCGCCGGTCATGGCTTCTGTTCTGCGCTGGCGTGGATCACGCATTCAGCGTTCGCGATGCGATCCGCGAGCGCGGCTATTCGTGCGAGACGGTCCATGGCGGCATGGAGAAGGGCGAGCGCAACCAGATTCTCGAAGACCTCAAGTCCGGCAAGCTCACGTCCGTCACGAACTTCGGCGTGCTCACGACCGGCACGAACATCAAGCGCCTCGACCTGATTGCTCTGTTGCGCGCGACGGATAGCACGCAGCTTTACGTCCAGATGTGCGGACGCGGGACGCGGCTCCTGGGCGACACTTACGAAGAGTCCATCCGCAACGGCAAGGAAGACTGCCTCGTTCTCGACTTCGGCGGCAACGTCCGGCGTCACGGCCCCATTGATCGGGTCACGATCAAGAAGCCGGGGAAGGGCGGGGGCGAGGCCCCGGTGAAGGAATGCCCGACGTGTCATTCGCTGATCTTCGCCGGTCTTAGCGAGTGCCCGGATTGCGGTCACAAGTTCGAGCGCGATGTCGAAAAGAACATCAAGCAGACCGCCGACGTGACGCCGATCATGTCTACGTCGAAGCCCGATTGGGTGCCGGTGAAGCGGCGAACGTTCTATCGCCACGACAAGCCGGGTGGCACGCCGAGCATCCGTGTCGAGTATCTGTGCGGCTCCGTCTCTCACAAGGAATGGATTTGCCCCGAGCATAAGGGCTATGCGCGCATGAAGTTCGAGAAGTGGTGGAAGCAGCACGGCGGCAATGACGATGCACCGTTCTCCATCGCCGACACCTTCACGCGCGCCAAAGAGCTTCGTGAGACCGCCGAGATCATGATCAAGGCGAACGGCAAGCATTGGGAAATCGTCGCGCGCAAGCTGGGTGAGGTCGCGCCGGAAGGTCAGTCGCAATCGGTCGTCGCAGCGCCGCCGCCGAACCGTGACGACATGATCGCCCGCAACTTCGAACTGAACGGGAAGCCGCAAGAGGCGGCAGCGTACCGCGCTCAAGTGGCCGCGAAGCCGAAGCCTTGGGCGACCAACCCTCCCGTGGCGAACGACAACAACCGGGCTGTGATGCCTGGGTATCAGAAGCCCGTCGCGCAGATTCGCACCACGGCTCCGTGGAATGCGCAGATCACGCCGCCGCTGATGCAGACGCGCGCGCCTTGGGACAACACCGATCTCGACGACGACATTCCGTTCTGAGGGGGACGATCATGGGGAATAACTTTCACAAGGCGATACGGCGCAATGAGTCGTATCAGAAGCTAAGCGCCTACCTGACGGCGCACGGCTACTCGTTCGAGCCGTTGATGGCAGGGAAGCATCCGTATGTTGTTGTGCAGCTAGGCGAGGGGAAGTCCTTCAAGTTCTTCTTCCCGTCGAGCGCCGGTGATGTCCGGTCTGCCGATAACTGCGTGTCGCAGATGAAGCGCGCGATCCGTCAACGTCTAGCGAGCAACGACAACAATGCGCGTGTTTGATCCTGAACCGATTTGCTGCGGCGTCTGCCGCCGCGAGGCAGCCGGACTTGGCTACGCCCCGAAGGGTGGCAAGCCGATCCTTTGGCTCTGTGAAGAGCCCGACTGTATCTCACTAGGAAAGGCCGTCTTCCACATGCCGCCGAAGTCTCTGACTGCGACCGAGAACCTTGCGCTTCAAGACGCTGGCGCTGACGCCGGTGCGTACCTCGAACGCCTGGGCAAGTTCAACCTGTCCGAACTGAGCGAGAAAGAGTGGGGCAACTTCCTGTCCACCATCCTCAATTCATACGGCGAGAACATGCGCAAGCGTGTCGCCGCTGGCACTGCCCCGTTCTAAGGATTCACGCTGATGATCGACTCGCCATTCACCCAGGCCGGACCGGGACTCTATGAGAACGGCTACAGCCCGATCCCGATTATGCCGAACAGCAAATTGCCGGGCACCTACGCCGACGAAAGCTGGAAGCCCGCGAAGGGTTGGAACGACTACTGCACCACGCGCCCGAGCCAGTTGCAGATCAACTATTGGTCGAAGTGGCCGAACGCCGGTGTCGGCGTGGCCTGCGGCCTTGGTCTGATCTGCATCGACATCGACTTCGAGCCCGCGATGGATGCGTTGCTCGAAATGCTGCCGCACTCGAACGTGCAGAAGAAGGGCCGCAAGGGCATCTCGCTTTTCTATCGCGGCAACACCGACGCAATCCGCTCGCGCAACTTCCGCACGCCCGAGCGTGTCGGCCTTGTCGATCTGCTCGCGGAAGGCAAGCAGACCGTGTTGCCGCCCTCGATCCATCCTGACACCGGCGAGCCTTACTATTGGTGGACCGATGACACGCTGCTCGACGTGAGCCTCGATCAACTGACGGAGTTGCCCGACGACATCGCGGAGCGCATCGGCGAAGTCCTGAAGGCGTATGGCTACAACCCGGAAGCCGACCGGCGCTATGAGCCGCCGAGCGAAGTCCCCGATGTCAGCCAGTATCATTCGACGGACTTCTTCCGAAAGCTGAACGAAGACGCGCTGTCGAACCTGCATGCGTGGGTCGGCAAGCTGGCGCTGCCGAAGGGCCGTTGGCTCGGGGCCAAGTACCGCGCAGTCGCTCCGTGGCGTTCGTCCGGCTCGGGCCGCGCCATGGCGAAGCGTCATCCGAACCTGTCGTTCGATCCGAGCGGCATTCAGGACTTCGGCACCATGGAGACCTTCACGCCTATCAACGTCGTCATGAAGACGATGGAGCTTGGCGAGGCGCAGCGTGACGCGGCCGTGCAATGGCTGGGCGAGCAGCTTGGCTATAACTTCGGCGTTGAGATCGACCTGCGCTCGCGCCGGAAGGAAGCCGCGCAGATGGCGGAAGCCGCTAACCGTGACGCTGCCCGGATCGCGGAGCCTGAGAAGGCCATCCTTGAGGCCGCGCCGAGCATGGAGCCGGGTTCGTGGGTCGAGCGCCAGATGGCGGCCGGGGCTACGCCGTGGGTCAAGACCAACCCGCAGCCCTATGAAGTGGCCGCGCTCGCAACGATCACTGGCGTGCTCGCTACGGTGCCTGCGGAGCCCGCTGGCGAGGCCGCTGAAGATCCTTCTACGGATGCCGGTCATAGCGAGATCGCGCCCACGATGGCGGAATTGGAGGCCCTGTGCCATCCGCCGGGGTTGGTCGGCGACATCATGGATTGGATGGCTGCGTCAACGTCGAGCCCGTCGCGTCCGCTCGCGCTCGGACCGGCGCTAGGCTTCGTGGGGACGCTCGCTGGGCGGCATCACGCCGGGCCTACCAATCTCCGCACCAATCTCTACATCGTCGCGCTGGCCCCCGCTGGCTACGGCAAGGACCATCCTCGCAAGGCACTGTCCCGGCTGGCCGTGGAGTCGGGCCTCGATCGCTATCTCGGGCCGGAAGGCTTCCTGTCTGACTCGGCGCTCCGCAAGACCATCGAGCACAACCCGTCGCAGTTGTCGCTCATGGACGAGTTCGGTGCCTTCATCGCGAAGATCATGGACCGGCGCGCCGGGACGCATCAGTCGAGCATTCGTCAGATGCTCATGCAGATGTTCACTTCGGCGGACTCGCTCTACAAGGGCACCGCGTCGGCGGCCGAAAGCGCCGTGCCGATCTATAACCCCAACTTCTCGGTCTACGGCACGTCCACGCCTCACGACTTTTGGCCGTCCATGTCGGGCAAGGGCATTTCGGACGGCTTCCTGCCGCGCTGGCTTGTCCTGACGATCACCGGCGACCCGGCGGACGGCATCGAGCCGAAGGCATCGCTCGAACCGCCGACCAAGCTGATCGAGGATTGCCGGGCGATCATCACCCACAACGGGGCTGGCAACCTGCCGGACTCGGCGTCGCGTCCGATCCTGCGGCCTCGCGTGGCCGATTGGGGCGTCGGCGCGAAGGAACGTTGGATGGAACTGCGGCTGGCGTTCAAGCGGCGAGGGGAGGCGTGCTCGCCCGATCTGGCGGCCTTGTGGACCCGCACCATGGAAGTGGCCCTGCGCGTCGCCCATATCGTCGCCATCGGCGTCGATCCCGAGCGGCCGGTGCTCACGCGCGATCTGGTCGATTGGGCGGCCAAGCTCATGGAGCTTTCGACCCGGCACTGCATCGTCGAGGTCAGCGACCGGCTGGCCCTCAACGATAAGCAGGCCGAGTACCTGAAGGTCCGCCGCTGGATCAAGGAAGCCGGATCGGACGGCGTGACTAGCTCGACGCTGAAGAAGATGGTCAACGGCGAGTTCGACCTGCGCCGTCTGAACGACATCACCCAACAGCTTCTCGAGTCCAAGCAGATCGAGCAGCGGTTCGCCTCGACCAAGACCGGCGGTCGCCCCTCGCATCGGTGGTTCGCACTGTGATGGAGCGGAGTGCTTCTTACAGCACTCCGGCTTTCACATCGCCGTAAGCCTCCATTACCCAACCGGACATGTGGCCGGTCCTGTAGGTGCGGCTCTGCCCTGTCTTCTTGCTCTTGATCGTGATGCTCCCCGAGACCGGGGAGATCACGTTTGCCTCGCGGGTGACAGGCTGCTCGGGCGTTGCCGAAATCTCGAACTCATCGAGCGAGCGCTTTTCGCGCTTCACAAGGTTCTCGAAGTCTTCAGATTCGGTCGGATGAACGTGGGCAATAGGCAAATCAAACCCTCCAAATGAGTAAACCATCAAATAGATGGGGCGGCCAACTCGCTCCCGCAAAAACATGGCGAGCCAAAGGGCCTAAGCCGTACAATATCGCGCACGGTACGCTACTGCCGACCACCATGATGACCGGATAGATCACGCCGTGCTCTTTAAGGCCAACGCCCGCAGCGCGGGGATTGACCAAGAAGAAAAGGACGGTCGCTGCCGCGCCTAGAGCGGGGATCGTCCAAAGTTCGAGGCCGCCCCAACCCGCAATCACGCAGCCGACGATCAATATCAGATAAAGCACGTTGCCCATGCGCCCCTCAATATCCGGCTAGTCAAAGAACGGCTTCGTTTGGCCCGATACTATGTCGAATCCGGTGATCATAGAGCGGGTCCATGAGATCGTTTCGAGTGCGTTCAGATCGTCGCTGTCCTCACGAATCTTCGTGTAAGCGGTATCGAGGTTGACGACGAATCCTTCGTTCAGGCCTGGAGCCGTATCCTCCAACGACTTCACTAGCGCCGCGAACATGATGGCGGTGGCCTTCTTCACATTGTCCAATTCGGTCGTCTTCTTGGTCATCTAGGATGCTCCATTTCCGGGGCCGGAAGCTAACACAACCTCGGATCGAGCGCATAAAAAAGCCCGCTTCGCAGCGGGCTATGATCTTTTCGAAGGGGTGTGGACGACTAGCCGTCATTGGGGAAAGCTGCGGCCATGCGTTGAGCCGCAAGCGACTCAGGCGAGATGTGCGGAAGGGGTTTGATCGTGCGGCGGACGAAATGCTCGAAGTGGGGAGCCGGGAGTTCCATCATTGAAACATCGGTGTTGCCGATTGATGATCCACCGACCGCCATCGTCCCGATCAATCCAGCGGCGATCAGCGCCGGAATCTTCATCATCCTCAAGGCACCCGCCTTGCGGTGCTCGTTCGCATAGAACTTGAGCGCTGCGACGCACATTGCCATGTCGGTCGGCCCAAGAGTCACCTCTTCCCCTGCGCTCAACGCTGATGCAAGCGCGAGCACGTTGCCCCGGTTATTCACGATTAACGGTCCTTTTCTGTCGGGCAGCCCCCGACTCTTTTTTCTTGGTGTGATGACCAAGTCACGGCGATTTCCGCCGTGGCTTGGATGTCTTAATGTTTCATCGGATGATCCGTCAATGAAACACGCGGTTAATTCATAGACAAAATGTCTCCGTATTGTGAAACGGATGTGCAGAAAGTGCAGCGGGCCGGTGCGCTAATGCATCGCTGCCATCACCTTCCGACCGTAGGCAGTGCAACGCGGTTTAGCGTAGACGCCACGCTGATAGAGACTTACGCCATCGCAGCCGGAACCGCCGCGCGAGATCGCGATGCGGAGGTAGGCCATGCCAGCGCGCGCACCGGTGGCGCAGTCGAACAGGTCTCCGGTAACACCGACCTCGCGGGCAGTGACAGGCTTGACCTGCATGATCCCGCGCTCGCCTGCGCTTCCGAGAAGATGGCAGTTGTAGTTGCTTTCGACCTTGACCACGGCATGGGCGAGGGCGCGAGGGATGCCCTGGGCGTCTGCGGCGGCGTCGATGATTGAGCGGAGGTCGGAGCCGAGCGCAGGCAAAGAGGTTTCCATCACGGCCGCGATTGCTGCCGCGCTCAGAAGGCACTTCATGTTGTCGTTCTCCTAAAAGGCCGCTACGGCTTCACACTCGAAGCGATTGGCCTTGTCTCGGCGACGCATATTCTCTTTGTGCGTCACCATTTCCAGATGATCCGGATTCACGCAGCGGCGTGTCCGGCAGCGATGATCGAGTTGCTTGCGTGGAGGGATGGGACCGTGTTCAAGCACGTACATCACGATATGGACGGCCATGGTGCCGCCATCGAGAGACATGCGCGCGTAGTCCTTCCCCCTGCCTTTGCTACCCGACGTTGGTCCGGTCCACAAGTGGCACGGCGTATCGAGAGGCCCTTCGACGATCTCGACGCGAGCCATAACTTTGTCGCGAATCCGGTCTCTGCGCGTGCTCATTTTGATCGCCCTAAGCGCGCGCCTGCCGCGTCTTGAGCGCTGCAATGTGGAAGGCGCGGTTGTGGGGCGTGTCATCGACGGGCCACGGCACGCGAGACAGAGCGTTGCGGGGCTGGCCGCCTTCGACCCAGGTATGCAGCAACTCGGCGAACGGATCGCCGTTCGCTCGAGTGCGGTTGACGATCTTCACGTCCACGCTGGTCAGGTTGCGCGCCATCACGCGGCTTCCTTGTCGCTGTAGACGCCGAGCACGGCCAGCTTCTCGTCAACGACGGCGATGCCCTGATCGATGACAGCCTTCATCTCGGGCAGCATGCGCGCGACCAGATCGGGACGGACATCCTGCGTGCTGAGCATCGGCGACTTCAGGGTGATCTTCAGTTCCGCGCCAATGCGGACGAGCAATCCTTGCAGGTAGTCGCGTTCCTTGATCAGTTCGGCGACGGCGTTGAAGTTAGCGAGTTTCACTGTTGTCGTTCCCCAAGTTGTCGAGTCCATAGATTTCGCGGAAGCGGTCGCGGCTGATGTCCCTCGGATCAACCTCGACGACGCCCGGCGGCATGAAGGCGTTCGGATCGGGCTCGACCGCGATGCCATCCATCGCGATCTCGCCGGTGGTCAGAAAGCAGTGGCCGTAGTCAGCGGCACGCAGCTTGGCGGCGATCTCGGCGAACGCCGCCTGGGAGATCGGGAGTCGGACGAGCGTCCTCATGCGTAGCCCTCCGCTCGCACGGCCGAGCGCAGGGCGTTGATGCGCTTCTCGCTCTCGGCCAGCTTCGCTTCGAGCGCCGCCGTTTGCTGTGCAGTGAAGCTGGCGATCTCGCGTGCGAGATCGGTGCGCTCGGCAGTAACGTACCCGAGTCCCATCGCCTTCTGACGTTCGTCGGCGCGAACGACATACTTGCGATCAACGCAGGCTTGCGCCTGAGCCAGCAGTGATTCCATGTCAGTATGCCTTTCCGCCGATTGCCATGCGGGCGCTCGCCTGATGGTCGGGGCGCGTGATGTTGAAGATGAACTTCTCGGAGGCAGCGACCCCCATGGGCAGACGCTTCGCACCGGCCAGATCGAAGATGCGGAAGAGCGCGTCAGCCATCTCGACCGTGAGGCCGTCGAACTGCGGAAGCTTGTCGTCGGGAAGCTGCTTGCGGTCGGCTTCCATGGCTTCGGCGATCTCGCTCACGGTCAGCATGAGCTTCGTCGGTACGATGTAGCGTTCGTTGCGCAGATCGGCGCCGGTGGCCGGGTCGGTCCACCAATGCTTGTTGGCGTTGTGGACGATGTCGGTCAGCCAATCGACACAGAGGCGAACGGCGAGGGCAGGGTCGTGATACTCGGCGAGCGCGTCGTCGATCATCTCGATCATGGCTTCGCGGCCCATGCCGTCGTGGAGTGCGGCGCGAGCACTGAGCAGTGCTTGGACGTACACGGCGGCGTCACACGAGCGCTTGGCGTTCGCGGCGATCAGCCAATCGATGTTGCGGCGAAGGATGTCGGTCTGCGACTTGGTGCCGATGGAGGCGCGCAGATCGAACCAACCGAAGCCGAGCAGGATCATGGTGGCGACGGTGAAGACGACGGCGGTCAGCGTGTAGCCACTGAGCGCGGCATCCGTGGCGATGGAGATGCCGAGCCCGGCGGTGACGAGCATGAAGTAGAGGCGGAACATGGTGGTGACTTTCATGAGAGGGTGAATCTGCAAGGATCGCTTGCAGGTTGGGGAAGGGGTCAGGCGGCGATGGGCAGGACGACGTGAGCGGGCGGCAGCTTCTTGCCGATGGCCTTGGCCCCGGCGGCCGTGACGGCGAAGACGCGCATCGAGCCGAAGTCGCGATCCGGGGTGGCGACCATGTAGCCCTTGCCGACAAGGCGCTGGGCGGTCGCGATGTCGTACCCGGTGTCGTGGACGGCGACGCGGTTGCGATTGACCGAGTTGCCGTGTTCGAGGCCGAGCGCCTTGCGGGTCAGCATCGTTTCGTTGTGCGTGAGCAGGAAGTCAGTCATGGCGCTCCCCCTCAACCGAACAATGCGTTCTGATCGGTGTGCATTGCCTGCGGCGCGGAGCGACGCGGCTTTGCGGGAGTCGCCTGGGGGAGATCGACGGCGGTCAGGCTGTCCTTGTGACGGAGGACGTGAGCCGTCATGCCGCTGACGTTGATGCGGCGGTCGGTCAGCTTGATCAGCGTGCCGATCTTGACGAGTTCCGAGACGCGGGGGCGGGTCGCGAGGACGCTTTCCTTCAGTTGCTTGGCGATCTCGTCCGCCGTCAGGCGGTAGCCGTTGAGCATCAGTTCGATGATCGCGATGCGGAGCATCGCAGCCCGGCTGACGACCTTCTCGGCGGCGTCCTTCGAAGCGCCCCCGCCCTTCGATCCCGGCTTGTTCGGATAGTTCTGAGACATAGACAAAGCTCTCCCGTTCGCCCCGAAGGGCGGTTTTCAGATCGGCGATGTGCGGTGTGGATTTCCCGTCCCGTCCGGCCTGAATCAGGCCGGGTCCGCTGGAATCAACGGATACACGATGGATGATCCGTCGCGCAAGGGTTTCGATAGGGATGTTGACGGATGGCCGCAGGCCGATGGTTAGCCAGCGGTTGAGAGCAAGCCGATCTCGCGCATGGAAATCACCAACTCCATATTATCTTTTGAGGGGGGTTTGGGTTTTCGAGGAATACCGTCGCAAAACTAAACCCCTCATTTTCGATAGGCTCTGGCCGACCATTGAAGGGTTTCTCCTATATATATAGTAGTAATATATACTTGTAATATATTCTGTAGAAGATATGTCTGTAGGTGGTTACTACTATATATAGGGGCGAAACCCCTCTAACCGGCAGTTGATGTTTTGCCCGATGACGGATGGGTCCGTCATTTCGACGGATGGAGTTGATATTATCCGATGCGCAGGAAGGTCATGTCGCAGTGGGACGCCAAGGCGGCGTTCCTCAACGTACCGGACGATGGATGGTCCTTCGTTGGCTTCGCCAACGCCTTGCCGTGCCATCCTAGCGAGGCAGAGGCCATCGCTCGGTATCTGCACCGGAAGCGGATGATCTGGCTCTCGATGCGCGCTGGGCACGGCAGGGTCTTCCCGGCGGCGATGCGTCCCGGTCGAGGTCGGCCGAAGGCGAGGGGAGTCGAGCAGCCGCCGTTGATCGACCCGCAACTGGCGGGCTTCCTCACCCAGGCGCATCCGACGTTCCTGAAGATCAGGCTGTTGCTCAGTCGCGATCCCGGCGGGGCATGGAATGAGAACCAGGCGGTCAAGGCCGAGATCAACTTCGCCATCGCGGTCGAGGCGACGAACCTGATGGCGCTCTGCCGGACGTTCGCCAAGGAACACCCCTCCATCCCCATTGCGGCGCTCCGTGACGCGCTATGGCTCGATAGGCCGCACACGATGCCCGTCGTCGCGCAGACGCAGCCCGACCTTGCCATGGTTGGCTCAGAGCAGTTCGTCGTGCAGCCCGTGGCGAAGACCCGGCTCTCGAAGAACCTGACCGACGAAGAGCGCATGATGTCCTACATCGACGCCGCTGGCGCATCAGGCATTGCCGTCTATGAGATCGTGAACAAGGGCAAGATCGCTCGCGACCGCGTCACGCAGATCGGCGAGATGTTCGAGAACATGGGCGCGATCCACTCGGCAGTGGTCCGCATGTCGGATCGCGGACGCACGGGAACGCGGTACTTTATGCGCAAGTACGGCGAGCCGGTGATCGGCGAGGGTGGCCGGCTACTTTATTGTCGCGACTTAGCGATCTGATAGGCACATAGGCTGATCGGCCGCGCGAGCCGCGTTGGCTGCAAGCACCGCAAGCGCTTGCGACCGCAGGGATGTGATGTGCCGATCAAAGCTCGACGAGCGAAGGTTTGGAGTGTTGATTGTCAATGCCCATTCGGACCCATAGTACAAGTTAGCGGCACGTGACTCGGCGCCTTGTCGGAAGCGCTGTCCCTACCACGCGCCGCTAACTTCACCACGGTCAGCCTCAAGCAGCGGAAGAAGCTGACCGGGGGGTATCATTCGGCGAGCGCCCTAGCACTGACGGCAGACGACGTCCTACCGCGCCCACGCTGCCGGGGAAGTTAGCGGCAACGTGAGTCTGAACGCTCACCGCTGGAGGACGGAAAGCGCTGTCCCTATCACGTGCCGCTAACTTCAGTAGTCAGCCTCGCAACAACAGGCCAACCACCCGGCCTTCCCGTGAGGGTGGTCACACCACAGGATAAAGTGGATTTTACCGGGAGAGGGGGCGTGGAGAACCTGCCAGGATTAGTAGGCTGTGTGGTGTTTCAGGAGGTTGTCCATTTGGTCTGAACCGGGGAGCTGAGGTTGCGAAGCTTCAGTGCTCCGAGGAGAGACCAGATGGACGTCCACAAGAATGCGCCTTATGGGCAAATTGTTAGGTTGTACCAAGCGGAAATCTCATGATCAGACCCGACATTACTGCGTATGACCCCGGAGCAGAAGTCGCAAAGCACGAGGCCGAACTCGAGGAAATAGTGCCTTTGTACCACTACACGTCCGCCGCAGGTTTACATGGCATCATAGCCAGCAGATCGCTGTGGACCTCACACTACCGCTTCCTCAACGACACGTCGGAGTTTCAGCACGGCTGGAAGATCGTGATCGAGGCCCTCGACCGTCGCGGCGCCGAAATCAGAGAACTCTCATCGCTTGCCTGGGAGACGATCGCACTGTTTCGTCAACACAGTGACGAAATTCATGGGTTCGTCGGGTCATTGACGTCTAAAGGCGATCTGCTCTCGCAATGGCGAGGCTACAATCGTGGACAAGGCTTCTCGATCGGATTCAACGCAGACTGGCTTTTGAAGAACGCCGCGGCGCAGGGATTTGATATCACGCCCGTCCTCTATGACCCAGAGAGCCAACGAGCGGCGGCTGACGGGGCAGTAACCCTGCTCATCGACCGCTTGTTGGAAGGGACGGATGAGCCGGAGGGCGCCCGCGCACAAGTCAAGACATGGTGGTCGCATGCACTGAAGACAGCTCTCGTTCTCAAGAACGGGCAGTTCCAAGAGGAGCGCGAGTGGCGCCTGGTTTGGGTTGGTGTTTCCTGGCCCGCTGGACTAAAGACGCGCTTCTCACCAGCCGGTTTAGTTCCTTACCGTGCCTGTCAGTTTAACAAGGTCGTCATCAACAATGCAGCCACGCACCCCAATAACTGGGGCATCGAGGAAATCATCATTGGCCCCGCTTTGGCGCATCAGCAGACCTGCGCGGTGGACGCTCTATTGGCTTCACACGGCATGCGTCTCACGATCAAGCGGTCGGCGATACCCTATGTAGCGGACTGAACGCCTGTGCTGCTACGAAGAGTTGGTTCAGGGGCGCTCTTTATGGCCCTTTTTCCCGAAGCGAGCGAGGCGTTGCGGCTGCCGAACTGGTCTCGACCTGCGCATCCAACCGCGCGAGCATTCGCGCATGGAAACCCGCATCGTCGATACCATTCCCGAGTGGCGCTATCAGGCGGAAGTTATCGCTCGCCTTCATGCGCTCGAAGATGCAGGGCTTCCGATCACCTGCGCCGGCGATATGAACCGAGCTAAGCGTTCGCGACGCGAGCGTATGGAAGCGAAGGTCACGGGCCTCACGGCGGGCGAACCCGACGTTCGTGTTTATATCACCGGCGGGTTTCTGCTCAGCATCGAACTGAAGACGCCGAAGGGATCGCGCTCGAAGGCGCAGAAGGAACGTCATCCGAAGCTTCAGGCTCTCGGCTTCACCGTGATCACGGCGAAGGCTCCCACCTCGGAAGAGCTCGCGGACGAAGTCGAACGGATCGTGCGGAGCTATCTGTAGTGCAGATCACGCTCACGCTCACGAAGGGAATGCTTGACCGGCTGGATCAGCTTCGCGATCGCAGCGTCAACACCGCGACCGCCAAGGCCCTGACGTTCACCGCGCAAGACGCGCAGCAAGCGTTGCGCACGCAAATCCCAGGCGTGTTCGTGCTGCGCCGCCCGTGGGTGGTCAGCGGCATCCGCATTCGCCCGGCGAACGGCGGCAATCTCACGTCAGTGGTCGGCTCCATCGACAAGTACATGGAGCGCCATGTCATCGGTGCGGGCAAGGAGAAGTATCCCGACAACGCGCTCTCGATCCGCTCGAAGCGCAACAGCAACGGCCGCCTCGCGACGGGCGGCATCCTGATCAAACCATACGGCTCCATTGGCAGCGCCCCGGTTCATACCGTGGTGCGTCGCCAGTTGAAGCGCGTGGACGGTCAGAAGCGCAAGACGTTCCAGATCGCGAGCAACGGCAAGGTGCTCATTGTGCGTCGTCGCACGAAGAAGCGTCTGCCGCTGCAAACGCTCGCCGTGCTGCAAGGGAGCGCGACGATCAATGAGCATTGGGATTTCCTCGGGACCGTGTCCGGCGTCGTCCAGGCGCGCTTCCCGCAGCATTTCTATCGGGCGGTGGTCAATGCAGCGACGCGATAGAGGGTCAACGAGCGAATCGAATCCACCCCCTTCGAGCGGGAAGGTTCATGAGCTAAATGACTCCCACCCCCCTCGGACGTAGGCGATCGTGTGCGGCAATGTCGCGCAGATCATGCCCTATACGGGTGGATGATCACCTCGCCATTTCTGAACCTCCTCTGCTGGTTCGTCATCAAGCGGTCGCAGGAGCTCCTCTGGAGAGAACAGCTCGCGATCCAAAGTAAGGTCTTCCGGATCGATGGAAAACGACAGAGCAGGATGATTGTCCCGTCGTCCCTGAAGCTCGTCATGCAACTGCTTTTCCAGTCGCTCAAGCTCCCCTTGCGGGAGTTGCTCTGAATGGAATGCGGCTTGCGCCTGAATGAAAGCCGACGGGGCGGGGTGATCATCTCGCCTTTCCTGAAGCTCCTCTGCTGGCTCGTCATCAAGCGGTCGCAGGAGCTCCTCTGGAGAGAACAGCTCGCGATCCAAAGTAAGGTCTTCCGGATCGATGGAAAACGACAGAGCAGGATGATTGTCCCGTCGTCCCTGAAGCTCGTCATGCAACTGCTTTTCCAGTCGCTCAAGCTCCCCTTGCGGGAGTTGCTCTGAATGGAATGCGGCTTGCGCTTGAATGAAAGCCGACGGGGCGGAGTGATCATCTCGCCTTTCCTGAAGCTCCTCTGCTGGCTCGTCATCAAGCGGTCGCAGGAGCTCCTCTGGAGAGAACAGCTCGCGATCCAAAGTAAGGTCTTCCGGATCGATGGAAAACGACAGCGCAGGATGATTGTCCCGTCGTCCCTGAAGCTCGTCATGCAACTGCTTCTCCAGTCGCTGAAGCTCCTCTGAAGCGACGGAGACCGCCGACGGCATGGCTTGATCATCGAGATGATCCTGCACGCGCTGAAGCTCGCCCTGAGGGAGCTGCTCTGAATGGAATGCGGCTTGCGCTTGAATGAAAGCCGACGGGGCGGAGTGATCATCTCGCCATTCCTGAAGCTCCTCTGCGGGGTCGTCATCAAGCAGTCGCCGAAGCTCCCCTGGATGGAACTGGTCGAGATCAAAAGTAAACTCCTCCGAATCGACGGGAAACGACTGAGCAGGATGATTGTCTCCTACTCCGTGATGCTCGTCTTGCAACTGTGTTTCCAGCCGCTGAAGCTCTCCCTGAGGGAGCTGCTCTGGGTGGAATGCGGTTTGCTCCTGAGTGAAAGCCGACGGGGCGTGTTGACCGTCCTGTTCTTCCTGAAGCTCCCCTAGCCGAGTGCTCGCTTCGTGCGGCGCGCTGTGCTGCGCAGCGGCGGCGTCGATGCGCAGCGGTCCCATCGGCGCCGCGCTTTCAGGATTGATGAGGGCCACGTTCTGGGGGGAAGGATCGATCAGCGTCCTCCGTCTCTTCGCTGCTCTCGATTGAGCGGTGTCATGCTCATGATTTATGAGGACCCCTTCGCTTGGCAGGAGATTGCTCCCGGCGCGTGCATCTGTCCTTTGGCGAAGAGTTTGTTGGACATCGTTAGATGCGTCTTTCCCTGAGGGGAGGGCGCGCGGTCGCCCGCGAGAAACTAAATGATTGGGGTCATGATACGCACGAAGGACGCTCAGCCCGACCTTAATCATTGGGTTGTTCGGAAAGTAAGTAGTTGCGTGATCTAGCAGAGACTTGTAATCTGCTAGATCGGTCGTTTGGCCGCGAGCGCGGAGATCATTCACAAGTCGATGAAGTGCCTGCGTATAGCGTCTAACCGTTTTAGGTTGTGAGTTGTTCTGCGCCACATATTGAGCGATCGCGCTATCGATATGGTTCCGGTCTTCCGTCGACAGATAGTCTGGGGCGGGGTCGTGATACGCACGAAGGACGCTCAGCCCCGTCCTTATCTTTCCGTTTGTCCGAAAGTGGGTATTTGCGTGTTCCACTAGGGCATCGTGGTTCGCTAGATCGGTCGTTTGGCCGCGAGCGCGGAAATCATTCCCAAGTCGATAAAGTGCCTGCGTATAGCTTTTAACCGTTTCAGGTTGTGAGTTGTTCTGCGCCGCATATTGAGCGATCGCGCTATCAATATGGTTCCGGTCTTCTGTAGAAAGATGAGGATAGGTGTTATGCGGACGAAGAACGCTCAGCGCTGCCTTAATATTTTCGTTGTCCGAAAAGTAAGTATTTACGTGTTCCGCTAGGGCATCGTGGTTCGCTAGATCGGTCGTTTGGCCGCGAGCGCGGAGATCATTCCCCAGTCGATAAAGTGACTTAGTATAAGCTCTAACCGTTCCAGGTTTGGGGTTTTTCTGAGCCGCATATTGAGCGATCGCGCTATCGATAAGGTTCCGGTCTTCCGTCGACAGATGGGGATGGCCAGGGCCCCGGCTGCCAGCGGTGCCGTCGATGCGCCGCGGTTCCATCTGCACCGCGCTTTCGGGATTGAGGAGCGCGCTCTGGGAGGAGTTATCGCGCTTAGCTCGTACGACGAGTTCTTCCGCCGCCCAAAAGGTCCTAAAATAATTCAAGGACTTAAGGAGATCCGCATTGCGCCCGCCGGTGTACTTGTGTATGGCGCCATCGTCGATCAGCGACTTGCTGTCCAGGCGATCGACAATGCTTGGTAGCTTATTTTCGAATAGCCAACGGCTATAGGTAATGAGGCGGCTTACATGCTCATGTGCCCCTCGGCTCTTCATGCCGCGCTCTATGAGGGCGTGCTCAAGCTTCAGGACGGCGGCATCCTTGGAATAGAGAGGCCGCTCGTCCGAACGCCCTCGGACTATGATGCCCGTTGTTGCAACCTGCGGTGCACCGCTACTTTCTCCTGAAGCGGCGTTCGCGTTTGACTGTCGGTATATCACAACCTCTTCAAGATCGGGCAGCGTCCTCCGTCTCTTCGCTGCGCTCGATTGAGCCGCGTCATGCTCATGAGGGATCACAGTATCGATAAAGTTCCGGTCTTCTGTAGACAGATGGGGATAGCTGGTGGCCCTGTGTCCGCTGGCGACGGGAGCAGCCTGGCTTGCCTCGGCCAAGTGCTGCTCAAAGACGTCTTGCCCGGCCGGGCCCGCCTGCGGCTCTTCCGAAACGGCGTGCCGCGCTAGCGACCCAGCTGGCACATTAGATGGATCGAAGTTCTGCCGGTCCATGTCAGCCTCGTGTTCAAGATTACCTGCGTAGGTCCCCTACTGCGGCAAGCTTTCTAGAACCTGACGTAGAGATGTCTCGCAGCGGTCGCAAAGGCCAGCCTGGGAACCGACATCGCTAGGAGTCAGCGTCTTCCCCATGATCTAGCTTCTCGCACCTGCTGCCAGCTTCGAACATCTCACAGATTGTAACTGGGTCCTTCCAGGGCCCTTCCCCCATTCGGGTGACGCGCGACCGCTCGACTCTGGCAGATATAAAATTTCAAAAGTGACTTTCTGTTCTCGGATCGGTTGCGGAACCTGGGTTCGGGCGCAACCCGGCCTGCCACGGAAAACATCCGATTGGCGATATTTGAGGCCCGAAATTGATATTTTGGTCCGGCGGCCAACCGGCGCGGCGAGGGGATACCGAAACACGCTCGAAAGAAACTATACCGATTGAGACCGTATGGCTCTTAATCGGAGCCTCCATCCATGATCGTTATCGGCCTCAAGGGCCTTATCGGGTCCGGCAAGACCACCGTGGCCCGCCATCTCATCGAAAATCACGGGTTTGTACGCGGCCGGTTCGCTGGCGCGCTGAAGGACATGCTGCGCGCCTACCTGCGCTACCGGCGCTGCGACGAAGCGACCATCGAGCGCATGATCGACGGCGATCTGAAGGAACAGCCGTCGCCCTGGCTGGGCGGCAAGTCGCCCCGGCACGCCATGGAAGGTCTCGGCGGCCTTTGGGGTCGCGACCACATGGGCTCGGACTTCTGGATCGGGACCGAGACCGACGTGCTCTACATGAGCGCGCCGAAGCGCGTCGTGTTCGAGGACGTGCGCCATCCCAATGAGGGTGAGGCCATCGACCGCATGGGCGGATGGGTCGTCGAAATTCACCGACCCGGCCTGATCCCCCAGGAACACCGCACCGAGAAGGCGCAGGTCGAGGTCAACGCGCATCGCTGCGTCATGAACTACGACGGGGACATGCTGTCCACCTTCCGCCAGGTGGACATCGTCGTCGCCGATCTGATCGCGCGGACGGACCGCAGCAACGTGATCGACTGATCATGGGCAAGACCGTCAATCGGCAAGAGCTTGCGGACATCTTCGGCTATTCGCTGCCGACGATCTCCGCATGGGTCGAGAACGGAATGCCGGTCAAGTCGCACGGCGGCCGTGGCAAGCAGTTCGAGTTCGACACCGAAGACGTGCTGAAGTGGTTGCTCGCGCGCGAGCGCGCCGAACGCAAGGCGCACACGGCCGCGACGCTGAAGGAAGGCGGCGAAGAGATCACCATCGACAAGGCGCGCCTTCGCAATGAGATCGCGAAGGCGAAGCTCTCCGAGTTGGAGTTGGCGACGAAGATGGAGCTTGTCCGCCCCATCGACATGGTCGCCAGGGTGCTCTCGAACGAGATCGCGAACGCTCGCGCTCGTCTGCTCGGTATCCCATCCAAACTACGGCCTGCGATCCAACTCGAAGTCGGCGCGCCGGACGGCACGAAGAAGCTGGTCAACGAAGTTGAGCGGCTGATCCTCGAAGCACTGAACGAAATCAAGATGTCGGCTGACGACGCGGTCGAGGAAGAGCCTCACGCCGAGCCGCCGTCTGAGTCCATCATCGAAGAGAACGAAGAAGAAAATGACGAGTGAGTTCAAGCCTTCTTGGATGAAGTGGCCGCCGAACAGTTGCGAAGTCTGCACCGCCTGGAAACGGGAAGGGGAATGGCATGGCGTGTGCCAGCGCGCGGCGTCGGTCAACTTCGATCAGCCGACCGATGCGCGCCAGCGCTGCCCTGAATATCAGCGCAAGCCGGACGCCTAATGACCGCAGCCGTCGCCGTCGTCGATGAATATCATGAGGATCGCGCGTATGAAGCCCGGCTTCGCGCGCAGGTCCGTGAGATCATTGCGCAGAGCTTCAGCCCGCCGCCTAAGCTGACCGTCTCCGAATGGGCAGACGAATACCGCGTGCTGTCGCCGGAAGCGTCGTCGGAGCCCGGCAAGTGGTCTACTGCGCGCGTCGAGCCGTCGCGCGGCATCATGGATGCCTTCGCCGATCCCGAGATCGAGATCATCACCTGTATGGTCGCGGCGCAGACGGTGAAGACCGAAGTCATCAACAACGTGGCTGGCTTCCACGTCCATCTCGATCCGTGCCCGATGCTCATTCTGCAACCGACGTTGCAGATGGCCGAAGCATATTCGAAGGATCGTCTCGCGCCGATGATCCGCGACACGCCGCCTCTCTCGGCGAAGCTCGGCAACAGCGCGCGGGACTCCGAAGACACGATCCTTCACAAGAAATATGCGGGCGGCCACATCACCATGGCGGGCGCAAACTCGCCCGCATCGCTCGCATCGCGCCCGATCCGCATTCTGCTCTGCGACGAAGTTGATCGCTATGAGGCGAGCGCCGGTAAGGAAGGCGATCCTGTCTCGCTGGCTATCGAGCGAACCACGACGTTCTGGAATCGCAAGATCGCGCTCGTTTCGACGCCGACCATCAAGGGCGCGTCGCGCATCGAGTCCTCCTATGAGGAAAGCGATCAGCGCCGCTTCTTCGTGCCGTGCCCGAAGTGCGCGCACATGCAACATCTGCGGTGGGCGCAGGTCCGATGGCCCGACGACGAACCGTTGGCCGCGCGCTATCACTGCGAATACAGCGATCCCGACACCGGCGAACTGTGCGATCACGGATGGAGCGAGGCCGAGCGCCTGAAGGCCATTCAGCGCGGCGTGTGGATCGCTACGCGCCCCGAAGTGAAGGGCCACGCTGGCTTCCATCTGAACCGCATCGCGTCGCCCTGGCGAGCGCTCGGGGAGATGGCGCGCGACTTCGTCTTGGTGAAGAAGCACCCCGAGCGTCTGAAGACCTGGGTGAACACGCGCCTCGCGGAAACGTGGGAAGAGCGCGGCGAGCGTGCCAACCCGGATTCGATCTATGCCCGGCGTGAGGACTATGACGCCTCGGTCCTTCTCCCGAGCGGTGTCGGCTGCATCACGGGGGCGGTCGATATTCAGGACGACCGCGCCGAAATCGAGTGGTGCGGTTGGGGCCAGGACGATGAATCGTGGTCGCTCGACTACAAGGTCCACTATGGCGCGCCCAACTCTCCCGGCTTTTGGGAGGTCGTCGATAACGCCTTGCAACGGACGTTCAAGCATCCGTCCGGCGTCGAGATGCGCGTGGAAGCGGCCTGCATCGACTCTGGCGGCCACTTCACGCAGCACGTCTACAATTTCGTCCGGCCGCGCATCGCTCGCCGCGTCTACGCCATTAAGGGCATCGGTGGACCCGGCCGCCCGATCTGGCCGGTGAAGGGCACCGTCAACAAGGCGAAGAACGTCACGATCTTCGTGCTCGGCGTCGATCAGGCCAAGGACATGCACTACAAGCGCCTCGAACTGAAGGAGCCCGGCCCCGGATACTGCCATTACCCGCTGCTCGAAAACTATGACAAGAAGTTCTTCGAGGGCCTGACCGCCGAAAAAGCGGTCCTGAAGACCGATAGGCGCGGTTTCGTGACGAAGGAATGGCACAAGGTCCATCAGCGAAATGAACCGCTGGATCTCCGCGTCTACAACATCGCCGCGCGGCTCTCGCTCGGGATCAATATGGAGCGCCGTTTGATGGCCCTGCGGGCCGCTGCGGCGAACGCAATGAATGCTGCCCCTCAACAGACCGTCGCGAGCGAAGAGCCCGCCGTAGCGGCTCCCCAGGCGGTGCCTGGGCGGCGTCGCATGCGCAGCCGTGGCGTTGAAAGTTAAGGAACGACCGGCTAGATGAAGAGCATGATGACCAAGGACGATGTCCGCGCCGCCCGTACCGCCCTGGGCAAGATGTGGAAGCCCGGCGGTGCCCCGCTGACGGCCCAAGAGCTTGTGCGCGCCCTGGGGCTCTCCGAAGAGCACGGCACCGACCATGTTTACAACATGGAGAAGGGAAAATCGGCCGTTTCTGGCACTATCGAGATGCTTCTGCGCATCTATCTCGCCGGTGGAGTGCCACCCGAAGATGTCGTGATCTTCAAGGACGCGCCGAAACGGTCGGGCTAGGTCCGCCGCTTAGAAGTGCGGAAGCAGTAGAAGCTGTAATCCCGCGGTGGCCAGAATTGCCGCAAGGACGAAGCGCGTCGTCTTATCCGTGAGCCACCGCAGCCCGATCATAGTCCCGAGCATCGCGCCGACGAGCGCCGCCATCGCATAAAGCCAAGTGTGAGCAGACGGCATCTGACCGGCGTACCTGGCGCCAATCAGACCCATAAGTGAGTTCGCCAAAATGAAAGGGGCGGTGAGGGCTGCGGTTTGCTTGGGTGAAGCCCAACCCATTGCTATCAGAATGGGAGCAAGAAAAATGCCGCCACCAACACCGGTAAGCCCCGAGACGAGCCCGACCGCCGCTCCAACAGTGACGGAGCCCCAAAACGGGGTTATTTTGTCCGCCTGACCATCACGTCCACGACGGAACGCGAGAATTGCCGCTGCGCATAGAAGTGCAACACCGGTAACAGAATTATAAACACGTTCATCGAGCACGATGAACCCGCCGATAAGAGCGGTTGGCAGTGACGCGAGTAGAAGCGGACGAAGCTTTGCCCAATCTAACGAGCGAGTGCGATTAAACACCCAAGTCGAATAACCAGCAGCCAATATGTTCAGCACGAGGGCCGTCGGACGCATTTCGCTTGGCGGAAAGGAGGCGAATGCCATCAAGGCGAGGAATGCGGTCCCGCCAGCTTGGCCCACCATTGCGTACAAGAGCGAAATCACCGCGAACAGCAGCGGAAGCATCATGGCTAAGCGTTGCCCGGCGTAGCATTCCAAGCGCGAGCTACACTCAGTAGCCGCTCGCCGACCAAGCGATGTCTTTCAACCAGCTCCAAAAACCGCGTCTGGGCCTGTTCTATCGTCATGTCACCGCCCTCAACCAGCCCTTTCAGCCCGTCTATCTCGGCAAAAATGGCATCATTTTCGGCCTGAGCCTTGTCAAGTTCAGGCTCGCCCCATCGCTTTTGGTCTTTCTTGTCAATCGTCACCGCGAGCCCTCAAGAGAAATGCCCTAGCATGAAAGCACAGGAGCGCGGAATTTTCAAAACCTACGGCGCGCTAAGGGAGATCGGAACGATCTCTCTCGAACCATCCATGTCCCGTAGTTTCGGGCCATGGCAAAGACCGTCGAAGAGCAGCTTGAAGAGACCCTAACCTCGATCAACACGGTCGAGCAGAACGGTCAGCGTTACACGATCAAGGATCGTGAGCTTTGGCGCGCCGATCTGCGCCAACTCGATCAGCGTGCCCAACGCCTCGAAAAGCAGGCCGCTCGGGCCAAGCGTGGCGGCATTCGTACCCAGCGGGTGATCCCGCTGTGATTAAGCCCGTCGCACCGACCCTTATGGACCGCTTCCTGGCGGGCGTCGCACCGAACTTCGCGACGCGCCGCTACCATGCGCGCCTCTCGCTCAACTACATGGGCCAATACGCCGGTGCGCGCTCGAACCGCGCCGCCCTGAAGGCGTGGAAGACCCATCCCGGCTCGGCCGACTCCGATACCCTGGGCGACCTTCCCGCGCTGCGCAGCCGCTCGCGCGATCTCGGCCGCAACAATCCCATCGCCACCGGCGCAAGGCAGACCTCGAAGAGCAACGTTGTTGGGTCCGGCCTGCGCGTGCGCTCGAAGCTGAACCCGAAGCTGCTCGGCATGTCGCCGGAAGCCGCCGAGTTGTGGGAGCGCAAGTCCGAGACGCTGTTTGACCTTTGGGCGCAGTCGAAGCTCTGCGACATCACGCTCACGCAGAACTTCTATGAGCTTCAGGGTCTCGTTTTCAGTGCCGTCTTCGAATCCGGTGACACCTTCGTGTTGCGCCGGACGCCGAAGCGCCCCAACGCCGTCGTGCCGCTCGCGCTCAACGTGATCGAGGCCGACCGCGTCGCCACCCCGAGCGAGTTGGAAGGCGAGTACCTGATCCGTGACGGCGTCAGGATCGACGAAGACGGCGCTCCGGTCGCTTACATCGTCCTGAACGAACACCCCGGCGAGCGCCAGACCTATACGGTCAACGGCTTCACCGAAATCCCGGCCTTCGGCAAGAAGTCGGGCGAGCAGATGGTGCTCCATATCTTCGAGCGCATGCGCCCCGGCCTGAACCGTGGCATTCCTGCGCTCGCTCCGGTCATCGAAATCCTGAAGCAACTCGACCGCTACAGCGAAGCCGAGTTGATGAAGGCCGTCGTGTCTTCGTTCTTCACCGTCTTCCTGAAGACCACGGGCGACGACGGCTTTGCAGGCGCTACGCCGGGCCTTCCTGGGATGGGCGCGAACGACGTGACCATGGGGCCGGGCACCATCGTCGATATCGGCACCGACGAAGAGATTCAGACTGCGCAGCCCGCGAACACTGCGAACTTCGACCCGTTCTTTCAATCGGTCGTGAGGCAGATCGGCGTCGCTCTGTCCATCCCGTTCGAACTGCTCATGATGCACTTCACGGCGAGCTACAGCGCGTCGAGGGCATCTCTGGAAATGGCCGCGCAGTTCTTCCGCGACCGCCGCACTTGGCTCGTCCGCAACTTCTGCGCGCCCGTTTACGAGTGGTTCCTGACCGATGCGATCAATGCCGGTCTGATCGACGCGCCCGGCTTCTTCAATGATCCCGTCAAGCGCGCGGCGTGGCTCGGCGCTCAGTGGATTGGCCCCGCGCGGATCATCCTCGACCCGCTCAAGGAATGGAAGGCCGAGACCGAAGCCGTCAACCTGGGCGCTCGCACCATCGAGCAGGTCATCATCGAGCGTGGTGGCGACGACTTCGAGCAGACCACGGCGCAGCGCGCACGCGAGCACACCGCTCGCGCGGCGGCGAAGCTCGAACCCGAAGTGCTCGCGCCGTCCGGCATGGGGTCTCGCGTCAACGAAGACATCGAACAGAAGGGCGACGGCACGGACAAGCCCGCCCCGAAGAAGCCCGAGAAAAAGCAATGACCATCAACGTCCGCAACCCGCTGATCTTCGACGCCGCTCTCACGGCCAATTGGGCCATGGAAGAGGGGGCTCTGCGTCAGGTCATGGAGATCGCCGCGCGCGAGACTCAGATCACGCCGCAGATGCTCGAAGCCTATCGCGGCCAAGAGCTTGAGCGGTCTGAGCGCGCGACGCGGCGCGGCAACGTCGCCGTGATCGACGTGGCTGGCCCCTTGTTCAAGCGCGCCAACCTCATGACCACGTTCTGCGGCGCGACCGCTTACGAGACCGTGCGCCGCGACCTTCAGGCCGCGATGGACAATGCGTCCATTCGCTCGATCCTGCTCAACATTCATTCGCCTGGGGGCGAGGCCGCTGGCGTTGCGGAGCTTGCCACGGCGATCAACGAAGTGCGCGGTAAGAAGCCCATCGTCACGTATGCAGGCGATCAGGCGGCCTCCGCTGCGTTCTGGTTGGGCACCGCGTCGGACGAGTTCTTGATCGGCCCGACCGCCGCACTCGGCTCGATGGGCGTCGTCGCTGGCTATCGTGACACGTCCGCGCAGGACGCGGCGCGCGGCATCAAGACCATCGAGTTCGTGTCTTCGCAGTCGCCCTACAAGCGCGTGGACATCAACACCCAGGAAGGCCGCGACCGCGTGCAAGCGCGCGTTGACGCAATGGCCGCCGTGTTCGTCGAGACGGTCGCGAAGTATCGCGGCGTAAGCGTCGAACATGCACTCGAACGTTTCGGCCAGGGCGATGTCCTGATCGGCAAGGCGGCAGTGGATGCCGGGATGGCCGATGGTGTTGCGACGTTCGAACAGGTTCTCGCGAGCTTGGCTCGCGGCGAAAGTCCGAAGGCTTCCTTCGGTTTTAACCCGGCCGCGACCGGCCAAAGTGGAGAAGTCAAGATGACCGATGAAGAGAAGGCTGCATTCGCTGCGCAGATTCGCGCTGAAGTGCAGGCCGAGAACGAAGCCAAGGCAAAGGCCGAAGCCGAAGCCAAGGCGAAGGCCGACGAAGAAGCCGCCGCAGCCGCCGCCGCCGCCGCGAGCGATCCGGTCGTCGTCGAGCGGAAGCGCGTCACCGAGATCATGGGCCTGACCCTGCCCGGTTACGAGGCCGCCGCCGCAAAGGCTATCGAAACGGGCTCTTCGGCTCACGAGTTCTCGGCCATGATCGTAACCGCTGAAAAGGCCAAGCGCACCGAGCGCGCCGCTGACATCAAGACGGACACCGAAGCCAACTCTGGCGTCGCCCCGTCGAGCGGTCAGGAGAAGGCGCAGGGCGACGAAGCCGCTGTCAACGCAATTCTCGGCGCGATGAAGCTCGCGTCCGGCAACTAAGGAGCCGCAAGGTGGCGAAGTTTGAGAACGAAGGCGCATACGTCCCGAGCATGCTCATGCTCGGCCACCACCGCGCCCGCAAGGTGACGATCAAGTCCGGCGCTGGCGTCCTGGGCCGTGGCACTGTGCTCGGTCAGGTCACTGCCGACAAGAAGTACCTCAAGTCGATCCTCGCGGCGAACGACGGCTCGCAGGTCCCCGACGCGATCCTCAGTGAGCAGGTCGATGCGACCTCCGCTGACGTGGAGGCCATCGTCTACATCGCTGGCGAGGTCGATCAGGAAAAGCTGATCCTCGGCGCCGGACACACCCTCGGATCGGTGGATGGATCGGTGGATGCGGTCTTCCGCACGAAGTCGATCTGGCTCGTTAAGCCGATGGGCTAACCGAGACAACCTCGAAGAAAGCAAACGGGAAGCCCTCACTATGGACCTCTTTTCGACCACCGCCCTCAACCGTGTTGTCGAGGAACTGCCGCTCAACCCGGCGTTCTTCCTCAACACGTTCTTCACGACCGCCGAGACCTCCAACACCGAAGACATCAAGTTTGACTCGGTGAAGGGTCGTCGCCTGATCTCGCCGCTTGTCTCGCCCATCGTCGCGGGCAAGGTGATCCGCGAGAAGGGCTACAAGACTCAGTCGCTCGCCCCGGCCTACATCAAGGACAAGCGCGTCTTCAAGCCGAGCGGCCAGTTCAAGCGCCGCGCAGGCGAGAAGATCGGCGGCTCCCTGTCGCCCGAGCAGCGTCTTGCTGCGTCCATCGGCTTCGCCGTGAGCGAGCAGTTGGATATGTGGACCCGCCGCCTGGAAGTCATGTCGGCCGAAGTGCTGCGTACCGGCAAGCTCGTCCTGAAGGGCGACGACTATCCCGAGCAGCTTGTTGACTTCGGTCGCGATGCCGAACTGAGCATCGTCCTGACCGGCACCGACAAGTGGGACAACGCCGCCGTCAACCCGCTCGACGACATCGAAGATTGGGGCCAGATGATCTTCGATCATTCGTCCCTGACCTGCCGTGACGTGATCATGGCGAGCGACGTGTGGAAGACCATCCGCGCCAAGCTGGCCGGTCCCGACTCCGATGCGGTCGCTAAGGCGATGCGTCTTCAGATCGACATGACCGCCGCGACTCTGGAATCGGCTCGCGCCTCGCTCGGCCCGATCCTGATCACCCCCGGCATCCGTCTGGTCGCTCAGTTCGGCGACTACCGTTTGTGGGTTCACGCGGACAAGTACGTCGATCCGCTCGACAACGTC
The DNA here is from genome assembly GCF_041262065.1 of Bradyrhizobium sp. USDA 327. Classification (NCBI taxonomy): domain Bacteria; kingdom Pseudomonadati; phylum Pseudomonadota; class Alphaproteobacteria; order Hyphomicrobiales; family Nitrobacteraceae; genus Bradyrhizobium; species Bradyrhizobium sp. USDA 327. Next base: position 3,754,483 of record NZ_JBGCCW010000001.1, on the reverse strand, counting down.
GAGAAGGACGTGCTCCCGGCTGGCGAGATCGTCATGGCCTCGCGTGAGATCGAGGGCGTCCGCCACTTTGGCGCGATCATGGACCTCAAGGCCGGTATCCAGCCCCGCGACTTCTTCGTGAAGTCCTGGGAGGAAGAGGACCCGTCCGTGCGGTACATCCTCGGCCAGTCCGCCCCGCTGATCGCGCCCTACCGCGTGAACGGCACCCTGGGCGCGAAGGTGAAGTGAGATGCCGTTGTATCGCGGCCTCGTAACGATCAAGCGTGACGGGCGGTATATTCCGCCCGGCACGCCGGTCGAAATGACCGAGAACGAAGCGAAGGCCCTCGGGCCTGCTCGCGTCGTTCTCGATCAGAACCCGGTTTCGGCCGTTGCCGAGATTGCTCTGGATTCCGCCAGCACGCTCGCTGGCATCGAGTCCGCCGGTGATGCCCCCGGCGACGCGCCGTCCGCTGATGAAGTCCCTCCCGCCTCGCATCAGACGGACGGCGCGAGCACTCGCGTCGTGGACATCGCGTCCGCAATCGACCTGCTCGACGAAAAGAAGGACTTCTTCAAGTCCGGTCATCGTCAGGGCAAGCCGAAGCAGAAGCCGATTGAAGAGATCGTCGGGTTCGACATCACCGACGAAGAGATCGACGCTGCTCTGGCATTGCGCGCATCGGGCGTCTGATGCCGGTCGAGACCGACAACGATCTGCTGATCTTCCTCAACCCCGACGAGTTCGGGGTTGAGGCGTCTTATGTGAGCCGCGATCCAGCCGTCGCGCCGAAGGACATCCCCGGCCAGTTCGACGACGAAGGCAGCAATTGGAATCCGAACCGTTGGAACGGGACCCAATTCCAAATGCAGATGGGCGCGAGCGTCACGTCATCCGGCCCGACGTTTCTCTGCCGCACGTCCGATCTGAACAAGGGCGGTCGCAAGGGCGAGAAGCTGACGATCAAGGGCCAAGAATATCGGATCGAGGACAAGCGACCGGACGGCACCGGCCTGTCCCTGCTCTTGCTCATGGCGAACGACTGACATGGCGCATCCTCGTAAGCGAATCCGCGAAGCGTTCCGAGCCCGGCTCGCCGAAATCGTTGACGGCGAGTACCGCACGGTCGCGCAAAGCCGCGTGTTTGCGAGCCGCATGGCTCCCGTGAACGAGGAAGAGTTGAAAGAGGACGGCCCGGCCATTCTCGTCTATGCGCGCATGGAGAAGTACAACCCCGAGAAGGACTACGGGGTCGAGGGCGACGCGACCTATATCGAGCGTGAGTTGACGCTTGTCACGGAGGCCATGCTGCTCGGCGGCGAGACCGTTGACGACAAGCTCGACGACATCGCAGAGCAGATGGAAGCGGCCTTTGAAGGCTTCGTGATTCCCGGCTTCGAGTCCGCGCGCATGCGGCTGCTCGAGTCCGACATCGACGTGATCACCGAGCAGGTCAAGCGCCCCATTGGCGCTATCGGCCTCGTTTGGCAGGTCATCTATCGCACCGCATGGCGTCCGCGCGCCACGGCCGACAACCTCGACGCCGACATGGCGGACTTCCTGGCGGGAAAGTAGCATGGTCAAGTTTCTGCGCGATCCCGCGAGCACCGGCGGCGTGTCCGACCCGGAAGCGACCGACATCGATCGGCGCGCGCAGGATGTCGTCAAGTTCGGCAAGATCAAGGAAGTGGACTACAAGCGGCAGCCCCCCGCGTACCGCGTCCTGATCGGTGACGAGAACGACGAAGACAACCACAACATCACCGATTGGCTCCCGGCGGGCGGCATGCGCGCCAAGGGCGACCGCGAGACGCACTTCCTTGAGAAGGGCGAGAAGGTCGTTTTGCTTGCCGAAGGCGGCGAGCTTGCGACGGCGCAGGTCTATCCGGCAGGCACGTACACGCCTGAGAATGAAGACGAGAAGGAAACGACCGACAAGGCGGGCGTCTGGCGCAAAATCTTCGCGAAGCCGAAGAGCAACGACGGTCAGGGCGGCGAGGGCGGCGAGGGCGGCGGCGAAGGTGGCGAGGACGGGCAGGACGGCGAGGAAGACGAAATCCTTGGCGAGATCAGTTACGACCGCTCTACGGGCGACTGGCTGATCAAGGGGCTGAAGGACAAGGGCACCATCACGATTGAGGGCACGGGCTGCTCAATCGTGATGAAGGAAGGCACGATCACGCTGAAGGCGAAGAACCTGAAGATCGAGATGGAAGAAAACGTCGAGATCGAGGCGGAAGACACGATCAAGACGAAGACCGGGCAGGCGCTCCACGAGTCCGACATCTTTGCGGTCGCCGCCGCGACGTTCCTGGGCCTCGACGATACCAGCGAGCGCCCGCAGGATCGCGTCGAAGTCGTCAGCGACATCCCGACCCTGAAGACCTTCGCCAAGAAGGGCTGATATAGGCGACCGGATCAGGCTGTAAGCGACCGAGCCGACGCGGCACGGTGCGCCTTATGGCGACCATTGACCTCAACACCGGCAAGCCTCTCGAAGGCATCGACGATGTCTGGCAGTCGATTGCGACGATTCTGAGCACTTCGCTGAAGTCGCTCGTTATGGCCCGCGATTTCGGCTCGAAGATGCCGCGCCTTGTTGACCATGCCGTGTCGCCCGTCACGCTGATCGATTTCTACGCGGCCGTGCCGGAAGCGATCAATCGGAAGAGCCCTGAGTCCTTGATGGCTGAAGAGCCTCGCTTCCGCATCATTCAGATGGAGCTTTCCGACATGACGGATCAGGGCCATGCCCAATTCGATATCGAGGGCATCTATTACCCGCGCGGCCATCTCGGCGACTACTCGGAAGCCCGAGACGCGCAGGGCCGCGTGATCCTTTCTGACAACATGGTCGTCGGGAGCTACGTCTAATGGACGCGCCGCTCCCGAACCTGCCGCTGCCTGTCATCGAGCGCGAGCCCGCGTTCCAGGCATTGTTCGACGCCCGCCTGACGCAGATGCGCGGCCTGCTTGAGACTGCCGGTCTCGATTGGGACACGTACATGCTGCGGTCGGACCCGATCAACAACTTCTGCCGCCATGCCGCCTATGGCGATCTGCTCTATGTCACGTCGCTCAACGACACGTTCCGCGCGACGCTGCTCGACTTCGGGCAGGGCGCGGACCTGATCGCGCAGGCGTCCGATTGGAACATGACGCAGGCAGTTGGCGAGTCCCTCGACGACCTGCGACGCCGCCTGCGCGAGCGGAAGAAGGGGCAGGGCGGCTTCACCGAGAATTGGTACAAGCGGTACGCCTTCGCCGCCGACCCGCTCCGCGTGGCCGACGTGGGCGTTGTGGGCGATGCCAAGGGTGGGGTTAAGGTCTCGATCCTGTCCACCGAAGGGGATGGCGTCGCTAGCCCCGCCTTGCTCGCGACCGTCGCCGCCGCGCTGAACGATCCGCTCGTCCTGGGCGACAACGATCACGTCGATGTCGTCCCCGCCGTGATCCGCGTTGTCAACGTCGAGGCGGACGTGTGGCTCTTGCCGGAAGCCCCGGCGAGTGAGTTGCAGACGGCCGAAGATCGCCTGAAGACCGAGTTCGCCGCATCGCGCCGCCTGGGATGGGACTTCACCGCTGACTTCGTGATCGCGTCCCTGCGCACGTCCGGCGTCCGCCGGATCGTCATGATCTCGCCTGCCGCCGACGACTACACGCGCGCGGAGCCGAATGAGGGCGTGGCGCTCGGCACCATCAAGCTCAACTTCAAGGGTCGGTCCTATTGATGACCGACCTGATCGACATCGTCCCGCGCAACACGACGCCGCTTCAGCGGTCCGTTGTGAAGACTATCGACTCGCGCTCGCGCTATGCCGCGTTGGTGCAGTCGATCATCGACGTGCGCTATCTCGATGTGATCCCCGAAGACGTTCTGCCGTGGCTGTTGCGCCATTGGGGCCTCGAAGACGCGGCTGAGTTCGTCGCCGACCATCAGAGGCTCTACAGGGAAGGCAAGCGTTGGCAGACGCTCCGGGGCCGCGTGGAAGCCTATGAGATCGTCTTCGATTGGCTGGGCCTCGACGGTTTCTATGAGCGCGGAGATCACGGCGCTGTGCGCTGGGGCCTGTTCCAGATCGGGCTCACTGAGCGGCCTGACCAAGATGTGCTGCTCAACCTGATCGGGCTGGCGAACCTCTCCAAGAAGGCGTCTAGCGTCCTGGGCCGCATCTATGGCGGCTATGACATCCGGCCGATGCGCCTCGACATGATGCGCCTCGACGGCGCGCTGCTCGACGATTGGTCCGGCGTCTATCTCCCCGGCATCAAGCCGAAGCTTTCGTTCGGCAAGCAGCACGGCGAGGAAGTCGATTTCAACGTCGATATGGACGGCGGTGTCTTCACGTCCGTCGAGGGCGTCGCGCGCTTTGAGGAAGGCTTCGTGCTCGACCGCTCTCTGCTCGATGGCGAGGTCGTCGAGCCGTCCGTGGTCTCCATTCAGGCTTCGCTCTCGGGCGAGCAGATCGACTTCGCAAAGGAAGCGTTGATGCCTTGGCCGCGCGTGCCTTGGCCGAACGTCTCCTATTCCAACATTGAACAGTTCACGATTTACGGAGGACCCGATGGCACTTCTGGTTAATAGCGGGCGCGAAGGTCTCGCCGCCGCGTTGAAGTCTCGCACGATGTTTTTCGCCTGGGGGCGAGGGGACTCGTGGTGGGGGCAGACCGACGTGAAGAACTTCACGTTCTCGGGTTCGCCCGAGCGCTTCATGCTCGATCACGCGCCGGTCTCTGCGCTGGCCGTGAAGAGCGTCGATAGCGCTCTCACGTTCGAGACGCCGCGCGACTACACGTTCAACGCCAACACCGGCGCGGTGACGCGCATCAACGGCGGCCAGATCGCGCCGGGCGCGACCGTCCAGGCTCAGGTTCAGTACGGCACGCCCGCCTTGGGCTCCGGGGAGACCGCCTTGGTCAACGAAGTTGGCCGTCGCATCGCGTCGTCGGTGGAGTTCGTTGTGCCGGACGACAACGGCAACATCAGCACGCCGGGCGGCCAGCGGTGGACGATCTCGACCACGGCGACGCGCTACCTCTATTGCAACGTGCTGTTCGATTACCTCGAAGCCGCGACCGAAACGATCCGCGAAGTCGGCATCTATGTCGATGGCACGCGCAAGCCGGGAGTGCCTGAAGGGCAACTGTACTTGACTCCCGATCAGGTCGCCGAACCGGGATACTTGCTCCTGCTCGACCGCTTCGCGGGCAAGGTTCGCTCCCCGAGTGAGCGGCAGGGATTCTCTTACGTTCTGGTGATCTGAAAATGGCTGACGCTCGCGATACCCTCCCGGCATACATCAACACCTTCGATCCGGCGAAGGGCTATCAGCGGATGGTGGCTCACTATGACCGCTTCCTGACGAGCAACGAACTGAACGTCATTCAGGACATCGAGGCGAACCGCCTGAAGGGCGTCGCCGATGCGTTCTGGCGCGACGGTTCGCTGGTCAGCGGCGGTGCCATCGTGCTCGGGCCGATCATCAACGCCAAAGTCGAGGCGAGGTTGGCGGCGGCCAAGGTCTACATTCGCGGGGCGGTGCATAACATCGACGCCCGCAATCTCGTCATCTCGGCGGTCGGCACCGTCGTGATCGGCATCCGCCTGCGCACCTTCACCGTCACCTATGAGAACGATCCGACGCTGAAGGGCCTCGCCCCCGGAACGCGCGCACAAGGCGAGCCGGGCGCTTCGGCGCTGGCGATGCTCGGCCGCTGGGGCTATGAGGGCGACGGCGAAGAGGGCGACTTCTTCCCGATCTATACCATCAAGGACGGCACTATCGACACTCCGAATGAGCCCGGCATGGATGACGCCTGGGCGAACCTGCTCGCGCGCTATGACCGCGAGGCGCACGGCGGGTACGTCGTGGAAGGCTTCAACTTGAAGGCGCTCGGCCTCGACGACACCGGCAAGCAGACCTTCACCATCTCGGAAGGCACGATCAACGTTTGGGGCTACAAGCGGACCCGGCCTGCCTCCGCACGCCTTCGCGTGACCGAAGAGCCCGAGATCATGCTGCTCGATGACGAGCCGCATGCCGTCAATTCCGGCACGCAGACGATCAAGGTGCGTTTCGCGCCCATCGCCTCGATCAAGGAAATCACGATCATCGCCGAGAAGACCGTGACGCTGACCCACGGCACCTATTCCGGCGCGTCCGACACGCTACCCGATCCGACCGTGCTCTCGATCCGTCAGGTCAAGCAGGGCGCGACCATTTACGCACCGACCGCCGACTACAAGCTGACCGGCGCGGCCGTGGATTGGTCGCCGAGCGGCGCGGAAGTCGCGCCGGGCTCGACCTATCAGGTCACGTATCGCTACCTGACCAACGCGGTCCCGACCAACATCACGCGCGATGGCTTCGACATCACCGGCGCGGCCGACGACACGACCGCGTTCATCAAGTACGAAACGAAGCTGCCGCGCTATGACGCCATCGTGGTCGATCAGCAAGGCGTGATCTCATACCTGAAGGGCATTAGCTCGCTGTACGCGCCGCAGCCGACGACCGTCGCGCCGACGCTGCACAAGCTGGCCGATGTCTACAACAATTGGGGTCTCGTCCCGACGATCAAGCAGGTCGCGACCGTCCGCATGCCGTTCGCCGATCTGCGCAGCCTCGAAACGATGGTCAGCGACCTCTACGCACTGGTTGCCGAAGAGCGGCTTCAGCGCGACGTGGATCGGAAGGAAGTCGCCTCGAAGCGCGGCGTGTTCGTCGATCCGATGCTCGACGACGACATGCGCGATCAGGGCCTTCCTCAGACCGGCGCGATCTTCGGCGGCCTGCTCTGGCTGCCGATCATCCCGACCGTCACTACGATGCCTGCCGACACGGCGCTCACGTACACGTTCGAGAACGTGTTCGAGCAGCGCCAGATCACCGGCGAATCGAAGATCAACCCCTACGCCTCGTTCGGTCCCCCGGCGACCGATGTTGCTCTCGATCCGTCCGTCGATCTTTGGACCGACACGCAGGACGTTTGGACCTCGGTCTTCACGTCGCGCGTCGCTTGGCAGCGCACCAACTTCGCCGCTGGCCCGCTGATCGGAACGACCACGGAGACCACGGATCGCATCGTCAACAACGCCACGGTCGCGGAAGAGACGATCCGCCAGCGCTCGGTCGGCTTCACGATCCACAAGTGGGGCTATAACGAAGTCCTGAAGAAGGTGACGTTCGACGACATCGACGTGACCCCGGCGGGCACCATCCGCGCGGACGGCAATGGCACGCTGACTTCGGCGTTCCAGATTCCGGCGAACGTCCCGGTCGGCGTGAAGCACGTCGCGTTCGAGGGCGTCGGCGGTTCGTCGGCCAATGCGCTCTACACGGCCTACGGCTGGCTGACCACGATCACCAACGAACGCACCGTCGTCACGACGTACTGGTATAGCGCCGATCCGCTCGCGCAGACCTTCCGTCTGAGCGAGCCGCGTCAGGCGCTCGGCGTGGACGTGAAGTTCACCAAGGTCGGCGACAAGAGCAAGCCGGTGCGCGTCCAAATCCGCGAGGTCGAGCTTGGCCTTCCGACCGAGCGCGTCGTCGCGGAGTCGATCCTCGACATGAACACGGTGAAGGTCATCGACCCGCTCTCGGTTCAGCCGCGCGTCGAAAGCGATTGGACCTTCGCCGCGTTCGAGCGTCCGGTGACGCTGCGCGAAGACCGTAGCTACGCGATCACGCTTCTGACCGAAGACCCGACCCATTCGGTCGCCATCGCCGACCTGGGTGGTTTCGATCAGATCAACGGCTGGGTGACGAGCAATGCGTTCCCGCTCGGCACCTTCCTCGACGGCTCGGACTCGCGTACCTGGCTGCCGAAGCCGGGCCGCTCGCTGGGCTTCCGGCTCCGCTGCGCCAAGTACGCCCAAGCCGTTCGCACCATTGAGGTCGGCGATCTGCCGGTGGTGGATTGCTCGGACCTGATGCCGCTGCTCGCGGCAGAGCGCCCCGAAGGCACCGCTATCGAGGTCGAGTTCGAGGCCCCGAACGGAGCGAAATACGTGACGGCCCCGGCGGTCAACGTCTCGCTGCCGCAGGCCATCACTGGCACGCTGAAGGTCCGCCTGCGCGTGACCGGAAAGACCAACCTCTGGCCGATCATGCTGCCCTACGTTCAGGTTGTGGCGGGCGCGATCCAGGCGACCGGCGACTACATCACGCGCGCCTTTGAGGCGGGCACCGACTCGAAGGTTCGCCTGATCCTTGACGTGTATCTGCCCGGCAACGCGACCTTCGAGGCGAAGATTCAGACCGGCGTCAACGCGGGCTTGCCCGTGTGGTCGGCCTCGAACGCGCTCACGCTCGAAAAGGCGACGCCGCTCGGCGATGGCTGGGAAGAGCGCCAGTACATGCTCGATCACGTCAACCTCGCCGTGTCGCGCGCGTATGTGAAGATCGGCGGCGGCCCCGCCGCTCGCTCCAACGCTCGCAACATCCGCGCCGTCGCAGTCAAGTCCACCACGGGTTAATAGGCCATGCCGAACGATAGCACGACGCGCGGTTATCCGCTCCCGCATCCCGACAACGTTGCGCGTGACGACGCGCAGCGGATTCGGGACGCGATCACCGCGATCAGCGAAGACTTGGAAGGCATGGGCATCGAGCCCGCTTCCGAGACCGAGATCGGCGGCGTCCGCCTTGCCACGGCAGCCGAAGCGACCGCAGGCGCGACGCAGGCCGCCGTTCCCGTCGTGAAGCGTGTCATGGACATGATCACGTCGGCTACGTCAGCGCTGCACACGACCATCGTCGGTCAATACGGTGTCGCGATCTCGACTGCCATCAACGATCTGAAGGGTGGCGTCGAACCGGCCTATGACACGCTTGTCGAGATCGCTGCGAAGCTTACCGACATGACGCAGATCAACGCGATCCTCGACTCGCTTGCGAAGCGTCTGCGCATCGACACCGCCGCGCAAGGGTTGGATGCGACTGCGCAAGCCAACGGTCGGGCCAACCTGGGCCTCGGCAACATCGCGATTGCTAATGGCGTTGTGCTCGCCGACCTCCGTGCTGGTACGGGGCAGGGCGTCCTCACGACCGACATCATGTGGCAGGCGACGGGCTTCAAGAACTACGGCAACAGCGGTAACGGCACGGTGCAGATCGACTGCACGCAGGGATCGCGTTGGACCGTCACGCTTACTGGCAACGTCGTCGTCTCTCTGATCAATCCCAAGGACGGTCAGGTCGTCGATGTCGTGTTCATTCAAGACCCGACCGGAAACCGAACGGTTGGCTGGAACAGCAACTTCCGCTTCCCTGACAACATTGTCCCTAGCGTCTACGCCGGTGGGGGCGGGATTGCGGTGGTCGTGTCCGCCGAGTATCACGCTGGCGTCGGCGCTTGGATCGCGGCGGGCTGGAAGGTCTGGTAATGCTGATCCTTCCGTTTCGTCGCATCATCCCGAGCGCTTTTCCGCCGGTCACTCCCGGCAGCATGGCTTGGACGACGCCGGGCACCTACACCTTCACCGTCCCCGCGCACCGCAACTTCAACTATGACGTTCGCGGGGCTGGCGGTGGCGGGCAGGGGCCGGGCGGCATGGTCATCACCACCCCGCCGTTCGGCATGACCTTCAATCCGGGCGGCACGGGCGACACTGGCGGCACGTCACAAGTCTACCTGCAACAGAACCCCGCGCTTCTGAACGTAATCGGCTTTGGCGGCCAAGGCGGCGCGAACCAAGCAACGGGTGCCGCTGGCACTGCGCAGGGCGGCGACCAGAACATCACCGGAGGCGGCGCGGCTGGCGGCGCAGGCGGTTATCTCGCAAGCGGTGATAGCCCTGTTCAATCAGGATATGGAGGCTATGGCGCTCGCGCGACTAGGAGCCATCTCAGGGGCATTATCTTGATCGGGCAGACTTTGGTGATCAATGTCGGCACCGGCGGCGCTCCCGGCGGCTACGGCGCGAACAGTACGCCATTCAACTTCGCTCAATCGCCGGGGGCCTACGGCTCCAACGGCGCAGTCTACATCTCATGGAGCTAAACGTGAAAATCATTGTTCAGGAAACGTCCCAGGGCGTCTTCACGCAACTCCCTTACGGGCAGACGATCTCTGTCGGCGAGGCTCAACAGAGTTGGCAGATTGTCGAGCTTTGGTCGGACGCGGACCTTAAGAAGATCGGCGTCTACAGGGTTGCCCCCGCGACCGCGCCTGACGGCTATAAGATCGTAAGCACGACCATCAAGCGCGTGGACGGCGTCGTGACGCAGGTCGCAATGACGGAGCGCTTGCCGCCGCCGGTGCTGAAGGCCAGCGCGCGCCAACTCCGGCTGGCGATGAACGCCCTGGGGCTCCGCGACGAAATCGAAGAGTACGTCGCTTCGCAGTCGCGCGACGTGCAAGATAGCTGGCAGTGGACGACGGAGTTCGACATGAATCATCCGTTCGTCATTGGCTGCGCCGAGCAGTTGAACAAGAGCGAAGCGGAGCTTGTCGCGCTCTTCACGCTCGCGCAAGGCATCGAGTAAGGGATACCCAAACGGTCCCGACGCAGGGCAGGGTGATCGCTAGGGTACGCTCAATCCCAATACTGAGGATTGAGAGAACAGATGTCCCTTACCGATTTCCTTCACGGCGTCGAGACTGTCGTCGTCGATAGCGGCCCCCGGCCGATCCAGACCGTCCGCTCGTCCGTCATCGGATTGATCGGCACCGCTCCCCTCGCGAACGAAGTGGCGTTCCCCCTCGACACCCCCGTGCTCGTCAACCGTCGTCAGGCGGCGGCCATGATCGGCGCGACCGGCACGCTGCCGCAGGCCATCGACTCGATTTACGATCAGGGCGGTGCGCTCATCGTCGTGGTCCGCGTCGCTGATGCGCAGACCGAGAACGAGCAGCTTTCCAAGGTCATCGGCGGCGTCGATGCCGACACCGGCGCGTTCACCGGCATTCACGTCTTCCGCGCGGCCGAAGCCGAGTGCGGCGTGTCCCCGATGATCCTGATCGCACCGGGCTTCACGCATCAGCGTCCGCTCGGCGTTGCCGGTCATACCGTTACCGCGCAGGGCAACGGCTACACCCAGGCGACCGTGGCCTTCACGGGCGGCGGTGCGGGCGCGGTGCTGCCGACCGCGAAGCCGATCATCACCGGCGGCAAGATCACTGGCCTTGAGTTCGACTCGCTCGGCTTCGGCATCGTCTCGCCGCTGACCGCGACCGTCACCGGCGACGGCACCGGCGCGACCATCACGATCCAGATCGGCGCTTCGGCGAACCCGGTCGTCAGCGAGTTGAAGCAACTGGCTGATGGCTTCAAGGCGCACATCATCGCCGATGGTCCCTCGACCACCGATGCCGCTGCGTTCGCCTATCGCAACGACCACGGCACGCGCCGCGTGTTCATCGTTGATCCGACCGTCTCGGGTTGGTCCGTGAAGACCAGCACCTACGCGCTCGAACACTCGTCCGCCCGAGTGGCTGGCCTGATCTCGCGCGTGGACAACGAGAAGGGCTTTTGGGAGTCGCCGTCGAACAAGGAAGTCTATGGCATCGGCGGCCTGGGCCGTCCCATCGACTACGCCTACGGCGACAAGAACAGCCGCGCGAACATTCTCAACGAGAATGAGATCGCGACGTTCATCCGCGACGAAGGTTGGTATCTGTGGGGCAACCGCACCTGCTCGGCCGATCCGAAGTTCGCCTTCCTGTCCGTCTCGCGTACCGGCGACATGATCGACATCTCCATCGCGAAGGCCCATCGCTGGGCGGTGGATCGCTCGATCACCAAGCAGTATTTCGAGGACGTGACCGCGTCGGTGAAGGCGTACATGCGCCAGCTTCGCGTGCGCGGTGCGATCCTCGGTGGTGACTGCTGGGTCGATCCCGAGTTCAACACCGAAGCCGACATCTCGCAGGGTCATGTGACGTTCTCGTATGACTTCACGCCGCCGTACCCGGCCGAGCGTGTGACCTTCCGGTCGCATCTCGTCTCGGACTACATCCGCAACCTCTTCGCATAACGGGGACGAAAGATGATCCCGCGCGTACTTCGCAACTTCAACAGCTTCGTGAACGGCGTCGGTTACGCCGGTCGCATCTCCGAAGTCGAACTGCCCGAGCTTTCCGTGAAGACGGAAGAGTATCGTGGCGGCGGCATGGACGGCAATGTCGAGTTGGACATGGGCCTCGAAACGCTGACCGCCAAGTTCACCTTCGGCGAGTATGCCAACCAGATTCTCGGTCTGTGGGGCAACATGGACGGCAACGCCGCCCGTATCCAGCTTCGCGGCGCGCTTCAGCGTGACGGCGAGACTGCGGTCCCGATGACCGTCGATCTGCACGGCGGCTTCAAGAAGAACACGTTGGGCACCTGGAAAGCAGGCGACCTGACGCAGAACGAAGCCGAGATGTCCATCCGGTATCTGAAGATTCAGATTCAGGACACCGTCGTTGTCGAGATCGACATCGACAACATGATCCGCATCGTCAACGGCGTGGATCAGCTTGCGTCCATTCGCACTGCGATGGGCATGTAGGGCAACATGGCCGACCCCTCTAGGCGCAAGCGCACGGGTCGGTCCTCAACTTAGCGGGAGAACTAGACTGTGACTGAGAAGAAAGACATGCGGCTGTCGGCGGAAATCACGCTCGACTTTCCGTTCGAGGTCGATGGCAAGACCTACAAGACGATGACCATGCGTCGGCCGAAGACGAAGGACTCGCTGAAGGCCGCGAAGTTCAAGGGCCACGACGCCGACAAGGGCATCCTGCTCCTGTCCGATCTCTGCAACGTCTCGCCGGACGTGATCGAAGAGCTTGACGAGATCGACGCGAAGAAGCTGAGCGACCAACTCGATGCTTTTCGTGGGGGTCAGTCGAGCTAAGCGATCTCCGAAAGGGGATTCTGACGCTCGTTCGGCTGACCAAAGGCGGCGTCTCGATCTCTGAAGTCGAGGAAATGTCCCTCGACGATTTCTACGGCTGGCTTGAAGACGCCACGAAGCTTCAGGCCGACATCAACAAGGCGATGAAGGCAAAGTAACATGGCGACCGGCTTCTCCGTATTCGTCAACATCGGGGGCAAGGTTAGCCCCAGCCTCAACGCCGCAGTCAACGCAGCGAAGACCCAGGTCAACAGCCTGGGAGCTTCGCTCGCTGGCATGGCCGCAAAAATGAACGCGCCGTTCGCGGCCGTAAACAAGCATCTCGCCGATACCTCGAAGCGCATGGCCGTGATGCAGCGGCATGGCCGCAACGCGACGCTCGGAGTCACGACGCCCGCCGCGTGGTTCGGCGCGAACATGATCAAGGACGCCGCCGAGTTCGCCAAGGCGGGCAACATGGTCGAGGCGTTGGGCGAAGCGACGAAAGAGCAGCGCCTTGAGCTTTCGAAGATGTCGCAGGACTTGGCAGGTCGGTTTGACGCCGGTGGCGCGACCGGCATCATGAAGTCGGCGACGGAGCTTCTGAAGGCGGGCTTCACGTTCGAGCAGACGAAGGGCGCGCTCGAACAAGTCTTGGCCGCGTCTGCGCTGGCGGGCGATATGACGCCTGCGGATGTCGGCGCGTCACTGAGCAAGACCATCACGCAATTCCGCATGCCCATGAAGACCTATGAGCAGGCCGTGAAGTCTTCGACCGTCGTCACCGACCGCATGGTCTATGCCGCCGTGTCCACGGTCGCGTCCATGAAGGACATCTCGGAGTCGTTCAAGTATGCGGGCGGCGTCGCGGCGACGACCGGCAACTCGCTCGACTCTGTCACGGCGATGGTCATGGCCTTCGCGAAGGCCGGTGTGCTCGGATCGGAAGCGGGCGTCGCGCTGCGCTCTGCCATCGTGCGTCTCGTCAAGATGCCCAAGGGTGGCATGAAGGCGCTGAGCCGCATCGGCATGAACCTGTCCGACTACACCCAGGCACGACCTGTCACCGCCGACACGGTCCTTGAGAACTTGAAGGCGGACGGCATCGACGCGAGCAGCGTGAAGGGCCAGATCGCCGACGCGATCAAGAACAACAAGGGCGACCACGCCGGGTTGTCGGCCGCGATCACCAAAGCTGTTCAGGGTGCCATCGGCAGTTCGTCGGCGGTTGACGCTGACAAGATTTCGGACTCGGTCAACGACGCCGTCGCGGCGGCGGGGTCGAAGGTGGACATCACGAAGTTCATGACCGACCTGAAGAAGAAAATGGACGACGGTGTCGCGACGACCGGCGACATCGCGCAGATCCTCGAAGCGCGCCATATCTCGCGTTACATGGCGTTGCTGAAGGCCGATCTGCCCGCGATGATCAAGGAAGTCGAAGAGAAGTCGGACGGCTATTCGCAGCGGCAATACAAGATCGCCAACCAAGGCTTGCCCGCGATCTTGCTCAAGCTCGGCGCTGCCTGGGAGAAGTTCCGCAACACGATTGTGGACGCGGTCGGCAACGACATCGCCAACGCCTTCACGAAGCTCGCGGACACGTTGCAGAAGCTGTCGGAGACGAACCCGGCGCTCTTGAAGACCGGCGTCTACTTCGCCGCTGCGGCTGCCGCTGCCGGTCCGCTGCTCTTCGTCCTGGGCGCGCTCGGCCGCGTTGGGCTGCTCGCGATGCGCGGTCTGAACCTCGCGCTGCTCGGTGTGCTGTTGCCGTTCCGGCTGCTCGGCGGCGTCATCGCTGGCGTGGCGACGGCCGCTGTAGGCCGCTTGGCGGCGATGGCCCTGGGCTTCCGCATGCTGACCGCGCTTGGGGCGGCGGCGACCCTGTCGGCTCTCGGTGGCTTTCTGCTCGCCCTGGGGCGGTCGATCCTGCTCTTCCCGCTGACGGCGCTGCGCGCCATTGGCGTCGCCATGTGGGCGCTGGTTGCCAACCCGGTCGGTCTGATCATCACGGCGCTGGTCGTCGCCCTGACGGCTCTGAGCGTGTGGGTCTACAACAATTGGGCGGGCATCAAGGAGTTCTTCGCCGGGTTCGGTCAGGGCTTCATGGAAGGTCTCGGCCCCGCCGGTCCGGCCGTGAAGGCAATCTCGGACGGCTTGGCCTCGGTCTACAATTGGATGTCACAGTTGCTCGGTCCGCTCGACGCGACCAATGCGAAGTGGCGCGAGTGGGGCCAGACCGTTGGCGGCGTTGCAGCGTCGGGCGTGCGGTCGGTCATCTCCGCGATCCAAAGCCTGATTGGCTTCTTCGGCGCAGCCATCGACAAGGCGATGTCGCTGGGCAGCGCGATCAAGAACATCTTTAGCAGCGGCGGCGGCAAGGGTGCCCCGGCAGGCGGTGCGGCCCCTGCGCCCATTGCTGGCGCCCGCGCGCTGGGCGGCCCTGTGAGCTACGGCAGGCCGTATCTTGTCGGCGAGCAAGGCCCCGAGCTTTTCGTGCCCGGCATGTCCGGCCGCATCGAGTCGAACGACAAGCTGCGCAGTCTGACCTCGGACGGCGCGGCAGCGGTCGCCAGTTCGAGCGAAAGCAGCACGGCCGTGTCGCGCACCAACACGGCGCAGATCACCGTCCAAGTTCAGGGCGGCAACCCCAACGATGTTCGTCGGGCGGCCGAAGACGCGGTCTACGCGGCCTTCGCGCGGCTCGAGTCTGAGCAGCGTGGACTCTTGAGCGACTGACATGCAGAGCACCGTCCTTCTCGCGCTCGGCGCGTACCGCTTCTCGATCAACACCGGCGCCTATCAGAAGTTCGACCGGACTTCCGCCTGGCGCTGGCCGTCCACGGAGCGGATCGGCATGGCCCCGGCACCGCAATACGTCGGCCCCGGCGAAGACACGATCACGCTCGATGGCGTGATCTATCCGCACTATCGCGGCGGTTTGCGGCAGGTCGATCAGATGCGCGCGCAGGCCGGTCTCGGGCAGCCGCTCCCGCTCGTTACCGGGTTCGGACGATATCTTGGCAACTACGTGATCGAGAAGATCAGGGAGGGGCAAGAGACCCTGATGTCTGACGGCGCGCCCCGTAAGATCGAGTTCACGATTGATCTGAAGGCTTATGTCTGATGGAGCAGTATTTGACCATCGAAGGCGATACGGTTGACCTGATCGCCTACAACCGCTTCGGCGTCACGCACGGCGCGACGGAGGCGATCCTGCGCGCCAACCCCGGCCTCGCTGCGGCGGGGACGAAGCTGCCCCAGGGGATGTCCATCAACATTCCGGCCTTCACTGTGAAGAAGACCAACACGGCCGCGAGGATTTGGTCATGACGCCCGCTGCTCGCATCCTGCTCGACGGCCGGGACATCACGGCCAACCTGATCCCGGCACCCTTCGGCCTGCCCTTGGAAGGCGGCGGCCACGTCATTCCCGGCGGCGTCCTGGGTGGCGGCCCGCTGCTCTCGCTGACCGTTCAGGACAATGAGGGCAAGAAGTCCGATAGCTGCGAGCTTGAGATCGACAATCGTGAGTACATCCCTGCGCCGGGCAAGGGCTCGAAGCTTCAGGTCTCGCTCGGCTTCGTCGAGACCGGCGTCAACTACATGGGGACCTTCCTCATCGACTCGTGGACGAAGAAGGGGCGGCCCAAGATCATGACTGTGACGGCGAAGGCCGCAGGTCTGACCACGGAAATCAAGTCGCCGAAGTCGCGCTCGTATCATGAGAAGAGCGTCGATGACATTGTGCAGTACATCGCCGGGCGCAACGGCCTGTCGGCCATCGTCAACGGCGAGGTCGGCGGGATCAAGATCGACCACATCGATCAGTCGAGTGAGTCCGATTTGAACTTCCTGACGCGCTTGGCGGGCCGCGTGGGCGCAAATTTCAAGCTCGCCGATGAAAAGGTCATCTTCAACAAAGCGGGCTCTGGCAGCCTTCCCAGCGGCGGCGCAGCCCCTACCTTCGTGCTGACCGAGATCGGCGTCACCGATTGGGATTGCACCGGCTCGACGCGCGGCGACTACAAGTCGGTCGAGGCGGCGTGGCACAACATCAAGAAGGGCGAGCGCGAGTGGGTAAAGGAAGGCGGCGGCTCGCCGATCTTCCGCAGCCGCAAGCTCTTCAAGACCAAGGAAGAAGCGCAGGCGCAGGCCAAGGCCACGAAGGGCGCGCTCGCTCGCGGAAAGAAGGTCTTCGCGGCCAACTTCCTGGGGCGCACTGAGATGTTCGCCGGTGCCGGTCTGACGGCCATCGGCTTCGATCCCGACTGCGACGGCAGCTACACGATCAAGTCCGCCACGCATCGCCTGAACGATCAAGGTCTCTCGACGCGCATCTCATGCGAGACTTCCGGCGAAGGAAGCGACGACTTTTGGGGCGGTGGGGGCGGGGAGTAGGGCGACTCGAACGGCCCTGCGCAATTCGTTCCGCTCGGCAATCATGTTCTCAACAAATTGGAGAACGTGATGTCGATCAGCATCAAGAACGGAATGGGCTATCGGAACGGAGCGGCGATGCCGTTCGTCAAGAGCCCGAACCACGGCGGCGCTCTGAAGCCGCGTTTCATCGTAATCCACGACACGGCGTCGGGCCTCAAGGACGACGGCGACATTTCGTGGCTGACCAATCCGGCGGCGAAGGTCTCGGCGCATGTCGTCGTGAGCCGTCAGGGCAAGATCACCCAGCTTGTGCCGTTCAACGTCGTGGCGTGGCACGCCGGGCAGTCCCAATGGAAGGGGCTGAAGTTCATGAACAGCTACGCGGTCGGCATCGAGATCGACAACCCCGGCAAGCTTCAGAAGGTGTCGGAGGGCGTCTACAAGAACGAAATCTGCACCATCGACACGAACAAGGACCCGTCGCTGAAGGTCGAGTACGCGAAGACCACGGCGCACGGTGCGGGCTACTGGCTGCACTACAGCCCCGAGCAGATCGCGGCCGTCACCGATCTGTGCGCCGCGCTCGCGGAGACCTTCAAGATCGAGGACATCATCACGCATTGGATGATCTCGCCCGGTCGGAAGATCGACACGAACCCGCTCTATCCGCTCGATCAGTTGAAGGCTTCGGCGCTGCCGTACCATCCGGTCGGCCTTCTCTCGACCCCGGAAGACGGCGAGCGCCACGACTCCGACGAAGCCGGTGAAGAGCAGGTCGATCTCGAACCGCACAGCGATGTCCGTGACGAGAGTGCGACCGCGCCCGGCAAGCTGAAGGCGTTCATCAAGAGCAAGATCACGGCGGTGTCCGGCCTGTTCGGCGGCCTGTCGGTCACGTCCTTCCTGGGCGTGCTTCAGGATTGGAAGGTCATCGTCGCCCTGGGCACCTTCATCCTGATCGGCCTCGCCCTCTGGATTTGGATGGAGAAGAAATGATCAGGCAGTTCTTTGTGAGCTTGAACGACAAACTCGGGCTCGGCGATCTGCTTTGGCAGATTGCGGCCTCCGACGTGGTGATCCTTACGCTCGCGGCTCTCGTCTTCGTCTGCATGATCGTCGGCCACTTCCCGATCATCAGCAAGATCAGTTTCATTGCGCCTTACGCCAGCGCGGCGGCGGCTCTCGTCTACGTCTTCCTTTCGGCGCAGGCGTTTCTTGTCGGCTACCGCTTCGCGGATGGCAGAGCCGAAGCCAAGGTGTTGCGTGAAGCAATCTCGGTCCGCGACGGTGTGATCGCTGGGCAGCGCAAGAGCCTCGACATGGTGTTCGACGCCGCCGAGACCGCCGTGAAGCAACGTGACGAAGCGGCGCAGCGCGCCCAAGAAGCTCAGGACCAAATCGATGACTATGAAAAGCGCCTCAAGGATCGCCCGAACGCTGCTTGCCTGCTCACTCCTGACGATTTCGCTGACGGCGTGCAAGACCACCGAAAGCGTTAGGCCGTCGCCGGACTTCAGCGTCCCGCACGAATCCACGCTCGTTCTCGACGAAGTGCCCGCGCCGAAGACTGCCCCCGGCATGGACGCGCGAGTGGCATGGAAGCTCGAAGAAGCAGCGCGCAAGGAAGCGAACAAGCGGCTCCGCATCTCTCGTTCCAACGTGCGCAACGTGCGCCTCAAAGCATCGGCCCAAGTCAAATGATCACGATCCCTGAATGGCTCATCGGCCTGCTCGGCAGCGGCGCCGGCGCAATCATCGCTCTGCTGATCCGCAATGCGGTGGCGCACGCGAAGAACGAGGCGTCTGCGAAGGCGGGGCAGGCCATTGCCAATGAGGCGAAGGCGGCAGCCGCCGAAGCGCAGCGGCTCGCCGCCGCGACCGAACGCGACCTCGCGCACTTCCGCGAGAAAGTCGCAACCGAGTACGCGACCGTCCAACTGCTCGACCGGATCGAAGAGCGGTTGGTCGGCGCGTTGGATCGCATCGGCGAGCGCTTCGATCAGTTTCTCTTGACCCAAGGCAAAGCAAAGTGACCACGGACAAACAGCGTAAGGAAACCATCGAGACCTGTCTGCGCGATGGGTTCGTGCCGTATCGGTCCGAGCATCGCGGCAAGGGCTCGGCCGTTCTCGAAGCGACGCGCCGCCTGAAGCTGAACAAGAACACGCTGACGGATTGGGTGCGGGCGCAGGACGCTCTCGCCAACCGGGGCGAGAAGAACCATCTGCCGGATTGGTCGCTGTACGCGGTGCCGGAAGACAAGCAGCCGCCGTCGCGGCGCGAGCTTCACGATAGCGCGTACTGGCGTCGGCGCGCGCAGGGCGTCGAGAAGGAACTGGCCGCCGTCGAGCAGATGCTTGAAGAGATCGGCGGCATCCGCAACCTTCAGGTCGCGCCGCCGGAATGGCTGTTGAAGCACGGCCTGGGCAAGCGCAACCGCGCCGTCCTCTCGATGCTCTTCACCGATCTTCACATGGGCGAGGTCGTCGATCCCGACGAAATCCTCGGGCTCAACGCTTTCAATCCGCAGATCGCGGCGACGCGCATCCGGCGCTTCTTCGACGCGGTGTGCGAGATCGGCCCGCGTTGGTCGGCTGACTGCAAGGTCGAGGGCCTTCTGCTCAACCTGGGCGGCGACCTGATCTCGGGCGACATCCACGAAGAACTGCGGATCACCAACGGCCTGACCTCGCATGAGCAGGTTCGCATGGTGGTGGCGCTGATCATCGCGGGCATCAAGTTACTGCTCAAGGTCTACAAGCGCATCCACGTTTCGTCGGTGCCGGGCAACCACGCCCGCACCACGTTCAAGCCGACCGCGAAGCTGTACTCGAAGCTGAGCTATGACACCCTCATTGCTCACATGGTCGCAGACGCCTTTAAGGGCGACGCTCGCGTGACTTTCCAGATCGGCGTGTCCAACGACGCCATCATCCCCGTGCTGGGCTACACGGCCTTCCTGACGCACGGAGACAAGATGGGCACCGGCGGCGGGCAGGGCTTCGCCGGTCCGCTTCTCCCCATCGTGCGCGGCACGAAGAAGGTCGAGGCGCAGCAAGCCAGGGCGCAGCGTCGGCCGGACATCATCATGCACGGCCATTATCACCACTCGGCCAATCCCGGCCCGGTGTTCTCGAACGGCGCGTTCCCCGGCTACAGCGAGTACGGCAACGGCCTGCGCGCCTCGCTCGAACTGCCGCAGCAATGGTTCTTCCTGATCCATGAGACCTGGGGCGTGCGCGAGCGGTGCGAGATCAAGCTCGAAACCCCGGCCGTGCCGAAGCGCCCGGCAAGCTCGATGCCGAAGGACATGGCGGCATGAAGCAGGTCGGCGCGTACTTCTGGAACGTGCTGATCGCCATCGATCAGCTTGGCAACGCGCTGCTCGGCGGCTGGCATGACGAGACGATTTCGAGCCGCCTGGGCAAGTCGATCCTGAAGGGCGGCTGGGCATCGACGGTGCCTTGGCCGGTCTGGCTTTACGATCACTTCATCGACTCGGTGGAGCCCGACGAAGACTGGAATAAGGGCTACTGAACCGATCTCGCGCTGCGGTGCAAAGCGGGCTCTCCTGTCTCTGACTTTCACAGGAAAAGCCCGTGTCCCGCGAGAACCCTTACGCCGTTCCCTTCGATGGTCCCGCCCTCGATTGGGTGCCGATTGTCCCGAGCGCGACCGCTCTGGCGCAGCCCATCCGCGCGATCCGCGCGAACACCGATGGCACCGTTACCGTCACCATGAAGCGCACCGGCGCGAGCCGGACGCTCAACTTCGTCGCCGGTGAAACGCGGACCCTTTGGGCGACGCACGTCACCGCCGCGACCGCGACCGGATTGGAAGGCGCGATCTAATGCGTCTCGGTCTCGGACTCGGAATCGTCCGCTCCACGGGAACGGTACTCGCGCCGCCGCCGGGCTATGTCTTCGTCGTCGATAGCGACGGGTTCATTCTCGTCGATAGCGACGGGGCCTTCCTGATCGACAAAGCCTAAGAGAACGGCCCGCACATGCAGACCCGCAACGCAGCTTTCGCGCTTAGCCTTCGCAAGCGTTTTCTGAACACGATCTTCTACGTCGGCGATAGCCGCAACGCGATGAAGTATCTTGATCCGCTCAAGTACAACAAGGCGGCGAACGGCTGGGCGAATTGGATGGAGGCTTACTGCCGTTCGCAGGGGCGTCCGCTGATCTGTCTCGGCAATGTCGCCGTCTCGGGAACCTTCCCGTCTCAATGGCAGGCGCAGGTCGATGCGGCCATTGCCTCGGGCGCGCGCTTCATCTGCTTCACCGGCATCATCAACGCCATCGCGCAACAGACCCCGGTCGGTAACGTCGTCCAGGGCAACCTCGACTTGATGAAGAAGTACATCAAGCAGGTCAACGACGCGGGCTCGACCGCTGTGCTTTGGTGGGAGCGCGGCGCGAACAATTTCAACTCGACGCACATCGCGAACATGAACGACTACAATCGTCTCATGGTCGATTTCATTCAGTACGGCGACGACGATGGTCGCGGCCCGCCTGATGTCTTGGTGCTCGACCAGACGCCGTTCTCGAACAACACCGCGAGCAACGGCACCATCGCGCTCAAAAACACCTATGATGGCACGCACGACGACACCGCCGCAGGCCAGATCATCGGTCTCGGCTGCGGCACGATCATCCTGCCGCATCTTCGCCCGATCCCCGGCCATCGCCTGGGCGCTGTCAATCAGTCAAAGTCCGGCTATGGCGCGCGCTCGATGTTCTCGCAAGCTGGCTTCCCCGGCTCGGTCGCTGCGACCGGCAACGGCAACAGCGGCAACGTGCCGACCGGCATCATCACGAAGGCATGCACCGGCGGCGTGACCGTCGTGTATTCGGTCCAGCCGACGCAGGCCGACGCGAACGGCAACACCTTCGGTCAGGAAATCAAGATCGTCGCGACTGCTACCGCCGCCGGTGCGTTCGGCTGCTACGCCGCGCTCGACCGCACCGGCGTCAAGCAGGGCGTCGTCGTGCGCGGTGGCGGCGAAGTCGATCTTGCGCCCGGCGCAACCGGCTTCGCGTCTGTGCTCGCCGATCTCGAATGGTTTCCGTCCACCGGCGGCTACGGCCCGGTCTATGACATGCTCGCTGCTTCGAACCTGGGTAACGATCCCGGCAGGGGCTTCACCGGCATCGTCTATGAGCCGGACGGCATGGTCATTCCGGCGTTCACCGGGACGCCGTTCACGAACCTCGCTTTCGGCGGCAACTTCAATGGTGCCGGGCAAGCGACGATCATTTTGCGCAAGTGGTGGGCGGAAATCGCCAGCCGGTAAGGAGAACGACCATGATGATTCCGATGATTACGAACACGGCGACGAACGAGGGACGTGCTGTGACCCGCGAAGACGGGCGCACTGGCAAGATCGGCGAGACGCACGCGGACGAAAGCTTCGACGTGATCTTCGACGACAACGGCGGGACCGTCACCTATGACGAGCCGATGCGTATGGTGTTCAGCTACACCGACGAAATCCCGGTCTGATCAGTCGAGCGCGTGAACGCGATCCTGCGCGGTCCACACGCAGGACTTCTCTCCCTTCGGCCGAACGCAGGCAAGCACCGCGTTCGGCACTTCGACCACGAAGACCTCCGTGCCGAACGACTTGCATCCTTCGGCCGCACCCTTCGCAACCCCAGCTTCAAAGTCAGCCTTCGCAGTCTGCAACACGGCGCGCATGCCATCGAGCGTCGGGCAGGCCAGGGCGGTCGTGTGAAGGACGCCAGACTGGCCGACTTCCAATCGCTTCGCCGCGTGCGCAGAGGCAGTCGCGGCGAGCAGGGCGGCGGCAATGAGGGCTACTCGAATGGGCATGTCACGGGCCTCCTAATCGCTACTGTAAGCCATCGCCGTTGAGGCGGACGACTTCCGCAACTGACTTGGAGCACAGTCATGAAGAAGTAAACCCCTTCTCATGTCACCTTAATCGAGCCTGTTAAATCCGAGACCCGATCTCGTTCTGACGGCGGCCTTCGTACCCGCCCGGCAATGCAAAAGTGTCGCACTCGTTCCGACGACCGCGATCCGCAAAAATGCCTTGAGAACGATAAGGGGGCCGTGGGCGACACGGCTTTGAGAGACCCGCCGGGGAGACCCGCGCGGGTCTCATGTATTTATGGCCGTTGACCACAAATGATCTGGTCTGCCCGTGTGCGGTGCGGCGTCTGTACAAGCGCACGCGATCATCGTGCTTGCGCACCATGAGCCGGTATCCTCTTCGGCCGCCACGAGTGGGTAAAAAAGCCCGTACGTCTCGGAAAGGCTTTCGGATAGATCGCGCAGGTTCTCAATATCCCATGATCCATCTACCGGGATTTTGATTACGCCAAGTGGTGAGTTTGCCATGTTTCCCCCTCTGCGAGCCTAGCGGCACTCGGGGAGCGGTCCAAAACGAATCCGAGTTGATTCAGGCCGTCTCTTCCTTTTTCCTTGATATCTTCGGCGGCGGCTTTGGCTGATCGCTCATAATTAGAAATTGCAGGTAGAGTTCGCGGCCGTAATACACGCCGAAGCGGTGCGCGCGGTACAGAAAGACGCTTCCCACAACTATCAGACCGAAGGCGGCCCACCAGAGGGACTGCGTAAGAGCGAAGACGGTGAGGACCAGCATGGCGCTCGCGAGACCTCGGTTAAGCCCGTAGTTCCCATTGAACGTATCGATCCGGCTCGTCTGCCCGTCCTTCATCACCTTGGCGTAGATTTGCCGTGAGATCGGCTTCCACGTCTTCACATCCATGCCGGTGACCTTTTCGACGCAGATCCCCATCAACACCTGCAACTTTTCTCTGAGCTGGTTGAGCTGTTCCGGAGCAAGAAGAGTCTGATCCTCTCGCACGATCCAGTCGCTGGGCATTCCGCCGAACGCCTTCCACATAAGCCATTCGACTGCATTGCCGACCGCAGCAACGAGGTGACCGGCGGCATACGAGAGCAAGACAAAGATGCCAAGTTGGCCAACGCTCACGCCGTCTTTCGTCAGCGCACCGCGCAGATCGGGGATGAAGAAGAACAAGCCGAACAACATCGCACTGCCGGGAATGATGATCCCGACCTGTTCGTAAAAGCTCAGTTTGGTAATGCCTCTACTCTTCTTGCTCACCGGGATATGCCACGTTTGTCAGTTTGCCAGGCCAAGGGTTCGGCGAGTTCTTGTGCGCGCGAAATGCGCTGTCCTCGGTCGTTGCTATGAAAGCGCCACGGTGACGCATCGCGCGGATCACCGCGTTACGGGGATGGTCGGTATCTTCCTTGGCAGAGCTGATGAGAGCGTAAAAGGTCTCGCTGCCCTCTGGGACCATCGCACGCAGGCGCTGACCGAGCCAACGATCACATATCTCAGTCGATAGATTGCGCCGTCCGCCGTGGTGCGGGACTTGAAACTGCTGCACGCCGGGCAAGAACAAGCCTTCGTAGGGAGCATGGTCCGCCGCTTCGGTCATTCCCTCGCGCCCCGCATCACCGGTAAGAACAATGTTGTCGCCCGCAATGTTGGCCCACTGCACAACACTCATTTCATTTTCGACGCTCGTGTCTTCGCTTGAGAACCGTTCGGAGCCCCAACCATCGCGGACCATCCGGGCCATGGCTTTTATCGGCTGCACCAAGCCAGCGAGAGCGCCTCCCAGTCCGGGCGCGAGTTGAGGCGTGCGATCGGACCGCAGGATCAACCGGCCGTATCGCGCAGGCGAGGGAGTCAGCACAGTGAAGGCGCCAATCTTCCGTCCCTGGAACGGCTCTTGGATGTTGATACCGCGCTTCTGCGCGATCTTCTCTAGCTCGGCGATGTACGGATAGTCGTCGCGGAGACGCTGCTGCAGCGTGGCCACCGACTGCATGCGCGGGAAGTGCTGAATGAGCTGATCCGCGTAAATCCACGGTCTCAGCATCCAGAGCGTACCGACCGGATAGTATTCCAGGATCGGTGCCAGACCTTCGGCGTGATCTTGATCCGGGTGCGTCACGACCATGTGGTCGATGTACGGGACGTGCCACTTATCGATGTGCGCAGCTAGTTCCGCTGCGGTGCTGGTATATCCACCATCTACGACGTGCAGGACCGGCGGCATGCCGCCGATGGAGTACCGGATCGTGATGCAGTCGCCGCTTTTTGAAGTATGAACCGGGATAAAATCTATCTCGTAAAAATCCGCCACCAAGTCGCCCCATATTTAGTGATTAATGGCCTCCTGGCCCCCTTTATATGGAGTTCCGTTTCCGGTTTGCAACCCCGGCGATTTCCGGATGGAAATTACACCCGCTGTTCACAGCCTTGACCCTTTCCCCGATTGTTCTCGATTTGTTCTCATGGCTGTGGAAACAATCGGCGAGGCTTGGCAGCTCGGCTGGCGCATCACCGCGCGGTGCGCGTTCGGCAATAACGACGGCATGCGCTCGATCCGGTCGTGCATCTATCAGTACGATCTCGATCTCAGAACGCTGATTTGGACGCGCGGCGCGGCCTTTCCCATTTCGGACCTTCCGACTAGACTCAAATGCCCGAGCTGCGGATCGCGACGTGTGGCGCTCGTCTTTCACATGCCACGAGAACCGCAGGTCAAGAAAGCCAGGAGGGCCGGGTGACCCCGGAGTTCGCGAGCCGACGTAATCCGATTACGACTCATGGCCTGCTGACTTATCTGTAGCGGCAGATCGGCTGCGCACCGTTCATTGAATCGGATAAAAGAGACCTCTACTGAAAGGGGCGAATCATGAGGAAGTGCTTATTGCTGATGACCGCTCTTGCTGCGTCCACTTGCGTGGCAAGCGCACAACAGAAATCCTGCGAGTATGCGGGACAATCGTTCTCTGTAGGTGCCACGATCTGTGAGTGCCCGAGCGTAAAAGCTCAAAACGTAGATTGGCAGGGTGACAACAGCCACATCACTAGCCGTCGCTTGATTTGTAATGCGGACCAGACCTGGGGCGACAGCAACACCCATTGCATCGATATGACTACCCAATACACATCGAAGCTATATGACAAACATATGCAGCATTTCTGCCCTCGGCTGCCGGTCAACTTCGCCGAGATTCAGAAGGCCGTGGACCAAGAAACTGCGAAGTTCGTTGAAAAAGCGCCGAAGAGCACTCTAGTAACAATGCTCGAAGGCATTTGTCGTCGAGTAAAGTTGGAAGCTCAATGTAAGCCCCTTGTAGACGTGCTCAGCGTGCAGTGATGAGTGCAAAACTAGCTGTTGGCTATAGCGCCTAGCTGCCCAAACTCGTCCATCAGACCCTTTGCTTCTGCCGCCGCGCGAGCTAGCTTTTCTGGTTTTTCAAAATGCATTTTGGCCTCAAGTG
This sequence comes from Bradyrhizobium sp. USDA 327, assembly GCF_041262065.1. NCBI lineage: Bacteria > Pseudomonadati > Pseudomonadota > Alphaproteobacteria > Hyphomicrobiales > Nitrobacteraceae > Bradyrhizobium > Bradyrhizobium sp. USDA 327. The sequence goes on along the minus strand of NZ_JBGCCW010000001.1, from coordinate 3,727,967 downwards.
AGTGCCTGCTTGCGTACCGAGCTCCCTCCACGCTCCAGCTTCCATGAGCAACGACGACGCGGACCTCTTGATTGAGCTTCCTGCATTTGTTGAAAAATGACTTCAACGCAGGGTGATGTTCGGGGTCGAAATCTAACTTGATGGTCTTTTCCGCTACCGTGCAGAGCATCGCGAAATCGTAGGGGCCGACGATCGCATCGAATTGGTCATCTCTCAGTTTCAGGTAGGAGGCGAGTGCCGACTTAATGAGATATTCAAGCTGCGAGAACCTGAAAATGAACTCGCCGATGGCTCGATAAAACTCCTCCGACTGCATGATGTCGAAGGCCTCTTTCATACTGCTGACTTCGACAGGGCCTTGCGGCAGCCCTGATACAGTTATTTTCGCCATGGATGCCTCCTAGGTATTCTGCTCAAATTACTTTGCGTTGTGCGCGCTAAGGGTTACTCGAATGTCCGCATCCCGGCGAGCGTCGCCGCGTGGCTTGAAGGGTGGAAGAGGCGTCTGGCGACCCAAAATTAGGGGTGCGCTTTGTGATACAAATTGGGATCAATTTGGGATACAGACCGCTTCTCTCAGGAAAAATTACCTAATAAAATCAACGGGTAACGTCGCCAAATGGTTCCCTCCGAGCGCACCATAGACCCGCGATTGGCGTTGAAATCATTTAGCTTTTTTGGTGTTGCCCGGGAATGTTACCGCTCTGTTTCCGCGCGGCGTTCGCACGCTGTTCGCTTCGGGTCCCCGCAAAAGGTCATCGAGTGACCGGCTCTGACCGAATGCGACGACCTTTTTCATGCCGCTGAGGTCGAGCTTCTCTCGATTCGCCTGAGCGATGCAGTGGCGCCGGCATTTTCGGGTCGGTCCAGCCGAACATAGCCATCATCTGGCTCTCGGTGCAGTCGGCGTAAGCAGCAACCTCGGCGCGGGCCTTGCGCACGCCGAGCATGGCGAGAAGCCGTTCGCGGTGCTGACGCGCAAGGTCGTCAACTTTGCCTGTAGCCGTTCCAGCACCAGCGCAGCGTGCCAGGTTGTGCCGCGCCGACCGTGCTGCCGATCCGCAGCTCGGCCCCGGCGTGACAAGCGCACTCGACCGTTCTTTCGAGACGATCGACAGCAAGGGTCAATCTGTTTGCGAGCGGTCGTCCGCAAGAGGTGATCACGGCGTCGATGCCAGCAGATGTGTACGGCGTCGATGCAGTCGTGGAGCATACTGCGGGAGGCGGACTGCATATCCAGGTCGGCTGAGCGTACCAGTTCGTCAAACTCGTTCTCAACGCCGACCATTGACAACCATTCCTCGGGATAGCGCCTTCGAGAGAGCCGCTGCAGTGTCCCGCAGAGCGGCAAGTCGATCCTCCATCTGCTTGTTCATGATACGCTCAAGCGGCCCGGTCATGCCTACCGACTGCAGAACTGAGCCATCTGAAAGCACAACGGGGACCGCAAGCGCCGCAAGCCCTTCGTCGATCTCCCCGACACAGGTGGCGTAACCCAATCTTCTGACCTTTGCGAACTCCTGTTCAATCCACTTTCGGCTGGTGTGTGAATTGACGGTCGGCTTAGGAAGCTCATTTGAGAGAGCTTCAGCGATCAGTTCTTTGCTCTGAAATGCCATGATGGCCTTGCCCGTCGCAGCTGCATTCACGGGCATCTCGATTCCCGGCTGAACATATCCGCGCCACCTCACATCGGGCGAGTATGAAACGGCTACCAGTACGCGTGCCCCGACCAGGCGTGCGAGATAGCAGGTCTCGGTGGACGCCTCCGTCAAGGCATGAATATGGGGACCGGCAAGCGATGCGTACCAGCCGTCGTCGGCGCTCGCATGCAGCAGGCGCGTCAGCCTATCGCCGACTGAATAGGTACGTCCGGCTTCTCGTTCGACCGCTAGTCCCGATCGAACCAGCCCCTTCAGCAATCGATGCGCGGTCGTTTTGGGGAGTTCGAGGATCGATGAGACGTCGGCGAGCGTGATCCCGCCAGGGAAGGCCGCAATCAATTCGAGCACGTCGATGTACCGAGCCAGCGGGCCGGGCGAATTGTCATCCATGCGCATGTGATCCGATCAATTTTTGTGCGGCGCAAGCAAAAATGAACGGCTTGACACCTGACGAGGATGCCGTCTACCGTTTCGTTATTCGGGATTATGTTCCGGAAAACGGAACGTCTGTCAAGCCTCGTGAAGCTCCATTGGGCGTGATGGACAAGGTTATTTCATTCCAGGAGACGACATGAAGATCACGCGGAAGGCCTTTCTCAGTTTGATGATGGGAGCAGGAATGCTGCCGTTGGTCGGTGCGGCTCAAGCTCAGCAGGGTGGGCCCATTTTGATCGGCGCGACCGTGCCGATGACGGGGCCGCTCTCGCTGACGGGAAAGCAATACCAGAACTCTCTTTCGATGGCCGAAGAGGACATCAACAAGGCAGGGGGCATCAACGGTCGCCAGATCAAGATTGTGTTTGAGGACACGCAGGCCTCCAACGGCACCGCGGTCAACGCATTCGTAAAGCTGGCCCAGGAGACCAAGCCCGCGTTCTTCTTTCTGTCGAGCTACTCCACGCAGAATCTTGCGACCGCGCCCGAGCTTGGCAAAGTGCAAGTGCCTGCGATGTATGCGGGCGGTGCCGATGTTGTGGCTGAAAACGGAAATGAATGGATGTTCCGTATCCGTCCCGCTGACAGCGTTTCGGCCGAAGGAATGGTGAAGGCTGCGGTCGACGTCATCAAGGCGAAGAAACCCGGGATTCTCTATATCCAGAACGACTTCGGCCAAGGCGGTGCGCAGACTGCCGCCAAGCGCTTCGAAGCTGCAGGCATCTCGGTCGCCGGCATGGAAGCCTATGGTCAGAACGACAAGGACTTCTCGGCGCAGCTCCTTGGTCTGCGCAACAAGGGCGCGGATGCCATTCTGATTTTCAACTATCCGCAAGATGGCGCGCTGGTGCTCCGCCAGGCCAAGCAGCTCGGCTTCAAGATGCCGCTCGTTACGTCCTCTGCTGCGCTGGTACCCGCGGCGACACAGCTTCTTTCCCCCGCAGATCTCGAGGGTGTCTGGGGGGTGGTCGATGCTTTCATGGATGTTGGTGTCGGTGGCCGGATGAAGGACTACGTGGAGCGCTTCAAGGCGAAGTTCGGAGTTGATCCAGATCCCTACGGGCTTGCTTATTACGACGGCGCGATGCTGATGGCCGACGGCATGCGCAAGGTCGGGACCGATCCGAAAGCGCTGCGCGAATGGCTGTCCTCGGTCAAGGGCTGGCAGGGCATTGGACACGTCTATTCGTACGACAGCAAAGGCAATGGCGTACGCGATCTCGCTGTCGTGAAGGCGAAGCCGGGCACCAAGACCTTAGAGCTCGTGCAGCCTGTCACCCTCAACTAGTCCTTCGCAAGGAAGTGGTCTGCGATTCGGCGAGCCGACCGCAGACCGGGATCGTGTAGGAACGTCATGGCGGACTTCGTCCAGCTTCTAGTCAACGGACTGGCGATCGGCAGCGTCTATGCGCTCGCCGCGATCGGCTTCGTGATCGTCTACTCTGCTACCGGAGTGGTCAATTTCGCGGCTGGCCAATTCGTAATGTTCGGAACGTTCGCCGGCGTTGCGACGCTTATTCGCGCTCAGCTTCCCTGGCCAGTTGCGTATGGTGCGGCGCTCGTCATCATGGCACTGTTCGGGGCCTTGTTCTTTGTCGCGGTCTATCTGCCTCTACGACGTGGGTCGATTGTGACGATCATCATCGGGACCGTCGCGATCAGCATCACGATGCAGAACGCTGCGTTGCTCTCTTTTGGATCGTGGCCGTTCCGCCTGCCGTCTCCCGTCGAAGACAGCGCGGTCTCGCTTGGCGGCGCGATCATTTCTACGCACGCACTTGGCGTGGTCGCTGTGACCGCCGTGATGGTTGCCGGATTATGGCTTCTCTTCAACCGCACTTCGGCGGGCGTGGGGATGCGAGCCGTCGCGCAGGATGTGCAGGCGGCCAAGTTGATGGGCCTCAAAGTCAACCGCCTGCTGGCGTTATCGTGGATCCTCGCGGCAGTACTTGCAGGGGTGGCGGGACTGATGCTCGGACCAATGTGGTTCGCGGACGTCAATATGGGCGACCCGATCGCATTGAAAGCCTTCGCCGCCACCATCATCGGCGGCTTTGGCAGTCTGCCGGGGGCCATTGTGGGCGGCCTGTTCGTTGGTCTGACTGAGGTCCTCGGCGCATCCTACGTCTCGTCCGCGTACAAGGACCTGATCTCGTTCGGCATCATGATCGCTTTCTTGCTGGTGCGTCCGCAAGGCGTGTTCGGCGAGAAGATTCAGGATCGAGGCTGACAGCATGGCGATGCGTATTCCCCTGCAGATCGCCACAGCGATCATTGTGCTTGGCGGGTTATCCGGTATCGTTTTGCCGGAGTATCACCTTCGCCTGTTGAACCTGTCGCTGATCTCCGCAGTAGCGGTGATCGGGCTCAACTTTGCCTTTGGCTACGCCGGTTTGATCTCGCTGGGCCATGCGGCCTTTGTGGGCATGGGCGGCTATGGTCTGGCCATCCTGACCACCACTTGCGGATGGTCACCGTGGCTCGCTGCGCCAGTAGCGGTCGCGGCGACAGCCGTCTCTGCCGGTCTGATTGGGTACCCATTGCTTCGCTTGCGCGGGCACTACCTGGCACTGGCCACGCTCGGCCTCAACGTGTCGTTCTATATCGTGACGTCTAATTGGATTGCGATGACAGGGGGGACCAACGGGATCGCGAGAATCCCGGGCTTGGCGCTTGGCTCGCTCAGCTTCTCCGGGGAGCATCAATTCCTGTGGCTTGCACTTGTAGTCCTGGCGCTGATCGCCGCAGCGGCGGCCGCATTGCACAAGTCCCGTCTCGGCCGCGAGATGATGGCTGTGCGCGATGATGAAATCGCGTCCGAGATGACCGGAATCGATACGACGCGGATCAAGATTGCAGCATTCGTGCTTTCCGCCGTCTGCGCCGCCGTTGCCGGATGCCTGTTTGCCCTGCACGTGCGCTTCGTCGCGCCCGAGGATTTCACCTACGCGCATTCGATCACATACCTCGCCATGTTGATCGTCGGCGGGGAAGGCACGATCGTCGGTGCTATCCTCGGAGCGGTGCTGCTGACGTTTCTGCCGGAATGGCTGCGCTTTCTCGGTACCGCTTACCTCTTCTTCTTCGGCCTGCTGGTGCTTGGCATTCTGGTGTTTCTGCCCACGGGTCTCGTTGGCCTCGGCCAACGCCTGAGCCGCCGGTCAGCAAGACGTCCGGTCTTCGCGTCTGCTCGTGCTCCGGAGGCGACGCCATGAATGCCTTGGAAGCACGGAGCATTCACAAGCGCTATGGGGGCCTGGCTGCGTTGGCGGACGTGGATCTGACCGTAAAAAAGGGGCAGTTCGTCGCGGTCATCGGCCCTAACGGCGCCGGCAAATCCACTCTGCTGAACGTTCTGACTGGCCTGGCGATGCCAGATGAAGGGCAGGTGTTTCTCGATGGTCAGGCGATCACGCGTATGGCCACTAACAAACGTATTCGTGCCGGCCTTGGCCGTACGTTTCAGCACGGGCGGGTGTTCGCGCGTCTTAGCGTACTGGAAAACGTGATGACGGGTGCGGCGATACGTGGCGGCCTAAGCGAGTCTGGCCTGCGCGACGTTTCGATGGAGATCATCGAGCAAATGGGGTTGGCAGACGAGGCGCACGAAGCCATTGGGTCGCTCTCGTACGGTCGGCGCCGAATGGTGGAGCTCTCACGTGCGTTGGCCTGCCGGCCGCACGTCCTCCTACTGGACGAGCCGGCGGCCGGCCTCAACTCCGGCGAGGTCGACCAACTCATCGATCGCCTGGCAGAGTTGCGGGCGGCGCACGGACTCGCCGTGGTGTTGATCGAACACAATATGGGGATGGTCATGCGGCTCGCCGAGCGCATCTTCGTTCTCAATTTTGGTTGCAAGATCGCCGAGGGAACTCCAGCGGAGATTCAAGCAGATCCGGCCGTGCTATCTGCTTATCTGGGCGAAGGATATGCTCATGCTGTCGTGTAACGATCTCGTGGTCGCGCATGGCGATATCGTGGCGCTGCAGGGAGTGACCCTGCAGGTCGAAGCTGGCGAAACGGTCGCACTTATCGGTGCCAACGGCGCCGGCAAGACGACCTTGCTACATGCGATCTCCGGCCTCAACCGGGTCGCGTCGGGAGACATTAGATTCGAGGAACGCTCGATCGCCGGATGGCCCACCGATCAACGCGTCTCCGCTGGAATTGCGCAGGCGCCCGAAGGCCGAAGGATATTTCCCGGATTGTCGGTCGAGGAGAACCTGACCCTCGCGACCGTCAGCTGGCGTCGCTGGAGGCAGTCGATCGCGGCAGATCTCGATCGCGTCTTTGGATTGTTTCCGCGCCTTAAGGAGCGCCGACGACAGCTGGGATGGTCATTGTCGGGTGGAGAGCAGCAAATGCTCGCGATCGGACGCGCTCTGATGGCTCGCCCCAAGTTGTTGCTGCTCGACGAGCCATCGCTCGGCTTGGCGCCGCGGCTCGCCGAGGAGGTTTACGAACAAGTCAGGTGCATTGGCGAGACCGGTCTGACCATCCTGGTCGTGGAGCAGAACACGGTGCTCGCGCTCTCGGTCGCCGATCGCGCCTATGTGCTGGAGACAGGGCGCATTGTGCTCGAAGGACCAGCAGACGAACTCAAGCACAATGCGCGCGTGCGCGAAGCTTATCTGGGCCGTTGAACCCGGAATCAAGGAGGCAAGATGTATCCCGCCAATCATTCTCAGTCGCGAGATCTCTATCAGCGAGCGCTGAAGAGCCTGCCGGGTGGCAATACGCGCACCACAGTCTACATGAAGCCGTTTCCGATCTATGCAGCTTCGGGTGCCGGCTGCCGAGTCTGGGACGTCGATGGCAATGAATATATCGACTGCATCAACAACTTCACGTCTCTGATCCATGGCCACGCTCATCCCGCATTGATCGAGGCGGCGACCAAGCAACTCGCGCTGGGCTCGGCCTTCGGCATGCCGACGGAGTCCGAAGTCGAGCTCGCTGAATTGCTTGCGGCAAGGCTTCCCTCGGTAGATCATGTCCGTTTCTGCAATTCGGGCACGGAGGCGGTGATGATGGCGCTAAAGGCTGCCCGCGCCTACACGGGTCGTCCGAAGATCGCCAAGTGCGAGGGGGCTTATCACGGCTCCTATGACTACGCTGAAGTCAGCCTCGACCCGACACCCGCGGCTTGGGGAGGCAACGCCCCCGTATCGGTAGCTTATGCCAAAGGCACGCCCGACAAGGTGCTCGCCGACGTCGTGACCATTCCGTTCAACGACGTCGAAGCGGCTGTGAGCTTGATCCGCGAGCATGGTCCCGAACTCGCTTGTGTACTCGTTGATCCGATGCCGAACCGGGCAGGTCTGGTTCCGGCGGATAGAGCCTATTTGGAAGCGCTCCGTCAGGTCACGCGCGAAGTCGGCGCGCTGCTTGTGTTCGACGAAGTCATCACATTCCGTCTCGGCTACGAGGGGGCACAAGGGCTCTGGGGTATCGATCCGGACCTGACTACGCTCGGCAAGATCATCGGTGGTGGCTTCCCGGTCGGCGCAATCGCCGGCGGCAAGAAGTTCATGTCGGTGTTCGATCCATCTTCCGGCAAGCCGGCGCTCCCGCACGGTGGCACTTTCTCGGCCAATCCCGTCACCATGCGCGCCGGTCTTGCCGCGATGAAGCTGCTCGATCCAGCAGCCTATTCACGGCTCGATAGGATCGGCACCGCGGTTCGCGACGGTATCAATGCGGCTTTCCGCAAGACCGGCGTTGCCGGGACCGCAGTCGGATTGGGCTCGCTTCTCAAGATTCATTTTACTGATCGCAACGTCCGTGATTATCGATCAGCCTACTTGAACGAGACGGAAACGAAGCGGCAGGCCGTGTTCAACGCCGGGCTGCTCAATCGCGGGATTTTCGTTGCGAGCTATGGCCTGATGGCGCTGTCGTTGCCGATGACCGATGCTGACGTCGATACGATTGTGAAGGCGGCTGCGGAGTCCTTGGAGGAGGTCGCCGCGTTCGGCTGATCAAGCTCCCTGTACCGCGAACTGTTCCGACCGGCTCACTTGACGCCGGATTGAGATCCTCATTCCTACCAGCAGGCTTGCGATGACCACCAGGATTGACCCTATCACCCGTTCCGTTGTCCAGCACCGCCTAAGTTCGATCGTGAACGAGATGGGTGAGGCGATGCTGCGTACATCTTACTCGCAGATCCTGAATTCCAGCCGTGACTTCTCGTTGGGGATCTGCGACGTAGATGCGCGGTTGATTGCGCAGGCGGACCATATTCCGGTTCATGTCGGCGCGCTGTCCTGGGCCACGCTTGCTATCGAGGAGCGCTTCAAGGACATCAAGCCCGGCGACGTTCTGCTGCTCAACGACCCCTATCACGGTGGCAGTCACTTGCCCGATCTGACCGCGTTCGTGCCAGTCTTCGATGGGAAGCGGAGGCTGTACTGGACCATCGTGCGCGCACACCAAAGCGATATCGGCGGGGCCACTCACGGCGGCTACAATCCGAGTGCGACCGACATTTGGCAGGAAGGATTGCGGGTACCGCCGATCCGTCTTTATGAAGCGGGCAAACTTCGCGACGACCTGCTCGACATGCTGGCACTTAACGTGCGGAATCCTCGCGATTTCCGCGGCGACCTTGCTGCGATGATTGGTGCGGCGCACCTCGGCGAACGCCGGGTTAGGCGGCTGCTCGACGAATTTGGTGGACGGGTCGTCGAAGCGGCCGTCGAAGCAATTCTCGATGCTGCCGAACAACAGACGCGGGCAGTCCTGTCGACATGGCAGGACGGTACGTTCTATGGAGAAGCGTATCTCGACGACGATGGTCATGGCCGAAGCGATATCAGAATCGCGGCGAAGGTGACCAAGAAGGGATCCGATATCGAGATCGATCTTTCGGAATCGGATCCTCAGTCGACGAGCTTTGTCAATTCGTCGCACGCCAATATGCAGGCTGCGGTCGTCATGGCTTTTGCCTATCTCATCGACGCGGACATTCCCAAGAATGCCGGCGCACTTCGGCCGCTGAAGGTCGTTGCCAAACAGGGCACGATCGTATGGGCAGATCCCGGCCGTCCGGTCACGATGTGCACCAGTCATCCTTCGAATGAAATCGTGGAAGCTATCGTCAAGGCACTTTCCCAGTCGTGCCCCGATCGTGCGATGGCCGGGTGGAGCCGCAGATTCCGCATCGCCATCCAAGGTGAGAATCCGCGGACAGGGCGCAATTTTATCTGGCATTTGTTTCAGGCCAGGCCCGGAGGAGGAGCGTCGTCGGCCGGCGATGGTTGGTCATCGATTGGTGAGTGGCATACGGTCGGAGGCATCAAGTTCGGCAGCATCGAAGTCGACGAAGCCCGGTTTCCGCTCTATTTCCGACATCACGAATTTCGTCCGGACTCCGGCGGTGACGGCAAGTTTCGTGGCGGCCTGGGCGTATCGTTGGATCTCGTCGTGGAAACGGCGAAGCCTGCGCGAGCGAACACGGCAGGGGAGGGCACGAAGCATGGAGGATGCGGGATGCTCGGCGGCAGCGATGGGCTTCCACATCAGTACACTCTCGTGTCGCAAGGCCGCGCGCCGCGCGTGCTGCGCACGAAGGAGGTCGGCATCGAAGTCCTTCCCGGCGACTGCTTCGAGGTTCGCTCCTCGGGGGGCGGAGGATGGGGCCCCCCTGGTCAACGGTCCGTTCAGGCGCGCGAAGCCGACTTGATGCAGGGCCTTACGACAAAACTCACAACGATTTAACGGATAGCCTGAAGATGTTTACCATCGGAATCGATGTTGGCGGTACGTACACCGACCTCGTCGCGATCGATCGCGACGGCAACACCGTGTTCGCAAAATCGCCGACAACGCCGGCAGACCAGTCTTTAGGCGTAATGAATGGACTTGAGGAACTCGCAAGCCGGCTGAAGATGCCGCGAGCGGACATGCTCGCTACAACGGACCGCCTGGTGCACGGGACAACGGTCGCGACGAACGCATTGCTCGAGCGGAAGGGAGCAAAGGTCGCGCTTCTCACGACGGAAGGCCATCGTGACGTCATCGAGATGCGCGAGGGTCTGAAGGAAGATCGCTACAATCTCCGCATCGCACCGCCGTCTCCCCTGGTACCGCGCCAGCTGCGCTTCGGTGTACGCGAGCGCGTTAGGCCGAACGGCGAAGTGCTGATCCCACTCGATCAAGACTCTCTCGGTGAGGCGATCTCGGCGATCCGCGCCGCCGGAGCAAGCTCCGTGGCTGTGTGCTTCCTGCATGCCTACCGCAATCCAACGCACGAAATTGCGACCGTCGAACGACTGAAGCGCGAACTTCCGGAACTCGACGTCTCTCGATCGAGCGATGTGTTGCCGCAGATCAAGGAGTATGAACGCGTTTCAACGACGATCGTGAACGCCTACGTCGCTCCGGTGGTGCGGCGCTATCTGACCAATCTGGAAGCCCGGCTGAAAGACGCAGGGTTGGCCAGCAGCCTTTTCATCATTCTTTCGCATGGCGGGATGGCCCCACTCGAGGAAGCCGCGCGGCTCGCTGCTGGCACCGTACTTTCCGGCCCAGCGGGCGGCATCTCGGGAGCCCGACGCTGTGCGGAACTGCTCGGAATTCCCGATCTTGTGCCGTTCGACATGGGGGGGACCAGCACCGACATCTCGCTGATTGCGGATGGACGCGCGTCGCTGTCGGCCGAGGGTGGGCTTGCCGGTCAACGCATCGCGCTCAGGAGCCTCGACATTGCGAGCATCGCCGCCGGTGGAGGCTCGATTGCCACTCTGGACGCGGGTGGTACGCTCCGCGTCGGGCCAGAAAGCGCAGGGTCCGTGCCGGGGCCTGCGTGCTACGGCAACGGCGGTGTCGAGCCGACGGTTACAGATGCCAATGTTGTTCTCGGATATCTGGACGCGTCTGCGTTCATGGGTGGAAAGCGGCCGCTCGATCGCGCGGCCGCAGAAGCGGCAGTCGATCGGCTCGCGAAAGCGCTCGAGCTATCCCGGGACGATGCCGCGGCTGGAATCTATCGAATGGTCAATCTGCGCATGGCGGACGGCATCCGTCTGATGACCCTGCGACGCGGCGTCGACCCACGTCGCTTCGCGCTGCTCAGCTTTGGCGGCGCTGCCGGCCTGCATGCGGCCGAAGTCGCGCGCGAACTCGAAATCAAGCGCGTCATCGTGCCGACGGCGGCTTCGGTCCTGTCCGCCTGGGGCATGTTGACCAGCGACCTGAGGTACGAGGTGAGCAGTACACACTACAGCTCCGGCCAACGGATTACGGCCCAGGAGGTCAGGACCATCTTCGCTGACCTCGAAAGAGAAGCTACGGGCCGTCTGAAGTCGTGGTTTGGTGGCGATGTGGCTGTCGAACGTTCCGCCGAGATGCGCTACGGCGAGCAGATCTTCCAGATTGATGTCCCGCTAAACGATCTCGATTGGAATTCGGAGAACATCGTCGATCGGATAGAGGAGCGATTCCATCGTCGCCACGAAGAACTGTACACCTACTCGTCGCCGGATCAGGAAGCGGTGTTCGTCAATGCGCGGGTCGCTGCCATAGGCGCTGTCCCGAGCGTCGGACAGGTCGCGCGTGGGCAGAAGACCGTAGCGCCCTGCAAGCCAAAGGGACGTCGAAAAGCATTCTTCGGCGAATGGCGAGAAGTTGAAGTATTCGCCGCGGATCAACTTCGTCCTGGTAACAAGATCGAAGGTCCAGCAATTGTGGAAGCTGAGACGACGACCGTCCTGGTTGGTGACGGCGATCAAATCGAGGTCAATGATCTGGGATGGCTCGACATTAGGCTCAGGTGACTGAATGATGAGGCCGCTCAGCGTTTGGGTGCGCCACTCCGTCAGCTTGGTCTGGCCTGAACTGCTGACGTTCCGAGCGCGACCGCGATCTTCGCCTTAGGGCGACGCCTTCGAAAGTCGGGATATCGTGCTGGCGGCAATGCGGCCGCATGCTGGACAGCGATAGGGACTTGGACTATTTCTGCCGCAGCGCGCGGGCGAGCTGATCTTCCAGCGGCTTGCGCAGGTAGGCGAGCGCCGTCCGCACGCCGTTCTGGATGAAGGCTTCAACCGGCATGCCGGGCACCAAAGCCTTGCCGTCGAGCTTGGCGAGTTCGCTCGCGTCGAGGCTGATGCGGGCGACGTAGTAAGCCGCGCCGGATTGCGGGTCTTTGGTCAGGTCGGCGGCGATCCGCGTCAACGTGCCGTCGAGCTCGGGGGTCACGGCGGCGTCGAACGCGCTGAAGCGGAGCTTGGCGGATTGCCCGACCTTGAGCCGGTCGATCATTTGCGGATCGACCCGGGCCTCGACCACAAGCGAATCCTTCGGCACGATGAGCATCAGCTGTTCGCCCGCGGTGATCACGCCTCCGACGGTGAAGACCGATTTCTGGTGGATCAGACCGTCTTGCGGCGCGCGCAATACCACGCGATCGAGCTGGTCCAACGCGGCAACGCGGCGTTCGCCGAGATCGGCAAGCTTGGTCTCGACGTCGCGCAGTTCGGTCGCGACCTCGCGGCGCTGGTCCTGAACCAGCTGGATGATTTGAAGTTCGGTTTCGGTGATCCGGCCCTTGGCGCGCGCGATCTCGGCGATCAGCTGGCCTTCCTCGCCGGTCAGGCGGGAGGCCTCGCGCTCGAGCGCAGTGAGGCGCGCATAGGGCACCAGACGCTTTTCGTACAGCTGGCGGACGCCCTCCAGCTCGGTTTCGATCCAGCGGATCTGTTCGCGCTTCGACGCGATCTGCGCCTCCAGGCCGCGGATTTCGTCCGCGATCTGCGCCTTGCGTTCGCGCAGCTGCGATTGCTGGCCGCTGATCGCCTCGCGCCGCCGGGCGAACAGCGTGGTCTCGCCCTCGATCATCTCCGCGATCGCGGCGACGGCGCGGCGTGCGGCGATCTCGCCGGGCAGCACCACCGCGTCGCGGCCGTTCTGCTCGGACTGCAGCCGGGCACGACGTACCCCTAGCTGGTTGAGCTGGTTTTCGATCAGCGCAAGGTTGGCGCGCGACAGCGTCTCGTCGAGGCGGACCAGCACGTCGCCGGCGCGAACCTGATCGCCGTCGTTGACGTAGATGTCGGCGACCACGCCGCCGGTCGGGTGCTGAACCCGGCGGACGTTGCTGTCGACCACCACCTGTGCCGGCGCGATCACGGCGCTGGCGAGCGGCGCGGTCATCGCCCAAACGCCGGCGGTGGACACCACGATCGCCAGCGTGCCGATTCCGAGTCCGGTGGCGCGCCGGATATCGCGAAACGGATCATTGCGGCGAGCTTCGGGCGTGCGGGGTGCGGTCATATGGAGGTCCTCAACTGGCGGCGGCGGCCGGAACCGAGCGCGCATCGGGCACCGCCTGCAGCGCCGCTCCGCCCGGCGCCGGATGAGCGGCGAGCGATTTGCGCAGCACTTCGTCCTTCGGGCCGAACGCCTGCACCTGGCCGGTCGCCAGCGTCAGCACGAGATCGACCGCGGCGAGCGCCGCCGGTCGATGCGCGATGATGATGGCAATGCCGCCGCGAGCCCGGACGCGCCGGATGGCGTCGGTCAGCGCGGCATCGCCTTCGGCATCCAGACTGGCGTTCGGCTCGTCGAGCACCACCATGAACGGATCCTTGTAGAGCGCGCGCGCCAACGCGATCCGCTGCCGCTGGCCGCCCGACAGGGTGGCGCCGGCTTCGCCGATCCGCATCTCGAATCCCTTCGGCAGCTTCAGGATCATCTCATAGGCGCCGGCGGCCTTCGCCGCGGCGATCACCGCCGCCTCGTCGATCTCCGGGTCGAAGCGTGCGATGTTCTCCGCCACCGTTCCGTCGAACAATTCGACGTCCTGCGGCAGATAGCCGATCATGCCGCCACGAATTTCTGCCGGCCACTGGTCGAGGGTGGCGCCATCAAGGCGGATCTCGCCGCGTGCGATCGGCCAGATCCCGACCAGCGCCCGCGCCAGCGTCGATTTGCCGGCGGCTGACGGGCCAATGATGCCGACCGCCTGTCCGGCTTCAAGTGCGAACGACGCGTTGTGCACGATCGCGGTGGTGCCGGCGGGGGCGGCGATCGTTACCTGCTCGACCGTGAGCCGATGGACGGCGCGTTCGGGCGCGACGTCCGGATTCGGGGCGTCGCCGTCGCGCAGGGCGGCGCGGAGCCGTTGGCCCGCCTGTCGCGCGCCGAGGAACGGACGCCAGATGGAGATCGCCAGTTCCACCGGCGCGAGCGCGCGGCTGCCCATGATCGACGCGGCGATCATCACGCCGCCGCTGGCCTGCCCCTCGATCACCAGATAGGCGCCGAGGCCGAGCAGCGCCGATTGCAGCATGAAGCGCAGCGTCTTCGACAACCCGCCGAGCGATCCGGCGATATCGGCGTTGCGCTGCTGGGCGGCGACGAGATCGTCGTTGGCGGCCCCGATCCGGTCGATCAACCGCTGCTCCATCCCCAGCGCGGCCACGATTTCGGCGTTGCGCCGACCGGCTTCAAGCTGGACGCCGCGGATTGCGCCGGCACGTGACGCGTCCCGGGTCGGCGCCCGCGTCAGCACCTCGGTGAGCAGCGCGATCCCGAACAGCAGCACCGCGCCCGCGACCAGCGTCCAGCCGAGATAAGGATGCAAGAGAAAGCAGCCGGCGAGATACAGCGGCATCCACGGCAAGTCGAACAAGGTCGTCGGGCCGAGCCCGGACAGGAACGACCGGACCGAGTCCAGATCATGTGACAATTGCAGGCCGCGATTCGCGCCGCCGCCGCGTAGCGGCCCGCGCAGGATGTTGCAGACGACCGGTTGCCACAGCGCGGCGTGAAGTGCCGATCCGATCCGGGTCAGAATGCGCTGACGCAGCAGGTCGAACAGCCCTTGCATCGCATACGCCGCCGCCACCGCGATCGACAGCGCGATCAAGGTCGGAATGCTGTGCGATGGAATGACCCGATCGTACACCTGCAGCATGTAGATCGAGCCGGTGAGCATCAGCAGATTGAGCACCGCCGAGAACAGTCCCACCGTCAGAAAGGCCGTTCTGCAGGAGGCGATCGCGGCCGAGGCGAGATCGCCGGACGCGGGAATCGACGCGGAGGACGTTGTTGCGGTCATGTTACTCAATTCAAAACGACGTCGAACGTCACGGTCGGATGGGGTCGGCGTTCGTTAGCGAGGTTCAACGTCAGGCGCATGACAAAGCGGCGCGTGCGCGAAAACGCGGGCCGGCGGCAACGAGGCCGCGATACCCTGCGACGAAACGCCGCCTGTTCGGATGTTGGGCCGCGCCGGCCAGCAATCGAAACCGGGCGTGGCTGCCCGTCGCGGCGGGCCGATCAAGCTGTAACGCGATGAGTCATTGGCGATTGCTACCGGCCGAGAGGTCGAACGCGCCGTAGTTGGTTCGCTCGGCCTTCGCAGGACCTTTCGGGTCGTGACTTCACCGGCCCGTTAAGAAGCAGTCACCGATCTGTTGTCGTCGGCGTTCTAGAAACGCGCATTAACGATCCGTTAACCATCGGCCGTCTGGACCGCGCCCTTACGCATGCCGTGAGGCGGTGATCCGCGACGTCTTCATCTCAAGCGCTGGAGTGGCGATACATGTCGACGACCCCTCATGTCCTGGCGAATGGCGATTTCCTGCAGGACTGGTCCAATACCGGCCTTATCACGACCAACGATGACTGGTCGGGGGTCGCATCGATCGTCGGCTATCTCGGCAACGATGTCGTTTCGGCCACCGGGGTGGACGCGCGTACGGCTACCGGATCGTCGTCAGGAGATGCCGACGTCGTCGCCAACCAGACCAACACCGCCATCACCAACGGCGGTGTGGCCGAATTCCAGATCGCCGACCCGACGGTGGCGCTGAACGGCTCAAACAGTGCGGATGCCCCCAGCCTCGTGATCCATCTCGACGCCACCGGCCGCAAAGATGTCCGGCTGAGCTTCAACGCACGCGACCTCGACGCCAGCACGGACGACTCGGCGCAGCAGATCAACGTGCAGTACCGGCTCGGTTCGAGCGGGGCGTGGACCAACGTTCCGAGCGGTTACGCCGCCGACGTCACCACCGGCGGTGCCGCGACCCAGGTGACGCCGTTCGATCTGCTGCTGCCCGCCGCCGTCGACGGCCGCAACGACATCCAGGTTCGCATTCTCACCACCAACGCCGTCGGCAATGACGAGTGGGTCGGCATCGACGACATCCGCGTCACCAGTTCGTCCGAATCGTCGATCGAAGTTCATCACGTCGCCTTCGCGCCGGATTCGCTCACGGTGTCGCATGACGAAGGTAACAGCGGCCCGACCGTCTATCAGTTCACCGTCGAGCGCAGCGGCGGCACCACGGGCGACGTCGCGTTCTCGGGAACGATCGCTTCGGCGCAGACCGATGCGGCGGACTACGTCGGCGGCAAACCGGTCAGCTTCAGCGGCAGCATCGCGGCGGGAGAGACCTCCGCGGTCGTGACCGTTACCGTCGCCGGCGACATCGACAATGAGGCGAACGAGAGCTTCACACTGACGCTGCAGGACGTTTCCAATTCGGTGGCCGTGACCACCACGATCGGCAGCGCCGCGACGGCGACCGGCACCATCGTCAACGACGACGTCGGCATTACCAAGATCAGCGCGATTCAGGGCAGCGGGGCCGGCAGCGCCATGGTCGGTCAGACTGTGACCGTCGAAGCCATCGTGGTCGGCGACTTCCAGAACGGCGATGCCGACGCCAACCGCAATCTCAACGGCTTCTATCTCCAGGAGGAGACCACCGATTCCGACGGCAACGTGCTGACCTCCGAGGCGATATTCGTCTACGGCGGCGCCACCGACGTCCAGATCGGCGACCGGGTCCGCGTCACCGGCTCGATCAGCGAATATTTCGGTCTGACCGAGCTCACCGCCAGCAACATTTCGGTCGTCCAGGCCGGCGCGGTGGCCGACGTCGACACGATGGCGGTGCAGATCGACCTGTCGTCGATGGGCACCACGCTGAGCCAGGACGGCGACTACCAGCCCGATCTTGAAGCCTATGAAGGCATGCTGGTCACGATTCCGCAGACCCTGACCGTCACCGAGCAGTACAATCTCGACCGGTTCAACGAGATCAAGCTGGTGGCGGGCGAACGGCCCGAACAGTTCACGCAGGAGAACGCGCCCGACGCCGCCGCCTACCAGGCGTATCTGGCCGAGCTCGGTGCTCGCACCATCACCTATGACGATGGCCTGAACGTCCAGAACGCCGCGATCAACAACCTCGACGGCTTCGATCCGAACGACAACCCGTCCGCCGCGCCGAACTACGGCACCGCCGACGCGGTCCGGATGGGTGACACCGTCACCGGCCTGACTGGCGTGCTCGACTATCAATGGGCCGGCAACTCCGCCTCGGGGGCGACCTGGCGGATCCGCTCGGTCGAGGATGGCGCCAACACCTTCGGAGCCGGCGACAATCCGCGCACCGATGCGCCGGAAGACGTCGGCGGCCGCCTGAAGGTGGCGAGCTTCAACGTGCTGAACTACTTCACTACGCTGGACAATGGCGGCACCACCGCGATCGGCGAAGCGCCGCGCGGCGCCGACAACGCCGCGGAGTTCGCGCGTCAGACCGAGAAGCTGGTCGCGACCATCCTCGACATGGACGTTGACGTGCTGGCGCTGACCGAGCTGGAGAACGACTTCTCCGCTGCATCGTCCGGCAACGCCATCAAATATCTGGTCGAACAGCTCAATGCCGTGGCTGGGGCCGGTACCTATGCCTGGGTCGATCCCGGCCAGCAGTTCGTTGGCGGCGACGCCATCGCGGTCGGCTTCATCTACGACACCACCGCGGTGAAGATCGCCGACGGTACGACCATCGAGATCCTCAACGACGCGGACCTGCCCGGCCTCGGCCTTGGCGGCCTGCTCGGGCAGAGCACGGTCGGCGCGGTGTTCGACGGCGAGAACACCAGCCGCAACGCGATCGCGGTGACCTTCGAGGAGCTGGCGACCGGCGAAACCTTCACGGCGATCGCCAACCATCTCAAGTCCAAGAGCGGTACCGGCTCCGGCGCCGATTCCGATCAGGGTGACGGCCAGGGCAACTGGCAGAACCAGCGCGAGCTGGCCGCCACCGCGCTGACCGCGTGGGCGGCGAGCGATCCGACCGGCTCGGGCGATCCGGACGTGATGCTGCTCGGCGACTTCAACGGCTACGCCAAGGAGCAGTCGACCGCGCTCATCGAGGGCGCGGGCTATGAGAATCTGCAGGACCGTGAGGACGGCGCTTATTCCTATGTGTTCGACGGCCAGACCGGCACGCTCGACTATGCGTTCGCCAATGCCAGCCTCGGCGCGCAGGTGTCCGGTGTGACCACCTGGCACATCAACGCCGACGAGGCCGACGCGCTCGACTACAACACCGACTACGGCCGCGACACCTCGATCTTCGACGGCGACTCCTCGATCCGGGTGTCCGACCACGATCCGGTGATCGTAGGCCTCAATCTCGGAGAGCAGGAGCCGACCCCCGCTTACACGCTGCAAATCCTCCATGCATCGGACTTCGAGGCGGGCCTGAACGCAGTCGATCGCGCCGGCAACTTCGCGGCGATCGTCGACTATCTCGAGGAGACCTACGACAACTCCATCACGCTGTCGTCGGGCGACAATTTCATTCCCAGCCCGTTCTTCAGCGCCGGCAGCGACGGCTCGCTGAAGGAGGTCTACGAAACCGCGCTGGAGACCTACTACGGCCTCGCTGCCGGGACGCTGAATATCTCGCCCGGCTTCGGCACCGCCGACATGGCGATGCTGAACATCATCGGCGTGCAGGCCTCGGCGATCGGCAATCACGAATTCGACGCCGGCACCAAGGCGTTCGCCGACATCATCAAGCAGACCGCCGGCTATCCCGGCGCGCAGTTCCCGTACCTCGCAGCCAATCTGGACTTCTCGGCCGATGCCAATCTCGCCTCGGTCTACACCGGCACGATCCAGGATGCCGACGCCTACACCGGCTTCCCGCCGGAGGCCGGTATCGGCAAGAAGATCGCGCCAGCCACGGTCATCGAGGAGAACGGCGAAAAGATCGGCGTGATCGGCGCGACCACGCAGATCGTGCAGAGCATCTCCTCGACCGGCGGCGTCGAAGTGATCGGCGACAATGTCGATGACATGGCGGCACTGGCGGCAATCCTGCAGCCGACTATCGACGGTCTGCTGGCGCAGGGCATCAACAAGATCATCCTGGTCAGCCATCTGCAGCAGCTCGCGCTCGAAAAAGCGCTGGCGCCCCTGCTGCACGGCGTCGACGTCATCGTCGCCGGCGGCTCGCACACGCTGCTGGCGGACGAGACCGACGCGCTCCGTGCCGGCGACACCGCTGCCGACACCTATCCGATCGTCACCGCGAACGCCGACGGCAAAACCACGCTGATCGTCAACACCTCCGGCGAGTACTCCTATGTCGGACGACTGGTGGTCGATTTCGATGCTGAAGGCAACGTGATCTACACCGCCAACACGGCGGTCAACGGCGCCTACGCCAGCACGGAAGAGGTGGTCGCCTCGCTGTACGACGGCAACACCACGGTCGATGTCGACGATGACGGCGACGTAGATGCCGACGACGCCGATCCGTTTGCCGACGGCGGCCGCGGCGATCTGGTCAACGACATCGCACAGGCGGTGGGTGGCATCATCGACGTGCAGGACGGCAACACTTTCGGCAAGACGGACGTCTATCTCGAGGGCCGTCGCAGCGAGGCTCGCACCGAGGAGACCAACCTCGGCGACCTCTCCGCCGATGCGAACCTGTGGTACGCCCAGAAGGTCGACCCGACCGTGCTGGTTTCGATTAAGAACGGCGGCGGCATCCGCGACTCGATCGGCTACGTCTATGCGGTCGGCGGCGAAGCGGTGGAGAGCCCGCCGCTGGCGAACACCAGCGTCGGCAAGGAAGCGGGCGAGGTGTCGCAGCTCGATATCGCCAACTCGCTGCGCTTCAACAACGCGCTGTCGATGGTCACGGTGACCGCGGATCAGCTGCTCGAGGTGCTCGAGCACGCGGTGGCGGCGACCACCGCGACCGCGACGCCCGGCCAGTTCGCCCAGGTCGGCGGCATCGCGTTCTCGTTCGACAAGGATTTGCCGGCCGGCAACCGCGTGCAGTCGGCAGCGCTGATCGATGACAACGGCAATCCGGTGCTGGCGCTGGTCGCGAACGGCGAACTGGTGGTCGATCCGGAGATGGCGATCCGGGTCGTGACCTTGAGCTTCCTGCTCACCGGCGGCGACGGCTATCCGTTCGCGAGCTTCATCGCGGCCAATCCCGCCTTTGCCAACGTCGTCAATCTGTCGCCGGACCTGGTTCCGGATGCGGGGCAGGGGGCGAACTTCGCCGCCGAAGGCACCGAGCAGGATGCCTTCGCCGAATACATGGCGGCGAACTACTCCGACACGCCCTACGACGTCGCCGACACCGACCGGGCGCACGACGAGCGCATCCAGAACCTCGACTATCGTCAAGACACGGTGCTCGAAACCGACGCGCTGGTGCTGGTCGGCGACGACGGTGACAACGAACTCACCGGCGCGCTCGGTGACGACGTCCTCAACGGTCTCGGGGGCGACGACGTCCTCGCCGGGCTGGGTGGCGACGACCAGCTCGATGGCGGGGAAGGCGATGATACCCTGTCCGGCGGTGACGGCGACGACACGCTGCTTGGCGGTGCAGGCGATGACACGCTCGACGGTGGCGCTGACGACGACCGGCTGGCGGGCGGCGACGGTGACGACACCCTGACCGGCGGCGAAGGCGACGACGTCCTGGTCGGCGGCGAAGGCTACGACACCCTGCAAGGTGGCGACGGCAACGACGAGCTGGTGGCTGGCGCGGGCGACACTGCTGAAGCCGGTGAAGGCGACGACCTCATCATCGTCTCCACCGACGATCCCGCGCCGAGTTTGATCGACGGCGGCGCCGGCAACGACACCGTCAAGCTGATCGGCGGTGGCACGGCGGAACTGATCGCCACGCTCAATGTCGAGAGCCTGCTGGTGGCCGCAGGCGCCTGGTCGGTGGCCGGATCGGAATCGTACGACAATGTGACGATCCAGGGCGGCGCGACGCTGGCTTCGAGCCTCGTTGTGGACAACAACGACCACGTCGCCATCGAGGCCGGCGGCGCGCTCTCGGTGTCCGGCAACGCGATCGTCTGGCAGGGCGGTGGCAACGCGGTCATCGACAATGCCGGCGAGATCTCAGGTTCGACCCGTGCGCTCACCACCACGGCGGGGGCGACCGGCTCGGTGACCCTCAACAACCAGGCCGGCGGCGTCGTCCGCGGCGCGCTGACCCCGGAACGGGCCGGTCACGCCGACGCGACCATCACCGTCAACAACGCCGGCGTGATCGAAGCGAACGGCCGCGTCCTCGATTTCCGTACCTTCGACAACAACGGCGCGTCGGCGGTGATCAACAACCTTGCCGGGGGCGTCATCCGCCAGCATGGCAGCGATACCGACGTGATCCGCCCGGGCACCGACGGCGTCGTCAACAACTGGGGGACGATCACGACGGATCCGACGTTCGTGGGCGGAGGCGACCTGATCGACTTCCAGAGCGACACCGGCGGCAAGGTCAACAACTATGCCGGCGGCTGGATGGAAGCTTCGCGTCATGCCGTCACCGGTGACAATGCAGTCACCGTCATCAACAGCGGCACGATGATCGGCCGCAACGGGTCCGCCGTGAACTTGGACACCGACGGGTCGCTCGCGCAGAAGGCCTTCATCACCAACCATGGGGTGATGGAAGGTCGCTCCGCCGAGCTGGCCGACTCCGATGGCGACGCCATCGACGTTGACGGCTTGGTGCAGGTGCTGAACTATGGCCGAATTGCCGGCCTCGGTGCCGAGGGCTATCACGACGGCGAACCGAACGTGTTTGAAGCGATCGCGATCGGCGGCGGCGAGATCGTCAACAGCGCCACCGGCGAGATCTACGGCTACGGCCGGGCGATCCAGGTCGACAACTCCAGCAACAGCAACGCATTGGGGGCGACGACCATCGTCAATGACGGTCTGATCCAGGGCGACGGCCACGGACCGGAAGGGGTTTCGCCGGCGGACGCTGCCCGGTTCGACCTCCGCGGCAACGAGGCGATCAACCTCGTCGGCGACTACGAGGACTTCGTCGGCAACAACAGCACCGGCCGGATCGTCGGTGGCATCTCGATGGGCGGCGGCCGCGACACCCTGAACAACTCGGGGTCGATCGTTGCGACGGGCGGTTCGGCGATCGACATGGGCGCCGGCAACGACCAGGTCAACCTCTACGTCGGCGCCACTGTGACCGGCACGATCCTGCTCGGCGTCGGCGACGACGTCGCGCTCTCGACATCTGCGGGCGGCTTCGTCATCGATGGTGGCGATGGCAGCGACACCATCGCCATGGACTACACTTATGGCGGCGATGACGTCCTGTTCGGCGGCGCGGGCAACGACTACATCTACGCCGGTGCCGGCAATGACCAGGTCGATGGCGGTGCCGACAACGACACGTTGTACGGCAATGACGGCGGCGACCTGATCAACGGCGCAGCCGGTGACGACATCATCGACGGCGGCGCCGGGACCGACACCGCGACCTTCTCCGGCGCGATTGCCGGATACGCGATGACGCTCAATGCCGACGGCTCGATCAACATCGCTGATCAGGTCGGCACCGACGGCACCGACACGCTCGGCAACATCGAGGAACTCGGCTTCGCCGACGGCACCTGGAAGCTGCGCATCGGAACCGGCGGCAGCGATACGATCGTCGGCGGCCTCGGCAACGATCTGGTGTTCGGCGGCGCCGGCGACGACACCTTCATCGGCGGCAATGGTCTGGATCGTTACGACGGCGGCGACGGCGTCGACACCATCGATTACAGTCAAATCCTGTTCAAGCTGACGATCGACCTCGACTCCGGGCTGGCCTCCTATCCGGGCTATCTCCCGGGCGCCGACCACCTCGCCGGGATCGAGAACGCGGTAGGCACGGCGTTCGGCGACACGCTGATCGGCTCGGCCGGAGCCAACACCCTGAACGGCGGCCTCGGCGACGACCTGCTGATCGGCGGCGCCGGTAACGACGTGCTGCTCGGTGGCTTCGGCGACGACGTACTCCGAGGCGGTGCTGGTGACGACACCATCGACGGCGGCTGCGGTCAGGATCTGTTGGATCTGTCCGACGCCACCGGTGCGGTCACGATCAGCCTGGTGTCCGGCATCGCGACCGGCGCAGGCATCGGCACCGACCACTTCAGCGGCATCGAGGGCTTCGTGCTCGGCGCCGGTGCAGACCATCTTACAGGCGGCAACGGCGCCGATATGTTCGATGGCGGAGCCGGCAACGACGTCATCGCCGGTGGTGCCGGCAATGACACGCTGCGCGGCGGCGACGGCGACGACAGCGTCGACGGTGGCTCCGGCAACGACGTGATCGAGGGTGGCGTCGGCAAGGACACGTTGAAGGGCGGTTCGGGTGTCGACGCCATCTCCGGCGGCGACGGCGACGACACCATCGATGGCGGCTCCGAGAACGACATGCTGAATGGTGGTGCCGGCAACGACACCATCAAGGGTGGCTCGGGTGCCGATATCCTCGCGGGCGATGCCGGCAACGACATCCTGTCCGGCGGCTCGGGTGCCGACGTGTTCATGTTCGCCGCCGGCTTCGGCAAGGACACCGTCACCGACTTCGCCACCACCGGTGCCTCGGCCGACGTGCTGCAATTCTCAAGCAGCCTGTTCTCCAACTTCGCCGAAGTGATGTCGCACACCACGCAGGTCGGCAACAACGTCGTCTTGACGCTCGATGCCGACAACACCGTGACGCTGGCTAATCTGCAGATGGCCTCGCTCGCGGCAGACGACTTCCGCTTCGTCTGATCCATTGCGGATCGAACCGGACCACGGAACGCAAGAGCGTTCCGTGGTCCTTCGCGACAAGCGTCCCGACACGTCGCCGCTGGGGCAGGAGAGGATTGTCGTCTAAATTCAGATTGCCAAAATTCCGGCCGTCCAACCGCGCGTCCACTCAGAACAGTGTCCGTGAGCTCGAAGGTGTCGTCCGCGTGTTGCGTCAGCGATCGGGTCGGATCGGCCATGTGTTTGCACGGCAACGCTCGAGGTTAGTCTTGGCATCCTGCCGTGGCCGTGGGCGGTGATGCGCGATCGTCAGGTTGAGAGCCGTGCATGGATGCCGTCCTGCGTCCAGTCATGACGCGCGAGCCGGCGCAAGGCTCCGGGCGCTTAGGAACTTGCGGTGGCATCTCGGGTTTTGGGTGCGGGGCCCGCAATCGAAGGGAAGAGTCATGCGGCAGAAGGCGAAGGTCGGGAACTATGATGCGCCCGCCGCCTGTTCAAGGACGTCCCTCCCGAAATCGTCGACGGCGGAGAGGCGCCGATTTCGGCATCGCGAATGCTGGATGAGGCACATGGTCAGGGGTGGATGACGATGAGGGACAGCACGTCGGATGTCGCCGACATCGGGAACGCCGTTCACTTGTGCATCGACATGCAGAACATCTTCGCTCCCGGCGGCCTTTGGGCGACGCCCTGGATGGAGCGTGTCCTGCCGACGATCGTTTCGGTCGTCTCGCGCAATCCGGCGAGAACGATGTTCACGCGCTTCATCGCCCCGCAGGATCCGGAGGATCGTCCGGGGCAGTGGCAGAGCTATTTTCGCCGCTGGCACCAGGCGACCCGCAGGCATCTGCCGCAGTCCGCCCTCGAGCTTGTGCCGTCCTTGAACCGCTTCGTTCCGCCGGCGGCCGTCATCGACAAGCCGGCCTATTCGGCTTTCAGCAATCCCGGTCTCGCGAGCCTGCTGGTCGAAAAGAAGATCGGTACCGTCGTGATATCAGGCGCAGAGACGGACGTCTGCGTGCTTTCGACGGTCCTGAGCGCCGTCGATCTCGGCTTCAGGGTCGTCATCGTCGAGGACGCGCTGTGCAGCTCGTCGGACGTCGGGCACGATGCGCTCATGACGATGTATCGCACCCGCTTTCACGGCCAGGTCGACCTGGTGACAGCGGAAGAGCTGGCCGAATTCTGGCGGGAGTAGGAAGCGAAGCGGGATACGATCCGACAATCGCGAAGGCAATGCGCACCCGGTGCCCTTTGTGATGGGTCAAGCGACGGCGGCCTCGGCCATCACCGAGGCTCAAGCGCGATGATCACGCCCTCGTTGCCCCGGAGCCGTTTCGTCACGGGACCCGGCGCTCATCGCCTTGCTTCACCTCGTTGTGCCCAGCGTGCGCTGCAATCTGCCTTGCGGCAGTTCGGGCGCTCTCGATGCCCTTGGGGAAACCGCTGCGGTTCGGATAGAGCTTGCGCCGTGCGTCGCGCGGCGGGCGTCGTGGCTTGGTGTCCTGCGCGGCGCGGTAGTCGAGCATGGCGATGCCGCCGACCATCAGCAGTGCGAGCGCGATGTTGCCCTTCTTGGGGTTGTCCGGTGTCAGCCCTGAGAGCAGCGCGGCGGCATCGAGGCCATCGCCGCCGACGCGGGCCCACAGGCCGGCGTTCTTGTCCACCGAGAGCGACATGATCCCGGCCAGGATCTCGCGCACCCCGAAGGCGCGGACCAGCGTCTCATGGCCTTCCATGCCGAGCGTGCGCGTGACGCGCCTTGGCGCAAGGAATTCGACGACGCCAAGACCGATGCTGAACCAGCCGAGTGCGCGCGCGAGCTGGTCCGCGGGCTGCTTCAGGCTCGGTCCGCCTTCGACGATCTTCGGGTCGCCCTTGGTGCGTACGATATTGGAGAAATGAAACATTGGTCTTGCTCCTCAGGGCTTCAGCACGACCTTGACGCAGGAATCGCGCTTGTCGCGGAACACCTGGTACATCTCGGGGCCCTGGCTGAGCGGCACGGTGTGGGTGATAACGAACGACGGATCGATCTCGCCCTCTTCGATGCGGCGGAGCAGGTCGTCGGTCCAGCGGTTGACGTGGGTCTGGCCGGTCCGCATCGTCAGCCCCTTGTTCATGAAGGCGCCCATCGGCATCTTGTCGGAGAGGCCGTTATAGACGCCGGCGACGGAGATGATGCCGCCGGGCCGGCAGACATAGATCATCTCGCGCAGCACGTGCGGCCGGTCGCTTTCCAGCATCACCATCTGCTTGGCGCGATCGAGCACTGTGTCGGGCTGGGACGCCATCACGTGAGCCTCCATGCCGGCGCAGTCGATGCACTTTTCGGGGCCCTTGCCGTCGGTGAGCTCGTTCAGCCGCTCCACCACGCTCTCGGTCTCGAAATTGATCGTGGTGGCGCCGCCGGCCTCGGCCATGCTGAGCCGCTCGGGCAGGCAGTCGATCGCGATCACCTGGTTGGCGCCGAGCAGGATGGCGCTGCGGATCGCCATCTGCCCGACCGGGCCACAGCCCCAGATCGCGACCGTATCGGTCGGCTCGATGTCGCATTGCACGGCGGCCTGCCAGCCGGTCGGGAAGATGTCGCTGAGGAATAGCAATTGCTCGTCGGGGATACCGGCGGGCACCTTGATGTGGGTGGCGTCGGCAAAGGGCACGCGCAGATACTCAGCCTGGCCGCCGGGATAGCCGCCGGTCAGATGCGTATAGCCGAACAGGCCAGCCGTCGTGTGTCCGAAGGCCTTGTCGGCCAGATGACGCTTGCGGTTGGTGGTCTCGCACACCGAAAAATTGCCGCGCTTGCACTGATCGCATTCGCCGCAAATGATCGTGAACGGCACGACGATGCGGTCGCCCTTCTTCAGCTTGCCGTCGACGCCCAAGCCGACCTCGACCACTTCGCCCATGGTCTCGTGGCCCATGATGTCGCCGGGCAGCATGCCGGGAATGAAATTGTGGAAGAGATGAAGGTCGGAGCCGCAGATGGCGCAGCTCGTGACCTTGATGATGGCGTCGCGCGGATCCTGGATCTCCGGATCGGTGACGGTGTCGCACCGGATGTCCTCCTTGCCGTGCCAGACCAGCGCCTTCATCTTCCGTCCTCCCGGTTGAACCACGTGCCATCTAAGTCCAGGAATGAACGATGGTTGCTACCGCCCCGCGCAAATTCTTCGCGCTGCGCAAATAGGAACGAGGGAGCAGGGCAGCGATTGAGCGTCATCACCTCAATTCCAAGGATGTGCGCATGCCCGCCAATCAACTCGCCGTCGTCACAGGCGCCTCCACCGGTATCGGCCTGGAACTCGCCAGGTGCTGCGCCCAGGCAGGTTTCAACCTCGTCATCGCGGCGGACGAGCCCCAGATCGAAAGGGTAGCCGTCGATCTGCGCCGGCTCGGCAGCAGCGTGGAGCCGGTCGAGGCCGACCTCGCCACCACCGAGGGGGTCGACAAGCTCTGTGCCGCCGTCGCCGACCGCCCGATCGATGCGCTGCTGGCCAATGCCGGCATCGGTCTCGGCAGGGCCTTCCTCGACCAGGACTTCGACAGGGTGAGACGCCTCATCGATACCAACATCACCGGCACGCTGTATCTGATCCACCGCGTCGGCAACGAGATGCTTCGCCGCAATGCGGGCCGGATCCTGATCACCGGCTCGATCGCGGGGTTCATGCCGGGCAGTTTCCAGGCTGCCTACAACGCCAGCAAGGCGTTCCTGGATTCATTCTCGTTTGCACTGCGCGAGGAGCTGCGCGACAGCGGCGTCACCGTCACCTGCCTGATGCCGGGTGCGACCGAGACCGAGTTCTTCCGCCGTGCCGGCATGATGGACACCAAGGTCGGCACCGAGAAGAAGGACGGCGCCTACGACGTCGCCAAGGCCGGGTTCGACGCAATGCTGCGCGGGGAGTCCGACATCGTCACCGGGCTGAAGAACAAGATCCAGACGACGGTCGCCAACGTCACGCCGAACGAGACGCTGGCCAAGCAGCACCGCAAGATGGCAGAGCCGGGCACCGCGCGGTCGTAGCGGCGCCGGCGCAATCTCGCGGCGCGGCGCGAGCCGTCTTGCGGACGGACAACGGAGATCGCCGATTCAAATAGCCTCATGCGGCCGCAGAGCGCTTCTGGGCAAGTGACGTCTTTTGAGTAACTTACGTTGCGCGGGGCGGAAGTTTTTCGGCGAGCCGAGCAACCGTTCCGCGTCAGGAACGTTGGACGCACGCCAGCGCGATTTTGCCTGGCATCATCAACATGTGAACGCAACGGCGCGCTCCACTGACTGACAGGGATACGCCATGACGATGATGCGGCGTCGGGTCAAGCATGAGGATACCTTGGAGGCGCGGCTGGCTGCCGAAGCGGAGCGGCTGCGCGAAGAGGCCAAATCGCTCCCGCCGGGCGCGGCGCGCGACGAGATGCTGCGCAAGGCGCGCCAGGCCGAGACGGGATCTCAGATGAGCGAATGGCTGCGATCGCCGGGCTTGCAGCCGCCCAGTTAGGGACCGCCGCTGCAGCGTGCAGCTGGTCAGGCTGCACGCGCCGGGAACGGGTCAGATGTCGGCGCGTACCGATGCGCTGGTGTCGTGGGCAGAAACCGGAAAAATGAGCACCACGTCCATCGTTCCCCGTTGCGTCCGGTTGTCACCCGGCGGTGCGGGAAATCAACGCCGCTTCGCCGCTTTGGTTCGCCGGTTGTAGGGCGAGCGGTTGACGGGCCTCAGCGAAATCCCTTCGCGTTGCGCCTTGCTGCGGATGGCAGCGACCGGCCGCTGAAGCTTGATGCTCATCACGCCGGTTGGCGTGTTGCCTTTCGCGAGCTGCTTCAGCTTGCTCACGTCCGCCGGCGTCCAGGGCTGGCGCGCGCGGCGCTTATACGCGGGATTGGCCTTGCGCGGTCCCTTGCGGCCAATCGGCGAGCCCGGCCGTTTCCATGCTGCTTTTGCCATGATGATCCTCCTTCAAGTCGTACTTGAACATGCGAATCGGCATTTCGGTTCCGGCGCAGTGCGGCGACGAAGGCCGCGCGCCCGTCTGCCGCGCAAAATTGCGTGGCGTTAACTTATTGAAATGCCGGAACCGCGAGTTGCGGCGGAAGCTACAAATTCGCTTCCGGAACCGGGCCGCCCCAACCGGCAGCGACTTGACTGACGAGCGGCTTGGGCCCCGGCGCCCAACCTCCCGTCGGGGCCAGCTTTCTTCCATCCAGATCCAACGTGAAAAACCATGACCGCCAAACGTAACCGCAGGAAACAGACCCAATCGCTCCAGGAGCGGTTGCCGCCTTCGCCGAAAGCAGCCGCGAG
This sequence comes from Bradyrhizobium sp. USDA 327, assembly GCF_041262065.1. Lineage (NCBI taxonomy): Bacteria > Pseudomonadati > Pseudomonadota > Alphaproteobacteria > Hyphomicrobiales > Nitrobacteraceae > Bradyrhizobium > Bradyrhizobium sp. USDA 327. Next base: position 3,698,706 of record NZ_JBGCCW010000001.1, on the reverse strand, counting down.
CGCGCGCGCAGCCTGCCACCCGGCCGGGAACGCGAGATGCTGCTGCGACGCGCCAAGCAGAACGAGGTGACCTCGAACCTGACAGAGTGGTTGAGCGCACCTGTCTCGCCAAGACGAGGACAGTCGTAATGGGGAGCATCAAGCATTACCGCGCGTTTCAGATCGATCCGGACGGCCACGTGTTCGGATGCATCAATCTGGTCTGCGACGATGACGAGCAGGCCAAGCGCGAAGCGGCCGCGCTCGTGCTGGCCCACCGCATCGAACTGTGGCGGCTCGACCGGCGGATCGCGAAATTCGATCTGCCGCGGGAGGCTGCTCGGCAGTAGAGCTGTGGGAACCGCGCGCTGCGCGGCGGGTTGGTCGATGACCGACTTTGCCAGGAGCCAGCATGACGGAAGCCGACGTTCGCAAGGGAATGCCGCCCGTCAAGCTGTCGCGCGAGGAGTTCGAGCGGCGTTACAAGGAGCAGTTCGTCGACCCTGCCTTTGCCCCGCTGCAACGTGAGCGCGATGCCATCACTGCTGCGGCCTGGGACGCCTATAGCCATTCGCGCAAGGCGCCGTTGATGCAGAAGGCGGGTGCAGGCTTCTCCGACCCCGACTACGATCTTGCCCTCGACTGGCTCGATGCGCGCGCAAAGATCCTGGAAGCGCAGCGGCGCCACGACGATGCGGACGAGATGCCGCGCATTCTCGTCATCAACGGCTCGGTGCGCAGCGAACACACCTGTCCCGGCGAGATGTCCAAGACCTGGCGGCTGGTCAAGCTGGCCGAGCCCGTCTTTATCGAGATGGGATATGCCGTCGACATCCTCGATCTGTCGCGCCTCGCCTCGGAGTTCGGCAAGACCATTCATCCCTGCAAGTCCTGCGTCGGCACCGCCATGCCGCTCTGCCACTGGCCGTGCAGCTGCTATCCGAACCATTCACTGGGCCAGACCGGCGACTGGATGAACGAGATCTATCCGCTCTGGGTTGCCGCCCACGGCATCCTGATCGTGACGCCGGTGCACTGGTATCAGGTGCCCGCCGGGCTCAAGGCGATGATGGACCGCATGGTCTGCGCCGACGGCGGCAATCCCGATCCGACCTCGACCCACGGCAAGAACGCCACCGAAGCCAAGGCGATGGAGCTGAAGGGCTGGCCCTATCCGCGCCATCTCGCCGGCCGTCATTTCGGCGTCGTCGTTCACGGCGATGCGGTCGGCGCCGAGGGCGTGCGCCGGGCCCTGTCCGACTGGCTGACCGACATGCAGCTGATCTCGGCGGGGCGCTTCGCCGAGCTCGACGGCTATGTCGGCTACATGGAGCCGTACGCCACCTCGCATCGCGATCTCGATGAGGACAGGGAATTCCAGCAGAAGGTGCAGAATGCGGCGCGTGCGCTGGGCAACGCGGTCCGGCTTGCAAGGAGCGGCCGCCTCGAGGAGCCCGGTACCGGTCTTGCGGACCCGAACCCGAAATGACACCGCCGCTCGATTGCCTGATCGTCGGCGGCGGCCCGGCCGGGCTGATGGCCGCGATCTATCTGGCGCGGTTTCATCGCAATGTCTGCGTCGTGGACGCCGGCGCCAGCCGGGCGGCGCTGATCCCGCGCAGCCACAATGTCCCGGGTTTCGTCCACGGGCTGTCCGGCACTGAACTGATCAAACGGATGTCGGCCCAGCTGGACGAGCTCGCCGTCACGCGCGTGGACGCCGAGGTCACCGCCCTGCAGCGACACGATCAGGGCTTTCTGGCGAGCTGGAATGGCCGCACGCATGCGGCCGCCGCCGTCATTCTCGCCTGCGGCATCGTCGATACCCATCCGCCGTTCGACGAATGGCGCGCCGCCGTTGCGGATGGGCTGTTGCGCTACTGCCCCGTCTGCGACGCCTTCGAGGCGACCGGCCGCCGCATCGGCGTCATCGGCCCGCTCGCGCGTGCCGCAGGCAAGGCGCTGTTCCTGCGGGGCTATTCGCGCGACGTCACGCTGCTCGCAACGGAGGGGGATGACGATCAGGCGGCAACGTCACGATTGGCCGAGGCGGATGTGGAGGTCCTGTTCGCGCCCGATCTGCGTTTGCGGCGGAGAGGCGAGGGCGTCGAAGCCGTATTCGCCGATGGCCGCACGGCGCAGTTCGACATGGTCTATCCCGCGATGGGTGCGGAGGTGCGCTCGCAGCTCGCGGTGTCGCTTGGCGCCGAACATACCGGGGAGGGCTATTTGAAGGTCGACGACCGTCAGCGCACGTCGATCGGTGGGCTCTACGGCATCGGCGACGTCGTCACCGACCTGCACCAGATCTCGGTCGCGTTCGGCCACGCCGCAATTGCCGCCTGCACGATCCACAACAGCCTGCCGCCGCGACTGGCCTGACCGGGGCCGCTGGCGGTGAGCCTCGCGATCGACCGGAGAAATCTGCGGCGAATGCGCCGAGGATTGCATCGGTGGCCTGAGGAGATGTCCATGCTGGAAGAGAAGCTCAAGGAAGCCATCATCGACGAGTTGAAGCGCCAAGCCGCCGACCGGCCGCAAGCGCTGAAGGTCCAGGGCGCGGGAGACGCGAAGGGCTCGGAGGAGCTGACCGTCAATGGCAAGATCGACCTTGGTGCGCTGGTCATGGTGATCGCAGGATCGGTTGCCGGCGGGCCTTAGACTAGCGCCGGTCAACTGCAGCTCTCATGCAGTTCGGGCGGAACGCCGCAGGGACTTCGGCGGCTGACCGAATGCGCGGATGAAGGCTCTGCGCATCCGCTCGGGGTCGCGAAAGCCGGTGGCTTGAGCGACGCGCTCGATCGCTTCTCCGGAGGACTGCACGCGCTCCCGTGCCACCTCGACCCGCAAGCGCTCGACGGCCTTCGTTGGCGTGGATCCGGTTTCGGCGATGAAGGAGCGGACGAAATGCCGTGAACTCAGGCCTGCGCGCTCGGCAAGTGCCTCGACCGTGAGAGGCGCATCCAGATTCTCGCGCACCCATGAAAGAAGGTTGCCGAAGCGCCCGTTCGGCGTCTTCAGTTCGAGCAAGGTCGAGAACTGCGATTGTCCGCCGCTGCGGCGATGGTACAGCACCAGCTGCCGAGCGGTCGCTTGCGAAATCTCTTCACCGTGGTCCTCGGCGATCATGGCGAGCGCCAGATCAATTCCTGCGGTGATTCCGGCCGATGTCCACACGCCGCCATCGCGGGTGAAGATCTGGTCCGGCTCGAGCCGGACCTTCGGGTAGCGTCCGATGAAGTCACGGGTGCAGGACCAATGCGTGGTCGCGCAACGACCGTCCAGAACTCCCGCCTCGGCGAGCAAATAGGCCCCCGAGCAGACGCTGGCCAGACGCACGCCGCGGCGCGCCAATCTCTGAATGAATGCGATCGTCGTCTTGCAGCGCGCCGCGTCCTCGACGCCTTCGCCACCTGCCACGAAAAGCGTCGTGACTGAGCTTGCCGATCGCAAGTTGCGCGCGAGCATCTCGGTGCCCGACGAACTGCGCACGGCGCCGGCCTTCGTGGCAACCGTTATCACACGCGGCGCATGCGGCGTGTGGCGTCTTGCGATCTCGAACACCGATATCGGGCCGGCGGCATCCAGCAATTGGAATTCGGGAAAGATCAGGAAGCCGATCATGAACGCGTCCAAAAATGAGGGAATTACGCCGTTTCCGCCCCCAAGGCCAACATGGCAGGCTGCCACCGTCAAGCGCGATGTCGAGGTTGGATATGTCGGGTCCGTTGCAGATCGGTCTTCTGGTTTTTCCCCGCGTTACCCAGCTCGATCTCACCGGCCCGGCCCAGGTCTTCTCCAGCCTGCCTGACGTGACGGTGCATCTGATCTGGAAACGCATCGAGCCCGTGCCGAGCGATTCCGTGATTGCGCTGACGCCGACCATCACCTTCGCCGATTGCCCGCAACTCGACGTGATCTGCGTCCCGGGTGGCTATGGCACCGACGAGCTGATGCTGGACGAGGAGGTGCTTGCGTTTCTGAAAGCGCAGGCGCGGGGCGCGAAATACCTGACTTCGGTCTGCACGGGTTCGCTCGTTCTCGGTGCGGCCGGCCTCCTGAAAGGATATCGCGCGGCCACGCACTGGACGGCGACCGATGCATTGCCGCTCTTCGGAGCCGAGGTGTCGCGCGAGAGGGTCTGCATCGATCGCAATCGCATGACGGGCGGCGGCATCACCGCCGGAATCGACTTCGCGCTCACGCTGGTTTCGATGTTGAGAGGCCGCGCGGCTGCGGAAATGATCCAGCTGCGCATGGAGTACAATCCCGAACCGCCTTTCCGGGCCGGTTCGCCAGATACCGCACCGGCTGCGATCGTTGCTGCGATGAAGGAGCGGGTCGCGCCCGCGCAGGCGAAGCGTCTGGAGTTCGTCAGGAGAGCCATTCATCAGGAGGGATAGCGCGGCGTTTCGAGGCAATCGCCGACAGTCGTCGCGGTGCCAGAGTGGAGGGGAAGATGGTGGATCACGTAGGGGCGTTGCAGTCATGGCACATCCGACTTTGCCGGTCGGTCTTCGGCGTCATCCTGACGCTGGGTCCGGTCGCATTCGCCGAACGGAGCCTGGCCGCCGATTTTTCCGGTGACGTTGTCCGGATCGGCATCATCAACGACCAGGCGGGACCATTGTCCGACCTTGCCGGACCTGGCTCCGTCGTCGCCGCGAAGATGGCGGTCCAGGATTTCCAGAAAGACGCGCCGGGCCTGAAGGTCGACATTGTCGTCGCCGACCATCAGAACAAGCCGGATATCGGCGCCCAGATCGTCCGCAAATGGTTCGACGTGGATGGCGTCGACATGGTGGCCGACGTCGGAAACTCGGCGGTCGCGCTCGCCATCCAGTCGATCGCGCGCGACAAGAACAGGATCGTCATCTACTCGGCGGTCGGGACCACCGAGATCGGCGGCAAGCAATGTTCGCGCACCGGTCTGATGTGGTTGCACGACAATTACAATCTTGTCGCCGGCTCGGTCCGAAAGCTGGTGTCGCAAGGATACGACAGCTGGTTCTTCATCGCGTCCGACTATGCGTTCGGGCGCAATATGGTCGAAGTGTCTCAGCGCGTGCTAGCGGCGACTGGTGCCAAGTCGCTCGGCGCGGTCTTTCATCCGCTGGGAAATGCCGACTACAGCTCTTTCCTGCTCCAGGCCCAGGCCTCGAAGGCCAAAGTGGTCGCGTTCGCCAATGCTGGCGAACAGCTCGTGACCTCGATGAAGCAATGGAATGAATTCGGAATGAATGCCGGGTCTCAGAAGGCCGTCGCCGAGCTCATGTTCCTGACCGATGTGCACGCCATGGGCGCCGATACGGCCAAGGGATTGACGACGGTTACCGCCTGGTACTGGGCGCTCAACGAGGCGACGCGGGCGTTCGCCCAGAGGTTCTACAAGCTTCACAACGCCATGCCGACCGCGCCGCAAGCCGCCGTCTATTCGGCCGTCCTGCAGTACCTGAGGGCTGCGGCTGCTGCAGGGACGGATGAAACTAATGCTGTCCTGGAGCAGATTCGGTCAATGCCCGTAGACGACTTCTATGCGCCTGGCGCGCGGCTGCGCGCTGACAACAAACTGGTGCACGATTTCTATCTCGTCGAAGTCAGGAAGCCTTCGGACGTGAAGACGCCCTGGGACTACTACGACGTTGTCGAGAGAATACCTGCCGAGGAAGCCTATCTCCCGTTGAGCCAGAGTGAATGCCCGCTGCTGAAGACCTCGCAGAACTAGCGCCGCGCCGGCCTTGCGCCCCTTAAGCGCGCCCCTTCAGCCATACTCCTCGCCGATGCCGTATTCCCGGTAGATCTCCAGCGGGTCGATCTCGGGAAACAGGCGGCATTTGGCCTGGGCGAGGTGCAGGCTCACCGCCGCCGGCTCCTTGCCGTTCGCGAGCAGCTTTCGGATGTCGTCCATATGCGCGTTCGGCTGGTGCTTCGGTGCGAGCTGCTCCAGCGCGACCAGGGCGGTTGCGAGCGCCTCGGTCAGAACCCACTCGTCGTGGCCCGTGATTCCCTTCTTCGGCATCGGCAGACCCCACATATGGCGGCGGCCGGCAGTTTACCGCGACTTCGGCCAAATCGCCATTGAGCCGTCGCGGGCAGTCCGATCGGCCATATTCCGGCCTGTGTTGTGGCCGCGTCTGGCTAAAAGGCGGCAAGTTTCGGGGCGATAGTATCTTTGTTGAAACAAACTTGGCGTAGACGGGCCGCTGCCGCATCCAGGCCGGCAGTTCCGGTCCGGGTCCCCATCCCGAAATTTCGCAACACGATCGAGTTGCGCCCCCGCAAAGGTTCGAGCCAGCATGGCCTTTCTTAGCTTCGTCTACCGCTTCCTCACCAATTTCGCGTTCATGGCGGTGGTCTATTTCAGCCTGAACTTCATGGAGAAGTATCCGAACCGGGCGATCCTGGCGATCCTGGTGCTGGTCTATGCCGGCATGCGCGCCGCCTCGACGCTGCGTGCGTTCTACTTCTTTCAGAAGATCGAGAAGCTGGAGGCCGAGACCAAGCGCCTGCAGGCTTCGATCAGTGACGGTTCAGGCGGAGCCTCGGCGCGCAGGCAGGTCGTCGCCGACGTGGCGCGGCTGCGGCGCGATGGCGAGCTCAAGTCCTATATGGACCTGTTCTTCCTGGCGCTGATCGTGCTGCTCTGCGTCGCCGCGATCATGCGGCAGTGAGGGCTCAGGCGCGCTTCTTCAGGCTGGCGACGCGGGTCGGGCGGGTGGTGGCGCTCCTGGATGCCGGGCCCTTGGGTGCAGTGCCCGTGGCTGTCGTGCCCCGGGCTGTCGTGCCCCTGGGCTGCTCGGCATGTTCCGGTGCCGCCGCCGCCGCATGCGCCGTGCGCCGTCCCTGCAGCTTGGCCGCCTTGCCCTTTGCTGCTTTGGCATGTGCGGCCTTGTCCTTGGCCGCACGAGTTGCCTCGGCCGCCATCGCCAGCCGCGTCGCGGCACGCCGCGACAGGGTCGTCGACAGCAGCACCTCGACCGAGCCTTCGGGGATCGCAAAGAGCGCGCGGCCGGGCACGGGCAGGGTGGCCGCGACATTGGCCTGCGCCATGGTCCGGAGCGGCAGCAGCGGCTGATGCTCGGCCTGCGCATTGAGGTCGGCAAGAGCGGGCGCCGGCAGCGTCCGGGTCTGCGTGAACACGAAATTGGGCACGCGCGGCCAGCGCGCGATCGGCGTCGTCTCGGTCGGCGGATGCAGCAGCCATTCCACCGTCGTGGTCGGCGTCGCCGGGCGCTCGGCGGTCGCGGGCACCACATGCACGATGCGATAGCCGCGCGCCTTGAGGTCGCGGATGATCTTGGGCAGCGCCGCCACCGTGCGGGCCTGGATGTCGTGCAGCAGCAGGATACCCTTGCCCTTGGCCTCCAGCCGCTGGATCGCGAGCTGGTAGACGCGGTCGGACGACACGTGCCGCCAGTCGTCGGCGGGGAAATCGGCGCTCCAGACCTGGATGCCGCGCGAGATCAGATAGTTCTCGACGCCCTCGGCGCGCATCAGGCCGGGAATGCGGAAAAACGGGGCGAGCTGGGACTGATCGGTCATCGCGGCCGACGTCCACGCGATTCCGCCGTTGATCTCGGCCTCGGCCTTTTCGATCGGCATCCGATCGAAGGTCAGCGGATGGTCCATGCTGTGCGTGCCGACGGTATGGCCCGCCGCGACCAGCTTGCGCACGCCTTCCGGATTGGCCTTGGCCTGGCTGCCGATGATGAAGAAGGTCGCCTTGATGCACTCGTCGGCGAGGATCTGGAGCACCTGGTTGGAATATTTCGGCAGCGGACCGTCGTCGAAGGTCAGGACGACCTCATGGTCCTTCAGCGGCAACGTCTCGCGGTATTGCATAGTGCCGATCAGCGGATGCTCGCGCGGATCGACCACGAGGGTGCGGGAGGTGCCGAGGGCGTCCGGGTGGCCGGGACAGTCGGCTGCTAAGGCCGCCGGTGTGCCGACAGTCAGCATTCCCAGACAGAGGACGATCCACGATCGCGTCCGCAAAACAACGCTAATTCCGATCATGAACCTCGTCTGCCCTCGTGCGTGATTGCCGCCTTGGTAGGTCGGAGACGCCCCGGAATGGTTCAGGCGCAATACCCAACCATCTTTGCAGGAGGTAGCATGAACAGAGTGTTAATTGGGCCGGGATCACCCCATTTTGCGCTGGCGTGACATTCCGGCATCAATGCGCATCGGCGCTCTTCTGCGGCGTGCCCGCCGGTACGACGTGGACCACCCGATAGCCGTTCTCCCTCAGATACCGCAGAAAGGCCGGCATCATTGCGGCCGTGCGCACCTTGTTGTCGTGGAAGAGGATGATGCCCTTGCCGCTCGCCGCCAGGCGGTCGGTGACGAGTTTCAATTCCTGCTCCGGCGTGATCTCCTCCCAGTCGCTGGCCCATAGGTCGGCCCCGAACACGACGATGCCGCGCGACTGGAGCAGGTCGAGCTGTGCTTGCGTCGACTCGAAATAGGGAAAGCGGAAGAACGGCGTCGAGGGTATCGTCGTCGAGCTGCCGTGCAGCGCCATCTCGTCGGCAGCGATACCGCGATCGATGTCGGCCTTCGACTTGTCGAACGGGATATGCGCCATGAACGGGTGCGACCAGGTATGGTGGCCGACGGTGTGGCCCTCGCGGGCGATGCGCTTGACCATGTCGGGATACTCGGCGGCGTGCTGGCCGATCAGGAAGAAGGTCGCGCGCACGCACTCCTGCGCCAGCGCTGCCAGCACCTTCGACGTCGTCGGCGGGAACGGGCCGTCGTCGAAGGTCAGCACGACCTCGTGATCCGCCAGCGGCAGCGTCTGGGGAAAGCTCTTCAGGCCGACGCGTGGATACGTCTTCGCGTCAACGCTCAGGATGCGCGAGGTGCCGAGCGCGTCCTTGCGCGGGCACTCGGCGGCATCGGCCGAGGCGATGCCGATGATAGAAGCGATGACCGCGCCCGCCGTCATCGATGTCCATTTCAGTCGAAGCATCTTTGTCATTGCGCTCAGAGTTGCCTTGTGGGTATTGCCTGAACCATCAGCTCAGACCACTGGTTCCAACCTGTCAACCGGCGAGGCGCGCCATGGATGAACATATGGACGTTGCCCCATCCGCCTTGGATTCGGTACTCGACCACGTGCCGATGCGCAATGAGAACGGCGAAATTCGTCACGAATTCGTCGAAGAAATTGCCCGGGCGATCGAGGCTGGCGACAGCGCTGCGCTGCGTGCCTGCGTCGCCGAGCTGCACGAGGCCGATCTCGGCGATCTGATCGCCGCCCTGGAGCCCGACGACCGCGTCCGCCTGGTCGAGCTGACGGGGCGCGATTTCGACTTTTCGGCCCTGAACGAGGTCGACGAGGCCGTCCGCGAGGAGATCCTCGAGGAGCTGCCGCCGGAGACGGTCGCCGAGGGCGTCCGCGAGCTCGAATCCGACGATGCCGTCGAGCTCCTGGAAACCCTCGACGAGGCCGAGCAGGAGGAGATCCTCGAAAAGCTGCCGCTCAAGGAGCGCGTCGCGCTCGAGCGCAGCCTGCTCTATCCGGAGAACTCCGCCGGCCGCCGGATGCAGACCGAGTTCATCGCCGTGCCCCAGGATTTCACCGTGGGCCAGGCGATCGACTACATGCGCGAGACGCCGGATCTGCCCGACCGCTTCTACGAGATCTACGTCGTCGACAAGGACCAGCACTGGCTGGGCGCGGTGCCGCTCGACGTGCTCTTGCGCACGCGCCGCCCGGTGGCGCTGACCGAGCTGACCGACGAAGACCGCCGCCGCGTCTCCGTCCTGGAAGACCAGGAAGAGGTGGCGCGCATGTTCGGCAAGTACAATCTCGTCGCCGCGCCCGTGCTCGATACCCAGGACCGCCTGGTCGGCGTCATCACCGTCGACGACGTCGTCGACGTCATCGAGGAGGAGGCGGACGAGGACCTCAAGGCGCTCGGCGGCGTCACCAGCGACGAAGAGCTGTCGGACACCTTCCTGACGATTGCGCGCGGCCGCTTCAACTGGCTGCTGGTGAATCTCGCCACCGCCTTTCTGGCGTCCTCCGTGCTCGGCCTGTTCGAGGGTCAGCTGGAACAGATGGTGGCGCTCGCGGTGCTGGCGCCGATCGTGGCGAGCCAGGGCGGCAATGCCGCGACCCAGACCATGACGGTGGCGGTACGCGCGCTCGCCACCCGCGAGCTTGGCTCCTCCAACGCATGGCGGGTGGTGCTGCGCGAGACGCTGGTCGGCCTCGTCAACGGCCTCGCCTTCGCCGTGATCACGGGCATTGCCGCGGTCGCCTGGTTCAAGATCCCGGGCCTCGGCATCGTCATTGGGCTCGCCATCATCTGCAACCTCGTCGCCGGCGCACTCGGCGGCATCCTGATCCCGATGGCACTGGATCGCGTCCGGGCCGACCCGGCGGTGGCGTCGGGCACCTTCGTGACCACCGTGACCGACGTGGTCGGCTTCTTCTCCTTCCTCGGCATCGCGACCCTCTGGTTCGGGCTGAAGTAGGGAATTTGCCGCGCGCTCTCGCGTCCCGGGCGCGCTGCGGCGCCAATAGCGCGTCGAAGACGCGCGTAAACGCGCTTATGGCCGCTGCTGCGCAGAACCGGAACCTAGAAAGCTGCACGGCACGCTGTTGCGACATGGGCCCCGGCTCTGCGGCACACACGCGAAGCCGCGCTGGGCCGCGTCCGGGACACGGGACCTCGCATCTTTAATCCGAACTTAAGCGACCTGCCGCATCATCGCTGTGCTTGGGGGAATGGGCATGCGGTTGCGGCTGAAGGCGGACGGACGGATCGTCGAATTGCGGGATGGGCAGGAATTTCCGGTCCAGCCTGCGGCCAATGCCGCGCCGGGCGACACCGGCCCGCTCGCGGTGCGCGATCTGCGGCGCCGCGCCTGCCTGACCCAGATGGAGTTCGCCGCCAAGCTCGGCGTCCCCGTCGAGACCATCCGCAATTGGGAGCAGGGCAAGCGCGCTCCACGGGGGCCTGCCCGCGCGCTGCTCGCGGTGATCGCGCATGCGCCGGACACCGTGTTTCAGGCTCTCGCCAAGGTCTGACGCACACCTCTCGTTAGTCTTGCACCTGAATATCCGCCCCGATCGTTGCGGCGTCCGTTGGCAGCATCATTGGCCGGGTCCATAATGACATTTCGGGCTGCCGCAACAGAGAGGATTTCTCATGCTGTTCGTCGAGGCCAATGGCGCGAGAATCCCGGCGATCGGGCTCGGGACCTGGGAGCTGAGCGGCAGGCCTGCCGCGCGCGTGGTCGAGCAGGCGCTGCGGCTCGGCTATCGTCACATCGACACCGCGCAGGTCTACGACAATGAGCGCGAGGTCGGCGATGGCTTGCGCGCCTCCGGCGTGCGCCGCGACGACGTCTTCCTCACCACCAAGGTCTGGACCAACCATTTCGCGCCCAACGATCTCGAACGCTCGGTCAAGGAGAGCCTCGCCCGGTTGCGGCTTCCCTCCGTCGATCTGTTGCTGCTGCACTGGCCCAATTCCCACGTGCCGCTGGCGGAGACGCTGGGCGCGCTGTCGCATGCCAGGCAAATGGGACTGACCCGCCACATCGGCGTCTCCAATTTCACGGTGGCGCTGATCGAGCAGGCGGTCGCGCTGTCGGCCGAGCCGCTCGTCTGCAACCAGGTCGAATATCACCCTTATCTCGACCAGGCGAAGGTGAGGGCGGCCTGCGACCAGCACGGCCTCGCGCTGGTCGCCTACAGTCCGATTGCGAGGGGCCGCATCAAGTCCGATCAGACGCTTGCCGAAATCGGGCGCGCCCACGGCAAGACGCCGGCGCAGGTCTGCCTGCGCTGGCTGGTGCAGCAGAATGTCGCTGCGATCCCGCGCACCTCGCGCGTCGAGCGTCTGTCGGAAAACATCGACATCTTCGATTTCGAGCTGTCGGAGGACGAGATGAGCCGGGTCGCCGGGCTAGCCAATCCCAGGGGACGCCTGACCGATTTCGGCTTCGCGCCAAAATGGGATTGAGGGGGACTTCCGTTATGCTAGGACCGCGGCAGCAACCCAAGATCGGTCGATGGAACTGCGGAAGATCATACGGACGGACATTGCGGCGTCGGCGATCGCGCATCTGACGCTGGTGGGGCTGATCATCCTGATCAGCGAAGTCCATCCGTTCCACGCCGCGCCGCCCGAGACCGTGATGGTGGACATCGTCACGCCGGAGCAGGTGAAGCAGGAAGAGGCCAAGGCCGAGGAGAAGTCCAAGGACGAGGCAAAGGAGAAGCCGCCGGAGCCGCTCCCCGATCTGAAGTTGCCGAAGCTGGATGTCACCGACAAGGCCGACGCAGCGCCGAAGGCCGCGGCCAAGCAGGAGGCTGCTGCTCCATCGCCATCCCCGCAGGCCTCGCCCGAGGCAAGGCAGAACCAGCCGCCATCCTCGCAGCCGCAGAAGCAGCGCGAGGCCAATGTGCAACCGCCGCCTCAGCCGCCTCAGCAGTCGCAGTCGCAACCGCCACCTCAGGTAATGCAGCAGCCGCAGGCCACGCCGCCGCCGGCCTATCTGCCTCCGGAGCCGGACGTCACCGTCAAGTACGGCGTCATGTTGGGCCTTCCGCCTGAACTGCCGACGGAGCTTCTGAAAGATGTCCCCAAGGACGATGGCGGCGACGCCAAGGATTCGATCGCCGCGAAGCTTCCACCCGAGGTTATCGCCGCGCTTCGCCGCCACCTGAGAAGCTGCGCCAAGCTGCCGGCGGGGGTCGCGCCGACCGACAACGTCCAGGTCAAGCTGCGCACGGTGTTCGCCACCGACGGCACGCTGGCACGCGAGCCGATCCTGCTCGAAGCTCCGCCGTCCGCGAAGGGCGTGGCTATCGTCAAGTCCGCAATGAGCGCGCTCCAGAACTGCCAGCCCTACAAGATGTTGCCGGCCGACAAGTACGGGGAATGGAAGGTGCTGGACTTGCCGTTCAGCCCGCGGGATTTCGGCGGGTAGCGTGGACCCGGATCCTGCTGTGTCGCCCTCTGTCAATCCGCTCGCACGAAGGCGGAAGCAAACCAGAATCCCTCCGAGGTGACAGTCTGGATTGCTTCGTCGCAAGAGCTCCTCGCAATGACGAGGAGGAGAGAGCCTGCGCCAAATTCCACTCTCGTGCCCCGGACGCAGCGCAGCGTCCCTCGACGGTGCGCCGCAGAGCCGGGGCCCATGTCGCCGTGTCGTACTGTGGCCCTGGGTCCCCGCCGCAACGCTCAACGCGTTGCAGCTCGTCCGGGACACGCGCCTCAACCGCGCTTCCGCATCTCCTCGCCATCCACCACCTCCGGCGCCATCGCGGCCCACGCACTGGACGCGAACTGCCGTCGCCAGGTGACGACCACCACGGCCGCCGTGGTCACGAACAGCACCCAGGGGCTGACGAACCAGCCGAGATAGCCGAGCGCGAAGAAGAACGCGCGCTGGCCGCGGTTGAAATGGCGGCCGGCGGATTCGAACAGGCGGGAGGTGCGAATGACATGGGCTTCGGCCTCCGGCGTGTCGCGCCGGTCGGCCGGCGGCATGCCGCCAAACAGGATCGCGACGTAGTTGAACAGGCGATAGGCCCAGGCGAACTTGAAGAAGGCGTAGACGCAGATCAGCACGAGGCCGACGCATTTCAGCTCCCACATCGCGGGTGAGGTGCTGAGGTCGATCGGCAGCTTGCTCAGAATCGTGATCGCATCATTGGTGGCATGCAGCAGCGCCAGCGCGCCGCCGAGCGCGAACAGGCTGGTGGAGGCGAAGAAGGCGGTGCCGCTCTGGAGCGAGGCCATGATCTGCATGTCGACCATGCGCGTCTCGCGGTCGAGCATGCGGCGTACCCAGACCTCGCGATAGCGGTTCATGCGCGCCGACAGGCTGTCGCGGCCGTAGGCCGAGTGCTCCAGCGTCAGGGCATAGACCAGCCATTCGATGATGAAGAAGCCGACGGCGGCGATGTCGACCCAATGCCTGCTCATGTCTGTCTCATGTCTGTCTCTTGGCAAGGACCGCAACGATTGCCACGCATGACGGGGCGCAGCAACGATTGATTGGCGGCAGGCGATGGCGCTAAAAGCAGCTCGCTTGAAGGCGTATCGAGAAGGACTGGTGACATGGCAGCGCTGAAACTCGCGATCGGCAACAAGAACTACTCGTCATGGTCGATGCGGCCCTGGCTCGCGCTCCGCGCCAACGATATTCCGTTCGTGGAGACGCTCATCCCGCTCTACACCGATAATCCCGCCGACAAGGAGCAGATCCTGTCCTTCAGCCGCGCCGGCAAGGTGCCGGTGCTGGTCGACGGCGACATCACGGTGTGGGATTCGCTTGCCATCATCGAGTACGTCGCCGAGCGCTATCCGGAAGTGAAGCTGTGGCCCGACGATGTCGCTGCGCGTGCGCATGCCCGCTCTGTGTGCGCCGAGATGCATTCCGGCTTCATGGCCTTGCGCAACGAATGCGGCATGAACCTGCATCGGCCGATCCGCCCCGTGGCGCTGTCGGCGGACGCCAAGGCCAACATCGCGCGCATCGAGGCGATCTGGCGCGAGTGCCGCACCCGCTATGGCGCGAACGGACCGTTCCTGTTCGGCCGCTTCGGCGCGGCGGACGCGATGTATGCCCCGGTCGTGCACCGCTTTCGCACCTACGCGATCGAGGTGGCGCCGGACACCAAGGCCTACATGGAGACGATGATGGCACTGCCGGCATTCCAGGAATGGACGCGCGACGGGCTTGCCGAAACGCTTGTCATCGCGAAGTTCGAGGACGCCTGACCGCAGGCTTGACGAGGGCGGCCGACCGCCCGCCGGCCGGCGGCCTCAGGCCGGCAACGAGCGAGGAGCGGTGGATCGGGGGGTGCGACACCGGCCTGCGACATGCCGGCGGAACGAGCAGCTCCGCTGGTATCATCGGCCCGCCATTTGTCCCGTTATCATTCTGAAATGACTGAAAAATTTGAGTGCTTGCCATGCTGCCATGGCGCTGGCCAAAACGGCGAGTCGCGTGCTATATAACAGCCCGGGTTTCCGGCCGGCCATCGCAGTGGGACACTGGGCGAGGTAGGCGCTGTTTGAGTAATGGAGAGGGTGTTGAAGCACAAATTTCCCGTGGGATCGCGCGTCCTGTTCACGGCAAGCAACGTCGCGCGTCCCGCTGCCAGCGGCTCGTACGAAGTGATCCGTCTGCTGCCGACCGACGGCGACGACTGCCAGTACCGGATCAAGAGCTCGACCGAAGCCTTCGAGCGCGTCGCCAAGGAAAGCCAGCTCGCGCTATCCTGAAGGCTGACCGCACCCGCGCATTGGTGCCATCAGGGATTTGTGTCCTGCGCCGTCAAAAGGCCAGCTTCACCCTCACAAGGTGGGCCGGGGCAGTTGCCGGCTCGCGGTGCTCGCTTGACCATTCGCTCTTTGCTCGCGTGAGGGGACGTCGCGCATGAACTGGGCATGGGCCACTTCGTTCGACCAAATCTGGCACTCGCCGGCCTTCCCGATGTGGATGACGCTGGTGGCCGCAGGATTCTTCGGATTGATCCTCCTGATCACGCTGCACCGCGCCGACAGATCGGTCGCCAACGGTGCGCTGACCGTCATTACGCTGCTATCCATCGTGATCGCGGGCGCAGCCACCGTGCGCGCCTATGGGCCGGACGGACAGGCGGCCCCGGCCGAGGCGCGCGCGCAGGCCGCGGTTGCCGCGAGCCTGCCGGCACTGTCCTGTCTCGACGATCTCGCGGGCGATGCCGTCGCCGCTGGTTGCGAGAAGGCGCTGTTCGGCGCGCCTGACGCCGCGGCCGCCGCCGTGTCCTACACGGCCGCCAGGATCGACCGGCTGACGGCGCTCGGCGACGCCGCCACGGCCGAGAGGAGCCTGACGCTCGAGATGAAGGTGCTGCGCAAGTCGCTCGAGCGTGATCGCTACGGCCTTGTCGCGCATGTGCTGATCGTGCGCGACGGCTGCACGCAGTTCGATTGCGCCGCGTTCCGCTCGCTGACCGACCAGCAGCAGGTCGCCGCCAACATGGGCTCCCATCTCTACGACACGCTGGTCGCGCGCTACGCGCCGACCTGGAATACGCCCGCAACAGCGCCGGCGATGCCGGCCACCGCCGCGCTTGCCGGGCTGCCGCCGTCGATGCCGACGGGCAAGCCGACCAATGCGGAGTTCCCGAGCGCTGCGTCGACGCCGCCGGTGAGCATCATGAGTGCGGAGCCATCCACGACATCGCGCCAGGCCGCGCCTGCAGCCAACACGGCGCTGCCAGCGCCGCGCGCGCCGGCCGCAACCTCGGCGCAGGCAGCGGCACCCGCCGCCAAGAAACCGCCAGCCCCGAAAGCCGCGCGTGCGCCGGCTGCCGCCCCGGTTCCTCTCGCGCCACCGGCCTCGGCGCCGGCTCCGGCGGCTGCGGATAACGAATAGATCGGCATTCCCAATGCGTGGCTGCCCGGCTAATGCTTGGGCATGTCACTCCATCTGATCAAGCTTGCCGTCGGCTGCGACTCCGTCAAGGAATTGAAGGAGTGGGTGGCCGAACGGATGCAGACCGCCAGGAAGAAGGGTCTGCCGCAACGTCACATCCATATCACCCGCATGGTGCCCAAGCGCGACGCCGAAATCCTCGCCGGCGGTTCGCTCTATTGGGTGATCAAGGGCGAGATCGCCGCGCGGGAAAAGATCATCGGCATCGAGCCGTTCCGCGACAAGGACGGTATCGGGCGCTGCCGGATCGTGATGCAGCCGAAAGTGATCTCGGTCTCGCCGCGGCCGATGCGCCCGTTCCAGGGCTGGCGTTATCTCACCGACGATTCCGTTCCGGCCGATCTCGGCAAGTCCGCGGCCGGCTCGATCGCGGCGATGCCCGAGCCGATGCGGCGCGAGCTGCGTGATCTCGGACTGCTCTAAACCGCGATATTATCGATCAGCCGGGTGGTGCCGAGCTTGGCTGCGACCAGGATCCGCAGGGGCCCATCCTTGCGCGAGGTGACTGGCGCCAGCGTCTCGGCATGGCGGACCTCGTAATAGTCGAGCGCCAAGCCGGCCGCCTTGATCATCTCGGCGCCGCCCGCCATCGCCGGCACGATCGAATCGCCGGCCCGGATGCGCCCGGCACTCTCCTTCATGGCGCGGTAGAGGACAGTGGCGGTCTGGCGCTCCTCGGGCGAGAGGTAGACGTTGCGCGAGGACATCGCGAGCCCGTCGCGCTCGCGCACGGTGCGGGAGCCGAGGACCTTGACGCCGAGGTCGAGGTCGCGCGCCATCTGCGTCACCACCCGCAATTGCTGAAAATCCTTTTCGCCGAAGATCGCAAAGTCCGGCCGGCACTGCGTGAACAGCTTGCCGACGACGGTGGCGACGCCGCCGAAGAAGTGCGGGCGGAAGCGGTCCTCGAGGCCGGCCAGCGCGGGTCCTTCCGGCACGATGCGGGTGGCAAAGCCCTCTGGATACATGGCCTCGACGCCCGGATGCCAGACGATATCGACGTCCTCGGCCGCGAGCTTGGCGATGTCGGCCTTCCAGGTGCGCGGATAGGCACCAAAGTCCTCGGTCGGGGCAAACTGAGTCGGGTTGACGAAGATCGACACCACGACGCGGCTGGCGCGGCGCTGGGCGAGTCGAACCAGCGACACATGCCCATCATGGAGGGCCCCCATGGTCGGGACCAGCGCGATCGTGGCTTTTCGCTTGCGGAGATTGTCGACGGCGCGTCGCAGGGCAGGGACCGTGCGGGCGATCAATGGGCTTGCTGACATCAGGACTCGACGGATTGGGAATCGGGGCAGGAGCGGGCGTCGTGCCCGGCCGGCTAACCTTAACAAGTGGCGATCGTGGACGCCATGCATCCGGATGCGGCACAGCATCCCGCGCAAGGTGGCGCAGGACGTCGCGACGTTGCAGGCCGGATCAAAGACGAAAGACGGCGCCGCGATTCACGATGGAGCAGGGCGCGCTGCGATTTGCATGATCTGTCACGCATTTCACTTGACCGCAGACGCGGTCAACTCGAAGATATTCGCGGGCGACGTTGAGGACCACTATGCTTGTGCAGGCTAGCCAAGGCCGATCGGGCTCGGCGCATGTGGTCGTGCTCGGCAACGAGAAGGGCGGCTCCGGCAAATCGACCACCGCCTTGCACATCGCCGTTGCGCTCCTCAAGGCGGGCCAGCGCGTCGCCACGATCGATCTCGACTGCCGCCAGCAGAGCTTCACCCGCTATATCGACAACCGCGCCGCCTGGGCCCGCCGCACCAAGCTCGATCTCGAACTGCCGGTGCATCGCTGCATCAAGCTCGGCGAGACCATGCAGATCGCCGAGAACGAGCATTCCGAGTTCCTGCAGTTCATGGAAGCGGTCTCGGCGGTCGAGAGCAGCTTCGACTTCATCGTCGTCGATACGCCCGGCACCGACAGCTATCTCATGCGGCTCGCCCATTCGATGGCCGACACCCTGGTGACGCCGATCAACGACAGCTTCCTGGATTTCGACGTGCTCGGTACCGTCGATCCCGCCAACTACGCGGTGACGGGCGAAAGCCACTATGCCGAGATGGTGCGCGACGTCAGGCGCAAGCGCCGCCAGCTCGACGGCGCAACCACCGACTGGATCGTCGTGCGCAACCGCCTGTCCATGCTCGGCTCCCGCAACAAGCAGCTCGTCGCCGAGGGCCTGAAGGATTTGTCGCTGCGGCTTGGCTTCCGCTACGTCGACGGTTTCGCCGAACGCGTCGTCTACCGTGAATTCTTCCCGCGTGGCCTGACCGCCCTCGACGAGATCGATGAGGCCACGCTCGGCATGCGACCCAATCTCGGCCATCTTACCGCGCGGGAGGAGGTGACGAGCCTGCTCCGCCAGCTCAAGCTGCCGCTCGACGAGCGCGGTCGGCGCCGCGCCGCCAACCGGGCCGAGTGGTTCAACCAGGTCGACAAGCCGCTCGAGGTCCACGACATCCTGGGCGTCTGAGGCGGCGGTAATTTGCTACTTTCTACCGATCCAATCAGCCGGTTCCTGCGGGAACCCTGGCTGCGCTCGACGCGTTTTCACTTCGTGTTGACTGCGAAATTGAACCAATCGGGATCGGTTGCGCCGGATGGTGAGCTGCACCTGACGTAGTGGTATGAGGATGGGGTGCACAGAAAACGTGTGCGTCGCACAATGGAAGGGCTGCGATTTCACATTATTTAGCCTTCCTGTCACGCTGCTGTGACATATATTAGCCAATAGGCGACAAGGGACCAAAGAGCCCCGGAAGAACACGATTTTCAACAGGGATTCAGGCAGCTAGGCCTGAGGCTGAGGACGAAAATGAAGCGTGGAATTGCCGTTCTGGTTTCGGTCAGTGCCCTCTGCGGCATCGCCTATTTCACGGCGAGCAAGTGGGCCATCAAGCACGAGACCATCACCTTCTACGACGCCTCGCGCGACAATCGTCCGGTGCCCGTCTACGTCGCGGTGCGCCGTGACAAGGAAATGCAGGCGAACGCCGGCATGATCACGCTGCCGGTCGCCGTGATCAATCACGGCAACACCGTCAAGAACACCGAGTACGGCTTCCTCGCCAACATCTTCGCTGCGCGCGGCTACATGGTCTTGAGCCCGCAGCATGACCTGCCGACCGATCCTCCGATGGTGACCAAGCCCGGCGAGCTCTATGTCGGCCGCCTGCCGCAGATCCTGCGCGGCGTCGCCAACATTCATCTCGCCATGCAGGAGATGAAGAAGGTTCAGCCCAATGCCGACTACGACAAGGTGACGATGGTCGGCCACTCCATGGGCGGTGACATCACGATGTACTTCGCCAAGCAGTATCCGGATGAGGTCAAGAAGGTCGTCACGCTCGACAATCTGCGCGTGCCCTTCGTCACCGCCGGCAAGTTCAAGATCCTGTCGTTCCGCTCCCAGGATCCGCAATTCAAGACCGATGCAGGCGTGCTTCCGACCGACGAGGAATGCGAGAAGGCGGGCATCCAGGTCGTGAAGACCGAATTCCAGCATAACGACATGCGCGACACCGGTCCGGATGTGGCGAAGAGCTCGATCCAGAGCATGCTCGACAAGTTCCTGAGCACGACCGACAGCGAAGTGGGGCCGGTCGACACGCAATCGTCCCCGCCCAAGATCCTCGAGCCTGGCCCGGTCGCCCTGATGGCACCCGCCAAGAGCTGACGCACAAGAGCTGACGTCAGCGCTCGACTGCACCGATCGTCAAAGCCTCCGCCGGCCTGCCCGCGGAGGCTTTGCGCATTGACCGGGCCGCATGCGCTGACCACATTAGCCGCTGACGCAAGGTGCAAGCAGCGATGTCGGGCGAACCTATCAAACCGCGCGGTCGCGATGCCGTCTCGGCGCAAGCAGACGGCGCGCTGCCGCAAGCGGCGACCTCAACCTCGGAAGACATCGCTGCCTTCGTCGCCAAGGCGCGGGCACTTTCACCGCATTCAGCGGGCGCCAAGGGGCGGCTGATCTTCGCGCTGGATGCGACGATGAGCCGGCAGCCGACCTGGGACCTGGCCTGCGCGCTCCAGGCCGACATGTTTCGCGAGACCGCGGCGCTCGGCAGTCTCGACATCCGGCTGGTCTACTATCGCGGCTTCAACGAGTGCCGTGCCACGGGCTGGATCTCCGACAGCGCCAAGCTGGCGGCGCTGATGAGCAAGATCGATTGCCGCGGCGGCGATACCCAGATCGGCAAGGTGTTGAGCGAGGCCCGGCGCGAAGCGGTGGCGTCCGGCGTACGGGCCGTGGTCTTCGTCGGTGATGCCATGGAGGAAAAGGTCGACGAGCTCTACGCCAAGGCCGGCGAGCTCGGCATGCTCAAGGTGCCCGTGTTCGTGTTTCAGGAAGGCCGTGACGCCGTCGCCGAGCAGGCCTTCCGCCAGATCGCGCGCCTGACCGGTGGCGCCTGGTGCCGGTTCGATCCCGGCGCGGCGGCGCAGCTGCGCGAGCTGTTGCGGGCAGCTGCGGCCTATGCAGCCGGCGGACGCGAAGCGTTGCTGAAACTGGCGAAGACCGCGAGCGGCGCGGCGCTTCTGATCGGCCAGATGAAGTAGCGATCGAGCTGGCGCGGCTCGGGCGGCGGTGGATGCGATGCATTTTGCCGCGAGGGCGCCTATATTCCGGTCATGACCCTGATTGCCGGCGCTGTCGCCGTTATCACGCTTTATCTGCTGCTTCAGATGTTCCGCGCGGCCAATCCGGCGGTGCTGGCGCGCACCATCAAGTTTGGGGGCGGTGTGCTGGCGCTGGCGGTCGCGGCCTTCACGGGTTTACGGGGCGAGCTGGCGGTTGCGATCCCGCTCGGAATCTTCGGCGCGGGGCTGCTCGGCTGGACGCCACTGGCGAATGCCGGCTTCGGCAATATCGGCGGGCTGTTCGGCGGCGGTGCGGCGCCGGCGCAAGGGCAGGCTTCGCGCGTGCGCTCGCAATTCCTCGACATGCGGCTCGACCACGATTCCGGGCAGCTTACAGGCCAGATCGTCGCCGGGCCTCACGCCGGGCGCAATCTCGGCGACTTCGATCTCGCCAGCCTGCTGGCGATGGTCCCGACGTTCGACGCCGAGAGCGTGGCCTTACTTGAAAGCTATCTGGACCGCCGGTTTCCCGCTTGGCGTCAGAACGCGCAGGGCGATGCGGCAGGGCGGCAGCGCCGCACGGCGGCGAGCGGCAAAATGACGGCGGAGGAAGCCTATCAGATCCTTGGCTTGCAGCCGGGAGCGGGGCGCGACGACATCAGCCGGGCCCACAAAGCCCTGATGAAGAAACTCCATCCCGACCAGGGGGGCTCGACGTATCTCGCTGCCCGGGTAAACGAGGCCAAGGATACTCTGCTTCGCACGCATAACGGCTAACTCCGGCACTACGCTACAAACGCCCGTACCGCGTGAGCTCCGTTCGCTCCGTCTGCCGTCGCCCCGATGCCCGCCATTGTCGGCGTGGTCGATCCATTGAGTAAAGTTTTAACCGTAAATCCTTGACGAGAGGTTGTCGTGGAACGGCCTTGTCAGGAATAGCCTCGGCATCACCGCATCCCCAAAACGAAAATGCCCGCGCAAGGGCGCGGGCATTTGGCTCGGAACGAAGAAGGGAGATCAGTTGCGCACGGTGATGCAGGAGATCTCGGCGCGCTTCAAGGTGCGGCAGACGGCTTCGGCCTGATCGCGCTCGAGCCCGGCGAAGCGGGCGCGGTAGAGCTTGCGATTGTCCTTGGCGACAACCGGCTCGGTAAACGGATCGGCCTTGCTGAGCAGGCCGCGGGCGGAGCTGCGGGCAGCGTCGATGCGCTGCTGGGCTTCGTTCTCGCTTTCAAGCGCGCCGACCTGGACGATCCAACCGCTGTGAGTGACGGCCGGCTTGGTGGTGCTCATCTGGATCGGCTGCGGCGCCGGGTCGGCGGACGCGAGCTTCGGACCAGCGGGGGCGGGAGCAGCGGCGGTTGCGGCCGGCAGCACCCCGAGGATGCCGTTGCCGGTGCCGAAGCCCGCCGGCTGCCGCGGCAGTTCGGTGCGGGCAATCTCGGCCTTCGGTGCTTCCGGCTGGCTGACCGCCTCGGGCCTGTTGATGAGATCGGCCCGGGCGACGACGGCGCCGGAGGTTTCCGCGACGTCGGAACGGGGTGGGATGGTGCTGGTGATCGGCGGGGCGACGTGAGCCGGGGCGGCGGAGGCGACCTTCACGGCGCCGGCCTTGACTTGAACCGTCTTGACTCGAACCGGCTTCATCGGCTCGGACGAGCCGGGGATGATGGAGAGCGGCTGGCTCGAAATCACGCCATTGGTGAGCGGCGCAGGCTCGACCTTGGATTCAGTCGGCCGAACTTCAGGCTTGCTGGCTTCAGATCTCGCGTGAGCGGGCGGCATCGCGGCAGCCGCAGCGGCCAGCGTCGACAGCCGCGAGGCGAGACGCGACGGGGCGGCTTCAGGAGCAGGGGCGGTGGCCTGAACCTGCGGCGCGGAGCGTGCCGGAGCATCCGAGGCATCGGCGACGTCGGTATTGGCTTCGGCGCCGTTGCGCTCCGTGACCGCGGCGACCGTGTGGACAGTCGCGCCCTTGTCGAGATTCTCCGCGAGCAGGCTGCGCATGATGGCGTCGCGCGAGCCGCCGCTGCGGCCGCCCAGCACCACGCCGATCAGGTGGCGATTGCCGCGGCGGATCGAGGTGACGAGGTTGAAGCCGGAGGCGCGGGTGTAGCCGGTCTTGATGCCGTCTACGCCCTCGACGCTGCCGAGCAGGTGGTTGTGGTTGCGGATCGACTGTCCCCGCCAATTGAAGGTCGAGGTCGCGAAATAGCGATAGTAGCGCGGGAAGCGCTCTTGGATGGCGCGACCGAGCGTCGCCTGGTCGCGCGCGGTGGTGACCTGCTCGTCGTTGGGAAGGCCGTTGGCGTTGCGGTAGACCGTCCTGGACATACCGAGCGAGCGCGCCTTGCGCGTCATCATCTGGGCGAAGTCGTCCTCGTCGCCGGCGATCGCTTCCGCGATCACCACGGCTGCATCGTTGGCCGAGCGGGTGACGAGGCCCTTGATCGCGTCCTCGACGCGGATGGTCTGGCCGGCACGCAGGTTCAGCTTGGTCGGATCCTGATTGGCGGCGTGCTGGGACACCGGCATCTCGGTGTCGAGCTTCATCTTGCCGGATTCGAGGCGCTCGAACAGCAGATAGAGCGTCATGATCTTAGTCAGCGACGCCGGATGGCGGATCCCGTCAGGGCTTGTTGCCTGGAGCACCGCGCCGGAATTGCCGTCGACGATGATGGACGCGAATTTCGGGCTCGAACTCTCGGACACATCGCGCTGGACGCGGTGATGCACCTGGTGGCGGCGATGGCGCCGCGCCTCCGCTGCATCGGTGGTGATGATGACCGCGATGGTGACCGTAAGAAGCCCCAAAACGCCAACCCGCGCCAAGCGCGAGGAAGACAAGTTGTTACGAAGCATGGAACCCCGTCCCCGTTTCTGACTTGATCACCGGCCCGTGGGGCGAAATTGTGCCCAATGGTCCCGGGATCATTACCTGCTCAGGCTGTCCCTCCGCTGGTGTTCGCCGCGGGGGACGTTGGACCCGAGCCGCTGTTCTGGCTAAGGTGATGTTCTCAAACGGCTTTGGCCGCCTGCGGAAGTGAACACGTCCAGGGAATCAGGGTAGGGCGCCGCGGTTTCCAAAAGCTTAAGGAACCCTTGCGGGAACCCCCGGGAATCTCCGCGATTTGCGTTGGTTTTTTGTGCGACGCACAAGATTCTTGACATTTTTGTGCGTTGCACTATTTTTGGGCGAAGTCAGGGAGCCGGGGCTTCCCGACGCGAGCCAGGGAAAAGGATTCCGACATGTTCAAGGTTGAAGACTTTCAGAACTACGGGAAAGAGCAGTTCGAGCAGTGCGTTGCCTCCGCGACCTCGGTACAGCACGGCCTCCAGGCGATCGCCAGCGCCTATGGCGACTATACGAAGAAGTCGTTCGAAGACACCAAGTCCTTCGTCGAGAAGCTGTCCGGTGTGAAGTCGCTGGACAAGGCGATGGAAGCGCAGACCGATTTTGCCCGTTCCGCCTACGAGACCTTCGTTGCGGAATCGCAGAAGATCGCCGGCCTCTACAGCGATCTCGCCAAGCAGGCGTTCAAGCCGGTCGAGACCATCGTGTCGAAGTTCACCCCGGCCGCGAACTGACCCGCTCAACGCGCTCCTGGAATCAAAAGCCCGGCCAGATCTGGCCGGGCTTTTCGTTTGTGGATGCTGATGAGAATGACTTCGCGACCCGCGGCTTGGAAATCTGCGCCAAGATGTTCTTGAACGCGTCCGATGTCTGAAGGCGCTGGATTTGTTGTCCGCGAGAATCGGAGGCTCGGCCTCCCATTCGGTCCAATTGATCGAGGCACGGACATTGGTGGTGCCGACGTTGACGTCCTTCGAGAACGGGATGATCGAATCGAGCGCGACCTGCAGCGAAGTACGTGCTTGCACTGCGCGGCTATAGTTTACCGCGGCGCCGATGAAACTCAGCACGGGCACCAGCGATGGCGGAGATCGTGCCGATATTGCCTTGCTCGGCCGCTGCAAAGCGGACGAACTGTCGACCGGGGCGGCTGAGGAGGCAGGCGAGACTTGGCGGTCCACGAAATCTATGTCCTGCCCGATTTCGCGGCACGCCATTGAACGGCAGGTAAATCAGACCGTAGAAGGCCGGAGCCATCCTCGAAAAACCGTCGCAGGCCGGTTAACGGCCGGGTTCCTGGTCAACATGTTCTAAACTTACCGGGCGGAAATTTTTGTCAAATCGGTCCGGATTGATTAACCTGACGAGGATCGCCCGGACCGGGAATCGGGACTGCCACCGCCGCATCGGCCCGATCTACGCATGCTTGCGGCCAGCCGTGGGCAGGCCCATATTGCTGGCGAACGGTCCGGCTCGAGCCGGATGTGTTGGGAGCGGCGATCCAACAAGGCGGCGCGCCTGCGCCAGGCTCCGAAGGGCGGAGTCGCGCGGTGACCGCCATGCGCTTCCGTGGGGAATTTGAACGCCTGTGCCATGCCGCAATTGACTTCCAGTATCGACCTGTTCGCGCCAGCCGCTGCCGACGCTCCTCGCATGAGCAATGACGAGAACCGTTCGGGCAGCCCCTCGGGTCCGAACACTTCGGTCATCACCAAGGTCAAGCCTAAGACCAAACGGCCGAACCTGTATCGCGTGCTGATCCTGAACGACGACTACACGCCGATGGAGTTCGTCGTCCACGTGCTGGAGAAGTTCTTCAACAAGGACGTCGAAGCGGCGACCAAGATCATGCTGCACGTCCATCATCATGGCATCGGCGAGTGCGGCGTGTTCACCTATGAGATCGCCGAGACCAAGGTGACGCAGGTGATGGATTTTGCCCGCAAGCACCAGCATCCGCTGCAATGCGTGATGGAAAAGAAGTAAGACGCCTCGCGGCGCGCGTTTGAAGCCGGCGCTTGTGCAAGTCGCGGCGTGATTGTTGCAGTCACGGCTGCGCGCGAGTCCCGTTGCTGCCGGCAAGACTACGAAATTCCGCGCCGGCGCCGATCCCGCCCAAATCGGAACGGGTTTTGCATTGAAAATACCGCAGGTGTGTCGCCGCCGAGTCGCGGAACCGGTCTTTCGCCGCGGTCTTGTATAACTATATGTGACAAAGGTTGTTGTTGCCTGACCGGGCGATGACGATCATGATGGTGGGGGCCATAGAGGACGCGAATGCCGACTTTTTCCCAAAGCCTTGAACAATCCCTGCATCGTGCGCTGGCGATCGCAAACGAGCGTCATCACCAATACGCGACGCTCGAGCATCTTTTGCTCTCACTGATCGACGACTCCGATGCAGCCGCCGTCATGCGCGCCTGTAGCGTCGATCTCGACAAGCTCCGTACGAGCCTCGTCAACTACCTTGAGACCGAATTCGAAAACCTGGTGACGGATGGCGCCGACGACGCCAAGCCGACCGCCGGTTTCCAGCGCGTGATCCAGCGCGCGGTGATCCACGTGCAATCCTCCGGTCGCGAAGAGGTGACCGGCGCCAATGTGCTGATCGCGATCTTTGCCGAGCGCGAGAGTCATGCCGCGTATTTCCTGCAGGAGCAGGACATGACGCGCTATGACGCGGTCAACTATATCAGCCACGGCATTGCCAAGCGTCCGGGTGTCTCCGAGGCGCGCCCCGTGCGCGGCGTCGACGAGGAGACCGAGACCAAGGGCAACGAGGACGCCAAGAAGAAGGGCGAGGCGCTCGAGACCTATTGCGTCAACCTCAACAAGAAGGCACGCGACGGCAAGATCGATCCGGTGATCGGACGCAATTCCGAGATCAACCGCGCGATCCAGGTGCTGTGCCGGCGGCAGAAGAACAACCCGCTGTTCGTGGGCGAGGCCGGCGTCGGCAAGACCGCGATTGCGGAGGGTCTTGCCAAGCGCATCGTCGACAGCGAGGTGCCGGAGGTGTTGGCGGCCGCGACCGTGTTCTCGCTGGACATGGGGACGCTGCTTGCCGGCACGCGCTATCGCGGCGACTTCGAGGAGCGCCTGAAGCAGGTGCTGAAGGAGCTCGAGGCGCATCCCAACGCCATCCTGTTCATCGACGAGATCCACACCGTCATCGGTGCGGGCGCCACGTCGGGTGGGGCGATGGATGCTTCCAACCTGCTTAAGCCGGCGCTGGCGTCGGGCACCATCCGCTGCATGGGCTCGACCACCTACAAGGAATATCGCCAGCACTTCGAGAAGGACCGCGCGCTGGTGCGGCGCTTCCAGAAGATCGATATCAACGAGCCGACGGTCGAGGACGCGATCGCGCGATCCTCAAGGGTCTCAAGCCGTATTTCGAGGACTACCACCGGCTGAAGTACACCAACGAGGCGATCGAGGCCGCCGTTCAGCTCTCCTCGCGCTACATCCACGACCGCAAGCTGCCGGACAAGGCGATCGACGTGATCGACGAGTCGGGTGCGGCGCAGATGCTGGTCGCCGAGAACAAGCGCAAGAAGACCATCGGCATCAAGGAGATCGAGACCACGATCGCCTCGATGGCACGGATCCCGCCGAAGAGCGTGTCGAAGGACGACGCCGAGGTGCTCAAGCATCTCGAAACGACGCTGAAGCGCACCGTGTTCGGTCAGGACAAGGCGATCGAGTCGCTCGCCGCATCGATCAAGCTGGCGCGCGCCGGTTTGCGTGAGCCGGAGAAGCCGATCGGCTGCTATTTGTTCTCAGGGCCCACCGGCGTCGGCAAGACCGAGGTCGCAAAGCAGCTCGCGGCAAGCCTCGGCGTCGAGCTGTTGCGCTTCGACATGTCCGAATACATGGAGCGGCACACCGTGTCGCGCCTGATCGGCGCGCCTCCCGGCTATGTCGGCTTCGACCAGGGCGGCCTCTTGACCGACGGCGTCGACCAGCATCCGCATTGCGTGGTGCTGCTTGACGAGATCGAGAAGGCGCATCCCGATCTCTACAACGTGCTGCTGCAGATCATGGATCACGGCCGGCTCACCGACCACAACGGCAAGCAGGTCAATTTCCGCAACGTGATCCTGATCATGACCACGAACGCGGGTGCTTCCGATCTCGCCAAGCAGGCGTTCGGCTTCACACGTTCGAAGCGGGAAGGCGACGACCACGAGGCGATCAACCGGCAGTTCGCGCCGGAATTCCGCAACCGTCTCGATGCCATCGTCTCGTTCGGTCATCTCAGCGTCGAGGTGATCGGCACGGTGGTCGAGAAGTTCGTGCTTCAGCTCGAAGCGCAGCTCGGCGACCGCGACGTCACCATCGAGCTGTCCGAGCCGGCCAAGACCTGGCTGGTCCAGCACGGCTACGACGAGCAGATGGGCGCGCGGCCGATGGCCCGCGTGATCCAGGAGCACATCAAGAAGCCGCTGGCCGACGAGGTGCTGTTCGGCAAGCTGAAGGGTGGCGGCCACGTCCGCGTCGTCCTGGTGAAGGACGAGGCCGACGAGACCAAGGACAAGATCGGCTTCGAGTTCGTCGAAGGTCCGGTCACGCCGAAGCAGGAGAAGCTCCCGGGTGCTCGCAAGCGCCCGCCGGGCAAGTCAAAGCCGGGCGGTCCCGGCGGCTCGAAGGGGCCGACCTCCAAGGGCCCGCTGGTCAAGGCTTGATCTGCACGCGATGAAATCGAAAAGGCCGGCTGCAAAGCCGGCCTTTTTGTTGGCGCCGATGTCGGCGTCGAGGGCCGCGGGAACTGGGCCTGGCTCCTTTTAGTCTCCCCGCAGGCGCTGATCGTCCTGGACGCGAACGTGCTCGGCGCCGCGCGCGCCCACGGGAGACAGCCGCAGCATGCTCAGCACCGCGCCGCAGAGCGCAAATCCGACGCCGACGAGGAGCGCCAGCCTGGTGCCCTCAACCGGGTACCGTCCGAGCAGCAGCGCCACCAGCGCTGCCCCCGTGGTCTGGCCGAGCAGGCGCGCCGTGCCCAGCATCCCGCTTGCGCCGCCGGCGCGCTCGCGCGGGGCGGCCGCGATCATGGTGCGGTTGTTAGGGGTCTGGAACAGGCCGAAGCCGGCACCGGCCAGCGCCATGCGCCAGATCACGTCAAGCGGGGTCGGGCTTGCGGGCAGGAAGGCCAGCGCGGCGAGACCGCAGGCGAACAGCGTGAGCCCGATGCCGCCGAGCAGGCCCGCCGGATAGTGCTCGACGAGGCGGCCGGCAAGGGGCGCTGCGAATGCCACCGCGATCGGCCAGGGCGTGATCAAGAGCCCCATATGCACGGCCGAATAGCCGAAGCGGCTCTGGAGATAGAAGGGGATCGCGACGAAGGCCAGCATCTGCCCGCAGAACGATGCGATCGAAGTCGCAATCGACAGCGCGAACACCGGAATGCGTAACAGATCGACCGGCAAGAGCGGCGAGCTCTTATGGGTTTCGCGATAGATCAGCAGCGCGCCAGCGACGATGGCGATGGCGAATTGCGCGATGCAGGTGATGGCGGCCTCACCATGACCGACGCTGTCGACGGCGGCGATGCCGACACCGAACGTGATCGCGGACAGGCCCGCGCTCTGCCAGTCGAAGGAACGGCTCGCTGGCTTGGTGTGCGGCAGGCTGCGCAGGCCGATCAGCAATGTCACCGCACCGAGGGGCACGTTGATCGCGAACAGCCAGGGCCAGCTTCCGATGGCCAGGATGCCGGCGGCGAGCGTCGGTCCGACCGCAGCCGAGAAGGCGACCACGAGCGCGTTGAGCCCGATGCCGCGGCCGAGCTGGCTGCGCGGATAGGTGAAGCGCACCAGCGCCGCGTTGACGCTCATGATGCCGGCGGCGCCAAAGCCCTGGAGGATGCGGCGCGGCCGTCAGCAGCGGCAGCGTGTGCGCCAGCGCGCACAATGCGGAGGCCAGCGTGAACAGCACCAGTCCGACCAGATAGACGCGGCGATAGCCGACGATCTCGCCGAGCGAAGCCAGCGGCAGAAGTGAGATCGTGATCGCTAGCTGGTAGCCGTTGACGATCCAGATCGAGAAGGCCGGGCTTGCATCGAGGTCGGCCGCGATCGTCGGCAGTGCGACGTTGGCGATGGCGCTGTCGACCACCGCCATGATGATGCCAAGCGCAATCGTCAGCACTGCCTGGTTGCGCTGTGGCTGCGGCAGGCCGTCGGCGTGCTCGATGGTGGTCGATGACATCGTGAAGCGTGCTTGCTCGAGACGCGGTTGCTGGTCCGCAACCTGGTCCGACCCGTGATGGTTCCAGCCAAAGCCTGGACGATTCCAGTCCTATTTCGGCTTCCGTGGCTCCTGAATCGCCCTGAGGTAGCTTACCACGGCCTCGGCGTCGTCTCGGCCGAATCGAGGCGTTGGCATCGAGCGGTGGATGCTGCTGTAGCCGTCCTGGAGGCGCTGCACGAAGTCGGGATCGTAGAGTTTGTTCTCGCCGAGGTTCCGGAAGGGCGGTGCCAGTTCGTTCCGGCTCTTGCCCGTCCTGCCGACCGCGTGGCACTGCGCGCACATCCGTTGCAGCAGTGCTTCGGCGCGCCGCTGTTGGAGATCCAGGGCTTGACTTGCCGTGCTCCACAGAACGCCAACGGCCAGCAGCGCTGGCGCGATCCTATTCATCGCTCATGTCCATCATTCCCAGCGCAGGGCCTTCATGGCAAATCGGCGCGGCAGCATCGCGAGTGCCGCAGCGTGTCACGGCCGACGCAGGCGGGCTTGATGCAGCTCAAGTATCCTACACCGCCGGCGGATTCCGGTCGGTGAAGGTCACGCGCTGGTGCCAATAGGGATAGGGCAGCGTCACCGTGCTCGCTGCATCGAGCTTTGCGACCTGGTCCTTGGTCAAGGACCAGCCGACCGCACCGAGATTTTCGCGCAGCTGGGTCTCGTTGCGCGCGCCGATGATCAGCGTCGAAACGGTCGGACGCTGGAGCAGCCAGTTGAGCGCGATCTGCGAGACGCTCTTGCCCGTCTCCTTTGCGATTTCGTCGATGGCCTCGACGACACGGTAGACATGCTCGTCCGGCACGGGCGGTCCGAACTCGGCCGTCTTGGGCAGCCGGCTGACTTCCGGCTTCGGCTGGCCACGCCGAATTTTTCCGGTGAGGCGTCCCCATCCGAGCGGCGACCAGACCACGGCACCCAACCCCTGGTCGAGCCCGAGCGGCATCAACTCCCATTCGTAATCGCGCCCGATCAGCGAATAGTAGGTCTGGTTGGCGACGTAGCGCGGAAAGCCGTGCTTGTCGGCGACGGCGAGCGATTTCATCAGGTGCCAGCCCGAGAAATTCGAGACGCCGACGTAGCGGATCTTGCCGGCGCGCACGAGCACATCGAGCGTGCCAAGCACCTCTTCGGGCGGGGTGAAGGCGTCGAAGCCGTGCAGCTGGAACAGGTCGATGTAGTCGGTGCCGAGCCTGCTCAGCGAACCATCGATGGCCGCGAGCAGATGCTGCCGCGACGAGCCGATATCGTTAGGGCCCTCGCCGAAGCGGAACGTCGCCTTGGTCGAGATCAGAACCTTGTCGCGGCGGCCCTTGATCGCTTCGCCGAGCACCCGCTCGGATTCGCCGAGAGAATAGACATTCGCAGTGTCGAACATCGACACGCCGGCCTCGAGGCAGATGTCCAGAAGGCGCCGCGCTTCGGTCGCGTCGGTCGTGCCCCAAGCCGCAAGGCGGCCGACGCCGCCGAAGGTGCCGGTGCCAAGACTGAGGGCGGGCACCATGAGGCCTGAACTGCCCAAGCGTCGGTATTCCATCGTTCTGCTCCTCGGCTGGCCGCTGGTTGATCGGTACGGCCTTGCGGGCCGATGGTAATGCAAGCAGGCGCTGCGTCCTATCACGCGCTCACATACCGGCCTTGCTTGGGTAGGCGCATATCGTCGAATGCAGCCTCGCAACGCGCGCGCCGAACGTCGTCACCAAAGATTGAACTTCGAGCCTCGTTGCGGGTGAGAGGAAGCGCGCGCGTCCGCATCATCCGCCTGCCGCGGCGGAAGCGTCGGGCTCCAGCCATCACGACCAGCACCGGATCGCGGTCACACCCATATCTCAATGCCGCAACTGGCTCTGCCGGAAGTCGCGCGGCGACATTCCGAAATGCTCGCGGAAGACGCGGCCGAAATGCGAGAGGTCGTTGAAGCCCCAGCCGAACGCGATCTCGCTGATGTGGCGATGGGCGAGCACGGGCGAGGCGAGGTCGCACCGGCATCGGGCGAGGCGTTCGGCAAGAACATGGCGCTGGAAGGAGGTGTCCTCGTCGGCGAGAAGATCGTTGACGTAGCGCGGCGAGATGCCGAGCGCGCCGGCGGTCTCCGCGAGTGAGAGGTCGGGATCGGAGAGATGCGCGCGGATGTGCGCCTTCAACCGGTAGAGCAGGGCCGAGCGGTGGGTCGAGGACGGCAGCGATGTCCTGCCGAGCCGGTCGCTCAGCGCCATGGCGAGCAGATCGACCGCCTGTTCCGACAGCGCGGCGGCGGTGTCCGGGGCCAGCGCGTCCGCGCTCTGGCAAAGCCGGAAGATGAAATCATAGGCGAGCCGCTCGAGCGGCGCGTCGGCTCCGAACGACATCGCAGTCAGCGTTTCGGTGCCGCCGAGCCGGCGCCGCAGCATCTCGCGCGGCACCTTGAAGATGGTCTGCGTGAAGGCGTCGTTGAACTTCAGTTCGTACGGGCGCGTGGTGTCATAGAGCGCGAACTCGCCGGGGTGGATCACGGTCTCCCGGCCATCCTGCACAACCCCGCCGCTGCCGCGATTGCCGAGGGCAATGAGAACAAAATCCTGGTCCGAGCGCGCGATGCGAGAGGGCGTGCGGAACACGTGCTGGCGGTCCGAGCAGACCTCGGAGCATGCCGCCTTGCCGAGCGAAGCCTGCGTGACCGAGCCGCGAAAGGCGCTGCCGAGATCGGACTTGCAGTCGAGGCCGACGAAGACGTCGCAGACGATGTCCTGCCAGAGCGCGAGCCGCCGATAGCCGGGGCTGCCGTCCGTCGTGAACTGGATTGTCATCTGGACAGCCTCCCTTTCACACCCTGCACAATCGCCGGGGATCCAGCCTGCCGGAGGCAAATCCCGTACCGACCGACGGTCCCTTCCCAGTCGAGTTTTTGTTCCGCCGTGGTCGAGCGCCCGGCCGCCTAGCTTGGCCAAATAGACTGCATCGGACGTGGTTTCCGATCAACCGGCAATGGAGGCGGGAATGGGCATCGAGCATCCGAAATACAAGGTCGCGGTGGTGCAGGCGGCGCCGGCCTGGCTCGACCTCGACGCCTCGATCGACAAGTCGATCGCGCTGATCAGGGAGGCCGCGGAAAAGGGCGCCAAGCTGATCGCCTTTCCCGAGGCCTTCATCCCCGGTTACCCCTGGCACATCTGGATGGACTCGCCGGCCTGGGCGATCGGCCGCGGCTTCGTGCAGCGCTATTTCGACAATTCGCTGTCCTACGACAGCCCGCAGGCCGAGCGGCTGCGCGAGGCCGTGCGCAAGGCAAAGCTCACCGCCGTGGTCGGCCTGTCCGAACGCGATGGCGGCAGCCTCTATCTGGCGCAATGGCTGATCGGGCCCGACGGCGAGACCATCGCAAGGCGCCGCAAGCTGCGGCCGACCCATGCCGAGCGCACCGTCTATGGCGAGGGTGACGGCAGCGACCTTGCCGTGCATGCGCGACCCGACATCGGCCGTCTCGGCGCACTATGCTGCTGGGAGCATCTCCAGCCGCTGTCGAAATACGCGATGTATGCCCAGAACGAGCAGGTCCATGTCGCGGCCTGGCCGAGCTTCTCGCTCTACGATCCCTTCGCGCCAGCGCTGGGAGCCGAGGTCAACAACGCCGCCTCGCGCGTCTATGCGGTGGAGGGCTCCTGCTTCGTGCTGGCGCCTTGCGCGACGGTGTCTCAGGCCATGATCGACGAGCTCTGCGACCGGCCGGACAAGCATGCGCTGCTGCATGCCGGCGG
Organism: Bradyrhizobium sp. USDA 327; assembly: GCF_041262065.1. Taxonomy (NCBI): domain Bacteria; kingdom Pseudomonadati; phylum Pseudomonadota; class Alphaproteobacteria; order Hyphomicrobiales; family Nitrobacteraceae; genus Bradyrhizobium; species Bradyrhizobium sp. USDA 327. The sequence continues at coordinate 3,664,851 of NZ_JBGCCW010000001.1, read as the reverse complement.
CGGGTTTGCCGCGATCTACGGCCCCGACGGCAGCCAGATCGGCGAGAAGTTGGCGCCGGACCAGGAAGGGCTGCTGATCGCCGAGATCGACCTTGGCGTCATCGGCGTCGCCAAGAACGCCGCTGACCCGGCCGGCCACTATTCGCGGCCCGACGTGACGCGGCTTCTGCTCAACAAGAAGCGGTACCAGCGCGTCGAGCAGTTCGCGCTGCCGGTCGACACCGTCGAGCCCACGGAGATCGCGGCGGCGGCAAGCTGAGCGTCGCCGCGCGAAGACGGGCTTACGTTAGGCGACGCAGTGCCCGAGCAGTTCCGGATGTGCGGCGCAGATATGGTGCGCGCCGGCATCGCGCAGCTCGGCCTCGCTGCCATAGCCATAGAGCACGCCGATTGCGGTCATGCCGTTGGTCCTGGCTCCGACCACGTCATGGCTGCGGTCGCCGATCATGATCGCGTTGTTCGCCTCGACCCTGGCCTCGTCGAGCGCATAGCGGAGCAGGTCGCGCTTGTCGACGCGGGTGCCGTCAAGCTCGGAGCCGAACACGCGCTCGAAATACGGCTTCAGGCCGAAATGATCGACGATGCGGGTGGCGTAGACCGCGGGCTTGCTGGTCGCGACGAACATGCGCGGTGTTGTCGCGGCAAGCCTCGTGAGGGTGTCCATGATGCCGGCATAGGCTTCGTTCTCGAACAGGCCGATATCGCTGAAGCGCTCCCGATAGAGCAGCAGCGCGCGGTCGGCGAGTTCGTCGGTTCCGGTGAGCTTTTTCAGGCTGGCATGCAGCGGCGGCCCGATGCACCAGGTCAGCTCGTCCTCGCTCGGGACAGGCTGGTTGAGCCGATCCAGGGCGTATTGGATGGATCGCGTGATCCCCGGCTTGGGATTGGTCAGCGTGCCGTCGAGATCAAAAAAGATTGTCACCATCCGGGCGGGACCTGCGTTGTTACTGCCGCTCGTGCTAATTGGCTGGGGTTCCAAGTCAAGGTCCGATTTGTCCGATAGCGTCAATGCCATGCGAATAGCTCGGGTCATCGCAGTCTTGTGCCACGCCCTCGTGCTGTCGCCGGCGCTCGCAGAGGAGACGCGGCCTCCCGTCGCGCCTCCGAATGCCGAGGAGCCCGCGAAGCCGGCGGAGAAACCCGCGGACGCGCGCGAGAGCGACACGCGGGAGTCGATCTGCCTGATCGTGGAGGCGGCTGCGCGCGATGCCAATCTCCCGCTCGAATTCTTCGCCCGGGTGATCTGGCAGGAAAGCCGCTTCCAGGCCGATGCGGTCGGCCCCATGACGCGCAACGGGGAGCACGCGCAAGGGATCGCGCAGTTCATGCCAGGCACGGCAAGCGAGCGTGGGCTGCTCAATCCGTTCAATCCGGTGCAGGCGCTGCCGAAGTCGGCCGAGTTCTTGAACGAGCTGCGCAACCAGTTCGGAAATCTCGGCCTCGCCGCGGCTGCCTACAATGCCGGTCCGCGGCGTGTGCAGGAATGGCTCGCCGGCACCGGCCCGATGCCGGAGCAGACCCGCAACTACGTCTTCGCCATCACCGGCACGAGCGTCGACGCCTGGGCCAAGGCCGGCAGCACCGGCAAGGGGCCGCCGAGTTCACCGCCGACGAGCTGCCGTGATCTGATGGCGCTGCTGAAGCGCGCGCCGAACCCGTTCGTCGCCGAGCTCGAGCAGCATGTGGAGCTTGCCGCCGCAAAGATCTGGGGCGTGCAGCTCGCGGCCGGCTTCGACCGCAACAAGGCGCTGGCGATGTATTCCAGGGCGGTCACGAGACTGAGCGCCGTGATCGGCGAGCGTGACCCGAGCCTGCTAAGCTCGGTGATGCGCAGCCGCGGCACGCGCGCCTTCTACCAGGTCCGTATCGGCGCGGATACCCGAGCCGAGGCCGATGATCTGTGCAACCGCATCCGCAAGGCAGGCGGCGCCTGCTTCGTGCTGAAGAACCGCGGTGTGAGCGGGTAGAGCGCATTCGCTCTGGGCGTCATTCCGGGGCGATGCGAAGCATCCATCGGGCTACAGAGACCGTCGCGAGATGGATTCCGGGTTCGCGCCAAGTGGCGCGCCCCGGAATGACGACGGTGGTCCTGGGCCTCGCGCATGTCAGCCCCGCCGTGCCCTTCCTTGACGCGCGCCGCCGTCTCGCGCGTTATGCCGCCAGGATTCCTCACCAGCCAAAGCTCTCCGTGGCGCTTCCTCCACTCGATTCCCCTCAATGGCAAAGTCCGTGGCGCGCGTTTGCGTGGGGACTGCGCTCGATCACGCAGACGATCCTCACCATCGTGCTGTTCGTGACCTATCTCGGCATCGGCGCGCTTGCCCACGACACCCATTTCAGCCTGCTCTGGGCGCTCTGCTCGACGCTATTCGTTTGGGCCGGGCCGGCACAGATCATCCTGATCACCACGCTCGGCTCCGGCGCGACCATCATCCAGTCCGCGATTGCGGTGACCGTGAGCGCCATTCGGCTGTTTCCAATGGTCGTGTCGGTGCTGCCGCTGATGCGCACGCCGACGACGAAACGACGCGAGCTGGTCTTCGCCGCGCATCTGACCGCGGTGACGCTGTGGGTCGAATGCCATCGCTTCCTGCCGCTTGTGCCGCGGCAGCGGCGCATCGCCTTCGTCCACGGGCTCGGCTGTGGCCTCGTTTCGGTGTGCCTCGTCGCCAACACCGTCGGCTATTTCCTCGCCGCCAATCTGACGCAGACGCTGGGAGCGGCGATCCTGCTGCTGACGCCGCTGTCCTTCCTGTTCTCGACCGCGCGCAACAGCCGCGAGGTCGCCGACGTCGTCGCGCTGACGCTCGGGATCTTGCTCTATCCGCTGGCCGCGAAGATGAACTCCGGCCTCGACATCCTCGTCAGCGGCGTGGCGGCCGGCACGATCGCCTATGGCGTGCATTGGTGGCGGGAGGTGCGCGCATGAGCTACGCGCAGCTCATCGGCGACTGGCAGGCGCTCGTCGTGCTGTTCGTCGCCGGCGTCGTTCCCAACCAGATCTGGCGCATGCTGGGTCTGTGGTTCGGCGGCGGCATCGACGAGGGCTCCGAGCTGCTGGTCTGGGTGCGGGCGGTCGCGACCGCGATCCTGGCCGGCGTCATCGCCCAGATCGTGGTGGAGCCGCCAGGGGCGCTTGCCACTGTGCCTGACGCGCTGCGCTATGGCGCGGTCGGTGCCGGACTCGTCGTCTTCCTGCTGACCCGCCGCTCGATCTTCGCCGGCGTGGTCACGGGCGAAGTCTTCATGCTGGCCGGCAAGTGGTGGTTGGGCTAAAACCGCCGGCGAACAGCAAGGAACTGAAATATGGTTCGCGAACAGGAGCTCCGCGGGGGCGAGGTCGCCATCGAGCTGCCGCCGACGCAAGATGCCGGGCTCGTCTTCATCGGCCGTATCCGCACGCCCTGGACGTCGCGTCTGGAGACGCCGCGACAGGGGCGTCAGGACGGCCCGATATGCCGGCTCGAGATCTTCGAGCCGTTCGTGCCGGCGATCAAGGGCGTCGATTTCTACAGCAATCTCGAAGTGCTCTACTGGCTCGACCAGTCGCGCCGCGACATCATCCTGCAAAGCCCGAAGAACAACGAGAAGACCCGCGGCACGTTCTCGCTGCGCTCGCCGGTTCGGCCCAACCCGATCGGCACATCGATCGTGAAGCTGGTCGGCATCGAGGGCAATGCGATCCTGGTGCGTGGGCTCGATTGCCTCGACAACACGCCGCTGATCGACATCAAGCCCGACCGTTGCGAGTTCACCCCATTGGCCGCGCCGCAGCCGGGGGATTTCCAGACGGAATGAGGATCAGCCCTTCAAAGCCGCGATCAGCTTGGCCGCGTGCTCTTCCAACACCTTGGCGTCTTCCTTGCGGCTCGCCGGCGGCAGCATGGCGACGCCGTCGTGGCGCGGCATCACGTGCATGTGCAGGTGAAACACCACCTGTCCGCCGGCCGGCTCGTTGAATTGCTGCACGGTGATGCCGTCGGCCTCGAACGCCTTCATCGCGGCGGCCGCGATCTTGTGCGCGCCGCGGGCGACATGGGCGTAGTCGTCCGGCTTGATGTCGAGGATGTTACGGGCAGGGGCCTTGGGGATCACCAGGGTGTGGCCGGGCGTGCGCGGCATGATGTCGAGGAAGGCGATGACGTGCTCGTCCTCGTAGACCTTGTAGCAGGGCAGCTCGCCGCGCAGAATCTTTGCGAAGATGTTGTTGGTGTCGTAGGCGGTCATGGTAGCTCCTCGGCGGCTCCTCGAGACTTTGCACTTACTGTCACCAGCGGCGGCGAGGCGTCAAGGCGCCTCATCGGCGCCCTTGCGGAACGGGCCGAGCTCGGCGAGCTCCCGTCCGGCCTCCGCGACATAGGCGCGCTCGCGCTTGAGGTAATCGTCGATGGCGCGGCGGAGTCCCGGATCGGCGATGAAGTGGGCGGAGTAGGTGGTGCGCGGCAGGTAGCCGCGCGCGATCTTGTGTTCGCCTTGCGCGCCGGCCTCGACATGCTTCAGGCCGTGTCTGATCGCGAAGTCGATCGCCTGATAGTAGCAGACCTCGAAATGCAGGAACGGATGATGCTCGACCGCGCCCCAGTTGCGGCCGAACAGCGTGTCCGAGCCGATGAAGTTGATCGCACCCGCGATCCAGCGGCCGTTGCGGCGGGCCATCACCAGCAGCACGTCCTCGCTCATGGTCTCGCCGATCAGTGAGAAGAACTCGCGCGTCAGGTAAGGCCGGCCCCATTTGCGCGAGCCGGTCTCCATGTAGAATTCGAAGAAGGCATCCCAGGCATCCTCGGTGATGTCCTTGCCCGTCAGCGAGTGGATCGTGATGCCCGCGGCCAGCGCGTCGCGCCGCTCGCGCTTGATCGATTTGCGGTGGCGGGAGTTCAGCGTCGCCAGGAAATCGTCGAAGCTCGTAAACCCCTCGTTGTGCCAGTGGAACTGCTGGTCGGTGCGCTGGAGGAAGCCGTGCTCTGCGAGCAGCTTCCATTCGGCCTCGCGCGCGAAGGTGACGTGGACCGAGGACGCCTTGCTGACGCCGCACAGCGCCACCAAGCCGCTCGCCAGGGCGTCGGTGATCTGCGCACGGTCGATGTCGTCGCGGACCAGCAGCCGCGGCCCCGTCGCCGGCGTGAAGGGAACCGAGACCTGAAGCTTCGGATAGTAGCGCCCGCCGGCGCCCTCATAGGCGTCCGCCCAGCCGCGGTCGAAGACGTATTCACCCTGGCTGTGCGATTTCAGATAGCAGGGCACGACGCCGGCGACGCGGCCGTCGACCTTGGCCACGAGGTGCCGCGGACCCCAGCCGGTGCGGATGGTCGCCGAGCCCGATTTCTCGAGGGCGGATAGAAATGCGTGTGAGACGAACGGGTTATAGGTAGGTCTTGAGAGCCCAAGAGAATCGTCTGGAAGGGCGGATGAGGTTCCCAGGCCATGCCCCTTGCAAGCCTTTTCGTTAAGAGCCTTGCCGGGATTGGCGCAAGCGTCCCAATCCTCGGGCGAGACTTCGCCTATGGACGGTACGGCCTCGAGCGTAATGTCGGATGATGCCATTGCGCCCAAGATCGTGCATTGCAGCAGCGACTTCAAGGGGTGGAGGAACACAGGTCTCGTGCCCCGGACGCAGCGCAGCACCTAGTGGTGCGCTGCTGAGCCGGGGCCCATGTGGCAGCGCGCTCGCGGAGAGATGGGTCCCGGCTCTGCGCAGCAACGCGATGCGTTGCAGCGCGTCCGGGACACGAGAGCTTATGTGCGGCGACGACAACGCCCCCTACGGCACGAACCCCTCAAAAATCATCTGGTCCGCATATTGGCCGACCCGCGTCCGCTGCTCCGGGGTGCGGACGGTCCAGCCGAGCAGGGCGCAGCCGAAGACGTTGCGCGCGATCCAGGGGGCGGGGGCCGGAAGGTGATCGACCTTGAACGCGACGAAGTGAGGCTGGGTCCGGAAGCCATGGCGAAGGTACAGCATGCTGTCGCGCTGCTCCCTGGTGAGCTTGGCCCAATACTCATCCTCATAGGTCCGTTGCGCGACGATGCCGCGCGGACGGGAGGGCAGCAATTCGCGCAGCGCCAGCACCTGGTCGGGATCGAACGACATGCCGACCGCCGGGCCGTCATAGGACGCCAAGACTTCAGCCATCCGCTTCACCAGCTTGCGGTCGCCGCCAAAATGACTCTTCACCTCGATCACCAGCGGCACGCGGCCGGCGACCATGGCGCAGAGGTCACTGAGCGACATCATCCGCTCGTCGGTGTCCCTGAACCTGACCGCCCTCAGCTCCGCCGCGGTCTTCGAGATGATGTCCCCGGTGGCCTCGGTGAGACGGCCCAGCGCGTGGTCGTGATGCACCATGGCCTCGCCGTCGGCCGAGAGCTGGATATCGACCTCGATCGTGAAATTGCCCGCAATCGCAGCCTGCACCGCGCCCGGCATGTTCTCGACGATGCCGCGCGAAATGTCGTGCAGGCCGCGGTGGGCGACCGGCCGGGCTGTCAGCCAATCCGGAGCACGCATTCGCGTCAGGCGACCTCGAACACGCCTTCGACCTCGACCGCCGCATCGGCGGGCAACGAGGCGACCCCGACCGTGGTCCGGGCATGGCGGCCCTTGTCGCCGAAGGCGGCGACCATGAGGTCGGAGGCGCCGTTGAGCACCTTCGGGCCGTCCAGGAAGTCCGGCGCCGAGTTGATGAAGCCGCCGAGGCGGACCACCCGCACGACCTTGTCGAGATCGCCGAGCGCCGCCTTGACCTGGGCCAGCAGGTTCACCGCGCAGCCACGCGCGGCCGCCGCCCCCTCCTCGATGGAGACCCCAGCGCCGAGCTTGCCCTTGGCGATCAGCTTGCCGGCGGGGTCGAAGCAGACCTGGCCGGAGACGAACAGCAGATTGCCGGTCCGCACGAACGGGACGTAGTTGGCGACGGGGGTGGGGGCCTCATGCAGCTTGATGCCCTGTTCCGCCAGTTTCTGCTCGACCGTGCCCGCCATGTCCGACCTCGTTGTCCAAAATCATTGCCCCGGCGCGTCCGTTTGAAGGCCGGGCGCGCCCTGTTTCGCCCATCGTGCCGTCACATGCAAGCAACCGGAAGGGGGCGCATTTTGTCGAGGCGGACCAACGCGAAGGGGCAACTTTACGTGAAACGGCCTCAGTTGCGACGCAATGGAACGGTCATTAAAATGTCGATTCTGCGCTTTCCTCAGGGAACAGACATGGTGCACCTTTTCCGGACTTCGCTCGGTGTGATGGCGCTCGCGGCGGCCGCTTTCGGCCCCGGCGGCGGGGCGCTGGCCGCCAATGGTCCGTTCCTCGCGCACCAGGCGCTGTATGACCTCAATCTCGTCAAATCGCGCTCCAATTCGGTCAACAGTGCCCGCGGCCGCATTCTCTACAATTTCACGGGGAACGCCTGCGAGGGCTATACCTCGGAATTCCGCCAGGTCTCGGAGCTCGACAGCGGCGAGGGCAAGGTCACGCTCAGCGATCTCCGCTCCAATTCCTGGGAGGACGCCGCCGGCAAGAGCTACCGCTTCAAGATCGAGACGCGCATGAACGAGGCGGATGCCGGCCGCGTCGACGGCTCGGCCGAGCGCGACGGCGACCACATCAACGTCAAGCTGAAGCTGCCGGCGCCGAAGAGCTTTACACTCGACGGCAAGATCGTGTTCCCGACCGAGCAGATCCAGCGCATCATCGCCGCCGCCAAAGAAGGCAAGTCGCTGCTCGAGCTCTCCGTCTACGACGGCTCGGACGACGGCCAGAAAGTCTACAACACGCTGACCGTGATCGGCCAGCCGATCCCCGCCGACCGGGCCACCTCGTCCGATCCGTCGACCTCGGACGAGCACATGAAGTCGCTGAAGCGCTGGCCCGTCACCGTCAGCTATTTCGATCGCGACGCCCAGCAGAAAGAGGGCGAGCAGACGCCGGTCTATGCGATGTCGTTCGAACTCTACGAGAACGGCGTCTCGCGCCAGCTCGTGCTCGATTACAACGATTTTGTGATCTCGGGTTCGATGGGCAAGTTCGACGTCAAGGACAGCAAGCCCTGCAATTGAGGGTTCGTTGCATCTAGCCCTCGACACCGTCTCCCGCTACGCTTCCTTCCAACCACAACTCCGGGAGGCACGCACCATGCCCAAGCTCGACCATCTTCGCCCCAGCGGCCTGCATCACAATCCCGCTTACTCCCACGTCGTGACCGCTACCGGTGCGCGCACCATCTACATCTCCGGCCAGGTGTCGGTGGATGAGGAGGGGCGGATCGTCGGCGAGGGCGATATCGCCGCGCAGACGACGCAGGTGATGCAGAATCTCGGGCAAGCCTTGAAGGCGGCGGGGGCCACCTACGCCAACATCGTCAAGATCACGACGTTCGTCGTGAACTACAAGCCGGAGCTGCGGCCGATCATCGGCAAGGCGCGCTCCGCCTTCTTCGAAGGCATGGAGCCGCCGGCCTCGACGCTCGTCGGCGTCTCCGCGCTCGCCGCGCCGGAATGGCTGATCGAGATCGAGGCGATCGCGGTCACGGATTGATTTCGCTGCGCTCTATCTGGGCGACGAGTGCGTCGCCTTGGACATCTCCCGCAGAACAGCCATCGCCTCGTCGGCCCTGTCGGCGGGCACGAAGAGATGGTCGTGGTGGAAGGCCGACACGGCGTTCACGCTGATGCCGGCTTCGGCCAGACGCGCCGTGATTGCCGCCAGAAGGCCCACCGCATCGAGTGCGGAGTGAACTGTCAAGGTGATCAGGCGCGAGGGAAATTCATGGCGTAGTCCGGCACGCTCGGCCTGCTCGTGCAGCATCACCAGCGTTGTTCCTTCGCGTTCGCGGAACTTCAGCATCGGGCTGATGGTGGCTGGAATGCTCGCGTTCGGCGCAAGCGTACAAAACACGAAGATGCCGTCCAGGATCTCCGGCCTCATGTGACTCAGCAGCGCATCGAGATCGCGTTCACCCGCCATCACTCCTGCGCCTTCTCCGGCCCGTCATAGGCGATGCCGCGGATCACCGCGGCGCTGCCGAACTTCTTGCGCAGGCTGTCCACCGCGCGCTCGGCGTGCGCGGCGCGGCGGTCGAGCATGTCGGTGTCGTCGGCGGGCGAGCCCGCGCGCAGAGCGCTGACGCCGGCGCCCATCAGACGGAAGGCGGTGCCGTCGATCTCCCTGGCCAGCATCTCGCGGCAGATCGAGAAGATCTTTGCGGCGAGCTGGGTCGGGGCCGCAATGGACTGCGAGCGGGTGCGCTGGCGGAAGTCGGCGGTCTTCAGCTTCAGCGTCACGGTGGAGCCGGCGAGTTCGCTGCTTTTCAGGCGCGACGACGTCTTCTCGCACAGTCGCCACAAAATCTTCTCCAGCGTCGCGAAATCGCGGATGTCGGTCTCGAAGGTGGTTTCGCTGGAGATCGTCTTGGCGCCGCGGTCAGGCTCGACGCGGCGGTCGTCGATGCCGCGCGCAAGCCGCCACAGCCGGCGGCCGTCGCTCGGAAACTGCCGCATCATCTCGATCTCGTCGGCCTTCTGCAGGTCGGCGATGATGCGGAAGCCGCGCTGCACGAGGCGCTCCTGGGTTGCGGGCCCTACGCCGAAGATGAAGCCGACCGGCTTTTCCGCCAGCATCAAACGGGCTTCTTCCTGGTCGAGCGCGGCGAAGCCGCGGGGCTTGTCGAGGTCGGAGGCGATCTTGGCCAGGAATTTGTTGCAGGACAGGCCGACCGAGACGGTGATGCCGATGTCACGCTCGACGTCGCGGGCAAAGCGCGCCAGCACCTTTGCCGGGATCATGCCGTGCACCCGTTCGGTGCCGGAGAGATCGAGGAAGGCTTCGTCGATCGAGAGCGGCTCGACCAGCGGCGTCAGCGCCTGCATGGCCTGGCGCACCTCGCGGCCGACGCGGACATATTTGGCCATGTCCGGCCGGATCACGGTCGCATGCGGGCAGGCCTCCAGCGCCTTGAACATCGGCATCGCCGAGCGCACGCCATAGGTGCGTGCGATGTAGCAGGCGGCCGACACCACTCCGCGTTTTCCCCCGCCGATGATGACGGGCCTGTCGGCGATGTCAGGATTGTCGCGCTTCTCGACCGTCGCGTAGAACGCGTCGCAGTCGATATGGGCGATGGTCAGGCCAGCCAGCGCGCGGTGGCGGACGAGGCGAGGGGAACCGCAGGCCGAGCAGCGCCGCACCCCCATATCCAGATCGGCCAGACAATCCCGGCAGAAGCAGCGGGGCCCGGCCGGGTCGGGGGCGGTCACGGCACGTCGCGCTCCCAGGAGCGGTCGCCGAGCGCGTCCCCGAGGACCTGCCGCGCTGCGGCAACGTTGGTCGGATGCAGCTCCGAGGCGCTCGCGAAGGCCTTCACGGTGGCGTCATCGCGCAGCACGAAATCCAGCACGTTAAGGAGGAAATTCGGGTCCGAGGCGGCGTTCCGGAGGGTCTCCGGGCCCACACCTGTCTCGGCCAGGAACAGGCCCAGCCGCTCGGGCTCGCTCGCGACGAAGGACAGCGCCTGAATCGCAACGATTTCAGCGACTTCGCGGGGGTTGTGAACAGGCTTTTTCACGGGCCCGGTTTGCCTTTCCGTTAACTTTCGGTGTCTACTTTGCATCATGCCCGAGTCTCGTGCCTGAGTCTTGCGACCCGGGGCAAGCAACTGGAAACCACATCGCAGAAAGTGGCCCCTCGGCTTTAACGAAACTAGAGCGAATCTGAGGCTAGTTTGAATCCAGTTTTCGAAGCGCCGGAAAGCGGCGCCTGAGGCGTCACATGTATCCGGCTTCGTGCCAATCAGGAGGACGGGATGGCTAAGACCGTCCTGATCGTGGAAGACAACGAGCTCAACATGAAGCTCTTCCGCGACCTGTTGGAGGCGCATGGTTATCAGACCTCGGGCACCAGCAACGGCTACGAGGCGCTCGATCTCGTTCGCAAGATGCGGCCCGACCTCGTGCTGATGGATATCCAGTTGCCGCAGGTCTCCGGCCTCGAGGTGACGCGCTGGATCAAGGACGATCCGGAGCTGCGCAACATTCCCATCGTCGCGGTCACGGCATTCGCGATGAAGGGTGACGAAGAGCGCATCCGCGAGGGCGGCTGCGAGGCCTATTTGTCCAAGCCGATCTCGGTCGGCAAATTCATCGAGACGGTCCGGCGTTTTATCGGATAGGAAGTGAGTTCAAAGTGTCCGCGCGTATCCTGGTTGTCGATGACGTTCCTGCCAACGTCAAACTCCTCGAAGCCCGCCTCTCCGCCGAATATTTCGACGTCATGACCGCTTCGAACGGCACCGAGGCGCTGGCGATCAGCCGGCGCGCCGAATGCGACATCATCCTGCTCGATGTGATGATGCCCGACATGGACGGTTTCGAAGTCTGCCGCCGCCTCAAGACCGATCCCGCCACGCACCACATTCCCGTCGTCATGGTGACAGCGCTCGACAGCCCCGCCGACCGCAACCGCGGCCTGGAAGCCGGCGCCGACGACTTCCTCACCAAGCCCGTCTCCGACGTCGTGCTGATCGCGCGCGTGCGCTCGCTGACCCGGCTGAAGATGATGACCGACGAGCTGCGCATGCGCGCCATCACCTCGCTCGAGATCGGCATGCAGACGCCGGAGCGCAGCGCCGTGGCCGACACCGGCAAGGGCGGCCGCATCCTGCTGGTGGATGACCGCGAGTCCTCCTACGAGCGGCTGGCGACCATCCTCGCTGCCGAGCACACCATCGATGTCGAGCCGAACCCGACGGAGGCGCTGTTCCACGCCGCCGAGGGCAATTACGACCTCCTGATCGTCTCGCTCGACCTCAACAATTTCGACGGCCTCAGGCTGTGCAGCCAGGCGCGCTCGCTGGAGCGCACGCGGCATGTGCCGATCCTGGCCATCGCGGACCCCGAGAACTCGACGCGGCTGCTCCGCGGCCTCGAGATCGGCGTCAACGACTACCTGCTGCGTCCGATCGACAAGACCGAGCTGCTGGCCCGCGCCCGCACCCAGATCCGCCGCCGCCGCTACACCGATCATCTGCGCGACAACGTGCAGAACTCGATCGAGATGGCGATCACCGACGCGCTCACCGGCCTGCACAATCGCCGCTACATGGAGAGCCATCTCGCGACCCTCGCCGAGCAGGCCTCGATCCGCGGTAAGCCCTTGGCGCTGATGATCCTCGACATCGACTACTTCAAGTCGATCAACGACAATTACGGCCACGACGCCGGCGACGACGTGCTGCGCGAGTTCGCGGTGCGGGTGCGCAAGTCGATCCGCGGCATCGATCTCGCCTGCCGCTACGGCGGCGAGGAGTTCGTCATCGTGATGCCGGAGACCGATCTTCACGTCGCCGGCATGGTCGCCGAGCGCCTGCGCCGCTCGATCGCGGGTGAGCCGTTCGCGATCCACAAGGGCACCAAGCGCATCGAGGTCACGATCTCGATCGGGCTCACCACGCTGGAGCGGAAGGGCGAGGCGGTCGCCGACGTCCTCAAGCGCGCCGACACGGCGCTCTATCGCGCCAAGCACGACGGCCGCAATCGCGTGGTGTCGCAGGCGGCCTGAGGCCGCCACGACACAAAAGTTGCGAAAACAACCCCATGCACAGTAGCCGGCGCCAGTCGGATCAAGGACTTACGCGGGTGGCAAAGAGGCATGCGCAGGCGGCCGGCAAAGCCGTTTGACTTGTCGGGCAAAACAGGAGCATTTTGCGAACATCGCGAAATGGTCCTGACGTGTAGTTAGGTGTCGACGCTTCCTCCACATCCTCACTGTCGTCCCTGCGAACGCAGGGACCCCAGGGAGCGGTTATGGCGTGAGCTGGCAACCACGGGTCTTCGCCTAACTTCTCCCTGTGGTTATAGGTCCCGGCTCTGCGCTCCGCTTCGCTGCGCTTGTCCGGGACGACAGTGGTTATTGTGGCGCGCGCTTGTGCTGCTTCACCGCATCATCGCCCACATCCACGCCCGCATTGCGCAGCAGCACCTTTGCCGCTTCCTTCGCTGCGCGCGCCATCGCCGGATCGTCGCGCACGAGGTCCTGGGCGATGGAGCCGTCGACCAGCAGCACGAGCTGCGTCGCGAGCGCATCGGCATCGGCGACGCCGAGCTCGGTCAACCGCTCGCGAAACCAGATGCGGCGGCTTTCCTTGAAGGCGATGGCGATCTTCTTCACGGCGCGGTCGGTGGGGCCCAGCTCGGCGACTGCATTGACGAACGGGCAGCCGCGAAAATCTTTCGCCGCAAACCGCCGCTCCAGCGAATCGAACGCCGCGAGAATCTGCTCGGCCGGCGGCTTGTCGGACGGGCGCTGAGCTACGAAGCGGCGCTCGAGATAGGCCGCGATCAGCGCGTCCTTGGAGGGGAAGTGGTTGTAGAGCGTGCGCTTGGAGATGCCGATCTCGGCCGCGATGGTGTCGACGCCGATGGCGCGAATGCCTTGCAGATAGAATAGCTTGTCGGCGGTCTCGAGGATCCGCTCTTTCATCGTCTGTTGTTTGGGCGGGGGAGCCATGCGGTAGCACGCGTCCTGTTCGCTTGACAGCACCGGACATCCATAGCCTATGTAAACAGATCTGTGTACCCAAAATCAACGGCAAAAACAGACGACGGCATTTGCGCCGTGCCGACGAGGGAGAAGAAAATGCCTCTGCTGCAGGTCCTGCGTCCGACATTGCCGATCCTGATCGGCGCATCGATCATGCTGACGCTGAGCATGGGGCTGCGGCAGAGCCTCGGGATCTTCATGCAGCCGCTGACGCATGACATCCACATTTCGATCTCGGATTTCACGCTGGCGCTGGCCGTACAGAACCTCGCCTGGGGCTTTCTCCAGCCACCCGCCGGCGCGCTCACGGTGCGCTACGGCTTCCGCCCGATCATGATTGCGGGCGCGCTGATGTACATTGCAGGGCTCGCGCTGATGGCAACCGCGAACGGGCTCGTCAGCATCATGATCGGAGCGGGCGTGCTGATCGGCACGTCGCTGGCCTGCACTGCCGCGGCGATCGCGATGTCGGTGGCGGCGCGCGCGGTGCCGGAAACGGTGCGTTCCACCGTGCTCGGCATCGTCTCCGGCGCGGGCTCGCTCGGCGCGCTCCTGTCGGCGCCGATCGGGCAGATGCTCAACGAGGGTTTCGGCTGGCGCATCGGGCTTGCCGGCTTCGTGATCATGTCGGTGCTGATGATCCCCGCCGCCTGGTATGCCGGCCGTGTCGACAGGATCCCGCTGCCGAAGCCGGCGGCCGACGATATCGGAGATGCCACGGCCGCGACGGCGGCGAGGACAGCATTCGGCAATGCGTCCTTCGTGGTGATGACCTGCGCCTATCTCGTCTGCGGCATGCAGCTGGTGTTCCTCACCACGCACTTGCCGTCGTATCTGGCGATCTGCGGTCTCGATCCGATGCTGAGCGCGCAGACGCTCGGCATGATCGGCGGCTTCAACGTGCTGGGCTCGCTGTTCTTCGGCTGGGCCGGCCAGCGCTGGAACAAGCTGGCACTGCTCGGCGGCATCTACATCCTGCGCTCGCTGGCGCTCGCCTGGTACTTCACGCTGCCGGCGACGCCGTTCTCGACGCTGCTGTTCGGCGCGATCATGGGCTTTTTGTGGATGGGCGTCGGCCCGCTGGTCGCGGGCGCGGTCGCCGAGATGTTCGGCCTGCGCTGGCAGGCGATGATCCAGGGCCTCGCCTTCATGAGCCACCAGATCGGCAGCTTCCTCGGCGCCTATGGGGGAGGGGTGCTCTACGACGCGCTCGGCTCCTACACCATGGCCTGGCGCATCGGCGTCGCGCTCGGCCTCGCCGGCGGCATCGTGCAGGTCGCGTTCGCGCTGATCCGCCCGTCGCAGCCGCCGGCGCCCGTGTTGCGGACGGCGTAGCAGGGGCGACTGGTCGCTTTCGTCAGCTTGGGAGCTTACCGCGGACGCCGCGCTGTTTAGTCGTCATGGGCCGATTGTGACCCAGCGCAGACTACCACTCCGTTCAAGCCGGGCAGAGGTCGCTCGCCGCCTCCGATCATTGCCAACTTTCGTAGACAAGCAGGACCCGAGATGGACATGGGCGGGTGAAGAGGGAGAGCCCGGCGGATCGGCGACGGCTCCTCACAAGCCTTGTGAGCCCACTGCGGTTAGGATCGCATCATTGTCGGCAAGGATAAGCGAATCTGCTGTGAGAAATCGGCTGCGCCATCGGCCGCCTGTGCGGCTTCGTTGATCAAGGACCCGCGCCTCAGTTCATCAAACGGCAGCGTCGCCTCTATCCGGCCGGAGTGGTAGAGATAGCTATCGATCAGTCCATTGAACAGATGTCGAATGTCGAAGCGCCCCTGTCGGCCCGCCGCATTTGCATAGCGCACGATGTTGATCGTGCAGCTGTTGGTCAACAGATGGTAGAACTCCGGCTGATCGGCGAGTTCGTTGATGCGCGTCAAATAGATCGTTAGCAGCCGGCGCGCGTCGTCAGCCGATGTATTGAGGCGATACAGGTACACCGGCTCGTGGCGATGGTTGGTGCGCACGCCCACAACATCACGCTCTTCACCCACCACGTAGATGAGCTCGAATTGCTTGAACAATGAGGCGACGGGCGCAAAGCCTTCGCCGACCTCAGGACGCGTCTCGATGGAGATGGCCAGTGGTGGCGCGTTGTCGAAGACAAAACTCACAAACGTGTGTCCGACTGGCCCCTCGGTGAAATAGGAAACGTAGAAATCGAGGGCTATCAAGTGCGACAGCGACACCTCGCGCTCCTCGTAGCGCACCGTGAGGTCGCTTCGACTTCGGTAGTCGAAGTTACGGACACCGGTCAGGCGCACGCGGTCGCCGTCGATGGCCGCCCGCGGCATCACCGCGACTTCCGGTCGCCAATGGCGATCGTGTGATGGAGGGATTGAGATCCACCATGCGACGACACCGAAAAACATGACGAGGAAGAGAACGGACGTGCGCCGTTGGCGCGAACGCCAGAGCGCCCAAATCGCAAAGCCCGCAAACGCTCCGGCCGAAATCGTACGCAGCCCACCCCAAGGCAAGTTCGAGTAGTAGATGGCCAGTACGGCCCATGTGACGAGCATGATCCGAATGAGAGAGCCAATTGGCTTTCCCGGCCACCTGACCAACATTGATACGAATTTACGCACTGAAATCACCTGGCTGCTCCTGCCGCAAAGCTCCGGCAATGCCTTTCTACAGCTCCGTTGTGTCAGATCACCTGTCGTTTCATTGTGAATAGTTGCACGCTACAGTAGCTCTTCGCGAACGAGAAGCGATGGCCTCGTTTTTTACAGTGCGTTCAAAGGGCTGCGCGACCTCACCTTCGTAGTGGGCTTGTTGCTGCCGATATCTGGATTTGTCCGCCTCTTTCTGGGCCTCAGCCACTGGAAGGATGCGGGCTGGGTGATGCTGCGGCGCATTCGGAATTCTCGCTGGCCTCGTTATTCTCACGGGGTTCCCGATGACAGGCCTTTGGGTGCTCGGATTTGTGCTCGTCGTCGACCTGATCTCTCACGGCATAGCCTGGCTGACCTATGCATGGCCGCCGGCGACGAGAACGGCATAGTGGAAACGAGTCGATAAAAGGGAGTGCGCTGATGGCGATCGCAGCTGAAAGACCAATCCTCCTGATCAAGAAACTCGCGGGTATCCTTCTCCTGCTTTTCGGCTTGCTATTCACGGCGCTCGGCTTGAGCAGCGAGTCCAGCGGAGTCACCGCGATCGGTGTTGCCTTCCTGGTTGCCGGCGCGATCTTCCTGGTTCTCAAGATCATGAGGCGCAACCAGGGCGATCCGCTCTGACCGAGGCCGCGAGATCGGCCTGTCGCTGCAAGAGCCACGCACGGCATCGCAATCGCGAAGGTCTGGCCGCTTCAACCGAACGCAGCCGATACGCAACGAGGGGGACCGTGCGCGATGATGTCAGGAACTCTCTTGAACAAATTGTACAGTGCGCGGCGGATCCGACCGTCGATGAGCGGAACATGCCGTTCGCTGTCGATCGCGGTGGTGCTCTCGACCTGGCTCGGTGGAGCGAGCCTGGCGCAGCAAGCGCTTCAGGCAGATGGCGCGGCCACGCTCTTTCAGAACGTCCGCATCTTTGATGGGAAGAGCGCCACGCTGTCTGCCTCCTCCAACGTCTTGGTGCGCGGCAACAAGATAGAATCAATCTCGCTACAGCCGATAGCGGTGGATATCCCGGCGGACATTCGCATTGTCGAAGGCGGCGGACGCACACTGATGCCCGGCCTCATCGACAACCATTGGCATGCGATGTTGATCCGGGTCACGCCGGCACAGTCGTTCGGCGACGTCGGCTACGTCAATCTTGTCGCTGGCGACGAGGCCACGCACACTCTCATGCGCGGCTTTACCAGCGTTCGAGATGTGGGCGGGCCGGTGTTCGGGCTCAAGAGCGCCATCGACGAAGGTATCATCAAGGGTCCGCGCATCTATCCGTCCGGCGCGGTCATTACTGTCACGAGTGGGCACGGGGATTTCCGCCAGCTTACCGACCTGCCGCGGACGATCGGCGGCATGCTCACCCGCATGGAACAGACCGGTGGGGCAATGATTGCGGACAGCCCCGACGAGGTCCGCGTCCGTGTCCGCGAGCAGCTCATGCAAGGCGCTTCCCAGGTCAAGTTGACGGCTGGCGGCGGAGTGTCGTCGCCTTTCAGTCCGATCGACGTGACCACGTTCACCGAACCCGAAATACGCGCCGCCGTTGAAGCGGCTGAGAATTGGGGCACGTACGTCGCTGCGCATGCCTTTACGTCTGCTGCGATTCGGGGAGCCATTGCGGCTGGGGTGAAGTGTATCGAACACGGCTTCCTGATGGACGACGCAACAGCGAAACTGATGGCAGAGAAGGGTGTCTGGTTGAGCATACAGCCTCTCCCCGAGGACTTGAGGCTGGGCTTTCCCGTAGGCTCCATCCAGCGAGCCAAGGCGGATGAGGTCTGGCCCGGCATAGCCAGATCCTACGAGTTGGCGAGGAAGTACAAGATCAAGACGGCGTGGGGCACCGACGTCCTGTTCTCCGCAGCGCTCGCGCGTCAACAGGGGGCCATCCTGGCCTCACTCGCTCGCTGGTACACGCCTGCCGAAGCGCTGACCATGGCGACATCGACGAACGCCGAACTGCTGGCGCTATCGGGCAAGCGGAATCCTTATCCCGGCAAACTCGGCGTCGTGGAACAGGGCGCACTCGCGGATTTGCTGCTCGTCGACGGAAATCCCCTGGACAATATCGGCCTTCTTGCCGACCCCGCCAACAATTTCAAGATCATCATGAAAGATGGAATTATCTACAAAGATACGCTTGCGCGTTAGCAGCAACGTCATCGCCCTGTTCGATGGACGAGGTCGCGCTCGATCCCAAAGCGAAGTACCAACCCGTGCCGGGTAATTCCGCTTGTGCCCGAAGGCGAAGAGAGGTTCGGGAAGCCGTATAGGGCTGCTGTAGCAGGTAGAGCGGACGCTGATCGCTCTGCCGTCAATGGGCGCATCCGACCCAGATGTATGGTCCGGCCGTGCGGTGCAAGAAGATTTCGACGATCCGGTAGATGGGCAACATGGTACTGGCTCCTGTAGTAGCTACAGGATGTAGAGTGGCGAGCCAAATAACAAGGATGCTCGATACCAAGGATGCCTCGATATGGAGACGGCAGAACTAGTTGAGCCAGTGCGTTATCGCGTCATGGGCATGGATTGTTCGTCGTGTGCCGAGAAAATCGAAATAGCGGCGCGTGCAATCTCGGGCGTGCTGGAAGCAAGAGTTTCAATTGCTTCGCAGGAAATGAGGCTCCACATTGATGAAAAGGCGGCTCCGCTGCCCGAGCTTGAGCGAACGGTCGCTGGGCTGGGCTATATGCTCGCGCGTCTAGACGCGAACGATGCCGACGACAAGATTGTGGACCTCTCCCATGTCACGCCCGCTTACAAGCGTGCCCTATGGATTGTGGTTCTGCTCAATGCCGGTTATGGCGTCATCGAAACCATCGGCGGGTTTATCGCTGGCTCTCAGGCGCTCAAGGCGGACGCGCTAGACTTTCTTGGCGACGGAATGATCTCTTTCCTAGGGCTGATTGCTGTGGGGTGGGGGCTGGCCGCACGGGCCAAGGCGGCAATGTTGCAAGGAATTTTTCTGGGCGTTCTGGGCATAAGTGTGCTCGTCGCAACCGTCTATCGCGTGTTGGTCGTTCAGCAGCCGGAAGCGCAACTGATGGGCGTGCTCGGCCTGATCGCTCTTGCCGTGAATATAGCTGCGGCTGTTGTTCTCCTTCCACACCGACATGGCGATGCCAATGTGCGCGCAGTGTGGCTGTTCAGCCGGAACGACGCTATCGGGAATGTGGCTGTCGTCATCGCGGCCTTACTCGTCGCTTGGACGCGAACGCCGTGGGCGGACCTAGTGGTAGCGGTCATCATCGCTGGCCTGTTCCTGCAATCGGCGTTTTCCATCATCAAGGACGCACGCAGTGACTTGAACGTGGCCACGCGCGCGCGTGGCCAAGTGTGAGCGGTTGTGAGCGAGCGGACGACGTCGGGTTGTGGCCCGAAGGCGAAGAGGGAAGCCGCATAGGGCTGCTGTAGCAGTAGAGCGGACGTTGATCGCTCTACCCTCAGTGGGTGCATCTGACCCAGAGCGAACGTCCAGGGCTTCGGTTGAGGTCGTGACCAGGACCGACCGATCACGTTTGTCGGGATACGAGCCACAGAAACCTGCTCATTAGTGCGGCAGGGAACGGCGCCCCAGTCTAGCCACCCAGGTCTTCCCGAGAAGGGTTCAGCGGGACGAGGCCAACCCATCGAAGCCATGTTGCAGTCTGCCCTGCTGGAGTTGTCGGACGTCAAGTCGTCTCGTCGCAAAACCGCTAGCACGCCCCTCGCCACAGGGACTAAGACATGGAATGGGCGGGCCATACGACGCATTGGACACTTGAGACCGGAGTTAAGGTGTGGCTGAGGACCAATTCCGTGTCGCACGACTATCCACCGGCAGGAACCGACCTGCCGATCATACTCGGTGATGCAACTATCATCAGCACCTGGGTGGTGAGTTCGTCGCCGAGCAAACTTGTCCTCGAGCTAGACGACGGTCATCTCCGACGTCTGACGCCGGGCGCTTCAGGCTTATCGCCTCGCGGATTTCCGGGCTCAGAGTGGATCGTGCAGCGGCGCGTGTAGCTAAGCGGCAGGCCGCTTGTCACGCGTCGAACGAAACGATTTGTACCGATCAATCTGGTTTGCGAGGCGGACCCAGCTTTGCGACAGAGACTTGAGGAGTCTTGCTTCAGTCTCGTCCCGCGCTGATTGCATCAAGCTGAGGCATTCAGTGGACTGGGCACGACAACGTTTCACGGTTTCCATGAATGCTACCCCACCCCAATCGCCAAACCTGTTAGCTAGCTTGACATACTTCCGAGCGAAAATCTGTGGGCTCGCTCACATTCTTTATAGGGCCTGGTTCCGCCGCCATAGATGCGCTTAGCGTCGTTGCGCGGGCCGCTCGCACACAGGCTGGCGTTGATGTCCATCGTTGCCTGTTAGGCTCGAAGAGCCGGGGACCCATGTCTTCGCGGTGTGCCGTGTTGCTTTCTGGATTCCGGCTCTGCGCAGCAGCGTTGTACGCTGCAGCCGTCCGGGACATGCAGCGGAGAAAATGAAAACGGGGCCCGTGAGGGCCCCGTCAAAGTCTTCAACGTCCCGCGATCTTACTTGATCTTGGCTTCGCGGAATTCGACGTGCTTGCGCGCGACCGGATCGTACTTCTTCTTGACCAGCTTGTCGGTCATGGTGCGCGAGTTCTTCTTGGCGACATAGTAGAAGCCGGTGTCGGCCGAGGACACGAGCTTGACCTTGATGGTGACCGCTTTGGCCATGTTCTGAACCTCAGAATATCGGGGAATCTGGAGCCGGCCAAACGGCCCGCGTTGGCCGGCAACCTAGCCAGAAACCGCCTGATGTCAAGGTTTCGAAGCGTTTTCGAGCGAAGTGAGCACCGGTTCGCGTCAAGAAAACGCGTCAAAAACAACAACCTAGAGCCCCGAAGGGAGCTCTAGGGCCGGAAAACCACTCAAAACGGGCCGATCAGGCCTCGAAGAACCGGTTTTTCGGCCGTGGCAGCCCCAGATTCTCCCTCAAAGTGGCACCCTCATACTCTTTGCGGAAAATCCCGCGCTTCTGAAGCTCCGGGACCACCTTGTCGACGAAATCGTCGAGGCCGGCGGGCAGGAACGGGAACATGATGTTGAACCCGTCGGAGCCGCGCCCGACCAGCCATTCCTCCATCTGGTCAGCGATGGTTTTGGCGGTGCCGACGAACGACAGGCCGCCATAGCCGCCGACGCGCTGGGCGAGCTGGCGCACGGTGAGCTTTTCGCGGGCGGCGAGATCGACCATGCGCTGGCGACCGCTCTTGCTGGCGTTGGTCTCGGGGATCTCGGGAAGGGGGCCATCGGGATCGAAGCCGGAGGCATCCGTGCCGAGGATGACGGAGAGCGAGGCGATGGCGCTGTCGTAGTGCACGCGGCTGTCGAGCAAAGCGCGCTTCTCCCTGGCCTCATCGACGCTGTCGCCGACCACGACGAAGGCGCCGGGCAGGATCTTCAGGTGCTCGGGATCGCGGCCGACCTTCTCCATGCGGCCCTTGATGTCGGCGTAGAGCTTCTGGCCGTCGGCGAGACTGCCGCCGCCGGTGAACACGGCTTCCGCGGTCTCAGCCGCGAGCTGCCTGCCGTCCTCGGAGGCGCCGGCCTGCACGATCACCGGCCAGCCCTGCACCGGACGGGCGATGTTGAGCGGCCCGCGCACCTTCAGATATTTGCCCTTGTGGTCGAGCGTGTGCATCTTCGCGGGATCGAAGAACAGGCCGCTTTCGACATCGCGAACGAAGGCATCGTCGGCGAAGGAATCCCACAGGCCGGTGACGACGTCGTAGAACTCGCGGGCGCGCTTGTAGCGCTCGGCGTGCTCCATGTGATCGTCGAGGCCGAAATTCAGCGCCGCGTCCGGGTTCGAGGTGGTGACGATATTCCACCCCGCACGCCCGCCGCTGAGATGGTCGAGCGAGGCGAAGCGGCGGGCGACGTGATAGGGCTCGTCGAAGGTGGTCGAGCCTGTCGCGATCAGGCCGATGCGCTCGGTGACGGCCGAGAGCGCCGACAGCAGCGTGAACGGTTCGAACGAGGTCACGGTGTGGCTGCGCTTGAGCGCGTTGATGGGCATGTTCAGCACGGCCAGGTGATCGGCCATGAAGAAGGCGTCGAACTTGCCGGCCTCGAGCTTTTGGATCAGCGTCTTGATGTGGCCGAAGTTGAAATTGGCGTCGGGCCAGGCCCCGGGATAGCGCCAGGCGCCGGTGTGGATGCTGATCGGGCGCATGAACGCGCCAAGCTTGAGTTGCCGTTGTGCCATCGCCCGGTGTCCGTTTTTGGTGACGCTCGGGAAGACATAGGGACGCGGCGAAACTCCGCCATTAGGTACGGCGGGAAGAATATTTTGTTTTTTGCAGATCTCTCAGCACGTCATTCCGGGGCGCGCCTCCTGGCGCGAACCCGGAATCCATCTCCCCGCAGTCTCGGCGGCCCAATGGATTCCGGGTTCGCCGCTGACGCGGCGCCCCGGAATGACGGACGAGGGCGTGGCGGCCCTGAGCCTAGCTCAAAATATCCTTCTGCATCTTGCCGCCGTAGAAATGGAAGAACGGCACCGGCGCATCGTGGCGGAGCGGGCCGGTGGCAAGGCGGTTGTCGAGCTCGTTGAGCACGTTGCGCGTCATGGGATGCAGATCGGCGAGCGGTTTCGAGCCGAGCTCGACCCAGACCAGCTCGACCAGCTCCGCATCGGCATGGATCACGCCCTCGACGCGATGGGTGATCGCGGACGCGTCGGCCGTGAAGAAGCGCGTGTCGAACCGCTTGACGCGGCCGGGCGGGGTGATCGCGCGCGCGATCAGGAACAGGCCGGAGGGATCGGGCAGCAGGCCCGCATCCGCAAACGGCTTCCAGGGGCCGTCGAGCCTCGTCACCTTGCCCTCAGCCTTGCGGCCGAGGCACAGGCCGGTTTCTTCACAGGCTTCGCGGATCGCGGCAATGGCGAGCGATTTCGCGCGGGAGGCCGGCGTCTTCGGGCTGCCCTTGGCGAGATTGGTCTCCAACTCCGCGGTGATGGGCGCAGCGCACGGCACGCGATGGTCGGCCTTGTCGACGCGGCCGCCCGGGAAGACGAATTTTCCGGGCATGAACACCACCTTGTCGTGCCGCTTGCCGACCAGCACTTTCGGACTGGCGCCGCTGCGATCGACCAGGATCAGTGTCGCCGCATCCCGTGGGCGGAAATAGGGATGATGGTCGGCTTCCTTCTCCTCATGGACCTTGGTTTTCTCCGCTGCCTGCGCAATATCCGTCATGTCCTCACCCAAACCGCTTCTTGCTTATTTGCTTACACGGGCGGAATACCATCCGGAGGGTTCTCGTCAAACCCGTGCATGCGCAGAGCCCATTGCAAGCCGACCACAGCTCCCTTCACCGGCTGCAGCAGCGCGAGCGAGGCGACGAAGGTGAAGGGCAGATAGGCCGCGAAGCTGATCCAGACCGGCGTGGTGTAGTTGGTCTCGATCCACAAAACCGCCGGCACCACGATGTGGCCGACGATGACGATGACGAGATAGGCGGGCAGATCGTCGGCGCGGTGCGGCGTGAAGTCGAGGCCGCATGTCGCGCAATTGTCCGCCGTCTTCAGGAAGGCGCGGAACAGCTTTCCCTCGCCGCAGCGCGGGCAGCGGCCGCGAAAGCCGCGCTTCATCGCCGTCCAGAGATCGCGCTTCTCGACGAGGCCGCTCTCGCGCGTCCAGATCTTCGGGGCCGTGCTCATCGTCACCATGCCTTGCCCTTCTGTCCCTTGCCTTTTCCCTTGCTCTTCGTCTGGTTTTTCCCCTGACCCTTCTTCCCCTTGCCGGATTTCTGTGTCTCCGGCTTGCGTTTTTTCTCTGGGCTGCGTCCGGGATGGGCCTTTGACGATTTGCGTTGCGGGCGGAACGGCCTGCGCTCCCTTGGGGAGCTCTCGCTCTGCGACGACAGCAATTCGAAGCGCAGTGCGCCCGCGATCGGGGCTGCTTCTATCAGACGGACGTCGACGACGTCACCGAGCTGATAGATCGTGCCGCTGCGTGTGCCGACCAGCGCGTGACGGCTCTCGTCATAGTTGAAATATTCCGTGCCGAGGGATCGGATCGGGATCAGCCCGTCGGCGCCGGTCTCGCTCAGCTTGACGAACAGGCCGGCGCGCGTCACGCCGGAGACGCGGCCCTGGAAACTTGCGCCGATGCGATCGGCGAGGTGATGGGCGATCAGGCGGTCGACGGTCTCGCGCTCCGCCTTCATCGCGCGCCGTTCGGTCACAGAGATGTGGGCGGCGACTTCGCTCAAGGTCTCAGGCGTCTCGCTGTCGGGCAGGGCGCCTTCACCGAGGCCGAGCGCGCGGACCAGCGCGCGGTGCACGACGAGGTCGGCATAGCGGCGGATCGGCGAGGTGAAATGCGCATAGCGGCGCAGATTCAGGCCGAAATGGCCGTAATTCTCGGAGGAATATTCGGCCTGCGCCTGGGCGCGCAGCACGACTTCGCTCACCAGCGGATAGTAGTCATGGCCTTCGAGCTGGGCCAGCACGCGGTTGAACAGCGTCGGGCGCAACGCGCCTGATTTCGTGAAGGGGACGTCGAGCGTCTCCAGAAATTCCGCGAGCGCGTGGACCTTCTCCAGCGTCGGCTCGTCATGCACGCGGTAGATCAGCGGCAGCGATTTCTTCTCCAGCATCTCGGCTGCCGCGACGTTGGCGAGGATCATGAACTCCTCGATCAGCTTGTGCGCATCGAGCCGCTCAGGCACGACGACGCGATCGACCGTGCCGTCGCTCTTCAGCAGGATCTTGCGCTCGGGCAGATCGAGATTGAGCGGATCGCGCTCGTCGCGTGCGCGCTTGGCGCAGGCATAGGCGGCATAGAGCGGTTTCAGGATCGGATCGAGCAGGGGGCCGGTGATATCGTCAGGCTTTCCGTCGATCGCAGCCTGTGCCTGCGCGTAGCTGAGCTTGGCCGCCGAGCGCATCAGGATGCGGTGGAAGCTGTGCGAACGCTTGCGCCCGTCCGGGCCGAGCACCATCCGCACCGCGAGCGCGCCGCGCGGCTCGCCCGGCACCAGCGAGCAGAGATTGTTGGAGATGCGCTCGGGTAGCATCGGCACGACGCGGTCGGGGAAGTAGACCGAGTTGCCGCGGTCGAGCGCGTCGCGATCGAGCGCAGTGCCCGGGCGGACGTAGAAGCTGACATCGGCAATGGCGACGTTGACGATGAAGCCGCCCTTGTTGTTGGGATCGTCGTCGGGCTGCGCGTGGACCGCGTCGTCGTGATCTTTTGCGTCCGGCGGATCGATCGTGGCCAGCGGGACGTCGCGCCAGTCCTCGCGTCCCCTGAGATTGGCGGGCTCGGCCGCCTCCGCCTCGCGCTCGGCGGCGGCGGAGAATTGCAGCGGGATGTCGTGGGCGTAGATCGCGATCAGGCTGATCGCCTTCTCCGACTTGACCGAGCCGAGCTTCTCCTTCACGCGGCCGGAGGCGAGGCCGAAGCCGCGCGAGCGGACGATGTCGACGCTGACGAGATCGCCGTCCTGCGCGCCGTGCGTATCGGTCTTGGCGATATTCAGCTCGCGGTCGGCGAACTTCTTGTCGACGGGGACAAGCCGTCCGCCGCCTTCGGGAAGCTCGCGAAACACCCCGAGGATGCGGCTCTTGGCCTTGTCGATGACCTTGATGATGCGGCCGCGCCAGGCGGGGCCTTCGGTCTCGTCCGAGCGCTCGACGCGCAGCAGCGCGCGGTCGCCGACGCCGGCCGCGGTGCCGGGCTTCGGCCGGCGCGGCATCTCGATCAGGATCTTCGGCGGCTCGCCGCTCTCGACCTCGTCCCATTCGGCCGGGGAGGCGATCAATTCGCCATCGGAGTCGCGGCCGGTGATGTCCGCGAGCAGCGTCGGCGGAAGCGTGTCCGGTTCGGAGACCTTGTGGCGCCTCTTCTTGATGATGCCGTCGTCGGCGAGCTCGCGCAGCATGCGCTTGAGCTCGACGCGGTCGGCGTTCTTCAGGCCGAACTCGCGCGCAATCTCGCGGGTCCCGACATTTCCCTGATTTGCCTTGATGAAGGCGACGATGGCGCTCCTGTCGGGAAAGCCATGGTCTTTCTTGCGTTTCACTTAACCTCTAACTCTTGCCGGCACTCTTCTTGGCCGGAGTATTTGCAGGATTCTTGGTGGCGGCGGCCTTGGTCGGCGACGTCTTGGCGGTCGACGGCACGGCGGCGCGCGCCTTGCTGGTGGATTCGGATTTGGTTTTGGCCGCGGCTTTCTTCGCGGCCGGCTTCTTCGGTTTTGGCGCGGCGTCTTCGCCGTCCGCAGCTTTCTTGTCCGAAGTTTTCTTGCCCTTGGCCGGCTTCGCCGCTTTCTTCGCCGACTTGGTGGTCTTCTTGCCGCCACCCTTGGCCGCGCGCTCGTCGATCAGTGCGATTGCCTGCGGCAGGGTGATCGTATCCTTCTCGAACTCGGCCGGGATCGTCGCATTGACGCCGCCGGCCGTGACATAGACGCCGTAACGCCCGCTCTTGACGGTGACGGTGCCGAGCGTTGGATGATCGCCGAGCGCCTTGCCGGGATCGGCGCCGAAGCGGCGGCTCGGACCCTTGGCGACCTTTTCCGCGATCAACGTCACCGCGCGGTTGAGGCCGATGTCGAACACCTCGTCGCCGGCTTCCAGGCTGGCGTAGGTCTTGTCGTGCTTCACGAACGGGCCGAAGCGGCCGAGGCCGGCGGTGATCGGAAGACCGCTTTCCGGATGCTTGCCGATTTCACGCGGCAGCGACAGCAGCTTCAGCGCGAGCTCGAGGTCGACATCGCTGGGCGAGGTGCCCTTCGGGATGCCGGCGCGCTTGGGCTTCTCGCCTTCTTCATAATCCTTCTGCTCTCCGAGCTGGATATAGGGGCCGAAGCGGCCGGCCTTGACCCAGACATCGCGACCCGTATCGGGGTCCTGGCCGAGCGAACGATCGGCGGTCGCTTCGCTGTCGGCGGCGAGCTGACGGGTGTAGCGGCATTCCGGATAGTTCGAGCAGCCGACGAAGGCGCCGAACTTGCCGGCCTTCAGGTTCAGCCGGCCGGTGCCGCAGTTCGGGCACTGGCGGACGTCGCCGCCATCGGCGCGCGGCGGATAGATGTGCGGCCCCAGCATCTCGTCGAGCACGTCGAGCACCTGCGCGACGCGCAGATCCTTGATGTCGTCGACGGCGCCGATGAAGTCGCGCCAGAAGTCCTTCAGCACCTGCTGCCAGGAAATCTCGTTGTTGGAGATGCGGTCGAGCTGTTCCTCAAGACCCGCGGTGAAGTCGTATTCGACGTAGCGGCTGAAGAAGCTCTCCAGGAACGCGATCACGACGCGGCCCTTGTCCTCGCCGTGCAGGCGCTTCTTCTCCAGCTTGACGTAGCCGCGGTCCTTCAGGACCTGGAGGATCGAGGCGTAGGTGGAGGGCCGGCCGATGCCGAGCTCTTCCATGCGCTTGACGAGGGAAGCTTCCGAGAAGCGCGGCGGCGGCTCGGTGAAGTGCTGGGTGACGGACAGGCTCTGCCGTTTCAGCGCGTCGCCCGAACTCATGGCGGGCAGACGGCGGGAATCCTCGTCCTCCTCGTCGTCGCGGCCTTCCTGGTAGAGCGCCAGAAAACCGTCGAACTTGACGACCTGGCCGGTGGCGCGCAGCTCCAGCGTGCGGGAGCCTGCCTTCGCCGCGATGTCGACCGTGGTGCGCTCGAGCTCGGCGGATTCCATCTGGCTCGCGATCGTGCGCTTCCAGATCAGCTCATAGAGTTTCGCCTGATCGGCATCGAGCTTGCGGCTCAGGCTGTCCGGCCGGCGCGACAGATCCGTCGGGCGGATCGCTTCGTGCGCTTCCTGGGCGTTCTTGGCCTTGGCCTGGTACTGGCGCGGGGCATCCGGCACATAGGCGTTGCCGTAATCCTCGCCGATCACTTTGCGGGCCTGGGTGATCGCGGACGGATCGATCTGCACGCCGTCGGTACGCATATAAGTAATGAGTCCGGTGGTCTCGCCGCCGATGTCGATGCCCTCATAGAGGCGCTGGGCGATGCGCATGGTGTGCGCTGGCGCAAAGCCGTATTTGCGGCTGGCTTCCTGCTGCAGCGTCGAGGTGGTGAAGGGCGCCTGCGGATTGCGCCGGGCCGGCTTGGCATCGACCGCGGTCACGGTGTAGCTGGCTGCCTCCAGCGCCTTCTTGAAGTCTTCGGCCTCCGCGCCGGTGCCGATGTCGAGGCGCTGGATCTTCTTGCCGTCGGCGCCGACGAGGCGGGCCTCGAACGCATCGCCGCGCGGGGTAAGCAGAGTCGCGATCAGCGACCAGTATTCGCGCGGCACGAACTTCTCGATCTCGAGCTCGCGGTCGCAGACGAGGCGCAGCGCCACCGACTGCACGCGGCCGGCCGAGCGCGCGCCCGGCAGCTTGCGCCACAGCACGGGGGAGAGAGTGAAGCCGACCAGGTAGTCGAGCGCACGGCGCGCCATGTAGGCGTCGACCAGCGCGCCGTCGATCTGGCGCGGATGCTTCATCGCCTCGGAGACCGCCTGCTTGGTGATGGCGTTGAACACCACCCGCTCGATCTTCTGGTCCTTGAGCGCGCGCTTTTCCTTCAGCACCTCCAGCACGTGCCAGGAGATGGCCTCGCCCTCGCGATCAGGGTCGGTGGCGAGAATCAGGCGGTCGGCGCCCTTCAGGGACCTGGCGATCTCGTTGAGCCGGCCGGCCGCCTTGGGATCGACCTCCCAGATCATCTTGAAATTGGCATCGGGATCGACGGAGCCGTTCTTCGCGGGCAGGTCGCGGACATGGCCGAACGAGGCCAGAACCTCATAGGACGAGCCCAGATATTTGTTGATCGTCTTGGCTTTCGCCGGCGACTCCACGATGACGATATTCATGTAGTTCCAGTAACTTACGGGAAAATCTTGGGCCGAAAACGAAAGGACTCGGGTCGGCCGTTTCGACCCGAACATGGGTGGTGCGGCCTCCGCTGTCAAATCGAGGGGTGTTGAAAGCCGCCTCGATGGGAAAAGTTTCATATCGAGAAAGTTGCAGAATACCACCTTGGAGTTGCGGTCGATGTGGGCGTAATGTTGCTGTTGGGACCATGGATTCGGGTGGGGTCTTGGTGACTAAGCCAAAGAAACGGAAGCGTGCCGCATCGGGCGCGCGGGGAGGCTCGCGTCACGAGGAACCAGGGGAGGGCGGCGCGGACGAGGCCGTGGCCTTCATCGCCGAGCAGACCGGAGCGTTGCGCAAGCTCGCCGAGCGCCACAAGCTCGACGTGCTGTATTATCTCCTGGGCATGACCAAGCTGGAGGCCGACGAGCATCTGCGGCTGCGGACCAAGCGCAAGCTGTCGTGACAAGGCTAGATGGATTGGCGTGAACTGTCGCGTTCGACCGACGACAAAGCCAATGTGAAGAACGCGTCCAATCTCTCGAGCCTTGCGGACAAGCTCCGCAACGATGTTCGTAGCCTCGTGATCATGGTGGCATTGATCGGAGGGTTGATCCTATGGTTTGCGACCGTCGGCTCGACCGATCGGGTGCTCTATCGTGGCGTCGATCAAGCCTGGTCCGAGCCCGGTCGCGTCCATCTCAAGACGGAGCCTTCCGGTCACTACACGATCGAGCGGAATGCAGACTTTGCCGCCATGAAGGCCGGCTGTGTTTACGATCTGAACTACGAGGTCGGGTTCGGCCGGCGCCAGCGCGCGGATCGGCTGAAAATGGTTCGCAGGGCTACCCTGGTCGGATGCTAGACAGGGTTCGCTCCACTTGCATTGACGGTATGGTGGCAGCTCGCCGTCGCAATCAGGCCGACCGCCGTCGCGCCGGCCGCGGCTTCAGCGTGGTGTCGGCGGGACTGAGCAGCCGCCCGTCCTCGGCGCGCATTTCCAGCCTCTTCACCGGGCGGCCTTTCGCACGATCGACCAGGATGGTCGCGATCTCCTCGGGGTGATCGTCGAACTCCTCGCTCCATTGCCGCAGCGCGACCAGGATCGGGAAGGTGCCGCGGCCCTTCGGCGTCAGCAGATATTCCTGATAGGCGCTGCCGTCGGAGGCGGGGGCGGTCTCGAGAATGCCGTGGTCGACCAGCGATCGCAGGCGGGCCGACAGGATGTTCTTGGCCATGCCGAGCCTGCTCTGGAATTCGCCGAAGCGGCGCACGCCGAACAGCGCCTCGCGGACGATCAGCAGCGACCACCAGTCGCCGAGCGCCTCCAGCGAGCGTGCGATCGGGCAGGAATCGCCCTCGAAGCTGGTTCGTTTCACCATCGCGGTCTGTCCTATCGCGTTCGACCGGCGCCGGCGCCGATCACGCGCTTGTGTGGTTGCATCATAAGACCATATGCCCTAGATGGCAACATAGTTTCATCATGCAACTACTGGAGGCGAGCGTGAGACTGAAAGATAAGACGGCATTGATTACGGGCGGCAACAGCGGCATCGGGCTTGCGACGGCAAAGCTGTTCGCGGCCGAAGGCGCCAAGGTGGTGATCACCGGGCGCAACAAGCAGACGCTGGAGGCTGCCGCGAAGGAGCTCGGGCCGAACGCGCTCGCACTCGCCGCCGATGCCACCGACATCGCCGCGACCGAAGCTGCCATCAAGCAGGGCGGGGAAAAGTTCGGCAAGTTCGATATCGTGTTTGCCAATGCCGGCATCGCCGGCGGCACGCCGCTGGGTTCGGCGACGCCCGAGGTCTTCGAGAAGGTCATCAGCACCAATCTGACCGGCGTGTTCTTCACCGTGCAGTCGGCGTTGCCCTATCTCAACGACAATGCCTCGATCATCCTCAACGGCTCGGTGATCTCCGTGCTCGGCATTCCCGGTTACTCCGCTTACGGTGCCGCGAAGGCCGGTGTGCGGGCGATGGCGCGGATCATGGCCTCGGAGCTGTCGCCGCGCGGAATCCGCGTCAATGTCGTGGCGCCCGGCGCGATCCGCACCCCGATCTGGGGGCCCGCGACCGCGACGCCCGAAGCCGAGAAGGCGTTCGAGAAGCGGATCGCGCTATCGACGCCGCTCGGCCGCATCGGTGAAACGGATCACGTTGCGAAGACGGTGCTGTTCCTCGCCTCCGATGATTCCGCGCATGTGCAGGGCCAGGAAATCTTCGTCGACGGCGGCGCGGTGGCCTCCCCGAGCGGCGCGCCGATCTATCGCGGCTGATCAAACCAAGCGCAAATCGAACTGGCCGGCGCGGTCCATGCAGTTGCGCCGGTCGGTTCCGACGTGCCGTGAGGTGCGTTGACCGAACCTTTGCGTGAGATATTGAACCTTCGCGCAAGCTGCGAAGACCCTCTTATGGGGCGGGGCAGACTCGTTATTTATATGGAGTCTAGCATGCCGAAAGCAGCCCGCTTTTTCTCGTCGCTTTCATCGCCGCGCATCTTCACCGAACGATCCGCCGTTCCGGCCAAGCGCTCCGACACATCCGAGCTGGTCGCCATCGCGTTGTTTTCCGGGATGGGCCTGTTCGTCTCGCTCGTTGCCGTGATCCTGGGCATCTAGGGCGTCTGGTTCCAGCTTTGCAGATCGTGCAGCCGTCAGCCGCCGCGCATTTCGGCGGCGGCCGATCTCGGCGCGGCGTCAGGCCGCCCGCAGGCTGGTGGCCGCTTGAAGCGCGTCCGCGAGCGCTTTCTCGCGGTGATCCGGTCCGACCTGGATGCCGTCGGCGATGATGAATTCGGCATCACTGATGCCCATGAAGCCGAACACGCCGCGCAGATAGCTTTCGAGATGCTCCAGCGCTGCGGCGGGCGAGCCCGCGCCGTAATAGCCGCCGCGCGAGATCGCGACGATCACCCGCTTGCCGCCGGCCAGCCCCTCCGGCCCGGCCGCGCCATATTTAAAAGTCTTCCCCACCACCACGATGCGGTCGATCCAGGCCTTGAGCTGGCTCGGAATGGTGAAGTTGTACATGGGGGCACCGACGACGACGACGTCGGCGCCCATGAACTCGTCCAGCACGGCCGCGCTTGCGGCAAGATCGGGCGCGAGTTCCGCCGGCGCGGGGGCGCCTTGCGCGGCCGCGAGATGCGAGCCGGAGAGATGGGCAAGCGGGGTCTGGGTCAGGTCGCGATAGGTTACGTCGAGACCGGGCGTCGTCTGCCGGAGCCGGTCGACGATGGCGGCGGAGACCTGCCGGCTGACGGAGTGGGGGCCGAGGACACTGGAGTCGATGTGGAGCAGTTTCATTTGAGGTCACCATGGTATAGGTTTGTAACCAGAGCTACATGAGTGACTGTCAAAATCCCCGCAAGAACGCACTTTTTTGAGCCATGGGCACATCATTGAAACCTGAGAACACCGATTTGCCTGCTCCGCCGAGGGCAAATCCAAGGCCGGACATGAGGCCTGATCCATTGCCGGATCCCAACCATGCGGACTGCCGTGGGGTCGCCTCCATCCTGTCCCGCGTCGGCGACAAATGGAGCGTGTTCGTCATCATGATGCTCAGCGACGGGCCGAAGCGCTTCAACGAGCTGAAGCGAATGATCAACGGCATCTCGCAGCGGATGCTGACCCTGACGCTGCGCGGTCTCGAGCGCGACGGCCTCGTCACGCGCACGATCTTCCCGACCATTCCGCCGCGGGTGGACTATGAGCTGACCGACCTCGGCCGCGGTCTTCAGCAGCCCGTAAAGGCGCTCGGGGAGTGGGCGATCGAACATCAGGAGCAGATCGCGGCCGCGCGCACGCGGTTCGACGAGCGCAACGAGGATTAGGACGTGATCAATCTCGGTTCACCGATGTGAGCCGACCGTCACCTCCCCCTGAGGGGCACGCGCTTTACCCTCCCCTGGAGGGGGAGGGTCGGCTCACATTGAGCGCAGCGAAATGTGAGACGGGGTGGGGTGACAGTCTCTCCTCATCGAACGCTGCCCGAGTGGAGAGATCACCCCA
This sequence comes from Bradyrhizobium sp. USDA 327, assembly GCF_041262065.1. Lineage (NCBI taxonomy): Bacteria > Pseudomonadati > Pseudomonadota > Alphaproteobacteria > Hyphomicrobiales > Nitrobacteraceae > Bradyrhizobium > Bradyrhizobium sp. USDA 327. Next base: position 3,631,834 of record NZ_JBGCCW010000001.1, on the reverse strand, counting down.
CCCCGCTCGCGCTACGCGCGATCGACCCTCCCCCTCCAGGGGAGGGTAAGCTCTCTAGAGCAGCGACACCAACCCGCCGCCGTGGCGTTCGAGGCGCCCGGCGAGTTCGAGCTCCAATAGCACCGTGCGCACGATCGCAGGCGAGGCGCCGGACATTCGCACGAGATCGTCGATCGAGATCGGGGCTGGGCCGAGCAGGTTGGTGATCTGATCGCGGTCATGGCCCTGCGGATCGCTCTCGAACGGCTCGCTGTCGGGCTCGCCTGCGGGGCGCATCAGCGGCCGCTCCATGATCGGCTGAACCGCATTGACGATGTCGGCGGCCTCGGTGACGAGCGTTGCGCCCTGCTTGATCAGATCGTTGGCGCCGGCCGCGCGCGGATCGAGCGGCGAGCCGGGCACCGCGAACACCTCGCGCCCCTGTTCCGCCGCCATGCGCGCCGTGATCAGCGAGCCCGAGCGGTGCGCCGCTTCCACCACGACGACGCCGAGCGAGGCGCCGGAGATCAGGCGGTTGCGGCGGGGGAAGTCGCGGGCGCGCGGCTCGTGGCCGAGCGGCATCTCGGAGATCGCAGCGCCCGCGTGACCGAGGATCGCGGCGAGCAGATCGCCATGCTCGGGTGGATAGATGCAATCATGCCCGCCGGCCAGCACCGCGATCGTGCCGTTCTCGATGCTCGCGCGATGCGCGGCCTGATCGACGCCGCGGGCGAGGCCCGAGATGACGACAAAGCCGGCGTCGCCGAGCTCGCGCGCGAGCTGGCCGGCGAATTTCAGCCCGGCGCCCGAGGCGTTGCGCGAGCCGACGATGGCGATCATCGGCCGCATCAGGGTTTTCGTGTCGCCGCGCACGGCGAGCAGCGGCGGTGCGTCGTCGATCATCGCCAGTCGCGCCGGATAGCCGTCCTCGCCGGGCGCCAGCCAGGCGAGGCCGAACTTGCGGCTCGCGGCAAGCTCGGCCTTCGCCTCATCCGTACTGCAGATGCGGCCCGTTCGCTGCGCACCGCCACGGCGCGCCAGATCAGGCAGGCGCTCCAGCGCGGCCCGCGCCGTGCCGAAATGATCGACCAGTGAACGGAAGGTGCGCGGGCCGACATTGTCGGAGCGGATCAGCCGCAGGCGGTCGATCCTGTCAGGCTCGGTCAGCTCTACGCTCGGATTGCTAGCGTCCACGGTGTCTCCTTGCAGGGACAGCATGGAACAACCTGAGGGCGTTGCGCAACAGTCACCTGCGCTTGCGCGGCCTTGCTGCGATGCTAAAAGCGATCCCAATAAGAAGGGTTTTGCCATGATCTCACTCGCCGACCTCCAGCGCCGCATCGAAGCGGGCGAGTTGTCGCCTGACGCCGCCATCGCGCAATCGCACGCGGCGATCGAAGCCAAGGAGAAGGACGTCCACGCCTTCGTCCGCCACGACAAGTCGGCGAAGGCGCAAGGCTCCGGGCCGCTGCGCGGCATTGCGGTCGGGATCAAGGACATCATCGACACCGCCAATATGCCGACCGAGATGGGTTCGGAGATTTATCGTGGCTGGCAGCCGCGCGCTGACGCACCCGTCGTGATGATGCTGAAGCGGGCAGGGGCCACCATCATCGGCAAGACAACCACGACCGCGTTCGCCTCGCGCGATCCGACGCCGACGCGCAATCCGCACAATACAGGCCATTCGCCGGGCGGCTCCTCCTCGGGCTCGGCGGCGGCCGTCGGCGCCGGCATGATCCCGCTGGCGCTGGGCACCCAGACCGGCGGCTCGGTGATCCGGCCTGCCGCCTATTGCGGGACGGCCGCGATCAAGCCGTCGTTCCGGATGCTGCCGACGGTCGGTGTGAAGTGCTACTCATGGGCGCTCGACACCGTCGGCCTGTTCGGTGCGCGCGCTGAGGATCTCGCGCGCGGATTGTTGGCGATGACGGGCCGCACCGAATTTTCGGGCATCGCCCCGGCGAAGTCGCCCCGCATCGGCGTCGTCAGGCAGGAGTTTGCCGGCGCGGTTGAGCCGGCGGCCGAAGAGGGGCTGCTGGCCGCGATCAAGGCGGCCGAGCGCGCCGGTGCCAGCGTGAAGGCCATCGATCTGCCCGAGGCGGTGCAGCAAGCCTGGCGCATCCATCCCATCGTCCAGGATTTCGAGGCGCATCGCGCGCTGGCCTGGGAGTTTTCGGAACGTCATGACGAGATCGCGCCGATGCTGCGCGCCAGTCTCGATGCGACGGTCGGGCTGACGCCGAAGGAATATGACGAGGCGCGCCGGATCAGCCGTCGCGGCCGCCGCGAGCTCGGCGAGCTGTTCGAGGGTGTCGACGTGCTCTTGACCTATTCGGCGCCAGGCACGGCGCCGGCCAAGGAGCTCGCGAGCACTGGCGATCCCCGCTACAACCGGCTCTGGACGCTGATGGGCAATCCTTGCGTCAACGTGCCTGTCCTGAAGGTCGGCGGCCTGCCGATCGGCGTGCAGGTGATCGCCCGCTTCGGCAACGATCCGCTCGCGCTTGCGGCGGCCTGGTTCCTGGAGGATGCGCTGGCGAAATCAGGCTAGCGCAGGTTCGGAAGGAGCAAAGGCCTGAACGGGCGCAGAGGGCGCTGCGCCGGCCCTTGCATCTTGCCCGAGCCAGCGCTCGGCGGCCTCGCGACCGCTCCGGTGCAGCAGGCGGATGAAGCCGCGGCCGAGATCGGTCGATGAGCGCTGCGCCAGGCCGTCAACGGAGTCTTCTGCCGCGATCCTGGTGAGGCGCAGCGAAGCTGTGGCGCACGACTGCGCCCATTCGATCGCCGCGATCTCGGCATTGAGCGCGGCGTTGGCCATGATCTGGTCGAGCCTGCGGTCGATCGCGGCGAGCGTGATCGGCACATAGCTGTCGCGCGTCGGCGTGACCTGGACGAGCAGCAGATCCGTCGCCGCCGTTTCCTGGACCAGCCGCAACAGCGGCGGATTGCCGCCGAAGCCACCGTCCCAATAGGCCTCGCCGTCGATCTCGACGGCGCAGTGAACCAGCGGCGGACAGGTCGAGGCCAGCGCGACGTCCGCGGTGATGGCGTCGTTGGGGAAGATTTGCTGCTGCCCGTCGCGGATCCGCGTCGCCGCGATCAGCAGCTTCGGGCATCGCGCGTCGCTCAAGATGGAAAAGTTGATGTCGCGCGCCAGCGCCTGCCGCAGCGGGTCGAGATCGAACGGATCGAACTGACCGGAGCGCAGCGTCGGGCCGAACGCGACCGAGCTTCCCGCCGGCGAAAAGCCGCCGACCAGCATCAGCGAGCGGAATGAGGCCTCGTGCATCAGTCGGATCCAGAACCGGCTCAGCCGGCTGCGGGCGCCTTCACGGCCGCCTTCGGCAAGGCCGCAAGCGAGCAGCAGCGCATTGATGGCGCCGGCGCTGGCGCCGCTGACGGTGTCGATCGCGATGTCAGGCTCTTCCAGCAGCCGCTCCAGCACGCCCCAGGTGAAGGCGGCAAAGGTGCCGCCGCCCTGGAGCGCCAGCGAGAGTTTTCGCGGCGGCCATTGGTCGGAACGCGCCTGCGGAAGCGCGACCGGTGCAGCCCTGGTGACCACGATGTCGAGCGGAGCGTCGGCTTGCGCGACGGGCTCGGGCTGCGGCACTTGCGGCGAAACGGCCGCAGGGGCGGGCGGCGGCGCATCGGACCAGATATTGGTCGCCGAGAGCAGCCGGCTTGCCGTGCTGCCGGAAGCACTGAGCGAACCAACCCCGTTATGCGCGCCGACAATCATCTCGCTCATTCTGAGCAACCGCGTTACGCCGTTTCCTGTGTCAGGATGACAGGCATGGAACCCGTTCGCTACTGTCTGCACCGAGCGGTGCGGAAGTTGCGAACAGGATTTGGCGTATAATGCGGAAGGTGTGCGGCGATATCCGTACTTTTTCCGGCTTCAGATTCTTGTTTGACGCGTTTTCTTGATGCGAACCGGCATCCACTTCGCTCGAAAACGCTCTAGGCCTTCTCGCCGATCCGGCTTTCCTTGCCGGTTTGCAGACGCTTGATGTTCTCGCGATGCGCGTAGAACAAGAGCAGCGTCAGCACCGCTGTCAGCGCCGACAATGCGAGGTGGCCGAACCACCACAGGAACATCGGCGTGATGAATGCCGCCACCAGCGCGGAGAGCGAGGAGTAGCGGGTGGTGACGGCGGTGGCTAGCCAGAGCAGGCAGAACACCACTGCGCCCGGCCAGAACAGGCCAAGCAGGACGCCGATATAGACGGCAACACCCTTGCCGCCCCTGAACTTGAGCCAGACCGGGAAGAGATGGCCGAGGAAGGCGCCGAGCCCGGCCACCATCGCGGCATTGGGGCCCGCGATGTAGCCGGCGATCACGACGGCCACCGTGCCCTTGAGCGCGTCGAACAGCAGGGTGCCCGCGGCAAGGCTCTTGCGTCCCGTACGCAGCACATTGGTGGCGCCGATGCTGCCGGAGCCGATCGAGCGGATATCCTGCGTGCCCGCGAGCCTGGTCAGGACTAGCCCGAACGGAATCGAGCCGAGGAGATAGCCGATGACGAAGGCCAACGGCAGAAATGCTTCAAGCCCCATGGCGGCAGCTCCAAAGGCAGGGTCCCCATGTCGAACGATCGCGTATGTCAGACATGCTCGTAGACCGTCCGTCCGCCGACAATGGTGCGCACCACCCGGCCTGTAAAGCGGGCCTCGTCGAACGGGGTGTTCTTGCAGGGCGATTTGAGGTCGGCGGGATCGACCACCCAGGGCGTATCGGGATCGATCACGATGACGTCGGCGGGGCTGCCGGCGCGCAGGGTTCCGCCGGGCAGCCCGAGCAGCTCGGCCGGCCGGGTCGACATCGCCCGGATCAGCGTCTTCAGTTCCAGTTCGCCATTATGCACCAGCCGCAAGCCGGCCGGCAGCATGGTCTCGAGCCCGACGGCGCCGGGCGCCGCTTCCGCGAACGGCAGGCGCTTGACCTCGACGTCCTGCGGATTGTGGTCGGACATGATGACGTCGAGGAGGCCGGAGGCGATCGCCGCCACCAGCGCGCGGCGGTCGTCCTCGGTCCGCAGCGGCGGCGACAGCTTCAGGAAGGATCGATAGGGGCCGATGTCGTTCTCGTTCAGCGCCAGATGGTTGATCGAGACCGAGGCGCTGACCGCGAGCCCGGTATCGCGGGCGCGCTGGAGGATGTCGAGGGAATCGATGCAGGTGAGCGAGGCCGCATGGTAGCGGCCGCCGGTGAGCGCGACCAGGCGCAAATCCCGCTCCAGCATGATGGCTTCGGCGGCGTTCGGAATGCCCATCAGGCCGAGGCGCGTGGCGAACTCGCCCTCGTTCATCACGCCCTCACCGACCAGATCGGGGTCCTCGGTGTGATGCACGATCAGCGCGTCGAAGTCGCGCGCGTAAGTGAGCGCGCGGCGCATCACCAGGGCGTTGGTCACGCTTTTGTCGCCGTCGCTGAAGGCGATCGCGCCGGCCGCCTTCAACAGGCCGAACTCGGTCATCTCCTCGCCATGCATCCCCTTGGTGAGGGCGGCCATGGGCTGGATGTTGACGATCGCGGTGTCGCGGGCGCGGCGCATCACGAAGTCGACGGTTGCCGAATTGTCGATGACGGGAGAGGTGGCCGGCTGGCAGATGATGGTGGTGATGCCGCCCGTCGCGGCGGCCTGGCTCGCGGAGGCAAAGGTCTCGCGGTGGCTGAGGCCGGGCTCGCCGACGAAGGCGCACATGTCGATCAGGCCCGGCGCCACGATCTTGCCGGAGCAGTTGACGATGTCGGTGCCCTCGAGGACCCCGGCCGCGCCGATGCCGCGGCGCGTCTCGCGAATGGCGCCGTCCGCAATGAGAACGTCGCCGATGCCGTCGAAATCCCGGGAGGGATCGACGACGCGGGCATTGGCGAGCAGGATGGGGCGGCGATCGGTCAGCATCGGCATCACGCGTTGGGCAGGTTGCGGGCGAGCGCTTCCAGCACGGCCATGCGCACGGCGACGCCCATTTCCACCTGTTCGCGGATCAGGGACTGGGCGCCGTCGGCCACGATCGAGTCGATCTCCACGCCGCGGTTCATGGGACCCGGATGCATCACGAGGGCATCCGGCTTGGCGTAGGCGAGCTTCTTCTGGTCGAGCCCGAAATAATGGAAATATTCCGATGACGAGGGCACGAAGGAGCCGTTCATGCGCTCCCGCTGCAGCCGCAGCATCATGACGATGTCGGCGCCTTCGAGGCCCTCGCGCATGTCGCGCATGACCTCGACGCCCATCCGCTCGATGCCGGTCGGCAGCAGCGTGGAAGGGCCGACGACGCGGACGCGGGCGCCCATGGTGTTGAGCAGGATGATGTTGGAGCGGGCCACGCGCGAATGCAGCACGTCGCCGCAGATGGCGACCACGAGGCCTTCGATCCGGCCCTTGTTGCGGCGGATGGTGAGCGCGTCGAGCAGCGCTTGCGTCGGATGCTCGTGCGCGCCGTCGCCCGCATTGATCACGGAACCGTCAACCTTGCGCGCCAGCAGTTCCACCGCGCCGGAGGCATGATGGCGCACCACCAGGATGTCCGGGTGCATCGCATTCAGCGTCACGGCGGTGTCGATCAGGGTCTCGCCCTTGCGGATCGAGGAGGATGATACCGACATGTTCATGACGTCGGCGCCGAGCCGCTTGCCCGCGAGCTCGAACGAGGACTGGGTCCGGGTGGAAGCCTCGAAGAAGAGGTTCACCTGGGTCCGTCCACGCAGGACGGTGCGCTTCTTGTCAACCTGGCGGTTGACCTCGACATATTCTTCGGACAGGTCGAGGAGGCCGGTGATGTCGGCCGCGGAAAGGCCCTCGATGCCCAGCAAATGCCGGTGGCCGAGGACGAAGGTCGATTTCGATGTCATTAAAAGCAGAGCTATAGGGGCGGATGGCGGGGGGAGCAAGGGGCAAAGGCGAGGATGTGAGTTATCCCCTGATCTGTCGATGGTGGCTCATTCTTACCGGCATGCCCGGGCTTGTCCCGGCCATCCACGTTCTTGCACGCTCGCCGCAAAAAGGGCGTGGATGGCCGGGACAGCCCGGCCATGACGATGCGGAGGCATCTCGTGAAATCATTTCCAATTGCGGCCATAGCGATAACCATAGTCTCGTCGGCCCACGCGCAAGCTCTCCCCGGCGGCTTCGTGTATTTGCGTGATATCGACCCAAGCATCATCCAGGACATCCGCTACGCCACCTCGAACAATTTCGTCGGCCGTCCGCTCGCCGGCTACGGTGCCGGCGAATGCGTGGTGAAGCGCGAGGTCGGGATGCGGCTGAAGGCGGTTCAGCAGGAACTGGCCGCACAGAACCTGTCGCTGAAAATGTTCGACTGCTACCGGCCGGCGCGGGCCTCGCTCGACATGGTGAAGTGGTCGCAGAACGGTCATGAGACCGCGGCCGAGCGGCGCTACAACCCGAACATTCCGAGGACCGAGCTGTTCCGCCTCGGCTACATTGCGAGCCGCTCGCAGCATTCCACGGGTGCAGCGCTCGATCTCACGCTGGTCGATCTCAAGGCCGACAACTCCGCCACATTCGATCCGTCGAAGACCTATGCCGACTGCACGGCGCCGGTCGCGATGCGCGCGCCCGAAGGCAGCGTCGACATGGGCACAGGCTACGACTGTACCGACGTGAAGGGGTATACCGCTGTAACGTCGATCAATCCGGAGCAACGCACCTGGCGCAAGCGGCTGGTCGCTGCGATGGCCAGGCAAGGCTTTGTGAACTATTCGAAGGAGTGGTGGCATTTTTCCCTGCCGGGAGCAGGCGGGGCAGCCTATGATTTCCCGATCCAGCCGCGCCGGAACTGATTACGCGCCGAGGAAACCTGATGACCCAGCCGAGCTTTGCGACCCACGAGGTCTTCAACCAGTCGCCGCCGTTCGAGGACGTCGACCTGTTCGCGGTGGACCTGCCGCTGGTCGAAACGGTCAAAGCCAATGGCGGGGCCAAGGCGGAGCGGGAGCTGTCGGAGTTCGGCAAGCAATGGGGCTCGGCGGCCATGGCAGATCGCGGCCGCATCGCGAATGAGAACACGCCGAAGCTGCGCACCTTCGATGCCAAGGGCAATCGCCGCGACCAGGTCGAGTTTCATCCCGCCTATCACGAGCTGATGGCGCACAGTGCGCATGCGGGCGTGCACAATTCGACCTGGACGGCGGATGGAAGACCTGCTGGCGATGCCGCCGAGGTCATTCGTGCCGCGAAATTCTATATCGCCGCGCAGGTCGAGACCGGCCACCTCTGTCCGATCACGATGACGCGCGCCTCCGTGGGGGCGCTGGCGATGCAGCCTGACTTGCTCGCGGGCGTGATGCCGGTGCTGTCGACGAAGAGCTATGATCCCACCTTTGCGCCGTGGTGGCAGAAGCGCGGCATGACGATCGGCATGGGCATGACCGAGAAGCAGGGCGGCACCGACGTGCGCGCCAACATGACACGGGCCGTGCGCGACGGGGACGGCTATCGCATCACCGGTCACAAATGGTTCATGTCGGCGCCGATGTGCGATGCGTTCCTGGTGCTGGCGCAGGCAGATGGCGGGCTGACCTGTTTCTTCATGCCGCGCTTCGCGCCGGACGGCTCGGTCAACGCCATCCAGTTCCAGCGGCTCAAGGACAAGCTCGGCAATCGCTCCAATGCCTCGTCCGAGGTCGAGTTCGTCGGCGCTTATGCGCAAGCGGTCGGCGAGGAGGGCAAGGGCATTCGCACCATCATCCAGATGGTGCAGCTGACGCGGCAGGATTGCGCGATTGCGTCCGTCGGCCTGATGCGCTCGGGGCTCGCACATGCGCTGCATCATGCGCGGCACCGCAGCGTGTTCCAGAAGCATCTTGCCGACCAGCCCCTGATGCAGGCCGTGCTGTCGGACATGGCGCTGCATGTCGAGGCCAGTACGGCCCTGGTGATGCGGCTCTGCCGCGCCTTCGACCTTACGCCGCAGGATGCCGCGGAGGCAGCCTATATGCGGCTGCTGACGCCCGCGATCAAATACTGGACCTGCAAGAGCGCTCCGCCATTCCTCTACGAGGCGATGGAGTGCCTCGGCGGCAACGGCTATGTCGAGGACGGCATTCTGGCCCGCCACTATCGCGAGTCGCCGGTCAACGCGATCTGGGAAGGCTCGGGCAACGTGATGTGCCTCGACGTGCTCCGCGCGCTCTCGCGCGAGCCGGAGGCGGCGATGGCGGTGCTGCAAGCGCTGGCGGCCGAGACCAAGGGCCTGCCGGGGGCTGGTGAGGCGGTCGCGTTCATCGGCAAGACCTTCCGCCGCGCCGACGGCGAACGCGTCGCGCGCCTTGCCGTCGAGAAGCTGGCGCTGCTTGCTGCGACGGCTGCGCTCAATGGCGTGTCGCCGCACAATGCCGAATTGTTCGCGAGCACGCGTCTCGCGGCCAATCACGCCAGCATGTATGGCGCGGTGGAGCTGGATAGCGGCGAGGTGCGTGCGCTGCTGGAGCGGGCGCTGCCGTGATGGTTTTTCCCGTCATTCCGGGGCGCCCAACGGGCGCCCCCGGAATCTCGAGATTCCGGGTTCGGTCCTTCGGACCGCCCCGGAATGACGGTTATGTTCTAACGAAAGCCCACTGATGGACTCCCTCAATCCCGACCATCCGCCGATTACAGCGGCGCCTGCGGACCTCGCGCCACCTGTCTGGAAGTTCTGGGGCACGGCGCTGTGGGGCCTTTTCATCTTCGCCGCGATGTTCGTCGGGCAGATCGGCGCCGTCGTTCTGCTGGCGTCGCAGCGCGGTCTTCCGATGGACCTCCCTTCGCTCCAGCTCATCGGCCGCGAGCCCCAGACGCTCGCGCTGTCGGTCATCACGGGCCTGCCGGCGACGCTTCTTGCGGTTTGGCTCGCCATTCGCATCAAGAAGGCGTCCTTCGTCGATTATCTCGCGCTGCATTGGCCTTCCTGGAAGCAGCTGCTGTTCGGCGCCGTCGGCCTCATCCTGATCGTGCTGGTGTGGGAGACGATGTCGCGCGCGCTGGGGCGCGAGGCGACGCCGGGCTCCATGACCGATCTCTTGAAATCGGGACGCGACAAGGGCGCTGCCCTGTTGCTCCTGTTCGCCTTCAGCGTGGCCGCGCCCATGTCGGAAGAGATTCTGGCGCGAGGCTTCCTTTATCGCGGCTGGTCGGCGAGCTTCCTGCGCGTGCCCGGCGCGATCCTGCTGTCGTCGCTGATCTGGACGGTCGTGCACCTGCAATACGACGTGTACTTCCTCACCGAAGTCCTCGCCATCGGCCTGTGGTTCGGCTACATGCGCTATCGCTCCGGCTCGCTCTGGCTCACCATCGTGCTCCACGCGCTGAACAATCTGACCGCGGTGGTGCTGACGATGTGGCTGGGGAGCTGAAGCATGATCCGGAAAAGTGCGCAGCGGTTTTCCGAGAAGATCATGCTTAAGCTACAACCGAAAGCGCGATGACGATTCATCCTAGTCGCATCGCGCTTTAGGCCTCATTCTCCGTCATTGCGAGCCACCGGGGCCGCGCAAGGCGCAGCCCGATGACAGGCTCCGCGAAGCAGTCCAGAATCTTAGGCCAGCGCGATCGCGATCGGCATGGTGATTGCCGCCAGGATCGTCTGCAGCGTGATGATCTGCGCCAGCAACGGCGCGTCGCCGCCCATCTGGCGGGCCAGCACATAGGCGCTGGGCGAGGTCGGCACAGCCGCACAGATCGCGACGATCGCGAGGCTGTTGCCGGTGATGCCGAACCAGGCCGCGAGCCCCAGCGCGAGCGCAGGCATCAGCACCAGCTTCAGGCCGACGCCGATGGCTGCGCCTAGGCTGGGGCGCAACAGGCCCTTCAGATGCAGGCCCGCGCCGGTCACGAGCAGGCCGATGGCGAGCGAGGACCGGCTCAGCGCGTCCGCCACCTCGTGCCAGATTTTCGGCAGCGGCAGGTGCATCAGATTGACGGCAAGGCCGATCGCGCAGGCCCAGATCAGTGGATTGCGGATCACCGTCATGGCGATGGCGCGCGGGGATCGCTTCTCCCTTGCGGCGTAGTGGGCGAGCACGGCGACGCTGAACACGTTGACCAGCGGGATGATCGCGACCATGGCCACGGAGGCGAGCGCCAGCCCGAGATCGCCAAACATGTTGGCGGCGATCGACAGCGCAACGAAGGTTTGCCAGCGCGTTGCGCCCTGGAAGATCGAGGTGAAGGCGGGGCCATCGATGCCCAGCCGCGACAGCGCCGGCCGCAGCGCGAGACAGAGCAGCGACATCGCGAGCGCCGACAGCAGCAGCGCGCCGCCGACGCCGGCGACCGGCACCCTGGAGAGGTCGGCCTTGACCAGGGTCTGGATCAGCAGCATCGGAAACAGCACGAAATAGGTCAGTTGCTCCAGCCCGTGCCATTGCGTGTCCAGACGCATCAGGCTGTGCTTCAGCACGACACCGAGCACGATGAGGATGAAGACCGGCAGCAGCGCCGCGACCACGACCGGCATGGATCAGTCCGTCCCCGGCGCCGCGCGCAGATTTGCCAGACGGTCGAGCGCGCCTTGCAGGATGAAGATCGCGGCATGCTCGTCGATCACTTCGGCGCGCTTGGCGCGGCTGACGTCCATGCCGATCAGCTCGCGCTCGACCGCCGCCGTCGAGAGGCGCTCGTCCCAGAGGCCGATGGCGAGTTGGGTCAGTCCGGCGAGATTGCGGGCGAAGGCGCGGGTGGATTGCGCGCGCGGGCCCTCGCTGCCGTCCATGTTGATGGGCAGGCCGAGCACGAAGCCGACCACCTTGCGCTCGGCCGCAATCGCGAGCAGCCGGGCGGCGTCCTGCTTGAACGCCTTGCGGGCGATGGTCTCGACGCCGGTCGCAAGCCGACGATCGGGGTCGGACACGGCAACGCCGATGGTCTTGGTGCCGAGATCGAGCCCGACCAGCGCGCCGCGCACGGGCCAGTGGGTTGCAGCATCGACGAGGGGCAGGATAAGAGCCGGCATGGCGTAGCGCATATCACGCGTCACGCAGCGGAGTGAACCCGGAAGATGGACGTGCTGACATTATTCGGCCTGTTCGCCGTCACGGCGATGCTGGTCACCTACGCCCTGGAGGATCGCAGCCACTGGTTCGTGCTGCTGTTCGCCGCGTCCTGCGCGCTCGGCTCGGTCTACGGTTTTCTCCAGGGCGCCTGGCCGTTCGGGCTGGTCGAGGCGATCTGGTCCGTCGTGGCGCTGCGGCGGTGGCACCTGAAGGCGACAGCAAGAGGCGTGTGAGAATGGCCACGCACAAATGCAACGATCATTTGTGGCGAATCTCACACGGGCGACGTTGCAGGCCATGGCATGATGTCGCGTCCTCGGCAGCGCACGTCGATTGACGCTCTGGTTGCCGAGCTATAGACATATAGGTCTAAGGTAGTGTGGGGCGCGTGCCCCGATTTTTAGAATGATCGGCAGCGACCGGCAGTCCGGCCCGCGCTGCAACCTTGGCGCAGATATTCAGGCGCCGACCACGTCCAATACTCGCCCTTCGTTTTGAGAGGTCATGATGCTCATCAACCCAAGCCTGATCGCGGGCTCAGAAAGGCGATTCAAGCAAGCCGAGTTCTCACCCGATGCCTTGAACCGAAAACTGGGCGACGGCCCGATCGAGATGACCGTCGAAAAGATGCGCCAGCGCCAGCGCCAGCTTCTGGCCGAGACGCACGACATGCAAGCGGCCGAGATCGGCCTGGAGCGGATCATCCAGGGCAATGATCTCGACAGCATCAATTATCTCGCCAAGGGGACCGCCGCCGCGCGCTCGGTCTGCCGTATTCAGCTCAGGGATCTCAAGTCGAATCTGCTCGGCTATGGCTCCGGCTTTCTGATCGGGCCCGGCCTGCTGCTGACGAACCATCATGTCTTCGGCCGGCCGGCCGACGCAGCCAATTCGATCGCCGATTTCAACTACGAATTGGACGCTTCGGGACAGGAGCGTGTGCCGGTGCGGTTCGGCTTCGAGCCGGGCAGATTCTTCTACACCAATGACCGGCTGGATTTCTCGGTCGTTGCGGTGGCGCCGACCTCGCTGTCAGGCCCCGAGGAACTCGAGGATTGGGGATGGCTGCCGCTCAGTGGCGCGCCCGGCAAGGCGGACCCGGGGGAGTATCTCACCATCGTGCAGCATCCCAGCGGGCAGATGAAGCAGGTCTGCGTCCGCGAGAACAAGCTGCTCAAATATGTCGGCGACTTCCTCTGGTACAATACCGATACGACGGCCGGATCGTCGGGTGCGCCGGCGTTCAACCGCTTCTGGCAGGTGGTCGCGCTGCACCACAGCGGTGTTCCCCGGAAGAATGCGCAGGGTCGCACCCTGACCAAGGACGGCAAGGTGTGGAAGCCGTCGATGGACGAATCCTCGATCGACTGGATCGCCAACGAAGGCATCCGGATCAGCGCGATCGTCGCCGATCTCAAGGTGGCCGTCGGCTCTCACCCTCTGGTCAGGCCGGTGCTGGACGAGATGGACCCGCCAAGCCGGCACGAAATCGAGCGAGCCTTGCGGCCGCCGGTTGACGCAACTCCGTACGGCGCCAATGTCTGGGTCGAGCAATCCGTCGATGGCACGTCTCTTGTGGTCCCGATCCGCGTTCCGCTTCCGATGTTCAGGAAGGAGATTCCTCTCGCTCCAGCGGCGCCGCTACCGAGCCCGGCGGGAGGTCATGGCAATGGCCGGACGCCGAACGGCGGCACGGACGGCGGCATGCGCAACGGCGGTACGCCATTGATTGTTCCGCCGACCGGCCTGTTGTCTCACATCAGTGCGAGGAACGGCCTGCCGATGGAGGCCGTGCATATCGATCAGAGCACGCTGAAATCGCGTCCCGGCTACAAGGCGAATTTTCTGGGCACCGGCAAGTTCTCGGTCCCCCTGCCGAAGATTCCGGCCGCCCTCAAGTCGAGGATCGCGATGCTCAAGGGCCGCTCCAGGCAATCCGAGCTGAAATATTTCAACTACAGCGTCGTCATGAACAAGCAGCGCAGGCTCGCCTTCTTCAGCTGCGTCAATATCGACGGCGGCAAGCAGCAGGACGTCGGCAAGCGTGAAGGTGATTCCTGGCTGCGCGATCCGCGCATCGACGAGGATGCCCAGATCGGCGACGAGTTCTACCGCAAGCAGGCCACTTTCGAGGCGGACCGCAGCAAGAATCCGTTCGACCGCGGTCATCTGGTGCGCCGCCTCGATGCGACCTGGGGCGACACCGTCGCCGCGGCCAAGCAGCATGGCGACGACTCCTTCCATTTCACCAACTGCTCGCCGCAGTTCTTCTCGTTCAACCAGGGCAAGCAGCTCTGGGCAGGACTGGAGGATTACACGCGCGATGTCCTGCTCGAAGGGGAGGAGAAGGGCATCGTCATGAATGGCCCGGTGTTCGATGGGCCGGATGCCGACGGATCCGATCTGCCCAATCCGGCCGGCCGGCCGCACAAGGATCCGAGCTTCGGGGGCGTACAGATTCCGAAGTATTTCTGGAAGATACTGATCCGCCGCAACGAGGATGACGACGCTCTCAAGGCGGCGGCATTCCTGATGAGCCAGCGAAAGCAGGTGATGGAGATCGACCGAATCCAGGAGGCTGATCTGCTCGAGCGGATGTCCGAGGAGGATGTCAGCGTCTTCCAGGTCTCGATCGCGGATCTGACGAAACTGACCAAGCTCGACTTCGGCAATCTCGCTGACGCGGATTCGCACGAGGCGACCTCGGTCGGCCCGCGACGCATCGAATCCTATGAGGACATTCGGATCTAAAGCGCGATGCGATTAGGATGAATCGTCATCGTTCTTTAGCTTGTTGTTTAAGCATGATCTTTTCGGAAAACCGCTGCGTACTTTTCCGGATCATGCTTTAGGGCCTTGTTCTCGGAGTAGCGGAACCACGGGGGCGGGTGAGGGGAGCGGTGTGCTCTGTCGAGACACTGACGGCCCTCACCCGGTGCGTTTGCGACGCGGGCCGCGCGTCAGCGGATCGCGATCGGGTTGATCATCGCCTGCACGCCGCCGGTCCAGCGCGGCTGTCCCAGCACGAACAGGAATTCATAGCCCTTGTCCCGGGCGAGCGCGGCGGTGTCCATGTTTTCGAGGATGTAGGTCCCGTTCATCGCGAGCAGGATCTGGTGCACCTCGAACACGTTCTTCGATTCGAACGGCAGCACCTCCAGTCCCCAGGTGTCGGCGCCAACGGCGACGACGCCCTTGCCAGTCAGATATTTTGCGCCCTCGACGCCGAGGCCGGGCTCGCCGGCCGAATAGCGCTTGTCGTCCTTGCCGACCAGGCTGAGCCAGCCGGTGTGGAAGATGACGACGTCGCCCTGGCGGATCTCGACGTTCTGCTGCTTGGCGGCTTCCTCGATCTCCTTGACGTTGAAGGCGGTGCCTTCCTTCACCACGTCGGTCTTGAAATAGGCGGCCATGTCGAGCAGGACGCCGCGGGTGACCATCGGCGGCACCTTCTCGATGCCGAGCTTCTTCAGACCGTTGGGATCGGCGAAGTCGGCGAGCTTGTTGCCGTTGTAATAGACGTGCTCGACGCCGAGATGGCCGAGCCCGTCGAGCTGGCTGCCGATGCCGACCCAGGTGTCGAGGATGTCATCGTTATAGGTGGCCTTGTTCGGACCAAGCCCAGGGCTGCCGGCCTGTCCCGGCTGCACCACCGTGATCTTGTAGGTGCGCGGCGGATAGGCGGGCGTCTGCGACGTGACGGGAATGCCGAGGGCGTAGGTCTTGCCGGTCTTCACCAGCGATGCCGCCTTCACCACGAGCTCGGGCGTCATGTAGTTGGCGGCGCCGACCTCGTCGTTCGGCCCCCATTTCGATTTGGTCCAGTCCTGTGCGCTTGCAGTTCCTGATATCGCCGACAACACAGCGACACAGCACAACACGAGCGTATTGCGCATCGATAGTCCTCCCGATGTTCTTGCCGATGTTTGGCTTCGTTATGGTTTGCGCTGGCCAGTCAGTCATCCTAACGTAGAATGATCGCGGGCTTCAAAGCTTTTTGATGTGCTGCGTTGCCGCGGAAGGCAGCGTGGAAACGCGATGGATTTGTGACGAATTTCGTAGAGTGGAACGCTGCGTCGCGTCAGGCCGCGATGACGTCGTCGTCCTTCTTCAGGCAGTCGGCAAAACCGCTCAGCGCGCTGGTTTGATGGCCCGCGCGGCGGTGGATGAACAGTGTCTCGACGCGCGCGTGCGCCGGGCTCAGAGAGTGGATCGCGATGCTGCCGTTCATCGCGCTACGCTCGACGACCGCGCGCGGCAGCAACGTTACGCCCATGTCGGCGGCGACGCAGCCGATCATGCCGTCGAGCGTGCCGAGCTCGAAGCGCGCGGCCGACGGCCAGCCGAACTCGACGAACACTTGTTCGAGCCGCTGGCGGTAGGTGCAGCCGGTGCGGAAAACCAGCGCTGTCGGCCCGGACTCCGGCGTTCCTGCGCGCAGCTCGGCCATCGAGGCCCAGCGCCGTGCGCTGACCAGCACCAGCTCCTCGCGGAAGGCGCTCGTCGCGACGAGATCGGCATGCGTGATGGGACCCGCGACGAAGGCGCCGTCGAGCGAGCCTTCGAGCACGCCGGTGACGAGGTCGGCCGTCGGCGCGGTACGCAAGGAAAGGCGCACGGCGGGGAAGCGGCGGTGGAAGTCGGCGAGCAGCGGCGGCAGGCGCACGGCCGCCGTCGTCTCCATCGATCCGATCGCAAGCGGTCCTTTCGGCGCGCCATCGTCACGTGCGGCGAGCAAGGCTTCACGCGACAGAGCCGCCATTCTTTGTGCGTAGGGGAGAAGGCGCTTGCCGGCGCTGGTCAGCGTCATGCCGCGGCTGTGGCGCTCGAACAGCGCCGTGCCGATCTCCGCCTCCAGCGCCTTCACGCGCTGGGTGACGTTCGACTGCACCGTGTTGAGCTCTTCGGCGGCGCGGGTGATGCCGCCAGTGCGGGCGACGGCGGCGAAGGTCTGGAGATCGTTGAGTTCCATGGCGTCGTTTCGCTTTTGAGATGGCAACGTTCGCAACAATTCATTTCTGGAGAATGCTAGTCGCGCCTAGTCTCGCTGTCCAGCTCGGGGAGGAGCCATGCCGATGACGACGTCGCTGACCACGCTGCTGGAGATCGCGCATCCGATCTTGCTGGCGCCGATGGATGTCGTCGCCGGCAGCCGCCTGGTCGCGGCTGTGAGCCGCGCCGGCGGGTTCGGCATTCTCGGCGGCGGCTATGGCGAGCGAGCGTGGCTGGAGCAGGAGACTGCGAAGCTCGCCGAACTGCGTGCGCCGTTCGGCATCGGCTTCATCACGTGGAGCCTCGCCAAGCGGCCCGAGCTTCTCGACATTGCGCTCGGCGTGAAGCCATCGGCGATCATGCTGTCGTTCGGCGATCCCGTGCCGTTTGCACCCAAGATCAAGTCCGCCGGCGCACGCCTGATCTGCCAGGTGCAGGACGAGGCGATGGCGCGACAGGCGCTCGATGCCGGCGCCGATGTCCTGATCGCGCAGGGAACGGAGGCGGGCGGTCATGGCGCCTCGCGCACCACCGTCGATCTCGTGCCGGCGATCGTCGATCTCGCCGCAGGCCGCGTGCCGGTGGTCGCGGCCGGCGGCATCGCGGACGGGCGCGGGCTCGCCGCCATGATGATGCTGGGCGCAAGCGGCGTGCTGCTCGGCACGCGCTTCTATGCGAGCCGGGAGGCCGACGGTGCGGAGGAAGCGAAGCGGCGCATCTGTGCAGCACATAGCGGCTCCACGGTGCGCGGCATCATCTTCGATCTCTCCCGAAACAATGTCTGGCCGGCACCGTTCACGGGACGGTGTCTGGTCAACGACCATGCCCGGCGCTGGATCGGGCGCGAGGTCGAACTGATGCAGAATGTTGCCGCAGTCGCGGCGGACTATGCGGCGGCGAAAGCGGCGGGCAATTTCGACGTCGCGGCCGTGATCGCGGGCGAGGCGGTCGGGCTGATTCATGATATTCCACCGGCGGCGGAGATCGTCGAGCGGATTGTCGTGGAGGCGGAGCAGTTGCTGGAAGGGCGGCGGAATTCTGTGATAGCAGCGTAGACTTTTTACCCTCCCCTGGAGGGGGAGGGTCGATCGCGCGAAGCGCGAGCGGGGTGGGGTGACAGTCTCTCCATTGAGGCGGTGCCCGTGTGGAGAGATCACCCCACCCCGCTTCGCATTTCGCTTCGCTGCATGCGAACCGACCCTCCCCCTCCAGGGGAGGGTAAGAAAGAACGCGAGAGAACAACCATGTGGCCTGACCGTCGACTGATCGATCTGTTCAAGACCGAATTTCCGATCGTGCTGGCGCCGATGGCCGGCGTGATGGATGCGGAGCTGGTGATTGCGGCCGCGCAAGGCGGCGCGCTGGGCTCGCTGCCTTGCGCGATGATCTCGGCCGAGAAAGCGCGCGAGCAGGTCGGTCTCATCCGTCAGCGCGTGAAGGCGCCGGTCAACATCAACTTCTTCTGCCACACGCCGGTCGAGCTCACGGCGGAGGCTGACGGACGCTGGAAGCAGCGGCTCGCGGGCTATTACACCGAGCATGGTCTCGATCCGGCAGCGCCGATCGCCGCGGCCAACCGCGCGCCGTTCGATGCGGCCTTCTGCGAAGTTGTCGAAGAGCTGAAGCCGGAGGTCGTCAGCTTCCATTTCGGCCTGCCGGAGCAGGCGCTGCTCGGGCGGGTCAAGGCGGCCGGCTGCCTCGTCATCGCGTCCGCCACGACCGTGAAGGAAGCGGTCTGGCTGGAAGAGCGCGGCGTCGACGCCGTGATCGCGCAGGGCGCTGAGGCGGGCGGTCATCGCGGCATGTTCCTGACCGACAGGATCGCAGAACAGCCCGGCACTTTCGCGCTTGTGCCGCAGGTTGCCGATGCCGTGAAGGTGCCGGTGATCGCGGCGGGCGGCATCGCCGACGGGCGCGGCATCGCCGCGGCCTTCGCGCTCGGCGCTTCCGGCGTGCAGATCGGCAGCGCTTATCTGCGCTGTCCGGAATCCAGGGTCAGCGCGGGCGGCCGCAAGGCGCTCGCTGAAGCGGGGGACGATTCCACCGTCATCACCAATGTCATGACCGGCCGTCCGGCGCGCGGCGTCCAGAACCGCCTGATGCGCGAGGCCGGCCCGGTCTCGCCGGATGCGCCGCCTTTTCCCCATGCCGCGACCGCGCTGGGGCCGCTGAAGGCCGCCGCCGAAAAGCAGGGCAGGGTGGATTTCACCAATCTCTGGGCGGGACAGGCCGTTGCGCTGGGCCGCGAGGTCCCCGCCGCCGAGTTGACCCGGGATCTCGCCAAATCGGCCTTGGCTCGCCTGAAAGCGCTGGCCGGATAAGCCTCCAGGTTCTTGTTTGCGCATGATCTTTTCGGAAAACCGCTTCACACTTTTCCGGATCATGCGCTAGCGCCGGTTGCGGCGCAAAAGCGGCCTCTGCTATACGGCACATGGGTTTTGCCGTGAGAGGCCTTATATAATGTCCGTCGACGCCGCTACCGTCCGCCGCATCGCGCACCTGGCGCGCATTGCGGTTTCCGAGGACGAAGTTCCGCATCTGCAGGGCGAGCTCAACGCCATGCTCGCTTTCGTCGAGCAGCTCTCGGAGGTCAATGTCGAGGGCGTGGAGCCGATGACCTCGGTCACCCCGATGCAGATGAAGAAGCGGCAGGACGTGGTCAATGACGGCGAGATCGCCGACGATATCGTTGCCAACGCGCCCGCGACCGAAGGCCATTTCTTCCTGGTGCCCAAGGTCGTCGAATAGAATGGCGTTTTCGAGCGAAGCGGAAGCGGTTCGCGCGAAGACAACGCGTCAAATCAAAGAGTCTTAGGACGTGGTCCGATGTGTCTGCTTTGCGACGATGAAAAGGCCTATCAGGCCTACATGAATTACCTCGACAAGATGGAGCGGCAGGGTAAGGCTGCCGACCCCAATGTCGCCGTCAATGCCGTGCTCGACGAGATCGAGGCCGCTGCGAAAGCCGCCGCCAAAAAAGACGACCCGGCCAACGACAAGACCCTGTCTCCGTTCTTCTGCAGCCCGATCAATAAATGACCGATTTGACATCGCTGACGCTCGCCGAGGCCCGCAAGGGTCTCGCCGACAAGACTTTCACGTCGCTCGAGCTGACCGACGCGCATCTGAGCGCGATCGAGGCCGCGCGCGTGCTCAATGCCTTCGTGATGGAGACTCCCGACCAGGCGCGCGCGATGGCGCGCGAGGCGGACGGCAAGATCGCCAAGGGCGATGCGGGCCCGCTCGCCGGCATCCCGCTCGGCATCAAGGACCTGTTCGCGACCAAGGGCGTGCGCACCACGGCGTGCTCGAAGATCCTCGGCAATTTCGTGCCGACCTACGAGTCCACCGTCACCTCGCAGCTCTGGCGCGACGGCGCCGTGATGCTCGGCAAGCTCAACAATGACGAGTTCGCGATGGGCTCGTCGAACGAGACCTCGTGCTTCGGCCCCGTCGGCAATCCCTGGCGGCGCGACGGCAGCAACACCACGCTGGTGCCGGGCGGCTCGTCCGGCGGCTCGGCCTCGGCCGTGGCGGCGCTGCTGTGCATGGGCGCGACCGCGACCGACACCGGCGGCTCGATCCGCCAGCCGGCGGCGTTCACCGCCACCGTCGGCATCAAGCCGACCTATGGCCGCTGCTCGCGCTGGGGCATCGTCGCCTTTGCCTCCTCGCTCGACCAGGCCGGTCCGATCGCACGCAGCGTCCGCGATGCCGCGATGCTGCTGCGCTCGATGGCCGGTCATGACCCCAAGGACACGACCTCGGTCGACCTTCCCGTGCCGGACTACGAGGCTGCGATCGGCAAGTCCGTGAAGGGCATGAAGATCGGCATCCCCAGGGAGTATCGGCTCGACGGCATGCCGGCCGAGATCGAGAAGCTGTGGCAAGCGGGCGCGGATTGGCTCAGGAGCGCCGGCGCCGAGCTCGTCGAGGTCTCGCTGCCGCACACCAAATATGCGCTGCCGGCCTATTACATCGTGGCGCCGGCGGAGGCCTCCTCCAATCTCGCGCGCTATGACGGCGTGCGCTACGGCCTGCGCGAGCAGGCCAAGAACATCATCGAGCTCTACGAGAACACCCGCGCGTCGGGCTTTGGCGCCGAGGTGAAGCGCCGCGTCATGATCGGCACCTATGTGCTCTCGGCCGGCTATTACGACGCCTATTATCTGCGCGCGCAAAAGGTGCGGACGCTGATCAAGAAGGATTTCGAGGATTGCTTCGCGAGGGGCGTTGACGCGATCCTCACCCCCGCGACGCCGTCGGCGGCCTTCGGTATCGGAGAGAAGGGCGGTGCCGATCCCGTCGAAATGTATCTCAACGACATCTTCACGGTCACCGTGAACATGGCGGGCCTTCCGGGCATCGCCGTGCCCGCCGGCAAGGACGCGCAGGGCCTGCCGCTCGGCCTGCAATTGATCGGCCGTCCGTTCGACGAGGAGACGCTGTTCTCGCTCGGCGAGGTGATCGAGCAGGCCGCCGGCCGCTACACGCCCGCGAGGTGGTGGTGAATGTCGCCGCGTTCATCGCGAGCCTCGACGGCGCGGCGCCCGCGCCGGATTTGAACGCGCCGCTCGCCGGTCTCTGGTGGGCCGCGAAGGGGGACTGGGACCGCGCGCACAAGATCGTTCAGGACGACAACGGCCGTGACGCCGCCTGGGTGCACGCTTACTTGCACCGCGTCGAAGGCGATCTCGGCAATGCCGGCTACTGGTACCGCCAGGCCGGTCAGCCGGCCGCAAAGGATTCATTACAGGCGGAGTGGGAGCGGATCGCTGCCACGCTGCTCGGGAGCAGGACATGAGCACGGCCACGCACAAGCTTCTCAAGGGCGCCACGGGTGACTGGGAGATGGTCATCGGCATGGAGATCCACGCCCAGGTGACCTCGAACTCGAAGCTGTTCTCCGGCGCCTCGACGGCATTCGGCGGCGAGCCGAACACGCATGTGTCGCTGGTCGATGCGGCGATGCCGGGCATGTTGCCCGTGATCAACGAGGAATGCGTCAGGCAGGCTGTTCGGACTGGGCTCGGTCTCAACGCCAAGATCAATCTGCGTTCGGTGTTCGACCGGAAAAACTATTTCTATCCGGACTCGCCGCAGGGCTACCAGATCAGCCAGTACAAGTCGCCGGTGGTCGGCGAAGGCGAGGTGCTGGTCGAGCTCGACGGCGGCCGCAGCGTCAGCATCGGCATCGAGCGGCTGCATCTGGAGCAGGACGCCGGCAAGTTGCTGCACGACCGGTCGCCGACCATGTCCAATGTCGATCTCAACCGCTGCGGCGTGGCGCTGATGGAGATCGTGTCAAAACCGGACATCCGCGACGCCGAGCAGGCCAAGGCCTATGTCACCAAGCTGCGCTCGATCCTGCGCTATCTCGGCACCTGCGATGGCGACATGGAGAAGGGCTCCTTGCGCGCCGACGTCAACGTCTCGGTGCGCAAGCCGGGTGGGCCGCTCGGCACCCGCTGCGAGATCAAGAACATGAACTCGATCACCTTCATCGGCCAGGCGATCGAGTACGAGGCGCGGCGGCAGATCGAAATCCTCGAGGACGGCGGCCAGATCGACCAGGAAACGCGGCTCTATGATCCCAACAAGGGCGAGACCCGCTCGATGCGCTCCAAGGAAGAGGCGCATGACTACCGCTACTTCCCCGATCCCGACCTCTTGCCGCTGGAATTCAGCCAGGAATTCGTCGACGCGCTGAAGGCGAAGCTGCCGGAGCTGCCGGATCAGAAGAAGACGCGCTTCGTCGCCGACTTCGGCCTGTCGGCTTACGACGCGAGCGTGCTGGTCGCCGAGCGCGAGAGCGCGGTGTTCTACGAGACGGTGCTCGACAAGCTTGCCAATCGCGCCCGCGACGGCAAGATGGCGGCGAACTGGGTGATCAACGAGCTGTTCGGCCGTCTCAACAAGGAAGGCCGGGATGTTACGGGCTCTCCGGTCAATGCGGAGCAGCTGGCGGCGATCATCGACCTGATCGGCGAGGGCACGATCTCCGGCAAGATCGCCAAGGATCTGTTCGAGATCGTCTGGCAGGAAGGCGGCGACCCCCGCGCGCTGGTGGAAAGCCGCGGCATGAAGCAGGTGACGGATCTTTCGGCGATCGAAAAGGTTGTCGACGACATCATCGCCGCCAATCCCGACAAGGCCGCGCAGGTCAAGGACAAGCCGCAGTCGCTCGGCTGGTTCGTCGGCCAGGTGATGAAGGCGTCCGGCGGCAAGGCCAACCCGCAGAGCGTCAACGATCTGCTCAAGTCCAAGCTCGGCCTCTAGCCTCACGCGTCTAACGAGGTGGCGGACATGCTTCGTCGCCTCGCTTTCCGCTCTCGGTGCGACGCTCGCGCGCATCCTCGGCAGCAAACTTCATCCCGATCGACAGTGCCGCAGCGACCGAATCGCCGTCACGCGATTCGCGCAAAACGGCGGCTTGCACACGCTCAGACGAGCGTTCGCGCCGTTAAGCATGAAAATATTTTCGTTGCCAAAATTCGCGACTCAGAGTCCGCAAAGCGCCCTTGCGAGGTGATCGGAGGAATGGCGATGCGCATCGTCGCGTCGATCGCGCGCGATACGCGCGTGCAGAAAAATACTTGCTGCATAGTGTTTTTCTGCAATCGCATCAGTCGCGAACGTCGACGATGCGCCTGTTCTCCGTGATCGCAGGTGCACGTCGTGCGGTGCACTTGCGTCGCGCCCGCCAAGCGCACGCGCGTTGCGCCGTCAACACTTCTTTAAGCGAGACGCTGTTTTTTTCTTCGTGTTGGTGTATTCGGGATGAAGTGCATTCGATCCCCGAGTGCACGCAGCGATTAAAGCCATCTCACACATCGGAGGGCAACATGGCCAAGAAAGCGAAGAAGGCGAAGGCGAAGAAGGCGAAGAGCGCAGTGAAGAAGACTGCGAAGAAGACCCGCAAGGTCGCGAAGAAGAAGAAGTAACTTCGCTTCTGAAGTTGCCGGCTTCAGTTAGCCGGCACGTCATCAGCGCCTCCTAGAGGGTTCTGGTCGACGATAGAGGGTGTCGGCGAGACATCAGGTCAACGGTCGGACCGTTCTCTTTCGCGGTCCGGCAGAAGAAACGAGTTTTCTTCGTTCGGTGCGGTTCTCCGGAAGGAGCTCCGCAATTTCACGAGAGGCCTTCGGGCCGAAGTGGAATCTGGTCCTGACGTGTTCGCCGACGCCCTCGTTCTCATGAGGCCGGGGTATTGCCGGCATTCCTTTTCCCCCGACATCGCTGATCTGACTGCGACGTGGCCGCGCTGCCTTGGTGCAGGCGAGCGCTGTGCGCGTTTGGCTGCCTGCTGCAGTCCGCGCGTGGTTCCACGTGCGCGGTGTCATCGCCCGGCCTCGACCGGGCCGATCCAGTGCGCACGCAGCTTCTCCGCGGATCACTGCTGCCTCTTGGACAGGTCACTCGCCTGTCGCCGTCGCTGAAGCTTCGGCGACCCGAGACCGCGTGCCCCGGCGAAGCCTTGGCGTAACCGGGTCGCGGGTGACGACGGAGGGTGGGGCGGCGCATGAGACGCGCCACCGCGCGCGATGGTTATCGATGTCCCAAGATCTCAGGGTAAACCGAATCTGACGAATTGCAGAAGTGCCTGCAAATCAGGAACTTTTTGAATTTCCCGTACGCGCCTCGCGCGCTCGTGTTTACGTCTGCTTCATCGCGATACTTAAACTGCCATTCAAATTTGCCCGCCATCATCGCCTCCAACAAGCCGGCAAACGGCATGGGGAAGAGTTGAACAGCTATTTGGACGGGAGCCGCGCTCGGTGGAGCAGGACGGCATAAGAATAAAGGGGATGCGTGATGTTTCAGGGTACTTTCGATCTGGGGACGGCAACGCCGATCGACGCGAGCGCGCTGTCGGACGTGCTGTTCGAGCGCGGGATCTATTGGGCGAGCGGCCGCTCCGGGATCGTCGATCTCGTCGCCGCGCACAAATGGTTCAACCTTGCGGCGTTGAAGGGCCGCAAGGACGCGGTGGCGCTGCGCCAGGAAGTCGCCGGGCAGATGTCGGATGCCGAGATCTCCATCGCCCAGCGCGAGGCGAGGGCCTGGGTCTCCGCGCACTGAGATGAGAACCGCTGCCGACCCGTGTTTGCACGGGTGGGTCCGGTTGCGCTGAATCAAGTTTGCTCGTCGTGCCGCCGCATAAAATCGCATGGCATGGGCGACCAAAACACGAATGGACGATGGCTTCCGATCCAGATCGCTCCCGACGAGTGCGACCTGGAACTCGGACGTCTTCACAAGACGGGAATTCAGCCCTGGTCCTTTCCGTGCCGGCGCAAGGCCGGCGTCTGGTTCAACGTCTGGGCCGGCGAGGCTGTGCTGATATCGCCCTCGCATTGGCGGATATGGCGGTCCGGTACCTAGGTGCGCGCACACATATATAAGGAGCACGCGAATCGGGCTGAACGCCCCGTGCTCGTCCGTGGGCCAGGCACTGCGCCGGCTTCACGATCGCTCTCAGGTGAAAGAACGCAGTGATTGATTCTGCTGCTGGGTGGCGGAGAGGGAGGGATTCGAACCCTCGATACAGCTTGAGACCGTATGACGCTTTAGCAAAGCGTTGCCTTCAGCCACTCGGCCACCTCTCCGGTGCGAGCCTTATGCCTCTAATTACTCGGGCCGGTCAATTTGGAAGCGTGTGTTTTCGCTCGAATATTCCCAGTGATTTTCGACACAAGGCGGCCTGTCATCGGGCCAGAGTGTGGCGCTGCGCGAGCGGACGCGAAGCCTGAACCTAAGGCACGCTGCGCAAGGGAGTTCCGCGCATAGAAGCGTCCCTGCTCATGTCAGAAGCCGATTTGCTAGGAAATTCAACGGCTCGCGAGAAGGGGCTATAGAAACTTGGCAACCTGCGCCTCGGCTAGCCGAGCTGCCGGCCCGACTCCAGAATCCCGCCTTCATAAAGAGTGTTTGCCGCACACCCCAAGTGTAGCAGTGGCCCTGCTTGCATCAGACTGTCTGCTGCCGCGGAGGCGGTTGATACCCCTCATTGAGTCTCGTTTCTGATTCCACGATTCGAGCCCCTCAAAGCCCCTTCCAGGCCGATGTCTCGGCTGGGCGCCTCATGTGGGGAACTTTGATGGCAAATGGAACCGTCGAAAAAACGTCAATGTAAACAATGTGTTGCGAGGGCGTTACGATCACATCTACGTGTTATTTGTGCAACACCCGTTGGAAAACACGCTTCATCGGTCCGTTTCGGAGCGTTCTCTTGTTGTGTGTGCAAGGGCGTTCGGTAATTGTGGCTGAGCGACGGAGGGGGGCATCCCGAGGTCGTCCCGTTTAGGTCTTTCGCTTAAGTCCCTCGCGTTCATGCGGGTGTGTCCGAAGGCGCGAAGGGACTTGAAGCGGTGATTTAGAGGGGGTTTGGGAATTGGCCGTCCGGTCAGTGACCTTCCCTGAAGAGCAACTTGGAGGTTTAACATGAAGTTGGTTAAGAGCCTTTTGCTCGGCTCAGCGGCGGGTCTGATCGCCGTGGGCGGAGCGCAGGCAGCCGATCTCCCCGTGAAGGCCAAGGCGGTCGAATACGTGAAGATCTGCTCCCTGTACGGAGCCGGATTCTACTACATCCCGGGCACCGACACCTGCATCAAGCTGGGTGGTTATCTGCGTGCTGAAGTCGCGCTGAACACCAACAGCGTGTATAGCGGCCAGTTCAGCGGTACCGGCGGGGCGCACAACCGTCTCAGCAACTACTACACGATGCGCGCTCGTGAAGATCTCAACATCGACACGCGCACCGCGACCGAATACGGCGTCGTCCGCACCTTCTTCGATGCGACGTTCTCCTGGACCACTGGTAACTACTCCGGCAGCGGCTCCGCCACGGGTGCTACGACCTACTCCGGGGCTGCCCCGGTCGGAAACCCGTCTGACGGCGGCACTTCGGGCGGTTCGCTCGGTGTGTACTACGCCTTCATCCAGTTCGCCGGCTTCACGATGGGTAAGGCCGTGTCGCAGTTCGACGCGCCCTGGACCAACTATCCCGGCAACAACTTCGACGGTCTCGTCGGTGGCAGCGGCACGGTCACTGGTGTCAACCAGTTCACCTACACCGCTGACTTCGGTCAGGGCATCACGGCGTCGTTCTCGGCGGAAGATGCGACTGCCTATTATCAGGCAGGCAATCTGAACCTGACGGGCGCCACGGTTGCTGGCATCGCTGGCGGTTCGTACGGCTCCAACGCCATCGGCGGCTCGCGTTCGCCGAACCTCGTCGGTATGGTCCGCGTTGACCAGGCCTGGGGTCTGTTCCAGGCGTCGGTTGCTGCGCATGACAACCATGTCGCCTATTACGGCGCGACCGAGACCACTGGCCACCCCGACGACAAGTGGGGTTGGGCGGTTCAGCTCGCTCTGTCGATCAAGAACATCCCGACCGGCGCGGGTGACACGATCAACATTTCGGGCGTCTACACCGATGGTGCAACCCGCTACAACTTCCAGAACCTGGCGGGTAGCTCGTACTCCATGTTTGGCGGCACGGGCGTCGCCGGCGCTTATCAGAGCATCGGTTTCGCCAATGCTCCGGACACGGTGTTCGTGACCGGCGGCTCGCAGGAAAGCGTCAAGACCTGGGGCTTCCGTGGCGCTTACACCCACAACTGGGATCCCTACTGGAACACGGCGCTCTATGGTGCCTATGCATCGGCCCAGTTTGGTTCGCTGGCCAAGAACGCCATCTGCGGCGGCGGCGGTTTCGTCGGTGTCATGGCAGTGGCCGGTGTCACCAGCTGTAATCCGGACTTCAATATCGGCCAGGTCGGTGTCATCACCCGCTGGACTCCTGTGAAGAATCTGACCTTCTCGGCAGATTTCAACTGGACCCGTCTGGATCAGAAGTATGCCGGCACTGCCGTCATCACTCCGGCTGCTGCTGTCGCCAAGCCGACCGCAGTGTATGAGCTCAAGGATCAGGACTCGTTCACCCTGCTCCTCCGCGCTCAGCGCAACTGGTAAGTTCCGGTCTAACGACCTGACAGAGAACCCCGGCGGGCAACTGCCGGGGTTTTTCTTTTGCCGGTCGCATGTCTGGTTCGCTCGGGCAGGTCCGACCTGGTACCGCCACTCTCCGTTGATTTCGCGGTCTTGGTTGCGACCTGATGGAAGTCACTGTGGAGGGATGCGCTGCAATCGGTCTCCGACCGGGGTGCGCAGAGAAGACCGCCGGTGCCTGGCCCAACCGTACAAGCGCCCCAACGATTTCGCCCTGCAGCAGGAGCGACCTACGCCTTCATCTGTCAGGGCACCGGTTCATCTGCCAGCGGGCGCACCGGCGAGCGCGGCCGATCGGGCCGCCACGGTCGCAGCGCTCAAGGGGCGCGTCGGAAGGGCTCGCTGAGGATCGTGGTCGGTCGCCGGCTATGCCTCGGCGACTCAGGTCCTGACGAGGGCGGCGCTCGCCCCCATGCTCGGCCGCGAATCGGAACGGGGCAGCGTCATTCCACGCTTCCGGCGCCGCGACGCAGATCGGCTTCGATCTGCAAGCGCGTGCCGCCGCCGAAGCGGGCGCGGTAGACCTGAAGGTTCTCCATGATCCGCTGCACGTAGTTGCGCGTCTCGGAGAACGGAATCAGCTCGACCCAGTCGACCGCATCGACCTTCGGATCGCGCGGATCGCCGTAACGCTCGACCCACTTCTTCACGCTGCCGCGGCCGGCATTGTAGGCGGCAAAGGTCATGATGTAGGAGCCGCGATAATCCTCCAGCAATCCGCCGAGCTCGGCCGAGCCGAGCGCGGCGTTGTAGACCGAATCGTTCTTCAGCCGCCCCAGGTCGTAGGTCGCGCCGTGGCGCTTGCAGACGTAGCGGGCGGCGTCCGGCGTCACCTGCATCAGTCCATAGGCCTGCGCCGGCGAAACCACGCGCGGATTGAACGCACTCTCCTGTCGCGCGATCGCATAGACGATGCTGCGCTCGACGTCGGGGCCGATCGGCGTGAACTGCGGAATGCCGTTGACGGGATAGGCGTAGAAGTCGAATGGCAGGCCGCGGTTGAGGGCAGCCTTGCCGACCAGCAGCATGCCGCGCGCATCGCCGTAGCGCTGGGCGAGCTCGCCGAGGCCCGCAAGCGCTTCGGGATCGCCGTTCTCGCCCATGTCGGCGAGCATGGGCACCGCGAGCTCGCGCTCGTCGAGCTCGTAGAGCAGATGCGCAGCGCGCACGATCTCAAGCCGCTCGGCGCCGCGCCCGCGCGGCTGGCTGTTGAGCTCGATCTGCGGTAGGCCGAGTTTGGCCCGGGCGAGCTGGCCGTAATAGCTGGTCGACTGTTCGGCGGCGCGTGCATAGGCGTTGCGCGCCTCCTGCTGACGCCCCATCGCTTCGGCCGCGCGGCCCTGCCAATAGCCGGCGCGCGCCAGCGCGGTCGGATTGACGCTGCCGACGCCGATGCGGGCAAAATGCTGGGTGGCGGTCGCGGGGTCGTTGAGGAATCGCAGCGCGATCCACCCGGCGGTGAACTCCTGCTCGGTCTTGTAGATGTCGCGCGAGGGCAGGGCGGCATCGCGCGCGATCAGATAGGCCGTGCGGAATTCCTCGGTGTCGATCATCTTGCGCGCCAGGAGGCGCCGCTCGATCCACCATTCGTCGAGATTGTGAAGGCGACCCGGATCCTTGGGCGCCGACAGCATCAGCTGGGCGGCCTCGGCGAACTTCTCCTCGCGGCGTAGGAGCTGGATCTTGCTGAAGGTGTAGCCGGGGTCATTGTGCAGCTCGCGCGGCACGGCGTCGAGCAGCGCCCGCGCGTTCGGCGCTCTCTTGACCGCAGCGATGCGGGCCTTGGCGAGTGCGACATAGCCGGCGCCGAGGCGCTTTGCGGCGCGGAGCGCCGCCTCGGTCTCGCTGCCGTAGAGCAGGGTGTCCATCCGCGCTTTCTGGTCGCCCGGCGTCAGCAGGGCGCCGAACTGGTCGAGCGCGTTGTTCTCGGTGTCCTCCGACATCGGATCGCTGCGCCAGGCCTCGCGCACCAGCCGCTCGGCATTGGCGCGGTCGCCGCGCGCCAGCATCGCCTTGGCGAGCGTGAAGCGGCCCTTGGCGGAGATCGGAGACTCGTTCTCGAACCACGACCACGCGACCGATTCGTCGCGCCTGTCGTCCCACATCGCGGCCTCGAGGCGCCGGCGCAGGAAGGTCTGCGACGGCCAGGTCGGATTGGCGGAGATGAAGGCCCGATAGCGTTCCACGGTCGCGCCGTTGTCCTCGCTGCGCAGGATGATCCATTCGGCGAGCTTTCGCGCGACCGGATCGGAGATGCCGGCGGCGGCACTGGTGGCGTCGCCAGCCTTGCGCTTGCGTACGAGTTCGATGACGCTCTCGAGCGTGTCCTTGTCGGCCTGCGACGTCGACGATGTCGCCGCGACCGCGGCCGGGATGACAGGCTTGCGTGGCGCCGCATGCTGGCGGGTCGCAGGGGCCAGCACGGGAGCTGCGAGCGGTCTGGCGGCCGGGGCGGTAGGCCTGTCGGTGGCCGTCACGGCCGGCGCGGGTGCGGTCTTTGCGGTCTTGGGCGGCGACCCGTTGCTCGCCGGGTGTGATTTTGGCGAGGGGACCGCTGCCGCGGGTCTCGGCTTGTCCGTCGCGGGTTCCTTAGCGGCCGCATCCTTGGCTGGCGTCTTCGCGGCTTCCTTGGCCGGGGTGCCACCCTTGCTCGCGCCCTTCGCTGCGTCCTTGCCGGCTCCCTTGACCGTGCCTTTGGCTGTTTCCTTCGCTGTTTCCTTGGTCGAGCCCTTGTTCGAGCCCTTGGCCGGTCCCTTCGCGGAGTCCTTGGCCGCTGGCTTCGCGGTATCCTTGCCTGTCTCCGCGGCCGTCTCGTTGGACTTGGCGAGGGCGGCGCAGCCCAGCGACAGCCCTGCCATCAGGCACACGGCCAGACCGGTGGATCGCCATGCGGCACGAGCAAAGGAGGTCACGGCGTTTCGTCGCCCCGAATCAGTGAAGTGGCTCAAGACCTAGCTAAGTTTGATTGAATATGCGGACAAAATACCAACAGCCGCTTACCTCGGGCCGATTTGCACCATCACCGCGGCAAAATCGCGGCCTAAACGTTGCCCTCACCCGGAAGCGGGCCTTTTACCGGCAGGATAGACCCGATATGAATGGGGCTTGCTCAAGAGATAGCCGCGTACGGAGGAAGTCCATGGCAGCCAAGACAAAGTTCCGGGGGTCGTTCACCGCCTTGGTCACACCGTTCAAGAACGGCTCGCTGGACGAGGCGGCGTTCCGCTCCCTGGTCAACTGGCAGATTTCGGAGGGGACCAATGGCTTGGTCCCGGTCGGCACCACCGGCGAGAGCCCGACACTGAGCCATGACGAGCACAAGAAGGTCGTCGAATGGTGCATCGCTGAAGCCAAGGGCCGCGTGCCGGTCATCGCGGGGGCCGGCTCCAACTCGACCAAGGAAGCGATCGAGCTCTCCCAGCACGCCGAAAAGGCTGGCGCGGACGCCGTGTTGATCGTCACGCCCTACTACAACAAGCCGACCCAGGAAGGGATGTACCAGCACTTCAAGGCGATCAACGACGCGATCGGCATTCCGATCATCATCTATAACATCCCGCCGCGCTCGGTGATCGACATGTCGGTCGACACCATGAAGCGGCTGTGGGAGCTGAAGAACATCGCCGGCGTCAAGGACGCCACCGCCAGCATGGTTCGCGTGTCGCAGCAGCGCGCGGCGATGGGCGAGGACTTCAACCAGCTTTCGGGCGAGGACGCCACCATCATCGGCTACATGGCCCACGGCGGCCATGGCTGCATCTCGGTGACCTCGAACGTCGCGCCGCGCCTGTGCTCGGAGTTCCACGCCGCCTGGCAGAAGGGCGACACCAAGGCGGCGCTCGCGATCCACGACAAGCTGATGCCGCTGCACAACAACCTCTTCATCGAGAGCAATCCGGCGCCGATCAAGTACGCGATGTCGCTGCTCGGCAAGCTGGACGAGACGCTGCGGCTGCCGATGGTGCCGGTCTCCGAGCCGACCCGCGTTGCCGTGCGCAGCGCAATGGTGCACGCGGGTCTGATCAACTGAGGCGTTAGCTTTTCCGGGGGGCGTTCATGAGCGCGGTCGAGGAAAAGGGCAGGCGGATGCTCAAGGAGTTCCGCGAGTTCGCCATGAAAGGCAACGTCGTCGACCTCGCGGTCGGCGTCATCATCGGTGCGGCCTTCGGCGGCATCGTCAACTCGCTGGTCGGCGACGTGATCATGCCGATCATCGGTGCCGTCACCGGCGGCCTCGACTTCTCGAACTACTTTACCCCCTTGTCGGCGAAGGTCACGGCCACCAACTTAGCTGATGCGAAAAAGCAAGGCGCCGTGTTGGCTTGGGGCAGCTTTCTCACGCTGACGATCAACTTCATCATCATTGCCTTCGTGCTGTTCCTGGTGATCCGCGCCATAAACACGCTGAAGCGCAAGGAAGAGGCGGCGCCGGCCGCTCCGAAGCCGTCGGCCGAGGTCGAGCTGCTGACCGAGATCCGCGATCTCCTCAAGAAGTGACGCGCGCGCTTCATCCGAACTGTTAGATTCCGCGCGCATCTCACAAGCAGGTTTGCCCGACATGGCCGATAAGAACGAACGTCCGATCAAGGTCATGGCGGAAAATCGCAAGGCCCGCTTCAACTACGCCATCGAGGACACGATCGAGGCGGGCATTGCGCTGACCGGCACCGAGGTCAAATCGATCCGCAGCGGCAAGAGCACAATTGCGGAATCCTACGCCGATTCCAAGAACGGCGAGATCTGGCTGATCAACGCCACCATTCCCGAATATCTCCAGGGCAACCGATTCAATCACGAGCCCAAGCGGCCGCGCAAACTGCTTCTCCACCGCCGGCAGATCAACAAGCTGATTGGCGCGGTCGACCGCGAGGGCATGACGCTGATCCCGCTCAAGCTCTATTTCAACGAGCGTGGTCGCGCCAAATTGCAGCTCGCGGTTGCAAAGGGCAAGAAGCTGCACGACAAGCGCGAGTCCGAGAAGAAGCGCGACTGGAGCCGGGAGAAGGGCCGGCTGATGCGGGCGAGGGGATGACGCGATGAACCAACGAAACCTGCTCGAGGTCGATTGGAGCCAGATTCCCGCGCCCTCCGACGACGGCGGCGCCGCGCATCTCAAGGGCCTGACGTTGCCCCCGATCAGCCTGCTCGCGACCGACGACACGTCGGTCACGCTGTCGGCGCTGCGCGGCCGCACCGTCGTGTTCGCCTATCCCCGCACCGGCGAGCCCGGCAAGATCGCGCTGGTCGACGATTGGGACATGATCCCGGGGGCGCGCGGTTGCACGCCCCAGACTTGCGCATTTCGTGATCTGTTCGCCGAGCTGAAAGCCGCCGGCGCCTCACACGTGTTCGGCCTCTCGACCCAGAGCAACGCCTACCAGACCGAGATGGCCTCGCGCCTGCATCTGCCGTTCCCGGTGCTCTCGGACGAGAAGCTGGCGCTCACGCGCGCCTTGAACCTGCCGACCATGGAGGTCGCGGGCCTGACGCTGATCAAGCGCCTCGCGCTGATCGTCGACGACGCCAGGATCACCCATGTGTTCTATCCGGTATTTCCACCCGACCGGAACGCCGGCGACGTGCTCGACTGGCTGAAGGCCAATCCCGCCAAGGCCTAGATCGCCCGCCAGGGTGAATGATCTTGGTCGAACCGATGCGAGCCAGCTGCGGGGATCACAACCACCTGACTCCATCAGGCCCTAATCGAGACCGGCCTTCACCTTCGCGAACACGCTTCGGAACATGTCCGGCGTCAGCACGCCGGTGTTCGTGTTGTAGCGCGAGCAATGATAGCTGTCGTAGAGCTTGAACCGGCCTGCCTGATGCACCGCGCCGTGGCCGAAGGGGGCCTGCGAGCCCTTCAGGTTCAGCGGCTTGAGCACGCTGTCGTGCGCAATCCGCCCGAGCGCGACGATCGCGCGCAGGTTCGGCATCGACGCCAGATTCGCCACGAGAAACTGGCGGCAGGTGTTGATCTCGACCGGCAGCGGCTTGTTCTGCGGCGGCACGCAATGCACCGCATTGGCGATCCGGCAGTCGACCAGTTTCAGGCCGTCATCGGGACGCGCCTGATAGGTCCCCCTGGCAAAGCCGTATTCGATCAGCGTGCTATAGAGCAGGTCGCCGGCATAGTCGCCGGTGAAGGGCCGTCCCGTGCGGTTGGCGCCCTGCATTCCCGGCGCGAGGCCCACGATCAGGAGGCGCGCCTCGATGTCGCCGAAGGGCGCAACCGGCGCATTGTGCCACGACGGCTCGCGTGCGCGGTTCGCCTCGCGAAAGGCGACCAGGCGCGGACAGAGCGGACAGTCACGGTCGGGAACGACGGCGAGAGGCTGGCGGCTTGACCGGGCCGCCTCACTCCTCGAAGTCTTCATCGCCCCTCGGCGCCATCGTGGTTGCGCGCTGGAGGAATTGCGGGGCGTGGTGGCGTTCGCCACGCTCGCCGCGGTCGCGCGGGGCCGGGCGCTCGGACGGGTCGCGGCCGAGCTTGGATTGCAGCTCGACGAGGTCGGTGAAGACGTCGGCCTGGCGGCGCAGCTCGTCGGCGATCATCGGCGGCTGGCTGGCGATGGTGGAGATCACCGTGACCCGCACGCCGCGGCGCTGCACGGCCTCGACCAGGGAGCGAAAGTCGCCGTCACCCGAGAACAGCACCATCTGGTCGATGTGCTCGGCGAGCTCCATGGCGTCCACGGCAAGCTCGATGTCCATGTTGCCCTTGACCTTGCGGCGGCCGGAGGCGTCGATGAATTCCTTGGTCGCCTTGGTGACGACGGTGTAGCCGTTGTAATCCAGCCAGTCGATCAACGGGCGGATCGAGGAGTATTCCTGGTCTTCGATGATGGCGGTGTAATAGAACGCCCGCAACAACGTCCCGCGGCCCTGAAACTCCTTCAGTAGACGCTTGTAATCGATGTCGAAGCCCAGAGTTTTCGCGGTCGCGTAGAGATTGGCCCCATCGATGAAGAGCGCGATCTTGTTGGTAGGAGAAGGTGACATTCAGTTTGCTCGCGTAGTGTTCGTGATTGATCGTTTTTTTTGTTGGCGCGGCGACAGCAAGCCGCGCAGTTCTAAAGTGCCGCTGAGACCCGTCGAAACCGCAAGTCCGGAGAAGTCGGGGCAATCAAGGTATAGTTATGGCGGACTTGCATACACCCGGGGCTGCCCTCGATGGCAGCCCAGAAAACCCCGTCCCAGCCCCAATGTGGCGTTAGCAGAGCCGTTTGGCGAGACCAAATCACAAATTGGCCTTGCGAAATCGTCCCGGCCCCTATAACTAGCCCCCATCATCCACATATTTCGTCCCACCCACAACGGAGCGACAGTCCATGGCTCGCGTCACCGTAGAAGATTGTATCGACAAGGTCGACAACCGGTTTGACTTGGTCCTGCTGGCCGCCCACCGAGCCCGCATGATTTCGTCCGGTTCACAACTAACGGTTGACCGCGATAACGACAAGAACCCTGTTGTGTCTCTGCGTGAAATTGCCGAGACGACGATCTCGCCGGAGGATCTCCGCGAGGAGCTGGTGCACTCGCTCCAGAAGTTCGTCGAGGTGGACGAGCCCGAGCCGGATACGGTGCCGCTGATCGGTTCCGCAGGGGCGAGCGTCGATGCGGACGACACCGAAGTCGCCGTGGAGCGCATGACCGAAGAGGAGCTGCTGAAGGGTCTGGAAGGCCTCGCGCCTCCCGAGGAGCAGCCCGAGGAAGACGAGTAATTCCTCCATCGTGATCATCGACTGCTTGTGATCTTATCAAAGGCCCGAACCCTTGTTCGGGCCTTTGCTTTTGTTGACGTTTTCGTGGTTACCATAGTGTTGCCGGTTGGCGCTGCGCCTGTCACTGAATTGATCGGACACACGCGCGATCGGAGCTAGGATGCATACAACGGACCGGCTCGGGCCCGTTTGAAAGCAGGACGGAATGGTATATCGGCGCCGCAGATCCACGCAGATGCAGGCCGCAACCGAATCGGTTGCCGTGGCCCCGACTGCGCCGGTCGCGCGCCCCGCCAGGCCCCGCGCGCGCATGATGCGTCAATATGACCTCGTCGAGCGTGTCAGATCCTACAATCCCAACACCAACGAAGACCTGCTGAACCGCGCCTATGTCTACGCCATGAAGGCGCATGGTTCGCAGACCCGCGCTTCGGGCGATCCGTACTTCTCGCACCCGCTCGAAGTGGCGGCCATTCTCACCGACCTGAAGCTCGACGACGCCACCATCGTGGCAGCACTGCTGCACGATACGATCGAGGACACCGAGGCGACGCGGGCCGAGATCGACCAGATCTTCGGCCCGGAGATCGGCGCGCTGGTCGAGGGCCTGACCAAGCTGAAGCGGCTCGAGCTGGTGTCACGCGAGGCCAAGCAGGCCGAGAACCTGCGCAAATTGTTGCTGGCCATTGCTGATGATGTCCGTGTGCTTCTGGTCAAGCTCGCCGACCGCCTGCACAACATGCGCACGCTGGAATTCGTGCCGACGGAATCGCGCCGGCGCATCGCCGAGGAGACGCTCGACATCTACGCGCCGCTGGCGGGGCGCATGGGCATGCAGGAAATGCGCGAGGAGCTGGAGGATCTGTCCTTCCGCACCCTCGATCCCGAAGCCTATTCGGTGGTGATGCAGCGGCTCGACGCGCTTGCCGAGCGCAACCGCAACTTGATCGGCGAGATCGAGGACCAGCTCTCCAACAATCTGCGGCACAGGGGCCTCGGCGCGCGGGTCTATGGCCGCCGCAAGAAGCCGTTCTCGATCTGGACCAAGATGGAGCGCAAGTCGGTCGGCTTCGAGCAGTTGTCCGACATCTTCGGCTTCCGCCTCGTCGTCAACGACATCGAGGCCTGCTATCGCGCGCTCGGGATCGTTCACACCACTTGGCCGGTCGTGCCGGGGCGCTTCAAGGACTACATCTCGACGCCCAAGCAGAACGACTACCGCTCGATCCACACCACCGTGATCGGCCCCGGTAACCAGCGCGTCGAGCTCCAGATCCGCACCGAGGCGATGGACCAGATCGCCGAGCGCGGCATCGCCGCGCATGTCTTCTACAAGGAAGGCGTGGGCTCGCCGACCGAATACCTCAAGCGCGAGTCCAACGCGTTCGCCTGGCTGCGCCACACCATCGGAATCCTCTCCGAGAGCGCCAATCCCGAGGAATTCCTCGAGCACACCAAGCTCGAGCTGTTCCACGACCAGGTGTTCTGCTTCACCCCGAAGGGCAAGCTGATCGCGCTGCCGCGCCACGCCAACGTGATCGACTTCGCCTATGCGGTGCACACCGACGTCGGCAACAGCGCGGTGGGCTGCAAGATCAACGGCAAGTTCGCGCCGCTGTCCTCGGAGCTCCAGAACGGCGACGAGGTCGAGGTGCTGACCTCGGAAGCGCAGTCCGCGCCGCCGTCGGCCTGGGAAACGCTCGCAGTCACCGGCAAGGCGCGCGCCGCGATCCGCCGCGCCACGCGCACCGCCGTGCGCGACCAGTATGTCGGCCTCGGCCGGCGCATCGTCGAGCGCCTGTTCGAACGCGCCAAGATCGAATACGCCGACGACAAGCTCAAGGGTGCGCTGCCGCGGCTCGCGCGCACTTCGATCGAGGACGTCATGGCGGCGGTGGGCCGCGGCGAGATCAAGGCATCCCACGTCGCGCGTGCGATGTACCCGGACTACAAGGAGGAGCGCATCGCGCGCTACGGCGTCAAGAAGGGGCTTGCGGCCAAGTTCAAGGAGAAGTCCTCGGAACCGCGCAGCCCGGTTGCGATCCCGATCCGCGGTATCAATTCCGACCTTCCGGTGAAGTTCGCTCCGAACGGCGGCGCCGTGCCCGGGGATCGCATCGTCGGCATCGTCACCCCGGGCGAGGGCATCACGATCTATCCGATCCAGGCGCCGGCCCTGAAGGATTTCGAGGAGGAGCCGGAGCGCTGGCTCGACGTCCGCTGGGACATCGAGGACTCCGCGCCGCAGCGCTTCCCGGCCCGCATCAGGGTCGAGAACGTCAACGAGCCCGGCGCGCTGGCGCAGATCGCGACCGTGATCGCCGAGCACGACGGCAACATCGACAACATCAGCATGCAGCGCCGCTCGCCCGACTTCACGGAGACGACGATCGATCTCGAAGTCTACGATCTGAAGCACCTGAGCGCGATCCTGGCTCAGTTGCGCGCGAAGGCGGTCGTCGCCCGCGTCGAACGTGTTAATGGATAGGCGCTTTGCGTATGCGCCTGTCGCCCTGATCTCGTGAGTCCTGAAATGCCCGCAACTCCGCTCCGCCTCGGCGTCAATGTCGATCATGTCGCGACCCTGCGTAACGCCCGCGGTGGCCGCAATCCGGATCCGGTGCGCGCGGCGCTGCTCGCGATCGAGGCCGGCGCCGACGGCATCACCGCGCATCTGCGCGAGGATCGCCGGCACATCCGCGACGAGGACATGGCGCGGCTGAAGGCGGAGATCTCCAAGCCGCTCAATTTCGAGATGGCGGCGACTGACGACATGTTGCGCATCTCGCTCGCCACCAAGCCGCATGCGGTCTGCCTGGTTCCGGAGCGGCGCCAGGAGGTGACGACCGAAGGCGGGCTGGATGTGGTCGGCCAGCACAACGCGCTCGCGCCCTATATCGCGCGGCTGAACGATGCCGGCATCCGGGTCTCGCTGTTCATCGCCGCCGATCCCGCCCAGATCGAAATGGCGGCACGGCTGCGCGCGCCCGTGATCGAGATCCACACCGGCGCATGGTGCGACGCCGTCGTCGACGGCCACACCGACAAGGCCGAGGCCGAATGGCGGCGGATCGTGGCGGGGGTGAAGCTGGCCAAGGATGCGGGGCTCGAGGTCCATGCCGGGCACGGGCTCGACTATGCCACGGCGGAGACGATCGCGGCCCTGCCCGAGATCATGGAGCTCAATATCGGCTACTACATGATCGGCGAGGCGCTGTTCGTGGGTCTGGGCGAGACCGTGCGCAACATGCGCGCGGCGATGGACCGTGGCCGGAGCCGGGCATGATCATCGGCATCGGCTCCGATCTGATCGACATCACCCGCGTGGCCAAGGTGATCGAACGTCATGGCGAGCGCTTCCTCGACCGCATCTTCACCGCGGCCGAGCGGGCGAAGGCGGAGCGGCGCGCCAAGAACGAGAAGATGGTGGTAGCGACCTACGCCAAGCGCTTCGCCGCCAAGGAGGCCTGCTCCAAGGCGCTCGGCACCGGCATCAGGCGCGGCGTCTGGTGGCGCGACATGGGCGTGGTCAACCTGCCGGGGGGACGGCCGACCATGGAGCTGACCGGCGGCGCGCTGGCCCGGCTTCAGGCCCTGACGCCGGACGGATTCGAGGCGCGGATCGACGTTTCGATCACCGACGACTGGCCGCTGGCGCAGGCCTTTGTCATCATTTCCGCCGTGCCACCTGCGAAGCCCTGAGGATATCCGTTCTATTTTATAATTCGTATGTGAAATCAATATCTTAAGCAGTTTTGATGCGATCCTTGATTGCGTGGCCTCCGACAACCGTCTAAAAGTCCGCCGTCGCAAATCAGCTTGGGCGAATTCGGCTTTACGCCGGAATTGGCCCTCACTATCAGAATCAGGACAATCTCCATGGGCCGCGAAGCAATGGGCTGTTCGCGCCAGGAGGGCGCTCTGTGACCGCCGGCCGGAATTGAGAGAGCAATGAGCGTGACTTCAGGAACGAAAACTGAGAGCGGCGTCGGTGAAACGATCCGGGTCGTCATTCATGCTCTCCTGATCGCGCTGGTGATCCGCACCTTCCTGTTTCAGCCTTTCAACATCCCGTCGGGCTCGATGAAGGCGACGTTGCTGGTCGGCGACTATCTGTTCGTCTCGAAATATTCCTACGGCTATAGCCACTATTCGATTCCGTTCTCGCCGCCGCTGTTCTCGGGGCGAATCTGGGGCTCGGATCCGAACCGCGGCGACATCGTCGTGTTCCGCCTGCCGAAGGACGATTCCACGGACTACATCAAGCGCGTGATCGGCCTTCCCGGCGACCGCGTCCAGATGCGGGACGGGCTGCTCTACATCAACGACACGCCCGTCGAGCGGCAGCGCATGAGCGAATATGTCGGCGAAGACCCCTGTGGCTCGGAAGGCGGCGGCATCTCCCGGGTGAAGCGCTGGAAGGAGACGCTGCCGAACGGCGTGTCCTATGAGACGCTGGACTGCGCCGACAACGGCTACATGGACAACACCAACGTCTACACGGTGCCGCCCGGCCATTTCTTCATGATGGGCGACAATCGCGACAACTCGACCGACAGCCGCTTCCTCGGCCAGGTCGGCTACGTGCCGCAGGAGAATCTGATCGGCCGCGCCCAGATGATCTTCTTCTCTATCGCCGAAGGCGAGCATGCCTGGATGTTCTGGCGCTGGCCGTGGGCGGTACGCTGGAATCGTTTCTTCAAAATCGTCCGATGAAAGACGAAGCCAAGGACATCGCGACCCAACCGATCGAGGCGCAAGCGGGCCCCGAAGGGGAAGCTGCGACCAAGACAGCTGCAGACAAGGCGCCTGCGAAGAAGAAGCGGGTGCGGAGCAGCAAGGCCAAGGCCACGGATGCGAACGCGGCGCTCGAGGCGCGCATCGGCCACAGCTTCGCTGACCCGAACCTCCTGATGCAGGCGATCACGCATGTCTCGGCGCTGAAGTCCGGACGCAAGCGCGGCGACAGCTATCAGCGGCTGGAATTCCTCGGCGACCACGTGCTCGGGCTCGTCGTCTCCGACATGCTCTATCACGCCTTCCCGAACGCCGACGAAGGCGAGCTGTCCAAGCGGCTGGCCGAGCTCGTGCGCAAGGAAAGCTGCGCCGACGTCGCCAAGTCGCTCGGTCTGGTCGACGACATCAAGCTGGGCTCGGTCGGCCCCAGCGCCGACGCGCGCCTGCGCAAGAGCGTGCTGGGGGACATTTGCGAGGCCGTGATCGGCGCCATCTTCCTCGACGGCGGCCACGCGGCGGCAGCCGAATTCGTCAAGCGCAACTGGACCGAGCGCATGCACAAGCCGCGCCGTCCCTTGCGCGACCCCAAGACCGTGCTGCAGGAATGGGCGCAAGGGAAGGG
This sequence comes from Bradyrhizobium sp. USDA 327, assembly GCF_041262065.1. Lineage (NCBI taxonomy): Bacteria > Pseudomonadati > Pseudomonadota > Alphaproteobacteria > Hyphomicrobiales > Nitrobacteraceae > Bradyrhizobium > Bradyrhizobium sp. USDA 327. The sequence continues at coordinate 3,590,766 of NZ_JBGCCW010000001.1, read as the reverse complement.
ACTGCCGACGCCTGTTTACCGCGAGGTCGAGCGTACCGGCCCGCATCACGATCCGCAGTTCCGCGTCGCGGTCGATCTGCCGGGGCTGGCGCCGGCGGAAGGCGTCGGCGGCAGCAAGCGCGCGGCAGAGAAGGTGGCAGCTTCAGTGATGATCGAACGCGAAGGTGTTGGCGGCGGCAATGACGGCTGAAGCAAGCGGCGAAGCGCCCATTGGTACGCGCTGCGGCTTCGTTGCGCTGATTGGTGCGCCGAATGTCGGCAAGTCCACGCTGGTCAACGCGCTGGTCGGGGCCAAGGTCACGATCGTGTCGCGCAAGGTGCAGACCACGCGCGCGCTGATCCGCGGCATCGTCATCGAGAACAATGCGCAGATCGTCCTGGTCGACACGCCCGGCATCTTCTCGCCCAAGCGCCGGCTCGACCGCGCCATGGTCTCGACCGCCTGGAGCGGGGCGCATGACGCCGACCTCGTCTGCGTGCTGCTGGATGCCAAGACCGGGATCGACGAGGAAGCGGAGGCGATCCTCGCCAAGGCCGCCAGCGTCAATCACGAGAAGATCCTGGTGATCAACAAGGTCGATCTGGTCCAGCGCGAGAAGCTGCTGGCGCTGGCGCAAGCCGCCAACGAGCGCATGAAGTTCGCGCGGACCTTCATGATCTCGGCGATCTCGGGCGATGGGGTCGACGACATCCGCAAGACGCTCGCGGAAATGGTGCCGCCGGGCCCGTTCCTCTATCCCGAGGACCAGATGTCGGACGCGCCGATGCGGCAACTCGCGGCCGAGATCACGCGCGAAAAGATCTATCAGAAGCTGCACCAGGAATTGCCCTACCAGTCCACGGTCGAGACCGACAAATGGGAGGAGCGCAAGGATCATTCGGTGCGGATCGAGCAGACGATCTTCGTCGAGCGCGAAAGCCAGCGCAAGATCGTGCTCGGCAAGGGCGGCGCAACCATCAAGTCGATCGGCGCGGATTCGCGGAAGGAACTGATGCAGATCCTCGACGTGCCGGTGCATCTGTTCCTGTTCGTCAAGGTACGCGAGAATTGGGGCGACGATCCCGATCGCTACCGCGAGATGGGCCTGGACTTCCCCAGGGAATAACCAAGAAAAGATCGGTATCCGATGAGCGTGCCCAGCAACGTCCGGCGCTTCGAAGCGCTGCTCTATGCATCGTTGATGCTGGATGCCCTCTCGGTCGCGGTGCAGGACCGCACGCCCAATGCCGAGATGACCGAGCAGATGATCATGACGGCGACCTTGCTCGCCGGCGGCATGATCCTGCTGCTGGTCTATTTCGTCTGGCTCGCTGCGCATCGGCGCAAGAACTGGCCGCGCTGGGTGCTGGCTGCGGCCCTAGTGTTGTCGGTGATCTCGCTCGGTCAGATCATCGGGGAGAAGGGCATGGAGTTCGACAGCGCCATCGAGATCGTCTCCTGCGCGCTGACCACGATCGGCCTTTATTTCTCCTTCACCGGCGATGCGCAGGGCTGGTTCAACGCGTGAGTTGATACGTTTTTGTCATTCCGGAGCGCCTCGAAGAGGCGAATCCGGAACCTCGAGATTCTCGGGTGCGCAAGGGGCGCACCCCAGTTCGATGCTTTGCATCGCCCGGAATGACGGGATGGAGCGCTGCGCGCTGAGCTGGAATCCTGTAGGCTTCTCCCATGGAATGGACCGACGAGGGCATCGTGCTGGGGGTTCGGCGGCATGGCGAAAGCAGCGCCATCGTCGAGCTTTTGACGCGCGCCCATGGCCGGCATCTCGGCCTCGTCCGCGGCGGCGCCGGCTCGCGGATGCGGCCCCTCTTGCAGCCCGGCAACAGCGTTAGCGCGGTGTGGCGGGCGCGGCTCGACGAGCATCTCGGTACCTATGCCGTCGAGGGATTGAAGCTGCGTGCGGCGACGCTGCTGGCATCGTCCCATGGGGTCTATGGCGTCACCCATCTCGCCTCGGTTGCGCGGCTCTTGCCGGAGCGCGATCCGCACGAAGAGATCTTTGCGCTGCTCGAGCATTCGCTCGACGATTTCGAGGATATCGGCAGCGCCGCCGTGCACGTCATTCACTTTGAGCTGGCGATGCTCGCCGAGCTGGGGTTCGGCCTGGCGTTGGACAATTGCGCGGTGACCGGCGAGACCACGGACCTGATCTACGTGTCGCCGAAATCCGGCGGTGCGGTGTCGCGCGGCGCGGGCGAGCCGTGGCGCGACCGGCTGTTGCGGCTGCCGCCCTTTCTGCGCCATGGCGAAACCGCGAGCGATCTCACCGAGCAGGATCTCCAGGACGGCTTCCGGCTCACCGGCTTGTTCCTGCTGCGTCACGTGCTGGAGCCGCGCGGGCAAGGCCATTCCGATGCGCGGGCCGGCTTCATCAATGCCCTGATACGACAGCAGGCGAGGGCAACGATTCCCGCGCCATGAGCTCATCGGGACTCTGCATTGCCACTTGGCATGGAGTTCCCCGGAACGAAGTCGGGCCGGTCGAGTTCGCCTTGAGGTTCCACAACGGGGACAGCCTAAATGTTGATCAGGGGTTTCGCCTTCTCCGCGGCGCTGCTTACGTTCGCGCCCGATGCAATGGCCGGAGAGCCGCAACCCGGCTTGTTTCGCCGGGCTTCCTGCACGGTCGTCCGGTATTATGTGGCGAAATATTCCGCTGCCACCGCAGAGACATGGGCGAGGGCCCACGGCGCGACCGAGGCTGAGATCGAGGCCGCCCGCCGCTGCGTGGCCAATGCGCGGGCACCCGCCCAAACGCCTGGTCAGGCCAAAACCCAGACATTCACGGCCGGCTGGGCAGGCCAGTAGGCCACCAACAGGGAACCATTCGATCCTTGCCCGATTCGCTTCCACGGTTTAACCGGGCGGCATGGGAAAACGAATCGTTCCGCCGGAAGAACCGGCCGAAATCCACGATGTGCCGCTGCGCGAGGCGCTGGAAGAGCGCTATCTCGCTTATGCGCTCTCCACCATCATGCACCGCGCGCTCCCGGACGCACGCGACGGCCTGAAGCCGGTGCACCGGCGCATCCTGTACGGCATGCGGCTGCTCAGGCTCGACCCCGGCACGGCTTTCAAGAAATCCGCAAAGATCGTCGGCGACGTGATGGGCTCGTTCCATCCGCATGGCGACCAGGCGATCTACGACGCCATGGTGCGCCTCGCGCAGGACTTCTCCTCGCGCTATCCGCTGGTCGACGGCCAGGGCAATTTCGGCAATATCGACGGCGATAACCCCGCCGCCTACCGCTATACCGAAGCGCGCATGACCGACGTCGCGCGGCTTCTGCTCGAGGGCATCGACGAGGACGGCGTCGAATTCCGCGCCAACTACGACGGCCAGTCGAAAGAGCCCGTCGTGCTGCCCGGCGGCTTCCCGAACCTGCTCGCCAACGGCGCGCAGGGCATCGCGGTCGGCATGGCCACCTCGATCCCGCCGCACAACGCCGCCGAGCTTTGCGATGCCGCGCTGCATCTGATCGAGAAGCCCGACGCGAAATCCAAGGCGCTGCTGAAGTGGGTCAAGGGACCGGATTTTCCGACCGGCGGCATCATCGTCGATTCCAAGCAGGCGATTGCGGAAGCCTACATGACCGGCCGCGGCTCGTTCCGTGTCCGTGCGAGATGGGAGCAGGAAGAGGGCGCCCGCGGCAGCTGGGTCGTCGTCGTCACCGAGATTCCCTTCCTGGTGCAGAAGTCGCGCCTGATCGAGAAGGTCGCCGAGCTGCTGGACCAGAAGAAGCTGCCGCTGGTCGGTGACATCAGGGACGAGTCGGCCGAAGACGTCCGCATCGTGATCGAGCCGAAATCGAAGAACGTCGATCCGGCGCTGATGATGGAATCGCTGTTCCGGCTCACCGAGCTGGAAAGCAAGATACCGCTGAACCTCAACGTGCTGATCAAGGGCAGGGTGCCCAAGGTGGTCGGCTTGGCCGAAGCCCTGCGCGAATGGCTCGACCATCTGCGCGACGTGCTGATCCGGCGCAGCAATTATCGCAAGGCGCAGATCGAGCACCGGCTGGAAGTGCTTGGCGGCTTCCTGATCGCCTATTTGAACATCGACAAGGTCATCAAGATCATCCGTACCGAGGATGAGCCCAAGCCCGAGCTGATGAAGGCGTTCAAGCTCACCGAGGTTCAGGCCGAAGCCATCCTCAACATGCGCCTGCGCTCCTTGCGCAAGCTCGAGGAAATGGAGATCCGCACCGAGGACAAGAACCTCCGCAACGAGCTGAAGGGCATCAACGCGGTGCTCGCCTCCGAGGCCGAACAGTGGAAGAAGGTCGGCGAGCAGGTCGGCAAGGTCCGCGAGATGTTCGGGCCGAAGACGCCGCTCGGCAAGCGCCGCACCACCTTTGCCGACGCGCCCGAGCACGATCTCGCCGCGATCGAGGAGGCCTTCGTCGAGCGTGAGCCGGTCACGGTCGTCGTCTCCGACAAGGGCTGGATCCGCACCATGAAGGGCCATGTCGAGGATCTCTCGGGCCTTGCCTTCAAGCAGGACGACAAGCTCGGCTTCGCCTTCTTCGCGGAGACGACCTCGAAGCTGCTGCTGTTCGCGACCAACGGCAAGTTCTACTCGCTCGACGTCGCGAAGCTTCCGGGCGGCCGAGGTCACGGCGAGCCGATCCGCCTGTTCATCGACCTCGAGCAGGAAGCCGCGCCCGTCGCGCTGTTCGTCCACAAGGGCGGACGCAAATTCCTGGTCGCGAGCCACGAGGGCCAGGGCTTCGTCGTCAACGAGGACGATTGCGTCGGCACCACCAAGAAGGGCAAGCAGGTCCTCAACGTCGACATGCCGAACGAGGCGCGCGCGATCACCGAGGTGCTCGGCGACACCGTCGCGGTGATCGGCGAGAACCGCAAGATGCTGGTCTTCCCGCTCGACCAGGTGCCGGAAATGGCGCGCGGCCGCGGCGTTCGCTTGCAGAAGTACAAGGATGGCGGCCTTTCGGATGTCGCCGTGTTCGACGCCAAGGCCGGCCTGACCTGGAAGGACTCCGCCGGTCGCGAATTCTCCGCGACCATGAAGGAGCTCGCCGAGTGGCAAGGCACCCGCGCCGACGCCGGCCGCCTGCCTCCGAAGGGTTTTCCGAAGTCGAACAAGTTCGGCCGGGGCATCGGGTAGGGGCGCAGGCCGTCGCCACACCATTGGTGTCATGCCCCGGCTTGACCGGGGCATCCAGTACGCCGCGGCCTTTATCATCGCATGGTCTCTGGAATACTGGATCGCCCGGTCAAGCCGGGCGATGACACCGACGGTGTGGTGCGCAAACGCGCGGCTGATAGCCGTGTGCGCATACGTGCTCCGATCGAACGGGCACGAACATTGCTTTTTGCTGGCGACCGTAACCGTTTCGCCAAGGCAAGAAGAAACCAATGTTCAAACTCAAGTCTTTGATCCCCGCGCTGTTCGGCCTCGCGCTGGCCGCGGCGCCGGCGCATGCGGCGGGCAATCTCGTCGCGGTGCTCGAGGCGGAGATCGTCACCCTCGATCCGCATTTCTCCACGGCCTATATTTCGCGCACGTTTGGCTACATGGTGTTCGATACGCTGTTTGCGAAGGACTCCAAGGGCGACGTCAAACCGCAGATGGTGCAGGACTGGAAGGTCTCGCCCGATGGCCTGACCTACAGTTTCACCCTGCGCGATGGCCTGAAGTGGCATGATGGCCAGCCGGTCACGGCGGCCGATTGCGTGGCCTCGCTGCGCCGCTGGGGCACCCGCAGCGCGCTCGGCCGCCGCATCTTCGCGATCACCGCATCGCTCGAGCCGACCGATGCCAAAACCTTCGTGCTGACGTTGAAGGAGCCGTCCGGTCTCGTTATCGACGCGCTCGGCAATCCCGTCAGCCCCGTCGCCTTCATGATGCCCGAGCGGATCGCGAAGACGCCCGGCGATCAGCGCATCACCGAGATCATCGGTTCGGGCCCGTTCGTCTACAGCAAGGCCGATCACCGCACCGGCGATCGCATGATCCTGAAGAAATTCGCCGACTATGTGCCGCGCCGCGAGCCCGCCGACTTCCTCGCCGGCGGCAAGCGCGTCAATGTCGACACGCTGGAGATCCGTGTCATTCCCGACGGTGCGACCGCAGCCTCCGCGCTCCAGGCCGGCGAAGTCGACTTCATGCAATACGCGCCGTTCGATCTGCTGCCGACGCTGGAGAAGAACTCCCGCGTGAAGCTGGTCAATTTCACCGGCGGCAACATGTTCGCAGGCGCCTACCGCCTCAACGCCGCGTCGAAACCGTTCGACGATCCCGCGATCCGGCGCGTGCTGTGGAAGCTGGTCGATCAGCGCGAAGTGCTGGATGCGCTCGGGCTCGATGCCAAATACGCCACGCCGTGCGCGACGTTCTTCACCTGCGGCACCACCTATGAAAGCAAGGCCGGCACCGAAGCGGCGGCAAAGCCCTCGATCGAGGCGGCCAAGGCCGCGCTGAAGGCGACCAAATACGCCGGCGAGCCCGTCGTCGTCATGGAGGCCAACGATCTCGAGGCCCCGCGCGTCTCGGCGCAGGTGCTCGCCGAGCGGCTGAAGGCCGCCGGCTTCAACGTCGATCTGCAGGTGATGGACTGGGCGAGCGTGCTGGCGCGCCGCGCCAAGAAGGAAGGCTGGAGCGTCTACGGCGTTCACGCCGGCGGTTTCGATCTGGGGTCGCCGCTGACCAACGTCATGGTTGCCTTCAACTGCGCCGACTTCACCGGCTGGCAATGCGATCAACGCATCACGCCCTTGATGGAAGCCTTCGCCAAGGCGCCGGCCGAGGAGGACCGCAAGAAGATCGCGGGCGAGATCCAGGCCGTCATGTACGATCAGGCACCCGCGATTCCGTGGGGCCAGTTCGCCCAGCCGGCCGCCTATCGCGCGACCTTGCGCGGTCTGATACCGTCCGCCATCCCGGTGTTCTGGAACGTTGAGAAGTAACGCGATGTACGATGTCATTGTTGTCGGCGGCGGCTCCGCCGGCGCCGCTGTTGCGGCACGGCTGTCCGAGGATCCAGGACGGCGCGTCCTGCTGCTCGAAGCGGGGCGCGACTGGCGCGCCGACGAGGCGCCCTGGGAGGTGCGGACGCCCAATCCCATTCCGATCATTCACAAGCGCGAATACCAGGAGAAATGGCAATGGCCTGACCTCTTGACGCGCCGAGTGGCGGGGCAGGAGCCACGCTTCTACTGGCGCGGCAAGGGGCTCGGCGGCTCATCGATGATTAACGGCCAGATCGCCATCCGCGGCGTTGCGGACGCCTTCGACGAATGGGCGGCCAATGGCTGCACCGGCTGGTCGGCGAAAGAGGTGATGCCGCTGTTCTCGGTGATCGAGGACGATCTGGAATTCGGCGATGCCGAGGGCCACGGACGCGGCGGGCCGTTGCCGGTCTATCGCGCGCCGCCGGAGAAATGGGGCCCGATCGATCGCGGCTTGCGCGACGCGGCGCTGGCGAGCGGCTATCCCTGGTGCGCCGATGTCAACGGCCCGGACGGCGAGGGCGTCGCCTGCTATCCCATCAACAGCCGCGACAGCCGCCGTATCACCACCAACGAGGGCTATCTCGAGCCCGCGCGTGGCCGCGCCAATCTGGAGATCCGCGGACATGCACTGGTCGATCGCGTGCTGATCAGCGACGGCCGCGCGACCGGCGTCCGCGTTCATGTCGAGGGGCAAGGCACCAGCGAGATCAGCGCGCGGCAGATCGTGCTCTGCGCCGGCGCCATTCACAGTCCGGCGATCCTGCTGCGCTCGGGCGTCGGACCGGCCGAGGAGTTGCGGGCGATGGGGATCGCGGTCGCTCGCGATCTGCCGGTCGGCCGCCACTTCTTCGATCACCCGCTGTTTCGTGCCACGATCCAGCTGCGGGAGGAGCTTCGTCCCACCGATCCCGATACGCGCCACACCAATTGCTGCGTGACCTACTCGTCGGGCCTTGCCAATGGCGGCAAGCGCGACATGATCCTGATCGCCTTCAATCACCGCGGCGTCGGCGTGTCCGGGGCGATCGGCGCCGGGCTGTTCAACGCGTATTCGCGGGGAACCCTCAAATTGGCCTCGACCGATCCCGCGATCGATCCCGTCGTCGAGGAGAACATGCTGGCCGATCCCCGCGACATGCTCCGCATGAAGGATGCGGTGAAGCGGCTCGCCGTGATCACGTCCCAGCCGGCGCTATCAGGCATCGCCGACTGGATCCGGCTGACCGACACCGACCTGACATTGCCGCAGGCCGCAGCGCTGCCGGATCACGAGCTCGATGCGGTGCTGCGGCGAGAGACCGGCGACATCCAGCACGCCGCCGGCAGCTGCCGCATGAGCGGCGTTGGGGATGCCGACGGCGTGGTCAATCCGGATGGCACGGTGAAGGGGATAAGCGGCCTACGCGTCGCCGACGCCTCGATCATGCCGTCGGATTGCCGGGCCAACACGCATTTCACGACGGTGGTGATTGGGGAAGCGATCGCGCGGATGATGATGCGGTAGAGGCACAACGATGGTGTCATGCCCCGGCTTGACCGGGGCATCCCGTACGCCGGGGCCTATCGATCAAACACGACCGTCTCGGAGTACTGGGTCGCCCGGTCAAGCCCGGCGACGACACCGAGTGTGAAGCTGGACAGGTCATCGCTCGTTGCACGCTTCAAACAGCAGACGCACGATCGTCTTCCCGCGGCGCATGTCGCCCGAGTTTTGCTTCTCGCACGCCCTCGAAAATGACGAGGGCGCACGGATCTCGGGCGCCGGCTGGCACCCGAGATCCGTGCGCCGAAAAATGCACACGGGGTGAACCACAGGTGATGCCGGTCGCCCGGCCTTCCCTGCGCAAATGGTTTTAACGGTGTCCTTCGTGCTCTCTTCGGGGAGCGATGCACTATTGCCCCCGTCGCCCTGCGGATGGCTGATGTGCGGACCCGGTTGGGCCGCAGGCATCACCGCAGGACTTGACGCACAGACCCCGGGCGTCAGGACCACACGACTTCTCCGTCCGCGCACGTCCTCGCATGTCGCTTCGAGGGCTGGCGTGTGCTCGCGCCCGAAGCCATGCGAAGACGCTGTCAGCGTCGTGTCGTATGCGCGACGGCAAGTTGCTCACAGCCGAAGCCGCCCTGCAATGCCTGTTACGCCCGACGCCGTCGCGTCCATCGCTGCCCGGCCCGCGGTTCGTGACGATCGCGATCCGCCCCTTGTCTCGGGCCAGGGTGTTTCTCTTTACGACAAATCCGAATTTCGAGAAAGTGGAATATTTGAACTGTCGGGCCTTGATAAGGCTTGAGGTCAGGGCGTGCGGCTGTTTTGCGCCGACCGCGCCAATGGCGACCGGGCATTGGCGACGTGCTTTTGCCTTAAGGACGTGAACTCATGAACGGCAGCTCCCGCGGGGCACAGCGGAAGTCGCCGGTTGATCATCATCGGCGCAAGCTTCCGAAATCCGAGCAAAGTTTGCGCCGATGTTGCGACCGGAAGGAGGACTCTAGCCAATCGCAATCCACGTCACTTGACCTTCCCCACTGTAGCGGATTCGTCGATTAGCAACTGGTTGCTGATCGACGTGCATACTCGTTGAACAGGCTGGGATGATCCGGAAAAGGTGATCTTCTGAACGTATGGTTTGTCTATTGCAGCCGTAATCTTCTTTCTGTCATCAGAGACATGGAACAGCCTGCTGTCTCCCTCTATGGAGAATTGCTGGCCGGCATTTGGCCCGGCATTCAGCCTGCCCTGAAAGGTGCCGGGTTTGAGGGCCATACGATAAGCGTGCTCTCCCTCGGCTGTGTAAGTGAACGAGTAAGAGAGTGTGCCCGCGCTTACTGCCGCTCCCAAAGGATTGGGGGGCGGAACGATGGTCACGAACGTCTGTCTCGCCTCGCCGGTCCCGTCGCCATGGTAGATGACCTGACCTTCGGTGGTGAGATGGCTGAGGTTGGTTTCGCCGATTGGGATTGTGAAGTTTCCCATGCTGTCTTGCTTGAACCCGGCCGGTGCGACCAAGCAGGTTTGAGCACCGACCAGCGAGTAAGTCCCCTTGAGATTTTCGGTAGCAGCGGCGGCTGCTGCTGCCGCAGCAGTCGATGCAACGGCAATGGTTGGCCAGAAGAGTGCAACTCGCATGATACTCTCCGAGGTTGGACAGCCCCTGGCAATTTATGCCTCGGTCCAGATCGATGTCTCTTGATCTGTCTCAAGGATGTGGAAAGTCCGAAGTTATCAAAATGACGCTCGGATTCGCGGCGGCCTTACACGATTGAAAGATCGGCGGAGCTTCGCCCTCCAGCTCGCAGATGATCAGCCACCTTATGCTGGTTCCCGGAGAGAAGCACATCAGGCTTCAACGATTGGTCCTCTGCGGCTCCCCCGAGAACCGTGCCTTTGTGGCCACCATACGTCCTAGATGATTCCCGCCAGCCGCAGCGCCACGCCTGCGGCGCAACTGCCGGCGAGCACCGTCAGCATGCCCAGCTTGAACCGAAAGATCGCGGTCGCCGCCGCGATGGACAGCACGAACGCGGGGATGTCGACGCTCCTCAGCACGGGCATGTCGAAGTTCAGCGGCAACGCGTGCACCGGCACGGTCTCTCGGAACAGCGTGTGCAGCGCGAACCAGATCGAGAGGTTGAGGATCACGCCGACCACCGCGGCAGTGATCGCACTCAGCGCGCCGGCGAGGCCAATGTTGCCGCGGAGGCGCTCGATATAGGGCGCGCCGACGAAGATCCAGAGGAAGCAGGGTGTGAAGGTGACCCAGGTCGCGAGCAGGCCGCCGAGCGTGGCCGCGAGCAACGGTGACAGGCCGCTGGGATCGCGGTAGGCCGCCATGAAGCCCACGAACTGCAGCACCATGATCAGCGGGCCCGGCGTGGTCTCGGCCATGCCGAGGCCGTCGAGCATCTCGTGCGGTTTCAGCCAGTGATAATGCTCGACCGCCTGCTGGGCGACGTAGGCCAGCACGGCGTAGGCGCCGCCGAAGGTGACGAGCGCCATTTTCGAGAAGAACAGCGCGATCTGGCTGAACACATTGGCCTGTCCGACGAATAACAGCAGCGCGATCACCGGGACAAGCCAGAGCGCGAGCCACAGTGCGCCGACGCGGATCGCGCGCGCCGTGTCGGGGCGCACGTGCTCGGGCACGGCATCGCCGAGCATGCTGTCGATCACGGCGCCGCTGCCGCCATGGCCGTGACCGGCCGGCGCGAACTCCGGACGGCCAGCTCGCGCGCCGGCATAGCCGATGATGGCGGCGGCGATGATGATGACGGGGAAGGGGACGGCGAAGAAGAAGATCGCGACGAAGGCCGCGGCCGCGAGCGCGATCATGATGCGGTTCTTCAGCGCGCGCTTGCCGACGCGCACCACGGCCTCGACGACGATGGCAAGCACGGCGGCCTTGAGGCCGAAGAACAGCGCCTCGACGAAGCTGACATTGCCGAATGCGGCATAGACGTAGCTGAGGCCCATGATGGCGATGATGCCGGGCAGGATGAAAAGCCCGCCCGCCATCAGGCCGCCGGCGGTGCGATGCATCAGCCAGCCGACATAGGTCGCGAGCTGCTGCGCCTCAGGTCCCGGCAGCAGCATGCAGTAATTCAGCGCATGCAGGAACCGGCCCTCGGAGATCCACTTCTTCTCCTCGACCAGGATGCGGTGCATCACCGCGATCTGGCCCGCGGGCCCGCCAAAGCTGAGGCAGGCGACGCGCAGCCAGACGCGAAAGGCCTCATCGAAGCTGACGCCGTGACCGGCGTCAGCTCCTGCTTGAACGTTACGGGTGTCCATTTACGCCTTCACCTTGTTGGTCGGCCAGTTGTGCGTCTCGGTGGTGGCGTCGCGGCACCAGCGGTAGAAGGCATCGTAGAGCAGCATGCCGGACTCGAGCTGTTCGAGGTCGTCGTCGTACATCCGGGACAGCCCGAGCGAGGCCGCGAGCAGGCCCGGAGCCTCCGGCGCCAGATCCGGCCGCGCGGTGTCGGCGCCGCGCACCAGCGTCGCGAGGCGAAGCAGGGCCGGCGTTGCGATCCCGAATTCCTCGATCATCACGTCGAAGGTGCAGAGCTCGCCACGGTGGCTCCAGAACACGTTCTCGATGTCGAAGGGGGCCGCGCCGAAGCGCTCGCCGACGGCGACCACCTCGGATGGCGCCACATAGAGGAACACTGCATTGGGATCGACGAAGCGGCGGATCAGCCACGGGCAGGCGATGCGATCGACCTTCGGTCGCGCTCGCGTGACCCAGACGGTGCGGCCCTTGGCATCGCTTGGCGGCAGCTTGCGGGCGTCGACCAGCGGCAGCCTGGCCGCCTTCCAGCCCTCGAAGCCGCCCTCCAGCGTTTCGGCTTGCACGCCGAGCTGCCGCAGCCAGGCCGCGGTGCCTTGCGCGAGCTTCTCACCGCGGAAGCAGGAGACGACGGCGCGGCGGCCGGCGAAGGCGCCGCCCCAGTCCGTCACATTGTCGTGGCTGAGCTTGATGGAGCCGGGGATCAGCCGCGGGTCGGCGGCAAAATCCTCCTCGGTGCGCACATCGATCAGTGCAGGCGCGTTCGCCGTGCCGATCAGCCGTGCCATTTTGTCAGACGAAATGGTCGTGAATGTAGACATGATGCGTCCTCGCAAGAAACGAACGGGACGCGATGCTTGGGCCTGTCGCCTCGTGGGGAGATCGCTCAAATCCCCATGGCGCAGATTACAGCGAAACTAAGTTGCACTGTCAATCCGCGGGACGATTGGACCTTAGAAAATTGGTGCCCGCGGTCTATATTGCGCGCCGACAGACCTGAATCTTCGGGAGAATTCGATGCATTCCCATTCCGTCGAGCAATGGACCCATGACCACGCGTTCCTGGGCGAGAAGCACGACGAGAACGAGCGCCGAACCTGGTTCGTGGTCGTCCTGACGCTGGTCATGATGGTCGGCGAGATCGTGGCAGGCTCGCTGTTCGGCTCGATGGCGCTGCTGGCCGACGGCTGGCACATGGGTACGCACGCGGCGGCGCTCGGCATTGCCGCCTTCGCCTATCGTTTCGCGCGCCGGCATCTGGGGAATGCGCATTTCACCTTCGGCACGGGCAAGTTCGGGGATCTTGCCGCCTTCGCCAGCGCGATCATCCTGGGCCTGATTGCGGTCGAGATCGCCTATGAGAGCGTGCTGCGGCTGATCACGCCGGTGCCGATCGTCTATGGCGAGGCCATGGCTGTGGCTGTTCTCGGCCTGTGCGTCAACCTCGCCAGTGTGTGGCTGCTGCGCGATAGCCACGATCATCACCATCACGGTCAGGACCATGGCCATGCGCATGATGACCGTGACGATCATGACCGCGACCACGATCATCACGGCCATCATCATCACCACCATCACCACGACAACAACCTTCGCGCGGCCTATGTTCATGTCATGACCGATGCCGCGACCTCTGTGCTGGCGATCGCAGCGCTCGCCGTCGCCATGTACTCGGGCTGGGTCTGGGCCGATCCGGCGGTGGGCCTGATCGGCAGCGTCGTGATCGCGAGCTGGGCGTTCGGCCTGATCAAGTCATCGGGGGCGGTTCTCCTCGACGTGCGCGCCGACGAGAAGCTGGAGTGGGTGATCCGGGCCCGCATGGAGGTCGGCGACGATCGCGTGACCGACCTCCATCTCTGGCAGGTCGGCCCCGGCCATTGTGCCGTGTTGCTCTCGGTGGTGTCGGACAAGCCGAAGCAGCCGGCCGTCTACAAGCGGCGGCTCGCGGGGCTGAAAGGCCTCAGCCACGTCACGGTCGAGGTCGAGACCTGCCCGCATTGACGGGCCTTACTGGAATTCAGACGGGGTGCGGAGGCTTTGTGGCCGAAGCGCGGATCAGCCTTTCGGCGCGGTCGCCGTCGGCGGGCTCGCCTCCGGCGTCTTCTTCGGCTTCAGCGTGCCGGCATAGAACGAGAGCAGCCACACCAGGAGGACGGCGAGGAGATAGACACCCCAGGCCTGCGGCGGCGTGGTCGCCCAGCGCAGGAGGCCTTTGAATGTGCGGGGCGGGCCGGCATCGTCGCTCATGGCTCGCTTCTGCGCGAAAGCGGCTGCGCCGTCAATCCGGCGGCCGCTCGGGGCGGATCAGGAACAGCGCCACAAGCGCCGAAAGGCTGAGCGCAGACGAGACGATCAGCACCTTGGCGCCCATGAGGTCGATCAGCAGGCCGAAGGCGAGCGGCGCCACCGCCTGCGCCATCCGTGCCGGGGCGCCGATGATGCCGAGACGATAGCCGAAATCCTTCGGGCCGAAGATCGACAGCGGCAGCGTGCCGCGCGCGATCGTCAAGATGCCGTTGCCGGAACCGTGGAACAGCGCGAACGCGCTCGCCGCTGCGCCGCCGAAGATCGCAACGATCATGGCTCCGAGCGGGTGGGTGAGGCAGGCGAGCCGGGTCGACCACAGCGGATGGAAGCGGCTGAGGAAGCCGGCTTCGAGCATGCGCGCCCCGACTTGCGCCGGGCCGATCAGTGCGCCGGCGGCGATGGCTTCGGCAGGCGTGGCCCCTGTCGCCTCCAGGATGCGCGGGAAATGCGCGGCCATCGCGCCGGTGACGGTCCAGACCGCCGCGAAGATGAAGCCCAGGAGGAGCATGGTGCGGTCGAGCGGCACATGCGGCTTCTCGGCCGTGGCCGCGGCCTGCTTCGCGCCCTTGATCACCGGCAGCATGAAGAAATTGAGCGGCAGGCCGATCAGGACGTTGGCGGCGGCCCACGCAAAACAGGTGTCGCGCCAGCCGATATGGGCGATGCCCCAGGCCGTGAGCGGCCAGCCGACGGTGGAGGCGAAGCCCGCCATCAGCGTGATGCCGGTGATGGGCCGGCGTGCCTCGGTGCCGTAGATGCGTCCGAGCGCGGCGAAGGCAGCGTCGTAGAGTCCCATCGCCATGCCGATGCCGAGCACGAGCCAGGCGATCGCCATCACGGCGATCGATTGCGAGAACCCAAGGAGCACGAGGCCGGCGGCGATGATCAGGTTCGAGGCCGACAGCACCTGACGGCCGCCGACGAGATCGATCTGCCGTCCGATGCGCGGGCCGAGCATGGCCGAGATCACCAGCGCGGCCGAAAACGCGCCGAAGATCCAGTTGGAGGAGACGCCGAGGTCGTGTGCCATGGGATCGGCGAGCAGCGCCGGCACATAATAGCTCGAGGCCCAGGCCAGGGTCTGCGTGGTACCGAGCGCCAGGATGATCGGGAGCTGGCGCTGGGTCATCCGCGCGGGCTTCCGATTTGGGCCGACGAAGTCATCATCGCCGATATTTGCCGTTCGCGTGGCGAGGGCGTCAACCGGCGCCGCGACATATTCGACCTGCAGGGGACGGGAGCCTGGTGCACACGCCGGGCCTGCGCCTTTCGCTCGTCACGAATGCACGCCATAATGGCGCATGCAATTGACCTCGCGCCTTGCGCTGATGAACTGGGTGACCGGCCAGGGGCTCACGGGCCTGCCAGAGAACGAGCTGCTCCGCGGCTTCTGCGAGCGCTGCTGCGCCGAGGGGCTGGA
Source organism: Bradyrhizobium sp. USDA 327 (assembly GCF_041262065.1). NCBI lineage: Bacteria > Pseudomonadati > Pseudomonadota > Alphaproteobacteria > Hyphomicrobiales > Nitrobacteraceae > Bradyrhizobium > Bradyrhizobium sp. USDA 327. Next base: position 3,575,273 of record NZ_JBGCCW010000001.1, on the reverse strand, counting down.
ACTGTCGCGCGGGCTCGTCGTCATCGACACGCTGCATCCGATCTATGAGGGCAGGGGCTTCCGCTGGAGCGACCGGCCCAGCAATGAGAGCGATGCGTTCGAATACGGCTCGACCGCCGACGGCGACGCGGCAAAGAGCTGGCGCCGCTCGGTGTTCTTCCACATGCTCGAGAATGGCCACGACGAGATGGTGATCGATCTCGCGGAGGCCCCGTCGATGGATTTCTCTCAAATCGGCGAGCTCGCCGAAAAGGGCCACAAGCACTATCTCGCCTTCGTGCATCGGTTCGGCGAGAATGGCGCGCTCGGCCTGATGGATTGCCTCTATTCCTGCTGGACCACCCGCCGCGAGAGCGGTTTCTCCGGACTGGAGCTGGAGGCGCTGCGCGATCTGGTGCCGGTGCTGGGTCTGGCGATCAAGTCGGCACAGCAGGTCGACATCGTGCGCACGCTCGGCCGGGTCTATCTCGGCCGCGATGCCTCCGAACAGGTTTTGCGCGGGCGCATCTCCCGCGGCGTCACCGAGCGCATCAACGCGGTGCTGTGGTATTCGGACTTGCGCGGCTCGACCGGGATCAGCGAGAGCATCGGCCCCGACGAGATCATCCCGTTCCTCAACGACTATGCGCAGACGGTGATCGACGCGATCCACCACGCCGGCGGCGACGTGCTGAAACTGATCGGCGACGGCGTGCTGGCGATGTTCTGGGGCGAGGATATGGCGGATGCGCGGCGGGCCGCGCTACGGGCCGAGCACCTGTTCCGCAAGAATGTCGCCGCGCTGAACAAGCGTCGTGCGGCGGAGGGCCGTCCGACCACGTCGGCCTATGTCGGCCTGCATGTCGGCGAGGTCTTTTACGGCAATATCGGCAGCGAGGACCGGCTCGATTTCACCGTGGTCGGCCCGACCGTCAACGAGGTCAGCCGCATCGCCTCCATGAGCCGCTCGGTCGACCGCGAGCTGCTGGCCTCATCGGAGTTCTATAGTGGCCTCGATGCCGCCGGCCGTCGCTATCTCGTCTCCACTGGCCGCTACGCGCTACGCGGCATCGGCCGCGCGCAGGATCTCTATACGCTCGATCCGGAGGTCGACGCGAACGAGCCGGTGACGGGGAGCTACGAACGCTACCTGGCGAATTGAACCAGCAACGACGTGGCTAGCATTGCGCTGCCACTTCGTCCCCCACCATGTCCGGCTGCCGGTCCAGCGCCACCGCGGGTGACAGCAGGATCACGAGCGCCTGCAGGCCGAATACGGCGGCGGCGAGATAGAGGCACGCTTCCGCGCTCCAGAGGCCGCCGACGATCGCGCCCAGCGCCGAGCCGAGCGGACGGGCGCCATAGCTCATGATGTTGATGGCGGAGACGCGTCCCAGGAGGCGCGGCGGCGTCACCGACTGGCGCAGCGTCGTGGTCGAGATCACCCACAGGATCGGACCGACGCCGAGCAGGAAGAAGCTCAAGGCCGCGAGCCACGGCGAGGGCAGCAGCACCGTCAGCGCCATCACCAATGCGGCGACGAAGCCGGTGACGGGGCCGAGTCCGACGACGGTGCCGAAGGCAATGCGCTTCATCACGCGCGTGGCGAGGAGCGCGCCGATCACCATGCCGACACCGTACATCGTCAGCACCGCGCCGACACCGGCCGCCGTCAAGCCGAGATGGCGCACGGCATAGGGCACGAACACGGCGATCTGCAGGAACCAGCCGGTGTTGAAGATGAACTGGGTGATGAATACCGGCCGCAGCAGCGGATGGTGGAACACGAAGGCCGCGCCTTCGCGGATCTCCTGGAACGGATGACGTCGCGGCGCAGGCCCGCGCGCGGGCTCGTAGATGCCGGAGAGCAGCACGACGGCGATGGCCGAGAGTGCCGCGGCAAAGCCGAAGGCCGGGCTGGCGCCCCACCATCCCACCAGCGCGCCGCCAAGCGCAGGGCCGCTGGCGAAGGCGATGGTGCGCGCGAGCTCGATCCGTGCATTCGCCGCCGGCAACAGCTCCGAGCTCACCAGCGAGGGCACCAGCGCCGGCGCGGCGACGCTGTAGACGACGGTGCCGCACACGGCAGCGAAGCCGAGCAGCGCCAGCAGCGGCAAGTCGAGGGCCCCCACCGCGAGCAGGAGCACGATGGCGGCGAGCGCGGCGGCCCGCAACGCCTCGGCGCCCGCCATCAGCCGGCGGCGGGAGATGCGGTCGGCGAGCACGCCGGCGGGAATGGCGAACAGGACGAAGGGCAAGGTGAGCGCAGTCTGGAGCAGGCCGGTCTGACCTTCGGCAACCCCCAGCGTCAGCACGGCGACGATGGGAGCAGCGGCGAGCGCAATCTGCTCGGCCGATTGCGCCGCGAGGTTCGACCAGGCGAGGCGATTGAAGGTGTCAGGGAGGCGGGCGGGCGTTGACATGGCTCATATCCTGCAAAGGCGAATTTCGCCAATGTTCGCCCCCGACGACCACCAGACCCACCCGCTTCCCGACAAGAGGCAAATCCCCCGCGGTCCGCGCCGGAACGGTGCCGCTAGATGCAGTTGCAAATGAGTTGCAATAAGAACAAAGTTGGTTATTCTGCCGGCATGGATGCCCGATCACCCCACCTGACTCCCGACGCCACCGCCTGGCGTGCCGACGCGCCCACCACCAAGAGCCTCGCCGAGGTCAATTCCACAGTCGCGATCCCGCGAGGCCACTGGTCCCGGCGGCTGCTGGCCTTCGTCGGTCCGGGCTACCTCGTCTCGGTCGGCTACATGGACCCCGGCAATTGGGCGACCGATCTCGCCGGCGGGTCGAAGTTCGGCTACACGCTGCTGTCCGTCATCCTGCTCTCGAACCTGATGGCGATCCTGCTCCAGTCGCTGGCGGCGCGGCTCGGCATCGTCACCGACCGCGACCTCGCGCAGGCCTGCCGCGCCACCTATTCACCGGCGGTGAACTTCCTGCTCTGGATTGCCTGCGAGGCGGCGATCATCGCCTGCGATCTCGCCGAGGTGATCGGGACCGCGATCGCGCTGAAACTCCTGTTCGGCATTCCCCTGATCGGCGGCGCATTGCTCGCCGCGCTCGACGCCTTCCTGCTGCTGCTCCTGATGAACCGCGGCTTCCGTTTCCTGGAAGCCTTCGTCATCGCGCTGCTGGCGGTGATCGCCGTCTGCTTCGCGATCCAGATCGTGGCTGCGGCCCCGCCGGTGGCGGAGGTCCTGCACGGCTTCCTGCCGAAGACCGAGATTTTCACCAATCCGGAAATGCTCTACATCGCGATCGGCATCATCGGCGCGACCGTGATGCCGCATAATCTCTATCTGCATTCCTCGATCGTGCAGACGCGCGCCTATGAGCGCAACGAGACGGGCCGGCGCGAAGCGATCAAATGGGCGACGACGGACTCCACCATCGCCCTGATGCTGGCGCTGTTCATCAACGCCGCCATCCTCGTTGTCGCTGCCGCGACCTTCCACAAGAGCGGCCATTCCGATGTGGCCGAGATCGGTCAGGCCTTCGAGCTGCTGTCGCCGCTGCTCGGCCTCGGCATCGCCTCGACGCTGTTCGCGGTGGCGCTGCTGGCCTCCGGCCTCAATTCGACGGTGACGGCGACGCTCGCCGGGCAGATCGTGATGGAGGGCTTTCTCGACCTGCGCCTGCCGAACTGGGCGCGCCGCCTGCTGACGCGCGGCATCGCCATCATTCCCGTGATCATCGTCACGGCGATCTATGGCGAGCGCGGCACGGCGGATCTGCTGGTGTTCAGCCAGGTCGTGCTGTCGATGCAACTGCCTTTCGCCGTCATCCCGCTGGTCCGCTTCGTCTCCGACCGCCGCAAGATGGGTCAGTTCGCGATACCCAAATCCGTCGCCGCGATCGCCTGGATCGTGGCGGGTGTCATTGTGGTTTTGAATCTGAAGCTGCTCGCCGATACGCTGTTCGGGTGAGTGGCGAATAGCGAGTAGCGAATGGAGCGTGCTTCTCCTATTCGCCATTCACCATTCGCTCCTTCAATCCTGCGGCTCGGATGCCACGTCGCCCTGCGCGTCGATGCGCAGCCAGCCTGAGGGTGCAAGGCGCTGCTGCGGCAGGAAGCGGGCCTTGTAGTCCATCTTCTTGGAGCCTTCGATCCAGTAGCCGAGATAGACGTAAGGCAGGCCTTGGCGGCGGGCGCGCGCGATGTGGTCGAGGATCATGAAGGTGCCCATCGAGCGGCTGACCTGGTTCGGCTCGAAGAACGAATAGACCATCGACAGGCCGTCGCTGAGCACGTCGGTCAGGGCGACCGCGATCAGCTCCTCGCCGCGGCCGGTGAGGCCGCTGTCGGGGCCGCGCTTGCGGTACTCGATGATGCGGGTCTCGACGTGGCTGTCCTCGACCATCATGGCGTAGTCGAGCACGGTCATGTCGGCCATGCCGCCGTGGCGGTGGCGGGCGTCGAGATAGGCGCGGAACACCGAATATTGCTCGGAGGTGGGCACCGCGCTGCGCTGCTCGCCGATGATGTCGGCGTTGCGCGCCATCACCTTCCGGAAGCTGCGGGAGGGCCGAAACTCGTTGGCGATCACCCGGACCGAGACGCAGGCGCGGCACTGGTCGCAGGCCGGCCGGTAGGCGATCGACTGGCTGCGGCGGAAGCCGCCATGGGTCAGGAGGTCGTTGAGGTCGCCGGCGCGGTCGCCGACGAGGTGCGTGAACACCTTGCGCTCATGCCGGCCGGGCAAATAGGGGCACGGCGAGGGCGCCGTGAGGTAAAATTGGGGGGTGTCGCGCGAGTGCTGGGTCAAGGGACGTCGTGGGCCTCCGAACTGAGCATCAGCATCGCGCTACGAAAGCCCCTGGTCAATCGGTCTGCTCGGCAGGTCAGATCACTCAGCTTAGTCCGTCCTGGTTGATAGGTTCTTGATCAGTACGGTCTTGCCGCTTGAGGCACGGGAGCGCGGACGGAATTGTTGATCACGACCGTGCCCAGCACGAAATCGTGCAGCAGGCGACGCCGGCCGTTGAACAGGCCGACCAGCACCACGAAGGGCGACAGGAACGAGACCGTGATCCAGAACAGCACGGCATGGGTGGCGCCGAGCACGAAGTAGCCGGGCGCGCCGTACCAGGTGCGCAATTCCAGATCCATGACCCGCATGCCGATCGTCGCGGACGACGGACCGCCGATGCAGGCGCCGTAATAGACGATGGCCCAGATGACGGAGGCCGGCCACGCGATCCAGAACAGGGCCCAGCCGATGCCGAGGGTGACCACGCCGAACAATGCGATGAAGACGTAGCCAAGGATCACGGGCACCGAGATCACGACCATGTCGATCAGGAACGCGAACACCCGCCGCGTCGCCACGCCGCGGAACAGTTCCGGATGCAGGTAGGGGTCGTAGGCGTGCGGCTGCAACCCGCCGTCATTGCGCCAGACGCCTGAATCACTCGAGTCGTACGACATCGTCCGTCCTCCCAGGAGGAAAAACCCTCGTGGCACGACATGGGAACAGACCATGCCCGTGCCAAGGGCGCGCGGGCGTCAGCAAACCGAAATATTCCGGCGATTCGGGGGCGGGCTGGTGGTCGAAGAGACGCGCTGGCGCGACATCCCGCTGTCGTCCCCGCGAACGCGGGGGACCCATAATCCCAAGGGAGAGGTTTGGCGAAGATCAGCGGTTGATCCTTCGCCGGTACGAACAACGCGCATCACGAAGAGATCGCGCGGTATGGGTCCCCGCGTTCGCGGGGACGACATTGGAGATGCAGTGGGGGCTACCCTTGCGTCCGCAGCTTCTCTGCTGCCTTCGGCGCGAAATAGCTCAGCACGCCGTCCGCGCCGGCGCGCTTGAAGGCGAGCAGGCTCTCCATCATGGCACGTTCGCCGTCGAGCCAGCCGTTGTTCGCGGCGGCCGCGATCATCGCGTATTCGCCGGAGACCTGGTAGGCGAAGGTCGGCATCGCAAACGTATCCTTCACGCGGCGGACCACGTCGAGATAGGGCATGCCGGGCTTCACCATCACCATGTCGGCGCCCTCGGCGATATCGAGCTCGACCTCGCGCAACGCCTCGTCGGTGTTGGCGCTGTCCATCTGATAGGTACGCTTGTCGCCGGTCAGCGTCTTGGCCGAGCCGATGGCGTCGCGGAACGGGCCGTAGAAGGCGGAGGCATATTTGGCCGCATAGGCCATGATCTGCACGTCGAGCAGACCTGAGCGATCCAGCCCCTCGCGGATCGCGGCGACGCGGCCGTCCATCATGTCGGAGGGCGCGATGATGTCGCATCCGGCCTCGGCCTGCACCAGCGCCTGGCGCACCAGCACCGCCACCGTCTCGTCGTTCAGGATCTTGCCGTCGGAAATCAGGCCGTCGTGGCCGTGGCTGGTGAAGGGATCCAGCGCGACGTCGCAGAGGATACCGATCTCCGGAAACTCCTTCTTGATCGCGCGCACCGCCTGGCAGACCAGGTTGTCCGGGTTGGTGGCCTCCGAGCCTTCCTCGTCGCGCAAGGAGGGGTCGGTGTAGGGAAACAGCGCGATGCAGGGGATGGTCAGCTTCATGGCGCGCTCGGCCTCGCGCACGGCCTGGTCGACGCTGAGGCGGTCGACGCCCGGCATCGAGGCGACCTGCTCGCGCCTGTTGTGGCCGTCGATCAGGAACAGCGGCCAGATCAGATCGTCGGTGGTGAGGATGTTCTCGCGCACCATGCGCCGGGCCCACTCGGCCTTGCGGTTACGGCGCGGACGGACGGTCAGATCGAGGGCATGGGGCACTGCCGTGCTATCCCGGCGCGAAACCTCGCGCAATTCGATCGGACGTCCGTATTTGATCGCCATCACTCTTCCTCCGGCTGGAATTATTCTTATACCAGCTCGCATGGTTCCCGTCACCGCGGCTTGACCTGCCGCAAGGGATGGCAGCCGATTGATTTTGCGGGGCGAAGCAGCCAGAAGGGGCCATGTCCGAGATCTCTACCCGCGATGCGGCCCGCGACGGCGCCCAGGCCAGGGACGCCGCCCGAGACAATGCCAGAGAGAGCGCGTTGTCGGTGGCGGCGATCTCGTCGGAGCGCACCCAGTCCGATGACAATGTCTGGACGCGCCGGCTGGTGCTGTTCCTGCGGGTGATGGCGCTGCTCTCGATCCTGAAAGGTCTCTATCACTGGGCCCAGGTGACGGGGTTCGTCGGCGGCGAGGACGAGGCGTTCGAGAACCAGTCGATGGCCTGGCAGGCCGCGACCGTCTACTTCGCCGTGATCGAGCTCGTGGCCGCGGTCGGCCTCTGGCTCGCCACGCCCTGGGGCGCGGTGGTGTGGCTCACGACCGTGGTGTCGATGGCCGTGATCGAGCTGATGTTCCCTGGAATCTACGGCGGCAGCCTCGTCGTGGTCGGCGTCGAGGTCTTCATGCTCGCCGCCTATCTCGCGCTCGCCTGGATGGCCGCGCGCGAACGGCCGCCGTAGCAGCGTTTCTCGACGCGCGAACATTCGTGCCCCGGACGCAGCGCAGCATCAACAGCGCGTTTACGCGCGTCGTCAACGCGCTATGGTGATGCTCTGCTGAGCCGGGCCCATTTCGCCGCGATCTCAGTTTGCGACATCTGGATCCCGGCTCTGCGCTCCGCTTCGTGGCGCTTGTCCGGGACATGAGAGTGTTGCTCTTGGTTGACCGTTGGTTGCGTAAAATTCGACGTAAGTTTTCGCTAACCAGCCGCTTTCGCCACAGCTCTTACGCGCGCGTTTCGAAACGGGGCGGGGCTGTTCTGGAATGCGACAACAGGGGCGGACGGAGGGTGAACAGGACCTTGCGAAGGTCAACAGAGGGTTGCGAAAAGTGCTTGTGGCACAGGCTTAATCCGCAATTCACTGTCTTAAATTCATGATCTCTTTATTCTCTTATTTAAGCCGATCTTCAAACGCGCCCCTTAAGTTGCACCTATCAGGCGGGACACAAGTTTCGTCGAATAAGTGTCGATAAAAACGACAACAGGGGAAGTGTCATGATGAAAGCCGTCGCAACTGCGGCAGATACCGCAGAGCGCGTCTCCGGCCAGCAGGGTTCGGTGCAGTCGCTCTATCTGGAAGCTTTGACTCTGGTGGAGCGGCTGCATCGCCGGCTCCTCGACGTGATCAAGGATGAATTCGATCGCCGCGGCCGTGCGGACATCAACTCGGTCCAGGCGCTCTTGCTCTACAACATCGGCGACAAGGAGCTGACCGCGGGCGAGCTGCGCACGCGCGGTTACTATCTCGGCTCCAACGTCTCCTACAATCTGAAGAAGCTCGTCGAGCTCGGCTTCCTCGATCATCAGCGCTCGCGCGTTGATCGCCGCTCGGTGCGCATCCGCCTGACCCCGCAGGGCCAGGAAGTCCGCCGCATCGTCGACGCGCTCTACCAGAAGCACGTCAAGACGGTGGAGCAGGTCGGCGGCATCTCCGGCGACGAGTTTGCGACCCTCAACAAGTCGCTGCACCGCCTCGAGCGGTTCTGGACCGACCAGATCCTCTATCGCCTCTGAGTTTTCTGAAGGGATCAAGGCCAAGCCGGCCCGCAACAAGACCGGCAGCCTTCCCGAACGTGCCTGACCTCCCCAAGCGCGCCGGCCCGGATTTTCCGGACCGGTGCGTTTTGTGTTCTCGCACCTGCGAAAAAATGTGCCGGCCGTGAGGAACCAGTTCCGGGCTGGGCGCTTATCTCTTTCGGATCGGAGAGATGTCGATGCTGGTCGAGCGCGGGCTTCGGGCGATGAACGTGGAACTCGTCAGCGAGGCCTATGGCATTGCCGCGAATTACCTTCGCCGTTCCGGCGCGATCCCCGACACGCTCGTCACTGACGAACGCCTGCTCGGCCTCATCGTCAAGCTGCTCCAGCAAGGCGAATTCAACAAGATCAGGCTGGCCAACAAGGCGATTGCCCGGTTCCAGGCGCAGATCGAGGCCAAGGCGGTTGCCTGATCGAAACTCCCAAAATCGCGACGAACCAGAGGATGCCATGGAAGCTGCCATCGACCGCATCATGAAGACCTATGACCTGCTCGCCAACCGCACCGCCGCGGCCAGCGAGGAGGCCCGGGCCAAGGTCACGAACTATCTCAATACGTTGATGGAAGCCGGCGAGAAGGACCCTCACAGGTTGACGGTTTGCGGCCTGACCTATCTGCGCCAGCTCGACGGCAGCGTGGATCCGGTGAAGGCGGGGTATACGGGGCTGTGAAACGCCGCCGGCTTGAGCCGGTGGCTGTTGGCGGAGATGAGGCCCGCAGCGGCCCGTCGAGATAGTGCAGAGGAGTGGTTCCATAGAACCGCTCCCGCGCTCGAAATCTCCAATCCGCCACCACATCTTGCATAAATATCAGGCTCGACCCGCAACTACTTGGCCTGTTGCGGGCGATGTGGTAGATCGCGCTCGCCGCTTCCGATCGCCACACCAGACCCGTCCGTAGCCCGCCAAAAGGCTGCGGCGGTGGAGATATTCGCAAGATGACCGCACCCAAAACCGCCTCCGCGCCCGATTCGTTTTTCACCGCCTCGCTCGAGCAGGCCGATCCGGAAATCGCCGCCGCCATCAAGGGCGAGCTCGGCCGGCAGCGCCATGAAGTCGAGCTGATCGCCTCCGAGAACATCGTCAGCCGGGCCGTGCTGGAAGCGCAGGGTTCGGTGATGACCAACAAGTACGCGGAAGGCTATCCGGGCGCGCGCTATTACGGCGGTTGTGAGTGGGTCGACGTCGCCGAGAACCTTGCGATCGATCGCGCCAAGAAGCTGTTCGGCGCCAATTTCGCCAATGTGCAGCCGAATTCCGGCAGCCAGATGAACCAGGCGGTGTTCCTGGCGCTGCTCCAGCCCGGCGACACCTTCATGGGGCTCGATCTCGCCGCCGGCGGCCATCTCACACACGGCTCGCCCGTCAACATGAGCGGCAAGTGGTTCAAGGCCGCGCACTATACCGTGCGCCGCGAGGACCAGATCATCGACATGGACGCGGTGGCCAAGCAGGCCGAGCAGGTCAAGCCGAAGCTGATCATCGCCGGCGGCTCGGCCTATTCGCGCGCCTGGGACTTCAAGCGTTTTCGCGAGATTGCGGACAGCGTCGGGGCGTACCTCCTGGTCGACATGGCGCATTTCGCCGGGCTCGTCGCCGGCGGCGTGCATGCTTCGCCGGTGCCGTACGCGCACGTCACCACGACGACGACGCACAAGTCGCTGCGCGGTCCGCGCGGCGGCCTCATGCTGTGGAATGACGAGACGCTGACCAAGAAGCTCAACTCGGCGATCTTCCCGGGCCTTCAGGGCGGTCCCCTGATGCACGTGATTGCGGCCAAGGCGGTCGCCTTCGGCGAGGCGCTGCGTCCGGACTTCAAGGTCTACGCCAAGAACGTCGTCGAGAACGCCAAGGCCCTGGCAGAGACCTTGAAGGGCCATGGTCTCGATATCGTCTCCGGCGGCACCGACAATCATCTGATGCTGGTCGATCTCCGGCCGAAAGGCCTGAAGGGCAACGTCTCGGAGAAGGCGCTGGTCCGCGCGGCCATCACCTGCAACAAGAACGGCATTCCGTTCGATCCGGAGTCGCCCTTCGTCACCTCCGGGATTCGACTCGGCACGCCGGCGGCGACCAGCCGCGGGTTCGGCGTGGCCGAATTCCAGCAGGTCGGCGGCTTGATCGCCGAGGTCCTCAATGCGATCGCGCAGTCCTCCGACGGCAAGGCGCCGCTGGTGGAAGCTGCGATCAAGGAACGGGTCAAGGCGCTCACCGACCGGTTCCCGATCTACCAGTAAGGCTAGGCCAAGCGGATGCGCTGCCCGAACTGCAACAGTCTGGATACGCAGGTAAAGGACTCGCGTCCGACTGAGGACTCGTCCGTGATCCGCAGGCGGCGCGTGTGCGTCGCCTGCAATTTCCGCTTCACCACCTTCGAGCGCGTGCAGCTGCGCGAGCTCACGGTGATCAAGCGCAACGGGCGCCGCGTGCCGTTCGATCGCGACAAGCTGATGCGCTCGGTGCAGATCTCCTTGCGCAAGCGGCAGGTCGAGCCGGAGCGGGTGGAGAAGATGGTTTCCACCATCGTGCGCGAGCTCGAGACCGGAGGCGAAGCCGAGATCTCCTCCGAGGTGATCGGCGAGACCGTGATGGAGCATCTGCGCACGCTCGACGACGTCGCCTATGTGCGCTTTGCCTCGGTCTACCGCAATTTCCGCGAGGCCAAGGATTTCGCCGACGTCCTCGGCGAGCTCTCCGGCGAGGAGGAAGCGCGGCTCGCCGCGATCCGCAAATGATCTTCCGCATCCTGGAAGACCAGTTCGCGCAGAAGGCCCGCGAGGCCAAGGACGCCGATCGCCGATTCATGGAGCTGGCGCTCTCGCTGGGCAAGCGCGGGCAGGGGCGGACCTGGCCGAATCCGGCCGTGGGCGCCGTCATCGTCAAGGACGGCGTCATCGTCGGCCGCGGCTGGACGCAGCCTGGAGGACGGCCGCATGGTGAGCCCGAGGCGCTGCGGCGCGCGGGCGAGGCGGCGCGCGGCGCCACGCTCTATGTCACCTTGGAGCCATGCTCGCATTTCGGCAAGTCGCCGCCTTGCGCCGATGCGGTGATCGCAGCGGGCATCAAGCGGGTCGTGGCGGCGATCGAGGATCCCAATCCTGAGGTCGCAGGCCAGGGGCACGCCCGTCTGCGCGCCGCCGGCATCAATGTGGACGTGGGTCTTTGCGCGGCGGAGGCCGCCTTCGGCCATGCCGGCCATTTCCGCCGCATCAGGGATCACCGCCCGCATGTGATCCTCAAGCTCGCGGTTTCGCCCGACGGCAAGATCGGCGCGGCCGGCGGCGAGCCGCTCGCGATCACGGGTGAAGCCGCGCGCGACCGCGTGCATCTTCTCCGCGCACGCAGCGATGCGATCCTGGTCGGCATCGGAACGGTGCTGGCGGACGATCCGCTCCTCACCTGCCGCCTGCCGGGCATGGCGGTGCGCTCGCCGGTGCGCGTGGTGCTCGACCAGAGCCTGCGCATTCCCGCATCGAGCCAGCTCGTGCGATCCGCGCGCGAGACGCCGCTCTGGGTGGTGGGGTCCGAGCTCGCCGAGGCTGCCGCCGCCATGCGGCTCGGCGCGGCCGGTGCGCAGATCATTCGCGTGTCGCCGGGGGGCACGTCCGGGCTCGATCTTCCGGCCGTGCTGCGCGCGCTGGCCGAGAAAGGGATCACGCGGCTGATGGTCGAGGGCGGCAGCCGTGTCGCCGCGTCCTTTGTTGCGGCCGATCTCGTGGACGAGATCTGGCTGTTCCGCGGGGCGGAAGCGGTGGGCAGTGGCGGCGTCGATGCGCTCGATGCATTGCCCCTGTCGAAAATCACGCAGTCGCCGGCCTACAAGGTTCATGCTAGCGAGACCTTCGGCAAGGATACTCTCACCATCTACGAGCGCGCCTAATGTTCACCGGCATTGTCACCGATATCGGCGAGATCGTCAGCTTCACGCCCACGGCGCAGGGGCAGCTGCACCGCCTGCGCATCGCCTGCCGCTACGATCAGAGCACGATTGCCGACGGCGCCTCAATCGCCTGCAACGGCGTCTGCCTGACGGTGGTTGGCTCGGGCGTGGAGGGCGGCAAGGGCTCTGCTCAAAGGACCTGGTTCGACGTCGATACCGCCGCCGAGACGCTGGCGTTGACGACCGCCAAGCACTGGAAGGTGGGAACGAGACTCAATCTCGAGCGCGCCCTGAAGATCGGCGATGAGCTTGGCGGGCATATCGTCGCCGGCCATGCGGACGGCATCGCGACGCTTCTCAGCCGCGAGGATCTGCCCGACATGGCGCGGTTCGAGCTTTCCACCACGCGGGAGCTGGCGCGGTTCATCGCCACCAAGGGCTCGATCACGCTCGACGGCGTGTCGTTGACGGTCAATACGGTCAAGGACGTGAGTTTTTCGGTGCTGATCATCCCGCACACGCTGACGGTCACGACCGTCGGCGACTGGAAGGCGGGGGACGAGGTCAATATCGAGGTCGACCTGATGGCCCGCTATGCGGCGCGGCTGACGGAAATGAAGTGACCGGCGAAGCCGGTCACTCCGGGATGGTCCGAAGGACCAGACCACAGGTGCGCAATTGCGCGCCGGGGAATCTCGAGATTCCGGGTTCGCTCCGCGTCCCGGAATGACAGTGTCTTTCAACTTGGCTAACCCGCCGGCGGCGACTACATAACGCGCCGACGACTGTAAAACGGATTGAACGATGGCAGACGCGCGGCGCGCACCCCTGAAGGACCAGACCGACATTTCCGGCGCGCGCGCGCTGATTGTCGAGGCGCGGTTCTATGACGATCTCCAGGATGCGCTGCTGGACGGCGCGGTCGCCGAGCTGAAGGCGGCCGGCCTGACCCACGATGTCATCACGGTTCCCGGCGCTTTGGAGATCCCCGCGGCAGTCGCCATCGCGGTCGATGCCGCGGCGGCGAACGGCAAGCCCTATGACGCGGTGATCGCGCTTGGCTGTGTGATCCGCGGTGACACCATTCATTTCGAGATCGTCTCGCAGGAATCCTCGCGCGCGCTGATGGACCTTGCGGTTTCGCGAAAACTGCCGCTCGGCAACGGCATCCTCACCGTCAACACCGAGGCGCAGGCCTGGGCGCGGGCGCGCGCCAGCGAACTCGACAAGGGCGGCGATGCCGCGCGCGCCGCGTTGGCGATGCTGCGCATCAAACGCCGCTTGGCGCAGGCCTGAAGCCATGGCCGACAACACCAGAAAGCCGCCGCTCGGAACCGAGAAGAAAGCGAACCGGCGCGGTGCGGCGCGGCTCGCAGCCGTGCAGGCGCTGTATCAGATGGATATCGCCGGTGCCGGTATCAACGACATCTTTGCCGAGTTCGAGAGCCACTGGCTCGGCAACGAGGTCGAGGGCGACACTTACCTGCCGGCCGAAGCCGCCTTCTTCCGCGACGTGGTCTCGGGCGTCGTGCGCGACCAGAAGAAGCTCGATCCGCTGATCGACGAGGCGCTGTCGAAGGGCTGGCCCTTGAAGCGGATCGAAGCCATCCTGCGAGCGGTGCTGCGCGCCGGAGCCTATGAGCTCCAGCATCGCAAGGATGTGCCGGGCCGGGTGGTGGTTTCGGAATATGTCGACGTCGCCAATGCCTTCGTCGACCGCGAGGAAACCGGCATGGTGAACGCGGTGCTCGACCAGATCGGCCGGCAGTTTCGCGGCGACGAGTTCGGGCGAGGGTAGGTCACACATTCCGCTGTCATCACCCGCGAAAGCCGGTGATCCAGTACGCCGCGGCAGCGGTTATTGATATCGGGCGTCTCGGCGTACTGGATCGCCCGGTCCTAGTGCGCAATTGCGCACTGGCCGGACAGCGGAGGGTGGAGTGGCGCCGATGACGAACGCACAGGACAGCTCGGGCGAAGACGCCCTCATCGCGCGCTACTTCAAGCCGCTGGCGACCGACCCCGGCGCGTTCGGTCTGGTCGATGATGCCGCGGTCCTGTCCTCATCCGGCGACGACATCGTCGTCACCACCGATGCCGTCGTCGAGGGCGTGCATTATCTTGCCGACGATCCGCCCGAGACCATCGCGCGCAAGGCGCTGCGGGTGAACCTGTCCGATCTCGCCGCCAAGGGCGCGCTGCCAGCCGGCTTCGTGCTGACGCTCGCGCTGCGCGGTCAAGAGGATGCCTGGCTCCGTCCCTTTGCGGACGCGCTGGGAGAGGACGCAAAGCATTACGCTTGTCCTCTGCTCGGCGGCGACACGGTGTCGACGCCGGGTCCGCAGATGATCTCGATCACGGCCTTCGGCCGTGTGCCGCGGGGGCGGATGATCGGCCGTACCGGCGCAAGGCCGGGCGACCGCATCCTGGTGACGGGCACGATCGGCGACGCCGCGCTCGGCCTCGATGTGCTCAAAGGCGGTGCCGCTGCCGGGGCCCTGATATCCGATCCTGCCGCACGGGATTTTCTGGTCTCACGCTATCGGGTGCCGCAGCCGCGCAACGTGCTGGGGCGGGCGGTGCGCGATCATGCGACCGCAGCAATGGACGTTTCCGACGGCCTCGCTGGCGATCTGGCCAAGCTCTGTGCAGCGTCCGGGGTCTCGGCTTCGGTCGACGTGGCAAGCGTGCCGCTCTCGGCCGCGGCGGCCGGCCTGCTCGCAAACAACGTCGTTTGCGTCGAGACGCTGCTTGCGGGGGGCGATGACTACGAGGTGCTGTGCACCGTTCCGCCGGCGCAAAGCGACGCGCTGATGGCCGCCGGGCGGGCCGAGGGCGTTGCGGTGACCACGATCGGCAGGATCGTGCAGGGTCATGAGCGGCCGCGCTTCCTGGATGGGCAGGGCCAGGAACTGCTCTTGACGCGGCTGTCCTACAGCCACTTCTGAAGCGCGATGCGATCAGGATGAATCGCCATCGCGCTTGAGGTCACTGTTCGAGCATGATCTTTTCGGAAAACCGCTGCGCACTTTTCCGGATCAGCTGTGAGAATTGCTCCAAACCGGCATCTTAGTTCTCAGCACTTGGTCCTAAATACCTGCCGAGATCGGCGGTTTCGGCCTTATCCGGCGTTGCACCCTCTATTTGATTTTGGCAAGCTTGCGACCGACTGAGGCCGCCCCTTTTTGGGCAAGGGGGCGGCCTTGTTCGAAATCAAGGCGCCGCACCGCACGACGGACAACAAAAGGCGCCGGGGGTACATCAAGGATCTGAGGCAAAAATCACATGACAGCATTATGGTTGATAGTGCTCTGCGGAGTGCTTTCCGTCGTCTACGCGATTTGGGCGACGTCTTCGGTGTTGAGCGCGGATGCGGGGTCGCCGCGCATGCAGGAGATCGCAGGAGCCGTGCGCGAAGGCGCACAGGCGTATCTGCGGCGCCAATACACCACGATCGGTCTCGTCGGCATCGTCATCTTCGTGCTGCTTGTATATTTCCTCGGGCTCTATGTCGCGATCGGTTTTGCTATCGGCGCGATCCTGTCCGGCGCTGCCGGCTTCATCGGCATGAACGTCTCGGTCCGCGCCAATGTGCGTACCGCCCAGGCCGCGACGACGTCGCTTGCCGGCGGGCTCGAACTCGCCTTCAAGGCGGGAGCGATCACCGGTATGCTGGTGGCGGGTCTCGCGCTGCTGGGGGTGACCCTCTATTTCGGCTTTTTGGTCCACTCGCTGAAGCTCGCGCCCGATAGCCGCGTCGTGGTCGATGCCCTGGTGGCGCTCGGCTTCGGCGCCTCGCTGATCTCGATCTTCGCCCGTCTCGGCGGCGGCATCTTCACCAAGGGTGCGGACGTCGGCGGCGACCTCGTCGGCAAGGTCGAGGCCGGCATTCCCGAGGACGATCCGCGCAACCCGGCGACCATCGCCGACAACGTCGGTGACAATGTCGGCGACTGCGCCGGCATGGCCGCCGACCTGTTCGAGACCTATGCGGTGACCGCGGTCGCCACCATGGTCCTGGCGGCCATCTTCTTCGCCAAGACGACGATCCTCGCCAACATGATGACGCTGCCGCTCGCGATCGGCGGCATCTGCATCATCACCTCGATCATCGGCACCTTCTTCGTCAAGCTCGGGCCGAGCCAGTCGATCATGGGCGCGCTCTACAAGGGCCTGATCGCGACTGGCATCCTGTCCCTGATCGGCATCGCGCTGGTGATCTACTACCTGATCGGCTTCGGCAAGCTCGAGGGCGTCGATTACACCGGCATGGCGCTGTTCGAATGCGGCGTGGTCGGCCTCGTCGTCACCGCGCTGATCATCTGGATCACCGAATACTACACGGGCACCGACTACCGCCCGGTGAAGTCGATCGCCCAGGCCTCGGTGACCGGTCACGGCACCAACGTGATCCAGGGCCTTGCGATCTCGATGGAAGCGACCGCGCTGCCCGCGATCGTGATCATCGCCGGCATCCTGGTCACCCACAGCCTCGCCGGCCTGTTCGGCATCGCGATCGCGACCGCCACCATGCTGGCGCTGGCCGGCATGATCGTCGCGCTCGACGCCTTCGGCCCCGTCACCGACAACGCCGGCGGCATCGCCGAGATGGCGGGCCTGCCGAAGGAGGTGCGCAAATCGACCGACGCGCTCGACGCGGTCGGCAACACCACCAAGGCGGTGACCAAGGGCTACGCGATCGGCTCCGCCGGTCTCGGCGCCCTGGTGCTGTTCGCGGCCTACAACCAGGACCTCAAGTTCTTCGTTGCCGGCTCCGCGCAGCATCCCTACTTCGCCGGCGTCAATCCGGACTTCTCGCTCAACAACCCCTACGTGGTGGTGGGCCTCTTGTTCGGCGGCCTCTTGCCGTATCTGTTCGGCGCCATGGGCATGACGGCCGTGGGCCGTGCGGCAAGCGCGATCGTCGAGGAGGTTCGACGCCAGTTCCGCGAGAAGCCGGGCATCATGCAGGGCACCGACAAGCCTGACTACGGCAAGGCGGTCGATCTGCTGACGAAGGCGGCGATCAAGGAGATGATCATCCCCTCGCTGCTGCCCGTGCTGTCACCGATCTTCGTCTACTTCGTGATCTATGCGATCGCGGGCGGCGGCGCGGCCGGCAAGTCGGCGGCGTTCTCGGCCGTGGGCGCAATGCTGCTCGGCGTGATCGTGACGGGCCTGTTCGTCGCGATCTCGATGACTTCGGGCGGCGGCGCCTGGGACAACGCCAAGAAGTACATCGAGGACGGTCATTTCGGCGGCAAGGGCAGTGATGCCCACAAGGCCGCCGTGACCGGCGACACCGTCGGCGATCCCTACAAGGACACGGCGGGCCCCGCGGTGAATCCGATGATCAAGATCACCAACATCGTGGCCCTGCTGCTGCTGGCGATTTTGGCGCACTGAGCGGCGTCACGAGTTTGCAAGACGAGCCCCGCGGTGTGAGCCGCGGGGTTTTGGCTTTCACGATATCGTTCCTTCGCGGCTGCTTTGTCGCAGGGGAACTGTGACGTCAATTACAAAGTGTCTTCCCTCCGGGGACTACCGTGCAGCTGCTGTCTCACCCACTGGAGGGAAGAATGACGCAAGCTGTAAACCTGAACCCAAGACACGGGAAAGCCGGACGCCAGCCGACCAGGGCCGGTTTGAAACCGCCCAGCGCCAATGCAGATCCCGGCTTGTTCGGCCGGATGTTTGACCTGCCGGCATTCACGGCGCCGGAGGCTGCGCTGCGGGCGCTTGCGACCGCGATGAAGGACGCCAGTCCGGACGATGTGACCGGTGACAATTCCAACATTCCGTCGGGCTTTACCTATCTCGGCCAATTCGTCGATCACGACATTACGCTTGATCTCACTTCGCTTGCCGAGAAGCAGGAGGATCCCAACGCCACCATGAACTTCCGCACGCCGAGGCTCGATCTCGACAGCATTTACGGTCTGGGACCGGATGGCAGTCCCCAACTCTACGCTCGCGACACCAACAACGTCGCACAGCCCGGGCCGAAGTTCCTGCTCGGCAAGACAGAGCCCACGCCGCGCGCGGCCGGCGTCTTTCCGAATGATCTGACGAGGAATTCGGAAGGGCGGGCCCTGATCGGCGACCATCGCAATGACGAGAATCTGCTGGTCGCACAGACGCACCTTGCGTTCCTGAAATTCCACAACAAGGTCGTCGACATGCTCGCGGCCGGCCCCAATGCGCCGGCGCCCGACAAGCTCTTCTCCGAATCACGAAAGCTGGTGACTTGGCACTATCAATGGATGGTGCTGCACGATTTCGTCGAGCGCCTAACGGAGAAGGGCATCGTCGCCAAGATTCTGCACGAGGGCCGGAAGTTCTATCGATTCCAGAAGGTGCCCTATATGCCGGTCGAGTTCTCGGCGGCAGCCTACCGGCTCGGACACAGCATGGTTCGCGAGACCTATAGCCACAACCATGTGTTCACGCAGCCCGGCGGCTTTGCTGCGGCGACCCTCAACCTCGAGTTCTTCTTCTCCGGGCTCTCCGGCCGCATCCTGGGCGAAATCGCCGGTACCACTCCCAACGCGCCCAATTCCCCACCCAACGTCAGCACCTTGCCCACGGACTGGATCATCGACTGGAGCCGCTTCTACGAATTCGATCCGGCGATTGCGCCGACGCCAAACTTCCTGTTCAACCATTCGCGCAAGATCGATCCATTCCTCATTCCGAAATTGCACGATCTTCCAGGTGGCGGCGGTAGCCTGCCGCTCCGCAACCTGCAGCGCGGAGTCAATCTCGGATTGCCGTCTGGTCAAGATGTGGCGCGCGCGATGGCGATTCCAGTGCTCAAGCCAGCGGAGATCGCAACCGGCACGGACGGCGCGGTTGCGGCCGCGCACGGCTTCGATCGAAAGACGCCGCTTTGGTATTATATCCTCAAAGAGGCTCAGGTGAAGACCGGCGGTCTTCGGCTCGGTCCGGTCGGCGCGCGCATCGTGGCTGAGGTGTTCATTGGAATCGTCGCTGGCGATAACCAATCCTATCTCAGCCAGCGGAACTGGAAGCCGACGCTGCCGGCGAAGACCCCGGGCACGTTCCTGATGAGCGATCTCTTGCGCTTCGTCGGAGATATCAGTCCGATCGACGGGGTTACGACCGGATAGCAGTTGCTCAAGTCCCGGATGCCGCAGGCGGCATCCGGGACACGAGAAACTACTGCACGTCCATTTGCAGCCCTTCCTTCTGGATGATGCCGGCGAACTTCTTCGTCTCGGCCTCCACGAAGGCGGCAAATTGCTGCGGCGTGCCGTAATCGGCGCGGGCGCCCATGGCGGCGATCTGCTTCTTGATGTCCTCGCGCTCCAGCATCGCCTTGATCTGGAGATTGAGCGCGTTGAGCACCTCGGGTGAAACCCCCTTCGGCAGGAACACCGAGAACCAGGACGAGATGTCGAAACTCGCCAGTTCCGGCGCGCTCTCTCGCATGGTCGGCAGGTTCGGCGCGAGGTCGCTGCGCTCGGTCGTGGTGACGCAGAGACCGTTGAGCGTGCCGTTCTGCACCTGAGGCAGGCTCGGATAGAGATTGTCGAACAGGATCTGGATGTCGCCGGCGAGGGCCGCTTGAAGCGCGGGTCCGGCGC
Source organism: Bradyrhizobium sp. USDA 327 (assembly GCF_041262065.1). Lineage (NCBI taxonomy): Bacteria > Pseudomonadati > Pseudomonadota > Alphaproteobacteria > Hyphomicrobiales > Nitrobacteraceae > Bradyrhizobium > Bradyrhizobium sp. USDA 327. The sequence continues at coordinate 3,555,286 of NZ_JBGCCW010000001.1, read as the reverse complement.
CGCGGAACGGGATGTGCGTCATCTTCAGGCCGGTGAGCTGGAGGAACCAGGCGCCGGTGAGGTGAGGGCTCTGGCCAACGCCCGAAGAGGCGTAGCTGAGCTTGTCCGGATTGGCCTTGAGGTAGGCGATCAGCTCGGGGATCGACTTGATGCCGGTCTTCGGATGCGCCGAGACGATGTTCGGGATCCGGATCATGTTCGAGACCGGCTGCAGCTGGTCGGGCTTGTAGGTGAGGTTCTTGAAGATGCTGTAGGCGATCGCGTTCGGACCGGGATTGCCGACCAGGATGGTGTGACCATCAGGCTTGGCGCGGACCACCTCGGCAGTCCCGATGGTGCCGCCGCCGCCGGAGCGGTTTTCCACGACCGCCGACTGGCCCCAGGCGGTTTGCAGATGCGCGGCCAAGAGCCGGCCCATCACGTCGGTCGAGCCGCCGGCCGCAGCCGGCACGACGAGGCGAACGTTTTCGGTGGGCTTCCAGTCGGCGAGGCTCGATCGCGGCAGTATGGCTGCGGCTGAAAGGCCGGCAGCGCCGGTGAGCACGCGACGGCGGGACAACAAAGGCTTAGGCACGAATCCACTCCCTGCTTCTTTCTTTGCAGGGACCGTACGGAACCGCTCGTGCGACCGCAAGTCGCGTGCGACGGCATGTGGCGCGCGCAGAGCGGCACGACGCCGCAGCTCAGAGCAATTTACCTTCCGACGGAATTGGAAGGGCTCTGGCTGTGTGTTGGACGCATTTTTTCCGCGCGAGCCGTTATCGACTCCGCGCGAAAAGCGCTCTGGAGTCTCAGTTGAAGCTGAGCAGCTTGAACAGCGGTGTGAGGTAGTTCATCTCCTGACCCGACGTCGGCGTGGTGCGGCTGATGAAGTCGAAGATCTTGCCGTCCTGCAGACCGTAATTCGCAAGCCGGCGCACGCGCCGGTTCTTGTCGAAATAGATCGCGATGACGCGCTGGTCGACCACCTTCTGGTTCATGAAGGCGACCGGGCGCTCCGAGCGTTGCGAGATGTAGTAAAAGACCTCACCGTCGAGGGTTGCGACCGTGGAGGGAGTGCCCATCACGATCAGCACCTGGTCCTGGCTTGCGCCGATCGGAATCTGCTCGAGCGCGCCGGGCGGCAGGATGTAACCCTTCTGGAACTGCTCGCCCGTACAGCCCGCAAGAGCCGCGCCGACCACGGCGGCAGCTGCGAGCATGCGCAAGCCGCGCCAGCATGCGTGAAGGCCGCGCCGCTGATCCGCGCGCAGGCTGGTCTGGTTTGTTGTCGTCATAGCGGAACTGATTCCGTCCCCTTGCGTCGCGCGAGGCGCTGAAGTACCGGGCGGAGGCTCTGAATGCAACACGCGCGCGCCCGCTTGCGGAAACCACAATGCTTTGGCCGTTCAATCACTTCAGGAAACCCCGACTAACCCCGCCGCCGGGCACCATTGAAGCCATCTATGGCATGATCGTGACGCAGGCGCGAGAACCCATATTTTACCGTGACTTGGGCGTGCCCGATACGGTTAACGGGCGTTTCGACCTGTTGCTGCTGCATCTCTGGCTGCTGCTGCGCCGCCTGCGCGCGGTCCAAGGCGGCACTGGAGGCGCCACGGAGTTGTCCCAGGCGCTGTTCGACCGCTTCTGCGAGGACATGGACGACAATCTGCGCGAGATGGGGGTGGGCGACCAGACCGTGCCGAAGCGGATGCGGGCCTTCGGCGAGGCGTTCTACGGTCGCGTCCAGGCCTATGACCAGGCCATGGAAGGCGGCGGCGAAGCGCTGGCATCGGCGATCTGCAAGAATATCTTGAATGGGACCGGCTTCGGCCAGGCGCAGCAGCTCGCGGCCTATGCCCGGGCCACTGAGGCCGATCTTGGCCGAACCGACGAGGCCGCGCTGCTGCGCGCCTCCTTCAAGTTTCCTCCAGCACTCCCCGAGGATGTCACGCCATGAGCCGACCGAATGCCGGATCCGAGCCCGATCCCTGGCGGGCGCCCGTCATCGTTGCGCAGATCCCCGAAGCAGGCCTGCATCGCGAGCTCGAGGCTACAGCGGCCGAGCGGCAGGCCATGGCGGAGCTCGCGGGCGTGCGGGAGATCCTGTCCGCGCATGCCAGCTTCGATGTCGTGCCGAAAAGCGGTGGGCGGGTCCAGGTCACGGGGCTTGTTCGCGGCCGGATCGGCCAGACCTGCGTCGTCACGCTGGATCCGATCGAGAGCGAGATCGAGGAGGAAGTCGACCTGATGTTCGCCCCCGAGGCCGAGGCGCGGCGTCTCGCCGATCTGATCGAGGAGGGGCAGGACGATGACGGGCCGTCCGAGGTCGCCGATTCTCCCGAGCCGATCGCCGGTGGCATCATCGACCTCGGCCGGCTCGCCACCGACGTCCTGTTCCTGGCGATCGATCCGTATCCGCGCAAGGAGGGGGCCGTGTTCGAGGCGGAGGTCACCGCCCCCGATCCCGAGGACCATCCTTTCGCGGTGCTGAAGGCGCTTCACGACAAGAAGAAGGGCCAATAGGGCATTGTCCGCTCGTGCCCGCCTTGCGAGGGGACGTGAGGCATTTTCCTTGTTGGTTTGAAAGAAGCATTTATCCTTCTGATTTCAATGTATTTCCTGCTAAATTCGGGGTTCGCGGCCGCATCGCCCCAAATGCAAAAGGCTGGGGGCAAGAGGTTGTTTCGGGGTAACAAAACGCTATTGTCGCGCCCCGGTCCGGGTGCGGCGTGGCGCTTGGCCGATCGCCATGTCCGTGGCGAACCCATTTTGCGGCCCCGCTAGCTCAACACCGCACCAGACCAGGTTTCCAGGACTTTTATGCCAAGCAAGGTTCGCATCGCGCTGGACGCCATGGGGGGCGATGTCGGCCCCGCCGTGGTCATTCCGGGCGCCGCCATCTCGCTAGGCAGGCATCGCGATACCGAGTTCCTGCTGGTCGGCGACCGCGCCAGGATCGAGCCGGAGCTCGAAAAGCACCCGAAGCTGAGAGCCGCCTCCAGGATTGTCCATACCGACGTCGCCGTCAGCATGGAGGACAAGCCGAGCCAGGCGCTGCGGCGCGGCCGCAGGACCTCCTCGATGTGGCTCGCGATCGATGCGGTCAAGAAGGGCGAGGCGGATGTCGCGATCTCCGCCGGCAATACCGGCGCGCTGATGGCGATGGCGCGCTTCCACCTGCGGACGCTGCCGGGCATCGATCGCCCGGCCATCTCCGCGATATGGCCGACCATGCGCGGCGAATCCGTCGTGCTCGACCTCGGCGCCACCCTCGGCGGCGATGCGCACCATCTGGTGTCGATGGCGGTCATGGGCGCAGCCAAGGCGAGCGTGCTGTTCAACAAGAAGCGACCGACGGTCGGGCTGCTCAACATCGGCGCCGAAGAGATCAAGGGCCACGAGGAGATCCGCGAGGCCAGCGAGATCCTGCGGGCGAGAAACCTGCCGGAGCTCGACTATATCGGCTTCGTCGAGGGTGACGGCATCGGCAAGGGGCTGGCCGACGTCATCGTGACCGAGGGCTTCAGCGGCAACATCGCGCTCAAGGCCGCCGAGGGAACCGCCCGCCAGATGGCGGAATTGCTCCGTAACGAGATGCAGCGGAGCTGGCTCTCCAAGCTCGGCTATGTCTTCGCCCGCAGCGCCTTCCAGGCCCTGCGCGACAAGATGGACCCCAACAAGTCCAATGGCGGCGTGCTGCTGGGACTGAGGGGGGTGGTGGTCAAGAGCCATGGCGGAACCAACGCCGAAGGCTTTGCCTATGCGATCGATGTTGGCTATGAGATGGCTCACTACGATCTCCTGAACAAGATCAATCAGATGCTCAACCGCGAGGGTGGTGCACTCAGTTTCGTGCAGCCCGCGCCGGAGGATGTTTCGTGACTCAAATTCGTTCGGTCGTGCTTGGCTGCGGCTCATATCTGCCGGAGCAGGTGGTGACCAACGCCCAATTGGCGGCCCGCATCGACACCTCCGACGAGTGGATCGTTCAGCGCACGGGCATTCGCGAGCGGCACATCGCGGCCGAGGGCGAGTTCACCTCGCACCTGGCGATCAAGGCCGCGCAGGCCGCGCTCAGCGATGCCGGCATGGACGCGCAGTCGATCGACCTCATCGTGCTGGCGACCTCGACCCCGGACAACACCTTCCCCGCGACGGCTGTCGCCGTGCAGCACGGGCTCGGCATCAATCATGGCGCGGCCTTCGACCTCCAGGCTGTGTGCTCGGGCTTCGTGTTCGCGCTCGCCACCGCCGACAATTTCCTGCGCACTGGCGCCTTCAAGCGCGCGCTGGTGATCGGCGCCGAGACCTTCTCGCGCATCCTCGACTGGAACGACCGCGGCACTTGCGTGCTGTTCGGCGACGGCGCCGGGGCGGTGGTGCTGGAGGCGCAGGAGCAGCCCGGCAATGCCGCGACCGATCGCGGCGTCGTGACCACGCATCTGCGCTCCGACGGCCGCCACAAGGCAAAACTGTTCGTCGACGGCGGCCCATCCTCGACCCAGACCGTCGGCCATCTGCGCATGGAAGGCCGCGAGGTCTTCAAACATGCGGTCGGCATGATCACCGACGTCATCGTCGATGCCTTCGAGGCGACCGGGCTCAATGCCGAAAGCATCGACTGGTTCGTGCCGCACCAGGCCAACAAGCGAATCATCGACGCCTCCGCCCACAAGCTTCACATCGCGCCGGAAAAGGTGGTGCTGACGGTGGACCGTCACGGCAACACCTCCGCCGCATCGATCCCGCTGGCGCTGGCGGTGGCGCGCAAGGACGGCCGCATCAAGAAGGGTGACCTGATTCTCCTGGAGGCGATGGGCGGCGGCTTCACCTGGGGCTCCGCGCTGCTGCGCTGGTAAGCCACAGTCGGTAAAATTTTGCCGGAATTCGCGCCGATAATCGATGCGTATGCATTGATGAGCGCTGTTGACCGCCGTATCGTAACCTCATAATTTCAGACAACAATTGTTCGCCGTGATGTGGGGCAGGGCGATGACCGATCAAAGTAAAACCGTAACGCGAGTTGATCTGTGCGAAGCCGTCTACCAGAAGGTCGGGCTGTCGCGCACGGAATCGTCCGCTTTCGTGGAACTCGTGCTGAAGGAGATCACCGATTGCCTCGAAAAGGGGGAGACGGTGAAATTGTCCTCCTTCGGGTCCTTCATGGTCCGCAAGAAGGGCCAGCGCATCGGCCGTAACCCGAAGACCGGTACCGAGGTGCCGATCTCGCCGCGCCGGGTCATGGTGTTCAAGCCGTCGGCGATCCTGAAGCAGCGGATCAACGGCCAGCACCGCGCCAATGGCGACGCCACCAGCAAGGCTCAACAAGAGGCGTAACCCTTTCGCAAAGGATTTGGCATTTGGACAAGGCGCCGGATGCGTTCCGAACCATCAGCGAAGTAGCGCAGGAACTCGACATTCCGCAGCACGTGCTGCGGTTCTGGGAAACCCGGTTCTCCCAGATCAAGCCGATGAAGCGCAGCGGCGGCCGCCGCTACTACCGCCCCGACGACGTCGACCTGCTCAAGGGCATCCGCCGGCTGCTCTACGGCGAGGGCTACACCATCCGTGGGGTGCAGCGGATCCTGAAAGAGCACGGCGTCAAATCAGTGCAGGGCCTCGCCGACAGCGCGGCCGCGGTCTCGTTCGGGGCCATCGAGGACGCCATCGGCGCGAGCCTGATCGAGCCCGAGGACGAGGCGCCCATCAAGGGCGTCACCGACACCGACGATGACGATTACCAGGGCAACGAAGAGGAAGGCATCGACTTCCGCTTCAGCGAGATCGACGACGAGGAGATTCTCACCACCTTCCGCAAGGGCGGCGCCGCCGCCGCACCCGCCGGCCCCAGCGCGCTGGACCGGGAGCGCCTGGGCCGGGCGCTCGCCGACCTCGTCGCCTGCCGTGAGATGCTGGATCAGGCGCTGAAGGACGGGTAGCGGCGGTGGTCCCACCGACTTGCCGGCAGTTCCGCGTGCTTTGGGCGGATACACCAAAATGCTGCGGCCTCGCCTTGCGCAAAGCGGCGATCCTAGCTAATGGAACGACGTTCGGAGCGTGGCGCAGCCCGGTTAGCGCACTAGTCTGGGAGACTAGGGGTCGGAGGTTCAAATCCTCTCGCTCCGACCATTCATTCAAAACATCAGTCGGGTGGACCGTGGCGTGGAGCATGGTCCTGCCCTTGACGCATGCGCGACGGTCAGTGGCGGCCGTCGGTTCGGGGTCGGAAAATTGAAATGCCGAAAACAACCCCATGCACAGTAGCGATGCCATTGCTCGAATGATGTTTTTCCGAAGCGATTTGACCCGTCGGGCAAAACAGGGGTAATATGGCATGGTGCCGGCCTGTGGGACGAAAGTCTCCACGACGTTTGTGTAACCGCGATGCATTGTAGGGATTTCGGAGCGCTTCCCCCTGGAGAGTGGCGCGGCCCAGGTTCGCACACTAGGGAGGCTAGGGCTCTCCCATTCCGGGCTGAAGTTGGCGGCCGCTGAAAACTCGCAACCCCTCGTTGACATAGAACCGTCAGCCGCGTCAAAGTTGGCAAAGGGGCCAGGGGGCGCGAGAGAGGCAGATGGAGCGTGACGCTCGCCTGCCGCAAGTATAGCAGCGTTACTCCTATGGCCGCCGTATTGCGGTGGCACAGATGACAGCGGAAGTTGCGATCCTGAATAAAATTGGTGTGGCCCTTGCAGCCGATAGCACGGTCACGATTACTACTGCGAATGGCGATAAGACATACAACACGACCAATAAGCTCTTTGCGCTTTCGAAATTTCATCCCGTCGGGATCATGATCTTTAACGGGACTGAGTTTAATGGGATTCCATTCGAGCTAATAATCAAAGAGTTTCGAGATACTCTCGGAAAAGGAAGCAAGCCGACTCTTCAACAGTATGCGAACGCCTTCATCCGACACCTGAAAACAAAGGCGCACGTCACCAAAGAAGATCAGTCTGCAAACTTCGAGAGTGTGACGCGAGATTTTTGTCTCGCCATCCGAAAGAATTTCCGAGAAGGGTGTCGAGACGCTGGCGTTCCGATCCCTGAGCCCAGGCTGACCGGCGAAGCCTCCAAATTCTTTACGAAGATCTTGGACGAACTTGAACTCAACGTCGCAACGGCGGGCGTCAATCCCGCATTCAAGGGAGTGACGGAAGCCCAACTTCAGCGGCAGTACCGTGGTGCCGCCAAAAAACTGGTGGATCGCCTGTTTGCAAGGATCGAGCCCAGCATTGCGCAAAAGAAAAGATTTGTTTCGCTGCTGCACCGAGCTGCCCTGAGCAACTACATTTCCGATGATTTCACCGGGTTCGTGATTTCCGGGTTCGGCTCAAAAGAATACTATCCCAGTGTTTTGGCTTATGAGACCGATGGAATGTATGCGAATCGCGTTAAGCTATTGGCGCGTCCTCCCACTGTTGTTTCGCAAAAAAATGCGTCGTGCTTACTACCCTTCGCTCAGACGCAGGCAGCGACGTTGTTCATGGAGGGGGTCAATGATGATTATCAGCAAGCGATCGACACTAGTGCTCATGATCTAATCGTCGGAATAGCGGACCGCGCGGCGAAGCAGTTGGGCGTCAGCAATCCTGTACTAATCAAAAAGCTCCGAGAAGAACTCGAGGAGACGGCCAAGGCCTACATCCAGCAAATGCATGGCCTTCGGAGAATAGAAGCTCAAAGTGTGCTATGATCAATTCGCGTCCTCGACAAAGCAGAGATGGCAATTTTGGCCGAGAACATCGTTAGCTTGACTGCACTCAAACAGAAATTTTCCCTTGAAACTGAAACCGTAGGGGGGCCCATCGACGTTGCCTTCATATCGAAAAACGATGGGTTCATTTGGATCAAAAGAAAGCACTACTTCCAAGCCGATCTAAACCCTTTCTTCTTCAAGAAGTATCTTGATGGGAACCGAAACGGTCGGAACTAGTGAGCCTAGAGGTATCAATGGCAAAAGCATTGGCACGAGACTTTCGGCGGCCGCCAGGGTTCAGCAGTAGTACTGGAGCCCCCGTTCTATCTATGGAATTGGACCGCCGCCGGGCGTGGGAGCGAGGGCGCGCTATCGCCAGCCGTCTCCTCTTAGAGATGGACAAGAGATATCTAGATGGGGCCAAGAAGAAGAAACGAAAGCCGAAGTGATTCAATGGTTTGGACGTGAAGACTTTCTAGCTACTATTTCACGGCAGTTTAGTCTTTCGACTTTTTCGAGCTCTCCGTGGCCGTCGCTGCCAAAGCGCAACGCCAGGGCAGATCAGCGTCAATCGCGCGCTGTGTTTGGTCCCTGATTCAAGTCCGAGCCTCAGCGATCTCCCGTGTCGTTGCATCCGGCTCCGCACCGGTGTTGCACAAGCGATCGAACGTTGCCAGCGTGTCGCTGCCCGACAGATCCTTGCGCAGAATCGAGTAGTAGAATCGCCTTCGATATGGTGGAGAGAGTTTTTTTGCTGTACATCTTCTGGTAGTGTACAGCAGACGTTGGAAGGAGAACTTTATGGCCAAAGCACCGCCACCCCCTCCGCCGCCACCTACGACTACTCAAAAGGGACACATTCCCCGGCCGCCGCCACCGCCCCCCAAACCAGACAAGATAAGCTAACGAGACCAGTAGGCCATCCAAACGAGCGCGGCACCAGCGAAAGGAGCCGCGACTCCACAAGTGTATGCCTTCGTGAGATAGCCGGAGGCTCGTGCGCTGTGACGCTCGTTGTGAGCTACTATTGTCTCGGATTGATCGACATACGCCATCGCCACGGCGCGTAATTCAACGTCATGCTTGAGTGCCCATTGCCAAAAGGGAGGCTTCCTCGAAGGCAAATAGATCGGTGCATTCCAAAGCGCGGCAAAGGCGCATACACATCCAACTAGGAGGCCCGCTCCCGTTCCTCCGATCATAAGCGTGAGAAAAAGAGTGAGTTTACTGGCTTGATATAGAGCGATCGTCCCCGCGATAAGTACGCCGAGAATGGGCACATATACTGCAAGGACTCTGAGCGCTCGATCGTCATGGAAGAAGATCAACTTGACTAGTTGCTCTTCGTGCCGCGCTACGTCTTGAATCGCCTGCTTCGCCACTTCATCAGCTGTGGCGGTTATTCCCTCGACTTGTGGCCATTGGTTGTTAGGCGTCCCCGGCATCGAAAGCTCCCCTCGCGCAATCTAGGCACGAACGAGAGCGTGGGCAACTCAATAGCTCGCAGCTGAGATGCTCAATTAGCACAATCCCGCGGCCCATTTGGGGGGCGGACGGATGTCGCCGGCCTGCTCAGATATGACCTTGATCTAATCTCGAACCATCACCGGCGGCAGGCCTTGTGCTCAATGGATTGCGAGATTCGATATCAGCGATCGCGGTGATGGAATTGTTGTATGTCGAGGTTGGATTGAGCGTTCCAAATGCAGCTTACCGAATGTGACCCATCGTCGATGTCGCGCGCTGCCAGCATCTTACTAGAGGCTTAGCCGATTGGGAACTGTTCCCAATCGACAGCGTAGATCGCGCCATGAACGAGGGTCTCTGGAAACGGTGCTGCGGTCATCTTGCCCTCCCAGTACTGAACCGCATTCTCGCTCCACTTGTTCTGGACTGCGTTCAACAGCTCGGCATCGCATCGATGGACAATGGCAGTATGTGCGAGCCGGATGCGCAGCATCAGACGATTGGGGGCCCCCTGGAACCATTCGCGTCTGGCGCGCTCGGCTAATTCTTCACTGTCAAAGCAATAGAAGGATTTTAGTCGCGAAGGGAGTGCGGGCTTGATTTGGGTGCGGACGGTTTCCCAAATGACTTCTTTCGGATCGTTTGCCCTTGCAAGAGAGTACGGCGAAACAGCGTTTTCTAATCCCGGAATCTGAGCGGCCGCGCTGATGCTCAACACGATTCCCTTGTTTACCCTGGCGTTGTTTTGAAAAAATCCGTTCGGTGTCGTGAGATGCCAAAATGTGTCAGGTTGCAATACCAACGGGTTGCCCTGCCAATCGTGTACTAAGTGCATTGTTACCTCTTAGCGTTGCGCCCTGATATTCGTCGGCGACCGCGCGCGCAGCCACAGCAATCATCGCAATAGGCGGGGCGTAAGGGAATACGACGGCGACCAGCGGTCTTACAAACTATTTCAAATACCCCACCACCATCCGCGTCGTCTCCTCCACCAGCGTCCGCACCGTCCTCTCCGACAGCATCTCGGCGTGGTTCAGCACGGTGTTGTGCGCGACTGCCTCGATCGTGCTGACGCAGATGAAGGTCGCCACATCGAGGTCGACCTTGCGCATCTCCTTGCGGCGGCTTTCGAGATAGGTGCGCACCAGGGCTTGGACTTCGCGGTTGAAGGCTTCGACCTCGGCGAACTGGCCAGTGCGCGGGATCTGCTCGGCGAGGACGCGGTGCAGTTTCGGGTTGATGCGGTGGGCGTCGATGGCGACGGTGACGAGTTGTCGCACGGCCTTGTCGATCGGCAGGTCGGCGACCTCCGTGAGCGCGGTGCGGACGATGCCCATGATCTCCTCGTTGTGACGCTCGATCACGGCGGCGACGAGGGCCTCCTTGCTTGGAAAATATTGGTAGAGCGAGCCGACGCTGACGCCGGCGATCTCGGCGATGTGATTGGTGCTGGCCTTCTCGAAGCCTTCCTTGACCAGAATGCGAGCAGTTGCCTCGACCAGCGCGTCCACCGTGGCGCGGGATCGCTCCTGCGAGGCATTTTTTCGGGGTGTTGTGGGCGGTTTGCGGGCCACGGCTTTGTGATCTGAATGCGAGTAGGAAAAGCGAGTGAATGCTCGCATTATATCGGCAAGTGGCGGCGGGTCGGCAAGCCTCTTTGTCGCCGTATCGGAAAGAGCCAGATGGGGATGTGGCGATGAGCGTTGCCAGGATCGTGTCGGCCTTGCAGTTCTGCCCGGGCGGCTGCGTGTTCGGTGCGCGAGCCTCGCGCGATCCCGCGCCGAGCCTGCAGAGCCGCGCCTTCAACCTGCTGCTCGGGCTGCTTCCGTACAAGGAGCGGTTGGCCTCAGCCGAGGCGGTGCAGGCGCATGTGCAGAAGCTCGCCTTGCAGCCGGCCTCGTTCGAGCCGACGGGGCTCGGTCGCGATGTCGAGGCGACGCTGACCAAGATGGGCGGATGGCCGGTGTACTACACCGCGCCGTCGTCGGGCCATGAAGGCTGCAACTACGTCATGTTCCTGCACGGCGGCGGCTACATCAACGAGATCGCGGCGGCGCATTGGCGTTTCATTGGCGAGATGACACGCAAGGCGCGCGTCTGTTGCGTCGTGCCCATCTATCCGCTGGCACCGCGCGCGACCGCGAAGGACGTCGTGCCGGCAATCGCCGAACTGCTCAGGATGCTGCTGGAGGACGCTGGCACTGCGAAGGTCACGGTGGTGGGGAATTCGGCCGGTGCGGGGCTCGCGCTCGCTGCGTGTCAGTGGCTGCGCGATCACGGCCATCCGCAGCCGAGCCGGATGGTGCTGATCTCGCCGGCGGCTGATGCCTCGGTCAGCCGTCCAGAGCAGGTGGCGATCGCCGCACGCGATCCGATCCAGGACATTCCGGGGATCGTCGAGGCGGGACGCCTCTACGCCGCCGAACTCGATATCGGCCATCCCTTCGTTAGCCCGCTCAACGGCGCCTTCCGCGCCCTCGCGCCGATGACGATCTTCGCGGGGACGCGCGATCTTCTCTATCCCGACAGCGTCGATCTCGCCGAAAAGGCGAGGGCGGTGGGTGTGCCGGTCGAGCTGCATCTTTTGCGCGAGCAGCCGCACAACTTCGCGCTGATGCCGACACCGGAAGGGCGGCGGGCGCGTGCGATCATCTTGCGAGAGGTGGCTTGAAGGAAAGGTGTGACCGTTGTCACAGAGCGCGGTTGCAATGGGGCTGGCGCTGCAAGCCGCACAGGGAAAAGGCGCCCCCGGGCGTTTCCTCGTATTGGTAGTCTTGGATCAGTAGTTTTGCGGGGCCGTCAGGCGTGGCCCTTGATCTCGTAGTGGCCCGGCACGCATTTGTAGCGCTCGAGGCGCCAGTTGGCGTGATAGATCGGATGCTCGCCCATCCATTTCGCGAGCGGCGCCTGTGCGCCGACCGCGCACTGCATCATCGAAATCTCGGGCGTCATGTTGCTGTCGGTCACGATCTCCTCGACGCAACTGCCTGAGCTGGCTGCGCCAAGCCGGCAAAGTACGGCAACGACGGTCACGAACATTCCTGTCACCTCATCGGTTGTTTCTGACCACGAGGAGGATGCAAGCGGAGTGCCAGAGCCTGTTGCACGCAAACGACATGCTGGCCCGGCCGACTCAACCCAACGTCCACCCTCGTCTGTCGATTCGGATTGTAAAAAATCTGCCCTTAACCCGAAGCCGGACAAATACGGGAAGCGGGCAGTCATCCCCGACATGTGGGACCAGCGCCGCGCCGCGGCTTCACGGGGCGTGCCCGGGCCTATTGAGCCGGCCGCGCGTCGAAGCGACGGGACGGAATAATCCGTCCGCCGAAATAACTGATCTCGAACACGGCCGCGCGGCGCTTTTACCTGCGGATGCGGCGCTGCTACAGTTTTGCGCGCGCCCCGGTGAGCGGCGCTGTGACGAAGAAACATACCGACAAGGGGAGGGACCGAAGTCCCATGAAGGATTTTGCTGGAAAGATCGCGGTCATCACCGGCGGCGGCACGGGAATGGGGCGCGAGCTCGCGCGGCAGCTCGTCGCCGAGGGCTGCAATGTCGCGATGTGCGACGTCTCGGAGGCCGCGATGGCCGAGACCAAGCGGCTCTGCGAGACCGAGAAGCTGCCGCAGGGCCTGCGCGTCACGACGCATGTCGCCGACGTCGCGATCGAGGATCATCTGAAGCGTTTTCGCGACGAGCTCGCCGAGCAGCAGCAGACGGACAAGATCCATCTGCTGTTCAACAATGCCGGCATCGGCGGCGGCGGCAGCCTGTTCACCAACACGCGCGAGCAGTGGGAGCGCACCTTCAACATCTGCTGGGGCGGGGTCTATCTCGGCGTGCGCACTTTCCTGCCGATGCTGGTGGCGGCGGACGAGGCCCACATCGTCAACACGGCGAGCGTCAACGGCTTTTGGGCCTCGATCGGCATGAACCAGGCGCACACCGCCTACAGCTCGGCCAAGTTCGCCGTGAAGGGATTTACCGAAGCGCTGATCAACGACCTCCGCCTGCACGCGCCGCACGTCAAATGCTCGGTGGTGATGCCCGGTCACATCGGCACCTCGATCGTCTCCAATTCACGCAAGGTGCAGAGTGCGGACGGCTCGGAACGGCTCAACACCGACGAAGTCGCGCTGACCCGCAAGCGCATGGTGGCGGCCGGCGTGCCGGATGCGGACAAGATGTCGGACGAGGACATCCAGGCGGTGTTCGCCGAGCGCGCCCGCAGCTTTCTGGAGGATGCGCCGACGACGGCCGCGCAGGCGGCGAAGATCATCCTCGACGGCGTCAAGGCGGAGCGCTGGCGCATCCTCGTTGGCGAGGACGCAAAACGCCTCGACGAGCGCGTGCGCGCCACGCCGGAGCAGGCCTACGACCGTGCCTTCTACGAAAGTTTCACGCAGGAGGTCGGCTGGCGGCTTGGTTGAGGCGGTCTCCGAGCGGCCGCGAATCTGGGTATGATGATCGTCATGGCAAGAGATGCGCATGCAATTTTGCGTGCCACCTCTTGCCAATGTTCGCTTGCCGATGTTCGCCCGCTCCATGACCTGTCGGAATGTCACGCATGCGACATGACGATGTTCAAGCGATGGTGATCTGAAACGCCTCTCATCGGGCGCACGGCCGCTTGGTTGGCGGACCGAAATCGTTTAGTCATTGGGAGTAACGCGACGATCGAGCGTAGCTCCCGATGATACCGTGCCTCTCCGACGACTGGACCTTTTGCCCGGAACGAGAGGACATTTCCGCTGAGTTCACGCGGTTGCTCACTGCGGCCCAGGAGGGCGGCGCCACGATCGCGGAATGCCTCATGATCGCGCGACAGCTGAAGCGGGGCGACGACCGGTCCTGGCATCGCGAGTGGAAGAAGCTGGCGCAAACCAATCGGCAGCGCGCCGAGGCCGCGTTCGCGGAGGGCCACATGGCGAGCGCGCAACGCAATTGGCTGCGCGCGATGAACTACTATGGTGCCGCGGCGATGCCGCTCGATCCGGCGGATGAGCGCCGCTGGGTCGCGGTGCTGGCGATGCAGGACTGCGCCCGCCGCTACCTCGCCGCGCGCAGCCCGGCCGGCGAGGTCGTGACGATACCCTGGCTCGACGGGCATTCGCTGCAGGGCTACTTCCTTCCTGCGCCGTCAGCCGGCGGGCGGGCTCCGACCGTGATCTGCATCGGCGAGCCCGGTCACCGCAAGGAAGAGTTCCTGATCAAGCTCGTGCCGCATGCGCGCGAGCGCGGCTTCTCGATGCTGGCCATCGACCTGTTCGGCGACGAGCGCGACGATTTTCTCGACGCGCTGTTGCGGCGCCGGGATCTCGAGAGCGCGATCCCTGGCGTCATGGACTATCTGGAGACGCGCGGTGACGTCGACTTCGCCCGCGTCGGGATCATCGCCGATGGCTGGGGCTCGTCCTTCGTCTCGCGCGCGGTGTTGCAGGAGCCGCGGCTTGCCGCCGCCGTCTGCGACGGCGGCCTGTGGGACCTGCACGAGCGGGCCTTCTTTGCCAGCCGATTCGCGATGAGCGACGTCAGCATCGTCCCCGTGCCCCATGCGCTGCTCATGGCCTCCAGCGCCGAGTGCCCGGTGCTGATCACGCTCGGCGAGGACGGTTGGCTCAAGGCCGATCGGGCGCGTCAGATCGTCCGGAACTCCAGGCTCGGCGGTTCGGACGTCATGCTGAAGGTGTTCACTGCGGCTGAGACCGGCGCGGCACAGGGCCATGCGGACAATCCCAGCCTTGCCAACGAATACATCTTCGACTGGCTCGAATCGCGGCTCGGTGCCGCCGGGCGCATCTAGCGCCGATGGCCCGGATCAGGCCGGGCGTCAGAAGTCCAGGCTCAGACGGACGCAGGCCTTTTCGAGACGGGTCTTCAGCGTCGCGAGCTTGGTGGTGAATTCGGTGAGCTCGGCCTCGTCGAATTCCTGGAAGACGAATTCCCTGATGGTCTTGTACTGCTCATTGAGGCTCGCCAGGTGCTTCTGCGTCTTGTCGGTCAGGGACAGCCGGACGACCCTGGCGTCGGTCGGCGAGGGGCGGCGGCGCAACAGGCCCTTCTTTTCGAGCAGCTTGGACTGGGTGGTGACGAAGGACGGATCGACGTGGAGGAGCTTGGACACGACGTTGACCGGGATGCCGTCGTCCTTGTCGAGGTCGGAGATGGCCATCAGGATCAGCCATTGCGGCCCGCTGATGCCGAGCGTCCTCGCCCAGAACTGACGCAGCTCCTCGAGATACAGGTTGATCGACGATATCTCCCAGGTGAAGCGCCTGATGATATCGAGATTGCCGATGGTGCGCAGGCGCGCTCCCTCTTTCCTCGTCGCGGACACAGCGTCACTCCGTGAACCGATTGTTCAGGTCGGTGTTCGTGGAACGTCATAGTCCACGCAAGCCTGCTCTGACGCAAGTGCAGAGCAGGGTAATTTTGTCACCAAAACCACAAAGATGACCGGCTCAGCAGATTCGCCTGGCCCGGGTGTTGCGCCCGGGGCACAGGTTTAGCGAAACCAGTAACCTGAGCTAATAAACTATTTTGATTAGCGGAACAGCGCAGGCATATTGACCGCGACGGTGGGGGGTACTCGATCGTCCCGTTGCAGGTGGTTCGCTCACGTCCCTCGCCTCGAAAGCGGGTGTGTCCGAAAGCGCAAAGCGGCCGAGCGGATTTGAGAGAGACGGGGATCTGGGGGGCCTCACGGTCCGGTCTCCGCAAAATGAGCAACTTGGAGGTTTTAAATGAAAGTGGTGAAGAGCCTTTTGCTCGGCACTGCGGCGGGTCTGATCGCCGTCGGTGGAGCCCAGGCGGCCGATCTTCCGGTCAAGGCCAAGGCGGTCGAGTACGTCAAGATCTGCACGCTGTACGGCGCCGGGTTCTACTACATCCCGGGCAGCGACACCTGCATCAAGCTGGGCGGCTACCTGCGTGCCGAAGTGGCGCTGAACGCCGGCGGCAACTACAGCGCCCAGTACAACGGCGTGTCCGCGGCCAACAACCGCCTCACCAACTACTACTCGATGCGCGCTCGTGAGGATCTCAACATCGACACGCGCACCGCGACCGAGTACGGCGTCGTCCGCACCTATTTCGACGCGGTCTTCACCTGGACGACCGGCAGCTATGCCGGCAGCGGTTCTGCCACAGGCGCGACCACCTACTCCGGGGCAGCCCCCGTCGCCAATGCGTCTGACGGCGGCATCTCGGGCGGCTCGCTCGGCGTCTACTACGCCTTCATCCAGTTCGCCGGCTTCACCCTGGGCAAGTCGGTGTCGCAGTTCGACGCTCCCTGGATCAACTATCCCGGCAACAACTTCGACCAGCTCGTCGGCGGCAGCGGCACCACCAACGGCGTCCCCCAGATCAGCTACACGGCCGATTTCGGCCAGGGCGTGACGGCGACGATCTCGGCGCAGGATCAGACGCAGATCTTCCAGACCAACCTCTGGAATACCGCGGGCATGACGACCTCGGGCGTTCTCGGCGGCGCCTACGGCTCGAGCAATTTCGGTGGCACCCGGGCCCCCGACATCGTCGGCGCGGTCCGTGTCGACCAGGCCTGGGGCCTGTTCCAGGCGTCGGTCGCTGCGCACGACAACCATGCCGGCTATTACGGTGCGACCGAAGTCACCGGTCATCCCGAAGACAAGTGGGGCTGGGCGGTTCAGCTCGCTCTCTCGATCAAGAACATTCCGACCGGCGCCGGCGACGTGATCAACGTCTCGGGCGTCTACACCGAAGGCGCGAGCCGCTACAACTTCCAGGAGCTGGCCGCGACCAGCTACTCGATGTTCGGCAGCTCGAACGCCGCCTACCAGAGCATCGGCTTCGCCGGCGTCTCTGACGCGGTGTTCGGCCCGGGCGGCCAGCTCGAGCTGACCAAGACCTACGGTTTCCGTGGTGCCTACACCCACAACTGGAGCCCGTACTGGAATACGGCGCTCTACGGCGCGTGGGCTGCGGTTAACTACAACAGCGCGGCGAAGGGCCTGATCTGCGGCAGCGCCGCGTTCGCGACCCTGACCGGCACCTGCAATCCGGACTTCAACATCGGCCAGGTGGGCGTCATCACCCGCTGGACGCCGGTGAAGAACCTGACCTTCTCGGCCGACTTCACCTACAGCCATCTCGACCAGAAGTATTCGGGCGTGATCACGACCGGAGCGCTGACGAACGTCGCCAAGCCGGCTGCGACCTACGAGCTGAAGGACCAGGACACCTACAGCCTCCTGCTGCGCGCCCAGCGCAACTGGTAAGCTCGAGGTTTCGACCTTGATGAAGCCCCGGCGGGAAAACCGCCGGGGCTTTTTCGCAAGGAAGGGATTCGGAAAATCGGCTGGCCTTTGCGGAGGACGAAGACGAGCCATGCGATTCGATCGCCTCAAACTTATTTACTTACCTGAGTTACTAAGCTATATACCGAGCAGCCAAATACGAAAGTTGCGGCTCTTAGCTTCACGCTAAGCCTCCAGAAACCTCCGGTGATGCCCCGCCGGAGGTTTTTTGTTTTCTGGAGCATGGCGCGGCATCAGCCGCGCATCACGCGAGCGCGCGTGTTCGGCCGGTAGGCGAGGCGGCTGTGACCGGCGCAATAGGGCTGGCCGTCGGGAGCCGTGTTGCCGCAGAAGCAGAAATCGTCTTCGCCCGGCGTCGAGATTGGCCATCGGCAGCGGTTCTCGGACAGCTCCAGCAGAGAGCAGCGATTGGCCTCGTCGATGAGGCACGCGGCCGCGGGGCCATCGCTCTCGCCATAGATCGTGGCGAGCATCTCATATTGCAGCCGCGGCACGGCCCTCCGCGTGCGCGCCGGCGCAAAGCCTCTGTCCTGGTCCTTGCGGTCGTCGACCGCCCGGCCGCGCGTCAGATTCAGACGGGACAGCTTGCCGATCACGGCGTTGCGGCTGACGCCGATGTCGGCGGCGATCTCGCGGCAGGAGAGGCCGGCCTCGAAGTGCCGCTTCAGCAGTTCAATGCGTTCGTCGGTCCAGGTCGGTGAAGAGGTCGATGAGAGAACAGGCATGTGTAACGATCCCAGGTTGCAGATGTCGGCCATCCGCCCTCTCGAGATCCGTCCGCCTCACATCCGGCGCGCACTCACGTCCTGCCATTGTCGCGGATCGACAAAAGCCCGTCCTTGATGGCGAGACGGATGCCTTCCTCGATCAATGTCCGTGCGACGCCGGGAACGCTGGTGCCGTGGGTGCCCTGTCTCACCAGCTTCTCCAGATAGGCGATGGTCGAGAGCGCCAAGGTAACGGGAATGCGGTCAGTCTCGGCTTTTTCGGTGGCCATGGCCGAACGCTAGCCTCTTACTCGGGTACATAAAAGTAACGATTAAGACTCTATTTAGGTTCGGGGGTGGAAGTCAAATCAGCGCCGGGGCAGCCGCTCACCTTGTTGGAATCGCTTGGGAATCGAACACGCCGCGGCGTCCCGCAGGGAAGACCGGGCGGCGGCTTGTGTCGGCAGGTCGGGGAAGGGCCCGGCGGGCTCAGCCGTGCACGATCGCCTTTTCGATCATGCAATGGATACCCTTGGCGCCGTTGACGGTTTGGGTCACCCTGAGATCGGCGGCCAGGCTGCACAGCGTGTAGGCGTCCTCGCGCGACAGATTTCGCGTCTCGCCGAGCAGTGCGATCATGTCGCGCAGCGCGCGCACCACGCACTGGTCGAGATCGGGGTCCATGGCCATGGTCATGTAGTGCGTCGCCGTCTCGGCGCGGGGGTAGTCGAGCCTGAGGTCCTTGCGCAGCGTCAGGCGGAAGCGGCCCTGGAGCGCGGTCTCGATCGCAGTGACGCAGACTTCGCCGTCGCCCTGCACGCCATGGCCGTCACCGCAGGAGAACATCGCGCCCGGAACGAACACCGGCAGATACAGCGTCGCGCCGGCGCCGAGCTCCTTGTTGTCGAGATTGCCGCCCATCGCGCGCGGGATCAGCGAGGAGATGCGGCCCCAGGCCGGCGGCGGCGAAACGCCCATCACGCCGAAGAACGGCTTGAGAGGCAGGTCGAGGCCCCACGGCATGCGGCCGGTCATCCGCGACCGGTCGAGCGGGATGTTCAGGATGCGCGTCTCATGGAAATCGTCGGGCAGGGTACCGGACAGCGGCTTGATCATGTTCCAGCCCCAGTCCTGCCGGAGCTGGACGTCGAGGATCTCGACCGCCAGCACGTCGCCGGGCTCGGCCCCTTCGACCGCGACCGGGCCAGTGAGGATGTGGCCGGGCAGCATGCGCTCGTTCTTCGCATGAACCTCGTGCATCTCGGGTGGAATGTGAAATTTGTCCCGGTCCGGCAGCATGTCTGGGCCGCCGCTGATGGTGTCGATCGTCACCTCGTCGCCGCTGGCGATGGTGAGGACGGGCTGAAGCGCGGCTTCGAAGAAGCCCCAATGGCAGGTTTCGGGGCTGGAATGCAGGTGATGATGGGTCATTTGCCGAGTCCGGTTGGTTTCGTCGGCCGCGGGCTTGACCCAACGATCGATCCTCTTTCAAGAAGATTTCTGAAGATGGTGGGGCCGGTCAAGCCCTGCACAGACATGCACGATGATTTCAGCGAGGCTCCCCTGTTTTTTGTTCTTTCCAAGACCCTCGGCGTCGCGCTGCTGCCGATCAATCTCCTGGTCGAGCTCGGCATCCTGTCTGTCGTGCTGATGGCGACGCGCTTTGCCGCGCTCGGCCGCAGGCTCGCGGTGATCACGCTGGTGGTGCTGGGACTCGCTGCGTTCTCGCCGCTCGGCAATCTCCTGATCTATCCGCTGGAGTCGCGCTTTCCGGCCTGGGATCCGTCGCGCGGCGCGCCCGACGGCATCATCGTGCTCGGCGGCTCCGTCGATACCGATCTGTCGGCGGCGCACCATACGCCCGTCGTCGCGCACGCGGCCGATCGTCTGTTCGCGCCGGCCGAGCTCGCGCGGCGCTATCCGAACGCGCGCATCGTCTTCACCGGAGGCTCAGCGAACCTGGTTTCGACCGAGGCGAGGGAGGCCGACTACTCCGCGCCGATCCTGGAGAATCTCGGCATACCGAAGCAGCGCCTGATCCTCGAGCGCAATTCCCGCAACACCTGGGAGAACGCGATCTTCACAAAGCAACTGGTGGCTCCAAAGCCGGGCGAGCGCTGGCTCCTGGTCACGTCGGCCTTCCACATGCCGCGCTCGATGGGGATCTTCCGCAAGGCCGGATTTGACGTCGAGGCCTATCCCGTGGACTGGCGGATGGGGGGACGTGACGACCTCTTTTCCTTCACCAATGTCGGCGCGGATGGACTTGGCCGAACTGAAGTGGCCGTACGCGAGTGGATCGGCCTCTTGGCTTACCGCCTGATGGGCCGGACCGGCGAGTTGCTTCCGGGACCGGGCAAGGACTAGAACGAGGGTCGCAAAACAACAACACACGGCGCGCGATCGCCGGCCGGGAGGGACCGCCATGCAGGAGCAGAGCGTAGACAGGATCGATCTTGCCGGCCTCGTCGCCGACCTCAACAGCCTGCTGCGGCTGAAGACGACGGTGATCGGCATGAAGCTGTTCGCAACGGCCGCGGAGATGGAGGCGATCCCGAAGATCCGGCGTCCGAACGCAATTCACACCACCGATCAGATCGTCAGCATGGCCGCGCGCCTCGGATGGACCGTCGGCATCACCGCCGACGACCTCGTCGGCGCGCAATGCCGCGCGGTGATCGGCCTTGCGCCGCAGGACGAGAAATGGCTCGCCGGCGAAAACTATGTCGGGGTCTGGCACGGTACCGCAGAGGATGCGCGCAAGCGCCAGGAGGCGCTGGATGTGGTTCCGTTCGGGCAATATCAGGCGCTCGCCGTCAGTCCGCTGGCCAGCGGCCGGCTCGATCCGCCCGACATCTGCCTGGTCTATGCGACGCCGGGGCAGATGATCATCCTGATCAACGGGCTGCAATATACCGGCTACAAGAAGTTCGAATGGGGCGTGGTCGGCGAGACCGCGTGCGCGGATTCCTGGGGGCGGGCGCTCAAGACCGGGGAGCCCAGCCTGTCCTTGCCATGCTATGCCGAACGGCGCTATGGCGGCGTGCCGGACGAGGAGATGCTGATGGCCTTGAAGCCGTCGCATCTCGCCAAGGCAGTCGAAGGCATGAAGGCGCTGGCTAGGAACGGCCTGCGCTATCCGATTCCGCCCTATGGCATTCAAAGCGACGTCCGTGCCGGCATGGGCGTGAGCTACGCGAAGAAGTAAAGGCCGACCATGAGCTCTGCGAAATTCGACATCGTCGTCTACGGCGCGACCGGCTTCACCGGCCAGCTCGTCGCCGAATATCTGACGGCGCACTACGAGGACGACAAGTCCCTGAAATGGGCGATGGCGGGCCGCAGCCTCGACAAGCTGAAATCGGTGCGCGACGCGATCGGTGCGCCCGCGGATACGCCGCTGATCGTCGCGGATGCGTCGGATGCGGCGTCGCTGAAGGCGATGGTCGCTCAGACGAGGTCGGTGATCACGACGGTGGGGCCGTATCAGTTCTATGGCGAGGACCTGTTAGCTGCCTGCGTCGCTGCGGGCGCGGATTATTTCGATCTCTGCGGCGAGCCGGTCTGGATGCGGCAGATGATCGACAAGTACGAGGCGGCGGCCAAGGCGAGCGGCGCGCGCATCGTGTTCTCCTGCGGCTACGACTCCGTGCCGTTCGAGCTCGGCACGTTCTTCGTGCAGGAAGAGGCCAGGCGCGTGTTCGGCGCGCCCGCTGCGCGCGTGAAGGGCCGGGTGCGCGACATGCGCGGCACGCTGTCAGGCGGCACCGCGGCCAGTGCGAAGGCGACCTTCGATGCGGTCGCCAAGGACCTCAGCCTCGTTGCCATTCTCAACGACCATTTTGCGCTGACGCCGGGGTTCACCGGCCCGAAGCAGCCCAAGGGCAACCGGGCGGCTTACGAGGAGGATCTGCAATCCTGGGCCGCGCCGTTCATGATGGCGCTGATCAACACCCGCAACGTCCATCGTTCCAACATGCTGATGGGCTTTCCCTATGGCAAGGAGTTCGTCTACGACGAGATGGTCCTGACCGGTCCCGGAGAGAAGGGCGAAGCCAACGCAAAGCGCGTGATGGCGGCCAACGCCGAGAAGACCGGCCCGAACGCGCCGAAGCCGGGCGAAGGGCCGTCGAAGGAGGAGCGCGAGAACGGCTTGTTCGATCTGCTCTACGTCGCGATCGCACCGGACGGACGCCAGGTTCGCGCCGGTGTCACCGGCGACCGCGATCCCGGCTACGGCTCGACCTCCAAGATGATCTCCGAATGCGCGATCTGCCTGCTGCGTGATGCGACGGATGTTCCGGGCGGCTTCTGGACGCCGGGCGCAGCGATGCAGCACAAGCTGATCAGGCGGCTGGTCGATCACGCCGGGCTGACGTTCAGGGTGGAGGCTTAGGCGGCGGCATCACGGATGCTGTCATGTCCAGCCTTGTGCGCAGTTGCGCACTGGGGCGGGGCATCCAGTGCGCCGCGGCCTCTCGTCCCGCTCTCACGCTGAAGAAGCTTCGTCGTCAGCCTCGATCTTGTAGGCCTGCGCCGCTGCGATCATGCCCCACATCGCGCCCAGCATCATCCAGAAGTGCCGCCAGTGATCGGTGTCGATCACGAAGTTTTCGCCGACGGTGCCGAGGAAGGCGGAGAAGACCGCAAGATATGCGCGCTGCCAGGGTACACGCACGAAGATGTGCCTGAAGCCCATGATGACGGTGGTGAAGACCAGCGCGGGATAGCACACGCCGGAAAGCCAGCCGCCGGACATGAAGGCGTTCAGGTAGGAGTTGTGGGTGTCCTCGGGGAAGTAGCGGTGGAATTGCAGGGGCCCGATGCCGAACGGCAGGTCGAGCGCCATCTCCGCGCCGAGGATGTGCCGGCCGAACCGGCCGAAGCGGCCTTCGTCATAGCTCTGGTCGAAGCTCGCGCGCTGCTTGAACATCTCGGCGGTGGAATCGAACGACAGCAGTACCGCGATCAGCGCGAGGCCCAGCACCGCGGCGACGATCGCCATGACGATGATGCGCGAACGCTGTGCGTTGGTGCGGCTGGTCAGCACCATCAGCGCCAGCATGAAGGCGGAGGTCAGCACCAATCCGCCCCAGGCGGCGCGGGAGAAGGCGAGCAGGATCGCGAGCGACATGATGCCGAAGGCGAAGACGTTGCGGAACGCCTTGCCGAACTTGTCAGAGACGACGCTCTGGAGAGCGAACAGGGCCGGCAGGATCAGGAAGGCGCCGAGCACGTTCGGGTCCTTGAAGGTGCCGCGCGCGCGGCCGTAGAGCGTGAGCAGGTCGTTGCCGCCGGGAATCAGGTGGAAGTAGCCGGCGATCGCCAACAGCGAGGCAACCATCGCGCCGACCACGAGCCCGCGGCGGAGCATGTCGAGCCGCGCCGCGGTGTCCTCGGACGTGACCATCGCGAAAAACACCACGGTCACCGCCATGTACCAGGAGGTCGCGATCCAGCTCGCCACCTCGGGCTTATCGAATAGCGGGATCGCGCTGATGGTGTAGCCGACATTGAGCAGGACCAGCAGCGCGACCAGCGGCATCAGAACGAGCTTCAGGCGCAGGCCGGTGGCGAAGAAGGTGACGGTGGCGAGCAGCGTCGCGATCTCGTAGGGGCTCGGCTCGATGAAAACGATCGCGCCGGAGGCGCCGACCAGCCACACCAGCGCGCGCTGCAGCGCCAGCACGCCGGGCGCAGCACGGACCGCTGCATTCATCTCCCCGGCTGTCGCCGCATACGTCATCGCACGCTCATACGCTCACGCAACTCTTACGCCACAAAA
Source organism: Bradyrhizobium sp. USDA 327 (assembly GCF_041262065.1). Taxonomy (NCBI): domain Bacteria; kingdom Pseudomonadati; phylum Pseudomonadota; class Alphaproteobacteria; order Hyphomicrobiales; family Nitrobacteraceae; genus Bradyrhizobium; species Bradyrhizobium sp. USDA 327. Next base: position 3,531,341 of record NZ_JBGCCW010000001.1, on the reverse strand, counting down.
CACGCCGTCATCGCCCGGCTTGACCGGGCGATCCAGTACTCTGCGGCGCCCATTGCGGAAAACGGCTGGCGCTGTGGGGTACTGGATGCCCCGGTCAAGCCGGGGCATGACGGAAACTCAATACGCGTTCTCGTTCTTGGTCAGCAGCGAGACCGGCGTCTTCAGGAGGATGTAGAGGTCGAACAGCACCGACCAGTTCTCGATGTAATACAGGTCGAACTCGACGCGCTTCTGGATCTTCTCTTCGTTGTCGATCTCGCCGCGCCAGCCGTTGATCTGGGCCCAGCCGGTGATGCCCGGCTTGACGCGGTGGCGGGCGAAATAGCCGTCGACGGCTTCGTCGAACAGACGGCTCTGGAGCTTGCCTTGCACCGCATGCGGCCGCGGGCCGACCAGCGAGAGATTGCCGGCGAACACCACGTTGAAGAGCTGCGGCAGCTCGTCGAGGCTGGTCTTGCGGATGAAGCGGCCGACTCGGGTGACGCGCGGATCGTTCTTGGTCACGACCTTCGATGCGGTCGGGTCGGCCTGGTGGTGGTACATCGAGCGGAATTTGTAGACGTCGATGCGTTCGTTGTTGAAGCCGAAACGCTTCTGGCGGAACAGCACCGGGCCGGGGCTGTCGAGCTTCACCGCGAGGGCCACCAGTCCCATCACCGGCAGCGCTGCGAGCAGCGCGAGGCTGCCGACGACGCGGTCGAACAGCCATTTCATCACCAGATCCCAGTCGGTGATCGGCGCCTCAAACACGTCCAGCGTCGGCACCTCGCCGAGATAGGAATAGGAGCGGGGACGGAAGCGCAGCTTGTTGGTGTGCGCGGACAGACGAATGTCGACCGGCAGCACCCAGAGCTTCTTCAGCATCTCCAGGATGCGCGTTTCCGCCGAGATCGGCAGCGCGAACAGCACGAGGTCGACGCGGGTGCGGCGCGCGAACTCGACGATGTCGTCGACCTTGCCGAGCTTGCGCGCGCCGGCGCAGGTGTCGAGCGCGCGGCTGTCGTTGCGGTCGTCGAACACGCCGAGCACGTGGATGTCGGAGTCTTCCTGCGCGTTCAACGCCTCGACCAGCTGCTCGCCGCTGCTGTCGGAGCCGACGATGATGGTCCGGCGGTCGAGCCGGCCCTGGCGCGCCCAGCCACGCACCAGCGCGCGCAGCACCAGACGCTCGGCAATCAGCGCGGCGAGCCCGAGGAAGTAGAAGGCGGCAAGCCAGAGCCGCGAGATTTCGCTGCCGAACTTGGCGAAAAAGGAGATGCCGATGAACAGCAGGAAGACGAAGGACCAGGACGAGATCATCCGCGTCATCTGCCGGAGCTGACCACGGAACAGCTGCACCTGGTAGATGTCGGCGGCCTGGAAGCAGACCACGGCGGCGACCGCGACGGCGACGACCTCGGCGGGATAAATCCAGCTGAAGGCGCCGGAGAGCGGCATGACATAGCCGACATAGAGCGCAATGCCGACGAGGCTCAGCAGCACGAAATCGGCCAGACGGACGAAACCGGTGATCACGACCGGCGAATAGGCGCGGGCGACCTTCTGGTTGACCACTTCGAGCGCGGCAGGCGAGAGCCGGCGACGGCGCTCCACGAAGGGCTGGTCAACAGGTTTTGCCGCGGCACTGGTCGCGGCATCGAGCATCGAGCGTGCGTTGAGCGGTTCCACGGGCGTCCACGTCCATTCCAAAACTTGCGGCACGGTCTTGCGCGCCCCGGGCAAGCATCCCCTGGCGCTTCGATTATCGAACAAATCGGAAGATTTTCTAAAGCGAGCTTAAGGATGGTTAATGATTGGTAAACGCATCGCGATAGCCGGCGAGCACGCCCTCGACCATGGCGGCTTGCGAGAAATGTGCCGAGATGCGCTCACGCAAGGACGCCGCGCGCTGCGTGGTCGTTTGCGGATCGTCCAGCGCCGCGGCGATCGCCTCCGCCATGGCTTCGGGATTGCTCGGCGCAAACAAGGCGGGGCTGTCGGAGCCGAAGATCTCTGGAATACCGCCGATGCGGGACGCGATCATCGGAATGCCGGCGGCACCCGCCTCGATCACGACGTAAGGCATGGAATCGCCGCGCGAGGGGACGACCAGCAGCCGCCCCTTGGAGAAGCCATAGCGCGGCTTGACGTGGCCGATGAAGCGGATTGCGTCGGACAGGCCGAGCCTCTCGACCTGCGCTTTCAGCGCCGCCGTTTCCTCGCCGTCGCCGCCGAGCGTCAGCGTGACCTTCCTGCCGCCCGCATGCAGCTGCGCCACGGCATCGACCAGCAGATCCGCACCCTTGATATGCCTGAACTCGCCGACATAAGCGAGGTCGGTGGCATCGTCGGCCGTTACGACAGGCTCGAACTCCTCGGGAGTGACACCATTGAAGACGCAACGCACCACGCCCTTGGGCGTGCCGACGATGCGTTGATAGGTGTCGCGGGCAAATGCGCTCTCGAACAGGAACAGGTCGGTCGAATCCATGAGCGCGCGCTCGAGCCGCGCGTAGAACTCGCCCTTGAAGGTGTTGAGGGGATAGTGCAGCGAACCGCCATGCGGGGTGTAGATGCGGATGGTGTCGTCGGAGCGCCGCCGCATGCGGATGAAGGCGCCGGCCTTGGCGCCGTGGCCGTGCATCACGTCGGGCTTGAGCGTGGCGATCAGGCGCCGCATGCGAAGCCATACCAGGACATCGTCGGGCGACGGCTCGCGGCGGATTGCGAGCCGGTGCACGCCGAGCTTCAGCCGAGGCGCGAGCTCGGCAAGCGCCTTGTCGGCACGCTCCCCGCCGGTGAGGCTGTCGGCGAGAATGCCGACATGATGGCCGCGGTCGACCTGGCCGTTGGCGACGTCGAGGATGTGGCGGAAGATGCCGCCGACCGGAGCACGCACGGCGTGCAGGATGCGAAGTGGCCGGTCGGGAGAGGGGGACATGATCGAAACCAGCTCGACGGCGACTGCCGAACAATTCTCACGAAATAATCGTGAGGGATTAAGGGCCCTCATGGTTAACAAACGGTGACGAGCGCGCCAGGGCCGGCCGCGGCCGTCGCGATTAACCCAGCGGCAACCTTAATGGAGTGTAATCGCCCCGGTTGAGGTAGAGTCGCAGCGTTGCCCTGCGGGAGTGTTCGATGCGTTTAGCGTTCTGGCGTGACAGCAAGGCCAAGGCGGTGATCGAGCGGGCAGTCTCGAGGTCGAGACCCAAGCCCGCGCCCAAGGTCGAAGCCAAGGTCGAAGCCGAGGTCAAAGCGGGCCATGCGCCCGTCGTCGCGAAGCAGGCACAAGTCGAATCCGGCGACATCGATCTGCGCGCGCTCGGAACGGCATTGGCGCGCAAGCGCAGCTGGATCATCGTGCCGACGGTGCTGGCGCTCGTTGCGTCTCTCGCTGTCGTCAATCTCGTCACGCCCCGCTACAAGTCCGAAGCCCGCATCCTGATCGACGGCCGCGAGAATGTGTTCCTGCGCCCGAACAGCGACCGCACCGAGGAGCGGCAGGCTCTCGACGCCGAGGCCGTCACCAGCCAGGTGCAGCTGGTGTTGTCGCGCGATCTCGCGCGGGAGATCATCAAGAAGAACAAGCTCGCGGAGCGCCCCGAATTCGACCCGGTGCTGCAAGGCGTCTCGCCGCTGAAGTCGCTTGCCGCGCTCATTGGTATCGGCCGTGATCCGTTCTCGATGACGCCGGAAGAGCGCGTGCTCGATGCCTATTACGAACGCCTCCAGGCCTATGCGGTCGACAAGTCGCGCGTGATCGTGATCGAATTCCAGTCCGCCGATCCCGAGCTTGCCGCCCGCGTCGCCAATTCGATCGCCGACGGCTATCTCGTGCTCCAGCAGGGCGTGCGCCAGGAGCAGGCCAAGAACGCCAGCCAGTGGCTGGCCGGCGAGATCGAGAGCTTGCGCAAGAAGGTCTCGGACGCCGAGGCGAGGGTCGAGGACTTCCGTTCCAAGTCGAGCCTGTTCATCGGGACCAACAACACCACGCTGTCGAACCAGCAGATGGGCGAGGTGAACACCCAGCTCAACAATGCGCGCTCGATGAAGGCGGATGCGGAATCCAAGGCACGGCTGATCAAGGAGATGCTCCAGAGCGGCAAGCCGATCGAGGCATCCGAGGTCGTGAACTCCGAATTGATGCGCCGGCTGTCGGAGCAAAGGGTGACGCTGCGCGCGCAGCTCGCCGAACAGTCATCCACGCTGCTCGGCAATCACCCGCGGATCAAGGAGCTGAAGGCGCAGCTTGGCGATCTCGACAATCAGATCCGCGACGAAGCGGCCAAGATCTCGCGCTCGCTCGAAAGCGACGCCCGGATCGCCAGCGGTCGGGTCGATGGCCTGACCGTGAGCCTCGAGCAGCTCAAGAAGCAGGCGGCCTCGACCAACGGTCAGGATGTCCAGCTCCGCGCCCTGGAGCGCGAAGCCAAGGCGCAGCGCGACCTGCTCGAGACTTATCTGGCCAAGTACCGCGAAGCCAATACCCGCGAGACTATCGACACCGCGCCGACGGACGGCCGCATCATCTCGCGCGCCATCGTCTCGAACACGCCGGCATATCCGAAGAAGCTGCCGATTGTGCTGATCGCGACCATCGCGACGCTGCTGCTTTCGTCCGGTGTCGTCGTCACCGGTGAGCTGTTGCGCCAGACCGCGCCGCGCGCGGCAGCTGTGTTTATGCCGGCGGCGGTTCGGGGGGAGCCGGCGGTGGCTCGGCAAGAAGTGGTGGTGGAGCCGGTCGTCGAACCCGTCACAGAAGAGCCGGCGCCGCTTCAGCCGGAGATGGCGGCCGATGCCGGAGTGACGGAGTTCGCCGAGATCGAGCACCTCGCCGACCGCCTGCGTGCCGCGGGCGCGGCGGCGAAAAAGGTCACGGTGCTCGGCACGGCGCCCGGCGAAGCCATCACGCTGTCGACGTTGACGCTCGCCCGGCACCTGGCGCGCGATGCCCGCGTCGTCGTTGTCGATCTCGCCGCGTCCTCGCCGACGATTGCCGCGGTCTCCGTCGATGCGTCGGCGCCGGGCCTCGCCGAGCTGATGCAGGGTGAAGCCTCGTTCGCCCAGATCATCACCCGCGACAAGCTCTCGCGACTGCATCTGGTCATGGCCGGCCGTCCCGGCTTCGACCGCAGCCTGCTGCAATCGCCGCGCGTGGCGCTCGCGATCGACGCGCTGCTGCGCGCCTACGACCACGTGCTGATCGATGCCGGCAGCGCCTCCGATCTTCCGGCCGAACTGCTGACGGCGCATGCCCGCGCCGTCGTGGTGCCCGATGCGTCGATGGCACCTGATGCCCGCACGCTGATGTGCGAGCAGCTGAGGGAGGTCGGCTTCAGCGAGGTGACGATGCTGAGCAAGCCGGTGCAGCCGTCAGATGCGATGGAAGCGCCGCGCGTCGTGGCGGCGTAGTTTTTCTTTTCCTCTCCCCTTGCGGGAGAGGGTGGCTCGCCGCGCCAGCGGCGAGACGGGTGAGGGGTATCTTTCCACGAGTCTGGAATCGTAGGGTGGGCAAAGGCGCACTTGCGCCGTGCCCACCACATTCCAGCGGTTTTCGACAGACGTGGTGGGCACGCTTCGCTTTGCCCACCCTACGATATCTGTGTTCGCGGAGAGATACCCCTCATCCGGCGCTTCGCGCCACCTTCCCGCAAGGGGAGAAGGGAAGCCAGCTCGCGAGTTCTTAGCCGAACGCCTGCCGCAGCCGTCGGGCCATATCGAACAGCATGTGGTTCTGCTTCACCAGCCGCTTGCCGTGGCTGAGCGAGGACATCGCCATCGCCGCGAGCTTGCCGCGGGAGGTCAGGGGCACGAAGCTGTCGAAAATGTCCTCGTCGTCCTTGCAGAACATTCGCTTGTAGTCGTCCGAACCGATGCCGAGGTCGAGCGAGCGGTAGCCGTGTTCGGCACAGCGATCGATGATGTAGCGCATCAGGATCAGGCCCGGGCTGTAGCGGGCGTGCTCGGACATCGTGTAGGTGTTGAACATCATCGAGAAGCGCTCGCCGTCGGCGACGCCGGCGAAGATCGCGATCACCTCCTCGTCGCATTCCAGCGCATGGATGTCGATGACGCGGCCTTCATCGCGCGGCGCAAGGCAGGCGTTGCGGACGAACTGTTCGACGCCGGGCTCGGCGAAGACGTTCGGGAGCTTCTGTTCCGCCATCCGCACCGGCTTGACGCGGAAGAACCAGTCGAGCAGGCGGGTGATGTCTGCGTCGGACGTGGCCAGGTGATAGCGATAGCCGGCGAGCGACTGAAGCTTCTTTTCCTTGCTCTTGAGGCGGCGGCGGAGCGAATTGCTGATCCGCGATGCCGGCGGGCCGCCAGGCTCCATCACCAGCCGCGGACAGCCGTTGATCGCGCTCTGTCGCGGCAGTAGCGCAAACGGGTTCTGCTGGTCGTGCCAGCGCTGCGGCTGCTGCGTCAGCACGAGCACGTCGACATGCTGTCGCAGCGGCGCAAGCAGTGCGTCGAGATCGGTGATGCCAGCCTGCGCCGCGAACTCGGCGTTCCACAAGCCCATGTTGAAGGTCGTATGCTTGCCGCCCATGAAGCAGGCCGTGCGCACGCCGTGGCTTTGGCGTTGCGAGAGCGGCAGCAGCAGCAGCGGGTGGCGCTCGGCGTCGCGGGCGATCACGATGAACGGTCGGGTGCCTTCATGGGCGCCCACCAGGCGTTGCCACGGGCTGAGCAGGTCGAAGCGCTGGTAAGGCGTGAAGAGATGGCCGTTCGCCTCGAAGGCACGCCAGATCGCCTCGGCATCGGCGAGATCGGTAACGATATCGACCTGCGCGATACGGCTCGCTTTCGACCGCGCTGGCGCTTCTGCCGTCCGGCTTTGCATCGCCGCAGCCATGGTCATTCGCGAAACCTGTCGAGAAATCGAAAATACGTATTTCGGCCTGTTGCCGACCTTTGCAAACAAAGGTCAACAAAGGGTAATGACGATGGGAGAGGGAACGGGCGCCGGCGAGCGCGAAGGATGGGATTTTGGCATCCGACGACAGATGGGTGGAACGGCTGCGTCTCGAGCTGGCCTGGTTCACTGGCCGGGCCATGCTGCACAGTCGCGGTGCCGGCGTCATCCTGCGCTTTGCGCATGTGCGGCCGCGGCGGCGCGGATTTCAGCCGCTGCGCGCGAACGAGATCACGTCGGAATTTCTTGATCGCGCGATTCGCGCGCTGAAGCGGTGGAGGTACGATTTCCTCGGCATGGACGAGGTCTGCCGGTGTGCCGTGACGCTGCCGGAGAAGCGTCGTTTCGTGGCGCTGACCTTCGACGGTGCGCCCAAGGATCTCATCAACTTCGCCTATCCGGTGCTGACGCGCCATGCCGTACCTTTCACAATCTATGTGCCCACCGCCTTTCCCGACGGCGTCGGCGAAGCCTGGTGGCTCGGTCTCGAACAGGTGATCGCGCGCGAGAGCCGGATCAGCCTGATGATGGGCGACAGGGAGCAGCGTTTCACCGTCACGGACAATGCCGAGAAGCAGGCGCTGTTTTCGTATATCGAGAGCTGGCTGCGCTCGTTGCCGCCCGCGGAGCTGTCGGCCGCGATTGCCGATCTCTGCACGCGCTACAGGATCGACCTCGCCACGCTCTCGCGCGAGGCGTCGATGGATTGGGAGGACCTTGCGAAGCTGGCCGCCGATCCGCTCGTGACGATCGGCAGCGCGACCGTTAACTATCCTGTTCTCGCCAACATGAAGGATGCCGCCGCGCTGCGCGAGATGACGATGGGCAAGGCCGTCGCGGAAGCGGCTTTCAGCCGCGAGATCAGGCATTTCGCTTTCCCGTTCGGCGATCGCTCTTCGTTTCGGCGCAGCCACGTCGTGATGGCGGAGGAGGCCGGATTCGCCAGCGCAGTGTCGACGATCCCGGGCATCGTGGACGCGGAGGGACGCACCAATCTGCGCGCGCTGCCGCGGATTTCCTGGGACGGACGGGTGCGTTCGCTGCGGATGATGCGCGTGCTGGCGTCGGGTGTCGCCTTTGCGCCGGTGAAACCGACGGGCAACGCGATGGGCCAGACTTAACGAGTGGATTTGACGCGGTCGGGCCGCTGCATCCAGCTCACGATCGGCATCGCGGGCAGCACCCAGCCCATGCCGACCACGACGTAGTAGATCGCCTGCCGCCAGCCGGACTCGGCGATCCACGGCATCTGCGCGGCGGCCATCCCGAGCAGGGCCCAGACGGTGGCCAGCACCAGGAGCAGGATGGCGCCGAGGAACTTACGGGTGCGGATCGTCATGGCGGGAGCTTGCTGCTTTCGCGTAACTTGCACTGAGGGAGCGGGGGACTATAAGGGGCACGCAGTCCGGTTCAAGCCTGGTTTTTGCCCCGAATGACGACGATTTCCACCCCGTCCGAGCCGCATCGCGCCGTGCGCTGGTGGCTGATCGCCGTGGCTGCGCTGATCGCACTGATGGTGCTGGTCGGTGGCGCGACGCGGCTGACGGAATCCGGCCTCTCGATCGTCGAATGGAAGCCTGTCACGGGCAGTGTTCCGCCGCTCTCGGAGGCGCAGTGGACCGAAGCATTCGAGGCCTACAAGAAGATCCCGCAATATCGCGAGCTCAACGCGGGCATGAGCCTGTCCGAGTTCAAGGAGATCTTCTGGTGGGAGTGGAGCCACCGGCTGCTCGGGCGTTTCATCGGTATCGCTTATCTCTTGCCGTTCCTGTTCTTCCTCTGGCGCGGCGGCCTGTCCGGTGAACTGAAGCGGCGGCTGTGGCTGCTGTTCGCTCTCGGCGGTCTGCAGGGTGCGGTTGGCTGGTGGATGGTCGCCTCGGGCCTGACCGAGCGGGTCGAGGTCTCGCAATATCGGCTGGCGACACATCTGGTGCTCGCACTCCTGATTTTCGCCGGGATCGTCTGGACGGTGCGGCGGCTCAAGGAGCGGCCGCAGATCTCAGCGCCCGCGAGGCTGCGGCTCACGAGCGCGCTGCTTCTCGTCGTGACCTTCGTGCAGATCTATTTCGGCGCGCTGGTCGCGGGCCTGCGCGCCGGGCGTGCCTACAACACCTGGCCGCAGATCGACGGCGCGTTCATCCCGTCGGCGGAGCGGTTGTGGTTCGAGACGCCATGGTGGCGCAACATGTTCGACAATGTGCTGACGGTGCAGTTCGAGCACCGCATGACCGCCTATCTGCTGTTCGCGCTGGCGGCGCTGCACGCAATCGACGCGGTGCGCTCGCGCGCAGGGGCGGCGGCGAGCGGCGCGCTGTGGCTGTTTGCGGCAGTGAGCCTGCAGGCGGTGCTCGGCATCCTCACGCTTCTCAACCAGGTGCCGATCGATCTCGCGCTCGCCCACCAGGCGGTCGCGATCGTGGTGTTGACGCTTGCGGTGATGCAGGTCGAGCGGCTGGCCCCGCGACAATCTGCGCAAGCACACCCGCGTGCGGTTCCGGTCGGTCAGCCCGGCTGATCGCCATCAGCCCGGCTGATCGCCATCAGCCCGGCTGATCGCCATCGGCCCGGCGGATCATGGATCAGCAATAGCCGTAAACGCCGCACGCGTAGGGCAGGCGCCAGAAATAATCGACCTGCTTCCCGCCGTAATACGCGCCCTGATAATCGTAGCTCCAGGGGCGGCCGTAATAGCCCGGTAGCGCGTGGGAGCCCGGCAGCAGCGGCGTGCCCGGCAGGTTGCGGATGTAGCTGCCGATGCCATAGGCCGGCGAGATCAGCGCATCCGGATCGGTTTCGACATAGACCTGCGGCGGATCCTGCGGCGGCACGGCGGCGCGCCGCTTCGGCGTCGCCGGCAGATCGGCGGCCAGCGCGCCTGAAACCGTCAGCATCGCCGCAAGGGCAGGCACCATCCAGCGCAGCATCGTCGGCTCCGAATCAAAAGGGGCGGTCCAAGGACGATGTATGGGGCAGATGTGGTTAACGACTGTTAACCGAGTCCAGTCATTCCGGGGCGGTCCATAGGACCGAACCCGGAATCTCGAGATGACCAGACAATATCGAGATTCCGGGTTCGGTGCTTTGCACCGCCCCGGAACGACTCCAAGTTCAAGCTCCCAGCGCCTGTTCCAGATCCGCGATCAGGTCTTCCTTGTCCTCGATGCCGACCGAGAGCCGCACCACGTCGGGGCCGGCACCGGACTTGATCTTGGCGGCGTCGTCGAGCTGGCTGTGCGTGGTCGAGGCCGGATGGATCACGAGCGAGCGGGTGTCGCCGACATTGGCCAGGTGCGAGAACAGCTGCAGTTTCGACACCAGGCTGACACCGGCGTCATAGCCGCCCTTCAAGCTGAAGGTGAACACCGCGCCGGCGCCCTTCGGCGCATATTTGCGGGCGAGCTGGTTGTACTTGTCGCTCGGAAGGCCGGCATAGCTCACCGAGGCCACCGCGGGGTGGCCGGCGAGGAATTCGGCGACCGCCTTGGCGTTTTCGCAGTGCCTCTGCATGCGCAGCGGCAGCGTCTCGATTCCCGTGAGGATCATGAAGGCATTGAAAGGCGACAGTGCCGGTCCGAGATCGCGCAGGCCGAGCACGCGGCAAGCGATCGCGAAGGCGAAATTGCCGAAGGTCTCCTGGAGGCGGATGCCGTGATATTCGGGGCGCGGCTCCGACAGCATGGGGTATTTGCCGCCCGTGGACCAGTCGAAGGTGCCGGCGTCGACGATGATGCCGCCGAGCGAGTTGCCGTGGCCGCCCAGGAATTTCGTCAGCGAGTGCACGACGATGTCGGCGCCGTGGTCGATCGGGCGGATCAGGTAGGGCGAAGCCAGCGTGTTGTCGACGATCAGCGGCACGCCCGCCTTGCGCGCGACCGTCGAGATCGCCTCGATGTCGGTGATGCTGCCGGCGGGGTTGGCGATGGACTCGATGAAGATGGCTTTCGTGCGCGGCGTCACCGCGCGCTCGAAGCTTGAGATGTCATCGGGATCGGCCCACACCACATTCCAGCCGAAACTCTTGAAGGCGTGCGTGAACTGGTTGATCGAACCGCCATAGAGCTTTCGCGCGGCGATGAACTCGTCGCCGGGCTGCAGCAATTGCTGCAATACCACGACCTGCGCGGCATGGCCCGAGGCCACCGCAAGCGCGGCCGTGCCGCCTTCAAGCGCGGCGACGCGCTCTTCGAGCACGGCATTGGTGGGGTTGCCGATGCGGGTATAGATGTTGCCGAACGCCTGCAGGCCGAACAGCGAGGCGGCATGGTCGGCGTCGTTGAAGACGAAGGACGTCGTCTGATAGATCGGCGTTGCGCGCGCACCGGTGGTCGGGTCGGGCTGTGCACCGGCATGCACGGCAAGAGTCGAAAATCCCGGAAGGCGATCGCTCATTTGGGCGTCCTGTTTCTCGTGGTCTGAAATCGCGCGGCATGCTGATCGGCGCCGCGCTCGCCGTCAAGGCGCGGCTTCACATCGGAATGATCGTGCTACGCATTGCCGCGTTCGCGAAAGAAATCCTTCGCAATTGCGTCAGCTCTGTTCGCTCTTGTTTTTCGCGGCGCGATCCGATGCTGCGGTATCGCCACCGCCGACACTCATCCGATTGAGGGATAGCCGCATGCCCTGCGTCGGTGCCGGCGCCCGCTTCGAACTGAGCGTGCGCGAATTCACGCCCATCCAGGAGATTTCGGACGACAGCCGGCCATACTCGATCTTCGGGCAGCGGTTCATGACCACCTTGATGCCGACCGACTCCGCCTTCGCCGCCGCGGCCTCGTCGCGCGCGCCGAGTTGCATCCAGATCACCTTCGGCAGCGGGTCCAGCGTGAGCGCCTCTTCGACGACAGGCATGATGTGGCTGGAATTGCGAAAGATGTCGATCATGTCGACGGGACGGCCGAGGTCGGAGAGCGAGGCGACGAACGGCTTTCCGAGCAGCTCCTTGTCGACATGGCCGGGGTTGATCGGGATCATGTCGTAGCCGCGCTGCGCCAGATATTTGAACGCGAAGTAGCTCGGCCGCACGTTGACCGGCGAGGCGCCGACCATCGCGATCGATTTCACGCTGTTGAGGATGCCGCGGATGTAATTGTCGGGATAGGCGTCGTGGTTCATTTGTTTCTTTCTCTGACCCTCATGGTGAGGAGCGCGGCACGCGCGTCTCGAACCATGAAGCCGCAGTCGGGCCTCTATCCTTCGAGACGCCGCGTTCCGCGGCCTCTCAGGATGAGGAGTTGACTATTCATCCCGCCATGTCGGCGTGCGCTTCTCGATGAAGGCGCCGATGCCTTCCTCGGCGTCGCGCGCCATCATGTTCTCGGTCATCACCTCTGCCGCATGGCGATAGGCGTCTGCAAGGCTCATCTCGGCCTGGCGGTAGAACGCCTCCTTGCCGAGCTTGATCGTGTAGGCGGATTTCAACGCGACCTTCTGCGCGAGCGCAATCGCGGCCTCGCGCTCGGTGCCGGCGGGGACGACGCGATTGATGAGCCCGATCTCGCACGCACGCGTGGCCGGAATTGGCTCGCCCGTCAGCAGCATCTCCATCGCCTGCTTGCGCGGCACGTTGCGCGACAGCGCCACCATCGGCGTCGAGCAGAACAGGCCGATGTCGACGCCGGGTGTCGCAAAGCTCGCCGCCTCGGAGGCGATCGCGAGATCGCAGCTCGCGACGAGCTGGCAGCCGGCCGCGGTCGCGATGCCCTGGACGGCGGCGACCACCGGCTTTGGCAGGTGCACGATCGCCTGCATCATCGCACTACAGGCGTTCATCATCTCGGCGAAAAAGGCGCGGCCGCGATCCGGGTCGGTGCGGCGTGCGGTGAGCTCCTTCATGTCGTGGCCGGCGGAGAATGCGGGACCGTTGGCCGCGATCACCACGCCGCGGACGGCCTTGTCGTCGCGGATCTCATTGAGCTCGGCATGCAGGCTCGCGATCATCGCCTCCGACAGGCTGTTGCGCGCCGCCGGGCGGTTGAGCGTCAGGACGGCGATGCTGCCGATCGTCTCGCGCAGCAGGATCTGTGGTTGCGGGGAGGGGACGCGGGCAACCTGGACGGACATTGACGCGATTTCCGCTAAATGATTGCAATTGGATGACGCAGATAACTTAATGTAACAGCACAAGCGAAGCGAGGGTGGGGAACGGCATGGCGGTAGCGAAAATGAGCGTGGCGGAGCTCGAGCTGTTCCTCCGTGATGAATTTCCCCAGGCCTTCAGCGGTGACGACATTACGATCGAGAGCGCGGACGGCCAGACCTGCCTCCTGCGCCAGCGCTACAGCGAACGAATGCTGCGGCCGGGTGGAACCGTGTCGGGCCCGACGCTGATGGCGCTCGCCGATTTCGCGATGTACGTGGTGCTTTTGTCGGCGATCGGGCCGATCGGGCTCGCGGTCACCACCAATCTCAACATCAATTTCCTGCGCAAGGGCCAGCCCGGGCAGGACGTGCTGGCGGAGGCGCGGCTGCTCAAGCTCGGCAAGCGCCTCGCAGTCGGGGAAGTGAACCTGCTGTCGGGGACCTCACCCGACCCGATTGCCCATGTCACCTCCACCTATTCCATTCCAAATGTTTGATGTTTTTGCAGGTAATATAGCACCATATTTGTAAGTAACTGATTTTACAGAAGTAATTTCCGTCATTGGGCATTGACCGTTGCGCGTCTCTTCTCTAGAAAACCGCGCAGTCCGGTGCGGTGTTCGCGCCGATGTCTCCCTCACGGAAATTCTGACATGAAAACCTTTTCGGCAAAGCCGGCCGAGGTGACGAAGAAGTGGGTGCTGATCGACGCCAAGGGTCTGGTCGTCGGCCGTCTCGCCACCATCGTCGCCATGCGGCTCCGCGGCAAGCACCTCCCGACCTACACCCCGCACGTCGATTGCGGCGACAACGTCATCATCATCAACGCGCAGCATGCGGTCCTCACCGGTCGCAAGCGCGAGCAGAAGACCTACTACAAGCACACCGGCTATGTCGGCCACGTCAAGGAGCGCACCGCGCGCCAGATCCTCGAGGGCCGTCATCCCGAGCGCGTGCTCGAGAAGGCCGTCGAGCGCATGATCCCGCGTGGCCCGCTCGGTCGCGTGCAGATGGGCAATCTTCGCGTCTATGGCGGGGCCGATCATCCGCACGAGGCGCAGCAGCCCGAGAAGATCGATATCGCCAAGTTGAACCGCAAGAACACGAGGGCCGCATAACATGGCCGAATCCATCCAGTCGCTCGACCAGCTCTCGCAGCTCAAGACGGCGGCAGCGCCCGAGGCGGCCAAGCACGAGAAGAAGGTCGACAAGTTCAACCGCGCCTATGCCACCGGCAAGCGCAAGGACGCGGTCGCCCGCGTCTGGATCAAGCCGGGCGCCGGCAAGGTCACCGTCAACTCGCGTGAGGTCGAGGTCTATTTCGCCCGTCCCGTGCTGCGCATGATGATCGAGCAGCCGTTCTCGGTGGCCCAGCGTTCGGGCCAGTACGACGTGATCTGCACCGTCGCCGGCGGCGGTCTGTCCGGCCAGGCCGGCGCGGTCCGTCACGGCATCTCCAAGGCGCTCACCTATTTCGAGCCGGAGCTGCGCGGCGTGCTCAAGAAGGGCGGCTTCCTCACCCGCGACTCGCGCGTGGTCGAGCGCAAGAAGTACGGCAAGGCCAAGGCCCGCCGCTCCTTCCAGTTCTCGAAGCGTTAATCGCTTTTGTCACATTCGCCGCGAAAGCGGCTTCAATGAGATGCAAAAGGGCGCTGATTTCAGCGCCCTTTTTGCTGTTCGTTTGTATGCAAATTGACGGCGTGTTTCCCGAAAACTTGGGCGTCCGCGAAAACCTGAATGGAACTCGCCGGAACTAGCGTCGCCTGTGGAAGGGCGCGCTAATCGGATGTGCCGATCGCGTAACTGCTATGTTCTAGAGGGGGCCGACATGACGTCGCTCGATAGCATCACGCTCTATTTGGTCGCCACCATGGTCGCCGCACTGCTCGGCGCCATGATGGTATTTTTCGGCAAGCAGGAGAACAGCCCCGCGCTGAAATGGTGGGGCACCGCCTATCTGCTCGGTGCCGCCTCGGTCGCGCTGTGGACCGCGGCGGGCGACAGGCTGGGTCCCCATATTTACCTTGCGCTGAACGCCGTCGGTTTCGTCGCCTGCGGCATGGTGTGGAATGCGGCGCGCGTTTTCCACGGCCGCAAGCCGAACTGGCCTGGTCTCGTGGTTGGTGCGCTCGCCTGGGTCACTGCTGCGACGCTGCTCGATCCCGCCGCGTCCATGCTGCGCATGCTCCTCGGTGCCGGTATCGTCTCGATCTATGCGGCGCTGACCGCGAGCGAGCTCTGGGTCGAGCGGCGCAAGAGCCTGCAACGGCGCTGGCCCGCCGTCGTGGTGCCGGTGATGCACGGCGGCGTGCTGATGCTGCCGATTCTGATCGGCAGTTTCCTGCGTCCGCACGATGCTGGCTTTTCATCGAGCATCTGGGTGACCGTGTTCGCGGTCGAGCTCGTGCTCTACGCCGTCGGCACCGTGTTCGTGATCTTCATGCTGGTGTCGGAGCGCACCGTCACCGCGCACCGGACCGCGGCGTCCACCGATCCTTTGACCGGCATGCTCAACCGCCGCGGCTTCTCGGAAGCCTGCGCACGCGTGATCGAGCGCGAGGCCAAGGCCGGGCGGCCCGTGACCGTGATGATCTTCGACATCGACCACTTCAAGTCGATCAACGATCGCTTCGGCCATCCCGCCGGCGACGAGATGCTGAAGCTGTTCTCCACCGTCGTCGTCAGCAACTTGCGCATCTCCGACCTCTCGGGCCGCATCGGCGGCGAGGAGTTCGCCGCGCTCCTGCCGTGTTCGCTGGAGGAGGGCGTGCTGGTCGCCGAGCGCGTGCGCGAAGCGTTCGAGACCTCCGGCGTCGTGGTCGACGAGGGTCCGGTCGACACCACCGTCAGCATCGGCGTCGCCGGCGGTCCGGCCGGCACCGAGCTCGAAGTGCTGCTGGCCTCCGCCGACACCGCGCTCTACCAGGCCAAGCGCGGCGGCCGTAACCGCGTCGAGGCGGCCGAGGAGCTGCCGCTGTCGCTCGAGAACTGGCGCCGCCGGAGCGCGGCACGGATCGGCGCGCCGCAGGCGCGTCCGGCCACCGCCTGATCGCAGGGGCCTTGCGGTAATCCTCTGTTTACCGTTCGATTCCTACCATTGCGGTCATGGAATCGATCCGTCGACAGAATCCGCAAATCACCCTGATGTCGCTCGAAGCAGCCGCGGCCTCCGCACGCGGCGGTTTCGGCTGTCTGTTCTCGACCGCCGACGAATACGAGACGGCGCTGATCGCCGAACGTCGCGCGCAGGGACGCTACGGCCAGCACCGCAGCTATTGGCCGTTCGCAATGTTCGTCGGTTGCGTGTTCATCGTGGCGGGCACCGTTTTGCTGCTCGCCTGACAGGCCTGCATTCAAGAGACCTGCAATCAAGAGACCTGCACATTCTAGCGAGCCAGGCGCCGTTTCGGCGCCTTTTTCTTTGTCGCCGTCTGCGGTAGACACGCCGATCGAACGAGAAAAGGGTGGAAACCGATGATCACCGAGATCGCGCAAATCGACGTCAAGCCGGGCAGCGAGACGGACTTTGAGGCCGCCGTCGCCAAGGCCAAGGCCGCCTTCGGCCGCTCTAAGGGGTTTCACGGCTTCGAGTTGCACAAATCCATCGAGAAGCCACAGCGCTACCGGTTGATGGTGAAGTGGGCGACGCTGGAGAACCACACCGTCGATTTCCGCGGCTCGGAGAATTTCACCAAATGGCGCGGCCTCGTCGGCCAGTATTTTGCCTCGCCCCCCGAGGTCGAGCACACCGAGACCGTGCTCACGACCTGAAGGCCTGAGCGACGTCAGGCCGCCTCGGCGAGCGGCGGCGCCTCATACGTCTTGAAATGGTCGATCACCACCTTGGCGATGGCGACCAGCGGCAGCGCCAGCGCGAGGCCCCAGATGCCGAACACGACGCCGAGCAGGATCTGGAACGCGAACAGCGTGGCCGGCGGGATGTCGAGCGCCTGCCGCTGCAGGATCGGCGTCAGCACGTAGCTCTCCATGGCGTGCACGCCCATGAAGAGCAGAAAGGCCGACAAAGCGGGGATCCAGCCCGAGGCGAGGCTTGCCAGCACCACGATGACGCCGGCGATGATGGCTCCGACGGTGGGGATGAAGGCGAGCAGGCCCGCCTGGATTCCCAGGATGAACGCGCTCGGGATGCCGATGATCGCAAGCCCGATCCAGGTCACGACACCGACCGCGATCATGACGACGATCTGGGCGATCAGCCAGCGCTCCAGCGTTTCGCTGATACGGTCGATGACGAGGGCGACACGCGTGCGGTGCCTCGCCGGTGCCAGGAACAGCAGGCCGTCATGATAGACGGTGGGCTGGGCGGCGAAGGCGAGGCCCAGGAACAGCACGATGAAGATGTTGCCCACGCCGTGAATGGTGCCGAGCAGCAGCTTGAAGGTCTGGCTCACGATCGCCCCGCCGCTGGAGGCGAGCGCGCTGGCGCCGGGCAAGGGACCGCGCGAGGCCGCCGCTGGCGGGGATGTCGCCTCCGACGAAGGATTGGCGGAGGAGTCCGACGCAGCGTTGCCGAGATCGAAGAAGCTGGTGTCGATGCCGTGGTTCTCGAGGAAGGACCTGACATTCACAATCTGCGACTTGATGGTCTTGCTCAGCAGCGACGCCTGCTCGGCGATGGTGGCGCCGCCAAGATAGGCGATGCCTGCGAGAAGCAGGGCAAGCGCGACACAGACGATCGCAAGTCGGACCGCGTGGGGCAGGTGAACCCGGCGGCCGAGCGCATGGATCAGCGCGTTGAGGCCGAGGCCGAGCAGCATGCCGGTGAAGATCAGCAGCAGCGTCGGCGCAAAATACCAGGTGAAGGCGAGCAGCGCGGTGAACAGCACGACGCCGATGCCTCCGACCGAAATCGCCCAGGCCTGGTCCCGAGCCAGGTCGCTGCGGGTCCGGGAGCGTTCATCTCTGGGAATCGTCACATTGGGTCCTTTTCGAGGGAGGCGGCGCCAGCGCACTCTTTCGCGAAATCCCGGCGGGGATCAAGCGGGACACGCGCCGGTTTGGCGCGTTCGTCGTCTCTGCGGGACTGTAGCCCCCTCCGAGCGATCGGACTCGCCGCCGCCCGGCCTGCCACGACGCTCCAGGCCGGGCATTTGCGCGAAAATAGCATTGCCGTCCCGCGATCCCTTCTGTTGAATTTGTTCTATCGGAGGGGCATGTTGACGGAATCTTCTTACCGGGAGGCGCGAAACGACAGATGAGAAAGCCGGTCGTCGGCGTGATCGGGAATTCCCATCGCGTCGAAAATCGATTTCAGGTCCAGATGGTCGGCGAGCGAAACCTGCGCGCCGTGGCCGAGGTCTCCGGCGGCTTGCCGGTGATGTTCGCGGGCTCGCCCGACATCACAGATATCAGCGCGCTGCTCGATACCGTGGACGGCATCATCCTCACCGGCGCCCGCGCCAACGTGCACCCGACCCGTTTCAACGTCGATCCTTGCGAGAAGCACGAGCCCTACGACATCCACCGCGACGAGGTGGCACTGGCGCTCTCCGTCGCCTGCGTCTCCCGTGGCATCCCGCTGTTCGGCATCTGCCGCGGTCTCCAGGAGATGAACGTCGCCTTCGGCGGCTCACTGCATCCGGAGATCCGCGAGATCCCGGGCCGTATGAACCATCGCATGCCACGGCTCGAGAACGGCGAGATACATCCCGATCCGACGGTGGTGTTCGCCGACCGCCATGATGTCGACCTGACGCCGGGCGGGGCGTTCGCAAAAATTCTCGGCTGTGAGAAGATCCGGGTGAATTCGCTGCACGGCCAGGGCATTCTCGAACCCGGCAAGCGCGTCCTGATCGAGGGCGTCGCCGAGGACGGCACCATCGAGGCGATCCGCATCGCCGAAGCCCCGGCCTTTGCGCTCGGCGTGCAATGGCATGCGGAGTACGATCCGCAGCACAATCCGATCAACCGCAAGCTGTTCGAGGCCTTTGGCCAGGCATTGGCCGCGCGGCAAAAGGCGGCGGCGTAGCTCGCGCTTGCGTCCGGACGCGCTGCAGCGTTCCAAAGCTGCCAGCACCGTCAGCCGCGTGATGCGGCTGCGGCCTCCCCTCAAACGAAAAGGCGCCTCCTTCCGGAAGCGCCTTTTGCCTGTCGTGGTCTGTTCGAGCCGATCAGCCCGAATAGTACATGTCGAACTCGATGGGGTGCGGGGTCATCTCGAAGCGCTCGACCTCGGTCATCTTCAGCTCGATATAGGCGTCGATGAAGTCGTCGTCGAACACGCCGCCGGCCTTGAGGAAGGCGCGGTCCTTGTCGAGGTTTTCGAGCGCCTCGCGCAAGCTGCCGCACACCGTCGGGATCTGCTTCAGCTCTTCCTTCGGCAGGTCGTAGAGATCCTTGTCCATCGCCGGACCCGGATCGATCTTGTTCTTGATGCCGTCGAGGCCGGCCATCAGCATCGCGGCGAAGCCGAGATAGGGGTTGGCGAGCGGATCGGGGAAGCGCACCTCGACGCGCTTGGCCTTCGGCGAAGCGGTGTAGGGGATGCGGCAGGAGGCCGAGCGGTTGCGCGCGGAATAGGCGAGCAGGACGGGGGCCTCATAGCCCGGGACCAGACGCTTGTAGGAATTGGTCGACGGGTTGGTGAAGGCGTTGATCGCCTTGGCGTGCTTGATGATGCCGCCGATGTAGTGGAGGCAGGTCTCCGACAGGTCGGCATATTTGTTGCCGGCGAACACCGGCTTGCCGTCCTTCCAGATCGACTGGTGCACGTGCATGCCCGAGCCGTTGTCGCCGTAGACGGGCTTCGGCATGAAGGTGGCGGTCTTGCCGTAGATGTGGGCGACCTGGTGGATGCAGTACTTGTAGATCTGGATGTGGTCGGCCATCAGCGTCAGCGTGTCGAACTTCATGCCGAGCTCGTGCTGGGCGGAAGCGACCTCGTGGTGATGCTTCTCGACCTTCACGCCCATCTTGGCCATGGCCCCGAGCATCTCCGAGCGCATGTCCTGGACGGAGTCCTGCGGCGGAACCGGGAAATAGCCGCCCTTGGTGCGGACGCGGTGGCCGAGATTGCCGCCCTCATATTCGGTGTCGGAATTGGTCGGCAGCTCCGAGGAGTCGAGACGGAAGCCGGTGTTGTAGGGAGTGGAGGAGAATCGCACGTCGTCGAACACGAAGAACTCGGCTTCGGGACCGACGAACACGGTGTCGCCCACGCCCATCGACTTCACCATCGCCTCGGCCTTCTTGGCGATGCCGCGGGGGTCGCGGTTGTAAGGCTCGCCGGTGGTCGGCTCGAGCACGTCGCAGGTGATGACCATGGTGGTCTCGGCGAAGAACGGATCAATCGTCGCGGTCACCGGATCGGGCATCAGGCACATGTCGGACTCGTTGATCGCCTTCCAGCCGGCGATCGAGGACCCGTCGAACATCGTCCCTTCGGCGAAGATGTCTTCATCGATCATGCTGACGTCGAACGTGACGTGCTGCCACTTGCCGCGCGGATCGGTGAAGCGCAGGTCGACGTACTTGACGTCGTTGTCCTTGATCGATTTCAGGACGTCTTTGGCGGTCTTCATGCATACCCCTTTTGGCTCTGCGGATCGGTTTCCAGATGAGCAAACTCGTTCTCGCTTTGGGCGAGTTTTGCGCGACCGCACAAACGAAATCAGGCCGCCGAAGCAGCCTCATTTCTTGTCGGAGTGTCGCAAAACGCGGGATAGCACCCGGCTCAGATAGCGTCCAGCCCGGATTCGCCGGTCCGGATGCGGATCGCCTCTTCGATGTTGGAGACGAAAATCTTGCCGTCGCCGATGCGGCCGGTCTGCGCGGCGCGGCGGATCGCGTCGATGGCGCGCTCGACCAGATCGTCGCCGATCACGATCTCGATTTTTACCTTCGGCAGGAAGTCGACGATGTATTCTGCGCCGCGGTAAAGTTCGGCGTGACCCTTCTGCCGGCCGAAGCCCTTGGCTTCGGTGACGGTGATGCCCTGAAGACCGACCTCCTGAAGCGCTTCCTTCACCTCGTCTAGCTTGAATGGCTTGATGATGGCTTCGATTTTCTTCACTGCGCGACTCCCGGCCTTTCGATCAAATAGCAACGTCTTCGTCAGGATGCGCATTTCTCAACGCACGATCTTGTCTTCTCTATGCCGGGATCCCTGACCAGTCCGGCAACAACGGCCGGCCACACCCTGTAAGATGCCAGTGAGCACGACGAACCGAAGCGGCTTCCTCGAAAGCAGGGTCTATGCCAAGTTGCACATGCCCTGGTTATTGGAGCGTTATCAGCCTTTTAACGAGCATCCTGGGTGGTGGCGCCGATCTGCACAAAATACCGAAGACTACGAAATAGGCAAACGGTTCAATATATGTGCAGATCGATGTTTCCGCCGTCGGATCGGCACGGAAGGTGCCTGTTGAAGAGGCGTTTGTACTAGGAAGTGGCATGGAAGTTCTGACCAACGCCGAAATGCAGCGCGCCGACCAGCTCGCCATTGCGGCCGGTACGCCCGGTTTCAAGCTGATGCTGAGCGCGGGCCAGGCGGTCGCCGAGGCCGCCCATGCGCTGGTGGAGGAGGGGCCGATCCTGATCGTGGCCGGCCCGGGCAACAATGGCGGCGACGGCTTTGTCGCAGCCGCCGAGCTCGCCGCCCAGGGGCGGGAGGTCTCGGTGATCCCGATGTGCGAGCGCGATCGGCTCCAGGGCGATGCGGCCTCCGCGGCGCGCGGCTGGAAGCATCCGGTGCTTCCGTTCAACCCCCAGGCAATCGGAAAGCCTGCGCTGATCGTCGATGCGCTGTTCGGCGCCGGTCTCAGCCGTCCCGTCGACGGCGAGGCGCGCGAAATGATCGAGGCGATCAACGCCAACGGTGCTCCGGTGCTCGCGGTCGACCTGCCGAGCGGCATCAACGGCACCAGCGCGGCCGTGATGGGGGCGGCGGTGAACGCCACCGAGACCGTCACCTTCTTCCGCAAGAAGCCGGCGCATCTGCTTCTGCCCGGGCGGATGCATTGCGGCCGCGTGCGCGTCGCCGACATCGGCATCGATGCGCAGGTGCTGGACGAGATCGCGCCGCAGACCTTCGAGAACGATCCGGACCTCTGGGGCGCCGCCTTTCCGGTGCCGCGCATCGATGGCCACAAATACGCGCGGGGTCACGTGCTGGCGGTTTCCGGTGATGCGGCAGCGACAGGCGCCGCGCGGCTCGCTGCGCGCGGAGCGCTGCGGGCCGGCGCGGGCCTCGTGACGCTGGCGAGCCCGCGCGATGCGCTCGCGATCAATGCGAGCGCGCTGATTGCGGTGATGGTTCGCCCCGTCGACACCGCCATCGAGTTCGGCGAGCTGCTTGGCGACAAGCGCTATAGTACCTGCATCATCGGTCCCGGCGCGGGCATCGGTCAGCGCACCTGCGACCTCGTTCACACCGCTCTCAACGCGCAGCGGCATCTGGTGCTCGATGCGGATGCGCTGACGAGCTTCGCTGCGACCCCCGAGCGCCTGTTCGAATCGATCAAGTCCTCGCAGGACAATGCGGTGGTGCTGACCCCGCACGAGGGCGAGTTTCCGCGCCTGTTCTCCGACCTCAGCAACAAGCATCCCGGCCGCTCCAAGCTCGAGCGCGTCCGCGCTGCCGCCGAGCGCTGCGGCGCCGTCGTGCTCCTGAAAGGCCCGGACACCACCATCGCCGCCCCTGACGGCCGCGCCACCATCGCCGCCAACGCGCCGCCCTGGCTCGCCACGGCCGGTGCCGGCGACGTGCTCTCCGGCATCATCGCAGGGCTCCTGGCGCAAGGCGTCCCGGCTTTCGAAGCCGCCAACATCGGCGTCTGGATGCACGGCGAGGCGGCAAGCGAGGCGGGGCCGGGATTGATCGCGGAAGACCTGACTGAGACGCTGCCGGCGGTGCACCGGCGGATCTACGATGCGCTCGGGGTGGATTACTAGTGCTCAGGCAGCTTGCGCTCACGGAAATGGGCGAGGCGGCGCAGATCCATCGGATCGCGTTTGACCAAGCGATGCCGTGGCTGGTCGGGCTGCACACGCCGGATCAGGATCGCTGGTTCTATCGTGAGCGTGTTCTCCAGACGTGCCGGGTATGGGGACGCTTCGACGGCGATCAGCTGAGCGGGATCATCGCGTTTCGGGACGGCTGGGTCGAGCAGCTCTACGTTCGTCCCGCGGCACAGGGACGGGGCTTCGGCACCGAACTCCTCAACGTCGCCAAAGGCACCTACGATCGGCTGGATCTCTGGACTTTCCAGCGCAATGCGTCGGCGCGGCGCTTCTATGAGATGCGCGGGTTCGCGCTGGTCGAGCAGACCGACGGAGCGCGGAACGAGGAGAAGGAGCCGGACGCTCGCTATCTCTGGATACGCCAGTAGGCGCTCACTCCACCCCATACCAGCGCACCAGGCGCGGCGCGGCCCAGTCGGTTGCGACGGATTCGATCAGCCAGCGTCCGGGGGCGATCGCCGCGAAGGCGATGCGCTGGGTCTGGCCGGGCTCGATCGCGAGCGTGTCGAGCCAATAGGGCTTCCAGCCATCGTCGAGCGTGTCGAGCAGGCGGAAATGGTGGCCGTGCAGATTGAAGATGGTGGCGATCGGGCCGGAGTTCTTCAGCGTCAGCACGACGGTGCGGCCGGTCCTGGCGCGGAAGATGGGTGCAGAGGCCGTGGAGAAATTCGCGGGTCGCGTCCAGGCGGCGTCGGCTGCGCCAAGCGCGACATCGAACCGCAGGGCGCCTCTCAGATCGAGCTTCTCGGGAAGGTCGTTCGAAGGGAGCGGCTGCGGCGGCAACAGCGGGACGTGCTCCAGCTTCCCGGAGATGGCGAGGCTTCCGACCTGGCGCGCCTCCTTGCCGTCGTGGAGCAGGAATGGGGCCGATGTCGCCGCATCCACAAAGGCGTCGGCTCGCGCGCCCGGGGCCAGCACCAAGGCGCCGTTGCGCGCGGCGAACGGCTCGGCCGGCTGGCCGTCCAGGGCCATCACGCGGACCTCGTGGTTTCCCAATTTGATCGCCAGAACAGTACGTTGGGAGCCGTTGATGAAGCGCAGTCGCAGCCGCTCATTGGCCGCGGCTGAGAGTTCGAATGAAGTTCTGCCATTGACCGTGTAGAGCGGTGTCGTGTCCTTCGGGTCCTGGCCCGGCGGGACCGCGGTGCCATCCGGCCGCAGACGCCATTCCTCGATCAACAGCACCTCGTCACGCTCGGCGGCAACCCGGCCGGTCTCGGCCACGATGATCGGGAGCGGGCGCGCAGGATGCTTCAGGCTGCCCTCGAAGAGACGGAAGTCCGCCAGCAGGGTTCCCGCGCTTGGTATTGAAATGATTGATGTTTCGGTCGTGTCTGGTGCGGCGGGCGCGCGCCCTCGCAACGGGTCGGCGGCAGTCGCGCCATTGAGGCCGTACCAGACCGGTGCAAGTGGCACAGGCAGGTCATTGCGAAACACCACCTCGCATCGGTCGCCGCGCTTGAGACGGACGGTCCCGAGATGGCTTGCGGCGGCCAGCTCCCAGATTGCCGTAGCTGGTTGCCCCGCCTTCGAAGCCAAGGTTGACGGCCTTGCCTGAAGCGCAAGCTGGGCGGTCACAAGCGGGCCTGCGCCCCCGATCATCAGTCCAGCCGCCGAGGCCCCGAGACCGGTCAACACCTCCCGTCGGGTCGGGTCAAGAATCCGCGGTTTCATGGGTCGATCCGGACCATGCCATGCTGGATAAGTCCAGCCATCGAGCCTACTTGAAGCATGCCTCCAACCGGCCATTTTTTTGCTGCGAACAGTCAGGCACATGCTATAAGCCCGGCCGCCCGCGGCATCGCGGCCGGTCTTGATGCAAATTCACGCGGGCGTGGCGGAACTGGTAGACGCGCTGGATTTAGGTTCCAGTGACGAAAGTTGTGGGGGTTCGAGTCCCTCCGCCCGCACCAAGCGCTTATCGCGTTTGCACGGATTACGAGACCTGCTTCTGCGGATGATCGTCCGTCTGGGGCCGGTCCGATGAACCACCGGTGGTGAGGCGTTTGCCTCGTGCCGGATCGATTAATGACAGCGTCCCGACGCGCGACGTGCCGGGGCCGAACGAGAAGAAGATTGGACGCCATGCAGGTCACAGAAACCCTCTCGGAAGGTTTGAAGCACGAGTTCAAGATCAGCGTTCCCGCGTCTGATCTCGATGCCAAGGCCGGCGCCAAGCTCGTCGACCTCAAGGACAAGGTCCGCATCAACGGCTTCCGTCCGGGCAAGGTGCCGGTCGCGCACCTGAAGAAGGTCTATGGCCGCTCTGTGATGGCCGAAACCATCGACCAGACCATTCGCGACACCAACACGCAGCTGTTCTCCGAACGCGGCTTCCGCCTCGCGACCGAGCCGAAGATCACCATGCCGACGGAGCAGAAGGACGTCGAGGAGCTGCTGAGCGGCAAGACCGATCTGACCTACACGGTCGCGATCGAAGTGGTGCCGGCGATCGCGCTCGCCGACTTCAAGACCTTCCAGGTCGAGAAGCCCGTCGCCGACGTCACCGATACCGACGTCGACGAAGCGATCAAGCGCATCGCCGATTCCAACCGCACCTTTGCCGACAAGGGCGAGGGTGCCAAGGCTGCCTCGGGCGACCGCGTCACCATCAACTTCAAGGGCAGCATCAACGGTGAAGTCTTCGAGGGCGGCACCGGCGAAGGCATCCAGGTCGTGATCGGCTCCAACACCTTCATCCCGGGCTTCGAGGAGCAGCTGATCGGCATCGGCGCGAACGAGACCCGCACGCTGAAAGTGTCGTTCCCCAAGAACTACATGAACGACAAGCTCGCCGGTCAGCCGGCCGAGTTCGAGACCACTGCGACCCTGATCGAGGCGCCGCAGGACCTCGCGATCGACGACGCATTCGCCAAGTCGCTCGGCCTGGAATCGCTGGACAAGCTCAAGGAAGCCGCGCGCGAGCGCCTTTCTGCCGAGTTCGCGACCGCGACGCGCCAGCGCGTCAAGCGCGCGCTGCTCGACCGCCTCGACGAGGCGCATCGCTTCGAGGCGCCGCCCTCGCTGGTCGACGAGGAGTTCAATCTGATGTGGAACTCGGTCAAGGCCGAGATGGATTCCGCCGGCAAGACCTTCGCCGACGAGGACACCACGGAGGACGCCGCCAAGGAAGAGTACCGCAAGATCGCCGATCGCCGCGTGCGGCTTGGCCTCGTGCTCTCCGAGATCGGCGAGAAGAACAAGATCACCGTGACCGACGACGAGGTCGGCCGCGCCGTGATCGAGCGCGCACGCTCGATGCCCGGCCGCGAGAAGGAGGTCTGGGACTATTACCGCAACAACGCCCAGGCGCTGGCCCAGCTTCGTGCACCGATCTACGAGGACAAGGTCGTCGACTTCATCCTCGAGCTCGCCAACGTGACGGAGAAGAAGGTCTCGCGCGAGGACCTCTACAAGGACGACGACGCGGAAAAGACCGCAGCCTGAGGGCCTTGGAACAGTCTTCCATTAAGGATGATCAGCGAAGAGGCCCAGCTAGCCAGATGGCCGGCTGGGCCTCTTTGTGCGAATCAGCTTCAACTGCCGCACGGATTAAGCCTTATTTCGCTCCGCACTTGTCAGAAGCGAATTGGGCTATATCTGTCGCTACGCCTTCTACTTCTACCAAGTTCCTGCATCACAGGACGTCCATTCGCCCTTCCGGCAATCCAGCCAAACTGGCGGCCAGGCCCGGCGATGTCCGTCTCCGAAAACCCTAGGTGACTCATGCGCGATCCGGTTGAAACCTACATGAACCTCGTGCCCATGGTGGTCGAGCAGACCAACCGTGGCGAGCGCGCCTACGACATCTTCTCGCGCCTCCTGAAGGAGCGCATCATTTTCCTGACCGGGCCGGTCGAGGACGGCATGTCGACGCTGGTCGTCGCGCAGCTGTTGTTCCTCGAGGCGGAAAACCCGAAGAAGGAAATCTCGATGTACATCAACTCGCCGGGCGGCGTGGTGACGTCGGGCCTTGCGATCTACGACACCATGCAGTTCATTCGCCCGCCGGTCTCGACGCTGTGCACAGGCCAGGCGGCCTCAATGGGTTCGCTGCTGCTCGCCGCCGGCGAGAAGGACATGCGCTTCTCGCTGCCGAACGCGCGCATCATGGTGCATCAGCCCTCCGGCGGCTTCCAGGGCCAGGCCACCGACATCATGCTGCACGCCCAGGAAATCCTCAACCTGAAGAAGCGTCTCAACGAGATCTACGTCAAGCACACCGGCCAGACCTACAAGGCGATCGAGGATGCGCTGGAACGCGACAAGTTCCTGACTGCGAACGACGCCAAGGAGTTCGGCCTGGTCGACAAGGTCATCGACAGGCGCGCCGAGGAGCCGGCGCCGGTGAAGGCTCCGTAGCACTACGGGGTCGTCACGGCGATCCTCAGATCGCCGTGGACCGGTCGGGGTGCGTTCACGTTAGGTGCGGGTGCGCGCGTCGCAAAATGCGGTTTTGCGCGCTGCGACAAGCAGAAAGTTCCGCTTTCGTGCTTTTTTCGTGGCAATCCAGCAACGCCGGGGTGATTTCGATCACTTCGTCCGTGCCAAGACCGGAAATCACGGTATTGTCACGGGTAGCCGGCGGCGTCCGATTAGCGAATTCTTGATAGTCGGGTGACAGCATGGTTGGCTACGACTGATCGGCTATGATCGCGGGAGAATCGAGTGACCGTGATTCGCACGGGATGTGATGCGTAGGGTCTTTTTTGGTACGGAATTTGCTCTACTTAAGCTTCATGCCGGCCATCGTGTCGGAATGGAGCGATCGAGCGGAACGGGATCGAACCGCGGACGGAGACAGGAATGAGTAAGGTCGGCACGAGCGACTCCAAGAACACGCTATATTGCTCGTTCTGCGGCAAGAGCCAGCACGAAGTCCGCAAACTGATCGCGGGTCCCACGGTCTTCATCTGCGACGAGTGCGTCGAGCTCTGCATGGACATCATCCGCGAGGAGAACAAGTCCTCGCTGGTCAAGTCGCGCGACGGGATTCCGACGCCGAAGGAAATCTGCAAGGTGCTGGACGATTACGTGATCGGCCAGAGCCATGCGAAGAAGGTCCTGTCGGTCGCGGTGCACAACCACTACAAGCGCCTCAACCATCAGACCAAGCACAACGACGTCGAGCTCGCGAAGTCGAACATCCTGCTGATCGGTCCGACCGGCTCGGGCAAGACGCTGCTCGCGCAGACGCTCGCCCGTATCCTGGACGTGCCGTTCACGATGGCGGATGCGACGACATTGACCGAAGCCGGCTATGTCGGCGAGGACGTCGAGAATATCATCCTGAAGCTGCTCCAGGCCGCCGACTACAATGTCGAGCGCGCCCAGCGCGGCATCGTCTATATCGACGAAATCGACAAGATCAGCCGCAAGTCCGACAATCCCTCCATCACGCGCGATGTGTCGGGTGAGGGCGTGCAGCAGGCGCTGCTCAAGATCATGGAAGGCACGGTGGCTTCGGTCCCGCCGCAGGGCGGCCGCAAGCATCCGCAGCAGGAGTTCCTGCAAGTGGATACCACCAACATCCTCTTCATCTGCGGCGGCGCTTTCGCCGGCCTCGAGAAGATCATCTCGGCGCGCGGACGGTCGACTTCGATCGGCTTCGGCGCCCAGGTGCTCGCCCCGGAGGACCGCCGTACCGGCGAGATCTTCCGTCACGTCGAGCCTGAGGACCTCCTGAAGTACGGCCTCATTCCCGAGTTCGTCGGCCGTCTGCCGGTCGTGGCGACGCTCGAGGACCTCGACGAGACCTCGCTGAAGAAGATCCTGACCGAGCCGAAGAACGCGCTGGTGAAACAGTACCAGCGGCTGTTCGAGATGGAGAACATCGAGCTGACCTTCGCCGACGAGGCGCTTGGCGCGGTCGCCCGCAAGGCGATCGAGCGCAAGACCGGCGCGCGTGGGTTGCGCTCGATCCTCGAGGCGATCCTGCTCGAGACCATGTTCGACCTGCCGGGCCTGGAAGGTGTGGAAGAAGTCGTGATTTCCCGCGAAGTGGTGGAAGGAACGGCGCGTCCGCTCTACATCTATGCCGATCGGTCCGATCGCGCCGTCGAGAACGCCAGCGCCTGATCCGGCGGCGCTGAAACGCTCCAATCGTCCCCTCGATATGGGCTGCGGAACTGTATTTCCGCAGCCGGTGTTGCGTCGCTTATTTGCGTGCGTAAGCGCCTGATGGCGCGCGTTTTTCAATGACTTGACACCCCCCGGGTCGATAGCCACCTAATGTCGGCGGCGAGCGAAAATTCTCTTCAAGATTCGCCTCAGTCCATCCGGCGAGCCGGTCCAACTTGTAGAAGACCGATCGGTTTTGCGGATCACCTCGGCACCTTGTGGCGGTTGCGCATCATCAGCGGGCTGCGTGCAAGGGGGCAAAGCAAAAGGAAAAGGCCATGACCAATCCCAAACCCCGGCCAACCATCGTCCATGGCGAAACGCACGCTTATCCCGTGCTGCCGCTGCGCGACATCGTCGTCTTCCCGCACATGATCGTGCCGCTCTTCGTCGGCCGCGAGAAGTCGATCCGCGCGCTCGAAGAGGTGATGAAGAACGATGCGCTGATCATGCTCGCGACGCAGAAGAACGCGTCCGACGATGATCCGGCGCCCGATGCCATCTACGAGACCGGGACGCTTGCCAGCGTGCTCCAACTCTTGAAGCTTCCGGACGGCACCGTGAAGGTGCTGGTCGAAGGGCTCGAGCGTGCGCGCGTGGCGAAGTACACCGATCGCGCCGACTATTACGAGGCGACTGCCGTCGCGCTCGCCGATACCGATGCGAAGTCGGTCGAGGCGGAAGCGCTGGCGCGCTCGGTCGTGTCCGACTTCGAGAGCTATGTGAAGCTCAACAAGAAGATCTCGGCCGAGGTCGTCGGCGTCGTGCAGGCGATCACCGACTTCGCCAAGCTCGCCGACACCGTTGCCTCGCATCTCGCCGTCAAGATCGCCGACCGCCAGGGCATCCTGGAGACGCTGTCCGTCACCACGCGCCTGGAGAAGGTGCTGGGCCTGATGGAGAGCGAAATCTCGGTGCTGCAGGTCGAGAAGCGCATCCGCTCGCGCGTCAAGCGCCAGATGGAGAAGACCCAGCGCGAGTATTATCTCAACGAGCAGATGAAGGCGATCCAGAAGGAACTCGGCGACGACGATGGTCGCGACGAGCTCGCCGATCTCGAAGAGAAGATCTCCAAGACCAAGCTCTCCAAGGAAGCGCGCGAGAGGGCGCAGCATGAATTGAAGAAGCTGCGCCAGATGTCGCCGATGTCCGCGGAAGCGACCGTCGTGCGCAACTATCTGGATTGGCTGCTGTCGATTCCGTGGAACAAGAAGTCCAAGGTGAAGAAGGACCTGGAGGCTGCGCAGGCCATCCTGGATTCCGATCACTATGGGCTCGAGAAGGTCAAGGAACGCATCGTCGAGTATCTCGCGGTGCAGTCGCGCGCCAACAAGCTGACGGGCCCGATCCTGTGCCTCGTCGGACCTCCCGGCGTCGGCAAGACCTCGCTCGGCAAGTCGATCGCGAAGGCGACGGGGCGCGAATTCGTGCGCGTCTCGCTCGGCGGCGTGCGCGACGAGGCCGAGATCCGCGGTCACCGCCGCACCTATATCGGCTCGATGCCCGGCAAGATCATCCAGTCGATGCGCAAGGCGAAGTCGTCCAATCCGCTGTTCCTGCTGGACGAGATCGACAAGATGGGCGCCGATTTCCGCGGCGATCCGTCCTCGGCCTTGCTCGAGGTGCTCGATCCCGAGCAGAACGCGACGTTCAACGACCACTATCTCGAGGTCGACTACGACCTGTCCAACGTGATGTTCATCACGACCGCGAATACGCTGAATATTCCCGGCCCGCTGATGGACCGCATGGAGATCATCCGGATCGCGGGCTACACCGAGAACGAGAAGGTCGAGATCGCGCGCAAGCACCTGATCCCGAACGCGGTGTCCAAGCACGGACTGGACTCCAAGGAGTTCTCGATCGACGACGACGCGCTGCTGCTTCTGATCCGCCGCTACACCCGCGAAGCGGGCGTGCGCAATCTGGAGCGTGAGCTCTCGACACTCGCCCGCAAGGCGGTGAAGGAGCTGATGATCTCCAAGAAGAAGTCGGTCAAGGTCACC
This sequence comes from Bradyrhizobium sp. USDA 327, assembly GCF_041262065.1. Classification (NCBI taxonomy): domain Bacteria; kingdom Pseudomonadati; phylum Pseudomonadota; class Alphaproteobacteria; order Hyphomicrobiales; family Nitrobacteraceae; genus Bradyrhizobium; species Bradyrhizobium sp. USDA 327. The sequence goes on along the minus strand of NZ_JBGCCW010000001.1, from coordinate 3,500,255 downwards.
GAGAAGACTCTGGAAGAGCTGCTCGGCGTGCCGAAGTACCGCTTCGGCGAGATCGAGAGCGAGCCGCAGGTCGGCATCGTCACTGGCCTTGCCTGGACCGATGTCGGCGGCGAGCTGTTGACGATCGAAGGCGTCATGATGCCCGGCAAGGGCAAGATGACGGTCACCGGCAATCTGCGCGACGTGATGAAGGAGTCGATCTCGGCGGCGGCGTCCTACGTCCGCTCGCGCGCGATCAACTACGGCGTCGAGCCGCCGCTGTTCGACCGGCGCGACATCCACGTGCACGTGCCGGAGGGCGCGACGCCGAAGGACGGTCCGTCCGCCGGTGTCGCCATGGCCACCGCGATCATCTCGGTCATGACCGGCATCCCGGTCCGCCACGATGTCGCGATGACCGGCGAGATCACGCTGCGCGGTCGCGTGCTGCCGATCGGCGGCCTGAAGGAGAAGCTGCTGGCTGCGGCCCGCGGCGGCATCAAGACGGTGCTGATCCCCGAGGACAACGCCAAGGATCTCACGGAGATTTCCGATGCGATCAAGGGCGGCATGGAGATCATCCCGGTCTCGCGCCTCGACGACGTCATCGCCAAGGCGCTGGTGAGGAAGCCGGTGCCGATCGTCTGGGAAGAGGACACCAAGGTGACGGTGAAGCCGGACGGCGACGAGGCCGCCGGCGGCCTGACCGCTCACTGAGGTTCAGCTGAAGATGATAAAACGGCGCCTTCGGGCGCCGTTTTTGTTTGAGGGGAAGGGGGGGAGGCAATGCACATCGACGGACAATGCCATTGCGGAAAGATCACCTTCGAGGCCGAGATCAATCCGGAGGAGGTCTCGGTGTGCCATTGCACCGATTGCCAGGCATTAACCGGCTCGCCGTTCCGGGTGACCGTCATCTGTTCCGCGGCCGATGTCCGCCTGACCGCCGGCACGCCAAGGATTTACGGCAAGCGCGGCGACAACGGCCGGATGCGCTTCCAGCACTTCTGCGCCGACTGCGGTTCCCCGCTGTTCACGAGCGGCGAGGGCGACCAGGCCGACGATTGGGGCATCCGCTGGGGTAGCATCCGCCAGCGTGACCAATTGCGACCGGTGCGGCAGATCTGGTGTCAGTCCGCAGCAGTCTGGATCGACGCGGTGGCGCTGCTGCCGGGAAGGCCGGGGGATTGAGGTCGGACCGGGGGTACTTGCCCGGTCGGGCTGCGAGAGGCTAAAGAGGCGGCGAGGGCGGTTAGCTCAGCTGGTTAGAGCATCTCGTTTACACCGAGAGGGTCCGCGGTTCGAATCCGTGACCGCCCACCATTCCCAGAGACATGTGGGCTTCGCGATCTGCTCGCCGGACTGGATACGGCAGAGCTAACGCTACTGGCATGGGGCGAGCCGGCCATGTTTGTTATCGAGGACGAAGCGCACGCCGAGTGGCACGGCCAATTTCAGACACGCCAGCAAGCACTCGCAGAGTTGCAGCGGCTAGCTGCGATTCCCTGGGACCAAGAGCCCAATCGTGCACCATGCACCAGCTGGAAGAATTGTGGTCGCCGATATGAGCTAATCGAGTACGACAGCGCCACGCCATGGAGAGAGTTTTCCCGCACGCTTCTCCTTGAGATTTCTGCTTCCGGCGCGCAGTGGGTTATCGAGACGTAGACGAGCGACAATCAAGAGGCTCCCAATGGAACAGCCTAGCGGACACGAGCAAAACGCCGACCAGATCGCCTATTGGAACGGGCCGAGCGGGCAGCGCTGGGCCGACCGCCATGCGGCGCAGGAGAGCCTGCTCGGCCCCATTGCCGACGTGCTGATCGACCGCGCCAGGCCGAAGCCGGGCGAGCGCGTTCTCGACGTCGGCTGCGGCTCCGGTGCGACGACGGTGGCGTTCGCGAAGACCGTGGCGCCGGATGGCTTTGCGCTCGGCCTCGATGTCTCCGAGCCGATGCTGGCGCAGGCGCGCGCGTTTGCGCCGAAGGGCCTGCCGCTCGATTTCGTGCTGGCGGATGCGACCGTCTATCCGTTCGAGCCGGCGAGCTTCGATCTGCTCGCCTCGCGCTTCGGCGTGATGTTCTTCGCCGATCCCATTGCGTCCTTCACCAATCTGCACCGCGCGCTGAAACCGACCGGGCGGCTCGCCTTCGCCTGCTGGCGCGAGCCGAAGGAGAACCCGTGGATGATGGCGCCGCTGATGGCGGTCTACAAGCACGTGCCGAAAATGCCGCCGGTCGGTCCGGAGGAGCCGGGCCCGTTCGCCTTCGCCTCAGAGGAGCGCGTGATGCGCATCCTGAAAGGCGCAGGCTTCGTGGATGTGGCGATGGAGCCGCACAATCTCGCAATGGACATCGCGATCGGCGGCGGCCTCGATGCCGCCGTCGACGGCTCGCTCCAGATCGGCCCGGCCAGCCGCGCGCTCCAGGGCCATCCGCCGGAGACCTATGAGGCCGCAAAGGCTTCGATCCGCGAGATGCTGACGCCGTTCCTGAAGGGGCAGAGCGTGGCATTGCAGGGCGCGATCTGGATCGTGACAGCGAAGGCGGGGTAGCGAATTCGCTGCTCCGTGACGTTGTGGCGTGCACTGTTGTCGCAAACTCGGCGTCGTCCCCGCGCAGGCGGGGATCCATAACCACAGGGAGTAATTTGGCGCGCAGCTGGTTACTCCGAGTCTTCGCCAAACCGCTCCCTGTGGTTATGGATCCCGGATCGGCGCTGCGCACACGACAACGCTGCGCGTTGTTGTGAGCTACGCTTGTCCGGGACGACAGCGGAGATTGGAGCGGCCACGCATCCCCTCACACCACGTCATCCGGCGCCAGTGCGCAGCCGTTGTCGGGATGCGTCTCGACCTGGAGTGTGGTGTGACCGATGCGGAAAGAGGCCTTCAGCAGCTGCGCCGTCTCCATCAGGAATGCGTCGCCGCCGCCTGCGGGCATGACGAGGTGGCAAGTCAGGGCCGTCTCGGTGGTGGAGATCGGCCAGACGTGGAGATCGTGGATCCCTGAGACGCCGGGACGGGCCAGAAGGAAAGCTCTGATCGCGGCGAGGTCGGTGCCCTTGGGCGCCGCTGCCATCGACATGTCGATGGACCCGCGCAGCAGGCTGGTCGTGCTCCAGAGGATGGTGGCGCAGATGACGAGGCTGGTGACGGGATCGAGCCAGAGCCAGCCGGTCCAGATGATCAGCGCCGCCGAGACCACGACGCCGAGTGAGACCGCGGCGTCGGCGGCCATGTGCAGGTAGGCGCCTTCGATGTTGATGTCGTCCTTGCGTCCGCTCGCGAACAGCATGGCGGTAAACCCGTTGATGAGGATGCCGATGCCGGCGACCACCATCACCGTAACGCCTGCGACCGGCTCCGGCTGCTGCAGGCGCAGGATTGCCTCCCAGCCGATCGCGCCGGTTGCGACCAGCAGGAACACCGCGTTCGCAAGTGCCGCGAGGATGGTGGAGGCGCGCAGGCCGTAGGTGAAGCGGCCGCTCGGGGCACGGCGCGCTGCGATGGAGGCGCCCCAGGCCACCACCAGGCCGAGCACGTCGGAAAGATTGTGACCGGCGTCAGCGAGCAGGGCGGTGGAATTGCCGAGATAGCCGTAGACCGCCTCGGCCACCACCAGCGCGATGTTGAGCGAAATGCCGATCGCGAACGCCTTGCCGAAACTGGCGGGCGCATGGGCGTGGCCATGGCCATGATCATGGCCGGCATGGTCATGGTGGTGATGACCGTGATGGTCGTGGCTTCCCACCTCTAGCGCTCCCCGGAAGCTGCCAAGTCGGGCGCCATTGTAGGCGCTTCCCGCGCTACGTCACGACGGAACAGGACATAAAGCGCCGGCAGCACCAGGAGCGTCAGCATGGTGGAGGAGATGATGCCGCCGATCACCACGGTCGCGAGCGGCCGCTGCACCTCGGCGCCGGCTCCGGTGGCGAGCGCCATCGGCACGAAGCCGAGGGAGGCGACGAGGGCCGTCATCAGCACCGGCCGTAGCCGCGTCAGTGCGCCTTCGCGAACGGCCTCCACAACGGATCGTCCCTCGCTGCGCAGACGCTCGATGAAGGCGATGATCACGAGCCCGTTGAGCACGGCGACGCCCGACAGCGCGATGAAGCCGACGCCGGCGCTGATGGACAAGGGAATGTCGCGCAGCAGCAGTGCCGCGACCCCGCCGGTCAGCGCCAGCGGCACGCCGGAGAACACCAGCGCCGCATCCGCCGCCGATCCCATGCCCATGAATAGCAGCAGAAACACCAGCAGCAACGCAACCGGCACGACGATGGTGAGCCGCTTGGTCGCGGAGACCAGCTGCTCGAAACTGTCCGCCCCAGCCGATGAAGTAGCCCGGCGGCAGCTTGACCTTCTCGGCCACGGCCGCCTCGGCCTCGGCCACGAAGGAGCCGAGGTCGCGCGCGCGGACATTGGCGGTGACGACGATCCGCCGCTTGCCGTTCTCGCGGCTGATCTGGTTGGGTCCGGGCGTCGCATCGACGGTTGCGACCGACGAGAGCGGCACATAGCGCATCTGGGTGAGGGAAGAGGCGGACAATGCTGTTCGGACCGGCGTGTTGGCCGTGGCCTCCTCACCGGGCGGCAGTGGGATCGGGATCGCCCGGATCGCCTCGAGATTGCCGCGCAGATGCTCAGGCAGGCGCACGACGATATCGAAGCGGCGGTCGCCCTCGAACAGCTTCCCGGCGGACTTGCCGCCAACGGCGATCTCGACGATGCCCTGCACCTCGGCAACGCTGAGGCCGTAGCGGGCGAGCGCCTGGCGGTCGAGCCGCACGGTGAGGATCGGCAGGCCCGCGACCTGCTCGATCTTGACGTCGCTGGCGCCGCGGATGCCCCGGATCGCGGCCTTCACCTGTCTTGCGGCGCCTTGCAGGATGTCGAGGTCATCGCCGAAGACCTTGATGCCGACATCGCTGCGTACGCCGGAAATCAGCTCGTTGACACGGAACTGGATCGGCTGGGAGATCTCATAGGCGCTACCCGGAATCTCGTCGGCAGCATGGTCGATCGCCTCGATCACCTCGGCTTTCGGCTTGTCCGGGTCGGGCCATTCGGCGCGCGGTTTGAGCATGATGTAGCCGTCGGTTTGCGCTGGCGACATCGGGTCGGTTGCGATCTCCGCGGTGCCGATGCGGGTGAAGAACTCCTTCACTTCAGGGATCTGCTTGATGCGCTTTTCCAAGGCCTTCTGCAGGTCCAGCGACTGGGTGAGGCTGGTGCCGGGAATCCGGATCGACGCCAGCGCGACGTCGCCTTCGTCCAGGCTCGGAATGAACTCGCCCCCCATCCGCGCGGCGGCGATGCCGCTCGCAACCACGATGACCACGGCCATGACGGCGACCGCGGCCCGGTTGTCGATGGCAAAGCGGAGCAGGGGGAGATAAGCGCGCTTGGCGACCCGCATGAACAGGTTTTCGTGTTCGGACACCTTGCCGGTGACGAAGATGGCAACGGCCGCCGGCACGAAGGTGATGGAGAACAGCACGGCGGCGCCGAGCGCCATCAGCACGGTCAGTGCCATCGGCGTGAACATCTTGCCTTCGACGCCGGTCAGCGTCAGCACGGGCAGGTAGACCACGGCGATGATTAGTGTTCCGAACAGGCTCGGCTTGATGACCTCGCTCGACCCGCGCTGGATCGCCCGCAGCCGCTCCGGGAGCGTGAGCAGGCGACCCTTCTCGCGCTGGGCCTCGGCCAGCATGCGCAGGCAATTCTCGACGATGATGACGGCGCCGTCGACGATGATGCCGAAGTCGATCGCACCCAGGCTCATCAGGTTCGCGCTGACCTTGGTCTCGACCATGCCGGTGATCGTCATCGCCATCGAGAGCGGAATGACACAGGCGGTGACCAGTGCGGCGCGGATGTTTCCGAGGATCAGGAACAGCACGGCCACCACGAGCGCCGCGCCTTCCAGCAGATTGTTCCTGACCGTTCGGATGGTGGCCTCGACGAGGTCGGTGCGATCGTAGATAGTCCGCGTCACGACGCCTTCGGGCAGCGATTTGGCGATGTCCTCGATGCGGGCTGCGACCCGGCGGGCGACGCTGCGACTGTTCTCGCCGATCAGCAGCATCGCAGTGCCGAGCACGGTTTCCTCGCCGTCTCGCGTCGCCGCGCCCGTGCGCAGATCGCGGCCTTCGATGACGGTCGCGACATCCCTGATCCTGACGGGATTGCCGCCGCGCGAGCCGATCACGATGTCCTGGATTTCGGCGATGTTGCCGACCTGTCCCGGCGAGCGCACCAGATATTGCTCGCCATTTCGCTCGATATAGCCGGCTCCGACATTGGCATTGTTGGCGGCCAGCGCCGTCATGACGTCGCGAAAGCCGAGCCGGTAGGCCATCAGCTTGCCGGGGTCCGGCAGCACGTGGAATTGGCGCTCGAAGCCTCCGATGGTGTTGACCTCGACCACGCCCGGCACGTTGCGGAGCTGCGGCCGGATGATCCAGTCCTGCACGGTACGCAAATCGGTCAGCGAATAGTCGTGGCCGCCTTGCGTCTTGGCGCCCGCCTTGGCCTCGACGGTGTACATGAAGATTTCGCCGAGCCCGGTCGAGACCGGCCCCATCGCGACCTCGACGCCCGCCGGGAGTTGGTCCTTCACCTGCTGGATGCGTTCGCCCACGAGCTGGCGGGCGAAATAGATGTCGGTGCCGTCCTTGAAGACGATCGTCACCTGGCTGAGGCCGTAGCGCGACAGCGAGCGGGTGTAGTCGAGCTTCGGCAGCCCGCTCATAGCGGTCTCGACCGGGAAGGTGATGCGTTGCTCTGTCTCGAGCGGCGAATAGCCGGGCGCGCGGGTGTTGATCTGGACCTGGACGTTGGTGATGTCGGGCACGGCGTCGATCGGCAGGCGCTGGAAATTCCAGGCGCCGAAAGCGACGGCGCCGAGCGCGAGCAGCAGGACCAGCCAGCGCTGATGCAGCGAGGCGGCGATGAGACGCTCAATCATGCTCGGCCTCGCCCTTGCCCATCTCCGCCTTCACGACGAAGCTGTTCTCCGCGACGTAGTGCTCGCCGGCCGCGAGCCCTGCCTTGATCTCGACGAACCTCGGATCGGAATCCCCGAGCTCGACCGGGCGCGCCTCGATCTTGTCGCCGTCCTCGCGCACGAACACGATGGTCCTGTTTTCCAGCGTCTGGATCGCGCTTCGGCGCACGGCGACCGCAACATTGCGGGTGGCGAGGATCAGCCGCGCCGTGACGAAGAGACCGGGACGCAGGCGTCCGTCCGGATTTGCCAGCACCACGCGCGCCAGCGCGGTCTGGGTCTCGCTGCTGCCGATCGGCGCCATGTAGGAGATCGTGCCCTTGATCTCGCCGCGTCCGTCGTCGGGATCGATCAGCACCTCGTCGTTGATGCGGACGCGCCTCAAGTCCTGCCGGTAGATCGACAGATCGACCCAGATGGTGGAGAGGTCGGCGACGACGAAGGCAGGCTTCTGCTCGGAGGCGTATTCGCCGAGCGAGATCTGCCGCTCGATGATGGTGCCGGCGAACGGCGCCTTCAGCTCATAGACGGTGAGACTCTGGTTGCTCTCGATCGTGGCGAGCAGATCGTCCTTGGCGACCTTGTCGCCGATGCGCTTCAGGATGGACTTGACGACGCCCGGAAAGCGCGGCGTCACCTGCACCACGGCTTCCTGGTTGGCGCGCAGGATGCCGTTGAAGGCGAGGGTGTCGGTCAGCGTGGCGCCCGCGGCTTCGGCCAGCGTGACGCCCGCGGCCGCGAGCTTGACGTCGGAGATCCGGACGCGGTCGGCGCCGTGCTCGTCCTGCTCGACATGGTCGTTCGGCTTCTTTTCGGAATGCTCTGCATGCTCGGAGTGTGCGAGCTTGGCCGGGGCGAGCAAGGAATAGCCGTAAGCACCGAGCGCGGCGGCAACGATGGCGACGAGAAGGGTGGAGAAGGTCCTCATCGTGCGTTCTCCCGCGCCAGCGTGAAGGGATTGCCGACGAGGCCCTCGATGATCGCAACGCCGGCATGGAAATTCTGCAGCGCCTCCTGCTCGCGCAGCCGCGCCTGGGTGACGCTGGCCTGGGCGTCGAGCACCTCGAGCAGGGTGAAGCGGCCCTGGCCGTAGCCCTGCGAGATCGCCTCGGACGCCTCGACGGCCTTGGGGATCGCGGTCTCACGCAGCACGGCGAGCTCGCGCAGCGAGCCCTGGACCGAGTCATAGGCGCGGCCGGCAATCACGATCAGCGTGTTGCGGTTGGCCTCGCGCTCGGCCCTGGTCTTGGCGAGGCTTTCCTGCGCCGAGAGGATGTTGCCCTGGTTCTGGTCGAACACGGGGATCGGCACGGAGACGGTCAGGCGCGCCGCATCGTCGCCCGTTTCGTTGAAGTGGCGCCAGCCGGCGGCGATCCGCACGTCGGGATAGGGTTTGAGCCGCGCCAGCAGCAGCTCGGCATTGCGCTGCGCGTAAACGGCGGTCCAGCGCACCAGTTGCGGATTGGCATCGATGGCGGCAACCACCGCCTGGAAGGTGGGCGGGCGTCCCGTGGTGTCGAGCCGGCCGGAGACCTCGCCGTATTTTGCGGCTGGATCGCCCATCAGCACCGCAAGCTCGCGCCGGGCGCTGGCCAGCGTCGCCTTGAAGCGCTCGCGGTCGGCTTTCACCAGGGCGGAGGCGACCTCGGCACGGCCGGTCTCGGCGGGCGAGGAGGCGCCGGCCTCGACGCGGCGGCGCAGCAGCGGCGTCAGGCGGTCGATGGCGGCAATCTGCTCGTCGAGGATCTGAATGCGCCGCTGTGCGCCGAGCACGCTGAGGAAGGCGATCGCGGTCTCCGACAGCACCTCCAGCCTGACGGCCTTGCGCTGGATCGCGGCCACTTCGACGCCGGCGACGCCTGCGGCAATCCGCGCATCGCGCTTGCCGAACAGCTCGAAGGCCTGGCTGATCTGCAGCGTGGTCTCGGCCGATCGCGTCCCGCGATATTTGCCCGAGCCGAAGGAATCGTCCTGTTCGTAGGACAGCTCCGGGTTGAAGAGGGCGCCCGCCTGGATGCGCTGGCCCGTGGCGATGCCGACGTCGCGCTCCGCCGCCGTCAGCCGCGGGCTTGCGGCCAGCGCGCGCGACAACGCGCTCCGCATGGTCAACGTCTGGGCGTGAGACGGCGCAATCGCGAGTCCGGCAATCAGACACGCCGCCGCGCACGCCAGGCGCGCGGCCATTCCTCTGAAAAACATCAAGCCGACCTGTGAAGGATGAACCTATTGGGCGCGGGACGCCCGACCAATCCGTTCAGGCTATATGTTTGGGAGGCGGCGAGTCGGTATCCAGGACAATTCCGGCGAGCCGGGATGCATGTTGCGGGCTCGGTGCGGAAACAAGCGCGACCGATGCGGTCGACGGTGCCGGCTGTGTCACCGTCAGCGAAAAGCAGCCATGACAGTGATGGCTGCCGATGACCTTGTGGTCGCTGTGGCCCGCGGGGCCGTCAAGGGCCGCCACGATCTCCGAGCCGCCGCCGGGCGTGGTGACGTCGATGTCATGCGAACCGTGCAGCGCGCTCGCGAGCAGATAGACGGCCGCGATCAGCACGGACAGCAGCCCGCGCCAGTTGCGCGGGCGGCAAGATCCTGAGGGCTGGCGGTTTGCGAGCACGACGTCTCTCTGGTTGCGGTCTGTGCCCGGCCTAGCATGGGCGCGGGAACAGTGTCGACCCGCAACATTGTTACGTCACTGGAACAATTGCCGCAGTGGCGTTGCCAGCCTCTCACTGGCGGGTCATGGCGCGTCGCTCTGAGGTCATGGCTTTGATGGCAGCCGTGCGGGACGCAGGCAACGCCGAGCGCAACGCAAAAAGGCCCCAGCCCGAACGAACGGGCTGAGGCCTTGTGTGCTCACAATCTCTATCCTTGGGACTTGAGCGGATAACCCTCAATTGCGCAGTTCGTTCCCGCGGCTCTGTCCAAATAGGAACGTTCCTCATACCCAGCGATTTAGCGATCGGAAGAAACCGAGGAGGACCAACAATGGACGGACTGATTTACTTGATCGGCTTGATCGTGGTCATCATGGCGATCCTGTCGTTCTTCGGCCTGCGCTGAGAGCGGTGCGATGACGATCGAAACTCTCGTGCGCGAAGAGATCATGGAAGGCGGCCTGGAGGGCGAAGCTCCTCGAACCATCCAGTGGAGCTCGGTGTTCGCAGGCGCGCTTGCGGCGGGCGCAATGTCGTTCATCCTGCTGGGCTTTGGTGTTGCGATCGGCCTTGGTGTCAGTTCGGCCTCGCCGACCTGGCGCGATGCCTCGGCTGCGCTGGCGCTGCTCTCCGGGCTGTATCTGATCATCCAGGCGGTCATCAGCTTTGGCTTCGGCGGCTACATCGCCGGACGGACGACGCGGCCGGCACCCGCGCTGGCGACGATCGAGGACGACGGCGAGCGACGGGACGGGCTGCATGGGCTGATGTCCTGGGCGCTCGCCGTGCTGCTCGGAGCCGCTCTGCTCGCGCTGCTCGGGGCATCTGCGGTTGATCGTTCGCCATTGCGCAGTTCGGCCGGCAACACGTCCGCGGCCGAGCCCCTGCTGAGCTATGAGCTCGACAAGCTGTTCCGCGCGCCGCGGCGTCCGCCTAACACGGACCTTCGCGAACCGCGCGCTGAAGCGGGACGCATCTTGATGACGTCCTCGAGCCACAGCGGCGTCACCACCGACGACAGGGCCCATCTCGTGCAGCAGGTGGCCGCGCTCACGGGTCTGGCGGCGCCCGATTCCGAAAAACGGGTCGATGTGCTGATCGCGGAGTCCAAGACGGCTATCAACCGCGCGCGGCGCAACTCGATCATCGTCGCGTTCTCGGTCGCAGCCGCGACCCTGATCGGCGCGGTGGTGGCATGGGCGGCGGCCGCCGCCGGTGGGCGGCATCGTGACGGCGCACCGTTGCCGAACTGGATGGCGAATTCAAATCGCTTCCACCGCAATCCGCGCGCGATGCCGGTGCCGTAGTCTCAATGCAAATGGCCGGGCGTGAGCCCGGCCATTTCAATACTTACGACGGTGAAGGGCCCTAGGCCCGTTCCTCCCAGATCATGGCGAGGTGGACGATGGTCTGCACCGCCTTTTCCATGTCCTGCCGGCTGACCCATTCGAGCCGCGAATGAAACGCATGCTCGCCGGCGAAGATGTTGGGGCAGGGCAGGCCCATGAACGACAAGCGGGAGCCGTCGGTGCCGCCGCGGATCGCGGTGCGCATCGGGCGCAGGCCGGCGCGGCGGATCGCCTCGATGGCGTATTCGAGGACGTGCGGGTGACGATCGATCACCTGCTTCATGTTGCGGTATTGCTCCTTGACCTCGAATTTGTAGGTCGAGCGCGGATAGTCCTTCATCACGTCCTTGACGATGCCCTCGAGCAGGACCTCCTTCTCCTTCAGCCCTTCCTCGGTGAAGTCGCGGACGATGAAGGAGAGCGTCGCCTGTTCCAACGCGCCCTCGATGCCGATCGGATGCAGGAAGCCCTGCTTGCCCGAGGTCGTCTCCGGTGAGCAGCCTTCCTTCGGCAGCCGCTCGACGATGGCGGCGGCGATCTTGATCGCGTGCTCCATCTTGCCCTTGGCGTAGCCGGGATGGGCGCTGACGCCGTTGATGGTGATGGTGGCACCGTCGGCCGAGAAGGTCTCGTCCTCGACGCAGCCGGCGCTCTCGCCATCCATGGTGTAGCCGAAATCGGCGCCCAGCTTCTTCAGGTCGACATTGTCGACGCCGCGGCCGATCTCCTCGTCCGGCGTGAACAGGATCTTGATGGTGCCGTGCTTCACATCGGGGTTGTTGAGGAAGAAATGCGCGGCATCCATGATCTCGGCGACACCGGCCTTGTTGTCGGCCCCCAGCAGCGTGGTGCCGTCCGTGGTGATGATGTCGTTGCCGATCTGGTTCTTCAGCGCCGGGTGCTCGGCAAAGCGGATTACCTGGCTGGTGTCGCCGGGCAGCACGATGTCGCCGCCACGATAGTTCTTCACCGTTTGCGGTTTGACGTCCTTGCCGGTGACGTCGGGCGATGTGTCCATGTGCGAGCAGAAGCAAATCACCGGCACCTTCTTGTCCGTGTTGGCCGGAATGGTGCCGTAGACATAGCCGTAATCGTCGAGATGAGCGTCCTCGACGCCCATGGCTTTCAGCTCGGCGGCGAGCACGCGGCCGAGATCCTTCTGTTTCTCGGTCGAGGGGGAGCTGGGGGATTCCGGATCGGACTGAGTGTCGATGGTGACATAGCGCAGGAAGCGCTCGGTCACGGTGTGCGAAAAGGTGAGGGAGGACATTTCTGGTCGAACCGCCGAACTTGAGGGAAGGCAGGCGGTATATCAGAAAAGCCGGCCGCGATGCGGCCGAACGAACCCCGATCAGGCCTAATGAATCGTAAGCGCTAGATCGCCTCTTTCAGTTCCTTCACCGGGCGGAACGCGACCTTCCTGCTGGCCTTGATGTGGATCGCTTCGCCGGTGGCGGGATTGCGGCCGGTGCGGGCGGCGCGCCTGCGGACCTGGAGGATGCCAAGGCCCACGATACGGACACGGTCGCCCTTCTTGAGGTGCTTGGTGATCAGGTCGACCATGTCGGTCAGGACGGCTTCGGCGCGCTTTTTCGAGAGGTCCTGGCGCTCCGCGATGTCGGCGGCGAGGTGCTTGAGCGTGATGGTCGCGGGAGCGGCTGCCTTCTTCCCCGAATCCTTCTTAGCCATGACTGGCCTCCTCGATTCCACTGACACGAAGCCCCGGAAAAGCCGGAAACGCGCGGGGATCCCTCTAAGTCTCGGAGGGCGTAGACGATTCGGGCGTGGGCTGACTATGCCGAGAGTTCCCGCCGGACACCGGCAATCGCTGGCGCAGATGCGACAGGCGTGGAGAAATTCAGGCTAAGACTATGAAGGGATTGCCAAAATGGCGCGAGAGACGGGGCTCGAACCCGCGACCTCCGGCGTGACAGGCCGAGAAATCAGCTGGAGATTCAAATGCAAGAGACACTTTGTGACACGAAAGTGGGGCGAAACTCCACGACAAGTGTCACGAAACTGGGAGCGAATTTCCAGCTGATGCGAGCCTGTCCTCCGGGCCGTTTGGCCCGCTTGTTTGGCTGCCCATGTTGCCGAGCTTGCACGTCATGGTGCCAACCGGGTCGGTTCGCCTCTCGATCCAATGATCAACTATATTTTGGTCCGAGGGTGTCCGAATCTACCTCGGGCACTATGGTGCAGGACCTGTCTGGAGCGTGCTCAGAACGATTTTGGGGTGAATAGTGGATCATTTGGACCAATACCTTACGGGTGCCTACTTGAGTGACAAGCAAGAGCTTGCCTCAGTTCAGCGAGTGATCCAGGAGGCTGCGGCTACGCTTCTCTGCGCATTTGTCGAAAACGAGGGCTGGCCATACCGAATTTCGCGGGGCCAGGTGGAACCTCCGCCCAAAAATCTGTCGCAGAGCACTACTGCGATGGTTTCGCTGGCGTTGTGGAAGCTGCTAAATAACTGGCAACGGCCGAACGCTCTTGTAGTAGCTCCTGAGTTCCCAGCCGTCCCTCTGTCGGACAGGGAAAACGTGCAGGGTATTGCGGAACGAGCAACATCTCTCCTGACCGACAAGATCAGGAAGGAAGATGGGAGCGTTAGCACTTGGTCGACCACATACGGACGTAACGATCCGGTTACGCTTTCGTTCTTGGCGGACCTGAACTTGGTGCGCGGCCTCCCTGGAGATGAGGCGGTTTGGGCTCGGGTTCGAGAGTACGTATTGAGTCGGACCTCGGAATTCCGATCGGGCCTGTTCGTCCAATCCCAATGGTTTCGAGATCACACGAAATTCTTTTCGGACCTTCCGATCGCCGAGCAAGGAAAACGACCTGAATACGACGTTATCGCAAACGCGATCATTCCACTGAGGATCGTTCAGGCCGTTCGAGCCGTCCACGATGGTAAAGAGCAGGACGTTCCTTCCTATCGGGAATATTTCGAGACGACGCTGCACGACCAGCTTTCATTCAGCTCAATTCCAGATAGCCGGTTCGACCCCGCCGAACTCACATTCTGCCTCGAAGGACTATTGCTGGCGCAACGTGACGCCGTCGATCAGACACTGTTTCGTCGCGTGGTGGATGTTCTGGCCAAAGCACAACAGGAAAGTGCGTTCTGGCGTCCGAACAAGCCCTTCATGGCGACTAGCAAGGGTTTTGCGCTATTTCCGGTTAGCGTAGAGGTCGCTAATTCCCTCCTGCGTTCATGTGAGATTTACGACGGGGCTCAACTGCATGATACGTTTGGCTCGGCAAGTCTCGGTTTGTTTCGCCGATATTGGCAATGGCTTCGAGCCCGCACCATCCGTTTTCGCACGACGAACGGTGACGATTTGGTGGGATGGCACTCAGAGCACATCAACGAGACGGGCTCAATCCACGTGTGGGAAACCAGCCAGGTCCTAGAGTTTTTACTCGCTTATCATCGGCTACTCCAAGCTCACGTAGCTCGGACCACCCTGATTCTGTCCCGATTCAGTATGCGGCCCACGAAGGTAGACAAGGGCAACAAGCCGGAATGGCTGCACATTCAGAAGGAGTTTGAACCAGTAACTCACCTTGGGTCCGGCTATGAAATTTATCGGCAAATTGCAGATGATTTCATATCGGGTTGGTTGGCGAACACTCGAAGCAACTATTCCATGCTGCTGTATGGACCGCCCGGGACCGGCAAGACAACGGTCGCAGAGAATATTGCCGACGCGCTCGGATATCGGATGATTACGATCACCGTGAGTGACTTTCTGGCCGGTGGTGGCGCGCAATTGGAAGCTCGTGCAAAGGCCATTTTTGAAGTCCTGATTTCTCAGTCCAATTGCGTGGTATTGTTCGATGAGATCGACAACTTCTTGCTCGATCGCGACAGCGATCGCTATACGAAGCAGGATAGCCCCTTTCAGTTTATGACGCCGGGGATGCTGACAAAACTAAACGACTTGCGCAGAGAAAAGCGGTTGCTCTTTGTGATCGCAACGAACTACGAGAACCGCATCGATCCAGCTATTAAGCGGACCGGCCGCATCGACAAACGATATTTGGTGCTTCCTCCAGATGGTGTCGCTCGAAAACGATTGCTGACCAGATTTCTTCGAGACTTCAAAGCTCAAGGTGATCTCGATCCTGCTCGCATAACCGATTGGACCGGTTTGACTGCGGCCTCGCTGTTTCTCGGGTTCAAAGACATTGAGGGAGCTGTGGCCGACGCGCTCAAGTCCGACCGACCGAGTGTGGAAACACTTCAAAGCATTCTGGCCGAGCGTGCGCGAACAACCAGTTTGAGCATGTACTCAAACAAGCTGAAGGATCCCTTAGATCGTGACGCTCCGGTCGAGGAGTTCCTATGTCTGATCGGGCTTGCCTTGGAAACGGAAGCCGAGCTGAAGGATACCGCGACGTGCAAGGCGATGAGGGTTGCGGCGAAATCAATTCAGGCGCGTGACGGCGTCACTGATACCAGATCGGGAGTGAAGGCGTTCGCGCCCGGATTAAGGTCTGACGTCGTCGATCAGATAACTGCCGAGTTGGATAACGCTCAAAAAGCTGAAGCATGATCACTGATATGGCTCACGACAGTACGTTAGAAAGCCGGGAACATCGGCTACTCATGCAAGCTTGGGAGTGTGCATTTGCCGGGACCTCAATCGTCTATTTGAGTGGGCCGATTACGACGGGGCCTCGTTTCGTCAGGTGGTATAGTGAAGTGGGGAAATCGCTCGCTGACCGCTCTGAATACGCTAAGGCCCTTCGCGAGCATGTCATTGAACCGAACAACAAGGATCTCCAAGCCGCCGCGACGCGGCTGCGCTTGCGGCTTCGAGAACCCGTTCTAGAGCCGGCCAGCCTAAATATCGCTGAATGGTCGCAGGTAGACTATCTCACTCTATGGGATCGAGTGATAGAGCGCTTTGCTGGTAGAGTCGTGCTGCTGCCGGGTTGGAATTTTAGCGCCGGCTGCGCCGCCGAACTTTCGCGGGCCATCAGGAAGGGTCTTCCGATAGAGACCATCGATGGCTCGTCAATTAGTGTAGCTCAAGCTATTGAACTCTTGAGTGATGCAGCAGGGCAAGTCGCGCAGGCGCAGATACCCATTCCAAATCTACGATCGGTGGCTGACCAACTCACGGCGGAGTTTCAACAGAAGTTGAGTCCGGCCAGCGCAAAGCAACAGGAGCTTGTTCGCAAAGACGCTTCTCTTGATCGGCTTGCCGAGTTGATCAATGTTGCGCAATTCGTGAGCTTCTCGCCGCGGCGGGCCCTTCTTCGACAGGAGTTCTCGCGCGTTCTTGGGCTGCCACCCAATTACCGGTTTCAAAGCTTGCGCCACGCCCTGGGTACCCTTCTCGAACGGAGCGCCGAAAGCTCGATCAACCTACGGAGTTACACTCCAGAGAGTCCGCAGAGTCGAGAGTTCATTTATGGAATCAAATCACTTGAAGAGGCAGTTGCTGCTGCGGAGCGTCTCGGCTCCGAAGGGCTGTATGTTATTGCGAATGAGACGGTCGATATTCACGATGGTGGTGTTTCCGGTGTCATCATGGACGACGTTGTCGAGTTTGCTCCGGATGACACACCGCGCGGTGTTGAAAAGCCAGGCGTGGCGTCGCTCCCTAGGCATTGGGGGCTCTCGATCCTCGGAACCGTATATGGTTTCGCACCAGATTTGAATGTGCCCCGGACGAGTCGTCTCGAATTCAGCATCCATCCAAAACCGCGAGGTTGGCGCAATTCGCATACGTTGGGCTGGGAGTACGTAGATTCGGACATTATAGACTTGAAACCCAAGCTCAGTTGGCCCAATCGGTTTAGCCGCATGATCGGAGACAAGGTCTATGGTCTCCTCGTTGCACATAGTGTTGGCTTGCCCGTCCCTCGCACAACGGTGGTGAACCGTCGGGTCGCTCCGTTCGTATTTGGTCAGCCAACTGGGTCCGACGAGGTCTGGCTGAGAACTAGTCCAACAGAGCAAATTCCAGGAAAGTTCACGACCAGGAAGGGCTGGGCAGATCCATTCAGAATCCTTCAGAATGAAGACCCGGCCGGAACGGCGATCGCGTCCGTTCTTTGTCAAGCTGCTGTGCCCGCCTTTTGTTCCGGCGCGGCGATCGTCACAGCAGATGATGAGCTCGTGGTTGAAGGTGCTTCCGGAGAAGGCGAGGCGTTCATGAAAGGGGAGGCTGGCCCAGAACGTCTACCTGCGACCGTTGCCGCCGATGTTGAAGCGCTCTATCGGAGAGCCGCTGCGTATTTGGGGCCGGTCCGTTTCGAATGGGTTCACGATGGCCGCTCCGCTTGGATCGTCCAGCTGCACAGAGGCGCTACACAGAGCACGAGTGCCGTGCTGGTCCCAGGGGATGCCGAACACTGGATCCCCTTTGATGTCACTGTCGGCCTAGAGCAGCTCCGCTCCACAGTTTCTAGCTTGGATCCAGGAGCAGGTTTGATTCTGCGCGGCGATGTTGGGTTGACCAGCCACATCGCGGATGTGATCCGGCGGGCGGGTGTACCCGCCAGGATCAGCACGGGCTAGGGTCGCGTGTTGATATCACCGAGATGGTAACGGAGTTGGTGCATCCGCCTTATCTCTTAACGCCTCGTACAGTTGACCAGGCCCAAGCAGGACGTCCTTCAGCCCCTCTCGTACCCGCTCGCTGTCGATAGCTTGCTTGCTCATAGTCGTGTGAGCCGCCAATGCATCCATCACCGCGTTCATGATTTCCTTAGAAAGCGTCGGCGAGTTGGCGAATTGCGCCTTGGTGTTGTTGCTGGCCTGAAGAACCAGCTCTTCGGACTCCAGCAGCTTTCCCTTGATGACGTTGTTCACGTAAACGAGCTGATCGTCGTCGGTCAGATCGCCTTCGAACAGATCGTTTACCTTGGCAATGATCTCTTCGAGCCGCGCCTTCTCTTTCTCGTGCAGTGAACCGGAACCGGCCTCCGACAGGGGCGGCAGCTTGGGCGCTTCACCATCCCCGAGCGGCAACTGCCGTTTGCCTTGGTCTTTTAGGCTATGATGGGTGAGCTTTACCTTCGACAGGTCGATGCCTTCGCGCTCGCGACCGAACTCCAGGAGCGGGATCAGCCGCCGGTAGAACATGAACCGCTTCTCGATGGCCGTGTTGCCATAGTCGAAGATTTGCGACAGGAAGCTGTACGTGCGCTGGAACGCGCCCATGTCACCCTTGAACAGGGTGAGCGCATTGATCTCGCCATTGGCTTCCTCAATGGCCTTGGCGTCGTCCTTCGCTTGCGCTGTCTGAAGCTTCTCCTGGGCCTGCTTGAACCGTTTCAGGAGGCGATCCACCACCGGCTCAAGGGCTGCGATCAGGTCACCCTGCTTGGCTTTTGGGTTCATTTCGACCGCCACGACGCGATCGACTTCGAACTCGTCGTAGTGCCCCAACGCGTCGAGTTTGGCCCGCAGGTCATAGACGAGGTTGGGGTCGGTGACGCTCTCCAGCTCGGCTGTGTCGTAGTAGGTCTTGAACGCCGCTAGCACCTCTTCCGAGCTGTTGACGAAGTCCAGCACATACGTCGTGTCTTTGCCCGGATAAGCACGGTTGAGCCGCGACAATGTCTGCACGGCCTGGATGCCCGCAAGACGCCGGTCTACATACATGCCGCAAAGCAGCGGCTGATCGAACCCTGTCTGGAACTTGTTTGCGACCAGGAGGATCTGGAACTCGTTGCCCTTGAAGGCGTCCCGGATATCGCGTCCATTCAGGCTGGGGTTCAGCGCCTTGCTGGATTCGGTAAAGGGATCAGAGCCGGACTCATGGTCAATCACCTCACCTGAGAAGGCGACCAGCGTCCCGATCTCGTAACCACGGGACTTGATGTACTTCTCTATAGCGAGTTGCCAGCGCACTGCCTCAACGCGGCTTCCCAGCACGACCATGGCCTTGGCACGGCCCTCCAGCAACGGCGCGACGCTCTCGCGGAAATGCTCGACGACGATCTGTACTTTCTGGCTAATGTTATAGGGATGCAGCCGAACCCAGCGCATAATCCCCTTCAGCGCCGCATCGCGCTCGACTTCCTTGTCGTCCCATTCCTTGCCGTTGTTGGCGAGGCGGAAGGCCAGCCGGTATGGCGTGTAGTTCTTCAGCACGTCGAGGATGAAGCCTTCCTCAATGGCTTGCCGCATCGAGTAGACATGGAACGGGGCAGGCAGATTATCATCACCAACCGGCCTATTGGGTTTCGGCGGACGCCCGAATAATTGCAGCGTCTTGGCCTTCGGCGTGGCTGTGAAGGCGACGTAGGTGATACCCTTGTCGTTAGCGCGAGTCGCCATCTGAGCAGCCAGCACGTCCTCTGTGCTGATCTCGCCGCCGTCCCCCAGTTCGGCCAGCTCCTCGGGCGATAGCACTTCCTTGAGTTTTGCGGCAGCTTCGCCGGTCTGCGACGAGTGCGCCTCGTCGGCGATCACCGCGAAACGCTTGCCTTCAGTAGCTGCAAGCCTGCGAACCTCTTCCAGGGCGAACGGAAAGGTCTGGATGGTGCAGACGATGATCTTCTTGCCTGCCGCAAGCGCCTCCGCGAGCTGCCCGCTCTTGCTCGCTCCTTCGGACTTGATGGTCGCAACCACGCCAGTGGTGCGCTGGAAGTCGAACAGTGCATCCTGAAGCTGGGCGTCGATCACGTTGCGGTCGGAGATGACGATGACGGTCGAGAACAGTTTCTCGTTGTTGGCATCGTGCAGGTCGGCGAGAAAGTGCGCGGACCAGGCAATCGAATTGGTCTTGCCGGAGCCTGCCGAGTGCTGGATCAGGAACTTGCCGCCTGCTTCCTCGTCAAGAACCTTGGCTTGCAGCTTCCGGGTGGCGTCGAGCTGGTGATAACGCGGGAAGACGATGCTAGTGATCTTCTTCTTGTCGTCACGCCGGGTCACGAGATAGCGGCCAGTTATCTCCAACCAGCTATCGCGTTGCCAGACCTCCTCCCAGAGGTAGCTCGTGCGGTGACCGGCCGGGTTCGGCGGGTTGCCCTTGGCTCCGTGGTCACCCTTATTGAAGGGCAAAAAGGCGGTCGCTGGACCGGCAAGCTGCGTCGTCATGTGGACTTCACTGTTACTGACGGCGAAATGCACCAGGGCTCCGCTAGGGGAGTTCAGTAGCGGCTCGACACCTTGCCCCTTGGGGCGCGGGTGGCGGTCGAAGCGATACTGGTCTATGGCATCGTCAATGCTCTGGGTGAAGTCGGTTTTGAGTTCGGCGGTTGCGACCGGAAGCCCGTTGAGGAACAGCACGAGGTCAAGGCAGTTTTCATTCGCCGAGGAGTAGCGCACCTGCCGCACGACTCTCAGGCGGTTCGCGGCGTAACGAGCGAGGATGTCGGCGTTCATCGCCAGCGCTGGTTTGAACTGGGCGAGCGCGATGGGCTGGCGCAACCCGATCAGCTCGACGCCGTGCCGCAGCACGTCGAGAGTGCCGCGATCATCGAGCTGCTTGCGGACGCGGTCGAGCAGGATACCTTCGGCACTCGCGCCGTGGTTCTTCGACAAAGTCTGCCATGCGGTTGGCTGCGTGGCTTGCACCCAGGCGAGAAGATCAGCCGGAAAGAGGGCGCGAGGGCGGTCGTAGAGGGCTGCATCGCCTTCCGCATAGAGCCAGCTCCCCGCGGCGAGATGGCCGCAAATCTCGTCCTCGAAGCTGATCTCCTTGTGCAGGCTCATGCGGCGACCACCGCCGTTGAGGCTTTGGCGCCTGCTAGGCCGCGAAGGTCGATTTTGCCAGTGACAGCAGCAGAGATCAGGGCGACACGGTGCTCTTCGAGCAATTCGATTGCTTTTGCGGCTTCCCCGGTAAGTGCATCAAGCCTACCCAATTCTGCGTCTAGGTAGTCCAGTATCTGTGTTTGCTCCGCAGGAGACGGCACAGGGATCTGCATATTCCCCAAGTCTTCCATCGAAAGGTTCGGTTGGGCCGATTGTACGGATGCCAGTTTTACCCTCTCCTGAACGAAGGCAGTGGACATCCAGAAATTGACGAAAGCCGCATGTCGCTTGTCGCGGCATCGAACAAATGCAACAGCCTGGTTAGTGTTCGCAGGTAACAAATCCTCGGTAACCACGGCGGATTTTCCGGTTGTTGCCCCAGCGATCACAACGAGAACATCGAGATCGTGCAGGTTACTTCGGACCATTAGGCGATGAGTCTCTGGTGAAATAAAGAACTCAGGTTCGCTTGAGACCCTGCCATCCGTGATGTTCTCGGCCTTTAGGAAGCGGACGCCGGTTTCGACGAACTCAGCGCCTATCGTGGTGGGCGTCGTTCCCTTCGAAATGAAAGCGGATAGATGCTTGATCCGCTTCACCTCCCAATGCGTGGGCACTTCGTCCATACCCTCAATTCCGGTCCGCCGTGTCGGCGCGTTCCGGTCGAGTCCCTTTGTAACAGCGTCTGAGATGACCGCCTGCCGCTTCTCCTTGAGCAGTTCGATCAACCGCTGCTGCTCCGACACTAGTGCATCGATCTTCGCTACCTCGCGGTGGAGAAAATCGATGATTGCGAGTTGCTCGTCATGCGGCGGCAAAGTCAGGTATAGGTCTTTGAAGCTGTCCCAATACAAGCGGAGACGGAAGTCAGTCACCCCGTGCGAATGCCGCCTCATTTCCTCGATTGCATTAGGCGTACGAAGGAGGTGCTCAACAAAAACCGTTGAAAACCGAGACTTCGGCCGAGCGACGACGTACGCAGGGCTGACCATTCCTGTCGCACGAACGGTTCCGAACCCGCCCTGCCAGGCTCGCATCATGTTGTAAACGAGATCGTCGGGTTGAACTCTTTTGTATTTTGATCTGTCGTCACTGCGACTGACTTTGCGGTCCAACTGCTCATCGTTCAACTCGTCGTCAGAGACCCCATCGTGAATTGAAACACTCAAAATGGGCAAGTCCTCACTGCCTTGCTCGGCAACCTCGTTGAACAAATGGGTAGCTCGGAGCACATCCCAATGCTCGGGGATGCGGCCGAGCCACTCGACACCGGAATCTTTATATCTCGGGTATCGTGGAAAACTCATGCCGCCAACCCTTCGATCATCGCCTTTATGCGGGCTGTCACCCGAGTCAGGTCGGCGTCGATCTCGGCCAGAGGGCGCGGTGGTTTGAACACGTAGAAGTGCCTATTGAAGGGGATTTCGTATCCCGTCTTGGTCTTCTCCTCATCGATCCACGCATCGCGCGCGTGGGGTAGTACCTCGCGCTTGAAATAGTCTGCAACGTCGTCCGAAAGCGGCACATTCTCGGTGTCGCGCAGTGAAGCGTCGGGTTGCGGATTGCCCTTCTGCTTGCCCTTTGTGCTTAGTACCACCTGCCCCTTCTCGTCGCGCAGTGGGCGCTCTACTGTAATGGTGCGATAGCCGAAAGCATTATTGGCAAAGATACGAGAGAGTGGCGCGAGATTCACCTTGCCGCTCTGGGGCGGGACCGGCGGGGTCTTGCCTGCCTGCACCACCTGCTGAGTTATCTCCTTGCCTTCGACATCGAACACGGTAGCGAGCTGGGCTTCGACAAACGAGCCGAACAACTTTGTCACCTCGGCGATGTGCGCATCACTCATCTCCTTACGCTTGGAGCCGAGGCTCTTGCGCATCTTCTGCCAGAACGAGCTGGCGTCGATGAGCTGCACCTTGCCCTTCCGCAGCGACGGCTTCCGGTTAGAGACGATCCAGACGTAGGTCGAAATACCAGTGTTGTAGAACATGTCGGTCGGAAGGCCGATAATGGCCTCGACCAGATCGTTCTCTAGCAGGTAGCGGCGGATTTCGCTCTCGCCCGATCCTGCGCCGCCAGTGAACAGTGGTGAGCCATTAAGAACGATGCCGAAGCGGCTGCCTCCGTCCTGCGCAGGACGCATCTTGGAGAGGAGATGCAGCAGAAAGAGCAGCGACCCATCGGATACGCGCGGCAGGCCGGGACCGAAGCGGCCATTGAAGCCTTGGCTCTCGTGTTCCTTGCGCACCTCCTTCTCGACCTTCTTCCATTCCACGCCGAACGGAGGATTGGAGAGCATGTAATCAAACTTCGCGTGAGGATGTCCATCTTCCGACAAGGTGTTGCCCGCGACGATCTTAGTCACATCCTGCCCCTTGATCAGCATGTCCGCCTTGCAGATTGCATAGCTCTCGTCGTTCAGCTCCTGGCCGAACATGGTCAGCCGAGCCTGCGGGTTCAACGCGGTAAGGTGCTCGCCCGCAACTGACAGCATGCCGCCCGTGCCAGCCGTGGGGTCATAGATGGTGCGGACCACGCCTGGCTTGGTCAGAACGTCATCGTCTTCGACAAACAACAGGTTGACCATCAATCGGATGACTTCGCGCGGCGTGAAGTGTTCACCGGCAGTCTCGTTTGAAAGTTCAGCGAACTTGCGGATCAGCTCCTCGAAGGCTAGTCCCATCTCGTGGTTGTCAACGGCCTCGGGATGCAGGTCGATACCTGCGAACTTCTCGGTGACAAGATAGAGCAGGCCGCCCTTCGCCAGCTTGTCAATCTGGTTCGAGAAGCTGAACCGTTCGAAGATGTCGCGCACTGCAGGTGAGAACGCCTGAATATAGGCGTAGAGGTTCTGGCTGATGTGGTCCTGATCACCCATCAGCTTACGCAGATCGAGATCGGAAGTGTTGTAGAAACTCAGGCCCGACGCGCGGAGCAGGAATGGGTCCGGGTTCAGGCCCGCCTTCTTCTTTGCCGCGAACTCAGCCAGCACCTTCGCCTTGGTGGGCTCAAGCACACAATCCAGACGCCGCAACACCGTGAACGGCAGGATCACCTTCCCATAGTCAGACTGCTTGTAATCACCCCGCAGTAGATCGGCCACGGACCAGATGAAGGAAGACAGATTTTGGTGGTTCACGATCGGGAAAGCCCCATGATTCCTGAAGGAATGCCAATTTGCCAAGGGCATTCTCGGACGACAACCCCAACTTGTGGCCGTGAACTGCCAGAAAGTAGCCCGCCCGTATGGTGGCCTTCGCATGGTCGCCAAGTTTGCTCCGGCTCTAGCAGCACCGACCGGGTCGAGCCGTCCGGAGCCGCGCTCGATTAGGGTTGTTGAACACTGATCGTTGTTGTACAGATATCTCAAGAAAACCGTACAATAATTCGGGGTAAGTTGATGGGAAACAAAGGCAAACGGGTGGACGCTGTGGGCTATCTCCGCACGTCCTCAGCTACCAACGTCGGAGCGGATAAAGACAGTGATCGCCGCCAGCGCGTGGCCATCGCCAGCTTTGCCCGGGCAAATGGGTACGAGCTCGTCGGCGAGTTCTACGATGCCGCGGTCAGTGGGGCCGATCCCGTGGCTGAGCGGCCCGGCTTTGCAGCAATGCTCGACCGCATCGCCGGCAACGGTGTCAGGACCATCCTCGTCGAGAGCCCGGACCGCTTTGCGCGCGACCTAGCCGTCCAGCTGGCTGGTCACGATCACCTACGGAGTCTGGGCATCACACTGATCCCGGCGAGCTCGCCTGACTTTTTCATCGAGGACACCCCGACAGCTGTCCTAGTGCGCCAGGTGCTCGGCGCCATCGCTCAGTTCGAGAAGGCCACTACCGTAGCGAAGCTTCGGGCCGCACGTCAGCGCAAGCGTGAAGCTGTTGGGAAGGTGGAGGGGCGGAAAAGCTGGGCGGAGATCAAACCCGAGCTAGTTGCCACAGCAAAGCGTTTACGCCGCCGTTCAAGGAAAGGACACCAGCGATCGCTGCGTGCCGTCGCCGAGGAACTCGCGAAGCTAGGTTACACAAACGAACGCGGTGCGACATTCTCCGCCTCGTCGGTAGCGTCCATAATCGCTAGCTAACATGGCAAGCTACTTAGTCGGTGTCGCGACTTGGCTGCTGAAGTCTAGAAGCTCGGGCGGCTTGCCGGTTTGGTAGACAGCGTCCGCACATGAAACAAATGAGGTTCTATCGGTGCAGAATTGATGGACCAGCGCGCTTCTGCGATTGTGCTCAAGTCGTGTTAGGCCAAGTTGTTTTGCGTGACTCAGACTTAGAAACTCGCTTTCCACTGGGTCCATGACAACTAAGCCATACCTGTCTTGGTCCTCAACGCTCAAGAATCGGACCGACGACGCCGGCGTCTTCAGCATCTCGTCCGCAAGAGCCTCTGAGACGTTCATCTCCCGGAAATAGGACCTAATATCCTGAACAAGCGAAGTGTAGCTACGCCTTATTTCCTGCTCGTCGATCTTGGAATCAGGCGCGTCAAGAAAGAAGGGGGCATGGATCCCAATTCGTCCACCCGTCGAGCGAGCGTTCCGGACCACAGCCCCAGCATAGATGAGAACACAAGCGCTGACGCAGGATGCTCCGCCTGGCACCAATGCAACCATCCTATGCTGCCTAGCTAATCTTCCGATTGCCATCGCCGCAGGAACAGAACCTCCCGGACTATTCAATGTAATGACGCTGGCAACGGCATAGCTAGTGAGATCAGGGACTTGGGATTTGTCCGTACGGGCCTCTGCATCTCTGAGAAGTTGAAGGACGTTATCGGCGTCTACCTTGTCGATTGCGCCGGTAACCTTCAGGTCTTCAACCGTGCAGACCTTCACGCCATGACAGTCAATGCGCCCCTCTACTTGGCCAGCGTGTGCGGGCTCCAGTGGAAGCAGTGCGGTCCATCCGCCCAGTAGAATTGCCCGAAGTTGACCCCTCATCTGCCGCCCCTCCCGCTGCCCTGGCGCGGCTGGTTAAAAGCCGTGCTTGATGGGCCGTTTCGCCCAACGCGCGCCCTCTCGACGTGCACTATAATGCGTCGCAATCTATTGCACGGTCTGTCGCATTGTGTCCATGGCAGAGGACGTGCGACAACTAGTTGGGAACAACGTTAGGCGGCTTCGCATTACGGCCGGGTTGTCACAAGCGGAATTGGCCAATCGGTTGGGCGTCGATCGGTCTTACGTGAGCGGACTTGAGCTTGGGACTCGCAATGCGACCATTGTCACGCTCTGGCATGTCGCCCAAGCCCTAAGCGTGAGCTTTCAGGAAATTTTCGCTGAAGGGACGAGAAGGACTCGAAGATCGAAGGGAAGCTGACTACCTGATGTTGGGAGCGAACCTGAACCAACAAGCAGCGCCGCTCTGAACGCCCTAAGCGGCGCTAGCCACTCGCTGGTAGGTCATTCGTGGTCAAAAAGTCCCAGCCCGAATATTACATCCAGCTCTGCGCACAAAGGTACGCCCAGATCACTGAGAACATTGTAGTAAGCTCATCGGCTGCCGAGATCAGCGAGATGAAACACAAGCTCACGATCATCAAAGAAGCCGCTCTTGAAGAGGCAAAAGCTGAACGGCGATACAGGATGCTTAGTCTCCCAGAGTACTTGAAGGTCATTGTTGATCGAGGGGGAGCACTGGAGCAGTCGATACCCAGAGCGGACGCGCTGTGCTTGATTGATTATTTCGCTGTTCCGCCACCGGGCACGTTGGGCTTGTTGTCGAGCTCACAGCTCGACAATCTTGCCGACCAATGCGAAGGCTGGGCTTGCACGCCAAATCTGCGCGACTATGAAGCGGCCCGCCTGAACGGCAAGGCAATAGGGTTCCGCCTGCTGGCCGAGTATCTAGGGCCTCTTCACCGGCCTTACGAACCACCTAAATCGCTTCATGGGTTACTGAGCGGGACGCCCGACTGACCGGCATTTAGGTCCGTCGACAGCCTCCTTTAGCCGGAAGTAATGGCGCCAGGGAGCCTGCCCCATAGCGAATTGGTGATTTATTGCGTGCCAGGCTTCAAGTTGCGCAATTGCGCAACTCTGGTACTTTGTCGGTATGAGCCTTGATTCTAAAGACTTTCGCACCCCGGGCCAGTTCGTTTCGGCCCTGATGGAGCAGCGTAGCTGGACCCAGGTAACGCTTGCCGTCGTTCTTGGCCTAGACAAATCCGGCGTTGCGCGGCTAGTGGCCGATAAGCGGCCTATCGATGCCGAACTAGCCCTGACGCTGGAAGAACTATTCGAAGTTCCTGCCGAACAATTTTTGTCCATTCAGCATCGGTACGACTTGGCTCTGGCGCGGGTAACGCGCCGCCCCGACTCCGGGCGATCGGTGCGAGCGCACCTGTATGGCCAGCTTCCGATCTCGGAAATGATTAAGCGCGGATGGATCAACGCTCAAGACATCCGTGACCCGGCCGTCACTACGGAGTTGATGCGGTTTTTCGGCGTCAACCGTATTGAGGACATCGAGGTCATACCCCATTCGGCAAAAAAGACCGAGGTGAACACCCCGGCGACCCCCACGCAATTAGCTTGGCTCTACCGGGTAAAGCAGATTGCGAGCCAAATGCTTGTTGCGAAATACAGCCCTGCGGCGCTCCCTGGTGTACTCGCAAAACTAAAGGGTTTGTTGGGGGCAGCCGAAGAAGCTCGGAAAGTACCACGCATCCTTGCCGAACACGGCATACGCTTTCTGATTGTCGAAACGCTACCGTCCGCAAAGATCGACGGTGTTTGTTTTTGGCTGGATGAAACCTCTCCAGTGGTTGCCATGTCCTTGCGCTTCGACAGGATTGACAATTTTTGGTTCGTTCTGCGGCACGAACTGGAACATGTGCGTCAGCGGCACGGTCTCGGACAGACCTACATGTTAGATGCAGAATTGGAAGGAGATCGCGCGGGTACTGGGGACCACATTGAAGCTGAGGAGCGAGAGGCGAACTCTGCCGCGGCCGACTTTTGCGTGCCTCAAAAGATGATGGATGCCTTCATTGCTAGAAAGGCCCCTCTCTTTCCGGAGCGGGACATCTTAGCTTTCGCGAAGATGGCAAGCGTTCACCCGGGTCTGATCGCAGGTCAGTTGCGTCACCGTATCGGCCGCTATGACCGTTTTGGGAATCACATAACGAAAATCCGTTCGATCGTCGCGCCGAATGCGATCAGAGACGGGTGGGGAGACGTGCAACCACTCGGCAACTTATGAGGACAGAATGTCGCGACGTAAGGAAATGCAACGCCTGATCCGGGCTTATAAGGATGAAACTAAGGTGCTTGAGATCGACATGAAAAAGGTCGCCCTTTGGGCGATCGGAAGAGGCTGGCAACTCCCGACGCCTCCTGATCCGGTTGATCTCCTCGCCCGCCAGTTCACCGACGCAGCACGCGAAGTAGTTGAATACGATAAGAAGACCGGAAAGCCGTTCCGCGTGTACCACGCGCTTAGAACCTCGCATGGGGGCACTCAACTCCACTTCTTCGTGGATATTGAAGAAGCGACGCGCACACAAATGCACGTTTCGCTGGTAAACCGTCGAGAGCAAATGGTCAGCGATGGCCTAATGCTGAGCTATGATCAGGATCACTGGAATGACGCGCACCCAACCGAGGAGCCGATCCAGCTTCCGATGGATCTGAGCTTCGACATCGAATTGCGCAAGAACGCGCCAGATGAAGGCGAAGAGGCGGCCTAGCGGTCGCCCTTTCCTCCATCTAGCTTCTGCGGCGCCGCCGAGCAGATCGAACAGAGCTATGGCGCTGCCATGGTCGCGCTCGCCGACTACCTCACGCGCGAGCAGGACGCCGTGTCGACCAACGATCGACTTCTCCGCATCCTTAATCGTGACAGCCTGCGGACGCAATTACCGAGGTCCTGGTCGACGGCCGCGTGCATCCCGGCCAACAGCAGGTCTTTTGCTTTTACTGGTGCCTTTAGGACGTAGCTTCGCAGCTCACCCCTGTGTCTCAGCGATATCCTGCAAGGTGTCTCACGCTAAGTCTTTCTTGGTATTTCAGTTTTACTCAGCGAAGCCTGAGACACCCTGTCTCATCCGAACGTGCGCGATGACTCACGGTGTCTCACCAGCCCAATTGGGTGTCAATTGGGTGCAAACCGCTCCAATTGCGCGCGCTCAGGCTCATAATCTTGTTGTTGGGGCGTTGCTCAACGTCAGGCGGGCCTGTCCACGAACCGCAACAGTGAGACACCCTTGTCAATTCTTAAGGTGTCTCACCAACTGTCTCAGCCCTACTAGATGGTGATTTAATTGAGTACCGAGGCTGCTGGAGGATCCTCAATCGGGCAAATATTGTGGATGAGAAATACTGGAGCGTTCTGTGCCACTTGAGGAATATCGAGGAACGCCATATGGTCGCAAATACGTAGTGTGCGGTTCTGCGCCTAAGTAGCGTGTCGCCACTTCAGTTAGTGCCCAACGCCCTTCGAGGGCGTTTTTTTGTGCCTTGAATACATCACCCTGAGAGCTCGCCGGCCACGCCGCGCGGGCTTTTTGCGTTGGAGAGAACATATGTCAGCCGAGAAATACCTCACATCCAAAGAAGCCGCAGCCTACCTGCGGAGCTCGACGTCGACCTTGGCTAAGCTGCGAATGAACGGTTCTGGGCCGCGGTTTACGCGCATCGGAAGAGCAGTGCGTTATCGCGAAGGCGATCTAGATGCCTGGATGGACGGCACCGCGCGTCCCGCGCATTTCGGTCAACAAACGTGACGGACGCGCGGCCGAGGACCACGGCGCTCAAATGGTTTCGCCTCTACAACGACCTGATCAACGATCCAAAGGTCCAAAGTCTCCCCGATCGCGTTTTTCGGGGATGGATCAATGTTCTTTGCATTGCCTCGAAATGCGCGGGCATTCTTCCCCCTCTTCAGGACGTCGCGTTCCTTCTCCGCCTTACCCCTTCTCGAACACAATCATTACTGGATGAACTCAAAGCCGCAGGGCTCCTTGACGCGAACGATGGAAAGTTGAGCCCACATAACTGGAAAGGCCGCCAATACGAATCTGACAGTTCTACGTCTCGTGTTCGCGACTATCGAGATCGCCGAAGAAACGGGGCCGGAAACGTTTCATCCACCGTTCCAGAAGCGGTCCCAGAGTCAGAAACAGATCCAGATTCAGATTCGCTGGTGTCTAACGACACCAGACCCCCGCGCGAAATGCGTCCCTCCTTCAAAAGCACGCGAAAAGGGAAGGGACCAATTCCGGAGGGCTGGAGACCCAACGATCAGCACGCTCATCTCGCAAGCTCGCTCGGCCTCGACCTGAAAGATGTGGAGCAAAGGTTTCGGGATTACTGCGCATCAAAAAGCGTTTTCTACGCTGATCATGATGCCGCTTTCCGCAACTTTCTAAAAAATCAACCCAACTTCCAACGAGGATCGACCTATGGAAAGGACAACCGACGTGGGGGGTCCATTATTGATGCTTGTGACCGCTTCGAGGCATTGCTCGATCGTCAACTGGCGGGCCAAGTGGAGGATGCCCTGGCTCTTCCGTTCTTATCCGACAAATGACAGCGAGCACTCTGGATGACGGTTTAGGCCAATCAGACGTCCGTTGCTGCTGTTGAGCGTCGATGACTAGGCTCAATCCTCCCACTCAGCGCGCCATCGAGCGCGCGATCCGTGCAGCACTGTCTGCGGGATTGAAGGTCGTCGGAGTTCGTCCTGATGGTACCGTCCTAACTGAAACGACAGGAAAGCCGCGTGAAGAGAACTTGACCGGCCTGCCCAAGGCCCGCGATGCTCGGGAGAAGCTGGGTGTCGGGTAAATCTTCCGGCTCACACCGGAATGCGTCGGGGGCGCTCATGGGAAAGGACAAAATCCGCTACTTCATTTATCTCAACGGTCGCTGGCGATGGCGTCCTACCAGGACGATGCGGGAATATGGTTTCGGGCTTGTCACTCTCGGGCGAGGAGGGCCCGCCCTCGATGCCGATGGAAATCCTGCCGCTAGCCTGGAGGACCGCCAGCGCGCGTTAGCGTTCAACCGGGCGTGGGACGAGATACGGAGTGGAAAGATCACGCCGCCCGCCCAAACGACTTTAAAGGTCTATCCACCCGGCTCGGTCGGCGAAGCATACCAGCGCGTTATGGCGATGCGAAAAGCCGAGAGACTGGCAAGGGGAGTGGTCTGGAGCAAGGAGCAAGAAGGCCGAGACGACTGGCCGCGCGCCTGGCGCTGGATCGAGCCTAAATTCGGCGACTGCGATCCCAATACCATTATCCCCGAGCACTTCCTGCGGATTGACGGGATTACCGGCAAGCCCGCCGGGCTCGTGGTCGAGATCGAAACGGCGGTCTCAGTCACCGAACGGCACCGGACGGTCAAGGTCTGGCGTGCGCTGTGGGCTCGCATGGGATCGATGGGCTACGTCGGCGACAAGAAGGACCCGGCACTCGGCTTCGTCAACAGCGCCCCGCCGACACGGAACGAAATCTGGTTGCGCCGCGAAGTCATGCGGCTAGTGCAGACGGCCTGGCGGAACGGCTTCTACGGCCTCGCCGCCTGCATGGCGGTGGCCTGGGACTCTATGCTCTCGCCGGTCGATGCCCGCCGGCTGACGGCAGGGCAGGCCGCCGACGACGGTCTCGGCATGCTCTTCTTTCTCGATCGTGCCAAAACCGGCCGGGCGGCTGCGGGCACGCTGTCACAATGGTCGCAGGCGATCCTGCTGGCGTACCTGCGCAAGCTCGGCCTCGACATGCTGGAACATACGCCGCTGTTCTGGACACGCGGCGGCAAGGCCGTGAGCCGCAAGGGCACGGCAGGCCGACGCGGCGGCGATGTCGGTGGCGGCCGCAACTGGGCCCCGCGCCCTTATACCAAGGACCGCCTTGAAAAGGATTTTGCGAAGGTCAGGAAGCTGGCCTTCGGAGCAGACGAGCTCCGCCAGCTCGGCCACATGCGGCGCTCCGGGGCAGTCGAGGGCGACGCCGGCGGGGCCACCGTGACCGACCAGTCCAACAAGATGGCAAACACGGTCGCCGCCAACAATCGGCTGCGAAAAGTCTACAATCCCGTGAACGTTCCGAGCGTGCGCCGGTTCGACGAGGCGAGGCTCAAGGGCGCCAAGGCCCTGGAACAAAGACCGTCCAAAAGTGTCACACCTTCGGTCATTGTGACACTTTTGCGGGAAAGGCCCAAATCGGGCTGAATTTAAGGGATTGATATTCCGCCATGAAATGGCGCGAGAGACGGGGCTCGAACCCGCGACCTCCGGCGTGACAGGCCGGCGCTCTAACCAACTGAGCTACTCCCGCGTGGTTCGCTCGACGCGCGCGGAACGAGGGGGGACTTAAAGGGGGGACATGGTGAAGTCAAGGACGTTGCGCTTTACCGGCCTGTCTCGGCTAAGCATTGCTCTGGAAAACAAAAAGGCCGCCCGGGGGCGGCCATTGGTCAGCCCGGAAGAGGACGTATCAGCGAATTTCCGAGCTCGCCGCGCTCGTCACCGCCACCGGCTTGCCGGCCTTGATCACAGGCGTCGACTGGGCCGTCTGGCCGTAATCGCCATGGGTCCGGGCTGCGATCCCGAAGCCGGCCACGACGATACCGGCCACCAGCGCCACCACCACGATTTTCAGGTGGGTCGCACGATCAGCGGAATGAATTGAGTGGTTCATCTGAGCCTCCCGACGGGCTTTGCCGCCGTCTATGGCTTTGTCTTAAGGGCGATCTGTTTCCGGATCGTTTCGCGGGTTCCGCAAAATGGTTTCATCTGTCCGCCTGGCTGGTTTCGTCCGGGGCAAGCGGGCCCGGACGAAGAGCGGCGCCGAGGCCGTCGGCCAGGACAGGGACAGATCAGCCACCCGTTCGCAGATCTGTTGTCGCGCAAGCTGATCGTGAAATCCGAAAATCCGACGTTGCGGCGAGAGCCTGACCTTCCTGATCGCGGTGGCCCAGCGCAGCCGAGTTCCTTGCAGTGCTGCGACAGGCCGGTCGGCTCACGGCGATCGCCGCCGAGATGTTCGAGAGCGAGAAGAATGCGCACCGATCTCGCTGCAGCAGCGGAAACATTGGAGCCCTTCTAAGAGTCCTTCTAAGAAGCTTTCAATTAGGGAAATCGCGCACCCTCACATAAGCGTCATCGCAAGCGCATGCCGTTCCGGGACAGGCGGCATGATGCATCACACATGCAGCTTTGGGGTGGCGCGTTGAACAGTCTTGGAATGCTGCGGTCGGCCGTGTTGGCGACTGCATCCGCTTGGGTCTTGATGCCGCAGGCATCGCTCGCACAATCTTCCACGCAGAGTGGCGCACAGAACCTGCCGGCGGTGACCGTCACCGCGCCGGAAGCGCGCCGCCGCGCGGCCGCTGCGCCCCCTCAGCGCCGTGCGGCGAGGTCGTCGGTGCAGACCGCCAACAGGAACAAGCCGCCGCAGCAGCGCGATGTCGGCTTCGTCGAGACGCCGCGTGGCCCGGTGCACGGCTATGTCGCGAACCGCAGCTCGTCCGGCACCAAGACCAACACGCCGATCATGGAAACACCACAATCGGTGTCGGTCATCGGTGCCGAGCAGATCCGCGACCAGAAGCCGAACAAACTCGACGAGGTGCTGCGTTACACCGCCGGCGTGCGGGCAGGGACGTTCGGCGCGGACACCCGCAACGACTGGTGGCTGATCCGCGGCTTCAAGTCCGACGACATCGGGCTGTTCCTCGACGGCCTGCAACTGTTCTACACGTCCTATGCGAGCTGGCGGCTGCCGCCGTCCAACATGGAGCGCGTCGAGGTGCTGCGCGGTCCGTCCGCCGTGCTCTATGGCGGATCGAGCCCGAGTGGCATCGTCAACGTCATCAGCAAAATGCCGCCGGCCGAGCCGATCCGTTACATCGAGACCGGCGTCAACAATTTCGGCAACGCCTATGTCGGCTTCGACGTCGGCGGGCCGGTCGCAACGCAGCCCCAGGACGGAAAGCTGTTCTACCGCGTCGTCGGTGAGGTCAGGAACGGCGGGACGCAGGTCGACTTCACGCCTGACAACAACTACTTCATCGCGCCGTCCTTCACCTGGAAGCCGGATGCCGATACGACCTTCACGGTTCTCGCGTCGGCGTCGAAGACGGACACCCGCGGCATCAACTTCCTACCTTACCAGGGCACGGTGACCAACGCACCGTTCGGCAAGATTCCGACCAGCTTCTTCGTCGGCGATCCCAGCGTCGACAAGTTCACCCGCGAGCAGGAGATGCTCGGCTACCAGTTCGAGCGCAATCTCACCGACGACCTCACGTTCCGGCAGAATGCGCGATTTGCGCATATCGACCTGACCTATCGCGGTTACATCGGCAACGGCTGGGACAACATCAACACGGCGACGATGGGCCGCTATAACTGGTATGCGAAGAACACCGCGAACCAGGCCAATCTCGACAACCAGCTGGAGTATCGCTTCAACACCGGTGCCGTCAGGCACACGATGCTGTTTGGCGTCGATCTCAAGGGCTATCAGATTGACGACTACCAGAGCTTCAATTTCGGCACCGTCCCTTCGATCAATGTGTTCAATCCCGTCTATGGTCTGAACATTCCGCTCACGGGCGCCCCGTTCCGCAACTACCAGATCACGCAGAAGCAGGCGGGCACCTATCTTCAGGACCAGATGAAGCTTGGAAACTTCACGCTGGTGCTGAGCGGTCGCAATGACTGGGTCGAGACGACGCAGGCCGCGCGTGACAGCGGCGTGACGCTCGCCAGCCGCGACGACAGCAGGTTCAGCGGGCGGGCCGGGCTGATCTACAATTTCGACAACGGCATCGCGCCCTATGTCTCCTATGCAACCAGCTACAATCCCGTCGTCGGCCTGAACGCCAGCAACCAGCTGCTGCTTCCGGAGACCGGCAAGCAGGCTGAAATCGGCGTGAAGGTGGCACCAAAGGGATTTGACGGCTATTTCACCGCCTCGGTCTTCGACCTGAAGCGCCAGAACGCGCTGACGACCGATCCGTCGAATTCGTTGCTGCAGAACCAGACCGGTGAGGTAACCTCGCGCGGCATCGAGCTCGAAGCGGTGGCCAACGCCACCAGGGAACTGAAGCTGATCGGCGCCTTCACCGCCTACCATCTCTTCACCAGCAAGGACCTCGATCAGTCGCTCGTCGGCAAGACG
Source organism: Bradyrhizobium sp. USDA 327 (assembly GCF_041262065.1). Classification (NCBI taxonomy): domain Bacteria; kingdom Pseudomonadati; phylum Pseudomonadota; class Alphaproteobacteria; order Hyphomicrobiales; family Nitrobacteraceae; genus Bradyrhizobium; species Bradyrhizobium sp. USDA 327. The sequence continues at coordinate 3,465,391 of NZ_JBGCCW010000001.1, read as the reverse complement.
CCGACCAACACGCCTGAACTCCTGGTGTCGGGTTGGGCCGACTACACCTTCAAGGACGGGCCCCTCGAGGGCTTCGGCTTCGGCGGTGGCGTGCGCTACATCGGCTCGTCCTGGGCCGACGCCGCAAACACGCTCGAGGTTCCCGCAGTCGTGCTCGGCGATCTCGCACTCCATTATGAATGGCAGAACTGGCGCACGGCGCTGAACGTGATCAACCTGACCGACAAGATCTATGTCGCGAGCTGCGCGTCGGCCTCGTCCTGCTTCTACGGCGACCGCCGGCGCATCACCGCCAGCGTCTCCTACAAGTGGTGAGCGAGGACGGGACCTCGTGCAGCCTGCGAGAGGCGGCCAGTCGATCGCGACCGTCCTTCTGCTCCGCCTCACCGGGCAACCACGGATCTTCCGCCAGGAGATCGATGAGCTCACGGGCCATGCCCCCCAGCCCGAAGCTCATCCGAGCGCGGCGCGAGCGACGAACCAGCAAGTCGCCGCCGCCGCGCTCGCGGCCGGTCCGGGATGGGAGCGCGGGCCGACGCATTCGCCAGACGAGACCCGGCCCCGTCGTGACGCATGGCTCTTCCGATCATTCGCAGCTGTGGATAGTATCCTTGCGGCACCTGTCCTGATCGCGGCGCGCACCATCATTGGCTCCCTTGGCTGCGCTGCTCTGGGAAGACCGTTGGCAAAATCTGCTGCTGCGGTGGCGGGAGGGGACCTGCGGCGGTCATTGCCGGGGTTTGAGTGTGCTGCCGACCCGAGAAAACCGAGCATTTTGGTCGTCAGCGCATCGCGCATAGCTGTCCCGGCCCGAGCGCCGCAATCTCAGAACTGCTGACCTGCGAAACCGTGACTGCCCTTGCTGGGTCAGGCGATCTGCTCCATACCAGCCGCGGGGTGATTCCGGGATTTTCACCGTTCTGGGAGCGGCAAAGGGCCTGAAAAGAGCGTGTCTTGCGCCCATTGGTGCACTGCGCTAAGGCTCAGAATAATTCCAAATCGGACGAATCCGTGGCTGTCCCGAGGCTGCGGGAAAAAGGGCTCGTCAATGAGCGGCATTCTTCAGAACTATCTACCACTTGTCGTCTTTATAGGGGTAGCGGGCCTCATTGGCCTGGTGCTGCTGATCGCGCCCTTCATCGTGGCGTTTCAGCAGCCGGACCCGGAAAAGCTGTCGGCGTATGAGTGCGGTTTCAACGCCTTCGACGACGCCCGCATGAAGTTCGACGTCCGCTTCTATCTGGTCGCCATCCTCTTCATCATCTTCGACCTCGAGGTGGCGTTCCTGTTTCCCTGGGCGGTTGCGTTCGGCAAGCTTGGCGCGACCGGGTTCTGGTCCATGGTGGTGTTCCTCGCCGTGCTGACGGTCGGGTTCGCCTATGAGTGGAAGAAGGGAGCACTGGAATGGGATTGAATCCTGCACCGTCCGCGGGTCCGGTTGTCGCGCCGGCCCCGAAGGGCATCCTGGATCCGTCGACCGGCAGACCGGTCGGGGCCAATGATCCGTTCTTCCTCGAGGTCAATTCCGAGCTGTCCGACAAGGGCTTCTTCGTGGCCGCGACCGATGATCTCATCACCTGGGCGCGTACCGGCTCCTTGATGTGGATGACCTTCGGCCTCGCCTGCTGCGCGGTCGAGATGATGCAGGTGTCGATGCCGCGCTACGACGTCGAGCGCTTCGGCTTCGCGCCGCGTGCCTCGCCGCGTCAGTCCGACGTGATGATCGTGGCGGGAACCCTGACCAACAAGATGGCCCCGGCGCTGCGCAAGGTCTACGATCAGATGCCCGAGCCGCGCTACGTCATCTCGATGGGCTCCTGCGCCAATGGCGGCGGCTATTATCACTATTCCTACTCGGTCGTGCGTGGCTGCGACCGCATCGTGCCGATCGACATCTATGTGCCGGGCTGCCCGCCCACGGCGGAAGCGCTGCTCTACGGCGTGCTGCTGCTGCAGAAGAAGATCCGGCGCACCGGCACCATCGAACGCTAAGGTTTTACGTCATGGATGACGCCAAGCTCGACGCCCTGGGGCAGACGATCGTTAGTGCGCTTCCGGGCGCCGCTACCGGTCACTCGGTGGCGTTCAACCAGCTCACCGTGGATGTTGAGGCCGCCAAGATCGTCGAGGTGGTCAAGTACCTCCGCGACGATCCGAACTGCCGTTTCGTCAACATCACCGACATCACGGCGGTGGACTATCCCGATCGCGAAAAGCGTTTCGACGTGATCTACCACTTCTTGTCCCCGACGCTGAACACGCGGATCCGGCTCAAGGCGCAAGCGGACGAGACCACGCAGGTGCCGTCGCTGATCGACGAATTCCCCGGCGCGGATTGGTTCGAGCGCGAGGCCTACGACCTCTATGGCGTGTTCTTCGTTGGTCATCCCGACATGCGCCGCCTCCTTACCGACTACGGCTTCGAGGGGCATCCGCTGCGCAAGGACTTCCCGCTCACCGGTTTCGTCGAGGTCCGCTACGACGACCAGGAGAAGCGGGTGGTGTACGAGCCTGTCCGGCTCAATCAGGAATTCCGCAAGTTCGATTTCCTCTCGCCGTGGGAAGGGGCGGACTATCCGCTGCCCGGTGACGAGAAAGCGGGGCCGAAGGTCTGATCATGAACGAGCAACCCGAAAACCTCCGTAACTTCACCATCAACTTTGGTCCGCAGCATCCGGCTGCGCACGGCGTGTTGCGGCTGGTGCTGGAGCTCGACGGCGAAGTGGTCGAGCGCGTCGATCCGCATATCGGCCTGCTGCATCGCGGCACCGAGAAGCTGATCGAGCAGAAAACCTATCTCCAGGCGATCCCGTATTTCGACCGGCTCGATTACGTCGCGCCGATGAACCAGGAGCACGCCTTCTGCCTCGCAGCCGAAAAGCTGCTCGGCATCGAGGTGCCGCGCCGCGGCCAGCTGATCCGCGTGCTCTATTGCGAAATCGGCCGCATCCTGTCGCATCTGCTCAACGTCACCACGCAGGCGATGGACGTTGGCGCGCTGACCCCGCCGCTGTGGGGCTTCGAAGAGCGCGAGAAGCTGATGGTGTTCTACGAGCGTGCCTCGGGCAGCCGCATGCACGCGGCCTTCTTCCGCGTTGGCGGCGTGCATCAGGACCTGCCTCAGAAGCTGGTCGACGACATCGAGGCCTGGTGCGATCCGTTCCTGAAGGTGGTCGATGACCTCGACCGGCTGCTTACCGCCAACCGCATCTTCAAGCAGCGCAACGTCGACATCGGCGTCGTGTCGCTCAAGGAAGCCTGGGAGTGGGGCTTTTCGGGCGTGATGGTGCGCGGCTCCGGCGCGGCCTGGGACCTGCGCAAGTCGCAGCCCTACGAGTGCTACGCCGAGATGGATTTCGACATTCCGATCGGCAAGAACGGCGACTGCTACGACCGCTATTTGATCCGCATGGAAGAGATGCGTCAGTCCGTGCGCATCATGAAGCAGTGCATCCAGAAGCTGAACGCGCCTGAGGGCAAGGGCCCCGTCGTCGTCGAGGACAACAAGGTCGCGCCGCCGCGCCGTGGCGAGATGAAGCGCTCGATGGAAGCGCTGATCCACCACTTCAAGCTCTACACCGAGGGCGTCCACGTGCCGGCCGGCGAAGTCTATGCCGCGGTCGAAGCGCCGAAGGGTGAGTTCGGCGTCTATCTCGTCGCCGACGGCACCAACAAGCCCTATAAGTGCAAGATCCGCGCGCCGGGCTTTGCGCATCTGCAGGCCATGCATCACATCTGCCGCGGCCATCTGCTCGCCGACGTCTCGGCGATCCTCGGCTCGCTCGACATCGTGTTCGGAGAGGTCGATCGCTGATGGGGCAGCAGGCGCCAATCCAGTTCGACCGCGCCTCGGGGGCCCTTGAAGGGGCCAACCTGTGGGAGCGGACGGCTGCCCTGGCGCTGATGACGGGATCGAAGATCTCCTCGCACTTCTCGCATATGGGCTACATCGCCTGCGCCAATCTGCTGCGCAGGACGCTGCCCGAGCGCAACATCGCGATCAGGCTCAATCCCGACGCCGTGTTCGAATTCCCTTACGGCGACGGCTACTGGAGCAAGCTGCTCAACCGCTCCTACAATTACGAGGACGAGCTCGAGCTGCTGTTCGCCGACTCGATCGACGTCGATTACACCCTGCTCGATTGCGGCGCCAATTACGGCTACTGGTCGGTGCTGGTGTCGAGCAAGCCGTTCGGTTCGCACAAGGCGATCGCGATCGAGCCATCGGGGCAGAACTATCCGAAGCTCGCCAACAACGCCCGCGTCAACGGCAACCGCTTCGAGACCATGAAGTGCGCCATCGGCGCGGCCCGCGGCACCGCGCGGCTGTCCGGCACCAAGCACGAGGCCTTCAGCATTGCCGGCGATCCGTCGGCGGGCGGTGAAGAAGTGTCCGTGATCGCGCTCGACAACCTCATCGACGACGGCAAGGTCGCGGCCACCGGCAAATACCTGATCAAGCTCGACGTCGAGGGCGTCGAGATCGAGGCGATCAAGGGCGGCGCCCGGCTGCTTGAGGCCGACAGCGTCATCATGTGCGAGGAGCACGGCAGCGACCGCTCCCATGCCGTGTCGCGCTTCATCCTCGAACAGACCCCGCTGAAGCTGATCGTGTTCGATCCGCGCAGTAACCGGATGGAGACCGTGACCGAGCTGTCGATCCTCGACCGCATCAAGGTCTCGACCCACGTCGGCTACAACGTTTTCGGCACCGCAAGCGCATTCTGGCAGGACAGGATCGATGCCCTGAATGCGAAAACCGCGCGCCGTATGCAGTGAGAGATTAGAGATGTCCGTTCGCCGATTAGCACCGAAGGAAGTCCAGCCCGCGAGCTTTGCGTTCACGGAGGAGAACCTCGCATTCGCCAGGCAGCAGATCGCGAAATATCCGGCCGGCCGCCAGGCTTCCGCTGTCATCGCCATCCTCTGGCGCGCGCAGGAGCAGAACGACGGCTGGGTGTCGGAAGCCGCGATCCGCGTCATCGCCGACATGCTCGACATGCCCTATATCCGCGTGCTGGAAGTCGCGACCTTCTACACGATGTTCCAGCTCGCCCCGGTCGGCAAGAAGGCCCATGTCCAGGTCTGCGGCACCACGCCGTGCCGCCTGCGCGGCGCCGAGGATCTGATCCACGTCTGCGAGCACCGCATCCATCACGAGCCCTTCCATCTCTCCAAGGACGGCAATTTCAGCTGGGAAGAGGTGGAGTGCCTGGGCGCCTGCGTGAACGCGCCGATGGTGCTGATCGGCAAGGATACTTACGAGGACCTGACCAAGGAAAGCTTCGGCAAGGTGCTCGACGGTTTTGCTTCGGGCAATCCGCCCAAGCCGGGTCCGCAGAACGGCCGCCAGTTCTCGGCGCCGATCACCGGGCCGACCACGCTGAAGGAGATCACCTGATGCGTGATCTCTCGTCGCCGGCAATGCAGGGGAGCGGTGCCATGGAGAAGTGGGGCTTCATCGCGATGCACGCCGTTGTGGCGGCCGCTTTCATCTTCCTGCTTCAGCGCTTCGGCCTGAACGCATCGCTGGAATCTAGTCTGCTCTGGGCGCTGACGTTTGGTATCTGCGCCGCCGGACTTGCCTACAAGCAGTCCAATCGTTGATCGGAAAGCACTGATATGCTCGAGGACAAGGACCGCATCTTCAAGAACCTCTACGGCCTCCACGATTGGGGGCTCGAGGGCGCGCGGCGCCGCGGCGCCTGGGACGGCACGAAGAACATCATCGACAAGGGCCGCGACTGGATCATCAACGAGATGAAGGCCTCGGGGCTCCGCGGCCGCGGCGGCGCCGGCTTCCCGACCGGTCTGAAATGGTCCTTCATGCCGAAGGAATCGACCGACGGCCGGCCGAGCTATCTGGTCGTCAACGCCGACGAATCCGAGCCCGGCACCTGCAAGGATCGCGAGATCATGCGGCACGATCCGCATCTCCTGATCGAGGGCTGCCTGATCGCCAGCTGCGCGATGAACGCGCACGCCTGTTACATCTATGTCCGCGGCGAGTTCATCCGCGAGCGTGAGCACCTCCAGGCCGCGATCGACCAGGCCTACGAGGCTAAGCTGGTCGGCAAGGACAACGTCAACGGTTGGCCGTTCGACATCTATGTCGCCCACGGCGCCGGCGCCTATATCTGCGGCGAGGAAACCGCGCTGCTCGAAAGCCTCGAAGGCAAGAAGGGCCAGCCGCGCCTGAAGCCGCCGTTCCCGGCCAATGTCGGCCTGTTTGGCTGCCCGACCACCGTCAACAACGTCGAGTCGATCGCCGTTGCGCCGGATATCCTGCGCCGCGGCGCGGCGTGGTTCGCCGGCATCGGCCGCCCGAACAACGTCGGCACCAAGCTCTTCTGCATCTCCGGCCATGTCGAGCGGCCCTGCAACGTCGAAGAAGCCATGGGCATTCCGTTCCGTGAGCTGATCGAGAAGCATTGCGGCGGCATTCGCGGCGGCTGGGACAACCTCAAGGCCGTGATCCCCGGCGGCTCGTCGGTGCGCATGGTGCCGGCCGAGCAGATCATCGACACGCCGATGGATTTCGATTCCTTGAGCAAGCTGCGCTCGGGCCTCGGCACCGCGGCCGTGATCGTGATGGACAAGTCCACCGATTTGATCCGCGCCATTGCCCGCATCTCCTATTTCTACAAGCACGAGAGCTGCGGCCAGTGCACGCCGTGCCGCGAGGGCACCGGCTGGATGTGGCGGGTCCTGACCCGCATGGCCGAGGGCCGCGCCCACAAGCGCGAGATCGACATGCTGCTTGAAGTGACAAAACAGGTCGAAGGCCACACCATCTGCGCGCTCGGCGACGCGGCGGCCTGGCCGATCCAGGGCCTGATCACGCATTTCCGTCACGAGATCGAAGCGCGCATCGACCAGTATTCGCACAAGGCTGACATCGACGATATCGGCGTCCGCGATCCCGTGAACATGGTCGCGGCGGAGTAAGAGACATGACCAAGCTCATCATCGACGGCAAGGAGATCGACGTCCCCGCCGAATACACGCTGCTCCAGGCGTGCGAGGCGGCCGGTGCCGAGATTCCGCGCTTCTGCTATCACGAGCGGCTGTCGATCGCCGGCAATTGCCGGATGTGCCTCGTCGAGGTGAAGGGCGGCCCGAAGCCGGTCGCCAGCTGCGCCTGGGGCGTGCGCGACTGCCGTCCAGGCCCCAAGGGCGAGCCGCCGGAGATCTCCACCCGTTCGCCGATGGTGAAGAAGGCGCGCGAAGGCGTGATGGAGTTCCTTCTCATCAACCATCCGCTGGACTGCCCGATCTGCGACCAGGGCGGTGAGTGCGACCTCCAGGACCAGGCGATGGGCTATGGTGTCGACACCAGCCGCTTCGCCGAGAACAAGCGTGCGGTCGAGGACAAATATCTCGGCGCGCTGGTCAAGACCTCGATGAACCGCTGCATCCAGTGCACGCGCTGCGTCCGCTTCTCGGCGGAAGTCGCCGGCGCCCCCGAGATGGGCGCGACCGGCCGCGGCGAGGACATGGAGATCACGACCTATCTCGAGCACGCGCTGACGTCGGAACTGCAGGGCAATCTCGTCGACATCTGCCCGGTCGGCGCGCTGACCTCGAAGCCCTATGCGTTCGCGGCGCGTCCGTGGGAGCTCGGCAAGACCCAGTCGATCGACGTCATGGACGGCCTGGGATCGGCGATCCGCGTCGACACCCGCGGCCGTGAGGTGATGCGTATTCTGCCGCGCATCAACGAGGCCGTGAACGAGGAGTGGATCTCCGACAAGACCCGCCACGTCGTCGACGGCCTGCGCACCCAGCGGCTCGACCGGCCCTATATCCGCGAGGCCGGCAAGCTGCGCGCGGCGAGCTGGACCGAGGCCTTCGCCGCGATCGCCGCCAAGGCGGCGCGCACCGACGGCAAGCGCATCGGCGCGATCGCCGGCGACCTCGCCGGTGTCGAGGAGATGTTCGCGCTGAAGGATCTGCTCGCCAAGTATGGCTCGAGCAATCTGGCGGTGCAGGGCGGCGACGCCTTCGATCCCGCGCTCGGCCGCGCCTCCTACATATTCAACCCAACGCTCTTGGGCGTCGAGCAGGCCGATGCGCTGCTCATCATCGGCGCCAACCCGCGGAAAGAGGCGGCCGTGTTCAACGCCCGCATCCGCAAGCGCTGGCGTGCCGGCGGCTTCAAGGTCGGCGTGATCGGCACCAAGGCCGATCTCACTTACGACTATGACCACCTCGGCGCAGGCACCGAGACGCTCAGCGAGCTCGCGGCCGGCAAGCACTCCTTCATGGACGTGCTGAAGAACGCCAAGAATCCGATCATTCTGGTCGGTGCGGGCGCGGCCGCCCGTCACGATGGCGCTGCCATCCTCGCCGCCGCCGCCAAGCTCGCGCTCGACGTCGGCGCGGTGAAGGACGGCTGGAACGGTTTTGGCGTGCTGCACGAGACCGCTTCGCGCGTCGGTGCGCTCGACATCGGCTTCTCCGCCACGGGCGGCGGGCTCAACGCTGCGCAGATGACGACGTTCGGCACGCTCGATTTGCTGTTCCTGTTGGGGGCCGACGAGATCAAGGCGCCGGACGGCACCTTCGTCGTCTATATCGGCACCCATGGCGACCGCGGCGCGCATCGCGCCGACGTCATCCTGCCGGCAGCCGCCTACACCGAGAAGTCCGCGATCTACGTCAACACCGAAGGCCGCGTGCAGATGACCGGCCGCGCCGCGTTCCCGCCGGGCGAAGCCCGCGAGGACTGGGCGATCATCCGCGCGCTGTCGGAAGCGCTGGGCAAGAAGCTCGGTTACGATTCGCTCGCGGCGCTGCGCCAGGCGATCTTCAAGACCGTGCCGCATCTGATGCGTCTCGACCAGATCGAGGCCGGCACCGCCGACCAGGTCAAGAAGCTGGCCGGGAAGGGCGGCTCGCCCGAGAAGGCGCCGTTCAAGCCGCTGGTCGAGGACTTCTACCTGACCAACCCAATCGCGCGTGCATCCGCCGTGATGGCGGAATGCTCGCGCCTCGCCTCCGGGCAAATGCTGACCGCAGCGGAGTGAGCGTGATCTGATGGAATTCTTCGAAAGCGCATTCTGGACCGGGTTCCTCTGGCCGCTGATCATCATGGTCGCGCAGAGCGTCCTGGTGCTTGTCGTCCTCCTGGTCGCGATCGCCTACATCCTGCTCGCCGACCGCAAGATCTGGGCGGCGGTGCAGATCCGCCGCGGCCCGAACGTGGTCGGCCCATGGGGCCTGCTGCAATCCTTCGCCGACCTTTTGAAGTTCGTGCTGAAGGAGCCGATCATTCCGGCCGGCGCCAACAAGGGCGTGTTCCTGCTGGCGCCGCTGGTGTCCTGCGTGCTCGCGCTCGCCGCCTGGGCGGTGATCCCGACCAATCTCGGCTGGGTGATCGCCGACATCAATGTCGGCATCCTCTTCATCTTCGCGATCTCGTCGCTGTCGATCTACGGCATCATCATGGCCGGCTGGTCGTCGAACTCGAAATATCCGTTCCTGGCCGCGCTGCGCTCGGCGGCGCAGATGGTGTCGTACGAAGTCTCGATCGGCTTCGTCATCATCACGGTGCTGCTCTGCGCGGGCACGCTGAACCTGTCGGCCGTGGTCGAGGCCCAGCACGCGCGCGGCCTCGCCAGCCTGATCGGGTTGCCGCAGCTCACCATCCTGAACTGGTACGTCTGGCCGCTGTTCCCGATGTTCGTCGTGTTCTACGTCTCGGCGCTGGCGGAAACCAACCGTCCGCCCTTCGACCTCGTCGAAGCGGAATCCGAGCTCGTCGCCGGCTTCATGGTCGAATACGGCTCGACTCCGTACCTTCTGTTCATGCTCGGCGAGTATGTCGCGATCGTCACGATGTGCGCGATGGCGACCATCCTGTTCCTCGGGGGCTGGCTGCCGCCGGTTGACCTGCCGCCCTTCAACTGGGTGCCGGGGATCATCTGGTTCTCGCTGAAGCTGTTCTTCATGTTCTTCCTGTTCGCGATGGCGAAGGCGATCGTGCCCCGCTACCGCTACGATCAACTGATGCGCCTCGGCTGGAAGGTGTTCCTGCCGCTGTCCCTGGCGATGGTGATCGTGGTGGCCGGCGTGCTGCATTTCGCCGGCATCGCGCCGAAGTGAGGGCCGTCATGGGTATCAACGTCAACGCCACTGCACGCTCGCTTCTTCTGTCGGAATTCGTCTCGGCGTTCTTCCTCGCCATGCGCTATTTCTTCCAGCCGAAGCCGACGCTGAACTATCCGTTCGAGAAGGGCCCGATCTCGCCGCGCTTCCGAGGCGAGCACGCGCTGCGCCGCTATCCGAACGGCGAAGAGCGCTGCATCGCCTGCAAGCTGTGCGAAGCGGTCTGCCCGGCGCAGGCCATCACCATCGAGGCCGGTCCGCGCCGCAACGACGGCACCCGCCGCACCGTGCGTTACGACATCGACATGGTGAAGTGCATCTATTGCGGCCTCTGCCAGGAGGCCTGTCCTGTGGACGCCATCGTCGAAGGCCCGAACTTCGAGTTCGCGACCGAGACCCGCGAGGAACTGTTCTATGACAAGGCCAAGCTGCTCGCCAATGGCGACCGCTGGGAACGCGAGATCGCGAAAGCGATCGAGCTCGACGCGCCGTACCGGTGAGATGAGAGCATGATCCTTCCCGCGCTGTTCTTCTATCTGTTCGCCGGCATCTGCGTCGCCTCGGCGGTGATGGTGATTGTCTCGCGCAATCCCGTGCACTCCGTGCTGTACCTGATCCTGGCCTTCGTCAACGCCTCCGGCCTGTTCGTGCTGATGGGCGCCGAGTTCCTCGGCATGATGCTGATCGTCGTCTATGTCGGCGCGGTCGCGGTGCTGTTCCTGTTCGTGATCATGATGCTCGACGTCGACTTCCTCGAACTGCGCGAGGGCTTCATCGAGTACCTGCCGGTCGGCCTCGTGATCGGCGGCATCTTCCTGTTCGAGCTGCTGCTCACCGTCGGCTTCTGGGTCATCAATCCCGGCGTCTCCAAGACGATCACGGCGGCGATCCCGGCCAATGTCAGCAACACCGAAGCGCTCGGCCTCGTGCTCTATACGAAGTACATCCACTACTTCCAGCTCTCGGGCATGGTGCTGCTGGTCGCCATGATCGGCGCCATCGTGCTGACGCTCCGGCACAAGGCGAGCGTGAAGCGGCAGGACATCAACGTTCAGAACGCGCGCACGCCCGAGATGGCGATGGCGATGCGCAAGGTGGCGCCGGGGCAGGGGCTCTCGGACGCCGATGCGGCGGAGTGGGTGAAATGACGATCGGGCTCGGGCATTATCTGGCGGTCGGCGCGATCCTTTTCACGCTCGGCATCCTCGGCATCTTCCTGAACCGCAAGAACATCATCGTCATCCTGATGTCGATCGAGCTGATCCTGCTCTCGGTCAACATCAACCTCGTGGCGTTCTCGACCTTCCTCGGCGACATCGTCGGCCAGGTCTTCGCGCTGCTGGTGCTGACGGTTGCGGCTGCTGAAGCTGCGATCGGTCTCGCCATCCTGGTGGTCTATTTCCGCAACCGCGGCTCGATCGCGGTTGAGGACGTCAATCTGATGAAGGGCTGAGCTCTCAAATGGTTCAGGCAATCGTTTTCCTGCCTCTGCTGGGCGCCATTCTGGCTGGCCTGATCGCGCTCGTCGGCGCGCATGCCCGCAACCCCTCGGGCGACGAGCTCGACCATCACGGCGATCACGGCCACGGCGACGCTCATGCGTCGGCCGCCCATGATGACCATGGTCATGACGATCACGGCCACGACGATCACGGCCATAGCCCGACCGAGCCGCCCGCGGCGGGCTCGCGCGGCGCCGAGCTGATCACCACGGCGCTGCTGTTCGTCTCGGCGGCGTTGTCCTGGATGACGCTGGTCGATGTCGGCTTCATGCACCACGACTACAGGATCCAGCTGCTGCCCTGGATCTTCTCCGGCGACCTCCAGGTCTGGTGGACGCTGCGCGTCGACACGCTCACCGCCGTGATGCTGGTGGTGGTGACCACCGTGTCCTCGCTCGTGCACCTCTATTCCATCGGCTACATGGACGAGGATCCGAACCGGCCGCGCTTCTTCGGTTATCTCAGCCTGTTTACCTTCGCCATGCTGATGCTGGTGACGGCGGACAACCTCGTGCAGCTGTTCTTCGGCTGGGAAGGCGTGGGTCTGGCCAGCTACCTGCTGATCGGCTTCTGGTACCAGAAGCCGTCGGCGAACGCGGCCGCGATCAAGGCCTTCGTGGTCAACCGCGTCGGCGATTTCGGCTTCGCCCTCGGCATCTTCGCGATCTTCATGCTGGTCGGCTCGACCGATTTCGAGACCATCTTCCACGCGGCGCCCGGCCTCACCGGCAAGACCATCAACTTCCTCGGCTGGCACGCCGACGCGCTGACCCTGACCTGTCTGCTTTTGTTCATGGGCGCGATGGGCAAGTCGGCGCAGTTCCTGCTGCACACCTGGTTGCCGGACGCGATGGAAGGCCCGACCCCGGTCTCGGCGCTGATCCATGCCGCGACCATGGTCACCGCCGGCGTCTTCATGGTGGCGCGCCTGTCGCCGCTGTTCGAGCTCGCCCCGACTGCCCAGGCCGTCGTGATGTTCTTCGGCGCGACCACCGCGTTCTTCGCCGCGACCATCGGTCTCGTCCAGAACGACATCAAGCGCATCGTCGCCTATTCGACCTGTTCGCAGCTAGGCTACATGTTCGTGGCGATGGGAGCGGGGGCCTATTCGGTCGGCATGTTCCACCTGTTCACGCACGCCTTCTTCAAGGCGCTGCTGTTCTTGGGCTCCGGCTCGGTGATCTACGCGATGCACCACGAGCAGGACATCCGCAACATGGGCGGCCTCTGGAAGAAGATCCCCTACACCTACGCGGTGATGGTGGTCGGCACCCTGGCGCTCACCGGCTTTCCGCTCACCGCCGGCTACTTCTCCAAGGACGCGATCATCGAGTCCGCCTACGCCTCGCACAATCCGTTCGGGGTGTACGGCTTCCTGATGACGATCGTGGCCGCCGGCCTGACCTCGTTCTACTCCTGGCGCCTGATCTTCAAGACCTTCCACGGCGAGCCGCATGACGAGCATCACTACGAGGCCGCGCATGAGGCTCCGATCTGGATGCTGATCCCGATCGGCGTGCTCGCGGTCGGCTCGTTCGTCGCGGGGCTGCCGTTCAAGGAGCTGTTCGCCGGTCACGGCATCGAGGAGTTCTTCCGCGAATCCGTGAAGATGAACCCCCACATCATCGAGGAGATGCACCACATACCGCAGACCATCGCCTTCCTGCCGACGGTGATGATGGTGCTGGGCTTCCTGGTGTCGTACCTGTTCTACATCCGCCGGCCCTATCTGCCGGTCGAGCTCGCGAAGACGCAGCCGATGCTGTACCAGTTCCTGCTCAACAAATGGTACTTCGACGAGCTCTACGACCTCATCTTCGTCCGTCCGGCGAAGTGGATCGGCTATCAGCTCTGGAAGAAGGGCGACGGGTTCATCATCGACGGCTTCGGTCCCGACGGCGTCTCGGCCCGCGTGCTGGACGTCACCCGCAACGTCGTGAAGATCCAGACCGGCTATCTCTATCACTACGCATTCGCCATGCTGATCGGCGCCGCCGGCCTGATCACCTGGTTCATGTTCGGCTTTGGAGGCCAGTAAATGACAACCTGGCCCATTCTTTCGGTCACGACGTTCCTGCCACTGGTCGGCGCGCTGATCGTCTATCTCAGCCGCGGCGACGACGAGGCGGCCAAGCGCAACTCGCGCTGGATCGCGCTGTGGACCACGCTGATCACCTTCGCGGTGTCGGTGATCCTGGTCATGCGCTTCGACCCCAGCAACCCCGACTTCCAGTTCGTCGAGAAGGCGAACTGGCTCGCCGCCGGCATCACCTATCACATGGGCGTCGACGGCATCTCGCTGCCGCTGGTGATCCTCACCACCGCCGTGATGCCGTTCTGCATCATCGCGAGCTGGAAGGCGATCACGAGCCGCGTCCGCGAATACATGATGGCGTTCCTGATCCTGGAGACGCTGATGATCGGCACCTTCTCGGCGCTCGATCTCGTGCTGTTCTACCTGTTCTTCGAGGGTGGCCTGATCCCGATGTTCCTGATCATCGGCGTCTGGGGCGGCCCGCGCCGGGTCTACGCGTCGTTCAAGTTCTTCCTCTACACGCTGCTCGGCTCGGTCCTGATGCTGCTCGCCATCATGGCGCTGTACTGGAACGGCGGCACCACCGACATCCCGACCCTGATGCACACGGCCGTGCCGCGGTCCCTGCAGACCTGGGCGTGGCTCGCCTTCTTCGCCTCCTTTGCGGTGAAGATGCCGATGTGGCCGGTCCACACCTGGCTTCCCGACGCGCACGTCGAGGCGCCGACCGCGGGCTCTGTGGTCCTCGCCGCGATCCTCCTGAAGATGGGCGGTTACGGCTTCCTGCGCTTCTCGCTGCCGATGTTCCCGCTGGCCTCGCACGACTTCGCGCCGCTGGTGTTCACGCTCTCGGCCATCGCCATCATCTACACCTCGCTGGTGGCCCTGATGCAGGAGGACATGAAGAAGCTGATCGCGTACTCGTCGGTGGCGCATATGGGCTTCGTCACCATGGGCATCTTCGCCGGCACCATGCAGGGTGTCGCCGGCGGCGTGTTCCAGATGATCTCGCACGGCATCGTCTCCGGCGCGCTGTTCCTCTGCGTCGGCATCGTCTACGACCGCCTGCACACCCGCGAGATCGCGGCCTATGGCGGCCTCGTCAACCGGATGCCGCTCTACGCGATGACCTTCATGGTCTTCACCATGGCCAATGTCGGCCTGCCCGGAACGAGCGGCTTCGTCGGCGAGTTCATGACGCTGCTCGGCACCTTCAAGGTCTCGATCCCGACCGCGTTCTTCGCCAGCTTCGGCGTGATCCTGTCGGCGGCCTATGCGCTGTGGCTCTATCGCAAGGTGGTGTTCGGGGCCCTGGTCAAGCCGTCGCTGATGAGCATGAAGGATCTCACCTTCCGGGAGTGCCTGACGCTGTTCCCGATGATCGCGCTGACGATCCTGTTCGGCGTCTATCCGAAGCCGGTGCTCGACATGTCGGCCGCTTCGGTCCAGCAACTCGTCAACAACTACAACACCGCTGTGACGGCCATGAAGGCCGCCGCACTGCTCCAGTGATCGGGCAGGTCAGGATATCGCCATGAGCTTTGAGACTGCAGGTTATCAACTGGCGCCGGTGCTGCCCGAACTCGTGCTCGCGGTCGGCGCGATGGCGCTTCTGATGCTGGGAGCCTATCGCGGGCAGGAGACGACCAGGACGGTCACGCTGCTGTCGGTGGTGCTCCTGATCGTGGTCGGCGCGCTCGTCTACATGCAGCCCGCGGGCAAGCAGGTGACCTTCGGCGGCAGCTTCATCGCCGACGACTTCGCCCGCTTCATGAAGATCCTGGCCCTGATCGGCTCGGCGGTGACCCTGGTCCTGTCGACCGAGTTCCTGTCCGACCCGTCGCGCCGCATCTTCGAATATTCGATCCTGGTGCTGCTCTCGACGCTCGGCATGATGGTGCTGATCTCGGCCGGCGACCTGATCTCGCTCTATCTCGGCCTCGAGCTGATGTCGCTGGCGCTTTACGTCGTGGCGGCCTCGAACCGCGACAATGCCAAGTCGACCGAAGCCGGCTTGAAGTATTTCGTGCTCGGCGCGCTGTCCTCGGGCATGCTGCTCTACGGTTCCTCGCTGATCTACGGCTTCACCGGCACGGTGAGCTTCACCGGCATCGCCGCGGCGGCCACGGTCTCGAATGTCGGCCTGGTCTTCGGCCTCGTCTTCCTGCTCGCCGGCCTCTGCTTCAAGGTCTCGGCGGTGCCGTTCCACATGTGGACGCCCGACGTCTATGAGGGCGCCCCGACCCCGGTCACCGCCTTCTTCGCCTCGGCGCCGAAGGTGGCCGCGCTCGCCGTCTTCACCCGCGTGACGCTGACCGCATTCCCCGGCATCGTCTCGCAGTGGCAGCAGATCCTGGTGTTCGTGTCGATCGCCTCGATGGCGCTCGGCTCCTTCGCCGCGATCGGCCAGAGCAACATCAAGCGCCTGATGGCCTATTCGTCGATCGGCCACATGGGCTTCGCGCTGGTCGGCCTCGCCTCCGGCACGGTCGAGGGCGCGCAGGGCGTCCTGATGTACATCGTGATCTATGTCGCGATGACGCTCGGCTCGTTCTCGATCATCCTCGCCATGAAGCGCAACGGCCAGGCGGTGGAGCAGATCAGCGATTTCGCAGGCCTCTCGCGGACCAATCCGCTGCTCGCCTTCATGTTCGCGATGCTGCTGTTCTCGCTCGCCGGCATCCCGCCGCTCGCCGGCTTCTTCGCCAAATGGTACGTTTTCGTCGCCGCCATCAAGGCGAACCTGTTCACGCTCGCCGTCATCGGCGTGCTTACCAGCGTGGTGGGTGCCTATTACTACCTCGCCATCGTCAAGACGATGTACTTCGACGAGCCGGCCGGCCAGGTCGATCCGGTGCGCATCGAAGTGCGGACGGTGCTGGCGGTCGCGGGCCTGTTCAACATCCTGTTCGCGCTATTCGCAGGTCCGGTGGTGAGCGTCGCCTCCGCCGCGGCAAAGTCGCTGTTCTAGGATGGCTTTCGCGCTCGGTTCTCGCGCACTCTCGGCGGGCTATAAGCTCGCAGCTTTCGAGCGGACCGGCTCGACCAATACCGAGGCGATCGAGCACGCCAGGGCCGGCGAGCGTGGCCCGATGTGGTTCGTTACGTCGGAACAGACCGCCGGCCGCGGCCGCCGCCAGCGCGCCTGGATTGCGCCGCGCGGCAATCTCGCCGCCAGCATCCTCGAAGTGATGGACGTTACCCCGGCCGTCGCCGCCACGCTGGGCTTTGCCGCCGGGCTGGCGGAGGAGGCTGCGCTGGAGAAGGTGAGCCTCGAGGCCGCGCTCCGCCTCGGCGAGGGCCGCCCCCGCTACGCCCTGAAATGGCCGAATGATGTGCTCGCCGGCGGCAAGAAGCTGGTCGGCATTGGCCTTGAAGCCGAGGCCGTTGGCAACGGTCTCGCCATCGTCGTCGGCATCGGCACCAACGTGGTCGCAGCGCCCGAGGGCACCCCGACGCCCGCGGTGTCGCTGGCCGCGCTCGGCGTCCAGATCAGCGCCGAGGAGCTGTTCTCGGCCTTGTCGGACGCCTGGGTCGAGTTCCGCGGCATCTGGGACAATGGCCGCGGCTTTGCCGAGATCCGGAAGCTCTGGCTCGAGCGCGCTGCCGGCCTCGGCGAGCGGGTCGCGATCCACACGGGAGCGATGACGCTGGAAGGCGTTTTTGACACAATCGACGACACCGGCTGCCTGATTGTCCGCACCGCGGAGGGCCGCCTCGTGCCGGTGGCCGCGGGCGAGGTGTTCTTCGGCCCCGTCGCCTCCGTGGGAGCTGCGTGATGGCAAGGCCCGACGAACTGGTGTTTGCGCCCCTCGGCGGCGTCGGCGAGATCGGCATGAACCTGTCGATCTACGGCCTCGGCAACCGCCACCAGCGCGCCTGGCTGGCGGTCGATCTCGGCGTGTCATTCGGTGACGAGGAGCATCTGCCGGGCATCGACCTGATCATGCCCGACATCAGCTTCCTGGAGAAGGAGCGCGAGAACCTGATGGGCCTCGTGCTGACCCACGCCCATGAGGACCATTTCGGCGCCATCATCGATCTCTGGCCGAAACTGAAATGCCCGATCTATGCCACCAAGTTCAGCGCGGCACTGTTCGAGGCCAAATGCGCTGCCGAGCGCAATGCGCCTGAGATCCCTGTCACCGTGGTCCCGTCCGGCGGCCGCGTCGATGTCGGCCCGTTCAACGTCGAGTTCATTCCCGTCGCGCATTCGATTCCGGAAGCGCATGCGCTGGCGATCCACACCGAAGCCGGCATCGTGCTGCATACCGGCGACTGGAAGATCGACCCGACTCCGACCCTTGGGGCGCCGACCGACGAGAAGCGGCTGCGCGAATTGGGCGAGCAGGGCGTGCTCGCCTTGATCGGCGATTCCACCAACGCCGTGCGCGACGGCCGCTCGCCGTCGGAAGCCGAGGTCGCCCGGACCATCATCGAGCTCGTCAAGTCAGCCAAGGGCCGCGTTGCGGTGACGACCTTCGCCTCCAACGTCGCCCGCATCAAGGCGGTGGCCGACGCGGCGAAGGCTGCCGACCGCGAGGTCGTCGTGGTCGGCCGCGCCATGGAGCGTGTGGTGCAGGTCGCCCGCGAGACCGGCTATCTCGACGGCGTGCAGAATTTCCGTTCGCCTGAGGTCTACGGTCACCTTCCGCAGGACAAGGTGCTGGCCCTGTGCACCGGCAGCCAGGGCGAGTCGCGTGCGGCGCTGGCGCGCATCGCCAACGACGACCATCCTGAGATCACGCTCAACCGCGGCGACAGCGTCATCTTCTCCTCGCGCACCATTCCAGGCAACGAGAAGGCTGTCAGCTCGATCGTCAACAATCTCGTGCTCCAGGGCGTCGAGATCATCACCGACCGCGACGCTCTGGTCCACGTCTCCGGCCATCCCCGCCGCGACGAGCTGCGCGACCTGATTTCCTGGGTGAAGCCGCAACTCCTGATCCCGGTCCATGGCGAGGCCCTGCATCTGCACGAGCACGCAAAGCTGGCCCGCGCCGCCGGCGTGCCGCGCGTGCTGGTCTGCCGCGACGGTGACCTCGTCAGGCTCGGCCCCGGCGATCCCGGCATCATCGGGGAGGTGCCTTTCGGCCGTCTCTACAAGGACGGGACGATTCTGGAGGACTCCAAGTCCCGCGCGGTGATCGAGCGTCGCCGCATGGCCTTTTCCGGCTGCGCCTTCGTCGCCATCGCGATGACTGGGCAGGGCGAGCTCGCCGACGATCCCGAGGTCGATCTCGTCGGCATCCCCGAGAAGAATAGGGCGGGCGAGCTCTTCGACGACATCGTCTTCGACGCCGTGATGTCCACCATCGAGGGCCTGCCAAAGGCGCGTCGCCGCGATCCCGACGCCTTGGGCGAGTCGGTGCGACGCGCCGTCCGGGCCGTGATCAACGAACATTGGGGCAAAAAGCCTCCCTGTCTGGTACACGTACTGACAGTGTAATTGTGTCAGCATCCCGGGAAGGCGGCCCGCCGCTTGTCCGGATCACGCGCTGAGGGAGAAGAAACCATGCTGGGCCGGCTCAACCATGTCGCGATCGCAACCAAGGACGCGGTCAAGGCCGCGAAGATCTACGGTGCGGCGTTCGGGGCCGAGATCTCGGAGGCCGTTCCGCTGCCCGAGCACGGCGTCACCACCGTGTTCGCGACCTTGCCCAACACCAAGATCGAGTTCATCGAGCCGCTTGGCGAGGCCTCGCCGATCGCGAAGTTCCTCGAGCGCAACGCCGACGGCGGCATCCACCATGTCTGCTACGAGGTCGTGGACATCATCGCCTCGCGCGACACCTTGGTGAAGGAGGGCGCGCGGGTGCTCGGCGACGGCGTGCCGAAGATCGGGGCCCACGGCAAGCCGGTGCTGTTCCTGCACCCGAAGGACTTTTCCGGCGCGCTGGTCGAGATCGAGCAGGCGTAAGGCCGTCCCATGGCCATCCAGATATCGACCGCACTTGCGATCTACTTCGTCATCTGGTGGGTCGCGCTGTTCCTGACGCTGCCGTTCGGCGTGCGCAGCCAGCACGAGGATGGCGTCGGCGCACCCGGCACCGACCCCGGCGCGCCGATCCTGACGCGGATGGGGCGCAAGCTGATCTGGACCACGATCATCTCGGCGGTGATCTACGGCATCGGCGTAGCGGCCTATCATGCCGGCTATCTCTCGATCGAGCGCCTGTCGAAATTGATGGGAATGCCGTTCTAGGGCATGGTTGGCTGCGCGTGGTTCACCTCTCCCCAGCGGGGAGAGGTCGGATTGCGCAGCAACCCGGGTGAGGGGCCGCGGCGCTCAGCGAGTCCAGAACCCCTCATCCGGATCGCATCTTCGATTCGATCCGACCTCTCCCTATGGGAGAGGTGAATCGGAGCCCGGAGCTCACATCGATTCAATCAAGATGCGTTCGATTAGGATTTCTTCGCGCGTTGTTCTTTCGGGGGAAACAAATGACTTTTCAGCGTATCGTCGTCGCGCTTCTGGTGCTGATCGTCGCCGGCCTCGGTGCAATTGGCTATTTTGAGTGGAAGATGGCCGTGCAGGTCCGCACCCTGAAGGCGTTCGTCGAGGGCTATGTCTTCAACGAGGCGGTGCTGGCCTGCGAGCAGTCGAAGAGCTCGACGCCGTTCAGGTGGAACGGAGGCAAGACCACCTCGGTGATCGGCCTGAGCTCGGTCAAGCTCGACAAATACAACGTCAGCGCCAGCTACACGCTGGTGGCGGACGGCGTCTATTGTGACTACGATCCCATCAAGAGAAAGGCCGACATCGGCTCCAGCTTCCTGGAGCGGGAGACCTTTTAGTCGCGAGCGAAGCGCGTGAGCTCTCGAATGGCATCGGACGCCGCCGACCACATCATCGATCTCTATCAGCGCAAGGCATCGGACTGGATCGAGAGCCGTGCACGGAGCAGTCTGTTCGAACAGGCCTGGCTCGACCGTTTCCGCGCGCTGCTGCCGCCTGCCGGCTCCGTCCTCGATCTCGGCTGCGGCTCGGCAGAGCCGATGGCGGGATATCTGATCGGGCTCGACCATCCCGTGACGGGGGTGGATTCCTCGCCGGCCATGATCGATGCGTGCGGACAGCGCTTCCCGCAGCAGGAATGGATCGTTGCCGATATGCGCCAGCTTGCGTTGGGACGGCGATTTGGCGGCATCCTCGCCTGGGATAGCTTCTTCCACCTCTGTTTTGACGACCAGCGCCGCATGTTCCCGATCTTTCGCGACCATGCGAGGCCGGAGGCGGCGCTGATGTTCACAAGCGGCCCGGCGCAGGGCGAGGCGATCGGAGCGCTCGGCGGCGAGCCGCTGTATCATGCCAGCCTGGATCCGGCCGAATATCGTTCACTGCTGGATCGGCATGGATTCCGCGTCGTGTCGCACGTGGTCGAGGACCCCGATTGCGGTGGGCACACCATCTGGCTGGCGCAGCGCCTTTGAGACGCTGCGGCCACCTCGCGGCAGCAGCGGCGTCGCCGTGAAGCAGGCATCCGGCGAGCCTTCCGTCACACATTCCGCTTGAGCGAGTCCGCCAGCAGGTCTCGGCCAGTTCTAAAGCATGATGCGAGTAGGTTTGATTGCGCCACCGGCGGTGCACTTCCTCTCCCGCTTGCGAGAGCTTTGCATAATTGGATGTAAGGGACTGGTTCCCGATGTCGGGCTTTTTTTGCGCGGGGTCGGACGGCGCGCGGGCGTTGAATGGTTGGGTTTTCGCGGCCAACCGATGGCGTTGGGCGGCGGCGGTCATGCCGCAGCTCCCGCAGGAGACAGCACTGCCCATCGTTTGAGATTCATGGCGAGGCAGATCAGGCGCAGACGCGTCTGGTTGCGCGCCAAGCCGAGATAGCGGGCGCGCGCCCAGCGGTAGCTGCCCTTGAGGCGCGCGAAGACCTGCTCGACCGGTGCGCGGCGCTTTCCCACAGCGTCGTTGAAGCGCTTCTGCCGCTCGGTCAGCGGATGATGCTTGTTGGGCCGAAACATCAGCCGCGGCTTGATGCCTCGCGCACGGAGGCCGCTGCGGCGCTCGTGCTTGTCATAGGCCTGGTCGGCGTAGACCGCCTTCTCATCACCACAGATCAACTCGTCGGCGGGCACCGTGTCGTTGACCGCAGCATCGGTCAGCTTGTTGCGGCGGATGATGGCCGAGCCCTTGTCGATGCCGACATGCGCCTTGTAGCCGAAGTATCGTTTGCCGCCCTTCTTGGTCCAGCGCGCATCCGGATCGCGCTTGCTGTTGACCAGTTTGCTCGGCGCCCGGCCGTCCGGGCCGGGCGGCTGCGGGTCCTCTGGCGGCTTTGGCGGCTTCACCGCCGCCGGGATCAGGCTCGCATCGATCAGTGTGCCCCGCCGCAGCACCAGCCCATGCGCCTCGATCTGGCGCAGGATCTCACCGAACAGCGTCTCGTCCAGGCCGGCCCGCTGCAAAGCGTCGCGGAAGCGCCAGATCGTTGCGTGGTCGGGGGTCTCGTCGCCCAGCACAAAGCCGCAGAAATCGCGGAACGAGGCGCGATCATCCAGCGCCTCTTCAAGCTCAGGATCGGACAGCCCGTACCATTGCTGCAGCAGCAGCGCCTTGAACATCACCAGCCGCGGATAGGCCGGCGCGCCCCGCTCCGGTTCCGGCAGACCGCCCAGCACGCGCGCCACTGCCGCCCAATCGACCAGTTCGCCAACCCGCCTCAGCACCCGATTGCCTTTCCCTCGCCGCGACACCAGCGCGTCCGCGAAGCTCGGTTGTCCAACCTGCCGATATGCCATCCCCAGCCCCCTACCAATCAAGCCGAGAGAATTGCAGATTCGTGCTTTATGCAAAGCTCTCGCAAGCGGGAGAGGTGTACGAGCCGCACCGATCATCTATTCAACCTAAGCCATTCCGCTTAGATCGCCCGGCGTTGCCGGCCAGCGAAGAGACCGTAAACAAACAGCACGACGATCGCGCCGACCACCGCACCGATCAGGCCGGCCCCTTCACCAGGGCGATACCAACCCAGCGCTTGCCCGAGATAAGAGGCCACGAACGCGCCGACGATGCCGAGAATGGTCGTCAGGATGAAGCCGGAAGGTTCATTGTCGCCCGGCATGATGAACTTGGCGATCACGCCGGCGAGAAAGCCAATGATGATGGTCCAAAGAATGCTCATGGGTACATCTCTTCTGAGTTAAGCCGCTGCTTCTATGCTTCGGGCAGGCGTCCATCCGGCGTGTATTTGTCGATTGCGGAAGGAAGTTCACGGGACAGCCGTGTGATGATCTCGTCTTGAGAAAGCCCGGTCTGCTCTGCGAGCTTCTCCAGGACGTCGCCGCCGATAGCTTGTTTGAGCTGCGGCGAGGAGATGTCCTTGTTGGGCCCGGGCTTCACCCATGAGTCGGCGATTTCGCCCTGGCCATTCTGGTTGAACCTCTCCAGGAGCTCGCCAATTCCGCCATTGAGCAGGCCCCCGATTCCGCCCGCGCCGAGCATGCCGCCGAGATTGCCGAGCATGCCCCCAGGCGGCTGCGGACCGCCCGCAGACGAGCCGCCCCCTGCGCCTTTCAACAGCTCAGCCAATTTGTCGCGGTTCTGATATCCGGCAATGGCCAGCATCGCCAGAAAGGCAGTCATGGAGGGCATTCCGCGGCTCATCTGCAGCTCCTCTACAAGGTCAGAAACTCAAAACTGTCTCAGCCTGCTTGGGTTCCTCAATCAGCCAATCCTGGCTCGCGGCCAAGCGTCCCAGCTGGTTGCCCGATGCCCATAACGTGCGCCCATGTCCCGCGCGCCGGCACGACAACGCACCAGGTGGCGGGCGGCGTTGATTGCGATTACGATCCGATCAAAAGAATGGCCGGGATCGGCTCGGGCTTGCCAGCCTCGGGAGTAACGATCCGGCCCAGACAAGGGATGGGATCGTCATGAGCGGGGACCGGGCAGGGCACTACCGAATTCTGCACGAAGGCGACCTGCGCGACTATCTCGCGGGCCTCTCCGGGCTCAGGGCATTGCTTGGCGGCGAGCCGGCGTCCTGGTCCATCACCGAGGTCGGCGACGGCAATCTCAACCTCGTCTTCATCGTCAAGGGCGCGGGCGGCGGCATCGCGGTGAAGCAGGCGCTGCCCTACGTCCGCCTCGTCGGCGAGAGCTGGCCGCTGCCGCTGTCGCGGGCCCATTACGAGTATCTCGCGCTGTCCCGGCAGGCCCAGCTCGCGCCCGGCCTGGTGCCAGCCGTGCTGCACCACAACGACGCCCTGGCCCTGACGGTCATGGAGCTGCTCGAGCCCCACATCATCATGCGCAAGGGGTTGGTTGCGGGGAAGCAATATCCGCGCTTCGTCGACGACATCACGGCCTTCATGGCGAGGACGCTGTTCTTCACCTCCGACCTCGCGCTCTCCGCGGCCGAGAAGAAGGAGGGGATCGCCGCCTTCGCCGGCAATCACGCGCTTTGCAAGATCACCGAAGACCTGATCTTCACCGATCCCTACCGCATTGCCGAGCAGAACCGCTGGACCGCCCCGTACCTCGACAGCCTGGCCGCGGAGCTGCGTAACGACATGGAGCTGCATGTCTCGGTCTCCCGCCTGAAGCTGAAGTTCATGGCAAGCCCGGAAGCGCTGCTCCATGGCGATCTCCACACCGGCTCGATCATGGTGACGGAGAGCGAGACGCGCGTGATCGATCCGGAATTCGCGTTCTACGGCCCGATGGGTTTCGACTCCGGCGCCGTGCTGGCCAATCTCCTGATGGCTTATTTCGCCTCCGTCGGCCACGAGCGCGCGGCGGGCGAGCGGGCTGCCTTCGAGGGTTGGGTTCTGGAGACCGTCGAAAAGGTCTGGACCGAGTTCGCCCGCAAATTCCTCGACCTCTGGCGCGCTGGAGCCACCGGGGACGCCTATCCGCCATCGCTGTTCACCGGCGACAAGGGAGCCGCACGGCTGGAAACCGAGCGGCAGGCCTACATGCAGCGCCTGTTCGCCGACACCGTCGGCTTCGCGGCGGCCAAGATCATCCGTCGCATCTTCGGTCTCGCCCACAACATCGACTTCGAGCTGATCGAGGATGCAGGGAAACGCGCGGTCAGCGAGGCCCGTGCTGTGCGGCTGGCGCGCGCGATGATGGTGGAGACGGCGACGTTCCGGACGATCGCTGACGTCACCGGCGCCGCACGAGAACTGAGGGAGTGGATGCCGGACCTGCCTGGCTGAGCGAGCTTAACGTCCGCTGACGCCGACCAGACGAGGACGACGCTGGCTTGCGCGCGGCCTTTTCGCGCCCTGCTCAGTCCTCGTCCTGCCACCTGCGCAGATCCGTCTGGTCATGATAGGCCATGCGGTCCGGCGTGGTGATGAATTCCATCGTCGTGCCCCACGGCATGCGGCAGTAGCAGACCTTGTTTCCAGGACCTTTCTCGGTTGCATAGGGAATAGCGCGCGGCGCGGTGAGGGGTGTGCCTCCCGCCTTCTCGAAGCGCTCGACCGATGCGTCGATGTCGTCGGTGTAGAGAGCGAAGTGCGTGATGCCGAAGTCGCTCGCCCGGATCGGCTTGGCTTGCTCGGGACCGTGCATTTCGAAGAGCTCGATATCGGGTCCGGTTCCGATCTTGACCATCGCCTGCGCACGCACGACCGTTCCGGGAAAAGCGCCGACGGCCCGCTCGAATTCGGGTCCCTGCCGCGGCGGATCCTGCGGTCCGAAGGACTGGTAGATCACCTGGCCGCCGAAAGCTTCCACCAGGAACGATTTTGCTGCTTCGATGTCGGGCACCGTGATGCCGATATGGTTAACGCCGCGAATGACGGGTGCGGTCATGACAGTCTCCTTTGCTGTTGATTCGATCCATCGCGTTTCCGCGGCGCAATTCGCCCGCAGCCTCGCGATCTGCCCGGCCCACGACGGCGCGGGCGCCGAGTTTCAGTCGGCCTTGAGGAACTCGATCAGGGCGGCTGCGACTTCATCCGGCCGCTCGTCCGCGACATAGTGGCTGCACCGCGCGATCGAGCCGCCCCTCACATTGGTGGCGAACTCCTTGAGCATCGGCACCATCTGCGCACCGAACCGCTGGTCCCCACCGAGGCCAAGCACCGGTATCTCGAGCGTTTGCTTCTTGTACGCGAGCGCAGTCGCATGATCGGCGATGAGGGTGCGGTACCATTCCATGCCGCCACGCGTGCGGCCAGGAAGCGCCATCGCCTTGGCGTAGATCTCGATGTCCGCCGGATTGAAGGTGCTGTGATCGTAGAACCGCTCTGCCATGAAAGTCGAAACATAGTCATATTCACGGCCATGAATCAGGCGTTCGGGCAGGTCCCGGTTCATATGGAAGCTGAAGTGCCAGAGCCTTGCGGTCGTCGCCTCCCATCCCGTCCAGCCGGGAAGCGGAACGTCGAGGACGGCCAGGTGGGTAACAGCCTCCCGATAGATGGCGGCCTGAGGCAAGGCGACCATTCCGCCGATGTCATGTCCGCACACGGCGTAGCGTTCATGTCCAAGGGCAACCATCACTTCATGCGCGTCGCGCGCCATCGTCGCCTTGTCATAGCCGTCGAGCGGGCAGTCGGAAAAGCCCGCGCCGCGCAGATCCATGGCCACCACGCTGAAATGCTCGGCCAGCAGCGGCATCACATGGTGCCATTCCCACCAAGTTTCCGGCCAGCCGTGAAGCAGAAGGATCGGCGGGCCTGAACCTCCCGTGACGGCGTTGATCTTGATGCCATTCACCGGCACCAGCTGCTGGGTAAACCCCTTCAAAGATGCGATCATGATCGCTTTCCAGTCAGATGTTGACGTTCAAACAGAGCTCGTGGCCAGCGCTCAGGGCTGGTCGAAATCGGTGGCGATCGTGATGTCGCGCCAGGCGTCGATATCGCTGCGGAAGGCGGCCAGCTTTCGCTCGGCGATCGCGTGCGCGATCGGGCCGAGCGGCAGATGAAGCGGGGCGTCATCGGCGTCGACGGCCTGCAGGATCACCGCGATCGCCTTGTCGGGATCGCCCGCCTGATTGCCGTTGTTGGTTTCGCGATAGGGCTTGCGCGAGCTCGCGGCGTATTCCGGCATCTCGTTGGCCGCCATCGTGATCGAACGGCCAAGGAAATCGGTGCGAAACGGCCCGGGTTCGACGATCAGCACGCGAATGCCGAACGGCTCCAGCTCGCCGGCGAGCGCTTCGGAAATCCCTTCCACGGCAAACTTGGCGGCGTTGTAATAGCCTGCGCCGCCGCTGCCCGCGATGCCCGCGCCGGACGACATGTTGACGATCGTTCCGCCCGAACGTCGCAGGACGGGCAGGGCGGCTCTGGTGGTTTCGATCAGACCGAAGACGTTCACCTCGAACATCGGCCGATATTCCTCGGGCGTGCCCTCCTCGATCGCCCCGAACAGTCCGTAGCCGGCATTGTTCACGAGCACGTCAAAGCCGCCGAAGGTCTCGACCGCCTTTGCGACCGCTGCCTTGGCTGCCGCCGCATCGGTCACGTCGAGTGGCAAAGTGATCATGCGGCCGCCGAAAGGCTCGGCCATTTCCTCGATCGTCTTGACGTTGCGGGCCGTCGCGATGACCCGATCGCCGCGCTGTGCCGCAGCGAGCGCGAGCCGCTGGCCGAAGCCGCTCGAGCAGCCTGTGATGAGCCAAGTTTTCATGACGTCTTCTCCGAGTTGTTTTCTGGGGCACCAGCATCGTGATCATCATCGAAGTCCTCATTTGCGAGCATCGGGGCGGGCCGCCGCGTTCTGCCACCGCTCCGGAAAATCTCTCTGCTCAGTCCGGACGAGCTTCCCTTGGGTTCCACAGCCAAGTCACCGAAGCGGCCGCCCTCACGGGGGAATCCACAGAAGGACGAATCTCCAGACGATGGCGGGGATCTAGGTGCTTAGATTTGTTCTTTAACTGACGCGATTGTACTCTCGGCGTTCAGTTTTGTGCGGGGGTTGCGATGGAATGGAGTGACGTAAGGATCTTCCTCGCTGTTGTGCGATCCGGCACGCTCGGCGGTGCCGCGCGTTCGCTTCGGACAAGCCATCCGACCGTCGGCAGGCGCCTTCGCGCACTCGAGCAGGCAATCGGTCACACGCTCTTCCAGCGCACAGCGGACGGTCTTGTTCTGACCGATGAGGGCCACGGAATCATCGCGCTGGCCGAGCAAATGGAAGAAGGCGCGCTGGCCATGGAGCGCCGGCTTGCGGGGCGGGAGCAGAATCTCAAAGGCAGTCTGCGCATTTCGTCAACGGACTGGTTCGGGGCCTATGTCCTCCCTCCTATCCTGGCGGATTTCTCGAAAGCCTATCCGAACGTCGACGTCGAGATCCTGACCGGCACGCGCCGATTCAGCCTCGCCCAGCGGGAGGCTGAAGTCGCTTTTCGTGCCGTTCCGTTCGACACTGCCGATGTCATTCAGCGGCGGCTCTTCACGCTCGAATACGGCGTCTACATCGCAGAGGAGGCGGCTGATCCCAAATATGGCGATGGGACTGGTTTCCGGCTGATCACGCCATCCACGCCCCACTTTCCCGACATCGCGTGGCTCATCGAGAGTTTCCCCAACGCAAAACCGGTCCTGCGATCGAACAACCGCAACGTCCAGGCGCGCATGTGCAGGCAAGGCGTCGGCATCGCTGTCCTGCCCCGCGTGGTCGGCAACCAGATCCCGGGTATCCGCAGACTGGACCTGCCGACGCTGCCGCCGGCGCGAGACATTTGGATGGGATACCACCGAGACCTACGGCGTCTTGGGCGTCTTCGCGCGTTCATTTCGACGGTATCGGACCATCTCGTGAACGCGACCGCATGATGTGCGGCCCGGAAATGACTCAAGGCTCCCGGAGAAACGCCAAGATCGCTAGGGTCGTTCGCCGGTCATTTTCACCATCGCACCACCCCAGCCGTCCACGCCGCGTAGATGTACCCGCGATGCGGATAGCTCTCGTCAGGCTTCCAGCTGTCGAACGCGACGTTCAAGTCCTGGAGCCTTCAAAGCCAAGCTCGACCTACCCGGCATAAATTTGATCGTCGCCTAACTGTCGCCGAACTCCGAACCCGAAATCACGACTCTCGCAGGGATTGAACTAACTGCGATCTGCTGCTTATGATGCATCATCAATCGCTTTATTTGTGGGAACGCAAATCAACTGGACATGCTGGCATAGCAGAGGAGCAGAACATGGTCGTGGTCCTCACGCGAAAGCGCCTCGTTTCGAAGCAATTCAAGGACAATCAGAAGCTCCAGCGATGCCTGCTTTCGCCAGCCGATCATGTTCTGCCAGGCTCACGCGGAGAGCACGTCGGTCTGATCCAAGAAGCACTGACGAAGCTCGGCATGGGAGTAATCGGAGCAAGTGAGATATCTACCGAGCTGTACGGGCAATCGACCCAGCAAGCCGTGCTTCGTTACAAGGGGCCTCCCCGCAACATCATCAACACGGATTACCAAAGAACGCCGGACAACATCGTCGGCCAAATGACGATCGATCGTCTCGATGCCGATATGGTGGAATTCGAAAAGGTACCTGAGAGCTTGCTGGTTACGCTAACTGAGGCAGGGCCGAAACACGACCACTCGAAATGTCCAACTCTGCAAAGTGGAGGCCATAAGGGTACACCGATCAACCCACTCCCGTTCGGCAAAAGGATCAACATTTACGGGACCCATGAGACTGATTATCTAGGATTTGACGACTATGCGCCAAATCCGAACTTCGCAGGGAGAGGTCAAGGTGATCCGAGTCCTCCACGATTTCTGACCAATGCTCCGCCGCATCTCCACGGGCTCGAAGCTAAGAGCGTTAGCAATATCGCAATCCGAAGCAGTCCCATTTTTGCGAACCATGTCCATAGCAACCCGAATGAAGTGGAGGAGATCCTCCGGGTTGCGATGCCGGGTTGCAGGGTCACCTATGCTGGCACCGACGAGAACTTCAGTACCTTTGGCCCTACCGTTCTGCGGTTCGGTCCAGTGATTGAACGGCATGTCCTCACCACCCGGGACCCGGGCACGACGGCTGACTCGCATTTCCATGTGATCGTGCTCGTAATTCTTGATCCGGATACCGTTCTTCGAAGTTTCCAGCTGCCACCGTTCCTCTAGGCGTTTGGTGCGTGGCCGCAGTCCGCCCGTGGTTCCCAAACTGAACCGCCGTCATTCCATGAAATGATAGCTGGCGGAGCCGACATCATTTCCGTGCTGGCAAGTGCCACGCGGCGCGAAGCCGTCGAGTACGATGATTGGTAGAAGAGACCAGATGAACCCCAAGGGTTAGTTGAGCGGATGTAACCTGCGGCATCTGGAAGCCGAGCTGGTCATTATCGCGGACGGGGCAGGGGTGCGCTGGCGACGAGCCGCGCCACACGGCGGCTCGTCACCGTCCAGCGGCTCAGAACAGTTTGTAGTCGCCGCGATGGACTCCGCGCGCGTTGTCGCGCCATCGATCTAGTCGACCGCCTTGCGGCACTCGACGACCAACCTAGCGGCTGCTCGTCGCTGCATTGCCTCGATGTTGTAGGTAGCGGCGGCGGGACGCCACGCCGCGTGAGGAGCCACTCGCCTCTACGCCGGACCGATGACCGCTCGTTACCGCGCGCGTTGCGTAATCGTAATCGAAGTTTGCTCCTCTTGGTTCAACCAGCTCGCGGATCAATATCCGTCTTTAAGCCTTGCTACAGCGAGTTGAATTTCAAGGTGGGGTCCTACTATCGCGTTAGTGCTAGAACGGATTGCCCACGCGAGCTTATCGATAAACTCGTACTCACGTTGCTCAGGAGACCACTTGTCATAGCCATGTTTTTTCAGAAGTTTCATGCCCTTCGCGGCCAAGTCCTGCCTCCACTCTAATGGTCTTGAGAGACTGTAGCTGTAGCCGACATCGACAGCATAGTCTTCGCAGTTTTCGGCAAGTTGGAGGATAAAAGACAGCGTTAGAATACCTGCTTCGTCTTCAAGACCTCGAACCCGACCATGAGTAACGCGATGCTTGAGATTTAATCGCACATCCTCTTGACTCCAATCCATGGCACCGGCGGCAACACCTTTTGCAAAGCCCTCTTTCAAAAACTTGATCTTGATCTGCCGGATCGCCTCCCGGGCTGCAACTCTGTCGGATACCTTTAGAATCAACTCGGGAACCGCTGCGGCAATACCCTCAGGTGTGAAAACGCCCTCAACGCCCGCCCGGATGGCAGCTTTGTACATGTTTGCTCGCGCCCGAAAAAACGCGCGCAGCGGCGAGCCACCTCCGCCCCCGCTTGCGCCGCCGCCGGCGCCGCCGCCCTCGCTCCCTCCGCCCCCACTTGGAGGCTTACCGAGCGTCGGGGCGCTCGCGATTTTCTGTTCCAGATAGGCTTGCGCGCCGCTCCCTGGTATCCTGCGCGTCTCAAAAGCCCCGACGCGGCCTCGTCGGACATAAAGTTCTTCGACTTTCGCGGGCACTTTCGCGCCAGGTTCGACCTTCAAGATTCGGGCGTCCGGATTTCCGGAAGTTGGGTTTTTCACCAGTTGGGCGCCCTCGGGAATATCAACCCGAAGTTTCGCCGCGTAGGATTCACCCATCTGCCGATCCGCACCGTGAATCAGGCAGTTCTCCCAATCCCGCTCCGCGAAGAATATGCGACCCTGGGAGTCCGCGGTTAATGCGCCATTGCGAATATTGAACAGGAGCTTGTTCGCTTCCGCCCCGTGATAAAGAACGCGAGAGGCCATCTATGTGTCCTCCGGTGGTCTGGAGATCACTCGTCATTTTCGACCGACGGCGGAGGAGCCCATGGAAGTCGGGGCCTCCACCAAATCTCCAGATTGATTCGTTTGAAAGACTAGTCGCGAAAAAGGACCACCAGGTTCAAACGTGCGGCTCGATGTTTGGCGGGCTGTGCTCATCGCTGCGCACCTCGCGCGATGCGCGCAGATTTCCGCACTGCTCGGCCAGCCATCCTGTCCCACTACTGCTGCTCCCGAGCGGGAAAGGTTGGCCGCATGATCCTTCCCTCGAAGCGTCTCGGCCTGCTTCGAGCAGTGCTACCAGTCGGCGGCATCGCCAGCGAGAGGTCGCCGCCTCAGCACGGGTAGGATCCGAATCTCATCGCTCCGGAATCGTCCTTGGGCGTTGCCGCGCGCCAACAGCGCGATCTGGTTAGCGCGGAATAGCAGCTTGCCGTCCCATGGTTGCGCAACCGGCTGAAGCGCCGCGCCGGGTCTCGTCGGTCGGGCGACCTTTCGGCCGCACCCCCTGCGGGCTTGCCGGCCGTTGCTCTGTTTCGTCGCTGCCGTCGCCGTTTCAGTCATGGTCGTCTCATTGCTGCTGCAAAATTCATGGCCTTGGCGACGCGGCCGCCGCGCAATCGCGCATGGTTTTGGTCCTCCTATCTGGTAATCGAGGCGGCGCGGCCAACCGGAAAGGCTCGAGCAGATTTATTGTCGGCCGCCGCTGGTCGGGTAATCCCGCTGGATCGGCCAGCCGAAACCATCCGCTTCAAAGAAAGCGTCGCCAGATCAGAAAAATCGGAAGCCGCGCGCTTAGCTCAGCGGAACGAGCGCCTGGCCTACATCCAGGATGTCGGCGGTTCGATTCCGTCAGCGCGCACCAAATAGGGGATTCACTTCGGGCCGGCGCGGGCGTAGGATTGGCTCATGCACACCGGCGGCACAATCCGGGTAGTCGCGGATTTCGGCTTCAAACCAACCCTCGGCTTCGGCCCGGGCGTCGCTTCGCGATCGGAATTGCAGGTAGTGGCTGTAGTGCTTGCTTTCCAGCCATGTCTTGAAAGACAAAGTTAGGGTAGTGGCCAGGCTGTGGCCGAAAAGTTTCGTGCATCTACTCCAATGCGAGATGTCTTATCTTTTGCTCGGCGTCGGCTTTCTTGTGCATAGCCGTCCGGGCTCATTTCATATGGTTGCGGCGCGGTTTCGGGGGGAAGGGGGCCGTCTGATTTGCGGCTGCCGGGCGCCGCGACCATCATCTTTCCTCACGCGAGGCTGTGCACTTCGTTCATGAGGGACAGCATCATCATAGACGCAATGTATGCGCGCCTCTCTGCCTCGGTATTACCGCCGTCAGTAGAGCGCTGTGCGACCTTAGAGGCCATTGCCTTTCATTTTTTGATGGAAGCGTATCCGGCATTAACGAAGTAGTTGCGGCATTCGCCTGGCAGGACGTTTCTGACGAGGTGGCCGATGTGGTCGCAGGCGTCGTCGATCGTGCGTTTCTGTGCGACGCGCATCCAGTGCTTGATCTTGGCGAAGACCTGCTCGATGGGGTTGAGGTCGGGTGAGTACGGTGGCAGGTACCACAACCTTGCGCCGGCTTTCCGGATCATCTGCCGGACGGTCGGCGACTTGTGGCTACCAAGATTATCCATGACGACGATGTCGCCCGGTTTGAGCACTTTGACGAGTTGCTGTTCGACATAGGCGCGGAAGCTTTCGCCGTTGATCGGTCCGTCGAACACGCAGGGCGCAGTGAGCTGGTCAGAGCGTAGGGCACCGAGGAAGGTCAGGGTTCGCCAGTGACCGTGCGGCGCAAAGCCGCGCAACCGCTCGCCCTTGGATCCCCAGCCGCGCAGCGGGGCCATGTTGGTCTTGATCCAGGTCTCGTCGATGAACACGAGGCGGTTTGGATCGAGGCGATCCTGCAAGCTGCGCCAGCGCTGCCGCCGCCGTACGACGTCGGCGCGGCCCTGCTCAAGGGCGAACAGTGTTTTTTTTGAAGCTGAGACCTTCGCGTCGCAGGAAGGTCCATACCGCATGGTGTGAGACTTTCACGCCTCGCGCCGCAAGTTCGTCCTTCAGCCCGTGCAGCGTTAGATGTGGCGTCTGCCTGATCCGCTCCACGATGAACGCTCGATGTGGCTCCAGAACCGGCTTACGGTGACCGCCCACCTTACCCGGCGCCACCGAACCCGTCGCGCGATAGCGCTGCCGCCACTTCACGACGGACGACACTGCAACATCGAACCGGGCCGCCACAGCATGGCAACTCTCCCCGGATTCCACCGCCTTTACGGCTCGTTCACGAAGATCATTCGAAAGCGGTCGGACCATCCGGTGCTGGCCTCCGATCCAGCCAGTATCTTGAATCACAAACCGCCGCCCGACGGAATCCCTCCCGATTCAATTAATCGATGAACCGCTCTAGTGGGTGCTCAGCTTCGTTCTTCAAAATCCTCATTGTGTAAAAGCAAATAGCAGCCGCGTCGTCGGCGCCTCGATTAAAATCAAACTCATCATTGTGAGACATCTGGATGGTGCGCTGGACCAACTCCTGTCCGTTCAGGTTCGAAACCGTCGTGAGGACGTCACCGACCGCCGCGCTCAGTTCAGCGTCTTTGATCGATCCCCTCGTCGCGAGCTTGATGTGATGCCCGGCGGTAAATGTGAAGAAGCCGAGAATATAGTAGTTCGTCCAAAAGCTCGAAGGCAGTCCCTGGTTGTGTTGGATCGTCGCTATCAGGGGGCGAATGGCGTTGACGGCCGCTTCGGCACCAACCTTCCGATGTGATTTGAACAGACCGAACACTATCTCAGGGTCCGAGTGGCTGTAAGAGAACAGAGCACGAAGCTCCCGGCGTTGATGATCGACTTACTGAAGTCGCACAGTCTTCCGATCGCAAAGACCGTGCTCTGGCCCGCAGTCGACACCGCGATGATGTCGCCGCGCCGGCAGGCCTGCTGCAGATTTGCTAGCTCCGCTTCACCTGAACCAGAGAAGATTGCCTGAGCGCCGGAGCGGCAATAGGCCGATGGCTCCCCAGTTGGTTTCGGCGCTGCTGCTGGCTGTGTCTGAGCGTGCGCAGTCGCGGCAAATAGTAGTGTGGCGCAAACCACAAAGATTACTAAGCAACCGTGTGCCGGTCAATATCCAATACCGACTGGAGTATAGATCTTGGAAAAGCGTGGCCGCCGACGCGAGCCACTGCAGTTTCCGCTTCTCGCGGCTGCCGCCGACCGGGAGATCGGGAGCTAAGCAGCTAAGCAGCGTTCCGTACGTTGTTCAGCACCGCCGCTGCCGCGTCGTCATTGCGAGCGCAGCGAAGAAATCCAGGAATGCACCCGCGGAGAGGTTCTGGATTGTTTTCGCTGCGCTCGCAATGACGAGGCAAGCCACGGCTCATCGAAGCCACCGCCATGATGCCACCATACCCCTGTTTTGCCCGACGAGTCAAAATTCACTTCGCGAAATCCGCAATTTTGCGAGGTCCCGAGCAAGCCATTGATTTCGCTGGCCCCGGCTACTGTGCATGGGGTTGTTTTCGCACTTTTGCTTTAGCGGCCGTCTACTCCGCCGCTTTTTCCCTTAAGCGCTGCGCATAGACGTTGATGACCAGCGCCGCCAGGAGGATCAGGCCGCGGATCAGGATCTTCAGGAAGCTGTCGATGTTGACGTGGTCGAGGCCGTTGTTGAGCACGCCGAGCACGAACAGGCCGACGATGGTGTTGCCGATGCCGCCGCGGCCGCCGAACAGGCTGGTGCCGCCGACGACGACGGCGGCGATGGAGTCGAGCAGGTAGGTGTCGAACTCGTTCTGCTGCGCGCTGCCGAAATGGGCGACGCCGAGCATGCCGCCGATGCCGGAGCACACCGCCGAGATCACCATGACGGCGCCGAGGATGAGCTTGACGTTGAGGCCGGAATATTCGGCCGCCTCGCGGTTGCCCCCGACCATGTAGACGTAGCGGCCGAAGCGCGTGTAGGTCAGCACCAGGTGCCCGCCGAGCAGCATCAGCGCGGCGACGATGACGATCCAGGGGATCCCGCCGATCGAGCCGGAGCCGAGCGTCGTGATCAGGCTCGGCACCTTGTAGGCGATCTGGCCGCGCACCAGGAGCGCGGAGATGCCGGCGGCGATCTGCATCATCGCCAGGGTCATGATGAAGGAGGGGATGCCGATCACGGTCAGGCCAAGCGCATTGACGAGGCCGAGCAGCGCGCAGAGCAGGATAGACAGGATGATCGCGACCGCGCCGGGCAGGGGGACGTTGGCGATGTTGACGTAGGATTCCTGCAGCGTGAAGTAGGCGACCGCAATGCCCGTGACGTTGGCGATGCTGGCGATGGAGAGGTCGATCTCGGCGCACAGGATCACGAAGGTGAGGCCGACCGCGATGATCCCCGTGACCGACACCTGGGTCAGGATGTTGCCGAGATTGTCGAGCGTCGCGAAGGAGGGGCTGGCGAAGGCGAAGAAGGCGGTCAGGAAGATCAGCGTCAGGAAGGGGGCGATGTTGCGCATCTGCGAGCGCAGGAAG
Organism: Bradyrhizobium sp. USDA 327; assembly: GCF_041262065.1. Taxonomy (NCBI): domain Bacteria; kingdom Pseudomonadati; phylum Pseudomonadota; class Alphaproteobacteria; order Hyphomicrobiales; family Nitrobacteraceae; genus Bradyrhizobium; species Bradyrhizobium sp. USDA 327. Next base: position 3,429,550 of record NZ_JBGCCW010000001.1, on the reverse strand, counting down.
GGCGCAAGGCCCCGCGCCCTCCGTCCCGTCGCCAAAGCCGTCTCGCTGCTCATGTGCTTCTCCGTCACGCCGCTTCCAGCAGGCGGTCCTTGCTGACCGGCTCGTTCCTGAACTCCCGCACCACTGTGCCGCGCTTGAGCACGAGGATGCGGTCGGCCAGCGACAGCACCGTTTCCGGCTCGGTCGACAGCACGATGATGGCGAGCCCCCTGGCGCGGAGGTCGCGGACGATGTTGATGACGTCGTTCTTGGCGCCGACATCCATGCCGCGGGTCGGCTCGCACAGCACCAGGAGCTTGGGCGGATAGGTCAGCCATTTCGCCAGCGCGACCTTCTGCTGGTTGCCGCCCGAGAGCATGCCGAGATCGAGGCCGACCACCGGCGGCCGGATCTGCAATTGCTCGACCTGGCGCTTGGCGATGTCGCGCTCCCGCGCCGGCTTGAGCAGCAGGGACGAGATGCGATCGAGAATGCTGATCGAGATGTTCTTGTAGACCGGCTCCTGGTGAAACAGCATGTCGCGCCGGCTCTCCGGCACCAGCGCCACGCCGGCGCGCCGCGCCGCTGCCGTGCTGGCGAAGGTCTTGGGCGTGCCCTCGACGGCAAGCGTGCCGCCGTCCGGTTTCAGCTTGCCGAACAGGATGCGCGACAGCTCCTGCTGGCCGCAGCCCATGAAGCCGTAGATGCCGAGCACTTCGCCGGCGCGCGCCTCGAACGAGACGTCCTGAAGGCTGCGGGACAGCGACAGCTGATCGGCCTTGAGAACGACCTTCCTGTCGCTCGGCTGCGGCAGCATCAGATCGTCGGTGTAGCTATGCCCGAGCGCCTCGCCGCCGCGGCCGATCATGGCCTCGATCAGCGCGCCCTTGCTGGTCGCGGCGCTTGCCGTCTCTGCGACCTTGCGCCCGTTGCGGAACACGGTCACCGTGTCCGACACGCGCAAGATATCCTCGATGAAATGCGAGATGAAGACGATTGCAGTACCGGCCTCGCGCAGCCGCTTGAGCGTGGCGAACAGCCGCTCGACCTCGGGCGGGGAGAGGGCTGAGGTCGGCTCGTCCAGGATGACGATGCGCGCGCCGGAGAACAGCACGCGTGCGATCTCGATCAGCTGCTGCAGCCCGATCGGGAGATCGCCGAGCCGGCTCATCGGATCGACGTCGATGCCGAAGCGGGCGAGCTGCTCGCCCGCCTCCCGCGCCATCCGCCGCCATTGCACGAGGCCCAGCCGATTGATCGGCTGGTTGCCCAGGAAGACGTTCTCCGCGACCGTCAGATCGGGCGCGACACTGAGCTCCTGATGCACCATGGCGATGCCGGCGGCGTGCGCATCGCGGGCCGAGCGGAAATGCATCTCCTTCCCGTCGACCAGGAAGCGGCCGGAGAATTCGGTGTGCACGCCGGCGATGATCTTCATCAGCGTGCTTTTCCCGGCGCCGTTCTCGCCGACGAGACCATGGATCTCGCCGGGATAGAGCGCGAAGTCGACACCACGAAGCGCTTCGACCCCGCCGAAGCTCTTCGTGATGCCCTGCAGTTCCAGGATGGGCTGTTGTCCCTCAGGCATGAAAGTTCAGATCTTGGAGGCTCAGATCAGGAAGTGATCCTGCATCCACTGCATCCCGGCGGCGTTGGCCTTGGTCACGACCGGGCCGTCGGTGACGACGTTCTTCGGGATTCCCTGTCCGCTCTTCTCGCCGCCGACCACGGCCGACACGCCTGCAATGATGGCGCCGCCATGGATGCGGCAGGAGGGATTGCGCACCGTGGCGAACATGCGGCCCTCGCTCACCGCCTGGATCGCCGGCGGCATGGCATCGACGCCGCCGATCAGGATGTTGGTGCGGCCCCGCGCCTTCATGATGTTGGCGGCGGCGAGCGCCATGTCGTCATTGTGGAAGAACGCCGCGTCGATCTGCGGGTATTTCGTCAGGTACGTTTCCCAGAGGCGGGCGGTCTTGGAGACGTCCCAGTCGGCCGGCTGGGTGTCGAGCACCTCGATGCCGGGGAATTGCTTGACCACCGAGTTGAAGCCCTTGGCCCGTCCTTGCGCGCCGGTATGCCCGAGCGCGCCCTGCGTCATGATGATCTTGCCCTTGCCGCCCATGGCGTTGCACAGCGCCTGCGTCACCGAGGCGCCCATGAACTCGTTGTCGGGAGCGAGGAAGGAGTGGACATTGATCTGATCAAGAGGCGCGATCAGCGTGTCCATGTCGATCACGGGCGTGCCGGCGTCGATCATCTTCTGTACGGGCTGGGTGAGGGTGCCGATGCCGAACGCCTGGATCGCGACGAAATCCCATTTCTGCGAGGCCATGTTGTCGATCGCCGCGCGCTGCTTCACCGCGTCGAGCTGGCCGTCGAACCAGGTCACCTCGACGTTGAACAGCTTGCCCCAGAACTCCGCAGCCTGCTTTCCCTGCGCGCACCAGGTGGCCTGGAGGCCTGCATTGGAGAACGCCGCCTTCAGCGGCTTTTCACTGCGTCCGACTGCGGCGGCCAGTGCAGGGTTTATGCCCATGCTGCCGAGGATGGCAGTTGCGGCGCCGGCGGTCGCTGCCGCCTGAAGAAGATCGCGCCTCGTCGTCGAGAAATCTTTCGTCCCGGACATCGCTCGCTCCCATGTATTTTGTCGTCGGCGCGTCATTGCTTGCGCGACCGATCTCCGAAAGTCTCTCACAAGAGTTGTTGGCACTCAATCTGCAATCAGCCGCGAGATCGCCGCAGCCAGTGTTGGTGCAACGCAAAGCGTCGGGCCGGAGCGGCGGCGGATGCGTCGATATCCGCGAGCAATGTATCTCAGGCCTGCGCGATCTCCGGCGTCCATTTACGTCGAGCAGATCGCGGAGCGTATCCCTGACGACGCGGCGTGCCGTAAGCATCGTGAGAGGCGACCTCGCAGGCGATCAGCCGGAAATCCCCGCGGCGCTCACCGGCGAAGTCGAGGATCGCTTCGATCGTCAATCCCTCACCAACTCGCTGCCTTCGAGCGGAACATCGCGTTATCTAGGATTGGATGAGAGGCCACGTTCATCGGCAGTTCAGCCGCGCCGGGCAAAAAAAGAGCGGGGCCCTGGCCCCGCTCGAAAATTGTGTCGACCCTATTATCCCCGATTCTAAGATTTGCTCTTGATTGACGGGGCGACGCTGCGTTTTGCGCGCCAGGGGCTCCTCCCGAGACTTGGACCACCAGACTTCGACCTCGCGGCCAGCCTGAGCAAGGGAGATGCTAAATCAACTTTTCTCACTTGTCATCATTTTCGGCAACGAATGTTCAAAATTCGAGCAGTTAACGAAACGATCGAGCTTCAGGTCACCTAAATATATGACAGATATAAGAAATTTGTGGATAAGCGGGATGGTTGCCCTGCCTTAAATGGCGGACCGGCGCCGGTGCTGGAGCGCGCCGACCACAGTCTTCGAGAAATTTGCGCTGGGCCAAGAAGGCGGCGGAACTGGCCTCGACTCGGCCCTGACTGCAGTGTTTAGTTGGCTGACGAACGAATGGTTCGGCGGATGCGCGCACGGCTACAGAAGTTCCTACCCATCGTCCTGCTCGCCCTGGTGATGCAGGTGCTGGCGCCGATCGCCGCGTGCTTGGCGGCCGGCCAGGCTATGGCCGATCCGCTTTCCGCCGCCGTCATCTGCCACAGCGCGAGCGAGCAGGGCGGCGGACCGAACGATCCGACCGCGCATGCCGGCGCGTGCGCCCTTTGTTGCCTGGCCCAGGCCAACGCGACGCTCGATTCGCCGCCGCAGGTTGCGCTCGCCACTCCCTTGCGTCACGCCGAACGCGTGGTGTGGCTCGTGGCGGATGTGTCCGCCATCCCCGCTTACAAAGGCTCGAGCGCCCAGGCTCGCGCACCCCCTCGATTTTCCTGACGTAGCGACAAACCGAACCATTGGCGCGCGCCGTTGCCGTGCCGATGGCGTGTGCAATGGACCGGCCGACGTGCCGGATGTCAGGAATTCAAGAGATGTTACGCATTCGTGCGATCAGCCGCGCGAGCTTGCCCGTGCTTTGCGGGCTGGTGTCCTCGATCGGCTCGGACGCGCTGGCCCAAGGCGCCTCGGAATCGCTTCCCGCGGTGACGGTTGAGGCGCCGCAGCCTTCGCGTCCCAAACCAATCACCCGACCATCGCGACTGCGTTCAGCTTCGGCGGGACGCGCAGCGAGACCCGTTGCGCAGAACGCGACCGGCAGCGCGCCAGCCCAAAACCTGGCCACGTCTGCCGGCGCAGCGCGGGCTGGTCTCAATCAGTCGCCGGCCGGCCAGACCGCAACAACCATCGATCGCAGCCAGTTCGACAATCGCCCGGCGTTTTCGGTCAGCGACGTCTTGCGGGACAGTCCGGGCATTTCGATCAAGCAGGGGAACGGTCCCCGCGATTTCGGCATCTCAATCCGTGGCTCCAACGCCCGCAACGGTTTCGCCATCCGCAATCTCGTGATCTTCGAGGACGGCTTTCCGGTGACGCAACCGGACGGCCTGTCGCGCAGCGACCTGATTGATCCCCACGCCTATGGCGCGATCGACGTCATCCGCGGCCCCTCGTCGGCGCTCTACGGCAACTATGCGACCGGCGGTGCGCTGAATTTTCGGACGCGGCCCGGCGGCACGATCGACGGCGTCGAATATGGCGTCGACGGGGGCAGTTACGGCTATCTCAACAACTACCTCGCGGCCGGCAAGAAGGTCGGGAATTTCGAGGGCTCGCTGTTCGCAAGCGACGTGCGGGGCGATGGCTATATCGGCAACAGCTGGTTCAATACGCAGACCGTCAACTTCCTCGGCACGCTGAAGGCGACGCCGGACGATCGTTTCACGGTCAAGATCATCAACAATGATCTCAGCACGCGGTTGCCGATCCGGCAGTCGCTGAACCAGTACTACCTCAACCCGTTCCAGCAGGGATGTGCCACCGGTACCACCGCCGCGCCGGGGTGCGGGACGGTCAGGCTGTTCAACAACGGCTTCAACGCAACTGCCGGAACCGACACGGAAACGGCCCTGCAGGCCGGCCTCGGCCGCAACGACCGGCGGACCATCGTCGGCGGCCGGTGGGAGCACGATTTCGACAACACGATGACGTGGCGCAACCAGTTCGTGTTCGACGACAGGAACATCAGCCAGCCGACCGGACAGACCAGCTCGATCGGAGATTTTCCGTCGTACAACTACATGAGCGATCTCACCAAGCGCGGCGAGATCTTCGGGATGGAGTCGACCGCCTTCTTCGGCGCCTTCTACAATACCCTGACGGCGTCGAGTGACACGCGAAATGTGATGCCGGGGGGCAATGCCACGCTCGGCAGGCTCTCGAGCAATCTCTTCAGCGAGACGACTAATTATGGTGTGCGTGCCAGGGAAGAGCTCAGGCTGACGACCTCGCTGACGGCGGTCGCCGGCATTGGTTGGGAGACCACGCTACTCAAGGGGACAAACACGGCGTATGCGTACGCGGGTCCGACCGGCATCACCACATCAACCCTGACGACCGCGGACCGGCAGTTTCAAAATGCTGCTCCAGAGTTGGCGCTCCTCTACAATCTCAACAACGAATGGCTCTTCCGCGGACGAGTTGCCACGGGATACGGCACTCCGCAGGTTTCGAATCTCTTTGTCCTTCCGACCGGGTTGTCAGGCAACAATACCCAGCTCCAGGCTCAGAAAAATCTGGGCTACGATCTCGGTTTCGACTGGACTCCGAACAACACGCTCAAGCTCAGCGCGACCGGCTTCTACGAGTTCTTCCGCAACGAGATCGTCAGTCAGGCGACTCCGATATCCGGCATATCTTATACGTTCAACGCGCCGCGGTCGGAGCACCGCGGGATAGAGCTTGCCGCCGATTGGAAGTTCTATCCGGGCTGGCGATTCACGGCGGCGTACACCTATCTCGACGAGGTCTACACCGAGTATGTCGAGAACATCACCAATGGCGCGGTGTTCAGCTTCAACCGGGCAGGCAACAAGATTCCCGGCATCTCCCCCAATGAGCTCACGGCGCGAATTGGATATGACGAGTTCGCCGGGCCGCTTGCAGGTCTCGGAGGTTTTGTCGAACTGCAGTGGAAGGACTCCTTCTACATGGACAACGCGAATCTGCTGAAGGCGCCCGGCTATGAGCTGGTCAATTTGAATGTTCACTACAAGACCGATCTGATGTCGGACACCTTCAGATCGCTGAATCTGTTTCTCGAGGTCAGGAACGTATTCGACCGTACCTACATCGCTTCGGCAAACAACGTCGCCAACACGGTGACGGCGGCTGGCCTTCAAAATCCTGCGAGTGTGCTCGCAAACACGACAGGATCGATCTATGCGGGCTCGCCGCGCACCTTTGTTGCGGGTATGAAGGTGGCCTTCAAATGATCCAGGCTCTTGAAGGGAGTAGGGCCATGATCCGAACTGGCCTGCTCGGGATCGTCGCTCTCGCATTCCTGCAAGGTGCGGCGCTCGGACAGATGCGTGCTCCGCATGCGTCCGAAGCTGCGTGTGAGGAGCCGACGCTGCGCTGTGCAACCAAGGCGACGCCCGCATTCGCTCCGGACGGAACGCTGTGGCTGGTCTGGATGGCGGGAGGGCAAGTCTCGGTCGCGAGCTCGCGGGACGCGGGCCGCAATTTCTCGGCCCCCATCCAGGTCACGACGAAGCGGCTGAACCTTGATTGGGGGCCGGATGCGCGGCCGAAGATCGTGGTCGATCGCAAGGGCGGCATTGCCGTCGCGTTCTCGATCTTCAGGGACGAAGCCTTCAACGGCCAGGTGCTCTACACGCGTTCGGCCGATGGCGGAAAGAGCTTCGCGGAGCTGAAACCCATCACCGCAAGCAACGAGAGCCAGCGTTTCGAAGCGCTGGCGCTCGATCAGGACGGAACGGTCTTTGCGGCCTGGCTCGACAAGCGCAATCGTGTCCCCGCAAGGGAGGCGGGACGGAAGTACGAGGGAGCGGCGCTGTTCTTTGCCTCGTCTCGCGATGGCGGCGCCACCTACACCGGGGCCCGTCTCGCGCGTGACGGCACCTGCGAGTGCTGCCGATTGGGGCTGACGTTCGCAGCGCCCGGACGGCCGGCCGTGATCTTCAGAAACATCTTCGAGGGGGGCGTGCGCGATCACGCGATCATGACGTTCACCGACGTCTCGACGCCAGGGGAAATCCATCGGGTCAGCAACGACGACTGGCAGATCAATGCCTGCCCCCACCACGGGCCGAGCCTCACGGTTGCGCCGAACGGAACCTATCACGTCGCCTGGTACACGAACGGGAAGGCTCGTAAAGGGTTGTTCTACGCCCACTCGCGCGACGAAGGTCGCACGTTCTCTGCGCCGATGGCGTTGGGGCGGCCGGATCGCAATCCGACGCGCCCCTTCGTGCTCGCGGGCCCGGCGGGGACGGTGATGGTGTGGAAGGAGTTCGATGGCGAGAAGACCACGGTCCGGATGACGATCTCTCACGACGATGGCGAGACCTGGTCGCCACCGAAGGCGATATCGAGCACGACCGACACATCCGATCATCCTTTGCTCGTCTCCAATGGCGAGCAGGTCTACCTGTCATGGATGACGAAAGCAGATGGCTATCGCCTCACAACGATCGAGGACCAACGATGAGACGTCGATTTGCAGCCATTCTGGGTCTGGGTATCCTGATCGCATCGGCGTCCGCCCTCGGATCGCCTCCGGGCCTCAAACCGTTCGAGCGCGGCACCTGGCAAGGCGTGCTGAGGGGGCATGCAGGTCGTCCGACGCTCGTGCATTTCTGGGGCGTGACCTGCGGGCCCTGCAAAGTCGAGCTGCCGTTGCTCGGGAAGTTTGCGAAGGACCATCCCGAAATCGATGTCGTCACGGTCAGCGCCGATCTCGTGCCGAACCTGCCGGCCGCGACGCAATCGATGCTCGACAAGGCGGGGCTGTCGTCGACCGAGAACTTCATCTTCAACGACGGCTTTGTCGAGCGCTTGCGGTTCGAGATCGATCCTGCTTGGCAGGGCGACATCCCCCGGACGATGCTCATCTCTCGGGACGGGATCATCACGACGATCGAAGGCTCCGCCGAAATTTCCGACCTGGAGAAATGGTCGGCGCAGCAAATCTCCAAACACTGACGTTCAATCTGCAAAGGAAATACCGATATGAAGACAAGGCTGAAAGATGTGCTGCTCGCTGCGTTCGCTCTTGCACTCTGTGCGGCACCGGCGGTCGCCGACGACGTCAAGGCCGGCGATCTCGTCATTTCACAGGCGTGGAGCCGTGCGACGCCGGGCGGTGCGAAGGTCGCCGGCGGCTATCTGATCATCGAGAACAAGGGGACCGCGGCGGACAAGCTGGTCGGCGTGTCCGCCGATATCGCCGGCAAGGCCGAGATCCACGAGATGGCCATGGACAACGGCGTGATGAAGATGCGCCCGCTCGACAAGGGGCTCGCGATCGATCCCGGCAAGACGGTGAAGCTTGCGCCCGGCGGCTATCACCTGATGCTCCAGGAGTTGAAGGCCCCGTTCAAGCAGGGCGACAAGGTGCCCGTGACGCTGCAATTCGAGAAGGCCGGCAAGGTCGCCGTCTCTCTCGACGTCCAGGGCGTCGGCGCGCAGGCGCCGGGCGATGCAGGGCACTCGGGCCACATGGACATGAAGAAAATGCCGGATCACTCGGGAATGAAGATGAAATGAGACGGATCAAGGTTCTCGGGAGCCAAGGCAATGCGAGGCCGGCGTCAGCCGCTGGATCGAAGTCCCGCCCGAGGGGGCAGGGCATTCGCATGAGGTCAAGGCGCCCGCGCCTGGCGTGAAGCTCCTGTCAAAAGGCTGATGTGCCTGTTGCGCTCGCGACGCTGCTCTTCATTGCCAGCTTCGCGAGCGGTGCGCATGCGGCGCTCATTCGTTGGGGTTGGGCCTTGATCTTGTCGAGCACCCGCTGCCGGCTTTCGTGACGGCCCTCCCTGGAACGCCGCCTTCGCAAGCAACGCTTCAAGCTGAACCTGAAGCCGACGGAAAAATGACAAGGAATTTCGCTGCGTTAGCGGCTTTTCCTCATTCCCGGCCTTGTATTTTCGCTCTCAATCCGGTTTCACTGCGGACGATCATTGATTCCCAGAGTGCTACCATGCGGTTGTCGCGGTTCTTTCTGCCCATCCTGAAGGAAAATCCGAAAGAAGCGGAGATCGTCTCGCATCGGCTGATGCTGCGCGCCGGCATGATCCGGCAGGAGGCCGCCGGCATCTATGCCTGGCTGCCGCTCGGTTTTCGCGTGCTGAAGAAGATCGAGCAGATCGTCCGCGAGGAGCAGGACCGGTCCGGCGCGATCGAGGTCTTGATGCCGACCTTGCAGCTCGCCGATCTCTGGCGCGAGAGCGGCCGCTACGACGCCTATGGCCCGGAGATGCTGCGCATCGCCGACCGTCACAAGCGCGAGCTCTTGTACGGGCCGACCAACGAGGAAATGATCACCGAGATCTTCCGCGCCTACGTGAAGTCCTACAAGAACCTGCCGCTCAATCTCTATCACATCCAATGGAAATTCCGCGACGAGCAGCGCCCGCGCTTCGGCGTGATGCGCGGGCGCGAGTTCCTGATGAAGGACGCCTATTCGTTCGACCTCAACGAGGCCGCAGCGCGCGTCGCCTACAACAAGATGTTCGTCGCCTATTTGCGCACTTTCGCGCGGATGGGGCTGAAGGCGATCCCGATGCGCGCCGAGACCGGGCCGATCGGGGGCGACCTCAGCCACGAGTTCATCGTGCTCGCCGAAACCGGCGAATCCGGCGTCTTCATCAATCGCGACGTGCTGGACCTGCCGGTGCCGGGCGAGGATGTCGATTATGAGGGCGACCTGACGCCGATCATCAAGCAGTGGACCTCGCTCTATGCGGCGACGGAGGACGTCCACGATGCCACGCGCTTCGAGCGGGAGGTGCCCGCGGACAAGCGGGTCAACACCCGCGGCATCGAGGTCGGGCAGATCTTCTACTTCGGCACCAAATATTCCGAGCCGATGAAGGCGCTGGTGGCGGGCCCCGACGGCGTTGACGTGCCGATCCACGGCGGTTCCTACGGCGTCGGCGTCTCGCGCCTGTTAGGTGCCATCATCGAGGCCTGCCATGACGATGCCGGGATCAAATGGCCGGAGGCCGTCGCGCCGTTCCGCGTGTCGATCCTGAACCTCAAGCAGGGCGACGCGGCGGTCGACGCGGCCTGCGAGAAGCTCTATGCGGAGCTCACGGCCAAGGGCGTCGACGTGCTCTACGACGACACCGATCAGCGAGCCGGCGCCAAATTCGCCGCCGCCGACCTGATCGGCATCCCCTGGCAGATCATGATCGGGCCGAAGGGGCTCGCCGACGGCAAGGTCGAGATCAAACGACGCAGCGACGGCGCCCGCGAGACCATGTCGCCTGCCGACGCGGTCGCCCGGCTGGTCGGCTGAATATTGTTCATCGCCCGAGATCGCGGCCGCCAATCCGGCCACAATTGACCCCGAATCATGGGATTATCGAGCGATGGATGAGACCATGACCGAAACCGTGCAAACCGCGCCTTTTGCGCCATTCGAGTGGATGCTGTCGGCGCGCTATCTGCGTGCGCGGCGGAAGGAAGGATTCATCTCGGTCATCGCCGGGTTCTCCTTTCTTGGCATCATGCTGGGCGTCGCGACGCTGATCATCGTCATGGCCGTGATGAACGGCTTCCGCAAAGAGCTGCTCGACAAGATCCTCGGCCTCAACGGCCACATCCTGGTCCAACCGCTGGAATCGCCGCTGACCGACTGGAAGGACGTCGCCGAGCGCATCAGCCAGGTCGAGGGCATCCGCCTCGCGGCGCCCGTCGTGGATGGTCAGGCGCTGGCGTCGTCGCCATGGAACGCCTCGGGCGTCCTGGTGCGGGGCATCCGCTCCGACGATCTCAACAACCTCACCTCGATCGCCAAGAACATCAAGCAAGGCTCGCTCGAAGGCTTTGACGAGGGGCAGGGCGTCGCGATTGGCCGCCGCCTCGCCGACCAGCTGTCGCTGCATGCCGGCGACAGCGTGACGCTGGTGGCGCCGAAGGGCGCGGTCACGCCGATGGGCACGACGCCGCGGATCAAGCCCTACAAGATCGTCGCGGTGTTCGAGATCGGCATGTCCGAATATGATCTCGGCTTCGTGTTCATGCCGCTGGCCGAGGCACAGGCCTATTTCAACCGCAGTAACGACGTGACCTCGATCGAGGTGTTCACCACCAACCCCGACAGGATCGACGCCTTTCGCAAGGCGGTGACGGAGGCGGCGGGTCGGCCGGTGTTCCTGGTCGACTGGCGGCAGCGCAACTCGACCTTCTTCAATGCGCTCCAGGTCGAGCGCAACGTGATGTTCCTGATCCTGACGATGATCGTGCTTGTCGCCGCGCTCAACATCGTCTCCGGCCTGATCATGCTGGTGAAGGACAAGGGCAGCGACATCGCGATCTTGCGCACGATGGGCGCCTCGCAGGGCTCGATCATGCGCATCTTCCTGATCACGGGCGCCTCGATCGGCGTGGTCGGCACGCTGGTCGGCTTCTGCGTTGGCCTCGTGATCTGCCTCAACATCGAATCGATCCGGCAATTCCTGTCCTGGCTCACCAGCACCGAATTGTTCTCGCCGGAACTCTACTTCCTGTCGAAGCTGCCCGCTGAAATCGACGTCGGCGAGACCACGGCGGTGGTCGTCATGGCGCTGACGCTGTCGTTCCTGGCGACACTCTATCCGTCGTGGCGCGCCGCGCGCCTCGATCCCGTCGAAGCGCTGCGGTACGAGTGAGGGGCTGATGGAGCAGCAGCAGGGGGCGGAAGATGTACCGGTCATCTATCTCCACGAGATTAAGCGGCAGTACTTGCAGGGCGAGGTGCCGCTGACGATCCTCGACGGTGCCAATCTGGCGCTGTGGGCAGGCCAGTCCGTCGCGCTGGTGGCGCCGTCGGGCTCGGGCAAGTCGACGCTGCTGCATATCGCGGGGCTGCTCGAAGCGCCCGATTCCGGCGAGGTCTATGTCTCGGGCGCGCCGACCTCGCAGCTGCCGGACATCGAGCGCACGCAGCTTCGCCGCACCGACATCGGCTTCGTCTACCAGTCGCACCGGCTGCTGCCGGAGTTCTCGGCGCTCGAGAACGTCATGCTGCCGCAGATGATCCGCGGCCTGAAGAAGTCCGAGAGCGTCAAGCGCGCCAAGGAGATCCTGGGCTATCTCGGCCTCGGCGACCGCATCACCCACCGCCCGGCCGAGCTGTCCGGTGGCGAGCAGCAGCGTGTTGCGATCGCACGTGCGGTCGCCAACGCGCCGCGCGTGCTGTTCGCGGACGAGCCGACCGGCAATCTCGACCCGCACACGGCGGATCACGTGTTTCAGGCGCTGATGCAGCTGGTCAAGGCGACCAGGGTTTCGATGCTGATCGCGACCCACAACATGGACCTCGCCGGCCGCATGGACCGGCGCGTCTCGCTCTCGAACGGCCAGGTGGTCGAGCTCGATTAGCAAAACTGCGAAAACAACCCCATGCACAGTAGCCAAGTGCTTGGCGGGATTGGCGAAAAAAGCGACGATGGCGGCTTTGCCGCCGCCCGAAGGCTCAAGGCCTGATCACCGTCAATCTGAACGGCCCGCCATTGGCGGCGGCGTGCTCGACGGCCTCGTTGGCATGGTCGAGGTCGAAGGCCGTCGCCTTATACTCCTCCAGCCTGAGCAGCCCCGCGCGCACCAGCGCGATCAGGCGGCTCGCCGCATCCGGCGGGTACATCCAGACGCCGTGGATGCTGATGCAGTTGCGCATGATCCAGGGGTAGGGCAGCTCGAGGCCCGCGCCGCCCGCCATGCCGACGCCGCCCATCAGCACGACGCGGCCGTAAGCGCGCACCGTCATGACCGCCGCCCGCACGACGGTCGGGTTCACCGAGGGCGGCATGATGTCGAACACGCAGTCGATCGGGCCCGGCGCGGCGCGCTTCATGCTCTCGCGGTCGTCGTCCTCGTTACCGGTGAGCCTGACCGGCCTCACGCGGTCGCCGAAGCGACGGACGAGGTCGGCGAGAATCTTTTCGTTGCGGCCCGGCGCCACCACGCAGGCTGCGCCCATCGCCAGCGCAACGGATACCGCAGCGCTGCCGAAATTGCCGGTGGCGCCGCTCACCAGCACGGTCTCGCCCGGCCGAAGATCTGCGGCGAGGAAGCCGCCATAGGGCACCAGCAGCGTGCCCAGCGCGCACCAGCGCGTCGCTTCCTCCGACGTGATCGCGCCGAGGCGTTTGACGTTCTCGGTCGGCAGGCGCATCTGCTCGGCGAAGGAGCCATGGCGAAAGTGCTTTTGCAGAAGCATGCCGCCGGGCCCGGCGGCGGTGAGGCCTTGCAGCGCGATATCGGGCGCAACGGAGTCATCGCGCGAGCGCACTGTGGGGTCGCAGAACACCCAGTCGCCGACGGCAAGCCTGGTCGCGTCCGGACCGATCGCGCGGACCCGGCCGATGCCGCCGGGGCCCGGCACGATGGGCAGGTCGAGCGCATAATTGCGCGTCCCGTCGAGGACCTCGTTCATGTAGGACAGCACGCGCGTGGCGACGACGTCGACGATCACCTCGCCGGTGCCGATGGCTGGGTCCGGAACGTCCTCGATCACGAGCGGCGATCCAAAGGATTTGAGCACGGCAGCTTTCATGATGTTCACCTCAAGGTCGGGTGAAGCTCTATCCGCTGTCTTGGAGGGGACAGGAAGGCCTGGTATTATCCTAGTATTATACAGGCCCTCCATTGCAGGACACGCGTCATGGCCGATCCACGCCGGGTTGAATTCGGCGACTTCCTGAGGTCCCGCCGCGAAAAGCTGTCGCCGAAGGCCATCGGGCTTCCAATGGGCCGGCGCCGGCGTACCGCGGGGCTGCGCCGCGAGGAGGTCGCGCAACTCGCCGGCATCGGCGTCGACTGGTACATCCGCCTCGAGCAGGGCCGCACGGTCAGCCCGTCCGTCACCACGATCGACGCGCTGGCCCGCGCGCTGCGCCTCAGCAAGACCGAGCACGCGCACCTGAGGGCGCTGGCGCGCGACGGAGACAAGCGCCCGTTCACGCGCGAAATCGTGCCGCCGCCGATCCGGCGGATGATCGAGAGCCTGCACCAGCCGGCCTACATCACCGGGCGCCGCTGGGATGTGCTGGCCTGGAACGAGGCGGCCGAGGACGTCTTCGCCTTCGGGAGATTGCCGGAGCAGGATCGCAACACGCTGCTCCTCATGATGACCAACAAGCAGACGCGAAAATCCTACGGCGCCGGCTGGGCGGATGTCGCCAAGGCCATGGTGGCGATGTTTCGCGCGACCCACGACGTCTGGGCCGGCGATCCCGCCTTCACGGAGTTGCTCACGCGACTGCGCCAGAGCAGTCCGGAATTCGTCAAATGGTGGGAGGCACACGATATCCGCAGCACCATCTCGGGCCGCAAGACCATGAACCATCCGACCAAGGGTGTGCTGCACTTCGAGCACACCAGCTTCCAGGCCAACGACGATCCCGCGCTGAAGCTCGTGATCTATACGCCGGTGCAGGGCGGACACTGATTCAATAGAGCGTCTCTCTTCGAAGCCATTCAGGCTTTCGAGTACGACCGCTGCAGATCTCGTTCCGAGCGCAATGAAGCGACTTCAGCCGGATCCCAAGGGCCCGCGGAACCCAAGTGTCACCCGGAGGTTAATTGGTCGGTCAGTCGACATCGACGTCAGGTCGGGCTGCCCCGATCGAATTGAACTGCGCAACGCGGAATACCGTTTCATCAGCCTATTGAGTGGAGGCAGGGAAGTGTCCGGGGAAGACCGATGACGACAGCGACCGGGCTGCTCTCGGCCGACCGTAATGCCGTCTTGGCCACCCTCGGCGACTACATTCGAGAAATCGGCAACCCCGACGATCTCGCCTATGCCGCGGCTGAGCTGCTTGGCCGCAGCCTCGATGTCAGCCGGGCAGGTTACGGCACCGTCGATACCTCCGCCGAAACCATCACGATCGTTCGCGACTGGAACGCTCCCGGGATCTCGAGCCTGGCCGGCGTGCTGCGCTTTCGCGACTATGGCAGCTATATCGAAGACTTGAAGCGCGGCGAAACGGTCGTCTGCGCCGATGCCGAGAAAGACCCTCGCGTCGGCGACCGTGCCCGTGCTCTCGAGGCGATCTCTGCACGTGCACTCGTCAACATGCCGATCTCCGAGGCCGACGGGGTCGTGGCGCTGTTGTACCTCAACAATGCCGCGCCGCGCGAATGGAGCCCTGAAGAGCTGGAGCTCATTCGCGATGTTGCCGAGCGCACGCGCACCGCGGTCGAACGCCGCCGTGCGGAAACGGCCGTGCGCGAGAACGAAGCCCGGCTGCTCTTCCTGGACGCCCTCAACAAGGAGACGGCCAAGACCCGCGATGCCGATGGCGTGATGGCGGTGACGACGAGAATGGTCGGTGAGCATCTCGGCGTCTCGAACTGCGCCTATGCCGACATGGATCCTGATCAGGACGGCTTCACCATACGCGGGGACTGGGCAGCCCCCGGTGCGATGCACATCCTGGGGCACTATAGCCTTGGCGACTTCGGTGAGAAGGCGGTGCGAGAGCTGAGCGCCGGCAGGCCCCTTGTCATCAACGACAATCTGAAGGAGATCGCGCCAGAGGAAGCCGCCGCTTTCCAGCGCATCGGCATAGGTTCGACCATTTGCATGCCCTTGGTGAAGGAAGGGCGACTGACTGCCTTGATGGCGATACATCACCGGGGCCCGCATCTCTGGACGCCACGGGAGCTTGCCTTGCTCACCGAGGTGACGGAGCGATCATGGGCGCACATCGAGCGCGTCCGGTCGGAGCAGGCAGCCCGGGAAGCTGCCGAACGGCTGGTCCTCGCGAACAAGGCGGCGGGCATCGGCACCTGGGACTACGATCCGCTCAACGATATTCTCCGATGGGACAGCCGCTGCAAGGAGGTGTTCGGTCTCCCACCTGACGCCGACGTCAGCTATGAAGGGTCGTTCCTGAAGGGCATTCATCCCGAGGACAGGCAGCGCGCCCATGAGGCCGTATCGGCAGCCCTGAAGCCCCATTCTCCGGCAAGTTACAACATCGAATACCGAACCGTCGGTATCGAGGATGGCGTCGAGCGCTGGATCGCCGCAACCGGTCGCGCAATTTTTTCCAAGGGCCAGGCTACTCGCTTCATTGGGACCGTGCTGGATATCTCGGCGCAAAAGAAGACCGAACGTCATCTCAGGATACTCAACGATACAGGGGCATCGGTTGCCCGCGAACGCGATCTCGAGAAGATCGTTCAGATCGTGACGGATGCCGGCGTCGAGCTGACGGGCGCCCAATTCGGAGCCTTCTTCTACAACGTCCTGGCAGCGGGCGGCGACAGCTACATGCTGTATTCGCTGTCCGGCGTGCCTCGGTCCGCTTTCGAAAACTTCCCGATGCCGCGCAACACCGCCGTGTTCGAGCCGACGTTCAGGGGCACGGGCGTGGTGAGGTCGGACGACATTCTGCAGGACCCGCGCTATGGCAGGAATGCGCCGCGGAAAGGCATGCCCGAGGGCCATCTTCCGGTCCGCTCCTACCTGGCGGTCCCCGTGATCTCGCGAAGCGGCGAAGTGCTCGGTGGGCTGTTCCTGGGTCATGCGGAGGTAGGTCAATTCCACGAAGAGCATGAGGCCGCATTGCTCGGCATCGCCGGACATGCCGCGACGGCCATCGACAACGCTCGGCTCTTGACCAAGCTCGAGGCGCTCAATGCCGAGCTGGAGCAACGTGTCGCCGACGAGATCGGCGAGCGCATGAAGGCCGAGGAGCAATTGCGGCAATCGCAGAAGATGGAAGCCGTCGGGCAGTTGACAGGGGGCATCGCCCACGACTTCAACAACATGCTGGCCGTGATACTGGGCAGCCTGAATCTTGCAAAGCGACGGCTCAGCAAGGGCGAGGTCAACGTCGACCGCTTCCTCGAGGGTGCCATCGACGGCGCAAACCGTGCGGCCACCTTGACGCAAAGGCTGCTCGCGTTCTCGCGTCAGCAGCCTCTTGCGCCGGAGGTCCTGGACATCAACAAGATGGTCGGCGAGATGAGCGAGCTGCTCGAGCGATCGCTCGGCGAACTGGTCCACCTCGAAACGGTCCTCGCTGCGGGGCTCTGGCGCGTCAAAGCCGACCCCGCCCAGCTGGAAAGCGCGGTCATCAATCTCGCGGTGAATGCGCGCGACGCCATGCCGAAGGGCGGCAGGCTGACGATCGAAACCAGCAACGCGTCGATTGATCGAAAATATGCCCGCGAATACGCGCTGGCACCCGGGCAGTATGTTCTCATTGCCGTCACGGACAACGGCACCGGAATTCCGGCGGAGATGCTCGGAAAGGTCTTCGATCCGTTTTTCACGACCAAGGTCGTGGGCAAGGGCACCGGCCTCGGACTTAGTCAGGTCTACGGCTTCGTGCGGCAATCGGGCGGCCATGTCAAAATCTACTCGGAAGTCGACGTTGGCACGACCGTGAAGATCTACCTTCCACGTTTCATCGGCGAGGAGGCAATCCCGGACTCGTCGCGCGGGATCATACATCCCGGCGCAAGCCATCAGAACGAGACGATTCTCGTCGTGGAGGACGATGAGCGTGTCCGCAGCATCTCATCCGAAAGCCTGCGCGAGCTCGGCTATACCGTCATCGAAGCTGCGAGCGCCATACAGGCGATCAGGACGATCGAGAACGGCACCGTTCCGGATCTGCTGTTTACGGATGTCGTCATGCCCGAAATGACCGGCGCCGAACTCGCGGCACAATTGTCGAAACGACATCCCGGCCTGAAGGTGTTGTTTACCACCGGCTACACCCGCAATGCGATCGTTCACAACGGCATGCTCGACGCCGGCAAGCATCTGTTGTCGAAGCCCTTCGCGATCGAAGACTTGGCCGCCAAAATTCGCAATCTGCTCGACGAGAGTTGAGCACGTCGTGTCAGACGCCTTTCGATTCGAGCACGCCGGGCGATGTGCTCGTCCCAGACGATCTTCGGATGGATCTCTCCCGTTGCATGAGGGCGTTGTCCAGGCTTTCGCGAGTAGACATTTGAGGGACACGCCGACGCGTATCGGTCACGTCAGTCGATCGATCATCTGAAGGAGCCGATCGCAGGACGCCTCGATCTTCGTTAGAGGTGACGTTGCGACGCCGAGCAACAGTCCTGGGCGCGCTGAGCCTTTCGACGCAGACCAGAGCGACAGCGGCGTAGGCGCCAGTCCAAGCGCAGCTGCTTCCCTGGCGATGGCCAGATCGCGTGCTCCATCCGGCAACCGCAGGACCGCCGCTAATCCGGCAATCGCAACGTTCGCAGCGCGCGGGCGCAGGTATTTCAGCAATGCATCGCCTTGCGCTGCGTAGACCCGTTTCGTGCGCCGAAGATGCCGGAGATAATGGCCCTCGCTTATGAAATCGGCCAGCGCGAGCTGCACCGCGGGTCCAGGCGCAGGTGCGAGGCACGCCGCAACTTCGGCAAATCGCGACGCCAGAGCGGCGGGTGCAACCACAAAGCCCAGTCGCAGGGCAGGAGTCACAGTCTTGCTGAAAGAGCCGATGTGAATGACGCGGCCGGCGCGGTCGAGCGAGGCAAGCGCCGGTGTCGCCCGGCCCTTGAGCTGAAGCTCGCTCAGATAGTCATCCTCGATCACCCACGCCTTGCTTTGCGTGGCCCAGTCGAGCAGGCGTGAGCGTCTTGCCAGCGACAATGTCGCTCCGAGCGGCGCCTGCTGCCCTGGCGTCACGACCACCAGCGCCGCATCAGGAGCATGCTTCAGGCCGAAATCGACATCGATGCCGTCGGCGTCAACGGGGATCGGCACGATCGATGATCGCGCAAGCTTCAGGCCGTGCCGGGTGAAGGGAAAGCCTGGATCCTCCATCCAGGCCTTCTTCTGCTCGAGGCCGAGGACGCGGAGAGTCAGGCCAAGGCCGCCGCTGAAACCGCCGGTGATGATGATCTGGGAGGGCGCGCATTCGATCCCGCGCGCCAGCGCAAGGTAGGCGGCGATCTCGCGCCGCAACGCCGGCTCACCGCGCGGATCAGGATAGATCGCCGGTGCGCTCATCTCGATGCGGACCGCCTGCGCGCGCATCCGCGCCAGTAACGTCGCAGGAAGGGTCTCCTGCGCAGGCACGCCCATCTGGAAGATCGCCGGCCCGGCCGTAAGCTCCTGGTACATCTCCATGAACGAGCCTGGGGCCGGGGCCTTGTCCCGCCGCACCGGAAAGCGCGGCCGGTCCGCGACATGTGTTCCAGTCGCGCGGCTTGCGACGATCAGTTGCGCGGATGAGAGCTTTTCGTATGCGACGCGCACGGTGCCGCGCGCGACGCCGAGCTGGGCGGCCAGATCCTGCCAGGAGGGGAGGCGCGCGCCCGGGGCGAGCACGCCGCTCTCGATGGCGGCCCTGATTCCCTTGTGGATCTGCTCGGCCAAGGGCGTCTTCGCAGATCGATCCAGCTCCAGGCGCAGCGGCTCGGTCATGCCTGCATGGTACACGATTTTTGTGCATTCTTGGTTCTTTTCCGTGGACCAGAGCAAGGACACCTAATGGGGCAAAGGGGGGAGTGTTCATCCCCTCCGATCATCAAGGAGCAAACAGATGAGCGAACGTCTCGACTACAACCACGTTGCACCGGCAGGCGCGAAGGCACTGGGCGGTGTCTACGGCTACGTCATGCAGAGCGGGCTTCCCGCGACGCTGGTCACCCTGGTCTATCTCCGCGTGTCGCAGATCAACAACTGCGCCTATTGCCTCGACATGCATGCGCGCGACCTGCTCAAGGGCGGCGTCGAGATCGAAAAGCTCGCGCTGGTGCAGGCGTGGGCGGAGGCCGGCAATCTCTTCGACGAACGCGAGCGAGCCGCCCTTGCATGGGCCGAGACGGTCACCCGCGTCGCCGAGACCAACGTTCCGGATGATGCCTATCGAGCCGCCCGCAAGGTCTTCAATGAGCGCGAGCTCGTCGATCTCACGATCGCGATCAGCCTGATGAATGCGTACAATCGCATGTCGATCAGCTTCCGGAAAACGCCGCAGGCCGTGCTCGAGAGTGCCGCCTGACGACGAATGGCATCAGCCGAAACAGAAAACAGGAGCCTGAAAATGACGAGCATGATCTCCGGCGTCAAAATTCCCGACAGCCAATTGGCGCGCGAGGCTGCCGAACTCGTGCGCAGTTACGAAGGCGAGATGTTGTTCAACCATTCGGTTCGCGTCTACGTGTTCGGCGCGATCAAGGGGCTGCGTCAGAAGCTGAAGTTCGATCCCGAACTGCTGTATGTCGCGGCGCTGTTTCACGACCTCGGTCTCGTCGATCACTACCACACCGATACCAAGCGGTTTGAGGTCGACGGCGCCGACGCCGCACGCGACTTTCTGCGGGCGCGCGGCATTGCCGAGCCGCAAGCCGACCTGGTGTGGGAAGCAATCGCGCTACACACCACCCCCGGCATTCCGCAATATATGAGACCGGAGATCGCGCTCACCAACGCAGGCGTCCTGGTGGACGTCGTGGGCATTGGATATGACGAGTACACGCCGGAGCAGCGCGACCAGGTGATCTCCGCGTTTCCGCGCGGCGACTTCAAGAACGAGTTCTTGAAGGTGCAGACCTGCTCAGCGCTGAAGAAGCCGCAGACGACGTTCGGGACGGTCAACTTCGATTACATCGAAGATCACGATCCGAGCTTCCGCAAGCCGAACGCGTGCACGCGCATCCGCAACACGCCCTGGCAGAGCTGAGGAGAGGCTGCCGCTCCGTCACGGCATGCCCGGCATCAGCGGAACGGCTTTGATCATCCGGCACGAACAGCGGGGCGTCTCGGGCGGTGAGGGGGCGCCGGCTTGCTCGATGGAAAATACGGATTCACCACGCAACTCGCGGAGCGCCCGACGGCGAGATATCGGCACTGCGCAAGCGAACCGTAGCGGCAGTCGAAATAGCCGACGGGACCATAGATCTGCATGCAGACGGGATAGCTCGGATCGTAGGTCTGTGCATACGCAAGTCCGCCGGCAGAGAGCTGGGCGATCGCGACGAGCGCGAGGTGAGCGCGGCGCATCTCAGCGCGGCAGGAAGTAGCCCGGCGTCTGTGCGCGCGGACGATTTTGATACGCGTATGGATCGTCGCTCTGTCCGACGAAATACGGATTGGCGATGCAGGTCAGCGCGCGACCGGATGCGCTCTCCTGACACTGCGCATAGGTGTCGAACCTGCAATTGCTCAGTCCCGGCCATTCATCACCGGTGAGGCAGAATGGATGATTCTTGCCGAATGCGTGCGCCGGTGTGCTTGCAGCCGATGCGAATGCAAATGTGGCGAATGCGAGCGAAAATGTGGCGACAATAGGCAAGGGAACTCGACCGCGCATTTCGATTCTCCAATCACGTGAATGTGCGCGCGATGCCGTTACGCGCACATGCAGTTTATGTCCTGTAGTCGACATTGGAACTCGCGAAAACACTTGTTCCAAAGGGTTTCCGCACACCTGCTGATAAACATTCGTTAATGCAGCGAGGTCCTTTCGACCCAACTGTTGCGTCGCGGTTACAGCAATTCCGTCGTCCGCTGCTAAGACATTGCGCACGGCCCGGGGGCCTACTGAAGAAACTGGAACGGGAACCAAATGAAAAAGAATTTGTTGCTTGCCGCTGTCAGCCTCGTCGCGCTCAGCGCGGCTGCGCCGGCGATGGCTGCTGACCTCGCGGCGCGGCCCTACACGAAAGCTCCGCCCGCGGCGATCGCCGCCGTCTACGACTGGAGCGGGTTCTACATCGGCGTCAACGGTGGTGGCGGTTCGGCGGATACGTCGTGGGACCTCGTCAACTTTGGCCCTGAAGGTTCGCACAACTCGACCGGCGGCACGGTCGGTGGCCAGATCGGCTATCGCTGGCAGACCGGCCAGTTCGTTTTCGGTGTGGAAGGCCAGGGCAACTGGGCCGACTTCTCGGGCGACAACATCAGCCTGATCGCCGCCGGCAATCGTAACCGGACCAGGATGGACGCCTTTGGGCTCATCACCGGTCAGGTTGGCTATGCCTGGAACAACGTCCTGTTCTACGCGAAGGGCGGTGCGGCTGTTGTCAGCAACAAGTACGACGTCTACAGCGTCGCCACGGGCGCGAACATCGATAACGCGGACGAGACCCGCTGGGGCGGCACGGTTGGCGCGGGCCTGGAGTTCGGTTTTGCTCCGAACTGGACGGTCGGCGTCGAGTACAACCACATCTTCCTCGGCGACCAGAATGTCACCTTCGCCAGTGGCGCAGTCGACCGCATCAAGCAGGACGTCGACATGGGCCTCGTTCGCCTGAACTACAAGTTCGGCGGCCCGCTGCTGGCCCGCTACTAAGACAGATCGCTCAACGCGAGCGGCTGACGAAAGCCCCGGCTTCGGCCGGGGCTTTTTTATTGTTTGCATCCAGCGAGTTAACCATCCCGTTTCGCGTGGTCTCGGACCGCTTGACTCCCCTGAACAAAATGAGAACAATGTTCTTCATACGTTCCAACAAGGGAGCAGGCCATGTTCAGGGTTTTCGTGGAAGAAGCCGCCGCACTGGCGTCCATCACGCTGTTCGTCGGGATGATCGCGATCTGGGCGCAGGTGATTCCTCAGCTCTAGGGCGCGATGAGATTGGGATGAGTCGTCATCGCCCTTTAGGTTCTGTTGGAGCATGATCTTTTCGGACAACCGGATCATGCTCTGGGCCGGAGAGCTTGCTGCTGCCGCTGGGGAAAAGCGGGACGACTCGGCCGATCGGCCGCTCCGGCGTGGACTCTGGAGCAGTGACGCCCCACCATTGCGAGGCGAGTCGCCCGGGCGGTGCAGGATCCTCTTTTGATCTACCTGACATCTCCCGGCGCTGGCGACCGCTCCATTTCATCTGCAAGAGGCCGTCACGCGACCATGCCGAGCGCCGGATTCGTTCACCTTCACGTTCACTCGGCCTATTCGCTGCTCAAGGGCTCGATCAAGATCGCCAAGCTCGCCGAGCTTGCGAAGAAGGACCACCAGCCCGCGCTGGCGCTGACCGACACCGACAATCTGTTCGGTGCGCTGGAGTTCTCCGACAAGATGGCGAGTTCCGGCATCCAGCCGATCGTCGGCTGCGAGCTGGCCGTCGATTTCGGCGACCAGGATCCGAATGCGCGGAACGCGATGGGGCCGTCGCGGGTGGTGCTGCTGGGAGCGCAGGAGCGCGGCTATCGCAGCCTGATGCGGCTGAACTCGCGCGCGTTCCTGGAATCGCCGGACAGCCATGCTCCCTTCATCAGGTTCGATTGGCTCGAGGGCGAGACCGAAGGCCTGATCGCGCTGACGGGCGGACCGGACGGGCCGATCTCGCTGGCGCTCGCCGGCGGTCATGCCGAGCTCGCCGCCCAGCGCTGCGAGCGTCTGGCCGGCCTGTTCGGCGACCGCCTCTACGTCGAATTGCAGCGCCACAACACCGAGAAGGAGCGGCGCGTCGAAAGCGGCTTGATCGACATCGCCTACGCCAAGGGACTGCCGCTGGTTGCGACCAACGAGCCGTATTTCGCCGCAACCGACGACTACGAAGCCCATGACGCGCTGCTCTGCATCGCGGGCGGGAGGCTGATCGCCGAGACCGAGCGCGAGCAGCTCACGCCGGATCATCGCTTCAAGACGCGCGCCGAGATGGCGGTGCTGTTCGCCGACATCCCGGAGGCGCTGGCCTCGACGGTGGAGATCGCCGAGCGCTGCTCGTTCCGGCCGATGACGCGCAAGCCCATCCTGCCGTTCTTCACCGTCGGCGCCGCGTCGAGCTCGGATGCGGCTGCGGTGGAGGCCGCCGAATTGAAGCGCCAGGCGGAGGAGGGGCTCGCCAACCGCCTGCGGGTGCATGGCCTGTCGCAGGGCACGACGGAAGAGACCTACGCCAAGCGGCTCGCCTTCGAGCTCGACGTCATCATGCGGATGAAATACGCGGGCTACTTCCTGATCGTGTCCGACTTCATCAAATGGGCGAAGTCGCAAGGGATTCCGGTCGGGCCGGGCCGCGGCTCCGGCGCCGGCTCGCTGGTCGCCTGGGCGCTGACCATCACCGACCTCGATCCGATCAAGTTCGGCCTGCTGTTCGAGCGCTTCCTCAATCCCGAGCGCGTCTCGATGCCGGACTTCGACATCGACTTCTGCCAGGACCGCCGCGGCGAGGTCATCCAGTACGTGCAGCAGCGCTACGGCCGCGACCAGGTCGCGCAGATCATCACCTTCGGTACGCTGCAGGCGCGCGGCGTGCTGCGCGACGTCGGCCGCGTCCTCCAGATGCCCTATGGCCAGGTCGACAAGCTCACAAAACTGGTGCCGCAGAATCCGGCGGCACCGGTGACGCTGGCCGCCGCGATCGAGAGCGAGCCGAAGCTCCAGGCGTTCCGCGACGAAGACCCGGTGGTGGCGCGCGCCTTCGACATCGCGCAGCGCCTCGAAGGCCTGACGCGCCACGCCTCGACCCACGCGGCCGGCATCGTGATCGGTGATCGCCCGCTGAGCGAGCTCGTGCCGCTCTACCGCGATCCCAAATCCGACATGCCGGTGACCCAGTTCAACATGAAATGGGTCGAGCCCGCGGGGCTCGTGAAGTTCGACTTCCTCGGCCTGAAAACGCTCACAGTCCTCGACGTCGCAGTCAAACTGCTCAAGCCGCGCGGCATCGATGTCGATCTCGCCACGCTGCCGATCGACGATGCCGAGAGCTACCAGATGCTGGCCCGGGGCGACGTGGTCGGCGTGTTCCAGGTTGAAAGCCAGGGCATGCGGCGGGCGCTGATCGACATGCGCCCGGACCGTTTCGAAGACATCATCGCGCTGGTCGCGCTCTATCGACCGGGCCCGATGGCGAACATCCCGACCTACTGCGCGCGCAAGCACGGCGACGAGGAGCCGGAATATCTGCATCCCGTGCTGGAGCCGATCCTCAAGGAGACGTTCGGCGTCATCATCTACCAGGAACAGGTGATGCAGATCGCGCAGGTGATGTCCGGCTATTCGCTCGGCGACGCCGACCTCCTGCGCCGCGCCATGGGCAAGAAGATCCGCGCCGAGATGGACAAGCAGCGCGACATCTTCGTCGCGGGCGCGGTGAAGAACGGCGTTCCGAAGGGGCAGGCCGAGACCATCTTCGAGCTCTTGGCGAAGTTTGCCGACTACGGCTTCAACAAGAGCC
The DNA here is from genome assembly GCF_041262065.1 of Bradyrhizobium sp. USDA 327. NCBI lineage: Bacteria > Pseudomonadati > Pseudomonadota > Alphaproteobacteria > Hyphomicrobiales > Nitrobacteraceae > Bradyrhizobium > Bradyrhizobium sp. USDA 327. The sequence goes on along the minus strand of NZ_JBGCCW010000001.1, from coordinate 3,404,329 downwards.
ACGCGGCGGCTTACGCGCTGGTGTCCTACCACACCGCCTACATGAAGGCGCATTATCCGGTGGAGTTCATCGCGGCGTCGATGACGCTCGATCTCAACAACACCGACAAGCTCTCCGAATTCCGCTCCGAAGCGCAGCGTCTCGGCATCAAGGTCGAGCCGCCCAACATCAACCGGTCAGGCGCGACCTTCGAGGTCGGCGAGAAGACGATCTACTACGCGCTCGCAGCGCTCAAAGGCGTCGGCATCCAGGCGATTGAGCAGATCATCGCGGAGCGAACGAAGAACGGCCTGTTCACCTCGCTCGCCGATTTCGCCGCCCGGGTCTCGCCGCGCGCGATCAACAAGCGCATCATCGAAAGTCTCGCCGCCGCCGGCGCCTTCGATACGCTGGAGCCGAACCGGGCGCGCGTCTTCGCCGGTGCCGACTCGATCCTCGCCGCGTGCCAGCGCGCGCACGAGGCCGCGACCGTCGGCCAGAACGACATGTTCGGCAGCGCGGCCGACGCGCCGACCATCATGCTGCCGCAGGTCGAGCCGTGGCTGCCGGCCGAGCGGCTCCGCCGCGAATACGACGCGATCGGCTTCTTCCTGTCGGGACATCCGCTCGACGACTACGCGACCGTGCTGAAGCGGCTGCGGGTGCAGAGCTGGGCCGAGTTCTCGCGCGCGGTGAAGACCGGCGCGACCGCCGGCAAGGTCGCCGCGACCGTGGTCTCGCGCATGGAGCGGCGCACCAAGACCGGCAACAAGATGGGCATCATGGGCCTTTCGGATCCGACCGGCCATTTCGAGGCGGTGCTGTTCTCCGAAGGCCTCGCGCAGTATCGCGACGTGCTGGAGCCGGGCGCGGCCGTGCTGCTGCAGCTGGGGGCCGAGCTCCAGGGCGAGGACGTGCGCGCCCGCGTGCTGCATGCCGAGCCGCTCGATGACGCCGCGGCCAAGACGCAGAAGGGCCTGCGCATCTTCCTGCGCGACACCAAGCCGCTGGACTCGATCGCCAAGCGTCTCGCCGGGCCAGACATGGCGGCCTCGAACGGCGGCGCGCCGAAAGTCGGGAGTCCCGCGCTTGCGCCGCGCTCCAACGGCGACGGCGAGGTCTCGCTGGTGATGATGCTCGACCTCGAGACCGAGGTGGAGATGAAGCTGCCCGGCCGCTTCAAGGTCTCGCCGCAGATCGCCGGCGCGATCAAGGCGGTCGCGGGCGTGGTGGACGTGCAGCAGCTCTGAGGTTGCCTGCACCGCGCAAACCAAAGCTTAACTATTTGGCTCGCGCGTGGTTTCGAAGTCGCTCGAGCGCAGCTATCAGTTGTCGACTCGACAATCTCGTTTGACGAGAAACCTGGAAGGACAACAACCATGTGCGAAAAGTGCTCCGAAAATCTGCATCAACCTGTTGCTCCCTCCCGGCGCTCCATGATGCTGCTCGCCACGTCGGCGCTTGCGGCTGCGGCGTTTGGCGGAACCGCCTTCGCCAAGGAGAAGAAGGCGCCGCCGAAACCGCAGAACGTGCTGTCGCCCGATGCGGCGCTGAAGCGGCTGATGGAAGGCAATGCGCGCTACGTCTCGGGCGTGTCGCGCCGCCACGACTTCAAGCATGAGCGCGAGGCATTGGTCGGCGGTCAGAATCCCTACGCGGCCGTTCTGAGCTGCGCCGATTCTCGCATCGCGCCCGAATATGCCTTCGACAGCGGACGCGGAGACCTGTTCGTGTGCCGCGTCGCCGGCAATTTCGCTGGCGACGAGACCGTTGCGAGCATGGAATACACCGTCGCGGTGCTCGGAACGCCCCTGATCCTGGTGCTCGGCCACGACAATTGCGGCGCGGTCGATGCGACCATCAAGTCGCTGAAGGACGACAAGCCGCTGCCGGGGCACATCCCCACGCTGGTCGCCGCGATCGCGCCGGCGGTGAAGACGGCGGCCCAGCAGAGCGGGAATGCGCTCGACAACGCCATTCGCCAGAATGTCCTCGACAACGTCGCCAAGCTGAAATCGGCCGCCCCGATCCTCAACGCGGCGGTCGAGCAGGGCAAGCTCAAGGTGGTCGGGGGCATCTACCGGCTGAGCACAGGAAGCGTCGAGTTGCTTGCCCAGGGCTGAGCCCATCCGAGCATCGAGCCTTTCGGTCGCGCCTCTTTCCTCCAGAGGCCGGCCGCAAGGTCGACAAGCAGCAATCACCCTCGCGATGACGTCGGCATACGAGATCCGGGGCCGGTCGATTTCTCGCCCGTTGATGAATTGGCTGCCCGGACGACCGCCGCCGAATTGAAATTGGCCGAGCGATCCTCGGACGAGAGGACGCGTCGCGATATCGTCGCAGCGGGGCTGACGCCGGCGATGGGGCGGCCATGCCACCGCCTCAATCCAAGCTTTTCGTCGTTCATCAAGCCTTTCGTTCAACCGCCGTTCAGCCGGCTGCGCGCCTCATGCGTGCCGGACCTTGACAACAATAGCGGGCGAGCAAGCCATGCGTGGGACGCTCAGAGCTTTCATCTGCCTTCTGCTGCCGATCCTGGCCCTCGCCGCCGGCGTACCGGAACCGGCGCGCGCCCAGCAGCCGGAAAAGCGTCTCGCGCTCGTGGTCGGCAACGGCGCCTACGCCAAATCGCCGCTGGCGACGACGGCCAACGATGCCGGCCTGATCGCGCAGACGCTCCAGGCGGCGGGCTTCGACGTGGTCGGCGCGCGCGATCTCGACGGCGACACGCTGCGCAAGAGCTTGCGCGATTTCATCCAGAAGGCCCAGGCTTCGGGCCCGGGCACCGTCGCGATGATCTATCTCGCCGGCTACGGCGTGCAGCTTGCCGGCGAGAACTATTTCATCCCGGTCGATTCCAACATCACCCGCGACACCGACATACCGACCGAGGCCCTGCGCATCAGCGACTATGTGCGCCAGCTCGCATCCATTCCGCTCAAGGCCGGCATCGTCGTGCTCGACGCCGCGCGCGCACAGCCCTTTATCGAGGGCGGTCAGCCGATCGCGAGCGGCCTGGCGCTGGTCGAGCCCGAGGCGAACATGCTGATCGCCTTCAACGCTGCGCCCGGCACGGTGGCGCCGGAGGAGCCTGGGCCTTACGGCATCTATGCCCAGTCGCTCGCCGAGATGATCCGCACCGGCGGCCTGCCGCTGCCCGAGGTGTTCGACCGCGTGCGCTTGCGCGTCAACGAGGCCTCCAAGGGCGCGCAGGTGCCTTGGAACGAGCAGAAGATATCGGCGCAATTCTCGTTCTTTGAGCGTGGGCCCGACGCGCCGCCGCCGGAGACCACGCCCGACCAGGCCGCCGCGATCCGCAACAAGCCGATCCGCGATCTCGGCGTGCAGGATGCCTATGCCGCCGCGCTCGAGCGCGACACGCTGGCGGCCTATGAGGAGTTTCTCGCGGCCTATCCGAATGACCCCCTTGCAAAGCGCGTCATGGCGATCGTGGCGGCGCGCCGCGAGGCGATCACCTGGCGGCGAACCTATCGCGCCGATACGCCGGACGCCTATTGGTCGTATCTGCGCCGCTACCCGCGCGGGCCGCATGCAGGCGATGCCCGGCGCAGGCTCGCGATCCTGACTGCGCCGCTCGAGCCGCCGCCGACTTTCACGATGCTGGATTACGACGTGCCGCCACCGCCGCCGGAGGAGGTGATCTATGTCGACCGTCCGGTGCTGTATTTCAGCGATCCCGATTTCGGCTTCGCGCCGCCACCGCCGCCACCGGTCTATTATCTGCCGCCGCCGCCGCCGGATTTCGTCGTGCTGCCGCCGCCGCTGCCTGTGGTCGGCCTCTTCGTGCTGCCGCAGCCGGTGTTCGTGCCGATCCCGGTGTTCGTCAGGCCGCCGGTCTATGTCGCGCCGCCGCCGAACAACATCATCTTTCAGAACATCCACAACACCACGGTCATCAACACCGTGATCAACCGCCCGCCGGCGGCGCCGCCGGCCGCGGGGCCGGCGCCCGGTCCGGGCAATCTGGCCCCGGCGGTTGCCGGCCGCGGCACACCGGCAGGTGCCGCCGTGCCGCAGGCAGTCATGCAGCGTGCGGCGCTGATCCAGCAGGGCAAGGCGCCGATGCCGCCGAGCGCGACGATCCAGCCGACGGTGAGACCGGGTATCGCGGCTCCAGCTCCAGCCAATGTCGCTCCTGCCACGACAGCCCAGCCGCCGGCTGCGGCCAGGCTGCCCCAGGTCAATACCTTGCCGGCACCCAATACCTTGCCGGGAACTCCTGGCGGTCCACCGGCGGGGACGGCGCCCGGCGCCGTAACGCCAAGCGGCAGGCCCAGTCCGAGCGCGACGGCCCCCGCCGGCAACGTTCCTGCGGCGACACCCCAAACACCGGCGGCCACCAGGCTGCCGCAGGCCAACACGCTGCCGGTGCCCGGAACTCCGGGTGGACCGCCTCCGGCCGGGGGAGGGGGCACGCCCGGCGCTGCTCCGCCTCATGGCAGACCCGCTGCCACCGCCACGACGCCCACTGGCAACGTTCCGCCGGCACCGCCGAACGCGGCAACCGCTACTCCGCCCAATCAGCCGACGGCTCCCGGAAGCTCGACGCCGCCGTCCGCAGGCCTGCCCAAGCCGCTGGGGCCGACAACGCCACCTGCGGCTGACCTGCGCGGCAGGCCGGCCGGGTCCCAGTCGGGCGCTTTGCCGCCGCCGAGCGCGGCCCCCGGCAAGCCGGTCGTCCCGCCCACGGTCAAACCCGCGGCACCGCCACCGCCGCCAGTGGCGGCGCGGGGGCCGTCCGGAGTTCGGGATCACCGGTCCGCGCCGCCGCCGCAGGCCGCCAGGCCTGCCGCACCGCCACCGCATCCTCAAGCCTTGGCGAAGCCGACGCCGCCGCCTCCGCCGCGAGTCGCGCCACCCCCGCCGCCGCGCGCGGCGCCTCCGCCCGCAGCTGTGGCCCGACCGGCGCCACCGCCGCCCGTTGCTCGACCGGCGCCGCCTCCGCCTGCGATGGCGCGTCCTGCACCGCCTCCACCTCCAATCGCACGGCCCGCGCCGCCGCCACCTCCGGTCGCGCGTCCTGCACCGCCTCCCATGGCGGCCGCGCCGCCGCGTGCGGCGCCGCATCCCCCGCCACGGCCAGCCGGCCCGCCACCAAAGGCCTGTCCGCCCGGCCAGCCCAAGTGCTAGGAGGCTGAAGGGCAGGGACGTCGGGAAGTGACAGGGAGCTTGCGGGCGTCCCGGATGGCCCCTTATTTCCTTGCTTCTGGCCGAAATGGCGCTATATAGCGCGCCATCTCACACGGAAACATGGCTCACAAGGCCGTCCGGTGGCAACCGGGGCGAGAACGCTCCGTTTTGCTCACACGTTTCCGGAGGAACCAACCGGAGAATTAGAACGATGGCGCTACCCGATTTCACCATGCGTCAGCTGCTCGAAGCTGGCGTGCACTTTGGTCACCAGTCTCACCGCTGGAATCCGAAAATGGCTCCGTTCATTTTCGGCACCCGCAACAACATCCACATCGTCGACCTCGCCCAGACCGTGCCGATGCTGCACCAGGCCCTCCAGGCCGTCAGCGACACGGTGGCCAAGGGCGGCCGCATCCTGTTCGTCGGCACCAAGCGCCAGGCGCAGGACGGCGTCGCGGACGCGGCCAAGCGCTGCGCGCAGTATTTCGTCAATTCGCGCTGGCTCGGCGGCACGCTGACCAACTGGAAGACGATCTCGGCCTCGATCAAGCGCCTGCGTCACCTCGACGACGTGCTCTCGGGCGGCGAAGCCAATTCCTACACGAAGAAGGAGCGCCTGACGCTTCAGCGCGAGCGCGACAAGCTCGACCGCTCGCTCGGCGGCATCAAGGACATGGGCGGTCTGCCCGACCTGATCTTCGTGATCGACACCAACAAGGAAGACATCGCGATCCAGGAGGCCCAGCGCCTCAACATCCCGGTCGCCGCGATCGTCGACACCAATTCGGACCCCAAGGGCATCACCTATGTGGTGCCGGGCAATGACGACGCCGGCCGCGCCATCTCTCTGTACTGCGATCTCATCGCGCGCGCTGCGATCGACGGCATCTCGCGTGCCCAGGGCGATTCGGGCATCGACGTCGGCGCTTCGGCTCAGCCGGTCGCCGAAGAGCTGCCGGCGCCCTCGTCGAGCGGTTTCCAGGGCCTTGCGGGTCCGCGCGGCACCGCCGACGACCTCAAGAAGCTCCCGGGCGTGTCGGGTGCGATCGAGAAGAAGTTCAACGACCTCGGCATCTTCCACTATTGGCAGCTCGCCGAGCTCGACCACGACACCGCGCACACGATCGGCGAAGAAGTCGGTCTGCCGAGCCGCGCGGACGCCTGGGTGGCCAAGGCCAAGGCGCTGACCGCGGAAGCGGAATAGTCAAAAAGAGCGATGGGTTGGCCGGATAGGATCCGGCCACCATTCCAGTTGACGCAAATTGCTGAGATGGAGCGCGGCGGGGCGCTACGATGCCACGCTGCGGCAAACCGGCAGGCACAAAGGATTTCAACGATGGCAACGATCACAGCTGCGATGGTCAAGGATCTGCGCGAGTCGACCGGCGCAGGCATGATGGACTGCAAGGCCGCGCTGACCGAGAACGACGGCAACATGGAAGCGGCGCAGGACTGGCTTCGCAAGAAGGGTCTGTCCAAGGCTGCCAAGAAGTCGGGCCGGGTCGCGGCCGAGGGCCTGATCGGCGCGCTCACCAAGGGCACCAAGGGCGTCGTGGTCGAGGTCAATTCCGAGACCGACTTCGTCGCGCGCAACGGCCAGTTCCAGGGCCTCGTCAAGATGATCGCCCAGGTTGCCTTCGACGTCGGCGCCGACGTCGAGAAGATCAAGGCCGCCAAGGTCGGCGACGTCACGATCGAAACCGCCATCAATGACGCGATCGCCACCATCGGCGAGAACATGACGCTGCGACGCGCCGCCCAGCTCGAAGTGAGCCAGGGTGTGGTGTCGCACTATGTCCACGGCGCCGTCATCGACGGCGCCGGCAAGATGGGCGTGATCGTGGCGCTGGAATCGCCGGGCAAGGCCGACGAGCTTGCCGCGCTCGGCCGCCAGATCGCGATGCATGTCGCCGCCGCCAACCCGCTGGCGCTCGATCCGTCCGGCCTCGATCCGGCGGTGGTCAAGCGCGAGAAGGACGTGCTCGCCGACAAATATCGCCAGCAGGGCAAGCCCGAGAACGTGATCGAGAAGATCGTCGAGTCCGGCCTCAAGACCTACTACAAGGAAGTCTGCCTGCTCGAGCAGGCCTTCATCCACGATACCGGCAAGTCGGTGGCGCAGGCGGTGAAGGAGGCCGAGGGCAAGGTCGGCGGCGCTGTGAAGATCGCGGGCTTTGTGCGCTATGCTCTCGGCGAGGGAATCGAGAAGCAGGAAAGTGACTTCGCGGCCGAGGTCGCCGCGGCCAGCGGCAAGAAGTAAGCGACGGAACGTTCCTTCCGGCGTGCCGCCGGAAGCGGCGCCCGGACAAGGAAGGTGCTCATGACTGATCCGGTCTACCGTCGCGTCGTGATCAAGCTGTCCGGCGAATATCTCGCGGGACAGCAAGGCTTTGGCATCGATCAGCCGACCGTCGACCGGGTTGTGGACGATCTGATCGCGGCCCGCCATCTCGGCACCGAGGTCGCGGTCGTGATCGGCGGCGGCAATATGGTCCGCGGCGTCGAGGTCTCCTCCCGCGGGGTGTCGCGCACAACCGGCGACACCATGGGCATGCTCGCCACCATGATGAACTGCCTCGCGCTGGAAGCAGCGATCGAGCGCAAGGGAACGCCGGCGCGGACGCTGTCGGCCTTCGTCATGCCGGAGATTTCCGAGCTGTTTACCCGCACTGCGGCACACAAATACCTGGCCGAGGGCCGGATCGTGCTGCTTGGCGGCGGGACGGGCAATCCGTACTTCACCACCGACACGACCGCGGTGCTGCGTGCCGCCGAGATCGGGGCGCAGGCGGTCCTGAAGGCGACCAATGTCGACGGCGTCTACTCGGCCGACCCGAAGACGGATCCGACCGCCACGCGGTTCGACCGTCTGACGCATTCGCAGGCGATCGAGGGCGGCTACAAGGTGATGGATGCGACCGCCTTCGCGCTTGCCCGCGAGACATCGCTGCCTATCATCGTATTCTCGATCGCGGAGCCGGGGTCGATCGGCGCGATTCTGCGTGGCGTCGGCCACGGAACCATCGTCGCCGGCTGACGGCTCGTCTTGCGTGCCCCGAGGGAAGGGCGCGGAGCGGTCGCCGGGATTTTGAAGGAGAAACGTGATGGCCACGGGTAATTTCGACCTCAACGAAGTGAAGCGCCGCATGCAGGGCGCCGTCCAGTCCCTCAAGCACGAACTCGGCGGCCTGCGCACCGGCCGCGCCTCCGCCTCGATGCTCGATCCGGTTCAGGTCGAGGCCTATGGCAGCCATATGCCGCTGAACCAGCTCGCCACCGTCAGCGTGCCGGAGCCCCGGCTGATCTCGGTGCAGGTCTGGGACAAGTCGATGGTCAAGGCGGTGGAGAAGGCGATCGTCGATTCCAATCTCGGCCTGTCGCCCGCGACCGAGGGCCAGGTGCTGCGCCTGCGCATTCCCGAGCTCAACGAGGAGCGGCGCAAGGAGCTGGTGAAGGTCGCGCACAAATACGCCGAAGCCGCCAAGGTCGCCGCGCGCCATGTCCGTCGCGACGGCCTCGACGTGCTCAAGAAGCTCGAGAAGAATCACGAGATGTCGGAGGACGATCAGAAGCGTCACGCCGACGAGGTGCAGAAGGCGACCGACGGTACCATCGCCGAGATCGACCAGTTGCTGGCCGCCAAGGAAAAAGAAATCCTCACCGTCTAAGGCCGCTTCCATGTCCAACGCCGCCGCGCCAGCAACGGAAGGACCCGACCGGTCCGAGGCGCCTGCGCATGTCGCCATCATCATGGATGGCAACGGGCGTTGGGCGGCCGCGCGCGGCCTGCCGCGTGCGGAAGGGCATCGCCGCGGTGTGGATGCGCTGCGCCGCGTGGTGCGCGCCTCGCACGAGCTCGGCATTCGCTATCTCACCATCTTCTCGTTCTCTTCGGAGAACTGGTCGCGCCCGGCGAGCGAGATCGGCGACCTGTTCGGCCTGCTGCGGCGCTTCATCCGCAACGATCTGGCGAGCCTGCATCGCGACGGCGTCAAGGTTCGCATCATCGGCGAGCGCGAGGGGCTCGAGAGCGACATCTGCGGGCTCCTCAACGAGGCTGAGGAGCTGACACGCGACAACACGCGCCTGACGCTCGTCGTCGCCTTCAACTACGGCTCGCGGCAGGAGATCGCGAAAGCGGCGCAGAAGCTCGCCCGCGAGGTTGCGGAGGGCAAGCTGGATCCAGCCACGATCGACGCCGAGACGCTCGGAGCGCATCTCGACGCGCCCGACATTCCCGATCCCGATCTCATCATCCGCACCAGCGGGGAGCAGCGCCTGTCGAACTTCCTGATGTGGCAGGCCGCCTATAGCGAGCTCGTGTTCGTGCCGATCCACTGGCCCGACTTCGACAAGGCGGCGCTGGAAAGCGCGATTGCCGAATTTGCCAGGCGCGAACGCCGTTTCGGCGGCCTGGTCGCGAAAAACGCCTCGTGAGCGAACCGGACGCCGCACCGGCGGGCTCTCAGCCTGCCCCGAGCAATCTCGTGCTGCGAGTCCTCGCAGGTTTGGTGCTGGCGCCGCTCGCCATTGCGCTCGCCTACGCCGGCGGCTGGCTCTGGGCACTTCTCGTCACCCTGGTCTCGATCGGACTGTTCGCCGAATGGCTGATGGTGGTGGGCGCGAGCTCGGTCGCGCTGACGGGCGCGGGGACGATCGTCATTGCCATCGTGGGATTTTGCACGGCCTTCGGTGCCCTCAAGACGGCCGTCATCAGCGGCTTCATCGGCGGCGCGATCGTCACGCTGATTGCGCGGAGGAAGTTCTTCTGGGCGGCGACCGGGTTTGCCTATGCGTCGGCGGCGCTGCTGGCCTCGATCCTTTTGCGGCAGGATCTCGTCAACGGTTTCGCCGCGCTGATGTTCGTGCTGCTCGTGGTGTGGGCGACCGACATCGGCGGCTATTTCGCCGGCCGCAGCATCGGCGGGCCGAAACTGTGGCCGCGCGTGAGCCCGAAAAAGACCTGGTCCGGAGCGCTCGGCGGCTTTGCGGCGAGCCTTGCCGTTGCGGCCGGCTTTGCCGCCTGCGGGATCGGAAAGGCGGTTCCACTGCTGCTCGTCAGCGCCGTCCTGTCGGTGGTATCGCAACTCGGCGATCTCTTCGAATCCGCAGTGAAACGGCGCTTCGGAGTCAAGGATTCCAGTCACTTAATTCCCGGCCATGGCGGGCTTATGGACCGCCTGGACGGTTTCGTCGCCGCCATCCTGGCGGCATGGATTATCGGCTTTCTCCGCCACGGTGTGCATAGCGCCGGAAGCGGTCTTATGGTTTGGTGAGGATATGAGCGCGGTCCCATTGCGTAACAACAGGCTTGCGGCGTCCGGCGTCCGCAGCGTCACGGTTCTCGGCGCCACCGGCTCGATCGGCGACAGCACGATGGACCTGCTGCGCGCCTCGCCCGAGCGCTACCGGGTCGAGGCGCTGACGGCGAACGGCAATGTCGCGGCGCTGGCCAAGCTCGCCAGGGAATTCTCCGCGCGCTATGTCGCGATCGCCGACACCTCCAAGCTCGGCGAGCTCAAGGCCGCGCTGGCGGGCACCGGCACCGAATGCGGCGCCGGCGAAAGCGCGGTGATCGAGGCCGGCGCACGTCCGGCCGACTGGGTGATGGCGGCCGTGAGCGGCGCAGCGGGACTGAAGCCGGCGCTGGCGGCGGTCGATCGCGGTGCCCATGTCGCGCTCGCCAACAAGGAGTGTCTGGTCTGCGCCGGCGATTTCTTCATGCAGCGCGCGGCAAAGGCGGGCGCCTGCATCCTGCCGGCCGATTCCGAGCACAATGCGCTGTTCCAAGCGCTGAGCTCAGGCAATCGCGACGAGCTCGTCCGCGTCATCATCACGGCCTCGGGAGGTCCGTTCCGGACCTGGAAGCCCGCCGACATCGAGCAAGCCACGCTCGAGCAAGCGCTGAAGCATCCGAACTGGAGCATGGGCCAGAAGATCACGATCGATTCCGCCTCGATGATGAACAAGGGGCTCGAAGTGATCGAGGCGTCCTATCTGTTCGCGCTCGCGCCCGACGAGATCGACGTGCTCGTTCATCCGCAGTCGATCATTCACGGCATGGTCGAGTTCTCCGACTGCTCCGTCGTGGCCCAGCTCGGCGCGCCCGACATGCGGACGCCGATCGCGCATTGCCTCGGCTGGCCCGATCGCATCAAGGGGCCGGCGGCCAGGCTGGACCTCGCCAAGATCGGCCAGCTGACCTTCGAAGCGCCGGACTTCGAGCGCTTCCCCGGACTTCGGCTGGCCTACGATTCGCTCCGGACCGGGAAGGGCGCGACCACCGTCTACAACGCCGCCAACGAGGTCGCGGTCGCCGCCTTCATCGCCGGCAAGATCCGGTTCGGCGCGATTGCCCGGCTGGTCGAGGCGACCCTTGACGATTGGATCAAAGGTGGGAACCAGGCGCCCCTGACGTCCGCCGACGATGCAATATCCGTTGACCATGTTGCGCGAAATAGGGCTGCCGCCCTATTGCCTCAAATTGCCTTAAAGGCATCCTAGCTGGTTCGGTGCCAGGGCCTTGCGGCGCTGGGTGAGGGAAATCGATGATCGACTTTTTCGTCCATAGTTTCAATACGTTGAGCCATGGGCTCCTCGGTTACGCAGTCCCCTTCTTGTTCGTCCTGACCATCGTCGTGTTCTTCCACGAGCTTGGCCATTTCCTGGTCGCGCGCTGGGCGGGTGTTCGCGTGCTGACCTTCTCGCTCGGTTTCGGACCAGAGCTGGTCGGTTTCAACGACCGCCATGGCACCCGCTGGAAGATCTCGGCAATCCCGCTCGGCGGCTACGTCAAGTTCTTCGGCGACGAGAGCGAGGCCTCGACACCGTCGTCCCAGACGCTCGCGGCGATGACGGCCGAGGAGCGCGCCGGCAGCTTCCACCACAAGAAGGTCGGTCCGCGCGCCGCCATCGTCGCGGCCGGACCGATCGCGAATTTCATCCTGGGCGCGCTGATCTTTGCTGGCATGGCGCTCTACTATGGCAAGCCGAGTACGATCGCGCGTGTCGACGGTGTGGTCGCCGACGGCGCGGCGGCTGCGGCCGGCTTCAAGGTCGGCGACGTCGTCATCCAGATCGACGGCAAGCCGATCGAGAGCTTTGCCGACATGCAGCGAATCGTTGCGATGAACGCAGGTTCGGCGCTTGCGTTCCAGGTGAAGCGGGACGGCGCCATCGTCTCCCTGACCGCGACCCCGGCGCTGCTGGAGCGCAAGGATCCGTTCGGCAACAGTCATCGTCTCGGCGTTCTCGGTATCGAGCACAAGTCGCAGGCCGGGGAGGCCTCGACCACGCCGGTCGGCGTCGGTGAGGCGCTCAAGATCGGGGTCGAGCAGGTCTGGTTCATCATCACCAGCACCTTCAAGTTCCTAGGCTCGCTGTTCGTCGGGCAGGGCAATCCGAACGAGGTCAGCGGCGTCCTGGGAATCGCGAAGATGTCGGGGCAGGCGGCCAGCGCCGGGTTCCAGTTCGTCATCAATCTCTGCGCGGTGCTGTCGGTCTCGATCGGCCTGTTGAACCTGTTCCCGATCCCGCTGCTCGACGGTGGCCACCTCATGTTCTATGCGGCCGAGGTGGTCCGTGGCCGGCCCTTGTCCGAGCGGACCCAGGAGATGGGGTTCCGAATCGGACTGGGCTTGGTGCTGATGTTGATGGTGTTTGCGACCTACAACGACATCCTGCGGATGGCCGCTTCCTGATCGAGGCTTTTTTGTGGCGTTGCTGTTCAGCAACGTCCTGGAATGAAATTGAAATCACGGCGCTTTCGGCCGTTTGCGCCGTCGGTGAAATTGGCTACAAGCGGCCTGAACTTGGGGAATCTCCAGACCGGCGTTGGGGTTGGGTCTGGCAGGGAATGATAAGGGCGCGTTGCGCGATGAAGTTTGGACTGCGACTCCGGGGGGGCTTGCTCGCAACCCTGATCATGTTCGGCGCGCCGGTGATTGCCCCGGTTGGGGCTGTTTTCGTGTCTTCGTCTGCATTCGCTCAGACCGTCCAGTCGATTTCCGTCGAGGGAAATCGCCGGGTCGAGGTGGAGACGATCCGCTCCTATTTCAAGCCGGGTCCGGGCGGCCGCCTGGATCAGGCTGCCATCGACGACGGCCTCAAGGCGTTGATCGAGACCGGCCTGTTCCAGGACGTCAGGATCAACCGCGGTCCCGGCGGCCAGATCATCGTCTCCGTGGTGGAGAATCCGGTGATCGGGCGCCTCGCCTTCGAGGGCAACAAGAAGATCAAGGACGAGCAGCTCTCCGCTGAAGTCCAGTCCAAGGCGCGCGGCACTTTCTCCCGCGCCATGGTGCAGTCCGACACGCTGCGAATCGCCGAAATCTATCGCCGGTCCGGCCGCTACGACGTGCGCGTCACGCCCGAGGTCATCGAGCAGCCGAACAATCGCGTTGACCTGATCTTCACGATCGAGGAGGGCGCCAAGACCGGCGTCAAGTCGATCGAGTTCGTCGGCAACAACGCGTTCTCGTCCTACCGCCTCAGGGACGTCATCAAGACGCGCGAATCGAACCTGCTGAGCTTTCTCGCCAGCGGCGACATCTATGATCCCGACCGCGTCGAGGCCGACCGCGACCTGATCCGCCGCTTCTACCTCAAGAACGGCTTCGCCGACGTCCAGGTCGTGGCCGCGCTCACCGAATACGATCCGGAGAAGAAGGGCTTCAACGTCACCTTCAAGATCGAGGAAGGCGCGCAGTACCGCGTCGCCGCGGTCAACTTCCGCTCGAGCATTCCGAACTTCGATCCAACCTCGATGCGCGGCTATTCGCGCGTCAATGTCGGCTCGCTCTACAACGTCGAATCGGTCGAGAAGTCGGTCGAGGAGATGCAGATCGAGGCCTCGCGCCGCGGCTATGCCTTCGCCGTGGTCCGGCCCGGCGGCGACCGCAACTTCGAGGCACACACGGTGTCCGTCGTTTTCAACATCGACGAGGGCCCGCGCACCTATATCGAGCGTATCAACCTGCGCGGCAACACCCGCACGCGCGACTACGTGATCCGCCGCGAGTTCGACATCTCGGAAGGCGATGCCTACAACCGCGCGCTGGTCGATCGTGCCGAGCGGCGCCTGAAGAACCTCGACTATTTCAAGAGCGTGAAGATCACGACCGAGCCGGGCTCGTCGAGCGACCGCGTGATCCTGATCGTCGACATGGAAGAGAAATCGACCGGCGACTTCTCGATCTCGGGCGGTTACTCCACCACCGACGGCGCGCTGGCCGAAGTGTCGGTCTCCGAGCGCAATCTGCTCGGCCGCGGCCTGTTCGCCAAGGCGTCGGTGACCTATGGCCAGTACGCCCGCGGCTACTCGCTGTCGTTCGTCGAGCCGTATCTGCTCGACTACCGCGTCGCGCTCGGCCTCGACCTCTATCAGCGCCAGCAGCTGGCCAACAGCTACATCTCCTACGGCACCAAGACGCTCGGCTTCTCGCCGCGCCTCGGCTTCTCCTTGCGTGAAGATCTGGCGCTCCAGCTGCGCTACTCGATCTACCAGCAGGAAATCACGCTGCCGAGCTACCTGGCGAACTGTAACAACGTGCAGTTCCTGCCCGATGGCAGCGCGAATCCCTTGTTCAATCCGAGCCCGGCCTTCGCCAATGCCAATGGCATTAGCCTTGCGTCGACGAACGGCCTGGGCTGTTACAACGATGGCGAAGCCTCGCTGCCGGTGCGCAAGGAGCTTGCCAACGGCAAGACCCTGACCTCGGCGCTCGGCTATACGCTGACCTACAACACGCTGGACAACAACAAGAACCCCACCGACGGTCTGCTCATCGACTTCCGGCAGGATTTCGCCGGCGTTGGCGGCGACGTGAGCTATCTGAAGACCGTGGCGGACGGAAAGTACTATACTCCGCTGGTGTCTGACATCGTCGGCATCGTCCGTCTGCAGGGCGGTATCCTGACCAAGGTAGGCAGCGATCTGCGCATGCTCGACCACTTCCAGATGGGTCCGAACCTCGTCCGCGGCTTTGCCCCGAACGGCATCGGCCCGCGCGACCTGAATCCCTTCGGTACCCAGGACGCGCTCGGCGGCACCAAGTACTGGGGTGCTTCGCTCGAACTGCAGATGCCGTTCTGGTTCCTGCCCAAGGAAGTGGGTCTGAAGGGTGCGGTCTATGCCGATGCCGGCGGCCTCTTTGATTACCAAGGGCCAACGAGCTGGACCACGACCAACGAGGTCAATGCGCCCGGCTGTATCCCGTCGACCATCAATCCGTCATCAGCGGGCACCTGTACCGGTCTCGTGTTTGACGACAGCAAGGTGGTCCGCACGTCGGTTGGTGTCGGCCTGATCTGGCAGTCGCCGTTCGGCCCGCTGCGCTTCGACTACGCCGTGCCGCTCACCAAGGGCAAATACGACCGCACGCAGGAGTTCCGGTTCGGCGGCGGCACCACGTTCTAATTCGATCAGCACGGCACGATCCGGATCACTGGAGCCGGTTTCCGAAAGGGATCGTGCCAATCCAAGACATGAGGCATGATGCGGCCCGACCGCTTCATGCCGAAGCCGGACCGCGACGGGGTGGAATGGCGCAGCCGATCTTCTTCACAAAACCGCCTGCCACAGCGTTGGCCGATATCGCCACGCTGACCAAGGCGCAGCTGGTCGACCCCGCGAGGGGCGGCCATGTCATTACGGGCCTGGCGTCGCTCGACGAAGCCGGCCCGATGCATCTGGCATTCTTCGACAATCTCAAATATGCCGAGCAGCTCAAGGCAACCAGGGCGGGCGCTTGTCTGGTCAGTCCGCGTTTCGAGGCGGAGGTGCCCGCACATGTGGCCGTGCTGCGGGTGGCGCAGCCGTTCCGCGCCTTCGTCAGGATCGCGCGCGAATGGCACGGGGACGCGCTGAGGCCGCAATCCTGGGTCGGCAATGACGGTATCGCGCCCTCGGCGATCATCGATCCCTCGGCCCGGCTCGAGGACGGCGTGATCGTCGATCCCCTGGCCGTGATCGGCCAGGGCGTCGAGATCGGCAGCGGCACCGTGATCGGCGTCGGAGCGGTGATCGGCCCCGGCGTCAAGATCGGCCGGGACTGCAACGTCGGCGCCCGCACGGCGATCCAGTGCGCCCTGATCGGCAACAACGTGCTGATCCATCCCGGCTGCTCGATTGGCCAGGACGGTTACGGCTTCATCTTCTTCGGCCCCGAGGGCCATCTGAAGGTGCCGCAGACCGGGCGCGTGCTGATCCAGAACAACGTCGAGGTCGGCGCCAACACCACGATCGACCGCGGCTCCTTGCGGGACACCGTGATCGGCGAGGGGACCAAAATCGACAATCAGGTCCAGATCGGCCACAATGTGACGATCGGCCGGCACTGCCTGCTGGCGGCACAGATCGGCCTCGCCGGCAGCCTGACCATCGGCGACAACGTGGCGCTTGGAGCGAAGGTTGGCATCAACAATCACCTCAAGATCGGCGACGGGGCTCAGGTCACCGCCATGAGCGCGGTCAAGGACGACATTCCGCCGGGCGGCCGCTGGGGCGGGCATTTCGCCAAACCGACCAAGCAGTGGTTCAAGGAGATCATCGCGGTGGAGCGCCTGGTACGCGACAGCAAGGCCGAGCCGAAGGACGAGGGACGGGAATGACGGCGGAATCACCTGTTAAGTTCGAGCTGGTGGATATCAACGCCATCCTCCAGACCCTGCCGCACCGTTTTCCGATGCTGCTCATCGACCGCGTGATCAACATCCGCGCCGATTACAGCGGCATTGGCATCAAGAACGTCACCTTCAACGAGCCGGCGTTCCAGGGGCATTTCCCCGAGCGCCCGGTCTATCCCGGCGTCATGATGATCGAGGCGATGGCGCAAACCGCGGGCGTGATCGGCATCAAGTCGGTCGAAGGCACCGAGAAGCCGCGGGCGGTGTATTTCCTCACCATCGACAAGTGCAAGTTCCGCAAGCCGGTGCTGCCCGGCGACACCATCGAATATCACATGCGCTCGCTCGGGCGCCGCAAGGCCATGTGGTGGTTTCACGGCGACGCCAAGGTCAACGGGCAGGTCGTCGCGGAGGCCGATGTCGGCGCCATGCTGACGGACTGAGCGGCCAGATGCTCCCGCATGGGCCTCACGCGCGACAATCGTAACGGCTGCCGGCCGTCTCTCGCCTGATATTCTGGTTGAAGAACTGGCCCATGGACGGCGCGCCCAGGAGGCGTTCGACCGTGTCGGCCGTCACGCCGCAATAGCGGTCATAGGCGCCGTCAGCCGCGACGACGAGATCCTGCCGCGCGCGATCGTAACAGACCCGCTGAAGCACCGTGCTCCTGGTGATGTCGCGGCACTCGAACGTGCCGAGATCGATGAGCTGGCGTTCACCGGTCTCGACCGTCTCGGACACGATCGGTGTACCGGCGAGCTGTGCAAGCAGAAGGACCAGGGCCCTGACCACGATAGCTGAAGCTCCGTATGAACATGTTGATGGGCCGGCAGGACCGCTTCATCCGGCACTTGAAATACGCCGAGATGATACGTCACTGGACAGATCGGGCATAGTCGCGCTAACGAGCGGAAAACCAAGCGACTTCAACACATAACCAGACCTTCTTGACGAGTAAGATTGGCTTGATGAGCAAGATTGATCCCACCGCACGGATCGCGGACGGCGCCGTGATCGGCGAGGGCTCCGAGATCGGACCCTATTGCATCATCGGCCCGAACGTCGTGATCGGCGCGAATTGCAGGTTGATCGGACAGGCCACAATCATCGGCCATACCTCGGTCGGGGACGGCTGCGTGATTTCGCCGTTCGCCGTGCTCGGCGGTGCGCCTCAGGATCTCAGCTATAGGGGCGAGCCGACCCGGCTTGAGATCGGCTCGGGCTGCACCATCCGGGAAGGTGCGACGATGAATGTCGGCACCATCAAGGGCGGCGGACTGACGCGCGTCGGCAGCGGCGGTTACTTCATGAACAACAGCCATGTCGGCCATGACTGCATGGTCGGCGACAACGTGATCTTCGCGACGTCAGCAACACTCGGCGGCCATTGCGAGATCGGCGATGCCGTTTACATCGGCGGCCTTTCTGCTGTGCACCAGTTCACCCGCATCGGCTCCTATGTCATGGTCGGAGGTGTCTGCGGTGTGCGCGACGACGTCATCCCGTATGGGCTCGTCAACGGCCAGTACGCGGTGCTGGAGAGCCTCAACCTGATCGGCATGAAGCGTCGCAAGTTCACCAGGCAGCGGCTCGCGACCGTGCGCGCGTTCTACCAGAAGCTCTTCCACGGGCCCGGCACGTTTGCGGAGCGTCTGGAGGCGGCGCGGCCGCTCGCAGGCGAAGACCCCGCGATCGCCGAAATCCTCGACTTCATCGGCAAGGGCAAGCGTCCGCTCTGTCTCCCCGCCATCGCGAAGTGAGTCCGGGATGGCCGCGGGCATGACATCGGCGGCTTCGCAGGTTTCATCACCGGTCGGCATTGTCGCCGGCGGCGGCGCCATGCCGTTCGCGGTCGCCGAGTCGCTCGCCGCGCACGGCATTACGCCAGTGCTGTTTCCGCTGCGCGGGGCCTGCGATCCCGTGCGGGTGGAGAAATTCCGCCATCGCTGGATCTCGGTCGGCCAGCTCGGCCGCGCGATGCGGCTGTTTCGCGAGGAGGGCTGCCGCGACCTGATCTTCATCGGCACGCTGGTGCGGCCCTCGCTGTCGGAGATCCGTTTCGACGTCAAGACGCTGCGCCTGCTCGGCAACGTCATCCGCGCCTTTCGCGGCGGCGACGATCATCTGTTGTCCGGTGTCGGCCGCATGCTCGAGCAGGACGGCTTTCGCATGGTCGGCATCAAGGACGTCGCACCGGATCTCCTGATGCCCGAGGGCTGCATCAGTCGCGCCTGGCCCAGCGACACCAGCAAGGCCGACATCGAGCGCGGGCGCGCGGTGCTGACCGCGCTCGGTCCGTTCGACATCGGCCAGGCTGCCGTGGTGATCGACGGCCATGTCGTGGCGGTCGAGGACATCGAAGGAACCGATGCGCTGCTCGCCCGCGTCGCGCGGCTGCGTGAGGAGGGCCGCATCCGTGCCGCCACGGGCCGCGGCGTGCTGGTGAAGGCGCCGAAGAGCGGCCAGGATCTGCGCTTCGACCTGCCGACGATCGGCCCGCGGACGATAGAGGGCGTCGCGGCCGCCGGCCTTGCGGGCATCGCCGTCATTGCCGGCAACACCATTGCCGCGGAGCCGCAAGCGATGATCGCGCTTGCCGACGCCAAATATCTCTTCATCATCGGCCTGCCCGCGTGATGCAGGGGCGCGATCCCATGCGCAAGATCTTCCTGATCGCCACGGAGGAATCCGGCGATCGGCTCGGCAGCGCCTTGATGAAGGTGCTGCGCCAGCGCCTCGGCGACGGTGTGCAGTTCGTCGGCGTCGGCGGCCGCACCATGGCGCTCGAAGGGCTCGAATCGCTTTTTCCGATCGAGGAGCTGTCGATCGTCGGCTTTGCCGCGGTTGTGCAGCAACTGCCGAAGATCCTGCGGCTGATCCGAGAGACCGCTGACGCGGTGGCCGAGGCCGCGCCCGACGCCCTCGTCATCATCGATAGCCCCGACTTCACCCATCGCGTCGCGCGGCGCGTGCGTTCGCGCAGTCCCGGAATCCCGATCGTCGATTACGTCTCGCCGCAGCTCTGGGCGTGGCGGCCGGGCCGCGCACGGACCATGCTCGGTTATGTCGACCATGTGCTCGGCCTGCTGCCGTTCGAGCCGGAGGAATACCGCAAGCTCGGCGGGCCGCCCTGCAGCTATGTCGGCCATCCCCTGATCGAGCAATTGTCCTCGCTGCGGCCGAACGCAGAGGAGCAGGCGCGCCGCGACGGCGCGCCGCCGGTGCTGCTGGTGTTGCCCGGCAGCCGCCGCAGCGAGATCCGGCATCACCTCGACGTGTTCGGCGCGGCGCTCGGCCGGTTGC
The DNA here is from genome assembly GCF_041262065.1 of Bradyrhizobium sp. USDA 327. Classification (NCBI taxonomy): domain Bacteria; kingdom Pseudomonadati; phylum Pseudomonadota; class Alphaproteobacteria; order Hyphomicrobiales; family Nitrobacteraceae; genus Bradyrhizobium; species Bradyrhizobium sp. USDA 327. The sequence goes on along the minus strand of NZ_JBGCCW010000001.1, from coordinate 3,384,268 downwards.
AGGCGGAGGGGCGCACGTTCGCGCTGATGCTGCCGACCATGCCGCATCTCGAAGCCACCATCCGCGAGGGCATCGCGAATTGGCCGGTCAAGCCGCAGATCGTGATCGGCGAGAACGAGAAGCGTGCCGCTTTCCGCTTGGCCCACGCCGCGCTGGCCAAGTCCGGCACGGTGACGCTCGAGCTTGCGCTGTCGGGCATCCCGATGGTGACGGCCTATCGCGTCGGCGCGATCGAAGCCTTCATCCTGCGCCGCGCGATCCGCGTCTCCTCGGTGATCCTTGCCAATCTCGTGATCGGCAAGGATGTCATTCCCGAGTATCTGCAGGAGGACTGCACGCCGGAGAAGCTGGCGCCGGCGCTCGCCGAGCTGCTGACGGATTCGCCGCTCCGCCGGCAGCAGGTCGAGGCATTCGCCCAGCTCGATCAGATCATGTCGACCGGCAACAAGTCGCCGAGCGAGCTCGCCGCCGATATCGTGCTCGCAACGATGCGTGGGAGCCGGCAGTAAGCGGCTTCGCCCATCCTGCAAATCCCGCAAACGAAAACGGCGCCATCGTGGGATGGCGCCGTTTCGAAAGCCGTGATGGCCGAACTTACTTGCGATCGCCGATCGGCACGTAATCGCGCTTGGTGACGCCGGTGTAGAGCTGGCGCGGTCGGCCGATCTTCTGCTGGGGATCCTCGATCATCTCGCTCCACTGGCTGATCCAGCCGACGGTGCGGGCGACCGCGAACAGCACGGTGAACATCGAGACCGGGAAGCCCATCGCCTTCAGCGTGATGCCCGAATAGAAGTCGACGTTCGGGTAGAGCTTGCGATCGATGAAGTACTGGTCGCTGAGCGCGATCTTCTCGAGCTCCATCGCCACCTTCAGCATCGGATCGTCGCCATGGCCGGTCTCCTTGAGCACGGCGTGACACATCTTCTGCATGATCTTGGCGCGCGGATCGTAGTTCTTGTAGACGCGGTGACCGAAGCCCATCAGGCGGACTTCGGAGTTCTTGTCCTTCACCTTGGCGATGAACTCGGGGATCTTGTCGACCGTGCCGATGTCATAGAGCATGTTGAGCGCGGCTTCGTTGGCGCCGCCGTGCGCCGGGCCCCAGAGGCAGGCGATGCCCGCCGCGATGCAGGCGAACGGGTTGGCGCCGGAGGAGCCGGCGATGCGCACCGTCGAGGTCGAGGCGTTCTGCTCGTGGTCGGCGTGCAGGATGAAGATCTTCTCGAGCGCATCGGCGAGCACGGGGCTCACCTTGTAGTCCTCGCAGGGCACCGCGAAGCACATGTTGAGGAAGTTCTCGGCAAAGCCCAGCGAGTTCTTCGGATAGATGAACGGCTGGCCGACGGTGTACTTGTAGGCCATCGCCGCCAGCGTCGGGATCTTCGCGATCATGCGCATGGAGGCGATCATGCGCTGCTTCGGATCGTTGATGTCGGTCGAGTCGTGATAGAACGCGGCGAGCGCGCCGACGGCTGCGACCATGATCGCCATCGGATGGGCATCGCGGCGGAAGCCCTGGAAGAAGCGGGCCATCTGCTCGTGCACCATCGTGTGATGGGTCACGCGGTGGTCGAAATCCTTCTTCTGCGAGGCGGTCGGCAGGTTCCCGTAGAGCAGGAGATAGCAGGTCTCCAGGAAGTCGCCGTGCTCGGCGAGCTGCTCGATCGGGTAGCCGCGGTATTCCAGCACACCCGCGTCGCCGTCGATATAGGTGATCTTGGACTGGCAGCTCGCGGTCGAAGTGAAGCCCGGATCGTAGGTGAACAGGCCGGACTGGCCGTAGAGCTTGCCGATATCGACGACATCGGGCCCGACGCTGCCGCTGAGGATCGGAAGCTCGTAGTTCTTGTTTCCTACCGTCAGCGTGGCGGTCTTGTTGCTTGGTTTTGCGTCCATCGTAGTCCCCGATGTGTGGTGAAACGGGCCGAAGCCGGAGGCCCCTAGGCAGATCAGGGGGCAGACCGGATGTTCCAGAATGTACGGGGGAGATGGGTATATTATTGCTGTGTGCGCTGCAAGATCGCCGCACGCATGGTCGACTTACGTCGTAGACTGGTCCTTGAGCCGGCCCAGGGTTTCCTGGCGCCCCAGGACGTCCAGAACCTCAAATATACCAGGCGACGTCGTCCGTCCGGTGAGCGCCGCCCTGAGCGGCTGGGCAACCGCGCCGAGCTTGAGACTGTTTTCCTCGGCAAAGGCGCGCAGCGCGGCTTCGGTGGTGGCGCCGCTCCAGGTCTCGACCTTCTCCAGCGCGGAATGAAGCTGGCCGACCAGCCTGCGGTTCTCGGGTGTCAGCACCGCTTGCGCCTTGGGATCGAACTCCAGTGGCCGGTCGGCGAAGATGAAATGGGCGGCGTCGATCAGCTCGATCAGCGTCTTGGCGCGCTCCTTCAGGGCCGGCATGGCCTTGAGGAGCTGCGCGCGCGTGGTGTCGTTTAACTTGGCCTTAAGCTCGTTGCGTCCGGGCACGTGGTCGAGCACGTCCTCGAACATCTTCACGAGCGATTGATCGTCGGTGTGGCGGATGTAGTGACCGTTGAGGCTTTCCAGCTTGGCGAAATCGAAGCGGGCGGCGGCGCGGCCGACGCTGGCGAGGTCGAACGCCGCGATCATCTCCTCGGTCGAGAAAATCTCCTGGTCGCCATGGCTCCAGCCGAGCCGGACGAGGTAGTTGCGCAGCGCAGCCGGCAGGTATCCCATGGCGCGGTAGGCATCGACACCGAGCGCGCCGTGGCGCTTGGACAGTTTCGAGCCGTCCGGGCCATGGATCAGCGGGATGTGGGACATGCTGGGCAGCGCCCAGCCCATCGCATCGTAGATCTGCTTCTGGCGCGCGGCGTTGATCAGGTGGTCGTCGCCACGGATCACATGGGTGACACCCATGTCGTGGTCGTCGACCACCACGGCGAGCATATAGGTCGGGTTGCCGTCGCCTCGGAGCAGGACGAGATCGTCGAGGTTCTCGTTCTGCCAGACCACGCGTCCCTGGACCTGGTCCTCGATCACGGTTTCGCCGGTCTGCGGCGCGCGCAGGCGGATGGTGGGCTTCACGTCTGCGGGGGCAGTCGCGGGATCGCGGTCGCGCCACATGCCGTCATAGAGGCGGGTGCGCCCCTCGGCGCGCGCCTTCTCGCGCATGGCGGCGAGCTCCTCGGCCGTGGCGTAGCAGCGATAGGCCTTGCCGTCGGCCAGCAGCTGCTCGGCGACCTCGCGGTGGCGGGCGGCGCGGGCGAACTGGTAGATGACCTCGCCGTCCCAGCCGAGCTCCAGCCATTTCAGGCCGTCGAGGATGGCGGCGATGGCGGCCTCGGTGGAGCGCTCCCGGTCGGTGTCCTCGATCCGAAGCAGCATCTTGCCGCCGTGCTTCTTCGCATAGAGCCAGTTGAACAGCGCCGTGCGGGCCCCCCCGATATGAAGGAAGCCGGTCGGCGAGGGAGCGAAGCGGGTAACGACGGAATCGGACATTCTTGGCAGGGCCTATGCATTGGAGGCGGTGGTGTATAGCAGGACCGGAGCATAACTAAAGCCCGACGGCGGACATGCTAGGCCTTGGCTCAGCCACGCGAATTTGGCAGAAGGGCCGCTGATTTCCCTACAGGATTTTCGTGATGACAGAACCGGTGGCGACTGAGGTTGGGCGCGATTTCATTCGTGACATCATCCAGGCCGACCTCGATCAGGGCAAGTACAAGGAGATCGTGACCCGGTTCCCGCCGGAGCCGAACGGCTATCTGCACATCGGCCACGCCAAGTCGATCGCACTCAACTTCGGCATCGCCCAGGAATTTCCGGGCCGTTGCCATCTGCGCTTCGACGACACCAACCCGGTCAAGGAAGAGCAGGAATACATCGACTCCATCCAGGCCGACGTGCGCTGGCTCGGCTTCGACTGGGGCAAGAACCTGTTCTTCGCCTCGGACTATTTCGACCGCCTGTACGAATGGGCGGAGCAGCTGATCCGCGACGGGCTCGCCTATGTCGACGACCAGACCCAGGAGGAAATCCGCCTCACGCGCGGCACGCTGACCGAGCCCGGCAAGAACTCGCCGTTCCGCGACCGCAGCGTGGACGAGAACCTCGACCTGTTCCGCCGCATGAAGGCCGGCGAATTCCCGAACGGCGCGCGCGTGCTGCGGGCCAAGATCGACATGGCCGCGGGCAACATCAACCTGCGTGACCCCGTGCTGTACCGCATCCTGCATGCGCATCATCCGCGCACCGGCACCAAGTGGAACATCTATCCGAGCTACGACTATGCGCATGGCCAGTCGGACGCGATCGAGGGCATCACGCATTCGATCTGCACGCTGGAGTTCGAGGACCACCGGCCGCTCTATGACTGGTTCATCGAGAGGCTGCCGGTGCCGTCCAAGCCGCACCAGTACGAATTCGCGCGGCTCAACCTGACCTACACGCTGCTGTCCAAGCGCGTGCTGACCCAGCTCGTCCGCGACGGCCATGTCGCAGGCTGGGACGATCCGCGCATGCCGACCATGGCGGGCATGCGCCGCCGCGGCGTGCCGCCGGCCGCGCTGCGCGAATTCGTCAAGCGCATCGGGGTCGCCAAGGCCAACAGCGTGGTCGACGTCGGCATGCTGGAGTTCTGCATCCGCGAGGAGCTGAACCGCACGGCGCAGCGCCGCATGGCGGTGCTGAAGCCGCTGAAGGTCGTGATCGAGAACTATCCGGAAGGGCAGACCGAGGAACTCGAGGCGATCAACCATCCCGACGACGCTAGCGCCGGCACGCGCAAGATCACGTTCGGCCGCGAGCTCTATATCGAGCAGGACGACTTCATGGAGAACCCGCCGAAGAAGTTCTTCCGCCTGTCGCCAGGCAACGAGGTGCGGCTGCGCTACGCCTATTTCGTCAAGTGCATCGGCGTGATCAAGAACGACGCGGGTGAAGTGGTGGAGCTGCGCTGCACCTACGATCCCGCGACCAAGGGCGGCAACGCGCCCGACGGCCGCAAGGTCAAGGCGACCATGCACTGGCTGCCGGCGGCGGCATCCAGGCCCGCGGAGATCCGCATCTACAACCAGCTGTTCTCCAATCCGAGCCCGGACGCTTCGAACTTCGCGGCCGATCTCAATCCGAATTCGCTGGAGATCCTCTCCGATGCGCGGGTCGAGGCTTCCGTTGCGGAGAGCAATTCGACCGAGCCGATGCAGTTCGAGCGCCAGGGCTACTTCGTCCGTGACAAGGACTCGACCCCCGGCAAACCGGTGTTCTCGCGCACCATCGGCCTGCGCGACACGTTCGCGAAGGAAGTCGCGAAAGGTTGATGCGCAATGAGCAGCGAAGCAGACGCCATCGTTTCCGCCGTCATCGCGAAATGGTGCGCCGGCTTTGCCAAGCTCGACGCCGTGGCGCTGTCGTCGCTGTACTCGACGAACGCGTTCTTCTTCGGCTCCAACCCCAAACTCTATCGGGGCAGGGACGGCGTCGCCGATTATTTCAATGGGCTGCCGCGCTGGCGCGAACCGAGCGCGACCTTCTCCGAGGTGAACGCGGTGCAGGCCAGCCCCGGTCTGATCAACATGGCCGCGACCATCGCGTTCGATCTCGCCGGCGAGCGGGACGATCTCGTCGTCAAGATGAGCTGGGTCCTCATCCGCGAGGACGGCGACTGGAAGATCGTCAATCATCACGCCTCGTCACAGGCGCCGCTGATCTGATTGGCCATCTGCGTCAGTTTTGTCATTCCGGGATGGCCCGAAGGGCCAGGCCCGGAATCCATAACCCCAGCTCGTGGTTATGGATTCCGGGCTCGCGCCAAGCGGCGCGCCCCGGAATGACATCCGAACAAGAACCCGAGGTCTCTTGCTGCGTTGAGGTAGATTCCAAATAAGGATCCCGCCATGCAGAACATCGCAGAGCATATGGAAGTCATCGGCGCCGACGGCGTCCATGTCGGCACCGTCGATCGTGTCGAAGGTAACCGCATCAAGCTGACCAAGAAGGACAGCGGCGAGGGCAGCCACAAGGGGCACCATCATTTCATCGACAAGGGCCTCGTTGCCGACGTCGAAGGCAACAAGGTCCGGCTGTCGGCCAAGGCCTCGGTCGCGGTGACGATGGAAGAGGAAAAGTAGCGCCGCGACGCCCGTTCCTGATCTGTACCGCTATTCGCCCGGTCGCACGTTCCGGTAGCCTCCGCACCCGTCGCGTATCGTAAGGTGCAGGGGAATGGCGGAGCCGGGCCGGCCAGTGCGCTCCCAGGGAGTTGCCGGGACGTGGCCGGTCGGCCGCGCTGCACCGGCTGGCGGCTTTGCGCCGGCGGGCTTTGGCATCTGGCCGGGAATTGTCGGAACGCTGCGCGGATGGGCCCGCGCCGAGGCCGGCCCTGGCCGGCTGCTACCCTGGGTGCCGGTCGCCTTCGGCGGCGGCATCGCGCTGTATTTCGCCGCCGATCATGAGCCGGTGTTGTGGGTCGTTGCGGCGACGGCGGCCGTTCTCGCGCTTGGCGCGGTCGTGCTGCGACGGAGCCGGCTGTTTGCCCTGGCGATCATGCTCGCGGCGGTCGCGGCCGGTTTTGCCGTCGCAACCTGGAAGACGGCGCGCATCGCCCACACCGTGCTGGCCAAGCCGCTCTATTCGGTGTCGCTGTCCGGCTTCGTGGAGGCGCGCGACATCCGCGAGCGCACCGATCGCTTCGTGCTGCGCGTGAGCGCGATGGAGGCGCAGCGCAGTGACGTCAAGCTCGACCGCGTGCGTCTTTCGGTGCGCAAGGGGACGGCACCGGAGGTCGGCAGCTTCGTGCAATTGAAGGCGCGGCTTCTGCCGCCGATCTCGCCGGTGCGCCCCGGCAGCTACGATTTCTCGCGCGACATGTTCTTCCAGGGCATCGGAGCCTCCGGCTTCGTGATGGGAGCGATCACGGCCACACCGCCGCCGGATGCCGTCGGCTCGCGGCTGCGCTACGCGGCCTTCATGCAAGGCTTGCGCGATGCGATCGATGCCCGCATCCGTGCGACGCTCGAAGGCGATGATCGCGCGATCGCGACCGCGCTGCTCACAGGGCGGCGCGACGCGATCACCGCGCCCGTCAACGACGCGATGTTCGTCTCGGGGCTCGGCCATGTGCTGTCGATCTCCGGCTATCACATGGCGGTCGTCGCCGGCGTCGTCTTCTTCGCGGTTCGCGCGCTGCTGGCGCTGATTCCGGGGCTGGCGGCCGGCTTCGCCATCAAGAAATGGTCGGCGGCCGCTGCGCTTGTTGCGGCTGCGTTCTACCTGCTGCTGTCCGGCGCCGAGGTCGCGACGCAGAGATCGTTCTTCATGACGGCGGTGGTTTTGATTGCCGTGATGGTCGATCGCCGCGCCATCACGTTCCGGACGCTGGCGGTGGCCGCGCTGATCGTGCTCGCAGTCGCGCCCGAGGCGCTGGTGCATCCGAGTTTTCAGATGTCCTTTGCGGCAACGCTCGGGCTGGTGGCGCTGGTGCAGATCGGCATGCCGAACCGGCTCGCATCGCCCGATCATTCCGCAACGGCGCGGATCGCGCTGTGGGGCGGCCGCGAGATCGCGATGCTGTTCCTGGCCTCGCTGATTGCGGGGCTCGCGACCACGCCATACGCCGCCTTCCACTTCCACCGCGTGACGCCATACGGCGTGCTCGCCAATCTCGGCGCGATGCCGGTGGTCTCGGCGCTGGTGATGCCGGCGGGGCTGTTGGGGTTGCTCGCGGCGCCATTCGGGCTCGACGGCGCGTTCTGGTGGCTGATGGGGATCGGCATCGAGTGGATGATCGTGGTCTCGCGCTGGGTGGCGGCACTGCCGGGTGCCGTCGGCCGCATTCCCGCGTTCGGGATCGCGCCGCTGATCGCGGCGAGCCTCGGGATCATCGTGATGGGGCTGTTGCGCACGCCCCTGCGCTGGTCCGGGGCCCTGCTGCTGCTTGCCGCGATCCTCTGGGCGATGTCGGTGCGGCAGCCCGACATCCTGGTTGCCGGGGATGGCGCGAGCGTCGCCGTGCGGGGCCGGGACGGGCGGCTGCATGTGATCCGCGCCAGCAAGGATGGCTTCCTGCTGAGGGAGTGGTTGGCTGCCGATGCCGATCCGCGCGATGCCGGCAGCGCCTCGTTGGCCGACGGTGTGTCGTGTGACGAGTCCGGCTGCGTGACGCCGCTCGCGGACGGACGGCTGGTCGCGTTGGCGTTGCGCATCGACGCGCTGGCTGATGATTGCAGCCGCGCCGCGCTGGTGGTGACGGCGCGCCCAGCGCCGCCCGATTGCGCGGCGATGGTGGTCGACAGGCCGCGGCTCGCCAGTCAGGGCGCGCTGGCTCTGACGCGGAGCGGTGACGGCTTCTCGGTTCGGGCGGTGAGGGCGAGAGGCACAAGCCGCCCCTGGCTGCCGGCCGGCGCCGGCGAGGCGGATTTCGACGGCAGCCTTGCGCCGAAGACGGCCGTGCCCCGCAACCGGGACGCAACGCCATCGGAGACGGATTTTCAGGCGGACGATTGAGGAGCGGTGCGGGGGAGGTCGGACCGGATTTCGCAGGACGCAAACCATACCATCTCGCCGGCCTCGGCCGGCGATGGCATTTCATTCCTGGCCCACGACCATCGGCCGGGGCGACGACGTCAGCCGATCGGCAGGCGCGTGATGGTGGACCGCGTGTCGGCGACGATCTGCGGCTTGTGCTCGCGTTCGCCAACCGGCTGGGTCACCGGCAGTTGCAGCACGGTCGCGCGCTGGCCTTCGACGAGCTGTGTCACCAGCACGTATTTGCCGTCGGGGAATTCGATCGCGTCATGATGGCGATCGGGAATGTGCGGGTCGATCTTGCCGAACTTGCCGACGCGGGAGTTCACGGTGCGCGTCCAGATCCAGCGATTGTCGTAACGGACGTTGTCGGCGAAAGCGAGCTCCGTTCCCGGCAGCAGGCAGACCGCGACGGAGAGATCGGCTTCGGAGGCGAAGCCGCGCGTCGAGGTGCCACGGAAGGTTGTCGTGACGATCGTCTCGCCGACTTCGGCGGGGCGCGTCGCGACGGCATGCAGGCTGTAGTCACACATCGGGTGCTCCTCATGCGAAGATAGCAACCCGCACCTCTTTTGGAGGCGCAGGCCTCTATCAGGTGGAAGCACGCAACATTCTGCTTCGTTGTAGGCAAATCTGCGGCTGCGTCCGCAAGCCGCGATCACATTATCTTTCCCGGATTCGATAGGAACAAAGCCGATGCATGCGTATTCGGAAGGCGTGCGTCAGCGCCCCGCGGGCGCCGACCAGCCTGAGTATTGCCAGCTCGCTTGCGGAATGGCGGTGCGATTGTATGGCAGTGGCTTACGTCACTGCTGCTGCGATCGGCGCAGCGACGATCGTCCATGAAACGTCTGGCGCAACACCTGTCCTCGCATTCTCAGGCCGCGAAGCGATCATGCGCCGTGCGGCGTGTCGAGGATGTGGCGCCGAAAGAGGGGGCCGGACAATCTGAGCAGAACCGGAAAAATCATCCAGCCGGAGCGGACAGCGGATCCGCTCCAATAGGTGTCGAACGATCGCAGGACCGCTCAGTACTTGCGGTACAGCCCGATCAGCTTGCCCTGAATCTTCACGCGGTTCGGCGGAAGAATGCGGACCTCGTAGGCGGCGTTGGCGGGCTCGAGCGCGATAGAGGCGCCGCGGCGGCGGAAGCGCTTGAGCGTGGCTTCCTCGTCGTCGATCAGCGCCACCACGATGTCGCCGGTATCGGCGCTCTCGTTGCGCTGGATCAGCGCCATGTCGCCATCGAGGATGCCGGCCTCGACCATCGAATCGCCGCGGACTTCGAGCGCGTAATGCTCGCCCGAGCCGAGCATGTCGGGCGGCACGCTGATGGTGTGGCTGCGGGTCTGCAGCGCCTCGATCGGCGTGCCGGCCGCGATGCGGCCCATCACGGGCACCGCGACGGGACGCTCGCCCTCGTCCACAGGCGGGCTGGAGGTCGCGCGCACCTTGCCGAGATTGCCCTCGATGACGCTCGGCGTGAAGCCGCGGCGGCTGCCGGCGGCGGCCTGGAGCTCGGGCAGCTTGATCACCTCGATGGCACGGGCGCGGTTGGGCAGGCGGCGGATGAAGCCGCGCTCCTCGAGCGCGGTGATCAGGCGATGGATGCCTGACTTCGAGCGCAGGTCGAGCGCATCCTTCATCTCGTCGAAGGACGGCGGCACGCCGCTTTCCTTCAGACGTTCGCTGATGAACCGTAGAAGCTCGTATTGTTTGCGCGTCAACATCTCGACGAAAGTCCCCCGGTTGATGTCGTTCGATTCCGAGACGAGGAGTTCAGCGATAAGCTGCTACACGTTCGAAACAAATCATGAACGGACACTATATGTTCGATATGTGTTCCGCAACTGCTTAATTTACGGTGAACAGAGCGAAGCTCGCGCGATGCGTGTGGCCGTGCAGCTCAGGCGGGCAGGCGCAGCACCTCGCAAGGCGTGCCGGCCTCGGCCCTCGGCGCGAACGGTGCGCGCACGAGAAGTACCTGCGCCGCAGCGAGATTCGCAAGCAGAGAGGAGTCCTGATGGCTGACGGGATGGGCAACGAGCGCGCCGTCGTCACGCTGTTCCAGGCGCGCACGCAGATAATCCTCGCGCTGGTCGTTGGCACCGAGATCGCGGCCCAGCACGGCGCGCTCGCGGTGATGATGGATCACTGAACGGCCCGACAGGGCGCGAATCAGCGGCACCATGAACAGGAAGGCGCACACGTAAGACGACACGGGATTGCCGGGCAGGCCGATCACGCGCATTGCGCCGAGCCGTCCGTGCATCATCGGCTTGCCGGGCCGAATCGCGATCTTCCAGAACGACATCGAGATGCCTTCGTCCTTGAGCGCCTGCTGGACCAGATCGTGGTCGCCGACCGATGCGCCACCGGTCGTGATCAGGATGTCGGCGCCGCTCTCCCGGGCGCGACGGATGCCGGCGGAAGTGGCCTCCAGCGTATCGGCGGCAACGCCGAGGTCGATGGTCTCGGCGCCCTCGCTGCGGGCGAGCGCGTGCAGGGCATAGCCATTGGAATAGACGATCTGCCCGTGACCGGGCGTGGTGCCGGGCATCACCAACTCGTCGCCGGTGGCGAGGATCGCGACCCTCGGACGGCGGCAGACGGCGAGATGCGGGTGATTCATTCCGGCGGCCAGCGCGAGATCGCGCTCCGTGAGACGGCTTCCCTTGCGGAGCAGCACGTCTCCCTCGCGGAAGTCGACGCCGGCGGGGCGGATGTGCCGCCCGGAAATCGCGGCTTCCTTGATCGTGACAAGCTTGCCTTCCGCGACGGTGTCCTCCTGGATCACGACCGCATCGGCGCCGTCGGGAACGACGCCGCCGGTGAAGATCCGCACGGCTTCGCCGGGGCCAACCCTTCCCGCGAACGGGCGACCCGCCGCGACCTCGCCGACGACCGCGAGCCTGGAATCGACCGTTGCCGCGTCGGCCGCGCGCACGGCATAGCCGTCCATCGCCGACATGGCCTCCGGTGGCTGCGTGCGCCGCGAAGCGACGTCGCGCGCAAGCACGCGATGGTAGGCCTCATCGAGGGAAACCATCTCTTCAGGCAGCGGCTCTGCACCCGCCAGCACCGCGGCAAGCGCGTCAGAAACGGGCATGAGGGCCACGGGCGGAAACTCCTGCAAATCGTTGGCGAGAGTTCTAGCCGAGTGCAGGCGCGAGGCAAAGCAGCACACAGGATGATTTATCCTGCGCGATTTCCGTCGTGGGCAGGGAGCTCAAGTCCGCCGCGGCATGATCCGGACGGCGAGACAGACCGGCACGAGGATAGCCATGGCGAGGACGAGAATGACGAGCACCACGGCCAACATCGCTCAACGTCCTGTCGGATCGCTCGGACCGACGTCCGGTGCCACGTCGGGAGCTCTGGGATCCTGATCCTTGTCGGGCAGCGGATCGGCCAGGGACTTCAGGTCGGCCGCCTTGCTGATCAGCTTGGCGGAGAGGTCAGAATCCGAGGTGGTTCTGGCGAATTCAAGCAGGAGAGAGGCTTGCTTGGTGAGATAGGTTTTGCCCAGCACGTCGATCAGTCCGATGTAGAAATCCCAACAGACTCATGAGTCCGAAGGGTGGTACTCCGTTCCCGGAACTCCGTATAAAAATGCACAAAGGGGTTGGGTTCCTCATCCTCCGCAAATTTGGCTCCGGGAACCGAGGGCATGACCTGTCGCGGCGACTGCCTGGCATTCAGATGCCAAGCGCCCTCAACGCGTTCCCGACGTCGCCGGGCGACGTCACGTGCACGGCGTTCAAGCCGACAGCCCGCTGAGGCTCGGCGGCCAAACTGGTGTAAGCTCTGCGGCATACGTTCTCTTGAAGCGAGGAGCGCCCATGACACGAAAAATTCTCATCATGGGGCTTCCGGGCGCGGGTAAGACGACGCTCGCCAATATTCTGGCGCCGCTGCTCAATGCAGTTGTTTTCAATGCGGACTCGGTTAGGGCCAATATATCGAGAGACCTCGGCTTTAGTCACGAAGATCGCGTTGAACATGCCCGCCGCATGAGCTGGATGTGTGACCGGGTAGTCGAAGCGGGAGGAACGGCGATCGCGGACTTCATTTGCCCGACGGAGGAAACGCGGGCTGCATTTGGTTCTAGTTTCACGATTTGGATTGATCGCATTCAGGAGAGCCGATACGCAGACACCAATCGCATGTTTACACCGCCCAGCCATTTTGATGTGCGCGTCAATGCGGATGGCACTGTCCGATATTGGGCGGAGCAAGTGTTGGCACGCCTGCGACCGGCATTTGATCCACAACTGCCGACCGCGCTGTTCATCGGCCGCTATCAGCCGTTTCACCTTGGCCATCAGCGCCTGATCGAAGAGGGCCTGCGTCGTGTCGGCCAGGTGTGCATCGCTGTTCGCGATACGCACGGAATCGATCAGAAAAACCCGCTATCGTTCTTCGCGGTGAAGCAACGGATCGAAGCTGCGCTGTCGGCCCATGTAGGCCGCTTCATTGTCCTGCCGATGCCCAACATTACCAATGTCTATTACGGACGCGACGTTGGTTACGCAGTCGAACGCATCGTGCTCGACGAGGCAACGGAAGATATCTCCGCCACGGACCTGCGTCGGATGAGTGCAGCGCCGATGCCCCGATAATCGTCGTCAAGCGCTGCCGTCGGTCTCGAGCGGATCGTGAGTGATGAGGTTCAGAATCTCGTCGGAGGTGAAGCCGAGCGCCATCGGCCGCACCACATCCGGGACCACGCCGAGATCGTAGAGTTCCGTCACAGATCCATCGATACGGAACCAATGAACGCACGCACCCGTATCGAGATCGATGATCTGCACCCCGCACCATGGCTCCGAATCGGCCTCGGCGAGCCTGCGGTCGAGGGCCAGCCCTTCAAAGCGCTCGTAGCGTGGTTTTGACAGCCCCACGAATGCGTACCTGCCATGGAAGGCGAGCCCGCGCACGAAACCCGGACAGAAGGCGAGCACCCGAAATCGCCCATCTTCCGCCGAGGCGCAGCGCTCGATCCAGCCGATCTCGCCGGTTCCGGAGTTCAGCAACCACAATCTGCCGCGACACATGCGCGGAGAATGGGGCATTGAGAGCCCTCCGAGAACGACGGCGCCGGACTGCACGTCGATGACGATGCCGCCATTGGCGCGCCGGTCGCGCCAGCCATCGACGGTGTCGGATTTGCTGACCGCCGTCACGTAGCGTGGCACGCCGGCTTCCATGGCGAGTCCATTCAAGTGGCACCGATCCTCTTTGACGATCTTCGAAATGAAAGAAGGCTTCCAAAATGGCGTGAAGCTGTGCCGCTCGGATGTCGTGGCAAGGCAGTTATAGAGCGTATTGACGAAGACGATGCCGCCATCTTTCGTCAAGCCGATGTCGTGAACGTCGAGCTCGCCGGTGATGAATAGTTCACGCGGGACGTAGCATGCATCATGCAGATCGTTGATTGTCTGCTCGCGCTTGAGCACGTTCCTGAACTTGACGATCTGGAACAGTGTGGCGAGAAGAATGGTGTCTCGATCCGCGACGCAGATTCCCATCGCTTTGTGAAAAAAGCGCTCATGCACCAGAAGTCCGCCATCGACGTTCTGCCCGATCAGATAGAACTTGCCTGATTGATAGGACGAAACGGCGAGTGCGATGCGCTCTGAACCAAGAAAGGACGGCAGCCCTGGCGACATGGAATACTTGACCGCGTCGCCGCCGCGCTTGCCGCCCTGCTCAGCGGCAGCGTCCGTGCGCAGTCGATCGGCAGGTCGCTCGATCACTTCGTTGCCTGTGATGCTCCTGGATAACGTCAACACTAGCCGAGTTCTTGCGGAAACACCAAGCCGAGTCTCGCCCGACCCGGCTGCTACTAGCGCGGGAGGTCGTTACTGTGTAAAAACGCAGGTAGCGCGATTTAGGTGGGTTGGAACCTGCATTTGCTGGAGGCCTTATTGGCCGAACGGTCATTGCGTCATCTGATCTTGTCCTCCTCGATGCTCGCCAGCGCGGTCATCGGTTATGGCCGCCGCGCGTACGCCGCCTGTGTTCCGGCCGGCGGATCGAACTTCCTATGCTCCGGCGCCAGCACGGCCCAGTCGGTCTCGGCTGCCAATGCCAATGTCTCGACGCTGCCCGGCTTCAGAGTCACGACCGTGTCGTCCAATGCCCTGGCCATTACCGGATCCGGCGATCTCTTTTACACGGACACGAATTTCTCGGCCCTGACCGCGACCTCAGGCAATGGGTTGAACGTATCCAATGCCGCCGGCCCGGGCAGCATTACCATCAACACCAATGGTGCCGTCACCGCCCGCAACTACGGCATTCGCGGCCGAAACTTCGGTAGCGGAGCGCTGTCGATCACGGCCAATGGAGATGTCATCAGCACCGGCACCGGCGTGGCTTCGCTGTCGCGCGGAATCGTTGCCGTGAGTTCCGGAACCGACCTTAGCGTGACGACGGGAGTCGGGACCACCGTGAGCGGATTGCGATACGGCATCTTGAGCCGCAACTACGGCACCGGCACGACAACTGTGACCGCCAATGGGGATGTCGCAGCCAGTGGCACGACGGGAACAGACGTCGGCATCCTTGCGCGCGGGACCGCAGACGTCGTTGTGACGACGGCGGCCGGCACAACTGTCAGCGGGCAAGAAATTGGCATATCCGCGCGGAGCGACGGCGCCGGTGCATTGAATATTACCGTCAATGGCGACGTCACGGGAAATACGGCCATTTACGCCAGAACAGGCGCCGGCGGTTCCATTGCGATCAACGTCGGATCGGGGAGCAGTGTGACCTCCAACGGCACTGGTTATGCCGTCGACACGTCCACTTTTGCTTCCGCTAACGGAGCCACCAATCTTACGGTCGCCGGCACACTGAACGGCGGGACGGGCGGCGCAGTCCGCTTCCATCAAGGATCGGCGCTGGCTGACCGGCTGGAATTGCATCCGACCGCGGTGATCAACGGCACCGTCTTCGCCGGACCGGGCACCGATACGCTTGCGTTGGGGGGGACTGGCACCGGGAGCTTCGATGTCTCGCGGATCGGCTCGGCCGCGCAATATCGGGATTTCGAGACCTTCGAGAAGGTCGGCGCAAGCCAATGGACCCTGACGGGCATCAACACCGGGATCCCCGACTGGACCGTAAATGCGGGCGTGCTTTCCATCCAGGCGACGATGCCCAACACCGACTTCAGCGTGAACGGCGGAACGCTGGCGCTGGTCGGCGCCGGCAACATCTCCAATTCGATTGTCAACCTGAACGGCGCCACCAGCGTGCTGGATATCTCTGGCGCGGTGGCGGGGGGAACGATCGCGTCGCTCTCAGGTGTGGTCGGCAGCGCGGTTACGCTCGGCAATCAGACTCTGATACTGTCGAACGCCTCCGGGACCTTCGGCGGCGCAATCGCCGGCTCAGGCGGGTTGACGCTCGACGGTGGCACCGAAAGGCTAACCGGGATCAGCACCTACACGGGCGCCACCACCATCAATGGAGGAACGCTGCTGGTGGACGGCTCCATTGCATCATCGAGCGGCGTTACCGCCAACAGCGGCAGTACGCTGGGCGGCACGGGGACCTTGCCGACCACAGCGATCAACGGCGGCATACTCTCCCCCGGACCTATGATTGGCACACTTAACGTTCAGGGCACCATCAGTTTCACGCCCAACTCCACGTACCAGGTGGGCATTTCCCCTGGGTCCAGCGACCGCACGAACGTGACCGGGACCGCCGCACTCGCCGGTACCGCACACGTTATCGCCGGGGCCGGCAGCTATCCAAGGAATACGACGTATGTCATCCTCACCGCTGCCGGCGGGCTGAGCGGAGCATTCTCAGGCTTGAACTTCGCATCCGACTTCCTCTGTGCCTGTCTCAGCTACGATGCAAACAATGTGTATCTGCAGATCACCAGCACGGGGCTGACGTTCGCGGGTGCCGGGCAGACTCCGAACCAGATCGCTACGGGCGGCGCCGTTGAAGGACTCGGCGTCGGCAATCCGATTTATGACGTGATCGTACTCGGCAGCGCGGAGCAGGCCCGCTCCGCGTTTGACCTGCTTTCGGGAGAGGTTCACGCCAGCGCCGTCGGCATGGTGCTTGACGATTCGCGCCATGTCCGCGACGCGCTGCTTGGGCGGCTGAGACAATCCTATGGCGGCAGTTCCAATCCGCCTGCGAGTCTCACTCCCGGCGGTCCGGTGTTGGCCTATGCCAGGACGATGACCGATCATCCCGCACCTGGCTTCGGAGCCAAGAAAACAGCTATGCCTGCGGAGAACGTTGTCGCGGGGTGGGGGCAAACGATCGGAGCCTGGGGGCGCAATGCCGGTGACGGCAACGCGTCCGCACTTTCGCGCTCGGTCGGCGGTTTTATGACCGGGTTCGATGCGAACGTCGGCGAAATGTGGCGATTCGGCGTTGCCAGTGGCTATGCGCGCTCCTGGCTTCGAGCCGACGAGCGGAAGTCGTCCGGAACGGTCGACAGTTACCATTTCGGTCTCTATGGCGGTGGCCAATTCGGCGCCCTCGGATTGCGGGCCGGCGTGGCCCATACGTGGCACGACCTCGAGACGAGCCGCAGCATAGCCTTTGCAGGCGGGGAAGGGTGCTGCGCCTCCATGTTCAGCGATACGGCGACGGCCAGCTTCGCGGCTCGCACCGCGCAGGCGTTCGGCGAAATTGGCGCTAGCTTCTTTGCCGGCCGTGCTGCCATCGAGCCGTTTGCGAGCGCTGCCTATGTGAACGTCCACACCCATGGCTTTACGGAAAGCGGCGGCGCGGCGGTGCTCACCGCAAACGGACAGTCGAATGATGCGGTCTTCACGACGTTGGGGGCACGGGCCGCCATGACTTATGCGCTGCCCGATCGCGCGACGATCACGACTTATGGCATGCTCGGCTGGCGCCGCGCCTTCGGCGACACTACGCCGGTCATGGCCATGGCCTTTGCCAGCGGCGGTGCCGGATTTAACATTAGCGGCAATTCGCTTGCACGGAACGCGGCCCTCGTCGAAGCGGGCCTAAACCTGCACTTCAGCCCGACTGCGACCATTGGCTTCTCTTACGTCGGCCAGCTCTCGGATCGGGTGACTGATCACGCGATCAAGGGAAATCTGATCTGGCGGTTCTAAGCGGGCCGTCCAACGCGTCTTGATTTAAGTGTTGCCGACGAACTCCGACAATGCGGGAGCGGGTCTAGGACAAGCCTCGGTCGCGCCCCCAAGCTACCGGTCGTCGCAGCCCAATTCAGATGCCAAGTGCCCTCAACGCGTTCCCGACGTCGCCCGGCGACGTCACGTGCACGGCGTTCAAACCGCGCGCCCGCGCGCCGTCGATGTTCTCGGCGAGGTCGTCGAAGAATACGATGCGCTCCGCCGGCACGCCGATCGCGGCGACGACGTGGTCGAACGCCTCCGCGTCCGGTTTGCGCAGGCCGATGCTGGACGACAGATACAGCTCGCGGAAATGGCCGAGCACGCCGGCATATTCCTTCGAGAAATAGTCCACGTGCGGCCGATTGGTGTTGGAGAACGCGTAGAGCGGCATCTGCTTCGCCGCGCGCGGCAACAGTTCGGCGATGTCGGGCATCTCGCCTGCGAAGATCGCGTTCCAGCCTTCCAGGAACTGCGCGTCCGAGATGCCGATTCCGAGTGACGCGCGCAGCGAGGCGAAATAGTCCTCGTCGCTGATCTTGCCCATCTCGTGCAGCCGGTAGGCCTCGTCGCGCACATAGCGCGCGACGATGGCCTCGGGCTGGCAGCCGGCATGTCGCGCCCAGCAGGCGATCGCCTTGGAGAAGTCGATGTCGAGCACCACGCGCCCGAGGTCGAACAGAAGCGCATCCGCGCTGCCGGGAGAGAGCGATGTCATTGCGTCCTTTTCACTTCAGTATCGGCAAGTCAGTAGCGATAGGGCTCGTGGTCGAACAGCGGGAATGCGCTGAACACGCTGGGCGCGTTGGTGGCGGTCGCCGGATGCAGGCAAGATTTGTCGACCTCGGCGAATGAGGTGGCGCCCAGGAGGCCAAGGCAGCGCAGCACCTCGTCCTCGAGCAGCTCCAGCATCCGGGTGACACCGGCTTCGCCCGCCGCCGCCAGCGCCCAGCATTGCAGCCGGCCGATGCCGACGAGGTCCGCGCCCGCCGCGATCGCCTTGACGATGTCGGTGCCGCGGCCGAAGCCGCCGTCGACCATGATCTTGGCGCGGCCCTTCACGGCATCGACAATCTCGGGCAGCACATGCATGGCGCCGCGGCCGTGGTCGAGCTGGCGGCCGCCATGGTTGGACACGTAAATCCACTCGACGCCGTGATCCAGCGCGATCAGCGCGTCCTCTGCCGTGGCAATGCCCTTGAGGATCAGCGGTATTTTGAACTTGTCCTTGATCATCTTCACGGTCCGCCACTCCAGACCCTTCTGGAAATCGCCGCCGGTGGCGCGCAGGCGGCTCTCGCGAACGTAGCGCTTGGCGATGTCGCGTTCACGACGGCTGTAATGGGCGGTGTCGACGGTCAGGCAGAAGGCGGCATAGGCGCTCTTCTCGGCCCGGCTGACGACATCGGCGACGAAGGCATCGTCGCCGCGGACATAAAGCTGATAGAGGCGCAGCGCGTCGGGCGCGGCTTCGGCGGTCTTCTCCAGTCCTGGCTCGGACACCGAGCTCAGCATGTGCGCCGCACCGAAAGTGCCGGCGGCGCGTGCCACGCTTGCCGCGCCATCCGGATCGAAGATCTCGAGGGCGCCGACCGGGGCGAGCACCACCGGCAGGCGCATCCTGCGGCCGAATTGATCGACCCCTCCGTCGACCTTGCGGACATCGCGCAGCACGCGCGGGCGGAAGGCGATCTCGTCCAGCGCCATGCGGTTGCGGCGCATCGTGGTCTCGGTCTCGGCCGCGCCGACGATGTAGTCCCAGGCGTTCTGGTTCAGGTTGGCGCGCGCTTTCCGGATGAACTCGTGGAGGTTCTGGAACGTCTCGTTGCTGGCGCCGAGCTCGACGTTCCTTTCAGGCCGGATGCGGGGCGCTTCGTTCATTGTTGTCCTCCCGAGAATTTGAAGTCTTATCGCCATCGCCTATCGCGTCCGGCCCTCGAAAACCATCCTAAAATCGCATAGCTGCGAGGCATGGGCGGCCCGACCGGTTTCCCGCTTTGAGCGAAACAGTTTCGGAACGTTGCCAAAAGTTTAGTCCAAGGCGAAGGGATTTCTTCGGTATACCCGCCAGCGTGGCATCCCGGCCTTGAAGAAACCGGAATGGTATTGTGAGAAGTGGGCTGGATCGCCATTTGCATGGCGCTCCCAACCCGAAGAGAACCGCCAAGCAAAAGGCTACGTCATCCATGCGGAAAACCCTGCTGTTCCCCCTCGGCGCGCTCACCGGAGCGTGTCTGACTCTTCTGGTAGCCGGCCCACATAGCGGAGTATGGGCGGCGCGGGCTGCAGCGAGCGCGGACGATGCCTATTCCCAGCTCAATTTGTTCGGCGCGGTGTTCGAGCGGGTCAAGGCCAGCTATGTCGAGAAGCCCGACAACGCCAAGCTGATCGAGGGCGCGATCACCGGCATGGTGACCTCGCTCGATCCGCACTCGCGCTACATGAACGCCAAGGCCTGGACCGAGATGCAGGAGACCACCTCCGGCGAGTTCGGCGGGCTCGGCATCGAGGTCACCATGGAGGATGGCCTCGTCAAGGTGGTCTCGCCGATCGACGATACGCCCGCCTCGAAGGCCGGCATCATGTCCGGCGACCTCATCAGCAAGATCGACGGCGAGGCGGTGCAGGGCATGACGCTCGAGCAGGCCGTCAACAAGATGAAGGGCCCGGTCGATACCAAGACCAAGCTCACCATCGTGCGCAAGGGCGCGGACGCGCCGCTCGACGTTTCGATCACGCGCGAAATCATCCATGTGCGCCCGGTGCGCTTCCGCGTCGAGAACGGCGACATCGGCTATATCCGCGTCACCTCTTTCAACGAGCAGACTACCGACGGTTTGAAGAAGGCGATCGCGTCGATCTCCAGGCAGGTCCCGGCGGAGAAGCTGGCAGGCTACGTGATGGATCTGCGCAACAATCCGGGCGGACTGCTCGATCAGGCCGTGTCGGTGTCGAGCGCCTTCCTGCAGCGGGGCGAGGTCGTCTCGACCCGCGGCCGCAATCCGGAAGAGACTCAGCGTTTCACCGCGCATGGCGGCGATCTCACCAAGGGCAAGCCGCTCGTGGTCCTGATCAATGGCGGATCGGCCTCGGCCTCGGAGATCGTGGCCGGCGCGCTGCACGACCACAAGCGCGCGACGCTGATCGGCACGCGCTCGTTCGGCAAGGGCTCGGTGCAGACCATCATTCCGCTCGGCTCCGGCAACGGCGCGCTGGCGCTGACCACGGCGCGCTACTACACGCCGTCGGGCCGCTCGATCCAGGCCCAGGGCATCGCGCCCGACATCGAGATCCTGCAGGACGTGCCGCCCGAGCTGAAGGGCCGGATGGACACCATGGCGGAATCCCAGATGCGCGGCCATCTGCAAGCCGCCGACGGCACCGAGCAGACCGGATCGCAATCCTACGTCCCGCCGGAAGAGAAGGACGACAAGGCCCTGCATGCGGCCTATGACTTCCTCCACGGCGTGACCGCGAATGCCGTCGCTTCGAAGCCCGCGTCGAAGGCTGCGGTTCCGAACTAAATCTGACGACCTCCAGATGCGGATCGCCCGGGAGTGGATGACCACTTCCGGGCGAATGTCTTTCGGGACGCTCTCGGAGTCATCCCTCCATCGCGGCGGAAGGCCTAACCGGCCTCGCGGCGGCGGCCCTCACTGCCTTCGCGCCGGGCAAGCCGGCTGCGATGCAGCGCGAACAGCTCCAGCATCTTGTCGGCCGGCTTCGCGGCGCTGAACAGATAACCCTGCATCTCGGAGCAGCCGAGCGTGCGCAGCAGGCGCCGCTGCTCCTCGGTCTCGACGCCCTCGGCTGTGGTGGTCATGCGGCGGGAGGCCGCCAGGTTGACGACGGCCTGAACGATGCTGGCGGAGCCGTCGGGGCGGGCGATGTCGTCGACGAAGCAGCGGTCGATCTTGATCTTGTCGAAGGGGAAACGGTGCAGATAGCTCAGGGATGAGTAGCCGGTGCCGAAATCGTCGAGCGCGATGCGGACGCCGATGGCACGGAGCTGGTGCAGGATCGCGAGCGCGGCATCGTCGTCGCGGATCAGAACTGCTTCGGTGATCTCGAGCTCGAGCCGGCTCGCCGGCAGGTTCGACGCAGCGAGCGCCGCCATGATCTTCAGCGCCAGCGTGCCGCTCTTGAACTGCACCGGCGAGACGTTGACGGCGAGACGGATGTCGTCGGGCCAGGTGGCCGCGTCCCGGCAGGCGGTCGCGAGCACCCATTCGCCGATCTCGTTGATCAGGCCGGTGTCTTCGGCGATCGGGATGAACTCGGCAGGCGAGACCATGCCGCGCTCGGGATGGCGCCAGCGCACCAATGCCTCGCAGCCGGTGATGCGGTCGTCCTTCAGGCCAAGGCAGGGCTGGTAATAGACCTCGAGCCCGCCTTCGAGACTCCCTTGGGCGATGGCGTGGCGCAGGTCGCTCTCGAGCCGGCGGCGCTCGCGGACCCTGGCGTCCATGTCCGGCTCGAAGAAGCGGTAGGTACGGCGTCCGGCGGACTTCGCCGCGTACATCGCCATGTCCGCATTCTTGAGGATCTGGTCCAGCACCGTTCCGTGTTTCGGCGCAAGCGCAATGCCGATGCTGGCATCGGTGGTAAGATGATGGCCCATGCAGTCGAACGGCGTGCGGATGGCTTCGAAGACCCGCGCGACGAGCTCGTCGACCTGATCCAGCGACGTCACCGCGCTCTGTACGATGGCGAATTCGTCGCCGCCGAGCCGCGCCACGAAGTCCGCCGGGCCTGCACAGCGCTGGAGGCTCGCGGCTACCGATTTCAACAGCTCGTCGCCGACGAGATGGCCGAGCGCGTCGTTGACGCCCTTGAACTCGTCGATGTCGATGTAATGCACCGCGATCTGTTCGCCGTCGCGGACCGCGGCCAGCGCTTCGCGCAGATGCTCGTGGAACATGGCGCGGTTGGGCAGGTCCGTCAGCGCGTCGTAATGGGCGAGGTGGGTGATGCGCTCCTCGATGCGACGGCGCTCCGTGATGTCCTCATGGGTCGCGACCCAGCCGCCATCCGCGAGCGGTTCGTTGAGGATGTGGATCGAGCGGCCGTCGGAAGTATCGACCACCATGGAATTGCGGACATGGATGTCCTTCAGCACGAGCGCGACGTAAGCGTCGACGTCGCCGGTGAACGAGCCGGTTGCCCTGCGATGGGCGATGATGTCGTGGAAGCTGGAGCCGGGCTTCACGACCTCGGCCGACAATCCATACATCTCGATGTAGCGCTGGTTGCAGACCACGAGCCGCTGCTCGGCGTCGAACAGCAAGAGGCCCTGCGTCATGTTGTTGACGGCGCGGTCGAGCCGCTGCTTCTCCAGAGTCAGCCGTTCGCGCGAAAGGCGGTGCTGCTCCAGCAGCTTGCGCACGATCGCAATCAGCACGCCTGCGATGGCGAGCGCGGAAGAGGCGGCGACCGAGATCAGGATGCCGATCTGCTCGCGCCAGTCCGCCAGGGCCGCCGCGCGCGTCGTGCTGGCCATCATCAGGATCGGGAAGTGCGGCAGGGCGCGCGCGGAGATCAGCCGGTCCTCGCCGTCGACGGGACTCGTGAAACGGCCCGCGAAGTGATCGAGGCCGAAAATCCTCTGGTTCGCGAACGAACCGGTCTTGAAATTGTGTCCCATCAATTCGCTGGAATGGGGATAACGGGCGAGCAGCGTGCCGTCGCGATGCAGCATCGAGATTGTTGCACCTTCGCCGAGCACGACGGAGGCAAAGAATTTTTCAAAGTTGGCGGGCTCGATTCCGCGTCCGACGACACCGAGGAACTCGCCACGTGGCCCGACGATCCTCCGGGCCACCAGGATGGTCCATGCGCCGGAGATGCGGCTATGAAGCGGCTCGATCAGGACATCCGGCGAATGGGGATCGTACTTGAAGGTGCGGAAATAGGCGCGATCGGCAACGTTTACTTTTGGAGCCGGCCATGCCCTCGTCGTGTTGATCAGATTGCCTTCGGCATCGATGACGTTGACGCCTCCGATGTAGGGCAGCGCCTCGATCTTCGACCGCAGCATCTGGTGGACGTCCTCGCCCGAGAGACGCTTGCGATAATCTTCCCCGGTCATGATTCCGCTCGAGCGGACGTGGTCGACGAAATCCTTCTGGATGACCGCGAAATCCTGCAATTGCTGATCGAAATGGTGAGCGAGCAGCAGCACGGTGTTTTCCAGCTCGCGGCCGGAGTTGCGCAGCGCTCGCTCGCGGAAATTCTGCGCCATCAGGACCGAGCCTATGGCGATGGCCGCGATCAGCAGCGTGCCGCCCACCACCAGCCAGCGGATCGGTCCGCCGCGCACGAAGGCCTGGTCAAAGAAGCGACTGCCGAATTTCGTCATCATGCTGGATCATTGCCGGGCACACCTCAGGATCAATTCTTGGCCCTGGAAACACCCGTTGGTTTACGGGAACGGTGTGGAGGCAAAGTTAGCAAGCGCGGTTAACGCAACGTGAAAGGCCGCGCACAAAAGCAATCGATGTGCGCCGCGCGAGGGGGGCCGAAGCAAGCGGTTTCAGGCGCGGTAGTGGCCGGACTTGCCGCCGAGCTTCTCGACCAGGTGGATGCCTTCGATCCGCACGCCGCGCTCGACCGCCTTGATCATGTCGTAGATGGTGAGGCAGGCGACCGAGACGGCCGTGAGGGCCTCCATCTCGACGCCTGTCGGGCCCGTCACCTTCACGCTGGCCCGAACGAGGCAGCCCGGCAACGTCACGTCAGGCTCGATGTCGACCGTCACTTTCGACAGCGCGAGCGGATGGCAGAGCGGGATCAGCTCCGATGTGCGCTTGGCGGCCATGATGCCGGCGATGCGCGCGGTGCCAAGCACGTCGCCTTTCTTGGCATTGCCCGACACGATCAGGTCGAGCGTCGCCCTGGTCATCACGACGCGGCCTTGCGCGACAGCAAGCCGCTCGGTCGCGGGCTTGTCCGAGACGTCGACCATCCGCGCCTCGCCGGAGGCGCCGATATGGGTGAGGGCGGGGCCGGCCTTGGATTTGGCCGGCTTCGTCCTGGCTGGATCCGTCCTGGCTGGCTTGCGCGCCATATCAGCGCGTGCCCGTCGCGCGCGCATTCGTGTTGCGCGCGAGCAGCGCGCGCGTCGCCGCAGTGACGTCGGCCTGCCGCATCAGGCTTTCACCGACGAGGAACGTCGTTATGCCGACGCGCTCGAGCCGGGCGAGATCTTCTGGCGTGAAGATACCGCTTTCGCCGACCATCAGTCGGTCCTGAGGGATCAACGGCGCCAGCGCCTCGCTGGTCGCAAGCGTGGTCTCGAAGGTGCGCAGGTTGCGGTTGTTGACGCCGATCATCGGCGACCGCAGCTTCAGCGCCCGCTCGAGCTCGGCGCGGTCATGGATCTCGATCAGCACGTCCATGCCATAGGCGATGGCGGCGTCTTCGATATCCCTCGCGGCGGCATCATCGAGCGCCGCCATGATGATCAGGATGCAGTCGGCGCCGTGCGCGCGCGCCTCGACCACCTGATAGGTGTCGAACATGAAATCCTTGCGCAGCACCGGCAGGGACGTTGCCGCGCGCGCCGCCACCAGGAAGTCGAGATGGCCCTGGAACGAGGGCGTATCCGTCAGCACCGACAGACAGGCCGCGCCGCCCGCCTCATAGGCTCTTGCGAGTGCAGGCGGGTCGAAATCGGCGCGGATGAGGCCCTTGGAGGGCGAGGCCTTCTTGATCTCGGCGATCAGCGCATAGTCGCCATGGGCAAGCTTGCTCTTGATCGCGCGCACGAAACCACGCGGCGCGGACGCGGCCCTGGCTTGCGCCTCCACGGCGGAGAGCGGACGCGTCCGCTTCGCTGCCGCGATCTCCTCGCGCTTATAGGTCTCGATCTTGGTCAGGATGTCGGACATGCGCAATTCAGCTGTTGGAGACTGCGACCAGGTGCTTCAGCTTCGCGTTGGCCGCGCCGCTGTCGATTGAGCGGGCGCCGATCACGACGCCCTCCTTGAGGTCCTTGGCGCGGCCGGCCACGACCAGCGTGGCGGCGGCGTTGATCAGCGCCACGTCGCGATAGGGGCTCGGCTTGCCGTCGAGCACGCTTTGCAGAGCGATCGCATTGGCATCGGCGTCACCGCCCCTGAGCGCGCCGGCCTCGCAACGCGACAGTCCGGCCTCCTCGGGCGTCACCTCGAAATTCCGGATCTCGCCATTGTGGAGCGCGGAGACGAAGGTCGGGCCGGTGAGGGTGATCTCGTCGAGGCCATCGGAGCCGTGCACGACCCAGGCGGATTCCGAGCCGAGGTTCTTCAGCACCTGCGCCAGCGGCTGCACCCATTGCCGGGAGAACACGCCGACCATCTGCCGCTTCACGCCGGCCGGATTGGACAGGGGGCCGAGCAGGTTGAAGATCGTGCGCGTCGCAAGCTCGACCCGGGTCGGGCCGACGTTCTTCATCGCGGGATGGTGGGCGGGGGCGAACATGAAGCCGATGCCGCATTCGCGCACGCAGCGCCCGACCTGCTCCGGCTTCAGATCGATCTTCACCCCGAGCGAGGCCAGCACGTCGGCGGCGCCCGAGCGCGACGACAGCGCGCGGTTGCCGTGCTTGGCCACGGGCACGCCGGCGCCCGAGACGATGAAGGAGGCGCAGGTCGAGACGTTGACCGAGCCGGATCCGTCGCCGCCGGTGCCGACGATGTCGACGGCTTCGGGCGGCGCCGTCACGGTCAGCATCTTGGAGCGCATCGCGGAAACGGCGCCAGTGATCTCGTCCACGGTCTCACCGCGCACGCGGAGCGCCATCAACAGGCCGCCCATCTGCGAGGGCGTAGCCTCGCCCGACATCATGGCGTCGAAGGCGGAAGCGGCTTCGTCACGCGACAGGCTGGCGCCGGTCGCCACTTTTCCAATGATCGATTTCAGGTCGTCCATCGCGTGCTTTCAGCTCACTGGTTCGCGCCGGTCACCTGCGCGAAGGCGGCCTGATTGATGGTGGTCCCGATGTCGGTCTCGAGCTTGTTGACGTAGGAGGCAACCTGCTCCTCGGTCAGGGCCCGGTCGAGGCTCTCCTTCAGCTTCTTGACCGCGTCGGAGGCGAAATCGACCGCGGGATCGACGATGTCGGTGACGCGGAAGACGATGACCTCGCTGCCGCCGCTCACGGCCGTCTGTCCGACGCCGTCCTTGGCGGTGCGGAAGGCGGCCGACACGACGGTGGCGGGCACGCCGGCGGGCGAGTCGTCGCGCTTGAAGCCGGTGGCGGTCTCGACCTTGGCGCCGACCGCGGCGGCCTCGTCAGTGAGCTTGCCACCTGCTTCGAGCTTCTGCACCATCTCCGTCGCCTTGGCCTTCAACCTGGCCGCGATCTGGTCCTGGCGCCAGCGCGCCTCGACCTGGTCGCGGACCTCGTCGAGATTGCGGTCGTGCGAGGGCGTGATGGCGAGCACGTCGTACCAGACATAGCCGCCCTTGAACGAGATTGCGTCGTTGTCGACGCCGACGTCGGTATTGAAGGCCTGCGACACCACGTCGAGACCCTGCGGGATATTGGCGACCGGCTGGCCGTTCGGGGCGCGGCCGGAACGGTCGACGGCGTCGATGGTCACGGCGGTGAGGCCGAGCTTCTGCGCCGCGTCGATCACGCTGGAGCCGCCGCCGCGCTCGTCTTCCATCTTGTCGCGGAGATCGGCGACCTTGACGCGCGCGCGCTCGGTCGCGATCTCGCGCTTGATGTCGCCGGCGAGGCTCGCGTAGTCCGCCTCTTTGCCCGGCTCGATCTTGTCGACCCTGACGATGGAGGTGCCGAGAGCGCCCTGGATCGGCTGGCTGATCTCACCGACGGGAAGCGCGAAGGCGGCGTCGCCGACCGCGGGATCGAGCGAAGACTTGGTCACGAGGCCAAGGTCGACGTCGGAGGCACTCAGCCCGCGCTCCTTGCCGAGATCCTCGAACGACATCCCGCCGGCGAGCCGTTCGCGCGCGGCCTGCGCCTCGGCCGCATTCGGGAATACGATTTGGTGGATCTGGCGCTTCTCCGGGGTGCCGAGCCGGTCCTTGCGCTGCTCGAACACCTTCTTCGCGTCCTCGTCGGAGACCTCGGTCCATTTGCCGATGTCTTCCGGCGAGATCACGACGAAGGCGATCTTGCGGTATTCGGGCGCGCGGAACTGGACCTTGTGATCCTCGAAATAGGTGGCGAGGGCTTCGGGAGAGGGCGCGTCGATCTGGCCGGCTTGAGCTGCGTCGAGCCTGACGAATTCAATGGCGCGCTGTTCGTTCTGGTAGCGCGTCAGCACGTCGATCATGGTCTTCGGCGGCTCGATGCCAGCGCCGATCGTGCCGGTGATCTGGCGGCGCAGCGACACCTTGCGCTGCTCGGCGACGTAGCGCTGCTCGGTATAGCCGAAATTGCGGATCACGGCCTGGAAGCGGTTCGCATCGAAATTGCCGCCGACGCCTTTGAAGTTGGGGTCGTTCATGATGACCTGGCGGATCTGGTCGTCGGTTTGGCCGAGCCCGAGCCGGCGCGCCTCTTCGTCGAGGGCGGCTTCCGCGATGGTCTGCTGGAGCACCTGGCGATCGAGGCCGAAGGCGCGGGCCTGGTCGGGCGTCAACGGCCGGCCGAACTGGCGGCTGATCTGCTGCAGGCGGTCGGTGTAGATCTGACGGAACTCGTTGACCGAAATCTCCGTGCTGCCGACCTTGGCCACCGTGGACTGTCCAAAGCCTTTGAAGATGTCGGCGATGCCCCAAATGCCGAAACTGACGATCAACACGCCCATCACAATGGCCATTATCGTCTTGCCGAGCCAGTTTGATGAGGCCTTGCGCATTCCTCGAAGCATTTGGTCCAACTTGTTTGGTCAGGAGGGGAACGGAGCGCGTCTTAATGCAGATTCCGCAAAAGCGCGTCACCAAATTGATCAATCATCATAAAGTGGCGGCTTTCCCCCCGCAACCTCGCCTCACGCGGCCCCTCGAGACTGCGGTTAAAGGCCCCAAAGCGTTTTCCAGCGAAGTGGACCCGGTTCGCTTCACGAAAACGCGTCAAAACAAGAATCTGGAACTGCCGCGACAGCTCTGCTAGCGCATCCACAAACCTCATTTTGCTGGACCTTGACATGACCGACGCCATCCGACCGCTGATTGCCGGCAACTGGAAAATGAATGGCCTGAAGGCCAAGGCTGCCGAATTCGACGCCATGCTCAACGGTGCGGCAGACGTAGCCGGCAAGGCCGACCTGCTGGTTTGCCCGCCGGCGACCCTGGTCGCCGCCTTCGCCGACAAGGCGCGGGGCAAGAAGGTCGCGGTGGGAGCCCAGGACTGCCATCCCAAGGCCTCCGGTGCCCATACCGGCGATGTCGCCGCCGAAATGCTGGTGGATGCGGGCGCAACCGCCATCATCGTCGGCCATTCCGAGCGCCGCGCCGACCACGGCGAGGGCGATGCTCTGGTCCGCCAAAAGGCCGAAGCCGCCTGGCGCGCCGGGGCGACGGCGATCGTCTGTATCGGCGAGACGCAAGGCCAGCGCGATGCCGGGCAGACCCTGGACGTCCTGCGTGGCCAGCTCGACGGCTCGCTGCCGGACGGCTCCACCGCGGCCAATCTGGTCGTGGCCTACGAGCCGGTCTGGGCGATCGGCACCGGGCTGACGCCCACGGCCAGGGATGTCGAGCAGATTCATGGCTTTATCCGGGAACTCCTGATCTCCCGGTTCAAAGACGAAGGTGCCAGAATGCGCATCCTCTACGGCGGATCGGTCAAGCCGTCCAACGCGGCCGAGCTGATGGCGGTGAAAAACGTCGACGGCGCGCTGGTCGGCGGCGCCAGCCTGAAAGCGGCCGATTTCCTTGCCATCGCCAAAGGCTGTCCTAACTAAGCGCTGCCCGACCTCGTTCAAACCGTTGGTTCGGATCCGATCGGGGGTGGCAATACCCCTCCCGATCGTGTAACACCGCGCAACTTCAGGAAAACCCGCGAAGCGCGATCGGCCGCCGTCAGGCGCCGTCCGCTTGTGAAGGATACTATGCAGACCGTTGTCATCGTCATCCACCTCATGATCGTTGCCGTCATGATCGGCACCGTCCTGCTCCAGAAGTCGGAAGGCGGCGGGCTCGGCATGGGCGGAGGCGCCGGCTTCATGTCGAGCCGCGGCACTGCGAATCTTCTGACGCGGACCACTGCGATCCTGGCCGTCGGATTCTTCCTCACAAGCCTGTTCCTGTCCTGGTACGCCGGCTACGACCGCAAGCCGTCATCCATCATTGGCACGCCTGCGTCACAGACCCAGCCGGCCGGCGGGTCGCCGATCGCGCCGCCGACCTCGGGTGGCATCCTGGATTCGCTGAAGAAGGCCGACGAGCAGCAGAACCAGGCGCCATCGGGCCCGCAGGTGCCGCGCTCGCAATAAAGCAGGGGGGCCATGCAGGCCGGCTGCTACCGTCCTGCATCAACAATCCCCATCAAGGCACTGTCACCACTCTTAGTTCTGGCTCACCCACAGGCCCGCAAAATCTTTGGGGCGGAATACGAATCGCTTTGGCGAATCGAATTTAGGGGATTAGAGGTTAAGTCCCATGGCGCGGTACATATTCATCACCGGCGGCGTGGTTTCTTCGCTCGGCAAGGGTTTGGCTTCGGCGGCACTCGGTGCCCTGTTGCAGGCCCGGGGCTACAAGGTCCGCCTCCGCAAGCTCGACCCCTATCTCAACCTCGATCCCGGAACGATGTCGCCGTACCAGCACGGCGAAGTGTTCGTGACCGACGACGGCGCGGAGACTGATCTCGATCTCGGTCACTACGAGCGCTTCACCGGGCGGCCGGCGACCAAGGCCGACAACATCACGACGGGGCGCATCTACCAGGACATTATCTCCAAGGAGCGCCGTGGCGACTATCTCGGCGCGACCATCCAGGTGGTTCCGCACGTTACCAACGCCATCAAGGAATTCGTCCTCGACGGCAATGACGATTACGATTTCGTGCTGGTCGAGATCGGCGGCACCGTCGGCGACATCGAGGGGCTGCCGTTCTTCGAGGCGATCCGCCAGCTGAAGAACGAGCTGCCGCGCGATCACGCCGTTTACATCCATCTCACGCTGCTGCCCTATATCCCGAGCGCCGGCGAGCTGAAGACCAAGCCGACGCAGCACTCGGTGAAGGAACTGCGCTCGATCGGCATCCAGCCGGACATCCTGCTCTGCCGCACCGACCGCGAGATCCCGAAGGAAGAGCGACGCAAGCTCGGGCTTTTCTGCAACGTGCGCGAAAGCGCCGTGATCGAGGCGCGCGACGTCGACAACATCTACGCCGTGCCCGAGGCCTATCACGACGCGGGGCTCGACGACGAGGTGCTCGCCGCCTTCGGCATCGCCTCGCGTATTCCGCCGGAGCTGCGCAGCTGGCAAGAGATCAACGAGCGCATCCGCAACCCCGAAGGCAACGTCACCATCGCCATCGTCGGCAAGTACACCGGCATGAAGGATGCGTATAAGTCGCTGATCGAGGCGCTCTCGCATGGCGGCATCGCCAACAAGGTGAAAGTCAATCTCGACTGGATCGAGAGCGAGATCTTCGAGAAGGAGGATCCGGCGCCGTTCCTCGAGCACGTCAACGGCATCCTGGTGCCGGGCGGCTTCGGCCAGCGCGGCGCGGAAGGAAAGATCAAGGCGGCACAGTTCGCGCGCGAGCGCGACGGTGCCATATTTCGGCATCTGCTTCGGCATGCAGATGGCGGTGATCGAGGCGGCGCGAAACCTCGTCGGCATCGAGGACGCCAACTCCACCGAGTTCGGCCCCACCAGGGAGCCTCTGGTCGGCCTGATGACGGAATGGCTGCGCGGCAACGAGCTCGAGAAGCGCTCGCAGGCCGGCGACCTCGGCGGCACGATGCGGTTGGGCGCCTATCCCGCGACTCTGAACCGCGGCAGCCGGGTCTCGCGGGTCTATGGCGGCGCGACCGAAATCTCCGAGCGTCACCGCCATCGCTACGAGGTCAACACCGCCTACAAGGATCGGCTCGAACAGCACGGCTTGAAGTTCTCGGGGCTCTCGCCCGACGGCGTGCTGCCTGAAATCGTCGAGTACGAGGACCACCCCTGGTTCATCGGCGTCCAGTTTCACCCCGAGCTGAAGTCGCGGCCATTCGAGCCGCATCCGCTGTTCGCCTCGTTTATCGAGGCGGCGGCGAAGCAGAGCCGGCTGGTGTAGCGCGCTCTGGGCCTTTGACGATCGCGCCGTTCGTTGCGACAACTCCCTGCCGCAAGAACAACAATGCAGGGAGTGAGCTCCGATGATCTACGAAATGCGTCAGTATCGCTGCGTGCCCGGCCGTCTGCCGGCGCTGTTGAAGCGCTTTGACACGGTCACGCTGAAGATCTGGGAGAAGCACGGCATCAAGCAGGCCGGCTTCTTTACGACGCTGATCGGTGAATCCAACCAGGAGCTGACCTATTTCCTGGCCTGGGAGTCGCTCGCCGAGCGCGAGAAGAAGTGGGGCGCGTTCATGACCGATCCGGACTGGCTTGAGGCGCGCGCCAAGTCGGAAGCGGACGGCCAGATCGTCGGCAACATCGTCAGCCAAATCCTGGCGCCCACCGCCTTCTCGGCGGTGAAGTAGCCATCCCTGCCGCAGCGGGGAACCCTGGCGCAACCCTGATATTCGAACGGCCCGGGCGGAAGAGGGTTGATCCGACCCTCATCGCGGTTATGGTCGCGCCGAAACGAGGGATTTGTCTTGAGCTCTTCGAATTCAGCGGCGCCGGTCGTCACCATTGGCACGGTCAAGTTCGGCAATGATCTGCCGATCTCGGTCATTGCCGGGCCGTGCCAGCTCGAGAGCCGCCAGCATGCGCTGGAGGTGGCCTCCGCGCTGAAGGAGATCGCCGCGCGGCTGAACATCGGCCTCGTCTACAAGACCTCCTTCGACAAAGCCAACCGCACCAGCGCGTCGGCGGCGCGCGGGCTTGGCCTCGCGCAGTCGCTGCCGATCTTCGCCGAGATCCGATCCTCGCTTGGCCTGCCGGTGCTGACCGACGTGCACGAGGCCACGCAATGTGCCGAGGTGGCGCAGGCCGTGGACATCTTGCAGATCCCCGCCTTCCTGTGCCGCCAGACCGATCTCCTTCTGGCCGCGGCCGCAACCGGCAAGGTCGTCAACGTCAAGAAGGGCCAGTTCCTGGCGCCCTGGGACATGGCCAATGTGGTGAGCAAGATCACCGGCGCCGACAATCCCAACGTGCTCGTCACCGAGCGCGGTGTGTCCTTCGGCTACAACACGCTGGTCTCCGACATGCGCGCGCTGCCGATCCTGGCGCGTACCACCGGCGCGCCCGTGATCTTCGACGCCACCCATTCGGTGCAGCAACCCGGCGGGAAGGGGGCCTCCTCGGGCGGCGAGCGCGAATTCGTGCCGGTGCTCGCACGCGCGGCCGTTGCGGTCGGCGTTGCCGGCGTCTTCATCGAGACCCATCCTGATCCCGACCACGCGCCCTCGGACGGACCCAACATGGTGCCCCTGCGCGAGTTCGAGTCGCTGATCGCAAGACTGATGGCGTTCGACGCGCTCGCAAAGAATCCGCGCTGATGCAGGAAGGCGAGGCGCGGCCGCACGATCACGGCTTGCCGCCGGCGCTCTACGTTATATCAGGCGCGAGCTTCGCCGCTGCGCTCTCGGCACGTGCGCTCGATCCGGTGCTGCCGCACGTCGCAGAGGATTTTGGCGTCAGCATCGCCACTGCCGCGGGCTTTGCCGCGGTGTTCGCTTTTACCTTCTCGATCATCCAGCCGATCATCGGCGCAGCCGCCGATCTGTTCGGCAAGACGCGGCTGATGATCGGCTGCCTCGCGCTGCTCGGCCTTGCCAACATCCTGGGCGCGCTATCGTCCTCGTTCTCGGTTTTGTTCGCGACCCGCATTCTCGCCGGCATCGGCTCCGGCGGCGTGTTTCCGGTGGCGCTGAGCCTCACCAGCGATCTCGTCGGGCCCGACAAACGCCAGGTCGCGATCAGCCGCACGCTCGCCGGCGCCATGACCGGCAATCTGCTCGGCGCCTCGGCTTCCGGCCTGATCGGCGATTTCCTCGGCTGGCGTGGCGTGCTGGCGGTGCTCGGCGCGCTCGTGATCGTTGCCTCGATCGCCGTTGCGGCCGGCTTCCACGGCGCCAAGGTCAAGCATCCGCCGAAGATGAGCCTGTCGGCGCTGAAGGCCGGCTATCGCACCATCTTCACCAATCCGAACGCCTATGTCTGCTACTCGGCGGTGTTCATCGAAGGCTGCTGCGTGCTCGGGCTGTTTCCCTACATCGCTTCGTTCCTGTTCGAGCTCGGCCAGACCTCGCTGTCGATCGCCGGCATCGTCATCGCCGGCTTTGCGGTCGGCGGCCTGTTCTACACGCTGACGGTGTCGCGCCTGCTGCCTTGGCTGGGCGTCAGGGGCATGATGATCGCGGGCATGACGCTGGTGGCCTCGCAGCTCGTCGCCGTGGCCTTCGGCCCGCGCTGGGAGGTTCAGGCGCTCAACCTCATCGTCATGGGCTGGGGGTTCTACATTGCCCATGGCTGTCTCCAGGTGTTTGCCAGCGAGCTCTCGGTCGAGGCGCGCGCCACCGCGCTGTCGCTGCATTCGTTCTTCTTCTTCATGGGGCAGACCGTGGGACCGCTCGCCTATGGCTTCGGCCTCCAGCACGGCGGCAAGGTGCCGACGCTACTCGTGAGCGCCGCGATCATGGTGGTGCTGGGCCTCGTCTGCGCCCGACTGCTCAAGCAGCGCGCGCCGGCGGATGCGCTGGCCTGACGGACAGCGACACGAGACTAGCTCAAGCAGTTCTTGCGATACTCGGCCGGCGTGACGTTCATGTGTCTGCGGAAAATCCGATTGAGATGGCTTTGATCTGAAAATCCGCTCAAGAGCGCAATTTCTTTCAGGGCGAGCCGATCCTTGCGCAGAAACTGACAGGCGCGCTCCACCTTGCGGCTCAGGACATAGGCATGCGGGCGCATGCCATAGTGCACCTGGAACTTGCGCGCGAACTGCACCGGCGAGCAGTTGCAGATACTGGCCAGTTCCTCGAGCGTGATGTTCCTGGAGATGTTCTGCTCGACATAGTCCTCGATCAGCCTTGCATGCGCTGGCCTGAAGCGCCCCTGCGAACAGGGCAGCTTGAATTCCACCGAGGCATAGTTTCGCAAGATGTGCACGCTCGCCTGAAGTGCCAGCGCATCGTAGCAGAGCCGGCCGCCCGGACCGCCTTCGGACACCTCCTGCACCATCCGGTCGCCGATCCAGGTCAGCACCGGATCTTCGATCCTGAGCAGATCGTGGAGCTCGACGCCTTCTGAGTCGCGGTCGAATGCCTCGCTCGCGGTCTTCGTCATCAGGCCCGGCGAGATGTAGAAATGGCTGACCTCGAGGTCATTGCTCCAGCGCCAGTTCGAAGGCTCCGCGCGTGTCAGCAGGGTTGTGACGCCGCGTCCGACGTGATCCTGCTTCCAGGCGCCGGTGACGCGGCGGTTCATCGACGTTGTGCCTTCGCGATAGACGACAATCAGGAAGTTCTCCGACGGCGGCACCCAGATGTCGGACGGCGCATAGCGGAAGACGCGCAGCCTAAAGTCAGCCTTGCCTACCGCGGAACTGTCCAGCATCAATTGGCCGGGAGCGTAGCGTGGCAGCTCCTCGACCGTGATGAATTGGCCCATCGCGTGAGACTCCTTCCCTGAATTGTAAGGCGCGTTGACCGCTTCTGCTTCTCATTGGCCGTACGGCGGAGACGAGCATAAGCCGGTTTTGCCATTTGCCAAGCGAGCCGCGTTGCCGAACTGCAGTACCGGCAAGGGAACGTGCGGCTTCGTTCAAAGGATTGTCCGATTTGTTCAAGCTCCAACCGCCGGAAGACTCATAGCTTCCCCCGTCCCGCACTGACGGGATCAACAATGACGCGCTGCACCACCATCCGATCGCATGACGGGTGGGGAAGATCGTGCGCACTCAAAAATCACCGAGGAGGAAAGAATGGCGGAAGTCGCGACCAAGTCCAATGGAAGCAACGGTTCGCATGGAACCGCGAAGTTCGATGCCGTGGTTGTCGGAGCCGGCGTCGCCGGGCTCTATCAGCTCTATCGTCTGCGCGAGCAGGGATTGAGCGTCAGGGCGATCGACGCCGCGTCAGGCGTCGGCGGCACCTGGTACTGGAATCGATATCCCGGCGCGCGCTTCGATTCTGAGGCCTACATCTATCAGTATCTTTTCTCCGAGGAGCTCTACAAGGGTTGGAGCTGGAGCGAGAAGTTCCCGGGCCAGCCCGAAATCGAACGCTGGATGAACTACGTCGCCGACCGTCTCGATCTGCGCAGGGACATCCAGTTCGGCACGACGGTCAAGAGCGCGCATTTCAACGAGGCCACGCAGCGCTGGCTGGTCACGACCGACCAGGGCGACGTGATCGACACCCAGTTTCTGGTGACCTGCTGCGGCATGCTGTCGGCTCCCTACGTGTCGTTTCCGGGGCAGGAGACTTTCGAGGGGCAGTTGTTCCATACGGCACGCTGGCCAAAGCAGCCTGTCGACCTCGCGGGCAAGCGCGTCGGCGTCATCGGCAACGGTGCGACCGGCATCCAGGTCATCCAGACGATCGTCGGCGATGTCGGCCATCTCAAGGTGTTCATCCGCACGCCGCAATACGTCATCCCGATGAAGAATCCGAAATTTGGAGCCGCGGATGCCGAGGACTACAAGTCGAGATTCAAGTCGCTCACGGAGCGCCTGCCGCGCACCTTCACCGGCTTTGAATACGACTTCGAGCACGCCTGGGCAGACCTCACGCCGGAGCGCCGGCGGGCGGTGATCGAGGATTGCTGGAATGACGGTTCCCTGAAACTATGGATATCCTCGTTCGCCGAGCTGTTCTTCGACCCGGAGGTCAATGCCGAGATCTCCGAATTCGTGCGCGGGAAGATGCGCGAACGGCTCGGGGATCCGAAACTGTGCGATGCGTTGATTCCGGCCGAATATGGATTCGGGACGCACCGTGTACCGCTCGAGCAGAACTTCCTCGAGGTCTTCCATCGTCCCAACGTCGAGATCGTCAGCGTCAAGAGCAATCCGATCGAACGCGTAACGCCGCAGGGCATTCAGACCGCTGACGGTACGGTCCACGAGCTGGATGTCATTGTCCTTGCAACCGGCTTCGACGCCGGCACCGGTGCCTTGACGCGCATCGATATCAGGGGCCGCGACGGCCGATCGCTGAGGGAGGACTGGGGCAGGGACATCCGCACCACGATGGGCCTGCAGGTTCACGGCTATCCCAACCTGTTCACGACCGCCGTCCCGCTCGCGCCGTCGGCCGCGCTGTGCAACATGACCACGTGCCTGCAGCAGCAGGTCGAATGGATCGATGACTGCATCAGGTACATGCGCAGCAAGAACCTGAAGGTGGTCGAGCCGACAAAGGACGCCCAGGATGGCTGGGTGGCCCATCACGACGAGATCGCGAATGCGACGCTGATCGCGAAGACCAGTTCCTGGTACCTGGGCTCGAACGTCGAAGGCAAGCCGCGCCGTGTCCTGTCGTATTGCGGCGGCGTCGGCGCCTATCGGCAGAAGTGCGACGAGGTCGCGGCGAACGGTTACGAGGGCTTCGCGATGCAATGAGCGCTCGCGATGCGAGCGTCGACCATATCAATCCAATCCAGGCACGGAAGGACGATCATGATCATGAATTTTGGCGCGACGGCAGATGCCGTTCTCGACGGCGTCGTCACATCCACACCGCGCGTGCCCGGCGTTGTCGCAATGGTGACGGACCGCCAGCGCAACATCTATGAAGGGGCGGCCGGCAAACGCCGTCTCGATCAGCCGGCGGACATGACCACCGACAGCGTCTTCGCCATCTTCTCCACGACCAAGGCGATTACCGGCACGGCCGTTCTGCAACTCGTCGAGGAGGGCAAGCTCGATCTCGATGCGCCCGCGAAGCGCTACGCGCCCGAGATCGGAAAGCTGCAGGTGATCGAGGGCTTCGATGCAGCGGGCGAGCCGATCCTGCGCGCGCCGAGGCGGGATATTACCACGCGCATGCTGATGACCCACACGGCGGGCCTGAGCTACGATTTCATCAACCACACCTATAACCGGCTGGCCCAGGAGAAAGGGCAGCCCAGCGTGATCACCGCGACCAAAGCCTGCCTGATGACCCCGCTGCTGTTCGATCCCGGCGAGCGCTGGGACTATGGGACAAATCTCGACTGGTGCGGCCAGATCGTCGAGGCCATCACGGGCAAGCGACTCGGTGAGGTCTTCAAGACGCGCATCTTCGAACCGCTCGGGATCAAGGACATGACCTTCGAGCTGACCGACGCTATGCGCAAGAAATTGGCCGGCATCCACGCGCGAAACGCCGACGGGTCGCTGACGCCGATGGATTTCGAGCTTCCGGCAAAGCCCGAGGTCCACATGGGCGGCCACGGCCTGTACGGCACGGTCGGCGACTACATGCGTTTCATCCGCATGTGGCTGAATGACGGGGCTGGCGAGCACGGTCGCGTGCTGAAGGCCGAAACCGTGCGGATGGCGGAAAAGAACCATATGGGCGACAAGAAGGTAACGCCGATCACAGGCGTCATCCCGTCGCTTTGCAACGACGCGGAATTCTTTCCGGGTCAATCCAAATCCTGGGCGCTGAGCTTCATGGTCAACGACGAGGAAGCCCCGACGGGACGTCCCGCCGGCGCGCTGGGCTGGGCCGGGCTTGCCAACCTGTTCTACTGGATCGATCGGCAGAACAATGTCGGCGGGTTCTGGGCCACCCAGATTCTGCCCTTCGGCGATCCGACGTCGTTCATCGGCTATATGAACTTCGAGACGGCGTTCTACCAGAGCCAGAGGCAGCGCTTGGCAAGCTAGGACCATGACGCGAGAACGGCATCGTCGCTATCGACCGAGGCCGTTTTCTCTCGAAGGTCAGCGTGACCGAGATATGCCCTAGCCCCGCCCGCGATAGGGCGCGACGCCTTGCTCGGGCACCCATAGGCCCTTCGGTACGCGGCCGGTCTGCCAGAACACGTCGATCGGGATGCCGCCGCGCGGATACCAGTAGCCGCCGATGCGCAGCCACTTCGGCTTGATCTCGCTGGCGATACGCTTGCCGATCATCACGGTGCAGTCCTCGTGGAAGGCGCCATGATTGCGGAAGCTCGCGATGTAGAGCTTGAGCGACTTCGACTCCAGCAGCCACGCACCCGGCGCGTAGTCGATCGTCAGATGCGCGAAGTCAGGCTGGCCAGTGACCGGGCACAGCGAGGTGAATTCCGGCACGGTGAAGCGCACCAGGTAATCGGTGCCCTTTTGCGGATTGGGCACGCGGTCGAGCTGGGCTTCTTCCGGTGTGTGCGGCCACTCGACCGCCCGGCCGAGCTGGAGGGATTTCTTCGCCATCGTCGTCACATCCTGTTTCGGGTGCCGGGAATGGACGCAAATGCCGCTGCCGTCAACCGCTCGCGATCGTCTGGATCATGACGATCCGGTCGTTGCCGGACTCGCAGCCCCAGAGCTCGCCCGGCCTGCCATCGAGCTGGCGCACATTGGCGTTGGCCTTGTCGCTGACGAACACGTTGAACCGCTCGGTGGTGGGATCGAAGCGCACGATGGCGTTGGCGGAGAAATCCGTGAGCCAGACCTTGTCCTTGTCGTCGACGTAGACCGCGTAGGCGCGGGGACGTTCGCCCGGCAGCTTCCACGTCTTCCAGAAGCCATTGGCGGGATCGTGCACCGAGACATGGCCGCTATTCCACTCGCTGACCCAGATCAGGCCCTTCGAATCCGACCAGACGCGCCGCGCGCCCTGGTTCGGCGTCGGCGGTTCGGCCACGGTCGCATTCCCGCTCGCGAGATCGATCTTCGCGATGTAGCTGCCGGCGAGCGAGGCGTACCAGACATCGCCCTTGGGCGTGACAGTGATGCTGTAGGGACCGATGCCCTTCGGCGCCTTGAACACATTCATCTCGCCGGTCTTCGGCGCGAGCCGGCCGTAATAACCGGATTGGCCGGTGAACCAGTAGGTGCCTTGCTTGTCGAACACGCCAGTGTTGAGATTGGCGTAGGCGAACTTTTCCGGCAGGCGGAACAACGTGACCTTGAGATCGCCGGGGTCGACCCGCGCGATCGCGTTCTGGCCGCCCTCGGTGATCCAGGGCGCGCCGTCGGGACCGATGGTCACGCCATGCGGCGCTGCGCCCTGGCCGAGGCTCACCGTCTTGAAACTGCCATCCCGGGGATCGAGCCTGCCGAGCAGGCCCTTGCCCTGCGCCGTGAACCAAACCGCGCCGTCAGGAGCGGGCGTGAGATCGTGCAGGCCGACGCCCGGGCTGACCGGATAGTATTTTGTCCGGAATGGGGCGTCCTGCGCAAACCCTGGGCGGGCGGTGAGCAGCGCGGCGCTCGAAGCAAGAAACTGGCGGCGATTCATGGCGTTACCCCGACTGTTTCAGATTGAGGTTGGGCACGCGGACCAGATGCAGTCGAGCATAATCTCAGGCGCTTCACGCGTCAGTCGAAGCGGCTCTTCCAAGCGTTCACATTTGCTTGCGGCCCGTGTAAGACCCGCGGCACCGATCAGCCCTAACGAACGGAAGTGGACATCATGACCGCCATCATCGACATCATCGGCCGCGAAATCCTCGATAGCCGGGGCAATCCCACCGTCGAGGTCGATGTCGTGCTGGAGGACGGCGCGCTCGGCCGCGCCGCGGTGCCGTCGGGCGCCTCCACCGGCGCCCACGAGGCCGTGGAACTGCGCGACGGCGACAAGGCCCGCTATCTCGGCAAGGGCGTCTCCAAGGCAGTCGGCGCCGTCAACGGCGAGATCTTCGAGGCCCTGAGCGGCCTCGACGTCGAGCAGCAGGCCCAGATCGACCAGATCATGATCGACCTCGACGGCACGCCGAACAAGAGCCGGCTGGGCGCCAACGCCATCCTCGGCGTCTCGCTTGCCTGCGCCAAGGCCGCGGCGAACTCGCTGGACATGCCGCTCTACCGTTACGTCGGCGGCACCTCCGCGCGCCTGTTGCCGGTGCCGATGATGAACATCATCAATGGCGGCGTGCATGCCGACAACCCGATCGACTTCCAGGAGTTCATGATCCTCCCCGTCGGCGCGTCGAGCTTTGCCGAGGGCCTCCGCTACGGCGCCGAGGTGTTCCACACACTGAAGTCGGAGCTCAAGAAAGCCGGCCACAACACCAATGTCGGCGACGAGGGTGGCTTCGCCCCGAACCTGCCGTCGGCCGACGCCGCGCTCGACTTCGTCATGAACGCGATCGGCAAGGCCGGCTTCAAGGCGGGCACCGACATCGTGCTCGGCCTCGACTGCGCCTCGACCGAGTTCTTCAAGGACGGCAAATACGTCTATGAAGGCGAGGGCAAGACCCGCTCGATCTCCGAGCAGGCGAAGTATCTTGCAGACCTGGTCTCGCGCTATCCGATCGTGACCATCGAGGACGGCATGTCGGAAGACGACATGGACGGCTGGAAGGAGCTCACCGACCTCATCGGCAGGAAGTGCCAGCTGGTCGGCGACGATCTCTTCGTCACCAACGTCAAGCGCCTCGCCGAAGGCATCAAGGCTGGCCGCGCCAACTCGATCCTGATCAAGGTCAACCAGATCGGCACGCTGACCGAGACGCTCGCCGCCGTCGAGATGGCGCACAAGGCCGGCTACACCTCGGTGATGTCGCACCGCTCTGGCGAGACCGAGGATTCCACCATCGCCGACCTCGCGGTCGCCACCAATTGCGGTCAGATCAAGACCGGCTCCCTTGCGCGGTCGGATCGCACCGCCAAATACAATCAGCTCCTGCGCATCGAGCAGCAGCTCGGCAAGCAGGCGCTCTACGGCGGCAAGGCGGCACTGAAGGCGCTGGCATAAGCCGGCGCTTCGACCCGCGCAAAGACGGACAGGGGAGGATCGACATGAGCGACGGCAAGACCGGACTGCAATTGCGTTCGCTGCTGAAGAAGAGCGGCGAGCTGGAATTGTCCCTCGTGAATGTCCCGACGCCGGAGCCGGCCGACGATGAGGTGGTGGTTCGCGTCGAGGCCACGCCGATCAACCCGTCCGATCTCGGGCTTCTGATCGGGGCGGCCGACATGTCGGCCGCCAAGGCTTCCGGCACCAGGGAGATGCCTGTCATCACCGCCACGATGCCGGAAGCTGCGATGCGGATGATGACGGCCAGGTTCGATCAGTCGCTGCCGGTCGGCAACGAGGGTGCCGGCACGGTGATCCGGACCGGATCGTCGGACGCGGCGAAGGCGCTGATGGGCAAGACGGTGTCGATGATCGGCGGTGCGATGTACACACAGTACCGCGTGCTCAAGGTCCGCGACGTCATGGAGCTGCCAGCCGGCACCACGGCCGCGGACGGCGCGTCCTGGTTCGTCAATCCGCTGACAGCGCTCGGCATGACCGAGACGATGCGGCGCGAGAACCACAAGGCGCTCGTGCACACGGCCGCCGCCTCCAATCTCGGCCAGATGCTCAACAAGATATGCATCAAGGACGGCATCGGCCTCGTCAACATCGTCAGGAGCAAGGAGCAGGCCGACATCCTGCACAAGATCGGCGCCAAGCACGTCGTGGATTCCAGCGCGCCTGATTTCATGGACGACCTCACCAACGCACTGGTCGAGACCGGCGCCACCATCGCCTTCGACGCGATTGGCGGCGGCAAGCTGGCGAGCCAGATTCTGACCGCCATGGAAATCGCGGCCAACAAGACCGCGAAGGAATATAGCCGCTACGGCTCCAACGTGTACAAGCAGGTCTACATCTATGGCAGCCTCGACACGCGTCCGACGGAGCTGAACCGCTCGTTCGGCCTGAGCTGGGGCGTCGGCGGCTGGCTGCTGACGCCGTTCCTCCAGAAGATCGGCCCGGCCGAGATCGGCCGCCTGCGCCAACGCGTGGCGTCCGAGCTGAAGACCACCTTCGCCAGTCACTACACCAAGGTGGTGTCGCTTCCCGAGGTGCTCGATCCCGCCAACATCGCGGTGTACGCCAAACGCGCCACCGGCGAAAAATTTCTCATCAACCCGAATAAGTAATCGTGACCTGCGACGG
Source organism: Bradyrhizobium sp. USDA 327 (assembly GCF_041262065.1). Lineage (NCBI taxonomy): Bacteria > Pseudomonadati > Pseudomonadota > Alphaproteobacteria > Hyphomicrobiales > Nitrobacteraceae > Bradyrhizobium > Bradyrhizobium sp. USDA 327. The sequence goes on along the minus strand of NZ_JBGCCW010000001.1, from coordinate 3,341,538 downwards.
CGCGTGCCCCCGGGGGCAGGGGCCGGCCGCGCCGGCCTATCCTGGATTGGGCGGCATGTTCATGCCTGAGCAGTCGGGCGAACGACGATCTCGCCGACATCCACGCCATCCGGTTGCGCTATCGCGAAAGCGATGGCTTCTGCGATCGCGCTCGCTGGAATGGCCAGCGCCTTCATGCTTGCCAGCCCCTCCGCCCGTAGCGCGGAATCCGTCATGGAGGATGGAAGCTCGGTGTCGACATAACCGGGGGAGATGGTCGTCACCCGAAGCGACGGGCCGGCCTCCTGACGAAGCCCTTCGGAAATCGCCCTGACGGCGTTCTTCGATCCCGCGTAGACGGCCATTGTCGGAACGATCTTGATGCCGGCGGTCGACAGGGTGTTGACGAAGTGGCCAAAGCCCTGACGACGGAAGACGGGAAGGGCCGCAGCGATCCCGTAGAGCACGCCTTTCACGTTCACGTCGATCATATCATCCCAATCGTCGACCCTTAGATCGTCCAGACGGGAAATCGGTGCAATCCCGGCATTGTTGATCATGACGTCCAGCTTTCCGCATCGGTCTGTCGCGAAACCGATGAGCCTGGCGACATCCTCGCGCTGCCTGACGTCGGTGACGAGATACGACGCCTTTCCGCCCTTCGAGGTGATGCTCGCGGTCAGCATCTCCAGCCTCTCGGAACGCCGTGCGGCGAGGACCACGATGGCGCCACGTTCTGCGAGATGCCGGGCCGTGGCTTCGCCAATTCCGCTGCTGGCGCCCGTAATGGCGATGACCTTGCCTGCGATGCCTGTCATAGGTGTTCCATCCAATTCGCTGCGCGATGAAATTCGCATCGGTCGCGAGGATGATCTATGTTTGAAATGCTCGAAAATCGTCGAGATCGGATCAAGCCTTGGACAAACTTTCGGACGAGCGCTTCGACAAGCACTTGGGCAAACAGTTGGGCAAGACCTCGGACCCTCTGTCCCAGGCCTTCTCACTCTTGGACGTTCGCGCTGCGCGTTGCACGAGGTTCGAGGCGGGCGGCAATTGGTCGTATCGGTTCCCGGCAAAACCCGCCCTGAAGTTCGGTGCGGTCATCCGAGGCGATTGCTGGATCGATTTTGGCGACGAAGCCCATCATCGGCTTGCCAGCGGCGACTGTTTTCTTCTGGCCCATGCACCAGCCTACGTTCTGGCCAACGACGAACGCCTCGCTCCCGAAGACGGAATAGCGGCGTTCGATTGGGCGCAGTCGGATGTCGCGCGTGGCGCGGGGAGCGATACCGTTCTCCTTGCCGGCAGTTTCGGTTTCGAGGCATCAGACGCCGAATTGCTGCTCGATGCCCTGCCTCGCTTTCTGCTCATACCATCGCGCAGTCCGTCGGCAGCCGTCGTTCATTCCACGCTCCACATTCTCGACCTTGAAATCAGGGGGACGGGAATCGGAACGGCCGTACTCACCGACAGGCTCGCCGACGTCCTGCTCGTCCAGGTGCTCCGCGCGGCGCTAGATCAGGGGGCCGGCGAGGGACTTGGATGGATCAACGCGCTGGTCGATGCCAGGATCGGCAAGGCAATCAGGCTGATGCACGAAGACGCTGCTCACCCCTGGACCCTGGAAGCATTGGCCGACGCGATCGCAATGTCGCGATCCGCATTTTCGAAGCGGTTCAAGTCCCTGGTGGGGCTGGCGCCGCTCGACTACCTCCTTCGGTGGCGAATGCGGCTTGCGCGCGATCAGCTGCGACGTGGTGCGACCGTGTCGGCAACCGCCGCGCAGCTGGGATATTCGTCGGAGAGCGCCTTCGGGCATGCCTTCAAACGAATCTACGGTCATGCACCGAAGCGATACTGGCGTGGAAAGGCCGCCGGCGAAAAATTCCCCATCGCCCCAAATAAATAATCGTGACGTGCGACGGCACGTCACCGAAAGAAGGTCTTGCCTTCCGAGCGACGCGGGGGATTATTCCGCCGCCATTTGAAGCGGAAGAACCGCAAGGCGCTCAGAAGGGACATTTCCATGACCGATCTCAATCGCCGTCACCTACTCGCGGGCGCCGCCGCCATGGGCGCGGCGGCCGTCACCGGGCTCGGGCCCATCGCCGCGAATGCCGCAGCCCCGCAAGCCGGGACACAGGCGCCGGGCTTCTATCGCTACAAGGTCGGCAGCTTCGAGTGCACCTCGATCAACGATGGCGCCCGCACCTTCCCGATGCCGGACAAGTTCGTCGTCAACATTCCGAAGGAAGAGGCGCTGGCGGCCGGCGCGGCGGCCTACATGCCGAAGGGCATGGTCACCGTGCCGTTCAACCCGCAGCTCATCAACACCGGCTCCAAGCTGGTCCTGATCGACACCGGCAACGGCATTGCGAATTTCGAGGCGAGCAAGGGCGCGGTCGGCCGCACGCTGCAAAACCTTCAGGCCGCCGGCGTCGACCCCAAGAACGTCGACGTCGTGCTGTTGTCGCATCTGCACCCCGACCATACCAACGGCATCCGTTTGGCCGACGGCGCGCTGGCCTTCCCGAATGCGGAGATCATGGTGCCGGGCAAGGACTGGGAGTTCTGGACCAGCGAGGACAACGCCGCCAAGGCCGAAGCCAATCCGATGATGAAGAACTACTTCGCCAACGTGAAGAAGACCTTCGCCGGCCTCGAATCCAAGGTGACGAAGTACGAATGGGGCAAGGAGGTCGCGCCCGGCATCACCTCCATCGCGACACCCGGCCACACGCCGGGGCACACCTCCTTCGCGGTCGCATCTGGCGATGCCAAGGTGCTGATCCAGTCCGACGTCACCAACATTCCGGAGTTCTTCCTGCGCAATCCGGACTGGCACGTGCTGTTCGACAACGATGCCGCGATGGCGCAAGCGACGCGCCACAAGTTCTACGACATGGCGGCAGCGGAAAAGGCGACCGTGATCGGCTTCCACTTCGCCTTCCCCTCGGTTGGCCATGTCGAGAAGGACGGCGCCAAGTATCGCCTGATCCCGTCGGCGTGGAATCCGACGATCTGATCCGCACGCGGCGTTTGCACGAACGATCGGGCCGCCGCTTGGCGGCCCGATTTGTTTGTTTGGTCTGCATTCGCGAAACGCAGCGTTTCCAAATCGGACCAATTCATGCACTTGCATCCATCGGTCCGGATGGCTTAAGTGCCGCCCCGGCACTCCCGCTCAAGCCCTCGAGGACATTCCATGGCCTATAACATCGTCACGATCGCCGGCAGCCTGCGCAAGGACAGCTTCTCGCTCAAGATCGCCAATGCGCTCGCCAAGCTGGCGCCTGGCTCGCTCAAGCTCGAGGTCGTCACGCCGGCAGGCATCTCGTTCTTCAACCAGGACCTCGAGGGTGCGCCGCCCGCGGACTGGCTCGCCTTCCGCGAAAAGCTCCAGAAATCGAACGGCGTCCTGTTCGTCACGCCCGAATACAACCGCTCGATCCCGGGCGTCCTGAAGAACGCCATCGACGTTGCCTCGCGGCCCTACGGCAAGAGCTCGTTCCTCGGCAAGCCGGTCGGCATCATCTCCAACTCGCCGGGGCTGCTCGGCGGAGTCAGCGCGGCCAAGCATCTGCAGAACATTCTGCCGGGCATTTCCGGTCCGGTTCTCCAGCAGCCGGAAATCTACCTCAGTGGCGTCGGCGACGCCTTCGACGCGGACGGCAATTTGACCAAGGACTCCCTCAAGACGGTGCTGCAGCAATACATCGACGCGTTCGCTGCGCATGTGGCGAAAAATCAGGGCTGAGGTCTAAGCCAAGGCTGCTCAACTCTCCGTCATGCCCGGGCTTGTCCCGGGCATCCACGTTCTTCGTTATCGCAGGCAAAGTACGTGGATGGCCGGGACAAGCCCGGCCATGGCGGGATAGTGTGCCTCGTTTTGCCAATTAGCACTCCCTTAACCAACCTGTCCCATCTTCGCAGAATGGTCTCCCGCGCCCGCCTGAAATCGATCCTGACTGGCCTTGCCCTCTATGCGATGGCGGCGGCCATCGTCGGCTATTTCGGCGTCAACGCCTATACCGGCAAATACGGCCTCAACGCGCGCCAGGAGCTCGACCAGGAGATCATCGCGCTGACCAGCGAGCTGGCCCAGCTCAAGCGTGAGCGCGCCAGGAGCGAACAGCGGGTGTCGCTGCTGCGGTCCGAGAAGATCGACCCCGACATGCTGGACGAGCGAGCGCGCTTCCAGCTCGACTATGTCAATCCGCGCGATCTCGTTCGGATGATCCCGGCGAAGTAGCGCATCCGCAGCTTTCGAAAGCGGCACCGAAAGCCGCTGTCGAAACCGACTTGCGTGCCTCTATTCCAGCGAAAGTCGTAGGCCTGGAGCCGGACGGCCGCCTTGACGGCCGCGCCGCAACGGGCGCATGGCTTCTGTCGCCTGTGTTGACGCAGATCAACCGGGCAGCACCGGCAGTTTCTAGACTGCCATCCGGAGGAAACAGTGATGAATGGGTCAATGCCCCGGCATCACGCGGCCCGTGTCGAGGCCGCCATCGCGTCAGGCCAGGCGGCTCGGTCCGCGCTCGTGGCCTCGTGGCGTCGTTCCTCCCGGTTGCATCATCTCGATCCCGGCGGCCGCACCGCGCCGATGCGGCTGACCGAAGCCGAGCTGCAGCGGGCGCGCGAACGTGTCGCGCCGCTTCTGGCCGCGGCGCAAGGCGCGATGGACCGGCTGTATCAAGCCGTCGGCGCCGCGGGCTGCTGCGTGCTGCTCGCCGACGGCGATGGCGTGCCGGTCGATCGCCGCGGCACGGTGGCGGACGACGCGACGTTTCAGTCCTGGGGCCTGTGGACTGGTGCGCTCTGGAGCGAGGAGCACGAGGGCACCAACGGCATCGGCACCTGCCTCGTCGAGCAGCGCCCGCTGACGATCGATCGCGACCAGCATTTCTTTGCCCGCAATACGCTTCTGAGCTGCACCGCCGTTCCGATCTACGATCATGAGGCGGCGGTCGCGGGCGTGCTCGACGTCTCCTCCTGCCGGGCCGACCGCACCGACGCCTTCGCCAGCCTGATCGCACTCGCGACGGGCGAGGCCGCCAAGCGTATCGAGGCCGACCTGTTTCGAAAGGCTTTTGCCGATGCCCGCATCGTGCTGACGCAAGCGGCGGACGGAAGTTGCAGCGGCCTCGTTGCAGTCGATGCGGACGATCTCGTGATCGGCGCGACCCGCTCCGCCCGGGTGGCGCTCGGAATTGCGCCCGGCCGGGCCTTGCAGCCGGTGCCTGCCGCCGACCTTCTCGGCGGTGATACCGCACGCGATCATCTTGCCGGCGGCCAGCGCGCGGTCTTGCAGCGGGCGCTGCTTCGCGCCGGCGGCAATGTCTCGGCAGCCGCCAAGGCCCTCGGTGTCAGCCGCGCCACGCTGCACAGAAAGCTCAAGCGGTTCGAGCTGAACCACTAAGCTGCGCCGTTTCGTCAATCGCAATGACGGGCCGCCCTACCTGTCGCAGAAGTGCGACAGGTCCGCCCCACCATCGCTCCCGCCCGGGCTGACAGAAAACGCCTCCCGCATCATCGTCGGCGCAAGTCGTGAACACACGGCGACAAGCAAGCAGCAAAGATCGGGAGTGATCAATGAACAAGGTGGAATTCCTCAGCGTCACCAAAGTTCCCTTTGCCGAACGCTACGACAATTTCATCGGCGGCAGGTTCGTGGCGCCGATCTCCGGCAAGTATTTCGACAATGCCTCGCCGGTGACCGGCCAGATCGTCTGCAAGATCGCGCGGTCCGACGCGCAGGACGTCGAGGCGGCGCTCGACGCGGCGCACGCCGCCAAGGCCGCCTGGGGCCGCACCAGCGTCGCCGAGCGCGCCGCGGTCCTGAACAAGATCGCCGACCGCATGGAAGACAATCTCGAGCGCCTTGCGATTGCCGAGACGTGGGACAACGGCAAGCCGATCCGAGAGACCCGCGCCGCCGACCTGCCGCTCGCGATCGATCACTTCCGCTATTTCGCCGGTGTCGTGCGCGCCCAGGAGGGCTCGATCGGCGAGATCGACCACGACACCATTGCCTATCATTTCCACGAGCCGCTCGGCGTGGTCGGCCAGATCATTCCCTGGAACTTCCCGCTGCTGATGGCCTGCTGGAAGCTCGCCCCCGCGCTCGCCGCCGGCAATTGCGTGGTGCTCAAGCCCGCCGAGCAGACGCCGGCGTCGATCATGGTGTGGGCCGAGATCATCGCGGATATCCTGCCGCCCGGTGTCCTCAATATCGTCAACGGCTTTGGCCTGGAGGCCGGCAAGCCGCTGGCGTCCAGCCCGCGCATCGCCAAGATCGCCTTCACCGGCGAGACGTCGACGGGCCGGCTGATCATGCAGTATGCCAGCCAGAACCTCATTCCGGTTACGCTTGAGCTCGGCGGCAAGTCGCCGAACATCTTCTTCAAGGACGTCATCGCCGAAGACGACGACTTCTTCGACAAGGCGATCGAAGGCTTCGTCATGTTCGCGCTGAACCAGGGCGAGGTCTGCACCTGTCCGAGCCGGGCGCTGGTCCACGCGGATATCTATGACCGCTTCATGGAGAGGGCGCTGAAGCGCGTCGCCGCGATCAAGCAGGGCGATCCGCGCGATCCCACGACCATGATCGGCGCTCAGGCATCCAGCGAGCAACTGTCCAAGATTCTCTCCTACATCGACATCGGCAGGCAGGAGGGCGCCAAGGTGCTCGCCGGCGGCGGCCGTGCCGAGCTCCCGGGCGATCTCGCCGGCGGCTTCTACGTCCAGCCGACCGTGTTCGAGGGCCACAACAAGATGCGCATCTTCCAGGAGGAGATTTTCGGCCCCGTCGTCTCGGTCACGACCTTCAGGAGCGATGAGGAGGCGCTCGCGATCGCCAACGACACGCTCTACGGATTGGGTGCCGGCGTCTGGAGCCGCGACGCCAATCGCTGCTACCGCTTCGGCCGGGAGATCCAGGCCGGCCGGGTCTGGACCAACTGCTACCATGCCTATCCCGCGCATGCGGCCTTCGGCGGCTACAAGCAGTCGGGCGTCGGGCGCGAGACCCACAAGATGATGCTCGATCACTATCAGCAGACCAAGAACCTCCTGGTCAGCTATAGCCCCAAGAAGCTCGGATTCTTCTGATGAGGGATGTCCCGCTCAGGAGGCCGTCATGCCCGGGCTTGTCCCGGGCATCCACGTCCTCCGTGCCGCGGGGCAAGGCGTGGATGGCCGGGACGAGCCCGGCCATGACGTCGCGGAAGCTGCAGCGCCCCATTCGTGGGACGAGTTTTCGACCGGCAGGATTCTGTTGGTTCGCAGGTTCTTGATCCGCTCACGAATTCGCGCGCGCCGTGGCGCGCATAGATTTGTTGCCCGATCGGCGCCAAAGATTTTGCAATATTTCGATCACGTTGCAGTGCGGCATAATGAAAGGCGTGTCATGCCGCCGCGGTGCTTTCGCACGCGATTGACTTGGGTTAGAGAGGGCGAAAGTTTTCTCTGACCCGGAATTCCCATGGCCGCCCCCAAGAAAGCCGCCGCAAGCCCTCCACAGGACAAGACCGACGGCGGTTCGCCTCCGGAATTCACCAGGGAGCAGGAGCTCAAGGCGCTCCGCGACATGCTGCTGATCCGTCGGTTCGAGGAAAAGGCAGGCCAGCTCTACGGCATGGGCGCGATCGGCGGCTTCTGTCACCTCTATATCGGCCAGGAGGCCGTGGTGGTCGGCATGCAGATGGCGCTGAAGCAGGGCGACCAGGTCATTACCGGCTATCGCGATCACGGCCACATGCTTGCCACCGGCATGGATGCCAACGGCGTCATGGCCGAGCTCACGGGCCGCCACGGCGGCTACTCCAAGGGCAAGGGCGGCTCCATGCACATGTTCAGCAAGGAGAAGCACTTTTATGGCGGCCATGGCATCGTCGGTGCCCAGGTCTCGCTCGGCACCGGTCTCGCCTTCGCCAATCACTATCGCGGCAACGACAATGTCAGCGTCACCTATTTCGGCGACGGCGCGGCCAATCAGGGCCAGGTCTATGAGAGCTTCAACATGGCGGAGCTCTGGAAGCTGCCGGTGATCTACGTCATCGAGAACAACCGCTACGCCATGGGCACATCGGTCTCGCGCGCCTCGGCGCAGCAGGATTTTTCCAAGCGCGGCGTCTCCTTCAACATCCCCGGCAAGCAGGTCGACGGCATGGACGTCCGTGCCGTGAAGGCGGCGGGCGAGGAGGCGGCGGCCTGGTGCCGCGCCGGCAAGGGGCCCTTCATCCTGGAGATGCAGACCTACCGCTATCGCGGGCACTCGATGTCCGACCCTGCAAAATATCGCACGCGCGAGGAGGTCGAGAAGGTCCGCCACGACCAGGATCCGATCGAGCAGGTGCGCAACCGCCTCCTGGCGGCGAAGGTCAGCGAGCAGGATCTGAAGGCGATCGATGCCGAAGTGCGCGACATCGTCAACGCCGCCGCCGATTTCGCCCAGCACGATCCAGAGCCGGATGCCGCCGAGCTCTGGACCGACGTTTATCGCTGAACGCGCGCAAGCTTTCTTTTGGAGTCGATATGCCAATTCAAGTGCTGATGCCCGCGCTCTCGCCCACGATGGAGAAGGGTAACCTCGCCAAATGGCTGAAGAAAGAGGGCGAGACGATCAAGTCCGGCGACGTCATCGCCGAGATCGAGACCGATAAGGCGACCATGGAGGTCGAGGCGACCGACGAAGGCACGCTCGGCAAGATCCTGATCCCCGAGGGCACCGCCGACGTTGCGGTGAACACGCCGATCGCCACCATTCTCGCCGACGGCGAGAGCGCCGCTGATCTCGGCAAGGCGTCCGCGCCGGCCAAGCAGGAGAAGGCTGCCGAGTCAGCGGCCGCGGCCAAGGCCGAGGCGCCGCAGCCGAAGGCCGCGCCGGCTGCCCCGCAGGCCGTTGCCGAGCCGGATCCGGAAGTGCCCGCCGGCACCGAGATGGTGACGCAGACCATCCGCGAAGCGCTGCGCGATGCCATGGCCGAAGAGATGCGCCGCGACGCGGACGTCTTCGTGATGGGTGAAGAGGTCGCCGAATATCAGGGCGCCTACAAGGTGACCCAGGGCCTGCTCCAGGAATTCGGCGCCAAGCGCGTCATCGACACCCCGATCACCGAGCACGGGTTTGCCGGCGTCGGCGTCGGTGCCGCGATGACCGGCCTGAAGCCGATCGTCGAGTTCATGACCTTCAACTTCGCCATGCAGGCGATCGACCAGATCATCAACTCCGCGGCCAAGACGCTGTACATGTCCGGCGGCCAGATGGGCTGCTCGATCGTGTTCCGCGGACCCAACGGTGCGGCCGCGCGCGTTGCCGCCCAGCACAGCCAGGATTACTCGTCCTGGTACTCGCACATTCCGGGCCTGAAGGTGGTCGCGCCGTATTCGGCAGCCGACGCCAAGGGCCTGCTCAAGGCTGCGATCCGCGATCCCAATCCGGTGATCTTCCTCGAGAACGAGGTGCTCTACGGTCACACCGGCGAAGTGCCCAAGCTGGATGATTTCATCATCCCGATCGGCAAGGCACGCATCGTGCGCTCCGGCAGCCACGTCACCATCATCTCCTGGTCGAATGGCATGACCTATGCGCTCAAGGCCGCCGACGAACTCGCCAAGGACGGCATCGAGGCCGAGGTGATCGACCTGCGCACGCTGCGCCCGATGGACACCGAGACCATCATCAACTCCGTCAAGAAGACCGGTCGCGCGGTCACAGTGGAAGAGGGTTGGGCCCAGAGCGGCGTCGGCGCCGAGATCGCCGCGCGCATCATGGAGAACGCTTTCGACTATCTGGACGCGCCGGTCGCGCGCGTCTCCGGCAAGGACGTCCCGATGCCTTATGCCGCGAACCTGGAGAAGCTCGCGCTGCCTTCGGCGGCGGAAGTCGTCGAGGCCGCCAAAGCCGTTTGCTACAGGTAGATCATGGCGGGCCCCAAGGAGCAGCCACTGCCACCCGACGTCATGGACCGCGAGGACGCGGTCGAGATCCTGCGCGTGTTCGTGCTGGACGGCGGGCTGTCGATGGCGTTCCAGCGCGCCTTCGAGGAGCCCGACATGTGGGGCCTCTTGCTCGTCGATCTCGCCCGCCATGCCGCGCGCGCCTATGCGCGCGAAAGCGAATACACCGAGGAGGACGCGTTGAACCGGATCCTCGACATGTTCCAGGCCGAGATCGAGCGTCCCACCGACACCGGCACCACGACGCCGCGCGGGAAGGGGCACTGACCATGGCGATCGAATCCTATCACTTCGATTTCATGCTCGAGGCGATCCGCGAGGCTGAAGCCTCGATCGCGCAAGGCGGTCTGCCGATCGGTGCCGTGCTGACGCGCGACAACAAGATCATCGCCCGCGGCCACAACAACCGCGTGCAGGAGAACAACGTGATCCTGCACGGCGAGATGAGCTGCCTGCGCGAAGCCGGCGCGATCAAGTTCCACGACACCGTCATGTACACCACTCTGTCGCCATGCTCGATGTGCGCCGGCGCGCTCGCGCTGTTCAAGGTCAAGCTGGTGGTGATCGGGGAATCCGTCACCTTCGAAGGCTCCAAGGACATCCTCGACAAGTTCGGGATCCCCTGGATCGACCTTGCCGACGACCGCTCCATCACCATGATGAAGAATTGGCGTTCCATCCCGGCCAATGAGCGCCTGTGGCAGGGCGACATCGGCAACTAAACCTGGTCTGTTCGTCTTCGCATCGAGGACGACGTTTTTGAGAAGTTCTTCGTGAGGTCAGCATGCCCATCAACATCCTGATGCCCGCTCTGTCGCCGACGATGGAGAAGGGCAACCTCGCCAAGTGGCTGAAGAAGGAAGGCGACAAGGTCAAATCCGGCGACGTGATCGCCGAGATCGAGACCGACAAGGCGACCATGGAGGTCGAGGCGATCGACGAGGGCACGATCGCCAAGATCCTGGTGCCCGAGGGTACGCAGGATGTCCCGGTCAACGACGTGATCGCCGTGCTCGCCGGCGAAGGTGAGGACGTGAAGGCTGCGGGTAGTAGCGCCAAGCCCAGCGCTTCGGCCGCGCCGCCCAAATCTGCTGAAAAGACGGCAGGCAAGCCCGCTGAGGCTGCTGCGCCGGCTCCGGCGCCCGCCGCGCCCAAGGCCGCTCCGCCGCCCGCCGCCGCACCTGCGCCGCAGGCGGCAGCGCAAAGCAACGGCCATGGCGGCCGCGTGTTCTCGTCGCCGCTGGCGCGGCGTCTGGCCAAGGACGCCGGCATCGATGTCTCGATGATTGCAGGTACCGGTCCACATGGCCGCGTGGTCGCCCGCGACGTCGAGCAGGCCAAATCGGGCAAGGGCCTCAAGGCGCCAGCTGCTGCTCCGTCGTCCGCGCCTTCGATCGCGCCGACCATGTCGGACAAGCAGATCCTGTCGCTGTTCGAGCCCGGCTCCTACGACATCGTCCCGCATGACGGCATGCGCCGCACCATTGCGCAGCGCCTGACCGCATCGATCCAGAACGTCCCGCACTTCTACCTCACCATCGACTGCGACATCGGCAAGCTGCTCGCCGCGCGCGAGGAGATCAATGCGGCTGCTCCCAAGGACAAGGAGAAGAAGCCGCTCTACAAGATCTCGGTCAACGACTTCGTCATCAAGGCGATGGCGGTGGCGCTGCAGAAGATCCCGAACTGCAACGTGAGCTGGACCGAAAGCGGCATGGTCAAGCATCACCATTCCGACGTCGGTGTTGCCGTCGCGATGCCCGGCGGCCTGATCACGCCGATCATCCGCAAAGCGGAGACCAAGACGCTCTCGATCATCTCCAACGAGATGAAGGACTTTGCCGCGCGCGCCCGCTCGCGCAAGCTCAAGCCCGAGGAGTACCAGGGCGGCACCACGGCCGTTTCCAACCTCGGCATGTACGGCATCAGCCACTTCACTGCCGTGATCAACCCGCCTCATGCGACGATCCTTGCTGTCGGCACCAGCGAGGAGCGCCCCGTGGTGCGCGGCGGCAAGATCGAGATCGCGCACATGATGAGCGTGACCTTGTCCTGCGATCACCGCGCCATCGACGGCGCGCTCGGCGCCGAGCTGATCGGCGCCTTCAAGCAGCTGATCGAAAACCCCGTCATGATGATGGTCTGACGCGGCGGCAGAGGGGGCAACCTTGCATGTCCGGACCCGCTGGCCATGGATATCGCTGCTGCTCGGGGCCGTCGTCGCGCTCAACCCGATCGGGCTCGATTTTCTTCACTCAGCGTTCTTTGCCGGCGAGCAACTGGCGCGGAACATCGCCCAGCCGATCGCGCTCACCGCACTGGCCGTGATGGTCCTGGTGGTGGTGCTCGAATGGCTGGTGAGGTCTCTTTTGGTCAAGCGCCGCGCCCGCGGCGCCTCTTGAGTTGAACGGGAGCCGCTATGGCCGACACATCCTTCGACGTCATCATCATCGGCTCCGGTCCCGGCGGCTACGTCACGGCGATCCGGGCCGCGCAGCTCGGATTCAAGACGGCAATCGTCGAAAAATCCTATCTCGGCGGCATCTGCCTGAACTGGGGCTGCATTCCGACCAAGGCGCTGCTGCGCTCGGCCGAGATCTATCACTACATGCAGCACGCCAAGGATTACGGCCTGTCGGCCGAGAAGGTGTCGTTCGATCCGAAGGCGGTGGTGCAGCGTTCGCGCGGCGTCTCGAAGCGGCTCAATGACGGCGTCGGCTTCCTGATGAAGAAGAACAAGGTCAGCGTGATCTGGGGCGCCGCCTCGATCAACGCGCCCGGCAAGGTCACCGTGAAGAAGTCCGACGTCGAGGGCCCGAAGGGCGCGCTGGGCGAGGGGACTTATCAGGCCAAGCACATCATCGTCGCGACCGGTGCGCGGCCGCGCGTGCTGCCCGGGCTCGAGCCCGACAAGAAGCTGGTGTGGACCTATTTCGAGGCGATGGTGCCGGAGCGGATGCCGAAATCGCTGCTGGTGGTCGGCTCCGGCGCGATCGGCATCGAGTTCGCCTCCTTCTTCCACACCATGGGCTCCGACGTCACCGTGGTCGAGGTGCTGCCGCAGATCCTGCCCGTCGAGGATGCCGAGATCGCGGGCCTTGCGCGCAAGCGGCTGGAGAAACAGGGCATCAAGATCATGTCCTCGACCAAAGTGACCAAGCTGGAGAAGAAGGCCGACAGCGTCGTCGCCACCATCGACGACGGCAAGGGCAAGCCCGTCACGACCGAGTTCGAGCGCGTGATCTCGGCGGTCGGCGTCGTCGGCAACATCGAGAATATCGGCCTGGAGAAACTCGGCGTCAAAACCGACCGCGGCATCATCGTCGTCGACGGCTACGGCAAGACCAACGTTCCCGGCATCTATGCCATCGGCGACGTTGCCGGCCCTCCGATGCTCGCGCACAAGGCCGAGCATGAAGGCGTGATCTGCGTCGAGGCGATCAAGGGCCTCAACCCGCACCCGATGGACAAGAACATGATCCCGGGCTGCACCTATTGCCATCCGCAGGTGGCGTCCGTGGGGCTCACCGAAGCCAAGGCGAAAGAGGGCGGCCGCGAGATCCGCGTCGGCCGTTTCCCCTTCGTGGGTAACGGCAAGGCCATCGCGCTCGGCGAGGACCAGGGCCTGGTCAAGGTGATCTTCGACAAGAAGACCGGTCAGCTCCTCGGTGCCCACATGGTCGGCGCGGAGGTCACCGAGCTGATCCAGGGCTACGTCGTCGCCATGAACCTGGAGACCACGGAAGAAGAACTCATGCACACGGTGTTCCCGCATCCGACGCTGTCGGAGATGATGAAGGAAGCCGTGCTGGATGCGTATGGAAGGGTGTTGAATATCTGATCAGTTCTCCGCTCTTGATGCGCAGGCTTGTCCCGCGCATCCATCAAGCGAAGCGCTCTTCAAGGGATGGATTGCCGGGTCAGGCCCGGCAATGGCGGATGCAAGAAACTGGCGACACAAGGAAGAAGAAAGAATCGAGCCATGCACGACAACGACAACCTCACCATCGAACGCCCGACCTTCGTCACCCATCTCGAATGCGCGATGGAGGGCGACCATTACGCCGCCGACCAGGTCCACAACCTCTCCAAGGCCGGCAAGCCGCTCTTGGTGCGCTATGACCTCGCCGGCGTGAAGAAGGCGCTGACGAAGGATGCGCTGGCCCAGCGCCCCGGCGACATGTGGCGCTACCGCGAGCTGCTGCCGGTGCGCAAATGCAAGGACATCGTCTCGCTCGGCGAGGTCACGACGCCGCTGATCCGGCTGCCCAAGCTCGGCGCAAAACTCGGCGGTGGCGAGATCATCGTGAAGGACGAGGGGCGGCTGCCGACCGGCTCGTTCAAGGCGCGGGGCCTCGTGATGGCGGTGTCGATGGGCAAGGCGCTCGGCATCAAGCACATGGCGATGCCGACCAACGGCAACGCCGGCGCGGCGCTTGCGGCCTATGCGACGTCCTGCGGCATCAAGACCACGATCTTCTGCCCGGCCGACACGCCCGAGGTGAATGTCAGCGAGATCGAGCTGCAAGGCGCGACCGTCTACCGCGTCAATGGCTATATCGACGATTGCGGCAAGATCGTCGGCGAGGGCAAGGCGAAGGTTGGCTGGTTCGACACCTCGACGCTGAAGGAGCCGTATCGCATCGAAGGCAAGAAGACGATGGGCCTCGAGCTCGCCGAGCAGCTCGGCTGGGATGTGCCCGATGTGATCTTCTATCCAACCGGCGGCGGCACCGGCCTGATCGGCATGTGGAAGGCGTTCGACGAGCTCGAGAAGATCGGCTTCATCGGAAGCAAGCGCCCGCGCATGGTTGCGGTGCAGGCGTCGGGCTGCGCGCCGATGGTGCGCGCCTATGAGGCCGGGACCGAGCACGCCACGCGCTGGGAGGACGCCCACACCATTGCCTCGGGCATCCGCGTTCCGCAGGCGATCGGCGATTTCCTGATCCTGCGCGCGGTGCGCGAAAGCAAGGGCTTCGCGATCGCAGTCGACGACGACAAGATCTCGTCGGCGCTGAACGAGGTTGCGCGCGAGGAGGGGCTGCTGTTGTGCCCCGAGGGCGCCGCCACCTACGCCGCCTACAAGCAGAGCCTCGCCGACGGCCGCGTCAGCAAGACCGATCGCGTGATGCTGTTCAACTGCGCGACCGGCCTGAAGTACCCGCTGCCGCCGGTCACCCGCACGCTCGACCGCCACAAGCCGATCGACTACGCGCAGTTCTAAAGCGCGATGCGATTAGGATGAATCGTCATCGCGCCTTAGATCATTGTTTGTGCATGATCTTTTCGGAAAACCGCTGCACACTTTTCCGGATCATGCTGTAGCGCGGCAACAGGCTACGAACGATCCCTCTTCCCGTACGCGGGCAGAGGCCAAAAAACAACAAAGACATCGCTGGGGAGAAGACAATGAAGAAAGCCGCCTGGGCTGCGCTGATTGCTATTCTCGCTGTGACCGGCGCCGCGCGCGCCGACGACTATCCCTCACGTCCCATCACCGTCATCGTGCCCTTCGCGGCCGGCGGACCGTCGGATGCGATGGCGCGAGTCCTCGCTGACCGGATGCGGGTGACGTTAGGGCAGCCCGTGGTGATTGAGAATGTCACCGGCGCGGGCGGTTCGATCGGCGTCGGCCGTGCCGTGCAATCACCGCCGGACGGCTACACCATCTCCTTCGGCCATCTCGGCACCCACGTCGCCAACGGTGCCGTCTACAAGCTCAAATACGATCTCGTCGCCGACCTCGAGCCGGTGGTGCTGTTGCCGAGCAATCCGATGATCGTCGTCAGCAAGAACTCGGTGCCTGCGACCTCGCTGAAGGAGCTGTTGGACTGGCTGAAGTCGCGGCCGTCGCCGCCGACCGCAGGCACCGCCGGCGCGGGCTCCGGCAGCCATATCGCCGGCGTCTATTTCGAGAACATCTCCGGCATCAAGCTGCAATACGTGCCGTATCGCGGCACCGCGCCCGCGCTGAACGACCTCATCGCCGGCCAGATCGACCTCATCGTCGACCAGACCTCCAACTCCATCAACCAGGTCCGCGCCGGCACCATCCGCGCCTATGCCATCACCGACGACAAGCGCCTGCGCTCGGCGCCCGACATTCCGACCGCGGAGGAGGCGGGCCTGAAAGGCTTCAACATGACGCTGTGGTCGGGCATGTGGGTTCCGAAGGGCACGCCGAAGGAGATCGTCACCAAGCTCAATGCAGCCGCCGTGGAAGCGCTGAACGACCCCGGAGTGAGGAAGCAGCTCGAAAGCCAGGGCCTGGAGATGCCCCCTAAGGATCAGCTCACGCCCGATGCGCTCGGCACCCGCCAGAAGGCCGAGATCGCAAAATGGTGGCCGATGATCAAGGCGGCGAACATCAAGGTGGATTGAAGCGGGCAGCGCATGCCTCGCGGTATGTCGTGAGGTTCTGCGAGCGCGCGGGCCATTTCGCGGGAAGCCCTCGCGAGAAGCGGGATTGATCCTGATCGCCGTCATCGTCGCGTCTGCTGGCCGCCGGGCGCTCGCTGCAAGGTTTCGTGACCTGCCGCCAGCGCACGGTCCAGGCACTGCATCAGATCCGAGGCGGCGAACGGCTTGCCGAGAAAACAGATTGCTCCGGCTTTGAGGGCACGCACCCGTACGCTCTCATCCGGGAAGGCCGTGATGAAGATGAACGGCGCCGCCGAACCATGCGCGCGCATCTGCGTCAAAAGATCGATTCCAGTCATCAGCGGCATCTGCACGTCGGCGATCACACACGAGGTGCCATTCGAATCGGGCGACCTCAAAAACTCCTCGGCTGAGGCGAATGTGTGGACGACGTACCCGCGCGATTCCAGAAGATTTTTGATAGCGGCCCGCACGTAAGGGTCGTCGTCAAGCACCGAAATGACCGAAGCCGCTGACAAGACGTCCGCTCCTCACCCGGCATCACGCTTGCCGTCGCCACGGCTGCACATAAACCGATAAGGTGGACCTGCCTGTTGCGATTGGAAACTCATACTTAGGTTTGTGCGTCGGGCTTGTTGGACCCTATCCCGAGCGCCTCGCTCATTCTCACCAGATCGGCCAGCGACTTCGCGCCCATTTTCCGCATGATCTGGCCGCGATAGATTTTGACGGTAATTTCCGCCAATCCGAGCTGGGCGGCCACCTGCTTGTTCATCAGCCCGGCCGTTACCAGGGACAATACGTCTCGCTCCCGCGAGGACAGTGACTCGAAGCGGGATCTCACGGTCGAGACCGTCCTGTTGAGGTCGCGGCGCTTGCGGTCTCTCTCGATCGCGGCCTGGACTGCATCCAGGATGTCTTGGTCGCGGACCGGCTTGGTCAAGAAGTCGATCGCGCCGCTCTTCATGGCCCGAACCGTCATGGGAATATCACCGTAACCGGTAATGAAGATGATAGGCGTGTGGATATTCGCCTTGGCAAGATCGGATTGAAGGTCAAGGCCGCTGGCGCCGGGAAGGCGGATGTCGAGCACGAGGCAACTGGGGACTTCCGGCGGCTTGGCCTGGAGGAGTTGTGGTGCCGAGCCGAATGCCTCGACCTTGAGGCCGACCGACTCGAATAAATTGGTGAGCGCACGGCGCATGGACGCGTCGTCGTCGACGATAAAGACAATTGGCTGATCGCCGTCCTCCGCCTGCGGTGGTGGAGGTTCCCCGCGCTCGGTCACGAAGTTTCCTCTCGATGGAGGGGCAAGGTGATCTGAAAAGTCGCGCCGTGCTCCTGGTTGGGTGCGGCGAAAAGCCGTCCACCATGCGCCTCGATGATGGATCGACAGATCGACAACCCCATGCCCATGCCGGTGGACTTCGTGGTAAAGAACGGCGTGAACAGTCGGTCGATCGCCTGTTCACTGATGCCGACTCCGCAGTCGGAAACGCTCACCAGCACCGCGCCATCGCCGCTCGCCGCTGAACGGATCGCCAGCTCGCGCGGGCGATCATGGACGTCTTCCATGGCCTCGATCCCGTTCATGATCAGGTTGATCAGGACCTGTTGCAATTGAATTCGATCGCCGAATATTTTCGGCAGTGCCGACGACAGCTCCATTCGCACCGACACGGCGTGGCTGGCCATCTCACGCTGAACGAGCGCCACCGACTCCCGTACGACGACATTGGCGTCGAGCGGAGCCATGTCGATGTCGGAGCGCTTGGCGAGCGCTCGAACGCGACGGATCACGTCGCTGGCGCGCGTGCCATCCTCGATGATCCACTCGACGGAGCGGCCGGCCGCTTTGAGGTCGGGCGGATTGCGCTGCAGCCAGGCGAGGCAGGCGTCGGCGTTTGCGATCACAGCGGCGAGCGGCTGATTGATTTCGTGGGCAATGGAAGCGGTCAGCTCACCCAGAGTCGTGACACGCGTCACATGGGCGAGTTCGGCCTGGGCCTTGCGCAGTGCGTCTTCGGCCTGATTGGCCCGGATGGCCGCGGTTACGTCAGTGCAGACGCCACGATAGCCCAGAAAAGCGCCGTCGGCGTCGAAGAACGGCTTGCCGCTGGTCCGGACGTAGATCGGCTGCCCGCTGCGATCCTTGCTGCGATACACCAGGTCGCGGAAGGGGACGTGGGCGTCGAGCGCCGCCCGGTGTTGTTGCCATTTCTCCGGTTCGAGATCGGCGTCAGGAGCGATATCCCAACGCGTGAGTCCGATCAGGCCGGCGGGAGCGGTCATGGTATCGGAGTGTTCCGATATCTGGGTGACGCGATGGTCTGGCCCTGTTTCCCAGAACCAGTCGGAAGCGGTCTCGGCATAGTCGCGGAAGCGCTGCTCGCTCGCACGCAGTCTGCGCTCTGCCTCTTTGGTCGCCGTGATGTCGGTCACTGATCCCACGAACTCCATGCACCCGTTTGAATCTCGCATCGCGCGGGCCACCGCTCGGACATACTTGATGGAGCCGTCGGGCATCACGAGCCGGTATTCGTGATCGTAATCCTTTCCCTCTCGCGCGGCCCGAGCCGTTATCTGTTGCACCGCGAGCCGGTCGTCCGGATGGATCCGCTGGAGCATGAACGGGATCTTTGGCTTGGTTCCCTCGTCGCACTGGAAGATGCGATAGGTCTCCTTGGACCAGGTGATCTCGCGGGTTGCGGCCTTCCATCCGAAACTGCCGGTGTGGCTCAGTTCCTGCGCCTGGGCGAGATAGGCCTCGCTCTGTCGCAGCGCATTCTCGGCTTCCTTGCGCTCGGTGATGTTCTCGCAGGCAACCAGGACGATTGGTCCGCCATCGCCCCGCAGCATGGTCTTGGCATTCTCGCGCACCCATAGCACCGAGCCGTCCTTGCGTATCTTCCGGATCTCCCAGGTGTGGGACTGATCGACGGTCTCAAGGCACAGCTTGACACAGGCGCGGACGAAGTCGCGATCCTCCTCGAAGAAGACATCCAGCACCGATCGGCCGATCAGCTCCGCGGCGGCATAGCCCAGTTGCGCGGCGCCGAACGTGTTCACGTTGATCACGGTTCCGGCTGGATCGACCATGAAGTACATGACCGGGGTGTGCTCGAAGACTTGCTGCCACTGCTTGACCGCCTCGAGCAAGTCGTCACGATCGGGCTCGCTGCGCGGCTCAGCGGTGACGGTTTGCCTTACGCAGCCAGCGAGGAATTGCGCGGCTGACTTCCCGAATGTCGCTGCTCGGCCAGGCTTCATCGCAGACGCTCCCGGCGCTCTCTGCGTGAATACGAGTAGAGCACGTTGCGGTGGGACGAGCAATTCCCGCCAAAGTCGGATGGGCAGTTATCACGTTCGCCTGTGACTTGACCGCCGCCACCCTGTCCGGTGCGGCGCATCACGTACGCCATGCGGGCAAAGATTTTCACGGTGACCGTGCGGCCGGAGCATCGTGCGCCGTCTCGTTGCACATGAGCCGTCGGGAGCCCCGGGCGAGTACGGACAAACCTAGGTATAGCTCCTCCATTCCTAATCATATCGGTCATTTACCTCCGTACAATTGAGCGTCTCGTGCCCTGGGGAATAGCCTCATGACCGATCGGGAGTGTCGCAGCCAATCGCAGCGAGCGCACGAAAACCGGTCTGAAGCTTGCGGCGGAGGCGTCTTGCCGGCAGGCAAAGACCAAGGACGATGCCGCTGCAATTTGTGGCAATTCACGACCCGCATGAGTCGAAGGAAACGAACTGGCAAAGCGCGAGCAAGGGAGGAAGACGACAATGTGCGTGACATCGGTGCTTCCTGAGCGTGGCCGATCCGAGTCCGAATGTTGCTCTTCAGTCAATGGCTGTGCGGTGTGTGGCGGCAAGTTTGGTCTGATCCGCTATTATTCCTGGCGCACCGCGCTCTGCTCCAAGAAGTGTGTCGATCGCTTCCGCACGCGCCGCGAGCGCGATCACCGGTGGTTGTTCCGGGTTCAGGCCGCGTGAGGCCGAATAAGAGAGCTGACATCGTCCGAGGGGCTGATCCGGGAGCGTACGTTGAACCGTTCATGCAAGCTGTTGTGCTCGATGGTTCTCCTCGGCTCCACTGCGACGGTCCGGGCACAGGAGACGGGACATGATGCCGTACATCGCCGGCACCCACCCCAGGACCAGGCGCTGCACGAGAAATTCTATTCGACCTGGCACATGCCGGATAATCCGGGCGTCAGTTGTTGCAACAGTGCTGACTGCTATCCGACCGATATCAAATACATCGACGACCAGATCTATGCCCGGCGCCGGGAGGACGGGAGATACATTCTGATTCCACCGCAAAAGGTGGAGCGAAACAGGGATAATCCGGACGGCCGAAACCATCTTTGCGCTCCGCCGCCCGCACTGTCGCCGCTGGATAGCGTTTACTGCTTCGCGTTGGGAGGTGCCACATGAGATTCGCGTTCGTGCTGGTGAACGACCGGACCCCGTTCCGGCAGGCCTGGTGCATGCAGTGCTGCGAGCCGATCAGCGGCAGCTATCTCCGCGAGATCGCGACCCGTCTGCCTTACTGCGATCATCAGTGCTACGCGCTGTTCTGCGAGATGCTTGCGAAAGATCGCATGAGGGCGGCTTCATGAAATTCATGGTGGTCAATCACGAGCCCCCGTTGTGCGCGGCCACGTGCAGCACCTGCTCGCGATCGATCCGGTCCGGCTATGTCCGGCATGTGCGGACGCAGCGCCGCTACTGCGATTACGATTGCTACCGGCGTGGCGAACTCGTGACGCTGCTAACGCAATGGTCGGTGCCTGGGCGCAACGAGCCGGCCTCCGGGAACGTCGAGGTCGCCGCTCGCAACGCGGTCGAGATGTTTACGGTCCTGGGTGCCGTCTTCTGCTGGAGCTGCACGATCCACGCCTGGACCTTCGCAAGAACCTTGACCGGCGCATACTTGGACGGTCGCGATCCGATCACGATGGAAGGAGGTGACACCTAGCTACGCGACGGCGCTCGCGTGGAAGCCGCAGCGACGCAACCTGGCAGGCGCCGTGTCCAGCCCCGGCGACGTCGCCTAGGGAGCGGGCGCTGCGGCCGCCACGGGTGCCGTTGCGCCGGCCTCCTGCGCGACGACGCGCTGGTCGCTCTTGCCGGCGACCATGCCGCTGCCCTCGAACCTCGTGCGGTAGACCAGCACGTTCTCCATCACGCGCTGGACGTAGTTGCGGGTCTCCGACAGCGGGATGCGCTCGACCCAGTCGACCGGATCGACATTGGGATTCCTGGGATCGCCGCGCGTCTGCACCCATTCGCGCACGCGGCCACGGCCGGCATTGTAGCCGGCGAAGGTCATGATCTGGTTGCCGCGGTATTCCGAAAAGAGCGCACTGAGCTCGGCCGCGCCCATCTGCGTGTTGTAGACGGGATCGGAGACCATCTTGCCCCAGTCATAGGTCAGGCCGAACCGCTTGGCGGTATCGCGGCCCGCTTCCGGCGTCACCTGCATCAGCCCGACCGCGTTGGCATGGGACTTGTCGCGCTGGTCGAACGAGCTTTCGGTGCGCGCCACCGAATAGATCACGCTGGTCTCGATCGCGGGCGCGACCTGCTTGTGCTCGGGGATGCCGATGGTGGGGAAGGCGTAATGGTCGAGCGCGAGCCCGCGCGCCAGCGCCGTCTTGCCGACCTCCAGCATCACGCGCGCATCGTTGCGCCGGCGGGCAACCTCGCCGAGGGCTTCGAGCGCTGCGACATCGCTGCTCTCCTTGGCGAAGTCCTCGGCGTAATAGAACACCATGTCGCGCTCGCCGATGGCGTAGAGCATGTCGGCCGCGCGCACGCGCTCGTCCGCGGGGGCCGTGTCGGCCGAGGCCAGCACAGGCGAGGGCGGACGCAGCTCGATCCGGTCGAGGCCCAGCTTTGCGCGGGCGAGCTGGCCGTAATAGGCGGTGTGATAGCGTGCCGCCGCCCGATAGCTCATGCGCGCATCGGCCATTGCGCCCAAGGCTTCGGCGGTGCGGCCGCGCCAGTAATGGGCGCGCGACAGCGCGATCGGATTGGATGAGCCCTCGTCGATGGCGGCGAAGTGCACCATCGCCGTCTCGGGATCATCGAGAAAGCGCAGCGCGATCCAGCCGCACATGAAGTGATAATCGACGCGATAGACTTCTTTCTCCGGCACCGCGGCCGTGCGCACCACGTCATAGGCGGTCCTGAACTTGCCCTGGTCGAGCAGCTTGCGTGCGAGCAGGCGACGCTCGCGCCACCAGGCGTCGGTGTCCTGGGCCGCCATGGTGTCCGGTGCGGCGGCCAGGATCACCTCGGCAGCGTCGTCGATGCGGTCCTTTTGAAGGTACCATTGTGCGCGGCACAGAACGTAGCCGAGATCGCGGCGGGCGTCAGCGGAGACGTCATCGAGATCGTCCCCGGCCTTGCTGGACTTGCCGGTGACCGCGGCACAGGCTTTCACGATCGCGAGCGCAACCTCGCCGAGCCGTTTGGCCGCGCGCCTCGCGCCCGCGTAATCCTTGGCGCCGAGCCGCTTGTCCATGCGCGCGCGGTGATCGTCAGCGGACAGAAGATCGCGAAACGCTTCGTAGAAATCCTCCTCGCTGCGCTCGGACAATTCGTCGGCGCGCCAGGCTTCGCGCACGAGCCGGGCGGCGCTGTCGGTATCGCCTTCGGTGCGCAAGACGCGGGCGAGCGCAAACTTGCCCTTGGCGCTGGTCGGCCGGCCCATCGTGAACTTGTGCACGGTGGCGGCGTCGGCCTTCTCCTGCCACAGCCGCGCCTCGGCGCGCCGGCGCAAAAGCGCGCTGCTCGGCCAGTCCGGATTGGCGGCCAGGAAGGCGGCATAGCGCTTGAAATTCGCCGTGCTCTCGGAATGGCGCAGCATGAACCAGTCGGCGAGCTTCTGTCCGGCGGGATCGGCGATGCGGTCGCGCGCCGCGCTCGCGTCATCCGTCTTGCCCTTGCGCACAAGATCGATGGCGTCCTTCAGCGCGGCGAGGTCGCCGGTCAGCGGTGGCGGTGCCGGCCTGTCCGCGGGCTGGTCGACCGTCTTCTTCGACTTGCGCCTGGCCTCGGCATGCTTGCCGTGCCGCGCCTTGCCGGCGGAGGCATGGCGGTGCTTGCCGGCTTTCGCCTCATGCGTCTTCTTCGGCGCGGCCGATTTGTGGCTGCTTTTGGCGGCCAGTTCTGTGGGAAGGAGGGCCATCGCGGCCACGGCAACGAAACACGCGAGCGAGCGTAGGCACTGGTTCATTCGATGGTCCCCCCTGCGAAACCACTACAAAACCAAGGTCCGCGACGACATGCGGCTGGAGAATCAAACTAGCGAACGATGCCGAGGCATCGTTCCGCATCCTGACGCTGTCGCAACAATGCGGCAAAAAACCGATGCCCCGTGGGAACTTCCGCAAAGGAGAAAAGGGCAGAGCCGTTAACCTTTGTTAACGGCCGGACTCGCGCGACGGTTGCACGGTGCAGGACGCCAGGAGCGCCAAGATTGCGCGTGTTCCCGCAGCCAGTCCGGTGTATGGAGTTCCCTCGTTCCGTCCTCTTGGCCTTTGCCTTCCGCACCCATGCCGATTTTCAACCAGTCGATCCGGCGCAAGATCGTCGGCATCGCCCTCGGATTGATCGTCCTGATGCTGGTCACCTCGATCCTGTCGATGGTGATGTCCAGCCAGGTCGGCGTCCTGCTCGATGAACTGACCAACCGCTACATCCCGGCCTACAGCCATCTGGCGCGCGCCAACATTCGCTCGCTGGAGCGGGCGCTGGCGCTGCGGCGGATGATCATGACCCGGATGGAGGCGCCGTCGGACGAGGAGGCCTACGCGGCGCGCCTTCGCGAATTCGAGCAATCGGACCGCAGGATCGAGGAGGAGGCCGAGGCCGCGCGCAAGCTGATCAACGCGATCATCGAGGACCCCAGGACGTTTTCCGACAATGCCGCGCTGGCGCGAATCGATATCCGCATCGACACCGCCGTTACCGAGTTGCGGCGCGATCTGAGCGAGGACCATGCGAAGCTCCTCAAGCAGGTCGACGCCAGGCAGATGGCCGAGGCGCGCGGCACGCTGGAACACATCGACGTGCTGCGCGACCATTTCAACCGGAAGATCGATACGATCCGCGGCGATATGCTGGCGCAGGTCTTCTTTTCGACGTCGCAGGTGATCAGCCGCCAGCATCAGACGATCATCGTTTCGGGAGTCGTGACATTGCTCGCGGCGATCGTCGGATTTGCGTTTGCGCTGCTGGTGTCCAGCGGCATCACGCGTCCGGTACGGCTGCTGCTGGCCGGCACCCGCGAGGTCGAAGCGGGCCGGTTCGACAAGCCCATCGCCGTCTCGACGCAGGACGAGATCGGGGAGCTCGCCGCGGCCTTCAACCGCATGATCGAGCAGCTGCGGCACAACGAGCGCATCCGGGAGACCTTTGGCCGCTACATCGACCCCAAGGTGGTGCAGGGTCTGATCGAGCGGCCGGAGGTCGCAATCGAGGGCGAGCGCCGCGTCATGACCATCATGTTCTGCGACATGAGCGGCTTCACCTCGATGAGCGAGGGCATGACCCCGCGCGGCCTCGTCAAGGTGATGAACCACTATTTCACCATGATGTCCGGCCCCATCAGGAGCAATCGCGGCGTCATCGACAAATATATCGGCGACGCCATCATGTCCTATTGGGGCCCGCCCTTCATCGAAGAGGACGAGCAGGCCCTGCTCGCCGGGCTTGCTGCCGTCGAGATGGCCGACCAGGTGCCTGCGCTGCAGAAGCAGCTGCCCGATCTGCTCGGTATCCGCGCCATGCCCGCGCCGTGCGATCTGCGGATCGGCATCGCCACCGGCGAGGTCCTGACCGGGGAGTGTCAGAAGTTTTGTGTAAGAGCGTCTCTGTGAGGGGTTTGCGGGGTCAGCGGACTGACCCCATGGGGTCAGTCCGCTGAGCCTGCAAAGCGCTCGCCGAACTGGATGGCAAACTGGCCCATTGCGGCCGTCCATGCAACCGGTCGTCGCCAATGGATGCCGGCATTTCTGATGGCGAGGTAAAGCAGCTTCATCGCCGCCTCGTCGTTGGGGAAGCTGCCGCGTGTTTTGATGATCTTGCGCAGCGAACGGTTCAGCGCCTCGACCGCGTTGGTGGTATAGATCATTTTGCGTATCTCCGGCGCGAAGGCGAAGAACGGAATGACGTGCTCCCACGCCCGGCGCCAGGCCGCCCCGATCGCGGGATAGCGCTTGCCCCACTCGGCTTCGAAGTCCTCGAGCCTGAGCAGAGCGGCGTCGGCATTCTCGGCATGATAGATCGCCTTGATCGAGGGAAGGATCGCCTTGCGATCCTTCCAGGACACGAAGGATAGGCTGTTGCGGATCAAATGCACGATGCAGGTCTGGACCATCGCCTTGGGAAAGACGCTGTTGATCGCCTCGGGAAAGCCCTTCAGACCGTCGACGACGGCGATCAGGATGTCGGCGACGCCGCGGTTCCTCAGATCGTTCATGACCTTGAGCCAGAATTTGGCGCCTTCGGTTTGCTCGATCCAAAGCCCGAGCACGTCTTTCTCGCCCGATGCAGTGATGCCCAGCACGACGTAGACTGCCTTGTTCTTGACCATCCCCTCATCGCGAATCTTGACCCTGAGCGCGTCGAAGAAGACCACCGGATAGATCGCTTCCAGCGGCCGGCTCTGCCATTCGCGGACCTCGTCGAGAATCGCGTCGGTGACCTTGCTGATCAGATCGGAGGACACCTCGGTGCCGTAGAGCTCGGCCAGATGGCCCTGGATCTCCCGTACCGTCATGCCCCGCCCGTAGAGACTGATGATCTTCTCGTCGAAGCCGTCGAAGCGGGTCTGGCCCTTCGCGACGATCACCGGTTCGAACGTGCCGGCGCGGTCGCGCGGCACCTCGATCTCGATCTCGCCGTCGTCCGTCAACAGCGCTTTGCTGCTTGTGCCGTTGCGGCTGTTGCCCGACCCGCGGCCCGCCGGGTCGCCCTTCTCATAGCCAAGGTGGTGGGTCAGCTCCGCACCCAGTGCGCGCTCCAGAAGCGCCTTCTTCAGTCGTCTGAAAAGCCCGTCTTCGCCGGCTAAGTCTTCTGGCTTGAGGCTGCCCCCGGCAAGAAGCTGGTCCAAAATCTCAGGTGAAAAATCCGTAGCCATGTGAGTCTCCTGTCAAAGGTAAACTCACAGAAACCATCTTACACCGAGTTACTGACACCCTCCCTGACCGGCAGCATCGGCTCCGAGCTGATGATGAGCTTTACCGTGATGGGCGACGCCGTGAATCTCGCCTCGCGGCTGGAGGCCGTCAACAAGGTCTACGGCACCCGCATCCTGGTCTCGCAGGCGACTGCGGACGCGATTGGATCTCGCCTCGAATTGCGCGAGATCGACCGTCTTGCGGTCGTGGGCCAAAGCGCGCCGCAGGCGATCTTCGAGGTGATGGCGCGACCGGGCGCACTCACTGATGCGCAAGTCAGCCTGCGCACGCACTATGTCGAAGGTCTTGCCGCGTATCGTGCCCGGCGCTTCGACGACGCTCGTGCTGCCTTCAACGCGGCGCTCGAGGCGGTCCCCGGCGACGGTCCCTCGCGCACGATGCTCGGCCGCATCGCGCAGTTCGCAGCCAATCCGCCGGATGCCGCTTGGGACGGCACCTGGCGGCTCGAGCAGAAATAGGCTGTCGCGGAAAAATTGATGCTACCCCATAACGATGTTCGCTGTGACCTATTTCCCGGATTTAGGTTAGCTGTCCTTGTGGCGTTTGACGGGGACACGCCGATGACAGAACTTCAGGACAGGTTGGAACGGTTCGAGACGCTCACCGCCGAATGCGAACTAATCGCCAAGCTCGCCACCGACAGCACCAAGCGCGAGTTCTATCTGAAGCTCGGGGAGCAGTACCGCCAGCTGGCGGTGGATATTCGGCAGGCGATCGCGACCACGGCTGCGGCCTGAGGCCGGCTGAAATCCGTTCTTAACATTTAGCGCGCATTCTCGCAGCATGCGGGCATCGCTGATCGGCGGTGGCTCGTGGTGGGAAGGCCGGGGTTCGTTGCAATGCAGCGCACCTCGCGAGTGTCATCGTGCCATGCCTGACAGGGCAAGTCCCTTGCGCCTCGTTGCCGTGATCATATGCGCGCTCATGACGGCGGCCTGCGACCAGGAGCGGGACATCACCGGCTCGACGACGTCGACCTGTCCGATACGAAACTACAGCTACAATCCACGCGACATGAACCAGTGCGTCAACGCCTGCAGATCGTGCGATCGCGGCACCACGGTCACCTGCACGACCTCCTGCACCCTCAAGGGGGCTCGCTGAGCAAATTGCCTTCTGCCTGCAAGGGCTCGCAACCGCGCATCCCCCATCGCCCCCGCCGTCTCCACCTGATAGGGTCGATCGGAGCAGGGGGACATCGGATGAAATTCGCAAGCTTTGAAATCGACAACGCCGGAGGTCTCGTGGGAACGGCGAGCAACGCGCAGGCTTCCAGCGAACGTGGCGTTGACGGTGCCGAGGCACCGGAACGATTTACATAGGATAGTCATTGGAAGCAGTGGGCAGGACGCGGAGTCCGATGGAATGGGTATGCTCGATCCCGGCCGGTTCCTGGTGTCGTGCTCGCATTGCGATGCCTGGCCGATGGCCGCCAACGTGAAGCGTTCAAGCTGGTCGGCATCCCCGCATGAGGTCCGTTTCGTCTGCACGCGCTGCCGGCGCGAAGAGACCGCGATCGTCTCGGCCTCTGGCGAGCTGATGCCGATCAAGCGCCTCGACGTTCCGCCGCGCGATGTCGCTGTCGCCTGGGCTCAGGCCCAGCGCCCGCGAGGACGAACGTAGGCGGCGCAGGGCATTGTTCGATTCGCTTTGAAGCCGGCCCACCGGTCGATTGACTCCCGGCCTGGGCGCCCCGTAGATTGGCCGCCGACGGTTCTCCCCATGGAGATCAAAAGGGAATGTGGTGCGAGATGTCCCAAGGCCGGGATCTTCTCAATGCCATGGCTGCCCCCGCAACTGTAAGCGGTGAATCTCTCGTCCTATGCCACTGGGAATCTCGGTCCTGGGAAGGCGACGCAGAGGTAACGACCCGCGAGCCAGGAGACCTGCCGTCAGCCGTGGTCACACGCGAAGATGTCGGTCGGGGAGTACAGACACTAGCTTCACCGGAGCAATCGATCGCTCCGCCGTAAAGCCTCGTTCGCTGTGACGTGCCACTGACGTCATGCCGAGGTTACAATTGTGTCCCGTATTGTCACTGCCGCCAGGCGCCGCTGCGCCGGCATCGTTGCGGCCGTTTCGCTGTATTCGCTCGATCCCTCCATCGCCCACGCCCAGCAGTCCGTCGCCGAGCAGCTGCCACCGGTTGAAGTGACCAGATCCGACGATCAGAACCGTACGCGTGCCAGGGCGATCGGCGATGGCGAGGCGGGGCGGCGCCGAACGGCGCCGGACGGGGCGCCGAGTGGGACCGGCTCGTCCGGCTCGGGCAATGAGGCCGCCGCCGGCAATGGCGGTATCGTCGGCGCGGCCACGACCGTCATCACGGCCGCGGACATCGCTCATGCGCCGTCGCAGACGCTGGCCGAGATCATCGCGACGCAAGTGCCGGGCGCCCAGATCACGA
Source organism: Bradyrhizobium sp. USDA 327 (assembly GCF_041262065.1). NCBI lineage: Bacteria > Pseudomonadati > Pseudomonadota > Alphaproteobacteria > Hyphomicrobiales > Nitrobacteraceae > Bradyrhizobium > Bradyrhizobium sp. USDA 327. The sequence goes on along the minus strand of NZ_JBGCCW010000001.1, from coordinate 3,312,591 downwards.
CGTTCTATGGCGGCCCGATCGGTGCCAAGACCAGTGTCGACCTGCGCGGCTTCGGTGCCTTCGCCACGGCCAACACGCTGGTGCTGGTCAACGGACGACGGCTGAACGACATCGATATGGCCCAGGTGGACCTCTCCACCATCCCGCTCAATGCCATCGAGCGCATCGAGATCACGCGCGGCAATTCCGGTGCGGTGCTGTATGGTGACAATGCGGTTGGCGGCGTCATCAACATCGTCACCAAGAATGGCGTGGGCGGCCCGCCCGTGACAGCGCGCATCGAGGCCGGTTTCGGCTCATTCAATACCAGGCTCGGCAACGTCTCGGCCGCGATCAATTCCGGTCCGTGGTCGACCTCGTTCTACGGCAATGCCGTCAGGACCGACGGCTATCGCGACAACAATCGCTATTCGCAGGAGAACGGCGTCGCCAATCTGAACTACACGACGCCGGGCTTGACCGCCTTCCTGACCGTCACCGCTGACAATCAGGAGTTGCGACTGCCGGGCGGCCGCACCGTCGATCCCTCCATCGGCGTCGACGAGCTCGCGACCAACCGGCGAGGGACCAGCACGCCCTTCAACTACGCCAATCAGCAGGGTTTTGGCGCGACCGCGGGCTTCACGAAAACCCTTGTCAACGGCGTCGATCTCATCGTCGACGGCGGCGTGCGCGACAAGAAGCAGCAGAGCGCATTTTTCTCGAGCCCGGCGCCGGTTCTGGCTTTCTTCACGTCGACCTATGTCGATGCTGACCTTACGACATGGTCGATTACGCCGCGGCTCAGCGTGAAGAGCCTGCTCTTCGGAATGCCCTCGCAAGTGCTGACCGGCGTCGACTACTACGATGCGAGCTTTCAGCAGAACCGCGGCGCCGGCCAGGGTCTCGCTCCCTGGCACAATTACGATCTCAGGCAGCGGACGGTTGCGGGCTATATCCAGCACACACTCGGCGTCGCGCCAACGACCGATATCTCCTACGGCGTCCGGGTGCAGAACACCAATCTCTCGGCACGTGACAATTTCGACCCGGCCGCTCCGTTCAACGCCGACATCGGCGCGCTCCCGCTCAGGACCGACGAGACGCAATATGCGCTACACCTCGGTGCGGAGCATCGTCTCAATGACACCGTCGCGCTGTTCGGCCGCGTTGCGCGCGCCTTCCGCACGCCTGATGTCGACGAGCGGGTGTCGTCAGGCCCTTCATTCGACCCGTTCTTCAGTCCGCTCCCGCAAACGTTCCAGCTCAAGACCCAGACGTCGCAGGATATCGAGGGCGGGCTGCGCATCAGAGGAGGCGGACTGCAGATGCAGAGCAGCCTCTATCTGATGGACCTCGCCAACGAGATCCATTTCAATCCGATCCTGTTCTACAACACCAATCTGGATCCGACCCGCCGCTACGGTTCGGAGACCAGTGTCTCCTATCGCATCAACGACGCCCTGCTGGTGCGTTCCGGCATGGCCTATACACGGGCCGTCTTCCGCGAAGGCGTCTGGGCGGGCAACGACGTGCCGCTGGTGTCGCGCTACACCGCGAGTGCGGGCCTCACCTGGAACATCTGGCAGAACTATCTGGTGCTGGACGCCACCGCGCGCTTCTGGAGCGAGCGTCGCATGGACAACGACCAGGCCGGAACCCAGAAGCCGATTCCCGCCAACGGCACGATCGACCTCAAGCTCAGCGGCCAATATGAGCGCTACTTCTGGTCGCTCAGCGTCAGCAATGTGCTCAACGCGCTTTACTACGACTACGGCGTCGCAAGCACCTTCACGGACGGTCGCTTCAGCGCCTATCCGCTGCCCGGTCGTTCCTATCTGCTCAAGGCCGGCGCCACGTTTTGATTTCAATGGGGCTGTCACAGGCCCCCAAATGGACTAGAACTCGAAGAGAAGGAGATCACTTATGGCTCTCGACATGCTGCCGTCCGACGGCGACGATTCCCGCCTCAATCCGGTGACGCCGCGTCTCGCGCCGATGTTCGGCTTCGCGCTGCTGACGGTTTCATGCGCGCTCGCAAGTTTTGCGTTCGCCTGTGCGACGCCGTTCGCGGCCTTCGCCGTCGTCGCGGCTGCGATGCTGCCGCTGCGTCCGGCGCTGCTCGTCGTCACCGGCGCCTGGCTCGTGAACCAGAGCATCGGTTTCGGCGCACTGCACTATCCCATCGATGGCAGCACCATCGCCTGGGGTTTCGTCATCGGCGCGGCTGCGCTGCTGGCGACGGCGGCGGCGGCGGCCGTGCTCCGCAGGCTGCCGCAGGGCCGCACGCCGCTGATGCTGGCGCTCACGCTCGTCGCCGCCTATGCGGCCTACGAGCTCGCGCTGCTCGCCGCAACGCCGTTCCTGGGCGGAGAGGCCGCCTTCACCGCCGCCATCGTCACGCGCATCGGGCTGACCAATGTCGCCTGGCTCGCCGGCCTGGTCGCCGTCTGCGAGGTCGTGCGCCTGTTCGATCCGTTCGGGCGCAAGGGCGTGATGTCGGCCTGAGCAGTCCTCTCGTGGCTCGGATGGAGCACAGCGAAATCCGGGACAACTCGTTCCGTAGCGCGTCATTTACGCTTACGCTCCATCCGGGTTGCGTCGCCGCGCCTGTGTCGCCCTTCTGTCAATCCGTCAGCGCGAAAATATTCCACTTTACCGAAATTCGGATTTGTCGTATGTGTCGCCCATCCCGGCTCATCCTTGAGGGGCGATCATGAGGTCGTCATTGTCGCGAGCCGGGCTTGCGGTGGACGCGGCAGCGTCGTGCACGAGAGTCAGGGCAGGGCGGATTGCTCTCCGTGAGCCCGAAGCTGCGTGCGGACGAGCGGCGCTGTCAGGTTCGTCTCGCCTGTAAGTTTCCGGCTCCGTCGACAGGGCTGGGAAAACTGCGGCGAAATGGCGGGCCGCGCGTACGGCAAAACCGTGTGGTCCTGGCCGTCGTTGCTACGGTCAAGCTCTTGCGGAGGCGGCAGTCGCGTCAACCGGCGCGATTGCCGGTGAATTTCGCGGGAGTGAGGGAGGCCAGAACGAACTCGGCTCCCGGGAGAGCGCGGCATAAGCCGTCCGACCATCGCGCAGGGAAGGCCGAGTGATTGGCTACACCTGTATGCTGCTGTGCGGTTCTTCCTGCGTGTGCATTTCGCGCAGCGGACCGCGGGTGCCGGCCGGCACCCGGTCTTCCCTGCGCTCTCTTGGCTCGAGAGGGTGAGCGACGAAGCAAAGCTCGGGCGAATTCAGCCGCGAGACCGCGAAGCCGTGTCTGCCATTTGAAATGCGTGTTGGAAGAGCGGCGATGCCGCCCCTTGCTCCGACATTGCGAGCGCAGCGACTTGTCCGCCGAAGCCTTCGGCGAAGGCGGAAGCAAACCAGAATCTTTCCTCAGCGACAGCCTGGATTGCTTCATCGCAAGAGCTCCTCGCAATGACGATGTCGACAGAGCCGGCGCGATACTCAGCTCTCGTGCCCCGGACGCAGGGCAGCGTCCCTTCGACGGCGCGCTGCAGAGCCGGGGCCTATGCTGTTGTGTCGCATACCGTGTGGCCGCGGCAGATTGGCTGCCTATTCCCAAGTCGACTCAGCCGCCAGGATGCGTTGTTCTCGCTGGCGGAAATGGGCGCACTGCATCCGTCGCAAAATCTGAAGTTGCCAGATGGCCCCCTTAGTGGAGGTATCAAAGTAGTCTTGTCCGTGTCTTCCACGCCACGATTGTTGTGCCTCCGCAACACTCACGCCGGATTTAACCCTCATCAGCGGCGGTTCGCATCGTCGCCGCTTTTTGGCCACACCCGAACATGAATAAAATCACTCTAGTGTTTTAAGGGCAGTGGCGGTCTTCGAAGGCGACGAGAAAATCCCAAGGTCGATTCAAATCTTGGCTCTGATTTTTCGGGTCTGAAAGGGTTGGCCGGGGAAACTGGTTGCGATGGTCGCAAAGATTGACAAGCAGAGGCTGCCGAGCCGTCACGTGACGGAAGGCCCTGCGCGTGCGCCCCATCGGTCCTATTTCTACGCCATGGGTCTGACCACCGATCAGATCCACCAGCCTTTCGTCGGTGTCGCCTCCTGCTGGAACGAGGCCGCTCCCTGCAACATCGCGCTGATGCGCCAGGCCCAGGCGGTGAAGAAGGGCGTGGCGTCGGCCGGCGGCACGCCGCGCGAATTCTGCACCATCACCGTCACCGATGGCATCGCCATGGGCCATGACGGCATGCGCTCCTCGCTGCCGTCGCGGGAATGCATCGCCGACTCGGTCGAGCTGACGGTGCGCGGTCACGCCTATGACGCGCTGGTCGGCCTTGCTGGCTGCGACAAGTCGCTGCCGGGCATGATGATGGCGATGGTCCGCCTCAACGTGCCCTCGATCTTCATCTATGGCGGCTCGATCCTGCCCGGCAATTTCCGCGGGCAGCAGGTCACCGTGCAGGACATGTTCGAGGCGGTCGGCAAGCACTCGGTCGGCGCCATGTCGGACGAGGACCTCGACGAGATCGAGCGTGTGGCCTGTCCGTCGGCGGGCGCTTGCGGCGCGCAGTTCACCGCCAACACCATGGCGACCGTCTCCGAGGCGATCGGCCTCGCTTTGCCGTACTCGGCCGGTGCCCCGGCACCCTACGAAATTCGCGACGCGTTCTGCATGACCGCGGGCGAGAAGGTGATGGACCTGATCGCCCAGAACATCCGGCCGCGCGATATCGTCACCCGCAAGGCGCTGGAGAATGCGGCTGCCGTGGTTGCGGCCTCCGGTGGCTCGACCAATGCTGCGCTGCACCTGCCGGCGATCGCGCACGAGGTCGGCATCAAGTTCGACCTGTTCGACGTCGCTGAAATCTTCAAAAAGACACCTTATGTCGCGGATTTGAAGCCAGGCGGCCGTTATGTCGCCAAAGACATGTTTGAAGTAGGTGGCATACCGCTTCTGATGAAGACGCTGCTCGACAATGGCTTCCTGCACGGTGATTGCCTTACCGTCACGGGCCGCACGATCGCCGAAAACCTCAAGAGCGTGAAATGGAATCCGCACCAGGACGTGGTGCACCCGGCAGACAAGCCCATCACCGTGACAGGCGGTGTGGTCGGTCTGAAGGGCAATTTGGCGCCAGAAGGTGCGATCGTGAAAGTCGCGGGAATGTCCAACCTCAGGTTTACCGGTCCGGCCAGGTGCTTCGACCGTGAGGAGGATGCGTTCGAGGCGGTCCAGAACCGCACCTACCGCGAAGGCGAAGTCATCGTGATCCGCTACGAGGGGCCGAAGGGCGGCCCCGGCATGCGGGAAATGCTCCAGACCACAGCTGCGCTGACCGGCCAGGGCATGGGCGGCAAGATCGCGCTCATCACCGACGGCCGCTTCTCCGGCGCCACCCGCGGCTTCTGCATCGGCCATGTCGGGCCGGAGGCGGCGGTCGGCGGCCCGATCGGGCTGCTCGAGGACGGCGACATCATCGAGATCGACGCGGTCGCCGGTACCCTTAACGTAAAATTGAGCGACGCCGAGCTCGCCCAGCGCAAAACCAAATGGAGCGCGCGCGCGACTAACCATACGTCGGGTGTGCTCTGGAAATATGCTCAGCAGGTCGGACCGGCGGTCGGTGGGGCGGTAACCCATCCAGGCGGCGCGCACGAGAAACAGTGCTATGCGGACATCTAGGCGTGCCATAGTTGCGTTTGTGTTGGGGGCGGCTGCGCTGGCCGCGCCGGCGCTCGCCTTCGACGGCGCGCCGGTCAACCCCAAGGACGCGGCCATCCCGGTCGTAACCACCTTGCCCAGCGCCGCAGGCGCGGTGCGCACCAAGGTTCCGCCGGCAGTCGCACCCCAGGAAACCTCGCTCAGCGCGCTGCAATATGCTGCCGAGGGTGGCCACCCCATCGCGCAGTGGAAGCTCGGCCGCATGTACGCCAACGGCGACGGCGTCGCCCAGGACGATTTGCGTGCGTTCGAATATTTCAGCCGGATCGCCAACGCGCATGCCGAGGACAGCCCGTCGGCGCCGCAGGCGCAGATCGTGGCCAACGCCTTCGTCGCGCTCGGCCGCTATTATCTGAGCGGCATCCCGAACTCGAAGATCAAGTCGGACCCGGAGCGGGCACGGGAGATGTTCTCCTATGCGGCCTCCTATTTCGGCAACGCCGACGCGCAATACGATCTCGCGCGGCTGTACCTGAAGACCCCGGACGCCTCGCGCGAGGATTTCCGCTATGGCGCGCGCTGGCTCGGCCTCGCCGCGCAGAAGGGCCAGCACCAGGCGCAGGCGCTGCTCGGCCAGATGCTGTTCAACGGCGACCGCCTGCCGCGCCAGGCCGCGCGCGGCTTGATGTGGCTGACCCTGGCGCGCGACAGCGCCGGCGCCGAGGAGACCTGGATCAAGGAAAGCTACAACCGCGCCTTCGCCAAGGCCTCCGACGACGACCGCGCCATGTGCCTGCAGATGCTGGAGCAGTGGGTGCAGGGCCGCCGGGACTAGGTGAGGTCCCGTAGGATGGGCAAAGGCGCCTTGGCGCCGTGCCCACCGCCCGATCGGCGCTCACGCTGCGTCGAGATCCAGATCCGCCCACACCGGGACGTGGTCCGACGGCTTCTCCCAGCCGCGCACATAGCTGTCGATGCCGACATTGGCGAGCCGGTCGCTGGCCTGCGGCGACAGCAGCAGGTGGTCGATGCGCAGGCCCTGGTTCTTCTGCCAGGCCCCGGCTTGGTAGTCCCAGAAGGTGTAGAGCCCGGGCTCATCGGTGACGGCGCGCAAGGCGTCGGTCAGGCCAAGGCCGAGCAGGGACTGGAAGCTTTCGCGCGTCTCCGTCTTGAACAGGGCGTCCTCGGTCCAGGCGGCCGGATTGTGCACGTCGCGGGCGTGCGGGATGACGTTGAAATCGCCCGCGAGGATCAGCGGCTCCTCAGCCTTGAGGCGCTCCTTCGAATATTCAAGAAGCCGGGACATCCATTTGAGCTTGTAGGGATATTTGTCGCTCCCGACCGGGTTGCCATTGGGCAGATAAAGGCAGGCGATGCGCAGCACTCCGCGCTTGAGCGTGACCACGCCCTCGAGGAAGCGGGCATGCGTATCCTCGTCGTCGCCGGCAAGCCCCGACTTGGTCTCGTCGAATCGCAGCTTCGAGAGCAGGGCGACGCCGTTGAACGTCTTCTGCCCATGGGTGACGACGTTGTAGCCCAGCGCCTCGATCTCCAGCCGCGGAAAGGCCTCGTCGACGCATTTGATCTCCTGGAGGCAGACGATGTCGGGCTGGCACTCCTTCAGCCAGGTCAGCAGGAGATCGATCCGCTGCCGGACCGAGTTCACGTTCCAGGTGGCTACTCTGATGGACATGGGGAGGGGCTCCGGGCGGGGCCATGGTTAGAACAAACTGCAAACGCGCCCGTCAAGGACGCCGCAAAATCTCCCACAAAATTAACCTGGTCTAAGCAGGCGGCGGGCCATTGATCGTCGAAAGGTTCCGCGGATGGGTTGGCCGGACAAGTCGATGAAGCGAACTGAGCCGCGTGACGGCCTGATCGGCGCATTCCTGTATTGGCTCGGCGGCTTCGAGATCGAGGACGGCCTGACGGCCGATCTCAGCGAGCGCGAGATCCGCCGCATCCGCGCCAAGCAGATCGACGCTGTGACGCGGCTGATGCCGGTGACGATGGCGGTGACGATGCTGAACGTCGCCATCGTGCTGATCCTGTTCTGGGGCAGGGGCTGGAACGACTTCCTCGCGATCTGGGGCCTGACGCTCGCTGTCACCGCCTCACTCGCGGTGCGCTCCTGGCAGCGGTCGCATCAGAACCCGCCGCAAGAGGCTTCGCCCCGCGCGGCGCGCCAGATGCTGCGGCAGGCATTCTTCCTCGCCGCGATCTGGGGCACGCTGCCGCTCGCGCTGTTCAGCCGCATCGAGCCGACCAGTCAGCTCATCCTGGCCTGCCTGATGGTCGGCATGATGTCGGGCGGCGCCTTCACGCTCTCGACCTTTCCGCGTGCGGGCCTCATCTATCTCGCGACCATGACCGTCGCCTGCGCCGGCGCGCTGCTGCTGTGCGGGACCGGGCCCTATCTCGTGACCTCGGTGTTCCTGCTGCTGTTCGCATTCTTCATGGCGCGCAACATCGTCTCGCAGGGCAATCTGTTCCTCGGCAATCTCAAGGCCCAGCTCGAGCTCGAGCGCCAGACCGAGATCATCTCGCTGCTGCTGAAGGACTTTCAGGAGAACGCCAGCGACTGGCTGTGGCAGACCGACGCCGACGGGCATCTGATCGACGTGCCCCAACGCTTCGCGGACGTAGCGCAGCTGCCGCTTCCGCTGCTGAAGGGATCGCATTTCGCCGACGTGCTCGACATGCTCTGCCCGGAGGACAAGAGTGCAGCCTACAACGTTGTCGGCCTGATGGAGCAGAACGAGCCCTTGCACGAGATGAACCTCAAGGTCGTTGCCGGCGGCGAGGCGCGGCTGTGGTCGCTGACGGCGAAGCCCGCCTATGACCGCGAGGGACATTTCCTCGGCTATCGCGGCTTCGGGCGCGACGTGACCGAGCGCTGGCGCGCGGAAAAGGCCGAGGCCGAGAGCCGCGCCAAGTCGGACTTCCTCGCGGTGATGAGCCACGAGATCCGCACGCCTATGAACGGCGTGCTCGGGCTTGCCAGCATGCTGCTCGAAACCCAGCTCGATGCGGAGCAGCGCGAAGCCGTCACCACGATCCGCGACTCCGGCGACAATCTCCAGCGCATCCTCAACGACATTCTCGACTTGTCCAAGCTCGAGGCCGGGCGCTTCACCTTCGAGGTGATCGACTTCGCCCCGCAGGCGCTGGTCGAGGCGGTCGCGACCGTCATTCGCGCGAGCGCCAAAAACAGGGGGTTGACGGTCAAGGTCGAACTCGATCCGAACCTGCCGCCGACCCTGCGCGGCGACGTCGCACGCATCCGCCAGGTGCTGCTCAACCTCGCGTCCAATGCGGTGAAGTTCACCGACCAAGGCGAGGTGACGATTTCGGTCACCTGCCAGGCGCGACGCGATCTGCTGGCGACCGTCGAATGGACGGTGACCGACAGCGGCATCGGCATCGCCCCCGAAAAGCTCGGCCAGCTCTTCAGCGACTTCGCGCAAGCCGATGCCTCGATCAGCCGTCGCTTCGGCGGCACCGGCCTCGGCCTTGCGATCTCACGGCGCATCATCGAGCAGATGGGCGGCACCATCGGAGTCACCTCGACGCCGGGCCAAGGCTCGACCTTCCGTTTCACGCTGGTGCTGCCCTGGAGCCAGGCGCAGACGTCCGATCAGGCAGGCGGCCGCGACGAGGCCGACGATCTCAAAGCCCGCATTGCCGGCCTCGACCGGCCGCTGAAGGTGCTGGTCGCGGAGGACGATGCCGTCAACCGCATGGTCGTGAGCAAGATGTTGGGATCCTTCGACGTCGAGCTGCGCGTCGTCGCCGACGGCGCCGAGGCCGTCGCGGCGGCATCCGAGGGCAATTACGACGTCGTGCTGATGGACGTGCGCATGCCCGACATGGATGGACTTGCGGCCACCCGCACGATCCGCGCGCAAGGCGGACGCCTCGAAGCCTTGCCGATCATCGCGCTCACCGCCAATGCCTTCCCCGAGGACATCAAGGTCTGCCGCGAGGCCGGTATGTCGGACAGAGCTGGCCCCGGTTGTTTGGACAGCGCCCCGCTGGATTTAAGTGGATTCCTGCCGGGTTATGCTGAACGCGGGGCTTTACGATTTTGTCGTTGCGTCGGGAGGGCGTAGCCCGACCAGAGCGACGACAAAATCGTCGGCGACGGTCATGCGGCCATCACCATAGCTTGCGTGCCGAAGTAAGCCTCGTCGGGCGTGCGCCCGTCAAGGCTCGAGTGAGGGCGTCCCTGATTGTAGAAGGCCAGATACTTGGCAATTGACGCTCGCGCCTCGGACACGCTGTCGTAGGCGCGGAGATAAACTTCTTCGTATTTGACCGTGCGCCAGAGCCGCTCGACAAACACGTTGTCGCGCCAGGCGCCCTTGCCATCCATGCTGATGGCGATCTTCGCGTCCAGCAGCACATCGGTGAACTCGAGGCTGGTGAACTGGCTGCCCTGGTCCGTGTTGAAAATCGCGGGCCTGCCGTGCTTCGCCAACGCCTCCTGGACCGCTTCGACGCAGAAGGCCGCCTCCATTGTGATCGAGACGCGATGGGCCAGGACCCGTCGGCTGAACACATCGACGACCGCCGCGAGATAGACGAAGCCACGCCGCATCGGAATGTAGGTGATGTCCATTGCCCACGCATGGTCGGGCCGCTCGATCTTCAATCCGCGCAACAGGTACGGGTAGATCTTGTGACCCGGAGCCGGCTTGCTCGTGTTCGGGCGACGATAGACCGCCTCGATCCCCATGCGCTTCATCAGCGTCGCGATGTGGCGGCGACCGGCGTATACCCCCTCCCGCCGCAGCAACGATCGCAGCATACGCGCTCCCGCGAAGGGATAATCGAGATGCAGCTCATCGAGCCGACGCATCAAGGCAAGGTCCTCGGCCGAAACTGGCCGAGGTTCATAGTAGACCGTGCTGCGAGCCAGCTTCAGGACCTTCGCCTGGCGCACGATAGAAAGATCATGACCGCGGTCGATCATCGCTTTGCGCTCAGCAGGCCCGCCTTGGTGAGCGCGCCGGACAAAAAATCGTTTTCCAACGCCAGCTCGCCGATCTTGGCATGCAACGCCTTCAAATCGACCGGCGTCTCGGCCGATGTCTTGTCATGCCCAAACACGCCGGCGGCGCCTTCCAGGAGCTGGTTTTTCCAGATCGTGATCTGGTTCGGATGAACATCAAACAGTTGCGCCAGCTCCGCCAGTGTCTTGTCTCCTTTGACCGCAGCCAAAGCAACCTTCGCCTTGAATGCCGGAGAATGCGTCCGGCGGCTCTTCTTCGTCATCTTCGCTCCTGATTCGCAGCAAGAATCCTCGCCGCTGTCAGGCAGAAAATCCACTCAAGCTACTGTCCGAATTTGCGGGGCCAGCTCTGACTTCCTCGCCAAGCCGCTGCGCAAGCCAGCGCTGGTCGCGGCACTCCTGCGTGCGCTGAACGGCCATGTCATGTCGGAGGACGCACCGCTCCAGCCGGACCTGACGCCGGTCGAGGTGGAGTGGACGGAGGAGGAAAGGCAGATAACGGGCGCGTAGCCGGTCAGACCGAGAAGCTGGTCCCGCAGCCGCAGGACGCTGTGGCATTGGGATTGTTGACGCGGAACGAGGCGCCGATCAGATCGTCGACGAAATCGACCTGCGATCCCGCCAGGAAGGGCTGGGAGGCGGAATCGACCAGCACCACCGCATTGTCCTGCTCGATCACGAGATCGTCGTCGGTGCGGGCACGGTCGATGTCGAACTTGTACTGGAAGCCGGAGCAGCCGCCGCCCTCGACGGAGATGCGCAGCATCGCGCCAGAACCTTCGCCCTTGAGGATCTCCCCAATCCGGCGTGCGGCCCGGTCGCTGATGGTCACGGCAGTCGTCATCGTTCGTCTCCGATAGTCCCGCAGTCATACCCAATTCATTTGGTATCCCGCGCCCGACATAGTTAAGTGCCACCATACGCAGAATCAAATGGATAGGGACTAAATTCGCCGTGTCCGTCGGAATGGCAGCCCCCCGCGCGCCCTATGCCTGCGATCCCGATCGCAGCCGTGGCCGGCTGGTCGCCGAACCCCCGAGCCGAACCCGCAGCCCGTTCCGGCGGGATTGCGATCGGGTGATCCATTCCACCGCCTTCCGCCGCCTGAAGTACAAAACCCAGGTGTTCGTGTTCCATGAAGGCGACCATTACCGCACCCGGCTGACCCATTCGCTGGAGGTGGCGCAGATCGCCCGCGCGCTGGCCCGGCAGCTCGGGCTGGATGAGGACCTCACTGAAACCCTCGCGCTCGCCCACGATCTCGGTCATCCGCCGTTCGGGCATGCCGGCGAACGGGCCCTAGACGCCTGCCTGAAGGAATTCGGCGGCTTCGACCACAACGCCCAGACGCTCCGCGTCGTCGCTTCGCTCGAGCACCGCTATCCCGAGTTCGACGGGCTCAACCTGACCTGGGAATCGCTGGAGGGCATCGTCAAGCACAACGGTCCGCTGACCGACCGCAGCGGCGCTCCGGTCGGGCGCTATCGCGAGCACGGCATTCCCGTCGGCATCGCCGACTACATCAAGACCTACGACCTCGAACTGTGGAGCTTCGCCTCACTGGAGGCGCAGGTCGCCGCGATCGCCGACGACATCGCCTATGACGCGCACGACATCGACGACGGCCTGCGCGCCGGCCTGTTTCACCTCGACGATCTCAAGGTGATGCCGCTGACCGCGGAGATCATCGCCGGGATCGCTGCGCATTATCCCGACCTTGAAGACGTCCGGCGCGGCGCCGAACTGGTGCGCGAGCTGATCTCGCACCTGATCGGGGCGGTGTTTGCGGAGGCACAGAAGAACCTCGCCGCCACCAAGCCGCAATCGGCTCAGGAGGTGCGCCAGCAGAGCCGGGCGCTGATCGCGTTCCCCACCGAGGTCGCGGAGGAAGAGGCCGCCATCAAGGCCTTCCTGTACCAGCACATGTACCGCCACAAGCGGGTGATGCGGGTGATGGGCGAGGCGGAGCGGATCCTGTTCGACCTGTTCGCAAAATACCTGAAATCCCCCGGCGAGCTGCCGCCGGAATGGCTGCTGGGGGCGGAGGCGGACGACGAGGGCGACCGCGCCCGGCGGATCGGCAATTTCATAGCCGGAATGACGGATCGCTTCGCACTGACCGAGCACCAGCGGCTCTTTGACTCGACCCCGGATTTGCGTTAGGCGGCGGCCATGCCCCAGACATCCTCATCCCTGCATCTGTTCGCCGACGTGCTTGCGCGCGTGCACGCTGCCTGCCGCGCGCTTGCGGCGGACGCCGGCTGGCCGGAGGGCATCGATTTCTCGCGCGTGGTGGTCGAGCCGCCGCGCGATGCCTCCCATGGCGACATGGCGACCAACGCTGCCATGGTGCTTGCGAAAGAGGCAAAGGCAAAGCCGCGCGACCTCGCCGAGCAGATCGCGGAGCGGCTGCGCGCCGACGCGCTGATTGCCAAGGTCGACGTCGCCGGTCCCGGCTTCATCAATCTGACCTTGAAGCCCGCCGCCTGGGCCGAGGCGCTGCGGACGGTGCTGCGCGATGGTCCCGATTACGGCCGCGTCCGCGGCGGCTCCAAGGTCAATGTCGAATACGTCTCGGCCAACCCGACCGGGCCGATGCATGTCGGCCATTGCCGCGGGGCGGTGTTCGGCGACGCGCTGGCGAGCCTGCTTCAGTTCGCAGGCCACGACGTCACGCGCGAATATTACATCAACGACGCTGGCGCCCAGGTCGACGTGCTGGCCCGCTCCGCGTTCCTCAGGTACCGCGAGGCGCTCGGCGAGGACATCGGCGCGATCCCGGAAGGGCTCTATCCCGGCGATTACCTGAAGCCGGTGGGGGCGGCGCTTGCGAAAGAGCATGGCGACAAGCTCCTTGCGGTGAGCGAGGCCGAGTGGCTGCCGACGGTGCGGGCCAAGGCGATCGCGATGATGATGGACGAGATCAAGGACGATCTCGCCGCCCTCAACATCCGTCATGACGTGTTCTTCTCCGAGCGCTCGCTGATCGAGGCGGGTAACAACAAGGTCGCCGAGACCATCGATTTCCTGCGCGCCAAGGGCGACATCTACGAAGGTCGCCTGCCGCCGCCGAAGGGCGCACCGGTCGAGGATTGGGAAGACCGCGAGCAGCTGCTGTTCAAGGCGACCGCCTACGGCGACGACGTCGATCGTCCCCTGATCAAGTCGGACAATTCCTACACCTACTTTGCCTCCGACATCGCCTACCACAAGAACAAGTTCGACCGCGGCTTCGCCGAAATGATCGACGTCTGGGGCGCCGACCATGGCGGCTACATCAAGCGCATGCAGGCGGCGGTAAAGGCGACCACCTCCGGAAAGGGTGCGCTCGACGTCAAGATCGTTCAGCTCGTGAAGCTCTTGCGCAACGGCGAGCCGGTTAAAATGTCGAAGCGAAGCGGGGACTTCGTCACCTTGCGTGAGGTGGTGGATGAGGTCGGTCAGGACGCCGTCCGCTTCATGATGCTCTACCGGAAGAACGACGCGGTGCTCGACTTCGACCTCGCCAAGGTCATGGAACAGTCGCGCGACAATCCGGTGTTCTACGTCCAGTACGGTCACGCCCGCGGCCACTCGATCTTCCGCAACGCGCGCGCCGAGGTGTTTCCGGAACTGCCCGAGGATACCGGCCAACGGATCGCCTGGCTCAGTGAGTCGGCCGTGGAGCGGCTGTCGGACCCGGTCGAACTCGATCTTCTCAAGCGCCTCGCAATTTATCCGCGCATGCTCGAGGCCGCCGCCGCGGCCCACGAGCCGCATCGAATTGCCTTTTATCTCTATGAGTTAGCGAGCGAATTTCACGCACTTTGGACGAAGGGGCGTGATTTGCCCTATTTACGCTTCATTATCAATAATGATGCAGATCTTACAAAGGCGCGACTGGCCATGGTCCAGGGCGTCGTCTCGGTCCTGGCATCGGGCCTCGCCATCCTCGGCGTCCATGCCCCGGACGAGATGCGGTAGTTTGGGGCGAACTACTTAAGGGGAACTCGGGGGGTAACCGGCAGAAGCCGGATCGCTTAGACTTGGTTGAAAGCCTTGTGGGTCGAAAGCCGCGCCTTGGTCGAGGGGCGCGCGGCTTTCCCGAAGGGACGCATCATTACGATGGCCGAACGATATCAGGACAGACCGTTTCCTTCCGATGACTATGGTCGCGGTGGCGATCAGCATGGGAAGGCGGAAAATGATCCCTTGGCCGAGCTCGCCCGTCTGATCGGACAAACCGATCCGTTTGCAGCGCAGGGCCGGCCGACCGCGCGCCCGCCGGCAGCGCCGGCCCGGAGCAGTCGTCCGGACGATTATCGCCAGAACGATGATCAACAGGACGATGATCAACAGGATTACACCGAGCAAGCCCCGCCGCCGCCCGGGCCGCCCTCATGGATGCGACGCGCCAACGTGCAGCCGGCGCCCGCGCCAGAGCCCGACTATCCCGTCTCCGTCAGCCCGGTTCATCCGTTGCATCGCTATTCGGCCAAGCCTGCCAGGCCTGAGCCTGATATTCATCAGGCTCAGGCCTATCAGGATGGTCCTTATCAGGATCAGGCATATCAAGGTCAGGCCTACCAGCAGCACGGCCAGGCTTACCAGGATCAGACCGAGCCGGAGCCGTACGCGCAGCCCGATCCGTCGCGCTACGACGACGCGCTCTACGGCCGGCTGGAGACAGGCGAGCAGGACTATCAGCGCGATCCCGCATATCCGGACGATCCTTACGCGTTCCAAAGCGACTACCCCGACGACGCCGAAATCGAAGAGCCGAAGAAGCAGCGCGGCGGCATGATGACGGTCGCGGCGATCCTCGCGCTCGCCGTGGTCGGCACCGGTGCGGCCTTCGCCTACAAGACCTATATCGGCTCGCCCCGCAGCGGCGAGCCGCCGATCATCAAGGCCGACAACACGCCGACCAAGATCGTGCCGGCGCCGACGGACTCCTCGGCCAAGGTGCCGGACCGCATGGCCAGCGGTGATGGCACAGAAAAGATCGTGCCGCGCGAGGAGGCGCCCGTCGACGTCAACGCCAAGGCGGGCGGTCCCCGTGTCGTGTTCCCGCCACTGAACCAGAATGCGAACCCGCCGTCGGTGGCCAGCGTCTCGCCATCCTCGGTTCCGCCGCCAAGCACGGGGGTCCCGAGCAATGGGACGTTGCCGAGCAATTCGCCGCGCCCGATCCGGACCGTCGCCGTAAAGGGCGACCAGACCGACAGCGCTGCGCCGCAATCGGCCGCCGCCAAGCCGACGATCGCCGCGCCCAAGCCTGTTGCCGCGCCCTCTGCGACGGTGGCGCCGCACAATTCGCCAACCTCGGCAAATGCCAGCCTCAACCAGCCCCTTTCGCTCTCGCCGCAGTCGGGACCGACGGCCGAGCCTGCGCACCGGATGGCTGCCACCAACCCGACGCAAATCGCCCCCGCCAGCAACGGTGGCGGCTACATCGTGCAGGTGTCTTCGCAGCAAAGCGAAGACAGCGCCGCGGCGTCCTACCGAGTGCTTCAGAGCAAGTACGGCAGCGTGCTCGGCTCCCGTTCGCCGGTGATCAAGCGGGTCGATCTGACCGACAAGGGCAAGGGGATCGTCTATCGCGCCTTCGCCGGTCCCTACGCTTCGGCCGAGGAGGCGACGCAGGCCTGCAACAGCCTGAAGGCTGCCGGCCTGCCGTCCTGCTTCATCCAGAGGAATTAACGGCCGTTTCCTTGACCCCCTCGCGGGGCAGGGTTAATCGGCCGTTATGAGCACGCGGGCCTTCATTACCGGCGTATCCGGAACGGAACTGACCGCCGCCGAGCGGGAGTTTATCCGTGCCGAACGCCCATGGGGCTTCATCCTCTTCAAGCGCAACGTCGCGACACCGGCCCAAGTTACTGCATTGGTTGCGGAATTGCGGGCAGCTGCCAATGCTCCGGATGCTCCGGTCCTGATCGATCAGGAGGGCGGACGGGTGCAGCGGCTGGGCCCGCCGCACTGGCCGGTCTATCCGCCGGGCGCCGTATTCGCGACCTTATACGACACTGATTCGGCGCTTGGGCTCACCGCGGCGCGCCTCAGCGCCCGCCTGATCGCAGCCGATCTCGCTGATCTCGGCATCACCGTGGATTGCCTGCCGCTGGCCGATGTGCCCGTGCCGGGTGCCGACGCCGTCATCGGGAACCGGGCCTATGGCACTCATCCGGGCAAGGTCGCGGCGATTGCCCGTGCGGTCACCGAGGGCCTGGAGCAGGGCGGTGTCCTGCCGGTTCTAAAGCACATTCCCGGTCATGGCCGTGCCACCGCCGATACTCATTTCAAGCTGCCGACGGTCGACACGCCGCGGGACGAGCTGGAGCGGACCGATTTCGCCGCGTTCAAGTCACTCGCGGATCTGCCGATGGCCATGACTGCACATGTTGTGTTTAGCGCGGTCGACCCCGCCCATCCGGCGACGACATCTGCGACAATGATTGCTGACGTGATTCGCGGCGCAATCGGGTTCCAGGGTTTGTTAATGAGTGATGACGTGTCGATGAACGCGCTGTCGGGGAATATCGCCGAGCGGACCCGCGCCATCTTCGCGGCCGGCTGCGACGTTGCCCTGCATTGCAACGGCAACATCGAGGAGATGCGCGACGTCGCCAGCCGGACACCTGAATTGTCGGGCAGGGCATTGGAGCGGGCGAAAGCCGCGCTCGCCGCACGCAAGCCGCCGCAGCCATTCGACCGGGCGGCCGCGCGCGCGGAGTTGGACGCATTGATCGCACGGGCAAACACGGCATCGGCATGACCGCAGAAATCCTATCGTTCGAAACCGGGCGGCCCGCAGAGCTCGCCGAGGGTGAGCCGGCGTTGGTGGTGGACGTCGAGGGCTATGAGGGCCCGCTCGACCTCTTGCTCGCATTGGCGCGGCAGCAGAAGGTCGACCTCGCCAAGATTTCGATCCTGGCGCTGGCCGACCAGTACCTCCACTTCATCGAGGCCGCGCGGAAGATCCGGCTCGAGCTCGCCGCCGACTACCTCGTCATGGCGGCCTGGCTTGCCTTTCTGAAGTCGCGCCTGCTACTGCCGGAGCCGCCGAGTGCGGAAGGCCCGAGCGCGGAGCAGATGGCGACGGCGCTCGCCAACCGCCTGCGCCGGCTGGAAGCCATACGCGAAGCCGCCAACCGGCTCATGAACAGGCCGCAATTGCAGCGCGACATCTTCCCGCGCGGCGAGCCCGAGCAGATCGCCGAGATCAAGCATCCGAAATATACCGCGACGCTGTACGACCTGCTCACCGCCTATGCCGCACAGCGCCAGTCGCGCGTGCTGGCGAGCGTGCATCTGGCCAAGCGCACGGTGTGGTCGCTCGCCGAGGCGCGTGCCACGCTGGAGCGGCTGGTCGGCAGCCTCAACGAACAGGACGACTGGGGCGTGCTCGACGATTTTCTGATCCGGCATGTCGCCGATCCGACGCAGCGGGCAACGGTGTTCGCCTCGAGCTTTGCCGCCGCGCTCGAGTTGGTGCGCGAAGGTCAGCTCGAGCTGAACCAGAAAGAGGCGTTTGCGCCGATCTATTTCCGGAAGGGGCGCCCAAAACCGGTCCCGGACGCAGCTCCTGCGCCCGACGCGCCGGTCGCTTAAGTGCAAGAAGGAGAATCTGCCATGGCAAGCCTGGCTGAAGTGCGGGTAGAAGAGGCCGAGCCGATGGAGAACGAATCCCAGGCACGTCCCGAAGAATTGCGGCTGCTTGAAGCGCTGCTGTTCGCATCGAGTGAACCGCTGGATACCGCGACGCTGGCCAAGCGCATGCCCGAGGGCGTGGACGTGAAGTCCGCGCTTGAGCAGCTCCAGGCGGATTATGCCTCGCGCGGCGTCAACCTCGTGCGTGTCGCCAACAAGTGGACATTCCGCACGGCCGGCGACCTCGCCTGGCTGATGACGCGGGAGACCACCGAGACCCGCCGCCTGTCGCGTGCGGCGATCGAGGTGCTGGCAATCATCGCCTATCACCAGCCCGTGACACGTGCCGAGATCGAGGAGATCCGCGGTGTCGTGACATCAAAGGGCACGCTCGACGTGCTGCTGGAGACCGGCTGGATCAAGCCGCGTGGCCGTCGCAAGACGCCGGGCCGTCCCTTGACCTTCGGAACCACCGAGGAATTCCTGTCGCAGTTCACCCTGGAACAACTGGGTGACCTGCCGGGTCTCGAAGAGCTGAAGGGCACTGGCCTGCTGGATTCGCGCCTGCCAACCGGATTTAGCGTGCCGACGCCGTCCGACGACCCGGCTCTGCGCGAGGACGAGGATCCGCTGGAACCGGGCGAGGACCTCGATCTCGCGCTGGCGCCTGCGGTTGAGCCCGAGACGCCGGAAGGCGGCAATGAGGGCGGCAGCGAAGGCGGCACCGAGGCGTGATGCCCGTCCGCCTACGGGCCCTGCGACCAGTTAACACTAGCAAGATTGCGTAGTGCCGACAGCGAATTGGCGCTGCCTTGGTCCTTGTTTTTGAGACCTGCCAAGCCTAGGTTTCGGTGAAGATCGGCCGGGTCCCCGGCCATGCGCGTTTGGAGGGTTGCAGGATGGGTTCACTCAGCATTTGGCACTGGATCTTGGTGATCGCAGTGGTCCTGCTGCTGTTCGGCCGCGGCAAGATTTCGGATCTGATGGGCGACGTGGCGCAGGGCATCAAGGCCTTCAAGAAGGGCATGCAGGACGACGACAAGCCCGCCGAGAAGCCCGAGCCGGCCAAGTCGATCGAGCACAATGGTGCGCCGACCGCCGCACGGTCCGACGTCGGCAGCAAGGCCGTCTGAGCCAGAGAGCACGCGAGACACGGGTAGCGGCCCCGATCCTGCGCGCGAGGATTGGGCCGGCTCCGGCTGGCGTGAACGGAAGACCTCATGTTCGACATCGGGTGGAGTGAACTGGTCCTGATCGGGGTCGTGGCCCTGATCGCCATCGGCCCGAAAGAGCTGCCGGGCGTGTTGCGCATGGTTGGGCAATGGATGGGCAAGGCCCGCAAGATGGCCGCGGAGTTCCAGGGCCAGTTCCAGGAAGCGATGCGCGAGGCCGAGATGGCCGACCTCAAGAAGAGCTTTGACGAGGTCAAGGAAGCCGCCACCGGCTTTACCAGCAACAATCCGCTGACCTCGCTGCAGAAGGATGTCAGCGACGCGCTCCGCGTCGATGCGCTGGACAAGCCGGCCGAGACGCCTGCCGCCACCGCCATCGATCCGCCCGTCACACCGACGGCACCGGAAGCGCCGACGCCTGCGACCTTCATGGAAGCCGAAGCGCATGCGGCTACGAACGAGCCGCTCGCGATCACCCGCGACGTCGAACCGGCACCGGTTGCGCAGGACACCGCGCCATCCGAGGCGATCAAGGACGCCAAAGCGTCATGACCGACGCCGATATCGAGGCCAGCAAAGCCCCGCTGATGGACCATCTGATCGAGCTGCGCTCGCGGCTGATCAAGGCGCTGCTCGGCTTTGGCATTGCCTTCATCTTCTGCTTCTTCTTCGCCAAGCAGATCTACAACGTTCTGGTCTGGCCGTTCGTGTGGGTCGCAGGGCCCGAGAACTCCAAGTTCATCTACACGGCGCTGCTGGAATATTTCATCACTCAGCTGAAGCTCGCGCTGTTCGGCGCCGGCTTCATCTCGTTCCCGATCGTGGCGACGCAGATCTACAAGTTTGTCGCGCCCGGCCTCTACAAGCACGAGAAGCAGGCCTTCCTGCCGTATCTGGTCGCCACCCCGTTCTTCTTCGTGCTCGGCGCGGCGCTGGTCTATTTCGTCGTGCTGCCGATGCTGGTCCGCTTCTCGCTCGGCATGCAGCAGGCCGGCAGCGACGAGACCGCGCAGATTCAGCTCCTGCCCAAGGTCGGCGAATATCTGTCGCTGATGATGTCGCTGATCTTCGCCTTCGGCATCGCCTTCCAGCTTCCGGTGATCCTGACGCTGCTCGGGCGGATCGGCATCGTCACCTCGAAGATGCTGCGCGAGAAGCGCCGCTATTTCATCGTGGTTGCCTTCGTCATCGCGGCCGTGCTGACACCGCCCGACGTGCTCAGCCAGTGCTCCCTGGCCATTCCGTTGATGGCGCTCTACGAGGGCTCGATCATCGCGGTGGGGATGGTGGAGAAGAAGGCAGCGGCTTCGCAGGCCGCCACCGGCACCGACGTGTCGACGCCGGCCAATCCGGCGGAGTAGGGCACTTTCGCTTTATCATCGCACTGCTCAGCCCATGATTCGTCATGCCCGGGCTTGACCCGGGCATCCACGACTTGATCTAAGGCGGCAGACACGTGGATGGCCGGGATAAACCCGGCCATGACGGGAAGACAGCCATGCACGACATCAAATCGATCCGCGACAATCCGCAAGCCTTCGACGCCGGCCTCGCGCGGCGCGGTTTGAAGCCGATGTCGGCCTCGCTGCTGGCGATCGACGAGAGGCGGCGTGCGGCGATCCTCGCTTCCGAGCAGTCGCAGGCGCGACGCAATGCGGCTTCGAAGGAGATCGGCGACGCCAAGAAGGCCAAGGACGAGGCGCGGGCGGCCAAGCTGATGGCTGAGGTCGCCGAGCTCAAGACCACGATGCCGCAGCTCGAAGCCGCCGCCAGGGCCGCCGACGAGGAGCTGACGAAAGAGCTGTCGGCGATCCCGAACATTCCGTTCGACGAAGTGCCTGACGGCGTCGACGAGCACGGCAACGTCCAGCACCATGTGTTCGGCAACAAGCGCAACTACAGCTTTGCGCCAAAACTGCATGACGATCTCGGTACCGCGCTCGGCTATATGGATTTCGAGGCGGCGGCCAAACTCTCCGGCGCGCGCTTCGTCGTGCTGAAGAAGGGGCTGGCGCGACTCGAACGCGCCATCGGCCAGTTCATGCTCGACCTGCACACGACCGAGCACGGCTACACCGAGATCAATCCGCCGCTCTTGGTGCGCAACGAGGTGATGTTCGGCACCGGGCAACTGCCGAAATTCGAGGACGACCAGTTCTGGGCGATCAAGGGCGAGCTGCTCGCCTCGCCCGACCACGAGCGGTTGAAGACCGAGCGCCTCGGTCTGATCCCCACCGCGGAGGTGTCGCTCACCAATCTCGCGCGCGAGTCCATTCTCGACGAGAAGCAATTGCCGATGCGCCTCACCGCGCTGACGCCGTGCTTCCGCGCCG
Organism: Bradyrhizobium sp. USDA 327; assembly: GCF_041262065.1. Lineage (NCBI taxonomy): Bacteria > Pseudomonadati > Pseudomonadota > Alphaproteobacteria > Hyphomicrobiales > Nitrobacteraceae > Bradyrhizobium > Bradyrhizobium sp. USDA 327. The sequence goes on along the minus strand of NZ_JBGCCW010000001.1, from coordinate 3,290,835 downwards.
AGGCGGGCGCTGCGGGGCGCGACACCCGTGGCATGATCCGCCAGCATCAGTTCACCAAGGTCGAGCTGGTCTCGATCACCACGCAGGAAACCAGCAAGGACGAGCTGGAGCGGATGCTGTCCTGCGCCGAGCAGGTGCTGCAGAAACTCGACCTGCACTATCGCGTGATGACGCTCTGCGCAGGAGATATGGGTTTCTCGTCGCAGAAGACCTATGACATCGAGGTCTGGATGCCCGGGCAGGGCGACGGCGGCATGTTCCGCGAGATCTCGAGCTGCTCGGTCTGCGGCGACTTCCAGGCGCGCCGCATGGATGCGCGCTCGCGCGGGCCGGATGGCAAGCCGCGCTTCGTGCACACGCTGAACGGCTCCGGCACCGCGGTCGGCCGCGCGCTGATCGCCGTGATGGAGACCTATCAGCAGGAGGACGGCTCGATCGCGGTCCCCAGCGTGCTCCAGCCCTATATGGGCGGGCTGAAGGTGATCGCGCGCGACTAAAGCGTTTTCCCGCGAAATGGGCACCGGTTCGCGTCCGAAAACGCGGCATGACGAGAATCGCGTTGCGAAGATCGGACGGCCGGCTATCCTGCCGGCCCCCTCAGCGCGATCCCACCCTTCATGCCCTTGCACCGCGACATCTTCTGGATCGGCAGACAATGGGCGGTGACAGGTACCGGGATCCAGGCCATCGATCAGCGTCTCCGCGGCGTCCTGGACATCGAGATCGTGCGGCTCTGGGACGACGATCTCGTGCAGAGCCGACGGGCCAAGCCCGGAGTCAATGCTGCCGACTTCGACAAGGCGCTGACCGTGGCACGCGAACGGTTTCCGCAGGCGCCGACACCTGACCCGTTCGTCGCGCAGCTGGAGGCGCTCGGGGTGATCGAGGCTCCCGTCGTGAATTCAGTCGTGCCGGCGATGCAAATGCGTGCCGAGGGCCGGCTCGCGCGTTTCCTGCCGCAATGGCGCATTCGGCGCTAGTTTAGCGGGACAGGCCGGGAACCTGCTGCCGGGGCCCTGATCAGCCGGTTTGCCTGATGGGCCACGGCCGGATATGACAGATCAAACGGTTTTTCGGAATCGACCTCTCGCATGCGCATTCTCTGCACCAATGACGACGGCATCCATGCTCCCGGCCTCAAGGTCGTGGAGGAGATCGCGCGCGCCTTGTCGGACGACGTCTGGGTCGTGGCGCCCGAGCTCGACCAGTCCGGCGTGTCGCATTCGCTGTCGCTGAACGATCCCCTGCGCCTGCGCGAGGTCGGCCCGCGGCACTTTGCCGTGCGCGGCACGCCGACGGACTGCGTCATCATGGGGGCCCGCCATATCCTGGGTGCCAAGCTGCCTGATGTCGTGCTGTCCGGTGTCAACAAGGGCCGCAACGTCGCCGAGGACGTGGTCTATTCCGGCACCATTGCCGGCGCGCTGGAGGGCACCATCCTGGGCCTGCCGTCATTCGCACTGTCGCAGGAATTCAGTGTCGAGACCCGTGAACGGCCGCCGTGGGACACCGCGCGCAAATTCGGACCCGACATTCTGCGCAAGGTGATCGCTGCCGGCGTTCCCAAAGACACCGTCATCAACGTCAACTTCCCGTCCTGTGCGCCCGAGGATGTGCTGGGCGTCCGCGTCACGCGCCAGGGCAAGCGCAATCTCGGCTTCCTCAAGATCGACGAGCGCAGGGATGGCCGCGGCAATCCCTATTTCTGGATCGGCTTCGAGCGCACCGCGATGATGGATACGCCCGCCGACGGCACCGATCTCGCCGCGCTGCGCGAGCGCTACGTTTCCGTCACGCCGCTCAGGCTCGATCGCACCAACGAGGCCTTTTCGGAAGAGCTGAGCCTCATGCTGAAATAGGGCTCGAGCCTTTGCCGTTCCGGTGGAATCAGAACGGGGCTCTCGATTCTTGTTTCGACGCGTTTTCTTGACGCGAACCGGTGTCCACTTCGCTCGAAAACGCTCTAGCCGCCGCGAAGCGCGGCTTCGATGGTCTTGCCGAGTGCATCGAGCTGAAACGGCTTTTGCAGCGACGGCCGGTCGCGGTATTGTTCGGGCAGGCCGGAAGAGCCGTAACCGGTGGCGAAGATGAACGGGCAGCCCTTCGCCATGATGACATCGGCCACTGGCGAGATGACCTTGCCGTTGACGTTAACGTCCAGAATGGCGAGGTCGAACTCGGTGGATTGCGCAAGCCGCATGGCCTCGGTGATGTCGCCCGCTTCGGCGGCAACCTTGTAGCCGAGCTCCTCCAGCATGTCCGCGACCATCATTCTGATCATGACCTCGTCCTCGACGAGGAAAACAGAGCGGCCCGAAAGCCCTGTCGCAGTCATAGGTGAGTCCTTGCCCATTCTCGTGAACGTTCGCAGATAACGATAGGGGACGCAATGCGCGTTTCGGCGAACGCAAACCCGCAAACGGCTTAGCGCTTTGAAAGCCCGGTTGTGGTCAAATGATGCGCCGAAAGGCTATCATGAGTTCCTGAGCCGGAACAAGATTCTCGTCTCGGGTTCTTGCGGTGCAGTACGCGATGCGCCAGACGAGATGAGCAACAGCAGCTATGACGTCCCATCAGCACCCGCCGGAAAAGATGATGTTTCAGCTGACGCTGAGGCGTCGGGGCATCAGCGATCAGGCCGTGCTGAGGACCATGGAAGAGGTGCCGCGCGAGCTTTTCGTCGAGGGCGCCGATCGCGACGGCGCCTATCGTGACAGCGCACTGCCGATCGCCTGCGGGCAGACCATCAGCCAGCCCTTCGTCGTCGCGTACATGACCGAGCAGCTCCAGCTCAAAAAGCAGCACCGGGTGCTCGAAATCGGCACCGGGTCTGGCTACCAGGCTGCCGTGCTGTCGCGGCTCGCCGGCCAGGTGCTGACCGTCGAGCGCTATCGCAAGCTCGCCGACACGGCACGCGCGCGACTCGAAAAGCTCGATTGTCACAATGTCGAGGTGATGCTCGGCGACGGTCTCAATCTGCCTCCCAATATCGGTCCGTTCGATCGCATCATCGTCACCGCCGCGCTGGAGCAGATTCCGGAGAACCTGATCGAGCGGCTGGAGGTCGGGGGTATCCTGATCGCCCCCGTCGGACCGCATCAGGGCGTACAGACGCTGACCCGCTTGACCCGCACCGAAACCGGGATCGAGCGCAAGGAACTCGTCGAGGTCCGCTTCGTGCCGGCACTGCCCGGGGTGGCGCGGGAACTGTAGAACCCCGGATCGGCTGTGCCGCCAACACCTTATTGGGAGGGTTAAGCCGTTATTTACTCGGCAGGTGTTTACTTAAAACACCAGTTCTGTTGCGTACGAGTGAGTAACCATGTCCGCTGTCGCCGAGTTGCTTTACTCGCGCCGCGTGCCGCAGGTCGCGGCGCTGGCGCTGATCTCCTTCAGCTTTGCAGGGTGCAGCGCCGACATGTCGTCGCGTCTGTCCCAGACGAATTTCTCCAATCCCTTCGCCTCGGAATCCACGGGATCGGTGCAGCAGGCGCCGCCGCAGCAGCGTGAGCTGCCGCAATATGCGCGCCCGCAGACGCAGTCCGGCCATTATCAGTCGCAGCCCTTGCCGCCGCCGGCAGTGTCCGCGCCGCAATCCTATCCCGTCGCGTCGGGTGGGGGAGTGTCCGGTGGCGGACGCGGCGTCGGCTCCTATGCGCCTCCGGCGCAGCCGCATCTCGAGACCACGGCCACCGTGCCGCCGCGCTCGGTTGCGGCCGCCCAGCCGGCCGGCGGGACCAAGATCATCGTCGGTACCAGCGATACGCTGGACGTGCTGGCCAAGCGCTATCGCGTCACGCCGCAGGCGATCCTTGCCGCCAACGGCTACAAGGGGCCGCGCGCGCTCTCGCCCGGCCAGCAGCTGATCATCCCGCATCCGGCGACGGCCGCTGCGCCGGCGCCCGTGCCGGCGATGGCGCCCGTTGCGGCAGCGCCCGCGGCCAAGCCGGTCGCGGCCATGATTGCGCCGTCGAGCACCCATTTCGTCAATCGCGGCGACACGCTCGCCAGCATTGCCCGGAAGAACCACATCTCAGCGGCTGAACTCGCCCGTGCCAACGGCCTCGATCCGTCTGCAAAACTCAAGCTCGGCACCAGGCTGACTGTGCCCGGTGCCAAGACTGCCGCCGTCGCGGCGCCTGCGGCTCCGGCCACAGCTGCGCCCGTTGCGGGGACGCTCCAGCCCGTCGCGGCTGCTCCCGCGCCTGCCACCAAGATGGCGGCGGCCGCGCCGGTGCAGAGCGCGCGCCTGGCCCAGGCGACAGCCAATGTCGAAGAGAAACCCGCTGAGACGCCGGCGAAGGCCGCGGAGGCCACCGGCGCGCTGCCGACCTTCCGCTGGCCGGTCCGCGGCAAGGTGGTCACGAGCTACGGCGCCAAGACCAATGGCAAGGCCAATGACGGCATCAATCTCGCGGTGCCCGAAGGGACGCCGGTCAAGGCGGCTGAAGACGGCGTCGTCGCCTATTCCGGCAACGAGCTGAAAGGTTACGGCAATCTGGTCCTGGTTCGGCACTCCAACGGCTACGTCACCGCATATGCCCATGCGAGTGAGCTGTTGGTGAAGCGCGGCGACACCATCAAGCGCGGCCAGGTCATTGCCAAGTCGGGTCAATCCGGGGAGGTGGCGTCGCCGCAGCTCCACTTCGAGATCCGCAAGGGATCGAGCCCGGTTGACCCGCTTCAATTCCTGAACGGGGCGTGAGGCGCACCGCTTCGGTCGGGCACACCCTCGCCAAAAACACGCTGTCATCGCCCGCCTTGTGCGCACTCGCGCACTGGAGCGGACGATCCAGTATTCCAGAGACGCCAGTTGTTGAGCCGATAAGCCGCGGCGTACTGGATTCCCCGCCTGCCCGGAGAATGACAGTTGTGGGTGAGGTGATAGCGAGCCTTACTTCGCCGTCAGCTTCACGCCGAGCCGTCCCGCCAGCTCCTGCACGAACTGCCAGGCGACGCGGCCCGAGCGCGAGCCGCGCGTCGTAGACCATTCCAGCGCCTCGCGCTCCAGCGCCTCGTCGTCGATCTTGACGCCGAAATGGCTGCAATAGCCGCGCACCATGGCGAGATATTCGTCCTGGCTGCAGCGGTGAAAGCCGAGCCAGAGGCCGAAGCGATCCGACAGCGATACCTTCTCCTCGACCGCCTCGCCCGGATTGATCGCGGTCGAGCGCTCGTTCTCGATCATCTCGCGCGCCAGCAGGTGGCGGCGGTTGGAGGTGGCGTAGAGAATGACGTTCTCGGGCCGGCCCTCGATGCCGCCTTCGAGCACGGCCTTGAGCGACTTGTAGGAGGCATCGTTGCCGTCGAAGGAGAGGTCGTCGCAGAACACGATGAAGCGGAAGGACGAGGCCCGCAGCTGCTCCATCAGCGCGGGGAGGCTCTCGATGTCCTCGCGGTGGATCTCGATCAGCTTCAGCCGGTCGGCCGGTTTGCGCTCCGCGTTGATGCTGGCATGTGCTGCCTTCACCAGAGACGACTTGCCCATGCCGCGCGCACCCCAGAGCAGGGCATTATTGGCCGGCAGGCCATTGGCGAAGCGCTCGGTGTTCTCCATCAGGATGTCGCGCATCCGGTCGACGCCCTTCAGCAGGAACAGCTCGACGCGGCTGACCCGCGGCACGGCCGCAAGGCGCCCGTCGGGATGCCAGACATAGGCATCCGCCCGTTCGAACGATTCGCGCTCGACGGCCGGCATGCCCTGGGCGGAGAGGTGCGCCGCGATCGTCTCCAGCGCGCGGACGATCCGCTCCTGGGAGAGGTCTGGGGCTGTCTTGGCGATGGCTTTGGAGGCTGCCGTGGGGCGTTTTGCCGCGACGCGGGCGGGCTTGCTGGCAGGGGTGCGGGGGCCTTTGCCGGCCGGGCTTTTGCTAAGGTTTTTGGGCATGTCCGAAGTTCCTGAGAACGCAGCCTTATCGGGCCTCGCGGCGCGCCGCAAGGTGGCCCAAAAGGGCGGTCTGGCAGCGTTGCAATTGGGACAATGGCCGCTATAGTCCGCGCGAATTTGACCGAACCGGTCGCCTTTGAGGGCCTGACCGGCTTTCCCCCGTTCTCACGAGGATCGTCCGAATGCTGATTACCCCTGCGTATGCCCAGGCCGCGGGCGCCGGCGACACCAACAGCATGTTGATGTCGCTGCTGCCGTTCGCCCTGATCTTCGTGATCATGTACTTCCTGATTCTGCGTCCGCAGCAGAAGAAGGTCCGCGACCACGCCGAGCTCGTGAAGAACATCCGCCGCGGCGACACCGTCGTGACCTCGGGCGGCCTCGTCGGCAAGGTCACCAAGGTCGTCGACGACGACCAGATCGAGTTCGAGATTTCCGACGGCGTGCGCGTGCGGCAGATGCGCCAGATGATCTCGGGCGTGCGAGCCAAGGGCGAGCCGGCGAAAGAGAGCTCGAAGGAAAGCGCCAAGGACGACACCGCGGCGAAGTGAGCGCTCGCGCGAGTCTCTCAAGTCTCCTGATCTGACAGGTCCAGTCGATGTTGTATTTCACGCGGTGGAAGGCGCTGGGGATTATCCTGACGGCGCTGATCGTGTGCCTCTGCGCGGTCCCCAACTTCTTCCCCGAGGCGCAGGTCAAGACCTGGCCCGCCTGGGCGCAGCGCAGGCTCGTGCTCGGCCTCGACCTCCAGGGCGGCTCCTATCTGCTGCTCGAGGTCGATTCCAACTACGTGAAGAAGGAGCGGCTCGACCAGGTCCGCGACGACGTTCGCCGGACGCTACGCGATGCCAAGATCGGCTTCACCGGCGGCGTCACCGTGCGCAACGACGCGGTCGAGGTTCGGATCACCAAGGAATCCGATGCGCAGGCCGCACTCGCCAAGCTGCGGGAGCTGTCCCAGCCGTTGGGCGGGCTGATGGGATCCAGCGGCCAGCGTGACCTCGAAGTGACCGATGCCGGCGGCGGTGTGATCCGCCTGAGCATCCCGCAGGCTGCGATGCTCGACCGCATGCGCAAGACCATCGAGCAGTCGATCCAGATCGTCGAACGCCGCGTCAACGAGCTCGGCACCGTCGAGCCCGTGATCCAGCGCCAGGGCAATGACCGCATCCTGGTGCAGGTCCCGGGTCTCCAGGACCCGACGCGCCTGAAGGAATTGCTGGGCAAGACCGCGAAGATGGAATTCCGCATGGTCGACACCTCCGTGCCGCCGGATCAGGCGCAGCAGGGCAGGTTGCCGCCGGAATCCGAACTCCTGATGAGCGCGTCGCCGCCGCCGACGCCTTACGTGGTCAAGAAGCAGGTGCTGGTCGCAGGCGGCGACCTGACCGACGCCCAGGCGACCTTCGACCAGCGCACGGGCGAGCCGGTGGTCAGCTTCAAGTTCAATACGTCGGGCGCCCGCAAGTTCTCGCAGGCCACGACCGAGAACGTCGGCCTGCCCTTCGCGATCGTGCTCGACAACAAGGTGATCTCGGCGCCCGTGATCCGCGAGCCGATCACCGGCGGCCAGGGCCAGATCTCCGGCAATTTCACCGTGCAATCGGCCAACGACCTCGCCATCCTGCTGCGCGCCGGCGCGCTGCCGGCGCCGCTCACGGTGGTCGAGGAGCGCACCGTCGGTCCGGGCCTCGGCCAGGATTCGATCGAGAAGGGCGAGCTTGCGGCCTATGTCGGCTCGATCCTCGTCATCGTCTTCATGCTGTTGACCTACCGCCTGTTCGGCGTGTTCGCCAACATCGCGGTGGCCATCAACGTCGCGATGATCTTCGGCCTGCTGTCGCTGCTCAATGCCACGCTGACCTTGCCCGGCATCGCCGGCATCGTGCTCACCGTCGGCATTGCGGTCGACTCCAACGTGCTGATCTACGAGCGCATCCGCGAGGAGCTGCGCGGCGGCCGCAACGCGATCTCGGCCATCGACGCCGGCTTCAAGCGGGCGCTCGCAACCATCCTCGATTCCAACATCACCACCTTCATTGCCGCCGCGGTGCTGTTTTACATCGGCACCGGCCCGGTGCGCGGCTTTGCCGTGACGCTCGGCATCGGCATCATCACCACGGTGTTCACCGCCTTCACCATGACTCGGCTGATCGTCGCCTGGTGGGTGCGGTGGAAGCGGCCGCAGAGCGTGCCGATCTAGGAGCCTGATCGTGACTCACACCGTTCTCATCGGGCTCGGCGTCCTCATTGCCATTCTCACCGTGGTCTCGGTGTTCGGCTGGCTGCCGTCGCTCCGCATCGTCCCTGACGATACGCATTTCGACTTCACGCGCTTCCGCCGCATTAGCTTTCCGATCTCGGCGCTGCTGTCGATTGTCGCTATCACGCTGTTCTTCACTCACGGTCTGAACCTCGGCATCGATTTCAAGGGAGGCACGCTGCTCGAAGTGCGGGCCAAGTCCGGCGCCGCTGACATCGCGGCGATGCGCACGACGCTGGATGGCTTGCGTCTTGGCGAAGTCCAGCTGCAGCAGTTCGGCGGGCCCGAGAACGTCCTGATCCGCGTTGCGGAGCAGCCGGGCGGCGATGCCGCCCAGCAGGCGGCCGTGCAGAAGGTCCGCGCCGCGCTCGGCGATTCCATCGAGTACCGCCGCGTCGAGGTTCTCGGTCCGCGCGTCGCCGGCGAGCTGCTGGCCTACGGCATGCTCGGCCTGATGCTCGCGATCGTCGCGATCCTGATCTATCTCTGGTTCCGCTTCGAGTGGCAGTTCGCGTTGGGAGCCATGATCGCCAACGTGCACGATATCGTGCTGACCATCGGCTTCATGTCGATCAGCCAGGTGGATTTCGACCTGACCAGCATCGCGGCCCTGCTGACGATTCTCGGCTATTCGCTCAATGACACCGTCGTCATCTACGACCGTATCCGCGAAATGCTGCGGCGCTACAAGAAGATGCCGATGCCGCAGCTGCTCAACGAATCCATCAATTCGACGCTGTCGCGCTCGATCATTACCCACGTCACCGTGACGCTGGCACTGCTCGCGCTGCTGTTGTTCGGCGGACACGCGATCCACAGCTTTACCGCCGTGATGATGTTCGGCGTGGTGCTGGTCGGCACCTACACCTCGATCTTCATTGCGGCCCCGATCCTGATCTACCTCGGCGTCGGCGAGCATCGCGAAGATGCGCCCGATACGGCTACGCCGGCGAAGAAAAGCAAGGCATGATCCGAACCTCGCGCCCTCGCAGGAGTTTGCGAGGGCAGTAAGCCCATTCGGACGAAGCTCATGGCCGGCGATCCCAATGCTCCGCATTTCCCGCGCTCGGCGCCGATCGATGCCTATGGCAAGGGCGGCTTCGCCTTTGCCGGCATGTCGCATCGGGGCTCGCTGCTCTGCCTGCCGGACGCGATCTGGGCCTGGGACGTGACGGACCCCCAGAAGATCGACCGCTATTCGCTGGATCGGGTCTTCACGGCGGCCAACAGCATCGACACGCTCCTGGTCGGCACCGGAACCGGGCTGTGGTTGCCCCCGCCGGAGCTCCGTCAGGCCCTTAAGGCGGTGAGGGTGGTGCTGGACACGATGCAGACCGGACCCGCCGTACGCACCTATAACATCATGATCGGCGAACGGCGGCGGGTTGCCGCTGCGCTGATCGCCGTGCCATGAGCAGCCCTGCGCCGCCGCCCGATTCTGTTACCTTCTGCGCCGATCTGGTGCGCAGCCATGACTTTCCGCGTTACGCCGCGACCCTGTTTGCGCCGGCCGCCGAGCGCCGTGCGTTGCTGGCCCTGTATGCCTTCAACGTCGAGATCGTCCGCGTCCGCGACCAGGTGAGCCAGCCCTTGCCCGGCGAGATCCGCCTGCAATGGTGGACCGACATGCTGTCGGGTCATGTCCATGGCAGCGCCGAGGGCAATCCGGTGGCGGCCGAGTTGCTCCGCGCGATCCGTGATTTCAACCTGCCGGTCGAGCCGCTGTCGCAGCTGGCCGACGAGCACCAGTTCGATCTCTACAACGACCCGATGCCGACCATGGCCGCGCTGGAAGGCTATCTGACTGCGACCTCGTCGACGCTGTTCGGTCTGGCGGCGCAGGTTTTGGGACCGCCGTCGGAGGCGGTCGAGCATCTCGCCCGCCATGCCGGGCTGGCGCAGGGCATCGTGCAGGTCATCGCCAATTTGCCGCGCGACGCCGCGCACCGGCAATTGTTCCTGCCGCAGCAGCTGATGGAGAGGTACAATTGCAGCATCGAGGATGTCTTCGCCGGCAAGGAGACGCCCAATCTGCATGCGGTGCTGGAGCAGCTTGCGGGTGAAGCCCGGCAGCATCTGACGACGGCGTCGTCGCTGCTGGCGCAGGTGGCGCCGTCCATGCGGCCGGCGTTTCTGCCGTTGAGCCAGGCGCAGGCCGATCTCAAGCGCCTGTCGCGTCCGGGACGCAACCCGTTTACGCTGCAGCCATCGTCGCGGCTGCGCACGCTCTGGACATTGTGGCGCGCCTCGCGATCGCGTGAATTTACCAAATAGCGGCTGGCTTATCGCCTGAGCCGGCCAAATGCTCTATGCTGTCCTATGGCTGACTTATCCCGAAGCATGTCCGATCTCAGCGGCTTTCCGGTCGCACCAAGCGACATTCTTGCGGCCGCCGAGACCATCCGCGGCGCCGTCGTCGAGACGCCCTGCAGCCATAGCCGGACACTGAGCAGTATTTGCGGCTGCGACATCTGGCTGAAATTCGAGAACCTCCAGTTCACCTCCTCGTTCAAGGAGCGCGGCGCGCTCAACCGGCTCACCGCGCTGACGCCGGAAGAGCGCGTGCGGGGCGTGATCGCTATGTCCGCGGGCAACCACGCGCAAGGCGTCGCCTACCACGCCAAGCGGCTCGGCATTCCCGCCACCATCGTGATGCCGATCGGCACGCCCATGGTGAAGATCGAGAACACCAGGCATCACGGCGCCGAGGTGGTGGTCACGGGCGCGACGCTGGAAGAGGCCGCCGCCTTTGCGCGCAGCCACGGTGAAGCGCGCGGCATGATCTTCGTCCACCCTTACGACGATCCGCTTGTCATCGCGGGGCAGGGCACGATCGGGCTGGAAATGCTGAAGGCCGTACCGGATCTCGACACGCTGGTCGTTCCGATCGGCGGCGGCGGGTTGATCAGCGGTATCGCCATTGCCGCGAAATCGATCAAGCCGTCGCTGCGGATATTGGGCGTCGAGGCCTGGCTGTATCCCTCGATGTACAACGCCATCCATGACGGCAATCTGCCGGCGCGCGGCGACACGCTGGCCGAAGGCATCGCCGTGAAATCGCCGGGGAAGATCACCACCGAAATCGTCCGTCGTCTCGTCGACGACATCGCGCTGGTCAACGAAGCCGAGCTCGAGCGTGCGGTCGCAACCCTGATTTCGATCGAGAAGACGGTGGTCGAAGGGGCCGGCGCCGCGTGCCTCGCCGCGCTGATGTCCGATCCGTCCCGCTTTGCCGGCCAGAAGGTCGGCCTGGTGCTGAGCGGAGGCAATATCGACACGCGGCTGATTGCCTCCGTCCTCACCCGAGAGCTGGCGCGCGAGGGGCGGCTGACGCAGTTGTCGCTCGATATTCCTGATCGCCCCGGGCAGCTTGCCGCCGTGGCCGCGCTGCTGGCCGAAGCCGGCGCCAACATCATCGAGGTCTCGCATCAGCGGACCTTCTCGGATCTTCCGGCCAAGGCGACGCTGCTGCAGCTGGTCATCGAGACCCGCGACAGCGCGCATCTCGACGAGGTGATGGCGAGATTGAGCGCATCCGGACTGAGCGCGCGCTGCACCTGAGCGGTGCGCGGGCGTGCCGCTATCGCGCCGCCAGAGCCGCGAGGTGACCGATCAGCCGATCGATCTCGGCTTCGGTGTTGTAATAGTGCGGTGATGCCCGCACGAGCGGCGGCAGCGAGCGGAGCTCGGCATCGATGCGGGTACTTGATGGATCCGACGCGCCGATCGTGATGCCGGCGGCAGCGGCGCTGCCCACGATGGCGTCCGCCTCATACCCGTCCATCGTGAAGCTGACGATGGCGCCCGGCGCGCGGCCGAGGTCGCGAATGGCGAGGCCGCGGACGGACGCAAGGCCGCCCCGAAGGCGATCCGCCAGCAGACGGCAGCGCTGCTCGATGGGACCCATGCCGATATCGAGTGCATAGTCGACGGCAGCGCCGAGCCCGAGCCGGGCCGCATAATTGTTCTCCCAGGTCTCGAAACGGCGTGCATCGTCGCGGAGCCGATATTCATCCCGCGAGACCCAGGGCGCCGCGAAATGGTCGATCATCGGTGGTTCGAGCTGTTGCAGTAAAGCCCGGCGGACGTAGAGAAAGCCCGTGCCGCGCGGGCCGCGCAGGAACTTGCGCCCCGTGGCCGACAGCATGTCGCAGCCGATCGCCTCGACGTCGACGGCCATCTGGCCGACCGCCTGACAGGCATCGAGCAGGTAGGGAATACCATGTGCCCGCGCGATCTTGCCGATCGCCGCGGCGGGATTGACCAGCCCGCCATTGGTCGGAACCCAGGTGATGGCGATCAGCTTCGTGCGCTCATCGATCATGCGTTCGAGCGCGTGCACGTCGAGTTCGCCGCTGGCATCGCTCGGCACGACATCGATCGTCGCGCCGGTTCGCTTCGCGACCTGAAGAAAGGCGACATAATTGGCAGCGTATTCGGCCTCGGCCGTCAGGATGCGGTCGCCCTTGCGGAACGGAAGCGCGTAGAACGCCATCTGCCAGGCAACCGTTGCGTTCTCCACCAGGGCGATCTCGTCAGGTGCGGCATTGAGCAGGCGGGCCACCGAGCCATACACCGCGTCGAGCCGACCGGACTCGCGGTCGGCAGCGGCATAGCCACCAATTTCGCTTTCCAGGTCGATATGTCCCTTCACGGCCGCGACGACCGGCGCCGGCATCAGAGCCGCACCCGCATTGTGCAGGTAAGCGAGCCGGGAGGCGGCAGGCGTGTCGGCGCGTATCCGGTCGATATCGATCACTTACGCCTCCGCATCTCGCGATCTTCGTGCATGAATTAGACGCGTCGAGGACTGCGAGCAAGACGGCGCAGTCTTGGCTCAGATGCAGAGGCTGAGCAGCTTGATGTGGCAGGTGCTGGATTTGGGCTTGGTTGCGGGCGCCGCCTCACGCTTCACGGCAACCAGCGGCTCCTTGTCCTTCTTGCCCTTACCCTTGCCCTTCGGCTCGTAATCGCCGGCGATCACCATGGCCCAATAAGTGCGCTTGCCGTTGGCATTCTTGGCGCTGGCAATGCCGACGCGGGAGGCGTTGTGCAGCAGGAGGTTCTTGCGGTGCCCGGACGAGTCGATCCACTGTCCCAGCGTCTTCTCGAAATTGTCGTAGCCGTAGGCGATATTCTCGGCGGCGCGGCCCGCGCCCGCCGGCGCGACACGGCGGTTGAAGGGCCCGAGCGCATCGTGACTGAGGTCGTCCTTCGCCGCCATCGCGCGGGCCTGATCCATGGCGATACGGTCGAGGGTGGAATCGCGAACGACGCGGGCCTCACCATGCTTGAGACGGAAGCTCGAGATCTGCTCGGCCGGTGAGTCAGCCATCGCGGGCGCGCCTGCCAGCAGCAGAAGGCCAGCGATCATCCCGCCAACCACACGATGCATCATGGTCCCCCGAGTGCCCATAATCCTTGCCAGCCCTTCGCTATCCAAGCGTTTCTCTATCGCCAATGTGGACGCTTCAAGGCACGCCGCAATGCTAGCTCGCCGGCAGCTTCGCCTCGAAATTGAAGCGGTCGCGCAGGTTTTTGCGCTGCTCCAGGATATCCTTGAGGAAGGCACGGTCCTGCTCGTTCTTCATCATCGGCTCGATCAGGTCGAGCTGGTTCATTGCGACCAGTTGCAGGACCTCGGTGCGCGGCGCGCCGCTGGCGTTGCGCGGCAAGGCGTGCACGATCTGGATGTGTTCGGGCGGCTTCGGTCCCTTGGCGGCGGCAAGCTCGCTGCGGAGTTGACCTTCGAGCGCGGCCTGATCGGCTTCGACGAAGGCATAGAGCCCGACGCCGGAGCGGCGGTCGGCAAAGGCGACGATAGCGGTGTCGCGCACGGCAGGATTCCGGCGGATCAGCTCGGCGAGCACCGGCGCGTCGTTGACGAGCCGGCGGCCGCCGCCCTCGCGGTCGGTGAAGTTGAACAGGCCGCGGGTGATGGCGCGATAGACCTTCTTGCCGGTGGCGAGCCACAGGCGCGCGGCGAACGACTTCTTCGCCAGGATCTTCCGCTCCCGCGGCGTCAGCGCCTCCGGCGCGTAGGAGCGCTTGTGCTTCAGCAGATGCCGCAGGTCTTCATAGGCGAGAATGCGATACAGCCGGCCGCGACCGTTGAAGCACGCGGCAAGCTGAAAATCGGTCACGTAGGCGCGGCCGTCGCGGCCGACCAGCCAGTTCTGCTCCTTGGCGAGATCGTTGTGGCAGATACCGGCGCGACGCAGCCGGCGCAGCGCGGCCTTGGCCGAGCGGAAATAGGCGAGATCGCCATGCGGCTTTGCCAGATGCAGCGCGACGCCGTCGACGAAGCCGCGCACCAACGCGCGGCGTCCGGCCCACAGCAGCTCGGGACCGACGTTGAGGCCTTTGGCGCGCACCAGCGCATGCTTCTCGCGGGCGAACAGATGGCGTGCCAGCAGAAACGACCACCATGGCACCCCGTCGAGCCGGCGCAGCACCGCGTCGGTCTCGCCGCTCTCGGTGCGGAAGCGGCCGCGCTCGACGGTCGAGAACACGTCGCGCTTGAGCAGCACGCCTTCGGTCCAGCGCGCCGACAGCTCTGCGGCGTCGTCTTTGGGGAGGCTCATCGAAAACTCATGCGGCGGCGGCAATGCGCAGGTGATCGGCGATCCAGCGATCGAGATCGGCGAGCGCCCGTGCGCTGAGCGCCTGCTTCTTGGCCACCGTCTTCTCGTTGCCGCGCAATCGCGTGCCATCGGGCTTCTTCGTCGGTGCGGTCGCGAGCGGCGGGAACAGGCCGAAATTGATGTTCATCGGCTGGAACGACCGTGTGCCCGGCTCGATGGTCTCGATATGGCCGCCGGTGATGTGGCCGAGCAGCGATCCGAGCGCGGTCGTGCCAGGCGGACTGACAAGCGTCTCGCCGCGTGCCTGCGCTGCTGCATAGAGACCGGCGATCAAGCCGACGCTGGCGGATTCCACATAGCCCTCGCAGCCCGTCATCTGGCCGGCAAAGCGCAGCCGCGGCTGTGCGCGCAGCCGCAACTGGCCGTCGAGCAGCTTCGGCGAATTCAGGAAGGTGTTGCGATGCAGGCCGCCGAGTCGGGCGAACTCGGCCTTCTCCAGACCGGGAATGGTGCGGAAGATGCGCTGCTGCTCGCCATACTTCAATTTCGTCTGGAAGCCGACGATGTTGTAGAGCGTGCCGAGCTTGTTGTCCTGACGGAGCTGCACGATCGCATAAGCCTTCGTGGCGGGATCGTGCGGATTGGTGAGGCCGACGGGCTTCATGGGACCATGGCGCAGCGTCTCGGGGCCGCGCTCCGCCATCACTTCGATCGGCAGGCAGCCGTCGAAATAGGGCGTGTTGGTCTCCCATTCCTTGAATTCGGTCTTCTCGCCGGCCATCAGCGCGGCGACGAAGCTGTCATACTGCTCCTTTGTCATCGGGCAGTTGATGTAGTCGGCGCCATTGCCGCCGGGGCCGACCTTGTCGTAGCGCGACTGGAACCAGGCCACCGACATGTCGATGGACTCGCGGTGCACGATCGGCGCGATGGCGTCGAAGAAGGCGAGCGCGTTCTCGTCGGTGAGTTCGCGAATGGCTTCGGCCAGCGGCGCGGAGGTGAGGGGGCCGGTGGCAACGATGACGTTGCTCCAGTCGGCCGGCGGCAGGCCCGCGACTTCGCCACGGGCGATCTCGATCAGGGGATGGTCTTTCAGCGCTTTGGTGACGGCCGCCGAGAAGCCGTCGCGGTCGACCGCGAGTGCGCCGCCGGCGGGCACCTGGTTGGCATCGGCCGCACGCATGATCAGCGAGTCGAGCCGGCGCATCTCCGCATGCAGGAGGCCGACGGCGTTGTTGGCGGCGTCGTCCGAGCGGAACGAGTTGGAGCAGACGAGCTCAGCAAGTCCATCGGTGCGGTGCGCCTCGGTCATGCGGGTTGGCCGCATCTCGTGCAGCACCACGGGCACGCCGGATTTCGCCACCTGCCAAGCAGCCTCTGAACCGGCAAGGCCGGCGCCGATCACGTGGACGATGTTGGATTGGGGTCCTGTCATGGGGCGGACAGGTAGCGCTTTTCGGCGGAGAGTGGAATCGCCGAGATCGAGTTTTCTGCCACCAGATACGACAACGCCCGCACGAGGCGGGCGCTATCGGGTCGTCCGGTTGGGGCTGAGGTTATCAGCCCTGATACTGACCGGCGGCAACGCGCGGGATGTCCGAGCGATCGAGGCCGATATCGGCCAATTCGCGATCGCTGAGCTGAGACAGCTCGGCAACATTGCGCTGATAGTCCCGGAAGGCCTGGATCATGCGGATGAGCGAGAGCAGCATTGGTAGTCTCCTGTAGTTCGATTCAGCTCTTGCCCGAGCCTCATCGTTGAAGTGAATATAGATGGGAGTAGTGCAGTGCGAAAGTTCCTATGTTGCGATGCAGCTAGGCGTAGAGTGCATACCGTCGGTAACGGGCGATTAACCTGGGGGCGCTCCCGCCCACGCAACAGGCAGGGTGTCGTATCAGGAGAAGCAAATGTCCGTGAATTCACGGACTTAAGGGAGCTAGCGCTAGCCGGTTGCGCCAGGGAAATATGTTGCGTTCCTGCGCCCGCCAATGACCTGAAGCAGCTACTGAACCCAAGTCACATATGCGCGATTCGCATGTGTCCGGAACAGAAGATATGAATACATATTCATTCATGCGTCCTGTTGGTTCGCGTCGGATATTTGGCACCCTTCGACCGGCAAACGCCCTCGGTGCATCAAGCGCACGCTTTGCGTGCAGCGTTCGTTACAGGTCTGTCATGAAAGACAGAATTTCTGCATGCCACTCTGCGCCATGCGCAGCATCACGTAATTCTCGCGAAGAATTTATTGCGGCAAGTTGACGCGCCCGAAGGAAAGTCGTGCCGCAGAATCCGGCAATGTCGCTGGTCTGTGCAAGGACAAGAAGGAAGGTAACGTCATGTCGAAGTTACTCGGGGTTATCGCAATCGCTGCCGTTGCGTTCGCCGTCGCGCCGGCTGAGGCCACCAAGCACGCCGCGGGCGGCTGCAGCGGGGCCAATCTGGAGAAGACGGAGACCGCGATCGAGAACATGGCCGACGGCGACAGCAAATTCGTCGCGCAGAAGGAAATCACGGCGGCGCAGGACGCGCTGCTCAACGGCAAGATGGGTGTGTGCGGTGCGCATCTGAGCAAGGCGATGCAGGCCACCATGTCCAAATAGAAACGTTGAGAAGTCAGCGCATCAAAGAGGGGGCCGATCGCCGCGCGGTCGGCCCTTGCTCGCTTGTCCGAGGGCCTAAAGCATGATCCGGAAAAGTGCACAGCGGTTTCCGAAAAGATCATGCTTAAACAACAACCTAAAGCGCGATGACGATTCATCCTGATCGCATCGCGCTTTAAGGAGCGCGCGCCAGCTGGGTGGCGAAATAGGCGATGGTCTTGGAATAGACATCGCTCTTGTTCCATTGCTGAAGCACGGCGAAGTTGGGACTGCCCGGCTGCCAATCCTTGCCTCGTTGCCAGCCATAGCCGGCGAGATAGTTGGCGGTGGAGGCGAGCACGTCGGGCGCGTTATGCAGGAGATCGCGCTTGCCATTGCCGTCGAAATCGACGGCATATTTCATCCAGGATGACGGCATGAACTGGGTCTGGCCGAGCTCGCCAGCCCAGGCGCCCTTCATGTCGGCTGGGGCGAGATCGCCGCGCTGGACGATGCGCAGCGCGTCCATCAGCTCGGCGCGAAACTGCTCGGAGCGGCGGCAGTCATAGGCAAGCGTTGCCAGCGAGCGGATCGTCGCGAACTTGCCGGTGTTGACGCCGAAATCGGTCTCCAAACCCCAGATCGCAACCAGGATCTCGCCGGGCACCCCATAGGCCTGCTCGATGCGCGACAGTACCGAGCCGTATTGCTTCATCATGTTGGAGCCGCGCTGCATGCGCGGCGGCACCATGCGGCCGGAAAACTCCTCGAAGGACTGGGTGAAGACCTTTTGCGAGCGGTCGCGGTTGAGGACGCTCTGATCGAGCGTCACGCCGGCAAGCCCGGTGGTGATGGCCTGCTGCGAGATGCCTTTCGCCGCAGCGTCAGTTTTGAAATCCGCAAGCCAGGCGTCGAAATTGCCCGAGCCGCAGGCAACAGCAGCGAGCGCGGGCTGGGCTGACAGGATTGAAGCGGAGAGGGCGAAGGCTGCGAGAGCGAGACGAGAAATCGTCGGGGTCATTCGAGTAAATGAATTCCGTGAAGCGATCTGACCGGTGGGCACAATCTCGGTCGGAACCGCGGCCAAAGCAAGGCGCACGACAGGATGCGATCCTGCCCGAGCCGGGGCAGGATCGCAGGTCACGATATCGTCAGGCGTCCGTCCGATTCCGCCACGGGAAGAGGTTGGCCGGGAAGTCGGCAGCCGGCTTGCGCGGACGATGCGGCGGGGGCGGCACCGGGCGCGCCCCGGGCTCCGAGACGATCACCTTGCGGTAGAGGTGCCACGTGGCATGGCCGAGCAACGGGATCACCACGGCAAGGCCGAGGAAGGCCGGTATTGTGCCGAGCGCGAGCAGCACCGCCACAATGAAGCCCCACGCCGCCATCGGCACGGGGTTTCTTGCGACGACGCGCAGCGACGTTACCATTGACTCGAATGCGCCGGCATGACGGTCCAGCATCAAGGGGAACGACACGACGCTGATACAGAGCGCGGCGAGCGCGAACAGGAAGCCGGTGCCGCAGCCAACCGCGATCAGCCACCAACCTTGCTGAGTCGTCAGCACGCGCGTCACGAAGTCCGAGAGTCCGGTCGCGCCCTCGTAGCCGAACGCTGCGATGTAGATCGCCTGCGCGGTCGCGACCCAAGTGACGAGCAGGGCGAGCAGCAACGTGCCGAGGCCCAGCATCGCACCGAACGAAGGCGAGCGCAGCACCTCCAGGGCATCCCAGGCGCTGGCCGGTTCATAGCGCTCGCGCCGGCTGGAGAGCTCGTAAAGTCCGAGCGCCGCGAAGGGGCCAATCAGCGCGAAACCGGCAGCCAGTGGAAACAACAGCGGCAACACCGAATAGCCCATCACCACGCGGGCGAGCACGAGGCCGAGCACCGGGTAGATCAGGCACAGGATGATGGCGTGGCTCGGAACGGCCTTGAAGTCTTCCCAGCCGCGCCTGAGCGCATCCTGCAGATCGGACAGTCGGATGGTTCGGATCACTGGTCCAGCCGCATCCGCGGGCTGGCCCATCGTAGGAACATTGCCCTGGTAGAGTGTGGCCATGGTCGCTAGCTCCCTTGCCAGGCGGCCAAGACCGGCGCCGGCAAACGGCGCAAGCGGCCGCCATTCTTTGAAATCTCGCGATCCCGACCACACGCGAATTCCGGCCGGCATCGCGAGCTGAACGCCAACCATACTCTCAAGTCCAAGTCCTGTCCCTCACGCTGGGGTAAAATTCGATGTCGCGGCGCAACCACAACGACGTCATTCTGTCGTCATTTCGCCGCAGATAAGCTGATGCTGCTGTTAGCTTGCGGAACTTCGCGGGCGCAGCGCGGTAACTTCGTCTATAAGTGCCACTCAAGGCCCTTCCAACGGATTCCTTTTCGGGGAGCAGACATGAGCATTTTCGGGAAAATCATGAGCGCGATCTTCGGCAGCGAGCCGGCCTCCGCCGCGCCCGCCGGTGGCGCAGCTTCGCCCGGCACGCCCGCAGGCGCGCCAGGCGCTTCGGCGCCGGCCGCCGCGCCCATGGCGGCCGTCGACGTGGCGGCGATCGTCGACAAGGCCGCGGCCGCACACAAGGGCGAGAAGCTGGAATGGCGGACCTCGATCGTCGACCTCATGAAGGCGCTCGATATCGATTCCAGCCTCGCTGCGCGCAAGGATCTCGCCAAGGAGCTCGGCTACGGCGGCGACATGAACGACTCGGCCAGCATGAACGTCTGGCTGCACAAGCAGGTAATGTCCAAGCTCGCAGCCAACGGCGGCAAGCTGCCGCCGGAGATCAAGCACTGACCCACCCCGGGTCGTGCCGGAGGGGCCCGCGATCTCGCGGGCCCCTTTGCACTCAGGCGACCAGATCCGCATCCTCCGGATGCCTGTCGAGATAGTCGACGACGAAGCCGCAGCCGGCGATCACCTTCCTGCCGTCGCGCCGGATCAAGTCCAGCGCGCCCTTGACCAGCTCGGAGCCGATGCCGCGGCCGCGCAGCGCGCGCGGCGTCTCGGTATGGGTGATGATGACGGCGGACGGCGTCAGCCGGTAATTGGCGAAGGCGATGTCGCTGCCGACATCGAGCTCGAAGCGGCTCCTGTCCTTGTTGTCGCGTACCGATGCCGCCATGAGGGATCCTTCCGAAATGCAGATTGCCTCCTGATCTAGGAGGCCAATTCCGCCCTTGCCAAGGTGAGACCAAGGCAGATTGGCGCAGAGGAGATATCCGCAAATGCGCCGCGGTGACCGCAGTGCAGTATGGAAATCGCGCCCTGCGAGCATAGCGCGGCGACCGCAAATATTCCTCGCTACGGCTCTTGCAAGCCGAAGTTCGGTTCCCACGTCCTGGAGAGGACATACGCCCGAATGCGGCCGGCAGGGTCGCCAGATATTCGGAGTGTCGTGATCGCCAGCCGCAGACGTATGCCTCTTTTGCAGGAGGGTACGATGTCGGACTCTGGTTTCTTGAAGACTCATCGAACATGGGAAGACTGGTGCGGGATGCTGCTTGGCGCGGCGATCGTGGCTTCGCCGTGGTTTCCCGTCCAGGATCAGGGGATCACCGGACACCAGACGGCCATCCTCAACACCGTCGCGATCGGTCTGATCGTGTTTGGTCTCAGCCAGCTCGAGTACGTGGCCTTGCAGCGGTGGCAAGAGGTGACCACGATCCTGGTCGGGCTGTGGCTCATCGCCTCGCCTTACGTGATCGGCTATTCCGCCGACGGCTTCCTCCGCATCTATCACACGACCCTCGGTGCGGTGGTGGTGCTGCTCGGCATACTCCAGCTGTGGCAGGACTGGGGTCAGACTGACCAGGACCTGCTCAAGCATGGGCAATAGGCCGTAGATGCCGGCAGGCCCGCCGGCCATGGGCGGCGGGCCCGTGCACTCATCTTGTTACGAGATCTGCATAGTCCGGGTGCTTGTCGATCCACGCCTTCACGAACGGGCATTGTGGGATCAGCTTCAATCCGGCGGCGCGGACCTGGTCGAGTGCGCCTTGTACCAGCTTCGAACCAATGCCCTTGCCACCAAGTTCCTTCGGCACGTCCGTATGCTCGAACGTGATCACGTTGCCATCGAGCTTGTAATGCTCGGTCGCAAGATGGCCTTCCACCGCGAGCTCGTAGCGGTGTTGGGCCTTGTTGTCGATGACGTCGCTCATGTCGTGGCCCCTCCAGCTGCCAGCCTCGCACACGAGACCGTAACGCGCGGTCGGGTCGGCAGGTTTCCGATGTTGCGGTCGTTCGGTTCAATCGGTCGCTTGGGCCAGCCTGGAATCCTCGGGCTGCGGCGGCTGGCGGAGGCAACCCTGGCAGATGACCAGGGAGCGGTTGACCTTGGCGTCCTGCTCGGCCTCGATGCCGTCCTGCGCCTGCCACCATTCCTTCGAATAGGGCTGAATGCCGGCTTGCGACTTGTTGCGCTCGGAGTGGGCAGCGGTACGCGTTGGTTGTGAAGTAGCGCGCGGCCGGTTGGGATCCTCGCCGGCGCCATCCCAGGCGTAACGCGCAGGCTTGAAGGCGGGATCGGAAGCTAGATGCGCCTGTGGCGCAACGGCACATCCGGCGAGCGCCAGCGTGAGCAGGATGACGGCGGGCGCTTTGATCATGGAATGCACTCTGTACGCGGAGACGGATGAAGCGTGCGCCGATCATGTTTAAAATTCCCTGAACAATTGCGGTTGTGGCTGCGACCAACGCCAATGCGATCTCTGATCCTCCTGCTCACCTTGCTCGTGACCTGCGCGCGCGCCGACGACGCAAAGCCATTCAATCCGGCCGACTATCCATCGGACGTGCAGAAGGCGCTGCGCTACGCCAATGAGGAATGCGACAGCCAGGAGGGCGGCGAGGTGACCTTCGCGCCAAACACCGTGCGCAAGACCGACCTCACCGGCGATGGCCGCGAGGACTACATCGTCGATTTCCAGGACACCAAATGCGGCGATCGCGAAACGACCTATTGCGGAACCGGCGGCTGCGTCATGAAGATCCTGGTGACGCTGCCGAACGGGAGCGTGCGCGAGGTGTTTGGCGGCTATGTCCTCCGCTACGAGATCATGGCGCCGGCGGCGAAGCGCGGCGCCGCGCGCACCGTCCGCTTCGATCTGCATGGCAGCTTCTGCGGCGGCTTTGGTCCGCAGACCTGCGTCAAGCGGAAGACCATTGCGGCGACGCCGTTTGCGTTCAAGCAGCCGTAGAGCTGGTCCGCGGCAGCCGGCCTTGCAGGGGCGCTGGCGATGGCGATAAATGGGCGGCAATGAGCGGGCAGCTTGTGCGCCGCCCGTCGTCGAAGAGGAAGCCCGATGCAGCCCCTGCGCATGTCCCGCCGCGTCATGAATCTCGCCTACATGCTGACCCAGAATGCGCGGCGGCATGGATCGCGCCCCGGCTTCGTCTGGGGTGACAAATCCTGGACCTGGCGCGAGATCGATGCACAGGTCTCGGCGCTGGCGGCCGCGCTCACCGCGCGTGGAATTGCCAGGGGCGACCGCATCCTCGTCCATTCCAAGAACGGCGACGAGATGTTCGTCTCGATGTTCGCCGCGTTCCGGCTCGGTGCGGTCTGGGTCCCCACCAATTTTCGCCTGATGCCGGACGAGGTCAGCTATCTCGCGCAGGCCTCCGGGGCGAAGGCGTTCCTGTGCCATGTCGATTTCCCCGAGCACGCGGCGGCGGTGAAGGGCGGCGCACTCGAATTCACCTGGAGCATCGACAGCAAGGCGCCATTCGCGGATATGTCGGTGGCCGAAGCCATGGCCTCGCGGGGAGGAACGGCAGTCGAGAACGTCGCTGTCGAACACGACGATCCCTGCTGGTTCTTCTTCACCTCCGGCACCACCGGCCGTTCCAAGGCGGCTGTGCTCACACACGGCCAGATGGGGTTCGTCGTCACCAATCATCTCGCCGATCTGACGCCAGGCGTGACGGAGCAGGATGCCTCGCTGGTGGTGGCGCCGCTGTCGCACGGCGCCGGCGTGCATCAGCTGATGCAGACCGCGCGCGGCGCATGCACGGTGCTGCTGCCGACCGAAAAATTCGACATCAACGAGGCGTTCCGCCTGATCGAGGCGCATCGCGTCAGCAATCTCTTCACGGTGCCGACGATCCTCAAGATGATGGTCGAGCATCCCGCCGCCGACAAATACGATCATTCCTCGCTGCGTCAGGTGATCTATGCCGGCGCGCCAATGTATCGCGAGGACCAGAAGGCGGCGCTGAAGAAGCTCGGCAAGGTCATCGTGCAGTATTTCGGCCTTGGCGAGGTCACCGGCAACATCACCGTGCTGCCGGCCGCGCTGCACGATCCCGAGGACGGCCCGCATGCAAAGATCGGCACCTGTGGCTTCGAGCGCACCGGCATGCAGGTTTCGATCCAGGACGACGAGGGACGGGAGCTTGCCCCGAACCAGAGCGGCGAGATCTGCGTGATCGGGCCTGCGGTGTTCGCCGGCTATTACGACAACCCCGAAGCCAATGCGAAGGCGTTCCGCAACGGCTGGTTCCGCACCGGCGACCTCGGCCACATGGACGAGGAGGGATTCGTCTACATCACGGGACGTGCCTCCGACATGTACATCTCCGGCGGCTCCAACATCTATCCGCGCGAGATCGAGGAGAAGATCCTGACGCATCCCGCGATCGGCGAAGTCGCCGTGCTCGGCGTGCCCGATGCGACCTGGGGCGAGGTCGGAATAGCTGTCTGCGTTGCGCGCGAAGGCGCGAAGCCAGTGAGCGAAGCGGAGATGGCGGCGTTCCTCTCGCCAAAAGTGCCGCGCTACAAGATGCCGAAGCGGTTTTTCTTCTGGGAGGCGCTGCCCAAATCCGGCTACGGCAAGGTGCCGAAGCGGATGGTGCGCGACGAGCTCGAGGCGCGCGGGCTGCTCGATCTCGACAAGATCAAGGCCAGCTGAGCAGGCGTCATGCGCAGCATCAAGCAGCCGGGCCCGCCCGTCGCCGAACGCATTCAATGGGTGGAGGCGAGGGGGCGCGCCTTTTCCTTCACGCTTCAGGCGGGACTGCCGCTGCTGGAAGCTGCACGGCGCGGATTTGCGGCAGAGGGATTTGCCGGCGGCGTGCTCAATTTCGGCCGCTGTGCGCTCGAACCGTTCGCCTATGTCATGCCGGCGCTGTCGAAGACCGGCGAGAACGCGGCATTCTACAGCGAGACATATCGGCCCGAAGGCGTGACGCGCACGAAGCTTGGCAGCATGACGCTGGGCGTGCGGGACGGCGCACCGTTCTTTCATTGCCATGGGCTCTGGACCGAGGCCGACGGCAAGGCAAGCGGCGGCCACATGCTGCCGGACGAGACCGTTGTGGCCGAGCCCTTCGAGGTCGAGGCGTTCGGCATCGATGGCGCGATGTTCACTGCCGAACCCGATCCGGAGACCAATTTCAAGCTGTTCGGGCCCGTCGCGGTCGCGAGCACCGGCGCCCGCACGACGAGCCGAAGCTTCGCATTGCGGCTGCGGCCCAATCAGGATTTTGCCGGCGGCCTCGAGGACTTCTGCCGTGCACATGGCATCGCGCGTGCGAAAATTCACGGCGGCGTCGGCTCGACAATCGGCGCGCGTTTCACCCATGGCGGCATCACCGAGCCCTTTGCCACCGAGCTGGCGATCACGGCCGGCGCGATCGCGCCCGGCGCTTCCGGCCAACTGCAGGCCGCGCTCGATGTTGCATTGATCGATTACACCGGTGGCATCGCCGAGGGCCGCCTGATCCGCGGCGACAATCCCGTGCTGATGACCATGGAGCTGGTGCTGGAGGCGTTGGCGTAGCTGGTCAGGCCTGGGCGGGCGGGGCAGATATCGCTTTGCAATTCTTATGTTCCTGTTATGTTCTAGCGGAGGTTTCAGGGGTGGGCAATGGCACGAAAAGGCAATCGGACGATCAATCTGCCTGCGCCTTATCTGAAGCGGGTCTGGCTCGATCCGTCGCAAGTTCACGATCGCGAGGCCTATCCGTTTTGCCTGCCCATCTTCCCCGATGACTTCGAGCTCAACTTCGACGCGGCCATCACCATCATCGTGGGAGAGAACGGCACCGGGAAGTCGACGATCCTCGAGGGCATCGCAGCGCTCGCCGGCTATGACGATGCCGGTGGCGGCAAGGGCTACATGCCGGTCGATCATTCCGAAGCACGCGAGAAGATGGGCGGCCAACTCTCGAAGGCGCTGCGCGCAAGCTGGCTGCCGAAGATCACCAATGGCTGGTTCTTCCGTGCGGAGAGTTTTTTCTCGGTTGCGCGATATCTGGACAAGGCGGCACGGGATGCCGGCCAGGCCGGTCCCGATTTCCTCTCGCACTCCCACGGTGAAGGCTTCCTGCGCTTCTTCGAAGAACGCTGCCAACGCCAGGGCATCTTCATCTTCGACGAGCCGGAATCGGCGCTGTCGCCGGCGCGCCAGATCGAATTCCTGAAGCTGCTGCGCCGCATGGAAGAGTCCCGCATCTGCCAGGTGATCATGGCAACGCATTCGCCGGTGCTGATGGCCTATCCCAATGCGCGGCTGCTGCGGCTCGGGAAATACGGCCTGGAGCCGACCACGGTGGAGCAGACCGATCATTACCGGGTGATGCGGGAGTTTTGTGCCGATCCACGCGGGTTCGTGGAGGCGACGCTGGCGGAGTAGGGGCGCACCCGACGCCCACACTCGTGTCCCGGACAAGCCGCAACGCGTGAGCGTTGCGGCGCAGAGCCGGGACCCAGGAGTCCGCGCGTCGTGCTGCTGCATGGGCCCCGGCTCAGCAGCGCACCGCCGAAGGGGCGCTGCGCTGCGTCCGGGGCACGAGAGCCCGAATTTCTCTAGCATTGCTACCCGCATTATACGCGCGGCTTCGCATTCTCGCGGCACACCGTGTCCGAGCTTTGCGTTGATCGCCGCCCTCAAGAGTGCCGAGGGCGTAGGGAAGGCCGGGTGCCGGCTGGCACCCGCGGTCCGCTGTGCGCGTAATGCGCTGGAAGTGATGCACAGCGGCATACAGGTGAAGCCAAACATCCGGCCTTCCCTGCGCAGTGGTTTTACGGCTTATGTCGTGATCTCCTCGGGGAGCGATGCACTATTGCCCCCGTCGCCTTGCGGATGGTTGACGATGCGAACCCGGTCGGGCCGCAACGTCACCACAAGCCTTGGCGCACAGACCCCGGGCGCCAGGACCACACGATTTTGCCGTACGCTGGCTGCGCCCGTCGTGTGCGCGCGTCGTCTGCCCACGGAGTGACCCGTCCTGCAAACCGCCTGCGCGCGACGCTGCCTGCGTCCACCACATTCCCATCCCGCGTTCGTGACGATCGCGATCCGCCCCTCGGCCCGGGCTGGGATGGCCAAAACATGCGACAATTCCGAATTCGATTAAAGCGAATTATTTCCGCCCGCAAGGAGTTGACCGTGTTCTGGCGTGTTTTGCCCGTCAGGCAACGCAACGGATGGTGTGATAGTGGGAGCGCGCCGCCACAGCCGCGCCACGAACCGGTCTCCCCACCGTCCAAAAATGCGCTACGATGCTCCCAGCGCGCTTCAAGTCGCGCAGGATCAAATGAGGAAACGACATGAGGATGACGATGGGACCGGCGATCGCCGGGGTCGCGGCGCTGGCGGTGGCGGGGATGGCGCTGACAACGGCGTTCGAGCCGGTCTGGGCGCACGGGCCGACGCGGCAGAAGGTGAGGGAATCCATCGAGATCAACGCTGCCCCGGCCAAGGTATGGGCGGTGATCGGCAATTTCCAGGACATGAGCTGGCTTCCACCCGTCACCAAGACCACGGGCGAGAAGGGCAACGAGATCGGCGCGACGCGGACGCTGACGCTGACGGGCGGCGCAACGGTCGAGGAGGAGCTCTACAAATACGAGCCCGACATGCTGAGCTATTCGTACCGGATCACCAAGGTCGACGTGAAGGTGCTGCCGGTGACCAACTATTCCTCGACGCTGACGGTGTCGCCCGCGCCTGATGGCAAGGCGAAGCTGGAATGGGCCGGCGCGTTCTATCGCGGCTATCCCAACAACGATCCGCCGCCGGAGCTGAGCGACGAGGCCGCCAGGACCGCGGTGAGCGGGCTGTACAAGGCCGGGCTCGAGGCGCTCAAGAAGAAGATCGAGAGCGGAAGCTGACAGTGCGGGCGCTGGTTCTGGCGGCGTTCGCCGCCAGCCTCTGCGGTGCCGGTTCCCCACGCGCCTCCGCTGAAGAAGCGTTCGTCACCAACCAGCTCAGCGAGGATCTGATGATCGTGGACCTCGCGGGCCTACGCGCGGTCGCGACCATTCCGATCGGCGGCAAGCCGGCCGGTGTCGCCGTCAGCGCCGACGGGCGCTTTGCCTATGTGACGAGCCCAGATGCCAAGGCGGTGACGGTGGTGGACGCGGCCGCGCGTCAGGTCGCGGGGCGGATCGAGGTCGGCGGCGGGCCGCTCGGCATTGCCGTCGCGCCCGATGGCCGCACCGTCTATGTCGCCGACTGGTATGCCGCTGCGGTGCGGGTGATCGATACGGCTTCGCGCAGCGTCACGGCCAGCATCGCGGTCGGGGCCTCGCCATCGGGCCTCGCCGTGACGCCGGATGGCAAGCTGCTGCTCTCGGCGGACCGCGACGACGACAGCGTCTCGGTGGTGGACAGCGCGACGCGCCAGCGCAGGGCCATGATCAAGGTCGGCACCCGCCCGTTCGGCGTCACCATCGACGCCGATGGCCGGCGCGCCTACACGGCCAATGTCGGCTCCGACGATGTCTCGGTCATCGATATCGCGGAGGCTCGCGAAATCGGCCGTGTGCCGGTCGGGATGCGCCCCTATGCGGTGGCGCTGACGCAGGGCCGCGGTTTCGTCACCGACCAATATGGCGGCACCGTCAGCGTGTTCGACCTCGCGAGCCTGAAGCCGATCAAGCGCATCACTGTCGGCGACTATCCCGAAGGCATCGCGGCAACCGCCGACGGCAAGCGCATCATCGTCGCCTGCTGGGAGAGCAACACGCTCAATATCATCGATGCCAGCGAGCTGAAGGTGATCGGCGAGATCAAGACCGGCGATGGCCCGCGCGCATTCGGGGCGTTCTTGCGCAAGACGGAGTAGTTCGCCAAAACCCGCGGCCGCTATCCAACGACGACGTTGCATGAAGGTGCTGCCGATCGCTCATCCAGTAACACCAGTCAGCGCTGATCAGTTAGCGGGGGGGCCAGCCTGATCGGTGACCGCGGCTTCCGGGGCTGCGTTGGCCGGCGCACCCCGGTCGGTCCAATCCGGCGGCAGCCCAATCCTCTCTCCGGCCATTCCAATCAGTCCCGGCGCTCGCCCGAATGTTTCACAGATCACCTCCTTGGGCGCGCCGCCGAGAGAGGCCTGCAGACTGCCGATGGATGGCGGCGCCGAGACCTTTCCGAACGGACTCTCGCCGGTAACAAGCATCTTCCCGAAATCGTCTCCGAAAGCGCTGGCGAGATCATAGGCATCCCCGTCGCTCGATGCGCGCGGAGCGCTGGTGAAGGAATTCGCTCCGCGCGCCCAGATCATGGCAGCTTTTTGGTCGCCGCTGCGGTCACGGGCCTCGGCCTCTACGGACAGGCTCCCAAGTCCGATCGGAAGCCGCGGTACAGGGATGGGCACACCGGGAGCAACGATGGACGGTACAACGCTCGCGACCTTGGAGACGCCGGCTGCCGTCGCATCGGTCGGCGCAATGTGGGTAATGACCGCCCGAACATTCAAGTCCGCGGCTTCCGTCGGCGCTACGATGCGGAAGCGCTCGCTCAGCGCAAGACACATCGCTCTGTTCATCGCATTCTTGATCAGGCTGCGCTGCCGGTCGGAGAACGGCTGGTTTGCGGCGGTTACCGCGAACGCAGCTGGCTCGATACGCGCAGTCTTTGCGGCGAGAACATCAGCCTTGCTGATCCGAACCTGCGACTTGGTCAGAAGACCATCGGACGGCGTCAGATTGTCGTAGGAGGCCAGGGACCCGGACCGCTCCAGCGGTGCAACCGCGCAACCAGCAGCCATCAAGCTCAAGGTCGCGACGACTGACCATCTCATGGCGAGGGAGCAAGACCGATCGCCGCCCTCTGGACCATGCGCCGGGAACGCGCGACCGGAACGGGAGACGGCGCGGCGCCGGGCGCCGATGCTAGGATTGGCTGCCAGGTCGCATTCCAACGCGCCAGCGTCGTCTCGTTGCCGTCGAAGGCCAGGTCGAGGAAAGCCAGAGTGAGCTCGGCCGTCGCAGCCTTCACTTTCGGATTGAGAGCCGGACCACCCGTGAACGAGCGATCGGTAAAGATGCTGTGCGAGCCGCCCTCGAACACAGCAAGCAGCTTGCGCGGTTCGGCAATGGCGTTGAAGACAGCCAATCGATCGGCAGCAGGCGAGTGGTATCCGGGGATTTCGATGACGTCGTTTGTCGCAGTCACGTGCAGGTTCGGAACTGCGATCTTGCCCAGGACCGAGGCAAGATCGGACTCGCCGTAGAACGGCGGCGCAGAGATGACGATCGCCGCCGAGAAGCGCGGGTCGCGGACCTCGACCCACCGTCCTTCACGCATCACGCGGGCGCCAACCGCAAGAAGGGCCGTGTTCGCGCCATATGAATGTCCGGCCGCTACGATACGCCGGCGGTCGATCTGGGCGCCGTAGGGGCTCGACAGCACAAGGTTCAGAGCGAAGTGCAGATCCCTGGCCCGCGCCAGCGCCTCGCTCTCATGAGCCGCTCGCTGCAAGCGGTCCACGACGGCGAGAGGATTGCCTCGCCAGAGCGATGAATCGCTGCCCGCATGCTGAACATGCAGACTGGCGATGCCACGGGCCGCCCAATATCGTCCCAGATAGCTGTAGCCCCGGCGGGAGCCGCCCAGGCCATGGGAGAACACGATGAGCGGTACGCGCGATCCTGGCGCGACACTGGTCGGCCAATGCAGGCGCGCCGGAACGTCCCGCGAACGCGCGGGATCGAGCCAGTCGAAGTCGATGAAGGCGGGCGGGACGGACTGCGCTTGCGCTGGCGGTGCCGCAACGGCGGCTGTGACTGCGACGGCGAGCAGCATGGCACCAAGGCGCCGTCGCGTCATGTTGCCCGGCGCGATTGCGTCGCCCCCGCCACCTGCGTGAGGGGATGAAACATGCCACAAGGGAGTATCGCCGCCCACCCTGTTCACCATGAACACACCTTGAACACAATTCGCACTGGGTGTAATTTTGTATTGCACTTGGTGTAATTTTGCAAGCGGATTTGTTTCGTGCCAGAACAGGTTATGAAGAGCTCGTCTCGAAAGGAGGAAGGCCTGCGCGAACGGAAGCGGCGCGAAACGCTGCATCGTATCGCCGAGCAAGGCCTGAAACTGTTTCTGACGCACGGCTACGAGGCTACGACGCTCGACGCGATCGCGGAGGCAGCCGGGATCTCGCGGCGGACGTTCTTCTATTACTTCAAGTCCAAGGAAGAGATCCTGCTGGCGTGGCAGGACGGCGGTTTCAGCGAGACCCTGCGAGCCGCCGTGCTGGAGCAATCGACCAAGCAGTCACCCCTCGATGCCGTGAAGAACGCCTTGTTGGACCTGACGGCCCGCTTTCAGGCGGATTACAAGCAAGCCAAGGTGATCGAACGCCTGATGTGTGCGAACGAAGCGCTTCGCATTCGACAGCAGGCGAAATACGTAGAGAAGGAAGAAGCGGTATTCGATGCGCTCTGCCAGTTGTGGCCGCAGCCCAAGCGCCAACCCGCGCTCCGCATGGTCGCCATGATGTCGGTCGGAGCACTGCGTCTTGCGATCGACAACTGGAACGGCGATCAGGGCAAGCGACCTCTGGCCATCCACCTGAGAGAGGCTTTCGCGTGCCTGGACCAGGAAATTGGAGGGGCGTCCTCGCGCAAGACTGCCGGCCGCTCCGGCGAGTGAGTGAGCGTCAGGCCGGGTGGCCTGCAGAACCGCTGTCGCTCCGTAGCTTTCCGCCTGAGTGATTTGCCGGATGAGCGGTCCTCATCCACCGACGTTCCCGGGTATCGCTCCGCTCATCCGGGCTACGGCACCGGAGCACAGCGTCGGCGCAATCTCATCCATTCGCTCGAACATATGGTCCGGCCGCAGCGCCCGAAGCGCCGCCGGCGCCGCGTAGCCCCAGCACACGGCGCCGCAGTCGATGCCGACGGTGCGAGCGGCCTCGATGTCGCGAACCTCGTCGCCGATCGCAATCACACGCTCAGGGCTTACGGCTGCCCGCCGGATGACTCGGCGAAATTTCGCGGGCTTGCCGAATATCGACGCAGAACAGTCGAAATGCGCGAACAACGCGGCGGCATCCCCGAGCTTCTCGCGCGCATTGGCCTCGCTGTCGGAGGTCACCAGCGTGAGCTGCACGCCGTGTTCGGCCAGTGTCCGCAGCATCGCCTCGACACCCGCAAACAGCGGAATCTCGCTAGCGGCCTCCGCCTTCAACCGCCGCGCATGCCGCGCGATCGCCGGCAGCTTCCACAGCGGCACCTCGAGCCGGGAGAGCATCTCGCGGCTCGACGCATGCCGCAGCTCTTCAATGTCCTCATCCTTCACGCGGCGAAAATTGAAGCGATCGGCGACATCGTTGATGGTGCGGAGGAACCACGGAAAGCTGTCGGCGAGGGTGCCGTCGAGATCGAAGATGGCGAGGGCGTAGGGCATGAGTCGGGTTCTGGAATTCGCTGACAAAACGCGATGGGGCAGAACTGCACTGGGAATGAATCAACGCAATTTGCGAACATGAACATTGATGTCGATATCGATGTTGTTGACGCAAGTCTGCGTTGTCCGATGCGAGCCGCCTTCGTGCCAGCGCCCGTCGCGCGCCCGGGCGCCGCTAACATTTGCCAGCTTGAGACACCGCCATTGCGGCAACGATCCGGTGCTCTCGCCGGCAAACTGCCACGCCAGCACAGCCTCCTCGCCAGCCTTGTTGGTGCCGATGATGTGCGGGCAGAGCTCGCGAGGGCGACCCTCGTAGACGCAGGTCACCTGCTGCTCTGCGAGGATTGCGTCACGAAAGAGTGTATAAGTTCGGCTCGGCATGGAGACCACTCCACGGCAGCTTCAGCCGGTCGGCCCAGCGGGCGGCGCTATTCCGCCGCCTCGCTCGCCGTCCGTCTCCGCTTCGGCTTCCGCGCCTTCTCCAGCACCGGCGCCAGGAACTTGCCAGTATAGCTCCGCGGCGCTTTCGCGATGTCTTCCGGCGGGCCCCAGGCGACGATCTCGCCGCCGCCGTCGCCGCCTTCGGGGCCGAGATCGATGACCCAGTCGGCGGTCTTGATGACTTCGAGATTGTGCTCGATCACGACGACGGTGTTGCCCTGCGCGACCAGCTCGTGCAGCACCTCCAGCAGCTTCTTGACGTCATGGAAGTGCAGGCCGGTGGTCGGCTCGTCCAGGATGTAGAGCGTGCGGCCGGTGGCGCGCTTGGACAGCTCCTTCGCCAGCTTGACGCGCTGGGCTTCGCCGCCCGAGAGCGTGGTGGCCTGCTGGCCGACATGGATGTAGTCGAGGCCGACGCGGTGCAGGGTCTGGAAGGTCTCGCGGACGCGCGGCACGGCCTTGAAGAATTCCGCGGCCTCTTCGACGGTCATGTCGAGTACGTCGGCGATGCTCTTGCCCTTGAACAGGACTTCGAGCGTCTCGCGGTTGTAGCGCTTGCCCTTGCAGACGTCGCAGGTGACGTAGACGTCGGGCAGGAAGTGCATCTCGATCTTGATGACGCCGTCGCCCTGGCACGCCTCGCAGCGGCCGCCCTTGACGTTGAAGGAGAAGCGGCCCGGCTCGTAGCCGCGCGCCTTCGCCTCGGGCAGGCCGGCGAACCATTCGCGGATCGGCGTGAACGCGCCGGTATAGGTCGCCGGATTGGAGCGCGGGGTACGGCCGATCGGCGACTGGTCGATGTCGATGATCTTGTCGATGTGCTCGAGGCCCTCGATGCGATCGTGCGGCGCGGCGCCTTCGCTGGCGTTGTTCAGCTTGCGGGCGATGGCACGATAGAGCGTGTCGATCAGCAGCGTCGACTTGCCGCCGCCGGAGACGCCGGTGACGCAGGTGAACAGGCCGAGCGGGATCTCCGCCGTGACGTTCTTGAGGTTGTTGCCGCGCGCGTTCACCACCTTGATGGTGCGGCGATGGTTGGGCGGACGCCGCTCCGGCACCTCGACCTCGAGCTCGCCGGTCAGATACTTGCCGGTCAACGATTTCGGGTTGCGCATGATCTCGGCGGGCGTGCCTTCGGCGACGATGTTGCCGCCATGCATGCCGGCGCCGGGGCCGATGTCGAGGACGTAGTCGGCGAGGCGGATGGCGTCCTCGTCATGCTCGACCACGACCACGGTGTTGCCGAGGTCGCGAAGTCTCTTCAGCGTGTCGAGCAGGCGGGCATTGTCGCGCTGGTGCAGGCCGATCGAGGGCTCGTCGAGCACGTAGAGCACGCCAGTCAGGCCCGAGCCGATCTGCGAGGCCAGGCGGATGCGCTGGCTCTCGCCGCCGGACAGCGTGCCGGAGGCGCGGGACAGCGTGAGATAGTTGAGGCCGACGTCGAGCAGGAAGGTCAGGCGCTCGCGGATCTCTTTCAGGATGCGGCCGGCGATCTCGTTCTGCTGCTTGTTCAGCGTCTCGGGCACGCCCGCGAACCATTCGCCGGCCTTCTTGACTGACAGCTCCGAGATCTCGCCGATATGCTTGCCGCCGACCTTGACGCAGAGCGCCTCGGGCTTGAGCCGAAAGCCGTGGCACGCCTCGCAGGGCACGTCGTGGAAGTATTTCGCCAGCTCCTCGCGCGCCCACTCGCTCTCGGTCTCGCGGTAGCGGCGGTTGATGTTGGTGATGACGCCCTCGAACGGTTTCCTGGTGTCGTAGGAGCGGACACCGTCCTCGTAGGAGAACTTGATCTCGTCCTCGCCGGAGCCATAGAGCAGCGCGTCTCTCGTCTTCTTCGGCAGATCCTTCCATTTGGTGTCGAGCGTGAACTTGTAGTGCTTGCCGAGCGCGGTCAGCGTCTGCACGTAATAGGGCGATGACGACTTGGCCCAGGGCGCGATCGCGCCCTTGCGCAACGTCAGGTCCTTTTCTGGGGATGACGAGGTCCTCGTCGACATGCTGCTCGACGCCGAGGCCGCCGCAGGCCGGGCAGGCACCATAGGGATTGTTGAACGAGAACAGACGCGGCTCGATCTCGGGGATGGTGAAGCCGGAGACCGGACAGGCGAACTTTTCCGAGAACAGGATGCGTTCGGGGCCGCTCTTGTCGTGGATCTTCGCGGTCTTCTTTTTCTCTTTCTCTTCGGCAGGCGCGGCCGCCGGCGCGTCGGCGAACTCGACGACGGCGAGGCCCTCGGCGAGCTTCAGCGCGGTCTCGAAGCTTTCGGCGAGGCGCTGGCCGATATCGGCGCGCACCACGATGCGGTCGACGACGACGTCGATGTCGTGCGGGAATTTCTTGTCCAGCGTCGGCGCTTCCGCGAGCTCATGGAAGGTGCCGTCGATCTTGACGCGCTGGAAGCCCTTCTTGAGCCATTCGGCCAGCTCCTTCCGGTACTCGCCCTTGCGGCCGCGCACGACGGGCGCGAGCAGATAGAGGCGGGTGCCTTCGGGCAGCGCCAGCACGCGGTCGACCATCTGCGAGACGGTCTGGCTCTCGATCGGCAGGCCCGTGGCCGGCGAATAGGGTACGCCGACGCGGGCCCAGAGCAGGCGCATGTAGTCGTAGATCTCGGTGACGGTGCCGACGGTGGAACGCGGGTTCTTCGACGTCGTCTTCTGCTCGATCGAGATCGCCGGTGACAGGCCGTCGATCTGGTCGACGTCGGGCTTCTGCATCATCTCCAGGAACTGGCGGGCATAGGCCGACAGCGATTCGACGTAGCGGCGCTGGCCCTCGGCGTAGATGGTGTCGAAGGCGAGCGAGGATTTGCCGGAGCCGGAGAGGCCGGTGAACACCACCAGCTTGTCGCGGGGGATCTCGACGTCGATGTTCTTGAGGTTGTGCTCGCGCGCGCCACGGATCGAAATTGCGCGCAGGCTGGAGCCCGCGTTCTGTTGTTGGCGCTTCGCCTTGATCACTTCGTCCATCCCGCTGGTCCTTAAGGAATCCAAAGACGCGCGATCGCGCCAATGTTGAAGGCGCGCTTCGCCCGGAACCGGGAACGGCGCCGATGGGTATGGCAGCGAACGTAGGAAGAACGGCGGCGGATTTCCAGTGCGACTTGCGAATCGTCAACGGATTGTTGGCGCGCTGGCGGCATCTGGCAGTAGCAGGAGCGGGCGGAACTGCGCAGAGCGAGCCATCAAACAAAAAGGCCGGCGCTGGCGCCGGCCTTTCGTGACGATAAGACGTCGGTCGCGATCAGTACTTCAGATCAGTACTTGGCGACGACCGGGCCCCCGAAGTGATAGTTCACGCCGACCTGCACGGTGTGGAAGTTGAGCGTGCCGGATGCCAGCGGCGCGCCGAGGTTCGAGAAGTAGTTCTCGCTGTCGAGGCTGCGATAGAGGTACTCGCCCTTGACCGACCACTGCGGAGCAAAGAACGCCTCGACGCCCGCACCGACGGTCCAGCCGGAGTGCCACTTGCTGTCCGACACGGACACGCCCAGTGCCGTGAGGGTGATCTTGTTGTCGATCCAGGCATAACCACCGGTGCCGTAGAACAGGAGGTTGTTGACGGCGTAGCCGATGCGGCCGCGGACGGTGCCGAGCGCGTCGGTCTTGGACGACGCGGTGACGCCGAGAGCGGTCGCCGAGGCGCTGACGTCAGCCCAGGAGCCATCGGCCTCGAGGCCGAACACGACGTTGCCGGTCTGCCAGTTGTAGCCGGCGGTGCCGCCGACGAAGCCACCCTGCATGCGGGGGCTGCCAGCGTCTTCCCAAGCGCCGCCGCCGACGACACCGAGATAGAAGCCGGTCCAGTTGTAAACAGCGGCCGGAGCGATCGGAGCCTTGGTGTAAGGGCGAGCTGCGAGATCAGCAGCCGAAGCAGGGGCCGCAAGAGCGAACAAACAGGCCGAAGCCAACAAAACTTTCTTCATCTTTAACTAAATCCCAGTCCCAGTTTCTGTTGTTGCCTTCCGTGACCGGAAGGGCAGCGGACTCAACGGCCCAACTGAGGTTGTGTTTACACCACCAAAGCCGCAAGTTGTGTCTCCGAAAAGCCACAACGACGCAAAAGGTAATGGTTACTGACTCGTTGTCCCCCCGGTACTTCTCGCCCAAAGCAGAAAGGCCGGCGCGAGGCCGGCCTTTGATCTCCAAACAATATCAGCGGGATATCAGTACCTCGCGATCAACGGACCGCCCCAACGATAATTCACCCGGATGAGGCCGATATCGACGTCCTGGCTGATGCGATTGGAGGCCGTGAAAGCACCGAGCGGAGCCCCGGCAAAATTGCCGGACCCGGTGAAATCGATCGTGCGGTGGCCGAGGAAGATGTGATTATACTCGAAGCCGACCGACCAGTTCGGGGCGAATCCGAACTCGACGCCCGCGCCCACCGTGCCGCCCCAACGGGTCTCGTTGGCCCGGTCGAACTCGAGGCCGGTCGCCACATCGTAGGTCCGGTAGCGATCGCCGACGACGGCGGCGCCGCCCTTCACGTAGAGCAGCACGTTGTTCCAGGCATAGCCGATCTGCCCGGTGATCAAACCGAAAGAGTCGATCGTGGAGTGGTTGCGAAGGCCGGATACCGCGCTGATGTTGTCGCCGGAAAAATCGGCCCAGTTGCCCTGGCCCTCGAAGCCGAACACCCAGTTCGTCGACTGCCAGCGATAGCCGACCTGGCCACCGACGGTGCCGCCGGTCGCATTGTGGCAGCCCTCGCCAACCAGAACGCCGGTTGCCGGGGTCACGAAATCCCAACACTTGCGGCTTGTGCCACCACCGCCGTTGATGCCGATGTAGAAGCCGCTCCAGTCGTAGATGGCGGCAACCGGAGCTGGCGCCTTGGTGTAGGGACGGGCGGCAAGATCCGCCGCGCTTGCGGGGGCCGCCAGCCCCAACGCCATTGCACTGATTGCACCAAAAAGAATCTTATTCATTGCAGTCTCCCCAGTTTCGTCCGCTTCTCGAGGTCCCCGAAAGCGGCGGATCAGGCGCGACGCCCATATGAACTAATTCCAAGGCAACCATAGCCCAAGGAAGGGGCAAAATCCGTCTCCGAAATGCCACAGTTGCCCACCGATTGAAGTGTCCGCAACTCGATGAAAGTTAAACGGTTTTCGTCCTTCTCGGGAACCCGGAAAAGTTCCATCCGGGTTCCCTGGCTGTCGGCGCGTGTCCAGAATCTGTTCTGGCTCTTGGCACGAAAGAACAAATCTGGAACGAAGCCGGGCGCGATGCTATATGTGGGGATAACCGTGGGGGTGGCGGGCTGATCGGTGCCCGCAAGCGTATAGGGTCGCCTCAGCGGGGCGCAGAGGAACGCGGGCAGCGGGATTCGTCCTTTTGAAATTCAGTGGCATTCGGAGTGGAGAGCGGCGATGGCGGGAAGCGTCAACAAGGTCATTCTGGTTGGGAATCTCGGCAAGGATCCTGAAATCCGCCGCACCCAGGACGGGCGGCCGATCGCGAATTTGAGCATCGCCACCTCGGAGACATGGCGTGACAAGGCGACCGGCGAGCGCAAGGAAAAGACCGAGTGGCATCGCGTCGTGATCTTCAATGAAGGGCTCTGCAAGGTTGCCGAACAGTATCTGAAGAAGGGCGCGAAGGTTTACATCGAGGGCGCGCTGCAGACCCGCAAATGGACCGACCAGAGCGGCGTCGAGAAGTACTCGACCGAGGTCGTGCTCCAGGGCTTCAACTCGACGCTGACGATGCTCGATGGCCGCGGTGGCGGCGGAGGAGGCGGCAGCTTCGGCGACGAGCCGGGCGGCGATTTCGGCTCCTCCGGTCCCGTCAGCAGCGCACCGCGCCGTCCCGTCGCCGCCGGCGGCGGCCGCAACAACGACATGGACGACGATATCCCGTTCTGAGGACAGGGATCGCGGCCCAGGCACATTGCCCGATAGGGCTGCGCCTGGCGTGCCGTGTCAGCCATTCCTATTAATTCGCGGGGCGGGCTCGGGTTTTCCGGCCGCCTTCATGTTTGAGGTGAGCTCGGATTGCGCCGGGGCAAAACAGGCTGACAGCGCCCACTCTCGGCGCGGTTTCGCGGGCTTCGGAGATCGTTTAGGCAAGCCGGTTCCGGGCCTCTCGGAAGCAGTGCTTGCAAGGGCCTAAGTCGTTGGAAGAATAGGCGGAAAAATCGCTTGTCCTGATCTGCGCGAGGGTGGTTATCAGGACCCCGATGCGCTATATGATTCCCAGACAAAATCTCACCGGATTCCCCTTTGGCTGACGACGACAACAAGCCCGGCGACCAGCCGGCGCAACCCTCGGACATTCGCCCCGTCTCCATCTTCGAGGAGATGAAGAAGTCGTACCTCGACTACGCCATGAGCGTGATCGTGGCGCGTGCGCTGCCCGATGCACGCGACGGTCTGAAGCCGGTGCACCGCCGCATCCTGTTCTCGATGAACGAGCAGGGGCACACGCCCGACAAGAAGTACGTCAAGTCCGCCCGCGTGGTCGGCGACGTCATCGGTAAGTATCACCCGCACGGCGACCAGTCGATCTACGACGCCATGGTTCGCATGGCGCAGGACTTCTCGATGCGCGTGCCGCTGATCGACGGCCAGGGCAATTTCGGTTCGGTCGACGGCGATCCCCCGGCCGCCTATCGTTACACCGAAGCGCGCCTGACGAAGGCGGCGCTGGCTCTGCTGGCCGACATCGACAAGGACACCGTCGACTTCCAGCCGAACTACGACAACAACGAGACCGAGCCATCGGTCTTGCCGGCCAAGTTCCCGAACCTTCTCGTCAACGGCGCGGGCGGCATCGCGGTCGGCATGGCGACCAACATCCCGCCACACAATCTCGGCGAGGTCATCGACGCCTGCGTCGCTCTGATCGACAACCCTGCGCTCACCATTGACGAGCTCATCAACATCGTGCCGGGACCTGACTTCCCGACCGGCGGCGTCATTCTCGGGCGCGCGGGCATCCGCGCCGCCTATCACCTCGGCCGCGGCTCGATCGTCATGCGCGGCAAGGTCGCGATCGAGACCATCCGCAAGGAGCGCGAGGCGCTCATCATCACCGAGATTCCGTACCAGGTGAACAAGGCGACGATGGTCGAGCGCATCGCCGAGCTGGTGAAGGAAAAGAAGATCGAGGGCATCGGCGACCTGCGCGATGAATCCGACCGCGAAGGCTACCGCGTCGTCATCGAGTTGAAGCGCGACGCCGTGCCGGATGTGGTGCTGAACCAGCTGTACAGATTCACGCCGCTGCAGACGAGCTTCGGCGTCAACATGGTGGCGCTCGACAGCGGCCGTCCGCGGATCATGCATCTGAAGGACCTGCTGACGATCTTCGTAGACTTCCGTGAGCGGGTCGTCACGCGGCGCACCAAGTACCTGCTCGCCAAGGCGCGCGATCGGGCGCATATCCTGGTCGGTCTCGCGATCGCAGTCGCCAATATCGACGAGATGATCCGCGTCATCCGGAGCTCGCCCGACCCGACCACCGCCCGCGATACCCTGATGTCGCGCGACTGG
Source organism: Bradyrhizobium sp. USDA 327 (assembly GCF_041262065.1). NCBI lineage: Bacteria > Pseudomonadati > Pseudomonadota > Alphaproteobacteria > Hyphomicrobiales > Nitrobacteraceae > Bradyrhizobium > Bradyrhizobium sp. USDA 327. Next base: position 3,250,928 of record NZ_JBGCCW010000001.1, on the reverse strand, counting down.
CCGGCCCGGGACGTCGAGGACATGCTGACACTGATCGACGACCCGCGTCACCGCATGAGTGCGGATGGCACGATCCGGCTGTCGATGGAACAAGCGAGAGCCATTCTCGATCTGCGCCTTCAGCGCCTGACCGCACTCGGCCGTGACGAAATCCGCGACGAGCTCGACAAGCTCGCCGGCGAGATCGCCGATTATCTCGACATCCTGCGCTCGCGCGAGCGCGTGCTGGGCATCATCAAGACCGAGCTTGCCGAGGTGAAGGCGGAGTTCGCCACGCCACGCCGCACCGTGATCATGGAGCAGGAAGGCGAGGTCGAGGACGAGGACCTGATCCAGCGAGAGGACATGGTCGTCACCGTCTCCCACGCCGGCTACGTCAAGCGCGTGCCGCTGTCGGCCTATCGCGCGCAGCGCCGCGGCGGCAAGGGCCGCTCCGGCATGCAGACCCGCGACGAGGATTTCGTCAGCCGACTGTTCGTCGCCTCCACGCACACGCCGGTGCTGTTCTTCTCCTCGCGCGGCCAGGTCTACAAGGAAAAGGTCTGGCGGCTGCCGATGGCCGCTCCGAACGCGCGCGGCAAGGCAATGATCAACATCCTGCCGCTGGAGCAGGGCGAGCGCATCACCACCATCATGCCGCTGCCGGAGGATGAATCGACCTGGGGCAATCTCGACGTGATGTTCGCCACCACCGGCGGCAACGTCCGCCGCAACAAGCTGTCCGACTTCGTCGACGTTCGCCGCTCCGGCATCATCGCGATGAAGCTCGACGACAACGAGGCGATCGTCGACGTGCAGATCTGCACCGAGCGCGACGACGTGCTCCTGACGGCCGCCGGCGGCCAGTGCATCCGCTTCCCGGTCACCGACGTGCGCGTATTCACCGGACGCACCTCGATGGGCGTGCGCGGCATTGCGCTTGCCGAGGGCGACAAGGTGATCTCGCTGGCGATCCTGCGCCATGTCGAGACCACGTCCGACGAGCGCTCGGCGTACCTGAAGATGCGCCGAGCGGTGGCCGGCGAAGCCTCGGCGGAAGAGGTTCCCGCCGATGCCGAGGCCGAGGAGACCTCCGGCAGCTTCCAGCTGTCGCAGGAGCGTTATGCCGAGATGTCGGCGCAGGAACAGGTGGTGCTGACCGTCTCCGTCAACGGCTACGGCAAGCGGACCTCGTCCTATGAGTACCGCACCACGGGCCGCGGCGGCAAAGGCATCGTGGCCATGAGCGTCAACAACCGCAATGGCAATCTGGTGGCTTCCTTCCCGGTGGAGGACGCCGACCAGATCATGCTGGTCACCGACAAGGGCCAGCTGATCCGCTGCCCGGTCGAAGGCATCCGCATCGCCGGCCGCTCGACCCAGGGCGTGATCGTGTTCGATACCGCCGAGGACGAGCATGTGGTGTCGGTCGAGCACATCACGGAAGAGGCGGAGAGCAACGGCGCGAACGGAGAGTAACGTTCAGCCCGGTCGCCAGGACTGCGCGGCGCTGGATCCGGGCTACGCCCCGCTTGGCTGACACGAAATCGTCAGACGCCGACTACGGGGTCCGATCGGCAGTCACGAGGCGCGCCTCGCGGACATTGGTCTTCGTGCCGGCGCGGCGCAGGCACGAGGTCTCGAAGTTCGGCCAGGCCTGCTGCGAGCAGTCCTTTCCGATGCTGCGGATGTCGAGCCGGTCGCTCTTGGCCAGCGGCTGCGGCACGCTGGCTTCGACGGTGGGGGCGAAGCCCGGCAGGAGGGTGAGGCCCGCGGCAACACATGCAGAGAGTGCGATCGCTGAAAGGGTCTTGATCATTGACGGTCCCCTGTGATGCGGCCGCTCACGCCCTGTGTGCGGCCCGTCATTCGTTGACCGGATTGGTAACCATGACCAGTTTCGGGACGTCTTCGCCGATGCGGGAAATGGTTTCGTTCTCGCTCCGTTTTGTTTCGTGGCTGCCTGGGGACGAAACAAACCAGCCATTGCCGACACGTCCGGCGAGACATTTCCGGGCGACGTGGCAGGAAGCGGGCAAGGAAGCGGGCAAGGAACCTGCCCGGCTTGCCGGGCCGGGCCGGGCGCGGTAGGAGGGAGCCATGCCGCGCATTGCCTTCTATCCCGGTTCCTTCGATCCCATCACCAACGGCCACCTGGACGTGGTTCGGCACAGCGCTTCGCTGTGCGACAGGCTCGTGGTCGCGATCGGGGTGCACCCGGGCAAGAAGCCGCTGTTCTCGACCGAGGAACGGTTGAAGATGCTCCGTGACGTCTGCGGACCCGTGGCAGCCCAGGCTGGCTGCGTGCTCGAGGCCGTGACATTCGACGATCTGTCGGTCACCTCGGCGCGCAAGCACGGCGCGACGATCATGATCCGGGGCCTGCGCGACGGCACCGACCTCGATTACGAGATGCAGCTCGCCGGCATGAACGAGGCGATGGCGCCCGAGGTGCATACGGTCTTCCTGCCGGCCTCTCCCATGGTCCGCCCGATCACCGCCACTTTGGTGCGCCAGATCGCCGGCATGGGCGGGGATGTCTCGGCCTTCGTCCCGCCGCAGGTCGCGGCACAGCTCAAGGCAAAATTCGCCGGATAACGGCCCGCTTCCTTTCTCATCCTGACCGGAGTTGTCATGATCCGAATTCTCGCAGTTCTTGCCGCGCTTCTGTTCGCGGTGCCGGCGGTCGCGCAGCAATTGCCGGCGAACCTCGACAAGGCCAACGCCATCGTCATCGACAGCACCAAGGGTCGCATCGTCATCAAGCTCAGGACCGACATTGCGCCGCAGCACGCCGAGCGCATCAAGCAGCTCGCGCGGGAGGGCTTCTACAACAACGTGCCGTTTCATCGCGTGATGGACGGCTTCATGGCGCAGACGGGCGACGGCCAGAATTTCAACGGCACCGGCGGCTCGAAATACCCGAACCTGAAGCAGGAATTCTCCAAGGTGCATTTCGCCCGTGGCATCGTCGGCATGGCCCGCCGCGGCGACAGTGTCGACAGCGCCAACTCCCAGTTCTTCATCATGTTCGCCGATGGCGGCAGCCTCGATGGCCAGTACACGGTGATCGGCGAGGTCGTGCAGGGCATGGACGTTGTCGACAAGCTGAAGAAGGCGCCCCCGGGCTCGCCAGGAGGCGCGGTCGCCGATCCCGACAAGATGGTGAAGGTTCAGGTCGCCTCCGACATCAAATAGGAGCGGCCATGGCGCGCCGCGGTGGCAAGCTCCTGCTGGTTGCTGCGATGCTGGTGCTCGGCGTCTCGAGTACTGCCGCCGAGGACGCGCAGGTCAACACGATCCAGGACATCTTCCGGCACCTGCGCACCTGCTGGAGACCGCCGTCGCCGGCCAAGGCGCGCCCACTCGACATCACTGTCGTGGTGAGCTTTAACCGGGCCGGAAACATTCTGGGCCATCCGAGGATTACCTATGAATCCGCGGAGGCCTCCGACAATGATCGGCTGCAATACCGGATCGCGGTGATGGAAGCGTTGCAACGCTGCACGCCGATGCCATTTACCGATGCAATGGCCGGCGCCGCCGCAGGACGTCCATTCGCGATCCAGTTCCGCAGCCGGAAGACTTCACCCCCAACGCAAGAGAGACGAGCATGAGCGCCACCGAAAACACCCTGATCCTCGAGACCACGCAGGGCCCCGTCACCATCGAGATGCGGCCAGATCTCGCGCCCGGCCACGTCGCGCGCATCAAGGAGCTCGTGCGCGAGGGCTTCTATGACGGCATCGTGTTCCACCGCGTGATCGAGGGCTTCATGGCGCAGACCGGCTGCCCGCACGGCACCGGCACCGGCGGCTCCGGCAAGAAGCTGAAGGCCGAGTTCAACAAGGAGCCGCATGTGCGCGGCACCGCCTCGATGGCCCGCGCCGCCAACCCCGATTCCGGCGACAGCCAGTTCTTCATCTGCTTCGACGACGCCCGCTTCCTCGACAACCAGTACACGGTCTGGGGCAAGGTCACTGAGGGCATGGAGAACGTCGACAAGATCAAGCGCGGCGAGCCCGTGATGAATCCCGACAAGATCGTCAAGGCGCGGATGGCGGCCGACAAGGAATAGTCACTCATTCCGGGGCGCACCTTGGCGTGAACTATGGTGCGCAATTGGGCTCCCGAGAATCTCGCGCCACAATCTCGGGATTCCGGAGCGCCGCGCTCGAGGCGCGGCGTCCGGAATGACGGCGATAGTGACACATGCGCACCGATCTCTTCGATTTCGACCTGCCGCCCGGGCGCATTGCGTTGCGCCCGGCGAGCCCGCGCGACTCTGCGAAAATGCTGGTGGTGGCGAACGGCGCGTTGCGTGACCAGACCGTCGCCGACCTGCCGCAATGGCTGAAGCCTGGCGACCAGCTCGTCGTCAACGACACCAAGGTGATCGCGGCGCAATTGAAGGGCCGCCGCATCGGTCGCGAGACCGAGCCGAAGATCGAGGCGACCCTGATCAAGCGCCTCGACGGCTCGCGCTGGCAGGCCCTGGTGAAGCCGGCGAAGAAGCTCACGGCTGGCGACCGCATCCGCTTTGGCAATGAGGGCAAGGTCTGTCTGCTCGGCCATCTCGACGCCGAAGTCGAGGCCAAGGGCGGCGAGGGCGAGGTGACGCTGTCGTTCTCATTCCATGGCCCTGCGCTCGACCAGGCGATCGCCGATCTCGGCAGCCCGCCGCTGCCGCCCTACATCGCCTCGAAGCGCACGCCCGACGATCAGGATTTTGCGGACTACCAGACTATGTTCGCGGCGAACGAGGGCGCGGTGGCGGCTCCGACCGCGGGGCTGCATTTCACGCCGGCACTGGAGCAGGCGCTGCACGAGCGCGGTGTCGGCATCAACCGTGTGACGCTGCATGTGGGGGCAGGGACGTTCCTGCCGGTCAAGGTGGACGACACCGAGGGCCACAAGATGCATGCCGAGTGGGGCACGATCTCGGCCGAAACGGCGGAGCGGCTCAACACGGCGCGAAAGAACGGCGGCCGCATCGTTGCGGTCGGCACGACGTCATTGCGCCTCTTGGAAAGCGCGGCGGGCGAGGATGGCTCGATCCAGCCGTACGCGGCCGAGACGTCGATCTTCATCACGCCCGGGTATCGCTTCCGCGCGGTCGATGTCCTGATGACCAATTTTCATCTGCCGAAGTCGACGCTGTTCATGCTCGTCTCGGCCTTCTCCGGGCTCGAGACGATGAAGCAGGCCTACGCGCACGCCATCGCGAACGGCTACCGGTTTTATTCCTACGGCGACGCGTGCTTGCTGTTTCGGGCGGTGCCGTAGCCCGGATGAGCGAAGCGATATCCGGGATTCCGTCTTCGCAGCTTCCCGCATGTCGCTGCGCTCATGCGGGCTACAGCACTGCCGGAGGGTGGGCAAGAGCGCGAAGCGCCGTGCCCACCATCCATCTGCATAGTTGAGGTCGATAGACCTCTACGCCATCACCCGCTGCGGCAGCAGCTCGGCGATCTGCACCGCGTTCAGCGCTGCGCCCTTGAGCAGCTGATCGGCCGCCACGAACATCGAGATCGAATGGCCGCTAGCGTCGCTGAGGTCCTTGCGGATGCGGCCGACCAGGACGTCGTCCTGGCCCGAGGCGTCGATCGGCATCGGGAAGTAGTTCCTGGCGCGATCGTCGACGACCTTCACACCCGGCGCCTGCGCCATGATGGCGCGGACCTGGTCCTCGGTAATCGGCTTCTCGCATTCGAAGGTGATGGCCTCGCAATGGGCGCGCAGCACCGGCACGCGGACGCAGGTGACGCCGACCGCGATGGTGTCGTCCTCGAAGATCTTGCGGGTTTCCTTGATGACCTTGGTCTCTTCGTCGTTGTAGCCGGTCTCGGGATCGACGGCGGTGTTGTGGTTGAAGAGGTTGAAGGCGTAGGGGTGCGGCATCACCCTGGGCGTATAGACCTGCCCGTTGAGGTTGGCGCGGGTGGATTCGACGAGCTCGTCCATTGCGGCGGCGCCTGCGCCGGAGGCCGCCTGATAGGTCGAGATGATGACGCGCTTGATGCGGTTCTGCTGGTGGATCGGCCACAGCGGCACCAGCGCGGTGATCGCGGCGCAGTTGGGGTTGGCGATGATGCCCTTGTGGTCGCGGATGCGGCTGGCATTGATCTCGGGGATCACCAGCGGCACGTTCGGGTCCATGCGGAAGGCGGAGGAGTTGTCGACCACCACGGCGCCGGCCTTGACCGCGATCGGCGCGAACTTCCTGGAGATGCTGCCGCCGGCGGAGAACAGGGCGATGTCGACGCCCTCGAAGGCGCGCTCGGTCAGCTCCTCGATGACGACGTTCTGGCCGCGGAACGACACCGTCTTGCCCGCCGAGCGGGCGCTGGCGAGCGCCTTGAGTCTGCCGACGCGAAAGCTGCGCTTGTCCATGGTGGCGATGAATTCGGCGCCCACCGCACCGGTGACGCCGACAATCGCGACGACGGGATCGTTACTCACTTTGTCCTCCATTGCTTTTGAAATCCAGACAACAAAAAAGCCCCGGACCATCGAGGGCGGGGCTTCGGTAGAGCTGATGCGTTTTCGTCGACGACTACGCGCGCACGCCTCCCCGGGCCCCTGAGGCCGTGGTGGTTTTGGTCGTGCGTTTGGTGGTCGTGAACATGGCGGCGACTTATGCGGGAGAGTCTTGCGGCCGTCAATGGCTTTTCGCCCCGGTCGATACCGGGGGAAAATCTGTCGCTATCGGGCCCGGGCGCCCGGCGGCTCCAGGATGACCTCCTTGAGGTCGTCGCCGCTGATCACCACGATCGCAAAATTGAGCCGGCCGCGTTCGCGCACGAGGCCGCCGCTGATGGCCTTGCCCGAGGCTGCGCGCTCGGCGACGCGCACGGCATCGGCAAGGCGGTGCCTGATCGCACCCAGCGCTGCGAGGTTGCTGCGGTCCTCGTTGTCGAGCTCGGTGAGGGGCAGGGCGGCCTCGCCACCGACGAGCTCGCCGGTCGCGGCATTGATGGTGTGGCGCCAGATCCGGTCGTTGTGCAGGGTCTTCACCCGGTAGACCGGCACGTCCGAAGCGCCGTCGAAACTCACATCGGCGGTGGTGGCGCCGGCATGGCGGGCTTCCGCGATCGCCATGGCCTGACTGATCGTGATCGACGAGCTGCGGAAGCGTTCGATCTCGCGGCCGACTGCCTGGCGGTCTGCTTCGGCATCACCATCTGTGTCGTTGTGGAGCGCGGTCGGCGTGCTCGCGGTCACGATCGCCTGCGCCGGTGCGGCGAGGAGCAGCGCGGGCAAGGCGATCGCAAGCAGTTGCGAGGTCCGTCGTCTGGCTGTCGTCATGATCGAAACCTTCGGCCTGCGAGTGTGCCGGATGAACGTAAAGAATTCGCGGCCGGCCCTGGGCAAGGCCGGCCGCGGAACGCCGCGGCGGGCTGCACCTGCCGTGACGATCGAAGCGGTCCGGACCTCTTTTGGGGCTGGTGAAAAAAGCGGCCCGTACCAGCTTATAACTAAACCATACCGTATCGTTTTGTTTTGGTCAATGCCCTTGCGACGCCCCCTTGGGGGAAAGAGCGTGATTTCACGGAAACGTCAGCGGGAGGAGCGGCGCCGCGCCGGACCCTTTGCGGCGTCCTGGACCCGGTCGGCAGGACCCAGCGCACCGGCGAGGAACAGTTTGATCGCGATGCGCATGCGCTTCTCGGCCGATTTCGGCTCGAGCGCAGTTCCGAACGTCGCCATGCGGTGGGTGTGTCCGACGACGACGTCGAGGAACACCTCGGCTGCGATGGTGGTGTCTTCGACATCGAGCGCACCTTGCGCCACCAGATGGTCGAAGAAGCGCGCGGTGGTGGCGACGGCCTTGAGCCAGCCTTCCTCCTTGCCGAGCTTGGCGACGTCAGGGAAGTTGATGGCCTGTGACGTCATCATGCGGCTGAAGGCGACCGCGTCGGGACCACAGGTGAATGAGAGCATCTCGCGCCCGATCTCGACCAGCCGCTGCTCGACCGAGATGTCGGCGGCGCTGCTCAGCTGGGTCTCTGCCGCGGCCGACAGCGGCGCGAGCCAGCGCGCGATCTCCCGCCTCAGTACGGCCGCGAACAGCCCGCGCTTGTCGCCATAGCGCGAATAGACCGTGGGCTTGCTCACTCGGGCCGCTTCCGCGACCGCGTCGAGCGAGGTCGCCTCGAAGCCGCGATCCAGGAAAAGGCGGGTGGCGACCTCGATCAGCCGCTGGTCGCGCTCGATCGCGGCGGTTTTCGTCGGCCGGCCGCCGCGGGATTTCGGCATCTCGCGCCGCGGTGCTGCCGGTTTTGTCCTGGTCGCAGTCAATCCCATGCCCAATGATTCCTGCGCGTTTCTGACAGTCGTCTTTGCTCTATAACGTGCAGCAGCCGGGGCGTCATCGCGAATCTGGCCGAATTGGCCGCATCGTCAACGGCCTCGACACGGCCTCGTTCCGTCGCGCGGACTCACGGAAGCGCCGAGGTCCAGGCCTGGCCGGATGCTGCCTTCTCGTATCCGTACTGATACAGCGCCCGCATATAGGTGGTATCGAACCCTTCGGAGGGCGGGGCGGGGTAGTCGCGCGCGATGTAGGAGAGATGGAAGCCCAGTCGGTTGCGCTTGGCGAAATCGTAAGTCGAGAGGATGATCGAGCGCGTCTGCGACTGGGTGATCGCCGACAGGCTGCGTGAGGCAACGTCGATGGTGCCGTTGGAGACGAGCTCGAAGTTGCGTTCGATCTTCTTGTTGACGAGGATGTAGATGTCCATCTTCGCACTGCCGGGCAGGCGGCCGCCCTGGAACAGCAGGGCTTCCGGCAATGTCAGCACCGGGGCCGTCACGCCGCCGTCGACATGCATCTCCTGAAACTTGCGGCCCTGGCCTTCGGCGTCGATCATGATCGGCGGAAACACCAGCGGAATGCTGGCCGAGGCCGCCATCACGTCGCGAAACAGCTTCAGGGCCTCGGGCGTTCCGACCGAGGCGATCTTGCCCATGTCCCAGATCGCAGTGCGCTGGGTGTCGAGGTCCGTCGTCACCACCAGCAGTGTCCGACCTTTCGCATGCTCGCGCGCGACCTGGGCCATGATCTCCGGACCGACATAGCGCGCGACCAGCTCGCGCAGCCGCGTGTTGCCGAACAGGCCGGATCCAAACAGCACGCGCACGATGCTGGGATCGTTCAGGAGGCTCTCGGCGATGCCGCTGGTGTAGACCTCCTTCAGCGTGTCGTCATATTGCGGGCCGAGGAAGGCGAACGGCGCGATCAGGCCGCCGGTGCTCACGCCCGAGACGACCGAGAAGGAGGGGCGGGTTCTGGCCGCGGTCCAGCCGTTGAGCACGCCGACGCCATAGGCGCCGTCGGCGCCGCCGCCGGACAGCGCCAGATAGGATCTCGTCGCGGTGCTGTTGTCCTTCTCGAAGCTGAACTTCGTGACGGGATCGTCCGCGTAGCGCCGGAGGCCGTCGATATCGAGCACGCGCGACGTGCTGGCTTCAGCGGCCGTATAGGGCGTGCGCGGCAGGGAGGTGCAGGCGCCGAGCGCCAGGCCGCACACCAGGACCAGCGATCCGGTCAGGCGGACACAAGTCTGCCTGATCCGGTCACACGAGGAGACGGATGCGTCGGTCGAACACGAAGGGTGAGGCATTGTCGGTGGCTGGCGATCACGCGTTTACCGCCGCCGGCAAATTCGCCACGGCATTCTCGTCCAGCCCCCAGGAAGAAACTACACGGTATCGTTTTGTTTGACAAGGTGGACCGCACCGATCCTCGCGCTGGTTGATGTCCCAGTCTGGAGCACAAATCCGCTGGAGCGCGGTCTGGCGGGTTGATCGGCCTGCCCCGACACGCAATAAGCACCGCCATGAATCCGGACAATGGTCTCCCCAATCACTTTGAATTGCTCGCCGTCGATGGGGCCGCGCGCACTGGGCGGCTGACCACGCCGCATGGCCTGGTGCGGACGCCGGCCTTCATGCCGGTCGGCACCGCGGGTGCCATGAAGGGGATGCACTGGCGCGAGGTGCGCGATGCCGGCGCCGACATCGTGCTCGGCAACACCTACCACCTGATGCTGCGTCCGAGCGCCGAGCGGATCGCCGCGCTCGGCGGATTGCAGCGGTTCACCGGCTGGAACGGACCGATGCTGACGGATTCCGGCGGCTTCCAGGTGATGTCGCTGGCGGATTTGCGCAAGGTCAGCGAGAACGCCGTCACCTTCCGCTCGCATATCGACGGTGCCAAGGTCGAGCTGTCGCCGGAGCGCTCGATCGAGGTGCAGCGTTTGCTCGGTTCCGACATCGCCATGCAGATGGACGAATGCGTACGGCTTCCGGCCGAGCGCGCCGACATCGAGCGTGCGATGCAATTGTCGCTGCGCTGGGCCGAGAGAAGCAAGCGCGCCTTCGAGAGCGCCCCCGACGGCTACATGTTGTTCGGTATCGTGCAGGGCGGCGACATCCCCCAACTACGTCATGCGAGCGCCGAAGGTCTCGTTGCGATCGGCTTTCATGGCTATGCGATCGGCGGTCTTGCGGTTGGCGAACCGCAGGCAGTGATGCTGGCGATGATCGACGAGACCGCACCATTGCTGCCGAGAGAGCGCCCGCGGTACCTGATGGGCGTCGGCACGCCCGACGACATCCTCGAAGCCGTGAAGCGCGGCATCGACATGTTCGATTGCGTGATGCCGACGCGCAATGGGCGGCACGGCGTCGCCTTTACGCGGTTCGGCCAGGTGAATCTGCGCAATGCGCGCCACGCCGACGATCCGCGTCCGCTCGACGAAGAGAGCTCATGGCCTGCGGCGCGCAACTACGCGCGTGCCTATCTGCACCATCTCGTCAAAGCGGGCGAGACGCTGGGCGCGATGCTGCTGTCCGAGATCAATGTCGCTTACTACCAGTTCCTGATGCAGGGCATCAGAGGTGCGATCGCGCAGGGAAAATTCGACGAGTTCTATCAGCGCACGCGCGAGGACTGGGCGAGGGGCGACATCGCCCCGCGCCAGGTCAGTTGCAAGTGAAGCGTTGCTTCAGGGCGTGCTTGGTCACGAAGCCATAGCCGCAATTGTCGCAGGTCCAGAGATAGCTGATCATGTGGTCCGAGACGTAGGCGGATGCTTCGGCGGCGACCATGGAGTCGGCGCAGACGGGACAGGTCGGCAGCTCGCTGCAACGAGGATCGCGGGTCGACGCGACGGTCGGCAACACTTCAGCAATTGCTGACATCGTGGACCTCCCTGTTTGAAGTATAAACCTAACATAAGCAGAAGCGGTTGACGAGGTCGCAACACAAATGCGTAGCTTTTCTGATTTTACCGCTCACGTGATTTTGCGATGCAGCGTATTTTACATGTGCCGCATTGTCGCTTGCGTGTCGCCGCAAGCTGTCTGTAACTGCGCAATGGTCGGGACGGAAATGCAGATCGTTGCCACAGGGAGTTCATCATGGACGCATCGTCCACCACGGGTGCAGCGCACCAAGCCGGCCGCGGCCGGATCTATGACTCGATCGTCGATGCCTTCGGCAACACGCCCGTTGTGCGCTTGCGCCGGCTGCCCGGCATGCACGGCGTAAACGCGACCATTTTGGCAAAACTTGAATATTTCAATCCTGCAGCAAGCGTGAAAGACCGCATCGGCGCGGCCATGATCATCGCGATGGAGAAGGCGGGCATCGTCAAGCCCGACACCGTGCTGATCGAGCCGACCTCCGGCAACACCGGTATTGCGCTCGCCTTCGTGGCGGCTTCGCGCGGCTACCGGCTCAAGCTGGTGATGCCGGAGTCGATGTCGATCGAGCGGCGCAAGATGCTGGCTTTCCTCGGCGCCGAACTGGTGCTGACGCCAGCAGCGCAAGGCATGAAGGGTGCGATCGCCGCCGCCGAGGAGCTGGTGAAGACGACGCCGAACTCGGTGATGCCGCAGCAATTCAAGAACCTCGCCAATCCCGAGGTGCACCGCCGCACCACCGCGGAGGAAATCTGGAACGACACCGGCGGCAACATCGATTTCTTCGTGGCCGGCGTCGGCACCGGCGGAACGATCACCGGCGTCGGCCAGGTGCTCAAGCCACGCAAGGCCTCGCTGCGTGTGGTTGCGGTCGAACCGGAGGAGAGCCCGGTGCTGTCGGGCGGACAGCACACGCCGCACAAGATCCAGGGCATCGGCGCCGGCTTCATCCCTGACATCCTCGACCGCGCAGTGATCGACGAGATCGTGAAGATCAACTCGACGACGGCGATTGAGACCTCGCGCGCGCTGGCACGGCATGAAGGCATTCCGGGCGGCATCTCCTCGGGTGCGGCGATCGCGGCCGCGCTGCAGATCGGCAAGCGGCCGGAAGCTGCGGGAAAAACTATCCTGGCGATCGTGCCGTCGTTCTCCGAGCGCTATCTCTCGACAGCGCTGTTCGAAGGAATCTAGCAGATGGCGGATCAACCGAGACGACCGCGCACGCTTGGCGATGCTAGGACCGAAGCGGAGGCGGCATTCAAGAAGGTGACCGCCAAGGTCGCCGCGGCGCCGCCGAAACAAAGCGCCGTTCCCGGCATCAAGGAGCAGGTCACCCTGCGCATCGACCAGGACGTGCTGGAGTTCTTTCAGGAGGGCGGTCCAGGCTGGCAGGACCGCATCAACGAGGCGCTGCGGAAAGCTGCGGGGAAGTAGGCACCAACTCGACACCACTGCGAGGACGACCAAAGAAAAAAGCCCGGCGTGAGCCGGGCTTTTGTGTTGTCGATCTCGCCTCGGCTCAGCGGCGGAACATGCCGCCCATCATGCCGCCGACGACACCGCCGACGAAGGCCGCACCGGCTGCATCGCCGGGACTGCTGCTGCGTTGAGGTGCCGGTGCCGGCCCACTGCTCGGAGGTGGAGCGCTAGCGCGCCGGGCCGGCTTCTGGCTGGTGTCGCTGGCGGTCGCTGGGGCAGCGACGATCTCCGCGAGCAGGGCCTTGTGCTGGTTCTTGTTGAGATAACCCGACGAGGGATAGCCGCGCGCGGTCTGCCAGCGCTTGAGCACGGACCGCGTCTCGTCGTTGAATACGCCAGTCTGCTTGGTGTCGAACCCTAACGCTGTCAGTCGACGCTGCACGTCGCGGCGCTTGTTCTTGTCGAGGCCGATCTGGTCCTCGGTGACTTGGGTGGCCTCGTCGGTGAAGGTAGCGGGATCGACGCCGGCGTTGAGCGTGCGGGTCGCGGTCGAGGCGCCGCTCTTGATCGCCGCGAGGCGCGCCAGCGCCAGCGCCTTGAACTGGCCGTTCGGGTAGGCGGTGAGGTAGGCGTTGAGCTCTTCGGGCTTGTTGGACTCCTTGACCGAGCGCCAGTATTCGAGCTCGACACCATCCCCGGCCGCCGCCGGCGCGATGCCGGACGCGGTCGGCGCCGCGTTGGCGACCTGGGTCATCGGCGCCTGATTGAGATAGACGGAGCCCGTCAGGTTGGTGTGGCCCCAGGGCAGCTGGCCTTTGCGGGTCTCTTCATTGACCTGGGCGCGCACCGACGTCATCGCCTGCTGGATCTCGACGCCGGGCTTGGTGATGTTGTCGATCAGCGCGCGGGTGAACGGGCTGTTGTTGCCCTCCTGGCCGTCGAGCGCGGTCTGGCCTGGGCCGGTGGCGAAGGCGATCAGGGTGCCTTCGCCGGACTTCATCTCGGCGAGACCGCTCTGGACGTTGACGCTGCGGGTCGCCGCGTTCGACTTGATCTTGGCGGCGAACGGATTGTCGCGGCAGGCATCGAGGAAGACGAGCTTGACCTTGGCATCGCCCATGGTCTGCTCGAGCGTCAGGTCGATGTTGATGGCGGCGCCCAGCTTGACGTCCATCTCCGACTTGATGTCGGCATCGACGGGCAGAAGGTAGTTGGTGCCGCTGACGGCGATGCCGTGGCCGGCATAATAGAACAGCGCGATGTCGGAGCCCTGCGCCTTGCGGCCGAAGTCGAGCAGCTTCTCCGTCATCTGGTCGCGGCTGAGATTGGACCCCTCGATCACCTCGAAGCCGACATTGCGCAGCGTGGCCGCCATCGCCTTGGCGTCGATCGGCGGGTTCGGCAATTGCGCGACGTTCTTGTAGGAGCCGTTGCCGACGACGAAGGCGACGCGGCGGTCAGCCTTGGCGGCACTGATCGACAGTGCCATGCACACCAGCGAAGTGAGGAGGGTGAGATAGCGCATTCTGAAATCCCCAGAATCGAATTGCAGGCAGCAACAAATTGGCAACGAACCTACACGAAGTCCCCGACGTCGCGCCACCAAAACGGCCGGTCCGTTGCGTCAACCCGCTGCTGTGTGGCCGAATGTGCACGATGGAGTGTCCCTCCAACGTGATCCAGATCACACGGCCACTTCGTTTTGTCGCGCGAGGCGGCGCGAGGTTCACCGCGCGCGAGCGGCAACGGGCGAAGCGGGCTTCAAATTCAGCAAATTACCGCCCAGGATCAGCACCGCGCCGAGCACGGTCCAGGCGTCGAGCCGCTCGGAATACAGTAGCCAGCCGGCGGTCGCGGTCAGGGGGACCCGCAGGAAGTCCATCGGAACCACGATCGTCGCGTCGGCGTAGCGCATCGCGCTGGCGAGGCAATAGTGTGAAAATGTGCCGCAGACGGCGATCACGCCGACCCAGGCCCAGACATAGACCGATGGCCAGGTCCAGACGAACAGCGTCGGAATGAAGCCTGCGGCGGATTGCACCACCAGCATCCAGAACAGGATCGAGAGCGCACTTTCAGTGCGGGTCAGCGATTTGACCAGCGCCATCGACACGCCAAATCCCATGGCGGCCCCGAGCGCGATGAGCTGGCCCGGATTGATCTCCCCGGTCGCGGGTCGGACGATGACGATCACCCCGACGAGTCCGAGCACGATGGCGGCGATCTTCCATGGCGTCATCCGCTCGGACAGGAAGCTTGCCGCGAGGATCGCCGTCCAGATCGGCATTGTGAACTCGATCGCGACCACCTGGCCGATCGGAATCAGCGTCAGCGCGAAGAACCAGCCGAGCTGGGCGACATAGTGCACCAGGTTGCGCCCGACATGCTGCGGCAGGCGTGATGTCTTGAGCACCTTCAAGCCGCCGGCGCGGTAGATGATCGGCGAGAGCAACACGAAGCCGACCAGCGATCTCACCTCCATGATCTGAAAAACATTGAGTTCGCGCGTGGTCTCGCGCCCGGCAATCGCCATGACCAGCATCAGCGACAGCCAGCCGGCCATCCACAGTGCAGCCATCGTTTTGGACGGTGTCGCGCTCATTGGGGCAGGATGCCGGAGGAAGGAAACCCGAAGGGACGGTCGGTATCGGCGACATCATCGGCGTTTGCAACGGCCAAATCTGCGGATGCAGCGATGCAGGGTGTCGTGCTAGGCATCTCTGGACAACGAGAAGATCGGAGGAGCGTCGCTCATGCATATCTTGCAGCCGGCCGAGTGGAAAAACCCGCGCGGCTTTTCCCATGGCGTCGTGGTCGAGGGGCCGGGGCGCTGGGTGGTTCTGGCCGGCCAGACCGGCGGCGACGAGGCCGGCAATTACGCGTCCGACATGGCAGCGCAGGTCGCGACTGCGCTGAAGCGGATCATCAAGCTCCTGGGCCAGGCCGGCGCCGGCCCCGAGCACATCGTCCGCCTGACCTGGTACCTGACCAGCCGCAGCGAGTATGAAGCGGCCGGTGCTGGCATTGGTGCGGCCTGGAAGGAAACGCTCGGGCGAAATTTCCCGCCCTCGACGCTGCTCTATATCGGTGGCCTCGTGGACGACCGGGCCAAGGTCGAGATCGAGGTCACGGCGTTCGTGCCGGACGCGTAAAAAATCGACCCGGCGAAGCCGCCGGGCCGATTGTCAAAAGTGTCGTCCGCCTTAGCGCGACATCGAGATGTTGGCGCCGCGGAACTGGCTGTCCGCGCGCATCGTGACGGTCTGCTTGTTGCCGTGCGTCCTCAGTGCGATGTTGGCGTTGAAGCCTGCGGCGGAGGCGACCACCTCGAAGTTTCCGCCGCCACCGCGGCCCTGGAGCGAGCCGGAGATGTTGCGGCTGGCCTCGCTCCAGCCTCCCGAAATGGCACCGCCCGCCGACTGAACGTTGGCGGAGAGGATGAACTTGTAGGCGTCGCTGGCGCAGGTCAGCGTCATTTCCATTGTGGGGCCGATGGGAGCGTATTTGGCCCGGCAGCGGATGCGTTCCGTCGATCCGTCCTCGAGGCTGACCGTGCCGCCGCCGCTCCAGCTTCCCGCCATCGGAGCGAACGGACCGGACTGCGCGTTGCTTTCGGAATTGGCGGCTGCGGCCGCAAACAATACGGCGGCCGCGATCAGCAGCCGCCGATTCCGGGCAGGAACCTGCGTTGGTTTATTGGCGCGATGCTTCCCAGCGCCCGCTGCACGGTATGCCTGCTGATGCTCCATTCCACTTCCCCGATCCGGCGTTGCCGTTGAGTTGACCGTTGGCATATGCACCATTGATCGAAACTTTCACAAGTCCCTCACGGCCGATGGTGCCGGAAACGTTAGCGCCGGGCGCGGTGATCTTGCCATCGGCAACCGTCAGCATGGAACTCGCGGTCGGCTCGCACGATCCGCTCTTGGTGACGATCGTGACCTGCCAATTGCCATCATAGGGGCTCTGGGCGAAAGCGGGGACGGCGAGGGTGCCGGCGAAAACTGAAGCGGCACAGAACACCGCAATGCGACCAAAACGCATAAATTCCGTCCTTGAATTTGTCTGATATGCTGACGCTTATTCGGACGAAATGTGACGGAAATTTGTTGCGATGCCAAATCGAAAATTGCTCCTGTTGGCGCAATGGTTTATTCGAGATTCTGACACCGATTTTCGAAGCAGAATCAAAGCGGGCTCACGTTAAGGGTAAACGTCAGGAGAGACTCGGCGCGGAGGTCGCGAACTGCTCGTCCTGCGCTTTGGCGGGCAGCGCCTTGTGGACCTTGGCGTAGTCGATCACATCGGCCAGCAGCTTGAGCCCGAGCGGCGCCAGCGCGCGCTCCCAAAGCTCCCGTGCGGTCTCGCCCTTCTTGACGAAGCACCAGTCCTGGGCGGCGATGGCGCCAGCGTCCATACGGTCGGCGAGGTGATAGATCGTGCCGCCGGCGATCGGATCGGCTTCCTTGATGGTCCATTCCACCGCGGCCTTGCCGCGATGGCGCGGCAGCAGCGAAGGGTGATATCCAATCCCGCCGAGCTTGGCGGCGGCAAGCGCGTCCTTGCCGATCCGGGCGTGGCTGTGGGCCGTGATGATCAGATCGGTGTCGGGGGCAATCTCGGAAGCCACCACGAGCTTCGGATTGGCCTGGACCACGACCTCGATTCCGGCGGCCCTCGCCGTCGCGGCGAGGCGATCCTCGGCATCGGCTACCACGACCCGGACGACCGAGACGCTATGCTCCCGGAGCATGTTCAGGGTGGTCACGCCGAAATGGCGGGAGCCGACGAGGGTAATGCGCATGGGTGTCCGATCCGTTTCGCAACTGCGTCATCCCCGATAACACGTCAGGACGCCCTGTCACCACCCGCGCAGTGTTTGCGTGGGTTATCAACAATGCGCCGGGCGCCAGCGGCCGGCGAACCTATTTCTGCGTCACGGACTAGCGTTGCCGCGCCGCCACGGTCGGACGATAAGCGGCCGACAAGTGGTTCCTGTGTCTCGTTTTTAACAGAGATCCCCCTGATTGGCTGGTAACGTGCGCCGGACCGGGGCTGGCGACATTTCAACCCGCATCCATTTTCGAACCCGGCTTTGGCCGCTGGCGTGATCGCCGGCGGCCTTTTCATGCCACGCATCACGAAATCGTCCGACGGTAACACGATCTCAACCAGCTTGGCGTATCGACGAAACCGTCGCGGATTTGTATTGCGTACCGCGACACCGAAAACGTCCGCCGGCGTGGGCGCGCCGCCGGGCCTTTTCACGGGACAGGTTTCATGCCGAGCGCAATCGAGCAGATCGTCGACGCCTATGTGCGTCTGAAGAACCGCCGCGGACTGGACGAGCTGATGATGCATAGGCAGCGGCTTGCGGTCGATCTGAAGAGCAGGTCTGGCTATGATTTCAGCCTGCCGATCGGCCAGATCGACGAGGAGATCGCGATCATCGAGGCGGGGCTCAGCCGGCTCAAGGCGGAGAACTCCACGGGGATCTAGAGGTCTGCGGCACACGCGCTCCCGGCACGTCTGGCCGATGGCGGGCCTAAAATGTCTGTCGCTCAGTCGCGACGGCCTCCGTCGATGACCGTGAACAGCGGCCGCGCCGGGGTCGGCTCGACCAGGAGCTCCTCCACCAGTGCGGTTGCCGCATCGACATATTTGCGCGTCGGCTTGTCGAGAGGGCGCTTGGCCTCATCATCGAGCGCGACCTTCGCGGCCTCGACCAGCTTGCGCATGCGTGCCGCATGGTCGTCGCCGGCCGTCAGCGTCGCGCGTGCCAGCGAGCGCAGCACGAACAGTTCGCCCTCGAGGCGGAGCAGACGGTCGTTGAGCCTGGTCAGGACGGCGTTGAGGTCGGCCATGATTGGGGTTTGGCGCGGAGGATCCATCCTGATCTAGCGGCGACCGGTGAACGGAGTGCAAACGGCGGCGGTGCAATTGGGCCGATCCTGCGACGCGGACCGCTTACCACCCGACGCCCGCCCAGCGCCTCCCGAACACCGGCGGTCTCGTCTTCACGGCCTGCCAGCCGAAGAAATGATGCTTGCCGGACCAGGCGTGCACGACGCCGCTACAGATGCCGCATTTGAAGCTGCCGGTATGGGCCTCGCTGTGCTCCTCCCTGGTCGCGGTGTAGTTCATGCCGCAACCCGCACAGGTGAACTCTTCGATCGTCCAGATGCTGTTGGCCATTGCACAGAATGCGTTTCGGTGACCTCGATCCACGATAGCCGCCAGCGTTTGCAGCGGCGTAAACCGGCGCGGGGAAATCCGGTTAACGGGCGTTAGCTAAGCCGGGCCGGGGCGCAGGCCAGGGGGAGGCGTCATCGTCGCGGAATGCGGGATGGCCCGATGGGGTCCTGATCGTGGGCGCGGTCAGTTCCGGTCGTCTTGACGCCGGAAGCGTTGCTGGCAATAACGGCCGGGCCGTGCAAGCGCGGGAGGTTGCGTTCATGTCGCAAGGAAAGCTGTGCCCGTGAAAAGCCTCCGTCAGCTCCTGACGGGAGAGGACGTCATCCAGCTCGTGATCCGGCTTGGGCTGCTCGCCCTGCTGATCATCTGGACCTTCCTGATCATCCGCCCGTTCGTGCCGATCCTGGCCTGGAGCGGCGTGCTCGCGGTCGCGTTCTATCCGGCGTTCAGCTGGGTCGCCAAGATCCTCGGCGGCCGGCCCAAGACTGCAGCAGCGATCCTGACCCTGATCACGCTCGGCATCGTCATTGGTCCGGCGACTTGGCTCGGCATCAGCGCGGTGGACGGCGTGCGCGAGCTGGCGCACCAGCTCGGCACCGGCGACCTCGCGCTCCAGTCGGCGCCGGAGCAGCTCAAATCGTGGCCGCTCGTCGGGCCCTGGCTCTACGAGCTCTGGGAGCAGGCCTACAACAACGTCCGGGCGGTGGTGCGCGAGGTGGCGCCGTATCTCCAGCCGCTGGCGGGCCCGCTTCTCTCGCTCGCGGGCGATGCCGGCGTCGGCACGCTCCAGTTTCTCGTCTCCGTGTTCGTCGCCGGATTCCTGTTTCCGCACGGGCCGAGGCTGGTCGCGGCCGGCCGCGGCTTTCTGTTTCGCATCGTGCCCGAGCAGACCGAGCATTTCCTGGGTCTTGCGGGTGCGACCATTCGCGCCGTGGCGCAGGGCGTGATCGGCGTCGCGATCGTGCAGGCGTTGCTCGCCGGCATCGGCTTCAAGCTCGCCGAGGTGCCCAGTGCGGGCCTTCTCGCCTTCATCGTGCTGCTGCTCTCGATCGTGCAGATCGGTGCCTTCCTCGTGCTGCTGCCGGTGATCATCTGGATCTGGACCGCCAAGGACGTCACCACGGCGTTGCTGCTCACCGTGTTTTTCGTCCTCGTCGGCTTCATCGACACCATGCTGAAGCCGCTCGTCATGGGGCGGGGGCTGACCACTCCGACCATCGTGATCTTCGTCGGCGTGATCGGCGGCACGCTGGCCCACGGCATCGTCGGACTGTTCATCGGCCCGATCATCCTCTCGGTGGCCTGGGAGATCATGATGGCCTGGATCAGGACCGAGGATCAGGCGGAGGCGGGCGAGGGCTGATCTCGCGCCCCGCACGTGCGTCCTTCCGGCCGTGCCGCGCCAGGACCCGATATCTCGCGGCCTGTGATCAAAGCATGCCGCGAACTTGTCTGTTCGACTAGACAAGTTACCATCGGGTCGATTCTGTTTTTGATGACGGCAGCAATGGCGAAATCTTCCAAGCTGGTTGCCGCCAGGCGCGGCAAGGTATTGTTGGTCAGGCGCCGGTCGGATGGGCTCTGGATGTTCCCGGGCGGCCGCAAGCGTGCGCGCGAGTCGGAGAAGGACTGCCTGCGGCGGGAGATCAAGGAGGAGCTTCCAAAGCTGAAGCTCGGCAGGATCACACTCTGGAAGGAAGTGAAGACGAGAAACAAGCGCTCCGGGCGCAAGATGAATGACGCGATCTTCATCGCCAAATCCGCCAATGGCAGGCTGGCGATCGGCGACAAGAAGGAGATCGACCGCGCTGCCTGGCAGAAGCCCCGCGGCATCCGCCTGACGCCGACCTCGCGCTACATCCGCGACCGCCTGTTTCCGCGAAAGCGGCGGCGGAGCTGAGCTAGTCCTCTCGCCCGGCCGATCGCGTCCGCCCGGCGAATGACCGCGGACCTTGCGCGCATCGCGCCAAGACGCCGGTTGGGACAGTCGGCCGTTATCGCTTGGCCGCCATCGTCTCCAGGCAATGGTTGAGAAAGGCGGTGCGATCCCTGGGCAGCACCTTCTCGAGATCGGCCTTCAGCGCGCACTCACGCTGGCGCAACTGCTCGGCGCGGCGCTTCTCGGCTGCATCGCGGTATTCGGGAGCAACCTTGTTGGGATCGACCAGCGTCTGTGCGTGGGCGGCCGTCGCAAGCAGTGCGATGGCGCCGATGAAAATGAATGACCTCAAATGAGCCCCCGTAAAAGCGGGCATCCTAACGCGTGGCGCGTGCGCACTCAAACCGGCAGATGTGAGGTACTCGGTTCCGGCATGGTTGGAGCGCCCAAGCATGTTGGACCTCCGATCGGCCAGCTTTGGAACGACTCTGCATGACGTGCGTCGAATCCGGGCTCACGGCCCATCCCCAAGCCCCAAAGCCCCCGGGCCGCGAGAAAACCTACCCATAAAGGTTGGCGACCTCAGGGCCTCTCGCGCTGAGGTCGTTTGCTCGGCGCAAAGCGTGTGAACCAGTTCACAAGCGCACGGCGAAACCGCTGCTATGAAGACGTCATTGCTTAACTTATTCATGTTGAACGAAACGCCCCAGTGTGGCTCCAAGCGCTGGGGCTTTTTCGTGGCCCCATGCGCGCGCGACGTCTTCGATCGCCGCAACGCTTGCATCGAGCGATGCCGATCTCGGGCCGCATGAGTTCCGCGCTGCAGGCCTACCAAAACAGCTGGATTGCCGGGATCGCGGCGCCGCCTTTGAACGTTGCCACGAGGGGTGCGTTTGCGGGGCAAATCCCATATGCATGGCGGCGAGTTGCCGATTCGAGATGAGGGCGGCTCGCATTCTGTTGGCTAC
The DNA here is from genome assembly GCF_041262065.1 of Bradyrhizobium sp. USDA 327. Taxonomy (NCBI): domain Bacteria; kingdom Pseudomonadati; phylum Pseudomonadota; class Alphaproteobacteria; order Hyphomicrobiales; family Nitrobacteraceae; genus Bradyrhizobium; species Bradyrhizobium sp. USDA 327. Next base: position 3,229,274 of record NZ_JBGCCW010000001.1, on the reverse strand, counting down.
AATGTAAGACCAGAAACGGGTTCAAGTGAGGCTTTCCAAAAAGACAGGGGTGGCCAAGAAGGCGCCGAAGAAGAGCAAAGGATCGCAGCGCGCCACGATCTCGTCGTCGTCGCCCCTCGGCATGATGGCTCTTCACCTGCTTGCACAATGGAAGCAGTCCGGACGCAGCGGGATCGTCTTCCTCGCCGAGAACGAGAACAGGGCGGAGCGGCTGGGCAGCGTCATTCACGCGCTCGACCCGTCCTGCGAGGTGCTGGTGTTTCCGCGATTGAACACCTTGCCGTTCGATCAGCTCGAGCCGTCGCACGAGCTCGCCGGGCGCAGAGCCTCCGTGCTGAGCCGCCTCGCAAAATCCAGGAAGCCGTTGTTTCTCGTGTCGACCGCGGAAGCGGTGATGGAGCGCCTGCCGCCGCCGGCGAGTCTGTCGCGCCTGAGCCTGAGCTTGAAAGTGGGCGGCTCGTTCTCCGAGCGGGACCTCGAGACCCGCCTCCTAGCCCTGGGATACGATCTCGACGACGAGCCGGACTATCCGGGCGGGGCGCTGTTCCACGGGCAGACCTTCGAGATATTTCCCGCGGGCGCGCTGGGGCCGTTCCGGATCGAGCATTCGGACCATGCGATCAAGCGGATCGTGGCCTTCGACCCGAACGAGCACAGGATCATCTTCGAGACCAAAGAGCTGCTCGTCGATCCCATGTCGGAGCGGCTCGGCCTTGCCGGCAGGCGCGGCAAGCGCGCGAGCCTGTTCGACTATTGTGGGGGTGCCAAATGGATCGCGGACGCCGGCGTCCCGTTGCATGCCGACGCCTGGCTGGACACGATCGAGGAGGCCGCAGGCCGATCGGAACGGGAGCGTGAATATCTCGCACGGCGCGACTGGAAGCAGCTCTCCAAGAGCATGAAGGTGCTGCCGCGGACTGCGCCCTTCCAGCACATCCCGGAGTTTTCGAAGCTGACATCCTCCAGGAAGGCGCTGCGCGCCTTCGTCGAGGAGACACGCCGGGCCGGATCGCGACTGATCCTCGTCGCCGCGCACGAGGACGATCTGCGCGTGATGGAGCGGATGAGCGGCGTCAAGGCGGAGCGCTCCGATGACTGGGACGAGGCGGCGCGGGGGCGGGGCGGCGAGGCGACGCTGCTGGCCGATCTCGATGCCGGCTTCGTCGTGCCCGGGAAGAAGCCCCTCGTCGTGGTGACGGCGTCGGACGTGCTCGGCAGCCGCGCGCATCATCCGCAACCGATGGCGCGCGCCTGGAGTGCGGCCTTCGACCATGCCGATGTGCCCGAGCAGGGCACGGTGGTCGTCCACCTCCAGCGCGGCCTTGCCGTGCTCGACGGCTTGCAGACCGTCAACACCGGCGGCGGCGCCATGCGCGAGATGATCCGCCTGAAGTTCGCGGGCGACAATGCGGTTCTGGTGCCGCCGGCCGATCTCGCCTTGATGTGGCCTTACGCGACCGAGCTCGGCAAGCTCGCGCTGGACAAGGCGGATGGCAGCACATGGTGGGCCCGCCGCGGCGAGGCCGAGCGCGAGATCCAGGCCGCGGGCAAGGTGCTGGCCAAGCACATCAGCCAGCGCCGGCGGCGGCGCGCCGAAAAGCTGGTGCCGCCGGGGTCGACGTACGAGAAGTTCGTCGCGCGTTTCCCTTACTTCACGACGATCGACCAGGCCCAGGCGATCAGCGACGTGCTGGACGATCTTGCATCCGGTCATCCCATGGACCGGGTGGTCTGCGGCGACGTCGGCTTTGGCAAGACCGAGGTGGCGCTGCGGGCGGCCGCCGCGGTGGTGCTGTCGGGCAAGCAGGTGGCGATCGCGGTGCCGACGACGGTGCTGGCAAGGCAGCACGTCGCGACGTTCCAGAAGCGCTTTGCGCCGTTCGGCATCGAGGTGGGCAACCTGTCGCGGGCAACGTCCGGCGCGCGGCTGCGGGAGACCAGGGAGGGACTGCGCAGCGGCCGGATCAAGGTCGTGATCGGCACGCAGGCGCTCACCGGCAAGGACGTCAAATTCGACGATCTCGGCCTCGTCATCATCGACGAGGAGCAGCATTTCGGCGCGGCCGAGAAGACCAAGCTCGCCGGCCTCGCCAGGAACGTCCACGTGCTGATGATGAGCGCGACGCCGATCCCGCGGACGCTCGCCGCCGGGCTTGCCGGCTTCCGCGACCTCAGCGTGATCGCCTCGCCGCCGGTGCACCGGCTTCCGGTCGCGACCCGGATCGCGCCGCTGTCGGATGCCGCCATCGCCTCCGCGCTGCTGCGCGAGCAGCGCCGCCACGGGCAGAGTTTCCTGATCTGTCCGCGCATCCATGATCTCGATCCGATGCTGGCGCGGGTGCAGGCGGTGGCGCCCGACCTGCGCATCGTCTGTCTGCACGGCAAGCTGCCTGCCGACGAGATCGACGACCGGATGATGAGCTTCGTCGAGGGCGGTGCCGACGTCCTGCTCGCGACCAACATCGTCGAGAGCGGCCTCGACATTCCCCGCGCCAACACCATCGTGGTGTGCTGGCCGGAAAAATTCGGCCTTGCCCAGCTGCATCAGCTGCGCGGACGCGTCGGCCGCAGCGGCATCCGCGCCTTCGCCCATCTCTTGACCGAGACGGCTTCGGGACAATCCGAGAAGCGGCTGGCCGTGCTCGAGGAGTTCAGCCGGCCGGGCGCCGGCTTTGCCATCAGCGAGCGCGACCTGGATTTGCGAGGCGCGGGCGATTTGTTCTCGGAGCAGCAGTCCGGCCATGTCCAGGTGTTCGGGCCGGTGCTCTACAGCCACCTCCTGAAGATGGCCTCGGAGAAGGCCGACGAGGAGCGCGCTGCGGTGTGGGTGCCCGACCTGAACCTGCCGGTCGGGGACATGCTGCCCGAGACCTATGTGCAGTCCGAGCCCGTGCGGCTCGAGCTCTATGCGCGCGCCGCAAGATGCAATGGCGAGGATGACCTCGAAGACCTCGAGGAGGAAACCTCCCGCCGCTTCGGACCCTTGCCGAAGGTGGCGCGCGATTTCTTCGCCGCAGCCAGGCTCAGGATCGAGTGCAAGCGCAGAGGCATCATCCGCCTCGACGTCGGTCCCGAGGCGGTGGCTGCGACGTTCCTGCCGGGGCGCTTGCGGAAATCGAGAGGCAAGTCGCTGCAACGCGACGGCGATCGGGTGGTCCATCACAGTGCGATGCGCGATGCGCCGTTCGAGCGGGTGGAGGCACTGTTCGAGGTGCTGGACGAGGGGTGAGCTCCAAAAAACGCGAAAACAACCCCATGCACAGTAGCCAAGTGCTTCTGCCACAACGCCTTCTGCATCAGGCGCAAAAGGCCCGTTTGACCTGTCGGGCAAAACAGTGGCATGATGCCAACTTCGGAAAATCCGTCGGGGAGAAGCCGCTGCAGCGGGGCGCGTGTTCGGGCTCCAGAGCGAGTGCGCAGCGCAACAGCCCCGTAATCGGCCGGGGGCGTCGGGCCCGTCAGCCGGCTGGGCCGCTAACGTGGAATTAATCCGAAAAGCCCACAATTTTAGGCAGTTGGAGATGGGTGCTGCGTACAGGAGCCGTCACGAGGACGTTCCGGCGACGGCGTCCTGTTGCTCGCTCATTGGGGTCAACGCAGATGACCACGTCCCTGGAAACGCCAAGCTTCGCCGAAGAGCTCGACGCGGTGGCCCTCGCAGCCGCCGCAGCCGCGCACGATCCCGCGGCTCCGGAAGCTGCAGTGCCGCTCACGCGGCCCGGCCGAAAAACGGTGCTGCTGCTGGCGGTGTGTGCCCTGGCCATCAACGGCGCGGCGGCCGTCTATACGTTGCCGTCCGGCTTGCCGTCGCTGAATGTGTCGGCAGCCTGGCTGGGCTGCTTCCGCGCCAGGAAGCGCCCGCGCCGAAACCGGATCCGGTCGTCGCTGCCTTGAAGGACATTCAATCCGCCCAGCAGCAACACACGGCTTCGCTGCAGGCGAACAACCACGCCTTGCAGCAGAATGCGGCTCTGCTGCAGCAGGATTCACTGGTGCTGCTGTCGCTGAGGCAGAGCATCACGGACGAACGGGTCGACGTGAAGAAGATATCTTCGCAGCTGTCCACGCTGATCGCGAAGGTCGACTCGCTGCAAAATGTAATGATGTCGGACGTCACGTCCTCGATCCGACGAGCGAATGCTCGCTATGGACTGTCCGCAGCGATGCGCAAACGGCTGGTCCGGCCGTCGAAGCCGGTAGGGCCGGTTTCGGTGGGAGGAGCTCCGCTGAGTGTGCCGGCGACGGTTTCAGCGCCGGAAAGCTGAAGATCGGAAAATCGTTCATTATCCGCGTCCGGCCTGGTTTGATTTAGGCCGCAATCCGGTGGTCGACAGGTGTCGTCAGAAACTTGAGCGCTTCTGCATGCGCGAGGTCGGGAACCGCGATCGCGGTGTGGCTGTACATCGCATGCGTCCGCGACTTTGCAATCCTGTCCAGGATCTCGCGGCCCTTGATGACATGGAGACCCATACCCTCTTCAGTGGGGAAGATCGCCAGCACCACGTCGTAAGCCGCGATGACGGCCCTGAGCGCTTCGGCCTTGTCTTCGGCGACGTCGACATAGATACGAACATCAGCCGCGAGTTCACGCAGCTCGTCAAAATCCAGCACTGTGGGATACTCCAACGCAACGAACCTGATTGGAGCTTGGCCGCGTTAGGTTACTGAAGTGTCAACGACGCCGGCCGAGCCACAGGTTTCACGTGCAGGTCACACAGCAGGCGGATCAACAAGAGTCGCGACAGAGAAAACCCCGCCTGGGGGAAGCGGGGCTCTCTGGTGGGGGAGGCTTAGGGACCTCGATCATAAGACGCGCCAGCCGCCGAATGGTTCAAAAAGAAGCGGGCATGGGTCCACAGGAGGGAGGGAGTCCCTGAGAACCCGTGCTTGCGTTTTCGGCCTCGATGGGTTCTAAGCCCGGACACTTCATGACCCCTGGCATGAATCAGCAGCGCGCCCCCGCGGTCCGGCCGCGTCCTCAGCAGGAATTGCTCGCGCGCCCCCATTCAAAGGAATTCAGACATGGCGAAGATGACGAAGACCCAATTGATCGATGCAATTGCCGAGGGCACGCAGCTTTCGAAGAACGACGTGAAGTCGGTGATCGAGTACATGGCGACGGTCGGCTACAAGGAGCTCAATGAGTCCGGTGAGTTCGTCATTCCCGGCTTCGTGAAGATGTCGGTCGTGAACAAGCCGGCGACCGAAGCGCGCATGGGCGTCAATCCCTTCACCAAGGAGCCGATGCAGTTTGCGGCGAAGCCCGCGAGCAAGTCGGTCAAGGCCTCGCCGCTGAAGGTCGCCAAGGACGCCGTCTGAGGCGCAGGCGACATCGTTGCGGCGGGCACTTTCGCAAGGCCGCGCGACGAACAATGGCTGAAGAGGTGGTGCTCGGCGAAGGCGATGCCGAACATCACCGGACGATCAGGACAAACCATAGGGAGCGCCGTTCGCTCTGGCCGGGCGCGCTCTGCCGTTTCCCGCAAGCCGCGCAGACCGATAGAGGGTTCTCTCACAGACCTCGCAGGTCATCGGCGCCTCGATGACGAAGCTCGCGACGCTGGCTTCCCTGGCGTCGAACGGCTGCGCCGCACCGTTGCCGGCCCACTGGATTTCGGCCGGTCGATGCGCAAGGGCGAGGGTTCGCTTCGATAGCATGCAATCCGCGCGCGTTGCCAAGTCACCGACTTCAAGAGAGTCACCGACTTCAAGAGAAAAGCCCCGCGCTTTCGCGCGGGGCTCTCTTGGCTGACGGCGTTGGGATTTCAGCGCCTGGCCGCCAACCGTATCTCAAACTTAAGGTTGAAAATGTAAAAAGCAACAGCGCCGCGGTGACGGAGTATGTTCGTCAGGCGGCGCTGCCGTGTGACTGGGCGCTGAAATCCCCAGCTTCCGTAAGTCTATGCCGTTCCGAAAAGGTTCAACGCGGGGCCAGCGAAATTCGGCTGGAGGGGTCTGGACTTTTTGTTCTCATTTTGTTCTAGTGTGAGCCGCCTTGGGAGACTTTTTGGAGGTGGCTCATGACTGTCGAAAAACAGCGCGAAGTGATCAGGCTCTGGAACGAGCTCAGGAAGCTCGAGGGGCCTGCCGCGGAAGAGCTCCGCATCCAGATCCTCGAATGCTTCTCCAAGGTGAAGGCGAAGCGGGCGGCTTGATCAGCGTCGACGACACGCGGCAACCCGCGATCGCGTCTGTCGGCTCGCGCTCGATTGGCCGCCGAAGAGTTTGCCGGCAAAGAGCTCTGCCGCCGAAGGTGTGAGAGCTCGCGCTTTCATCGATCGTTAGGATTCGCTCCGCACCGATTTCCGCGACTCCGATTCGTTCTTCGAGAACGAAATGGAGTCGAAGCCGGAACAGGGCGCGCCTAAAGCGCGATGCGATTAGAATGAATCGTCATCGCGCATTAGGTTGTTGTTCAAGCGTGATCTTTTCGGAAGACCGCTGCGCACTTTTCCAGATCATGATTTAACGGCGGCGATGCGGCCGCACGTGTCAGAACGAGACGGAGTGATGCCTGGCCCCGCGCGTGTCTTCTCCGAAAGCGTGAGGCGAGGAGAGCGCCATGGATGCGGACTGCTCTGATCGAGGCGCAAAGTGTTTGTTAAGAATTGCTCCGCACTCATTTCTGCGATTCCGATTCGTTCTTCTGGAACGAAATGGAGTCGAAGCCGGAACAAAGCCGGTCGGTCTTTCGCCTGTCCGGACGGCAGAGGCGCCGCCTCTGATGTGCCTAACGAGTGCTTGCGCGGACGCCGATAACCCTATTCGGTTAGGTTAAAAGCCCAATCGCGTTGCGCTTGCTGCGGGCTGGGGTAGGTGTCTGGCAAAGACAAGCAAGAAACGCCTTTGCCAAGAAGCAATTTTGTCATGACGCCTTTTTCGACACCGTCCTTTTACCAGGGCGACCGGCACACCTACCGGCGCGTCGCCGTCGTCGGCACGCTGTTCTGTCTCGCCTTCGTGGTGATCAGCTTCTCGCTGCGGCCGCAGGCCGAGGACACGCGCGTGGCGGTCAAGGCCGACCGGCTGGTGCGTACGGCGGGCCAAGCGGCGCACGCCAATTAGCGTTCGTCACCGTAGATGCGATCGTCGGCCGGCGCCTGCGGGCAAGCGGCGCCGCCGCGAGAGGCGAGCGCCACGAAGCCGGCATAGCCGGACAGGTTGAGCAAGACTTCGAGCCACGCGGGCATGTCGGGCCTCTTTTCCTTCATCTCAGCGTGAGGAAGGACTCAACGTCCGCGCGCAATCCTGGTTCCCTGCTTCCGAAAGAAACTCAAACCGGCGAGGTGGGGTCGAGCCGGCGGCCGAGGGTCGCGACGGATTCACTCGACGGCTGCTCCTTCAGGAACTCGGCGATCGCCCGCGCCAGCTCGCCGTCGCTCATCGGCGTCGGCGGCGGGCGCAGGGTACCGACGCCGAAGCTGCGGACGATCTCGTCGTAATGCTGATCGTCGGATCTGGGAACCAACCTGCGAATACGTGCCAGCAAAGCGGATAATGGCAAGAATTCCTCCTCGATCGTCCGCCCCGCTGGCAGCAATTGCGGTCTGCTGCCATTGGCTCCCGTTAAACTGAAAAACCCCGCCAGCATCGCGGAGATACTGACGGGGTCTTCGTGCTGTTGCCTCAACCCGGATGGCGGAGGCTCCCGCACTTGGCAAACCAATCCGCGTTCGGCGATTTCGTTCCCCGCGCATCAACGCTTTTTGAATGCGCCGTGCTTCTTCGAGTTGCGCAACCATCGCAGTTGCTCGCGGTTATCTCCGTAAGACGCGAAGGAGACGAGCATGAAGAAGACATTGGCAGTTCTGGCCACCGTCGCGGCCGTCGGCGTGACCGCCGTCGCGGCGCCTGCGCCGGCCGAGGCGCGCGGTCGCGGCATCGGCCCGGGCCTCGCGTTCGGCCTTGCCGCCGGCGCCATCACCGCGGGCGCGGTCGCAGCCTCCCGACCGTATGGCTATTACGGTTCCGGTTACGGCTATTATGGCGGCCCGAGCTATTATTACGGGCCGGGTCCGTACGCCTATTATGGCGGCGGGCCGTACTAGCGCCATCACCACTGGCGCCATTGGTAGCCGCCAATAGCGAAAAGCCCGGAGCGTTGCTCCGGGCTTTTTTCATTCGCATGTCCTCGCACTTGCCTGCGGGACGATGCTAGGGCCAGAGCGATGGCCGTTCCACCTTGCGGGCGTTCTCCAGCGTCGACACGAAGTATTCTTCGCGCTCGCGCTGGAACTTCTCTTGCGTAGCACGGAAGGCGGCGACCCGGGCGGCGATCTCATCGCGCTCGCGCGCTTTGCGTTCTTCGTCTTCGGTCATGTCAAATCCCCTCCACACCTGAGTTGTGCACATCTGAACTCAAGCGCTGCCGCCGCAATCACGTTGAGTCGCGTCAACACATCCATTGGCGCTCCTGAATGGGGCGTCAATGGGGAGGAGGCATTGCAGGATTGTGATAAGCGAAGGTCGGAAAAAGTTGCCGAGCGCATTGCGTTCGCGCTTGATAAGTACGTCAACGATCTTGTCGCTTGTGCATATTGCTGTCAGGCCAAACGAGTCGGGAGGCGCGATTGATCGCATCGGATCTTCAGAGCGGCGTCGAGCGGCTCGGCGACATGATCGCCGAGGCGAGGGCCATCGTGCCGTTCACCGGCGCCGGCATCTCGACCGAATGCGGCATTCCCGACTTCCGCTCGCCAGGCGGAATTTGGACGCGCAACCGTCCGATCCCATTCGACGAATTCGTCGCGAGCCTGGAGGCGCGCAACGAATCCTGGCGCCGCCGCTTCGCGATGGAGGAGGTGTTTGCCGCAGCGCAGCCCGGGCGCGGCCATCGCGCGCTGGCCTCGCTCTACCGCGCCGGCAAGGTTCCCGCCGTCATCACCCAGAACATCGACAATCTGCACCAGGCCTCGGGTTTCGCCAGCGAACATGTGGTTGAACTTCATGGAAATACCACTTTTGCGAGATGTATTGGATGTGGGCGGGCCTATCCGCTCGACTGGGTGAGGCGCCGTTTCGACGAGGATGGCGCGGCGCCCAACTGCACGGCATGCGACGAGCCGGTGAAGACCGCCACGATCTCCTTCGGCCAGATGATGCCGGACGACGAAATGCAGCGCGCGACCGCGCTGTCGCAATCCTGCGACCTCTTCATCGCGATCGGTTCCTCGCTCGTGGTCTGGCCGGCCGCGGGCTTTCCGCTCATGGCCAAGCGCGCCGGTGCACGTCTTGTCATCATCAACCGCGAGCCGACCGAGCAGGACGACATCGCCGACCTCGTCATCCATCACGACATCGGCGAGACGCTCGGTCCCTTCGTCGGCAATTGAGACGAATCAATTTGATTCGCGGCGATGCAAGCTGTTCATAGGTTCCGGCGAATCTCTTTTTTGTCTATGCCTCTCAACCGGGAGTGTTATCTTTTGAGTCGGAAGATTCGCGTCGCGTCGAGTTGAGAAGATTTTCAGAAGACGCGTGATTCGAGCGCCGCCAATGTGGCGGGTGGCATGGCAGTGTGGGGTCCGGGGTTATGGGGTCGTCGGACGGATTTGAGTCCAAGAAGCTCGGAGTTCCCGGGCAGGGAGTATCGCCCGGGCGGATGGCGCCGGGCGAGCACGGCGGCGCCGGCCACGACAGCGGGCTCAGCCCCTTCAGCGGGCTCGGTGAGGCCAGCGCCAATCTCGTCGAGGTCCATGGCGTCATCAAATGGTTCGATGCCTCCAAAGGCTATGGCTTCATCGTTCCCGACAATGGTTGGCCCGACGTGCTCCTGCATGTGACCGTGCTCAGGCGCGACGGCTTCCAGACCGCTTATGAAGGCGCCCGCATCGTCGTCGAGTGCATTCAGCGCACCAAGGGTTACCAGGCCTTCCGCGTGGTCTCGATGGACGAGTCGACCGCGATCCATCCGGCGCAGATGTTGCCGCCGCGCACCCATGTCACGGTCACTCCGACCAGCGGGCTGGAACGGGCCCAGGTCAAATGGTTCAACCGGCTGCGCGGCTTCGGCTTCCTGACCTGCGGCGAGGGCACGCCCGACATTTTCGTGCACATGGAGACACTGCGCCGCTTCGGCATGACTGAACTCAGGCCGGGCCAGTACGTCCTGGTCCGCTTCGGGCCCGGCTCCAAGGGCATGATGGCGGCCGAGATCCATCCCGAGACCGGATCGCCGGGATTGCAGTCGCACTGAACCCCACCAATTCTCGCGATCGTGAGCAGAGGCGTGCCGGCTGGCCGGCGCGCCTCTTTCTTTTCCGATGGCCGCCGCGTAAGGACTTGCCCAGTCCCCCACGCCTCGAGAGCCCCATGAATTCTGATCGAAAGGCCGCTTGGTCCGCTGCGAAGGGCTGGCTTGCCGCCATCCTCGTCATCATCGGCTGTGTCGTCGCCAGCGCGCCCGTCGGCGCCGCCAGCTTCCAGCCGCTCGAGATCGTCACCAAGAACGGCGTGCAGGTTTTCTCGGTGGAAATGGCGACGACCGAGGAGGAGAAGCAGACCGGCCTGATGTATCGCAAGGAATTGGCGGACGGCAAAGGCATGCTGTTCGACTTCAATCCCGAGCAGGAAGTGTCGATGTGGATGAAGAACACGTATGTGTCGCTCGACATGATCTTCATCCGCGCCGACGGCCGCATCCTGCGCATCGCCGAGAACACCGAGCCGCTGTCGACGAAGATCATCTCGTCCCGGGGGCCGGCCCGGGCCGTGCTGGAGGTGGTGGCGGGAACGGCGCAGAAATACGGCATCCGCCCCGGTGACCGCGTCGGGCACCCTCTGTTCGGCAGCAAATAGGACGGGCGAGGCGATTGCCGGCCTTGCTGGCGCCTTCTGGAAGCTTGCTGGCGCCTTGGGAAGCGTGTATCGACGGGGCTCGCCGGACATTCGGGGTATAGCGCAGCCTGGTAGCGCGGCAGTTTTGGGTACTGCAGGTCGTTGGTTCGAATCCAGCTGCCCCGACCAGTCCCGAGAAGGCTCGCAGGGCATGGGATCGCAGACCTGCGACCGCAACTCCGCTCAGAACAGCAGCCAGTCAACAAGCCGCCAGGCGCCCCAGGCGAGGGCGCAGATCCAGCCCAGCATTGCAATCCCGGCCACGGCAAGTCCGCAGAGCGGCAACAGCGAGCTTCCGGTCTCCGGGACGTCGGGTAGTTTCTCGGTCGTATCGATCTGGCTCACTGCTCCCCCTTGCCATGCGGCCTGCTCATCATTGGTCTCGGCTCGCTCGCAGAAATTCACCGGCCGCGCGCCTGCTCACACGGACGTGAGACGAGACCACTGTCCGTCCATGGCGGGCGCGCGCTGATCGTCGACATTCACGGACGCCTCAAGATCGGTGGGAAAAACCTGCAACGCACGGTGCTGCGTTTGGTTGCTCCGGCCGGGCCCGTAAAATGCCTGCCGGGCTGAATTTTTCGCAGGGCCGCGCCTGCTTTGCGGGCTGTATGCGTTGAAGGGAGGATCGGGGGCGCGCAACCGGCGCTTTGCCCGATGTCTCCTTCGAGCGAGGTCTGCATGTCGATCAGCGCGATTGCATCTACCACCGCGGCCGTGACGACGTCCGCACCGACCGCGACGGCGTCGTCGTCTGCGGCATCCTCAACGTCTGCGGCATCCTCAACCTCGGCGGCCTCGTCGACGGCCGCCGCCTCATCGACCTCGTCGGAATCGTCCTCGCAATCGGCGGGTGGAAGCTCGGGATCGGGCGGCGGCGGCTCGGCCAAGACCATCGTCAGCGAGGTCTCCATGACCATCGACGGCGTCACCACCACTACCATTACCTATTCCGACGGCACCACGGAGGTCGAGACCTCCGTGAGCACGCAAGCCAGTCAGGGCAGTCCGTCCGGGCAGACCTACAACGCGCAAGGCGCGCTCGGGACCAATGCCCAGAACGCGTCCGGCAGCGCGTCGAACGCCAGCGCCACGTCCCAGTCGGCTTGATCGCCGAGGCAGGGGCAGGCGGCGCATTGCGTCGTGAGCCGTTTGCGAGAGGTCTGTCCGAGCCCTTCGAAGCCCTGGCGTTCATAGCCTGCGCCACACGACTTCTGCGCGATTTTTCAAGCCGTTGGTGAGGGGCCGCGCCGCGCAGAATTGCCAAAGATTCATCGAACCTTTGGCTGTTGTCACAGACATACGTGTGTTGGGGATTTCAGCGCCCAATGCCTAACGGACGCCGCCAAGCGATGATATTCCGCTTGCGCGGCGTTGCGCTTTTCCCCCCGCACGCCGATGATTTCCAAGCTCCGATTGTTTTCAAAGTTCGACGTCCGCTGGAAAGTCACCCGATCGCCGCTCCATCCCAAGAAGTAAGGTTGATCGGTTAGGTTAAAGGCGAGCGCTTGTTGCGGCCGTCCGGGTGGCTGTTATCAGGTCGGTCCCGGCTCGCGATGGGCGGCCTTCAATCCGTGCGACCACCAGATCACGGTTCGTCGCGGCGCCCATCGGTTGAGTTCTGCGCCAGCGAGTTCCGCCACATGTCTCTTGATCGCAACCTCAAGACCATTGGTCCGCAGTCGAGCTGGACCGATATCTGGCACCTCTGGACAGTGATCGTGCCGCGCCGCTCCATCAATAGGCAGTTCGTGGTCGGCAAGGTCTGGCGCCGCCGCGACGGCCGCGACTGGATCTACAAGAAATTCACCGAGTTCGACGGCGAAGAGGCGGCCTGAAGCGCGGTGAGATCGGGATGAGACATCATCGCGCCCCGGGCCGTTGAGGCCGTGCAGTCCTAACCCGAGTGCCGCTCGCCTATTGCTGATCCCGGCGTCTGCACGCGCGGCAGCGGCATCTTGAAGTGACGCTTCGCGTAGGCAACGATCTCGGCGTCCGAGGGATGATCGGCCGCTTCCACCGCGACAATCCGCTTGGCCAGATCGGGTGCGCTCGCGTGAATGTGGCCGGCAAGCTCCGTCTTCGCGCTCGCCGGACCGATGATGAGGATCTCGCCGGCATCGGCGATGGCTTTGGTCACCTCAGTGTAGAATGCCTCGTCGGGGGCAGCATGGCCGCTGCCGATCTCATTCGCCTTGTGATGAAGATGTCGTGTCGGCAGTTGCGGATGCAGCGTGACTTCGTCCGAGCCGCTCAGGCCGAGATGGAAGATCCTGGCCTGCGAATGGTCGATCCATACCACGGCGTGGAAATGAGAGGGCATGTGTCTGGGCCTTGTGCTAGAGGAGGTTGCCGACGGCAGAGCGGCGGCGCAGGTCGTGGCAACACTATGCGTGCCGCCGCCGCCGTCTCGTTGACTCATGTCAATGCGATCCCGGCTCAGAAAGCGTGGCAACCGGACGTCGCGCTCCGAAGGGCCTCTGCGGCTCAGGCCGCGGCTGCCGCCGGCTTGGGCGGCGGCGGCTTCAGCGGTTTGTCCTGCTTCTTCGACCACGAGATGTAATAGGCCACCGTCGTCATGATCGCGATGCCGGCGACGCTGACGAAGATCTGCGCGAGCAGCGAACCCGAGCTCATCGACAGCTCGAAATGGCCGACGAACGACAGGAACACGCCGACGCAGAACACGGCGAGCGACTGCTGGCCGCAGACGATCAAGGGATCGAACACCCTCCACTCCAGCCCCGGCCACTCCTTCGGCACGAAGCGGATCACCAGGATCACGATCACCACGAAATGGAGGAAGCGATACGGCGCAAGGTTGGTTTTGTCATTCGGGTTGAAAGCCGAGTACAGCCATTCCGGGAACATGCCGCCGAAGGTGGGGAAGCGGCCGGCCATGGTCATGACCAGCGCGAACAGGAGATAGCCGAGGCAGACCCACAGCGTGATCGGCGAATTGATCAGCGCCATCGAACGGCGTGCACCGCCCAGCGCGCACCAGGCGCCGAACACGAACAGCACCTGCCAGCAATAGGGGTTGAAGTACCACTGACCGGCCGGATAGGCCGTCAGGTTGAGGCCGTAATGGCGCGCGGCCAGCCACAGCACGATCGACAGGACCATCGTCAGGTCGGGCTTGCGCAGCATGAACCAAAGCACCGGCGGAAACAGGCCCATCAGCACGATGTACAGGGGCAGCACGTCGAGATTGAGCGGCTTGAAGCGCAGGAACAAGCCCTGGCGCAACGTCTCGGTGGCGTTGTCGACGAGGCCGGCAACGTTGAACTCGTTGATCATCTCGGAATCGCCGAAGCGCAGCGCCAGATAGCTGATCGAGGCGATGTAGATCACGAACAGGATGATGTGGGCGACATACAGCTGCCAGACCCGCTTGGTCAGCCGCGTGGCGCCCACGATGAAGCCGCGCTCCAGCATCATCCGCGCATAGACGAAGGAGGCGGTATAGCCGGAGATGAAGACGAACAGGTCGGCCGCGTCGGAAAAGCCGTAATTGCGGGTCGTGATCCAGTTCACGACGTTGTCGGGGATATGGTCGAGAAAGATCGCCCAGTTCGCGACGCCGCGAAACAGGTCGAGCCGGAGATCGCGGCCCTTGTCGGGAAGCGTTGCACTGATGTTCAGGAAGGCCATGCGACGGGAGCTCTCGAAGAGATCGGATAGGCTGATGAGGCAGTGCCGCCGGGCGGGATCCCGGCGCCGAGGGCAGGTACGGAATTGTCACGGTGCAGCATAATGACTATACCGTTGGCGAGGGGGCCGGGGGCCGGAATCACCGATCAAGTCCCGATCGGTTTCTCTATACTATCCCTGAGGTTTCCACCAACTGCCACCGTGACGCATCGAAATCGAACGAAAAGACGAAGAGGCCCGGACCAGCCATGACCGCACGCATTTTCAAGCCTGCCAAGAACGCGATGCAATCCGGCCGGTCCAAGACGAAGGAATGGCAGCTCGATTACGAGCCGGAGCAGCCGCGCTCGGTCGAGCCGCTGATGGGCTGGACGTCGTCCGGCGACATGAAGCAGCAGATCACGCTGCGCTTCCACAGCAAGGAAGAGGCGGTCGCCTATTGCGAGCGCAAGGGCATCGCCTACCAGGTCATCGAGCCGCAGGATTCAATCCGCCGCCCGGTCGCCTATGCGGATAATTTCTCGTTCCGCCGCGGAGAGCCCTGGACGCATTGAGGGGCGGGCGGCATCTGCTTCGCGGGCCCGCGTGAAGGAACGCCGATGGCCGAGAGGCATCCCGCCCGTACGCTCTAACGTCGCATCCGGTGCCGGGCCCCCGGGTCCTGCCCTTGGCATCAATTCCGCCACGTGCTTCGCTGCCTCGCGTGACGAGCTCATGGCGAGGCGGGGTATGGCGGGGCGTGACCAGCTCGACGGCGTCGATCTGAAGATATTGTCCGAGCTGCAGCAGGACGGGCGGGTGCGCAACAACGAGCTGGCACTGCGCGTCGGCGTGTCTGCGCCGAACTGCCTGCGGCGGCTGAAGTCGCTGTTCAGCCGTGGCGTGATCCGGGCGGTGCGCGCCGTCATCGACGAGCGGCGGCTCGGCTTTGAGGTGGTGTCGTTCGTCTCGATCCAGCTCGGCAGCCAGGCCCAGCCGGTGCTGGAGGCGTTCGAGAGCTCGATATCAGCGATCCCGCGCATCCAGCAGTGCTGGCGGATATCGGGCGACACCGACTATCTGCTGAAATGCGTGGCGCCGAGCGTCGAGAGCATGCGCCAGCAGCTCCTGCATTTCGCGGCGATGCCTGATGTGAAGAACGTCCGCAGCTTCCCCGTGCTGGGCGTCGCCAAGGATGTGCCGCTGCCGTTGCAGGAGGTCGCCGCGGCGGCCCCGGCAGGATAGATCGGAAATGCTCCCGCCAAATCAGAATTTCACGTAATCCGTATTTTAATGCATGAGTCACTCACCTAACTGTGACATGTGATTTGGGAAGCCCTGCAATGCGCTGAACCGTGATTGCCGGTTCCCCTGCGCCGCCTAAATGCGAGGTGCGAACCTCAGCGTGTTGGCATGCCGAGGCCTCTCTTTGTGAGACCCTGAAGCAGGAAAAGACACCATGACATCGAATTCGAAGACGTTCGTCGCATCCGCTGCGACGCTGTTTGCATCCGCGTTTCTCATGATGACCGCACCGGCTGCCAAGGCCGATGACTTCTGCATCACCAACGGCGCGCAGGCCGCTCACGGCTGCGGCTACCCGACGATGGAAGCCTGCCGCGCCGCGGCCGGCGGCATCGGCGGCACCTGCTCGCAGAGCGGCGGTGCGAAGGCCTCGAACGACGCGTTCGCCCAGCAGCCGAAACAGACCCACTCGCGCAAGCTCCGGCCGGGCGGCCAGACCAACTCGAACTAGCGCCGCCAGTCGAGACCGGTTCAGAGATGTTGCGGCCTCCGAGATCCAACTCGGGGGCCGCAATTCATGACGACCACGCAGCGCACGCGCTCGCTCACCGGTACCGGCCGCGAAACTCGCGCGGGGAGGTCCCGGTCCAGCTGCGGAAGGCGCGCGAAAAGCTCTTTTCGTTGCGGAAGCCGGCGATCTCCGCGATGCGCTTGATCGGCGTGCGGCCGCGCATCAGCTCCTGCTTGGCAAGCTCGAACTTTGCCTCTTCCTTGAGATCGCGCAGCGAAGTTGCCTCCTCGCGCAGGCGCCGGTGCATGGTGCGGGTGGACAGCGCCAGTTCGCGCGCGACGTCCTCGGCGCCGAGAATGCGCCCGCGCGCATTACGGAGCACGCGGCGCACGCGCTCGACCAGCAGCCGGTCGCGCCGGTAGGGCAGCACGGTCAGCCGCAACGCGCCCTCGAGCATGTTGTCGAGATCGGCCGCGCTGCGCGTGAGCGGCAGCGACAGATAGTGCTTGTCGAAGACGATGCTGGCGCGGTCCGCATCGAAGCGGACGGCCCGGCAGAAGATGGTCGGATAGACCGAGACGTGGCTGGGCTGCGGGTAGGGGAATTCAGCCGCGCGGAGCGCGATCTGGGAATCGACGGCCCAACACGAGAAGCCGAGCACGTAGCGGAACAGGGTGACCAGGCAGAACTCGCGGCAAGGCCCGAGGTCGCCTCGCTCACGGATCGACACGACCGCGGTCTCTTCGCCAAGCTCGAGATCGAGCAGCACATCCTCGGTGACCAGGCGGTGATGCCGGCACCAGCGCTTGAGTGCGACCTCCAGCGTCGGCGCGGTGATCGAGGCGCGGCACAGCATGCCATAGGTGCCCCAAGGCAGTCGCCGCGAGAACCAGCCGAGCGCCTCGTCGTCGAGCTCACGCATGGCATGGCCGGCCAGCGCCTCGAATTGGGCGGCGGTGACCCGTCCATCGGGAGAATTGACAAGATCCGGCGCGACCTGGCCCCGGTTCAATGCCTCCGCGGGATCGCGGCCGTATCGCTCATAGGCGGCGACCACGCCGCGGACGAAGGCGGCGGGGGTGACGGCGCGGCGCGGGATCGAGGTGGCGGCTTGAAAAGGCATCAGAAATCCCTCCTGAAAATCCTCGCCAAGTTTGGCGGAAAATGCAACCTTTTCGACTGCAAGAGGGCCGGGACCGGGCTAGGTTCGGTCCCCAAAATACGGAGGAATCGCCTTGAACATCCCGAGCATCGACTTCGATCTGGGCGAAGACATCACCATGCTGCGTGACACCGTGCGCGCCTTCGTGGAGGCGGAGGTCGCCCCGCGCGCCGCCGAGATCGAGAAGGCCAATCTGTTCCCGGCAGATCTGTGGAAACGCTTTGGCGATCTCGGCCTGCTCGGCATGACCGCGCCGGAGCAATATGGCGGGTCCAACATGGGCTATCTCGCCCACGTCGTCGCCATGGAGGAGATTTCGCGCGGCTCGGCTGCGGTCGGGCTGTCCTACGGCGCCCATTCCAACCTCTGCGTCAACCAGATCCGCCGCAACGGCAACGACGCCCAGCGGCAGCGCTATCTGCCGAAGCTGATCTCTGGCGACTATGTCGGCGCGCTGGCGATGTCCGAGCCGGGCGCCGGGTCCGACGTCGTCTCGATGAAGCTGCGCGCCGACAAGCGCGGCGACCGCTACGTGCTCAACGGCTCCAAGATGTGGATCACCAATGGCGGCGATGCCGACGTGCTGGTCGTCTACGCCAAGACCGATCCGGACGCCGGCCCGCGCGGCATGACCGCCTTCCTGGTCGAGAAGGGTTTCAAGGGCTTCACCCACGGCCAGCATCTCGACAAGCTCGGCATGCGCGGCTCCAACACCTATCCGCTGTTCTTCGACGAATGCGAGGTCCCCGAGGAGAACGTGCTCGGCAAGGTGGGCGAGGGCGTCAGGGTGCTGATGTCCGGCCTGGACTATGAGCGCGCGGTACTCTCCGGCGGCCCGCTCGGGATCATGGCGGCCTGCATGGACGCGGTGGTGCCCTACATGCACGAGCGCAAGCAGTTCGGCCAGCCGATCGGCGATTTCCAGCTCATGCAGGGCAAGCTCGCCGACATGTACTCGACCTGGCAGGCCACGCGTGCCTATGTCTACGCCGTGGGCCGCGCCTGCGACCGCGCCGACCACGCGCGCAGCTTGCGCAAGGATGCCGCGGCTGCGATTCTCTATTCCGCGGAGAAGGCGACATGGATGGCGGGCGAGGCGATCCAGGCGCTCGGCGGCGTCGGCTATACCAGCGAATTCCCGGTCGGGCGCCTCTGGCGCGACGCCAAGCTGTACGAGATCGGCGCCGGCACCTCGGAGGTTCGCCGCATGCTGATCGGTCGCGAGCTGATGGCCGAGACGGCTTAGATCCTGCACGCAATTGGAATTGCCGCGAGACTGGTCCAACCTGCTCGCGGCCTCTCGTCAGATCACCAGATACGCGGGACTTTCATGCCGCTCCATTCCAGCATCGATCCGTCTTCATCCGACTTTGCGCGCAACTCCGAGGCCATGCGCACGCTCGTCGCTGACTTGCGCGAAAAACTCAGCCAGGTCGCCGGCGGCGGCGGCGAGGTCTCGCGCAACCGCCACACAGCGCGCGGCAAGATGCTGGCGCGCCAGCGCGTCGATCTGCTGGTCGATCCCGGCACCTCGTTCCTGGAGCTGTCGCCGCTCGCGGCCTACGGCCTCTATGGCGGCGACGTGCACTCGGCGAGCGTCATCACGGGGGTGGGGCGCATCTCGGGTCGGGAATGCGTGATCGTCGCCAACGACGCCACCATCAAGGGCGGCACCTATTACCCGATGACTGTGAAGAAGCATCTGCGTGCGCAGGACATCGCGCGGCAGAACAATCTTCCCTGCGTCTATATGGTCGATTCCGGCGGCGCCTTCTTGCCGTTGCAGGACGAGATCTTCCCGGACGAGCGGCATTTCGGCCGCATCTTCTACAACCAGGCGCAGATGTCCTCACAAGGTATCCCGCAGATTGCGATCGTGATGGGCTCCTGCACCGCCGGCGGCGCCTATGTGCCGGCGATGTCCGACGAGAGCATCATCGTGCGCAATCAGGGCACCATCTTCCTCGGCGGTCCACCGCTGGTGAAGGCCGCGACCGGCGAGGTGGTGAGCGCGGAGGAGCTCGGCGGTGCCGACGTGCACTCGCGCCAGTCCGGGGTGACCGATCACTATGCCCAGAACGATGCCCATGCGATCGGCATCGCGCGGCGCATCGTCGGCACGCTGAAGCCGTCGGCACGGCCGAACCTGAACATGCATCCGCCACGCGAGCCGCTGTTTGCGGCGGAGGAGATCTACGGCGTGGTGCCCGTCGACGGCCGCAAGCCGTTCGACGTGCGCGACATCATCGCGCGCGTGGTGGATGGCTCCGAGTTCGACGAGTTCAAGAAACTCTACGGCACGACGCTGGTGTGCGGCTTCGCCCATATCTGGGGCTATCCGGTCGGCATCATCGCCAACAACGGCATCCTGTTCAGCGAGAGCTCGCTGAAGGGCGCGCATTTCATCGAGCTGTGCTGCCAGCGCGGCATTCCCCTGGTGTTCCTGCAGAACATCACGGGCTTCATGGTCGGCAAGAAATACGAGGCCGGCGGCATCGCGCGCGACGGCGCCAAGCTGGTGACGGCGGTCGCGACCGCCTCCGTGCCGAAGTTCACCGTCGTGATCGGCGGCTCCTACGGCGCCGGCAATTACGGCATGTGCGGCCGCGCCTACTCGCCACGCTTCCTCTGGATGTGGCCGAACGCGCGCATCTCGGTGATGGGCGGCGAGCAGGCCTCGATGGTGCTGAGCCAGGTCCGCCGCGACAACATCGAAGCCAAGGGTGACAGCTGGTCGAAGGAAGAGGAAGACAAATTCCGCGAGCCGATCCGCGCGCAATATGAGAGCCAGGGGCACCCGTATTACGCGACCGCGCGCCTCTGGGACGACGGCGTGATCGATCCGGCCGACACGCGCCTCGTGCTCGGCCTTGGCCTCTCGGCGGCATCGAATGCGCCGATCGAACCGACGAAATTCGGCCTGTTCAGGATGTGATGCGATGGACCGTTCCAAGCTCTACCGGCGTTTTCGCACGCTCCTGATCGCCAACAGGGGTGAGATCGCCTGCCGCGTCATCCGCACCGCCCGCGCCATGGGCCTGCGCACGGTCGCGGTCTATTCCGAGGCCGACCGCGACGCGATGCATGTCGCGCTCGCGGACGAGGCCGTGCTGCTCGGGCCCGCCCGGGCCCGCGACAGCTATCTCAATGTCGAGCGGCTGATCGAGGCCGCCCGGAAGACGGGGGCAGAGGCCGTGCATCCCGGCTACGGCTTCCTGTCGGAGAACGCCGATTTCGCGCAGGCCTGCTTTGAAGCGGGCCTCGTTTTCGTCGGCCCGACCGCCGAGATGATGAATGCGATGGGCTCGAAATCCGGCTCCAAAGCGCTGATGGAGAAGGCCGGCGTGCCGCTGGTGCCCGGCTATCACGGCGAGGCCCAGGACGAGGCGACGCTATCGAAGGCGGCGGACAAGATCGGCTTCCCCATCCTGGTGAAAGCTTCGGCCGGCGGCGGCGGCCGCGGCATGCGCATCGTGCGATCGGCCGCCGAGCTGGGACCTGCGATCGTCAGCGCCAAGCGCGAGGCTCTGGCGGCGTTCGGCGATGATCGCATGCTGATCGAGAAATATGTCGACAATCCCCGGCATATCGAGGTGCAGGTGATCGGCGACAGCCACGGCAATCTGCTCTCGCTGTTCGAGCGCGAATGCACGCTGCAACGGCGGCACCAGAAGGTGATCGAGGAGGCGCCGTCGCCGACCCTCAATGCCGCGCAACGCGAGACGGTCTGCGCCGCCGCGCGAAAGGCGGCCGGAGCGGTGAATTATGTCGGCGCCGGCACGATCGAGTTCGTCTCCGACGGCAAGGACGTGTTCTTCATCGAGATGAACACGCGTCTCCAGGTCGAGCATCCCGTGACCGAGCTGATCACCGGCATCGACCTCGTCGAGTGGCAGCTGCGCGTTGCCTTTGGGGAGGCGCTTCCTTTGAAGCAGGACGAGATCCGGCTCAACGGCCATGCCGTCGAGGCGCGCGTCTATGCGGAGAATCCCACCAAGAACTTCATGCCGTCGGTCGGGAGGATCTCGACCTGGCGCTTGCCGGCGGAAGCCGGAGGCTTGCGCATCGACGCCGGCTATCGCGAAGGCGATGCGGTCTCGCCGTACTACGACGCCATGCTCGCCAAGATGATCGCCTGGGCGCCAACGCGGGATGTCGCGATCGAGCGGCTGAATCGCGGGCTGGAAGAGTCCGACGTCCGCGGCATCGTGACGAACATCCCGTTCCTGTCGGCGCTGATGACGCATCCCAAGGTGCGCACGAATGCGATCGACACCGGCTTCATCGAGCGCGAGCTGGCGGTCCTGACACAGGTTGCACCCGCACCCGGGGAGCTCGAGCTTTGCGCCGCGGTGGCTGCGATCCTCAATGACGAGCAGCAAGCCGCACGTGCGCAGGCGAACTCACCCTGGCAGACCTTCGGCTGGCAGCCGGTCGGCCGCCGCCAGCGCAGCTTTGCCTTCCGCGTCGGGCACGGGCCGGAGCAGAAGATCACGCTGAACTACGGGAGTGGCCCCGCGACGCTGGTGATCGGCGAACGGGAGCTGGCGTTCACGACCGCGGCGAAGGAAGGCGGCTTCGACTTGACGCTCGACGGAGTCAAATCGTCAGTCGCGGCCGTGATCGACGGCCATGAGCTTTACTTGCGCACGCGCAACGGTCGCTTCGACCTGCACTGGGTGGATCCGTTCGGCGGCGAGAGCGAGGAGCAGGCTGGCGAGGACAAGATCGCGGCGCCCCTGCCGGGCACGGTCGTCGCCGTGCTCGCCGAGGAGGGAGCGAAACTCGAGAAGGGCGCGCCGATCCTCACCCTTGAGGTGATGAAGATGGAGCAGACGCTGCGCGCGCCCTTTGCCGGCGTGCTGAAGTCGATCAAGTGCAAGGTCGGCGACATCGTCCAGGAGGGCGTCGAGCTCGCCGTGGTCGAGCCTTCGGAGGAGTGACATGAGCGACGAGGTCCGCATCATCGAAATGGGGCCGCGCGACGGTCTCCAGAACGAGAAGACGCCCGTCAGCGTCGAGGCCCGCATCGCCTTCGTCGAGGCGTTGGTCTCGGCGGGGCTCAAGACGGTCGAGGTCGGTGCCTTTGTCTCGCCGAAGGCGATCCCGCAGATGGCAAGCTCGGACGCGGTGCTGCGGGGCGTCGGCCATATCAAGGGCGCGGAATTCCACGTGCTGGTGCCGAACGAAAAGGGGTATGACGCTGCGCGCGCCGCCGGTGCGAAGGTCGTCTCGGTATTCGCAGCGGCTTCCGAAGGTTTTTCGCGCGCCAACATCAACTGCACGGTCGCGGAGTCCATCGAGCGGTTCAAGCCGGTGCTGGCGCGCGCCAGGGCCGATGGCATTCCGGTGCGCGGCTATATTTCCTGCGTGCTCGGTTGCCCCTTCGACGGCGAGATCAAGCCGAAGGCGGTTGCCGATCTCGCCAGCACGCTGTTCGAGCTCGGCTGCTACGAAATCTCGCTCGGCGACACCATCGGGGTCGGCACGCCTGAGAAGGCCAAGGAGATGCTGCGTGCGGTTGCGGCCAACATTCCCGCAGCCAAGCTCGCGATGCATTTCCACGACACCTACGGCCAGGCGCTCGCCAATCTCTATGCCGGGATGGAGGAGGGCGTCCGCGTCATCGACGCCGCCGCCGGCGGCCTCGGCGGCTGCCCCTATGCGCCGGGCGCGACCGGCAACGTCGCGACCGAGGACGTCGTCTACATGCTCGAGGGCATGGGGATCAGGACCGGCGTCGACATGGACAAGCTGCTCGCGGCCACCAACGCGATGAGCGGCGTGCTCGGCAAGCCGCCCGTGAGCCGCGTGGCGTCCGCGCTGAACGCCAAGCGGAAGCGGGCGGCTTCTTAGTTCTCGTCATTGCGAGCGCAGCGAAACCATCCAGTTCGTAGGGTGGGCAAAGGCGCGTAGCGCCGTGCCCACCATTTCAAGGTTGCCATAGAAATGGTGGGCACGCTTTGCTTTGCCCACCCTACAAAAATGCGCGGTCAAGCCGCCTTCAAGCCGACATCCGGCAGGCGCGGCCGGTTCTTGAGCGCCTTGGCCATCATGGCCTCGACCTCGGCCTTCTCCTGCGGTAGCAGCGCAAGGCGAGGCGGGCGGGTCAGCGCGGTGCCGCGGCCCATGATGTGCTCGCACAGCTTGATGCACTGGACGAGGTCCGGGCGTGCATCGAGGTGCAGCAGCGGCATGAACCATTCGTAAAGCGGCATCGCCTCGGCGAATCGCCCGGCCTTCGCCAGGCGGAACAGCGTCTCGCCCTCGCGCGGAAAGGCGTTCGACATGCCGGAGACCCAGCCCACGGCGCCCATGGCGACGCTCTCGACGATGACGTCGTCGAGGCCCGCGAACAGCACGAAGCGATCACCGACCATGTTCCTGGTGTCGATGAAGCGCCGCGTGTCGCCCGAGGAATCCTTGAAGCAGACGACGGTCTCGACATCGGCGAGCGAGGCCAGGATGTCGGGGGTGACGTCGTTCTTGTAGATCGGCGGATTGTTGTAGAGCATGACCGGCAGGTCGGTGGCGCTGGCGACGGCGCGGAAGTGCGCGGCGGTCTCGTGCGGCTTGGAGGAATAGACCAGAGCCGGCATCACCATCACGCCGTCGATGCCGATGCGCGCGGCTTCCTTGGCGGTCTCGACCGCAAAGGCCGTGGTGAATTCGGCGATGCCGCACAGCACGGGCACGCGGCCGGCCGCGACCGACTTCGCGGCTTCCATGATCGCGATTTTTTCCTTGCGCTCGAGCGAGGTGTTCTCGCCGACCGACCCGCAGACGATCAGGCCGGAAACGCCGTCGCGGATCAGCCCGTCCATGACCCTGGCGGTCGCGTCGATGTTGAGTGACAGGTCGTCGTTGAACTGGGTGGTGACGGCCGGGAAGACGCCTTCCCAGGAGATGCGTGGGCTCATTGCTTGGCTCCGATTGGAATTGAGCCGGCGGACCGTTCGATCCGCCGGGCATTGACGTGAGGGCGATGGATGGGATCAGAGCGTCGCGCCGACCTTGCGCAGCTCGGCGAGAACGGGGGCTTTCGGCAGCCAGATCTTGTCGAACTCGGCGATGACGGCCTCGGTGTCCTTGGCGTCGACCTGGCGGATCGGGATCGGCGCCTTCTTGAAGTTCTCGACCAGCGCGGGCTCGTTGCCGGCAAGCTCGTCGATCTGCGCGTCCAGCGTCGTCTTGATCGTCTTGGCGATCAGTTCGCGATCGGCTGCGGGAAGCGACTGCCAGACCCGCCCGGAGACGACCGCCGCCATCGGCATGAAGACGGCGTTCATCTGCAGGATGACCTTGGACACCTTGTCGAAGCGCTGATTCCAGGAGAATTCGAGATCGGCTTCGAGGCCGTCGACTTGGCCGTTGGCCATGGCATCGAACACCTGCGGCGTCGGGATTGGCGTCGGGGCGGCGCCCAGCGAAGAATAGAAATCGCGATAGACCGGCGTCGGATTGATGCGCAGCTTCATACCCTTGATGTCGGCGAGCGAGTGCAGATCCTTGGACGAGAACACGGCGCGCATGCCGGTGATGCCCCAGCCGAGCCCGATCGTCCCGGTTTCCTGCGGCAGCACGTCGAACAGCTTCACCGCCGCGGGATGCCGCACGAACTTCGCGACCGAAGGCGTCGAGCGAACGATGTAGGGCGCGTTGATCGCGGCGATGTGCGGCACGCGCGAGCCGAGCTCGGCGGCCTGGATAAAGCCCATGTCGAGCGCGCCGGATTGCAATTGCTGCATCATCGCGGTTTCGTTGCCGAGCTGGCCGGAGTGGAACACGGTCAATGTCAGCCGGCCGTTGGTCGCGGACTTGAGATCCTCGCCGAATTTGAGCGCGGCCTTGTTCCAGGAATGGCCATTGGGCGTGATCAGGCCGAGGCGGAATTCCTTGGCCTGGGCGAGCGCCAGCGATGGGGCAAATACCGAGGCGGCGGCACTGGCGGCGAGAAAGCGGCGGCGTGTAAGCGACATGGTTGGGCTCCTATTGGATGGCCTATTTGACGAGGATCAGCGAGAGCGAGGGATAGAGCGAGAGCAGCACCAGCAGGACGCAGGAGATGACGAAGAAGGGCAGCGTCACCATGAACATCTTGCCGGGCTTGGCGCCGGTGACGGCGGCCGCGACGAAGAAGCAGAGCCCGACCGGCGGCGACAGCAGGCCGAGCACCAGGTTGATCACCACCACGACGCCGAATTGCCGGGGGTCGATGTGATAGATTTCGGTTGCCACCGGCAGCAGGATCGGCACGGTCATGATCAGGCCGGGAATGCCGTCGATCACCGTGCCGATCACCAGCAGGATCACGTTGCAGATCAGCATGAAGCTGACCGGGTCCTTGGCGACGGTCTGGATCCAGGCGGCGGTCTCCTGCGGCACCTTGCCGAAGATCAGGACCCAGGAGAACACGGCGGCGGCTGCCACCAGGAACAGCACGATCGCCGAATAGATGGCGCTGCGCAGCATCATCTGCGGCAGCTGCGAGAACTGGAACTCCCTGGTCCAGTATTTTCCGACCAATGCCGCGGCGACCGCGCCGACAGCCGCCGATTCCGTGGCGTTGGCGAGGCCGCCGAGGATGGTGCCGACGATGACGATCGGGATCAGCAGCGTCGGTGAGGTCCGCAGGATCGTCATGACGCGCTGGCGCGGCGTCTGGTAGTCCGCGCGGGGATAGTTGTAGATGTATCCCATCAGCGCGATGACGAGGCAGAACATCACGGTGAGAATGACGCCGGGAACGATGCCGGCGATCAGCATGTCGCTGACCGACACCTGTGCGAGCACGCTGTAGACCACGAACATCACCGACGGCGGGATGATCGGGCCGAGCATGCCGCCATAGGCGGTCAGCCCCGCTGCGAAGGTCTTGTCGTAGCCCTTCTTCTCCATCTCCGGGACCATGATCTGGGCCATGATCGCGACCTGGGCCGTCGCCGATCCCAGGATGGAGGAGATGAACATGTTGGCGAGGATGTTGACGTAGGCGAGACCGCCCTTGAGCGAGCCGACGAAGGCCATCGCCATGTCGACGATGCGCCGCGTAATGCCGCCGCCGTTCATGATCTCGCCGATCAGAATGAAGAGCGGGATGGCGATCAGGCCGTAGCTGTCGACGCCGCCGAACAGCTGGAGCGGGTAGGATTGGAACAGCACCGGATTGCCGGATGCCGCGATGTAGACGAGGCCGGCAAGGCACAGGCACAGGCCGATCGGCACGCCGACCAGCATGAACGCCATGAAGGCTGCTGACGTGATCATCAGTTGACCCCGTCCAGCTCGGAGAGCTGAAAGCCTTTCGGCGCCTTGCGCGGGACCAGCTCGAGATCTTCCAGCAGATTGGCGAGACCGTGAATGGTCATCGACACCGCGAAGATCGGCAGCGTCAGATAGAGCACCCAGGTTGGCCAGTTCAGCGTCTGGGTGCGCTCGGTGTAGAGGAAGTTGAAGGTTTCGGAGGCGAGCTTGCGCCCGTCGAAGCCGGCGCGGGCGAGACCAACGGGGTCCATCCAGAGCACACAGGTGACGATCAGGGCGACACCGAACACGACGACGAGGCCGGTCGAGATCACCTTGGCGATCTTCTGGTGCTGCGGCGACAGCCGCTCCGTCAGCATCGTGACCGCGAAGTCGAGCCGCAGCCGCGTCATCGCGGAGGCGCCGATGAAGGTCAGCCAGACCACGCAATAGACCGCGGATTCATCGATCCAGTAGATCGGGAAATGCGAGTAGCGGGTGACGACGTTCACCAGGATCAATCCGGTGAGCAGGTACATCAGGCCCATCAGCGCGAGGCGCTCGACCGCGAGCAGGCCGCCCGACATCCGGACGATCGTACGTCGGAGGCTGAGCGCGCGCGTGGCCGGCATGGTCTGCTCGATCATGAAAGAGGCCCAACCCCCGAAGAATTGTCGTGCGATTGCCAAATGTATAATTTATACATTTTGGGAGTCAAACGAAGTTTGCGGTCATTTCCGCGGCAGGGCGCGCTTTTGCTGGGCACTTTGCTTTTGTGGAGCGTCTGGCTTTTGCCGGGCACCTCGACATGCAAGACAGGGACCGCGTCGGCCGAACGAGTCGGGAAGGACAGCAGAAGGTCAGATGAAACAGCCTCTGAAGCATCGCACCCTGTCGGCTGCGATCGTCGACCAGCTCCGGCAGGCGATCCTCGACGGCACCTATCCGGCCGGATCGCAGCTGCGCCAGGACGCGCTTGGGGATGCTTATGGCGTCAGCCGCATCCCGGTGCGAGAGGCGCTGTTCCAGCTCGAGGCGGAAGGCCTGGTGCGGATCGTGCCGCAGAAGGGCGCCATCGTCTCCGAGCTGTCACTGGACGAGATCAACGACGTCTTCGACCTGCGCCGCATTTTGGAGCCGCGATTGCTGGCGCAGTCGGCGCCTCGCTTCGGCGCGGAGGATTTCGAGGGGCTCGACGACATCCACAAGAGCTTCGAAAAGGCGATCAAGGCGCGCAATGTCAGCGAATGGGGCCAGCTCAACGCAGACTTCCACATGGCGCTCTACGTCCACGCGCCGCAGCCCCGCACGCGCGCGATCGTGCTGTCGCTGCTCCAGACCAGCGACCGCTACACGCGCCTGCAGCTTTCCAACACCAAGGCGATGGGGACCGCCGAGAAGGAGCACGCCCATCTGATCGCGCTCTGCCGCGCGCGGAAGGTCGAGGAAGCCTGCGGGTTTCTGGAGCGGCACATCGAGGCCGTGCGCAAGGACCTGTTGCAGGTCGTGGCGGCGGCGCCGAAGTCGCGGGGGAAGGAGAAATCGTAGGGTGGGCAAAGGCGCATTTGCGCCGTGCCCACCAAACGGTGAACGTCTGCGACAGATGGTGGGCACGCTTCGCTTTGCCCTCCCTACGATAGCTTGCCTACCGGCTCCCGTCCGGTCCCATCACGAGGTCCGGCAGCCAGGTCGATATCCCCGGCACGAAGCACAGCAGCAGCACCGCGAGCATCATCAAGAGCACGAAGGGCAGGGTGCCCCAGATCACCTCGCGCAGGGGAATGTCCGGCGCGACGTTGCGAATGACGAAGATGTTGAGACCGACGGGCGGGTGGATCAGGCCCATCTCCATCACGATGGTCATGACCACGCCGAACCAGATGATGTCGAAATTGGCGGCGCGCAGCGGCGGCAGGATGATCGGCGCGGTCATGAGAATGATCGACACCGGCGGCAGGAAGAAGCCGAGCACGACCACCATGACGAGGATGGCGAACAGCAGCTCCCAGCGCGGCAGGTGCATCGCGACGATGGATTCGGCGACCGATTGCGAGATGTGCAGATAGCTCATCACGTAGGAATAGAGCAGTGACATGCCGATGATCATCATCAGCATGGTCGATTCCCGGATCGTCGACTTCATGATGGGGGCAAGGTCGCTCGGCCGCCACACGCTGTAGATCGCGGCGATCAGCGCCAGCGCGAGCAGGCCGCCGAGCCCCGCGGTCTCCGACGGCGTGGCGTAGCCGCCATAGAGGGCGATCATGACGCCGGTGAGCAGCAGCACGAACGGGATCACCCGCGGCAGCACGCTGAAGCGCTCGGCCAGCGTATACTCGTCGCGGGTCAGGATCGCGGCCTCCGGGCCACCATTCTTGTAGGCCGCCTCGGCCGCGGCATATTCCTGGCGGAAGCGGATCACGGCGTAGGCGCCGAACAGCGTGACCAGCAGGAGGCCGGGCCCGATGCCGGCGAGGAACAGCCGCCCCAGCGACTTTTCGGCCGCAACCGCAAACAGGATCATGGTGATCGAGGGCGGAAGCAGGATGCCGAGCGTGCCGCCGGCGGCGATGATCCCTGCGGCAAAGCCGCCGGAATAGCCGCGCTTGCGCATCTCGGGGATGCCGGCCGAGCCGATCGCCGAGCAGGTCGCAGGCGAGGAGCCTGCCATCGCCGCGAACAGCGCGCAGGCGAACACGTTGGCGACGCCGAGGCCGCCGGGCACGCGATGCAGCCAGGCGTGCATCGCCGAGTAGAGATCCTGGCCGGCGCGCGATTTGCCGATCGCCGCGCCCTTCAGGATGAAGAGCGGAATCGACAGGAGCGTGATCGAGGCCATCTCCTCGTAGACGTTCTGCGTGACCGTATCGAGCGAGGCCGAGGGCATGTAGATGCCCATGAACACGACGGCGACCGCGCCGAGCGCGAACGCAATCGGCATGCCCGAGAACATCGCCAGCAGCGTCGTGATGCCGTAGGCGAGGCCGATACCGAAAACGCTCATGGCCGCTTGGCTCCGGCGAATGGCAGCGCAAGCTGCACGAGGATCTGGATGCAGAGCAGGCTCATCCCGAACGCCATCAGTGAATAGGGAATGGCGAGAGGCGGCGACCACATCGAGTTCGAGACCTGGCCGTCGACATAGGCCTCATGGGCGAGGGTCCAGGATTTCCAGGTGAAGAAGGCGCAGAACAGGAACGTGGCGGCGTCGACCAGCCAGAGCCGGATCCGGTTCGCCAGCGGCGAGAGCAGCCCGACGAAGGCCTCGATGCCGATATGGCCGCGGTTCTGCTGCACGTAGGCCGCCGTCATGAAGGTCGCGCCGACCAGCAGGAACACGGCGGCCTCGTCCTGCCAGTAATTGGCGGCTTTGAACAGAGCGCGGCTGAGCACGCTGTAGCTCAGGATGGTGCAGGCCGCGACCAGCGCGATCGCTGCGAACACCACGATGATGCTGTTGAGGACGGCGAGACCGCGATCGATCGCTGCCGCAGGGCCGGTCCCTGCGGCAGCGCTCGTCTTGTCGTCGCGATCCGGAAGCGGACCGTGACTCATGCCGCGACGTCGATGGCGAGCTTGAGCAGGTTTGCCGCGGTCGCCGTCTTGGCGCTGTAATCCTTCCACGCGGTGTCGCGGGCGATGTCCCGCCACTTGCCGACGGTCGCGGCGTCGAGCGCGGAGACCTTGGCGCCGGCCTTCTCGTAGACCTTGGCGACCTCGATGTCGTCGTCCTGCGCGCCCTTGCGGCCGAAGGCTTCGAGCTCGGTGCCGACCGCGACCAAGATGTCCTGATGGTTCTTCGGCAGCTTGTCGAAGATCGCCTTCGACATCATCAGGGGCTCGAGCATGAACCAGTAGGAGGTGCCCGCGCCCGAGGTCAGGGACTTCGCGACCTCTTCGAGGCGGAACGAGATCAGGCTGGTCGAGGAGGTGATGCCGGCATCGCAGGCGCCGGTCTGCATCGCCGCGTAGATTTCGTTGGAGGGGACCGACAGCACCGAAGCCCCGGCGGTCTGAAGCACCATGTCCATCTCGCGCGAGCCGCCGCGCACCTTCATGCCCTTGGCATCTTCGGGCGCGACGATCGGCTTGGAGCGGCTGGCGACGCCGCCGGCCTGCCAGACCCAGGTGAGCAGGATGATGCCCTTGTCGGCGAGGAAATCGGTCAGCGCCTTGCCGACCGGCTCCTTCTTCCAGCGCAGGCCCTGGTCGTAGGTGGTCACGAGGCCCGGCATCAGGCCGATATTGGTTTCCGGCACCTCGCCGCCGGCATAAGGCATCGGATAGAGGCTGATGTCGAGCGCGCCCTTGCGCATCGCTGAGAACTGCGCGTTGGTCTTGATCAGCGAGGAGTTCGGATAGATTTCGGCGGCGATGTCGCCATTGCTACGCTTGCTGACCTCGGCGGCGAACATGCGGCAGAGCCGGTCGCGGAAATCGCCCTTGTCGATGGTGCCGCCCGGGAACTGGTGCGAGATCTTCAGCGTGGTCGCGGCGTGCGCCGTACCGGTGCCGAAGCGAAGGATCGCGGGCGCAGCGACGGCGGTCGCGAGCAGATGGCGGCGCGTGAGCATGGCGTGATTTCCTCGGACGATTCTTGTTTGTGTGATTTCGGTCTAGTCCTTCAGACCAGCAGGTAGGCCCATCCTAGCCGGTCTTTCACCCGATATTCTCTCATCTGATAGTTCGAGACCGAACGTCCGGGCAAGTGCTGGCCGTGCTGCGCTGCACACTTCCTGGTTGCGAGCCCGGAAGTACGTTGAACGAGAAATAGGGGAAGGCTCACCGAAATTTGTCGGCGGCGGCGTAACAACGCCGGCTGGCGACCCGTCAGGATTGAATAGCGGCGTCCGTCGCTGACAAACTCCATCTCGAAGGGAAGTTGAACCATGACCATTCGCACCCGCATCGTGCTCGGCCTCTCGGCTGCCGCTCTCTCGCTCGGCCTCGCTTTTGCCCCGGCCGCCTTTGCTCAGGACAAGATGGGCAAGGATGACGGCATGATGAAGAAAGACACGATGTCCAAGGACGGCATGATGAAGAAGGACACCATGTCCAAGGACGACGGCATGAAGAAGGACCACATGTCGAAGGACGGCATGAAGAAAGACGACGGGATGATGAAGAAGAATTGATCGTCGTCGTGGTCGCGCAGCGCCTGCCTCGGGCAGGCCGCGCACTCTCCAATTCCGGCGGCGGCCTTTGAGACCGCCTCCGGAACGGTGCTTTAGTTCAAGTTCAATGGGGCGCTACGAGCGCACCCTACTTGTTACTTGACTTGTTACTTGCGCTTCGCCTTGCGGGCGGCGTAGCGCGCGTCGCGTTTGGCCTTTTGCTCGGCTTCGATCGCAGCCTGTCTTTCGGCGGCTTCCTGAGCCTCGCGCGCGATCCGTTCGGCTTCGGCCGCCTTGGCTTCTTCCTCGAGGCGCTTCTGCTCGGCCTTCTCCGCCTCGCGCGCAGCCTTCGCCTCGGCGCGCTTGGCCGCGAGAGCCTCGCGTTCAGCACGGCGCGCGAGCACCGCCGGATCGTCGGGGCCCGGTTGCGATTTGAATTTGTTCAAAAGATTTTTGCGGGCTTCCTGCGCCGCCTTTTGCCGGTCTGTGAAGCCGGGTTCCCTGAATCCACTCATCTACGAGCCTTGTCTTCCTCGCTTTCGATCCTACATCCGTGCCTGTTGGTACGTCGGCTGGGCATAGCAGGCGCCACGCGACGCTGTAGCGTGTACATCGGCGCGCGTCGCGAAGCCACCCATAATCGCAGCCGATCAGGTCAACGAAAAATCGCCCCCCTCCCGACGATCTCTCGTAGCCCGAAAAAACTGCTGAATTGTGATGTCCCTCATAAGGGAGCACGAGCGCGACGCCTAGCGTCCGCCCGGAACGAGACGGAGCACGGGCATGATGACCTTCCGACCGAGCCTGAAGGCGCTCGCAATCGCCTTCGTCCTGGCAGGCGTGACCGGCGCCGCAGTGCTGTTCGCGCGCCCGCAGACGGTCGAAAGTGCCGTGCTGGGGGCGGACTGGGAATGCAGCCAGACCGCCTTCGTACTCACGACCTGCGCACCGCGGGTCCAGCGGGCGATCCCGGCCGTCGAAACCTCACGCAAGGACGCGACCCCGCCGCCCCGTGGCTGAATTCGGGCAGGCTGATCCGGATGTGACGCGACGCCGCAGAGGTGATAAAGCCGGCTCGCCAGCGCGATCAGGCGGCCATGTCCAAGCCCGAACCCGACCCCGGCGAAAAGCCGAATCCTCGCCCGAACAGTCGACCCCAACGCCAGTCCGGGAACGACCGCCGCGGCGCGATCGCGGGATTGATCATCGCGATCGTGATTCTTGGCGTCGGCTGGTGGCTTGCCCGGGATCTCACCGCAGCCAGCAAGATGCAGGATTGCCTGATGTCCGGGCGAAGCAATTGCAACGTGATTGAGCCGGCTCGCTAGAGGCGCTTCAGTGCGGCCCGCTGGGAGCCCGTTGAGGCCAAAAATTGCCGTGATCTTAATCATTTGTAACGGGACTTAGCCGATCAAGCAGGTCAGTTATGTCGGCCGGTATAAGCCCGGCGCGAGCGAATCGTCTATCGCGCAGGGAATGACGGCGATCGAGAGAGCAGGGGGCGAGCACGTATGAGTGCGTCCAAACGCATGAAGATCATCATTCCAATGGTTTCGGCCGTGTCGTTGCTCGCGCTTTCGGCGCAGGCTCAGGACGCCAGGCCGACGAGGGATGCCGGTCCGCCGCCGGCCCGCCAGGGCGTAGGCGCGCCAGCCCCGACCAATCAGAACATGCGCAAAGGTCCCCCGCCACAGCAGGCGGGCCGGCCCGTCGACCAGCAGCCCCATGCGGGTCCCGCCCGGCACAGTGCCGGCGGTCCGCCGCCGGGACGTCACGTCGCCCGCGGGCCCGCTCCGGAGCGCGACTGGGGCGGACATGCCTATCGCGGCAATCGCGCCTGGGAAGGCGGCCGCTGGCGTCATGAGGTCCGAAACGGACGCTCCGGCTGGTGGTGGGACGTTGGCGGCGTCTGGTATTATTATCCGCAGCGAATGGCTGGCCCGCCTGCCTACATTTCGGAGGACTATATCGACGACGTGCCGGTGGCCTATGCCCCGCCTCCCGTCGCCTACGCGCCACCACCTCCGCCTCCGCCACCGGCTGACCCCGGCGCCAGCGCGCTCGGCGGCGCGATCGTCGGTGGCGTGCTGGGTGGCCTGATCTCGGGCAACGCAACAGGAGCCGCCGCGGGCGCGGTTCTCGGCGGCGCGACGGGCGCGATCGCCGGCGCCACCGCTGCATCCCAGCCCGGCTACTACTGGGCGCAAGGCACCTGCTACTACCGCTATCCGAACGGCCAATATGTGCAGGCCGATCCCCGGGCATGCTACTGAGTTCTCCAAGCGGATTGAGCGCGGAGGCGGGCCCGGGCCCGCCTCTTTTTTTGTGCGCCGGCTTCAAATGAGCGCTGGCGCTGGCGGCCGCCTCACGCAAGTCTCAAAAGAAAAATATCCGGATGATTCGCGGGGATGTGGGACATGCTGGATGCCATCCAGATCAGCGTGGCGCTTTGGGCCATGATCGTTTGCGGCGGGATCAAACTCTCTCAGGCGCTGTCTTGCCTGTTCTAAAGCGCAATGGGACGAGGATGAATCGTCTCATGCTCTAGGTTGTTTTGCTTCAGCATGATCTCGGCGCGAACGCGTTCCGCGCTTGTCGCGAGGGAAAACCGCGGCGCACTTGCCCGGATGATGTCGTGGCGCGCGGACTGGCGTATGCAACCTATGCGCGTGAAGAGCTGCTCAATCGCCTCGCGCGTCAGGACACGAGCCAGCTGAAGAATGCCATCGTGGCCCAGACCAGGCTGCCGATCCAGGCCACCATCACCACGCCGATGGTGCCGAGGTACGCGATGCCAAGCAGGTTCGAGCTATGTCGCTGCTTCGGGACGATGACTTCCGTGGCTGCTTTGCGTGTCATGACCGGGCCTCATCCAAGAAGCGTCGAAGCGCTGTTTAGCGGAAATTGCCGGGGACAGGCTGTGACGTAGTTCACAGATCTGTCCGTGAGGCCTCAAAGCACCCCGCAATCATACGGACGAAATTGCCATGGGCTTGTCCAGATGACCGGCTAGGGTCGCCCCATGTGCACCGAGTACGATCCACAGCACGAAGCCGAGGCCGCAATGAAGCGGGCCGCGGAGGCCGAAGGTGCCGACCGGCAACGGCTGATCCAGCTGGCCCTGGCGTGGCATCAGCTCGCCCGCGATCCACACGATGAGCATGCCGACTCCTCATCGACAGGCGGCCACATGGCTCGGATTGAATAGGGCGGCCGAATGAGAAAAACCCCGTGCTCGGGGGACAAGCACGGGGGCCTTCAAAGCCGACCGGGGTTGGCAGGTCGGCACCACTCGAGTCTGTTGTCCAACGTCCTGATCGCGCGTTCGTTCCGCATCGATCCGCGGCGCTGACTTCCTGCACGGCTCGCGCGCTTGGCGCGCAGGAACATTCGTTCCGCCGCAGCGTTGTGCGGCTATGACCGATCCCGAGCTACGCGCACAGTCTTTCGAGATCGCCTGGCGATATCTCGACCAGTCCGGCCTGCTCACGGGCGAGCACAAGGATTCCGCCCGCTTCATATTGAACCGGATCGACCGCATGATGTTGCGTGGAGAGCGACGCAGGCTGCTGCTGTCGAATGCCGCGATCGATGCCTATCGGCTGCGGCCCGTGCTCGTGAGTGCATGACCGACCTGGCTGAACCAGTCATTAACGAATCCTCGGCCCCGCAATCTGCGATCGCGATTCGTGCTTTGCGAACGAAGCGGAGTCGGATCGTGAACAAACAAAAGGCCCCCGAAGGGGCCCAGTGTTTCAGCTCAGTGTTTCAGGCGGCTTCCGTCTTCGGCACGGCGTCGGCATTCACCGACAGCTTGACGATATCGCCTTCGACGGCGCCGACATATTTCGTATCGATGTAGTGATGATGGTCCTTGTGACCTTCCGGGCTGTCCTTGCGCGTCAGCTTGATGCGATTGCCCTCGACGCGATCGACGGTGCCGACATGTGCGCCGTCCTTGCCGATGATCTTCATGTGCTCTCTGATGTCAGCCATGCTGTCCTCCTTGCGTAGGTTCAACTGCGAAGACGCTTGTTCGTTGCAGCGGGCGCGTTGGACCCACGGCGTTTTCCAGACGTTGACGCCCCATTGAACTGTCAAGAAGCGCATGGAGACCATTCGAGCCTATCTGGAGCGAAAGCACGAGGAACTCAGGCTGTTGAATGACTGCCTGAGAAGCCGGCTTGATCTGGCGTGTCCGCGGTCCGTCGACGAGGTCGTCAGGTCCAAATTCCAGATCACTGCCGCGCTGAGGGCGGAGCACGAATTGCAGGAGTGGAAGGCGACGGAGACAGCCTGGTCGCATACGGCCACTCCCGCCAGCGGGCCGTTCGAGTTCAGTTACGACTACCAGCGCGCCGATCTCACGGTGCGCGGTCCTTCGTTCTATGAGTTCGACTGCGGCTGCACGAGCGCCGCGATCTATACCGCCTCGGGCATGGCCGCGATCTCCGCCGTGCTGCTCGCCTCCGCGCAAATCGTCGAGAAGGCTGATGTCCTGGTGCTTCCAGGCTCCTATGGAGAGACGCTGGAGCTGATCCGGGGTTTCGTCCCGCATTTGCGGCTCGAGGCCTTGAAGCAGCCGCTGGGCGATGCATTTGCTCCGGCGAACTCGCAGCGAATACTTCTGTTGGATTCCTGCTCCTTCGCCGGCGCTTTCGAGGCGGCGCTGCGCTGTGACGGCTCGGGCCTCGATCTCCTGGTTTTCGATACGACATGCTTCGCCGGCAGGTCAGGCCGCATCAGGCGTGTCCTGAGATGGGCCCGGCGATACGGAATCCCGCTGGTGTTGGTGCGAAGCCACAACAAGCTCGATTCGCTCGGAGCGGAATATGGCCGGCTCGGCTCAGCCGTTTTCGTGCAAGGGAACGAGCATCAGCAGCAGCGGGCAGGGGGCGTTGAATGGGCACGCCTCGCGCCCGAAACCCGAAACGCGGTGCGGCTGCTCGGCGGTGCGGCGTTGCCGGCGCACTTCCCGCCCTTTGCAGGCAGCGCGGCGTACTGGGCCCTCACGAAGAGGCGTGTCGCGGCGATCCTGCGCAACGGCCGCAGCACGGCTCGATATTTCGCCGCGAAGCTCCCGGCGCTCTCGGCCGAGCTTCATTTCACCCACGGTTTGTACGTGACCCTCCGGGGAAAGCGGGCGCTCGACGAGGCGGCAGCGCGGCAGGCGGCCGAAGAGATGAGCAGCGAATTGCGCGGGGAGGGCTTTCCCATCCGTCACGCCGGCAGCTTCGGCTTCGATTTCGCGGCGACCGAATGGTTTCACGATGCGACCACGGACCAGTATAGCGTCCGGGTGGCGGTCCCGGATCTTCCGACCGAGCTTTGGAATGATCTGGCCGCCGCAATTGCGCGGTGGTGGATGGCGCATCAGGGGTGAAGGGTGAATGCGAGGTCTCGTCGACAGCCGCGCGAGCGCGCCTCGCATCAATCGATCGCCAGGCAGTGCTCCAGGGCCGGCCTCTCGTGGCCGCGACGCGCCCACTCCTGAACGGCGAAGGCAAGGTGGTGCTGGCCCATCGCGGCGCCGACGATCGATGCCTGCGCCACCTTGATGGGCTTTGTGACCACATTGGTGTTCACGAGGCCTGCGTCAATCGCCAAGTACGACATCGCGACAATCGCCACCGCAGATGCGACAGCCATTCTCGTCCATTCGGATTGATGCATCGGGATCCTTTTCGGGCACACTTCGCCCGGCGGATAGATAGGGCTGATGTGCCCGGTTGAAAGCCCGGAGCGGAGTTACCCACGCATTCGTGAAGGACGATGGATCGGCGACTGCGCGTTGTATGGCGCGTCAAGCCACCGTACGGCTGTGGAGACGTACGCCGATGCACGAATGAGGCTCGTCGGCAAGACGAAGACTGGCGATCCCGGCAGGACTCGAACCTGCAACCCGCGGAGTAGAAATCTTCTGGGCAGCAAGCAATATCAAAAGCTTATGCGCGCCGTGTACGATCTGTGTACTGGTCAGATCCCGAGAAGCCGCGCCTGCACACTCTCTGCCGCGCGCTGGTCGGCGTCGGCATCGGCAAAAAGGTGGCCGTAGACGTCGAACGTAACCTTGATCGAGCTATGCCCCATCAGGCGCTGGATCTGCTTCGGATTGTAGCCGCTCTCGATCCATAGGGAGGCGCAGGCATGGCGCAGGGAGTGCATTCCATATCTCGGCACGTCTCTCAAAACCGGCTCGCCCGCGTTGTTGATGACCGGCTCGCCGGCTTCGTCGAGCACCGGACCTGGCTCAGTTAGCCCAGTCGCCATCAGGATCGGGTGCAAACCACGCTCCACAAGGTTCGAATGGCTCTCGACCTTACCCAGGCCGTTTGGAAACACGAGATCGAGCGCCTTTAGGCGCTCGCCATTGGCGCCCTTCTTCCCAGTGTCTCGCTTCGGACACATCAGTTTCCATTCGCGGAGCGCGTTTATCACTATGGGCGGGCAAGGGATGGACCGATAAGCGGCCTTCGATTTCAATTTGCCAATGCGGTGCGATGCGTCGGCGCGTTGGCTCAGGTTCAATTGCTTCGCCTCGAAGTCCACGTCAGCCCAGCGTAACCCCCGGAGTTCACTGGCACGGAGGCCGCAGAAGATCGCCACTAAGATCGCTGGACGCCACCGCCCGGCTGCGCTGGCAATGATGGCCTGCAATTCCGGCTTGGTCGGGATGACTGGGCGCGGGTCGTCGCGGTCTGGAAGGTCGAGCTCTACGCCCGAAGTCGGGGCCGTAGCTGCCAGTCCCCGACGGCGCGCTTCCTTGAAGATGCCGCCAAGCGACCGAACAACACGCGTGATCATGGCCGCAGATCTACCGGCGTCCCGGAGTTGATCGGCAAACGCGTTCACAGCGGGCACGGTGATATCAGAAAGCTTCTTGGCGCCGATGAAGGGCACGATATGAAGGTCAACGTGTTCCTCGTAGCCCTTCACCGTCATGGGCTCTAAGCCCTTTTCGTTACAGCGCTTGATCCATAGTGCGGCGGCGTCTTTGACAGTCGGCGAGATGCTGCCTGGAGTGTGAGTGCCGCGCGCGATATCGTGGCGGACTTCAACTAACCATGCCTCGCCATCGTTCTTGCGGGGGAATTGCTTCGTGCGGCGCTTTCCTGCGCCATCTGTGTAGGAAGCGCGCCAAACAACCAAACCAGATGGGAGGATACGCTTGCGAACGGTCGCCATTTCAAGCCTCCTTCTTTCCGAACCCGATCCGGTGAATTAGCAAGGGCGGCCCTACGGCGCGAGGGATGCTAGTCCCTTCGTTTCGTAGAGCAGGGCGAGACGAATTTCTTGAAGCGCACTGTTCGGCAGCTCAGCGTAAACCAGCAACCGATCCCGGCGCCGATCTCGCGCTCGGGCACCGAACTCGCTCATGCCTTCTGGTTGCTTCGGCCAATCGTAATGAATTTGGGCCGCGGGCTCGGTACGCGAAACTTGGACTGAAGTGAATGTCGAATCCTTTGCGGCCGGAGCATTCGCAGAAAGAGAGAAACTCAACGCATCCTTGAACATCGTTGCCCCAGTCCAGGGGCACCGGTCCTTTCTTTTGCCGACCAAGGGAGCCAACGCGAGCTTCCGAACGCGATCGTCCGTGTCCGACAGATTATCCGTCGCCATCACCGCGATAATGAGAAGGGCAACGGTATCTGGCGTAGCCTCAGCGCCGCTTCCTCGACCTCGCCCCTGCGGCGCAGGGAGCATCTTCATGCGAACAAGTGCGCGCTGCCGTTCGTACAGTGCCTGAGGACTCAGGCCGAACCTTGGGGCCAATATAGGCAAAAAGCTTGTCAGGCTGCGCATGCAAAGCCAATTAGCCCGAATTTTGGTGAATGTCCAGAAATAAACTTGATTGTCGGAGCTATTCGTTATATTTGGTGAATCACCAAAAAGATTGCACCGTTCCGCACAAGGATTTGGACAGGACATGACAACGGAAGAGATCCGGAAGCTCTTAAGTCGCCCGACGATCACGCCAGCCGAGTTGGCTGAGTCGAGGATTTTTCCGTTGGGACGCAACGGAATTTACGACGCGATTAAACGCGGGAAGATTGCCACGATCGACCTCGGTCACAAGAAGGCAATCATCACCGCGCCATTGCGCCGGCAGCTGGGCATCGACTAGGGCCAAAACGACAATGGCTCATCACTGCCGACGTTGCCGCTCGAAGCTTTCCGCTCCGGCGTCGAACCCCTTGGACGCCTTCTGCAGCAAGGGCTGCGCCCGGCTCCACTACCGGGATCGGTGCGTCGTCTGCGAAGGGCGGAAAGTTGGCAAGGGGTTGGCCTGCAACCACCCCAGGTGCCGGTCCGCGTTGGCGGCCAAAAAGCGCTACGGGACCCTGGGGAGGCTACTACCTACCAGCCGTAAAAAGTTTGGCTCCGGGACCCCTATAAAACAAGCACTTTCCGAAGCCCCCGACGGCCGTCCGACCTGCCGAATTGTCGCCGGATCAGTGAGCCCGGAGCAGCTGAGGCTGGCCACCATCGGCGCCGCGTTCGGCAGCTGTGCCTTCATGCAAGACCGCAGGCTCAATAAACGCCACCGGCTCGCGGACGAGCGGGCCGAGATCGAGGCGAACGGCGAGTTCGACGAGCCCGAGTGGCGAGAGACTGTCAGTTCTGGAGGCGTCAGGGCCTTCATCAAGGTCAGGGAGCACTACGAGGCAGAACGATCGGCGGATGTCACATGATCACCGCCGAGCAAATCATCATCGAGAGAGATGACGGCCTGTACGAGGTCGGCTTGCACCAGCCGATTGGGCCATTCGAGACACGTCAATTCGCCTTGGCCGTCGCAGCCCACGAGACGGCCCCGTCCGCACGGCTGCATCGAAATTCCCGACATCGCGAGGATATCACCAATGGCTGAAGTCGTTCCGTTTCCGATGGCGCGCCGGCGGACATTTATCGCGCGCCAGGCGCAGATCGCCGCAGGGATGAGACAGGAAGCTGGCGAGAGATACATCCAACACCAACTCAAGACGCAAGCGCAAACTATGCGCCGTAGAGGCATCGACGAAGAAGTTATTTCGCGCGAGCTCCGCTGCATGGATGCGGCGATCCGGGCTAACCTTTTCATGTCGATGCCTACGCCCAAGGGGCGCGCATGAGGGGGGCCATTACTGCTGTCGATAGCGGCGCCGATGCGCGGCGACACAGGCGCAAATTCATTAAAAGAGATGGCTACCCAGCTACCGCGCTGATCTGGCGCGGCGCTAGAGCCAAGAGCGTCGCACTCCGCAAGTGGCGAGGCGGAGTAAGCCGCGCATTCTCTGCGCAGGCGTCGTGTCTGCGTGTTGCTTGGATATTGGAATGGCTGTTTGGGAAAGACGGCTTTGCTTTCCCGACAGACGCCTTTATTGCCCGCGAGACCGGAATGGCACTTAAGCATGTGCAGCGCGCTCTGACTGCCTTGGAGCGGAGCGGGGCCATTGTTCGAGCGAGCGTCTTCATCGACGGGCGTCCGCAGAGGAGAATTTGGCCCTGCTCCGCAGTGATACCCCCCGATGTCGGGGGTATGGCTACCCCCAAAGATGCAGCAGATATACCCCCGAACTTCGGGGGAGAGATATCTCAAGAAGGAAAGCGTCAGGCGAATCTGTCGAGTACTGTTTTAGAGGCCCGCAGGGCCGCACAGATCAGAGAACAGCGGTCTCTCGAAAGGATGCGCGCCGAAGGCGCGACGGCCGAAGGCCCGGCGAAGCCGCATCCGGCGCTCCGACGACTGCCATGGGGTGGGGACCTCTGATGGCCAATGTAGCTGCGAGTCGCGCCAAGTGGCGCAGGCCTTTGGCCTCAGCGACGCCTTCGGCGCCGCTCTCTCAATCCCTAGCACGCGGCAGCCTCCGGATTCCGGTGAAGGGAAGAAGGAAGGGCGGGGCGCAGTATGCGTATGCGCCAGTCCTGCCGGTGCAAACATCGAGCTGCAGGCAGATGGGCACCAACGCCCGTCAAATCGCCAACAGCCGCCTTCCTGATTTGGCTGCTGATACGCATTCAGTCGTCGGCCGCTGTTCTCGCGGTCGAGAACGATCGGACGCGCCACGGGCCACCGCTGGCCAGCTGAGGCGGCAAATACGCGCGATTTTTTCAAGGTACCTTTCGGCAGGTCTGACCACTGCGCGCCGGACGCGCCCGGCATTTCTGCATATTCCGGACTCCGAAAACTCCGCTTTTCTTTTCAGCCGAGGTCCCCTGATGTACGGCCCGCGCCACAGGAATAAGTTCCCATATCGCGCCAAGGGATTACGTCGGGCGATCCTGCTCGTCTTGGAGCGGCGCACCGGACTGACCGCAGCGCAGATTGCCTCGTGCACGCATTCTCACGGTCGACCTCAGGCCCGCCCCGGCTGGCGAATTCCGAGCGAGTCGCAGATCGTCGCGGTGCGTCGAGCGCTCAGGCACCTGGTGCTGACCGGCCAAGTTCGAAAATGCGGTCGCGTTCGTGTCGCCGCGGCCCAACGGCGTCGGGATGCTTTCAAGCTGGCGCGGAGGTTCACATGACCGACGATAGCGATCTCGTCGCGGCCGTTAGCGGGCTCAGGACGGCGATCGAGATCCTTGAGGCGGATTTACTTGCACGCGCACGCGACCGGGCTTGCGCTCCGACGGCAGGCAAACCCACGTACATGGCGCCCAAAGAAGCGAGCGCAATCTGCGGCCGATCAGAGTCTACAATCCGCAGGGATTGCGAGGCCAACCCGGTGCATCTTGGCGGTTTCGGGCTGAAGATCGGAGGTCGATGGCGCGTGCTCGTGGCCGCATACATCGAGCAGCGCGGGCCTGCGCGTTTCAGGCGCTGACGCGTGCGCGTTTGCGCGTTTCGCAGATGGATCAATGACCGCTCGCGTGCGATTCTTCCAGTCTGCCGATGCGCAGTCAGACACGCAGCGGCTAGGTGTTGCGGACCTGGGCGGGCGGTGCCGCGCCGAAGCTGAATCATGGGATCAGGCAATAGCCGAAGTGAATCGCCTCCTCGGAGGTACGAGATTTTGAATATCGAAACGCCGCCGGTGGGCACGCTCCGTCTAAAAAAGCTGCCGGCGTCCCGCGCCGCGCGATCTTCCTCTGGGGTTGGATCGCGCGGCGCCTCAATCATGAATGGAAGCAACCGAATGTCTAAGACCCTGACCGAAGCCCAAGCCGCTCTCGCCGCGATCGAGGCCGAACTGTTGACGTTGGACGCCGCCAAGTCCGATGCGATCAGGAGCGCCGCTTCGTTCGCAACATGGAAGATCGATTACAGCACGAAGCAGGCTGAACGCGAGCGCCTGACGGCGCTGATCTCCGCGATCGAGCAAGAAGATGCTGCCGCCAGGGCCTCAGCCGAAGCCGCTGCGCTTCGCCAACGCTATGCCGATCGCCGGAAGGCGAACGATAAGCTTGCGGCCCGCATCCGTGCCGATCTCGGGAAGGCCAACACGATCATGACCGCGCTCATCCGTGATGTTGCCGAAGCCGCCGAAGCGGACGCCGCCGTCAATGCCGCGCTGCCCGATGACCTTGAGCCGCTGGTGCCCGCGGACGTGCTTGCGCGCACGCGCGCCGGCCTCGCTCGCAAGGATCTGGCGACTGAGCGGGTATGGCTCTGGACGCTTGCGGACACCGGCATGCTCATCGGCGACCAAGATAGCGTCACCGATTGTGGGGAGGGCCGCGGTCGCATCGGCACGGGCGCCTACACGAAGTTGTGCAGACTCGCGCTGTTCGAGCAGACTGAATATCATCCGGCCGCGCCGGCCGAGCGTCCGCAGTCGCTCTGGCAGATGCGGCTGCCGCAGCCCGACGGGCCAGGATTCGCGTACGACGGCGCGAGGTGCAACTACCCGGCCGCCGTGCTTGCCGAGCTGGCGCGCGATGTAATCGCCAGCGAGCCGCGCGAGCGACCCGTCGAGATCGAATTGAACCCGCTGCCGATGGCCGACGAGGTGGCCGCATGAGCGGCAAGACGATTACCGCTACCGCTGTCATCAGCGCAGCGGACAAAACGGGCAGTGTCCTCGACAAGATCGCATCGAAGTTCAAGTCGGTCGAGAAGAACGCAAGGGCGCTCGAAGGCATCAAGCCGCTGAAGTTCAGCGGCGATATGTTCGAGGAGCTGAGGCGGCTTCAGTTGTCCGAGAAGCAACTTCAGGGCGTGCGAAAAGAGTTCACCCTGTTCAATGATGCGCTGAAGCAGCAGCGCCCAAAGGCCGAGCACTATTTTCGCGCGCTTCAAGAATGGCAAGGCAAGACCGTAGACCATTGGCGAAACATCAAAGCGAACGTCGACCAGACCGACAAGTCATATAAGAGGTTCTTCGCCGGAGCAGGTGCCGCAGCGCTGCGGTGGGGCCTGATCGCGGGTGGCATCGGCAGCGGTGCCTATGCGGCCAACCGCATCGGCCGCGCAGCCATCGAGGCCGGAGCCGTATCACAGCGCGAGAGCGCACGTGATTATCTCTCCGGCATGTCGGAGGCGGACAGCCAGCGCATCAAGGAAGAGGCGCTGCGCGTTTCCGGCCGCTATCGGTCGGTCGATGCCAGCACCATGCACGAGCGGCTTCGCGACACCGCCATGAGCACGCGCTCGGTCGACAAGGCGCTGGAACTGAGCGACGTCATCGCGCAGGGCACCACCGTCCTGCAATCGCTCAAGGGCAAGGACCAGGCGATCGAGGAGGGGCGTAAGTTCTTCTCGGCTCTCGACGTGCTTGGAAAGAACATCGACCCGAAGGAGGTCAAGGATCTATTCGGCGGCTACATCAAGGCGCTCGGGGTTGAGGGCGCCGACATGAACCTCGGCGAGGTTTTGACGATGTCCAAGCGGCTGAAGGCGGCGGGCTCCACGATATCCAATCGCTTCC
Organism: Bradyrhizobium sp. USDA 327; assembly: GCF_041262065.1. Classification (NCBI taxonomy): domain Bacteria; kingdom Pseudomonadati; phylum Pseudomonadota; class Alphaproteobacteria; order Hyphomicrobiales; family Nitrobacteraceae; genus Bradyrhizobium; species Bradyrhizobium sp. USDA 327. The sequence continues at coordinate 3,184,682 of NZ_JBGCCW010000001.1, read as the reverse complement.
TGATGACGACCGGCGCGGGGTTGACCAGAGACATGGGGGCCGATCGCGCCGGCAATGCGCTTTCGATGATGATGCAGCAGGAGGTGCAGGCCACAGCAAAGGCGAAGGACTACGGCAGGCAATACGGCATTCGCGACAAGAGCGGGAAGTTCATCGACCGCTCAACGATGATGGCAGACCCTGATTATTGGGCGTGGAAGAACATCACCGCGGCCATGAAGCGCGCGAAACTGGACCCAGAGAACCCCCAAGACGTCAACACCTTCCTGCAAAGCGCCTATTCGAACAGTAGCGCGCGTGACGTCGTCAGCAAGCTGCTGACGCAGCGTAGCCAGTACGAAGCCAAGGCGGGGCAGTACGAGAAGGCCCCAGGACTTGAGGCAGCCTCACAACTACCTGGTAAGGACCCGTTCGTTGCCTACGAGTCCGTGTTCGCGCAGTTGCGCAATCTCGCAACGCAGGCTCCGGTGATGGACTCCGCGGCGAAGGGGCTGGACTCGATCTCAGGATCAATCGCCAACCTCAACAACTCGGTTGCCAAGGGCGAATATTCCGGATTCTTCAAGTTCGCCAACGACTTTATGTCGGCGGCCAGGCCGACTTTGTCCGGCACGGTCAGGGATATCGAAGTCATCGGGGAGGGTCTTTCCAAGGCCGATGAGGTCCTCAAAAACGCGCCGGCCTGGATCTCAGGCGTCCTGAAGTCGGGACTATCCGGCGCCAACAACGCCGCGCGAACCGGCGGCGGTAAGGGCATGGCTCAGTGGCCGTCATCTGCTGCGGCCGTGCCGTTCTCGCCGATCTCCGGTGGGCCGACGTCCTACGTTCCGTACAGCCAGAGTTGGTCGGACTATTTCAGCACCGGGGCGGCTCGGCTCGGCAAGGGCAAGAGTTCGGTGCCAGGCTTCTCCGCCCCCGGCGTGACCGATACTATGACCTACGGCACTGGTGTGAGCGGCCAGGTCACGGCGCAAGTTACTGGCGAGGTGCACGGCACCGGCCAGCTTGATCTCAACATCAACGCTGGCTCGTCGCTGATCGAGGTAGTGCGCCGCGCTGAAGCGGTCATTCAGCTCGCGGGCCACATCTCCAACAATGGCCCCGGCTCGACCGGCAAGAGCAGCCCGGACGCCGCGGCGCCGGCCAATCCTCGCGCGGACTCAACCTGGAACATGGCGCCGTGAGCCGACGACGCAGCACGGCAGAGCGCCTGACCGCGTTGGAGCGTATGGTCGATAGCGCGACGCAGAGAGGATTGATCTGCGAGGCTATGCTGGCGATGTCGTTGGGGCTGTTGCTGCGCCACGTGTCGACGGATCTTCGAACGGAGATGCTGCGCGAGCTGCGGGCGTGCACCTATTTCGATGCAACTGGACCATGTCAGCGGCAGGCCGAGAACAGCGTGATCGAGGCGGAAGAGAAATTTGATCTGCTCCTCGACACGATCGAACACATAGCACGAGCGCCACAACAATGAAGATTGGAACGTTGAGGAAGTTTGACGAGGTCCGGGGTTATGGCTTCATCCGACCCGACGAAGGCGACTCTGATTTTTTCGTTCACATCAAGGCCTTTCAAAAGATCGGCGTTGTTCCAGAAATCGGAATGCGCCTCGAATTTGAAGAGTGGCCGACCAAGGACGGCCGCCGCCGGGCAGGGCGGCTGTTTCCCGAGCAACACGGAGAATAAGCCATGCGTTTCGGCGTAGGCGTCAAATTTCCAATCCCCAATGCCATCGCCCTGGTCGGCAAAGCGTTTGCGCGGAGCCGCATGACGGCCGCCTCGATCGGCAAAACGCCGCTGGCCGGCAAGGCATCTTCTCGCCTCGCATTCCGCTCTGCGCTCGGAAGCGTCCCCGTCATCACGTCGACCTCATTCACGATCGGCTCCAATCTTGGTTTCGATGCATTCATTGCGCATGTCGACGCCACCAACAGCCCGACGGCGTATGCGATCACGGCGGGGAATCCCTCGGGCTATTTCGCATTGTACAACACCGGCAATTTGCGCACCGGCCTCTCGGCATCGCCACCGGATGGCGTCTACAACCTCACAGTCACCGCATCGAACAGCTACGGCACGAGTCCGGCCAAGTCCATTGGCGTGTCGGTCGGAACGGCGCCGGTCGTTGTTGGAACGACGTTCAACCTGTCTCTCCCGGCCACGGCTGGGGCGCACGTCGGCACGGTGACGGCAACCGGCGGCACGCCCACCGCATGGTCCATCACCGCGGGCAACTCTGCGGGATACTTTGCCATCGACAATTCCGGCCTGATCACCGTCACGTCGACGGGAGCCTCGGGCCTGACCGCTCAGACCTATGGCCTGACGGTGCAAGCGAGCAATGCGCTCGGAAGCAACACCGGCAGCGTTAGCATTGTCGCATCGGCTGTCGCGAGCCCTGGAGATGGATCTGCGAACGCTCCCACCGGAGCAGCCCAATTCCCGAGCCTGCTTAACGCAATGGCCGCGCGTCCTCCATGGAGCGTTGCCGGCGTCGACTACCGCACCGGGATCAACACCGGCGTCACGCTAAAGGACCCGGCGACCATTTCCATCAGCGGTGTCGACGTCGACACCGGAAACCGCATCGTCACCATCCTCGGAGACAACGTGGTCATAGATGCCTACGACTTTTCGATGGGCGGCGGCTGGTACTTGAACATCGGCAGCGTCAGTCAGATCGGCGGAAACAACGCGATAATTACGAACTGCCGATTCCAGCGGAATACTCTCTGGATTCGCAACCAGCCAGGTGCCGGCAATCCCGGCTCGACGATCCGATATTGCGAATTCGATGGCGGCTTCACGAGTGCGGACCCGAGCGCACCGGAATTCCTGATCGACTATCGAGCGAACGGGGACCACATCTTCGAATACAACTGGCTGCACAACATCGCGTGCGACGTCTTCAGCATCGCCGGCTATTACGACGATGGCCAACTTTCGAAGTGGACCTGTCGCTTTAACGTCGTGAACGACACGGGCTACAACTCGGCTCTCGGATGGCATCCGGATTGGACGCAAACATACGGGGGGGCGATCACCGAGATTGATTTTGCCTATAACACCTTCGCTGAGATCTCCGGCGGCGGCGCGGTGCAGGGCGTCTGCGGCGATCCCGGGGGGCCTTGGTATGGGGGATCGATCCATCACAACACGTTCTATGTTTCGGACACGACGCACATTAATTTCTACGTTTCGCCCTACACGCCCGGCAGCCAACTGATCGATGTGTCCAACAACTACGCTCGCCTAAAAGCCGGCGGCTTTGGAGGAACGGGTGTCGTGTTCAACTATCCCGGCTCGGAAGCCGACGGCAACTTCCACGACAACGTCAACATGTCGACCGGCTCAACCTTTGGCTCGTGGAGTGCCGGCGGCACGCCGCCGTGACCCTGACAGGAAATCTCAATCCCACCACCCCACCAAACCGGGGGCAACTCACCCCCGGTTAAGATCAGGAGGCTTTTGGAATGGCACTAGCGCTGGACGGCTCGGTCCACGCGGTCGGTTCGGGCGCATCGCTCGCGGTCGGCACGCTCACGACATCGAACGCAAACGTTGTCGTGATGATCGCGATTCAGGTCAATGGCGACTCCGTCGCGAGCGTGACCGACACCGGCTCGCACACTTGGCAACACCGTGCCTCGGCCGGTGACGCGCCGTTTACCGTCGAATTGTGGTGGACCACCTCTCTTGCCGCGTTCAACAACGCCATCACGGTAAGTCTCGGCGCGGGCGATAGCAGTTTCCTCACAGCTACCGCATGGGGCATCAGCGGAGCTGACGCGACGACTCCGTTCGATGCCAACGCGGCGCTGCCCGACACCGGAAACACCGGCGCGCGATCCATCACCACGTCAGATGCCAACGATTTCCTGATCCACTGCGCCCGGCTGAACAATCAGAACGGCACGCCGGCCACCGGCTGGACCGAGATCCAGGACAACACGGACTATTTCCTGGTCCAGTACAAGATCGTGAGCGCGACCCAGAGCGCACTCAGTGTCGACACAGGCGGCGAAACGAACAACGGCTCGATTGCCGATGCGGTCCAGCAAGCCGGCGCGCTCGTCGACAACCTGATGCCGCAAATCTGGATGTGAAGCATTTTGGCGGGGCCGGTCTTTCGCCTCCGCCATTCCCCATGGGCGACGGCGGATGTAACCGCGCCCTGGGGCCGCTCCAGACCTCTTGTTTTGTAGTGTCTGCGAAGGCCCGATCGACATTCGGGCTAGGTGGGTAGCCCCGCATCAAACGGCCCCCAAGGGAGGGTATCGTTATGGCAAAGCGTCGCAGCCGATTAGAGGACGACGAGGACGACGATAATAGCGGCTGCGAAGCTGGGGACGTTCCGGCATCAGCTCACGCATGGGGACGCGAGCCGTGGCCTGGGAAGCTGCAAGCCATACTCGACGCGCTGGAGATTGACGCGCTCGACGATGGCTCTCGGCTGTACCTTCAAAGACAGCTCCATATAGGCAGTTTGTTTGACCAAGATCGCACGGGGCATCTCGTTATGACGCTACGGTGCATCACCGAATCCGAGGGCAATGATGGCGCTCTCACGGAGCGGTATATCAGGGCCGTCTCTGGCGCGATCGGGCCATATGCCGATCGCGGCCTCGCCCTTATCGAGGCATTTGACCAAATCTCATTGGTCGGCATCTTTGAGCAGATGCGCGCGCTGGAATACTTCTACGAGAAGGAGGCCACGGACGCGCTGGAGCGGATCTTGCGGCACAAGCTGCGCCGTGCCCTTGATCCAACAGCGCCAGAGCCCGCGCCGCCTCCAACCAAGCAAGAGCGCCTTGCCGCGGCCAAGGCGCGTGCTGCCGCGGCAAGGCTCGCGACCGTCGAGCGCAACATTGATCTTGGCCGGCGGATGGCCGCGCTTCGTGACTTGACCCCATGCAACAAAAAGTTTGGCCGGTTGCGCGCGCAGCAATTCGACTTCCCGCAACGGGAATCCGCGGAAATGCTCAGGGTGGCGCGAATGTACGGCGAGCGGCCCGAGTTCTATCGCATCACAACTTGGCCGGTTCTCGTGGAGCTATCCGGCGCCATTCCTGACTCGTGCCGGCTGGCATTCGAGCGCCGCATTCAATCTGGCGAGGCCGTGAAGGCGAACGAAATCGCCGCGGCGCGGAGGGCCGCAGCTACCTAGCTTTCGCCTTCAGGCCGAGCAGCACAAGCCGGCGCCGAGATCGTCAGGACCGGCAAGGGCGTCAGGCAACCTCCAGCGGCCCCGGCCCCATGACATTCCTCTCTATCCGGGCCGGGGCCGTCCTATCGCATTATCGTCTACTCGCTGCCGGCGCAGGAGGCACACCGCGCAGGCCTTACCAACCGGCCCTGTGCAAAAGTGAACATAATAAATTTCCGGGCGGGGCTAGGCTGGCTGTGCTTGGTCCCAAGCCAGGCAACCTCCAACGGCTCCGGCATTTAGGGTTGTGCCGGGGCCGTTTTCCTTTTTGCCCTTGGTGCGGTGGTCCATGTTTAACGATGCACTCTTCGATGAGTTGAGGCAGCTGGAGCGCAATGTCGTCGACGCTGAGCGGCGGCTGGCCGAGCAGGAGGCGATGATCGTCCACCTGAAACGACAACACCAGGATGTCAGCAGCGCGCAGGCCGAACTGGAAGTCATGCGCGCGAACCAGCGGCAGCGTCAGCAGGACCGACAGCGCCTTCTATCGTTGCTGCAACGCTAAGGGACGTTCTGCAGTGAGGCTCGGCATATGGTTTAGCGCCGGGACAGGGTCGGTGCCGTCCTGGGCCGCGGCTTCGCCGTGCATGCCGCGATTCCGGTCGCCTCCTGCGAGCGGCGCTTCTCTGGGCGCTACGGGAGCGGCGTTTACTCTGCGGCCCCTTTTTTATTGCGATTTATATTGACTATATATCTCAAGTTAATATTATTTAATGTTGCAATAACCTAAATTATAAAGTGCCTGCGCCTGAGATTGGACCTGAAACGCCGGGCATTTCCCTCAAGCGGCACAGGGAGACCCAAGTGGCATGGATCGAGATCACCTTGACGCGATGTCCATTGATGAGTTGTGGGCGCTGCACACCGACGTGGGTCAGGTCCTAGCCGTCAAGCTGATCGCAGCAAAGCGCGACCTTGAGGAGCGGCTTGATCAGCTCGGCCGGAGAGCAGACTGGAAGGAACCCGGGAAAAAGCACTGAGGAACGACAGAGCCCCGGCACGAGTGTTATAAATAGTGATTAATTGTAATTAACTTAATTTATGCTTTTTGGGTCGCTACGTGATTTAATTGTTGCCTCATTATACAGAAGCGCGGCGCGGCCTTTCTACTCTATTTCCCCTGCGCCCGCTCGGAAGGTCCGGCCATGACTGGTCTCCATCATTTCCAGAATTCCCCAGCCCCAGCCCCAGCCCCAGCGTCAATGCGATCGGCCGCTCCCTTAGAATGGGCCAACCCGCCCGAGGCGGGCAATCTCGGCGGTCGAGCGGATGCCGCGACCGCTGTTCTTCGGCACCGCTTCGAAGTGCTCGCTGCTCAGATTGCCGAGTTGGGAGCGCTTCGCGAACGCGTTCTTGAGGCTGAGCAGAAGATCGCCTCTTGAGCTGACCAAGGCAGGCTGCCTTCGCTTGGCAGAAAAACTCGCAATTGAGGGCTCTTGCGCTTGAACTAGTGATCAAGCGGCAGCAACAACACTGACCTTTTGAGCCGTAGCGTGGCTTGGTGATTCGTTTCTTACGTGGGGATGCAGCAAGGGGAGGCGAGATATGGTCAAGCGAGTTCGGATTACCGCAGGTGATCTGACAGATCACGACATCGGAACAAACGACGTTTTGGTCGGCGCTGCGGACGTGATCAACTTGCTATATGGCGATGCCGGTGGAAGCCTGCTCGATCACGCTATTGGAGGAAATGACACTTTTACCGGCGGCACGAACTCGACGAACTTTTTCGTTGGCGATGCGCGTCGAGACATGTCCGATCACGCGAGAGGTGGTGCCGACACATTCAGCGGTGGGGCGGACTCGATCAACACGTTGATCGGTGACGCGGGCGGAAACATGTCTGGGCACGCAAAAGGGGGCGACGACACGCTAACAACGAATGGCCATAGCAACACCATCCATTATTACGGCGACGCGGGCGGAAACATGTCCGACCGGGCCCAGGGCGGCAACGACGCGTTTACAACGCGCGGCATTCAAGACAACTACTTCTTTTATGGCGACGCCGGCGGCAATTTGTCTGGTCATGCTTCGGGTGGTGACGATATCTTGAGTTTTCTTCCCCACCCTGGCGGCGCGATGAACGACTTCAGCTATTTCTACGGCGACGCCGGGGGCGACATGCTGGAATTTGCGCATGGCGGCAACGACACGATGGACAGCGCTGCAAACGATATCGGTAAGGCGACCTTCTTTGGTGACGCCGGCGGAAATATGCGGGATCATTCAGTCGGCGGCGATGACAAATTCGTAGGTGGCCCGAGCGCGTTTTTATGCGCGGCTTACGGTGATGCACTGACAATGTCCGGCGATGCGTCTGGTGGCAACGATACGCTTATAGCGGGCAGTGGTGGTTACAGCACCTTAGTTGGCGATGCGCAGACTATGACCGACAGAGCCCACGGCGGCAATGACAGGCTGATCAGCGGCACCGGAAAAGACGACATGTGGGGCGACGCTCAGGCAATGCTCGGCCTCGCGAAAGGAGGAAACGACTACTTCGCCTTCAATTTCAACAGCGGTCACGACAAGATCGAGGATTTTGGTCAGGGCCTCTCAAACTTGGGAACCGACCACATCGATGTTTCGGCTCTAGGCATCGTGAACTTCAGCGGTCTGACCATCTCAGCATTCGATCCGACGACGCAAGAGAGCACAATCACATTCAGTGCAGGCAACGATGTCGTAGTGCACAGCGAGGAGGCGCTCAGGCCGCAGGATTTCATTTTCGCGCCGCATGACCTCTTGATCTGAAGGGGAAACAGGCTCGCCTTGATTCAAGATCGATGGCGCGCCGGGGCCTCGCGAAGGCCCAGGCGTAAGCATCCCGCTGTTCCTGATTTAACGCGTTTTTCTGAGACAGCAACGTGTTTCAGCGCCCCGGATCGATCCCCCAGCAGTCGGTCCCGATCCTTGCAGGTGCAGAGCTTTATCTCATTCCCACGGCGCCCAGTTCGTCCATTAAGGAACTGGTTACAAGTCAATGTTATCATTGTGTATTACGCCGCCATTTGCGGCGAGCATTCTGAGAACGGCTTAATACTTCGACACGCCCGGTTGGCGGTCTCTTTCAGGAGAGGCCCAATGTTTAAGGGCTTAACGGCGGCAGTTGTGGCGCTGATTAGTACAGCGCAACTGGATCGATACCTAACCAACGGGCGGGTACACCGACGCGGCCACAGATGTGCTGCGGCAAATCAGGTTCGCGTTTGGATTTTGAGGCGCCCATGGACAATTTGAGGCCGGTGACGGAGGGCATCTCCTGGACTGATCTCGACGCCGAGGAGCAACGAGCCATTGCGATACTGGGAGCCGGACTGTCTATCGAGCTGTGTGATCCCGTTGCTCTCCTGAAATTGAAGTGGCTAGGGCTGATCGTTGGGTCCCATTTGACGGCCACTGCGCACGAGTTTCGGAGGCGCGTTGTTTTAGACGAACTCAGAGCGCGGGATTGAATCGTGTAATCAATATCGGCGCGCTTCAAAATCAGCTTGGTAGTAGTGTTGAATAAGGCGGGGAGTGAAGGTGGCGAGTGCAATTGAGCTGATCGTGGAGGGTTACGTTTCCCTAAGGGACCAAGCCGCGCTTGATGAGCTTCGGACGCAGCGCCGCAAACTTATCGCAGATCTCAATGCTTGTACCGGGATCGACTGCACAAGTACGATCCAACAGATCGAGAAAGATATCATCGTGATCGAGGCTGGGCTGGCGCACCTGGATGGTGCGGCGAAGACCTAACCAAGCTGCGAACGTAATAGCCCTGTCCATGAACGGCTGACCTGATTTCGTCGCTGACCTTGAGAACTCGTTTCCTGCTCCTGCGCCACTTATGTACAGAGTAAAGCACTGGTACGGGCGAGCCTGAACTTAGAACGAGCAAGTCGCGCTTGTGATTGCGATAGACAGAGCTGGCTCCGGAAATCTGGACAGGGCGGTAAGTGGAGTTTCTGCCTGACGGCGGGCAAGATTGTCCCGCGAATCAGGAGAGACGAAGAGCTGGCCCCGCAAATTCGGACAGTAGCTTGAGTGGATTTTCTGCCTGACAGCGGCGAGGATTCTTGCTGCGAATCAGGAGCGAAGATGACGAAGAAGAGCCGCCGGACGCATTCTCCGGCATTCAAGGCGAAGGTTGCTTTGGCTGCGGTCAAAGGAGACAAGACACTGGCGGAGCTGGCGCAACTGTTTGATGTTCATCCGAACCAGATCACGATCTGGAAAAACCAGCTCCTGGAAGGCGCCGCCGGCGTGTTTGGGCATGACAAGACATCGGCCGAGACGCCGGTCGATTTGAAGGCGTTGCATGCCAAGATCGGCGAGCTGGCGTTGGAAAACGATTTTTTGTCCGGCGCGCTCACCAAGGCGGGCCTGCTGAGCGCAAAGCGATGATCGACCGCGGTCATGATCTTTCTATCGTGCGCCAGGCGAAGGTCCTGAAGCTGGCTCGCAGCACGGTCTACTATGAACCTCGGCCAGTTTCGGCCGAGGACCTTGCCTTGATGCGTCGGCTCGATGAGCTGCATCTCGATTATCCCTTCGCGGGAGCGCGTATGCTGCGATCGTTGCTGCGGCGGGAGGGGGTATACGCCGGTCGCCGCCACATCGCGACGCTGATGAAGCGCATGGGGATCGAGGCGGTCTATCGTCGCCCGAACACGAGCAAGCCGGCTCCGGGTCACAAGATCTACCCGTACCTGTTGCGCGGATTGAAGATCGAGCGGCCCGACCATGCGTGGGCAATGGACATCACCTACATTCCGATGCGGCGTGGCTTCGTCTATCTCGCGGCGGTCGTCGATGTGTTCAGCCGACGGGTCCTGGCCCATCGCGTCTCGATCACAATGGAGGCGGCCTTCTGCGTCGAAGCGGTCCAGGAGGCGTTGGCGAAGCACGGCAGGCCCGCGATTTTCAACACGGACCAGGGCAGCCAGTTCACCAGCCTCGAGTTCACCGATGTGCTGCTGGACGCGAAGATCGCCATCAGCATGGATGGCAAGGGCGCCTGGCGCGACAACGTGTTTGTCGAGCGGCTCTGGCGCACGGTCAAATACGAAGAAGTTTATCTCCGCGCCTACGACAGCGTGTCCGAGGCGCGAGCGTCAATTGCCAAGTATCTGGCCTTCTACAATCAGGGACGCCCTCACTCGAGCCTTGACGGGCGCACGCCCGACGAGGCTTACTTCGGCACGCAAGCTATGGTGATGGCCGCATGACCGTCGCCGACGATTTTGTCGTCGCTCTGGTCGGGCTACGCCCTCCCGACGCAACGACAAAATCGTAAAGCCCCGCGTTCAGCATAACCCGGCAGGAATCCACTTAAATCCAGCGGGGCGCTGTCCAAACAACCGGGGCCAGCTCTACGATGAGCAGACGAGCCCGCCGGCAACACGCACCGGCATTCAAGGCCAAGGTGGCGTTAGCGGCGATCAAGGGCGAGATGACGCTGGCCCAGCTGGCTGAGCATTTCGACGTGCACCCGAACCAGATCACGCAGTGGAAGTCCCAGCTTCAGGAGGCGGCGGCCGAGGTGTTTGGTCCTGGCGGTGGCAACAGAGCGAGCGAGTCCGCGGTAGACGTGAAAACGCTGCACGCCAAGATCGGGGAGCTGACGCTTGAGAACGATTTTTTAGAAGGCGCGCTCAGCAAAGCCGGCCTGCTGAGCGCAAAGCGATGATCGACCGTGAGCACGACCTGCCGATCACCAAACAGGCGGAAGTTTTGAAGATCAGCCGTGGCAGTATCTATTATCTACCACGTCCGGTGTCGCCCGCCGACCTCGCGATCATGCAGCGGCTTGACCGGCTGCACCTGGAGTTTCCTTTCGCCGGTTCGCGAATGTTGCGAGACCTGCTGGCTGCCGAGGGGTGCAAGATCGGCCGCCGGCATGTCAAAACGCTGATGCGGCGGATGGGGATAGAGGCGCTCTATCGCCGGCCGCGTACCACCAAGCCCGAACCCGGGCACAAGATCTATCCGTATCTGCTGCGCGGGATGGAGATCACAGGCCCGAACCAGGTCTGGGCGATGGACATCACCTACATCCCGATGGCGCGCGGCTTCGTCTATCTCGCGGTGGTGCTGGACTGGTTCAGCCGCCGGGTGCTGTCGTGGCGCGTCTCGATCACTATGGAAGCCGCATTCTGCGTCGAGACGCTGGAGGACGCTCTCGCTCGCCATGGCAAGCCGGACATCTTCAATACCGACCAAGGCTCGCAGTTCACGGGCGCCGCGTTCACCGGCATGCTCGCCAGTCATGGCATCGCCATCAGCATGGACGGTCGGGGCGCCTGGCGCGACAACGTGTTCGTCGAGCGTCTGTGGCGCAGCATCAAATACGAAGAGGTCTATCTGCGCGCCTACGACACCGTGTCCGACGCCCGCGCCTCGATCGGCCGATACCTCGCCTTTTACAATGGCCGGCGTCCCCACTCGAGCCTTGACGGCGGCACCCCCGATCAAGCTTACTTCAGCCCGCTGCCGTTCCGCGCGGCAGCCTAACTCTGGCAGAAACTCCACTTATCGACGCGGAATTGCTGTTCAGATAACCGGGGCCAGCTCTAGACATCGAACATCTTTCGCCCCGCTGATCATATTGAACTAAGAATGAAATACGCTTCCATCATTTCATTCGACTAGCTTAGTGTCTCGAATGGCTGTGAGGGTTGTAAATCTGCAACGCCTGCGGCTTTTGCTTTCCGCGTTCCGGATTTGGAACGAACTAAATTGTAGGCCTGAACCATCGCCAAGCAGATTATCTTATTCTTGTAACCTGAACCTTTTCGCCATCATCCACGTTGACGATTTCATCGTCGCAAACAATTACATCAGATACAGCCAACCAAAGCGACGACGTGGGCGTATCTGTCGGGTCTACCTTCCACATACTGCCGTCCTCTAGCTTCAAAATCTGCCCATCAGCTAGGACTTCTTGTATCCAATGTCCGTCATCGCAGGCGCATGCAGGCGTGGTCGCGATAGCGCCTATGACTGCTACGGCGCAGAGCGGCACCAGCCTGATCTTCATTCGGAGTTTCTCCCTCAAGCTCCCGCCGGTCCTTGCGCGATGTCGATCACGTGCCGATCAGTGCCAACCGTAATGACGATAGTGTACGTCTTCGGTCCTCCGCTCTCACTTGCAACTGGTGGCGCCAGATGCAATTGCCCGCCGTACCATTCACCCGGCATCAAGGTGTTGTCCTTAATGACTGCTTGCTCCAATGCCGCCATGTTGCGCTGCCCCGTCTCGACTGTGGCGGCGATCATCGCTTCGTTTTGAACGGCCGCATTGTTCTGCGCGATCACAGCCGCAGTGGGGCTGTAGAACGTTCCGGTGCGTCCGCTGGGGGTGGTGTAGCTGCCATGACCAGCGTTCGCGGCGCTGTAAGCGTTGGCACCCGCGGCCAAGCCAGTGAGGAGGGCGGCGGCAACCTGCCGGTTTCGCTCCTCTTGGACCAGCATCTCGTAGGTCACGACCTTCATCTCGAAATCAGAGCCTGCGGCGTGCTGGACAGCCTCGACTTGCCCGACGCGGAAGTCGACCGGCTGCTTGCTTAGATTGTTGATGCCGACGACAAACACCGGCCGTCCGTTCGCTTGCATTTGACGCGACGCTGGTCGCACCAGGACGAGCGAGCTCTTTTGTCTGGAGACGAGGGCGGGCTGCCCGTCTCGCATGAGGGCCTGCTGCTGCGGATTTGACGCTCGGAAAGAAACCGTCTCGCCGGTCGACATACAGCCGCCCAAGAGGGTGCAAAGCGCTAAAACACCCAAACTACGCATAGAGGATCCCCCGACCCGACGCGCGCATCAAAACGCAACTGTCGCGCGAGATCAAGGGGCGGCACCAGTTTCGAAATCGATCGCTGTTGAAGGTCAAGGCCCGTCCAGGGTGCTGGTCGGCGAGAGCTAACCCTTCCACCTTGAGGCACGTTATGCAGGGCCCAGGACACAGCCGCCTTGCACGCGTGGGGTTAGCGCGCGTGCGAATCGAGCAGCATGGCTCTGAGCTATGATCTACGATCCTTCTATCAGTCGGGAACAAGTGGCAATCTGGCGCATTCCTTCTTTGCTCCGGTGTACCCCAAGAGCCCCCCTGAAGCCGGAGCAGACCCCAACGGCCTCAGCTGCCGCCCAGCTGAGGCCGCCCCTTTTGTCCCGAAGGGTCACGGCAGGGCGGGGATGCTCAGAGGCGCTTCTGAGACGCAAATTGGGGTGGACTGCCGCTCGCGAAGTTCGGCCTGACATCGGCTCCACGGTTGCCGCATCCGCCGCACACGAAGCGCGGCTCGACATCAGACAGGCGAATGTCGTCAGGCCAGCGATCGGCGCTGACAGCAAGGTTATGGCCGCAGTGGCAATAGACCAGGACGCCGCGCAGCCCCATCTCGCGCATCTCGCCAAAGGTGATCTTCATGGGACGGCCGTCAACGTGCGTGGGCGTGTGGCGTCGAGGAGAACGAGACATGCCGCCATCAAAGCGGCATCGTAAGCAGCTCGCAAATTATCGATTCCTGGTGGCTGGCGGGACTCGCGCGAGCTACGGCCGCTAGTAGGTGTGGACAGACTGAAATCCCCGGTCCGCTACCCGGGGATTTTCGAGCGTGCAGGGCATCAAGGGGGCCGCCTTCCTCGGTCGCCGACGAGGCGCCCCTGAAATGCCTATTTTCATAGGGTCTGCGTGCGCCCTGCCGACGCTTGGGCTAGGGTGGTAGCCCGCAGCATGAATTTGCCCTTGAGGGTGCGGAGATCGCCCCATAGGGCGCCGGCCACGGAGTTGCCGGTTCCGGGTCCTTGCGGTCTGGTGAACTAGGCGGACCGAACGCCCACGCCAACGAACGACGCTGTCGGTGCCGTCCGAACAAAGGCTGGGGGGGGCCACTTGGGTGGCGGGAGCCCGCCTGAAGGGGGGTGATGAGGGCGCGGCGTTCTGTGCGTGCGCACCGGTGGATCAGGGCGGCAACGTGGTGCCGATTAGAGCATGACGTCAGCCGTGTGCGTGCATTGCATCGTACATCGTTCTAAGGAAGCGGGTTCGCTTTGATTGATCGAGCCAATTATAAGTTTCGTCAGCGTAGTCGGATAGTAGCTGAATATGGTGGCTGAAGTGCTTCTTAAGATCAGGCTCAACCGCATATACCCCGATCCGGCGCACCGATTTGCCAAAGACATCGCGCGACTTGTCGAGGACGATTGATTTCAGTGCGGCCTCATCTAGCCGGACCGACTGCTTTCGCAAGTCGAGCGTGCTGGCGATATGCATTTTGCCGTTGCGCAGGGCGAAGTCGGCCAAGAGCCCCTCATTCGGTGCCACAGGCAGGGAGCGAACAATCTTTCCGTCTTTCAGTCCCTGCTCAGGCTTTGCTAGCGCCTTCGCTTTCCGGAACGTTGTGGCGATCTCCGTATTGATGCGCGAGACCGCATCGGTCGGCTTCGGTTTCGGAAGAAGGACCAATGTGTCCATGATCTCTTCAAGGGTTCGTTCATAGTCGGATCCGCCATGAGCAGCTAGAGTCCCCACTCCGCTTGGAGAGATCATCGGTTCAACAAGCGCCAGTCGCTCCAGCAAGACCTCAGCCGGTTCACCTGAAGAGCAAAGCGCAGCGATTCGCTCTCGCACACCTTCGATGCGAGCTTCCCAGTTTTCGCGAGTGAGCGCCTTGAGCTTGAACGCCGCCTGGGCAAGACGCACGTCCGCCTTGCCCTCCCGGAAGACAACGATCCCCACGTTCACGCGTTCGCCGCGCCGGCGATCTGGGGTGGCAGTTAGAACCGAGTACTTATAGATATGATCCATTGCGGATGCCTTGGCGGATTTGGTCGATTCTGTCGGTTCGTTGGCTAGAGTTCCACCAATCTACAATTTTGCTCTTTTGTTCGGCTGAAAGCCAGCTTCTCGGATGAGCATTTATCGCCTGCACGATGTGCGATTCCTTAACTTCGTTAAGTCGCTGCAGTGTCTGGTCTGCTTCTGCTTGATCGATGTACTCACCAAAAAGATGGCAAAGGACGCGGCGAGCCAAGATCGTCTTCTTCTCAGGCGCGAACGGCAAGCTTGGTAGGGGCATGCCGTTAAACAGCCATGCTCGGGAATAGTCAAATGCGAGGACTGCCCAGCCACGGCGCTGCTGCCGGAACAGGAAATTGTTCAAGTGACGATCTTCATTATGGATGAAGTGGTCGAAAGCGTAGATCCGGGACAACGCCGCAGAAATGTCGCTCAGAGCGATCGCGCCGCGTCGCACCATGTCCCACCAGGGTTCGGTCGCCACGCCACCCTCCCACCGAGAGCCAAAGACCAAGGTGCCATCCGGGCGCTCGACCGCGGTGCAGGGTGGAGATGGAATTCCGACAAGCTCAGCTAAGCGGGTGCAAAACCATTCGTCATGAGGCGTAAATGCGCTCGAGCTGCCGTCCTTGACCACGTAATCGCAACCGTCGTCGCACCGGCAGATGCCGCTTGCATCTGCAGTTCCTAACCCATCCGGGTCGCACCACCTAATTCGTGGAGGAACCAACACCCCTCAAGCCCCCGAGTCCTCAGCTAGACACGATTCCGCAACCGCAAGGCGAGCGCAAGGGCGAGTGGACAACAAGCGGTGGATTGTCGCGTTTGGGTCCTTTGACCTGCAGCGACTCGATTCTGCACTGAGCGGAGGGGATATGATCGGAACTCAAACGGAAGGGGTCGCGGGCCGCAGGCGATCCTTGAGCCGGAAGTTGAAGCCGCCAGGGGCGCCGGGCGGCCTCTTCCTCAATTGGTGGGCGTCAGCCCAAAGCATCTCATGGGCGCTTCACCCTGAGCCCCAGTTCCACCAGCCGGCGGATGGCTTCGGAGCGGTTGGGCTCGTCGTCCTGCTGCGATGCCCACGCTTCGATTTCTTTGGTGAGTTTCGGAGGCAGCCTCAATGCCGTGATGGGGTCTTTGCCCGTTGCCGGACGCCCGCGCCGCTTTTTAGGTATAACCCTATTTGACTTCGCCATATTTTTGTATAACCTAAAAGCAAGCCGAGGGGAAGTTGCAGCTTCCGCCTCGGCTCTAACCCCGATCAAGAGAGGCAGTTACCCCATGACCGAAGCTGACCGCGTGCGTAGCACGCCACCCCTAAACTCGTCCTCAAACAATGTCGCCGGGACGACAACCGTTGATCACGTCGAGACCTCCTCTCGACGCCGATTCCTTGCCCAAGCCGCGGCTGTCACCGCTGGGGGCGTCGCGCTTGGTGCGGCACTTCCGCTGTCCGGATCGGCCAAGGGCGCCGATCTGGCAACAGATCCGATGTTTGCCGCAATCGAGGCCCACAAGGCCGCCCGCGCCATGACATCGACATGGCTCGCCCGTTACTGCGAACTTGAAACCTTGCTTCCACAGGAAAAGCGTCGCTCCTCCATCTGCGCCTGGGGAGAGACCATCGTCGCGACGGATGACCCTCGCTGGATCGAGGCGGAACGAAAGGTTGACCTAACCAGCGATGCGGAGTTCGACGCAGCATACGCACTCCTGGAAGTCGTCCCCACCACAAGAGAGGGCTTGTTGGCCCTCCTCGGGCACGCCATCGCGCACGAAGCGGACCATTACAGCTGGCCGGAATACTGGAACAGCGACTTGCTGGAGTACCTCTCGGAGGTGCTGCCGCAACTCTGGCAGGAGGGGAGGGTCTGATGGATAAACATCAGCATCTTGAGGAGATCGACCGAAGCCTCGCCGACATTCAGGTGATGGGACAAGTCGCGATCCGAGCAGCGCAGAATCTCCAGCTCTGTGAAGACGATTCCGGCTGCTACCGTCTGCCAGAGCAGGAGACGTCGATACTGTTGTTCAGCGTTCACGACGTCTTGGACCGGATCGAGAAACTGAGAGCCGCCAAGGCGGGGCCGGACGCGCGGACGGTCGACGAGGCGGACATCCACGAGGGGGGCATCAACAAGAACCAGACCCGGCAACCGAACGCGGATGTTCTATACGAACTTCGGCACATGGCCATTCTCGGCATTCGAGTGCTGGAAGGAATGGACGAGAAGTTCTCACCAATCCCACGCAGAGGCATCCGAGGCGCTGGCCTTCTGTCTACACGACATGCTCGAACGCATCGACAGGCTGGAGCACACCGCGGGGCGGGACTGATCCGCATCCCCCTATCCCATGACAAGGCCCGGCCTAGCGCCGGGCTTTTTTCATGGGCGCCGACGACGCAGGTAGGCACCAAAGGCTGCGATAATTCGGGATCCATTCTCAAGGCAATCAGTTGGACCGAAATGCGCATCCAGGCGATGACATGGGCAGCAGGCTCGCTGACCGTCCTCGGTCTTCTGATCTCCGCATGCGCAAGTCACCAGTCATCTTCAGCGAGCCCGTCCGGGGCACCGTGGGCTCGCGATCTCAATGAGAGGCCGCCAAGTCGGGAGCCAGCCGATCGAGGGATAGTCCCAGAGGTGAAGTCTGACCTAAAGGCGACGAGAGACAGAGTACCGCGCTAGGGAGGCGGCTTCCATCCCGCGCTCTTATAAGACCTGGTCTGCGTCGCCAGGCACCACATCCGCGGACAACAGGGACGAAGCCAGTAAACAGGTTCGCGCTATAGCTCGCGCTCCATCGCGGGATGCCTCCGGTTCTTTATCTTGATCCAATGCTTCTGGCGCCCTCCGCGGTACGGCCGATCGCGGTGCTTGGAAACGAGCCCCTCAAGCCCCATCCGGCAGGCCGCTTGAAATAGGTCGGGCCCGATCTCGCCGCGTTCGAACGGCGCCACGCTGATCCCGTCGGGGCGGTGAGCCAATAGCTGCTCAAGGCTCGCCTTCCGCATATGAAGGGGTAGGGAACGGAGATCATCGCCGCCCGTCGCGAGAATATCGAAGGCGTAAAGCTGCACTTCGTGATCGTATCGCCGGCTATGCAGCGCGTTGAAGTCGCTAATGCCGTCCACCCCGAGGATCACAGCCTCGCCATCGATCACAAAGCGCTTCTGTCCGTTCTTCAGCGCCGCCTCGGCTATCCATGGGTAGCGCTTGGTCCAATCGGTGCCGTTGCGCGAGAGGAGACGCACGCGCTCGTTCTCCCGGATGACCAGCATTCGGTAGCCGTCGTGCTTTACTTCATGGATCCAGTCGGGCCCGTTCGGCACCTGCTTGCCGGCGGTAGCCAGGCAAAGCTCGTACGCCATACGCATGGTCCAAAAGATAGGACTTTTCGCTGGCTTTACGAGTCAGGAACAAGTGGCAAATTGACGAATTGGCTTTCTGCTCCGGCGTCCCCAAAAGCCCCCTGAAGCCGGAGCAGCCTCCAACGGTCTCAGCCGCCCAGCTGAGGCCGTCCTTCGGTAAGCTGCATGTCAGCGGGCGTTCTCCGGCCCAGGAATTATAACCAATCCGGCTTTGTTCTTCTCTGCGTGTATCCATAAACGGAGCACCCAGAAGAAGGTCACCCGATTCGGCAGTTGCCTTGATTATTGCTCTTAGGCGGTGGCTACCGCTCTCGGCTGCCCGTGATTGCAAGCCGCGGATTTCCGCGATCGAAGTCGGGCCGCACGTCGGCGCCACTGGACGCCGTCCCATAAAGGGAATCTCACTGGCTCCACTTATCAGGACTGCCGGTTGCACTCCAACACAGGGGGAGCCCGCAGCATGATCAGAGAACCCTATTTTGATACATATTCGATCCCTGCACGCGTTTGTTTTGCCATTGCTGTGTTTGGTGGCGCATTGCTGATCGCCGTAGCGGTTACGAGCGTCTACTTCACAAAATAACGCAGCTGGAACCCCGTGGTAAAACGTTAGGCTCAGACCGAAACCAGAGGTCGGTACTGGCGTTGGGCACAATGGATGACGAAGAACTCAAGGCCCACAGTGAACAAGCCCTTGTCGTGGTGACCCTCAGTACGGCAACGCTGATCGCGTGCGTCACCCACCCGCGCCGGCATTCGCCGCACCGAAGACGAAAAGCAGGTAGATGGTCGCTACCGTCCCGACCAGGATCTTGGCGAGGCGCATACCGCCGCCAAGGCAAACGATGATCAGCACGGTGCAGGCGATTATGACCCAGACCATTTGAGGCTCACAAGATTACGCCGCTCTAGGTTGCTATGCTGGAGGCGCGCTCGTGGAACGTCAAGCGGACTTGCGCAGCCAATAGTCGAGAACAAAGCACGAAGCGCCGTGTACGATCCGTGTATCATCGACTAAGCGGGACTAGACAGGAAAGGCTCAAACTAAAGGGTTTTCGTCTTAACGAGACGAGACACGGAAAGCGAAAGAACAGAACGCGCAACGTTTTGAAAACACTGGCGATCCCGGCAGGACTCGAACCTGCAACCCGCGGAGTAGAAATCCGCTACTCTATCCAGTTGAGCTACGGGACCGTTTTGAGCCGGCCGGTCTAGGCGGCTGGCAGTTCATCTAACATGCCAATATGAAAAATCTGGTGTTTCGCCAAGCCTGAACCGAACCGTTTTCCTCAATGCGGCGACAAAGTGGAACGGTGGCGTGTCAGGGTGCCGGGCTGAGCGGCAGCGGACTGGACGATGGATTACATCGCCGGGACCGCTGAGGAGCTTCCGGGACGCGGCCGCCGGTCGACTGGTCCGGTATTGCTGCGCCATCAGGACGGCGTGCGCGGCGGTATCTTGATCGGTCTCCTCTGGGCTTGCCTTGTCATGGCGATTGTGACGATTTGCACCGTTGGTTCCATCGCCTTGAGGCTGTCACCTTTCCGCGCATTTCTTGCGACAAGCGGCGTTCGTCCGCGATTTCCGGGAGTCCATCCATGATCGGTCTTGTTCGCGCCGTCACAATCTGCGCCGCGCTGGCGCTCGGCCTTTCGGCTGCGCAGGCCGCCGACAAGGCGTTCAAACGCGACGATCTCGCCGATTCCGCCATCAAGCTGGAGGCCCAGATCAAGAGCGAGGCGGGGCCGGTCGCCAAGTCCAGCGCGACGCTGCGCACGGATGCCGACGCCGCGTTCCGGCGCAATGATGTCCGCACCGGCCTCTCGGTGCTCGGCCAGATCGCGGCCACCGCTCCGGACGATGCCGGCAACTGGCTGCGGCTTGCCAAGGTCATTTTCCAGATCTCGCCGAAGAGCTCGAGCGAGCAGACCTTCCTGCTCGAGCGCGCCTCGACCGCCGCCTATATCGCCTATCAGCGCGCCGGAACCCCGGGCGAGGAGGCCGACGCGCTCGCCGTGCTCGGCAAGTCGCTGGCCGAACGAAAACTGTGGCGGCCGGCGCTGGATGCGTTGAGGCTGTCGCTCGACATGCGTGAGGTCGCCGACGTTCGCGGCCAGTATGAGAAGATGCGCGATGAGCACGGCTTCCGGCTGCTCGACTACACCGTGGACTCGGATTCGGCGAGCCCGCGCGCCTGCTTCCAGTTCTCGGAAGAGCTTGCCAAGCGGACCGACTTCGCGCCGTTCCTGGCGCTGGCGGGGCAGGACAAGCCGGCGCTGTCGGCTGAAGGCAAGCAGCTCTGCGTCGATGGGCTGAAGCACGGCGAGCGCTACAACATCAATCTGCGCGCCGGCCTGCCGTCCACCGTGAAGGAGGGCCTGCCGAAATCGGCCGAGTTCAACGTCTATGTCCGCGACCGCAAGCCCTTCGTGCGCTTCACCAGCCGCGCCTATGTGCTGCCGCGGACCGGCCAGCGCGGCATTCCCGTGGTCAGCGTCAACACGCCCGCAGTCAACATCAACGTCTTCCGGATCGGCGACCGCAATCTGATCAACACGGTAGTCGACAGCGACTTCCAGAGGACGCTCTCGACATACCAGCTCTCCGATCTCGGTGACCAGCGCGGCGTCAAGGTCTGGTCCGGCGAGCTCGCGACCGCGATGACGCTGAACCAGGACGTCACCACCGCATTCCCGGTGGACCAGGCGCTCGGCGAGCTCCAGCCCGGCGTCTACGTGATGACCGCCGCGGCCAAGGGCCCGGGCTCGGACGACGAGTACCAGCTCGCGACGCAATGGTTCATCGTCTCCGACCTCGGCGTCTCCGCTTATTCCGGCAATGACGGCATCCATGTCTTCGTCAACTCGCTGGCCTCGACCGATCCGGTCGGCAAGGCCGAGGTGCGGCTGGTTGCCCGCAACAACGAGATTTTGGCCACCCGCAAGACCGACGACAGCGGCCACGTGCTATTCGAAGCAGGGCTCGCGCGCGGTGAGGGCGGGCTGTCGCCGGCGATGCTCACCGTCACCGGCGAGAAGGCCGACTATGCCTTCCTCAGCCTCAGGTCCTCCGCCTTTGATCTGTCCGACCGTGGCGTTTCGGGGCGTGCGGTGCCGGCCGGCGCCGACGCGTTCGTTTATGCCGAGCGCGGCGTCTACCGCTCCAGCGAGACCGTCTATCTGACCGCGCTGTTGCGTGACGGCCAGGGCAATGCCGTCACCGGCGGGCCGATGACGCTGGTGATCGAGCGTCCCGACGGCGTCGAATTCCGCCGCGCCGTACTGGCCGACCAGGGCGCCGGCGGCCGCACGCTGGCCGTGCCCCTCAACTCGGCCGTCCCCACCGGAACGTGGCGGGTGCGCGCCTTCACCGATCCGAAGGGATCGTCCGTCGGCGAGACCACCTTCATGGTCGAGGATTACGTCCCCGACCGGATCGAATTCGATTTGTCTGCCAAGGACAAGCTGATCAAAGCTAATGCTCCGGTGGAGCTGAAGGCGGACGGCCATTTCCTTTATGGCGCGCCGGCTTCCGGCCTCCAGCTCGAAGGCGACATGCTGGTGGCGCCCGCGAGCGAACGCCCGGGCTTTGCCGGCTATCAGTTCGGCGTCGACGACGAGGAGACCACCTCGAACGAGCGCACGCCGCTCGAGAACCTACCCGAGGCGGACGCCAATGGCGTTGCGACGTTCCCGGTCACGCTGGACAAGCAGCCGGCCTCGACCCGGCCGCAGGAGGCACAGATCTTCGTCCGCATGGTCGAGACCGGCGGCCGCGCCGTCGAGCGCAAGATCGTGCTGCCGGTCGCGCCCGCCGCGGCGCAAATCGGCATCAAGCCCCTGTTCGGCGACAAGAACGTCGCTGAGGGCGACAAGGCCGAGTTCGAAATCGTGTTCGTCTCGCCCGAGGGCAAGACGCTGCCGCGTGATGGTCTGCGCTATGAGCTCCTGAAGATGGAGTCGCGCTACCAGTGGTACCGCCAGAACAATTATTGGGAGTACGAGCCGGTCAAGTCGACCTCGCGCGTGGCCGACGGTGACGTTACGATTGCTGCCGACAAGCCATCGCGCATCTCGCTCAGCCCCCAGCCCGGTCGTTACAGGCTCGACGTCAAATCCAACGATGCCGACGGCCCGGTGACCTCGGTACAGTTCGACGTCGGCTGGTACTCCGACGGCAGCGCCGACACGCCGGACCTGTTGGAGACCTCGATCGACAAGCCGCAATACGCCTCCGGCGACACCATGACGGTGTCGGTCAACGTCCGTAGCGCCGGCAAGCTGACGGTCAACGTCCTCGGCGACCGCCTGCTGACGACCCAGACCATCGACGTCAAGGAAGGCACCGCGCAGGTGAAGCTCCCGATCGGCAAGGACTGGGGCACCGGCGCCTACGTCGTGGCGACGCTGCGCCGTCCACTCGATGCGGCGGCCCAGCGCATGCCGGGCCGCGCAATCGGGCTGAAATGGTTCGGCATCGACAAGCAGGCCCGGACGCTGCAGGTGAAGCTGACGCCGCCTTCACTGATCCGGCCGAATTCCACGCTGAAGATCCCGGTCAAGCTCGATGGGCTCAATCCGGGCGAGGACGCCAAGGTCGTCATCGCCGCGGTCGATGTCGGCATCCTCAACCTCACCAATTACAAGCCGCCGGCGCCGGACGATTACTACCTCGGCCAGCGCCGCCTGAGCGCGGAAATCCGCGATCTCTACGGGCAACTCATCGACGGCATGTCGGGGACGCGCGGCCAGATCAAGTCCGGCGGCGACGCCGGCGCTGGTGAGCTCCAGGGCTCACCGCCCACGCAAAAGCCGCTGGCCCTGTATTCCGGCATCGTCACGGTCGCCGCTGACGGCACGGCCGAAGTGAGCTTCGACATTCCGGAGTTCGCCGGCACCGCGCGCGTGATGGCGGTGGCGTGGACCGCCACGAAGCTCGGCCGCGCCAACACCGACGTCGTGATCCGCGATCCCGTGGTGCTGACCACGACCCTGCCGCGCTTCCTGCTCAACGGCGACCACGGCACGGTCAATCTCGAGATCGACAATGTCGAGGGCCAGGCTGGCGACTACGTCATCAACGTGAAGACGGGCGGCCCGGTGAAGATGACCGGCAATCCCGCGACCACCGTGAAGCTCGCCGCCAAGCAGCGCAATGCGTTCTCGCTCGCGCTCGACGCGACTGCGGCGGGGCAGGCGACGCTCGACGTCGACATCAGGGGCCCGAACGGCCTCGCGCTGGCACGCCACTATGCCTTCGACGTCAAGGCGGCGACGCAGGTGCTGGCGCGGCGTTCGATCCGCACCCTGGCGAAAGGCGAGAGCCTGACGCTGACCTCGGACATGTTCTCCGATCTCGTGCCCGGCACCGGCAGCGTCTCGGTCTCGGCCAGCCTGTCCACCGCGCTCGATGCGGCGACGATCCTCAAGGCGCTGGATCGCTATCCCTATGGCTGCTCGGAGCAGATCACGAGCCGGGCCATGCCGCTGCTCTATGTCAACGATCTCGCTGCCGGCGCCCATCTCGCGATGGACACCGAGGTCGACCAGCGCATCCGCGACGCGATCGAGCGGCTGCTGGCCCGCCAGGGCTCGAACGGCTCGTTCGGCCTGTGGTCGGCGGGCGGCGACGATGCCTGGCTCGATGCTTACGTGACGGACTTCCTCACCCGCGCCCGCGAAAAGGGCTTTATGGTGCCGGACGTGCTGTTCAAGAACGCGCTCGATCGCATCCGCAACTCCGTGGTCAATGCCAATGAGCCCGAGAAGGACGGCGGCCGCGATCTCGCCTATGGCCTCTACGTGCTCGCACGCAATGGCGCGGCGCCGATCGGTGATCTCCGCTATCTCGCCGACACCAAGCTGAACAACCTCGCGACGCCGATTGCGAAGTCGCAGCTTGCGGCAGCGCTGGCGCTGGTCGGCGACCGCAACCGCGCCGAGCGGGTATATGGTGCCGCGCTCGACAGCCTCGCGCCCAAGCCGGTGCTGGAGTTTGGCCGCACCGACTACGGTTCGCAGCTCCGCGATGCCGCAGCGCTTGTCTCGCTCGCCAGTGAAGGCAACGCGCCGAAGGCGACGTTGACGCAGGCCGTGTCGCGGGTCGAGTCCGCGCGCGGACTGACGCCCTACACCTCTACTCAGGAGAATGCGTGGCTGGTGCTGGCGGCGCGTGCATTGGCCAAGGAGAACCTCTCCATGGAAGTGGACGGCCAACCGGTCAAGACCGCGCTCTACCGCAGCTACAAGGCGGACACGCTGAGCGGCAAGCCGCTGAAGATCACCAACACCGGCGATGCGCCTGTGCAGGCGGTGGTCTCGGTGTCGGGCTCGCCGGTGACGCCGGAGCCGGCCGCATCCAACGGCTTCAAGATCGAGCGCAGCTATTACACGCTCGACGGCAAGCCCGCCGATATCAGCAAGGTCAAGCAGAACCAGCGCTTTGCGGTGGTGCTGAAGATCACCGAGGCCAAGCCTGAGTACGGCCACATCATGGTGTCGGATTATCTGCCGGCGGGCCTGGAGATCGACAATCCCAAGCTGGTGTCCTCCGGCGACAGCGGTACGCTGGACTGGATCGAGGACGGCGAGGAGCCCGAGGATACCGAGTTCCGCGACGACCGCTTCACCGCGGCGGTCGACCGGGCCTCGGATTCCAAATCGGTGTTCACCGTCGCCTATGTCGTACGCGCGGTGTCGCCCGGCAAATATGTGCTGCCGCAGGCCTATGTCGAGGACATGTACAATCCCTCGCGCTATGGGCGCACCGGCACGGGTACGGTCGAGGTGCGGGCGGCGAAGTGAGATGGTGGGTTCGAACGTAAGCGGGATTGTATGAGCGACGCGGCGCCACATTCTCAGTCGTCATACCCGGGCTTCTCCCGGGCATCCACGGACTGTAGAGCCGTGGACAAGAACGCGGATGGCCGGGACAAGCCCGGCCATGACGGAGTGCGGGGCAGGGGCCTTCGTGCCCTCTCAGCCCTCGCGTTCACCCTCATCCTCGCCATCGTCGGATTCGTCGCCTGGGTCTACTCCCTCGGCCCGCTTCCGCTCGACGAAGCGCGCCAGGTCTCCACGACCATCGTCGACCGCAATGGAAAGCTGCTGCGTGCCTATGCCATGGCGGATGGGCGCTGGCGGCTGCCGGTCGACGCCAAGACCAGCGTCGATCCGACGTACCTGAAACTGCTGTTCGCCTATGAGGACCAGCGATTCTACGCCCACAACGGCCTCGACCCGCTGGCGCTGGCGCGCGCGGCGTTGCAGCTCGGAACGCGCGGCCACATCGTCTCGGGCGGCTCGACCATCACCATGCAGCTTGCGCGACTGATGGAGCCGCGGCGGCAGCGCTCGCTTCACGCCAAGCTGCGGCAGATCGTGCGCGCGATCGAGCTGGAGCGGACGCTGAGCAAGGAGCAGATCCTCGATCTCTATCTCGCGCTCGCGCCTTACGGCGGCAATCTCGAAGGTATCCGCGCCGCCTCCATCGCCTATCTCGGCAAGGAGCCGAAGCGGCTGTCGCTGGCGGAGGCCGCGCTGCTGGTCGCGTTGCCGCAATCGCCGGAAACTCGCCGTCTCGACCGCCATCCGGAGGCGGCACGCAAGGCGCGCGACCGCGTGCTCGACCGCATGGTCGAGGAGCATGTGGTCAGCGCAGACGATGCCAGGCAGGCCAAGGCGGTGCCCGTGCCGAAGCTGCGCAAGCCGATGCCGATCCTGGCGCCGCATGCCTCGGACACCGCGCTTTCGACGGTCAAGGACGCGCCGGTCATCAAGCTCACGTTGGACGCGAACCTGCAGAAGGTGCTGGAGCCGCTGGCGCGCGATCGCGCCATCGCGCTCGGGCCGAACATCTCGGTCGGGATCATTGTCGTCGACAACGAAAGCGGCGACGTGCTCGCGCGTGTCGGCTCGGCGGATTATTTCGACGAGAGCCGGGCAGGGCAGGTCGACATGACGCGCGCCGTCCGCTCACCGGGTTCGACGCTGAAACCCTTCATCTACGGGCTCGCCTTCGAGGACGGCTTTGTCCACCCCGACAGCCTGATCGACGACCGCCCGGTCCGCTTCGGCTCCTACGCGCCGGAGAATTTCGACATGACCTTCCAGGGCACGGTGCCGGTGAGGAAGGCGCTGCAGTTGTCGCTGAACGTACCGGCCATCGTGCTGCTCGACCGCGTCGGCTCCAGCCGACTGACCTCGCGGTTGCGGCAGGCCGGCGGCAACCTGGTTCTGCCCAAGGACGAGACGCCGGGGCTCGCCATGGGGCTCGGCGGGGTGGGCGTGACGCTCCAGGACCTCGCCCAGCTCTATGCGGGTTTCGCCCGTCTCGGCACCACCAAGCCGCTGCGTGAGGTCGTGACTGAACAGGACGACCGCGAGCTGCTCCGGCTGCTGGATCAGGTCGCGGCCTGGCAGGTCGGCAACGTACTGCTGGGAACGCCGCCGCCGGAGAATGCTGCCCACAACCGGATCGCGTTCAAGACCGGGACGTCCTACGGCTATCGCGACGCCTGGTCGGTCGGCTTCGATGGCCGTATGACCATCGGCGTCTGGGTCGGCCGGCCCGACGGCGCCCCGGTTCCCGGCCTGATCGGGCGCGTCGCTGCCGCGCCGATCCTGTTCGACGCCTTTGCCAGGACCGGCAAGACGCTCGCCCCGTTGCCGAAGGCGCCCAAGGGAACCCTGGTGGCGGGCAACGCCAAGCTGCCGCTGCCTCTGAAGCGGTTCCGCCCGGTCGGGGAGCTGGTGCGCACCGGGAGCGAGCAGGCGCTGCACATTCAGTTTCCGCTCAACGGTTCGCGGATCGATGTCGATCGATCAGGCAGCCGGGAGAACGCAGCCATGCCGGTCAAAGTCGCCGGCGGTGTGCTGCCCATGACGATCATGGTTAACGGCACCGCGCTCGGCGAGATCGACGGCCGCCGCCAGCGGCTGATTGATCCGCCCGGACCGGGCTTTGCCCGGGTCACCGTGATCGACGCCACGGGCGCCGCGGACACAGTCGTCATTCGAATTCAATGACCCTGCCTCAAGCGGTTGTGGCGATGGCGGTTTCAGCGTAAGCGGAACCAATGGCCGAGACCTACCCAAGCCCCCGTTTTGGTGCACCCCGCGAGTCGAAATCACCCGCAAATCCGGGCAGTGGACTCGTGCGCATGCTCGACATCGTCACGGCCAGCCATGCGCGCGCGGTCGGCTTCCTGGTGCTGTGCGCGCTGCTGCTGTTTCTGCCGGGCTTCTTCACCATCCCGCCGATCGATCGCGACGAAGCGCGGTTCGCCCAGGCCACCAAGCAGATGGTCGAGAGCGGCGACTACGTCGATATCCGCTTTCAGGAGGACGTCCGCTACAAGAAGCCGGTCGGCATCTACTGGTTGCAATCGGCGACCGTCGAAGCTGCGTCGATGCTCAAGCTGCCGAAGGCCGAATTGCGCATCTGGGTCTACCGGCTGCCGTCGCTGATGGGCGCGATCGGCGCCGTGCTCATGACCTATTGGGCCGCGCTCGGCTTCGTCACGCGGCGCGCAGCCGTGCTGGCGGCGCTGATGATGTGCGCGTCCGTGCTGCTCGGGGTCGAGGCGCGGCTGGCGAAGACCGATGCCATGCTGCTGCTCTGCGTCGTCGCCGCGATGGGCGCGATGGCGCGGGCCTATTTGTCCTGGCAGCGCGCCGAGGACGAGACGCATCCGCCCTGGAGCTGGCCCGCGATCTTCTGGACCGCGCTCGCTGTCGGCGTCCTGATCAAGGGCCCGCTGATCCTAATGTTCGCAGGTCTCACCATCGTCGTGCTTGCGATCCAGGATCGCGATGCCTCCTGGCTGTGGAAGCTGCGCCCGCTCTGGGGTCTGATGTGGATGCTGGTGCTGGTGCTGCCCTGGTTCCTCGCGATCTTCTGGCGCGCGGGCGATGCCTTCTTCGCCGATTCCGTCGGCGGCGACATGCTGAGCAAGTTGGGGGCCCAGGAATCTCATGGCGCGCCGCCCGGACTGTACCTCGCATTGTTCTGGATCACGTTCTGGCCGGGCGCACCGCTTGCGGCGATGGCGGCGCCCGCGGTATGGCGGGCGCGGCGCGAGCCCGGCGCGCAGTTCCTGCTGGCCTGGCTGATCCCGTCCTGGATCGTGTTCGAGGCCGTGCTGACCAAGCTGCCGCATTACGTGCTGCCGCTCTATCCGGCGATCGCGATCCTCACCGCAGGCGCGGTGGAGCGGCGCGTGCTGTCGCGTTCCTGGTTGATGCGCGGTTCGGCCTGGTGGTTCGCGATCCCCGCAGCCGCCTCGATCATCGCGGTCGTCGGGTCGGTGATGCTGACGCGGCAGCCGGCCTTCGTGGCCTGGCCGTTCATCGCGGCCTCGCTGATCTTTGGCCTGTTCGCCTGGTGGCTCTACGACAACAATCGTGCCGAGCGCTCGCTGCTCAACGCGCTGGTCGCAGCCCTGATGCTGGCGGTGACGGTCTACGGCATCGTCCTGCCGTCACTGACGCCGCTGTTTCCGAGCATCGAGATCGCGCGCGCGCTTCGCAACGTCACCTGCGTCGGACCGAAGGCGGCTGCGGCCGGTTATCACGAGCCGAGCCTCGTCTTCCTGGTGGGCACCCGGACCCTGCTCACCGACGGCTCCGGTGCGGCGGATTTCCTGCGGCAGGGCAGCTGCCGCTTCGCGCTGATCGAGCAGCGTTCGGAGCGCAGCTTCGTGCAGCGCGCCGAGGCGATCGGGCTGCGCTACAAGGTCGGCGCGCGCATCGACGGTTATAACTTCTCGCAAGGGCGCGCGATCTCGATCTCGATCTTCCGCTCGGAAGGCACCGAGTAGGATGCGGGCGCCGACCGACATTGCGCCGCGTGCCGGCTATCCCGCACAATTGCTCGCCGTGTCCTGGGGTGCGCTGGCGCAACTCGTGCGGTCGCCCTCGCATTCGCGCCGGGCCGAGGCCGCCCGAAAGCTGGCGCGGCACTCCCTCTGGCTCAGCGCAGTGGGCGCGGCGCTGGTCATCGTGCTGATGGTCGGGCTCGATCAGACCGAGATCGAGCTGATGCCGCCGCGCGGCACACCAAGCCTGTGGCCGATCCGCATCCTCACCGATTTCGGCAAGGACGAGTATCTGCTGATCGTGCTGGGGGCTGCGCTGGTGGCTGTGGCGTTCGTTGCAGCATGGCTGCACGGGACTCGCCGCGCACTGCTGCTCGGCTTCGGCACGCGGCTTCAGTACATATTTCTGTCTGTTGCCGTGTCGGCGCTTGTCGCCGAGATCCTGAAATTTCTCATCGGCCGCGGCCGCCCGTTCGTGGGCGGCAAGGCCAATCCGTTCAATTTCGTGCCGTTCGAGGGGACGGGGGCCTATGCCAGCCTGCCGTCGGGACATGCAGTGGCAGCGTTCGCCCTGGCGTTTGCGGTCTCGGCGCTGTGGCCGCGCCTGCGGGTTTTCATGTTCACTTACGCAATCGTGATCCTGCTGACGCGCCTGGTGCTGCTCGCGCATCACCCGAGCGACGTCGTGGCCGGCGCCCTGGTCGGAATGGTCGGCGCCATGACGGTGCGTTACTGGTTCGCGGCCCGGCGGCTCGGCTTTGCCATCCGCGCCGACGGCACCATCGTGCCTCTTCCGGGAGCGGCCCGGGGCCGCCTCAAAGGGGTTGCCCACGGGGCATCCGCCCCATAAAAGCGGCTGCCTGCCGGGACCGCCGGTTCCCCAAGGCGCAGGCCAAATCCAACCACGAGCCTCCTTTGTCGACGTCCCAGCCTTCGGTCTCCATCGTCGTTCCCGTGCGCAACGAGGCCGACAACATTGCGCCGCTGATCGCGGAGATCGGCGCGGCGCTCGATGGCCGCTGGGCCTATGAGATCATCTACATCAACGACGGCTCCACCGATGCGACCGGCGAGCGGCTTGCCGCCATCATGAAGCAGCGGAGCAATCTGCGTCAGCTCCGCCATGCGCGGTCTGGCGGCCAATCGGCGGCCGTGCGCAGTGGTGTGCGTGCGGCGCGCGGGGACATCGTGGCGACGCTCGACGGCGATGGCCAGAACAATCCCGCCTTCCTCCCGGACCTGATCGCGGCGGTCGAGAAAAGCGCGCGCGTCGGGCTGGCCGCCGGCCAGCGGGTCGGGCGCAAGGACACCGGCTTCAAGAAGTTCCAGTCGCGCGTGGCGAACGGCGTTCGCAATGCCATCCTGAAAGACGGCACGCGCGACACCGGCTGCGGACTCAAGGCGTTCCGGCGCGACGTCTTCCTGATGCTGCCTTATTTCGACGGGCTGCATCGCTTCCTGCCGGCGCTGGTGCGCCGGGAAGGCTACGAGATCGCCTATGTCGACGTGATCGACCGGCCGCGCCACTCCGGCGTATCAAATTACGGCTTCTTCGACCGGCTGTGGATCGGGATCATGGATCTCGCCGGCGTGTGGTGGCTGATCCGCCGCAAGAAGCCGACTCCTGAGGTGACCGAGGTGAACGCATGATCATTCAATACGGTCAGGCGGTCAGCAACTACTTCTACGACGTCTTCGTCGCCAAGTTCGACTTCTGGCTCGCATTCGGCCTGGTCGCGCAGCTCTTCTTCACGGCGCGATTCCTGGTGCAGTGGATCGCGAGCGAGCGGGCCGGCAACAGCGTGGTGCCGATGGCATTCTGGTTCTGCTCGATGGGCGGCGGCGTGATGACCCTGATCTACGGCATCGTGAAGCGGGAGCCCGTCATCATCATGGGCCAGCTGTTCGCGACCATCATCTATCTTCGCAACATCATGCTGATCTGGAAGAACCACGGCACCGCGTCGAAGACGCTGGATCGCTGATCCTATCGCGGCAGCACCGATGCCGCGCCTGACGCGGGCAGGGTGGCTGCATCCGCCTCGGTTCTGCGGTAGGGCTCGCCGGCCGCGTCGAGTACGGGATAGGCGACCGAGCAGATGTGCGAGTGGATGCGGCGCAGGTCGCGCAGCACGTCGAGATGCAGCGAGGTGGTCTCGATGGTCTCGGGACGGCCCTCGCGCAGGCGGTCGAGATGGCGCTCGACCGCGGCAAGCTCGGTGTTGCGCAGCGCGGTCTTCTCCACCAGCAGCTTGCGCGCCTCGTTGGCGTCGCCCGACATGAAGACGCCGAACGCGATACGCAGCGAGTCCATCGTGCGCTTGTGGAAGGCGGCGAGCTCGTCGGCCCCTTCCGCCGAGAACTGGAAGCGCCGCTTGATCTTCTTGGTGGCGAGCTCGCTCAGACTCTTGTCGATGATGTCGCCGATGTGCTCGAGGTTGATGGCAAAGGAGATGATCTCCATCGCGCGGCGCCCCTCACTTTCGTCGAGGCTGCCCCGCATCAGCTTGGTCGCGTAGAGCTTGATGGCCTCGTCGAGACCGTCGACGAGATTGTCCATCTTGGAGACCTGGTCGACCAGTGCACGGTCGCCGGTCATCATCGCGGCCATCACCTTGCGCAGCATCACCTCGACGAGATCGCCCATGCGCAACGTTTCGCGGGCGGCGTCGGCGAGCGCCAGGGACGGTGTCTCCAGCGCGGTCTCGTCGAGATAGCGCGGCCGGGCCGGGTCGGCCTCCTGCACGCGATCCGGCAAAAGGCGGGTGAGCAGGCGCGACATAGTGTCGAGCAGGCCGATGAAGACGACGGCCGTGCCGACGTTGAAGGCGATGTGGAAGGCCGCCGTCATCTTGGCGAGATCGGGCTGCCAGGCGTGCATGTGCTCGGCGATCACGCCCAGGAAGGGCAGGACGAGGGCAATCCCGGTCACGCGGTTGACGAGATTGCCGACCGGCAGGCGATAGCTCGCGGGGTCGTCGCGCCTTGCACCTTCAAACAACGGATTGATGGCACTGCCGAGATTGGCGCCGAGCACCAGTGCGAGGGCAGCTTCAGGCGTAATGAACTGCGAATAGACCAGCGACATGATCAGCAGCACGCTGGCGACGCTCGAATGCACCGCCCAGGTGACGAGGGCGGCGATGACGATGCACAGGACCGGGTCGCCGGTGATGGCCGACATCACGACGCGGACGCCGGGCGCGTTCTCCGCCGGCGCCAGCGTGTCGAGCAGGATGTGCAACGAGAGCAGCATCAGGCCGAGGCCGATGCAGACGCGGCCGATGTCCTTGATCCGCGAGCGCGCGCCGGAGCGGAAGGCCACGAGTCCGAGCACGAACAGGACCGGCGCAACGGCTGCGATGTTGAACGACAGCACTTGCACGATCAGCGTCGTGCCGACATTGGCTCCCAACATGATGGCGAGCGCAGCGGCGAGGCTGACGAGGCCCTCGGCCGCGAACGAACTCGTGATCAGCGCCGTCGCCGTGCTGCTCTGGAGCAGCGCGGTGAGTCCGAGGCCGGCGGCGAAGGCGCTGCCGCGATTGCTCAGCGCCTTGCCGAGCAGCCGCCGCAGGTCGGGACCGAAGGCGCGCAAAATGCCGCTGTGGACCATGTGCAGGCCCCACAGCAACAGGGCAACGCCGCCCATGAGATCGAGCAGAACCAACGTTCCCATGCTCCGTGTCCGGATTGGAGTCGATTGGCGAGGCTAGCGCCAAACGGGAGCCGATCAAACTCTTTGTTGGCGCATCGGCGTTAACGTTTGCGGCAGCGGCGCGTTCCCGCGGCGCGCGATTGCACGTCCGCTGGAGCGTGGTTGCCGTGTCCCCAGGCGCGTTGCCTCGCGAGCAGGTTCAGATTGCCGCTTTCAGGGCAGCGAAGCCGCGATCGAGATCGGCCTTGAGGTCGTCGACGTTCTCAAGCCCGATGTGCAGACGCAGCGTCGGCCCGCCGGGCGCCCACTTGGTCGCGGTGCGATAGGCATCGCAATCGAAGGGGATCACGAGGCTCTCGAAGCCGCCCCAGGAGAAGCCCATGCCGAACAGCTTCAGCGTATCGAGCATGGTGTCGACCGCCTTCTGCGGCGCCGGCTTCAGCACGATGCTGAACAGGCCTGACGCACCGGTGAAGTCGCGCTTCCAGATCGCATGGCCGGGATCGGTTTCGAGCCCCGGATGCAGCACGCGCGCGACCTCGGGTCTGGCGGCGAGCCAGCGTGCCATGTCGAGTCCGGAGCGATGATGCTGCGCCAATCGCACCGACAGCGTGCGTAATCCGCGCAGCGCCAGGAAGACGTCGTCGGGGCCCGCGCAGACGCCGAGCAGGCGGATGCCCTCGTTGATCTGCGGCCAAGCCTTGGCATTGGCAGAGATCGTGCCGAACATGATGTCGGAATGGCCGCCGATATATTTGGTGGCCGCCTGCATGCTGATGTCGACACCCTGATCGAGCGAGCGGTGATAGAGCGGGGTCGCCCAGGTGTTGTCGTCGATGACGAGCGCGCCGCGGGCATGCGCGACCTCGGCGATGGCGCGGATGTCGGGCATCTCGAACGACTGCGAGCCTGGCGCCTCGACCAGCACCGCACGCGTGTTGGGCTTGAACAGCTTGTCGATGCCCGCACCGATCAGCGGATCGAAATAGGTGGTCTCGACCCCATAGCGGGCCAGCATGCCGTTGCAGAAATTGCGCGAAGGCCGGTAGACGTTGTCGACGACCAGAATATGGTCGCCGGTCTTCAGTACCGAGAGCAGGGTGGTGGAGATCGCCGAAAGCCCGGACGGCACGATGCCGACGCCGGCGCATTGCGGTCCCTCCAGCGCCATCAGCGTGTCCTGGAACGCCTTGGTCGTCGGGGTGCCGTGGCGGCCATACGTGAACTCGCCGCGATGGGCGTGCAGGTCTTCGGCGGTCGGATAGAGCACGGTCGAGCCGTGGAACACCGGCGGATTGACGAACCCCTTCTGCGCCTTGGTGTCGCGGCCGGAGGTGACCAGCCGGGTCTCGGCGTGCTGCTGCTGGGGGTGCGAGGAATCCATGCGTCTGCTTTCAAAATCGCGTTTCCGCCGGGTGCGTTGCGCCCGCGGGCGGGCCGAAAGGCCGTCGTCGTTAATAACAGAACACAGAAGAGTCTCGTCAACCCCTTGACCCGGCAGGCCAGTCGTTCTGTGATGCGCAGGTGCTATTCAGTCGCCGCATGTTGAGGGGCCTGCCGCGACCTTCGATCCAATGTCTGACCGGACCTTGCGCCACAGCCGTAATGGCGGGCGCCTGCGGCGGGGATTAAGGTATGGCCTCCCGGGATCGGCGGGTGTTCGGCAAGGTGTTCCAGCATGACTCTTGCAAGGCTAGCCCTGGTACGATTAGCCCTGGCAGAGATGACCCCAAAGACAACATTCCTGATCTTGAGACGACCTTGAAAGGCCCGAAGCCCATGAAACGCGTAACCCTGGCTCTCACCCTTGCTCTCGCCGCCGGCCTCTCTGCCGAAGCCGCCGATGCGCAAACGCTCAAGACCGTCAAGGAACGGGGTATGCTGTCCTGCGGCGTCAGTCAGGGCTTGCCTGGCTTCTCCTCTCCGGATGACAAGGGCAACTGGACCGGCATCGACGTCGACGTCTGCCGCGCCATTGCGGGGGCGATCTTCAACGATCCGACCAAGGTCAAGTACGTGCCGCTGTCCGCCAAGGACCGCTTCACGGCGCTGCAATCCGGCGAGATCGACGTGCTCTCGCGCAACACCACCTGGACCATCTCGCGCGACACGTCGCTCGGCGCCAATTTCACCGGCGTGACCTATTATGACGGGCAGGGCTTCATGGTGAAGAAGTCCCTCAAGGTGAATTCGGCGCTCGAGCTCAACAGCGCATCGGTCTGCGTGCAGACCGGCACCACCACCGAGCAGAATCTCGCCGACTACTTCAAGGCCAACAACATGAAGTACGAGGTGATCGCGTTCGCCACCAACGACGAAACCGTCAAGGCCTATGAAGCCGGCCGTTGCGACGTCTTCACCACCGACCAGTCGGGCCTGTACGCCAATCGTCTGAAGCTCGCCAGTCCCAACGACCACATGGTGCTCCCCGAGATCATCTCGAAGGAACCGCTCGGTCCGATGGTGCGCCACGGCGACGACCAGTGGTTCGACATCGTGAAATGGACGCTGTTTGCGATGATCACCGCTGAAGAACTCGGCGTCACCTCGAAGAACGTCGACGAGAAGGCGAAGCTGGAAAATCCGGAACTGAAGCGCGTGCTCGGCAGCGACGGCAATTTCGGCGAACAGCTCGGCCTGACCAAGGATTGGGTGGTGCGGATCGTGAAGGCGGTCGGCAATTACGGCGAGGTGTTCGATCGCAACGTCGGCGCAGGCTCGCCGCTCGCCATCAATCGCGGTCTCAACAATCTCTGGAACAAGGGCGGTCTTCAGTACGCGCCGCCCATCCGCTGATCACCCCGATCGGCCGGCAACGGCATGAGCACCGAGGCCCGAAAACCGCCGGCCCAGATTGCGCTGAAGATCCGGCGCCTCCTGGGCGGCAAGGCAGGCTGGAACGGCGTTGCCGTCCAGTTTGCCTTCGCGGCGATCCTGGGCTGGATCGGCTATGAAATCGTCTCCAATGCTCGCGCCAACCTCGAGAACCAGCACATCGCCGCCGGCTTCGGCTTCCTCAGGAACAATGCCGGCTTCGACGTCAACCAGACCCTGATCCCCTATACCGGCTCGGACACGTTCCTGCGCGTGTTCGTGGTCGGGTTGCTGAACACGCTCGTCGTCTCGGTGGTGGGCATCGTCTTCGCCACCGTGATCGGCTTCATCGTCGCGCTGTGCCGGCTGTCGCCCAATTGGCTGTTGTCGCGCGTCGGCGAGCTCTATGTCGAGGTCATCCGCAACCTTCCGCTCCTGTTCCAGATCCTGTTCTGGTACCTCGCGGTGCTCGCGGCACTGCCCAATCCGCGGCAGAGCATTTCCCTGCTCGGCATCGCCTTCGTCAGCAATCGTGGTCTCGTCATTCCGCGCCCGATCGGCGAGAGCGGCCTCGAGCCGTTCCTGGCGATGCTGGTGTTCGGCATCGTGGCGTCACTGGCCCTGCGCTTCCATGCGCGACGCGCGCTGTTCCAGGAAGGGCGCATGATCCGGATCTGGCCCTATGTGCTGGGCCTGCTGTTCGGGCTGCCGGTCGCGACCATGCTGGTGTTCGGCTTGCCCTTCACCTTCGAGCTGCCGCAGCTCAAGGGCTTCAACTTCGCGGGTGGCTCGCGCATCATCCCGGAATTCGTGGCGCTGACGGTGGCGCTGTCGACCTATACCGCCGCCTTCATCGCCGAGATCGTGCGCGCCGGCATCCTGTCCGTTCACAAGGGGCAGATGGAGGCGGGATCCTCGCTCGGTCTCAGCCGCGGCGCCACGCTACGCCTGATCGTCATACCGCAGGCCATGCGCGTCATCGTGCCGCCGCTGACCAACCAGTACCTCAATCTCACCAAGAACTCGTCGCTGGCGGTCGCGATCGGCTATCCCGACCTGGTGTCGGTGTTCGCCGGCACGTCGCTGAGCCAGACCGGGCAGGCGATCGAGATCATCGCGATGACGATGGGCGTCTATCTCCTGATCTCGCTGCTCACCAGCGCCGTCATGAGCGTCTACGGTTGGCGCGTCAGCCGGAGTCTCGGCGCATGACCGATATCGCCTCAAGCAGCTTCGTCCGCCAGGACCTGCTCGCCGAGCGGCCCGCGCCGGTCAAGACCACGGGCTTCATCGGCCTGGTGCGTACGCGCCTGTTTAACTCGCCGACCAACATCCTGCTCACGATCGTGGGCGCCTTGCTGCTCTGGTTCACCATCGTTCCTTCCGTCAGGTTCCTGATGGTCGATGCGGTCTGGAGCGGCCAGGACCGCACCGCCTGCCTCACCGAGAACGCCGGCTTTGTGGTCGGCGCCTGCTGGCCCTACATCCAGGCGAAACTCCCGCAACTGATCTACGGCTTCTATCCCGAGGCGGAGCGCTGGCGGGTCGACCTCACGATGTTGCTCGCGGTCGTGCTGCTGCTTCCGCTGCTCGTTCCGCGGCTGCCGGCGAAGGGCCTGAACGCGGGCCTGTTCTTCGTTGCCTTTCCGGTGGTCGCATTCTTCCTGCTGCACGGCGGCGGTATCAAGGGCTTCGGCCTGAGCTGGACGGCCGGCCTGCTCCAACTGTTCGACGAGAGTATCATCGGTGCCGGGCAGGCGCTCCTCAGTCTCAGCAAGACGTCCGCCATCGCACCGTTGCTGTGGGTTGTCGGCAGCCTCATCGTGCTGGTCGGCACGGCGATCTCCTGGCTGATCTTTCCGCTCACCTGGCTGCGCGATTACGTCCAGGTGATCGGGCAGCCGGTCTGGGCTGATTTCGGCATCACGGCCGCGATTGTCAGCCTGATCGCGTTCTTTCTTGCTGGCGGCATTCGCACCGGCGGGCGGGCTCTGGCATCCAGCATCGCCACCTTCATTGCCATCGCGATCGTCATCAAGCTGATGGGCCTGGATCGCGGCGGATTGCCGATCGTGACGACCAATCTATGGGGCGGCCTCCTGGTGACATTGGTGGTCTCCGTCACCGGCATCGTCACCTCGCTGCCGATCGGCATCGCGCTGGCGCTCGGCCGCCGTTCCACCATTCCCTTGATCCGGATCTTCTCGATCGCCTTCATCGAGTTCTGGCGCGGTGTGCCGCTGATCACCGTGCTGTTCTTCGCCACCTACATGCTGCCCCTGTTCCTGCCCGGGAATTTCACCGTCGACGGCCTGGTCCGGGCGCTGATCGGCATCGCGCTGTTCACGGGCGCCTATCAGGCCGAGAACGTCCGCGGCGGGCTCGCTGCGATCCCGCGCGGGCAAGGCGAGGCCGCCGCCGCTCTCGGCCTGTCCTGGTGGAAAACGACCTCGCTGATCGTGCTGCCGCAGGCGCTGCGTCACGTCATTCCGAACCTCGTCAACAGCTTCATCTCGTTGTTCAAGGACACCTCGCTGGTCTCGATCGTGGCACTGTTCGACCTCCTGGGCTCGCTTCGCGCCTCGTTCTCGGATCCGAAATGGTCGACGCCGTCGACCGCGTTCACCGGCTTCGCCTTCGCCGGGATCATCTATTTCATCTTCTGCTTTGGAATGTCGCGCTACTCGCTGTTCGTCGAGCGTCGCCTCAACGCCCACCGCCGCAGCTGATCGAGGCCACCATGTCCGCCCCCATCGTCAAGATTTCCGGCCTGAACAAATGGTACGGCGAATTCCACGTGCTGCGTGACATCGACCTGGCTGTCGCGAAGGGCGAGCGCATCGTGATCTGCGGGCCCTCGGGCTCCGGCAAGTCGACCTTGATCCGCTGCATCAATGCGCTGGAGGAATTCCAGGAGGGCGAGATCGTCGTCGACGGCATCGAGCTCGGCCCCAACCTCAAGCATGTCGATGCCGTGCGCCGCGAGGTCGGCATGGTGTTCCAGAGCTTCAACCTGTTCCCGCACCTGACCGTGCTCGACAATTGCACGCTGGCGCCGATCTGGGTCCGCAACATCCCCAAGAAGGAGGCCGAGGCGACCGCGATGAAATTCCTGGAGCGGGTCAAGATCCCGCACCAGGCGAACAAGTTTCCGGGTCAGATGTCCGGCGGCCAGCAGCAGCGCGTCGCGATCGCCCGCGCGCTGACCATGAACCCGAAGGTGATGCTGTTCGACGAGCCGACCTCGGCGCTCGATCCCGAGATGGTCAAGGAGGTTCTCGACACCATGGTCGACCTCGCCGAGGAGGGCATGACCATGCTGGTCGTCACCCACGAGATGGGCTTTGCCCGGGAAGTGGCCAACCGTGTCGTGTTCATGGACGCCGGCCAGATCATCGAGGCCAACACGCCGAGAGAATTCTTCGCCGCCCCACGGCATGCCCGCACCAAACTGTTCCTGAGCCAGATCCTGCGGTGAGCCCCCGCAACCCGGTGGCCTCGCCGGTCTGACCGCCGCCGCAAGCTTGGCACCATGCGAATCAGCTCGTCTCTTTTCGGACCATCCTCCGGAGAGAAACCTTGCAGAGCAGTCTCGGCGCGCGCGCATACC
This sequence comes from Bradyrhizobium sp. USDA 327, assembly GCF_041262065.1. Classification (NCBI taxonomy): domain Bacteria; kingdom Pseudomonadati; phylum Pseudomonadota; class Alphaproteobacteria; order Hyphomicrobiales; family Nitrobacteraceae; genus Bradyrhizobium; species Bradyrhizobium sp. USDA 327. The sequence continues at coordinate 3,145,418 of NZ_JBGCCW010000001.1, read as the reverse complement.
AGAACGCGCGATTGCAGAAGAAGTTGAGGAAGCAGGCGGACGCCGTCATGTCCTTCGCGGTCGAGGCACTCGGGCAGGGCAGACTTGCCGAGGCCGAGACGCTGTGCCGCGAGATCTTGAAAGAGGTTCCGGATCATTTCCACGCCACGCATCTGCTCGGCCTGCGCGCGTTCGACGGTGGCCGGCTCGATGAGGCGGAATTCCTGCTCGAGCGCGCGATTGCGCTCGACCCGCGTTCGCCCGACGCCCATGGCAATCTCGGGGCCGTGTACTTCGATCTCCAGAAATTTCAGGCCGCCCGCGCATGCCAGGAGAAGGCCATTGCGCTGAAGCCGAATTGTCCGATCACCCTGACCAATCTCGGCAATACGCTGCTGCACATCGGTCTCGGCGAAGAGGCGATCGGGCTGCACGACCGCGCGATCAGGCTGAAGCCGGACTATGCCGATGCATTTTGCAACCGCGGCATGGCGGAGCTGATGACCGGCAAGTTCGAGCGGGCCAAAGAGAGCTTCGATCGCGCCCTGTCGCTTCAGCCGCGTCATGCCGAGGCAATCGCCGGCATGGGCATGGTGAATCTCGAGCTCAGGCACTTCAACGAGGCTGCCGCCGCCTTCGACGCAGCGCTCGCGATCAAGCCAGGGTCACCCAGGATTCTGCTGCAGCGCGGACGGCTCAATTTGAGCCGGTCCCGGCTGGAGCAGGCGGCAGCGGACCTCGATGCGGCGCTAACGCAATCGCCACGGCTCGAGCTCGCGCTGTGCTGGAGGGCGCAAATCGACATCCTCGTGGGGAACACGGCGCGGGCGATGGCGGGCGTCAAGACGCTGCTCGAGGTCAATCCGCGGTCGGAGATGGGATTGGCGCTACTTGCGGCTTGCCATGTGAACCAGGGAGACATCGCGACGGCGCTCGCGCATCTCGATGCGGCGCTGGAGATCGCGCCGGACTTTCCGGAGGCGATCGGATACAAGATTTTCGTGCTGGATTATCTGCCGCAGGCCGATTTCGTAGCCCAGCAGGCGGCCCGAAAATACTGGTGGGAGGCGATCGGCGCCAAGTTGCCGAGAAGGACGCTCGCGCCACGGGAGCTCGATCCGGACAGGCGGATCGTCATCGGGTATGTCGCGTCCGAATTCAGGCGCCACTCGGCAGCGTATTCGCTGTTGCCGGTGCTGCGCTATCATGATCACGCCAGGTTCAAGATCGTCTGCTATTCCTGCTGGCCGTCGCAGGATGAGATGACCGAACAGTTCAAGCCTTTGGCGGACGTCTGGGTCGATGCCGCGCAGCTTTCGGACGACGAACTGGCCGATCGTATCCAGGCCGATGGGATCGATATTCTGATCGACGTATCAGGACATACGACCGGCAGCCGGCTCCATGTCTTCGCCCGCAAGCCGGCCCCGATCCAGGTCACGGGCTTCGGGCATGCGACGGGGACCGGCCTTCGGACCATGGACTACGTGCTCGCGGATCCGGTCTTCATTCCGCCATCCGCGCGCCATCTGCTGGCTGAGAAGGTTCACGATCTGCCCTGCCTGATCACGATCGATCCCATCCTGGATGCGCAGCCTTCGGAGCTTCCCATGCTCCGCAACGGCCATGTGACCTTCGGCGTGTTCAACCGCATCTTCAAGATCTCGGACGAGGCCATCGGTGTGTGGTCGAAGGTGATGCGCGAGGTAACCGGATCGAAGATCGTCATCAAGAACGGACTGCTGGACGATCCCATGCTGCGCGACCGCCTGGTTGCGCGGTTCGTCGAACAGGGTATCGCCGACGACAACGTCGTCTGCATGGGCTCGACCCCGCGCGCCGAGCATCTGCGGGCCTTTGCGGATGTCGACATTTCGCTGGATACCTTCCCGCAAAACGGCGGCATCAGCACCTGGGAATCGCTCTATGCCGGCGTTCCGGTCGTCGCCAAGCTCGGCAGCGGCGCCTCGTCGCGCGCCGGCGGGTCGATCGTCGCGGCCGTCGGTCTTGGCGACTGGGTCGCCGAGGATGACGAAGGCTATGCCGCACTCGCGTGCAAATATGCGGCGCAGCCGGCTTATCTGGCCAAGCTGCGCGCAGAATTGCCGGCCCGGATCGCGGCTTCGCCTGCCGGCAATGTCGAGACCTACACGCGTAAGGTCGAGGCGGGGTATCGCCAGTTCTGGCGCGACTATTGCGCCGCGGCCCCGGAAGGCGGGGACGTAGCGTAGGCCGCGGCCAGATCTTGCGCAGAGCACCGGGAAACCCCGGGGGCCTCGCCGTTCCAGCCGACCGGGCGGCCTTGACGACGAATCAGCTAGACTCTCCGGGCGGCCATCCTTCGGAGAGCAACCTTGCAGAGCAGCGGCGCCGGCGCCCGCGCATTCCAGAACGCGCGATTGCAGAAGAAACTGATGAAGCAGGCGGATGCCGTCATCTCCGCCGCAGCGAGCGCCTATGGCCAGGGCCGATATGCGGAGACCGAGGCACTTTGCCGCGAGATCCTGAAGGCACTTCCGGATCATTTCGATGCCACGCATTTGCTCGGCCTGTGCGCCCATGACGGCCGTCGCCTGGCGGAGGCGCAACAGCTGCTCGAGCGTGCGATTGCGCTCGATCCGCGTTCGCACGAAGCCCACAGCAACCTCGCGACCGTGTACTTCGACCTCAAAAAACTCGAGGATGCGCGCAGGTGCCAGGAGAGGGCGATCGCGCTGAAGCCGAACTTCCCGCTCGCGCTGACCAACCTCGGCAATACCCTGCTGCACATGAAGCTCGCCGAGCAGGCCATCGAACTGCACGATCGCGCCATCAAGCTGAAGCCGGACTATGCCGATGCGTTCTGCAATCGGGGCATGGCCGAACTGATGATGGGCCAGTTCGACCGCGCCAGGGAGAGTTTCGACCGCGCCCTGTTGTTTCAGCCGCGTCACGCCGAAGCGATCGCCGGCAAGGGGATGCTGAGCGTCGAGCTCCGGCACTTCGACGAGGCCGAAGCCGCGCTCGCGGCGGGACTGGCGATCAAGCCCAATTCGGCGAGGATGCTGGCCCAGCGCGGACGGCTCAACTTCGATCTGTCGCGGCTGCCGCAGGCCGCCGCGGACTTCGATGCCGCGCTGGCGCAATCGCCCACGCTCGAGCTGGCGCTGCGCGGGAAGGCACAAGTCAACATTCTCCTGGGGAACACGGCGCAGGCGATTGCGGCCGTGAAGACCCTGCTCGAGGAAAATCCACGCTCCGAGATCGGCATGGCGCTGCTGGCGTCGTGTTATGCGAGCCAGGGAGACATCGCGACGGCGCTCGAGCATCTCGACAAGGCGCTGGAGCTCCGGCCGGATTATGCGGACGCCATCGAGCGCAAGATCTTCTTGCTGGACTATCTTTCCGAGGCCGGTTTCGCGGTCCAGCAGGCGGCGCGAAAATCCTGGTGGGATGCGGTCGGCGCCAACTTGCCGCGAAGGACGCTGGCGCCGCGCAAGCTCGATCCGGACAAGCGGATCGTGGTCGGATATGTCGCGTCCGAGTTCAGGAACCACTCGGCCGCGCTCACTTTATTGCCGGTGTTGCGCCATCATGATCACGCCAGGTTCGAGATCATCTGCTATTCGTGCTTTCCGTTGCCGGACGAGATGACCGAACGCTTCAAGCCTTTGGCGGACGTCTGGGTCGACGCCGGGCAGCTCTCGGACGACGAACTGGCCAATCGGATCCAGGCCGACAAGGTCGATGTGCTGATCGACGTATCAGGCCACACGACCGGCAACAGGCTCCATGTCTTCGCCAGGAAACCCGCGCCCATCCAGGTCACGGGTTTCGGACATGCCACCGGGACCGGCCTTCAGACCATGGACTACGTGCTCGCCGATCCGGTCTTCATTCCGCAATCGGCGCGCCATCTGCTGGCCGAGAAGGTTCACGATCTGCCATGCCTGATCACGATCGAGCCCGTGCTGGACGTGCCGACGTCGGAGCTGCCCATGCTCCGCAACGGCTATGTGACCTTCGGCGTCTTCAACCGCATCTACAAGATCTCGGACGAAGCCATCCGGGTGTGGTCGAAGGTGATGCGCGCGGTTCCCGGATCGAAGATCATCATCAAGCACGGGCTGCTTGACGATCCCTTGCTGCGCGACAGCCTGGCCGCACGGTTCGTGGCGCACGGCATCGACGCAGAGAATATCACCTGCATGGGCTCGACCTCGCGCCACGAGCATCTGCTGGCCTTCGCGAAGGTCGACATCTCGCTCGATACGTTCCCGCAAAATGGCGGCATCAGCACCTGGGAATCGCTCTATGCTGGCGTTCCGGTCGTGGCCAAGCTCGGCAACGGCGCCTCGTCGCGCGCCGGCGGCTCGATCGTGGCTGCGGTCGGTCTCGATGACTGGGTCGCCGAGGACGACGAAGGCTATGCCGCGATCGCGTACAAATATGCGGCGCAGCCCGCCCTTCTGGCGAAACTGCGCGCGGAACTGCCGGCGCGGATCGCAGCTTCGCCCGCGGGCAATGTCGAGATCTACACGCGGAAGGTCGAGGCGGGTTATCGCCAGTTCTGGCGCAACTATTGTGCCGCAGCCTCGGAACGCGGCGAGGTGGCGTAGGCGCTGGAGACCGCAAAGTCCCGGAGGCGATGCTGGTCCAGTAACCCGCCGGCCCGGCCTGCGAATCGGCTAGACTCTTTCCGGGCGATCCTCCGGAGACAATCCTTTGCAGAGCAGCGGCGCCGGTGCGCGCGCATTCCAGAACGCGCGATTGCAGAAGAAATTGAAGAAGCAGGCGGACGCCGTCATCGCCGCCGCGGCGAGCGCCTATGGCCAGGGCCGATATGCGGAGACCGAGGCGCTGTGCCGTCAGATCCTGCAAGCTGTTCCCGATCATTTCGACGCCACCCATTTGCTCGGTCTGTGCGCGCAAAACGGCCGGCGCCTGGAAGAGGCGCAGCGGCTGCTCGAGCGCGCGATCGCGCTCGATCCGCGTTCGCACGAGGCCCACAGCCATCTCGGAGCCGTGCATTTCGATCTCAGGAACTTCGAGGATGCGCGCCGGTGCCACGAGAAGGCGATCGCGCTGAAGCCGAATTTTCCGCTCGCGCTGGCCAATCTCGGCAATACGCTGCTTCACTTGAATCTCCCAGACCAGGCCATCGAACAGTACGATCGCGCGATCAGGCTGAAGCCGGACTCGGCCGATGCACTCTGCAATCGCGGCCTGGCGGAGCTGGCGCTGCGCCAGTTTGATCGCGCCAAACAGAGTTTCGAGCGCGCTCTGGTGTTTCAGCCGCGTCATGCGGAAGCGCTCGTCGGCAAAGGCGTGGTCTGTATCGACCTCAAGCAATATGACGAGGCGGAAGCCGCGCTCGCAGCGGCGCTCGCGATCCGGCCGGGCTCGGCGAAGACCCTGGCGCACCGCGGCCGGCTCCATTTCGAGCTGTCGCGGCTGGAGCAGGCGGCTGCGGATTATGACGCCGCGCTTGCGCTTTCGCCCAGGCTCGAGGTCGCCCTGCAGGGCAAGGCGCAAGTCAGCATCCAGTTGGGAAACACGGCCGAGGCGATTGCGGCCGTCAAGATCCTGCTTGCGGAAAATCCGCGCTCAGCGATCGCGATGACGCTGCTGAGCGCCTGTTTCGCAAACCAGGGAGAGATCGCATCCACCATCGCGCATCTCGACGCCGCGCTGGCGATCGCGCCGGACAATGCGGACCTGATCGCGCGCAAGATTTTCTTCCTGGACTTTCTCTCCGATGCCGATTTCGCGGTCCAGCAGGCCGCGCGCAAATATTGGTGGGACGCGATCGGCGCCAAATTGCCGCGAAGGACGCCGGCAGCGCGGGAGCTCGATCCGGACAAGCGGATCGTGGTCGGATACGTCGCGGCCGAGTTCTGGTACCACTCGGCGGCGTTCGCCCTGCTGCCGGTGCTGCGCCATCACGATCACGCCAGGTTCGAGATCGTCTGCTATTCGTGCTCGCCGCGACGAGATGAGATGACCGCCGAATTCAACTCCTATGCGGACATCTGGGTCGACGCCTGGCAGCTATCGGACGACGAACTGGCCGATCGTATCCAGGCCGACAAGGTCGACATCCTGATCGACGTATCCGGGCATTCGTCGGGCAACAGGCTTCCTGTCTTCGCCCGCAAGCCGGCCCCCATTCAAGTCACGGGTTTCGGACATGCCACCGGGACCGGCCTTCAGACCATGGGCTACGTGCTCGCGGACCCCATCTTCATTCCGCAATCGGCGCGCCATCTGCTGGCGGAAAAAGTCCATGATCTGCCGTGCCTGATCACGATCGATCCCATCCTGGACGTGCCTCCGTCGGAGCTGCCCATGCTCCGCAACGGCTATGTGACCTTCGGCGTGTTCAACCGCATCTACAAGATCTCGGACGAGGCCATCCGGGCGTGGTCGAAGGTGATGCGCGCGGTAGCCGGATCGAAGATCATCATCAAGCATACCCTGCTTGACGACCCGTTGCTGCGCGACAGCCTGGTCGCGCGGTTCGTGGCAGAGGGGGTCGCCGACGACAACGTCGTCTGCATGGGCTCGACCCCGCGCGCCGAGCATCTGCGGGCCTTTGCGGATGTCGACATTTCGCTGGATACCTTCCCGCAAAACGGCGGCATCAGCACCTGGGAATCGCTCTATGCCGGCGTTCCCGTCGTCGCCAAGCTCGGAAATGGCGCCTCGTCGCGCGCCGGCGGGTCGATCCTTTCAGCCGTCGGTCTGGAGGACTGGGTCGCCGAGGACGATGAAGGCTATGCCGCGATCGCGTGCAAATATGCGGCGCAGCCCGCCCATCTGGCGAAGCTGCGCGCGGAACTGCCGGCCCGGATCGCAGCTTCGCCTGCCGGCAACGTCGAGATCTACACGCGCAAGGTCGAGGCGGGTTATCGCCAGTTCTGGCGTGACTATTGTGCCGCAGCCTCGGAACGCGGCGACGTGGCGTAAATGGGCCGAACCGGGGACGCTTTGCGGGCGCGCGTCGCCGACGTGCGCCTTCCTGCGACGATCACACGAAGGGCGGCTTGATGTTGCTGCGCTTCTCCAGCCACTCCGGCACCGGCAAGTTCTTGGCCCGCATGAAGTCCGCGTTGAACAGCTTCGACAGATAGCGGCTGCCGGAATCGCACAGCACGGTGACGATCGTCTTGCCGGGCCCGAGCTGCCTGGCAAGGCGGATCGCGCCGACCACGTTGATGCCGGTCGAGCCGCCGAGGCACAAGCCTTCGTGCTGCAGCAGCTCGTAGATCGCGCTGACGGCTTCGGCATCGGGAATGAGATGGGTATCGTCGACCTTGGCGGTCTCGACGATCGCAGTGGCGCGGTTGAGGCCGATGCCTTCGGTGATCGAGCCGCCGGGCGTCGCCTTGGCCTCACCGGTCCTGAAATATTCGTACATGCCGGCGCCGTGCGGATCGGCGCAGGCGATGCGGATGCTCTTGCTCTTGTCTTTCAGATAACGGCTGACGCCGGCCAGCGTGCCGCCGCTGCCGACCGAGCAGACGAAGCCGTCGACCTTGCCGCCGGTCTGCTCCCAGATCTCGGGGCCGGTGGATTCGTAGTGCGCCTTGGCATTGTCGAGGTTGTTCCACTGATCGGCAAACAGTACGCCGTTTGGCTCGGTCTTGCGCAGCTCGTCGGCCAGCCGCCGGCCGACATGCTGGTAGTTGTTGGGATTGGCATAGGGCAGGGCCGGCACCTCGATCAGCTCGGCGCCGCACAGCTTCAGAAAGTCCTTCTTTTCCTGGCTCTGCGTCTCCGGGATCACGATCAGGGTGCGGTAGCCGCGCGCGCTCGCCACGACCGCGAGCCCGATGCCGGTATTGCCGGCGGTCGCTTCCACCACGAGACCCCCGGGCTTGAGCTCGCCGCGCTTCTCAGCCTCCAGGATCATCCATTTGCCGGCGCGGTCCTTGACCGACTGGCCCGGATTCATGAACTCGGCCTTGCCGAGAATGGTGCATCCGGTCAATTCCGAGGCGCGCTTCAGCTTGATCAGCGGGGTGTTGCCGATGGCTTCGACAACGTCGTTACGAATGGTCATGTCGGGGGAAATCACTGGCAAGGGGTTGATCAGCTTTGGCCAGAACCTAGTGCTTGGGAGGCCAAAGGGGAAGGCTTTTGCGCTGCGGCGAACCGGACCGAAACGCGCGCCCGAACAGTGATATTCCGAGTGGCGAGGCCGGCGATGATGCGCTCGGCCACGAGACGGGATATCGGTAGGAGGAAATCACTGAATGCCGTCGGGGGACGAAACGATAGCGCGCGTCACGAGCGGTCTTGCGACCAATTTTTGCCAGGGACGAGACGTGTCGAGATCGAGGAGCGTGGGCAGCACGTCGAAGGCCGAAGAGATATCGGCACGATGGACGGCTTCGCTTTCGGCAAATTGACGGACTTGTGAGGTGGCCAGAAGGCGCGACTGGGCTGAAGCTGCGTGGTGCAGTCGAACTGAAGGGCACAGCAGCCGGTGTGGCAGCAATATCACATGAAATCTTGGTAAGCTTGATCTCGTTTCCCCGACGTCACGTAGTGGGAGAAGTGTCTGCGAGACAGGTACTTTTTGCATTCCTGTCAGTTTTGCGCCCGCTCGTTCGCACGGGCATCTCGCAACTGCGACACTGTCCCCCTGTTCCGTGCCCGGCTAGTATGAAGCTCGAGGTTCCGCAGAAAGCATCGCCTGTGACCGAGTTGCCGAAAGCCCCCCCACCATCCTGCCGCGAATCGGTTAATCCCGCGGCGGGGTGGCGGCTCGATCTGCCCGGCGGGGGGTGGAAGTGACACAACATGTTCCGGCGATCGCCATGTGGCGATCATCGCGCTCTGCGTCCTGGACGCATCGTGCGGCGCGCTGGCTTGCGGTGCTGAGCCTCTCCGCCGGTTCGGGCGCTTGCGTGCTGACGCAGGATCTGCCCGACCCCGCGCTCGATGTTCCCGCGCAATACAAATATGCCGGGAAGGGGGATGTGCCGCCGTCGCTGGATTGGTGGCGCGGCTTCCGCTCAGCCGAGCTGACGCAGCTGATGGTGGAGGCGCAGACCGTCAACCTCGACATCGCCGCTGCCGTTTCGCGCATCGTCCAGGCCGATGCCCAGGCGCGGCAGGCGGGTGCTGCGCTGCTGCCGAGCCTGTCGACAGCCGGCTCGGAAACCTATTCGCGCACCTCGGGTTCGAGCGCCTCTGGTCTGTCCATCGGCGGGCGCGAGGTCGTCAATTATTCGGCCTCGCTCAGCGCGAGCTATCAGCTCGACTTCTGGGGCCAGAACCGCGACGCGCTGCAGACGGCGGAGGAGACCGCGAACGCCAATCGTTTCGATCGCGACACGGTCGCGCTGACAACGCTCGCAGCCGTCGCCAACGCCTATTTCCAGGTCCTGGCCTCGCAGGACCGCATCAGGACCTCACAGCGCAACATCGCGAGCGCGCAGCGCATCCTCGATGCGGTCCGGGAGCGCCGCAAGGCCGGCACCGGCACCGATCTCGATGTCGCCCAGCAGGAGAGCGTGCTTGCGAACCAGAAGGCCCTGGTGCCGCCGCTGCGCCAGACGCTGGACCAGAACGTCAACGCGCTCGCTGTGCTGATCTCGCGCCCGCCGGAGAGCGTGCGCGTGCTCGGCGGCTCGCTGGACCGGATCGCGATCCCACGCGTGACGCCAGGCCTGCCGTCGGAGCTGCTGACGCAGCGACCGGACATCCGCCGGCAGGAGGCGCAGCTCGCCTCCGCCACCGCGAACATCGGCAATGCCCGCGCGCAGTTCTTTCCGACCATCCAGCTCACCGGCAATGGCGGCTACCAGAGCTCGGCACTGGTCTCGCTGTTCCAGCCGCACGCGGCCTTCTTCCAGCTCGTCGGCAGCGCCACGCAGCCGATCTTCGACGGCGGCCGGATCCTCGGCAATTTCGAATTTGCCAAGGCGCGCCAGGACGAGCTGCTCCAGACCTACCGCAAGACCATCGTCCAGGCCTTTGCCGACGTCGACAATGCGCTGTTCTCGATCAAGCAGACCACGATCCGGCTGCAATTGCAGCGCGACGTCGTTGCTGCCTCGCGCCGCGCCTTCGATCTGTCGGAGCAGCAACTGCGCGCCGGCACTGCCGACATCGTGACCGTGCTCAACACCCAACTGACCCTGTTCCAGGCGGAAGACGTGCTGTCGCAGGCCCAACTCGCACGGCTTCTCGCCATCGTCAGCCTGTACCAGGCGCTCGGCGGCGGTTGGGAGCCGCGAATGGAGAAACCGGTCAATGCTCTTTAAGCCGGATACGAAGCAGGGCGCGGAAGAGGGGACGGCGAAAAAATCGCGCGGCCGCGGCTTCGTCATGACCCTGATCACGCTCGCTATCCTGGGCGGCCTTGGCTACCTCGGCTGGATCGTCACGCATCAGCAACAGGCCAACAACCGCAACCAGCGCCCCGATCTGCCGGTGCCCGTGCTGGCGGCGAGCCCGCGCATCCAGGACGTGCCGGTTTATCTCGATGGCGTCGGGGCGATCCGCGCGCTCAACACCGTGACCGTGCGCTCGCAGGTCGACGGCAAGCTGATCGCCGTCAACTTCACGGAGGGCCAGGACGTCAAGAAGGGTGACGTGCTCGGCGAGATCGATCCGGCGATTTACCAGGCGCAGTACGACCAGGCGGTGGCCAAGAAGGCGCAGGACCAGGCCCAGCTCGCCAATCAGCGCATCGATCTCGCCCGCTACGAGCAGCTCGCCGCCTCCAATGCCGGCTCCAAGCAGCAGGCCGATACCCAGCGCGCGCTGGTGGCGCAGACCGAGGCGCTGGTGAAAGCCGACCAGGCCGCGATCGACAACGCGGCCGCGACGCTGAGCTACACCAAGATCGTGGCGCCGATCTCGGGCCGGGCCGGCCTGCGCCAGGTCGATCAGGGCAACATCGTCCACGCCTCCGACACCACCGGCCTCGTGGTGATCACGCAATTGCAGCCGATCGCGGTGTGGTTCAGCCTCCCGCAGCAGCAGATCATGCGCGTCAACGCGGCCGCCGCAAAGGGCACGCTCGCCGTCGACGTGTTCGGAAATGACGGCATCACCGTGATCGATACCGGCAAGCTCACCGGCATCGACAACCAGGTCGACCAGACCACCGGCACGCTCAAGCTCAAGGCGGAGTTTCCGAACGCCCATTACCAGCTTTGGCCTGGCCAGTTCGTCAATGTCCGGCTGAAGGTCGAGACCTTGATGCAGGCGCTGGTGGTGCCGACCTCTGCGGTGCAGCGCGGTCCGATCGGGACCTTCAGCTACGTCATCGGCGAGGACAACATCGTCTCGGCCAAGCCCGTGACGGTGACCCAGCAGAACGAGCATGACGCCGTCATCGCCAGCGGCCTCTCGCCGACCGACAAGGTCGTCACCACGGGCTTTGCCAATCTGTCCGATGGCTCCAAGGTGATCGTGGGCCGCGACGACCAGACCCCGTCGGCCGATCTCGCGCCGCGCAAGCGCTCGCGCGGGCCGGACGCCCAGAAGAAGGAGGTTGCCAAAGAAGGCCAGAAGGACGGTCAAGGCAAGGACGGCGAGTTCCGCGCCAAGCGGAAGAGCAGCGAGGGCGACCAGAAGGGACAGACCGGGCCGGCACCGGGGCCGGGGGCATCCGGAAGCGGAGCCAAGCAGCCATGATCCCGACAACAGCCGCATGAAGCGGCAGGCGTAACCCATGGGCGTCTCCGAACCCTTCATCCGACGGCCGATCGCGACCTCGCTGCTTGGCATCGCGCTCCTGATCGGCGGGCTGCTGGGCTATTTCGCGCTGCCGGTCTCGGCGCTGCCGCAGGTCGATTTCCCAACCGTGCAGGTGACGACGCAGCTTCCGGGCGCCAGCCCCGACGTGATCGCCTCGCTGATCACCGCGCCGCTGGAGCGGCAGCTCGGCCAGATCCCGTCGCTGTCGGCGATGAACTCGACCAGCTCGTTCGGCGTCAGCCAGATCTCGCTCCAGTTCGACCTCAACCGCGATATCGACGGCGCGACCCCAGGACGTGCAGGCCGCGATCAACGCGGCGGCCGGCGTGCTGCCCAAGACGCTGCCTTATCCGCCGACCTACGCCAAGGTGAACCCGGCGGATGCGCCGGTGATGACGCTGGCGCTACGTTCCGACACGATCTCGTTGCGCGTGATGAGCGACATCGCCGACACCATTCTGGCGCAGCGTTTGAGCCAGATTTCTGGCGTCGGACGGGTCTCGGTCCTCGGCGGGCTGAAGCCGGCAGTGCGCATCCAGGCCGATCTCGCGCGCCTTGCTGCCTACGGCATCGCCATGGAAGATCTGCGCACTGCGATCGCCAATGCCAATGTCTCGGGGCCGAAGGGCTCGCTCGACGGCGCGCAGCAATCCTACATCATCGCCGCCAACGACCAGATCGCCGCCGCCGACGCTTACAGGCCGGTCATCATCGCCTATCGCAACGGCTCGCCCGTCACCATCGGCGACGTCGCCCAGATCGTCGACGGCCTCGAGAACGACCGCACCGGCGGCTGGTACCAGGGCACGCCGGCCGTCATCATCGACATCCAGCGCCAGCCCGGCGCCAACGTCATCGACGTCGTCAGCCAGATCCGCGCGGAAATCCCGAAAGTGCAGCGCGCGATCCCGGCCGGCGTGAACCTCACCATCGTCTCCGACCGCACCGTCACCATCCGCGCCTCGGTACGCGACGTGCAGTTCACGCTGGTCCTCGCCGTCGTGCTGGTGACGCTGGTCGTGCTGCTGTTCCTGCGCTCGCTGCGCGCCACGCTGATTGCCGGCGTTGCGCTGCCGCTGTCCCTGATCACGAGCTTCGGCATCATGTATTTTGCCGGCTTCAGCCTCGACAATCTCTCGCTGATGGCGCTCACGATCGGCACCGGCTTCGTCGTCGACGACGCCATCGTCATGATCGAGAACATCGTCCGCCACATGGAGAACGGCGACAGCGCAATGGAGGCCTCGCTGAAGGGCGCCAGCGAGATCGGCTTCACCGTGATCTCGCTGACGGTGTCGCTGATCGCGGTCTTCATTCCGCTGCTGTTCATGTCGGGTCTCGTCGGGCGCATGTTCCGAGAATTCGCGCTGACCTTGACGATCGCGGTCGTGACGTCGGCTGTGATCTCGTTGACGCTGACGCCGATGATGTGCTCGCGCCTGCTCAAGCACGCCCATGAGGAGCTGGCGGTGCCGGGATTGGCCGCGATCAGCCGCTTCATCGACCGCACGGTCGATGGCTATCACAGGTCGCTTTTGTGGGTCCTGGAACGCCAGCGCGCCACGCTGGTCGTGACCTTCGCCACGCTGATCGCGACCCTCGTGCTCTATGTCGTCGCGCCCAAGGGGTTCCTCCCGCTACAGGACACCGCCTCGATCACGGCGGTGACGGAGGCCGGGCCCGACGTGTCGTTTGCGGAGATGAAGAGACGGCAGGCCGAGGCGGCCGACGCCATCAGGGCCGACCCCGACGTGGTCGGCGTGGTCTCGGTGATCGGCGCGGGCTCGGTCAACCCGACCACCAATGTCGGCCGGCTCGTCATGAGCCTGAAGCCGCGCGGCGAGCGGCGTGACGACATCACGGGCGTCGTGGCCCGGCTGAAGGAGCGGGTATCGGGCATCCCCGGCATGACCGTCTACTTCCAGCCGGTGCAGGACGTGCAGATCTCGACCCAGTCGAGCCGCTCGCAATACCAGTACACGCTGACCGGCACCGATGCGACGCTGGTCTCGGAATGGGCGCGCAAGCTGGTTGCGGAGATGCGGCGCGATCCCTTGTTCCGGGACGTCTCCTCCGAGGCGCAGGAGGGGGGCTTGCGGGCCCAGCTCGATGTCGACCGCACCCGCGCCGGCCAGCTCGGCGTCAGCCTTCAGGCCATCACCGACACGCTCAACGACGCCTTCGCCCAGCGACAGATCTCGACAATTTACGGGCAGGCCAACCAGTACCGCGTGGTGCTGGAGGCGCTGCCGATGTACCAGCGCGATCCCTCGATCCTGTCGAAACTCTATCTGCCGGGCGCCGCCAGCAGCACCGTCGGCGCGCCCAACGCGCAGGTGCCGCTGTCGGCCGTGGCGACGCTGAAGCGGACAACGGCGCCGCTCGCGATCTCGCACCAGGCGCAGTTCCCGTCCGTGTCGCTCAGCTTCAACCTCGCGCCGGGCGCGGCGCTCGGCGATGCCGTCGAGGCCGTGAAGACGATCGAGACCCGCATCGGCATGCCCAACAGCATCGTCGGCGTCTATGCCGGCGATGCCGCCGAATTCGCCAAGGCGCTCGCCGGACAGCCCTGGCTGCTGCTTGCCGCCGTGATCACCATCTACATCGTGCTTGGCGTGCTCTATGAGAGCTACATCCATCCGATCACGATCCTCTCGACGCTGCCCTCGGCTGGCGTCGGTGCGATCCTGGCGCTGATGCTGTGCGGTCAGGATCTCTCGGTGATCGGCCTGATCGGCATCATCCTCCTGATGGGCATCGTCAAGAAGAACGCGATCATGATGATCGACTTCGCGCTGGAGGCCGAGCGCGGGCAGGGCATGTCGCCGAACGAGGCGATCGTGCAGGCGTGTCTTCTGCGCTTTCGCCCCATCATGATGACGACGCTGGCGGCGCTGTTCGGCGCGCTGCCGCTCGCGATCGAGAGCGGCACCGGCGCCGAGCTGCGCTTCCCGCTCGGCATCTCCATCATCGGCGGCCTGCTGCTGAGCCAGCTCCTGACGCTCTACACCACCCCCGTGATCTATCTCGCGCTCGACCGCATCAACCGCCGCCTCGAGCAGGCGCTGCCGCCCGCCGAATCCGGCGGGCCGCCGGTCGCCGGCGCGACCGAGGGGATGCAGTGATGGCATCGATCTCGGAGCCCTTCATCCGCCGACCGGTCGCGACCACGCTGCTGTCGATCGGGTTGTTCCTGCTGGGTGTCGTTGCCTACCATTTCCTGCCCGTCGCCTCGGTCCCGAACGTCGACTTTCCCGCCATCTTCGTCTCGGCCAGCCGGCCCGGCGCCGATCCGTCCGTGATGGCGGCCACGGTGGCATCGCCACTGGAGCGGCGGTTGGGCGAGATCGCCGGTATCAACCAGATCACCTCGACGTCGACCCTCGGCACCACCAGCATCCAGCTCCAGTTCGACATCGGCCGCAATATCGACAAGGCCGCACGCGACGTGCAGGCGGCGATCAACGCCGCGATGGTCGACCTGCCGAGCGACCTGCCGACGCTGCCCCGCTTCCGCAAGGCGAACACGGCCGGCGCGCCGGTTTTCGTGCTGGCGCTGACCTCGAAGACGCTGTCGGCAAGCGCGATCTACGATGTCGCCGATACCGTGCTGGCGCAGCGCATCTCGCAGGTGCCGGGCGTCGGTGACGTCACCGTGTCCGGTGCCGACCAGCCGGCCGCGCGGGTACAGCTCAACCCCGTGGCGCTGTCGAACGCCGGCATCGCCACCGACGACGTCCGAACCGCGATCATCAACGCCAACCCGCTCGGTCCCGTCGGCATTTTCGAAGGCGAGCGTCAGAGCGAGACGCTGGCGCTCAATCGCCAGATGCGCACGGCGAAGGAGTTCCGCGACATCATCATCAAGAGCTCCAACGGCAATTTCGTGCGGCTCTCGGACGTCGCCGACATCGAGGATTCCGTCCGCAACGCCCGCTCGATCGCTTGGTTCAACAAGCAGCCGGCGGTGCTGATCCAGATCACCAAGCAGGGTGATGCCAACGTCATCGACACCGTCGACAGAGTGAAGGCGCTGATCCCTGCGCTGAAGCAGTGGATACCGGCCGGCGTCGAGGTCTCCACTTTGGTCGACCGCACCGGCACGATCCGCGCCAGCGTGCTGGACATGCAGTGGACCCTGCTGGCGACCGCGTTCCTGGTGATGGCCGTGGTGTTCGTGTTCCTGCGACGGCTGACCCCGACGATCGCGGCCGGCATCTCGGTGCCGCTGGCGCTGGCCGGCACCTGCGCCGGCATGTGGGTCGCGGGCTTCTCGATCGACAATCTGTCGCTGATGGCGCTGGCGATTTCCGTCGGCTTCGTGGTCGACGACGCCATCGTCATGATCGAGAACATGTACCGCAACCTCGAGCATGGCATGCGGCCGTTCCGGGCGGCGCAGGAGGGCGCGAAGCAGATCGGCTTCACGGTGGTCTCGATCAGCCTGTCGCTGATCGCGGCGTTTACGCCGCTGATCTTCATGGACGGCATCGTCGGGCGCCTGCTGCGCGAGTTCTCGCTGACGCTGACCTTCGCCATCCTGGTCTCGACGCTGGTGTCGCTCACGGTCACGCCGATGATCTGCGCCCATTACATCCGGCAGACTACGTCCAGCACCGCGACCCTGTTCGACCGCGTCATCGAGGGCTCGCTGTCGCGCATCGTCGCCTTCTACGCCCGCACCTTGCGCACCGTGCTGGAATTTCCGCTACTGACGCTGCTGGTATTCTTCGCCACGATCGCGCTCACGGTGACACTCTACATCAAGGTCCCTAAGGGTTACTTCCCGACGGACGATTCCGGTTTCATCATCGGCGCGACGCGCGCCTCGGCCGACATCTCGTTCCAGTCGATGCTTGGTCTGCAGCAGCGGCTGGCCGACATCGTGATGCAGGATCCGGCCGTGGCCGGCATCGGCTCGACCGTCGGCAGCGGAGGCGGGCCGGGCGGGGCGACCTCGAACCGCGGCACCATGTTCATCAGCCTGAAGCCGCCGGAGGAGCGCGACCACGTCTCGACGCAGGTCGTGATCGACCGCCTCAGGCGCGCGTTATACCCCGTGCCCGGCATCCGGCTCTTCATGTTCGCCGCCCAGGACGTGCGGGCCGGCGGGCGACAGAGCGATTCCGATTACCAGTACACGCTGACCAGCACCGATCTCGGCTTGCTGCAGAAATGGGCGCCGATCGTGGCCAAACGCATGGAGAGCGTGGAGGGCATCACCGACATCTCCAGCGATCGCGACCCTGGCGGGCTTCAGCTCACGCTTTCCATCGACCGCCAGAAAGCCTCGGCGCTCGGCGTCAGGGTTCAGGACATCGACAACGCGCTCAACAATGCGTTCGCGCAGCGGCAGATCTCGATCATCTATACCCAGCGCAACCAGTACATGATCGTGCTGGAGATCGACCCGAAATTCCAGGTCGATCCCTCCAACCTCGACCGCATCTATGTCGCCGGCGCGGGCGACGCGCAGGTGCCGCTCTCGGCAGTGGTGCATGCGACGCGCGGGCTCGCCGCGCTGGCGGTCTATCACTCGCAGTCGTTCCCTTCGACCACAGTGTCGTTCAACCTGCTGCCGGACGTGCCGTTGCAGGTCGCGACGCAGAACATCCAGCGCGCGGTCGAGGAATTGCACATGCCCGAGGGCATTCGCGGCAGCTTCGACGGCAATGCCGGGGACTTCGCCAGGACCAGCGGCCGTCAGCCGCTCCTGATCCTCGGCGCGCTGGTCGCGATGTATATCGTGTTGGGGGTGCTCTATGAGAGCCTTGCCCATCCGCTCACGATCATCTCGACACTGCCCTCGGCCGGGCTCGGCGCATTGCTCGCCCTGCAGATCACCAACACGCCGCTGACGGTGATCGCCTTCGTCGGCATCATCCTGCTCATCGGCATCGTCAAGAAGAACGGCATCATGATGGTGGATTTCGCGCTCGACGCCGAACGCCGGCGCGGCCTGTCCTCGGCAGAGGCGATCTTCGAGGCCTGCCAGGCGCGCTTCCGTCCGATCCTGATGACGACCATGGCGGCGCTGTTCGCCGGCATTCCGCTTGTGGTCGCGACCGGCCCCGGCACGGAGCTGCGCCGCCCGCTCGGCATCACCATCATCGGCGGCCTGTTCGTCTCGCAGATCCTGACGCTCTACACCACGCCCGTGATCTATCTCTTGATCGACCGCCTGCGACGCCGTTCCGAGCCGCGTCCGCTGGCGGCACCGGCGGAATAGGTTGTTGAAGCGGCGCGCGAAGCGTATAGCGCGCCCATGTCGAACCCAACAGATGCGGCCGCGGCCGATCCCATTCCCGAATGCCCGCATTGCCAGAAGCCGATGCCGCTCTGCATCTGCGACAGCGTCACGCCGATCGAAAACCGGCTGTCGCTCCTGATCCTCCAGCATCCGCAGGAGCAGGACAGGGCGCTCGGCACCGCGCGGCTGCTTGCCAGGCATTTCGCCGATGCCACAGTGAGGGTCGGCCTGTCCTGGCCGAGCCTGTCCAAGGCGCTGGGGCGGCCGGTCGAGAATGCCTCGCACTGGGCCGTGCTCTACCTCGGCTCGGCGCGCGCGGCCGATCTCGAGGCCGAAGGTGAGATCGTCGCGCTCAACCGCAAGGGTGAGGTCGCGGAGAACCAGCGTGCGATCCTCGGCAAGCTCGAGGGCGTGGTGCTGCTCGACGGCACCTGGAGCCAGGCCAAGGCGCTATGGTGGCGCAATCCCTGGATGCTCAAGTGCCAGCGCGTGATCCTCAATCCGGCGCACCCCTCGCGGTACGGACGTCTGCGCCGCGAGCCGCGCAGCGACGGGCTCTCGACCATCGAGGCCGCGGCGACGGTCCTCGCCGGGCTCGAGCGGCGTCCTGACATCGCCGACACGCTGCATGCGAGTTTTGAGCGGCTGTTGACACGATATCGCGAGGTCCAGGGCGAGATGCCGGAACTGGCGCCCAAACCGGCCCCGAAGGGCCGCCGGCGCGACTTCCGGCGTCGCAAGCGCGCCTGACTTCGATCCACATCGGAAGTGCCCCGTCGCCGCCATCGCCGGACGAAGGCGGTTGCCTAAACGCTTCATCCCCTATATTGCTCCGCCCTTACGGGGCCACGTGGCGGAGTGGTTACGCAACGGTCTGCAAAACCGTGTACACCAGTTCAATTCTGGTCGTGGCCTCCATCATAAAGCTCTGGAATTACTTGCTAAATTCCTTCGTCGGCGGTTCGGCTCATCGCCCTGCTGGCGGATTGCCGGCCTTCATCTGGCCGCTTTTGAGCGGCCGCATTCTACCTTCCGCTAGTTCCAAACAGGGCCGGGCTATGACAGCCGCCGGTATTGACGGGTGGGTTCTTCTGGCGATCGCCATCTTCGTAACGCCGAGCGCGAGCCCGCCAGCGCGAGGGCGCTACAAGGTGCAGTGGGGGCTGACACCGGATTTGTCCGGGCCCCGCGCAAACCTGCGATTTAGGCCCGCTGGCATAGACTTCGCATCGGTCAGCTGAAATATCCGATCAATCGAGCGCTGGAGAAGCTATGGGCGAGATCGTCCGATTTGTTCCGAAATCCGAGCTGGAGCGGGCTCGCCTCATTCGTGAGGCGCGTGCGATCTATAACAGCATCTTTCCGCCGGCTGCACCCGACCGGGCGCCGCAGGACGGCGAGGAACGCGTCAAGAGTTGATCGTGGTCGCGCCCGGCCCCGGGCTCGATCATGCCAAAGCGCCCGCGGGCATCCGGTCAGGCGAAAGCGCCCTCAGCAGGCCGCATACCAGCCGTCGGGAAAGGGCAGGAGGGGCCAAGCGCCCTCGTTGTCATTGGCGGCCTTCGGAATTGTCCTGGGCGTCGCGTCGAAACTCCACGAGCGGGGCACGAATTCCTCCTCCGGCGCGGGAGCCAGATCTTCAAGGACCATGACGCCCCGGACGGCATCCAGCAGCAAGTTGAATTCGGCTTCGCTCATCACACCCTCCGGAACGCGGATGAGGCAATGTCGCAAAGCCGGCTTGTCTTCGGATTGACCCGATCGCTCGCATTTTAACGATCCGGCGATCGGGACCCGATTGGTTAGCGATTCCTGAAAAAGTCCCGGGCGAATCCTACGTGCCGCCACGGCCTCGTTGGTGTGAAAGAGATCACATTCCCACTGGCTTATTTCTCCTAGCTCTTCGCACCAGGTCGGCCCGCGCAGGCCGCGCGAGCAGGGCAGAACGGGAGACTTGGTCATGAGGGCAAGGTTCTTGCGGTTTGCGGGCGTGAAAAGCCGGGCGCGCGGCACCTCGACGGTCGGGCTGTTCCTGACGCTGTTTGCCCTCCGCCGCTCATGCATAGGGCACAGCGGAGCAGCGGCGGGCCTGCACCCCTGACGTTTACCGCCTCTGCGCCGGCGAGATCCCCAACGTCCGCGCCATCACGGCCTGCTTGCGCCGCAACCGGTCCAGCTTCAGCGAGGCCTGTCGCGCGTGTTCGACCAGCCTGGCGGCTGAGTTGTGCGGCCTGTGGGTTTGTGCGCAGCAAGTACCTCGCACGGGCTCACGAATCCGGCGTAGTGAGCCTGTGGATATGCTGCGGACAGGCTGTGGAGGGCCGGTTGATTTGCTGCGGAGGCCCGACCGTAGATGCGTCTGTCCGGGGTCTCATCTCCATCAGCAAACGTCATATCTCTGTCAAATCATCGCACCAAGTGATTCTCTGACCGGACATATCGCTTCGTCAGCCGGGATCATTTGGTTCTCCCGAATTCGAAAATCCCGCCCCCGCACCGCTTCGAGGCCTGCGAACAGTTTTTGTGCAGCCGTTTGCCCAAATGCCGGGCGCACTCCATCCAATTTTTTGTACGTCCGCGGACAAGCTTTTCGCGGCGCACTCCCGCACGCTTCCGCCCCGATCACTGGACCATGGCAGACGCCATGACATTCGGAGGAACTGGCGAGATGGAGAAATCGGTTGGGCCCCAGGCGCGGCGGGGAGTGGCGCGCGCATCATTGCCACGGCGCAAGCTCATGCTCGGCGCCGCCATTGCTCTCGGACTCGTCGTCGCCGCACCGCTGAGCGCGCAGGCCGCAGCGCCCGCCGCCTGCGCCGCGCTTCAGGAAAAGTATCCGGACTGGAAGGGCAAGACGCTCGTCAACGCCATCAACCCGCACACGCCGGGCTATGAGACGATCGATCCCAAGGATCCCAGCAAGTATATCGGCTTCGACATCGATCTCGGCGAAGCCATCGGCGAATGTCTCGGCTTCAAGCTGACCTACAAGGCGGTGACGTTCGCGGCGCTCCTGACCACGCTCGCCGCGGGACAGGCCGACATCGTGATCTCCGATATCTACGCCACCAAGGAGCGCGCCAAGGCCGCCGACTTCATCACCTACTCGAAGGTGTTCGATGGTGTCCTGGTCGCCAAGGGCAATCCGAAGGGCATCAACGGCATCAACATGTCGCTGTGCGGCGCCGCTGCTGCCGAAAACACCGGCTATGTCGAGGTGCCCCTGATCCAGGCGTTGATCCCGGAGTGCAAGAAGGCCGGCAAGCCCGAACCGACCATCCAGCTCTACGACAACAACGCCAACTGCATTCAGGCGATCCTCGCCGGCCGTGCCGACACCTACATCAACGACGTCAACACCGTCGACAGCGCCGTGAAAGCCTATCCGGACAAGCTGGAGAAGGCGATCGCGGTGACGATCCCGTATTCCGTCGGCATCGCCGTGCCCAAGAACAAGCCGAAATTCCGCGACGCCGTGCTTGCCGCGCTGATCGAGGTGCAGAAGGCCGGCACGCACATGGAGCTTCTGAAGAAGCATGGGCTCGATGTGAACAACTTCATGGAGCCGGAAATTCTCACGGCCGACTGATGTCGCTGTTCCTCCACTACCTGAGCATGCCGTATCTGCTCGCGGGCATCGAGCTCACCCTCGAGGTGACCGCCCTCGGGCTCGGCGGCGGATTGATCCTCGGATTGATCCTCGCCGGCATGCAGCTCTCCCGCTTCTGGCCCCTGGCGGCGATCGCCAGGGCCTATACCGTGATCTTCCGCGGCACGCCGCTGATCCTTCAGATGGTGTTCGCCTACGACGCGCTGCCGCATATCGGCATCAAGCTGCCGGCGGTGCTGGCCGCCGGCCTCGCGCTCGCCTGCAACGAGGCGCCTTTCATCGCGGAGATGCTGCGTGCCGGCGTGCTCGGCGTCGACCGCGGACAGCTGACGGCCGGCCAGGCGCTGGGCATGACGCCATCGGTGCTGATGCGCAGGATCATCGCGCCGCAGGCGATCCGCACCATGATCCCGGCCTTCGGCAACGAGGCGGTGAGCGCGCTGAAGAATTCCTCGCTCGCCTCCGTGGTCGCGGTGCAGGAGCTGACCCTGCGGTCGACGCAACTCGCGTCCTCGACCTTCGACTTCTTCTCGATCTTCTTCGCCTCGGGTCTGCTCTATCTCGTGCTGACCGCGACCATCAGCGTCATCCAGCTCTTCGTCGAATGGTGGCTCGATCTCGATCGCACCACGCGCCGCGAGCGCAAGCTCGCCGATTATCTGCCCTGGCGCCGCGTCGATCTGGTCACCAAGCTCGAACTCGCCGATGCGACCGTCGCCGATCCCGAGCCCGCACCAGCAGAGCTTGCGGCCACGCCTCCGCTGGCCCTGACCCGCGAGGAGCGCGCCCGCCGCGCCGCGACGATCGCGCGCAACAATATCGCGGTCGAAGTGAAGGACCTCACCAAGAGCTACGGCCCGCAGAAGGTGCTCGCCGGCCTCGACCTCACGGTGCGCGTCGGCGAAGTGGTCGCGCTGCTCGGCCCCAGCGGCTCCGGCAAGAGCACGCTGCTTCGCTGCATCAACCACCTCGAGAACTGGGACGCCGGCACCGTGCGCGTCGGCGGCCGGCGCCTCGGCTTCAGCGAAAATGGCAAGCCACTGTCGCCGCGGTCGATCGCCAATGAGCGCGCCAGCGTCGGCGTCGGCATGGTGTTCCAGCAGTTCAATCTGTTCGCGCATCTGTCGGCGAAGGAGAACATCGCCGGTCCCCTGCGCTGGGTTCACGGCATGACCCGCATCGACGCCGACCGCCGCGCCGCCGAGCTGCTCGACCGCGTCGGGCTCTCGCATCGCGCCCACGCGCTGCCGCGGCATCTGTCCGGCGGCCAGCAGCAGCGCGTCGCCATCGCCCGCGCGCTGGCGCCGAACCCGAGCGTGCTGCTGCTGGACGAGCCGACCTCGGCGCTCGATCCGGAGCTGGTCAACGAGGTGCTGGAGGTGATCCGCCGCCTCGCCATCGACGACGGCCTCACCATGATCATCTCGACGCACCAGATCCGCTTCGCCGACGAGGTCGCCGACCGCGTCGCCTTCCTGAGCGGCGGCACGATCATCGAGGAGGGGCCGGCGCACGAGGTGCTCTCCAATCCCCGCAATCCGCTGACGGCGCGGTTCCTCAGCGTGATGGAAGCCGACAAGACTCCGGAGGCGGTGCGATGAGCGGCGCATCCGCAAGGTTCAAGACTCCCGAAGAGGCCACCTCATGAAGCATGTCACGCTGCCGGTTTCGCCGAAAACCGTCCACTGGGGCTATTTCTCCAAGTCAGTCGCGCCGGCCCTGACGCTGCGCTCAGGCGATCGCGCCACCATCGAGACACTGACCCATCATGCCAATGACGATTACGAGCGCATGATCCAGGGCGATCCCGGCGCCGAGAGCGTGTTCCAGTGGACACGCGAGCACAAGGCTGTCGCGCGCCGCGGCTCCGGCCCGACAGAAGGCCCGTTCATCCGCGGCGCAGGCGAGGGGATCGGCGTGCATTTGCTCACCGGACCGGTCGCAATCGAAGGCGCCGAGCCCGGCGACATTCTGGAGGTGCGCATCCTCGACGTCCGGCCACGGCCCAGCTGCAGCGCCTGCCATGCCGGCCGCTGCTTCGGCTCCAACGTCGCAGCCAATTGGGGCTTTCACTATCACGACCTGATCGAGGAGCCGAAGCCGCGCGAGGTCGTCACCATCTTCGAGCTGGACACCTCCGGCGAGCCCTACGCGAAGGCGGTCTACAACTATGTCTGGACGCCGCAGACTGACCCTGACGGCATCGTGCATCCGACCATCGACTATCCCGGCGTCCGGGTCGATCACGCCACCATCAGGAAGCGCGAGAACATCCTCTCCAGCGTGAAGGTGCCGGCGCGACTGCATTTCGGCACGATGGGCCTCGCGCCGTCGGAAGCCGATTTCGTCAGCTCGATCCCGCCGAGCTACACCGGCGGCAACATCGACGACTGGCGCATCGGCAAAGGCGCGCGGATGTTCTATCCGGTTGCCGTCCCCGGCGCCTTTTTCTCGGTCGGCGATCCCCATGCCGCACAGGGCGACAGCGAGCTCGGCGGCACCGCGATCGAGACCTCGCTGACCGGCGACTTCGAGTTCATCCTGCACAAGAAGGCCAATCTTGCCGGCACCAGCCTCGAAGGCCTCGACCACCCGATGCTGGAGACCGACCACGCCTGGTCGTTCTACGGTTTCACCTATCCGAACTATCTCGCCACGCTCGGCGCCGATGCACAAACCGAGATTGCCAATCACTCGAGTCTCGACCGTGCGATGCGCGATGCGTTCAGAAAGCTCCGCCGCTTCCTGATGACCGTGCATCGTCTCAGCGAGGACGAGGCGATCTCGCTGATGTCGGTCGGAGCCGATTTCGGCGTCACCCAGGTCGTCGACGCCAATTGGGGCGTCCACGGCACGATCCGCAAGAACATCTTCCGGTGCGACTGAATCTCTCCACGTCGTCATGCTCTAACGCTTTGAAGAGCAGCCCATTTTTCAGGATAGGATGGTGACCGACGAACCTCGTCTCCGGCCCGTCGCGGCGACGGATGACCGCGTGCGTCTGGCACGGAGGTTGCTTCGATCGACTGCAATCTGGGTCGATCCGATGAGTTTCCGCCCGTTCACGAGCGAATCCTACGCGCAAGACGACCGCCCAGAAGCCTGGCGGGACGTGCTGGCTGCGGTCGGCCTGCAACCGGCGGGTGGCCACAGCATATTTGACGGACACGCGACCGCATCGCACCGGCACGCCGCAGGCGTCGCGCTGACGCGCATGGCTGCGGGCGCGCAGAGCGTCGTTCCGCTCTCACGAGCAAGCGAAGACCTTCCCATCGCGCTGATGCCGGTCGAGGACGGCATGGTGCTGAAGAGCGCCGGCAGTCATCGTATCGTTCCCGTCGGTCATCTCGTGCTGCTGCCGCGCAGCGGCGATTGGAGCATCGTGTTCCAGCGCGACATGCGCGCCATCGTGCTGTCGGTGACGTCGGAGGCGCTGCACGGGCGCCTCTCGGGCAAGCCACGGCTCGGCGGGCCCCGCGTCGTTCCACCCAGCGGCTTTGCCGACGTATTCTCCCGTCTGCTCGATGCCACTGCACGGACCCTCGACACCCTGAGCGACCCCGAATGGAATTCGGTCGCGCATTCTTTCGTCGATCTGCTGCTGACGCTCGTGCATCAGCTGGCGTCCTCGGCCTCCGATGCTGGATCGAGCGCGACGCAGGCCGCGCTGCTGCACCGGATCTGCCAGACCATCGAGCGTCGCCTCGACGATCCCGATCTGGTACCAGCGCGCGTCGCGCAGGCCGAGGGAATTTCCGAACGCTACCTGCAAAAGCTGTTCGAGACGGTCGGGGACAATTTCACCCATTACGTTCGCGAACGCCGCCTCCAGCGCGCCTGGGCCGACCTATCCAACCCAACCGAGGCACATCGTTCGATCTCGGAGATCGCCTACGCCTACGGCTTTGGCGACTCCGCGCATTTCAGCCGCGCGTTCCGACATCGCTTCGGCCTGCCGCCGCGCGAGTTTCGCCAGCAGGAGGCGGAGCGCGCGACGGCACGGCACGGCGTCGCCGGCCAGCGCGGCTGGCCGCAGGAGGCACTGGCGCAGCTTCGTGTCCATCAGAGCGTGGAGACGCGCAGCAGCGTCGCCTGCGCAGGCGCCGAGGCGCGCACGACCGCCGAACGCCGTCATCACCATCTGCCGGTCGAGGCCAGCCGCGTCCATTGGGGTTACTTCAGCCGCTCGCTGCCGCCGCAGATCGAGATCGCCTCGGGCGACACCATCACCATCGAGACGCTGACGCAGCACGCCTCCGACGATCCCGAGTTGATGATCGCCGGCGATGCCGCCGCCGAAAGCGTGTTCGGCTGGACGCGGGACAGGAAGAACGTCGACCGCCGCGGCGCAGGGCCCATGGATGCCAGCGTGTTCGGCCGCGGTGCCGGTGAGGGGTTTGGCGTGCACATCTGCACCGGACCCGTCGCTGTGAAGGACGCCCAGCCAGGTGATGTGCTGGAGGTGCGCATCCTCGACATCGTGCCGCGGACGAGCCGCAATCCGAACCATGCGGGCCGCGTGTTCGGCTCCTCGGTCGCGGCGTGGTGGGGCTATCACTACAACGAGTTTCTCGGCGGTCCGAAGCCGCGCGAAGCGGTTACCATCTACGAGATCTTCGACGACGCCGAGGTGCCGCACGCCCGTGCGCTCTATTCCTACCGCTGGGAGCCGCAGACCGATCCGTTTGGCGTCGTGCACACCACCTACGATTACCCCGGCGTTCCCGTCGCACTCGCCACGAACAAGCGCCGCCATGCCGTACTCGACGGCATCAAGATCCCCCTGCGTCCGCATTTCGGCGTGATCGCTGTGGCGCCGCGCGAGGTCGATTTCGTCGATTCCGTGCCGCCGTCCTATTTTGGCGGCAATCTCGACAATTGGCGGTTGGGGAAGGGGGCAGCCGTGTATCTTCCGGTCTCGGTTCCCGGTGCGCTGCTGTCGGTCGGCGATCCCCATGCCGCGCAGGGCGACGGCGAGCTCAGCGGCACCGCAATCGAGTGCTCGATGACCGGTACCTTCGAGGTGATCCTGCACAAGAAGGCCGATCTCGCCGGCCAGCCCTTCGCCGATCTCTCCTACCCCCTGATCGAGACCGAGACCGATTGGGTGCTGACAGGCTTCAGCCACCCGAACTATCTCGCGGAGTTCGGCGCCCAAGGGCAGAGCGAGGTCTACGCCAAGTCCTCGCTCGACCTCGCCATGAAGGACGCGTTCCGCAAGATGCGGCGGTTCCTGATGAACGTCAAAGGCCTCAGCGAGGACGAGGCGATCGCGCTGATGTCCGCCGCCGTCGATTTCGGCGTGACGCAGGTGGTCGACGGCAATTGGGGCGTGCACGCCATCCTCAGCAAGCGCCTGTTTCAGGACGCATCTTAACAAGGACACCCAGGTGAAATTCCACATGATCAGCGGCGGACCGAAGCCGGTCGCGCCTTTCAGCCATGCGGTGGAAACCGATGGCTTCGTCTTCGTCACGGGCCAGATGCCGGACACGCCGCAGGCGCCGGGCGTGCTGCCCGAGGGCATCGTCGCGCAGACCCGCGCCGTGATGGAGAACCTGAGTTTGGTGCTCGCCGGCCTCGATCTCGGCCTCGAGCATGTCGTGATGACGCGCGTGTATCTGACCCGCTTCAAGGAGGACTATGCCGCGATGAACGAGACCTACCGCACGTTCTTCGCGCCGGATCGCCTGCCGGCCCGTACCTGCGTCGGCGTCACCGGGCTTGCCTACGACGCGTTGATCGAGATCGATCTGGTGTGCCGGCGGCCGTGATCGTCCGCAGCCTGAATGGCGCCAACGGGACTACAAGATCTTGTGCTGCCTGTCGGGCAAGACATCCAGCCGGCAGGTCAATCCGCGCCCGCGAAAATATTCCGCTTTACCGAAATTCGGCTTTGGCGTATCCATCCATCACCTCATCCCGGTCAGAGGGCGTATCGCGATCGTCACGACACGCGGGGTGAGCTGCGGTGGACGCAGGCAGCATCGGCGCGAGAGGCCTTCGCAGGGCGGGCGACCGTGAGCGACAGGTCTTCGCGCACACGACCGATGTGATCTGCGTACGGTAAAACCGTGTCGTCCTGGCGCCCGGGGTCTGTGCGCCAAGTCTTGCGGTGATGTGGCGGCCCGACCGGGCGCGTGCATCAGCCATCCGCGAGGCGACGGGGGCAATAGTGCATCGCTCCCCGGGGAGAACTCGGCATAAGCCGTCAAACCACTGCGCAGGGAAGGCCGGATGTTTGGCTTCACCTGTATGCCGCTGTGCAGCTTCTCGTAGCGCAACCTTCGCACAGTGGACCGTGGGTGCCCGGCCGGCACCCGGTCTTCCCTGCGCCCTCTGACTGACGAGGGTGTCGCGATGGAGCAAAGCTCGGGCAAGACAAGCCGCGAGGAAGCGCAGGTGTGTCCGCAATAGAGATTTGCGTCGCTGGAGAGAGGCGTTGCTTCGAGCTTCGTCGTTGCGAACGTAGCGCAAGCAATCCAGAACCCATCCTCGGAAGCCCCTGAAGGAGGGGCCGCTCCTGACCTTCCTCCAGGCGCGTTGCGGATGATGACGAATTCGTCCTTTGCAAGCGCAAGCGGCTTTGTTATACGCAGCCGCGCGCGAACGAACGGTTCGCCTTTTCCTCGGTAGCTCAGCGGTAGAGCATCCGACTGTTAATCGGATGGTCGCTGGTTCGAATCCAGCCCGGGGAGCCAAATTTTGCTGACAATTCAGTGATTTATGCCCGCATCCTCATGCGGCGCGTGATTTTCTTCGCCTGACTTTGCAGCACGGCCTCCGCAATCCAGCGTGGAATCACGCTTGAACAGATGTGTGTGCAGGCGTGGTCGCGCCATGCGGCCGGCGCCAAATCGACTCAATTCAAATCGAGCATCCACCCGCCGGACATTTACGGAGCTGATCCCATGCCAGACATCCAGGTCGACCGTTCTCTCATGGCCCCCTCGATTCTGCCGGCCGACGTTCCCGAACTCAGCGACGACGAATGCATCGCCCGTCTGGCGCGCGCAGTCGAGACGCCGGATTCGGCACGGCTGGACGAGGTCGCCGCTCTGATCGGCCGCCTCGCGGTGGCGATCGAGTAAGGCTGCCCCTCGATCGGGGAGTTGCGGAAGCCTTGGCCTCTCGGGGCCAACGGCCATGTTGCGTTTTGACCGTGCATGCTCCAAAGATGCCGCGAATTTCTTCCGCGGCATCGTCCGCATTGCAGGGTCTGCAAATGTCCGGTTTCTCGACCGCGCGCCAGAAAATGGTCGATGGCCAGGTGCGCACCAATGACGTCACCGACCGTCGTGTTCTCGATGCCATGCTCACGGTTCCGCGCGAGGCCTTCGTGCCTGCCGCCCGGCAGGCGCTGGCTTATCTCGATCTCGACCTCGACGTGAGCGAAGGTGCCGCCAAGCGGTTCCTGATCAAGCCGGCGCTCACCGGCAAGCTGCTTCAGGCCGCCGAAATCGGCGAGGGCGACAGCGTGCTGGTCGTCGGCTGCGCCACGGGCTACCTCGCCGCGCTGACCGCCAAGCTCGCGCGGCAGGTCGCCGCGACCGAGTGCGATTCGGCCTTGGCCACGAAGGCCAAGGACGCCTTCACCGCCCTTGGGCTTGCCAATGTCACCTGCCGGGTGGCGGCGTGCCCCGAAGGGGAACCTTCTGCCGCTCCCTATGACGTCATCGTCCTCAACGGAGCCGCCGAGGTGCTGCCGGAGGCCCTGCTCGGGCAGCTGAAGGAGGGGGGGCGCCTGGTGGGGGTGTCGGCCGAATCCAGGCCGCCGCGCGCCATGATCGTGACCCGTACCCACGGTGAATTCGGCCATCGGGCACTGTTCGATGCCGCAGCCCCGGTTCTTCCCGGGCTTGAACGGGCCGCCGCCTTCGTCTTCTGACGGGCCAAAGCCCGCCAAAATCCCGTTCTGAATCAGAAGTGTGGCAGGGATGCTGCACGTGAAGAGTTTCCGCTGAGAACCACCCTCAGGTAGTTCCGTCGCGCTTGCCCCCGTCCTATGTTGCGGCGGGGCAATGACTCCTCGTAGACGGTAAACCCAGCTCGCGGGCACGGGGTGGGCGTTAAGATGAACGGAATTTCAGGGATGCATGGGGTGAAGCTCTTCACCGGAGCTGCGGTTTCGGTCCTGCTGCTGGCGCTTGCCGGGCCGACGCCTGCCTTGGCGGAGACGATGGAAGGCGCGCTGGTGCGTGCCTATCAGGACAATCCGCAACTCAACGCGCAGCGCGCCCAGGTGCGTGTGACCGACGAAAACGTGCCTCAGGCATTGTCCGGATATCGCCCGAGAGTTTCGCTGACTGCGAGCGCCGGCTATCAATATCAGGATGCGCAGAGCTCCTCGACCACGGCACCGTTCCACGGGACTACTGTCCCCCGCAGCTCCGCCCTGACCATTCAGCAGTCTCTGTACAACGGCAACCAAACGGCCAACCGGGTTCGGGGCGCAGAGCATCAGGTCTCCGGCGCGCGCGAGGGGCTGCGCAATCTCGAGCAAAGTGTTCTGTTCTTGGCGGCGCAGACCTACATGGACTATCTGCGCGACTCGGCGACCGTCGAGGTCAACAAGAGCAACGTCCGCGTCCTCGAGCAGACGCTGAAACAGACCCGCGACCGCTTTAACGTCGGCGAAGTCACTCGCACTGACGTGGCGCAATCGGAGGCGCAATTGGCTGCAGGGCGAACGCTGGAGCAGCAGTCCGAGGCCACGCTGACGGCGACGCGCGCGACCTATCGCCGCGTGATCGGCAACGACCCTGTCAACCTTGCGCCCGGCTCGCCGGTGGATCGTTTGCTGCCGCCGTCGCTGGCAAAAGCGGTCGAGCTCGCGCTTACTGAGAACCCGACAGTCACGGCAGCGATGTTCGGCATCGATGTCGCCTATATGAGCGTGAAGATCAATGAAGGCGCGCTGCTGCCGACGGTCACCTTGCAGGCGACCGCCCAGCAGCTCAACGAGCAGTCCCTGATTCAATACAGGTCGTTCACCGCCTCCGCTGTCGCGCAAGCTTCGTGGCAGCTCTATGCGGGCGGCTCCGAATATTCCCTGATCCGGCAGTCCAAGGAATCGCTGGCTCAGCAGCGTCTCACGCTTGATCAGACTCGTGACCAGGCTCGCGCTGACACCGCATCTGCCTGGGGCCTGCTCCAGGCATCCAAAGCGCAGGTGACGTCCGCACAAGCCCAGGTGACAGCATCCGAGATCGCGCTGAACGGTGTGCGCGAGGAGGCAAAGGCCGGGCAGCGCACCACGCTCGACGTTCTCAATGCGCAGCAGGCGCTGGTCAACGCCCGCATCAATCTCGTGAACGCGCAGCATGATCGCGTTGTGAATTCCTACAGGGTCCTCAGTACCATCGGCCGTCTGTCGCCGCAGGTGCTTGGTCTGCGGACCACAACCTACGACCCCAGCGTTCACTATCATCAGGTACGCGACAGCTGGGCCGGCGTGCGTACGCCCGACGGGCGCTGATCCTCCTAAAGCGCGATGCGATCAGGCTGAATCGCCATCGCGCTTTAGGTTTTTGTTCAAGCATGATCTTTTCGGAATACCTCTCCGGATCATGCCATAGTGATTCGGTCGATCTCGCCGACAGCCGAGGTCGACCGGTGCTTTGCTTGCAATCATCAAAATCCCTGACATAGCCTTGCCGGAATGATGCGGGTCGATTCGCCCCGCATTGATGTCGTGTGCGTAACGCTTGAGTGCCGGGGGCAGAGGCGCACCGCTGCACGTTGAGCCGTGATCTGGGGACAAGTCGGGCTGCCGCAACGAAAATGAGGGGCCTCCCGTCCGGAACCGGCCAATCCTGTCGTGCTTGGTGGTAAAACGACGCATGCGAGGGCGTTGATGATGTGGAGTCGGAGATGACGCAGCCTGCAAAGGTCACAGAACCCTCGATGGAGGAGATTCTGGCCTCGATCCGGCGCATCATTGCCGACGACGAGGCTAAGCCCCCACCGGCTGAAGCCGCCAAGCCCGAGAAGGCCGCGGCACCCGCGACGCCGCCGATACCGCAGGCAATGAACGACATTCCGCCATCCAAGGTCGCGCCTGCAAAACCTGCTGCCGAGAAGCCTGCGCCGTCAGCTGCGAAGCCGGCTCCGGCGCCGCCGCCCACCGCGGACGCAGCCAACAGCCAGGATGATATCGACGCGCTGCTGGCGGGGCTCGACGCGGCCACGCCTGCGCCCGAGGTCCGCGCTCCCGAGCCAGAGCCAGAACCCGAGCCCGACGTGCTCGAATTGACGGACGAGATGGCGGTGGATCCGACACCGCCTCCGCCGCCGCCCAGCTTCCGCAAGGTCGAGCCGCGCGACGATCTCGAATTCGCCGAATCGCCGCCGCGGCCTGCGCCGCCGCCGTCCTACGCACCGGTGGACTTTGACGCCCCGCCGCTGCCGCCGCAGCAGCCGATCCTCGCGCAATCGACGGTCTCCGCGGTCGAATCCGCCTTCAATTCCCTGGCCCATACGGTGCTCAGCAGCAATGCACGGACGCTGGAGGATTTGGTCAAGGAGATGCTGCGGCCGATGCTGAAGTCCTGGCTCGACGACAACCTGCCGGGCCTCGTTGAACGCATCGTGAAGGCCGAAATCGAGCGAGTCTCGCGCGGCGGCCGCTGAGAAGGGCCGTACGGCCCCGATATAGCCCCGCTCCTACGCCATATTGGGCTCGTCGACCGGGCCGGAAAGCCCGTTTGCGCTGACCTTTTCGTTGACTTGGCCCCCTCGCGCGGCTTTCTAGCAGCCCCATGATCGAGAAAAATTACCAGCCCGCCGATATCGAAGCCCGCATGTCCGTCGTGTGGGAGGACAGCCTTGCCTTCAAGGCTGGTCGCCCCGACCGGCGTGATGCCGTGCCCTTCACCATCGTGATCCCGCCGCCGAACGTGACGGGCTCGCTGCACATGGGCCACGCCCTCAACAACACGCTGCAGGACATCCTGTGCCGGTTCGAGCGCATGCGCGGCCGCGACGTGCTGTGGCAGCCCGGCACCGACCATGCCGGTATCGCCACCCAGATGGTGGTCGAGCGGCAGCTGATGGAGCGTCAGCAGCCCGGCCGCCGCGAGATGGGCCGCGCGAAGTTTCTCGAGCGGGTCTGGCAATGGAAGGCCGAGAGCGGCGACACCATCATCAACCAGCTCAAGCGGCTCGGCGCCTCCTGCGACTGGTCGCGCGAGCGTTTCACCATGGACGAGGGCCTTTCGAAAGCCGTCGTCAAGGTGTTCGTCGAGCTGCACCGCGAGGGACTGATCTACAAGGACAAGCGGTTGGTGAACTGGGACACCAAGCTCTTGACCGCGATCTCGGATCTCGAGGTGCAGCAGACGGAGGTCAAGGGCCACCTCTGGTACCTGCGCTATCCGATCGAGGGTAAATCGTTCAACCCCGAGGATCCCTCGAGCTTCATCGTCGTCGCCACCACGCGTCCCGAGACCATGCTCGGCGATACCGGCGTTGCCGTGCATCCCGAGGACGAGCGCTATCAGAAGCTGATCGGCAAGAACGTCATCCTGCCGCTGGTCGGCCGCAAGATTGCGATCGTCGCCGACGAGTACTCCGATCCGGAGAAAGGCTCGGGCGCGGTGAAGGTGACGCCGGCGCACGACTTCAACGATTTCGAAGTCGGCAATCGCCACGGCCTGCGCCGAATCAGCGTGCTCGACAGAGAAGGTTGCCTCGATCTCCTCGACAACGAGGATTATCTGCGCGACCTGCCCGAAGGCGCTGGGCAGTTCGCCGAGGAGTTCCACAAGGTCGACCGCTTCGTGGCGCGCAAGCGCATCGTCGAGCGGCTGGAATCGTTCGGTTTCGTCGAGCGGATCGAGCCGCACACCCACATGGTCCCGCATGGTGACCGCTCGAACAGCGTGATCGAGCCGTATCTGACCGACCAGTGGTATGTCGACGCCAAGACGCTGGCCAAGCCCGCGATCGCGGCGGTGCGCTCGGGCGAAACGACGTTCGTGCCGAAGAACTGGGAGAAGACCTATTTCGACTGGATGGAGAACATCCAGCCCTGGTGTATTTCGCGGCAGCTCTGGTGGGGCCACCAGATCCCGGCCTGGTACGGACCTGACGGCAAGGTGTTCGTGGCCGAGACCGAGGAGGAGGCCGTCAGCCACGCGCTCGGCTATTACGTCGAGCAGGAAGTGATCACGCCGGAGCAGGGGCGCGAGATGGCGCTCGACCGCAACAAGCGCGAAGGCTTCATCACCCGCGACGAGGACGTGCTCGACACCTGGTTCTCCTCGGCGCTGTGGCCGTTCTCGACGCTCGGCTGGCCCGACGATACGCCCGAGGTGCAGCGCTACTACCCGACCAACGCGCTGGTGACCGGCTTCGACATCATCTTCTTCTGGGTCGCCCGCATGATGATGATGGGCCTCCACTTCATGAAGGAGGTGCCGTTCTCGACGGTCTACATCCACGCCCTCGTCCGCGACGAGAAGGGCGCCAAGATGTCGAAGTCGAAGGGCAACGTCATCGATCCCCTGAACCTGATCGACGAATACGGCGCCGACGCGCTGCGTTTCACGCTGGCGGCGATGGCGGCGCAGGGGCGCGACATCAAGCTCGCCACCAGCCGCGTCGAAGGCTATCGCAATTTCGCGACGAAGCTCTGGAACGCGTGTCGCTTCGCCGAGATGAACCACTGCGTTGTTCGTGAAGGCTTCGAGCCGGCGAACGCGAAGGAGACACTGAACCGCTGGATCGCGCATGAGACCGCGCACACCACGCGTGAGGTGACCGAGGCGATCGAGGCCTATCGCTTCAACGATGCCGCGGGCAGCATCTATCGCTTCGTCTGGAACGTCTATTGCGACTGGTATGTCGAGCTCGCAAAGCCCGTGCTGCTCGGCCCGGACAGTCCAGCCAAGGACGAAACCCGCGCCATGGTTGCCTGGGCGCGCGACGAGATCCTCAAGCTGCTGCATCCCTTCATGCCCTTCATCACCGAAGAGCTGTGGGAGGTGACCGCCAGGCGCGACGGCCTGCTCGCGCTGGCGCCGTGGCCGCTCAAGCCGGTCGAGCCGACGCCGGAGCAACTCGCGATGCTCGC
This sequence comes from Bradyrhizobium sp. USDA 327, assembly GCF_041262065.1. Taxonomy (NCBI): domain Bacteria; kingdom Pseudomonadati; phylum Pseudomonadota; class Alphaproteobacteria; order Hyphomicrobiales; family Nitrobacteraceae; genus Bradyrhizobium; species Bradyrhizobium sp. USDA 327. The sequence goes on along the minus strand of NZ_JBGCCW010000001.1, from coordinate 3,110,804 downwards.
GGCGACGACGGGGCCGACCGATCCGCTCGTCTCGCCGGCCTGGGTGCTGCCGATCTTCGATCATGCCGACTTCACCGATCCCGCGGCCGAGGCCGAGATTGGTTGGGTGATCGATCTCGTCACGCAGATTCGCTCGGTGCGCGCAGAGATGAACATCCCACCGGCGACACTGACGGCGCTGGTGCTTGCGGGCGCCTCGGCCGAGACCAGGGAGCGCGCGCCGCGCTGGACCGACGTCATCAAGCGCATGGCGCGGCTGTCCGACATCTCCTTCGCCGACCGCGCGCCTGATGGGGCCGTACAGCTGCTCGTGCGTGGCGAGGTCGCAGCGCTGCCGCTCAAGGGCGTGATCGACGTCGCCGCCGAGCGCACGCGCCTCGACAAGGAAATCGGCAAGGCCGACGCCGACATCAAGCGTGCCGAGTCCAAGCTGGCGAACGAGAAATTCGTCGCCAACGCGGCCGAAGAGGTTGTCGAGGAGGAGCGCGAAAAGCGCGAGGCCGCGCTGGCCCGCAAGGCCAAGCTGCTCGAGGCGCTGGAGCGGCTGAAGCAGGCGTCGTGAGACTCCCGTCATTCCGGGATGGTCCGAAGGACCAGACCCGGAATCTCGAACTTCCGGGTTCGATGCTGCGCATCGCCCCGGAATGACAATCACTTCGGAAACGGCTTGCTCAAAAACTTCGAGCCCTTGATACCATAGCGCCAGGGCAACTCGACCGCCTTGGTGATGCCGATCCGGATGCCCGTTGCGACCTCCACATCCTCTGTCCGCGCATGCAGCGCGATTGGCGGGTGGTCCAGCGGCAGCGCGTTGTGTGCAATGGTGATGCCGAGCGCTTCGGTCAGCTTGCCGGGGCCCGAGCACAGCGCATGCACGTCCTGCAGATGCCGACGTCGGCGCATCGCAGCTAAGCCATGCGTCGGCTCGAGCGCGCGGATCAGCACGGCGCTTGCCGAGCCTTCCTCCTCGCAGACGAAGTTGACGCACCAGTGGATGCCGTAGGAACGGTAGACATAGGCGAAGCCGGGCGGGCCGAACATCACCTGGTTCCGTGGCGTCGGCCCGCGATAGGAGTGCGCCGCCGGGTCGGTATGATGATAGGCCTCGACCTCGACAATGATCCCGCCAACACCGTTGACCAGCATGGTCGCGCCGATCAGGTCGGGTGCGACCTCGTGGACGCTGCGGCGGAAAAAGGTCCGCTTCAGCTGCTTGCCGAGCCGCGGTGGGGATGCCTTCGAGATTGGAGCCATTCGAGGTGAGAATCGCCTGAGAACAGAGCAGGATATTGCCCATATCTGCCATGTTCCCTGAAGCGGCGCGAGCCGGGTTGCGGCAGGCAGCCAGACCGATTAGGTAGGACCTGAACAGACCGGACACCCCATGGTCGTTATTGTCGATACCATCTCGAACCCGCTGCGCCCGCGCCACCCCGAAAAGGTGAACCGGCCTGATTCCGCTTCGCCGCCCAAGCCGGACTGGATCCGCGTGCGCGCGCCGAATACCCGCGGCTATGCCGACACCCGCAACATCGTGCGGGCGAACGGCCTGCACACGGTATGCGAGGAAGCGGGCTGCCCGAACATCGGGGAGTGCTGGGACAAGAAGCACGCGACCTTCATGATCATGGGTGACACCTGCACCCGCGCCTGCGCCTTCTGCAACGTCAAGACCGGCCTGCCGAATGCGCTGGATGCGGCCGAGCCGCAGAACGTCGCCGAGGCGGTCGCCAAGCTCGGCCTCGCCCATGTCGTCATCACCTCCGTCGACCGCGACGACCTCGCCGACGGCGGCGCGCAACATTTCGCAGAGACGATCGGCGCGATCCGGGCCGCGTGCCCCTCGACCACGATCGAGATCCTGACGCCGGACTTCCTGCGCAAGGAGGGGGCACTCGAGGTCGTCGTTGCGGCGAAGCCCGACGTGTTCAACCACAATCTCGAGACGGTGCCGTCGCGCTATCTCACGGTGCGGCCCGGCGCGCGCTACTTCCACTCGATCCGGCTGTTGCAGCGGGTCAAGGAGCTCGATCCCGCCATCTTCACCAAGTCCGGCATCATGGCGGGCCTTGGCGAGGAGCGCCACGAGGTGCTCCAGGTGATGGACGATCTGCGTTCGGCCGACGTCGATTTCCTGACCATCGGGCAATATCTCCAGCCGACCCGCAAGCACCACGCCGTGATGCGGTACGTACCGCCGGACGAATTTTCGTCTTACGAGAAGGTCGCCTACACCAAGGGCTTCCTGATGGTGTCGGCGAGCCCGCTGACCCGCTCGTCGCATCATGCCGGCGAGGACTTTGCGAGACTGAAGGCCGCGCGGGCAGCTAGCGGCCACTGAACCGATATGCCCCGTTTTTCCAGCAAGCGCCGTGTCAATCACAGCGCATCCGAGATGTTCGATCTGGTCGCCGACGTCGAGCGCTATCCGGAATTCGTGCCGCTGTGCAGCGCCCTGAAGGTTCGTCAGCGCATGGCAAAGCCGGACGGCACCGAGGTGCTGATTGCCGACATGACGGTATCGTTCAAGCTGATCAAGGAGTCCTTCACCAGCCGGGTGACGCTCGACCGCGCCAATCTGAAGATCCTGGTCGAGTATCTGCAAGGTCCTTTCAGCAACCTCGAAAATCGCTGGACGTTCGAGCCCAAGGGCCAAGAGGGGGGTGAGGGCGTCTGCGACGTCGGGTTCTTCCTCTCCTACGAGTTCAGGAGCCGCATGCTGGCGATGCTGATGGGCTCGATGTTCGACGCCGCGTTCGCGCGGTTTTCCACCGCTTTCGAGAAGCGGGCGGACGCCATCTACGGCCGGCCGAAGCTGGCGTCGTCGTAAGGCGCATTCTCTCCGCCGTCATTGCGAGGAGCGAAGCGACGAAGCAATCCAGAGTCTTTCCGCGGAGGGATTCTGGATTGCTTCGCTTCGCTCGCAATGACGATGGTGAGACAGGTGAGCCATCCTCAATCCACCGCCTTCACCACGTCCGGCGGCTGCGAGGCATAGTACGCGGCGGCCTGCTCGATCTCCTGTGGTGTCATCGCGCGCGCGATGTTGCGCATCTGCTGGCTGATGTCGTTGCGCCGTTCACCGGAGGCGAAGGCCTGGAGCTGGGGCCTTCATGTAGGCCTCGGACTGCCCCTCCAGCCACGAGAAGCTGCACAGCGGCATACAGGCGGAGCCAAACATCCGGCCTTCCCTGCGCAGTGGTTTGACGGCTTATGCCGAGCTCTCCCCGGGGAGCGATGCACTATTGCCCCCGTCGCCTTGCGGATGGCTGATGCGCGCACCCGGTCGGGCCGCCACATCACCGCAAGACTTGGCGCACAGACCCCGGGCGCCAGGACGACACGGTTTTGCCGTACGCAGATCACACCGGTCGTGTGCGCGAAGACCTGTCGCTCACGGTCGCCCGCCCTGCGATGTCTCTCGCGCCGATGCTGCCTGCGTCCACCGCAGCTCACCCCGCGTGTCGTGACGATCGCGATACGCCCCTCTGACCGGGGTGAGGTGGCGGAGGAATACGTCAAAGCCGAATTTCGGTAAAGTGGAATATTTTCGCGCGCGCCGATTGACCCGGTGATTGGGTGTTTCGGCCGACAGGCAGCACAAGGACTGGTAGGGATGGGCTGTCACGCGCAAGCCGCGGCGCACAATCAAGGAGTTATACTTCCTGTGGCGAAGGTGACCACCTGTCGTCTGCGCGTCAAACGTGGAGCAGCGACGGCCCCCCTTGCCGCGAGCGGTACACATGTACGGGATGTATTTCATGAAATGTTCAACTACAATCCGAGTCGGGGGCGGGGCTGGTGGAGTCGGACTGGACAGATGGCGCGCTGGAAGCAATCGTGGAGCGAGGAGGATCTCAACCGGCTCAGGGAGCTCGCAGGCACCAAGCCGATTGCGGCGATCGCGAAAGAGCTCGGACGGACCACGGGCACGGTGCTCGCGAAGGCGATCGAGCAGAAGCTCCCCGTCATCTATCGTATCCAGCGAGCGGCGCCATAACGGGACTCGCGGTGAACCTGGAATATTCCAGCCGGTCAGTGCCCGAGGTTCACGTCACTTCCACCCATGCGATCCCGCGGCCGGCGCTTGACGATTGGCAAGCCCCGAAGGGGATCATTTTCCGCGACAGCGAGTTCTCAACCGATTGCCTTGGTTGGAGCCGCCATGACCGTCAATTTCGACACGCTGAGAGCCTCGCTCGTTCTCTATGGGCTGAATGCGATCTACGCGATCCTGCTGCTCGCGGTCGGCTGGTATCTGTCCGGCGCGATGCAGCGTTTCGTCACGCGCGTCCTGAGCGGCACGCATCGCGTCGATCCGCTGGTGACGTTGTTCGTGGGTAGCCTTGCGCGCTATGGCGTGCTCGCGGTGGTCGGCATCGCCGTGCTGCAGCTCTTCGGCATCCAGACCGCGAGCCTCGTCGCCGTGCTGGGCGCCACATCTCTCGCCATTGGTCTGGCGTTGCAGGGTACGCTTTCCAATCTCGCTGCCGGCGTGATGCTGCTGTTGTTCCGGCCATTTCGCATCGGCGACGAGGTCGAGGTCGCCGGCAAGGCGGGGAAGGTGAGGTCGCTGGCGCTGTTCATGACCGAGCTCGTCGCGGCCGACAACACGCAGATCCTGCTGCCGAACGGACAGGTGTGGGGTGCAGCGATCGTCAACCACAGCGCCTATCCCGGCACGGGCGAGGTCAAGGTGGCGTTTCCGGTTCCGGCCGGCGCCGCTTCGGCGCTGGCCGATCGGATCCTGAAGGAGCTGCGCAACGATTCCCGCATGGACGATCAGGCTGCGCCTGCCGTCAACATCTCCAGAGTGGTCGATGTCGCCAATCCGGCGTCGCCGATCCTGGAATTGACCGTCAGTGCGAAGGCCAAGCCGTCACAGGCGGATGCGGTCAGGCAGTGCGTGCTCGACCACGCCAGCGCGCTGCTCGCGGCGGCGTAGGCGTTTCGGCGGTGCGGTCGTTCAGCCTCGCGGCGAACGCGGAGGCCTGCGCTTCACCGCATGCCGGCGCGGCGAGCGGGTCACCCGCGGGCGCAGGCGGCTGGCGGCGGTGCGCTGCGGCTTGGCCGCGACTTGCGGACCGCGGGCGAGGTCCATCAGCATGCGCAGCGCCTCGACCACCGAGCGGGCGCGCACGGCGCTGCGGCCGATCGCGCCAAAACGCTGCTCGCGATGGATGATGCGGCCGTCGCGCGCGGCGGCGGCGAAGTGCACGAGACCGACCGGCTTGCCGGGCGTGGCGCCGCCAGGGCCGGCAATGCCGGTGATGGCGACGGCGAGATCGACATCGGCGCGCTCCAGCGCGCCGATCGCCATCGCGGTTGCGGTCTCCTTGCTGACCGCGCCGAAATTCGTCAACGTGCTCGCTTCGACGCCAAGCATCGCGCGCTTGGCGTCGTTGGAATAGGTGACGAAGCCGCGGTCAATGACGTCAGACGAGCCGGGGATGTCGGTCAGTGCGCCGGCAACCAGGCCGCCGGTGCAGGATTCCGCAGTCGCGATCGTCAGCTTGCGCATCCGGCACAGATCGAGCAGCGAGCGGGAGAGGGCGCGTGCGTCGCTGCCGCCCATGACCTAGACGCTCCAGGTCTTTTCGCTAAACGGCAGGCGGATGGTGGCGCTCGCGGTGGCGGCGATGCCTTCCTCACGGCCGGTGAAGCCGAGTCGCTCGCTGGTCGTTGCCTTCACCGCGACGCGGGAGATGTCGACGCCGGAAATCTCGGCGATGCGCGCGCGCATGGTGTCGCGCAAGGGGCCGATCTTCGGCCGCTCGCAGATCAGCGTCACCTCGAGATTGGCGACGCGGCCGCCGCGCTGGGCGACGCGCTCGATGGCGTATTTCAGGAACTGGTCGGAGGAGGCGCCCTTCCATTTCGCATCGCTCGGCGGGAAGTGCGAGCCGATGTCGCCGTCGGCCAGGGCCCCGAGGATGGCGTCCACCAGGGCATGCAGGCCGACATCGCCGTCGGAATGAGCGAGGAACCCCTTGGTGTGCGGCACGCGCACGCCGCAGATCATGACATGGTCGCCTTCACCGAAGGCGTGCACGTCATAGCCGGTGCCGGTCCTGATGTCGCCAAGCAGGGCGGCCAGGCGCGCTTCCTCGCGCACGAAATCCTCGGGAGTGGTGAGCTTCATGTTGGCAACATCGCCTTCAAAGGTTGCGACCGTCAATCCCGCCCACTCGGCAATCGCGGCATCGTCGGTGAAATCAGAGCGCCCGTCCTTCGCCGCGCGACGATGCGCCTCGAGGATGACGTCGAAACGAAAGGATTGCGGCGTCTGCGCGATCCTGAGGCGCGCCCGGTCCGGCGTGTCCTCGACATTGCCGCCCTCGCCGGTGAGCTTGATCGTGTCAGTGACGGGAACGACCGGGATCGCAGCGCCGGTGCGGCCCGCCGCTTCGATCGCGCGCGAGATCACGCCTGCCGAGACGAAGGGGCGGGCAGCATCGTGGATCAGCACGATGTCCGGCTTGTGCTTCGCCAGCGCTTCGAGGCCGGCGAGCACCGAAGCCTGACGGGTGGCGCCGCCATTGGTCGGCGGCTCGTGCCTCAGCCCTGCGACCGCTGCGGTGAACATGACGCTGTCGTCGGGGTTCACCACCGGCTGCACCGCTGATACCTCCGGGTGGCGGCTGAATGCCTCCATGGCGCGATAAATCACCGGTACACCGCCGATCTCGCGATATTGCTTGGGCCCGCCGGCGCCTGCACGCAGTCCACGCCCGGCTGCGACGAGAACGACTGCGGTGCGCTGTGATTTCGCCATAGGACTCAAATACTCAGTTGCTCGTCAAGGAGTCGGGGAGTGGTAATTTGCCGGCATGCCTCTAGCACGGCAGGCCCGCAAAAAAAGGGGGTTTCCCCGGATTGTGGGAAACAGCATTTTGCTGCACTGCACTTGCAAGATTTGCAGACTTGTCTAAACTGTAGGCATGACGCTTGACTGCACAAGAATTGTGCGCAAGATAGATCATGGCAGGCGCGATGAGGCCCTGCATAGTCAACGAGACCCCTGTGACCGGCTCGGCAGTATCAGGCTCTAAGCCGTTGAAAATAGGCGATATTGATATCGCCACCCCGGTCTTCCTGGCACCGATGTCGGGTGTGACTGACTCGCCCGTCCGCCGGCTGGCCGCCGAGCTTGGGGCCGGTCTCGTCGTGTCCGAAATGACCGCGAGCGATGAGCTCGCCAATGGCCACCGGATGTCCCGGTTGCGCTGCGAAGCCACCGGCATCGGCCCGCATGTGGTCCAGCTCGCCGGCTGCGAGACGCACTGGATGGCCGAAGGCGCCCGGATCGCCGAAGCAGAAGGCGCCGATATCATCGACATCAACATGGGCTGTCCGGCCCGCCACGTCACCGGCGGCCAGTCCGGCTCGGCCTTGATGCGCGACCTCGACCACGCCCTGAGCCTGATCGATGCGACGATCGCGGCGGTGAACGTGCCGGTGACGCTGAAGATGCGGCTCGGCTGGGACGACCGTACCCGCAACGCGCCGGAGCTGGCGCGGCGCGCGGAAGCCGCAGGCGTCAAGCTCGTCACCGTCCATGGTCGCACCCGCTGCCAGTTCTACAAGGGCGAGGCCGATTGGGATGCGATCCGCGCCGTGCGCGAGGCCATCTCGATCCCGCTCGTCGTCAATGGCGACATCACGTCCTACGAGAAGGCGCTCGCAGCATTGGAGGCCTCAGGCGCCGATGCCGTGATGATCGGCCGCGGCGCGCAGGGCCAGCCCTGGCTGCCCGGTCAGATCGGCCGCCGCCTGCAGGGCGGGGCCAAGGAAGCGATGCCCTCGCTCGAGACGCAGCTGCATTATGTCCGCACACTCTATGACGGCGTCTGCGCGCTCTATGGCCTGCGCATCGGGCTGAGGCATGCCCGCAAGCATCTGAGCTGGGCACTCGACGTCGCAGCGCAGGCGAGCCGCGCGCCGGCGGAGAAGCTGAAATCCTGGCGCCAAAAGATCCTGGTCTCGGAGGATCCGCGCCTCGTTCACAATTCACTGCAAGACGCCTTCGACGACTTCGCATGGAGCGCTGCTGCATGAGCTCAGCCGCTGAACATCGTCGGCCGCTTCAGTCCGACAGCGACGCAATCCTGGACGCCTTGCCCAACCCCGTGCTCATGATCGGGCCGGATGGCAAGATCGTCGCCGCCAATATCGCGACCGAAGCCTTCTTCGAGATCTCGACGCAGTTCCTGAAGCGGCAGTCATTGAAGGAGCTGGTGCCGTTCGGCAGCCCGTTGCTGGCGCTGATCGACCAGGTGCGCTCGTCGAATTCGCCGGTCAACGAATACAAGGTCGATCTCGGCACGCCGCGCATGGGCGGCGACCGCCAGGTCGATCTGCACGTGGCACCGCTCACCGAGCGGCCCGGCCACATCGTGGTGATGCTCCAGGAGCGCACCATCGCCGACAAGATGGACCGCCAGCTCACCCATCGCAGCGCCGCGCGCTCGGTGATCGCGCTCGCCGCGATGCTGGCGCACGAGATCAAGAATCCGCTGTCCGGCATCCGCGGCGCGGCGCAGCTCCTGGAACAGCAGGCCTCGTCCGAGGACCGCATGCTGACGCGGCTGATCTGCGACGAGGCCGACCGCATCGTCACGCTGGTCGACCGCATGGAGGTGTTCGGAGACGAGCGCCCCGTGGTGCGCGGCCCCGTCAACATCCATTCGGTGCTCGACCATGTGAAGCGGCTGGCGCAGTCGGGCTTTGCCCGCAACATCCGCTTCGTCGAGGACTACGATCCCTCGCTGCCGCCGGTGCTGGCGAACCAGGATCAGCTCATTCAGGTGTTCCTCAACCTCGTGAAGAACGCCGCAGAAGCCTTGATCGACGTTCCCGACGCCGAGATCCAGCTCACCACCGCCTTCCGTCCCGGCGTGCGCCTGTCAGTCCCCGGTCAAAAATCCAGGGTATCCCTGCCGCTGGAATTCTGCGTGAAGGACAACGGACCAGGCGTGCCGGACGATCTTCTGCCCAACCTGTTCGACCCGTTCGTGACCACCAAGCAGACCGGCTCGGGTCTCGGCCTGGCGCTGGTCGCCAAGATCGTCGGCGATCACGGGGGCATCATCGAATGCGAATCTCAGCCGCGCAAGACCACCTTCCGCGTGCTGATGCCGATGTATTCCACATCGGTGAAACATGCCGATCAAAGCAGTCGCGCCGACTCTGCCGGGAAGTCGTCGCCTGCGTCACAGGGGGCAAAATGAGGATCAACGATGCCCGCAGGTAGCATTCTCGTAGCCGATGACGATACCGCCATCCGCACCGTACTCAATCAGGCACTGTCCCGCGCCGGTTACGAGGTGCGGCTGACCGGCAATGCCGCAACGCTGTGGCGCTGGGTCAGCCAGGGCGAGGGAGATCTCGTCATCACCGACGTGGTGATGCCGGACGAAAACGCTTTCGACCTGTTGCCGCGGATCAAGAAGATGCGGCCGAATCTGCCCGTCATCGTCATGAGCGCGCAGAACACGTTCATGACGGCGATCCGCGCTTCCGAGCGCGGGGCCTACGAATATCTGCCGAAGCCCTTCGACCTCAAGGAGCTGATCGCCATCGTCGGTCGCGCGCTCGCCGAGCCGAAGGAGCGGACCTCGACGCCGGACGAAGATGCCGAGATGGAGGCGATCCCGCTGGTCGGCCGCTCGCCGGCGATGCAGGAAATCTACCGCGTGCTGGCGCGCCTGATGCAGACCGACCTCACCGTGATGATTACGGGCGAGTCCGGCACCGGCAAGGAACTGGTGGCGCGGGCGCTGCACGATTATGGCAAGCGCCGCAACGGCCCGTTCGTCGCGGTCAACATGGCGGCGATTCCGCGCGATCTCATCGAGTCCGAATTGTTCGGGCACGAGCGCGGCGCCTTCACCGGCGCGAATACCCGCGCCTCCGGCCGGTTCGAGCAGGCCGAGGGCGGCACGCTGTTCCTGGATGAGATCGGCGACATGCCGATGGAGGCGCAGACCCGCCTGCTGCGCGTGTTGCAGCAGGGCGAATACACGACGGTCGGCGGCCGCACGCCGATCAAGACCGACGTGCGCATCGTCGCGGCCTCCAACAAGGATTTGCGTGTCCTGATCCAGCAGGGCCTGTTCCGCGAAGATCTGTTCTTCCGCCTCAACGTCGTGCCGCTGCGGCTGCCGCCCTTGCGCGAGCGCATCGAGGATCTGCCGGATCTGGTGCGGCACTTCTTCACGCTGGCCGAGAAGGACGGGCTGCCGCCGAAGAAGCTCGACTCGCTGGCGCTGGAGCGGCTCAAGCAGCACCGCTGGCCCGGCAACGTGCGCGAGCTGGAGAATCTCGCCCGGCGCCTTGCCGCCCTCTATCCGCAGGACGTGATCACGGCCTCCGTCATCGACGGCGAGCTTGCGCCGCCCTCGGTCAGCCCGGGCGCCGCGGTCCAGCAGGGCGTCGACAATCTCGGCGGCGCGGTTGAGGCGTATCTGTCCTCGCACTTCCAGGGCTTTCCGAACGGCGTGCCGCCGCCCGGCCTCTATCACCGCATCCTCAAGGAGATTGAGGTGCCGCTGCTCACGGCCGCGCTGGCCGCCACCCGCGGCAACCAGATCCGCGCCGCCGACCTGCTCGGCCTCAACCGCAACACGCTGCGGAAGAAGATCCGGGATCTCGACATCCAGGTCTATCGGAGTGGGGGCTAGTCTCTCGAAGCGGACGGTGGCTCAGCTCCCCCTACCAAGGCAGAGCTGAGCCTGTCCGGATCGCGCTGGCCGTTGTGGCTGACGCGATGAGCAGAAGTCGGAGTGGGGCCAAAATGTTCCGCGGTCACACAAGGATGGGCCATCCCGCCATCGGCGGCGGCGAACACATTCACCTGATGATTGTGCCTGTGGACGGCAGGACGCGTGCGACGTACGCCGGCGACTCCTGCAGGCCGGGACCGTTGACCAGCAGATCGGCGGCGACGATCAGCAGCAGAACGGCAGAGACCATTATCGCGAGAAAGAACCTATCCATCTCGGACAAGCCGCAGCCGCGGGAATCCGTTCCCGCAGGTTAGCCTGCCAAGACCCTCTGTGGATTTCACCGCTCCGCCCCGGGGATCGCGCCGCGGAATTGTCGCAATTCGGCAACAATGTGGTACGAATACATCAGTATCCGCCCGTCGCGGACCGTTTTCATCACCACCATTGCCGGAATGACCAGCGCAGACACCTCGGCCGCACACTTTGACACGGCCCCAGCAGAAGAGCCCCGGCGTTGGTCGGTGCGGCGCTGGCTGGCACCGTTTGCCGTGGCGCTGGCGCTGCTGTCGGCCCTCCTGACCTTCCTGGTCCTGACCGGCCTTACGAGGATCGATCCGACGCCCGAGGTCGTCCGCTCGTTCTACCTGATCAACGCCGCGACGATCCTGCTCCTGGTCGGGATCATCGTCCGGGAACTCTGGCAGCTGATCCTGGCGCGGCGGCGGGGCAGGGCGGCGGCGCGCCTCCATGTCCAGATCGTCAGCCTGTTCTCGATCGTGGCGGTGCTGCCGGCAGTGCTGGTCGCCGTGGTCGCCAACGTCACCATCGAGCGCGGCCTCGACCGGTTGTTCTCCGGCCCGACCAGGGAGGTGATCCAGAACTCGCTGACGATCGCGCGGGCCTATATGCAGGACCATGCGCAGCTGATCCGCGGCGACATTCTCGGCATGGCCAACGACATCGCCCATGCGAGGCCGCTCTACGACCAGGATCGCCGCTCGTTCCGGGAGATGCTGACTGCAAGCGCCGCCTCGCGCAATTTGCCGGGCGCGATGATCATCGACAAGAACACCAATATCCTGGAATCCGCCGATACCGGCATGCGGCTGGCCTATTCGCCGCCCGCGCCGGACTTCCTCAGCAACGTCAACGAGAACGAGCCCGAGATCGCGGTCCTCCCGGACGCGAGCTTCGTTGCCGCGGTAATCCGTCTGCGCGCCTTCAGCGACACCTTCCTCTATGTCGCCCGTCCACTCGATCCGAACGTCGTCAATCAGCTCAAGCAGACCGAAGTCAGCGTCGCCGAATACGCCCAGATCGAGTCGCGCCGGCTCGGCATCCAGGTCGCCTTCGCGCTGATGTTCGCGGTGATCGCGCTGACCATTCTGATGGCCTCGGTGTTGATCGGCCTCAACTTCGCCAACTCGCTGGTCTCTCCGATCCGGCGGCTGATGAACGCGGCGCAAACGGTCTCGACCGGCGACCTCCATGTCCAGGTGCCCGTGCATCAGTCGGAAGGCGATCTCGCCCAGCTGGGCGAGACTTTCAACAAGATGACGCAGGAATTGCGCAGCCAGCGCGACGAGCTGGTCAATGCCAGCGATCTCATCGACAGCCGCCGCCGCTTCATCGAGGCCGTGCTGTCCTCGGCGAGCGCCGGCATCATCGGCGTCGATACTTCCGGCAGCGTCGGCATCCTCAACCGCTCCGCCGAGAAGCTGATCGGGCACTCCGAAGCGGAGACGCTGGGCCATCCGCTCTCCGACGTACTGCCCGAGCTCGACGAGATGATGAAGACGGCGCGGGAAGGGACCCAGCGCCTGGTGCAGGGCCAGATCACCATCACCCGCGACGGTGCCGAGCGCAATCTGTCGGTCCGCGTCAGCGCCGAGAAGAACCAGCCGCACGACAGCTACATCATCACGCTCGACGACATCACCGAGCTCGTCTCGGCCCAGCGCACCTCGGCCTGGGGCGACGTGGCGCGCCGCATCGCCCACGAGATCAAGAACCCGCTGACGCCGATCCAGCTCTCCGCCGAGCGCATCCGCCGCAAGTTCGGCAAGTCCATCACCGAGGTCAAGGACAAGCAGATCTTCGACCAGTGCACCGACACCATCGTGCGACAGGTCGACGACATCAGGCGCATGGTCGACGAGTTCTCGCGCTTTGCGCGGATGCCCAAACCGGTGATGGAAGGCGAGGACGTCGCCGACACCGTGCGTCAGGCCGTGTTCCTGATGAAGGTCGCCCATCCCGAGATCGATATCGAGGCCGAGTTCAAGGACGATCCGCTCCGCGCCCAGTTCGACCGTCGGCTGATCTCCCAGGCGGTCACCAACATCGTCAAGAACGCCACCGAGGCAATCGAGCAGGTCCCCCCCGAGGAGCTCGGCAAAGGCCGAATCGACGTCGTGGTGTCACGCGAGGGCGACGACGTGCTGATCGACGTCATCGACAACGGTATCGGCCTGCCCAAGGTCGCGCGCTCGCGCCTGCTCGAACCGTACGTCACCACGCGTGCCAAGGGTACGGGCCTGGGGCTGGCCATCGTCGGCCGCGTGCTGGAGGATCATGGCGGGCGGATCGAGCTGAAGGACGCCTCCGACTTCCGCGAAGGCCAGCGCGGCGCCTGGATGCGGATGCGCTTTGCGATCACGGGGCAACCCGCGAAATCCGGGGGCGCCGAGCCAGCGCCCGCGGCCAACGAGGCAACCAAGCCGGAAAACAAGGCTGCGGTCGCGGAATCCGTCAAGAAATCCAGCAACGACCTGGAAACAAAAGAGCCGGTCGCCGGAACCAAAGAGCCGGCTGAAAAGACCAATGATTCAACGAAAATCGAAGCCTCAACAGGCAGCTGACAACACAGGCGCGATCCATGGCAAGTGAAATTCTGATTGTCGATGATGAGGCCGATATTCGGGATCTCGTTGCGGGCATTCTCGAAGACGAGGGGTTCGTGACCCGGACCGCACGCGATAGCGATACGGCACTCGCCGAGATTGCCAATCGGCGGCCGCATCTGGTGTTTCTCGACATCTGGCTGCAAGGCTCCAAGCTCGACGGCTTGCAGCTGCTGGAGCAGGTCAAGAAGGACAATGCCGATCTGCCCGTCGTGATGATCTCCGGCCACGGCAACATCGAGACCGCGGTCGCCGCGATCAAGCGCGGCGCCTACGATTTCATCGAGAAGCCGTTCAAGGCTGACCGGCTGATCCTGGTCGCGACCAGAGCGCTGGAGAACTCGCGACTCAAGCGCGAGGTCAAGGAGCTGAAGCAGCTCGCGCCGAGCGCGAGCCAGCTCGTCGGTCGTTCGCCGAGCATGAACCAGCTGCGCCAGACCATCGAGCGCGCGGCCAAGGCCAACAGCCGCATCCTGATCGTCGGTCCCGCCGGCGCCGGCAAGGAATTGACCGCCCGCACGCTGCATACGGCCTCGGGCCGTGCCGACGGTCCCTTCGTGGTGATCAACGCGGCGGCGATCACGCCCGAGCGCATGGAGCACGAGCTGTTCGGCATCGAGCAGTCCAATGGCGAGCAGCCGCGCAAGCCCGGTGCGCTCGAGGAAGCCCATGGCGGCACGCTGTTCATCGACGAAATCGCCGACATGCCGCGCGAGACCCAGAACAAGATCTTGCGCGTGCTGGTGGAGCAGTCGTTCCAGCGCGTCGGCGGTACCGCCAAGGTGCAGGTCGACGTGCGCATCATCTCCTCGACCGCGCGCAACCTGGAGGAGGAGATCGCGGCCGGCCGTTTCCGCGAGGACCTCTACCACCGGCTCTCGGTGGTGCCGATTCGCGTGCCCGCGCTGTCGGAGCGGCGCGAGGACATTCCGGAATTGATCGACTATTTCATGGAGCAGATTTCCGCCGGCAGCGGCCTGCCCAAGCGCCAGATCGGGCAGGACGCGATGGCGGTGCTGCAATCCCATGTTTGGCCCGGCAATGTGCGTCAGCTCCGCAACAACGTCGAGAGGGTCATGATTCTCGCGGCAGGCGGGCCGGAGGTCATCATCACGGCCGACATGTTGCCGCAGGACGTCGGCTCGATGGTGCCGGCGATGCCGACCAGCAACAATGGCGAGCACATCATGGGCTTGCCGCTGCGTGAGGCGCGCGAGGTGTTCGAGCGCGACTATTTAATTGCGCAGATAAGCCGTTTTTCAGGAAATATTTCTCGTACGGCCGAGTTCGTTGGCATGGAACGTTCGGCGCTGCACCGCAAATTGAAAGCGCTCGGCGTCGGCTAACGTGCTTTCGAGCGGGGTGGAGACCGGTTCGCGTCAAGAAGACGCGTCAAAACAATAGCAGCGCGCGACCTTGCGGCCACGCGTCAGGAATAAGTGAGCAAGATCATCGATTTCCGTAGTTTTCCGGGACAATAGGGCGTGGCCTGCCGCGTGAAGCGGCTTGCCTAATATCCCGACCTGTCCTCTAATCGAACCGCTGTTCCTTCCGAGGGGGATCTCATGAGGGACAGCAACCGGGAGAGGCCCCGAACGTCACAAGAGGGCCGCAACCGGCGCAATAAAAAGAAACTCAAAGCGAGAAAAAAACAATGGCGGCAGACCGCGCACAAAACTTACAGGACACCTTCCTTAATCACGTTCGCAAAACCAAGACGCCACTGACGATCTTTCTGGTCAACGGAGTGAAGCTCCAGGGCATCGTGACCTGGTTCGACAATTTCTGTTTGCTGTTGCGGCGCGACGGTCACTCGCAGCTGGTCTACAAGCATGCGATCTCGACCATCATGCCGGGCGCACCGATCCAGTTGTTCGAAGGCGGCGAGGATCAGCCGACTTGAGAGTGATCTGATTGGAACCCCGGAATTTCGACGGGGATGCCGACCGTCCGCGGTCGGCAGGGGCCAATACGGGGCGGGTGCTGGTCATCGGCCCCTATTTGCGGGTGCGTGCAGGGAATGCTGACGCGCAATCGGAAGGCCATGTCCTGCGCAACACCGAGGCCCGGCTCGACGAGGCCGCGGGCCTCGCGCGCGCGATCGATCTCGTCATTGCCGATGCCATCATCGCTCCGGTCAGCCAGATTCGGCCCGCGACCTATATCGGCAAGGGCAAGGTCGAAGAGATCGCAGGGCTGATCAAGAGTCTGGAGGTCGAGCTCGTGGTGATGGATTGCGCGCTATCGCCGATCCAGCAGCGCAATCTCGAGAAGGAATGGCAGGCCAAGGTGCTCGACCGCACCGGTCTCATTCTGGAGATCTTCGGCCGCCGCGCCAAGACCAGGGAGGGCTCGCTCCAGGTCGAGCTTGCGCATCTCAACTACCAGCGCTCGCGCCTGGTGCGCTCATGGACCCATCTCGAACGCCAGCGCGGTGGTTTCGGCTTCATGGGCGGTCCTGGCGAGACACAGATCGAGGCGGACCGCCGCCTGATTCAGGAGCGCATCTCCAAGCTCGAGAGCGAGCTGAAAAAGGTGCAGGCGACGCGGCGTCTGCATCGCGCCGGCCGCCAGCGCGTACCGTATCGCGTCGTCGCGCTGGTCGGCTACACCAATGCCGGCAAGTCGACGCTGTTCAACCGCCTGACCCGGGCCGACGTGCAGGCGGCCGACATGCTGTTTGCGACGCTCGACCCCACCTTACGCGCACTCACTTTGCCGCATGGCGGCAAGGCGATGCTGTCGGACACCGTCGGCTTCATCTCCAATCTGCCGACCCAGCTCGTCGCCGCCTTCCGTGCCACGCTGGAGGAGGTGCTGGAGGCCGACGTCATCCTGCATGTCCGCGACATCTCGCACGAGGACGCCGAAGCGCAGCAGAGCGATGTCGACGCGGTGCTGCGCCAGCTCGGCATCAACCCTGATGATTCTGGCCGCATCATCGAAGTCTGGAACAAGATCGACCGGTTCGACGCCGGGCAGCGGGAAGAGCTGCTCAATATCGCTGCGCGCAGGCCGGAGGATCATCCGGCGATGCTGGTCTCAGCCGTATCAGGTGAGGGCATCGACGCACTGCTCGCCGCGATCGAGCAACGCCTCGCCACCAAGCGCACCACGCTCGATCTCTCCATCGACGCCTCGGACGGTGCCGGCATCAGCTGGCTGCACCGCAACGCCGAGGTCCTGTCGAAGGAGCTGCACGACGGCCGCTTCGACATGACCGTGCGGGTGGACGAGACCAAGCGGGATATCGTGGTGTCGAGGTTCGACGCGGTGCCGCATCACGCCACATGACCGCTGTCGTCCCGGCGAACGCCGGGGCCCATACCGCGTGATCTATCCACGTCGGGCGGTCTTCGTACCGACGAACGCTTGACTTCGAGCTTTCACCAAATTGCTGCCCGTGGTTATGGATCCCTGCGTTCGCAGGGACGACAGCGAGGTTACCGGCTGGCTTCCTTGCCTCCCCCTGACGCCGGCTTCTCCTCACCCTTCGCCGCATTCCACAGCGCGTCCATCTCCGCCAGCGACGCCTGCTCAAGGGTCCGACCCTGCGCCTCCAGCGTCCGCTCGATATAGGCGAAGCGCCGCTCGAATTTCCCATTGGTCACGCGTAGCGCGCTTTCCGGATCGGCGTCGACATGGCGTGCGAGGTTGACGAGGGCGAACATCAGGTCGCCGGTCTCTTCCGCAATCTCCTGCTTGTCGTTGCGATCCAATGCCGCCTCGATCTCGTCGACCTCCTCTCGGATCTTTTGCAGCACCGCGCGCGGATCGTTCCAGTCGAAGCCGACGGTGGAGGCCTTGCGTTGGAGCTCCATCGCGCGCGTCAGCGCCGGCTGGCCGGCCTTTACCCCCGACAGCAGCGATCTGTGCGACGGCGCGTCCTCCGGCGGCCGGCGCGCGGCGCGCTCGGCTTTCTCCTCGGCCTTGATGCGATCCCAGACCTCCTTGACATGGGAGGAGGCGAGATTGCCGTCCTTGTCGGCGAAGACATGGGGATGGCGGCGGATCATCTTGCGGGTGATGGCTTCGACGACGTCACCAAAATCGAACGCGTTCTGCTCCGAGGCCATCTGGGCGTGGTACACGACCTGGAGCAGGAGATCGCCGAGCTCCTCGCGCAGATCGTCGAGATCGCCGCGGGCGATGGCGTCGACCACCTCATAGGCTTCCTCGATGGTGTAGGGCGCGATCGTCGCAAAATCCTGCTCGAGGTCCCAGGGGCAGCCGGTGACCGGCGTGCGTAGCGCCGCCATGATCTCGATCAGGCGGGAAATCTCGCGGGAAGGGGTCATTGCGGGGCAGTCTCCTGGCTCCGCAACCTTATGCCAAAACCGGGCCGGCGTTCCCAGCCTGGTACGGCGGAACAGGCCGATTTCCACCGATTGGCGAGCCGGTCGCGCAATGCTAAAGCGCGGGCCATGAATGACGCATTTTCCTCCGAGACCGCGCTGGTGCTGTTCTCCGGCGGCCAGGATTCCACCACCTGCCTGGCCTGGGCGCTCAGCCGCTTTGCCCGCGTGGAGACGCTGGGGTTCGACTACGGCCAGCGCCATGCCATCGAGCTCGCCTGCCGCGAGCGGTTGTTCGACGGCATCAAGGGGCTGCGCGCGGATTGGGCCGCAAAGCTCGGCGAGAGCCATACGCTGTCGATCCCGACGCTGGCGGCGGTGTCCGAGACCGCGTTGACGCGCGACGTCGCGATCGCGATGGGGGCCGATGGCCTGCCCAATACGTTCGTGCCCGGCCGCAACCTCGTGTTCCTGACCTTCGCCGCGGCGCTGGCCTATCGACGCGGGATCAACCACATCGTCGGCGGCATGTGCGAGACCGACTATTCCGGCTATCCCGATTGCCGCGACGAGACCATCCGTGCCATGCAGGCCGCGCTCTCACTCGGCATGGCCAGAAAGTTCGAATTGCATACGCCCTTGATGTGGATCGACAAGGCCGCGACCTGGAAACTGGCGCAGGATCTCGGCGGCGAGGGGCTCGTCGACCTCATCCGCGAGCACTCGCACACCTGCTATCTCGGCGAACGCGGCGCGCAGCACGATTGGGGCTATGGCTGCGGCGAGTGCCCCGCGTGCAGCCTGCGCGCAAAGGGATGGGCGGAGTATGTGGCGGGCAGGCAGGCCCGCTAGAAAGTGTGCTGCAGTTTCACCGAGACGTTTCGACCGGTCTCCACGAGAGGGTTCGTGAAGCTCCGTGGATACGAGCGGTTCACGAAGGTCGAGGCGTCGACATAGGCCGTGTTGAAGATGTTTTCCAGGCCGAGGATCAGCTTGGTATCGCCGAGTTGCGGCGATACCAGTTTCCCCAGTTGAAGCGTCGCATAGAGCTTGGGAATGGCGTATCCCGAGGTCGTATACTCCTGTGCCGGATCGATCCGGGTCTTGCTGGCGGCCCAATCGATCACGCCGAGGATCGAGTAGGCGCCATCCGGGTCCGCATATTGTATCCCCACCCGCCCGCGATACGGAGCGAGAAAAGGCAGCGGCTTGTCGGTCGCCGTGTTGGTACCGCGCAGCTGGGTGAAGTTCGTGAACAGGTTGACGGACGGCGTCATCTGCCAGCGCGCCTCCAGTTCGACGCCGGTCACCTCGGCCTTGCCGACGTTCTGTGACTGAGTGTATCCGCCGACACCGTTGAGCGTCACTGCGACCGTTTGAAGGAAGTTCTCGTAGTGCGTATCGAACGCCGTGACCTTGAGCTCTGCATTGGTCGTATGAAAGCGTGCGCCTCCTTCGTACGTCACGCCGCGTTCCGGCTTCAGGTCCGGATTGGGAAGCTGAGTGGCCGTCACGGCAAACAGCTCGGAGTTCGTCGGTTGACGGAACGAGGTCGCCACGTTGCCGATCAGGTCGACGCTTGGCAGGACGGCGTAGACGAACCCAAGGCTTCCGGTCGGAGCCGTTTGATCCACGTTGGTCTTGCTCGCATACAACGCTCTGACATTTGCAGGAATGGTGGACGCGAGCGGCGAGGTGTCAGTGGTCGTGTTGAACCAGTCGAAACGGCCCCCTGCGGACAGCGTCAGCGGCTGGATCGGCTTCCATTCATGCAGGACGAACGTGCCGATGTTGGATTGCGTCGTGTCGGGGCCTTGCTTGGTGTAAGGCGAAAACACATCGCTCGTCACGATCCCCGTCGTCCCATTGCGGGTGATGGTCTCGGACGTCAATTCGCTGCCCGGCCGCGCTTCCCGGAAGCCGTCGAGGCCGACCGTGGTCTTCGTTGCACCCCACGGACTGAGCCAGGGAATCTCGGCCCGTGAGCGCCCGCCGATTACGAGGGGGCCTATGACGTGGCTGGTGGATTTGACGGTCCTGGTGGTGATGCCGGCAGCGTTGATCGTGTTGTTGATTGTCGAGAGCTTCGTGTCGAAATAGTTGACGTAGAATGAGCTCTCGACGTGCTTCACCAGGCCGTCGAGTTCGCCCGTATAGGCGATGCGCGCCGAATGCACCTGATTGGGGTCCTGCCGGACCTGGAGATATGGCGCACCCGGCGCTCCGCCGACGCCGCCGGCTCGCCCATCGACCTCGCTGTAAGAGCGCAACGAGAGCTCCAGCCTTTGTCCGATATCGGGCGAGTAGCCGAGCTTGATATTGCCGCCGACGCTCTGATAATCGCTATTCGGCACCGTTCCGAGCGAAGTCTGATAGTCGCCGCCCCAGCGGCCGGCGAAGCCGCCGATGAAATCGAAGCCCTGTCCGGCGCCCTTGACCCAGTCGTAGGTGGTGAACGAGTTGGCGGCGCTTCCGTAGCCGGTTGACCAGCCGCCACCCGTAAACCGGAATGGCCCCGACGTATCGCCGGTGTACGAGCGGGTCACGACGTTGACCAGTCCGGTCAGCGCCTCGCTGCCATAGACGACGGAGCCTGGACCGCGGATCACTTCGACGCGCTCGACCTCGTCAGGCGCGAGGTAATTGAGCTGCAGTGTATTGCGGCCGCGGAAGCGATCGCCGTCGATGAACATCGGCGAGCGGAAGCTGTTCGAGGAGAACCCTCGCAAGTAGATCTGACCACCGATACCACCGGAGCGGGCGACCGAGACGCCCGGGACCGAAGCAAGAATATCGAGAAGGCCAGTTGGCGAAGTCGCCTCGATCTGGGCACGGTCAACAACCGTAATGCTCTGCTCCGCAAGATGAGGAATTCCCGCTTGCGGCAGCCTGCCGCCCATGGGCTTCAGGGAATCGCTGTTCGTGCCTTCAGGAGCTGTTTGCGCGGTTTGCGGGCCTCGTGCCGGCTGCACAGCCTGCGACTGCGTTTGTCGCGCCGCGCGCGCTGCATTCTGCCGTGCCGTGCGACGAGGATTCGACGGTTTTCCGGCCTCGACGGTCACCGTCGGCAGCACGGATTGTTGTGATGAACTACCCGCCGTCTGGGCTTCCGCGACTACGCTCGATGCCGTGGCCGCCACGCAAGCAAGCCCCACACTCAATCTCCAAGTCGACGAAAAAAGCGAACTTCTCCCAAAGTCAGAAACGATCGTTCTCGAAAACATCGACGATATCCCTCAGCATTCAGCCAGCCTCAGGCGTCTTATCTTGCGACAATCTCTTGTGCCATCTTCCGAAGTCCAGTTTCGAGGAATTCAAATTGCGCTGGATGCTCTGCTCATCAATCAAGCGTTTGACGCACGACATTCAGCAACTCGTCGTCGCGATCGAACGACACATCGTCCTTCGAGCGATTCTAATTTCGGACAGCCACACCTCCGGCACACGACGAGCATTTTGCTTTTGAATCTTTCTTCCATTGGACTATGTAGCCGTGTCAGCAGCGCCGGGTCGTAATCCCCGCGCCGACGAGGTTCTTGCATTTCATGCTGCCGCTGTTGCATTGGGGAAGATCAGCACTGGGCTTGGCCACGATCCTTGTGATTGCGTTCGGCGAGCTCAGTGCTGCGAACGCGATCGATCTGACCGACCAGCGCAACCGCAAGCTCTCGTTCAGCCGACTGCCGGAACGCCTGGTCATCATTCCGATCCCGGCACCATCGACCTTCATGACGATCGATGGGAGCGACAGGAAGATCGTCGGTATGAACGAATACGCCGCACGCGCGATGCAGGAGGGCATTTTCGGCAAGCTGTTTCCTGGCTTCAGGCAGATCCAGACGGCGATAACGACCGGTGGAGATGCCTCCAACTTCGCTCCGAATGTAGAGGCAATCCTCGCATTGCGGCCGGATGCGGTTTTCCAATGGGCCAACAACAACGAGATCATCGGGCCGTTGGACCGAACCGGGATTCCCGTCGTCGGCATGCGTGTCGGTTCGTTCGAGAACTACGTCG
Organism: Bradyrhizobium sp. USDA 327; assembly: GCF_041262065.1. Classification (NCBI taxonomy): domain Bacteria; kingdom Pseudomonadati; phylum Pseudomonadota; class Alphaproteobacteria; order Hyphomicrobiales; family Nitrobacteraceae; genus Bradyrhizobium; species Bradyrhizobium sp. USDA 327. The sequence continues at coordinate 3,088,862 of NZ_JBGCCW010000001.1, read as the reverse complement.
ACTACGTGAAGTTGATGGGTAAGATTGCGGGCAGGGAAGACCGAGCGAGCGAATTGCTCCGAAAGCAGGAAGAGACTCGTCAGTCGCTAACGTCGCGGTTTGCCGATCTATCGTCGACGCAGCGACCACGCGTGCTGTACTTCAATCGAGTCACGAACATGCTGCGCGTCAGCGGCAAAGGAACGGCGCAGGATTTCGCCATTGAGCTGGCGGGCGGACAGAACGCGGTCGGCACCGCTTCGATCAGCACCATCACCATTGAACAGATCCTCGCGTGGAATCCGCAAGTCATCCTGCTTGGAAATTTCGATCCGGCGATGCCGTCGGATTTGTATCGCGATCCGCGCTGGCAGGGCATCGAGGCCGTTCAGGCTCGCCGCGTGTACCGCGTTCCTCTCGGGGGTTATCGCTGGGATCCGCCGAGTCACGAATCGGCACTTGGTTGGCTCTGGCTGGCCGGTCTGCTGCATCCCGAACGTGCTCAGGAGAGCATTCGTACCTCGGTGAAGAGCTGGTTCGGCTTTCTCTATGATTACAATCCAACGGATGAGGAGATAGACGGCATCCTGTTTCTCAAGGACAACGCCGGGTCGGCCGGCTACGAAGCTTATCGGGCTCATTGATGGGAAGCGCTATCTCCGGATCGGCGACGAGTCTCCCCTCGCGAAGTGAAAGATCCTTTGCCCTGCTTTACGTTGCGCTCGCTGCGGGCCTGATCCTCGTCCTTTTGTGGGCGATCGCATCGGGACGGTATCAGATCCCGTTCGGCACGGTTTTGTCGATCATCGTGTCGCACCTGGTCGCAGTGAAAGCGACGTGGACGACCACGGAAGCCGTCGTCGTCGAAACGGTGAGGCTGCCACGCGTGCTCACCGCCGCTATCGCAGGCGCAGGCCTGTCTCTGTGCGGCGCAGTGCTTCAGGCGATCTTCCGCAATCCGCTGGTTGGCCCCCAGACAATCGGAGCCTCCTCCGGAGCTGCCCTCGGCGGCGTCATCGTCATCTTCCTGGTCGGGTTCGGGCCACTCGTCCAGATCGGTGCTTTTGGAGGCGCCGCCTTGGCGCTCGTCGCCGTGCTTGCGCTCCATCGCAGCGACAATCTCTCGCCCATCCTCACGCTCGTGCTTGCGGGCGTGGTCGTCAGCGCGTTCTGCACCGCTCTGGTCGGACTTGTGACCTATCTGGCCGATCCCGAGACGACATTGCAGGTCATCGTCTTCTGGCTGCTGGGCAGCTTCGCGCCTTCGACGTGGCTGCACTGCGGTCTGATTGCAGTCTGCACCGCGGTCGCAGCCGCCGTACTCATCGGGATGAGGTGGCGGGTCAACGTTCTTTCGCTCGGAGATGAAGAGGCTCGAGCCCTCGGCGTCAATCCGGGGCGCGATCGGTTGATCCTTCTGGCCGCGGCCTGTCTTGCGATCTCGTCTCAAGTTGCGGTCAGCGGAACGATCGGCTGGGTCGGACTCATCGTTCCCAACCTTGCGCGCATGATCGTGGGGGCGGACAACCGCCAGCTGCTGCCGGTATCGACATTCCTGGGCGCCATCTTCCTGGTTGCAGCGGACACGCTGGCGCGGTCGCTCACGCCGGCCGAGATTCCGGTCGGGATCATCACGGCGCTCATCGGCACTCCGATCTTCGCGCTGCTCCTCCGGCGCACCACCAGGAGCGGCGCAGCATGATCCGCATCGAGAATGCAGGCCACAGGTACGGATCCCAGCACTGGCTCTTTCGCGAGCTGTCCGTCACCTTTCCTTCGGCCCGGATCGCCGCAATACTCGGGCCGAATGGCTGCGGCAAAACAACCTTGCTGCGCGCGATCAGCCGAACATTGACCCTCAAGGAAGGAATCATCGACATCGACGGCCATGTGGGTTTCGTGCCGCAGGCATTGACGGCCGATCAGTCCTACAGTGCTGTCGATATGGTTCTGATGGGTCGAAGCCGCTATCTCGGCAGGTTCAGCTCACCGGGCCGCAAGGACAGGGAACGTGCATATGAGTCTCTCGAGGAAGTCGGTCTGGGGGCTCTCGCGGAGCAGCGTTACGACCGGCTGAGCGGCGGGCAGCGGCAGCTCGTCCTGCTGGCCCGCGCACTGGCCAGCGACTGCAAGGTCCTCGTGCTGGATGAGCCAGCCTCGGCGCTCGACATCGCCAATCAGGGCGTTGTTCTTCGCCTGCTCCTGCGCCTCGCAAGCTCCTTGGGCCTGACCGTGTTGTTCACAACGCATCATCCGGACCATGCAATCGGTATCGCCGATACGACCTTGCTGATGCAGCGCAATGGCATGCACATCTCCGGCCCGACAGAAATGGTGCTGACCGAAAGCAATCTCGCGCGGATGTACGGCGTTCCGGTTCGCCGCGTGGATGTTCATGCGGACGAGGAGACGGCATCGGCAATCGTGCCGTTGCACGGCTTGCGGAGCAAGGCTCCGGATCAGCCTCTGGTCCCCTGAGATCAGCGACCGCCGCGATCGATTTGCGGCGCAGCCTTTCGCTTCGCCCAGGGCAGAAAGCCGTCGAGGAGCTTCGTGGCTGCGGGCATGAAGTTGCTGCCATGATGATAGAATGGATCCAGTGTCGAGACGAACAAGCGCCCCGGCAGCGTGACCCAATCCTCGTAAAGGAGCGCTCCGCCACCGTCGCGACCCTCAGGATCGGCCGGCACGTCGATCAGCGCCCGAGCCCCTGCAGGCGGGGTCAATACGCCGTGAAAGTGCCATATCGTGCTTTCGAACGGCACCGCCTGGAAAAGCTCATGGTCGGGCGCCAGCAGGCGGTTCGGTGGACGCGCTGTCTTGTCGAGCCACCACCAGAAGTTTGTCGGCCGCGCCGCCCAGGTGACGCCTGGCAGCCACGTGTCGGCGCGATTCTCGCCGAACACGACCAGCGTGTGCCCGGCTTTCGCAAAATGGATCAGGACATCGCGGCTGGCACGAAGAACGTTCGGATTGATGCGATCCGGCACGATCAAAAAAGTGACGCCGGACAAGGCATCCGTTGTGAGTTCAGGAGCGTAGATGATCTTGTCGAACAGTTCTCGATAGCGCCGGCCGTGAATAGCCGCGTGGTGGTAAAACGTGCCGCCGTCGAGGATCGCCAGGCTCATTGAACGTTTCGTCCCTCTGTGACCCACTGCATGATCCGGGGCGCCAGCTGCTTGTCCTCGCCGCCGAATGTCCAGAGGTCATTTCCGCCGTGGAACAGCACATGACCTCGACCGACCGGATAGATGAAGTCGAGCGGCAGGTTCGGCTGGCCCAGGGCGTGGATAATCAGCGCATCCGGCGGCGCGTCGTGCCAGACCCGGCCGTAGAAGCCGGAGACGCCGCGGCGGAAAGTCAGATCATGCGGGTCAATGCCGTGCCAGATGGGATGCGCGGCGAGCCGCAGCACCGTGATGTCGCTCAGCTTGTAATTGTCGATGGTGTGGAAACCTGCCATGCGCGGTAGGTAGGAATAGGCGTGATGGCCGTTCGCAACGACGACACCGCCACGAACAAGGTATTCCTCGATCTGGCCAGCGCGGGCCGCCAGGAAACGCTGGTCGCTGTGCATGCTCACGAACAGCACACTGAAATCGTTCAGATCGATGTCGGGCAGCGCATAGATGTCCCGCAGCTCGGCTTTGACGTTCGCCAGGGCACGTAGCGACCCGTCGTCATAACCGAAGCTGAGAGCAAGTCCGGGCTTCGTCATCAACTCGCACGCATGGTGAAGAGAGCGCCTGGTTCCTTCGCCAGAACGTCCTCGGCGATGGACCGTTTCAATGCACTCAGCTCGCGCTCCTGTGCTGTGCTGCGATTCTTGGCGAAGACGAGCTCGAAAAATCGCTCCGGCAACACCCCAGGCAGCAACGCCATCTCGGCGGTTCGCTCTCCGAGCGTAATTCGAAAGCTGTAGGAAATGTCGTGCCCAGGCACAAGTCTCGCTTCGGGCAGCGTGCGGTCTACGCTATAGGCGCCGCGGGTCACGGCGCGCGTGATCACTTCGAACGCGTCCCGCACACCCGGACCTGGGTGCCCGCTCACGATGCTGATGTCACGCCGCGCCGGAGGCTTCTCGGGCGACAGCACGGCGAAAGCTGCCCGCTGCGCCTGGAATACGATGGCGGCCATGGCAAGCGCGGATTGGCCATGGTAGGCGGCCACCATGGGGAAACCAATCTCGACGGGCTCCTCCTCGGCCATGATGGCGATCGCAGATTCTTTTCCTGCTGGCGTGTTCACAGAGTTCTCACATGACGAGGCGGCTGGTAGCTCGCATGCGTTACCCCGCGCTTTTGCCCGAGGTCAACAAGCCAAACTTAGATTCAGTTCAAAGCGCGATCAGGCGGCGAGGCCCTTCCGTTCCTATGAATACAAGGAAGAGAGAGAATCCATTTCGCCGCTAGAAGCATGGCGCCGAATGGATTGGGCAACGAGGAGTTCGACCCGCAATCGCCGCAAGCTACCCGAAATCCTCCGGCCGCAGCTCGATCGGCTTGCCGTGCGGCGTGCGATCGGCGGCGTGGTCCCAGGCGTCGCGATAGCGGTGCAGGGTTTCGGCCGATGCGACGCCCTTGCGCGCCACGAGGCCTTCCAGCGTCGCCAGCCAGTGGAGGTAGTAGGTCTCGCCCGTATCAGGGTCGCCCGCCGCTTGCGCGCGCTTGATCTCGTCGGCGAGTGCGGCGGCCCATTCGGGCCAGGTGAACACGCCGCGCTCGTGCAGGGTCAGCGCCATGGCAAAGGCATGCGCCTCCCATGGCGCCCGGAAAACCGGGCCATCGTCATCGCGGGGGATGCTCGGGATGGCCGCGGTGGCGGCCGCAGCAAGCGTCGTGCTCATCACGCCGGATCCAGATAGGGCTCGAACGCGTCGATCGAGACTTTTGTGGTCGGATCGCCATCGAGGCCCCAGAGTTCGCTGCCCTCGAACACCACGGTGTAGAGCCATTGCGGGTTCTCGCCGCGCTCCATCGCCGCCGTGTCAGGAAACACATGGCAGCCATGGTTCAGCTCGATCACGCCGACATGGCCGCGCACGTAACGTGGCAGCCTTGTGTGCGAGGTCGGATGGATGTTCTTCGCGCGCACGCGGTCGCCGATCTCGAATTTCGCCGGAGCCGGAGCAGGGCGGTCAAATTTGCCGCGCACCATCACGCGCTCGACATTGGCGAGGTCGAACTTGCCGTGCTTGAGCGCTTTTGCGGGCTGCATCGCATGGCCGGCGGCGACTTCCTCCCTGGTGAGGTAGCCCTTGTCGATCAGCATCTCCTCGAGACCGAGGAACCATTTCTTATAGTAGGAGCTCGCGAGATAGACGTGCGGCGGCAGCGTCTCGCGGTAGAAGCGCGAGGTATCGATGTTGAAGGCGCCGGCCGCGCCCATCGCGCGCACCATGGCAAGGACGCGCGCTTCCCAATCCGCGTGGAACATCGGCTCGTTGGGCTCGGGCTCGACCTTGCCGAACCCGTCCATGCCGCCCATGTCGTGCACGCCGTTCATGACGGCTCTCCCGGCTTCCGCGGAAATCCGGTGCCGATCATGGAATCGCGGGTGACGAGTTCGGCGAGCTGCTCCTCGCTCCAGCCCTCCGTGCCTTCGGGCCGCATCGGCAACACCAGAAAGCGCGTCTCGGCAGTCGAATCCCACACCCGGATTTCCATATCCCTGGGCAATGTGACGTCGAAATCGGCGAGCACGCCGCGCGGGTCCTTCACGGCGCGGGAGCGGTAGGGCGCAGCCTTGTACCAGACCGGCGGCAGTCCCAGCATTTCCCAGGGGTAGCAGGAGCACAGTGTGCACACGACCATGTTGTGCCGCTCAGGCGTGTTCTCGACCACGACGAGATGGTCGCCGACGCGGCTCACATGGCCGAGCGTGCCGATCGCCTTGCTGCCGTCCTCCAGCAGCGCCTTCTTGAACGCCGGATCGGTCCAGGCCTTGGCGACGACGCGCGCACCATTGTGAGGGCCAATCCTGGTCTCGTAGGCCTGGATGATGGCATCGAGCGCGGCCGGCTCGACATAGCCTTTTTCGGTCAGGATCGTCTCCAGCGCGCGCACGCGCAGCTCGGTCTCCGACAATTCGGAATGGTCGTGGTGATGGTCGTGATCGTGGCTCATGGCAGCAAAGATATGCGCAATGGCCCAGGCCTGTCGAGTGTTCCTTGCATCGTGATCGGGTCCCATATTCGTGACGACAATTGTGCGCTAACATCGCCGAAAGCAGCGTGGAGATGATGGTGACGGACTACGTGAAGATCGAGAAGGGCCTTGGGCCTGAGGGCCGGATTGCGGTGGTCCGTTTCGACCGCGGCGATGGCATCAACGCACTCTCGCCGGAGGCATTGCGGCAGCTGACCGCGGCGGCGCGCAGTTTCGAGGATGACACCGCGACGTCGGTCGTCGTCTTGACCGGCAGCTCGGGCGCGTTCAGCGCCGGCTTCGACCTCAAGGATGCGGAGGGACGTTCGCGCAAGGAGATGGATCTCGGCACGTTGCGTCGGCATCTCAAGCTCGGGCCGCGCCTGACGCACGCCTGGCAGGAGATGGAGCAAATCACGATCGCGGCGATCGAGGGCTTTTGCGTCGGCGGCGGGGTGGCCCTCGCTGTCGCGCTCGACTTTCGCATCATGGGCCGCAATGCGCATTTGCGGGTGCCCGAGATCGGACTCGGCATGAACATGAGCTGGCAGAGCATCCCGCGCATGCTGCATCTGATGGGGCCGGCCCGCACCAAGCAGGCGGTTATATTGGCCGACCAGCGCATCAGCGCGGACGAGGCCTATGAATGGGGCCTGGTGGAACAGGTGACCGACCCCGGCCATTCCTTCGATGCGGCCATGGAGCTTGCCCGCAAGGTCGCCGCACAGCCGCCGCTCTCGGTCGCCATGACCAAGCTGACCGTCAACCGGCTCGCGCACGCGCTTGACGATCTCGCCAGCCACATGGATGTCGATCAGTTCGCGCTCGCCAGCCTGAGCGAGGATCACAAGGAGGGCGTCGAAGCATTCCTGGCCCGCCGAAAGCCACGCTTCAGGGGCCGGTAGATCAGGCGCGGCAGGACGATGATCCCGTCGGAAGATGAATTTTCTTCGGACGTAACGGATTGGGAAAACTTCGTCCAACTCCTCGCAAATTTCTGACATTGCAAGGAAGACCGGAAACGGCGATGGTGCGTGCTGCGGTGCAGCGCGCTTCACCCGGCCGGCATCGCAATTTCATCCCCGTCGCTCCATGCGACCTGATTCCCGCACGCCCATGAGCGGCGCGGGCAAGCGAACTATTGTGCATGAAGGCCGTCTCCATGAACGCCTACCAATCGCTCGCAATCGGACAGCCGATCGAAAGGCTTGAAGCGATTCCCCCTGCCGTGGATGCGATGGTCCGTTTCGAGGGCATCTCAAAAACCTATCCGGCCTATCGCGGCAAGCCCGGCGTCAACGCGCTGCAGAATATCGACTTTGCAATTCCGCGCGGTTCCATTACCGGCGTGATCGGCCGCTCCGGCGCGGGCAAGTCCAGCCTGGTGCGGCTGATCAACGGCCTGGAGAAGCCGACCACGGGCCGCGTGATCGTCGACGGCCGCGACATCTCGGCACTGACTGGTCGAGAGCTGCGGCTGGCGCAGCGCTCGATCGGCATGATCTTCCAGCACTTCAACCTGCTGTCGTCGCGCACCGCTGCCGACAACATCGCGCTGCCGCTCGAGATCGCCGGCTGGGCCAAGGCCGACATCAAGGCCCGCGTGACTGAGCTGCTCGCGCTCGTCGGCATCGCCGACAAGCATGATCGCTATCCATCCGAACTCTCCGGCGGCCAGAAGCAGCGCGTCGGCATTGCCCGCGCGCTGGCGACGCGGCCGAGCGTGCTGCTGTCGGACGAGGCGACCTCGGCGCTCGATCCGCAGACCACGCGCGCGATCCTCGACCTGCTCGCGAACATCAACCGCGAGCTCGGTGTGACTATCGTGCTGATCACCCACGAAATGTCCGTGGTACGCCAACTCGCCAAGGAGGTCGTCGTGCTCGACGCCGGACACGGCGTCGAGAGCGGCCATGTCGCCGACATCTTCACCCATCCCAAGCATCCCATCACACAGTCCTTCCTGGCCGAGGTGATCGGCGACAGCCTGCCAGTGTCACTGTCGAGCCGGATCGTGCCGGAGCCTTCGGCCGGCGGCCACGCCGTGATCCGCATCCAGGTGGGCGGGGCAGGGGCCGGCGACACGCTGGTGGCGCGGCTTGCGCGCGAAATCGGCCGCGACGTGTCGCTGCTGTCGGCGCGCATCGACGAGATCGGCGGCCAGCATGTCGGCTCGCTCGTTCTCGGTATTCCTCTCGGTGTTTCCAGCGGCGCGGACGCGGTGACGCGAACGCTGGCCTTTATGTCTCAACATCAATTCCCGGCGGAGCATCTCGGCTATGTCGCCTGAACTCATCAACCTGATCATCCAGGCGACCTTCGAGAGCCTGTACATGGTCGGCATCGCCGCGCTGCTCGGCACCGCCTTCGGCCTGCCGCTCGGCGTCTTCCTCGCGACCAGCGGCAAAGGCGAGTTGTTCGCGGCCCCCATCGTCAATCGCGTGCTCGGCATCGTCGTCAACGCAACGCGCTCCACGCCGTTCATCATCCTCGTCGTCGCCATCATCCCGTTCACGCGCCTCATTGCCGGCACCTCGATCGGATCGAGCGCCGCGATCGTGCCGCTGACGATTGCATCGACGCCGTTCATTGCGCGCCTGGTCGAAGCTGCGATCCGCGAGGTCGACGGCGGCCTGATCGAGACTGCGTCCTCGTTCGGGGCCTCGCCGCTCCAGATCGTGTTCAAGGTGCTGATCCCCGAGGCGCTGCCCGGCCTGTTGCTGGCGCTGACGCTCGCCGTGGTCAGCCTGCTCGGCTATTCCGCGATGGTGGGCGCGGTCGGCGGCGGAGGGCTTGGCGATCTCGGCATCCGCTACGGCTACCAGCGCTTCATGCCGGAGATGATGCTCGCCGTCGTCGTCGTGCTGATCGCACTGGTGCAACTCGTCCAGAGCGCCGGCGACTATCTGGCGCGCCGGGTCAACCGCCGGCTGCGGCATCGCTGATCCTTCTCGTTCAATATCGGAGACTTCCATGCGTTTTCTGGCAACCCTTGCGGCTGCGGCCTTGCTCGCGACCACCGCCCAGGCTGAAACCATCCGTGTCGGCGTGACCGCAGGTCCCCACGCCGAAATTCTCGACGTCGTGAAGAAGGTCGGCGCCGAGCGCGGCCTCGACATCAAGGTGGTCGAGTTCACCGACTATGTGATCCCGAACCAGGCGCTGGCGCTGAAGGATCTCGAGGCCAATTCGTTCCAGCACGAGCCCTATCTGAAGAACCAGATCGCCAAGACCGGCTGGAAGATCGTCAAGGTCGCCAACACGATCGGCTCGCCGCAGGGCGTCTATTCGCAGAAGTACAAGAAGCTCGCGGACCTTCCGGAAGGCGCCCGCGTCGCCATCGCCAACGATCCCTCCAACGGTGCGCGAGGCCTGATGATCCTGGCCCTGCAGGGCGTGATCAAGCTGAAGGACCCCAACAACGTCGCCTCGACCGTCGCTGACATCGCCGACAACCCGAAGAAGCTGCGCTTCGTCGAGCTCGATGCGGCCCAGCTGCCGCGCGCGCTGCAGGATGTCGACGTCGTTTCCATCAACAACAATTACGCGGTGCAGGCCGGCCTCAACCCCGCCACCGACGCGATCGCGCGCGAAAACCCCGATGGCCCCTGGGTCAACATCCTCGCCGTCCGCGATGAGGACAAGGACAAGCCGTGGGTCAGGCAGTTGATCGAGGCGTACCACTCCGAGCCCGTGAAGGCCTTCCTGGAGTCGCGTTTCAAGGGCACGTATCTGCCGACCTGGTAGGCCGCAAGCGCGCGCGTCAGGCCGCGAGCCTCGCGCGCCGCAGCGTATCCGAGGGCAACTCGGCGAAGTGACGCTTGTAGTCGAGCGAGAACTGGCTGAAGTGCCAGAAGCCGTGCTGCACGGCGACGTCGTAAATGGATGTCCCAGCGCCGCCGGCGCGCTTCAGATCGCGCCGCACGCGGTTCAGCCGCATCGCACGCCAATAATGCATCGGGCTCGTGCCCAAAACCGCCTGGAAGCAATAGCCGAGCTTACGCGGACTGGCGCCGACCGCCTTGCAGACCTCCAGCAGCGACAGCGAATGGTCACCGTTGCCGTGCATCAGCTCGCGCGCGCGATCGACGGTACGCTTGCGCGCGTTGGCGCTGCGGCCGGGATCGGTGGGGCGTGCGGTCGGCAGCATGTCCATGATCTCGACGAGGAGGGCGTCTTCGAGCGCCTGCCGGACGGTCGGATCCTGGAACCGTTCGGGTGCCGTCGCGATGGCCTCGTGAATGGTCTCAAGATGAGCCCGCAATCGTGCGACCGGTGCCTGCGCCATCTCGAACACCCGCAATTGGTGCCAGACCGCGCGCGGCAGATCGATCTCGAGCCGGGCGGCGAGATCCCGGATCAGCGCCGCACTGGCGACGACACCGCGCAGCTCGAATGACTTCGGCGTGCACATATCGACCTCGGCATCGACGCAGGCGATGACCTGGGCGCCTGCAACGCTGGCGCCGTTGCAATTGACCTCGCTGTCACCGCGCCAGGGTAGACCAATGCCAAAGCTGTCGGCGCCAAGCTGACCGTATTGGCGGACCTGCTGGCTGGTGATTTCGCGGAACACCTCGACCCGGGGCAGAGAGAGCTGGGTGAAGCTGCCGCGAAAGGCGCCGGCGCTGATCTGGTCGTAGCGCAGCCGCCAGCGGCCGAGCGCGGCGCAGTGCTCATCGACATCCGTGCTGCTCGCCTCGATCAGGCCGGCAGCCGAGTCCTGAATCGGAGGAGTTACGTTCAAGGCCATGATAATGCGTCGAAATTTGCAAGCCAAGATCAGCAATAAACGTGCCAAGACTGACATGCCGGACGGCTGCGTCCAGCAAAATATTGCCGGATCTCGATAACGCCCGACAGCGCTGAGGTGCAGATTTTCCTTCCAGCCGTTCCGACATCGCAGTCGGGATGGCCTTGCGGAGGATCGAGATGCGACCGACCCTTGTCATGCGCGGCAGCCCGCCCGTGCCCGAGGCCCAGGTGACGCGCGCCAACTGGCGCAGCTTTCCCGCGATACGCTGGGGCTTCACCCACACCCGCGAAGTGCTGCCCACCGCGGAGGTGCGCCGCTCGGCCCAGCCGACGCCGATTCGATGCGCGCCGCGCGAATTGTCAAAGCTCGGCTTCAAAGCCCCGGACGGCCAGCCGACGACGATCGAGGCCACGCTGCGCGAGACCTTTGGCGATGCACTGCTCGTCATGCATCGGGGCACGCTGATCCACGAATGGTATGGCGACGGCATGAGCGCGACAACGCCGCATCTGATCTGCTCGATCAGCAAGTCGATTGCCGGCGCGCTCGGCGGCGTGCTGGCGGCACGCGGGCTGCTCGATCCGGAGGCGAGGGTGGTGCGTTACGTGCCGGAGTTGGAGAATTCCGTCTACGGCAGCTGCACGGTCCGCAACGTCCTCGACATGGCCGTCGCCATCAAGTTCGAGGAAGACTACGAGGACCCGGCCGGCGACGTTGCGCGCTACCGCTTCTCCTCTGGCTGGGATGTGCCGCCTCCAGGTGTCGAGCCGAGCCATCAGCGCGCCTATCTCGCCACGCTGCGCGGTACTGGCAAGCCGCACGGCAAGGTGTTCCACTATGTCTCGACCAACACCGAAGTTCTCGGCTGGGTGTATGAGCGCGCCTGTGGCATGCCTTACCCTCGCATCCTCTCCGAATATCTCTGGCAGCCGATGGGCGCGGAGGAGGACGGCTCCCTCACGCTCGACAGCCACGGCATGGGCCGCATCGCCGGCGGTCTTTCCATCACTGCCCGCGATCTCATCCGCTTCGGCGAGATGATCCGCTGCCGCGGCGTGGTCGAGGGACGGCAGGTGGTGCCGGGCTGGTGGATCGACGACATCCACGAGAACGGCGATCCCCAGGCCTGGGCCGACGGCGACCTCGCCGACATCTTCCCGGGTGCCCGCTACCGCAGCAAATGGTACACGATCGATCCCCCGCGCAACGATCTTGCCGCGATCGGCATCCACGGCCAGTGGCTCTACATCGATGCGGCCTCCGACACCGTCATCGTCAAGCTCGCGACGCAGCCGAAGGCGATGGACGCTCCGCTTGACCATCGCTGGCTCGCCGCCTTCGGCGCCATCACCGCCCATCTCGCCCCGCGCTGACTTCTGGACATCATCATGCTCGATCCCGCCAAAGCCCGATCGCCCGCCCATGCCGCCACGGCGCATCCGCTCGATCCTCTGACGACTGAGGAGATCACGGCGGCTTGCACTCTGGTGCGTGCCTCCGCAACCTCTCCGGAGAACTGCCGCTTCCCGACGGTACGGCTGGAAGAGCCGACCAAGCAGGAGCTGGCCGCGGGCGGAGCAGGGCGCCGTGCCTTCGTGCTGACACTTGACATCACCACCGGCGAGGCCATCGAGCACATCGTCGATCTCGGCCGCGGGGAGATCGTCGATCGTAAGCTCCTCCCCAACCGCGACGTGCCCTACGGGCAGCCGCCGGTGATGCTGGAAGAGTTCTTCAAGTGCGAGGCCGTGGTGAAGGCCGATCCCGGCTGGCGCGCGGCGATGCATCGGCGCGGGCTTACCGACAAGGACATCGAGCTGGTGCAGGTCGATCCGTTCTCCTCGGGCTTCTTCGACATGGAATTCGAGCGCGGCGCGCGCATCGTACGCGCCGTCAGCTTTTTCCGCGAGCATCTACAGGACAACGGTTATGCGCACCCGATCGAGGGCGTCGTCGCCGTGGTCGATCTGATCGGCGGCAAGGTCATCGATCTCACGGATGCAGATCCGATCGTACCGATCCCGCGCAAGAAGCGAAATTACGGCGCTCACGAGGTCACCAACCCGCGCACCGACATCAAGCCGCTGCATATCGAGCAGCCGGAGGGCGCGAGCTTCAAGGTCGATGGCTGGAAGGTCGACTGGCAGAAATGGAGCTTTCGCGTCGGCTTTACACCGCGCGAGGGCCTGGTGCTGCACCAACTCTCCTACCAGGACGGCGCGCGCAAACGGTCGCTGATCCACCGCGCCAGCGTCACTGAGATGGTCGTGCCCTACGCCGATCCGACCGAGAACCATTTCTGGAAATCGGCGTTCGATGCCGGCGAATATGGCCTCGGCATGCTCGCCAACGCGCTCGAACTCGGCTGCGACTGCCTCGGCAACATCCATTATTTCGACGTGCCGGCGGCCGACAGCAAGGGCGAGCCCTTCGTCATGCAGAACGCCATCTGCATGCACGAAGAAGATTACGGAATTGCCTGGAAACACTACGAATTTCGCAACGGCCTGTTCGAGGTCCGCCGCTCGCGCCGCCTCGTGATCTCGTTCTTCGCGACGGTCGGCAATTACGACTACGGCTTCTATTGGTATCTCTACCAGGACGGCACGATCCAGCTCGAGACCAAGCTCACCGGCATCATCCAGACCGCTGCCGTGCCATCAGGCGAAACCTACAAATGGGGTGGCATGGTCGACGACAATCTGGGCGGACCGACGCACCAGCACTTCTTCAACGTGCGCCTGCACATGGATCTCGACGGCGGCGGCAACACCGTCACCGAGCACGAGTTCGTGCCGCGGCCATGGGGCCACGACAATCCCCATGGCAACGCCTTCACCACCACGACGCGCGTGCTGTCACGCGAGCGCGACGCGGCGGCGATCGCCAATGGCGAGACCGGCCGGTTCTGGAAGATCAGCAATCCGAACGAATCCAATTCGGTCGGCAACGCGCCGGCCTACAAGCTCGTGGTCAATCCGAGCCCGCTGATGCTGGCGCAGGAGGGGAGCTATGTGCGCAAGCGCGGCGGCTTTGCCACCAAGCATGTCTGGGTGACTGCGTTCGATGCCGACGAGAAATACGCCAGCGGCGACTATCCCAACGTCCATGCCGGCGGCGACGGCCTGCCGCGCTACGCCGCGCAAAACCGCAACATCGAGAATGCCGACATCGTGGTCTGGCACTCCTTCGGCCACACCCATGTCTGCAAACCCGAGGACTTTCCGATCATGCCGGTCGAATATGCCGGCTTCATGCTCAAGCCGACCGGATTCTTTGCGGCGAATGCGGCTGGCGACATCCCGCCGGACCGCAACAGCCGCAGCGTGCTGGCTGGCGGGAAGAGCACCGCCGCAACCTGTTGTCATGCGGACCCGGGGTAACATTCGGCGGCTTATGCCTTCGGCTTCGGCTCGCGGCGCTGATCGCGCGATGCAGCCATCGCATGCGGTCGCATTCCGAACCGACCGCCGAGTTTCGGTCTAGAAATATTCCAATTCTAAAGAAGCGACGTTGGGCGCATTGGTCGCAGAGTCTATTCCCCCGTCTCGATAAATTCTAACACCGCATCTCTCGCACTCCGGACCTGCCTGCGTTAGGGCGGGACATCAAAAATGATACCGGCGAAGCCGGCGGTGCGTGGGGCCTCGAAAGACGTGACTGACTTCCAACTCTCTTCGCGTGACGACACACGTCGTCGGCAGATTCAGGTATTTTTCCTCGGGGCGGTCAGCACATTGTCCCTCGTCGTTCCCTTCGGTTCCGTGGAGGCGCAAACGCAAATTCCCGCAGTCACCGTGGAAGCGCCGGCAGAGCGCGCCCGTTCGGCGGCAATTGCTTCGTCGCGAAGGGCGGCGGCAACTCGCACCGCACGCGCCAATCGTCGCCCTCCGGCGCACCAGGCCACCCTGACTCAGTCGGCATCATCGAACGGCGCCACGGGCGAACGCGCCAATGGTCCGGTGCGCGGGTTCGTCGCGACAAGGAGCGGCACCGCTACCAAGACCGATACGCCCTTGATCGAGACGCCACAGTCGGTGTCCGTCATCACCACCGATCAGATCAGGAACCAGGGCGCGGTCTCGATCGGCGAGGCCCTGCGCTACACCGCCGGCGTGAGTGGCGACGTCAATGGCGGCTCGGACACCCGCTTCGGCGGACTCCAGATCCGCGGCTTCGACATGACCATGCCGGGCCTC
Source organism: Bradyrhizobium sp. USDA 327 (assembly GCF_041262065.1). Taxonomy (NCBI): domain Bacteria; kingdom Pseudomonadati; phylum Pseudomonadota; class Alphaproteobacteria; order Hyphomicrobiales; family Nitrobacteraceae; genus Bradyrhizobium; species Bradyrhizobium sp. USDA 327. Next base: position 3,073,779 of record NZ_JBGCCW010000001.1, on the reverse strand, counting down.
TACATCGACGGCTTGCGGATTCCGTCCAGCAACTACGTGCATTTCAACGGCCTCGATCCCTATGGCGCCGAGCGCATCGAGGTGCTCAAGGGCCCGTCCTCCGCGATGTACGGCGGCAGCGGCACCGGCGGCATCCTCAACTACGTGACCAAGCTGCCGACCGCGCAGCAGTTCGGCGAGGTCTCGATCTCCGGCGGCAGCTTCAACCGCTATCAGGGCCAGTTCGACATGGGCGGCCCCGCCAACAAGGAAGGGACCGTGCTGTGGCGTCTCACCGGCGTGGTTCGCGACGGCGAGACGCAGGTCGACTTCAGCAAGGACAATCGCGTCTTCATCGCGCCCGCCGTCACCTTCAAGCCGAACGAGGACACCACCATCACCTTGCTCGCCAACTACCAGCGCGATCGGGCAGGGTGGGGCCTCCAGTTCCTGCCGGCCGCGGGTACGGTGTGGCCGAACAACGGCCGCACCATTCCGGTCTCGTTCTTCGCGGGCGTGCCGAGCTTCGATGCCTTCAACACCGAGATTGCGACCGTCGGCTACCAGCTGGCGCACAACTTCACCGACAACATCACGTTCCGCCAGAACCTGCGATACGCCTATCAGCACAACGAGGAGAAGGTGTTTTACGGCGGCGGCTATACCAACGAGGCCGCGGGACAGCTCGCACGTTATGGCAGCTACAGCAACTCCTACATCAACTCCTTCGCGGTGGACAATCAGCTCCAGGGCAAGTTCACCACGGGCTTCCTCAGTCACACCGCGCTGGTCGGGATCGACTACCGCAACACCACGTTCCGCGATACCGCGTATAGCGTCACGACGTCGGCCCCCGAGATCAACGTCTTCAATCCGGTCTACAGCTACGACTGGACCATCGGCGCCATGAGCGACAATACCGGCGTCAAGCAGTCGCAGGTCGGCCTTTACGCGCAGGACCAGATCAAGCTCGGCCGGCTCTCGTTCCAGTTCGGCGGCCGCCAGGATTTCGTGACGACGCAGGTCGATAATGGTCTCGCCAACACCTCGGTCTCGAAGGACGCGTCGGCCTTCACCGGCCGGGCCGCCGTGATGTACAATTTCGACAACGGCATCGCGCCATATTTCAGCTATTCGGAATCCTTCCTGCCGGTGCTCGCGACGGCTTCCGGTCAGTTGCTCAATCCAGAGACCGGAGTCCAGTACGAAGTCGGCATCAAGTACCAACCGATCGGATGGAATGCCCTGTTCACCTTCGCCGCCTTCGACCTGACGCGCGACAACGTCGTCACCTACGCGCCTCCGAGCTATCTCGCGGAACAGACCGGTCAGGTGAAATCGCGCGGCATCGAGCTCGAAGGTACGATGTCGCTCGCCGACGGCTGGAACCTGCGCGCGGCCTATGCCTATGTCGATGCCGTGGTCACGCAGGATCCGGTCAATGTCGGCAAGGCCCCGGTTACCGTGCCGCTCAACCGCGCCTCGCTGTGGAGCGACTATACGCTCCAGAACGGCCCACTGGCGGGCTTGCAGTTCGGCGGCGGCATCCGCTATGTCGGCGCAACCTGGGGCGACGACGCCAACACGTTCAAGGTGGGAGCCTCGACCGTGCTGGATGCGTTGCTCGCTTACACCAAGGACAATTGGCGCCTGTCGCTGAACGTCACCAATCTCGCCGACACCCGCTATGTCGCCGCATGCTACGGCCTGTCGGGCTGCTTCTATGCGGAAAGGCGGAAAGCCATCGCCAGGCTGACCTACCGCTGGTGAGCACGAGGCGAGAGCGGTCCGGCGTTGCAGGCCGGACCTGTTCCTTTCACCGATCAGAACGGGTAGTGCCGGGGCCCGGTCTGCACGGTGATCCAGCGCAGCTCGGTGAATTCGTCGATTGCGGCCTTGCCGCCGAAGCGGCCGTAGCCTGACGCCTTGGTGCCGCCGAACGGCATCTGAGGCTCGTCATGCACGGTCGGGGCGTTGACGTGGCAGATGCCTGCCTCGATCCGCCTGGCCACGCCGAGCGCACGGGCGATGTCGCGGCCGAACACGGCGGAGGAGAGGCCGTATTCGGTGTCATTGGCCACGCGCACGGCCTCGTCTATTCCGCTCACGCGCACAACGGTCACGACCGGACCAAAGCTCTCCTCACCATAGATCCGCATCGCCGGCGTGACATGATCAACGATGGTGGCGGGCATGATGGTGCCGCTGCCGTGACCGCCGGCAGCGAGGACGGCGCCCTTGGCGACGGCATCGTCGATCAGGCCCCGGACGCGCTCGCAGGCCGCGTCACTGACCAGCGAGCCGAGCACCACATTCCCCTTGCGGGGATCGCCGAAGGGAAGGCTCCTGGCCTTGGCGGCGAACTTGGCGATGAAGGCATCCGCAACCTTGTCGTCGACGACGATCCGCTCGGTCGACATGCAGATCTGCCCCTGGTTCATGAAGGCGCCGAACGCTGCCGCATTCACGGCGGCGTCGAGGTCGGCATCGTCGAGGATCACGAGCGGGGCCTTGCCGCCAAGCTCCAGCAGCGCGCGCTTCAGATGCTTTGCACATGCCAGTGCGATGAGGCGGCCGACGCGGGTCGAGCCGGTGAAGTTGACGCGACGGATCGCAGGATGGGCGATCAGAGCTTCGACCACCGCCTGCGCATCCTCGGGCGCGTTGGTCACGACATTGACGACGCCGTCACCGAGGCCGGCCTCCGCCAGGCAGCTTCCGATCAGCCGGTGCACGCCGGGGCTCATCTCGGATGCCTTCAGCACCACGGTGTTGCCGCAGGCGAGCGGCATCGCGACCGAGCGCACGCCGAGGATCACGGGGGCGTTCCACGGCGCGATGCCGAGCACGACGCCGACCGGCTGGCGAAACGCCATGGCGAGGTTGTCGGGCTTGTCGGTCGGAATGACTTCGCCGGATATCTGCGTCGTCATGGCCGCGGCTTCGCGCAGCATGCCTTCGGCGAGATGCACGTTGAAGCCGGCCCAGCCCGCGGTGGCGCCCGTTTCGGCGACCATCAGCGCGGTGAACTCCGCCGCCCGGCGCGCGAGGATGTCGGCGGCCGCATTGAGCCGTTTGCGGCGCTCGGACGGACCAAGCTGCGACCAGGCCGGGAAGGCGGCGGCCGCAGCGTCCGCGGCTCGCATCGCGTCGTTGATCGAGGCCGCCGCCACGATGGTCGCGACGTCTCCGGAGATCGGGTTGTGGCGCTGGAAGGTGCGCTGGTTGCTGGCCGACTGGTCCTTGCCGCCGATGAGAAGGTCGATCGCGTTCATGAAGCACTCCAAAGGTTGCAGGCGGATTGAGTGATTATGGTGGGGACGGGGCCGCGCGCGCCTTGCCGAGATAGGCGCGCTGGACCTTCGGATCGTTCTTCATCGCACTGGCCGGTCCGCTGCCGGCGTTGCGGCCGGACTCGATCAGGTAGACACGGTCGGCGATGTCGAGGCTGGCCCGCGCATTCTGCTCGACCAGCAGCACGCTGAGGCCGCTGCTGCGGATCTCCGCCAGCGCGCGGAAGACCTCGCGGCTGAGGAGGGGCGACAGGCCGAGCGAGGGCTCATCGAGCAGGAGCAGCAGCGGGTTCGACATCAGCGCCCGGCCGATCGCCACCATCTGCTGCTCGCCGCCGCTCATGGTGCGAACGGCCTGGGCCATACGCTCGGCAAGCCGCGGGAACAGCCGGAGGATCCTTCCGAGCCGGTCCGCCTCGCCTGCGCGGGCACGGGCGGGGTAGGCACCGAGCTGCAGATTCTCGGCAACCGTCAGATCGCCGAACACGCCGCGGCCTTCGGGCACCAGCGCGATGCCGCGCTCCACGATCAGATGGGCGGGCAGCTCGCCAATGTGATGTCCCGCGAACCGGATCGTTGCGCCCGGCGCCGGTTTGACCAGCCCCGCGATGCTCTTGAGCAAGGTGGACTTGCCGGCGCCGTTGGCGCCGAGGATGGCGACGATCTCGCCTTGCTCGATACCGAGCGCAATGTCGGCGAGGGCCTGGTGCTTCCCATAGAAGTGGGAGAGGGCGGCGACCTCAAGCATCGTCGCCTCCGAGATAGGCTGCAACGACTTTCGGATCGGACAACACGGCCTCCGGCGCGCCGCGCGCGATCACGCTGCCGGCGTTCATGACGATGCAATGGCTGCACAGCGCTCGGATCGCATCCATCACATGCTCGACCATGATGATGGTGAGGCCGCGGTCGCGCAATTTCGCGATCAGCGCGATGCCGGTCTCGAGTTCGCTCGGATTGAGGCCCGCCAGCCATTCGTCGAGCAGCACGAGGCGCGGCTGCAGCGCCAGCGCGCGGGCGAGCTCGAGGCGTTTCTGGTCGATATAGGTCAGCTCGCTCGCGGGCGCTTCCTGCATCTTGCCGAGCCCGACCAGGTCCAGCAGCTCGCTCGCCGTTGCGCCCGAGCCGTTGGACGTCGAGAACAGCCGCGCCGCTGCAACGTTTTCGGCCACCGTCAGGTCCGGCATCACGCGCACCAGCTGGAACGTGCGCGCCAGGCCGAGGCGCGCGATCTGGTGCGCGCGCAGGCCGTTGAGGACGATGCCACCCAGCCGGATCGTGCCCGAGGAGGGCCGCAACGCCCCGGACAGCGTATTCAGCAGCGTCGTCTTGCCGGATCCGTTCGGGCCGATGATGCCGATGATCTCGCCCGGCGCGGCCGTGAAGCTGACACCGTCGACGGCGCGCAATCCGCTGAACGATTTGCTGACGCCGTCGACCGCGAGCAGCGGTGCATCGCTGGTGCGGGGGGGCGCGGCGGCGGGACCGCCGGCCGGAACGCGCCAGCGGCGGCCCGCCCCGAACAAGCCGATCACGCCATTCGGCAACACCATCACGATGAGCACGAAGATGACGCCGAGCACGATGCTGAAATGGTTGGGCAGCGTCGCGGTCAGCACCTCGAACAGCAGGACGAGGGGAATGACGCCCAGCACGGGCCCGAACAACGAGCCCGCGCCGCCCAGCAAGGCCATGATCACGACCTGGAACGAGATGGTCGGATTGAATGCAATGGCCGGATCGATATAGGTCCAGCGTGGCGCCATGACCGCGCCGGTCACCGCCATGAAGGTCGCGCTCAGAATGAAGACGCCGAGCTTGACCCGCGTGGCGTCGATGCCGGAATGGCTCGCCGCGGTTTCGTCGGCGCCGATGGCACGCAGGGCCAGCCCGTAGCGCGAGCGTCCGAGCATCCAGCCCACCAGGAAGACAATCGCGGTCAAGCCCAGGAGCTGCCAGTAGAGAACGTCCTGCGTCACCGCGCTGAAGAGATAGCGGCCGACCGATTTGTGGATGTTGACCTCGTACCAGATCACGAGCTGCCGGATCAGCTCGGCCAGGCCGAAGGAGAAGATCACGAAATAGATACCGGACAGCCGCAGCGTCGAAAGCCCGGTGACAGCGGCGGTAAGTGCGCCCACGCCGGCTGCGGCCAGCAGCACGGCCGGCCAGGGCATGGTCTCGCCGAGCACCGCAGCCGTGTAAGCGCCGAGCCCGAAGAACGCGACCGTGGCAAGCGAGATGTAGCGCGTCGGGCCCGAAAACATCGCCCACGCGGTCGCCAGGATCGTGAAATAGAGCACGCTGATGCCGAGCGCGAGATAATAGCCGTTGGCATAGAGCGGATAGGTGACGAGGCCGGCGGCGAGGGCGAGGCCGGCGCACCACAGCAAGATCCGGACGGCCCCCGTCATGACGCGGCCCTGCCGAACAGGCCGGTCGGCTTGATCACGAGGACGCCGAGAAACAGCGTGTAGGTCGCGGCCAGCGTCAGGCCGGGATCGACCAGCCGCGCCACCGCGGTTTCGACCACACCAAGCAGCAACCCGGCGACCAGCGCGCCGATGACGTTGCCGACACCGCCCATGATGACGACGACCAGTGCCTTCATCGTGAAGACCACGCCCATCGCGGCATTGAAGGTGAGGAACATGCTGATCAGAACGCCGCCGACGGCGACGAGGCCGCCGCCAAAGGCAAACGCCAGCCCCGACAGGGCCGCAACGTCGATGCCGACGAGACGCGCGGCGTTGGCATCGACGGCGATGGCGCGTACCGCAGTGCCGATCCGGGTGCGGGTGAGGGCGAGGTACACGGCGCCGCCGACCAGGGCCGCGAACAGCAGCGCGACGAGCCGATTGACGGCAAGCGTCGAGCCCATGATCGTCAGCGGAATGGAGAGATAGCTATAGCTGTAATACTGGCCGCCGAAGGCGACCAGCATGGCGCCCTGGATCACGAACAGCACGCCGAAGGTGACGAGGATGCTGTCGATCTCCTGCGCGCCCCGGTCCTTGCCGCGACGCATCAGCCGTTCCAGCAGGAAGCGATACAGCAGCCAGTTCAGCACCATCGCGACCGGGACCGCCAGCAGTAGCGCCGCAAGCGGGCTCAGCCCAAGGCCGCCGTAGAGCGAGAACGCGCCGAAGGCGGCCGCGACCAGCGACTCTCCATAGGAGAGGTTCATGATCCGCGCCACGCCATATTGCAGCGTCAGCCCGAGCGCGATCAGCGCGTACATGCCGCCGAGCACGAGGCCCGGCAGGATGATGTCCACAAGCAGCATGAAACGGCGTCCCCTTGAGCGGACGGCACGCAGGCCTTGCCTGCAGCCAGCCTTACTGCCACTGCGGCTTGGGCACGACCGCGGCACGTGCGCCCGGCAGCGAGGTCGGCGCGAGGGCGTAGAACTCGCCGTTCTGCCACTGTCCGACGCTCCAGACCTCCTGAAGCAGCCCGCCCTTCAGCTTGACCTTGCCGATGATGGTCTCGAACGTGCCGGCGCGGATTTCCGCCGCGATGGCGGTGCGATCGAGCTTGCCGACCTTTTCGATCGCCTGCTGGAGCACCTGCAAGCTCGCATAGGTGATCGAGCTCGCCCAGCGATCCGGCTCCTTGCCGGTGGCGGCCTTGTGGCGCGCGAGATACTCTTTCAGCTGCGGAGACTCGGCATTCCAACCGCCGATGCCCATCACGCCGTCGCTGTTGGCGGCAAACTTGCCCTTGTAGAGCGGGAACGCGGTGCCGACGCCGACATAGAAGACCTTCGGGTTGAACTTCAACAGTTGCGCCTGCTCGGTGAGCGCGATCGTATCCGGCGGATAGCTGAAGGCGATGAACGCATCCGGGTTTGACGCGATCGCATCCTTCAACAGAGGCTGGAGATCCTGCGTCCCCATCGGATAGGTCTTGTCATAGCCGAGCGTGAAGCCGTGCTTCTTGAAGGCCTCGCGGCCCGCAGCGGACAGCTCGATGCCGAACTGGTCGGCGATGCTGACCATCGCGATCTTCGCCCCTATCTTGCCTTCCCTCTTCAGCTTGCCGAGGAGGTCGGCAAGCCCCTCGGATATCTGCGCCGACGTCCCGAGCCAGAACGTCGCGTTCGACCAGCGCTTGGCAAGTTCCGGCGCCTTGTCGGTCACCGACGTGACCGCGAGGTGAGGGTAGCCCAGGCGGTTCAGCGTCGGGCCGACCGCGAGGTTGAGGCCCGTCCCCCAGGGCGAAAGAATGAAATCGACCTTGTCCTGGTTGGCGAGGCGCTCGATCGCCTTGACGGCTTCTTCCGAGCTACTGCGGTCGTCATATTCGACCACCTCGATCGGCAGCTTCTTGTCGCCGAGCTTGATGCCGCCGGCGGCATTGACGTCCTTCACCCACAGCTCATAGTTGGGCAGGGTGGTGATGCCGGCGCCGCCGGCATAAGGCCCGGTCTTGGAAATCGCGTAGCCGATCCGGATCTTCTCCTGCGCATCGGCCGTGGACGGAAAGGTCCAAAGCGTGCCGGCCAGAGCCGCAAGGCCAGCGCCGCGCAGCAACGTTCGACGGTTCGCTGAAAACATATCGTGTCTCCCTCCTGTTGCACTCAAGCGATTGTTGGCATCGAGTGGTTGGTCGTTTCCTCTTGGTCCCTTTCTTTCGGAGCGGCATCATTGAGCCGGCCGCCACCGGGACTTGACCTAGCAAGCATCGCAAGCTTTGCTCGCACAATGGACAAATCCGGCGAAAGGTTGGACATTTCTGGTCTTGATGGCCGAGTGCGTCGAGGCGTCGCGGGCCCGGATCCGGCACCGGCAACCGTCCCGAGTGGGGCCGTCCCTGTTGGCGCCGAGCTGATCGGAGCGCATTACGTCGCGCGGCGATGGTCGCTGACCTCGAAAGCGGCCCGTCCGTTCATTCATCTGCTCTGCCTTCCCGGCGGCGGAACCGCCGAGATCGGTCAGGCCGGCAAGATGATTCAGTCGGTCGGACCCGCGATGGTCTGGCTACCGGCAGGATCGGCCGACTATCTGGAGGTGCCGGCCGGCACGACCGCGCAGCTGCTGCAATTGCGTGCCGGCACATGGCATCGCTATCTCCCGCCATCGGCGGAGGCGGCCTATCTGGCGCTCGAAGGCGCGGGCGGCATCCTGGCGTTGCAGGTCGAGGCCGATCTCGCGGCCACGATGGCGCGTTCCATCGCGGCGATCGCCGCCGAGATCGCCTCGCCCGCGCGCAGTGGCGCAGCGTCGATCATGTCGGCGGAGCTGACGCTGTGCGCGCTGCGCTTTTGGCGCCTGTTCGCCGGCGACGGCAACCGCAACGAGGAGAGCAGCAGCACCGAGATCCTGAGCCGGTTCCGCAGGCTGCTCGAGGAGCGCTATCAGCAGCACCTGCGCGTCAGCGATTACGCCAGGCTGCTCGGCACGACGCCCGATCGGCTGCACGCGCTGTGCAGCCGCGAGCTGAAGCGATCGCCGAGCGAGCTGATCCAGCAGCGCCTCGTCAGGGAAGCGGCTGCGCGGCTGGAGACTGGAACCATCGCCGTCAAGCAGATCGCATTCGCGCTCGGCTTCACGGACACCGCCTATTTCAGCCGCTTCTTCCGCAAGCACACCGGCGAGGCACCGGGGGTATGGCGCCGGCGCGTTGCGGCACGTGTGAGAGCGGGGCGATCGAGGCCGACGCTGAATTTTGCCGATTGGCCGTGACGCACTTGGCTGCGCGGACAGCCGATCCCGCATGGACGCCTTGTCGCGCAGCTCATGCGCCAGTCTCGATAAATTCTAATGTCGGGCCTCTCGCACTGAAATGGTCCCTGCGTTAGGCCGAGGGCCCACCGGCGGACCTGCCGGCGATGAGTCCAATCGAAAGCGGTCCGGCAAATGGGGGGCCGGGCCCACCGTGAATGAGATCTGAGCGATGAGAGCGATATTCGGCAAACTGCATCGCTGGGCAGGACTGCTGACGGCCGCCTTCCTGTTCTTCTCGGGCATCACCGGCGCGATCATCTCCTGGGATCACGAGCTCGACGACGTTCTCAACGGCCATCTGTTCGACGTCGCGACCAAGGGCCCGGCCATTCCATCGATCGAGCTTGCCAAGATGATCGAGCAGCGCGATCCCCGTGCGCGCGTCGTCTACCTCTTCATGACGCCGGAAGAGGGCCACTCGCTGTGGTTCTTCGTCATGCCGCGTATCGACCCCGCGACCGGAAAGCGTTACCCGCTCGACTACAACCAGGTCTTCCTCGATCCCAACACCGGTGCCGAGCTTGGCCGCCGCTATTGGGGCGCGGTCTGGCCGGTGACGCGGGAGAACTTCGTCTCGTTCCTCTACAAGCTCCACTACACGATGCACATCCCGGAATTCTGGGGCAGCGACCGCTGGGGCATGCGCGTGCTCGGCGTGATCGCCATCATCTGGACCATCGATTGCTTCGTCGGCTTCTATCTGACGCTGCCCTCGCGGCGGCGTGCCAAGGCGGCGCGGGCGCCTGAAGTCACGCGCCAGCTCGAGCGCGGCTTCTGGGCGCGCTGGGCGCCGGCCTGGACCATCAAGACCTCGGGCAGCGGCTATCGGATCAATTTCGACATCCACCGGGCCTTCAGCCTCTGGACCTGGGGTGTGCTGTTCATCATCGCCTTCACCGCATTCTCGCTGAACCTCTATTTCGAGGTGTTCTCGCCGCTGATGAAGATGGTGTCGAACTACACGCCGACGCCCTACGAGCAGCGGCCCTATCGCGGTCTCGACGATCCGATCGAGCCCAAGGTGACGTTCGCCGACATCGCCGCACGCGCGGCGGCCGACGGCAAGGCGCGCGGATGGACGACCCCGGTCGGCTCGATCAATTACGGCCCGGCCCATGGCGTCTATGCCGCCGCCTTCTTCCACCCCGGCGACGACCACGGCGCAGGCGGCGTCGGCCCGGCGCAGCTCTACTACGACAGCGAGGACGGCCGCCCAATCGGCGAGCGACTGCCCTGGGTCGGCACCGCCGCCGACATCTTCGTGCAGGCGCAGTTCCCACTGCATTCGGGCCGGATCGTCGGGCTGTTCGGCCGCATCCTGATCTCGGTCATGGGATTGGTGGTGGCGGCGCTCTCTGTGACTGGCGTCGTGATCTGGTGGCGCAAGCGCCGCGCCCGCGTCCGCGTGCGCGAGACCGCCGCTATGCGCCTGAACCGGCAGCAACTCACGCCGGCGGAGTAGGGCTCCCGCACTCCGTCGACGGATGAACCTTCCCGCCCGGCGACGGCACAAAGACTGGAGACCGCTCCCAGTCTTCCGGACATCGCAATGAGATCGCTCGCCTTGCTCTGCCTGCTTCTCCTGGCTGCGCCGGTCCATGCAGCCGCGCCCGAGCAGCACTATCTCGACCTGCGCGATCGCTACATCGCAAAATTCTCGACAGCCAAGGAGAACGACGAGATCTACAAGCAGCACGATGCCGCGCTCAACGAGCTGACCGGCGTGCTGCGCGGCCTGGTGGGACCTGTGGCAATCAAGGGGCTGCCGGCCGAGGGCAAGTCGAACGTCGACACGCTGTTCAGGAACGATGTCGGCTTCGGCCATCTCGACGGGCTCGGCTTCGCTTCCGAGGGCGACAAGATGCGGGCCGTGGTGACCACGACCGGGCTGCTCAAGCACTGGCTGCGCGAGCACCGCGAGGACGGCATGCCGCAGGAGAGAGATGCCGCGTTCAAGTCGGACCGCTTCTACTATTACGCCATCCAGGACGCGGCCTTCGCCAAATATGCCGAGCTGCCGGTCACCAAGCCCGCATCCGCCACCACCGCGGTCGCCGTGCTGGGTGTGCGCGGCAATGGCGGCCTCAAGGGATCACCGCATGAAATCGACGTCATCGCCATAAAGGATGCCAAGGTCTTCTTCATCGCCACATCGGACGCCGTGAAGACGGCCGAAATCCCGGCCTGCGAAAAGGTCTGGAAGCAGATGATGGCCAGGAAGACCCCGCAGGACGCCATGGCCCGTGAAGACCAGGCGATGGACGCCTACACCAAGTGCTTTGCCAAGGAAGCGCCAAGCCAGAGCTGGTTCGCAGCCGCCGTCAAGAAGGCGCAGAGCCAGCTGGATTTGCTGCCGTTGCGCTAAATTGGAGCGCGGAAGGAGCAGACGAGGCGGCCAACTCGACCGACTTGCCGGCGGCGTCGATCAGATGCACGCTGTCGATGTCGACACGCGGCAACAACGATCGAATCCTGTCTTCCGGCATGAAGCTGAACGCCGTGGACAATGCGTCTGCGGCGGTTGCGCTGCGGGATACCGTCGTCACGCTGCGATAGCGCAGAGCGCAGCCGCCCGTTTGGGGATCGAACAGGTGGTTGAAGCATGCCTTGGAATCGAACCGGAAGCCGTAGCCACCCGAGGTGGACACGGCACGATCGACGATGGGCAGCACCGTTTTGGTGTGGTCCGCGATGTCTGGATTGGCGATGCCGATGTCCCAGGGACGTCCGTCCGGACGCGGGCCGATCGCGCGGGCCTCGCCCATGTCGACGAGGCTATGAGAGATGCCTTGCGCCCGCAGCAGGTCGACCACCTTGTCCGTGACGTAACCTTGCGCGATCCCGTTCAGGGTGACGGCCATGCCCCGAGGCATCACGATCCGGTCGCGGGATATCGACAGCCGGCCGCTGCCGATGCGCGTGAGCGCCGCTTCGATTTCGGCTGCCGCAGGACCAGCTGGATTTGCATCATTTTGCGCGAAGTGGCGGGCGTAGAGATCCCAAAGCGGCTGCACCGTGACATCGAACAGACCGCCTGTCAGCCTGGAATAGTGCTGCGAGGTCGAAAGCAGATCGACCATTTCGGCGGGGGGATCGATCAGGATGCCCTTCCGGTTCAGCTCCACCAGGGTGGAATCGTCCAGGTAAAGGCTGAACAGCCGCTCGAGCCGTCGCGCCTCGGCGCATGCCAGCGATATCAGCCGTTCGGCCCGGCGGCGATCTTCGTCGTGGATCTCCAACGTCGCGACCGCGCCCAGCATCGTGCCCCGCCACGTCACCGGGGCGACCTCGGCACGAACGGGATGTCCGACGAACAGCGAGCCGAGCCCCGCCGCCGCGGCGCTGATCCGGATGAACCGTCGGCGGGTCAGCGCTTGCGTCATGGCGTCCTCCTCGATCGGTCACCCGGCGAGCCTTCGGTCGCTTCGACGGACGCAGCGTCGCCAGCGGCATTCGCCGACGACAGGACATAGTCGCGGGGCACCTCGTCGAAGCCGACGATTCTGCCGCCGTTTTCACCTGCGAACTTCTCCGCGGCCGCCCGGTCCGAGAACGGGACCGCCTCGTCCCCGCCCATGCCGCTCTTGACCCGGCTCCCGATGACGAACAACGCCTTGCGCGCCTCGACCCAGTTGTCGGCGCCGGGCTGGTCCCAGTTCGGTGCCTTGCCCATATCGGACACGTAGATCGCCTGAATGTCTTTGGGCTCGTCTGGCAGAATGGTGAAGGCGAGGGTGTCGCGTACGGACGAGAACCAGACGGGCTGAATGAGGCTCGCGGCGAAAATCTGCCCCTTGGGTCCTGGGTGCTCGAGCACGTTCATGCCGCAGTAATGGCCGATGTCCTCTGCCGTCATCCGATGCGGCAGCGGGATCTTCGCCGCCTGCTTCTCGTTACAGCCCGCGAGCGCCAGCGGCAGCAGCAGGGCGCAAGCGATGGCCAGCCGCCTCATAGCTCCCTCCGCGAGAAGGCGAGTGCGGCCAGGCCCAGCGGCAGCAGCGTCCAGCCGAGCAGGGCCGTCAGAAGGACCGGTATCGTCAGGGAGGTGTTTTGAGCAAGGCCGGCCATGCCGGCGAAGGTGCTGACATTGGCGAACCCGGTCAGGTTGATCAGCCGGTAGGCGTCGGTCGGGTTAGACAGGAGCAGGGCGTTGAGCATGGTCGCCGAGATGCTGCGTCCCTGGTCGAGCGCAAGCACGCCCAGCAATGCCATGTCGTAGATCAGCACCAGCAGCAGCCATAATCCGATGCAGATGCCGGCCGCCGTTCCGCGGTCCCGCACGAGCGCGCTGACCAGATAGCCAATCGCGACGAACGTGGCGCCAAGCAGCACCGAGGAGCCTACCATCGCCGTGAACGCCAGGAGACTATCGCCGTCAATGTCGCTACCCGTCGCCGCCAGCGCCCCGACAGCCGCGCCATAGCCGAGGCAGGTCGCAAAGCCGAGGACGGCGAGGTGGCCCAGGAACTTGCCGAGCAGCACCTGCCAGCGTGCTACCGGATAACTCAATAGCAACAGCATCGTCCCCCGCTCCATCTCGCCGACGATGGCATCGTGGGAGATCAGGAGCGCAATGAGCGGAACGAGAAAGATCGTCAGGCTCGACAGGCTGACGATGACCACATCCAGCGTGCGAACGCCGACGTTGCCGGTCGGCGCGCTGCCGAGAAAGGTCAGCGACAGGGCGAGCCCTGCGAGCAGGAGCGTTGCGGCCAGCACCCAGCGATTGCGAATGGCCTGGTGGATCTCCTTGGCGGCGATGATCATGACGTTCATGGCGCCTGCTCCGATTGCCGAAGAAAGTGAGCGTAAAGCTCGTCGAGGGTCGGCGGGACCACGTCGACGTCCTCGACGGAATTGCCGGCGGCCGTCGCGCGATGCAGAAGCTCGATCTTGCGCTCCGGCGCGGCGTCGATCTCGACGATGTGGCCGTTCAAACGGCGGCAGGTCGCGTCCTTGGGCGCCCAGCCCGGCAACTCGCTCGGAGCGAGCCCTGCGACCCTAAGGCGGATCCTGGTGGGCAGCCGGGCAAGTCGACGCAGTTCGTCGATCGATCCGTCCGCGACCTTGATCCCGCGGTTCATGATGATGACCCGGCCGGCACGTTCCTCGAGCTCGGTCAGCGCATGCGACGACAGCAGTACGGTTGCACCAGCAGCGGCGAGGCGTACGATGATGTCGTAGAAGGTCTGCCGCAGCTCCGGATCGAGACCGGTGGTCGGCTCGTCCAGCAGCAGCACACGCGGCTCGCCGAGCAGCGCCTGCGCGAGCCCGAGGCGCTGCCGCATGCCCTTCGAATAGGTGTTGACCCTGCGGCGGCCGGCGGCGCCCAGGCCTACGGCGTCCAGCAGCTCCAGGGCCTCGGCGACCGGCTCCCGCTTCAGCCTGGCGTAGAAGGCCTGCGTCTCGCGGCCGGTCAGGGCAGGGTCGAAGGAGACGTTTTCCGGCAGGTAGCCGAGCTGCCGTCGGCCGGCAAATTCGCCGGCGGCCGGATTGTCTCCGAGAACCTCGATGGAGCCGCAGGTCGGCCGGATCAAGCCGAGCATGAGCTTCATCAGCGTGGTCTTGCCGGCGCCATTGTGGCCGATCAAGGCGACCAACTCGCCTTGGCCAAGCGTGAACGAGGCATCGCGCACGGCGTTGACCCGGCCATACGCCTTGGTGACGTTGCTGACGCGTACCGTGCCGATCATCGGGTTTCCTTCGCGCGGCGCGCTGGCGGCGACACCAGCGGATGGCTGTCGACCACGCCGCCCGGCAGCAGTGCCGGAAACTGTGCCTGCGCCCAGCGGATCACCTGGACGGCAGGGCTGTTGATCAGGACCTTTGCAGCGGGCGCCGTCCACAGCACGCGATCGATCAGGTCGTTCGGCCGGTACGCCGTGTCGGCGATTCCATCGCCGTTGAGGTCGAATGCCGGGTTGTCGCTCCAGTAGTTGCCGCGCCCCCCGATCGACCAGTCCAGATGCCGGGTGCCGACATATTTCACCTGATTGGCGTTGCTGACGAAAGCATTGCCCGTGATTTGGTTACCTTCGGAGCCGGCCGTGAAGTGCACGCCGATGGCGCAACGTTCGAACCAGTTGTTGCGGAATTTATTGTGATTGGTGTTGTAGATGAAGACGCATTTTTCCGGGCCAGTCCTGAGAGCGTTCTCCCGCCTCGCTTGCGGAAGCATGCCTCGCTCGTCGTCCGGACCATCGTCCGGTTTCTGCATCGTCGGGTTCAGCAGGCCGCCCGTGACCCGGTTGTCTTCGATCTCGGCGTAGTTCGCGTAGTTGAAGAGAAATCCATAGTCGCGATCGTGATCGGAGCTGTTGCCGCGGATCACCAGGCGGTTTGAATACATGATGGCGTAACCGACATGGTTGCCGATCGAGACGTTGCCGCTGACTTCGCTATCGTTGGTGTACATGTAGTGGACCGCGAAGCGAACCTGCTCGAAGCGGTTGTCGACGAATCGGTCCTTGCTGCTGGAGATCGAGAAGATGCCGTCGCGGCCATAGCGGAAGGTGTTGTTCGCGATGGTGACGTCGGGCGCATTCCACAGCGAGACGCCGTTGCCCGCCTCGCTGAGACGCCCGCCGCGCAGTCCCTCGATCTCGTTGCGGACGACCCGGGAGCCCCTCGCGCCATGCACATAGACGCCGAACAGGTTTCCGACCAGCCGGTTGTCCTCGATCGTTGCGCGCGCGGCTGTCTTCTGCAGGAAGATCCCGGAATTCATCGCCTGCAAATCGCGGCCGGACCCGCGAATGGTCACGCCGCGGACGGTGACGTCCGGCGCGCTGACGGTGACGACGTTGTCAGCGCCGTCGCCGTCCAGCACCGTACCTTCGGTCCCAACCAGCTGCAAAGGACGGTCGATCCGGATCGAGCCGTGATAGTCACCCGGTGCAAGTTTAACGACGTCGCCTGCGCGCGCGCCATCCAGCACCGCTTGCAGCGGCTGGCCGGGCGCAGCCGTCAGCGTCTCCGCCTCAGAGAAGCTAGACAATCCGGCAGCGACCAGCGCCGCCGGAAACATGGGTGACAAGAGACGCACGAGGTCGCTCCGATCAGACTGACTTTGGTTCGACGAGCATCCGGCCCTTCATCTCCATGTGCATGGCGTGGCAGAACCAGGAGCAATAGTACCAGTAGACACCCGGCTTGTCGGCCGTGAACGTCACTGACGAGGTGGCCATCGGCCCGATCTCCATGTTGATGCCGTAGTTGACGATGCAGAAGCCGTGCGTCAGGTCTTCGACCGCATCGATATTGGTGATGAAGACGGTCACTTCGTCCCCTTGCTTGACCTGGAACTGCTCGAGGCCATAGGCCGGCGCGGTCGACGTCATATAGACCCGCACCTTGTTGCCGTCCTGGATCACCTTGGAATCCGCCTCGAGATTGATCCCGTCCGCCTTGGCCTGCTTGACGGCGTCCGCGAACATCGGATCCGCGCGGTCCCAGATCGAGATCGGGTTGATCTTGGAGCGGTGGACGATGGTCGCGTCATGCGGCTCGGCGAAGCTCGGGCCGTCATGCACCAGCTTCATCTGATCGCCCGAGATGTCGATCAGCTGATCGTTCTCAGGCTTGAGCGGTCCGACGTTCAGGAAACGGTCCTTCGAGAACTTGTTCAGCGAGATGAGCCATTTTCCATCGGCCTCCTTGGTCTGTCCCATCGAGGTATGGTTGTGGCCGGGCTGATAGTGCACGTCGAGCTTCTGGATGATGGGATTGACCTTCTCACCCTTGAAGGCCCGCTTGGCGAGGTCGATGTTCCACTTGCAGACCTGGCTATCGAGGAACAGGGTCGTGTAGGCGTTGCCCTTGCCGTCATAGGCGGTGTGCAGCGGCCCGAGGCCGAGCTCCGGCTCCGCGACGACGACGTCGCGCGGCTTGATCTTGTCGTCGAACAGTTGGTCGAACAGGCGCACATCCATCACGGTCACGGTGGGCGAGAGCTTCCCGGCTGCGACGATGTGGATGCCGTCCGGGGCCGTGTTCATGCCGTGCGGATTGTTCGAGACCGGAACATAGCGGGTGTAGGCCGACCCCTTGCGGCCGTCGATCACGGGCACGCCGTTCATTTCCTTGAAGTCGCCCTTCTTTACTGCCTCCTCGATCCGCTTGAGGTTGAAGATGACGACCCAGTCCTGCTCGCTGGCGGTCATCTCCGCCAGCGTGACGCCTTCCTCGCCGTTGTAGCAGGTCGAGAAAGCGTATTTGCCCTGATAGTCCGCGTCGACATTGTCGAGGTTGCCGCTGACAATCACCTGCCAGGCCACCTTCATCGTGTCGCCGTCGATCGCACTGAGCATCGAGCGATATTGTTTGGGATCGTCAAGCACCTTACCGTCGTTGGGCAGGGGCACCCCGTCTTCGCCGTTGGCGAACACATAACCGGTGCGCGGATATTTCTGCAGTCGCAGGCCGTGGACCGTATGCTGGTTCGGCAGTTCGATGATCTTGTCGCATTTCATGACATCGAGCCGCACCCGCGCCACGCGGCTGTTGGCCTTGTCATTCATGAAGGCATAGCGACCGTCATAGGTGCCGTCCGTGAACGAGATGTGCGGGTGATGGAGGTCGCCGTTCAGGTAGGTGCCGCCGCGGTTCTTGAGGAATTCGCGGGTGGCAGGCTGCATTCCTTCCGTCAGAACCTTGATGCTTTCATTGGTCTGGCCCCAGCCGGTCGCGCTGCAGCGGTTGAAGACGGGAACCCGCATCAACTCGCGCATCGAAGGGAGGCCGATGATCCGCATCTCGCCGGACTGGCCGCTTGAGAAAAACACGTAGTATTCGTCGAGCTCACCGGGCGCCACTTCGGTCTTCTGCACCGCCGGTCGCGCCGCCGGCACCTTTGGTGCTGCTGTCTTCGTCTGAGCATCGGCGGACGAGATGAATCCGCCGCCGTCCTTCATCGCCACTCCGGCGGCCAGGCCCACGCCCGCTGCGGCCGCCGTCGTTCCCAGCACAGCTCGTCGGCTGACGCCCTTGGTTTCGTTCTCGCTCATGATTGCCTCCTCGGCTTCCGGTTTCAGTTTGGGGGTAAAGAGATGGGGGCTGATGCGCCGACAGGTTTGCCGCCGGCGGTGATGACGGTCGCCGGACCCTTGCCGCCTGAGCGCATCGAGGGCGAGGACATGGCCGCGAACTTCTCGCGCTTGAGCCGCACCTGAATCATGTGCGGACAGCGGTGATCGTCGTAATAGAGTTCCTGGCAGTGCATGCAGTAGATGCACTCATTGACGTTGATGTGCCCCTCGGGATGGATCGACTGAACCGGACATTCCTTGGCGCAGCGTTGGCAGGGTGATCCGCATTCTTCCCAGCGGCGGAGCCATTCGAACGTCCGCATGCGGCCGGGAATCGCGAGCGCCGCGCCGAGCGGACAGAGGTAGCGGCAGAAGAAGCGCTCGATGAAGAGGCCGATGACGAGCAGGGCGACTGCATAGGCCACGAACGGCCAGCCCCGCGAAAACTTCAGGATGATTGCCGTCTTGAACGGTTCGACCTCGGCAAATCGCTCGGCCATGTCGACGGAATAGAGCGACAGGCCGAACAGTCCGAGGAAGATGATGTACTTGATCGGCCACAACCGTTCATGCAGTCCCCACGGCACCGTTATCTGCGGCACCTTCAGCCATTTCGCGGCCGTGTTGGTGAGCTCCTGCAGCGCGCCGAAGGGACACAGCCAGCCGCAGAACGGGCCTCGGCCCCAGAACAGAAGCCCACCGGCCGTCGCGGCCCACAGGATGAAGATCAGCGGAGCGGCGAGGAAATATTCCCAACGGAAGCCGGTCACCAGCGCATTGGAAAAGGTGACGACATTGACGACGGAGAGCTGGGCGTTTGCGTACCAGCCGAGCCAGACCAGAACGAAGGCGAGATAGCCTCGCCGAACCCAGGTGTACAACGCCGGGCGGCGCACAAGCAGATTCTGGAAGAAGAAAATGCCGGTGAGAGCGGCCAGCATGAACGCCGTGATGCCGATCGAGACCGTGCTCGATCGCCAGATTCGCACCCAGAGCGGCTCATCCGCCTCCGGGGACGGGGCGGCGGCGGCAGAAGCAGCCTGCGAGGCAGGAGGCGCCGCATTCTCCGCCACCGTCACCGCACGCTGCTCGCGGCGTAGATAACCGTCGGGCAGGGTGTAGGCGACATCAAAGTTCAGGAACGCCTTGTCGCGGCCGCCGAGGCTGCGTTGCACCAGCAGTTGAAGCTGCCACGGCTGCGTCGGATCCAGGGTGAACTCGGGAGGGGTGACGAACAGGCCGATTTCCCTGAACTCGGGCGCGCCGACCGCGTCCAGTGCTCCGAGGCGGGTATGGTTGCGATCGCGGAAGCGGGTGCTGTTGCCTTCCTGTAGGATCTCGATGCGATCGAAGATGCCGCCGCGCACGTAGGCCGAACCCTTGAAAGAGTAGGGACCGTTGCCGGCGACGACAATCGCCTGCTGCCCGGGCTTCAGGCTGTCCTTCAGCCGTCGATAGCCATCGTCGCCGAGCAGGCTGCGGCCGATCGTGGGCGCAGTTACGAGCGCCACATAGAGGTCGATGAAGGTGTCGCTGGCGTCACCTGGTTCGGGGTACTGGGCCGCCGCCGCGCTACCGGACTTCGCAAAGGCTTCGTTGACATCGCCAATGCCGAGATGAAGCCGGCGGATCGAGCCGTCGCCGATGAGGCTCTCCCAGTCACGGACTTCGCTGTGTTGGAGATCGAGCGTCTTGATGACCGGGGGCAGGGCTGCCGAAGCCGCGGCGCCGTCGCCGCCACCGACCCGGCCGCTCCGGATCAGCTTGGACGCCGCACGTACGATACTGTCACCCATCACCAGCACGGTAACGGTCGCGCCGCTCACGATGTCGACCTGTGGCGGCCTCTCGGCGCCACTTGCGACCGGCTTCATGTCCTTGCCGATCAGGGAGTTCATGGCGGCAACGATTCGGGCTTCCGGAATGCCGACCAGCACGATCGGTTCCTTGTGATCGACGAGTCTGACTCCTGTGATGACGCCTTTCGGGTCGATCCCAGCCAGCAGGTGAATCGGTTTGCCCGAGTAGCCGACGGAATTCGCGAGATCGGAGTTGAGGAAGACAAATCCCTGGAGCTGATCGCCACGGTAGACCGGCACGATAGGCGGATCGCCTTGAGACGGGCCAAAACGATCCGCACCCGGGAAGAAGTCGGCGGGCGCGACCTTCGGCAGGTATGTCTGCAGATCACCGGCAGCGCGTGCGGGCGCAATGTACGTCAGGCACATCAGCAGCAAGCCTGCCAGCGCTCGCGCTGCACGCCTTGCAAAGACGACGTCGTCGTTCGGCCGCTTCGACATGTCGATTCAAATGCGATCTGCGCGACCAAGGCGGCCGCGCGTGCCTCGAGAATCTTCTTCGATGATTTGTCGCCGCTGACGTGCCAAGCTCATCGCGAGCAACCGCATCTGTCAACCCTGCGGAAATATTTGTATTCGCGCGGAACCGGATCAGAAGTCTGCATTTGGAGCCATCGCCATGCCGTTTCTACGCACTTCATTGCTGAGCGCTGAGCCTCGCGGTGTACTGAAGTCTCTCGATGAGCTCTTTGCGCTGGCGCACGCAATGGAGCAGGAGGCAGCCAATAGGTATGATGCTCTTGCCGAAGATATGCGCAGGCAGGGCAAGGACGATCTTGCTGACGTGTTCGCGCGACTCGCTGCCGCCGAGCGCGAGCACGTCGACAGCGTCACACAGTGGTCGCAAATGCGGCGCGGCAAGAGCCCGGATCCCGCTCTGGTGCGCTGGGAAGCGCCGGAAGCCCTCGATCCGGAAGTTGCCGCCGAGGTGAAAACATCCCGTTTGATGACGCCGTACCGCGCGCTCGCCATGGCGGTCCGCAACGAGGAACGCGCCTTCGCCTTCTGGTCCTATCTGGCAGCATACTCGCTCGATCCAGAGGTCAAGAAGGCGTCCGAGGCAATGGCCAAGGAGGAACTCGGCCATGTCGCCACGCTGCGAAAGGAGAGGCGCCGCGCGTATCATCGTCAACACGAACAGGATAGCGCCGAGGCATCCGCCGCTCCTCATCCGCCGATCGATGCGCGAAGGCTCGAGCTTCGCCTGGTTGCGCAACTTGGTGAGCTCGAACAACGCTTGAGCGGCCCAGCCGCCGTCCGGGCACGAGACATTCGCCAGCAGGCAAGCAAGATGGCGGGCGCCACCGCCGGCTTCGGCACCTTTCCGGCCTCCATGGAACGAGAGGACCCGCTGGAGATCGCGGAAGCTCTCGTCGATGTCTACCTCGACGGCGCCGAGCGTGCGAGCGATGCGGTAAGCGTCGAAAGCCTGCAGCAACTTGCTGAGCAAGCGATCTCGAGGTTGGCCTGGCTGCGTTCGCTCTTGGCGGACTAGCCCTCGCCGATGCAGTGCCGAGTCGCACAGCAAACCCCGCCACGTCGGAGGCTGCAGTCCTGCGTTGCAGGAGGCGGTACGAATTCACTGTGCGCGAGATCTGGCCAACAGTGTGCTCCTAATGGAAGTCTGGAGTCCACTCGCTCGAAAAGATCAATGTTTTCAATGCAATCGATGAAATCTGAAACGAGTCGGATTCAGCGGCTCAACGATGTGCGCCGACGCAGGCTTCCATGCCGATCAGGCAAGGCGGCATATTGGCGAGCCGCGCCTCCATCTGGCCACGCGACCACTTTTGCCCCGGGCGCCCCGGAATGACATCGAGAGAATCATCCGTCAGCATCGGAACAATAGCTTGATGCTGCGCATCGCCCCGACATGACTGTTGAGGGCGCCCGTACCTCGCCTTTGAACTTCCCCGAACTTCCCCGACCGCTCGCGTCACTACTAGTCATAGCCGTGGTGGGAACTGAGGCTCCCTCCAGTGCTCGGCTTTGCGCAGGACACGCCAGCAACGGGAGAAATGGCCATGGGACGCGCGCCGCAGCCACTGCCGCAATACACGCCGCCGGGCCCGGTGGAACAGATGCCGAATATGGCGACGCAACCGCAGTGCTCGCCACTTGCCAAGGTTCACAGCGCCGCCGTCTTTCCCTACTTGGCCAATGAAGTTGCGACGTCCCGCACCGAGGTCGGCCATCTCGGTGTGGACGTCAGTCTGGTCCCGCCGGCCGGCATCTGCCAATATCTCATCATCTGGGATTTCGGCGTCGACTGGCGGCATCTCAAGAACATTGCCAAGCGCGATCCGCTGTTGGCAGCGCAGCTCATCCGCTTCGAGACCGACAAGTCGTTGCAGTTTCAGATCGTCGGATACAGCGACAGCGCCGGGGGCGAACGCAACAACATCTTCCTGCGCACGGGCCGGGCCAGGAACGTCTTTCACCTGTTCGGCCCAAGCGCCCGCTCGCGCGTCTTCTCCGTCAAGCCCGCTTCACACTACGAGTATCTGAAGGACAACACGACCGTGATGAACAGGGCCGCCAATCGCGCCGTGGTCGTCGAAATCTTCGCCGGCGGCGGGACGATCTAGCCACTTCCCACAGGACGGAGGCTCTCATTTCCGCGCGCGAATCTCCCGTTGACGGACCGAACGAGGACAGGAGAACTAGAAATGGCCGCCTTTCAAGAGGTTTTCCACCGCTCCGGCATCGATGAGCGGCGTAGCCCGCCGGGCATGGTGGTGCCGTTCGGGGGCTCCAACATCGTGGCGCTGATCGACCCCGGCAGAAAGCTCAAAGTCGATCCTAACCCCCATGCCCTCGGGATCAAGGAGATCGATAGCGCCGATACCCTTAGACGCGTAATGCAAGCCAGAGACACCTTCTCCGAACCCGATATCGATCCGCAGCTCAGGGCGGCGTCACTTCCTGCCACCTTCAACGGCGATGCACGGTTCTTCGAAATCAATGGCCGGATCAAGCCGATTGGTTTTCCCGGCCTGGAGGTGGTGGCTCGGTCTGCTGGCCGGAAGATCGAAGCCAGGCTCCATGTGGCCGTGCTGCCAGAAATCAAGATCAAGGTGGCGTTCCGCAACGTCATGGTTACGGGGATCGGCGGCGCTCCGGCGTTTCACGCCAAGAAGCCCTGCAACGAGCAAGATGAATTGCTGACGATGAACAGTATCTGGAGGCCGCAGGCCAACATCCGTTTCGAGCGGGTGCCAAGCGACTGGCTGGTCATCGACGACTCGCAGGCTGCCGTCAAACAGGAGCTCGCCAATGCCACTGGCATGAAGGATGCGAGCCTGGCGGCCTTTCCCGATGTGATCGAGGTCGAGAAACTGAAGAGCTTCTTCGTCAAATACAAAGTTCAGGGCGCCCATCTGACCATTTTCTGCGTCGACAAGCTTTTGTCCAACGGCTCCTATCCCAATGGATCGTTTGCTCGATCGTTAGACCTTGCCTTCATCAGCTCACAACGCGGGCCTAACACGTCTGCCCATGAAGCTGGGCATTTTCTCGGCTACTACTCGAAGAGCGCGAGCAAACCTTGGGACAGCCAAGGCCACACGTTGGAGACCGATCCGAGAACCGGAAAAGAAAACAGGGCGGAAGACATCAAGATGCTGATGCGCGGGGGAGGCGCCGGGTGGAAAATTCCGTTCAATCTCGTCAAGGAGTTCCGCGACTTCCCCGGCTAACACTCCGAAGATCACATGGAAGCTGGCACTCCAGGCGTTGAATTTCGCCTTTGGGTCAGAAGTGCAAAGAGCTCAAACTGGGCAAACTGTCGCCCGCCATAGCTCGATGACGGACGCTCGCTAGCCGAGGCGCCGGTTCGTCGAAGAGGCCAAAAGGCGACATGCTGCGGTTTGCTCGGCAGGGTTCCTCTCGCGACACAGGCGATACCGAATGGCTTCGCTGCGACATCGCGATGAAGCCAACGCCGCGTACGCTCATTCCGCTCAAAACCACGGAGTGTCTTATGGCTTCGCCTTCACCAACGTCGACGGCGTCGATAGCACCTTCAAGTAGCCGACGCGAAATCTGAGGGCGACGATGAACCGCCAAAACGTCCAGAGCGACCGATCAATACGCGTATCTTTCAATCTGAGTTCTACCCGTTTCGCAGTCGGTCTCTCCGTTGGGAGATAAACAACATGGCATCACCCGGGAAAATCCAGGAGTACGGATCGCAGGCATCGGATACGATTGCGGCGAAGTTATTCAACTTTGACGTCGGCAAGTTCGCCATAAAGCCGGAACATTCCAATTGGCTGAATAGTGTCGTCGCTCCGAAATTAAGGGACGGAGGAAGCCTTACAATCATAGGACTTGCAAGTCGTACCGGCAGCGACGATTTCAACATGCTATTGTCGCACAATAGGCTGCGGGCCGTAGTTGATTTGCTTCGCAAGCAAGTGCCCAACAATTTCAAAGTTGCGTTCGAGGTGGCGAAAGGGGAACGCGCGGCCATGTATGCAGGTGAAATGGATGGGGTGGAAAACGAGACCTGGCGTGGTGTCATCATCTCAGTTTGGAATAAACCAAACCCACCGCCGCCACCGCCGCTACCGCCGCCTCAAACGAGACCTCAGTACTATCCGGCGGAACGCAAATTCTTCAAGCGTTGGCTTGGCTTCGGCGTTAAGTCTGGCGGGCAGTTGTTAATCGGCGGCGTCGAGAGCACGACCGCGTACGTCGTGAACCTGGGAGATTTGGAGACCTTTGATCTCCAGATTGTTAGCAGTCGGTGGGGACTGGGTCTTGGAGGCAGCGGAGGGGCCGTTGCTGTCATCGGCTTTGGGTTCAGGGTTCCATATGAGTTGGACCATGAATCCTTGAATGACTGGGGCGTCAACGTCGCATTTACCGAAAAGCTGATCTCGAAATCGGCACTACAATCCATCCATCACAGCAAGTACTTCATCGATGGCTTGAAAAACGGTAAATACGTGGCGCCCACGCTAAATGCGCGAAACGCCTTTACGGCTGTTGGAATAATTCAGAACGTGAGAAATGCACTTCACACGCTGTACGGAGGACTCGAGGCAGCCAAGGGCTCGGGCGTCATTGTGCTTGACTTGCCGCTTTTGGGTGTAGGACTTGAATTGTCCGCTTTCGTGACGCGAGGAAAGATGTACGTCTCGAATCCTTCCCATTGGACTGGACCGAGTTGAAAGCTCGGGCAGCATGCGATGCTGTCTGATGTCGTAGTTTGGTCAGAGGCGGGAAAGGTACGGTAGAAAGGGAAGTCGTCGCAATCGCTGCCGTGCCCTTTGAACCTCATTGGCCCCGATGAGACCCATCGGAAAGCGCGGAGATCACTGGACGGAGCGGATCATGGTGATCAACCTGAAACCCATCAACGTGATCGGCTTCTCCATCGCGGAATCCGTTGGCCTGAAGGGTTCGAACCAGCCGGACGATATCTTCGTGATCAAGACGCTGTTGAACGGCATCGCGCCCCAGGACGGCGGGGCCGATGGAACGCTCGATATCAACG
Organism: Bradyrhizobium sp. USDA 327; assembly: GCF_041262065.1. NCBI lineage: Bacteria > Pseudomonadati > Pseudomonadota > Alphaproteobacteria > Hyphomicrobiales > Nitrobacteraceae > Bradyrhizobium > Bradyrhizobium sp. USDA 327. The sequence continues at coordinate 3,048,390 of NZ_JBGCCW010000001.1, read as the reverse complement.
ATCTGACCAACACGCCGGAAGCCATGGAGTCGGTGATCGACGCGATTCTCGTGTTTCAGAATGCCCAAACCGGTCTGCTGCACGACGGTCGCGTCGACCCTGAAAAGAATACGATCAAGCGCATGCGTCTGATGTTCAACCGTCGCAAGGGCGGCGGGCTCGACGTGAACGTGACGATTACGCCGGACGGTCCGATATTCGGACCATGCGATGCGCGCGGCTTCAGTGCCGCAAGGCTCAGGCTGGTCGGCGGCGAATGGTCGGCATTCGACGGCCTTGCGCCGGTTCGCCAGATGGTTCCAATAGGCAAGACGCGGAAGCTGAAGTTGAAAGGGACAAACGGCGCCGCGGTGGGATTTGCCCTCGAGAGTCCTAAGGTGGAAATCCTCGAACGAACGAGCGACACCGTCACGGTAATCGGACGTTTGGAGGGTGATGCCGACTTGAGCGTCATCGTCGAAGGCCAGAGGGGTCCGATCCCGGTTCGCCTCCAGGTGCGCAAGGCGTCATCGATTCCGATCGACGTGGTTCATCTCGGTCGGGCGACGCTCGCCAACGGCCTCATGATCGCTACACAGCGCGCCGTTGCCAGCGTCGTCAGTCGGATCTACGACAATCAGGCAAACCTGACGTTCACATCTGGCACAAGCCGAATCGTCGATGCCGTGACCACCGAAGGCCGGGCAGTGCCGATCGATCCGAACAAGAAACTCAGCATCCGCTCCGGCTTCGGCCCACTGAGCACGGCACAGGAGTTCCGATTTGACGATCTTAAGTCGCTCGTCACTAATCGTGCGGCGATCACCATGTTCATTTCAACACAGATCATCGATGACGAAGACTCGAACGTTGCCGGGCGCGGCGATCCCGGCAATCGGATGCTATGGTTCAATCCCGCAACGCCGGGAAGCGTGAACACCAATATTGTGCCCGCGCATGAGATCGGGCATGCCCTGGGTCTGGGCCACATCACGACAAAGAACAACACAGGATTCCTGATGAACCCGACCGTACAGTTGAACAACATAATTATCCCATGCGAAACACTGGTCCAGCTCCCGTCGTGACGACCCACGCCTAGCTTTGATGCAGTAATCGGTCTGAGCTGCGCCGACGGCCGCAAACCGGTTCGAAAACATCGCCGAACGGGGCGCTACTATTAGGGACGGGGAGAGCAGTCGAATGCTCGCCGTCCACGGTGGTGATCTGGCGCCGTCGTTGAGTTGGATCGCTATCGCATCATGCGACCAACAAGCCCAGCTTGCCAACCATCGCAAGCGAGCGTTCGACGCTCTCTCGGGTTGACAGCAACAGCGGCTCGGCGGGATTTCCGTCCTTGTCCTTTTGTTCGATCCGGATGGTCGACCCGAATGCTTCGGTCATTTCGGCCGTGATCTGGTCGATGGTACGAGCGCCATCGAGCAGTTGCAGGAAATGCCGCGTCCGGTCGTCCTCCAGCTGTACCGTTTGGTGGAGCAGGTTGGTGACCTGCGGACCTGTCTGCGACTGCTTGCGGGCCAGCAAGCTCGCCTGCGGGTGGTCGGTAACTTCCTTCAAGAGGAAGGGCGGCGAGACCAGGAAGGAGACCTCGCCACTGCAGGCCAGGATGTACATCGCATCCGTCAGTACCCGTTCGTCATCATCGGCTCGGCGGCCGTCCAGCAGCGCGCGCGCACCATCCAGCAGCTCACTGAATGACAGCGCCCGCGGCCAGGCCCCGCCGAGGCACAAATGCGCGGCCTTCAGAATCGGATTGGTCACCGTAATCCTGCTGCCGTCGTGGTTCTCGAACTCCATCGGGGATTCGTCGGTCAGGCAGGCCTCGGGATCGAGCGGGCTGATCGTGCTCAGGAGGTGGTATCGCCTGACGAAATCCACATCGATCTGCCGGTTGAGGGAAACGTCGTCGTGGCAGAACAGGGTACGACGGAAGCCGTTGCCGTCGACAAAGTCCTGATACTGGTCGCGCGCCATGAACTCGCTCTCCGGGAAGCGCTGCAGCGTGGCGCGGACCTCCTCGGAATAGCCGGCGAGATAGCGGCGCGCGAAATGGGCATCGCCGAGATACTGCAGGCCGTGGCCGGCGGCATCCTCGGCGACCTCGTGCAGCAGGAAGGCGGTTGCGCCGTCGTCGAGGTCGTCGTGAAACAGCAATTCGTCCGGAGCCTTGAGGACACGATTGTACTGGTCCCGCATGATCGCGCCGTGCACCGTGTTGGCCTTGGAGCCCTCGCTCAGGAACTTCAGGATCGCGCGGGCCTGTCCGACCTTCTCCTTCATGCCGGTGAGGCGGCGGGTGTGATACCGCATCATGTCGCGGACCATGTCGCGAAGATGCGAGAACGGGTGCGCATTGTAGCTGACATAGCAGATCCCGCGCGGCGCCAGATTCTGCTTGAAGATCGCCATCATCTTCTCGCGCACCTGCGGCGGTACCCAGGAGTAAACGCCGTGCGCAATGATGTAGTCGAACTTCCCGAAGCTTGTGTCGACATTCATGATGTCGCAGTGCAGAAGCTTGATGTTGCTCAGACCCAAGGTCGCGATATTCTGCCGGCCGCGCTCGATCGTCACGCCGCTCAGGTCGACGCCGACGAATTCACTGTCCGGATATTGAAAGGCCATCGGCAACAGGTTGCCGCCAACGCCGCAGCCGAGCTCCAGCACCCGACAATGCTCGACCGGAGCAGGCTGCATGCCGTAAACGGTGGCGATCGTTGCGAGATGATTGGGGTGGGTGAGCCCGTAGACGTGGCCAGGGTAGTAGACCTCGTCATACGGTGTAGGGCCGGTAGCGGGATGGCGATGCTCCGACTGAATGTTCATCGTGCTCAGCTCCACGAATATGCGAACTTGTCGTCGGCGATCGAGACGCGTGTCTGCCTGATCTCTTCCTTGGCAAGCGATTTGCTGAGGAATTCGCGCGACAGCTCCGGCAGCAGGGTATTGGTGATGATGTTGTCGATCATGCGTCCGCCGGAATCCGGATCGTTGCAGCGTGACACGATGTGCTCCACGACTGCATCGTCGTAGCTGAAGGCCGCGTTGTGATTGTCGCGCAGTCGCCGTCCGATGCGATCGAGCTGCAGCCGGGCGATGCCGGCGAGCATCTCGTCCGAGAGCGGGAAGTAGGGGATCGAGACGATGCGCCCGAGCAGCGCGGCAGGAAATACCTTGAGCAATTCCGGCCTCAGCATCTTGGCGAGTTCTTCCGGCTCATTGCGATACTTCGGATCGCGCGAAAGCCCCATGATCAGATCGGTGCCGACGTTGGTGGTCAGAATGATCAAGGTGTTCTTGAAGTCGATCCGTCGCCCGTTGCCGTCCTCCATGACCCCTTTATCGAACACCTGGAAGAAGATCTCGTGGACGTCGGGATGGGCCTTCTCCACTTCGTCGAGCAGGATGACACTGTAGGGCTTGCGCCGGACAGCCTCCGTGAGGCGACCGCCTTCGCCATACCCGACATAGCCGGGAGGCGCTCCCTTGAGGGTCGAGACGGTATGCGCCTCCTGGAACTCCGACATGTTGATCGTAATCATGTTCTGCTCGCCGCCGTACAGGGTTTCGGCGAGCGCCAGGGCGGTTTCGGTTTTACCAACCCCGGACGGTCCGGCCAGCATGAACACGCCGATCGGTTTCGACGGGTTGTCCAGCTTGGCACGGCTGGTCTCAACTCGCTTGGCGATCATCGTCAAGCCATGGGACTGGCCGACGACGCGGCGGTTGAGGATCTCCGGCAGCTTCAGCACGGTTTCGATCTCGTCCCGCATCATCCGGCCGACCGGGATGCCGGTCCAGTCGGACACCACGGACGCCACCGACTGCTGGTCCACATGGGCGTAGACCATCCGTTTTTCCGGATTGATGCCCTCCAGCGTCTCGAACTTGCCGCGCAGCTCCGCGCGCTTGGCGGCCGGATCCTGATCTTCCTTGGGTTCGGACAGGATGTCACGAATGCTGCGGATGTCCTTGACCAGCTCCTGCTCCTTGGCCCAGTCGGCCTCGAGATTCGTCAACTTGTCCTTCAGTGTTGCGATATCGCTGTCGATCGCGGCAACGCGCTCGCTGTCCTCGATGCCGAGGTCGCTGTCGTTGACCAGCGCCGATTTCTCGGCTTCGCGAGCGGTGATCGCGACGCGCGTATCCTCGATCAAGGCCGGTGTCGCGCTCTGGCTGATCGCCACGCGGGCCGAAGCGGTGTCGAGCAGGCTGACGGCCTTGTCCGGTAGCTGTCTAGAGGGAATGTAGCGATGCGAGAGGTTGACGGCTGCAACGATTGCAGCATCGGAGATGCGAACACCGTGGTGCTTTTCCATCGGGCCGAGAAGGCCCCGTAGCATCACGCAGCAGGTCTCGACGTCAGGCTCATCGATCTGGATCGGCTGGAAGCGCCGTGTGAGCGCGGGATCCTTCTCGATGTACTGACGATACTCCGCCCACGTGGTGGCGGCGATCGTGCGCAGCGTGCCACGGGCGAGGGGAGGCTTCAGGAGGTTGGCCGCATCGCCGGTGCCGGCTGCGCCGCCGGCGCCGATCAGCGTGTGGGCTTCATCGATGAACAGGATGATGGGGGTCGGTGAACTCTGCACCTCATCGATCACCGAGCGCAGCCGCTGCTCGAATTCGCCCTTCATCGAGGCGCCGGCCTGCATCAGGCCGATGTCGAGCGCGCAGAGCCTGACACCGCGTAGCGGTGGCGGCACGTCGCCGGCGGCAATTCGCTGGGCGAATCCCTCCACCACGGCCGTCTTGCCGACGCCGGCCTCGCCAGTGAGGATCGGATTGTTTTGCCGCCGCCGCATCAGAACGTCGATCAGCTGGCGGATCTCTTCGTCACGACCCAGGATCGGGTCCATCTCGCCCGACTTGGCCTTGGCTGTGAGATCCTGCGAGAACCGGTCGAGCGGCGTCGTCCCCTTGGGACTCGCCTGATCCGCGCCCTCCGCGCCGGCGCCGACCAGCCCCGAGCCGTCCATCGGACGCATGGACTCCTCGTCGGAGCCGGCCCAGACGGCGCGGCGCTCCGCGGCCAATGCGTCGACGTTCACCTTTGCAAATTCCTGGGAGAGGTTGTTCAGCGTGCGACGGATGTCATTCGACTTGAGCCCGGCCACCAGCAGATGGCCGGTGCGGATCTGGGTTTCGCCGAAGAAGAGCGTGGCGTAGTGCCAGCCGCGATCGAGAAGATCGATGACCGGATTGGCGACGCCCGGCATATCGGTTTCGTTCTTGCGGAAGCCGTTGATGACGCCAGCAAGGTCCGACAGCAACCGTGACCGGTCGAGCTTGTAATGGTCGACCGAGAGGCTGAGGTCGGTGCGGTCCTGCTGCAGGATATGAAAGAGCCAGTGCGCAAGCTCGACGTTGCGGTTGCCGGCGCTCTTGGCGTGGCGGAGAGCCTGTATGAAGGCGTCATAGCCAGCCCGGTTCAATTTGCCGGTTACCGCTTCAAGGCTGATGTCGGTCACGGCGGCCCCTCCTGCTCAATTGCTCCGCGGATGCTTCGTACCTGGCGGAATTGCCTCGAATCCCATGATGTTAGGACGACAGGGGCGGCCGATAGGTTCAAATCGCCGCGGCATCCGCTGCGCTGCTCCGACGGGCTCTCAAGCGCTCGCCAAGCTGAAAGCGGGCATCGCGGCGATATTCTTCCGTGGACGTCCAGTTCGGCGAGACCCAGGTGGTCCATCCAAGTCGTCCGCTCTGGCCGAGTCTGACCGGGGCGACCTCTCCCGCTGGAATGGCGAGTTCAACCTCCCACTCCAGTTCGTCGCCGATATAAAAGAAGACGGCGTCCGCCAGCGGCTCCGACAAGTTGCGGCTTTCGGTCGGCAAGAACTGCTCGTATTGAGCAAAATTCTTGACGAAGACCCGAACCCTGATCTTGTCCTCGACGCTGAACACCCGTGAGCCGAGAAGAGCGTCTCGACCGAGGCTGGCATGTGCCTGCCCGATCCGGCTGCAGTGATCTGGGTCGAACGCGAGCCAGGTGCCGACAAACTCGTCGATCTCGACTTCGACATCGAACAGCCCCTGCAGGAACCGCGTCAGTCGTGACGCGCACTTCGCCCTGGGGGCGAGAAGCCCGGCGAAGCCGAGCTTCGCCATGTCCGGTACGGTGTCCCGATTGGCGAAGACGTCGGAGCCTAGGCCCGCGAAGGAGCCGACATAAGCGATGAAGCGATCCTCTGCCGGCCGATCGTGCTGCGCGATCGGCCGCGCATCGGCCCAGGCGCGAAAGAACAGCTGCAGGAAGCGCCCGTTAAACAGGTCGAGAAATCGCGGGAAAGCGTCATCCCGCATCAGCCACCAGCTGAGACTTTCATCGGTGGTGGCAAGCGGCAGCGCGCCCTGCGGCCCGAGCAGACCCAGAAACTTGACGAGTATCCTGAGCCGGCCGTCCTGGTCGTCGACCGCAGCAAGATTGGAGGCGGGGAACTCCAGATAAGGGACTTGACCGAGGTCGACATACTCCTCGCGGCGCGCGGCGCTGTCACCGATCCGCGGTCGATCCCGGTTGGCTCGCTCCAGCTGGCGCAGCGTATTGAAGAAATCGAACCGCCAGGGTTCGGACTTCATCTGGTCGATCAGCGTCACAACGGTCTCCGCGTGCCCATGCGCGGTTGCCACCGCATGATCTCGCCGCGCTCCGGTGTGGAGATGACTGTCTGGGTAAACGTGTTGAAACCCGAATAGTCGGCGAAGAATCGCTCCAGTACGGCTCCGAGCAAGAACACGCCGCTCCCCTCGAAAGCCTTCTCGTCGAGTGTGACGGTGATCTCCAGCCCGCGCGCTGCGCCGCTGCCCGTGCGCTCTCGCACCCGCCGCACCACCGGCCGGCTTTCGATCGTGCGCACGCCGCGGATCTTACGTTCCGTGGCGTCGTCGTACTGGTCGGCGAACAAAGACAGCATTTCGCGCAGCGCTCCGGCGTTCTTGCCGCCACCACGCTCGACAAGGCCAAGGTAGTTCAGACTCAGCATGTTGATCAGCCGCCAACTGACAACTCCGCTATTGGCGATCTCGCTGCGGCTGCGCAACTGAGCCACCACCGGCTCCCGTGGACGTGTGGGACCGGCGACGCACACCAGATCGAGGGATGTATCATCCAGCAGGCGGAAGTCGGCGCCGCCGTGGCCAACCGGCAGGTGCTCCGTGAGGTGCCGATTGGAGCACAGCGCCCGGACGCTGAGTTCGGCAACGGGGTTTTCTCCGCTCAGCTCACCGGGCTCGAGCAGTGACAGGAACATGTCGGTCCCGGTGTAGTCGGACGATGAGCCATACGTCTTCTCCTCCACCGTGCGGCGTCGAGGCAGGCGGCGGACGGTGAAATAGAGATTCTCGACCGATCCGCTGGTCGGGTCGACGACAGCCGAATACAGCGGGCGCACCAGCCGCTTGTCCTTCTCCGCCGGAAGGTGCGCGTAGACTTCGATCACTTGGTGCGGTTCGTATTCGAGATAGCGACTACGATCGGGCACCACGTGGTATTCGTGGGTATTCGACTTGACGGGGATGCGATCGCTCGTCTTCTCGAACAGATTGATCGCCGGCGCAGTATAGAGCTTGAAGGTGTCGGGACGCACCGCGGCGGCAAGCCGCGAATTGTGTTCATCGAAAGCGAAGACGATGTCGATCGACTTGCTGCGCAGCCGCGGCATCACGCTGCGAAGCCCGGTCAGGTTGACCCCAAGGAACTTGCGTGGAAATACGAAATACTCCCGCAACAGCTCCGAGCCTCGGAAGATCCGATTATCGTTGGGAAACAGCGACTCGTTCTCATCGAAGCCGATCTGTTGAACGCAGTCGAGCGGCGCACGCGTCACCACGGGATCGCCGAAGTCGTCGAGATGGCGGAAGTAGACACCCCTGCAATTCGAGATCAATTGCTCGTAAAGCGCGATGGAATCCGACTCCGCGCCGGAGAGGTAGATCGGGAGATCGCTCACGCGGCAGCCTGCAAACCAGGTTTCCGGTTTGGTCCGGGCCTCGGTGTCGGGCGGCTCCTCATCGAGCCGGGCAGCGGTACGGTGGGTCAGCGACAGTCTCAGTCCCGCGATGACATCGCCGCCGACCGGTATCCCGAGTGCCTGCAGTGCGCCGGCTGTCGAAAAGTACTCGGCGCCGCTGAGGTCGAACGGCCAGAGCACGATATCGCGGCAAAGTCGAAATCGGCAGGCGAGGCTTCGTTCTCTCTCGCGGTACGTGGCGTCGAAATACGCGCCGCGCGCGATCTTCTTGCCGTCGCGCAGCGCCGGATCGGCATAGGGTGGACGCGCCGCGACCAGCATGGCCGACGGAGTCGGGGCAAGATAGTTCGGAACCAGCTGTTCGAGCAGGTTTGCGGTGAATTCCGGAAATTCGTGCTTGAGCTTCAGCTGGACGCGGGCGGCGAGAAACGCGGCCCCCTCCAGCAGGCCGGTGATCATCGGATCCGAGCGATCCCGGATCAGGCCGCCGAGGCGTTCCGCGATTCCGGGGAATTCTTCGGCGAAGTCTCCCGCCTGCTCGTACAGCAGTGACAGTTCACGATTGTAGAAGTCCAGGAATTCGCGGTTCATGCTAAAGTCGGTTGATCTGAATATCGCCGCTGTCGAGTTCGACGTCGGCGACGAATTCCACGGGAACGTTGAGCGGTTCGGCTTTCATGTCGGCGTGAACGATGAAGCGTAGCTTGAGTTGCTCAGGGCCGACCGAGCCGTCGCGGCGGACGCGGATTGTCTTGCGATCGAGCCTCGGCTCAAAAGTCGTCAGGGTCTCGCGCAGCGCGTTGCTGAGTTCATCGTCAGTGACCTCGTCGATCGAACGATTGGCAATATCGGGAAAGCCATAGTTCAGGATCGACATTCGCACGCAATCCCGGCCGGTCATGTCCAGCGTTGACTCCAGAGCGATCGTATTGAGGAGCGTTTCGAGGTCATGGGAGACCTCGCGCCGCAGCAATGTTTCCGAGATCGGATGGCGTCCCGTGCTGCGCCGGCCTGCGATGATCCGTTCACCGGACTGGTCGCGCAGATTGAGCTCCTTGCGCGCATCACGTGCCTCGTGAGCCGCACGAAAGGCCAGCATGAGCGGAGGAGAAAGCCGATCCTTTTTTGGCGTAAGCGTCATTCCGGTCCCCATGTCGGCCGGCGCATATGCAGCTTCGGGGGCGGCAATTGGCGTCCGGCGTGACCTGCCGTGATCAAGCGTCCAGCCCGAAAACCGGGATAGCCCGAAAGGTGCGGGCGGGATCGCGTCGCCTGGCACCGGTTTCCGCTATCGGTAACCGGCGCCAGACGAGGATCCGTAGATCAAGCCCATTCCTTGTTGGCAGGAACGTCCCAGCCGAAGGTCGGCGACGCGCCGGCGGCGCCCTTCTCCGTCTGGGACTTGTAAGTCATCTTGACCTTCGCGAAGTTCAGACTCACGTTCTCGGTGAGACGCTCTTCGCCGTGCGACCCGCCGGTCGACACGCTGGTGACCAGAACGTGCTTCATCTCGATCTTGAGATATTCCAGTGGGTTCTCGCCGGCCTTGCGAACGGTGAGGATCGCGGTATCAATGTGCTTGCCGTTCGCGCAGACCTTGAACAGTTCCGGCGTGGCCTTGTCAACGAAGTGCGTGAAGTGGAGGTCCTGGACGCTGACCTTGCCGGCGCCGCCGCCGGATCCGCTGTGGAATGTACCGGTCTGGCTTTCGCCGAAAGACCAGCTCAAGACATCGATTTCGTCAGGATGTTTGTCGTCCTTCGATTCGCCCTTGATCGGATCGAGTTTCAAGAAAATATCGACAGCCATAGCATAGTCCTCTCAAAAATCTTGATATTGACGGTCGTGATGACGTGACGTCAGGAGCTCGGGCCCGGCAGGCGCGAGACAAGGCTGAGGCCGACGTCCATCGCTTCAAGTTGAAAGTGGGGACGGAGAAAGAAGCGTGCGTTGTAGTATCCCGGGTTCTCCTCGTTTGCTATGACCTCAACCTTCGCAGCGGCCAGCGGCTTGCGCGCTTTCTGAGCTTCTGACGACAGGGCTGGATTGGCATCAACGTATTCGTTGATCCAGGTCTGCAGCCAGACCGTCAGCTCATCCTTCTCCTTCATGGATCCGATCTTGTCGCGAACCATGCACTTCAGATAGTGCGCAAAGCGAGACACTGCGAACATGTAGGGCAGACGTGACGATAGGTTGTCGGACGCGGTTGCATCCACGCCTTTCTCGCCGAAATACTTCTTCGGCTTGTAGAGCGACTGCGCACCGATGAAGGCCGCCTTGTCGGTGTTCTTGCGATGGATCAGCGGGATAAGGCCCGCCTTTGCAAGTTCGTGCTCGCGACGATCGCTAATGGCGATCTCGGTCGGGCATTTCAGGTCGACGCCGCCGTCGTCGGTGGGGAACGTGTGCGTCGGCAGGTTGATGACCTCGCCGCCGGACTGCACGCCGCGGATGCGCGTACACCAGCCGAACTCCTTGAAGGCACGGTTGATATTGACTGCCATCGCGTAGGCGGCGTTGATCCAGCCGTATTTGTCGCCGGTATGCCCGTCGGTTTCTTCCTCGAAGGCGAACTCCTCCACAGGCTCAGACTTGGCGCCGTAGGGGAGGCGACCCAGTACCCGCGGCATGCAGAGACCGAGATAGCGTGAGTCATCCTGGTCGCGCAGACCCTTCCATGCCGCATATTCCGGCGTGTCGAACACCTTGCCGATGTCGCGGGGATTGGACAGTTCGGTCCACGAATCCATTCCCATCAGCGTGGGTTCGGCTCCGGCGAAGAAGGGGGCGTGTGCCGCGCCGGCAATCTTGCTGAGATCGCGCATCAACTGCACGTCGGTGGGCAGATGGCTGAAGTAGTAGTCTCCGATGAGGCAGCCGAACGGCTCACCACCCAACTGGCCGAACTCGTACTCGTAGACCTGCTTGAAGAGCGGGCTCTGATCCCAGCGGGCGTCCGGGTAAAGCCGGAGGTTGCGATAGAGCTCACTCTTGGAGACGTTCATCACGCGAATTTTGAGATTGGCGTCCGTCTCGGAGTTGAAGACGAGGTAATGCAGACCGCGCCAGGCGCTTTCGATCGCCTGGAACTCCGGTGCGTGGAGGATCTCATTCATCTGCGCGGTGAGCTTCTGGTCGATCCGCGCGATCATCTCCTCGATGGTGTCGAGGACGTCGGATTTGATGACGCTGGTGTCCTTCAACGCTTCCTGGACGAGCGTTGATACCGCGTTCTCGACTTCGGTCGCCGCGCGTTCAGTGCGAGGCTTGAAGCTTTGCTTCAGCAGGGTCGCGAACTCGTCAGCCTCGACGGTCCCGGTCTGAGTAACGGTTGCTTTCTGACCAGCTTCTTTTGCCATGGTCCCCAGTCCTTCTCTTATTTCTCAGCGTCGGGTTCGGTCGGCTGGCTGGCTGCGCGCTCCTGCAGCGCGGCCATCAGTTGCGGATCGCTGAGAAGCTTCTTCAACTGATCCTCGGCGGCCACCTTGCCGTCCATGTAGCGCAGCAGGTTGGCGAGTTGTTCGCGGGCCTCCAGCAGCTTGGCCGTGGCCGGAACTTGCCGGGCGACCGCCACCGGTGAGAAGTCGGCCATCTTGTTGAAGCGCAGGGCGACGGAAATCTTCTCGTCGGGCGCATCGCCCAGACGATTAGCCACGCGTGTCGTCACGCCGGGCTGAATTGCCGCCATGCGGTTGTCGAAATTGTCCATGTCGAACTCGAGGAATTTGCGCTCCTCGACCTTGGACTTCTCGACGCCGGCGTTGTTGCCGGAAAGGTCGGAGAGGACGCCCATGACAAACGGCAGCTCGATCAGCCGCTCGGCGTCGTAGGGATCTTCGTAGGTGATGTGCACGCGCGGTGCGCGGTTTCGCCGAATGAATTTTTGACCGCTGTCCGTAGCCATGGCTGCCCTCTCTACAAAATCGCTTTGGAAACCGACTTGCGCGACGCAGGCTGATAAGGCGGCTCAACTCGCGGTCGACAAGCTTCCTTATGTCCTGTTAGTGCCGTCGAGCGAAAAGCGGGTTCAATGCGATTTGTCGATTGTCTTGAGCGCCCCCTCGGGCAGGACGTCATTCAAGAGGCTGAGGAAGTCTCGCTGCGCGAGATCGCGCGCGCGATCGACCAAAAAAGGGATCGGGCTGGACGGCTCTGCGGCACGGAAAAATGCCGCCACCTTCGCCAGCAGGCCCAGAGCTTGAGTTCTGTTTTCTGCACAAAAAACAACATCTTGAGATGCGTTCTCGATCGTGGATGAGGATGTTATGGCGAGCTCCGCCATCCGTTCGATCGGCAGGTCGAATACCTTGTCGCGCCCGATGTTGATCGCGGCGCTCTCCACGTGGGTGGGCACCAGCATCCGCATCACCTCGATGAATGACTTGCCGACCATCTCCTGGGCCTGGCGCACCAGCAACAGCGCCGGGTTGGACGGTTCCATTCGGGCAAAATAGTCGCCCGCGGCCGCAAGTGCTGCGGCGGCCTGCGCTGACGAAGCCAGCGCGCCGGTCGTTTCCAGTGGCGCTTGCGCGTCAACCGGTGCGGCATCGTCCGATGGCGCGGCCACTGCGGCCGGATCACGCTCCGTGACAATACCCGCAAGCCACGCGGCCATACCGTTTACGACACCGGAGACTCGATCGAGGCTGATGGGTTGACCCGTGTTCAACTTTTCGTGCCAGATCGCCTTGAGGCCTGAAATTTCAGCCGCGACCGCCGAGCACCGGGCACTCACGTCCTTGAGGGTGTCGAGATCCGTGTCGCCGATGATGCGCTCGATGGTCGCTAGATCGGGTCCGTCCGCGTCGGCATCGCCGGGGGCAATTTCGCCTTTGGCGACCTGATAGGCCCGGTAATTGATGCTGCCATGCCTGCGGTTTTCGATCAGCGGAAGGAATTGGAGGGGGTTGATCACGGTTGGAAACACGTCGATCGCTTCGACCGTGACGGCCCGAAGCGCATAGTCGCCGTCTTCGGCCCTCGGATGCACCGCTTCCCACTGATCCCTCAGCAGCGTGGTGGTCGCCTTCAGGCAATTCAGAAAGCCGTCGAGATCCCGGTTGAGGATGGAGAACTTGGCCAGCAGCATGTTCAGGCGCAGATCGCGGGTGCGCGCCAGAAGGGGCCGTACGGCCTCAAACTGGCCCGCGATATCGACGGTCTTTGGATCGAACCGCCCGCGCTCTCCATTGGCGTTGACGACCTCGAAATACGACATCGGCAGCAGGGATTCCGCACCTGCGAAAAAATTGAGGTACTGGATGTCGCCGGCGGCGTCGAGATCCGGGCCGCAGGGATCATCGGCCGTTATGGCCTGGGTGAGGGATGCGACGTCGAGCATGCGAGGATCATCCGCCTCCTAAGCCATCCGCCCCACTGCCGAAGCCCGTGTCATCCAGCGGATGGGGCAGGGGAAGATCATGATCTGATAGCCTTGATAGGTCAGATGCATGATGGCCCTGGTTCATTCGCCAACGATCATGACAGTTTCGCGTGAACCGGCAAGCTCTTGGAGGCGACTATACTTGAGGGCCGGGGTGGTTCTTTGGACGGCTCCTGTGGCGCGTCAGAAGGCCCACCCACCCCGCGGCAGACTTGCCGGCCCTGCCAGTGGCAGAAGGGATTGCCGCGGTTCCTGCATGACGCCCGATCTGCACTTGTGCCGATCACGCGGACGACGAGGGAGTTAACGCCCACATGGGCCAGCTTACCCAGGATACCCGCCTCTGCGAACTCAAGACGCCTCTCGGCAAAGACGTTCTGGTTTTCGTCGGATATGAGGCTTCGGAAGGACTTAGCGAACTCTTCGAATATCGCATCGAGTGTCTCAGCGAAGATGCCGATCTCGACTTCGACCGCGCGATCGGTCAGCAGTGTACGTTGACCATCAAGCTGCACGAAAAGGAACGCGAGTTCAGCGGCATTCTCACCGAAGCCCAATGGCTGGGGGTGAAGAACGACTATTTCAGCTATCGGATCGTACTGAGGCCTTGGCTATGGCTGTTGTCGCGAACCACCGATTGCCGGATCTGGCAGGACAAGAAGGCGCCCGATATCATCAAGGAGGTCTTCAACGATCGCGGCTTCACCGACTATGAATCCAAGCTGACCGAAGAGGGCTCCTGTCCGAAGCTCGAATATTGCGTTCAGTATCGGGAGACCGATCTGAATTTCGTTTGCCGGCTGATGGAACAGCACGGCATCTACTACTATTTCAAGCACGAGGGCGGCAAGCACACGCTGGTGTTGGCGGACTCCAAATCGTCGCACAGCCCGATCAACGGTCTTGCCACGATACCCTACATTCCGCTGACGGGAGCCGACCGGCGCGGCGAGCAACACATCTACGAATGGGTCTCGGAGCGCCGGTTTCGGACCGGCAAGGTCGAGCTCAACGACTACAACTACCAGAAGCCCAACGCGCAGATGATCAGCGACGCCAAGGGTAACGAGCACTACACGCGGTCGGAGATGGAGTTTTACGACTATCCAGGCAAGTTCAAGGAAAAATCCGACGGCGAGCGTTACGCGAAGATCCAGCTCCAGTCCGAACAGGCCATGGACCGGCGGCGGCGCGGCAACGGCGACGCGGTCAACCTGTTCCCCGGCGGACTGACCAAGCTCGAAAAGCACCACAAGGACTCGCAGAATGTCGAATATCTCGTGGTGCGAGCCACCCATTCGTTCTCGATCGAATCCTATCGCACTGGCGGCCCGAGCGACGCCGGCCAACACGTCTATTTCGGCAGCTACGAGTTTCTGCCAAGTGATCGGCCGTTCCGCGCGCCGATGTTGACGCCGAAGCCGAGGATCAACGGCGTCCAGACCGCCAAGGTGGTGACCAAGGACGACAATTCCAGCGAGGAGATCGACGTCGAAAATCTCGGCGAAATCTATGTCCGGTTCTTCTGGGACCGGAAGAAAAAGCGGTCATGCCGGTTGCGCGTCGCCCAGGTCTGGTCCGGTAAGAAATGGGGCGGTCAGATCATTCCGCGCGTCGGACAGGAGGTGGTCGTCGAATTCCTGGAAGGAGATCCGGACCGGCCGCTGGTGATCGGCACGGTGTATAACGACGAATACAAGCTGCCCTACGATCTGCCGTCCAAGAAGACGATCGCGGGATTGAAATCGGACTCCACCAAGGGGGGCGGCGGCTACAACGAGTGGAACTTCGAGGACAAGAAGGGCTCCGAGAAGATCACTGTGCACGCCGAGAAGGACCACGACGTGACGGTCCGCGACACCGAGACGCGGACGATCGGCGAAGCGGCGCTCGGTGGTGACACCCGCAAGACCACCCTCGTCAACGGCAACGACAAGCTCGACATCGAGCTGGGCGGCCAGCATATCACCATGACGATGGATCAGTCCGTCACCGCGGGCCTGACCATCACGCTCATGGCGAACGTCAACATCACCCTGCAGGTTGGTCCCAGCCAGATCATCCTGACCCCTGCGGGTATCGTCATCAACGCGCCGACCATCGCGATGACGGCGCAGGGCGCCATGGCACTCGCAGCCGGGGGACCGCTGGGCGCCCACGGCCTGCCAACTCTTGTCGGCTGACCGCTATGAGCCAGGCTCGGTTCGGTACGGTGCAGGATCTATTTCAGGCCTATCCGATGGCGCGCCACGACGTCGGCAAGGCCGAAGTCGACAAGCCCTCGCTTGACTTCCTCCAGGACGCCACCGATGCGCGCAATTGGCACGGGGCCGTCTCTTTCTGCGCCTATCTGCTGCCCAGGCGCGTGGCGGTTGCCTGGGGATGCCGTTCGTTGCGACGGATGTTCGACCAGTTCGACGCCAACGACAGTAGGGCGCTGAATTTCGTGGAGACCTGGGTCCGGCAGCCGGACGAGCAATCCCGGAACAAGGCGCTGGCGGTCGGCAATGCCAACGATCCCGAGCAGCCGGCGACATGGTTGGCGCTGGCGGCCGGATGGTCCGGCGGAAGCGTGGTTCCAGCAGAATTTGCGCCGGTCGAGGCCAAGCCCGATCAAGCCGCGCGCGCGGTGCGGGCGGCCCTGCTGATCGCCCTTTGCCGGCTCCCCCGCGAGTCCCGGGACCGGATAATGACGGCATGCCTGGAGGATGGTATTCAATTAGCACGCGGCGAACCGCGCCCTCCGCGCTGATGAGACGATGAGATGGTGCTTCGCTTCAATATCGAGAACGAACCGAACCTTCCGGACGGCGGCCCTGTGTCATTTTCGGTCACCGGCAGGCGTTCGGTCGATATTGGCCGGGACCGTCACCTCGACTGGACGTTGCCCGATCCGGCGCGGATGATTTCCGGAAAGCATTGCGAGGTGCATTTTCGCGACGGCGCCTATTGGCTGCATGACGTCTCGACCAATGGCACTTTTCTCAATGGCGCCGACCAGCGCATCCGGGGGCCACACCGGTTGCGCGACGGCGATCGGCTTACCATTGGCCACTACATCATCGGAGTTTCACTGGAGGACGAGGAGGGCGGGCGCGTCGCGGACCGCGAGGCACAACCGCGCGCTTCTCCCGTCCAGCAGCATGCCGGGTACCAGGAGCTTTGGGCGGCCGACCGCGACGTGCCGCCGCCGATCGATCCGCAGCAGCTGAAGAACCCACGCGAGGCGGCGCGGCCGATCAATCCGGAGTTTCTGGATTGGGCCGCGAGCGTCCCGGCGCCGGGAGTGGATCCGTTTCGACGTCCATCGCCGACGCCTCCGCACCAGCCCGATGCGCAGGACGAATTGAGCTGGGCCGCCGGCCCGGTCGCGACGCCGAGAGCACTGGTGGAGCCACCACCTGCCATGCCGACCCCGCGCCGGCCATCGGTGTGGACCGATGATGAAACAGCGCCCGTCCAGCCGCCGCCATCGCCGGCGTGGTCACGGCCACCCGTTGAGCAGTCACGCCCGGCACCAGTGGTGGACGAAGGGCCCGTCGCGGCCAAGCCGGTCGGCAGCACCGAGTTCGCACGGCTGGTGGCACGTGCTGCGGGGTTGCCGGACAATTTCTTTGCCAACAAGACCGACGCGGAGCTCGCCGAACAGCTCGGCACGATCTTGCGCATGACCGTAGACAATCTGATGGCGCTGTTGCAGGCGCGAACTCAGGCCAAGCAGCTGACCCGCAGCACCAGCCAGACGACTGTCCAGGCCGTGGAGAACAACCCGCTGAAGTTCTCGCCGACTTCGGAAGAGGCCATGCGCATATTGTTCGGGCCGCGGACGCGCAGCTATCTCGACGCGCAACGAGCCTTCGCGCAGGGCTTCAGCGACCTCAAATCGCATCAGTTGAAGACGTACATGGCGATGCAGCACGCCGTCCACGAGCTCATCGCCGGCATCGATCCGACGCTCATGGCGCGCGAGCTCGAGCTTCAGCGCGGCGCCAACTCTTGGTTCGGCTCGAACAAGGGCAAACTCTGGGACGAATTCCTGACGCGCTGGAAAGCGCATCTCGGCCGCGACAATAGCGCGCCGATCGATACCTTCATGTTGCATTTTTCGGACTATTACGACCGCGCCGACAAGGGCGGATCAAAGTGACTATCGGCGACCACGCGGTCGCCGAACATTGGTAAGTGGATGCAGGAATGTCTTGGTACAGCAAGGTTTTCTGGTCAGAAGGACTGTTTCTGCGGCCGCACCATCTGCAGCAGAACGATCGCTATATCGAACATTTGCTGGAAAAGCGCGTTCGCTACACAACGCCATACCCCTGGGGATTCGCCCAGCTCGAGATCGACAAGGACCTCACCGAACAGAGCAAGTTCGCAGTGCGCAACGCGTCCGGCGTCATGCCGGACGGAACGCCGTTCGACATCCCCGCAGACAGCCCGATTCCGGAAGCGATCGAGGTGCCGGATTCCGCCGCCGGCCAGATCGTCTGGCTGATGATGCCGATCGCAGCGCCAAACACCCGCGAGGTTGATGAGGATCGCACCGACAGCGCCAGTCGCTATGTTCGCACGTCCGAGACCTTCATCGATTCGACCTCGGCGCTGCGCATCGAGGAAGAGATCGACATCGCTTATCCGCGGCTGTCGTTCGAACTGCGCAAGACCAGCAAGCCGGGATACATGGGACTCGGCATCGCGCGCATTCTGGAAGTGCGCGACAAGAACGTCCTGTTCGACGACAAGTTCGTGCCGCCGATGCTGGTCTGCGCCGCACATCCCATCATCGACGGCTGGCTCAATCGCATCATCGGCTGGGTCGAGACCAAGCTCGACGAGCTGGCACGTTACGCGGTCGATCCGTCGTCCGGGGGCGGGTTGCAGAGCGTCGACTATCTGGTGCTGCAGGTGCTGAACCGGACCATTCCCGTGCTGACCCATTTCCAGCGTTCGGGCAGCGTTCATCCGGAACGACTGTACGAGGAGCTGCTGGGGTTCGCCGGTGAGCTTGCGACGTTTGCCACACCAGAACGCCGTGCTCGCAACTATCCGGCGTACGATCACGACGATCTCGAGAATATCTTCACACCCCTGGTGAGCGACATCCAGGACTTCCTGAGCGCGCGGCTGGGCCGGCGGGCGATCCGCCTGGAGATCATCGAGCGCGCCCAGAATGCGTTCGTGTCGCCGATCCGCGACCGGGCGCTGTTCCGGAATGCGACCCTGGTGCTGGAGGTCGCCGCACGGCGGCCGCTCGTCGAGATCCAGAACGACTTCCCGCATTTGTTCAAGGTCGGCCCGAACACCAAGATGAACGAAATCGTGCACGCCAACTTGCCAGGGTTGACGCTGGTGCACCTGCCGACCCCGCCGCCGCACATCCGGGCCATCACCGATCACGTCTACTTCTATCTCGATCGCAAGTCGCCGCTATGGCCGGAGTTCAGCACGGCGGCCTCGATCGGGATGCATTTCTCCGGCGACTGGCCGGAGCTCGAGCTGTACCTTTGGGCTATCCTGGAAGACAGGCCATGAGCGACAGGGACAAGCCGGTCAATCCTTTCGGTCGGGGCGAGCGGACGATCATTCGTCCCAATCCCGGCGGGAGGTTGCCGCCGGCGCCCGCCGCTCAGCCTCCGGCGGGCGAGGGACCCGCAGCACGTCCAAGCTATTCGCCGTCACCTGTGCAGTCTCCCGGCGCGCCCGCGCCTTCCTCGCCGTCATCCTCTTCTCCCATTCCGCAGCACCCGAGCTACGCCGCTGCGCCGATCAGCCAGCCGTCCGAGGAATGGATATCGACACCCGCGCAGGCACCGGCGCAGCAGGGGATGCTGCCGCCCGGACCGCCGCTGCGCGTCGACGATCTGGTGGCGCCAAACGCCAATCCGGTGATGCGTGCGGCCGGCCCTTTGCTGCAACTGCTTGGCCGGTTGCGCGTGGCGCTCATGCGTGCGTCATTCGCGAGTCTGATGGAGCAGGTCGCCGACGCGATCAAATTCTTCGAGAAGGATATCCGTTCGGCGGGGATCTCCGAGCATCAGGCCAACACGGCGAAATACATCCTATGCGCCACCGCCGACGATATCGTGCAGCACATCCCGACCGATGAGCGCCACGTCTGGACGCAATATTCCATGCTGAGCCGATTCTTCGGCGAGCGGGTGGGTGGTGTCCGTTTCTTCGAGATCCTCGACCATTTGAAGGTTGATCCGCTGATCAACTATCCAGTGCTCGAACTGCAGCATGCCTGTCTCGCGCTCGGCTTCCAGGGCATCCACCGTACGTCGGCAGGCGGGCTTGCGAACCTGCAGGTGATCCAGCGCAACCTCTACGAATTGTTGCGCCGGGTCCGTCCCAAGACGGTGAGCGACCTGTCGCCCAACTGGAGGGGGCAGGCGCTGGCCGGTCGCCGGCAGCGTCTCCGCGTTCCGGTCTGGCTGGTGGCAGCCGTGGCCGCCGCGCTATTGACGGGGTCCTATTTCGTCCTGCGAACGCTGCTGGCCGGGCGGGCGGAGAACGCTGCCGAAGTCGCTCTGGCGCTGCATCCCAGCGATCCGATCGAGCTCAAGCGCAAGGTCATTGCACCTCCGCCTCCACCACCTCCGCCGCCACCGCCGGACCGTATCACCCAGCTGCAGCGCATCCGCAACGCGCTCGCCAAGGAAAACACCGCCTGTGCCATGACTGCGGACCAGACCGCGAGCTTTATCGTGATCAGGGTCTGTGACCTCGTGTTGTTCTCGTCAGGCCAGGCCACCGTCCTCGACGGCTTCAAGCCGGTTGCGACCCGCGTCGCAGCAACTCTCGACAAGGAGCCGGGACGAATCCGGGTCGTCGGTCACACCGATAGCTCGCCGATCCGCACAGTGCGTTTCCCTTCGAACTTCGAGCTGTCGGTCGAGCGCGCCAAGGCGGTTGCCGCCGCGCTGAAGCCCGGCCTGACCGATGGTTCGCGCGTCGACGTTGAAGGCAAGGGAGCGGACGCGCCGATCGCACCCAATTCGACGCCTGACGGACGCGCCAAGAACCGGCGTGTCGAGATATTCATCGAACGCAGCGAATAAGCAGGCTCCACGGCTCACGCGGTTTGCGACAGGTACCGATCAATGCTTGCCAAGGATATCATCCGCATCATTCTCTACGGAGTTGGGCTCAGCTCGCTCGGCGCCGTGATCTATTTCGCAGGTCCCTTCATTGCATTCGGCGACTGGCATCCGCTCGAGAACCACATCATCCGCCAGATCGCGATTCTGCTGCTGACCACGGCCGTGGCGAGCGTCGCCGCCTTTAGTTTCTTCAAGCGGCGCAAGAATGCCAAGGAGATCGCCGACGGGATCAGTGCGGCAGATCAGCCCGTCAGCGATGAGCCGGTTCTCAAGGAGCGCATGAAGGATGCGCTTGCCACGCTGAAGACCGCAAGCGGCAACAAATCGGGCTATCTCTACGATCTGCCCTGGTACGTCATCATCGGCCCGCCCGGCGCCGGCAAGACCACCGCGCTGGTCAATTCCGGGCTCAAATTTCCGCTCGCACGCGGGGCAACGCCGGCTGCGGTCGCGGGGGTCGGCGGTACCCGCTATTGCGATTGGTGGTTTACCGAGGAGGCCGTGCTGATCGATACGGCCGGCCGCTATACCACTCAGGATTCCAACGCCAAGGCCGATAAGGAAAGCTGGCTGGCCTTCCTCGACATCCTCAAGAAGAGCCGGTCACGCCAGCCGATCAACGGCGTCCTGGTCGCCATCAGTATCGAGGACGTGCTGACGCTGCCGAAGCAGGAGCTCGCGCTTCACGCCGACGCCATCAGAATGCGCCTGCTCGAGCTGCATCAGAAGCTCAAGGTCAGCTTCCCCGTCTACGCGCTATTTACCAAGGCCGATCTCGTTGCCGGCTTCACCGAATACTTCGCCTATCTCGGCGAGGCCGGCCGTCGGCAGGTCTGGGGTGCGACATTCCAAACCGCTGACAAGACCCAGAATCTGGTGGGACAGATACCCGTCGAGTTCGACCGTCTGCTGGAGCGCCTGAGCGAGGAGACACTCGACCGCCTGCAGGACGAGCCGACGCCGCAGCACCGCGTGCAACTGTTCGGCTTCCCGGCACAGATGGCGCGGCTCAAGCCCCAGATCCACGACTTCCTCAACCAGATCTTCGAGCCGACGCGCTACCACGTGAACGCGAACTTGCGCGGATTCTACTTCACCTCGGGTACGCAGCAAGGGACGCCCATCGACCAACTGATCGGGTCGCTGGCGCGCACGTTCGGCGCGGAGGAGGTCGGTTCCGGATCCTATTCAGGGACGGGCAAGAGCTATTTCCTCGCCGATCTCATTTCCAAGGTCATCATCGGCGAGGCCGACTGGGTCTCGACCGACCGTGCGGCGGTGCGCCGCGCACTGATCCTGAAAACAGCAGCGCTATCCTTGATCGGTCTGGTCTCGATCGGGCTGATCGCGGGATGGCTGACCAGCTACAAGCGCAATTCTGACTTGATCGAGCAGAGTGTGCAGGCGGACAACGAATATGCAGCCGCCGGAGCGCCTCTCATCAAGCAGACGCTGATCGACGATCATGATCTCGACAAGGTGTTGCCACTGCTCTATCGGCTGCGCAACGCCCCGGCAGGCTACGGATCGCGCAACGAATCGGTGCCCCTGTCGGCCCGTTACGGGCTCAGCCAGCACGCGCGGCTGATGTCCCCCTCCAAGGCGGCCTATCATACGGCGCTCGAGCGCATGTTCAGGCCACGCCTGCTGTATCGTTTGGAGGAGCAGCTCAACACGCGCATCAACGAATCTGCGTTCGTCTACGAGGCGCTGAAGGTCTATCTGATGCTCGGCGGCCTGCAGTCGCCGGACCGCGAGTTGATCCGCTCCTGGATGCAGCGCGACTGGCAGGACAACCTCTATCCCGGCGCAACCAACGCAGAAGGACGGCGCCTGCTCGATGAGAACCTCACGGCGATGTTCGACCTCGAGACGGAGCAGCCCCCGCTTGTCGAGCTGGACGGCCGGCTGATCAAGCAGGCGCAGAACTCGCTCGCGCGCCTGAGCGTCTCGCAGCGCGCCTACGAATTCCTGAAATCCGAGGCTCGCTCATCGACTGCAGGCGACTGGCTCGCCGCCCGCCGCGGCGGTCCTGATATGGCGGTCGTGTTCGAAACCACGACGGGGCAGCCTCTGGACGCTGTGCGGGTGCCCCAGTTCTTCACGTATAACGGCTTCCAGCAGAACTTCGTCGCCCGGCTGCCCGGTTTGTCGGAGCGCATGAAGAAGGAACGCTGGGTTCTGGGCGATGCCGGCCAGCAGTCGGCCATCGACCAGCAGTACGACAACCTCGCCGGCGACCTCTTGAACATCTATTCCAACGAGTTTGTCACGACTTGGCGGACCGCGCTGGGCAGCTTGCGTCTGAAGAAACTGCTCGCCGACAAGCCGAAATACGAGGTGCTAAGGGCGGTTTCCGCGCCGACCTCACCGATGCGGCAAATCCTGGAATCGGTGCGCGACGAGACGATGCTGACCAAGGAACGGCCGAAGCCGGCGAACGCGGCCACGAACCCGGCCACGCCTGCCGTGGCCGCGCCGCCACTGTTCACCAACGCCCAGGATGGACCACTCGGGACGACGATCGAAGCGCAGTTCAAACCATATCAGGCGGTGCTGGAAGGCGACAGCACCCGCCGGCCGATCGACTCGACCATCGCCAACCTGAACGATATCGCGCAGAATCTGACGCTGATGATCGAGAACCCGCAACTGACCGCGCAGGCGACCGCTTCGCTTCAGAGCCAGGTTGCGGCCCTGCGCAACAACGCCTCGCGCATGCCGCCGCCGTTCTCCGACATGCTGCGCGCGGCCGCCGCGGAGTTCGAGGGCAGTATTGCCGCCTCGACTGCCGGACAGATCCTGCAGGCGCTGCGCGATCAGGTCACGCCGGTTTGCCAGCAGACGGTGACCAACCGGTATCCGTTCGTCCGCGGCAGCAATCAGGAGGTGCCACTCGCCGATTTCGCCAAGCTTTTCAGTCCGAACGGCGTGATGGACAAATTCTTCACCCAGTTCCTGGCGTCTTACGCCGACACTTCGCGATCAGATTGGACGTGGCGGAAGGAGAGTCCCGTCGGCCGATCGTTCTCGCCCGACACGCTGAAGCAGTTCCAGAATGCGGCCTATGTCCGCGACGCCTTCTTCCAGACCGGCGGTGGCGTGCCGGCGGTGTCGTTCGCGATCCGGCCGCCCGGGGCATCCGGACCGGGCGTGACGGTCAAGACCGAGATTGGCGGCACGACGATCACCAGCCCGGTCACGCCGGGCCCGCCCACGGCTTCGTCCATGTTCGGCGGGCCGCAACCTCCGCCACCACCGCCGCAGCCTCAGAGCAACGCACCGACCACCGTCCTATGGCCGGGTCCGTCGCCGCGGACGGCAATTTCGGTCAGCAACGATATCGGGCCGCCATCCGTGCTCGAGCGCATCGGTCCCTGGTCGTTGTTCCGGATGCTAGAGGCTGGATCTTTGGTGGTGAAAGCGGAAACCGCCAGCGCGACTTTCATCGTCGCGGGGCGCGAGCTCAACTATCAGATTTCGACCGGGTCGTTGCGCAATCCCCTCAACCTGTCGGTGCTCCGCGAGTTTCGTTGCCCGACCGGAATATGACCATGCGTTGTGGGCTATTCGGCAAGATCGGCGCTAAGCGTGATTTCATCGCGATCGCCACCCCGCGCAGCTTCCTGGAAGCCTGGGAGCCATGGGTGCAGTCTGCGCTGTCGGCCAGTCGTCATCAGCTTGGCCCGGGCTGGCAGCAGGCGTTCCTGACCGCACCGGTCTGGCGATTCTGGCTTGGCGCCGCCATCTGCGGCACGACGGTGGCGGGGGCAATGATGTCTTCGCTCGACGGGGTGGGGCGGTATTATCCATTGACGCTGCATGTGGTGTCGGACGAAAGCGCCTTGCTGCCGCCGCCGAGCGTCGATCCTCAGGATGAATGGTACGGACAGGCGGAGGCGTTCCTGCTTTCGACCCTGGATCAAACTTCTACCTTTGAGCAGATATCGGGTGCCCTGGATCGTCTCGCGCTGCCGCGACCGCAGGCGCCGATCGCCGACGAATCGCAAATGATCGCACTGGGCGCAACGACCGTCGGAGCGGTTTCAGCGGATGACGCATTCACCAAGTCCTTTGCCGCGCTTTCCGCTGCCAGTCCGCAGATCTATGCTGCGGCAAGTTTCTGGTGGACCGCGGGTGGCGAAGGCTTTCCATCAATGGCGCTCGCTTGCCGCGGATTGCCGGATCCATTTCACTATTCCACACTGTTGACCGGCGATCTCGGCCGTGCAGCATCCGGGACGGGGTGACGCGCGATGGTGCATGTCCCTTCCTTGTTCGATGTCGGCAGCGTCACTCATGCCGGACGGGTGCGGACGCGAAACGAAGATTCATGCCTGGTCCGGACCGATGTCGGCCTGTGGGCCGTTGCCGACGGTATGGGCGGTCACGAGGCCGGCGATCTCGCCAGCCGCATCGTCGTGCAGTCGCTTGATACGATCGACTTGCCGGACTCGGCCGCCGACTTGCTGGCGCAGTGCGAGGAGCGGCTGTTCCACGCGAACCGGCAGATCCTGTCGCTCAGCAAGGAGCGGCAGGGTGCCACCGTCGGCACCACGGCGGCGGTTCTGCTCGTGCGCGACGGCTATTATGCCTGCATATGGGCGGGCGACAGCCGGGTCTACCTGGTCAACCGGGGCAGCATCAATCAGGTATCGCATGATCACAGCGAGCTGGAGGAACTGATTGCCGGCGGCGCGGTGTCGCGCGAAGACGTCAAGGACTGGCCGAGCAATGCCATTACGCGGGCCGTTGGCGTCGCCGACGATCCGGAGTTCGAGGTCGTGACAGGTCCGGCCGAGCCGGAAGACGTCTTCGTGATCTGCAGCGACGGCTTGACCAAGCATGTGCAGGACGACGAGATCCTGCAGCATGCGATCACGCGGCACGCCCAGGCGGCTTGCGATGACATGCTCGCTTTGGCTCTTGATCGGGGAGGGCTCGACAACGTGACGATCGTGGTTGTGCGGCTGCTGGTGCCGCGATCCTCGGAACCGACAAGATCGCCGCTGGATCGGGAGCCGCAACCATGACCGTCAACGATCCATTCCCGTCGGGCTACCGCGGTGTGCCGCCCGGCACCCGCCTCAACGGCATCTACGAGATCGAAGCGGTGATCGGCGCGGGCGGCATGGGTGAGGTCTACAAGTGCCGTGAGATCCAGACCGGATCGCCGGTTGCGGTGAAAATGCTGCTCCCCGACATGGTCGACAACGAGGCCGCGCTCGCGCTGTTCCGGCGGGAGGCAGCGGCGCTTCACAATCTCCCGCACGATGCGATCGTTCGCTACTTCCTGTTCACCGTGGAGCCCGTGCTGCAGCGACCGTATCTCGCGATGGAGTTCGTGAACGGCCGTTCGCTCTCGAACATGCTCGACGAAGGGCCGTTGACTTTCGAGGCGCTGGTCAAGCTGATGCAGCGCGTTGCATCGGGACTTGAGGCCGCCCACGAGCACGGCATCATCCATCGCGACGTTTCCCCGGACAACATCATCGTGCCGCTCGACGATGTGAGACGCGCCAAGATCATCGATTTCGGTATCGCCCGATCGACCCAGATGGGTGACAAGACCATCATCGGTTCGGGCTTCGCCGGCAAGGACAACTACGCGTCCCCGGAACAGGTCGGCCTGTACGGCAACGAGATCACAGCGAAGTCCGACGTCTACAGCTTCGGCCTCGTGCTGTTCCATGCGCTGACCGGACAGAAGCTCGACATGGGCGGAAGCCAGTTTCAACTGGTGGAGAAGCGCCGGCGTGTGCCCGATCTCGGTGCGGTAGACATGCGCATCAGGCCCTTGCTGGAGCGGATGCTGCAGCCCGATCCGGCGTTGCGTGCGACCATGGCGGAGGTCGCCAAATGGACGCCGACAGGTCCGCCTCAGACATCCACCGCGCCGCTGTCCGGCTTCGATCCGCTGGCGCCGCCGGAAAGCGCGGCGCCGGCCTGGCAGGACAGGGCGCCCTCAACCGCGCAGAGGAGGCCGCGGAGTCTCTGGCTCTATGCGAGCGCAGCCGCGGTGCTGCTCCTGTTGGGCGCGGGTGGATATGCCTTCTACAAGCTGGTCTGGTCGGCGCCTGGCGTGGCGGCCTTGCCGCCGCCTCCGAAACTCGCGGGGACAATGTCGCCGCCGAAAGTCGAGTCCCCTGCACCACAGCCCGGACGTCAGGAGTCGGTGAAGCTGTCACCACCGCCAGCGGTAACACCCACTCCGCCAGCCGAGGGGCAGGGACGAGCCGAACGCATCCGCAAATATGTAACTCAGTATTCCGGCGGCGATTGCTTCTTCATCTTGCCGGTTGCGGTCAGTCAAACGGCCGCCGTGATCGAAGGCTTCGGCGCCTCGACGGCCCCGTTCGATACGTTCGACAAGGCGTTTCGACGGGACCAGGGATTTGAGGCTTCGGTCGGTGTCAGGCAGGTGACCCAGGCCCAGTGCCCGGCCGTCAAGTTCTTGAGCCAGGTAGGAAACGATCAGATGCGAGTGCCGCGCGTCACCCTGTCAGCGACGGAACTGAAGGCTGGCGAAATCCTCAACGGCACCATCGAGAACTTCGCCAATCGTGTGGTGGAACTGCTCGTGGTATCGGATCGCGGTGAGGTGCAGAGCCTGTCTTACCTTCTGAAGCCGGGCATTGACTCGCTGTCGTTTTCGCTCCCGGTCCCGCGCGCGAGCGGTCCGCAACTGATCTTGGCCGTAGCGACTCCGCAGGTTCTGGACTCGTTGCGCCAGCCGCGGCCGATCGCTGCCGACACGTTCTTCCTGCAGGCGCTGAGTGACGCCCAGCGCAACCACGTGACGATCACCGCGGCCGCGCGCTACGTGATGCTTACGAACTGATCGGCGCTCAGAATTTTCCAATCACCAGGATCTTCAGGTCGGTATCCGGCTTGAAATCGCTCGCCGTATATTCAAGCGTGTTTCCGGTCGGGGGCGCCTTGAGCCGGCCCTGGCAGAAACTGACCATGCGGTCGCTGCCACCCGGGTCGATGGTCAGCTTGAACGCCCGGATCGGCCCGGCCCAATTCGCGCCGGTCTTGAGCACGTATGAAATGCGCCGCTCCTGCAGCTTGGCGGTGTTGGCCGTGCCGTCGCCGGCGCGCTTGTCGAGCTCGGCAAGGAACCCATCCGTCACGCAATAATCCTTCCGGTAACGCACGACTTCCGGGCCGAGTGCGTTGCTGCGGCGCAGGCCCGGGCGCAGTATGGTGTCAGCGCTGGAGCCGACGCTGGGCCGATACTGGTGTTCGACGACGACGGTGCGGGAAGGCGGAAACACCTGCTGGCGCACGGCAGACGTCCTGGTGACCCAGCCTGGAGCATATTGCTGACGGCCGTTGTCGCTCATTCCGGCAGGCATCAATAGCCCCTCGTCCACAAGTCGGGTTTGGGTCGCTGCCGGGAGGTCGGCCACGCGGATCTCGCGGCTGCCGATGGGCAACAGCGGCAGTTTGAACTGGCGGAGCAGTGCGCTGACATCCTTGTCGCCAATCATGGCGCGCTGATCAATCGTCAGCGGCGCTGGGCTACCGTCGATCCTGGTCTCGAAGTCGACGAAGTTCACCGGGTCGTTCGACGGCAGCGCAATGTTATCGGCCTCCGACAGGTCGATGTCGGGCAGCGGAAAGGCCACAGTCAGCGTAACCGGCTTGCTGGTGACGTTGGCGAACTGATAGCGAACGATGATCTTGTCGAGTGCGATACGCAGGTCCTCGCTCTCCATGGCCACATCGCGGGTGCGAACGAACTGGAGCCCCCCGATCGACAATTCGGCGGCCGAGTCGTTGGCCCGTGCCGGCCAGTTGGTCGCAACCAACAGCGCGACCATCAAGGCTCGGACCCGCAACGACGCGCGGGGCAGGGGTCCGTTCAGCATGCTCGTCTCCATACGGCGTCGCAACATGTGCCGGTCCGCCCGGCAATGAATCAGTCGAGGGCCCGGTAAAGATCGCCCCATTCGGGCTTCCAGACGCCGTCCGGATCGCACACCACGATCGCGAGCTTCACGTCATTGGCCAGCCGGATCGCGCCGCGAAAGGCGTCCTGGGCCGGCAACGGGGCGCTGACCTGGTCATTGGACAGCCTCCCGCCGCTGCTGGCAGCCGGCATCACAACCGATCCGGTGGCGCCGTCAAGGTCGCGTTTCAGGACCAGCGTAATGGCGTCGGGCTGGATCTCGTTGACCTGCTCAAATCTATTCTTGGCCATGATTTCTGCACCGCAAGCTGAAGACATTCGGGCTATCACCGTCCGGTGATAGAATTGAACGCGATTGAGATTGCTCACCACTAATTGACGCGCCGCATCAACGGCATCTCGGATTAGTCGATCTGGCGCGACAATCGGTTCGGGCACATTGAGGCGAACATGTTTCGTCCAACGAGTTGGATCTGGGTATTCATCGCCGGTGCGAGCATTTTCGCCACCGGGACGCACGCCGAGGACACCGTCGTGCGGAGCTTTTCTGGCGGCTCGGCTGCCTCCATGGTCGGCATCGTCCCGGCCGGCGAGGACGTGGAACTGGCAGGCCCCCAGGCGCTCAGTGCCGACGGGCAGGGCAACCTGTTCGTGCTCGATCAGGTCAACGGACGCATTCTCCAGTTCGATCCCAAGCAACCGAATTCCGATCCTGACGTCCTCAAGATGCCGAGGGATGTACAGCCGACCGATCTCGTCGTTCATAACGGCGACATCATGGTTTGGGACGGCGGCGTCCGCACGTTGAAGGCGGCGCCAGACCAGTCTACGCGCGGGCTCGGTGGCGACGAAATCCAACTTGAGGAAGTCTCGAGCCGCGGCACGGATGACCAGGTCGCCATCTCCGCCTTCGCTCAGATGGGATCGCAGCCACCCGGCAGCGCGACCGAGCTGCTCGACCAGAACACCCGCGCGGCCGTCGTCAAAACGGGCCGGCAGCCCGACCGGCAGTACGTCGCGTCCCGCAGCAAGGGCTCGGTCATCGCCGATATCATCCCGGACAAGGGCAATTCCAGCGTGCGGATCGAGATCCAGACCATGGTCACCAATGAGACCATTGGCGCGCTCGGCCTGCGCGTGCGTGACCAGCTCGGTACGGTCGAGTTCCTCGAGATCGACAATAGCGATCGCTTCTATGTGTTGGCCGAAGACATTCCGCCGTCGGGAAAGAACGCATCCACTTTCGTCGTGCGCTATGCCGCCAACGGCCGGCTCGAGGGAATCTACGAGTTGCCTCTCGAGAACACCCCGCTGACGAGGCGGTTCGTCACGATCTCGGGTGACGGCGACGTCTATTTCCTGCGAACCAAGCCAAACGGTGTCGATGTGGTTGGCGTCGGCTTCCGCCCCCTTCGCAACGCGTCGGTGATCGACGCACGGCCGTCGCGGACGGCAACCGCGCAGCCCTACAACAATAGCAAGTTCAATGCGACAGCGGCGGTGCGGCCGTCAAATCGCCAGCAGGCGATCGAGACCGCGTTTGCGTTCGAGGGTGTGCAGTGGAAGCTGACGCAGGCGAACTATGGCAACGATCCGGACAGCCAGTGCAGCGGATTCAACCGCATTCGCCGCCCATGGTACCTTCAGGGCAAGGTAAACCAGGAGGTACGCGGCGTACCCTATTGCTGGGGCTGTCACGGCTCGCTCGCAAACTTCCGGCAGCGCATCGAGAGCGGCACGTTGGCCGGGAATGTCTGCACCCGCAACGCACCGAGGCCGGATGTGGCGGGCGTCGACTGCTCGGCGTTCGTCAGCGCCACGTGGGGACTCTCGGTCCACTACACGACCGCCGCCATTCCCGCGATCGCGTCGCCCGTGACGAACCCCTGGGAGCTGAAGCCCGGCGATGCACTCAACAAGCCGGGCTCCCATGTGATGTTGTTCCTGCGGTTCACGCCGGATCGCAAGGCGGAGGTGATGGAATCTTCGACCGGCGGCTGCAACGGACGCGTTTGCCGCAACATCTATCCGTTGGCGAGCCTGCTTGCGCGCGGCTACACTCCGGTTCGCTTCCGTGCCTTCGCCGATGACCAGACAACCGTTTCGGCTGACGTCTACCAGGACTCCGATGCGCCGACGGGCCGCAAATCGGCGGCTGCGAAAACCGCGACCAAGAGGCGCTGAACCATGTGTGTCACTGGCGCTACAGATGGATAGCGAATGCTGTTCGCAGACTGGACCCGGGACGTTCGGACGACGTGTCGCCGCCACGTCGGACCGGCGCGGTTCGGGAACCGGCTTGCATGACATCGAGGTGGATCACGATGCGAAGGCCCAGAGGATTTGAGTACAGGATCTGCTGCGCTGCCGCCATCGCGCTTGCTGCGGTGATCGGTCTGCCGCTGCAGCGCGCCCAGGCAGCGGAAGCACTGGCGATCAGCAATCCGGATGGGGCGGCCGTGCGCGCGCTCGTGATCGGAATCGACGATTACCAGCACGTCCGCAAACTGAAGGGCGCAGTCGCTGACGCGGGAGATCTCGTGTCCAGCCTGAAGACGATGGGGGTTAGCGATGTCGTCGAGTTGACCAATGCCCAAGCGGACAGGGCGAGCGTCTTGCGTGAAATCAGTGCCTTGGTGACGCGCACAAAGAGCAATGACCTCGTCTTCCTGTCGATCGCCGGCCACGGCACGCAGGAGCCTGAGCGCGTCAAGGGCTCGGAGCCCGATGGGATGGAGAACGTGTTCCTGCTGCCCGGCTTCGAAACCACGCCGAAGGGTTCAGTCGAGCGCATTCTGGGGAGCGAGTTCAACCATTTCATCCGGCAGCTCGAGTTGCGCGGCGCGAAGGTGATCTTCGTTGCGGATACCTGCCATGGCGGCGGAATGGTGCGCGATATCGACCCGCGGGCTGCAGAGATGAGCTTCCGGCAGGTGCCGCGCTACACGTTGCTTGTCGATGAATTGAAACCGATATCGGACAGCAACGGTCCGAAGTCCGAGCTCGATCTCGACCATACGGCGTTCCTCGCCGCTGTTGATCGCCACACCAAGGCGCCCGAAGTACGGATTCCCGGGATCGATGGGCTGCGCGGGGCTCTCAGCTATGCGGTGGCGCGGGCAGTGGAGGGCAGCGCGGACATCAATCGCGATGGCAAGGTGACGCTCAAGGAGCTCTTCGCCAATGTCCGGCAGGTGGTCTATCAGCTCTCGGACCAGCGCCAGAACATCGTGACGATATCGTCACCGGCGCAGGCGCCGGAGACCGCCGTCGCCTTCGAGCTGACGCGCGGCGTGGTGCTGATTCAGGGCCCGGCCGCGAGGACGGCCTCCAGTCAGGCTGCTGATGGACAGGCGGCTGCCCCGCCGGCTGCGACGACCAAGGCTCCGGCGCTGCCGACGCTGGCCGCTGCACCCAATACGGTTGCGCCCGTCGCCGCTCCGACTGCTGCAGCCCCGACCGTCGCCGCACCGGCGCCCCTCCGTCTCACGGCACCGATCCGTCTGGCGGCGCTCGACGGCAAGATGAACTATTTCGCCGGCATGACGCCGAAGGACGCCACCGTGCAGGCCGTTCAGCCGACGGACAATCCCGACCTGATCTGGGACCCCGTCTCGCATGACGTGATCGCCTGGGGCGATGTCGTCGCCTATGGGATGGACGTAGCCAACTTGCCGACGGTCGTGGATCGCACCGCAGCAATGCGGGAGCTCAAGCGAATGGCGACCCGATCGCCGCAGATCATGCGTATTTGGCCGGATGATCGACAGCAGCGCGCTGGTCAGACCATCGAAGTCGAACTGTCCGATGTGGCTTCAAGGGCATTGCTGCTGTTCAATGTATCCGGCGACGGTACCATCCAGATGTTGTACCCGGTGGGTACAGATGCGGCAGTGGCCAAATCGTCGAACTTGCGGCTGCCACTCCGGGTGGGTGAGCCGTTCGGTGCCGAGCAGGTCGTTGCTGTCACCTCGCAGCGGCGCATGGTCGATCTCGAGACCGTCCTGATTCAGCTCAATCGGCGACGTGCCTCAGGGCACTTGATCAAGAACCTCGAGCGCTACCTGCCTGCGGACGCGCGGATCGCCTCGATCGGCTTTTTCAGCGCTCCCTGACATCTGTTTGGGGGAGCCATGTGGCGATCGGAGCTGATCCGCCGTAAACGAGTATGCTTCGCATTCGCCCTGCTGCTGGCGGGAAGTGGGGCCGTGCCCGCGGCGCCGCTGCGGCCGGAATCTCCACATGCGAGCCTGGCGAGCGCGCCATGGTTTTGGCGCATCCAGGCGACGCGCGGACAGGCCGGCGCCGCACAGAGCAATGCTGCAAGTGTGTCCCTCGAGATCCTGCCCGGCCTGACCGTCGACGTTGGCGGCAAGGTGTCATTCGGAGTGACTGCGAAGAAGGCAGGCTATCTCATTCTGGTGGATGTCGATGCGGACGGACGGATGTCCCAGATTTTTCCGACTCCCGAATTGTTGGAGCAGTCGGATGGCCGCGACATCAATCTCGTCAAGCCCGGTGTGCAATTTGTTGTGCCGACTCCGGCAGGGCGGCAACGTGGCTTTGAATATGTCGTCGCACCGCCGACCGGCTCGGCCGTCATGGTTGCGATCCTGAGTGAACGGCGCGTGCAATTGCTCGATTTGCCGGATCTCCCGCGCAAACTACAGAATCAAGCCGATACGTTGAGCTACCTGTCGGCGTGGACCAGGGAGCTGCGTGTGCCGGACGGCGGCAGCGGAAAACTGGTGCCAAACAATTGGTCGTTCGACGTCAAGTCCTATTCCATCAAGTGAGCCGTGGCTGTCAGCTGTCTCAGAATTTGAACCCGAGCGTGAGCGTGCCGGCTGCTTCCATCTTGCCGTCGGCCGAGCAGCTCCCGTTGAGCGCAATCTTGACACGCCCGAACTTCGCGATGTCGACGCTGACTCCAACGCGGGAAAAGTCGTTTGGCGAGCTCGGGATGATGAAATTGACGTTATCGAGCGCCCAGAAAGGCAGTTTGCCCTGCAGGTTGGTCTTCCAGAGCAATTCGACGAAGATGTGCCGCAGCGCGTCAGGGTCGACGATGATGGTGCCTTTGCTGTCCGTGACCACGAAGCCCATCTCGTCGATATGGACGTTGCAGATCCGGTTCGACACGGCACAGTGCACCGAGGTGAGATCCGGCAGGTTCGGTGAATCGCCGAACCGCCCGGAAGCCTTGGGATCCATCGCCGGTCCGGTACGCGGATCTGGTGTTGCGACCGGTCTTTCCTCCGGAAATGTCTGCCAGATTTGCCGAAAGCCGATGCCGTCGGTGGCCAGGAATGAGGCCATGCCGAAGAAATGACCGCGGCCGGATCTCTCTCCGCGAAAAAAGACATTGTTGCCGGCGGGATATTTCAGGTTCGTCAGCGCATCGAGAAGACGGTGGTGATCCTTGGCGACGAAATTGATGCCATCGAGCACGAGCCGCCCCGCCTCCAGGTGCGAGCCGATGTGATCGTCGAGATCGATGCCGAGACCCTCCACCCGCCGGTGGATCTTCCTGAATACGTCGGTATCTCTCGCGGTGACCACCCGGGCCCGTCGCAGGGCGTCGAGACGTCGCTCCTCGTCTTTCTCCAGGATGTAAATTCGACAGAGCCCGGGCCGATCGATCGCAATGTCGAGATGCACGTGCGGAGCCTTGCCGGTCTGCGTGAAGCCGACGCTCTTGACGCCGGCCTGCAGCCACGGATCGTAGCCCGGCATGTTGATCTGGTCGGAGCCTAGCCGCGGTGCCTTGCCGGCGGCATCGAGCAGTTGCCGCCAGTTGTCGCACATGAAATCGAAGCCAAGCGGATTCCAGTACGGCACGAGGTCGTGGATCTTGTAGAATCCGTAAAGCTGAATGCCGGCTTCGCGCAGCTTCAGCGCGACCTTGTTCATGTCCGCTCGCATCGCGGCGCGGTCCTGAGCCGAGTTGCCGGCTCTCGGCGCGGTGTTCGGATCGAAAGGTGGTTCCGTCATGTCCTGCGTGTCTCCTCGCATCATCACAGCCAAGGTTAAGCAGCGAGCCGGTGACTGGCGAATTCGTGCCCGCCGGAGGGCCTTTGCGACGCTACAGCTTACTCAGGCGGCTGTAGAAACCGCCGCGGGCAATCATGTAGTGAATGTCCTTCGGAAAGGGGAAAGCGCCGCGAACGTTGGCAATCGCCTGTTTGAGGAATTCTCCATTGCGCGACGCCGGCTTGTGGCCCAGTGGAGGTTTGTCGGCGACCTGCGGGATCATGAAGCGGTCGACGAAGGCCGGATCCAGATCATTGACCCTGACCATCTGCCCGAAGGCCGGAAATGCATCATAGTGACCCACGCTCACAGTCAGGTTTTTGAGAGCAGGGCGCTGTGACGGAGGACGATTGCCGTCGAGCGTTGCGAGTCCGCGTCCGACCAGGTCCAGCTTCACCGATTGCGAAAGGGTGGTCGGGCCATAGACAATTTCGAGCGCGCAGGTGCTCTGGCCCGACAGCCATTGGTACCAGAACGTGGCGTCGTCCGGTTGCACTTTGGCGCCGTAGAGGCAATCAAATCCCCAGCAGGCCGACAGGTTCGGCTGATACTTTCCGAGGCTTCCGACCAGGTTGCGCATGCCGCTCCCGCCGCCGGAATGGCAGGCGATGATGAGCTTGCCGACCTGGAGCTGGGGTATGCTCCGGGTGCCGTTGCCGGTGCTGGCGGCAGGCGCCACGAACTTGGCAAAAGCCCCGAGGATCTCGTCCAGGTAGCGTTCGCCCCATTTGGCAGAAGCCAGATCCTTCACGCTGTAGTTTCCGGCAAAGGTGTCACCGACGGCATATTCGTAGCCCAGGAATGGCGCGACAAGCACGACATCCTTCCCCGAATCCCGGACCTGTTCGCGCAGACGTGCAGGATCGTTCCGGAACAGGTATTCATGATCCCTGACATAGAAACCGTGTAGCCAGATTACGACATCGAACTTGGTGGCGGCCGTTGCGTGCTTCGGTGGAAGATAGACCGCCGTCGGCCTCATGCCGGGCGCCTGCCGCTTCGTGAAGAGCGTCACACCCGGAAAGGTGCCGACATCTTTCTGCTCCAGCTCGCAGGTTGTCACTCAGGTCACTCCTTCGGACACCTCTTTTGCGTGGCGCTAGAGCGTTTTCGAGCGAAGTGGACACCGGTTCGCGTCAAGAAAACGCGTCAAAACAAGAGTCTAGAGCCCCGTTCCGATTCCATCGGAACGGAAAAGGCTCTAGTTGCAGACCTCGACATTCCCAGTGTTGCCGCCGGGACCTCCACCGCCCCGGTATTCGAGGCGGCAGCCA
This sequence comes from Bradyrhizobium sp. USDA 327, assembly GCF_041262065.1. Lineage (NCBI taxonomy): Bacteria > Pseudomonadati > Pseudomonadota > Alphaproteobacteria > Hyphomicrobiales > Nitrobacteraceae > Bradyrhizobium > Bradyrhizobium sp. USDA 327. The sequence goes on along the minus strand of NZ_JBGCCW010000001.1, from coordinate 3,012,703 downwards.
CGATTGACCTGACGGCAAATATGCTGGTCACAATAGATGCTGCCACTGCTTCCCTTGGCAGTCGCCTGTCGCCGTGGCGCGGGCGCCTCCGCAGCCGGCGTAAACCTCTCGCGGGCCGGGCGATCCGCGCGGGCCGGGCGCTCGCCCGTGTTGCGGTTTGCAACAGGCTTCTTGCCGCGCCGCTTCTCGCATTCATTGTCGTCATTGAGGAACGAGCCCTCGGCGCAGGTGATCTTGCTGCACTGGTCGCCATTGGCCTTGTAGCCGCGTTCACAGACCAGCGGACAGACCCGCGACGATTTGAGCTTGATTGCGTCAAGTGCATCGAGACTCGCAAGCTTCGTGTCGAACTTGGTTCCCGCGTGGCGGTTGAAGAGCGAGAGTGAGCGCTGCGAAGCGGCATTCCATTCGCCATCGACGGCACTGGTGAAGCATCCGACACGGCTCAATTCGCTCTGTACCGATCTGGCGAGATCGGCCTGAGGGATATCGGCCCTGGCCGGATCGGCCTGCTGCGGCCCGGCGCTCAGAGCGGCGACCTTCGTGTCTGTGTCACTCTGAGCGGCCACAGCGGCTGGAGGCGGGCTCGCCGTGGTGGAATTCTCGACGGCGGCCTTGTTCCGAGTGAGCGCGGCGCTTATCGATCCCTCGGATGTGGTCCGATTCCGCTCGGCATCGGCCGCTTGCTGTTGCGCAGCTAGTTTTGTTCTTTCGGCCGCAATGCGGGCGTCCTCCGCAGCCTTCAGATCAGCGGCCGCCTTTTCCTGCTCTGCGCGCAGGGCGCCTTCGGAGGCAAGCCGGGCTTGCTGCTGTTGGGCTTGGCGCGCCTTTTCGGTCGCCGCAACCCGTGCCTCCTCCGCCTCGATCTGGTTGAGCTGAAGCTTGGCGAGGCTTGCGTAATATCCGTCTGGATGCTGGGTCAGGAATGCGCCCAGAGCGGCTTTGTTGTTGAGCTGCAGCGCCAGTTCGTAGTCACGGCGAACCTCCGACTGGGGGTTGGCCGCCGCTGGCGTGGGCTCCACGGCCTTTGGAGCAGGCACGAGCGCAACGTCCTCGCCGCCCAACGAGCCGTAGACGTAAGGCTCCTGCCGGTTGCCCGTGGCTTGCAGGACGTCGTCGCGGACGAACCCAAAGGCCCTGCGCAGGTCGAGGCCCGGCTTTGCGATATACTTGACCAGTGCGGCCGCGTACGGGCTGTTCTGGCTGTTGCCGTCGAGCGCCGTCAACCCGGCCTTCGCGGCGAAGGCGATCAACGTATTGGAGACCGTTGGCTCGACCCTGGCGAGCCCGCGGCTGATCGATCGCGAGGCGACCGTTCGCTTCATCGTGTCGGCAAAAGGATTGTTGCGGCACGCGTCGACGATCACGACCCGTAGCTGCCTTGCAGGCTCGATCGCCATCAGGACACGGTCGAGCGAGAACGCCTCGTCGTAGATGTCCGTATCACGTTCAAGCCTGGCGTCGGTTGGGATCAGATAGTTCGTGCCATCGATCTCGATCCCATGGCCTGCGTAGTAGACGAGTGCGATGTCGGCGTCGCGCGCCTGATCTGCAAAATCCCTCAGGGCGCGCTTCATGTCCATCGCTGCGAGGTTGAGCCTCGAGTCGACCACGTCAAATCCCGCGGCCCTCAACGTCGCAGCGATGGCGCCGGCGTCGTTGGCCGGGTTGGGAAGCAGGGGAGCGTTTTGATATGTGGCATTGCCAAGCACCAGGGCGACGCGCTTTGTCGCGGAAGCAGGCTGAGCGGTCAGGAACAGCAAGGCAGCAAGAAGAAGAGCGTACAACTTGATCTGCGTGTAATTGCTCATGGCGCGACGTCCAACATCAGCCGAAGAATGGTAGCGAGCGTCAACGAAGTTGGCGTGGCCGCGCAGATGCTGACTAAACTCATAGCTCCTGGCGACCGCCTGGCTCGTGCAAGGAACAGTCTCGAGCCCGATCCATTCCTGATATTGGTCGCGTATTCCAGCGAACGCGTTCAAGGGCCTCGGACGATTGTTCGGGGCCTGCGAGCGGTCGCGCCGGCGCTCTTCGCACTCCGGTTCTTTGAGGTAAATTGTTGATATGTCTACTTTTACTGATCTGTTCGATCGCTTGCCTGAAGCGCTGAAGAAGGCCGAAAGTCGGTTCGGATCGAACTCCGCCTGGTTGCAGATCGAGCGGATGTGAAGCGTGGTGTCAGGCGTGCGGATCGATCGCCTTGGCCGGTGCCTGGCCCCGGCCTATTCGGCCGATCGCCCGGCACGTGGGGATCAGAAAAGGAGTTGTCGTGCGGTAGGCGGCATATTCGGGAAATGCCCGCCTCAGGATCCGCTCTTCGTTGATCATCCGCCGGCATTGGATCATCACAATCACGATGGCGACGAGGACGGCAAGCGGTGAAAGGACCTGGAGTGTTATGCCGACGAGGGCAATCCCCTCGCAGAGATAGAGAGGATGCCGGACGATCCGATAAGGCCCTTCCGTCACAAGACGCCTGGCCTCCGCTTGAATGCTGAAGGATCTGCCGAGCCAGCGGAGCACCACGATGCAGAGCGAGGTACCCACCAAGACCAACGTCGAGGACACAGCCGACCAGACGGGCCCGAGCTCTGCCTTCGGAAGAAATGCGAGGACGATGCTCAAGAAAGTACCCAGCAAGGCTGAGACCCGCGTCTCGATGCCCTGCGATTTCATGATCGGCGTCAGCCTGGTGATGGTTGTCAGCGCGACGAGGCCGAGGAACAGGATGTTGGCAATTCTGGCCGCAAGCGCAAGCCCGTCGTGGAGATTGTCCGGCGGAAGCAGGTGAGGGACGCTGGCGGCGCCCATAACAGCAGACCCGCCATAGATGATCACGACAACGGCCCTGGCGGTCCAATCCAACAAGGCATTGCCTCCGCGCCCGGCAATCTCCTTCCGCGCTGTTCCCGCCTGATCGAGCTTCGCGCCAGTCACGGGAGTGATCTCGCCTGTTCGAAACCTGCCTCATTAAACGGCAGGCTTGCGGTGAGGTCAATTGACCGGCCAGCCAGCGCAGTCATGCCATCCCTGTGGGTTCCACAGCCGGATCATGAGATCGCATTGAACCGCTTCTGTCGTGACGACACAAATGATGGAAGAAGAAAATCTAGAAGTAGTACTGCCATGCATTTGCACCGATCTGTGGCATTGCGCCGTACCCTGTTTCTTCTCGCTGCGCTGATTGTCTGTCAGCCGGCATGGGCTGCGAACCGTGTCGCGCTTGTCATCGGCAACTCGGCCTACAAGAACGCCGCAGCGCTTGCCAACCCAGCCAATGATGCTGCGATCGTTGAGGGAACCCTGAAGAGAGCGGGATTCGACGTCGTCCAGACCCGCACGGATCTCCAGGCATCGGAGATGCGGCGTGCGCTGCGTGATTTTGCCGATGTGGCGCGCGACTCGGATGTCGCCGTCGTCTACTACGCGGGCCACGGGATCGAGCTCGAAGGTACGAACTACCTGATCCCCACGGATGCGACGCTCGAGCGCGATACAGATGTGTACGACGAGGCCTTTTCGCTCGAGCGAGTGCTGCTGGCGATCGAGCCGGCGCGGCAGCTGCGGCTCGTGATCCTCGATGCTTGCCGCAACAATCCTTTCGCCGACAAGATGAAGCGGACGGTCGGCTCGCGGGCTGTCAGCCGGGGCCTCGCCAGGATCGAGCCGGCGACCTCGAATACGCTGGTTGCTTTCGCTGCCAAGGCTGGCTCGACGGCGTCCGACGGTGGCAGCAAGAACAGCCCCTATGCCTCGGCACTGGTGAAATATATCGCTACTCCAGGCATGGACCTGCGCCGGGTGTTCGGCTTCGTCCGCGACGACGTCATGAAGGCGACCGGCAACAAGCAGGAGCCCTATGTGTACGGTACGCTTGGTGGCGATGATGTGCCGCTCGTGCCGGCACTGGCCAAGGAAGCGGCCGCCGCAGCGCCTCAACCGGCCCCGCCACCGCTGCCTGCAACTCCACCGGTCTCGGCGCGTGCAGAAATTCGGCACGATTACGAGCTCGCGCTGCAGATCGGCAACAAGGATGCGCTGAACTACTTCCTTGCCCAGTATCCGGACGGCTACTACGCAAATCTGGCCAAGCTGCAGCTCGCCAAGATCGATGCGGAAGATAAGCGCGCGGCCGCAGCGGAAAAGGCGCGCCAGGCCGAGCAGGAGCAGGCGCGGCTCGTCAACCAGGGGGCCCAGCAGACACAACTGGCCAAAGCCGCCTCGGACTTGAAAGCAGCGCAGGACGCTCGTGCCGAAGCGGAGAAGGCCAGAGAAACCGCGCAACAATTGGCCGCGCAGGCCGAGCAGCGTCGCCGGGAAGCTGAAATAGCCGTCGCGAGAATTGGCGCTCAGGCTGGGTCCGACCCGTCGCAAGAGGCTCCCCCGAACTCGGATGCGAAAGTGGCCGCGCTGCCGGCTCCACAGACGTCCGCGCCGGCACCGCCGTCCAAGGCCGAGCTTGCAAAATCGGTGCAAGCCGAGTTGCGCCGGGTCGGTTGCTTTAGCGGACCGGCCGATGGCGACTGGGATGCGGCCTCACGGCGTTCGCTCGAGTTGTACAACAAGAATGCCGGCACCACGTTCGATGCAAAAGCTGCGAGCCCTGAGGCGCTCGACGCGATCAAGCTCAAATCGGCGCGGGTTTGCCCGATAATTTGCGGATCCGGCCAGAAACGCGATGGAGATCGGTGTGTCAAGATCACCTGCGCCGCGGGCTACTTCCTGAATAATGACGATGAGTGCGAGAAGCGCAGGGCCCGTCCGACACCATCCGCAAAGCTCGAGCGCAGGAACAGGGACCCCGAAGAAGCTCCGGCACGGCCTGCAAGGCCGCCGAAGCCCGAGGTTAACGCGGGCGGAGGCGGCGGTGGTGGTGGCGGAATCGGCTTCATACCGTTCTTCCTGCCGTAAGACTGATCGGTAGCCCGGCGCATGTCCATTCCGCTTAGACTTTATGTCACCCCATTCGCCAACAGGGGCGTCCTCGAGCCTGCGCAATGGGACTGCGACACAGCGAAGAAGGCGCTCGATGTCGTCAATACGATCTGGTCGAAGGCGAAGATCGCCTTCGTGATCAGCGATTGCATCTTGGACAAACCGCTCGACATGGCACCGAGCAGGCGCAGCAGCGATGAGGTCCTGCTGGGCGTTCTCGCGTCCCGGCACGACGCGGACAATGCGGTCCACATCTTCCTGGTCAATTCGATCGCAAGTCTGAACGCCGGCGGAGGTTCATACCCGAATGGCTCTCCCGAGCCCGCGAGCTTCGTCCAGTGGTATGGCAATGACCACGCCAATGGACGCGCCTGGGCGCACGAACTCGGCCATCTGATGGAGCTCGATCACGTCGAGATCGACTATTCCAACGAGAAGCAGGCGGCGCAGCGCGTCAAGAACCTCATGGTGAAGGGATTGAGCGCGGGAAGCGACTTGACCAGCCAGCAGATCAGCACGGCCAAGGGCTCAAAGCTCGTCAAGAGATTTGGCGGTTAGGCCGCCATCGGATTTGACCATCCTCGCTGCGAACCATGATCTTCTCGAGGGCTCAGGAGTCGCTCGATCCCACGCAAGTGAATCTTCGACAATCGGGGAAGGGCGCGCTTCCCCTCCCTTTACCCTCAGAGCTCTCGCCCTACGAATTCGCCGTAAGTGGCGCCGTTCTCCATTTTCATGTGAAGGCAGCCGCCGAGGGCAGGGCAGTAATTGACCTCCGCCGCGAGGGCCAGGATCACGTGCACTGCTCGTCGTGCGCGGCTGTTAGACGGCCGGATCTTCTCGATGGCGGATCCGCGAGCGCCTCGTTGGCGCAGCGCCCGTTGAAATCGCCTATGGACCAATACGCCGGCCTCGCGTTCCGAGATGAGGTCGTCATCGACACGGCGCAGGTCATGCCGCCCGTCACTAACTCCTACGGCGAGTTCGGGCACCGCCCTCAATCGCTCTACCGTTCCGTCGGTCTGGAGGCCACGACGCTCAGGATGAAAGAGACCGTCGACACCTCGGTGTTTGAGCGTTGGCGCGCAGACCTATCGTCCGGCGAACCTCCTCGAATGGGAAGGCCTGCGGCTCGATGCGTTGTAGAGGGGCTAGGCTCAAAAGAGCCGAAAGCAGACTCGGATCAGGAGAGGAGTTTCAGCAGGCGGGAATGTCGGTTCGGGTTGGACCCGAGTCTGAGGACAAAAAAGCCAAATGATTCAGCGTCAAATTTTGCGCAGGATTCGAGTCAATTTTGGTTCCATCGGAGTCAGCCAGACGATCTTCGCTGTTCCATCCGAGTCAATCGTCAATCGCGAGTGGCCCTTCGATTGTCTGCCCGATATCGGCTGGTCAGGGGCGGAGACTGGCGAAGACGATGGCGTCATTTCTCGGCGCGGCGCAGCAGGAGATCGCTCGCGCAAAGGAGGACCTCTAGAGATCTAGGGAAGTAGCCTGCCGTGATTCGATCTTAAATGGGTTTCAGCCTCCGAAAGCGCCAAGAGGTTAGACCGAGCAACCCCGAATGACGGAAAGCCATACGATCAAAGCGCTCTCCAGGGCCGATCATTGGGAAGGTGGGCGAGCTGCGATTAGGTGAGTAACCTTGGGCTCCGCCGTGGCGCCGAAATTGCGGATGGCGTCCTGAACGACCCGGTCCGCATTCGTCACCCGCTGGTGTTGTCGGAGATGCTCGAGCCAGGACGCCACCATGAACGTCTCCACGAAGCGTCCGCTCTGGGCCGCGTCCTCGAAGATGTCCCAGGCATATGCGCCGTCGCGACGTCTTTGCAGGCCCAGCGCCATGACAGCGGGAAGGAAGGCCTCGCGCTTGTCTGGGGCGATCAAGTACTCGACCGTGACAAGTACAGGCCCGCGGTCGGCTTCGGCCTCGATGTTCAATATCGGCGCCGGCCAATGCATCGAAGGAGCAAGGTCGATGCTGGCACCGCCCTGAAGCTTCCAGGGCCAGGTCAGTGCGATCCCTGCGATTGCGCCCGCTGCTGCGATGAAATGCGCCTCCGGCAGGCCCAGTCCCGAAGCGAGCTGTCCCCAAAGCGCGCTACCGGCCGTCATCGCTCCGAAGAAGACGGTGACGAACATTGCCAGGCCGCGGCCGCGGACCCAATCGGGCAGCGAGACCTGGACCGAGACGTTGATAGTCGCAAGGACGGCGATCCATGAGATACCCGCGACGAGGCATGCTGCGATTCCCACTCCCGGCTGATGCGCGACGCCCAGGAGAACCAGGCTCAGCGCAGTGCCGGCGGTTCCCGCCGCGACAAGCCGATCTGGTCCGAGAGAAGTCTTCATCCATGACAACTTGAAGGCGCCCGTGACAGCGCCGACGCCGATGGCTCCAAGCAGAACACCGTAGAGCTCGGGGCCGCCCGCGATCTGATTGCGGGCGACGAGGGGGAGCAGCGCCCAATAGGCACTCGCGAAGAAGAAGAACGCCACGGCCCTGACCAGGGTCGCTCGAAGGTTCGGATTGTAGCGTACGTGACGAAAGCCGATCACCATGGCGCCGGCGAGACGTTCCGGCGGCAGCCCGCTGCCCGTGGAGGCAGCCGGTTGCCACCAAAGAAGAGCGCCGATCACGGCGAAATTGCTCAGCGCGTTGAACCAGAACGGCGCCGCGATACCCAATCCGCCGATGACTACGCCGCCTAGCGCGGGCCCGATGGCTCTGCTGATGTTGACCCCGACGCCGTTGCTGGCGACGGCCGCGGCCAGATCCTTCCTCGGGACAAGCTGGGGCACGACCGACTGCCAGGCCGGCGCGGTAAACGCAGCGCCAGCGCCCAACAAGAACGTGAAGAGGAGCAGGACGGGTGGCGTGACGAGGTTCAGTTCAACGAGTATCGCGCTTGCTGCCGCGACAAGGGTGAGGGCGATCTCACAGCCGATCAGAAAGCGGCGTTTGTCCACGGTGTCCGCCAGCGCGCCGGCCGGCAGCGCGAACAGAAACATAGGTAGGCTGCTCGCGACCTGGACCAGAGAGACGGTAAGCGGATCAGCAGCGAGGCTGGTCATCAGCCATCCGGACGCGGCGTTGTACATCCAGGTGCCTACGTTGGCGACGACGGTCGCTAACCACACCACCGTGAACGTCTTGTAGCGGAAGGCCACCCAGGGCGAGGTGGGGGAGATCTTCGGATCGGGGGAGGCATGACTCTCGTTCGACAAACTCATGGCGTGGATCCGGAAGGAGGCGTCTGGTCGGGAAGATCGACGACCATCTCATCGATGTAGCACCATCCCCAGCCCTCGGGCGGGTCATAGCCTTCCATGATCGGATGCTTGGTCGCGTGGAAATGTGCGGTGGCGTGCCGGTTAGGAGACTGATCGCAGCAGCCGACGTGGCCGCATTCGCGGCATATCCGAAGGTGCACCCACCAGCTTCCTGTTTTCAGACACTCCTCACAGCCTGGGGCGCTGGGCGAGACTCTCCTAACCGTCCGGGAGTTCATGTGGATGCATCGCGGCATTTTACTATTCCTCATCGGTCGGCGAGTTCTTCGCTTTTCGTCACGCCGTGAGGCGCGGGGATCGTCTGACGGTGCCGGCCATGGCTCCCGCGATCATCCGCACACAAGCGCGCCCGCTGCGCCCGCACCCGGTCACGTCCGAGCAGTACTCCATAGGGCGAGTCAAGCGATCAGCGGCTCGGCGGAGCGATCGTGCTCAGGTTGTCCTGAGCAGGTAGGAGTGCTGACCGGACAAAACGAGCTCGCCATTCTGGTTGTGAACCGTAACGTCGGTGGTTACCTTGCCCTTGTCGCCCATACGCTCCAGCGCAGCGATTTCAAGCGCGGGATAGAGCGTGTCGCCGACATGGACCTCCTTGAGAAATTTCACCGATAGTTCGGTGAACGCAATGAAGATCGAGCCGAAGGTGTGCGGCAGCAACGTAGCGCCAGGAGCGGTAAAGGCAAGAACCTGCAAGCCGTGTACGACCGGAGCGGAATGGCCGAACCGCTTGGCGTAGCCGACGTCGTAGTGGATCGGATGATTGTCACACGACACGGTCTGGAAAGCGGAAGCATGGGCGTCCGTCAGCGTGCGACTTGGCGCGCGGAAAGTCTCGCCAAGCTTGAGTTCGCCGAAACTGCGTTCCGGAACCATGTGCCATTCTCTTGGGTCGAATGCGAAGGTCATTTTTTCTCCTCAGTTGATGTCGGTGCGGAGGCGTACCCGCGAACAGGCTCGCCACGCGCTCTTGGCGCTCGCGCCCGGCGACGGCCTGAGTCAGTTAATCGGCTTGAGCTCCGTGGTATAGTTCGTCGGCAACCATTCGAAGCGCCCGTCGACCGATCGGATATGCCCGATACCCGGAAATGCTATGTGCGCTGCCGCGATCCAGGTTGCGCTCCTGGCGGCCTGTGCGAAGACGCCCGTTCGTTCCGCCTCCGCCGATACCGGGTCGCTATCGTAAGTCACCGTGATGGCCGGGTCGGGAAACTGGATCGGCGCCACGTGTACGAGATCGCCCCAGACCAGAAGTGTCTTGCCTTCGCTGGTCACTTCGTACGACGTGTGGCCGGGGGTGTGCCCAGGAGTTGGGATGGCGCGAATTCCTGCGGAAAGCTCCTGGCCTTCAGAGAACGACTTCAGCCGGCCGGTCTCCATGTAGGGCTTCAAGGAGGCGCGATCGCCTTCGAACATGGGTTTGAGAAATTTGGGAGCCTCGCTCTCGTTCTTGACGTCGAGCCAGTAATCCAGATCCTTCTGGTTTACCCTTATGACGGCGTTGGCGAACGCCGGCTTTCCCTGCGGGGCGATGCCTCCCACATGGTCCGCGTGAAGGTGGGTCAGATAGACTTCGTCTATCTGCTCAGGTGTGTATCCGGCCTTCCTCAAGTTCTCGATCAGGTGCCCGCAGCACGCGCCGTAGAGGCTGCCAGCACCGCTGTCGATCAGAATGAGCTTCGTCCCCGTGTTTACCAGGAAGGCGTTGATCGAGCCCTCGACCGGAGCGGGGAGATCGGAAGCGGCAAGGAGCGCCTCGGCTTTGCCGGGATGACTTTCCGCCAGTTTGACGGCCTTTCGTTCTCCGGTCGGCGCCGTCTCATTCCGCGTCATTACTTCGTGGACAGGAAAGGGATGGGTGCCGTCGAGCAAGGCGGTTACCTCGAAATGCCCGAGCATCATTCGATAGAATCCAGGCGCTTGCGTCCGAACCTGGGGGGCTGCGGCGTCCGCTGCGTCACAAGACATTAGCCCGAGCGCCAGGCACATCACGATCGAAACAGGTCTCATCTTTGTCTCCTGGGGTCGAATGGCTCAGTCGCGAGCCGCGCCAACCATGGCCGGGGTGACCCGGCCTTGCTTGCCGCCGAAGTGACCGATAACGTAGTTGCTGACCGCGGCGATCTCTTCGTCGGAGTAGGCCGCGGCGAACGAAGGCATCGTGTTGTTGCCGTTCGGGGATCCGATCCGGATGCCCTCGATCACGGCGCGAACGACGTTCGGGCCGTCCGGATCATTCACGCTGCGTGAGCCGCGGAGCTGTGCATGCTCGGTCTGTTGACCTTCGCCGTTCCAGCCGTGACAGCTTGCGCAAGCCGAAGCGAAGATACGGAAGCCGGCGTTTTCACTCCGATTCAGGCCTGGCGACCAAGCAGTGGCGTCGGCCAGCGTGATGGGATGATGATCGATCGGGGCGGCCAGCTCCGTCTTTTGCGGCGGTATGGTTCTGAGGTACCGCGTCAGCGCAGCGATATCTTCGGACGTGAGATGACGGAGGCTGAGGTCGATCGCCTCGGCCATGCCGCCGCCGGCGCTGCCACGGGTCGGCGCGTGTCCGGACGACAGATAGCGCTCGATGTCGGCGTCCGACCACGCGCCGATCCCGGTCTCCATGTCGGACGTGATATTGTAGGCCTTCCAGCCGTCCACGACCGCCCCCGCGTATTTCTTGTTCGTCTTCGTGGCGAACAGAAGATTGCGTGGGGTATGGCAATCGCCGCAGTGCGCGAGGGCCTCCGCGAGGTATGAGCCACGATTCCAGGCTACGTCGTGGGCCTGGGACGGCTCCCATCGTCGGGTCGGCATGAACAGGAGCTTCCACGCGCGCAGCGTGTAGCGCAGGTTGAAGGGGAAGGAGAGCGTGTTGTCGGTGTTCGGCCGAGACACAGGCAGCAAAGTCGAAAGGTAGGCGCGAATGGCAAGGACGTCATCCGTCGAAAGGAGCGCGTAGGCCGTATAGGGGAAGGCGGGGTAAAGGTCTTCGCCGTTCTTTCTGATTCCCCGATGCACGGCCCTCACGAATTCGGCGTCGCTCCAGCGTCCGATTCCGGTTTCCTGATCGGGCGTGATGTTGGTCGAATAGATCGTTCCGAACGGCAGCTTGAAAGCGCGCCCGCCCGCGAACGGCTCGCCTCCAGGAGCCGTGTGGCAGGCGGCGCAATCGGCGGCTTTGGTCAGATACTCGCCCTTACTGACCAGAGCAGGGCCGATCGGCTGCGCATCGCTGGGTCGAACTTGTTCGATCGATGCTGGCAAAAAGAAAAAACATGCGGCCGAAATCGCGCCCAGGGCGCCTAGAGCGACCACGGTGATGAGACTCCGCCGGACGTTCATGAGTTTGCCCGCTTGGACAGGAGGCCTCGATCGATCGGCAGGCGCCGCACGCGAACGCCCGTAGCCGCGAATACGGCGTTAGCGAGCGCCGGCGCGGCAGAGACCGTTCCTACTTCACCGAGGCCGCCAGGCTTTTCGCTGCTTTCCAATAGATGGACCTCGATCGACGGCGTCTCATTGATGCGCAGTTGTCTATAGTCGTTGAAGTTGCTCTGTTCGACCCGTCCGTCGCTGAAAGTGATGCCGTTGTAAAGTGCGGCCGAGAGTCCGAATAGAGCGCCGCCTTCGAGCTGAGCGCGAACGATGTCGGGATTGATCTTGATGCCGCAATCGACGGCCGCAACGATTCTTCTCAGCGTGATCATTCCCGAGGAGCCGACCGAGACTTCGACGACCAAAGCGGCGTAGGTCCCGAAGTTCTGGTGCAGCGAAACGCCTCGCCCCGACCTCGGCGCAAGAGGCTTGGTCCAGCCAGCAGCCTCGGCCACTTTGTCCAGGACCGCCGTCGCCCGCGGGTTGGCGTCGAGTAACGCGCGCCGATAGGCGATCGGATCCCTTCCCGCAGCGTGCGCCAGTTCGTCGAGAAAACTTTCGACGACGAAAACATTGTGAGTGGGACCGACGCCGCGCCACCAGTTCAGCTTCACCGGGGGATCGTGCCTGATCCAATCGACCCGGATGGCAGGGAACGCATAAGGGCTGTCCCACGCGCCATCGACGGCGTCTTTATCGAGCTTTCCCTCCGGCCAGCCGTTTTCGTCGAAGTAGCGTCTGACGGTCCCCGATGTGGTGCGATGCGTCCACGCCAAAGGCCGGCCCTGATCATCCAGGCCGGCCGTCAACCTATCGAGATAGCTAGGTCGGAAGCGGTCGTGCCGGATGTCCTGCTCGCGCGTCCAGATGACCTTGAGCGGGTAGGGAACCTGTTTGGCGAAGCGGACCGCCTGTTCGATCGTGTCCGCCTGCAACCTGCGTCCAAATCCGCCTCCGATGAGATGATTGTGCAAGATCACCTTCTCGGGAGGGAGACCTGTGATACGGGCCGCATGCTTCTGCGCGACGACGGGCGTTTGGGTCCCCACCCAGATGTCGCACCCGTCCGGGCGAACGTGAACAGTCGTGTTGATCGGCTCCATGGTGGCGTGGGCCAGAAACGGGAGTTCGTATTCGGCCGTCAACCGCTTCGATGCGTTCTTGAGCCCGGTCTCGACGTCGCCTCGTTCGAGAGCATTTATGGGTGTCCCTTCATCCGCTGCCTTCGTGGCCTCGGCACGGATCGATGCGGTGGTCAACTTGGCGTTGGGCCCGAGATCCCATGCGATCTTCAGCGCTTCGATGCCGCTGCGGGCAGCCCAATAATGCTCGCCGACGACCGCGACCGCGTCCTCTATGCGAAGGATGTCGACGACGCCGAGGATTTTCCGAGCCTCTGCTTCGTCGACCGATTTGAGGCTGCCTCCATCCACGGGGCAAATAGCCACAGCCGCCGTCTTCATCCCGTCGACCGACACGTCAATGCCGTATACGGCGCTTCCATTGACCTTCGAAGGGGTGTCGATGCGCCGGAGCGACTTGCCGATGATCTTGAATTCGCCAGGCGTCTTGAGCGACGGGTGCTCGGGCATCGGTGTCGCAGCGGCCGCTTCCGCGACGTCTCCATACCGGAGCACTCGACCAGTCGACGGATGTGCGATCGTGCCGTTACTGGTGGAGCACTCGTCAGGATGCACACCCCACTTCTCTGCCGCAGCGGCGACGAGCATGAGCCGCGCAGCGGCTCCGGCCTCACGAAGGGGAGTCCAGAATCCTCGGATCGACGTGGACCCGCCGGTCAACTGGGCCTTGAACAGAGGTTGCGCGTAGAGCGCCGCGTCGGGGGGAGCGGCAATCGCCTCGATCTGGTCGAGGCGCACGTCGAGTTCTTCGGCCAGCAGCGCGGCCTCCGCCGTGTAGATGCCTTGCCCCATCTCCACGCTCGGCATCACCAGCGATATACGTCCCTCGCGGGAGATCCTGACGAATCCACCGAGCGCGCTTGCAGCGGCATTCTCAGACGCCTCTCTTGCCCTGGCCGCGCCCGCGAAGGCCACCATGAGACCGCCAACGATCAACTGACGCCGGGAAATCGAAAGAGGCCCACTCATCTGCGGCAGGCCGCCTTGATCGCCGTGCGAATACGCACGTAGGTCGCGCAGCGGCAGATGTTTCCGGCCATCGCGGCATCGATTTCGACGTCGTCGGGGCTGGGATTGTGCTCAATGAGAGCGGCAGCGCTCATGATCTGGCCCGATTGGCAATAGCCGCACTGGACGACTTCGAGATCGAGCCACGCCTGTTGGATCCTGCGCCCGCTCTCGCTCTGTCCGATGGCCTCGATGGTCGTTACTTTCCGCGGACCGACGTCTGCCGCAGGCAACATGCAGGAACGAACAGGCCGACCATCGACATGTACGGTGCACGCGCCGCATTGCGCGATTCCGCACCCGAACTTCGTACCCTTGAGATTCAGGAGATCGCGCAACACCCAAAGCAACGGCATGTCGTCTGGGACCTGTACCGAATAGTCGCGGCCGTTCACGTTGAGCGATATCATCTGTCGTCCCGATCGATCGAGCTCGAGCATCGCCCAGCTCCGCGACCCCGTCTTGTCCGATCTCAAGACGGATTGGACGTTGTTGCGCGCGAGCCTCGCAGACTCAGCCGCTCCAACCTTCGAGGAAATTCAGAAGGAGTTTGTTGACGATATCCGGCTGTTCTTCCTGCGGAAGATGACCACAGCGTTCGATGGGAGCCACAGTGAGATTCTCCGCCATCTCGCTCCAGATCGCCTTCATATCGAACAGGCGGCCGACGGCGCCAAAATCCTGTCCCCAAAGCGAGAGCACGGGGCATTTGATCTTCTTGTCGGCATCTTCGAGGTCCTGCGCGACATCTTCCGCGCTTGCTCGGTAATCGGCCATCGCGCCCCGAACGGCGCCGGGCGCTCTGTAGGCCTTCACATAGGTTTCAAACGCCTCGCCGGTGATCGTCGATGGGTCGTGGCACCAGTCGGAAAAGAAGTGCCGAAGCCAGATGTCTTCCCGACCCGCGATCAACGCCTCCGGAAGATCCGGAATCTGGTGGAACATGAAGAACCAGTATTCGCGGGCGACTTTGGCTTTCATTTCGCGCGCGACAATCCGCGTGGGGACGTTGTCCATCACGACCAGACGATCGACGAGATCGGGATGGTCTTTGACCAGGCGGGTGGCGACCCGTGCACCACGGTCATGCCCAATAAGTGCGACCCGTCCGATCCCGAGCGCCTTCAGCAACTCGACGATGTCATTGGCCATTGTCCGCTTGTCATAGCCACTTGCAGGCTTGTCGGTTTCCCCGTACCCGCGAAGATCCGGAGCGATCACCCGGTACTGGGGCGCAAGCGCCGGAATCTGGAACCGCCAGGCGAAGTTAGTCTCGGGAAAGCCGTGCAGAAGCACTACCGGCGGCCCAGTCCCCGCCTCGAGGTAGAACTGCCTGATGCCGTTGGCACGGCACGTGGTCCGATGGATGGTGGTCACGGATCTGGCGCCCCGCTGCGGTTTCGGGCCGCAATCGTTAGGCTGATCGGCCGGGGAGTCATTGCAGGATTTCAGCGCGCTTTGCACGATTGCGTCGCGACAGCATTAAAAATCGCTATAATTGCCTCGCAACGGGTTGGTTTTCGGGAGAAAGTCCAAGACGAGAGGTCAAGTTCCGGGTTGTGTGTCTGCTATGACCGGCAGCCACAACGAGAACCAAAGGCCGGCTAGGCAGGTATGACGCACCATGCGGCCTAGGGGTCGCGGACTGGGAATGAGCCAAGTGAACGCGCGAGGAATTCACCACGTTACGACGATCGTCGGCGACGTAAGGCGCGCGGCCGACTTCTATCGAGGCGTGCTAGGGCTTAGGCGGGTTAAGAAGACCGTCTGCTACGACGATCCAGGCAGTTACCACGTCTATTATGGCGCCGAGTTCGGTTCTCCAGGGACTGTGATAAGCACCCTTGCCTGGAACTGCGTGACAGCGGGACTCGTCGGGGTCGGCGAAGTCGTCCAGACCGCATTTCGGGCACCGCCGCATTCCCTCGGTCAGTGGGCCGATCGCCTGGATTCGTGTAGTGTACCCAGTAGATCGCAGATGTCACCCTTCGGAGAGCGAATGCTCTGTTTCGCGGACCCCGATGGAACATCACTGGCATTGGTCGAGACACTGGAAGATCAATCGTCGGAAGTCCATCGAGATGGGCCAACAGTTCGCCCGCTCGAAGGCCTTCATGACGTGACACTCAATGTCCGCGAGGAGGACGCGACGATCGACATCCTTCAGGAGGTCTTCGACTTCGGGCTTGTGTCGAGGAGGGATGGTTCTATCCGCTTGGCTGCGCACGGCGGACCGGGAGGCGCCATCACCTTGCGTGTGATAGGGAAGTCCTCGCGGGGACGGCTCGGCGGAGGTACCATCCGCCACGTCGCCTTTCGCTCGAGGGATATCGACGATAGGTCGGAGATGGTCGAGAAGCTACGCTCGGCATACGGCATGGCGGTAAGCGATCCAATCGAGCGAACCTATCTGAGCGCTGTAGGCTTCCGTGCGCCTTGTGGGGTCCTTTTCGAGATCGCCACCGATGGTCCCGGATTCGCGGTCGACGAAGCGCCCGAGCGCCTGGGGGAACATCTCAAGCTGCCCGCTTTCCTAGAAGATCGCCGCACCGAATTGCAAGCGATCCTGCCTCCGCTCAGCTAGGCGCCCTGGTTGCTCGCTTCGCCTTTCCCTGCGGGACGGCCCTTTGCGCAGGCTTTTCGCGAGTGGCCTTGCCTTCCATGAAATCGGTGAGGCGAGGGCAGACGAAGTCAAGGAAGGCCTTCACCCGGAAGGGAAGACGCGGCCCGCCGTGATAAAGCGCGTGTATCTGCTCGTCGTCGCCAACGGTGCCATTGAGCACTTCGATCAGTCGGCCAGCAGCTATGTCATCGCGGATGTGGTAGTCGGCGAGCCTGGCAATCCCCACGCCCGCGATGGCCATTCTCTTCAAGGTTTGGGCATTGTTCGCGACGAGAGGGCCATTGACCATCCGGTCTACGATACGGCCGCTCTCCTTCAGCGGCCAGACCGGCGCGGACCGTCTGAAGTTGAACCCTAGGCACTTGTGACGGGAAAGATCCTCGACCTTTTTGGGTTCGCCCATGCGCGCGATGTAGTCGGGTGATGCAACGATCCGCCTCTTCACGACCCCGATGCGTCTGGCGACCATCGCCGAATCCTGCAGAGGGCCCACGCGGAAGGCGACGTCCGTCCGATCCAGATAAAGATCGACGACCTCATCGGAGAGTGAAATATCGATCACGATCTCGGGATGGGCCTTCCAAAAGGCCGGGAGCAAAGGTTCGAGACCTAGGATACCGAACGATATAGTCGTGTTGACGCGAATTGTCCCACCGGCCGTCGTCGCACCCCTGGAAATTCCCCGCTCGATCCCATCAAGCTCGGCGACAAGCGCGAGGCTTTTCTCATGATACATCCGCCCTTCGGCGGTCAGCGCCAAACGCCGCGTCGAACGCTCGAAAAGTCGCACACCGAGCCGCTCCTCGATTCTTCCGACAAGCTTGCTGACCGTCGACGGCGTCATCAAGAGGCGGCGCGCTGCCTCGGAATAGTTGCCGGCCTCCACCACGCGGAGGAAGACCTGCATTTCGCCGATCCGGTTGTCCATGTCATGACCATCTGTGAAGCAGTTTCACAAATAATGTGGAGTCTGAATGGATTATCAAGCCCGGGTTTTATCACCTATCGTGCGACATCGTTTCCTTTTCGGCGACAATTTCCGATAAGCACGTGTTGCTATCGGCGGTCGTCGGATCGGAGTCTTGAACGAAGGCGATTATCTCTCTAAGAGAGATTCGTTGTGCGGACGCGATCTGTGATGGGGGGCTATGGACGTTCCAATGAAGGAAGGTTCTGATAGCACGTCCGGCGGCTTCTATGGTCGTCGTATCAGTGAACACCTCGGTATGGAGGGCGACTGTCTGCTTCGCGTCCATCGCGAGGGACAACTGGCGCTCGCGATGACGCGGTTGACCTGCTCTCGTTTCGTTCGGGAGCGGACGGCGGCCATACCTTCCGAGCCAGCCTTCAGCATCCTGCACCAACTGGGCGATCTTGAGAGGCATTCCTGCTGGCTCGCCGGTAAGCCGAGATATTCGGGAGCCTTCGGCGCCGGCACGGTCAGCGTCACCAATCTGATGGACAACCCTCAGTGCGAATTTAGGGGTCCGTTCGATGCCGTCCAATACTACGTGCCGACTAGCGCCCTCAACGAATTCGCCCGCGAACACGGAGCCAAGCCGGTGGCGACGCTCAAGTGGGGCAGGGATCAGCGCGACCCGTATCTTTCGACATTGTCGAGCGTGCTTCTCAGCGCTGTCGAGCAGGATCCGGCCAACAATCAGCTCTTCATCGACCAGATCGGATTGAGCTTGATCGCCCATTTTGCGCAGACCTACGGCGGCCTGCGCCCCCAGGATAGCGCGGTCGGCGGAGGCCTTGCGCCTTGGCAGGAGCGTCGCGCCAAGGAGATTATGCGAACGCGTCTTGCCAGCGGCCTGACGATTGCCGACGTAGCTGCGGAGTGCAAATTGACGCCCAGCCACTTCGCAAGATCGTTCCGGCGCAGCACAGGTATCGCGCCGCATGAATTCCTCTCGCAGCTTAGAATTGAAGAAGCCAAGCGTCAGATGCTGAGCACGAAGCTTCCGCTTGCCGACATCGCGCTCATCTGCGGTTTCGGTGACCAGAGCTACTTCACCAGGGTCTTCTCGCGCAGTGTGGGAGCAAGTCCCGGCGCTTGGCGGCGGGTCCGGACCGAAGGCTAGGTCCAGACCCGCTACGCCTCAGGCGGGACGGATCATATCGCGGGCATAAGCCAACCCGATCCCGTATCCGCCCGCATGGGATTCGACGATCGCGCGAGCGCCATCGTAAGTTTCGTGTCGCGTCCAGTCGCGCTGCATTTCGAGCAGAATCTGAATCCACGATGTCAGGTGAGCCCCCGCGGCCTCCATCCGGCTAAGAGCGAGTTCGTGGCTTGCGGGAGTGAGCCCTCCGCAGGCATCGCCGACGACATAGACTTCCAAGCCGGCCGACAGCGCCGACAAAACGGCGAACGTCACGCACGCCTCGGTGAGCAGGCCTGAAACGATGAGACGTCCGCGGCCGGTGGCGAGGACGGCGTCACGCGCCTTCTCGTCCTCCCAAACGTTCATGCTGCGGCGGTCGATCGGCTCGATGCCTGGCAGGGCCGACTTGATGGCCGGCATCAGCGGGCCGCTGTACACCTTTGTCGCGGAAGTCGATGCGACGACAGGCAGACCGAACACAGTCGCGGTCTTCGCGAGCGCGACGACATTGTTCATGAGCGCCTGCCGGTCGATCGATCCGACGCCGAACGCCAGGCCGGCCTGTTGGTCGACCAAAAGCAGGGCGCAGTCCTTCGGTTCCAGTAAGTGGAGGGGATTCGACGCCATGTGACCTCTCCACTACGACTTCAGGAATGCAAGCAGGTCCGCGTTGACATGATCGGCGTGCGTCGTCGTGGTAGCGTGCGGAGCGCCCGGATAGGTTTTAAGCTTGGCGCCTTTGATCATCTCGGCGGCCAGCTTGCCGGTATAGGGGAGCGGCACGACCTGGTCATCCTCGCCGTGGACTACCAACGTGGGGACGTCGATCTTGGCCATGTCGGGCCGGAAGTCGGTTTCCGAGAATGCGGTTACGCAATCGAGCGTCGCTTTGATCGACGCCTGAAGGGCGATCTGAAGCGTCTGCTTGAATACGCCCTGCGACACCTTCATGCCATGGTTGGTCCCGTAAAAGAGGGGATTGAAGTCGTCGAGGAACTGCGGGCGATCCTTGATAAGGCCGGCCTTGATGCCGTCGAATACCGATTTGTCGACGCCGTCGTGGTCCGCGGTCTTGACGAACAGCGGAGTGACACAGCTCAGCAGCACGAACTTCGAGACGCGCGCAGAGCCGTGTCGCGCGACGTAGCGGGCGATGTCTCCGCCGCCCATCGAGAATCCGACGAGCGTCACTTCCTTCAGTTCGAGATGCTTGATGAGTTCTGCGATGTCGTCGGCGAAGGTATCGTAGTCGTAACCCGTCCAGGGTTGGCTGGAGCGGCCGAATCCCCTGCGATCGAATGCCACGGTCCGGTAGCCTCGCTCGGCCAGAAAGAGCATCTGCGCGTCCCACATGTCGGCGCTCAGCGGCCAACCATGGCTGAATAGGACGGGCTTTCCGCTTCCCCAGTCCTTGTAATAAAGCTCGGTACCGTCCCGCAGTTTCAGCAAGGCCATCGATAGCTCCTTTGACGCGCGTAATAGGACCGATGCATCGCTTTCGACGCCTCGGTCCCCCTTCGCGCGAAGCCTCGCGAAAGGAGGGCCGCTTGGCTTGCACTATCTGCGCGTCCTTTGGACATGCTGGCGATCTCGGACGAGGGGCGGAAAGAAGGCATGCTCGGCAAATAGTCGCACACGGACATCGGGCCGGAGTCCAAGCGGCGACGAAATCGTCCAAGCTCCGGCGACCGCCAGGGTTCAGGATCGGCTCGCTTGCACCCATCCGCTTTCGCCGATCGACCACGATCGCAAGGAGACCTTCTCGATGTCGAAACTCGATATGCTCACCCCGGACAATAGCGCCATTGCGCTGATCGACTATCAGCCGGCCATGTTCCAAGGTGTTCAATCGCACGACCGCTTGGTCACGATTAACAACGTTCAGATCTTGGCAAAGGCTGCCAAGCTGTTCAAGATTCCGACCGTGCTGACTACAGTTGCGCGGGATTCGTTCTCCGGGCCCTTCATTCCGGAAGTCACCTCGCTGTTTCCGAAGCATGACGTCATCGACCGCACGTCGATGAATTCCTGGCTCGATGCGAACTTCCGCAAGGCGGTCGCTGCTACCGGTCGCAAGAAATTCGTGCTGGCCGGTCTCTGGACCGAGGCGTGCGTGATCTTCCCGACCTTGGACATGCTCAAGGAGGGCTACGAGATCTACATCGCTGCTGATGCTTGCGGTGACCTTTCGCTCGAAGCCCATAATCGAGCGATGGAGCGAGCCATTCAGGCGGGCGCGGTCCCCATCACCTCGTCTCAGTACGCCTACGAACTTCAGCAGGATTGGGCGCGCACCGAGACCTACGAAGGAATGATGGACATTCAACGCGCGCATTCGCCCTACGGAATTCAGATCCGCTTCTCGAAGTGGGCGCTCGGCGAGCATGCTTCCGAGGGTGGCGCCAAGGCGGGCTAGAGTTCCTCTAATCGCGGATAACCGGGATGAAAATCTACCTGTTGTCGCTCGGCGCCGGCCTTCTGGTCGGCGTCATCTACAGCTTGATGAACGTTCGCTCACCCGCGCCTCCGTTGGTCGCTTTGGTTGGGCTGCTTGGCATCCTTGCAGGCGAGCAGATCGTTCCCGTCACTCGGCAGTTGCTGTCCGGACATGGGCTGGCTTCCGCTTGGCATCAAGCAAAGAGCGCGACGCACATGTTTGGGATGTTGCCTGGGCGTCACAGCGAGCAACCCGCTAAGACGACCACGTTAGAGGCCCTGGAGAAGCAATCATGACCACTACGCCAGATGTCATTCTACACCGCGGCCTGTTCACGACCCTCGACCGTTCTAACCCGACCGCTTCCGCCGTAGCCATCGCCGACGGCCGCTTCGTTGCCGTCGGGCACGATCAAGAGGTAATGAAGCTCGCCGGGCCGGACACGAAAGTCGTCGATCTGAAAGGGCATCGTGTGCTGCCCGGTCTGATCGACAACCATCTCCACATCATCCGTGGCGGCCTAAACTTCAACATGGAGCTCCGGTGGGACGGCGTACGTTCGCTTGCCGATGCAATGAATATGCTGAAGCGGCAGGTCGCCGTCACTCCGCCGCCCCAGTGGGTGAGGGTGGTCGGTGGGTTTACCGAACATCAGTTCGCCGAAAAGCGGCTCCCGACGATCGACGAGCTCAACGCGGTTGCTCCGGAGACGCCGGTCTTCCTGCTCCATCTCTACGATCGGGCCATCCTGAACGGGGCCGCGCTGCGCGCCGTCGGTTATACCAAGGACACCCCGGAACCGCCTGGCGGTGAAATCATGCGGGACGCGAAGGGCAATCCGACGGGTTTGCTGCTGGCCAAGCCGAACGCCAACATCCTCTACGCCACGCTCGCAAAAGGTCCCAAGCTGCCTTTCGACTACCAGGTCAACTCGACCCGTCACTTCATGCGAGAGTTGAACCGCCTGGGCGTCACCGGCGCCATCGATGCGGGCGGCGGATTCCAGAACTATCCGGAAGACTATGCCGTCATCCAGAAGCTCAACGATGAGGGCCTTCTGACCATCAGGCTCGCCTATAACCTCTTCACCCAGAAGCCCAAGGGCGAGAAGGATGACTTCCTGAACTGGACGAAGACTTCGAAATACAAGCAGGGCAACGACTATTTCCGGCACAACGGCGCAGGCGAGATGCTGGTGTTCTCCGCTGCCGATTTCGAGGATTTCCGCGTCGCACGACCTGACATGCCGCCTGAGATGGAGGATGAACTCGAAGAAGTCGTGCGCGTTCTCATCCAGAACAAGTGGCCGTGGCGGCTACATGCGACCTATGACGAGACGATCTCGCGTGCGCTGGACGTGTTCGAGCGGGTTGATCAGGATCTGCCGCTGGAAGGGTTGCACTGGTTCTTCGATCACGCCGAGACGATCTCCGACCAGTCGATTGACCGGATCGCGGCGCTCGGAGGTGGCATCGCCGTCCAGCACCGGATGGCCTATCAGGGCGAATACTTCGTGGAACGCTACGGGGCAGGGGCAGCCGAGGCTACGCCGCCGGTAAAGAAGATCCTGGACAAGGGCGTCAAGGTGTCCGCCGGTACGGATGCGACTCGCGTTGCTTCATACAATCCATGGGTCTCGCTGTCGTGGCTGGTCACCGGCCGCACCGTCGGCGGTTTGCGGATCACGCCGCAACGCAACTGCCTAGATCGCGAGACGGCGCTGCGGATGTGGACCGAGAATGTAACGTGGTTTTCCAATGAGGAAGGCAACAAGGGCCGTATCCAGGTTGGTCAGCTCGCCGATCTCATCGTTCCGGATCGCGACTACTTCTCCTGCAGCGAAGCTGAAATAGCCGACACGACCTCCGTGCTGACGATGGTAGGAGGCAAGATCGTGTTCGGCGCCGGAGACTTTTTGAAGCTGGAGGCAGTTACCCCGCCGCCCGCAATGCCGGACTGGTCGCCGGTCAGGCGCTTCGGTGGCTATGCCGCCTGGGCCGACGACAAGACGAAGGAAAGCGGTCTCGCCATGAAGGCTTCGCAGATGTGCGGCTGCGCCAACTCCTGTGGCGTGCATGGACATGATCACGCCTCGGCATGGTCGAGTCGTCTGCCGATTTCCGACCTCAGAAGCTTCTGGGGCGCTCTCGGGTGCGCCTGCTGGGCGGTCTAAGATGACGTCCAAAGATTCTCCGGACTGGGTGTCCTCGATTCTCCGCTGGCCGCTCTTGTGGCATGCCGTCAGATTGGCGCTGGTGTCGGCCTACGTGATCGGCGGCTCTACCAAGTTGCTTGACTTCGCGGCCGCCGCGGCCGAGCAGGAACATTTCGGCCTTCATCCAGGATGGCTGTGGGCGGCGGCGGCCATCGTGGTCGAACTCGGTGGCTCCCTGCTTGTCGTCATCAACCGCTTCGTCTGGCTCGGTGCCGGTGGGCTCGGCGTCCTTACGTTCGTCGCGATGCTCACCGCCAACGCGTTCTGGACTATGAGTGGCCATGAGAGATTCATGACTACAAATGCCTTCTTCGAACATCTCGGTCTGATTGCAGGTCTCGTCGTCGTATCGATCGTTGCCGACGCGTCCTCCGTCCGCTCGAGTCCTGTTGCGCGATCTCAAGCTACCCAAGGAGTTTCTCGATGAAACCGGCTAGGATATTGGTTCTGCTCGCATTCGCTGCGGCCGTCGGGACAACCGCGCCGATTGCGGCAAAGGGCGTAACGAAATCGCGGGAGACCGGAGTTGCCGTCGCTCCACAGTACGATACGACGCACGTCTACGTGGCACCCGAGGACGTGGACAAGTTCGTGACGAGCTTCCTCGCGACCTTCGGCGGCAAGAGCACTAAGCAAGTGGTGGCCACCGTTACGCCAACTCCAAGCAGCACTACGTCGCAATTGCTGCAGACGTCGGTGGGGACCGTCTCGCTGTTCGGCTTCAGGACGCCGATCCCGTACCCGTTCGGCACCGAACGCAACGGCTACCTCGTCACTGACCTCGACGAGGCAATCAAGGCGGCGCGAACTGCAGGTGCGGACGTGATCGTGTCGACCTTTCCGGATCCTATCGGACGGGATGCCGTGATCCAGTGGCCTGGCGGTATCAACCTTCAGATCTACTGGCACACGACCAAACCGGACTACACTCCTTTCGAGCGGATTCCGGAGAACCGCGTCTATGTCTCGCCCGACCGGGTCGCAGCGTTCAGCCGCGGCTTCCTGGCGTTTTCGCGGGGCAAGGTCGTCTCCGATGACGCGAAGGCGCCCGGAGCAGAGATCGGCAGGCCGGAGACGACCTACCGCCGGATCCGGATCGAATCCGCGTTCGGGAAGATGGTTGTGCTAGTCACGGACGGTCATCTGCCCTATCCCTACGGACGGGAGACGACAGGCTACGAAGTAAGCGATCTCGCCGCCACACTGGCCAAGGCGAAAGAGGCAGGCGCATCGGTGCTTGTCGAACCCTACACCTCGGACGGTCGCTCCGCAGCGTTCGTCATGTTTCCAGGCGGCTATGTCGCTGAGATCCACTCGCTCGCGCAGAAGAGCGCGGCCCGGGCCGCTGGCAAGTAGGAGTTGATGAGCGTCAATGGCGGATCGGGCTCATCTGTGCGGTTTTTGGATCCTTCTGGCGCTGGTGACTTTCGGTGCCGGGGCCGGCCGCGCGCTCGCGGACGAAGGAGATGCCACACTTCCAAAGCGACCCGCTATCCAGGCGAACCGCTGGGCGGAAGATTGGTCGGTTCTCGCCGATCCAAGGCTGCGCACCGAGCCGTTCGACGAACTCAAGTACATTCCCCTTTGGGCCACCGATCCGAAGAGCTACATCTCGCTGGGCGCAACGCTGCGGGAGCGCTTCGAGAGCAACAACGCGGCTGGCTTCGGCACCGGCAATGCCCCGTCAGATAGCTACTTCCTGCAACGGATGCAGGTCCATGCCGATATCCACTTCAACGAAAATTGGCGTGCGTTCGTTCAGTTGGAGGACGATAGGGCCTTTCACAAGTTCAACGTCACTTCGGTCGATCAGGACAGACTGGACCTTCGTCTGGCCTTCGTTGAATACGTCAACACGTTCTCGGGCGGGACCTTGAAGGCGCGTGCCGGACGACAGGATTTTGCATTCGACTTGCAGCGCTTCGTATCGTCGCGGGACGGGCCCAACGTCCGGCAGTCGTTCGATGCGCTGTGGGCGGACTGGGAGACCGGTCCCTGGCGTTTCATCGGCTTCGTCAGCCGTCCTGTGCAGTACTTCGATGGGCAGCCGTTCGACGACACGTCCAACGATAACTTCAAATTCAGCACGCTCAGGGTCGAACGCAAGGTATTCGGCGACAAGGAACTATCCGGCTACTATTCGCTCTACGAACGGAGCAACGCCAAATATCTGGATGCGAGTGGCGAAGAACATCGACACGTGTTCGATGTCCGCTTCGCGGGCAATGCCCAACACTTCGATTGGGACCTCGAGGCCATGGGGCAGGTAGGCCAAGTGGGGACAACGGACATTCGCGCTTGGGCCGTCGGCGCGCGCACGGGCTACACCTTCAGCAGCGTGCCGTGGCAGCCGCGGGTTGGGCTGCAGATCGATGCCGCGTCCGGCGACCATCACCCCGGAGATGGATCGCTGGGCACGTTCAATCCGCTCTTCCCTAACGGATACTACTTCACCCTTGCCGGCTACACGGGCTACGTGAACCTTCTGCACGTCAAACCGGCCATCATGTTCAATCCGATAGAGCGGTTGAAAGTGCTCGCAGCGGTTGGCTTTCAATGGCGCGAGACGACGACTGACGCGATCTACGTCCAGCCCAACGTGCCGATTGCGGGAACTGCCGGCAAGGGCAGCAACTGGACCGGCGCATATGGCCAGGTCCGGCTCGATTACGCCTTCAACGACCATCTGACGGGAGCCGTTGAAGCCGTGCATTTCGATGTCGGCGACACGATTCTCCGCGCCGGCGGCCACACCAGCAATTATGTCGGCGTCCAACTCCAGTACGGCTGGTGAAATGCCTCGGCAGATATTGCTCCTTCCTCTTCTGATGAGTCTGAATGCGGGATTCGTCGACACAGCGGGATTTCTCGCACTGCAGGGATTGTTCACCGCCCATGTCACCGGCAATTTCGTCACCTTCGGCGCGGCCATGGTGCTCGGGACTTCCGGGGCTCTGGCGAAGCTCTTGGCGTTGCCTGTCTTCTGCCTGGTCGTGATCGGCACCCGGGTTTTCAGCTTCCTCCTTCCCGCGGTCGGTCTACCGATTTTTCGCTCGATGCTCGCGCTAAAGGTGCTGCTGTTGGCTATCGGCGCGGTCTTCGCCGTTCGGTTCGGACCGTTCGCCCAAGGCGATAGCTGGCAGGCGATCTGCACTGGCATGATTTTGGTTGCCGCGATGGCAATTCAGAACGCCGCGCACCGCATTCACATGGGTACTGAACCACCGAGCACCTTGATGACCGGTACTACCACCCAGATCATGATCGACGTCGCCGACGTGCTAAGGGGAGCGCCAGTATCTGTGCTGACCGTGGCCAAGCCACGCCTCGGCAAGATGGCGGCAAGCGTGGCGGCTTTCGCGCTGGGATGTGCCGGCGGCGCCTGTCTCTACGCTACGCTCGGAACCTGGTGCTTCGTACTTCCACCACTCATCGCTGTGCCGGCCGTCTTCCTTGCGACCGTCGAGCGAAAGTGAATTGGCGCTGAAGAGCGGCAAGACAATGCTATGGCAGATCTCTCGATTCAATCGCAATAGGAGGTCACGATGCAAGAACATTCATCCGAAGCGAAACGACTGACGCCGCTCCGAACTCCGTCGGACCTTGGCGACAACGCGACAAAGGATGTTTCTGCCGCGCTCACGGGGCTTCTCGCCGACATGTTCGTGCTCTATCTCAAGACCAAGAACTTCCATTGGCACATGTCGGGGCCACATTTTCGCGACTACCACTTGCTGCTCGATGAACAGGGCGATCAGATATTTGCGTCAACCGACGTGATCGCAGAGCGCGTTCGCAAGCTCGGAGGCACGACGATCCGATCGATCGGTCACATCTGCCGCATTCAACGGCTTCCGGACAATGATGCGCCCTACGTAACCCCCGAGGACATGCTCGCCGAGCTTCTCGATGACAACAAGCGGTTGACGACCTTGCTGCGGGAGGCCCACGCGGTCTGTGACGAGCACAACGATGTGGCCTCGGCGAGCCTCATCGAAAATTGGATCGACGAAGCCGAACGCAGGACTTGGTTCCTGTATGAATCGACGCGGGGAATAGGTTAGGCGCCCCTTTCCGCTCCCGATCGAGGTCGAGAGCGAAGGAGGTGCGCGAAGGCCTCACTGACCCGCGGATTCGTGCTTCATTTCGACAACCCATTCGCGCGAAAGCGCGATGTCTTCCTGCGAGAGCTGGTGCCCTGCCGGGAGGATTCGATGGTTCACTTTGCCTCCCGCGGCCGACAGCATCTCCGCCAACGTATCCGCATTGTCTGCGGGCACGATCGGATCCTGTCGTCCGGAGAGGATGAGCACCGGCCTCTGTTCGAGATCCGCGGCTGGGGGTTCCGTCAGCGGGACCATGGCCCGGAGCAGGATCGCTCGTGCGAGCGCCTCCGGGCTCATCAACAGAAGAGCCGCTGCGATGTTCGCTCCGTTCGAATACCCGACCGCGATAGGCGCGCTGATGCCGTATCGGCCGCGGGCCTCCCGGACGAAGTCACCGAGCTCGAGCGCACGACGCCGGACGTCTTCCTCGTCGAACACGCCCTCCGCCAATCGGCGGAAGAACCGGGGCTTTCCGTTCTCCAGAGCGCGTCCGCGAGGCGAGAGGAGGGAGGAGCCCGGCGAGATCATGGCGCCGAGCTGCAGAAGATCGTTCTCGTCGCCTCCCGTACCGTGAAGGAGCAGCAAGGGCGGTGCGTCCGATCGGCTGCCTGGCTCGAAGCGATGGATGAACGGATACTTCGCGGTCATGACACGCATCCTTGAAGCTTGGGCAGGACACCCTCGATTTCCTTACGGTGCGGCTCGAGGAAACTCGGAAGCTTCAGATCATGGCCGAGCGTCTCTACGGGTTCGTCGACGGCGAAGCCTGGGATGTCTGTGGCGATCTCGAAGAGGACGCCGCCCGGCTCACGGAAATAGACCGATCGGAAGTAATTGCGGTCCTTCTGCTCGGTGGGATGCAGTCCATGATTGCTGACGAGCCTCTGGGCCATGGTTTCTTGTTCGGCGTCGTCCTTCGCGCGGAACGCGATGTGATGCACGGAGCCGCGTCCTTGGCTGCCTCGCAGAAAGCCTTTCGCTTCGTAGATATCGACGATGTCGCCCTGCAAATCGCCGGGCGCTTTGAAGCGCGCTACGGCTCCTTCCCGCGCGGTCTCGCGGAAGCCGAACACATCGGTCAGGATCCGGGCTGTCTTGGTGGCGTCGTCGAGCAGAAGGGTGACGCCCTGGAAGCCGCGTATCGCGTGTTCCACCGGCACATCGCCGTTGCTCCATGCTGGCTCATCCTCGGCGCCCGCTATGCCGACGAGGGCGAGAGCCATGCCGTCCGGATCGGAGAACGCGAGCACGGATTCGCCAAAGCGCTTCTCGAGCGCCTCGAACTTGATGCCCTTCTCCAGGAAGCGCTGCGTCCAGTATCCCAGCGATCGCTGTGGCACGCGAAAAGTCGTCTGGTGAGTTTCGCCGACGCCGCGGCGACCCGAAGGAGCGCCTTCCCACGGGAAGAAGGTGAGTATCGAGCCGGGACGGCCAGTCTCGTCTCCGTAGTAGAAATGATAGGTCGCCGGATCGTCGAAATTGACGGTCCTCTTAACGAAGCGCAGGCCGAGGTCGCGCGCGTAGAAGGTGAAGTTTCTCTGCGGGTCGCCTGCGATGGCGGTGACGTGATGAATGCCTGACATCTTGCCCTCCGGATTGGAAGGAGCCTCGGTGGCTCTGCTGCGAGATATCGAACGGCTTTGTTCCGAGGACAATCCATGCTTTTGTGACACTACTGTCTTCGAATTGACGACAATCGGGGTGGAAAGATGGACAAGGTGGCCAGCCTAAGGGCCTTGGTGAAGGTGGTGGAAACCGGCAGCTTCTCGGAGGCAGGCCGGCAACTGCGCCTGTCCAGGTCCGCGATCAGCAAATACGTCGGCGATCTGGAGGAAAGCCTAGGTGTGCAGCTTCTCAACCTCACCACCCGGCATGCGAGCCCGAACGAGAACGGCCAACTCTATTTCGAGCGCGCGCTCGTCATCCTCTCCGAAATCGACGCCGCCGATCAAGCGGTCACACATTTGCAGTCCGCGCTGCGCGGGCTTCTACGCATCAACTGCTCCGATGTCCTTCGGCACCTTGAGGCTCGGGCCGGCGCTCGCCGATTTCATGAAGAAATATCCGGATCTCCAACTCCAGCTTGTACTGAGCGACGACCTTGTCGATCCTGTCCAGGACGGTTTCGACGTCACCCTTCGCATCGCCGATCTCGAGTCATCCAGTTTGATAGCGCGCAAGATCACACCCGTGCCTAGGGTGGTCTGTGCGTCTCCCG
The DNA here is from genome assembly GCF_041262065.1 of Bradyrhizobium sp. USDA 327. Lineage (NCBI taxonomy): Bacteria > Pseudomonadati > Pseudomonadota > Alphaproteobacteria > Hyphomicrobiales > Nitrobacteraceae > Bradyrhizobium > Bradyrhizobium sp. USDA 327. The sequence goes on along the minus strand of NZ_JBGCCW010000001.1, from coordinate 2,983,248 downwards.
ACTATCTCAAAAAGCACGGCACCCCTTTACATCCGAGGGATCTTCGGGAGCACGTCTCGCTTACCTATGGCTTCCTGCTCACCGGCAACCAGTGGAAGCTCACCGGCGCGGACGGAGAGCACTGGATCCAGCCTGCTTGGTCCCTGTGCGTCAACAATGCGGAAGTTCTGCGCGACGTTGCCATCAAGGGCAGGGGCGTCGCCCTCATCCCCGAGTTCATCGTCAGAGACGCTCTGAGTTCGCGGCGATTGAATGCGATCTTGAAGGAGTTCTGGGCCCCACCGCTGACACTATATGCGATCTATCCACCGACGAGACACCTGTCGGTGAAGGTCAGACTTTTCATCGATTTCTTGGTCGAGCGCTTTGGCCGCGAAGTAGATGCTTCAGGAACATAAAATGGCTTTCGAAACTACCGATTCATCGCCCCGATCCTATCCCAAGTCGGTCGCATTCGTGCGTAGAGCCGGCCCGATCGTGGTTGCCGCGGGCGTGGACACCTTTGTCGAGATCGAACACTGGCTATTGGAAGAGGCGTCCGCCGACCGGCACATGATCAATCTCTTGGTCAAGCTGATCAGTCGGATGAAGGCCGCCGGATCGTCGGTCGATCGTCTCACCCTGCACATCGGTACACTTCACCCTCAACTAGTCGGATTCGCATGGGTCTGGAACATCGACGACGGCTTCTGCGACGAAGTGCGGGTTGCGGACGCCGCGATCGATTCCGATGCTTACAGGCTTAATCCGCTGCAGCGCATCGTCGAAACCGGCGAGACGATCCGGCGGACGCCGACCGAGCCGTCGGCGCAGGCCGAGTTTCCCATCATGATCGAGCTTGCGGCCGCCGGCATGACGGACTACGTGGCAATTCCTCTGTCCGGTCTGGACACGCGCAACGTGATCACGATCGCAACGAAAGCGGTTGGCGGATTCGCCGGGGCGGAGATAGATTGCTTGAGGCGTCTTTTCCAACTGTTCGCCCTGCACGTGCAGCGGCACAGCGAGTTGAAGATCTCCGAAAACGCATTGGGTGCCTACCTTGGTTACGGCGCCGCAGCCAAGGTGCTCGAAGGCGCGATCAAGCGCGGCGCCGGAGATTCGATCCGCGCCGTAATCTGGGTTTCGGATCTCAGAAATTTCACGAAGATGTCGGACGTTTTGGAGCCGGCCGACATGCTAGTGCTGCTCAATGCCTACTTCGAAGCGATGGCAAGCGCCGTCGCCGCTCACGGAGGCGAGACTCTCAAGTTCATCGGTGATGGCATGCTCGCCGTCTTTCCGGTGACGGTCGGCGCTGCCGAGGCGTCGCGCGCGGCGGTCTCGGCCGCGAAGGAAGCGATCGCCAGGCTCGACGCATCCAACCGGGAAATGCGGGTTTCATCCGATGCGGACCAGGGGCGCGCCTCGCTGCGGGCAGGGATCGTCCTTCACGAAGGCGAAGTCTTTTTCGGCAACGTTGGTGCTCCGGACCGCCTGGATTTCACCGTCATTGGCGCAGCCGTCAACGAGGCTTGTCGCGTGGAGGCGCTCACGAAAACGATCGGCCGCGACCTGCTCATGACGGAAGCTGTCGCCCGACATCTTTCCCATGACGTCGAACATCTCGGGGAGCATCAGTTGCGGGGCGTCGCCGCTCGGATGTCGGTCTACGGACTGGCGGGGTGAGGGTGTCGTCGATGGCGTAGCCACCGGTCGGCAGAATGGCCCTTAGGAGAGGAGCGAGCTCCCGAAGCGGCTCTCCTATCGCTTTCTGATGCGCTGTGCCCGCGGCGAACATGCGCCTTCAAACACGCTCGAGGCGCGCGATGGCCCAAAGTTGGGAGTCCCAAAAAGGCGTTGCGAAATTGGCAGTCCAGAGGATGGACAAATTTTGGGGGCGGTGCGGCGCGCTGGGGGAAGAGCTGAGAGCTCCACCTATGATCTGGTTTCACAAATACTGTAAAGCGTTGATGGGTTATCAGGCTCCGTGACCAGGCCTATGTCACGGCCATGGGAAAGAACTCAGCTCTCGATCTGATCCGGAGGCCCGACCGTCTCACGCTCGGCATTGAATTGCCGTTCGACAACGACTGGTCGCCCGCTGGCGAGGCTCGGCGCCTGGCGGCGGGCCGTGCGCGCGGCGTACCTGATCTCTCGGCGCAGACCGAACTCGTCCGTAAGGCCGACGATCTCGACTTTGCGGCGATTTGGATGCGCGACGTGCCAGTCTTCGATGCCGTGAATATGGGAGACGCCGGCTCGGTGTACGACGTCTTCACGTTGCTCGGCTACTTCGCCGGAGTGACGCGCCAGATCGCTCTAGGCACGGCGGCCGTGGTGCTTCCGATCCGCCATCCGCTTCTGACGGCGAAGGCCGCCGCTTCGGTGGACGTGCTGTCAGGCGGTCGACTGATCCTCGGTGTCGCCTCTGGCGACCGCCCGGTAGAGTATCCTCTGCTCGGTCTTGATTTCGAGGGGCGTGGGGAGGCGTTCCGCGAAGCGGTCGCCTATCTCAGGGCAGCGTGGCAGCCAGGCGGCCTGCCGGTGAACGGCAAGCGTGCCCCGGGCCTCGATCTTCTCCCGCGCCCAACGCAGCCCACCATCCCGATGGTCGTTGCCGGGCAGGCCAGTCAAGACGACAAATGGCTGGCCGCACATATGGACGGACGCTTCATCTATCCCGGCAGCGTCGAAAAAATGGCTGCGCAGGCGGCGCGCTGGCGCGAGGCGACATTCGCCCAGGGCAGTTTCATCAGCGCCTTTCATCTCGACCTGCTCACAGACGTGGATGCGCCGGCTGTACCGATACGCTTCGGCGCGCGCGTCGGCCGCAAAGTACTCATCGCGCATCTGGAAGCCCTTGCCTCGGTCGGTGTCGATCACATCGCCATCAATCTCAGACAATCGGGGCGGCCGCCCGCCGAGATCATCGAAGAACTGGCGTCGGACGTCATGCCGGCGCTCGTCGGAAATCCGAAGGCGCGAGCCGCCTAAAACTTTTGGGACAATCAGCATGAATATCGTGAAAGCACATGGCGCCGAGATTCCGGCACTCGGCTTCGGCGTCTTCCGCATGTCGGACGCCGAAGTCGAAGCGGCCGTTCCTGCCGCGCTCGAGGCCGGCTTTCGGCACTTCGACACCGCGCAGATCTACCAGAACGAAGCGGCGCTCGGTCGCGCACTTCGCTCCGCCCGCGTACGCCGCGAGGACTTGTTCTTGACCACAAAAGTCTGGGTCGACAACTACTCAAAGGACAAGTTCTCGGCCTCGGTGGACCAGAGCCTCGACAAGCTTGGGATCGACCGAGTCGACCTGTTGCTTCTGCATTGGCCGGGCGACAGGGTCTCGATTGCCGACCAGATCTCCCTGCTCAATGAAGCTCAGGAAGCCGGTAGGACCCGTTTCGTCGGGGTAAGCAACCAAAATATAGCGCAGATGATGGAATCGATCGCGCTCAGCAGGGCGCCGATCGTCACCAATCAGATCGAGGTGCACCCCTATCTCGATCAGAGTGCCGTCGCCGCCGCAGCGAAGGCTGCGGGCGTAGCGATCACAACCTACTACGGTATGGCCGACGGCGCGATGCCGCGCGATCCGCTTTTGCAGAAGATCGGGGCGAGGCATGGCAAGTCCGCAGCGCAGGTCGCGCTGCGCTGGCTGGTCCAGCAAGGCTATGTCGCGCTGTCCAAGACCGCCAAGCCCGAGCGCGTGGCCGAGAACTTCGCGATCTTCGATTTCGCTCTGACGGAAGAGGACATGGCCGCGATCGGCAAGCTCTCTCGACCGACCGGCCGCCTGGTTAGCCCGCCCGGTCTTGCTCCTGTCTGGGATTGAGGAGAGCTGCACGTGAGCGGATCGTTTACAAAGTCTCGGCGTCTCAACTGGCCCCTGCTGACGCTCGCCATCGGAGCCTTCGGCATCGGTACGACCGAGTTCACGCCGATGGGCCTGCTGCCGGTCATCGCGCAGGGGGTGGACGTCTCCATCCCAACCGCAGGTATGCTCGTCAGCGGGTACGCCATCGGCGTCATGGTGGGCGCGCCGATCATGACTCTTGTCTTCAGTCGGTTCGGCAAGCGCACGGCGCTCATGCTGCTGATGACGATCTTCACTGTCGGTAATTTGCTTTCGGCCCTGGCGCCAGACTATTACACGCTACTGGCATCCCGGCTCGTCACCAGCCTCAATCACGGTGCTTTCTTCGGCCTAGGTGCGATCGTCGCCGCGAGCCTGGTGCCGAGGGAAAAGCAAGCGAGCGCGGTCGCCACCATGTTCATGGGGCTGACCATCGCCAATGTCGGCGGCGTTCCCGCTGCGACCTGGATCGGTCAGCAGGTGGGCTGGCGGATCGCATTCGCGGGAACGGCGGGGCTCGGCGTCCTCGCAATCATTTCCTTGTGGATAGCGCTGCCAAAGGGTGAATCGGGCACCGTTCCGGACGTACGGCGTGAGCTCGAGGTGCTCATCCGGCCGACCGTGCTGCTCGCGATGGCAACGACGGTGATGGGCGCTGGCGCCATGTTCACGCTCTACACGTACGTGGCTCCGGTCTTGGCCGGACTAACAGGTGCGTCGGAGACTTTCGTGACGATTGCCCTGATTCTGATTGGGGTCGGCTTCACCGTCGGCAATGGTCTCGGCGGCAAGCTCGCCGACTGGTCGCTGGATGGCGCGACGAAGATTTGTCTCGCGAGCCTCGCCGTCATCATGGCGGTTTTGCCGCTGTTGCTCACCAGCCATATTGGCGCGGCGGTAGGTCTGCTGGTGTGGGGAGCAGCGACCTTCGCGATCGTCCCGCCCGGTGCAGATGCGGGTCATGCAGGCCGCTTCCGAAGCGCCAGGGCTCGCATCGTCGATCAACGTCGGAGCGTTCAATCTCGGTAACGCGGTTGGTGCCGCGGTCGGCGGCGGGGTCATCAGCCTCGGCCTCGGCTATGCGGCCATTCCCATCGCGGGCGCCGTGCTTGCCGCTGCCGGTCTGGCGCTGGTCTGGCTCGGGGCTCGCAGACGCGTCGCGATGAACCCTTGCGAGGCGTGACAGGAAGGGAGCCGAACATGAGCAGGATAGGCTTTCGGTAGTAAGCGACAGCCGCGAGGTGCCACGATGGCACCAAGGAGCGGGAGGGATGACACAATGGATCTACAACTGAACGGCAAGACCGCGCTGGTGACCGGCTCGACGGCCGGCATTGGGCTCGAGATTGCAAAACGCCTAGTCGCAGAGGGCGCCGACGTGGTCATCTGCGGCCGCAATCGGCAAAAGCTCGACGCAGCGGCGGTCGAATCCGGTGCGCGCAGTGTGCTCGCCGACCCGGCGACATCGGAGGGAGCGACAACGCTTCTCGCGGCTGTGCCGGAGGTCGATATCTTGGTGAACAATCTCGGCATCTACGAATCGAAGCCTTTCACCGAGATCTCAGACGAAGACTGGCGGCGCTTCTTCGAGGTGAATGTCCTCTCCGGAGCGCGGTTGGCCCGCGCCTATTTCCCCGGCATGATCGCTCGCGATTGGGGGCGCGTCATCTTCATTGCCAGCGAGAGCGGTCTGCTGGTGCCCCCTGACATGGTCCATTATGGAATGACGAAGACAGCGCAGCTCGCGATAGCACGGGGTCTCGCCGCGAATACCAAGGGCACTCGGGTTACCGTCAATTCTGTGCTGCCGGGAACTACGCGATCCGAAGGAATCGTCGATTTCCTCAAGAGTGTCGCCGAGGATCCCAGCGCACCGGAAGCGGAGATTGAGCGGGCATTCTTCGTCAGAGACCGTCCAACCTCGTTGATCCAACGCATGATCGAGCCCGGGGAGATCGCGTCGCTGGTCGCCTACGTCGCAAGCCCGCTTTCGGCCGCCACCAACGGCGCGGCGCTACGGGTCGACGGCGGCATCACGCCGACCATCGTTTGACAGGCGCTGGCACGTGCCGGCGACATTGACCTGGTAGCGCGCAGACTGCCTTCGGGGACGCGACATGGCACGGACCTGTAAGTTGTCTCGGCAGTCGGCCTCCGCTAGTCTCCCGCAGCGGCTTCCGCGTGACCGCTCTCAAGCTCAGGATAGTCGAGATATCCGGAATTCGATCCGCCATACATCCCGAACTGCTTTGGCGAGTTGTAGGGACCGTCCATCAGAATTCGCGCTGGCAGGTCTGGGTTGGCCAGGAAGAGGCGACCGAAGGCGACCGCGTGGGCCTCACCGGAGCCGACAATCTGCGCTGCACGTCTAGGGGTGATACCCGCATTGACGATCAGCGGGCGGTAGCCTCCGCGGAATATCGACAGCATTCTTTCGTAGTCGGGAGCTCCAGTCCAGGCGTTGGTGTCGGCAAGGTGCAGATAGGCAAGCCCAGCCGACTCCAGCCAGTGAGCAAGGGGCCGATAGGTATCCTCCGGCTCAGGATCCCGCACGCTGTTGTAGTCGGCGAAGGGCGACAGCCGCAGTCCGATCCGCGAGCGCGGCATGACATCAGAAATCGCCGAGACGATCTCGTGAAGCAGCTTTGATCGTCCTTCGGCGCTTCCGCCGTAGTCGTCGGTTCGTAGGTTAATCGTCGGCGACAGAAACTGATGGATGAGATAGCCATTGGCGCCATGAATCTCGACGCCGTCGAAGCCCGCGCGGACCGCGTTGGCGGCTGCGAGTCTGAATTCGCTTACGACGCCTTGGATCTCTGCGGAGGTCATCGCGCGCGATGATGTCGCCGCTATCCGCACATATGCACCGTTGGCGAGGAGCGCCCACACCTGTAGCCGATCGAGATCGTCGTTCACGCCTGAGGGAGATAGCGGTTGTCCATCGGATAGGAGACCGCGAGCGCTGGCACGCCCGGCATGCCAGAGCTGCGCGACGACGCGCCCCCCTTTTTCATGGATCCGATCGACGACCGGCTTCCACGCCAGGGTCTGTTCGTCGGTCCAGAGACCAGGCGTCCGGTCGAAGGCGCAGGACATCGGCCCCACGTTAATGCCTTCGGTCACAATGAAACCAGCGCTCGCCCGTGCCGCGTAGTACTCCGACGCGGTCGGATTAATCACGCCGCGTTCGCTGGCGCGCGAACGCGTCATCGGTGCCATCACAATTCTGTTCGCGAGATCGAGATCGCCCAAGGTCGCCGGATGGAATAGGCTTTGCATGTTCACTCCTTCGAGGTCGGCTCATTGCGAGCCAGATCGAGCTGGTCCGCGCGTCTATCGCGCAACCAGCGATTTCCCAACGCGAGACCGTATTCGTAAAGAGTGTTCCCGTATGCGAGTTGCTGCCGTTCGGCGGACAAGAGCGCGACGTCGACGTTCGCGCGCGCCGAGTTCAGAGCGCGTGCCAGAGAGGCAGCTTCGTAGGCCGCCTTGGCGGTTCCTCCTGCGGTGTGGGGACGCACGACGAACGCGGCGTCGCCTGTCAGCAGGACCCGACCGAACAACGTCTTCGGCACTCTCACGTCGACGATGGTCTGGAGAAATGGATCCGGCGTTTCCGACACCAGCACGGCCATCTTGGGGTGAATCTCGCGAGGGGCGCGCGCCTTGAGCGCTGCGATGGCGCCGTCCGGCAAGGCGCCGCGCGGAATCGAGGATCGATGCCGCGTGCCGTTCTTATCGGTCAGCATGCCCGCCAGGTCGGCTGGGCTGACGTGAACGTACCAGACCCAGTTGAGGCGTCGCGATCCGGCCGCGATGGCGCCGTCCCTTCCCGGGATAAAATAAGCGAGCATGTGCCCCCCGCTGCGGGCCTCGGAGAAGGTGAAACGGTCGTGGAAAAAGGACAAAAGCTCGCCAGGCACGTCGCGCTCGTCCAGCACGCCCCGCCAGGCGACGTAACCGGCATAACGCGCCGCGACATCGGGAAGCATTCTTCGTCTCGTCGCCGAGCCCGAACCGTCCGCGGACAAGAACAGATCGCTTTCGACGATCGTGCCGTCGACGAGCGTTGCCGCGACTTTGGAGGTCATCTGGGTCACAGCGGTCACCTCAGAGCCCGCGCGGTAGCACTCGTCAGGGACAGCGGCGCGCAGCGCTGCGTGGATGGCTTCCCAGGATGTGAAGTCTTGCGGTGCCTCCTCGAGCATTCCGTCTCCGCCGTCATAGTCGAGGTAGCGGCGTCCTTGGCAGGACGTGCAGGGGAGGGGCCCGGCACCGTTCTCCGCGAGCAAACGCGTCAATTCGCTTTGGACGACAATGCCGGCTCCTCGCGCCATCATCGGACCGGGCACGCGTTCGTAGATGCGTACGGTCGCGCCGATCTTCCGAAGGGCTATGGCATTGCAAAGTCCGGCAACGGATCCCCCGCCGATCGTAACCGTAAAGCCATGTTCGGCGTGCCAACTCATCCGTTTCTCCAATGTGAAATCTCCGAGGATCATGACGGGCTCATCAGACGAGCCCCCAACTCGCGGCCGGATGCTGCGACGGCTTTGCCTGCCTGAATTCGTTCTTGAGCGTAGTTCCGGAGCGCGGTTTCGAGCGGCACGGATGACAGGTGCTTACGCAGCGCGATGGCATCCGCGGCGGCCTTCGCGATCCCCATCCCTGTGTGTGGCCTCACGACGAATGCCGCGTCTCCGACGAGTGCGATCCGCTGCGACACCATCCACTCCGTTTCGTAGTCGAAGATGCCCTGCACGAAAGGCCGGGCCGTTTCTTCGACCGCCGCGGCGAACGAGCGGGGCAACAGCCGCCTCGCGTCGTCGACGAGCCGCTCGCGGGCCCGCTCGGAGGCGGTGCCGGGCGGCAGGGAATATCGATGGATGCGGCCTTGGCTATCCGTAAGTACCTCGTCCCGCGTCGCCGGTCCGGCCGCGGGCCTATACCAGACCCAGTTGTACCTACGGCGTCCGGTCTCGGTCTCGCCTCCGGCGCCCGGCACCAAGAAGCCGATGATGTGGGAGTAAGGCATCCGGAAGTATGCGAAGCGGTCGAGCAGTTCTTCCCTCGCGAATCCAGGCAAGGCGGACTCCGAAAGCAGACCGCGCCATCCGACGTAGCCGGCATAGGAATTTGAGGCCGAAGGACCGTCCACGACGGCGCGCACGACGGATGCTATTCCGTCGGCGCCGACGACCAGGTCGGCCATCGCTTCGTTGCCGTCTTCGAAGCGAAGAACGATACGATCCGTGTCCTCTCGAAGATGTTCGACCTTCTTGCCTAGCAGGTATGTGCCGTCCGCCTTCCGCTCGCGAAAGACTCGATAGACGGCGTCCCAGGATATCTGCATTTGCGGCGGCATCGGCTGGACAAGCGGAGTTCCGGCGTCTCCGAAGACAATGCGCTCTCGCGAGACCACACCGACTCGCGCGACGTGCTCGCATCCAGAAGCCCTAAGGATCGCGAATGTTTCGCGCTTGCCGAGAAAGCCCGCGCCGCGTCCCCCCAACCCATGGAGCGATCGTTCGTAGACCGTGACGTCGTGCCCGTCCTGTGCAAGCAACGTCGCGGTGAACAGTCCCGCGAGAGAGCCTCCGACGACCGCGATGCGCATGCTCTGTAACCCTCGGAGGGACCGTGGCCCTAGTGTTTCGATGCCTTGCCGGCGCGGGTCGCAAGCGTCGGCAGTTGCAGAAGCAGCCCCGCTGCCGCAAGAGCGGCCCCATAGGCGCAGACTCCGAGCCAGGAAAGGTGCGTATACGCCCAACTCGCCCCGAGGGAACCGAGCGAGCCGCCGATGAACATTGCTGTCATGAACACGGTATTCAACCTGCTCCGGGCCTCCGGACGAAGCGCGAAGATCAGATGTTGGTTCGATACAAGTGCGGCGTTCACGCCGATGTCGAGGAGCACCACCCCGACGACCAATCCCGCAATCGCGTTCCAGCCCGCGAAAACGGCCCATGAGGAAAGCGAGATGGCGGCTGCGATCGCGACCACCACGTGTGGACCGCGTCTGTCGGCGACGCGTCCTGCGAGAGGAGCGGCGAAGATGCCGGACGCGCCGATGACGCCGAACAGACCAGCGATCTCGGGTCCAAGCCCGAATGCGGGTTCCTGGAGATGAAGCGAAAGTATGGTCCAGAAGGCGATGAAGGAGGCGAACAGCATCGCTTGCGTCGCGGCGGCGAGACGAAGCTGTGGCTCCTCGACGAGCAAGTGGACGAGCGAGCGCAGCGCGGCGAGATATCCGATGTCTTGCTTCGCATGGTGCAGAGGCAGGATCGAACGGACCAGCGCGGCAGCAGCAAGTGCCAAAGGAACGCCCAGCCAGAACATCTCGCGCCATCCGAAGTGCGATCCAACGAAGCCGGCGATCGTACGGCTGAGGAGAATGCCTCCCAGAATCCCGCTGACCACGGTGCCTACGGCGCTGCCCCTGGTCCGGTCGTCGGCGAGCGTCGCGGCGAAGGGGACGATCTGTTGGGCCACGGTCGCTGCCACGCCCAGTGTTAGCGACGCCGCGATCAAAGCATGCGTAGACGGAGCGATTGCGGCGAACGCGAGAGCAGCAGACAGAACGAGGAATTGCGCTGCGATTAGACGCCTTCTTTCCACAATGTCGCCTAATGGCACCAGAAAGAGAAGGCCGACGGCGTAACCGAATTGCGTGGCGGTGGGGATGAGGCCGATTGCGGTCGAGTCCGGATAGCTCGCTTCGATCAGGCCGAGCAGGGGCTGGTTGTAGTATATATTTGCGACCGCGATCCCGGCGCAGACCGCCATCGCGAAGATGCGAGCGCGGGTGAGGCTGGGTGCCTGGCGGTCCGTCGTGACTGTTGAAGTCGACATGGCTGCGAAATCCTCTTTGCGCCGGCAAGCGCTTCTTCTTTCACGCGCCGGCTCTTGACCTTCGAACAGGATTGACAGTTAATTATCACGTGATAAATAACAAGGCGCGGCGGTGGCGGCTCCAATCTGCATGTGGTTTTGGTCGCGTGAGCATTACGGCCCTACGCGCTGCGATGACATCCGCAGCCCCGCATTCGTCCTGAAGCGAGGCTCTTCCCCAAGCCTCTTACTCCGTGAACGAGCGGTCGTATTGGATTCCGTGAGCGTGGTTTGGACTGGCTCGTCGAGCAGCGATCTGGAGATTGTGCAAGCCGCGCATGAAACTCAAAAGAAATCGCGCGACGTCCGCTGATATCGCCTAGGTCTCGATGAAGGAAGGGTGATGAAGTTCAGGTTTGTCTTCTTCGCGCTACTTGCGATTGGTGCGTTTGGCGGGACGGCGGCGCTTCTATATGCGTGGGAATCGCCTATTGCTCCGAGCGATCCTCGATCGCATGTAACGCCGGATCGCGCATTGGCTCGTCGTGGCGCAAGTCTCGCACTTCTCGGAGACTGCGCCACATGCCATACCGCGGCGGGCGGACTCTCATACGCCGGAGGGCTCGCGATGCCGACGCCCTTTGGAACTATCTACTCCACGAACATCACGCCGGATCCGGAGACGGGCATAGGTCGCTGGTCGGAGCAGGCTTTCATTCGCGCTCTACGGTCCGGCGTGGATCGCGAAGGTCGCCATCTCTATCCCGCGTTTCCCTACGACCACTTCACGCGCGTGACCGACGATGATGCCAAGGCGTTGTACGCCTTCTTCATGTCGATCGATCCGGTGAAGTCGTCGGCGCCCTCCAACGAACTTCCATTTCCTCTCAACGTCCGTCTCACTCTGGCCGGCTGGAAGCTTCTCTTTCTGCATCCGTCGCGTTTCGTCGCCGACCCGTCGAAGGACGAGAAATGGAATAGGGGAAAATATCTGGTCGACGGACTGGGCCATTGCGGAGCCTGCCATTCCCCTCGAAATCTCCTCGGAGCCGAGATGACATCTTCCGGCTTTTCCGGAGGCGAAGCCGAAGGCTGGCGCGCCTATGCGCTTGGCGGAATTTCGCCGGCACCGGCCGCGTGGGATGAAGCCGCCCTCGCGGATTATCTCGCGCATGGTTTTCATCCCCAACATGGCACCGCCCAGGGCCCCATGGCGAACGTGGTCGACAATCTGTCCCAGGTAGATCCGTCGGACGTGGGAGCGATGGCCTATTATCTCGCCTCTCTCGGAAAGGGGAAGGGGCGGAACGACGTCGAAAAGGTTGCTGCCGGGCCGGGCCGCCTGCCGCAGGCGGCCGGCATGCAGGCGGCCACATCTGCCATCCCGCCCGAGGCTGGCGGCGCGATCTACATCACCGTCTGCGCTTCATGTCACGAAGGCGACAGGCCAGTGCCGTTCGGGGGCTTGAGACTCGATCTCTCCACCGCGCTCGCCGATGCGACGCCAGCCAACCTCGTTAATCTGGTGGTACGGGGAATCCCGGCAGCCGCCGGCGCTTCCGCGCGCCCAATCATGCCCGGTTTCGGTGAAATTCTCGACGACCGACAGATCTCGGATCTTGCGAATTATCTGCGTACGCGACTTGCGGGAAGGCAGCGGTGGGACGGGCTGGACAAAGCGGTCGCGGAAGCAAGAGGCGGACAATGAGGGCGATCGGTCAAGGACTAAGGAGGCTCGGCGCAACATTATGACAACTCTGATAGTCAACGGTGAGAGCCGAACGATCAAAGCAAGCGCCGATACGCCGCTGCTCTACGTCCTCAGGGACGAACTCGGTCTTAACGCCGCAAAGTTCGGTTGCGGGCTAGGCCAGTGCGGTGCCTGCACCGTCATCGTCGACGGCAAGGCGATATTCTCTTGCGTGACGCCGCTGATGGTCCTGGAGGGACGTAAAGTGACAACGCTTGAGGGGATCGGGAGCCGGGACGCCCCTAGTCCGATGCAGCGCGGTTTCATCGAGGAGCAGGCCGCACAATGCGGCTACTGCATCCCGGGCATGATGATGCGAGCCCAAGCGCTACTGGATCGCGATCCGCACGCCTCCGACGAGTCGATCAAGGCGGAACTGCAGCCCCATCTCTGCCGATGCGGGACGCACATGCGCATCCTGCGGGCGATTCGAAGAGCCGCGGATGAATTGCGATCGAAGACTACTGTCGAAGCAAGGACAAGGCGATGAAGAGAACGGTTTCGCGGCGCAGTGTCCTGGCCGGCGCCGGCGCACTCGTCGTCGCCTTCCGAATATCCCGGTCGCATGCACAAACCGAAACCGGTACGGGGGGAGGTCCCTCGAATCTTGGTTTACCGGGAAGCCTGGACGATACTCCGAGAATCGACGCCTGGATCCGCATCGACGCTTCAGGCGCAGCCACGATTCTTACCGGAAAGGCCGAACTCGGCCAGGGTCTCAAGACGGCGATTTTGCAGATCGCTGCCGAAGAACTCAAGCTCCCGTTGAGCAGGCTTTCTCTGATCACGGCCGACACGGGGCGAACACCGAACGAAGGCTACACGGCCGCCAGCCACTCGATGCAGGATTCGGGCACCGCGATCCGGCATGCGGCAGCCCAGGCGCGCGAACTGCTCCGCGAAGAGGCGGCCCGAAGGCTGGATGTACCTGCCGCCTCGCTGCGGGTGCATGGCGGCGAGGTGTCGGGCGAGGACGGTAGGCGCCTCGGCTTCGGCGAATTGGTGCGCGATCAGCTGCTGGCCGTCGACGCCGGTCAGATATCGCATCTGACCCCTCCCTCAGACTTCACCATCATGAACCGGCCGGTTCCGAGAATCGACCTTCCGGCCAAGGTGACGGGGGGAGCGGCTTACGTCCAGGATCTTCGCCCGGAGGGGATGCTGCACGGTCGCGTCGTTCGCCCGCCGAGCTACGGCGCAACGCTCCGGGACTGCGATGTGGCGCGCATCGAGCGGATGAGCGGGATCGTCAAGGTCGTGCGAGACGGAAATTTCCTTGGTGTAGTCGCGGAGAGCGAATGGACCGCGGTCCAGGCGATGCGAAACTTGGCGGCCTCCACGACGTGGATCGAGCAACAGGAACTACCCGACGAGAAGGATCTGCCGACCGCGCTGATGAATCTCCCGTCGCGCGACACGACGATTCGTGACAGCGGAAATCCAGGTAAGCCGGGCATTACGGTCGATGGCACCTTCAGCAGGCCCTATCTCACCCATGGATCGATCGGACCTGCGTGCGCTCTTGCGACGTTCGAGGACGGAAAGCTCACGGTTTGGACCCATACCCAAGGCGTGTTCTTCCTCCGCGATGCGATCGCCGGCATGTTGAAAATGCAGACCGAAGATGTGCGCTGCGTGCACGCCGAAGGCGCGGGGTGCTACGGCCAGAACGGCGCAGATGACGTCGCGGCCGACGCCGCTATGCTTGCTCTCACTGTCCCAGGCCGACCGGTCAGGGTCCAACTGATGCGCGAGCAGGAACACGCGTGGGATCCGTTCGGGCCCGGCATGGTGGTCAAGCTCAAGGCCACGGTCGGAGCCGACGGCGCGATCGCCGATTGGCACCACGAAGTTTGGAGCCAGTCGCACATGATGCGGCCAGGTCCGCCCGGGACATTGATCGCGGCGCGTCTGAAGTCAAACGCCTTCCCACCGGCGCCTCCTGTCGCCCTCGCGCAGCCCGAGGGAGGCGGCGACCGGAACGCGATTCCGCTCTACGCGATCGAGAACTGCAAGGTGATCAGCCACTTTCTTCCCGACATGCCCTTGCGCGGCTCGTCGATGCGTTCATTGGGCGGCTATCTGAATGTGTTCTCGATCGAGAGCGTCCTCGACGAATTGGCAGTCCGTTCGGGGCAGGATCCCGTCGCGTTTCGGCTCAGACACATGGAAGATCCGCGGGCACGGTCCGTCATCGAAACGGCAGCTTCGCGTTTCGGATGGAGCGGACGGAAGAAGCTTTCCGGAGGCACCGGATTCGGGTTCGGCTTCGCCAGGTACAAGAATCTCGAAGCCTGGTGCGCGGTGGCGGTCGAGGTCGAACTCATCCGCTTGAGCGGCGCGGTTCGCGTTCGTCGGGTCGTAGCAGCTGTGGACACCGGGCAGATCGTGAATCCGGACGGCGTCCGCAATCAGATCGAAGGCGGCATCCTGCAGGCGACAAGCTGGACGCTATTCGAGCAGGTCAGATTCGACCGCACCCGTGTCACATCCGTGGATTGGGCGTCCTATCCGATCATGCGATTCGACAGCGTCCCAGAGAGGGTCGAAGTCCATCTGGTGGATCGCCCGGGCGACGGCTTCTACGGCGTCGCCGAGGCCGCGCAAGGTCCGACGGGGGCTGCGCTCACGAATGCCATCAGGGATGCCTCGGGGGTCAGGTTCTCTCAACTTCCGATCACGTCGGCGCGGATAAGAAAAGCGATCGGCGTGTGATTGGAACGCGAGGCCAGCTCGACACGACCGGAGGTGACTCGCTTGGCACCAGCCGCGCAACCGGGCCGAATTAAGCGCGCCAAGTCGGGCCCATGTCCTGGATCTATTTATCTTTCGCGTCGCGATCTCACGGCGACGCTATGGAGATCTGGAACGTCCAGCGACCGCGAGCTAGCAGTGTCCAGTTCACAATTTCGCCGGCAGAACGGAGCGGATGCCGCCAAGGAACGTCGTCACCTTCGCGTCAATGATCGAATTGACGTCGGCTTCCAGCGGCATGGAATAGATGAACTGACGCACTCCAAGATAGAAGATCGCCGCATGAAGTCCCCATACCATCTCGATCTCGAGGACTGTGGTCGGCACCTCTCGGGTGGACGGACGTCCGTATTCGAACCGGATCTCCTCTATCACCCTTTCGAATGCGCGTTCGCGGAGCATCTTCAGGTAGCGGGCGTTCAATCCGAGATCCTTCAGACCCGCGAACATGAACAGGCGGATCCATTCGTACGTGAGAATGACTTCGGCATACTCGCGGTAAAACCGGGTCAGCCTCATTTTGAGGGGAACGGAACGGTCGGCAATGACCTTTTCCCATGACGGCTTCCAGCGCTCGACAAAGACCTCCTGGTAGACTCGTTCGATGAGGGCTTCCTTGCTGGGGAAGTATCGATAGAGCAGGGGCTGTGTGATCCGCAGTCGCTTGGCGAGCTCGCGGGTCTGCCCCTCGAACCCATGCTCGGCGAAGAAGGAGACCGCCTCGCGCGCGATGATCGCCTCGCGCTCGGACGGGTCTAGCCGCTGCTGCTCTCGGACGGGTGTTTTGGAACGAGCACCGATGGATTTCTTCACATTTGCTTCTTCGGCTGGAGTGCCATTTTCCATAGTCATACACCGTACTCCCAACTCGCCCGAGCCGCCAAAACCGATCACTTTATATTTATCAAACGATAAATAATCGTTGACTCCCGTCAATGCCGCCCCAATAATTGATCAAACGATAAATAACAATCTGACGATCCGTCCGATTGCATTGAAGGGAGGCCGCCTATGACGAACGATCGCAGCACACGCGAAGCGCAGCCGAGAGCGCTTGTGATCGGTGGCTCCATGGCCGGATTGTTCGCGGCGTTACTCCTGCGACGGGAAGGCTGGAGTGTCGACATATACGAACGCATCGGTGCCGAACTCGCCGGCCGGGGCGCGGGGATCGTTACGCACCGCGAATTGTTCGACGTGTTGGGGCGGGCTGGCATCGACACCGAAGCGGCCGCCGTTGGCGTAGTCGTCCCGGGCCGACGGGTGCTCGACCGCAGCGGACGCATCGAGGGCGAACTCGGGTTGCGTCAAGTACTCACGTCGTGGGGCCATCTCTACGGGCTTTTGAGGGCGGCCTTTCCAACCGAGAGCTACCATCACGGCAAGAACCTTGTGGCGGTGGCCGAAGTGGGGGGTCGGGTAACGGCACGCTTCTCCGACGGCTCCAGGGAACGCTGCGCGCCCAATCTCTAATTCGCATAAGGTATATTATGGAATATATTTATCTACAATCAGATCAAATATTTAGGCGAGATTCCTGGTGCAGCACGTTCAATTGAACACGGTTTTCGGACAACGCCTTGACCGTCGCCCCAGCTCTTGACGGCTACTGTGCATGGGGTTGTTTTTCAGATTTTGAAATGGGCCCCGTGCTCCGAAACCCGATATTGCCGTGACGTTGTCCGGCTGCAATAAGCGAGGCCTCGCGAGATCGCAGATGACCTGAAGGCCGACCGTCCGTATAGGTTTGCATCTCAAGAACAACAACAAACCTTCCGAGGAAGCAGACCCATGAGCTTTTCCCGACGCACGCTTCTCAAGGCCTCCGCCGCGACCGCGGTCCTGGGCGGCCTCAGTGCGCCCCATGTGGCCCGCGCCCAGAGCGCCGAGTTCACCTACAAATATGCCAACAACCTGCCCGACACCCATCCGATGAACGTGCGCGCCAAGGAGATGGCCGCGGCGATCAAGAGCGAGACCGGCGGCAAGTTCGACCTGCAGATCTTCCCGAACAACCAGCTCGGGTCCGACACCGACATGCTGAGCCAGATTCGCTCCGGCGGCGTCGAGTTCTTCACGCTGTCGGGACTGATCCTGTCGACCCTGGTGCCGGCGGCGTCCATCAACGGCATCGGCTTCGCGTTCCCGGACTACGACACGGTCTGGAAGGCCATGGACGGTGATCTCGGCGCCCATGTCCGCGGCGAGATCAAGAAGGCCGGCCTCGAAGTCATGGACAGGATCTGGGACAACGGCTTCCGCCAGACCACGTCGTCGACCAAGCCGATCACCGGGCCGGACGACCTGAAGGGCTTCAAGATCCGCGTGCCGGTGTCGCCGCTGTGGACCTCGATGTTCAAGGCGTTCGATGCGGCGCCCGCCTCGATCAATTTCAGCGAGGTCTATTCGGCACTCCAGACCAAGATCGTCGAGGGCCAGGAGAACCCGCTCGCGATCATCTCGACGGCAAAACTCTACGAGGTGCAGAAGTACTGCTCTTTGACCAACCACATGTGGGACGGCTTCTGGTTCCTGGCCAACCGCCGGGCCTGGGAAAAGCTGCCGCAGGACGTGCGCGCCATCGTCGCCAAGAACATCAACGCCGCGGCCGTGAAGGAGCGCGAGGACACCGCCAAGCTCAATGCCAGCCTGCAGCAGGAGCTCGCGGGCAAGGGCCTGACCTTCAACCAGCCGGCCGTGGCGCCATTCCGGGAGAAGCTGCGGTCTGCCGGCTTCTATGCCGAGTGGAAAGGCAAGTACGGCGACCAGGCCTGGGATCTCCTGGAGAAGGCCGTCGGCAAGCTGTCGTAACGCGTCGGGGCCGTCATGGCTCATATCGAGATTGAGGTGACCGAAGTAACGGGCGAGGTGGCTGTGCAGTCCCCTCGCCGACCTTCGTTGCTGGGCTCAACGGAACGCGTGCTCGGCCTCCTCGTCGAAGTCCCGGCGGCGATTCTCGTCGTCGCCGAAATCGTGATCCTGTTCGCCGGGGTGGTCGCGCGCTACGGCCTGCACCGGCCGCTGATCTGGTCCGACGAGCTCGCTTCGATCCTGTTCCTGTGGCTGGCCATGCTGGGCGCGGCGGTCGCCTTCCGCCGCTCCGAGCACATGCGCATGACCGCGGTCGTCGCGAGCGCCAGGCCTGGGATGCGGGCCTATCTCGATCTGGTCGCAACCTGCGCGGCGCTGGCGTTCCTGGCGCTGATCGTCTGGCCGTCCTTCGACTATGCCTACGAAGAGAGCTACATAACCACCCCGGCGCTCCAGATCTCCAACATGTGGCGCGCCGCCGCGCTGCCGACCGGTATCGGCCTCATGGCGGCCTTTGCCTTGCTGCGGCTGCTGCGCGCGGCCGATTACCGGATGGTCGCAACTGCCTTCGTCACCGTTGCTGCCATAATCGGCCTGTTCTGGCTGGCGGAGCCGCTCCTGCGGCAGCTCGGCAATCTCAACCTCGTCATCTTCTTCGTCGGCGTTGCCGGCTTCTGCGTCTTTGCCGGTGTTCCCATTGCGTTCGGCTTTGGCCTGGCCATCTTTGGCTATCTCGCGCTCGCCACACGCACGCCGGTCATGGTGCTGGTCGGGCGCATGGACGAGGGCATGAGCCACCTCATCCTGCTCTCGGTGCCGTTGTTCGTGTTCCTCGGCCTCCTGATCGAGATGACCGGCATGGCGCGGGCCATGGTGGCGTTCCTGGCGAGCCTGCTCGGCCATATCAGGGGCGGCCTGCACTACGTGCTGGTCGGCGCGATGTATCTGGTCTCCGGCATTTCCGGGGCCAAGGCCGCCGACATGGCCGCCGTCGCGCCCGTGCTGTTTCCCGAGATGAAAGAGCGCGGTGCCAAGCCTGGCGACCTCGTTGCGCTTCTTGCGGCGACGGGCGCCCAGACCGAGACGATTCCGCCGAGCCTCGTGCTGATCACGATCGGCTCGGTCACCGGCGTCTCGATCGCAGCCCTGTTCACAGGCGGCCTGTTGCCCGGCGTCGTGCTCGCGATCACGCTGTGCATGCTGGTGTGGTGGCGCTACCGCCACGAGGACATGAGTCACGTCCGCCGCGCCACGGCATCCGAGATCGGCAGGACCTTCATCGTCGCCCTGCCCGCGCTCGCGCTGCCCTTCGTGATCCGCTACGCCGTCGTCGAGGGCATCGCCACCGCGACCGAGGTCTCCACCATCGGCATCGTCTATGGCGCCCTCGTCGGCCTCCTCGTCTACCGCCGCTTCGACTGGCGGCGGCTGTTTCCGATGCTGGTCGAGACGGCGGCGCTGTCGGGCGCGATCCTCCTGATCATCGGCACGGCGACCGGCATGGCCTGGGGCCTGACCCAATCCGGGTTCTCGCGTTCGCTGGCGGCGGCCATGACGGGGCTGCCCGGCGGAGCGGCGACCTTCATTGCCGTCTCGATCCTCGCCTTCACCATTCTCGGCAGCGTGCTGGAGGGCATTCCGGCCATCGTGCTGTTCGGACCGTTGCTGTTTCCGATCGCCCGCGCCGTGGGCGTGCACGAGGTCCACTATGCCATGGTGATCATTCTCGCCATGGGTATCGGGCTATTCGCCCCGCCGTTCGGCGTGGGCTATTATGCCGCTTGCGCCATTGGACGGGTCGATCCGGCTGAGGGCATCAGGCCGATCTGGGGCTATCTGCTGGCGCTGCTGGTGGGATTGATCATCGTCGCGATCTTCCCCTGGATCTCGATCGGATTTCTTTGACGCGATTTAAGGAGTGTGTCGATGAGTGAGCGGCAGAACCCGTACAATATCGGCCTCGACAAGACACCCGCCAACTACGTGCCGCTGAGCCCGCTGAGCTTCCTCGCGCGCAGCGCCGCCGTCTATCCCGATCACGTCAGCACCGTCTATGAGGGCCGCAGCTTCACCTGGGCACAGACCTATGAACGCTGCAGGCGATTTGCGTCCTGGCTGGCGCGCAAGGGCATCGGCGTCGGCGACACCGTTGCGGCGATGCTGCCGAACATTCCCGCGATGAACGAGGCGCATTTCGCCGTGCCCATGACCGGCGCTGTGCTCAACGCGCTCAACATCCGCCTCGATGCGCCCTCCATCGCGTTCCAGCTCGACCATGGCGGCGCCAGGATCATCCTGGTCGACCCCGAATTCTCCGGCGTGATCACCGATGCGCTCGCGCAGATGAAGGGCCCCAAGCCGCTCGTGGTCGACGTCGACGACGCATCGTTCAAGGGCGGCACGCGCATCGGCGAGATCGAGTATGAGGCAGCCGTTGCGCAAGGCGATCCCGGCTTCGTGGCGGTCAGGCCGAGCGATGAATGGGACGCGATCGCTCTGAGCTACACCTCGGGCACGACGGGCAATCCCAAGGGCGTCGTCACCCATCATCGCGGCGCGTACCTGAACGCCGTCAGCAACATCCTCGCCGGCAATCTCGGCCAGCATCCGGTCTATCTCTGGACGCTGCCGATGTTCCACTGCAACGGCTGGTGCTTCCCCTGGACCATTGCGGCCGCAGCCGGCATCAATGTCTGCCTGCGCAAGGTCGAGCCAACGAAGATTTTCGAGCTGATCAAGCAGCACGGCGTCACCCACATGTGCGGCGCGCCGATCGTGTACAACACGCTGATCAACGCACCCGATGCGCCCAAGGACAATGCGGCCCGCCGCGTCGTCGGCCTGATCGCTGGCGCAGCGCCGCCGGTCGCGGTGCTGGAAGGCGCCGAACGCATCGGCATCAAGCTGACACACGTGTACGGCCTGACCGAGGTCTACGGCCCCGCCTCCGTCTGCGCCGAACAGCCCGGCTGGGACGAGCTCCCGGCGGCCGAGCGGGCTCGGATGAAGCGCCGGCAGGGTGTGCCCTACCCGCTTGAGGAAGCCGTCACCGTCATCAACCCGCAGACGATGCAGGAGGTGCCGCGCGACGGCGAGACCATCGGCGAGGTCATGTTCCGCGGCAACATCGTGATGAAGGGCTATCTCAGGAACGAGAAGGCGACCAGGGAAGCGTTCGAAGGCGGCTGGTTTCACACCGGCGACCTCGGCGTGCTCGACGAGCATGGCTACGTCATCATCAAGGACCGCTCCAAGGACATCATCATTTCCGGCGGCGAGAACATCTCCTCCGTCGAAGTCGAGGACATCCTCTACAAGCACCCGGCCGTGCTGTTCGCAGCCGTGGTCGCCAAGCCCGATCCGAAATGGGGTGAAGTGCCCTGCGCCTTCGTCGAATTGAAGGACGGCGCCAGCGCCAGCGAGGCCGACATCATCGCCTTCTGCCGTTCGCATATGAGCGGCTTCAAGACGCCGAAGGCGGTCGTGTTCGGACCTATCCCGAAGACCTCGACCGGCAAGATCCAGAAGTTCCTGCTGCGCAACGAGGTCGGATCAGTGAAGGCGATCTCGGCTTAAACAGCGTCTGTAGAGCCTTCCGCCCGCCAAGCACGGCGAGCGGAAGCTCTCTCCGTTCTCACATCTTCCTGTAGGCGTCGACCACCGCCTGACCGTCGGCGCCGGCCTTCTTGAGCCAGTCGGCCGTGAGCTGTTCGCCGATCTTCTGGAAGCCGGCCTTGAGTGCCGGGCTCGGCGGCTCGACCGTCATGCCTTTCGCCTTAAGCTGGTCGATGTACCAGGTGCTCTTGTCCTGCCAGGCCTTCCAGCCGCGGGTTTCCGCGGTCGCGGCGGCCTTGAGGATGGCCTCCTGGGTCGGCTTGTCGAGCGCCTCGAACGCGGCCTTGTTGACGAAGGTGTAGTCCTTCGGAATCCAGGCCTGCACGTCATAGAAATATTTGAGCGATTCCCAGGCCTTCGAATCGTAACCGGTCCCGCCCGACGACATGAAGGAGTTCACCACACCCGTCGCCAGCGCCTGCGGCAATTCCGCCGCCTGGATCGTGACCGACTGGGCGCCGACCAGCTCGCCGATCCGCGCGGTTCCGACATTGTAGGCCCGCCATTTCAGGCCCTTCATGTCCTCGATCGTGGCGAGCGGCTTGTTGACATAGACGCCCTGGGGCGCCCAAGGCACGACGAACAGCAGCTTGAGACCCTGCGAATCGAGCTTCTTGACGATCGCGGGCTTGGAAGCCTGATACAGCTTCATCGCATCCGGGAAGCTGGTCGCGAGGAACGGCACGACGTCGATGCCGAAGAGCGGATCCTCGTTCTCGTGGATCGACAGCAGCACCTCACCCATCTGCGCCTGCCCGGTCACCACCGCGCGCTTGATGTCGGGTGCCTTGAACAGCGAGGCGCCCGGATGAACCGTGATCTGGAGCTTGCCGGAGGTGGCGGCTTCGACGTCCTTGGCGAAAGCGACGAGATTCTCGGAGTGCGGATTGTCGGCTGGATATGCCGCCGGCAGATTCCATTTGGTCTGAGCCATGGCGGGCGTCGCGGCCAGCACGGCGCCGGCGATCAAGGATGCGCGGATTAAACGGGACGTCATCGGGCTTCTCCTCACAGTCAATTTGAACACTTCGTACGCTCAGTCTGGGAAAGCGAGCTTGGGCAGAAACATCACGATCTGCGGGTATTCCGTGATGATGAACACGGACGCGAGCAGCAGGACGAAGAACGGAAACGCTGCACGCGCAACGGTGAACGTATCACGGCCGCTCATGTTCTGTAGCACGAAGAGATTGAATCCGACCGGCGGCGTGATCTGCGCCATTTCCACATGAATGATGAGATAGACGCCGAACCAGACCAGGTCGAGCCCGGCCTGCCTGACCATCGGCAGCACGATGACGGCGGTCAGAACGATCATCGAGATGCCGTCGATCAGGCATCCCAGGATGATGTACATGATGCTCAGATACAGCGCGAGCATGCCGGGTGTCAGCTCCTGCCCCTGAACCCAGGTGGCGAGCGCGGCCGGAATGCCCGTATAGGCCATCGCAGCCGTGGTGTAGGCCGCACCTGCCAGGATCAGCATGATCATGCAGGTCAGGCGCGTCGCGCTCATGATGCTCTCGAGGAAATTCTTGCGCGTGAGCGTACCGCTCCACCACGCCAGCAGCAGCGCGCCCGTGACGCCCCATGCGGCGCATTCCGTGGCGGTCGCAAAGCCCAGCACGAGTGAAAGAAACACGGCCAGGATCAGAAGCAGGCAGGGTGCGAGCTTCGCAGACTCTCGCAGCTTCTGCCGGAACGGCATCGGCGGATCGCGCGGCGGAACCTTCTTGGGATTGAGCAACGACCAGATGATGATGTAGCCCGAATAGAGCACCATCACGAGCACGCCCGGCAGGAATCCGCCGAGGAACACCTGAAGCACGGAGACGTTCGCCGTGACCGCGTAGACCACCATCGGGATCGAGGGCGGAATCAGGAGGCCGAGCGTGCCCGCCCCTGCGAGCGATCCGAGACTCAGGCTCTTGTCGTAGCCGCGCTTGTCCAGCTCAGGCAGCGCGATTTTTCCGATCGTCGCGCAGGTCGCCGCCGAAGAGCCCGACACCGCCGCAAAGATGCCACAGCCGATCACGTTGACATGGGTCAGGCGTCCCGGCAGCCACTGAACCCAGGGCGACAGCCCCCGGAACATCTCTTCCGACAATTTGGTGCGGAAGAGGATCTCGCCCATCCAGATGAACAGCGGCAGCGCGGCCAGGGTCCACGACGAGCTGGCGCTCCAGGTGGTGGTGGCGAGCACGGCGCCGAGCGGGAGGCTCGTCGTCAGCGCCATCGCCACGAAGCCGACAAGTCCAAGCGAGACCGCGATCCACACGCCGCTTCCCAGCAGCAGGATCATGACGCCGAGCAGAACGAACGACAGCTCGATCATGCCGAGATTGGCCATGGTCAACCTCCGCCGCCCTGCGAGATGCGCTCGATGAATTCGTCCGGCGTCTCATCCGGCGAGCCCTTCTCGTAACTCGGCCGGTTGCCGACGACGACATTGACCATTTCATCGATGAGCGCGATCGACATGATCGCAAGGCCACCGGCAAAGCCGAGCTGCGGAATCCAGAGCGGAAGCGCGACGACGCCCTGCGCTACATCGTTGAAGCGCCAGGAGTCGTAGGTCATCTGCACGGCATAGCGGGTGAAATAGAGGATGAAGGCGGTGGCAATACCGAGCGCCACGATCTCGGCGATCTGCTTGGTCCGCCCGTGCAGACGCTCCAGCAGCAATCCAACGCGGATCATCTCTCCGCGCTTAAATGTGTGCGCGAGACCGAGGAAAGCCATCGCGGCCATGCACCAGGACGCGAAATCATCGCCGGCGGGAATGTTGATCGCAAACTGGCGCCCGACCGACATGACCATCATGATTGCGAAGATCGCGACCATGAAGACGCCCGCGGCGTAGCCCGCGCCGAGATAAAGCAGATCCAGCGCGCGTCGCACTGGTCCCCGAGCCGCTACATCGTCCCCTGCCAACGCAATCCCCATCCTCACACGAGGCGATCCAATCGACCCGTGCCGGTCGTGCCTGAATGTCGCCCTGTCCAACGCCTGTCTTTCAGACGTTAGATCAACATGATGGGGTGGGTGCAAGCAAGGAGTATGCCGGCTCACGCCAGAATTTCTACCCCAGGTTCAGTGCGTCTCCAGCCGCAGCCCGTCATAGGCTGGCACCACGCCGGCCGGCAGCGACTGACGGATGACCTCGTAGTCGACGTCGGCGGTCATGTTGGTGATGACCGCGCGCTTCGGCTTGAACCGCTCGATCCAGGACAGCGCGTCGTTGATGCTGAAATGGCTGACATGGCTGGTGTAGCGCAGGCCATCGACGATCCAGAGATCCAGATTTTCCAGTGCGCCCCAGCTCTCGCGCGGGATGTCGTTGAGGTCGGGCGTGTAGGCGGCATCCCCGATACGATAGCCGAGCGCGGGAATGTTGCCGTGCTGCACCAGGAAGGCTGTCATCGTCACGGCGCCGCCCTTCCCCAGGATGGTCTGGCTCTCGCCCGCCTCGATCGAATGCCGGGTCAGGATCGGCGGGTAGTCGCTGCCCTCCGGCGAGATGAAGCAATAGGAGAATCGCGACAGGATGTCCTTGGCGGTCGACTGGTTGAAGTAGGTCGGGATACGACGGCGCATGTGCATGACGACCGAACGCAGATCGTCCATGCCGTGGGTCTGATCGGCGTGCTCGTGCGTCAGGAACACTGCGTCGATGTGGTCGACATTGGTCGAGAGCAACTGCTCGCGCAGATCCGGCGAGGTGTCGATCACGATGCGTGTCGTGCCGTGCTCGGACGTCCGTTCGACCAGGAGCGAGCAGCGGCGACGGCGGTTCTTGGGATTGTTGGGATCACAGGCGCCCCAGCCGAGCGCCGGGCGCGGCACGCCGGCGGAGGAGCCGCAGCCCAGGATCGTCAGCGTCAACGTCATGTGGTTCCCAGTCTCAAGCTCTCACCTTCGAGAACAGTCGGAAGAAGTTTTCAGTGGTCTGGCGCGAGATCTCGTCAAACGACACGCCGCGTGTCTCGGCGAGCACTTTTGCCACCTCGACGACATAGGCTGGCTCGTTGCGCTTGCCTCGAAACTTGCCGGGCGCAAGATAGGGCGAGTCCGTTTCAACCAGAATACGGTCCGATGGCAGTTCGGCCGCGAGCGCGCGCAAGGCTTCTGATTTCTTGAAGGTCAGGATTCCCGTGAAGCCGATATAGAGCCCGAGCGACACCGCCTTCAGTGCCAGCTCGCGTCCGCCCGTGTAACAGTGCAGCACGGCGCGAAACGATCCCTTTGCCGCCTCGTCTTCCAGAATGCGTGCGCAGTCCTCGTCGGCTTCGCGGGTGTGGATCACCAGCGGCAGGCCGGTGGCGCGAGCGGCGGCGATGTGGGCGCGAAAGCCCCTCGCCTGCGCCTCCGGCGAGCCGTTGTCGTAGAAATAGTCGAGCCCGGCCTCGCCGAGCGCGACGACCTTGGGGTGCTGCGTCAGGGCAACAAGCTCGTCCGGCGCGATGCCGTCCTCCTCGTCCGCGTTGTGCGGATGGGTGCCGACCGAGCAATAGACGTCGTCATAGCGTTCGGCGATCGCGAGCAGATCCTTCAGCCGGCGCACCCGCGTCGAGATCGTGACCATGCGCGTGATGCCGGCCGCTTGCGCCCGCGACACGATCCCGTCGAGATCTTCCGCAAAGTCCGGAAAATCAAGGTGGCAGTGGCTGTCGACCAGCATCGCGCGAACGCCTTCAGGCCGCCGGCTCGACGTAGCGCGGGAACGCCGGCGTCGGCGCCGGGAGCGTCGAGCCGGGCGCGATGCGCTTGGCGCCACCGAGCATGGCGAACTTGCGCTCGGTCTCGGGGATGCCGAGGCTATCGAGCAGCTTGCCTGAGGCGGTCGGCATCGCCGGCTGAGCAAGGATCGCGACCTGGCGGACGACTTCGGCGGTGACGTAGAGCACCGTCTTCTGCCGGGCAGGATCCGTCTTCGCGAGCGCCCACGGCGCCTCCCCGGCGAAATAGCGGTTGGCCTCCGCGACCACTGCCCAGACGGCGTTGAGCCATTGATGGATCTGCTGCGTCGCCATGGCCTCGCGTGACGCAGCGATCATGCCGTCGGCCATTGCCAGAATCGCCTTGTCGTTGTCGCTGAAGTCCCCGGGCTCGGCCAGCACGCCGCCGAACTGCTTGGCTATCATCGAGAGCGAGCGCTGCGCGAGGTTGCCGAGGTCGTTGGCGAGATCGGCATTGATGCGCGCCACGATGGCCTCATGATTGTAGTTGCCGTCCTGTCCGAACGGCACCTCGCGCAGGAAGAAATAGCGCATCTGGTCGACGCCGTACTGGTCGGCGAGATTGAAGGGATCGACGACGTTGCCGACCGACTTCGACATCTTCTCGCCCCTGCTGAACAGGAAGCCGTGGGCATAGACCCGCTTCGGCAGCGGGATTCCGGCCGACAGAAGGAAGGCCGGCCAATACACCGCATGGAAGCGGATGATGTCCTTGCCGATGACGTGCACGTCGGCCGGCCAATAGCGCCAGTTCTTGTCGCTCTCATCGGGAAAGCCGACGCCGGTGATGTAGTTGGTCAGCGCGTCGACCCAGACATACATCACATGTCCTTCGTCGCCAGGCACTTTCACGCCCCAATCGAAGGTCGTGCGCGAGATCGAGAGATCGCGCAGGCCGCCCTTGACGAAGCTCACCACCTCGTTCTTGCGCGAGTCCGGTCCGATGAAATCAGGGTGATCCGCGTAGAGCTTGAGCAGCTTGTCCTGATACGCCGACAGGCGGAAGAAATAGCTCTTCTCCTCGACCCATTCGACCGGCGTACCCTGCGGCCCCAGGCGCACGCCGTCGTCGTTCACGCGCGTCTCGTCCTCGGCGTAATAGGCCTCGTCACGGACCGAGTACCAGCCCGAATAGGTGTCGGCATAGATGTCGCCGTTCGCTTCCATGCGCCGCCAGATCTCCTGGCTGGAGCGGTGATGCTGCTCCTCGGTGGTACGAATGAAGCGGTCGAACGACACGTTCAGACGCTCGTCCATCTCCTTGAAGCGGCCGGCATTGCGGGTCGCGAGCGCGGCGGCGGACATGCCCTCCCCGGCCGCGGTCTGAACCATCTTCTGACCGTGCTCGTCGGTGCCGGTCAGGAAGAACACGTCCTTGCCGTCGAGCCGCGCAAAGCGCGCCAGCGCGTCGGTCGCGATCGCCTCATAGGCGTGGCCGATATGCGGGCTGCCATTGGGATAGGCGATCGCGGTCGTGATGTAGAAGACGTTGTCGCGCGCGGGGGCGGCAACGGGTGCGGCGACCTGTGGAGCAGCGACTGGTTTCGGCGCACGCGGGGTCTTGGGTTTCGATACCTTGGGCGTCACAGCCCTCGGCGGCGTGACGACAGGAGACGGCGCGGCGGTCACGGCAGGTGCAGCCGCCTTCTTCGCGACCTTCTTCGCCGGAGCCTTTGCCGGAGCCTTGGCCGGCTTGTTGGCAGCCGATTTCTTCGAAGCCTTCTTGGCGACGACCTGCTCCTTCGCAGCCTTTTTGCCGGCCTTCTTCGTCGTCTTTGCAGCGCTCTTCGCCCCGCCCTTCCTGGCGGCGGCCTTCTTGGTCTTCTTGGCGGCTTTGGCCGCGCGCGTCTTCACGGCCTTCACGGCGGCTTTCTTCACGGCCTTCTTGGCAGCCTTCTTCTTGCTGCTCTTGCCTTTGACGGTCTTCTTAGCTCGCGTTGCCACCACGAATTCCTTTACCGGCTTGTCCGAAATTTGGAAACGAACCTGCGTTAGGTTGTTGTTTTGCGCATGATCTTTTCGGAAAACCGCTCCGCACTTTTCCGGATCATGCTTCAGCGCGTTGCGTCCGCCAGCCAGCCGAACACCGAGAAGACCAAGGGCTTGCGCTCCAGATTGTAGGTTTCGGTGTCACGCGCGGCGCGGACGATCTTTTCCCATACCTCAGCTAGGCGCGCAAGGCGCGGCAGGTTCTGGTTGGCATTGGCCTCATCCGCATGCAGCCGCTCCGCGATCCAGCGGTCGATGCCGTCGACGAAGGCGGCAAGCGCGACGCGGTCGCTGGTGCCGAGCGAATCGCCGAGCGTGTGCAATTCGCGCGGATCGACCTGCGGCAGGCGCGCGAGCAGCGCCGCCGTGCGCTGCTGAAGTTTCAGGGCGTCGCCGCCGAGCAGCGTCAGCGCCCGTGCGACGCTTCCCTCGGAGGCCTCGGCCGCCTCGCGCAGCGCGGGATCGTTCGGATCGAGCTCGGCCGCCGAAGCCGCGGCCGCGATCACGTCATCCGTGGCGAGCGGACGCAGGCGCAACTTGCGGCAGCGTGACTGGATCGTGGCGAGCACGCGCGCGGGCGCGTGGCTCACCAGAAGAAACAGCGATTGCTGGGGCGGCTCCTCGAGGATCTTCAGAAGCGCGTTGGCCGCGTTCGGATTGAGCTCGTCGACGGTGTCGACGATGCAGACGCGCCATCCTTCGGCTGCCGCGGTCGAGCCAAAGAACGCGATCGTCTCGCGCGTCTCGTCCACGGTGATCACGGTGCGCATCACGCCGCGATCATTGGCGGTTCGCTCCAGCGCCAGCAGGCCGCCATGCGAGCCGGCGGCCACCTGCCGCGCGACCGCGTCGTCAGGATCGATCGCAAGGTTCTCGGCGTGCAGCACGGCGGGCGCGAGCGGCTGAGAATGGGCGAGCACGAAGCGCGCCATGCGATAGGCCAGCGTTGCCTTGCCGATCCCTTGCGGCCCGCCGATCAGCCAGGCATGCGGAATGCGCCCGCTGCGATAGGCCGTCAGCAGCGCCGCCTCGGCCTCGCGATGGCCGAACAGCCGCGAAGTCTCGCGCGGATGCGGGATCGCGGTTTCGCGTTCGGCCTGACGCGGGCTCATGCTGACACCACTGATGCAGGCGTGGGGAGCAGACGTTCGCACAGCACGGTCCAGATGCGCCCGGCGACCGTGTCCGGATCGGAATTGGCGTCGATCAGCACGCAGCGCGCGGGATCCTCCGCTGCGATCTTGCGATAGGCTTCGCGAAGGCCCTCGTGGAAGCTGAGCTTCTCGGCCTCGAACCTGTCAGGCGTGCCGCTGCCGCGGCGCGCGGCAGCGCGTTGCAGGCCAATCTCGACCGGCAAATCGAGGATGATGGTGAGATCAGGCTTGAGATCGCCGATCGTGACCCTTTGCATGGCGTTGATCAGGCCCTCGGGAACGCGGCCGAGGCTGCCCTGATAGGCCCGTGTCGAGTCGGCGAAGCGGTCGCAGAGCACCCAGGTGCCCTGGTTGAGCGCAGGCAGGATCACGGTGCGGACATGGTCATCGCGCGCGGCGGCAAACAGCAGCGTCTCAGCTTCGGGGCCGAGCAGCTTGCCCATGCCCGACAGCACCAGGTGACGCATGATCTCGGCGCCCGGCGAGCCACCCGGCTCACGCGTGACCCGGATGCGCAACTTTGCCGCCTTGAGGCGGTCAGCGAGCTTCTTGATCTGGGTCGACTTGCCCGCGCCCTCGCCGCCTTCAAAGGTGATGAAGCGTCCGCGTCCGGACGGTCGCTGTACCGCGCTCTCACTCATGATCAGAGCTTCTCGGCGCCTGCGCGGAACATGCCGATCACGAGCTCGCTCGCGCCGTCGATCGCGCGGCGCATGGTCGAACCGGTGCCGATCGCTTCCGCTGCATAGACCGGCGTCTCGACCGCAATGTTGCCGCTGCGCCAGACCTTGACCACGCCGACCCGTTGACCGGCCTCGATCGGCGCGCGCACCGGGCCGCTATAGACGATGCGCGCAATCAGCTTGTCGCTGCCGTTCTTGTGCACCATCACCTTCACCGGCGTCCTGGCGACGAGCTTGACCGAGCGGCTCTCGCCGCCGAACACCTTGGCGTAACCGACCGGCTGCTCGGCGGCGATCAGGGTGCGGGTCTCGAAATTGCGGAAGCCCCATTCCAGCATCTTCTTGGCTTCCGTGGCGCGATCCTCGGGATCTTCGAGTCCGTTGACGACGACGATCAGCCGTGTGCCGTTCTGCACGGCCGAGCCCACCATGCCGTAGCCGCCTTCCTTGGTGTAGCCGGTCTTGAGACCGTCGGCGCCTTCCATCGAATTGAGCAGCGGATTGCGGTTGAACTGGCGGATCTTGTTCCAGGTGAACTCCTTCTCGCCGAACAGTTTGTAGAATTCGGGGAAGTCGAGAATGATGTGCCGGGCGAGCATGGCGAGCTCGCGCACCGTCATCTTGTTGCCGGGATCGGGCAAGCCGTTGGAATTGGCGAAGGTCGATCTGGCGAGGCCGAGTTCGCGGGCGCGCTTGGTCATGAAGTCGGCCGCGAAGATCCGCTCATTGCCCGCCATGGCTTCGGCAAGCGCGATGCAGGCGTCATTGCCGCTCTGGATGATCGCGCCGTGCAGGAGATCGTCGACCGAGACCTTGCTGTTGATGGCCGCGAACATGGTCGAGCCGCCCGAGGGCGCGCCGCCCCGGCGCCAGGCATTCTCGCTGATCCGGTACTCGTCCGTCAGCTTGATGTCGCCCTTCTTGATCGCATTGAAGACGACCTCCGCGGTCATCAGCTTCATCATGCTCGAGGGCGCTCGCAGCTCGTCGGCGTTCTTCTCGAACAGCACGCTGCCGCTGGAGGCTTCGATCAGGATCGCAGTCGGGGCATCGCCATCGAATCCGACCTCCTCCGCTTTCTTGGCGCCCTGGACGCTCTGGTTGGCGGCATGGAGCGCCCCGCCCCAGCCGATCCCCGCCATCAGGGCCGCAGCGATCAGCCCGCGCACCAGCGTGCCGGCGGTGAGCCGGTTGCGACGAAGCAAAGGAAGACGAAATGCCATGGCGAAGCCCTGAGGGAGGCGTTCTAACAGTTGGAACAGATGCGAACAACACGCGGTTGGATGCTTGCCCGTGAGATTGCACGATTCTCCTCGCGCCCCTATCGTGGCATCTCATATTTCCGGACCAAACCCCTGAAACAAGGCGGAAAAGCGAATGTCCTCAACCCGCATGATCAAGGCCAACGGGGTCGAGCTGTTCGTCCGCGAAGCCGGCCAGGGACCGCTGGTGGTGCTGTGCCATGGCTGGCCGGAACTGTCCTACTCCTGGCGCCACCAGATCCCCGCGCTCGCCGAGGCCGGGTTTCACGTCGTCGCGCCCGACATGCGCGGCTACGGCCAAAGCTCAGCGCCGCCTGATGTTGCGGCCTATTCGATCTTCGATACGGTCGGTGACGTGGTCGGCCTCGTCCAGGCGCTCGGCGAGACCAGGGCGATGGTGGTCGGCCACGATTGGGGCGCCCCGGTCGCCTGGCACGCGGCGCTGTTCCGGCCCGACATCTTCACGGCGGTCGCGGGCCTGAGCGTGCCGCCACCGTTCCGCGGCCGCGGCAAGCCGCTCGACCTGTTGCGCCAAGGCGGCATCACCAATTTCTACTGGCAGTATTTCCAGGCGCCCGGCGTCGCCGAGGCTGAACTCGAGCGAGACGTTGGCCGCACCATGCGCATCGTGCTCGCCGGACGCGGCCTGGCCGATCCGTCCGCGGCCATGTTCGTGCAGGAGGGCAAGGGCTTTCTCAGCCACGCGACTACCGAGGAGCCACTGCCCGGCTGGCTCAGCGAGACTGATCTGGCCTATTTCACCGAAGCCTTCCGCAAGTCCGGCTTCCGCGGCGGGCTGAACTGGTACCGCAACATCGACCGCAACTGGGAGCTGACCGCGCCCTGGCAGGACGCACAGATCCACCAGCCTTCCCTCTTCATCGCAGGCTCAAAGGACGCAGTGATCACCGGCCTGATCGGCGCCAAGCGCGTCAACGAGCTCGAGCGGGTGCTGCCGAATCTCAAGGGCAGGCTGATCCTCGAGGGCGCCGGCCATTGGGTGCAGCAGGAGCGGCCCCACGAGGTGAACGCGGCGCTGGTGAAATTCCTGACGGCGTGCGCGGCTCAGTAGAGCCCGCGGCCGCTCAGGATGTTGCGCGCCTCGGCGGCGCCATCCGATGAGGGCGCGCTCTCGGCGAGGTAGCGGCGGTCCTCGTCATAGGACACCGCACGGGCGTTCTGGAGCGCCCGGCCCCGGCCGCGGCTCGAGGCCGACATTTCCGAGGTCGCATTGAGCGATGCCATGTCGGCCGAGGTGTTGCCGAGATTGTAGGGGCGTCCTTCCGGCATCGGGACCTCGCCGCGGATGGAGCCGCGGCTCGATGACGGCAGCTCCGGCACGAACGGCTTTGCCGAGGCGACACGGACCATCGAGGGCGACGGTGCCGGAACGCCGGTGCGCAAGGTGGCCATCAGCTGGCGGTCGTCGGAGCCTTCAAGCGGCGCCCGCCCGACATATTCGACGCGGACCTTGGCGACACCATTGCCTTTGAATTCAAGGAGTTCGGCAGCCTTGTTCGAGACGTCGATGAGGCGATTGCCGTGATAGGGCCCGCGATCATTGACGCGGACGATCAGCGACTTGCCGTTCGAGATATTGGTCACCCGCGCGTAGGACGGCATCGGCAAGGTCGGGTGCGCCGCGGTCAGCGAGGTCATGTCGAACACTTCGCCGTTGGCGGTCAGGCGGCCGTGGAAATCGTCGCCGTACCAGGACGCCATGCCCTCGGCACGGTAGTTGACGTCCTCCTCCGGCACGTAGGTCCGGCCCGCCACGACATAGGGCTTGCCGACACGGTAGGTGCCGCCGCCTTTCGGGACCGGTTCGCCCCAGGCCACCACCCGGGGGCTCGAGGACACGCCGTATTTCGGATCGACGCGGCTGGCGAATTTGCTGGACGAGGCGCAATTGGCGAGCGCGAGGCAGGTCGCGACTGCCGCAACACCACGCGCGGCCCGCAAAACCGAATCTGACCGTCGGATCCCCATGCGCCCCAAATACCATTCCGCCGGAGGCGTACCCAACCCGCTTTGGTGACGGAGAGCGCTGTCCGGACCTGTGATTCCAAGGCGGCCCACCACCGCATCGGAAGTAGTAAGGATAACGCAACCCGAACACGGCGGAAATGGGGAGCCCACAGCGATCACGCCGAGATGGTAAACGGGAGGTTGGCTTCCCCCCGCCATCTACGGAACCTGGGCGCCCTGCTCTGTGCCACCGCTGGACAAGCTGTTGCGCCAAATCCTCACTCCACCCCCATTGTCGCGGCGCTCACCGAAATTCTTTTGACTGTGCAAGGCCGCACGCGTCTTCTCGGCTGGCAGGGGCGGATTGGAATTTAACGATGATCGAGACGGTTTCGGCACTGATGGGTCTGGTAAGCGCGGTGATCTTCCTGGCCCATGCGTTCGAGGGTTACCGCACGAGGGCCTAAAGGCACTCGCGCGAGCGGCAAGCGTCACCTCTTTCAAGACGGCCCGTTCGGACGATTTTGATGGATCCGATCGAGCATCGTAGACGAGAGCAGCAGGTGTCCCATGCGCAACCATGACCTCGTATCCGATGGTTTCCTGGCATTGACCGCGGGCGGCTTGGTGCTGCTCTGCTCGAGCCTCATGGCCCTGGCATTTGCCTGAGGGCCCTACTTCCCGATTTACGACATCGCTCCACCGCAGCGCAGCAAGCGCGACTGTCCCGCTCCCATTCAGTTGATTGAATTTCTGCGTTCGGCACCTCGACCAATTGCGAGAGGCCATCACCAACGAGGGTGACGCAGATGCTTGCCGAGAAATTCTTCCTGGTCCTGGAATCCCTGATCCGCGGCGACCGCACCTATCCGGATGGAAGTCCCCGGGTCATCAGCACCTCCCCGCACGTGCCGGTCAAGCTGTCGGCGCAGAAATAGCCGGCGCGTTCGCAAGCCTGGATCACGTGCCGCTCAGCGCAGACCCAACAGTGAACGGCGATAGAAGCCGTCGCGGGCCTCGCTCAGGCAGACGAAGCTGCCGTCGAATCCCTGGCCGTACCGCTTCTGACCCTTGCGGTAGTAGACGCCCTTCCTGAAGTCGAGCCAGACCACCCTGTCATGCGGGCAATGACGCTGCGCCTGCGCCTCGTAGCGAAACGGCGTCAGCGGCGTCGCCGAAACCTCGGCGCTGCCTGCACCCACCAGCATGGCGCCCGCGCATGCGACTGCGCCGGACCATTTGCCAAGGCCGCTCCGAGACACTCCCCACCTCCGGCTGACGGCCGTCGCGCGACGGCCGGCCGGCACCGTAGCACGAAACAGCACTGCCCATGGAAGGCGCCAAACGCGTCGCGTCTTCCGCCGGCCATCTTGTCGGGGTACATGACGGCGAGATCGTCCGAATGCGAGGATGCGGCCTGAATGTCGGTTGAGCCTGACCCCAGAACTGGCCCCCGCCCGCCTTCGCCGCAGCTCGGCCTGCTTCCGACGATCATTTTCGGCTCACGCTGGCTGCAACTGCCGCTCTATCTCGGGCTGATCGTGGCGCAATGCGTCTACATCGCGCTGTTCCTCAAGGAGCTCTGGCACCTCTCCTGGCACGCCCTCGACCTCACCGAGCACCAGATCATGATGAGCGTGCTGGCGCTGATCGACGTCGTGATGATCTCCAATCTGCTCGTGATGGTCATCATCGGCGGCTACGAGACGTTCGTTTCGCGGCTCGAGCTCCGGGGCCATCCCGACGAACCGGAATGGCTCGGCCATGTCAATGCGAGCGCCCTGAAGATCAAGCTCGCCATGGCTATCATCGGCATCTCCTCGATCGCGCTGCTCCGCACCTTCATCGAGGCCGGCAATCTCGGCTCCAACCGCGCCGGCTTCACCGAAACCGCCGTGATGTGGCAGGTGCTGATCCACCTCACCTTCGTCGTGTCGGCGATCGGCATTGCCTATGTCGACAAGCTCAGCGAGTCCGGGATGCGCAAACATGCGGAGTGAGGACCGCCCGCACAGCTTGCAACCCACCGCCTGCCCTGAGAGGTTTCATGTCCGCCGCTAGCGAGGTGTCTTTCAGGGCGGCGCGTCCTGACGATGCGGAAACGGTGTTCAACATCACCAAAGCCTCGATCGCGGGTCTGTCGCGTGGGTGCTATTCGCAGGCCCAGATCGAAAACTGGATGGGCGAACGGACACCCCGGTTCTACGAAGATCTCATCACCAGGGGGCGAATGACCGTCGGCCTTCGCAACGGGATCGTCGTCGGTTTCGTCGATGCGGAGCCCGGCGAGGTCACCCGCTTGTTCGTCCTGCCCGAAGCGGCCGGTTCCGGGCTCGGTCAGCGGCTGCTCGACATCGGCGTCGCCCAGGCGCGCCTCGGCCATGACGGACCGATCCGTCTTGAAGCCACAATCAACGCCGAGGCCTTCTACCGACGATACGGATTCAGAAGCACGGGCAGAGGGCAGTTCTCTCACGGCCTCGGCGGCGAGCCCATCGAAATTGTTCACATGGAGCTGTGAGCGCCAGTTGCACACGCTCAGGATTCTGCTTGGAGCTGCTGAAGGGCCTGGTGCAGATACTCCTGAAGCTTCTGCGCGACCTGCTCACGCACGACGCCCTTGTCTGCGAGATCGCCTGACACCTTGCCGACGACATCGTCGATCGTCCGGCTCTCCAGGTGGTCCGTCACCAGCGCGGTTGCGTAGCTTGCCGCGGCATCGCCGCTAAGCCCGAGCTGGCCTGCGGCCCACAGCCCGAGCAGCTTGTTGGATCGCGCGGCGGCTTTGAACATGAACTCCTCGTCGTGAGCGAATTTGGCTTCAAAGCCCTGCTCGCGCTTGTCGAACGTGGTCATGGTCAGCTCCATTCTGGTTCGCTGATGAGGATCGGACTTGCTGGGAGCGAAAGTCTCCGTGCTTCACGTCAGTTTAGGATCATCTGAAGCTTCCTCCCGGAAGCCGAACGCCGTCAAGCCTGCCGATGCACGCGGGTGCACGGCGCCGCATGGAGCGGAGACATCGAGAGCTGACGCCCGAGCAATGAGCTGCCGGAGTTTCGAAGGCTTGAACGGATCTGGCTGTAGCAAGCCACCCTATCCACCCTGGACCTTGCGCGAAGCGGACCGCTGAAGGTCGCCGACGACTCGAAGGAGGTGTCCAAGCGGCACTAGCGGCCAAAAAGGCCGCCGGAGAAACGATTCACGGATTGGGCAGCAAGCGCGTCAGCTCAGTCCTTCGGCGCCGCCGCTTCACGCGCCAACCGCTCGGCCCTCAGCCGTTCCTTGTTGGCGTAAAACGCCTTCTGCGCCGCTTCATGGTCGCGCATGGCCTTCTCGGCCTCGATCCGGCGCGCCGCATCGCGCGCTTGGCGCTGTTCGGGGGTCAGGGGTTTGCGTCGAAAGGAAAGGTCTTCAGTCATGCCAAATCAACGCCGCGGCGAGGAAAAAGTTCCCGCATGGTCCCGCTCACGGGCATAGGCCCGGTCATGAAGATTGCGAAAACAACCCCATGCACAGTAGATAAGTCCTGCTGCCACAACGCTTTTCTGAAGGCGCAACAGCCCTTTCATCCCTCGGAACATCTGACCGAGTTCCCCTTTTCGGGGGCCACGGCGAGAGGGGAAGTGAAACGGGCCCGTCGCCGGCAGATCAGATCTCGATGTCCGCGATCACAGGCAAATGGTCCGAATAGGCCCTCGCCTCTTCGTCGGTCCAGACTTTCCCGAACCGGCTATCGCGCGTTGCATAGATCCGGTCGAGCCGAAGCAAGGGCAAGCGCGCCGGGAAGGTTCGCAGCCGCGTACGGTTTGGGCAGGCCTGCGCGAGCACGCGCCGCACCGATTTCACCCAAAACCAGTCGTTGAAATCGCCGAGGACGACAGTTCTTCCAGGCCTCACCAGGCTCACCAGGGCCTGAGCCTGCGCATAACGCTCGTGGATACTCAGGCCGAGATGAGTGGCGACCACGCGGACGTCGCCAAGAGGCGTCAGCAATCCCGTGGCAATCGCTCTGCGTGGCTCCCGCTCCCGATACGACACGTCGACGATCTCCGGCACGCCGGAGAACGGAAAGCGGCTCAGGAGCATCTGACCGTAGTCACCGTCCTCCGTGACGATCGACTTGGCGTGGACGCGATGATCGCCGACCGCACTCGCGAGCTTCGCAAAGGGATCGTCCGACCGCGATCGGGAATCCACCTCCTGAAGCGCGACGACATCCGGCGACCACTTGCGAATGATGGAGCAAACACCATCCAGGTCGAATTTCGGATTGAGATTGAACGTGCCGTGCACGTTCCACGTCATGAAGCGCATTGGCGCCATCAGCGCCTCCCGGCGAGCCACGTCGCGAGGAATTGTGCGCCCGCGCAGAACCCGAGCCAGCCCAGAAACGCCAGTGCGAGCAGCAGAACGTTGCTCCAGGACGCATTCCTGGCCAGATCCGCGATCTGAGCTCCCAGAACGGCCATGGCGAGAATCCCGGGCGTGATACCCAGCAGCGTTCCAACCATGAAGTCACGAAGCGGCAGCGTGCTCGCACCTGCCACGACATTCACGACCGAGTACGGCGCGATCGGAATCATCCTGATGACGACGACGGCCAGAATGCCTCTGCCAACAATGCGTTCCTGGATGCGTGCCGCGCGTCGTCCAAGCAGATGCTGGAGGCGTTCTCGACCGAGTACCCGTCCG
This sequence comes from Bradyrhizobium sp. USDA 327, assembly GCF_041262065.1. Lineage (NCBI taxonomy): Bacteria > Pseudomonadati > Pseudomonadota > Alphaproteobacteria > Hyphomicrobiales > Nitrobacteraceae > Bradyrhizobium > Bradyrhizobium sp. USDA 327. Next base: position 2,945,159 of record NZ_JBGCCW010000001.1, on the reverse strand, counting down.
ATTGAGAAAAGGACAAGGGCGCTGAGCAAGGCGCCAGCCATTGCAGTGAAGAAGCCTAGCCATGGCCCCAGTGCAGCAGCGGTTGCGGCAATGAGGACGAGAATCGGAAACACGACCAGCCCGCCGACGACAAAAGCTGCGATCGCGAAGAATGGCCCCCAGATGGATTGCGAATAGACAGACAGGAGCGTCGAAATGCGGCCTTCATCGGCGAAATCGCTCAAGGATGTGTACGACCAGGCCAGCGTCAAGCCAAGAAGCGCCACGGCGATCGATACGATCCCGATTATCGTCTTCGTGCTCCACATGCGAGATGCCGCCCGCTCCAAATGAAGTGGCCTCTCGGGGTCCGCCACCGGCTGAACCATCGTGGCCAGTGTACTGGTCAAACCCGAGGACTCCACTTTCCGCAGCGTCTTCGTCCTATCACCTTTCGACACGTCGTCGAGGAGAGCAAGAAGGCGATCCTCATTTTGCGCGAGGGTCTGTTCTTCGAGACCGCAGAAATGGGCGATCAAGCGATGCCGAACCGAGGCGATGAAATCCCGATGCTCCTCGGATGCGGCCTCGAAAATGAGGTCACATTCGCTATCGGCCCCCATCGATCGATTGTTAAGGTTAGCCGAGCCGATTCTCAATATCCGATCATCCACGATCATGAGCTTGCTGTGCACCATCACGGCAACTTCCGTATCTCCGCTGCGTGAGACCGGATAGAGGAAGCGAATGCGATCTGCGACCCCAGCTGCACCGAAGCAGTCGATGAAGGCGCCACGGCCGTTCTGCATGGCCTGGGATTCCAGCCACGAGGAATGCAGTTTTGGAGCGACCACCAGAGCGCGAAGCGATGGCGCGCGACGCATCTGCTCCGCCAGTTCACGCGCGATCTTGGTGGCGCTGGTGAACTGATTTTCGATGTAGATGAAGCTCGTCGCGGACCCGATCGCTGCAATCAGAGAACGCTCGACCTCCCTGATGGTCGAACCTGCAGGACAGACCACCTCGGTCCTGGCGATACCGACCGGCAAGTGCTCGGCCTCGACCGGCACGTTGGCTGGCCACCGAACGCTCTTCAGCGCGCCCCGATCATGCCTCGGTTGACCTGCCGCACGCCAGCGTGCCTCCGCGAGCTCGAACAGCAACGTCGCGGCATCCCCGTCGACCATGCATTGAACGTCATGAAACGGCAGGTATGGCTTCCCCTGGGGGTCGCAGCGCGATGCGTGATCGGCGCGATGGTCACTCGTGTCCCAGCGCCTGATCGTCAGATCGAGCCCGCCGACGAACGCCAGTGAACCGTCGACACAGACGATCTTCTGGTGCTGGGCCGAGCCAAACGGAAGCGTGGAATCCAGATGAAACCGGACGCGGCCATCCGTTTCGGCGGTAAATTTTGCAGCGGAATTCCACTCCCTTTCGGAGGCGTAAAAGGAGACGAAGTCCCAGACGAGAATGTTGATCCGCAAGGCGGGCCGGCGTTGAACCAGCGCGCGCAGGAACGGACCGAGCTGTTCCGGCAAGCCATCATCGGCTCGTCCGGAAGCTCCGACCAGCCGGGTTTCACTATGGATGTCCCACCCTACGATATAGACGAGATCTTGCGCTTCCAGCAGCGCCTCCCGCAGGGCCGCGAAATAAGCGGCAGCATCGTTCAGAACCGCCACACGCCGCGCTTCGCACCGCCGCCAGACGGTATCGCCGGGGATCAGTGTCGATGAACTCTGAAGCAGGTGGCCCTCGCAATTCGCATTCGCGTCTAAACGCGTTGGATGCTCAAGGGGTTCCCGCGATCGCCGTTCGGAGCGCAAAGTCAGACCTTCCAGCTTCTGCCGTCCCTCCGGCGCGGGCGCAGCCTTGGACCCACGCACTGAGGATCAAAACCGGAGTATCCCGAACAGGAACAGCAGCGCCACAGTGATCAAGCCGGAGATCAGCAGCGAGCCGAGACATCCCAGCCGGTTTGAGAACAAGAAGAACATTTGCGTCGCCCGCTGTGAAGCTTCCGGTCAGGCTAATCTCTCAAATTCGATGGCGTTCCTGACGCGCTTTTCCTCCTTTGCGCCAGGAGGAGGTGCGTCACCGACCGTTCGCCAGTGCTTCAGACCACAAGGTCATTGAGACAGGTCAATACGGGCCAGCCCGAGCTCTGGAATTCTGACCTCGGCAAGCAAACGGAGACGGCCATGTCACAGCAGAGCAGCATGCATTTTTACCTCAATTGGGCCAAGGAGCGGATCGACGAAATGGATGCCGCATTGGCCTCCTTCGAGGTCAAGGCCGGCGAGGCCAAGGCCGAGTCCAAGGTCAAGACTGATCAACTCCTGTCCGACCTGAAGAATCGCCGCGATGAATTTCAGGCCTTGCTCAAGACGCAGGCGGAGGCGGGCGAAGCCGCTTGGGCGGGCGCCAAGACAGACCTGGAAAAGCAATGGGCTGGATTTGAAGCCCAGGTGAAGACCTTCTTCGAAACCGCGGGCAAGCAGCTCGAGCAGCAGCAGGCCACGTTCAGGGACGTTGCGGCGGCACAGGCCAAGGCTTGGCGCGAAGCGGCGGAAAAATTCCGCGAGGCCGCGGGCAAAGTGGCCACGGCCCGCACCGCCGACGTCGATGCCGCGCTCAAGCAGATGAAATCCGATGCGTCCGAAGCGGAAGCACGTCTGCAAAAGCTGAAGCAGGCCGGCAGTGAATCCTGGTCTGTCCTGAGCGCCGCGCTCGCCGAATCCCGGAAGGCGTTCGATCAAGCAAACCAAGCCGCGTGGAATGCGCTGAAGGGCGCTGATACGAAGAGCTGAAGTCGAGGCCCGCCAGTTCACCGCTGGCGCGGCTTCTCAATAATAGCGGCGTCTGGGGCGGCGTTCATAGTCGTCGTAGCCGTAGTACCCCTGTCGACCCTGCTGAAACTGCGGCGGGACCGTACCGTTGGGGTAGCATTGACCGTCTCGAACATCGACGTCTGCGCCGTGACCACAGGGAACTCGATGTCTGCCGTAACCTCCACCACCGCGATAGTAGTGCTGCCGCGCAGCCTGTTCCTGAGGAGGAAGGTACCCGTTTGGATAGCACATACCGTCACGGGCGCTCACATCCCAACCGTGGCCGCACGGAGGCGGCCTAACGGGGACATGGTATTGGACAGTCTGAATCTCGGGTGAAATGTCCTGTGCCGCCGGGGTCCCGAGGTGAAGGGCGAGCGCAGCCGCGGCAACGCTAATGATCATGATCCGTCTCCCTCCGCACAACGTATGACGGAGGCGCTGAATACCCGATGAACGGCAGCTTGCGCGTCTCAAGACGCGCATGCTGGTCGGTGGTAGCCTTGATGGTTGGCTATGCAGGTTTTTTTGCCGAACCACCACCGGCAGAAGCCACCCGACGATATCGACCGCTGTCATGGCCGCACCGAAAGGGTTGTACGTTCGGTTGTGCTCAGGCAGGCAAATCTCAGCTCAAGCACCTGATCTTGATGATTTTTTTTTGGCGGAAGGGGTGGGATTCGAACCCACGGTACCCTTGCGGGCACGCCGGTTTTCAAGACCGGTGCCTTAAACCACTCGGCCACCCTTCCCTGTCAACGGGATCGAGCACTTAGCCAATGGCGGCGTTGAACGCAAGGCGACCGAATTGAATTTGGCGATCATCTGGGCCCAACATGCTCAAATGCTCAAGCTCCGAGGATGCCCGTTCCCAAGGCGTTCGGGGTCTCCGACCGACATCTTGTCGTCCTTCTTCAAAACTCCTCGAAGCAAGCAGCGGGCGAACCTGTGGGTTGGGAACGGACAGGTGAATGCGGGCGGACTTCTCTTCCTGGACGACGGGCAAATGCGTCCGCTCGGTCGCCGCTATCTTTGATGTTTGCAGCGCAAGTCCAGATGTCAGCGCACGCGAATAGTCTCCGAGATCAGTACCGGACACCGGGCATGTCGCGACTTTCCGCGCATAAGCCAGCACCACGGGATTGGCCTTCAAGGTGCGCCGATTGTCGCCCAAAAGGCTAGTCCCTGATCCCGGAATGGCAGCAGCTATCACGAACCCGCACGCCCGCCGCACTCTTGAGCAGGCAGTTCTCGGCAGAGCCCGCTCCCGAACTGCCCGCCCGCCGCCAGGTCCACGCACGGCAGGCGGCCGTGTCCCGGCACAGCTGGCGGCAGCGGCGCCAATCCTGACCCGGAATCTCACTGTGGCTGATGTCATGGCCCGGAAGGCGGATGCCTGGCAAGGGTGGGTGGCAGTCCTCGCCGATGCACGTCCATCCTTCGCCCGATGGCACCGGACAACTGATGTGATAGCCGCTCGCGATGTTGACCCTGGTCGCGGGATTGATGTTGCCGCCGTCGACCACGCAGCCGCGTTCCCCTTCGATGAACAGCACGAGGTCGACGTCCTGGGCGTAGTCAGTCGGGCGAGCGGCGCAGAGGTCGGTATGAAGCCTTTCCGCGAGGTTCACGAAGGGATAGTCATGGACCTCGAGGCTGTCGTGCGATTGGCAAGCATACGGTACCGCAGCGACGTCGCGAGCATCCCAATGGGCCCGTACGCAGGAGGCGATCGCGCGCCGCGCCTCCCGCCGGGCCTCATTGACCTGGTAGTAATGCGTGACCGTGTTGCGCACCGACCACCGATAGGCTTTGCGCGCGGTGCTGGCGCCTGACGGGCGCACCTCGAGAATGGCCGTGCAGCTTCGGGTGTAATCCGCCTCCGCTGGTCGAACGTCGGAGATGGCGACGGTCGCAGCGGCGAAGGCCAGGAGGGACACTTGCTGCCATGCGAAGGTTTTCGATCTCAGCGTCATGGAAGCCGCCTCCATACGAATGCCGTTTCGTAGCCCGGCCGGGGGCGCCCGCATTGAGATTGATCAAACCGCCCGCAAAAGGTCCGCGACCGCGAGCGGCAGCGCGTGTTGTTGTTGGCAGCTCAATAGATCTCGGAGCAGCCGCCGTCGGCACCCACCGGGAGTTCGTCGTCGATCTCGCAGTAGCAGTACGGGTTGTCCTGCGTTGTGGCTGCCATTCCGTGAGTAGCCGCCTCGTCCACAAACCAGAAAATCTTCTGGTCGCCGATCCGAGCCAGATTGCCCCAAAAGGTGACCAGCTCTCCGACCGTGTTGGCTCCAGCCTCCTCGAATACGTCAGGCTCGTCCTCGCCGGCGGCCTTGCCCGCATGCCCGCCCGCAATGGCGCCGAGGATCGCGCAGACGATCGCGACAATGATTGCGGCGAGGAGCGCAAGCAGGCAGAGGATCAGGGTTGCGCAGCCAATCGCTGCAGCAACCGCGACTCCTGCGATCACACCCACGATTGCGCCGACCGCGAGTCCGACGACCCCGCCATTGTAGGCCGAACACACGCGCGGATCGTAGAAGAAGCACTGGACGAGCGCAGAGTTTCGCTCCGCCGCCTCGTGCGTGCAGAGAACGCGGCAGCCTCCTTCCTCCAAACGCTCCCAGTAAAACGACGTCACGAGCACATAAACGAGATTATGCCAAGCGAGGAACGGAAAGATACCGTCGCCGGTCTCGGAGAAACTGCGTTCAATGCGCGTGATTACGCCGGCAACGCAGCTGGGTGTTCCCTCCACTGCGTTGCATTTCACCCGGCCCTCGCCGGATATGAGCGAGTACACGGCGAAGACCGCCATGAACCCGACCGAAAACACACCGATCAATACCCCTCCGACGCCGGGGATCGCGAGTGCCAGCGCGGTACCGATCAGGAAGCCGACCAGCGCGGCCTCGGTAAATGCAACCGCGACATTGGTGTATGTCCCATGCCCCTCCGGCTCGGTTCTCGGCGGATAGCAGTTTGGAGTTCGGTCGTATCTGCACACCATGATTAGACCCTCCTCTCCCCGAGCATCCGGCACAAAGCGAACCCAAGGAGGAGCCCGACCAGAATGCCAATCACGATCCCATAGCTGTACGCCCTCAGGATGTGTGCAATCAGCACCGTGAGCGTGCAGATCAGAATGGAACGTGCCAGCATTCCGGCCATGACGCTCCGCAACTGCAGCCGGACAAAAACAATGGAGATGAAGACAACGATAAGCCAGCAGAAGACGGACAGGATGAGGATGATCCACAGGACCTCATCAGCGGTCGGCCTCATGTGCGGATGCATAAATGCGAGTACGGTGAGAAGGCCGCCCGCGATCAGGCCGATGACAAAACCGACGCTTCCGCAGTCTCCCAGCCAATCGAAGAATTCTGCCAGTCGACCTCTGAGGCCCCGGCGAATAGCGGGCATTCTCATGTGTCGATCCTCGCTATGACGGTCACGCCACCCAGTAGCCTTCCACCGTCCCATGTGGCGACGAGGCTGACGGGCTGTTTGTTCGGCGCGTCGTCCGTCCCGTGAAGCCCTGCCGGGACAGTGATGTCGACCCGCACCATCTTCTCCTCACCCGGAGCGAAGTCGTGCTGCGTCCAGTCGATCGCCGCATTCAGCTCTCCGGGTATCAGCCGGAGGTCGATCCGTCTTCCGGCTGCAAGCGGATTCCGTACAGGTACATCGATCGCGAAACGTCTGCCGGACGTACTCGTCTGACGCCCGTCGATGCACTGCGAGCCACGGTTGTTGATCGGTTCCGTATCGAAGGGATGTTCTGCCTGGATTGTGAAGCTGAGCCGCTGCGACTCCGTGCTGCGCAGCGTAGCGTCAAGCGGGAAACGGATAGTGACCACGTTGCCGGCAACGACCGTCGTCTTGTGAGATGCATACAACGATTGAGGCATCCCGATGCCGAAAGGGCCGACGAGGCAGTTGATGATTGCATTGGTCGCGTTGGCTCTCGCGGAGCGGTTGGAAATCCGCGCTTCGACCGCTTCCATCAGATGGAACGGTCCCCAGTCGTTGGTGACGATATCCGGGTTATTCCAGGTCGCATCCCTCCCGAAGGACGCTTCTTCGGTCTGGCTGTAGATGGCGAGATCCGGGCGATGGATTCTCACGCGGGGTAGTCTCACGCAGCCGTCTCCGGGGATCCTCCTTGGAATGCCGGAACAATTGCACAACGAGCGAAACCAGCTGGACGACCGACGCATCGAAGTCCTCCGCGCGACTGAGACACGCAAACCGGGAGTGCGGAGAGCGCGCATTGCTGCGAGAAGAAGCTGCACCTTCCTCAATGCGATTTCCGACCGCCGTGCCAACGCTCAAATCTGCGGTCGATTGCGACTCGAAGACGTGCTGCAAGATGTCAACGCTCTTCAACCCATAGTAGTGAACATACGTCCCTTGAACTTGACGCCGATCAATGTGCACCGCGTGAGCGGCACCTCGTCGTCTTGATTGATGGCTGTGCACGGCGTTGAAGTCGCAGAGGCCGTCCACGCCAAGCGCCATAGCTCCTCTTGCCGCCAGACGGCAGCCGCAACTGACGAGGTCGGCAAGGAGGCACTGCGGCGCCTCGCAGCCGATTGGAGCCGAGCAAGCCGAGGCGAGGCAATCCCGTTCTTGAACAGATCGTCGCTTCATTGAGGCTGATCCAACGTCTGGCCTTCGCCAGCGGCCGATGGAAACAGTGCGTAGATCCCCCAAATACGGGAGCCCCCACCAGCAACCGTCAATTCGCAGCGGGTTGGCGGCTCGATGGCTGTCCCAGGCTGGCACATGAACCTTGGCACGCGCCATGCAGACCTACATTTAACCGGGGATTTTGCATTTCCCTCCCTGGGGCTGGAGCAACGCCGCCTGCCATCATTTCAAGCAGGCGGCGTTGCTGTTTCCGCAGCCCGCCGATCGGGTGCCCCGGTACCAACGATCGTGAATCCTGTTTGCGCCGGCGATCAGGGAAGTTCTGCCCGTTCGCGCTCCGAAGTGCCGAGGCCGAAGGAATCGCGCGCAGGTTCCCGGCGTGGTTCAGCCGGATTCCCGCGACTGCGGGTCCTTGAGCCCCAACCCTGGGCCCAACCATGCCGTTTCGTTCTGGGCCTGGCGGTTCAGGATCGGCTTCCTTGCACCGGCAAAAAAATGCGGCGCCCCCGAGGGAGCGCCGCATGATGCTCTTCCCTGTCAGCTCAGTAGCCGCAGGACGCGCAGCCCATCTGCACTGGGGCGTAGTAGGAATAGCCCGGTGAGACCATCTCGACGCGCTGGCGCGTGGCGTATTGCGGCGGGATGCGCTCGTACTGGACGCTCGGTGGCGCGACCATCACGGTCTGCGGCACCATCACGGTGCGGTACTGCGCCGGCGTGCGGTGCGCGACCACGGCGCCCGGCGACACCATCACGGTCTCGTCGACACTGCGGTATTGCGGCGGCACGTATTGCTGCTGATAGCAGGTCTGGCACGGCGGCGGTGCGTAGCAATTGTAGCAGCCGGCGGAGGCCGCGCCCGTCATGGAAACCGCGGCGACGGCAGTCGAGAAGACGACGGCGAGAGTACGAGACATTGTGGTGTTGCCCCAGTTGCCCGAAATGGATTTGCGAAGGTCGGCGCAGTATACGCCGCAAAACCTTGCTTTGCCGAACTACGTCGGGGCATCCTTAATGCGAACGGCCGGCTGTCGCCGGCCGTTCAGAACTTGTTGACCATGCGCGTCAGGCGAATGGCGCGTGCTCAGTTCGAGCGACGCTTCACCTCGCGCACCGCGCCGCGCGCGGCGCTGGTGGTGAGCGCGGCATAAGCCTGCAGCGCGGTCGAGACGTTGCGCTTGCGGCCTGTCGCCTGCCAGGCGGCGTCGCCCTTCGCCTCTTCCGCTGCGCGGCGGCTGGCGAGCTCCTCGTCGGAGACCTCCAGCGTGATGCTGCGGTTCGGAATGTCGATGGCGATGATGTCGCCAGTCCGCACGAGACCGATGTTGCCGCCTTCAGCCGCTTCCGGCGACAGATGGCCGATCGACAGGCCGGACGAGCCGCCGGAGAAACGGCCGTCGGTGACGAGCGCGCAGGCTTTGCCGAGGCCCATCGATTTCAGGTAGCTGGTCGGATACAGCATCTCCTGCATGCCGGGGCCGCCGCGCGGGCCTTCGTAGATGATGACCACGACCTCGCCGGCGACGACCTTGCCACCCAGGATGCCTTCGACCGCGGCGTCCTGGCTCTCGAAGACGCGCGCAGGGCCGGAGAATTTCAGGATCGAGGCGTCGACGCCGGCGGTCTTCACGATGCAGCCGTCCTGCGCGAGGTTGCCGTAGAGCACCGCGAGGCCGCCATCCTTGCTGAAGGCGTGTTCGAGATCGCGCACCACGCCCTTCTCGCGGTCGGCATCGAGCTCCTCGTAGCGGCGCTCCTGGCTGAAGGCGACCTGGGTCGGGATGCCGCCGGGCGAAGCGCGATAGAAGGTGCGCACGGTCTCGCTCTTGGTGCGTTTGATGTCCCAGCGTTCCAGCGCCTCGTTCATGGTCGGCGCGTGCACGGTCGAGACCGAGGTGTCGATCAGCCCGGCGCGGTCGAGCTCGCCCAGAATGCCCATGATGCCGCCGGCGCGGTGCACGTCCTCGACGTGAACGTCGGCGACCGACGGCGCGACCTTGCACAGCACGGGCACGCGGCGCGAGAGGCGGTCGATGTCCTGCATGGTGAACGCCACCTGCCCTTCATGGGCGGCGGCCAAGAGATGCAGCACGGTGTTGGTCGAGCCGCCCATCGCGATGTCGAGCGTCATCGCGTTCTCGAACGCCTTGAAGTTGGCGATGTTGCGCGGAAGCACGCTGGCGTCGTCCTGCTCGTAATAGCGGCGGACGAGATCGACGATGGTGTGGCCGGCCTCGACGAACAGGCGCTTGCGGTCGGCATGGGTGGCGACCACCGAGCCGTTGCCGGGCAGCGCCAGCCCAAGCGCCTCGGTCAGGCAGTTCATGGAGTTGGCGGTGAACATGCCCGAGCAGGAGCCGCAGGTCGGGCATGCCGAGCGCTCGATCACCTTGACGTCGTCGTCGCTGACCTTGGAGTCGGCCGCGGCGACCATGGCATCGATGAGATCGACGGCCTTGGTCTTGCCCTGCAGCTTGACCTTGCCGGCTTCCATCGGGCCGCCAGAGACGAACACGGCGGGGATGTTGAGCCGCAGCGCCGCCATCAGCATGCCGGGCGTGATCTTGTCGCAATTGGAGATGCAGACGAGGCCGTCGGCACAGTGGGCGTTGGCCATGTACTCGACGCTGTCGGCGATCAGCTCACGCGACGGCAGGCTGTAGAGCATGCCGTCATGGCCCATGGCGATGCCGTCGTCGACGGCAATGGTGTTGAACTCCTTGGCGACGCCGCCGGCCTGCTCGATCTCGCGGGCGACGAGCTGGCCGAGGTCCTTCAGATGGACATGGCCCGGCACGAACTGGGTGAAGGAGTTGACGACCGCGATGATCGGCTTGCCGAAATCGGCGTCCTTCATGCCCGTGGCGCGCCAGAGGCCGCGGGCACCCGCCATGTTGCGGCCGTGGGTGGTGGTGCGGGAGCGATAGGCTGGCATGGCGGTTTCCGTCCTGGGTTTGGGGGGCCGGGCGGGAAGAAAATGTGGAGCCGCCTCAGGCCTTTCCGGCCGGATAGCGCACGGGGTGATCAGGCGCAACGGGAACTTGCCGCGAACCGGCCCGGATCGGCCTATCGCAGGCCTCCCCTGCTCCCGACGCGTGGGCACAGGCGGTCTCAGCCGTCATGCCCGGGCTTGTCCCGGGCATCCACGTTCTTGGTTCTGCGCGGCAAAGACGTGGATGGCCGGGACAAGCCCGGCCATGACGGAGCATTTACTGCAGCGTCGGATCGAGCCGGTCGCGGAGCCAGTCGCCGATTACGGAGACCGCCAGCGTGGTGACGACGATCGTGGCGGCCGGCGCCAGCATGATCCAGGGTGCCCGGGTAAGGTATTCCCGGCCATAGCCGACCATGTTGCCGAGGCTGGTCATTGGCGGCTGAACGCCCAGGCCCAGGAAGGACAGCCCGGATTCCATCAGGATCACTTCGGGGAAGACCAGCGTCGTCGAGACGATCAGGGTCGAGGCGATGTTGGGCAGGATATGCCGGAGGTAAATCCGCGACGGCGTCGCCCCCAATTGGCGCACCGCTGCCGCATAGCCTTGCGCATTGGCCGAGATGGCGAGGCCGCGCGCGATGCGGGCATAGCGCTCCCAGCCGAACAGGCCCATCAGGCCAATCAGCAGGGGCAGCGAATTGCCGAAGAAGGCGAGCACGGCCAGAGCCATGATCAGGAAAGGCATGCTGGCCTGGAAGTCGGTCAGCATCAGCACGAGTTGCTCCGCCGCGCCACGGAAATGCGCAGCGAGGAAGCCCAGCGTGGTGCCGACGATTGCCGAGATCGCGGTGGCGCCGAAAGCGATCAGCAGCGAGATGCGGATGGAAACGAGAAGCCGCGACAGCACATCCCGGCCGAGCTCATCGGTGCCCAGCCAATGCGCTGCATTGCCGGGCGCGGCCAACCGGTTGCGCAGGTCGAGCTGCGTGAAGCCGTAAGGCGCAATCTTCTCCGCGAATGCCGCGATCAGCAGCATCGCGATGATCCAGGCGACCGCAAGCGCGACCGAGACGGGAATTGCCGGCAGGCTGACACGGCGACGAACCGCGGTGTCCTTCAGCGTCGCGTCGGTCATGCGTGGGCTCCTTTCGCGCGCAGCCGCGGGTCGAGGAAGCCGTAGAGGAAGTCGACGATCAGGTTGGACGTCACCATGGTCATCGCGACCAGCAACAGGATGCATTGCACGACCGCGAGATCGCGATTGGCGACGGCGACCACGAGCAGGCGCCCCTACCCCCGGCCAGGCGAACACGCTCTCGACCACGACCGCGCCCGCGATCAGCGTCCCCACCATGAAGCCGAGAATGGTGACGGTCGGAATCGCCGCATTCGGCAGCGCATGTGACGTCACCACCCTGCGCCACGGCACACCCTTGGCCGAGGCGGTTCGGATATAGGGCTGGCCGAGCACTTCGAGCATCGCGCTGCGGGTGAAGCGCGCCAGCACCGCAGCGCCGCCAAGGCTGAGGGTTGCGATCGGCAGGATGGCGTGGCGCCAGCTGTCCTGCCCGCCGGACGGCAGCCAGCCGAGCTGCACGGCAAAGACGAGCACCAGCAGCAGCGCGAGCACGAAGCTCGGCACCGTGAAGCCGGCGACCGCCGTCATCATCACGGCGCGGTCGATCGCCGAGCCACGATGCAGCGCGGCGTAGATGCCGGCGGGAACGCCGAGCGCGACCTTGAAGAAGAAGGCCGGCAAGGTCAGCGCCAGCGTGGCCGGGATGCGCTCCAGCACGAGCTCGATCGCGGGCCGTCCGTCGCGCATGGAGCGGCCGAGCTCGCCCTTGGCGATGGCGCCGAAGTAATCGAGATACTGGAACCAGATGGGATCATCGAGGCCCCAGGCCTTGCGGAAGGCGGCCAGCACCTCGGGCGGCGCCTCGGGTCCCAGAATCATCAACGCGGGATCGCCGGAGAGGCGAAGCACGACGAAGGCGAAGGTAACGACGAGCACGATCGTCAGCGCCGCGCGCCCGATCCGAATGGCGAGATAGCGTCCCATCAGGCTGCGTCCCGTGTCGCGGCGCCCGCGACGAGATGACAGGCGACCTGCCTGTTGCCGCCGACGGCCGCGAGTGTCGGTACCTCGCCCGCGCAGCGCGCGATGGCGCGCGGGCAGCGCGGGTGGAAGGCGCAGCCGCTCGGGCGTGCCGCCGGATTCGGCGGATCGCCCGACAGGACGATGCGGCCGGCGCTGCGGCGGCCCGGTGCCGGCGATGCAGAGACCAGCGCCTGGGTGTAGGGATGCTCGGGCCGCGCGAACAGGTCATCGGCGCTGCCGATCTCGACGATGCGGCCGAGATACATCACGGCAACGACATTGCTGATCTGCCTGACGACCCGCAGATCGTGGCTGATGAACAGCAGCGTCAGCGACAGCCGGGCCTGAAGATCGGCGAGCAGGTTCACCACCTGTGCCTGGATCGAGACGTCGAGCGCGCTGACCGGCTCGTCGCAGACCAGGAAATCAGGTTTGGTGGCGAGCGCCCGCGCCAGCACGATGCGTTGGCGCTGGCCGCCGGACAGTGCGCCCGGATAGCGCGCACCGTGCGCCGGCGTCAGCTCGACGGCGCGCAGCAACTCGCGGACGCGCTCCTCGCGCTCGGCGGGCGTGCCGAGGCCATGGATGTCCAGCGGCTCGCGGATTTGCGTCGCCACCGGCAGGCGCCGGTCCAGCGCGCCGAGCGGATCCTGGAAGATCATCTGCATGCGTGCACGCTGCGCACGCCAGGCGGCCGTCCCAACAGCAGCCATCGGCTTGCCCTGGAAGCGCACTTCGCCCTTATCTGGCGGCTCGAGGCCGAGCACGATACGCCCCGTAGTCGACTTGCCCGAGCCGGACTCGCCGACGAGACCCAGCGTTTCGCCCTTGGCAATCGTGAGCGATACGCCATCGACCGCATGCACGGCCGTGCTGCGGCCGAACATTCCGGAGCGCATGGCATAGCTGCGCGAGATCGCAGACACTTCGACGAGCGGCGGGCTCATTCAGCCGCGATCCCAAGCAGCGCGCGGCGCGAGGCCTCGGCGCGGATGCAGGCGACGCTGCGGTCATCCGCGATCGGCGCCAGGCTCGGAGCGGCAAGGCGGCACGGTTCGGCCGCCAGCGTGCATCGCGGCGCGAAGGCGCAGCCGCCCGGCATGTGCGCCGGATCAGGCACCGTCCCGGGAATGGCGGTGAGACGCCGGCGTGGTCCGTCGAGCGGCGGCAGCGCGCCGATCAGCCCTTGCGCATAGGGATGCAGGGGATCGGCGAAGAGCTGGTTGCTGGGCGCCTGCTCGACGATGCGGCCGGCATACATCACCGCGACACGGTCGCAATTCTCGGCGACGACGCCGAGATCATGGCTGATCAGCACCATCGCCATGCCGAGCTCGCGGCGGACCGTGGAGAGCAGCTCCAGGATCTGGGCCTGGATGGTGGCGTCGAGCGCCGTGGTCGGCTCGTCCGCGATCAGGAGATCGGGATTTCCGGCGAGCGCCATCGCGATCATGATGCGCTGGATCTGGCCGCCGGAGAATTCGTGCGGATAGGCTTCGAGCCGCCGCACCGCATCGGGAATGCCGACGAGATCGAGCAGCCGTCGCGCTTCCGCCTTCACGGCGTTGCCGGAGAGATCGCGATGCAGCGCCAGCGCCTCGCAGAGTTGCTTGCGGATGGTCAGCACCGGGTTGAGCGCGCTCGCCGGATCCTGGAAGATCATGGCAATGCGTCCGCCCCGCACGCGATCAAGCTCGGCGGCCGCCGCGCCGAGGATCTCTCGTCCCTCGAGCCGCACCGAGCCGGAGACCTGCGCATGGCGCGGCAGAAGGCCCAGCGCGGCGAGCCATGTGACCGACTTGCCCGACCCGGACTCGCCGACGAGGCCGAGGGCCTCGCCCTTCTCCAAGGCGAGATCGACGCCGCGCAGGACCGGCACGCCGCTGAAGGCGACGCTCAGGCCTGCAATACTGACCAGCTGCGGCACGTCAGGCCTCGAAATTGCCGGCGCGGAAATCCATCGCGAAGGCGGGAGATGCCTTCCACTTGATCGATTTCGGCTTGGCGGTGAAGGTCGCGTTCTGGTGCAGCACCGTGTAGGCGGGGTCTTCGCGTTCGGCGATCTCCAGCATGCGGCGGAACGCCTTCTTGCGCGCGGCGCGGTCGGTCGAGGTCTCCAGGAACTCCGAGAGCTTGTTCAGCTCGACATTGGTCCATTCGCCGATCTGCTGCTGCTGGCCGTTCGGCCCGTGCTGGGCGACCAGCGAGGACACGGGATCGTTGAACGCGGCCGAGTTCGACCAGTCGCGGACGGCGCGCGCGGGTCCACGCTCCATGATCTGCGACCAGTTCTCCTTGGTCTCGATCTGCACGTTGAGGCCGACCGACTTCCACATCTCGACCAGGATCTGCGCGGTCGCGACCTGGTTGGTGTAGTAATTGTTGAGCAGGCGATAGGGAATCGGATCGCCCTTGTAATTGGCCTGCTTGAGCAGATCCTGCGCAAGCTTGGGATCATACGCGGGCACGTTCCAGTCGGCGTTGAACATGTCGCCGTAGAATTCCCACTGCAGGCCCTTCGGCACGCGGGTGCGGCCGGCCCACAGGCTGTCGACGATGGCCTGGCGGTCGATCGCATGGGTGAACGCGCGCCTCACCAGCGGATTGGCCAGCTGAGCATGGTTCTTGTCGAACACGGTCAGGCGATGATTGAGGATGGTGCCGCCCTGCACTTCGAACGCGGCGTTCTTCTCGATGCCGGCGATCTGGTCCGGCGGGATGTCGCAGGCGAACTGGTATTCGCCCGACAACAGGCCATTGATGCGGCTCGCGACCTCCGGCACTTCGAGGAAGCGGATGCGCTTGAGCGGCGGACGGCCACCCCAATATTCGTCGTGGGCTTCGAGCGTGAGCGAGACGTCGGGCTTGAGTTCGACGACCTTGTAGGGGCCGGTGGTGATCGGCTTGCGCGCCCAGTCGAGATAGCTCGCAGACTCATCCCAGGCGCGGCGGTTCATGATGTCGGAGCCGTAGCGCGACAGCCGACCCTCGATGGTGACGTCGGGCGTCGCGTTGTAGAAGCGCACGGTGTACTTGTCGACGGCATCGACGCGCGCGAGGTCCGGCCAGATGCGGCGGGCGACGGCCGGCACATCCGGCGGCAGCTCCTTGCCGGGCCGCGGCGTCGGGATCTTCTCGAACGCTTTGATGGTGGAGCGGTTCTTGGCCTCGGTCTCGCCGAACATGCGTTCGCGGCTGAAGGTGAAGACGACGTCGTCTGCCGTCAGCTCGTCGCCATTGTGGAACTTGACGCCCTGGCGCAGCTTCACCTCGACGGTCTGATCGTCGATGCGGCGCCATTCGGTAGCAAGGCCGGGCACGGCTTCGAGATTGCCACGCCAGTTCTTGGAGATCAGGCCTTCCCAGACCGAGGAGAAGAATACGCGCTCGCCGACATTGGACTGCTCGCGCAGCACGTCGAGCACGTTCGAGTTGGTGACCTTCTGCACGGCGATCGTGACCGACGGACGGTTGTCGCCTTGCGCAATCGCAAAGCGCGGGAGCAGCAGCGTGCTCGCGGCAACGCCGCCGGTTTTCAGGATGCTGCGACGGGTAAGCTTGCTCATGATGATGACCCTGCCCTTGTGATGACGGTTATTCGGCGAGGCCGAGCGCGGCGAGATGGGCTGCGCCGGCGCGGACGTCGTCGTGATTGCGGAGCTCGAGGATCAACCGCGGATTTGACGTCAGACGGCCAAGGGCGCGGAACACGGCCACCCACGGGATATTGCCTTCGCCCGGCGCCCAGTGCCGGTCGGCAAAGCCGTCGGTGTCCTGGAGATGCACATGCGTCAGCATGTCGCCCGCTGTCTCGACATAGTAGTCGACCGGCGGCGCGCCGGTGGAGATGTGCGCGTAATTGGCGTGCCCGGTGTCGAGCGAGACGCGGACCTTGCTGCTTTCGAGCGCCCTGGCGAGGCGCACGCGGTCGCGCGGATCCTTGTCCTCGATGTTCTCGATGACGATCTCGCAGCCGATGGTTTCAGCGCGCGCAATCACCTCGGCGAGCGTCGCCTTGACGCGTTCGACGATGTTGCCGCGGCTATCGGGATAGAGATCGAGATTGTTGTGGTCCCACGTCGTGAACGGCGAGTGGACCACCATCTGCGTCGCGCCGAGGAATTCGGCGGCATCCAGCCCCTGAAGCAGGCGCTTGGTCACCGCCTGGCGGATCATCGGATCGTGGCTGTCGATCTTGAAACCCCAGAACGGCCCGTGGATGCCGAGCCGGCCGGTATGGCCGGAAAGCATCTGCTTGATCTCGCCCGCCGTGCTCCGCCAATCGCTGTCGAGCAGATCGGCGCGGAAAAAATCCTGGATCTCGAGATCGCGCTGCCGTTCGAGAAGCCAGTCGCGATGCGCGGGGATCGATTTGATGGACAATGCGGCGCCCAGCACCGGCTTCGACATGGCTTGCTCCTTGACCGTCGGCGATGACGGGAGCAGCGCTAGACCAGTTCAATGACAGGCCCGTGAATGTGTCTTCGGCGGCGCTGACGAGATGTGGACATCCTGCGCATTGCGAGCAACGATGTTGAGCAGCGGTGCTGCCGTCAATGCAGGCATCTGCAGATTCCCGCAGCAGCAAGTTCGATCGTGTCCGTAGTGATCCGGATTTGAATCCTATTCAGATCTCGCGTACATCGCGCGACATCGATCGGCGGCACTTCAAGAGGCATCACCTTCTGATCGCGCACCTCGGGGTTGGGGGACCACATGGGGCGGGGGATCTAAGGCTGGGGCAAGGTGACGAGGTCCGGACTCCTAGGCACTCCGGACCTCGAAACTTTCGACATCGAACGCAATCGCGCCGCCCGGCTGGTTTCTGCCGGGCGGCGCGTTGTCGTTTCAACGTCGTCGCAGTCAGCGCGTCTGCGGCTCGATCGTCACCGTGCAGTCGCCCTGCCCTTGCGTTGCGACCACGATGTTGCCCGCGGGAGCGCCGAGCGCGATCGGCGCGGACGAGCCGCCGTCGGGCATCTGGACCGTCACGCTCAAGGAATCGGTGCGCGCAGTCGAGCCAACGGTCGAGGGTTCCGCTTGGGCGACATTGCCCGAGGCGTCACGCCGCATGATCTGGCAGTTCAAAGGGCCTCCGCCGGCCGCCGCCATGCTCGACGAGGAGCTGCCGCCCATTTGTGCACGCGCCCGAGACGGATCGCGGGGCACCTGGCTGACGATGCGATGCGTCCGGGGCTCGACAATGACCACCTCGTCGTCCGTTGCGAAATATTCGTAGTCCCGATATTCGGGCTCGATCGAGACGATCTCGGGCGGCAGCCGGTAGAGACGTACGCGCGGCGGAATCGTCTCGCCGATCCGGATCGAGATGTTCAGATTGCGCTCCGGCTGCGCCAGCCGCGCGCGGCTCATCGTTTCGGAGATCCGCACCTGCTTCTCGGTCGTCACCTGGGCCTGCTGATTGACCTGCGTGTTGGTCTGGGTGGCTTGATTGGCCTGATTGGTCTGCGTGCCCGATGTGCTGGGCGCGGTCTGCGCATTGTTGGCCGGAGCCGTCCGGCTCGTATCCGTCGCGGTGGTCGGCCGGTTGGTCTGTTGCGCTGGCTGCTGTTGCTCGGCGGCATTGCGCGGCGGCTGAGCCTGGTTGCGCTCGTTCTGGTTGGCCGCGGCCCCGGTACGCTCGTTCTGCTGGCCAGTTGGGGCGGTCCTGGACTTCTCGGACTCGGCCGTTGATTTCTGCGGTGCTGACTTGTCCTGCTTCGTCTCCGCGCTGCTCTTGTCGCTGTCGCGACCCGGCTTCGCGCTCTCAGCCTCGCGATTGCGATCGCGTGAAGGTTCGCGAGAGTCTCGTGCCTGATCCTTCGCCTTCGGTTGATCGCGCTCCGCAGAAGGGGCCGGCTGGCGCTTGTCGTCGTCGGCCTCGCGCTTCGCCGCGCCGCCTTTGTCCTCGCGTCCCGCTCCCTGCAGTCTCTCATGAGCGCCCTGCGCGCGCTCTTGAACGCGCTCTTGAGCGCCTTGGGCCGCGCCACCGCGCTGCGGCGCGGCGCCTTTCGCGGGTTCCTCGGTTCGTTTCGGCTCGTCCCTTCGCTCACCGGGCGCCTGAGCGTAGGCGAATCCGGATGCGAGCATGAGCCCGATGGCCGCAGTCGATAGCATCAAGTGTTTACGCATGGTCCCTCTCCTCAACAATTCGCAACAACAGACGCGAACGTTCTGTCCTTGCGAAGGTTCCTGAGTGGGAACGTAGCGTTTCACCAGCGAGCCGATCAGGCCACGCTCACATCGCATCCTTGAGCGTCAGTCGCGCCGTGAACGTCACGCTGGTCTTGCCGACCAGTGCCATGCCTTCGACCTCCGCACCGCCGGGAAAATAGTCGCCGGAAAAGCCGCAGGTGACTTCCCTGCCGCCGAATGCAAGCGTCCTGCCGACCGCCTCGGTGTGCTGGTTGACGGTCATGTCGCCACGCCACTTGCCGTTCCGGAAGGTGTAGCTGCCGGTGTAGTAGAAATAGCTGTCGCCGCCCATGATGCGGCCCTCGCAGAGCACGACCACGCCTCTCGCCCGCCCGCGCTTGCCATCACGCATTTCGATGTCGAAGATGTAGAGGCCGTTGGTGACCTTGGCCTCCTCGCTCGTTTGCGCCCCATCTCCGGCCGACATCGATCGTCTCCCAACAATGCCGATCGGCCGCGCCGATCAGTTCGGCACGTTCCGTTCGAGATCCTCGAGCCAAGCGGCCGCACTCGAATCCGACGGCGCACGCCAGTCGCCGCGCGGCGACAGCGAGCCGCCGGCCGAGACCTTCGGCCCGTTCGGCATGGCCGAGCGCTTGAACTGGCTGAACGCGAAGAAGCGGCGCAGGAACACTTCCAGCCAGCGGCGGATCTCGGGCAGATCATAGGCCTTGCGCCGATCATTCGGGAATGCTGGCGGCCACTCGCCCTTGGCGACGTCCTTCCACGCCTGGAAAGCCATGAAGGCGATCTTGGACGGCCGCATGCCGAAGCGCAGCGTGTAGAACAGGTTGAAATCCTGCAGCTCGTAAGGCCCGACGGACGCTTCCGTGCTCTGCGGTTTCTCGCCGGGCTGCACCGGCACCAGCTCGGGCGAGATTTCGGCGGTCAGGATCGAGCCAAGCGTCCGGTTGACGTCGTCGCTGAACTGCCTGGATGAGATCACCCAGCGGATCAGGTGCTGGATCAGCGTCTTCGGCACGCCCGCATTGACGTTGTAATGCGCCATCTGGTCGCCGACACCATAGGTGCACCAGCCCAGCGCGAGCTCGGAGAGATCGCCGGTTCCGATGACGATGCCGCCGTGATGGTTTGCGAGCCGGAACAGATAGTCCGTCCGAAGGCCCGCCTGCACGTTCTCAAAGGTGACGTCGTAGACCTTCTCGCCCTTGCCGAAGGGATGACCGATATCCTTCAGCATCTGGGTTGCGGTGGTGCGGATGTCGAGCTCCTGCCAGCTCGTCCGCAACGCCTGCATCAGTGCCAGTGCATGGGTCTTGCTCTCGCTGCCGGTGGCAAAGCCCGGCATGGTGTAGGCCAGGATGTTCTCGCGCGGCAGGCCGAGCAGATCGATCGCCTTGGCGGCCACGATCAGTGCATGGGTGGAATCGAGCCCGCCGGATACGCCGATCACGACGCGCTTGGTACCAGTCGCGCGCATGCGCTGCACCAGCCCGGCGACCTGGATGTTGTAGGCCTCGTAGCAATCCTGCTCGAGCAGGCTCTCGTCGCTCGGCACGAACGGAAAGCGCTCGACCTTGCGCAGGAAGCCGATGTCGGCGGCTGGCGGTTTCAGCGCGAATGTCACCTTGCGGTAAAAGGCATCGCGCTGCCGCCGGTTGTCGTCGAACGTTCCCATCAACGCGCGTTCCTGCCTGAGCAGGTCGAGATCGACGTCGGCCAGCGTGATCTGGCCGCCCTGGCGGAACCGCTCGCCCTCGGCCAGCAGCACCCCGTTCTCGAAGATCGAGGTCTGGCCGTCCCAGGCGAGATCCGTGGTCGATTCTCCTGCCCCGGCGGCCGCATAGACGTAAGCCGCGAGGCAGCGCGCCGACGTCGATTGGCACAGCAGCGCGCGTGAGCGCGCACGGCCGATCGTGATCGGGCTGCCGGAAAGATTGATCAGAACACTCGCACCCGCGAGCGCGAGCTCCGAAGCCGGCGTCACCGGGATCCACATGTCCTCGCAGATCTCGACGCCGATGGTGAGGCCCGGAACGTCCTCCGCGGCGAACAGGAGATCCACGCCGAACGGGGCCTGCAGGCCGCCGAAGGCGATCGTCTCGCCAGCGATGCCGGCGCCGGAGGCGAAATGCCGTCCCTCGTAGAACTCGCGGTAGGTCGGCAGGTAGGATTTCGGCACCACGCCGAGGACGTTGCCGCGATGGATGACGACAGCGCAGTTGTAGATGCGATGACCAAAGCGCAGCGGTGCCCCGACGATCAGGACCGTCATCAGCCCCGCGGAGGCCTCAACGATCGCGGCGAGCCCGCGCTCGACGGCATCGAGCAGCGGATCCTGCTTGACCAGGTCCTCGATCGCATAGCCGGACAGGCACAGCTCGGGAAAAACCGCGACCGCCGCCGACTGCTCGTGGCAGGCCTCTGCCGCTGCCAGGACAGCCTTGGCGTTGGCCGTGGGATCGGCGACATGGGACGTGGTGACACAGGCCGCCACGCGCGCAAATCCGTGAGCGTAGATCGAGTGGAAAGTCATCGAGCGCAGTACCCTTAAATCCATCCGCTGCCGAAGCCGTCAGCTCCGGATCCTATGTAGCCCATCGACCGGGTCCCGTGCGAGCCATCCGCCGGCATGCATAACGGACTTGCAGGGCGGCCCGCCCAGCGCCGGCGACTCAGGCGCTGCGGGCCAGCACGCCGGGCAGATCGTCACGCAGCCACCCGGCGATCCGGCGCCAGACATGCGCGTGGGTGCGCGCGCCCATGAACAGTCCGAGATGATTGCTCGGCTCGGAAGCCGCCGCAATGAAAGCGGGCGGCGTACCGACAAGCCCGGCGGTGGCGAGCGCTTGCGTCGCCGGCACCACATCGTCGTCGAGTCCGGCGAGCAGGAAGATCGGCGCCACGACGTCCTTCAGATGAATCTGGCGGCCGAGCGCGACGAAACTGCCTCCGGCAATCCGGTTCTCCCGGAAAATACCGTTGACGATCTCGAGATAGTAAGTGCCCGGCAGATTGAGCGTCTCGGCGTTCCAGCGGTCGAAGCGCGCGAGCAGCGCGGTGCCCTGCTCGTCCGACAGATCCCGCTGCAATGCCGCGACGATATCGTCGCGGCTCGGCGCCTTGGACCAGAAGCGCAACATCTCCTCACCGCTGACATTGCCGCCGCCGCGCGAGACGAGCTGGTGGTAGACCTGCTCGGGCGCGTTGCGGGCGAGGCGGGAGAGCGAGGAATCAATCGACAAGTCCACGGGAGCACCGACCAGCACCAGCCGCCGCACCTTGGCTGGAAAGCGCGCCGCGTAGAGCAGCGACAGCCATCCGCCCTGGCAAAGGCCGACGAGATCGACCGGCGCACCGATCTCGTCGATGGCGACGTTGAGATCGGCGAGATAGCTGTCGATCGAGAGGTAGCGCATGCTCGGGGTGGCCGACCGCCAGTCGGTGACATAGACCCTGTCGACACCGCCCTCTTGCAGCGACTGCACCACGCTATGGCCCGGCGCGAAATCGGCGATCAGGGCCCGATGCAGCGCATAGGGGGCGCAGACCAGCGCCGGCTGGCCGGACCGGGTCCGCGAGCAATCGCGCAGCTGCATCGTTGCGAGCTCCAAGGCAACGCTGTTGGGCGTCGTCCATGGCAGGCTGCTCTCACCCTGCTTCGCGGGCCCGCGCTCCAGCCACCAGAAGCAGGCATCCATGGCGAGCTGCGCCGCCGCAAACGGCCACAGCCGTGGATCGTCAGGGGCATGCCCTGGTCCGCGTGGCTGTTTGGCGGTCCTCTCCA
This sequence comes from Bradyrhizobium sp. USDA 327, assembly GCF_041262065.1. Classification (NCBI taxonomy): domain Bacteria; kingdom Pseudomonadati; phylum Pseudomonadota; class Alphaproteobacteria; order Hyphomicrobiales; family Nitrobacteraceae; genus Bradyrhizobium; species Bradyrhizobium sp. USDA 327. The sequence goes on along the minus strand of NZ_JBGCCW010000001.1, from coordinate 2,922,711 downwards.
CCATGGCTACCTCAATATCCTCACAGGAACGCCTCGAGGCTGACGACAGCGATACCGAGGTCCCTGAAACTGTGATGGGTCGCGGCCACCGAGCCGTCGAGATCGATGCCACGGCAGGCATCCTCGATGACGGCCACCTCCAACCCCGCCTTTCGCGCATCCTCCGCCGAGAAGCGGACGCAGAAGTCCAGCGCCAGACCGGCGACGAAGACGGTCTTCAGTTCGCGCTCGCGCAAATAACCGAGTAGTCCGGTCGGCGTCCGATGATCGTTCTCGAACAGCGCCGAATAGGAATCGATGCCACGGCGAAAGCCCTTGCGCACCACGAGGCCTGCCCGCGTCACGTCGAGATCGCGATGAAATTCAGCGCCCGCCGTGCCTTGCACGCAATGCGCCGGCCATAGCACTTGCGTGCCATAGTCGAGCTCGATGGTCTGGAACGGCTGCTTGCCCGCATGGTTCGACGCGAACGAGACGTGGTCACTCGGATGCCAGTCCTGGGTCAGCACCACATTGGTGAATTTTTGGGCGATCCGATTGATGGCAGGGACGACCTTCTCGCCACTGGGAACGGCGAGCGCTCCGCCGGTACAGAAGTCGTTCTGTACGTCGATCACCAGCAACACGTCGCGGTCGGAAATCTTCATTGCAAGGCCCCACTCGATCCGCCCGGCGTCAGGCGCCGGACGCTACTTCCCAATGTCGATCTTCCGGCGCAGCTTAGCAACCACCGACCGCGTGCGGCGATACCGCGCTGACGGCCGGGATTTGCCTAGAATGCAACGGTTTGACCTTGTCCGTGTTGACTAGGAACAACCAAGCGAGGATTCTCAGACCGTCCGCGGTTTGCGGATCGGATCAGGAACGGAGGCGAAGGTTCCCGAGGGCCGCAAGGCCGCGGAAGCCGCAGGGCTATGGGCATCGGCAAGACAGGAACCATTCTTCTCGCCGATATCGGCGGCACCAATGCGCGCTTCGCGCTGAGCCGGAACGATCAGACCGGACCGATCGACTACGTGAAGGTCGCTGACTTCCCGACCGTACGGGAAGCCATCGCGGATGTCCTGGCGCGCCGGTCAGGCGGCGAGCAGCCCCAAAGAGCGGTGCTGGCCGTGGCCGGTCCCGTCACCAACAACCGCTGCGTCATGACCAACAGCCCCTGGGTCATCGACGGCAACGAGCTGCAGCCCGCGCTCGGCTTCGACAGCGTGCACGTGCTGAACGACTTCGAGGTGGTGGCCTGGTCCCTGCCCGCCTTGCAGCCTGCCGATCTGATCCCGCTCGGCGGAGGCGATGGCCTTCCCGGAGAGCCGTTGCTGGTCGTCGGGCCCGGAACTGGCTTTGGTGTCTCCTGTCTGATCGAACGCCATGGTTCGCGACTGGCCGTCGTCACTGAGGCCGGACATGCGACCCTGCCGGCGGAGAACGAGCGCGAGGAACGCGTGATCGCCTGCTTGCGCCGGCGCCTCGGCCATGTCTCCATCGAACGTGGCGCCCTCTCGGGCTCCGGACTGCAGAACCTCTATGAAGCCTTGGGCGAGATCGATGGCGTCCAGGTGCCGCACCGCGATGCCGCCGCCATCACCAAGGCTGCGCTTGAGGGCAGCTGTCCCGTCAGCCGCGCGACGCTGGAGATGTTTTGCGCCATCCTTGGCTCGGTTGCCGGCAATCTCGCGGTGACCTTCGGCGCGCGCGGCGGGGTCTATATCGCCGGCGGAATCGTGCCGCGCTTTCGCGAGTTCCTCGCGGCCTCCGCGTTCCGGGCGCGCTTTGAAGCCAAGGGACGCTTCCAGGACTATCTGCGCGACATCCCGACCAGGCTGGTGATCAAGCCCGATGCGAGCTTCGTCGGCCTGAAGATGTTTGCCGACCATACTGCGGATTGACGGACGACCACGCTCCGCTGCTGTTCGTTCCACTAATTCACAGACGATTCAGCACACGCCCGGTTCCAGGCAGGAACGTGCTTGCGTGCATGTTTCAGATGCGAAACAATCTCCCCGTGTGTGGCGTAGTTGCGGGGGCGTGACATGCGTAAGCAGGATTTGGGTTTCGACTATCACCGCTATCACCGTCTGCTTCGCGAAGCGGACAGCGAAGACAAGCGGCTGGCCCTGATCGAACTCCTGATCGAGGAAAAGGCGCGCGACCGGCTGGCTGCTCAGCGCGCGTCGGATCGCGCTGCCATGACGGCCCACACCATTGCCAAGGTGCTGAGGAACGGTCGCAACTGAGCCGGCTGAGTTGCGGCCGTGCGCGGCGGTTGTGATCGGTCAGCCTGGAGCTTTGGTTGACGGCCCCGGAAACATCGAATCGATCATCGCCTTGAGCTGATCCATTGCGATCGGCTTGCGCAGGATCGGCCTGCGCCGGAGCAAGGACGGCAGCAGTTCCGGACCGTAGCCTGTGGCGAACAGAAACGGTTTTCCGCGACGCTCGATCAGGTCGGCGACGGGATCGACGTAGACGCCCATGAGATTGATGTCGAGGATGGCCATGTCGTATTGCGCGGTCATGGCAAAGGCGCTGGCGTCGCGCACATTGTCCGCTTCCGCGACGACGTGGTGGCCGAGTTCCGCCACCATGTCGGCCATCATCATCCGGATCAACGCCTCGTCTTCGACCAGGAAAACGGAGAGTCCGTCCGCCATATCAACCCCGCAGTCAGCTTACGAAGCTAACCATAACCGAATTGCGGGGAGGATTCACGAATTCGTGGCGGGGCCGTTAATTCAACCCCGCCCGGACCGATTCAACTTGATCAGTCCAGTCCACGCTCGTGACTGAGGCGCACCATCTCCTGAATGAAGACCTGCCTCTGCTTGTCGTCGAGGCTCGAATAAAGCGGCTCGGCGGCGTCGGCAACGTTGCGCTGGTCGGCGGCGCGATCAATCAGGAACTGGGCCTCGTTGCGCATCTGCTCGATGATGTCATCGGGCGGATCCCGCTTGGCCCGCGCAACCCTCAGGTTGAGCCGCTCTGCACCATTGTGCCCCAGGTAGTGCATCGCGCTCGAGAAGCCGTACCAGTGCTTCTCCTGTTCCGGCGTGAGGTTCAGCTGGGTCTTGATCCGCTCGATGTAGGAATCGCTGTTGGCGACGATCTGTTCGGCGGTCAGTTGCGGCGTGCCGGGCTGGGTGAGAACCGTGACGTCCTTGTTGCCCTTGTCCTGCGGCGCGTTCTTCGCCTCTTTGGTCGCCTTGGCGCCCTTGCCCGGCTTGACGCTCTTGGCATCCTTGTCCCTGGCTGCGCCTTGCTGCTTGGCGTCCTTGCTGGACTCCCTGGCGGCCGGCGGAGGATTGCTGCTGTTGTTGTTGCCGACACCGAGCACGCCCGTGAAGACGCCAACCACGCCGCCGATTGCGCCGCCGAGCACGCCACCGACCGGACCTGCCGCCTTGTTCCCGGCCGCAGCGCCTTCCTGAACACCTTTGACCAATCCCTGAGCATTCGCCCAAGTCGCTGCGCCGAGCAACAGCGCGAGCATGGACCCCAGCGCGAGCCATCGTCGCAGGTAAGGCCGCGCTGGCGGCGCCGCATTGATCATTCTCGTCTCCATCGTCGATCCAATTGGTCTTGGCGGGCGGAAGCAAACCATCAGCCGAACTCTATCGTTTCCAGCGCTTTGCGGTCCAGACACAGCCGAGTGCTGTCCACGCCGGAAAAGTCTTTCGCGCGAAGCGGTTATGCAGGCTCATTCGAAACTGCGGCGTAATTGCGCAACGGATCGTTCCGGGTCGGTCTGTGCGCTGTGTGCGTCGCAAAATGTGTGCTCGCGGTTCACATTCGACGCATGGTTCTGACATGCAGCGACGCGCGTCCTGGGCACAACGTTAGTTTTAGACGAGGAGCCGCTCGGCTTTCTCGACAGACGCAATCAATCATGATCTGATCGCGCTACCAATTTGCTCCGGGCGGCGTGAATTTTCACGTCGGCCGCCGGCATCAATAAGAAAATTCGAAAACAAGAAACTCAAAAGTCTCTCAGAGGAAACTCCAACAACAACACCCAGGCGAGGAAACGAGATGTCACGCAAGACACTGACGCGACGTCAATTTGTGGCTGCCACTGCAATGTCCTCCGCGGCGCTGATCACGGCGCCCTACGTCCGGGGCGCTTACGCCGCCGGCAAGCTCTCGATCGGCTTCTGGGACCATTGGGTTCCGGGCGCCAACAAGGCCTCTACCGATCTGGTCAATGAATGGGCCGCGAAGGAGAAGGTCGAAGTCTCCATCGACTACATCACCAGCAACAACAAGAAGCTCGAACTGACGGTCGCCGCCGAAGCGCAGGCGAAATCCGGCCACGATATTCTCCAGATGCCGACCTGGTGGCCGCATGCCTATGCGGACAACCTCGAGCCGGTCAATGACGTGATGGCGCCGATCATCAAGCAGAACGGCGAGGTCAACGACACGGTCAAATATCTGGGCCAGGCCGGCGGCAAATGGCTGGCTATCCCGGCGACGGTCGGCAGCCAGATCAAGGGCCCATGCTCACGGATCGACCTGATGAAGAAGCATGCCGGCATCGACGTGCAGGAGATGTACCCGGTCGGCGCACCGCCAAAGGTGGACAATTGGACGATGGAGACCTTCCTGAAGGCGGCCGAAGCCTGCCACAAGGCCGGCTTTGCGTTCGGCATCGGTCTCGGCGAGACCACCGACAGCGTCGATACCGCCGGCGCGATCTTCAGCTCTTTCGGTGCGGACCTCGTCAACGCCAAGGGCGACGTCACGGTGAAGACCGATGCGGTTCGTCAGGCGCTCGAGTTCTACAAGAAGCTGATTGCCGTCCTGCCGCCTGACGCGGCGTCGTGGGACGATGCGTCCAACAACAAATGGCTGATCTCGGGCCGCGGGGCGATGATCCTGAACCCGCCGAGTTCCTGGGCGGTCGCCAAGCGCGACGCGCCGCAAGTGGCCGAGCAATGCTGGACCCACGGCTTCCCGTCCGGACCGAAAGGGCGTTTCGCGCCCTTCCTGCCATACTTCTGGGGCGTCTGGAGCTTCGGCAAGAACAAGGAGGCCGCCAAGAGCCTGCTCGTTCATCTGTCGCAGCCGTCATCGATCGAAAAATTCGTCGCGGCGAGCGGCGGCTACGATCTTCCGGCATTCGCCAACATGACGAAGCTCAAGACATGGGCCGAGGAAGGGCCACCGAAGGGCACGCTCTTTCACTATCCCGATCCCTACAAGCACCAGACGATGTCGATCGCGGCGGCTCCGGCACCGCCGAAGATCGCACAGCAGATCTACTCGCAGGCGACGTTGACCAAATTGGCGCTGCGTTATGCGCGGGGCGAGACGATGGAGCAGGCGCTCGCCTGGGCCGAAGGCGAGTGCGAAGGCTTCATGCGGAGCTGATGCCTGTGCGTCACGGCGGCTCACGTGCCTGGGTGTGAGCCGCCGATGATTCCGCCCGTCCCCTTGTCGGGGGAAGCCGGTCGATGCGGCCGGCTTCCCCGTTGAATCTTCCGTAAGAAAGTTTGACCATGGCCGATGTCGTCGTTGAGCAGGGTCGCTCCGTCCGCGCCGCGAGCCCGCGCAAACGCACCAGCTTACATAACGCGCTCAGGCGGAAGTCGACGGTGGCGTTCTTCCTGACGCTTCCGCTGATTCTCCTGATCGCGCTGCTGGTGCTCTATCCAGCCTTCTACTCCGCGCATCTCGCGATGCTGAACAAGTCGATGCAGAAGTTCGTCGGCTTGAGCAACTTCACGTTCCTCTTCAAGCGCGACACGTTCTGGATGGTCGTAAGGCAGTCCTGCATCTTCGCCATCACCGCGGTGTTCTTCAAGGCGTTGCTGGGCTTCATCGTCGCTCATTTCGTCCACAACCTGCCGGCCAAGGGCCAGCGCAAATGGCGCGGCATGCTGCTGGTGCCGTGGGTGATCCCGCCCGCCATGAGCACGCTGGCCTGGCTGTGGCTGTTCGACCCCTCCTACAGCGCCTTCAACTACACGCTGTCCTTCTTCGGTATCGGCCCGATCCCCTGGCTTGGTGACACCTTCTGGGCGCGCTTCTCGGTCATCCTCGTCAACGTCTGGTACGGCGCACCGTTCTTCATGATCATGTACCTGGCGGCGCTGAAATCTGTGCCGGACCAGCTCTACGAGGCGGCCGCCATCGACGGCGCCAATTGGTGGCAGCGGATCTGGTACGTGACGTTGCCGATGATGCGCAACATCATCGCCATCACGACGCTGTTCTCGTTGATCGTGACCTTCGCCAATTTCGACATCGTGCGCATCCTGACCTCGGGCGGCCCGCTGGACTCCACGCACATATTCGCGACGTGGGCGTTCCAGGTCGGCATTCAAAGCAGCGACATTCCGCTGGGCGCCTGCGTTTCGCTGTTCATGGTGCCGATCCTCGCAGTCGCGGCAATCTTCATTCTGCGCGACGTCAACAAACGTGGGAACGAAGCCTGATGAGCACGCTTGCAATCGACAAGGGCGGCCCCACGCGCAAGGTCAAATACCGGAGCATGAGCCGGGATCGCACCTGGGCGCTGCGCTGGTCCTACTTCTTCCTGGTGCTGTTCGCGATATTCTCGCTCACTCCGCCGATCTACATGCTGATCACCTCGCTCAAGAGCAGCGCGGAGATTTCGGCGGCGACCAATCCCTGGTGGGTGTTTCATCCCACCCTGTCCAACTATGTCGAGCTTCTGACCTCGAACCAGTTTCTGCGCTTCTTCTGGAATTCCGCCATCGTCTCCATCGTGGTCGTGATGGTCACCATGCTGATCAGCATCCCCGCGGCATTCGCGCTGGCGCGGATGAAGTTCTGGGGCTCGACGACGCTCGCGACCGGCGTGTTCCTCACCTACCTCATTCCGGACAGCCTCCTCTTCATTCCGCTGTTCAAGATGCTCGCGGTGGTCCAGGACCTGACCGGCATCACGCTGCTCAACCGGTGGTACGTGCTGCTGTTCATCTATCCGACGCTGACCGTGCCGTTCTGCACCTGGATCATGATCGGCTATTTCGCCTCCATTCCGAAGGAGCTGGACGAGGCCGCCCTCATCGACGGCGCCTCCTGGCTGCAGACCCTGACACGGATATTCATCCCGGTCGCCCTGCCCGGGCTGATCGCGGCGACCATCTTCGCGTTCACGGTGTCCTGGGCGCAGTTCCTCTATCCCCTGGTGTTCACGACGTCGGTCGATCAGCTCGTGCTGCCGGTCGGCATCACCACCACGCTGATCAAGGGCGACGTCTTCAACTGGGGGCAGATCATGACCGGCGCGCTGCTGGGCGCCGCGCCGCCGCTGATCATCTACGCCTTCCTGATGGACTATTACATTGCCGGCCTGACCGCCGGCGCGACAAAGGGTTGATGGCTCATGGCTGAAGTTGCTTTGCGGAAGGTAGTCAAGCGTTACGACGATGTCGAAGCCGTGCGCGGCATCGATCTCGACATCGCCGACCACGAGTTCATCGTGCTGGTCGGCCCGTCCGGCTGCGGCAAGTCGACGACGCTGCGCATGATCGCAGGCCTCGAGGACATCAGCGACGGCGACATCATGATCGGCGGCGACGTCGTCAACGACGTGCCGCCGAAGGACCGCGACATCGCGATGGTGTTCCAGAACTATGCGCTCTATCCGCACATGACGGTCGCCGAGAACATGTCGTTCGGGCTGCGTCTGAAGCACTATCCCAAGGCCGAGATCAAGGCGCGGGTGACGGAAGCCGCGCGCCTCCTCGACATCACCGACCTGATCGACCGCAAGCCGAAGCAGCTCTCCGGCGGCCAGCGCCAGCGCGTCGCGATGGGGCGGGCCATCGTGCGCAATCCGAAGGTGTTCCTGTTCGACGAGCCGCTGTCCAATCTCGACGCCAAGCTGCGCGTGCAGATGCGGATCGAGATCAAGAAGGTGCACCAGAAGGTGCGCACCACCACGGTCTACGTCACCCACGACCAGGTCGAGGCGATGACGCTGGCCGATCGCGTGGTGGTGATGAACAAGGGCCGGATCGAGCAGATCGGCACGCCGAACGAGCTCTACCACAAGCCGGCGACGCGCTTCGTCGCGGGCTTCATCGGCTCGCCGGCGATGAACTTCATTCCGTGCCGGCTCGAGGACGTCGGCGGCACGCTCCAGATCCGCCTCACCGACCGCATCGCTTTCCCGTTGCCGCCGGCCCGCGCCGCACGTTACAACGCGCTGCCGCGCACCGACAAGCTGCTGCTGGGCCTCCGGCCCGAGCATCTCACCGAGTCGCATGCGCATCTGGAGCCCGGCGTCGAGACCTTCGACACCATGCTCGACGTCACCGAGCCGATGGGAATGGAGACGCTGGTCTATTTCGGGCTCGAGGGCACGCCGGTCTGCGGCCGCGTCAATCCCAATGCCGGCGCCAAGGACGGGGCACCCATGCGCCTGGCGATGGACCTCAACAACATGCACCTGCTAAATGAAGAAACCGGCGTCGTGTTGTGACGCCGCCTTAAGAAACGCGAGGCAGGCAGGGGAGCGATGGCGACCAACAAGAAGAAGATATTCGTTACACAAACTTTGTCGCAAGGGGCACGCGCCCTCCTCACCCAGCGGGACGATATCGAGCTCGTCGAGTTTGCGAACCTGATCTCGGCGAAGGACTTCGAGGCCTTGTTGAAGAGCCATGCCCCCGTCCACGGCGTGGCCCTCGGCGCCACCGCCTTCGGCGAGACCGAGCTCGAAGCAGCCGGGGACATGAAGGTGGTGACCCGCATCGGCGTCGGCTACGACGCCGTCGACGTGCCCGCCCTCTCCCGCCGCAAGGTGCCGCTGATGGTCGCCGGCAGCGCGAACTCGCCCTCGGTCGCGGAAGCGGCGCTGTTCATGATGCTGACGCTGGCCAAGCGCGCGCAGGAGATGCACGCCTGTGTCAGGGACGGCAAATGGGCCGACCGGCTCGGCATGCTGCCGTTCGATCTCTACGGCAAGACCGTGCTGATCATCGGCTTCGGCCGCATCGGCAGTCGCACTGCCAAGCGCTGCCTGGCGATGGAAATGAAGGTGCAGGTCTACGATCCCTTCAAGGGAGCCGCCGAGATCAAGGCGGCAGGATGCGAGCCGGTGCCTGACCTCGACGCCGCCCTGCCAAACGCCGATTTCGTCACGATCCACTGTCCGAAGACGCCGGAAACCGTCGGCCTGTTCGACGCGGCGCGGATCGGCCGGATGAAGCCGAAATCCTACCTCATCAACACCGCGCGCGGCGGCATCGTGAAGGAGGCTGCGCTGTACGACGCCCTGGTCTCCGGCAAGCTCGCCGGCGCCGGCATCGACGTGTTCGAGGTGGAGCCGCCGCCGGTCAGCAACGCGCTGTTCGCGCTGCCCAACGTCATCGTCGCCCCGCATGTCGCGGGCGTGACGGTCGAGGCTGTCCAGCGCATGAGCGAGCAGACCGCGCGCAACATCCTGAGTGTGCTCGACGGCGATCCGATCAGGCAGAACGTGATCAACCAGGACGTGCTGGGCTGAGGCGAACCCCGGGCGGGCGCCGGATGCGCCCGCCTTCGGGTCGCCAGAAAGCGTCCCATTTTGGTGCAGATCGAGCCCCAACTCAGCCTTAATCAAACGCGCGTAATAAGACCCGCCGCGGCGGCAGTGGGACAGACTGGCCGGCCGCGTCGAGCTGGAGGATGAACCCTTGTCAGAGATCGACCCGACCGACCACGCGCTCGCCACCATCGCCAGCATCCTGGAGCACCCCGAGCCCGTCCTCGTCGTTCGCGAGACCGAGACCATCCGGGAGACCGAGATCGTCGTCGTCGGTGAGCAGCCGTCCGTCGAAGAGCATCATGCTGTCGAAGAGCATCCGATGATCGACGAGCAGCCGCTGGTGCCGGAGCACATCGATGCGGATGGCTACAGCAAGGTTGGCCCCGGTCCGATGGTCGCGATCCGCCTCAAATGGACGGTCCATCGCGGCGACGACGACCAGTTCTACGTCCATGAGACCATCGGCGAGCAATCCGCCCCCGTGGTCAGCGGTCCGATGACGAGCGAGGCCGCCGTGCGCTTCGTTGACGAGCGGGAAGACGAGTCACATCGTCGCTTCGAAGAGCTGCGCAGCGAGATCGCCGGCCGAAGCTCGCTCGCCGACTACGAGCGCAAGGGCGAAGCGTAAGCTCTACCGCCGCCCGAGATAATCCTTCTTCACCAGCTCGACGCCGGCGTGCCGCAACAGGTCGTAGGCCGTGGTGACGTGAAAGAAGAACTGCGGGACGCTGAACGTCAGCAGCAGCGTCCGCCCGGTAAAGGGCAGCTCGGTGCCGTTCTTCAACCTGAAGAAGACATTCCGTTCCGCAGCAGCATCGATCTCCGCGCGCGGCAGGCTTTCGATGAACTCGATGGACGTTGCGATGCGCGCCTGAAGCCCGGCCATGTCGTGCTCGAGGGCCGGCAACGCCACCGGCTCGCACTGCGCCAGCAAGGCCGGCGCGACCACCGCGTGACGGCAGGCTTCGCCGACCTGCTGCGCCAGATCGTACATGTTCGGCGCAAGGCGCATGCCGAGCAGAACCGTCGGATTGAACTTGCGGGCCTCCGCATCAGCGACGCCCTTGTCGAGCAGCGCGGACAGGTTGCGCAAATAGGGCACGAAGAGGCCGACTGAGGCCTCGTACATCGAGATCGTCACCTCAAGGATTCCCTTCAATTTGCCTCGCCACCGAGTGGCATCTGGTCCAAATCCACCGCTCAAGGGCTGCACAATGACAGCTCGGGCATGGGTGGAAAAGAGATGATCGTTCAGTTCTGGACGGCTTTGGCCGAGGCGTTGCTGGTGACATGGCGCAGTCCCTCGGCAAGACGCTCGGCGTCAAGATTGATTGGCTCCAGCGCGACATGGCACTGAAGGCCTTCGTCGACCAATGGCTGCATATTTCCATGGAAGACGGCAGCTACAAATTATCTACGCCGCCTGGTTCGGCTGGGCGTTCTTGCCGCGTCCTCCTGTCGCTGCCTTGGCCAAACTTTGGACCGGCTCCGGGCCTATTGAACCCGGAACCACCGGAAGACGACTCATACCAACGACAGTGATCTAGATCACTTTTTGCGAGCGAGCCGGCGCGTAAGCGTCGGTCCGGGGACCACCTGTTCAGGAGACGGAAATGAGGAAGCTGTTGGCCACGGCCGCATTCCTTTTGGCGAGCACCGCCGCGCAGGCGCAGTACACGTTCGAATATGGCGGACACACCATCCGCATCGATCCGGACCGCGGCACGGTGCAGATCCCCGGCGTCTACGACAACACCGGCCAGAGCAAGCCCAAGAAGGCCAAGAAGAACGAGACGACCCCAGGCCAACAAGCGCCGCAGCAAGCCACGGTCGAGCCGCAAACGCCGACCGCGCCCGCTCCCGTCGCCCCGCCGCCTGCGGCTGCGCAGGCACCTGTGCCTGCTGCACCCGCTGCTGCTGCACCCGCTGCAGCACCGCCGCCTCCGGCGGCAACCGCCAGCAATGCGCCGGCCGAGACCGCTGTGCTGCCGCCGCCCGCGCCGCCTGCACCGGCCACGCAGCAGGCAGCTCCCGCCGTGACACCACCGCCGGCCCCAGCCGTGGCTGCGGTCCCTCCGGCGCCGCCTCCGCCCGCTCCGCCCCCGGCAACCGCCCCAGTCCAGGCGGCTGCCGTCGCGCCGCCCGCTCCTGCAGCGGCGCCCACGCGCGATCTCAATTCACCGCTCGGCCTCTGGCTGACCGAGGAGAGGGAAGGCAAGGTCCGCATCGAGCAATGCGGCAGCAATCTCTGCGGCTATTCGGTCGACAGCAAATCGAACCAGAACGGCGAGCAGGTCCTGATCAACATGAAGCCCGGCAAGGACCAGAAATGGTCCGGCCGCATCCTCGATCCGAACTCCGGCTCGACCTACGATTCCACGATCGCGATGAAAGGCACCGACCGGCTGCGCGTGCAGGGCTGCGCCTTCGGCGGCATGTTCTGCGGCGGCCAGACCTGGACACGCGTGAACTGAACTCGACATCCTGACGGAGACAAGGGGCCCGTGATCCGGGCCTCTTTGCCTTTTTCCATCATCGCGACGTGCGCCGGCTCACAGAGCCGCTTGCGCGCGTGACAGCCCTCACATCGCCGGTTCCACGCCCGTGCCACGATCCCCGCATGGTCACCCACAGGGACGTGTCATGAACGGCTTTCGCAAAGGTCTCCTCGCTTCCCTCGTCGCCATCGCCTTCCCGCTCACGCAGGCTGATGCTGCGACAAGCACTTTCGACGGCACATGGAATGTCCGCATCTCGTCGTCGAGCGAAACCTGCGGCAACGGCGCAACCGTCGCAATCGGCATCAACAACGGTCAGATCGCCTCGAGCAGCACCGCGGTGAACGCGTCCGGTCGCGTTGCCGATGCCGGTAGCATCAACGTCACCTTGAGCACCGGCGTCAAGCGCGCCGTCGGCTTCGGCCGGCTCAGCGGCAGCTCGGGCTCCGGCACCTGGCGCGGCGCGATGTGCACTGGGACGTGGACGGCGGAGCGGATGTAAGTTGCGGTGTCCCGGACAAGCAGCGGCGCCTCAGGGCGACGCGTCTTGTCCGAGACACGGCGCGTTAGCCGACCGCGGCCCCGTACTCTGCGTCGGTGACCGGCTCGAGCCAGGTCGAGTAGACGCCGTCGAGCGCTTCCTGCATGGCGATGTGGCACATGGCGTTGGTCGGCGATGCCCCGTGCCAGTGCAGTTCACCCGGCGGAATCCAGACAGTGTCACCAGGACGGATCTCGCGGATCGGCCCGCCCTTGGACTGGATGCGGCCGACGCCGGAAATGACGTAAAGCGTCTGCCCGAGCGGATGATGATGCCAGTTGGTGCGTGCGCCCGGCTCGAACGACACGCGCGAGCAGTTCAGCCGTGCCGGCGCGGGCGCCATGATCACGGGGTCCTGCAAGACAGTGCCGGTGAAGTGTTCCTTGGGCGCGTGGCGGGTCGGCCGCGTGCCTGCAACAGTGATCTCCATCGAAATGACCTCTCTTCTTCCCGGTTACTTCTTGCTCGCGGCGTAGCGCGCCTTGGTTTCGGCATTCATGGGGTAGAGGCCCGGCAGCGCCGCGCCGTTGTTCACCTCGTTGACGATCCAGGCCTCCATCCGCTCCTGCTCGACGCCCTCGGCGAGGACGTGATCGAGCATTGCCTGCGGGATCAGCACGCAGCCGTCCTGGTCGGCGACGACGATGTCGTTCGGGAAAACGGCAACGCCGCCGCAGCCGATCGGCTCGCCCCAGCCGACGAAGGTGAGGCCCGCAACGGAAGGCGGCGCGGCATAGCCGTCGCACCACACCGGCAGGTTGGTGCCGAGCACGCCCTCGACGTCGCGCACGACGCCATCGGTGACCAGCGCGGTGACGCCGCGCTTGACCATGCGCGCGCACAGGATGTCGCCGAAGATGCCGGCATCGGTGATGCCCATGGCGTCGACCACGGCGATGCATCCTTCCGGCATCGCCTCGATCGCGGTGCGGGTCGAGATCGGCGACGACCAAGATTCGGGCGTCGCCAGATCCTCACGCGCCGGCACGAAGCGTAGCGTGAAGGCCGGTCCCACCAGGCGCGGCAGGCCCGGGCGGAGCGGACGGGCGCCGCGCATCCACACATTGCGCAGCCCCTTTTTCAGCAGGACCGTGGTGATCGTGGCGGTGGTGATGCCGGCGAGGGTCTTGCGGGCTTCGGGGGACAGCGACATGGACGAGAACGAGCTCCGGATAGGCGGGAAAGAACGCGCGCATCTTGCGAGCCGCAGCCCTTGCGTCAAGGGCCAAGAGGGTCCCAATAACGCAGGGCCGCTGAGCTGTTATGCGACGCGATAACAAGGCTTTATCGGCTCCCCTTGCATTAATTTATTGGACTTGCGGGCGCATTTACGCGAAGCAGGGGTGACGCGGAACTCAACGTCGAGCCCGCACGCTTCCAAAAGTCCGATTTCGACAGCTCTTCGACAGCTCAATGGCCGCGACGCTTCCCCCGCCCCGCCTTCTGCCCAGCGGCGACAGCGCCGTCACGGTCGAGTTCAGCCGCACCATCGACGAGGACGCCAACCAGCGCGTGCTGGCGCTCGACAAGGCACTCGCTGCAAGCCCCATCGACGGCATCACCGAGACCGTGCCGACCTATCGCTCGTTGCTGGTTCACTACGACCCCGAAAAGATCGGTTTCGACGCGCTCGGCGAAAAGATCCTCCCGATCGCCACCCGGCCGCTGCCGCCGGTCACCAAGGCGCGCCGCTGGCGCATTCCCGTCGCCTATGGCGGCGAGCATGGCATCGACCTCGAGGATGTCGCGAAGGCGCTCAACACCACGCCCGAAGACATCATCGCCCGGCATGCGGGCGGCGATTACAAGGTCGCCATGATCGGCTTCACGCCGGGCTGGTCCTATCTCAGCGGCCTCGACAAATCGCTGCACATGTCGCGGCGGCAGAATCCGCGGCTGCTGACGCCCGCCGGCACGATCTCGATCGGCGGCATCCAGGCCGGGATCCAGTGCCTCGCCGCGCCGAGCGGCTGGCATCTGCTCGGCCGCACCCCGGTGCGAACCTATCAGCTCCACCGCAATCCGACCTTCCTCACCGAGCCCGGCGATCGCGTGACGTTCTTCGCCATCGACCACAAGACGTTCGCGGAACTGGACCGCGCCGCGGAAGCCGGCGAGATCATCGCCGAGCAGGTGGCCGCATGAGCCGGCTCGTCGTCGCAAGCATCGGGCCTGCGAGCTCCGTCCAGGATGGCGGCCGTTTCGGCGCGCAGCGCTATGGCTTGACGGTCAGCGGAGCGATGGACCGCCTGTCGCTTGCGGCAGCGAACACGCTGGTCAGCAACGAGCCGTTCGCGGCGGCCGTGGAGATCGGCCCGTTCGGCGCCTCCTTCACTGCCCGCGACGGCGCCGTCCGCGTCGGGATCGCCGGCGCGCCGCGCAATGCGGACGTCGCCGGAAGCCCGGTCGCGATGGACACATCTGTGACGCTGAGGGACGGCGAGACGCTGACGCTCGGCTTTGCCCGCGGCGGCGCCTTCACCTATCTCGCGATCGAGGGCGCGATCAAGGGCGAGCCGGTGTTCGGCAGTCTTGCGGTGAATGCCCGCGCCGGTCTCGGCAGCCCCTACCCGCGCCCGCTTCAGGCCGACGACGAATTCACCGTCGATGCCGCGAGCGGCGCGCCGGAGCTACGCATCGAATTGCCGAAGCCAGCGACAGGTCCGATCCGGGTCCTGCTGGGTCCGCAGGATGACGAGTTCGACGAGGCCAACAAGGCGCTGTTCCTGAACAGCGAGTGGAAGATCTCGGCGACCTCCGACCGCATGGGCTACCGGCTCGAGGGTCCCCCGATCAAGCATCTGCACGGCCACAACATCGTCTCCGACGGCACCGTCAACGGCAGCATCCAGGTGCCCGGCAACGGCGCGCCGATCGCGCTGATGATGGATCGCGGCACCTCCGGCGGCTATCCGAAGATCGCAACCGTCATTACGGCCGATGTCGGCCGCCTCGCCCAGACCTCGGCGGGAACCGCGTTCCGCTTCAAGGCCGTCAGCATGGCGGAGGCGCAGGACGAGGCGCGCAGGTTTGCCCAGTTGATCCGCAGCCTTCCCGATCGCCTGCGCTCCTCCGACACCGTCGCGCTCAACATCGAGGCGCTCAGCGATGCTAACGTGGCGGGCTATGCGGTCAGCGCGGTCGATGCCGGGACCTGGCAGGTCACGGCCGAGCCGTAAGCCACAACGAAGACCAGAGGCGGAGAGCACCCATGAAGACAGTCGATCTCAATTGCGACCTCGGCGAGGGTTTTGGCGCGTGGGAGATGGGCAACGACGCCGCCATGATCGAGCTGGCAAGCTCGGTCAACGTCGCCTGCGGCTTCCATGCCGGCGATCCCGACATCATGCGGCGGACGGTTGAGCTGGCGAAGGCGCGCGGCGTCTCGGTCGGCGCGCATCCCGGCTACCGCGACCTGCACGGCTTCGGCCGGCACCCGATCGCCGGCCTGAAGGCCTCCGAGATCGAGAATCTCGTCGCCTACCAGATCGGCGCGCTGCAGGCGATCGCGACCGCCGCCGGCCACAAGGTGACGCATGTGAAGGCGCATGGTGCGCTCTCCAATGTCGCCTGCGAGGACGACATGACCGCGAAGGCGATCGCCGCCGGCATCAAGGCGGTCGATCCCAGCCTGATCTTCGTCGTGCTCGCCAATTCGAAGCTGGTGAAGGCCGGCGAAGCGGCCAATCTGCCGATGGTGCATGAGGTGTTCGCCGACCGCGCCTATGAGGACGACGGCAACCTCGTCTCGCGCAAGAAGCCCGGCGCGGTGCTGCACGATGCCAAGGCAATCGCCGACCGCGTGGTGCGCATGGTGCAGGACGGCGCGGTGGTCTCAGTCACCGGCAAGGTCATCAAGATGCGCACGGACACGGTCTGCATCCACGGCGACACGCCCGGCGCCGTCGAGATTGCGCGCGGTGTGCGTGAGGCGCTGAAGGATGCGGGGATCGAGGTCGCGCCGTTCAGGCGCGGGTGAGGTACGACAGGCGCCGTAGGGTGTGCAAAGCGAAGCGTGCCCACCAAACCGAATATATTGAGAGATGGTGGGCACGGCACGCGAAGAGCGCGCCTTTGCCCACCCTACTAGAACTCTAAAACGGATGCACCGAGAGCGTGCCGAACACGATCGCCGCGATGACCGCAAATGCGCTGTAGAGCGCCAGATGATGGGCGTTCGCCCGGGTCTGCCGCGAGAGCGAGCGCGCGTAGAAGTGCAGTCTGGCTTCCGCCGATAGTTCGCGCATGTTCGATCTCCAACGCCCCATTTGCGGGAGTATGAGGGATCAACCAGGGCGGGAGGCAAGATGGTGGCGCAAATAGCGATGCGCCTCCTCCGAGGCGGCCGTCTCGCAGACGTAAATTCTCTTAGGGCCCAGGTTCCGAGAATCTTATTCGTTCAAATCCGAGCCAGTCGGAACCGGCTCGGATAACAGTAAGCGGCAGCGGTCAGTACACATCCGCCTGGAAGCGGCCGGTCTTCTTCAGCTCGGCGACGAAACTGACGGCTTCGTCGGTCGAGCGCGCACCGAACTGGGCGACGATGTCGACCAGCGCACGCTCGACGTCCTTGGCCATGCGCTTGGCGTCGCCGCAGATGTAGAAATGCGCGCCGTCGGCAAGCCAAGTCCACAGTTCGCGGCCGACCTCGCGCATGCGGTCCTGCACGTAAAACTTCTTCTCGCCGTCGCGCGACCAGGCGAGCGACAGGCGCGTGAGTACGCCCGATGTCTTCATCGCGTTGAGCTCGTCCTGGTAGAAGAAGTCGCAATCGCTGCGCTGATGGCCGAAGAACAGCCAGTTCTTGCCGGGCGCACCGGTCGCCTTGCGGTCGAGGAGGAAGGCGCGGAACGGCGCGATGCCGGTGCCGGGACCGATCATGATAACAGGCGTCTTCGGGTCCTGCGGCAGGCCGAAACCATGCGCCTTCTGCACGTAGACCTTGAGCTTGTCGCCCTCATTGATGCGCTCGCCGAGGAAGGTCGAGGCGACGCCGAGCCGCTTGCGCTTGCCGATGACGTAGCGCACGGAGTCCACCGTCAGCGACAGCCTTCCGGGCGTGGCATTGTGCGAGGACGAGATCGAGTAGAGTCGCGGTTGCAGCGGCTCCAGCGCCTCGACGAAGGCCTCGGGATGCGGCCGCGTGCCGGAGAATTTCTGCAGCCCCGCCATCACGTCAAGGGTGGCGGCATCGCCGTCGGGATCCTCGCCCTGCGCCAGTGCTCGCGCCTTCTCCCGGGTCGCGCCGCCGGTGATGAAGGAAATCAGTTCGAACAGAGAGTCGGGTGCCGGCGACAGCGACACGTCGTCGATCAACACCTCGCGCAGCGTCTTGCCGTTGACCCTGGTCGTGTGGGAGGCGCCGAGCAGTGCGATGATCTGGTCGACGAGGCCGACATCGTTGCGTGCGAACACGCCGAAGGAATCGCCGACGACGTAGTCGAGCTTGCTCTCGGAGAGATCGAACTCGACGTGATATGTCTCCTTCTCCGACTTTCCCTTGTTGAGAAGACGGCGCGACAGGAAGGTTGCGGTCACAGGGTTGTCGCGCGAGCGGCCCGGCTCTGCGATCGTCACGGTCACGGCCGGCGCCGCCGCGTCCGGCTTGTCGGCCGATTTGGCCACTGGGGCCTTGTCGAGCTCTTCGTACAGCGACTTCAGCATCCGCGCGGTTTCCTTGCCGCCGGGAACGCAGAGGTTGAGCCGTGCCTCGCTGCGGCCTGCGATCGCCTCCGAATAATCGTGGCAATTGTAGCCGCACTGGCCGCAGTCCTGCTGCGCCATCGCCGCCATCATCTTGCGGCGCAGGGGTCGTCCCTCGGCGAGCTTCATCCGCTCGGCGATCGGCATGGTCTGGTCGTGCCACGGCGCCTCGCCGTCGTCGCCGTCACCGGCTTGCATGACGGCCGCGCCCTGCTCCGACGACAATGGAGTTGCGACGTCGGGCGACAGCAGGCCGGCGAAGAAGCCGTTCAGCCAGGAGCGCTGCGCGTCGGAGAACGGCGCGCTGGGTGGGATGATGTCGAGCTTGGGCGGAGGGGTGATCTGGTTCATGCGGACACCTGTGCATCGGCAAGCTTGCGCAGCGTTTCGCCGTCATGGCGGCGCGCAAAGGACAGGAACGTTTCTTCGGGAGAGGAGCGATGGGCGATGTAGGCCTTGAGCAGTGCTTCGACCGTCTTCGGCGCGTCCTCGGCCTTGAGGTCGTGATAGACCTCCTGGCCGACATCGGCGTCAGGACCGAACCCGCCGCCGGTGAAGAGGTGATAGCCTTCGACCGTGTCTTCCTCGCCGACCGGCACACGCGCACCGATCAAGCCGATATCGCTGATGTAATGCTGCGCGCAGGAATGATGGCAGCCGGTGACGTGGATGTTGACCGGCTTGTCCATCGCGACGCGCGGCTCGCACCAGTCGCCGATCTCGGCGGCATGGCGCTTGGTGTTCGCCGCGGCGAAGCGGCAGCCGGCATTGCCGGTGCAGGCGATCAGGCCGGCGCGGATGTAGGAGGCCTCCACGGCGAGCCCGATCTGCTTGATCGCCGTGATGGCAAGCTCGACATTCTCGTCGCGCACGCCTGATATCAGCAGGTTCTGCCAGACCGTGAGGCGGATCTCGCCGTCACCGAGATCCCGCGCGACCTTGGCGAGGCCGCGCATCTGATCGGAGCTGAGCTTGCCGAGCGTCAGCGACACGCCGATCCAGTTGAGGCCATCCTGCTTCTGCTTGTGCACGCCGACATGCGCCATGCGATCCGCGGCGGGCCGCGGCGCGAACGCCTCTTCCGGCACGCGCGTGAACGGCGTCTTCAGCCGCTCTTCAACGAGCTTGAGAAAGCCGTCATGGCCCATGGCGTCGAGCACATATTTCAGCCGCGCCTTGTTGCGGTTGGTGCGGTCGCCATGGTCGATGAACACGCGCACGATGGCGTCGGCGACGGCCGTCGCCTGCTCCGGCTTGACGATGATGCCGGAATATTTTGCAAAGTCCTTGTGGCCGGTAATGCCGCCGAGACCGAGGCGGAACCAGACGCCGGGCTCGACGCCGAACCCGTCCTTCACCTCGTATGCGGTGAAGGCGATGTCGTTGGTCTCCTCGAGCACCGCGACCCTGCCGGCGCCGTCGAAGGCGACGTTGAACTTGCGCGGCAGGCCGTAGAGCGAGCGGTCGTTGAGGATATGGTAGTGCCACTCGCGCGCATAGGGCCGCGTGTCGATCAGCTCCTGCGGATCGATGCCGGCCGTCGGCGTTCCCGTCACGTTGCGGATGTTGTCGGCGCCGGAGCCGCGCGAGCACAGGCCGAGGTCCTGGATGCCCTCGATCAGCTTCACCGCGTTCTTCGGTGGAATCTCGCGAAGCTGGAGGTTGGCGCGCGTCGTGACATGACTGTACGGGCCGCAGAGCTCGTCGGCGAGATCGGCAAGGCCCGACAGCTGCCAGTGCTTCATGATGCCGTTCGGAATACGCAGGCGGCACATGTAGGAGTCCTGCGTCGGCGCGACGTAGAAGATGCCGTAATAGCGCCAGCGGAAATTGTCAGCCGGGCTCGGCGGAGCGTTGTCGAGCGCCTGCTGGCGCAGCCGCGGATAGGCATCGAAGGGATGCTCGTCGCGCTTGAACTTCTCCTGGTCGGCGAGCTTCTTGCCGGACGCGATGACCTTGTCCTGCGCCTTGATGTGCACGGCGTCGGGACCGGTCGGCTCGACATTCGCCTTGCCGGCACCCGCGCCGAGACCGCGGCCCACCCGGCTGATCTGCAAGCCGGTCGTGAAGCCTTCGAGATAGCGTTTCTGCTCGTCGGTGAAGTCGACTGAGAGCGTTTCGATTTTCATGGTCGGTAACGAAGCTCCTGCGGCCACCAAGGTGGCTTCGACGGAAATTGTGCGACCCGCGGGAAACTCGGCCGGCTCAAGAGCCCGCTTCGCAACCCGACGGTCCATTCAGCTTCGTTGCTGTGGGACTTGGCTCAGCAGGCACCTATGACAAGCTGGCCGCAGTGCAACATTCAAGTTGCGTGCCAGCTGGGTCGAAATAAAAAGCCTTTTAATATCAGAAGATTAGGATACGCCCGGGAAAACACTGATCCGAGAGCTCTCCCGAAATTCAAGCAGTCAGCCCAAACATTAGCCAACGAACTTACGTGCTCGAAAACGAAGCAGATCCGAATCAGGCCTTCCAGCGCCCGACCTCGAAGGCCTCGAGATGCCCCCGGATGTTGTCGGGATCGAAGACGGGCCCGGCAAAGGCGCCGAACGCCGCTGGAGCTTCAATGGGCGCCCTGTTGCCAAGGGCTGCGTCGTAAAGGTCGGGCCTGAACACCGCCATTGCCGTCTTGACGCCGTCCGGGGTCAGGGCCGTCTGCCCCCAGCGCACCATCTGGGCATAGAGCCAGGCGGCCTGGACCGGATCGGGGCGCCCTGCCCCTTCGCGCCCAACGAGGAGGTAGCGACCGCTTTCACGGAAGGTACCGTCGGGCGAGATCTTGAGGCGTCCGGTGAGGGTGCGCTGAATGACCTCGGCATCGACGCCGATCCGCTCCGGCTGGGCCAGGATCTGCGCCGCCTCCGTGCGGTTCTCGGGATGCTCGATGAACTCGGCGGCTTTCACGGCCGCGCGCACCAGTGCTGCAACCACGTCCGGATTCTTGTCGGCCCAGGCCTGGCGGACCGCCAGCACCTTCTCCGCCGCACGGACCAGGATGTCGGAGACGAAATGCAGGATATGCCCGATGCCGAGATCGACCGCGACCGAATTCCAGGGCGCGCCGACGCAGAACGCATCGACATGGCCGTTCTTGAGGCTGTCGACCATGAAGGGTGGCGGCAGCACCACGAGGCGCACGTCCTCGTCGGGATCGACGCCCGCTGCAGCCATCCAGAACCGCAATTGATAATTGTGGGTGGAGAACGGGAAGGTCATGCCGAAGGTCAGCGGCTCGGCCCCTGCCTTGCGCCTGACGGCCACGACCTTCGCCAGCGCCTTCGCGGTCGCCATCGGGTCAAACCGATCGCCGTCGATCTCCTCCATCAGCGCGGCATGGAGCGCCGGCGACACCGTGATGGCATTGCCGTTGATGCCGAGATTGAACGGCGCTGCGATCGGCACCTTGACGTGACCGAGTCCGAGCGAAGAGGCAATCGCCACGGGCGCCAGGAGATGCGCGGCGTCGAACAGGCCGATATTGAGCTTGTCGCGGACGTTGGACCAGGAGACCTCGCGCACCAGCTCGACGTCGAGCCCTTCGGCGGCGGCAAATCCCTTGTCGACGGCGACGATCAGGGCGGCGGCATCGACCAGCGGAATGAACCCGATGCGGAGGGGAACGGTCATTTCAGCATCTCCGACGCGGTGATGATCGACTGTGCGATCTCGCCGATTTTCTTCTTCTCGCGCATCGCCGTGGAGCGCAGCAGCACATAGGCCTCGTCTTCGGTCAGGCCCTTCACCTTCATCAGAATGCCCTTGGCGCGCTCGATGACCTTGCGGTCCTCGAGCTGCGACTTGGTCCGCTCCAGCTCTTCCTGGAGCTTGGCGAAGGCGTTGAAGCGGGACACGCAGAGATCGAGAATCGGCTTGATGCGCTCCTTCTTCAACCCGTCGACGATATAGGCGGAGACCCCCGCCTCGACCGAGGCCTGGATCGAGGCTGAATCGCTCTGGTCCACGAACATGGCGATCGGCCGCTTCACGGCGCGGCTGACCTGGAACATCGCTTCCAGCACGTCGCGGCTGGGGTTCTCCAGGTCGATCAGGATGATGTCAGGATCGACCGCATAAATGCGGGCGAGCAGGCTCTGCATCTCGCTGATATGGACCACTTGCGTGAATCCGGCCTCCCGCAATCCCTCCTCCAGGATCGCAGCCCGGATCGGGCTTTCGTCGACGATCACGATTTTGGGCGACTGTTCGGCGCTCATGGCTCACTCGCGGCGGGTGATTCATCCATAGCATGCCGGTACGCCCTGCAAAGGGTTGTAATTATGGGCAATTGGGACTAGCTCAGGCCGGTCAAATCAGGCAGTTCAGATATGGATCAGACGGCTGCGCCCAAGGTCAGCTTCGTGTCGCTCGGCTGCGCCCGAGATGTCCCTCGCGCACCCATCGGGTACCTTCACGCGTAGCCTGAACTCCGGGCACAAGCGTTGCCGATCTTAGACATGCATAGTCTTGTCGACTTCGGCCCGCACCGGAAACATGATGCCACAGGAAAAACTAACCAAGGCCATGCCGAGGATGAAAACGGCTCATCGCAGTTTTGCGTACACGGTGTCGAAGCGACAGTTCGAGATCAAGGCGCGCCCGTGATCCGTCACGATTGCTGATCGACAATCGCTTTTCGAGCATCATGTGCCGCAGAAGCGGCTCTCAATGGTCGGCTTTAATGCTTGGATCGAGCGCTTCGCACGCCCAGGACGGATGTCAGAGGGCGATGTGAGGCAGCTCTGTGGCGCTCTCCCATCCAAGAATCGAACTTGATTGCAGGCTCAATGATCGCGTCGGTCGAGTGGTGGATTGCCCACGCCAGCTTGTCGATGAACTCGAACTCGAACAGGGCTTCCGGATCATCGCCGAAGTGATATCGGGTGTCGCGCAGGAATGCGAAGCCCCTGTCGCGCAGTTGGTCTTTCCACGCCGGATTCTGCGTGCCTGCATACGCATATCCAACGTCGACGGCGTAGTTCTCGAAGGCTTCGGCCAGCTTCAACATGTCGCCCAGCTTCAGCATCCCGGCCGCATCGCCCATGCCCTGGAGGCGGAAGCTCGTCATGCGGTTCTTGGAGTTCGCGTCGAGCTCGGCTTCCGTCCAACGCATGATGCCGGCGGCGACGCCGCGGGCGAAGCCTTCCTTGATGAACTTCACCTGGATGTTCCGGAGCGCCTGCTTCGCCGCGGCGCGGTCGGCGAACTTGAGGATGACGTCTGGGATCATGGAGGCGATGCTGGCCGCCGAGAACGCTCCCTTCAAGCCGGCCTTGAACATCGCGCCGCGCGTCGGGGCGCCCGTCGCCGGCGAGACCGAGGACTTGGGCTTGGTCCCTCCCCCGCCGCCGTGCACCGCGATATGCATATTCGGTCTCAGGGCGACCGGCTCGAACTTCAGCGCGTTCACCCCCTGCAGCCGCATCTTAGCGATGTCCTTGGTGTTCTGGCTGAGGAGCACGGGATTCCTGATATTCCGGACATGCGCGCTGGCGCGGACATGGGCGACCATCTTGGCGTCCCCATGCCCAAGCCCCGCGGCAGTGGCCTGATCGGTCCACGCCCGCACCTGGGCAAGAGGGACCTGCGAGGCCATGGTATCGACCTGGAGGCCGAAGCGCTGCAGGAAGGCTTGCCGCTGCGCCATGTTCTGCGCACCAGCCTTCGAGAAGAGGAACTCGGTCTCGACATGCTTGGGAAGAAGCATCTTGAAGCCGTCCCTCTGCATGCGCGCCAGTTCGTCGAGGCCGCCCTGGAGCGCGCCGGACTCGATGTCGATAAGAAGGCTGGTGTCGAACCAAACGACGGTGCTCATGGCGAAGCCCTGTTAGAAGGGGATTTGAACTATGTATGTGTCCGGGCCGCCCGGAGGGCGATAATCTTGAGGAAGCGGGCTTCGTGGGGCACGCTCGATTGGCATGGCTCTTACTCCGAAGCAGACGAGCAAATTGTAGTTCTTTGTAGCAATTGCTGGACAACACGTTCAAAAGCATCGTCGGCTAAAATAATCCGGCGGAAATTCTCAAGTCGGGGTCACGAGCGACAAAACTCAATATGAGCATATTAGGTATGCTTTCGGTTGCATAACGGCCGAAACCTCCTCCAGCAGGGAGGTTGAGCCTGGCTGCCGAGCGGTGATTCAAGCCCCGAATGGAGCGGCCGAATTATGCGTTATGAACTCACCGAGCGGACTGCCATCAAGCCGATGCTGCCGAACGAGCCGCGCGGTGTGCCACGGGTAAACGACCGTCGAGTCCTCATGGCATGTGGCCTCGGCGAATATCCCACCAAAGAGAAATCGGACGGACGTTGCTTTGCTTCAGCCCATATCTCGATGGGGCTCCCAACTTGGTCGAGCGGTCGTTCAATAAGATCAAACACTGTCGACGTATGGCAACGCGAAACGACAAGCAGGCGGCCAACTGTCTCGCATTCGTCCAGCTCGCTTCCATACGCCTGTGGCTACGCGGTAATGAGGCCACGTCTAGCTACTGCCAGATCGCGTCACAATATATGCGCGAGCGCTGCCGCATGGAGCACGTTAGTTATTGAATTTCGTCATTGGATCAATTAGTTGGATCGCGTATCCGAACAATCCAGATGTAGGTTCCAGGCGATTACATGGAAAGAGCGCCGCGTATTTCATTCACTTCGCTCGGGTGTCCCAAGGCATTGGTGGATTCCGAGCGCATCATCACGCGCCTGCGCGCGGAGGGTTACGAGCTCGCCCGCAAGCATGACGGGGCCGACATCGTCATCGTCAACACCTGCGGCTTCCTCGACAGCGCCAAGCAGGAATCGCTCTCGGCGATCGGCGAGGCCATGGCCGAGAACGGCAAGGTGATCGTGACCGGCTGCATGGGCGCGGAACCCGAGCAGATTGAGCAGGCCTATCCGGGCGTGCTCTCCATCACCGGCCCGCAGCAGTATGAGAGCGTGCTCGATGCCGTGCACCGCGCGCTGCCGCCTGCGCATAATCCGCATCTCGACCTGGTGCCGCCGCAGGGCATCAAGCTGACGCCGCGGCACTACGCGTACTTGAAGATATCCGAAGGCTGCAACAACCGCTGCACCTTCTGCATCATTCCGAAACTGCGCGGTGACCTCGTCTCGCGCCCAGCCAACGACGTGTTGCGCGAGGCCGAGCGCCTAGTCGGCGCTGGCGTCAAGGAATTGCTGGTGATCTCGCAGGACACCTCCGCCTACGGCGTCGATCTGAAATACGCCGAGAGCTCCTGGAAGGACCGCCAGGTCCGCGCCAAATTCCTCGACCTCGCGCGCGAGCTCGGCGAGTTGGGTGCCTGGGTCCGACTGCAATATGTCTACCCCTACCCGCACGTCGACGAGGTCATCGCGCTGATGAACGAGGGCAAGGTGCTGCCCTATCTCGACATCCCCTTCCAGCATGCGAGCCCCGAAGTGCTGAAGGCGATGAAGCGCCCCGCCGCGCAGGACAAGACGCTGGCACGCATCAAGCGCTGGCGCGAGGAATGTCCCGATCTCGCCTTGCGCTCGACCTTCATCGTCGGCTTCCCCGGCGAGACCGATGCAGACTTTGCTTACCTGCTCGACTGGCTCGATGAGGCCGAGATCGACCGGCTCGGCTGCTTCAAATACGAGCCGGTTGCGGGGGCGACGTCGAACACGATCGAGAACCCGGTGCCGGAAGAGGTCAAGCAGGAGCGTTACAACGCACTGATGGCGCGCCAGCAGAAGATCTCGGCACGACGGCTGAAGCGCAAGGTCGGCACGCGCCAGCAGATCATCATCGACGAGGTCGGCCCGACCGTTGCGAAGGGCCGCTCCAAGTCCGACGCGCCGGAGATCGACGGCGCGGTCTATCTGACGAGCCGCCGTCCCTTGCGCGTCGGCGAGATCGTCACCGCGAGGATCGAGCGCGCGGACGCCTACGACCTGCACGGCAGCGTCGCGGGGTTCTGAAGGAACTCGCGTACACCAATGCTGGCACAACGTCATGGCCGGGCTTGTCCCGGCCACGCGTTGACACCCGGCATGACGGCCTCTTGAGAATAGGCGCACGCAAGCGCAGCCGCTAGCGTCGCTGGAGCCACAGCTCAATCAAACCAGCCATTTCGTCCCCAGCGTTCCGGCCGCTGCACGCGGGCAAGACCCGCGCGCCTCAGGCATTCCACCGGCCCGCGTTCAGGCTGGGCGCGCCGTACTACGGGGTTGCGCGATACACGGCGCCGACGCCCCAGGTTCCAACGAGCAGATCACCATTCGCCATCCGGCCGAGCGCGACGGCGCTGCCATCGAGGCCGTTCACGACCACTCGCGACAAGCCGCCAAACGACACGCGGCGCACCACGCCAGCCCCGTTGTCGATCGCAAGGACTGCATCGGGGCCGTCTGCCACGATGCCTACGCCAGGCCGATCGAAGCTCTTGCCAAGTTCTTGGGTCTTGCCATCCGGAAGAACGCGCGTCAGCCGTCCGCCATATTGTGTGGCGACCAGACTGCCGTCCGCCATCTCCACCACTCCCACCGGCAAGGACAGCGAACGCGCGACGACCCTGCGGTCGCCGCTGACGGCGTCGATGCTGAGAATCTCGCCTGACGACCGGTTCGCGACGAGCAGCCTGCCATTTCGGCTGAGGGCGATACCGGCCGGCGTGGCAAGAT
Organism: Bradyrhizobium sp. USDA 327; assembly: GCF_041262065.1. Taxonomy (NCBI): domain Bacteria; kingdom Pseudomonadati; phylum Pseudomonadota; class Alphaproteobacteria; order Hyphomicrobiales; family Nitrobacteraceae; genus Bradyrhizobium; species Bradyrhizobium sp. USDA 327. The sequence goes on along the minus strand of NZ_JBGCCW010000001.1, from coordinate 2,895,830 downwards.
CATTGGCAACGCGCGAGCGGGTGCCGTCCGGTGCGACGCGCTCGATATAGTCGCCAGAGTAGGACGAGATGTAGACGCTGCCGTCCGCACCAATGGCAAGGCCCGCCGGTGACGAAATTGCAGCGGCGAACACGGATCGCTCCCCATCCGGCGTGATCCGCTCGACAGTGTCGCCGCTCCAGTTGGACACATAGACCATTCCGTCGGCGCCGACGGCAATGCCGGTCGGCGACTTGAAACCGTCCCATAATTTCACCGGCGACGAGTGCTCGGCGCGGACCGGCGCCGGGGCAAGGCACGTGAGGGAAGCTGCAATGCCCAGGCTGCCGAGCAAAGAAAGAGTTTGGAGCAAGTTCGTCATGTCGCTTCTCCCGACGCCTGCCGTCCGTCATGCGCGGAAAACACCTCCTTGGCTGCGAACAGCCCGTCGAGGCTCGGTGCGAGCAGCTCGTAGTCGCCCTCCGATCCCAGCCCCACGATCGGCGGATTGTCGCGGTCAAGGCCGGCACCGTACCAGCCACCCACGGCCGAGCCGTCCGGCAGACGCATGAACAGCGAGAACCTGTCGCGCAGGGGACTGCCGTCGACGATCGGCGCATGATCTGCGAACTGGCCTTGCAGCGCGAAGCAGCCGACGCTGCCCCAGGGGCGCCCCTCGAGCCAGCCGGCAAAGTCGACCAGCAGCCGCGGGGCCTCGATCCCCGGCGGAAATGCGCCGCGAATGCTGTCGAGGTCGATCGGATAAAGCGTGTCGGACAAGGCTGAAACTGTCTCGTTGGTCCCGCCCTCTTGGTCTGAGCCGCCGCGCGTCCGGTTCGAACCAAGTCGCGTATCTCGATCACAAACGCGCCAGCGATGCGATGGTTTCTGCGGGGCGACAATGAAATGGCGGGAAACCAGCGGTATCGGGAGCGGACTATGCGCGCGCCGGTGACCGCATCGGCCTCGCTCGCACGCTTCGTCGTCTCGACTGCCGCAGCGCTATGAGCGAGACTGCCTGCGGAACGTATTGTGACACTATAGTGCATTCACGCAGAGGTCACGGACTCGGCCTAACTCTGCCCGCGCTTTTCAACGCGAGCGAGGAACGAGGATGAGCCTCTCGGATATGCTGCGCACACAGCGCTTCGACGATTACCGCTTCTACCACCAGAGCACCGTCAACCAGACGCTGCACCTCTTCAGCGCCGTGATCTTCCTCGTCTGCTACGCGCTGCTGTTCGTAGACCCCGCGCTCGCCGGCATCGTCGGCTGGCTTGCGATGCTGACGCGGCAGACCGGGCATTTCTTCTTCGAGCCGAACGGCTATGACGCCGTCAACGACGTCAGCAACGAGTACAAGGAAGCGATCAAGGTCGGCTACAACCAGACCCGCAAGATCATTTTGCTCTTCGTCTGGGGCAGCGCGCCGATCGCGCTGTATTTCCATCCGACGCTGTTCGGACTTTTCGATCGGCCGGCCGGGCGTCTCGACTTCATCCGGCATGTCGGCGCGCTCTGGCTCGCGATCGGCATCGGCGGCGGACTGGCGCGCATGCTCCAGCTCTTCGTCACGCGCGACCTCACGACCGGCCTGGTATGGGCGTTCAAGGTGCTGACCGACCCGTTCCACAACATCGCGCTGTACTGGAATTCGCCGCTCAAGCTGATGCGCGGCGAACTCATCGACACCGCGATTGCGGACGCGGATTGGGGCGACGAGGATGCCGAGGAAGCCGCCCACCTGACCTGACCGATGCACGCCAAGCGGGTGTTCGGCAAAACGCCCGCTTGACAAGCCCCGGCATTCGCATGTATTGCCGCGCCCCATGATCAACCGGACCAACCAGCGCACCGCAATGCTCCGTCGTCGCTCCCGCGACGATGAGAGGGTGCGCCATGTCCGACGACGCCGCTGAACCACTAGAATTCAGCTCAAGTCTTCGAGAAGGCCGCACCCGCAAGGTGCGGCCTTTCTGCTTTTTGCGCCCGTTTTCCACCCGCCTCCAGAGGAGTTCGACATGACCACGCACCCGTATGACGCGCTGATGGACATCACCGCACGGCCCAAGGCCGTGTTCGTCCGCGGCGCCGGCTCCTACCTGTGGGACGACAGCCGCAAGCGCTATCTCGATTTCGTGCAGGGCTGGGCCGTGAACTGCCTCGGCCACTCCCCGCCCGTGGTCGCTGACGCGCTTGGCGCGCAAGCCAGGCGCTTGCTGACGCCGAGTCCGGCTTTCTACAACGAACCGAGCCTCAAGCTGGCGCAGGCACTCGTCGACAACAGTGCTTTCGATCAGGTGTTCTTTGCCAATTCCGGCGCGGAGGCCAATGAAGGCGCGATCAAGCTCGCGCGCAAATTTGGCAGCGTGCACAAAGGCGGTGCGTTCGAGATCATCAGCTTCGAAGGCGGCTTCCACGGCCGGACGCTGGCGACGATGTCGGCCTCGGGCAAGAAGGCGTTCGAGCCGCTGTTCGAGCCGAAGGTCGCAGGCTTCAAGAAGGCAAAGCTCAACGACATCGCCTCGGTCGAAGAACTGATCAACGACAACACCATCGCCGTCATGCTCGAGCCGATCCAGGGTGAATCCGGCGTGTGGCCCGCGACCGACCAGTTCCTGCAGCAATTGCGCGCGCTCACCAAGGCGCACGGCCTGCTGCTGATCTTCGACGAGATCCAGACCGGCATGGGTCGGACCGGCAAGCTCTTCCACTATGAGCACACCGGCATCGCACCCGACATCATGACGCTCGGCAAGGGCATCGGCGGCGGCGTGCCCCTCGCCGCGCTGCTGGCGACCGAGCGCGCCTCCTGCTTCGAGCATGGCGACCAGGGCGGCACGTTCAACGGCAACCCGATCATGTGTGCGGCGGGGCTCGCGGTGCTCGAGGAGGTCGGCAAGCCGGACTTCCTGAAGGCGGTCAGCGAGACCGGTCTCTTGCTCGAAAGCGAGTTGCAGAAAGTCTCGGCCCGGCACGGGCTCGGCGGCGTACGCGGACGTGGGCTCTTGCTCGCGCTCGATCTCAAGCTGCCGATAGCACCAGGCATCGTCGCGCAGGCATTCGAGGCCGGCGTGCTGCTGAACGCGCCGCAGGTCGACACGCTGCGCTTCATGCCGGCACTCAACGTCACGAAGGCAGAGATCGCCGAGATGATCGATTGCCTCGACGAGATCCTGACCAAGGCCGGCGCGGCGCGGCGGGTGGCGTAACTGCGAAGTCGTTCCGGGGCGGCTCGAAGAGCCGAACCCGGAATCTCGAGATTCCGGGTTCGATGCTTCGCATCGCCCCGGAATGACGGCGGGTTACGGCTTCAGGATCGAAGCCCCCGTGGTCTTGCGGCTTTCGAGATCGATATGCGCCTTGGCGGCGTCCTTGAGCGCATACGCGTGGTTGATCGGCACGTGCAGCTTGCCGTTGATGACGGCGGCGAACAGCGTGTCGGCACCCTCCAGCAACTCCTTGCGTGTGCCGACATAGTCGTTGAGCTTCGGCCGCGTCGCGAACAGTGAGCCGTGATTGTTGAGCTCGGCGATCGAGAACGGCGGCACCGGACCTGAGGCATTGCCGAAGGAGACGAACATGCCGCGCGGCTTCAGGCAGGACAGCGAGCCCGGGAAGGTCGCCTTGCCGACACCGTCATAGACGACGTCGCAGCCCTCGTTGCGGCTGATCTGCTTCACGCGGGCGACGAAATCCTCCTCGTTGTAGAGGATGACGTGATCGCAGCCATTGGCCTCCGCAAGCTCGGCCTTCTCGCGCGAGCCGACCGTGCCGATGACATGCGCGCCGAGCGCCCTCGCCCACTGGCAGGCAAGCAAGCCGACGCCGCCGGCGGCGGCATGAATCAGCACGCGGTGATGCGGCTCGACCTTGAACGTCTTGTGCAGGAGATACCAGACGGTCAGCCCCTTCAGCATCAGCACGGCACCCTGCTCGTAGGTGATGTGGTCGGGCAGCTTGACCAGCTTCTCCCAGGGGATGTTGCGCTCGCCGGTATAGGCACCGAGATTGTGGTAATAGGCGACGCGATCGCCGGGATGAAAATTCGTGACGCCAGGCCCGACCGCGACGACCTCGCCCGAGGCCTCGTTGCCCGCGATGAAGGGCAGCCCCGGCGCCTTGTAGAGGCCGGTGCGGTAATAGACGTCGATGAAGTTGAGGCCGACCGCATGCTGGCGGATGCGGACCTCGCCCGGCCCAGGCGCCGGCACGTCGACGCTCTCATAGACCAGGGCTTCGGGGCCTCCGACCTTGTGCACGCGGATGGCTTTGGTCATCATTTGACCTCCTCTTCTCGCGACTGAGCGAAAGCCATCGCGCCAGCCTTGTCAACTCGGGGCCCGGCCGCAACGATCATGCAGACGACTTGCCGGCTTTCCTGCGGTTGCGCTTGGCCAGCACGTTGAAGAATTCCACCGCCGCCGAGAACGCAATCGCGAAATAGATGTAGCCGCGTGGAATATGAAACGCCAATCCGTCCGCGACCAGCGCGACGCCGATCAGCACCAGGAAGGCCAGCGCCAGCATCTTCGTGGTCGGATGCTCCGCGACGAATCGCGACACCGGGCCTGACGAAATGTACATGATCAGGCATGCGATCACGACGGCCGCGACCATGATCTCGATGTCCTGCGCCATGCCGATCGCGGTGATGATCGAGTCCAGCGAGAACACGATATCGATGACGATGATCTGGACGATCACCCAGAAGAAGGCGCTCCCGCCGGACTTCTGATCGCCCTCGCCGTCATCGGCCTCGACCTCGGCGTGAATCTCGTGTGTCGCCTTGGCGATCAGGAACAGGCCGCCGCCGATCAGGATGAGGTCGCGCCAGGAGAAGTCATAACTTGCAAACGAGAACACGGGCGCAGTCAGGCCGATCAGCCAGACCAGCACGCTGAGCAGGAGGATGCGGAACACCAGCGCCAGAGCCAGCCCGATCTGGCGGGCGCGGTACGCCTGCTGCTCCGGGATGCGCGAGACGATCACCGAAATGAAGATGACGTTGTCGATGCCGAGCACGATCTCGAGCGCCGTCAAGGTGAGCAGCGCGGCCCAGGCTTCCGGGCTGGTCAACAGGTGCATCACGCCAAGGATCTCGCCAGGCGGATCAAGGCGTCGCTGAAGCTGATCCAGAGCGCGATGGCGCAGAGCACGACGGTCACGCCGGTGCCGACGCGGAAATCCATCGCCAGCGTGTAGATGCCCAGCACCGCCCAGATCGCGATCAGCGACATCGTCAGCCAGCGCAGCCGCACGACGCGGACCGGATGCAGCACGTGGAACGGCACGAAGGTCAGCACGACGAGCGCGGCCACCAGCATCGTCGACCAGAGCGGCGGCCAGTGCAGCAGGAACAGGTAGAACGCCGCCGCATTCCACAGCGCCGGGAAACCGCGGAAATGATTGTCGTCGGCCTTCATGCGCAGATCGGCGAAATATAGTGCGCTGGTGACGATGATGGCGACGCCGAGCAAGGGAGCTGCGACCGGCAGCAACAGCCCGCTCGCCACGATCGCATAGGCCGGCACGAAGACATAGGTGACGAAGTCGACCACGAGATCGAGCACATCACCCGACCAGTTCGGCTGCACGTTCTTGACGTCGAGCCGGCGCGCGATCGGCCCGTCGATCGCATCAATGATCAGGGCGACGCCCAGCCACTGAAACATCGCCGCCCAGTGCTCGCGCACGGCCTCCAGCATCGCCAATAGCGCGATCGCCGCGCCGAACGCGGTGAAGATGTGCACCGAGAGCGCCGCGGCGCGGATCGCCGGTCTCGGTTTCAGGGAATCCTGCTGGCTATCCATGGCTTCTGCTATCAGAATGGGACCGGTTTGCACATCCGCCATTGCGGCGCTCCGTCGCACAATTCGTCATAAAATCAGGCAAAAATCAGCGGGCTTGAATTCGCCGCCGGCCGTGTCCAATGTCGTTCCATGACAGACGCATCGACACTCCATGACACGGCCGTGATCGGCGGCGGACCGGCGGGACTTGCGGCGGCCATCGCACTGGCGCAGGCGGGGGCCCGGACCGCGCTGGTGGCACGGCGCGTGCCCTACGCCGACAATCGCACCACTGCGCTGCTGGGTGCCTCCGTCGATCTCCTGGAAGGCCTCGACGTCTGGCCGCGCTGCAAGGACAAGGCGGCCGCGCTGGAGGTCATGCGCCTCGTCGACGACACCGGCCGGCTGTTCCGCGCGCCGGAGGTGCGCTTCTCCTGTCACGAAATCGGCCTCGACGCGTTCGGCTACAACATCGACAATCGTTCGTTGATGCTGGCGCTGGAAGAGCGCGCGGCCGAGCTGCCCAACCTCGTCCGCTTCGACGACGAGGCCGAAAGCATCGTCATCGAAGCCGGCGACGTCGCTGTGCGCACGGCCTCCGGTCAGTTTCTCTCGGCCCGCCTAGTCGTCGGTGCCGACGGCCGGCACTCGCTGTGCCGCGAGGCCGCCGGCATCGAGGTGACGCGGCGCGAGCTGAACCAGACCGCGCTGACCTTCAACGTCGGCCACGCACGGCCGCATCGCAATGTCTCGACCGAGTTCCACACGCCGCACGGACCTTGCGTGTTCGTGCCCCTGCCCGGCGACCGCTGCAGCGTCGTCTGGGTCTCGGCGGCAGCGGAGGCCGAGCGCCTTCGCAGCTTGAGCGATGAGGAGCTGTCCGGCGCGATCGAGAAGCAGTCGCATTCGATCCTCGGCCGCATGACGGTGGAGCCCGGGCGCAACCTGTTCCCGCTCGCGATCGAACGTCCAAAATCCTTCGGCCGCGACCGCATCGCGCTGGTCGGCGAAGCCGCCCATGTGGTTCCGCCGATCGGTGCCCAGGGCCTCAATCTCGGCCTGCGCGATGCCGCCGACATTGCCCGTCTCGCGAACGATGCCATTGCCTCGGGGCAGGATCCCGGTGCGGACGAGATCCTCAAGCGCTACGACCGCGCGCGGCGGCCGGACATTTTGAGCCGCACCTTTGCGATCGACATCGCCAACCGCTCTTTGCTGAACGATTTCCTGCCGCTCCAGCCGGTCCGCGCCGTCGGCATGCACCTGCTCGGCGCCATCGGCCCGCTCCGCCGTTTTGCCATGCGCGAAGGCTTGACGCCGACGTGGCGGCGATAAGCCTCCTCACGGAAACGCCAGCCGCCCGCTCTGGATCGCCCACATCACGCTGGTCAGCGTGACGACCGACGCGAAGGTGCCGAGCAGCACTGCCACAGAGGCTGATTCGATCCAGGCATCGTTCTGCCGGGCGATCACGAACACGTTCAGCGCCGGCGGCAGCGAGGCCATCAGCACGGCGGTGGCCGCCCAGGGTTGTGCGAACGGACCGAACGCCAGCATCAGGCCGAACGCCGCGAGCGGATGAATCAGGAGCTTGACCGCGATCACGCCCGGCACCTCCCACGGCACCCGATCGAACGGGCGCAGCGCCACGGTCACGCCGAGCACGAACAGCGCGGTCGGAGCGGCTGCGTTCTGGAGGAAGGTGATGGTGCGGTCGAGCGCGACCGGCAGCTCGATATGCAGGGCGGCGACCGCGGCGCCGAAGCAGGCGGACATGATCAGCGGGTTGAGCACGATCTGCTTCAGCACGACGCCGAAGGCGTGCACGAGCGAGGGATGGTCACGGTCGGAGAGCTCGATCAAGAGCGGCACGATCGTGAACAGGAAGATGCTGTCGCAGCAGAAGATCAGCGCCGTCGGCGCCGACGCCTTCGGCCCCAGCACGGCGAGCGCAAGACCCGGCCCCATGTAGCCGATATTGCCGTAGCCACCGGAGAGACCCGCGAGCGTCGCCTCGCGCAGCGTCAGCCGGCCCAAGACCTTGCCGACGACCAGCGCCAGCGTGAACGCGGCGACCGTCGACAGCGTGGTCGCGACCAGGAATGGCGGGTTATTCAATTCCGAAAACGGCGTCTTCGACATGATCGCGAACAGCAGCGCCGGCAGCGACACGTAGAGCAGGAAGAAGTTCATCCAGGCGAGGCCCGATTCCGGGAGGGATTTGACCTTGCCGCAGGCGAAGCCGACGAAGATCAAACCAAAATAGGGCAGCGCCAGATTGAGGATATCGACCATTGATGAAGTGTTTTCTGAAGGCTTGGGGGCTATCCGCCCCGGAAACGAAGGTTAATTCCAGACGAGGGCACTAGCATCGGCCACAATCCTGGTCTATCGACGGGGAATGATTAAAGCGCGGACCGCGAAATTCCAGATCGGACAGGTCGTTCGCCACCGGATCTTCTCGTTCCGGGGGGTGATCTTCGACATCGATCCGGAATTCAACAACACCGAGGAGTGGTGGCTGTCGATCCCCGAGGAGGTGCGGCCCAACAAGGACCAGCCGTTCTATCACCTGCTCGCGGAGAATGCGGAGTCGGAATACGTCGCCTATGTCTCGGAGCAGAACCTGTTGCCGGATGATTCCGGCGAGCCGGTCCGGCATTCCCAGGTCGCCGAGATCTTCATCAAGGACAAGGCCGGCGGCTATCGTCCGCGCAATCCATCGCTGAACTGATCGTCGCCGATAGGCGTCCAGCAAACCAGCAAAAAAGGCGCTCGAAACGAGCGCCTTTTTCATATTCGGAATCTGGCCCGATTACTTCTGCGCAGTCGGCGGTGCGCCGGGCGCGCCACCCTGCTGCTCGAGCTTCTTGCGCTGCTCGTCGGCCTTCTTCTGAAGCTCTTCCTGGAGCTTCTTCTGGGTTTCCTCGAACACCTTCGGATCGGTCGGCGGACCGTCATAGGCCTTCTGGAATTCGCCGGCGAGCGGCAGCGGCAGGGTCAGCGGCGCGCCGTTGGCATTGATCGCCTGGACAACGAGATTCTGACCCTTCTTCATGTTGTTGATGAGCTCGGGCGTGGCCTCGTAGTCGGACATGCAGCCGTTCTGGAAGCAGATCACATACGGGCTCTGCAGCGGTGGATTGTTGTCCACGATGATGCGGGTGCCGTGCACGAGTTGCATGCCGAGCGGCAGCGTCACGCGCAGAATCTTCTTGGGCTCGCCTTCCGGCTCGATGATGACGGCCGCGATGACCGGCTGTCCCGACTCGATGCGGCCGTCCTTGCCGGTGAAGCAGACTTGCTTGGCGTTGGCATCCTGGCCCTTGAGACAGAACTTGGTCCAGGGGGCGTAGATCAGCTGGATCTGCTGGTCAGCGGGCTGGGCCGCACCCTGCTGCCCGGGAGCGCCCTGGGCGGGAGCCTGCTGGGCCTGCGGAGACGCTGCCGGAGCCGGAGCCTTAGGGGCAGCCTTGGGAGCCGCCTTCGGGGCCGGAGCCGCCTTGGGTGCGCCCGGGGCTGGCGCAGGGGTCTGGGCCTCGGCGGCAAACGGAATGGCCAACGCCGTCGCCGTCAACAGGGCGAGAAGTCGCCCGCGCGGCCGGACGGACGCGGCCAAGTAACGGAAATTCATTGCGGAAAACCCTTTCTGAACGGGAAGTGCCCGAACCGCTCCGAAGCGCCGAACCTGGCCGCCCTGGGCGCGGCTCTCTCCCCGTCAATTAAGGCGGATAGGTGACGGGCTCGACGCTCTTGCGCGATTGCCCGCCTTTTAACGTGGCCGACGAAAAGATCAATGCCGACAACCGCCTTTGGCCGGCTTGGCGCCAACGCCCCACCAAATTCCCTGTGATAGGATTCAGTCCCGCCGGTCGTCGAATCACCGTGTGCCGATGTTCATGTTCCAGCGCCTTCTCGAAGGCTTCGGCGTCCGCTTCTGCGTCCTCGCCCTCGCTGTGGTCACCGGACTTTCGGCAGGTGGCGCCCGGGCCGAGGAGGCTCATGCCATCGCCATGCACGGCAAGCCGGCGATGCCGGCCGACTTCACCCACATGCCCTACGCCAACCCCGACGCCCCCAAGGGCGGCCGCTTGACCTGGGGGATTCTCGGAACCTTCGACAGCCTCAATCCCTTCATCGTGAGAGGATTGGCCGTGCAGCAGATGCGGGGCTACGTGGTCGAGAGCCTGCTCGCACGCGGCAATGACGAGCCGTTCACGCTCTATGGCCTGCTCGCCAGGACGGTCGAAACCGACGACGAGCGGAGCTTCGTCACCTTCCGCCTCGATCCGCGCGCCCGCTTCTCCGACGGCAAGCCTGTGCTGGCCGAGGACGTGCTGTTCTCCTGGCAGCTGCTGCGCGACCACGGCCGCCCCAACCACCGGCAGTACTACGCCAAAGTTGCCAAGGCCGCGGCGCCCGATCCCCTCACCGTCCGCTTCGATCTCACAGGCGCCAACGACCGCGAGCTGCCGTTGATTCTCGGCCTGATGCCGGTCCTGCCGAAGCACGCAGTCGACGTCGCGGCCTTCGAGGAGACCACGCTGACGGCGCCGGTCGGCTCGGGCCCTTATCGGGTCACGGCCGTGAAGCCCGGAGCCAGCGTGACGCTCACCCGCAATCCCGACTATTGGGGCCGCGACCTCGCCATCAACCGCGGGCTCTACAATTTCGACGAGATCCGGCTCGACTATTTTCGCGAGGCCAACGGCCAGTTCGAAGCCTTCAAGCGCGGCCTCTACGATTTCCGCATCGAGCACGAGCCGCTGCGCTGGCACGACGGCTACGATTTTCCGGCTGCACGGAGCGGCGACGTGATCCGCGACACCGCCAAGCCCGGCGTGCCGCAGCCCTCCGAATTCCTGGTGTTCAACACCCGCCGCCCGATCTTCGCCGACATCCGGGTGCGACAGGCCCTGACGCTGCTGTTCGATTTCGAGCTGGTCAACCGCAATTACTTCTTCGGGCTCTATTCGCGCGCTGCCGGCTATTTCGCCGGCTCGGACCTGTCGGCCTACGGCCGCCCGGCGGATGCACGCGAACGCGAGCTGCTCAAGCCGTTCGCCGCACGGATTCCGCCCGATATCATGGATGGCAGTTATCGCCTGCCGGTCACCGACGGGTCGGGCCGCGACCGCACGACGCTGCGCGCCGCGCTGAAGCTGTTGTCGGAGGCCGGCTATGATCTCGACGGCACCGTGCTGCGCAATCGCGCGACCAAGGCGCCCTTCACCTTCGAGATCATGGTCACGACCCGAGACCAGGAGCGCATCGCGCTCGCCTTCCAGCGCGACCTCAAGCGCGCCGGCATCGAGCCGACCGTTCGCTCGGTCGATCCCGTACAGTTCGACCAGCGCCGGCTCGCTTACGAGTTCGACATGATCCAGAACCGCTGGGACCAGTCGCTCTCGCCCGGCAACGAGCAATATTTCTATTGGGGCAGTGCTGCCTCGGACAATCCCGGCACGCGCAATTACATGGGCGCCAGGGATCCCGCGGTGGATGCCATGATCGCCGCCCTGCTGGAGGCCCGCGAACATACGGATTTCGTCCCGGCGGTGCGGGCGCTCGACCGCGCTCTGATCGCGGGCTTCTACACAATCCCGCTGTTTAACGTATCGGAGCAATGGATCGCGCGCTGGAATCGGATAGAACGGCCCAAGGCCACCTCGCTCTCGGGCTATTTGCCGGAGACCTGGTGGGCGAAGGGGCAGCCGCAAGCTCATCAGGCAAAGTGACGCCGTGAACCAGCCAGCAATATCGCCGACGCTCGACACGCTGTTTCAGCGCACGCTGATGCGGCAGCCGCACGCGCTCGGTCTGTGCGATCCCCTCAACAAAGCGCGCGTGACCGGTCACCAGCCGCGGCGGATGACCTATGCCGAGGCTGACACGGCCATCGAGGCGCTGTCGGCGCATTTCGTCGAATCGGGCCTGCCGGCCAATTCCGTGATCGCGATCCAGCTGCCGAATACGGTCGAGTTCGTGCTCACCGTGCTCGCCGCCCATCGCGCCGGCCTCGTCGTCGCGGTGCTGCCGCTGCTCTGGCGACACGCGGAACTGACCGCTGCGCTGAACCGCACCGCGGCGCGCGCCATCGTCACCATGAGCACGGTCGACGGCGTCAGCTATGCCGACCTGGCGATGCATGCCGCGGCCGAAGCCTTCTCCATCCGCCACGTCTGCGGCTTCGGAGGCGACCTGCCCGAAGGCATGGCGTCGCTCGACGACGTCCTCGCTCGCCCGCCCGGCCTGACGCGCGCCGTGATCCAGGACGGCCGCAAGGCGGCGATGATCTCCTTCGACGTCACCGCCGAAGGTTTCCGTCCGGTGCCGCGGCCGCATTTCAGCCTGATCGCCGGGGGGCTCGCCATGTCGCTGGAAGCCGACATCAGGCAGGGTGCGACCGTGATGGCGGCGTTCGCCCCGATGTCGTTCGCGGGCCTCGCCTCCTCGCTCGCGGTATGGCTGCTCTCGGGCGGCACGCTGGCGCTGCATCACCCGTTCGAGAACGAGGTGCTGGAGCAGCAGATCAACGAGCACGAATGCGAGGTGCTGATCGCGCCGGCGCAACTCGCGTTGCGGCTCGGTGCTGCCGACCTCGCGGCACGGATGCCCTCGTTGCGCAACGTCATCGGCCTGTGGCGCGCGCCCGAGCAGGTCGCGGCAAGCGATGCCTGGATCGCGCCGCATGCGCCGCTGACCGACGTCTATCTGTTCGGCGAGGCCGGACTGTTCGGCGCCCGCCGCGGCGAGGACGGCATGCCGGTGCCGGTCATGCCCGGGCCGCACGGCGCCCCGCGCGAGCAGTCGGGCTCCTCCATTGCCGGCGAGATCCTGCTGACGCCGAAGGGCACGCTCGGCCTGCGCGGCGCGATGGTGCCGATCGCGGCCTACGCCCCGCCGCAGCCGGTCGGCGAGACGCTGACCGCGCAGCCGCCGCGCGACTATGTCGACACCGGCTACGCCGCGCGGCTCGACCGTCCGAGCGGCGCGATCTGCATCACTGCGCCGCCCTCCGGCATCATGGCCGTCGGCGGCTACCGCTTCCTCTCCAACGATCTCCAGGAATGGGCGCGCCGGCTCGGCCAGGGCGCCCTGCTCACGGCGCTGCCCGACCGCCTCTCGGGTCACCGGCTGGCCGGACGCGCCCAGGACAATGCCCGCGCCCGCGAGGCGCTCAGCGAGCTCGGGCTTAACCCCCTGATGGTCGAGGCCTTTCGCGACCGCTCCGGGCCGGTCTAGGCATAGTTTTGCACGTTCCGTTGACGCTGCATTAAGGCGGCCAAACTAGGCTGCGCGGCATCTGTTGCGTGATCAGAGTTTGTCGATGTCCCAGGCGGGCCCGATCCTGTTTGTGTCCGAGGCCGAGCGCCCCGCCTTCGTGGCAGCGCTGGACGAGGCCCGGCTCTTTCCCGTCGTCGACACCGATTGGGCCAGCGCGGCGCGCGCGGTCGACGAGGTGCAGCCGGCTGCGGTTCTCGCCGCGATGCATGCCGGACACGAGCCGCATGTGACGGCGCTCGCAAAGAAGATCGCCGATCAATCGCCTTACGTTCCCTTCGTGACCCTGGATGCGGCGGGCACGCTGCCGCACAATGCGTTGCCCTTCTCCTCGCGCGGCGGCAATCCCGAGCGTCTGATCGCGCGGCTCCGTGCCGCGCTGCGCGTGCGCACGCTGCATGCAACGGTTCTGCGCCGGCTGCCGGAAGCGAAGCTCGCGCTGCCGGAGGGCGATCCCGCGCGCGATGCCACCGTGCTCCTGATCGGTCGCGGCGCAGCCTATCCCGCGCTCTCCGTCGCGCTGGGTGAGCGCTTCGGCGTGGTCGGCGCGCTCTCGATCGAGGCCGCCGCCAAACACCTCAACACCCGCGACCTCGACGGCGTCGTGCTCGCCGAAGGTTTCACCCCGCGGGTGACCGACGCCTTCCTCACGGTGCTCGCGGAGGACACCCGCTTCCGCAGCCTGCCGGTGGTCCTCACCGCGCATCAGCTGACGCAGACTTATGATCTGCCCAATCTCGAACTGATTGCCGGCGAGCCTGCGAAGGTCGCCGCCAATGCGCTGCCCTTGATCCGCCAGCACGCGATGGAAGCGCAGCTGAGCCGCACGCTGCGCTCGATCGATGCGGGCGGCTGGCTCGATCCGCGCAGCGGCCTGCTCACGGTCGAGGCCTTTGCCCGCGATTTTGCCAGGGCGGTCGAGCAGGCGCTCGCCCGCGGCGGCGGCCTCTCGGTCGCGCGCTTCGCTTTCGATCCCGGCAATTCCCGTGCCCAGCTCGATGCCGCGCGCATCCTCAGCCGCCTGATGCGGCAGATGGATTTCGGCGCGGCGCAGAAGGACGGTTCAGTGATCGTCGTGTTCGCGGAGACCGACTTCCGCACGGCGCACATGATCGCCCGCCGTCTGTCGGCGGTGATGCGGCACACGTCCAATGGCAAGCACGAGATGCGCAGCGATCCCGTGGTCAGCGTGGATTCGCTGTCCCCGTCGGATACAGCGCGGTCGCTGCTGGCACGGCTGTCCGCCGACGCGTCGCGGGCGGCATCCTAAAGCGCGATGGCGATTAGGATGAATCGTCATCGCGCTTTAGGTTGTTGTTTAAGCATGATCTTTTCGGAAAACCGCTGCGCACTTTTCCGGATCATGCTTTAGCCGTTTGAAGTATCTCTTGAGCTAACGGGTTCGTTGACGCCCGCCGCTACGTCGACGGCATCACGAGCTTGATCTCGCCGTTCTCGACCTTCCCCAGCGCGAGAGCGTCGCGGGCCATCTTCTCGACGGCCGGCCAGTTCGCGAGAAGATATCGTTGCGCCTGCACCTTGGTCGGCAAGTTCGTCTGCAGGATACAGTTCTGCCGCATATTCCCATTCGCGATTTGGAAGGCAACGGCTTGCGCGCCCTCGCTCAGCTCTTGTTCGGTGGGATCGGGAAACTTGCGCATACAGCTCTGCTCCGGTCAGCGAACGGCCGGGAGGACTTTGAACGCCTGATTAGAAACAGACGGGTCTTCGGCGATCGTCGGCGCCTTCGCCGGGGTTCGGTTAGGGACGGGTCGCGTGTTGCGGACCGCTTCGGTCAGCATCTCCCGGAGTTCGGCCTTGGACCTGGGTGCTTGTCGCGGACTGGATTTCTGCCAATGTGTCATACCCCTATATGGGTATCGCCTGCGCTAAACGCCACCCTCCGCTTTCGACTGGGTCGACAGAGCGGGAGCCGCCAGGAGCAAACCGACGGAATCGTTCAAGAGCTCGTAGGCACGATCGACAATGTCGTCCAGCGATATGGTCTTGACGAACATGCGCTGCGCTTCAGCCAGCAGCTGGTCGCGCGTCGGCATGCTGGACAGACGCTCGCCGGCACGCTGCTGCAACAGAGCGAGAGCATCACGGACCGACAATTCGGTCTCATGGATCGACGTCCGGATCGCGAGCGCGATGCGCTCGGAATCGAAACGGGCGGCGAGCTGTTCTGCCGCCTGCCTGACCACGCGTGATCCCAACCGTTGCTGATTGCGCAGAACCTGAGCGGGAGGCATCTTCAGGTCCCGGACAATTCCGAACCAGGACAGGACCACCAGGACATAATAGGTCAGATCGATCTCATACCAGTAGAATCCCTGTCGGGCGCTGGCCTGATAGGCGTGATGGTTGTTGTGCCACCCCTCACCCATCGTCAGCAGGGCCAGCAGCCAGTTGTTGCGGGAATCGTCACCGGTCACATACCGCTTGCGTCCGTGAACATGCGCCAGCGAGTTGATGCAGAACGTGGCGTGGTACAGCAGCACGGTGCTCCAGAGGAAGCCGACCACGAGTCCGGACCAGCCGGCAAGGATAAAGCACAGACCCGCCAGCACAACCGCCGGCAGGAGCTCCAGCCTGTGCAGCCACATCAGTTCGGGATACGACGCAAGATCGGCCACTTTGACGAGGTCGGTCGCATCGTGCTGACGGTAGAAGATCCAGCCGACATGGCTGTAGAGGAAGCCCTTGTGCCGGGGCGAATGCACATCCTGCGCGGTGTCCGAGTGAAGGTGATGATGGCGATGCTTGGCAGCCCACCACAGCACGCTCTTCTGGGCGCTGCTCTGGGCAAGGAAGGCAAGGACGAATTGAAACACCCGGCTTGTCGCGTAAGCCCGATGCGAGAAGTACCGGTGATATCCGGCCGTGATCGCAAACATGCGCAGCCAATACAGCGCGACGCAAAGCACAACCGCCTGCCACGAAACACCCGACCAGATCGCCGCGACGCATCCGACGTGGATCAACAAGAACGGCAGAACCTGCGGATACATGACGTCGTCATGTTCCCGGTCCGGATCGATGTTAACGGGCACCCTTGCAACCTCAGTCGTTTCGACGGCGGGTCAATCCGCAACCGGTATGAAAAACCCGCAGCCGGTAAACCGGCCGCGGGTCCAGAGAACCGAAGCTCTGCCAGTACATCCGTGGTCAAAGCTTCATCATGACGATTGCGGCAACCTATTCGGCGCGCAGATTCTCGGCCGCAGACTTGCCGGTTCGGCGGTCTGCAACGATTTCAAAAGAAACCTTCTGCCCCTCGTTGAGGGTATTCAAGCCCGCGCGTTCGACCGCGCTGATATGAACGAAAACGTCCTGGCTTCCCTGGTCCGGCTGAATGAAGCCGAAACCCTTTTGGCTGTTAAACCACTTCACAATTCCCGTCGTCATTGGGTCGTCCTTTAAGATAGATATGTTCAGGACCGCGCTGAGAGGCGCAATCGGCGTCGTCGAGATCTGGAGGGAGGGTCGTCAGTCAGGCGCGCTTGTGAGCGGCGAGGCCAAGTCGTTCGGCCGAAACTCGATAAGGAGGATATGGCCTTGCGCGGCCTGATCCGCAAGTGACGTTATGTCGCTGTCTTACGACAGGAACACCGAAAGGAGACCCCGGAACCGCGCTGGCTCCGAGGTTGCTTGCCTACGCCGCCTTCTTGCTCTCGGCGAGTTGCGCCAGTTGCCGCATGATCTCCGTCGTGCCGGCGAGACGCTCTTCCGGCGTCTCCCAGTCCTGCAGGAACACAACCTTCATGTCGGGCCGCACCTTGGCGGCCTGGCCGTGACTGCGGATGAAGGTCACGAGGCGGTCGGGATAGGCGAAGGAATTGTCGCGGAAGGCGATGACGGCGCCCTTCGGACCGGCATCGATCTTCTCGACATTGGCCCTGCGGCAGAACGCCTTGATGGCAGCGACCTTGAAGAGATACCGCACCTCGTCCGGCAGCACGCCGAAGCGGTCGCGCATCTCGGCACCGAAGTTCTCGATCTCCTCCTCGCTGTCGAGATCGGCAAGGCGCCGGTACAGCGACAGCCGCACCGAGAGGTCGCTGACATAGTCGTCCGGAATCAGCACGGGCATGCCGATGGTGATCTGTGGCGACCAGCGGTCGGCCGCGGGCTCGGAGACGCCGGCCTTGAGGTTGACGATCGCCTCCTCCAGCATCGATTGATAAAGCTCGAAGCCGACCTCCTTGATGTGGCCGGACTGCTCCTCGCCCAGGAGATTGCCGGCGCCGCGGATGTCGAGGTCGTGGGACGCGAGCTGGAAGCCCGCGCCCAGCGTCTCCAGCGATTGCAGCACGGTGAGCCGGCGCTCGGCCTGCACCGTGATCTTCTGCTGCGCCGGCAGCGTGAACAGAGCATAGGCCCGCAGCTTGGAGCGGCCGACGCGGCCGCGGAGCTGGTAGAGCTGGGCCAGGCCGAACATGTCGGCGCGGTGCACGATCAGCGTGTTGGCGTTGGGGATGTCGAGGCCGGACTCGACGATCGTGGTCGACAGCAGGATGTCGAACTTGCCGTCGTAGAACGCGGTCATGATGTCCTCGATCACGGCGGGCGGCATCTGGCCGTGCGCGACCGCGACCTTCATCTCCGGCACGTTCTTGTCGAGGAAGTCCTTGACCTCCGCGAGGTCGTCGATGCGCGGCACGACGTAGAAGGCCTGGCCGCCGCGATAGCGCTCGCGGAGCAGCGCCTCGCGGATCATCAGCGGATCATGCGGGGCGACGAAGGTCCGGACCGCCAGGCGATCGACCGGGGGCGAAGCGATGATCGAGAGTTCGCGCACGCCGGTGAGCGCCAGCTGCAGCGTCCGCGGGATCGGCGTCGCCGACAGCGTCAGCACATGGACCTCGGCGCGCAGCGCCTTCAGCCGCTCCTTGTGGCTGACGCCGAAATGCTGCTCCTCGTCGACGATGAGGAGGCCAAGGTCGCGGAATTTGATCGCCTTGCCGAGCAGCGCATGGGTGCCGACGACGATGTCGACGGAGCCGTCGGCGAGGCCCTTCTTGACCTCGTTGAGCTGTTTCGTGGGGATCAGGCGCGAGGCCTGGGCCACGTTGACCGGGAAACCCTTGAACCGCTCGTTGAAGGTCCGGTGGTGCTGGCGGGCGAGCAGCGTGGTCGGCACCACCACCGCGACCTGCTTGCCGTCGAGCGCGACCGCAAAGGCGGCGCGCAGCGCGACTTCCGTCTTGCCGAAGCCGACGTCGCCGCAGATCAGCCGGTCCATGGGCCGGCCCTTTTCGAGATCCTTCAGCGTGGATTCGATGGCACCGAGCTGGTCCTCGGTCTCGTCATAGGGGAAGCGCGCGCAGAACTCGTCATAGAGGCCCTGCTGCACCGGCAATTTCGGCGCCTCGTGCAGCATGCGCTCGGCGGCGATCTTGATCAGCTCGCCCGCGATCTCGCGGATGCGGTTCTTCAGTTTGGCCTTGCGGGTCTGCCAGCCCGAACCGCCCAGACGATCCAGCTCGACCGTGGTTTGGTCCGAGCCGTAGCGCGACAGCAGCTCGATGTTCTCGACCGGGAGGAACAGCTTGGTCTCGGCGGCGTAGTGCAGCTCGAGGCAGTCATGCGGCGCGCCGGCGACGTCGAGCGTCTGCAGGCCGATGAAGCGGCCGATGCCGTGATCGACATGCACGACGATGTCGCCGGCATTGAGGCTCGTCACCTCCGAGATGAAATTGTCGAGTTTGCGGCTGGCCTTGCGCGGCCGCACCAGGCGGTCGCCGAGGATATCCTGCTCGCTGATGAGCGCGATCTCGTCGGTCTCGAAGCCGCTTTCGAGGCCGAGCACGGCGAGCATGGTCTCGTTGCGCGGCGTCGCCTGCACCGTGCGCCAGCTGTTGACGCTGGTGGTGTGGGTCAGCTTGTGATCGCGCAGCATCGAAGTCATGCGGTCGCGCGAACCTTCAGACCACAGCGCGATCACGACCTTCTTGCGCTGGGCTTGCAAGGCCATCACGTGCGCGACGACGGATTCGAACACGTTGACGGCGGTGTCGTTGCGTTCCGGGGCGAAGTCGCGGCCCTTGCGCGCGCCGGCATCAATGACGCTCGTGCCGTCGGTCGGCACGGAGAACGGCGTCAGCCGCGCCAGCGGGATCTCGCCGAGGCGCTTGCCCCACTCCTCCTCGGTCAGATAGAGCCGATCGGGCGGCAGCGGCTTGTAGATGGCGCCGCCGCCGGGATGCTCCATCGCCTCCCGACGGGCCTCGTAATAGTCGAGGATCTGCTTGAAGCGTTCGCGCACGGCGTCCTCGGCCTGCGGCTCGATCGCGACGGCCGCGCCCTGCAGATAATCGAACAGCGTGTCCATCCGGTCCTGGAACAGCGGCAGCCAGTGCTCCATGCCGGGATGGCGCCGGCCTTCGCTGACGGCCTCGTACAGCGCATCGTCGCGCTCGGGCGCACCGAACTCGGCGACATAGCCCATGCGGAAGCGGCGAATGGTGTCGGTGACGAGCTGGAATTCCGAGACCGGCACGAGATCGAGCGAGCGCATGTCGAGCAGCGTGCGCTGGGTCTCAGCGTCGAAGCTGCGGATCGATTCCAGGCTGTCGCCGAAAAAGTCGAACCGCACCGGCTGATCGAGGCCGGCCGGAAACAGATCGAGGATGCCGCCGCGCACGGCGTATTCGCCGGGCTCGCGCACGGTCGAGGAACGGTTGTAGCCGTTGTGCTCGAGCCAGGCGACCACGGTGTCCATCGGCACCACATTGCCGGGTGCGACCGACAGCGCCTGCGCCGCAACGAGCTCGCGCGCGGGCACGCGCTGCACGACGGCGTTCACTGTGGTCAGCACGATCAGCGGCTTGTCGCTGCCGGTGAGAGGAGCCAACCGGGCCAGCGTAGTCAGGCGCTGCGCCAGGATGCCGCCATGCGGCGAGACGCGGTCATAGGGCTGGCAGTCCCAGGCCGGAAAGGTCAGCACCGGAAGATCGGGCGCGAAGAAGCGCAGTGCCCGCTCGAGCTGCTGCATGCGCCCGCCATCGCGGCAGACCACGGCGAGGCTGACGGCCGGCTTCTTCGGCCGCGCCGCGATGGCGCGGGCGAGATCGGAGACGACGAGGCCTTCAGCGCCTTCCGCGACATTGGCAAGCGTCAGCGCGCGGCCGGGCGTGAGCAGCTCGGCCGGCGACTTCATCCCCTGCTTCATAGATTGCCGTCCGTGATCGGAAACGCCTTGATGCGGGCAAACAGCGCGCCGGTGACATCGGACGGCAGCACCTTGTCGCCGGTGATGGCGGCATAGAGATCGGGATCGTTGACCTCGAGCAGGCGCTCGAGCTCGCCGAGTTCGACGTCGGACAGATTGCCGATCTCGGCATCCGCGAAGCGGCCGAGGATCAGGTCCATCTCGCGCGTGCCGCGGTGCCAGCAGCGGAACAGAAGCCGCTTGCGGCGGTCGTCCAGCCCGCTGCTCGATCGTGTCGTTCCCGTCATGTCTCAAATCCAGTCAAACGCAGAAAGCCCGGACGTGCCGGGCCGGGGTGATATAGCCACTCGAGCCGCCCGTGTCAGCCTTTTGTTGCGACAGGTCGCCCATCCCGTCCGTCATGGCCGGGCTCGTCCCGGCCATCCACGTGGGGCTGCAAAAAAGACGTGGATGCCCGGCATAAAGCCGGGCATGACGGCCAGGAACAATCCTAGATTCCACGAATGCGCCCCAGCCTGCTCAATCCGCTGTTTGCTCCCGTGACCAGCCTATCCGGCGTCGGTCCGAAGCAGGACAAGCTGTTGCAGTACCTGCTCAGCCGCAGCGAGACGCCGCGGCTGGTCGACCTGCTGCTGCATCTGCCGAGCCAGGTCATCGACCGCCGGGCCCGGCCGAAGATCCGCGACGCGGCCGTCGGAACCATGGTGACGCTGGAAGTCACCGTCGATCGCCACCGCCCGCCCCCGCCGCGCAACGCGCGCGCGCCGTATCTCGTCTACGCCAGCGACGACACCGGCGATGTCGTGCTCACGTTCTTCCGCGCCAAGCCCGGCTATGTCGAGAAATTGCTGCCGGTCGGCGAGAAGCGTTACGTCTCCGGCACGCTCCAGATGTACGACGGAACCCCGCAGATCGTGCATCCGGACCGCGTGCTGGACGAGGAGGCGATCTCGAAGCTCTCCGGCATCGATCCGGTCTATCCTCTGACCGAAGGCCTCGCGCTCGGCTCGCTCCGCCGCGCGATCGCGCAGGCGCTGCAGAAGCTACCCGCCTTGCCGGAGTGGATCAGCCCTGAGGTGCTGCGACGCTGCCACTTCCCGCCGATCGCGGACGCGCTCAATCGCGTGCACCAGCCGGTCGAGCTGACCGACATATTGCCGGACCAGCCGTTCTGGTCGCGCCTCGCCTTTGACGAGCTGCTGGCCGGCCAGCTCGCGCTCGCGCTGATCCGTGCGCAGCTGCGCCGCCCCGCCGGCGTGCGCAATGCCGGCGACGGACACCTGCGCAACAAGATCATCGACGCCCTGCCCTATGCGCTGACCCCGTCCCAGCGCAGCGCCGCGGCCGCCATCGCCGAAGATCTGAAGCAGCCGGTACGCATGCTGCGCCTGCTCCAGGGCGACGTCGGCTCCGGCAAGACCGTGGTCGCGCTGCTCGCAGCTGCCGCCGTCGCCGAGGTCGGCAAGCAGGCCGCGCTGATGGCGCCGACGGAAATTCTGGCGCGTCAGCACATCAAGACCATCACCCCGCTCGCCGAGCGCGCCGGCATGCGCGTCGCCATCCTCACCGGCCGGGAAAAGGGCAAGGAGCGGCGCGAGATCATCGCCCGGCTCGCCGCAGGCGAGATCGACCTGCTCGTCGGCACCCATGCACTGATCCAGGACGATGTGACCTTCCATGATCTCGCGCTCGCCGTCGTCGACGAGCAGCACCGCTTTGGCGTGCGCGAACGGCTTGCGCTGACGTCCAAGGGCGAAGCCGTCGACGTGCTGGTGCTGAGCGCGACGCCGATCCCGCGCACGCTGGTGCTGACCTATTTCGGCGACATGGACATCTCCGAGCTGCGCGAAAAGCCCGCCGGCCGCCAGCCGATCGACACCCGCGCCGTCGCCATGAGCCGGCTCG
The DNA here is from genome assembly GCF_041262065.1 of Bradyrhizobium sp. USDA 327. NCBI lineage: Bacteria > Pseudomonadati > Pseudomonadota > Alphaproteobacteria > Hyphomicrobiales > Nitrobacteraceae > Bradyrhizobium > Bradyrhizobium sp. USDA 327. The sequence continues at coordinate 2,873,693 of NZ_JBGCCW010000001.1, read as the reverse complement.
GTGAGGTGATGGACGGTGTCGGCCGCGCGCTCGAAACCGGCAAGCTGGTCTACTGGATCTGCCCGCTGGTCGAGGAATCCGAGGCCGAAGGCACCGAGCACCTGACCAATGCGACCAAGCGTTTCGAGAGCCTGCAGAAACGTTTCGGCGAGCGTGTCGGCCTCGTCCACGGCCAGATGAAGGGCACCGAGAAGGATCGCGTCATGGGCCAGTTCGCCGCCCACGAGATCGGACTTCTTGTCGCGACCACCGTGGTCGAGGTCGGCGTCGACGTGCCCGCCGCAACCATCATGGTGATCGAGAACGCCGAGCGTTTTGGTCTTGCCCAGCTGCACCAGCTGCGCGGCCGCATCGGCCGCGGCTCGGAAGCCTCGACCTGCATATTGCTCTATGGCGAGCCGCTCGGCGAGATGTCGAAAGCGCGGCTGAAGGTCATCCGCGAGACCACCGACGGCTTCCGCATTGCCGAGGAAGACCTGAAGCTGCGCGGCGAAGGCGACGTGCTCGGGGTACGCCAGAGCGGCCTGCCCGGCTACCGCATCGCGCGCCCGGAGGTGCACGGCCAACTGATCGCCCAGGCCCGCGACGAGGCGCTGCGCATCCTCAAGGACGATCCGAAGCTCAAGGGCGAGCGCGGCGAGGCGCTGCGGTGCCTGCTGTATCTGTATGAGCGGGACGAGGCGATCCCGCTGATTGGGGCGGGTTAGCCTGCCGCTCTTCGCCGCCCGACCTCATAAGCCGCCACATGCGCGCGGGCCAGATCCAGCAGCGGCGTGTCGATGCCGAGCGCACGGGCCCGATTGGCCATATCGCCCAGGATGTGCTCTGCCTCGGTAATCGAGCCGCGCTCGATGTCGCGCAGCATCGAGGCCTTCAGCGGCGAATCCAGGGTGGTGAACAGCTTGCGGTCAAACTCGATGAACGGCGCGCGTGGCTCAAAGCCTGAAGCTGTCGCAACGGCGCAGCATTCGGCGAACAGGCGGAAAATGGATTGCTCGCCGTTGGGCACGGCCAGGATGTCTCCGATGCTCGCGCGCATCAGGCAGGTGATGCCGGCGAGCGTCGAGAGCTGCACGAACTTCTCCCACATGTCCTGCATGATGGCTTCGCTGGCGCGCACGTCGATCCCGGGGACCTGGAGCAGCGTCTCCAGCGCGAGCGCACGTTCGCTCAGCGTCCCCTCGATCTCGCCGAAGACGATCGTCTGATTGGCCATGAACTGAACGACCCGGCCCTCCGCATCGAGCCCCGCACTGACATTCGCGAGTCCGCCGAGGACGCGAGCGGCGCCGAACCTGGAGGTGAGAGCGTCGATGTGTTTCAACCCGTTCAGGATCGGCAAGATCATCGTGTGGGGGCCGACGGCGGGCGCAAACTGGCTCATCGCGTCATCGAGCGAGTAGGCTTTCACGCCGACGAGCACGACGTCGAAGGCCTCCCTGAGATCGCCGGCCAGAACGATCTCCGGCTGCACCACGAAATCGCCGTGCGGGCTCACGACCTGCAGTCCGTTCCGCCGCAATTGCTCGGCCCGCTTCTCGCGCACCAGGAAGGTCACGTCGCGGCCTGCTCGGACGAGGCAAGCGCCGTAATAGCCTCCGAGCGCCCCTACGCCGATCACCAGCACTCTCATTCGAACTCCCATTGCATGCGTCGACCATTCAGCCATTGCCCTGCCGGAACGGCAAGCCGATTGCGAGAGGGCAACAGCTAGACTTGCGTCTTCGCGCTCTTTTCTGCGAAGGCCTTCATCAGTTCCGCATCCACCGCCTCGCTCTTAGCATCCTCGGCGAGATGCTCGAACCACCGCGCAAAGCCCTCGTAGATCTGGCTGGCGGGATGATCCGGGCCTAGGAAGCCGGAGATCTCCCGCATCTCCGCAACCCAGCGATGGGCCTTCGGAATCATGTCGGGCAGCGCGACTTCGAGCCGCGCCAGGATCGCCGGCTGGCTGAGCGCAAGCTCGTCGCGCAGCGCATCGGCCGCGCCCGCCTTCGTTGCCGCGATCACCATGGCCGAGCCGATGCCGGCGAGGCCCTTGACGATGCCGGCGTACGACATTTTCAGGGCCGACGCCGCGCCGACCGGGCCTTCGACGATCCGCACGTCGAGGCCGAGGTCCTTCAGCACGGCGACCTCCTTGGCGTGCTCGCCGGACATGTAGAAGGCCGGGCTCTTGCCGCCGGGCTGCGGCGGAAATCCGATGATGCCGGCATCGACGAACGGCGCCTGCGCCGAGCCGATGATCTCCTCGATCCTTTGCACCGTATCGACATTGACGGCGTTGCAGTCGACGACAACCGGCTTCTTTGCGCGCCGGACGATCAGCGACGCCAGGCGTTCGGCCAGCGCGACGGCTTCACCCGGCGGCACGATCGAGAGGATGATGTCGGCCTCAGCGATCGCCTCGTCATCGGCGCCGACCATGCCGGCGTCTGCCGCGCGTTTCAGCGTCGCCTCGCTGCGTCCCTTCAAGGAGGTCAGCACGCGCGCGCCGTGTTCGTTGAGTCGACGGGCCACGGCGCTGCCCATGGCACCGGGGGCGAGGATCGCAATGGTCTTGGACATCATGCACTCCAAATCGTTCCGAGCGAGGCGCTCGGTCAATCGGAGACTAGCAGATGACGAAAACGCCTGCGTGAACGCGGCCATCCCGCGGGGGAATGGCCCTACTCCGCCTTCGCAGGTTCGGGCTGGAGCTTGGAGGCATTGGCGATGCGCGCGGCATTCGCCACACCGGCAAGCGCCGCCGCCTTCTTCGGATCGGGGGCCGAGCCCGGCTGCACCACACCGGCCGACATGATCAGCGTCGCGGCGTCTTCGGTGCTGAGATCGACCTCGATGATCCTGCTCTTCGGCACATAGAAGAAGAAGCCGGTTGTCGGGTTTGGCGAGCACGGCAGGAACACCGAGACGTGCTCCTCCTGGCCCGGCAGGCTGCGCGCAATGTCCTCGTTCGGCGATTGCGAGATCAGCACGATCGACCACATGCCCGGCGAGGGAAACTCGACGAGGCCGACCTTGCGGAAGCTCGAGCCCTTGCCCGAGAACAGCGTCTCGAACACCTGCTTCAGGCCGCGATAGATGGCACGCACCGCCGGGATCCGGCCCAGAAACGTCTCGCCGACGTCGACCAGCGTCCGGCCGATCAGATTGGCCGCCAGGAAGCCGACCAGCGTCAGCGTGAAGAATGCGACGACCAATCCCCAGCCGGGAATGACGTAGGGCAGATAGGTTTCGGGTCGGTACGCCAGCGGCACGAAGGGTCGGACCACGCCGTCGACCCAGGTGACGAACCACCAGACCAGATACAGCGTGATCGCGATCGGCCCGGTCACGACGAGGCCGGTGAGGAAATAATTACGGAAGCGGCCCATCAGGCCGGTATGCGGTTCCGGGACGGGATCAAGAGGCGCAGGCGCGTCGTCGCGGGGGGTCATTCGGGTTCCAGGTCGGTCGCTAGCAACAAGCTAGGGTCTTCTAGCAGGTTTTGGAAGACCACGAAGCGACCGACCGATGTCCGTTTTGCCTATTCCACGGTCACCGATTTGGCGAGGTTGCGAGGCTGGTCGACGTCGGTGCCCATGACGACAGCCGTGTGATAGGCGAGCAGCTGCACGGGGACGGCATAGACCATCGGCGTGAAGGCCGCCGCCATGTCGGGCATGACGATGGTGACGAGGGACTCGACGGTCGCCTCCGCGGCGCCCTTGGCGTCCGTCATCAGGATGATGTTGCCGCCGCGTGCGGCGACCTCCTGCATGTTGGAGACGGTCTTTTCGAACACCCGGTCGTGGGGCGCGATGACGACGACCGGCATGGTCTCGTCGATCAGCGCGATCGGCCCGTGCTTGAGCTCGCCCGCGGCATAGCCTTCGGCGTGGATGTAGGAGATCTCCTTCAGCTTCAGCGCCCCTTCGAGCGCCAGCGGGAAGCTGGTGCCGCGACCGAGATAGAGCACGTCGCGCGACTTGGCGATCCGGTGCGCGAGCTTTTCGATCTGGGGCTCGGTGGTGAGCGCGTCTGCCATCAGGCGCGGGACCTCGACGAGGCCATGGACCAGCTTGGTCTCGTCCTCGTCGGACAATTCGCCTCTCGCCTTGCCGGCCGCAATCGCAAGGTTTGCCAGCACCATGAGCTGGCAGGTGAAAGCCTTGGTCGAGGCGACGCCGATCTCCGGTCCCGCCAGAGTTTGCAGCACGGTCTCGCTCTCGCGCGCGATCGTGGAGGTCGGCACGTTGACGACGGCGACCGTGTGCACGCCTTGTGCCTTGGCATAGCGCAGCGCGGCCAGGGTGTCGGCGGTCTCGCCGGACTGGGAGATGAAGATGGCGAGATCGCCCTTGCGCAAGGGCGCCTCGCGGTAGCGGAATTCGGACGCGACGTCGACCTCGACCGGCACGCGCGCAAAGCGCTCGAACCAGTACTTCGCGACGAAACCGGCATAGCTCGCGGTGCCGCACGCCGTGATGTTGATGCGCTGGATGGTCTTGAAGTCGAACGGAAGCTTGACCGGCAGCGCGACGCGCTCGGTCGCCATGTCGACGTAGCGCGCCAGCGTGTGGCCGACCACTTCCGGCTGCTCGTGGATCTCCTTTGCCATGAAGTGGCGGTAATTGGCCTTGTCGACCAGCGAGGTCGAGGCGGCGTGCCGGATCTTGTCGCGCTGGACGGTGTAGCCGTCCTTGTCGAAGATCGTCGCGCTCTTGCGGGTCAGCACCACCCAGTCGCCGTCTTCGAGATAGCTGATCGTGTCGGTGAACGGGCCGAGCGCGATGGCGTCGGAGCCGAGATACATCTCGCCGTCGCCGTAGCCGATCGCCAGTGGCGGTCCGTTGCGGGCCCCGATCATGAGGTCGTTGTCGCCGGAGAAGATGAAGCCGAGCGCGAAGGCGCCGCGCAGCCGCGCCAGCGTCAGCTTGACGGCTTCGACCGGCTTGTTGCCGCGTGCGAGCAAATCGTCGACGAGATGCAGCACGATCTCGGTGTCGGTCTCGGTGTGGAACACCGTGCCCTTCTTCTCGAGCTCCTCGCGCAGCTCGCGGAAATTCTCGATGATGCCGTTGTGAACGACGGCGACGCGCTCGGTCGCGTGCGGATGGGCATTGTTGACGGTCGGCTTGCCGTGGGTGGCCCAGCGCGTGTGGCCGATCCCGGTGGTGCCCTTCAGCGGCTCGGCTTCGAGCCGCTTCTCCAGGTTCTTCAGCTTGCCCTCGGCGCGGCGGCGCTCGAGGTGCGCACCTTCGAGCGTGGCGACGCCCGCGGAATCATAGCCGCGATATTCAAGACGTTTGAGCGAATCCACCAATTGCTCTGCAACCGGCTCGCGCCCGAGAATGCCGACAATCCCGCACATGCGGATCACTATCCCTCAAATCGTCGAAAAATCGCCTAAACGACGCGCTCAGTTTTTAGCGAAATTCCCCGCGGACCAGATACTCAATAATTATTGCCGATTGAGACAGCACCGGGCGCCCTGCGCTTCGCCTGCGTCGAATTGGCCGACCTTAAACCGCGCGCCTTAACTTGTTGTCAACAGATTTGACCAACGATCGCCCCAGGAGACACAAGGTCATGAAGGGCTCGTCCGACCGCAAAGGCCTGACATCGATGTCCGTCCGCGCCAGCGAGACCACGGGCACGCACCTTGCGCATTGGCCGCCTCCCCAGCGCGGCAAGGAAAGCAAGCCTGTCTTCGTCAAGCATGCGCAAGGCGAGCCGGTGAAGCGCGCCAAGCCGCGCGGCTGGCGCCTGACCCGCGCCATCTTCTCCGAATTCGCCGACGACGAGTAGCGCCGCTTACTTCTCCGGCTTCTTGCCGCCCGTCTTCATCTCACGATAGCGCGCCGCGCCGCCTTCCCTGATGACCTGCTGGTTGCGCTCCAGCGCCATCGCGTCGTCGGGTACATCCTTCGTGATCACCGAGCCGGAGCCGATATAGGCGCCGTTGCCGATTGTCACCGGCGCGACCAGCGAAGAGTTGGTGCCGACGAACGCGCCCTGCCCGATCACCGTCTTGTGCTTCTTGAAGCCGTCGTAGTTGCAGGTGATGGTGCCGGCACCGATGTTGGAGTTGGCACCAATGGTGGCATCGCCGATATAGGAGAGGTGGTTGACCTTGACGCCGGCCTCCAGCGTCGCCGCCTTGGTCTCCACGAAATTGCCGATGCGCGCGCCGTCGCCGAGCGAGGTGCCGGGACGAAGCCGCGCATAGGGCCCGATCGAGACGTTCTTGCCGAGGGTGCTCTGCACGATGTGCGAGAAGGAATGGATCACGGTGCCGTCCGCGATCGACACGCCGGGGCCGATCACCACGAACGGCTCGATGGTCACGTCCTTGCCGAACACGGTGTCTGCGGAGAGATAGACTGTCTCCGGCGCGATCAGTGTCACGCCGGCCTCCATCGCCGCCTTGCGCAAGCGTGCCTGGATCACGCCTTCCGCTTCGGCGAGCTGCGCCTTGGTGTTGATGCCGCGCACCTCGTCCTCGCTGGTCTCGATCACCACGGACTCCCATCCCTTTTCGCGGACGATTTCGACTGCGTCCGTCAGATAATATTCGCCCTTGGAATTCGCATTGCCGATCTGCCCGAGGATATCGAGCGCGCGGCGGCCGTCGATCGCCATCACGCCGGCGTTGCACAGATCGATCTTGCGCTCCTCCGCACTGGCGTCGGCCTGTTCGCGGATCGCGACCAGGCGGTCGCCCTCGACGATGAAGCGGCCGTAGCCGGTCGGGTCGGCGGCGCGAAAGCCGAGCGCGGCGATCGCTGCGCCGCTGGCGAGCGGCGCGCGCAGCCGCGCAAAGGTCTCGGCCGAGATCAGCGGCGTGTCGCCGAAGGCGATGAGGAGATCGTCAACACCGCGCGAGATCGCCTCGCGCGCCGCCAGCACCGCGTGCGCGGTGCCAAGGCGTTCGCTCTGCACGAAGGTGAGCGCGTCGGGGCGGATGCGCTTCGCTTCATCCGCGACCGCCTGGTGATCGGGGCCGATCACGACCGCGAGCGAGGTGCCGGCTCCCTTCGGTGCGGCGGCGAGCACATGGGCGAGCAGCGTCTGGGAAGCCACGGGATGCAGCACCTTCGGCAGGCTCGATCGCATGCGCGTGCCTTCACCGGCGGCGAGCACGATCGTGAGGCTGGAACGGGCGGTCATCGAGATCCTGTCAGATATAGCCGAATCAATTGGCGCGACGGGCAGCGAGCTCCCTCAGAAGCTATCGCCTTGCTACCCCCGCAAACGCCCGGAATTCAAGTGCGAGGCGCTTTTCCTGTTAATGTTCCCTGATTGATTCGGGGAAGCCCGGACCGGGGCTGGGCACTTAACGTACATGGCAAAGGATTCCGACCCACTGGCGGATGCCTTCGGCACCAAGGAGACCGGCGGGCTGTTCTCCGGACTTTTGGCGGAGGAAAGCGCGTTCGACCGTCGCATGATGTGGCGGCTTGGCTCGTGGGGCGCAGCGGCCGTGGGCGCGGTCGTCATCGCGGTGATGGCCAACCAGGCCCAGCTCGGCTGGCGGCGCGACCAGGCTGCCGCCGCCGATCTCGCGCGCCAGGCCGACCGGCTCCAGATGCTGACCAAGGAGAGCCAGAACGAGGCCCGCCGCCTCGCCGCCGCCATCGAGACGCTGAACACCGATCGCGACCGGCTCTATTCGCGCGTCACCGTGCTGGAGCAAGGGCTCGATTCCGTCACCGGCGCCATTGCAAAGCAGACCGCCACGCCGCAGCAGGGCGCGAAGCCGCAGGACCCGGCACCCGCAGCTCCCAGCGTCGCGCCGGTCGCCTCGACCCCAGCTCCGGCGAACGACAAGCCGCGCACGGAAGCTGCCAAGGATTCTCAGAAGGACACCCCGAAGGAAGCGCTCAAGGAGCTGCCAAGCCCACCGCCGCAGACCGCGGCCGCCGCCTCGCTCGTGCAACAGACGCCGGCAATGAACCCGGCGCTGCCGGCCATTCCGCTGGTGCAGTCGAAGCCGCTCGTGGCGCCGCCGGATTCGTCCGCATCGAAACTGATTCAACCCGAGGCAGCTGAGAAGACCGCCGAGAAGAAAGCCGAGCCGGCGCCCGCCCCGACCGAGGTCGTTGCGGCAGCACCAAAGCCACCGGAAGCAGCCGAGAACGAATCCCCTGCGATCGCGGTTCAGCAGACGCGTTTTGCGATCGATCTCGGCGGCGCCAACTCGATCGACGGCCTGCGCGCGCTCTGGCGCGGCCTGACCAAGTCCAATCCGGAGATCGCGGCGCTGCGGCCGATCATCATGATCAAGGAAGGCACCACCGGCCTCGGCATGCAGCTCCGCTTGGGGGCCGGCCCCCTGGTCAACGCCGCCGTCGCCGCGAAATTCTGCGCGAGCCTCGCCGAGAACGACCGTCACTGCGAGACCACCGTGTTCGACGGTCAGCGCCTGTCGATGCGTGGCGGCCAGGAAAAGGGACAAGAGAAGGGCCAGGAAAAGGGCCCAGATAAAGCGCAAGAGAAGACCCAGGACAGGGTTCAAGAGAAGAGCCCGGAGAAGAATCAGGACGCGGTGCCGCAAGCCGAAGCTGCGCCGAGCGCAAAGCCCGAGAAGCCGCAGCGCCGCCGCAACTACTCCTCGAAACGATCGAAGCGCGAGGAGCCCGCGCCCGCTCCCGCGGCGCAGCCGGCGCCGGCGCCGGCGAAACCGGAGGCAGCATCGACGTCTGCGGGATCGACGCTGTCGTCTTTCTTCAGACGCTAGAGAGCATGATCCGGAAAAGTGCGCAGCGGTTTTCCCTCGCGACAAACGCGGAACGCGTTTGCGCGGAGATCATGCTCAATCAACACCCTAGCGCGCGATGACGATCCATCCCAATCTCATCGCGCTTAGGACTCCGCTTCCACCTGAACGCGCCGTGAATGACGGCATCTCATCGCGCGCGCAGGCGGACTCAATTTTCAGCCCGTCATCGAAACCAGCTGCCGACTGCCAAGTTATCCCGGTCGTGAACCGGAGCGGCCGACAGGCAGAAGCACTCGTGCCCGCCTCCATGACCAAGGGAGCCACGCGTGAAGACATTCATCATCGCAACGGCCGCTGTTCTCGCGGCGTCCTCGGCGCTTGCGCAGACGACAAAATCCCCGGGCGCTTCGAGCAACGCGCCGGGTCAACAGATGCAGAACACGACGAAGCCTTCGACAGGTTCCGGCGCCTCCGAATACGCGCCGGGTCATCAGACCAATACAACTGCCGGACCGGGCCACTCGGAAAGTGCGCCCGGACAAAAGATGCAGAACACCACGGGTTCGAGCACCACAAGGAAGTGACGGTGCGAGGCCAAAGTCGTCAACTCTGGCAGACGGCGCCGACCTACCCGGCCGGCGCCGTCGCGCTGTGAGAGAAGGCCCGCACCGGACGATTCCGATGATCGCTCGGCCTTGCATGCGACCAACGGACGCTTGGACGTGAGCCGCTCTTTCGCAGCAAGCTTGTAGTCATTTCCGGCGCAATCCAAATGTCGCGCTGCTTCCGAACTCGTGGGTTCTGATGAACGAACTGGATGATGTCCTGAGGCTTCTCGTCGCGGCCGGAACAGGGCTGCTGATCGGCATCGATCGCGACATGAACGACAAGCCGGTGGGGATGCGGACCCTGGCGCTGGTCGCTCTCGGCTCGGCGCTGGTTTCGATCTCCGTGATCGAGTTCCAGAACCTGCGCGACCACCCGGATGCGATCTCCAGGGTGATTCAGGGCGTCGTTGCCGGCGTGTTGACCGGCGTCGGCTTCATCGGGGCCGGCGTCATCCTGCACGACGCCAAGGCGAAGACGGTTCACGGCCTCACCACGGCCGCAACGGTCTGGATCGCGGCCGGCCTCGGCATTGCCTGCGCGTTGGGAGCCTGGCTGCTCGTCGGAGCAGCCATCGCGGTGACGTTGCTCGTGCTGTTCGTTCTGGGCTGGGTCGAGCGCCGGCTGGGGTTGAAATAGTCCTGGCGTCGGCAGGAGACGTCCGCCCATATCGGATCAACAGAAACGTCGCCTGCCCTGTTGCCTGCCCGCGCCATCCCGACCATATTGCGCCCATGACAAAAAAGCCCTTTCGCCTCACGCCCTACCAGGTGCAGTTCCTGATCGTCGTCGGCTTCCTCTCCGTCGGCTATGCCAGTTACTTGCGCTATCTCGGCATCGAGCTCTCGACAGTCGCGCTTGCGTGCGACGCCGGCCTGCAGACCGCAATCTGCAAGGCGCGTTCGGTCGCGACCGTCCTGTTCAAGAATTCGGTGTTCGGCATCGTCGCGCTGGTGGTGGCGACGCTGAACCTGATGCGGCCGTCGATCGTGCTGCTCACCGTCGGCATCGTCGCCGCCGGCCTCGGCATCGTGCTCTACAACGTGGTGCTGTCCGGCCTTGCGATCGGCCTGTTCATTCTTGGGTTTGCTCGGCCCGCGCCCGCCACAGCGTGAGGGCGAACAACAGATAGATCGCGCAGGTCCACAGCGACTGCCAATTGTCGCGGCCCTCGTTGACCAGCACATAGGCGGCCGAAAGCGTCAGCACGCCCGCGAACACCGCTTCCGCGATCGGACGCTGGCCGATCTGCGGCCGGTTCAGCATCAGCAGCGCAAACGGCACCACCGCCATCGTCAGCGCGGCGTAGGGAAAATCCTTGTAGCGCGGGTCGAACACGAAGCCGAGCGCGGTTTGCGCCGCGATCACGGCCGTGACCGCCAGCGTCAGGCCGAGCACCGCGGTGAGCTTCGACCATTTCCGGCCCTCGCGCGGGCCGAGCAGATCGAGGAAAGTCGGAAGGCTGCGGCCGATCACCATCGCCTGCGCGCAGAAGATCGGCGACAGGATGCCGGCGAGCAGCAGCGCGCCCCACAGCAGCCAGCCGCCGATGCCGTAGCTCTCGTAGTACATCTTGTCGATGCCGATGCCGAGCAGGATGCCCGCCGTCGTCGCGGAGATGCCGACGCCGAGCCAGGCCGAAAAGCGCGGCGTCCACGGCCGCCGGCGCAGCGTGATCATCGCGACCGCGAACACCAGCACGCTGAGGCCCATGCCGGCGCCCATGTACCATTTCCAGTACGGGAAATTGCTGATCGGCTGGCCGGGCGGATATTTCAGGTTTCGCCGCACCGAGTCGTACAGGCCCCAATAGCCGCCGACGGTGCCTTCCAGCTTGCGCTTCCACGGCTGGTCGTAGGACTCGATCAGATTGACGCGGAACTTCTGCGTCTTCGCAAGGCTCAGGATTTCCGAGACGACGCGCGCCTGGTTGGTCCGCGACGGCAGCGCGCCGTCGCGCATCCGGCCCTCGCTCGGCCAGCCGGTCTCGCCGATCAGGATCTCCTTGCCGGGAAACGCCACCGCCATGCGCTCGCGGATCGCCCCGACATGGGCGGCGGCGAATTTCGCCCTGACGGGGAAATCCTCCCAATAGGGCAGGATGTGGATCGTGACGAAGTCGACGGCGTCATAGACCTCGCGGTTCTTCAGCCAGTATTCCCAGACATCGGCATAGGTCACGGGCACGCTGACCTGCGCCTTCACCGAGCGGATGATCGAGATGAGGTCCGCCGTCGTCATCTCGCCGCGCAGCAGCACCTCGTTGCCGACGATCACCGCGCTGATGATGTCGGGGAATTCCTTGGTGAGGCGAACGGCGAGCGCGGCCTGCTCGAAATTCTTGGTGCGGTTGCTGGACAGCCAGATGCCCTGGAGCACCTTCAGCCCGCCGACCTTGGCGGCAACCGCCGGCACCTGGTCGAGCCCGTTCTCCATCGAATAGGTGCGAATGCAGTCGGTGATCTGCCTGAGCTGGCGCAGGTCCTGCTCGATCTGGTCGGCCTCGATATGGGTCCATGCGTCCAGCGGCGACTGCTCGCCGCGGAACGGCGCGTAGGAGACGCACTGGACCTTGTCGGCGGGGTCGATCGGGGCGCGCGCGAGCGTGATCGGCGTGGCAAGCCACCACCACACGGCAGCGATCGCACCCAATGAAACGAGCAGAAGCGCCAGTGGCGTACGAAGAGAAATCGGTTCCGTCCTCCGCGAAGGGTCCGTCGATTACCTGCTCGCACGCCTTCTGCCAAGGGGTAACAGGCGACCGACCCGCTCCTCACCCTGCGGAATTTGGCTGCGGCCGTTCGGCCGTGGGCTAGGATCGTGACTTTGCTGGACAAAATTCGAAATACAGGTCATGGGATTCGACGGGAATTTTCCGCCGCATTGGAGACCCATTTGGACGCCATCAGCTAGCGCGTCCGCGAGGTCTCGGCGCGGACGGTCAGCGGATATATTGGGGAATTCATGCGGCAACGGGTGTTCGAGTTACGAAATGCGGTCCTGCGGCAGTTCGCCGCCACCTTGGCCGTCTCCTCCTTGCTCGTTCTGATTGGTGTCGGCGGCGCCTCCGCCCAGAGCGGCACACCGGCCCCTGACCAGGGCAAGGCGGCCGCCCAGCCCGCCGATGCCGCCAAGGACGCAGCCCAGAATCAGCGCCGCACCGACGAGTTCGCGGAAGCGGCGCAGGTCATCAACGGCCCGGCCGGCAACCCCGAATGCGTCTGGCTCGGCCGGCGCGTGGTGCGGCTGATGTGGCGGGACGACCTCGATACCGCGTTCCGCCATCTCGACCTCTACGACCGCTTCGGCTGTCCCGGCGGCCACATCCAGGCCGCGTTCCGCTGCCTGACCCGGTTCGGTGGCCAGATCGATCCGAAGGTCGCCGAGACCCTGGACAGCCGCGTGCACGCGTGTTGGATCAACCCGAACGCCCAGCCGCAGCAGGCGGCCGCGGCCTCCCCGCCGGCAGCGCCGGCCGCAGGCAACTCCCCGGCACCGCAGCCGGCGGCGAGCCCCTCGCCTGCGGCAAGCCCGTCCCCGGCGCCCGCGAAATAGCCGCGATCGTTTCAGCTGCCGTTCAGGAACGATCGGCGATAGAGACGGTTGGCACTGCCACGCATCCCAAAAGGCATGCCCTCATAAGGACATGAGGCCATGACAGTTGTGAAACCGCGCGGCAGAGGTATGCTCCCTTTGCCGCGGACTCGGTCGGATCTAGGGGTCGGATCCGCTTCCCTGCCACCTCAGCCCCTTTTGGTTTAGCCGCGATGCGCGTTGTCGCCGCCGTTCTGTTGCTCGTGTCTGCACTCCATGCAGGAGTCTGGGGGGTCTTGCGCGACAAGGAACCCGCGCCTGACTTCAAGGGCCTCCTGCCCAGCGTTTCCTACGCCCCGTTCGAAGGCTCGGCCCATCCCGACATCGACAACATCCCGACCGTCGAGAAAATCCGCGCCGACCTGAAGACGCTGTCGACCATGACGCGCGCGATCCGCCTCTATTCGTCCACGGGCGGCGTGGAACTGGTGCCGCCGATCGCGGCCGAGTTCGGCCTCAAGGTCACCGTCGGCGCCTGGATCGACAAGGACAAGGATCGCAACGAGCGCGAGATCAAGGCCGCCATCGAGCTCGCGCGCAAGAACAGCAACGTCGTCGGCGTCGTCGTCGGCAACGAGGTGATCTACCGCGGCGAGCAGAAGGTCGAAAACCTCATCGACATGATCAAGAAGGTGAAGGGCGCGGTCCGCGTGCCCGTGACCACCGGCGAGATCTGGAACATCTGGCGCGACAATCCCGACCTTGCCTCCAACGTCGATTTCATCGCCGCCCACGTGCTGCCCTATTGGGAAAACTTCCGCTCGGACCAGGCGGTGGACCAGGCCGTCGATCGCTACAACCTGCTGCGCAACCTGTTCCCCGGCAAGCGCATCGTGATCGCCGAGTTCGGCTGGCCGAGCCAGGGCTACAACCTGCGCAACGCCGACCCGGGTCCGTTCCAGCAGGCGGTGATCCTGCGCGACTTCGTCACCCGTGCCGAGGCCATCGGCATGGAATACAACATCGTCGAAGCCATCGATCAGCCCTGGAAGTTCTTCGAAGGCGGCGTCGGTCCGTACTGGGGCATCCTCAACGCCAGCCGCGAGCCGAAATTCGCCTGGACCGGCCCGGTGGAGAATCCCGACTATTGGAAGCTGATGGGCATCGCGCTGCTGGTCGGCATCCTGCTGTCGCTGCCGATCCTGCGGATCCAGAAAGCGACCGCGAAGCAGGCCTTCCTGCTCTCGGCGACCGCCAACGGCGTCGGCGCCTGGGCCGCGACCGTGTTCGCCTTCTGGAACAGCCACTATTTCATCTTCGGCTCGGCCTTCGCGCTGACGCTCGGCATGATCCTCCTTGTTCCTCTTGTTCTCATTGCGATGGCGCGCATCGACGAGATCGCCGCGGTCGCCTTCGGCCGGCCGCCGCAGCGGCTTCTCACTAAGAGCAAGCCGGTCGAGAACGTGCCGGAGAGTTACTATCCGAAGGTCTCGATCCATATCCCGGCGTACTTCGAGCCGGTCGACATGCTCAAGCAGACGCTGGATGCGCTGTCGCGGCTGAACTATCCGAACTACGAATGCGTGGTCATCATCAACAACACGCCGGATCCCGCCTTCTGGCAGCCGATCCAGGACCATTGCCGCGCGCTCGGTGAACGCTTCAAGTTCATCAACGCCGAGAAGGTGCAGGGCTTCAAGGCCGGCGCGCTGCGCATCGCGATGGACCGCACCGCCGCCGATGCCGAGATCATCGGCATCCTCGATGCCGACTATGTCGTCGAGCCCGACTGGCTCAAGGACCTCGTGCCGGCCTTCGCCGATCCGCGCGTCGGCCTCGTGCAGGCGCCGCAGGAGCATCGCGACGGCGACCTGTCGATCATGCACTACATCATGAACGGCGAATATGCCGGCTTCTTCGACATCGGCATGGTCCAGCGCAACGAGGCCAACGCCATCATCGTGCACGGCACGATGTGCCTGATCCGCCGCGCCGCGATGGACATGGCCGGCGGCTGGTCGAGCGACACGATCTGCGAGGATAGCGATCTCGGCCTTGCGATCCAGGAGCTCGGCTGGACCACCCACTACACCAACACCCGCTATGGCGCGGGCCTGCTGCCGGATACCTACGAGGCCTTCAAGAAGCAGCGACACCGCTGGGCCTATGGCGGCCTGCAGATCGTGAAGAAGCACTGGCGCCGCTTCCTGCCGGGCGCGAGCCGGCTCACCTCCGACCAGAAGCGCGAATACGGCCTCGGCTGGCTGAACTGGCTGGGTGCCGAAAGCCTCGGCGTGGTCGTGGCGCTGCTCAACCTCGTCTGGGTGCCGATCGTCGCCTTCGCCGACATCGCCATTCCCGACAAGATCCTGACGCTGCCGATCATCGGCGCCTTCGTCGTCTCGCTGGCGCACTTCCTGTCGATGTACCGCGCCCGCGTCGCGATCAAGCCGGGCCAGATGCTGGGCGCGATGATCGCGGCGATGAGCGTGCAGTGGACGGTGTCGCGCGCGGTGGCGCAGGGCCTGATCACCGAGCACATCGCGTTCGCCCGCACCTCCAAGGGCGGCCTCAGCAGGATGTCGATCGAGTTCCAGGCGTTCTGGGAAGCCGTGATCGGCTCCCTGCTCTTGATCGGCGCCGGCGTGCTGGTCGCCTCCAACAGCTTCCGGCAGATCACCGAGATCTACATCTTTGCCGGCGTGCTGGTGCTGCAGAGCCTGCCGTTCCTGGCCGCGGTCGCCATCGCCATCCTCGAACTCAGCCGGATCAATTCATTCCAGTTCTGGCGCGACAGCGCGATCCGCACCGCCGAGCTGATCGGCCTCCGCCCGGTCGCCCTGCCGCCCGTGGGCGCGCCGCAAGCCGTGCCGAGCGAGGTGCGGCGGGAGACGAACTGACGGGCGGGAGGCCATCCTCGCTGTTCGGCGTGGATGGCGTCCCGCCAATCAGGTTGAGATTCCCGACCTAACCAGCGGAAGCAGCGAGCGAATCCCCGCTCCTGCCATGAACTTCGGTAGCCACCCGCACTATTGACCTCCGCGGCCACTCCCCCTACACAGCGCGGGCCGAGAGCATGATCCGGAAACAGCCGGTTTTTCCCCGCGACGCAAGCTTAAGAAAGCGCAGCGGCAAGACATGCTTCTCGAATGTCCGACCACGATGGCAATCTCTTTCGAAGCCATCAGCGGCCATGGGAGCGCGTAGCTCAGCCGGTAGAGCACGTGACTTTTAATCACGGGGTCCTGGGTTCGAGCCCCAGCGCGCTCACCAAGCTAAGTCAAAGACTTACACCTAGTTTTAGACCATCGATAACTCTAGATATTTCGTTGGGGCCACATCCGGGGCCACTTCCGTGAAAATCGTAATGCGCAACGCATAGCCACTTGTCCGCAGCCGCTGGTTGCGAAAGAATTGTGTTTCGGGGGGATTTTGAATGGATGATTCAGTCACGGGAGAAGATTTGCGGGCACCGTCCGCCCCAGCGAAAGCATCTATTGGGAAAGGACGTCTTTTGCTCGGAGCTACTGCGTTCAAGGATGCGGGCATTCCGAATCTGGGTGATACGTACAGAGCGCAAATTCTAACGGCTAATGGCGTCCGCGCTGCCATCGTGAAGGATATCCCTCTACGAGAGTTGGCAAACGAGATCATGGCGGCCACTTTGGCCTCGGCGCTTGGCCTACCCACTCCGCCGGCCTTTATCGTTGCCGCGACCGAAAGCGTGCTGGTGACCAGGTACGCCCCCAAGGTGGACAAGGTCAGCTTCCTTTTTGGCAGCGCTGATCTTTCGTCACCCTCGGTCGCTCAAATAATAAACACCAAGATGGGTCTTGATTTAGCTGCTCTGCGGCGTGTGATCGACGCACTGGTTAAAAGTGGCCGACTTGGTAGTCTCTATGGTTTCGACGCTTGGGCCGCAAATATCGACCGCCACCCCGGCAACATATTGTTGGCATTCGATGCTTTGCCTTGGCTTATCGATCACGGCCGCTGCTTCACCGGACAGAATTGGGTACCGAACGACTTGGTGGCGGACCGCTCGTTCGTAAGTCGCTTGAAAGGTTGGCTAACACCCAAATTGTCGGCATCTCAAAAGCGGAATACGCCAAAGAGGTCAACGCACTTGTAGCAAGGATCGCCACGATCGATGTACGCGAAGTCGCCACCGTGAACGGCCTACCTGAGTTGTACGGCGATACGGACTTCAACGCCTTGGTGACGTTTCTTTGCGATCGTGCGGGACACACTGAGCGAATTGCGGCTGATACACTTGATCTGGTGATCTAGAATGCGACCATTCGCAATTGCCGATTTTCCATCATCGGAGCGCTTCATACGAGCCAGATGGGCTCCCGTACTTCTGCGTCCTATTCTCGGATCACCGGAGCAGGTCATTGTAGGCGTCGCCGCCGTTAACGATTCTGGATTTCACCTCGAAAGAGCTTCCGACTTGTTTCGGCTGGAATGTCTGCTGGGGAATGAGGCTCCAGTTGCAATCCTCGCGGCGAATGCCGGCTTAGATGCTCTCATGGCCGATCTCTCGGCTCGATCTCTAGAAGCGCTCTCGGACTACCGGCCCGTGTTCTCTGGTGTAGCGATCGGCGAGCTACGGGACGCAGAGGGCGAGTCCCTACAAGCAATAGCCAAGTCATGGCTTTCATCGCTGTCATCTCTCTCGTCTCGCGAAACGCAGGCCTCGCCAAGTCGTAAGGCCGTTGCCGTCGACAGCGCCGGAGTCTCGCCACAGAGAGATCGCCTGCCCCTACTGGTTCTTGAATACATGAAGGCGAAACGCCCTGACGCCGACAAATTTTTCAGCCGCGAGATTCGAGAACAAAAGCCGGAGTCTACTAACGCCTCCGCAGACAAAATCGATTATTCGGGGTCCAAGATTGTTGCAAATTTTGGTGCTTTGCTTGTCAACCAGCACAAGCGGTCGGTCCTTCGCATCACCAAGGGGCTATGGGATCTGAAGGTCGACCGGGACAGCGAGAAGAAGGGCTGGACAAAGCGCGATCACGAAATGCTCATCCAGCATCCGCCTTTAAACGATCCGCAATTCACACAGAAGCAACTCGACACCATGGGAGAGGCGCTCTCCCAGTTGGAGAAGCAAGCCGATCAAGAGGAGATCCGCTTGCGGTCGATGCATTCTGTTTCGGAAATTGGCGAGCACCTACTCCATCGAGAGGCCGCCTGAGTTTGAGCAATCGAATGCGCGTTTACCTCATCAGCCTAATGTGCCCGCTGATCGCAACTGTTGCTCAAGCGCAAGAGATTTCGGCCATTTGCAGATATGAATATTCGATCGATGATCAGGGCAAAAAGAGCGACACGGCCGGCGAGTTCTCCCTGAAGGCGACTTACATGCTGCCAGCCGGCAAGCCGCTCAATGTGCAGCTACGGACCACGAAGGCGCCATGCTTCGATTTCTTAGCAACGGGCGACGATATGCGGATTGAAGGTGGCTGCGTCCGCATGCTCGAAAAGATGAAAGTTTATCACCGCTTTACAATCGACCGTGTGAGCGGTTCGTTCGAAGAGAGCGTGCAATTCAATGACAAGGCTGGGTTAATCCACTATGGGCGATGCACCCCGGCGCGGCCTTTGCTTTGATGTTGGCCGGATCAAATCCGCAGCTCCGTGATGATCGTGATGTTCTGCGGCCCGCTCAGCTCGGTCAGCGCCCACACCAGAGCGTCAACACGATCCGGCGAATAACCAACTTTCGCGCGATCGAAATCCGACGTGAACGCGCACATCTGATCTTCGAGCACATCGAACCCGCCGACGTGATGAACCTTACGCTGCTCATAGAGCGCCGCGATCGGCTCCGCGCGCACCACCTTGCCACGGCTGGCGTGCACCGCTTTGAAACTCACACGCGAGTCGAGCGCCCTGATCGTCGCCTCGACCATGGCGCCGCCGTTGTTCACTTCGGCGAGGATCCGGTCGGCCTTCCACCGTCGGTAAGCGTCGATTGCCTTCGCGGCCCACTCGTGCGGCGCGTACCGACCAGAGCAGTCCTCCAGCACGTAGATCGTGCCATCGCGCGCGACGCCGGCAACGATGATTCCGGTCTCGTCCGAGCCTTCGTTGTTTGAGACGGCCGGATCGATCGCCACAACGATGCGGCGCAGTTCGGGCGCAGCCGACACGCGATCGCGGTCCAGCCAATCCAATTGCCAAAGGGCGCCCGGGTTGTCCGAAAGCAGCTCGGCGTTCAGCTCCTGTCGACCGAGGCGCGTCCCTTCGTACCGCTGCCGGACGGCGGCCAGGAACGTCGGCGCAAGGTTCGCTTCGTTCTCAAAGGTCGAGCCGCGCGTCACCACGACGTCCCTGCCCTGACGCGCCAACAGCTCTTTGATCAGCTTGATCGGCCGTGGCGTCGTCGTCACCAGCCAGCGCGGGCGCTTGCCAAGGCGCAGACCAAATTGCAGCATGTCCCAGGTGCCTTGCACGTCGGTCCACGCGGCCAGCTCGTCGGCCCACGCCGCGTCGTGCTCGGGGCCGCGGAGGCGATCGGCTTCCTCACTGGAAAACGTCGTCGCGACCGCACCATTTTGCCAGGTGAGCCGGCGCTTGCTCGATTCGTAGATCGGCCTATTCCATGTCGGCGCGGTGTTGAGCAGCCCCGACACGCCCTCTACCAGCGTATCGCGCGCGTCGGCGGCGGTGGCGGCGACCAGGGCGATGCGGCCAGCCTGCCGGGTCTCGACAAGTTCGTGCACCCACCCTGCCCCGGCTCGAGTCTTGCCCCATCCGCGGCCGGCGAGCGCCAGCCATCCGTTCCAATCGCCCGGCGGCGAGAGCTGGCTGGGACGCGCCTTGGCACGCCATCCGCCGTCCTCCAGTGCGTCGGCGAGCGCGGCGGCAATGCTGGTCATGTGCGGGGCTCCGGTAGCGGTACGGGGCAAGGCGGCGGCAACGGTACCGCATCAATGACCACGGGCGCCCTGCCCGGCGGATGCGGTGTTTCGCTCTGCTCTGCATCGAGCTTTCGCCAGGCGGCAACCACTGCGGCGCGCGCCTCGGGATACGGCGCCAGCGCGGCGAGCTGAGCCGCCTGCACCTTGGCGAAGGCAGGACTATTCACGATCGCCACGTTGTTGGTGACGTTGATGGTGCCTTGCGCGATCGTGGCAATCTCGCCAGTCACCTTGCCGATCTTCTCCAGCACGCCGACGAGCTGCCCTGCGACAATCGCCGCACCGCGGGCGTCGCCGGCCTCGGTGGTCGCCGCAAGCTGCGACATCAGCATCGTGCGCACGGCCCGGAAGTGGTCGAGTACGGAGGCGCCCTCGTCCGCTGCCTTCGCTGCCAGGTCGGCGAGCTGCGCCGGTCCGACCAAATAGGACGCCTTCAGTTCGGCACTGACGTGGTTGTGCCAGTGCCGGCCGATAGCGTCCTTGGACAAACCGAACTTCGTAGCCAGGCTGTCGAGCGAGGCGCCGCCTGCACGCAACAGTTCGATCCGCCAACGCTCGTCGTGAGCGCAGACGGTGCATTTAGGTCCCGTTTTCATCTGCAAAAATCCGGCGCGAATTGCGCCATGTGGCCCGATAGTGGCCCCGGAAAGTGAAATTTCGGTTTCAACTCAAAAATGCAAGGCAATGCAAGCAGTTGAAATTCAGACCCCGTGATTAAATATCGTGAGCGCAGATGAAAGCGGTTGAAACGAAGTGCGACAACGTCGAAAGATCGACGCGGATTGAACGTTAGGCAAGCAGAGTCTCCTACGCCATGCGCGACCCTTGGTTTCCGCTTCTCATCTTGTTGATCGTGCTTGTTGCAATCTGGCTCGGCGTCCTGGGCCCTCTTCCCGGAGGATTCGCAGATTGGCTCCAGCGGTGGCAAACGCTTGCTGCTGCAGGCGTCGCATCGATCGCGGCGTACGTCGCGTTTCAAAATACCACTCGAACACTCCATCATGGGGAAAGGCTGGAGAGACAGAGACGAGACCGCAAGCACGCAGCGGTTCGCGCGGTGCTACCCTTGGCACTTTCCAGCCTTTCTGAATACGCACAGGAGAGTGCCGAGACTCTAGGCAATCTCGTCGATAAATGCGATGATGAGACTCTACCGCGTCTAACAGCAACGGAAGAGCTTGTCCGGCCACTTCCCGCCGATACTCTCAAAACACTGAGTGATTTTATTGAGTACACCGACCACGGCGAAGTCAGGATATTGGAAGCCCTGATCGCAGCAATTCAAGTTCACGACGCCAGACTGCGAGGAATCTATTCGATCAACAATGATCCTAATATCGTTGGGGTGGTAATCCGAGCCGACTTGGAAGGCCGGATAGTGGATGCAGCCAGCATCTACGCTGGCGCAGCTGTGTTCTATAATTACGCGCGACGGCGGAGCAACGAACTACCGACCTCTGTGCCTTGGGAAAATGTCGCCGTTGCCCTCTCAAATATGCGAATATGGGACAGCGAATACCCAAGGGTTTACGAGACTTTGGAACGTCAGCGCTCTTTTTCAACAGGTCCATTCGACCTCCCCTCGGATGGGACGGCGTAAACAAAACGCACACACGCGCAGCCATAGGATCTGAGTGTGTGTGCGAACGATCGGAAGGGACGTAAACGTCCCCCTTTTCCGATTATCGTCTCCGCACAGCGCGCCGAAGTGTGAAGCCATGGAAATTGCGACGGTTTTCCCGACTTTTGCACATACGCACACCGCAAAACGCACATGTGCCAAAACTGTGCGTTCCGAGCGAAAGTAGGCCGGAAAACGCACAGCCCGGTGTGTGCGTTCTGTCCACTTCAAAGTGAAGTTGACGCTTGCGCGTGCAGCGCAACTTTCAGTAGATCGGTAGCGTGTTCAAAACGAGGTGCGAGAGATGGCAGCGAAATTTAACGTCGGTGATGTCGTCGTTCTGAAGTCCGGAGGTCCTAAAATGACGGTCGAGACTGATTTTTTGGACGGTACGGTGCGCACAGTTTGGTTTGCGGGAGCGAAACAAGAGGACGCAATCTTGCGTTACGAGGTCCTTCAACTCGCTTCGGATGATACCAAAAAATGACGACGCCGAGCGAAGTCGCGCAATTTATGCTGGATGAGCTAAAGCGGGTGAGTTTTCTTTACCAAGAACAAGTCGTGCACGACATCCAGCAAAAATTCGGAGACGATTTTGTTTACCTCAACGAAAATGGGAACTATGCGATTTCGAAGAAAGTATTGACTGTCTTTCGGCAGTTGGCGCCAGACGTAGTCTGGGAGCGAGGGGAGCGCATGTGGCGGGAACGCACTGCTTACGACACCGATGGCCGACAGCAGGATTAGCCGCGCGGCAGTGGGATTGGCGGGGTTGGCATCGTCGCCCGTTTCGCGTCGATCGCATTCAGTTCGCGGTCGCCGGTTTGAGTGGTTCGCCACGCGCCAAGCCGCTCGACCACCAGCTTTTCCTTAAGTAGCCGCTTCAGAGCACGCGCCACCTTCGTTTGGTTGGGCGCCATAGCCGTTCCGTATGTCCAGCCAAGCGCTCGCGCCAGATCCGTTGGAGATGAGCCCTGGCGGTCACTGACGGCGCGCAGCACCCGCTCGTTATCGTGATCGGCCCCCTTTTCCACGACGTTGGCTCTATCGCCGCCGACCGGCCGGGCAATGACGGTCGGGATCGTTCGGCCCTTCGTGTCTTTAAGTCTTGGATGATCGCGCACCGTTTCCAGTTCGAAATGCATCGCGGGAAATTCAGGGCCTCGGAATTTGCCTTGCGCGCTGAGAGCGAGCAGCGAGTCGCGACGCTGAACCGCGATATTGCCGTCGACTTCGGCCAGGAATGCGCCGCCGCCGCGCGGGATCAGATCGTCGTCGCCCGCCCGCTTCGTCGGATGGCAGAGCACAATGACGGTTGGCCCGCCCGGTAGTTGCGTGAGGGATCGAAGCTGCCGCGCGTAGGCGCCTGCCTGCGTGTTTGAATTCTCGTCCTCTGAAGAACTGTAGGCCGCCGCGGTGTCGACGATCACCAGAGCAAGGCTCAGCCCTTTGCGGATCACTTCTGCGGTAATGCGCTCGGCGGTCTGATTAAGGTCCATGGCACCCACGAGGAAATGCACGGCCGTGGTGTCTGGGCTGATCCCCATGTCGCGCGTTAACCCGAGCCAGCGCGCCTGCACATCTGTCGGGTTCTCACCAGCGAAATAGAGCGTGGTGCCTTGCTCGACCGCCGCACCGTTGAGCGGCCGACCGGCGGTGACGTGTCCCATTACTCGCATCGCAATCGCTGTTTTACCCGATCCAGTCGCCGCCGTGAGGCTGTAAAAATACCGGCGCTGTAAGATGCCATCGATCAGAAAGTCCGGTGGCTCGTACGCGGCAACGAACTCGCCGGAGGACTTGAGCAGGTCGGGTTGCGGAGCCGCGGATGCTTTCGGGAAGGGAACGATGGTCACCGGTTGCAACTCCGAAATTTGAGGGATGTAGATCATTCCATATTTGGCGTTCCAGGCGTCGACTTGCTCTTGTGTCGCCTGATCGTTAAACGCCTGCCACTCCGCTTTCGCGGTGACGGCGAGTGCACGCTGTGCGGCTACGGCCGCATCGATCTCTTCCCGGACCTGCTTCAACGATTTGGTGAATTTGATTTCCGGCGGCGGTCGGTCCCACCAATCGGGCCGGCCGCACCACAACGGCACTTCCGAAGGCGTGGGGTTGTGACGGCGCTTGCGGCTGGCAAAGTGCCGCGCGGTGGGCGATCCGTTCTGGCGCTTGGCCGCCATCGTTCGCGTAATCGCCGCCTCACCCTCGGGCGAGAGGACGACTTCGATCTCGTTCGTCAACATCGTGGTCTCCATTGGATTTGGAGCCCACGCAACATTTACATTGCGACCGACATCGAAGTGTGGTAGCGGTCAACTCGCGACAGTTTACGACTACCTTTCGACGCCTCTGCAATGCCCGTTGCAGGGGCGTTTACTTTTTAGACGGTCCGCACATTAGCCGCTTGCGGTTTGCCAGTCCGCGAGCCGATCTCAATTTCGAAACCGACGTGCGCTCCGACTTCGAGCGACTTGGTGCCCAGCGGCAGCGCGGAGACGTGGCAGAATACGTCGTGCCCATCGGTGGCGATGAACCCGAAGCCGCGGTCCGAATTCCACTTTTTTACTTGTCCAATCTTCATGTCCGTCTTTCCTTTGGTTGAGAGAGAGCTATGAGCAGGCCGCCGGAGTCGACTCGCGCGCTGCCAACCACTCGGCGGCGGCGGCTTCGCTGATGCGGGTGCTTCGTTTGCCGACCTTCACGACTCGGGGACCGTCGCCGTTGGCGAGCAGGCGATAAAACGTGCGCCGGCAAATGCGGTAGCGTTCGCAGAACTCAGATACGGTCAACATCCTGCCTCCTTGCGTGAACGCAAAAAATCCCGCCGGCGGGCACTCAAGCCGCAGGCGGGTGGATGGCGCAATTATACACGAAAGGCGCGCCGAGTAAACTAATGGCAGGTTAAGGCGCTGATGTGCCGAGTTAACGACCGATTACTTGTCCCATCAGTTGCGCTCTTCTTCGACAATAACTTTGCGTCCTCTAGTGATGAGGACGAAGAGACCGAGCACAAGACTGCCGCAGGTCCAAAGGGAGACAATCAGTCCAGTCCCCATTGTCGTCCCAATAGCAGCACCGGCTCGTCCTGCACTGCTCCCATTCGCCGTCATCGGCAAAACCGTAGACCAGTACGAAAGTAACCAGGCTGCCATTAGGCCGTTGAAGAGAAGAAAAACGATCAAAAACAGCCAGCCGAAAAAACCGCGCTTACGCTTTTCGGTCCGGACGATCCGCGCAGGTTTTGGAGCGTCTGAGCGCGGTTGGGCTCTAATCTGAGGCGGTCGCTGCCCCAACCAGGCGGCGACTTCGGGGACAGATCGTGCAGTTTGCCAATCGGAGAACCCATTTTTCCAAATCAGTGCCGCACCGGGTTCCGAAAGTAAGTTCAAAGCCCGTACTAATTCTTGGATCGATATCGGTCCTAAGGACTGATCGTCGTGGGCATAATACCAACCTTCGCTCATGATGTTGGCCCCGTGCGCTTTCCCAAGGTTGAAGAATGGCGCAAGTGCCACTCTGTTGTCGAGACGTCTTCCGGTAGATGAGTTAACCAGCGACGCGCCTTCACTCGCCCCATGCCGCCGGCAGGCGTGTGCCTGGATAGCTCGCCAAGGTGCGGATCTGATCGGCCGGAATGCCAAGCCCGAATAGGCAAGCCATCAAATCGCGTCGGCTTCCACCGCGGGCGAATGCCTCGACCGCGTCGTCGTATTTGTCCATGTCGTTGAGAGTGCGCAGCGCAACGAAGCCAGGAAAGCTGGCGCGGATTATTTCGAGCATGGTGATGCAACCCCTGTGTGATTCCCCAGAGCATAGAACCACGGGCGCAGCGTCAGGTCAACGAAAATTCGGATTTATGGAAATCGTCAACATGCGATGTAATTTGTCAACGTGAGAGCCAATTATGAGTGCTCGGGAACACTCGGCAACCGTCGGGCTTCGTTCAGCCAATTATTTTATTGATTCGCGTACGACAATGCGCCACACTTTCACTTTCACTGAAGCTTGGTTTTGGGTTGGAGGCGTTAATGCAACAGTCTCAGACGATCCTTTTATCCCAGCGAATTAACGAACTCTCCTCTAAACTTTCGGAACTGGAAGACCTTAGAATTCAGGTCGAAGAAGCCGAGCAACGCGCCCGCACTGCTCGTCGACCACTATCTCGACCGATCGCATTATCGGCTCACACCTAGGCACACACTCTCCACGGGATCTCTCGGTCCCGTCTTGAGCGAGCTGACTTGGCCGTTGTTTTTCGCAGGCGTAAAGCTTGGTCGGGAAAACTATGCAAGCTGGGTTCATGAAGGCGCAGGTCGAAAAACTGCGGACAGATGCGGCCGAGTGCGCGCTCATTCGGGATCTGGCCACCGAGCCTCATAAACGCGAGTTGTTCAACCGATCGGCCGAGCACCTCAACACCCTTGCGGCCGAAGTCGAGAATGCGGTCGAGGCCCAAGAAGGCCGCTAGTTGTTCTGTTTCTTATCTCTCGGATTGAGCAACCGAAGCCGTCGCTCCAGGTCTTCCTTCTTCGCGGCGAGCCTAACGGCGAGAATGTCGTTCACGACCGTATGGAGTCGCCACAGTTCCTCGACAGACATGCTTTCGAATGGCTTTCCTTCCATGAATCCCTCCGACTCAGGCGAGTTCCCACAGCTTGGGCTCACAAGCGAGAGTCGGCAACCCTTTGTAGGTTGGCGCGGAAGGCTACTTGGGTTGGCGACGCGCGCCCTGCTTTACGCAGGCACGGCGGTCCTTCGACGTCCTCGCCGTGGGTGGCGACGATACGCGAGATCTTCCGCTGCATCTGCGAAAGACGAAGTTGGAGCGGCTGCTGGCTCGTCGGCCCGAGGGGATCAGCGTGGCGCCATTCGAGCGCGGCGAAATCGGCCCCGACCTCTACCGGGCCGCCTGCTGTATGGGGCTGGAAGGTATCGTATCCAAGCACCGCGATCGGTCCTACCGCGGCGGCAGGCAAAAACATTGGGTCAAGGTCAAGAACCGGGCTCATCCTGCAATGGAGCGAGAGCTATGACTGAAGACGGCAAGCCCCACGGTTGGCATCCGCGGAGCGAAGGCGATCATTTCATCCGCTGCCCGGCATGCGGCAAGATGCTGGACATGCGCGACCTGAGCAACGTCATTGAGCATCTGCACGGCCAGGAAATCGAGGAAGAGCCGACCTTCCGTTGATTGTCGTGTACTAATAAGTTCGTCAGGTCCGCTTCGCTCTCGATTGTGTTGCAAAACTGGTTTCTGACTTGGGGCGAGCTTGGCTTTTGAGTTTCGGCGGTTTTTTTGGGTACGGGGTGTCGGCGGTTTCCGTTTTGCTGGTGGATTTCAGCACGCGACTGCCAGTTGTGGCGGAGGACGGCAGATTAGCTTGGCCAGCCGCCTCAGGTTCTGCGCGGTGGCTGTGAGCAGCACTTCGTCCCTGACGCCATTCAGGCCCCGCAGCCGAAGCCGGTCGAGCCTGAGAATGCGCTTCATATGAGCAAACCGCATCTCGACCTTTTTGCGCTCGCGGCGCGATTGCTCGAAGGCTTCCGTATTGGCCAGCGCACGGACATGATCGCGCACATCTTCGTTGACGTCGCGGGTAATTTTGCGCACGACCGCCGTCGTGCATTTGGGCTTCAAGGCGCAGCCAGAGCAATCGCTCTTGCTGGCCCTGTAGTAAACGATGTGACCTTGATCGATATTGCCGGTGCTGGTCAGTTCCGCGCCACCCGGGCAAACATAGACATTGCGCTTCTGGTCGAAGACGAAGTCCGCTCGGTTAAAGGTGCCATCGGGGCGTGCCGACTTGTCCCACACCGGAACGTGCGGCGTGATCTTGCGATCCACCAGCCATTTGAGCAGTCTGACCGCGCCGTAAGCCGTGTCGCCTGCCAACCTTTTGGGGCGCAGATCGAAGCGACGCTCAACGCGGTCCACCATGATCTGGGTGACAGCAATCTCAACCGCACGGTTCGCGCGCGTGCCTACCGCATCGAGGATGATCCCGGCCTTGTTGTCGATCAGATAGTTCGCATCATAAGCAAAGAATGGATCCACGCCCGGCCTCGTAACCCATGTTGCTTGCGGATCGGTGAGCGAGACTTCCTTGGGAGGCTTGCGGCGACGGCTGCCTTCACTTGAACCGCCGCCGTCTTCATCGCTGTCCTTATCGCTATTGGCGGCATCAAGCGCTGCGATGTACTCCCGAACCGCATGGGATGCTTCCTCCGCCTTTGGCCAGGTAATAGGCTGGTCGCCGGGAAGTCGCCTAGTCTTGTTCACATCTGCCTTGATCAGGCTCGCATCGACTGAGAACGCTTCGCCTCCGACCAGCCCCGCCGAAATACACAGCGTCACTACACGCTCAAAAACCCGGCGTAAGGCATCGCTCTCACGGAAGCGTTCGCGCCGCGCCCGGCAAAACACCGAGTGATCAGGGATATGATCCTCGATGCCGAGCTTGCAAAACCATCTGTAAGCCAGATTGACCTGGACCTCGGCGCAGAGCCGACGCTCGGAACGAAGTGCAAATACGTAGCCCAAGACCAGCATCCGGATCATGAGCACCGGATCAATCGAAGGCCGGCCAGTGTGCGAGTAGAACGGAGCGAGCTCGTTGTGCACCCAACTCAGGTCCAGCAAACCGTCGATTTGTCGTACCAAGTGATCAGCCGGCACCACCCTGTCGAGATCAAAGGAGTAAAAGAACTGGCCCTGACCGCTCTCCTGCCGCCCTAACATCCGCTGCTCCCGCAAATGCCGCCTCAAACCAACGGAATCACGGTTCGCGAGTCGCCTCAACTGGAGTTTTGCAACACAATCCTCTCCGAAGCCGACGTGCCGTATGTCGCTCTTGGGGCCAACAGCGGAAATGAGCCCGAACATCATTTTTGCTTCCGCGGATCATCCTCGGGATTTAGGTAGTCGATACCTGTTGGTCCGACCCCGGTAATCTCAAAGATCACTTCCTCGTCTCTCGTTTCGGCAAACTGCCAAACCTTGGGCGGCACATGCGAAAACGTCCCGGGTGGAAAGCTCAAGAGTTTCGATGTGTCGACCTTGTCACCGAGCGCTGAATAATATGTCCCCGAAATGATAACGCGAACGCGCTCGTCAGGGTGAGAGTGCACTGGCATTTTGGAATTTGCCGGCACCTTGAGGCGAACAGTATACAGGCCAGGCTTGCCCGGATTGCCGTGGAGAACCGTAGTTTGCGTCCCCTTTGGCATAGAGGGGATTGGTGCCCATCTAATGTCGCTCGACGTCACGCGTTTGTATTCAAGCGAACTATCTTCTGCCAGAACTGTACAAATTTCGCTCGTGGCAAGTATGGCCATCAAACAGACTATGGTCTTGAAAATGCGCATCTCGTGCTCCATTCGGACTCTTAAGGACGGGCAATCGCGAAGAATATTGGGACGACGGCATCGAGTTGCATCACCCTAACGGGTGACAGTTGTGATGTCTGCATACCTTGTCACTTTGGTGGCATCTCTTTATGATCAACTACTAGTAGTTACCCGGCAGAGGGAGATACGCGTGATGAGAAACTCTCACGTTACTCGCCGCCGCATGCTTCGCAGCGCTGCAGCTGGCGGTCTCGCGGCCGTAGCGGCTTCCGGCATGATCGGTGCCGCCCGTGCCCAATCGGCGCGAAAGACCTTCGTCTTGGTCAGCGGAACTTATTGTGGCGGCTGGATCTGGCACCGGGTCACGGACCGGCTCGAACAGAGCGGCCACAAAGTATTCGCTCCATCCCTGACGGGTCTAGCAGAACGCTCGCATTTGCTGAGCAAGGACATCAATCTTGACACCCACATTGCCGACGTCGTCAATCTGGTCCAATGGGAGAGCCTCGAGAATATCTGCCTTGTGGCGTGGTCCTATGCTGGCTTCGTAGGCGCAGGCGCACTCGAAAGCATTGGCGGTCGCGTCTCCTCAATCGTGTGGCTTGATGCCTTTCTGCCGACCGACGGACAGAAGGTGCCGGACCTCTCGGCCGAAGCGGTTCGTAAGGCCGTGCAGTCGGCTGTCGAAACGAGCACGGCAGGCTTTGGTCCGCCGAAGTTTGGGGTGATTGCTGTCGCTGAACGTGATCAGCCATTCGTACAGTCCAAGGTGACAGCGCATCCGGTCGGCACGTATCTCCAGCCGATCAAACTTTCTGGGGCGCTCGAAAAGGTTGCAAAGAAAACTTACATCCGCCTTCCGAAATTTCCGCAGCCAGTTTTCGATAAGGCACTGGCAGACTGCAAAGGCAACAAGTCTTGGGCCACATTCGAACTGCCGGACGTTGGGCACATGGCCATGCTCGATGCACCGGACCGCCTGAGCCAGTTGATACTGCAAGCCGCGTGAGATCGACCTCCCCAAACGTAAGGTGCAGACATCACGCCGGAATGCGTATGTCTGCCTTGGGTCACAGGCGGCTGAACGCCGACTTCCGCATTGCTTTCGGTGGCCGACGTTTATGAGTACGTACCAGGGGGTGCCTTAGTTGGATCGGATCTGGCTCCGAAAGCCCCAGAAAGCGACGGCCAAAAGGCCAACCGCGCCGACTGCCAACATCACCAGAATAACTTCCAGCATGACGAATCAGTCTCCGACTCGACTGAGGATACACCGAGGCGAAAATTTGTCATGGCAGCAAGAGCCGGCTTTCTCGGCTCCGGTGCATGTCGGTCAACGAGATCACTCCGCTGCGACCACGAGCGAGCCGAGCACGTTCAGCGCTTCGGGCTCGCGACGCCGATACAGCTCGTCGAAATCTGCGCCCACATCGATCAGCAGTGGGTCGACCAATGGTTTTGCCCACACACGAAAATCAGTCTCGTGCGCCACTTCCGCGGCGGATCGAATCTCCTTGTCGGCCACACGGATAAGTTCGTCAGCCAGCTCCATCGCTGCTACGTCCGCGGCAATCTTGGCCAGTTCGGCGCCGTGCGTTTGGCGTAGCATCGCATTCACCAGTTCGCCGTGGACGCTCTCCGGCACGCCGGATAGTTCTGCGGGCGCCCGCGCCACCGCTGCGGCGATCTCAGGATGCAACCGCTGCGCGCGGTCGCGCTGCTCCTGCGGAAGGCCGCGCACGTAGGCTCTATATTCCTGGTCCTGCAAAACGCCCGCGAGATCGTCCTTTTCGCGTCCCGGCAGCTTGGGCAGTGAGGATTTGATATCGGCGCGCAACTTCCGCAGCGCGACTCTCGCTTGCGCATTGGACTGGACGAACGTCGATATCTCGTCGCGCTTGGCGGCTTTCTTGCCGAGGTCGTTGAGGTGTTCCCAATTCGACGACTTTGCGGCGCCGGCAGCCTCTTCTTTCGCGCCGTTTTTGATGCCGAGTTGAACTCGCATAATGTCGCCGACCTTCTTCTGCACGGGGCGGCTGTTGTCGAGTTGATTGATGTAGTCGACGAAAAATTTGGACATGTGTTCTCGATCCTCTTTTTGCTGATGCGGAGGATCAGGCGGCGAATTCGACGCGGCCGGCCGCTTCTGCGGACCGAATGGCCTGATCGATCATCTCGGTGGCAGGCTCGAAGCGGCATCGATCGCAGCGATATCGGCGCCTACTTGGCGCAGATTGGAGAATTTCGCATCGACTCGTTGGTGGTGGTGTCGAAGGTTGGTCGTGAAGGACGCGACCAGGCCCACATCGTTGCCGCGGTGATTCAGAATCTCTTGCTGAATGTTGGCGCGGAGGCCGGCGAGGATGGTGTCGAGTTCGTTCTGCATTGTGAATGTTCCTTGTGAGGTTTGAATTGTGGGGCTGCGGGGCTGGGAGAGTTCAAGGCATCGCCCGCCCCGCGCCACGAGACCGCCGATGGCCCCACCGGCGGCCGGAGCGAAGAATTAGGCGGCGATCGGCTGACGGCGCGCTGCAATACGCGCGGCGATCCACTCGTCAATTTCGGCTTCGAGCCAGG
Organism: Bradyrhizobium sp. USDA 327; assembly: GCF_041262065.1. Taxonomy (NCBI): domain Bacteria; kingdom Pseudomonadati; phylum Pseudomonadota; class Alphaproteobacteria; order Hyphomicrobiales; family Nitrobacteraceae; genus Bradyrhizobium; species Bradyrhizobium sp. USDA 327. Next base: position 2,842,366 of record NZ_JBGCCW010000001.1, on the reverse strand, counting down.
CAATACGCTGCGCGGAAAGCCTCACGCGCTTGGGAAACTTCCCTGCCCGCTCAAGGCGCCAAAGCTGAACTTTGGAGTAGACGATCCCTTTGGGCGAAAGGCCCTCGTAGGCGATCAATTGCTGCGACACGGCGGTATGCTCCGGGATATCGCTCGCCGCCAATAAAAAAGGCCGGGCGAGCGCTTGTTGCGCTTGTCCCGACCCATCCCGGATCGCTCGGCCCTACTCACTAGCGAGACCATCCCGGTCTCTCGTCGACCATCTCGGTCTACGATTTAAAGCTAGCCCCTCAAGGCTTGGATAGCTCTATTCTGCCGCACGAAGGTTAATGAAACGTTGCGAATTGCACTGAATTACCCGACCGCTTCAGCGCGCATCGGTACGACGTTGTCGGCCGGCGGGGTTTAGGATCATATCCAGCATGGACGCCAACGCCTCGAACGCCTTGCGCTTCTCGTCCAAGTATTCATATCGGTCATAGGTTTCGCGGACGCCGCCGATGACGTGACCCATGCAACGCTCGGCGTGGTCGGCATCGACCTTGGCCCGGCTCATGAGGCTGCGGCCGGTGCGGCGCAGGTCATGAAGCTGCCACTGCTTCATGGGCGCCCTACCCTCCGCCTTGCGGATCTTTGAAATGATCGCGTCGAGTTCTTTCTTAGCCTTGCTGAACCCGCTGAACGGCTTGGCGCCATCCAACTGGCCGCCCGCCGTCGTTGTCGAGAACACAAACCAAGAGTTTCCCTTGCAACCGGCCGGCTTATCGCCGATCAGCTCGCGGAGCGCGGACGTGATAGGAATGACGTGATCCTGCTTGTTCTTGTAACGGGAACCCGGAATGATCCACAGATCGCTTTCCAGCTCGTCGGTGTGCATCCGCGCGGACTCGTTCCGACGGGTCATCGCGAGCAACAGAGATTTTACGTAACGCGGATAGCAGGTCGGCTGCTCCATCTGGTCGAGAGCCGTCCACACGTCCCGAATTTCATCATCAGCCAGGGTACGCTTGCGCGCGCGCTCTTTGGGTTTCGTCTTGGACATGCCACGGACGATTGGCGATTTGAACTCGTCGTCCTGCACCATTTGCCAGTTGAAAGCCTTCCGGACGTGCGCCAGCACCCTGTCAGCCATGACCGGTCCGCTGTCCGCTTTGATCTCGTTGAGCATAGCCGCGATGTCGCTGCGCTTTAGGTCATAGATCGACTTTTCCCCGATCCGGGGCCGAACGTGGTTCTTAAACGCAGCCTTGACCTGATCGCCGCTCCGAAGCCCCTCCACGTGGTCTTTCTCGAAGGCGTCGAGCACGGCATTGACGGTCATTGCGTCCTTGGCAACCTGCGACCGCCGCTGTTCCGCTTCAACGTTGGCGGGATCCTTGCCCTCGCCGATCAGCTTCAGCCAGCCCCGCGCCTTCTCCCGGGCATCGGCAAGCTCGGTCTCTCCTACCTTTCCGATCTCGCGCCGGCTCGCGCTGGTCTCACCGGGGTAGCGGGTCCGGAGCACGAACGTTTTGGCGCCCTTTTCGGTCACACGCACGCCGAAGCCCGGGACGACTGAGTCGGCCACCCAAAGGCGCCCTGCCGCGGGTGCCTTCAACCGAGTGATCATGGTGGCGGTAAGCTCTTTGCGGTGCTTCTTGGCAGGCATGGGGCCACTCCGGGGCCACAAGAATCTGAAATAGCGCGCAGCCCGATGAAATCCATTGTTAGCGCATTAAGGCGCAAATATCAACAGTTTCAGTTGCTTATGTAAGGCAACGAAAGGGGATGAAATCCAAAGAAATCCGGAAAACCATAACTTTTAATCACGGGGTCCTGGGTTCGAGCCCCAGCGCGCTCACCAAGCACAATCAAAGACTTGATCGGCAACACTACCCATTTTGGTTCCGAGAAAACTGAAACTGGGAAGCAGGTGGGAAGAACTCTCGATTCTCCGTACCGCGAGAAGGCTGCACGCGACCACTCGACGGCGGAAGCCCGCGCTGATGAAACGCGACTACTGGCAGGCATTGCTGCCATCCCGCTCGCGATGATCATCGGCCTGATTTGCGAGACAATCGATCTGCGGCCGAAAGAGAAGGTTCAGACCATCGCGATCGGCTCCCACAAACGCATCGATCAGGCGAAGCGCGACGGCGCCAATGAGCTTTGGGTGCATCGTACCAACGCTCAGAGCAACGTGCACTTCCACGAGGTGGAACAGCGGCTGATCCGGGCGCTATGCCCGCCTATGAACTCGCAGCACAACTCCCTCGCGCACCTGGGCGGCATCCTTGGTTTGAAGTCGGGAAGTTGGCGAACGAGAAGCCGCAGACGGCTCCCTTTGGGCTTCTCAGTGGTTTGAAACTCTAAGTCCGCAAGGTACTTGGCGGGTTCATCAGTGCCCCCCGGAGACAACCGCCTATCAGGAGCGAAAGATGACGCAATCGAACCAACGCATCCTTTGTGGAACGTGCCGGTCAGACCTCACCGGTCCGGAGGAGCACAACGACGATTCCATCTTCAAGTGTCTGGTCTGTGGCCAAGAGGAAGAGCTTGGCGAGATTCGACCCCGCGCCCAGGAAATATCACTACGTCTTGGATGATGTGCCGTAAGTCGCGGCGGGCAAAAGGTCAAACGTGCTCATCCACCGTTTTACAACCTGAGGAAACATGCCTGTAGGTCAGCGGCTCTGCATTTTCCGAATCGTCTTCCCGTGCTCGCTCCTCCGCCAGAGGCGTTGTGTTCAGGGGTGTCAGAGTGAGCCAGTTTCTATCGGTGCTGTTGTTAGTGACGGCCGTCCTGCTGACCTTGTGCTTCGGGGTGGCCGCCTGGCGCCAGTCGGCTGGGACCGACGTCAATATTACCGCCACCATTCCCGACGAGGAAACCGGCTGGCGAGCGCGGCCGAACTAACGGTCCCCCGCGCGGGCCGCGGTATTTTTACCAGTTCGGCGAACGTCGCATTGATCTCTCCCCCTAGTTGCGCTTGATTGTTGCAAGGGGGCGAGCATGCGTTTGATTGCGATCGCTGGGCTATGCCTCGCTTTGGGCGGCTGCGGCACGAAATATCAGGAGATGGGGTTTACAGGCGGCGTTGCGGCGCAGCAGATGACTGCGGACACGTGGCGCATACAGTCACGAGGCAACGCTTACACTAACTCCGCCACGGTGCAGGACTATGTCCTCCTCAAAGCCGCAGAAACCACGCAAGCGGCCGGCGGGACGCATTTTCAGATCATCAGCGCGGCGGACGCCAGTCGAGCGTCCACGGTCGTTACACCCGGAACGAGCAACACAACGTTCGTCGGCAATCAAGCGTTCACAATGACCTCTCCCGGCAGCGTGGACACCGTGATCAGACCGGGCCAAGACGTCTATGTGCGTGTACTGAAGCTACCTCCTGGTCCGCCGCCGCAGGGCGTCTACTCCGCCCAGGAGATTATCCAGTTCGTGGGATCTCGAGTGGAGCGTCCGCGATAGCGACAATCGGAGGAGCGGCATGTTTGAAATCAACGGTTTCGACACGGCGGGCGTCGTCAGCCTCAAGCGGCTGTCACTCGCCGCTGCCCTCAAGAAGGCCAAAGAGCTTGTTCAGGACGGATGCTGGGACGTTCAGGTCGTTGATCCCAACGACCGCGTCCACACTTCGTTTGGAGAGCAGGCCGCCTAGTTCCGAGCGATCACCCGCGTCTGTCGCCGCTATCCGATGCACTCTCTTTTTGCCGTGGGTTTCATGGGTCTGCTGCTCGTATTGTGCACCGCTGCAGACGCAGCAACAGTGCATCACCCCTGTAAAGGATACGAAAGAGATCACCTTCGCCAGATGCACGAGATGGGCGTCTGCGGCGTCCTCGCTTGTTGCGCCGATGATCGATGCAGCCACCGCTTGGCTCTCAATGCCGATTGCTGGCTTGACGACATGCGGCTGTCAGATCTCGAGCGGCGGTTTGTCAGCAAAACCTGCGGACGACGAGGCGCTGATGTTCGGCCGGATTTTGAGAGGGGTAAGCCGCCGATGGTCCTCACGGTGACCGACCACATGAACCAACAAAGCAATGGGAAAAGCCGCAGCGTGGTTCCAGCCCCCACTGCGGCATTCCCGGCAGAAATAGAACCAAGTACTTAAATCGCGCCGGTGTTCATTCTATAGAACACCCCGTTCCGAAAATGGACTCCGTATAACTACCGGAGTGCGATGTTCTACGCATTGCCGCCCGGATGCGAATGTGGCACGGCTCGGGTTCCAGCCCCCAAATGCTCCCGGCTGCCGATTCAATTGCGGATCAGAGCGCCGGGAGTGCCGGGCGAGATGAGGGTGGCCGTCCGACCTCCCGTCTCCCAAAAGGAAGATCCCTCGTCCCCGATGCGATCGATGCCGCACAGCGATGGCTCTGCGCTTCTGGAAGCTGCACTGATGTCATGATTTCTGAATGCGTTGGAGTTGCGGTGACAGTGCACGCAACGCGCTTATCGCTCCTGCTTGGCACTTGGCTGCCGTTCCCAAAGCCCTCCCACCCCAAAAATCGGAAGACACGCCGCCGGAAACGTGTACGCTTCACAAAACCGGAGGGACAGCATGTTTGAAATCAACGGTTTCGACACGGCGGGCGTCGTCAACCTCAAGCGGCTGTCACTCGCCGCCGCTCTCAAGAAAGCCAAAGAGCTTGTCGAGGACGGCTGCCGGGACGTTCAGGTCGTCGATCCCGACGGCCGGGTCTACACCTCGTTTGAAGAGCAGGCCGCCTAAAGCGCGATGCGATTAGGATGAATCGTCATCGCGCTTTAGGTTGTTGTTTAAGCATGATCTTTTCGGAAAACCGCTGCGCACTTTTCCGGATCATGCTTTAGTTCCGAGCGATCACCCGCGCCTGTCGCCGCTATCCGCCTCGGCCGACGTTCGACGAGGCATTGTCGAGCCAGCGCCGTGTTGCTTCGTCACTCCAACCGGGGACCGCGAAGCGCGCCGGTGGCGTCGCATTCGTGCGTGGCCGGTCTACCGCAAGAGGGCGTGCGCGAGGGCGATGCACCGTTGCTGCGTCTGCGGCGCTGCACAGGACGAGCAGCAGACCCATGAGACCCATGGCAAAGGGAGAGCGCATCGCATCAGCTCCAATCGAGCAATCGTTCCTGCAATGTGTTGCCCTGATCGGTTCGCCACAATCAACGGCGCCTTCACAAGCAGGCGAGAGAAGCGCGGGCCCTTGCGGCGGCGCGGGCAATCGTCAACGCGCGCGCGATGGCATTGCCAGTCGACTGGTTTGAGCGCAGGCTCTCTTCAGGCGCTTCAGACGCCGCACGGGAGAGACACATGAAGGAACCGGGCCTGGATGGCCGCCATCGGGACAAGGATGGCCAGATCAGCAAGAAGCACGGCAACACGCTGGTCGGCACATTGCGCAAGATCTATGGAAAGGGCTTTGCGGCCGGGTATCCCGATGCGGCGCAGCTCAGCGAGGTCCTGGCCCAGCTGAACGAGACGTCGCTGAGCCAGCTGCGTCGCGATCACGACACCGGGCACTTGGCGCACAAGATCGATCACGCCTTGAAGTGACGCCTCGCGGTGAGAGCCGCCATCGGAGGCGCGTATCCAGCGGCAGTTATTGGCGTTCCTCGTACTTGTTACAGCGGCCATCGCCCGGCTGGACCCGGCTGAGTTCCTGAAACGGCGGATCACAACGCAGGAGCGTGTACACCTTGTAAGAGGGCGGCGGGACGCGCCAGCAGAGATTCTGGCCCGCTGGTATCTGGTACGTGTCCCCGTTCGCCAACGTATAGCTGCACGAGGCGTCCGGGCCGTTTACCTTCCCCTCCGCGTGGGCCTGGGTCAGCGAAGCCAACGCGAGGAACATCACCAACAATCTGCGCATTTTGTCCTCCGCACATCTGATCGCACACCAGTGGAACTGGGATGCGGACATCGCTTCAGCAAGTCACAGATTCCTGAAAAGCACGCCGGGCAGTCACGAGGGCAATTGGCGGAGCTTCGACGTGACCCGCGCCTGCTCGAATGAAGCGCAGGCCGCGGGCTCCTCCTGCGCGGAATATCTTTTCTCTTGAACGCCCAGTCCTTAGGACCATGGCTTCTGCGCTCCCGTGAGGACGGAATGCGCGGGAGCAGTTTCAGCGGGCACCGACGCCATTTAGCCATCCTGAGGAGACCGCGAAGCTCCCGTCTCGAAGGACGAGGCGCGCGCTCAGCTCGCGAATGAAGCCATATGCGTTTGCCCAGCAAGTCCGGCGCTGTGGATTCTCTTTTGAACGTTCTGCCGGCTTGCTCGTCTTTCAGTTGAAGCGTCCCCAAGCTTCACCCCGACAGAGAACCCCGCTTCCCCCAGGCGGGGTTTTCGTTTCAGGCGCGCTGCATCGGCTCGCCCGGAATTTCAAGCCTCTCTTTGCCGTTGACCCGGCTCCCCTCCCGACGCACCTTTTGGGCGGGCAGGGTTCTGAGGAGGAATTATGCCGAAAACCCTTGTGGAATTCAGAGCGCAGAACCTTCGTTTGCTTAAACAGCTTTGTCCCGATGATCCCCGATACATCCAGGCCTGGTTGAAGCAATTCGACGAGCAGAACGGGATCACACCCGTAGCGCGTCCGAAGCCCGGCAAAACTCGACGGACTACTCCGCCGAGGAAGGCCGCTTCGCCCGGTCGGACCAGGTCAGCGCCCTCCTCCTCGGTCTCGCCACGCTGATCGGCGCAACGACGAGCGCGCACGTCTTCGTCCCTGTTGCTGCTTGCTCCCCGTCGTAACGGGAGCGCAGAAGACGGTGCGATGGCGGCAGGCCTGCGCGCCGTCAGCCATCGCTACTCTTCCAGCTTGTGGCCGCTCTCGGCGAACAGCTGCAGTTGGGACCGCCGTCATCGCAATTTGGCGCCGTGCAAATTGACGGCGCATCTCGAACACGAGCGTTGACACCAGCGACGTGCCCCGATGCGATGCACGAGCAACGACACGAGGGCACAGTCCCTCACGGAATATCCGCGGCCTTCCGGTTGTCGCCGATTGAAACCGGCTTGTTCAGGAAATATTCGCGGTTGCCTGTCGCGGCCTCCGCGTACTGGTCGATGGCCACGATGATGGCCTGGACGTGGGCATAGCACCACCCTTCCCGCGTCGCCTTTCTACGAACGTCCTCGAGCGCGGTCAGGAAGGGCGACAGCTCTCTCTCGTCGTCGAACCAGCGCCTGCTCACCATGTCCTCCCGCCGAGTACCCTGCCCTTGTTGTGATGCGGCTCTGCGCTCCTCAGCGCGTCGCGCTGGGCGCAGAGACTTTCAACCTTCGCCTCCATCCGCGACAGCAGCGCTTCGGCCGAGGCGGTCCCGACGCCCGCCCGCTGCAGCTGCAGGATCTCCTTTCTCTGCCTGCCAATCTGGATGCGCATCCGTTCGATCTCCCGCCTGACAAAGTCCAGGTCCGGCATGTTCAGCCCTCGCGATATGAATATGGCCAAAGAGAACAAAAACGGAACGAAGAGTCGAGTCCGGCGTTTGACGGAAAAGGAGATTTGCGATGGCGGACAATACCCGGAAGGAACCGAAAGATTGGGTTTCCGGGGACGACCCGATGACGGGAGCCCAGGAATCCTATCTCAAGACCCTCGCCGAGCAGGCGCACCAGGACCTGCCGGAGGAGGAACTAACCAAGGCCGAGGCCTCGGAGCTGATCGACGAGATGCGGCAAAAGGCCGGGCTGGAGCGGTGACCCGTATTCTTGCGGGAATCCGGAACCACGTATATGCAAACGAAATTGGGAATCGAAAATGCCTTATTTCGTTTGCGCCCGCGACGGAGCGGGCCAGATCATTTTGAAGCGCGACACAAGGGAAGCGGCCGAGAAGAAGGCCGCCGAGCTCCGTGACATGGGCTATTTCGAAGTCGAGATCGTCGTGAAGGATGTCGAGAAGGCGGCGTGAGCGAGTGGGCACGGTCGCCGGAGTTGGCCGTGCATGATCAAACAAACGCTGCGGCATCAGCTGCTATCAAGGTCGACCCAATCTGCCCCGCGGTGCCCCAAAGCGCAGCAACCCTCGCAATCTTTCCCATCATCTGAAGCCCAGGGCTTCATGCTTCCCTCAGCACCTTAAAGGCGCTGAGAATGACGAAAGCGCCCAGACCGTAGGTCAGTGCGTTCACGCCCCAGCAAATGGCGATGCCGAGGAAGGTGGATCCTCCGACCGCTCCCCAGAAAAAATAAGCCGCGGTGATGCCCGGCCACTCCAGCGAGAGGAACGCGAAGTCGGTTAGAGGCTCCGCGACGAGGAGCACTGAGGAGATGAACGCCCCGATTGCCAATGCGATGATGAGGCTCGCTTTAACGGAGTACATCACAGCCCCAGCAGGCCGGCGATAACGGGAATGAGGAAATAGGCGGCGATCCCGAGAAGGCCGCCCACGACAACGCGTGCAGCACGGCCATGAATCTTCGTATCGAGCCACGCAGAGATGGCCACCGCAGCCTGTCTCAGCCAGCTAGCAGCGATGCTTCTGACGAGGTCAAACAGGAGTTCTGCAACGAGTGCGGCCATGGCGTTTAGTCGGCACCACCTCTGGCGGGGTTCAAGTGTTGAGGGAATGAACCCTTATTACGGTGACAGTGCACTAAATACCCCCGACTCCACCGACAGCTTCGGCCGCGCTTGGCGGGCTTGAGGACGCGCCCGGTCTGACGTTCGAGACGGCTAAGAAAGCGGCTGTCTCCAAGCGGCCGGCCGATGCTCTCGGCTGAACGCAGGGCGTCGAACAGATCGTCTTCCCGTTCGGTCGCCAGCAGATCGGCGAACTCCGGAAAACGATCGCGGATCGGCGCCAGCGCGGTCACGCCATCGTCCCTGCCGCGCAAATGCGCGCGCGTGCTCGACCAGCGCCAGTCCTGTGCCCGCGGCACCAGGCGCGCCCGCACCGGATTGAGCGACACGTAGCGCAGCGCCGCCGCGAGATGTTCTTCGTCCATGGCAACAGCGCCGAACCGGCCCTGCCAGAAATGACCGGTACGCTTACGTCGCGCGTGGATGATCCCGGCGTAGCTGCGGTGCACGCGCGAGAGCGCACGCCGCAGCCCGTCGGGATCGGACGGCACCAGGATCAGGTGCACGTGGTTCGGCATCAGGCACTAGGCCCACACCTCGACCCCAGCGTCCTTGCAGTTCGCCGCAAGCAGGTCGCGATACAGCGCATAATCGCCGTCCTCGAAGAACGTGCGCGCCCGGAGGATGAACTGACCAAGGCCGAGGCCTCGGAGCTGATCGAGGAGATGCGGCAAAAGGCCGGGCTGGAGCGGTGACCCGTATTCTTGCGGGAATCCGGAGCCATGTGTATGCAAACGAAATTGGGAATCGAAAATGCCTTATTTCGTTTGCGCCCGCGACGGAGCGGGCCAGATCATTTTGAAGCGCGACACAAGGGAAGCGGCCGAGAAGAAGGCCGCCGAGCTCCGCGACATGGGCTATTTCGAAGTCGAGATTATCGTGAAGGATGTCGAGAAGGCGGCGTGAGAGGTCGGGAACGAAGCCGTGTCTCCGGGCAGCGTTAAAGCCCGACAGTCGCGGCTCAATCCTCCTTCATGAATATCTCACGCCGTAGCTGCTTTTGCCCCGCCTTGAAATGACCGGGCACCCATTCCTTCCAATCCTCCTTCAGGAAGCCGGCGTCCGGGTCGCCCTTGCCCGCCTCCTTGATCTTCTTGATGACATAACGCGAGTAGAAGTGGTCGAACACGCGCATGAACTCGCCGAAATAGATGTCGGCGACTCTTGTGTTGCCGCGGATGACCAGCATGTTCTCGTCGTTGGCGTTCTGCGACGGCCTGCTGAAATTGGCGGTGCCCGTTACGACGATCGGGTCAGAACTCAAGGGATCGACCAGCAGAAACTTGTCGTGAACATAAAAGTTGCGGTTGAAACCCGTCAGCTTCTCGCCGAGGAAGAATTCGATGTCGCCCTTTGAAAGCTTGGCTCCGGGCGCCATGACACTGTTGCCCGTCACTTTGATTTCGTCGGCAAACTCGTCTCCGGGGTCCTTGTCGAAAAGCGAGTAGCGGAGCGTATCATCGTCCTTTGCCAGCGCCTTGTAGAAGAAGTCATCCAGATTGAAGGCGAAGGTTATGCAAGCCATCCGCTTGGCGTCGGCGAGGAGATCCGCGTACCACTCCAGCGTCGTTGGCTTGGTCTTGCCGTCGCGCGGCGAGTACAGCTGCAAGATGCGATCCTTCGGCGGCAAGGTATGGCGCGCAGGCGTCGCATCAACAGCGAGATTCGCGTTCTTCAGGGGAGTCAGCGTCACGTCCGGTGCAGCGAGGCGCTCCCAATAATCGAGGAAGCTCTGTGCAATCTCACCGTCCCATATGACGTGGCCGACATTGGAATGACCGAAGATTCCGCCCGAGGAAATGTTCGTCGACCCCGTCCAGACGGCGATCGGCACGCCGTCGTGGAGCAGAACGATGAATTTGTTATGCCTGATGCCGGCGCGTGACTTCTGCGGCGTGCAGATGCTCTTGATCTTGGCCGCAGCTATCATCTCCTCGTTTTCGTCCGCATAGCTTTGTGCCTCGTAGCGGATATCGACGTCGACGCCCGCATTCTTCGCTTTCTTGAACGCCAGGCCGACGGGCTTGTAGCGAAATTCGTAGAGCATCGCCCGCAACGCGTACGCGTCAGGGTTTTGTAGCGTTGCGGGATATTCGATGAACTTGACGAGCGCCTCGAACAAGCCTCGGGAAAGCCATTTCATCGCATCCGAGCTGGGATCGTTTTCATCGAGCTCGGTCTTGCCGAACTTGCGCGCGAACGCCTGAGACCCGGCCGCGCCACGGTTGAAGTAGATATCGTGGGTGGTTTCTCCGGGCTTCTTCCCGCCCTCTTCGGCCTCCGTACTCACGCGAATTCTGGTTGCTGATGCAACATCGAGTTCGAGTAATTTCGGCTTGCCGTAAATCGGGATGACGCTGAACTCGTAGGTTGTCGCCGGTCTCGCCGTGTAGTCGCCCCACTGAAATGTCTGAATCGGATGCTCCGACGTCGGCACCGGAGTTCCGGGAGCCAGCCCTTCATCCTTGTGCTTGAAGCGCTTGATCCCCCGGATGAAGTAGCGCTCGTGAACATTCCCGTTCTTGTCGAACTCGGTGCGCTCGATGGCGAAGCCCAATAGTCCGGTCTTCCTGGCTTCCTGGCCCGGCGCGAAGTCCCAGGCCAGCGTAACAACGTGCAGTCCAGCAATTGCGCGCACGTACAATACGGCGCCCTCTTCAAATTCGCGCACGGAAAGCCTCCAATCTTGCCCCTGCGCAATATGCAGGGAGGTCGCGTTTCCCAACGAGACACGTGCATCCTCTCACGAGAACAATCCAAAGTCGAGATGCCTCCCAGGATCACAGCCGTTATAGCCATTTGCGTCTTCGCGATGCTTGGGGCTCCACGTACACTGGCTCCGCCCCCTGCCCCTCCTCCCGAATTCCTGCTATCCCTCCCTCCGCCGGCTCCGCCGCCGCCAAAACCCTCCATTCGTTCCAGGGAGCAACAACCATGCGATACCTCCACACCATGCTGCGCGTGCGCAATCTCGATGTCGCGCTGAAATTCTATGTTGATGCTTTCGGCTTGAAGGAGGTGCGGCGGATCGAGAACGACAAGGGGCGCTTCACACTGGTGTTCCTGTGCTCGGCGGACGATCTCGAGGCGCTGAAGAAGCAGCCGCCGACGCGCGGGGCGCCGCTGGTCGAGCTCACTTACAATTGGGACGAGGAGACCTACGGCGAGGATCGCTTCTTCGGCCATCTCGCCTATGAGGTCGACGACATCTACGCCACGTGCGAGAAGCTGATGAAGGCCGGCGTCACCATCAACCGTCCCCCGCGCGACGGCAACATGGCCTTCGTGCGCTCGCCGGACCTGCACTCGATCGAGCTGTTGCAGAAGGGCGATCCGAAGCCGCCGCAGGAGCCGTGGCTGTCGATGCCGAACACCGGTCATTGGTAGGTTTGCGCGCGGAACAAGCGCTCACGACCCGCGTTCACCCTCCAGTGAGACAATTGGAGGAGGATGCGATGGCGAGAGGGCTATTGCTGTGGATGATTGGCGTGCCGATCCCGGTGATCATTCTGTTGTGGCTGTTCTTCGGCCGCTGACCGTCAGGTCGAACTTTGCAACGAAAGCTCCGCCGCGTGCGGAGCTTTTTGCATGAGGGGCGCGCCGCAATCGCGCATCGCTCCGACCAGCGAATTCCGCTATCACCCGCAGCAAGCGACAATGCGGGGAGACGCTTCATGCCTGATACCAAGATGACGATCTGGGGCCGCGCCAATTCGGTCAACGTGCAGAAGGTGCTGTGGTGTCTCACCGAGCTTGGCCTCGCTTGCGAGCGCGTCGACGCCGGCATGCAATACGGCAAGACCCGCGAGGCCGACTATCTCGCGATGAACCCCAATGCGCGGATCCCGACGCTGGTCGAGGGCGACTTCGTGCTGTGGGAGTCCAACTCGATCATGCGCTATCTCTGCCTCGCGCATGGAAGCGGCACGCCGATCTACCCGGAGGCGCCGAAGCAGCGCGCCTCGGTCGACCGCTGGCTCGACTGGACGCTGTCGACCGTGCAGCCGGTCGACCGCCCGGTGTTCTGGGGCATCGTGCGCACGGCGCCCGCCGAGCGCGACATGATCCAGGTGCAGCGCGATGCCGATGCTGCCGCCGAGGTCTGGGCCATCGCCGACCGCCTGCTCTCTTCGCGCCGCTTCATCGAGGGCGATGCGTTCACGCTCGCCGACATCGCGATCGGGTCCTATGCGCGGCGCTGGCTCGGGGTCGAAGGCATCAGCCGGCCCGCGCAGCCGCACCTCACCCGCTGGCTCGCCGAGCTCGACAAACGGCCCGGATTTGCGCAATTCGTCGCACCGCCGATGTCGTGACCGCTGGCAGGGTGCAAGCTGCAGCGATCGCGCGAGCGGAGGTGATGTCTGAGCAAGCCGCGCGACCTATCGGCCGCACCTTTCAACGATGACATCATACCCCTGTTTTGCCCGACGCGTCAAAGCCATATTCGCCAAATCCTAAGAACGGAATGACCAGCGTTTGCCGTGACTTGGCTACTGTGCATGGGGTTGTTTTCGCAGTTTTGTCGGGGCTTCAGCGCCAGCCGCGCTCGACCAGCAGGACGGCGATGATGAGCACCAGCGTCACCACGGCGGTCGCCAGCCGGGCCGTCCAGCTCAGGCCGCGGCCGACCCACCACAGCAGCGCGCAATACATCATGATGGGAACGATGAGGTCGAGCCGCAGCAGGTCCGCCGGCATGGCCCTTAGCGCCTGACGCTGGTGTCGATGCTGATCGAGCCACCGACCTTCACGCAGGTCCCGGTGCCCTCGACCATGACGAAGCGCGGGCCGTAGGAGGCGCAGGAGCCCGCTCTTGTCTTTCCGACGGTGCTCTTCAACGGCGGGGCGTTGCCCGCTTGCTGCCGTTCGGCAGGCGGAAGGCGGAGGCTCTCGGCCGCGGTCGCGGACGTGGCCAGCAACGAGATCAGGATGAGGAGCGGCGTACGCATCGCCGCCTTGTAGCCCGGACCGGCGGGGCGCGCCATCGGGGCGTCCGCGTCCGCGATCAGATGAACTTGACGCCGGCCGACTTGCCCCGGCGCCAGACCACCTGGCAGCTCCGCCCGGTGCGCGCGTCGCGCGCGAAGGCCATCCGGATCACGCCCGGAAGCTGGCTCGCGTCCTCGTCCAGCGTGATTTTCGCGCCCGTGTCCGAGATGTCCCGGACCAGGCAATGCCGTGCGGCGAAGCCGCCGTCGAGGGTGATCCAGGCGTGCTGCGACAACAGCTTGCGGGCTGCGCGCTTTTTCGGCGGTGGCATTTGGAAAATCTCCCGCTCCAGCGCTACGCAGGGAACCCTAAGAAACCGTTGAAATCTCCCCCGATGCCCCCCGGTCCACGCTATCCACGGGCGCCAAAAGTCCGTTCCCGAACGGCTTGCCCGGGAGCGCAAACGCCACTATACGTTCGCCCGCTGCAAGCCGCCGGGCGCTGTTCGGCCGGCCAGCGGCCGTGCCGCGGCAAGCGGCGGGGCCCTGCGTTTGCTCCCTTCGTCTATCGGTTAGGACGCCACCCTTTCACGGTGGAGAGAGCGGTTCGATTCCGCTAGGGAGCGCCAGCTGCGCGATGGCTCGCCAACGCCGACAATCCTCCGCCGCGGCATGAACTCCCCGCCTCCGCCCTCCGACCAATCTCCGATCGGAACCGGTACAGGCCCGTGGAGCAGCGCGAGACCATTCCCAAGAGCCATTCCGGCGCTGCCCCGCAGCCGCCGCCCTGGATGCATCGCGCGGCACCCCATGTGCCGGACCGGCGTGCCAGGATGCTCGAGCACATGGCGCGCGCCAGAGCGCTTCCGCAGCGCCAGGGCGCGGCTGCGCAGCCCAAGACGCAGCCCAAGACATCATCGCCGCCCGCGGCGGGCATGACGATTCTCGGCGATGCCTGCAGCTACGCAATCCTGTTCGGCATCATTGCGCTCCTGTTCCAGTCCAGCGTTCCTCTCTACCTCGGCGCGTTTCTCTTCCTGGGCGACGGCACGCGCATCGAAAGCGCGTTCGGAGCGATCGAGATCAGGTTCGAGCCCGATACGATCGGGCCCGATATCGTCAAGGGCTCCGTGTTCTGGTTCGCCTGGATCGCGCTACTCGTATCCATGAGAAGCTCCGTCCCCGCCTTTCTCGCCGCGTGGATGCCACCGGCCGCCCCATGGTTTTGGATCGCCGGCATCGCTCTCGCGCTCGCCATTTTCGATGCGCTCGCCGCGCTGACGATCCGGCGCGCAGGTCCGTGGTTCAACTTGTCGATCAGGCCGGACGGCCTGGCTCGGACGACGATAAAGACCGTCATTCTCGTTGGCGTGCTGGCGCTGCTGGTGCTGCTCGGGCTGGTCTGAAACGCCATCGCTTGATTCTGCTGTGACGGTATTGCGACCTTACGCCGCGAGCCATCGCGCGACTCTCGTTCGCGCATTTACCGGAAATTTACCCCTGCTCATGCGCGCCGGTGTCAATTGCTTAGAGTTTGGCCGCTAGCCGTGGAACCACGGAATCCCAAACAGATCGGCGATCATGTCCGTCGAAGAGTTCCTCAGGCAACGAGCAGTGGACGTTGCGGTGAGCGGCAGCTACTCGCTGCCCCGCTGGTACGATTGCGAGGGCAAGCTCCGCAGCTTCGCCTGCCGGACCAAGCGAGTCTCGCCCTTCCGCATGATCGTGGACGTGCCTGTCGTCGGCAAGGTCGGCGAGCGCGTGACCTCCTACTTCCAGGATTTCGGCGAATTCCAGTGCACCATCAGCGCGACATTGAAGGCGGGCTTCCTGATGGAGCTCGACATGACGCGGGCGCGGCGCGCCTGGATGTCGGAAAAGCTGACCTGGCTCGAGAAGAAGCAGAAGGATGCCAGCGTTCGCGAGCTACGGCGTGACGCGCGCTTCGTTCCGCAGGTCTCGCACACGGTCCTGACCCTCGCGGACGGGAGCACTCATTCGTGCTTCATCATCGACGTCTCGACGGCCGGCGTCGCGGTGTCCTCCGAGTACGATCCGCCGATCGGAACCCCGCTTGCGGTCGGCGCCTGCGTCGGGCGGGTGATCCGCAAATTCGCGCACGGCTTTGCGGTCAAATTCACCGAGAAGCAGTCCCGGGACAACCTCGTCCGCCTGATCGTGCGCTCATCGCAGCCGGCCTGATCCACCGCATCGCTGCCCTATCGCGGCCAAAATGCGGTATCAGCTTATGTAGGTCTGTGCCTCGGGCCGGACGTCAATGTGCAGACTTGCGCTCGGGGGACCGAATGGCAGTCGACAAGATCACAGTTGATAAAGTCGCAGTTGATAAGATCACTTGGGACAGGGTCGGCCGGGTCACCGAGCCCGGACGCTACATGTACACGTTCGGCTGGCTCACCATCACCGCCGGCGATATCGAGATCTGGAAGCGATACCCACAGGCCGCGTTCACCCTGCTGGCGCAACCGGCCGATCCGGACGCATCGATCGGCGAAGAATTCCACCTCGGCGCCTTCGACGTCGCTCCCGCCGCGCCGTCGCCGCTCCCAGCGCATTGAAGAACGGATTCGGGGCCGCCGAGTCGCTGCTGAGCAAGCGGCGTTTACGGTCATGCGCGGCTGCGCCAGGCGCCGGCCATCGCGGGAACCTCTGGCATGGGCGTTGCTTCATCATCGCCATGATACACATCCCTGCCGTCGATCAGGCCTTCCTGTTGCTGCTCATCGTCTTCTGCCTCGGCACGTGCCTGGTCCGTGCATTCTGGGAGCTTGAGCAGATGCGGTCGCGCCGGATCGCAGGCCCGCCCCGCACAAGGAAAGCGGGACTAGGCCAGCAGCCGCGGCGCCGGCCTTGAGACAGGCCATCCCGCCTGCGGATCCGCCGCCGGAAGAGGTGCGCAGTGGATCGAAGAAACCTGCGCATTTCCTTGATCTGGCTCACCAATCTCGACCCGACATCCGACGCAGGGTCGTTGCCATGGATGACGAGCATTTTTTGCCATGCAATTGATCGCGCTTGTATTCTACTCCTTCGCAGGCGACGGGAATGAACGGCAGCTATCGCCCGCGTTCAGCGAGCGGACAGCAGGCGCATGACACATGGTCGCATCGGCCCGACGTAGATAAGCGGATCAAGGGAACCTATTTTCGGCGCCAATGTATCTGATCGAAGCGCTCCCCACCGTCATTGGAACTGCGGCCATCGCCCCGGCGCTGCTGATGCTGTGGCTTGTCATCGCTGCCGAAGAGCGCCCCGGCCCGCCGGCCCAGGTCTGGACCGCCTTCCTGCTTGGCGCGGCCAGCATTTCGCTCCTGGGGCTCGCCCGCGCTCCTTTCGCCAAGATGGTCGCTGCCCCCGACGACCCCTGGGCGGCACTGGCCATGCATTCGATCTTCGGCGTCGCGCTGCCTGAGGAGGCCGTCAAGGTGATCGCCATCGTGCTGATTTCGTCGACCAAGCGGCGGACCTTCTCCAATCCAATGGACACCGTGGTCTATGGCGCCGCGGTCGGCCTCGGCTTCGCCGCCTACGAGAACCTCGCCTATCTGGTCCAGCACGCGGAGATGTGGCGCTCGCTGGCCGCCCTGCGCAGCGTGCTGACCGTACCCTTCCACGGCGCGCTCGGCATCATCGCGGGCGCCTACCTGACGATCGCGCGCGCAGGCACGGCACTGGGCGCGAACCGCCGCCATCGCGACTGGGCACGCCTCTCCAGCCGGCTATTGATCTTCGCCGCCCCGCTCGCGCTGCATTCGGCCTTCGACTTCCCGCTGCTGGCGCTCCAGCGCATGCCCGATCTCGATCCGACACTCCGAATGTGGCTGGGCGCCGCGAGCCTCCTGGTCGGCTTCGGCTCGATTGCTTTCGCCATCCACCTGGTCCGGCGCGTCGCGCGCCACCATGCGCCGCGGACCGATGTCGCGCGCGAGCGGCTCAGCCAGCTCCGCCGGATGTGGGCGCTGCTGCTGGCCGGCGGCGGCATCGGCTTTCTGGGGCTCGCCTTCGTGCTGACCTCGATCCATCACTGGCTGATCAACCCCGAGCGCAACCTGACGCTGGCGCTGATCCCGATTGGTTTCGTCTCGATCCTGCTCGGCCTCGCGCTTCTGATTGTCACGACGGCGATCTACATTCTCGGCCGCAACCGCATCCGCACCAGCGCGGAAGGCTTTTCGTCGGCGCCCGGCGGCGGCTGAGCCGCGCGATGGCAGGCGCGGTGCACACATACTAGATTGAGCGGCATGGGCTGCTGACGAAATCGAGGACTTCATGACATCGCCTGAGGAATTTTCACGGCTGCAATCCGCAATGAACCAGGCGGTCAAGACGCATTGGAAGGCCTTCCTGTTCGAGGGCATCCTGCTCGTGGTTCTCGGCATTGCCGCTTTGGTCCTCCCGCCGCTCGCGAGTCTTGCGACCGCGATCTTCCTCGGCTGGATGTTCCTGATCGGCGGCATCGGCGGACTGATCGCGACCTATTGGGCGCGCAGCACGCCGGGCTTCTGGTGGTCGCTGATCTCGGCCGCTCTGGCCGTGCTCACCGGCACGCTGCTGCTGGCCCGGCCGATACAGGCCGTGCTGACGCTGACCATCGTGCTCGGCGCCTATTTCCTCGCGGAGGGCGTCGCCACCATCATGTACGCGCTGGAGCACCGCCGCGAGTTGAGCGGCCGCTGGTCGTGGCTTCTGGTCTCCGGCCTCGTCGACATCGCGATCTCGTTCATGGTGATCACGGGACTGCCAAGCTCGGCGGACTGGGCGATCGGTGTGCTCGTCGGTATCAACCTGCTGTTCGGCGGCGCCACCTTGATCGGCATGGCAATGGCGGCACGTAACAGCAAGACCTGAGGCGCCTCGCCGCCGTACGCGCCGATTGGGGGGTGACAACCCGCCAGCGGCAGGCTATATGGCCTGCCATGATCACCGTCGCCACCAGCTATTTTTGGTACTTTAGCTACGACAGCTCGCTGGCGGCGGGAGGATCGCGCTCAATCTGACACATTGCAGCAAACGTCCGAACAAGCCGCCAGACCTGGCGGCTTTTTTATTGGCCGGCAGGTTCTAAAACAGACAGGAGCCCGCCGTGCTGAGCACGACCGACGATCTTCGTATCCGCGAACTGAAAGAACTGAGCACGCCGGAAGAGGTGATGCGGGAGGTCCCGCGCACGCTCACCGCGACACGCGTGGTGATGGCCGCCCGCAACGCCATCCACGCCATCCTGAGCGGCCAGGACGACCGCCTGCTGGTCGTGGTCGGCCCCTGCTCGGTGCATGATCCCGAGGCCGCGCTCGACTACGCCGAGCGCCTTGCGCGCTTGCGCGAGGACCTTGCCGACCAGCTCGAGATCGTGATGCGGGTCTATTTCGAGAAGCCGCGGACCACCGTCGGCTGGAAGGGCCTGATCAACGACCCCAATCTCGACGGCAGCTTCGACATCAACAAGGGCCTGCGGCTGGCGCGCAACGTGCTGTCGGCCGTGAACAATCTCGGTCTGCCCGCGGGCACCGAATTCCTGGACATGACGACGCCGCAGTACATCGCCGACCTCGTCTCCTGGGCCGCAATCGGCGCACGCACGACCGAGAGCCAGATCCACCGCGAGCTGGCCTCGGGGCTGTCCTGCCCGGTCGGCTTCAAGAACGGCACCGACGGCAATGTGCGGATCGCGGCGGACGCGGTGAAGTCGGCCTCGCATCCGCATCATTTCATGGCGGTGACGAAGCTCGGCCATTCGGCGATCGCCTCGACCGCGGGCAACGAGGACTGCCACATCATCCTGCGCGGCGGCAGCAGGCCGAACTACGACGCGGCAAGCGTTGCGGCCGCCTGCAACGAATTGACCAAATCCGGCGTCGCGCCGCTCGTGATGGTCGATGCAAGCCACGCCAATTCGAGCAAGAAGCCGGAGAACCAGCCGCTGGTGATGGCCGACATCGCCAGTCAGATCTCGGGCGGCGAGAGCCGCATCATGGGCGCGATGATCGAGAGCAACATCGTCGCCGGTCGCCAGGACGTGGTGCCGGGCAAGCCGCTCACCTACGGCCAGAGCATCACCGACGGCTGCATCGACTGGCCGACCACGGCAAGCGCGCTCGAGCAGCTCGCCGACGCTGTCGAGATTCGTCGCAACACCCGGCACGCAGGGCGGCACGAACGGTCGGCCTGAGCAACGACTCGGCTGGGTTGGCTGGCTCATCACCTCTCCCCGACGGGAGAGGTCGGATTGCGCAGCAATCCGGGTGAGCGGTCGCAGCGTTGGGGCGAGAGTGTAACCCTCACCCGGACCGCATCTTTGATGCGATCCGACCTCTCCCTTCGGGAGAGGTGAAGCAATCAGCAGCCGCGGCAGATGCTCCTGATCTTGCGATCGAGCTCCGCATCTTCCTTGTTCGCGGGGGTGTTCGGATCGCTCAGATTCTTCTCACTCGGCACGTCAGCCGCACGCGGCTGGCGGTGACCAACAGGCGCCGGCCACGCCGTTCCACGGCTTGCGCCGCCGGAGGTCGATCCCTTCGAGCCGTTGGTCTGCGCAACCGCCTCGCCACCAAGCAAGACCACGAGCGATGTTGCCACCATGATCTTCTTCATTTTCAGTGCTCCATTTTCAGATCGGCACACTCTCTACCCCGCTCAGATTTCGGGCGGGTAAAGATGAACGCCGCCGCAATAATCTAAGATACGATACCGCGTTTCGGCTCCCGCATCATCCGCATCGGGTGCGGTATTTTGCGGCGCCAATACGTAACCTGGCCCCACCGGCGATTTGCCGGCGCCGCCGGGAATGTCGATGACATAGTCCGGCTGACATAGTCCTGAGACCCGCCCGCGCAGCTGCCGCATCAAGTCCTGTCCCTCCGCCAGCGTCGTTCGCAGATGCGCCGTGCCCGGCGCGAGATCGCCGTGATGCAGATAGTAGGGCTTGATCCGGCATTCGACGAAAGCTCGCATCAAATCCGACAGAGCGGCGATGTTGTCATTGACGCCGCGCAACAGCACGGACTGGCTCACCAAGGGAACTCCAGCATCGACGAGCCGGGCACAGGCAGCACGCGCGGGCCCTGCCAGCTCGCGCGCGTGGTTGGCGTGCACTGCCAGCCAGGTGGTCGCGCCCGCGACCTTCAATGCCGCAACCATCTCCTCGCTGACTCGCGCGGGTTCGGCCACCGGTACGCGGGTGTGAAGACGGATGATCTTGACGTGATCGATCGCAGCCAGTTCGGCCATGATCTCGCTCATCCGCCGCGGCGACAGCATCAGGGGATCGCCGCCGGTCAGAATCACTTCCCAGATCTCGTCGTGTGCTCGGATGTAGTCGATCGCCGCGCGATAAGCGCTGTCCGACAGCGCATTCTCCTTGCCGGGCCCCACCATCTCGCGGCGGAAGCAGAATCGGCAATAGACCGCGCAGACGTGAACGAGCTTGAACAACACGCGGTCGGGATAGCGGTGCACGATTCCGGGAACTGGCGAATGGGGGTGGTCGCCGATCGGATCGGCATTCTCGCCCGGCTCCAGGTTCAGCTCGGCTGCGGTGGGGACGAATTGTCGCGCGATGGGATCGTCGGGATCGGTCGTGTCGATCAGCTCGATCAGCGCCGGCGTGATCGCCACGGCATAGCGCGCGGCAACGCGCTCGAGCGCCGGCAGCGCTGCTGCGGGGGCCAGACCCTCGGCGACGAGCTCGGCAGGCTCGCGCAGAGTGCGTACAGAATTCGTCTTCGTCATCTCTCATCCGCAGGGGGTGTCCACACCACCTGATCAATTCGTGTTGCGCTGCTCGCCAGCATGACCAGCCGGTCGAAGCCGAGTGCGACACCACTCGCCTCCGGCATTGCGGCGACCGCGGCCAGAAAGTCCTCGTCGAGCGGATAGGCTTCACCGTAGCGGCGCTGCTTCTCCGTCATCGATTCCGTGAAGCGTTTTCGCTGCTCCTCCGCATCGGTCAGTTCGCCAAAGCCGTTGGCGAGCTCGACGCCGCACGCATAGACCTCGAATCGCTCGGCGACCCTCGGGTCGTCCGCCTTCACCCGCGCCAGCGCCGCCTCTGGAGATGGGTATTCAAACAGGATGGTCAAACGCCCCTGCCCGAGATGCGGCTCGACATGCTCGACCAGGACCTTGCTGAAGATGTCGGACCATGTGTCGTCCTCGGCCACACGGACCTTGCCGCGGGCCGCCGCGGCGAGCGCGCCACGGTTACCCTCGCCACCCGAAATTGTCGACAGCAGTTCGATGCCGGCGAAGCGCTCGAAGGCGCCCGCGACCGTCAGGAGCTCCGGCTCGGCGAAGGGATCGGCGGTCCTGCCGCGGAAGGAAAAGGTCCCGATGCCGGTCGCCTGCGCCGCACGGGCGATCACGACGACGCAATCGGCCATGATGACATCATAGGGGGCACCCGCCCGGTACCATTCTAGCATGGTGAATTCAGGCAGATGCAGGTCGCCGCGCTCGCGGTCCCGGAACACTCGGGCGAATTCGAAAATCCGCGTCTCGCCCGCCGCCAGCAGCTTCTTGCAGGCGAATTCGGGCGAGGTCCGCAGGTATCGGCGCGCCCGGCTGCCGTCGGGCCGCATGATCTCGGTCCGGGGGGCGTGCAGATGGGTCTCGTTGCCCGGGGAGACCTGAAGGACCGAGGTTTCGACCTCCATGAAGCCTTGTTCGGCGAAAAAGGCCCGTAAAGCTCCGGTCACCGCGCCCCTGGCCTGGAGGAACGGCCGCCGGTCGAGGTGCCTGCCGGGCGACCAGAACGGCGACATCGGCTTGTCCCCAGCCATTAACCGACCGCTCCAGCCAGCAGCAAAGTGCTGGCATCCAACGGCAAAATCAGTATGTTGCGGCCCGAAACGGGCGCCGAGGTCCGATTTGAGGCCCCAAGTCCCCCATCAATTTGACCACGTCCTGGCCCCCGCCGGGCCAAGCAAGCAGGAAATACAGCTTTGAGAGTCATCGCCAGTTCTATTCGCAAAGGCAACGTGATCGAGCAAGACGGCAAGCTTTATGTCGTCGTGAGCGCCGAGAACATCCATCCCGGCAAGGGCACCCCGGTCAGCCAGATCGAAATGCGCCGAATCTCGGACGGGGTAAAGATCTCCGAACGCTACAAGACCACCGACCAGGTCGAAAAGGCCACGATCGAAGAGCGCAACTACACCTATCTCTATGAGGATGGCGACGGCTACCACTTCATGAACCCTGAGACCTATGACCAGGTCCAGGTCTCGAAGGACGTCGTCGGCGACGCCGCCGCGTATCTCCAGGAGAGCATGACGGTCAAGCTGTCCATGCACGACACCAACCCGGTGTCGATCGCGCTGCCGCAGCGCGTGACGCTGGAAGTGGTAGAAACCGAGCCCGTGACCAAGGGTCAGACCGCCTCCTCCTCCTACAAGCCCGCGGTTCTCTCCAACGGCGTGCGCACCACCGTGCCGCCGCACATCTCGGTCGGAACGCGCGTGGTGGTGATGACCGAAGACGGCTCCTACGCCGAACGCGCCAAGGACTAAGCGGGCAATCGAGGATCGGAACAGGTACCGCCGGGGGCGAGGCAGTGGGCAGGAAGAGTTTCCGGTTCGTCCCGCTTCTCCTGGCGTCGCTGTCGCTCCTCGCTGCCGCGCCGGTCGCTGCGGATGAATTCCGCGGCCCTTCGCTCACGGCCCTGCGCGTCGACTGGCGCGCAGCGCTCGACCAGCTCCGCGTCGAGATCAACAGTCGCCCGCAGATTGCGGGCGACTTCATCTTTGCACCCCGCCGTTCGGTGCCGCGCTACGATCCGCGCGCGATGCCCGCGCTGGTGCAGCTCAACGCGATCTCCTCGCGCTTCTTCACCGGCATCACCCGAAGTCCCGTACCCGTGCTGCTGCCGTTCGACGCTGCCGCGTACCTCAAGGCGCAGCGCAGCGGCGCGCCGCTCACCCTGTCGCGCTACCAGGCCGACTTCAATCCCGTCGACATGTTCGATGCCGGTCCGGCCGGCTACAGCGCGACCTTCTCGTTCGAGCCCGGCGCCGGCGAGGGTATGCCGAGCCGGGTATTCGCAAGGCCGGTCGAGGTGCAGATCACGGGCTCGGCGCTCGTCTACGACATCGCCGATCCAGCCGGCGGCAAGGGGGAGCCAGTCAAGCCGCTCGCGGCAACCTACCCGGACCTGCGCAAGTTCATCCGGGAAGGCTACGTACGCTACGCCTTCACCCGCTTCGGCGTCGCCTATGTGGTGTCGATCCAGTGCCTCGACAGCATCGCCAAGCCGCGGCGGCTCGCCTGCAAGGAAGCCTATCCAGTCGCCGAGCGCTTCTTGAAGGCTCTGCGTATCGCCGGTGGCCAGCGCATGAGGCCGTTGATGGACATTGCTTCCAACGTCCTCGATCGTCCCGCGGGGCGTTCGCCGGACTTCAGCTACCGGCCGAGCGGCGACATCATCCCGAACACCGGCTACCGCAAGCAAGGCGGCCATCCCGATATGATGGCCTATGCCCAGATCCGCTTTCCCCTCGACAAGGCGCCCGCCTTCGTGCGCTCGCAATCCTACGGCAGGCGCGACAAGAGCGAAGGTCCGACCGCCTATCCCTGGCGCGACAATTTCTGCGAGTCGCGCAGTTTCGAGGTGTGGCAATGTGGCGGAGGCTACGGCCACCAGGGCGAGGACATCCGTGCCGCCGACTGCCCGCCGCCCGGTGAAGGCCGCGAGCCCTGCGATCCCAAGCAGCGCGCCGTCGTCGCCGTGCGTGACGCGATCGTCATCCGCGGAGCCAAGGACCAGGCCGCGACACTTCAAGTCAACAGCCGCACCGAGCACATCCGTTTCCGCTACATGCATATGAATCCGCACGTGATGAACGCCGATGGCGTGCTCAATGGCCGCATCGTCACCGAAGGCGAGAAGATCGGTGTGATCTCGAACTATCTCGACCATCCCGCCGGCACGTCGATGCACCTGCATTTCGATGTGCAGGTGTTCACACGCGACGGCTGGATCTGGGTCAGCCCCTACGTCACGCTGGTGTCTGCCTATGAGCGCCTGATCCGCGCCCGCGGCCGCGAAGTCGGCCCGGAGATCGCAGGCACGGCGCAGCCGGTCGCCCATGCGCTCCCGGAGGACGTGATCAAACCGGACCTGCGCGAGGGATCGAGCGGCGAGGACAATTAACGGCTTGCTCGCTCCCGATTCCGGGCGGCGCAAGAGCGTATCGTCGCGCAAACCCGCCGGCTCAATGAAGAAGGGACACGTTTCATGAGTGTCGGACTGATCGGTCTTCTCGACGATGTCGCGGCGATTGCAAAGGTGGCAGCAGCCTCGCTCGACGATGTGGCGAGCCAGGCCGCCAAAGCGGGCACGAAGGCAGCAGGCGTGGTCATCGACGACGCCGCCGTCACGCCGAACTACGTCATCGGCTTTGCCTCGAAACGCGAACTGCCGATCGTCGGCAAGATTGCGGTCGGATCGCTGCGCAACAAATTGCTGATTCTGCTTCCCATTGCTCTGCTGCTTGGTTACTTCCTTCCCGCCGCGGTCACGCCGCTGCTCATGCTGGGCGGAGCCTTTCTCTGCTATGAGGGCGCCGAGAAGGTGCTCGAAGCCGTGCTGCCGCATCATGCGCACCACCACGAAGCTCAGTTGCAGCCGATTGCGTTGAATGCCCGGTCGGTCGAGGACGAGAAGGTCGCGAGCGCCATCAAGACGGACTTCATCCTGTCGGCAGAGATCATGGCGATCACGCTGGCGGCCCTCCCGGCGGGCAGCATCTGGACGCAGGCGCTGGTGCTGGCGCTGGTCGGCCTCTTTATCACCGTCGGGGTCTACGGCGTGGTAGCCCTGATCGTGAAGGCGGACGATGTCGGCATGGCCCTTGCGCGCTATGACGGCACCTCGATCATCGGCAGCGGAATCCGCTTGCTTGGACGCGCGCTCGTCCGCGGCATGCCCATCTTCCTGGCGGTGCTGAGCACCATCGGCACCGCCGCCATGATATGGGTCGGCGGCGGCATCATCCTGCACGGCATCGAAAAATACGGCCCACCCGTGGTCGGCCACATGGTCCATGCCGCCACCGGAGCTGCCGCACACCTCCTTCCCTCCGTTGCGGGCGTCATCGAATGGTCGGTCGAGGCAGCCATCTCGGGCGTGCTTGGACTGCTTGTCGGCGCACTTGCGATTCCGGCGGTCGAATACGGTCTCGCACCGGCATGGAAACGGTTGAGGCGATCGCGATCGGCCTGAACATGCGGTGGCGCATTGCGCGTGCAGCTACTCGATGAACGTCGTCAGTTGTGCGCCCTCGTCTGCGACGAACACAGCGATCAACTCCGCCGGCTCCGTCATACTGGCATTGGCCGAGACCAGATGCGTCGAGCCCGGCGGCTCGAAGAAGGATTGGCCCACGGCGAACGTCTCGACCGGGCCACCGCCGAGCTGCGAGCGGATCTGCCCCTTGGTGATGTAGGCGGTGACGGATCCCGAGTGTCGGTGCGGCCGTGAAAATCCGCCGGGACCATATGACACGCGCACGATGGTGACGCGCTTGCCCGGGACGTTCGGCAGCGCGTAGGAGCCGATCGGCTCGACCTTGTCGAGCGGCGAGCTCTCCGCCGCCGTGGCGCAGAGCGGCGCCAGCACACCGGATACACTGTCGATCGTCACCGGCAGCACCTTGCCGATCGCAAGCGCGCAGGCGAGGCCTGCGACGACGGCGAGCGCCGTTGACCGCGACGACATCGGGCGTGGCGCGGCAGAAAAGCACATGGCTATCATCGTGATCTCCCCTTGTCCCCCTCAGGACGCAGCTGCGGCGGCTGCGACCGGCCGCTTTGCTGGCGTCCAGCGAAACGCCGCGCCGAAACGGTTCCAGACGTTGATCGAGGCGACCGCTGACGTCAGGTACGTCAATTCCGTCTCGGAGAATTCGTCAGACGCTTCCGCATAGACCGCCTCGCTGACGCCATCGGGCAGACAGGTCAGCGCCTCGGCCCAGGCCAGGGCCGCGCGCTCGCGCGGCGAAAAGATCGGCGCCTCGCGCCAGACCGCGACCAGATGAAGCTTGTCGACAGGAACGCCGATCCGTTCCGACAGCAGAACGTGGTGCTGCACGCAGAAGGCGCAGCCGTTGATCTGCGAGGCGCGCAGCTTGACGAGCTCGAGCAGCTGCTTGTCGAGGCCGGCCTTGCCCGCCAGCTGGCCCAGCGCAAGCACCAGATCATAGACGTCCGGCGCGATCCTCTTGAAATCCTCGTATTCGCTGCGGGCGTGTGACATTGCCGTTCACCTCGGATTATTATAAGGGTACTTATATCTTATAAGAGCTCTGATATGACACGCAAGACCGTTGCCGTCACAGGACCGAAAACCGTGCGCAAGGCACCCGCGCCTGCCGGCGACACCACGCGTGTCCCCGCTCCCGGCGAAGGCAAGCGCGGCGAGCAGGGCTATCTCGGCTATCTCCTGCGTCAGGCCCATGCCGCGGTTCGCCTGACGATGGAACGGACTCTCGCCGATCTCGGCGTGACGTCGCCGCAATTTGCGGTATTGACGATGCTCAACGCCTATCCGGGCTTGTCGGGGGCCGATGTCGCCCGCCTCACCTTCCTGACGCCCCAGACCGTCGGTGTCATTGTCCGCAACCTCGAACGCAACGGCGCGATTGTGATGACACCTCATCCCGTCCACGGCCGCATCCTGCAATGGACGCTGACCCCGCGCGGGGCGACGCTTTTGAACGCGTGCCGGCAGCGTGTGCTGGAATTGGAGAAGCGCCTGGCTCGGGATTTGGATTCAAAGGCGGAAAGCACTATCCGGCGTTGGCTTGCCGGAATCGCGAAGGATCTGCAGGGGGACGAGGCCACCGACATTCGCGGTCGTTGATTGCCGCCTCCATCGCAGCAGCAGCGCGCCTACCCGCCTTTCAACGCGTTCTTGACCTCGCCGTCGGGCCAGGTCTCGTCCGCCGCGATCACCCGCACGCGGCTTTGATCGGCCATATTCACCAGCACGTGCGAACTCATCCGGTCACCGCTCTGCTCGAGACGCAAATCGGTTTCGGGCTTCCAGCTCAGCGTGGTCGCGAGGTCGCCGGGGAAAATCTGCCACTGCGATCCGTCGTCGAGTTCGACGACATGGCTTTCCGCATGCGTGCGTATCTTCATTCGACCCCGATTCGATTTGCCGATCGTGCGAAGAAAGGCCCCGGCATCAAGCCGGGACCCTGCTCCGTCAGTCGTTGTCGTGAATGACGGTCTTGCTGCGATTGCCGAATTCATCTTCCTTCTTGATCACCGTGGTGCGGTCGGCGGGCTCGCGTTCCCTGATCACGGTGGTGCGGTCGTGGTCGCGGTCGCGCTCACGATATTCGTGGGACCGTCCGACCGTTACGCCCGCGCCGACCGGGCCGACGTGAACGCCGACCTCATCGGCGAACACGGGCGCTGCGACGGCGGTGACCATGGCTGCGACAAGCAGATATTTCCTCATCTTCTCCTCCTTCCCGGTGTGTGGGGGGAATGCGGGAGTGCGACACTTGTTCCGGTGGGAACCGCCGACGCAATCAGGCAGAATTCTCACATCGCCGCCGTTCCAGGAACCGACTCACACGCGCCATGTTTCCGGCTAGAATGCGCCCATGACGCACGCTGATTCCTCGCCTCGTTCAACTCGCCGCGCCCTGCTCCAATCGGCGTTCGGTGCAGCCGCCTTGCTCGCCGTCCCGACACGCGCTCTCGCCGCGCCTCCGGGATTCGACGAATGGCGCGAGAGCTTTCGCGCCCGCGCGATGGCGAAAGGTATTTCAGCCACGACATGGCAGCGCGCGATGGGGCGGATCGAGCCGGACATGAGCGTGTTCAAGCAGATGCGCAACCAGCCGGAATTCAACGAACAGCTCTGGCAATACATCAACCGCCGCGTCTCGGACTGGCGTATCATCAACGGCAAGATCGCGCTGAAGAACAACGAGGCGCTGCTTGCGCGCGTCGAGCGCGATTTCGGCGTCGAGCGCGGCACGCTGCTGGCGCTGTGGGGCGTCGAGTCCGCCTATGGCGATCCCCTGGTGCAGCAGAACCACATGAGGCCGGTGTTTCCCTCGCTGGCCGCGCTCGCCTGGAACGAGCCGCGCCGCAAGGCCTATTGGGAGACCGAATTGATCAACGCGCTGCGGATCGTCGACAAGGGCTGGAGCACGCCGGACGAAATGCGAGGATCCTGGGCCGGCGCGATGGGGCATTCGCAATGGATGCCGGAGGTCTGGCTCAATGTCGGCATCGACTATGACGGCGACGGCAAGGTGTCGCCATTCGGCAAGCCCGATGACGCGCTGGGCTCGACGGCAAAGTATCTCGTCAACCGCGGCAAGTGGCATCGTGGCGAGCATTGGGGCTACGAGGTGCGCGCGCCCGGCAGCGTGAGCGGAAGCCGCACCTACGCGGCGTGGCAGGCGGCCGGCGTGACCCGCGCCGACGGCCAGCCGTTTCCGCAGCCGAACGCATCCGCGCAGATGTGGACACCGGTTGCGGGCGGGCCGACCTTCCTGCTCGGACCGAATTTCTATTCGGTGAAGAGCTATAACCCTTCCATGAACTATGCGCTGGCGATCTGCCATCTCGGCGACCGCTGCCTGGGAGCGCCACCCTTCATCCAACCCTTCCCCGGCTCCGAGCGTGCGCTGACGCTGGCCGAGGTGCAGGAGATGCAGACGCGCCTGACCAAGGCCGGCTTCGATACCGGCGGCACCGACGGCCGCGTCGGCAACGACACGATGAAGGCGGTCAAGGATTTTCAGCAGCGTGCCGGCATCACGCCGGCGGATGGCTATGGCGGGCTGAAGGTGCTGGCCAAGCTGCGGCAGGGCTCGTAGGCGCTCTCTCACTTCGTCGTTCCAGGACCCGCGTGGCGAGAACCCGAAATCTCGCACCACGACCTCTGGATTCCGGGTTCGAGGCTGCGCCCCGCCCCGGAATGTGGCGCTCAGTGCCTGTATTGCGGCTCCTCCGCGTCGAGTTGACGGCGGATGGCGGCGAGATGCAGCCGCGCGGATTCGGTATCGCCCTCGCGCATCTGCTTGTAGGTCGCGGCCGCAATCGCGGGATCGACCGGCAACACCTTTCGTCCCGTCGACATCGCCAGCACCTGCACCTCGGCGGCGCGTTCGAGGTAGTAGAGATCGTCCCAAGCCTCTGCGATGGTCGGCGCCAGCACCATCACGCCGTGATGCTTCATGAAGACGATGTCAGCATCGCCGACGGCGGAGGCTATGCGCGCGCCTTCGCGGTTGTCGAGCGCGAGGCCGTTGTAGTCGCGATCAACCGCGGTGCGGCCGTAGAATTTCAGCGCGGTCTGGCCGGCCCAGATCAGGGGATCGCCCTCGGTCATCGACAGCGCAGTGGCATAGGGCATGTGGGTATGGAAGGCGACCTTGGCACGCGGCAGGCGCTTGTGCATCTCGGCATGGATGTAGAAGGCGGTCGCCTCCGGCACTCCCTCGCCATCGAGTACGTTGCCGTGGAAGTCGCAGATCAGGAGCTTCGACGCAGTCAGCTCGCGGAAGGCGTAGCCATAGGGATTGACGAGGAACAGATCATCATGGCCGGGCACGACGGCCGAGAAGTGGTTGCAGATGCCTTCCTCGAAGCCGTTGCGCGCCGCCATGCGGAAACAGGCGGCCAGATCCTCGCGCGCGGTGCGGATCGCGTCGGTCGCGAGGTCCGGCCGATTGGAGCGGAATGGCGCGGGCGCGGGTGAGGAAGCGTGAAGGCTGTGCGCCATGGCGAAGGACACCTCTGTCGGTCGGGAGCTGCCAGCCTTGTACAGGGACTGGACCTGCGCGTCAGCCCCTGCAACCGCCACCCTGCCCTGCGCGGCTCAGGTTCGCCGCGGCACGCCGCCCGCGTTCATGCCGCCGTCGATGACGAGCTCGCTGCCGGTGACGTAGCGCGAAGCATCGGAGGCGAGATACAGCACGCCGGAGGCGATCTCCGCGGCATGGCCGGCACGGCCGAGAGGCGTGACGACGCGCGCGCGCTCCTCCGGATCGATCGGCGCGTTCTGGCCGGCGCCGGCCGCCCCCGTCGGAATCTTGCCCCAGATCGGGGTATCGATGATGCCGGGGTGAACCGAGTTGACGCGGATGCCGTCGCCCGCCGCCGCGCACTCCATCGCGATCGATTTGGCGAACAGCCGCACGCCGCCCTTGGTCGCCGAATAGGCCGACAACCCGGGCGAGCCGCGCAAGCCCGCCAGCGACGACATCATGATGATCGAGCCGCCGCCGGTCTTGCGCATCAAGGGCAGGCAATGCTTGACCGAGAGGAACACGCCATCGAGATTGATCGCATTCTGCTTGCGCCAGTCGGCGAGCGTCATGTCGACGATCGAGGGTACGGCGATGCCGATGCCGGCGTTGGAGACCATGATGTCGAGCCGGCCGTAGCGCTTGGCGATCTCGGCGACGACCTCAATCCAGCGCTCCTCGCTGGTGACGTCCTGCTCCAGGAAGATCGCCTTGCCGCCGGCCTTGGTGACGCGCCTGGCGAGCTCCGGGCCGCGCAGCTCGTCGATATCGGTGATGACGACCGCGGCGCCTTCGCGCGCGAACAGCTCGACGATGGCCTCGCCAATGCCGGAAGCGCCACCGGTCACCAGCGCGACCTTGCCCTCAACCTGCCCTGTCATGTTCACTCCCTTTTTTGTTGTTTGAGACCGTTATCTTTCGCGCATGATCGTTGTCGGAAAACCGCTTCGCACTTTTTCGGATCATGCGCTATCTAATCACGGATGGCCCTTGATCGGGTAGCGCGACATCGACGACGCGAAATTGCACGCGCTCGGCGCCCTGGTAGCGGTCGACCGAGAGCGAGCCCGCGACATGCAGCTGCTGGCCTCGATTGGCGAGCAGCGCGTTGCCGAGCTTCTGGCCGACCGAACGGAACGCGATGCCGTTGACCATGGCGCCGTCGCCCGACTTGAAACGCAGGCGCAGATGCGCCTGGCCGACCTCGTCGGCAAACACGAGTTGGTGCGCCGGCAGTGCCAGCACGGGCTCCGGATTGCCGCTGCCGAAGGGACCGGCACGGTTGAGCGTCGCCGCAAGCTCCGGCGTCACAGCACGTGCGGAGACCGCGCCGTCGATATAGAGCTCGTTGACGTGGCGCGCCTCCGCGACATCGCGTGCCAGCGCGTTTTCGAGATAGGCGCGGAATTCGGCGAGCTTCTCTTTGCGCAGCGTGACGCCGGCGGCCATCGCATGCCCGCCGCCCTTGAGCAGGATGCCGTCGGCAACGGCCTGCCGCACTGCCTTGCCGAGATCGACGCCGGCGATCGAGCGGCCCGAGCCGGTGCCGATGCCGCCTGGCTCCAGCGCAATGGCAAAGGCAGGTCGAGAGAACTTCTCCTTCAGGCGGGAGGCGACGAGGCCGACCACGCCGGGATGCCAGCCTTCCGAGGCGGTGACGATCACGGCCAGCTTGTCCTCCAGCCCGATCGAGGCCAGTGCCTCGGATTCGGCCTGAGCTTCGGCCGCCTGCTCGATGACGCGGCGCTCGCTGTTGAGACGATCGAGCTCCGCCGCGATCCGCGCAGCCTCGACGCTGTCGCCTTCCAGCAGCAGCCGCACCCCGAGATCGGCGCGGCCGATGCGGCCGCCCGCATTGACGCGCGGCCCGAGCATGAAGCCGAGATGCCAGGCCTCCGGCGGGCCGTTGAGCCGCGCCACGTCCATCAGTGCGGTATGCCCGACATGGTCGCGCCGTCGCATCGCGATCAGGCCCTTGGCCACGAAGGCGCGGTTGAGACCGATCAGCGGCGCCACGTCGGCGACCGTGCCGAGCGCGACGTGATGCAGCATGCCGAGCAGATCCGGCTCCGGCATCTCGGAGGTCCAGAAACCGCGCTGGCGCAGCTCGCGGTTGACGGCGACCAGCGTCACCAGCACGAGGCCGACGGCGGCGAGATGACCGAGGCCGGAGAGATCGTCGGGGCGGTTCGGGTTGACCAGCGCATCGACTTCGGGAAGATCGAGCCCGCATTGGTGGTGGTCGATCACGACCACGGACATGCCGAGACGTTTTGCTTCAGCGAGCGGCTCGATGCTGGTGGTGCCGCAATCCACGGTGACGAGCAGCGTCGCGCCCTTCGCGGCGAGCGCCCGCACCGCCTCGGTATTGGGGCCGTAGCCTTCGAATATCCGGTCGGGGATATGGATCAGCGGATCTATTCCACAATGGCGCAGGTGCCAGGCGAGCAGCGCCGCCGACGTGGCGCCGTCGACGTCGTAGTCGCCGAAGATCGCGACCTTCTCGCCCCTCGCCGCGGCATCGGCGATCCGCTTCGCGGCGGTTTCCATCTCCGTCACGGTGAAAGGGTCCGGCAGCAGCTTTCGGATGGTCGGATCGAGGAAGTCGGGCACGGCGTCGATATCGATCCCGCGGCCGGCCAGCACCCGCGCCAGCAGCTCCGGCA
Source organism: Bradyrhizobium sp. USDA 327 (assembly GCF_041262065.1). Lineage (NCBI taxonomy): Bacteria > Pseudomonadati > Pseudomonadota > Alphaproteobacteria > Hyphomicrobiales > Nitrobacteraceae > Bradyrhizobium > Bradyrhizobium sp. USDA 327. The sequence continues at coordinate 2,809,410 of NZ_JBGCCW010000001.1, read as the reverse complement.
GTTGGTGCCGCTGCACGATGGCGAGCGCCTGCGCCGCCCCACGGGCGTCCAGCCGGTCGCGCCAGAGCTTGTCGGTCAGCGAGCGCGCCACGCCCAGGAAAGCCTGGGGCGCTTCGACGGGCAAGGCGGTGGCGGGCGGCGTCATGGCGGAGGCAACTTGGTGGGAGCTCGGGGTCCAGGCGATCACGCGGACGCACGGTTACTGGCTTTCCGAGGATTGGCCGGCAATCGGCCCGGATTTGCAACGGCCCGACCGCACAAAGCGGTGGATGGCGGCTCGGCCGGCCGGGGTGACTAGCATTTAGGCATTCCGCGGAACAGCAAATTAAGCAGGCGTTAGGCGGAATCTTCGAAAAAGAATCGTATTCGATCTGTAAGTCGTTGTTCCCCGTTCATTGCAGATCAGGCCTCATTGCCAAGGGAAGCTCCCCGATGTCTGCTGCGCTGGGTCTCAAAGCCAAGCCGATTGCCCCCGAAGCCACGGACGATGATTCCGACATCTCCGCGCTGATCAACCGCCTCACTGCCGAGGTCAACCAGATCGCGATCGACAAGACCAAGTCGATCCAGCAGATCACCAATCAGATGAAGATGCTGGCGCTGAACGCGCTGATCGAGAGTTCGCGCGCAGGCGCGCAAGGCGCGGGCTTTGCGGTGGTGGCGCAGGAGGTGCGCGGCGTCGGCCAGCAGGTCGAAACCATCGCCCGCGAGCTCGAAACCCAGTTGACGAAGCGCACGGGCGATCTCGTCGCCTCGATCGAGCGCATGAGCCAGCGTTCGCGCGGCGAGCGCATGGTCGACCTGTCGCTCAACGCCATCGAGCTGATCGACCGCAATCTCTATGAGCGCACCTGCGACGTGCGCTGGTGGGCGACCGATTCCGCCGTGGTCGATTGCGCGGCCTCGCCTGGCGCCGCGGCCGTTTCCCATGCCTCGCAACGCCTCGGCGTGATCCTGGGGGCTTACACGGTCTATCTCGACCTCTGGCTCTGCGATCTCGACGGCAACGTCATCGCCAACGGCCGCGCCGACCGCTTTCGCGTCGTCGGCCAGAACGTCGCCCACACCAAATGGTTTCGCGAGGCGCGGTCCTTGCGCTCCGGTGACGACTATGTCGCCGGCGACGTCGAGAACCAGCCGCTTCTCGGCAACGCGCAGGTTGCGACCTATTGCGCCAGCGTCCGCGACGGCGGCCAGGCCAATGGCGCGCCGATCGGCGTGCTCGCCATCCATTTCGACTGGGAGCCGCAGGCCCGCGCCATCGTGCAAGGAGTCCGCGTCGGCGACAGCGACAAGGCCCGCGTGCTGCTGGTCGACTCGAATTTTCGCGTGATCGCAGCCTCCGACGGCCAGGGCATCCTCAGCGAGCGCGTCTCGCTGTCGCTGGACGGCCAACGGTCCGGCTTCTATCAGGACCGCTCCGGCACGATGGTCGCCTTCCATGCGACGCCCGGCTACGAGACCTATCGGGGCCTCGGCTGGTACGGCGTGATCGTCTGCGGGGCGTGAGGCGAGAAGCGGCCGCCTCGCGCCTGCCCGATCAGAATCCGCGAAAACAACCCCATGCACAGTAGCCCGAGGGTTGTTTTCATTGGTGTTTCTCGAGGGCTTCCCTGCCGTCTTGCGTCCGTCAAAACGCGCTTTGACACGTCGGGCAAAACACTGGCAATCTATGATCATCGCAGGTTGTGTTCCCGGTAGGAGGGGCTGATCCCTTCCGATGCGATCTTGTGACATCGCAGCCCAGCTTCTGAAGCATTTTCCGGCAAGGCTCGCCCATTACAGGCAAGAGCCTGCGCCATCGCTCGCATAGAGTCGCTTCGCATCACGTCGATCGACGTGACAGCGCGAGCTCCCTTGGTTCGTCTCGCGCTCCGACATACCGAGGAGACATGCCATGAAGATCGTCGTGATCGGCGGAACCGGCTTGATCGGATCGAGGCTCGTCGCGAAGCTCAAGCAGCAGGGCCACGAGACGGTGGCAGCCTCGCCGAAATCAGGCGTGAACGCCGTGACCGGCGACGGCCTTGCTGCGGCGCTGACGAGCGCGGATGTCGTCGTCGATGTCGCCAACGCGCCGTCCTGGGAGGCGGCTGCCGTGCTCGAGTTCTTCCAGCGTTCGAGCAAGAATCTCGGCGCGGCAGAGGCCGCAGCAGACGTGAAACATCACGTGGCGCTCTCGATCGTCGGTACCGACCGCGCGCCCGACAACGCCTATTTCCGTGCCAAGCTGGCGCAGGAGACCATCATCAAGTCCGCGTCGGTCCCCTACTCGATCGTGCGCGCCACCCAGTTCTTCGAATTCCTCGGGGCCATCGCCGAAACAGGCGTGATCGACGGGAAGATCGTCGTTCCCACGGCCCAGTTTCAGCCGATCGCGGCCGACGACGTCGTCGATCGTCTCGCGGAGGTCGCGACGGGCCGGCCGCTCAACGGCACGATCGATATCGCAGGACCCGAGAAGGCCCCCTTCAATGAATTCATCGCACGGCGCCTGAAGGCATCCGGCGATGTCCGCCCAGTGGTGGGAGATCCGAAGGCCCCATATTACGGCGCCCTCATTGACGATAGATCGCTAATCCCGCTCAGCGAGGCGCGGCTGGGGAAGACGCCGCTCGCAACATGGCTCGCGAGCCTCTGAAGCTCCGCCAGACTCAATCACGATGGAAACGGCAAAGAAGGGGAATCCCATGCGCAGACTGCTGATCGCAACCGCGGTTTATGCCGCATCTTTCCTGGCGGCCCATGCAGCCGAGACCGCCGCCCCCTTGGCCAAGGTCACGATCGTCTTTGACCAGGCGCTGCCAAATGTCCCCGGCAAGAGCATGAAGGGCGTGCTGGTCGAGTACGGCCCCGGAGGCTCCTCGCCGGCGCACATTCACGCGCCGTCCGCCTTCATCTATGCCACCGTCCTCGAAGGCGCGATCCGCAGTCAGGTCAATGATGGCCCGGCCAAAGTCTTTCACAAGGGAGAGAACTTCTCTGAAAGGCCCGGTGACCGCCACGCCGTCAGCGCCAATGCCAGCAATAGCGAGCCCGCGAAGCTGCTTGCCGTGTTCGTGGTGGATACGACCGACAAGGAGCTGACGACGCCGATCGCGAAGTAACGCCGGACCGGTCGTGTCGTCAGAGGCCGCGACGCGCCGCCATCTCCGCTGCGAGCAGCAGAGCAGCGCGGCTAGCGCCCACCGATGCGATGCCTTGCCCTGCGATGTCGTAAGCGGTGCCGTGGGCAGGCGTGCAGATCGGGAACGGAAAGCCGCCGAGCAAGGTCACGCCGCGATCGAAGCCCATCAGCTTCATCGCGATCTGGCCCTGGTCGTGATACATCGTCAGCACCGCGTCGAAGGCGCCCGCGTTGGCGCGCAGAAACACGGTGTCGGCGGGAAACGGTCCCTCGGCGGCAATGCCCTCGCGCTGGCCGGCAGCAACCACCGGGGCAATCAGGTCGATCTCCTCGCGGCCGAAATTGCCGCCGTCGCCGGCATGGGGATTGAGGCCTGCGACTGCGATCCGCGGTCGCGCGAAGCCGGCATTGCGCATGCAGGAATCGGTCAGCCTGAGCGCACGGTGGATGCGTTCGCTGGACAGCATTGCAGCAACATCCTTGAGCGGAATATGAGAGGTGACCCGTGCGTTCCAGAGCCGGTCCAGCACGTTGAATTCGCTCGCCGGCGTCTTCAGACCGACGACCTCGGCCGAGAACGCGATCTCGTCGTCGTACTCGGCACGGGCAAGGCGCATCGCCTGCTTGTTGAAGGGGGTGAAACAGACGGCATTTACATGGCCGTCGCGGCCGAGTTCGAGCGCGTGCCTGTAGTTGGACAGCGCGAATTTTCCGCCGGCAAGAGTCGCAGTCTTCGGCTCGACCTCCCTGGGATCGAGGTGGCGGAGATCGACAAGCAACGCATCGCCTTTTGCCGCGCGAAGGTCGGCACCCTGCTCCACCGCCTCCAGTTCCGGCTCGACCCCGACAATGCGCGCGCCCTGGTCGAAGATGCGGCGGTCGCCGATGACGACGAGCCGGCAGCGGGCGCGGATGTCGTCCTGCGCCACGAGATTCGCCGTCAGCTCCGGGCTGATGCCGGCGGGATCTCCCATTGCCAACGCAATCAGCGGCTTTGCGGTCATATGATCACCTTCTCCTGGGCGATCGTGTCGGTCGTGGGGGATGCTGGCTTTCGCCAGAGACGCGCAAGCTGCAACACCAACGGCAGCAAGAGCAGCGCGATCCCGCCCACGATCAGGCACGTCACCAGCTTGTTCGCGAAGAAGATGCCCAGCGATCCCTTGGAGAGCAGCATCGACTGCCGGAACGCATCCTCGGCCTTGTCGCCGATGACGATCGCGAGCACAAGCGGGGCCAGCGGATAGAACAGCTTCTTGAAGAGATAGCCGACGACACCGAAGCCGAGCATCATCACCACGTCGAGATAGGAGTTCGACACCGAATAGGCGCCGACGACGCAGATGATCACGATCAGCGGCGCGATCACCACGAAGGGAATCCGCATCAGGGCTGCGAAGACCGGAACGGTCAGCAGCACCAGCGCGACGGCGACGATGTTGCCGACATACATCGAGGCGATCAGGCCCCAGACGAAATCCTTCTGGTCGACGAACAGCATCGGGCCTGGATTGAGGCCCCAGATCATCAGCCCGCCCATCATGACGGCTGCGGTTGCCGAGCCGGGAATGCCGAGCGAGAGCATCGGCAGCAGCGCGCTGGTCCCGGCGGCATGATCGGCCGTCTCCGGCGAGATGATGCCTTCGATCTCGCCGGTGCCGAAATGGCGGCCACGGCGCGAGAAGCGGCGGGCGATGCCATAGCTCATGAAGGAGGCCGCGGTCGGTCCGCCCGGCGTGATTCCCATCCAGCACCCGATGGCGGCGCTGCGCAGCAGGGCAACGCCATGCCACGGCAAGCGGCCGACGGCGCGGAACACCTCACGCCACTCGATCTTCGAGGAAACCGCGCGGGCGTGAAATTCCTCCTCGACGGCGACCAGCAGCTCGCCGATGCCGAACAGGCCCATCACCGCAACGACGAAGCTCACGCCCTTGACCAGTTCATCCACGCCCATGGTGAGGCGCACGCTGCCGGAGACCGTGTCGATACCGATGGCGGCGATGGCAAAGCCGATCGCCAACGCCACGACCGTCTTGATCGGCGCCGCCCCACCCATGCCGACGAAGCTCGCAAAGGCGAGGAAATAGACCGCGAAATATTCCGGCGGGCCGAAGGCGAGCGCGGCCTGGGCAACCCAGGACGCCAGGAAGGTGATCAGGATGACGCCGATCAGCGCACCGAACGCCGCCGAGCCGAAGGCGGTGGCAAGTGCCGTGGTCGGCCGGCCGTCGCGTGCCATCGGATAGCCGTCGAAGGTGGTCGCAACCGACGACGGCTCACCGGGAATGTTGAACAGGATCGAGGTCACGGAGCCGCCGAACAACGCGCCCCAATACATGCTGGAGAGCAGGATGATCGCCGACACCGGCTGCATGCCGAAGGTCAGCGGCAAGAGCAGCGACACACCGTTCGGCGCGCCGAGCCCCGGCAGCACGCCGACGAGAATGCCGAGCAGCACACCGACTGCCATCAGGACCAGATGCGGCATGGTGACCGCGATGGAAAAGCCGTGCAGGAGGTCTGCGAGATTATCCATCGGCCTCTCCGTCAGAACCCGAACGCGGCGGCGAGCGCGCCGTGCGGCAGGCTCACCTGGAACATGCGCTCGAACACGACATAGAGCGCGAGCGCCGTTGCTCCGGCCATGGCGAGCGCACGCGGCACGGATTGGTGCCTCGGGATCGCCAGCACCGCGAAGACATACAGGGCCGAGGCGACGTAGATCCCGGCGAGCGGGATCGCGGCAACGAAGATCGCAGCCGGCACGAACAGGCCGGCGAGGCGCCGCAGCTCGATGGACGTGATGGCGATGGGAACGTTTGCGAGCGTCACGGCCGGCCGCACACCTCGGACCAGATTGACGAGGCTCCCGACCACGATGATGATCCCGGTCAGGAAGGGAAATGTGCCCGCATCGACGCCCGCGCGCGACCAGCCGATGCCGTTGTCGAGGCTGGAGACAACGACGGCCACGCCGAAGCTTCCGGTGAGGACGGCGGTCGCAAGTTCAAGCGCGCGGCGGGAAATCATCGAGGGCTCCAGTCGGGTCACGTACAATGGCTATGACGCACGCATTTTCCCAGCGCTCGGTGTCGTCCCGGCGTTCGCCGGGACGACGGAGGAGTTTGAGGTGTGCCCCGCCTCACTTCACCAGCCAGCCCTGCTCGCCCGCGACCTGCTTGACGTGCTCGAGGTCCTCCTTGATGAATTTGTCGAACTCGGCACCGGTCAGGAAGGTGTCGACCTGGGAGGTCTTCTCGATGTAGTCCTTCCACTCGGGCGTCGCCTGCACCTTCTTCATGAGGTCGACATAGAACGCGGCCTGCTCCGGCGTGACCTTGCCGGGCAGCCAGACGGTGCGCGGCTGCTCATACTGCTTGATGTCGAGGCCCTGCTCGATGCAGGTCGGAACATCGCTCCAGCCCTCGCTCGCGGTGACCTTGGGGCCCTGCGGTAACCGCTTCGGGCTGAACACGCAAAGTGGCCGCTGCGTGCTGCCGCGCCATTGGCCAAGACTTTCGCTGGGGTTGTTGACGTGGGAGTCGAGATGTCCGCCGGCGAGCTGCACGGCAGTCTCGGCGCCGCTCTTGAAGGGGATATAGGTCAGCTTGACCTTGCCGGCCTTCTCGATCATGCGCGTCAGCACCTCGTCGGTGTCCTTCGACTGCGCGCCGCCCATCTTGAATTCGCCCGATGCGGCCGCCTTCAGATAATCGCCCGCCGTCTTGTAGGGTGAGTCCTGCTTGACCCAGAGCAAGAACTCGTCCTGCGCCATCGCCGCGACCGGGGTGAGATCGGTGTAGTTGAAGGCGACCTTGGAGACGAGCGGCTGCTGCCAGGCGTTCGAGGTGCCGAAGATCACCTTGTAGGGATCGCCGGCGGAAGCCTTGGCGTAGACGTAGCCTTCCGCACCGCTGCCGCCGCCCTTGTTGACGACGACGATCGGCTGCTCCGTCAGCTTGTGCTTGGTGATGATGTTCTGCACCGCGCGCGCGAGATTGTCGGTCCCGCCGCCGGGCCCGGCGGTGGCCACGAACTCGATCGGCTTCTGCGGTTGCCAGGCGGCACTCGCCGGCATCGTGCCGGCGAGCACGGCCGCGGAGAGCAGAAATATTGACGTCCGACCCATGATTTCCTCCAGCTGATCTTGTCTTTTGTTCTTGTCGTCTCGACGTCCGCTCAGGCGACGCGTTCCTCGCGTCTTCCCGATGCCAGCACGATCGCGCCTTCTTTTTCGAGCGCTTCGATCTGCTTCTGGTCGAACCCGTGCTCGGCCAGCACCTCGCTCGTGTGCTCACCATAAACGGGTGCGCCTGATCGCACTTTGCCTGGGGTCTCCGAAAACTTGATGGGAAGCCCAATCGTCTTGACGGGGCCGAGCGTGGAGTGCTCGACCTCGACGACCATCTCGCGCGCAAGCGTCTGCGGATCGCTCAGAGCCTCCAGCATGTCGTGCACGGGTCCGCACGGCACGCCCTTCTCGTCCAGCGCGGCGAGCCAGTGCGCCCGGGACTTCGTGCGGAAGCGCTCGCTCAGGACGGCTTCGAGCTCCTTCAGATTCGCCATGCGGTCGGCTCCGTTGACGAAGCGCGGGTCGGAGGCAAGCTCGCTCGCGCCGAGCGCTTCCAGCATCAAGAGCCAATGCTTCTTGTTGGCGCCGCCGACGACGAGCCAGCCGTCCGAGGCTTCGAACGCCTGATACGGCGCGTTGAGCGGGTGCGCCGAGCCCATGGCGCGCGGCGCAGTGCCCGCGGCAAGCGCGATCGTCGACTGCCAATAGGTCTGCACCAGCGCGGCCTCGTAGAGCGAGGTCTCGACCCACTGCCCTTCACCCGTCCTGAGGCGATGCGTGTAGGCGGCGAGAATGCCCATGCTCGCGAGCAGGCCAGCGGTGATGTCGGACAGCGGGGGCCCGCATTTGACGGGCGGGCCATCCGGACGTTCACCGGTAAAGCTCATGATGCCGCTCATCGCTTGCGCGACCAGGTCAAAACCGCGGCGATGCTTGTAGGGGCCGGTGCGGCCGAAGCCCGACAGGGAGCAATAGATCAGCGCCGGGAATTCCGAGTGCAATGCCTCGTAACCGAAGCCGAGGCGCTCCATCGCGCCCGGTGCAAAATTCTCGACCAGCACGTCGGCACTCGCGATCAGCCGCCGCAGCACCTGCTTGCCGCCGTCGGTCTTCAGGTCCAGCACAATGCCGCGCTTGTTGCGATTCATCATCAGGAAGGAGGCCGCCTCGTCCCCGATCTTCGGCGGCACCGAATGACGGGTGTCGTCGCCGTTCGGCCATTTCTCGATCTTGATGACGTCGGCGCCCATGTCGGCCAGCATCAGGGTGCAGGTCGGTCCCGCCATGACATGGGTGAGATCGACGACCTTGAGGCCGGCCAGCGGTCCCGAGCGGCGAGAGGTGGATTGCGATCGATCGCTCTGCATCGGGGGCGTCCTATCGGCCGCGCCATTGCGGCGCGCGCTTGTTGAGGAAAGCATCGAGCCCTTCGCGAAAATCCTGGCTCGTGTAGCACATCAGGATGAGGTCTTCGCCCTCGTCCCGCGTCAGCCGTTTTTGCAGGCGCGCCACGGCCTGCTTGGTCGCATTCAGCGTCAGCGGCGCATGGCTGGCGACGAGGCGGGCCACCTCGTCGGCGCGCCGATCAAGTGCCGGGAGATCGTCGACGATTTCGCCGAGCAGCCCGACACTCGCGGCCTCCGTGGCGTCGACGAGGCGCGCGGTGAAGATGATGTCCTTGACTCGCGCGGCGCCGAGGAGCGCGGTGAGACGGCCGACATTGGACATCGACAGGCAATTGCCGAGCGTCCTTGCGATGGGAAACCCGATTTTCGCGCTTCGCGTGCCGATGCGGAGATCGCAGGCCGCGGCAATGCCCGCCCCGCCGCCAGTACAGAACCCGTTGATCGCCGCGATCGTCGGCACCCGGCACTGCTCCAGCGTAGTCAGCACGCGATCGATGCGGTTCTCGTAGTCGATGGCGTCCTGGGGCGTCCTGAATTCGCGGAACTGGTTGATATCGGTGCCAGACGCAAAGGCCTTGTCGCCGGCCCCGCGCAACACCAGCACCTTGATCGCATGGTCGCGGTCGGCCTCCTCGCAGATCGCGGCAAGCCGCTCGTACATGGCGAAGGTGAAGGCATTGCGGGCCTGCGGACGGTTGAAGGTGATCCGCCCGATGCCGTCGTCGCGCTCGAAGACGAGGTCTTCTGCCTCCACCTGCCGGTCCATTTCCTCATACCTTTCTGTTTTTTGCATTTTTGAATGCAAAATTTGGAATTTTCAAGCTGGAACTTGGCAGTATGTGCCTGTAACTTAAGTTTTGCATTCAATTTGAGCTCAGACCCATGCTTCACGAAGACGTCGTCGGCCGCATCCGCGCCATCCTGCTTGACGGTGAAATCCCGCCGGGTGCGCGGATTCCCGAACGCGAGTTGTGCGAGCGGCTGGAGATCTCACGCACGCCGCTGCGCGAGGCGCTCAAGGTGCTCGCCGCCGAGGGCCTGGTGCAGCTGCTGCCCCATCGCGGCTCACGCGCGGCGAAGCTGACGGACAAGGACATGCGCGACCTGTTCGAGGTCTGCCAGGGTTTGGAGGCGCTCGCCGGCGAGCTCGCCTGCGAGCGCATCACGGACGCCGAGATCGACGGGATCGCCGCCGCGCATGCGGAGATGGTGCAGCACTATCGCGAGCGTAACCTGATCCAGTACTACCGTGGCAACCGCGCCATTCACGAAGCCATCGTCGCCGCGGCCGGAAACCCTGTGCTGGCGGGGCTCTACACCTCGGTGACCGCGCGCATCCGCCGCGCGCGCTATGTCACGCCGATGACGCCGCAACGCTGGGCGCTCGCCGTGAAGGAGCACGAGGCGATCCTCAACGCACTCCAGCGGCGCGACGGCGTCGGCCTCGCCCACATCCTGCGGGCGCATCTTCGTCACAAGCGCGAAGAGGTTCTGCAGGCGGGCTTTGCCGAGACGGAAGGCAATGACCTCACGCTGAGAATTGCGTAACGCGCAATTCCGCGGTCGCATGCATCCGCCGACCAATTCTACTTGCTAGCTTGTCGTAACCGGCGCAGCATGGCTTCTGCCGACCTCCGGCCACATGGCTGATCAGGCCGGTCGCAACCGCGCGAACAATGGCGCAAGATACGCAAGACAAAAGACTAAAGCGGAGGAAACGCATGACAATCGATGTCTCTCGTCGGTCCCTGCTCGCACTCGGGGCGGGCCTTGGCGCCAGCGCCATGCTCGGCAGCAGCGCGCTGGCGCGGGCTCCCAAGCTCGGCACGCAGACGCCCTACTGGCACCGCTTCATTCTCGGCGACGCCGAGGTGACCGTCGTATCCGACGGGCCGCTGCCGCTCGGCGATCCCTCAGGGACCTTCACCGGCGTTCCCAAGGAAGAGGTCAAGAAGATGCTCGCCGACAATTTCCTGTCGCCGGACAATGTCGTGCTCGAACAGAACTCGCCGATCGTGAACACCGGCGACAAGCTGATCCTGTTCGATACCGGCATGGGCAGCTCGAAAATGTTCGGCGCCAGCACCGGGCGACAACAGAAGAGCATGACCGAGGCCGGCATCAAGCCGGGCGACATCGACGCCGTCGTCTGCTCGCATGCGCATATCGACCATATCGGCGGCATCGTCGACGAAGGCGGCAAGCCGCTGTTCCCGAACGCGCAGGTCTACATCTCACAGACCGATTTCGACTTCTGGACCGACGAGGGCAAGCTCGGCGGCCCGGCCAAGGACTTCGTCGTTCACGCCCGCAAGAACCTGCTGCCGGTGCGCGACCGCATCGTGTTCTTCAAGGACGGCCAGGAATTCCTTCCCGGCGTGCAGGCGATCGCGGCGCCGGGCCATACCGTCGGCCACACCATCTTCATGGTCTCTTCGGCGGGAAAATCCTTCGCCTTCCTCGGCGACCTCTCGCACCATTCGGTGCTGCTGCTGGAGCGGCCGCGGATGGAGTTCTCCTACGACACCGATCCGAAGCAGGCGGCGGACACGCGCGTCAAGCTGCTGACGATGCTTGCGGCCAACAAGACCCCGGTGATGTCCTATCACTTCGCCTGGCCCGGCTACGGCCATGTCGCCAAAGCGGGCGACGGATTCCACTACTATCCGGAACCGATGAAGATGACGCTGTAGGCCGGCAAATCAGCTCCGGGCGGCGCGAGCCGCCCGGACCGCGATTCAGCTCATTCCGCGGGTTCCACGCGGGCGAGTGCGTTCGAGCCGGCTGCGTCCGGCCGCACGCCCGGAAACATCCGCCGAACGAGCACGAACAGCGCGGGGACGAAGAAGATGCCGAGCGCGGTTGCCGCGATCATGCCTCCGGCTACCCCGATGCCGACCGCGTTCTGGCTGGCGGAGCCGGCGCCGGTCGCGACCGCGAGCGGCAGCACGCCGAGGATGAAGGCGAGCGAGGTCATGAGGATCGGGCGCAGCCGCTGGCGCGCGGCGTGCAGCGTGGCATCGACGAGGCTGCGGCCGGCCGCGATCTGCTCCAGGGCGAACTCGACGATCAGGATCGCGTTCTTCGAGGCGAGACCGATCGTGGTGAGCAGGCCGACCTGGAAATAGACGTCGTTGGCCTGGCCGAAGAGCGTCGCCCCGAGCAGCGCGCCAAGCACGCCGATCGGCACCGTCAGCATCACCGCGAACGGAACCGACCAGCTCTCGTAGAGCGCGGCGAGGCTGAGGAAGACGATCAGCAGCGAGATCGAATACAGATACAGCGTCTGGCTGCCGGTCAGCCGCTCCTGGAACGACAAACCGGTCCATTCGTGGGCGAAACCCTTGGGAAGCTTCGCCATCTGCTCCTCGACCGCCTGCATGGCGACGCCCGAGCTGATGCCCTGCCCCGCCTGTCCCATGAGCTCGACGGCGGCGACGCCGTTGTAGCGCTCGAGGCGCGGCGAACCAAAGCTCCAGCGATTGGTGGCGAGCGCCGAGAATGGTACCATCGAGCCCGCGGCGTTGCGCACGTACCAGCGGCCGATGTCGCTGGTGTCCATGCGGAACGGCGCATCGCTCTGGACATAGACCTGCTTGACGCGGCCGCGGTCGATGAAGTCGTTGACATAGGCGCCGCCCCACGCCGCCGACAGCGTGGTGTTGAGATCGCTCAGGCTCACGCCGAGCGCCGTCGCCTTGGCCTGGTCGACGTCGAGATTGAATTGCGGCGTGTCGTCCTGTCCGTTCGGCCGCGCCTGCGCCACGCGCTTGTCCGCCGCGAGCCCGCCGAGAAGCTGGTTGCGCGCCTCGATCAGCGCCTCGTGACCGTTCCCGCCGGTGTCCTGGAGATAGACGTCGAAGCCACCGGCATTGCCGAAGCCCGGGATTGGCGGTGGCAGCACGGCGAACACCATCGCATCGCGAATCCCGGCAAACGCACCCATGGCGCGGCCCACCACGGCCTGCGCCGAGGCCCCCGCATGCTTGCGCTCGTCGAACGGTTTCAGGCTGACGAAGGCAAGACCAACGTTCTGCCCCTGGCCGGCGAAGCTGTATCCACTGATCGCGAACACGCCTTGCACGGCGTCTTTTTCGTTGTCGAGGTACTGGTGCTCGACCTGCTTGATGACGTCCAGCGTGCGCGTCGAGGTGGCGCCGACCGGAAGCTGGATCAGGGTCATGATCGAGCCCTGGTCCTCCTCGGGCAGGAACGAGCTCGGCAGCCGCTGGAACAGGACGACCATGGCGGCGACGATCGCCGCGAACGCGATCAGGACGCCGGCGACACGCTTGATCGCGCCGGCCGCTCCGCGCTGATAGCCATCGGCCATGCGGTCGAAACCGCGGTTGAACACGCCGAAGAAACCGCGCCGGGCGCCGTGTTCCTTCGGCGGCCTCAGGATGGTGGCGCACAGCGCCGGCGTCAGCACCAGCGCCACCAGGACGGAGAGCAGCATCGCCGTGACGATGGTCAGCGCGAATTGCCGATAGATGATCCCGACCGAGCCGTTGAAGAATGCCATCGGGATGAACACGGCCGACAGCACGACGCCGATCCCGACCAGCGCGCCGGTGATCTCGCGCATGGACTTCTCGGTCGCCTCGCGCGGGGAGAGATGCTCCTCCGCCATCACGCGCTCGACGTTCTCGACCACGACGATGGCGTCGTCGACCAGCAGGCCGATCGCGAGCACCATCGCGAACATCGTCAGCGTGTTGATGGAATAGCCAGCCAGCGCGAGCACGCCGAACGTCCCGAGCAGCACCACCGGCACGGCGATGGTCGGAATGATGGTGGCGCGCCAGCTCTGCAGGAACACGAACATCACGACGAAGACGAGCGCGATCGCCTCGAACAGCGTATGGATCACCTTCTCGATCGACAGTTTCACGAACGGCGTGGTGTCGTAGGGATAGATGACGCGCAGCCCCTCCGGCATGGCAGCCGTGAGCTGGGCGATGCGCGCCTTCACCGCTTCCGAGGTCGCAACCGCATTGGCACCGGTTGCAAGGCTGATGCCCATGCCGGCGGCCGGCTTGCCGTTGTAGCGCGCGCTGGAGTCGTAGGATTTCGAGCCGAGCTCGATGCGCGCAACGTCGCCGATACGGACGGTCTGGCCCGTCGCGGCCGTGCGCAGGATGATGTCCTTGAACTGCTCGACCGTCTGCAGGCGGCTCTGCGAGGTGATGGTGGCATTGAGCTGCTGGCCGCCGACGGCCGGAAGACCGCCGAGCTGCCCGGCCGTCACCTGGGTATTCTGGGTCTGGATCGCCGCGGTGACGTCGCCCGGCATCAGATTGTATTTGGCGAGCTTGTCGGGATCGAGCCAGATCCGCATCGCGTATTCGGCGCCGAACAGCTGCACCTGGCCGACACCGGCGACGCGGCTGATCGGGTCGTTGATCGAGGACGCGACGTAATCGGCGATGTCGCTGGCACTGAGCCGGCCGTCATCGGAGACGAAGCCGAGCACCATCAGGAAGCTCGACGACGACTTCACGACCTTGATGCCCTGCTGCTGCACCACCTGCGGCAGCAAGGGTGTGGCGAGTTGGAGCTTGTTCTGCACCTGCACCTGGGCGATGTCCGCGTTGGCATCGTTGGTGAAGGTCAGCGAAATCGACACGGCGCCGGTCGAGGTGCTTGACGACGACATGTACTGGAGATTGTCGAGGCCGGTCATGTTCTGCTCGATGACCTTGGTCACCGAGTTCTCGGCCGTCTGGGCGTTGGCGCCGGGATAGGTCGCGCTGATCGTGACGACGGTCGGGGCGATCTGCGGGTATTGCGCGATCGGCAGGCGCATGATCGCGAGCACGCCGCCCAGCATGACCAGGATGGCGATGACCCAGGCGAAGATCGGCCGCTTGATGAAGAAATGCGACATGACAATTACCGCTCCGTTGCCGCGCCCGCCGGCCGCGCCTCGGCCTGCCGGATCGGGCTCGCCGTGAGGCCGGTCGCCCGGTCCACCGTGACTTCGACGGTCTTGACCGGCGCGCCGGGAAGCGCCTTCTGCGTTCCCTCGACGACCAGGCGATCGCCGGCCTTGGCGCCGGCGCGAACGAGCCAGTTGCCCTCGACCGCCTCTCCTAGGTCCAGCGTCCGCTGCTCGATCTTGCCGTCCCTGTCGACGAACATCGCCACCGCCTGCCCCAGCGGATTGCGCGAGATCGCCCGCTGCGGCACCAGGATCGCGGCCGTGTCGACGCCGGCGACGATGCGTGCGCGCACATACATGCCGGGAAGCAGCAGGCGGTCGGGATTGGCGAAGATCGCGCGCGATGACACCGAGCCGGTGCTCTCGTTGACGCTCGTATCGGTGAAGCCATACTTGCCCTTGCGGCCGTAGACCTTGCCGCTCTCCATCAGGAGTTCGACCTGCACGCCCCCGGCCGGACGTCTGAGCTGGCCGCTGGCGATCTCGCTCCGCAGGCGCTCCATCTCGGAGGTCGACTGGTCGAGATCGACATAGACCGGATCCAGCTGCTGGATCGTCGTCATCGCGGTGGACTGGCTCGCGGTGACGAGCGCTCCGGGCGTGATGGTCGACTTGCCGATCCGGCCCGAGATCGACGCGGTCACCCTGGTGCGGTCGAGCGAGATCGCCGCGGTGTCGCGGTTGGCCTGCGCCGCATGCAGATCGGCCTCGCCCTGCTTGTAGGCGGCGACGGCGTCGTCGACGTCCTGCTGGCTGGCCGCATTGGTCTGCAGCAGCTGGGTCTTGCGCGCGGCCTTCAGGCGCACGCTGACGAGCGTCGCCTCCGCCCGCTGCACCGAAGCCTCGGCGCTCGCCAGCGCGGCCTTGTACTGCACCGGATCGATCTCATAGAGAAGATCGCCCTCCTTCACCTCGGCGCCTTCCACGAAGTCGCGCTTGAGCAGAATGCCCGTGACCTGCGGCCGGACCTCCGAAACCTGGTAGGCGACGACGCGCCCCGGCAGGACGGTCGATATCTCCGCCTCCTGCGGCTTCAGCGTCATCACGCCGACCTCCGGCGCCATCTGTCGCGCGGCAGGCATCTGGCCCTGCTCTCCGCAGGCCGTGAGCGACAGCAGAGCGATCAAGGGAACGATTTGGACGATCTGGGGACGCATGAACGATCCATCGGTGAAGTTACGCCGCCTCGACGAGGCCGCGGGCGGAAACAATTGGAAACTTTTCAGTTTCCTGCGGGAAACTTGGTAGTTTCCAAATCCGAAGTCAAGTGCTAGACTGCCCGCAGATTTGCGTTCAAGCAGTCGTGAAGCGGCTCACATTCGGCGGCAGGTGTGACATGGCGAGAGGATCCGGCGGCCACAGGCCCATCGAGGGCAGCCCGCCCCCAGCGCGAAACAAGCGGGATCGCGACCGCCCCACCCCGGACGCGCGCATGACGCAATTGCTGGCGGCGGCAAAGGACACTTTCACCCGCAAGGGGTTTGCCGCGACGACGATGGACGACATCGCCGGCGCCGCCGGGATGTCGAAGAAAACGCTCTACAAGCTTTTCGAGAGCAAGACCGAGCTGTTCCGCGCCATGCTGCTGGGCAGCCTGCCCGATACCGATTTCGCAGACGCTCCCTGGGAGGGATCACCGACGAGCCGGCTTCGGAATACCCTGAGAGAGGCCGCGGACGTGGCGCTGACGCCCGGCGAGATCGCGCTGCAACGCCTGATCATTGGCGAACGCCAGGTCTCGCCTGCGCTCGGTCGCATGTTCGCGGAGATCATCATCGACGCCGGCACGGAACACGTCGTCGACCTGCTCAAGTCGGTTCGTCTGCAGCCTCGTTTCGAGGCCGTGCCGCTCCGCCTCATCGCCGAGATGCTGTTCGGCATGGTGTTCGGCCACGATCATTTCAGGCTGCTGACCGACACCGGATTCAGGCTCAACCGCCGCGTCGTGGACCGACGGATCGACCTTGCGATCGCAACCTTCTGCGCGCCCGACGACAAGGCCGACGAACTGCCTCGCCCGGGTTGAGCGACGATCAGCAGCCGAGCCTGTCGGCGATCCCGCCAAAATCCTTTGCGACGATGTCCCAGTTGCCGGTCGCCTCGAAATCGACCTTCTGCAACGGCCCGTATTCCGTCGGCCGCGCCACGAACGCCGTCTTCAATCCGTTCTTCTGCGCGGCTGCGAGATCGCCGTTGTGGGCGGCGACCATCATCACTTCCTCCGGCTTGAGGCAAAGCAGGCGCGCGGCGCCGAGATAGGTTTCCGGATCGGGCTTGTAGTGCTCGAACAGCTCGGCCGACAGGATGAGGTCCCACGGGAGCCCTGCAAACTTCGCCATGTTGGTGAGGAGCGCGACATTGCCGTTCGACAGCGGCGCGATCACGAATTTCGACTTCAGCCGCGTGAGGCCGGCGACACTGTCCGGCCAGGCATGCAGGCGGTGCCAGCCCTTGGTGAGGTAATCGAGATCGGCGTCCGTGAGGCCCGGAATCGCGAACTTCTCGACCAGCTTCTCCAGCGAGCGGCGATGCAGATCGTCCAGCATGACATAGCCACGCTCGGGATGCTGGCGCACGTCGTCCATCGAGGCCATGTACATGCCGCGCCAGCCGTCGACGAGCGCGGTCCAGTCGGCGGTGATGCCGCGCTGCTTGCTCCACCACATGAAGTCGGTGATCAGGCTGGTGCGCCAGTCCACGACTGTGCCGAAGACGTCGAAGACGAGGGCTTTGACGACGGAGAGATCGGATGTCGGCGTCATGTTTCGCTCCGCGGATTTCCTGCGCCCGGTTGGCTCAAGTCGAGATCGAGGGCTTTAAAGCATGATCCTTTCCATGCAACAATAGCGGTTGTCCGCCATCGAGTTCGTCCGCGACGAGCAATGTCATGCCTCAACCGGTTGGGGTCCGTATGCATCTGCCATGACAACCATCCCTGTCGCATACATTTTGCTCGAGGATGCCCGCCTCCCGGACGAGGAGACGTTGATCCGGACATTGCGCGCTCGTCATCCCGACTTGCGGTGGAGCCGCAGCACGGTCGCACCAAGCGACGGCGCCGACGGTCCGATGTTCATCCGTGTCGGCGATCATCTCATGACGATCCGGATGATGCCGGCGCCCATACCTTTCGATCAGCAACTGTGGCAACGGGCCTCCTGGCTGTGGCCGGAAGCGTTCCACGCCGCCGGCCGCCATCGTGCGCACCTCATCGTCTCGCCGATGGGCCCTGCCGAAAGCAACGCTGGAGTGAAGGCGCTGGGGTTTGCCGAGAATGCGCGCCTCGCGACGGCCTTTGTGGGGGCCGTGGTCGCGGCACTGCCTGGTGTCGTCGCCGTCGTCTGGCTGGGAAACGTCGGCCGTTCGCCCGAGATGTGGCTGG
This sequence comes from Bradyrhizobium sp. USDA 327, assembly GCF_041262065.1. Taxonomy (NCBI): domain Bacteria; kingdom Pseudomonadati; phylum Pseudomonadota; class Alphaproteobacteria; order Hyphomicrobiales; family Nitrobacteraceae; genus Bradyrhizobium; species Bradyrhizobium sp. USDA 327. The sequence goes on along the minus strand of NZ_JBGCCW010000001.1, from coordinate 2,791,476 downwards.
AGCAGTCACGCAGCGCGTTTGCCCCTTATCCAGATCAACCGTTCGCATTGTGGATGGAGATCGTCCCCTACCGTTCGGGCAAGACCATAGGAGCCTATACGGTCGGACTGTCCGCGTTCACTGGACGAGAGATTGAGTTCGAGGTCGATGGGCTCGATCAACACACCGTCACCGTCCGTGTCGCCCAGCTGTCGGCATACCTGATCGGAAACGGCCCGGACGACGGACCCAAGAGCGGCGCGGTGTTCGAGGCCGACTCCGAAATCGATCATCGCGTCGCGGTGCTCCATCGCAACTCGCGCTTCAACATCGGGCCGGTCATCTCATTCTCATCCCTTGATGATCGATCGGGGAGAATTAGGACCTACCCTATTATCCCCCCCGCTATCGCCCGGAATCATCCACTGCTCGTCATGCTGGGCAAGGTCGGGCTTTTCGATCCTGCAAAGGCAGAGAACCAAATCAGGCTCAGGCCGGATCACTACCAAACAGAGGTCCGCCTCGAGGCCTTCGATCAAGGCCTCTCACGGGCGCTGTCCGGCATGATGTCAACCGACATCTATGCCGAGGCCGACACGAACGCGCGCCGTGCGCTCGCGAACGGAGACATAGCGTCCGCGAGGTCCATTCTCCAGCCCTGGGCCGAGGAAGTCGGCGAGCTTCAGCTGACCGCCAAGCTCGGCCTCACCTTGTGCGACGCGTTTCTGTTCATGCCCGCGCCGCTCCGCAGCCTGTAGCTGACAGACAATGGATCAAGTCCGCGGCGGACGTCCGACCGGAGCAGCCGAACGATCGCGCGGACGGTCGCGACATCAATCCAGATGGAACTTCGCCAGTTCGCGGTGCTCGGCCTTGATGTAGCGCACGGTGCCGGTGACGGAACGCATCACCACCGTCTCGGTCTCGATCACGCCGTCCTTGCGGAACTTCACGCCCGACAGCAGCGAGCCCGTGGTGACGCCGGTGGCGGCGAACAGGCAGTCGCCGCGCGCCATGTCCTCGATGCCGTAGATCATCTTGGGGTCGTTGACGCCCATCTTGGCGGCGCGCTCGCGCTTCTCCTCGGAGTCGAGGATGAGGCGGCACTGCATCTGGCCGCCGATGCAGCGCAGCGCCACGGCGGCCAGCACGCCTTCCGGCGCGCCGCCTGTGCCGAGATACATGTCGACGCCGGTGTTATCAGGGTCGGCGCAGTGGATCACGCCGGCGACGTCGCCGTCGGTGATCAGGCGCACGGCGGCGCCGGTCGAGCGCACGCCCGCGATGATGTCGGCATGGCGCGGACGATCGAGCACGAGCACCGTGATGCCTTCCGGCTTGACCCCCTTGGCCTTGGCGAGGCGGCGGACATTGTCGGCAGGGCTGGCATCGAGATCGACGACGCCCTTGTCGTAACCGGGACCGATCGCGAGCTTCTGCATGTAGACGTCGGGGGCGTGCAGCAGCGTGCCGCCGTCAGCCATCGCCATGGTGGCGATCGAGCCCGGCATGTTCTTGGCGCACAGCGTGGTGCCTTCGAGCGGGTCGACCGCGATGTCGACCTCGGGTCCGGTCTTGAGGCCAACCTCCTCGCCGATATAGAGCATCGGCGCCTCGTCGCGCTCGCCCTCGCCGATCACGATGGTGCCCTGGATCGGCAGCTTGTTGAGCTCGCGCCGCATGGCGTCGACGGCGGCCTGGTCGGCCGCTTTCTCGTTGCCGTGCCCGCGCAGCCGCGCCGAGGACACCGCCGCCCTCTCCGTCACCCGCACGATCTCCAGCGTCAAAATGCGCTCGAGCAAGGCGTGCGGGGGGACTTCAATATGGGTCGACATCGGCTCACTCCTTCGAAACGTTTGGGCCGGAAATCTCCGTCCGCATCAACTCGTAACACCCACAGTTCGTTCGAACCGTGTCAGTTCTTCTCAATCCTGATGACCTGCGGCCGCCCGCTGATCACCTTGTCCTTCTGCACGGCGGCGAGCGCACGGCGTACGGCATCCTCGTGTGTGGCATAGGTGATCAGGATGACGGGCACCGGGACCGCCTTGCCGTCAGCGGGCGCAGCGCCGCCATTGGGATGACGCTGCACGATCGACTCGATCGAAATCTTCTGCTCGGCCAGTCGCGTCGCGATTGCGGCCGCAGTGCCGGGGAAGTCGCGCGCCAGCAGACGGATGTAATAGCCGCCCTCGTGCCGCTCCATCGGCGCCTTCTTGGTGTCGCGAAGCTGCGAGATCGGCCGGCCGAACGGATTGGCGCGGATGCCGCGCGCAACGTCGGCGATGTCGGCGACGACGGCGGATGCAGTCGCGGCCCCCCCGGCGCCGGGACCGACCAGCGTGATCGGAGCAATGCCCTCGCCGTCGATCGTGACCGCATTGGTGACGCCCATCACCTGTGCGATCGAGGATGATTTCGGCACCATGGTCGGATGCACGCGTTGCTCGATGCCCTTGGCGGTGCGGACCGCAACGCCGAGCAGCTTGACGCGGTAGCCGAGATCGGCCGCCGCCCGAAGATCTTCCGGCGCGATGGATGAGATGCCTTCGACATACACGGCGCTTTGAGCAACTTTCGTGCCGAAGGCGAGGCTGGCGAGAATGGCGAGCTTCTGCGCGGTGTCGTGGCCGTCGACGTCGAAGGACGGATCGGCCTCGGCATAGCCGAGCCGCTGCGCGTCCTTGAGGCATTCGGCGAAGGAAAGCCCCTCCTGCTCCATCCGGGTCAGGATGTAGTTGCAGGTGCCGTTGAGGATGCCGTAGACGCGGTTGATGCCGGTTCCGGCGAGGCCTTCGCGCAACGTCTTGACGACAGGAATCGCCGCGCCGACCGCTGCCTCGAAATTCAGCGCGCCGCCGTGCTTTTCAGCCGCCTTGGCGAGCTTGAGGCCGTGCCTGGCCAGCAGCGCCTTGTTGGCGGTGACCACCGACTTGCCGGCGCTCAGCGCGGCTTCCACCGCCGACAGCGCCGGATCCCCGGCGCCGCCCATCAGCTCGACGAAGCAGTCGACCTCGGGATGGGTGGCCAGCGCCATCGGATCCCTGGCCCATTCGACGCCGCGCAGGTCGATGCCGCGCTTCTTCGCCTTCGAGCGCGCCGTGACGGCGACGACACGGATGCCGCGGCCGCTGCGGCCCGCGAGCACGCGCGCCTGCGTTTCGATCAAACGGACAACTTCGGCGCCCACGGTGCCGAGCCCCGCTATGCCCACTTTCAGGGGTGCAACCATGGTGTCTTAGAAAACCTGCCGAAGAGAACTCAACGCCGATTGGCGAGCGGAACGACGTTGTGCAACGTTTCGATGCCGCTTTCAAGGAAGCGGCGCACGCCGCGCGCGGCCTGCCTGATCCGTTGCTCGTTTTCCACCATGGCGATGCGGACATATCCTTCACCATGCTCGCCGAAGCCGACGCCGGGCGAGACCGCAACGCCGGATTTCTCCACCAACAGGGTCGCGAACTGCATGCTGCCGACGCTGCGGAAGGCTTCCGGCAGCGGCACCCAGGCGAACATCGAGGCCTCCGGCGCCGGGATCTCCCAGCCGGCGCGCCCGAACGATTCCACCAGCGCGTCGCGGCGCTTGCGGTAGGTGTCGCGCATCTCCTTGATGCAATCGTCCGGCCCGTTCAGCGCGGCGGTCGCCGCGACCTGGACCGGCGTGAAAGCGCCGTAGTCGAGGTATGATTTGACGCGGGCGAGCGCCGCGATCACGCGCTCATTGCCGACCGCAAAGCCCATGCGCCAGCCGGCCATCGAATAGGTCTTCGACATCGAGGTGAATTCGACGGTGACGTCCATCGCGCCGGGCACCTGGAGCACCGAGGGCGGCGGGTTGTTCTCGTCGAAATAGACCTCGGCATAAGCGAGATCGGACAGGATCAGGATCTCGTGCTTCTTCGCGAAGGCGACGAGGTCCTTGTAGAAATCGAGGCTCGCGACATAGGCGGTCGGGTTCGAGGGATAGCAGACGACCAGCGCCAGCGGCTTCGGAATCGAATGCACGATCGCCCGCTCCGCCGCCTCGAAGAATTGCGGCGTCGGCTCGGACGGCACCGAGCGGATCACACCGCCCGCCATCAAGAAGCCGAAGGCATGAATCGGATAGCTCGGATTCGGACAGAGGATGACGTCGCCGGGCGCGGTGATCGCCTGCGCCACATTGGCAAAGCCTTCCTTCGAACCCAGCGTCGCCACCACCTGGGTTTCAGGATTGAGCTTCACGCCGAAACGGCGGGCGTAGTAGCCGGCCTGGGCCCTGCGCAGTCCGGGAATGCCGCGGGAGGCCGAGTAGCGGTCGGTGCGCGGCTTGCCCAGCGTCTCCTTCAGCTTCTCCAGCACATGCGCCGGCGCCGGCAGATCCGGATTGCCCATGCCGAGGTCGATGATGTCGGCGCCGGCATTCCGCGCGGCTGCCTTGGCCCGGTTGACCTGTTCGAACACGTAAGGCGGCAGGCGACGGATGCGGTAAAATTCTTCCATGGCTCTCCAGGGCTCCGGGCAACCGGTCAGGACAGAATCGACAGGCCACGAGGGCCATTTCAAAAGGCGCTCATGCTCATCGCGAAAATTACTCAAAATCAAATACTTAGAGCAATCATCGACGACGAGGACTGAAGTCGTTCGCCCTGACTCTTGGCTGAACCGGGATCTTTTAGCACGGCAAGGCGGAGGCGCCAGCGATTACCTTGCAGCGCCTCATTTGGCGTCCTTGGCCGCCACCGCCTGGCGATCGCGTGCCGCGGCGAGCTCGGCCTCGATCTTGGCGCGGCGCTCCGGCGGGATGATCGCCTCATCGCGGTCCGGCGGCAGGTCATGCACCGGCAGGTAAGTGCCGGGCTCCCTGACATGCGGCTGCGCATCCCCCGGCGTCAGATCCGCGAGCTGGCTCGAGCATCCGCCGAGAGCGAGCGCCGCGATCAGCAGCGCGCCGCAGATCGGCCGTGTCTTTTGCAGGTCCCATAACGCCAACACTTGGGAAATCCCCTACTCGTCCCAAAGCACGGCCCCGGGCAACCTTACCCAAGACCGCGCCCAAGCTCAAACCATTGCTGCCCACATGGTGCGAGCGAAAACAGCCCTTGCCCAACAAGACGAGCGGTGCGGCTCGATTGTGACGGAACCAAGAAGATTTGTCGCAGTGCAACACATCTTCGAGAGTGTTTAACGTCAAACATGCGAGCTTCGCGGTGACGAATACGGAATGAATCGTTACTGTTCTGCTCATGAGCATGGCCACAACCGACACGCCGAAATCCGGGACGAAGTTCGACGCGGAAGCCTTCGCGATGAATGTCGCGCGGGCGATGGAGAGCGGCGGCAAGGCGCTCGCCGCCTATCTCAAGCCGCGCGAGAGCGGCGAGGTGCAGGACCGCCCGCCGGCCGAGCTTGCCGAGGTCGTCAGGACCTTCACGTCGGTCGCCGAATACTGGCTGTCGGACACCTCCCGCTCCTCCGATCTGCAGACCAAGCTCGCGAAGGACTATCTCGACCTCTGGGGCTCGGCGGTGCGCCGCATGGCCGGTCAGGACGCCCAGCCCGCGATCGCGCCCTCGCCGCGCGACAAGCGCTTTGCCGATCCGGAATGGAAGTCGAACCAGTTCTTCGACTTCGTCATGCAGCTCTATCTGCTCACGACCAAATGGGCGCAGGAGCTGGTGCGCGATGCCGAAGGGCTCGATCCGCAGACCCGCCGCAAGGCGGAGTTTTACGTCCAGCAGGTCATCAACGCACTGTCGCCGTCCAACTTCGTCCTGACCAATCCGGAGGTGCTGCGCGAGACGGTGGCGAGCAGCGGCGAGAATCTCGCGCGCGGCTTGAAGATGCTGGCCGAGGACATCGCGGCCGGCAAGGGCATGCTGAAGATCCGCCAGTCCGATCCGGACAATCTCGTCGTCGGCGTCAACATGGCAACGACGCCGGGCAAGGTGATCTACCAGAACGAGATCATGCAGCTGATCCAGTACACTCCGACCACGGAGAAGGTGCTGCGCACGCCGCTCCTGATCGTGCCGCCCTGGATCAACAAATTCTACATCCTCGATCTGAAGCCGGAGAAATCTTACATCAAGTGGTGCGTCGATCAGGGCGTCACCGTGTTCGTGATCTCATGGGTCAATCCCGACAAGCGGCTCGGCAACAAGAGCTGGGAAGCCTACATGAAGGAGGGCCCGCTCACGGCGATGGACGTGATCGAGAAGGTCACCGGCGAGATGAAGGTGCACACCGCCGGCTATTGCGTCGGCGGCACCATGCTCGCGACCACGCTCGCCTGGCTCGCCGAGAAGCGCCGCCAGCGCGTGTCGTCCGCGACGTTCTTCGCCGCCCAGATCGACTTCACCCATGCCGGCGATCTCCTCGTGTTCGTCGACGAGGAGCAGATCTCGGCGCTCGAGCAGGACATGAAGGCCGCCGGCGTGCTCGAAGGCTCGAAGATGGCGATGGCCTTCAACATGCTGCGCTCCAACGACCTGATCTGGTCTTATGTCGTCAGCAACTATCTGAAGGGCCAGCAGCCGAGCGCGTTCGACCTGTTGCACTGGAACTCGGACGCGACACGGATGACCGCAGCCAACCATTCCTATTACTTGCGCAATTGCTATCTGGAGAACCGGCTCTCCACCGGCACGATGGTGCTCGACAACACCCTGCTCGACCTCTCCAAGGTGAAGGTGCCCATCTACAATCTCGCCACCCGCGAGGACCACATCGCGCCCGCCGAATCGGTACTATACGGCTCGCAGTTCTTCGGCGGTCCGGTGAAGTATGTCCTGTCCGGCTCGGGCCACATCGCCGGCGTGGTCAATCCGCCCGCCTTGAACAAGTACCAGTACTGGACCAACGACAACATCAAGGACGTCAGTATCGCGCAGTGGATGAAGGGCGCCGTGGAGCACAAGGGCTCGTGGTGGCCGGACTGGCGCCAATGGCTGGGCGAACTCGATCCCGAGGAAGTCCCGGCGCGCGCGGTCGGCAGCGAAGCATTCCCACCGATCGAGGACGCACCCGGCAGCTATGTCAGGGTTCGCGCATAGCGGAATCTCCCGCGCTTGTATAAGCTTGCTTGCAGCACCGCGACGACTGAGGGAACCGGACTATGACGCGCGAATTGTTCTGGCTGACACTGACGGTGATCCTGACCGGGATCCTCTGGATTCCCTACACCATCAATCGCTGCCAGGTTCGCGGGCTTAGCGGCGCCATGGCCAACCCGTCGCGCGGCGACAAGCCGCAGGCGGAGTGGGCGAACCGGCTGATGTTCGCGCATGACAACGCGGTCGAGAACCTCGTGATCTTCGCCCCGCTGGTGCTGATCCTGAACGCGATCGACTATTCCACGAAATGGACCGTGCTCGCCTGCGCGGTCTATTTCTGGTCGCGTGTCGCACATATCATCGTCTACACGATGGGAATCCCGGTGTTCCGCACCCTGGCCTTCACCGTCGGCTTCCTCGCGCAGGCCGTGCTGGCGCTGGCGATCTTCAATATCTTCTAGAGATCAGGCCGCGACCTTGCGAACGACGAGATGCAGCATGTTTGCCGGCGTCTTGTCGAAACTCTGGATCACGTTGGTTTCGGCTGACAGCGTGATCCACGGACCTGCGCCAGCGTAAGTCGCCTCGAGCCATTCGCGCGGCGGATAGTTGTAGTAGCGATCGAGGCTGTCGCGACCGTCACCCTCGCCCATCTTGTAGCTGGCGTAGAACACGCCTGAAGGCTTGAGCGCACGATGAATGCGCCCGAGGATGCCGGCAAGCTCGTCGCGCGGGACGTGCAGGAGACAGGCACTGGCCCAGACGCCGTCATAGGCCTCCTGCGCGTCCAGCTGGTCGAACCGCATCGCCTCGACGGGATGACCGAGCCGCTGCGAGGCAATCTCGGCCATTTCAGGCGAACCGTCGGTCGCGCGCACCGAAAATCCTTCGGCCAGCATCACCGCCGCATGATTGCCGGCGCCGCAGCCCAGCTCGAGGATCGCAACGCCGGATGGCAGCAGGGCCAGGAAGTCAAGCAGCCGCGTCGACGGTGCCTTCGCCCAGCCAGCATAGGACGCGGCATGGCCGCGGTAGAATTGAGAGCTGGCCCCGGTTGTTTGGACAGCGCCCCGCTGGATTTAAGTGGATTCCTGCCGGGTTATGCTGAACGCGGGGCTTTACGATTTTGTCGTTGCGTCGGGAGGGCGTAGCCCGACCAGAGCGACGACAAAATCGTCGGCGACGGTCATGCGGCCATCACCATAGCTTGCGTGCCGAAGTAAGCCTCGTCGGGCGTGCGCCCGTCAAGGCTCGAGTGAGGGCGTCCCTGATTGTAGAAGGCCAGATACTTGGCAATTGACGCTCGCGCCTCGGACACGCTGTCGTAGGCGCGGAGATAAACTTCTTCGTATTTGACCGTGCGCCAGAGCCGCTCGACAAACACGTTGTCGCGCCAGGCGCCCTTGCCATCCATGCTGATGGCGATCTTCGCGTCCAGCAGCACATCGGTGAACTCGAGGCTGGTGAACTGGCTGCCCTGGTCCGTGTTGAAAATCGCGGGCCTGCCGTGCTTCGCCAACGCCTCCTGGACCGCTTCGACGCAGAAGGCCGCCTCCATTGTGATCGAGACGCGATGGGCCAGGACCCGTCGGCTGAACACATCGACGACCGCCGCGAGATAGACGAAGCCACGCCGCATCGGAATGTAGGTGATGTCCATTGCCCACGCATGGTCGGGCCGCTCGATCTTCAATCCGCGCAACAGGTACGGGTAGATCTTGTGACCCGGAGCCGGCTTGCTCGTGTTCGGGCGACGATAGACCGCCTCGATCCCCATGCGCTTCATCAGCGTCGCGATGTGGCGGCGACCGGCGTATACCCCCTCCCGCCGCAGCAACGATCGCAGCATACGCGCTCCCGCGAAGGGATAATCGAGATGCAGCTCATCGAGCCGACGCATCAAGGCAAGGTCCTCGGCCGAAACTGGCCGAGGTTCATAGTAGACCGTGCTGCGAGCCAGCTTCAGGACCTTCGCCTGGCGCACGATAGAAAGATCATGACCGCGGTCGATCATCGCTTTGCGCTCAGCAGGCCCGCCTTGGTGAGCGCGCCGGACAAAAAATCGTTTTCCAACGCCAGCTCGCCGATCTTGGCATGCAACGCCTTCAAATCGACCGGCGTCTCGGCCGATGTCTTGTCATGCCCAAACACGCCGGCGGCGCCTTCCAGGAGCTGGTTTTTCCAGATCGTGATCTGGTTCGGATGAACATCAAACAGTTGCGCCAGCTCCGCCAGTGTCTTGTCTCCTTTGACCGCAGCCAAAGCAACCTTCGCCTTGAATGCCGGAGAATGCGTCCGGCGGCTCTTCTTCGTCATCTTCGCTCCTGATTCGCAGCAAGAATCCTCGCCGCTGTCAGGCAGAAAATCCACTCAAGCTACTGTCCGAATTTGCGGGGCCAGCTCTTTGCAAGGTCGCTTCGTCCACCGCAGTACCTCGTGTCATGGGAACAGCGCGATCTGCTCCAGCCCCGTCGTCTCGGGCAGCCCGAACATCAGGTTCATGTTCTGGATCGCCTGCCCGGCCGACCCCTTCACCAGATTGTCGAGCGTGGAAATCACGATCGCCCGGTTCTTGATCCGGTCGGCGACGACGCCGATCTGCACATAGTTGGAGCCGCGCACATTCTGGGTCTGCGGCAGCACGCCCTTCCTGGCAACATGCACGAAGGGCTCGTTGGCATAAGCCTGCTCCAGCACGGTTCGCAGATCGTCCGGCGTCGCGCCGTTGAGCTTGACATAGGACGTGCAGAGTTCGCCGCGCGCCATCGGAATAAGATGCGGCGTGAAGTTGATCGTCACCGCGGAACCGGCGGCGACGCCGATCTCCTGCTCGATCTCGGGCGCGTGCCGGTGGGTGCCGACCGAATAGGGCGACAGCCCCTCGCCCGCCTCGCTGAACAACGTGTTCTGTTTCAGCCCGCGGCCGGCGCCGGTGACGCCCGATTTCGCGTCGATGACGATGTCGTCGATGTCGATCAGTTTGGCTTTCGCAAGCGGCACCAGCGCGAGCAGCGCCGCCGTGGGATAGCAGCCGGGACAGGCGACCAGCCGCGCCGATGTGATCTCCTCGCGATAAAATTCGGTCAGGCCATAGACCGCTTCGGCCTGCAATTCGAGCGCCCGGTGCTCGTGGCCGTACCATTGCGCATAGGTGTTCTTGTCCCGCAGCCTGAAATCGGCGGACATGTCGAGGACCTTGATTTTGGGATTTGCCTTGAGGACCGCGGCGATGATTTCCTGCGTGGTGCCGTGCGGCAGCCCACAGAACACCGCATCGAGCTTGCTCCAGTCGACCTTTTCCCATTCCACCAGTTTCGGCAGGTTCAGCATGAAGAAATGCGGAAACACGTCGCCCATCGACTTGCCGGCGTGGGTGTTGGCGGTGAGCGTGACGATCTCGGCATCCGGATGCCGCGCCAACAGGCGCACCGCATCGGCCCCGGTGTAACCGGAGGCGCCGAGAATGCCGATCTTCTTCGAGCTCATCACGCGTCCCTTTCAGGCGTCATTGGATCGTCTTGCCGGGGTAGAAAGTTGCAGCGTCGCTTCCTCCACCGGGCTGGCCTCGCGAGCAACGCTCGATCAGCTACTTGTCGGCAAACCCAGCATCAGCCGCATGTTCTGCACGGCTGCGCCGGAGGCGCCCTTGCCGAGATTGTCGAGCCGGGCAACCAGCAGCGCCTGATGGTACTTGTCGTTGGCGAAGACGTAGAGTTCGAGCATGTTGGTCTCGTTGAGCGCCTCCGGCTCGAGTCGGCCGGCCTTGGTCGCCTCGTTCTGGAGCGGCATCACCTTGACGTATTTCGAACCGGCGTAACGCTTTGCCATCGCCGCTTGCAGGTCGGCGCCGCCAATCTTGCCCGGCAGCGCGTCGAGCTGCAGCGGCACCGAGACCAGCATGCCTTGCCGGTAGTTGCCGACCGAGGGAATGAAGATCGGCCGCCGCGTCAGGTTGGAATAGAGCTGCATCTCCGGCAGATGCTTGTGCTCGAAGCCGAGGCCATAGAGCTCGAAGGACGGCGCGCTGCCATCCTCGAAGCTTGCGATCATCGACTTGCCGCCACCGGAATAGCCGCTCACCGCGTTGATGGTGACGGGATAATCAGGCGGCAGCAGGCCGGCATCGACGATCGGCCGCAACAGCGCGATCGCACCGGTCGGATAGCAGCCGGGATTGGAGACCTTCTTCGCCGCCTTGATCCTGCCGGCCTGGTCCGGCGTCAGCTCGGGAAAGCCGTAGGCCCAGTCCGGCGCGACCCGGTACGCAGTCGAGGCGTCCAGCACCTTCGGCGCAGACGTGCCCATGCTGTCGACCAGCGCAACGGTTTCCCTGGCGGCATCGTCGGGCAGGCAGAGGATGACGAGGTCCACCTCCTCCATCAGCGCCTTCTTGGCCGCGGGGTCCTTGCGCTTGTCGTCGGCAATGGTCTTCACCGCGACATCGCTCTGGAGCTTCAGCCGCTCGTTGATGCCGAGCCCTGTGGTGCCGGAGCCGCCGTCGACGAAGACGGTGGCGGGCTTCCTGGCCGCGCCCGTGGTCGAGGCTTTCGTGGTCTCAGCGAGGCTCATGGCGCGCTCCTTTCGAGCATGTTCGTATCGTCTGCGAAGATCTGCGGCCGGGTGTGCCGCATCAACCGTGAAATCTCTCTTGCGTCGGCGTCACCGGCGCCAAGCGCGTTGGCGATCGCCGCGAAATCGGCGTCCGATTTGTGCTGGTTGAGCTTGAAGCTGCCCTCGACCTCTTCAACCGTCATGACCAGGCCCACGATCGCCTTCTTCATCGCCTCGAACCGCCCGGCGGTCATCTTGCCTGACGTCCATGGCTTCTTCGGCAACAGCCAGCTCTCGAACTTTTCGCTGAGCGTGTCGACCTGCACCGACAGCTCGTCATCCGACAACAGCCGCACCGGCCCGCTCAGATGCACCGACTGGTAGAGCCAGGTCGGCACCTGATCCGGCGAGACGTACCAGTCCGGCGATACATAGGCATCTGGGCCGTTGACTGCGAGCAGCCAGGACGCAGCACCATCCGCCAGCTTTAGCAGCGGATTGTGACGGGCCAGATGAAAGGCGGCCTGCGGCGTGCCGTCAGCGGCATAGGTCAGGTAGAACGGCAATGGCGAGGCGATGGGCTTGTGGCCGTCGAAGGCGCACATGGTCCCGAAGCCGCGCTCCTCGGCGAATTTCAGGCTCGCGGCGCGGTCCTGCTTGAAAAAGGGTGGCGTGTACATCGTGGTCTCCTGCTGGGCCTCCTTGGGGGGCCGCCGGATCAGATCGCGCTGACAGGAGAGAGAATGCCGCGGATCGGATCCAGCGGCAAAGACGATGATCTCAAACGCGATCGACCGCCCAAACCGCTGAAGAGCGGCGGCGGCGACGGGCGAACAGAATGGTCGCGGCGTTGATCATGGCGCGCGGCTATAAGGCCAGATCGGGTTCCGGTCAAGGTGCCGGCGTCAGATGACGCGCCAGATCCATTCCATGAGCTTGGCGAGCACGTCGCCGAACAACAGGAGCACGGCGGACCAGATCAGGGCCGAGACGAAATTGGCGGCCTGGAAGCTCCAATAAGGCATCTCGAAGATGCCGGCCGCAAGCGGCACGGAGGCGCGCAAGGGGCCGAAGAAGCGCCCGATGAAGATGCTGGGTATGCCCCAGCTGCGCACGAAAGCCTCGCCTCTGGGCAGCAGGTCGGGATAGCGCGAGAGCGGCCACATCTGGGCAACCCTCTCCTTGTAGCGGTAGCCGAACCAGTAGGAGACCCAGTCGCCCAGCGCCGCGCCAAGGCCGCCGGCAATCCAGACCGGAAAGAAACTGATGCCGCTGGCCCCGATCAGCGCACCGATGGCCACCAGCGCGCCCCAGGCCGGAACCAGCAACGAGATGAACGCAAGCGACTCCCCGAAGGCGAGCAGAAACACGATCGGTGCCGCCCAGGCCTGGTGAACGCGCACGAAATCGGCCAGGGCGTGCGCAAATTGCTCCATCAAAAATAGCCTTCCCGCCCCGTCTCAAGGTGCTGCTCGATGAAAAGGACTGGTAAGCCAAGGACTTGTGTGACATCAAGTCACAAAACCCGACATGACGCCTAGCGAACCGTCAAATTGCCGGGAACTTGTGGGCCCTGCGGCGTAAAATCGCCGGGATTGGCTCCCAACCCACACCGCCGGCCCCGACGCGGTAACCTTTCCAAGGCAGAAGTGGCATAGTCGGCCCAACCGATTCGCCGCCCATGCGGCCCCTCAAAACGCATCAAGATATATGTCCAAGCAGTTGAAGCCTAAAGCAAAAGACGACTTTTTCGGCGGCGACGAGCCGAAACCTCGTGCCGCCAAGGCGGCGCCGCGCGGAAGCGGCGGCGAAGCCGATTACACGGCAGCCGACATCGAGGTGCTCGAAGGCCTGGAACCGGTGCGTCGCCGGCCTGGCATGTATATCGGCGGCACCGACGAGAAGGCGCTGCATCATCTGTTCGCCGAAGTCATCGACAACTCGATGGACGAGGCGCTCGCCGGGCACGCGACCTTCATCGAGGTCGATCTGAGCGCGGACGGGTTCCTGACCGTGACCGACAACGGCCGCGGCATCCCGGTCGATCCTCATCCGAAATTCCCGAAGAAGTCGGCACTCGAAGTCATCATGTGCACGCTGCATTCGGGCGGCAAGTTCGACAGCAAGGTCTACGAGACCTCGGGCGGCCTGCACGGCGTCGGCATCTCCGTGGTGAACGCCCTCTCCTCGCGTCTCGAGGTCGAGGTCGCGCGCAGCCAGAAACTCTACCGCATGACGTTCGAGCGCGGCCACCCGAAGGGCAAGCTCGAGGACCTCGGCAAGATCAACAACCGCCGCGGCACGCGGGTGCGCTTCAAGCCCGACACCGATATTTTCGGCGCCAAGGCCGCGTTCAAGCCGCAGCGCCTGTTCAAGATGACGCGCTCGAAAGCGTATCTGTTCGGTGGCGTCGAGATCCGCTGGAACTGCGCGCCCGAGCTGCTCAAGGGCATCGAGGACGTGCCGGCCGAAGCGACGTTCCACTTCCCCGGCGGCCTCAAGGATTATCTCGCCGCGGCGATCCACGCCGACACGCTGGTGCATCCCGACATCTTCTCGGGCAAGTCGGGCCGCAACGGCGCGCATGGCGCCTGCGAATGGGCTGTGGCCTGGACCGCGGATGCCGACGGATTCCTCTCCTCCTACACCAACACCGTGCCGACGCCGGATGGCGGCACGCACGAATCCGGCCTGCGCAGCGCGCTTTTGCGCGGCCTGAAGGATCACGCCGAGCGCGTCGGCCAGGGCAAGCGCGCGGCCTCCGTCACCTCGGAAGATGTGATGGTCGGCGCCGCCGTGATGCTGTCGGTGTTCGTGCGCGAGCCGGAATTCCAGGGCCAGACCAAGGATCGCCTCGCCACTGCAGAGGCGCAGCGCATCGTCGAGCAGGCGATGAAGGATCCGTTCGACCATTGGCTGTCGGGCAATCCGAACATGGCCAACCGGCTGCTCGACTTCGTGATCGACCGCGCCGAAGAACGGCTGCGGCGGCGGCAAGAGAAAGAGACCGCGCGAAAAACCGCCGGCAAGAAGCTGCGCCTACCCGGCAAGCTCGCCGACTGCACCGACGCCGGCACCGATGGCTCGGAGCTGTTCATCGTCGAGGGAGACTCGGCCGGCGGTAGCGCCAAGCAGGCGCGCGACCGCAAGACCCAGGCCGTGCTGCCCCTGCGCGGCAAGATCCTCAACGTCGCTTCTGCCGGCAAGGACAAGCTGACGGCGAACGCCCAGCTCGCCGACCTCGTGCAGGCGATCGGCTGCGGAACGCTGGCGCAGTACCGCGAGGAGGATCTGCGCTACCAGCGCATCATCATCATGACCGATGCCGACGTCGACGGCGCGCACATCGCCTCGCTCCTGATCACCTTCTTCTATCGGCAGATGCCGCGGCTGATCGACGAGGGCCACCTCTTCCTCGCCGTGCCGCCGCTCTACAAGCTCACGCACGGCACCAAATCGGTCTACGCCCGCGACGACAAGCACAAGGACGAGCTGATCAAGACCGCGTTCAACGCCAACGCCAAGGTTGAGGTGAACCGCTTCAAAGGTCTCGGCGAGATGATGCCGGCGCAGCTCAAGGAGACCACCATGGATCCAAGCAAGCGGACGCTGCTCAAGGTGGTCCTGCTCGCCGACGACCGCGACACCACCGCGGATTCGGTGGAACGACTGATGGGCACCAAGGCCGAGGCGCGCTTCGCCTTCATCTCGGACAAGGCCGAATTTGCCAGCGAAGAGCTGCTGGACGTCTGAGGGATTGGTCCGTGCCGGGCACGCCAGCTACAAGCTCAGTGGTCCGGCGGTGGCGAAGGACCGCGCCGCCGCTTCTTCGAAAACCAGCCCCGGCCTCGGCCGGGGCTTTTTGCTTTTTGGCTCCTCCAAGTCGGCCACGGCGCGGACGACTCGATTCGCGCCGGACCGGGCGACTCGGCCATCGACTCAGGAACTCAAACGCCGAGCCAGGATTGCCTCCATTTCGAACAAAGCCGGATTTGCTAACGACAAGTTACCCGAAACCGAAGTCTTGAGACCCCAAACAACATATTGAAAGATATGGACTATTACGGATTCGAGCAACAGCCTTCGAAATACCCCAGCACCGGCGTTTTCCGGCGACTGTGCCTGCCCGGCAACAGCATTTCGGCGAGAACCGTCTATAGTCCGACCATCAGATGACACGAACTTCAGCGCGCTCGCGCCTGCTACGACAGACCAAGGTTGGGGATTTTAACATGAAGAAGACTTTGCTCGCTCTGACCGCGGTTGCGGCGATGACCGGTTCGGCCTCGGCGGCTGACCTTGGCGCCCGTCCCTACGTGAAGGCCCCGATGCCGGCGCCCGTTGCCAACTGGACCGGCTTCTACGTGTTCGGCGGTGGCGGCGGCGGCCTTTCGAATGCCGACCAGAGCGTTGTCGACACCGGCACGGGCACCCCGCTGACGATCACCCAGCGCCAGGGCGGTTCGGGCTGGTTCGGCACCGTTGGCGCCGGCTACGACTGGCAGTTCAGCGGCACCTGGGTCGCTGGTGTGTTCGCCGACGGTCAGTTCGGCAGCATCCGCGCCACCATCCAGGATCCGACCCTCGGCATCACCGGCAACCAGAAGCTGGAAACCTCCTGGGCCGCGGGTGTTCGCCTCGGTTGGCTGGTCGCCCCGAACGTTCTCTCCTACGTCAACGGCGGTTACTCGGGCGCTCACTTCGGACAGACCAACTTCACCACGCTGGGCGGCACTCCCGTGGGCGTCCATCTCAGCAGCTACGATCGGCATGGCTGGTTCGTGGGCGGCGGCGTCGAGAACAGCCTGAACATCTTCGGCATCACGTCGCCCGGCTGGTTCATGAAGACCGAGTATCGTTCGGCCTTCTACAATGCCAAGACTCAGGACGAACTGTTCGACGGCACCAACCTTCCGGTGGGCAACAGCATCCGTGCCAACAGCTGGAACCAGACGATCTCGACCTCGCTGGTCTACCGCTTCAACTGGACCGGTCCGGTCGTCGCGAAGTACTGATCCGATCTCACGATCAAACGTCAAAGCCCCGGGATCGCCGGGGCTTTTTCGTTTGGGCCGGGCAACCACGCCCACCTTCAATAATTTGCACGCGTCGACGAGCCTGGTTTCGCTCGCCAACCAATAGGCACGGCCGATCGCCCAGCCGCGAAATTGCCTTTCCAGGGACACGCTTCCTCCCCGCCGGCAGCTTGCGCCGGTGCCGCCATTGTATCCACACCGAAGCTACGGTTAGTGTGGGCTCAAGCTTTCGCGGCGCGGCGATCCTTCATCGCCGCACCGCTGACAGGAGCGGACCGATGGGAGGGAATCCATGCGCAGATT
This sequence comes from Bradyrhizobium sp. USDA 327, assembly GCF_041262065.1. Taxonomy (NCBI): domain Bacteria; kingdom Pseudomonadati; phylum Pseudomonadota; class Alphaproteobacteria; order Hyphomicrobiales; family Nitrobacteraceae; genus Bradyrhizobium; species Bradyrhizobium sp. USDA 327. The sequence continues at coordinate 2,774,573 of NZ_JBGCCW010000001.1, read as the reverse complement.
TCTGCTGGTCGCAGGCCTGCTTGCGACTGCCGTCGGGCTGCTCTGGATCGGACAGGGCACGGGCGCCGTTCCGTGGCCGCGATCGAGCTTCATGGTCAACCAGCTGCAATGGGCCGGCTATGGCGCAGCCATGGCCGGCTTCGGGCTGGTGCTGATCTGGCAGAGTCATCAATAAGATAAACCAGGGAATGAAAGCATGACATCCAGCCGGTTCGATCTTCGCGGCAAGGTCGCGATCGTCACGGGAGGCAATGGTGGCATCGGCCTCGGCATGGCGCGCGGCCTTGCCGACGCCGGCGCCGATATCGCCGTGGTCGGACGCAACGAGACCAAGTCCGCCGCCGCCGTGTCCGATCTCAGGCAGCGCGGCGTGCAGGCGATCGCCGTCACCACCGACGTGACCGACAAGGCGGCGGTCGCTGCGATGATCGAGCGCGTCGTCGGGGACCTCGGCCGCATCGACGTGCTCATCAACAATGCCGGCATGAGCATCCGCAAGCCGCCGCACGAGCTCGAGCTCGACGAATGGAACAAGGTGATAGACACCAACCTCACCAGCGCCTTCGTGTGCTCGAAGCTGGCCTACCCGGCGCTGAAGGCGTCCGGCAACGGCAAGGTGATCAATATCGGTTCGATGATGTCGATCTTCGGCGCGAGCTTCGCGACGGCCTATGCCGCAAGCAAGGGCGGCATCGTGCAGTACACCCGCGCCTGCGCCAACGCCTGGGCGCCCGACAACATCCAGGTCAACGCCATCCTGCCGGGCTGGATCGACACCGACCTCACCCGCGGCGCGCGGCAGCAGGTGTCGGGGCTGCACGAGCGCGTGCTGGCGCGCACGCCTGCGGGGCGTTGGGGCGACATCGACGACTTCGCCGGCATCGCCGTGTTCCTCGCCTCGCCCGCGTCGAACTTCGTCACGGGCACAGCGATCCCCGTCGACGGGGGCTTCTCGGTAATGGCCTGAGGCCGGGCGCGCCCGCAATCAAACGACACAAAAAAGAAGCCCCGGACCAGGCCGGGGCTTTCGAAATTTGCAGTGCTTTTCTTGATCGTTGGTCGCGTTGCGTCGACGTGCTCAGTAGCGGCCGATGGTCGGCGCGTCGAACTTGTAGCTCGCGCGCACGACGGCCCATTGGATATCGCGCGGCTTGGCATCGAAGGTGTAGTTACCCGAGGTGCCGCCGAGCTGATAGGTCTGGCTGCCGAAGGCCGCATAGTTGTATTCGAGGCCGACGATCCAGTTGCGGGTGACGCCGTATTCCCAGCCGGCGCCGACGGTCCAGCCGTTGGCCCAGTGAGTCTGCTCGCCCGAACCCGTCGCCACACCGACGGTGTCGGAGACCGAGAGACGGTTGTTCACGCCGGCATAGCCGCCCTTGACATAGAACAGGTTGTTCTGCACGGCGAAGCCGGCGCGACCGACGACGGTCGCGAGCACGTTGGCGCGCCAGGAGAACACGTCGTCCGCGGCGCCAAACACGTTGTTGACGACCGTGCCCTTGTTGTCGAGGCCGGAGATCGTCCCTTCCACGCCGAACACGTAGTTGTTGGCCTGCCAGTTGTAGCCGATCTGGGCGCCACCCATGATGCCCGAGTTGCGCTGACGGAAGCCATCACCCGGCGAAAGATCGCCGAACGGCGCGCCGGTCCCGTTGTTGGTGAACTGCTCGTTGGTCCAGGCGCCACCGATATGGCCGCCGACATAGAAGCCGGTCCAGTTGAACAGCGGCTCGACATAGGCGGGCGCCTTCGTGTAGCGCGCACCGAGATCGGCGGCGGAAGCCGCGCCGGTCGAAACCAGAGCTGTCGTGCAGGCGAAGGCGGCAATCAATTTACTACGCATGGTACACCCCGTGTCCTTTGATGGGCGCACGGTCACAGACGGCTCTTACTAAAAATGAAATCAACACGGTTAACGTGGCGGATGAGCACGCATCGGCCCGAGAATGCGTCGGCGCTGTTGCAGACGCGCAACGCGCCACGCGCGATTTAGCACGGCGTTATCCCTACCAAGTCCTACGCTAGTATCCCGGTGCGGCCCTCGAATGCACGTGCTCGGGCCGCACGCCGAGCGCAAGCAGGCGCGCCGGAATGCCCTGAAGCCACGGCAGCGCGGTGACGAGGCGCACGACCAGCGGCACTTTGAGCGGCCGATCGCTGCCCTGCAAGGCGCCGCTGATGATGTTGTTCTGCACGATCACCTGCATTGCTTGCGTCATCTTCACCGGAAATTCGCGTCGGCGCCTGATAGCATCGAGCTCGTCCTCGGTCGGGCAGCCGCGCTGAAGCTTGTCCGCCAGCAGATTGGCGGTCGCGACTGCGTCCTGCACGGCGAGATTGACGCCGACGCCGCCGACCGGCGACATCGCATGCGCGGCGTCGCCGATGCACAGCAGGCCCGGCTGCGTCCAGCGCTTGAGGCGGTTGATCGCGACCGTGAGCAGCTTGATATCGTCAAAGCTCTTCACATCAGTGATGCCGGATCGAAGGATCGGCGCCATGCGCACGACGTCGTCGAGCAACGCCTGCAATCCCCTCGCCTTCACCGCTTCGTATTGTCCTTTGGCGATGACATAGGCGCATTGCCAATAGTCGCCGCGGTCGAACGTGATCATCATCTTGCCGGGCTCAACCCGCGCGAACACGTTCTCGGTCTCGTCGGGTCTACGGCCGGCGCGGAACCAGAGCACATCCATCGGCGCGCCGATCTCCTCGACCTCGAGGCCGGCGCGCTCGCGCACGGTCGAATGCCGGCCGTCGCAGGCAATGGTGAGATCGGCCTCGATGTCGATGTTGCCGTCAGGCGTTTTCGCCCGCACCCCGGCGACGGTCCCGCCGCGGCGGATCAGATCGACCGCCTCCGTACTCATCATCACCTCGAGCGAGGCAAAGCGCCGCCCGGCCTCGCGCAGGAAGTTCAGGAAGTCCCATTGCGGCATGAAGGCGATGAAGGGGTATTTGGTATGGAGCCGGCTGAGATCGGCAATGCGCACCGGCGTGCCGCCGAACAAGCCGTCCATCTTCTGCAAGCGCTGATGCGGCAGCTTCAGGAAGCCGTCGATCAGGCCGAGCTCGTCCATCACCTGAAGCGTCGAGGGATGCACGGTGTCGCCGCGGAAGTCGCGGAAGAAATCCGCATGCTTCTCCAGCACCACCACGTCAATGCCGGCCCGCCCCAGGAGATAGCCGAGCATCATGCCCGCCGGCCCGCCGCCGACGACGCAGCAGCGGACCTTCATGGTGCGGTTTGGTTGTCGGTCGGATGTCATTGCCGCCGCGATTCAAGTATCGATCAAGATATGCCTGACGATACTAGCGCGATTCAGTCCGAAGGCAGTCTCAATTTGCAGCAATAGCCCGCCGCGGTCGGTTCGCAGCAGCACCAACGCCCGCAGAGCGCGAGCCTTTGCCTGAAACCAGGATGACTATTTCTGGTCCTCGTTGCTGGTCCCGGTGCCCGGACTGCCGATCGGCAACCCATTGGGCGCATGACCGACACCCGAGTTTCGCTCGGCTTGCGCCGCCGCGGGCGTCTTCCCGGTCGTGGTCGGGGGCTGAACGTTCGGATTGTTCAGGCTGTTGTTAGTATTGACGTTCGCTCCGGTCGTGGTGCCATGCGTCCCCATTCCCGAGGGAGCCGACGGCCCCGAGTTGGCGCTGCTGGATGACGTGCCCATTCCGGCGCCTGAGCTGGCCGCAGATCCCGCGCTGGCGCCACCGGTACCCGCGCCGGCACCGCCGCCCGCACCACCGCCGCCGGCTCCACCTCCCCCTTGCGCAAAGGCGGCCGTCGACAGCGCGGCACAAGCGATGGTTACGAAGATGGATTTGCGGATCATGAATCGTCTCCCTGGTTTGACAGACAATCCAGGTGACCAATGAGTTGTTCCTTCCGCGGGAGATCGACGTTCGCTTGCCTCAGGGCTTCGACGACTTCCGTTCCCATGGGCGCTTGCCGTCGGCGTCGCGATCCCAGGGTCGCGTGATCGGAGCCAGCTTCTCATCCTCGGCGGCCTTCGCGCGGTCCACCTGGACGCGTTCACGGTCGGTGAGTGGCGGCGCTGTGGGGGCTGGATTCGTTTGGGCCAGCACCGGAAGCGTCGTAACGAGCGCGACGATGATGAATTTTGTCATCCCTGGCTCTAGCACTTCCACCTTGGCCTGTCCGATTTAAGTTCGTCCACTCCGTAGGCTGATCCCGTCAGGCTGAACAGCGCATCAATAATTACTGCGGTTCGCGCTACGAAAACTCTTGATCTCCGAGACGCTGCCGTCCCGGTAGGTCAGTTCCACCGAGACGGACTGCGTGCTTGGCGCGAGCTTCATGTAGAGCGGCATGCCGGCGGTGACCGCGCTGGGATCGCGCATGTCGCAAGACGGCATCTTCAGCACCTGGTTGGGCACGGCGGTGTCGATGCCGATGCGCACCTCGCGGATGGCGCAGCGGTAAGACACGAGGTGGGTGTAATAGACCAGCAGACCGTTGAACTCGCGGAACGACAGCCAACTCGTCGCGGTCATGTCCAGGATCTTGCGCTGGTCGCGGATCAACGCGGCCTCGGGATCGAACCTGATCGGGAACGGTCCCTGCATCTCGCCGGACTGATCGACATAGCGGACCTCGATGGTGCCGGCCTGCGCATCAGGCGGCAGCTCGATCGACGGGTTCGGCATCCGCTTGCGCGTGCGCGGATCGAGCGTGTCGATGAATCCGGTCTCGCGGAAATCGCCCTTGCCGGCCATACGCCAGGAAATGCCGAGCGTCGGGTCGGCAAAGGAGAACGTAACGCTCCAGCCGCCATTGTGCCGCGAGAAGCTCGCGATCGGCGCGTTGATGGTCTCCTCCTTCGGCATCTGTGGCACCGACACCGGCGGCAGTGCCGCAAGCTTCTGCGGCGGCGGATCGGCCGGACGCGCGGCCACATCCTTCGCCATGCCGCTGAGAAAGACGTCGTCGACCATCTGGTCGAAATAGACCGGCACCTGCCTGTGCTTGACCGTGTCGGCCATTTCGCTGACGGCACGGCGCGTGCGTTGCGCCACCTGGACGAGGTTCTCGCCGGGCTGGAGCAACTCCTTGGCGAAAGTGCGCGTGAACACCGAATTCGGATTGGTATCGTCGTTGGACAGACGATCGAGCGCGGTCTGGCGAGGTCCTGCCGAGAACACCGAGAACACGCCTTCGGGCAGTTGCGTCATCGGCGCGAGCCCGCCGCCGCCGGCGACCGCGCGGGTGCCCTTGCGCTCGAACGGGTTGTTGCGGCAGGCGTCGAACACCAGGATCGAGGTCCGCACCTTCTTGTTCTGAAGGCGCTCGACGATGCGGTCGGCCAGGATCGAGGCGTCACGCACCAGCTCTTCCTGACCTTCGGTCGCCGCCGGCACGTCGGTCGGCAGCAGATAGTTCTGGCCGGCGATCTCGAAGCCGTGCCCGGCGTAGAAAAAGAACGCCGTGTCGCCGGGCTCGATTGCCTTGTCGAAGGCGAGCAGCGTCTCCGAGAATTGCTGCCGGCTCTGGTTCTCCGCGACCATTACCGAGAAACCGAGCTGCTTCAGCGTGTCGCCCATGGTGCGGGCGTCGTTGACGGCCTTGAGCAGCTTCGGGACGTTCCTGTAGTCGTTGTTGCCGACGACGAGCGCGACGCGCTTCTCGGCATAGGCAGGCGCTGCGAAGCCGCTCAGGCTCGCCGCGAGGCCAAGGGCCGCCAGAATTCCGAAAAGCCGACGCGTCATCGCAAAATTTCCCTGCAGAACGGCCCTGCGCCGGTTCCTTCGAACAGCAGTTCACGGGATCCCCTGCCGCTGTGTGATAGTCGGCCCAGAGGCAACGACGGTTCAAGGGCCCTGGGCGCCGATTCCTCGATCTGGCTCTGGCAGATTGCGTTGGAATCTGGTTCTTCTTGGACGATTTCGCCGGAAGTGAGGGGCAGCCGTGTTTCGCTGGTGTACGGACGAGGTGGAGCCACACGACCGCTTCGAGTATTGGCGCGAGGTGCGCGCCAAGGGATTGTTCGGCGTTACCGCCGAGCTCGAGCGCGAACGGCGAACGAACTTCTTCGGCGAATTCTCGCTGCGCCAGCTTGGCGGGGCCGGCCTCGTCGAGCTGAAGGCCTCGCCCTACGCGGTCGAGCGCAGCACGTCCGACATCGCCAACGCCCCGGGTGACGCAATCTGCGTCTACCAGCAACTCGGCAGCGGTGGCTGGTTCGGCGGCATGCGCGCAAGCGACTTTTCCATCGCCAACGGCAGCTTCGCCACCAGCCATACCGACCTGCCTTACCGCACCGCGCCACAGGGCTCCGGGGGCTTCCACCTGCGGATCCTGAAGATTCCCGTGAGCAGCATCCCGACGCAGGATAAGCGCATGCGCGAGCTTGCGCCCCGGACGTTCAACGATCCAACCCTGGCGCCCCTGCTCGCTGCCTGCTTTGCCGATCTCGGCGAGGCCGCTGCGGATGATGCTGCCGCAGCGGATGCGCCCCCTCTCGTCCAGACCTCCCTGGTTCAAGCTTTGGCCCATCTGGCGCTGATCGAGCGCGGCATCGTGCGGCCCGGCAGCCGGCGCGGCCAGGCCGCGCTGCGAACGGCCCGCCTGTCGCAGGCCCGGCGCCTGATCGCACGCCACCTGCAAAACCCAAACCTGGCGCCGACCATGGTGGCCGACCTGCTCGGCGTGTCCGTGCGTCACCTGCACATGCTGTTCGAGACAGCCGAGAAGAGCTTCTCGCAGACCGTGACCGACGAGCGCCTGAAACGGAGCCGCCGCCTGATGCGCGAGGCGCCGGAGCGGCTGATCGCCGACATCGCGACGTCCTGCGGTTTCGAAAGCCTGGCGACCTACTACCGGGTCTTCAACGCCGCCTATGGCATGGCGCCCGGCGACTTCCGGGCCAGGGGTTCGGATGGCCTTTAGCCGTCGTCTAGCGATTGCCGCCGGACCGACGGGCAGAGCAGAAAATCCCAGCCGCGCCCGCGATTTGGGCAAAAACCTCAGGTTTTTTAGGGCCTTCCCGCGCCTGCTCCATTGACTTTGGCCAATTCCCCCCTATGTTCCAGTGCGACGCGGCTCAGATCGACGAGCGATTCCTGAGCCTTGCGCTTTGTTCGCGTGAGTCAGCACCCCCAGCTTCTTCGAGAGCGCGCCGTTTCGGGGTGGAACGCGACAGCCTTATTACCCTCGATTCCGAACGGCGGTTTCGACCAGAGGCTCAATGTCCTTTTCAAATCTCGGACTGTCCGAAAAAGTCCTCGCCGCAGTGGCGGCTACCGGTTACACCACTCCCACCCCCATCCAGGAACAGGCGATCCCTCACGTCCTCGCACGCAAGGACGTGCTCGGCATCGCCCAGACCGGCACCGGCAAGACCGCGGCCTTCGTGCTGCCGATGCTCACCATCCTCGAGAAGGGCAGAGCCCGGGCGCGCATGCCGCGCACCCTGATCCTCGAGCCGACCCGCGAGCTTGCGGCGCAGGTGAAGGAAAACTTCGACCGCTACGGCGCTGGCCAGAAACTCAACGTCGCCCTCCTGATCGGCGGCGTCTCCTTCGGCGATCAGGATGCCAAGCTGATGCGCGGCGTCGACGTGCTGATCGCAACCCCCGGCCGCCTGCTCGATCACACCGAGCGCGGCGGCCTGCTCCTCACCGGGGTCGAGCTGCTCGTCATCGACGAAGCCGATCGCATGCTGGATATGGGCTTCATTCCCGACATCGAGCGCATCTGCAAGCTCGTCCCGTTCACGCGGCAGACCCTGTTCTTCACCGCGACCATGCCGCCGGAAATCCGGCGCATCACCGAAGCCTTCCTGCACAATCCGCAGAAGATCGAGGTCTCCCGGCCCGCCACCACCGCCGTCACCGTCACGCAAGCCCAGGTGCCTGCCGGACGCGAGGCGCACGAGAAGCGCGAGCTGCTTCGCCGCCTGCTGCGGGAGGCCAAGGACCTCAAGAACGCGATCATCTTCTGCAATCGCAAGCGCGAGGTCGCCATCGTTCACAAGTCGCTTCAGAAGCACGGCTTCAGCGTCGGCGCGCTGCACGGCGACATGGACCAGTCGGCCCGCACGGCGGCACTCGAACAGTTCCGAAAGGGTGAGCTGCCGCTGCTCGTCGCCTCCGACGTCGCCGCCCGCGGCCTCGATATTCCCGAGGTCAGCCACGTCTTCAATTTCGACGTTCCCCATCACGCCGACGACTACGTTCATCGTATCGGCCGCACCGGTCGCGCCGGCCGCACCGGCACCGCGATCTCGATCGTGACACCACTCGACCAGAAGTCGATGGTCGCGATCGAAAAGCTGATCGGCCAGAGCATTCCGCGCGTCGAAGGTGATTACGAAGTCCCGGCCGAGGCATCCGATGCGAGCGAGCGTCCGCGCGAGCAGCGCGGCCGTGAACGTTCACGCGGCGGTCGCGGCAAGCCGCAGCGCGGCCGCGACCGTGAGCGCAGCGTCGAGCCGCGCGAGGCGCGAGGCGAGGCAAGACATGCCTCTGAATCGAGGCCTTCTTCGGAGGTGCGACAGCCCGCCGAATCACGGCATCGGTCCGACGACAAGCGCCGGGCTGAGCCGCGTCGCGAGGCGCGCCAGCAGGCCAACATCTCGCATGTACCCTCGATCGGCCGCCCGGAGCCGCGCCGCCAGCGCGAAGTCGACACCGAGCCGGGCGATCACTCGCATCTGCCGGCGTTTCTGCTGCGGCCGGTACGCTCCCCTGCCGGCGCCTGAAGCGCGACGCGCTCCAGATTCCGGTTGAGCAAACCCGCCGCACACTTTATTAGACGCCCTCGTGAACGTATATTTACGGGGCGTTCACGATCGTCCGTTAGCCTACGAACATAATTTAAGCATTGCTGCGGTCGGGGGCGCGCCGACCGCTGTGGGGTATGTTCTGTGATCAAGGTGCTCGATGAACACGAACGCACGATGGCGTTCGCCGAGGTGGCGCTCGGTCAGATCCGATCGCTTCGGCAGACGGCAATTCCCCGCAATTACGAGATCTGGTACGTCTACGCCACCGGCTACAACGCGCCGCTCAACAAGATCATCAACGAAACGCTGGCGCGCAGCGGCAAGCTGACCGAAGCCGATCTCGAGCAGATCTACGAGACCTATCTCTCCCACATCAAGACCACCGACCGCATCGACAAGGTCGGCGCGCGCGTCATCGGCGAGATCGACGACGTGATGAAGGTCTTGGGCGACGCGCTCGGCATGACCAGCGCCTACGACGCCAGCCTGTCGGGCGCGACCGAGAAATTGTCGTCGGCCAAGAACCGCGACCAGCTCAAGGCGATCGTCGAGGCCCTGCTGCGCTCGACCAGCGAGATGCGCGAGACCAACAAGGCGCTGGAAGACCGGCTCACGCTGTCGAAGAACGAGATCAGCAATCTCCAGCAGAGCCTGGAAGCGATCCGCGCCGAGAGCCTGACCGATCCCCTCACCGGCCTCGGCAACCGCAAATATTTCGACCGCATGATCGGCATGGCCGTGCAGAACGCGCTCGCCTCGGGCGAGCCGCTGTCGCTGCTGCTGTTCGACATCGATCACTTCAAGTCGTTCAACGATTCCTACGGCCATCTCACCGGCGACCAGGTACTGCGGCTCGTCGGCCTTTCGATGAAGCAGACCATCAAGGGCCAGGATATCACCGCACGCTATGGCGGCGAGGAATTCGCGGTCGTGCTGCCCAACACCGCGCTGCGCCAGGCTCTCACGGTGGCCGACCACATCCGTCGCGCCGTGATGTCGAAGGAATTGAAGAAGAAGTCGACGGGCGAGATCCTCGGCCGCGTCACCATCTCCGTCGGCGTCTCCATGCTCAAGGAGGGCGACGACACCGACGCGCTGATCGAGCGTGCGGATGCCTGCCTCTACGCAGCCAAGCGCAATGGCCGCAACCGCGTGATCTGCGAAGCCGATCCGGAATACGCGGCCGAGACACCCAGCCGCGTGGCGTAGGTTTTCGCAATGCTCCCGATCGGGCTATGTCGGTTGTCGGGCCCGCCTTCGCTCTGGGAGCTACGGCCGACGAGTCGCTTTGCCCGTCCTACGCGGCAGCCGCTTGAAACTCTTCCGTGACGAACGACATCTGAAGCTGCATCATCGGCCTCCTGTACCCGGGCCCGCAAAGGACATGTCGTCTTGTCCAATCCTCACGATTTCCATACGCCGCAACCGTCCTACACCAAGGACGAACTGCTGCGATCGAGCGAAGGCGGCTATTTCGGCCCAGGCAATGCGCAATTGCCGGCGCCGCCGATGCTGATGATGGACCGCATCACCGAGATCAGCATGGACGGTGGCGCATACGGCAAGGGCCATATCGTCGGCGAGTTCGACATCGCGCCGGGCCACTGGTTCTTCGATTGCCATTTCCACGGCGACCCGATGATGCCGGCCTCCTTGGGTCTCGACGCCATGTGGCAGATGATCGGCTACTGGCTTGGCTGGTCAGGCTCGCCGGGCAAGGGCCGCGCCATCGGCGTCGGCGAGGTGGAGTGCACGGGCACCGTCACACCGGACACGAAACGCGTGCGTTACGAGGTCGCCATGCGCATGGTCCGCCGCGGCAAGCTGGTGCTCGGAATTGCCGATGGCCAAGTGCTTGCCGATGGCGTTTGCGTGTTCACCGCCAAGGACATGAGAGTCGGACTGACCAAGGCCGTGGATTGAATGCTCGTAGAGTCGGCATAGGCGCGCAAGCCATGCCTGTCATCTCTATCCTGAACGGCGGGCACGCTTTGCTTTGCCCACCGCGCCAACCGCCTTCTTGGCGGTCTTCCTGGCCGGCCGCTTCTTCGCAACGGGCTTCTTCGGCTTCGTTTTCTTTGCCGCCGCCGTCTTCGCCTTAGGCCGCTTCTTCACCTTGGCGCGTTGAGCCGCGGCGAGGGCCGCCCTCGCCCATTGTGCAAGCTCTGCGGAATCATCGAACAGGCGTGCTGGCAACTCCCAGTAGGAATGAACCACCACGGTCTTGGCGCGGGTCGAATACTGGAACGGCTTTGAGCCTTCGGCCTCGAAGTCCGGAATGGTCGACTCGTCGGCGCGGAAGAACAGGCCGGCGCGCAAGGACAGCGCGAAATTGACACCGTCGGCGGAGATGCCGTAGCCCGAGAACATCTTGCGGATGGTGACAGGGCCGAAATCGGCGAACAGGTCGATCAGGAATTCGCGGTCCATACGCACCCTCGTGCCCCGGACGCAACGCAGCGTGTAACGATGCGCTGCTGAGCCGAGGCCCAGTCTTCTGCATCCATCACTATAACGTGGGTCGCGGCTCTGCGCAGCAGCGCAAGGGCGCTGCTGCGCGTCCGGGACACGAGAGTTATTGAGAAGACGCTATCCGTCGATCTTGGCCGGACGCAGTTCGACCGATTCGCCGCAGCCGCAGGCGGAGACCTGGTTGGGATTGTTGAAGACGAACTGGGCCTGCATCTTGTCGGCCTTGTAGTCCATCTCGGTGCCGAGCAGGAACAGCACGGCCTTGGGATCGACGAGGATCTTGACGCCCTTGTCCTCGACGACCTCGTCGGTCGGCCGGATCTCGTGGGCGTATTCGACCGAGTAGGACTGACCGGCACAGCCGCCATTCTTCACGCCGACGCGGAGACCTACGATCTCGGAATCGGCACGCTGGGTCAGCTCGCTGATGCGCTGGGCGGCGGCGTCCGTCAGCCTCATTACCTGCGGGCGCGGCCGCCGTGGCTTCGGAGTGGATGCTGGTGTCGAGCCTGACGAAATTTGGGTCATATCAGTGATGTGGTCCGTTGCGGCGCGAATTCAATGCCCGTGGTGGCGTCACCACATGTTGAGCACGAGCCGCGCCTCGTCGCTCATGCGTTCCGGCGACCACGGCGGCTCCCAGACGACCTTGACGTCGACCACGCCGACGCCAGGGACGCTGGCGACCGCGTTCTCGACCATGGTCGGCAGTTCGCCGGCGGCCGGGCAGTTCGGCGTCGTCAGCGTCATCAGCACGTCGACCGAGCGGTCGTCCTTGATCTCGACCTTGTAGATCAGGCCGAGCTCGTAGATGTCGGCCGGAATCTCCGGATCGAAGACGGTCTTGAGCCCGGCGATGATCTCGGTGGTCAGACGCTCGGTCTCCTCCGGCGGCAGCGCCGAATGGGTCTCCATCGGATTGGCTTTGATTTCGGCCGTGTCACTCATGCGAACAAATCCCGCGCTTTCAGCAGCGCCTGTGCCAGATGATCGACTTCTTCCCGAGTATTATACATGCCGAACGAGGCCCGGCACGTCGCGGTCACGTTGAACCGCTCTAAAAGCGGCATCACGCAATGGGTGCCGGCGCGCACCGCGATGCCCTGGCGGTCGATCACGGTGGCGACGTCATGGGCATGCGCGCCCTTGAGCTCGAAGGAGATCACCGGGCCCTTGCCCCGCGCCGTGCCGATCAGCCGCAGCGAGTTGATCTCGCGCAGGCGTTCCTGGGCATAGGTGGTGAGATCGTGCTCGTGCGCGGCGATGCGCTCCTTGCCGATCGAATTGACATAGTCGATGGCGGCGCCAAGGCCGACGGCCTCGACGATTGGCGGGGTGCCGGCTTCGAACTTGTGGGGCGGGTCGCCGTAGGTGACGATGTCGCGCGAGACCTCGCGGATCATCTCGCCGCCGCCATTGTAGGGGCGCATCGCGACGAGATGGTCGTACTTGGCCCAGAGCACGCCGATGCCGGTCGGGCCATACACTTTGTGACCGGTGAAGACGTAGAAATCGCAGCCGATGTCCTGGACGTCGACCGGCAGATGCACCGCGCCCTGGCTGCCGTCGACCAGCACCGGAACGCCGCGGGCATGGGCGATCTTGACGACGTCCTTGACCGGCACGATGGTGCCGAGCGCGTTCGACATCTGCGTAATCGCGACCAGCTTGGTCTTCGGCGTCAGCAGCTTCTCGAACTCGTCGATGAGGAAATTGCCCTCGTCGTCGACCGGCGCCCACTTGATCACGGCACCCTGGCGTTCCCTGAGGAAATGCCAGGGAACAATGTTGGAGTGGTGCTCCATGATCGAGATGACGACCTCGTCGCCTTCCCCGATGTTCGGCCCGCCCCAAGACGAGGCGACCAGGTTGATCGCCTCCGTCGCGTTGCGGGTGAAGATCACTTCTTCCGTACGCGGCGCGTTGATGAACTGCGCGACCTTGGTGCGGCCGCCCTCGTACGCTTCGGTCGCGGCATTGGCGAGATAGTGCAGGCCGCGATGCACGTTGGCGTATTCGCTCGTGTAGGCCTGCGTCATGCGGTCGAGCACCGACTGCGGCTTCTGCGCGGATGCCGCGTTGTCGAGATAGACCAGCTTCTTGCCGTAGACCTGCAAAGCGAGCGCCGGGAAATCCTGGCGCACGCGCGCGACGTCATAAGCGCCGTTCTTGACCGCCGGATGCGTGCTCATGACCGCCGCTCCAGCCAGCGCTCGGCCATGCCGATCACATGCTCGCGCAAACCATCGTCGGCGATCTGCTCGATCGCCTCGCCCACGAAGGCCTGGATCAGCAGCGCCTGGGCCTGCTTCTCCGGCAGGCCGCGGGCCTTCAGATAGAACAACAAGGTGTCGTCCAGCGCGCCGGCGGTGGCGCCGTGGCCGCAGGAGACGTCGTCGGCGAAGATCTCGAGCTCGGGCTTGTTGTCGGCCTCGGCCTCGTCCGAGAGCAGCAGCGCGCGCGTCATCATCTTGCCGTCGGTCTTCTGCGCGTCGGGACGGACGATGATGCGGCCCTGGAACACCGAATGGGCGCGATCGTCGACCACCGCGCGGAAGATCTCGCGGCTAACGCAGTTCGGCACGGCATGGTCGACGACCAGCGTGGTGTCGCCATGCTCGGTCTTCTGCAACAGGTTCACGCCGTTGATCGAGAGCTCGCTGCCCTCGCCCGCCAGCGTGATGAAACCTTGCAGCCGGCTGACAGCTGCGCCGATGGTCATGTTAAAGAAATTGAGCTTGGTGTTGGCACCGACGGTGACGAACTGCGAGGTGATGTTCACCGCATCGGGCGCATCGTCCATCAGACGGATATGGGCGACGTCGGCGTCGTCGCCGACCGTCACAAGCACGGCGTCATTGACCTGGTAGGTCCTTGCACCGGCCGCGACGAAACTTTCGATGATGGTGGCGCGGGCGCCCTTCCCGACTTTCACTTGCGAGCGAGTGAAGGCCGAGGCCGCAGCGGCAGTCGCCACATGGATGATCTGGACCGGCGCAGACAGCTGCGCACCATCCGCAATCGACAGCACCACGCCGTCGGTCGCCAGCGCCGCGTTCAGCGCGATCACGGCATCGGTGGATACGGTCTTCAGGAGGCCGGCATCCTTCTCCAGCGCCTCCCGCAGCGTCGTGAGGCTCACTTCGGATGCGAGCGCCTTCACGTCGGAGAGCTCGGCCGCGAAAACGCCGTCGACCAGCACCAGCTTGCAGGCGCCTGCGATCCCATGCGCGTTCACGGCCTCCGCAGCGCGCTTCAGCGCGGCCGCATCGGGTGCGGCCGCTAGCGGCAGCACCTCACCGACCAGCGCACGCAGATCGGTGTATTTCCATTCCTCGATCCGGCGATGCGGCAGGCCGAGACGCTCATAGCTCTCGAACGCCTCGCGGCGCGCCGCGATCACATCAGGCGATCCCGGCAAGCGGCCTTCGGCGCTGGCGAAGAGATCGCTCACCGCGCGGCCGCTTCCGGTCTTTGCCACAGCAACGTTCATTGCAACCAATCCTTACGCGGCCTCGAACTGGGCGTAACCGGACGCTTCCAGCTCCAGCGCCAGCTCCTTGCCGCCGCTCTTCACGACGCGGCCCCTCGACATCACGTGCACGACGTCGGGCACGATGTAGTTCAGCAGCCGCTGATAGTGGGTGATGACGACCATCGCGCGCTTGGGCGAGCGCAGCGCGTTGACGCCGTCGGCCGCGATGCGCAGCGCGTCGATGTCGAGGCCGGAATCCATCTCGTCGAGGATGCACAGGCTCGGCTCGAACAGCGCCATCTGCAGCACCTCGTTGCGCTTCTTCTCGCCGCCGGAGAAGCCGACATTGACGCCGCGCTTGAGCATGTCCTGCGGGATGTTCAGCGACTTCGAGACTTCACGGACCTTCTTCAGGAAATCAGGCGTCGAATATTCGCTCTCGCCGCGCGCCTTGCGCTGCGCGTTGAGCGCGGTGCGCAGGAAGGTCATGGTGGCAACGCCGGGAATCTCGACCGGATACTGAAATGCCAGGAACACGCCCTTCGCGGCGCGCTCCTCCGGCGCCATCTCCAGGAGGTCCTCGCCTTTGAACAGGATCTGACCGTCGGTGACCTCATAGCCGGGCTTGCCGGCGATGACGTGCGAGAGCGTCGACTTGCCGGAGCCGTTCGGCCCCATGATCGCGTGCACCTCACCTTCGTTCACGGTCAGCGTCAACCCATGGAGGATCTCACGCTCCTCGACACGAACCTTGAGGTCTTTCACTTCAAGCAAAGCCATCTTGTTTCCATCTATCTCCTCATCCTGAGGAGCGCCGCAGGCGCGTCTCGAAGGACTGAGGCCACCAATCTTTCCGAAATCCATCCTTCGAGACGGCCGCTTGCGCGGCCTCCTCAGGATGAGGCCGGAGCTAGCCGACCGACCCTTCGAGCGAGATCGAGATCAGCTTCTGCGCTTCCACGGCGAATTCCATGGGCAGCTGCTGCAGCACGTCCTTGACGAAGCCGTTGACGACGAGACCGACCGCCTCTTCCTGGCTGAGCCCGCGCTGGATGCAGTAGAACAGCACGTCCTCGGAGATCTTCGAGGTGGTCGCCTCGTGCTCGAACGTCGCCGACGAGTTCTTCGCCTCGATGTACGGCACGGTGTGCGCGCCGCATTTGTCGCCGATCAGCAGCGAATCGCAGGCGGTGAAGTTGCGTGCGCCGGTCGCTTTCCGGTGCGCCGTGACGAGGCCGCGATAGGTGTTCTGCGACTTGCCGGCGGCGATGCCCTTGGAGATGATCCGGCTCGTGGTGTTCTTGCCGAGATGGATCATCTTGGTGCCGCTGTCGACCTGCTGATAGCCGTTCGAGATCGCGATCGAATAGAACTCGCCGCGCGAATTGTCGCCGCGCAGGATGCAGCTCGGATATTTCCAGGTGATCGCGGACCCGGTCTCGACCTGGGTCCAGGAGATCTTGGAATTGTTGCCGCGGCAGTCGCCACGCTTGGTGACGAAATTGTAGATGCCGCCCTTGCCTTCCGAATTGCCGGGGTACCAGTTCTGCACCGTCGAATATTTGATCTCGGCATCGTCATGCGCGACGAGTTCGACCACGGCGGCGTGGAGCTGGTTCTCGTCGCGCTGCGGCGCGGTGCAGCCTTCGAGATAGGAGACGTAGGAGCCCTTGTCGGCGATGATCAGCGTGCGCTCGAACTGGCCGGTGTTGCGCTCGTTGATGCGGAAATAGGTCGACAGCTCCATCGGGCAGCGCACGCCCGGCGGCACGTAGACGAACGAGCCGTCGGAGAACACCGCCGAGTTCAGCGTCGCGTAGAAATTGTCCGAGGTCGGAACCACCGAGCCGAGATACTTCTGCACCAACTCAGGATGCTCGCGGATCGCCTCCGAGATCGGCATGAAGATCACGCCGGCCTTCTTCAGCTCGGCCTTGAACGTGGTGGCCACAGAGACCGAGTCGAACACCGCATCGACCGCGATCTTGCGGCGGGCCGGATCTTCCTCGCCCACCTTGGGCTCGACGCCTTCGAGCATGGCGACTTCCCGCAAGGGGATGCCGAGCTTCTCGTAGGTCTTCAGGATCTCCGGATCGATCTCGTCGAGCGAGGTGATCGTCTTCTTCGGCTTCGGCGCCGAATAGTAATAGAGATCCTGGAAGTCGATCTTGGGATAGTCGACGCGGGCCCAGGTCGGCTCCGTCATAGTCAGCCAGCGCCGATAGGCTTCCAGCCGCCACTGGAGCATCCAGGCGGGCTCGTTCTTCTTCTCGGAGATGAACTTGACGGTGTCTTCCGACAGCCCCTTGGGGGCCTTGTCGGACTCGATCAGGGTCTCAAACCCATAACGATACTGGTCGACGTCGATGCGCTTCACGCGCTCGACCGTCTCTTGTACGGCTGGCATTTCATCCTCCGCTCGCGGTTTCAAGGACCGCGGTGGATCAAACTCGGTCGAGTATTACGATATTTCTCTGCGGAAAGCACGGGCTTAGAACCGTTCGAGCCGTGTTTCGTCGCTTAGCCCTTAAGTAGGGTATTACCAAGCTTTCGCCAAGCCTCTAACGCCCTATTGATGTCATCTGGCTCCGTGGACCAGCCCAGACTGAGGCGCACCGCTCCCTGGGCGACCGCGGGGTCGTAGCCCATGGCAGACAGGACGTGGGACGGCTGGACCTTGCCGGAGGAGCAGGCGGAACCGGAGGAGACGGCGATCCCCTCCAGGTCGAAGCCGATCACGGCAGTTTCGGCCTTCAGGCCTGGAGCGGTGAAAAGCACGGTATTCGGTATCCGCTCCACGTCATCCGCAAAGACCGTCGCTCCGGCAACGTCGCGAAGGCCATTTTCCAAACGATCTCTGAGAGTTGCCATTCGCTTCACATCCTCCGGCAGAGCCTGAAGCGCGGCTTTCACCGCCGCCCCGAAGCCGGCGATCCCCGCGACATTCTCGGTTCCGGCCCGACGGTTGAGCTCCTGCCCACCACCACGCAGCACCGGCTCCAGGCCGACCATCCCGTCGGCCATCACCAGTGCGCCGACCCCCTTGGGGCCGCCGATCTTGTGCGCAGAAAAGGCGCCAAGATCTGCACCTACCTTATTGATATCGAAATGGATTTTCCCGAGTGCCTGGATCGCATCGACGTGCAGGAGACCGCCGGCCTCATGGACGACGCTTGCGGCCTCAGCGATGGGCTGGAGCGCGCCGGTCTCGTTATTGGCGGCCATGATCGAGACCAGGGCTGGCGGGCCGTCCTTGAGCTGCACCTTCAGATCCTCGAGGTCGACCACGCCGGAGCGCGTGACCCGGATCAGGCCGATCCTATCCGACGGGAACCGGCCGCCCGCCAGCACCGAAGCATGCTCAACCGCCGAGACCAGCAGCCGCTCGACGGGGCCTCCCGACGGCCCCCGCAGACCCGGCGAGAGCGCCAGCGCATTGGCCTCGGTTCCAGCTGAGGTGAAGATAACGTTTCGTGGCAGCGCGCCGACCGCGGCCGCCAGCGCGGCGCGGGCCTCCTCGACCAGCCGTCGCGCCTCCCGGCCCTCGGCATGGACCGATGACGGATTGCCGACGAGGTCATAGGCCGCGACCATCGCCGCCCGCGCCTCGGGGCGCAGCGGCGTGGTCGCGTTCCAGTCGAGATAGACACGTGTCAGCATCTCGCCCTCTTAGCACCTTTTGCCAGCGGACCAACGGGACGGAGCGTATCAGACCGGCTGGTGCTGCTCCGTCCTGAGAACCGTCCGCGGCACCGCCCGCAATCCGAACAGCGGCCGCAGGCAGGCGATGCGCCGGACGATTTCATAGGTCATCACGCATGTGAGTGCGGTCCCAACGATGACGATGGACGCCTCGATCCCGGCCGGCATACCGGTGTCATGCAATTGATGGGCGATCACGATGATCGCGGTCTGATGCACGATGTAGTACGGGAAGATCGCGTCGGTCAGATAGCGACGCACGGCGCCGTCGGCCGTGAAGTAGCGCCGCGCAAAGCCCAGCACGGCTGCAATCGCGAGCCATTGGTAGCCACCATAGGCCGAGGCGGCGCCCCACTTCAGCGCCGGCGATGGCGCAAACAGACCGAAGCGAACCAGGATGAAGGCCGAGAAGCAGATGGCCGCAGCGACCAATGCCACCCAGCGCCGGGCCTCGACGTTGCGCCAGATCCCTTCCTGCTTCGCCAGCAGAAAGCCGATCAGGAAGGCCGTGGCGTGGTCCCCGTGGTTGTACCAGTCACCGAACAACGCATGCGTCGACGGGAAGGCCGGGAACAGCACCAGACGCCAAGCCACAAACAGCAGGCACGGCACGATCAGGAGCCATGGCCCGGCGAGCAAGACGGCCAGCTTGCGGCTGAGCCAGTCAGCGCCGGCCGGCCAAAGCGCGAGCACGCCCAGCAAGGCCATCGTGTAGACCCACAGATAGACCACGAACCAGAGATGGTTCCAGGTCGGCAACACGATGCAAGGGTTCGGACAGAACTGCGCCCCGAAGACAAAATAGTGCCGGGTGTAGAAATCGAAAAAGCCCGCGGAATAGCCGAGGCTCTCGACGATCTGGAGGTAGGACTGCGGCGGCACGATGATGAGCATGCCGAAGATCAGCGGGATCAAGAGCCGCGCCGACCGCGCACCGGCCAGCGAGGCGAGACTCGACTTGTCCAGCATGAAGCGTGTGGCAACCCCGGACACCAGAAACAGAAGCGACAGCCGCCAGGGATTGAGGAACAGCATTACCGGTTCCAGCCAGGTGAGCCGGTGCACGCTCTTGATGTGAAATCCCCAGGACACGTAGAGCATGCCGACGTGGTAGAAGATCAGCAGCCCGAAGGCTAAAATCCGCACCCAGTCCAGATCGATGCGCCTGTCCGAGCTTTGGAACTGCTGTGGTGTTGTCATGGTATTCTGCTCCTTGACGGAACGACGAACGCGGTTTCCGGGCCATGGCTGCTGACACCGAAAATGCTCCGCCGGCGGCGCGCGTCGAGCCGGTTTGGGATCAGAATCGGACGCGGGGGGACGAGCCGCCCGCGGCCGGGACGAGTCGCGGGCCCTTTGGGACCAGCGGCGGCGACCGGACGATGTTTGCCGCGATTGCGGCGGTTGCGCTCGCGATCGGAATCGTCAACGCGTTTTCGGGCGCTCAGGACGCCGCCTGGCGCGGCGACCGCTACGACATCGGCCGGCGGCTGTTCTGGGAGATGTCGAGCATTGCCGTCATCCTACTGCTGCTGCCGATTCTGGTGCTGGCGGTCCGCCGCATGCGCCGGACGCCCGGCCTTGCCGCCCGCGCAGCAATCGGGGCGATCGCCCTGCTCGGCTTTTCGGCGCTCCACATCACCGGCATGGTCTGGGTGCGGAAGCTTGCGCTCTGGCTCGCCGGCGGAGCCTACGATTTCCGTTTCTCGCTTGCGACGGTCCTTTACGAATTCCGCAAGGATGCCGTGGCCGTCGTCCTGATCGCCGGCACGATCTGGCTGTTCGAAAGCCGCCGCGAGCTGAAAAGCGCCGCGGCCGCTCCGCCGACACCACCGGTCCCCCAACAGGCTTTATCACCGGATGTGATCTGGCTGCGCGACGGTACGAGCCGCCTTCGCGTGGTGCCGCGCGACATCCTCTGGGTCGCGTCCGCCGGCAACTACATCGAATACAGCCTCGCCGACGGCACCCAGCACCTGATCCGGGGCACGCTGGCGGCCGCGGAAAGCGAGCTGGCGCGTTTCTCCATCGTTCGCGTTCATCGGACCAAGCTTGCCAATCTCGACCGGGTGCGCGGCGTGGACCTCAAGCCTTCCGGAGATTTCGAGCTCGCCTTCGACAACGGGCAATCGCTCGGGGGCAGCCGACGTTACCGGCCGGCTGTCGCCTCGCTCGGAAGCCGAACCGCCCCGGCGGGAATCACCACTGCCGATCGACGGGAAAAACAATCGTGATTCCAATTGGTTGAGCGCTGCCCTCCGGCAGAGCGGCCAGCTCCCGCCGTTCTCCGGTTGAACCCAGGCAGATCCCGATCATGGGCGGCAGGCCGAAGATGACGCTGCCATGACCGACTAAGCTCTTGAGCCCATTGAGAGATGTCGAAGAAGCTTGCTTTTTGACCCTTGCCTCGTGCTAGAACGCGCGCGTCAGTTCACCTGCGCGCCACTCGCGCATCATCCGAGGGCGCGCCTCTCCACCCTCATTCGTGCTCCCGTCGGCGGCAACGCTGATGGAGCCACAGTCGGTTGATTGCGCAGGGATCACCTCCAAGGGACTCAATCAGAGACATCCATGCCTGAAGTCATTTTCACCGGCCCTGCGGGCCGTCTCGAAGGCCGCTATCATCCGGCCAAGCAGAAGAACGCGCCGATCGCGATGATCCTGCATCCGCATCCGCAGTTCCACGGCACGATGAACCATCAGATCGTGTACCAGTGCTACTACGCCTTCGCGCATCGCGGCTTCTCGGTGCTGCGCTTCAATTTCCGCGGCGTCGGCCGCAGCCAGGGCTCATTCGACCACGGCACCGGCGAACTGTCGGATGCGGCCGCCGCGCTCGACTGGGCGCAGACCATCAATCCCGAAGCGCGCGCCTGCTGGGTCGCCGGCTTCTCGTTCGGCGCCTGGATCGGCATGCAGCTGCTGATGCGCCGCCCCGAGGTCGAAGGCTTCATCTCGATCGCGCCGCCCGCGAACCTCTATGACTTCTCGTTCCTCGCGCCCTGCCCGTCGTCGGGCCTGATCGTGCATGGCGAGAAGGATGCGGTTGTGCCGCCCAAGGACGTCAACACGCTGGTCGAGAAGCTGAAGACGCAGAAGGGCATCGTGATCGACCAGCAGATCATCCCCGGCGCCAACCATTTCTTCGACGCCAAGCTCGAGCCGCTGATGGAAACCATCACGGCGTATCTGGACATGCGTCTCGCCAACGTGCGTTAAGCCAGCTTGAGCGCGACGATCCCCATCAAGACGAGCGCGATGCCCGCAAGCTTCATCGCGCTCAAGGACTCGCCGAACAGAGCCACGCCCATCAGGAAGGTGCCGGCGGCGCCAATGCCGGTCCAGACCGAATAGGCGACGCCGACCTCGAGCACCTTCAAGGCGCGTCCCAGCAGGAAGACGAAGGCAGCGAGCAGCACGAGCGACGCGACGCTCCAGCCGGGCCGCGTATAGCCTTCCGCATATTTCATCGCGATCGCCCAGCCGACGTCGAGCAGGCCCGCGAGCATGAGCATGGCCCAAGCCAATGACGGCGACATGGCGCGCGCTCAGGCCGCAAGCTTGAGCAGATGCGCGTCGTGCCGCACGAGGAAGGCGCGCAGCAATTGCGGATAGTCCGCGCCGACGGCGCTGCGCACGCTCGGACGTTTCGCGAGCCCGGCGCGCCACGCACGGACCTTCGGCACATCGCGGAAGATGCCGTGCTCGGTCAGCTCGTCGAACAGATCGAAATAGCGGAAGATCGGCGCGAACACGGCGTCGACGAGACTGAACGCGTCGCCGGAAAAGAATGGACCTGCGCCAAGCGCAGCCTCGACGCGCGCAAATTTCGCCGCGAGCGCCTGACGCTTGTTCTCGAACGTCGCCGGATCGGTCGTGGTTTCCAGGCCCCAGAGATCACCGAGGATCGCCGAGCCGAACTCCATCCAGGCGCGGTGCTCGGCACGTTTCAAAGCATACGCCGGATGCAGCTTCGCACCGCCCTGCGTCTCCTCGATGTACTCGCAGATGACGTTGCTCTCGAACAGCGCAACCTCGCCGCTGTCGGTCGTCACAACCAATACCGGCACCTTGCCGAGCGGCGACAGCTTCAGAAACCAGTCGGGCTTGCTGGCGAGATCGATGTCGATGCGCTCGAACGGCACTCCCTTCTCTTTCAGCGCGATCACCGCGCGCTGCACATAGGGGCAAAGCTTGTGGCTGATCAGTTTGAGCGAGGCGGTCATGGCGATGATCCCGGCAGGTTGATGCAACTGCATCCAAAATAGATGCATTTACATGTATCCGTCAAGATCAATGCATCTGCATTAATCGGTCGTGATCTCAGGGCCGCGCCATGACCCCGCCTGTCATCGGCATGGGCACGCCCGTGGTGGAAGGATAGGACAGCGGCAGGCCCTTCAAGCCGCGGGCGGCGAGAAAGCCGAAGGCCTGCGCCTCGATGGCGTCGGAGGCCCAGCCGAGCGTTTCGGCGGCCTCGACGGTTGCCGAGCCCACCCGCTCCCGCAGCATGCGCAGCATGGACAGGTTGCGGGCGCCGCCGCCGCAGACGATCCAGCTGCGCGGCCGCCGCGGCAACAGCGGAATGACCCGGGCGATCGCCGCCGCGGTGAAGGCAGTCAGCGTCGCGGCACCGTCGGCCGGCGCGACGTCGCCGAGCTTCAGGGCGGCAAAGTCGTTGCGGTCGAGCGATTTCGGCGGCGGCAGCGCGAAGAACGGCAGCTCCAGCGCCCGCGCGATCCAGGCTTCATCCACCTTGCCGAGCGCTGCGAATTTGCCCTCGGCATCGAACGCCTGGTTCATGGTGCGGTACATGAAATCGTCCAGCAGCGCATTGCCGGGGCCCGTGTCGCAGGCAATCAACGCGTCGTTGCCGTCGATATAGGTTATGTTGGAGACGCCGCCGATATTGACCACGACGATCGGCCCCTCGCGCTGCAGCGATTGGACGAGCGCCCGGTGGTAGACCGGCACGAAAGGCGCACCCTGCCCGCCGGCCTCGACGTCGGCCGCGCGGAAATCATACATGACGGGAATATGGATCGCCTTGGCCAGTGCCGGCCCATCGCCGATCTGGACCGTCAGCCGTTTTTCGGGCCGGTGCAGCACGGTCTGGCCGTGGAAGCCGACGATGTCGATGTCCTCCGGCCTCATGCGGTTCTGGGCGAGGAAGGCAGTGACCGCCTCGGCATGGGCCCGCGTCACCGCACGCTCGGCATCGGCCAGAATGCCCGGGCGGGCGTCGCGTTGCTGCAGCTGCACGGCCTCGCTCAGCGCCTGGCGCAGCAGGTTGCGCTCGGCCGGGCTGTAGGCCCGGTAGCCGGACGGCCCGAACGCCTTGACCTGTTTTCCATCGGTTTCGATCAGCGCGACATCCACCCCATCCAGCGAGGTGCCGCTCATCAGACCGAGTGCCGTCAACATCATGGATCAGCGTCCTCAAGAGACCCGCCCTGGCCTGCCGATCTTGTGCCAGAGGGACACATCTTATAATGCCAACGCGCCAAGTGGCGGGCGGTCATCGGGTTCCCGCGGAAGACCCTTAAATTGCCCCCAAAACAGTAAACCAAGAATTGTCAGGCACGCCGACAGATGACTGCATTTAAATCGGATTTCCTCAATATCCTGCAGGAACGAGGATTCATCCACCAGTGCTCCGATTTCGAGGGGCTGGATGCGCTTGCCGCCAAGGGCGAAGCCATCGCCTATGTCGGCTACGATTGCACCGCCCGCTCGCTGCACATCGGTAATTACCTGACCATGATGATGCTGCACTGGCTCCAGCAGTCCGGCAACAAGCCGATCACGCTGATGGGCGGCGGCACCACCATGGTGGGCGACCCCTCCGGCAAGGACGAGACACGCGCGATGCGCACCGTCGCCGAGATCGAGGCCAACAAGGAATCGATCCGCGGCGTGTTCGCAAAGGTACTGCGTTATGGCGAGGGCAAGAGCGACGCCATCATGCTCGACAATGCGGAGTGGCTGACCAGGCTGAACTGGATCGAGATGCTGCGCGACGTCGGCCGGCACTTCTCGGTCAACCGCATGCTGACCATGGACTCCGTGCGGCTGCGTCTCGAGCGCGAGCAGGAGATGAGCTTCATCGAGTTCAACTACATGGTCTGCCAGGCCTACGACTTCGTCGAGCTAGCCAAGCGCACCGGTTGCCGCTTGCAGATGGGCGGCTCGGACCAGTGGGGCAACATCATCATGGGCGTCGATCTCGGCCGCCGCATGGGCACCCACCAGCTGTTCGCGCTAACGACACCGCTGCTGACGACCGCGTCGGGCGCCAAGATGGGCAAGACCGCGCAAGGCGCCGTCTGGCTCAACGCCGACCAGTTCAGCCCTTATGACTTCTGGCAGTACTGGCGCAACACTGAGGATGCCGACGTCGGCAAGTTCCTGAAGCTGTTCACGACGCTGCCGATCGCCGAGATCAGGAAGCTCGAGGCGCTGGGCGGCTCGGAGATCAACGAGGCCAAGAAGGTGCTCGCGACCGAGGCAACCGCGCTGCTGCACGGCCGGGACGCTGCGAACGAAGCGGCGGAGACCGCGCGCCGCACCTTCGAGGAAGGCGCGCTCGCCGAAAGCCTGCCGACGGTGGAAATTCCGCGTGGCGAGCTCGACGCCGGCCTCGGCGTACTCAACGCTTTCGTCAGGGCAGGCTTGGTTGCCTCCAACGGTGAAGCCCGGCGGCAGATCAAGGGCGGCGGCCTGCGCGTCAACGACGCGCCAATTACCGACGAGAAGATGGCGCTGTCGGCGGGCAATCTGACGCCGGAAGGCGTGATCAAGCTGTCCTTCGGCAAGAAGAAGCACGTGCTCATCAAGCCTGCATAGGCGTATGAGCTTTTCACTGCTTGTCAGGCGGCGTCGAAGCGCGCCTCCTGACCGGCAATGGACCAGAACACGCCCAAGGAAACGACAGCGGAAGCGAGCAAGGAACGAGCCGGAAGCACCAGGCCGAACGCGGTGCGCACCGCTCTCGTCGTGCTCGGCCTGTGCTTTACGCTGGCGGTTCTTGGCCGCGGGCTGAGCGAGAGCTTCACCGTCTTCCTCAAGCCGATCTCCGAAGATCTTGGCTGGGACCGTGCCCAGGCCGTCTCGATCTATTCACTGACCTGGCTCGTCAGCGGGCTGACCGCACCGCTGGTCGGGCGCCTGTTCGATCATTCCGGACCGCGCATCGTCTATGCGCTCGGGTTGGTCCTGCTCGGTTCGGCCTTTCTGATCGCGAGCCATTCGCAAGCCCTCTGGCAATTCCAGCTCTCGATCGGCATCTGCCTCGGCATCGGCGTCGCCTTCATCGGCAATGTGCCCAACTCGATCCTGCTCGGCCGCTGGTTCGGCCCAAAGCTGCCGACCGCCATGGCCGTGGTCTATTCGGCGATGGGCGGCGGCGTGCTGGCATTGCTTCCGGCCTCGCAGCTTCTGATCGATCATCTCGGCTGGCGCGAAACTTATCAGGCCTATGGCCTCGCCGCGCTCGGGCTGCTGGTGCCGCTGCTGCTCCTGCCCTGGCGCGTGTTCGCGGCCGGCTCACCGCACGTCACCAAGAAGAGCGATCCGGATTTCGTCGACAGCGGCTGGACGCTTGTGAGCGCGATGCGTCACCATGCCTTCTGGGCCCTGTTCTCGACCTTCTTCTTCACCGCGGTCGGCATGTATTCCATCGCCGCGCAGATCGTGGCCTATTTGATCGACGCCGGCTTTCCGCCGCTCCAGGCTGCGACCGCCTGGGGCTTCTCCGGCGTCGTGCTGGTGTTCGGCATGCTCGGCGTCTCCGCGCTCGACGGACTGATCGGACGCCGGCCGTCGGTGCTGCTCAGCTACGCGATCTCGATCCTTGGCATCGTTCTGCTCTGGCTGCTGCAGTACTATCCGAACGTCATCCTGCTCACCGGTTTCGTCGTCTGCTTCGGCAGCATGATGGGCTCCCGCGGGCCGCTGATCACCGCCACCGCGATGAAGATCTTTCGCGGCAAGCGCGTCGGCACCATCTTCGGCACGATCTCGATCGGCAGCGGCTTGGGCTCGGCCTTCGGCTCATGGAGCGGCGGTCTGATTCACGATGCAACGCACGGCTACAATCTCCTGCTGGTCTTCGCGCTTGCGAGCGTGATCCTCGGAATGATTCCATTCCTGATCGTCCCCGCCTTGCGGGAGTAGGTCTCCCCGACGTAACCTGCATCCCTTGGCGTCACCGGGATATTACCTACGAGCCTGAGGCGAACGCGCAAAAAAGGCGGATCGCGCGCGGCTGAAAAGCCGGGCCTGCGGTGTTTTGTCCGACATGACAAAAATGTCAGCGCGGAATTGATCGTAGGTGGCTTGCGAGACGAAACTGAATACGGTCCAAGTCGCAGCATTGGATGGAGGGCAAACCAATGGACTTTCCTTATCTCTCTCGCTTTCAACCGGTTCTGCTGAGCCTGTTTCGCTTCGTCACCGGCCTCTTGCTGTTCCAGTACGGCGTCGCCAAGCTGTTCAAGTTTCCGGTGCTTCCCTACTTCGCCAACATTCCGCCGCTGATCTGGACGGCCGGCGCGATCGAGCTCGTGCTCGGCGCGCTCCTGATGCTCGGCCTGTTCACGCGGCTCACCGCGTTCATCCTCGCGGGTGAAATGGCCTTCGCCTACTTCATGGGCCACATGTTCAAGGGCGAGACGCCGGTGTTCCTGCCGCTGCTGAACGGCGGCACCGCCGCGATCCTGTTCTGCTTCGCCTGTCTCTATCTCTCGGCGGCCGGCGGCGGCTCGGTGAGCGTCGATGCCGCGATGGGCAAGGAGAGCGACGCAGGCGGCGGCGCCTATGCGCGGCGCTGATGCGCTTCGCCGGTTAACCTGAAAGTAAGACGGCACCGGCGGATCTGCCGGTGCCGGTCACCGCGTCCCCAGCACGTTCCAGATGAGAACGAGGACCGCCACGAGCAGCACGGACATGATGATTCGGTGAACGAATCGATTCATGAGCGCTCCTGCCAGGCTGGCTGACCGCCAAAGCGAAAGACCAATTCTCTCCGGCATCTGCATTGGCCTGCATCGACACCTGTCGTCGATTTGGTTGCAGGCTTGCGCATAAGGCTGCACCGCTGCTTTCGCGCGGCGCGCTTCTGCGCGCTTATGTTCATGATTGGTAAGAACTTCATGCTACCCATGCGAGCAATAACAACCATTCCGTAGGGGCTGTGATGAAGTTGCTGAGCAATCTGAAGATCCGCACCAAGCTCGCCAGCATGGTCTGCCTTGCGGCTCTCACAGTCACGGCCATCATCGGCGTATCGGCCGTGCTCAGCAAGAGCCGCATGATGGAGGACCGCGTCCAGCAGATGCGGACCGCAGTGGAGCTCCTCTTCAACTACGCTCAATCGCTCCAGGACGAAGTGACCGCCGGCAAGCTGACGCCAGCCGACGCCAAGGCCCTGTTCCACCAGCGTGGCCGCCGCATGAGCTTCAACGGCGGTCAGGGCTATCCGGTGGTCTACAATCAGGACACCTCCCTGGTCGTGAACGGCGCCAACCAGCAGCTCGAAGGCAAGATCACCGGCGCCAAGGATTCCAACGGCGTGCTGATCGCCGACGCCATCATCAAGGCCGGCAGCGAGACCGCGCAGGGCGGCGTGACCTCCTATCTCTATCCCCGTCCCGGCCAGACCGAGCCGGTCCGCAAGATGGTGTTCGCACGTAAATTCGCGCCCTGGAACGTGACCATCAGCTACGGCCTCTATGTCGACGACATCGACGCCGACGTGCGCGCGCTGACGCTAGAGCTCGGCGCAATCGGCATCGGCCTGATGCTGCTGATGGCGACGCTGTCCTGGCTGATCGCCCGCGACGTGCTCGGCGCGCTCGACCGCCAGAAGAATCGTATGCAGGAGATTTCCGAAGGCGCCATCGACAAGCCGGTCGAGGAGACCGATCGCGGCGACGAGATCGGCCGCATGGCCGAGACCCTCGAAATCCTGCGCCAGACGGCTCTGACAGCGCGCGCGCTGGAGGCCGAACAGGCCGCCACCAAGACGCGCACCGAACAGGAGAAGCGCGAGGCCCTGATCGCGCTTGCCGACCGCTTCGATGCCTCCGTCGGCCAGCTCGTCGGCCTGATGGCCTCCGGCTCCGGTGAGCTCGAGGCCACCGCCAAGTCGATGTCCTCGACCGCCGAAGGCACCAACAGCCGCGCCGCCGTGGTCGGCTCGGCCGCCACCGAAGCCAGCCAGCGCGTCCAGACCGTCGCGGCCGCCGCGGAAGAGCTCTCCTCCTCCATCACCGAGATCAGCCGTCAGGTCGCGCAATCCGCCGAGGTCACCGGCCGCGCCGTGGACAGCGCCCGCCGCACCGACACCATCGTGCGCGCATTGTCCGACGGCGCCCAGCAGATCGAGCACGTCGCCGAGCTGATCTCCAGCATCGCGGCACAGACCAATCTGCTCGCGCTCAACGCCACCATCGAGGCGGCCCGCGCCGGTGAAGCCGGCCGCGGCTTTGCGGTCGTCGCCTCCGAGGTGAAGTCGCTGGCGAGCCAGACTGCGGAAGCCACCCGCGAGATCGGCGACAAGATCGCCCAGATCCAGGGCGCGACCAAGGAAGCGGTGGATGCGATCGGCGGCATTACCGCCACCATCGAGGAGGTCAGCCGCATCGCGACCTCGATCGGCGCCGCCATCGAGGAGCAAGGCGCCGCCACGGCCGAGATCGCCCGCAGCGTCTCGCAGACGGCGGAGGCGACCAAGGAGGTCACCACCAATATCGGCGTCGTCTCCACTGCCGCCAACGAGACCGGCAACGCCGCCGGCATGGTGCTCGCTGCGGCCTCGAACCTCTCCAAGCAGGCCGAGCAGCTCTCCGGCGAGGTCGGGACGTTCCTGGCCGGCGTGCGCGCCGCCTAACGCGCCACCCCCGACTCGAGACGTTTAGCGCGAAAGCGTCGCCACATTCGTCATGGCCGGGCTTGTCCCGGCCATCCACGTTTTTGGCCGCGCCGCACGAAGAACGTGGATGCCCGGGACAAGCCCGGGCATGACGAGCACTTGGGAATGTGGGCGTTTATCGCCGCGCGAGGCTGCAACCGCTCGACAGCTGGCGCGTCGATCCCGTCGAGCCGTCGTTGGACTGCGACGGGAATTCGTCGAACGGCGAGTTCTGCTTCCCGGTGTTGAACTCGAAGATCTTCCGGAACAGGCCGGGGGCCATCGCCGAGATCGGATTGACGCGCATCACCGGGGCCGCCGGGGTGCCGACGACCTCGTAGGTCACGCCGATCAGTCCCTCGTTGTTGCCGCCGCCGAGGAAGATGCCGAACAACGGGATCTGGCCGAAGATGTTGTTGACGCCGTACATCGGCACGAAGGTGCCGCTCATGCACACCTGGTTGCCGGGATAGTCGATCGAGCCCTCGATGGTGGCACCGATCATCGGCCCCTTGACCACGCCGTCGCGGACCGTGAGCGCACCGTTCTGCCGCGTGAACTCGGCGCGAAGCGCGCTGAAGGAGACGCCATTCCCGGTGCCGTTGGGCGCGCCGGCGGCAACGCGTTCGAGCTGCGCCTCGCCCTTCACCATGAAGTCGCGCACATTGATCAGGCCCTCGCGCGAGGCGTTCGGCTCGGACGTCGGCGGCTCCATCGCCACCACCATCTGGCCGCCGACCGCCTTGGTGTAGGTGTCGGTGAAGCGCAGCAGCGCGCCGGCATCGTTGGTCTGCAGATAGATCACCTCGCGGCTGCCCTGCGCGCGGCCGCCGCGCAGATCGGCTGCCACCGGTGTGTCGCGGCCGATCTTGCCGCTCAGCGTGAAGGCTTTGACGGCGCCGTTGCGTTTCGACATCTTGGCATCGACGCTGCGCATGGCCTCGCCGTTGAATCCGGCGACGGCACCGAGCTTCACGTCGATGTCGAAATCGACGTTCTTCAGCTTGCTCTTGCCGTCGTCCCTGGAATTGCCTGAGATCGCCGACTTCAAGAAACCGCGGCCGTCGAACACGTCGCCGCGCATGGTGCCGCGCACCACGCCGTCCTGGCTGCGCTCTACTTTGAGCGACGCCTTGTCGCCGTCTGACGGCGCATAGGTCGGGAAGTTGGCGTTCATGAGATCGCCGTTCGCGTCGATCTCGAGCGAGCCCTTGATCGAGGCTCCGCCACCGTCGATGACGATGTCCTCGAAACGCGTCGATTGCGCCGTCGGCACCACCTTGAAGCTCGCCTTGGCGGATTTGCCCGGCAGCTTGACCCAGCCGGGAAGGATGTTGTCGAGCTTGACCGAGGTCAGGTCGGCCTCGACGCCGAGCTTGGTCGTCTGATCCGTGCCACTTGCGATCTTGCCCGAGAGCTTGATTGGCAACGATCCGCTGACGGCGGGGCTCAGATCGAATCCCAGGCGCGCGCGGCTGGCATCGTCCAGCGTCGCCTGCAATCGGACGTCCGCATCGCCCTCGGCCGGCTTGCGATAATCGAGCGAGGCCGCCTGGCCGTTGATCTTGACGTCGCCCTTGACCTGGTAGCCCTGGTTATTGGCGACGATCTTGAGGTTGTTGGCCTCCAGCTTCTGGTTCATCACCAGCTTCTCGGCGGCAAAGCCGTTGAGGTCGGCAGTGACGGCATACGTGGTGTCAGCCTTGGTCAGTTCGCCCTTGACCGGCATGCCGAGCTGGATGTTCGCCGAGAACGTCCCCTTGCTGGTGTTGGGATCGACGACTGTCGACGACAGATCGCTCAGCCGATCATTGGCGAGCATTTCAGCGGCCGCGGGCACCGGGCCATCGACCCGGAACCTGCTCCGCGACGGCGACGGCTTGGGCGCCATATCGGGCACCTCGAAGACGAAGTCGGAGATCGTGACCTTGCGCCCCGAAGGCGTATCCGCAACGCCCTGTCCGATGTTCACGGTCGCAGTGCGCCCGGTCACACGCGCCTTCAAATCGGCATCGCGCACCACCGGCATGCCGTCCACGGGGCGGACCGAGACGCCGCTCGCCACGATGTTGACCGACAGGCCGTCGTCCGGAATCGGCGGGCCCCTGCGCGGGAGGTTCTTCGTCGGCGAGTTGATGCCGATCTCGATGCGCTGGAGCGTACCGCGCTCGATCCGTTCGATCACCCATTCGCGCAATTCGGGGACGATCAGCGTCGGCCACATCCGCTTCAAGGCCGAGGCCGACATCGGCGTTCCCGCAAAGCCCAGCGTCAGCCGCGGCTCGCCGGAATAGTCGATGGCACCAGTGCCGGCGACGCCGATCTCGCCATTGCTGATGTCCGCCTGCGTCAGCAAGAGGCGCTTGTGATCCGTATCGAATCGGACTCCGATCGCAATGCGGTTGAAGACGAGCGGCGGCTCGTTGTCGATGCCGCCGAGCAGAATCGAACCGCCGCTGAAGCCGAGCTGCCAGTCGTTGGTGCTGCCGTTGGGCGGCTCGAGATGAGCCAGCAGCGTCAGGCGGTTCGCGCCGGAGAGAATCTTGAACGGAGCGACCAGCACGCGCCGGTTGGCGTCCCACTCGACATTGATCTCGGCCGAGTCGATTGCCATCGGATAGTCGGGCGTGTCGGTGTCGATGATGTTGCCGGCTCCGACCGCGATCTTGCCGCGGAAGAAGGTCGGCACGCCGTCGCGGCCGAGCTCGCCCTTGAGTTCGCCGGTCAGCGGCAGGTCGGCGGTATAGGTGAAGTCCTTCACCCGCAGCGCCAGGAGGATGTTGGAGGTCGAGACCTTGTCGGCCTTGATGTCGACGGAGCGCACGCCGTTCTCGGCGGGACCGATCGTGGCGCGCAGCATCCACGGGCGCGCGCCCTCCTCGCCGAGGCTGAGCGCGACGCCGCCACGGCTCGGCCGGCGCAGGCTGAGCGTGATGTTCTCAAACGACCATTTGCTGCCGCGCTGCTGATCGTCGACGATCAGGTTGCCGTTCTTGAGGCCGATCTCGTTGAGGTTCTGGCCGTCGAGGCCGGTCATGCTCAGGCTGTCGAGCCAGTCGAGGCCCTGGAGAATGCCACTCTGCGCTGTCGCCTGCGGTGCGGCTTGCGACACCTCCGGGCTCGCGGGTCCGGTCGCGAATGGCGGCGGTGGGACGCCGTTGCGCGGGAAAGTCGGCGGCAGGCCCGCGTCCTTCTTGGAGGCGACGCCGGTCGCCAGCGGCTTCGCGGTATCGCCGGCCGACACGGTGACGGTGCCATCGGGCGCGATGCGGATCGCGAGCTCGGCATCGACGAGATTGAGGCTTTCGGCGCGCAGGTGCCCCATCAGGAGACCCGCGCCCGACAGCTTCACCTCGGCCTTCGGCGCGCTGGCGACGATGGCGTGATCGCGGTCGCGAACGATGATGTCTCGGATGCGGACGGCGATGCGGACCCGGCCGGCGCGCTCGATCTGGGTGCCGCCGATCTCAACCGTGTTGCCGTGACCGATATTGTCCTCGATCGCGGCCGCCAGCCATGGCGTTGCGATGTCCAGATTGATGGGACCGGCGCCGAGCCGCCACCACAGCGCGCCGAAACAGCCGACGAAGATGATGAGCAGGGTGCCGAGAACCACCGCGATGCGCTTCAGCCAGCGACCACCACCCAGCCGGCGGCGCAAGCCGCCGAATCCGCCACCGAAGCGATGGAAGCCCGAACCGGAACGCGCCAGCAGCCGCCGCGCGCGATGGCCCGCCGCCGCTTCCTGATCCGGATCCCACTCGGCGTCGTCCCATTCCTGCGGCTCATGTTGGCCGCCGCGCCGATCGAAATCCCGATTGTAGTCCTGGGGCGACGTATTCCTTGCCATTGCTTCTCGATACAGGCGCCCGTCATAGGATTGAGCGCCGCCGGGACCGCAGCCGGCCACGGGAAGTGGTGCT
Organism: Bradyrhizobium sp. USDA 327; assembly: GCF_041262065.1. NCBI lineage: Bacteria > Pseudomonadati > Pseudomonadota > Alphaproteobacteria > Hyphomicrobiales > Nitrobacteraceae > Bradyrhizobium > Bradyrhizobium sp. USDA 327. The sequence continues at coordinate 2,741,336 of NZ_JBGCCW010000001.1, read as the reverse complement.
CCCTGCGCCGGCACTGCCGCCATACCTCGTATATTCCTGCTGTTCGTCATTTCGCCCCGGGAGCGCGTTCAACGAGCAGTGGGGTGGTCGGTGGAATTCCTTGTAACCATACTCCGGCGTCGTCAGACTTGCCCAGCCGAGGGCGCGATTCCGGCACGCCGGACGAGGGCTGCAATACCGCTTCGATTGACCCGCCGAAAGCGTCGAAAGGAAGGCGTATGTCCCAGAAATCCCGAAAGAAATCGTCCAAAACGTCCTCCGGCAGTTCGACCGCCAAAAAGAAGACCGCAAAAGCGCGGGCATCGACTCAAGCAAAGTCCGCGCAAACACACCGGACACCGGCAGGCAAATCAACCGGGACCATCGCAAAAGCAGGATCACATAAGGCCGCATCGGAACAGTTAAAATCACCCAAAACGGCCTCCCCACCCGCTGAGGCGAAGTCCGGCTTGGTTGAGGGCCAGAAGGCCCCCGCCTTCCGCCTGCCCCGCGACGGCGGCGACGTGGTCACGCTGGCGGGCTATGCCGGGCGAAAGCTCGTCCTGTTCTTCTATCCCCGGGCCGACACGCCCGGCTGCACCCGGGAGGCGATCGACTTCACCCGCCTGGCCGGCACCTTCACTGCCGCCGGCACGGCCGTGCTCGGCATCTCCGCCGATCCGTTAAAGGCCCAGGAAAAGTTCCGCGACAAGCACAAGCTGGGCGTGCCCCTCATCTCGGATGAGAAACATGAGATGCTGGAGGCCTATGGCGCCTGGGGCCAAAAATCCATGTATGGCAAAAGCTTCCTGGGAATTCTTCGCACCACGATACTGATCGGGACCGACGGCAGGGTCGCCCGGATCTGGCGCAATGTCCGGGTCGACGGCCATGCCGACGAGGTGCTGGAAGCGGCAACAAGCCTTTAACCAGTCCGTTGAATTCGCCCGTTCCCGTTTCCAGAAAATTAACCATGACCAGCCCAGATTGCTGCGGCAATTGAGCCGCAAGGAGCCCATCCGACCGGCGCGGGAGTGCCGATGTCGAAAAGTTCTGCCCAATACTCGCACTACCCCCAACATCATCCTCATGACCACGGACGCGTCCTCCATCGCCGTCCGGCCGCCCCGGCGGCGGTCGCCGCGATTCCCCTGCCCGCCGCCGACGATGCCTACACCATCGTCCATGCCGGCAAGCAGGTCCGCTTTGGCCCTGTGGTCTTCTGGATCGTGGTCGGCACCGTGGTGCTGCTCGGGCTGTGGTCGGCCGCGACGGCCACCTACTTTGCGTTCCGCGACGACGTCCTGACCCGGCTGATCGCCCGTCAGGCCGAGATGCAATATGCCTATGAGGACCGCATCGCCGAGCTGCGCGCCAAGGTCGACCGCGCCACCAGCCGCCAATTGCTCGACCAGGAACAGTTCGACCAGAAGCTCGACCAGATCATGAAGCGCCAAACGGCGCTGGAGTCCCGGGCCACGGCGCTCGGAGCCATGCCCGACGTGACCGGCTCGATTCCCCGCTCCGCCCCGCAGCGCGGCGATGCTAGCCAGGCCACACCGAAGCCGTCGCCGATCAGCGACACCGTCATCTTCGTGGCGCCGCCGGACCGCGAAGCGCGCCTCGAATCGCGCGCTCCGACCGTCGCGGCGCCGCCGACCAGCCAATTCGCCAAGAACCACGGTTTCGACAACGTGCTGGCCCGGCTCACGAACTCGCTCGATCAGGTCGAGCGGCGCCAGATGGCGACGCTCAACGCCGTCGAGGAAAGCATGGATTCACGCATGCGCCGCATGCGCGGCGTGGTCAGCGATCTCGGCCTGAACCTCGCCAGTCTCGAAGCCGCCGTGCCGCGCTCCGCGATGGGCGGGCCTTTCGTACCCGTCAGGCTGACCCCCAACGCCGGACCGTTCGAGAAGCAGCTCAATCGCATCAACACCACGCGCGCCGAGATGGACCGTCTCAACCGCACGCTCGCGCTGGTGCCCTACCGCAAGCCCGTCATCGGCGAGGTCGAGTTCACCTCCGGCTTCGGCGTGCGCAGCGATCCCTTCCTCGGGCGGCCCGCGATGCACACCGGGCTCGACTTCCGCGCCGCCACCGGCGATCCCGTTCGCGTCACCGCCAACGGCAAGGTGGTCTCGGCGGGCTGGTCCGGCGGCTACGGCCGCATGGTCGAGGTCGACCACGGCAACGGGCTGTCGACCCGCTACGGCCATCTCTCCGAGATCAATGTCAGGGTCGGTGAGATCGTGAAGATCGGCCAGGTCGTCGGGCTCGTCGGCTCGACCGGCCGCTCCACCGGTCCGCATCTGCATTATGAGACCCGCATTGAGGGCGAAGCAGTCGATCCGCAGAAATTCCTGCGCGCCGGCGTGCGTCTCAGCGCGGGCTAAAGCGCGATGCGATTGGGATGAATCGTCATCGCGCTTCAGGTTGTTGCTTAAGCATGATCCTTTCGGAAAACTGCTGCGCACTTTTCCGGATCATGCCTTAGTCCCGCGCTTCTCTCTGTCCCGTAAGCGGCCCTCACCGCCGGCCACCCATTCCGCCTCCGGGACCGCCGAAGCCGCCACCACCCATTCCACCACCGGGTCCCATGGGCCCGCCCAGACCGCCGGGACCTGACGGGCCGCTCGGTCCTGTCGGCGCAGAGCCGGACGGCCCGCCAGACCCCGCGCCTGGCGCAGGCGCGCCCGGAGTGCCGGGCTGGCCGCCGCCAGGGGTGGTGCCGCGATCTGGATGCATGATCGAGCCGCCCGGCGAGCGCCCGGGATGCCCCGCTCCGCCGGGTGCCTGCCCCGGCGATCCCGGGAATTGCCCAATCGCCTGCGCCGAATCGAGCTGAAGCCCGCGCGACCGGTCGAACACGCCATTGACCACCATGCGCGCTTCGCCGGCGGCTGGGCCGAAGCGCGAGCCGTCACGGGCAATGAGCCCGGAGCCGAGCTGGAGGTTCGAACCCGCCCGCTGCACATAGGCCTCGATCGACAGGCGGCTGGCGCCGACGAGATCCGAAAAATCGTCGATCCGCGTGCGCGCCGCCTGCATCGCCCCCTGGCTCGCGCTGCCCTCGATCTGGACGCGCTGGCCGACCAGCAGGGGATCGACGCCGCGCAGCTTCAATCCGCCGATTCGCAAGCCGTCCGGCCCGCGCTCGACCAAGCCCGTCACGCGCGCGGCCGCGTTGCGCCTCGGCTCCACCAGGCTTGCGACGATGACCCCGTCAGTCCGGCGCAAGCCGTAGACGGCGACTTGTGTACCCGTCCGCAGCTTGCTCGCCTTGTCGCCGGCGAAGATCTTCTGGCCGAGCACGGTCAGCTCGTTGCCCTTCACCTGCTCAATCGGACCGGAGACCTCGCTCGCGACCGTGATGTTGCGCGTGACGAGCGTGCCGTCGGCCTGACGGATCGCAACCACGCGCACGAGCTGGCCGATGCGCAGCGCCCTGGGGCTGGTCGCCTCCCCGTCGATGCGGACCGGCACGTCGCTCGCATAAGTGATGCGCTCGCCATTGACGTAGATGCTGCCGAAACGCTGGATCACGCCGACGATGCCGGTGCCGCCGATGCCGTGATCATCGCCGCGCGTGATCCCGGTGCCACCGATGCCCTGATCGGTGCCACGCTTGACCTGTGCACGGGCGATGGCCGTGCCGGCGAGCCAGAATCCAGCCAGCAGCAGGCGACGGGAGATGACCGGCGGCCGGCTCATGAAGGACCGCCCTCTTTGCCACGCACCTTCGCTTCACCCTCCTCGTCGGCACCCTCGCTGTAGATGTAGATGCCGAAATTCCAGCGGGCATTGCCGCCCTTGTCCTTGGCCAGCGCGCGGTTGGCCTCGCGGTTGGCGGTCTTCAGCGCGTCCATGGCGAGCTCTCGCGAGCGCGCTTCGAGCCGCCGCGCCAGCTTCGGCGAGATGTTGTTGTAGTGCACCGCGCGCTCGAGGAAGCGTGGCGCGGGCCCGGAGACGTTTTCCGCGGCGGCAGCGATGTGGTCGTGCAGATTGCGGCCGAGATAGTGCCATTTGCCGTCGTCCTCGCCGCTCGGCACGAACGCGGCCTCGACCAACTCGATCTCGTCGGCCTCGTTGATGGTGACGAGCTTGCGGTCGATCCATTCGTCGAGCACTGCGCGTGGGCGCACGTCCTTGGTGACCGAGGCGACGAGCTGCTCGAACGAGGGCGCATCACCCTCGGCCGTGCGCGGCAAAGCGAGCGGCTCGCCCCTGGCATCGGTGAACTCGGGCGCGGCAAGCCAGCGCGCGATCACCGCGCTGGTCAGCGATACCGCCGCCGGCGCCTCGTGCACAGGCGCGCCGGCGCCGCGCAGCCGCGCCACTTCCTTGCGATGGATGCCGGTGAGCAGGCTGACCCGGCTGTCGGTCTGCTCCTTTCCTTCCAGCGCGAAATCGTGCTCGGCGACGTTGACGAACAGCTCGCGAAGCAGCTGCGCCAACGCCGGAAAGGTCATGCCGCTTCGGATGCAGAGCCGCACGAGCGGGCGCAGCAGCCGCGCCAGCGGCGCGTGCAGCTTCGCGGCGGCATTCGGCTGCGGTGCCGCTGCTTTGGACCCGGACCTGGCATTCATGTCTGAATTGTACCAATGCAACACGTGGGACACAATCCCACACTTTTCCGTGCCGCAATTGACGTGGTAAATTTTCCCACATATACGAGACGCCACTGAGGGGCGCGACATAGAGAAGAGACTTCACCCATGGCTGACCGCCTGGTCCGCATTTCCAGTTCACCGCGTGCTGTGCCGGCTCCCGACTGGAGACATGGCGCGATCGAGCCGATGCTGCCGGCGCTGCTGCGCGGCGTCATCTTCATCTCGGTGCTGGCCGCACCGTTCCTCGCAGCGCTTCTCGCAGGCTGACCGCCATCATGCATCACACCAGCGACGCCCCGCCCCGCCCGTCGGTGCTGCACATCTTCAAGGTCTACTATCCCGACCTGTTCGGCGGGACGCTCACGGTGATCCGCGACATCTGCGCGAGCCTAAAGGATGCCTTCGCCTCCGCCGTGCTGGTCTGCTCGCAATCGGCCGAACGGCGCGAGATCGTCGTCAACGACGTCCGGGTCGAGCGCGTGCGCTCGTTCGGCAACATCATGTCGCTGCCTGCCGCCCCGACCTATCCCTGGCGACTGTGGCGCAGGATCGCCGAGCACGATCTGCTCGCGCTCCATGCCCCCTTCCCTCTCGCCGACCTCGTCTTCGCCTTCGGATTCGGCGCGAGGCGTCCACTGGTTGTGCACTGGCACGCCGACATCGTCACTCATGCCGGCCTGCGCTGGCTCGTCGAACCTCTGATGCGGCGAACGCTGCGCCGCGCCAAGGCGATCATCGTCTCGGACCACGCGCTGGTCGACAACACGCCGCTGCTGCGCGAATTCGAGGACAAATGCCGCGTCGTGCCGTTCGGCATCGACACCACCGGCTACGACTGGCCGAAGATCGAGCCGCACCATGTCAAAGACCGCGGCCGGCTCGTGCTGGCCTGCGGCCGGCTCGTGCCCTACAAGGGTTTCGACGTGCTGGTCCGCGCCGCAGCCGCGCACGATTTCGAGGTCTGGATCATCGGCGAGGGCATCGAGCGGCCGCGGCTCGAGCAGTTGATCCAGGAACTCGGCCTTCATGACCGCGTCCGCCTGCTCGGCTCGGTCAACGATTGCGAACGCATCAAGCTGATGTGTCTCGCCGACGTCTTCGTGATGCCGTCGGTGACCAATGCCGAGACCTTCGGGCTCGTCCAGCTCGAGGCCATGGCCGCCGGCCGCCCGGTCGTGAATACGGCGCTCGACACTGCGGTGCCGCGTGTCGCCCGCCACGGCATGGAGGCGATCACCGTGCCGCCCGGCGACGTCGCGAAGCTGGGTGAGGCCATCGATATCCTGATCCGAGATCCCGAGCGACGCCGTCGCATGGGGCTAGCAGCGCGCACGCGCGCCCTCACCCGCTACTCGACCACGGCCTTCAGGCAAGGCATGGAGACCGTCTACCGCGATGCCGTTGCCGCACCAGGCAAGGAGCGACCAGCAACCGCGAAGCCGCTTCAAACGACCGCCTGGCTGGACTGCGTTCGGATCGCGGCGGCACTGGCCTGGTCGGACATGCGCCACCGCTACGTGCGTTCGTTGCTCGGCCCGTTCTGGATGTCGCTCCAGATGGCGATCGTGGTGGCGGTGCTGGGCTCGGTGATCGGCCAGATGTCGAACGACGACATGCTGTCGCGCCTGCCCATGCTGGCGCTGTCGATGACGGCCTGGACTTTCCTCAACGGCGTGGTGCTCGACGCCACCACGGCGCTCCAGAACTCCGCGAGCCTGATCCGCGACCGAGCGCTGCCGCCGGTCATCTTCCTGCTGCAATGCACGTTCCGCCAGGCGCTGTTCGCGCTTCATAACGCCTGCGTCCCACTCGTCCTATGGCTCATCCTGTCCCGCCACGAGCTCTCCCACGCGCCGGCGGCGCTGCCGGGCCTCCTGGCGTTCGTGGTCTGCACCTTCGCCTTGAGCCTCGTTCTCGGTGCGATGGCAACACGCTATCGCGACCTCAAGCCAATCATCGAGTCCACGTTGATGCTCGCCTTCCTCGCCTCGCCCATCATCTGGTCGTCGGAGATGATCAACCACCGCTCGACGGTGATGCGGATCAATCCGCTGACGCATCTGTTCGCGGTGTGGCGCGAGCCACTGGCCGGCGGCCATGTCGACCCCGTCAGCATCGTCTATGTCCTCGTCGCGCTGGCGCTTCTGATCGTTGCGAGCGTGCTGACGCTGCTCCACCTGCGCAAAGCCGCGTTCTGGATCTGATGCATGGTCTCGATCAGCCTGCGCAACGTCTGCCTCGACTATCCACTCTATGGCGCTTACGACCATTCGCTGAAACGGCGGCTGCTCGGCCATCTCATCCGCGAGCCCGGCGAGATGCGGATCATCCGCGCCCTCGACGACGTCACCATCCAGGCTGAAGCCGGTGCCCGTATCGGACTTGCCGGAGCCAACGGCTCCGGCAAGTCGACGCTGCTGCGGCTGATCGCCGGCGTCTATCCACCAAGCAGCGGCAGCGTCGCGATTCAGGGTAAAGTCGTGCCCCTGCTCGGTCTCAATGCCGGCGTCAACCTGGATTTCGTGGCCGAGGACAACATCGCACTGCTGCTGCGGATCAGCGGCCGCAAGCCGACCCGCGGCGTGATCGACGAGATCTGGGCCTTCACCGAGCTGGAGGCGCGCATGCAGCGGCTGCCGCTGCGGATGTTCTCCTCGGGCATGCTGATGCGGGTGCTGTTTGCGACCGCCACGGCCTTTCCGGCCGACATCCTCCTGCTCGACGAATGGCTCAACGTGGTCGACGAGCACTTTGCCGAGAAAGCGCAGGAGCGGCTCCTCAAGCTCATGTCACAGGCGGCGATCGTGATCATCGCCTCGCACGACCAGCTGCTGCTGCGCCGCACCTGCACCAGCATCATCAATCTCGATCACGGCCGCATCGCCTCGACCGTCACGGTCACCCCGCCGGTCCCCAACGCCTTCGAGCTCCGCGAGAAACGCGCATGAAGCAGAACATCCTCGTCGTCTCCGAGTCGCTCGGACAACCCAATCACAAGCGCGGCATCTTCCACTTCACCCGGGAACTGGTACGTTCGCTCGCCTCGGAAGGTCACGAGCTCACGCTGGTGGTGGAGACCACGAAGCGCTACCGCAAGCTCTGCCGGCGCGAGCGGCGTACGAGGCTGTTCGCGGCGCAATCGCGCAACATCGAGCTGCTTGCGCTTTATCGCTACCTCGACGAAATCAACGTGAGCGGGCCGGTGACGCTCAGCGGTACGCTCCGCAAACTCGACTGGCTCCGCCGCAGGGCCGGCCTGTTGCTGTCGCGGGACAACATCGTCTGCCTCCTGCGCGCGCTCGGCCTGATCGGCCTGCCCACGCTCCTGATCGAAAACCGGCCCGCCGCGCTCGAATACATTCCGCCGGATCTGAGGCACCTCGAGCTGTTCGGCGACTTTCAGCTCGAGCCGGGATTCTTCAACTATCAGGACGCCTCGGCCTTCTTCCTGCTGCCACCGCCGCGGATCGACGCGCGCGATTACGACGTGATCGTCGTGGACACCCCGACACGGGTGGTGATCAGGCGCAAACCCTGCGCCAAGGTGATCTGCATCGTCCACGACCTGTTGCCGCTCACCGACCTCAAGCTCAGCGACATCGCCACGCGGCAGTTCCTGGCGCGAATCCGCACCAGCCTGCGCCAGGCCGACGAACTCGCCTTCGTTTCAAACTACAGCATGATGCGGTTCAGGGAATTGCTGCCGCAATTTGCGCACCTGCCGGCGCGGGTCGTGTATCCCCGCACCCGGTTCGACGCCCCGGATGTCCTGCACCTTCCAGCCCCGTCGGGGCGTCCGGGGCGGCCGAGCTTCGTCGTCATCGTCTCGAACGAGCCACGCAAGAACGTCGCCGCCGTCGTCCGCGCCTTCCGCAACGTTCCCCACGCCGATCTCGTCGTGATCGGTTATACCGGCGAGATCAGCCGGATGCGCGACCTCCCGCCCAACGTCCGCTTCGCCGGCTATGTCGACGAGCACGAGAAGGCGGCCCTGATCGCGGAAGCCCACGGCCTGATCATGCCGAGCCTCGCCGAAGGTTTCGGCGTGCCTATCATCGAGGCGCTGGCTGCGAACACGCCGGTGCTGTGCTCCGACATCGCCGTCTTCCGCGAGGTCGCGGGCGAGCTCGCCGACTATTTCGACCCGTTCTCGACGGAGGCGATCGCCGCCTCCGTCACCCGCGTGCTGACGCGGCAGGAGGAGTGCCGCGGCAGGATCCGGGCGCGGCGCCACGAGCTCGCCGAACGCTTCGGCTACGAGACCCAGGCCCGGGATTTCCTCGGCCATGAGAAGCCCAGAGAAAGCCTGGTCGCAGCACAGTAAGCGTCAGCCACATGACCGCTGAGCAAGCCGTATCGCCCAGTCCGGCCAGCCCGCCAACCTTGCGCGACCGATCGCAGGCCCTGAGCCATTCCGCCCGGCTGTTTCGCGCTGCCGACCTGCTCGTCATCCTGATTGCGGCATCGCTGCCCTGGTCGACCACCGCGACCTCGATCCTGGTCGGGTTCTGGCTGCTTGCGGTGACGCCGACCATCGCCTGGCGCGACTATGCGCGCCAGCTCGCGCGGCCGGCGTTTGCCTTGCCCTTGGCACTCCTGCTGTTCGCGCTTCTTGGCACGCTGTGGTCAGAGGGGGCGTGGGCGGACCGGCTGCATGCGGTCAAGCCGGTTGCAAAGCTCATGCTGATTCCGCCGCTGCTCCACCATTTCAGCCGGTCCGAGCGCGGCTTCCATGTCTGCATCGCCTTTCTCGCTTCCTGCGCGCTGCTTGCCGTGTTCTCCTGGATCGTGCTGCTCGTTCCTGCCTGGAAGATCACCGCAACGGCGTCGTCAGGCGTTCCCGTCAAGAACTACATCGACCAGAGCCAGGAGTTCACGCTGTGCGCCTTTGCGCTCGCGCTGCCCCTCTGGCGCGGCAGACGCGCGGTCGCAACAATCGTCTGTCTGGCCCTGATCCTGCTGTTCGTCACCAACATGGTGTTCGTCGCCTCGGCCCGCACCGCCCTGCTCTGCATCGCGGTGCTGCTGGCCCTGTTCGCCTTGAGGCATTTGAGCCGGCGGGCGGCGCTGGTCCTGCTCGCAGGCACGATCGCCGCGAGCCTGTTGGCCTGGACCACATCGCCCTATCTGCGCCAGCGCATCAACGACGTCGCCGTCGAATACCGCCACGGCCACGAGGACATCAGCCGCGCCTCGACCGCGCAGCGGCTGACCTATTGGCGCAAGTCGCTCCATGCCTTTGCCGAGGCGCCTCTGATCGGCCACGGCACCGGTTCGATCAAGCGCCAGTTCGAGCGCGCCGCCACGAGCGAGAGCAGACTCGATGCCGAGGTCGTGAGCAATCCGCACAACCAGACCCTCAACGTCGCGGTGCAGTGGGGCCTTCTGGGTGTCGTCCTGCTCTACGCCATGTGGATCGCGCATCTTCGCATGTTCGCGGGTGAAGGCTTCGCCGCCTGGATCGGCCTCGTGGTCGTCGTGCAGAACATCGCGAGCTCGCTGCTCAACTCGCACCTGTTCGATTTTCACGAGGGCTGGATGTATGTGCTCGGCGTCGGCGTCGCCGGCGGCATGGCGCTGAAGGCCCAAGCCGGAGAAACGACAGGCAGCGCGCGACTACTGGCTGCGCTCGTCCGTCGATCACCAGCAGCGCGCTGCCGATGACGATCGCGCCCGCGATCTCGCGCATCGAGATCGGCTCACCCAGCACCAGCCAGCCCAGAAGGATGGCGGTGACGGGAATGAGCAGCGTCACCAGCATCACATTGGTCGCGCCGGAGCGCCGCAGGATCTGGAAGAAGACGATGTAGGCGAGCGCCGTCGACAGGCCGGCGAGGCCGAGCACCGCAAGCCATGTCGTGATGCTCGGCATAGCAAGACGCCAGGGCTGCTCTACCGCACCGGCGATGATCGCCATCATCACGGTGGATGCCATCAATTGAAACGTCGCCGTTCCAAGAGGCGGAGAATCCTTCAGCAGCCGCCGCGCGGCCAGTGCCGCAAAGCCATAACTCAAGGCCCCGCCAAGGCAGAGCAGGATGCCGAGCCCATGCCCCGACATTGTCTCGGCACCCCATCCACGCAAGACCACTACGCCGACGACGCCAAGCGCCACGCCGGCCACGCGCCGCATCTGCAACGTCTCCTCGCCCGCCATCGCCATGACGATGACCGTGAACAGCGGCGTGGTCGCGTTCAGGATCGACGCCAGTCCGCTCGGGATGAAAGTCTGGCCCAGCACGATCAGCGAGAACGGGATGGCGTTGTTGAGCAGCCCGATCGCGACGAACGGCTTCCAGCCAGTCGCTCCGATGGGAAAGCCGATGCCCTGCACGCGGAGCAGCGGCAGCAGAATGGCCGCGCCCAGCGCGACGCGCAGGAACACCAGCGTCAGCGGCGGCAATTCCCGCAAGGCCGCGCCGTTGAAGAAGAACGAACCGCCCCAGAGGATGGAGAGCATGCAGAGCAGCGACCAGTCTCGAGCGTCGATCCGCCTGTCGTTCGGGGGCATGAGTCTCACCTTGGCGGCCAAGTCTGCCCGCGTAGACCGGCGCGATCGAGGGCGCCACCCGAATTCCGATGAAACAGAGGTTTGTAAAACCGATGCGCGAAAATGAACGCGACGATCGAGATGCCCGGGTCGACCAGCTACGGCTGCTTCGGCCGCGATACCAGCTCGATCATCCGGCCTTCGTCATCGTCGGGCATCGCATCTTTCGCCTGCGCGTAGGCCTCGACCGCGGCGCGCGCGACCAGCGGCTTGTCGGCCAGCAGGCTCTCGGCGAGCCTCACCGCATAAGCGGCATCCTTGTGCCGCAGCGCCGTCGTGAACGTCGCACCGCTGAAATCGCGGGCGACCATGCGCTTGGAGTGACGCTGCACCTGCGGGCTTGCCGCCACGCCCGCCTGGATGGACTCGAGCACCAGGTTCATGTCGAGACCAGCCTGCTCGGCAATCGCGAGTCCCTCGGCGAGACCGGCGATCTGGATCGCGCCCATCAGATTGTTGATGAGCTTGTAGACCGTGCCGGAGCCGACCGGCCCGAAATGGCGGATGGTCGAGCCGATTGGCGTCAGATAAGGCCGCGCACGCTCGAGATCGGCCGGATCGGCGCCGGCGAGCAGCGTCAACCTCCCGGCCGCCGCCGCGTCCGGCAATCCGGTGACGGGGCAATCGATGTAGATGAGCCCGCGCGCGTTGAGCTCGCGGCCCATCTCGCGCGCGTGGTCATAGGAGACTGTGGAGCATTCAATCGCGATGGTGCCGGCCTTCGCCGTCTTGGCCGCACCCTTGGGTCCGAGCCAGACCGCGCGCGAGGCCTCGTCGTCGGCGACCATGGTCACGACCGCGTCGGCATCGATCGCCGCGTCCTCCGGCGAGGTCGCCCAATGCGCGCCGCGCGCGATCAGGTCTTCCGCCTTGGCCTTGCTCCGATTCCACAAGCTGACCGTGAAGCCGGCATCGAGATAGCGGCCGGCCATGCCGTGACCCATCCGCCCCAATCCGATGAAGGCGACACGGGGCATGGCTAGTCCACGTCCTCGATCTCGCCGGTCGTGGTGCCGAATGCGCGCTGCGCCAGCGTCGCGGCCATGAACTCGTCGAGCTCGCCATCGAGCACGCCCGCGGTGTCGGAGGTCTGCACGCCCGTGCGCAGATCCTTCACCATCTGGTAGGGCTGCAGCACGTAGGAACGGATCTGGTGGCCCCAGCCGATGTCGGTCTTGGCCGCCTGATCGGCGGCGGCCTTCTCCTCGCGCTTCTTCAGCTCCATCTCGTAGAGCCGCGCGCGCAGCATGTCCCAGGCCTGCGCCCGGTTCTTGTGCTGGGAGCGTCCGGCCTGGCAGACCACGGCGACGCCGGTCGGAATGTGCGTCAGGCGCACTGCCGATTCGGTCTTGTTGACGTGCTGGCCGCCGGCGCCGCCTGAACGCATGGTGTCCACGCGGACATCGGATTCCTTGATGTCGATCTTGATGCTGTCGTCGATGACGGGGAAGACCTGCACGCTCGAGAACGAGGTGTGCCGTCTCGCGTTGGAATCGAACGGCGAGATGCGCACCAGGCGATGCACGCCGGCTTCCGTCTTGAGCCAGCCATAGGCGTTGTGCCCGGAGACCTGGATGGTCGCGGACTTGATCCCGGCCTCTTCGCCCTCGGATTCTTCCAGAAACTCGACCTTGAAGCCGTGGTTTTCGGCCCAGCGCGTGTACATGCGCAGCAGCATCTGCGCCCAGTCCTGGCTCTCGGTGCCGCCGGCGCCGGCATGGACTTCGAGATAGGAGTCGAAGCGGTCGGCCTCGCCTGACAGCAGAGCCTCGAGCTCGCGTCGCGCGACTTCCTTCTTGAGGTTCTTCAGCGCAGCTTCGGCTTCCGCGACGACGCCGTCATCGCCCTCGGCCTCGCCGAGCTCGATCATGCCGATGTCGTCTTCGAGCTCCTGCTCGACCTTGCCGATTCCTGAGAGCGCATCCTCGAGCGAGGTGCGCTCCTGCATCAGCTTCTGGGCTTTCTGGGGATCGTTCCAGAGGTTGGGATCTTCTGCGAGCTTGTTCAGCTCAGCGAGGCGCGCCGTCGATTTCTCGACGTCAAAGATGCCTCCTCAGCAGCCCGACTGACTGCTTGATCTCTTCTACCAACCGTTCGATTTCGGCGCGCATGTCGTTCTCTGGTTTCGCGGAACCGGTCCCGCAAGCAATTGAGGTGGGGATGTAGCGGCGGCGGCTGCAAAGCGCAACCGCCGGAACCGCGATCGTCTGTCTTGTCCTGAGCCTTAAAGCGCGATGCGATCAGGATCAATCGTCATCGCGCTTTAGGTTGTTGTTTAAGCATGATCCTTTCGGAAAACCGCTGCGCACTTTTCCGGATCAAGCTTTAGTACAGCCCGCCGGTGCCCGGCCGCGTGAAGAAGCCGGAATCCGGCTGCTGCTGCTGCGACGCCGGCATGCGCCCGTCGGCGTCGGCAACGCCGATGACCGAATAATTGTCCGGCGGCGCGGTGCCCGGCTTGAAGGCTTCGAGGATGGTTCCGCCGGTCTCGCCGGGGCCGGCGCGCATGCCGGTCTTGGCGACGACACGCACGAGCTTGATGCCGGCCGGCACCTTGAACGGCACGGCGGGCTTGTCGGCGAGCGCGAGCTTGAGGAAATCGCGCGCGATCGGAGCTGCCAGATGGCCGCCGGTCGCGGCATTGCCCCGACCCAGCGGACGCGGCTTGTCGTAGCCCATATAGATGGCGACGGCGATATCGGGCGAGAAGCCGACGAACCAAGCGTCCTTGGCCTCGTTGGTGGTGCCGGTCTTGCCGGCGACGGGTTTGCCGACGTCCTTGATGACCGTGGCCGTACCGGCCTGCACCACGCCTTCCATCAGCTCGGTGATCTGATAGGCGGTCATGGAATCCAGCACCTGCTCGCGGCGGTCGATCAGCTGCGGCTCGGGCTGGTTCTTCCAGCCGCCCGGCGCGTCGCAGCCGCGGCATTCGCGCTGGTCGTGCTTGAAGATGGTGTGGCCATAGCGGTCCTGGATGCGGTCGATCAGCGTCGGCTTCACCCGGCGGCCGCCATTGGCGAGCATCGAGTAAGCGGTGACCATGCGCATCGCCGTCGTCTCGCCGGCGCCGAGCGCGTAGGAGAGATAGTTCGGCAGCTCGTCATAGACACCGAAACGGCGGGCGTATTCGCCGATCAGGGGCATGCCGATGTCCTGCGCGAGGCGCACCGTCACGGTGTTCAGCGACTGCCGCAGCGCGTTGCGCAGCGTCACCGGTCCCTGGAACTTGCCCGAGGAGAAGTTTTCAGGCCGCCACACGCCGGCGCCCTGGCCCTGATCGATTTCGATCGGCGCATCGAGCACGACGGTCGAGGGCGTATAGCCGTTGTCGAGCGCGGCCGAGTAGACGATCGGCTTGAACGACGAACCCGGCTGCCGATAGGCCTGCGTGGCGCGATTGAACTGGCTCTGGTCGAACGAGAAGCCGCCGACCATCGCGAGCACGCGGCCCGTCCAGGGATCCATCACCACCATGGCGCCGGAGACCTCCGGGATCTGGCGGAGCCGGTACTGGCCCTCGACGGGCTGGCCGTCCTTGTAGAGCGGATCGGCATAAATGACGTCGCCGGGCTGAAGCACCTGAGACACGGCCGTCGGTGTCTTGCCCTTCGTGCCGCCCTGCAAGGCCCGCGCCCAGCGCACGCCGTCGACAGTGACGATTCCGGTCTCGCGCTGCTTGCTCACCGCGCCGCCGAGCTCGCGGCTCGGCTGGAAGCCGATGCGCGCCGACTGGTCGCTGGTCTCCAGCACCACCGCCATGCGCCATGGCGAGATGTCGGAGAGCGATTTGATCTCGGCGAGCTTCACGCCCCAGTCGCCCGAAACATCGAGCTTGCTCATGGCGCCGCGATAGCCCTGCTGCTCGTCGTAGTTCACAAGGCCGGCGACCATGGCCTTGCGCGCCATGACCTGGATCTTCGGATCGAGCGTGGTGCGAACCGACAGGCCGCCTTCATACAGCTTCTTCTCGCCGTAGCGTTCGAAGATGTCGCGGCGGACTTCCTCGGCGAAATATTCGCCGGCGAAGGTGTGGGCGCCGTTGGACCGGCTGGTGACGGCCAGCGGCTCCTTGCGCGCCTTGTCGGCGTCGGCCTGCTTGATCCAGCCGTTCTCCAGCAGACGGTCGATCACGTAGTTGCGGCGCTCGATGGCGCGGTCGCGGTTGCGGACCGGATGCAGCGTCGCCGGCATCTTCGGCAGCGCCGCCAGATAGGACGCTTCCGCCACCGTCAGCTCGTTCACCGACTTGTCGAAATAGACCAGCGAGGCGGCGGCGATGCCGTAGGCGCCGAGGCCCAGATAGATTTCGTTCAGGTACAGCTCGAGGATCTTGTCCTTCGAGTAGGTTTTCTCGATGCGCATCGCCAGCAAGGCTTCCTTGATCTTGCGGGCGAAGGAGACCTCGTTGGTCAGCAGGAAGTTCTTGGCGACCTGTTGGGTGATGGTGGACGCACCCTGCGGGCGGCGGTTGGAGCCGTAGTTCTGCAGATAAACCAATCCTGCGCGCGCCATGCCGGTGTAGTCGATGCCGCCGTGCTCGTAGAAATTCTTGTCCTCGGCGGCCAGGAACGCGTTGATCACGAGCTTGGGCACGGCCTGGATCGGCAGATACAGCCGCCGCTCCTTGGCGTATTCGCCGAGCAGCGAACCGTCGACCGCGTGCACGCGGGTCATCACCGGCGGCTCGTAATCCTGAAGCTGAGAATAGTCCGGCAAGTCCTTGGAGAAATGCCAGATCAGGCCTGCCACGGCCCCGACACCGACAAGGAACACCACCGTTCCCGCGGCGAACAGGAAGCCCATGAACCGCACCAGCAAGCGCATTATCAGTTTATCCGTTCAAACTCTGGATCAGCCCAGTATCAGCCCATAGCGACCCCAAATGGCCGCCAACCTCACGTCGCGAATTCGCCGGCCTACGCAATCACATCAGTGCCGGACTTCCGACGCTTGCCGAGCAGGATTCTCGCCGATTCCGACCCCCCTGCGGGGTTTTTATAGAGCGTCCGCTGTGGCCAAACTAGGGCCTTTGGATCGGGAGGGATCAACCCATTCAGTTCGGAGTCCCGGCCGTGGCCATCCGCTTGGTCAAAAATCCGTCGATTGCCTGTGCCATCGAGCCCACGGCACGCGACCGCCACCCCTCGGAGACCAGGTGCTCGAGATCCCCCTTGTTGGAGACATAACCGATCTCGACCAGCACCGAGGGCACGTCGGGCGCCTTCAGCACCCGGAAGCCGGCGGACTTCAGGGGATGCTTGTGCATCCGCACCGTCGCCTTCATTTCACCCATCAAGAGGCGGGCGAAACGGTTTGAAAATGTGCGGGTTTCCCTCTGCGTGAGGTCGATCAGGATATCGGCGACGTCGTTGGGCTCCTCGGCGAGGTTGAAGCCGGCGATCGCATCGGCCCGGTTCTCGGCATCCGCCAGCCGCTGGGCCTCGGCGTCGGACGCCTTATCCGAGAGCGTATAGATGGTCGCGCCCTGCGCATCGCCCTCGGCGCGAGGCAGCGCATCGGCATGAATCGAGACGAACAAAGCAGCCTTGTGGTTGCGGGCGATCTTGGTCCGGTCATTGAGGGGGATGAAGGTGTCGTCGTCCCGCGTCATCACCACGCGGTATTTGCCGCCCTTTTCCAGCTTGTCCCGGAGCGCCAGGCCAAAAGCGAGCACCAGGTTCTTCTCGCTCTCGCCTCCCGACTGCGTGCCGTTGTCGATGCCGCCATGGCCGGGATCGATCACGACCACCGGCCGGTCGTCGGCCTTGTGCTGCGCGGCATCCGCGGTTGCCTTGGCGGGAACCGTGGCCGGCGGCGCCTCGGCGATCGCGGGCCGCAACTCGGGACGGTTTTCAGGGGGAAGCGATGCCACGAAGGCGGCGCGCTCGATCTCCTCCAGCTCGAGCACGAGCCGGGCCGGCTGGCCGTTGGCGGCTTCGACCACGTAGGAATTGGCGATCTTTGCCGGCCCCGTCAGGTCGAACACGATTCGCGAGCCGCCGGGCATGACCAGACCGTAGCGGAAAGCCTTGATCAGCCCCCGCCCCCCGCTCCCGGTGCCAGCGGGCAGCTGGAAATTGACTTGCGGCACGTCCACCACCACGCGGAAGGGGTCGGCCAGCGTAGCGGTGCGGAAGGTAACGGTCCGGTCGAGGTCGAGGACGAAGCGGGTCTGCTTGCCATCGCCGGCCAGGCGGGCGGCCGAGGCCACCGGAAAATTCGCTGCGGCAACAACGGGCTGCGGCTGGCTTTCCGCAGCAATGAGGCGCGAGGAATCAGCACACGGCAGCGCCGCGATGCACAGCAACACGCCTCCCAGCAAAACCCGTCGATTTGTGCGGCTCGCCACCGATTCCGTGCCTCCGAGCAGCCCTCTTAACGCAATAGAACCACAGGGTTAATCGCTCCTTAATGACAGAAGCGCGAAACTCGGCGACTGTGACCGCCGTGCGACGCTTCCCTTGCACGGATGGCTCATTCCTCGTATGTACGGAATGCTGACGGCCGATATTTCAGGTTGTGTCGCATTCAGCCTCCCGGCGCTGCGCCGGAACTCCCAAGTTTTGGGGATTCCAGCGTTTTCCGCTTCCCTCTAAGACCAGCGCGGTGCGCGGCAGCGAGGTGGAGCGGGTTAGGCACCGGCGGCGGACGGTCTCGGGTTACCACTCATGTTACCGGGACGGTTCTGACGGCGGCGTAACCCATTACCCGGTCCCTTGATCCCAAGGGGGCGGTTCGTGATCCCCAAGGCGAGCGCGCTCGCGCCGTGCCTGGCCAGCAGCAACTGAAAGGGCGGCCTCGTCGCCCAATGTTTCATACGGGCCGACGCTTGATGCGCCAGACTGTGCCGACGAAATCTGAAGGACCATTCGCGACGCTGCGGAGTGACAATCCCGCGCGTCGCAACGGTCCTGAAGCTTCCGGTTCGGCAAGGCGCGAGAGACGGCGTTTCGGCCTTCCCCTCACCCCCGAATCAGGTGGACCGTCGCGTCACCCGGAGGCGCGATACGCGCCCACGGTTTATCGCGTCCGCCGCCGCCAAGAGTTAAGACATGCCCAACAAGATGTTGATCGATGCCACCCACCCGGAAGAGACCCGGGTCGTCGTGGTCCGCGGCAATCGCGTCGAAGAGTTTGATTTCGAAACCGCGCAACGCAAGCAACTGCGCGGGAACATCTACCTCGCCAAGGTCACAAGGGTCGAACCCTCGCTCCAGGCCGCCTTCGTCGAATATGGCGGCAATCGCCACGGCTTCCTCGCCTTCAGCGAAATCCATCCCGACTATTACCAGATCCCGGTCGCCGACCGGCAGGCGCTGATCGAGGCCGAGGAGCAGGCCCATCGCGAGGCCGAGGAAGAGAGCGAGAACCGCTCGCACGGCCGCCGCCGTTCGCGCCACCGCAACGCCCGCCGCCGCGGTCATGGCGAGCGCGTGCGCAGCGACATCGTCGAAGGCCTCGAGGTCGGCGCCGATCCCGCAGCCCAGCCCTCGGAGGGCGAGGCCCCGCACACCGAAGGCGCGCCGTACGAGGGCGAGCATCTGCACGCCGATGCGGAGCACCGCGGCGGGCACGAAAGCCACGATCACCACGACCACGATCAGGGTGAACATGCTCATGGCGAGCATGATCACGACGATCATCATGTCCATGATGACGAGCACGCCGGGGATCGCGACCCCGGTCACGATCACCAGCGCGATCATCACGACCACGATCACCACCATGATCATCACGACCATGATCATGCCGACGAGACGCCCGCGGCCGTCGGCGCCGAGCCCGTGGTCGCGGCCGAGGCCGGTGCCGAGCCGCAGGATGCCCAGACCTTCGAAGCTCACGTTCCTGAAGCCCATGCGGAAGCTCTGGCTGAGGCCGTGACATCGGCCGCCGAGCCGGCCGATGCGATGTACGCCGACGGCGAGAAGGCCGAGACGTCCGCCGAGGCTGCGGAAGCAACCACCGAAGACGACGAAGACGAGGACGAGGACGGCGAGGAAGCCGAAGAGGAAGTCGTCGAATCCGTCGGCGGCGACGATGTGCTGGAGGAAGTGCCGGAGCGCACCTTCCGTCCGCGCCGTCAGTACAAGATCCAGGAAGTCATCAAGCGCCGCCAGGTGATGCTGGTGCAGGTGGTCAAGGAAGAGCGCGGCAACAAGGGCGCGGCGCTGACGACCTACCTCTCGCTCGCCGGCCGCTATGCCGTGCTGATGCCCAACACCGCGCGCGGCGGCGGCATCAGCCGCAAGATCACCAGCGCGCAGGATCGTTCGCGCCTGAAGGAAGTGGTGCAGGATCTCGACGTGCCCGAGGGCATGGGCATCATCCTGCGCACGGCAGGCGCTTCCCGCACCAAGCCCGAGATCAAGCGCGACTTCGAATATCTGATCCGGATGTGGGAAACGGTGCGCGACCTCACGCTGAAGTCGCAGGCCCCGACCCTCGTCTACGAGGAAGGCTCGCTGATCAAGCGCTCGCTGCGCGACCTCTACAACAAGGAGATCGACGAGATTCAGGTCGCCGGCGAATCCGGCTACCGCGAAGCCCGTGATTTCATGAAGATGCTGATGCCCGCCAATGTCGGCGCGGTGAAGCAGTATCGCGACGGCCAGCCGCTGTTCTCGCGCATGGGCGTCGAGAGCCAGCTGGACGCGATGTTCTCGCCGACCGTGCAACTGCGCTCCGGCGGCTACATCGTGATCAACCAGACCGAAGCGCTGGTCTCGATCGACGTCAACTCCGGACGATCGACGCGAGAGCACCATATCGAGGACACCGCGCTCAAGACCAACCTGGAAGCGGCCGAAGAGGTCGCCCGCCAGCTCCGGCTGCGCGACCTCGCGGGCCTGATCGTCATCGACTTCATCGACATGGACGAGAAGCGCAACAACCGCGCGGTCGAGCGCAAGCTGTCCGATTGCCTCCGGCAGGATCGCGCGCGCATCCAGGTCGGCCGCATCTCGCATTTCGGCCTGCTCGAGATGTCGCGCCAGCGCATCCGCGCCAGCGTGCTGGAGAGCTCGACCGATCCGTGCCCGCATTGCGGCGGCACCGGTCACGTCCGTTCGGTGTCTTCGGTGGCGCTGCAGCTGCTGCGCGGCCTCGAAGAGATCCTGATGAAGGGCGCGACCCACAATCTCGTGGTCCGCACCCGCACCGACGTCGCGCTCTATGTGCTGAATCACAAGCGTGGCCATCTGCGCGACCTCGAGAACAGCTTCAAGGTCACGCTGTCGGTCATCGCCGATCCCACCGTCAGCGGACCGCAGGCATATGTGATCGACCGCGGCGAGCAGGTGCATACGCTCGAAGCCGCCAAGGCGCTGCTCGCTGCGCAAGTGGCTGCGAGCCCGCCGCCACAGGCCGAAGAAGCGTATGACGACGAGGATGGCTTCGACCTGGAGACCGAATCCGAAGTCGAGACCGACGAGACCGAAGGTCTTGCTGACGAGCAGGCTGCCGGCGAGGCAGCCTCCGAGCAGGACGGCCAGCGCCGCAAGCGCCGTCGCCGCCGGCGCGGCCGCGGTAGCCAGCGCGAGGGGGAGTTGCGCGAGGATACCGCCCCCACGCTCCCCGAAGCGGCCGTGATGGCCGGTGAAGGTGAAGACGATACCGAGTCCGAGCAGGACGGCGAGGAAGGCGAGGAACAGGCAGCCCGTGGCGAGCAGCAGGGCAGCGGCGAGCGCCGGCGTCGGCGTGGTCGCCGCGGCGGACGCCGCCGTCGCGGTGGCGGCGAGGAAGGTCTCGCCGGCTCCATCGGTGACGAGCTCGGCGCCAGTCAGCCGTCGGAGGCGACCGACGCGGTTGCCGATTTCGACGGCTTCGGCAGCGAGGCTGCGCCCTCCATCGCACAGGCCGAGCACATCCAGGCCGAGCACACCACCGAGCCGCAAATCGAGCAGCCCGAACCGCGCGCCGAGGTGCGGACCGAGGCGCCGGCCCAGCCGGAGCCGGCTTCCGCCACGACGACGGCAACGTCAGAAGAAGAGTCCGCCGGCGACAAGGCCGCGCGGCGCCGCTCCACGGTCCGGGAAAAGGTGAGCTTCCTGGTGAACAGCCAGCCCGAGCCGGCAACGCCGGTCGCGCAGGTAAACGAGCCGGTCGCTGCGCCGGCACCCGAGCCTGCGCCGGAGCCCACGAGCGAAACGCCGGCGGCCCCACGCCGCGCCGGCTGGTGGTCGCGCCGCTTCGGCGGCGGCGAATAACAGGGACATCCAGATGAAACCGCCCGGCCAAACCGGGCGGTTTTTGGTTGACGAGGTCAGTTTCGATGCGACGTGCAATAGTTCTCGGCGGTGGCATGATCGGTGTGAGTGCGGCGCTGCACCTGCAGCAGCGCGGCTGGTCCATCACGCTCGTCGACCGCAGGGAGCCGGGTCGCGAGACCAGCTACGGCAATGCCGGGATGATCCAGGCGGAAGCGGTACGCCCCTATCCCATGCCGCGCGACTTCGCTTCGCTCTTGAAGATCGCGACCGGCCGCACCAACGACGTGCGCTACAGCCTCTCCTCCCTCCATCTCCACATCGAGCCCCTGCTCCGCTACTGGTGGCATTCGGCGCCGAAGCGTCATCGCGAGGCGATCGAGGCATGGGCACGGCTGATCGCCTACGCGACGGCCGAGCACGACATCCTGATCCGCGAGGCCCATGCCGATAATCTCATCCGCCGTGCCGGCTATCGAGCGTTGTTTCGCGATCCCGCTTCATTGGATCTCTCGATCAAGGCCGCGGAAGAGGATCAGCGCGAATTCGGCGTGAACTTTCGCGTGCTGTCGGGCAGCGAGCTTGCCAAGGCCGAGCCGATCCTGCGCGACGATCTCCCCGGCGCGATCCATTGGCTCGACACCTGGACCGTGTCGGATCCCGGCGCACTGGTCACCGCCTATGCCGAGTTGTTCGAGCGCCTCGGCGGCACGATCGTGCTCGGTGATGCGCAGTCGCTGCAGCAGACCGCGACCGGCTGGTCGGTCGACACCGACAGCGGACGCCTCGATGCTCCCGACGCCGTCGTGACGCTCGGGCCGTGGTCGCCCGACCTCCTCCACAAATTCGGCTATCGCATCCCGCTGGTGCGCAAGCGCGGCTACCACATGCACTACAGCGGCGGCGCTTCGCTCGACCTGCCGCTGATCGACAAGACCGGCGGCTATGCCATGGGTCCGATGGCCAAGGGCATTCGCATCACGACGGGAGCGGAGCTGACGGGGCCGGATGCGCTGGCAACACCGGTGCAACTCGCCAGCGCCGAAGCCTCGGCACGCGAGCTGATCGACCTCGGCAAGCGGGTCGAGCCGGACCCGTGGTTCGGCACTCGGCCCTGCACGCCCGACATGCTCCCGGTGCTCGGCCGCGCCCCGCGCCACCCCGGCCTCTGGATGAACTTCGGCCATGGTCATCAGGGCTTTACGCTGGGACCCGCGACCGGACGCCTGCTCGCCGAGATCATGAGCGGCGAGACGCCGGCGGTCGATCCCACGCCATACCGGCCCGAGCGGTTCTAACTCCCTGCTTTCGCGGCGAGGACTGCGAGCGCGGCCGACAGGCGCATCAGCGGGTCGTCCCATTCGCGCGGCCTGCGCTGGCGGAACAGCCGCATGGTCGGATACCAGGGAGTGTCCTCGCGATCGCGCAGCCAGCGCCAGTCGAGCGCGTAAGGCGTGAGCATCCACACCGGACGGCCGAGCGCGCCGGCAAGATGCGCGACCGACGTGTCGACGGCGATGACGAGATCAAGCGACGCGACGGCCGCCGCCGTATCGGCGAAATCGCCGAGGGCGGGGGCAAGATCGACGATATCGCGGTTGAGAGCCGCGAGGACCGGACCATCGTCGGGGCGCGGCTCCTTTTGCAGACTGTAGAGCTGCACGCCCGGCATCACCAGGCGCGGCAGCACGGCCTCGGCCGACAGCGAGCGCTGCCGGTCGCCCTTGTGCCTGATATTCCCGGCCCAGGCCACGCCGACCTTCAGGGCCGTCACGCCGGCGAGCGCAGCCCGCCAGCGCAAAAGTCTTGCGGGATCGGCATGCAGATACGGAACGTCGGCCGGAATGGTGTCGAGCGTGGTGCCGAACACGCGCGGCAGGCTCATCAGCGGCAGTTGCAGGTCGAACGGCGGCAGCGGTTCGCCGCGCGGGATCACGGTCACATCGGGCAGCGTTCGCAGCAGGGAGGCGAGTGCGGGCTGCACCTGGAGGACGATATTTCCGCCCCTCGCCGTCACCATCGGCAGATAGCGCACGAAATGCAGCGCGTCGCCGAGCCCGTATTCGGCAAACAGCAGCAATGTGCGGCCATCGAGCGGCTCCCCCTGCCATTCCGGCTCGCTGAATGTGGGGTCACCGTCCGAGAGCGCCTTGGATTTGTGCCGCCACCGATACGCTTCGAAGCCATTGGCGAAGTCACCGTTCATCAGCAGCAAGTGTGCGTGATTGTACTGGGCGAGCGGCTGCTCGGGATCGAGCGCAACCGCATGACGCGAGACCGCGAGCGCCTCGTCGATCTCTCCGGCATTGCGCAGCGCCACCGCCAGATTGGCGTGGCCCTTGGCATAGCCCGGATCGGCGGCAACCGCGCAGCTATGGGCGGCAACCGCGTCGGCGACGCGCTCCTGCTTTTCGAAGATGATGCCGAAATTGGTGTAGGTCGGCGCGTGATCGGGCTTGAGCAGCAGAGCGCTTTCACAGCATGCAATCGCCTCATCGAGCGCGCCGAGCTCGGAGTAGCAGGCGCCGAGATTGGTTGCGATCACATGGTCCGCCGGATCGAGCGCAAATGTCCGTCTGTAGACCTCGGCAGCCTCGCGCAGCTGACCATCCTCGTGCAGGACGAGGCCGAGCAGGCGCAGCGCCGCGATGTTGTCCGGCCCAAGCGCGACGGCGCGGCGGTACTGCTCGATGGCGTCCCCGAGCAATCCCTGCCGATAGAGCGCCGCGCCAAGATTGCAGAGCAGCCCCGGATTGTCCGGATCGGCGTCGAGGGCGCGACGATAGGCGGCCGCGGCCTCGTCCAGCCTGTTCTGGTCCGCAAGGACGTTGCCGAGATTGAGCCAGGCGCCGCGATAAGCGGGCTCGCGCGCAATCAGCACGCGATAGGCCTCTTCCGCTTCGGCCAGCCGTCCCTGCTCGGCCAGCGCGACGGCGAGGTTGAAACACGCCCGCGTCAGATGCGTATCGAGCATCATCGCACGGCGATAGGCGACCTCGGCCTCGCCGAAACGCGCGAGCTCGCCGAGCGCCACGCCAAGCTTGTTGTGAAGGCCGGCGTCGTCCGGGCGCCGGCGGAGCGCCCGCTCGAACGCGGCCACGGCCCCCTCATGCTCGCCCTTCACCGCCAGCGCATCGCCCAGCGTGACCAGCGCTGGCGCGTGGTCGGGATCGATGTCGAAGAGGCGGCCGAGCAGCGCGGCGCCGTCGGCGGCACGATCCGTGACGAAGGCGGCGACGGCGGCCAGATGCAGCGCCGGGAGGTGATCCGGCTCGGCCCTCAGGACCTCCTCGCACAAGGCATCCGCCTGCTCCGGCCGGCCCGCCGCAAAATGCTCCGCCGCCTGCACCATGATCGGATTCACAGCCGCATTGCCCACGATACCCCCACCCTTTCGAGATCCGAGATGCAGGTTGAACGCGCGAGGTCGAAAATTCCGTCAGTCCGCGCGCACGGCGCAATATCGAAATCGCCGGGGCAAGCGCCCAAAGAAAAAGGGCTGATCGAGGATATCGACCAGCCCGGTTACTTCAGGACCTGACGGCGCATGCGCCGCCGCAGGCGATCGCCGGATCAGTCCGTCGTGATCGCCGTCTCCATGTCGGTCGGATCGATCTGCTTGGCGAGGTTGGCGTTGAGCTTGTCGCGGTCGAGCTCGCCTTCCCACCAGGCCACGATCACGCAGGCGACGCCGTTGCCGCACAGATTGGTCAGCGCACGGCACTCGCTCATGAACTTGTCGATGCCGAGCACGATCGCCATGCCCGGCACGAGGCGTGGATCGACCACGGCGAGCGTCGCCGCCAGCGTGATGAAGCCCGCGCCGGTGATGCCGGAGGCGCCCTTCGAGGTCAGCATCGCCACGACCAGGATCGTGAGTTGCTGGCCGAAGGAAAGATCGACGCCGAGCGCCTGCGCGATGAACAGGGTCGCCAACGTCATGTAGATGTTGGTGCCGTCGAGGTTGAACGAGTAACCCGTGGGCACCACGAGGCCGACCACCGACTTGGAGCAGCCGAGCCGCTCCAGCTTCTCCATGAGGGACGGCAGCGCGCTTTCCGAGGACGAGGTGCCGAGCACGATCAGCAGCTCGTCCTTGATGTAGGCCAGGAACTTGAAGATCGAGAAGCCGGCCATGCGCGCGATGAGGCCGAGCACGACGAACACGAACAGCGCCGCTGTGACATAGAACGTGGCGATGAGACCGAGCAGGTTAAGGATGGCGCCGGTACCGAACTTGCCGATCGTATAGGCCATCGCACCGAACGCACCGATCGGCGCCGCGCGCATGACGATCGAGATGACGCCGAACACCGCGTGCGCAGCATCGTCGATGAAGCTGCGAATCGTATGGCCGCGCTCGCCGAGGCTCATCAAAGCAAAACCGAACAGCACCGCGAACAGCAGCACCTGCAGAATTTCGCCTTGTGCGAAGGCGCCGACCACGGTGTCGGGAATGATGTGCAGCACGAAGTCGACGGACCTCTGGCCGGCGGCCTGCTTGGCGTAGCCTGCAACGGCCGCCTCGTTCGCCGCCGCATTGCCGAAGCCGGAGCCCGGCCTGACGAGATTGCCGACGATGAGACCGATCACCAGCGCGAAGGTCGAGACGACCTCGAAATAGACCAGCGCCTTGACGCCGATGCGGCCGACCTTCTTGGCGTCCTGGATGTGGGCGATGCCGGAAACGACGGTGCAGAAGATGATCGGGGCGATCACCATCTTGATCAGCTTGATGAAGCCGTCGCCGAGCGCCTTGATCCATTCGTTGGTGGCGACCTGCGGCCACAGCCAGCCGACGATGGCACCGAGCACGATGGCGATCAGCACCTGGACGTAGAGGACCTTGTACCACGGCTTGGCGACGGGCGGCGCGACCGGCGCTCCCGCCATCGTTGTCGTCGTCATGGTTTCACTCCCCCTCAAAACATTTGGCCAGCCAAGATCAACTTGGCCGGCCCTGTCAATTGGAACTGCTGGTTGTAGCGCGCCTTACCCGCGGCGCTCGACGATCCGGCGTGCCGCCGGCATCAGGGCCGCGCCGAGCGCATTCTTGACCAGCGAGGCCGCAATGAACGGCACGATGCCGACCTGCCAGGCCTTGGCGGCGCCGAGACCCAGGCCAAAAGCCAGCCAGCCGAAGCCGGCGGCCAGAATGGCGATATGGCCAACGGCCATCGCCGCAAACAGCAGCAACACGCTGCGATCCCAGCCGCGCTCGGCGAGCCAGCCGGTCACGAAGGCAGCCAGCACGAAACCGAACAGATAGCCCGCGGTCGGGCCAACCAGCGGCGCAATCCCACCCACGGGACCGGCGAACACCGGCAGCCCCATCGCACCCTCGGCGAGGTAGGCAATCATGGTTGCGCTGCCAAGGCGCCAGCCATAGGCGGCGCCGATCATCAGCACCACCAGCGTCTGCAGGGTCATCGGCACATAGGGCAGCGGCAGGTTCACCTTGGCCGACAGCGCCATCAGCGCTGTGCCGAGAACAATCAGCACGACGGCACGCAGCGCGCCGACGGTTTCGCCCGGCCGGGTCGGCCACATCAAAGCGGCGAGAGAGGAATGTGGCGCAGCGGCGGACGGGACGGATCGGTCTGACAAGTTGAACTCCGAAAAGCTGAAGAAAACTGGCGCAGTTATTTAAGCCACTCAGCAATCCGGTCAACTGCCTCTCGCATCTCATCGGGCGAGCGGGCATAGGAAAACCGTATGAATGAACGGCCATGGATGGGATCGAAATCGAGGCCGGGCGTTGCCGCCACGCGCGCCTGCTCCAGCATCTGCTTGGCGAACTCGAAACTGTCCGAGGTGAAATCCGAGACGTCGGCGTAAAGATAGAAGGCGCCATCGGCCGGCAGGAATCTCGTCAGTCCGGCCTTGGGCAATCCATCGATCAGGATACGCCGGTTTTCCTGATAGCCGTGCTTGATCTCCTCCATCTCGGCCGCGCCGTCGAAGGCAGCCTCTGCCGCGATCTGCGACAGCGACGGCACCGAGATCGAGAGGTTCTGCTGGAGCCGCTCGATCGGCCGCACCAGGATCTCTGGCACGACCATCCAGCCGACGCGCCAGCCCGTCATGCAAAAATACTTCGAGAACGAGTTGATCACGAGTGCGTGCTCGGACAGTGCCGCCGCCGTCACGGCCGGAAACGCGTAATCGAGCCCGTGATAGATCTCATCCGAGATGAAGCGGATGCCAGCGTCTTCCGCGGCCGCGATGAGACCGGCGAGCGCTTCGCGGGACATCATCGTGCCCGTCGGATTGGCGGGACTGCCGACCAGCACGCCCTTCAGCGGCGCCTTGCCGTGGGCGGCGATGAGCGCCTCACCGGTGAGCGCGTGGCGCGTCTCGTTCGTGGTCTCGATCAGCGCCGGCTCGCAGCCGAGCGCGGTGAGGATGTGACGGTACGGTGGATAGCCCGGCACGGTCACGGCGACGCGATCGCCGGGCTCGAACATCGACAGGAAAGCCAGGATGAAGCCGCCGGAGGAGCCTGTGGTCACCACGATCCGCTCGGGGCTGACGTCGCAGCCATACGTGTCGCGATAATGGCGCGCGATGCGCTCGCGCAGGCTGGGGATGCCGAGCGCGGAGGTATAGTCGATCCGTCCGGCCTGCAGCGCCGCATGGGCGGCTGCGATCGCGGTCCTGGGCGCGCCGGCCGCGGGCTGGCCGACCTCCATATGGATGACACGACCACCGGCGGCCTCGATTCGGGCCGCCGCCGCCATGACGTCCATCACCATGAACGGGGGAACATCGCTGCGGCGGGAGGGCTCGAGCCACTGCCCCAACCGGTTCCTCAAGGTCGCATCGTGCATCGATTTCTGCTATTCGCTGGCGGACCGGATCCGTCCGGTCCGGAAAACAGGGCGCTTGCGCCCCAGACTGGCCGTATTGTACGGCTCATAAAGGGCACGGCTCACAAGGGGCATATCGCGGATCCGGTCCGCCGCCAATCGCCAAACCAATCACGAAACTGCTGACCAAGACCGTTTGACCCAGACCGCTCGATGTTGCTCAGGATCGCATTGCGCCAGAAGGCCTCCGCTCTCACCGCCCTCGTCACGGCCGCGGCCATCGCGCTGACGCCGTTCTCGGCCGCGCGGGCACAGGCCAAGGGGCCGCCGGTCCTGCGCGACACCGAGACCGAGCAGCTGCTGCGCGAATACACCCGTCCGATCCTGCGCGTCGCGGGTCTGGAGAAGCAGAACATCCAGATGGTGATCATCAACGACGGCTCGTTCAACGCGTTCGTCGCGGACGGCCGCCGCATCTTCGTCAATTGGGGCGCGATCCTCCAGTCGGAGACGCCGAACCAGATCATCGGCGTGCTCGCGCACGAGACCGGACATCTGGCCGGCGGTCACCTGTCCAAGCTGCGCGAGCAGCTCGCCACGGCCCAGACCCAGATGATCATCGCGATGCTGCTCGGCGCCGGCGCGATCGCCGCCGGCAGCACCCGCAGCTCGAGCGCCGGCAACAACGGGCTGGCCAATGCCGGCGCAGCCGCGATCGCCGCTCCGCAGGAGATGATCCGCCGTACGCTGCTATCCTACCAGCGCCAGCAGGAGGAGAACGCCGACCGCGCTGGCGTGAAATTCCTGACGGCGACCCAGCAATCGCCGAAGGGCATGTACGAGACCTTCAAGCGCTTCACCAGCGAGAGCCTGTTCGCGTCGCGCGGCGCCGATCCCTATCTCCAGTCGCATCCGATGCCGGCCGAGCGCGTCGCCGCACTCCAGGAATTCGCAGGCACCAGCCCATACTGGAACAAGAAGGACGATCCCGCGCTTCAGCTCCGGCACGACATGGTCCGCGCCAAGATATCAGCCTTCATGGAGCGGCCGGAGACGGTGTACCGCCGCTATCCCCAGACCAACGACAGCCTGCCGGCGCGCTATGCCCGCGCCATCAGCACCTATCTGCATGGGGATTTGCGCAGCGCGCTCACTCAGATCGATGCGCTGATCCAGGTTCAGCCGAACAACGCATACTTCTACGAAGTGCGCGGCCAGGCGCTTTTGGAGAGCGGCAAGCCGGCCGAAGCGATCGCTCCCCTGCGCAAGGCAGCGCAGCTCTCGAACAACGCCCCCCTCATCGAGATGTTACTTGGGCAGGCTCTGGTTGGAGCAGATAATAAGGCCTACACCGACGACGCCGTTCGGATTCTCCGCGCTGCGGTGGCTCGAGAGCCCGAGGCGGCGCTCGGTTATACCCAGCTCGCAATGGCCTATGGCCGGAAGGGAGACTACGCCGAGGCAGATCTCGCCTCGGCCCAGGCCGCTTACTTGCGCGGCGACAACAAGACCGCCCGCGAGCTTGCAACGCGCGCGAAAACCCGTTTCGCCATCGGCACGCCCGGATGGGTCAAGGCCGACGACATCGTGGCGGCGAAGCCGCCGCGCAACTGACGCAACTCGAACGACGCCCGATACCACGACGTCACGACACCGAGCTTAAGTCCGCCCGGACGTTCATCGAAACCTGCTTTGGATAAGAGGATTTACCTATGCCTTCGTTGCGCCTGCTTGCTCCCGCATTGTTCGCGCTCGCCATGTTCGGCGCAGCCGTGCCCGCGTCGGCCGACAGCTTCTCCGATGCCCAGCGCACCGACATCGAGGCCATCATCAAGAAGTACCTCGTCAGCCATCCCGAGGTGCTCGAGGAGGCCATGGCCGAGCTCAGCAAGCGCCAGGCCGCGGCCGAAACGCAGAAGCACGAAGCCAGCATTGCGCAGAATGCCGAAGCGATCTTCAACTCGCCGCGCCAGGTCGTGCTCGGCAACAAGGACGGCGACGTCACCTTCGTCGAGTTCTTCGACTACAATTGCGGCTACTGCAAGCGCGCCATGGACGACATGCTCACCCTCATGAAGAGCGATCCGAAGCTGAAGGTCGTGCTGAAGGAGTTTCCGGTGCTGAGCCAGGGTTCGGTCGAAGCGGCCCAGGTCGCAGTCGCGGTGCGGATGCAGGATCCCTCAGGCAAGAAATATCTCGACTTCCACCAGAGACTGCTCGGCGGCCGGGGCGCCGCCGACAAGGCGCGTGCGATTCAGGCGGCGAAGGAAGCCGGCCTCGACACGGCTCGAATCGAGAAGGACATCGCCAGTCCCGAGGTGCGCGCCACCATCGAGGAGAACTTCAAGCTTGCCGAAGCGATGGGCATGAACGGCACGCCGAGCTACGTCATCGGCAAGCAGATCGTGATCGGCGCCGTCGGCGTCGAAGGCCTCAGGGAAAAGATCGGCATTGCCCGCTGCGGCAAGGCGACTTGCTGAAGGCGACTTGCTGATCGCGCCTTGCACAACTCGTGCATGCAAAGGGCCGGCTGAAGAGCCGGCCTTTTCTTTCGCGCGCCAAACGTTGGCGTCTTCGTGCGAAGTCGTTCATCTGGCGTTCAACAAACAAATGACGCGGAACAGACGAAGTTCCGGAACAACTCAAATCTCCTTTCGTTGTCGGCGCGGGCAATGACGCAAGAAACACGTGAGGAGAATTTCGATGTTGAACCGCTTTATGATCTCGGTTGCCGCAGTCGCACTCGTCGCGGGGACCGGTCTGGCAAACGCACAGGGCACCATGAGCCGTGACAGCGGTGGCAGCGCCGGTGGCTCGCAGCAGATGCAGCAATCGCAGCCTTCCGGCAGCGCCGCAGAGCGCGGTGGCTCGATGGGTCGCGATTCCATGAGCCATGACAAGGGTACTGTCGGCCAGGCCGGCGGCTCCAGCACGATGAAGTCCGATCGCGCCTCCGAAGACAAGTCCGGTGCGATGAAGGAAGAGCGCCCGGGCGGCGCGATGAACAAGAATGCGGCCGACGACAAGGCCGGCGCCACCAAGGGCCAGCGCACCGATGATCGCGCGCAGGGTCAAATGGACAAGTCCCAGCAGGACAAGTCCAAGAGCATGAGCCAGGACACCAGCAAGTCCGGCAGCAAGGACCAGAAGGACATGAAGGCTGAGGGCAGCAAGAGCGGCACCTCGACCAACAACGCCGAGAACCGGCCGGGCACCGGCACCAGCACGACCCAGAACGCGCAGGGCCAGAGCTCGACCACGGTCGGCCAGGCCGGTGCCGCTGCAAAGCTTTCGACCGAGCAGCGGACGCAGATCACGTCGGTGATCCGCGAGCAGCGCGTCGCTCCGGTGACGAACGTGAACTTCTCGATCTCGGTCGGCACCCGCATCCCGCGGGAGGGCATTACGCTGCACGCCCTGCCGTCGCGGGTCGTGACCATTTATCCGGAGTGGCGGACCTACAGGTACGTCCTGGTCCGCGATGAGATCGTGATCATCGATCCGGACACCTACGAGATCGTCGCGGTCCTGAACGTCTAAGGCAGGACAGCGGCAACTTCGGGGGCGGGCAGCAATGCCCGCCCCCTTTGCATTCGGCCCGCAGCCATGCTTCGGACTGGTTAACAAGCAATTTCCGTAGTTTCCGCACAGATTTTTGCGCACTGGGTGAGGTACCTGAACCCGTCCCTGAGGCCCTTCGAGGCTTCCCCTCACGCGCTTTGTTACCTATAACCCCGCCACGCCGAAGCACCTCTTCCGGGATTGGAATGGCCGAACCTGCAACCGACACGATCCTCGTCCTGAACGGGCCGAACCTCAACATGCTGGGGACGCGCGAGCCCGAAAAGTATGGTCATGCGACGCTGGCCGACGTCGAGGCGCTGTGCCGGGAGACAGCGGCGACCTTCGGCCTGAAGGCCGACTGCCGGCAGTCCAACCGCGAAGGCGAGCTGATCGACTTCATCCATGAGGCACACCGGCGCAAGATGAAGGGCATCGTCATCAATGCCGGCGGCTATTCCCACACCTCCATCGCGCTGCACGACGCACTGCTCGCGGTGCAGATCCCGACGGTCGAGGTGCACGTGACCAACATCCATGCCCGCGAGAGCTTTCGTCACCATTCCTACACCGCACGCGCGGCCTTCGCCTCGCTCTGCGGTTTCGGCATCGAGGGCTACCGCCTCGCCATTCAGGGCCTTGCCGCCAAGCTCGGCATCAAGCCCAACGCCTGACGCTCCCTTCCAACAGAACATTCGGATCAAACAACATGGCGCGCCAGCCAGACGACAAAGCAGCCGCAAAGTTTTCCAGCGAGGATTCGGCGCTCATCCGCGAGCTTGCCTTGCTGCTCGATGAGACCAGCCTGACCGAGATCGAGATCGAGCGGGCGGGGCTGCGCCTGCGCGTCGCCCGCAACATCAGCGTGGCCGCGACCATGCCGATGCCGATGGCGGCCGCTCCTGCCGCCATGACGGCGGCTGCAAGCGCGACCGCCACTGCCGCTTCCGATCTGTCGAAGCATCCCGGCGCCGTGACCTCGCCGATGGTCGGCACCGCCTATTGGGCGCCGGAGCCGGGCGCAAAGCCGTTCATCGAGGTCGGCACCAAGGTCTCGGTCGGCCAGACGCTGCTGATCATCGAGGCCATGAAGACGATGAACCAGATTCCTTCGCCGCGCGCCGGCACGGTGACGCAGATCCTGGTCGAGGATGGCCAGCCGGTCGAGTACGGCGAGCCGCTCGTCATCATCGAGTGAGGGAGTGGCGAATAGCGCGTGGCGCACAGCCACTCCTCCCTGTTCGCCATTCGCTATTCCCCATTCGCCCCTGAGGCACCATGTTCGACAAGATCCTCATAGCCAATCGCGGCGAGATCGCCCTTCGCATCCTCAGGGCCTGCAAGGAGCTCGGGATCGCGACCGTCGCCGTGCACTCCACGGCCGACGCCGACGCCATGCATGTGCGGCTGTCGGACGAGAGCGTGTGCATCGGGCCGCCGTCGTCCAAGGACAGCTATCTCAACGTGCCCGCGCTGCTGGCGGCCTGCGAGATCACGGGCGCCGATGCCGTGCATCCCGGTTACGGCTTCCTCTCCGAGAACGCGCGCTTTGCTGAAATCCTCGCCGAGCACAATCTGCATTTCATCGGCCCGAAGGCCGAGC
This sequence comes from Bradyrhizobium sp. USDA 327, assembly GCF_041262065.1. Classification (NCBI taxonomy): domain Bacteria; kingdom Pseudomonadati; phylum Pseudomonadota; class Alphaproteobacteria; order Hyphomicrobiales; family Nitrobacteraceae; genus Bradyrhizobium; species Bradyrhizobium sp. USDA 327. The sequence continues at coordinate 2,708,013 of NZ_JBGCCW010000001.1, read as the reverse complement.
ACATCCGCCTGATGGGCGACAAGATCGAAGCCAAGAAGACGGCGAAGCGCCTCGGCATTCCCGTGGTGCCCGGCTCCGATGGCGCGGTCGGTCCCGATGACGACGCGATGGCGATCGCCAGGAAGATCGGCTTCCCGGTGCTGGTGAAGGCGGCGGCCGGCGGTGGCGGCCGCGGCATGAAGGTCGCGCACGGCGAGGCCGACCTCCAGCTGGCGCTGTCGACCGCGGCCAACGAGGCCAGGTCCGCCTTTGGCGATGCTTCCGTCTATCTGGAAAAATACCTCCAGAAGCCGCGCCACATCGAGATCCAGATCCTCGGCGACGGCCGCGGCGGCGCGATCCATCTCGGTGAGCGCGACTGCTCGCTGCAGCGCCGGCACCAGAAGGTCTGGGAGGAAGGCCCCTCGCCCGTGCTGTCCGCCGCGGCGCGGGCCAAGATCGGCGAGACCTGCGCGAAAGCGATGCGCGAGATGAAATATCTCGGCGTCGGCACCATCGAGTTCCTGTACGAGGACGGCGAGTTCTACTTCATCGAGATGAACACCCGCATCCAGGTCGAGCATCCCGTCACCGAGAGCATCACCGACATCGACCTCGTGCTGGAGCAGATCCGCATCGCCGCCGGCGGCGACCTGCCCGCCAGGCAGGACGAAATCCAGGTCATCGGCCACGCGATCGAGTGCCGCATCAACGCCGAGAATCCGCAGACCTTCCGCCCCTCGCCCGGTCGGATCCTGCAATATCATCCGCCCGGCGGCCTCGGCGTCCGGATCGATTCCGCCGTCTATCAGGGCTACACGATCCCGCCCTATTATGATTCGCTGGTCGGCAAGCTGATCGTGCACGGCAAGACCCGCGCCGAATGCCTGATGCGGCTGCGCCGGGCGCTGGATGAGATGGTGGTCGAAGGCATCGAGACCACGCTGCCGCTGTTCCGGGCGCTGGTGCGCGAAGACGACATCATCAACGGCGACTACCACATCCACTGGCTGGAGCAGTACCTCGCCGGCAAGCCGGAACCCGAAGCGAGATAATCTTCTCCTTGTGGAACCCTTTGGCCCCAATCGCGTTCTGGACGGTTGGGGCTAGTTCCAAGGGGGCGTCTTGAACTCCATTGAACGCAGACAGGTGAACCGTCGTGACGGCTGAAGGCCAGCGACGGCGCGCATTTTGGCAGATCCTGCTGTTCGCGGCGGGCCTTTTGGTGCTGACCGTGATCAGTGCCGGCTCCGTCTACCTCGTCAACAAGGCGCGGGAAGACAGCAAATGGGTGGTTCACACCATCGAGGTGGAGAACCAGATCAACGCCCTGCTGCTCGAAGTCCGGCGCGCCGAGAGCAGCGCTCGCGGATTTCTCCTGACGCAGGGGGAGAACTTCAGGGACGACCACGAAAAGGCCGTGGCGGCAATCATCCCCGCCCTCGACAAGCTCACGCGCCTGAGCGGCGACAATCCAGGGCAACGCGAGAACGTCGAAAAGCTGAGCGCCGCGATCGAGACACGACTCGGCCAGTTCGTGCAGGAGATGGACTTCATCCGTCAAGGCCAGCCGGATAAGGCCGCCGCGCTCATCCGCGAAGTCGTGTCCACCGACGCTACAGCCGCAATCGCCAAGATAGCCACCGCGATGATCCAGGAGGAGGAGCGCCTGTTCCGCCTCCGCACCGCCAACGCCGACCGCAGCCAGACCCTCGCCGCGTCGATGACCGGCATCGGCTCCGGCCTCGTGGTCGTGCTGGCGATGCTCTCGATCTGGCTGGTGCGGCGTTCGGCCCGCGCCCGCGACGAGGCCGAATCTCGCCTGCGCGATGCCAACGTCAATCTGGAGGCCGTCGTCGACGAACGCACAGCAGACCTGCGCGAAGCCAACGACGAGATCCAGCGCTTTGCCTATATCGTCAGCCACGATCTGCGCTCGCCGCTCGTCAACATCATGGGCTTCACAAGCGAGCTCGAGGAGCTCGGCGGCGATATCTTCCGCCGTATCAGCAGCCTCGCTCACGTCCCTGCGGAGGGAGCACCGCTGGCCCCCGCCGGGCCGGGTGAGATCGCGCTCGAAGGCGCCGACAAGCAGCTCTCGGAGGATTTTTCCGAAGCGCTCGTCTTCATCAAGACGTCGATCGCCAAGATGGACCGGCTGATCTCGGCCATCCTCAACCTCACGCGCGAGGGCCGGCGGGAATTCCAGCCGGTGAAGATCGACACGCGCGAGCTGATCGAGGCCATCGCCTCGACCCTGGCGCACCAGGCGGCCGAGGCGCAGGCCGAGATCCACCTCGAGCCCCTGCCGGACCTCGTGAGCGACCGTCTCGCACTCGAGCAGATCTTCTCGAACCTGATCGACAATGCGATCAAATATCTCAAGCCCGGCGTGCCCGGCGAGATCAGAATCCGCGGGCGCACCAAGCTCGGCTACGCTATCTTCGAGATCAGCGACAACGGCCGCGGGATCGATCCGAAGGATCACCAGCGGATATTCGACCTGTTCCGCCGCGCGGGAACCCAGGACAAGCCCGGCCAGGGCATCGGTCTTGCGCATGTCCGTGCACTTGTGCGTCGCCTCGGCGGCACCATGTCGGTATCATCGGAACTGAACGCAGGCAGCACCTTCACGATCACGCTGCCGATCGCCTGGAATGTGAGCAACCGGAACACAGATCGATGACCCAGCCTGTCACCATCATCATGATCGAGGACGACGAGGGCCACGCCCGCCTGATCGAACGCAACATCCGCCGCTCGGGCGTCAACAACGAGATCGTCTCGTTTGCCAACGGCACCGACGCGATGAAGCACCTGTTCGGCGCCGACGGCTCCGGGCTCGTGCAGAAGGGCAACGCGCTCCTAATCCTGCTCGACCTCAACCTCCCCGACATGACCGGGATCGACATCCTGAAGCAGATCAAGGAGAACAAATATCTGAAGGCCTCGCCCGTGGTGGTGCTGACCACCACCGACGATTCCCAGGAAATCAAGCGCTGCTACGAGCTCGGCTGCAACGTCTACATCACCAAGCCCGTCAACTACGAGAATTTCGCCAATGCCATCCGGCAGCTCGGGCTGTTCTTCTCGGTCATCCAGGTCCCGCCCGCCGCCACATGAACCAGCGCACGCCGACACTGCTCTACATCGACGACGACGACGCGCTGGCGCGCCTGGTCGACCGCGGCCTGACGCGGCGCGGCTACAGGGTCGTTCATGCCGCGAGCGGCGAGGAAGGTCTCGAGCGCATCCGCCGCGCCAGCGCCGAAGGCGGCATCGACGTCGTTGCTCTTGACCAGTACATGCCGGGCCTCGACGGGCTGGAGACGCTCGAGCAGATCATGGCGATCCCGGACGCGCCGCCGGTCGTATTCGTCACCGCCTCGCAGGATTCGAGCATCGCGGTCACCGCGCTGAAGGCGGGTGCGGCCGATTATCTGGTGAAGGACGTCCAGGGCGACTTCATCCCGCTTCTCCACGTCGCCGCCGAAGGCGCGCTGCGCCAGGCCGCGTTGCAGAGGGCGCGCGAGGAGGCCGAAGCCGAGATCCACGCCTCGCGCGACCGCTACGCGGCGCTCGCCGCCGAACGCGAGCTCCTGCTGCGCGAGGTCAACCACCGCGTCGGCAATTCGCTCCAGATCATCGCCTCGTTGCTGCACCTTCAGGCGAGCTCCGCCGCGCAGGACGAGGTCAAGGCGGCACTGACCAATGCGATGGGCCGCGTCGCCGCGGTCGCGCAGGTGCACCGCCGCCTCTACACCTCGCAGGACCTCAAAAGCGTGGTCCTGAATCAGTATCTGGACTCGCTGCTCGAGGATCTCCGCCGCTCGGCCGAAGGCAACCGGATGTCGCGCCTGACGCTGAAGGCCGAGCCGATCGAGATCGATCCGGACCGTGCGGTCGCGGTCGGTATCATCGTCAACGAGCTGGTGATGAACGCGGTGAAATACGCCTATCCCGACGGCGCCGGCCCGATCCATGTCGAGCTGGTCTCGATGGGCGACGATCTCCTGCTCTCGATCACCGACGACGGCGTCGGCGACAACGCCAAGGCCGATCCACGCTCCACCGGCATGGGCCAGCGCATCGTCGCCGCAATGGCCTCCAAGCTCGACGCCTCGGTCGAGCGCGATCCCGCGCACTCCGGAACCCGGGTCGTGCTGAAGTTCGGCCGCATGCCCGCAGCCCCCGGCAAGACCAGCACCGCCGCCGCGAGCTGACCTCGCGCCCGGTTGCGCCACCCATCGCAACCGCATTGCGATCCTGCTATGATGGCAAACCATGACTTCGCGCGACTCTGCCCCGTCTGAAATCACGCCGGCCGTGCTGCTGCGCGCTTATGCCTGCGGCATCTTCCCGATGGCGGAAAGCGCCGACGATCCGACCCTGTTCTGGGTCGAGCCGGAATTGCGCGGCGTCATCCCGCTCGACGGATTTCGCGTCGCCTCGCGGCTTGCGCGTACCGTACGGTCCGACGCCTTTCGCGTGACCGTCAACACCGCGTTCAAGGCGACGATCGCCGGCTGCGCCGCGCCGCAGGCCGGACGCGAGGACACCTGGATCAACAAGCGCATCCGCGACCTCTATGGCGGCCTCTTCGAGCTCGGCCACTGCCACAGCGTCGAGGCCTGGCAGGGCGACGACCTCGTCGGCGGGCTGTACGGCGTGAGTCTCGGACGGGCCTTCTTCGGCGAGAGCATGTTCCACACCGCGCGCGATGCCTCGAAGGTCGCGCTGGTGCATCTGGTCGCGCGGCTCATCTATGGCGGCTTCGAGCTGCTCGACACCCAATATGTCACCGAGCATCTGAAGAGCTTCGGCGCGGTCGAGATTTCGCGGCGACGCTATACGGCGCTGCTCGACAAGGCGCTGGCAGGCGAGCCGGGCGATTTCCTGAGGCTCTCCGAAGGCGAAGCGATCCCCGGCGCACGCGCGCTCGAGATCATCGCCTCGCGGCAATGATCGACAGCCGGGCTCGATTTTAGCGGCCGAACCCGGGGATACCGAACAGACCTGGCCGCTGCTCCGGCGGCGGGGGTGGCGGAGCCGGTTGCTGCTGCGGCGGTGGCGGCAAGGGCTGCGGCGGACGCTGCTGCACGGCCTGCTTGGGCGCAGCCTTCTTCTGCGTGGGCGGCGCAGCTGCCGGCTTGGTCGCGGGATCCGGTGCCGCGGTCGCAATGGTCTGCTGCGGCTCTTTGCAGTCGGTCAGCCAGATGTCGTAGATCGGATGCTCGACGCCGTGCAGGCCCGGGCTTGCCGCATACATCCAGCCCGAGAAGATGCGCTTCACCTCGCCCTGCAAGGTGATCTCGTCGACCTCGACGAAGGCGTCGGTGTTGGTGGCCTCCGTCGCCGGCCGCGTATAGCAGGCGTCGGTCTTGACCCTCAGCGCACCGAATTGGACGGTCTCGCCGATCTCCTCGTCGAAATTGATGATGCGCCCGGTGATCTTGTCGAGGCCGGAGAAGGTCGCCTTCTTGTTCACGATCTTCTGGGCCGGCGGCTCGGTGACGACCTCGTCGCCCGGCTGGAGGCTCGCAGGGGTCTGCGGGACCGTGCCCGGCGCACCCTTCTGCTGGGGCTGGCGCTGACCAGGCGCACCTTGCGGACTGGGCGGCGCGATCGCGGTGGACGGCAGCTGGCTTGGCGGCGCGACGGTCGAGCCCGGCGGTGGCGCCAGCGGCTGGCTCTCGACCGGCCCCGGCATCACGTTACCTTGGCGGCCCTGCGGCGGCGGCATCGGGCGAGACGGCAGCACGCGGCCCTGCGGCGGCAGCTCCGGTACCTCTTCGTCGTCCTCGGGGACCTGCGGTTGCGGCTGGCCGCGCGGAATGCTGCCGGGCGGCCGCAGCGGCGGCGGATCCGAAAAGATCGTGCCGATCTGCGCCTGGGCCGGCGTCGCGACGGTCAGCACGGTGGCGGCCAGCAGTGCCGCAAGGCCTGTCAGGGAAAAGGTTTTGAACATCTCGCGCGGCTTCAACAGCGAATCGGGCTCGTTGGACATTTTACAGGGGATACCGCCGCTCGCAGGCCTCCGGTTAACACGGGGAATACGGCGGGGGAAGGGCGGCATCCCTGCCCTTCCCGGCGCGCTCTGGCCAGGCCAGCTCCCGGATGGGATAGTCATAGAATAGTTTTGGGATAGTCATGGCCCCTCCCCGGGGCCAAAGGCGGGCGTTGCGCCGAAATGACATCCAACGATCACAGGAAACTCCAAGGTCCCCTTTCATGCCCGTTGTGCTCGATCCCGACGCCGTCGCCGTCTACAAGGCCTTCCAGGAGGCCGGCCGCCCCGCCTACGAGACCCTGACCGCGGACGAAGCACGCGCCTATTATTCGCAGGCGCGGTTTGCCACCAACCCTGACGCACCGGAGCTCGCACACGTCGCGCCGCTGGCGATAGCGGCACCGCACGGGACGATCCCAGCCCGCCTCTACGTGCCCAAGGAACCACGCCAGCACGACGGCCTGTCGCCGGCGCTGGTGTTCTTCCATGGCGGCGGCTGGGTGATCGGCGATCTCGATTCCCACGACGTCGTCTGCCGCCAGCTCGCGGCCGAAGGTGCGCTGATCGTGATCTCGGTCGACTACCGCCTCGCGCCGGAGCACAAGTTTCCTGCCGCGGCCGACGACGCGATCGCCGCGACCAAATGGATCGCCGCGCATGCGCGCGATCTCGGCGTCGACGCCTCGCGCCTGTCCATTGGCGGCGACAGCGCCGGCGGCAATCTCGCCGCGGTCGTGGCGCTCGCTGCGCGTGACGCTGGCGGCCCCGCGCTCGCGGGTCAGGTGTTGATCTATCCGGCGACCGATTTCGCCATGACGCACGGCTCCCATGGCGAGCCCGAGACCAGCGTGCTGCTGACGCATTCGGTGATCCGCTGGTTCCGCGACCACTACCTCAATGGCGCCGCCGACATCCACGACTGGCGCGCCTCGCCGGCGCGCGCGCAAAACCTTGCCGGCCTGCCGCCGGCCTATGTGCTGACCGCCGGCGCCGATCCCCTGCGCGACGAGGGCGACGAATATGCCGAGCGCCTCAGGCAGGCCGGCGTGCCCGTGACCTACAAGCACTTCCCCGGCCAGTTCCACGGCTTCTTCACCATGGGAAGGCTGTTGCGACAGGCGAACGTCGCGGTGAGCGAGATCGGCGTCTGGTTGAAGGGATTGGGCTGACCCCTCCTGCATGCCTTCCGTTCTTCAACCCATCTTCGCTCTCCCCCTGCGCGGACTGACATGGCTCGGCAGCCAGGGCACCCGCGCAGTCGCCGCCGTCGTCTTCATCGCGGTCGCGGTGCCGCCGCTCGGCGCGCTGCTGCGCCCCTATGTCACCGAGGCGATTTTCCTTCTGCTCTGCATCTCCTTCATGCGGGTCGATCTGGCGGCGCTCTACAGCCATCTCCGCAGGCCGGCGTTGGTCGCGGCGGCCACGGCCTGGACCACGATCGGCGTGCCGCTGATCGTCGGATTGGTCGCCCATGCAACGGGACTGACGAGCCACTCGCCCGGCCTTGCTCTCGCGCTGATGCTCCAGGGCATGGCCTCGCCGATGATGGCCTCGCCCGCACTCGCCGCGCTGATGGGGCTCGATGCCACCTTGGTGCTGGTCACGCTGGTGACCTCGACCGCGCTCGTTCCCTTCACGGCGTCGATGTTCGCAGGCCTGTTCCTCGACGGAATGCTCAGCATCTCGCCGCTTGCACTCGGCCTGAAGCTGCTTGGCATTCTCGCCGCATCGCTGCTGGCCGCGACCGTCATCCGCTGGATCTTCGGCGCGAAGGCGATCCAGCGCCGGAAGCGGCCGATCGATGGCTTCAACATCATCATCCTGTTTGTGTTCGCGTCCGCAGTCATGGGAGATGTCGCGAGCGAGCTGGTGAGCCAGCCGGTGTTCACCATCGGCCTCGCGCTGCTGTCCTTCGCGATCTATTTTACACTGCTCGCCATCACCACGCTGCTGTTCCGTCGCATCGGCTATGAGCGCGCGCTGGCGCTCGGGCTGATGGTGTCACAGCGCAATCTCGGCCTGATGCTGGCGGCGACGGCCGGTGCGCTGCCGCCGACCACCTGGCTCTATTTCGCGATGACGCAGTTCCCGATTCATCTTGCGCCATACATGCTGATGCCGATCGCGCGGCGCTTGACGGCACGGGCAGATGCGTCCAGCGGGGAAAACAAGGCTGATGTTCACTCGTTTGCGTCGCACCGACGCAGTGGAGGAACATCAATTCATGGCCCCCGTTGAAGCCTCTCATCGAAAAGGAGGTTCGCGATGAAGTTTGCCACAATTCTGGTTCTCGGCTCGCTCGCCGTGGGCTCGGCAGCGAGAGCCGATCAACCCGGACCCGACTGGATGCCGATGGAGCAAGTGAAAGCCAAAGTCATGGAGTCGGGCTATTCGGAGGTCACCAAGCTTGAGGCCGACGATGGCCAGTGGGAGGGCGAAGGCGTCAAGAACGGACAGAAGATGGAATTCCATGCCGACCCCAAGACTGGCGCGATCGTGCGCGAGAAGCCCGATCGATGAGCATCGCCGAAGTCCGCTTCTCAGGCGGGAGATTCAGCGGTGGTCGGCTTGGAAGAACGCCCTGGTCTCATCCGTTCAGCAGCGCTTGTCAGCGGCGCCGAGCTTCACTGGCCGCTTCCTTTGACCTTGGCAAGATAGTCGACGATCGCGGGCACGTCGCTGTCCTGGACGGGAGCTCCATAGACCTTGATCATCTTGTGCACCTCGGATTCCCAGGTGGACCTGGGCAAGGCCGGCTGGTTCAGCACCATGTCTGCCGAATGGCAAGCCAGGCAGTTGTTGTTGATGGCATCCGCTTCGGGTCCACCGGGAAACAGCGCGTCGCCCGCCGGAAGCTCCACGGTCGTGGAGGAAATTGCGGGGGCCGGCCACGCGGGCGTGGATGCCAGCAGAGCGGCGAACGAGGTGCCGAGGACAAAGATGAGGTGACGCATGGCGTTGCTCCTAGATCGCGGTGAGTTGGACCGTCTCGACGACGTTGCGCATGAAGCCACTGGTGTTCCAGTTCGATGCTGCCGGCTGAATGTCGCCGGCGGCGTTCGTGCAGCGAACCATCAACGAATGGCCGCCCTTCATCAGTTGTGGAATGTCCAACTGCCAGCGGCGGAAGCTGTACTTGCCGTGGTCCTCGCCAAGCGTCGCGGGTTGCCACGTCCTGCCATCATCCATCGATAGTTCGACCTTGGCGACGCCGGCATCACCACCGAACGCGATGCCGCGGATTGTTGCGACTGCGCCCGCCGGAAGCGATGCGCCATCCGCGACGTTCGTGAAGAATGACCGTGGCACCATGCGGCTGATCGGAACCATCTTTACGCCGGACTGGCCCGGCTTGATGTTGGCATGCGGCGTATCCGGAACGGTGTAGGCCGTCGCCATCCAGTAATTGTCGTCCCGGCGATCGAGAACCTCGATGTCGCTGAGCATCTTGACCCAATAGGTCGAGTACCATCCCGGCACGATCAGCCGCAGCGGGAAGCCGTTGAGGAGCGGCAGTTGCTCGCCGTTCATGGCAAAGGCGATCATGACCTCGCCGTCACGGGCGTGATCGATATCGAGCGACTTGCGAAAGTCCGGTGCGTCGGGCACGACCGGCTCGTCCAGTCCGTTGAAGCGGACCTGAACTGCGCCCGGCTTGACGCCCGCGCGGTCCAGCACGTCCTTGAGCAGGACTCCCGTCCACCGCGCATTGCCCATCGCGCCATGCGCCCATTGCGCGCCCGGCACACGAGGCAGGAAGAACCCTCGCGAATTGCCCGAGCATTGGTTGACGGCGGCAAGCTCGACACGGGGCAGCTTGAGCAGGTCGCCGATGGACAACGAGAGGGTCCGGTTGACGTGACCGCGCACGGACAGTCTGAAGGCGTCCGCATCCACCGAGGTCGGTATCACCGCCCAGTGCCAGCGCACATAGAACTGGTCGTTGGGGGTGAACACGCCGCGGTCGAACACCTCCATCGGGGTCTCGAGCAGCGGCGGTCGCGTGCGCTGCAGGATCATGCTCCCCTTTTGCGGAAAGTCATGCGTGATCGGCCGATCACGCGGCTCGCCGGCGATCGGCAGCCGGATCGATTGATCGGCGCGGACCGATGAGCCGGCGAGCGTGAGGCCGGCAACCCCGAGGGCTTGAAGCATGGCGCGGCGGGACAATGCCGGAAAGCGTGCATGGTCGAAATGTTGGGACATCGAAGACTCCTCAGGAATGGATTTGTGCTGGTTCAGTCCCGCGGCTCATCCGAGGAGCAAGTCCGCGAGCGGATCTTCGACGGGCTGGCGAGGTTGCGCCTGCCGGATGGTCGGAAGATGCCTGTCGATATGGCGAAAGCCTCGTTCCGGGTGAACGGCAACTCTGGAATCCGGCACGTGCACCGGGCTGCCGGCAAGCGCAGACGGCGCACCAAGCGTGGACGCGGCGGCGACGAACAGGGCGATCGCAAGGAAAGCGCGACGTGAATGGGTCATTGTCGTTCTCCATCTCTGTATTTCCGGCACGCAATGCTCGAAGTGCCTGCCTGTGTCCAAAGAGGTAGACCTCGGCGCATCGGCGATCCAACGCGATGATCAGATCGTTCTGATCGTCGACCGCGATCGAATCCCGCAGGCGCTTGCACGCGCGCGTCGGCGCCCTCGCCGGTCGGACGTGGGTTCGATCGTTGCGGAATCGGTGCTGCGGGCGGGCGCAGCTCTGGCTACGGTGCGGCGCCGGCAGCGATGCTGGACATCAGGGCGGCTTCCGCCTTGCTGATATGCCGCTCCTTGTGACGGAGCGCGTAGAACGAACGCTTCGCCAATTCGTCCTCGAGCCGGACCAGTCGTTTTGCCGTGATCGCCTTTTCGACCACGAGATCGGACACGGCTGCAGCGCAACTGCCAGCCTCGACCGCAGTTCGGATCGCCTCGTTCGAGGCCAGCTCGAGCTGCACCGTCAGGTCGGCGAGGCGCACCCCGCGCTTCTTCAGGGCACGCTCGAACATGGCCCGCGTTCCGGAGCCCGGCTCGCGAAGGATCCACGGTGTCCTGGTGATCCAGTCGGCGGGCAGCTTCTTTTGGCTCGCCAGAGGGTGCCGCGCACCCACGACGGCGACCAGCGCATCGCCGTCGACCCGGCGGGCGGACAATGCGGCGTCGTCAATGTCGCCCTCGACGAAGCCGACATCCGCCATGCCGTCGCGAACGTCGGTGGCGACCTGCTCGCTGTTGGCGATCCTGACGTTGATTTCGATGCCGGGATGGACGGCCTGAAACGCCAGCAATCTCATCGGAAGCCAGTAGCTCCCGACCGTCTGGCTTGCCGCGATCACCAGTCGGCCGGCCTTGAGGCCGGCAAAATCGCGCAGGACCTGCTCGGCGGCGTGCGCACGCGCCAGCACCGCACGCGCTTCCCCGAGAAACGTGCGGCCCATATGCGTCAGAACGATGCCGCGTCCCACCCGATCGAACAGCTTGACCCCGTAGCGCCCTTCGAGCGCGGCGATTGCCGCGCTCGTGGCCGATTGTGTCAGATTCAATTCGTGGGCGGCCTGGGTGACGTGCTGCTTGTCGGCGACAGCGGCGAAGATGCGGAGCTGTTCGAGCGTCATGGTCATCCAACGAGTTTGATGAGGGCCAGGCTGAAGCCTGCGATGAAGAGGAACGCGAGCCCGCCCAGCATAGCCGGACGCAGCCCCTCCGCGTACAATTTCGAGACGTCCGTCTCAAGGCCCATGGCCGCGAGCGCCATCGTGAGCAGGAACGTCGAGAGCGTGATCGTCGCGCTCCTGAGGCCTGCCGGAATGCACACGACGCTGTTGAGTGCGGCTATCGCGACAAAGCCGATCGCGAACCAGGGGACGGGAGGCCTTGCCGACTTGCCGCCGGCCGGCTGCGCCGAAGCCCGGGTGACGACGCTCAGGGTCAGCACGACCGGCGCGAGCAGCATGACACGGGCAAGCTTGGCAACGGTTGCCATTTCACCCGCGCGCTGGCTGTTCTGGAAGGAGGCGGCAGCCACCTGGGCGATCTCGTGGATGGATGCGCCGCTCCAGAGGCCGTACGCATCTGCATCGAGATGCAGGAGGCGAGGCAGCATGGGATAGACGAACATCGCGATCGAGCCGAAGACCGTGACGCAGGCGATTGCATATGCGACGTCCTCATCGGAAGCTTCGGTGACGCTGTTGGTCGCGACGACGGCTGACGCGCCGCAGATCGAGGTGCCCGCGGCGATCAGTCGAGCGAGCTTGCGTTCGACGCCCAGCGCACGCCCTGCTGCGAGCGTGAATCCGAACGTGGCAACGAGCGTGCTGGCGACGATGAGGATCCCCTTGGTGCCGACGCTGGCAAGCTGGGCCAGCGTGATCTGGAAGCCCAGGAGCACGATCGCGAGCCGAAGCAGCCGGCGCATGCTGAAGCTGATTCCAGCGCGGGCGAGAGCTGGCGTTCCGGCGAGGTTGCGCACGGCCATTCCGATCGCGATCGCCAGGATCATGGGACTGAACGTCGCGACGGCAGGAATACTGCACATCGTGTTGGCGACCACGGCAATGGTCGCGGCCAGCGCGACGCCGGGGACGATTGCAAGGGCGGCGTCCCGATATGACAGGATGTTGTCGCGCATGGCACGCGTGGCGGGGTATGGGCGCGAATTCTGAACGATGGTCATTGGCGTATCTCTGGGTATCGACGCTGGCGCAGCGAGGATCAGAGAATCCGATAAATTGATCCAACAGATTGTTCGAGTATAAATAATCGATAAAATCGATTTGTTCAGATCTGACTACAGCAGGCCCCGGCCAGCCGATTGCGCAATGGGATGTCGCGCATGAGCTAACATTTGTGCGATCTGACCGGTCCCACCGAACTCCCAAGGCCAGTCGCGAACGAGGTCCGTAGCGCGCCTACCCCACCCGCGCCGCGCGCCGCAGGGCCTGCGGCGGCTGGCCGAAGGCGCGGATGAAGGCGCGCCGCATTCGCTCGGGATCGCGGAATCCAGTCGTCTCCGCAACGAGCTCGATCGCCTCGCGCGAGGACTGAACGCGCTCGCGCGCAACTTCCAGCCGCAGGCGCTCGATCGCCTTGGATGGCGTCGTGCCGGTCTCGGCGGCAAAGGCACGGGCAAAATGCCGCGCGCTCATGCCGGCGCGATCGGCGAGATCTTCCACCGTCAGCGGCGCGTCGAGATTTTCACGCGCCCAGGACAGCAGTGCGCCGAACCGCCCGTTCGGCGTCTTCAGTTCCAGCAGCGAGGAGAATTGCGACTGGCCGCCGCTGCGGCGGTGATAGAGCACGAGCTGGCGTGCGGTCTGTCGTGCGATCTCCTCGCCGTGGTCCTCGGTGATCATCGCGAGCGCGAGATCGATGCCCGCGGAGATGCCTGCCGAGGTCCAGACATTGTCGTCCCGCGTGAAGATCTGGTCCGGTTCGAATTTCACCTTGGGAAAGCGCGCGACGAAATCGCGCGTCCGCCCCCAATGCGTGGTGGCGCGGCGGCCATCGAGAAGTCCCGCTTCGGCGAGCACATAGGCGCCGGAGCAAACGCTCGCGACCCGAACGCCGCGCTTTGCCAGCCGCTGCAGGAAGGCCCGCGTGACCTCGCAGCGCGCGGCGTCGGCTACGCCCACGCCGCCGGCCACGACCAGCGTCGTGATCGCGTTCGCCGCCTTGAAGTCGCGCGCCATCATCTCGACCCCGGATGAGCTGCGCACGAGCCCCGGCTTGACTGCCAGCACGCGGATAGCCGGCGTCTTGCCGGTACATCGCGCTGCGATCTCGAACGCCGAGATCGGGCCTGCCGCATCGAGCAGCTGGAAATCCGGGAAGATCAGGATGCCGATCATGGGCCAACTCCTATCGAAATGTCCGAAAGTGAGGGAATTATGCCATTTCGGACGAGAGGGCATCATGACATCGTGCCGGCGTCAAGCTCGCAATTGGAGGATCTGCCGATGTCGTCACCGCTCCAGATTGGTCTCTTGGTGTTTCCGCGCGTCACCCAGCTGGACTTCACCGGTCCCCTGCAGGTGTTCGCCATGGTCCCCGGCGTAAAACTGCACCTGATCTGGAAGCGGATCGAACCGGTGCCGAGCGATTCCGTGATGACGCTGACGCCGACCACGACGTTTGCGGACTGCCCTCAACTCGACGTGATCTGCGTGCCCGGCGGCGGCGGCACCAACGACCTGCTCAACGACGAGGAGGTGCTCGACTTCCTCCGCCGGCAGGCCGACGGCGCCAAATACGTCACCTCGGTCTGCACGGGATCGCTGGCGCTCGGCGCCGCAGGCCTGTTGAAGGGCTACCGCGCCGCCACCCATTGGAGCGCGATGGACATGCTCGCCCAGTTCGGCGCGACGCCGACAAAGACACGCGTCTGCATCGATCGCAACCGCATCACCGGCGGCGGCGTCACCGCCGGCATCGATTTCGCGCTGACGCTGGTATCGATCATGGTCGACCGCACGACGGCGGAAGCGATCCAGCTCCAGATGGAATACAATCCGGCCCCGCCGTTCAATTCCGGCTCGCCGGACACCGCGCCTGCTGAGGTGATGGCGTTGCTGAGGGAGCGCGGCGCGCAGAACCAGGCGCGGCGGCTCGAAGCGGTGAAGCGCGCGGCTGAAAGGGTGATGTAGAGCGGTCTCAGCTCTCGTGCCCCGGACGCAGCGCAGCGCCTCTTCGGCGGCGCGCTGCAGAGCCGGGATCCATGCAACAGCACGCGCGCGGCCTTCTAGGTCCCGGCTCAGCGGCGCAGCGTTACACGCTGCACCGCGTCCGGGACACGCGAGGAGAAGAATGCGCCAAAGAAAAAGGCCGCTCGGTTTCCCAAGCGGCCCTTCCTGTCTTACGGCGGCTGCACATTCACATCGGGCGATTTCGGAGCTTCCAGACCGGGGGCCTATCTCCCGATCGAGTCCTGGTCGGCGGCCGCTGCATCTCGGGACAGTCGCGAACTGTTGCCCGAACCGAACGCGATGGTCTCCCATCACCGTAAGATGGGATCATTGAGCCGCATCGCCCGCGTCAATGCAACGCCGGCGCAAGCGGCATCCCCGCTGTCCCCGTTGTCCACAGCAGCGCAGCGCGGATGCATGTGCATCCGCTTCGAACGATGGCAGTTCGCCGGTGAAAAGGCTAGCTGGGCGTCCAGGGCTGGTAGTCGCCGGTCGCCTTCGGACGCCGCCCGCTGGCAAGCGTCGAGCCGGAGGGACGATACGCCTTCGCCGTGCCGGTGAGGTTCGGCTGGTGCGGCTTTTCCCACTCGCGCGGCTGGTAATTGGCCTCGGTCGGCGGCGCGTCGACGACGTGATGTATCCAGCCATGCCAGGACGGCGGGATCCGGCTCGCTTCCGCGTAGCCGTTATAAATGACCCAGCGGCGCTCGAAACCGAGGGCCGGATCGATCGCCCCGCCGCGGGTGCGGTAGTAACGGTTGCCCTGCTCGTCCTGGCCGACCAGCTCCCCGTACCGCTTGGTCCAGAGCTGGGTGCCAAAAGTCTGGCCATTCCACCAGGTGAAGAACTTGAGGAAGAATTGTTTCATGCGGCAAGGGCCCTGCTTCGTCGGGTCCTGATGCCATCCGGGCGGCGAAATGTCCAGTTCGGCAGGTGCGCGGGTCTCCCTCCGCAATCCGGGTACCGAGCAGGACCTGCCGCAAAGCGGTCGCGATTCATTCATGCCCGGTACAGCGGCCGCGCGTGAGGCTCCATTTGCGCGCAAACCGGCGTGATCCCAAGGAACCCCCGCGCTTTCATAGGGTTTGCTTTCCGGGAAAGGAGTTTAACTATGAACAGTCTGAAAATCTTGAGTGCCGCCGCAGCGGTGGCGCTGGTTCTTCCCTTTGCGACACCGAGCTTTGCCCAGCGTCCCGGAGTGGGCGGAGGCGGGGGCGGTGGCGCCCATGTCGGCGGCGGTGGCGGCGGCTTCGGTGGCGGCGCGCGCATGGGTGGCGGCGGCGGTGGCGGCGGCGCTGCGTTCCGTGGCGGTGGCGGCAATTTCGGCGCCGGTGCCGCGGTACGTCCGAGCGGAGGCGGCTTCGCGGCCGGGGCTGCGATGCGTCCGAGCGGCGGCGGCTTCGCGGCCCGCACTGCGATGCGTCCGAGCGGCGGCAGCTTCGTAGCCGGCGCAACGCCCCGGCAGGCCTTCGGTGGCACCCGTAGCGTCGCAACCGCGGGCAACTGGCACGGCGGAAGCAACTGGAGCGGCCGTCACTGGCATCATCGTCGCGGCGGCTTCTGGCCGGGCTTCGCGACCGGCGCCGCAATCGGCGGCCTCGGCTCGTACGCCTATTACGGCGGCTACGGCGGCGGCTACGGCTATTACGATGATCCCTACTATTACGGCAGCTATTATGATGAACCGTCGGTTGCGGTGGTGCAGGACGGCGGCGGCGATTCCGCGGCCTATTGCGCGCAGCGCTTCAAATCGTACGACCCGGCTTCCGGAACCTATCTCGGTTACGACGGCCGGCGGCATCCCTGCCCGTAAGCAGACCGCCAAGGCGTGAGATTGAAGGCGCCGCAGCGATGCGGCGCCTTTCTCGCGGCCGGCGTATCCTCTCACCCGCTTCGATTTCCGTCCTGCTCGCCCGCCCGGGGACACCGACGGTCAGAGGCAAGCGGACCTATATGCACTGCGCCGTGCATATCCCTGGGGTCCAATCCAAAATTGACCGGACACACGATTCGCGGATATCACCAAATGCAGTGGGGACTTCGATCACCTGGGAAGTGTCATGCCGCGCATTCTCGTGGTTGATGACGATCCGATGGTCGGCGCGACCATCGAGGTCCTCCTGCAACGTCAGGGCTTCGACGTCACGCTGGCCGACGGCGGCGAAACAGGACTGGCTGCGCTGGAATCGCAGGCCTTCGACGTGATGCTGGTTGACATCTTCATGCCGCATATGCGCGGCTTCGAATCCATCCGCATCTTTCACGAGCGCGCGCCGACCACTCCGCTGATCGCGATGTCGGGCTACGCCTTCGCCTCATCCGCCTCGCCCTCTCCCGATTTTCTCCGCATGGCGCTGGAGCTTGGCGCAACGCGCTGCCTGCGCAAGCCGTTCACGCCGGAAGCGCTGATGACCACGATCCGGGAATGCCTCGCCGGCGCGGGCGAGAGCGCGCAGCCGAAGGACAAGAAAGAAGCCCCTTGATTCCAACGCAGCGCGTCATTTTCGGTGTTGGACTTGCCATCCTCCTGATCATCGCCGCGGCCTCGATCGCCCTCGACGTCAAGTCGCGTTCCGACGCGGCATGGGTCAACCATACCGTCCAGGTCCAGAAGAAGATCTCCGATCTGCGCGTGCTGCTGCGCCGTGCCGAGAGCGCTGCGCGCGGCTACGAGCTCTATCGCACGCCGGGCTTCCGCGATGAGTTCCGGGCGGTGCAAGCCAGCATCGCGCCGGCCCTCGCCGACCTCAAGCGCGACGTGCGCGACAGTCCCGATCAGGTCGCGCTGCTGGAGGGCACCGAGCCGCTGGCGCTGCGCCGGATGGAGATCGCCGCCACAGCGATGCGCCTCCGTGCCGAGAACGACCAGGCCGGTATTGCCGCGCTCAACAGCAAGGCCGAGGGCCGCGGCCTCATGGACACGGTGATGGCCAATCTCGACCATCTGAGCGCCGAGGAAGAGCGCCTGCTCGCCGAGCGATCCCGGGATTCGCGCCGCACAGGCATCGCACTGCTCGGTATCGACGTCGCCGGCGCCGTGCTGATCCTGCTCCTGGTCGCGCTGGTGATGCGCGAAAGCCGGCGCGCCACGGGTGAGCTCCAGAGCTCGCTCGAGCAAACACAGGCCGCCAAGGCGGCGCTCGAGGAAGCGGTGGCGGAGCGGACCGAGCACCTGGTCACCGCACATGACGAGCTGCGCCTGTCCGTCAACGTGCTCCAGAGCACGTTTCGCAGCATGGCGGAGGCGGTGCTGGTCATCGACGCCGAGGGCAATGTCCTTCTGTCCAATCCGGCCGCCGAGCGCATGCTGTTGCATCGCGCCGGCATGAATTTGGGCAATCTGCGCGCGCTGTCCGATGTGTTTCACGGCGACGGCGTCACGCCGCTCGAGGCCGACGAGCTGCCATCGGCGCGCGTGCTGCGCGGCGAGCAGTTCGAAGAGCTGGAGATGATCGTCCGCCCGCACAGCGGCAATCCTCCCCGCCATCTCATGATCAGCGGCCGGCCGATGCGGGACGGGCAAGGCAATGTCTCGGGCGCGGTGCTGGTCTATCACGATGCCACCACCTCGCGCGAGACCGAGCGGCAGCTGCACCAGTCACAGAAGCTGGATGCGATCGGCAAGCTGACCGGCGGCGTCGCGCACGACTTCAACAACATGCTGACCGTCATCTCCGGCAACACCGAGACCCTGGTGGAGAGCCTGAAGGACCAGCCCGAGCTTCAGCGCACGGCACGGCTGATCGACGACGCCGCCGAGCGCTGCGCCGAGCTGATCCAGCATCTGCTGGCGTTTGCGCGCCGGCAGCCGCTCGAGCCGCGCAACGTCGAGATCAACGCCGCGATAGCGGACATCGCAAAGCTTCTGCGCCCCACCCTCGGCGAGCAGATCCAGATCGAGACCGTGCTGGAACAGGGGCCGATGACGACGCATATCGATCCGTCCAGGCTGACCAATGCGGTGCTCAACATGGCGATCAACGCCCGCGACGCCATGCCGAACGGCGGCAAGCTGCTGCTGGAAACGCACCGCGTCGTGCTGGACGAGGCCTATGCGCAAGCCAATGCCGACGTGGCGCCCGGCCCCTATATCATGCTCGCGGTCAGCGATACCGGCACCGGCATGTCGGTGGAGATTCAGCAGAAGGCGTTCGAACCCTTCTTCACCACCAAGGAGGTCGGCAAGGGATCCGGCCTCGGCCTCTCCATGGTCTACGGCTTCGTCAAGCAATCCGGCGGCCACATCAAGATCTACAGCGAGGAAGGCCACGGCACCACGATCAAGCTCTATCTGCCGCCGGGCGAAGGCACGGCGGAGGTGGCAGCCAGCATCGCGCCGCAGGCCGAAGGCGGCGCCGAGACCATCTTCGTGGTCGAGGACGACCCGCTGGTGCGCAACTTCGTCACCACCCAGCTCCAGAGCCTCGGCTACAAGACGGTGGCCGCGCCGGACAGCAAAGCCGCGCTGGAATTGATCGGGGCCGGCCAGAAGTTCGATCTCCTGTTTACCGACGTCGTCATCCCCGGCGGCATGAGCGGCCGCGAGCTCGCCGAAGAAGTAGCCAGGCGCCGGCCGGGCGTGAAGGTGCTCTACACCTCCGGCTACACCGACAACGCGATCATCCATCAAGGAAAGCTCGACGACGGCGTCATGCTGCTGACCAAGCCCTACCGCCGCAACCAGCTCGCCGAGATGATCCGGAAGGCGCTGGGCGGCGGGGCGGAAGCATGATCCGGAAAAGTGTGCAGCGGTTTTCCGACAAGATCATGCTCAAACAAGAAGGCTAGCGCGTCGCCAGCACCACGGCGGCGAGCGTGAAGATCAGCGCCGCGATCTGCCCTGCCCCGAGCGGCTCGCCCAGCGCGATCGCCGAGGCGACGACGCCGATGACAGGCACCGCCATGGTCCCGATCGCGGCGACCGAGGCCGGCAGGCGCGACAGCGCCGCGAACCAGCTGACATAGGCGATGCAGAACTGCACCACGGTCGAATAGACCAGCAGCCACCAGCCGAGCGGCGTCACCTTCGACAGATGCGTGGTCTCGACCAGCAGGCCGACGATCGAGATCGGCAGGCAGCCGATCCCGATCTGCCAGGCCGCAGCCGTGATCGGCGGCAGATGGATCGGGTACTTCTTCGAGAACACCGTGCCGACGGCGAAGCCGAACGCGCCGGCGAGTGCCATGATGATTCCCGGCGCTTTCTCCGCGCTCGCAGCGATGCCGTTGCCGCCCATGATCGTGGCAAGGCCGGCAAAGGCCATCACCAGCCCCAGCGTGCGCAAGACCGTCGGCCGTTCGCCCAGCACCGGCCAGGCGATGATCGACGCCCAGACCGGCATGGTGTAGGCGATCAGCGCCGCCTCGCTCGCCGGCAGCCAGAGCAGCGCCAGCCCCATCAGCACCATCCAGCCGGTGACGTTGAGTACGGCCGCGGTCAGGAGACGCGGCCAGATCGCGCCCTCCACCCGCAGGCTTTGCCGGCGCATGATCGCGAGCAGCGCCAGCAGCACCGCCCCGAGCACGCCGGTCACCCCGCGCAGGGTCAGCGGCGGCAGCTCGGCCAGCAGGAATTTCGTCACCGGCCAGTTGAAGCCCCAGCCGATCGAGGTGATCGCGAGGAACATCAGGCCGGCCGGGGCGATGCGCGGTCGCGCATCCCGGCGGGTCGAATCATGCATGTGGGCAGTCCGGCAAAATCTTGCGGTCAGCTTGGCCCGGATTCGCAGGCCGAACCACCGCCCCGGCGGGCATGCCTGCCCTCACCTTCCGTAGGGCTACGTGAGTCCCCCCGGGGCAATCCCGGTCATGAAAAATATACCTGCCCTGTGAACAGCGGGATGAAGCCTCCGCGGCATCACCGGATGCGAATTTTTTCGGTTGGGAATCCCTGAGGACTCACTGATACTTGGCTCCACAACAGGCGCGGCGAAGACCCCTGTTATCCCCCACAATCCACCATATTTAGTATTTGATTCAGGAACTCGCACTAGTTCTTGACGGGCGCAACGGAGAGTCCTAGCTTTCGGTCCGTTCGGCGCGAGTGAGTTTGCGTCCCGCCGGCACTCCCCCAAAGGGTCTCGCAAATCTCAGCTCCGCCGGCCAGCCAAAGGCAGCGGCATGAGGGCTCGTCTGCCCTCGACATGCGGACTCCCGGGGGCGCCAGAACGGGCCGGCAACAGGCTCGGAAGGCAGACTTCACGGCGGTTTCGAAGTGACACCTGCGTGAAGTGAGAGAAGTTGCGGCGTTGTGGGGCGTTGAACGCATGTCGCGCACATCCCCTTGGGGGCGGATGGGCGTGGACGTGCCGGCGGGATGATCGATGCACGCATCGACGTCGCGCCGGGAAAAAACAGGGCCGGATCCACCGGCTGAACTGCGGTGCGCGAAGGCCGGACGGCCGGAAGGCGCCGCGAAACGAAATGTCGACCCGGCACGCCCTCAACGGGGGGGCGGGACCGGTCAAAGATTAAGGACGGGGCAAGACCATGCGGATAGAGCGGCGCCACACCACTTCGGGACAGTCACCTTATGCGGGAATCGAATTCCGCCTGACCACGTCGGAGATTCGCAATCCCGACGGCTCGGTCGTGTTCAAGCTGGAGAATGTCGAGGTGCCGGCCGAGTGGTCGCAGGTCGCCTCCGACGTGCTCGCCCAGAAATATTTCCGCAAAGCCGGCGTTGCCGCCCGCCTGAAGAAGGTCGAGGAGGAATCCGTCCCCTCCTTCCTGTGGCGCTCCGTGCCCGACACCGATGCCCTCAGCCAACTCCCCGAGAAGGAGCGCTATGTCAGCGAGCTCAGCGCCAAGCAGGTGTTCGACCGCCTCGCCGGCTGCTGGACCTATTGGGGCTGGAAGGGCAAGTATTTCTCCTCCGACGAGGATGCCCAGACCTTCTACGACGAGCTCCGCTACATGCTCGCCAGGCAGATGGTCGCGCCGAACTCGCCGCAATGGTTCAACACCGGCCTGCACTGGGCCTACGGCATCGACGGCCCCGGCCAGGGCCACTATTACGTCGATCCCTTCACCGGCAAGCTGACCAAGTCGAAGTCCGCCTACGAGCATCCGCAGCCGCACGCCTGCTTCATCCAGGGCGTCGGTGACGACCTCGTCAACGAAGGCGGCATCATGGACCTCTGGGTCCGCGAGGCGCGCCTGTTCAAATACGGCTCCGGCACCGGCTCCAACTTCTCGCGCCTGCGCGGCGAAGGCGAAAAGCTCTCCGGCGGCGGCCGCTCAAGCGGCCTGATGAGCTTCCTCAAGATCGGCGACCGCGCGGCGGGCGCGATCAAGAGCGGAGGCACCACGCGCCGCGCCGCCAAGATGGTGGTCGTCGACGTCGATCACCCCGACATCGAGACCTATATCGACTGGAAGGTGAAGGAGGAGCAGAAGGTCGCCGCCCTCGTCACGGGATCCAAGATCAACCAGAAGCACCTGAAGGCGGTGCTGAAGGCCTGCGTGAACTGCGAAGGCTCGGGCGACGACTGCTTCGACCCTGAGAAGAACCCTGCCCTGCGCCGCGAGATCAAGCTCGCCCGCCGCAGCCTCGTGCCCGACAATTACATCAAGCGCGTCATCCAGTTCGCCAAGCAGGGCTACAAGGACATCCAGTTCGACACCTACGACACCGACTGGGATAGCGAAGCCTATCTCACGGTCTCCGGCCAGAACTCCAACAACTCGGTCTCGCTGCGGGACGACTTCCTGCGCGCGGTCGAAACCGACGGCGACTGGAATCTCACCGCCCGCACCTCCAAGAAGGTGACGAAGACGCTGAAGGCGCGCGACCTCTGGGAGAAGATCGGTTACGCCGCCTGGGCCTCGGCCGATCCGGGCCTGCACTTCAACACCACGATGAACGACTGGCACACCTGCAAGGCGTCCGGCGACATCCGCGCGTCCAATCCGTGCTCGGAATACATGTTCCTGGACGACACGGCGTGCAACCTCGCCTCGGCGAACCTGCTGACGTTCTACAACACCGAGACCAAGCGTTTCGACGTCGAGGGCTACGAGCATCTCTGCCGGCTCTGGACCATCGTGCTCGAAATCTCCGTGATGATGGCGCAGTTCCCGTCCAAGGCGATCGCCGAGCTCTCCTACGAGTTCCGCACGCTCGGCCTCGGCTACGCCAACATCGGCGGCCTCCTGATGACCATGGGCCTGCCCTATGACTCGAAGGAAGGCCGTGCAATCGCCGGCGCGCTGACCGCGATCATGACCGGCATCACCTACAAGACCTCGGCGGAGATGGCCGCCGAGCTCGGCACCTTCCCCGGCTACAAGAAGAACGCGGCGCACATGCTGCGCGTGATCCGCAACCACCGCCGCGCCGCCCATGGCCAGTCCAACGGCTACGAGGCGCTCAGCGTCAACCCGGTGCCGATGGACCTGGTCTCCTGCCCGCAAGGAGACCTCGTCAGCCACGCCCAGGCGGCCTGGGATGCGGCGCTCGAGCTCGGCGAGAAGCAC
Source organism: Bradyrhizobium sp. USDA 327 (assembly GCF_041262065.1). NCBI lineage: Bacteria > Pseudomonadati > Pseudomonadota > Alphaproteobacteria > Hyphomicrobiales > Nitrobacteraceae > Bradyrhizobium > Bradyrhizobium sp. USDA 327. The sequence continues at coordinate 2,684,877 of NZ_JBGCCW010000001.1, read as the reverse complement.
GGCTATCGCAACGCCCAGACCACGGTGATCGCGCCGACCGGCACGATCGGCCTCGTCATGGATTGCGACACCACCGGCATCGAGCCCGACTTCGCGCTGGTGAAGTTCAAGAAGCTCGCCGGCGGCGGCTACTTCAAGATCATCAACCGCGCCGTCCCCGCGGCGCTGCGCGCGCTCGGCTATCGCGAGAGCGAGATCGCGGAGATCGAGGCCTACGCCGTCGGCCACGGCTCGCTGGCGAATGCCCCCGGCATCAACGTCACCACGCTGAAGTCCAAGGGCTTCACCGACGAGGCGATCGCCAAGGTCGAAAAGGCGCTGCCGACCGCCTTCGACATCAAGTTCGCCTTCAACAAATGGACCTTCGGCGAAGACTTCATCCGCGACCAGCTCGGCATCGGCGCCGAGGCGATCGCGGCCCCCGGCTTCGACCTGCTCCAGGCCGTCGGCTTCACCAAGCGCGAGATCGAGGCGGCCAACGTCCACATCTGCGGCGCGATGACGGTGGAAGGTGCCCCGCACCTTAGGCCTGAGCACTATCCGGTGTTCGACTGCGCCAATCCCTGCGGCAAGATCGGCAAGCGCTATCTGTCGGTCGAGAGCCACATCCGCATGATGGCGGCGGCGCAGCCCTTCATCTCGGGCGCGATCTCCAAGACGATCAACATGCCGAACGACGCCACGGTGGAGGACTGCAAGTCCGCCTACATGCTGTCGTGGAAATTGGCCCTGAAGGCCAACGCGCTCTATCGCGACGGCTCCAAGCTCTCCCAGCCGCTCAACTCGCAGCTCATCAGCGACGATGAGGACGAGGACGATGCGGTCGAGACCCTCTACGAGAAGCCGATGGCGGCGCGCGCGGCCCAGGTCTCGGAGAAGATCGTCGAGAAGCTGGTCGAGCGCATCATCGTGATGCGCGAGCGCGAGAAGATGCCGGACCGCCGCAAGGGCTACACCCAGAAGGCGGTCGTCGGCGGCCACAAGGTGTACTTGCGCACCGGCGAATATGACGACGGCCGTCTCGGCGAGATCTTCATCGACATGCACAAGGAAGGCGCGGCGCTCCGCTCCTTCATCAACAACTTCGCCATCGCGGTGTCGCTCGGCCTGCAATACGGCGTGCCGCTCGACGAATATGTCGACGCCTTCACCTTCACCCGCTTCGAGCCGGCGGGCCCCGTGCAGGGCAACGACAGCATCAAGTACGCGACCTCGATCCTCGACTACGTCTTCCGCGAGCTGGCGGTGAGCTACCTCAGTCGCTTCGACCTCGCCCACGTCGATCCCAACGAGACGGGTTTCGACGCGCTCGGCAAGGGCGTCGAGGAAGGCAAGGAGCCGGACGAGGGCGGCGGCCACCACGCGACCAAGCTGGTCTCGCGCGGCCTCACCCGCTCCCGCACCGACAACCTGTTCGTGATGCGCGGCGGCTCGACCGCGGTCAGCCAAGGCAACGACAGCGCTCCCTCAGGCGGCAGCAAGGTGACGGCGATGGCCTCGCATGGCGCGAGCGCCCGCGTCGGCGACGCCCTGGAAGGCGCCGTCGCCCTGAAGCAGGAAGTCGCCCACGACCTCTCGCCGACGGAGAAGCTGGAGCAGCTCCAGTGGAGCAAGGCCGGCACTGCGCAAACCCTCGTCCCCACCAAGGCCGAGCGCCGCGCCGAAGCCAAGGCCAAGGGCTACGAAGGCGAGATGTGCTCGGAGTGCGGCAACTTCACGCTGGTGCGGAATGGCACGTGCATGAAGTGCGATACGTGCGGCAGCACGACGGGGTGTAGCTAACTTTCAACCAGAAACGTTGCGGGCGGAAGGATCACTGCGGCCATGGGTAAAGTTGGTCCGCTAATCGGGGTAAAGTAGGTCCCCTATTTCAGAGACAAACAAAACCCCGCCGGCGACGGCGGGGTTCTCATTTCTACCGGACCTTTGTCCGATTTACCTCAATGAGCCGTCATCCAGGTTGGCGATCGGATCTTCGGCTATGGGCCAACAGGAGACATCCCCCGCTTGGCCTGATATGCAAGAGGCTGCGAACCAAGGTGGCCTTCGCTAACGGAATAAGCACTCATGTTTGCGGTGTTCGTGATTACTGTGCTGCTTGCTGTGCTCTGGACACCGTCGTGGATTGTCTTGCATCGCAATCGTGTTGTCTTTGGCGAAGGATGGAGAGCGGTTTGGCGCATTTGGATTGCGCAGGTGTTCATCGCCACCGCGCTTATCTTCCTGACAGATAGCGCAGGCTTGCTTAATCCGGCAGGCTACACGCTCGGAATCTGTTTCTTGGTCGGATTGGTAGGTGCTTTTGTCCTCCATCGCTCTAAAACAAACTGGCCACGTCAACATCGAGCTAACCTCGGAAACAGGTCCGCATAAGGCAACCAGCGGGGGGCTCGTCCGATGTCTCCTCAGGGTCAGAAGCGCCGGTTTGAACGGCGCCGCGTCACTTCCGGTGTGCCCCGATCAGCTGACCCTACTTGGCCTGGGCCAAAACCGCACTTCGCCATCGGGCCAGAAGCGGAAGTCGCAGTCCCTGGCTTCGGTCATGCTGAAAGGGCTAGTCATCGTGTCGTGGCTGGGATGCAGCCTGTCTCTTTGTGCGGTTCAACACGAGGCCCCAAACATGACCGAGCAGTAGTCCGGGTAACCAACCGGCGCCGAAGCCAACGAATCCCGTCAGAATAAAAAGGATAGCGTAGGTGATGGTGAACCACGTCGGGGGCGTCAAGAACCGCGCGGGCAACAAGAGAGCTAAAAAAAACAGTGCACTGATTATCTGCGGCCCAGCGCTTTTACGAAAGTAGAGACCGAAGATCGAGCCGCCGATGAGACCGACAAGAAACCAGACCTGTATCTGAGGCTGACGGGCGTATTCTGAAATGATCGCCCAAAACTCCGTCATGCGCAGTTCTCGCTTCCAGGCGTAGGGTGAGCAATTGCTGATGCTGCGAGAAATAGCAGAACTGGAAGGCGACGAATGTTGTGCATTGCAGAATTGGGGCTGGCCCGTTCGACTAAATTGGACTGGGTAGGCCTTACCACAAGATCAATCTCTGGTCTGCTATGGGTCAATATGAGACGTGGTATCACCGGGTGCAGCGCCCGAGCAGCGGCTTTAAGGGACGAAGGCATTGTTGTGATTACAAGGATGGCGGCCCACGTTGTTCTCGCTGCGCCTTGTTTCTTGAAAATTCGACATCGCAATAAAAATATCCGCAGCTTACAACTCGGCTAAAGGAATAATAACCGTCGAAAGTTCTGATCATTGCTATCAGCAAGGCTATCGCGACGATCGCCCAAGCAATCTTCGGTATATGCGGAATTACGGTGACAGTGCCCTAAATTCACTCGCTCCGATCTGCGGCTTCGGCTCGCGTTTGGCGGACGGCGTGAATTAAGTGGACTGTCAACGTAGTCGCCGTGATCCAGATTGGTTCCGGCATCGATGCTCATCAATACCCGCCGCCGAATTGCCTTTGCGGTCGAGCCCTTCCCTCCTAAACTCCCAACCCCACCGGCGTCAGTTCCGACCGGCCCGGTAGAAGCGGAGTCGAGTTATGTCCACACCGGAGAGCTTCTCGATCGAGAAGATTTTCGTTCCTACGAAAATGAAGAAGGCTATCAAGCCCGAGATCGTCGCGGAGATCGCTGAAAGCATCCTGGACATCGGGCAACAGGCCCCCATTTCCGTTCGGCTCGACGGAGACCGCCTCGTTCTGGTCGAGGGATTGCATCGGCTCGAAGCCTGCAAGGCGCTCGGCGAGACGACCATTCTCGGCGTCCTGGTCCCGGCGGAGGTTGCTCAGCACAAGCCGCTGCTGTCCGAGCGACCCGAAGTCGAGGCAGAGCGCATCAAGATGGCGCGATTGAAGCAGTTGCGCCTCGAGAAGGAAGCCGCGGAGGCATCGGCGGCGGCCTTGAAGGGCGGTGGCGCGACGGAAGCGCCACGCATCCGTCCGACGAAGGGCATCCGCGACAATCCGAAGGCATCACCGGGCCGGACTGCGAAATCGACGCCGAAAACATTGTCGGACTGGATCACGCAGCAGAAGGGCAGCGGCGGCCGCTACTAATGGCCGGGATGTTGGTTGAACCAAAAGCGCGATTCTTGCCGGCGCGCGATGTCGCTGCTTCAGCATGGGTCACCAGCGCCGGCCCCAGCTCCCGCGCCAGCTGCTTCCCCATCCACCGCCACCGCGGAGCAGCCGGACCAGAAGGAGCAGCAGCACCGCGCCGATGGTGGCGTTGACGATCGCGCTGATGATTCCGCTGCCAAGATGCACTCCGAGCTGAGGCAACAACCAGCTGCCAACAAACGCGCCGAGGATTCCGACGATGATATCACCGACGATCCCAAAGCCGGTGCCACGGACGATCTGGCCCGCAAGCCAGCCGGCGACGAGACCTACAAACAGGATGACCAAAAGATTTTCGCTCGACATGTGCATTTTGCTACCTCAATCGTTTGGTCTGAATGACGATGGGTCTGCGCAAGCCGGTCTGCGGCCGATCTGAATCGCATTGACGCATCGCGCCGTCCGGACAGTTTCCGGTTGGTACGTACGGAGGATAAAGGCGTGGTGCCTGAGCGGCCCCAGCAAGGCGAATACGGATTTTTTATCGCTGCAGGGATTCAGGATCGAAAGTTCGATCCCGCTGCGCACCGGATCATCGGCTCAACAGGTGCAAGCGCCAACGGTTCCTCCGCGCACAACTTATGTTTGAATATGTCGATTGCGTCCAAGCCCGCGCCGGAAACGAGACCGCGAACGCCACGGTTTTTCCGGTTTTGCTGGCGTTTCCGATAGCGACGCACCGGTCCTGATTAAACCAGAAATAGAAATGGAACTTCAGCTGGTCGGGACCGTTTGCTCTCCATGGCTGACCTTCGTCGGCATCAATATTCAAATTGAATTGGAAAAAATCAGATGAAACATACTTTGATGGCTTCTGTCGCCGTCGCGGCCTTGTTTGCAGCGACCGGTCTTGCGATGGCTCAGGGCGGAGCAAAGGGTTCGGAATCCCCCACCGCCGTTTCGCCGAAAGCTGACAGCGCGGCACCGATGAATGCGCCCGCAGCAAAGGGCGCGCCCGATGCAAAGCACCTCGGTGACGCAAAGGCCGATGGCAGGCCGAAGGCCGCGGAAGGAATGGCCCCGCCGACCACGTCGAAGGACGTGAAGAGTTCGTCTTCCGAAACCAAGTCTACCGCCGACAGCAAGACGACTGGCGAGATGAAGGCCGATGGGAAGACAAAGGCGACCGATTCCGCCACCACATCGAAGGACCTGAAGACGCCGACCGCCGATAGCAAGTCTGCCGCGCCCGAGGGCAAGACGACCGGCAATGCCGCTACCACGGCAGTCGCCGCGCCTCCGGCGGAAAAGCGTACCCAGATCACTTCGGCCATCAAGCAGGAGAAGGTCGAGGAAGTCACCAACGTGAACTTCAACGTATCGATCGGCACGGTCGTCCCGACAAGCGTCCGTTATCATGCGTTGCCGAGCCGTATCGTCGAAATCTATCCGGAGTGGCGCGGATACGAGTTCATCCTGGTCAACGGCAGGTACGTCATCCTTCGTCCGCACACCCACGAGATCGTCTATATCATCGAGGGCTAAGCGCCGTCCGACGGCTCACGCACAAACAGAAAGGGCGGCCCATAGCCGCCCTTTCGTCGTTCCGCCCGAGGCGACCGACCAGGCCGCTCTCGCCTCGTCGCGCCGAAGCGATAGCCGCAATCCTTCGACCGCGGCCACCTCTCCTCCCCGATTACGCCAATCCTCTCAAGCCGCCTTCGCCTGCTCCGGCGAGGCCGTCTCCATCGCGCGCATGTAGAGGTCGAGCAGGCTTTCGCGCTCGTCGCGCTCGTTCTTGTCTTCCTTGCGCAGCTTGATGATCTCCCTGAGGATCTTCACATCGAAACCCTCGCCCTTGGCTTCCGCGAAGACTTCCTTCTTCTGTTCGCTCAACTCCTGCATTTCGCTGTCGAGGTTCTCGATCCGCTCGACGAAGGAACGGATCTTGCCGCCGGGAATGGTGATGTCGGACATGGTGCCTCTTTGCTGACTGAGGTCGTGAAAATGACCGCAAAGAAATGACCAATGTGTTAACCTCGCTGCCCGCGCAGTGCCCGCTGAAACGTAGAGGGAACCGTTCCATGGCCGAGCTTCGCTTCGATGACGGTGCCGCCTATGAGCAGATGATGGGCGTCTGGAGCCGTTCGGTCGGCGAGGTCTTTCTCGACTGGCTCAGGCCGGCGCAAGGGCTGCGCTGGATCGACGTCGGCTGCGGCAGCGGCGCCTTCACCGAGCTCATCGTGGCACGCTGCGCCCCCGGCGACGTGCAGGGCATCGATCCCTCGGAGGGACAGCTCGCCTTTGCCCGCACGCGCCCCGGTGCGCGCGGCGCTGTGTTTCAAACGGGCGACGCCATGGCACTGCCCTTTGACGCGGCGAGCTTCGACGTCGCGGTGATGGCACTGGTTCTCGTGTTCGTGCCGGACCCGTCGAAGGGTGTCGCGGAACTGGCGCGGGTCGTCCGTCCCGGCGGCCTGGTTGCGACCTACATGTGGGACATGCTGGGCGGCGGATTTCCGCTCGATCCGATCGTCGACGAGATGCACGCGATGGGGCTGTCGCCGACGCGTCCGCCGCATATGGAAGTGTCCACCCTTGCTGCGCTTCAGGACCTTTGGCGCGCGGCCGGGCTGCAGCAGATCGAGACCCGCGAAATCACCGTGCAGCGCACGTTCCGCGATTTCGACGCGTTCTGGAACGTGGAGACGAAGTCCCCCTCCATCGCACCGGTGATCGCGGCCATGGCGGCGGCCGACGTCGCCGCGCTCATGCAGCGCGTGAGGGCGCATCTCCCCACCGGCACGGACGGCCGCATCACCTGCAGCGCCCGCGCCCACGCGATCAGCGGACGCAAGCCGGGCTGAGGATGCGGGCAAGCAGGAATTCCTGTGACCGCCCGTAGGAAGGCTGGAGCGAAACGATACCCATCATCACCTGATCGAGGACAAATGATGGGTTTTCTTCACTCTACCTACGCTGCCCGTCGCAGGTGGATCATCAAACCTTCATGGGATGCGCAAACTTGCGGAGGCTATCTCGATGATCGCCGCCGCGGTTCCACGCATGCAATCAAAGTCTCTCCCGAATTCCTACAAATCTCCGCCATCTACCAAAGGTAGATTTCTCCCTGAAGCGTGGTCAACAACGCGACTTGCAAGAAATTCTGCAGGCGTCAGGCCCGCTTCCGACAATGAAATGGGAGTTACGCCATGCAGCATCTGCCAAACGACACCATCGACGTCCTGCTCGACCAGTTTGGTCAAATCGAAACCGTCAACGGAGATCCGAACTTCCCGACCACCGCGGACGCCTGGGGCGGTAACGACACGGTCACGGCGACAATCAGCCAGCCCGAAGCAGAGGTCACGGTCTTCGGCGACGACAACACGACGCTGCATGGCCTGTCCCACGGCGGCAACGACACGCTCACGGTCAATTTCAATTACGGCTGGAACGAAGCCCTCGTGGTCGGCGATGCCCAGGCGATGATCGACGACGCCAGGGGCGGCAACGACACGATCAGCGTCGAGGCCGATTCGCTGTACACCAACGTGCATGCTTTCGGCGACGTCGCCGGCGACATGTCGGGCAATTCGCATGGTGGCAATGACACCATCACCGGTGCCGTGGGCTGGCGAAGCTACGACAATGTCTACGCCGGCGATGCCGGCGGTTCCATAAGCGGCACGGCGCAGGGCGGCAATGACGCGCTCGACATCAGTGTGAACACAAGGGAGGGCTCAGCGAACGCCAGCGGCGATGCCATCGGCTCCATCGGCGGCGATGCGCATGGCGGCAACGACAACATCACCATCACCTTCGGCAGCGAAATTGTCATGACCGGCGGGTTTGCGTACGGAGATTCGGCGACCTCACTGACCGACAATGCCCAGGGAGGAGATGACATTCTAACGCTCAAGGCCGATGGCCCCGACACCCTCCACCTTACGCACCCAACAATCTACGGCGATGCACCGGCCATGTCCGGCAATGCCCATGGCGGCAACGATATTCTCACCGGGACGGCAACCAGTGATTTCCTGTATGGCGATGCGAAGGTCTATGCCCCCGCAACGCCGGGCTCGATCACCGGCGGCCGCGATATTCTCAACGGCGGCGGCGGCGATGACCAGCTTTCGGGCGGAGGGAACAGCGACATCTTCGTCTTCAACACCGGCTCCGGCAACGACCTGATCACCGACTTTGACCAGGGCAACAAGGCGGTCGGCAGCACCGCGACCGAGCACGACCTGATCAATGTGCAGGACTACGGGTTTGCGGACTGGACGGCGCTGTCGAGCCTGATCAGCGACAATGCCGCCGGCGATGCCGTGATCCATCTCTCGGCCAACGATTCGATCACGCTCGACGGCGTCCAGGCCGCGAGCCTGCACCCGACCGACTTCCTCATCTGAGCGGGTTGCTCCGGGGGCAAAGCGAAGCGATACCCTTCCACAACGAGCTCTTTCGCAGAGAACAAAAAACCCGCCGGCGACGGCGGGTTTTCTTCTAGAACAGCCTCGTCCTGAAGAGCCCGCCCAAAACGGGCGCCGAAGGATGGCCCTGGAGCCGCTCTCAAAATGCGGAATCTACGGTTTCGGTTCACGTTCGTAGACAGCGGCCACCAAGTCCACAGTTTCCGCAATTCCACGCTCACAACGCCATGGCAACGAAAAGCAAGAGCCTCCTGCCCAGCCTTCGCAACGCCCGGCGGGGCGCTCGATGGGTGCGCAAGACATTCGCGCGAGCGCCGCGAATGGTTCGGATCGCGACCATTGCGGCGATTCTGCTTGCGGCCCTCGCGCTCCTGAACACCGCCTACCACGTCGTCCGCAAGCCGACCGAACTCCTTGCCGTCGTCGGACACGTTCTCGACAAGGAGCCGGCCGAGACGTGGGCGAGGTACGGGCCCCTTTTCCGCGCCTACTCCACCGCGACGATCACGCCGGAATTGCTGGCCGCGCTGGCACAGGTCGAGAGCTCAGGCAATCCGGTGGCGCGCACCTATTGGCGCTGGCGATGGAGCTTCAATCCGCTGGCGATCTACCGGCCCGCCTCCAGCGCGGTCGGCCTCTTCCAGATGACCGACCCGGCTTTCGCGGAGGCCGCGCGGTTCTGTGTCCGCGGCAATGCGGTCACGCAGACCGGCTGCGGGTCTACGTTCTTCTACATCCGCGCGATCCCGAGCCACGCCGTCGAGCTGGCCTCGGTGTATCTGGACCGCCAGGTGGCCATGGTTCTCACCCTCGCGGGCGATGCGAAGGCAAGCGCGCAGCAGAAGCAGGATCTGGCCGCCTTCATCCATCTCTGCGGCGCGGGCCCCGCAGCGGCCTATGCGCGCCGCAAGTTTCAGATGATCGCGGGCGAGCGCTGCGGCGATCACCTCGTCGCGGGCTACCTCGCCAGGGTCAGCGCGATGAAGCGCCAGTTTCTGCGGCTAGCCGCGAATGAGGGCAGTTAGGCGTAGCCCGGATGAGCGAAGCGACATCCGGGACTTCTGTTGCCGAAGCACCCCGGATATCGCTTCGCTCATCCGGGCTACGAGACCACGCGAGTGGCCGGCTCTACCACCAATACGGCCACCGCCATCCCTCATACTGAACATAAGACGGCACCAGCGGCGGACCGTAGGGATCGACCTTGTCGTCTTCCGGGCGATAGCGATAGCGCGGAACGATGTTGTAATCCCACGGCGTCGGCCTCAGCACCGGCGCCGTGACGATCAGCCGCTCCTGCGGTGCACGAACCACTTGCTTCCGCGGCTTTGCTTCGGCAGCCGATGTTGCAAGGCCGCTCAGCACCAGGGCCGTTCCGAGCGCATAGGCGATGGTCATTTTCTTCATTACATTGGTCTCCTTGCCGCCAGAGTGCAAAAGGACGCGCGGCAAGGCAAGCGAATTTGCGCGCGATCTTTGCGGGAATGACCGATGCCGGCTTTGTCGATTTTCGCCGCCATTGGCGCAATGACGGCGTATGCGGCGGCAACGCTCTCTCGTGTCCCGGACGCGCCGCAGCGCGTAGCGATGCGGCGCAGAGCCGGGACCCAGCAAGCCGCACGGATCGCTGCAACTTGGGCCCCGGCTCTGCAGCGCACCGCTGAAGAGGCGCTGCGCTGCGTCCGGGGCACGGACCGGAATTTTTTTGCACCGCTGCACAGGCACCTTCATTGCGAGGAGCCCTTGCGACGAAGCAATCCAAAATCCCCCCGCTGAGGTACTCTGGATTGCTTCGCTTCGCTCGCAATGACGGAGGAATCCTTTGTGAGGACGGAGCGCTTGCTCGGCTCGAGCCCTAGTCTTGCCGCATCACTCGCCGTCCAACAGCGCGAGCGCCCGCGGCACCTGATCGCGATCCGCCACCAGCACATATTCCTGTCGCGTCAGGCTGGCGCCGCTCGCGAGCACGATCGAATTCTTTGGACAAAGGCCGAAACATCCGGTCATGACCAGCTTCGCCGGCTTGGTGCCGTCGCGCTTGCTCGCCTTCAGTTCGGACTTCAGCGCACGCCTGACGTCGCAGCCCTCGTCGCTGCGCTTCAGGCACTTCCGACACACCAAAACCGGCGCCGCGCGGCGCGCTCTGGCGATCATCGGACTTGAAGATTTCGAACTTGCAGATTTCGGACTTGCGGATTTGGACGGCTCTTCAGGCATGGCAGACCTATATGGGACGTCAGCTCATATAGGGATGGAACCGCAATCTCGCTTCCGGAGCGAAACGATGCACGGTGGATCAGCCCTTGCGCGAGCCCTACTCGCGCGCGCGACGTAGCGCCTGCTCCAGCTTCATTCGCTGCTTGTCCCAGCGGCCCTGCTCGGCCTCGGCGCGCGCATCCAGCGCAGCCTGCTCCGCCTCGATCTCCTCGGTGCGCGCTTCGTGCTCCCGCCTCGCTCTGTCGAGCGCCGCCTGCGCGGTCGCGACCGCCTTGTCGCGGCGCGCGCGCTCTCTGGCGCGGGCGGCCTCCTCCTTGTGGCGCTCGGCTTCGCGCCGCCGTTCCTCCTTCTCGAACGCCGCCGCGGCCTTGCGCGCGGCCTGATCGTCGATCTTGCGGGACGGCTCTTTTGCGGCCCTGGCCGGACGCTTCGTGGACTTGGGCTTTGACCTGCTCTTGGACTTGCGTTCGGACTTACCCTCGCCGAGATCGGTCGGCAGCTCCGCGCTCTCGGTGAACGGGCCGTCCGAGCCGACCGGGCGTCTCAGCACGACACCCGGCTTCGCCATCGTCGCCGCGACGATATCGGGGTCGTCGGTCTCCTTCGCGGCGCCCTGATGGAACAGGTTGGAGCTGGCGCCCCAGGCCTGCAGCGCCGCCTTCATCGAGGGTGCGGCGATCGCCTGATCGTAGAAGCCGAGCGAGGTCTGGTAGGTCTTCAGTTTCTTTGGCATGTCGCTCCGGTTTTCCGCGTCGCTTTCCGCTGGCGACCGTAGCAAGCGTAGCTCGATCTCGAACTACGAGCTCCCCAACAACGCGTCATACCCTTTCTCGCTGAACGCCAGCAGGCAGAACCCGTGCCCGAACGGATCGGCCAGCATCGCGATCCGCCCATAAGGCGCATCGCGCGCGGGCGCCTCCAGGATCGCACCCGCACTGAGCGCACGCGCCACGGCAGTGTCGACGTCGTCAACGACGACGTCGATATGCACGGGCGTCCAGTGCCGTTCGTAACGGCGGCGGTCGCCGCCGGCGCCGATCGTGCCGGCCTGCTTGGTCAACAGATACACCGGCGCCGGCCAGCCGAGCAGCTCGACGAAGTCGGCGCCGAAGCGGCGGCCGACCGTCAGGCCGAAGGCTTCGGTGTAGAAGGTCGCAGCTGTCCCGACGTCCGGGACGTCGATGTTGAGGAGGAAGGTCATGGCTCGTCGGCGAGGTTTCCGGATCAGCGGAAGCTACGCACCGAACGCCGGGACGTCGAGAGGACTCCACCGTGACATCATGCGCCTGTTTTGCCCGACAGCGCAAACGGAATTCGGTATCGCCGAAGTCAAATCAAATCCCGAACGATTCCATGGCGATGTCTACTGTGCATGGGGTTGTTTTCGCAAATATCGTCTGGCCGGCCCCTCAATCGCCCCTCAGGCTCAGGATATACGCCGAAAGCGCGTCGGCCTGCTCCGGCGAGATCACCAGGTTCGGCATGTTCTGGTGGCTGGTCCTCAAGAACACCTTGAGCGACAGCGCGGTGGTGCCTTGCCGGTCGGCGATGGCCTGGAAGCCCGGGGCCTCGTCGAACACTCCGATCATGTGCGGCTCGACGGCGTGACACGTCTGGCACCAGGCCCGCGCCAGGCGATGTCCCTCCGCGATCGTGCGCGAGCTGGACCTGGAGGCCCCCGCGGCGGTGTGGACGACGCTGAAGAGAAACAGCAGCGACAAGATGATCAGGATGACGATGCCGATGGAGATTCGAACAGTGTGCGACATGGCCAGACCTCACCGCGATTGAATCATCGATCGAGCCTAGATTTGCATGGAAAGGCCGAGTTGATCTGCGTCAAGGGAGAAGCGGATGACCGCTCGTCTTCGCAAGCTTGCCCCCGCCTCCTCAGCACGTCACAAGATCGGTGTGACCGAAGCCCTTGGAGTAGTCGAGCAGCGAGATCACCGTCGGTATGAGGCGGATCAGCCGCACCTCGGAAGGCTTCGGCACGGTGAGGCCGGAGGCCTTCTGCTCGGGATAGCGCGCCATCAGCAGCGCGATCGCCTTCTCGGCTTCGGCCGGATCGGTCACGGCCACTGCCCGCGCCGCCATGGACAGGCCGGTGATCTCCATCACTTCCGCCGGATCGTCGTCGATCGTCAGCGAGACGCGGTCGTCGCGGGACAGGTTCTGCGCCTTCTGGCTGTCGATGCCGCAGAGGAAGTAGATGGTGAAGCCTACGTTGGCGTAGCCAACGGTCGTCACCTGCGGCCAGCCATCCGGGCGAACGGTTGCGATCCGCATCGTGCGGTGCTGGTCCAGCAAGGTCTGGATTTTCTGTCTGAGAGTGTCGTCCATCGCTCGCCTCCGGTGGTCATTTCATCAAAAGGATACGCCCCTCACACGCAATGCCGTTGACGCAGCTCAACCCTGCGCGGGCGACGTTGGCTCATTGATCATGCCGCTCGCCAGGATCACGGCGACCGCATAGGCTCGGCGCTCATCCAACGGTTCAGGAGGCATCACCATGAACGGCAACCGCTATTACGGGGTCCGCGTCGAGGGCGCGAAATACGGCGTGGGATTCGGCTCGGCGCTCGCCATCGCGATCTCCTACACCAACAACCATTCGATCCTGTGGGCGATCATCCACGGCATCCTGGGCTGGCTCTACGTGATCTTCGTCGCGCTGTTTCGGTGACATCGCACCGGCAGGCGAAGCCCTGCCCGCGCGGTTTGCAGCTTTTCCTTGCTTTCCCGGTTCCCGCCTCTACGGTCGCGCCGCGAACGAACCGTTGAGACGAGACAGACATGACCGACACGATGAAATGCCCGGCCTGCAACTCCGAGCACGCCTATCAGGACCGCGATCTCTGGGTCTGCCCGGAATGCGGCCATGAATGGAGCGGCACGGCGGAAGCGGCCGCGGACACGGCGCAGGATGCCGGCGTGCGCGATGCCAACGGCAACGTGCTCGCCGACGGTGACAGCGTCATCGTGATTAAGGATCTCAAGATCAAGGGCTCGTCCTCGGTCGTCAAAGGCGGCACCAAGGTGCGCAGCATCCGCCTGCAGGACGCCAGCGACGGCCACAACATCGCCTGCAAGATCGACGGCATCGGCGCGATGAATCTGAAATCGGAGTTCGTGCGGAAGGCGTAAGATCCGCTAGCTTTGCCGCTGGGCCAGATAGAACCCGCACAGCACCGTCACGAGCCCAGCCGTCTGCAACATCGTCGGCGGCTCGCCGAGCAGCAGCCAGCCGGTGAGCAGCGTCAGCGCCGGCACGCAGGCCGGAAACACCGCGGCGCGGGCAACGCCGAGGCGCTGGACCGAGACGGCGTAGAGATAGAGCGCGGCGGGCCCGGCGAGCACGCCCTGCGCCAGCGCCTGGATCGCGTTCTCGGTCACGCCGATTGCCGCAATATGGGCGAAGCCGACGGTCGCGATGTAGACCGGCAACAGCAGCAGCGACAGCACGTTGATGACCAGGGCAGCCGATACGGCCGAGACGCGCCAGCGGCGCAGAGCAGCACCGAAGCCGGCGAACATGAACCCGGTGAGCACGAAGATCAGATCGCCCTGCACGCCGTCGGCCCCGATATGGCCGATCGATTCCGCGCCGATCACGCCGAGGCCGCCGACGATGACGAGCGCGCCGGCAAGCCGCGAGGCGGAGATCCGTTCCTTCAGCACGACCGCCGCGAGCAGCAGTCCGCCCAGCGTCGCGCAAGAGGGCTGGATCACGCTGCCGTGGCCGAGCGGCACGAACAGGAAGCCGGTGTAGGAGATCAGCGACATCACGGGGCCGCCGAGCACCATCAGCACGAGGCCCCTGCTCCAGCCGATGCCGCACAGATCGGAGATGCCCGCACGCGCGACCAGCGGCAGGAACACGATGCCCGACCAGACATAGCGATGCACCAGGAGATCGACCGGCGTGAAGCCGACCTTGAGGCCGTGCCGCGTGGCGGCAAAGCCGAGCGCCCAGAACAGCGCCGCGGCGAGGCCGCAGACCACGCCGAGCAGTGCCGGCGCTGCATCGTTCTTCTGAGTGAGAGCGTCAGCGCCGCTCGCCCGCTGATCCATGGATCAAGCGATATGTCGGCGCGCTGAACCGCTCAACCCACGCGCTTGCAGGGCTGGCACGCAGGCATCGCGACGATGCCGCGCAGGACCGTGATTGCCGCACGCGCAATGCGCATGCGGCGTCATCATGTCAATGGCCGCACCAGGCGGTGAAATCTCGCTCTGCGCGAGGCCCCATCTGCCTCAGGCGACCTCAGTCTTAGCGGGCCGTGCCCGTGGTGACGTCCGCGGTCGTCACCTTGCGGGGGCCGAGCACCTTCGCCTGGTGGACCGAGGCGACCGTGGCGGGCGCGGCGACCTGCTGCTCGACATGCGCAGCCCCAAGCACGCGCACCTGCAGCGGAGAGACCGGCAGGCCGTTGGCCTCATAGGTCGGCAGCTCGGCGGCGACGGCGGCGGTGCCGCCCACGATCGTCAGGATGGCGGCGGCGATCGACAAAGTCTTCTTGTTCATGGTGATGCTCCGAAGGTGAAGGTCGGAGCATATTTAGGCGCGATTTGCTGCATTGCGACATATTTTGTTGCATCGCAACAACGCGCGTGACGCATGGCGATATGCCTAATGCGTACAGGGCCTTGGGCGAATCACGCTGGCCGCGACATGGCGTCTCCGCGGACGGTACTCAGCCACCAAGCACATTGCCCCAGCCATCGAAGAGATAGGTCTTCCAGACTACGGTTCCATCTCCACCGGGCCTGCTGGCACGGCGGTAGTCATCGGCCTGATCGGCGGTCCAGGTGATGATCGTGTCCGAAAGTCGATCGTGCAGGATGGCGGGCTCGGTGGGATCGAAGGCGTCCATGGGACGAAGCGTGGGATGCGTCATGGCGCCTCCAACGCAGCAGCGTCCGCAAAGTTGCGGCACGGCCTCGGGCAAGGCACCGCGTGGAACCCTCGCGTTGCAGCTCGGCAACACCCGCCGCGAAAAGCCCGCAGCCGCCGATTGCGCCATTGCGCCGCCACACCATCCCCCGAACAATCGACGAACTGCGTGCCTTTCCGTGCAAGACTGTTTCGTCAACCGTTTGCATCATGACTGTTCGGACAAGATGGTTCGGACAGAACCGTTTGGAGGCAGGGATCATGAACGATCGGCGGTCTCTTCTGGTGGCGGTGTCGTGCCCCTCGGCCGTTCTCGCCGGCTGGCTGGTGTTGTCTCTCTCCGCCTATGCGCCTGCCCTCATCGAGAACAGCGGCGCCAATGTGGCTGCCGTCTCGCGCGTCAAGGATGTCAGTCGCCTCGCGCTCGCCGACGTGCCGCGCGCTGCAACGATCGAGGACGGCATCGCCTTGACCGCCGACATCGCCGCCGCCGTCGCTGCGGCGCCTGCCTCGATGGCGACGTCGCAGGACACGCCGGAGGAGCATGCCTCAATCGTCAAGCTCGCTTCAGCCGACCCGGCGCTGATCCTGCCGACGGAGGCGGCGCCCGCACCGCAGATTGCGCCTGAACCGGAAGCTATCGTCAGCGAGGCTGACCCTACTCCCGCGCCAGACCCAGAGCCCGTCAAGCTCGCATCCGCCGATCCCACCGAGATCGTGACGACGGACGCGCTGTCACCTGCGGCGATCGCAAGCGGCCCCGCCACGCCTGCGGCCAAGCCATCTCCGCCGGCCGACACCGTCGCCGTGCTCGACGAATGCTTCGTCATCGAGGCCTGCATCGACCGCTACCTCTGGGCGCTCTATCAGCGCACCGCCAAGGAGGACACGATCAAGGTTCAGGAGCGGCGCGCCGTCACCGTCAAGCGCAAGGGCAAGACGGTCACGGTGATGCGGAGCTTCACGAAGCTGGTCGATCAGGACTTCGGCTGGAAGGATCCGAAGGCGGCCGAGCGCGCCGGCATGTCGATGTTGGACTACGTCATCGGCGGCATGGACAAGAGTTTCAAGAAAAAGCTGTTCCGCACGCTGCTCGCAGCCGAAGCCGCCGGCCTGTCGCCGGGAATCACCAGCGCATTCCGCGACGACTATCGCCAGTCGATCGCGAGCGGCCTCAAGGCCGCCTCCGACCGGTCCTATCACGGCGGAAGCACACGGGGCGGCTACGGCCACGGCATGGCCGCCGACATCGTCAGCACCCAGGGCAACAACCGCGCGCAGCGCTGGGTCTCGACCGAGATCCTGTGGAAGTGGGTCGATGCCAACGGCAAGGCGTACGGCATCGGCCGGCCCTATCTCGGCCGCGATCCGCCGCATGTCGGCCCGATCGACGGGAAGGAATACATCTCGCGCCGCGGCGTTACGACCGACAGCAAGGAAGCCGCGAACGTCAGGCCGAAGAAGACGCGGGCGGTCGCCAGCGCCAAGCCGCCCAAGGCGCACGCCGCACGCGAGCAGAAGAGCCCGGCCAAGCAGCAGAAGTCGGCGCAATCGGCCGTCAAGCGCGCGACCTGAACCGTCAGGCGTCGGGCCCGCGCGTCGGCAACGGCACGAGCCGTATCTCGGCGGAGCCGGCGTCCTGCGTGCGTACCAGCACCGCAAAGATCGTGTCGACCGCAAGCCGTACCGCCGACTCCATCGCTTCGCCCTTGGCCAGATGCGCCGCGATCAGACCGGTGAGGAGGTCGCCGGTGCCGTAGGGGCGGATCGGCAAGCGCGGCGTCGCAAAGCGCGACAATCGCCCGTCTGCGCAGAGGATCGTCTCCACCTGCCCCGCCGCCGTGTCAGCGAGCGTGCAGCCGGTGGCGACGACGTCGATGCGGCCCGCCGCTGCCAGCGCGGAGCACGCCGCGCGGAGGCCCTGGGCATCGGCAATGGTGAGACCGGAGAGCAGCTCGAGCTCGAACTGATTCGGCGTCGTGAGGTTCGCCGCCGGCAGCAGCCGGTGCCGAACCACATCCAAAATGCCGTCCGCGACATAGACGCGGCCGTCATCGCCGATCACGGGATCGCAGAGATAGACGAGCTTCGCATTCCGCGTGAGCGCCCGCTCGACGAAATCGGCGATCACGGCAGCATTGCCCGGCGAGCCCAAATAGCCGGTGACGAGCACCGCAGCCTCGTCGGCCAGGCCGCGCTCCTCGACGCCCTTCAGGAGATCGGCGACGAGGTCGCTCTCCAGCACCCGCCCGCGCAGGCTGGGGTAGCGCGGATGGTTTGACAGCAGCGTCGTCGGCACCGCCGCAACGTTCACGCCCTCCGCCTGCATGGCGTAGGCAGCCGCGCTGTTGCCGACATGGCCATGGACCACCTGGCTCTGAATGGAGATGACGAGCATGAGGAAGGTCCGTAAGGTCAAACGTTGCGTTGGGCAAGCGTTACGGCATCTCGTATCCAAGCCCCTGCCGCAGCGCCTGCATCTTGCGCGCCAGCCGCCGGTGACCCGACTCCTCCGACCGCGCCAATCGATCGGCAACCGCGACATGGTCAGCATCGCTCTTGTGCTGGTTGAGCTTGGCCTGCCCTTCGACCTCATCCACCACGAGATCGACGACGCGGACCGCAGCCAGCATGCTCTCGCGCTTGCCCGGCTCCATCTGCGCGAGGTCCCAGGGTTCTTTCGGTAAGCGCGCCTCGGAGACTGCGAGCAGTGCATCGCCGTGTCCGCGGTTCTCGTCGAGCCCGCGCAGATGGGCCACGCCCGACAGGTGCACCGCTTCGTAAAGCCAGGTCGAGACGTTGTCGCGTGAGGCATACCAGTCGTTGGAGACATAGGCATCGTCGCCGGTGACGATCAGCAGAAATCGTCTGCTGCCATCGGCCAGCGCCACAAGCGGATTTTTGGCGGTGAAGTGAATCTGCGCGACAGTGTGCCCGCCGCGCTCGGTCAGCACGAATGGCACGTGCGAGGCCCGCGGCCCGCGCTCGTCCGCCGCCACGATCGCGCCGAAGCCGCGAGATGCGGCAAATTCCAGCGCGCGCTGCGTCTCGATGCGGAACTGGGCGCGGAGAACGTGCATGGCGCGGGTGCTCGATGAATGGATGACGAACGCGGCGAGGCTAACCCATAATCCCCCGAAATCTGAATAACAATCAACCTTCGAACGCTGATGCCGGCAATCCCTCAGCGCCGCGACAACCTCGCAAGATAGGCGCAGAACATGTCGGCCATGGCGTCGGCATAGGCGGCGCGAGCCCGGGACAACCTTTCGGCCGGCGGCATGATCGATCTCGTCGACATTCGCGAAGGCGATGCGTTGACGACGCTGAAGTCCGATCTGCCCGAAACGATCGATCTCGTGCTGCTCGACGGTGCCAAGGCGCTCTACCAGGATATCCTCGATCTGCTCGAAGACCGTCTCAAGCCGGGCGCGATCATCGTCGCCGACAACGCCGACGACAGCCCGGACTATCTCTCCCGCATGCGCAAGCCCGGAAGCGGCTATATGTCCACGGCCTTCGCCGACGACGTCGAGCTTTCGGTGCGGATCGATTGAAGCCACGTTCGACCGTCGCTGCGTCACTGAGCCGCTGCGCGATTCATCGCGCGGCGGCTTGGTCATCCGGGCCGACCGCAGAGCCCTTGCGCCGCGCTCCAGGCTGTCGCAGGCACGTCACCCCCGCATGGTATGCGCCGTCATATGTCAGCCATCGTCGGCCTAGTCTCCGCATGAGCTCCGTCTTCAACGCCTATACGGCTCTTGCCCTCGCCATCGTGTTCGAGGTCACCGCGTCGGCGTTCCTGCAGCAGTCCGCGCAGTTCACCCGTCCCTGGCCGACGCTGGCGATGGTGCTGTTCTACGTCGCCTCGTTCTACGCGCTGTCGGTGGCGATCCGGGTCATCCCGTTGAGCATCGCCTATGCGATCTGGGGCGGGGTCGGCATCATCCTGACCGCCACCGTCTCCTTCGTGCTGTTCCGCCAGATCCTGGACGCCGCAGCCTTCGTCGGCATCGCGCTGATCGTGTCCGGGGTCGTGGTCATCAACCTGTTTTCGGAGACCACGGTGCGTTGATGCCGGCCCGATGGGGCGCGCCTACTGGCTCTGCACCGGCTTAGGCTGACGCGGCGCGGATCGAGGCGGCTTTGCGTCAGGCTTGGCCGCACCCCGGGGCGGCGATTCATCGACCGACACGAGGTAGGCGGCGAGTGCCCTGGCCGAGTCGGCGCTGGTTGCGTAGTGGTCCTTCAGGAACCAGGACAGCGTCAGGCTGAAGCGGCCCTTGGCGAGACCGCGCGGGCTGCGATGGCAGGTCGCGCAGCCGTCAGCAAAGAGCTTCGCGGGCGATTTGCCGGCGTCGAGATTTTGCGCGGCAGCATCCGTCACCGTCAGCACGATGGCGGCTGCGACAGTCATCAGGGGCACAGTCAGGCCGCGCCAAGGTCGAAACAACGACGTCAAACTGTCGTCCCCTCGCCCCGTCTCGCGATCAAGCCGCCGACTGCTGATCGAATTCGGGCGGCGCGTAGGCCTTGCCGTCCTGGTCGGTGATGACGACCCGCCACCCCTCGCTCGCCCACACCTTTGCCTTCGCCACGATGAGCAACCGGCTCTCGCGGGCGAAGCTGTACTTCTCGTTGTCGCGTTCTGCGACCATTTTGTAGGCCAATTCGATCCCCTTGCGTCGCCCTGCACCCAACCTCGTCGTGGCAGCGTGCTTTGGCGGCAATTCGCCGGGAGCGTGGCAATTTGGTGCCATCCGCAGGCGGTATGGGCCGCCCCGTGCCATCGGCGACGGGGGCCGATCCTGCCGCGTCGGATCGGCGCTAATGCACGCGGATAACGTGGGGGCGGCCGAGATTGATCAGGCCCTGCACCGCCGAGAGGCGGTCATCGAGGGCTGCAATGGTGAGCAACAGATTGTTGCGACGCTCGTCGAGCAAACCCATTTCGGCGCCGCTGAGCTTTGTGCTCGTCCGTTCCTTGTGGATCGCTTCGAGGGACTTGCGCAGTCCGGCAATCAAACCGGCCAACTGCTGGGCCTCCTTGGTCATCGACCGCTTAGCGACATTCTGCTGACGGCGCGTCTCCGCCTGACTCTGACTCATTTCATCCTCCCGTGCCCCGCTGCCCCGAGTGGATGACTGCATCTTTGGATACACATGTTACGATCGATGAAATCTGCCCGCGAAGAACTTTCTTAAATTGTACGTGCAGGGAACTCGACACCGGGCGTCAGATCACCTTCAGCATGAAGCGGTCGAAGTACGATGCAAGCCCGGCATAATCGTCGAGCGGCAGCACATTCGCGACATACTGGTCGGGCCGCACCACGACCATGCAGCCGCTCTTTCGATCGATCCCTCGCATTGCGAAAACGTCGTGGCCGCCCTTGAGGTCCGGGCAGAACATCTTTTCGTAGTCGATCAGACCATAGCGGCCCTTGCGCGGGAGCAGCAGCGACGGCATCGCCGCGACGGCAAGCTGACGATGATCCTGCTGGAAGACGGCACGCAGGTCGATCACGCTGTCGACGTCGGCGCCAACAGGCGTGTATCGCCGCAATGGTGATTCCCGAGCTTCGGTGAGGAAGCCGCACAGCGCGCGAATGGCCGAGCCGGCAGCCACAGGATCCTCCGCAGGCGAAAACGCGTAGATGCGGAAACGGCCGTCGGCCTGCGCGGCGTGGCCGAGATGGACCGGCTTGGCGTCCGCCAGCCGGATCACCGGCGCGGAATGGAAGCGCTTGCCGATGACGAGGCCCTGCGCGAGGTGCTGATGCGAAGCCACGCCAGTGAGCACCGATGGCCTGTAATGCGTTGCCGTGCCCGCGGTATAGCGCCCGTGCCTGACGAAATAGTCCTGCGTTTTGGCGGCATCGGCGCCGCCGGCCTTGGCGGCCGAGGCGAGAATCCCCGCCCATTCGCGGTCGAAATCGATCAGCTCTTTCGCGACCGCCTGGCGCTCCGCCGAATAGGAATGTAGCAGGCTTGGAGCGCACCGGCTCCGGAGGACACCGGCGAGCTTCCAGCCGAGATTGAAGGCATCCTGCATCGAGACGTTCATGCCCTGCCCCGCCTTCGGGCTGTGCGTATGGCAGGCATCGCCGGCGATGAAGATGCGCGGCAGGCGCGCATCGGTGTCGGCGTCCGGCACGTCGTCGAACTTGTCGGTGAGGCGCTGGCCGATCTCGTAGACCGACCACCAGGCGATCTCCTTCACGTCCAGTGTATGCGGCTTCAGGATCCGCTGCGCCTTGGCGATCACGTCGTCGGCGGTGATGTTGCGGCTCGCAACGCGCTCGCCGACATCGAGTTTTGCGAGCTCGACATAGATGCGGACCATGTAGCCGCCTTCACGCGGAATGATCAGCAGGCTGCCGTCCCTGGCCGACTGGATCAGCGACTTGAATCGGATGTCCGGGAAATCCGTCACCGCCAACACGTCCATCACGCCCCAGGCGTGGTTGGCGGAATCGCCATGCAGCTCGCGCCCGATCGATTTGCGCACCGTGCTGCGTGCGCCATCGCAGCCGACGACGTAGCGCGCCTTGATCGTCTCGACCTTGCCCTCGTGCGCGGCATCGACGCGTTCGAGGCGCACGCTCACGGCATGATCGGCGACAGGATCGACATGGAGATCAAGCACGCGTCGGCTGTAATACGGCTCGAGCTTCGTTGGCGATCTGCGCATGACGTCGAGGAAACAGTCATGGATGCGCGCCTGGTTGAGGATGACGTGCGGGAATTCCGACAGCCCGTCCTCGACGTCCTGAACCCGGCCGCTGCGGGCGATCTTCTCCGGCATCCGCTCATCCGGCTTCCAGAACGTCGTTTCGTTGACCCAGTAGGCCTCCTTCAGCACCCGCTCGCTGAAGCCATAGGCGTGGAACATCTCCATGGTGCGGCAGGCGATGCCGTCGGCCTGGCCGACCAGCAGCCGGCCCGGCTTCTGCTCGACGATGCAGGTCTTGATGTCAGGAAACTGCGCAAGCTGGGCGGCCAGCGTCAGGCCGGCAGGTCCGCAGCCGACGATGAGAACATCGACCTCGTCAGGCACGGTGCCCGTTGCGCCCGGTGCCTGAACGCGCTCGGCGGGATCGGCAATCTCGGGGTCGCCCGGCTGAAATCCATTCAGATGGAATTGCATGAGCACCTCTCCCGTCAAATTTCTGTTTGGATATTGATCAGTATGCTGACGATCAGTATACTTGTCAACGACCTCGAAACCTCCCTGCCTCCGCGGAGACGTCGGTGAAAGACAACAACGACATGCCCGGGCATCTGGCGCGCCGCTTCCAGCAGATCGCTGTGGCGGTGTTCCTGGCCGAGGTCGAAGACGCCGGCTTCGATCTCACGCCGGTGCAGTACGCCGCGCTCGCGACCATCAAGGCCAATCCGGGACTCGACCAGGTAACGCTCGCCGGATTGATCGCCTACGATCGCACCACCATCACCGGCGTGATCGATCGCCTCGTCCAGAAGGGTCTCGCGGAGCGCCGCCCCTCCAGTCGCGACCGCCGCGCGCGGGAGCTCCAAATCACCGATGAAGGCCGGCGCACGCTGCGCAGGATCACGCCGGCCGTCGAATCCGCGCAGCGCATCATGCTGCGCGGCCTGAGCGCCAAAGAGGGCGACGAACTGATGCGGCTGTTGCGCAAGGCAATCGCCGCCGGCAACGAGCTCAGCCGCGCCCCGCAACGCGATGCGCAAATCTAACTCCAAACCACGTCCGAATTTGTCGCAGCGCACGAAACCAGGAACTAACCTTCGCCTGCTAAGCTCGGCCACATTGGGCGCTTAACGCGCGATTAACTTTGTGGGACGGAGTTCGGAATGTTCAGGTTCCTCGTTATGGCCGCAGCCATGACGCTCTCGACCAGTCATGCAGTCGCAGGCGGCCACGGGGGCGGCGACCCTCCTCCGCCGAAGGTCGAGGCGCCGACGGCTCCAGCGAAGGTGATCCTGACCAAACAGGGCCCCAAGCTCGTCGATCTCAACGGCATGACGCTTTATATCTACGAGCGCGACACCACCGGAAAGTCCTCGAATTGCAACGGTAAGTGCACCGAGAGCTGGGTTCCGCTGGCCGCGACGGCCGACGCCAGGGCCGTCGGCGACTTCACCGTGATCAGTCGCGACGACGGCAGCAAGATGTGGGCCTACCGCTATCGTCCGCTCTACACTTCACCCGCTGACAAGGCGCCGGGCGACGCCAACGGCATTGCCACGACGCTGCAATGGCGTGTTGCGCGGCCTGAGAACTAAGCCAAGTAACGGCTGGCGGAAATCAAGCCAGCCGACGGCGCGGCCCTCAACCGCGCCAGCGCGTGCCCGTCTCGGCCTGCGCGTTCTGCCCTGGCGGCAGCACCACGACCGTCGAATTGAGCTTTACCCGGTCGTAGAGATCGATGACGTCCTCATTGCGCATCCGGATGCAGCCGGACGAGATCGCCTGGCCGATATATTCGGGCTGGTTGGTGCCGTGGATGCGGTAGAGCGTGTCCTTGTTGCCGACATACAGATAGATGCCCCGCGCACCGAGCGGATTGGCGGGACCGCCTCGAACGCGCGCCGGATACGGGCCGAGCCGCGCCTGGATGTCCGCCGTCGGAACCCAGTCCGGCCATTCCGCCAGGCGGCCGACCCGCGCGACGCCGGAGAACGCCATGGCTTCCTCGCCGACCGCAACGCCGTAACGGATCGCCTTGCCCTCGGGGAGGACGTAATAGAGATAGCGCGCATCGGTATCGACCAGGATCGTGCCCGGCTGTTCCTTGCGGTGGTAGTCCACGATATGGCGGAGATATTGCTCAGGCACCTTCGCCTGAGCGTAAGGCGTATGCGCGAGCAACTGACGGTCGCGCGGCGTCATGCTCGCATCCGTCGATGGCGAGAGTGTCGTCTGCATACAGCCGCCCAGCGGCAACAAGGCTGCGACGAACAAAACGAGTAGAGATCTTGGCACCGCCGGCCCCCCCGATAGCGGATAGCAGCACCCCCAGCACCGCCACATATCGCCAAAATCGTGCTGAAAACAAGGCGGGAGAGGAACACGTGCGCGTGTTCGATCAACCGGGTTCCATCACCACAAACGGCGGAGGACCGTCGCATCATCTCCATCCCCTCGCCTTGCTTTGGTCAAACCCGGCTGGACTCGTGAGCCACGGGGCTCGGGATGGGCTCACCTCAACCGATCGGCGCCGCGCCAATGCGGACGACCTAGGCTTCAAACACTAGGCTTCAAAGGAGTTGCGATGCTCGCGACGCTGAATGCCAAGCAAATCGTCGATGAGATCGTGAAGGACACGGTCAAGGACAACGACCCCCACGACGCGGTTCAGATCTCTCCCGAGATCGTGCCGGCCTCGCGGTCCACAAGCGCGTCTCCTGCGCTGGCGCCGGAGATCGCGCCGCGTCCGGAACCCAAGTTTACCCCGGAGCCCAAGCTCACTCCGGAGCCCAAGCTCACTTCGGAGCCTAAGTTCACTCCGGAGCCGGCGCGTGCGCCCGAGCCCACCATCAACGTCGTTTACGGAAAGCCCGCCGCGGCACCGTTGGTCGACACGGCTGTCCGCGTCACCTCCAGCGACGGTCCTGCCAGGCAGAAGCGATCCTCGGTCGGCAGGTGGCTGCGCGGTGCGTCCGTCGCGTTCCTGTTTGCCGGCGCCAGCGTGGCCGCCAGCATCGCCTGGGAGAAGCACGGCGAAACGGCAACGCAAATGCTGGCCGAATGGACGCCGGCACTGGCTTCGTTGCTGCCCACGACCTCGATGCTACCTGCGACGTCGCAGACCGCGCCGGTCGCCGCCGCGCAGGCCCCACCGGCCGCAGTGGAAGCCACGGCGGATCAATCAGCCAACCAATCTGCGCCGCCGCCCGCCGCTCAAGTTGCCGCGGTCGCGCCTGCCGCGACACTGCCCGTCGACACAACGCAGTCGGTGCAATCGATGACGCGCGATCTCGCCGCGATGGCGCAGCAGATCGAGCAGCTCAAGGCCAGCATCGCCGAGCTGAAGGCCGGGCAGGAGCAGATGGCGCGTGAGATGGCGAAGCCGCCTGCACCGAAGTCGGCAGCCGAAGCGAAGCCACCGGTCGATCCGCGCGCACGCGCCGCTGCGCTCCCGCCGCAGCCTGCCGCGCCTCCGGTTCGCAAGCCCAAGCCGGCCGTGGCACGGAACTCCATGCCGGCCTCTTCGCCCGCGCCGCTCGCACCTCCGCCGCCGCCATCGCAGGCCGCCGCGGTCCCGCCGCCAGCTGCGCCGGCCACAACGACGCAAGCCGTTGCCGATGACGATGGACCTATCGTGCGTCCGCCAATGCCGCTGCGTTAGAGCATGATCCGGAAGAGTGTGCAGCGGATCTCCAAAAAGACCATGCTCAAGACAGCAACCTGAAGCGCGATGACGATTGGTCCTGATTTCATCGCGCTCTAAAGCATGATCCGGAAAAGTGCGCAGCGGTTTTCCGAAAAGATCATGTTTAAACAACAACCTAAAGCGCGATGACGATTCATCCTAATCGCATCGCGCTTTAGGCAATGCCAGGCGACAGCACGACGTCGCGATCTCGCGCACGCTGTCCGAGTCGATGTGATCCGTTGAGTCCGGGCGACTACGGGAAGCGATGCCTCGCTCGTCTTCCGTACAAGAGAAAAGGCCGTCGGGATCTATGCCGCCGGCCTTCTCGTGCAGCTGCCGGTTCCCGGAGCCCGGTTCTGCTGCAATTCCATGCCTCATGGTCGCGCAGCCATATTTAATAAAATGTTAACGCACTCACATGCTGCACATCATTTCTGCGCCATAAGCTCAGAGATTGCGCGGCCTGTTCATTCGGCAGCTATCGACTCAGTGGTATCATCCGGGATGTGTTGAGACTTGCACTGAAGCTCAGATCGTCACACGGGGAAACTCAGATGCCCTACTACTCTTTCGATCTTGTGGTTGGTGAAGAGTTCAAGAACCAGGGGGGAATCATCCTCGAAGACATCGAGGTTGCCTCCGATCGCGCCGATCAGCTGGCATGCGAGCTGTCGCAGGTGAAGCCGGAGCTGCAGCACAAGGGTTGCGCGGTGCGCGTCACCGATCGCGATCACAACGAGCTCTATCGCACTCCGCTCGATCCGGTGCCGGCCTGGCAGCGCTAAGCACAGCGTGTTCAAGCGAAGTGGATGCCGGTTCGCGTTGAGAAACGCGTCAAACCAAGACGTCAAAGTTGGTTCCGACGAAATCGGAACGATCTTTACTCTTCAAGCGTCGGCGGCTCGAACCAGTTCGTCAGCGACAATCCGCCGTCAACGACGAAGGCCGCGCCGGTGACGTAAGCGGAAAGCTTGTTCGACAGCACCGTGAGCGCCATCGGCACGAGGTCCTTGGCCTCGCCGAGACGCCCGAGCGGAATGTGCCGCGCCAGCGCGGGATCCGCAACGAAACCACCGGCCGCGATCGCGCCGGGCACCAGTGCGTTGACGCGGATATCGTGGCGGCCAAACGTCTTGGCCAACTCCTTCACCAGCATCGCCAGCCCCGCCTTCGCCGTCGAATAATGCGGCAGGTTGCGCGGGGTGCCGGCATGCAGCGAGGTCAGAAACAAGAACGAGCCCGGTCGTTTCGCCGCGATCAGCCGTTTTGCGAGCTCACGCCCCAGGTGAAAGCCCGCGTCGAGATTGACGGCATGCATCTCCTGCCAGGTCCTGCGATCGACCCCGAGGGCATGATCGGCCTCCCGCCGCGGCGGCGAGGCGCTGTGGACGAAATGGGTGACCTCGCCCAGCGCCGCATGTGCGGCAGCCAGCAGTTCGTCGCAGGCCTCGAGCCTGGCGAGATCGCCGACCCAGGGCACGGCCAGAGCGGGCTGCTCGCTGGCGCCGATCGCGGCGTGCACCCGCTCCGCGCTCACATCCGCGAACATGGTGCGGACGCCCTCGCCGACCAGGGCCTGCGCGATCGCGCGGCCGATGCCATTGCCCGCGCCGGTGACGAGCGCGGTGTCGCGTGCTGGATCGAACGGCGTGCTGAACAGGCTCATGTCGTGCTCCGAGGCTGGGGAGCGGCAGGTTAGCCCACCGCCTGGACCGACGACAATTGCGCCGCGCGCCATTGCGGAGCGGCGCGACGGACGCTAGCCTCTCAAAAAACGGAGGAGGTTCCAGGGATGCGCACCGGTTTTCTGATGACGGGCCTGTTACTGCTGGCTGCACCGGCCCAGGCCGCCGACGCGCCGCCGCGGTCGATCTATGTGACCATGGTCTTGCAGGCCTTCGCAGCCAAGGTCGAGTGCCCCCCAACACGGACCTCGTCTATCAGGACCTGGTGCAGAAGGCGCAGCAGATGCACCTGCCCGACGGCACCACCGAGAAGGTGCGCAAGGCGATTGCCTGGATGCACACCGGCGGCAAGCTGGGCGAGAAGCAGGACGATGATTTGATGGCCGAGGTCGCGGTCGCGACCCAGGCCACCGACATGGACCAGCGCCGGCTCGGCATGCCCGGCTGGTGCGAAGCCCAGAAGACCAACCTCGCCGGCCTGATCCGCGGCAAGGGCGGCTAGCGAGCCGGGGCTTTCGCCGCATTAAGCACTCGCCGCATTAAGCACTCCGCGACGGAACCACTGCTCCGGCCCAAAATCGTCACAATCCTCGAAAGCATGCGACCTCTTCGAATTCGAACAGGAGGTCCTCATGCGGAGTATCCATTTCGTTTTCGCCGGCGCGATTGCGGCCGCCACGGTGCTGGTTGCGCCCGTACAGGCGAGGAATTCCGACGCCCAGAAAGGCGAGGAAAAATCCACCTCGTCCTCATGCAGTGCCTATCAGCAGGCGCCGGACGGCTCGTGGGAGCCACTCCCCTGCAAGGAGACACGCGAGCGCGGGCAGCCACAGACACAGAACCGCACGTCGCCGCAAGGCAGCGATCGCGGGGAGCGTTGAAGACGCTCGCGCTTACGAATGTCAGCTCTGATGCGGGCCGCGCATGATCTTCATGGCGTCCACGATGTGACGCCACTCCCTGGCCTCTTCGGTCTCACCGCGGCCCTCGCAGGCCTGGGCCTGCTCGGCGGCCTTCGCGATTGCAGCAAGACCGTGCTGTTCGAACATCTGCCGGGCAACGGTATGAACCTGGACCTCGGACATCATGGGCGGTCTCTCGCTCGAGGGGACTGCGGTGCAGCACGCAACTGCCACCGCGGGTGTCTCACAACGATCGAGGCCCCGAGCTCGTTCCGTCCCGTCGATGTAAGCAAGACAAAGGCGGCCCGCCATGCCCGGCGGACCGCCTTCTCACCCACCCAAAACCGGGAGTCCTCGGCCGCGGAACCTTACGCGACCGCCACCTTCTTGCGCTCGAAATCGTTGGGCACCTCGATATCGACCTCCAGGGTCGAAACCTCGTCGCCGCGATCGAGCCGGACGATGACCTTGGTCGGGTCCAGCGTCACATGCCTGGACACGACGGCCAGAATTTCCTCACGCAGCACGCCGAGCAGATCGGGCTGGCCGCGCATTCCGCGTTCATGGGCAAGCAGGATCTGCAACCGTTCGCGCGCGACCGGTGCAGTGGCCTTGTTGCCGCGGAGAAGCCGAAGCAAACCCATGCTCATGCAGCCCTCCGTCGCAGCAGGCGATCCATGAAGCCCTTGCGCTCGGCCGGCACCTGCATGGCGACCGTCTCGCCGCACAGCCGCCGCGCCGCGTCGATATAGGCCCGTGCCGGCGCGCCGTCCGCATTCGACAGCGTCACGGGCGAGCCGACGTTGGAGGCGCGCAGCACGTCCTGGCTCTCCGGGATGATGCCGAGCAACGGCGTTGCCAGGATCTCGAGGATGTCGTCGATGGTCAGCATCTCGCCGCGCGCGGCGCGGGAGGGATCGTAGCGGGTGATGAGGATGTGCTTCTCGACGCGCTCGCCCTTCTCGGCCCGCACGGTCTTGGAATCGAGCATGCCGATGATGCGGTCGGAGTCGCGCACCGAGGAGACTTCCGGATTGGTGACGATCACGGCCTCGTCGGCAAAGCGCATCGCCATGGAGGCGCCGCGCTCGATGCCGGCCGGGCTGTCGCAGATCACCCAGTCGAAACGACTGCGCAGATCGGCGATGACCTTGCCGACGCCCTCTTCCGTCAAAGCGTCCTTGTCGCGGGTTTGCGAGGCCGGCAGCAGCCACAGATTCTCCAGCCGCTTGTCGCGGATCAGCGCCTGCGGCAGCTTCGCGACGCCCTGCACCACGTTGATGAGATCGAACACCACGCGGCGTTCGGCGCCCATCACGAGGTCGAGGTTGCGCAGGCCGACGTCGAAATCGACGACGACGACCTTGTCGCCGCGCTGCGCGAGCGCTGCTCCCAGCGCGGCGGTCGTCGTGGTCTTGCCGACCCCGCCCTTGCCTGATGTCACGACCAGTACTTTGGCCATCTCAATTATCTCCTTCTGGTCAGTTCAGCGCGGTAATTCGCATGGTATTGCCTTGCAGGAAGGCCTGCGCGGGCCGGCCGCGCAAGGCCTCGTCGATGTCGTCGGCGGTCTGATAAAATCCATCGATTGCAAGCAGTTCGGCTTCGATCTTCTGACAATAGATGCGCGCGCTGGTGTGACCGTTCACGCCCGCCATGGCGCGGCCGCGTAGCGCGCCGTAGACGTGGATGGAGCCGCCGGCAACGACCTCGGCGCCGGACCCGACCGAGCCGAGAATGGTGACGTCGCCTTCCGGGAAGATCACGGTCTGGCCCGAGCGCACGGGATTTTCGAGGAGCAACGATGTCGGCTTGGTCTCCACTTTCACGTCGGCCTTCTTCGGCGCGCTCGGCTCGACCACGCAGCTGCGCCCGCCCGACAAGAGCGGCGGCATCCCGGAGGTCAGCCGGCCCTCCTCCACGCCCTCGATGCCGAGCACGCGGATGTTGCGGTCCTGAAGGCTGGTGAGCAGATGGCCGATGCCGGACTGGCTGAGATCGACCGAGGACAGGTCGATCACCACGGGCCGGCCGGCGAAGAAGCCCGGCGAACGCGCGATGGTGGCATCGATCTCCTGCAGCCAGTCCTGGATCGGAACCGTCGGCGTGAACACGAAGGCCACATAGGAGCGCCCGCGCAGGCGCACCATTTGACGTTGGACTTTTGCTGCAGCCTGCATAGCGGCCGACTCGTTCCCTGTTATTGAATGGTTAACGATGCGGCGGATATGGTTAACGGTCGGTTAATGTCTCCGTGGGGTTGCGTGGGGACCTGAACTGGTTGGACCGTCGTTGTCGTGTCCGGACACGCGCTGCGACGCACAACTCTGCTGCGCATGGCGCGCCCAAGCCGGTCACGCACATCGCCAACATGGGCCCGGGCCCGGCTCCGCAGCGCACCGTCAGGACCGCTACGCTGGGCCACGAAGACGAAAGTCAGGCGTGCTCGCTTGAACTATGAGTGCAGCAGTCACGCGGAAGCGGCCGTGGAGACGGCGCACGCCCGCTGCCCTCGCATGTCGCGCCATCCATGTGATTGCAGGACCCCTCACCCGGATTGACACGGTCGTGCCATCTGGTTTCGATGCGCGTCCCGCAGACGGAGCCGATCATGTCAATTCAGTCTTCCATCAGACGCAAGACAGCCCCGGACATCCGCGCCCGCAAGCAAGGCGAGCCGGTCGTCATGCTGACCTCCTATCATGCGCACACGGCAGCGCTGGTGGATCAGCATTGCGACGTCATTCTGGTCGGCGATTCCCTTGGCAACGTCATGCACGGCTTCGAGACGACGGTGCCGGTCACGCTCGACATGATGATCCTTCAGGGCGCTGCGGTGATGCGGGGATCCAGGCGGGCGCTGGTCGTGGTCGATATGCCGTTCGGATCGTATGAAGCTTCCAGAGAGCAAGCGTTCAACTCCGCGGTACGGATCATGAAGGAAACGCAATGCGGCGCGGTGAAGCTTGAAGGCGGCGTGCGCATGGCGGAGACGATTGCATTCCTGTCCGGGCGTGGCATCCCGGTGATGGGTCATATCGGCCTTACGCCGCAATCCATCAACACGCTCGGTTCGTTTCGCGCCCAGGGGCGCAACGAGATCGACTGGGGGCCGATCGAGGACGATGCGAAGGCGGTCGCCGATGCCGGTGCGTTCTCAGTCGTCGTTGAAGCCGTGGCCGAGCCGTTGGCGCGCAAGATCACGGAAACGATCGCGATCCCCACCATCGGGATCGGCGCGAGCGCGGCCTGCGACGGCCAAGTGCTCGTGCTCGAGGACATGCTTGGGCTCTCGCCACGAACCCCTAAATTCGTTCGGCGCTACGGCGATCTCGGTCCGGCCATCGAAGCGGCGGTCGAACGGTATGCCGCCGACGTGCGGTCGCGTGCCTTTCCCGGGCCGGAACACGTCTACGACATGAAGAAGGGCTGACGCAGCTAGCAGTCAAGCGCCGCTCACTTCTTCACCTTGCTCGCATCCATCTTGATGTTCGGATCCAGCATCTTCGTTGTGAACGCCGTCGTCACGTCAAACGGCTTCTCCATGCCGAGATAAGTGTGGACGAGGTCGTAGTCCTTCTTCATCCGCTCGCCGTCGATCCAGCCGAGACCCTTGGTGGTCGTGAACTCGTCCGTCATCAGGAACTTGATGCGCTCCCACTGGCGCTCCTGGTTGGCCCGGTCGAGCCCCGAGACCTGCGCGAGCAGCGCGTTCAGGCACGGAGCCACGTCGGCGACGCATGCCGCGAAGGCTTTCTGCGTGACGCGCACGAAGTCTTCGACGACCTTCGGGTTCTTCTGCAAGTAAGCGCCGTTGACTATCAGGGAATTGCCGTAAGGGTTGAGCCCGATGTCCTTCCAGTTGACGTAGCCGAGATCGCCGCCGAACTCGATGACCTTCAGATCGTGCTCGTTGTAGAAGTCGCTGATGATATCGACCGTGTGGCTCTTCAGTGCCGCGATCTTGGCGGTCGGCCCGACATTGACGAAGCCGACGGAGTCGGGCGCAAGCCCCGCCGCCTTGGCGAAGGCCGGCCACATCACGCGCGAGGCATCGCCGGGCGGATTGCCGATCTTGTGCCCGGCGAAATCCTTGACGCCATTCACGCCATAGCTCTTCAGCCAGTAGAAAGTCTGGCCTGTATTGGCATAGACGCTCATCACCGCAACCGTGTCGGCGCCCTTGCTCTTGGCTACCAGCATGGTGGCGAGATCGGCGACGCCGAAGGGCGAGCCGCCGGAGCCGACCTTGGCCGCGGAGACGCCGGAGCCCTTGCCGGTCTCGATGGTGAGGTCGATGCCCGCCTTCTCGTACCAGCCCTGCGCCTTGGCGTAATAATACGGCGAGTGGTCGGCCGTCGGCGTCCAGTTCAGGATCAGATTGACGGCCTCTCCCGCATGCGCGGGCATCGCCGTCGCACCGAGCGCCAGAGCCAACACCAGGGCCGAGCCCGCCGCCTGCAAACGCTTCATCGCATCTCTCCTCGTTGCCGCGACCCGGCTTGTCGCTCTCCCCTTGTGAGGATACCAATGCAACAAGCCCGCCCTCCACTTGTCAACTGTTTGGTTGGAAATGCCCGCAAAACGATCTGGCGACACCGTGCCGCAGCGCCGCGACCCCGTCGCCACCCGCAGGAAGCTCCTGACCGCGGCGCGCCAGGAATTCGCCCGGCACGGCTTTGCGGGCGCCCGTGTCGACGAGATCGCCGAGCGCGCCGGCGTCAACAAGCAGCTCGTCTACCACTATTTCGGCGACAAGGACGCGCTCTACCTCGCCGTGCTCGAATGGGTCTATGAGGACATCCGCGAGCAGGAGCGCAGGCTCAATCTCGAAGGCCTGCCGCCGGAGAACGCGATCCGCAAGCTGATCGAGGCGTCGTTCGATCACCTGGCGGCAAACCCTGATTTCATCGTGCTTCTGAACGACGAGAACCGCGGCGGCGCCCGTCATGTCCGCGGCTCGACCCGGCTCGAGGCGATGCACTCGCCGCTCGTCAAAAGCGTCTCCCACATCCTCAACGAGGGGGTGCGATCTGGCGTATTCCGCAAGGGGATCGATCCCGTCCAGCTCTACATCTCCATTGCGGGCCTCAGCTATTTCTTCTTCTCCAACACGCCGACGCTGTCGGCGATCTTCGGCAAGGACCTGTCGAGCCGGGCCCAGCGGCGCGCCCGCCGCCGGCACGTCGCCGACCTCGTGCTCCAGTCGCTCCGGCCCTAATCAACCAACTGGTTGAAACTTCCCTCGAGTCCGGCTAGGCTCGCGACACGCAGCAGGGTGGCTGTCGGCAACAGGGAGCATGCGGTGGCAGGAGACGGGGCACGCACCTCGCGCAGCTTTGCGATCATCCTGATCGTGCACCTCGCCGTGCTCGTGCTGTGGCAGGTCGCGGTCGATGCCTTCCAGGTCCCGAAATTCATCCTGCCCTCCCCGCTTGCGACAATTCAGACGTTGGGGACCACGGGCTATTCCTGGGGCGCCAACACGCTGGTGACGGCGATCGAGATCCTCGGCGGCTTCGCGCTCGGCGCATTCGTCGGCGTCGCGCTTGCCGTGATCTTCAGCTGGGCACCGCTGCTCAGCCTCGTGCTGCTGCCGCTGTTCGTCACGCTGAACATGATTCCGAAGGTCGCGCTCGGCCCGCTCTTCATCGTCTGGTTCTCCTACGGCATCGTGCCGAACATCCTGATCGCCTTCAGCATCTGCTTCTTCCCGATCCTGCTCACCACCGCGCGCGGCCTGCGCGAAGTCGAGCCGGACCTGCTCGATCTCGTCAAATCGCTGCGCGGATCGCGCTGGACACTGTTCCGCAAGATCCAGCTGCCGGGATCGCTGCCCTACATCTTCTCCGGGATGAAGGTCGGCGCAATCCTCGCGGTCGCCGGCGCCATCGTCGGCGAGTTCATCGCCTCCGAGCGCGGCCTCGGCTACCTCATGATCCAGGTGCAGTCCTCGCTCGACACGCCCGCGATGGTGATGGCGGTCGTGCTGCTGACGCTGCTTGGTGTCGCTCTCTACGGCCTGGTCCTCGCCCTCGAACGCATGTTCGTGGTCGGCGACGCCAGGCAGACCTGAAGACCAAGGACGACGTACCCATGCTGCTCACCCGCCAGACGCTGCCGAAGACCATCCCTGACATCGCGGCACTCGACGATCTCCTGTGCCGGCCGAGCCAGGCGCTGATCGACGACCTCAAGAAGGTCGAGGGCGACATCATGATCCTCGGCGTCGCCGGCAAGATGGGCCCGACGCTGGCGGGACTTGCGAAGGCCGCCGCGCCCGACCGCCGCATCATCGGCGTCGCCCGCTTCAGCGACGCCGGCGCGAAGGACTGGCTGCACGCGCGCGGGATCGAAACGATCAACTGCGACCTGATGGACGAGAAGGCGATCGCGGCGCTACCCAAGGCGCCGAACATCGTCTTCATGGCCGGCCGCAAGTTCGGCGCCGAGGGCGATCTGTCGCTGACCTGGGCGATGAACGCGCATGTGCCGGCGCTGGTCGCGCAGGCCTTCCCCTCCTCGCGCATCGTGGCGTTCTCGACCGGCTGCATCTATCCGTTCGTGCCGGTCGACGGCAAAGGCTCGAGCGAGGACATGGCGCCGAACCCGCCCGGCGAATACGCCCAGTCCTGCGTCGGCCGCGAGCGCATGTTCGAATATTTCTCGCACAAATTCGGCACGCCGGGGCGCCTTTTCCGCCTCAACTACGCGATCGACATGCGCTATGGCGTGCTGCACGACATCGCGACGAAAGTGCTGACGGGCACTCCGATCGACGTCAGCCTCGGCCATGTCAACTTCATCTGGCAGGGCGATGCGTCCTCCCAGGCGCTGCGCTGCCTCGCGCATTGCACGACGCCGACCTCGCCGATCAACGTCAGCGGCCACGAGATCCTCGCGGTGCGCGATCTCGCGGCGAAGTTCGGCGCAAGGTTCGGCCGCGCGCCGGTGCTGACAGGCAAGGAAGAGCCGACGGCCTGGCTGACCGACACGTCGAAGGCGGTCGAACTGTTCGGCCTGCCCGTCGTTGACACCGAGCAACTGATCGCCTGGACCGCGGATTGGGTCTCTCGCGCCATGCCGAGCCTCGGCAAGCCCACCAAATACGAGGTGCGCGATGGCCGCTACTGACGGTCCGCGCATCGTCCGGCTCGGCGTCGAGGACGCCGCCGCCGGCCTTGCGCTCTCGACCGAAGCGCACTGGAACCAGACGATCGAGGACTGGCGCTTCTTCTTGAGTGAAGGCGTCGTATTCGGCATCCGCGACGGCGCACGGCTGGTCGCGACTGCGGCCCTGCTGCCCTATTCCGGCAACAATGCGTGGATCAGCATGGTGCTGGTGACGGCAAGCCACCGCCGCCGCGGTCTTGCCACGCAACTCGTCGATGCCTGCCTCGAGGCGGCGCGCAAGAACGGGCTGACGTGCTGGCTCGATGCGACGCCCGACGGCGCCAAGGTCTACGGCCCGCTCGGCTTCACCCCGACCTCGCAGTTGCGCCGGCTGAAGCTGGTGAAATTCACGTCCGCGTCCGGGCAGGCGCCGTCAACCGCAACGCTCGACGCGCTTCGCGATCGGGACCGGCGCGCGACCGGCCTCGACCGCACCACCCTGCTCTCCGCTTTCGCGCGGCGGCCTGGCTCGCGCATCGTCTCCGCGAACGGCGCCATCGCGCTGGTGCGGAACGGCCGAGCCGCGTGCCATATCGGCCCGTTGTTCGCCGATCACACCACAGCCGCGCTGATCCTGGTCAGTGCGATCGCGCGGTCGCAGGACGGACCGCTCCTGCTCGACGCCGTCGCGTCGCAAGCCGCATTCCTGGACGGATTGACAGCGTCCGGCTGGACCATCGAACGACCCTTCCAGCGCATGCGTCTCGGCCCCGCCACCGCCATGGCCGAGGAAATGCCATTCGCCGTCGCCGGCCCCGAATTCGGATAGGACATCATGCACCACAGCCAGATCAACAGCGAAATCCGCAAGCTGATCGCCGACGGCACCGTGCTGCCGGCGCATCCCCTCGCGCTCACCGCCGAGCGACAGCTCGACAAGACGCATCAGCGTGCGCTGACGCGCTATTACATCGACGCCGGCTCGGGCGGCCTTGCCGTCGGTGTGCACACCACGCAGTTCGCGATCCGGGACGTCGGCCTCTACCGTCCCGTACTCGAGCTCGCCGCCGAGACCGCCGCAAGCTGGACCAAGCGTCCGCTCGCGATGGTCGCAGGCCTTGCCGGCCCGACCTCCCAGGCGATCACCGAGGCCCGCACTGCACGCGACATCGGCTATCATGCGGGCCTGCTCAGCCTCGCCGCGATGAAGAGCGCCTCCGAGGACGAGATCATCGCGCATTGTACCGCCGTGGCCGCCGAGATTCCGCTGGTTGGCTTCTATCTTCAGCCGGCCGTCGGCGGCGTCGTCCTGTCGAGCCGGTTCTGGCAGCGCTTCGCCTCGATCGACAACGTCATTGCGATCAAGATCGCACCGTTCAACCGCTACCGTACGCTCGATGTTCTGCGCGGCGTCGCAGCCGCCGGAGCGCTCGACCGCGTCGCGCTCTACACCGGCAATGACGACCACATCCTGCTCGACCTGATGCTGCCGTTCGATCTCCGCGACAAGGGCGTCACCACGCGCACCTATTTCAAGGGCGGCCTGCTCGGCCACTGGTCGGTATGGACCGCGAGCGCCATCCAGCAGTTCGAGCGCTGCAAGGCGGCGCGACACAGGGACAGCGTGCCCGCCGACCTGCTGGCGCTCGATTCCCGCGTCACCGATTGCAACAGCGCCTTCTTCGACGTCGCCAACAATTTCCTCGGCTGCATCGCCGGCTGCCACGAAGTGCTGCGGCGCCAGGGCTTGATGAAAGGTTTGTGGTGCCTCGATCCCGACGAGGGCCTCAGCCCCGGCCAGAAGGAGGAGATCGATCGCGTCTGCCGCGAGCATGCCGACCTCAGCGACGATGCTTTCGTCGCCGCGAACTTGAACAAATGGCTGGCATGAGCTCGGACCCCTTCATCAGCCTGCAAGGCGTCCGAAAGGTCTATCGCAGCGGCGGCGCCGAGTTTCTGGCGGTGTCCGACGTCACCATGGACGTGCAGGAAGGTGAACTCGTCTCGCTGGTCGGCCCGTCCGGCTGCGGCAAAACGACGGTGATGAAGATCCTGGCGGGCCTGCATGACGCCGACGGCGGCACCGTGAGGATAGGCAATGACAAGAGCCCGTTCGATCCGACCCGCGATATCGGCATGGTGTTCCAGCAGGCACTGCTGCTGAAATGGAGGACCATCCTGGACAACGTGCTGCTGCCGGCCGAGATCGTCGGCCTGCCGATGAAAGCCGCGCGCGAGCGGGCGCGCGATCTGCTCAATCTGGTCGGCCTTGCCGGTTATGAGCAGAAATATCCGCAACAGCTTTCCGGCGGCATGCAGCAGCGCACGGCGATCGCGCGCGCCTTCATCCACGATCCGAAATTGATCCTGATGGACGAGCCGTTCGGCGCACTGGACGCGCTGACGCGCGAGCAGATGAATTTGGAGATGCTGCGGATCTGGCGCGAGAGCGGCAAGACCATCATCTTCGTCACGCATTCGATCCAGGAAGCCGTCTTCCTGTCCTCGCACTGCGCCGTGCTGACGGCGGGCCCGGCGAAGATGGCCGACTATTTCGCGATCGACCTGCCCTTCCCGCGCGATCTTCCGCTGAAGACGACCGATGCGTTCGGAGCCTATGCAAGGCGGATTTATGCGAAACTGGGGCTGGGCGCGGCGTAAGTCGCCACACGAAAATTCTCGTAGGGTGGGCAAAGCGGAGCGTGCCCACCATTGCAAGTGAAGTACGTGATGGTGGGCACGGCGCAAGTGCGCCTTTGCCCACCCTACGGGAGCGCGGCGCAATCGCAGCACCGCACTCCCCTCACGTCAGCTCTTGTTGCGCATCTTGCTGAGCAGATAATTGTCGTAGAAATTCTCCGCGATCTGCGTGTAGAAGAGCAGCTCCTTCATATACGCGTCGTGGCTCTCCTTGGTCCGCTTGAACAGGTCGCTCTTGGCGGCGAGCTCGTTCAGATGGTCCTGGGTCGCGTTGTAGCAGGCCTCCAGCACCGGCTGCGGGAACGCTTTCAGCTCAGTGCCGCTCGCGATCAGCCGCTTCAGCGCAGCCGGGTTCACGCTGTCGTATTTCTCGAGCATCCAGGCACCGGCCGCCGCGCCCGCCTGGTTGACGATCGCCTGATACTGCTTGGGCAGCGAATTCCACTTCTCGTCGTTGACGATCATGTGCAGCATGGCGCCGCCTTCCCACCAGCCGGGGAAGTAGTAATATTTGGCGACCTTGTAGAAGCCGAGCTTTTCGTCGTCATAGGGACCGACGAACTCGACCGCGTCGATCGTGCCCTTCTCCAGCGCCGGATAGATATCGCCGCCCGCGATCTGCTGCGGGACGACCCCGAGCTTTGCCAGCACGTGGCCACCCATGCCGGCGATGCGGAATTTGAGACCCTTGAGATCGTCGACGGTCTTGATCTCCTTGCGGAACCAGCCGCCCATCTGGGTGCCGGAATTGCCGCAGAGGATGGCGTGCGCCTTGAAGGGCTTGAGCGCCTCGTTGGTGAGGTCGGCGCCGCCACCGAAGTGCCACCACGACTCCTGATGGCGATGGTTCATGCCGAACGGCGCGCCGGTGGCATAGGCCAGCGCCGGCTCCTTGCCGATGTAGAAATAGAGCGGGGTCTGCGCCATCTCCACCGATGCGGTGCTGACGGCATCGAGCGCCTGGAGGCCGGGCACGAGCTCGCCCGCCGAGAAGGTCTGGATCTGGAATTTGTTGTCGGTGGCCTCAGCGACGTATTTCGCGAAGGTCTGCGCCGTGCCGTAGATGGTGTCGAGCGACTTGGGGAAGCTCGAGGTCAGGCGCCATTTGATCTCGGGCGCGCTTTGCGCGATCGCAGGTGCAGCAACCAGCGTCGTCGCGCCGGCGACTGCGCCGCCCTTGAGGAACGTACGGCGTTTCATGATGGGGTCTCTCCCTTGAAGCAAGTTTCAAACAAATGGCGTTGCGACGGTCTTCGCGGACCGTTTGCCCGTTCCTATAGCGGAGTTCAAGTTGCGAGGAGAAGGCTTTGCGGAGCTCTCAGAGCAGCTTGGCGCTGACGAATAATGCGCGCACGGCGTTGGTCGCCTGCACCGCCAGCATAGCGTTACCGGCGGCGCCTTCCAGGGCCGCGACTGCGTCCTCGTGCAGGGAGCGAAATTCCATCCACTCGACCGACTTGAAGTTGGTGAGGAATTGATAGGCCTGACCGACGGTCGCGATCGCCAACGTGTCACCGTTCAGCTTGATCTTGAACGTCGTGCGCAGCGGGGTTTCGGAACTTGATGCATCACTCATGGGCTGCTTCTGGGCGAGGACGGCTTAACGAAGGGGAAACGGCAGCCCCGCCGTCGCAGGCAAGGTCAGGAATTGGTGCTCGCGCGCTGCGAAGCGGTCGCCGTCCCGCGCAGGCTCGGCACCACGACCAGGCGGTTGAACTCGCCACTGTCGTAGGCCTTCAGGAAACGGTCATAGTCCTTGATCGAGACGCAACCGTTGGAATCGCCGCGCGGCCCGAGCAAGTAGTTGTGCGTGAGCAGACCGACGCGGCCAAGCGCACTGGTGCCCTCAGTCGGCGTCATGCGCAGGGCCCGGACGCCGTGGAACAGCTTTTCGCGCGGCTTGAGGTCGTAGGTTGCCGGCGGCGTCGCGCCGACCATCCGCCGGTCGACGTGGTCGGGGTCGTCCATCAGCGCGCCCAGGCCGGAATGGGCCTCCAGCGCCACCCCGCTCGGCAGATAGACCGCCTTGGCCGAGATGTCGTAGACCGCGGTTCGCGAGTCGTAGCCGAGGGAGGCGAGATCCGGCGCCTTTGTCAGCAGCCCGCTATCCGGCGTCAACGAAGCCAGCTTGATCTTGTCGGTGAATCTTTCGAAGAAGTTGCGGTTGTCGGCCCTGGAGCCGGTATCGGCATAGGCCTGACTGGAGGCGATCTGGGCGGCCAGATCTGCCTGGACCGGACGCGAGCGCGGCATCGGGATGGCGTCGGCGCGCTGCGAGGGCCTCGCCTCTTCGGCTGCAGACTGTTCGTCATCGGTCAGCATCGAGCGCCAGTCGTCGCCCTGAAGCCTCTGGGCGAGCATCGCCTTGGCATCTCGCAGCTTGAGCTGGACCGCATTCACGGCGGAACGCTCGAACGCCCGCAGGCCGAACTCGCGGGCCGGCGGGCTGCCGGAGGCCGACGCGAAACGGTCCTCGAACGAAGGAGCATTGGCCGGCGGCAACGCGGCGGAGACCAGCGGGGTCGAATCGCCGATATCAGAAACCCACGCGGCGACGCCAAGCGCCAGCGCGACCGCTGCCACAGACAGTAAAATCGTCTCGGCCCGCCCCACACGGCGGCGCGACAACAGCCTCTCGGCGTTTGCTGCGTCGGAAACCATCGGATCCCCAAATCGACCCCGGGGGTGCCCACCCCCACCCGGAGACTCTATACCAGCTACCACATTGGGAGCCAAAAGTTAGGCATAATCGCGGCCGGCAAGCCTCCCAAAGGTATCCAATGACCGATCTCTTCGATCTCAACCGCTTTGTCCGGGCCCAGGACCCGGTCTATCGCGACGTCCAGGCCGAACTGGCCCGGGGTCGAAAGCAGACTCACTGGATGTGGTTCATCTTCCCGCAGGTCGCAGGCCTCGGCTTCAGCGCCATGTCGCAGCGCTATGCCATCGGATCCCGCGCGGAGGCCAAGGCCTATCTCGCCCATCCCGTCCTCGGGGCGCGCCTGATCGAATGCACGAGGCTCGTGCTCGCCGTCGAGGGACGGACCATCAACGCGATCCTGGGCGCGCCGGACGACGCCAAATTCCGCTCGTCGATGACGCTGTTCGGCGCCGTGTCCGACGAGCCGATCTTCGATCAGGCGATTACCCGATATTTTGCGGGTGAACGCGACGGCGCCACGCTTGAGATCCTGTCGCGGCTCGACCGCGCATCCGGCTGAATTGGCCGCCAGGGAGCGTAACCCGAGATTAACACGGGGTATTTATTGTCCGTGCAAATTTAACTCTCGTCGCAAGCCATTGCCGGACAGATCATGAAAATCGGTACGCTCCTGACCAGCGCCATCGTCTCGCTCTCGACCGTGGGCGGCGGCCTTGCCGTCTACGTCGCCGTGACCAAATACCAGACGATGGATCGGATCAGCGAAGCCGAAGGCCGGCTGGCGATTGTCCGCGCCGTCAGCGACATTCCGCGTTACCTCAATCCCGAGCGGGGTTTTTCCACCAACATCCTCTACGGCCCCGCCACTGTCGACCCGGCCCAGCTTGCCGAGCAGGACAGGCTGCGCAAGGCAACCAACGGCGCCCGCGACAGGATGAACGCGCTACGCAAGGAATTGCCCGGCCCATTCGACGACGGCAACGCCATCGGCGGCAGCATCGACGCCATCAACTCGAAGTTCACCGGTCTGCGCGAGGCGATCGACAAGGCCATCGCGGGGCCTGCGGACGCGCGCAAGGACGCGGCCCGCAAGGTCGTCGCCGACAATGCCGTGCTCAATGCCGACGTCACCGCGCTGCTGAACGAGCAGGTTCGCCGCATGGCGATTCTCAATGGCGATGCCTACCGCCAGGCCAATTACGCCAACATCGCCATGACGCTGCGCGACATCGGCGGCCTCAATGCAAGCGTGCACAAGAACCTC
Source organism: Bradyrhizobium sp. USDA 327 (assembly GCF_041262065.1). NCBI lineage: Bacteria > Pseudomonadati > Pseudomonadota > Alphaproteobacteria > Hyphomicrobiales > Nitrobacteraceae > Bradyrhizobium > Bradyrhizobium sp. USDA 327. The sequence goes on along the minus strand of NZ_JBGCCW010000001.1, from coordinate 2,642,564 downwards.
GTCGGCGGCAAGAAGGTCGCAACCGACGCTGAGAAGGCTGACGTCGCCCGTATGCAGGGCCGCAGCGACCAGATCGTGATGGCGCTGATGGAGCTGCGCGGCAATCCGGCGACCCCGGCCAATATCGGCGCGGCGCTGGAGACAATGAATTCGCGCTACGTCGAGGAATTCGGCCGCGAGCTCAAGATGGTGAAGGACGGTGCCGTCAGCGGCAAGTACGAGCACGACGTCGACACCTACTACGCGGCGTCGCAAAAGGGTCTCGGCTCCATCATCGGCGTTCGCGATGCGTTTTACGACAACGCGGAGGAGATCCTCGCCGGCGCTTCCTCGGCGGCGCGCACCAGCTTGACGATCGCGCTGGCCGGCCTTATCGCCGTGCTGATCGCCAGCGCCGGCCTGATCGTGATGGTCCGCCGCCGCGTCTGCGCCCCGATCGTCGGCTTGACGACGCGCATGACACAGCTTGCCGATGGCGACGTTGCCGGCGAGATCCCCGGCGCCGAGCGCTCCGACGAGATCGGCGCGATGGCCGCGGCGGTTCAGGTCTTCAAGGACAACATGATCCGGGCCGACCGGCTCGCCGCCGAGAAGCAGGCTGAGAACGACGGCAAGATGCGGCGCGCGCAGGCGCTCGACAGCCTCACGCGAGCCTTCGAGGCCAAGGTCACCGAGCTCGTCGGCGGACTGTCCCAGGCTTCGGCGACCATGGAAAGCACCGCGCAGTCGATGACCTCGACGGCGGCGCAGACCAACAGCCAGGCCGCGGTGGTCGCCGCCGCCTCCGAACAGACCTCAAGCAACGTGCAGACCGTCGCCAGCGCCACCGAAGAGCTGACCTCCTCGATCGCGGAGATTGGCCGTCAGGTCGCCCAAAGCACCGAGATCGCCGCCCGTGCCGTCGACAACGCGCGCCGCACCGGCGACACCGCCCGCGCGCTCGCCGAGGGCGCCCAGAAGATCGGCGACGTCGTCACGCTGATCCAGAGCATCGCCGAACAGACCAACCTGCTCGCGCTGAACGCGACCATCGAGGCCGCCCGCGCCGGCGATGCCGGCCGCGGCTTCGCCGTGGTCGCCTCCGAAGTGAAGTCGCTGGCCGGCCAGACCGCCAAGGCCACCACCGAGATCTCCGAGCAGATCACGGCGATCCAGACCGCAAGCGACGAGACCGTGGCCGCGATCCGCAACGTCGCCGACGTCATCGGCGAGATCGACCAGATCGGGACCGCGATCGCCGCCGCGATCGAGGAGCAGGGCTCGGCCACCAAGGAGATCGCCCGCAGCGTCCAGGAGGCCGCCCGCGGCACCCAGGAGGTCAACAGCAACATCTCCGGCGTGCAGCGCGCCGCCGACGACACGGGAGCTGCCGCGAGGGAGGTGCTGGGCGCCGCCGAGCAGCTCTCGACGCAGTCGCGCGATCTCGCCGGACAGTTCGACCGCTTCCTCGGCGAGGTCAGGGCCGCCTAATAAGGCGGTGCCTTCCGCGCCCGCTGCGCTTTCGCTGCCTCGATCCACCACAAGAGATCGTCGGCAAAGCGGGGGAACGAGCGCTCCAGCGCCTTGCCGCCCTCGCCGATCGGTTCGGCGTCCGCCGACAATGTCTGCGCGATCGGACCAACGCCGATGGTGCTCGACACCACCACCATGCCCATCTCCGAAAGCGTGCCGTGCCAGGCCGTCGCCGCGCGCGCACCGGACAGTCGGCCGGCGGAATAGCTCACGATCGCGGCCGGACGCCAGAACCACTCTTCGAGGAAGTGGTCGGTGAGATTCTTCAGGCCGGGCTGGATGCCCCAATTGTACTCGCCGGTGACGAAGACGAAGCCATCGGCGCCGCGGATCTGCCCGGCCAGCTTCTCCAGCGCCTCGGGCGCGGCACCCTTGGGATATTCCTTGTACATTCGGTCCAGCATCGGCAGGCCGATCGCCTTGGCGTCGATGAATTCGACCTCCTCACCGCGGCCGCGCAGCCGATCGATGACGAAATTCGCAAGGCGGATGCCCATGCGGTCGGAACGGTAGGAACCGTAGAGAACGAGAATGCGATTGCTCATGGCCGGACGGTAGCACGAAACCGGCGCCCGTCCCTACTCGATTTGTCGGACTATCGTCCGCGACCGCGGCCCAGCGTTTGCGACGGCGACTCGCCGAACTGGACGCGGTAGCTTCTGGAGAAATCGCTGAGATGCCAGAAGCCAAACGCCAGCGCGACCGCCTTGACGCTATCAGCGCCGGCGAGAAGCTGCCGCCGCACCAGCCACAGCCGGCGCAGGCGCAGATAGCGGTGCAGGCTCATGCCCCGATAGCGGCGGACGACGTCGTGCATGGTGCGAACGGAGAGCCCGAGCTTGCGCGCGATCTCATCGCTGTAGATCGGCTGCGACAAATCCTCGGTCAGCAGTGCGCGGATATCCTGGAACATCCTGAAATTCCGCTCGTCGTTGGGGCCGAGGGTCCAGCGGGCCGAGACGACGCTTTCGAAGGCCTCGTCGACGGCTCCGAGCAGGGACTCCTTCATTGCCGCGCCCTTCAACGAAAGCTCCGGTGCCTCGGCCGGGCCGGACGCCTCGGCCAGCACCTCACGAACCACGGTGCGCAGCCGGTGCAAGCCAGCCGCCGAGACTTCGAAAATCTTGAAGCTCGAGAGCGTGGCCGGCCAGCCTCGGTCCCGCACCTCCGGCCTGAAAACCACCGAGGCGATTTGTCGCTGCACTTCCTCAACGGTGGTGTAGGCGGCGCCGCCGCTGCCAATGACCACGACCGGTCGGGCGCGCTGCGAGCCATTGAAGCGAACGGGTACGTCGAGGTCGTCCATCGTGAAGCCGATCGCCGTGCAATTCTCGACCAGCTGCGCATCGACCATTCGCGGAAACGTCTGCGTCAGATTCACGTCGCAGCCGGGCAACGACAGGATTGTCTGCTCAGCCGAAATTCTCCGTACGAAAGGCGTGAATTCGAAATTCAGCCCGCGTATCGCACTTCGAAATTCGTCGACGTCTGCGAAGCGAAATGTTTTGATTGCCAATCTCGGTACATCGTCAATGCTGTTCATGAAAACAGGAAACGCAACGTCGCGTGGATGTGCGTCAGGCCGCAGTGCCGGTTCGTTTCCCCCTTCGGTTTTCCGTTACCCTGAAAGGATCAATCTTAACGTGTCCTGAGCAATTGGCGAGGAGCTCATTGAAAGAACAAGCGGGCCCGTCCTGTCTCGCCGAATTTCGATAGCGTTTCCCGCACCGCCGATGGTGCTCAAATACCCGACCTTCGATATCTAAAATTCAAAATTAACGACTTTGAGGCGCAATACCGGTCGTTTGATCGTCAAAGTTATTTCAATTTTCAGGCCCCTGCCATGACGGCAAATTCGCCTGCTGATGTTCTGGTCGAGTTGGAGGCCGCGGTCGCAACGTGTCCGCAGGACCGCTGCGCTCGCATTCTTTCCGGCATTATGCAGCTGCTCACCGGCAGCCGCGACCGGCCTCAGGAATTGCTCGCGAGTGTGGTCGACGGCGTTCTGCTGCGGCTGACGGAGCGCGTTGAGGCCAATGGGTTGATTGAGCTCAGCACGGCACTCGCGGAGCTCGCGGTGGCTCCGCCGAAGACCGTGCGGCGTCTCGCCTCACACCACGATCCGGAGGTGGCGTGCCCCGTCTTGCTGAGATCGCAGTCACTGTCCACAGCCGATCTCAAATCGATCGCGGCCTCGAGCGGCGAACGGCAGCAACGCGCGATCGCCGCCCGCGCGCCGATCGATCCGCCGGTGATCGAGACGCTGATCGAAGGCGGCTTCCGCAGCGTTTGCATTGCGCTGATCGCCAATACGGAGGCACGCTTCTCTGACGCCGCCTACGCCGCGCTGGTCGGGAAGTGCCTGACGGATGATGAACTCACGAAGGCGCTGGCACTCAGGCCGGACACGCCCGACACGGTCATGCGGAAGTTGCTGTCGGCCTCACCGGCTCCGAAATCCGGCACAGGGCCGAAGGCGACCGTCTCGCTTCAAGCCGCAGCGGCCGCGCCAATCGTCCCCAAGCTGCCCTGCGCGGCCGCCTATGCAAGCGCGCGGCCGGAGATCGTCGCGCTCAACCGCATCGGCAAGCTCAACGATTCCACGGTCAACCGCTTCGCCATCCGCGGCGAGACCGCCAACCTCGTCACGGCCCTATCTGTGCTTTCGGGGGCTCCCATCGAAATCGTCGAGCATGTCATGACCGACGACGATTGCGAGGGTCTCGTGATGGCCTGCCGTGCCTCGCGGCTGAACTGGCAGACCACGTTGGCCATCTTGGGCAATCGCTGCGGCAGAAGGCTTTCCTTCGCCGAGCGCGAACGCGCGCAGCACATTTTCGAGACACTGCTTCTGTCGACCAGCCAGTGGACGGTGCGTTGGGGGGAAATTGCCGCGAACGCCACGGAGAGCAGTCGGGAACATCGCGGCGCAAAGATGGGGATTAGCCGATGAAATTCGACGGTCGCAAAGCCTCTCGCGTGAAAATGGACCACAGGCAGCCGGTCAACCTCATGGGGTCGGACGGCACCTGGCGACGCCGTTGCGTATTGCTGGACGTGTCGCAAAGCGGCGCCAAGATCGAGGTCGAGGGCACGCTCGACGTGCTCCAGGCCAAGGAGTTCTTCATGCTGCTGTCGTCGACCGGCCTCGCCTACCGGCGCTGCGAACTGGTCTGGATCGACGGCACCACGGCTGGAGTTCACTTCGTTACGGCTGACGGCAAGAAGAAACCTGCAGGCACGCCGGCGCCTGCGCAGACCGCGGCTCAGAGCAAATAGATTCGAACATTCCACCTGGTGTTTGACATCCATACAGTCGAAAAGTGCAGGTCAGATCGTGCAGCACGCGCCAACCAGATCCGGCCCGGTCAATGGTGAGGGCGGCATCCGTCAGACGCGAACGGATCGCCCTTTCCTGCATGTGCTGGCCGACACGTCCGACAAGCTCTCGGGCGTCTGCTCGATCCTCGAAGAGAAATTCACCATTGCCGGCGAGCGACTCGATGCCGATTCCAGGCTGTCGCAGACGCCGGCCGCCATCGTCATCCGCGCGGAGCTGCGCGACGTCGATAACATCGCCGCGATCAAGAAGCGGGCCGGCAAGCTGGCGAAGGCCAGGAAGCGCATCTTCCTGCTCGAGCACGCCTCCCACGTCTGCATCTCGCAAGCCTATGCGCTCGGGGCGACGCTGGTGCTTCCCGGCACAGTCAGCCGGACCAGGCTGCTGGCGGCGCTGGCCGATCCGGCGGACGGTCCATCCGCTTCGTCAGGCGACACGTCGCAACCGGACAACGCCGTCGAGACCGCCGCGACCGCGATCGCATCGATGTTCACGGCTGTGACCCTGGGCCAACCGCTCGACGTCGACGGCACCAAGGAAGCCGGTCGCCAGATTGCCGACCGCATCATCCAGCATGGCCTGACGGAGTGGCTCATGACGGTACGGCGCCATCACGAAGGAACCTATCAGCATTGCCTGCTCGTGACCGGCGTGGCCATCGACTTCGGACTGAGCCTCGGCGTCGGCAGGGCCGACCTGGAACGTCTCTACTCGGCTGCCATGTTCCACGACATCGGCAAGGCGCAGATACCGCTCGCCATCCTCGACAAGCCCGGCCGCCTCGATGCCGCCGAACGCGCGCTGATCGAAACGCATCCGGCCGCCGGCTACGAGTTTCTCAAGGGGCATGACGGGATCTCGCCGGAGATCCTCGATGCTGTTCGCCATCATCACGAATACCTCGACGGGAGCGGTTATCCCGACGCGTTCTGCGCCGAGAGCATCGGCGACATCGTACGAATTCTGACGATCTCGGACATTTTCGCGGCGCTGATCGAGCACCGGCACTACAAGCCGACCATGCCACGCGCGGAGGCCTACAACATTCTCTGTGGGATGAACGGGAAGCTGGAGAAGGCGCTGGTCCACTCATTCAAGCAGGTCGCGCTCACGCGGTGAGCACGGCAGACCGATCTCGAACGCGGCCTAATGAGTAGCGCGATGGCTGGCGCGGCGCGGGATTGATCGGCAAGCCAGCCCCTCGGCCAGCAGCTTCATGTCCTCGTGCCGGCCGCTGCGTATCAGCCGGCCGAACTCTTCGGGTGTGAAAGGAAGACTTGGATCGTCATCGATCTTGTGCCGGAGTCGCGGACCGAAGAACCGTCGAACCAGGCTAGCCAGCCGCCGCATGTCAATTCCCTCGCGCCAGCAACAAACCTCTCAGTCCGCACATTGTTCCTCCTGCACCTTCGAGATTGCAAGAGGCCGCTTGGGTCTCCGCACCAAAAAATTCCGCCAGAGAATAATCTCCTCCTGTCGTGCTAATCGGCAAAACCCACGTAACGCACGAACTCGTGGTTGTGCTCGCGGTCCGAGCGAACGGCGTTCGCGGCAAAGCTGTCGTCGGGATAGCCCATCGCAACGCAGGTCATGATGACCTCGTCCTCCGGAATCCTGGCGACCTCGCGCACGATGTCGGAACGCATGATGCCCTGTCCGTTGATCACGGAGCCGAGGCCGCGGTCCCATGCCGCGAGCACGATGCCGTAGCAGAGCGCGCCGAGATCGAAATGGCAGACCGCGCCGGGATCAAGCACACGGTCGTAGGTCAGGACCAGCGAGACCGGCGCGTCGAACTGGCGGAAGCCGCGCAACACCCAGTCCTGCCGCATCGGCTTGTCGTCGCGCGCGATTCCCATCGCACCGAACAGCTTTTTGGCGATGTCGACCTGCCGCGTGCGGTGCACACCCTGGTACTCGCCGTGGCTGACGATGTCGCGCTTGACCTTGGCGCCACCGACCATCTCCTCCATGTTGCGGCGGCGCACCTCTTCCAGCGGGCTGCCGGCGAGCACGTGGACATGCCAGGGCTGGGTGTTCATCGACGACGGCGCGCGCTTGGCGCTCTCGATGATCGCCTCGATCACCGCGCGCGGCACCGGCTCGTTCCTGAAGCCGCGCACGCTGCGGCGCGACTGGACCAGCGTTTCGAATTCCACTCTTGAACCTCCCTGCCCGTTCGTCCGGCGTTGCGGCGCCGGTTGCCGACGCCGCGCGCAAAACCTATGCTCACGACCAAGCAAGACCAAGAACCCGTGAGGACCCGCCATGGCCGCGCCGCTCGATCCCGTCATCGCCCAGATCATTCCGCTCATGCCGATGCGCGATCCCGCCACGATGACGCCACAGAGCGCCCGCGATTCCTTGCGCGCACTGGCTGCCTCGCGCGCGGCCATACCGCCCCCGCCCGTCGATACCGTGCAGGACATCAAGGTGAAAGGCGGCGCCGGGCCGCTCGATGCACGCGTCTATCGGGTCGGCACTACGCCGGCACCGACCGTGGTGTTCTTCCATGGCGGCGGCTGGGTCGCGGGCGACCTCGATACCCACGACCGGCAGGCGCGCAACCTTGCGATCGAGACCGGCGCGGTGGTCGTCTCCGTCGATTATCGCCGTCCGCCCGAGACGCGCTTTCCCGGCGCCTTCGAGGACGCCTTCGCCGCAGTCGGCGACGTCTTCAACCGCGTCGCGGAATTTGGCGGCGACGCAAGGCGCCTCGGCGTTGCCGGCGACAGCGCCGGCGGCAATCTCGCAGCCACCACCGCGATCGCCTGCCGCGATGCCGGCATCAAGCTCGCCGCGCAAATGCTGGTCTATCCCGTGACCGACGTCCTCGGCGCTTACGCCGATGCGCGCGAGAACGCGCGCTATCCCTCACGCACGGAGAACGCGGACGGCTACTTCCTCACGCGTGCCACGATGGAATGGTTTTGCGGCCATTATCTCGCCGATCCCGCTCACGCGACCGACTGGCGTGCCTCGCCGCTGCGCGCCGCATCGCTTGCCGGGCTGGCACCTGCGATCGTGACCACGGCCTGGTTCGATCCCCTGCGCGACGAGGGTGCGGCCTACGCGCGGGCGCTCGAGGCGGCCGGAGTCCGCGTCAAGCACCACGAGGGCCCCAGTCTGATCCACGGCTATTTCGGCATGGGCGACGCCTCCGAGGTCGCGCGCGCCGAGGCGCAGCGCGCACGCGCCGACTTCAAGGCCTTGCTCGCGCGAGGCGCCTGAGGAGGTACTAGCCGCGAGATGCCCGTTGCGCGCCGGTATGCCCCCAGGTCTCGTCCCAGTCCTGACCGGCGGCGTCGACGACGCGGCCGTCGGCTTCGAAGAACTTGTTCGGCACCTGGAAGATCGCCAGGATCAAGGCGCCGTCCGGACACCAGGCGGCGTGACGGCTGCCCGCCTCGCGCCAGATGAATTCGCCGGCCTTGCATGCGATGCCCTCGGCCGGGCCCTCCTTGTCGACGAGCGCGCCTTCGATGACCCAGCTCTGCTCGATGCCGACATGCTCATGGTCAGGCAGCACCGATCCCGGCGCAAAGCGCATCAAGGCGGTCATCAGGCCCGTGCGGCGATCGAACAGCAGGGTCTTGGCCTCGCACCCCGGAAAGCGGGTCTTCTGCCAGTCCATGTCCTGGGGCCGAACGAGGTGAGAATGCCGATCGGCGGATCGTTCGACCTTCGGGATCGTGGCGTCCATGACGATGCTCCTCCATCTCAACTGCCTGAAGCTAGCAGGATGGCGCGGCCGGGTCAGCGAGCGGTGCAACAGACGAAGACAGTGACCGATCGCACTCAAAAACCGCCAGGGAGACGGCGATCGGTGCTCATCCTGCTTGATTGCGCCACGATTCCCGGCTCCAATCTGCCGGCCATTTCTGGTCCAGGGAGACACCCATGATGAAGCGGATTTTTCTCGCAGCGATCGTTGCCACCTTTGCGGCGGGCTCTGCCTTCGCGCAGGAAACCTGCGAGAGCAAAGCCGTCGGCAAGGACGGCAAGCCGCTTGCCGGCGCCGCCAAGACCTCGTTCCTGAAGAAGTGCAAGGCGGACGCCTGCGCACCCAAGGCGGTCAGCGCCGATGGCAAGCCGCTCGCCGGCGCCGCCAAGAACAGCTTCATGAAGAAGTGCGAGACCGGCGCGTAAGGCGCGCCCGACTTCGAGCACTCTCGTGCCCCGGACGCAGCGCAGCGCTCTTCAGCGGTGCGCTGCCGAGCCGGGGCCTACGCTTCCCATCCCGTCCGACAGATAGGTCCCGGCTTTGCGGCGCCTCACTACGTATCGCACAACGTCCGGGACACGAGACTGGATATCGGCTCGACGCCAACCCGTCACGCTTCAGCTCCGCTTGAACCGGTAATCGAACGCTCCTTCCAGCGGCTTGATCAACCCCACCGTCGGTGTCGGAAAATGCACCGGCAGGATCAACGTGTCGGTATCCGCAACCGAAGCAAAGAATTTTCGCCGAGAGATCGCCGACTGCCTCGCATCCCAATCGGGCTTGGCCGACCAGTCCGGCTCGCGGCACTGGATCTGGTGATGCATGAGATCGCCCGCGACCACCGCACGCTGCCCCTTCGAAAAGATGTTCACGCAGCAATGGCAAGGCGAATGCCCCGGCGTCGGCGTCAGCGTCACCGTATCATCCAGCGCGTAGTCGTCATCCACCAGCAGCGCCTGCCCGGCCTCGACGATCGGCAGGCAATTGTCGCGGAAGACCGTGCCCGGCGGATTGTTGCCCCTGGCATGCTCGGCCTCCCAGGCCGCGTACTCGTCCTTGTGGAAGACGTATTTCGCGTTCGGAAACGTTGGCACCCAGCGGCCGTCGCGCAACGTTGTATTCCAACCGGTGTGGTCGATGTGAAGATGCGTACAGAAGACGTAGTCGATCTGGTCGAAGCCAATGCCGAGCGCGAACAGCTCGTTGCGCCAGCGCTCCTTGCCGGGAAAATCGAAGGGCGCCGGATGTCCTTTCTCCTCGCCGGTGCAGGTGTCCACCAGAATCGTGTAGCGCGGCGTGCGCACCACGAAGGTCTGATAGGTGATCACCATCATGCCGCGCGCAGCGTCGAACACCTCCGGCTCCATCGTCGGCAGGTGGCGGGCGAACACGGCCTCGTCATAAGCCGGGAAAAAATCCTGCGGCCGCCGCCACGGCCCCTCCCGCTCGATCACCGCATCGATGGTGATGTCGCCGATCCGCAACTGCTTCATGGTGTTCGCTCCCTTTTTAGTGAAAGCGTAGCGACCGGACTCGGAGCATTCAAGACAACGCTTGCACGGGGCCGCCATGCGCGGAGTGCCGCAAATCAACCTCAAACACCGGAGATATAGATCGTGGAATGAGGAATGTCCGGTGGGCAGGAAACTGAGAGTGACCGCGGCAATCACGATTGCCGTCGCAGCTGGAATCTACGTCAACAACACAAGCCTTCTGGCACCGCATCAGGGCGGCAAGACAGTCCTGCTCGCCCATCGCGGCATGGCGCAACGCTTCGACGAGCGGGACCTTAAGAACGACACCTGCACCGCCGCGCGGATGCTGCCGCCGGCGCACGACTATCTCGAGAACACGCTGCGCTCGATGAGCGCGAGCTTCGAGGCTGGTGCGGATGTCGTCGAGCTCGACGTGCACCCGACCACCGACGGCGAGTTTGCCGTCTTCCACGACTGGACGCTCGACTGCCGGACCGACGGCAACGGCGTCACCCGCGCGCAGAGCATGGCAAAGCTGAAGACACTCGACATCGGTTACGGCTACACCGCCGACGGCGGCAAGACCTTCCCCTTCCGCGGCAAGGGTGTCGGAATGATGCCGACACTATCGGAAGTGTTCGCCGCCTTCCCCGACAGAAAGCTCCTCATCAACGTGAAGAGCCGCGACCCGGACGAAGGCGAGAGACTTGCCGGCGTGCTGAACGCACTGCCGGCCGAGCGGCGCCGGATGGTCATGGTCTATGGCGGTGACGAGCCCATCGACGAGATCCGTCGTCTCACCCCCGATGTCCGCACGATCTCGCGCAGGGCTATCCGGAGCTGCCTGACCCGCTATATCGGCTATGGCTGGACCGGCCTCGTCCCGGCGGCCTGCCGCAACGCGATGGTGCTGGTGCCGATCAACGCCGCTCCCTGGCTATGGGGCTGGCCCGATCGCTTCCTCGCACGCATGAACGACGTCAACAGCGCGGTGTTCGCGCTCGGTCCCTACAGCGGCGGCGAGTACTCCACCGGCATCGATACGCCGGAAGTGTTCGCGCGGCTTCCCCAAGGCTACTCCGGCGGCATCTGGACCAACGAGATCGAGGCAATCGCCAAGATCGCAGGCAAGAACTGAAGCGGTGAGCTTGACCGCGCGATGTCAACCGGCAAGTCACCCCTCCCGCAGGGAGAAGTGACTGACCGACCGCTAGCACGCGCTAGCTCCGCAATCCCGGCGCCTCCTGCCCCGTGCGCGCGACATATTCCGTGTAGCCACCGCCATACTGGTGGATACCCTCGGGTGTCAGCTCCAGCACCCGGTTCGACAGCGTCGCCAAAAAATGCCGGTCATGCGAGACGAACAGCATGGTGCCCTCGAAATCCGACAGCGCATTGATCAGCATCTCCTTGGTGGCGAGGTCGAGATGGTTGGTCGGCTCGTCCAGCACCAGGAAGTTCGGCGGATCGAACAGCATCTTGGCCATCACGAGGCGCGCCTTCTCGCCGCCGGACAGCACGCGGCAGCGCTTCTCGACGTCGTCGCCGGAGAAGCCGAAGCAGCCGGCGAGCGCGCGCAAGGAGCCCTGCCCGGCGGTCGGAAATGCATATTCGAGTGACTCAAACACCGTCTGCTCGCCGTCGAGCAGGTCCATCGCGTGCTGGGCGAAATAGCCCATCTTGACTCTGCCCCCGAGCGCCACCGTGCCCTGGTCCGGCTCGCTCGCGCCCGCGACCAGCTTGAGCAGCGTCGACTTGCCGGCGCCGTTGACACCCATGACGCACCAGCGCTCCCTGCGGCGGATCATGAAATCGAGGCCGTCATAGATGCGCTTGCTGCCATAGCCCTTGTGCACGTTCTTGAGCGCGACGACGTCCTCGCCCGAGCGCGGCGCCGGCAGAAAGTCGAACGCCACGCTCTGGCGGCGGCGCGGCGGCTCGACCCGTTCGATCTTGTCGAGCTTCTTCACCCGGCTCTGCACCTGGGCGGCATGCGAGGCGCGCGCCTTGAAGCGCTCGATGAACTTGATCTCCTTGGCCAGCATGGCCTGCTGGCGCTCGAACTGGGCCTGCTGCTGCTTCTCGTTCTGCGCCCGCTGCTGCTCGTAGAATTCGTAATCGCCGGTATAGGTTGTGAGCGAGCCGGAATCGATCTCGATCACCTTGGAGATGACGCGATTGATGAACTCGCGGTCGTGCGAGGTCATCAGCAGCGTACCTTCGTAGTCGTGCAGGAATTTTTCCAGCCAGATCAGGCTTTCGAGATCGAGATGGTTGCTCGGCTCGTCGAGCAGCATCACGTCGGGACGCATCAGGAGAATACGGGCCAGCGCCACGCGCATCTTCCAGCCGCCGGAGAGTTTTCCGACGTCGCCGTCCATCATCTCCTGGCTGAAGCCGAGGCCGGACAGCGCTTCGCGCGCACGGCCATCGAGCGCATAGCCGTCCAACTCCTCGAAACGATGCTGCACCTCGCCGTAGCGCGCGATGATCTCGTCCATCTGGTCGGCCTTGTCGGGATCGGCCATCGCGGCCTCGAGCTCGCGCAGCTCGGCCGCAACCTCGCTGACGGGGCCCGCGCCATCCATCACCTCGGCCACCGCGCTGCGGCCGCTCATCTCGCCGACGTCCTGGTTGAAATAGCCGATGGTGATGCCGCGATCGGTCGAGACCTGCCCCTCGTCGGGCAGCTCCTCGCCGGCGATCATCCGGAACAATGTGGTCTTGCCGGCGCCGTTCGGCCCGACGAGGCCGATCTTCTCGCCCTTGTTCAGGGCGGCGGAAGCTTCGATGAACAGGATCTGGTGGCCGGCTTGCTTGCTGACGTTGTCGAGGCGGATCATGAGGTCTTTTGGGGGGATTTTTGCGTTGCAGCGTCATAGGCCATACGGGCTTCCAGGGGAAGCCCGGGACCAGCGCACCACCCGGCCGCAATACAGTCGTTCAAACCGCAGCTTTGGGGATTATAGACCCCGATGACCTACCTCTAGGTGGTCGAACCGCCGCCCGGTATTGATGATCGTCACTTCTTGAGGATGCCCGTATTGGTATTTCCGAGCTGCTGGATGGCAGCGTTGGCGGCCGGCGTGTTGTAAGTCGGTCGAGATCCACCACCGTCCTGATCAGAAGGGGTTGCACCGAGTTTCGCGCCCGTCACTCCCCGATTTTTTGCATTGAGCGTGTTGGGGCCTGGCGAACCGCCAGTTCCGCTGAGCGTCGTCCCATTCGAGAGCGTCGAGCCACCCGCGCCGCTCGAACCAGCTGCGCCCGCGCCGCCGCTGGATGAAGAACCGCCTGAAGAACCTCCCGAGCTTTGCGCCATGGAGAACGAAACGGTGCCCAGAAGAATGGTCACGGCCGCCGCCAGAAGCCTCATTTGTCCTCCTCCATCTGCCAGCCAGCTCCGAAAATCGCTGGGTTCCTCGTGATGAAACGCGCAAGGCGCGCGCTCCTATCGGCGGCGAGCGATCCATGCTCCGGCCAGGAAAGCAACAAGCAAGGACCTTAAAGGCGCCTTCACTGTCACCTCGCGCAACTGGTCGGCCCATCGCTTTGCGGAGTCCGACGCGGGCGCGCGGAGCTGCGGGCTGGCAGCCCCTCTTTGCTCTCCGGAACCCGGCCGCGGGCTCGAAGCCTGCTCTATGCCGCCCTGATCGTCCGTCAGCCCGGAGGCTTCTGTCATTGCCGCGGCTTCCTTCATGTCCATGGGCGCGCTCCAATCCTGGTGCGGTTGCGGAACAACGACTTGATCTCAGGTCCCGTCCGGCTCTGGCGACAAGCGCGTTGGGAACCAATGGGAGCAGCTATGGCGGCGGTATTCATGCGAACTATATGGTTGGTCGAAGCCCCTGCCGTACTGCTCCCTTGAAGAAGCCCTTGCTCATCTTTCTGTTCCTCGTCGTCGCACCGCTTACCGCATCAGCGGCGAGATATTTCTGGCTGGGCGATGGCCGCCAGAATTGGCAAACGGCCGATCGGTCGAGCGCGGGGCTTCTGACCGCCCCGGCCGATCATCGCGAAGCCGTAGTACGGGTATTCGGGGCGAGAACAGTGAGATGGCGCAGCATCTTCGCAATTCACACCTGGATCGTCGTAAAAGAGAAGGATGCGGCGACCTACACCCGGTATGACTACACGGCGTGGGGCGAGCCGATCCGCACCAACGGCTTCGCACCGGACGGGCGGTGGTTCGGCGCCGCGCCGGAAACCATTGTAGCCGTAGATGGAAAGCGCGCCGAGGCGCTGATCCCGAAAATCAGAGATGTGATCGAAAACTACAAGTTTCGATCCTATGGAGATTACAGCGTCTGGCCTGGTCCCAATTCGAACACCTTCGTGCAGGCCGCACTCGACTCCGTCCCTGAGCTCCGAGCCGTCCTGCCGCCGACCGCGATCGGCAAGGACTTCCCGTATACCGGCAGATGGTTCGGCGTAACGGCGTCCGGCACAGGCATGTATGCTTCGCTTGCCGGATACGTTGGCTTCTCGATCGGCTGGGTCGAAGGCTTGGAGATCAATTTCTTCGGTGCCGTGCTCGGCCTCGACATCCGGCGCCCGGCGCTCAAACTCCCTGGCCTCGGCCGCTTCGGGATACGACCCGGCGTGTAAAAGTGGATTCCGAATTGCCGGAGCCACTGGCCCATTCACGCAGGCCACGCGTGAGGGATGCTTGATTCCGGCAAACAGTCCTAAGCTCTTCGCATCAGCTTGAGCGAGGCTGCGAGGCGCAGGCTGCGCTTGCCGGCGAGCGCGATGCCTTCGAACTCGCCGCTGTCTTCCGTGCAGGTCCCGGAGAAGCCGATACCGACCTCGTAGCCGCCGAACACGGGGTTCTCCCCTTTCGCCGGCGTGTGCTCCTGGTTCAGCATCTCGCCCTTCCAGCGGCCGTCCGCCGAGGAATAAGAGCCGAGATAGTAGAAGAACGCATCGCCGCCAAGGATGCGGCCATCGATCAGGAGCATCACGCCGGACAGTCCGGCGTCGATCCCATCGAGCGCGCGCAGGCTCATCCCATAGAGCCCGTTGGCGATGCCGCCCTGCCCCATCGTGCCGCGCGACGGCAGCGCCCCATCGTCGAGCCGCGTGAGATTGGCCCAGAATCTGGCGCCCGGCATGGTATTCGCGCCGCCCTCGAGACGGATCTGGTTGCCGTAGAGCCGGCCGCGCGCCCCGATCGAGGCGACATCGGCTCCGAGCAGCGGCTTGTAGTTTGGATCGTGGTTATGCCGCTCGGTGATGACCTCGGCGATGATCTCGCCATCGCGCTCGTCGTAGGTGCCAAGATGCGCAAAGCCCGAATTGCCGCCCAGCATCTTGCCGTCATGCAGGCACATGATGCTGCAGCCGAACGCATCGTTCACGCCGTATTCAACCTTGTAGAGCCCGTCCAGCAACGCCTGAACCCACAATATCGGAAAGGAATTGCGGGCTACCTAGCATCGTCGCCGCACTGAAGCCACCGGCTTTTCCGCGCAGGACCGGTCACCGGACGCCCGCCCGCCACCATACCACTATGCCCCTGTTTTGCCTGACGGGTCAAATCGATTTCGAAAAATCAGCAGCCGTGTGATTTCAATGACTTGGCTACTGTGCATGGGGTTGTTTTGGGACTTTTTGCGTCCGGCGCGCGGAAAAGGCCCTCCACACGTCAATGGCGCTTGAAGTACTGCACCTCGCGCTCGTGCTTCTCGGCGGCTGCACGGCTCTTGAACGTACCGAGGTTGCGACGCTTGCCGGTCTTCGGATTCACCTTGCGGGAATAGAGGCGGTATTCGCCCGATGCCAGTTTGCGGATCATGATCGCGCTCCGTTTTGTCCGGACGTCAACGACGTACGCGCGAGCCAGGTTCCGTCAGGTCCTGGCTCTGCTCAGAAGCACAACGTGGTGACGAGCTTGCCCTGCTTGTCCTTGATCGCATAGGGACAGCGAATGCGCTCCAGCGCCTTCTTGGCGTCCTCGTCGCCGAGCGCAGCGGCGCGCTCGTAATAGGCCTTCGCGGCGTCCTTGTCCTTGGGCCCGCCGCGGCCTTCCTGCGCGAAGGCGCCCATCCGCTCCAATGCGCCGGGATGGTTTTGTGCCGCCGCCTTCTCGAACAGCGCACGCGCCGCGACGTCGTCCTTCGCACCACCCGTGCCTTCGGAGAGCATCAGGCCGAGCTGGTACTGCGCTTCCGCGTTGGTCTCGGCAGCCTTGCCGAGCAGCGCGCGCGCCTGCGCGGGATCGGCCGGCGCGGCGCCACCTGCGCCGCCGAGCGCGGCGAGATTGCTGACGCCACGGGGGTTGCCCGCCTGCGACGCCTTCTCCAACAGCTTTCGCGCTTGCGCCTCGTCCTTGGCGACGCCCGAGCCGGTGGCGTAGGCAATACCGAGCTCGACCATGGCCGCGCTCGATCCCTTGTCGGCGGCCTTGCGCCAGGCCGCGATCGCCTCCGCGGTCTGCCTGTTGGCCGCATAGGCGCGGCCGAGCGCGAACATCGCGCGCCGCGAGGATGGCGCGGCCTGCTTGCAGAACCTGACCGCGGTTGCAATGTCGGAGACCGCAATCTCCGCCACGCCCTTCACGTCGGCCGGCTTGTCGGGATCGCTGGGATCGGCGGCGACCCGGTCGCACAGAACGAGATCGGCCGATTGCGCCTGCGCCGTCAGAGGCACGGCGAGCGCGAACAGCATGGCAAGGAGGTAAGTCCGCATGGTCATCACGTTGCGTCCCCGTCCCGGCAAATTCAAGGCTCGAGTCCTGATTGGCGCAGCACGGGCACGACATCAGGCGATGCCAGATAGCGCAGCAGCCGGTCGGCGGCGTCGTCATGTTTCGCGTTCGTCATGCGGCCGGCGGAGAACACGGCCGGCGTCTGCAAATCGTGCGGGATCGGGCCGACGACCTCGATGCCGCCAACCTGCTTCAGCTCGCTGATCTGCTGCACGGCGAGGTCGGCCTCGCCGGTCACGAGCCGCTCCGCCGTAAATCCCTGCTCGACGATGGTGGCCCTGGCGTTGATCTCGGCCGCGATCCCCATCCGCACGATCAGCTCGGCGAAGTACACGCCGCTCGCACCCAGCCGCGAATAGGCGACGGACCGCGCTGCGAGCAGGGTTGTGCGCAGCGCCGCTTCGCTGCCGATATCGGGGTGCGCCTGCCCGGCCCGCACGGCGATGCCGACGAAGGACCGCGCCAGATCGGCCGCACTGCCGGCAATCACGCGCCCCTCGCCGATCATCTCGTCGAGCCCCTCGCGGGTGAGGATGACGAGGTCTGCGGCCGCGCCCTCGCGCAACCGCTTGAGCAGCGCCAGGGTCGGCGCGAAATCGGCATCGACATGGATGCCGGTTGCAGTCTCGAAGGCCGAGGACAGGCTGCGCATTGCACCCATGAGGCCGAGCGTCGAGAGCAGACGAACGTTTTCCATGAGCGGTTCCTGGCGCGATCAGGCGCGATGCATCAGCTTGAGCGCGGCGGTCAGGCGCAGGCTGCGCTTGCCGGCAAGCGCTGTCGCCTCGAGCACCGCCTGCTCCGCATCGTAGATGCCGGAGAAGCCGATGCCGACCTCATGGCCGCCGAAGATCGGATCGTCCTTGGCCGGCGTGTGCTCCTGGTTGAGAATCTGGCCCTTCCAGCGGCCCTTCGCGGCGGTGTAGCTGCCGAGATAGTGGAACGATGCGTCGCCGCCGAGGATGCGGCCCTGGTTGAGCAGCATCACGCCGGTGAGGCCTCCGTCGAGACCGTCAAGCATCCGCAGATGGATCGAGTAGAGACCGTTGGCGATGCCGGCCTCGCCGACGCCGCCGGCGATCGGCACTTCGTCCTCCGTGATTGGCGTCATCAGCGACTGAAAGGGCACGCCGGGCAGCTCCTTCAGCTCGCCCTTGAAGCGATAGAGATCGCCGTCCGCCCAGCCCTTCGCGATCAAGGTCGCATCGTCCGTGCCCGCCATGGCGCGGTAGCTCGGATCCGGGTTATGGCGGACGGTGCTGATCACGACGTTCACACCCTCGCTGGTCTTCACGTAGGTGCCGATATGCGCGAAGGCCGAATTGCCGCCGAGCATCTTGCCGTTGCCGGCATGCATCACGCTCCGGCCGACGGCATCGCCGAGCTGAAATCTCACCTTGTAGAAGCCTTCAAACACCAGCCGTGTCCCCGGCCCTGCGCGCATCCTGGAGCACTCTATCCCGCTTTCGGCGGCAATGGACAAGTTTCGCGGAGCCGCAGTCGGCAGACAGGGAAACGGCCGTCATTCAAATGCAAAAATCCGCCGGAGCCTTGCAGCTCCGGCGGATTGAGACCAACCCGGGCCAGCCCCCCAGCCCGGGCCGGGAGGATCTTAGGCCGCGGCCTTCTTGTCGGTCGGCACGGACGCGATCGTCTTCAGGATCTGCGAAGCGATCTGGTAGGGGTCGCCTTGCGAGTTCGGACGGCGGTCTTCCAGATAGCCCTTGTAGCCGTTGTTGACGAAGGAGTGCGGAACGCGGATCGACGCGCCGCGGTCGGCAACGCCGTAGCTGAACTTGTTCCACGGCGCAGTCTCGTGCTTGCCGGTCAGACGCTTGTCGTTGTCCGGGCCGTAGACGGCGATGTGGTCCATCAGGTTCTTGTCGAAGGCGGCCATCAGCGCCTCGAAATACTCCTTGCCTCCGACCGTCCGCATGTACTCGGTCGAGAAGTTCGCATGCATGCCCGAGCCGTTCCAGTCGGTATCGCCGAGCGGCTTGCAGTGGAATTCGATGTCGATGCCGTACTTCTCGGTCAGGCGCAGCATCAGGTAACGGGCCATCCACATTTCGTCAGCGGCCTTCTTGGAGCCCTTGCCGAAGATCTGGAATTCCCACTGGCCCTTTGCGACTTCCGCGTTGATGCCTTCATGGTTGATGCCGGCAGCGAGGCAGAGGTCGAGATGCTCTTCGACGATCTTGCGGGCGACGTCGCCGACGAACTTGTAACCGACACCGGTGTAGTACGGGCCCTGCGGCGCCGGATAGCCGTATTCCGGGAAGCCGAGCGGACGGCCGTCCTTGTAGAAGAAGTATTCCTGCTCGAAGCCGAACCAGGCGCCGGCGTCGTCCAGGATGGTGGCGCGCTTGTTGGACGGATGCGGGGTCTTGCCGTCGGGCATCATGACTTCGCACATCACCAGCACGCCGTTGGTGCGCGCGCCGTCCGGGAACACCGCGACCGGCTTCAGCACGCAATCGGAGCTGTGGCCTTCGGCCTGCATGGTGGAGGAGCCATCGAAGCCCCAGAGCGGAAGCTGCTCGAGCGTCGGGAACGACGCGAATTCCTTGATCTGAGTTTTGCCGCGCAAATTCGGAGTCGGCGTATATCCGTCGAGCCAGATGTACTCGAGCTTGTACTTGGTCATTGAGCCTCTCTGTAGATGATGCGAAAGGTTGGGGGCCTGGAGGCCCCCGCACGTTTTGTACCCGGCCATCATCGGCCGGCCCTTCCCAAGCATTTTACGTGCCAAAAAGCCGCAGTTCGGGCGGTTTTCCACGGTGACCGGCCGCTCCTGCCTGCCGGCGCATCCCCGGCAGCCGCGTGCGTCATAGCCGCGCACCTTTGCGTGTAGCTGCACCGCAAAAATCCCGCGAAAAACGCCTGATTCTGGAGCAGCCGGGTCGCTGCCGGAGGGTGCCGATGAAACGCGCATCAACGTCCGGCAACTTTCGCAAAGCTGCACACCCCTGCCTAGCAACCTTTGGAATGGCCTAGGCGTTAGTCACCGACACAGTGCCTTAGGGGATGCAGAACGCTGCCTGCCCACAAAATGGGCGGAAACTGATTTCCTTTTCAGCACTTTCCAATCCGGGAAGGGCGGCCGATATGGGGATTCCGGTAACCACAATCGAACGAGTCGGGCGCACCATGGAGGCCAAAGGCGCTTCGACCAAGGAGAAATCGTAATGATGAACAATGGTCTGAGTCACGGATCTGCGCAGATCTACCAATTCCCCGTCGGCGGCCGTGCGGCCCTCGGGGGACGCCGCCATGGCGAGACCCGCTTTCCCGCCGATCACGCCTCGCTGCCCTCGAACGTCTCGATCTGCAGCGACAGCTGGTATCACCAGGATGCGGTCGACGAAGCCAAGCCGAAATGGGATCGCTGATGCCTGTGGTTGGTTTGAAACCGCCTGCTCTCTCAGGCGCCTGGCGGCAGTTCGAAAGGGTCGAAACAACGGTGTTTCGGCCCTTTTTGATTCCTGCCTGAACCACGCCGTTCAGATCACCGCGCAGGCCGTGACCGGCCGCTTCAGATGCTTGACCGTGGTGGTCCCTGCCTTCGCGATGGCCAGCGTGATACCGGCCCCCGAATAGCGCGCGCCAGAGACCGCCAGCCGCTTGGCGAGCGTGACGGGCTCGCCGTCGATCTGCAAAAAGGCGCGCTTGTCGCCATCATAAAAGCCAACGATGAACTGTGTACCATCGGCACAGCGATAGGTCCGGAACGTCTGCGCATCAGCCTGCCGCGCGTGGCAAATTCCGCCCGCCAGCATGGTGACCGCCAAAAGAATGGCCTTGTGGCAGCCCATGATCGCCCCCTCTAGTAGCCCTCGAGAACGCCCGCCGTGCGTCCAATGGAACATAACCCAAGCTGATCTCATGTCAGACTCCCCTGCCCGCCATCTCGCCCTGCAAGGCGCCAGCAATTTTCGCGATCTCGGCGGCTATCCGACCACCGATGGCCGCATCACGCGCTGGCGGCACATCTTCCGCTCCAATCATCTCGGCCAGCTCACCGCAGCCGACGTCGAGATCGTACGCGCGCTCGGCGTCAGAAGCGCATTCGATTTCCGCGGCCTGGAGGAGCGCGCAGCCGGCATCTGCGTCGTGAACGAGATCACGGTGCATTCGCTGCCGATCGAGCCGACCGTCGTCGCCGCGCTGCGCGGCGAACTCGCCCGGGGCATGCTCACCGCGCCGGTGGCGCTCGAGCTCATGCGCGAGTCCTACCGGAACTATGTTCGCCACAACACGCACTGCTTTCGTGCGCTGTTCGGCCATTTGCTGGAAGACCGCGCGCCGCTCATGATCCACTGCACCGCCGGCAAGGACCGCACCGGCTTTGCCAGCGCGCTGATCCTGCATGCGCTGGGCGTGCCCGACGACGTCATTGCCGAGGACTACCTCTTGACCAACCGGCACTACAGGCGCGACGCCTCAAACGCCTCCGACCTTCCGGCCGATGTTCTCGACGCGATCGGCAGCGTCGAAACCTCGTACCTGGCAGCAGCCTTCGAAGCGGTCGGCAGCGAATATGGCGATCTCGAAACCTATTTGCGCGACGGGCTCAAGCTCGGCACAGCAGAGCGGACCGCGCTGAAGGAGCGCTATCTACAATCTTAGGCCCCCGTGCCGGGAGAACGATGATGCAAGACAAGGTCCTGATCGTGACGGGCGCGCTCGGTGCGCTCGGCAAGGTGGTCGCCGAGACGGCGCAGGCACGCGGCGCGCGCGTGGCCGGCATCGATCACGCGCCATCGCAAACCCCCGCAAGCGCCGACCGCATCGAGATCGGCGGCGTCGACCTGTCCGACCCGGCGCAGGCGACGACGGCCGTTGAGACGGCGGCAAAGCATTTCGGCCGCCTCGATGCGCTGATCAACATTGCCGGCGGCTTCGCCTTCGAGACCGTCGGCGACGGCGACATCAAGACGTGGCAGCGCATGCATGCGCTCAACGTGCTCACCGCGCTCAACGCCTCGCGCGCGGCGCTGCCGCACCTCGCCGCGTCCAAGTCCGGCCGCATCGTCAATATCGGCGCGATGGGCGCGCTCCAGGCGGGCAACGGCATGGGGCCCTATGCGGCCTCGAAAGCCGGCGTGCATCGCCTCACCGAGGCGCTCGCCAACGAATGGAAAGGCAAGGTCACCGTGAATGCCGTACTGCCCTCGATCATCGACACCGCGGCCAATCGCGCCGACATGCCCAAGGCCGATTTCTCGAGATGGGTGACGCCGCAGGAGCTCGCCGAGGTCATCCTGTTCCTCGCCAGCGACGCCGCGAGCGGCGTCACCGGTGCGCTGATTCCGGTAGGTGGACGGGTGTGATCGCGTCTTGATCGGATCGTCCGAACACCGGCTCGATTCAATCGGAGACGAGAAGGCACTAGACTAGCCGCAACTGATTCTGCGATCGGAACTCCCTTGGAAACCGCGCTTTACCTGCCCGTCAAACGCTTCCTCGAAGAGCTCGGCTTCACGGTCAAGGGCGAGATCGGCGGTTGTGATCTCGTCGGTCTCAGCGCCAGCGATCCGCCGGTCGTGGTCATCGGCGAGCTCAAGCTTGTCTTCAATCTCGAGCTGATCCTGCAGGCGGTCGACCGTGCGCCGGCCGGCGACGAGGTCTGGATCGCGGCGAAGATGTCGACGCGCGGCAAGGGACGCGAGAGCGATGCGCGTTATCGCAATCTCTGCCGCCGTCTCGGCTTCGGCATGCTCGGGGTGACCGATCGCGGCCAGGTCGAAGTGCTGGTGAAGCCGCCGAGTGCGGCGCCACGCCGGGAGCCGAAGGTGCGCTCGCGCCTCGTCGCCGAGCATCAGCGGCGCCAGGGCGATCCCGTGCTCGGCGGCAGCACCCGTGCACCGATCATGACGGCCTATCGGCAGCAGGCACTGGCCTGCGCCTCGGCGCTTGCCGAGGGCCCGAAGCGCGTGCGCGAGCTGCGCGAACGCTGTCCCGATGCCGGCAAGATCTTGCTTAACAATGTGTATGGCTGGTTCGAACGCACTGAGCGGGGAATTTACCGGCTCACCGAAGCCGGAGACGCAGCTCTGAAACGCTGGCCTCAGCAACGGGTGGAGGTCGGCGCAGGTGCTGCGTCACCGCCATGACACCCGAACGGTGCATAGCTGAGCTGCCACAGCGATTTCATATTGCAATGCAACATTCAGGGCACTAGGTATCCCGGCATCAAACGAGGCCGTTATGAGCGCAGACTGGAACACCAAATATGGCACGCGGCGCGTGCGCCACGATCCGCCCACGCTGGACGAGGCGATCTTCGCCGCCGTCGGCATCACCGACGATCAGGCGCAGCAGGCCGAGATCGCCGCAGCCTTGATGGGAATGCCGCTCGACGTCGTTCAGGCCGAGGTAAAGAAGCAGGCCCGCACCAACAGCCGCATCACTGCCACGCGCGTCATCGCCGGCGAACAGGGCGCGCAGCGCTCCGTGGTGGTCGAGCGCCGCGTCGTCCGCCGTTTCGGCAACGACAAGCGCACCGGCACCTGAGCGTTCATTTCACCGCCCAGAATACGAAAGCGGACCGGCCGTGCCGGTCCGCTTTTTGATTCCTGTCCGTTACCTTCCAGGCTATGCGGCGCGATTGCCGTACATGCTCGAGATAAGCTTCCAGCAAGTGCTGTTGAAGCTGAGAAGAGCGCGCCCGGCCGTAAATGGCGAGGCCGCGAGATCGGCGAGCTCAGCCTCAGGCGTCTTGGCGAGGTCGATCGTACCGGTCGATTCGCCCTGGCGGAAAGCCAGATGCGCCCCGAACTTCCTGGCGAGCGCCCGCATCGCGTGATTCTCGGCACCCGTGGTGATGCGCAGCTGCTTGTAGCCTTTCCAGCGCGCCTCCGCGATCAGGCGGCGGAACAGCACTGTGCCGACACCCTGGCGGCTCGCAGACGCTTCCACGCTGAAGGCGACTTCGGGCAAGCAATCATCTTCCGGCGGATGCAGTTCGGCCGCGCCGCGGACCACGCCGTCGACGATATAGGCAACGATCACGGTGCCGTCCTCGGCGCAGCGGGCGGCGTAACGCTCGATGAAGCTGTCGTCGAGAAAGCCGTTGAAACGGTCGTGTCGGCTGCCGGCATCGAGCCTCAGCAGATGATCGCGCAGGAGCGGCAGTTCTTCCTGCTGGATCAAGGTCCGTACATAGCCGGGAGCGGTGCGGACAGTCTCTTCAAGTACCACGTCAGAACTCCTCTTGGTGTCCCTCGAGGAGGCGTTCGAATCCCTAGGCCCCCAATATTGTGCATCGCACCATAATTTTCAAGACGGGCACCTGCCCAAGTTAGAGGCAGCGGGAGCGACTAATTCGTTAATGAAATCAAACTCCCGTAGTCTTACAGGACCAGCTGCGTCTGGGTCACCACAGCGACCAGCTTGCCCTCCTCGGTTTCCAACCGGGTAGTCCAGATCTGGGTCCGCCGGCCACGATGAACTGGAGTGGCGGTGGCGATGACCATGGTTCCCTCCTTGGCCCCACCGATGAAATTGGTCTTGCTCTCCAGCGTGGTCGTGCCCTTGGCGTCTTCGGGCAGGTTGATGACGGTCGCCGCCGCGCCGACCGAATCGGCGAGCGCCATCACCGCCCCGCCATGGATGGTGTGGTGAAGCGTGCAGAGATCGGGCCGGACCGTCATCCGCGCCACCACGCGGTCCTTCTCGGCCTCGACAAACTCGACGCCCTTGAGCTCGGCGAACGGCATCTTCATCGCTTTAAGTTTCTCGAGCGGCGTCATCACATCTCCTCCCAATTCGTTGTGCTTTCAGGGTGAATTGCTTCGCGCGGCAAAGCAATGACGTCCGAGGTAATGGCCATGCTGACATCGACGCCCGCATTTGCGCATATGCTCCTCCCATGCGCCACTTCCCGCCCCGCCGCATCGTCTGCCTGACCGAAGAGACGGTCGAAACGCTCTATCTGCTCGGCGAGCAGAATCGCATCGTCGGCGTCTCCGGCTACGCCGTCCGCCCACCGCAGGTGCGGCGCGAGAAGCCTCGGGTGTCGGCCTTCGTGTCGGCGGACATCCCGAAGATTCTGGCATTGGAACCGGACCTCGTACTGGCCTTCTCCGATCTCCAGGCTGGGATCGTCGCCGACCTCGTCCGCGCCGGCATCGATGTGCACGTCTTCAACCAGCGCGACGTCGCCGGAATCTTGGCGATGATCCGCACGCTGGGTGCACTGGTTGGCGCCGCCGGGCACGCGGAAGACCTCGCGCAAGGCTTGGGGCGGCGCGCCGCGGCGATCGCAGCTACGCCCCGCCCCTCGCCTCGACCAAGGGTCTATTTCGAGGAATGGGACGATCCGTTGATCTCTGGCATCGGCTGGGTGTCCGAGTTGATCGAGATCGCTGGGGGCGCGGATGTCTTCCCGGAACTGCGGCATCGGCAGGCGGCAAAGGATCGCATCGTTTCGACGGAGGCGGTGCGCGAGGCCGCACCTGACGTCATCCTCGCCTCTTGGTGCGGCAAGAAGGTCGCCCCTGCCCGTATCCGTGCGCGCGATGGCTGGAGCGACATCCCCGCCGTGCGCAACGGCCGCATCGTCGAGATCAAGTCGCCGATCATATTGCAGCCGGGACCAGCGGCACTGACGGACGGCCTCGAGGCAATCGTGACGGCGTTGTGGGGGACGCACTCGAGCCTGTCTACCCCGTCATCCTGAGGTGTGAGCTGCGCGGTGCGAAGCACCGTGCTGGGAGCCTCGAAGGATGCGGCCCCGATGCAGCCGCGCCGTCGCCTTCGAGGCTCGCTCGCGCTTCAGGATGACGGTCAGAGGTTTAAAGCGTTCTGCTGCTTCAAGCTCGACATCGCGAGCACATAGAATTCTTCTCGAACGCCTCATGCTCGGCTGCCCCGCTATTCCTTCCCGGCACAAACGCCAGGCGCACATAAGCAAGACGCTCCGTCGGCCCTCCGCTAGCGTCTGATCCGACGAACCCTTCGCACCCCAGAGGCTTTCCATGCGCAATCGTCTGATCCTCAACTGCTTCTCAATGAACGTCGTCTCCCACATCTATCACGGACTCTGGCGCCACCCCGACAGCACACAGATGCATTTCGACAAGCTCGGCACCTGGATCGAGCTGACCAAGCTCCTGGAGCAAGGCTGCTTCGATGCGCTGTTCCTCGCTGACGTCGTCGGCATCGATCCGGCCTACAAGGGATCGTGGGACACCTACATCAGGGAAGGCTTGCAGATCCCCTGCAACGATTCCGCTGCGCTCTCCGCGGTACTGATCGGCGTCA
Source organism: Bradyrhizobium sp. USDA 327 (assembly GCF_041262065.1). Classification (NCBI taxonomy): domain Bacteria; kingdom Pseudomonadati; phylum Pseudomonadota; class Alphaproteobacteria; order Hyphomicrobiales; family Nitrobacteraceae; genus Bradyrhizobium; species Bradyrhizobium sp. USDA 327. The sequence goes on along the minus strand of NZ_JBGCCW010000001.1, from coordinate 2,616,537 downwards.
CCGAAAATCTCGGTCTTACCTTCACCAGCTCCATCATGTCGGAGCACCCGTTCAGCTTTGCGCGCCGACTGTCGACGCTGGATCATCTCAGCAACGGGCGCATCGGCTGGAACATCGTCACCAGCGTCAGCCACAACGCCGCACAGAACTTCGGCTTCGACGAGATCATCCCGCATGACGAGCGCTACCGCCGCGCCGACGAGTACATGGAAGTCGTCTACAAGCTCTGGGAAGGCTCGTGGGACGAAGGCGCGGTGCTCGGCGACAGGGAGAACGGCGTCTATGCCGATGCCAGCAAGATCCATCGCATCTATCATTCTGGCGAGCGCTACAGGGTGCTGGGGCCGCATCTCTGCTCCCCCTCACCGCAGCGAACGCCGGTGCTGTACCAGGCCGGCGCCTCGCCGGTGGGCCAGTCCTTCGCTGCCCGCAATGCGGAAGGCACCTTCGTGCTCTATCCAACCATCGAAGGCGCGCGCAAGGGCATCGCGGCGACCCGCGCCGTCGCGGAAGCGAACGGGCGGCGCCCGGAGGACCTGAAATTCATCCAGGGCTTCTCCTTCGTCGTGGGTAGCACCGAGGAAGAGGCCTGGCGCAAGTCCGATGAGATCGACAAGGGCGTGAGCTATGACGGGCTCGCCGCACATATCAGCCGGGACATGGGCATCGACCTCGGCATGCTCGACCGCGACATGCCGATCGATCAGGCCAACATCGAGGGCCTGCGCGGATTCATCAGCATGTTCGAGGCCAGCAACCCCGGCAAGAAGGCGCGCGTCCAGGACCTCGCCTACGCGCTGTCCTACAACAGCCGCATCGTCGGCACGCCCGAGAGCATCGCCGACCAGCTCGAAGCCTGGCAGGATGCGGGCGTCGACGGCATCAACATGATCTGCCAGTATTTTCCGGGCTCCTATCGCGACTTCATCGAACACGTCATCCCGGTGCTTCAGAAGCGCGGCCTTGCCCAGCGCGAATACGCACCGGGCACATTGCGCGAGAAGATGTTCCCCGGCAGCGGCGGCCGGCTGAACGACCGCCACCCCGCCGCGCGCTATCGCGGGGCGTTCAAGGGCGGCGGCGAGAAGAGTGCAGGCAGCACCGGCGTCAAGTGGCAGACGGAACGCGCATGATGAACGAAACTGTCATGGACCGTTCCGAGCCTGCCTTCGACGCGATGTCGAGGGCCGACGCCTTCAAGTCGGGTATGCGAAGATTCGCCTCCGGCGTCGCACTCATCACGAGCGCCGCCGCCGGACACCGGGCCGGGCTGGTTGCAACCGCGATCAGCTCGGTCAGCACGGCGCCACCGACCCTGCTGGTCTGCATCAACAGGAACGCCTCGGCGCATGAGGTCATCGATCGGTCCGAGGTCTATGCCGTCAACTTGCTGGCCGCCGCCGACCTCGACCTTGTCGACGTCTTTTCAAAATCAGCGCGCCGCGCAGAGCGGTTCACGTCCGGCGATTGGCAGACGCAGATCACGGGCGCGCCCGTGCTGGCTTCGGCGCTCGCCGCGTTCGATTGCAAGGTGGTGCAGCGGCTGGCCTACGAGACCCACACCATCTTCCTGGGCGAGGTCTTGCAGGTCGGAATCGCCGAGCAGGACGTCGATCCCCTGCTCTACATGGACAGCGCATTCAGGCGGCTGGAGCGGGCTGCCTGACAGGACGCCGGGGCGGTTCACGCTCGCTCACTGCGATATTCCCGCGGCGTCTTTCCGAACCGCTGGCGAAATGTCCTGCTGAAATGCGAGAGGTCGTTGAAGCCCCAGCGCAAGGCGATCTCGGTCACCGTCTCGCTATCCGCCTTCTGCTTCGCGAAATCCCTGGCGCAACGCTCGAGGCGCTGCTCCAGGACGAGGCGGCCGAACGAGCGACCGCCCTCCTCCAGGACCTTGTGCAGATAGCGCACGGAGATGCCGAAATGGTCGGCGACCTTGGCCGGCGCCAGCTCGGGATCGGCGACGTTCGTCTCGATGTGAGTGACCAGGGAGGCACATAGCGCCCGCCGCGCGGAGCCCCGCGCCATCTCCTGGGTCGCCTGCGTTGCACCGAGCGATATGGCCACGAGCTCGACCATGCTGCTGCTCAGTGTTGCGCCGGTCGGCGACAGCCCCTCCACATTGCGCACGATCGACTTGAGCAGATCGATGGCGACAGTACCAATCCCGCCATTGTCGGCGACGATCGTGGCCGTCGCCCTGTCGGGATTGCGCAGCAGCGGACGCAGCAGATGCCGCGGAATCCGGAACGAGTACTGCTCCCAATCGTCACTGCAGTAGTCGTTTAGATAAGGCTCTGTCGAGTCCACGATCGAGAACTCGCCGGGATTGAGCAGCGCGGCACGGCCGCCCTGCTGCATGCAGCATTGCCCTCGGAGCTGGAGATTGAGGAAATAGACTTCCGTCGGCATGCGGCTGATCTCGGAGCGCCCGCGATAGATCTTCTGACGGCCGGAGGAGATGGTGGTGACGTTGATCGTCGAAAGCGGATGGGCCGTGACATGCCCGGCAAAGCCGCCCACCGCGGGCTCGCGCACCGGATTGAGCGCGATATAGGCCTCGCAGAGGACCTCTCTCCAATAGCTGAACTGATCGCGCTCGGGCAGATCGTTCGTGGTCCAGGTCTCCATGGCAAATCCTCGACACAGTGACACTGTATCTGAAAAAGCACTTTCCATGCCAGAACAGCACCAGCACGCAGCACAAACATTCGGCAACGGATAAGACAGAACGACTGCCCAATACAGTTCGTTCACTGTCAGCACAAAGCCCGGGCGCTGTCGGGCAAGACCGTTACTGCGCACGCACATAGGCTTCTTCCCGTCAATCAGGGCGCGCCACGGGACGGCGCGTCGATATGTCTCGAGGTCTTGAGGAGGAAGCCATGCCTATTGATTTCACGCTCAGCCCGGAGCAAGCCGCGCTTCGCGAAGGCGCGCGCAGCTTCGCCAACACGGTGCTGAAGGACGTCCGCGCGACGATCCGCCAGTATAGCAAGCCGGACGAGCGCTTCTATGCAACGCGGCCGTTTCACAAGAAGGCGGTCGAAGCCGGCTTCGTCAAGGGACTGTTTCCCAAGGAGGTTGGCGGCACCGACGTTCCCGCACTCGACTTCGCCATCGCCGCCGAAGAGCTGGCCGCGGTCGATGTCAACGTGCCCAGCACGCTGCTCGGGACCGGTCTCTGCGTCAAACCCATCGTGTTCTTCGGGACGGAGGCGCAGAAGAAGCGCTTCCTGCCTGACTTCATCGAGGATGGAACCCGGCTCGGCGCGCTCGCCTTCACCGAGGTGACGGGCGGCGCGAACTTCGATGCCGTCGATCCGCGCTACGGCGTGAAAACTTTCGCCAGGCGCGAGGGCGACGAATGGGTGATCAACGGCGAGAAGCACTACACGACGAATGGGACCGGCTGGGACGGCAAGAACTGCCATCTGTATGCAGTAGTGTGCCGAACCGATCCCACCAAGGGCGCGCAGGAGTCGCTAGCCGTCATCATGGTGCCAGGCAACCTGCCCGGCGTGCAGGTGACGGGAATTCTGGATACGGCGGGACACCGGGCGACGATCTCGCCGCGAATGAAGTTCGAGAACGTCCGCGTTCCCGCCGAGAACATCATCGGCAAGCCCGGCGACGGGATCAAGATCGTCTCCACCAACTTCGCCTGGACCGCTGCGCTGATCGGCGCCGCCTGCGTCGGCGTCATGCGAGCTGCCTTCGATCATGCCCTCGACTTCGCCAGGAATGATGCCCGCTCCGGGCCGCACCCCATCATCGACTATCCGACCGTTGGCTACATGCTGGCCGACATCAAAATGAAGATCGAGGCCTGCCGCTACCTGACCTGGAAGTCTTGCCATCAATACGATCTGTCGGGCGGAGAGGAGCACGAGCTCGCCGTGATGACGAAAGTGTTCTGCTCGGAGACCTGCGTGGACGTCGTCTACGACTGCATGCGCGTGATCGGGGTCGACAGCTACACCGACATGCACCCGCTGGCAGAACTCATGAACGATGCGATGTGCTTCCCGCTCTATGACGGCGGCAACATGGGGGCTCGCCGTCGGCAGCTCCACAGCATCATCAAGGGCCCGTCCTACGACGCGCATTTCGCGCCTTACGGCACGTTCGGCGCATGAATGCGGGGAGGATCCGCTCGCGGCGCCGGTGCTCCCTGCTCACGTCACGGCGTTCACGACCTGGTACTCCGGCCGGCGCCACACCTCGCCTGCGATCACATCCTCGATGATCTCGGCCGCCCTCACTATCTCGCTCTCGCCGATATACAGCGGCGTGAGGCCGAACCGCATGATGTCGGGCGCGCGGAAATCGCCGATGACGCCGCGCGCGATCAGGGCCTGCATGGCGGCGTAGCCGCCCTCGAATGCGAAGGAGACCTGCGAGCCGCGGCGCTCATGCGCGCGCGGCGTCACTAGATTCAAGGACGGGCAGCGCCGCTCGACCTCGGCAATCAGGAGATCACCGAGCGCCAGCGAGCGCTCGCGGACTTCAGCGATGTCGACGCGGTCCCAGATGTCCAGCGAGGCCTCCAGCGCCGCCATGGCCAGCACCGGCGGCGTGCCTACGCGCATGCGTTCGACGCCGCCGGCGGCGGCATAGGCGAGCTCGAACGCAAACGGCTTCGCATGGCCCATCCACCCCGACAGCGCGGCCCGAGCGCTGTCGGCATGGCGCGGCGCGACGTAGAGGAAAGCCGGCGAGCCGGGACCGGCATTGAGATATTTGTAGGTGCACCCCGCGGCGAAATCGGCGCCGCTCCCGGCGAGATCGACCGGCAGCGCACCGGCGGAATGCGCGAGATCCCAGACCGTGACGATGCCGAGAGCGTGCGCTTTCGCGGTCAGCTTCGCCATGTCGTGGCGGCGGCCTGTGCGGTAGTCGACCTCGGTGACGTAGAGTACCGCGACCTCCTCCGACAACGTGGTCTCAATCTCCTCCGGCGCCACCAGGCGCAGTTGATGGCCGCGCCCGAGCGTTTCGATCAGGCCCTCGGCCATGTAGAGGTCTGTCGGGAAATTGCCGGTATCCGACAGGGTCACCTTGCGCGAGGCGTTCATGTCGAGCGCGGCGGCGAGTGCCTGGTAGACCTTGAGCGACAGCGTGTCGCCGACCATCACGGAGCCCGCTTCCGCGCCGATCAGCCGCGCGATGCGATCGCCGACATGACGCGGTTGGGCGTACCAGCCGGCGGTGTTCCAGGCGCGGATCAGCTCGTTGCCCCATTCGGTCGTGATGACGCGATTGACGCGCTCGGCAACGCCCAGCGGCAGCGCACCCAGCGAGTTGCCGTCGAGATAGATCACGCCGTCGGGCAAATGGAACAACGCCCTGGTGTCGTCATAGACGCGAAGCCGAGTCATGGACATCCCTACAGAATCGTGCGCACGCGCCAGAGCTCGGGAAACAGCTCGACCTCCAGCATGCGCTTGAGATAGCTGACGCCGCCAGTGCCCCCGGTGCCGCGCTTGAATCCGATGACGCGCTCGACCGTCGTCACGTGGTTGAAGCGCCAGCGGCGGAAATAGTCCTCGAAATCGACCAGCTTCTCGGCCAGTTCGTAGAGCATCCAGTGCGTCTCCGGCGCCTCGTAGACGATACGCCAGGCCTGCAGCACGCCTTCGTTGAGGCTGTGGGTCTCGCGGACATCGCGCGCCAGCACCGCCGCAGGCATCGTGAGCCCGTTGCGGTCGGCGAGGCGCAACACCTCGTCATAGAGGCTTGGCGTCGCAAGTTCGGCTTCGAGCAGCTTCGTCGTCTCCGCATCGTGCGCGTGCGGCTTCAGCATGGCGTGGTTGCGGTTGCCGAGCAGAAATTCGATCAGCCGGTATTGCCGCGACTGGAAGCCCGAGGATTGCCCGAGTTGCGAGCGGAAGCGGGTATATTCGCTGGGCGTCATCGTACGCAGCACGTCCCAGGCGCCGTTGAGCTGCTCGAAGATGCGCGACATCCGCGCCAGCATCTTCATGGCGGGCTGCACCTCGTCCTTCGCGATCGCCCGACGTGCGGCGCTGAGCTCGTGGATGGCCAGCCGCATCCATAGCTCCGTGGTCTGATGCTGGATGATGAACAGCATCTCGTCATGCGCTTCCGACAGCGGGTGCTGCGCGCCGAGGATTGCATCCAGTGCAAGGTAGTCGCCGTAGGACATCCGCCGGGCGAAATCGGTCTCGGCGCCTTCGCTCGTGGGATCGTAGTCGCTGGACGTCATGGCAGGCCCTTTCGATCGATCTTCCATGCTTCGTCAGTCGAGGCCGACCAGGCGGGCGGTGATCGGCGAGGACGGATCCTTCAGCCCGTCGATCACGGTAAAATGGTTGAGGCCGGGCTCGACGACGAGGCGGGTCGGCACGTCGAAGCCGGTCCAGACATTGGCCATCAGATCGGACTGGCGGATGAATTCGGGCCGCTCGCTGCCGCCGACCCAGGCGGTCACAGGCGAATGCCCGCGCGGCAGATGCAGCGCCGCGCTTTCCAGCGTCGCCTCCTCCATCGTCATGCGCAGCGTCTCGTTCATCTTGGTCTTCAGCAACGGACGCAGATCGTGCAGGCCACTGATCGTGAGCGTGCCGGCGATGCGGTTGTAGACGGCGGACTCGAGGCGGCTGTCGTCGCACAGCATGCGGGTAACGAGATGGCCGCCGGCGGAATGGCCGGCGAGCCGGATCGGACCTGCGACGAGCGAGGCCGCCTTGGCGATCGCGGCGGCGATCTCGGCTGTGATGTCGGAGATGCGCGCGACCGGCGCCAGCGTGTAGCTCGGCAGCGCCACCGTCCAGCCATGATGGCGCGCGCCTTCGGCGAGATCGGTCCAGGTCGATTTGTCGAAGCGCATCCAGTAGCCGCCATGGACGAACACGACGAGGCCCTTGCTGTCGCCGTCGGGCAGGACCAGGTCGAGCTTCTGGCGCTCGCCGGCGCCATAGGCGATGTCCGGGCGAAATTCCTTCAGCCCGGCGCGGTAGGTCGCCGCCCGCTCCGCCCACAGCGCCGGCATCTTGTCCGAGCCCGGGATATGGGCCGAATTGGCATAAGCGTCATCCCAATCGCGCATCGTGCTTTCCTCGGCGGACTTAAGGCCAGCGAGCCGAACGTCAGTCTGCCACCGGCAAGGTCGCCCTCCTAGTCTTTATTTTAAGCTTAAAGGATTCGGGCACGCCCGAGTTTCGGGCAGCGGACAAGATATTCCGCCTGAATGGGGATCTGATGGGCCGCTTCCCTCATTTGCGAGCGCAGCAAGACAATCCAGGATCCTGCCGCCGTGGCAGCCTGGATTGCTTGGTCGCTTTGCGCCTCGCAGCGACGGTTGAGAGAGCGACGCTCGACCGCGCTCGACCGCGCTAGGCCTTCTCCACTCCGCACCATTCGGCGATAAACAGCGCCATCGCCTTGGTCGTCTTCTTCAGCGACTCCAGGTCGACGAACTCGTTGAAGCCATGCATCTCGCCTCCGCTGGCCCCGAAACACAGGCTCGGAATGCCGTGATTGAGACCGTAGAAGCGCGTGTCGGTGAGCGCGGTGAAGACGAGGTCCTCGACCGCGCCGCCATAGACGGCGTTGAAGGCCTTGCCGAACGCAGCTTCCGGCGCGGCGGCGTCGGTCAGTTCATAGCCTTCCGACAGGAAGCCCGACCATTCGATCTCCGGCGGATTGTTGGCCAGGAAGCGGTGGTTTCGCGCTGCAGCAGCAACGCAAGCCATGATCTCCTTCTGGTGATCGGCGATCGACCAGCCCGGCAACACCGCAATCCGGCAGTCGACGTCGCACCAGGCCGGCACGCTCGAGGCCCAGTCGCCGCCCTTGATGATGCCCGGGTTGAAGTTGATGGGATGGTTGAGCGTCTTGAAGTGACGATCGGCCTTGGCGCGCTCGTTCCATTCGATCTCGAGTTTTTGCAGTGCCTGGATCAGGTGATACGCCGCCATGATCGCGTTCGCGCCCGAACCTGCGAAGGCAACGTGGGTCGGATGCCCCTTCACGCGCAGGCGAAACCAGATCACGCCGACCTGCGAGCGCACCATCTTGCCGCCGGTCGGCTCCGGAATGAAGCAAGCGTCGGCGCGATAGCCGCGCTGCAGCGTGGAAAGTGCGCCGACGCCGGTGCTCTCCTCCTCGATCACGGACTGGAAGTGGATCCGCGCCGTCGGCCTGAAGCCGGCGGCCTTGATCGCGTCCAGCGCATAGAGCGCACCGATCGTGCCCGACTTCATGTCGCAGGCGCCACGACCGAACATCTTGCCGTCCTTGATGACCGGCGAGAATGGCGGCGTATCCCACAATTCCAGCGGGCCGGCCGGCACAACGTCGCAGTGCCCCTGCAGGATCAGCGACTTACCGCCATTGGTCTCCGGACGGTAAGTGCCCACCACGGAACGTGCCTTCGAAAAATCGTGCTCGATCGGACCGAAGCCGCGCAGATCCTTCAAATCGTCGACATTGATGTGCCAATCGTCGACCTCGTAGCCGCGTTGCCGCAGGAGATCGCCGATCATGTCCTGGCACGGCCCCTCCGCCCCGCGGGTCGAAGGGATCGCAACGAAATCGCGGGTGGTAGCAAGCTGAGCTTCGAAGCCGCTGTCGACGGCGTCAAGAATCCTCTGCTGCGTTTCGGCATTCATCACGGCAACTCCAGGCATCTCAATGGTTCTCAAGGAGTGCGCAAACTAGCCGATTTCAGCCGTTGGGGTACTCCACAAAATAAGCATCCCGCAATGCATCTTCGAGCAGCCGGCCTTCGGAATAGCCATTCAGCGTCGCGGGCCGGCTCACACCGTCGAGCAGGCGCGGGCACGGCTCCGGAGCGCCGAGCACGGTGCGGACCGGAATGCGCTCCGCGTAGATCGGCAACGCATAGTCCTCGTCGTCGTCAGCGACACCCTTGGCCCGGATCTTGGCCGAGGCTTCCTCGATCTCCATCGCGATGAAGGAGGTTGCCTTGATCTCCTGCGCGGTGCTCTGCCGCAGGCCGGCGGTGCGATCCGGGAAGAAGCGGTCGACCATGGCGATCACGGCCCGCTCCTTCTCCTCGGGGTCGGTGACGAGATAGGCCGTGCCGAAGGCCATGACCGCGCGGTAGTCGGCGGAATGGTTGAAGCCGCAGCGCGCCAGCACGAGGCTGTCGAGATGGGCGACCGTCAGGCAGACGCGCTCGCCCCTGCTCTGGTTGCGCAGCATGCGGCTGGCGCTCGAGCCGTGCCAGTAGAGCCTGGTGCCCTCGCGCCAGAAGAAAGTCGGCGTGCAATAGGGCTGGCCGTCGACCACATAGGAGACGTGGCACAGCATCGAGGCATCCAGGATGCGGTGGACCGTGGCGTAATCGTAGAAGCCTCGGTCGTGCCGGCGCTTCACCTGGTTGCGCGCCGACGTCGGATAGGAATTTGAGGTCTCAATCTGGCTCACGGCCGCTCCCGCCCGGATTGGAAGAATTCCAGCGCAGTTGTAGCGGGGCTTTTGGTCTGCGATAGTTCCAATTCCATGCGAAAAATTCCGACCAATTCGTCCGCGCCCGGCAAGACCGAGCTGCCCCTCGACCTCACGGGGCCGCACATCACGGCCGGCGCCTCCGCCGCGCACCGGCTCTATCAGGCGCTCTGCGAGACGATCGTCTCCGGCCTCGTCAAGCCCGGCGAGCTGCTGCCGCCATCGCGGACGCTGGCCAGGCAGACCGGCTTCCGGCGCAACGCCGTCGTCACCGCGTATGAGCGTCTGATCGCCGACGGCTTTGCCGACGCAACCGTTGGCTCCGGAACGTTCGTCGCCGCACGAATCCCTGCGCGGGTCGCCGAGCGGAACAAGCCGAAGGTGGTTGTCGAAACGCCCGGGCAAGGCGCGTTCGCGCTCGGCTGCACCCATATCGACGAGCGCGCGGTGCAGCGTTTTCGCGCCTTCGTCGGCCGCCGCATGCGTGCGTTCGGGGCCGAGCACCTGCATTATGGCGATCCCCGCGGCAGCCGCGAGCTCCGCGCGGCGATTGCGGATCATCTACTGTCGGCGCGCGGCCTGCGCTGCGATCCCGATCAGATCATGCTGACCTCGGGCACGCTGCACGCGCTGCGCATCGTGCTGAGCGCGATCCTGAGGTCCAACGACCAGGTGTGGTGCGAGGACCCCGGCTATCCCGCCGCGCGAAAAACCATAGCGCATTGCGGCTATCGCGCGGTGCCAGTCCCCGTCGACGAGCACGGGATGCGTGTTGCCAACGGCCGCATCGCGGCACCGTCCGCGCGCGCAGCCTACGTCACACCGTCGCATCAATTTCCGCTTGGCGTGCAGATGTCGATGCCGCGGCGGCTCGAACTTCTGGATTGGGCAAGGCACGCCGGCGCATTCGTGCTCGAGGACGACTACGACAGCGAGTTCCGCTATGATGGCGCACCGCTGATGTCGCTCGCCGGCATCGATCGCCTCCAGCGCGTGATCTACCTGGGCACGTTTGCCAAGACGCTGTTTCCGGGCCTGCGCATCGGCTATTGCGCCCTGCCCGAACGCCTGATCGCGGACGTGGCGGCAGCACGCGCGGCGCTCGATCGCTTTCCCGGCACGCTGATGGAAGGCGCGGTGGCCGACATGCTCAATTCCGGCGCCTTCGCCGCGAACCTGAAGCGCGTGCGAAAACTCTATCGGGAGGCGCGTGATGCGCTGGCCGAGACGCTGGAGGCGAGATCCGACGGCGCTCTATCCGTGCCGGTGCCATCCCACGGACTGCATCTTGTCGCCCGGTTCGATCCTTCGGTCGACCTGTCGGTGGCAGCGCTGGCCAAACGAGCGGCCGGCGCCGAGGGCTGGCTATTGGCCGACACTTATTCGCGCGCGCGTCCACTGCCCGGCTTCGTGCTGGGATTTTCGGGGCATGCAATTCCGCAACTCGTAGCGTCCGCCGATCGGCTCGCGCGGGAATCGCGCTCAGCCTTGCACGCCAAGAGCAGATCGGGCCGGCGGGCGTAACCAAGCTTCACTATCAGAATCGCTGACCGGCCCCTACATTGCAGCTTCAATTCCGGGAGCTTCCGTCATGTCACTTCTTCGCACCGCCTGCTGTTCGCTCCTGATCGCCACCGCGCTTGCCTCGACGGCGCGTGCTGGCAGCGTCGGACGCGAGCAGGACATTGTCGATCTGAAGCTCGGGCAGCGTGTGCTCGTGGATGACGGAACCTGCCCCGCCGGTCAGGTCAAGGAGGTGCGCGGCGCCAAGATGACGGACAAGGGTGTCTCGCGCACGAGTTCCTGCGTGCCGCGACACGGGCCGAAATCGAAATGATCAGCTGAGAAGCTACTTCGCCGGATCGAACATGCACTGCAAGGTCGGCTTGGCGATCTTGGTGAAGGTCGGGCCGATCTCACCCTGCTTGGATACCGGCACCCAATCGGTCTCGATCGTCGGCACGCCGGTCTCGGTGATGCCGCGCAGCAGCGCCTCGCGCAGATCGCGGTCCTCAACGGCAGCGGCGGCATGGTCGTGGAGGCAGCCGCAAACCGCTTCCGGATGCTCCCAGCGCCCAAGCATGCGCGGCGCGCACTGGCGCACGAATTCGCTGCGTGGATCGGGCAGCCGGGAGGGTGTGCGAACCTGCGCCTGAACAGAACCGATCGTCAGAAGGGACACGAACGCCGCGGCGCAGAGACGAAGCAACATGATGGCCTTGCCGGCTGTTGTCTTGTGTGCGGTCAGAGGCGCGCGGCGATCACGATCGGCTGCGCTGGCGTGATGGTGACGGGCGAGCCGCTGTACTGGAAGGTGCCGACACCGGGGAGATTACCGTCAGGCGCCCCCGCGAACGAGGAGCCGGCGAGCACGAAACCGAAAGCAAGGATGAAGCTGAGCACGCGCATGATCTTTTATCCCAATTCGGTGGCCGGCGGTGCGCCGTCGTCGTTGTGACGCTGATAACCATGGGCGGTTTCGCGCGTGATGCGCGAAAAGCTGAAAATGGTTTCGTCTTCGTGAGAATTGTTTCGTCCCGCCCGTGACGACGAAACAATTTTCGGAAAATGCCAGTCATTTCAGAGAGGTCTCGCTGCAGCTCAAAGTGGTCCGGTAAGTTCCGGCTCCAGCGCGGAAACGCACCTTGCACCGGCGCCGTCATGCTCCCGCCTCAAGCGCTTCATACGCATTTTACGTTTTTCTGCTGAACAGGGCGGCAAACGAGGGCCGGGTCCTATTGAACCGGGGGCGGTTCGGCCGCGACCCAAGCCATCGAAACCGAGACGCCCGATTCATCGGGCGCATTCACGTGAGGGATGGCCACCATGATGGCGGGAAATCGCGCAACGCCGCGCGATGCGGATCCACCGAGGGATCGCGGAGATGAACCACCCGTTCGCGGCAACGCTGGCGAAATGGCGCTGCAATCGAGCCGCGGCTTCGAGGCTGTACCTCAGATGTTCGTGCGGCTGACCGGTTCGCATCTCGCGAAACCGGGCAATCGTCTTTGAGCCAACGCAAGCGCGTCACTGAGTGAACGCAAGGGCGTCACTGGGTGAAGAACTCGCCGCACTTCTGGACGTTTGTGTCCGCCGGTCCCCACGGCATGATCGGCACGGTCGAGGTCGAGTTCTTCGGCGACCCCTCGATCAGCCTGTCCGAATAGACCATGTAGACCAGCACGTTGCGTTTGGCGTCGCAGCCGCGCACGATCTGCATCTTCTTGAAGAACAGCGAGCGCCGCTGCCGGAACATGTCGTCGCCCTGCTCCATCTTGTGCTTGAACCTGATCGGGGCGACCTGGCGGCAGGCGAGCGAGATGTCCGAGACCTCCTCGGCAAGGCCCAGCCACCCCTTGAAGCCCCCCTTCTCCGGCACCGTGAAATGACAGGCGACGCCCTCGACTTCCGGATCGTCGAGACCATAGGTCGCGAGCTTGTCGTTCGGGCTCATCCATTTGAACACGGTCGAGCGGCGGAAGATCAGATCGGGTTCGTCGGCGGCAGATGCGGACGCCATCGGCGCAGTCAGAGCCAGGAGGAATAAAGCGAGGCCTTTCAAGCGGATGCCCGAAAGACCGGGGAAACGAGATGACATGAAGCTCTCCGGTAACAAGTCTCCGCAATGTAGGAACGCGACAGCCCGACAGGAAGGTGACAGGCAACCGGTCGCGGCCGCCGTTTACCGCTCCGTGAGGCTTTTTTGCTACGGCTTGGACAAAAGTAACTGATCGCAGAACCACCTTGCTGGTGAACGCGTATCCCCTTTGTGAGACTAACGTCTGATTTTGGATTATGGATTCGAGGATGAACAGCGTGAACGGGTCGGGTTCTTCCGCCAAGTCGGCGCAGCTTTGGCAGGTCGCCATTTTGACGGCGGCGGGCGCGATCGGCATCGGCACGACCAGCCAGGCAAACGCAGCGTTCTACTATTGGACGGATTATTCCGACGGCTCCTATTACGCCCGGCAGCGTCCCGAGCCGCTGCGCCAGAAGCCGCAGAAGAGCCGCACAGTCGGCAAGAAAGAAGTTACAGCCGAGAAGGAAGCCGGCACCAAGCCGCAAGGACCGCTCGTCATCGTTGTCTCGATCGACCGGCAGAAGGTGACGGTCTACGACAGCAAAGGCGCGTTCGCGGAATCCCCGGTCTCGACCGGCATGAAGGGCCATTCGACGCCGATGGGTGTGTTCAGCGTCATCCAGAAGCACAAATTCCACCGCTCCAACATCTATAGCGGTGCACCGATGCCGTACATGCAGCGGATCACCTGGTCCGGCGTCGCCATGCACGCCGGCGTGTTGCCGGGTTATCCGGCCTCGCACGGCTGCATCCGCATGCCGATGTCGTTCGCGGTGAAGATGTGGAACTGGACCAGGATGGGCGCGCGCGTCATCGTCGCGCCCGGCGAGATGACGCCGCACAGCTTCTCCCATCCCCTGCTCGCCTCCGTGCGTGTGCCGCCGCAGCCCACGGCGAGCCTCGAGCGGCAGACTACTGTCGGCGAGAAGGGCGACAAGGGCGCCGCCGAAACCAAGCCCCTGGAGGCGAAGACTGCAAGTGCCGACAGCGTGCTCGACCTGCGCGCGTCGGTCGGCCATGCCGTGATGTCGGATGTGACCACGGGCAGCGCGCTCGCGCGCGAGGAAGCCGTCGCACCGGCCGACAAGGCCAAGACGGCCGAGGCATCCGGTACAGTCAAGCCAGGTCACGACGACAAGCCCGAGGCGGTCAAAGCCGAGCCTGTCAAGACGGAGGCGGTGGACTCTGCGAAGACGCCCAACGCACCGGCCACGGCGCCGACAATGGGTGCTTCACCCGACGCAAAGAAGGACGAGACCCGCGTTGCCGACCCGGCGCCAGCCGCAAAACCGGAAACACCCAGGCGGGCCGGCCAGATTGCCGTCTTCATCAGTCGCAAGGATTCGAAGCTCTATGTGCGGCAGAATTTTGCGCCGCTGTTCGAGGTGCCCGTCACGATCGCCGCGAGCGACCGGCCGCTCGGCACGCATGTCTTCACCGCCGAAGTCGACAAGGCCGATGCCAATTCGCTGCGTTGGTCGGTGGTGTCGCTGCCCGTCTCCGTCCGTTCCGCGGCGCGCGCGGACGACAGCCGCCTCGTGCGCCGTCAGCGCGGCGCCGCCGTGATTCCCGTCGCCGCCAGGCCCGTGGTCACGCCGGACAGTCCGGCCGACGCCCTCGACCGCATCGCGATCCCCGCCGAGACCATGACGAAGATCAACGAGATGCTGACGTCCGGCGGCTCGATCATCGTCTCCGACCAGGGCATCAACCAGGGCGAGACCGGCGAAGGCACCGATTTCATCGTCCGCCTGTACTAGGGTTCGTCGCTCCCGATAACGCGGTGTTGAGCAGTCCGGTCGTGCCGGCGGGGTAACATGCGGTCCGGATCATTTCGGGGGACGCCGTCATGATGAATCGCAGGACCATGCTCGTCGCAACGGTTGCAGGTGCGGTCGCGCCGGCAGCACGCGCTTTCGCCGATGGCGGCGTGAGCCGGATCTCGGCCTACGCCTTCTCCTTCCCCGCATTGTCTGGCGACGACATCCGCCTCGCCGCGTTCACCGGCAAACCGCTGCTGGTGGTGAACACTGCCTCGCTCTGTGGCTACACGCCGCAATATGCCGGCCTGCAAGAGCTCTGGAACGAATTCCGCCCCCGCGGGCTCACCGTGGTCGGCGTGCCCTCCAACGACTTCGGGGGCCAGGAGCCCGGCGGCGCAACCGAGATCACAGAGACCGCGCACCACCAATATGGTGTTACCTTCCCGGTTACGGCCAAGGCCGTAGTGATTGGAGCGAAAGCGCATCCATTCTACAAATGGGCCGCCGAGGCGCGACCGAAGGAAGTTCCGAAGTGGAACTTCCACAAATACCTGATCGGCCGCGACGGCTATATCGCCGACGTCTTTGCGTCCGCGGTCGAACCGGCCGACACGCGGATCAAAACGGCCATTGCCAGGGCGCTGGCCGACAGCTGACGCAGGTGCGCGCCATCCGACTGGGCACAAGTGTCGGGGCGCGTCAAACAGCCGTTGCAATGGCGATGCCGCACCATCTAGGCTAGGATCGTTTGGGGCAGGACGGTTTTTGCCACAGGCGAAGAGCCGCGGCGGGACAACGGGGCCAATCTCGAGGACAACACCATGCGTGTGGCGGCAGGACTGATTTTGGCAGGCGCGATGTCGGTTGCGATGACCGGCGCAGCATGGTCGCAGACACCGGCCGCGAAGCCGGCAGCCGCGACGCAAGCCGCACCGGCGGCGACGCCGGTCGCGTCGGCGCCCGCGACGACTCCGGCCGCCGCTCCCGCGACAGGCGCCGCGCCAGCTGGGTTCGTCAATCCGCCTCCGCCCAAGCAGCCGCCGCAACCGGCGCGCGCGGCCTGCAACACGCCGGGGGCGCTCGGCGTCGCCCGCACCGTCGAGATCGACACCACGGGCGGTCCCGGCTTCGGTTTCGAGCATTTCAAGGAGCTCGACTTCCTGCGCGACAAGGAGGTGGTGCTGACCTTCGACGACGGCCCCTGGCCGCGCAACACGCCCGCGGTGCTGAAGGCGCTCGCCGACGAATGCACCACCGGCATCTTCTTCTCCATCGGCAAGCACGCGACCTATGAGCCGGAGATCCTGAAGCAGGTCTACGCGGCCGGCCATACGGTCGGTGCCCACACCTGGTCGCACGCCAATCTCAACAACAAGAAGCTCACAGAAGCGCAGCGCAAGGACGAGATCGAGAAGGGCTTCAGCGCCGTGAGATGGGCGCTCGGCGGCATCTCGCCCTCACCGTTCTTCCGCTTCCCGGCGCTCCAGCATCCGCCGGAGATGGTCACCTATCTCGGCAACCGCAATGTCGGGATCTTCTCCTGCGACATCGACTCGTTCGACTTCAAGGCCTCCAAGCCCGAGAAGGTCGTCGAGACCGTGATGAAGAAGCTCGAGACCAAGGGCAAGGGCATCATCCTGATGCACGACTTCCAGAAGCACACCGCGGAAGCCCTGCCCGAGCTGCTCAAGCGGCTGAAGGCCGGCGGCTACAAGGTGGTGGCGATGCGCGCCAAGTTCCCGGCATCGACACTGCCGGAATACGACCAGGAGCTGCTCAAGGACGCCAAGCTGCCGACGGTGAGCCAGCGCCCGGTCAATTCCGTGGTGACGACCGTTTCCGAATAGAAGGCCGTTGTCTTTCCGTATCGAGGGCTACGTCATCGTCTCGGCGGACGGCATGCTTGCCGACGCCGATCGCGTGATGCCCGACAGCCTGAAGTTCGAAGGCGACAAGCTCTTCTTCGAGCAGGCGCTCGATCGCGCCGCGCTGATCGTGCATGGCCGGCACTCGCACGAGCAGCAGCCGAATTCGCCGAAGCGCAAGCGGCTGATCCTGACCCGCAAGATCAGGGACCTCACCGTCGACCCGGAGATGCCGAACGCGACGCTGTGGAATCCGCAGCACGCAAGCTTCGATGAGGCCTGCGCCTTCGCGGACGTCGCCTCCGGCATGATCGCCATCATCGGCGGTCCGGGCGTATTCGACATGTTCATGGACCGCTACGACGCGTTCTGGCTATCGGAAGCCCCGCATGTGCGGCTGCCTGGCGGCGAAGGCTGTTTTGGCGGCGTGCCGGCGCGGACGCCTCACGAGGTGCTGGCTTCGCACGGATTGAAGCCGGGCGCCCCGTACGTGCTCGACGCGGCACATGAGGTGACCGTGACGCCGTGGCGGCCGGAGTAGCCTCCCGGCATGGCCGGCTGGCTTTCGCTCGCACCGGTGGGATGAGGCTCCGGCAAGAATCGGAGGAACAACCCCATGCACAGTACCGGCATCAGGACACCTTTGTGTATCCCGCGGGTTCATCAAGCAAAAATTGGCGCCGCCGCCGGCCAGCGCAAAGCCAGCTAGCATATTGGCCGAGACCCGATAATCGGCCCCGACGGCGGTGATGGCGCTATAGCCGACGTCCGTGGTGCTGCGTCAATACGAGCTGACGACTGAGAAACACCGGATCAATAGACTGAGACAAAAGCGCAAGACTGGACGGCCTGGATCGTGGCGGAAGACGCCAATTGGGTGCTGCCTGCCCCGAGACGGCATCATTGGTATACAAACGAGCCGCTTTCCCTCTGCGGAATGATCACCATATACGCCGGGGCTCGGGTCTCCCGCCGACGCCCTCCGCGGCCTCCGGATATCCTTGCGATGACTGGCCCGGCTGGCCGGCTCCGGCCTCAACGATGATCGAGACGCGACCACGGACACCATGAACGACGACTGCACGACGACAGGTCCGACAGACGCCTCCGGACTGACTGATGATGCAGCCGCGATTTCGTCCCTGCTACCGGCATTCGGCTTCACTGCCGATCGGATGGAGGCAGATGCGAACGTCGCCGCCTGGCGAGAATCTGTCGCCACGCTGTTCGACGTCGACGAGCTCGCCGCCGACGAACCGGGCCCGTTTCGCGCCGACATCAGCTCCTACGCCATGGGGCCGGTGCTGATCGGGCTGAGCCGTGCCAGCGGCCAGCGTTTCCGCCGCACCCCCGAAACGATTGCGCGCAGCGGCGTCGACCACATCATTCTCCAGCTCTATCTGAAGGGTGGCTATGACGGCGTCGCGGGCACCCGGCCGATCCGTGTGCGTGCCGGCGACATCTGCCTGTTCGACCTCGCCCAGACCCTGGAGACCAAGGCGACGGCTTTCGAGAATATCACGCTGGTCGTGCCGCGCCCGATGTTCGGCACCCATCTCTTGCGAGTCGACGACCTGCACGGCCTGGTCCTGCCGGGCAGCAGCGTGATCGCAAGACTGCTGGCGGGACATCTCACCGCTCTGGTCGAATTTGCTCCCCGCATGACGCTCGACGAATGCCAATCGGTGGTCGAGGGCACGGTCTCGCTGCTGGCCGCGTGCCTGCGCAACGAGCTCGAACGTGGCGACGCTGACGCCGACCATACCGTCGCTGCGAGCCCGTCCTTGATGCGGATTCGGCAATATATCGAGGCTGGCCTTGCCAGCGAGGATCTGTCGGCCAATTCGATCGCGGCCCATTTCGGCCTGTCCCGGGCCTCACTGTACCGGTTGTTCGCGCCCGTCGGCGGCATCGCGGACTACATTCGCAGCCGTCGGCTGCACCGCGCGTTCTTCGATCTCGCCAATTCGGGCTCGCGTGGTCCGCGCATCAGCGAGGTCGCGCGGCGCTGGCAGCTCGGCACCGACGCGCATTTCACGCGCTCGTTCAAGGCAGCCTACGGCATTACGCCCCGCGCAGCGCGCGAGGCCGCATTGCTCGGCCTGCAGCACGGCACCGATGCAACGGGCAGCGCAACGATTTCCCGCTGGATGCGCGAGATCGCGCCCCCAAGGACGCATTGATCGCTACACGTCGCCGTAGGCCGCCTCGGCCGGACGCGTGGTGCGGCCGTAGCCGATGATCATGCAGAGCGCGCCGATGATCGACAGGTTCTTGAGCGCGTCGACCAGCATCTTGGCGTTGTCCGGCGGGGTCTGGTTCCAGAAATCGTAGAACAGGACGGTCGCGACGGCGACGTAGATGATCAGCAGCAGCGCGAAGAAGCGCGCGCCAAGATTCAGCGCGATCATCAGCCCTGCGATGACCTCGAGTCCGCCGACCGCGATCGCCAGCAGCTGCGGCGTGGTCATGGCCGTCGCCGTCTCGACCTGCGTGGCGTAAGGCGCGATGATATCAGGCACTACGAGCTTGGTGGCGATGAAGTCCGCGGTCGCCTGGATGGCAAAGAGCTTGGTCGCGCCCGTGTAGATGAACAGAACGGCGAACAGGATTCGCCCGAAAGTCACGAACGCTGGCATGATCGGCCTCTTGGCAAAGCGCTACAGCACGGAACGCTTGAGGGGATTATGAAGAGTCCGTTTGCGGTTTTCAAACGCGGAAATGGAGAGCTGCGAGGAATTCAAAAGGGAGCGGCGCTCCGTTCGGTTGGCGCTCCCTAGAGCGCGATGCGATTAGGATGACTCGTCATCGCGCTTTAGGTTGTTGTTTAAGCATGATCTTTTCGGAAAACTGCTACGCACTTTTCCGGATCATGCTTTAGCGGAATCGAACCGAGAGCAGTGTGATCGGCCAAAACGCTCTCGGCGTCATGGCCGGGCTTGACCCGGCCATCCACGGCTTGCCTCGCGGGACGAAGAACGTGGATGCCCGGGACAAGCCCGGGCATGACGAGTTTGCCGAGCGAGCGCTCCCTAAATATCTTGAGGGGGTACGAAGCAACTACGTGAACAACGTCGGCTGCTGCCGGGCGGCGCGCTCCTGCGCTTCGACGACTGCAACAGCCGTCATGTTGAGGATGCCGCGCGCGGTCACCGACGGCGTCAGGATATGTGCGGGGTGCGCCGGGCCGACCAGGATCGGGCCGACGGGCAGCGCGTCCGCCAGCGACTTGATCATCTGATAGGCGACGTTGGCGGTGTCGAGGGTCGGCATGATCAGGATGTTGGCCTCGCCCTCCAGCTTGGAGTGCGGCAGCACCATCTTTCGCGCAGCGGCGGAGAGTGCGGTATCGCCCTGCATCTCGCCGTCGGCCTCGATCTCCGGATGCTTCTCCTTCAACAGCTGGGTCGCCCGCCGCATCTTGCGCGAGGACTCGGTGTCGTAGCTGCCGAAATCCGAGTGCGAGACGAAGGCGATCTTCGGCTTGATGTTGAAGCGCTGCACGTGGACCGCGGCGAGCGATGCGATCTCTGCGAGCTCTTCCGCGCTCGGGTTGGGCCGAACCTGCGTGTCGGCGATGAAGAAGGCGCCCTTGCTGGTGATCAGCAGCGCAAGCGCCGCATAGTCGCTGATCCCCGGCGAGAAGCCGATGATCTCGCGGACGTGGCGCAGATGGCTCATGTAGCGGCCCTCGACGCCGCAAAGCATGGCATCCGCCTCGCCACGCGTCACCGCGAGCGCGGCGATCACGGTGTTGTTGGTGCGCACCACCGTGCGGGCTGCATCCGGCGTGACGCCGCGGCGGCCGGCAACCTCGACATAGGACTGCACATAGGAGCGGTAGCGCGGATCGTCCTCGGGATTGACCAGATCGAAGTCCTTGCCGGCGCGGATCGAGAGCCCGAAGCGCTTGATGCGCGCCTCCACGACCGAAGGACGGCCGACCAGGATCGGCCGGGCCAGGTTCTCCTCCAGCACGACTTGCGTCGCGCGCAGCACGCGCTCGTCCTCGCCCTCGGCATAGATCACCCGCACCGGCTGGGTCTTGGCCTTGGCGAACATCGGCTTCATGACGAGGCCGGAGCGGAAGGCGAAGCGCTCCAGCAGCGCAGTGTACTCGTCGAAATTGGTGATAGGCCGCGTCGCGACACCCGACTCCATCGCCGCCTTGGCGACAGCCGGCGCGATGCGCAGAATCAGGCGCGGGTCGAACGGACTTGGGATCAGCGAGCCCGGGCCGAAGCCTTGGGTCTCGCCCGTGTCAAAACCCTGCGCGACCGCATCCGACGGCGCCTCGCGCGCGAGCTGCGCGATGGCCTCGACGGCGGCGTGCTTCATCTCCTCGTTGATCGCGGTGGCACCGACGTCGAGCGCGCCGCGGAAGATGAAGGGAAAGCAGAGGACGTTGTTGACCTGGTTCGGATAGTCCGAGCGGCCGGTGCAGATCATGGCGTCGGGGCGCGCCTTTCGCGCCTCTTCCGGCATGATCTCCGGCACGGGATTGGCGAGGGCCATGATCAAGGGCTTGTCGCCCATCGCCTTGGCCATCTCGGGCTTGAGCACGCCGGGTGCCGAGAGCCCGATGAAGATGTCGGCGCCGCCGATGACGTCGGCGAGCGTGCGCTTGTCGGTCTTCTGCGCATAGACCGCCTTCCAGCGGTCCATCGAGGTGTTGCGCCCCTCATGCACGAGACCGTCGATGTCGCAGACCCAGATGTTCTTGCGCTGCGCGCCCATCGAGACGAGCAGGTTCAGCGTTGCGAGCGCGGCGGCCCCCGCCCCCGAGGCCACGATCTTGACGTCGGACAGCTTCTTGCCGTTCAGCCTGAGTCCGTTGGTGATCGCCGCGGCGACGATGATGGCGGTGCCGTGCTGGTCGTCATGGAAGACCGGGATCTTCATGCGCTCCTTCAAGCGCGTCTCGATCTCGAAGCATTCCGGTCCGCGGATGTCTTCCAGATTTATGCCGCCGAAGGTCGGCTCGAGCGCCGCCACCGTCTCGACCACACGGTCGATGGTGTCGGCGGCGATCTCGATGTCGAACACGTCGATGCCGGCGAATTTCTTGAACAGGACCGCCTTGCCTTCCATCACCGGCTTGGAGGCCAGCGGGCCGATATTGCCGAGGCCGAGCACCGCGGTGCCGTTGGAGACCACCGCGACCAGGTTGGCGCGGGTGGTGAGCGTGGCCGCCTCGGCCGGGTTCTTGGCGATCTCGGTGCAGGCCGCGGCAACGCCCGGAGAATAGGCAAGCGCGAGGTCGCGCTGATTGGCAAGCGGCTTGCTTGCCTGGATCTCGAGCTTTCCGGGGCGCGGCAGACGATGATAGGCGAGCGCCGCCTGGTGGAGATCATCAGAATAGGACGACATGCGGAGTCTCGCCTCACGTTACCGGCATCAAAATGCATGATCCGGAGCTGCCGCCCAAGCGAAACGGTATTTCCGGGTCATGGAAACGGGATGAAGCACGCCGGGTGCCCCGGTGGCAACATCCGATTGCGCCCCCATCAACAGGGCGTGCAGTCAACTGTCTGAAAACCATAGCTTTCCCTGGACCGCGTGGCGTTTGCCGAATATGGCAGGTTGCGCGATGTAGAACGAGCAACTGGAGCTGGGAATGAAGCGAATCCTGATCGGCCTGATCGTGGCAGCCGTGCTCGGCGCCGGCGGATGGCTCGGCTTCAATCTCTACGTCCAGCACCGGGCCACCAGCGAGGTCGAGGCAGCCTTCGAGCAGATGCGCTCGGGCGGCGGCAAGGCCAGCCACGGCAAGATCACGTTCGAGCTCGCGACCCGGACGCTGACGATCGAGGACATCGCAGTCGATCCCGGCAACCCGTCGCAAGGGCACGTCAAGATCGGCGCCTTCAGGAGCACCGGCGTCCGCCAGACCGGCGAGACGCGCTTCGCTGCTGACGGCATCGACATCTCGGGCGTCGAGATTGGGTTGGACGAAGTCGGACCCGGCAAGCTGAAAGTGGCCTACAAGATCCCGCAGGTGACGCTGCGCGACTATGCGGGTCCCCTCCGCGTTCAAAGCGTGCCGGCATCGAGCTCGTTGAGCGACATGTACCGGTTCGTGCTCGACCAGTTCGCGAGCGTGACGGCCACGTCCGTGACGATGCCGTCCATCAACATCAGCTTCGACGCCGGCAGCAGCGTCGGCAGCGGTGAAGTCGTCTATTCCGGCCTCGCGCTGCAAAACCTCGGCCGCGGCAAGGTCGATGCAATGAAGACGGACCGCGCCACCTTCACGATCAACGTGACGCAGCCGGGCAAGGCGGACAAGCTGACTGGCGAGATTTCCGGCATCATCGTCAATGATTTCGACTCGACCCCGATCCTCGCCGCACTCGATCCGCAGACGAGCGGTGACGACAGCTACCGCCGAGTCTACCGGCAAATCTCGAGCGGCCCTTATGTGCTCAAGTCCGCGCGGGGCCTGCGTATGGATGTCGACGGCTTCGCCATGGAAGACATCGACGTGCAGCCGTCGAAGCTCCATTTGTTCGAGATGTTTGCCATGCTGCCGCAGGACAAGTCGGCCCCGCCTACGCAGGCGCAGACGCGCGAGCTGATGGAGAAGGTCGCCGGATTCTACGAGGGTATTCGCATCGGCAAGGCCGAGATCGGCAAGACTTCGATTGGCACACCGCAGGGAACAGGGAAGATCAACGCGATCCGCTACCGGCAGGACGAATTCGCGATCGAGGGCGTCGATGCACCCTCGCCGCAGGGGCAGTTCAAGATGGAGCGCTTCGCGCTCAAATCCTTCAGCATGCCGAACTTCATGCGCTGGGCCTCCGGTCTCAACAATCCCGGGCAGCCGCCCTCGCCCGACCAGATGCTGGGCCTGTTCCGGGTGTTCGAAGGCGCCGAGGTCAAGGGCGTGGTTGCGCCCCACAACACCGCGCGGCAGCCCATCACCGTCGACACGATCAGCCTGAACTGGGGCCAGCTGGTGGGATCGATCCCGAGCAAGGCCAATCTGGTCGTGAAGATGGTCACACCGACCGATCCCGCCAATCCGGCGCTGCAGCCGCTGATCGTGGCAGGCGTGGACAAGCTCGCGATCGACCTCGATCTCGGCGCGGCCTGGACGGAATCCTCTAGCGCCTTCGCGCTGGCGCCCGCCACGCTCGATCTCGGCAACCTCGCCAAAGCGCAGGTCAGTTTTGCGCTTGCCAACGTGCCGCGCGACCTCTTCACCACGACGGACCGGTCGGAGGCCATGGATCAGTTGACGCAGGTCGAGACCGGCGCGATCGAGCTGTCCTTGCGCGACCGCGGCGTGGTCGATCTGGTCGTGGCTCAGTTCGCGCGCATGCAGAATGTCAGCCGTGACACCGCGCGTAGCGCCATCGTCGCGACGATCCGGGCGCAGGGCGAGAAGATCGCCGCCTCCAATCTCGATGCCAAGGTCGCGGTCGATGCGCTCGCCGGCTTCGTCGCGACCTCAGGGCAAACGCTCACCATCAAGCTGACCCCGTTCGGCAAGCTGCCGCTGCTTCAGCTGATCGATGTCCTCGACAACGAACCGATCATCGCGCTGGCGCAGTTCAAGATCGAGGCGTCGACGGGGCTGTAGGAAGAGACAGGCGGCTCTCTGCTCCGCGTCATTGCGAGGAGCTCTTACGACGAAGCAATCCAGACTCGTTCCGCGGAAAGATTCTGGATTGCTTCGCTGCGCTCGCAATGACGCGGAGGAGAGAGCGCGCCTCTTCGTGCATGAGGAGAGGCGTTGCCTCACTCACTTCTGCGGCAGGTTCACGCGGATGTGCAGCTCGCGGAGCTGCTTGGTGGTGGCTTCCGAGGGCGCGCCCATCAGGAGGTCCATGGCCTGCTGGTTCATCGGGAACAGCGAGATCTCGCGCAGATTCGTGGTGCCGCACAGCAGCATCACGATGCGGTCGACACCCGCGGCCATGCCGCCATGCGGCGGCGCGCCGTACTGGAAGGCACGGTACATGCCGCCGAAGCGGTCGACCACTTCCTGCTCGCCGTAACCTGCGATCTCGAACGCCTTCACCATCGCTTCCGGCACGTGGTTGCGGATGCCGCCGGAGGCGATCTCGTAGCCGTTGCAGGTGATGTCGTACTGGAACGCCTTGATGGTCAGCGGATCCTGCGACTTCAGCGCGTCGAGACCGCCCTGCGGCATCGAGAACGGGTTGTGCGAGAAGTCGACCTTCTTGTCGTCCTCGTTGTACTCGTACATCGGGAAGTCCACGATCCAGGCGAGCTCGAACCGCTCCTTGTCGGTGAGGTTCAACTCCTCGCCGACCTTGTTGCGGGCAAGGCCCGAAAATTTCCAGAACTTGTCGGGGTCGCCGGCGACGAAGAAGGCGGCGTCGCCTTCCTTGAGGCCGAGCTGTGCGCGGATCGCGGCGGTGCGCTCGGGCCCGATGTTGTTCGCGAGCGGGCCTGCGCCCTCGCCGCCCTCGCGCCACATGATGTAGCCGAGGCCGGGCTGGCCTTCGCCCTGCGCCCACGAGTTCATGCGGTCGCAGAACGCGCGGCTGCCGCCGCCCGGTGCCGGGATCGCCCAGACCTGGTTCTTGGGATCCTCGAGCATGCGCGCGAACACCTTGAAGCCGGAGCCGCGGAAGTGCTCGGAGACGTCCTGCATCTCGATGGGGTTGCGCAGGTCCGGCTTGTCGCTGCCGTATTTGCGCAGCGCCTCGGCGAACGGAATCCGGCGCCAGCCCTTGGTGACCGGCTTGCCCTTCGCAAATTCCTCGAACACGCCGGTGATGACGGGCTCCATCGCGGCGAAGACGTCCTCCTGCGTCACGAAGCTCATCTCGACGTCGAGCTGGTAGAACTCGCCCGGCAGGCGGTCGGCGCGCGGGTCCTCGTCGCGGAAGCAGGGCGCGATCTGGAAATAGCGGTCGAAGCCCGACATCATCAGCAGTTGCTTGTACTGCTGCGGCGCCTGCGGCAGCGCGTAGAACTTGCCGGGATGGATGCGCGACGGCACCAGGAAGTCGCGCGCGCCTTCCGGCGAGGACGCGGTCAGGATCGGGGTGTTGAACTCGAAGAAGCCCTGCCCCTCCATGCGCCTGCGCATCGACTTGATGATCTCGACGCGCGTCATGATGTTCTGGTGCAGTTTTTCGCGGCGCAGGTCCAGGAAGCGATATTTGAGCCTGATGTCTTCCGGATATTCCTGGTCGCCGAACACCGGCAGGGGCAGATCGCCGGCCGGGCCCAGCACCTCGATCTCGCTGACATAGACCTCGACCTTGCCGGTCGGCAGATCGTCATTGTCGGTGCCCTCAGGTCGACGGCGGACCTTGCCGTCCATCTTGACCACGAATTCCGAGCGCAGCTTTTCGGCCAGCGAGAACGCCGGCGAGTCCGGGTCGACCACGCACTGGGTCAGGCCGTAATGGTCGCGCAGGTCGATGAACAGCACGCCGCCATGGTCGCGAACGCGATGGACCCAGCCTGACAGGCGGACCGTCTCGCCGATGTTGCTGTCGCGGAGCGCGCCGCATGTATGTGACCGGTAGCGATGCATGGTCGTCCCAAAATCAATGTCGGAGGATGCGAATCGAACGGCCTGTCACGGCCGGTCCGAATTTGCGGCAGGGTTTACCTCGCTAGGATCAAGGCGGCAACCAAGGGAACGCCCTGTTTTGGGCTAGAAGTGCCCATTTTCACGGGCCGAGCCTTTGCCATCAGGCGTTCCAGCCCTATCTTGAGCCCATGACGGTGCATTTCCCCTTCCAGAACTCCTATTCGGCGCTGCCGGACAGCTTCTTCGCCCGCGTCGCGCCGACCCCGGTCGCCGCCCCCCGGCTGATCAAGCTGAACCGGCCGCTGGCAATCCAGCTCGGGCTCGATCCGGACCTGCTGGAGACCCCTGAGGGTGCCGAGATCCTGGCCGGCAAGACGGTTCCCGCCGGCGCCGATCCCATTGCCATGGCCTATGCCGGCCACCAGTTCGGGCAGTTCGTCCCCCAACTCGGCGACGGCCGCGCCATCCTGCTCGGCGAGGTCATCGACAAGGACGGCGTCCGCCGCGACATCCAGCTCAAGGGCTCGGGCCCCACCCCGTTCTCCCGCCGCGGCGACGGCCGCGCCGCGCTGGGTCCGGTCTTGCGCGAGTACATCGTCAGCGAAGCGATGCACGCGCTGGGCATCCCGACCACGCGCTCGCTCGCCGCGGTCGTCACGGGCGAGCACGTCATCCGCGAGACCGCGCTGCCCGGCGCGGTGCTGACCCGCGTCGCCTCCAGCCATATCCGCGTCGGCACCTTCCAGTTCTTCGCCGTCCGCCGCGACACCGAGGCGATCCGCCGGCTCGCCGACCATGTGATCGCGCGCCACTATCCGGACCTGCTGCAAGCCGAGCGCCCTTACCACGCCCTGCTCGCGGCCGTCGTTGAACGTCAGGCCAATCTCATCGCGCGCTGGCTCCTCGTCGGCTTCATCCACGGCGTGATGAACACCGACAACACGTCCATCTCCGGCGAGACCATCGATTACGGCCCCTGCGCTTTCATGGACGCCTACAATCCCGCGCAGGTCTTCTCCTCGATCGACGAGATGGGCCGCTACGCCTATGCCAACCAGCCGCGCATCGCGCTGTGGAATTTGACGCGCCTCGCCGAATGCCTGCTGCCGCTGTTCTCCGACGAGCAGGAGAAGGCGGTCGCCGAAGCCCAGGACATTCTCGGCGCCTTCTCCGACACGTTCAGCGCGGCCTATCAGGCCGGCCTGCGCAGGAAGGTCGGCCTCTTCACCGAGCGCGACGGCGACGAGGCGCTGATCCAGGACCTGCTGGATGCGATGGCGAAGAACCAGGCCGACTTCACGCTCACCTTCCGCAAGCTCTGTGACGCCGCGGCTGGCGACGCAGCCGACGCGCGCGCGCAGTTCATGGAGCCCGGCGCGTTCGACGAGTGGGCCGGACGCTGGCGCGCGCGTCTCGTGCTCGAACCGCAGACAGCGGCGGAGCGGCAGGCGGCCATGAACGCCGTCAATCCGATGTTCATCCCGCGCAACCACCGCGTCGAGGCGGTGATCCAGGCCGCGGTGAACGATGACGACTATGCGCCGTTCGAGCAATTGGTGAAGGTGCTGGCGAGGCCGTTCGAGGACCAGCCGGACTACGCCGCCTACGCCGATCCGCCGCTGCCGGATCAGCGGGTGCTGCAGACGTTCTGCGGGACGTGAGGCAAGTTTCAACCGCGCACCACCATCTTGAATTGATCCACGGCAGGGATTGCGCCTTGCGCTGGTCCATTTCTGTCCGCGGGCGTTGTGGACACGTCGCGTCCCGCGGAACCGCTGTCATCAAACTGAAACACACGCGCTCTAACCGCCTGTCAGGGTCGTCTTGCCGGAGACGTCCATCCTCCAACCGTCCCGACAGCGCGCCATGCCCTTCAAATTCATCCACATCACCGACACGCATCTCGCGAATCCCGGGCTGAAGCTCTACGGCCTCGACCCGCGCGCCCGGCTGGACGCCGCCATCGCCGACATCAACCAGCATCAGTCCGATGCCGCCTTTGCAGTGGTCACCGGCGACCTCACCCATTGGGGCGAGCCGGAATCCTACGCCAATTTCGCCGAGGCGATGGCTGCGCTGAAGATTCCCTACATCGCCATGGTCGGCAATCACGACCGCCGTGTCACCTGCCTCGATGCGCTGAAGGCCGCGCCGCGCGATGCCAACGGCTTCGTGCAGGGCACGCGCACCACCGAGCACGGCCTGTTCGTCTTCCTCGACACCCTGGACGAGACCAGCCATGCCGGCGAGATGTGCGCCAAGCGCCTCGGCTGGCTGGCGAGCACGCTCGCCGCCGCGCCCGCGGACATGCCGCTCGTCGTGTTCATGCACCATCCGCCCTTCCCGGTCGGCGTGCACGCGATGGACGAGATCGGGCTGAAGCAGAGCACGGAATTCGCCGAGGTGATCGCGCCTTATCGCGCGCGCATCCGCCATCTCTTCTTCGGCCATGTGCACCGGCCGATCTTCGGCAGCTGGGGCAAGATCCCGTTCTCGACCCTGCGCGGCACCAACCATCAGGTCTGGTTCGAGCTCGACCAGAGCGCGCCGCACCTCGCCAGCCACGAGCCGCCGGCCTACGGCGTCGTGCTGATCGACGACGAGAGCCTCGTCGTGCACAGCCATGACTTCCTCGACGAGAATCTGCGCTTCCCGTTCGCCCCGCCCGCGGGAATGGACGGCCGCGACTATGCGCTCAATTTCCCGGCGCGGTGAGATGAGCCTCGCCGAACCCGCGGCTCTCCCGGTCGCGACCTCGGCGGCGCCGCGCCTCGACGTGCTGAAGCGCCTCACCGCCCGCGTCAAAGCCTCACTGCCGGCCTATCTGCTGCTGCTGCCCTCGCTGGTCTTCCTCGCGCTGTTCACCTATGGCGCGATGGGCCGCGTGCTCATCGATGCGCTCTATCAGCGCGCCACACCGAAGGCGCCGCTGCGCTTCGTCGGTCTCGACAATATCGCGGCGGTGCTGGCCGATCCTGCCTTTACCGGCGCCGTCGTCAACAACCTGATCTACGCCGTGGGCACGGCTGTGCCGAGCATCGCCCTTGCGCTGTTGTTCGCGCTGGCGCTTGCGCGCACCCATGCCGTGAACAGCGCGCTGCGCGCCGCGCTATTCCTACCGGTGCTGATCCCGATGGTCGCGGCGTCCGCGCTGTTCCTGTTCATCTTCCTGCCCAATGTCGGCCTGCTCGACTACTACATCGGCCGGCTGCTTCCGGTGCTGCCGAACTGGCTCGGCGACCCCGACATCGCGCTCTATGCGATCATGGTCATCACGATCTGGAAGAACGCCGGCTACTACATGCTGTTCTTCCTCGCCGGCCTCCAGGCCGTGCCCGAGGACGTGATGGAAGCCGCGCATCTCGACGGCGCGGGCCCATATCAGCGCCTGCGCCACATCATCCTGCCGGAGCTCAAGCCCACCTTCCTGTTCGTCACCGTCATCGCGATCCTCAACGCGGTGACGCAGGTCGACCACGTCTTCGTCATGACGCAGGGCGGGCCGTCCAATTCGACCAGTCTGGTGCTGTTCTACATCTACCAGCAGGCGGTGGAGCATTACGACATCGGCAAGGCCTCGGCTGCGACGCTGCTGACGCTGGCCGCGCTGATGAGCCTCACCGCGCTCTCCTTCCGGACCATGGCGAACCGCGAGGGCAGGTCATGAAGCTGGTCGACCGCCTGTTCAGGGACGCTCCCCTCGCCACCCGGGGCGAGATCACGCCGAAGCTCGGCTTCGCGCTGACGGTGCTGCTTGCGATCGTCTGGCTGATCCCGTTCCTGTGGATGGTCGTGGCGACGCTGCGCCCGGCCTCGGACGGCATCAACGCCATGGCCGAGCTGATGCCGAGCCTGAAGCCGACGCTCGACAATGTCAGGGATGCCTGGGAGATCGGCGATTTCCCGCGCTACACCCTCAACACCACGATCATCTGCGCCGGCATCCTGCTGGTCCAGTTCGTCACGATCACGCTGGCAGGCTTTGCCTTCGCCCGCCTCGACTTCGCCGGCAGGACGCTGATCTTCTACCTGTTCCTGATGCAGCTGATGCTGGTGCCCGTGCTGCTGATCGTGCCGAACCTGAAGCTCGTGGCGCAGCTCGGCCTCTACGACACGCTCGCCGGCGTGATGATGCCGTTCTTCGCCTCGGCTTTCGGCACGTTCCTGATGCGCCAGGCGTTCGAGGCGATCCCGACCGAGCTGGAAGACGCAGCCCTGATCGACGGTGCCAGCCTGTTCCAGCGCATCCGCCACATCTACGTGCCGCTGTCGATGCCGAGCTTCTCGGCCTTCGCCATCATCTCCGTGACCAGCCACTGGAACGACTTCCTGTGGCCGCTGATGGTGATCAATTCGCCCGACAAGCGGCCGCTCACGGTCGGCCTCTCGGTGTTCACCAAGACCGCCGAAGGCACGCAGGCCTGGGGCACCATCGCCGCGGGCACGCTGATGGTGATCGCGCCGCTGCTCGTCACCTTCCTGATCTTCCAGAAACGCTTCATCAGCTCTTTCGTCACCTCAGGCATCAAATAGGAGATTTTCCGATGCTGTTCTCCCGCAGGCTCATGCTCGGCCTCGCCATGGCCGGCACCTTGGCTGGCGCCCTCGCCTTCCCGGCGATGGCCGAAGGCCCGACCGAGATCGATCTGTTCTTCCCCGTTCCGGTCGACGGCAAGCTCGCCCGCGACATGGGCACCTTGATCAAGGAGTTCAACGAGACCCATCCCGGCGTCAAGGCGACCGCCGTCTACACCGGATCCTATGACGATACGCTGATCAAGACGCGCGCCGCGATCAAGGCCGGCAAGCCGCCGGCTGCCGTGATCATGTCGGCGAACTTCCTGCTCGACATGCAGATCGAGAACGAGCTCACCAATCTCGACAGCCTGATCGCTGCGGACGGCACCACCAAGGAGAAGTTCCTGGGCC
This sequence comes from Bradyrhizobium sp. USDA 327, assembly GCF_041262065.1. Taxonomy (NCBI): domain Bacteria; kingdom Pseudomonadati; phylum Pseudomonadota; class Alphaproteobacteria; order Hyphomicrobiales; family Nitrobacteraceae; genus Bradyrhizobium; species Bradyrhizobium sp. USDA 327. The sequence goes on along the minus strand of NZ_JBGCCW010000001.1, from coordinate 2,585,436 downwards.
AGTTCTTCCCGGCGCTGCAGGGCAACGCCGTGATCAACCGCTCGGTCTACGGCGTGCCGTTCCACAATTCGACGCCGCTGCTCTACATCAACGCCGACAAGGCCAAGGAAGCCGGCCTCGATCCGAACAAGCCGCCGCAGACCTGGGCCGAGCTCACCGACTGGGCCAAGAAGCTGACCAAGCGCGAGGGCGACAAGGTGACCCAATGGGGCATCGCGATCCCCTGCGCCTACGACTATTGCGGCTGGATGATGGAAACACTCACCATGAGCAATGGCGGGCGCTACTACAACGAGGAGTTCGGCGGCGAGGTCTATTACGACACGCCCTCGATGCTCGGTGCGCTCACCTGGTGGAACGACCTCATCTACAAGCACAAGGTCCATGCGCCCGGCGCGACGCCTGGCCCTGCCGTCAGCACCTCCTTCATCTCCGGCAATGCCGCGATGATGATGCTCTCGACGGGCTCGCTCACCTACGTGCGCGACAACGCCAAGTTCGCCTACAAGGTCGCCTTCATCCCCCGCAATGTCCGCAACGCCGTGCCGATCGGCGGCGCCTCGCTGATCATGCCGGCAGGGCTCGAGGCCGACAGGCAGAAGGCCGCCTGGACGCTGATCAAGTGGATGACCTCGCCCGAGAAGAGCGCCTGGTGGAGCCGCGCCACCGGCTATTTCGCGCCCAACATGGCCGCCTACAAGACGCCCGACATGGTCGACTTCCTCAACAAGAACCCCGACGCCAAGACCGCCGTCGAGCAGCTCGACGTCGCAAAACCCTGGTTTGCGACCTACAAGACCGTTCCTGTCCGCAAGAACCTCGAGGACGAGGTGATGCTGGTCCTGAACGGCAAGAAGCAGCCGAAGGAAGCCCTCGCCGCCGCCCAGAAGGCCGCCGACGAGACGCTCAAGCCATACAATGCGGAGACCTCGCTGAAGCTGCCGTAAAGCCGTCGACGGCACGCGCATACGACCTCGGCGCTCCACAGTGTGGAGCGCCGAATCCGTCGCTGGGTGACGCGATCTCAGATCGTCACCACGATCTTGCCGAACTGCGCGTTGGACTCCAGAAAGCGGTGCGCCTCGACGATCTCCTCGAACCGGAACGTCCTGGCAACCACCGGCACTAACGTTCGGTCCGACAGCCCGTCGAGAATGAACGCCTTTGCCTTCGCAAGGCGCACGGGATCGCGGATGATCTCGTGCACGAGGTAGCCGCGCAGTGTCAGGCTCTTGCCGAGCACGTTGAAGAGCGGGAACGGCGTCGGTTCGGGGCTCAAGCCGCCATACTCGATCAGGATCCCGCCCGGCGACATCGCCGCGGTCAGTGGCTCGAATGCGGGACCACCGACCGCGTCGAATATCACGCGGACGCCCTTTGAACCGGCAATCTCCAGCAGTCGCGCTCCGATAGGCTCCTCCTCCGAGGCAACAACGTGAGCGGCGCCGGCATCGAGCAAGGGCCGCCGCTTGATCGAGCTCCGCGTCAGGGCGACTGGGACAGCGCCGATCCGGTTCGCAATCTGGATCGCCGCGAGCCCGACGCTGCTCGATGCCGCCGTGATGACAACGACGTCCCCTGGCCCAAGTCCGGCGATGTCGACCAGCGCGCCATAGGCCGTCAGATACTGCATCCAGACCGCAGCAGCTGCCTCGAAGCCAAGCTCCGGCGGATGCTTCACGACGAGTTCGGCCGGAAACGTCGCAAGCTCGGCATAGGCCGGCCATCGCACCATCGACAGCGGCGGGACGATGCTCACGGCATCGCCTGGCACGAAGCTGGTCACATCATCCCCGACCGCTTCGACGACGCCTGCCGCCTCCAGACCCAGCCTCGACGGAAATGTCGCGGTCTCGATATAGGTCCCCTTCCGCAACAGGGCTTCGGCACGGTTGAGACCGAGTGCCCTGACCCGGATCTGCACCTCGCCGGTTGCCGGTGGCGGAACATCGACGGTCTCGATGCGCAGCACTTCGGGACCACCATGTTGATGAAAGCGAACGGCGCGGACCATGGATACACTCCTAAACAGTTGAATTGAATGGAGCTATGCCGATCCGGCGGAAGCCGATAAATCGCGTAACCAAGCGAACAGTCGAAACCAGGAGTTTTCAATCATGGACCGCCTCACCAGCATGGCCGCCTTCGTCAGGGCTGTCGATCTCGGCTCGTTCGCGGCCGCGGCGGACGCGCTGGAGATGTCGGGGCCGATGGTCGGCAAGCATGTGCACTTCCTCGAAGAGCGCCTCGGTGTCCGCCTCCTCAACCGCACCACGCGGCGCCAGAGCCTGACCGAGGCCGGCCAGGCCTATTACGAGCGCTGCCGCGCGGTACTCGCCGAGGCGGAAGCCGCCGACGCCGTCGTCACCGACGAGTTATCCGAGCCGCGCGGCAGGCTGCGCGTGACCATGCCGGCCCTGCTGGGACGGCACTGCATCGCCCCCTTGCTGATGAAGCTGGCGCGGAAATATCCGCATCTCGAGCTCGACCTCTCCTTCGGCGATCCGATCGCTCACATCATCGAGGCCGGCTACGATCTTGCGATCCGGACCGGCGATCTCGACGACCAGTCCGGTCTGATCGCGCGGCGCATCGCAAGCCAGCGCATGGTGGTGTGCAGCGCGCGCTCGTACTTGCGGACGCACGGCAAGCCAAAATCGCTCGACGATCTCGCAGCACATCAGGCGATCATCTATCGCCGCTCCGGGCGCGTCAGGCCGTGGCTGTTTCCGCAGCTGGGCGAGTCTCCGCGCGAGATCATGCCCGCAGGCAGGCTGAGGCTCGACGATCTGGAGGCGATCGCCGATGCCGCCGCGCAAGGCATGGGGCTCGCCTGGCTGCCCTACTGGCTGGTTCGCGAACGCCTCGACACCGGTGCGCTGGTCCGCCTCTTCGGCGGCCAGCCTGAATTCCTCTACGACTGCCACGCGCTGTGGCCCCGTTCGCCCCGGCTGCCGCCAAAGGTCCGCAGCGCCGTGGACACCCTGGCCGCCGTCCTGCCGAAGCTGATGACGTGACAGTGGTCTTGCCGCCAATTAACTCCCCGTCCACCATCCGGCTGCCCACGCCGCCGGTAACCACGAGAATTAACAGACCCTCAACGTACCCCCGACAAATCTATCAATGTTTCTGGAGATTTCGCCGTGGATCTGTTGGTTATCGAATTCCTGGGGCTGGCGCTGGTCGCCATGTGCGTGCTCGTGGTGGCGCTGCCCTGCGCGCGAAAATCCTCGCAGCGGGTCCGCTACGAATAGGATTATCGTCGGAAAAAGGTGCCTCCGGCCCAAAAGCAAGGCTCGAATTCGCTCAGAGCCCCTTGACATCACAGCACTTTCGGCAGAACGGCTGGTGTCAAGTGTCATGGGCCGTTCATGGATTTGATTACCACCACCGCTGACCTCGCGGCTGCCTGCAGCCGGCTGGCCAAGCACCCCGTCATCACCGTCGATACCGAGTTCCTCCGCGAGACCACCTATTACCCGCTGCTGTGCGTGGTGCAGATGGCCAGCGCGGAGGAGGCCGTTGTCATCGACACCTTGGCCGGAGGCATCGACCTCAAGCCGTTCTTCGAGCTCATGGCCAACGAGGGCGTGCTGAAGGTGTTTCACGCCGCTCGCCAGGACATCGAGATCATCTGGCACCAGGCCAATATCATCCCGCATCCGGTGTTCGACACCCAGGTTGCCGCGATGGTGCTCGGCTACGGCGACAGCATCGCCTACGACGCGCTGGTCGAGAAGGTGACCGGCCACCGTCCGGACAAGACCCACCGCTTCACCGACTGGTCGCGGCGGCCGCTGACCAAGGAGCAGATGCATTACGCGGTGTCCGACGTCACCCATCTGCGCGACGTGTTCGCCGCGCTCGACGCCGACCTGAAGAAGCGCCGCCGCAGCGAGTGGGTCTCCATCGAGATGGAAGTCCTGACCTCGCCCAGAACCTACGACTTCCATCCCGAGCGCGCCTGGGAGCGGCTGAAGACGCGGGTGCGCAAGCCCAAGGACCTCGCGGTGCTGATGGAGGTCGCGGCCTGGCGCGAGCAGGAGGCGCAGAGCCGCGACGTGCCGCGCGGCCGCGTACTGCGCGACGAGGCGATCACCGACATCGCGACCCACGCGCCGACCACGCTGGAGAAGCTCGCGCATCTGCGCTCGGTGCCGAAGGGATTCGAGAAATCGAAATGGGGCGCGGACATCATCGCCGCTGTCGAGCGCGGGCTGGCGCGGGATTTCTCGAAGCTGCCCAAGCTGGAGAAACCGCGCAACAACTCCAACGGCGCGGCCATCGTCGAGCTGCTGAAGGTGCTGCTGCGGATGACCGCCGAGCGCCACGCGGTCGCAAGCAAGGTCATCGCGACCGTCGACGATCTCGAGGAGATCGCGGCGGACGACGAGGCGGATGTACCGGCCTTGCGCGGCTGGCGCCGCGAGCTGTTCGGCGACGCCGCCCTGAAACTGAAGCGCGGCGAGCTTGCACTGGCGATCGAGAAAGGCCGCGTGATCGGGGTGCAGCGGGCTTAAAGCGGAATGGCTTTAGTTTGAATCGATTGCCGCGGCTCGTACACCTCTCCCGCTTGCGAGAGCTTTGCATAAAGCACGAATCTGCAATTCTCTCGGCTTGATTGGTAGGGGGCTGGGGATGGCATATCGGCAGGTTGGACAACCGAGCTTCGCGGACGCGCTGGTGTCGCGGCGAGGGAAAGGCAATCGGGTGCTGAGGCGGGTTGGCGAACTGGTCGATTGGGCGGCAGTGGCGCGCGTGCTGGGCGGTCTGCCGGAACCGGAGCGGGGCGCGCCGGCCTATCCGCGGCTGGTGATGTTCAAGGCGCTGCTGCTGCAGCAATGGTACGGGCTGTCCGATCCTGAGCTTGAAGAGGCGCTGGATGATCGCGCCTCGTTCCGCGATTTCTGCGGCTTTGTGCTGGGCGACGAGACCCCCGACCACGCAACGATCTGGCGCTTCCGCGACGCTTTGCAGCGGGCCGGCCTGGACGAGACGCTGTTCGGTGAGATCCTGCGCCAGATCGAGGCGCATGGGCTGGTGCTGCGGCGGGGCACACTGATCGATGCGAGCCTGATCCCGGCGGCGGTGAAGCCGCCAAAGCCGCCAGAGGACCCGCAGCCGCCCGGCCCGGACGGCCGGGCGCCGAGCAAACTGGTCAACAGCAAGCGCGATCCGGATGCGCGCTGGACCAAGAAGGGCGGCAAACGATACTTCGGCTACAAGGCGCATGTCGGCATCGACAAGGGCTCGGCCATCATCCGCCGCAACAAGCTGACCGATGCTGCGGTCAACGACACGGTGCCCGCCGACGAGTTGATCTGTGGTGATGAGAAGGCGGTCTACGCCGACCAGGCCTATGACAAGCACGAGCGCCGCAGCGGCCTCCGTGCGCGAGGCATCAAGCCGCGGCTGATGTTTCGGCCCAACAAGCATCATCCGCTGACCGAGCGGCAGAAGCGCTTCAACGACGCTGTGGGAAAGCGCCGCGCACCGGTCGAGCAGGTCTTCGCGCGCCTCAAGGGCAGCTACCGCTGGGCGCGCGCCCGCTATCTCGGCTTGGCGCGCAACCAGACGCGTCTGCGCCTGATCTGCCTCGCCATGAATCTCAAACGATGGGCAGTGCTGTCTCCTGCGGGAGCTGCGGCATGACCGCCGCCGCCCAACGCCATCGGTTGGCCGCGAAAACCCAACCATTCAACGCCCGCGCGCCGTCCGACCCCGCGCAAAAAAAGCCCGACATCGGGAACCAGTCCCTTACATCCAATTATGCAAAGCTCTCGCTTGCGGGAGAGGTCGGCGCGAAGCGCCGGGTGAGGGCTTTCTCCTCTTGGGGATTGTCCCATTGCGGAAATACCCTCTCCCCGACCCTCTCCCGCGAGCGGGAGAGGGAGTGCACCTCCGTCGTTGCAGCGATCAAGCCTCATCTCATCACGCTCCATCTAGCGATCAGCCTCGCTGCTTCCACATCTTCATTGCGAGCGGAGCGAAGCAATCCGGTCTGCCTTCGCGGAGACTGTCTGGATTGCTTGGTGGCTTCGCTCCCCGCAATGACGCGGAGAGAGCGAGCCCCTACGCCGGCGTCAGCTTCGCCACTTCCCCCTTCATGTCGTTCAACACGCCCGAGATCGCGGCGACCAGATCGTCGATCTGCGCCTTGTTGACGATCATCGGCGGGCAGATGGCGATGGCATCCAGCATGTTGCGCGAGATCACGCCGCGCTCCTGGAGCATGCGGCTGGCGATGCCGCCGACTGCGCCCGGCGTCGCCGCTGCGGTCTTGCGCCCCTTGTCGAGCACGAGCTCGAGGGCTGCGATCATGCCGACGCCGCGGACCTCGCCGACCAGCGGGTGGCTGGTAAGCTCACGCAGCCTGCCCTGCATGTAGGCGCCGAGCTCGGCGGCATGCGCGACCAGGCCGCGCTCCTCGATGATCTTGAGGTTCTCCAGCGCGATCGCCGAGCCGACCGGATGGCCGCCCGCGGTGAAACCGTGGCCGAGCACGCCGATCTTGTTGCTCTCGTCCGCGATCGGCTCGAACATGCGATCGTTCAGGATGATCGCCGACAGCGGGAAATAGCTCGAGGTGATCTGCTTGGAGACCACGATCGCGTCGGGCTTGATGCCATAGGTCTCGCAGCCGAACATCTTGCCGGTGCGGCCGAAGCCGCAGATCACCTCGTCGGCGACCAGCAGGATGTCGTACTTCTTCAGGACCTTCTGGATTTTGTCCCAATAGGTCGCCGGCGGCACGATGACACCGCCCGCCCCCATCACCGGCTCACCGAAGAAGGCGGCGATCGTGTCAGGCCCCTCCTTCTGGATCAGCGCATCAAGCTCCTCGGCGCGGCGCGTCGCGAAATCTTCCTCGCTCTCGCCGGGGGCGCCGTCCTTGTAGAAATGCGGCGAGCCCGTGTGCAGGATGTTCGGCAGCGGCAGATCGAACGAGCGGTGGTTGTTGGGAAGGCCGGTGAGGCTCGCGGAGGCGATGGTGACGCCGTGATAGGCGCGCAGGCGGCTGATCACCTTCTTGCGCTGGGGCTGGCCGAGCGCGTTGGAGCGGTAGGCGATCAGCTTCAAGACCGTGTCGTTCGCCTCCGAGCCGGAATTGGTGAAGAACACCTTGCTCATCGGCACCGGCGCGAGCGCGACCAGCTTCTCGGCGAGGTCGATCGAGGGCCCGTGCGACTTCGCGGAGAAGGTGTGGTAGAACGGCAGCGCCTGCATCTGCTTGTGCGCCGCCTCGACCAGCCGCTTCTCGTTGAAGCCGAGCCCGACGCTCCACAGGCCGGCCATCGCTTCGAAATAGCGCTTGCCCGTCGCGTCGAAGACATAAGGCCCCTCGCCGCGCTCGATCACGAGGGGACCGGCCTGCTGATGCGTGCGCGCGTTGGTGTAGGGATGGAGCTGATAGGCCACATCCCGGGCCTCTTGCGAATTGGGCAGCATGGACATTTGCGGAGATCCTTGAAAGCGTCACGTCGCAGGCAGAGCCGGCGTCATCACTTGATGGCAAGTACCTTGGCTATTGCGACAGCGCAAAACATGCAACGCCAATTCGTCGGCAGCAAACGCTCAGCAGCGATGCACAAAGCCGCATGTCACAAAGCCGCACATGACAGAGCCGCACATCACAGAGCCGCACGGTGGCAGCTCTCACGCCGCGCCGTCGTCGCCACCATCGTCGGCGGCGGCACCGGCTTCCCTCACCTCCACCAGCGCCATCGAGAGCAAGTAGAGTGTCGTGGGCAGACCAAGCCTGCGCGCCTTCTCGGCGGCACGCGACAGATCGCTCGCCAGCTCCTTGAGCTCCTCTCCCCGTGACAATCTCTCACCCCATCCGCCGGTTGCGGACGCCTACACCGCAACGGCGCCGCTGGTTCTGATCAGTTCGGCGCTGGACTGCATTGTAGCAAAATTTCCGATGACATTCACTACCGCGTGCCTGTAGGCGGCGGCATCGTCCGTGCCCGGCTGCCGGCAAGCCGCGGCGTCAGTGACCACCTGGTAGCGATGGCTGCGATGAAACCCGTCGACGGCGGTGGCCAGGATGGTCTCGTCCAGGGAAAAGCCGATCAGAATGCAGCGCGTGGTGCGGATACTGGACATGTAGTCTACAAACCGCGACGAACTGTAGGCGGACGGCAGCGGGTGCTCGAACGTCATCTCTCCCGGCCGCGGCCTGGTTTCCGCGATCCAATTGGTCAGCCCGGATGCCGGATTGAACCAGGCCGCCTGCGCGATGCGCTTCAGGTGCATGACCGGCCACAAATTGCTGCGCCACAGCGTGAGGAGTTCCAGGCAACGCGCCGTCACCGCATCGCCGTCGAGGACGACATGGCGACGGCCGGGGGTCAGATATTCGACCTGAAGATCCGCACAGACCAGTATCGGCGGATCATCCTGCATGGAAGCCAGCATTTCGTTGCGCGCAGCTGCACCAGTTTCAACGGTCGGCAAATGCGAGGTCTCGCAGCGGTGAGGTCACCGCCCGCCCCGCCGAGGCATCAAGCACGCCCGGCCGGTCCCAATCGCCCTCGGGACGGATGATCACATAGGGATCGCTGTCCAGCGTGATGGCGTCCGGGCCCGGCTCGATCTCCAGCAGCATTTCTGTGTAGGAGAAATCCGAGAACGTGATCTTGCGATTGTGACCGAGCGGCTTGGCGCCGAAATGGGCCCAGAAATCGACCAGCCGGTCCTGCGCCTGGCCGTAGATCTTGCGAAAGCCCTTGCGCTTCACATAATCGACGCTGGCCTGCACCAGCTTGAACGAGACGCGCGAGCGGCGATATTGGTGACGCACCGCGAGCCGCTCCACCTTGGCGAAATCGCCGAAGAACCGCACCCGCAGGCAGCCCGCAGGCTCGTTGCCGACGAAGCCGATGAAATGCGCGGCGACCATGTCGTTGCCGTCGAACTCCTCCTCGAACGGACAATCCTGCTCGGCGAGATAGACCGCCGAGCGGATGGCGGTCACCAGCATGAGATCGTTCGGATCGCGCGCGAGACGGATGGTGATGGCGCGGGAACAGGGCTTGGCGAGAGGAATCCTAGTACCGTGCATCTGCAAAGCTCCTTGATTGGATGATCGCGCCTGGCATGCACACCGGCTGCCGATGCCAGGGACGCTCGTAGCACCAAAGGTCGGGTTGAAAGCTCGGGACAGGCGCAAAGCCTGTCGCCTTCATGATGTCGCGTCCGGCCACCGTTGACGGCTGCGCATAGCAATCCGCGCCGCGAAACCTTATCTGCCGCAGATGAGCCGCGGCCTTGCCGAGACCGGCGATTCCGCGGCCCGTCGCCGCGATCGCCCAGATGTAGATGGCTGCGACGTCTTCGTCCGCCGACGCGAGATGGCGCGTCTCGGGCGCGGTGAGGCAGATCTCGTCGAGCAGCAGTGCATCGTGTCCGCGATCATTGAGAAACAGGAAGGCCATGCCGCCGACGAGGTTGCCCTTCCGGCTGAACGCGAGGATACTCTGAGGGTCGAACGTGAAGTACCTCGCAAGCTCCGCTGCGCCGATCTGCACGCCCGGCACGAGCCGGTGCGCCATATCCGAAAGCGCCGCGATTTCGGAGAATTGCGCACAGCGCACGTCGACATCCGGGCTCAGCGGCAAGGCATCGAAATCATGCCTTGCGGCAAACGGGCCCCTTTCCATACTCATATCACGCCTCTATCGTTCGAGGCTTTCGTGCCCCGCTACGACGATGAGCTTAGCGGTTGGGGATCAGGAGTATGCAGCAGTTATTGCACCGGGGTGCTGCGATGATGCAGCACCGTGAAGAAGCCCTGGATGCGTCCTGGGACGATTTAAAGCTGTTTTTAGCGTGCGCAAAATATAAAAGTTTCCGCAATGCGGCCGAAGAGCTCGGGCTCACCTCCACGACCTTGATGCGCCGCGTCGATCGGCTCGAAGAGAGGATCGGGTGCAAGCTGTTCCTGCGCGACCAGAGCGGACTCACGCTCAGCGATGAAGGCACAGCAATGATCGCCGACGTTGCGCATATGGAGCGTCATGCCTTCAACGTCTTCCGCCGCGCCTCGCGATCGTCGAACGACACCTCGGGCACCGTGCGCGTCGCAGTGACGGAAGGCCCCGGGAATTTCTGGATCCTGCCGCGACTGATCGACTTCCAGAAGACCTACCGCAAGATCACGGTCGACCTGCGCTGCGCGATGGAGCAGGCCGACGTCGCACGGCTCGAATCCGATATCGCGATCCAGCTCGAGCCGCCGACCAATCCCGATCTGATCGTCGCCAAGCTCGGCCGTCTCCACATCTATCCCTTCGTCTCCAAGGAGTACGAGACTCTCTACGGCGTGCCGGCAACGCTCGCCGAATTGAAGAACCACCGCATCATCAAGCAGAGCGCGCCGCAGGTCGACGACGGCGCCTATGCCCGTGTGCTCGGGTTGAACTCGCTCGAGGGCATCGTCGGGATCAAGACCAATTCGTCGGTCGGCGTGCTCTATGCCGTCGAACGCGGCGCCGGCATCGGCTTCCTGCCGACGGTGTCGATCGCACTCGGTGCGTCGCTCGTTGCCGTCGATCTCGGCGTCAGCCACCACGCCGATCTCTGGCTCACCTATCACAGGGAGTTCCGCACCTCCGAGCGTCACAAGGTTGTGGTCGACTGGCTGAAGAAGATCTTCGACGCCAGGACCTATCCCTGCTTCCGCGACGAGTTCATCCATCCGAATGCGCTGGTGCCGATGATGACGGCCGCGCGCGAGGGGTTTGGATTGGAGGGCTATGTCGCGGCAACGCCGACCTGAGCGCGGACGAGCTTCAACTCACCATTTGTATTCGAAGCCGACGGTACCCTGGTGCAAGGTGAGCTCGTTGCGGAACTTGCCGTCGTAATTGACGTAAAGCCGTGCCACGTTGGTCAGGCTGAGCGAAGCCGAGGCTCCGGCATCCGCGCCGTAGCGGCTCTCGCCGATGCCGGGGACCACGATGCTCTGGGCCCCCAGGCTGACCTGGATAGATCCCAGATCCTGGTGGAAATTGTCGACGAGCTTGCCGTAGGCCGAGAGGTCCAGAATCTTCTGGTCGAAGATGAAGTAGCGGCCGATCTCGGCGCCGATCATCGCGCGTGCGCGGGAGAGCGCCGTCGAGCCGACGCTGAGCGGATCGAGACCGCCGGATTCCTCGAACGCGGCACTGGTGGCGCGCACATATTCCAGCGCGCCCTTGGGCACGATGCGCATCTGGTCCTTGGTCCAGTAATAGCTGATCTCGGTCAGCGCACCGTCGACCGCGGCGCTATAGCCGGCGGTCGCAAGGCCAAGACCGGTGTCGCGGCTGGACCGGACCTTGCCGAAACCGTGCACCACGGCAAAGGCCCAGGTCCATGGGCCCTTGTCGACCGAACCATTGAAGCCAAGCTGGGTCAGGTCGAGCGTGGCCGACTGGAGCGCGAGCGGCACGTCGATGTCGGTGTGGCTCTGGTCGATGGAGAAGCCGATGTTGACACCGGGCGCGAGCCGCGCGCCGAGGCCGGCGACGCCGCCAAACGTCCTGCGCTTGTCGCCGACGAAATCGCCCTGCGCGTCGGTGCGGACCGAAATGCCGTAGCCTTCGAACCAGGTACGGTAGCGCGGATCCTCCGTGCTCGCGGAGGCACCGCCGCCGCCGGGATTGGTCCGGAACGATCGGTTGAAGCCATTGGCGGCCTGGTTGCCCAGCCGCTCCAGAAATCCCGAGCCGAAATTGAGCATGCTGTTGCCGGCCGACTGATCGTAATCGGTCGCGGTCGGGATCGGGGTCGGCGACGGCGTGGGTGTCGGGGTCGGCGTGGGTGTCGGACTTTGCGCGAGGACGGGTGTCGCGGCCGACATCGTCACGACCAGCGCAAGCGCGATGGCTGCAAAGGTCCTGGCTGCAAAGGTCCTGGCGACCGCTGCCGCGATCCGGCGGACGCGGTCCAGCCCGATCGCCTGCCGTGTCCCGGACGGCTGCGAGGTGCAGCGCATGACGACAAAATCCCGAAGCAAAGGGCGGCCCGCAAAAATGCAACACGAGCGGCTCGTGCCGTGTGGCGATTTGTGCCGAACTGCCACGGAGGGTCAACCGGTTGGCCCGCGGTCGCCGAGGCTATTGCCCTCGATTGTGGTTCCGCGGCCACAGGTCGCAAATAGCAGACGATGGTACCCACCCCGATCTTGAAATTCGCGCTCTGCTTGCTAACGCGCGATTTTCATGTTGCAATATCGGACACAATCGGAATTGGCCGCTCTGCTGTGCGTTTCGCGACATTGAGACTCAAGACTCGAACAGACTTCCGCAAGCCCGTTTGTGGCGTGGCACGCGAAAAAGCGGCCGCGTCTTTTTTTATCTAGTGGAGGAGACTAGCGATGCCGCAAAAGGGCACCGTCAAATGGTTCAACCCGACCAAGGGTTATGGGTTCATCAAGCCGAACGGCAGCGACAAGGACGTGTTCGTCCATATCTCCGCCGTCGAGCGTGCCGGACTCTCCACCCTCAACGAGAATCAGGCGGTTGAATTCGACCTCGTGGAGAACCGCGGCAAGACATCCGCGGAGAACCTCAAGGTCTCCTGATGTCTCTCGAGGCTACACACGAGAGATCATGACGTTGCCCCCGGCTCTTTGCCGGGGGATTTTGTTTGGGAATCTCAATTTCTTGCGGATGGACTTTACCGGTTATATTTCCGGAAATATCCTCACAAGGCGAGCCGTGGCAACGAAATCCCAGCGAAAGGCCACCCGCACCCATCGACGCCGCGCCGCGGCGCGCGGTCTGGTACGAGTTGAAGTCCAAGCCGCCAAGAAGGACGCGAGCCTCATCCGCGCCCTGGCGGAAACTCTGCGCGACAAACCGGACAGAGCCGCTGCACTTCGATCGACGCTCGCCAGCGCCCTCCTCGATCCCGACGTCAAGACAGCCTTTGACGTCTTTGGCTCCGAGCTTCCGGATGAAGCCTTCGACGGTGTGTTCGATCAGCCGCGGCGTGACGGCTGGCGAGAGGTCGACTTGTGAAATTTCTGGTCGATACCAACGTCATTTTCGAAATACGAAAACGCGAGCGTGCCGACCCGAACGTCATTCGTTGGGTCAATCAGACTCCGGCCGCGGATATCGGAACCAGCGTTCTGGTCCTGGCCGAAATTCGCCGAGGCATTGAACTGAAAAGGCGAAGCGATCCGCTCCAGGCGAAATCTCTCGACCGATGGTTTTCACAGATGAGGACGCGACTCGCCGAACGGGTTCTTCCCATCGATGAGACCGTTGCCGAGACTTGGGCCCTTCTTGGAATTCCTAATCCGCTGCCGCTCGTTGACAGCCTGCTCGCCGCCACAGCGAAGGTCCACGGCCTGACACTGGTGACGCGCAACATCGCCGATATTGAATCGACCGGAGTAGCTCTGCTCGATCCGTTTGCCACGCCGTGAGCGATAGACGGATGATTGAACGGTCGGAATATTCCCCTGTCGCAAATGACACCAAATGGCGCGAGCTCCGGGGCTGAACTGAGATGCCCGGCTCAGCGCACCACCGGCGACACCAGAAAATTCTCCGACGCCGCGCTTCCGTCCGTCCTGCAGACATCACCTTCGATCCGGACCTTGCCGGTCGCGAGCAGCCGCAGCGCTTCGGGATAGATGCGGTGCTCGACTTCGAGGATGCGCTCCGACAGCGTATCCCCCGTGTCGTGGTCGCTGACAGGCACCGCGCCCTGCATCACGATCGGGCCGGCATCGGTCTCGGGGATCACGAAGTGCACCGTCGCGCCCGACAGCTTGACGCCGGCGCGCAGAGCCTGGCCGTGCGGATCGAGGCCGGGGAAGGACGGCAGCAGCGAGGGATGGATGTTGAGCATCCGCCCGTACCAGGCCCTGGTGAATTCCGCCGTGAACAGGCGCATGAAGCCGCCGAGACAGATCAGCTCGATGCCGTGCCGGTCGAGCGCTGCCTGCAACACCTTCTCGAAGCCGGCGCGATCCTTGCCGAACGGCTTGCTCTCGATCACCTCGGTCTTCACCCCGCTCGCCCTCGCCTTTTCCAGTCCGAGCGCATCGGCCTTGTTCGAAATGACGAGCGAGATCTCCGCCGGGAAATCCGGGGCGGCGGCGGCCCTGATCAGCGCGGCCATGTTGGAGCCGCGTCCGGAGATCAGGATGGCAACGCGGCGCTTCATCACAGCGCCAGATCGAGGTGGCCGTTATAGACGACGCGGTGCTCGCCTTCGGCGGGGATCACGGTGCCGAGCTGCGCCACGGTCTCGCCGGCGTCGGTGAAGACCTCGACGACCTCATCGACCTTGTCGGGCTCGACGATCGCGATCATTCCGATGCCGCAGTTGAAGGTGCGCAGCATTTCCAGCTCGGCGATGCCGGCCTGCGCGGCCAGCCATTTGAACACCGGCAGGACCGGCAGACGTGCGAGGTCAATGCCGACGCCGAGATGCTTGGGGAGCACGCGCGGGATGTTGTCGGTGAAGCCGCCGCCGGTGATGTGGGCGAGCCCCTTCACCGCGCCGGTCTCACGGATCGCGCGCAGGCAGGATTTGACGTAGAGCCGCGTCGGCGTCAGCAGTGCGCCGCCGAGCGTCATCACGGGCGCGAATGGCGCCTGTGCCGCAAAGCCGACACCGGATTGTTCCACGATCTTGCGCACCAGCGAGAAGCCGTTGGAATGCACGCCCGATGAGGCAAGACCGATCACGGCGTCGCCAGCGGCGATGTCCTTGCGCGGCAGCAGCGTACCGCGCTCCGCAGCGCCGACGGCAAAGCCGCCGAGGTCATAATCGCCGTCCTTGTAGAGGCCGGGCATCTCGGCGGTCTCGCCACCGATCAGGGCGCAGCCGGATTCGCGGCACCCCTCCGCGACGCCCGCGACGATCGCGGCGGTGGCCTCGGGATCGAGCTTGCCACAGGCGAAATAGTCCAGGAAAAACAGCGGCTCGGCGCCCTGCACCACGAGGTCGTTGACGCTCATGGCAACGAGGTCGATGCCGATGCCGCCATGCAGCCCGGTCTCGATCGCGATCTTGACCTTGGTGCCGACACCGTCGGTCGCGGCCACGAGGACCGGGTCCTTGAAGCCGGCCGCCTTGAGGTCGAACAGGCCGCCGAAGCCGCCGATCTCGGCGTCGGCGCCCGGCCGTGCGGTGGCGCGCACCATCGGCTTGATCAGGTCGACCAGGCGGTTGCCCGCGTCGATATCGACGCCTGAATCGGCGTAAGTGAGGCCGTTTTTGCGGTCGGTCATGCCCGATTTCCAGTGGGTTTGCGGCTGGTTACGTCGAATTCCGGGGACACGCAATGGCTCGCATGGCGCTCCTCCCTATACTATGTAGATATCAACCGGTTCAGCCTCCCGCGGGGGCCGGATTTGAGGTCAGACCGGGTGCCGGGAAGCGCTTTCGTGAGTATTCCGAACATCATTACCCTGGGCCGCATCATGCTGGTCCCGATCATCGTCTGGGCCATCGTGTCGAGCCAAATGGAAGTGGCGTTCGCCGTCTTCCTGATCGCCGGCATCAGCGATGCCGTGGACGGCTTTTTGGCCAAGCGCTTCAACATGACGAGCGAGCTCGGCGCCCTGCTCGATCCGCTCGCGGACAAGGCACTGCTGGTCTCGATCTACATGGCGCTCGGCATCTGGGGCGCGATCCCGCGCTGGATCGTGATCCTGGTGGTCTCGCGCGACATCATGATCGTCGCCGCCGTGATCGTATCCTGGCTGTTCGACCGGCCGGTCGAGATGAAGCCGTCGAAGGTGTCCAAGCTCAACACGGTGGCACAGGTGGCGTTCGCGGCGCTGGTGCTGGCGGCGCTTGCCTTCGGCTTCAAGCCGGCACCTTATGATATCATCCTGATGGGCCTCGTCACGATCTTCACGCTCTCCTCCGTGTCGCTCTATCTCGTCGAATGGCTGCGGCACATGAGCACGATCGAGGCCAAATGAGCCGGGATGCGGCCCCGCAAAAGGCCAAGTCTCGCAAGATCAAGTCCCGCACGATCAAGTCGAACCTCTTCAAACGGGCCGGCGCGCCGGCATGGAGCAAAGCAAGCGTGGCAGGCCGCGTCCATCCCCGACAATTGGCGTTCGCACTTCCGCATGCGGAGAGCCTAAGCCGGGACAACTTCCTCGAAGGCCCCGCCAATGCGGCTGGTCTCGGCCTGATCGACAGCTGGCCGGAATGGCCGAACCGGATCATGTGGCTGGCCGGCCCGGAAGGAAGCGGCAAGAGCCATCTCGCCGCGATCTGGGCCGAGGAAGCCGGCGCCCGCTCGACCACGGCCAATGCGCTGACCGCGGCAGGCGTCCCGGGCGCGCTCGCCACCGGCGCGCTGGTGGTCGAGGATCTCAAGGCCAAGGATTTTGACGAGCGAGCCCTCTTTCACCTGATGAACCTCGCCCGCGAGGACGGCGCCTACGTCCTCCTCACCGGACGCGAGGTGCCGGCCTCGCTGGAGATCGAGCTTCGCGACCTGCGCTCGCGTCTGCGGGCCGTTCCGGTGGTCGCGCTGCTGCCCCCCGACGACCAGCTCTTTCGCGGCCTCATCGTCAAGTTCTGCGCCGACCGCCAGCTCACCGTGGACGAGAGCGTAGTCGGCTACCTCGCCACCCGCCTGGAGCGGTCCTCGGCCGCGGCCCGGCAGGCCGTGGAGCTGCTCGACAGCGAAGCCCTGCGGCTCGGCCGCCCCGTGACCCGGGCGCTGGCCGCCGAGTTGCTCCGGGACCCCTGATCGGCCCCTTGTACCCCGACGCCTTCTGCAACGGCTTGACGCGGCGGAACGGCGGAACATCAATGTCATCGAAACGTCATCGCTGTAACACATGCTCCCCGGGGTTTTGCGCATAAGTCGCAAAGTGAGGCGAGACAGGATGGACCGACTTCTGATGGACTCTGCGCAAGCTATTGAAATTAAAGAGAAAGCATCGGAGGCCGAGGGCCTGCCGGCGATCGCGTCGAGCCCCGAACGGTTCATCAACCGCGAGCTGTCCTGGCTGCATTTCAACCGCCGAGTCCTGGAGGAATCGGTCAATCCCAGCCACCCCGTGCTGGAGCGGGTTCGGTTCCTGTCGATTTCGGCGAATAACCTCGACGAGTTCTTCATGGTCCGCGTTGCCGGCATCAAGGCCCAGGTGCGCGAGGGCATTGCCGAACGCAGCCCCGACGGCCTGACGCCGTCGGAGCAGCTCGCCCTGATCAACCGTACCGTCTCCCAGCTCGCCTCGGACCAGCAGGCGATCTGGCGCGACCTGCGCAGCGCGCTGGCCGAGGTCGGCATCGTGCTGGTGGACGGCAAGGACGTCTCCAAGTCGGAACGGACCTGGATCGAGGACTATTTCCTCAACAACGTCTTCCCGCTGCTGACGCCGCTCGCGATCGATCCGGCCCACCCCTTCCCGTTCATTCCGAGCCTCGGCTTCACCATCGCGCTCCAGCTCACGCGCGCCGCCGACGGCAGGCAGATGAACGCGCTGATCCGCATGCCCGGCAAGATCGACCGCTTCATCCGCCTGCCCGCCGAAGGCACGGTGCGCCTGATCTCGCTGGAGCAGGCGACCGCCCTGTTCATCAACCGCCTTTTCCCCGGCTACAATCTGCACGGCCAGGGCTCCTTCCGGATCATCCGCGACTCCGAGCTTGAAATCGAGGAAGAGGCGGAGGACCTCGTCCGCCTGTTCGAGACCGCGCTGAAGCGCCGCCGGCGCGGATCCGTGATCCGGCTCGAGATCGACGCCAAGATGCCGGAGCAGTTGCGCAGCTTCGTGCAGCATGCGCTGTCGGCGGCCGATGACGAGGTGTTCCTGGTCGACGGCGTGCTCGCCATGAACGAGCTCTCGCAACTCACGCGGCTCGACCGGCCTGACCTCGAATTCACCCCCTACGTGCCGCGCCACCCCGAGCGCGTGCGCGAGCATGGCGGCGACATCTTCGCCGCGATCCGGCAGAAGGACCTCGTCGTCCATCACCCCTACGAATCCTTCGACGTGGTGGTGCAGTTCCTCCAGCAGGCCGCGCGCGACCCTGACGTCGTCGCGATCAAGCAGACGCTCTACCGCACTTCCAACAACTCGCCGATCGTGCGCGCCCTCGCGGAAGCGGCCGAAGCCGGCAAATCCGTCACGGCGTTGATCGAGTTGAAGGCGCGGTTCGACGAAGAAGCCAACATCCGCTGGGCGCGCGATCTCGAACGCGCCGGCGTGCAGGTCGTCTACGGCTTCCTCGAATTGAAGACGCACGCAAAACTATCGATGGTGGTGCGCCGCGAGGGCGGCAGCCTCACGACCTACGTCCATACCGGCACCGGCAACTATCATCCGGTCACCGCACGCATCTACACGGACCTCTCCTACTTCACCTCCGATCCGACCATCGGCCGCGATGCCGCGCGCGTGTTCAATTTCATCACCGGCTATGCCGCGCCCAGCGACCTCGAGAAGATGGCAGTGTCACCGCTGACGCTGCGCAAGCGCATCATCGAGCACATTCAAGGCGAGACCGCGCATGCGCGGCACGGCCGGACCGGCGCGGTCTGGATGAAGATGAACGCGCTGGTCGACCCCGACATCATCGACGCGCTCTACGAGGCCTCCCAGGCCGGCGTCCAGGTCGAGCTCGTGGTGCGCGGCATCTGTTGCCTCAGGCCCGGCATCCCCGGCCTGTCGGAGAACATCCGCGTCAAGTCGATCATCGGGCGCTTTCTGGAACACGGCCGAATCTACTGCTTCGGCATGGGCCAGGGCCTGCCGAGCGCGAAAGCGGCTGTGTATATCTCGTCCGCCGACATGATGCCGCGCAACCTCGACCGCCGCGTCGAGGTGCTATGCCCGCTGCAAAATCCAACGGTGCATCAGCAGGTTCTCGAACAGATCATGGTCGCCAATCTGAAGGACAATGAGCAGAGCTGGCAGTTGTTGCCGGACGGGTCGTCAACGCGTATGAAGACCGCGAAGGGCGAGGAGCCTTTCAACGTCCACAACTACTTCATGACAAATCCGAGTCTGTCTGGCCGTGGAAAGTCGCTCAAGGAATCCTCGCCGCGTCGTCTCACGCGCCGGAACGAACGTCATCAATCCTGATCGGGGATCTGCGACGTGAAGCGGCCGCGAAAGCGCGGCTCGAGCGTCGCGGTTATCGACATCGGCTCCAACTCGGTCCGTCTCGTCGTCTACGAGGGACTGACGCGGAGCCTCATCCCGATCTTCAACGAGAAGACCCTGTGCGGCCTCGGGCGCGAGGTGCAGAGCACGGGTCTGCTCGCGCCCGACGCCGTCGACAAGGCGCTGACCTCGCTCAAGCGCTTCCGCGCATTGTGCCGCGTGATGCAGGTCGGACGCGTGTTCGCGATTGCGACCGCGGCCTGCCGCGACGCCTCCAACGGCCCCGACTTCATCGCCAAGGCCGAGCGCATCTGCGCGGTGAAGATCGAGATCCTGTCGGGTCCGCGCGAGGCTCGGCTGTCGGCGCTCGGCGTGATCTCCGGCATCCACCTTCCCGACGGCATCGTCGGCGACCTCGGCGGCGGCTCGCTCGAGCTGATCGACGTGCGCAGGAACAGCGTGCGCAGCGGCGTGACGCTGCCGCTCGGCGGTCTCGCGCTCCAGGACCTCGCGCACAAATCGCTCAAGCGGGCCGATCGCATCGTGCGCGAGGAGCTCGACGAGTTGCCGCAGCTAACCGCGGGCCGCGGTCGCACTTTCTACGCCGTCGGCGGCACCTGGCGCGCGCTCGCGCGCATCCACATCATCCAGAGCGGCTATCCGCTCCAGGTGATGCACGGCTATTCGATTTCGGCCGCCGAGGCGCTCGACTTCTCCCGCCGTCTCCGGCGCCTCGCTGCCGCCGACATGCTCGCCGACATCGAGATCGTCGCCGATGCGCGGCGCCCGCTCCTCACCTATGCGGCGCTGGTGCTCGAGCACGTCATCCGCGTTGCAAAGCCGAAGAACATCGTGTTCTCGACCTTCGGTGTGCGTGAGGGCCTCCTGCACGAGAAGCTGCCGGAGGCCGAACGCAACAAGGACGGGCTGATCTGCGCGGCCGAGGAGCTGAACCAGTTACTGTCACGCTCGGCGAAACACGCCCGCGAGCTGATCGCCTGGACCGACCGCCTCGTGCGCGTCGTGAAGCTGCGCGAGACCGAAGAGGACCGCCGCCTGCGCCGCACCGCGTGCCTGCTGTCCGACATCGGCTGGCGCGTGCATCCCGACCATCGCGGCGAGCAGACGCTCAGCCTCGTCGTCAACGGCAATTTCGGCGCGATCACCCACACCGAGCGCGCCTTCGTCGGCCTGTCCGTGTTCTATCGCTATGCCGGCCTGAGCGAGGAAAACCAGCCGCCGACCACCATGCAGGGGCTGCTGACGCCGGCCCAGCTCGAACGCGCGCGCCTGCTGGGCGCCGCATTCCGCGTCGCGCACCTGATCTCGGCGGCGCGTCCGGGCGTCCTGCCCGCCACGCATTTCCGCAGCGAGGGCCGCAAATTGATGCTGGTGTTCGAGCACCGGCTCGGCGACATCGTCGCCGACCGAGTCGGCAGCCGCTTCCGCCAGCTCGCCCGCCTGATCGGCCGTGCCGGCTCGATCGTGAGGCGCTGACGAACAGAAACAGCGCAACGCTGCCCGGGGTCGTCGGGTCGCGCAACGAGCAGGCTGGTCACGCAACGAGGCGGCAGCTGTCCTGCGGCGCGACGATGGCTTTCAGTCCGCCGAGTTCGGAATCGGTGAGAACAAGCTGCCATCCATAGGCGCTGAGCACGTCCTGAACGATCGCGAGGCCGAGGCCGGCACCTTCGCCGCGCTCATCCAGCCTTACACCGCGTTCGAGCACGCGGGCGCGTTCAGCGGACGCGATTCCCGGACCGTCGTCCTCGACCGAGATCGCCGGATTCGCGCAGGCATCGGCACCAATACGCACCCTGCTCGTGGCGTGACGGGCGGCATTTTCCAGGAGATTGCCGAGCACCTCGGCCAGATCAGTGCGATCGAGCGGCACGCTCGGCTCGCCGGTTATGAAGGTCTCGAATTCGAGCCGCTGGGCAGGCGGCGTACGCGCCAGCGTGAGCACCAGGGATTCGACAAGCGGTCTGAGGGGCGTGGAAATACCGCCGCGTTGTCGTGCCGTCCCCCGTGCCCGGGCGCGTGCCAGCTCGCGGTCGACGTGACGGCTCATCGTGTCGCCGACGGCTTCGATTGCCTGGGCGACATCCCGCTCACCTCGCTGACGCAAACGCGCGACATCGGCCGCGAGTGCGGCGAGCGGCGTCTTCAGCCCATGCGCCAGGTCAGCGGCACGGCTGCGCGAACGCTCGATCTCGCGTTCCTGGGCGTCGATCAGGCTGTTCACCTCTTCCACCAGAGGCTTCACCTCCGCAGGGACGTCGACGGGGAGATGCTTCCGTTGCCCGGAGCGGACGTCCGCGACGCCGCGGCGAAGTGCGTCGAGCGGACGTAAGCCCAGTCCGACCTGGATCGAGGTGGCCGCCGCCAGCACCAGCCCGAGCAGGCCGAGTGCCAGCGCCAGCTCCCTGGCGAATTGCGAGCCGGCGGCCGACACGCGGGCGAGATCTGCCGCCACAACGACGCGCACCGGCGCACGACGGTCGCCGACGGTGAGCAGCACTCGGCGTTCACTGACCAGGAGCCGTGCGTTCGCAGGCCCGGGGATGACGTGACGGTGCAATTCGCTCGGCGACGGCTCATCCTGCGGCAGATCCAACGCCGTGTCCCACAGCGAACGCGAACGCAGCACCTGACCGGCGTCGTCCGATACCTGCCAGTACAAGCCCGAAAGTGGATCGGCAAAACGCGGATCGGCCGGCGGCCGGCCCACCACCAGCTTGCCCTGCACATCCGCGTCGATACCCGCGACGAGTTGCTTCAGATAGATGTCGAGGTCGTCGCCGATGGTGCGCGTGACGTGGCGTTCGAACAGCAGCGTCAGCCCGGCGCCGGCAATCGTCAGCGCGATCAGGATAGCTACAAGTCCGCCAGCGACCAGTCGCAGCCGTAGCGAGCCCCAGCTCATGGCGGCGTCTCCGATACCAGATAACCGAAGCCGCGCCTGGTCTCGATCAGATCGGCACCGAGCTTCTTGCGCACTCGGCCGACCAGCACCTCGAGCGCGTTCGACTCGTGGTCCTCGCCGTGGCCATAGACGTTCTCGTCGAGCTCTTGCTGCGACACCACGCGGCCGCGGTGGTGCAGGAGAAAGGCGATCAGGCGGTATTCCAACGGCGACAACGCGACGGGTGCGCCGCGCAGCGTCACCTTCATCTGACGCTCGTCGAGCTCGACGTCGCCCGCGACAATCCGTGGCGAGGCATGCCCCGCCGAGCGGCGCACAATCGAGCGCAGCCGCGCCAGCAATTCCTCCATGCGAAACGGCTTGGGAAGATAGTCGTCGGCGCCCGCGTCGATCCCATCGACGCGCTCGGCCCAGCTGCCACGCGCCGTCAGGACCAGCACCGGCATCGACCTTCCGTTGGCGCGCCAGCGCTTGAGTACCGCCAGACCGTCCATGCCGGGCAGACCGAGATCCAGGACAACGGCGCCGTAATCCTCGGTGTCACCGCGGAACCAGGCTTCCTCGCCGTTGCGGACGGTCTCGACCACATAGCCGGCCGCGCGCAGCGCCTTCTCCACATCGGCCGCGATCCGTCGGTCATCCTCCACAAGCAGCAGCCGCATCACTTCTCCTTGATGCGTTCAATCTCGCCGCTGCGCGCGTCCACGTACGCTTCGTAGAGCCGGCCCTTGTCGTCGACGAGGCGAAACTCATAGATCCAGCGGCCGTGCTCGCGCTCTATTTCGACGCCGGCAACTTCGCCCGGCAACTTGCCACGGACGGATACGAGGATGTCGGCGAGTGACTTAATCTCGCCCGCCTCGACCGCGCGGCGCACCGCGTCGGGCGCGCCTCTATCGTGGTCGCTTGCTGCCGCAGGCACCGACGCGAGCAGAACTCCCGCCAGCAATGGCACCGCGAGGAATTCCAAAAAGCGAGATGGTTGCATCTAGAAAGTATGCCGCAATCGACCTGACAGATCGCTGACGTGGATCAACAGGCGGCGGTCAGGGCGCTTCTGCCAATGTCCGCGCATTGCCTCGCCGCATGATGTGGCCGGGCCACACACACCGGAGAGAACCGTGCGCAAGATCACTGTCTTCACTGCTGCTGCCTGCGCCCTGCTCGCGGCCGCCGCGACCGCTCATGCCGGCAGCCTCGGGCGTCCCTGCACGGCAGCCCCCGCGACCCGTTGGCTGCCGCTCGAACAACTGCAGGCCAAGATCGAAGCCCAAGGCTACAAGGTTCAGAAGGCCAAGCTCAAGAATGCCTGTGGCGAACTCTATACGATCGACAAGTCTGGCAGCCGGGTCGAACTGTTCGTCGATCCGACCAGTGGCCAGATCGTCGGCCAGCTGTAAAGGGCGCCACCATGAGCGCCATCAACGACAGGATCGAGGCCGGCGGCGAGACGCCGCCGGCCTCGGTCAGGGTCTGGGACCCCTTCGTGCGCGTGTTCCATTGGTCGCTGGCCGGGCTGTTTCTGCTCGCTTATGCGACGGGTGACGAGATCGAGAACGTCCATATCGCCGCCGGATACACGATTGCCGGACTGCTTGCGCTACGGATCGCGTGGGGCTTCGTGGGACCGCGCAACGCGCGCTTCAGCGACTTCGTGCGCTCGCCGCGCGCGGTGCTCGCCTACATGCGCGACGTGGCGTTGCTCAGGGCGCCACGCTATCTCGGCCACAATCCAGCCGGCGGCACGATGGTCGTGGCGCTGATCGTCACGCTGATCGTCACCTGCACCACCGGTTACATGATGACGACCGGTACCTTCTGGGGAGCAAAATGGGTCGAGGAGGTGCATGAGGCGTTCGCCAACCTCACGATCGGCCTCGTCGTCGTCCATGTGCTTGGCGTCCTGGTGGCGAGCTTCGAGCACAGCGAGAACCTGATGAAGGCGATGATCACGGGAAGGAAGCGTCCATCGTAACCGAGGCCGGGGAGCCGATACGAAAGGTTCTCGCTATCTCTCGACGAATCGGCTCCCGTTCCACCGCAGCGTTCGGCCCTTGCCGCTCCCGTCCAAAACTTCAAGGAAGGCCTGATCGCGGGAAGAAGACAGCCGAACGTCGTGAGCGTGGACGGCCAGCACACGCCCATAACGTCCGCTTTTCAAGACATGCACCTGGTGCAGGCAACCTGCGGAGCTGCAATGAACCGCCCTGTTACGACAATGGAAATCGTCGAAATGAAGAGCCAGGAATTGAGCTCCCGGCACGGTCAGATAGAGAGCAAAGCGTCGGGCGGCAGCAATCGGGCCACCGCACGCAATTGGGTATCTCGCTTGAGCCGCTTGAGGCAGATCAACTCACCAACGCGGTGGTGGAGTAAGCCAAACCTGCAATCGAACAGCACTTCGCTCGCCGGTGAGCGTGGGACATTCCTCATGCGAGTCCGTCACGAAATTCTCCTTCTCGCCTCTTCCCGCGGCGCGCTCGCTCGTACGCTCGCTGCGGTTGCATTGAGCTTGCTACCTTCCGTGGCGATGGCGCAGGACGAGCTGAAGCTGAGCGATGCCCAGGCGCGCAATCTCGGAGTTCGCGTGACCCACCCGGTCGCGATCCGGACCGATCTGACGCTGCCCTATCCCGTCAAGATCGTGATCCCCACACAGCAAATGTGGGTCGTCAGCGCGCCCGTGGCCGGCATGGTCGCCACTCTCCTCGTCGGGCGCGGTGACCGCGCCTCGGCCGGCCAGCCGCTTGTCACGCTGGAGAGTCCAAGTTTCGTCTCTCAACAGCGCGACTACCTGCACGCGATCGCACAGGAGCATCTCGCCAGCCAGCAGCTCAAGCGAAACATGGATCTGTTCGAGGGCAAGGCGGTGCCCCAGCGCGTACTTGAGGCCAGCCAGGCCGAAGCGCGCCAGGCCGCTCTCGTGGTCGCCGAGCGGCGCCAGATGCTGCATCTGAGCGGGATGTCCGACGAGGCAATTCTTCGGCTCGGCCAGGAAGCGGCGATCAGCGGCACGCTCACGGTCAATGCGCCGCAAACCGCATCCGTGGTCGAGGTCACGGTGTCGCCGGGGCAGCGACTCGAACAATCCGCTCCGCTCGTCAAGCTGGCGCGGCTCTCACCGCTATGGGCGGAGATCGCGATCCCTGCAGCCAATATTCGAGCAATCCGTACCGGCGCGAAAGTCGAGATCGAGGGCTATTCCATCCCCGGCAAGGTCGTGCTGGTCTCCGAGACCATCGACCCTGCCACCCAGACCATTTTGGTTCGCGCGGAAATCCCCAACGATGGAGAGCTGCATCCCGGTCAGACCTCCGCCGCCCGCATCGGCTTTCTCTCCGCCGGCGAAAGCGCGTGGGAAATTCCCTACAGTGGGCTGGTGCGGCGGGGCGAACGGACCGCGGTGTTCGTTGCCACAGCCGGTGGCTTCCGGCTGGTCCCGGTCAAGCTTGTTGCGGACGACCAGGACCATGTCGTGGTGTCCGGTCCCATCACGGAGCAGGACGAGATCGCGATCGGCGGCATCTCGGCGCTTCGCGGCATTCTCTCCGGCCTGGGGCAATAGATGCTCCGGCGCCTGGTTGCGTTCGCGCTTTCGCAGCGATTGTTCGTTCTGCTGAGTGTGCTGCTGCTGATGGGCGCTGGTGCCGTTCTCCTGCCCGGCCTGCCGATCGACGCGTTTCCCGATGTCTCTCCGGTTCAGGTGAAGATCATCATGAAAGCGCCGGGCCTGACGCCCGAAGAGGTCGAGCAGCGCATCACGGTCCCCGTCGAGCTTGAACTGCTTGGATTGCCGCACAAGAAGGTCCTTCGTTCGACCACGAAATATGCACTGGCCGACATCACGGTCGACTTCGAGGATGGCACCGACATCTACTGGGCGCGCAACCAGGTATCGGAGCGGCTATCGAACATCGCGCGTGATTTCCCCGACGGAGTGAGCGGAGGTCTTGCGCCAATCACGAGCCCACTGGGCGAGATGTTCATGTTCACGATCGACAGCCCTGAGCTCTCGCTCGCCGAGCGCCGAACTTTGCTGGATTGGGTGATCCGTCCCGCGCTGCGGACGGTCCCCGGCGTTGCGGACGTCAATGCGCTTGGCGGCTATGTCCGGGCCTTCGAAATCGTGCCGCGCAACGATGCACTTGCCGCGCGCGGCATTTCGTACGACGTGTTTCGCCGCGCCATCGAAGCCAACAGTCGCAACGACGGCGCCGGACGGGTGAACCAGGGCGAGGACAGCGCCCTCGTCCGAATTGAAGGCAGCATCCGATCAATCGAAGACATCAAGGCCATCGTCGTCGACACCCGCGAAGGCGTGCCGATCGTGGTCAACGACGTCGCGAGCGTCAAGATCGGGACGCTGACGCGCTATGGGGCAGTCACGTCGGACGGCAACGGCGAGACGGTCGAGGGGCTCGTCCTTGGCTTGCGCGGCGCCAACGCGGGTCAGCTCGTCCGCGACGTGCGTGCCCGGCTCGCCGAGTTGCAACCCTCGCTGCCGAAAAGCGTCTCCATCAACGTGTTCTATGACCGCAGCCACCTCGTCAACCGCGCGGTCGGCACCGTGGTGCGAGCGCTCGGCGAGGCCACCGCCATCGTCATCGTTCTCCTGCTGCTCTTCCTCGGCAACTGGCGGGCCTCGCTGGTGATCGCTCTCAGCCTGCCGCTGGCCATCGTCATCGCATTGATCGCCATGCGCGTGGTCGGGATGTCGGCCAACCTGATGAGCCTCGGCGGACTTGCAATCGCGATCGGCATGTTGATCGACGCGCTGGTTGTCGTGGTCGAGAACATCGTCGGCAATCTCGGCAAGCACGAACCGGGCAAAGCCGCCTCGGTGATTCACCTGGTGTACCGCTCGGTTTGCGAAGTCCTGGAACCGGTGGCCTCGGGCGTCCTCATCATCATCATCGTGTTCATACCCCTGCTGACGCTGCAGGGGTTGGAGGGGAAGCTGTTCATCCCAGTCGCCCTGGCCATCATCTTCGCGCTCACCGGCTCGCTGCTGCTGGCGCTCACCGTGGTCCCGGTCATGACCTCCTATGTGCTCAAGTCTGGGTCGCATCGCGATCCCATGCTGGTCCGTGCGGCGCAACGGGTCTACGCGCCTGCATTGGACTGGGCCCTGAACAACGAGCGCAAGGTGATGGCTGCGGCGCTGATCAGCCTGATCGCTGCGGGATTCGCCTATACGAAACTCGGCAAGTCCTTCATGCCGACGATGGACGAAGGCGACGTCATCGTCAGCGTGGAGACGTTGCCCTCGGTCAACCTCGACGAGTCGCTCGCCATGAATGCGAGGCTCCAGAAGGCACTTCTGGCCGTGCCGGACATTGCCGGCATCGTTGCGCGAACCGGGTCGGACGAGCTCGGCCTCGATCCCATGGGCCCCAACCAGACGGACACGTTCCTCGTGCTCAAGCCCGCTGCCGAGAGGCAGACCGACAATCGCGAGGCCCTGCTGCAGAAACTCCGCGAGGTTCTGGCCGGCTTTCCCGGCATCTCGCTCGGCTTCACCCAACCCATCGACATGCGGGTGCAGGAGATGATCAGCGGCGTGCGCGGCGACGTCGCAGTCAAGATCTTCGGTCCCGATATCGCCAAGCTGAACGAAACTGCGGCCAAGCTGTCGGCCATCCTGTCCAGCATCGACGGTGCCGAGGACGTCTACACGACTCTGAACGAAGGCGCTCAATACTACACGGTTGCGGTCAATCGCATGGAAGCCGGCCGCCTCGGCCTGACGGTGGATTCCATCGTCAACTCGCTCCGTACCCAGATCGAGGGCCGAACGATCGGGACTGCGCTCGAGGAGGGCCGTCGCACGCCCATTCTCGTCCGCGGCAGCGAGACGACCAGGGAGGCGCCGACGCTGCTGGCGAGCCTGCCGCTGATGCTCGCTTCCGGACAGCATGTCGCGCTGTCGCAGGTCGCGCGAATCCAGCGCGTGGACGGGCCGGTGAAGATCGACCGCGAAGATGGCGCGCGCATGAGCGTGGTTCGCGCCAACGTCCGCGGCCGCGACATGGTCGGATTCGTCGAAGCGGCCCGCCAGAAGGTTGCGACCGAACTTCCGCTCCCGAACGGCTACCGGCTGACGTGGGGCGGGCAGTTCGAGAACCAGCAACGCGCCGCCGCACGCCTGTCCATCGTGGTCCCCGTCGCGATCGGTCTCATCTTCCTGCTGCTCTTCACCACGTTCGGGGCCATCCGGCAGGCCTTGCTGGTGCTGGTCAACATTCCTTTTGCCCTGATCGGGGGCGTCTTCGCACTGGTCCTGACCGGTGAGTATCTGTCGGTGCCGGCCTCGGTCGGATTCATCGCGCTGCTCGGCATCGCCGTCCTCAACGGAGTCGTTCTGGTGTCCTACTTCAACCAACTCCGGGCCCATGGCCTGAGCGAGGATCGCATCGTCGTCGAAGGTGCCATGCGCAGGCTTCGGCCGGTGCTGATGACCGCGAGCATCACGGCGCTGGGCTTGATCCCGCTGCTGTTCGCGTCCGGGCCAGGGTCCGAAGTGCAGCGACCGCTCGCCATCGTCGTGATCGGAGGGCTGATGTCCTCCACCCTGCTCACCCTGATTCTCCTGCCGATTCTGTATCGCCGCTACGGCGGAACATCGAAGGTGGCGAAATGACCGACCAGCCGGTCTGTCTCACGCTGATCGTGCCGCGTCAGCTCCGTGACGAGGTGTTCGACTATCTCGCCGAACAGACCGACCTCGTTTCGGGATTCACGGCATCGCACGGAGCCGGTCACGGTGCCGAAGTCCGATTGCAGACGGCCGCCGAACGCGTGAAGGGCCACGCCGATCAGACCGCCGTGCAGATGATCCTGGCGGAGAGAGATGCCAGCAGCCTGCTCGACCGGCTGCGGGTCTCGTTTGCCGGAACCAAGCTCGCCTATTGGACGATGCCCGTGACGGAATTCGGCACGATCGAGTGAAACCAGCTCAGAAATCCGTCGACATCGACAAGAGCAGGGTTCGCGGCGCGCCTTGCGCGAGTGCCGAGTAGCTTGCGACGCCGGCCCAGTAATTGGTGTCGAACACGTTCTGGACCAGGGCCCGCAGCGTGACGGGCCGATTGTTGATGCGCGTGCTGTAGCGCGCGCCGAGATCGAGCCTGGTCCAGGCCGGAACGACCTGCGTGTTTGCTCCATCCAGATATTGATGCCCGGTATAGATAGCGTTTGCGACCAGCGTCAGTCCTGGTGCGAACGGTGTGTCCCATTCTGTGGACAGATTGGCCTGCACCTGGGGCACGCCGATCGGCGTCTTGCCCAGATTGGCTGCCGTGCTCGTCTTTGTCAGCTCCGCGTCGATCAACGTCACGCCGCCGAGCACGCGAATTCCCGGCTGCAATTCTCCGAACACGGTCAATTCCACGCCGCGATTGCGCTGTTCGGCGTCCGCCCGGTAAACCTTGTCGAGGCCCAGCTGTCCCGAGGGTTTGGTGATCTCGAACAGGCTGATCGTGGTGGCGAGCATGCCGAGATCGACCTTGACGCCTGCTTCCTTCTGCTTGCTGAAATAGGGCGCCAGGACCTCTCCTTGATTGCTCGCCGTCGTCGGAGCGACGTCGCCCTTGCTGAGCCCTTCGATGTAGTTGGCGTACAGCGAAACGTGGCTCCAGGGCTTGACGACGACGCCGACCATGGGCGTGTACGCCGTCTGGTCGTAGGCGGAGGTCACGGCTCCCGTGGTGGTGTTGTAGTTGTTCGACTTGACGCCCTGTTGCCTGACGCCGAGGGTCAGCTGAAGGCGCTCCTGGAAAACCGACATGGTGTCGGCCAGCGCAAGACCGGTCAGCTCGGTGTCTGACAGCTTCGGCACAGTCGCGGGAGCCGGAACGAGCTGCTGGGGACGAGCGATCGGCGCATAGATGTTGGATAGCACCGGCGTGCCGTTCACCGAGCCGCGCGAAACCTCGTCAATGTAATAGCTGCCCTGGAAGGTCACGGCGTGACTGATCGCTGCGGTGTCGAACCGGGCGCGAAGGCCGGCGTCGGCCACGTTCCTGTCGATGTCGAACTTGAAGCGCCCTGGTGTCGACGTGGTGTCACCGGCCGCGTTCAGGATTGTCGGTGTGCCGAACAGACGATCGACCTGGGTCCTGCCCCCACCGGCATCAGCGAACACGGTCACGGTTTCAGTCACGTCGTATTCGGCGCGCGCCAGCAGCGAGTTGTCGTGAACCTTGGCCCATTCCCAGGACTGCGTGACATTGCGCCGCCCGACCGGCGCCGTCGGGACGGCGACGCCCGTTGCGACCAGAAACGGCCTCGTGGGCGCGTCGAATTTTTCTTCTTGATCGATGAAGTCGAGCGAGGCTCTGAATTTCTCACCGCGATAATCGAACGCCGCGGAGCCGACATGCGCCTCCCGGGTCTGGTTGTCCAGCGGCGTATCGCCATTGTGATAGCTGCCGTTGACGCGAATGCCGAATTCGCGGTTCTCGCCGAACCGTCGGCTCACGTCGAGATGGGTGCCGAGCTGGGTGCTCGTCGCGTAGTCGGTCGTGACCCGCGTCAGGTCGACGTCCCCTGCACGCTTCGGGACGATGTTGATGGTGCCGCCGACGCTGCTGTTTGGCGCCATGCCGTAAAGCAGCGCAGTCGGACCCTTGATGATTTCGATTCGCTCGACGTAATCGGTGAACACACGGTAGTTCGGCGCAACGCCATAGACACCGTTGAAGGCAATTTCTCCGACATTTCCCTCGCCGATCGGAAAGCCGCGGATGAAGAATGAGTCGAGGATGCCGCCGGTCTGGCCGGTGAAACGGACCGACGGATCGTTGCTGACGACGTCGGCGACCGTGACGGCCTGTTGATCTTCGATCTTCTTCGCCGTGTAGCTCGTGATGTTGAACGGCGTATCCATGAAATCCTTGTTTCCCAGCAAGCCGATCTGTCCGCCGCGGGCCACCTGCCCGCCCGCGTAGGACGGCGGGAGCGTTCCGGGCTTCGCAGTATTGGGGGTCGCTTCCGCCTGCATCCTGGACCGCTCGTTCGCGGGCGCAGTCTGACGCCCCGCCCTTCGGCTGGGATTGGATCGCGCACGTGCGCGCGGCTTTGGCGCATCTGCGGTGACGGTCACCGGCGGCAACGTAGCTGCCTGCTCCGTCCCCGTCGCAGCGCTTTGCGCATTGGCGACGTGCACGAGGCCGTCGCTGAACAGGGCGATGGAGACCATGGAGGCCGCGAATGCCGTCGGGCTGGAGAACCTCGGAAGCGCTTTGACGGTGGACGCCAGAATAGCAATGGGACGGCAAATGACTCTCGACGGCATCTCGCAGCAGCTTCCGGTTCGATAAGATGACAACCGGAGCGACGTGATGCGGGAACCGTCACCAAGTCAACGAAAGTGCATTTGTTTTCAGTAGTTTAGAATAAGATAAGATCTAAACATGGGGAAAAGCGCTACACCGCGCCGCTGACCACTGCCGCGCTGCATCCGTCAATCGCAGCAGGTTCGGCGCAGGCACCGGCGGCCGTCGAAGTCACTCCGCCGAGGCCTTGGCGTGGCGCTCGGAGGATTCGAGCGCTGCCTGGGTCAGGCTGCGTCGGCGCCAGATGTAGCCGACCACCAGCACGACCACGACGCCGAGCACGGCACAGAGATATTCGCCGCCTGCCCCGCCATGGCCGAACTGCGGCGGGATGCGGAGCGCGCCGAGCATGCTGTCCAGCGAGGTGCCCAGCGGGCCGTCGAGCAGCATGTGCAGCTTCGGCGCGACGCCCGGGTCGGTCGCGATCACCTCGCCCGCCACCCAGCCGAGCAGCGCAGCGCCAGCCCAGACCAGGACCGGCAGCTTTGCGAGCAGCGCCATGATCAGCGCGGCGCCGGCGACGATCAGCGGCACGCTGATGGCGAGGCCAAGGATCAAGAGCGGCACGCTGCCATTGGCCGCGGCAGCGACCGCAATGACGTTGTCCAGACTCATGACGATGTCGGCGACCACGACGATCTGGATGGCGTGCCATAGATGCGAGGCGGACTCGACGTCGTCCTCGTCCTCGTTTTCCGGCACCAGCAGCTTGGCCGCGATCACGATCAGCGCGAGACCGCCGATGAGCTTGAGGTACGGCAGCCCCATCAGTGTGGCGACGATGCCGGTGAAGATGATCCGCAGCATCACCGCTGCGCCGGCGCCGAAGATCATGCCCCAGAGCCTGTGGCGCGGCGAGAGACCGCGGCAGGCGAGCGCAATCACCAGCGCGTTGTCGCCGGAGAGCAGAATGTTGATCCAGATGATCTTGCCGACCGCAAGCCAGAACGTCGGTTCGGCCATCTCATTGCGGAACTGGGTGAAGAATGCCCCGATCGTAGCGGGATCGAAGATCTGCCAGAGCCAGTCCACAATCAGTCCTTTCGCCCGTCGTCCCTAACCTGTCCGCCGATGGATCAGCCGACGATCTCGTTGCCCGAGAAGAACTGCGCGATCTCGACCGCAGCCGTCTCCGGCGCATCCGAACCGTGCACCGAGTTCTCGCCGATCGACTTTGCGTAGAGCTTGCGGACGGTGCCCTCGGCGGCCTTGGCCGGATCGGTCGCGCCCATCACCTCGCGGTACTTGGCGATCGCGCCCTCGCCTTCCAGAACCTGAACCACGACCGGGCCGGAGGTCATGAACGCGACGAGCTCGCCGAAGAACGGGCGCGCCTTGTGGACGGCGTAGAAGGTCTCGGCCTGCTCCTTGGTCATGCGGATGCGCTTCTGCGCGACGATGCGCAGGCCCGCCTTCTCGATCACGGCGTTGACCGCGCCGGTCAGGTTACGCTCGGTCGCGTCGGGCTTGATGATCGAGAAAGTGCGTTCGATGGCCATAATGTTGTCCTTGGGAAGAAAGCGGTGGTTCGGAGTTGCGGGGCTTATATCGGCGCCTTTGCCGGACGGCAAGCGACCCGCCGAAATGGCCCGCACAGGCGCTTCGCCGCGGGGACGGGTTGCCAATTCCAGCATGGATGACAACGATTTCACCCAGATGAACCCAATCTGAAACCGCCGTCAGGGATCGGTTCAGCTTCACCGGCGTAAGGTCGGGGCCATCGAAACCGAAGCCTGATCATCAGGCGGACCGTTTCGGCGGCCTTTCCATCGACGCGATAGCCCCGCGCCGGCAGTCTTTAGGAGATCACCATGTGGAGGAAACTTTCGCTTGCCGCCGTCGCCGCGGTCGCACTGGGTGCCGCGCTGGCACCGACCTCGGCCTCCGCGCACTGGCACGGCGGCCGAGGCTGGCACGGCGGCGGCTGGCACCACGGCCACGGCTGGGGCGGACCGCGCTTCTACGCCGGGGGCCCCGTCTCCTACGGTTATGGCGGCTGCTATGTGCGCCGGCTGGTCCCGACCCCCTGGGGACCCCGCTGGCGGCTGATCAACCGCTGCTACTGAGCCCGTCAGCACCTTCCCGAGGGTACCCAAGCCCCCCAGGTACCTTCCAGGAGAAGCCCCGGCGCCCCCTCGCCGGGGCTTTGCCTTGAGCGGAAAAGGCGCAGTTCATACAATTTTTACGAGAATGCCCGGCATGGCCCGCCGCCGGCGAAACTATTTGGCCGGCAATGACTTGGTACCATGTCCTTACTTTGAGAGCACGGAACTTCGCGATGGCTGGCCTCCTTGCCAATGACAGCGAACAGATCGACCGCCGCACCAGCCGCTCGATTTGCGATGCCGTGGGCGAGCGGCTGCAGCAGAGCCTTCGCCCCGAGCCTCGCCTCCCGACACATCTCGAGCAGCTCCTCAACGCCTTGAGGCAGCGCGAGCGGGAGCTCTGACGGAAAAACGAGTTGCGTTCGACGCGCCTTGCGGTGACAAGGCCGCATGCTGTCCATCACCGATCTCTCCATCCGTCTCGCCGGACGCCTTTTGATCGACCAGAGTTCCGTGCAGATCACGCCCGGATCACGCGTCGGCCTTGTCGGGCGCAACGGCACCGGCAAGTCGACGCTGTTCAAGGTGATCCGCGGCGAGCTCGCGGCCGAGCACGGCTCGGTGACCCTTCCGCCCCGCTGGCGCATCGGCAGCCTCGCGCAGGAAGCGCCGAACGGCCCAGAAAGCCTGATCACGGTCGTGCTCAAGGCCGATCTCGAACGCGATGCGCTGCTCGCCGAAGCCGAGAGCGCGACCGATCCGCACCGGATCGCCGAGATCCAGACCCGGCTCGTGGATATCGACGCGCATTCGGCGCCGAGCCGTGCCGCCGCCATCCTCTCCGGCCTCGGCTTCTCGGCTGCCGATCAGCTCCGCCCCTGCGCCGAATTCTCCGGCGGCTGGCGCATGCGTGTCGCGCTCGCCGCCACGCTGTTCGCGGCCCCCGACCTTCTGCTGCTCGACGAGCCCACCAACTATCTCGACCTCGAAGGCACGCTGTGGCTGGAGGACCACCTCGCGCATTATCCGCGCACGGTGATCGTGATCAGCCATGACCGCGACCTCCTGGAAAGCTCGGTCGACCAGATCCTGCATCTGGAGCGCGGCAAGCTGACGCTCTACAAGGGCACCTATTCCTCCTTCGAGGAGCAGCGCGCCGCGCGCGAGCTGCTCGACGCGAAGGCGGTCAAGCGCCAGGAGGCCGAGCGTGCGCGCCTGCAGGCCTTCGTCGATCGCTTCAAGGCGAAGGCCTCCAAGGCGCGCCAGGCGCAATCGCGCGTCAAGATGCTGGAGCGGCTGAAGCCGATCACGGCGCTGGTCACCGAGGACGTGCGCGAGATCAGCTTTCCGGCGCCGGAGAAGATCCTGTCGCCGCCGATCATCGCGGTCGACAACGCCTCGGTCGGTTACGATCCGGCGAGCCCGGTGCTGAACCGCGTCACCCTGCGCATCGACAATGACGACCGCATCGCGCTTCTCGGTGCCAACGGCAACGGCAAGTCGACGCTCGTGAAGCTGCTCGCCGGACGGCTCGCGCCGTTCTCCGGCAGAGTAACTCGCGCCGACAAGCTGTCGATCGCCTATTTCGCGCAGCACCAGCTCGACGAGCTCAACGAGGACGCCTCCGCCTACGATCACGTCCGCAAGCTGATGGGCGATGCGCCGGAGGCGAAAGTGCGCGCCCGCGCCGGCGCGATGGGCTTCTCCGGCAAGGCCGCCGACACCAAGGCCGGCAAATTGTCGGGCGGCGAGAAGGCGCGACTGCTGCTCGGCCTTGCCACCTTCTTCGGCCCCAACATGATCATCCTGGACGAGCCGACCAACCATCTCGACATCGACAGCCGCGCCGCGCTTGCGGAAGCGATCAACGAATTCCCCGGCGCCGTCATCATGGTCTCGCACGACCGCTACCTGATCGAGGCCTGCGCCGACCGGCTCTGGATCGTCGCCGACCGCACCGTCACCAATTACGACGGCGACCTCGACGAATACCGCCGCCTGGTGCTGTCGGCGCGCAACGCGGAAGCGCCGCGCGAGCGCAACGGCGCAAGCGAGAAGCCGCAGCGCGTGAGGTCGGACAATCGCGGCTCGCTGAAGAAGCGCATCGCGGAAGCAGAGGCCGAGATCGCCCGCGTCAGCGAGATCATCGCCAAGATCGACACGGCGCTCGCACTGCCCGACATTTTTGCGCGCGACCCCAAGCAGGCTGCGCAATTGTCGAAGGCCCGCGCCAATGCCGCCGACGCGCTGGCGCGCGCCGAGGAACAGTGGCTGGAGGCGAGCACGCAGTTTGATGAGGCGGCGGGGTAACGCCTTGACCCACGAGGCCGCGCGCCATCAAAAACGTGCAAAACAACCCCATGCACAGTACCGGCATTATAACACCGGCAAGCTAACCCTTGATCTGGTTGATCTTTATACGCTCAGAATGCATTCCCGGCGCACTATAATAGCTCAGTCCGCGTATTGCCCGGCTGCCTTGATGATCGGCGCCCAGCGGTCGATCTCACTCGTCAGCATCGCGCCCAGCGCCTCGGGCGTCGCCTTGTCCTGCGGGACCGGCTCGGTGTTGATGTCGTTGAACCGGGCGATCAACGCCGGATCCTTGAGTGCGGTCTGGAGCGCCGCCGTCAGCTTCTGAACGACCACCGGCGACGTGCCCTTTGGCGCATAGATGCCGTGCCAGACGCCGAGCTCGAAGCCTTTGAGGCCGGCCTCGTCGGCCGTCGGCAGATCTGGCAGGCTCTTCAGCCGCTCCTTGGTGGTGATCGCATAGGCCTTGACCTGCTTGGCCGTGATCGGACCGGTGGTGTTCGTCGCCTGGTCGCAGGTGAGATCGATCTGCTTGCCGAGCAGATCGTTCATGATCGGGCCGTTGCCCTTGTAGGGCACCGTGGTGAGCTGCTTCTGGATCGCCGTCATGAACAGCATGCCGCAGAGATGCGATGCCGCTCCAAGGCCGGCATTGGCGTAGGTCAGCTTGTCGCCCTGCTGCTGGGCGTAGGCGACCAGTTCCTTGAGCGTGTTGGCCGGGAAATCCGGACGCGCGATGATGGTCATCGGCGCGTTGGTCACGAGCCCGATCGGCGCAAAGGCCGTCTTCGTGTCATAGCTCAAATTGCGGTACAGCGTAGCGGCAGTCGAGATGCCGACATGATGGATCAGCAGCGTGTAACCGTCCGGCTGAGCGCGCGCCGCGCGGGTCGTGCCGATGGTGCCGCCGGCGCCGGTCGCGTTCTCGACGATGACCTGCTGTCCCAGGGACTTCGCCATCCCCGCCGCGGTCAGGCGTGCGATGGTGTCGGTCGGCCCACCGGCGGCGAACGGCACCAGTATGGTGATGGGCCTCGTCGGATAGTCCTGGGCGACGGCCGCGCCGAGCGGCAGAAGCAGAGCCGCCACGAAGGCAGTGAACCGCATGGTTTCCTCCGGATTGTTGTTGGCCCCATCAAAGCGCATTCCGGGGCGCGTGGCCATTACGAAAGCAGGCTCTGTCAGTGCCGCCGGGACGCACGGCCGTGGCGCCAGAGCGGAACCATCGGCGTTGCAAGCAGGATGACAATTAATGCTTCCGCACCGCTGGCTTTGATGATGCATGTTCGGGTGGCGCCGCCGAAACCGCGAACGTCACCCAGGTGCTCCACGTGCTCGCGCGGTTTTCGACCTCCAGATCCTTGTAGCCCCTCAGATTGAGATAGCCCTGGTACCCGTCGGACATGGGAATGATGAACCCGATCTGAGGTCCGATGCCGATCGCGCGTCCCCTGAAACCTCCGAGCTTCGCGCCCGGACCGGAATCGTCGGTGATCTGCTGGTAGAAGTAGCCGGCCACGCCGATCTGGAAATTCTTGCTCAGGAATTGTGACGCCGCCCAGTCCACATGGAAGTCGATGCCGTTCTGGTATTGCAGATACGGATTGGGCAGGCTGTAGGTCAGCCCGCCGACGATCGAGAATTCATGACCGGTCTTCGGGTCGAAGTAGGTGTAGCCGGCACCTGCATCCCAAGCGACAAAGCCAAGGTTCAGGTTGGCGAGACGATTCGGATCATAGGTCCCGCTGGGGATATTGCCGGTGATGTAGACCATCTCATTGTGGACACCCTGATTCCACTTGAGCGTGCCTTGATAGAATACATCGGAAACCGTAGTCCGATTGTCGGTTCTGACCCCTGAAATGGCATTTCCGGCAGGGCCAGTCAGCGTGGCGTCGATGCCGAGACCGACATTGCCCGGCGCCGTGAGGATTGAAACCGCAGCCTGGCCCCCCAACACAGGGAGAGGCGACGTGTAAGTGATGCCCAGTGCGAGAGCATCGCCATGCGCGTTCAGGCCTGTGACAACCGAGCCGCTGGCTGCGCCGCTGGTGACGAAATTCTTGGTGGCTCCCGCATCAGCCTGCAGGTGCAGATAGATCGAAGCATAGGCCCAGCCGGGCACAGTCGGCGCGGCGGCAAGACTGCCGAAAATGCCGGGCAGCCAGAACCCGACACCGCCGGCGTCGGCCCAGGCTTGGGAAGGAAGCGAAGTCATCACGCATCCAAGTGTCGCAACAGCCGCGAGTGATGCCTTGGTTCTCATGGCGCCCTCCCCTTCAGAACGGAACGACGTAGTTGAGGATCGCGATCTGCCGCAGCAGCACTTTGCGGATGACATGACTGACGACGACGCGATCCGTGAAGATGGCAGCCGTTCCAGTCGCGCCGGCCGGCAAAGTTTTCGCGGCCTCGCCGTCATCGAGCGTCACTCGCACGACGAACGGCATGGTCTCGATCGCTTTGGGCATGACGGCCTGCCCCGAGACCTGGGTCTGCCCGGTCGCGACCGCCTGCAGGATGCTCTCGACCTTGCCGGTGAGAATCCTTCCGGGAGCAAACTTGAAGGCGATTTCGACCTTCTGACCGGGGGCGACATATCGGGCATCGATTTGATCGATCTCGATTGCGACGTCGGTCTCCGAGGTGTCGATGAACGCCATCGCCGGCGAAGCCGACAGGTTTCCGACGCGCGCGCCCTTCCGAAGTGCAACGTTGGTCGCGTAGCCGGCAGCGGGTGCCCGCACGACGGTCTTATCCAGATTCCATCGCGCGTTCTGCAGTTGGGCCTTCAACTGGTCGACCTCCGACTGCCGCTGCTCGACATCGAAGCCGCGGCCTGCGTCGCGTTCGTACAGCGAAGTCATTTGGCTCAGGCGCGTGCTCGACAGCTTGAGTTGGGCCTCGATCGCCTTCACCTGGGCGTCGTAGGGGGTAGGATCGATCCGGAAGAGGACGTCGCCCTGCTTCAAAGGCGCGTTCGGCCGGGCAGGCACGTCGACGACCTCGCCGGCGACGTCCGGAACGATCGAGACGGCGTTCCGATAGACCAAAGCCTTACCCTGAGGCGCGCCCCATCCCATCGGGATGAACAGTCCGATGTTCAGAAGAAGCAGCACGATCAGAGGCGAGGCCTTCCAGAACGCGTTGAAGCGGATCGCGCCGACCCAGACCAGCGTGAACAGGAGCGCCAGATAGAGCGCCATGAGGGCTATCATCATGGCCGGGGCTCCATTGTCCGCTTCGCCGGGACGTCTACGTATGCCCAGATCATCGCAACCGGCCACAGCACAAAGCCGAAGATCAGCGTGATCCAGCCGGCGATACCCACCGCCTCGGCCCAGGGGTGTCCTCGTCGCCTCGCCACGTGCCCCGGCAGCGATCCCATCAGCCAGACCACCAGCACGATCACCGCGAGCACGATGATCAAGACGACCCAGGCGAAGAGATCGAGACCGCTCATTGCGCCGCGATCCTTTCGATATCCGGTAAGCGCCAGGTCTTGTCGAAGAGAGCTTTTTTCGGGCCGTAGAAGCGGAAGATGATTTCCCATCCTCCACCGGCCCTGGTCGGAATCCAATTCGACTCCTTCCCGGCGGGAGCGTTCGGGCCGAAGAAGATCTCGGCCGAGCCGTCGGGGTTGGTCTGCAGCCCTGGCGTGTTCGAGCCCCGGCTCGACCACTTCGTATCCCTGATGAGGCCATGCGTCTCGCGATCGTAGACCGTGCCGGACCAGTAGAGCGAAACCGGCGCGTTTGCCGGCACCGTCAGGCGGTAGGTGCTTCCCCCGTCGAGCGCCTTGCCGTCCTTGTCTCGGATCGTGACAAGATAGAATTGGCCGGTCCCCAGGTGCTTCACGCTCGAGAATGCGAACGAGTAGAACGCGCCGCGGTCGTCGACCGGGTAGACGTTTGGCTTGGCGAAGAGATTGGCCAGCCCTTCGGTGACGTCGTGCGCAACCGGCAGCGCCCATTGGCCACCTTCATAAAAGGACGGCTTGAAGAGACTTTCATACCGGAGATCAAGCCACTCGCGAGCGTCTCGGGCCGCCTCCTCAAGCATCTTCTGCGCTTGAGGACCGGGATCGAACGGTTTGCCCTTCTCGATGCCGATCGCCTTGATCTGATCGATCATGGCCTTGTCGCGTTCGAGCCACGTCTCCCGCTGGATGAAGCGGTCGAGCGCCTGGAAAAAGCGGATGTCGTAAGGGATCGTGCTGTCGTAGGTGACGTCGACTACGTCTATGAAGGCCGTCGAGGGCGGAGCGGCCGCCTGGGACAGCGGGTAGAGCTTGATCTGCTTCGCGTAGGCGACCGCCTTCGCGACGTCCGCCTCGCTGCCGTTGCCGACGTTGGAGCGCAGCAGCGCGTAGCCCAAGTTGGTGTCGGACGCGAGGGGGATGTAGCCGTCAGGGGTCTTCTCGGCGTAGCCTGGCGGAAGGATCAGGTACTTTCCGCCCTTGCCCTTGTCCGCTCCCGCCGGTCCCACGTCATCGAGCGCGGCTTGCCAGGCATCCATGATCGTGCCGGTGATCTCGCCTCCGCTTGCCGGCGGGATCTCGAGCACCATCGGACCTGTACTCTTCGTGTTGAAGAACGGCATCAGGTAGATCGTGCTCGGATTGGGCGTGAGCGTCTGATTCTTCCAATCCGGAATTCGCGACCAGAATACGATCTGGTTTTCCTTGGCTCCGACCTTCAACGCCGCTTGCAACATCAGGTCGAAGTTGACGGCGGGCATGCCCCAGATCACGGCCTCGATCGCGCGCGCTCGCATGCTTCGGGCCAGCAGATCGTCCCGACTTACAGCCTGCGCCTGCGCCCAGCCTGTCCAAAACGCGATCACCAGCGCAATGAACAGTCGTCTCCTCATCGGGAGATCCTCCTCTCCGGTCAAGGCGTCACGATGTTGAACCAGAAGGACGGCTTCTGGAACAGGCCGACGAACTCCGTAACCGCCTCCTTGCGCCCCTCGACCTTCACGTCTCCGGAGGCGATGGCTTGTTCTGCCTTCAACTCACCGGACTGCATGCGGTCGAAGGTCGCCCTGGAGAGCGTGATCTTGGCATCGGTGGTCGCGGGCTTATTCGAATAGTTCAGGACGCTGTTTTCCACGAACAGCGCGTAGGCCTGGTCGAGATCGTCGAAGGCCACGGTGAGGGAAAGCTTCTTGCCGGCAGCCTTCTCCGCATCGAGCTGCACTGCGAGGTAATCGAATGTCATCTCGGGCGGCATGGCCCTGACCGTGTCTGGCCCGGCCGTCTCGATGCTGCCGGCATCGGGCACGCCGTGCCGAAGCTCGGATGCGCCCTGGAGGTAGACCGAGCGCCATGTGCCGCTTTCAGCCTGATAGCCCATCTGTTCATAGGCGTCGGCGAGCAATTCCTTGGCTTCCTTGTTGTTGGGATCAGCAAAGACGACATGCTTGAGCGCTTCGGCGACCCAGCGATATTCCCCCTTGTCGAAGTCCGCCTTCGATTTCTGCAGGACCGCCGCCGCGCCGCCCATGTAGTCGACGTACTTCCTGGCCGCCTGTTCCGGAGGCAACTGGTCGAGGGTCGTCGGATTTGCGTCGTAGAAGCCCATGTAGAATTGGTAGACGGCGCGCGAATTGTGCTTCAGCGAGCCGTAGTAGCCGCGATTGTACCAGGCCTTGTCGAGCTCCGGCGGCAGCTTGATCATCTCGGCGATCTCGACGCCCGTGTAGCCCCTGTTCATCAGGTGCACCGAGCGATCGTGGATAAACTTGTAGAGATCTCGCTGCTTCTTCCAGTAGTCGACGATCTTTGCGTTCCCCCACATCGGCCAATGGTGGGCCTGAAACTTGACGTCGGCGCCTTCGCCGTAGAGGTCGATCGTCTCGTTGATGTACTTCGCCCAGTTCAAGGCGTTGCGCACCTGGGCGCCGCGCAGGGTGAGGATGTTGTGCATGGTGTTGGTCGTGTTCTCGGCCATCCACATCGCGCGAAATTGGGGAAGGTAGGTGTTCATCTCGGCGGGCGCCTCGGTGCCGGGAGTCATCTGGAAGATCATGCGCACGCCATCGATGACGACCTCCTCCCCGGTCTGCTTGATTTCGCGCGTGGGGAGGATCAGCCCGGTCGTGCCGTGGCTGACCGTCTGACCAAGTCCGGCATTCACGCCGCCCTGGGGGTTACGTGGCAGCAGCGGTCCGTACATGTAGATGCCGCGGCGTCCCATCGCGTTACCGGCAAT
The DNA here is from genome assembly GCF_041262065.1 of Bradyrhizobium sp. USDA 327. Taxonomy (NCBI): domain Bacteria; kingdom Pseudomonadati; phylum Pseudomonadota; class Alphaproteobacteria; order Hyphomicrobiales; family Nitrobacteraceae; genus Bradyrhizobium; species Bradyrhizobium sp. USDA 327. The sequence continues at coordinate 2,543,511 of NZ_JBGCCW010000001.1, read as the reverse complement.
CACGAATTCGCTGATCGCATGTTCGGTGAAATTGAGCGGCGCCAGGATCTGGACCTTTCCGGCCCGCACGTCCGCCTCGTCGACAAGACCGCGCACGCCGCCGTAATGATCGCCGTGTGAGTGGCTGTAGACCACCGCGACGACAGGCCGGCGGCCAAGATGCTGACTGACGAGTTCATAGGCTTCTTTCGTGCTCTCGGTGTCGCTGCCGGCATCCAGCACGATCCAGCCCGTATCGCCCTGCACGAAGGTGACGTTGGCCAGGTTGTATGCCCGCACCTGCGCGATGCGGTCGTGCACGCGGAAGAGACCGTACTGCATGTTGAGCTGGGCGTTGCGCCAGAGGCTCGGATTGACCGTTTCGGGCGCCGGCTTGTTCAGGTCGATGAATTTCTTGTAGCTCTCCAGATCCCAGACGATGCCGCCCTTCTCGTCGCGGATCGTCAGCGTTTCGGGCCTGGCAATGAGGCCGCGCGTCGCGTTGTCGAAGTCTTCCTTGTCATCGAAATTGAGGTACTGCCGCAGCGCATCGTTCGCAGCTTTCGTTAAAGCTGTCGCAGGCTTGGGTTGCGTCCCGCTTGAAGATTGCGCTGCAGCGGCGGGAATGACTCCAGGCGACAACCCTAGCAATGCCAGGGCAGAGCCGGCCAACACGAGTTGGCGCCTGTCAGGACCACTAGAGACGGTATCCTGGGTAGCGGGAGATTGTCGCGCTTCGCGAGAGATCATTGCTTCGCTCCGAATAGATCGTGCTGGGATTTGGCGTGAGCGTCTGATCCTTCCAGTCCGGATTTCGCGACCAGAATACGACCTGGTTTTCCTTGGCTCCGACCTTCAACGCCACTTGCAGCGTCAGGTCGAAGTTGACGGCGGGCATGCCGGAGATCAGGGCCTCGATCGCCCGGCTTCACCTGCTCTGCCTTATCTGCTCGAGGAATTCCGGCACCATTGTTGACAGGTCCGGCGAGAACCCGCCCTGCACCAACGTTGCCGATCATATCGTGGACGCCGGCAATCCAGACCATGTCGTCGATCGACGCGCGACCTTGACGACCATGACCGACCCCTGCCTGCAACATGATGGCGGCCCATCCGCTTCGCGGTTACTGGCAATAGTCCCAGAAGCCCTGGGTGCGTGAGGGATCGGTATAGTACCAGCACATTCCGGGCGCGGGTGCGGCACCCGCCCACGCCGCTGCAGTCCCTGCTGTCACGAAACCGATCGCTGCGCCGGCGGCGATCGCGCCGCCGGCCGGCCAGCGATACCAGCCGGGCCGTGCCCAGCGCACGCCGCCGCCGTGATAGCCGGGCCGGACCACCGTCGTTCGACGCACCGCGACATTGCCGCGAGGCCCGACGACGGCGCTGCCGCGCCGGACAACGGCGCCGCCTCGCGGTCCGACCACAGCGCGTCCGCGGTGCACGGTTGCACGCACCTGCGTGAGATCGTCTTGGAATCGGAAGGCTGACGGGTGAGACGCCAAGGGCGCTGCGTGAAGTATTCCGGGGGCGGCGCAGCACATAGCTGCGGTGAATAAAATCGTCGGCCAGATCCGGGAATTCACGGCAGGTGGTACGTAAACGAAATTCAATCGACATGACTGCATTGTCAGGCCCTCCAATTTCTCATCGGCCCGCGAACCGCGCGAGCGCCCATGTCGGCCTCTCGTGTCCCCGTTCGTCCTCCCATTGAATGCGACACTCTTTGAGAGCCGTCCCGCAGTGGTTGCAAAGCTATGGTATCTCCCCTGACTGCTCCTGTGATGCGCAGTTTGTGCCGATGCGACGCCTTGTCGCTTTCGGCCGAGAAATGGACGGTCTTTCAATCGGATGATATGCGCGAGATTTGATTTAAATGGCCCACGCCGCTTTTCCGTCGCAATGGAGGCGAAGCATATGACGCGGAGCCGGAGAACGGGACATGCCGGGCGTCGTCGGGATCATCGGCCGGAACGGCGATCGCAGCACCATCAACTGCACTGAGATCGCGATCAACGGATTCGAGCAACTTCAGGCCGCCACGCCGACGAGCAGTTCCGAGATCATCCAGATCCAGCCCGGTCGCATGCAAGGTCGTCTGAAGCATGCGAGCGTCGCGGGACTTTCGCTTGGTTTCGGCACGTTCTCGCACGGGGTTATTTCGCGCGGCGTCTACAGCGATGACCGCGTGACGATAGGTTTCCTCACGGAGATCGGCAGGCAAAGAGCTCGCCAGCGTGGCACTGGCAGCATTAGGATCTGGTCTCCCGGCGTGGAGCACCAAAGCCGGTACTTCGCGGGCGTATCCTTTGGTGCCATCTCGGCCTCGACCGGGGATATGGCGCGTTTCTTCGGGCCCGACAGCCGGTTCAGCGAGCCGACGGCATGGCTGAGAAAGAGCGCGTTCCACACCAACCCTGAAACGGGCGACGCTTCGGCCCGGGTCCTCAGACGCATCATGGCCGGCTTCGATCGACACGCGCGCAGGTTGGGGCCGTCCGAGGCGGAGTACTGGAAGCGGGCCATCATCGAAAGCGCGTGCTACGCGATTGCGAACTCAGAACAATCGGACGTCTTCGTTTCTTCACCGCAACGGCTGGTGAGGAGAACTCAGGAGTACCTCGACGGTGCGGGCAATGCTCCCGTGCACATCTCGGAGCTTCTCTCCCATTTGCGGGTGTCCCGGCGGGCGCTACATAGAGCCTTCGACGAGATCCTTGGCATCCCACCGATGAGGTACCTTCGGCAAAAGCGGTTGTGCGAGGCGCGGCTGCTTCTGCAACACGGAGTTGCAACCGATGTCACCGTGGCGGAGGTTGCCTTCAGGCAGGGCTTTGCCGATTTCAGCCGATTCTCGGCCTACTACCGCGCCCTCTTCGGTGAAAATCCATCCGAGACGTTGAACAGACATTCAATCCGGAGCTGACAGCACGCCGTCGAAATCAGCAACCCGCATACCACTTACGCGTGCTTCTTCTTCGGCTTCACCGCCCTCGGCGCCGGCTGCGGCTCGGGATTGCCCTCGATCGAGGACAGACGTCCGGCGGTGAAGGTGTAGATGCCGGCGCGCGGGCCGGTGGTCCAGGTGACGACGGCGACGCGTCGGCCGATGGCGTCGGCGGACAGGTTGACGTTCGAAGGCGCGCCGATGCCGCGCACCACATCGCATTCGGTATGCCCGAGCGCGACCGTGCCGCCCATCGGAGCTGGCGCCGTCGTCGACGCATTGGCGTCGGCCGGCCCGGGAGGCGGCGCCATGCCCGGACAGGCGCCATCGGCGCTGACGAGGTCCTCGGCTCCCACCGGCTTGTCAGGCGTGAGCGGCGGCGATTCGATCGAGATGTTCTTGATGAAGATACGGCCCGGTTTCTGGAACCATTCTGCGTCCTTCGACAGCAGATCAGTGCCTGAGCAGCCCGCGACCAGCGGTGCTACGGCGGCCAACGCAATCATGAGCGAGCCGGGAAGCTTTTGATGTCGCACGATAAACTAATTCCCCGCCTGAAGGACCAGCCCTAAACGATTGTCCCAACATCCCTTTGCGGCACGAAGGTGGCCGAAGCCAGGATCGTTCGAAAAGTGCAAATTATCATTAATTGCTGACGGCCGCTAATTCCGCCTCTGCCACCGGCCCCGCTCGTCGGCCTGCCAATAGGTGACATCAAATCCCCGTGCCTTGCAATCGGTCCAGGCCGCGCGGGCGAGCGCAAGCGCATCCGGATCGTCGCCGTCGAACAGCAGCACCATGCGCTCGTAGCCCTGTGAGTCCTCCGGCAGCACGGCATTGTCGATCAGGAAGCGGACATTGGCCCCGTTGGGATTGGCCCCCTCGATCGCCAGCACGATCGGCTGATCGGCAACGTCGTTCACCCGCCATGTCGCGTGCGGCAGGAAGGAATCGTCGCGATAGGTCCACAAATGCGAATCGAGCGCATCGGCGCGTTCCTCCGAGCTCGACTGCACCACGACGCGCCAGCCGCGCTCGAGCGATTTCTCGAGAAGCGGCGGCAACACATTCTCCACCGTCATGTTTTGGAGATGGTAGAACAATACTTCAGTCATCTCGGGTCATTTGCGCTCGTAATGGTCGGAGACCAGGCGATCGAGCAGGCGGACGCCGTAGCCGCTTCCCCAGCTCTGGTTGATGTCGGTCTTCGGCGCGCCCATGGCGGTGCCTGCGATGTCGAGATGCGCCCAGGGCGTGCCGTCGACGAAGCGCTGGAGGAACTGCGCCGCAGTGATCGAGCCGCCATGGCGGCCGCCGGTGTTCTTCATGTCGGCAAACTGGGAATCGATCAGCTTGTCGTATTCGGGGCCAAGCGGCATCCGCCAGACCTTCTCCCCACTCTCGACGCCGGCCACGAGCAGCCGGTCGGCGAGCTCGTCATTGTTGGAGAACATGCCGGCGTGCTCGGTGCCGAGCGCCACCATGATCGCGCCGGTCAGCGTCGCCAGATCCACCATGAATTTCGGCTTCACCTTCTTGGCGACGTACCAGAGCACGTCGGCCAGCACGAGGCGTCCCTCCGCGTCGGTATTGATGATCTCGATCGTCTGACCGGACATCGAGGTGACGATGTCGCCCGGCCGCTGGGCGTTGCCGTCAGGCATATTCTCGACGAGGCCGATCGCGCCGACCACGTTGACCTTGGCTTTGCGCGCAGCGAGCGCATGCATCAGGCCGACGACGCAGGCCGCGCCTCCCATGTCGCCCTTCATGTCCTCCATGCTGCCGGCCGGTTTGATCGAGATGCCGCCGGTGTCGAAACAGACGCCCTTGCCGACGAAAGCGACCGGTGCCTCGCCCTTCCTGGCCCCGTCCCAGCGCATGATCACGGTGCGGCTCGGCCGCGCCGAGCCCTGACCGACACCGAGCAGCGCACCCATGCCGAGCTTCTGCATCGCCTTGACGTCGAGCACCTCGACCTTGACGCCAAGCTTGCGGAGCTGACCGGCGCGGCGCGCGAATTCCTCGGGGAAGAGCACGTTCGGCGGCTCGTTGACGAGGTCACGCGCGATGATCACGCCGTCGATGACGTGGCCGGCCGAGGCGAACGCCTTCTTCGCAGCACCGGCATCGCCAACTGCAAGCGAGACGTCGGCGCGCGAGCCGCCCTCCTCGCCCTCCTTCTTCTTCGTCTTGTAGCGGTCGAACTTGTAGGTGCGCAGCCGCAGGCCCGAGGCGATCCCCACCGCCTGCTCGCTCGTCATGGCGCCGCCGGGCAGCTCCGCCATGATGGTCATGGCGCTGGTGCCAGAGGGCAGCTTGCTCGCTGCCACCCCGCCGAACTTGAGGAGATCGTTCGCCTTCAGGCCGGTCGCCTTGCCGGCGCCGATCACGATCAGCCGGGTCGCCTTCACGCCCTCCGGCGCCAGAATGTCGAGCGCGGCCGCGCTCTTACCTTTGAAGGCGGCGGCGGCGGCCGCGCGCTTCACAAGATCGACAGCGCCACCCAGTGCCTTGGCCGTCGCCGGACCGAGCTTCAGGCCGTCATCGCAGAACACCACCAGGATGCCACGGGGGGCGGCAGACAAGGGGACAAAGCCGACCTTGATGGCATCGGACATGGATAACTCCTTTAATACATGTAACTTTTCGCCGTTCGGCGGTGCCGGTCCCAGCCGAAGCTGAACGGCGATTCACTGAGGCTTGCCCTACTATGGGCCAGCGGCCCGCCCGATGCCAAGCGCCGCCGTGGCCGCCCGGCCACAACCAGCGAAATATTAACCATATATTGAAGGTGCCACGGGGCAGCCATTTTGTTGACGGATCAAAGGGATGGTAGTGAGAAAGTGAACCGCCGGAAGAGCTGATGGCCAACCTTGGGGATCCCCTGATCGGGGATTGGTTGGACACCCGGAATTCTGGTCGACATCGGGGCTGATGGGGATTCGTGCGGTAGCGCATGGGGTCGATCGATAGGTATATTTTCCGCACGACGCTGGCGTCGTTTGCGCTGGTCCTGGTCAGCCTCACCGGCGTGATCTGGATTACGCAGGCGTTGCGCGGCATCGACCTGATGACGAGCCAGGGTCAGACCATCCTCACCTTCCTCGGCATCACCAGCCTGGTCATCCCGGCCCTGGTCCTGATCATCTCGCCGATCGCGCTGATGATCGCGATCTCGCACACGCTGAACAAGCTCGCGACCGATTCCGAGATCATCGTGATGAATGCCGCCGGCTTCTCGCCGTTCCGGCTGTTCTATCCGTTCTTCTATGCCACCTGCGTGGTGGCGCTGCTGGTTGCCTTCATCGCGGCCTATCTCGCACCCGACGGGATGCGGCGGATCAAGCAGTGGGACGCCGAGATCACCGCGGACGTGCTCACCAACATCCTCCAGCCCGGCCGCTTCGCCCAGCTCGACAAGAACCTGACGATCCGGATCCGCGAGCGCCTGCCCGGCGGCATCCTCGCCGGCATCTTCATCGACGACCGCCGCGATCCCAACGAGCGCGTCTCGATCGTGGCCGAGCATGGCGAGGTCGTGAGGAACGACACCGGCTCGTTCCTGGTGCTGGAGACCGGCAATCTCCAGCGCTTCGAGGCGGGCAAGCGCGATCCCGCGCTGGTGGCGTTCGGCCGCTACGGCTTCGACATGTCGAAGTTCTCGGGCCAGGGCCGCGACGTCACCCTCGGCATCCGCGAACGGTATCTCTGGGAGCTGTTCTCGCCGTCCGAGGACGATCCCGTCTACAAGCAGATTCCCGGCCAGTTCCGCTCGGCCCTGCACGACAGCATCTTGGCGCCGGTCTATCCCTTCGCCTTTGCGGTACTGACCTTCGCCTTCCTGGGCGCGCCTCGCACCACCCGCCAGAGCCGCAATTTCTCGATCGGCTCCTCGATCCTCGCCGTGTTCGGCCTGCGCATGGCCGGCTTCGCCTGCTCGGTGATGGCGGTGAAATCTCCGGGCGCGGTGCTGGTCCAATACGCGATGGTCATGGGCGCCATCGGCGTCGGGCTGTGGATGATTGTCGGCGGCCTCGTGGTCGAGCCGCCTCCCGGCCTGATGGAGGCCATCAACAGGTCGAACGCACGGATCGCGCGGCTGTTCGGACGCCCGGCCGCCGCATGAGCATGCTCACCAACACACTCGGGCGCTATTTCGCCGGCCGCTTCGTGGTGGCGGCGCTCGGCGTGTTCGCCAGCATCTTCCTGCTGCTGGTGCTGGTCGACTACATCGAGATGGTGCGCAAGACCTCGGGCCTCGCCTCCGCCTCCGCGATCATGGTGGCCGAGACCTCGCTGTTCCGGGTGCCGCAGCTGCTGGAGAAGCTGACGCCGTTCTGCATGCTGATCGGCGCCATGACCTGCTATCTCGCCCTCTCCCGCCGGCTCGAGCTCGTGGTGGCGCGCGCCGCCGGCATCTCCGCATGGCAGTTCATCTCGCCGGCGCTCGGCAGCGCACTCTTGATCGGGGTGATCGCCACCGTCGCCTACAATCCGATGTCGGCCAACTTACGCGAGGCCTCCAAGCGCATGGAAGCCGAGCTGTTCGGCTCGGCGCCCGGCGGCGGTATCCAGGACGCCTCCGGCTTCTGGCTCAATCAGGTGACCAGCGACGGCCAGACGATCATCAATGCGGCGCGGAGCGAGCAGCAGGGCATCCGGCTCACGGGGCTCACGCTGTTCCGGTTTGACCCGGACCAGCACTTCAAGGAACGGGTCGAGGCGCGCGAGGCGACGCTCGAGGCCGGCCGTTGGCTGTTCAGGGGCGTCCGCCGCTTCTCGCTGGACGCGCCACCGATCGAGCAGGCCAGCCTGGAGATTCCGACCACGCTGACCGAGGCGCAGGTCCGCAACAGCTTTTCCACACCCGAGACTGTGTCTTTTTGGCAACTACCGAGCTACATCCGCTCCTCCGAAAGCTCGGGCTTCGCGACAGCCGGTTACCGACTCCAGTATCAGAAGCTTCTGGCACAGCCGTTTTTGCTTGCGGCCATGGTGATGCTCGCGGCCTCCGTGTCGTTGCGCTTCTTCCGGATGGGCGGCGTGCAGAAGATGGTTTTGAGTGGCGTGGGCGCAGGCTTTCTGCTCTACGTTCTGTCGAAAGTAACTGAGGATTTGAGCAAGGCTGAGTTGATGCATCCGATCGCTGCGGCGTGGTTGCCCGTTGTGGTGGGCGGCCTCACCGGCTTTTTGGCCTTGCTCTATCAGGAGGACGGATAGTGACTGCCGTCCGCCGAGGGCTCGTGTCTCGTTTGACGCGGCGTACCGTGGTGCGCGCGAACGGGGGGGGCTTGTCCATCCTCAGGCTGCTGCTTGCCGTCGTTACCGCTGCCTCGCTCGGCGGGCTGATCGACATTGCCGCCGTGGCACCGGCCTCCGCCCAATACACCTACAATCCGCTGCCGCCGCGCCCCAAGCCGCCAAGGGCCGCCAACGACAACCAGATGCTGGTTCAGGCGACCGAGGTCGACTACGACTACAACAATTCGCGCGTCTCCGCGGTCGGTAACGTCCAGCTGTTCTACAACGGCACCAGCGTCGAGGCCGACAGGGTCATCTACGACCAGAAGACCAAGCGGCTGCATGCCGAAGGCAACATCCGCATGACGGATGCCGACGGCAAGATCACCTATGCCGAGATCATGGATCTCTCCGACGATTACCGCGACGGTTTCGTCGATTCGCTGCGCGTGGACACGGCCGACCAGACCCGCATGGCCGCGAGCCGCGCCGACCGCTCCAGCGGCAACTACACGGTGTTCGAGAACGGCGTCTACACGGCCTGCGCGCCGTGCAAGGACGATCCGAAGAAGCCGCCATTGTGGCAGGTCAAGGGTGCGCGCATCATCCACGACCAGCAGGAGAAGATGCTGTATTTCGAGACCGCACAGCTCGAATTCTTCGGCGTGCCGCTCGCCTACATGCCCTATTTCTCGACGCCCGACCCGACCGTGAAGCGGAAGAGCGGCTTCCTGATGCCGGGTTATATTTCCGGCACGGACAACACGGGCTATGGGGTCGAGGTTCCCTATTATTGGGCGATCGCGCCCGACATGGACGCAACCTTCACCCCGCGCTTCCTGTCGCGGCAAGGCGTGCTGCTGCAGGGCGAATTCCGACAGCGCCTGCTCGACGGCGCCTACCAGATCCGCGCGTACGGCATCAACCAGCTCGATCCCGGAGCGTTTGCCGGGCAGCCCGGCGACCGCGACTTCCGCGGCGCCATCGACACCAAGGGTCAGTTCGCATTGAACGACAAATGGGTCTGGGGCTGGGACGGCGTCCTGATGTCCGACTATTATTTCTTCTCGGACTACCGGCTCTATCAGTACCGCGACCCGCTCGGCTCGTTCCTGCTTCTGCCGACGGAAGCGCTGTCGCAGCTCTATTTGACCGGCGTCGGCAACCGCAGCTTCTTCGATGCGCGCACGATGTACTGGCTGAGCTATTCGGGCAACCAGAGCCAGGTGCCGATCGTCTATCCGGTGATCGACTACTCCAACGTGCTCAACTATCCCGTGTTCGGCGGCGAGTTCAGCTACAAGACCAATTTCGTGAACCTGTCGCGTGACCAGGCGGTGTTCGATCCGATCACGACGGTCGCCAACACCAGCAGCCTGTGCACCACGGCGTCGGCCGATCCGCTGGCCCGTACGCCCTCGCAGTGCCTGCTGCGCGGCTTCCCCGGCACCTACACCCGCCTCACGGCGGAGGCGCAGTGGCGCAAATCCTTCACCGATCCGCTCGGCCAGATCTGGACGCCGTTCGCCAGCCTGCGCGCCGACGCGATCAACTCCTCGGTCTCCAACCAGCCCGGCGTGTCGAATTACCTGCCCGTCGGCGACACCCAGGCGCTCCGCCTGATGCCGACCGTAGGCCTGGAGTACCGCTATCCCTTCATCAACATCCAGCCCTGGGGCTCGACCACCATCGAGCCGATCGCGCAGATCATCATCCGCCCGAACGAGACCTATGCCGGCAAGCTGCCGAACGAGGACGCCCAGAGCATGGTGTTCGACACCTCGAACCTGTTCAGCGTGGACAAGTTCTCCGGCTACGACCGCGTCGAGGGCGGCGGCCGCGCCAATGTCGGCGTGCAGTCCACCACGCAGTTCGACCAGGGCGGCGCCGTCAAGGTGCTGTTCGGCCAGTCCTATCAGCTGTTCGGCCTGAACTCCTACGCGGTCCGGGACAGCATCAATACCGGCCTGGATTCCGGCCTCGACAAGCCGCGGTCCGATTACGTCGCGAGCGCCAGCTATTCGCCCAACAGCACCTACACGTTCAGCGTCCGCTCCCGCATGGACGAGCAGACCTGGAACGTGCAGCGCTTCGAGGCTGAGGGCCGCGCCAACTTCAATCGCTGGTCGGTCAGCATGATGTACGGCAATTACGCGGCGCAGCCGGAGCTCGGCTATCTGACCCGCCGCGAGGGCATCCTGACCACAGGCTCGCTGAAGATCGCGACCAACTGGGTGGTGTCGGGCTCGGCGCGCTGGGACCTCGAGGCCAACAAGATCAACCAGTATGTGGTCGGGGCCGGCTATGTCGACGATTGCTTCGTGCTGGCGGCGAACTATGTAACTTCGTATAGCTATTCCGCGGGCACCGCACCGCCCGTGCTGAGTCACGCGTTCATGCTCCAAATCGGCCTGCGCACGCTGGCGAACTCGTCGACGACCAGCAGTTCCTCCGGCCTCCAGTGAACGGTTTGAAGTGCCGGCCGCGTTTGCCCCATCACGACGCGGTTGACATGCGAGCGACATCATGACGACCCCATTCCCTGTCTTCCGCCTCCTTCTCGCCATCGGTGCCGGCCTGATGCTGACCGCTCTGCCCTCGCCGTCGCGCGCGCAGAACATCGTCGTCATGGTCAATGGCGAGCCGATCACCGATTTCGACATCGAGCAGCGCTCGAAGCTCGACCAGCTGACGACGCAGAAGACCCCGAGCCGCCAGGAGGTCATCAACGAGCTGATCGACGACAGGGTGAAGCTCAAGGAAGGCAAGAAGTACGGTGTCGATCCCGGCGTCTCCGACATCAACCAGTCGTATGAAGGCATGGCGCAGCGCATGCGCATCACGCCGGATCAGCTCACCAAGTCCCTCGAATCCAAGGGCGTCCGACCCGAGACGCTGAAGGGCCGCATGAAGGCCGAGATGGTCTGGACCAGCCTCGTGCGCGGCCGCTACAAGGAGCGCCTCCAGGTCGGCGAGCGCGACGTCGCGCAGGCCGTGCAGGCCCAGACCGGCGAGAAGCTTCAGGTCGAGGGCACCGAATACAAGATGCAGCCGATCGTGCTGATCGTGCCCCGCGGCTCGGCCCCCGCGTTCCTGGAAACACGGAAGAAGGAAGCCGAGACCTATCGCGCGCGCGTCGGGAGCTGCGAAGAGGCCAATTCGCTGTTCCGCTCGACGCCGAACGCCACCATCCGCGACACCGTCACCAAGACCACCGCGGAGCTGCCCGAGCCGCTGCGCAAGGTGCTCGACGACACCCCGATCGGCCACCTGACCGCGCCCGAGGTGACCAAGGCGGGCATCGAGATGGTCGTCCTGTGCTCGCGCAAGCCGACCATGATCGACACGCCCAAGAAGCGCGAGGTCCGCGAGAAGATGTACCAGGAGAAGTACGAGAAGACCCAGAAGGCCTATCTCGATGAGCTCCGCAAGGCCGCGATGATCGAATATCGCAACCGCTGATGGCCAAGTCCCTTCTAGAGCCTTCCGCCAAGTCCGCAGCCAAGTCCGCAGCCAAGCCCCTTGCCCTGACCCTGGGAGAGCCCGCCGGCATCGGCCCCGACATCACGATCGCGGCCTGGCTCAGGCGCCGTGAGCTGAACCTGCCCGCTTTCTACCTGCTCGGCGACGAGGCGCTGATCGCGCAGCGCGCCAAAGCGCTCGGCGCCGACATCAGGATCGCTGCGGTGAGCCCCAGTGAGGCCGCTTCCGCCTTTACTGATGCCCTGCCCGTGGTCGCGACCGGCGAGCGCGCGACCGCCGAGCCCGGCAAGCCCGACGCATCCAGCGCGCCGGCCGCGCTCGCCTCGATCCGTCAGGCGGTCATGGACGTGCGCGCGGGTCGTGCCGGCGCCGTCGTCACCAACCCGATCGCCAAGAGCGTGCTCTACCGCGCCGGCTTCCGCCATCCCGGCCACACCGAGTTCCTCGCCGAGCTTGCCGCAGAGGACGGCCACGTGCCGCAGCCGGTGATGATGCTGTGGTCGCCACAGCTCGCCGTGGTGCCCGTGACCATCCACGTCTCGATGCGCGATGCGCTGGCCCAGCTCACCAGCGCCCTGATCGTCTCGACCGTACGCATCGTCGCCACCGAACTGAAGTCCCGCTTCGGCATCGCAAAGCCGCGCATCGCGGTCTCCGGCCTCAATCCGCATGCCGGCGAAGACGGATCGCTTGGCCACGAGGAGCAGACCGTCATCGCCCCGGCGCTGAAAGTGCTGCGCAACGAGGGCATCGAAGCCAGGGGCCCGCTGCCCGCCGACACCATGTTCCACGAGGCTGCGCGACAGACCTATGACTGCGCGGTCTGCATGTATCACGACCAGGCGCTGATCCCGATCAAGACGGTCGCCTTCGACGACGCCGTCAACGTCACGCTCGGCCTGCCCTTCATCCGCACCTCGCCCGATCACGGCACCGCCTTCGACATCGCCGGGACGGCCAAGGCCAATCCGGCGAGCCTGATCGCGGCGCTCAAGCTTGCGCGCCGCATGGCCGCTTCCCAAAGCTGATGGGCGCGATCGACGACCTCCCGCCGCTGCGCGAGGTCATTCGCCAGCACGCGCTGTCGGCAAGGAAATCGCTCGGCCAGAACTTCCTGCTCGACCTCAATCTGACCGCGCGCATCGCGCGCGCGGCCGCGCCGCTGGACGAGACGACCATCGTCGAGATCGGCCCCGGCCCGGGCGGGCTGACGCGGGCGCTCCTCGCGCTCGGCGCCCGGCGCGTCATCGCCATCGAGCATGATGAGCGCGCGATCCCCGCCTTGCAGGATATTTCGGCGCGCTATCCCGGCCGGCTCGAGATCGTGCATGGCGACGCCATGACGTTCGATCCGCGCCCGCTGCTCTCGGGCGAACGCGCAAAAATCGTCGCCAACCTGCCCTACAACATCGCGACCCAGCTTCTCATAAATTGGCTCACCATCGAGCCCTGGCCGCCCTGGTACGAGATGATGGTCTTGATGTTCCAGCGCGAGGTCGGCGAGCGCATCGTGGCGCGCGAGGACGAGGAGGCCTATGGCCGGCTCGGCGTGCTCGCCAACTGGCGCTGCGAGACCAAGATCCTGTTCGACATTGCGCCGTCCGCCTTCGTGCCGCCGCCGAAGGTCACCTCCTCCGTCGTGCGCCTGGTGCCGCGCCCGGAGCCTTTGCCCTGCGATCGCAGGCTCCTGGAGCAGGTCGCCGCCGCAGCGTTCGGCCAGCGCCGCAAGATGCTGCGGCAAAGCCTGAAGTCGCTCGGCGTCGATCCCGCGCGGCTCGCGAGCGCAGCCGGCGTCGATGCGACGCGGCGCGCCGAGACCATTCCGATTCCAGGCTTTGTTGCCATGGCGCGCGAATTGGCCGATATACGCAGCGAAGCAGCATGATCCGGACCCGAAGGGCCGCGTTAGCGCAACGTGCGAAGCGGTCTTCCGAAACAGGTCATGCTCAAACAATGAACTAATTTCGGAGGAAGGAATATGGCGTTGATGCGTCGGCAATCCCTGGTCAAGTTCGATGCGCCGCTGTGCGAGACCATCGTGGACACGCCCAAGCCGAAAGGCGCTGAGGTGCTGGTGCGTATCGAGCGCTGCGGCCTCTGCCATTCCGACCTGCACATCCAGGACGGCTATGCCGATCTCGGCGGCGGCAAGAAGCTCGACACCACGCGCGGCATGACGCTGCCCTTCACGCTCGGCCACGAGATCGCCGGCGTCGTCGACGAAGTCGGCCCGGATGTCGCCGCCAGCCTCGTCGGCGCCAAGAAAGCCGTCTTCCCGTGGATCGGCTGCGGCCAGTGCCGCGATTGCCAGAACGGCGACGAGAACCTCTGCGTCAAGCAGCGCTTCCTCGGCGTCTCCATCGACGGCGGCTTCGCCACCCACGTGCTGGTGCCCGACGCGAAATATTTGCTCGATTACGATCCCCTTCCCGTCAACCAGGCTGCGACCTTGATGTGCTCCGGCGTCACCGCCTACGGCGCGCTCAAGCGCCTGGTCGATCGTCCGCGCCAGCGCAACCTCTTGCTGATCGGCCTCGGCGGCGTCGGCATGATGGGCCTGTCGTTCGCGCAGGCGATGTTCAAGCAGCCGATCACGGTCGCCGACCTCTCGCCGGCCGCGCGCGAGACCGCGCTCAAGAACGGCGCGGCCGTCGCCTATGACCCGGCCGAGCCTGACGTCATCAAGCGCATCCTCAAGGAGACCGAGGGCGGCTTCGACGAGATCGTGGATTTCGCCGGCAACGAGAAGTCGATGGCGTTCGCGGTTGCGGTCGCCGCACGCGGCGGCAAGATCGTGGTCTCCGGCCTGATGGGCGGCCAGTTCACGCTGCCCATGGTGCAATGGGTCTACAAGCGCATGACCATCGAAGGTTTCATGGTCGGCACGCTCGCCGAAGCCCACGAGCTGATGGCGCTGGCGCGCGCTGGCAAGATCAAGCCGACGCCGATGCGCGAGGAGCCGATGGGCGACGTCCAGAAATGGATCGACGAACTGCGTGCCGGCAAGGTCGTCGGCCGCATCGTGCTGAAGAACTGACTCGCTCAGCGGCGGGCCTGACCGAAGTCTCGCCCGCCGCACGGAACGCCTTCAGCCCGGCCGCGTTGGCTGCGCATGTCCATCCGCTGCACCGTCGAAAGCGCGTTCTTCATCGCCTGGAGCTGCCTGGAGACGAGCGGCGAGCTCGGTCCACCGGACGAGAGCGCGAACTTCCTGCTCGACTCCATCGAAGCGCAGCTCAGGACCGGTGAGCGCCGGCAGTTGATGCTGGCGAACAAGGCGATCGATGCCTACCGCGCGCACGCCGCGCTAAGCCGATCTTCGCGGGACTGCGAAGCGCACTTCAAATGAAGGATCCATAGCCTCCCGCGCCGGCCCGGCGGGGTTAAAGCGGAATGGCTTTAGGTTGAATCGATTGCCGCGGCTCGTTCACCTCTCGCGCAAGCTTGCGGGAGAGCTCGGCGCGAAGCGCCGGGTGAGGGCTTTCTCCTCTTGGGGATTGTCCCATCGCGGAACTACCCTCTCCCCGACCCTCTCCCGCGAGCGGGAGAGGGAGTGCACCTCCGTCGTTGCAGCGATCAAGCCTCGTCTCATCACGCTCTAGGACCGGATCGAGGACGGGTGGCCGTCGGGCAAGGCCGGAAATCCCGGAAGCTGAAGGCGTAGTTTTCAACGTCCGAACATCCGTTGTGTGCACTTTGGAACCGTCGGTTCCGCCGCGGAAAAGTAGGTTTCCGCTGGCGCCGATTCACGGCCCGCCAAGAGAACACATTGTGACCGGTCGGCCCCAGAACGATCTGCTCCGGCAGCTCAATCACCAAGACTTCGAACTGCTCGCGCCTCACCTCCAGTCGGTCGAACTCGAGGCGAGCCACATCCTGCATCACGCCGGCGACGACGTCGCAGCGGTTCATTTCCCCTGCGGTCCCGCCCTGGTGTCCTTCGCGGTGCCGGTCGAGGATGATCGCGAGGTCGAAAGCCTGCTGGTGGGACGCGAGGGTGCGGTGGGCATTGCCGCCGGCCGCACGCCTTCGCTCGCCTATTCGCGCATCGTGGTGAAGCTCGGCGGCACCCTGGTCCGGCTGCCGCTGCGCGCGCTCGAGCAGGCGCAGCAGAGGTCGGCCACGCTCCAGGAGGTCTTCTTGCGCTATGCCGACTGCCAGTTCGCGCAGCTGCTGCAGACCGCGGCCTGCAACGCCGCCCATTCCATCGAGCAGCGCGCCGCCAAATGGATCATCTCCGCCCAGGAGCATATCGGCGGAGCCGAGATCCCTCTCACCCACGAGCAGCTCGCCGGCATGCTGGGCGTCTCCCGCAGCTATGCCAGCCGTGTCATCCAGATGTTCAAGGCGAGGCGCATCCTCGCGACCCGCCGCGGCGCCATCCTGATCCTCGACGCATCGGCACTCGAAGCAAGAGCCTGCTGTTGCAACAACTGGGTGAACAAGTATTTCGATGAGGTGCGAGGCGCAGCGGCAACCGCCGAGGGCTAATGTCCTCGCCTCACGCAACCGGCGGCGACTGCCGCCTCAGGTGCAGATAGACCGGACTGAAATCTCCGAGCCGCTGCAGCTCGCGCCATTTCAGCACGATCAGCTCTCCCTCGCGCAGATCCATGATGCCGCTTCGCCTGAGGTCGGCGAGCGTCCGGTTCACCGTCGCGATCGCCATGCCCAGCGTCTCGCCGAGCTGGGCCAGGCTGATCGGCACGCGGCAGCGATTGCCGCGGACCAGCTGCGCCGAGCGGGCGCGGTAGAACAGCTCGCAAAACAGGTGTGCCATGCGCGCCTGCATCGACCGGGCGCTGTTGTTGGTGATGGCCTCGCGAAAGATCGCGGCATCGAGCAGCGTCTCGCGCCACACGGCCAGCGCAAAGGTTGGCCGCCGCCGGAAGGCGATGAACAATTCGCGATGCGGGATGAAGGCGACTGAGGCCGGCCCCAGCGCGCTCAATCCGTGGTCCATCTGGTCGATGAACAGCCCCTGCGCATCCGGAAGGTCGCCGGTGAGATGGAACGCCAGGTACTGCCGCCGCCCGCTCCCGAGCAGGTGGTAGCGCGCGACCATGCCGGAGACGACCAGCACCGAATGTTCGGGTTCGTCGCCCTGACGGATGAAATCCTCGTTGGGCTCCAAATCGCG
The DNA here is from genome assembly GCF_041262065.1 of Bradyrhizobium sp. USDA 327. NCBI lineage: Bacteria > Pseudomonadati > Pseudomonadota > Alphaproteobacteria > Hyphomicrobiales > Nitrobacteraceae > Bradyrhizobium > Bradyrhizobium sp. USDA 327. The sequence goes on along the minus strand of NZ_JBGCCW010000001.1, from coordinate 2,526,718 downwards.
CAGCGTGAAGGTGAGCGTCCGGATTTCCGCGATGTCCTCGTCTGCCAGAGCGGTATGCTCGGAGAGGTTCCGGATCAGTACGTCGTGGGCTTTTTCCATGGAGCGCCAAAAATCGCGCCGGTTCTATCAAATGATACGTCCGGCTTGGGTTCAGCGGACTAGAACGCTGGTCGGAAGCACAGGTTGCTAACCGGCTTGCGACGTACCGGATCGCAGCCGCATCCCTAATCTCGCACCGAGCCGGCCATCTCATGAGCCCTACCACGATCCTGGAACGCATCTGCGGCCTGTTTGCATCTGACACGCACGAGCACCTGGACAGCATCGGCGACGCCCTGCTCAAGGGAACGCTGCAGGAGCCGGCCCACCCGATGTCGGATCAGGAGCTGGCCCGTGCCATCCGCGAGTTCCGCTCCGTGCCGGTCTCGGACCGGACCATCGCAAGACTCTCGCAGCGCCCGCTCGACGCGACCCGGCGGGACGACTGAGCGCGCCACTGGTCCCATGCCGCATCCGAAGTTCATCGCACGTCTCCAGGCGGTCGAAGGCCTGTCCGAGGACGAACGCCGCCAGATCGCGGGCTTGCCGTCCACGCTGCGCCAGGTTGCGGATGGCGAGATCGTGCTGCGCCAGGGTGAGGCCGCTTCACGCTGTGTCTTCGTCGTCAGCGGCTTCCTCTACCAGGCCCGCATCGTCGCCGATCGCAGCCAGATCGTCGCCTTCCACGTGCCCGGCGACATGCCGTGCCTGCACACCCTGCTGGTCTCGCGGATGGATGCGGACCTCGTCGGGCTCGGTCCGACCATCGTCGGCACCGTCGCGCACAGCCAGCTGCGCCAGCTTCTCGACGGCTCGATCCACCTGACCCGCGCCTTCTGGCGCGAGACGCTGATCGACGCGGCGATCTCGCGGCAATGGATCGCGCGCCTCGGCGCGCAGGCAGCGCTGCCCAAGGTCGCGCATCTCATCTGCGAACTTGCCGCAAGGCTGGAGATCGTCGGCCTTGTCAGGGACTGCAGTTTCCAGATTCCGATGACGCAGCGGCATGTTGCGGACGCCTGCGGGCTCTCGATCGTCCACGTCAATCGTACCATCCAGGAACTGAGGCATCGCGGGCTGATTGCATGGGAGGGCAGCGAGATCGAGCTGCTCCAGCCCGACGAGCTGCGCAAGCTTGCGGACTTCAGGCCCGACTATCTGAGCTGAGCGAGCCGGCATAGGAGGCGCTAGCTCGTGCGTCGAATCTCCTCCCCGCCGGGTCTCGACCTCCTCGGCGTCCTCGTCGTCGACCTTCATGACGTGGTCACGGCCGGCCACCTTGAGCAGTTCGTCGAGCTTAGCATGGATCGCCTGGGTGTCGCGGTGCTCGGCGCGCTGGATCACCAGCGTCATGCCCCATGTCGCCAGGGTCGCGAACGAGTGCCATTCGAGTCCGTTGCCCAGCGTGATCCAGGCGATGCCGTAGACCAGGAAGACGGCAAACGCGGCCGGGCGCGAGGTGGCGACGCCGATCTCGGTAAGCCAGCCTTTTGACTTCGGAAGAGACATGTGCGGCAACTCGCGTAGGCCGCCAGCGTTCCCAGAGAGACCGGGCATGCGTCGATCACGCGCGCATCCAATCCTTTACGATCGCGACGGCTGCGCCCGCCAGTGTTGGACCAGCGCGCCGCGGGGCCCGAGAACAGGATCTGTCTTCGGCTTCCGGACCTTGGCGATGCGCCTGACGGCATCAGCACGCTCCCGCGTGTCGGTGCACTCGTCGTACGTGCCGTCCTGCGGGTATGCTCCGACGACAAGAAAGTCCCGGCTGGACTCGATCAGCCGGTGTCCCGTGCCCGCGGGCAGGACCAGAACGTCACCGGCCTTCATATTCAGGATGCGACCCTTGATGCCGCCGCACTCGATCCTCGCCGTGCCGCGCGCCACGCCCATCACTTCATGGATCTGCGAATGGTAGTGGACGAAGTCGTACACGGTGTCGCGCCACGACCGGCGCCAACCGTTCGTGTCGAACAGCGTGTCGATGATGACCTCCGGCGGAAAACGCCGGCCCTTCAGCTTCACTACCCCGCGATAAAGCAGCGCCGGAAGTTTCGGATTGTTCGGCACGATGCCATCGTCGCGAAGATGGATGGCAGTCGGTTTCCGCGGCCGCACCAGCGCCCGCAGCATCGCCGCATCGGGATGCTCCTCCACGAGCTTCCTGGCAAAGTTCCTGATCTGATCCTTGACCGGCATGCTTGCTCCTCAGCCGCGATTCAACGACGGCGGAGGCGAGAAGTTTCGAGGTGGAACGGGCTTGATCGGGCGCAAGGACTCAATCCGTCGTACGACCGATCGCCTGAGGGATGCGGCAAGTGGCTTGAAGCATGAAGGTCGGAAAAGGCGCCAAACCCATTTGGCGCAGCCAGCAAGGGCGTAGGCAAATGCGAGAGAAGTCTGCTCCGGATCACAGCTGACCTCAACCTCAGCCTCAGCCGCAGCGGCATCAGCTAAGTGGCAACAGCAGACCTGCTTGCCTAGTTGCAGAAATCGGCGATTAGGGGAATGTAGGTCTGCCCCCTTTGCTACCCTAAGGACGTAGTAACGAGAATGGGCCTCTCCTCCTTGTTCCCAATTGATGTGGGGAGGAAGCCTATGCTTTCGTAAAGACTTGAGCGCATGACAAAGCTAGTCATTGCGGCGGGTCTACTAACGCGAGAGTAATCCAGTGCGCTTCTAGCGCGGGCTTAGCTGCGCCTTCCGCTTCAACCACGGTTTCCCACGCGGATTGCAAGGATACCGCGCGTTCCGTCAGACCGATTAAACGAAATCTCCCGCGCACGCGTGTTCCGGATTTGACGGGGCTCAGGAAACGCACGCGCTCGAAACCGTAATTGACGCCCATGCGGGTCCCCTTCGACGCCCGGCATGACGTCGAAAGCGAGGGTAGATAGCAATGATAGTGTCAGGAAGCCGTGCGCAATCGTTCCTTCGAACGGAGCTTCAGCCTTGGCGCGCATCGGATCGACATGGATAAATTGATGATCTCTAGTGGCATCAGCAAATGTGTCGATCATGGATTGATTGACGAGCAGCCAATTCGACGTCAGTTCACTGCCATTGAGAAGCTTTCGGTATTCTTCCAGCGCTATCAATTTGCTGCGGATCGCTTCGGCCTCTGCAGCCCGTTCCGTGTCCGACACTCTTGCTTTCCTCGGATACCCAAGTCTCGCTTTGCCCGTTATTCGGCTTCTTACCATGACCCGGCCAAGCATGGTCCCAGAGATAACTTATGGGCAGTATGTCAATCATGCTAGGTCGGCAACTACGCGGCAATGCCGATCCGTTGATGCGAGCCTATTCAAGTGGCCCGATTGCTGCGACCAATGTCGGCTAATGGGATGGACCGGCTGCTTCCTCCGCGGGGATAGTCTGCAAAGACTACCCTGCAGCATCCGGAAAAACAGCCCATGGACACCACCACACAGCCTTTGGCCTCGATCGGCATCGACATCGGGAAGGAAGTCTTTGGCACGGACGGCAAGATCGCTTTCCGTCGCCGGCGCCCGGCCTTCCCTGCACCCTTTGGCCTCCATCGGGCGGGAACGACAGCAAGCCTCGGGCGACACACGCCGCGAGATGGCGAAGGCATGTGCGCTCGTCGGTTCGAATGGACAGGCGGCATCGCACGGCATGTCACGCCGCTCTTCGTCCGCGCGCCGGGCTGGTAGGATAGCGCCGTTATTTTGAGGCATTTTGATGCGCGCGAGGATTTTCAATCGCGTCCTGGGGTTGGTCGCGCTGGTCGCCGTCGTGCTCGCTGCCACGACGCTTCGAGCCTCGGCCGAGAAGCGCATCGCGCTCGTGGTCGGCAACTCCGCCTACAAGAACATCACGCCGCTGGACAACCCGGCCAGGGACGCGAGCCTGATGGCGGAGACGCTCGGCGCGCTCGGCTTCACGCTGGTCGGCGGACGCGCGCAGCTCGATCTCGACAAGGGCACGATGGACATCGCGGTGCAGAGCTTTGGCCGGCAGGTCCAGGGCGCCGACGTCGCGCTATTCTATTATGCCGGCCACGGCGTGCAGGTGGCGGGCTCCAACTACCTCGTGCCCGTCGGCGCCAACCCGACCCGCGAAGCCGACGTCGATTTCCAGATGACCGACGTCAACCTCGTGCTGCGCCAGATGCAGGGCTCCGGCACGCGGCTCAACCTCGTGATCCTCGATGCGTGTCGCAACAACCCCTTTGGCTCACGCGGCCTGCGCGCCTCGGACGGCGGCCTGGCACAGATGCGCGCGCCCGAAGGCACGCTGATCTCCTACGCGACCCAGCCCGGCAACGTTGCCCAGGACGGCAGCGACGGCCACAGTCCCTATACCAAGGCGCTGGCGACCACGATCCGGGTCGCTGGCCTCGACGTGTTTCAGACCTTCAACCAGGTCGGTCTTGCCGTGAAACGCGCCACCGCGGGCGCGCAGCAGCCCTGGGTGTCGTCCTCGCCGATCGACGGCACGTTCTATTTCGTGCCGCCGACGCAAACCGCACCGCCGCAGGTCGCGGCGATGCAGCCCGATCCCCTGCCTGCGGAGCGCCTGCGCGCCGACCCCGACCGCGTGCCCTTGCGCGATGCCGCGCTGCTCAGTGAATTGAGCGAGCGGCTTTACGAGCTCAATTTCGATCCTGACACGCCCGACGGCCTGACGCGCGCCATCACGAAACTCCAGCAGCGGATTTCGATGGCCGCGACAGGTGAAGCAACCGAAGGCCTGCTGCTGCGAATGCGCAAGATGGAAGACCTGAAGCCCTGGGGCTCGATCGTCTACGGGCCCGACAGCAGCAAATGGGGCATGTCGTGGAACCACGCCTCGCGGCGTGCCTCGGTCGCGGATGCGCGTGGCAATTGCGCCGGCGCCAAATGTCCGATCGAGCTCTCGTTCTACGGCCGAAGCTGCGGTGCCTTCGCCATTTCCGACAAGTCGTGGTCGCTGGTCCAGCGCGACAGCGTGCAGCGCGCGAAAGACGCTGCGCTTGACGAATGCGGCAAGGCTGGCAAAGCTTGCCGCATTATCGGATCCGTCTGTGCGGACGGCTCCGGCCGCTGATACCTTTTTTCATTCGGATTTTTTGCTCATGTCCAACGCCGTAACCCGTACGACTGCCCTCGCCTTTCTCCTCAACCTCGTCATCGTCTCGTCGTCCGCCTTCGCGCAGTCCGGCAGCGCCGGCGGCTCGATCGGCAATGACGAGAAGTCGCTGTCGGGCTCGCGTTCGGACCGCTCGGCCGAACCGGCCCCGTCCGCACGCCGGAGCAAGCCGGCCGAAGAGCCGCGCTCGTCGTCCCGGCGAAGCGGTGGCGGAGGCGGCGGTGGCGGCTTTGACGGCGCCTGGGTGGTGACCAGCGTCGGCTGCGGTGGCACCACGTCCGGTGCGGTCGTCGTCTCCTCGGGCAAGGTCATCGGCCAGGGGGTCAGCGGTACCGTCAGCCCGAGCGGCTCCGTTCGGACAGTCGGTCAAGGCGATGGCGTGACCTTCACGGGCTCCGGCCGTCTCGGCGGCCGCAGCGGGTCCGGGACGTGGCGTCGCTCCGACGGCTGCGGCGGAACCTGGAGTTCAGCCAAGCAGTAAGGCGGAAAAGCCCGACATCGCGGCGGAACGCACGCGCCACAGGCCCGATTCAAGCCACATCCTCTCCGGATTTGCGGCTCATTGCCACCCAACTCTTTGACGAGAAAGGGCTGGTTGAGAGTTGCGTCATGCGTAACCGGGAGACCAGGATGGGCAACCGAACCGCAAAATTCGTATCTGCGCTTATTGGCGGCATCATTGCCGGCGCACCGCTGGCTGCCGTGTCGCAGAACGCGCCGGCCCCATCGAGCGCTGCCAGCACGGCTTCCGACTGCCTCGCAGCGCCAAAGGGCGCCGCGCCGCAGGGACAGCACTGGTACTACCGCCTCGAACGCACCACCAAGCGGCAATGCTGGTACCTGCGTGCCGCCGGCGACAAGGACAGCGCGAAAGCCGCACAGACTGCGCAGGCTCCGAGCGATACTCCGACGGCAGATGCGCCGGCGCCGCAGCAGCACGCGGTGCAGGACGCGCGCGCCGAATATCTGACGCCGCGGAGCAGCGCCGCCGCGAAGACGCCGAACGCCCCCGCGCAAGCCGCCGCGACACCGGTCCAACAAGTCGCGGAGCAGACCGCAGACGGCAACGCGCAGCAACCCGCCGGCGCTGCGCCATGGCCCGATGTCTCTACAGCGTCCGCTCCGCCTGCGCCGCCGGCACCAACCGTCGTCGCGGCACCCGCACAACCGGGCGCAAAGCCGTCAAAATCCCCGTCCCCGGTGACGCTCGCCGCGGCAGACAGCACGACCGACAAGCCGACCGGCTCGCTCCAGACGCTGTTGCTCGTGATCGGCGGCGCGCTGGCGCTCGCTGGAATCCTTGGCAGCGTCGTCTACCGCCTCGCCGGCGTGCGCGCCCGCCGCCAGTCCGCCGACCGCCACGGACATTGGGGCGATCGGGAGATACAGAACGAAGACGGAAGCCGTGCGCCCTGGCTCGCTTCAACGCCGGCCGACGCCCGGCCGCCGCACCCCATCGACTTCGATGCGGTACGTCCGCAGCCGAAGAAACAAGGGACAAAACTCGCCGCGATCGGTCGCGAGATCGAGCTGATCGACGCGCGCAGGCAACGGGCCGCCGCCCCGGCCGCAGAACCTGTCGAGGTCAAGAGCAACAAGGTCGAGATGAAGGCGGTCGGCAAGACAATCGCGACCGTGGCCGCAGCTCCGCAGCTCGCCGCCAACGAGATCGGCGAGAATCGCGATAGCGCGCCGCAAGGTCATGACACCGACGCGGTCGACATCGACGTCATCACGACGATGCTCGAACAGCTGGCGAAGGAAGGGCCGCGCCTGTCGCGGCCTAACCTTGAAGCTGACCTTGCAAACTTCGCACGAAGCCTACGAGGCCAATCCGCCGCTCGCGCTTGAGGCGTTCGGCCTTCAGGATCGACTGCACCTCGGCGAAGGCCTCGTCGACGTCGTGGTTGATCACGATGTAGTCGTACTCGGCCCAGTGGCTCATCTCGTGGCTGGCGCGGCTCATGCGCTTGCGGATCACCTCGTCGGAATCCTGTGCGCGCGAATGCAGGCGCTTCTCGAGGTCGGCCGCTGACGGCGGCAGGATGAAGACGCTGACGACGTCCTCGCGGGCCTTGTGCTTCAATTGCTGCGTGCCCTGCCAGTCGATGTCGAACAGCACGTCCTGCCCGGCCGACAGCGCCGCCTCGACGGGACCACGCGGCGTGCCGTAGCTGTTGTCGAACACCGTCGCCCATTCCAGCAGCTCGTCGGCCTTCACCATGGCATCGAATGTGGCCTTGTCGACGAACGTATAGTCCTTGCCGTTGACCTCACCCGGGCGCATCGGCCGCGTGGTCGCCGAGACCGACATTTTCAAGCCCGGCATCCGCTCGATCAGCAGACGCGACAGTGTCGTCTTCCCCGCACCCGAGGGCGAGGACAGCACGAACATCAATCCGCGCCGCTCGACACCGTCAGTTCCGTGACCGCCCGTCGTCATCGATCACTCCAGATTCTGGACCTGCTCGCGGAACTGCTCGACCACGTTCTTCATGGCGAGGCCCGTGTTGGTCAGCTCGATGTCGTTCGACTTCGAGCAGCAGGTGTTGACCTCGCGGTGAAACTCCTGCGCCAGGAAGTCGAGCTTGCGCCCGATCGGGCCGCCCTTGCCCATCAGCTCGCGCGCCTGCGCGATGTGGGAGGCGATGCGATCGAGTTCCTCGCGGATATCGGCCCTGGTCGCGATCAGGATCGCCTCCTGCATCAGGCGGTCGGAATCGAACCGGTCGGAGGTGTCGAGCAGGGCTGCAATCTGCTCGGCGAGCTTCGCCTTGATCGCCTCAGGCTTGCGGCCCGGCGCAGCTTCCGCCTTGCTCGCGAGCTGCTCGATCTCGTCGACACGCTGGGTCAGGATCTGCCCGAGCGAAATCCCCTCGCGCCTGCGCATCTCGACGAGGTCGGCGAGCGCCTTGTCGAAGGCTTCGGCCGCAGCGGCACGCGCGGCCTTGTCCTCCTCTTCGTCGCCCTCGGGCTCGGCGATCTCGACCACGCCCTTGATGGCGAGCAGGCCGTCGATGCTCGGCGCCACCGCGTCGACCTTGCCGGAGATCAGCGCGGCGGCCTTGAGGACCGCATTGAGCACGTCCTCGTTGATGCGGACCGTGGCGGCCGCATTGGTGCGCTTGACGTTCAGATTGGCGTAGACCGTTCCGCGCGACAGAAGCTCGCCGGCGCGCTTCTTGGCATGGGCCTCCAGTTCCTCGAAGCCCTGCGGCAGCCGCACCCTGAGGTCAAACCCCTTGGCGTTGACCGACTTCAATTCCCATTCGAACGTGTACGGCCCGCTCGCGCCGTGGCTTCGGGCAAAGCCGGTCATGGACGACAGCGCCATCGGTTCAGATTCTCCAGGAACACGGGATTCGCGAGGCTATCAAGCCACGCGAATCTTAAGACTATTTTGCCGGAAAGTGGAATCCGCAATGTCCGCAGGCAAGCTCCGCAAGCCTAAAGCATGATCTTTTCGGAAAACCGCTGCGCACTTTTCCGGATCATGCTTTAGCGCTGGACCACCGGCGGCGCGGACTGCACCGCGCCCTGCCGGGCCGGCGCGGGATTGGCGGGGCGGGTGGCCGGCGGTTTTTTCTGCTGGCTCGGCCGCGCCGGCGTGGTCGCGGTCGGCGTATCGGCGGCAGCCGGCGCGCTGCCCGCCGGCGGCTGCGCCTCCTCGGCCGGCTCGACCGTGTCGTTCTGGATCTGCTTCTCCATGGCGCGGAGCTTCGCGACGTTCTTCTGATGCGCGTCGTAGGTCTCGGTGAAGGCATGCCCGCCGGTGCCGTCCGCGACGAAATAGAGGTCACGGGTGCGGGCCGGATTGGCGGCGGCCTCGAGCGAGGCCCGGCCCGGATTGGAGATCGGGCCCGGCGGCAGGCCCTCGATCACATAGGTGTTGTAGGGCGAGGGCTGCGTGATCTCGCTGCGCTTGATCGGACGGCCCAGCGTGCCCTTGCCGCCGACGAGGCCATAGATGATCGTCGGATCGGACTGCAGCTTGATCCTCTGCTTCAGTCGGTTGACGAACACCGCGGCGACGCGGCTGCGCTCGTCGGGCTTGCCGGTTTCCTTTTCGACGATGGACGCCAGCGTGACCAGCTGCTCCGGCGTCTTGACCGGAATGTCCGGATTGCGGCGCTCCCAGATCTCGGCCAGCACGCGCTTGTGCGCCTGCTGCATGCGCTGGACCACCTGCTCGCGCGGTGTGCCGCGCGGGAATTTGTAGGTCTCCGGCAACAGCGTGCCTTCGCGCGGCAGCTCGCGCACGCTGCCGGTGAAGATGTCGTTGTCGGACAGCCGCGCCACGATCTGCTCGGAGGTCAGGCCTTCCGGAATCGTGACGGCATGCTGCACCACCTTGCCCTCGACGATGGTGGCGATGACGTCGCGCAGCGACGCGTTCTTCTGGAACGAATACTCACCCGGCTTGAGGTCCGAGCTCGCCTTCAACGCGGCGACGCTGGCGATGAACACCCAGGGGTTGACGTCGGTCACGCCTTCCCTGTTCAGCGTCTCGGCGATGTCACGCTTGCCCGCGCGCTGCGGGATGTTGACGATCTTGTCGTCCTTCAGCGGTCCCGGCGCCTCGAGCATCTGCCGTCCGTAATAGTAGACGCCGCCGGCACCGAGCATGGTAATCAGTAGAAGGGTGATGATGGCGTTGCCGACGATGACGAGCGGGTTGCGCGCGCGGTCCGATCGCTTGGGCGGCGGCGGGAGTTGCTCGGGCTCGAGCGCTGCCCGCGGACTCCGGGGTGAAATGGGCGGCCTTTCACTCATCGAAACAACCTGAATCCTGCCGGTTCAAACGCGGCCGACAATCGCTTGCCCTGCCAAAATGCACGCGCCCACGTCCATGACTATCGCCGAATGCGGCAAAACGGTGGTTTCGTCTCAAACGCAAACTAACTGGCCAAGCGCCGGAAGATCACCGACGCATTGGTACCGCCAAAACCAAAAGAGTTCGATAACGCGACGTTGACCTCACGCTCCTTCGCCTTGTGCGGCACGAGATCAATCGCAGTCTCGACCGACGGATTGTCGAGGTTAATCGTTGGCGGCACGACGTTGTCGCGAATCGCGAGAATCGCGAAGATCGCTTCGATCGCACCCGCCGCGCCGAGGAGATGGCCGGTCGACGACTTGGTCGAGGACATCGCGACCTTGGAGGCGGCATTGCCGAGCAGACGCTCGACCGCGCCGAGCTCGATCTCGTCGCCGAGTGGCGTCGAGGTGCCGTGCGCGTTGATGTAGTCGAGATCGGACGGCGTGAGGCCGGCGCGCTTCAGCGCCGCCAACATGCTGCGGAAGCCGCCATCGCCGTCGGGCGACGGCGATGTGATGTGATAGGCGTCGCCCGAGAGGCCATAGCCGATCACCTCGGCGTAGATCCTGGCGCCGCGGCGCCTGGCGTGATCGAGCTCTTCCAGCACGAGGACGCCGGCGCCCTCGCCCATCACGAAGCCATCGCGGTCCTTGTCGTAGGGACGCGAGGCCTTCTCGGGTGTCTCGTTGAAACCGGTCGAGAGCGCGCGCGCGGCGTTGAAGCCGGCAATGCCGATGCGGCTGATCGGCGACTCGGCGCCGCCCGCGACCATCACATCGGCATCGCCGAGTGCGATCAGGCGGGCAGCATCGCCGACCGCATGTGCGCCGGTCGAGCAGGCCGTGACCACGGCATGGTTCGGCCCTTTCAACCCGTGCGCGATCGAGACGTAGCCGGAGGCGAGATTGATCAGGCGGCCCGGGATGAAGAACGGCGACACCCGGCGCGGTCCGCGCTCCTTCAGGAGGATGGCGGTTTCGGCGATGCCGTTGAGCCCGCCGATACCGGACCCGATCATGGTGCCGGTCGCGCATTTGTCCTCTTCAGTCGCGGGATGCCAGTTGGCGTCGTCGAGCGCCTGGCCGGCCGCGGCCATGCCGAAGATGATGAAGTCGTCGACCTTGCGCTGGTCCTTCGGCTCCATCCACTTGTCGGGATTGAAGCTGCCGTTGGTCCCGTCACCGCGCACGACCGTGCAGGCGATCTTGGTCTGAAGATCGGAGACATCGAAGCTCTCGATCCTGCGCGCACCGCTTTCGCCGTTGAGGATGCGCTTCCAGGTCGGTTCGACGCCACAGCTGAGTGGCGAGACCATGCCGAGGCCCGTGACGACAACCCGCCTCATATCCGAAAACTCCGCATCGAAAGACTCACGGCCAATAACAAGAAACCGGCTGACCGCTGCGAAGCGGCCCGTCCGGTTTCAATGTTGTCCCCGCGAAAATGAAGAGCTTAGCTCTTCGCGTTCTTCTCGAGAAACTTCGTGGCGTCGCCGACGGTGAGAATCGTTTCCGCAGCGTCGTCCGGAATCTCGCAACCGAATTCCTCCTCGAACGCCATCACCAGCTCGACGGTATCCAGACTGTCGGCGCCGAGGTCGTCGATGAAGCTCGCGTTGTCGACAACCTTCTCGGGCTCAACACCAAGGTGTTCGACCACGATCTTCTTAACCCGTTCGCCAATGTCACTCATTGCTTAACCTCGTGTTGTTCCCTGTAGACCCGACCCCCCGGGACGATACGAGCCGTCGTGGTCGTTTGACTGCCTTCGCTTACGAACTTGATTTGGCCCATCCTAACCGATGCAGGCCCCGGCGAACGACGGCCAAAGGCTCCGCATCGCCAATATACAGGGTTTCAAAAACCTGCAATGGCGTTCTTTGCCCATCCGTTGAAGGTCCGGTTATCATACTTCAATTGCCTTGACTACAAGCCTCATTTCGCTCCGGAAACGGCCGTTTGCCGCATCCGGCATCCGGCACCGCCTTGACGGCAGTGCGGCACGAGGCGTCAGATCATGGCCATGCCGCCGTTGACGTGGATGGTCTGCCCGGTGACATAGGACGCTTCGTTCGAACTCAGGTAGACCGCGGCTGCCGCAATGTCTTCGGGCGTCCCCAAGCGGGCGGCCGGAACCTTGCTTAGAATCGTTTCACGCTGCTTGTCGTTGAGCGCATCCGTCATCGGCGTCTTGATGAAACCGGGCGCGATGCAGTTCGCGGTGACGCCACGCTTGGCGTACTCGGCACCCAGCGTCTTGATCATGCCGATCAGGCCTGCCTTCGACGCAGTATAATTGCCCTGCCCCGGATTGCCGGTGACACCGACCACCGAGGTGATGGCGATGATGCGGCCGAAGCGCTTGCGCATCATCAGCTTGGTCGCGGCGCGCGCCAGGCGGAAGGTCGCGGTCAGATTGACGTTGATGACCTCGTCCCAGTCCTCGTCACGAAGTTGCACGAAGAGGTTGTCGCGCGTGATGCCCGCGTTGGCGACGAGAATGTCGACCTGGCCCATCGCAGCTTCCGCAGCCGGCACCAGCGCCTCGACCTCGTCGGCCTTGGAAAGATTGCAGGGCAGCACATGGGCGCGCTCGCCGAGCTTGCCCGCAAGCTCGTCCAGCACTTCCTTCCGCGTCCCCGATATCGCGACGGTGGCGCCCTGCGCGTGCAGCGCCTGCGCGATCGCGCCGCCGATGCCGCCGGTCGCGCCGGTGACGAGCGCCTTTCGGCCAGTCAGATCGAACATCGATAACTCCTCCAAAGCACGACCCGGAAAAATGCGCAGCGATTTTCCGGAAAGATCGTGCGTCAACTCGAGAACTCAAGCGCGACGACCATTCGTCGCGCTTCAAGCCTGCTTCGCGGCGGCCAATGCATCCCTGGCGGCGGCAATATCGTTCGGACCGCCGACCGCAACGCCCACGGCACCGTCCGCGATGCGCTTGACGAGACCTGTCAGCACCTTGCCGGCGCCGATCTCGAAGAAGCGGGTGACGCCCTGCCCGGCCATGTAAGCGACCGACTCGCGCCAGCGCACCGTGCCGGTGACCTGCTCGACCAGGCGGCGGCGGATCTCGTCGGGATCGGTGATGGCGCTCGCCAGCACGTTCGACACCAGCGGCGCGGCCGGCGCCTTGATCGTGACCTTGGCCAGCGCGTCCGCCATGGCGTCCGCAGCCGGCTGCATCAGCTTGCAATGGAACGGCGCGGACACCGGCAGCAGCATCGCGCGCTTGGCGCCCTTGGCCTTGGCGATCTCGACGGCGCGATCGACCGCGGCCTTGTCGCCCGAGACCACCACCTGCCCGCCGCCATTGTCGTTGGCGGCCTGGCAGACCTGGCCCTGCGCCGCCTCGTTGGCGACCTCCATGGCGGCTTCGTAGTCGAGACCGAGCAGCGCGGCCATCGCGCCGGCGCCGACCGGGACCGCCTTTTGCATTGCGAGACCGCGCGTGCGAAGCAGACGGGCGGTATCCGAAACCGTCAGGCTGCCGGCCGCGGCCAGCGCCGAATATTCACCAAGCGAATGACCGGCGACGAACGCCGCATCTCGTCCCACGGAAAAACCAGCCTCGGCCTCCAGGACACGCAGCGTGGCGACGGAGACCGCCATCAGCGCCGGCTGGGCGTTCTCGGTGAGCTGGAGGGTTTCGGCCGGACCTTCCCAGATGGTGGCCGTCAGCTTCTCGCCAAGCGCGGCATCGACCTCGTCGAACACGGCGCGCGCCACCGGAAAGGCGTCGGCCAGGGCCTTGCCCATGCCGACTGCCTGGGAACCCTGCCCAGGAAATGTGAATGCGGCCGTCATCGGCGCTCCCTGCTTGTCGGGCATGGTCCCTGCGAGAACCGGCAGCCGATGTGGCACGGCCTTAGGCCATGGTTCCGGATCATGCTCCAAAGGGGGCCGTAGACACCGTCCGGGGCTGCACTGTCAAGCTGAGATGGGAGCTTCGGCCGGCATTCAACCGGGAATGCGCCCCCTCAAAACCCGCCGGCGGTCTGGTTGGCATCGACTTCCGCCCCGGCCTGCGCGCGGCGCGCACTGTTGACAAGTTGCCCCGGCCGATCCTCGCGGTTCGGCTTGGCCGTCGCCAGCCGCAGCACCGCCGCGTAATTCGGCTGCACTTCCATGCGGCCGGCATACCGGCTCGCACTCAGGAGACAATGCACCTTCGGCAGATTGTAGCAGGGCACGTAGAACAAGAGATGATGCTCGAGGTGATAATTCACGTAGTACGGCGCAATGAACAGGCGCTCGAGAAAATTGGCATGCGTGGTGCGGGTGTTGCGCAGGGGATCGCTGCTATCGGGGACGACGGCGTGCTCTGCGATGTTGCGAATGCGGGTGATGACCATCATCCAGGTCAGGAGCGGCACCAGCCATAGCAGCGGATAGGCCCACCACACGCCAGCCGCAGCGAGCGCCGCAAACATGATCGCGTTGACGACACATTGCGGGCCAAGCTTCTCCCAGAAATGCGCCACGCGCTGCCGCCACGGCCAGTCCTTTGGCCCAAGCGCGTTGAGTAGTTGCGCCTTGCGCTGCTGGTAGCCGGTCTGGCCGGTGATGTCGCGAACGAACTTGCGGCGATAGCTGAGCTTGGTGATCGGAAACGGCGCCGACAGCACGAGATCGGGATCGTCCTCCTGCTGGGTGCGCGCATGATGCTGCAGGTGATAGCGCCGGTAGCTGCGCGTCTCCGCAAACAGCGGATAGGCGCAGAACCACTGGCTCAGCGCCAGATTGGTCTTCTCGTCGGCGGACAGGCAGCCATGAGCACCGTCATGCATCAGGATCGCAAGGCCGAGCTGGCGCGAGCCGATGATGGCGACGGCGAGGACGTAGGTGATCGGATTGGGCCACCACGCGACCAAGGCGATCGCTCCTGATATCAGCGCCCAGGCGTGCGCGATCAGCGCAACACCTTTCCATGTGACGCGCTGGCGCACGTCGGCCAATTGATCGTCGGTCAGGAAATCGCGGGCACGCATGCGAAGCGCGGTCATGGCCTACCCTCTCCATTCGAATCGCTGGACGCGCCGGCCTCCTCGACGAGACGCAGGCGCCCGGTGTCGCCGGTGGATTTCGCCTGCTCGCCCAGCACGCGCAGCATCTCGGCGCAGAGCTCCTCGGGCGAACGGCCCATGGCGTAGCCTTCGAGAATGACGCCGATGGCGACGGCCCAGAACCGCCGAGAGCTTTCGTCGGGCGCGCGCAGGGAGCGCCAGCCGTGCCGCGCCACCTGGCTGGCATAGGCGCGCGCGCCTTCGCCGTGCAGGCGCTCGATGGTCCGCTCGACCAGCGGTGCGAGATCCTGGCGACGGCGCGTCAATGTCAGCGCTTCCGCGAAGAAAGCGACCGAATCGCTCGCCGTGACCGTCTCGGCCAGCGCGTGGGTATATTCCCGCGGCGTGCGCGCCCTCAGCGCCGCCTGCTCGGTCGCACGCGCCAGATACAGCAGATCGCGGCAGGCGCATTCGACGAACAGCGCCTCCTTGGTGCGGAAGTAATAGGTGATCTGGCTCGGGAACGCGTCCGCGGCGGCCGCGATGTCGGTGATTGCCGTGCCGGACAGCCCCCGCTCCCGAAACAGCGGGCTCGCGGCATCCAAGAGTAACGACCGCATTTTTCGGCCGGCCGAGCGCGTCGCGCGCGCGGCGTGCTTGGGATCGCCTGCCGCCTCGAGCGGCCCGCGGGCCGAGGTTTCTGCCATGGAGGTCCTCTCCGTCGATTTATTTGTATGACATACAAACAAACGGGTCAAGCGGATATGGTATGGGAGGGTGGTCCAGTTTCACCGGCGCGGGATCCGGGCCGACAACCTGCCCCCAACCTTGCAAAGCCGGCCAAAATCCGTATAAGGCGCGCATCCGCAGACCCCGGCCGGGAGCTGAACGGACGGTCTCAGCAAATCATTCGTGATTTTGGTGTGGCAGGGCCAGTCGGCCCGTCGTCCCGTGTTTCCGCCTTCTGAGCTTCATCCCAGAGTCCTTTCCGAAGGTCTCTCAAGGGCTTGACGCCGGGCGATGCGCCAACATGAGGAAAGGACGTCCATGGCTCTTTACGAGCATGTTTTTCTCGCGCGTCAGGACGCGAGCCCGCAGCAGGTCGAAGAGCTGACTGCGCAGATGACCGGTATCGTCGAGGGTCTCGGCGGCAAGGTCACCAAGACCGAGAATTGGGGCGTGCGCTCCCTCACCTATCGCATGAACAAGAACCGCAAGGCGCATTTCGTGCTGCTCAACATCGACGCGCCGTCCGCGGCGATCGCCGAGATCGAGCGCCAGGAGCGCATCAGCGAAGACGTGATCCGCTATCTCAGCGTCCGCGTCGAGGAGCTCGAGGAAGGCCCGTCCGCGATGATGCGCAAGGCCGACCGCGATCGCGAGCGTGACGATCGTGGCGGCGGCTTCCGCGGCGAGCGCGAAGGCGGCTTCCGGGGCGACCGCGAGGGCGGTTTCCGCGGCGATCGCGGTCCGCGCCGTCCGCGCGACGAAGCTGAAACCACGGATGGGGAGTAAGAACAATGGCTGAAGCTGGTGCACGTCGCCCGTTTTTCCGTCGTCGCAAGAGCTGCCCGTTCACGGGCGCCAATGCGCCGAAGATCGACTACAAGGACTCCAAGCTGCTGATGCGTTACGTCTCCGAGCGCGGCAAGATCGTGCCGAGCCGCATCACCGCGGTGTCCGCAAAGAAGCAGCGTGAACTCGCCCGCGCCATCAAGCGCGCGCGCTTCCTGGGCCTCCTGCCCTACGTCATTCGCTGATACGACCAATTCGACCGGCGGCCGCTGGGCCGCCGGTCGTGACTTTCTGAACTCATAAGGCTTCCGGGTCGTCCGGTCGCCGATGGTTGGGGCAAACGACGCCTCTAACCGCTCGAAGGGAGCGGGACAGCTGATGATGGCATTTGTACTCATTGCCCTGATCGCCGGCGCAGCGTCGGCCCTGATGTTCGCCTCGATCATCTCGGGCGCGATGATCTCGCTCGTCCTGTTCTATCTCGCACCGCTGCCGCTGATGGTCGCCGCGATCGGCTGGGGACCGCTTTGCGCGAGCCTCGGCGGCATTGCCGCCGCGATCGGCCTCGGCGCCCTGTTCGGCCTGCCCTACTGCATCGCCTTCGCCGTCACCGTCGCGTTGCCGGCCTGGTGGCTTGGTCATCTCGCCCTGCTCGGCCGGCCGGTGGGCAGCCTCGCGCCGGACGCCGGCGGCGAACCACCGGCCAAGCCCGAGATCGAGTGGTATCCGGTCGGCCGCCTCCTGCTCTGGATCGCAGGCTTCGCCACGCTGACCACGATCGCCGCCCTGCTCACGCTCGGCAGCGACGCCGAGACCATCACCGGTACGCTGCGGCGCGGGCTGATGCGCCTCCTCCGCACCACCGACCCGCAGACCTCGGGCGAAGCCGGCCAGTTCGTCGACGCGCTGGTGCGCATGGTACCGGCCGGCGCCACGATCATCGCGATGATGACGCTGACTCTCAACCTCTGGCTCAGCGCCAAGGTGACCGCGACGTCGGGCCGGCTGCGCCGTCCCTGGCCGGATCTGATGGCGGCCGAGCTGCCGCCGATGACCCTGGTGGCGCTCTGCATCGCGCTCGCCTTCTGCTTCACCGGCGGGCTGCTTGCCATCGTCGCGCAGATCGCCACGGCCGCGCTGATGATGGCCTATGCGCTGACCGGTTTCGCCGTGCTGCATACGCTGACACTCGCGCTGAAGAGCCGCACATTCTGGCTCGGCTCGACCTACGCCGTCGTCGTCGTGTTCGGATGGCCAGTGATCGCCATGGTCATCCTCGGTCTAGCGGATGCCGTGTTCGGCTTTCGCGAGCGCTTCCTGCGCAGCCGGCAGCCGCCCCCACTGCCAACCCCTTAAGTCACCCCGAAACTGAAACCTACAGAGCACTTCAAGAGGAGAACGAATATGGAAGTCATTTTGCTGGAACGCGTCAACAAGCTCGGCCAGATGGGCGAAGTCGTGAAGGTTCGCGACGGCTACGCTCGCAATTTCCTGCTCAAGCGCGGCAAGGCGCTGCGCGCCACCGCCGACAACCGGGCCAAGTATGACGGCATGAAGGCCGAGCTCGAGGCCCGCAACCTCGCCTCAAAGGCCGAGGCGTCCAAGGTCGCCGAGAAGATCGAAGGCAAGAACATCATCGTGATCCGCCAGGCGTCGGAAGCCGGCCAGCTGTTCGGCTCGGTCAACGTGCGTGACATCGTCATCGCGTTCGAAGCCGATGGCGTTTCGCTGGCTCGCCCGCAGATTCAGCTCGATGCGCCGATCAAGACCATCGGCAAGCACACGATCACCGTCGCCGTTCATCCCGAGGTCGAGGTCGAGATCACCGTGACGGTCGCGCGCAGCCAGGACGAGGCCGAGCGCATCAACCGCGGCGAGGATATCTCGACCCGCAACGAGGACCGCGATGCGGCGGCCGAGGCGATCGCCGCCGCCGGCGAGTTCTTCGATCCGGACGCCCAGCACGACGAAGTCGAGCCGGCCCCGGCTGCGGAAGAGAAGTAAGCCACAAGCCGTCATTCCGGGATAGTCCGAAGGACCAGACCTCAGGTGCGCAATTGCGCACCAGAGTTCTCGCTTCGCGAGCCCCGGAATGACGGCAGTAGAGATCAGCCCGGTCGCCTCAGGCGGCCGGGCTTTTCGTTCTGCCGGCGACGTCCTCGCTCAGCATCGCGATCGAGGCCAGCGCAGTTGCCGTATGCTTCTCGACTCCGTCGCTGACGCAGAACACATCGGCCGCAACCACAGCGACCTGTCGGCCCGGCTTGATCACCTTTGCCCGGCAGATCAGCTTTTCACCGACCGCTGGCGACAACAAATTGAGCTTGTATTCGGCCGTCAGCGCCGGCTGGCCGCGCGAGGTCGCGGCAGCGATCGTCGTGGCGTTGTCGACCAGGAACGCGGTAACGCCACCATGGAAGAAGCCGTGCTGCTGAAGCAGCTCCGGCCGGCGCTCCACGGCGATGGTGCAGGTGCCGCGCGACAATTCGGAGAGCTCGGCGCCCACCAGGTTCATGAAACCCTGCCGGCCGACATTGGCGTGGATGCGTTCGGCAATTGGCGCGAATTCCGGATCAGCTTCGGCCCGCATGCGGTCTCTCCCTATTGCTTGTTGATGCGATCGAGTGGCCTCAGCGCACGAATGGCGCAAGCGATCAGCGTGTCGGCCTCAATGCGCGGATCGGTGCGATCGCGCCCCGACAGAAAGGCACGGCAGAAGATCTGCGCCGGACCGATGAGCTGGCTGACGAACATCACCGGCGTCATCGGCAAAAGCTCGCCGCCTGCAACCAGCGGCGCCCGCCAGCGCTCGATGCCTTCGGCAAGCCGCGCGTTCTGCGCGCGCTGGGCATCGCGCACGTCCTCGCCCCATTCGCTGCGTGAGATCTCGAAGAGGTAGCGCGCCTCGCGCCGGCTGGTCACGACCCAGTCGAGATGAGCCCGGATCAGGCGATCGATGCCCTGCTCCGCATCGGGCACGGGATCGAGCGCGGCCAGCACCGCGGCGTGATAGTGCCGCAAGACCTCCAGGAACAGCGCACCGGCAAGCTCCTTCTTCGATCCGAAGACATGAAAGAAGCTGCCGTTGGAGGCGCGGGCCCGGGTGCGGATCGCGGCCACCGTCGCGGCTTCGAAGCCGACGCGGTCGAACACCAGCAGCCCGGCTGCCAACAGATCGTCTCGCACGCTCGCCGCCATCGACGTCTCCTAGAGCATCACTCTAGAGCAACACTCTAGCCGTGGTCAATGCGATGCGGAGGCCGCATTGAAAGCGGCCTCCGCATGTCAGGCTGAGAACGTAGCGGATTTAGCGCGAGATCGGCGGTGCCGGCGGGCCGGACGACTGCGCTGGCGGGGCTGCAGCGGTTGCGGGCGGCGTCTGCTCCTGCTGCGGCTTGGCCGCCGGTTCGGCGCTGGCTGCAGGCGCGGCCGGCTTGGAAGCGGCCTCGTCCGCCGGCTTGGACGACGCCGGTTCGGCGGGCTTTGCCGCGGCAGGTGCAGCCGGCGTCACCTGCGGGACCGGGTCGGATCGCAGTGCCGGAGCTTCGCTGCCGCGCGTCTCGACCTTTGAGCTATCCGGCCTGGGCTCAACGGGCTTCTCGGATGCCTTGCCGCTGTCGGGCTCGGCCTTGGCGCTGTCGGGCTTGGCGCTGTCGGGCTTGACGGCCTCAGGCTTTGGCTCGCTCTTCTTGTCCTCGGTCGCCGGGGCGGCAGCATCGACCTTCGGGGCTTCCTCAGTGCCCGGCTTGGCGCGCCGCTTGCCTTTGCGCGGCTCGGGCGCGGCCTGTCCCTCCGGCTTCGCACTTTCCTCGGCGGGTCGCGCCGCGCGCTTCTGACGCGCGCCCTCGGGGGCCGGAGCAGCACCCTCGCCCTCCGGCCTGGCGGCCTCTTGCGAGCGGTGGCGGCGGCCCTGATGCTCAGGCGACTGGCCCGGAGCGGAGTTGGCTTCCTTCTCCTTGGCGCCGTCCTTCTTGCCGTCCTTGGCCTGGTAGCGGGTGTCGGTGGCACCGTTGGAGACCAGGTAGGAGGCGAGGACGCCCGCCATGTCCGAGCTCGTGGTGTAGTGCTGGCGCAGGAATCCCGGCAACGACCCCGGCGTGACGGACTTCAAGAGTCCGCGCGGGCTCTTGTGGCAGGCATTGCAGGTCTGCGCGAAAAGCTGGGACGGGGTCTTGCCGGCCTCGAGGTTCGTCGCCTGCGCAAGAACGGTATCGGCCGCGCCGAAGCCGGTCAGAAGCAATACCGTCGCGAGGCTGAGCGCTCGGCTCGACATTCCCATCGTCTCCATTGAATTCCGCGAATGCAGCCGGCCTCCGGCGCGGCGGCGGTCACCTTTTAACCGATTGAGCCGCGAATGGAAGCAGGCTCCACGCGCAAGGATGTGATTAAGCCATTTTCGAATATCGGCTTTGAATACAGCGCAATAGCGCGGCCGGAACCGCCTCGCTAGATTTGGATGCAAACGCATAGGAACCGCTGCGGCGCCTGGGCGTCAGATGTGAAAGCCGGGTTAGTCGCATCTTTCGGGTTCGCTCGAGAGGAAATGTCGATGGACCGTTTGTTGCGTAAATTCCTGTCTCAATTCATCCGGCGCGGGTCGATGACGGTGACCAGCGCAAGCGGATCGAAGTTCACGGTCGGCGACGGCTCCGGCGAGCCGGTCGCGGTGCGCTTCGTCACCGCGGACGCGGAGCGGAAGAGCCTCATCAATCCCGAGCTCGGGCTCGGCGAGGCCTACATGGACGGCGAGTTCGTGGTCGAGCGCGGCACCATAGCTGATGCCCTCGCGATCCTGCTCGATCAACCCGACCTATTGCCGCACTGGGCCAAACCGTGGTGGCACCTGCGCTACCTGACGCGGCACCTGAAGCAGTTCAATCCCCGCACCCGCTCCCGCCACAACGTCGCCCATCACTACGATCTCGACGGCCGGCTCTATTCGCTCTTTCTCGATGCCGACAAGCAATATAGCTGCGCCTATTTCGAAACGCCCGAGATGCCGCTCGACGACGCACAGCTTGCCAAAAAACGGCACATTGCAGCGAAGCTTCTCATCAAGGACGGCCAGCGCGTGCTCGACATCGGCTCCGGCTGGGGCGGCCTCGGGCTCTATCTCGCCGAGATCGCGGGCGCCGATCTCACCGGCATCACGCTGTCGACCGAGCAGTTGCAGGTCGCCAATGCGCGCGCTGCCGAAAAGGGCCTGACGGACTCGGCCAGATTCCAGCTCCAGGACTATCGCGACATTGACGGTACGTTCGACCGCATCGTCTCGGTCGGCATGTTCGAACATGTCGGGGCAAGGTTCTACGACGCCTACTTTCAGCGCTGCGCCGAATTGCTGAGCGAGGACGGCGTCATGCTGCTGCACGCGATCGGCCGTTCGCAGGGCCCGGACTCGACCAATCCCTGGATCGCCAAGTACATCTTCCCCGGCGGCTACATCCCCGCCCTCTCGGAGGTGCTGCCGGCGATCGAGCGAGCGGGCCTCCTGGTCTGCGACATCGAGATTCTGCGCCTGCACTACGCCGAGACGCTGAAGGCCTGGCGAGAGCGCTTCATGGCGCGGCGCGAGGAGGCGGTGCAGCTCTACGACGAGCGCTTCGCCCTGATGTGGGAGTTCTATCTGGCGGCCTGCGAGATGACGTTCCGCAAGCAGGCCATGATGAACTTCCAGATCCAGCTGACCCGTCGCCAGGGTGTGGTGCCGATAACCCGCGACTACATCCAGCGGGAGGAAGCCCGGCTGCGGGCGCGTGAGGGCTCGGCCATGCCCAGGCTCAAGCTGGCTGGTGAATAGACCCTGGTCCTAAAGCGCGATGCGATTAGGATGAATCGTCATCGCGCTTTAGGTTGTTGTTTAAGCATGATCTTTTCGGAAAACCGCTGCGCACTTTTCCGGATCATGCTTTAGTGACGCAAGGTCGACATCAGGGAGGTCCGGAAAGAGGCCGTTAGCGCCAGTTGCGCGCGCACCTGCAGCAGGATCTCGGGTGCGACCGGCTGGCGACGGACGTCAGGCCGTTCCGCGTGCTCCATGGCCGCGATCAACCCGGACAGCCAAAGCCGGCTGCCAGCCTCGCTTCGCCAGTTCTGGTGCTGCCGTTCTGGCTGCATCGCTCGCCTCATGTCTCTGTTGGCGCGGAAATGGACAATCCCCGGCCGGCCTGGCTGTTCCGCATGATCCCCGAAAGAATCCGGGGAGATGTGATCTGCTTCACATAAGTCTGGTCGGGGCTGTCTTAGACCGTCACCATGAGCAAAGAGACCCGAACCTCATTGGACGTGCCGGACGACCTCCGTACCGATTATGCCCTGATCGTCACCGGCGTCGGGGCCGCCTTGGTTGCGCTGGTCTACCTCCTGCTGGTCTGAACCGAGCCGGCCGCGGCCAGCGTGCGTCATTTCGCGCGCTCTCCATACGTCTGCGCGCCCGTCGATAGGGTTCATGGGTTCCGGTATTTTTCGATGGCGCGGCCGCTTCCGCCACGCGAGGTCCGCGGAAATCCGTCAAGCGCGGCGCATGCTGCGACCGCTAATCATCCACCATTTTAACTGAGCGGTTGATAGCGGTCAGCTTTTGCTTCCGCTTTCGCCTGCGGCGGCGCTTTATCCCGGCCCCGCATCTGCCCAAGAAGATTGCTAAGCACGTCCGACCATGGCCCTGACTGATTCGAACGTTCTCAAACTCGCGCCCGATGCCGGGACTCCCGCCTATCGGAGCGCGCCGCATAATATCGAGGCGGAACAGAGCCTTCTGGGCGCGATCCTGGTCAACAACGACGCCTTCTACCGCGTCTCCGACTTCCTGGAGGCGAAGCATTTCTTCGAGCCGCTACACCAGACGATCTTCGAGACCGCCGGCAGCCTGATCCGGATGGGCAAGATCGCGACGCCCGTCACGCTGAAGACGTTCCTGCCCGCCGATACCGATGTCGGCGGCATGACCATCGGACAATATCTGGCGCGGCTCGCCGCCGAAGCCACCACCATCATCAACGCCCAGGACTATGGCCGCACCGTCTACGACCTGTCGTTGCGGCGCGACCTGATCGGCATCGGCGAGGACATGGTCAACGTCGCCTACGACGCACCGGTCGACTTCCAGCCACGGGCGCAGATCGAGGACGCCGAGCGCAAGCTTTATGAACTCGCCGAATCCGGCCGCTATGACGGCGGCTTCCAGAAATTCTCGCAGGCGCTGACGGTCGCGGTCGATCTCGCGGCAAAGGCGTTCCAGCGCGACGGAAAGCTGTCGGGCATCTCGACGGGCCTGCGCGACCTCGACACCAAGATGGGCGGCCTGCAGCACTCCGACCTCATCATCGTCGCCGGACGTCCCGGCATGGGCAAGACCTCGCTGGCGACCAACATCGCCTACAACGTCGCGCAAGCCTATGTTCCGGAGCTGCAGGCCGACGGCACCATGAAGGCCGCCAATGGCGGCGTGATCGGCTTCTTCTCCTGCGAAATGTCGGCCGACCAGCTCGCCACGCGTATCGTGGCCGAGCGCACCGGCATTCCCTCCTCCCACATCCGGCGCGGCGGCATCTCGGAAGCCGATTTCGAGAAGATCCGACAGGTCTCGATCGAGCTGCAGTCGCTGCCCTTCTACGTCGACGCCACCGGCGGCCTCTCGATCGCGCAGCTGATGGCGCGCGCGCGCCGGCTCAAGCGCCAGAAGGGCCTCGACCTCCTCGTGATCGACTACATCCAGCTTCTGTCCGGCTCCAGCAAGCGCGCCAACGACAGCCGCGTGCAGGAAATCACGGAGATCACGACCAGCCTCAAGGCGCTGGCCAAGGAGCTCAACGTCCCCGTCATCGCGCTGTCGCAGCTCTCGCGTCAGGTCGAATCGCGCGACGACAAGCGGCCACAGCTCTCGGACCTGCGCGAATCCGGTTCGATCGAGCAGGACGCCGACGTCGTGCTGTTCGTGTTCCGCGAGGAATATTACCTCGCCATGAAGGAGCCGCGTCCCGGTACCGAGGAACACGCCAAATGGCAGGCCGACATGGAACGCACGGTGGGCCGGGCCGAAGTCATCATCGGCAAGCAGCGCCACGGCCCGACCGGCACGGTCGAGCTGCACTTCGATTCCTCGGTCACGCGCTTCGGCGACCTCGCGCATGACGGCCAGCTGCCGGATCGCAGCGACTACTAGATTGTTCCCTGGGTTGAACCGGACCTGCCTCTTGCGTAAAACGGCGCCATGACAATGGCGTCCGACCCGAAAACGATCCCGCAATCCGGTCTTCCCTCCGCAGAGGCCAATCAGGCTGCCGCGCTCGCGGCCTATGGCGGCGTGCTGACCGTCGATCTCGATGCCATCATCGCCAATTGGCGCAAGCTCGAGAAGACGGCGGTGCCGGCCGAATGCTCGGCGGTGATCAAGGCCGACGCCTATGGCTGCGGCGCCGAGCAGGTGTCACGGGCGCTGAGCAAAGCGGGCTGCAGGACCTTCTTCGTCGCCACCCTCGAGGAGGCGCGCAAGGTGCGCGCGGCCGTTCCGGAGCCCACGATCTACGTGCTGGGCGGCTATTTCCAGAACACCGGCGAGCACTACGCCAAGATCAATTGCCGTCCGGTGATCGGCGATCTGAACGAGCTCGCCGAATGGGACGTATTCTGCCGCCGCAGCGGCTGGACCGGGGGCGCGGCTGTTCACATCGACACCGGCATGAACCGGCTCGGCCTGACGCTTGCGGACGCGCAGGCCATCATCCCCCGCATCAACGCCGGCGATCACGGCATCACGCTGGTGATGAGCCATCTGGTCTCGGCCGAGCAGCTCAACAGCCCCATGAATGCCAAACAGCTCGCGACCTTCCGCAGCATTGCCAGTGAGTTCTCGGGCGTCCCGGCGGCCCTCGCCAATTCCTCCGGCATCTTCCTCGGCGCGCCATTCCAGCTCGACCTGGTCCGACCGGGGGCTGCGCTCTACGGCGTCAACCCGACGCCGGAGGCCGACAATCCGATGCAGCCGGTGGTCGAGCTCAAGGCGCGCATCGTGCAGATCCGCAATGTCGAGCGCGGCGAGAGCGTCGGCTATGGCGGCACCTGGACTGCGCGGCGGCCGACGAAACTTGCGATCATCGCGGTCGGCTATGCCGACGGCTATTTGCGTGCCGCCAGCTCCAATGACGGCACCCGCGGCGCCGACGTCATCGTGGCCGGCAAGCGCTGCCCGATCGCAGGCCGCATCTCGATGGACCTCATCGCCATCGACATCACCGACCTGCCGCCGAACGCGGCGCGGCGCGGTCACATGGTGACGCTGCTCGGCGACGGCATCACCGTCGACGAGCTCGCGCACCATTTCGGCACGATCGGCTACGAGGTGCTCACCAGCCTCGGCCACCGCTATGCCCGCGTCTACAAAGGCGGCGATGTGGTGGAGCCGCTGGAACGGCCGGCGCTGCCGACGGGAGCCGAGCAGCCGCTCCCACCGCCGCCAATCGAGCAGCCCGCAAGCCCACCGCCCCTGCCGACCTGATCGACGCCGCTTCTCGCTTTCCGGGCCTGGCTCTGCGCCGCATCGCTTTCGCGCCGCGGCTTGTCCGCGACGCGAGATTAGCTGCCCTGCTTACTTCTTCCGACTGTCCAGCGCCGCCTTGCAGGTGTCGCTGAGCTGGTCGCGCTTGCCGTTGAGGCAGGCGACGACCCGGCCGCCACCCGGCGCGATGCCGGCGCAGAATTTGTCGTAGTCCGCCTTGCACGCACCGCGCGGATCGGACGATTGTGCCGATGCGCCTCCGGAGAACGCGACGACGAGTGCGATGGCAACAAAGCTCGATTTGGACATTGTATCTCCGGTGACGGAAGGCAGGAGCCGATAGCTCTACATGAAGATCGCGACATTCAACATCAACAACATCAACCGCCGCCTGCCCAATCTGTTGGCATGGATGCGCGTCGCAAAGCCCGATGTCGTCGCGCTTCAAGAGTTGAAGGCAAGTGATGGCGAATTTCCGGCGGCAGCGATCGAAAAGGCCGGCTACGGTGCGGTCTGGTGTGGACAGAAGACATGGAACGGCGTCGCCATCCTGGCCCGCAATGCCGAGACCATTCTCACCCGCGACCGCTTGCCGGGAAGGCCTGACGATCTCGAAGCCCGCTACATCGAAGCCGCCGTGCGCGGCATCATCGTCACCAGCATCTACCTGCCCAACGGCAATCCGCAGCCGGGGCCGAAATTCGACTACAAGCTCGACTGGTTCGCGCGGCTCAAGCGCCACGCCAAGACGTTCATCAAGCAGGATCTGCCCGTCGTGCTCGCCGGCGACTACAACGTGGCGCCAACCGAGATCGACATCTACCCGACGCGCTCGTGGGACAAGGATGCGCTGATCCAGCCGAAGAGCCGCGCGGCCTTTGCATCGCTGGTCGAACAAGGCTGGTGCGACGCGATCCGCGAGCTACACCCGGGCGAGCGCATCTACACGTTCTGGGACTACAAGCGAAACCGCTGGCCGCGCGACGCAGGGCTGCGGCTCGATCATCTCCTGCTCAGCCCTGCCCTCGCCCCGCGCCTGGCAAAAGCCGGCGTCGACAGGAAGATCCGCGCCGAGGATGGCGCGAGCGATCACGCGCCGGCATGGGTGGTGCTGCGGTGACCCTCACCACAACTTCCTGCCGTCGATGACGTTCACAGGCACCGCATCCAGATCGAAATCGTCGAGCAAGCACGCATTGACGGCGTCGCCGGCAGCGAGAGCTCTTCAGACTGCCCCCTCATCCGGAATGTTGAGAAGAGTTCCACAGGCCTTGCAATGCACCGCATCGGCGTCATGCCTCTGGAGCCCGCAAGCCGGACACGGAAATCGCACCTTGTTGGGACTGAGGAGCGCGCGGGCGAGATTGAAGAACAGCGTTACGCCGAAGATCATGATCACGACGGTTATCAAACGACCGACCGTGCCCGACAGGGTAATGTCGCCAAAGCCGGTCGTCGTCAGTGCCGTGACGGTGAAATACAGGGCATCGGCATAGTTCCGGATCTCGTCGTTGCGAAACTTCTGAGTCTCGTAAACGATCCCGGTCATGACGAATATGAAGACTGCCAGGTTCGTGACGGCGAAGATGACGTCTTCGTTGCGACGAAAGAACGGAGAATCGATGCGCAATCTCACCAGCATCTGGTAGTCACGTAGCAGCCCCAAGGTTCGCAGGATCCGGAGAAAACCGCCCGCCTCGCCGGCAAGCGGCGCCAGGAAGGATACGATCGCAACCATGTCGGCCCACGTTGCGATTTCGGTGAATTTTCGAAACGGATGCCGATCGACGAGGAGCCGAGCCGAGAAGTCGGCAAGCAGCATGACGCCGAACAGGACATCGAGCGTTTCAATGATCTCACTTGGCTGCAGGAATGAGGTTGCGATGATGAACAGCACCGTCACGATGTCGAAGGCGAGCAGCGCATAGCGGAAGCGCACGCCGCTGGACGTTGCGCCCTCGTAAAGGCGGCGGACGCTGCTTCTGAGAGACGTGAGGGTCACGGCATCATGATCACGGTTTGCATGGATGATGGCAACTCGCACGGCGCGCCGCAAGATCAGACCGAAATTCAGCCACTCCGTGGCCAAAGAGAGCGAAATTGATCTCCATGCTCCGTGACGGCGTGTCGCCGCGACGCACGATTGTCGCTGCGAAGCCGCTTGCACCGAACGCCTCAGAGACGGAGCTCAGACCGGCATGCGCACGCGCAGCACAGGTTCCCTCGCCTGGCGCGGATCGCCGGTATCGCTGCCAGGGGCTAAACTCTCCCGATTCGTGGAGACTGTCTTGGCCTTTCTCTTCGTCCTCAGCGTCGGCCTCGTCGCCGGCACCATCTCAGGCATCGTCGGCACCGGCTCGTCGATCATGCTGATGCCGGTGCTGGTCTATGCCTATGGGCCGAAGGAGGCCGTGCCGATCATGGCCGTCGCCTCCGTGATGGCGAACTTCTCGCGGATCCTGGCCTGGTGGCGTGAGGTCGATTGGCGGGCCTGCGCGGCCTATTCGGTCACGGGCATTCCGGCTGCAGCGCTCGGTGCGCGGACCTTGCTGGCGCTGCCCTCGCACGTCGTCGATCTCACCATCGGTATCTTCCTGATCGCGATGGTGCCGGTGCGGCACTGGCTGGCGCGGCATGAGCTCAAGGCCAATCTCTGGCATCTGGCCGTCGGCGGCGCGATCATCGGCTATCTCACCGGCATCGTGGTCTCGACCGGCCCGCTCAGCGTGCCGCTGTTCCTGTTCTACGGCCTCAGCAAGGGCGCCTTCCTCGCCACCGAAGCGGCCTCATCGCTCGGCCTCTACTTCGCGAAATCAGTGACATTCGAGCGTTTCGGCGCGCTGACGGGCGACGTGTTCATGAAGGGCCTGATCGCCGGCTCCTCGCTGATGTCAGGTGCCTTCATCGCAAAGCGCTTCGTGCTGCATCTGAGGCCGGACGTGTTCCGCCTGGTGATGGACGCGATCATGATCGCAGCCGGCCTCTCGATGCTCTGGAGCGCGGCTCAACCGTGACACGGCGGCGCTCAGGCGGCGAATTCCGGCGCGATCGATGGGCTCTCGGTGATGCCGCGTCTCGGCGCCGCCGGCTGCGTGTGGAGCCATTGCAACAGGGCCTCGAGCGGCTGCGGCCGCTGATAGAGGAAGCCCTGCCCGAACCTCACGCCCATGTCACGCATGGCCTCGGCCTGCTCGGCGTGCTCGATGCCTTCTGCGACCAGGGTCAGCCCCAACGTGTCGGCGAGCGATGCGATCACGCCGACGATGGCCTTGTCCTCCGCGCTGTCGGGAATCTCCCGGATGAATGCCTTGTCGATCTTGACCTTGTCGAGCGGGAAGCGCCTGAGATGGGCGAGCGAGCTGTAGCCGGTGCCGAAATCGTCGAGCGCGATCGTGGCGCCGAGGCGCCGAGGCGCCGCAGGCGATGCAGCGTTTCGGAGGCGCTGGCGATGTTGTTGATCAGCGATCCCTCGGTGATCTCGAGCTCGAGAGATGAGGCCGCAACATCGAAGCGCGCGCAGGTCGCGCGCAGCTCGGCGGCGAGCGAGTGGTCGGCAAGTTCGGACGGCGGCAAATTGATCGCGATCCGGATCTGCGGCCTGCCGGCGGCGGCCAATCGTTGCAACGCCCGGCAGGCATCGGTCAGCACATAGCGGGTCAGCCGCGCATTGTTGCCGCTGCGCTCGATCAGCGGCAGAAATTCGCCGGGACCGATCACGCCATGCTCAGGATGCCGCCAGCGGATCAGCGCTTCCAGACCGACAACCTCGTGAGTCTCGAGATCGACCTGGCTCTGGTACCAAACCTCGAACTGCCCCTCGGCGAATCCGGTGGGAATGGCGAGCTCGAGGTCCCTGCGGCGGCGATAGTCGCGCTGAAGCGCCTCGTCCAGCACGGCGACCGTGCCGGGCGCCTTGCTCTTGGCATGATAGAGCGCGATGTCGGCGAGCGTCGGTAGATGCGACAGCTCCGGATCGTCGGCGCGGCGCACGGCAAGACCGATGCTCGCGCGCGGCACCACTAGCTTGTCGTGGAGGCGGATGGGCTCGGAGATGGCGTCCAGCACCTGCTGAGCGAATGCGTGCGCTGCCTGTTCGTGGCTCACCTCGGGACGAATGACGACGAACTCGTCGCCGCCGAGCCGTGCAACCCAGTCCTCCGCTTCGACCGCGCTACGAAGACGCTCCGAAATCTGAACCAGGAACTTGTCGCCAGCGTCGTGACCGAAGGTGTCGTTGATGCCCTTGAAGTCGTCTAGATCGATGAAGCAAAACGCGACCAGCGTATCCGGCGAGCCTCCGTCCCGGCTTGCCACGGCCAGGCGCTCGGTCAGGGAGCGCCGGTTCGGCAGCCCCGTGAGCGGATCGTGCGTCGCCATGTGCCCGAGCCGATCCAGCGCGCCTGACGTCGTGTGCTGCATGGCGTTGAAGGCGCGCGCGAGCTGGCCGAATTCGTTCGAGGACGTGACGTCCGCCGGATAGGCCCGGCCATCCTGCTTGCTGCGCTGTATCGCCGACATCATCGCCGCCAGCGGCCGGCCGATGAAGATGTTGGCGGAGATCCGCATGGCGATCAGGGTCGCAAACGTTGCGAGCAGGCCGACCACCAGCAGCAGCACCAGGCGGCTGCCCGCATCCGCGTACAGCGTCGCACGCGAATAAGCGATGGCGATGCGACCGGCCTGAACGGCCATGTTGCCATTGCTGTAGTGGATCGGGCGCGAGACTTCCGCGACCTGCTGGTCGTCGGGCCGGGCGACCACGCGGGCAATCGCGGCGCCGGTATCGTCATAGACGGCCGCCGCCGCGATGGTCTCGTCGTGCATGATCTCGTTGAGCACGCCCGTGACCTGGTCGTAACGCATCTTCCACAGCGGTTCGGCGATCAGCTCGGCCCGGCTCTCGGCGACCCGGACCATGCGGGCGTCGAGCTGCCTGACCTGCGACCAGAAGCTCGATGCCTCGACGCCGGCAGAGGCCAGCAGTTGCACCAGCAGCAGAACGGGCACGGTAGCCCAGATCATCGCGTGAACGACCGAGCGCAGGCGCGGCGGCGGCGCCTGCTGGTTGCGATCCGGATCGGTCATCGCCTCATCCTTGCGCATCAGTCCGCAACGCCTTCGGGAAGCGACAGTGACGAGATGAGCGCCTCGAGGGAGAAGTCATATTGGCCGCAGCGTCCGGTCTTCGCCCTGAACCGCGCAAAGTCGATCCGGTCGAACGCACGCATCCTGATGAGGTCGCCAACCGAGGCGAGGTTGTCGCGCGTGATCGCCGACGTCTTGACCTCGACGCGGGGGGAAACAGCTGCGAAATCGCAGCCATCGGCATAGTCGCGCAGGAGAACAATCGACCAGCCACCAAGCAGGAAATGCCCGCCGTCGGTCAGGAGCAGACGACCCGCCTTGATCTCGCGCAGCGCGTCCTCCGACCAGTTGAGACCCACCACCTGGATGTTTCGACCGGGCACAAGGCCGGCAGCGATGGCCGCGCGGAGCGCGCCGAGCGCCATCGGATCGTTTCCGGCCCATATGCCGGCGGGCCGGATTCCCTTGCGAGAAGCCCAGCCCAGATAATTCGCAGTGACCCGCTCGGCCTCCGACTGCGTCCAGTTGGCGAACAGCAGCCGGTCCACCACGACGTCGGGCGCGGCATCCACGGCCAGCTTGAGACCGGCGTTACGGGCAATCGAGGCCGGTGTGATCTCGTCGCCGCCGATTCCGAGAATGTGGATCTTGCCGTCGGGGCTCTGCGATTTCTCGGCACGCGCCACCCCGATCAGCGCGTTGGCCATCCGTGCACCCGCGGTCTGGAGATCGGTCGTGATGTCGCCGAGCCAGGTCTTGAGCTTTTCGCGCGGCGGTCCAAGGCGCGCCGCATCCTCGCCGATCAGCGTGTTCGAGAGCAGCAGCGTCTTGACGCCAGCGGCCTCGGCCGCCTCCAGGATCGGGACGGCGGCGGACTCCTCGTTCGACAGGATGAGGAAATCGGGCTTTTCGGGACGTGCCACCACGCCGAAGCCGAGCTCCTGCATGATGCGGTAATTCCGCTCGCTGGTCAGCACCTCGACATGCGCGTCGAGCCTGCGGCCGGCCGCCTGCATGGTCTGCGCGACCATGTCCCAATAGACCTCGCCGGTCTTGCCGGGGTTGACGAAGACGATGTCGAGGGGCTTGGCAAGGCTCCCGCCGGCATACGCGAAAATGCTGCAGGCCATGCCCGCAGCGAGCAATATTCGTCGGAATCCCGGCATTTCCATTCCCACCCCGATCGGTTCCGAGGTTGGACCCGCGTCCGCTAATACTTCGCAAAATCAACCCCGCCACAGCGGCACAGAGCTAATGAACGGTATATCTATCGTGTCGGATTGAGATAATCGAAGCGCCGGCCATCAGGGCCGCCGTTCCGTGCTATCCAGCAGGTTGAAACCTCGACTCATCTGTCCCCCCATGGCCAAGAGCACCCTCTCCTTCGTCTGCCAGAACTGCGGCGCGGCCTATAACCGCTGGCAGGGCAAGTGCGAGTCCTGCGGCGAGTGGAATACACTCGCGGAAGAAGACACGAGCGGCAGCGTGCCGGTGTCGATCCGGTCCAAACGCAAGGGCCGGACGTTTGCGCTGGAGAGCCTTGCCGGGAAAAGCCCGGATGCTCCGCGCCTCTCCTCAGGCATGACCGAGCTCGACCGCGTCACCGGCGGCGGCTTCGTCCGCGGCTCGGTGCTGCTGGTCGGTGGCGATCCCGGGATCGGCAAGTCGACGCTACTGACGCAGGCGACCAGCCTGCTGGCGCGCGCCGGCCACCGCGTGGTCTACATCTCCGGCGAAGAGGCGGTCGCCCAGGTGCGCCTGCGCGCCGAGCGGCTCGGGCTGTCGGACGCGCCGGTCCAGCTCGCCGCCGAGACCTCGGTCGAGGACATCGTCTCGACGCTGTCGGAGGGCGCGGTGCCGCGGCTGATCGTGATCGACTCGATCCAGACCATGTGGACCGACACGGTGGAATCGGCGCCCGGCACGGTGACGCAGGTGCGCGCCTCGGCGCAGGCGCTGATCCGCTTTGCGAAGAAAACGGGGGCGGCCATCATCCTGGTCGGCCATGTCACCAAGGACGGCCAGATCGCAGGTCCCCGCGTGGTCGAGCACATGGTCGACGCGGTGATGTCGTTCGAGGGCGAAGGCTCGCAGCAATTCCGGATCCTGCGCGCCGTGAAGAATCGCTTCGGCCCGACCGACGAGATCGGCGTGTTCGAGATGACGGGCCTCGGGCTGCGCGAGGTTACCAACCCTTCCGAACTGTTCCTGTCCGAGCGCGATCTCGGCACGCCCGGCACCGCAGTTTTTGCGGGCATCGAGGGCACAAGGCCAGTCCTGGTCGAATTGCAGGCGCTGGTGGCCCCGACCTCGCTCGGCACCCCGCGCCGCGCCGTGGTCGGCTGGGACCCGAGCCGGTTGTCGATGGTGCTGGCGGTGCTGGAGGCGCATTGCGGGGTCAAGCTGTCAGGCCATGATGTCTATCTGAACGTCGCCGGCGGCCTGCGCATCCACGAGCCCGCGGCCGACCTCGCCGCCGCTGCGGCGCTGGTGTCGTCGCTGGTTAATGCGCAGTTACCCACCGATGCCGTTTATTTCGGCGAGATCTCGCTCTCAGGCGTGGTCCGCCCGGTGGCCCAGACCCCGGCCCGGCTGAAGGAAGCGGCAAAACTCGGCTTCCAGCGCGCCGTGCTGCCCGAATCGGCACGCGGCGAGACCGGCGGCGATGCCGGATTGTCGCTGAATGCGGTGAACAGCCTGACGACATTGGTGGCCGAGATCGCCGCCCGCGGCTCCCGCCGAGGCGAATCGAACGCCCCGGCAGAGAAAAATGCCACACCGGCAAGATTCCGCCGCGGAGAGGGTTAGGTGGAGGTGACGTCCCCGGCCCCCGCCGCTATACAGCCGTCACAAAAGCAGCATGGGATTGCGTGGTTGCGGCCTTGCCGGGAACGCCGTCTGCCCCTCTTTTAAGGCAGCGGCCAAACACCGATTCGCTGAGCACCTTTGAGAGTACGAGCGGACCAGACCAGCCGATGCCAGTAACACTCCTCGACCTGATCCTGCTCGGTGTGATGCTGATCTCGGGCCTGCTCGCGATGGTCCGCGGCTTCATGCGCGAAATCCTGTCGATTGCGGCCTGGGGCGCGGCGGCGATCGTGACTTTGTACTCGTTCTCGAAACTGCTGCCGACCGCCAAGACCTATTTCAACAACGACACGGTCGCGAGCGTGGTCGTCGTCGCCGGCGTGTTCGTGGGCACCCTCGTCGTGGTCTCCGTGATCACGGTCCGGATCTCCGACATGATCCTGGATTCGCGGATCGGCGCGCTGGACCGCACCCTCGGCTTCCTGTTTGGCCTGGCTCGCGGGCTTTTGATCGTCGTGGTCGCCTTCCTGTTCTTCACCTGGCTGGTTCCGGACAAGCAGCGTCCGGACTGGGTCACGGGGGCCAAGTCCCGCGTGGTGCTCCAGGGAACCGGGGACTGGCTGATGGCCCTCTTGCCTGACGACCCCGAGAACACCATCTTGAAGAGATTCAAGAAAAACAAACCAGATGATGATCAAGCTGAATCCGAGCAGCAGCCTTCGGGCAGTGGCGACGGATACAGTAAACCTGCTCGTGACAGCCTGAAAAAGCTGATCGAGAAACCTGCGGCGCGTTGATTGAGCCCTAGAGAGAGGCGCGGACGAGATGCGACACCCTGACCAGGACGCCCAACTTGATCTCGATCCCAACGCCGGTCCGGGCCCGGCCGCGCTGGAGCTTCAGGACGATCTAGAGGGGGATACGCTGCGCGAGGAGTGCGGCGTGTTCGGCATCTACGGTCACCCTGATGCGGCGGCCATCACCGCGCTCGGCCTTCACGCCCTTCAGCATCGCGGCCAGGAAGCGGCCGGCATCGTCTCCTACGACGGCAGCCGCTTTCACTCGGAACGCCGCCTCGGCCTCGTCGGCGACACCTTCTCCCGCCGCGAGGTGATCGACCGCCTGCCCGGCAATGTCGCGGTCGGCCATGTCCGCTATTCCACCACCGGCGCCACGATCCTGCGCAACGTGCAGCCGCTGTTCGCCGAGCTCAATGCCGGCGGCCTCGCCGTCGCGCATAACGGCAATCTCACCAACGGCCTGACGCTGCGCCGCGAGCTGGTGCGGCACGGCGCGATGATGCAGTCGACCACCGACACCGAGGTGATCCTGCACCTGGTCGCGCGCTCCAAGCGCGCCCGCTTCATCGAGCGCTATATCGACGCGCTGCGCGAGATCGAAGGCGCCTATGCGCTGGTCTCGCTGACCAACAAGAAGCTGGTCGGCGCGCGCGATCCGCGCGGCATCCGCCCGCTGGTGCTCGGCGATCTCGACGGCTGTCCGATCCTGACCTCGGAGACCTGCGCGCTCGACATCATCGGCGCGCGCTTCGTCCGCGACATCGAGCCCGGCGAAGTCATCGTGTTCGACGAGAACGGCCAGGACATCCACAAGCC
Source organism: Bradyrhizobium sp. USDA 327 (assembly GCF_041262065.1). Lineage (NCBI taxonomy): Bacteria > Pseudomonadati > Pseudomonadota > Alphaproteobacteria > Hyphomicrobiales > Nitrobacteraceae > Bradyrhizobium > Bradyrhizobium sp. USDA 327. The sequence goes on along the minus strand of NZ_JBGCCW010000001.1, from coordinate 2,491,241 downwards.
GTTCCCGCCGATGGCACCGCGTCCCTGCATCTTCGAATACATCTACTTCTCCCGGCCGGACTCCATCGTCCACGGCCGTTCGGTCTACGAAGTGCGCAAGGCCTTCGGTGCGCAGCTCGCGCGCGAGAGCCACGTGCCGATCGATGTCGTCGTTCCGGTGCCGGATTCCGGCGTGCCCGCTGCGGTCGGCTACAGCCAGCATTCCGGCGTTCCGTTCGAGCTCGGCATCATCCGCAACCATTATGTCGGCCGCACCTTCATCCAGCCGACGCAGGCGATCCGCGAATCCGGCGTGCGCATGAAGCATTCGGCCAACCGCGCCGCGATCGAAGGCAAGCGCATCATCCTGATCGACGACTCCCTGGTGCGCGGCACCACCTCGAAGAAGATCGTGCGCATGATGCGCGATGCCGGCGCCAAGGAAGTCCATTTCCGCCTCGCCTCGCCCCCGATCCTCTATCCCGATTATTACGGCATCGACCTGCCCGACCGCGGCGGCCTGCTCGCAGCGACGCATTCGCTGGAGGAGATGCGCGAGATCATCGGCGCCGACTCGCTCGCCTTCCTGTCGATCGACGGCATGTACCGTGCCATGGGCGAGCCCGGCCGCGACCCCGCCAACCCGAAATTCTCGGACCACTGCTTCACCGGCGCCTATCCGACCCATCTCACCGACCAGACCCAGACCGAGCCACAACCACGGCAATTGTCGTTGCTGGCTGAGGCGAGCTGACACCAATGGCGTCATCCCGGGGCGATGCGAAGCATCGAGCCCGGGATCTCGAGATTCCGGGTTCGGTCCTGCGGACCGCGCCGGAATGACGGGATCATGGGGGCTTGTCCCGGCCATCCACGGCTGTAAAACCCCGCCATGACAAAACCCCTCGCTGATCGCATCGCTCTCGTCACCGGCGCCTCGCGCGGCATCGGCTTCGCCACCGCAATTGCGCTGGCGAAGGCCGGCGCGCATATCGTTGCGGTGGCGCGCACGCAGGGCGGGCTGGAAGAGCTCGATGACGAGATCCGAAAAGTCGGCGGCAGCGCCACTTTGGTGCCGCTCAACCTCACCGATTCCGACGGCATCGCGCGGCTGGGCGCTGGCCTGCACGAGCGCTACGGCAAGCTCGACATCCTCGTCGGCAATGCCGGCGTGCTCGGCCCCTCCTCGCCGCTCGGCCATATCGAGCTGAAGGCCTTCAACGACGTGATGGCGGTCAACGTCTCCGCGAACTTCCAGCTGATCCGCTGCATGGAGCCGCTGCTGAGGCAGTCCGACGCCGGCCGCGCCGTGTTCGTCACCTCCGGCGCCGCCAACAAAGCGACCGCCTATGTCGGCCCCTACGCCGCGTCCAAGGCCGCGCTGGAAACGCTGGCCCGCGCCTGGGCGCAGGAGACGGCGAATACGAAGCTGCGCGTCAATCTGTTCAACCCCGGCCCGGTCCGCACGCGCATGCGCGCCACCCTGATGCCGGGCGAGGATCCCGCGACGCTCGACACGCCCGGACAGGTCGCCGAATTCATCGTGCCGATGTGCGCGCCTGACTGGACCGAGACCGGCAAGTTCTACGACTACAAGTCCCGCACCCTGATGAGCTTCCGCGCGCCGGCCTGACTGACACCATGGCGATTGACGCCAAGGGTAACGTCTATACCGCCGAGGCCGATACCGGAAAGCGCATCCGGAAATTCAAGCTGACATCGGCCGCGCTCAAATAGCGCCTCAACGCATCTTGCCCAATAGTTAACCGCCGGATGACGCTAAGACGCAGCGTCATCCGGCTTTAGGTGCATTGCCGCCGGCCGCGGGACAGGTTAGAGCCATCAGCCGGAAACAAGGCTCCGGAAGAGAGCCGTCCGCATATTTGACATTGGAGGAGACCTTTCATGACGACGACGTTCGCACGCCGCTCCGCGGCGCTTCTTGCTTGCGCCGCTTTCGGTTTTGCCACATCCGCCTACGCCCAGGACAAGACCGTCAAGATCGGCGTGCTCAACGACATGTCGAGCCTCTACGCCGACATCGGCGGCCCGAATTCGGTCGCGGCGGTGAAGATGGCGGTCGAAGACTCCGGCCTCAAGGCCAAGGGCTGGACCATCGAGGTCCTCTCCGGCGACCACCAGAACAAGCCCGACATCGGCGTCAACATTGCCCGGCAATGGATCGACGCCGACAAGGTCGACGCCATCGCGGACACGCCGAGCTCCGGCGTTGCGCTCGCGGTGAGCAACCTCGTCAAGGAAAAGAACGCGGTGCTGCTCAATTCGGGCGCGGCCACCGCCGACCTCACCGGCAAGGCCTGCACGCCCAATACCGTCTCGTTCACTTACGATACCTACATGCTCGCCAACGGCACCGGCAAGGCATTGACCAAGGCGGGCGGCGATAGCTGGTTCTTCCTCACCGCGGATTATGCCTTCGGCCATGCGCTGGAGCGTGATACCGGCGCGGTCGTCACCGCCACGGGCGGCAAGGTGCTCGGCGGCGTCAAGCACCCGCTGAACACCGCGGACTTCTCCTCGTTCCTGCTCCAGGCGCAGTCCTCCAAGGCCAAGATCATCGGCCTCGCCAATGCGGGCGGCGACACCACCAACGCGATCAAGCAGGCCGCCGAATTTGGCATTGTCCAGGGCGGTCAGAAGCTCGCCGCCCTGCTGCTGTTCATCAACGACGTACACTCGCTGGGCTTGAAGACCGCGCAGGGCCTGACCTTCACCGAGTCCTTCTATTGGGACCTCAACGACCAGACGCGCGAATGGTCGAAGCGCTTCCAGAAGGTCTCGCCCAAGGGCTCGATGCCCTCGATGACGGTTGCGGGCCTCTATGCCGAGATCCTGCATTACCTGAAGGCGATGGACGCGCTCGGCAGCAATCCGCATGACGGCGCCAAGGTCGTCGCCAAGATGAAGGAGCTGCCGACCGACGATCCGCTGTTCGGCAAGGGACCGCTGCGCGCCGACGGCCGCCGCCTCATCCCGGCCTATCTGTTCGAGGTGAAGAAGCCCGAGGAGTCGAAGGGTCCCTGGGACTATTACAAGCTGGTCGCCACCATCGCGCCTGAAGACGCGGCCAAGCCGCTCAAGGACAGCGACTGCCCGCTGGTGAAGAAGTGACCACGTAGCGGTTACGCGACGTCACACACGTCATGCCCGGGCTCGTCCCGGGCATTGGCGTTTCAGGCAGTCTCCGTCGCCGCGAGCGACCGCACCGCGCCGGACTGGCGCAGCGCCCTGCGCTGTCGCCTCGCCGGAGCCGTCGCTCACGACGGCCGCTTGCGCTTGTGCGCGAAAGGATTGGCCTTCTCGCGAAGAGTTATGCGCACCGGCGTGCCCGGGAGATCGAAGGTCTCGCGCATGGAGTTGGTGAGGTAGCGCAAGTAGGATTGCGGCACCGCGTCCGCACGCGAGCAGAACAGCACGAAGCTCGGCGGGCGCGCCTTGTTCTGCGTGATGTAGTTCAGCTTCAGCCTGCGGCCGGACACCGCCGGCGGCGGATTGGCCTGGATCGCCTGCTCGAACCAGCGATTGAGCGCGGCCGTCGGCACGCGCCTGTTCCAGACCGCGTAGGCGTCCTGGATCGCCTGCATCAGGCGGTCGATGCCCTCGCCCATCAGGCCTGAGACGGCGACGATCGGCACGCCCTTGAGCTGCGGCAGCCAATGGTCGGCATCGCGGCGCAGGCCCGAGATGGCGCCGCCGCCCTTGGTCTCCATCAGGTCCCATTTGTTGACGGCGAGCACGACCGCCCTGCCCTCGCGCTCAATGAGATCGGCGATGCGCAGGTCCTGCTCCTCGAAGCGATTCTGCGTGTCCATCATCAGCACGACGACCTCGGCAAAGCGCACCGCGCGCAACGCGTCCGCGACCGAGAGCTTCTCCAGCTTCTCCTCGATCCGCGAGCGCCGGCGCAGGCCTGCGGTGTCGAAGACGCGAAAATCGCGGCCCTTCCAGTTGATCTCGACCGCGATGGAATCGCGCGTGGTGCCGGCCTCCGGGCTCGTCAGCAGACGCTCCTCGCCGAGGAGATGATTGATCAGCGTCGACTTGCCGGCATTGGGCCGACCGACGATGGCGACCCGGATCGGACGCGTCGCGGCCTCCTCCTCCGAGAGCGGCGTATCGTCCTCGCCCTCGTCGTCCTCGTCGACGGGCTCCGGCATCAGCTTGGCCAGCGCGTCATAGAGCTCGCCCATGCCCTCGCCATGCTCGGCCGAGATCTGGATGGGATCACCGAGGCCGAGTGCAAAGGCCTCCATCGCGCCGGCATCGCCATGCTTGCCCTCGCTCTTGTTGGCGATCAGCAGCACCGGCTTGTTGGCCTTGCGGGCGAAATCGGCGAAGGCGCGATCGGTGGGCGTGAGACCAATGCGGGCATCGATGACGAAGAACAGCGCGTCGGCTTGCACGATCGCGGTTTCGGTCTGCTCCTGCATGCGCGCGGTCAACGAGCCCTTGGCGCCCTCGTCGAGGCCGGCGGTATCGATGATGGTGAACTGGAGATCGCCGAGCCTGGCCTCGCCTTCGCGGCGGTCGCGGGTGACGCCCGGCAGGTCATCGACAAGCGCGAGCTTCTGTCCAACCAGGCGGTTGAACAGCGTCGATTTGCCGACATTGGGCCGGCCGATGATGGCGATTGTGAAGGACATCGGTCATTCGTGCGCTGCCGGGGCTGCGCCTGTCAATGCAATGAGACTATCAAAGCGCGATGCGGCTGGAATGAATCCTCATCACGCTTCAGGTTTGTTGTTTGAGCATGATCTTCTTGGAAAACCGCTTCGCACTTTGCGCTAACGCGGCCCTCCGGGTCCTGATCATGGTCTATCGCGAGAAGCTGCCACTCGGCAGCGGCGCCGGGAAAGCGCTCTGCGATTGCTGCTGGGTGGTCTGGGCAGGTTGCGCCTGCTGGACGGGCTGATCCGGCGGCGGTGCGGTGGTGCGCTTGCGGACGATCTTGTGCTTGGGCGGCGGAGCGGCCGTGGGTGGCGCAGCCTCCGGCTGGGCCTCGCCGTCGATCTCGCCGGCGGGCGCTTCAGCCGGCGTCACTGCGGCTGGCTGCCTCGTCTGCTTCGCCTTGGCCCCCTTCGCTGGCCTGGCGGGTTCAGGCGGGGGCTCCGCGGGCAGAGCCGCGACGGCAGGCGCGTTCGGATCGGGCTGCTGCTGCGTGCCCTTGTACAGCTCCTTCGGCACGCCCTGCTCGAGGCCCGGCACGCCCTCCGGGAAGACCGGCTTGCGGTCGCCCGGCAGCTTCTTCTTGGTGTCGAGGAAGTCGAGCATGTCGCTTGGATCGAAGCTGGAGCAGCCGCCCAGAACGCCCGTGAGGGCGATCAGGACGGCGGCTGCGATCAAGCGTGGCGTGCGGCGCATCTTGTGTCTCGTCTCAAGTCAGAGGGCCGGCATCAGCTCTTGGCGACGGGCGGCAGCAGGGCCTGGAGCGCCTCGGCGCGCGAGCGCAGGCCGGGCGGCGTTTCGCCGTCTCCGTCAATCGCGTCGAGCCATTTGCGGGCTGCGGTCAAGTCGTTGTTACGCCAGGCCGATAGTGCCAGCATCTCACGGGCGCTGTGGCGGAAGGTCGATTTCGGCGCGGCGGAGGGCTCCAGCCGCTGCTGCATGTCGGCGTAGCTGGAGCTGTCGAGCAGCAGGCCGGCGGCGCGGATCTTCGCCAGGTCCTGCCACTCCCCGCCGACGCTGCGATCGGCGGCAATGTCGTCATACATCTTCGCGGCGGCCTTGGGATCGCGGCTGGCGGCCTCGGCGGCAGCACGCAGCCGCGCCAGTGTGCGATAGCCGGATGGAGCCGTGGCGGCGAGCTCGGTGAAGGCCTTCTCGGCGTCGGCGTGCTTGTCCTGCTCGGACAGCTCGACGGCCTTCTCGAAAGCGGCGCCGGCCTCAGCGGCCTTCTTGGCCTCCAGATATTGGTAGCCGCGCCAGCCACCGACGCCGGCCACGACCAGCACCATCAGGGCGATGAAGACAATCGAATACTTGTCCCACAGCTTCTTGAGCTGTTCGCGACGTACTTCCTCGTCGACTTCGTTAAATAATTCAGACACTTATGCTAATCCCATGCCCGTCCGGGTGCGCGCGCCGAAGCGTCCGCGTCAGGAATCCCGTCCCCACTTGGCCGCGAGGTACCCTAACGATATGGCGGTGGCAAGGCAAAGCGAGCCCGATCAAGGCGTTAACCACCCGGGAGAGCCCCGCGTGGCCGCTGCCCGGCTCAAGCCCCCAGGAGCTCCCGCAGCTGCCGCTTCAGCACCTTGCCGTTGGCATTGCGCGGCAACGGGTCTGCCGTGATCGCCATGGTTTCGGGAACCTTGTAGTCCGACAGCCGTTCCGCGCACCAGGCCCGCAACTCGGTGTCCGCGACCGGACTGCGCGTCACCACGACCGCGTGGACGCGCTCGCCCAGCACGGGGCACGCCTTGGCAATGATCGCGCTCTCGACCACGGCGGGATGCCCCGCCAGCACGGATTCGACCTCGGCCGAATAGATCTTCAGGCCGCCACGGTTGATCATGTCCTTTTGCCGGTCGAACACGCGGACAAAACCTTCCGCATCGACGGAGCCGAGATCGCCGGAGTGCCAGAACCCGCTGGTGAAGCTTTCGGCCGTGGCTTTGGGATTGTTCCAATAGCCCTTGATGACGGAGGCGCTCTGGATCCAGAGCTCGCCGATCTCGCCAGGAGGAAGCTCCCGTCCGTCCGATCCCATCGCAATGATGCGCGCGCCGGGACACGGCAGGCCGACGCTGTCGATGTAGCTCGCCGTCAATTCGCCCGGCATGATCGTCGACGGCGACGTCGTCTCGGTCGCGCCGTAGCAGTTCATCAGCTTCAGGCCGGGAATCTTCGTCTTGAGCTTCTCGATGGTCGCGACCGGCATCGGCGCGCCGCCAAAGCCGCCGATGCGCCAGCTCGACAGATCATAGCTGTCGAAATCGGGCTGGAGCAGGCAGAGATTGTACATCGCCGGCACCATCACCGTGTAGGTGACGCGCTCGCGCGCGGCGAGCTTGAGGTAATCGGCCGCCTTGAATTCGGGCATGATGATCAGCGCGCCGCCGCAGCGGATCATCGTCGTGATGTTGGCGACGACGCCGGTGACATGGCCGAGCGGCACCGCCGCGATGGAACGGTCAGCCTCTGTCAATTGCAGACATGAGACGAAGACCATCGAGGAATGAACGATGTTGCAATGGGCCAGCATCGCGCCCTTCGGCTTTCCCGTCGTCCCCGAGGTGTAGAGGATCATCGCGGTGTCCTCCTCGCCCACCTCGACCGGGGCAGACGCCGGCGGGTTGTCGGCGAGCACCGCGAAACGCGACCGACCCGGATCGTCGTCGACGACGATGCGATGGATGACATCGGGCACATCCTGCGCATCCGGCAGCCGCTCGGCGAGCGCCGCTTCGTGGATCAGGATCTTTGCGCCGCAATCGGTCAGCACATAGGCGATTTCCGGCTTCTGTTGGCGCGTGCCGAGCAGCACCGTCACCAGCCCCTCATGCGCGGCGGCGAACAGCAGCAGGGGAAACTCGATGCGGTTGCCGAGCAGGATCGCGACACGATCGCCACGCTGCAATCCGAGCCTGCGAAATCCCGCTGCAATCCGTGCGGCCTGCTCCACGGCCTGCTGCCAGCTCAGGCGGACATTCCCCGCGATCAGCGCTTCACCGTCGGTGTTGCGGGCGCAGGCTTCCGCGATCATCGCCCACAGGCTCGCCGGCCGATCCCGGAAGGCGGGCACGACCCGATCGCCAAAGCGCGCCTCGTACCGCATTGGCGGGATCTGCGAATGCGACCAATCCATCGAAGGGCCCTCGGCTTGTTGCTCTTACTAGCTTCCGCGCATGGACATCGGGGTCTCGTCTTGTGCTGACCGGCTAGACGCCGATGACGGGAACACCGATCACGACCGGATGGAATGCGAACGCCAGCGCCACATAGGCGACGATGCCGACCGCAACTGCGATCAGATCGTTGGTGATGCCGCCGACCGGAATCGGCGGGCCGCCGGCGTCGGTGCGATGCTTGAGCGAAATACGGTCATACACCGCCCAGCCCAGGAACGAGCCGAACAGGATGATCGAGCCGAGATCGCCGTTGGCGAGCAGATGCGCCGCCGCCCACAGCTTGATGCCGGCCAGCATCGGATGCTTCAGCGTCGCATAGATGCGGCCCCGCAGATATGAAGCCACCACCAGGACGACCGCGGGCAGCATCAATGCGAGCGCGATGTGCTTCATGGCCTTCGGCGGATACCAGACGTCGATCCAGCCGGTGGCGCGATAGTGGGCAAAGCCCCAGATGATCAACGCAAGCCCCGCCAGCGAGACCAGCGAATAGAGGATCTTGTAGGACCCCTCGCCCAGCCTCGCGATCGCCTGGGCGCGCATCTCGCGTTTGGTGGTGAACACATGCGCCGCAAAAAACAGCGCAAGCCCCAGGATCATGACCAGCAGACCCACGGCATCCTCCCCTTTTGGCCACAGCCCCCGCCTCTGAGGTATCATCGATTGGCCGCCGCTCGCAACTCGTGTCCCTCATGGTGAGAGCCGCGAAAGTGCCGTGTCGATGAGGGATGGAGGAGTCCTCGCGGTTACTTGCCCAGCTCGCGATTGTCGACATAGCGGATCGCGATCGGCCTGCCCGCCAGCGCGCCGCCAAAGCCGCTGGTGAATTTCAGCGGCAGGCAGGCCTTCAACGATGCGTTGATGGCATTGAGATAGGTCGCGCGGGTGTCGGCGGGGACGCCCGCGGTCGCAAATGTCATGCGCGGCGGGCCGATCAGACCGCCCGATCGGTTGAGGCTGAACCGCACCGACATCTGCATGCCCGCCCGCGCATGGTCAGCGGGGGGAGGTGACCAACACGAACGCAATTCAGCGAAGAGGTCGCCGATCGTATCAAGTTCATGATCGGGCCGCCGGTACTTCGCAATGTCGGCTTGCGATGGAACGCTCTCGACCGTGAGCTGGAGAGTCTCGCCGAATGGAAATGGAATTTCGGTGATGCAAGGTCCCTGAAAAGGCCCGCCGCACGGCTCGTACGAGAACGGCTCCTCTTCGAGAGGGCGGCGCCACGCATCGGCCGATGCCGGCAGGATTGTCACAAGGAGGAGTACAAGGAGAGAGCGCCACATGACCACGAAACCACAGTACCCATCCCGATGGAAAGTGGCACTGGCCGCGCGCGTATCAAGCCTGCGCCCGTTCACATACGCGTTCAAATCCGCTCTTGGATACCCGGGTCAAGCCGGGGCATGACAGCGGAGGGTATGGCTGCACAGCGGAGGGACGTGGCTACCCTACCCCTTCTTCTTGACGTCCTTGACGTTGCTGAACTCGATGCCCTCGGCGCGCTCCCTGGTATAGCCGAGATAGAATTCGTTCCGGGCGAGATACACGGGATCGCCGTCGACGTCGTCGGCGATGCTGGAGGTGTTGGCGGCGATGAAGGTGTCGAGCTTCTTGCGGTCCTCCGAGGAGACCCAGCGCGCCAGCTGAAATTCACTAACCTCGAACTCGACCGGCAGCGAATATTCCGCCTCGAGCCGCGCCTTCAGCACGTCGAGCTGGAGTGCACCGACCACACCGACCAGCGCCGGCGCGCCGTCGCGCGGGCGGAACACCTGCACCACGCCCTCCTCCGACATCTGCTGCAGCGCTTCCTTCAGCTTCTTCGCCTTCATCGCGTCGGTGAGACGGACGCGGCGGACGATTTCAGGAGCGAAGCTCGGTACGCCGACGAAGTTGAAATCCTCCCCTTCCGTCAGCGTGTCGCCGATGCGCAACGTGCCGTGGTTGGGAATGCCGACGACGTCACCCGCGAAGGCCTCATCCGCGACCGAGCGGTCCTGGGCGAAGAAGAATTGCGGGCTCGACAACGGCATGCTCTTGCCGGTGCGCACGAGCTTTGCCTTCATGCCGCGGCTGAGTTTGCCGGAGCACAGCCGCGCGAAGGCGATGCGGTCACGGTGGTTCGGATCCATGTTGGCCTGGATCTTGAACACGAAGGCGCTCATGCGCGGATCGGTGGCCTCGACCTTGCGCTGGTCGCTGTCCTGCGCACGCGGCTCGGGCGCGAACTTGCCGAGGCCTTCCAGGAGGTCGCCGACGCCGAAATTGCGCAGCGCGCTACCGAAATAAACCGGCGTCAGATGACCTTCGCGGAACGCCTCGAGCTCGAACGGCTTTGATGCCGCCGTGACAAGCTCGAGCTCGTCCTTCACGGCAGCGACGTCGAGATTGGCGTTGAGCTTGGCCAGCTCCTCAATCTCGATCTGCTGCGCCGCACCGGTCTTGGCGCCGCCGCCTTCGAGCAGGCGCACGCCGCCATTGACGACGTCATAGGTACCGAGGAAGTCGCGGCCGCGGCCGACCGGCCAGGTCATCGGCGTGGTGTCGAGCGCCAGCGTCTTCTCGATCTCGTCGAGCAGCTCGAAAACGTCGCGGCTCTCGCGGTCCATCTTGTTGATGAAGGTAATGATCGGAATGTCGCGCAGGCGACACACCTCGAACAGCTTCCGGGTGCGCGCCTCGATGCCCTTGGCGGCGTCGATCACCATCACGGCGGAATCGACCGCGGTGAGCGTGCGATAGGTGTCTTCCGAAAAGTCCTCGTGGCCCGGCGTGTCCAGGAGGTTGAACACGAGGCCTTCGAACTCGAAGGTCATCACCGAGGTCACGACCGAGATGCCGCGTTCGCGCTCGATCTTCATCCAGTCGGAACGCGTATTGCGGCGCTCGCCCTTGGCCTTGACCTGGCCAGCGAGATTGATGGCGCCGCCGAACAGCAGCAGCTTCTCGGTCAGAGTGGTCTTGCCGGCGTCAGGGTGGGAGATGATCGCAAAGGTCCGCCGCCGCGCCACTTCAGCGGCAAGCGGGGAACGGGCCGGCGATTCGGCTGTGGTGATGGCGATGTCGGACATGGCGGGAGCGTGTGGCAGGGAAAACGGGCCTGATCAAGCCTCATTTGGTGATTGCGGAGCCATTCGGCCAGCCCCATATCGGCTTTCGGGAAGGACGGCCTTCCGTTTCTCAGCACCTCAGCCGCGGGGACGACCCTGCCTTGAATGGAGGGTCGTCATGGCCTGGAGCATCCTGTTCGTCGCCGGTCTTCTCGAGATCACCTGGGCGATTGGCCTGAAATACACTGAGGGTTTTACCAGGCTTGTGCCGTCGGTGATCACCCTGGCGGCCATGGCCGGCAGCGTCATCCTGCTTGGACTTGCGCTCAAATCGCTCCCGGTCGGAACCGCCTATGCGGTCTGGACCGGCATCGGCGCGGTGGGCACTGCGACGCTCGGCATCGTCCTGTTCGGCGAGCCGGCAACGGCCTTACGCCTTGCCAGCATCGCCCTGATCGTCGCCGGGATTGCCGGACTGAAGCTCGTCACTTGACGAAGATCTCGACCAGCCACCAGGTCAGCGCCGCGACGATGGCCGAGGCCGGGATCGTGATCACCCAGGCATAGACGATCGAGCTTGCGACGTTCCAGCGCACCGCCGAGACGCGGCGGGCAGCGCCGACGCCGACGATGGCACCGGTGATGGTGTGGGTGGTCGAGACGGGAACTCCGAGATAGGTCGCCATGAACAGGGTCGCGGCGCCCCCCGTTTCGGCGCAAAAGCCCTGCATAGGCGTCAATTTCGTGATGCGCAGGCCCATGGTGCGGACGATGCGCCAGCCGCCCATCAGCGTGCCAAGCGCCATCGCCGCCTGGCAGGACAGAACCACCCAGAACGGCACCGAGAACTCGCCGCCGAGATGACCCTGCGAATACAGCAGCACCGCGATGATGCCCATGGTCTTCTGCGCGTCGTTGCCGCCATGGCCGAGCGAGTAGAGCGAGGCGGAGGCGAATTGCAGGATGCGAAAGGCGCGATCGACCGCGAACGGCGTCGAGCGCACCGAGGCCCAGGACACGATCGCCACCAGCATCGTTGCGAGCAGGAAACCGACCAGCGGCGACAGCACGATTGCCAGCACCGTCTTGGACAGGCCGCTCCATACTGCGGCCGAAATCCCCGCCTTGGCCATGCCACCGCCGACGAGGCCGCCGATCAACGCGTGCGACGACGAGGACGGGATGCCGAGCGCCCAGGTCACGAGGTTCCAGACGATCGCGCCGACGAGCGCTGCGAAGATCACCTGGGCGTCGACGACCGCGGGATCGATGATGCCGGTGCCGATGGTCTGCGCGACGTGCAGTCCGAACACCATGAAGGCGATGAAATTGAAGAAGGCGGCCCAGAACACCGCGAATTGCGGCCGCAGCACGCGGGTCGAGACGATGGTCGCGATCGAATTGGCGGCGTCGTGCAGGCCGTTCAGGAAGTCGAACAGCAGCGCGACGGCGATCAAGCCGACCAGGATGGGAAGACCCAACGCGGCATCCACGGCGGCCCTGCCCTACACTTGCTCGATGACGATGCTGTTGATCTCGTTCGCGACGTCGTCGAAGCGATCAGCCACCTTTTCGAGGTGGTCGTAGATCTCGACGCCGACGATGAAGTCCATGGCATTGCCGTCGCGATGCTTCAGGAACAGCTCCTTCATGCCGATGTCGTGGAGATCGTCGACCCGGCCCTCCAGCTTGCCGAGCTCTTCGGTGATGGCGGTCAGCATGGCGACGTTCGGGCCGATCGATTGCATCAGCGGCAGCGCACGCCCGACCAGATTGGCGCATTCGATCAGGAGCCCGCCGATCTCGCGCATGGGAGGCTCGAAAGTGCGGACCTCGAACAGCATGACCGCCTTGGCCGTCTGCTGCATCTGGTCGATGGCATCGTCCAGCGACGTGATGAGGTTCTTGATATCGCCGCGGTCGAACGGGGTGATGAAGGTGCGGCGCACCGCCGTCAGCACCTCACGGGTGATGTTGTCGGCGTCGTTCTCGAACTGGTTGACGCGCTGGCAATAGACCGGCGTCTCCTCGCCCCCATTGAGCATGCCCTGGAGCGCGATCGCGCCCTGGATCACCGTCTGGGCATGCCGGTCGAACAGATCGAAGAACCGTTCTTCCTTGGGCAGGAACGCACGAAACCAACGCATCATGGGAATAGGCTACCGGTTGGAAATGGTCAGGCCCGGAGGGGCTGTCATGAAACTGTCATAGACCATTTTCGATCCGCGCGCGTGTCATCTCACGCCCGCGGAGCCGGATCATCCACCGCTTTCATGCACCAATGAAATTGATGCAAGATCAATCGCTTAGAGTGACCGGCGGAAGTAATGCGCGATTTCACCGATGACGCCGCGGCGGAAGGTGAGCACGCAGATCACGAAGATCGCGCCCTGGATCACCGTCACCCACTGGCCGAAGCCCGCTAGATATTGCTGCATGGCGATGATGACGAAGGCGCCGACCACGGGACCGAAAATGGTCCCGAGACCACCGACCAGCGTCATCAGCACGACCTCGCCCGACATCGACCAGTGCACGTCGGTGAGCGAGGCGTTTTGCGCCACGAACACTTTCAGCGCACCGGCAAAGCCGGCAAGCGTGCCCGACAGGACGAAGGCCAGGAACTTGTACTGGTCGGTGCGGTAGCCGAGCGAGATCGCCCGCGGCTCGTTCTCGCGGATCGCCTTCAGCACCTCGCCGAACGGCGAGTTGATGATGCGGAAGATCAGGAGGAAGCCGGCAAGGAAGCCCACCAGCACGACGTAATAGAGCACCGTCGGCTTGGAGAGATCGAAGATGCCGAACATGTGCCCCTGCGGGATGCCCTGGATACCGTCCTCGCCGTGGGTGAATGGAGCCTGGAGATAGATGAAGTACAGAAGCTGCGACAGCGCCAGCGTGATCATCGAGAAATAGATGCCCTGGCGGCGGATCGAGATGTAGCCGGTGATGATCGAGAGCACGAACGCCGCAGCGATGCCGACGAGGATGCCGAGCTCCGGCGGCAGCGCCCACACCTTCAGCGCATGCGCGCTGCAATAGCCCGCCGTGCCCAGGAACATCGCGTGGCCGAAGGACAGCAGGCCGCCGTAGCCGATCAGCAGATTGAAGGCGCAGGCGAGCAGCGCAAAGCACAGCGCCTGCATCACGAAGAAGGGATAGACGCCGGTGAACGGCACGGCCGCCAGCAGCAGCGCCATCAGCACGAACACGATCATCTCGTCGCGCATCGCGCGAGGGGTCACCGGCAGCGTGTCGTCCGTCAGGGTTGTCATCTCAGGCCGCCCTTCCCGTCAATCCCGTTGGCTTCACCAAGAGCACCAGCACCATCAGCACGAACACGACGGTGTTGGAGGCCTCGGGGTAGAAATACTTGGTCAGGCCCTCGATCACACCGAGCGCGAAGCCGGTGATGATGGAGCCCATGATCGATCCCATGCCGCCGATCACGACCACCGCGAACACCACGATGATGAGGTCGGCGCCCATCAGCGGCCGCACCTGGTTGATCGGCGCCGAGAGCACGCCGGCGAGTGCGGCAAGGCCGACGCCGAGACCGTAGGTCAGCGTGATCATGCGCGGCACGTTGATGCCGAAGGCGCGCACCAGCGTCGGATTTTCGGTGGCGGCGCGCAGGTAGGCGCCGAGCTGCGTCTTCTCGATCAGGAACCAGGTCGCAAGGCACACCACCAGCGAGAACACGACGACCCAGCCGCGATAGACGGGTAAGAACATGAAGCCGAGATTCATGCCGCCCTTGAGCTGATCCGGAATGGCGTAAGGCAGGCCGGAGGAGCCGAAATAGTTCTGGAACACGCCCTGCACGATCAGCGCGATGCCGAAGGTCAGCAGCAGGCCGTAGAGATGATCGAGCCCGGTCAGCCATTGCAGCATGGTCCGTTCCAGGATCATGCCGAAGATGCCGACGATGATGGGCGCGAGCAGCAATGCCCACCAGTAGTTGATCCCGCCGAGGTTCAGCAGGAAATAGGCGACGAAGGCGCCCATCATGTAGAGCGCGCCATGGGCGAAATTGATGATGTTGAGCATGCCGAAGATCACGGCAAGCCCGAGACTGAGCAGCGCGTAGAACGAGCCGTTGATCAGTCCCACCAGTAGCTGAGCGTATAGAGCCTGCATCGATCCCGCACCCGGTCCCTTCGGCGTTCCCTGAAAGTCGCCCGCAGGCCTCGAGGCCTGCGGGCCGTTATCTTACTTCTTCAACAGCGCGCACTTGCTCTCGGACAGCGGCGTGAAAGCCTGGTCGCCCGGCACCGTGCCGACCAGCTTGTAGAAGTCCCATGGCCCCTTGGACTCCGAGGGCTTCTTGACCTCGAACAGATAGGCGTTGTGGATGGTGCGGCCGTTGGGCTGGATCTCGCCCTTACCGAACAGGTCGTCCTCGGTCGGCATCGACTTCATCTTCTCAACGATCTTGACGCCGTCATGAGGATTGCCGCCGAGCGCTTCGAGGGCCTTGAGATAGTGGCGCACGCCGGCATAGACCCCGGCCTGCACCATGGTGGGCGGGGCATTGTTCTTCATCTTCTCGGCGAAGCGCTTGGAGAACGCCCGGGTCTTGTCGTTCATGTCCCAGTAGAACGTCTCGGTGAAATTGAGTCCCTGCGCCGTCTCGAGGCCGATAGCCTTGACGTCGGTGAGGAAGAGCAAGAGCGCCGCGAGCTTCTGGCCGCCCTTGCCGATGCCGAACTCGGCCGCCTGCTTGATCGTGTTGGTGGTGTCGCCGCCGGCATTGGCGAGGCCGATGATCTTGGCCTTGGAGGCCTGCGCCTGGAGCAGGAAGGAGGAGAAGTCCGGCGTGTTGAGCGGGTGCTTGACGCCGCCGAGCACCTTGCCACCGTTGGCCGTGACGACCGCGCTGGTATCTCGCTCGAGCGCCGCACCGAAGGCGTAGTCCGCGGTCAGGAAGAACCAGGTGTCGCCACCGGCCTTCACCAGCGCCTGGCCGGTGGTATGGGCCAGCATGTAGGTGTCGTAGGTCCAATGCACGGTGTTGGGCGAGCACTGCGCGTTGCTGAGGTCGGAGGTCGCCGCACCCGAATTGATGTAGACGCCGTTCTTTTCCTTGATCACGTTGTTGACGGCGAGCGCCACGCCCGAGTTCGGCACGTCGACGATGACGTCGACCTTGTCGACGTCGAACCACTGCCGCGCGATCGCGGTGCCGATATCGGGCTTGTTCTGGTGATCGCCGGAGATCACGTCGATCTTCCAGCCCTTCGCGGCGAGGCCGGAATCCTCGACCGCCATCTGCGCGGCGAGCGTCGAGCCGGGGCCGCCGAGGTCGGCGTAGAGCCCGGACTGATCGGACAGCGCGCCGATCTTGACCGTCTTGTCCTGCGCCAACGCGACGCCTGTTGCGGCGAAGGTGAGCGCGGTGGTCAGCAGCAATGACGCAATCGACCTGGTGTTCATGCAACTTTCCTTTTTGAATTTTCTCGTTGGCAGTTCTTCAACTCGAGCACGGTCTCTTCGGAAAACCGCTACACGCTTTGCGCTGACGCGGCGCTCAGGGTCCCGATCATGCGCTAGACACCCAAATAGGTGTGCAGCTTGTCCATATTAGCGGCAAGCTCCGCGTTGGAGAAACCGTCAATGATCTTGCCGTGCTCGACCACGTAGTAGCGGTCGGCGACGGTGGATGCGAAGCGGAAGTTCTGCTCGACAAGGAGGATCGTGAAGCCCTCCTTCTTGAGCCGCGCAATGGTGTGACCGATCTGCTGGATGATGACGGGCGCGAGGCCCTCGGTCGGCTCGTCCAGCATCAGGAAGCTCGCGCCGGTGCGCAGGATGCGCGCGATCGCGAGCATCTGCTGCTCGCCGCCCGACAGCTTGGTGCCCTGGCTGCCCAGCCGCTCCTTCAGGTTCGGAAACAGATCGAAGATCTGGTCGAGCGGCAGTCCGCCCTCGCGGACGACCGGCGGCAACATCAAGTTCTCCCGCACGTCGAGGCTGGCGAATATGCCCCGCTCTTCCGGGCAGAACGCGATGCCCATCCGCGCGATCCTGTCGGAGGTTGCGCGGATGATCTCCTGGTTGTTGAACTTCACCGAGCCGGAGCGCTTGCCGATGATGCCCATGATCGACTTCAGCGTGGTCGTCTTGCCGGCGCCGTTACGCCCGAGCAAGGTGACGACCTCGCCCGCGTTCACGTCGAAGTTGATCCCGTGCAGGATGTGGGACTCGCCGTACCAGGCTTCGAGGTTGCGGACTTGAAGGATGGGTCCGCCGGTCGCAGCCCTGGCCGGGGCCTCGGCGATCGCAGTGTCAGGCATGACCGGCTCCCAGATAGGCTTCCTTGACGCGCTCGTCCTTGGTGAGCTCGGAGTAATGGCCCTGCGCGAGCACCTGCCCGCGCGTCAGCACGGTGATGATGTCGGAGAGGTTGGCCACGACGCTCAAATTATGCTCGACCATGAGGATGGTGTATTTCGCCGAAATGCGCTTGATCAGCGCCGCG
This sequence comes from Bradyrhizobium sp. USDA 327, assembly GCF_041262065.1. NCBI lineage: Bacteria > Pseudomonadati > Pseudomonadota > Alphaproteobacteria > Hyphomicrobiales > Nitrobacteraceae > Bradyrhizobium > Bradyrhizobium sp. USDA 327. Next base: position 2,473,854 of record NZ_JBGCCW010000001.1, on the reverse strand, counting down.
ATCTTGTCGATATCCTCGTGGCCCATGCCGGCCATCGGCTCGTCGAGCAGCATCATCTCTGGGTCGAGCGCGAGCGTCGTTGCTATCTCAAGTGCGCGCTTGCGCCCATAGGGCATCTCGACCGCGGGCGTGTTTGCAAACTCGCTGAGGCCGACATCGTTGAGCAACTCGCGCGCGCGATCGTTGAAGCGATTGAGAACGGACTTGGAGCGCCAGAAATCGAACGAAGAGCCGTGCTGGCGCTGAAGCGCGACACGGACATTCTCCAGCGCGGTGAGATGCGGAAATACCGCCGAAATCTGGAACGAACGCACAAGACCCATGCGGGCCACGTCGGCCGGCGCCATCGCCGTGATGTCCTGCCCCTTGTAGAGGATCTTTCCGGCTGACGGTTTGAGGAACTTGGTCAAAAGATTAAAGCAGGTCGTCTTGCCGGCCCCGTTCGGGCCGATCAACGCGTGAATGCTCCCACGGCGAACCTTGAGCGCAACGTCGCGGACGGCGAAGAAGCCCGCAAACTCCTTGGTCAAGCCTTCCGTTTCGAGAATGAACTCATCGGCCAAACAGATTTCCCCCTGCCCGCGCGAGGCGCGTGGCTGTCCTTGTTGCTTCGGCTGTCCGGAGGACTTGGAGCCCACCCGGGGCGCCGCCTCCGGGCGCGGAATATGCCGGAGGTGACGGGGGTTAGGCAAGGCGGAAAGCTGAGCAGATCAGGCCTCCGGCTGGGATACAAATGCTCCCTTAGTCGGAGATGTCTGGATGTCGTGCCTGCCCGGCCTCCCGGTTCGCAAGGCACCGGTCATCAAGCCGTCGTTAACGGTCTTTCGTTCCGCGCGCCAGCCTTCATCGAAAATTTTCCCACAAGCGGGATCATGCGCGCGTCTTCACGTGCGGAGAATATTGCTTTGGATTTTGCCAGCGCCGCTCCCTCCGTCGTCAAATCGATCCGGCAACGCGATCTCCTGAACACGTGGCTGCGACTTTATGCGCGCCAGCAGATCGCGCCGGCGATCTGGGAGTATCAGCCTGCGCGACTCGAGGAGGAGCTCTCGGATCTCATCTACTATACGGTCGAATTTTCGACGCCGACGCCGCGCCTCATCATCCAGAGCGAAGGCACGCGCATCTCGCGTGCCTATGGACATACCGGCAAGGGCGTTCTGCTCGATGATTATGTCGGGCCGCGGCTCGCCCCGTTCGTGATGCCGATATATCATGAATGCGTCGCGCGCGGGCTGCCCGTCTACAGCGTCGCCAATGTCGAGGACATCTACGGGCGCGTCGTCGCCTATGAACGGCTGCTGCTGCCCTTCCAGACCGACGGCAAGGTCTGTCACGTCATCGCATCGATCAAGACGTTCTGCGAGGACGGCGGCTTCGAGATCAAGAACCTGATGCGCGGAAATGACGCGCTGCCGCGTCCAAAGCTACGCGCTGTGATCGATCGGGAGTTGTTTCATCGCGCCCCTGCCCGCATCGCGCCCGCCGAGACGGTCGAGTTCTCCGACCAGCCGGGGCCCGGCATCACCGCCGAGACCATCGAGCTGAACTAGCGGTCAGCGCGCTTTGGCGCCGACCTCCTTGGCATAGATATCCGGCTTGAAGCCGACCAGCAGCTTGCTGCCGATTTCCAGCACCGGTCGCTTGATCATCGATGGTTGCGCTAGCATCAATGCCAACGCCTTTTTCTCGCTCAAGCCTTCCTTGTCGGAGTCCGGGAGCTTCTTGAAGGTCGTCCCGGCGCGATTGAGCAGCGTCTCCCAGCCGACCTTGTCGCTCCACTGCTTGAGCCTGTCCTTCTCCACGCCCGCCGCCTTGTAGTCGTGAAACTCGTAAGGCACGCCGTGAGCATCGAGCCAGGCGCGGGCCTTTTTCATGGTGTCGCAGTTCTTGATGCCGTAGATGATGTTGGGCAAGACGTTTCCTCGCGCATGCGTGATGCTTCGGTTGTGGCGTTGTACGAAACTCCGGTTCGCGCGACAATATTGCGGACCACCCAACTCTCCGAGCGGACATCCCATGCACGTTACCCACGATCCCGCAGCTGCCGCCTCACCGACCATCGACTTCAACAGCTTCCTCGCAGTCGATGTTCGTGTCGGCACCATCGTCGACGCCAAGCCGTTTCCGGAGGCGCGCAAGCCGGCTTGGCGGCTGTGGATCGATTTCGGCCCTGCCATCGGCGTGCGCAAGAGCTCGGCCCAGATCACCGAAAACCACCCGCTCGAGACCCTCGTGGGGCAACAGGTCGCGGCCGTCGTCAATTTCCCGCCGCGCCAGATCGGCCCGGTCGTCTCCGAGGTGCTGACGCTCGGCTTCCCCGATGCAGAGGGCAAGGTCGTGCTGGTGCAGCCGAGCAAGCCTGTGCCGAACGGCGGCCGGCTGTTCTAACGAAGGACTAGGGCCGCTGCGGAATGTTCAGCCCGCGTTGCACCGCCGGACGAGCCAGCCCGCGTTCGAGCCAGCCGCCGACCGCCTTGAACTGGTTGAACGCCACCAGATCGCCGGCGCCGTAGAACCCGATGAGATTCCGCACCCAGCCGAGCATGGAGATGTCGGCGATGGTGTAGTCGTCATCCATGAACCACCGCCGGCCGGAAAGATGCGTCTCCATCACGCCGAGCAGGCGTTTGGACTCATTGACGTAACGCTCCAGCGGCCGCTTGTCCTCGAAATCCTTGCCGGCGAATTTGTGGAAGAAGCCGACCTGGCCGAACATCGGCCCGATGCCGCCCATCTGAAAGTGCACCCACTGGATGGTCTGGTAGCGGCGGGCAGCATCTCGCGGCAGCAGCTTGCCGGTCTTCTCCGCGAGGTATTGCAGGATCGCCCCGGACTCGAACAGCGGCAGCGGCCTGCCCCCGGGACCATTGGGATCAAGGATCGCCGGGATCTTGCCGTTCGGATTGAGCGAGAGAAACTCCGGCGTCTTCTGATCGTCCTTGCCGAAATCGACCAGGTGGACTTCGTAGGGAAGTCCGATCTCCTCCAGCATGATCGAGACCTTGACGCCGTTCGGCGTGGGCAAGGAATAAAGCTGAAGCAGTTCGGGATGTTTTGCCGGCCAACGCTCGGTGATGGGAAAGGCGGACAGATCAGACATCGGGACCCATGATGCATGGATTGAGGCGTGCTCAATCTAGGCGAGGCGCCGTGCGGCGCAAGTCACACTTCGTCCCGACGAACCTGTGCTCATGGCGGCAGCGTTGCCATCGCCACGATCGGGGTCATTGCCTCATGCTGCAGTCGATACTCGATGAACCGATCACCCGTGATCAACAGCAGGGCCGTAAAGGCGATCGCGAGCATCGCGGTCGCCAATTGGCACACGTCGTACATGGCATTTTGTCCCTCAACAGCCTATGGCGTAAAACGTCGGCTCCAGCGCCACGTTCCGAGGCGACATGAAAATGTTGCTATTTTTTCCCGGATCTTGCTGCGAAGACATCGCGCTGTTCCGGCAGCCCGCGGAGGGACCGATGGCTCCCCTCGAACGTTGTCGCTGGATGAACATCGAGAAACGCGCCCTGCTCGATCACGCTGAACGCTGTCGCCGCGTCGCGAACGATCTCGCGCACAGCGAAGCCGCGCAACGGTTGCGAGCGATGGCCGACGAGTACCAAGCGAGAGCAACAAGACTGAACGACGAGGGCGTCTCCTCGAATCCAAGCCGCAATAGTCGCAGTCACTTCGAAAACAATGGCGATCGAGAGGGCTGACTTCAAAAATTGATCTCCATCCGCAATCCGCGCGGATCGATCTCCTCTCCGCCGACACGTTGCGTACTGTCGCGTGCCGCGACCGCGCAGGCGCACGCATCGATGAGATCGTCGCGGCCGATGCCGGTGCCGTGGCGAAGCGTCAGCCATCGTTCGATCCTGGTGAAGCCCCGGTCTCTCAGCAGGGCGATACGCTGCTCGCGACCTCGCAGCGACGTCTTCGGTTCAAGCCGGATCCGGCCTGCGAGATTCCAGAAGATCAATTCCGGATGCGCTTCCCCCACCACCGCCTGCCGCGCCGGCGTCATGACCTCGTCGACCTCTCTGATCTTGTCCCTGATATTCCAGAGCTGCGCCGACACGCCCCTGCCCTTGCCCTCGTGCGTCCAGTAGTGACGATTGGCCGCCGCCATGTCGGGAAAGCCCCAGAGGTCTCTGCGCGCGCCAAGAAACACGGCGGGGCCAATCAGCTCGCGCGCACGCAGATCGCACGCGCGATAGCCGCTCGGCTTCAATCCGATCGGCATGTCGATCATCGCACGCGCATGCGGCAGCGCGAGCAGACGCGTCAGGCCCGGCGAGCAATCGAAGCCATGATCGCCACGCTCATCGATCCAGGCAGCGACCCAGCCGAAGCGAAATCCATCGAGGCCGAGATAATTTGGCACGTCGTTCGCCGACCCCATGCAATTTCACGCGCGCACTTGACATCCGCAGGTTGCGGACGTATGTCCCGCGGCCTCGCGAGCACTTCCATTCGCGACAGACACCATGAACCGAGCAATGCCGTATCGCTACGAAATCCTAGTCTGCACTTCGAATGGCTTCCAGCCAATCGATTGCGCACGCATGGCTCATGGGAGCGATCCTGCCTGACGGCAGATCGACAGTCCGCTTCTCTCACGGACCCTCCCGAGCCTGCCGCTCCGGAGGGTTTTTTGTTGTCCGCGATGCGACCCGTTCGAACATCCCGGCAATGGCCGGAACGGGAGACCCGGATCCGGGACTCGCGCTCGAAAGGCGGCTTCTCCGACGCCGTGGTCGCGTGGATCGCGATCTCGGAAACGGCGTTGAGCCGATGCGCAACGACAACAGCCCCGGACGCAGGGCATCGCGCCCGGGGCCAGCGAAATCTCTGAGATAACCCGCGCGCATCTGCAACGGTGCGCGCGGGAGGTGATGCAGGAACCAAGACCATGCGACGATCCGATCCCTACATGGAACGCGCCCGCGAGCTCTGCCTCGCCGCCGGTGTCGATCCCGACTCGCGCGTCGGCGAAGGACGCGGCCTCCCGGCCTGGTGCCTGTATAAGGACGCCGCGCGCAAGGAGCATCTCACGCGCGAGACCGATGCCGTCGCGGGCGAGATCGCGAACCTGCGCCCGCAGGAGGCCCGCTTCCAGAATGCGCCGCTGAAGGTGTTCGGCCCGCACGAGGACGCGACGATCGCGCAGATGCGCAACTGCATGGCGGTCGGCAACGTCGTGTCAGGCGTGATCTGCGCCGACGGCCATCTCGGCTACGCCCAGCCGGTCGGCGGCGTCATCGCCTATGAGAAGCAGATCAGCATCTCCGGCGTCGGCTTCGACATCGGCTGCGGCAACATGGCGGCAAAGCTCGATACGCGCTTCGACGACATCGCGGGCCTCGTGCCCACGATCATCCGCGACGTCGCCAAGACGATCTCGTTCGGCGTCGGCCGTGCCAACGCCGAACGGGCCGAGCACGATCTGTTCGACGACGGCGATGCCTGGCGCGAGAGCGACATGGAGGCCTACCGTCAGAAGGCGGTGCACCAGCTCGGCACGGTCGGATCGGGCAACCACTATGTCGACCTCATGCGCGACGAGAAAGGCTTCGTCTGGATCGGCGTCCACTTCGGCAGCCGCGGGCTCGGCCACACCTCCGCGACGCGCTACCTCAAGGCCGCCGGCGGCAAGGACGGCATGAACGTCCCGCCCGCCGTGGTCGACGAGGATAGCGAGCTCGGCCGCCGCTACATCGCGGCGATGCAGCTGGCCGGGCGTTACGCCTATGCGGGCCGCGAGTGGGTCGTCGAGCGCGTCCGCCAGATCATCGGCGGCAGCGTGACCGAGACCGTGCACAACCACCACAACTATGCCTGGCGTGAGACCCACGACGGCAAGGATTTGTGGGTGGTGCGCAAGGGCGCGACGCCGGCGTTTCCCGGCCAGAAGGGATTCGTCGGCGGCTCAATGGGCGACGATGCAGTCATCCTCGAGGGCATCGACAGCCCGGAAGCCAGGGCCTCGCTCTACTCGACCGTGCACGGCGCCGGCCGCCTGTTCGGACGAAGGGCGGCGAAGCGGCGCTTCTCGCGCGAGGAGATGGACCGCTGGCTGAACGAGCGCGGCGTCACCTTGATCGGTGCCGACCTCGACGAGAGTCCGATGGCCTATCGCCGCCTGCCGGAGGTGCTTGCCCAGCACGCCGGCACCGTGCGGGTGCTGCACACGCTGCGGCCGTTCGCCGTCGCCATGGCGGGCGAAGTCGAGTTCGACCCGTGGAAGGACTGACGACAGCATCGCTAGCGGGAGGCAACGCCTTCCGCTCGCTTTGCCTTTCGCGGCAGAGCTCGATGACCGGACCGCGTTTCGCGTCAGCCCGCGCCGACCGCCTGATAGGCCAGGCGCTTGAACTCGAAGAAGAACGGATTCCAGAAGCCCATGTAGCGCTGCGTCATCAGCACGCCGGCGGTATTGGCCTCAGGGCAAATCCACCAATGGGTGCCGGCAAGGCCACCCCACTGGAATTCGCCGATCGAGTTCGGAGGATCGAACGGTGTCGGCGCGAAGCTGACGGCGCCGCCGAGACCGAAACCCTTGCCGGGAATCGGGCCGAGATTGGCGAAGCGGATGGTCTGGCCTCCGGGCAGTTGGTTCGTCATCATCTGTCGCAGCGTCTCCGGCTTCAGCAGCTTATCCGAACCGGGCAGCAGCGCGCGGACCAGCGCCAGCATGTCGGGCAAGGTCGAGACCAGGCCGCCGCCGCCCGACAGCCGCGGCAATTGCCGCCGATAGGCTTGCGGATAAGGCAGATGGTCCGCCCGGGTGAGGCCGGGCTTCATGGGATCGAGCACATCAGCGCCATTGTAGAGCGCAACCAGCCTGCCTTGCTGCGCCTCGGGAACGTGGAAGCCCGTATCGGTCATGCCGAGCGGATCGAAGATGCGCAACTTCAGAAAGACATCGAGCGCCTGGCCGGAGACGACCTCCACGACACGGCCGAGCACGTCGGTCGCCACCGAATATTCCCAGGCCGTACCAGGGTGATAGGACAGCGGCAGATCGGCCAGCTGGTCGACCATGTCGGCGAGCGGCGTCAGCGGATTGAGCACGCGCGCCTCGTTGTAGCCTTTGAACAGCACCGTGCCGGGATCGAAGATGCCGTAGCTGAGACCGGAGGTATGGGTCAGGAGCTGGCGGATCGTGATCGGGCTCCTCGCCGGCTCGGCGTCCGACAGACTTGCCGCACCCTGCTTGAGAACCTTGCGATTGCCGAGCTGCGGCAGGAATTTCTCGATCGCATCATCGAGCCCGATGCGGCCTTCCTCCACCAGCAGCATGATCGCGCAGGTGACGAAGATCTTGGTGTTGGAAAACGCGCGGAAGATATGGTCGGGCCGCAGCGTCGTGTTCGCCTCGCGGTCGGCAAAGCCGACGCATTGCTGGTCGACCACCTCTCGCCCGCGCAGAACTACCCAGGATGCGCCCGGAATGATCTCCTGATCGACATAGCGCTGCATCGCCGTCCGCGCGGCGGAAAAATCTGTCGTTCTGGCGTCCATGTGTTTCCCCCAAATTTTGGTTGGGATCGATATAGCGCGAATTCGGCGGATATGAAGCCCCGCCGAGAAACGCTCATCCCTGCTTCATCAGCGCGGTGACATGCAGGCGACGCCGAATCCGCATTCCCTGCCGCTGGTACAACGCAATCGCAGACGTATTGCTCGAAAACACGTGCAGGAACGGAATCTCGCCGCGCGCCTCGATCCGGCGCGCGACCGCCGCGAGCAGCGCCTGTGCATAGCCGCGCCCACGATATTCCGGATGCACGCAGACGGCCGTCATCTCGACGAACTTTCCCGGCTTCATCCGCTCCCCCGTCATCGCAACCAATTCGCCGCCGGAGCGAATGCCGAGGAACGTGCCGAGTTCATGGGTACGCAGCGCGAATGGACCGGGTTTCGTCAGTTCGGTCAGCGCCATCATGGCGGGAACGTCGGCAGCACCCAATGTGACGATCTCGGCATCACGAAGCGAGCTGTCGGCCGGCGAGCCGATCATCTGCTCCCCGGTATCCGCGAGCACCACCTTGAAGCCGGCGGGAACTTCGACCGGCTCCGGCGTGAACAGCGCGGCGACCTGAGTGCCGGATAGCAAATCTCCCAGCGCGGCAAAGCTTGCGGCGGACATGTCGATCATGTCGGCAAAGGGCGTCATGTCCACGGGGTAACGCAGCGCCCGCGGACCACCCTCAGCCAAGTGCTTCTGGCTGGTCGTCAGCGCGCTCCAGATCGGACGATCCAGCAGCGCCTCATCGCTGTCGGACATCGGCCTAGTCCTTGTCGAAGCTGACGATGACGGCGGCATTGGCGATGAGAATGGGGTCGTTGGCCACTTCCGTGGCCGAGGGGATCTCCAGCCCGCCCTTGACCGCAGTCACGGTCACGGTGCCGTAAGGCAGCTCCCTGGCGACGGCTTCCTTGTCCACGCTTTCCGGATTGGGCACGCCGATCGTGACATCGACGAACATGTCGTTAGCGGTCTTGTCGATCATCCGGAAGAAGCCGAGGCTCGAATGCCTGATGGCATCCGACACGGCGCGCTTGGCCGCCTTGGTGGCGTCCCTGCCGTGAACGTCGACGCCCATGCCCATCTCGGTGACACAACGAACGCGGGTCATTTTCTATTCCTGTGGTTGGTTGAGTGACTGGAAGTGTCGGCGATCGGGACGCACGGCACAAGTACGCTTGCTCTCTCGTGTCCCGGCTCTGCAGCGCACCGCCGAAGAGGCGCTGCGCCGCGTCCGGGACACGAGACCGTAGTTTTCACGCCTTCGATTTCTCATGCGCCCGCAGCTCGTCGACGAGCACCCGCACGTTCTCAGAATAGTCGATCGGGATCGAGACGAGGTGCACGCCGCCCTCCTTGAATGCCGCCTCCAGAGTCGGGCCAAAGCCGTCGATGCTCTCGATCCGATGCCCTTTCGCCCCGTAAGCCCTCGCGTAGAGGACGAAGTCGGGATTGCCGAAGGTCATGCCGTAATCGGCGAAATGATCGACGGCCTGCTTCCAGCGGATCATGCCGTAGGCGTTGTCCTCCAGCACCAGCACGACCAGGTTGAGCTTGAGGCGGACCGCGGTCTCCATTTCCTGGCTGTTCATCATGAAGCCGCCGTCGCCGGCGACCGCAAGCACGCGGCGGTCGGGATAGAGCATCGCGGCCATCATCGCCGACGGCAGGCCGGCGCCCATGGTCGCCAGCGCGTTGTCGAGCAGGAGCGTGTTGGCGACGCGGGTGCGGTAGTTGCGCGCGAACCAGATCTTGTACATGCCGTTGTCGAGTGCGACGATGCCGTTCTCCGGGATCACCTGGCGGATGTCGTGCACGATGCGCTGCGGCGTCGGCGGCCAGCGCGCCTCGGTGGCGCGATCGGCGATATGCCCCAGGATCTCTTCGCGCAACGGGAGCAGTGCCGCGGCCTGCGGCAGCTTGCCTTCCAGCCGATCCGCCAGCAGCTCCAGGCTCGGACCAACGTCCCCGACGACCTCGGCATCGGGGAAATAGACTTGCTCGACGCTCGCCGGCGTGTAGCTGACGTGAATGACCTTCGGGCCTGTAGAGCCCATGATGAAAGGCGGCTTCTCGATGGGATCGTGGCCGATGGCGACGATCAGGTCGGCGGCGTCGATCGCGTCGTGAACGTAATCCCGCTCGGACAACGCGGCAGTGCCCATGTAGAGGTTGGTGCCGCCGGGCACGGTCCCCTTGCCCATCTGCGTCGTGAAGAACGGAATGCCGGTGCGCCGCACGAAACTCGCGATGCCATGGGTCGACCGCGGCCGGCTGGTCGCAGCGCCCATCATCACCAGCGGACGCCTTGCGGCGACGATCATCTCGGCGGCGCGGTCGAGCGCTGCGCGATGGGCGACCGGGATCTCGATCGGATGGACGGGGACCACCGGGACATCAGGCACCTCGTCACCCGCGATGTCCTCGGGCAATTCGAGGTGCACCGGTCCAGGACGCTCCTCCATCGCCGCGCGGAAGGCATCGCGCACCACGGTCGGAATGCTGGAGGCACTGACGATCTGCCGCGACAGCTTCGTCAGCGGCTTCATGGTCGCGACCACGTCCACGATCTGGAAACGCGCCTGCCGGCTGCTCATGATCGGTTTCTGGCCGGTGATCAGGATCATCGGCATGGCACCGAGATGCGCATAGGCGGCCCCGGTCGACAGGTTGAGAGCACCGGGGCCGAGCGTCGACAGACAAACGCCGGGCTTGCCGGTCAGCCGCCCATGCGTGGCGGCCATGAAGGCGGCGGCCTGCTCGTGGCGGGTCAGGATCAGCTCGATCCTGGAGGCGCGCAGCGATTCGACCAGATCGAGATTCTCCTCGCCGGGAATGCCGAAGATGCGATCGACACCTTCGTTTTCGAGCGCCGCGACAAACAGGTCCGATCCCTTCACCTTGCGTTCCCGCCCGCTCATGTTGTCTCCGCTTGTTGTAGACCCAAACTCCCCGAGTGGGCGCATGGTAGCGGCTCGCGGCATGGGAACAACTCACAATGAGGCGCGCTACCGCACAACCGCAAGCTCGATCGGCTCTCGCTCGATTGACAGGCCGTGATACCTGACTAAAGTCAGACATTATGCTTGACGCCGTCTCCCGGGTCCGCCGCTTCAACCGCGCCGTCACGTCTGCCGTCGGTGCGCTCGACAATTCGTTCCTCGGGCGCAGCCGGCCGCTTGGGGCGGCGCGGGTGCTCAATGCGGTCGGGCACGGGCGCTCGGACGTGGCGGAAATCCGGGACTATCTCGGTCTCGATTCCGGGTTGATGAGCCGGCTGCTCCGCAGCCTCGAGGACGAAGGGCTGATCGAAACCACCGCGCGCGAAGACGATGCCCGCCGGCGCATGGCAACGCTCACGCGGGCGGGCCGTCGCGAGTTCGCGGCCTATGAGGCGCTGTCGAACGCGCAGGCCGAAGGCTTCCTCGCGCAACATTCGCAGCGCGAGGCGCTGCTGGCGGCGATGGACCTGATCGCCTCCGCACTGACGCGCGAGCGGGTCACGCTGGACGAGATGGATCCGCGATGCGCGGAAGCGCGCTACTGCCTCGGCGAATACTATGCCGAGCTCGGCCGCCGCTTCAGCCAAGGCTTCGACGTCTCGCTGTCGCGCGATCCCGATGCCAGGGACATGCGCCGTCCGCGCGGCACCTTCATCGTCGCGATGTCGGACAGGCTGCCGATCGGCTGCGTCGGCTTGAAGGGAACCGACCACGGCTATGCCGAGATCAAGCGGCTGTGGGTGGCGCCCGCCGCGCGCGGATTGCGGCTCGGCCGCCGCCTGATGGATGTGGCCGAGAGCGCGGCGCGGGAACTCGGCATCACGCTGCTGCGGCTCGACACCAACAGCGCGCTGCCCGAAGCCGGTCAGCTCTATCGCAGCACGGGCTGGCGCGAGATCCCCCGCTTCAACGACGATCCCTATCCGGACCTGTTCTTCGAGAAGCGCCTCTGAGCTGGACCGGTTCGCGATCCTCGTGCGTTGTGATCGAAGCCGCTGGAGCTTCGCCATGACGAGAGACGACCTTGCCGCAATCTACAGAGACTACATCGCCTGCCTGAACCGGCGGGACTGGCCGGCGCTCGGACATTTCGTGCATGAGAAAGTCGTCCACAACGCGCGGCCCCTTGGGCTGGCCGGTTATCGCGCGATGCTGGAGCGGGACGTTCGGGAGATCCCGGATCTGCAGTTCCACGTCGAGATGCTGATCTCCGATCCTCCCCGTATCGCGGCCCGACTGCAGTTTGATTGCACGCCAGCCGGGACATTCCTGGGTCTTGCGGTCAACGGAAAGCGCGTGTCCTTTTGCGAGAACGTGTTCTACGAATTTCGCGACCGAAAGATCCGGCAGGTCTGGTCGGTGATCGACAAGGCCGCGATCGAGGCGCAGCTCTGACGCCGCGCCTCGATCCGGAGCTCACGCGGCCGCCGGTGCCACCTCGCCTTGCGGCTTTGCGAAGGGGCGGAACGTCATCGCCATCAGGAAGGCACCCAGGCCCATTGCCCAGGAGGCGATGTAGAGCCAGGCATAGCTCGAGAAGGCGTCATAGATCAGGCCGCCGGCGAGCGGGCCGGTCGCCATGCCGAGGCTGCCGGCCATCGCGGTGCCGCCGATCACCGTGCCCATCATCTTGAGCGGGAAGTTCTCGCGGATGAGCACGGCGTAGAGCGGCATGGTGCCGGCATAGATGAAGCCGAAGATGGCGCCGACCGCATAGAACGTCGTGAGCTGATGCGCGAAGACATAGGCGAGCGCGCCGAACGCCTGCAGCAGCAGGCCCGAGACCAGCACGCGCTTGGCGCCGAAGCGGTCGCCCATCAGGCCGAAGGCGATGCGTCCGCCGAGGCCGGCAAACCCCTCGATGCTGTAGATCGTCACCGCCGCGACCAGCGGGATGCCGCAGCTCACCGCATAGCTGACGGTGTGGATGATCGGGCCGGAATGGGTCGCGCAGCAGAAGAAGTTGGTGGCAAGCAGAATGAGGAATTGCGGCGAGCGCAACGCTTCGCCCATCGACATCTCGCCTTGCGCAGCGCCCTCGCCCGCAGGTGCGGCCACGGCATGCGCCAGCGCCGGCGGACGGCGCACCAGGAACGAGACCGGGATCATGATGGCGCCGACCACCAGCGCGACGATCTGCATCGAGGTCCGCCAGTCGTGGCCGGAGACGAGCCAGGCTGCCAGCGGCGACATCGTCATCGGCGCAATGCCCATGCCGGCGGAAACCAGCGACACCGCGAGGCTGCGATTTGTGTCGAACCAGCCGGTGACGGTCGCCATCATCGGCGCGAAGATTGCCGCACAGGCAGCGCCGACGAGAAGGCCGAATACGACCTGGAACACGAGAAGCGAGGTCGCGTGGCTCGCCGCGAACAGGCTGAGCGCCAGTACGATCGATCCCGTCAGCACCACCGGCAGCGGCCCGAACCTGTCCGACGCCGTGCCCCAGGCCATGCTGGTGAAAGCCATCGCCAGAAAGCCGATCGTCATTGCGCTGGAGATGCCCGTCACCGACCAGCCGGTGTCCTTTGCGATCGGCTGCAGGAACACCGGCAGCGAAAACATGCCGCCGATCGCGACGCAGCCGAGCAGGCCGCCGGCGGCGACGATCACCCAGCGATAGTTGGAAGAAGTCATTTCGGTCTCCCGTCAGGTCTGTCCGGGTGGAAGACGAAGGAGAACGGCGCGGACCGACAACGCTCACGGCATTTTTGCCGCACGCTCATGTGACCCGCCGACAAAAAGTCGAAAAACAACCCCATGCACAGTAGCCGACCATTGTGGAATCAATGACTTACGGGGTCCGTCATTTGCCATGCTGGATGGCGAGTTGACCTGTCGGGCAAAACACCGGCACAATGTCATCATCCCGCCAATCGACAGCATCGCAGCACAGAGGCCACCGCCGGCCTGCGCTTACCGCATCGCCGCGCTCGGTCAAGCCTCGAACACTGCCTTGACGTCGTCCTCGGTGATCGATCGAGGTCGGCTCGCGCTTGCCCGGCTATCTCACGACATGCTCCGACCCGACATGATCAGCGCGAATTTAGACGGTCGGTTCATGCACAAGCACGATACCCCTGCCCGCGCTCAATCCATCGCCAAGATAACCTTTCCAAATCCTCCGCCGCGCTCCACGCTGCGATGGGCATCGGCGGCGCGTGCCAGCGGAAACACCTGGTCGACCAGCGGTTTCAGCCCACCCGACTCAAACAGCGGCAAAAACCCTTCGGAGAAACGACGGACCATCGCCCGCTTCTCGTCCACGCCTCGCGATTTCATGACGGTGCCCACCAATCGCAAGTGGTTGTGTAGCAGCAGGTTGAGCGGAATCGAGGAGGCGTGCTGGCCGCTCAAAATGCCGACTTGAACCAGGGTCCCGCCAGGCCGAAGGCTGCGAAGGTTGCGCGGCAGGTAATCGCCGCCGACGAAATCGATCACGGCGTCCGCGCCGCGACGATCGGTAAGCCTTGCGACGACGCTTTCGAAATCATCGGCACGATAGTCGATCACAGCGGCGGCGCCGATGCTGCCGACATCCGCCAACCGCGAAGCGCTCGCCGTTGCGTAGACGGTGGCGCCCAGCGCATGGGCGACCTGCACGCAGGCAGAGCCCACTCCGCCAGCGCCACCGTGAACTAGAACGGTTTGACCTTGCCCGACGCCTGCAACATGTGAGACCGCTTCGACGGCTGTCACAAATGATTCCATGATTGCCGCACCCTCGACGAATGAGACATTGCCTGGAATGCTGATCGCCATGCGACGGTCGACCCGGGCGAATTCGGCATACGCCCCCCCGCCGACGATCGCCATCACACGCTGCCCGATCGAGGCTTCGTCGACTTCGCTGCCGACGCCAACGACTTCACCGGCCAGCTCGAGGCCAAGCAGGGCGCTCTCGCCAAAGCTCTGATTGCCGTAGGCGCCGTTTCGCTGGAGAATATCTGCGCGGTTGACGCCTGCCGCCTTCACACGCACCAGCAGATCCTGGGGACGAACCTCCGGTCTCGGCACTTCGGCCAGGCGGAGAACCTCCGCCGGACCGAAGCCATCATAGACGACGCCTTTCATTTTGCCTGCTCCCGTGTATGGGCCTTGGCGCGCCGCGCGATGCTGGCGGCGAACAACGGCGTCTCGCGGCGATTGTGGTCGCTTCCGGCCGCTTGGCGTGCGTTGGCGGCGTCTTCGAAGGAAATGCCGTGCTTGTCCAGGAATGCCATGAAGACGTCGGTCGGGTGTGCCGTGACTCTGTTCGTATAGCGGGTGCGCCCTTCATCGATAGCTTCGGCCTGAAGCTCCCAGATAACATTGACCTGGGTCCGGCCATTTGTCGTAAACACGTCCGAGATCGAATTCATGCGGCAGTAGGTGTTGCTGGCCACTTCCGCCACATAGTGTTGGATGACCAGCCCGGTGCCGATCTGCTCGACGTTGATCATCATGCGGCGCCCGTCGTCTGTGGTGCTGACGCCGGCCGCAATGTGATCAGGCGGGCAGCAGCGCAGATATTCGGCTTCGGAGAGCGTGAACAGCCATTCGGCGATGTCCACTCGGTCGAGCGGTACATCAATTACCGCGGTATAGGCCGATTGCGACAGGATGCGATCGAGAGCCTTCATGATAATCTCCTTTCATTCAAGGGCTTAGGCCGGTAAGGCCCGCCTTCGAGGGAGGAGATACGGCTTTTGAGAGTCAATGATAATGAACCTTAGGCACGAAACCCTTTTGCGAAAGGCGCAAAGATGAAAGACCCGCGGTTTGCGGAACATCTGGCAATCTATGTTGACGTGGTTCGTGGCGGGAGTTTCTCCAGCGCCGCACGTCATCGCGGTGTGACGCCCTCGGCCGTCGTCCGGCAGATCGACGCGCTGGAGCACAGTGTCGGGGTGCCGCTGCTGGTGCGCTCGACCCGCGCGCTCGCGGTGACCGATGCCGGAGAACGACTGTTTGAACGCGCGCAGCGATTGCTCGACGACCTGGCCGACACGCACGCAGAGATCGCCGCTTTCAATGGTGCGGTCGCCGGCGTTCTTCGCCTTGCCTGCTTTCCGACCTTTGGCAAGCGTTACGTGGTCCCTACACTGGAAACGGTCATGCGGAATCATCCCGGCCTCACGGTCGAACTCGATCTCACCGAAAGGCTCGCTGATCCCGTGCTGGAGCGGCTCGATGCCGTGATCCGGATCGGCGAACTTGCCGACAGCACCCTCATCGCGACCAAGCTGGCATCGCAGAACAGAATGCTGGTCGCCACTCCTGCTTATCTCGATCGTCACGGCACACCGACCGAAACGAAAGACCTCACCGGCCATCGGCTGATTGACAAATTGCACGGCGCCGACCTGCTGGGCTGGACGGACGTGCTTGGTCACCCCGCGGGCGTAGCGCCCGGGCCGCAAGCCGTTTTTCGATGCGACGACTTCGAAGCGATGCGGCTCGCGGCACTCGCCGACATCGGCATCGCATTCCTGGCAGACTGGGTCGTCGGGACAGACATACGCGCCGGTTCACTGACACGAATTCCGCTCGACGACGAACGGTGGAATGAGGCGAAGGCCGGCGTCTATCTGTTGCGTGCCCTGGCCCAGCCGTCTGCCAAACTGACGATCCTGACTGCCGCGTTGCGGGATTCCATCGGGTCGCCGCCAGTGTGGGCGTAGTACCGACGCCAATGACATCGTGACCATCCGTGGCCTTGAATTGCAGGAGATCCCTCCATGCCAAAGATCGACATTGCCGTCGTGCCGGCCCGCAAGGGCTCCGGCTACCCCGCGCCCTTCGATGCTCCTTGCACCGATCGAATCCGGCAGCGGCTCGGCGATGCCGGGGGCCTGAAGGATTTCGGGGTCAACCTGATGCGCCTGCCGCCGGGCGGCTGGTCGAGCCAGCGGCACTGGCATTCGCACGAGGACGAGTTCGTCTACATCCTCGAAGGCGAGGTGACGCTGATCGAGGATGGCGGCGAAACCCTGCTGCGCGCAGGCGATTGCGCGGCCTTCCCCAAGGCAAGCGGCAACGGCCATCACATGATCAACAGGTCGAATGCAGCGGCTGTCTATCTCGAGGTCGGCTCGCGCTCGCAAGCCGACCTCATCACCTGCTCCGACATCGACATGATGAGCCCCGCATCCGACGGCCGCTTCCTGCACAAGGACGGCACGCCCTATCCGGACGCGTGAAGCATCTGGAGCAACGCCTCACATGGCCGCGCTGCGGCGCCACGTGCTGACGGTGAGCCAGACCGCCGAGACAAGGAAATAGAGCGCGCCGACCGCGGCATAGCCTGCGACATTCGCGATCGATGGCACCGCAGGCATCGAGGCCTGGAAGATGAAGAAGCCGCCCGCCAGCGCCGACTGGCCACCGCTGAGCACCATGGCCCATTGCGCGCCGAAACGCTTCCAGCGCCGCACGGCCGTGCCGAGCTGAAGCAATCCGGACAGGATTGCCCAGGCCCCGAAGATTCCGAGCACCCAGTTCATGCTCACCTGCAAGGCCAGGATGACCGCGATGGTGGTCGCCAGACTGACCAGCACGTTCAGGCCCTGCGTGCGGTTCTGGTTCAAGCCGCCGCTGGAGAGCGCGTCGAGATAGTTGGCGGCAGCGTCCCAGGCCGGATAGGCGACGAGCAACGCCGCTGCGATCACCGCGGACGTTGGCGCGATCACGAAGGCCGCAATGACCCAGGCGACGGAAAACGCGGCACGCAGGAAGTAGTATTGCTTCAGCCATTGCGCCTGGTCGGCCGCCTCCAAAGCGATCTCACGATCTTTCATTTGCCTTTTCCTTACCTACTAGTTGGTAGTTTACATTCGACGCGGAGACGCCGGGCCGCCCTGAGCGGCACAGGCCTGTGTCGACCTCGTCAGTGCCTGGTGGAAAGCCGGTCCAGCAGCGGCCGGATGATGGTTCCGAACATCTTTGGATCGCCATAAGCGCGCGCCGACAGCATCGCGCCGTGAACGGTCGCCATGAATCCCTCCGCCTCGACCCGTGCCGTGCTGGCGAGATGGAGCCGTCCTTGCCGCTTGCCGCGCTCCATGACCGATGCCAGCCAGGATGCCAGGAAGCGGAAGTGGGCGCGCACTTCGAGCGCCACCTCCTCAGGCAGGATGGGAAGCTCGCTGGCAAGGAGCGCACAGACGCAGAAGGGGGCCGTCGCGTCCTTGATACACGCCTCCCAATACCCCACGTAGTTTCTGAGCTGGTCGGCGGGGTCAGCGACGTTGCGTTCGAGCGCCGACAACCCCGCCTGGGCCTCCTCGCGATAGCGCGACACGAGGGTGCGGACCAGGTCGACCTTGCTGGCGAAATGGTGGTGGATGCTCGGCTTGCGGATGCCCACGACATCGGCGATGTCGGCGTAACTGAAGCCGTTATAGCCGCCGGCGATGATCAGCGTCCGGGCGCAGGCAAGAATGTCGTCGGCGGTCGAGGAAACGGTGCTCATGGCGCTTAGCTACCTTCCAGTAGGTAGGTCGTCAAGCTGGGATGCTTCAATGATCCGTGAGTGGTAGGAGCCTGCATGACCATCCGCCCGATCGTGCGCTATCCCGACCGCCGGCTCGCGCTGCCGGCCCGCCCCGTCATAGCATTCGACGATTCCTTGCGCGACCTCGCGAACGACCTGCTCGAGACCATGCGTGCCGCACCCGGCATCGGCATCACCGCGCCGCATATCGGCGTGCCCTTGCGGGTCGTGGTGCTAGAGCTCGACGCCAAGGACGGCGCGCGGACTTACGTCAATCCGGAGATCACATGGGCCTCGCCCAAGATGATCCTGCACCGAGAGGGCAGTGTCTCGATGCCTGGGGTCAACGACGAGGTCCAGCGCCATGCGCGGGTGCGGATCAGCTATCAGGACCTCGACGGCAACATGCAACACGAGGAGTCGGACGGCTTGCGCGCCGTCTGCCACCAGCACGAGATCGACCAGCTCGACGGCATGTTCTGGATCCAACGTCTGTCGCGGCTGAAGCGCGAGCGACTGGTCAAGAAATTCGAGAAGATATCGCGGGCATAAGCGCCTTCCGCCCGTCGCCACATCCTCAAGCCCTCTTCCCGCTCCGCTTGCTGATCGGAGCGTTGCGACGCTCTCGTTTGCCGCGCGCGATCTCGGTTGCCAGCGCGTCCAGCTTCGGCTCCCAGAAATTCCTGAACTGTCCAATCCACGCATCGACCGCCTGAAGCCCGGCAACGTCGACCGAATAGAGGCGCCTTTGCGCCTCCGCCCGTACGCTTGCAAAGCCGCTCTCTCGCAGCACTTTGAGGTGCTGCGAGACGGCCGCCTGGGTGATGCCGAACTCGGCCCCGATCACTTCGACGACCTCGCCGGACGCCATTTCCTTGAGGCCGAGCAGCTCGAGGATGCGACGGCGCACGGGATCGGCGAGGACTTCGAAGGCGTGCATCAGCTTCCTGTGCCCGGATGCGTGATGTCGGGCGGCATCTCGCCGCGATAGAACGCAATGGTGCGGTCCGAGCGCTCTTTCGCCGCGGCCGGATCGACCCCGCTCGCGACATGCGCAGCACGCCAATATTCGCCGCTCGCCGTCATGAAGTCCTTGCCCTCGGGCGAGACCATCCAGGCCTCTGCCGTTTCATGGTCAACCGAAGCCCCGGTCACAAGATATCGCTCGAGCCCCGCAAGGGCGAGGTCCCAGCCGATGCCCACCGCACCGGGGCCGAACTGATTCCAATGATCCTCAATGATCGCGGTGTGCTCAAGGGTCAGGCGCGCCTGGCTTCGTTCCGCGCTCAGCCTGACGTCGATCCAGCTCAAAGCGCCACCGAATTCCCACGTCGCGGCGAAATGGGTCGGCGGCGTACAGGCCGTGATGGTGCCGCCCGCATTGCCCTTGACCTGGTATCTTCCGCCGAGCTGGAGGTCGCCCTCGACCGGCGCGAACCAGCGCGGGATACGCTCCCTGCTGGTCACGGCGTCCCAGAGATCGTCGACGCCGGTGTCGTAGAGGCGCGTCAGAATCACCGCGCTCGCCGGTTTTCCGTCCTTCTCAAAGCTCCTCACCGAGCGCGTCACAAGCCCCAAGACCCTGGCGACGTCGATCTGCATCGTGCTTCTCCTTGTCGTTTCTTGCACGGAAGAATATCGGCCGACACTAATATAAGTCAATACTTATATGATTCCCGCGCCGCTGCGTCAAACCGCCTCGCGAGGCGATGCGAACAAAACACCTACCCAGGCGTCTATCCGTGCCCACCACCCGCCAGGCCCGCACAAGACGGAATGAATTCATGAAAGTTCGCAAATTCGCCATCTCCGACGCTTCGCTTGAACGCTCGCCGGGACAGGACGGCGATATTTTCGCCGGCAATGTGGTCGACCAGCGCCACGGCGGACCGATCACGATCGGCTTCGGCCGCTACGCGCCCAACCAGAGCCTCGAGGAGAAGCTCGTGGTCGACGATGTCATGGTGGTCCTGGAGGGAAAATTGTCGGTCACGAACGACGGACGCACCGTCACGGCAGGTCCGGGCGAGATCGTCCATATGCCGAAAGGCGAGACCGTCACGATCCGCTCGCACGAGCAAGGCGCCGTCACCGCCTACGTCACCTATCCGCACTGGCAGGAGGCGCATGAGGCGCGAGCTCGTGGCAACCGTTGATGTCGACCTGCCCGCCTGCTGCGACCCGACGGAATGGGCCCGGCCCGGAGACCGCTATTTCAGCGGCAGGAACAGTTCCGCGACCGTCTCATGCTCCGGCACCTCCGGGAAGAAGCTCAGCCGCTGGCAATAGATCGGGAAGTCGCGTGCTTCCTCGCCACTGGCCGGAAGCCAGTCGCGATAGAGGTAGAGCGCGGCGGGCTCCAGATTGTCGGTGTAGCCGACGACACGCAGAACGGCGCAGCGTCCGCCGGGAATCTCGGCGGCTTTGATCGCCTCGCCGTTCGCCGCGATCGGCTGCTCGGTGCCGACGCACAGGTCCACGCTATAATCGGCTGGGCGCGCAGGACGCCGCTCGGAACGCCAGACATTGAAGGTCGGGTTTGTGCTGGGGTGCAGGCCCGCCGCCTTGCGCCAGGAGATGAAGCGCTGGATGGTGGCGGGAAGCGTCGCCGGGTCGCCCCGATGCTCCATGATCGCCACCTTCGTGGTGGGCACATCGCGGATCGTCACGTCGTCAGTCGTGAAAGTTCTCTGCATGAGCTTGCTCCTCGCGATATCGAGAGGCCCGAAGGCCGCAAGCCACGGCTCCCACTCGGGAGAGTTCCGGAACGACGATGGCGATTGCCCGAACCGTTGCCGAAAGGCGCGGGCAAAGGCATCCGGTGCTTCGTAGCCGGCATCCATCGCAATGTCCGTGACGCTTTCGGCGTCGGTGAAGGCGAGTTGATGCGACGCGCGCTTCAGACGGGCCAGCTGGACGTAGCGGTGCACGGATAGCCCGAAGGTCGCCGTGAACTGCCGGTGGAAATGGAATTTCGAGAAGGCCGCAACACCGCTCAAACTTTCCAGGTCCAGATCATCGTCGAGATGCCGGTCGATATGGTCCAGCACCCCCCGCATCCGGGCCTGATAGTTTTGCAGCGCCGCCTTCATCGTCCCTCCTCCGTGGCGGCCTCATATAGGCGCGAACGGCCGTGGCGTGCTCGACGGATCTTGCGGTTTTGGGCGCACTGTCGTTGCCCGGCTCGACCGGGCGACCCAGTACGCCGCGGCCTTTCGATTCAATCACAATGGTCTCTGGAATACTGATCGCCCGGCCAAAAAGCCGGGCGATGACAGCGAGTGCGCGGCGCGAACGGACGACGCGCCCTCACCCGCCCGCCATCAGTGCCTTCGCCAGCGCCATGTAGGCCGGCAGCGTCACGGGGTCGTTGGCGGCGTTGCCCGCCATGGGGTGCGAGGCGTAGCGCGCGATCACCATCTCGGCCCTGGGATCGACGTAGATGCCCTGGCCGTAGACGCCGCGCGCCATGTAGGCGCCGTGGGCGTTGTGCGTGACCCACCATTGGTTGCGATACGACGCGCCGGGCAGCGTGGTGTAGCCGGCCGGCTTGAATTTCTCGGGGTCGCCGCCGCGCGCGATGTCCTCAACGACCTGTGAAGGCACGATCTGGCGGCCGTTGAAGCGGCCGTGATTGCGCATGGTCTCGCCGAAGCGGGCGAGATCGCGCAGCGTGGTGGAGAGACCGCCGCCGCCGCTCTCGGTGCCGATGCGGTCGACGTGATAATATGCGTCCTCCTCCGCACCCATCGGCTGCCAGATGCGCTCGGAGAGCAGATCGGACAGCGTCATACCGCTGGCGCGGCGGCAGATCCAGGCCAGCACGTCGGTGTTGACGGTCTTGTAGGCGACGGCCTTGCCGTGCTCGCCCTGCTTCTTCTGCGCCACGAGAAAATCGAAGATGGTGGTCGGGCCGTCATAGTCAGGCGGAATCGGCGCCATGCCGTTGGCGCGCCGCAGGCCCCACACGTCCGAATTCTTGTCGGTGTAGACCTCGGTGTAGGCAAGCCCCGTGGTCATATCCATGACCTCGTGCACGCGCGCGTCCCCAAACGCGCTCGCCTTCAGCTCCGGCACGTAATCCGTCACCGGCGCCTGCGGATCGATCTTGCCCTCGGCGACCAGAATGCCGGCGAGAACGCCGGTGAACGACTTCGTCACCGACATCCCGATATGCGGCTTGTGCGGCTTCAACGCGCCGAAATAGCGCTCATAGATCAGCCTGCCCCGGTGCAGCACGGCGATGCCGTCGGTGTACGTCTCTTCCAGCATCTTTTCAAACGTCATGGGCCGCCCGTCCATCGTGGTCGAGCCGACCGCGCCGATGTCGTGATCCTCGCGCGGCAGCACCGATGCGGGCCCTGCCCCGCGCCAGACGTTCACCGTCGGCACCAACTGGCGGATGTTGCTCCAGGCCCAGCGCAGTTCGGGGAAGCTGCGGAACGAGCCATCCTGGAAGGTGATGGTGCGGTCGGGTGCCGGCGGGAAGCCGCGCATCCAGCCGAGGGTTTCGGGATCGGTCGAGGTGACGGGCGGCTGAGCGGGGGCGACAGACATGGACACTGGCTCCGGACGGACGATCCAGATGTCGTAGCATCGGATGCGGTGGCAGACATCCAACGTTTGTGCTGGGCACCTGCGCATAAATCAGGACCGCAGTTACAAGTCAGTCTTGCGCAGCTTTGCCTCTCCTTTGACCGAAATTCCGAGGCTCGACGCCGCTGTCATTCCGCGACATCCATAGCCTTGATGCGCCGGTGAAAGCACAGTGTGGAGATCGCCGAGCCCGCCCAGGCCAAGTCGACGGTTCGAGCTCGTGACGATCCTGGCCGAAGAGAGCTCGCTTCGCAGCTCCGTTCGACACGGCGCAAGACGCGTTGGTGAGCTGATTGCCATTCTCCGACGTCATAGCGCGCCAGCAACATCTCTCCTGCCGAAGGTGAAGAAGCTGAGCGCGGCGAGCACCCAGACACCGACGGCGCCATAGAGCATCACGTCTCCGAAACCGCCGGCCAGTGCGGCAGGACCGAGCACCTTCGACACTCCAGTGGCGACCTGATCGAGAGCGGCGCCATTTCCAGCGGCGATCTGTTCGGCGACGTGCCGAAGCTGTGCCGCGTCGAGTGAACCCGGTGCTGCAGTCAGGCGTATCAGAACGCCTTCGACCAAGACGACCCCCATCAGCGCGATGTTGATGGCGAGCGAAATCATCCGGGCACTCATGTCGATGCCGGATGCCATGCCGGCCCTGTCGCTCGATACCGATCCGGTCGTGGTGTTGGTGACCGGTGTGTTGGTCGCGCCGAGGCCGATCCCGGCCAACAACGCGCCGATCAACGTCGTCGGCAAGGCCGCCGAACCGCCGCCTGCTCCGATCTTCATGATGAAAAAGCCGAGACCGATCACGAACAGTCCCGCCGGGATGACTGCGCCTGCGCCAACGCGCAGCGAAAGGCGTTCGGCGAAGGGTGGCACAACGAGCGTCGGCAGGGTGTAGGCGAGAAGTGCCATGCCGGCCATCAGTCCATCGAGCCCTAGCCCCGCCTGAAACCAGATCGGCAGATAGATCATGAACGGCCAGAAGCTGAAATTCATCCCTATCGAGCCGAACAGTGCTCCGGAAAAAGGCGTGATTCGGAACACCGAGAAATCGAACATCGGGTGCGGCGCGATCTGCTCCACGATGATGAAGGCGATGAGGCTGAAGGCGGCCGTGGCGACAATCGCCAGCGCCATCGGGCTGGTGAAACCGAGTCCGCTGCCCTGGGTGATGACGTAGGCAATGCAAAAGACGGCCAGTGACAGAGTCGCGATGCCGGCGAGATCCAGGCGCCCGGCCGCCGGGTCTTTCGATTCCCGGATACCATGCAGAGCCAGAACGACCGTCAGCACGGCGATGAAGGCGTGGATCAGAAACACCCAGGCCCAGCCCATCAGGGCGGCGATACCGCTGCCAATCACCGGACCGAAGCCGAGACCGAGCCCGGAAACGATGCCCCACCAGCCGAAAGCCCGGGCGCGATCGGCCGCCGTGCTGAACTGATGCGAGAGCACGGCGATCTGGCAAATCAGCATGGCGCCGCCGCTCGCGCCTTGGAGCGCACGCCCGACGATGAGGGTCGTCATGTTTGGGGCAAAGCCACACAGAAGGGACGTACCGCCGAAAGCAACAATGGCGACGACGAGGAGACGCTTGCGACCGAAGCGATCCGCCAGTGTGCCGGCGGCCATAAGAACCGTCGCCACGGCTATGGTGTAGGCGTTCATCGTCCACTGGAGCTCTTGAAAATCGGCGTGAAGGACCTTCTCCAGCGTCGGCAGGATCGCAGGTACACTTGATATTTCGAAGCCGAACATGAGAGCCGACAAGCAGATGGCGGCCAAGGCAAGATTGCCTTGTCGCGAGGAAGCAAATGACATGATCAGGCCTTTCAGCGCCGAGATCACTCGGCGTCCCGCGAGCGGCCGTTCACCCACAACGGTTAAGGCTGGGGTGGCGCGGCAGTCTTGCGAACGACTGTTGTTGATGGCCCTGATCGTAGGCGAAACTTGACGATACAAAAATGATATGGCTGATTATTTCAGAGACAGCAAATCTGGATGATCGAAATGGCATCCCTCGATGTCGAGTCGGTCCAGGCTTTCGTGGCCATCGCCGACCTTCAGAGTTTCACGCGGGCAGCCGAGGCTCTTGGCACCACCCAGGGGGCGATCAGCGTCAAGCTGCGGCGCCTCGAAGAGCGGATCGGCCAACGGTTGATCGAGCGCACGCCGCGACACGTCCGTCTGTCCGCAAACGGCGCCGTATTTCTCGACCGGGCTCGCGACTTTCTTGCTGCGCATGAAGCCGCGCTGTCGGCGCTCGCCTCCACGACCCCGCGCCGGTTCGGCCTCGGCATTGCCGCGCATGTTGCCGGGCCGGAGCTTCCGACCCTTCTGGCACAACTCAACGCGCATGATCCCGGTCTGCGTATCGAGGTCCGCCTCGAGAATTCGCGCACGCTGCTCGACGCCTTCGATCGCGGAGAACTGGACGCCTGTATCATTCGTCGCGAAGACGACCGGCGCGATGGCGAGATTCTCGGGCCGGAGCATTTCGGGTGGTTTGCCGCGCCGAATTTCGAGCATCGGCAGGGCGAGCCTCTACGGCTGGCAGCTCTGTCGCCTTCTTGCGGCGTGCGCGATATCGCGACCCGTGCCCTCGACGAGGCTGGCATCGCCTGGACAGAAGTATTCCTCGGTGGCGGCTCGTCGGCGGTGGCGGCAGCCGTCTCCGCCGGGTTGGCCATGGCCATCTTTTCCTGTCGCCTTGCTCCGCCCGGCACCATCGAAGTCGGAGAGCGCTTCAGGCTGCCGCGCCTGCCGTCGTCCGAGATCGTGCTGCACTCGACGCTCACCGATCCCAAATCGCGTGCCGCACTGCGCACGCTCGCCGCCGCCTTTCGGGAGCATCGTGCGATGGCCGGATAGCGGGAGCGATGTCGCACCTAAAGCGCGATGCGATTAGGATGAATCGTCATCGCGCTTTAGGTTGTTGTTTAAGCATGATATTTTCGGAAAACCGCTGCGCACTTTTCCGGATCGTGCTTTAGTCGTGGGCTGACGTATCCGAACCGAGCGACCGTTGCCATTTCTCGCCATCCGCTTCCAATACGACGAGCCCGTAGCGGTTTGGACGGCCGAATCTTTTGGTGCGCTAACGGCGATGCTGAGCAGGGACGGCGAACGCAGGATATGGGTGGCGCCAGCCAACGGGCCACCGCCAAGCATCGCATCACGCTCCGTTCCGGCTGCCTTTCGCAGCAAATCCTCAATCCAGCGTCTCAAACGCGCTGGGCTTCGCTACCCATGCTCACCTCGTATCGACGTGCCGACGCCTTGGCACGCCACCACCGCGACAGCCGCGAGACTCCACAGCGCTGTCGAATAGAGGTTCGTCCCGTCCATCCTGTTAGTCAGTTCGGCAGTCAAATTCGTCATGAAATGAAACAGGATCGCGCCCAGAGTGCTGCGGGACGTATTATTGAAAATCCACGTGAATATGATCGTGACTGGTATCGTCTGCAGGACGAAAAGCCAAAACCACAAGGACCGTATGCCGACGTTGTGCTTCATGCCCTCAAAAAGAACAGCGGAAGATGCCATATCGCCCAGAGCGCACCGAGAACGATGCTCGCGGCCACGGCGCCCAAGCGTGCCTGCAAGTGGTCGAGCGCATATCCGCGCCAGCCCAACTCCTCGGGAATCGGGCCGTTGATCAGTGTGACGAGCAGAAAAGGAGCGATCGTCGACGGGGCGGAGAAGAATGATGTGAGCGTCCTGCTGATTTGCGCCGCTGCATCGCTTCCGCCGGAGGGACGATCGAGCAGCACCGCGATGGTGAAGAGCACCGGCGCAAACAACAGAATAATTGCATACCATCTGGCCGGAATGCGGCCGACGTCGAACACGCGCAGCCAATAGTCGCTCCAATCGCCGGCCGTCCGGGGTACCGTATGTAAATCCAATGCCGCCCAGCATCGGCCCGAGCAAGCCCAGCACGAGAAGCAGCCGCCCCAGACTCGTCTGCACACTGATGCCGGATGCTGCGGCCGGTATCCAGAATGCCCAGGTCCAGCAGAACACAAGCATGAAGAACAGCATGGGACCGGCGAAAGGACGACGGAGTATTTCCTTCATCTGGACAGCTCCGGCGAAATCACGCGAACCCGGATGGCGACGCATTCTCCTGCTGCAGGCTGACCCTAATCCATATTGTGCGGCCCCTGCCGTGGCTGCCCACCCGGCCAATTCCCATGGCGCGCGAATCGCCAAGCTCATCAGGCGGTCTCCCGCCCTCACCCCCCAGCGCGAGGGCCAGCCGGCCCCCGGGAATCGCATTGGCCTCGCTGCGGCGCTGTCGCAGCGAGTGGTGCTCACATCGGCAGACCCAGGAACTTGAATGGCTCAGCCTCCTGGAAATTCGCGGTCGCATCGCCGGCAAAAGTACGCGACTGTTGGGGCCCAAGATCGAGCTTCTTCACTTTTCCCTTTTCAGGCGAGAAATCGATTCCCTTGAGATCCACCCAGAATACATTCGGGGTCAGCACGGATTCGAAGAAGTACAGCTTGCGCTGATGGTCGGCGACGGTGCGCCACCGCGTCGAGGAAATGTTCGGCAGTTCCGACGTTGAAATGCCGAACGGCACGGACACGTTGCGGATCACGCTGAACACGCTGGCCAAGGCGCGGTCGGGATTTTCATCTTTCGGAATCGCATTGACGTAGAAGGACGCACGCGCGAACCGGTCTGCGGCGCGGTTCGTGCCCGGCAACATCACCGTGCCGCCGATCTCCTTCCAATATTCGTTCAGCGCCAGTTGCTGTTCGAAGATCGGGGAATTCGTCATCACCTGGTACTTGCGGTCGTGATGGATGACCGGCCGGCCATTGATGTATTCGACGATCGCGCTGTCACCCGTGGCATCCGAAAGAGACAGGTGAAGCGTGGTGAGCAATTTCTGTCCGGGCACGTTGTCGGTGACGATCGTGAACGGATCCGTCTCGAGTACCGCAACTGCATCCCGAACGGTGGCGAAATTGTCGAGCACGTATTGGGCCCAGGCGGCGATGGACAGGCCGGGCTTGCCGGGATCGAACTTCGGGTATTCGGACTCGGTGAGCCAGAGGACGTTGGCGACCAGTCCCGCCTCGTTCATGCCGTCCGACGTCGAAACGTCGTAAGCGGAGGCAACAACGCTGCCGAATTTGGATTTCCATTTCAGCGAGTTCGGCCCGACCTCCCCGCTGCGCGCCATGCCTCTCGGGAAGATCCAGAGATCGGTCGGCATCTCAAACCGCCAGTCCATCGACCGCGCAGTGACGACCTGATTGTTGGCGCCGAGATAAACCAGCCGCGTACAAGCGAGCGAGAGCGATGGTGCAACGGCGATCACAGCCGCCAGGCTCGCCGAGAAAATGCGCGATAGGGCCCGACTCTTCATTGTCATCGACCTCGCAGCAGCGTTTGAACCGACAGGAGCACGCTACCAGCTTCGAGGATCGTCACAATGACGTAGGTCAAACCGGGAAGGCCTTTCGCAAACAAGCCGTCGCGGAACGGGCAACGAGCAGAACGCCCTCCGACACCAATTCATCCGGCGATACGACCGACTTTCGTCCCCTGCTCCCACTCAATCCAAGTATTGGCAATACATCGATTCAAGAGATAACAGTTCGCTTCTCGGGAATCTCATTCTCAGCGCGCCAGCATCCAGAGGCCAAGCCCGATCAGGACCATGCCGCCAGCCCCGCGGCTCAACGCGGCATAGCGCGTATCAATGACCTTCTGCACGGTGAATGCCGCGAGTCCAAAAATGACGAGATCGTCGAGCATGAAGAACGTTACGTACAATCCGATGTAGGCGTAGTATGCTCCGGTCGAGAGGTCTGCCAGCGCGAGCATATGCGTGTAGATCGCCGGTAGCGCCGCCGAGCACGCGAACTCAATAGCGTTGACGGCAAACGCCAGACCGACGATCAGCAGGAGACTTACCAGGCCGACGGGCGCGGCGACGATGTTGCGGATCCGCTGCATCGTGCGCTGCCGCTGTTCGGCATTACCAACGTCGCAGACGATCACGCCACGTGTTACGGCAAGCTCATAGAGATGATCGATGCCGATCCCGATCGCCACCAGCCCAACGATCTGCGTGAGCGGACGGATATGACCGACGACGAGGAATGTGTTCAGCCACGCCGTCATGAACAGGAAGTAGAGCACGCCTGAAGCGAGCACGAAGGTTCCCACCAGCCACCAGATCTTGCCGTAGTCCTTGATGCCCGCGATCAGCGAGATCAAATAGACGAGGACCCACATGGCGCAGGGATTGAAGCCATCGGCGAGGCCCATCAGAATGCCCAGCGTCGGAAGGGAATAACCGACGGGGTCGATGTCTCCCAGCCACGGCAAGCTTATTGTGCGTGCGGAGCCCTCCGGACGCGCGATCGCGGTCTCATCAGCCACAAGAGCCAGCAGGTCCCTGCCCGTTTTCTCCGCCGACTCGAAGCCGAGCAGGTAGCGCGAGCCGCGCACGAAGAGGGGAACGCCAAGTTCGTTCTCCGGTATGGCGTGCTGACGAGCAATGGCAAGGAACAGGGCTTCGTTGGCCGAATTCGACACATCGTGCAGGACGAAATCGACACGCGGTTGTGTCCTGAGAAACTCGATGGCCCTGTGGCAATGAGGGCAGTCCGGATGAAAGAAGACGTGAAGCCTTCCATCGTGCTGCCAAGCAGATGTGCTTTCAGGCGACGGCGCAACGTTTGCAGCGAGTTGCAGGGCCGCAAAGATCAATCCGAGCACGATGACCAGCGCAATGCGCAGCCGTGTCGAACTCAATGCCGAGAGACGGATCATTCAGGCAGGCTCCGAGAACGCGAACGGCCCGAGCTACCGCGTACCGGTGCCTCTTGAAGTTGATCCTTGTCAAACCACGCCAGTTGGACTCCCGCTACGAGAGAGCACGTGGTGCGGAGCGAAGCCTACTCGATCGGCTTCACGGCCAGTGTGCTTGCGCTGGTCGCGCTCGGTATGGTGATGCACGGGCTTCCCGAGGGGAGTCCTTTCTGCTC
Organism: Bradyrhizobium sp. USDA 327; assembly: GCF_041262065.1. Classification (NCBI taxonomy): domain Bacteria; kingdom Pseudomonadati; phylum Pseudomonadota; class Alphaproteobacteria; order Hyphomicrobiales; family Nitrobacteraceae; genus Bradyrhizobium; species Bradyrhizobium sp. USDA 327. The sequence goes on along the minus strand of NZ_JBGCCW010000001.1, from coordinate 2,444,231 downwards.
GCGTTCCTTGCCGCGGCTTTGACCACGCCAATTGATCGGCAGCTTCTCTACCCCGTCTTCAGTAGCCATCGGATCGGCATCGCGATCGCCAGCAGCGTGATCACACCTGCCGCCCACAGCGCCACGAACCATAACAGCTGCCTCCAGGTTCGCGACACACGCAGCATCAGTGATACCCCTCACCGTGCCGCACCTTGCCGCGAAATATCCAGTAGACGTAGCCCGTATAGACAAGGATCACCGGCACCAGCACCGCCGCGCCGACGAGCAGGAACATCTGGCTGCTGGGATGCGTGGCTGCCTGCCAGATCGTAACGGAGGGCGGCACGATCATCGGCCACATGCTGATGCCAAGCCCGATATAGGACAGCACGAAAAAGCCAAGCGCGCACAGGAACGGCACCACATCTTCGCCCTTGCCGAGCGCGCGGTGAAAGCGCCACGCCAGCAGGGCCAGGAGAACTGGCACAGGCGCTGCATAAAGCATGTTTGGCAGCGTCAGCCATCGCGCGCGGAACGCCGGGCTTTGGATGACCATCATCACGGATATGACCGCGATGAATCCGAGCGTCGCAAAGCCGAGAACGCGTGCATAGTTGCGGCAGCGTGCCTGAAGCGCGCCGTCGGTCTTCCAGATCAGCCAGCACGCGCCAAGCAGGCCATAGCCGACAACCAGGGCAACACCGGTCAGAACGGAGAAAGGCGTCAGCCAGTCCCACCAGCCGCCGGCGTAAGCACGCCCCTCCACGCGAATGCCCTGCACGATGGCGCCAAGGCAGACACCCTGGAGGAATGCGGCGGCAAAGCTGCCCCATGAGAAGGCGCGGTCCCACCATAACTCACCGGCCGATGTCCGCGCTCGAAACCGCATTTCGAAGGCCACCCCGCGAAACACCAATGCGAGCAGCATCAGAATGAGCGGCATGTAAAGCGCGGGAAAAATCGTCGCGTAGGCCAACGGAAACACGGCGAACAATCCGCCGCCACCCAGGACGAGCCAGGTTTCGTTGCCATCCCAGACCGGCGCCACGGAATTGACCATGACATCGCGGTCGGCTCTCGCCACCTCGGCCGGAAACAGGATGCCCACGCCAAGGTCGAAGCCGTCCATCATCACGTAGAGCAACACGGCCGTCGCGATCAGCAGGGCCCAAATCAGTGTGAGGTCGACGCTCATGGCCTGATCCCCGCCGGCCGCGGTTCTGCTCTGTGCGTCTCTGGCGCCAGGTCTATCAAGGCTGGCGCCGGCGTAATGCCGGCCGTGCGCACCGGCTGGCCCTGTGGCGGTCCGTGCTCGCCGGCTTCAGGCGTCTGGCGGAAGAGATGGAACAGATAAGCGATGCCCGCGCCGAACACGACGAAGTACACGACAACGAATGCGGCGAGCGATGCGGCGACGGCTGGCGCGGCGATCGGCGAGACGCTATCGGCGGTCCTCAGGAGTCCATAAACGGTGAAAGGCTGTCGTCCAGCCTCTGTCACCGTCCATCCGGCGGTAACCGCTATCAGCCCGGACGGCCCCATGGCCACGGCAAAGCGGTGGAGCCATGGCGTGTCATAGAGCCTGTTGCGCCGACGCAGCCAAAGCGACGCCACGCCCAGCATGATCATCAAAATCCCCAGACCGACCATGATGCGGAACGCCCAGAAGACGAGTGGGATATTGGTGGGCCATGTATCTTTCGGGAAAGCCTTGAGCCCCTTGACCTCTCCATCAAGGCTATGCGTGAGGTAAAGACTCGCGAAGGCAGGAATGGCAATCTGGCCGCGAGTCACGCCGGCTTCGGCATCCGGCATGCCGAACAGGATGGAAGGCGCGCGGCGCTCGGTTTCGAAGTGACCTTCCATAGCGGCGACCTTGGTGGGCTGGTGGTGGTACGAATTCACGCCATGCAGATCGCCGATCAGGAGCTGCATCGGGGCCACGATCGCGGCCATCCACATCGCCATTGAAAACATGATGCGAGCGCGTTCGTTCATCCTGTCCCGCAGGAGATGCCAAGCGCCCACGGCGCCCACGATCATCGCGGTCGTCAGGTAGGCCGCTGTGACCGTATGGGCGAAACGGTAGGGGAACGACGGATTGAAGATGATCGCGAGCCAGCTGTCGGGAATGAACTGGCCGTCCGGTCCCGTCGCATGTCCCATCGGCGTTTGCATCCAGGAATTCGCTGCCAGGATCCAGAAGGCCGAGAGCAAGGTGCCGCCCGCGACGAAGCACGTCGCGACGAAATGCAGGGGCGGACCAACGCGGCCAAGGCCAAACAGCATGACCCCCAGGAAGCCGGCCTCCAGAAAGAATGCCGTCAGCACTTCGTAGCCAAGGAGCGGTCCGAGCACCGGCGATGTCTTGTCGGCAAACACCGACCAGTTCGTCCCGAACTGGTATGACATGACCAAGCCGGACACGACGCCCATGGCGAAGGCGACTGCGAAAATCTTCAGCCAGTACCGATAGGTATCAAGATAGGCCGTCCGGCCAGTCCACAACCACAAGCCTTCGAGCACGGCAAGATAGCTCGCCAGTCCGATAGTGAAGGCGGGAAACAGGAAATGCCAGACGACCGTAAAGGCAAACTGAAACCGCGCAAGATCCAAGGCACTGGGCAGTAAGTTGGACATAGCTCAGCCCCCGACATCGGTTGCGGCCCGCAGCTAACGCTTTCTACCTGTGCTGGTTCCAGCTGCCTCGGTCACCAGATGTCGAGAGTTTTAAGCATTCTGCGGGCACTGTCCTTGGAGGATATCGTTGGCACACTACGGTCTCAAGACGCCTGAATGTCCTACCCCCCGCGCAAATAACGGCAACCGGAAGGTTTGCCGGCAAGACTGAGCGGATCGACACAGGCGCATTGGTCATGCGCAACCGTCGAACGTCATTGTTGAAGCAGCATGGGCAGCTCCTCCTGCCCGCTTGCTATTGCTTGAAGCAACGCTCGCGGTGCCATTGTAGAAAATGCGGATGAGGCCGATCCGACGATCTTCTTGGCTCGATCGCGCGACCGGACTTGTTGATGACCGATCGAACTCCTTCCAGATCGTTTGTTTGACGCGAGATTAAGATTTCTAAGTCATCGGACAGGCTGATCAAGCCACGATCAAACATCCAATGAGCGGTACCCGACAGAGCGATCCCATTGCTCACGATGTCCGGCCCATTTGCCTCCACAGGCCGAATATGCGCCGCCGCCACTTCTGCGCGCCCCATTCCATTGATGAGCTTCAACCCGGTAATGGCGCAGCGCTCGTCGTAGGCTCGCAAGACGATCCGACGAAAAACGCGGTCACGCAAAACTCTCGATACCGTTAGGCTGACGCGGTCGCGCTGCTGCTCGAGTATGAAAGGCGCCTGTTCTCTTTCGTCGAGTTGAGACAATCGAACATCGGCATCTACTCGGGGTAGTAGCGGCGCACCTTCGGCAAAACCAAGTTCGAGTATTCTATTGAAATCGTCCGCGGAGATCGGCCGGACGGCCGACTGAGCACGTCCCGAAATTCGCCCTTGCTCATTCAGTACACCGCGCTCTACCGGACCAGTTGCCGTGTTGAAAGGGACCGGATTGGCAAAATCGAGATAACTTCCAGGTTCGATCAGAGCGAGGTACATTCCCGAAGTACCGGGATCGGGAATGACCTGCTGAACGCGCGCAATTGCAAAGTAGCCGCGCGTCTCAGCGACCTTGCTTGGCTCGTAGTAAATGATCCAATCGCCGACGCAGGCCTCGACGCGGCGTAGATATTGACTTGGAAATTGGTATTGCTCAGCGGGGCTGTCATCGTAGATCGAGTCCGATCGATGGATGAATACCCCAAATCCCATGATTTATGCCGCGCCGCCTCGCCCAGAAGTAACGATCCAATTCAGTTCCGTTGAACCTTGAGCGGAGTTCGCTACTCCCACTCGATTGTTTCGGACCGCGGTTCGTCTTTGATTTTTAAGCACAAATCTTCGAGACTGACGGAAAAATCCCGACGGCATACCCGCCGCAATTTTTCCGTCTTGAATTCACAGAATAATTTGTGCCGCTCCGAATACTGGAGATTCCGCTACCTATCGGTGTCAATCGACTGAATAGCTCTGCATACGTAGCGCAAATCGCCACAGCCAATCTTGGCGCGACGTAGCTTCATTTACCGTCAGAGATCAGGTAGGCGCTGGTTTGCTCGCCCGATGGTCCCCTAACCGTTGCCTTCCGAAGGCAAGTGTCAAGCCGGCATTCCGCAGCTCAATCAATAGAGCGTCGCCCCCCCCCGAATGCGACAGAACCACGAAAATCTCGCCCCGGGTGTGGCCCATCCATTCAAAAAGATGACACGAGATGCCCCCCGTCCACGGCCAATGTCGCCCCGGTCATCCACGCTGAGGCATCGGAGGCAAGAAGTAGAAACGCGCCGTTGAGGTCGGTCGGACTGCCCAGGCGGCGCATTGGAATCCTGTCAATCATCCTTCGACCGGGCTCACTTGCGAAGAACTCTGCGTTCATGTCCGTCCCGATATAGCCTGGGCAGAGAGCGTTGACGCGGATACCATATCGCGCCCATTCCATGGCGAGCAACTTCGTCATCTGGATTAGACCTGCCTTGGAGATGGAATAAGGAGCCACTCCATTCCCCGGATGAAGGCCCAATACGGACGCGATATTCACAATCGCGCCCGGGCGCTTCGCAGAGAGCCAAGCCCGTGCCGCCGCGTTGGACAGGAGCCACGCACCGCGCAAGTTGGTGTCGATAATGCGATCGAAATCCGACGTAGCCACGGAGATTGCCGGCTGCGAGCTGGCTACGCCCGCATTATTGACAAGTATGTCCAAGGGAGGCGCTCGCCCGCTTTCGACGTGTGAGAGGGCCCGTGACACCGAGTCCTCGTCAGCGACATCAAGGACGACTTCGTAGACGGCAGATGATCCTGCCGCCCGTAGTTCGGCAGCAAGCGCGCCGAGGCGATCTATGCGGCGCGCAGCAATCGAGACAGCCGCTCCATAGCGAGCGAGCAGCCGAGCGAAGTGTTCACCCAACCCACTGGAGGCGCCAGTAACAAGCGCATGTTTTCCAGCGATTGAAGCCCCAAGGTCCATCGTCCGTTCCTATCTAATGCTCTGTGGTAGGACCGCCTCGCCCCATTCATCCTCCGGGCCGAGCGTCAGCGACGCACTCATTGCAGCTGCATTGGGACCGATGCGATATTTCTGGTCCTGCGGCAAATACTCCAATTGACCTATGCGGGTGAGAGTAAGGGTGAGACGAGAGACGGTTGATCGCGGCAAGTCGCAGCGGTCGGCGATTTCGCGATTACCGAGCCGTATTGCAGGGCTCGCGAAACAACGCAGCACGTCGAACGCGCGCGACACGACTTGTATGACATCTGTCCTGTCTGCAAGGAACGGTCCTTGCAATTTTTGAGATCGACGCGCCATCTAACACATCCCTAGTTCAAATACGGACGCGGGCCCAACGCCTATAGCGGCACGATCCCGCCAAGCCCTTTCGATTAACGAAGACTGCACAAAAAGCTCATCGATCCGCGTCCCGGAATTCCTGCTCCAATCCCCCACGAACACCAGACAGAATGCCCGCTTCGTGGCAGTGATCCGGATCGAGTGCAATCGAGCCAGAGTAGTTAAGATTGGATAAGGACCGAAATGACAGGCTCGCTATGCGCCAAAACTTATCCGAGCTCGAGACTGGAGCCCCCCGCCCTTCTGTACGCTGAAGCCCGCTGCAGTACTCCGTCAGGACAATCGTTGTGGATTGAAGACCTCGACCGCGATAAGTCCAAGCACGACTTCGATCAGCGTCCTCGATACGAAGGAATCGACAATCTTCTCCAGACTACGCCAGACCGCGCGATATCCGCCCGCCGCCCTACTCCCACTCAATGATTTAGGAAGACGTTTTCGCGTTGATTTCCAAGCACAAATTCTCAAAGCTGACGGTCTAATGCCGACGGTATACCCGCCCGAATTCTTCGGTCCCTTGAGTTCACAGGAAAATTTCCGAAGCTCTGAGGGTTGGCAGGTTCAGCAAGTATCGGAATCAATCGACGCACTAGACGTACACCAAGTCGGCACGGCCTCCCCTTGGGCTTTCGCCGACTTCCAGCCGATACCGTCAGCGGTCATTCTGCGGGTTCGATTTGCGATGGTCGGAATATCTTGCCGGGATTGAACGAGCCGTCCTCGTCGAGCGCCGCCTTGATCCGGCGCATAAGATCGAGCTCGACTGGATCTCTTTTGCTTTCAAGCAGGCCTACTTTGGCCCGACCGATACCGTGTTCCGCCGAAAACGTCCCACCCAGGGAGAGCACGATATCGTAGATCGCCTGGCTGATCTGCCTGCCCTGCTCCGCGGCTCGTTCGGCGCCGAGCGCCGCGGGCAGGACGACGTTCAGGTGGATGTTGCCGTCTCCGACATGACCGAACGGAACGACCGTCACATCAGGGAAGCCGGCTTCGACGTCGGCGCAGCTTCGGCGCAGAAGCTCGGGCACATTTGCCACCGGCACAGCGACGTCGTGTTTGAAGTCGCGTCCCGCCTTCTTCTGGACCTCGGTCTGGTCTTCACGAAGGCGCCAGATCTGCTTCTGTTGTTCTCCGCTCTGGGCGAGCGCAGCATCGACGATGGTGCCGTCCTCGAGCCTGTCGGCGAGGAACGCTTCCAGTATGTCCTTCAGACCAGCTTCCGGACGGCTCGAAGTCAGTTCGACAAGGACGTAGTGATCCGCCTTCTCGACGGGCGAACGAAGCCCTTCGCGCTTCGCCAGCTCGACGCACGAGCCCGAGAGGTACTCGATGGCACGCACATTCCCGTCCGCGGCCGCGCGCAGCTTCATCCAGAAATCCAGCACCTTGTCCTCGGTCTCGACCGCGCAGAAGGCGACTTCGCGACCAACCGGCAGGGGCGCGAGCTTCATCGCCGCGGCCGTGATGATGCCGAGCGTTCCTTCCGAACCGGCGAAGAGGTGTTTGAGGGCGTAGCCGGTGTTGTCCTTCCGGAGCGTGCGCAGGCCGTTCCAGATCCGTCCGTCGGGAAGTACGACCTCCATTCCGAGCAGAAGATCTCTCGCGCTCCCGTACCGTACGGCAGAAATGCCGCCTGCGTTCGTCGCCAGCGCACCACCGAGCGTGGCGGTGCCTTCCGAGGCGAAGGACAAGGGAAACAGCGCGTTCGCCTCCGCTGCCGCGCTCTGAAGTTCGGCGATCGTCGCGCCCGCTTCCGCGATGACGGACATGTCGACTGTGTCGACGGTCCGGATCTTCTTCATGGCGCCGGTACTGACGACAATCTGGAGGCCGGTTTCGTCCGGCGTCGAGCCTCCCACCAGCCCTGTGTTGCCGCCTTGAGGAACGACGTCGACGCCGGCCTCCTGGCAGATCCGAACGCTGCGCGAGAGCATGCTCGTCGTTCTGGGGCGTAGCACGCACGCTGCGCTACCGCGAAGCAGGCCGCGCCAATCCGAGAGGTATCCGTCCGCCAGCGCCGGGTCGGTGATGCAATCGGAGCCGAGCAGCTCCCGTAACCTAGAGACGACGTCGTTCACAGTTGCTTCCACGTCGAGGTCGCGTGAGCGATCATCTCTCCGGAACCGTCCTGGGCCGCGGACTGCAGGAAGAAGGTCTTGCGTCCCTTCTCCAGAAAGCGAGCACGGCAGGTGACCAGGCCGCTCCGGACCGGGGCGAAATACTGCACCTTCATCTCCAGCGTCGCGCCAGCGCCGAACTGATGCTTGAGGAGGTGCCCCATCGAGATGTCGAGGGCGGTCGCCAGTACGCCGCCGTGGAGCGATCCCTGCGGATTGAACATGTAGGGCTTCACGTCGAGAGAGACGACGCAGGTGTCGGTTTCGTAGGAGACCGCCATCCCGAAAAAGCGCGAGAGGAAAAACGACCCGAATTCGTGGCGGCCGTCGCCCATGGCCGCCACGATCAGCTCCCGAACCTGCGCTTCCTGCATCCGTCCTGCTCCCCTATTCGGCCGACTGCTTCAGCGCGGCATCGCCGAAGGCGCCTTTGGAGGCGAAGTCCAACACTTCCTTCCGCGTCCATCCCAGCCAGTTCTCGAACACCTCGAGGGTGTGCTCGCCCAAGGTCGGCGGCGGCGTGGACGGCGCGGGAGGCTTGTCGTCGAAACGCAGCGGCCGGGCCACGAACTTGACTTCGCCGGCGACTCTGTGCGTCACGGTCTGGACCATGTCGCGCTGAACGAGCTGCGGCGCTTCGCAGACCTCGCCGACCGTCCTGATCGCGCCGCAGGGAATGCCGGCTCCGCCGAAGATCTCGAGCCAACGGTCGCGCGGCTCGGACTTGAAGATCGGGCGCAGAATCCCGGCGAGCGCAGCGCGGTTCGCCGCCCGCTTGGGCGCCGTGTCGAAGCGGGGGTCGGCTTCGAGGTCCTTGCGACCGATGACGGCGCAGAACAGCAACCAGAACTTGTCGTTGGCCACGCCGAGGTTGAACCAGCCGTCGATCGCCTCGAAGGTTTCGTAGGGACTGATGGTGGGGTGAATGTTGCCGCGACGCTTCGGGCTTTCTCCGGATGCGAAGTACATGCCGGCGTTGAACGTCAGCAGCGAGGCCATGGCGTCCAGCATGGAGACGTCGACCCGTCCGCCGACGCCGCTCCTCTCGCGCTTCATGAGCGCTGCGAGCACCGCCTGCGATGCATAGAGCCCGGTGACCAGGTCGGCGATGGAAGTGCCGACCTTCATGGGCGGCCCGTCCGGATCTCCGGTGATGTCCATGACGCCAGACTCGCCCTGCAGGATCAGGTCGTAGCCGGGCCGGCTCGCATCCGGACCGGTCCGACCGAAGCCGGAGATGCTGCACTGGATGAGCTTGGGGTTGTGGGCACTCATCGCAGCGTAGGACAGGCCCCATTTGTCGAGGGTCCCGGGCCGGAAGTTGTCGATCACGACGTCGGCGGCCTTGGCGAGCGCAATCACCGCATTCCGCCCCGCCGGCGACTTCAGGTCGATCGCGCAGCTTCGCTTATTGCGGTTGACCGACAGAAAGTACGAGCTCTCCCCGTTCACGAACGGTGGGCCGTAGCGGCGACTTTCGTCGCCGACACGGGGATCTTCGATCTTCACGACGTCCGCCCCGAGGTCGCCGAGATGCATCGTGGCGAAGGGACCGGAGACGACGCGGCAGAGGTCCAGGACCTTGATGCCGGAGAGAGCTTCCGTACTAGACGATCGCATCCGCCAGATCCTTCATGGTCTCGACCGTGATGTCGGGCTTGTGCGGCGTCTCTTCGAACGGCCGGTTGCGTCGGTTGATCATCGCCGTGCGCATGCCGGCCGACTTGGCGCCGATCACGTCGAAGGCGTGGTTCGCGACGAAGAGGACCTGATCCTTCTTGAGACCGAGGATCTCGGCGGCCTTCGTATAAGTCGCGACGTGTGGCTTGAAGGAGTTCGCCTCGGCGACGGAGATGACGTTGTCGAACGGGACCTTGTGATATTTCTTGGCGGTTTCGAGCATATCGCGGTCGCCGTTCGAGAGCACGACCAGCTTGTACCTGGTTTGCAACTTGGCGAGAGCCGCCGGCACCTCCGGGAAGCATTCGAGCTTCTCGATCTCGCCCACAAGGTACTTCACCTCGTCCTTGGTGTACTTGATGCCGGCCCGGGCCATGACCGCGGAGACTGCACGGTGGCCGATCTCGCGATACGGCGTGTGCTCGCGATGGAGCAGCGCGTCGATCATCGAATTCTCGAAGTGGGTGCGGCGCCACCAGGTGACAAAGGAGTTCGGATTACCGGTCCAGCCCTTCTCCTTGAGGAACGGCGTCGCGATCTTGACGAGGCCGCCCTGCATGTCGACGACCGTGCCGTACTGGTCGAACATGCAGACCTTCACGGTGTCCTTGATCTTCTGGATGTCGGTCATTGCTTCTTCCCTTTGCCCGTTGACTGAGTGGATGATCCGGATTTGACCGCATCCACCGCCATTTTCGAAATGGATTGTTCTTCTGCGCACATTCGCGACGTGAATGTCATGACTATCGTCGCGGCTCTACAGGTTCGGTCACAGCTTCTGCAAACGGCTGGACGGCAAGGAGCCCGAAGCGATTCTTCGGGCCCACTGCTAATTGTGGTCCGTGTCCGCTAGGCTCCGATACCGACGACCTTCTCTCTCGAGGCCGAGGGTTCTGTTCCGGTCGGCGCGCCCGAGACTTCCTCAAGTGCGCGACCTTTGGTCTCGAAGCCGAAGATCATGAAGACCACAGCTTGGAAGAGAAGAATGCCCGCAAGCGTCACCAGCACGCCGACGAGCCCCTTCCATGCGAAGATCGCGATGACGACGAACTGGACCAATGCCGTCGTCACGCGCCCGGCGGTCGCGCAGATTGCCGTGCCACGGAGCCTGTAGCGGGTCGGGAAGAGCTCCGGAACGTGCATGGCGAAGCCGGTAGCCAACATCACATAGATCGCGGTGACGAGAAGGAAGCCGATCACGACGAGCGGAGCGCCGTCCGGCATGAACGGATACGCGAGACCGAAGGCCGCCGCCGCGATCGACGATCCGATGATCGACGGTCTACGACCTATCGCATCGGCCAGCGCCAAGCCGATCAGCGATCCGATCGGGCCGCCCAGAGACATGAAAGTCGTGTAGCCGAGCGACGACACAACGCTGTGGCCACCCTTCACCATGAATGTGGGCAACCAGCCAATGAAGCCGTAGAGGCTGAAGCCGACGACGATGTGCAGGAGACTGCCGAGCAAGGTCCGACCGAGGTAAGGAGGTGCGAACAGGCGCCAGACGGATCCGCCCTCGTCTTCCACACGCTGCGCAGTCGAAACCGGCGGCAGCGGCCCCTTCTTGGCAGCTTCCGCTTCGATGCGAGCGAGGATCGCCTCGGCTTCGTCGCCGCGGCCGTTAGCGGCCAACCACCGAGGCGACTCGGGCATCGACTTCCGGAGGAACCAGACGATCATCGCCAGCACGCCGACGAGGCCGAACATATAGCGCCACCCGAGGCTCGGAATGACCCACAAGCCGACCATCGACGAGACGAAAAGTGAAAAGTTGGTGATAACGGCCAGAATACCGATCCATCGGCCGCGGGACGATGCAGGGACGAATTCGGTCAGCGTTGCGTAACCGACGACAATTTCGGCGCCAAGTCCGATCCCAATGACGAAGCGCGCGGCGATCAGCGCCTGCATGGACGGAGCAAGCGCCGCCGCCAGCGAAGCAAGGCCGAAGATGGCCAGATTGATCTGATAAGAGAAACGGCGACCGTAGCGATCGCCCAGAATGCCCGAGAACCAGGCACCCAGAGTCATGCCGATGAAGGTCGCGGTGACAAACGCCGCGTTGAGTTCGAGTGTCGACCAGCCCTCCTTCAGGACAGCTCCAAGAACGCCGCCGGCGAGGTAGATGTCGAAGGCGTCGAGGAACATCCCGGCGCCGATCAGCGCTAGGATCCGCCAATGAAAGCCGCAAATCGGCAGCCGGTCGAGGCGAGCGCCTGCGTTGACCGATGCCACCTGTACGTCCGAAATCACCTGCATTCATCCCTCCCAAGGGTCGACAGAGATCGACCGAAATTGTTTGGGAGCAGGATGGCGATCGGGATGGCGACGTCTAATCGGAATCCACTATTCCACTATTCGGCAGACTAATAATCCTGCGTTTACCGCAAATTATCGAAAGATGGTCGGTGGAGCGGCTCCGTCTCAGTCGCTGTCGGGGAGAGCTCGCGTGGCATCAACGAAGATCGAACGCAACCAATTCAGGTCCTGACTGCCATCGTGCCTTCGGTGCCAATACATGGACCATTCGAAGGGATCGGACGCGAACGGCAGGTCTCTGATCGCAAGATCTTCCGAGACCATCGCGAAGGCCAAGCGCCGGGGCATGACCGACAACAGATCAGAATTCCGCAGCACATGCGGGACCAGCAGCCAATGGGGAACGTTGACCGCGACCCGGCGGGACAGCCCTTGCCCGGCGAGCACGTCGTCGACGAAACGCAGATCTGTCGGCGACATCGAGACCTTGAGATGCGCCGCCTGCAGAAACGTTTCCATTGTAAGGGGGCGCTGCGCCAGAGGGTGATCTTCGCGCATCACGCACACCATCCGATCCTTCATCAGGACGACCGACTTGATCGAATTCGAATGCGCGAGACCCATCGAGATCGCGAGATCGATTTCGTCCTTCTCCAGGGCCTCTACCGTTTGCGTCGGCGAATAGTGCACGACGTCGAGCTGCGCGAAGGGTGCCGTCGTCTCCAACGTTTTGCCGACGGCGGGAAGAAGAAGACGGCTGAGAAGATCGGACAACCTCACGGAAAAGCTACGTGTCGTGGTGGTCGGATCGAAAGCGGATTCGCTATCCAGAAGGCGCTCCACCTGCCGCAAAAGCCGCTTCACCGGCTCCGCCAGCTCGATCGCACGCGGCGTGGCTTGCATGCCGTTGGCTGTCCGTACAAGAAGCTCGTCCTTGAAGATATGACGCAGCCTGGAGAGCGCATTGCTCATTGCGGGTTGACTGAGGCCAATCCTGTCGGCAGCACGGGTGACGTGAAGGTCCGTGAGAAGAGCGTTCAGAGCGACCAGAAGATTGAGATCGACAGATCTTAGGTTCATGACGCGCCATCATTGATATCACGAATAATGAAGCCTTGAAAATCCACAATACAAATCCCGATCAGTCGGCGTCAATGTCCGCACTCGATGAGATCTAATGCGCACGTTTCAGGACAATCGGCGGCCGTAAGCGCGATGCCAATGGCGGGCGGCCTCAAATGAACGCCTCGGCTCTAGCAGCTCCAGCCCTTCTGCACGCTGTGGTTCGATGAGATACTCCGCCAGCCAAAACGTGCTGGTGCGCCGAGCTCGTTCGAGTTAAGTCGAGACCACCAGCTCTCTTTGCATGTGAGTGAGACCCACAACGCCAAAGCTACGCTAAACCGCGCATAACCAGCCGAATGCCCTACTCCCACTCAATTATCTAGGACGACGTTTCGTCGTTGATCTACAAGCACAAATCTTCAAGTCCGACGGACAAATCCCGACGGTATACCCGCCGGATTTTTTCGGCCCTGAATTCACAGAATAATTTGTGCGGTTCGGAATACTGGCGATTCCGCTACCTATCGGAGTCAATCGACTGAATAGCTCTGCATACGTAGCGAAAATCGCCACTGCTCGTACCGGCATGCCGTAGCTTCATGTACCGTCAGAGACCAGGACGGCGCTAGCTTCGAGCTCCCCCAGCAAACAAGCTCCAACCTCGTCACATCGGCGACCGCGCCCTGCGCACCTCCCGCCTGCGACGCGCGGTTGCGCCCACTCATTGTGAAACTTCTCAGGCCAGGCCGCCGTTCACGTCGATGACCGAACAGGTGATGAATCCGGCGGCGGGTCCTGCCAGGAATACGATCGCTGCAGCCACTCCACCAAATCTGCAAATCGCCTGACATGCGATTCCATCAGGAATGGAGGAAGCCTGTCTCTCGCACCACCGACGACATGTCGGTATCCATGATCCCCGCCTGCAACGACGTTGACGGTGATGTTTCGGCGGCCAAGGTCTGGCGCAGCTCCGTGGCTGTAGCCGACAACTGCCGCCTTGCTCGCCGCATAGTGGGCGGTACCCGGAAAGGCCACTCTCGTTCCGAGCCCGAGCCTACAGTGACGATGCGGGCGCCATCTGGCAGGACCTTGGATGCAGCGCGTCGCGATGACGCCCAAGGTTGTTGATCGACCACTGCCCGGTCCATGGCGGCATTGTCGATTGGCCGTACGCTCATCGTTGTTGAGAACGCACAGAGCTGGCCCCGGTTGTTTGGACAGCGCCCCGCTGGATTTAAGTGGATTCCTGCCGGGTTATGCTGAACGCGGGGCTTTACGATTTTGTCGTTGCGTCGGGAGGGCGTAGCCCGACCAGAGCGACGACAAAATCGTCGGCGACGGTCATGCGGCCATCACCATAGCTTGCGTGCCGAAGTAAGCCTCGTCGGGCGTGCGCCCGTCAAGGCTCGAGTGAGGGCGTCCCTGATTGTAGAAGGCCAGATACTTGGCAATTGACGCTCGCGCCTCGGACACGCTGTCGTAGGCGCGGAGATAAACTTCTTCGTATTTGACCGTGCGCCAGAGCCGCTCGACAAACACGTTGTCGCGCCAGGCGCCCTTGCCATCCATGCTGATGGCGATCTTCGCGTCCAGCAGCACATCGGTGAACTCGAGGCTGGTGAACTGGCTGCCCTGGTCCGTGTTGAAAATCGCGGGCCTGCCGTGCTTCGCCAACGCCTCCTGGACCGCTTCGACGCAGAAGGCCGCCTCCATTGTGATCGAGACGCGATGGGCCAGGACCCGTCGGCTGAACACATCGACGACCGCCGCGAGATAGACGAAGCCACGCCGCATCGGAATGTAGGTGATGTCCATTGCCCACGCATGGTCGGGCCGCTCGATCTTCAATCCGCGCAACAGGTACGGGTAGATCTTGTGACCCGGAGCCGGCTTGCTCGTGTTCGGGCGACGATAGACCGCCTCGATCCCCATGCGCTTCATCAGCGTCGCGATGTGGCGGCGACCGGCGTATACCCCCTCCCGCCGCAGCAACGATCGCAGCATACGCGCTCCCGCGAAGGGATAATCGAGATGCAGCTCATCGAGCCGACGCATCAAGGCAAGGTCCTCGGCCGAAACTGGCCGAGGTTCATAGTAGACCGTGCTGCGAGCCAGCTTCAGGACCTTCGCCTGGCGCACGATAGAAAGATCATGACCGCGGTCGATCATCGCTTTGCGCTCAGCAGGCCCGCCTTGGTGAGCGCGCCGGACAAAAAATCGTTTTCCAACGCCAGCTCGCCGATCTTGGCATGCAACGCCTTCAAATCGACCGGCGTCTCGGCCGATGTCTTGTCATGCCCAAACACGCCGGCGGCGCCTTCCAGGAGCTGGTTTTTCCAGATCGTGATCTGGTTCGGATGAACATCAAACAGTTGCGCCAGCTCCGCCAGTGTCTTGTCTCCTTTGACCGCAGCCAAAGCAACCTTCGCCTTGAATGCCGGAGAATGCGTCCGGCGGCTCTTCTTCGTCATCTTCGCTCCTGATTCGCAGCAAGAATCCTCGCCGCTGTCAGGCAGAAAATCCACTCAAGCTACTGTCCGAATTTGCGGGGCCAGCTCTCACCTCGTATATGGCGGTTGTCGAGGATTGCATGATTTGGCCCATACGCGCGCTGACCGTGGCGATACGGCTCATAGGACAAAACACTTTGCGTGGAGAAAGAAACGGTGTGCGGGAAACGGCAATCTCGTGATCGATAAAACGACCGAGTCCCGGCTCCGCTATCACGTATGTTGGCCGACTGACAGTTCTGAGAGCTCCGAGGAAAGCCGATTGCGCCTTTCACACAAGCTCGACGAAGAGGTTAGTTCGTGCTAAGCATCCTTGCGAGATGAGGTGGGGCGTGTTCATCGAACCTTATGTTCAGTCGTCATTCACTCTGGCTGCGGGGAGTGTCAGAAGTTTTGTGTAAGAGCGTCTCTGTGAGGGGTTTGCGGGGTCAGCGGACTGACCCCATGGGGTCAGTCCGCTGAGCCTGCAAAGCGCTCGCCGAACTGGATGGCAAACTGGCCCATTGCGGCCGTCCATGCAACCGGTCGTCGCCAATGGATGCCGGCATTTCTGATGGCGAGGTAAAGCAGCTTCATCGCCGCCTCGTCGTTGGGGAAGCTGCCGCGTGTTTTGATGATCTTGCGCAGCGAACGGTTCAGCGCCTCGACCGCGTTGGTGGTATAGATCATTTTGCGTATCTCCGGCGCGAAGGCGAAGAACGGAATGACGTGCTCCCACGCCCGGCGCCAGGCCGCCCCGATCGCGGGATAGCGCTTGCCCCACTCGGCTTCGAAGTCCTCGAGCCTGAGCAGAGCGGCGTCGGCATTCTCGGCATGATAGATCGCCTTGATCGAGGGAAGGATCGCCTTGCGATCCTTCCAGGACACGAAGGATAGGCTGTTGCGGATCAAATGCACGATGCAGGTCTGGACCATCGCCTTGGGAAAGACGCTGTTGATCGCCTCGGGAAAGCCCTTCAGACCGTCGACGACGGCGATCAGGATGTCGGCGACGCCGCGGTTCCTCAGATCGTTCATGACCTTGAGCCAGAATTTGGCGCCTTCGGTTTGCTCGATCCAAAGCCCGAGCACGTCTTTCTCGCCCGATGCAGTGATGCCCAGCACGACGTAGACTGCCTTGTTCTTGACCATCCCCTCATCGCGAATCTTGACCCTGAGCGCGTCGAAGAAGACCACCGGATAGATCGCTTCCAGCGGCCGGCTCTGCCATTCGCGGACCTCGTCGAGAATCGCGTCGGTGACCTTGCTGATCAGATCGGAGGACACCTCGGTGCCGTAGAGCTCGGCCAGATGGCCCTGGATCTCCCGTACCGTCATGCCCCGCCCGTAGAGACTGATGATCTTCTCGTCGAAGCCGTCGAAGCGGGTCTGGCCCTTCGCGACGATCACCGGTTCGAACGTGCCGGCGCGGTCGCGCGGCACCTCGATCTCGATCTCGCCGTCGTCCGTCAACAGCGCTTTGCTGCTTGTGCCGTTGCGGCTGTTGCCCGACCCGCGGCCCGCCGGGTCGCCCTTCTCATAGCCAAGGTGGTGGGTCAGCTCCGCACCCAGTGCGCGCTCCAGAAGCGCCTTCTTCAGTCGTCTGAAAAGCCCGTCTTCGCCGGCTAAGTCTTCTGGCTTGAGGCTGCCCCCGGCAAGAAGCTGGTCCAAAATCTCAGGTGAAAAATCCGTAGCCATGTGAGTCTCCTGTCAAAGGTAAACTCACAGAAACCATCTTACACCGAGTTACTGACACCCTCTGGCTGCGCTCTCATTCGAGGGATCCCAACATCAGCTCCCCCACAGATGTTTCGATCGCTGGGTCTACGCCGATCAGTTCGGAGAAGAGCAGCGAATCCCCGCACCCTAGTGGACATGTACCCAACCCCATTGCCGCGGCCGCCATCATCGCAACTTGGAACACAGCACCGACCTCCTTCAAGATGAGGCTATAACTTAAGTCCTCGTAGAGCCGTCGCATCCGTCTGTAGTCGGCGGTGAGCACGAGGAGGATCTGTGGCGGCTCGACAACGTTCGCTGTTCCGGCGGCATCAGCAAGCAACCTCTCGAGCCCAAGTCCAGGCCCACCAACGGCAATGAGCTCGTGAGCGGTCGCATCGTAAGCATAGAGGCCCGGCGCGACACCGCGGCACCGGTTCACCGCCAGGTACGTCTGCAACGGGTAACTAGCGCCGCCACTTGGGTAAGGACGTCGTCCTCCCTGCTCGCAAAGCGTACGGAACAGGAACTCCGAGAGCTGGCCCGAGGTAAGCGCTATAGATCCTTGTCGTCTCACAGATTGACGCCGTGCAGATACAGCCGCGAATGGCGGGTCTGTCGCAAACAAGCTAGACAGGAGAGGCGGCTCAAGGACGAGACGACGGTCGTCGTTTGCTATTGCAGTCGTCCTGAACTGATGATCGGATTTTCCTTCGAGGGTACTCTTGCCAATCAGCGTTCGAGCATAACCTCTGCGGGTGCGGGTGTGAAAGAATAAGTCATGGCCGGACCATGCATCCTGTCCGGATCTTTCGAGAAGCCCGCATTGGCTCATCAAACCAAGTATCGCCAGGATTGTCTGCTCGCAATGCTCCGCTTTAACCTTGGTGATTTCAGCGGCTGGGAGCCCAATCGCCAAATCGTGCAGGAGTGGAAGCAGGCTGCGATCGTGAAGCGACATTTTGACCCAGGAGCCGGGAACCTCGAGGGATATTGCTCCTTGATCGACGCGTGCGAGCGCATTTGGCGAAAGCCGAAGCGTTTCTCCGAGCGAGCATTTCGGCGTAGCCCCGGGCGGCGGCCGCAAGGGAATGCAGGACACAAGCCGCCTGCCCTGACTGCTCAAGCCCCGTATGAGCAGCCCCAGGCGATCCAAGCGAAAGAGCAGCGCTGCACAACGCTTTCGGAGGTTGCCGTCAGGATTGCTTTGGACAGGCTGGTCTCCAAGACGATCATAGATATCTTCCTCGCTGCGGCCCGGTGGCGCAAGAAGTTCGAGCAACTTAAGGTCGGTGGCCTCAACCCTGATCTGAAACGTCGCCGTGTGAACGAAAGCGCCCCCGTCAGTCGGACAGACTTCTACGTCTGGCGCGAGCGCATAACTCCACAATGTTGTACCGGAGGTCATCGGTGGAAGGCCGTGCGAATGGGGAGCGAGCGCTGATGGCGATGACGCCGCCTGGTCCAACGGACCCCGACTCGGGTCGCATCAATTACGAATCCTGGCAAGCCGACATGTTCGCCTTCTTGCGAGGTCTCGCCGAACGCCATGGAGACATTGTCGGATTTCAACTCGGAGGCTCGCCCTGCATCCTGGTCAACGGTGCGCCCGAGGTTCGGAAGCTCTTTTCCGAGCATGAAGCATGCCTCCGCAAGCCCGAATTCGTCAAAGACTCCAATCGCGGCCATTGGGGCGACGGCCTGACGACCCTGGAAGGAGCGGCTTGGCAAGCGCGTCGGCGAGCGCTGCGCCCCTCCTTCCGAGCCGGCCCTTTGACATCTCACATGGCGGCAGTAGCTCGATGCACGACGGACATGTTGAATGCATGGTCTTCCCATTCGGTGGTCCACCTGCTCAGGGAGTTGCGCATCCTCACAGCCCGAATTGCTGCTCGTGTGGTGCTGGACGCAGACATCGAAGGGTACGGCCCAGGAACGGGCCGCTCGGGATTGCTGCCTCTCTCAGAAGCTTATGGAGAGGACTACGCAGGCGCAAGTGGTGGGGATCTGGCCGCCCCTCTCGTCATGATACGTCCCCGTGCATTGCCCCGGATGGACGCAACTGTCCGCATCATCGATCAGCGCATCGCTAGCGGTGAGGACCGAGGCGACGTCCTTTCGAAAATGGTTCTGGCACGGTCCGCGGACGGCGAGAAGCTGACGCGTGAAGAGATCGTGGGTGAAGTCATGCAGATTCTTTACGCCGGACACCTCACAATCCCCTTCACTCTCGTGAATTTCTGGCGTGACGCTGCAGCAGCCAACGAGAGCATCGCGCGAATTGTGACCGAAGCTGACGACCTTTACGTCAATGAAGTCCCAAAGACCGCAAATCTTTTGAACTCCTACTGCATGGCGGCTTTGAAGGAGAGCATGCGGCTGCATCCACCGGCCCCCATTCTCTATCGAGAAGTTGAAAGTCCATTTGAAATCAACGGGTTGGAGTTCTCGCGCAATGTCGCAGTGTGGGTGAGCCCACAATTGCTACACAACGATGCGCGCTATTTTCCGGAGCCGCATCGTTTTGCCCCCGAACGCTTTATGGGCGCAGCAGCCACTCCTGGGTCCATCTATCTTCCGTTCGGCTCCGGTCGCCGCGCCTGCATCGGCAACCAGCTGGCGCTTCATCAAATGACTCTGATTAGCCACCTCGTGGCTCGAGGACTAGGAGCGACCCGCTGGCCCGTTTAATGCTTGGCTTTCAATGGCGCCCGGACAGCGATTTATTGACAGTAGATAATCCAGAGGTTACTTTGGAACCCGGCCTTAATCGTGCGCGGTCCCCTGGCTTATAAGGGGCAGAACTCTGGTGATTGTTCACGGGCGGTCCCGCCCCTGAAGCCAGACGGCAGCCTCCTGAAGGAGTGTCGATCCGTGGCTAACCTAGTGAAGGCGCCTTATCCGACTAATGCGGACTGGGGAGAAATCCATGCGAAGGCGTGGAAAGATCCTAATTTCAGAAAGCTATTAGAGACAGATCCGACCCAGGCCGTGAAGGATTACGGAGCTTCAGTTGGCAAGAGCTTCGATCAGATTGTCATGATCAAACCAGCTCCGAATCCCCAGCAAATACCTGAGCAGTTTTGGCCGTTGCTACACCAAACTCCTCCGGCCTGCTGCTGAGAAGGATGACTTTGTGTGGGGCCGGGCTCAGCCGAACCTCCACGCTTCAAGTCTTGCGTTGAGCCGGTCGTTAGTTCCGACGGCGAGCTTTTCTTACTCTCCGAAGGTGGCAACGCCTGGATTTCCGATCCGATCTACGCGGCCGTCGCCCCCATGCTCGACGGCACACACAACATCGAAAAGATCTTTGCGGTGCTCTGCAAAACCTATTCCGCAGAGCAGGTGTTTGCGGCACTCGACCGCCTCCGAACCAGCGGCTATCTGGCCGAGGACGTCGCCGTTGAAAGTCGCCCCATAACCGCCTTCTGGGAACACGCAGGTGTTCGACCGGGTTTGGCGCGATCGCGGCTTAATACCACGCTCGTGTCCACGATTGCTTTTGGGAACGCTGACGTCGGCCCCCTTACCGATTTGCTGACGCGGCACGGCGTTCAAACTGGCATCAACGGTGACGTCATAGTGGTTGTCACTGACGATTACCTGCGGCCGGAGCTTGCAACATGGAACACCGACGCACTTGGCTCTGGAAGGGCTTGGCTTCTCGTGAAGCCGGTTGGCATCGAACCATGTATTGGCCCAATGATCGTACCGGGACAAACCGCGTGTTGGGACTGTCTCGCGCAACGCCTGCGAGGCCATCGCAGACTTGAAGAATACATCGCGCGGCGCAGCGCTTCAAAAGGGTTGATCGGAGCCGTTCCCGCGTACATTGCGTCGACCCAACATGCCGCTCTCGCGGAAGCAGCTACGGAAGTCATTCGCTTCATCGCGACAGGAGGACAATCGATCCTTCTCAATCGCGTTGTGTCAACGAGTTTACTTACGCTAGAACGAACTCATCACAGTCTTATTCGCCGCCCTCAATGCCGATCATGCGGATCTCAGGGACCGAAGTTCGACTCTCCCCCCGGACCATTAACTCTTCGCTGTCGCCCCAAGATCCCCTCCTTCGACGGAGGGCATCAAGCCCTTGATCAACGGGAAGTGCTCGCGCAACTCGAACGGCATCTAAGTCCGATCACGGGCATTGTAAGCGCGCTCATACCCGGAGACCGAGTGGGTCAAGTAGACGGAGCGTGCCTTGCGACGTTCGCGGCCGATCACAATTTTTCCGACATGTACGACGACCGTTTCTTCCTGAAGGAAGGGATGCGCCGACGATCCGGCGGCAAAGGAAAGAGCATAGATCAGGCGCGCATCAGCGCGCTGGCTGAATCACTCGAGCGTTATTGCGGCGTCTTCGACAGCACCGAGCCGCGCGTAAGAGCTTCGTTTGCAGAGCTTGGACCGACTGCAATTCACCCAAACGCGTGCATGCTGTATAGCGAACGACAATATGCAGAGCGGCAGAAGCACAACTTGAAAGGCCATAAAGCCTGGTGGGTACCCGAGCCCTTTCGACACGATGTCGAGATCGAGTGGTCACCACTCTGGTCGCTGTCCAACCAAACCACGCGCTATTTGCCAACCTCACTTTGCTATTACGGGTATCATAGCTCACCCCCGTTGTTTGCCCGAGCCGATTCCAATGGCTGTGCGGCAGGTTCGGTGTTCGAAGAAGCAGTGCTTCAGGGACTGCTCGAATTGATTGAACGGGATGCTGTCGCTCTTTGGTGGTACAACCGCTTGCGTAGGCGGGCCGTCGACCTTGAAGGCGCCGACGACGCCTATGTCTCGGCAATTATTCGTCGATACGGCGATCTTCAGCGCCATCTTTGGGCGCTCGACGTCACAAGCGACTTTGGAATACCTACTTTCGTTGCGTTATCTAGGCGAGTGGACAAAGCCGAAGAGGACATCATCTACGGCTTCGGCACACATCTCGACCCAAAAGTCGCTCTGATCCGTGCATTGACTGAAATGAATCAATCGTTAGAAGCCGTGCCGGCGGTGACTGGCTCTGGGTCGTCACGGTCCTATCAAGGCAGTGATGATGCCGTGCACTGGTGGCGAACAGTCAGAAGCGCTGACACAACCTACTTGAATCCCGACTCGCAAGCAGAACCACTCCGGCTGGAAGATTTCAGGACTTATGCATCGGATGACCTTTCGCGGGACGTCTCCACATGTGTGAAGCTTGCTGCAAGCAGAGGCATTGAAGTCCTCGTTCTGGATCAGACGCGGCCTGACGTCGGATTTCCGGTCGTGCGTGTCGTTGCACCGGGGCTTCGGCACTTTTGGGCTCGATTCGGACCGGGTCGGCTGTATGATGTGCCCGTTCGGGAAGGCTGGCTTTCCCGATCGCTTGATGAGGGCGAACTAAATCCTTTTGTCATCCAGTTTTGATTTTCATCGCATTGGAGGAAAACAGATGACACCAAATCCTCTTGATAGCATGCCATATGACAACATGGTCGGGATCTGGATTGGGACCTTTGCGATCTTCGACACCGCCGGAGACTGCGTAACAGCCGGCCCCTCTCGTTACATGGTATATTGGAAAGATCGTCCGAATTTGATGCATTTTCGACAGGATGAGGATCTGCGGGCAACGGTCGTCAAATCTCTCATCAAAAGGGTCGAAGACCCCATCTTGAAAAGATTGCTTCAGGTCGACGACGCAGCCGCTCGCATTGGAGACTTAGGCACACCCGACTACGATCTCATAGTTACGGGCAAGTCGGCCACGGGAGTAGGAATGGGACCGGCTGGACGACCTGTTGAGGCGACCGCAGCCGAACTCAGTCCGGACGTGTATCATTTTCAGCTCGCGGAAAAGGGCATCGAAGCTCAATTCCGTTGGTACAACACTCACATCTTCGCGAGCCAAGACGAAAGGCGCACCATTGGCCCCGTCATCGACCTGACCGGTCGCATTGGTTTGATAATGCTCCACACGTACACACGTATTTCTCGATCCGTACCTGAAACCCTGTTTACCACCCTCGGCGAAAAGCTCAGTCCTAGGTTGTGAATTGCGCAAGCATTCGAACGGCCATGTGTTGATCATTGGAGGTGGAGTGGCCGGGTTGCTGGCCGCTCATGCGCTGGCTGATCGTTTCGAACGAGTTACGATTGTTGAGCGTGACCACTACCGTGATCCGAACGATCTCGCGTTAGTTCCGCGTCGCGGCGTCCCTCAAAGCCGCTGCGTTCACCTCTTGATGGCCGCGGGAGCTGCTGCATTCGAGCAATTGATACCCGGCTGGAGTGAGCAGATGGGCGCACACGGCGCCGGTCCGTTCGATGCATCGGCCCACAGCCTCTTGCACTTGTCCACGGGACGGCTGCCACGATCAGAATCAGGCATCACCGCTTATGGCTGCTCTAGAGCCCTGATGGAAAGCGTACTGCGCCGTAGTCTTGCAAAGACGACCACGGTGCAAGTGCGAGAGGGGCAAAAGGTCGTAGGACTTCTCGCTCACGCAGTCGACCGGAGGGTGATCGGTGTTCGCACTACGGGAAGGCAAGCTGTTGGCGAGGTCGAACTCCTAGCCGATCTCGTTGTGGATGCCAGCGGCGCCGGTTCGATATTGCCACGCTGGATCGAGAGCTTACTGAAGAGCAGCGGATCAAGATTGGAGACCACCGTGACCAACTGTCGGATGCAATATGCATCACGCTGGTTCACGATTAACCCGGACAACGCGCCCGACTGGCGCTGCCTTTCTATCGCACCAACAGAGACTTCGAGAGGTCGCGCCGCCATGATGTTGCGCGCCGAGAATGACCGGTGGGGCGTTGTGCTCCTGTCGCCAACCGGCCCTCCGCTTCCCGCTGAAGACGATACATTCCTGAAGTTTACTTCGAATTTGGGAGACGGCGAGCTGCGAGCAGCTTTGGCTGTTGCACGACCCTTGTCTCCGATCCATCGCTACGCACCTACTCCAAATCGAGTGACACATTTCCATTTGCTCCCTGCCTGGCCGGAAGGATTGGTTGCGATCGGGGACGCCGTCTGCACGGTTGATCCATATTTTGGACTGGGCATGACGCTCTCGGCGCGGGGCGCAGCGCTGCTGCGGAACTGCCTGGACCAACAAGGAGATGCCTTTTCTGCCTCCGACTTCCAGAACAAACTGGCCGGATTGAATCTGGCGCCGTGGCGGCTCGCAACCGGCCGAGACTACGATGGACAATCGCTTTCGGGTCGAGCCCCCCTCCCCAGCAGCTTCTACGACAAGGCTCCGGCGCACTCGGAGACCGCACATGCTGTCCTAGCCGTGCAGCATCTGCTCCGCCCGGCCGAAACCCTGAAGGAGGTCGCGCCATGAGAATTGCAGTACTCGGCGGCGGCACCGCAGGCTTTATCGCTGCCGCGCATCTCACACGGTACCTCCCGCAGGCGGAGTTGCTACACATCTTCGATTCGCGCATTCCCATCATCGGAGTTGGGGAAGGCACCACCCCGCGTTTCACGACCTGGTTCGAGGAGATTACGGGACTCGGCTTTTCTCACCTTGCCGAGCATTGCGGCGCGACCCTGAAGAAGGGTAGCCGTTACGAGGGATGGGGCTGCGCCGGAACTGACTTCGTGCACCGCTTCCAGCCGGCGCGGCTGATTGCCTATCATCTCGATGCCGCTGCGGTAGTGCATGTGCTCGCAGAACACGTTCGCGCAACGAGGATCGATGCGCGGGTCGATGAGCTGCGCAATTCCTCTAATGGGATTCACGTGCGGTTGGACAATGGCACGGAGTACCTATGCGACTACATCTTCGATGCACGCGGCTTTCCAAGGGGGGACACAGAAGATGTTATTCGCCTCGATTGGATCCCGACTGGCCGCGCGACCATTCGCCGGCTCAGCCCGCAAGGCTTATCCGGCCTAACCCGCATTGTTGCTCGACCGCATGGGTGGATCTTCCAGATTCCCCTTCGCGATTGGACCTCCTGCGGATACGTCTCTAATCCAAACGTGAGTAGCGACGACGAAGTTGCAGCTGACTTCACTGCGTTTCTGCACGATGATGGGGTTTTTACCTGGGAGCAGCGTGTCGCACCGAGCTTTCCGAATTTCATGCGCCGAAAAGTGTTCGACGGTCGGGCTTTCTGGATCGGAAACGCGGCAAGTTTTATCGAGCCGCTTGAGGCGACGACGATCGGGCATGCAATCGGACAGGTCCGTTCGGCAACGCGTTGGATCTCGGAGCTCGGAAAAGGCAGATGCGCGGACGATGAAGAAATCGGCGCCTTCAACAGCATGACCCTGTCATATATGTGCTGTGATTCGTTATTCGTCGCGTGGCACTATGCCTGCGGCTCTCGATGGGACACAGCGTTCTGGCAGTACGCCCGGCGTGGCATCGAACGCGCCCAACAGAATCCACTCGTTCGGGCGCACTGGCCCCACTTCGAAAAGTACGTGGAAGCCGGTCAAGCATTGCCAGGCCGCGCACTCTCGCGGTGTGAGGACCAAGAAGGCTGGGACCGTGATTTCTTTCCATTGTTGCGTCTTTACCAGCCTTTCGGCAATTTCTCAGAATTCAACTTCGCGCAAATTGGTCACGGGATTGGGTACTATAAGACTGTTCGCGATGTGACGCAGAGCTCCATTGTCGAGGCCGATTCGTAAAGAGAGAGCGCATGTCGTTCATCCAGGGATTTCAGGTCAGAGAACGCCTCTACGAAAGTAAATACTCGATTGTTCTTCGGGCTATCCGAGACCACGACGAACTTCCTGTCGTGATCAAGATTCTCAAAAGCGATTATCCGAGCGCCGCGGAATTGGCGCGTTATCGCTGGGAATTTGAAATCGTCCAGGGCCTGGAGCTCACAGGTGTCATCCGAAGCTACGAACTTCGACGTCACGACAAGACACTATTGATCCTGTTTGAGGACTTCGGCGCTATGTCACTCGCAGATCTTCTGCGCGACAGGCCATTGTCTCTCGATGAATTTATCGAGACTGCCATACAGGTCACGACCGCTCTCGGCCATTTGCACTCCGCTCGTATCATTCACAAAGATATCAATCCCTCTAACCTCGTGATTAACCCCAGCACTGGCGAGGTCAAGATCATCGACTTCGGAATCTCGACGCGATCTTCGAAAGAGCGTCCAGTAACAAAGGCACCGGAAGTCCTTGAAGGAACCTTGCCGTACATGTCGCCCGAGCAGACAGGCCGCATGAACCGGTCATTGGATTACCGGACCGACTTCTACTCGTTAGGCGCCACCTTCTACGAGTTGCTCACCAGAAGCCAGCCCTTTGATGCGGACGACCAGATGCAGCTCGTCCACTATCAAATCGCACGAGAACCAATTCCAGCACATCGACGGAATCCGGACATTCCGCTCGCGTTGTCCAAAATCGTCAGCAAGCTCATGGCAAAGCGGGCCGAGGACCGATATCAAAGCGCGGCTGGCCTGTTAGCAGATCTGGAAACAGTCCGCGCTGGAGGCGGATTGGAGCGGTTTGAAGCGGGCCGCGCCGACTTCTCCGATCGATTCCAAATTCCAGAGCGGCTTTACGGACGCGAGAACGAAGTTGAACGCCTCCTGGAGGCGTTTGAACGTGCCCGGCGCGGCCGCGCCGAAATCATGTTGGTCGCCGGATACTCCGGCGTTGGCAAATCGGCCCTCGTCCAAGAGATTCATAAACCGATTACGCGGAACCGCGGCTATTTCATCTCGGGCAAATTTGATCAGCTCCAGCGCAACGTCCCCTATTTAGGCCTGGTTGCCGCATTCCGCGATCTGGTCCGACAACTTTTGACAGAGAGCGGTGAACGCCTCGCAACGTGGCGTCAGGACTTAAACGAAGCGCTGGCCCCGAACGGCCGAGTGATCCTTGACGCATTGCCCGATCTTGAGCTGATCATTGGCCCGCAGCCACCGGTCACCGAATTGGCAGCAGCTGAGGCCACCAACCGCTTCCACCGTGCCTTCGGCCAACTCTTACGTGCCCTATGTACGAGAGATAGTGTCGTGCTTTTCCTGGATGATCTCCAGTGGGTCGACTCCGCTACGCTCGGCCTTTTGCGCGTCATTTTGACCGATGGTGGATTAAGCCGCCTCTTCCTTATCGGCGCGTATCGAGACAATGAGATCACCGCAGTCCACCCCCTTATGCTTGCGCTGCGCGACATCAAGGAGAGTGGCGGCCAAGCCACGACCCTTACATTGCCGCCTCTAGGCCTAGCCGATGTCGCAAAGCTTCTGGGTGATACCCTGCAAGCCGATGCCGGACAGGTATCTGCCCTGGCTCGTCTTGTCGTTCAGAAAACGCAGGGAAACCCACTGTTTGTTAGACAGTTTCTTTCAGTTCTTCATCATGAAGGCCTGATCAAGCCGTCGCTGCCCTCCTCTCAGGGACGCACACGTTGGAGCTGGGATCTTCAAGCGATCAGATCGGCCGAAATTACAGATAACGTTGTAAATCTGCTCCTGACCAAACTACGACGTCTGCCAGCGGCGACGCAGGAAGTCCTGCGCCTCGCAGCATGCATCGGCAATCGGTTCGACGTCGATACGCTTGCGCTTATCCAGAAGTCGACGCCTGAGCAAACCTTTGAAAGTTTACGTCCCGCAGTAGAAACGGAAATACTGCGGCCACTGTCCGAACTCACCACCAGTGATGCTGAGGATGCTCTCTCACCGCTCCTCGTACAGGAGTTTGGCTTTCAGCACGATCGCATTCAGCAGGCCGCATATGGTTTGATTCAGGAGGATCAAAAGCAATATGTCCATCTGGCAATTGGACGCCGCTTGCAAACCACCCTTCCCCCCGCCTCTCTGAAAGAGAGGCTATTTGAGATCGTAGACCATCTCAACATCGGCCGTGACTTGATTGATCTTGCGGTGGAAAGAACGTCTTTGGCGGAACTAAACCTTGAGGCTGCACGCAAAGCCTCCGACGCGACGGCATATTCCGCAGCGCTGTCTTACGTTGATATTGCGCAAGCTCTCCTGGGCGAGGACGGATGGGACACCAACTACGACCTTACGATCGACGCATTCCGCCAACGCGCTGCACTGGAATATCTGAACCGAAATTTTGATCAATGTACAAAGATAGTCGAAGTCACTCTTCAGCACGCCCGCACTAATCTGGAGAAAGCAGAGGTACATTTTACGCGTATCGCTCAGCACACTTTACTCACGGAATTTGGAGAAGCCTTGACTGCAGGTCGCAATGCATTGGCATTGCTTGGAATTGAACTACCGCTGGACAACCCGCTGGAGCCTGGCCAGCTCGCCATGGGAAAAGTCGCAAGCATGTTGGAGGGACGCGAGGTGGCATCCCTCTTCGAAAATCCGGACTGTGAAGATCAAGAAATGTCGCTGGCACAACGCTGCCTAAGGCATTTGGCCATAGCCGCATTCCTTTCTAACCAGAACCTCTTTCCCCTTATCGTCGGTACTTCCGTCGGCATATCGCTCAAACACGGCAACGCGCCAGAATCAGCCTTATCCTTTGCAAACTATGGTCTGATGCTTGGCGCATTCATGGGACGGTACAAGAAAGGTCTCGAATTTGGCGATCTCGCGTTGCGCCTCTGTGATCGATTTGGCGGCTCAGCACCGACGGCAACCGTCTGTTTGGTCCTCGGCACAGAGCTGATGCCATGGGTTCATCACGTCCGACACGCTGTTCCGATCATCGATCGCGGTTACCGGGAAGGCCTCGATTCCGGCGACATCCTCTGGGCCGGGTATCTCCTGATGTACCGGGTCTTCCTCGATTCCTTTGGTGGGAAAGCTCTGGGTGATTTGCTCGATGGAATGCCCGCACTACTTGAGTTCACGTCGCGAACTCAGAATCCAGGTGCCGCTGCAGGTATTCTCGCTTATCAGATCGTGCTTTCGACATTAGCGGGACGCACAAAGTCGAGTTCGGATTTCTCCGCGGATGGCGTCGATGAAGCGGCTTTTCTCGAATCTTGCGAACGCCACCAGGTAGCCATGGCGATCTGCTTCTACAAGATCTTGAAGGCCCAAGCGCTTTATCTGTTTGGCAGGCCGAAGCTAGCCCTTGAGGCTACCCGTGAAATCGATGGCATGCTCGGTTTCATTGTCAATCATCCCAACCTTGCGGATCATTTGCTCAATCAATCGCTGTCTCTGACTGCGCTATGGAATGATCTTGGAGCCAATGACGGGCCTGCGGCAATGGAGCAGTTGCAGGCAAACCTCTCGCAGCTCAAAATATGGTCGGACAATTGTCCAGACAATTTCATGGCCAAGCGGCTGATGGTCGAAGCTGAAATCGCTCGCATTAGCAACGATGTCGCCGCGGCCGCGGAATTCTACGATCGCGCGATCGACGCCGCGCACAAGGCACAGCTCGCTCAAGACGAGGCTCTCGCGAACGAGTTGGCTGCAAGGTTCTCGATGGAGCGGCGGCCAACGTCCCGAGTGGGCGCAATGTACCTGCGTGATGCTCGCTACGCATATCAATTGTGGGGCGCCTACCGGAAAGTAGAGGAGCTGGAACTCGAATTCCCCCAACTGCTCACTGAATACCGGGACATGCAGGGAGCATCTGGCAAGAGCCCTGCCAACTTGCCTATTGAAACCATACAGTCGTCAACCGCTCGTTCGAGCTCGGCCTTTCTCGATCTGAATACATTGATCAAGGCGGCACAGACGATCTCTGGAGAAGTTGTATTGGGACAACTGCTCGAGAGACTGATCGGCATTCTGATCGAGAACGCCGGCGCGCAACGCGGCCTTCTCTTGCTGTCACGAGACGGGGAACTATTCGTGCAGGCCGAGGGAAGCGTGGCCTCGGACGAAATTGCGGTACTCATGTCGATTCCGATCGACTCACCGGACGGGAGCTCGTTGGTGCCAGCCGGCGTCGTGCATTTCGCCGCCCGGACAAGAGAGGCTGTCGTTGTGGACGACGCTCAGCAAGATGAGCGTTTCATGACAGATCCGTACGTGCAAAAGCGGCAGACGCGGTCGCTGCTTTGCCAACCCATCCTCAATCAAGGCCAGCTAATCGGATTGGTATATCTTGAGAACGATCTCGTAACTGGCGCATTTACGCCGGAACGCAAGCAGCTCCTGGCGCTCCTGTCGGGTCAAATCGCGGTCTCGATCAAGAACGCCGAACTCGTTGAGCATCTCGAGGACAAGGTACGGGAGCGGACAGCCGAGCTGGAGCTCCGCTCGCAGTTTATAGAACAGACGTTTGGCCGCTACATGTCGAATGAAATTGCCGAGAGTCTGCTCAAATCGCCGGAGGCGTTGGATTTCAGCGGCCATAAAAAGACGGTCACGATCCTGATGTCGGACCTCCGCGGCTTCACCGCCTTCTCAGAAACCTTGTCGCCGGAAACCATCGTAAGGATGCTTAACAACTACCTTAGCGAGATGACAACGATCATCCAGAAATATAACGGCACGATCGATTCCTTCATCGGGGACGCGATTCAGGCTTTCTTCGGAGCTCCTCTTCAACGGCCCGACGACGCTGAGCGTGCAGTCGCCTGTGCGCTTGAAATGCAAATGGCGATGCCTCGCGTCAATGCGTGGAATGTCCAACAGAACTTTCCTGAGATCGAAATGGGCATTGGCATCAACACTGGAGAGGTCGTCGTAGGGAATATTGGCTCGCGCAAACGGGCCAAGTATTCAGTCCAGGGAAGCAATGCGAATCTCGCAAGTAGAATAGAGGGGCACACAGTAGGTGGGCAAGTCTTGATAGCGGGAGCCACTCGCGACGCGGTGAAGGCTCCGCTGACAATTGTTAGTGCCATGACAATCGAACCGAAAGGCGTAGCCCGTCCGATCACGATTTACGATGTTGGAGGACTGGGACGTCCCTACGACCTCGCACTGCCGCAGCGCGACATTCGATGGACTGACGTCAGACCCGCATTGCCGTTAACGTTCCGCCTGCTGACCGAAAAGGAAGTTGTTGGCGATGAGCATGATGGCCTGCTCGTTCGCCTATCAGCGCAAAAGGCTGAAATTCAAAGCCGGATGCTGCCGTCAAAATTCTCAGACCTTAAACTGTTGCTCAAACCCTCAGATCTGACTACCGGAATCTACGGGAAGGTTATCGAACTATCGTCGGCAGAGGGTCGTTTTGTGCTCCACTTCACAACTATGCCTCCAGAAGCGAGGAAGTATTTTTCTAGTCTAGGAGCTAGAACTAACACATAGCTTTCGGCCCACCGACAAGCCAGCACCTGATCGAGTTGCGTCTTGGCTCTAACTCTGCTCGTTCCTTCGCTTTGTGCACGTTACCTCACAAACTCTCGACTTGTGAGCGCCCTCACATTCGTCCGAGCCAATTGCAAATAGGCTGCAGGTCTCTTGGCTGATTGCCATCATCATGCGCATTGACGGCCTGCAAGGAACGTCTCATGGCCTATTGCGATCTATCTGGCCGACGACGCCACGCCATTGTCATTGGCGGTGGTCTGGCCGGCTTGCTTGCGGCACGTGTCGTTGCGGATCACTTCGACAAGGTCACCCTGGTAGAGCGTGATGGTGTCGCAACGCAACCGAGGCCTCGTAAAGGGGTGCCGCAGGGCCAGCATGTCCACGGTTTGCTGGCAAAAGGAAAGGAGATTTTGGCCCAGCTCTTTCCTGGTTTGATTGAAGCACTCTTGGCCGGTGGCGCGGTCTCGGGCGACATGGGCCGCGACTTTCGCTGGCATCATTACGGTGTCTGGAAAGCAAGTTTCGACAGTGGTATTGGCTGCATGCTGTTTACGCGCCCCTATCTGGAGAGCCAGATCGCCGAGCGCGTCAGTCGGCTGTCGAACGTGCAGATCGTTCAAGGCGCTGTTGACGGGCTTACTGTCGCGTCGGAACATCATTTGATCACTGGAGTCCGGATGCGAACGCACGCGGGCGAGAGTTCGGTTTTGACAGCAGACTTAATCGTTGATGCCAGTGGGCGCGGCTCGCGCACTCCCCTATGGCTCTCATCTCTCGGATGTGGGACACCTTCCGTGTCGACCGTGATGGTCGATGTGGCGTACGCGTCGAGATTTTATCGTCCAGGACCTGCGATGAGAGATTTGAAGGCCTTGCTAGTTTCGCCTCGCGCTCCCGACAAAAAGACTGCGGCTATCTTTGCGGTGGAGGGTAACCGCTGGCTCGTCACATTAGGTGGTTTGCATGGCGTGCATCCGCCGTCCCACGAGGAAGGATATCTGGAGTTCGCGCGACGCCTCGCTGTGCCAGATGTCTACCAGGCTATCGCAGATGCAGAGCCACTAACGTCGATCACGACGCACCATTTCCATACCAACACCCGCCGTCACTACGATCGTTTGCGGCCATTTCCTGAAGGTCTGCTGGTCATGGGAGACGCTTTTTGCAGCTTCAATCCGATTTACGGACAAGGGATGACGGTGAGCGCACGTGAGGCCCTCGCACTTGACGAAGCATTACGAGAGCGAACCGACCTCTGTCATTTGCCCGCACGCTTTCATAGAAAGATCGCCAGCATCGTCGACAGCGCGTGGGGGCCGACGACAGGAGAAGATTTCCGCTACGAGGAAACCGAGGGCGAGCGTCCGGCCGGGATGGCGCTCATTCATTGGTATACCGGCCGTATTCACGAAAGGTGTGCACACGATACCGGCCTCGCGCTAGCGTTCTATCGCGTCATGCATATGATCGACCCGCCAACCGCATTATTCCGTCCATCGGTGGTGGCACGAGCGCTGCGCAAGTCTGAAAGCCCGGGCAACATCGTCACAACTCATCAGACAATCCCCCTGGTGCACAACCGGCCAAATTCAGCTCGTATTCCGTCTCTTGGAAGGGTTCGTTCATCGAACCCTTAATTTGCTCGGTGCGCTAGTCCCTCCGAACACCGGCACGGGAAGCCAGGCGCCGATTGCGAGCTCGCCAGGCCCTTGTGCACGATAAACAAATTTGGGACCAAACAGAGCCCAAGTCGCACTCTCACTCGTATCGATATCGATGTAAAGCCGAAACAGTCTTTCCAGCGATCCACCATCGACGGGGCTGCTCGCGTACCGCGGCTTTGTTCGCTGCCCTTAGCGAAAAACTGCCTAGACCTTGAGTGACTCGCCAGTATATCCTTGATTGCGCTCCTCTTAATTGCGCCCCTCTTGCCTCGACAGAGCCTCGAGCTAATCTATGGTGTCGCAAAATCGCCATCGCCCCTTCTCTGCCGATCCTGCTCAAATCGCGTTGAAGCCTGCGATTTCGGGGAACGCAATCAACGGCCTTGGAGAAGCAAGACCGCGACAACCAAGCGTGGTCTATTGGGCGCCAGATCCGGATACGATTCCCCATGGAGCCATGCAACGCTGGTTCTACGGCGTTGACCCAGACAATTCGCATCTGAAGCGCGCGCGAGAAGAACGGGCAAAGCAGCTGTCCACCGTCCTGCCCGATGTGATCGGTGAGCCGGTGAGGCGCCGCCCGGAAGAATGGAACGCATCCCTCGCCGAACTTGCCGGGCGCGCGAATTTCGACATGTGGGGTGTAGCCAAGATGAATCCACTCTGGGTGTACAGGGGACAGGAGGTATTTCAGCAAAACATTATCGTGCTTGGGTTCGCACATGACTACGAACAGATCGCCACCGCGCCTGAGGCGACAGCTGGGGCAGAGGTCGTTCGTCAATATGGACGAGCTGCTGCGGCTGCAAAGCTCGTCAGCGGGTGGCTCCGCGAACAGGGCTGGGATGCTGAACCGCTGACTGGCCCAATGACATCAAAGGTCATGATGATTCCGCCCGCAATCGCGGCGGGCTTTGGAGAACTTGGCAAGCACGGATCTTTGATAAACGCCGAACTCGGCTCGTCGTTTCGTCTTTCTGCAGTGTTGACCGACGCGCCGTTTGCACCAACGCCGCAGCGCACCTTTGAGGTCGATTCCTTTTGTTTGAATTGCAGAGTCTGCGAGAATGCGTGTCCGCCCGAAGCTATTTCTGCCGACAAGCAAATGGTCCGCGGTGTCGAGAAATGGTACGTGGACTTTGACAAATGTCTTCCATTTTTCAACCAAACGCACGGTTGTGCAATCTGCATCGCAGTTTGTCCATGGAGCCGACCAGGTGTTGGCTTAGCGTTGGCAGAGAAGCTGTCGCGCCGATCGGTTGGACAACGGCACGATCGATAGAAGCCTCGGCTTCTGTCGCTTGAGTAGAGTCGAGGAGAGGCGCGGTGATGCGCTTGTTGCGCGTTCCGTTTCCTCTCCCCGCTCATCAAACCGGACGTGCGGTTTTCCCGCATCCGGCTTTCCGACAGGTTTCGTCACAAGGCGCACGTCGGCGACACTTTGCGCACGCGGTTCAGCACAAGTACGCCAGGGTTCCCATAGATCTGATCAGAGAACCGTCTGACGCCACGTCCTGGCGTCTTATGTCGTCTGCGCAGAAAGGCGAGCACGCGGTCAAAGACGTGTCGATCAACGGCCTGATGAGCCGTAGCAAGCGAGCCATAGCTGAAGTAAGCGGACCAGCCGCGCAGAAGGCGGTTCAGTCGTGCTTGTACTTCGAGCCAAGCGCCCTTGTTGCCCGGCGTCAGCAGTTCGCTGACCTTCCTCTTGATCCGCAGCACGCTTTTCTTCGACGGAGCCGCGCCAAGATACCACCGCCCCCCATTGCGGAAGTGGCGGGGTCCGAGCGTGTACCCAAGGAAGTCAAAGCTTTCCAATCGGGCATTCTTCACCGAGGTTTTAGTCTCGTTGAGTGTCAGCCCAAGCTTGGTCATCACCGCTTTCGTCCACGTCAATGCGTCTTCCGCGTGGCCGCGGCTGAGAATGACGAAGTCGTCGGCATAGGAGATAATCTGGCCATGGAATGCTTCACACCGACCGCTGAGACGCCAATGCTTCAGGAACCGGTTCATGTAGATGACGGAGAGCAGCGGACTGATGACACCCCCCTGTGGCGTGCCACACTTGTTGCTCTTACCGCCGCTCATGCGCCGTTTCCCGTTGCTATCCCGCTCCTCGACCGGTACTCGCAGCCATAACTTAATCAGCCGCAGCACATTCCGGTCGACGATGCGTCGGGCCACCGATTTGAGGAGGTCCGAGTGCGGTATCGTGTCGAAGTATTTCGACAAATCGGCGTCAACAACATCTGTGTAGCCCCGGCACATAAGCCGGTGCACTTCCTTGACGGCATCGACCGCGTTGCGGCGCGGGCGATATCCATAAGCTCCGTCCTCAAAATCCGCCTCGAAGATCGGTTCCAGCACGATCTTTGCAGCAGCTTGGACGACCCGGTCCCGGATTGTTGGGATACCGAGCGGACGTTCGCCGCCGCCGGGCTTCGGGATCATCACCCGCCGCACCGGATCGGGCCGATAGGTCTTCGTGACGAGTTCATCGCGCAGGCCAGCCAACCATGCTTCGAGTCCCGACGCGTCGATCTGTTCGAAAGTTATTCCGTCCACTCCCGGCGCACCCGCGTTGGCGCGGGCCAGCTTGTAGGCATGGCTCAGAATGTCCTCGCGGCAGATCTTGTCGTACAGCACGTAGAAGCGGAAGGCAGGCTCCGCCTTCGCCTTACAATAAAGCTTTCTCTGAAGGCTCCTGATCTTATCGGGCGTTTCAAGGCTCATCGCCAATCTACCCTTTCCCTCGCCATCTTCAAAAGCGCACCTGAAGTCAGGGTCCTTTCCTCCGCCGGAATTACCCGGTTTCATCGGTACCTTTGACCCTGTCCGACTCCCGTCCGGTCCATCGACTACTCAATGCTGAAGGCGCGACCTTCGACCAAGACGGGTCTCCCCCGATTACCCGTACTACCTTTCCAACGTGCCGTGCCCATTACCCCGGTGAACCAGACAGGTGCGTGCGTCGATTGCTTCCCTGTCCGCACGGCCTTCCCCGCCATACGATCGGGTCGGCATTCACATCGTAACTTTCGAGGCGTGCTCAGGCTTCACTCACGTTACGGCCCGCTGGATTGCTCGGCCGCCTAAAGCGACCTTTGTCACGAGGCTTCGATCCGTCCGATTGCTCGTCCAAACCGCTCGTCAGCTACCAGATCAATCGACAACTCTCTGGGTGGATCCTTCCTCCACTGGTAATACGCGCCGTCGGGGCGCACGTAGAGTCGAGGAGAGGCGCGGTGATGCGCTTGTTGCGCGTTCCGTTTCCTCTCCCCGCTCATCAAACCGGACGTGCGGTTTTCCCGCATCCGGCTTTCCGACAGGTTTCGTCACAAGGCGCACGTCGGCGACACTTTGCGCACGCGGTTCAGCACAAGTACGCCAGGGTTCCCATAGATCTGATCAGAGAACCGTCTGACGCCACGTCCTGGCGTCTTATGTCGTCTGCGCAGAAAGGCGAGCACGCGGTCAAAGACGTGTCGATCAACGGCCTGATGAGCCGTAGCAAGCGAGCCATAGCTGAAGTAAGCGGACCAGCCGCGCAGAAGGCGGTTCAGTCGTGCTTGTACTTCGAGCCAAGCGCCCTTGTTGCCCGGCGTCAGCAGTTCGCTGACCTTCCTCTTGATCCGCAGCACGCTTTTCTTCGACGGAGCCGCGCCAAGATACCACCGCCCCCCATTGCGGAAGTGGCGGGGTCCGAGCGTGTACCCAAGGAAGTCAAAGCTTTCCAATCGGGCATTCTTCACCGAGGTTTTAGTCTCGTTGAGTGTCAGCCCAAGCTTGGTCATCACCGCTTTCGTCCACGTCAATGCGTCTTCCGCGTGGCCGCGGCTGAGAATGACGAAGTCGTCGGCATAGGAGATAATCTGGCCATGGAATGCTTCACACCGACCGCTGAGACGCCAATGCTTCAGGAACCGGTTCATGTAGATGACGGAGAGCAGCGGACTGATGACACCCCCCTGTGGCGTGCCACACTTGTTGCTCTTACCGCCGCTCATGCGCCGTTTCCCGTTGCTATCCCGCTCCTCGACCGGTACTCGCAGCCATAACTTAATCAGCCGCAGCACATTCCGGTCGACGATGCGTCGGGCCACCGATTTGAGGAGGTCCGAGTGCGGTATCGTGTCGAAGTATTTCGACAAATCGGCGTCAACAACATCTGTGTAGCCCCGGCACATAAGCCGGTGCACTTCCTTGACGGCATCGACCGCGTTGCGGCGCGGGCGATATCCATAAGCTCCGTCCTCAAAATCCGCCTCGAAGATCGGTTCCAGCACGATCTTTGCAGCAGCTTGGACGACCCGGTCCCGGATTGTTGGGATACCGAGCGGACGTTCGCCGCCGCCGGGCTTCGGGATCATCACCCGCCGCACCGGATCGGGCCGATAGGTCTTCGTGACGAGTTCATCGCGCAGGCCAGCCAACCATGCTTCGAGTCCCGACGCGTCGATCTGTTCGAAAGTTATTCCGTCCACTCCCGGCGCACCCGCGTTGGCGCGGGCCAGCTTGTAGGCATGGCTCAGAATGTCCTCGCGGCAGATCTTGTCGTACAGCACGTAGAAGCGGAAGGCAGGCTCCGCCTTCGCCTTACAATAAAGCTTTCTCTGAAGGCTCCTGATCTTATCGGGCGTTTCAAGGCTCATCGCCAATCTACCCTTTCCCTCGCCATCTTCAAAAGCGCACCTGAAGTCAGGGTCCTTTCCTCCGCCGGAATTACCCGGTTTCATCGGTACCTTTGACCCTGTCCGACTCCCGTCCGGTCCATCGACTACTCAATGCTGAAGGCGCGACCTTCGACCAAGACGGGTCTCCCCCGATTACCCGTACTACCTTTCCAACGTGCCGTGCCCATTACCCCGGTGAACCAGACAGGTGCGTGCGTCGATTGCTTCCCTGTCCGCACGGCCTTCCCCGCCATACGATCGGGTCGGCATTCACATCGTAACTTTCGAGGCGTGCTCAGGCTTCACTCACGTTACGGCCCGCTGGATTGCTCGGCCGCCTAAAGCGACCTTTGTCACGAGGCTTCGATCCGTCCGATTGCTCGTCCAAACCGCTCGTCAGCTACCAGATCAATCGACAACTCTCTGGGTGGATCCTTCCTCCACTGGTAATACGCGCCGTCGGGGCGCACCGTAAGGCTTCACATAGGCCGGAGGCATCAATCGCACCGCATGTCCTAACGCCTGCAGCTCGCTGCACTAATGGTGCGATGATGCAAAGCCTCGATCCCACCAGGCACGGCGTTAGCTTCTGGAAAAACGCGAGGACGTGGCAGCGCCGATCCTCGATCGTACTCAACGCCTCAGTCGCAACGATCAAAGGGTTTCCGGCCTTTAGCGCCTATGCCTCCAGCCATGTGAGGTACCCAAGGGCAAACCGTAAATCTCTCGCACAGGTCGGCTTTGCGCCAGAACCTGTCGGTGCTCCTAACCAAGTCTTAAGCGCCCGCCCCTTCTGTACGATCGAGCGCGCTGCGGTACTCCATCGGTGAAGACGCATTGGATTTCGGACCTCTGCTGGGGTAAGCCAAGCTCATGCTTTGGACAGAATTCTCAACGCGAAAGAAGCGAGAACAATTCGACCAAACTGCGCTAAACTGCGCGATGCCGACCGGCCGCACTACTCCCCACTCTATCATTTCGAACAACGTTTTGTCGTTGATCTGCCAACACAAATCTTCAAGTCTGACGGACAAATGCCGACGGTATACCCGCCGCGATTTTATGGTCTTGAATTCACAGAATAATTCGAGTCGTTCGCGCTCTCGGCGATTACCCCACCTATCGGAGTCAATCGACTGAACAACGCTGCCTGCGTGGTCAAGACTGCCGTACCACCCTAGTTGGGCATATGTTCAAATACCGTCAGAGATCACGAGCGCGCTGGTCCCGTCGTTCGATGGCCCTCGCGTGCCGTCGCGGTAGCGCGATCGGAACGCGACCAGTTGGTGTGGGCTACCTTCAAGTTTTCGGCTGAGGACCGCAAACCGTGATTTGCAACGTAACTCTAGAATATTCGCTGAGTGTCAGAATTGTCGAGAAACTGAAGATCTTGGCTCTCGTTAGGAGGGCTGTCGGCGGAAGGGGTGTCTTGTCAACCCTGTTGATCTGCAACGGAGCGGACCACTTCTACGGTTAGAACCACGCTGATTGGCGCGCGTCGAGACCGTAGATGGCTCGGTTCATCGCTTTAACGTCTTTGGAGGACACAATGGGGGTCAATAAACCCACCGGCGACCACGCGCGTAAGGGCGCTGTGAAGAAGCGGACGCAACTCAAGAATCCGCTGACGAAGACCTCAACCAAGCGCAACAAGAAGGGCGGGCAGTTCATGGCCGTCAAAAAGAGCGCGAAGAAGTTCAAGGGCGCTCGGAAGGAGAAGTGATGGGCCGGTTTTCATCGGCATCATCCTCCGGGGCATGGCGATAATCCTCGCCATATATTCCACATCCTCACTCTATAGCGCGTCTGGGGTCGGCAAAGGGGAGCCTCTGTCCTCATTGAACATCGCCTGGCCGTCATCATCATGGTGCTCGCTGTAGAGCACGGGCGCGAGCCCGCGCCCGGTTTCAGGCAGCATTATGCTTCACAAGCCATACCGCCTTGATCAGCGATCACCGACTAGTTCATCCGGGCTCCCCGCGCTCACGATATTTGGCTGTTCGACGCGCTTTAGTGCGCCAGAATACTGCCATGTGCGTGGAGGTGGCATGCTGACTTCGCTTGGGTAACGCGAGTCCTTCGCCCTTTCCAGGTGTGAGTTTCTCTGTCGGTGTCGGCCCTGCTGATGTCACTCCTGAGAAAAATCAAGGGATTCACGATTTCGACCCGGTCGACACAGTCGGCAACCAGCTCGAAGCAATGCATGTGGCGCCCGCCACTCGTACAGCTTCGCTGGCTGTCCTCGACAACGACGCCCTGTTGAGCAGGACGGGACCGGGTCGATGTGGATCGCGGGTAGCACCTCGATTGAAGCGTTGAGTTTTTTCACCGCAATGTCTCGACAAAACCGGTTAAGCCTCTGTCCTTCCACTCCTTGTGCCACAGTCGAAAATGAACAACGCTTGCGACAATGGCAGCGGCAAAGAAAATGTAGGCGAGCGCAAAGGCCGTGTAATAGTCCGCGTCAGATAATCCCGGCCACCGATACAGTCGATACAACCAGGCTGCGCTGACTACTGCTCCTATCAAGCAAAGCAGGCTCTTCAATGCTTCTGTTGTGGCCACGCCCAGCGCTCCAAAGAGGATGGTTGCAGGAACCAGAAACATCTGACAGGCCGCGACCAATTTCTCATCCATGGCGGCTTTCTCCCATCTTCATACGAACTCATGAAGCTTACGCCTAAGCATACAACAACGGGACGGGCAGAGGTGCCCCTGGAACAATCACCGTGATGGGCCGCTAGTAGAAAGTCCCTGAGCCCGCGCTTGTGACAAACGTCAGTCTCTTCGACCCTCTGCTCACAAAAAAATCCGGTGAATTCGTTTTCCCGTGAACCGGTTCGGCTTCAGGTCGGTCCCCCCCGGGACTCACCCATTTTGTGAGAAAATTTCCGCTCACAGGTTTGCCCGTTTCAGCCTCCTGTAAAGGAGATGAATCCTCGAACCCGCTTTCGGATGCGGCCCGGTCGCCTTTTGTACTGGGGCGTCTGCCGACATGTCGGCTGCAACCATTGCTCCCGGACTCAAATTGAAGACGACTTAAAATCGGTGTTTCACTGTCTCATGGGCTGACTCGAGTCAGCCAGCGATCCCTCTTGAAAATGCAGCGTCTGCACTGCTCCGAGGTGCGGTGCCTGGCCGGCCAGCGCGCCGCGACAGCTCAGGACCGCGAAAAGTCGGGCTTGGGCGCGGTCGAGCGCGAGGCGGCCATCCGGCTGCGTGCGGATCGTCTTGGCGTCGACGCTCTGGCTGACATTGCCGCCGATAACCCTGAGCGAACCTGGACGGACCTCGGTGACGATGTCGCAATGGGTCGGCCGATTCTGTGGATCGGCAATGTTGTCGTAGGTCGCGCCGCTGTTGGAGCGCGAGGCGCAGACGAGGTCTCCGACCTGCGGGACTACCTCGGTCGCGCGATAAGCCCAAAACGAACTGCTCATCACGCGATTCAGCCGGTTGTGCCGCGCCGCGCGGATGTAGTTCTGGTGCGCCGCCGAGTAGGCAAAGCCGGTGCCGGCGCCGGCCGTGCGCATCACCCAGGAGATGAACACGGCGCTCCACGGATGCGCCTGCTGCCAAGTGGCACTCTGGAGGTCGGCGGCGCTGATGTTCCTGTTTAGCGCTTCGCGATAATATCGCTGGAGGATCGGCACCGCGGCACCGTCGGTTTCGCGCAAATTGCCGCTCGCCGGATGCCAGCGTCGATATTCCTGCTCGGCGATTCGCACAATCGCATTGCACAGCGCCGCGGTCGACGGCGAAGGTGACGGCCGAGCGCTTTGTACTGGCACTGAGGGCACCCCCGCAGGTGGCCGTGGCGCGGACGGCGCTGACACCGAATAGGGAACGTCCGGACGTGGTCTCAGATCCGCAAGTTCGCCCGCACGCGGGTGTTCGCCTGTCACGAACCAGCGCTTGCGTATCCGGACCTTCTGCGCCCAACGCTGGGCAGACGTGGTGCCTAGCACGTCGGCCATCGCGAGCAGGGTCTCGCGTTCCGGGATTTTGCCTTCGCCATACCGAGCGGCGAGTGCTTTCAGGCGCTGTTCTACCAGCCTGTGCCTGTTCTTCTTGTTTGGCCACCACTGGCCGTGGCTTGACACCGCATCGAACAGGAAGGTGAAGGCCTGTTCGCTCCGGAGCTTGTACTCTCGGCAAAAGTGGTCTGCCCGCGACAGGAGCTTGCCGACGTAGCGGAGCTGAATTTTCTGAAACGTCGGATCCTCGGAAAGTCGCTTGAAGTAGCCAAACCAGGGCTCGCGAATTGCCCAAACGGGCTTGCCCTTCCTGATCGAGCAGGAGTTCATCTCCTTGATGGCGAAGCTGTGCTGCTCCTTGACGGCAGCTTTGCCCTGTCGCGAGATGAGCTGACGAAAGCGATCGCTATCCGGCCCAAATACCGCATTCCATCGCTCGGGGTTCTCGGCGGCGAAGTCGCGCAGCAAGGGTTGCAGGCTTCCAGTCCCGATCGTCCAGTTAACCAGCCCGAACGACAGGCCTTGTCCGTCGAAGTTCCCGCTCAGGCCGAAAAAGCCGCCGCGCTTTCCTGTTTCGAAAGTGCTGGTGATCTCGATGGCCTTCCGCTCGGCCGGCGTAAGGCCGCTCGCTGCCAGGCTGATTTCCCCCTCGAGATCAGTCTCGAAGGCGGTCGGTTCGACCAGTGCATCGGCATAGAAGTCCTCACCCTCGGACTCATCGATTTCCCACTCGGTGTCGCGTTCGTCGCCGAATTCGCCGAACCGCTCGTCCTCTTCTTCTTCCTCTTCCTCTCCTTCCTCAAGCCGTTCCGCACTGGTCGCCTGGCCGAAGCCCTCCCCTTCCTCGAAGCCCTCCCCCTCGTCGAACATCTCGATCTCTTCGAACGAGTCCAGCTCTTCGCCGTCAGGCCCCTCGCCCGTCTCGGACTCGAGCTGCTCCGATTCCAGGGCTTCCGGCCCCAAACCTGCGGCCTCGGTCATCGACGGTTCGAATTCTTCCTCCTCCATATACGGCGCCTCTACATCGAGCCAGGCGAGCGCCTCGTTTGCCTCGTAGACCTGCGGCTGGTTGATGCCAATCGCCTCCCCGGCGGCGCTCTCCGAGAAGGCGGATGCCTCCTGCTCTTCGCCAGCTTCGCCCGAAGCACCACCCGTACAGGCGTAGGTCGTTACGCCAGGAAGGTCGGCCGCCGGGTTCGCGAGCAGCAGCCTGCCGAACCGGCGGGGGATCGAGTTGTGGTCCACCAGCGTGCGATCGGCCCGGAAGAATGGGCGCAGCCGCAACGCGACCGCCGCTCCGAGCGGGCGGCACAGGCTGCGCGCGATGGCCTCCGCGTGCGGCTGCGTACCCGGATGCTTCTCCGT
The DNA here is from genome assembly GCF_041262065.1 of Bradyrhizobium sp. USDA 327. NCBI lineage: Bacteria > Pseudomonadati > Pseudomonadota > Alphaproteobacteria > Hyphomicrobiales > Nitrobacteraceae > Bradyrhizobium > Bradyrhizobium sp. USDA 327. Next base: position 2,401,574 of record NZ_JBGCCW010000001.1, on the reverse strand, counting down.
GCCTGGCCTGTAGAGGATGCGCATGGCCGGCGGCAAGGCACCCGGCGCGGCTAGCTCGCGGGCAATGCGCTTCTCTGCCCACCGCACGATGTTCGCTCCCGGGCCGTAGGTGCCGTCGAAGATGTGGACCTCGTCAGGGTCGGTGTGAGCAAGAATTGCCGACACCGGAGCGCCTCCGCCGGAATGGCAGGTCAGGATGAGCCGTCCCTGAGTGAGCGTGTATCCGGTCTTCCGACTGAGCCGCGCCAATGAGTCCTGCACCAGCGCCTGGAGCGCCCCCGGTCGTGTCAGAGCTGGAAAATGGTACACATCCCCACGAGTCCCGCCGTGGTAGTGACCGCGCGGCAGGATGCCAAGGGTCGGTCGATCGCGACCCGGTACACCGGGAGTTGCCGGATCTGTGAAGTTGAGGCCGCTGATGGGCTCCTTGTCGATATTGATGCGCATCGCCTCGCCTTGCCCGGCGAAGCCATGGAAGTGGACAACAACATCGACGTTGCCCGACCGCTCGATACGATTCCAGCGCAGGATCAGGTCGGGAGCCGTGCCGCGGTGACTGCGCAGGAGCGGATGACCCGGAACCACGAGCCGGTTGGCGGCGGCCGGGCCGGACCGCGGCGGCGCAGGTTTTGACGCCGTTGGGGTGGGCTGCCTTGACGCCGGCACGGGTATCGGCGCGCGGCTGCGGAGCACGCGCGTGCGATGCCCCTCGACCGCCTCTCTCGCGACTTTGTCGGCGGGGCTACCCTTGGGAAAGTAGGTCCAGAGCACCCACGTTCCGCGGACATCGACATGAATGTAGTCCGCGCCGATACCGAGAGCGAGGTCCGTGCCGGCCGCATCGATCGCGAGCTTGGCGAGTTCGGTGCCGGTCATTCCGGCGACCTTGATGTCGGCGGCCTGCCCCGAGCAGTGGCGGCTGTTCGTGGGTTTCTGCTTGCGTCGAGCGTACACTTGCTTATTACGAGCCCATGAGCGGTAGCCTGAGGTGATTTGTACCGCCTTCCCCACCCGCTCGCGGATCGCCTCCAGCACGCTCACAAGTGCGGACGAGATGCGGGCGACGGGAGAGGCATCGCCGCCGCTGGAGACCAGCGCCCTTACCGTGAAATGCTGCGACAGGCGCTGGCCTTGAACGGAAGGGCCGGTCGCGAGTAGCGGCAGGCCGACGTAGTTCGGATCCCAGTGCTCCTCATCGCGACCGGTCGCGCCTGTCGTTGTCTGCAACACGAGGCCCGAGGAGAAGCCCTCGCTCTCGAACGTGACCAACTCCTCAGCCGAAGTTTCCGACCAGGTGCCCGAGGATTTCAAGGCGGCGTCCGCGAACGGCGTCTCACAGAGCTCGCTCAGCGAAGGTCCTGCGTCGAGGTCTTCCGCGGCCCCAAGACTCTCCGCAAACGGGACCTCCAGTCCGAGTTCGTCGAGCGCACTCCGTGAGGCTTCCATGCCAGGCATCGCGTCACCTTTCGGCTGCCGTTGCGATCCGTCATCTAGCGGTGACAAGCCGAGGTCTGCTCACTTCGATGGGCTTGCCACGCGCCTTGAGATCCTTGCCGGTTGCTGCCGCCCACTCGGTGATAAGGCGTCGGCACTCGACTCCGACCGGCGTGGGCGGTGGCGGTGGCGCAGCCGCCGGCTCCAGGTACAGAACCCAAGCTAGGTTCGGGGCCGATACGACACCTGATTCGATGGTGCGCAGGAAAATTGACAGGTCGGAACACATCGAGAAGAACGCCGCAGACTTGCCATGCGCAGCCAAGCCGACCCGCTCGCCGATGAGCCGCAAGCGATCGGCCGCACTTGTCGCCTGCGCCCGGAGGTCGATGACGACTGGCGTATCCGCACTGAGTGTGAGCTCGACCCAACCGAGAGCCGTCGCCGCGGCCAGCTCTTCGCGGCCCAGCATCTGTAACTGTCGTCGAGATCGAAGCACGAACCGAAGTTCTTCAGCAATGCGGAAGATCCTGTCCTCATCGGAGGCGTTGACGCCCGACCTATTTCGCACGTTTATTATCGCCTGCCAGAGTTCGAACAGTAACTCCTCGAACAAACTTACGAAGCTTGTGTTGGCGGCGCTCGCCTTGTCGTAGGCGAGCGGCCGATTGTCGTCGGTGCCGAATGACAGGGGTAGACCGAAGAGTCGCCAATAGGCGTTTCGACGGACGGCTTCCGAGTCCTGTCGGATGGCGCTCGTAGAGAGCCATGCCGAAATCGGATTCGCCGCACCGAAGAGTAGCGTCTCTGTGGCATCGAGCCATCGCTGAGTGGCGACGGACGGAATCCCGAGACCCTCACCCGAGCGGAATTCACGGACCACTCGACGTAGGATTTGGACCGCTCTAGTCTGCTCGAGTGCCCAGCTGTAGCCGAGGTGATCAAACGCGGGGACGCCAGCGGGCGGGGCAAACGGGCTAAAGGCGCCGATCCCCCAGAGTGACCTGCGAGCAGGCCCGGCTGGTAGGCCATTCGGCGCCCATGGGTCGAAGGCATCCCAGACCTGCTCCATGTGAAGCACCAGATCAAGCGGGTCCGAATCGAGGACAATTGCTGCAGCGGCCTGTTGGGTGGGCGCGGCGCCGGCAAGGAAGATCCGTTGGACGAGTTGCTGAATCATGAGGCATCGCTCCGTGATCGAGTAGGACCAAAGTTCATCACCGACTCAAAAAAGGGCGCAGCCCTGTACCCAGGCCCTTGAATAGCTGGTCGGGGCGAAGGAACGTAATTTCCCCCAATGAATCGAACGGGCTCCTCCCTATTCGACAATGAACCTGCATCGGTCCACCTAGGCCGCTCTAGTGCTTCTCGCAGATTCTCCAATCCTTCAGCCGGCTCACGTTCCACGCGCGTTCGCGGCGTAGTCAAATCCCGCAGTCCCTCGAGTTCTCCCAGCGGACGGAGTTGATCGGAGATCGAAGCCAACCCGTTTGATAAAGTATTGTCGATGTTGCTCACTAGGGCGAGCTGCTCGACAATCGTTGTGAGACTGCCTACCCGCCCCTGAAGCTCCTCGACAATCGCCCCGAGCTTTGCGAGCCCCTCCTGAGGCTCCTCGACAATCATCGTGAGCTTGTCTACCCGCCCCTGAAGCTCCTCGACAATCGCCCCGAGCTTTGCGAGCCCCTCCTGAGGCTCCTCGACAATCATCGTGAGCTTGTCTACCCGTTCCTGAAGCTCCTCGACCATCGTCGTGAGCTTTTCGAGCCCCTCCTGAGGCTTCTCGACAATCGTCGTGAGCCTGTCGATCCGGTCCTGAAGTTCGTCGATTTTCGTGCTCGCCATTGGCCTTCCTTTCCCTTCCGTTATGCAGCTCGTGCTTCGCTCGTTAGCCATGCACGAGCCCGGCTGATCCATACCGATGCCGTCTCGGGACGTTCGGCTTCGCGCAGACCGGCCAGCGCAACTATCCGGATGCCCTCGGTCTGTCGCCAATGCGGAGAGGTCCAGAGTGCCGCGCCCGCGGTGCGTTCGAGTTCCGAGAGCGCGGCCGGGGACACGCGCGCCGGCTCGAGCACGTCAGTCATTGGGCGACCGTTGAAAGCGGGAACTCCCGCCGAGAGACAGGCTTCAGCGATGCGCGGCATCGCGTCCATCGAACGTACTAGCAGTGGCTGCAGGGCGGGATCGGCTGCCGAAATCGGAAAGCGCGTTTCCATGGAGCGCTGAAGCGAGACCCACGGTCCTTCTTCGCCGAAACAGCGCCGCGCGAAGGCGCAGCCCAGTGCCGTGCGCAGCCATCCGACAGGATGGGGATCGCCGATCGGCCAGTGCAGTATCGTCCCGGCATCGCCAACCACGTCGTAGAGTGCGGCGACCGAGGCGTAACCTGAGTGCAGGAAGGCATAGACATCTGCCGCGATCTCACTGGCCCAAGGCATCCACATCGTCCGCAGCTCTCCGTCGTGGCCGAGAGCTCGCGCCAGCGCGGCACCGAGCGAAGTATTCCAGCCGGTCAGGTGGGCGACCTGGTGGCCCGTCTCGTGGAAAAGTGATGTGGGACGATAGAGATTATGTCTGACAATTTTGATTGCGGCACAAGGCATCACCGCACCCGGCGCCCAGAGCCGTACGCCGGCGCGAAGGATCGAAGCGCCAGTGCCCTTGTCTTGGTAGACAAGGACCCGCGGCACGGGTTTGTTCGCCTTCTGCAGAACCGGAACCATGCTGGCGACCGCGAGACGATCGAGCGTCGTCAGAGCGGCACGCAGGACCGGGCTGGTCCGTGTGTTCACGGCGTCGCCAATGAAGTCGAGAGTGACATCGACCTGAAAGTAGCGGCGGCGGAAGCGCTGGACGGCGGCGGCGGCATGGCTCAGTGCCGCAGCATCATATCGCGCCGTAGCGATCAGCTTGGCCGTCGCGTCGCCGAGCGCTATCAATTCCTCGACGACTGCATTCAGCTGCCGACGTAGCGGCGCGCCGACGTCGCGCTCAACCGCCCGCCAAGCCTCGAGCGAAGCGAACTCCTCGGCATCGCGGAAGGTGCGAGCAGCGGCCAGCCAATGGGCAACCTGCCGCTCGAGATCTGCAGCCACGAGGCGTTGGTCCAGGTTCGCCACCTCTGTCATAGCTGGCCCTTACGCTTTTCCCGGCCCCTACCCGGCGTCACGGAGATGCTGATGGAGGGTGTGCCGCGCAGCGTGCTTAGCGCGCCCGCAACGCCGCCCCCCGGGAGGGCTTTCATCCCTTGTCCCAGGAGGTTTAGACCCGGCACGGCTGTGAGCCGCACCCGGACGGTGACGCCGGCATCGGGATGGCCCGCGGCACGAGCGAAAGCCTCTGCGTTGGTCTTCGCCCAATTCGCGAGCGCCGGCAGCACCCAGGCGCGCAGCCGGCGGCGCAGAAACGCAGCGGAAGATGGCGGCAGCAGGCGTCCCGCCAGTTTTCCGAGTGGCAGCACGAGCGCCTCGAGATCCTCACCGTCCTCACCCAGAATCCGGAAGTGCCCGTGAGGACTCGTAGAGCTGTCCATCGCACGATAGGCCGCGATGAGCGCCTGCAGCAACGCTGCGCCGCCAGTGCCCTGCCGAATAGCAGCGGCGATTCTCTGGGCTTCGGCTTCAGATAGGTAGAAGCCAACGGTAATCCGCGACTGCAGCCGATTGACTACCGTCCAAGCCCGGCTCGGCGCCAGCCGCTGAGCGACCTCTCGCGACGCGGCGCTGACGGGGAGCGCGAGCGCGCCGGCCGCGCCGATCGGCTCAAGCACGTAAAAGCGTTGCCCTACCGCTATGCGATGGCGCGAGCGGAGGTAGCCCGGGGGCACCGCCACGCCGAGCTGCGGCTCACGCAGCAGCAATCCAGCCGCCCCAGGCGTCAAGGGATGAACGTTCGAGGCCGTGACATAGCCGCGGCCGCCGCTGGCGGTGGCGCGGTCAACGCGCATCATGCGCGGCAGCGTCGTCCCCGGGGCTGCCTGGTAGATGTGCATGCGTGCCCGGATCGGAAACGTTGCGCCTGCGGCGCGCAGTGCCGCGCCAACATTCGATCCGCCAAAGGTTGGAAGCGCGTCGGCGATCTGCGACGTGACCTCGATCTCCGGGATGCGGCTGTACTTTCGATAGGTCCGCACACTGCGCGGTCGGCGGGCGATAAACGTGCCACCGAGCGAAGGCGCCTGCTGCAGCGCAGGCCGCACGAATTGCGGCGGGAAGTGGGTCGCCACCGCCTGGCTGAATGCCTCCGCGGTCGCGAGCTGCATCAGGTCCTCGTTGTCGTAGATGTAGTCCTCGTTCTCGGCGAGCCTGCGGACCGTATCCTCGACCACGCTGGCAAGAGCAACAGGGCCCGCTTCGTCGGCGCGCCCTCTAGCTGCCTCCCCCAACTCGGCCTCGAGCGAGATCAGGCGCAGGCCCGTGTCGACGATCGCGTTCGAGAGAGGCTCGGAGAGTTGCGGTCCGACCCAGCCGCGGATGAGTTGCCCGACATAGCGGGCCAGAAAGCCCACAACCTTCGGCCGACCCACCAGGTTGATCCCGAGACGCAGCGCGCCCAGCAGGGCCGGGACGAACTGCTCGACGGCCGGAGCGAGATCGTCTTCATCTTGCGCGGTGCGTAGCCGATCGATCAGTTCGCCGCGCGCCAGGGCCAGCCTCTCGAGTTCACGGCCTTCCATGTCATACGCGCCGTCAAGCGTTTCGAAGGACTCCAGCTCACCATCCGCCTCGCTCGTCGCGTCGCCGACTATCGCCTCAGCCAGCGCAGCATCGAACGACTCAGCCAGCGCTTCGACATCGGTGAGATTCGCGGGCGACATCGGCGCCTCGTCGAGGCTCTCCTCCTCTCCCTCGCCGACTTCCGAGGTGAAGCGCGCCGCGAGCGTTCGCGCCGCGGGCTGCAGCGCCGCTGGAAGCCGGCCGATAGCGAAGGACAGCACGCGGCGCAGGAGTGGGTTGATCAGACCGCGCAGCTTCTGAAGGATCGGTCCGAGGGCGGCACCGGCGACCTTGCCAACCACCTTTCCCACGCCCTTGGCGGCGTTGGCCACGAACTTTACGGCGCTCTTGGCCTTGCGCACCAGGCTACCGATGAACTCCTCGCCTGCCGGCGTAAGCTCGCCGAGCTCGGGGTCGAAGCGATCGAGCACCTCGCTGAGCTGCTCCTCGCTCAGCGTTTCGACATCCATGCCGGCGAGGCCGCTTTGCAGGCTTTCCAGGTACTGCAGTGACTCGAAGCGGATCGGCGCGAGCTGTGCGTCAGCATAGCGCTCGCGCTCCTGGGCGGACGAAGGCGCCTCCCCCGTGAAGCGATCCGCAACAGCCTGTTCCGTCTCTTCCGCCAGGAACGCCACCGCCTCGTCGAAGGTTTCGTCACGCAGCTCGGCGAAGGCCTCGGCCAGTATGCGGTCCTGTTCCCGCTCGGCGACAAGTCCGGCCGGCGCTTCGGCGAACGGCGTCGTGGTCTCGCTCCAGGGGGCGAACCCGACGCTCCGCGCCGGCGTGTCCGCGGGCGGCGCCTCGGCAAATGGACTGTTCTGCTCGGACTGGACTGTCCACTCGAGTTCGCGCGAGTCCTCGATGATCGGCATGCCCGACTCCGTGGCTAGGGAACACGCCCAGTCCACCACAGAGGCCGTCCGATCTCGTACCGGCCAGCGCCGCCTCCGCGTGGCCATGATGCCCCCTCATCGTTGCGCAATCGTCGCCCTGGCGTCCCGACAGCGTCCTGATTGAGGGCCACTCCTCAACTCTTCTGTCACACGCAAAGGAGCAAAGCGAAGCACTCCGTCGCGCAACTGGCTTCGGATCTTTCGCTTCGCTCAGGATGACAAAAAGGCTAACGAACCACCAAGCCGATGCCGGCGAGTCGCTTGCTGAGAGAGGGATCCGGCGCGACGCCGAGCTCATCGTGGAGCCGTCGGGTCAACGCCCGGAAGCATTGCGCCGCCTCGTATCGGTTGCGCTGCGCCAGGTGCGCATTGATGAGCGCCTCAGCGGCCGACTCGCGCAATGGCTCCGCTGCGATGGCGGCGGCTCCCGCTTGCGTGGCAAGCGCATGGCTACCGGAGACCGCCATCGTCCGACAGGCCGCCTCCAGGGCTTGCACCCGGAGCAAACGGAATGCCTCTTGCGCCGGCAGGACCCATTCTTCGTGCCACCCGGGCAAGATGTCGTTCGAGAGGAGCGTGATCTCGTCGAGGGTCAACGATTCGCCGTGGAGTGCGCTCGCCGCCACGCGATGCGCGTGCACAAGATCGCTCTCCGCCTCGAGCACAAGCTCGTCCCCGACGGCGCTAACCCAACCGCGCGGCAAGTGCCACAGCGCTCGGCGGAGGTTGGCTCGCCCGATATCGTCCGGCACATCGGGCCAGAGTTCGGCTGACGCTAGTCCCCGCGCCAGAGGCCGCCCCCGGAGCGCCAAGTATGCCAGAATGCGCCGTCCAGGGAGTGACAACCGGACCATCGGGTAAACCCCCAGACGACCGACGATTGCGATTCTGCGCCTCGCATCGACCATGCCTCCACGCCTCCCCTGTTTCGATCACAGCAGAGTGGAGATCGCTCGTAGTCAGAGCAGCTAGTCCGTGGCTGCGATGTACTTCATCGCCACCTTCATTGTTGCAAACATCCTGAACCTAACCATCGGTTTGTGCAAGGCTCAAGCTGCACGTCGCAGTTCCACTATCTTAGTTTGCGAACAATCCCGTGCCTGAGGCGTCAGCTGTTTGCGCTTCTGATCGATGCCGTGCACACGAAGTCTCTTTGCGTTGCTTCAGCGTCACGAAGATCGTTTCCTGTAGGGCGGCAGGCGTCAATTTCGACTACCGTGCCCCGCAGGTCCACCATTCGCTATCAAGAGTCATAGCAGCGACTAGCCTTTGATCACTCAAACTAACTATGGGAGATCGGAGATATGCCACGAGGATTCGATAAATATGATTCCATGACTGCCCTGTATGATGATCGGAACAACGTGGAAGGGATTACATATGGAAAACGATGGCTACGCCATGAGTGGCGTCAAATGATCGAAGAACAAGTCACAGACAACGCGGAAACACAAAAGCTGGTCATGGCCCTCCACGGAGGCGGCATTGAGACCGGCACAAGCGAGATAGCTCTTGCGACAGCCGGCTACCATCCAGCAACGCTGGTTACGACAGTTGATGGTTATGGACTGCATGACCTCTGGCTGTTCGAAGGATTGTTGCCATTCGGCAATGGCGACCTGCATGTGACAGCTTCTCACTACGATGAGCCAATAGCTGCGAAGATCGTTGAAAACGCTCAACGTTGCATCAGCTTGCACGGCTGTACGGATGCCCAAGCGAATGGAAAAATCCAGCTTGGCGGACTGGATGATGAGTTGCGGGATATCGTTTTGGAAGAACTGGACGCTGCGGGAATTCCAGCTGAGATTACCACCAACCCAATGCTTGACGGCAGGCATCCAGACAACATTGCAAACAAGACAAGAACTGGTGGCTGCGCCCAGCTCGAGATGGGGACGAGCTATCGTAGAAGCCTGTTCCAAATCAACACGAGATCACGGCGGAAAAACACAACAAATGCTCAGTTTTGGCTCCTGGTCGAGGCTTTGCGCAAGTCGATGAGCCGCGTATAGGTCGTCCCTTGAGCCATTCATAAGTATCACAAGCGGCGGCGGCGCACGCTCGGTCCCGGGCTTAGCAGACGTCCGGTTCTCGCCTTTTAGCGCGCTCTGGTACGCTGCACTAACCCGCCGGCGAACCATCTGTTGGATATCCGCTTCCACTGAGTTAAGCGGAGTGTGCAAAAGGCCAGATCAACCTACGCCAATCTAGCCAATGGCCGCCGGGTGCCCTATTCCCACTCAATCGTCCCGGGCGGCTTGCTGGTCACGTCGTACACCACCCGGTTCACGCCCTTCACCTCGTTGATGATGCGCGTGGCGGTCTCCCCTAAGAACTTCATGTCGAACTGGTAGAAGTCCGCGGTCATGCCGTCCGTTGACGTTACGGCGCGCAGGCCGACGACGTAGTCGTAGGTGCGGCCGTCGCCCATGACGCCGACGGTCTTGACCGGGAGCAGCACGGCGAAGGCCTGCCAGATCTCGTCGTAGAGGCCGTGCTTCCTGATCTGGTCGATGTAGACGGCATCCGCCTTGCGCAGGATGTCGAGCTTGTCCCTGGTGATCTCGCCGGGGCAGCGGATGGCGAGGCCGGGGCCCGGGAAGGGGTGACGGCCGACGAAGATTTCGGGAAGGCCCAGTTCACGGCCGAGCTTGCGCACCTCGTCCTTGAACAGCTCGCGCAGTGGCTCGACGAGCTTCATGTTCATGCGCTCAGGCAGGCCGCCGACATTGTGGTGCGACTTGATGGTGACGGACGGTCCGCCGGTGAAGGAGACGCTCTCGATCACGTCGGGATAGAGCGTGCCCTGCGCGAGGAAGTCGGCGCCGCCGATCTTCTTGGCTTCAGCCTCGAACACCTCGATGAAGAGGCGGCCGATAGTCTTGCGCTTCTGTTCGGGGTCGGTGACGCCTTCGAGCTCGCCCAAAAATTGCTTGGACGCGTCCACGTGCACGAGCGGGATGTTGTAGTGGTGGCGGAACAGGTCGACGACCTGCTCGGCCTCGTTGAGGCGCATCAATCCGTGATCGACGAAGACGCAGGTGAGCTGGTCGCCGATCGCCTCGTGAATCAGCACGGCCGCGACCGCTGAATCGACGCCGCCGGACAGGCCGCAGATCACCCTGCCCTTGCCGACCTGCGCGCGGATCTTGGCGATCTCCTCCTCGCGGAAAGCGCGCATGGTCCAGTCGCCGGTGAGGCCGGCGATCTTGCGCACGAAGTTACGGATGAGTTTCGCGCCGTCGGGCGTGTGCACCACTTCGGGGTGGAACATCAGTCCGTAATATTTGCGCGTCTCGTCCTGGATGATCGCGAAAGGCGCGTTCGGCGAGGTGCCGGCGACGGAGAAGCCCGGCGGCATCCTGGTGATGCGGTCGCCATGGCTCATCCAGACCTGGTTCTTGCTGCCTGATGACCAGACGTCCTCGAACAGCTTGCTGTCGGCCTTGACCTCGACGTCGGCGCGGCCGAATTCGCGGTGATGGCCGCCCTCGACCTCGCCGCCGAGCTGCGCGGCCATGGTCATCTGGCCGTAGCAGATGCCCATCACGGGCACGCCGGAGGCGAAGATCAATTGCGGCGCGCGGGGCGAGCCGGCCTCGTGCACCGACTCTGGCCCGCCGGAGAGGATCACTGCCTTCGGCTTCATCTCGTTGAAGGCCTCTTCGGCCTTGTTGAACGGGACTATCTCGCAATAGACGCCGTCCTCGCGCACGCGACGCGCGATCAGCTGCGTCACCTGGCTGCCGAAGTCGACGATGAGAATCTTGTCGTGCGCCGAGGCCACCGAGGGCGTCGACGCGGAGCGGTCGTTCTGTGCTGCTGTCATGGCCAGCAGATACGCTGGCGCGGCCCGGGCCGCAACCGCGCACGCTGCGCGCCCACATGCTTCTTTGGGCATGGACAAGCGGATATAGGTCAGTAATATTGACCTATTATTGACCCGCTCTGAAAAGGGTCGATCAGGGAGAATGCCATGTCACAGCACCATCAGCCATCAACGCTCGTCGCGCTCGGCCGGACCTGGGTCGAGGCCTGGAATACTGGCGATCTCGAGCGCGTGCTTGCGCTCTATGACGAGGCGGCCGTGATGACCTCGGACCGCATCCCCGCGATGGGGTTCGACGCCAGCGGGACCGTGCGCGGCAAGGATAGCTTGCGCGCCTATTGGGGCAAGGCGCTGGGGCTGCTGCCGGAGCTGCACTTTTCGCTGATCGATCTGTTCGTCAGCCCGGACAGCGTCGTGGTGTTCTACGAGAACGAGCGGGGGAAGAAGATCTGCGAATACCTGCGGGTGAACGAGGCCGGGCTGATCGTGCAGGGCTCGGCGAATCATCTGCCCCATTGATGCGTCTGCGCCGCGCCATCAGCGCTTGCGCGCGCCGACCTTTCGCACCTTCGTGTCGGACCACGTCAGCGGCCGGCCGGTTCGCGACGGCAGCACCAGCTGCCCAACCGGCTGGCCTGCCTGGTCCACCAGGTCGGAATGCGCCTCGCCGCGCGCATAGAGATGCGCCTCGCCCCATTGGCGCAAACCGACGATGACAGGAAACAAGTCGCGTCCCCGCCTCGTCAGCGCGTATTCCTGATACGCGCTGCCGTCGGCAGCCGGGACCAGTTCGAGCACGTCGAGCTCGACCAGCTTGCGCAGGCGCGTGCTGAGCATGCCCTTGGCAATGCCGAGGTTCTTCTGGAAATCGCCGAACCGGCGCAGCCCGTCGAAAGCATCGCGCACGATCAGGAGCGACCACCAGTCTCCGATTGCGTCGAGCGCGCGCGCCACCGGGCAGTCGGCCTCGGAAAAACCTGTCCGCTTCATGCTCCCGCCTCCAATCTGGTTCTAAAATAAGACTAGACAGCACCGCGCGCAACTGGTCCTATGATGAGACTAAATAGACCGTGCCGGAGATGACGGATGACGAGCCATGACCTCACCAGGGGCAACCCGAAGACTAGTACCGGGCCGGCCGGGCACGGGCTTTCTTCCGCGATGGCGCTGCTGCTCGCGCTGGCTTGCGGCCTCAGCGTCGCCAACATCTACTTCGCCCAGCCACTGCTCGACGCGATGGCCCAGGACCTCGGCATCGCTCCCGCAGCGATCGGCATGGTCGTGACCTTCACGCAGATCGGCTACGCGTTCGGCCTGATCCTGATCGTGCCGCTCGGCGACCTCTGGGATCGCCGACGTCTGATCGCCGGCCAGATTGCCCTCTCAGCGACCGGACTCGTGGTCGTCGGCACCGCATCGCACGCCGCGGTCCTGCTCGCGGGACTGACGCTGGTCGGCGTGCTTGCCGTCGTCGTGCAAATCCTCGTCGCCTTTGCCGCAACGCTCGCGACGCCGGACGGCCGGGGCCGCGCCATCGGGACAGTGACCAGCGGCGTCGTCGGGGGAATCCTGCTCGCGCGTTTCGCCTCGGGCGCGCTGGCCGATATCGGCGGCTGGCGCACGGTCTACCTGGCTTCGGCCGGCCTCATGCTCGCCATGGCCGTCCTGTTGTTGCGCGTCCTGCCCCGCGGTCCGCACGCGGCAATGGCGGGCTCCTCGTATCTGTCGCTGTTGCGCTCGACGGCGGCGCTGTTCGCCGAGGAGCCGATCCTGCGCGAGCGCGCCTTGTTTGCGTTCCTGATCTTTGCCGATCTCAACGTGTTCTGGACCTCGATCGTACTGCCGCTTTCGGCGCCCCCATTCGTGCTGTCGCACACGACGATTGGACTGCTCGGAGTCGCCGGCTTCGCCGGAGCACTCGGCGCGCGCAATGCCGGCCGTCTCGCCGACCTCGGCTGGGCCCAACGCACCACCGGACTGTCGCTGATGCTGATGCTCGCCGCCTGGGGCGCGATCGCCTGCCTGCATGTCTCGCTCTGGTTCGTCGTCGCAGGCGTGATCATGCTGGATCTCGGGCTGCAGGCCGTGCATGTGACCAGCCAGAGCCTGATTGTCGCCGCGCGTCCCGACGCAGCAAGCAGGCTGGTCGGGGGCTACATGGTGTTCTACTCGATCGGCAGCGCGGCTGGCGGAATCGCGGCAACCATGGTGTACGCGATGATGGGCTGGAGCGGCGTTTGCATGCTGGGTTCCGGCATCAGCGCCGCCGCTCTGCTGGTCTGGGTCATCAATGCGAGCAGGATGCAAGAGGCGGCCGGCTGTGCGCTGACGCCCTCGCCGCCCAGGTAACGTGCACGACCCCGGAGATCGGCATAGGCTAATAAGCGATGCACCGCATCAAGGCAGGATCCTTCCCCCATGAAACTCCCCACCTCCCCCTTTACCGTCACCGACTGGAGCCGGATCGAGGCGACCACGCATCCCGGCGAGAGCGGTGAGGCCAAGTGGCGCACGCTCAATATCGGCGATCTCCGGGTGCGGATGGTGGAATATTCGCCGGGCTATCTCGCCGATCATTGGTGCGATCGCGGCCACGTGCTCTACGTGCTGAAGGGCGAGCTCGACTCCGAGCTGCGCGACGGGCGCAAATTCAAGCTGACGGCAGGCATGAGCTACCAGGTCTCGGATTTCGGCGACGCGGCGCACCGGTCCTCGACGGCCACCGGCGCCACGCTCTTCATCGTGGATTGATGCGCCCGGGCGGTTCATTTGCACCGCAAAATAGCAAAGAGGCGCGACATCCCGAGCCACGGGTGGTGCCTTGAAGTAGCCCCAAATTCTCGCTATATTGTGATCATCGATACTTGGCCGAACGACTGGGCCGCTTCGCTTCGTTACAGACGGGCGCGCACGCTTCAGATGACTTCTCCAAAAATCGACTGAATAGGATCATGGGCGCAGCGACGCGTACCGGTCCGCGTGCGTACCATCTCTAACAAAGGAAATTCCCATGGCTATGGGCACCGTGAAGTGGTTCAACACCCAAAAGGGTTATGGTTTCATCCAGCCGGACGACGGCCAGAAGGACGTGTTCGTGCACATCAGCGCGGTCGAGCGCGCCGGCCTTTCGACCCTCAACGAGGGCCAGAAGGTATCGTTCGACATCGTCGCCGACCGCCGCAGCGGCAAGTCCTCGGCTGACAATCTCCGCGTCGGCTAACGCCCGCGCATCGTTCTGACCACGGACGTACCGGCAGAACGCCAGAGTTAGAAAGCCCCGCGACCGGGATCCGGTCCGCGGGGCTTTTGTTTGCCCCGGTCATTCCGGGGCTCGCGAAGCGAGAGCCCGGAATCCATCACACAGCGTTCTCTGCGGCCAAATGGATTCCGGGCTCGCGCTGCGCGCGCCCCGGAATGACGGCCTTGATCAGGCCGTCTTCCGCAGCACCGAGACGAAAAACCCGTCCGTCCCGGTCCGTCGCGGTGTCATCAGCCAGCCTTCCGGCGACCGGAGCGCGGCCTCGCCAAAAGCTTCCGCCCTGTCCCAGAGCACGCTCGCGGTCTGCTCGGGCGGCACCACGCCGAACTCGGGATGGCGCGCGACGAAAGCCCTCACCTGCTCGCCGTTCTCCTCCGCCAGAACCGAGCAGGTGATGTAGGCGATGCGGCCACCTGGCTTCACCAGCGGCACCGCACGCGCGAGCACCTCGGCCTGGTCGCGCAGGCGGATCTCCAGCGCGCCCGGGCGCATGCGCCATTTGGCATCGGGGTTGCGGCGCCAGGTGCCGGTTCCCGTGCAGGGGGCGTCGATCACGACGAGGTCGGCCGAGGCGCGAATGTCTGCCACCGGATCGGCCTCGCCCTTGGGCGTGCGAACGTCGGCATTGTGGACGCCGGCGCGCGACAGCCGCTCATGGATCGGGGCGAGCTGGCGTTTGTCGCTGTCGGTCGCGATCAGCCGTCCCTTGCCCTGCATCATGGCCGCGAGCGCCAGTGTCTTGCCGCCGGCACCGGCGCAGAGATCGATCACCTGCTCGCCGGGTTTTGCCGCGGTAAGCTGGGCCGCCAGCTGCGATCCTTCATCCTGCACTTCAATTGCGCCCTTGATGAAATCCTCTTCCGCCTGGATGCCCGGGTTGCGCGCATCGGCCGAAAGCTCGATGCGCACGCCCGTTGCCGACCACGGCGTCGGTTTCGCATGAAGATGAGCAAGTGCACGCAGCACCTTGTCGCGATTGGACTTTAGCGTGTTGACGCGCAAATCGAGCGGCGCCCGGCTCGCCATCGCGGCGGCTTCCGCCGCGCGGTCCTCACCGAACACTTTTGCCAGATGCGGATCGAGCCATTCGGGATAGTCGCCGGCGACTGCGGCCGGCGCGTCCTTGAGGGAGCGCGAGGCGAGCGCGGCCTGCTCGGCCTCGGTCAGCGGCGCCGGCGCAAACCGGCTGCCGTCGAACAGCGCGGCCATGGTGGCCGTGTCCATATTGCGCTCGAGGCGGAGCATGCCGATCAGCCGGGCCCGCGCGGTATCGGAATCCATCAGGAACGCGCTCGAGGCGTAGCGGCGCAGCACGTCCCAGACGAGACCGGCGATCGCGGCGCGGTCGCCCGAGCCGGCGAAGCGGTGCGCGGTGCCCCACTCCTTCAGTGCCTTGGCCGCGGGCACGCGGTCCCTCTCGATGGTGTCGATCAGTTCGATGGCTGCGGACAGCCGGGCAGCGGGGGTTCATTTAGATCTTTCAGTTTAGCGCATGATCTCATCGGAAAACCGGGATCCACTTTTCCGGATCATGCGCGATCAGATCAGCAGCAAGAGCTTCAGCGCGAAGTACATCCACATCGCCAGCAGCACCAGCACGCCGGCAAGCCAGACGGTGGAGCGCCGGCCCAGATCGTTCGAGGACACGAAGATCCCGGCATGGGCAAAGCGCGCCACGACGAACACCCAGGACATCAGCACGATGAAGAGATCGGCGCGGCGCAAGGGCAATGCCAGTGCGATCAGGACGTAGAACAGCACCGGCAGCTCGAACTGGTTGCGGTAGCAATTGGCGATTTGTGTGGCGCCCTTCGGCCAGTTCGGCTCGCCCAGCGCAATGTCGCGAATCCTGGTTTCGCCGGAGACCAGGGTCTTGCGGCGCGCGACGACCATCCCGATCAAGAGCGCGAAGGTGAGAGCGACCTGCACGAAGACCGGCAGCAAAACCATTTGAACGGACATCGGAACTTTCCCGAGAGGCGAAATGCCGCGTACCGTCATTAGCCGCGACTTTTGCCGCTGACAATGAACGACTTGAACCGGCGTTCCCGGCTTTGCGGCCAACCATCGACAGCTAAAGCGATTTCGGCCCCTGGCATCTCGCCGACCGCATCGCCTCGCCGCTCGCCGGCCCCGTCGCGCCGCGCGGACGGCTACACCATCCGCTACCGCGTGCTTTAAACTTTGTTCGTTGCGATCGATGCCCGCGCCGTCATCGTGCCGACGCGCGACGACGGGTAGGATGATCGCATGCCCGAATTTCGCCTGACCCAGATTTCCGACACCCATCTCGGCCGGCGCTTCCCCGGCCTGATCGCCAACTTCCACCGCATCAGCGAGCACATCGACGCCGACAGGCCCGATCTCGTCGTCAACACCGGCGACGTCTCGTTCGACGGGCCGACCAGCCGCGACGACGCCGAATTCGCGAAAGGCCTGCATGACGCCCTGCCCGTCGCCTGCCGCTACCTGCCCGGCAATCACGACATCGGCGACAATCCGACCGCGATCGGGCCGGCGCCGAAGCCGCCGGTCAGCCCGGCTCACCGCCGGCAATTTTGCGACATCATCGGCGAAGACCATTGGTCGTTCGACACCGCGGGCTGGCGCTTCATCGGCCTCAACTCGCTGGTGATGAATTCAGGGCTTGGCTTCGAGGCCGAGCAGTTCGACTGGCTCGCCTCCGAGCTATCGCACGCGAACGGCAGGCCGGTCGCGCTATTCCTGCACAAGCCGCTGTTTCTCAACCTGCCCGACGACCCAGAGACGCCGGAGACCTCGATCCGCTATGTGCCGCAGCCGGCGCGGGCGCGGCTGATCGAGATGTTCGGGACTGTCGACCTGCGTCTCATCGCCAGCGGTCACGTGCACCAGCGCCGCGACTTCACCTGGCGCCGCACCCGCCACGTCTGGGCGCCGTCGGCCGGTTTCGTCATCAACGATCAGCGCCAGGACCGGATCGCGATCAAGGAAGTCGGGCTCGTCGAATACCGCTTCCAGCCCGACAGTCTCGAGGTTCGTCACGTCCGCGCGGCGGGCCAGGTGGACGTCGACATCGAGGAGTTGCTCCTCCAGATGGGCGGCGAGCATTAGCTCGCGACTGGTTCTCAGGCGACGCTCTTGAGATCCTGCTGGATCGCGGCGAGCAAGGATTGCAGCGCCTCGCTGTTCACTGGCTTGGCCGCCGGACCATTGGCAGGCGGTTGCCCGGTAGTTTGCGCAACCTTGACCGGACGCCTCGGGAATGGCGGTGGCGGCACCGGCATCGCGGCCTGCGCAAAATCCCCCTCTTCGTCGGCGTGGACGAACTTGCCATGGATGACGTCATCGCGGCGGCCCATGACGAACATGGTCGCCCAATAGCCGGCGGCCAGCACAATGACGCACAAAATACCAATCTCTAACATCGCAGCACCTAAAATATCCGCGATGATTCAATGCCTTCGTCGGCCCGTCAATCAACCGGCGCACACACCTGCGGCTTTTGCCAGCAGGTGTGGCCGATCGGTGACTCTTTCTTAACCATTCCCGCCCCCTACGGGGGCCGGAAGCGGCGGCTCAGGCCTTGTCCGGTCCCACCCGCACCAGCTGCTTGCCGAAATTGGCGCCCTTCAGGAGGCCCATGAAGGCGCCGGGCGCACTCTCCAGGCCCTCGGTGACGAATTCCTTGTACTTGACCTTGCCGTCGCGAACCCAGGCGGACATGTCCCGCAGGAAGTCGCCATGGCGTGCGGCGAAGTCGGAAACGATGAAGCCGCGGAAGGTCAGCCGCTTGGTGAGGATGTTGCGCATCATCGCGCCGGCCCATTTCGGCGGCTTGGCCTCGGTGTCGTTGTAATGGGCGATCAGGCCGCAGACGGGCACGCGCGCGAATGGATTGAGCAGCGGGAACACAGCTTCGAACACGGCGCCGCCGACATTCTCGAAATAGACGTCGATCCCCTTCGGGCAGGCCTCCTTGAGCCTGGCGGCGAGATCGGGATCGCGGTGATCGATACAGGCATCGAAGCCGAGCTCCTTGACCACGTAGTCGCACTTGTCCTTGCCGCCGGCGATGCCGACCGCGCGTGCGCCCTTGATCCTGGCGATCTGGCCGACGGCCGAGCCGACCGCGCCAGAGGCACCGGCAACGACGACGGTCTCGCCGGGTTGCGGCTTGCCGATGTCGAGCAGGCCGGTGTAGGCCGTCATGCCCGGCATGCCGAGCACGCCGATCGAGGTCGAGATCGGCCCGAGCTTGGGATCGACCTTGATCAGGCCCTTGCCGTTCGAAATCGCATGCGTCTGCCAACCGGAGCGGATGCGCACGATGTCGCCGACCGCGAAATCGGGATTGTTGGAGGCCGCGACCTCGCTGACCGCCTCGCCTTCCATCACCCCGCCGATCGGCACTGGTGCTGCGTAGGACGGCCCCTCGCTCATGCGCCCGCGCATATAGGGATCGAGCGACAGCCAGATCGTGCGCAGCAGGACTTCACCCGGTCCGGGTGTCGGAACGGCAAATTCCTCCAGGCGAAAATCAGACGGCCTGGGTTCGCCGACCGGACGCGCGGCGAGAACGATGCGTTTGCCTTGGGACATGATGGCTTCCTCCAAATTTGCTTCGGCGCGAACGGAAGCGGAGGGAGCGAAGCGCGTCAATACAAAAGCGATGGCATGGACGGTCGCCGAGCCACGCGACTCTCGTGTCCCGGCTCTGCGGCGCATCACCGAAGAGGTGCTGCGCTGCGTCCGGGGCACGAGACCGAGAACTAACCCCCGCCCGGATAGTTCGGGCTCTCGCGCGTAATCGTCACGTCGTGGACGTGGCTTTCGCGCAGGCCGGCGCCGGTGATGCGGACGAACTGGGCCTTCTCGTGCAGCTCCTTCATGTCGCGTGCCCCGACATAGCCCATCGCAGCGCGCAGGCCGCCGGCAAGCTGGTGCATGACGTGGCCGACCGCACCCTTGTAGGGCACCTGGCCCTCGATGCCTTCGGGCACGAGCTTGAGCGTGTCCTTGATGTCCTGCTGGAAATAGCGGTCGGCCGATCCGCGCGCCATCGCACCGACCGAGCCCATGCCGCGATAGGCCTTGTAGGAACGGCCCTGCCACAAGAACACTTCCCCGGGCGTCTCGTCGGTGCCGGCGAGCAGCGAGCCCACCATGGCGATGTCGGCACCGGCGGCAAGCGCTTTGGCAAGGTCGCCGGAGTATTTGATGCCGCCGTCGGCGATGACCGGGATGTCGGACTTCTTCGCCGCTTCCACCGCATCCATGATCGCGGTGAGCTGGGGCACGCCGACGCCGGCGACGATGCGGGTGGTGCAGATCGAGCCCGGGCCGATGCCGACCTTGATGCAATCCGCGCCTGCGTCGATCAGCGCCTGCGCGCCTTCGGTGGTGGCGACATTGCCGGCGACGACCTGCACCGAGTTGGACAGGCGCTTGATGCGGTTCACTGCGTGCAGCACGTGACGGGAATGGCCATGCGCGGTGTCGACGACGACGAGGTCGACGCCGGCATCGATCAGGCGCTCGGTGCGCTCGAAGCCGGTATCGCCGACGGTGGTAGCCGCAGCGACGCGCAGGCGCCCTTGCGCGTCCTTGCAGGCGAGCGGATGGGCGACCGCCTTCTCCATGTCCTTCACGGTGATGAGACCGACGCAGCGATATTGCTCGTCGACGACGAGCAGCTTCTCGATGCGGTGCTGGTGCAGCATCCGCCGCGCCTCGTCCTGGCTGACATTCTCACGGACCGTGACGAGGTTTTCGTGCGTCATCAGCTCGGAGATTCTTTGCTGGCGATTGGTCGCAAACCGCACGTCACGGTTGGTGAGAATGCCGACCAGCTTGCCGGGCGTGGACTTGCCCGCACCGGTGACGACGGGAATGCCGGAGATGCCGTGATCGCTCATCAGCTTCAGCGCGTCGTCGAGCGTGGCCTCGGGGCTGATGGTGAGCGGGTTCACCACCATGCCGGACTCGTAGCGCTTGACCTGCCGCACCTGGGCAGCCTGCCCTTCGGGATCGAAATTGCGGTGGATGACGCCGAGACCGCCGGCCTGCGCCATGGCGATCGCCATGCGGGCCTCGGTGACCGTGTCCATGGCGGAGGCCATGATCGGAATATTGAGCGGAATGGCGCGGGTGACGCGGGAACGGATGTCGACCTCGCCCGGCATGACGTCGGACAGGCCCGGCTTCAACAGCACGTCGTCGAACGTAAGGGCTTCGCGGATGCCTTGAAGTTGCACCGTGGCCATCTGCCAACTCCTTCCTGCGGCCCTGCCGCAAATGCTTATGGATGAGCGCCGCCCTCGGCGTACCTTGCGGCATCGCCGGAGAATCGGAGCCCATCGGTGGGGTTGACGCGGGTCGATAGCACGGCCGCGTGACGAATCAAAGCAATTCGGGCCGCTGGCCAGCCATGCACAGGGATTTTTAAGTCAATTCGGGGGGATCGCCCGGCGGCGGGCATCCGCCGTCTCGCGCCAGGAGGCGCGCCCGGGAATGACGACGGACGGGAGGCCGCGGGTCACACCGTTGTTACGGCCGATCTGGGTGCCATGCGCCGATCCGAATGGTCCTGAGGGGACGGCGATGATAAGCCGCAACTCCGTCCTTTCTCCCGATTTCATTACCAATCCGTCATGGTCGACAAGCAACGCGTCATTCCGCTGATCGTGGCCACTGCTCTCTTCATGGAGAACATGGACTCGACGGTGATCGCCACCTCGCTGCCGGCGATCGCGGCCGACATCGGCACCAGCCCGCTGACGCTGAAGCTCGCGATCACCTCCTATCTGCTGTCGCTGGCGGTGTTCATTCCGGCGAGCGGCTGGACCGCCGACCGGTTCGGCGCGCGCATGGTGTTCGCGATCGCGGTCGGGGTGTTCATGGTCGGCTCGGTCGGCTGCGCGCTCTCGACCTCGGTCACCGACTTCGTCTTCGCGCGCATCCTGCAAGGCATGGGCGGCGCGATGATGACGCCGGTCGGACGCCTCGTGCTGTTGCGCTCGGTCGACAAGAGTGCGCTGGTCAATGCCATGGCCTGGGTGACGGTCCCTGCCCTCATAGGCCCCGTGATCGGCCCGCCGCTCGGCGGCTTCATCACCACCTACGCGTCCTGGCACTGGATCTTCCTGATCAACATCCCGATCGGGCTGCTCGGCATCTTCATGGCCTTGCGCTTCATCGATCCGATCAAGAGCGAGGAACGCGAGCCGTTCGATCTCTACGGCATGGTGCTCGCTGGGCTGGGACTCGCAGGCATCGCCTTCGGCCTGTCGGTTGCCGGCCTCAATCTGCTGCCGTGGAGCACCGTTGCCGCCTTGATCGCGGGCGGTGCGATCTCGATGACGCTCTACGTCATCCATGCCCGGCGCACGGGATCGCCGGTGCTGGATTTCTCGCTTCTGAAGCTGCCGACGCTGCGCGCGGCCGTGTTCGGCGGCTTCCTGTTCCGCCTCGGCATCGGCGCGCTGCCGTTCCTGCTGCCGCTCCTGATGCAGATCGGCTTCGGGCTGACGCCGTTCCATTCCGGCCTCGTCACCTTCGCCTCCTCGCTCGGCGCGATGGGCATGAAGACGCTGGCCGCGCGCATCATCCGCACCTTCGGCTTCCGCAATCTGATGACGGTGAACGCGATCGTCAGCGCGTTCTTCCTCGGCGTCTGCGCGCTGTTCACGCTGTCGACGCCGCTGCTGATCATCATGGTCATCCTGGTGGTCGGCGGCTTCTTCCGCTCGCTGGAGTTCACCGCGATCAACACGGTCGCCTATGCCGAGGTCGAGACCGCGCAGATGAGCCGTGCCACCACCCTCGTCAGCGTCAACCAGCAGCTCGCGGTCTCGGCCGGCGTCGCCGTCGGCGCGGCCTGTGTCGAGACCACGATGTGGTTCAGCCATGTCAGCGAGCTCAACGCCACCGTATTCGCGCCGGCCTTCGTCGTGGTGGCGCTGACCTCCGCGGCATCGAGCTGGTTCTTCTGGCAGATGCCCGCCGACGCCGGCAACGAGATCTCCGGCCGCAAGGCCGTGGAGATCGCGAGCCGCAAGGGCGCCGGTAAAGGCGCGGCGAAAGCCGCCGTCAAGGCGGCGAGCGAGGATACGCAGGACGTTCGGGACCAGCGGCTGGGGTGATTGGCGACGAATGACCCCACGCATTCAGTGTCGTCCCTGCGAACGCAGGGACCCATAACCACAGGAAGGAGTCGAAGTGCGAGGCTCCCACTCCGAGTTTTCGCCAAACTCCTCCCTGTGGGTATGGGTCCCGGATCGGCGCTCCGCTCCAGGCAACGCTTCGCGTTGCATGGAGTTACGCTTGCCCGGGACGACATCGAGATTGGCTCAGGTCCCGGCCCGAAATCCCGTCGCCAGCACGTAGCGCTCCGAGGAATCCTGCCGGCTCGCAGCCGGTTTCACATGGCGCACCGTCGCAAAGTCGCGCTTGAGCTGGGCCAGCAGCTCGGCGTCGGCGCCGCTCTGGAACGTCTTGGCGAGGAACGTGCCGCCGGGCTTGAGCACGTCGCAGGCAAACGCAGCGGCTGTCTCGACCAGGCCGACGATGCGGAGCTGGTCGGTCTTGCGGTGGCCGGTGGTGTTGGCGGCCATGTCGGACATCACGACGTCCGCCTTGCCGCCGAGCATCGCGGTGAGCTTTTCCGGCGCGTCATTGTCCATGAAGTCGAGCTGCGCGAAATCGACGCCGGGGATCTCGGGCATCTCCAGCAGGTCGATCGCGACGACCCTACCCTTGCCTTCCGCCGAGCCGACGCGCTTGGCGGCGATCTGGCTCCAGCCGCCGGGCGCGGCGCCGAGGTCGACCACGGCCATGCCGGGTTTCAACAGCCGATACTTGTCATCGATCTCCAAAAGCTTGAACGCCGCGCGCGAGCGATAACCTGCCGCCTTGGCCTTCGCGACATAGGGATCGTTGAGCTGCCGCTCCAGCCAGAGCTTGGACGACAATTTGCGCTTGCCGCCGGTCTTGACCTGGACGTGCAAGCGGCCGGTGGTGTCTTTCGCCATCTCACCAGCTCCTGAGCGCGCCGTCCTCGCGCATCATCTCGACCAGCATGCCCTCGCGCAGCCCCCGGTCGGCGACGCGCAGGCGCGGCAGCGGAAAGGCGCGGCGGATGGCATCGAGGATGGCGCAGCCGGCCAGCACGAGGTCGGCGCGCTCGACACTGATGCAGCTGTTGTTCGCGCGCTCCTCGTAGCTCATGCCGAGCAGCCTGCTGATGGTCGCGGTGATGTCCGTATCGTTCATCCAGATGCTGTCGATACGGCGGCGGTCGTAGCGCGGCAGGTTGAGATGGATGCCGGCGAGCGTCGTCACCGTGCCGGACGTGCCGAGCAGGTGCATGTCGGTGAGATCGCGACCGTGCTCCTCCGCGAACGGGGCGACATGGTTTGCGACCTCGCGCTCCATCGCGGCATAGATCGCGGGCGTCACGTCGCGGCCACCGAACTGCTCGGCGAGCGTGACCACACCGTACGGGATCGACATCCAGGCCTTGATGCGCGGCTGCGGATTTGCGGGATCGCGCTCGATGCGCACCAGCTCGGTCGAGCCGCCGCCGATGTCGAACAGGATCGCGCCGCGACCTCTGGGGTCGACCAGCGGCGAGCAGCCGAGCACGGCGAGCGAGGCCTCGGTCTCGCGGTCGATCACCTCGAGCTCGATGCCGGTCTCGGCCGCGACGCGGCTCCGAAAGCCTTCCGCGTTCGAGGCGGCGCGGCAGGCTTCGGTCGCGATCAGCCGCAGCCGCCGCGCCTTCCGCAGATTGATCTTGTCGCGGCAAATGCTGAGCGCCGCGATGGCGCGCTCGATCGCGGCCTCGCTGATGCACCCGGTCGCGGAGACGCCCTCGCCGAGCCGGATGATGCGCGAGAAGGAATCGACCACGCGAAAACCGTCGTGGGTCGGACAGGCGATCAGCAGCCTGCAATTGTTGGTGCCGAGGTCCAGCGCCGCATAGACGCCGGTTCCCGGCGCTCGCGCGCCAACGGCCGGATCAGCGGCCAACGCCACTGCCGCCATCGACCCCTCCAGCTCGCCGTGCGGCCCATGGCCGTCGCGGAGCCGCGTGTGGTCATTCATACAAACTGTCTTTCCGCGGCCGGTCGGGCCGGTCTGGAATTGATTTTTCGCCTGAAACATTAGCAGCGCGGCAGGCCTGCGCAACAACGCATCACATGGGACCATGCCCATTCGTGCGTTGTCGTGAACGGGGTGGTGGGTTATCTGAGGAAAGTCCGGTCCCCCGCTGCCGCGAAAATGCGCAAATGCCGGCTTTTCAGGTCAATTCCATGCAAGAACACACCAAATCGTCCACGCTCGAGAACGCTATTGCACTGCAAAAATATGGCGTCGGGCAACCGGTCCGCCGCAAGGAGGACGACACGCTGGTACGCGGCAAGGGCCGCTACACCGACGATTTCAACCTGCCCGGCCAGGCCTACGCCGTGATCGTCCGCTCCACCCATGCCCATGGCATCATCCGCGGCATCAACAGCGAGGCCGCCAAGGCGATGCCGGGTGTGCTGGGGGTGTGGACCGGCAAGGATCTCGATGCCGCCGGCTATGGCCCCTTCACCTGCGGCCTGCCGCTGAAGAGCCGTGACGGCTCGCCCCTGCTCCAGACCAACCGCCAGCCGCTCGCGACCGACAAGGTCCGCTTCGTCGGCGATCCCGTCGCCTTCGTGGTCGCGGAGACACTGGCGCAGGCGCGCGACGCCGCCGAGGCGGTCGAGCTCGACATCGAGCCGCTGCCCGCGGTGACCGATCCCGAGGAAGCCGCCAAGCCCGGCGCGCCGCAGCTTTACGACCACATCCCTGATAACGTCGCGCTCGACTACCATTATGGCGACATGGACAAGGTCAACGCGGCCTTTGCCAGCGCGGCCCATGTCACAAAGCTCGACATCGAGAACACCCGCGTCGCCGTGGTCTCGATGGAGCCGCGTGTTGGCCTTGCCTCCTACGACAAGAAGACTGAGCGCTACACGCTTCAGGTGCCGACGCAAGGCGTGGCCGGCAACCGCGCCAATCTCGCCAAGAACCTCAACGTGCCGAACGACAAGGTGCGCATCCTCACCGCCAATGTCGGCGGTTCCTTCGGCATGAAGAACATCAACTATCCCGAATACATGTGCATCCTGTATGCGGCCAAGGCGCTGGGACGTCCGGTGAAGTGGCTTGATGAGCGCTCCACCAGCTTCCTCTCCGACAGCCACGGCCGCGCGCAAAGGATCCATGCCGAGCTCGCGCTCGATGCCGAGGGGCATTTCCTCGCGGCGAAGCTTTCCGGTTACGGCAATCTCGGCGCCTACATCACCGGCGTCGCGCCGGGGCCGCTCTCGCTCAACACCGGCAAGAATTTCTCCAGCGTCTATCGCACGCCGCTGATGGCGGTCGACATCAAGACGGTGCTGACCAACACCACGTTGATGGGCGCCTATCGCGGCGCCGGCCGGCCCGAGGCGAACTACTACATGGAGCGGCTGATCGACCGCGCCGCCGACGAGATGGGCATCGACCGGCTGACCTTGCGCAGGCGCAACTTCATCAGGCCGAACCAGATTCCGTTCCCGGCCTCCTCCGGCGTCACCTATGACAGCGGCGACTTCCAGGCCGTGTTCAACAAGGCGCTCGAGATTTCCGACCACGAGAATTTCGCCAAGCGCAAGAAGGAGAGCAAGAAGGCCGGCAAGCTGCGCGGCATCGCGGTCGGCTCCTATCTCGAGGTCACCGCGCCGCCGAGCCCCGAGCTCGGCAAGATCGTGTTCGATCCAGACGGCACCGTGCAGCTCATCACCGGCACGCTCGACTACGGGCAGGGTCATGCGACGCCGTTCGCGCAAGTGCTGTGCCAGCAGCTGGGCGTCCCCTTCGAGAGCGTCAAGCTCGTGCAGGGCGACAGTGACATCGTCCACACCGGCAACGGCACTGGCGGCTCGCGCTCCATCACCGCGAGCGGCATGGCGATCGTGGGCGCCGCCAAGCTCGTGATCGAGAAAGGCAAGCGCGCCGCCGCGCATATGCTGGAGGCCTCCGAAGCCGACATCGAGTTCGCCGATGGCAGCTTCACCATCGCCGGCACCGACCGCAGCATCGACATCATGGAGCTGGCCAAGAAGCTGCACGACGGCAAGGTGCCGGAGGGTGTGCCTGACTCGCTCGACGTCGACCACACCAGCGAGCCGGTGCCGTCAGCCTTCCCGAACGGCTGCCATGTCGCCGAGGTCGAGATCGATCCCGAGACCGGCGTGGTGCAGATCGTGCGCTATAGCGCGGTGAACGATTTCGGCACGGTGATCAACCCGATGCTGGTCGCGGGCCAGCTCCACGGCGGCGTGGTCCAGGGCATCGGCCAGGCGCTGATGGAGCACGTCCGCTACGACGAGAGCGGCCAGCCGATCACGGGCTCGCTGATGGACTACGCCCTGCCCCGCGCCGAGGACGTGCCGAACATGGCGGTCGGCGACCACCCGGTGCCGGCCACGACCAATCCGCTCGGCAGCAAGGGCTGCGGCGAAGCCGGCTGCGCCGGCAGCCTGTCGACCGTGGTGAACGCGGTGATCGATGCTCTCTCCGAGTACGGCATCAAGCACATCGACATGCCGCTGACCCCGGAGCGCGTGTGGCAGGCGATCCAGGAGGCGAAAGCCAAGGCGGCGTAAAGGGCGCAAGAGCCCACACACACTCTCCGCCGTCATGGCCGGGCTTGACCCGGCCATCCATGCCATTGCGTACCAAGAACGTGGATGCCCGGGACAAGCCCGGCCATGACGACGTGGTGACGATGTGCGCCTTTCCTACGCCGCCGCCTGCTCTCGCGGCTGGTAGATCGCTATGTGCTGGCAGTGCGCCAGTGGCGTCGTGCCATTGGCGACGACGAGGGCGTCGAGCTCGACGAAGCGATGGCCTTTCTTCTCGTAGTTGGCGGTGACCTTCGCCCGCGCCGTGATCTCGTCGCCAGCGCGTGCGGCGGACAGCAGCTGCATGCGGCTGCCGACATGAATCCAGGGCCCCAGAATGGTGTTGTCGACGAGGACGCGGTTCATGACACGCTGGATCAGGCCGGGATGGCCAAGCCCCTCACGCGCGAAGATCGGATCGGCCTCCCTGATGTCGGCAAGATAGTCGACCGCATCTTGCCCCACCCATCGGCGCGGCACTGTGCCCAGCCATTTTCCGGTCTCGAAGGTCGCCGGGCTGACCGGCTTTCGCTCGGCAACCGCGGGGACCTCGACATAGTCGCTCAATGACACGACAGGCGCCTTCGCCGGCAGCGAGGCCGTCCCCGTGGCGCAAAGCTCGGTGCGGCTGAACACCTCGATCGTGAGCAGGCCGTTGTGCTCGGTGGCATCGACATCGGCGGTCTCGCCGTCATAGACCGGCTTGATGAAGCGGGCCTCGACCACCCCGCGCGACAGAAAATCGCGACCCCAGCGCGCGATCGGCACGTGCATCATGTAGGCGAACACATCGACGCCGGGGACCAGTCCGCCGGAAAAGCCGAAGCGGCGTGCCACGGTGTCGTCATGCATCTTGTTTTCGGACTGCTTGGCGGTGTTGTAGGCCTCGACGCGGTAGGTCTCGAGACGGTTCGGCATGGGGCATCTTCCCTGTTTTCTTGTTGTTCAGGAGCGATCGTAGGGCCTGAGGAACCGGGGTCAATCCCCTCGCCTTTGGGGCCCGAATGGAGTACCACGCGGCGAATGACTGACACCCCCACCCGCATCTATGTCGACGCCGACGCCTGTCCGGTGAAGGACGAGATCTACCGTGTCGCGCTCCGGCACGGCGTTCCCGTGAGCGTCGTCGCCGGCAATTTCATTCGCGTGCCGCAGGACCCGTTGATCGAGCGCATCGCCGCAGGTGCCGGCATGGACGCTGCGGACGACTGGATCGCGGAGCGCGCCAGGCCCGGCGACGTCGTCGTGACATCGGACATTCCGCTGGCGAGTCGCTGCGTGAAGGCGGGTGCCGACGTGATCGCGCCGAATGGAAAGCCCTTCACGGAAGAATCGATCGGGATGACACTGGCGGTGCGCAATCTGATGACTGACCTGCGATCGGCCGGCGAAGTCACCGGCGGACCGCGATCGTTCGCGCCGCGCGACCGCTCCGCCTTCCTCTCGGCGCTCGACCAGACGCTGCGCCGGATCCAGCGCCGCCGCACGGATGCGGCCGCCACGAGTCAGGGCTGACCATGGCGCCGCCGCTGATCCAGTTGAAAGACATCAGGCTGACCTTCGGCGGCACGCCGCTGCTGTCAGGCGTGGAGCTCAACGTCGCGCCATCCGAGCGCGTCTGCCTGATCGGCCGCAACGGCTCAGGCAAGTCGACGCTGCTCAAGATCGCGGCCGGCCTCGTCGAGCCCGACTCCGGCACGCGCTTCGTGCAGCCGGGCGCCACGGTTCGTTACCTGCCGCAGGAGCCCGACTTTGGCGAGCACAAGACCACGCTCGCCTATGTCGAGTCCGGCCTTGCCCCCGGCGACGATCCTTACCAGGCGCGCTATCTGCTGGAGCAGCTCGGGCTGACCGGCAACGAGAACCCGCACAATCTCTCCGGCGGCGAGGCCCGCCGCGCGGCGCTGGCGTATGTGCTTGCGCCCTCGCCCGACATCCTGCTGCTGGACGAGCCGACCAACCATCTCGATCTCTCCACCATCGAATGGCTGGAAAAGGAGCTCGACAGCCGCCGCAGCGCGCTGGTGATCATCAGCCACGACCGCCGCTTTCTCAGCAATCTCTCGCGCTCCACCGCCTGGCTCGACCGCGGCAGGATCAAGCAGATCGACCGCGGCTTTGCCTCGTTCGAGAGCTGGCGCGACGAAGTGCTGGCGGAAGAAGAGCGCGACCAGCACAAGCTCGACCGCAAGATCGTCGACGAGGAGCACTGGCTGCGCCACGGCGTCTCCGGCCGGCGCAAGCGCAACGTCAAGCGGCTCGCCAATCTGCATGCGCTACGCGACCAGCGCCGCAACTATCGCGGCACCGCCGGCAGCGCCAATCTGGCGGCGGCTGAAGCCGAGCAATCCGGCAAGCTGGTGATCGAGGCGAAATCCATCACCAAGGCCTATGGCGAGCGCAAGATCGTCGAGAACTTTTCCACCCGCATCCAGCGTGGCGACCGGCTCGGCATCATCGGCCCGAACGGCGCCGGCAAGACCACGCTGGTCAACCTGCTCACCGGCGGCATGCAACCTGATTCCGGTACGGTGCGGTTGGGTGCCAATCTGGAGATGGCGACGCTCGACCAGCACCGCGAAAGCCTCGATCCCAAGTCGACGCTGGCGGAAGCGCTGACCGGTGGCCGCGGCGACCAAATCATGGTGGGCGGCAAGCCGAAGCATGTCGTCGGCTACATGAAGGACTTTCTGTTCGCGCAGGAGCAGCGCGGCACGCCGCTCGAAGTGCTCTCGGGCGGCGAACGCGGCCGGCTGATGCTGGCGCGCGCGCTGGCAAAGCCGTCGAACCTCCTGGTGCTGGACGAGCCGACCAACGATCTCGATCTCGAGACGCTCGACGTGCTCGAGGAGATGCTCGGCGACTACGAAGGCACGGTGATCCTGATCAGCCACGACCGCGATTTTCTCGACCGCGTCGTCACCTCCGTGATCGCGCCTGAGGGCAACGGCAAGTGGGTCGAATATGCCGGCGGCTACAGCGACATGCTGGCGCAGCGCGGCGCCGACCTCAAGCGTGAGGCGGCGAAGGCGCAAGCCCCGGCGGAGAAGAAAGAGGAGCGGCCTACTGCTGCCTCATCGGCGCCCAAGCGGAAGCTGAGCTTCAACGAGAAACACGCGCTGGAAACGCTGCCGAAGAAGATGGAGACGTTGCAGGCAGATATTGCAAGATTGCAGCGCGTGCTCGACGATCCCGATCTCTACACCAGGGATCGCAGGAAATTCGACGAAACCTCCGCCGCGATCGCCAAGGCGCATGAAGAATTGTCTGCTGCCGAAGAGCGCTGGCTCGAACTCGAAATGCTCCGCGAAGAGATTGAACAGGCATAGCGCGTATTCCGCAAAAGTGGGTACCGGTTTTGCGATCAGAATACGCGCCAACTGAAGGACCTCCATGACCACGCCCCTCGCCGCCAAGATCGCCCGCGAATACGGCACGCCCTGCGCCGTCATCGACATGGACAGGGTCGAGCGCAACATCGCGCGCATCCAGAAGGCCTGCGATGACGCGGGCATCGCCAACCGTCCGCACATCAAGACGCACAAGAACCCGACGATCGCCAGGATGCAGGTCGCGGCCGGCGCCAAGGGCATCACCTGCCAGAAGCTCGGCGAAGCCGAGATCATGGCCAATGCCGGCATCGACGACATCCTGATCAGCTACAACCTGCTCGGCGAAGAGAAGATGGCGCGGCTCGGCGCGCTGCAGGCGAAGGCAAACATGACGGTGGCCGCCGATAACTCGACCGTCGTCGCCGGGTTGCCCAAGGCAGCCGCAGCATCCGGCCGCCCGCTTTCGGTCGTCGTCGAATGCGACACCGGTCGCAAGCGTGCGGGTGTCGAGACGCCGGCCGAGGCGATTGCGCTGGCGCGTGAGATCGCGGCCTCCAAGGGACTCGAATTCGCGGGATTCATGCTGTATCCGACCGAGACCGGCTGGGCGGAGGCACAGAAGTTTTATGACGAGGCGCTGGCCGGCGTGCGGGCTCACGGGCTCGATGCCAAGATCGTTTCGACCGGCGGCACGCCGAATCTCGTCAATATCGGCAAGCTCAAGGGCGGCACCGAGCATCGCTTCGGCACCTATATCTACAACGATCGCATGCAAGTCGCCGCCGGTGTCGCCAGCTGGGACGATTGCGCCCTGCACATCTATTCGACCGTCGTGAGCCGCGCCGCGCCCGAGCGCGGCATCCTCGATGCCGGCTCTAAGACGCTGACGTCAGATACCGGCGGCCTCGACGGCCACGGCCTGATCCTGGAGCATCCCGAGGCCAAGATCGCGAAATTCGCCGAGGAGCACGGCTTCCTCGACCTCTCCCGCAGCAACACGCGGCCGAATGTCGGCGACGTCGTCCGCATCGTGCCGAACCACGTTTGCGTCGTCGTCAACATGATGGACGAAGTGGTGATGGTGCGCGGCGAGGAGATCATCGGCACGCTGCCGGTGGCCGCGCGGGGGAAGTTGAGGTAGGGAGCGCACTGCCGTAGGGTGGGCAAAGCGAAGCGTGCCCACGACTTTCTCGCCGTGCCTGCGAAAGATGGTGGGCACGGCGCTTCGCGCCTTTGCCCACCCTACGATTTCTGCAGTTGGGCGAGCCAGCCCAGCACGCCCCTGCCCGCCGAAGCCCCGGTCGCGAAGGACGCCTGCAGCAGATAGCCGCCCGTTGGCGCCTCCCAATCCAGCATCTCGCCGGCCGCGAACACGCCGGGCAGCTTGCGCAACATGAAGTGTTCGTCGAGCTCGTCGAAAATGATTCCGCCTGCCGTCGAGATCGCCCGATCGATCGGGGCGACGCCGGTGAGCCGAACCGGAATGGCATTGATCAGGCGCGCGAGCTCGGCCGGTGAGAACGACGCCAGAGGCCGGCCGGATGCGATGGGCGCCTCCTGCATCAGGCCGATACCGACCGGCGACAATTGCGTCGCCTTGCGCAGGAAGTTCGCCAGCGATTGCTTGCCGCGCGTGCCCGACAGGCGCGTTGTCAGGTCGGCGACGGCAAGGTCCGGCCGCAGCGCGATCATCAGCGTCGCCTGCCCGAGACCCAGCACCGCCTCGCGCAGCTCGGCCGACAGCGCGTAGATCGCGCCGCCTTCGATGCCGCCACGCGTAATCATCGCTTCGCCGCGCACCGTGTGTGCGCCGATCGTCAGCGCCACGCCCTTGAGCGGCTGGCCCTCGAAACGGTCGCGGAACACATCGGACCATGCGACCGTGAAGCCGGAATTGGCCGGCCGCAGCTTCGAGACGGCAATGCCCCTTGCGGCGAGAAGACCGGTCCAGCCGCCGTCCGATCCGAGCCGCGGCCAGCTTGCGCCGCCAAGCGCGAGCACCACTGCCCTGGCCTCGATCGACCGTTGGCCGCCGCTGGTGCGAAACAGCAATCGGCCGTGCTCGTCCCAGCCAATCCAGCGATGACGAAACGCAAAGCGCACGCCGGCGGCATCGAGCCGCCGCAGCCACGCGCGCAGCAAGGGCGAGGCCTTGAACGCTTTCGGAAACACCCGCCCGCTGGTGCCGACGAAGGTCGCCTCACCCAGCGCCTCGCTCCAGGCGCGCAGCGCGTCCGGCGGGAACGCCTCGATCGCCGCTTGCAGCTTCGGTGCCGCCTCGCGATAGCGCGTCATGAACTGCGGCAGCGGCTCGCTGTGGGTGAGATTGAGCCCGCCGCGGCCGGCCATCAGGAATTTGCGGCCTGCCGATGGCATGGCGTCGTAGACGGTGACGCGGGCGCCGCCCTGCGCCAGTACCTCCGCCGCCATCAGCCCGGCGGGGCCGGCGCCGACAATGGCGACGTGGGGTTCAGATGAGGTCATGGCGGGAGTTTAGGCCAAGCTGGACACCAAGGAACGGGTCGTCATGGCCGGGCTTGTCCCGGCCATCCACGAAAGCCACGCGCGTGGTGCCAGGAAAGTGGATGGCCGGGACAAGCCCGGCCATGACGGAAGGTACGTTCCGGGGCCAGCCGTTCGCATCGCCCGGGAATGACGGCGTGGCTAGAGCTTGATCCCCGCCCGTGCCGCGGCCTGCGCGACGTATTTCTGCGTCTGCTCGAAGGCGCCTTGCAGCGCTTTCGCCTTCGACATGTCGCTGATCTCTTCGAAATGCGCGGCGACCGCATCGGGCGTCCACTCGCTCTCCGGCAGGTTGATGCCTTCGCTCTCCAGAATCTTGATCACGGCGAAGGAGCCGGCGCCGGCGCCCATGATGGTGCGGGTTGGCGCATCCTCGCTGAGCATATACTCGACCGCCGGCGTGATCGCGTTCGGCTTCATCAGTTGCAGCGCCTGTGGCGGCAGCAGCTCTTCGGTCATGCGGGTCGCCGCCGTCGGCGAGATGATGTTGACGCGGATGTTGTTCTTGCGGCCCTCTTCCGCAAGCACATTCATCAGGCCGACCATGCCGGACTTGGCCGCGCCGTAATTGGCCTGGCCGAAATTACCGTAGAGGCCGGACGACGACGTCGTCAGCACGATGCGGCCGTAATTGCGGTCGCGCATGCCGGCCCAGGCCGCCTTGCAGCAATAGAAGGTGCCGACGAGGTGCACGTCGAGCACCTTCTGGAAATCGGCTACCTCCATCTTGCCGAACGACTTGTCGCGCAAAATGCCGGCATTGGCGCACAGGAGATCGACGCTGCCCCACTCCTTGGTGGCGCGCTCGACCATGGCGGTGACCTGTTCGAAATTCGACACGTCCGCGCCGTCGGCCATCGCGGTGCCGCCGGCTTTGCGGATCTCCTCGACCACAGCTTCGGCCGGTGATAGCGAGCCGCCGCTGCCGTCACGCGCGCCGCCGAAATCGTTGACCACGACCTTGGCGCCGCGGCTGGCCAATCCCAGCGCATGCGCCTTGCCGAGACCATTGCCCGCGCCGGTGACGATGGCGACGCGTCCGTCGAACCTGATTGCCATGTTTGCGTTTCCTGGATGCTAGTTCGTGACGGCCGGGCTTGACCCGGCTATCCATCAAAATCGAAGAGCTTTTGAGCAGCGATGGGTTGCCGGGTCAAGCCCGGCAACGACACGCGGTATCAGGCGAAATAGATCAGGCCGAGCCAATCCGCGACCAGCGCGGGCTTGTCCTCGCCTTCGATCTCGACCGTGACGTTGGTGCGGGACTGCAACTCGTTGGGCTTGCGCAGCTTGGCCTCGGCCAGCACGAAACGGCCGCGGACGCGCTTGCCCGAGCGGACCGGTGAGATGAAGCGCAATTTGTCGAAGCCGTAATTCACCCCCATCGTGGTGCCTGCGATGACGGGCATCACCTCGTACGACATGATCGACAGCAGCGACATCGTCAGGAAGCCGTGCGCGATGGTGCCGCCGAAAGCGGTTTCCTTCCTGGCTCTTTCACGGTCGACGTGGATGAACTGGTGATCCTCGATCACGTCAGCATAGGTGTCGATGCGGGGCTGGTCGATCAGGTGCCACGAGGACACGCCGATCTCCTTGCCGACCATGGCCTGATAGGCCTGAAGCGTAATCGGCGGCTTCTTCCAGACTTCGTTCACTTAGGTCTCGCTCCGTGTCTTTGCCAGCTCCGGAAAATCCTCCTCGCGGAATTCCCGGCCGCGCAGCGGATCGTCGCGATCATTGTCGCGTTCCAGCCGTCGTAGCTGGACGCGACGGATTTTTCCAGAGATCGTCTTCGGCAGCTCGGTGACGATTTCGAGACGACGGATGCGCTTGAATGGCGCGAGGCGCGTGTGGAGATGTTTGAAGATGGAGAACGCTGTCTCGGGTGAACGCTCCGCGCCCGACGTCAGCAGCACGAAGGCCTTGGGAATGGCGAGCCGGATCGGATCCGGGCTCGGCACCACCGCGGCTTCCGCGACCAGCTCATGCTCCAGCAGTACGCTCTCGAGCTCGAACGGACTGATGCGGTAATCCGACGACTTGAACACGTCGTCGGAGCGGCCGACGAAGGTGAGATAGCCCTCGTCGTCTTCGAACACGACATCGCCGCTGCGATAGAGCTCGCCCTCTGCGCCGGACAGTTTGCCGTCATCACTTTGATAGCCCTGCATCAGGCCGGCCGGGCGCTCGGTCCCGAGCACCAGCGCGACCTCGCCTTCCTTCGCCGGGTTCCCATCGGCGTCGCTGATCTGGACGCGATAGCCCGGCAGCGGTCGGCCCATCGAGCCGACCTTGATCTTCTGGCCCGGCGAGTTGCCGGCGAGCGCCGTGGTTTCGGTCTGGCCGTATCCGTCACGGATGGTGAGGCCCCAGGCGGCCCGCACCTGATCGATCACTTCAGGGTTCAGTGGTTCGCCTGCGCCGCAGACCTCGCGCAAGGCCACCTTGAACGATGCAAGGTTCTCCTGAATGAACAGCCGCCAAACGGTCGGCGGCGCACACAGCGTGGTGACGCCGCAGCGGCCGATGGTGGTGAGCAGCGCCTTGGCATCGAAGCGCGGCTGGTTGACCACGAACACGGTCGCGCCCGCGTTCCATGGCGCGAAGAAACAGCTCCAGGCGTGCTTGGCCCAGCCGGGCGACGAGATGTTGAGGTGGATGTCGCCGGGCTTCAGTCCGATCCAGTACATGGTCGAGAGATGGCCGACCGGATAGCTGCGCTGGCTGTGCCGCACCAGCTTTGGTTTTGCCGTCGTGCCCGAGGTGAAATAGAGCAGCATCGGGTCGTCGGCGTTGGTCAGGCCATCCGGCGTGAAGCCCTCCGGCATTTTGGCCGCCTCGTCATAGGCGAGCCAGCCGTTGGAAGCCGCGCCGACCACGATGCGAACGACGTTCTCGGCGCCCAGGCTCGCGAATTTGGCGACCTGATCCTCGGCGGCCACGACCGCCTTCGCCTTGCCGCGATCGAGCCGGTCGCGCAGCTCGTCGGCGGTGAGCAGTGTCGTCGCTGGAATCACGACGACGCCCAGCTTCATCGCCGCCAGCATCGTCTCCCACAACGGAACCACGTTGCCGAGCAGCAGCAAAAGGTGGTCGCCGCGCTTGAGGCCCTGCGCGCGGAGGAAGTTGGCGACCTGGTTGGAGCGCTTCGAGAGCGCCGCGAATGATAATTTTGTCTGCTTGTCCTGTGCGGCATCGACAATCCAGAGCGCGGGACGATCCTTGCTGTCCGCATTCGCCGCCAGCTCGGCGTCGAACCAGTCGAGCGCCCAGTTGAATGCAACCGGATCGGGCCAGCGGAATCCTTTGACCGCCGCCTCGTATTCCGTGCGGTGCTTTAGCAGAAACGCGCGCGCTTCCTGGAATGTCGTCATCAAGCTTTCCCGGCCAGACTCCTAACGTGCTTGATAATTCCGGAAAAATCCACCCCGCCCTGCCCGGCTGCGTCGAAAGACTGATAGATCTCCTGCGCATGCTTGCCGAGCGGCGTGGCGGCGCCCGCAGCCTTCGCCGCGTCCTGCGCCAGCGTCAGATCCTTCACCATCAGGGCCGAGGCGAAGCCCGGCTTGTAGTCGTTGTTCGCCGGCGAGGTCGGCACCGGGCCCGGCACCGGGCAATAGGTCGTCAGCGACCAGCACTGGCCGGACGAGGTCGAAGCAACGTCGAACAGCGCCTGGTGCGAGAGCCCGAGCTTTTCGCCGAGCGCAAACGCTTCGCTCACCGCGATCATGGAAATGCCGAGGATCATGTTATTGCAGATCTTGGCCGCCTGGCCGGCGCCGGCGCCGCCGCAATGCACGATCTTCTTGCCCATGTTTTCGAGGACCGGCTTGGCGGCTGCGAACGCCTTCTCCTCGCCGCCGCACATGAAGGTGAGCGTCGCGCCCTTGGCGCCGCCGGTCCCGCCGGAGACCGGCGCATCGACCGAGAGCACGCCGTGCTTGGCGGCCAGCGCATGCGCCTGCCGTGCGCTTTCGACGTCGATGGTGGAGGAGTCAATGATCAGCGCGCCCCTGGTCATGGCGGGAACGACCTCGTTCCAGACGCCGAGCACGTGCTTGCCTGCGGGGAGCATGGTGACGACGATATCGGCGCCCTTCACCGCGCCCGCGGCGCTGTCGGCGATGCCGGCGCCGTCAGCCTTGGCTTGATTGCGGGAGGCCTCGACGAGGTCGAACGCCACCACCTTGTGGCCGGCCTTGACCAGATTGGCGGCCATCGGGCCGCCCATGTTGCCGAGACCGATGAATGCGATCGTGGCCATTGTCGTTTCCTCCGCTGCAGCGTTGATTAGTTGAACTTCAGTTCGTCGGCGCCGATCTCGGCGAGATACGGCGTAAGCATCTCCGGCGTCACATCCTCGATCCGCGGCGGCGACCAGGCCGGATTGCGGTCCTTGTCGATCACGGCGGCACGCACGCCCTCGCGGAAATCGTCGCTGCGGAAGACCTCCAGCGCGGCGCGGTATTCGCGCACCAGGCACTCTTCCAGGTTCGACGCCTTGCGCGCGAGCCGCAGCAGTTTCAGCGTCACCACCATGCCGCGCGGCGATTTCTCGTTGAGCGTCTTCAGCGTCGCCTGTGCGAATTCGGAGCCGTCACGCTTCAGCGCCGCGACGATGTCCTCCATGCGGTCGAAGCCGAACAGAGCGTCGATGGCCGCCTGCTTTGCGGTCACCGGCCCGGCCGTCTCGCCCGTCGCAAAGCCATTGATGAGCTTGCTGACGTCGGCTGCGGTCGCGCCCTGACGGAGCTTGGTCAGCGCCTCGCGCAGCTCCGGCCATTTGGCTGCCGGCACCACGGCATCCGCGAACTTGGCGTGGATGGCGTCCGGCCCGTTCATCGTCTGCCCGGTCAGGCCGAAATAAGTGCCGATCTCGCCGGGCGAGCGCGACAGCAGCCAGGTGCCGCCGACATCAGGGAAGAAGCCGAGCCCGACTTCGGGCATCGCGAGCTTGGTGCGGTCGGTGACGACGCGGTGGCTGGCATGGCCGGAGAGGCCGACGCCGCCCCCCATGACGAGGCCATCCATGAACGCGACATAGGGCTTCGGAAATTTCGCGATCCGCGCATTCATGACGTATTCCTGGCGCCAGAACCGCGCGCCGAGATCGCCGCCCTCGCGCGAGCTCTCCCAGAGGCCGCGGATGTCGCCGCCGGCGCAGAGGCCGCGCTCGCCGGCGCCTTCCAGGATGATCAACCCGACTTCGGGATCGGTCTCGAACCGGTCCAGCGCCGCATCGATGCCGATGGACATCTCCAACGTCATGGCGTTGATCGCCTTCGGACGGTTGAGCCGGATCACGCCCGCGGCGCCCTCGCGGCGAACGATGAGATCGCCCTCCTCCGCCGAGCTCATCGCGCGCCCTCGATCAGCTTGCGCGCCACGATGAGCCGCATGATTTCGTTGGTGCCTTCGAGGATCTGGTGCACGCGCAGGTCGCGCACGATCTTCTCGATGCCGTACTCGCTGAGGTAGCCGTAGCCGCCGTGAAGCTGGAGCGCGTGGTTGGCGACCTCGAAGCCGACATCGGTGCCGAAGCGCTTGGCCATCGCACACAGCATCGTGGCGTCGGGGTCCTTGCGGTCCAGCGCTGCCGCGGCACGCCACAGGAAGGTGCGCGCGGCCTCAAGCTCGATCGCCATGTCGGCGAGGCGGAATTGCAGCGCCTGGAATTCGTCGAGGCGCTTTCCAAACGCCTTGCGCTCCTTCATGTAGGCGCGCGCCTTGTCGAGCGCGGTCTGCGCGCCACCGAGCGAGCATGCCGTGATGTTGAGGCGGCCGCCGTCGAGACCGGCCATCGCGATCTTGAAACCCACGCCCTCCTCGCCGAGCCGATTGGCAACCGGCACACGGGCGTTCTCGAACATCACCGCGCGGGTCGGCTGCGCGTTCCAGCCCATCTTGCGCTCATTGGCACCGAAGGAGACGCCCGGCGTCTTGCCGTCGATGACGAGGGTTGAGATGCCGCCGGGGCCGTCGCCGCTGGTCCTGACCATCGCGACCAGGAGATCGGTGCCGCCTGCGCCGGAGATGAATTGCTTCTGGCCGTTGAGGACATAGTGGTCGCCGTCGCGTACCGCGCGGGTGCGCAGCGCTGCCGCATCGGAGCCCGCGCCCGGCTCGGTCAGGCAGTAGCTCGCGATCAGCTCCATGGTGCAGAGCTTTGGCAGCCATGTGTGGCGCTGGGTGTCGCTGCCGAAGGCATCGATCATCCAGCTCGCCATGTTGTGGATGGAAATGAAGGCCGAGGTGGTCGGGCAGCCCGTCGCCAACGCTTCAAAAATCAGCGCGGCGTCGAACCGCGTCATGGCGGAACCGCCGACATCGTCGCGGATATAGATGCCGCCCATGCCGAGCGTGGCAGCCTCGCGCATGACGTCGACGGGAAAGTGCTTCTCCTCGTCCCAGCGCAGCGCATGCGGCGCGATCTTTTCCGCCGCAAACGCCAACGCCATGTCGCGAACCGCGATCTGATCCTCGTTCAGAGCGAACTGCATCCCGGCCTCGCTCCTGAGAGGATCACTTCATCAGCGGGATCGAGAACTCCGCACCCTCCTTGACGCCGGACGGCCAGCGCGAGGTCACCGTCTTGGTCTTGGTGTAGAAGCGGATCGAGTCCGGGCCGTGCTGGTTGAGATCGCCGAAGCCGGACTTCTTCCAGCCGCCGAAGGTGTAATAGGCGATCGGCACCGGGATCGGCACGTTGATGCCGACCATGCCGACGTTCACCTTGGCCGCGAAGTCGCGCGCGGCGTCACCGTCGCGGGTGAAGATGGCAACGCCGTTGCCGTAGTCATGGTCCGACGGCAGCGCCAGCGCTTCCTTGTAATCGTGCGCGCGCACCACCGAGAGCACGGGGCCGAAGATCTCTTCCTTGTAGATCCGCATGTCCTTGGTGACGTTGTCGAACAGCGACCCGCCGAGATAGAAGCCGTTCTCGTAGCCCTGCATCTTGAAGCCGCGGCCGTCGACGGCCAGCGTCGCGCCTTCCTTGATGCCGATGTCGATGTAGCCCTTGACCTTCTCGACCGCCTCGCGTGTGACCAGCGGGCCGTAATCGGCCGACGGATCGATCGAGGTGCCGATCTTGAGGCTCTCGACACGCGGGATCAGCTTTTCCATCAGCCGGTCCGCGGTGGACTTGCCGACGGGCACCGCGACGGACACGGCCATGCAGCGTTCGCCGGCCGAGCCGTAGCCTGCGCCGATCAACGCGTCGACGGCCTGGTCCATGTCGGCATCGGGCATGATGATGGCGTGGTTCTTGGCGCCGCCGAAGCACTGGCAGCGCTTGCCGGTCTGCGCGGCGCGCTCGTAGATGTACTGCGCGATCGGAGTCGAGCCGACGAAGCCGATGGCCTTGACGTCGGGATCGTCGAGGATGGCGTCGACCGCCTCCTTGTCGCCGTTGACGACGTTGAGGATGCCGGCCGGCAGGCCCGCTTCCATCATGAGTTCAGCGAGCAGCATCGGCACGCCGGGGTCGCGCTCCGACGGCTTCAGGATGAAGGCGTTGCCGCAGGCGATCGCGGGGGCGAACTTCCACATCGGGATCATTGCCGGGAAGTTGAACGGCGTGATGCCGGCGACGACGCCGAGCGGCTGGCGCATCGAATAGATGTCGATGCCGGGGCCGGCGCCTTCGGTGTACTCGCCCTTCATCAGATGCGGAATGCCGCAGGCGAACTCGGCGACCTCGAGGCCGCGCTGGATGTCGCCCTTGGCGTCGGGCACGGTCTTGCCGTGCTCGCGGGCGAGCAATTCGGCGAGCTTGTCGTAATCGCGCTGCACCAGCTCGACGAACTTCATCATGACGCGGGCGCGGCGCTGCGGGTTGGTCGCGGCCCACTCGGGCTGTGCTGCGCGCGCGTTCTCGACGGCGGCGCGAACCTCGGCCTTGGAGGCCAGCGCCACCTTGGCCTGGACGTCACCGGTCATCGGCTCGAAAACGTCGGCGGTGCGGCCCGAGGTGCCCTTGACCTCCTTGCCACCGATGAAATGTCCGATTGAACGCATGGGATGATCTCCTTAGGCCGAGCGTGGTCGCTTTGACAAATCCTATCGACCTGCATTTTATAGGATTCAAGTCTGAGATATTGCACCATAGATGTGCGAAAATGCTGGATCAAGGCGCTATCGACTGGGACGACTTTCGCTTCGTGCTGGCCATCGTGCGGGGCGGCTCGGTCTCGGCTGCGGCAAAACAGCTCGGCGTCGACCATGCCACGGTAATCCGCCGCGTCGATCGGCTGGAAAAGCACCTTTCGGCCAAGCTGTTTGACCGGCGCAAGACCGGCTATCTCCTCACCGAGGCAGGCCAGCGCGTCGCCGACAGTGCGGAAGCGATGGAATCGACCATCGTCGCCAACCAGGAGCAGGTCGGCGGCTCGGTGGCACGGCTGACCGGCACCGTGCGGATCGGCGCGCCCGACGGGTTCGGCACTGCCTTCCTGGCGCCACGGCTCGCCCCCTTCGCCGACCGCTATCCCGATCTCGATTTGCAACTTGTGGCAACTGCGCGGCTGTTCAGTCTCTCCAAGCGCGAGGCTGATATCGCCATCAGCCTGACCATGCCGAAGGAAGGCCGCATCGTCGGCCGCAAGCTGCTCGACTACCGCCTCGGGCTCTATGCCGCGCCAGCCTATCTCGACCGCTTTCCCAGGATCTCTTCACGGCAAGACCTGCCGCAGCACCGCTTCGTCGGCTACATCGAGGAGCTGCTGTTCACGCCGGAGCTCGACTATCTGCCGCAGGTGTCGCCGCGGATTTCCGCGCGCTTTCGCAGCGCCAATCTGATCGCTCAGCTCAATGCTACGCTCTCGGGCTTCGGCATTGCCGTGCTGCCGCATTTCATGGCGAGCGATCATCCGCAGCTTGTCGCAGTGTTGCCGGACGACATCTCGATCATGCGAACATTCTGGATGCTGATGCACGCCGACAGCAAGGACCTCGCGCGGATCAGGGCGGTGGCGGATTACATCAGCGAGATCGTCGAGCGCGAGCGGGCGCTGTTTGCGGGACGGTGAACGCCACTGCCAAGCTCGGCCTAACTCTGCTTCACCTTCTTCACAGCAGGCACCTTCGGCTCGCGCTTCACACCCCCGAGCGCGCTGTCGCGTCCTGCCTTCAGCACCTCGTCCGACAATTCGTTCGATCCGGCGACGCGCGCCAGCAGCATGGTGCCGACCATCGTCGCGAGTGTCGCGATCGCCTGCTTGCGCGCGGCCTTGCGTGGCATGTTCGGGATATAGTCGGTCATCATCTCGATCATCTGGTCGAGCTTGCCGGCAAAGGCCTTGCGTGTCTTCGGGCTCTCGCGGGCGATCTCGGCGCCCAGAGCGGGGATCGAGCAGCCATGGCCGGGATTGTCGCGATGCAGCGTGGACAGATAGCTTTCCGCGATCAGCGCCAGGCGCTTTTCGGGAGCGGCCTCGCCGGTAAGCTTGCGCCAGTGCTCCATCGAGCGGTCCATGGCATAGCCAAAGGCCTCGATCACCAGCGCCTCGCGGGAATCGAAATGCGCGTAGAAGCCGCCATGGGTCAGGCCCGCCTCCTTCATGAGATCGGCGACGCCGATGCCATGGGCACCCTTCTCGCGCAGCCGCACGGAGGCCTTCTTCACGATGCGGTCGTGGGTTTCCTGCTTGTGTTCCGGGGAATAGCGCATGCGGATCTCATTGGATGTCGAGAGTCATCTCATAACACGCAAATGCCGAAATCGGTGCATTAATTCATGTTAAGTTGCGCCGATCATGGAAAAGGTTGCAGTTGCGTGGACCGCCAGGGCCCCCTTGCCGTCGCGGACAAAGCCCTCGGTGTAGCTGGTCTGGCGTCCCAGCTTGATCACCTTGCCTTCGGCCGAGATCAGCCCGGAGCGAACCGACAGCGGGCGCAAATAGGTCAACTTCAGATCGAGGGTCACCGAGCTTTGCCCGGCCTCGAGCCGGGTCGAGATCGCACATCCCATAGCCGTATCGAGAAGCGCCGCTGCGGTCGCGCCGTGGAGGAGACCGATGGTGTTTTCGAGATCTTCGCGCGGCTCCAGTTCCATGACGATCCGGCCCGACTCGACCAATCCCACCGTGAAACCGATCAGTTTCGCAAAGGGCGGCGGCGGCAGCCGGCCATCGCGAATGCCGAGCATGGCGTCCATGCCCGACAGGCCCATTGCCACTTTCGCGACCGGCGCCGGCACCTGCCAGTCCACCACGCGCTCACGCCGCCGTTCGGGCGAAAACAGATCGAGCTGATCGAGTTGGGTCATGACACGTCCTTTTGTATGATTATAATCATACTATGCCACGGACTTCGCGCTGGCAACTCGGTCGCGTGGGGCCCGCTTGACAAGCCGGCCGTTTCGGCCCGGAAGT
Source organism: Bradyrhizobium sp. USDA 327 (assembly GCF_041262065.1). NCBI lineage: Bacteria > Pseudomonadati > Pseudomonadota > Alphaproteobacteria > Hyphomicrobiales > Nitrobacteraceae > Bradyrhizobium > Bradyrhizobium sp. USDA 327. The sequence continues at coordinate 2,358,521 of NZ_JBGCCW010000001.1, read as the reverse complement.
GAGCCCGACCAGTGCGCCTCGCACGCGTCCACGAAACCTTCGAGATGCCACGATGGAAATGCTCAACAACCACTGCGGCGTGACGCGCGATGCGCGCGGCGTCGTTCATGTCGCGATCTGCAACGCCGGCCCGCTCAACATTCTCGGCTCACCGGTCACCGAGGCCGTGCGCGAAGGTCTCCAGCAGCTCGCATCCGACCGCAGCATTCGGGTCGTGGTGCTGCGCGGCCAGAGCGAGAAGAGCATGATCGGCGGCGCAGACATCAAGGAGATGGCCAAGCTCGACCAGAAATCCGCCGAAGCCTTCATCAGCCGCCTGCGCGATCTCTGCGAGGCGGTGCGTGCCTTCCCTGCCCCGGTGATCGCACGGATGCCCGGCTGGTGTCTCGGCGGCGGGCTCGAAGTGGCGGCGGCCTGCGACTTCCGCATTGCCGCGCATGATGCGCATTTCGGCATGCCGGAGGTGCGCGTCGGCATCCCCTCGGTGATCCATGCCGCCCTCTTGCCGCGCCTGATCGGCTGGGCCCGCGCGCGCTGGCTGGTGATGACGGCGGAGAACATCGACGCTCCGACCGCGCTGGCCTGGGGACTGATCGACAAGGTCGCGCCGGAAGGCGAGCTCGATGCCGTGATCGAGCATACCGTGAAGGCGCTGCTCGAATGCGGCCCCGAGGCGCTGCGATCGCAGAAGGCACTGCTGCGGCAATGGGAGGAATTGCCGCTGACGGAGTCGGTGAACCTCAGTGTGAAAGTGTTCGGCGAGTCGTTCCTGACCGACGAGCCGACGCGGCTGATGCAGGCATTTGTGAACCGGAAGCGGTAGGCTCCGCTAACCGTGTCATTGCCCCGCGAAGGCGGGGCAATGACAGCCAGGTGTCGGGTGGCCGCTACACAACAAGTTGCCCCATACTCCTCCAATCGAACGACCAAATCTCATCTGAACCACGACATTTTCTCATCCCTGGCGTGGTTGCATTTTTTGCGCCGCATCATATGATGACCATAATCTTACCCGTCATCGCAGGGAGTTCCGCCATGGCCGAAGCCGCCGATCCCGTTGTCATCGTCTCCGCCGCCCGCACCCCACTCGGCCGCTTCATGGGCGAATTGTCGCCGCTCGCCGCCCACAAGCTCGGATCGCACGTGATCGGCGCGGCGCTGGAGCGCGCCAAGCTCGCACCCGAAAAGGTCGACGAGGTCTTCATGGGCTGCGTGCTGCCGGCCGGACAAGGCCAGGCGCCGGCGCGCCAGGCGGCGCGTGGCGCCGGTCTGCCCGATGCCACCGGCGCCACCACGGTGAACAAGGTCTGCGGCTCCGGCATGAAGGCGACCATGTTGGCGCACGACATCATCCGCGCCGGCTCGGCCGAGATCGTCGTCTCCGGCGGCATGGAGAGCATGAGCAACGCGCCTTATCTGCTCGCCAAGGCGCGCGGCGGCTATCGCGTCGGCCATGACCGCATCATCGACCACATGATGATGGACGGGCTCGAGGACGCCTACGAGACCGGCCGCTCCATGGGCGATTTCGGCGAGGCCACGGCTGAAGCCTATCAGTTCACCCGCAAGGACCAGGACGCCTATGCCATGGAGACGCTCAGCCGCGCCCGCAAGGCGGTCGAGGGCGGCGCGTTCAAGGCCGAGATCGCACCGATCACGCTGACCGAGAAAGGCGGCCCGCGCGTCATCGCCAATGACGAGCATCCGCTGAAGGTTGACCCGGCCAAGATTCCCGGATTGAAGCCGGCGTTCCGCGCCAACGGCACCATCACGCCGGCGGCCTCCTCCGCCAATGCCGACGGCGCCGCTGCGCTGGTGCTGACGACGCGCTCGCTCGCCGATCGGGGCGGCCTGCCTGTTCTCGCCGAGATCAAGGGCCACGCCACTCACAGCCAGGAGCCGCAATGGTTCACCACGGCGCCGATTCCGGCGATCCGCAAGCTGCTCGACAAGGTCGGCTGGGCTGCCTCCGATGTCGACCTGTTCGAGATCAACGAGGCGTTCGCCGTGGTCGCGATGGCTGCGCAGCGCGATCTCGGCATTCCCCGCGAAAAGCTCAACATCAACGGCGGCGCCTGCGCACTCGGACACCCGATCGGTGCCACCGGCGCGCGGCTGATCGTGACGCTGCTGCATGCGCTCGAGGCGCAGAACCTCAGACGCGGGATTGCCGCGCTCTGCATCGGCGGCGGCGAAGCCACGGCCATCGCGGTGGAGCGGCCGGCGCACTAGCCGTCCGCAATGGCCGAAACTGAGGGAAGCCTGTCATTTCAGCCTTCCCTCGCCTGTGCCAGAGTGTAACGATGACGCGAGTCTCCCGGGGCTCGCAAACCAAGATTGAGGCCCAATGATCTCGAACTGGCTCGCGGCAGCGCTTTCCCGCCGCAACATTCACTACGGCTGGGTGATGGTCGGCGTGACCTTTCTCGCCGCGCTGATCAGCGCCGGCACGGTCGGCGCGCCCGGTGTGTTCATCGTGCCGCTTCAGAAGGAGTTCGGCTGGAGCACGGCGGAGATCTCCTCCGCGCTGTCGATCCGCTTCATCCTGTTCGGGCTGATGGCGCCGTTTGCGGCCGCCCTGCTCAACCGCTACGGCCTGCGCAACGTGACGCTGGTCGCGCAGCTGATCGTGGTCTCGGCGCTCGTGCTCTCGCTGGGCATGACCGAGGTCTGGCAGCTCATCGCGCTGTGGGGCGTGGTGATCGGGATCGGCACGGGCATGACCGCCCTGGTGCTCGGCGCAACCATTGCCACGCGCTGGTTCGCAGCACGACGTGGCCTCGTCGTCGGCATCATGACCGCGAGCGTCGCCACCGGCCAGCTCGTGTTCCTGCCGCTGCTCGCAAGCCTCACCGAGCGCTACGGCTGGCGCTTGGCGCTTGGCTTCGTCTGCATCATGCTCGGCGTCTCCGCAGTGGCGGTCCTGCTCGCGATGCGTGACCGCCCCAGCGATGTCGGCTTGCGGCCGTTCGGCGACGAGGGCACCGAGCCCCTGCCCGCCCCGCCGGCGAGCCACGGCTCGATCACGGGCGTTGCGCTCGGCACGTTGCGCGATGCCTCGAAATCGACGGCGTTCTGGATCCTGTTCGCGACCTTCTTCGTCTGCGGCGCTTCGACCAACGGCCTCGTCCAGGTGCACCTGATCCCGATGTGCCTCGATTTCGGCATCCCGCAGGTGCAGGCGGCGAGCCTGCTGGCTGCGATGGGCATCTTCGACTTCTTCGGCACCATCATGTCGGGCTGGCTGTCGGACCGCTACGACAATCGCTGGCTCCTGTTCTGGTATTACGGCCTGCGCGGGCTCTCTCTGATCTTCCTGCCCTTCAGCGATTTCTCGTTCTACGGCCTCTCCGTCTTCGCAATGTTCTACGGGCTCGACTGGATCGCCACAGTGCCGCCGACCGTGCGGATCACCGCGCAGAAATTCGGACCGGAGCGCGCCAATCTGGTGTTCGGCTGGATCTTTGCCGGCCATCAGCTCGGTGCCGGCGCCGCCGCCTTCGGCGCCGGCCTGTCTCGCACGGTGTATGAGAGCTACCTGCCTGCGTTCTTCATTGCCGGCGCGCTGTGCGTGTTCGCCGCGCTGATCGTGCTGGCGCTGTCGCGGCAGCCCAAGCCGCAGCCTGCGATGGCGTAGTATCCGATCGTGCTGGTGACGCCGAACACGGCGGCGTCACCAATCCGCTCGAGCCGGTGAAACCTTCGAGCACCCGGCGCACCGAAGCGGAGAGCGATTGCCGTGTATGGAAGATTGTGACGGCACGAGGATCGGCGTCACTTCAAATCCTTGTTCAATTCGATCGCGACCTCCGACATCCAGGACCCCGGCGCCTCCATCAGGAAGGATTGATGATTGCTCTTGGTCTGGATCGTCACCAGCGCGGCCACCGTGTTTCCCTCGATTCGCGCCTCGATCAGGCCGTCCTTGTTCGTGCCGTAGACCTTGCCGCCCTGTCGATATTCGCTCTCGAACCAGTTGCCGGAAAGCTCCGTCCCGCTCTGCTCGATGTTCGCGGACAGGACCATCTTGTACGCATCGCTTGCGCAGCGCAGATCGAGTGTCAACGACCGTCCCGGCCTGGTGACGTTGTATGCCACTTTGCAGCGGACCCTCTCACGCGGACCATCCGAGGGCTTCATCGTACCGATGCCCGACCATGCGCCGGCCAGGCCGTCGAACACCGGCTCTGCGCATAACGGGCTGATGCCGACAAGCACGAGGCAGGCCGCGCCGATGCCCATGCGCGCCGCCGGAAACTTCAATAACATTCTGCCGATCCTGATCCGTAAAGTCTGGGCGCGTCCTACGCCCGAACAGCCGCGGGATGTTGACGAAGTTGTTTAGAAATGTTGCAAAGATTGCCTGAACGTTGCCGGGATCGGCACATCGAGTACACGCCAAGATGTACCCCAGGGGAAACAAAATGCCGGCTCCGTCGTCCGCACCCATCATCCCGACCACGCCTGTGACCGCCGAGATGCGCGATGCGTTGCGCGCGATCGTCGGCGAGAAGGGATTTATCGAGGACGAGCACGGCAAGCAGCCGTTCGTGACGGATTGGCGAGGCTTGCTGGTCGGCGGTGCCGGCGCCGTCGTTCGTCCCGGCAACACCGAGGAAGTGTCAAAAGTGGTCAGGCTTTGCCACGCGCACGGCGTCGCGATCGTGCCGCAGGGCGGCAACACCGGCCTGATGGGTGGGGCCACGCCCTGGCCGGCGCACACCGGCATTGTGCTGTCGCTCGGCCGCATGAATCGCGTGCTGGATGTCGATCCCGTCGGCTATTCGATGACGGTCGAGGCGGGCTGCGTGCTGCAGACGCTGCAGGAGACCGCCAGCAAGCACGACAGGTTCCTGCCGCTCAGCCTCGGCGCCCAGGGCTCGTGCATGATCGGCGGCAACCTCTCGACCAACGCCGGCGGCGTGCAGGTGCTGCGCTACGGCAATGCCCGCAATCTCGTGTTGGGGCTCGAGGTCGTCCTGCCCAATGGCGATGTCTGGGACGGATTGCGAGCGCTCAAGAAGGACAATACGGGCTACGACCTCAAGCACCTGTTCATGGGCGCCGAAGGCACGCTGGGCATCATCACCAAGGCCGTGCTCAAGCTGTGGCCGGCGCCGAAGGACGTCAGCACCGCGTGGCTGGCGATCCGGGATCCACGCGCGGCCCTGGAGATCCTGTCCGAAGCCCATAGCGCCTCCGAGGACAATGTCGGCTCCTGCGAGCTGATGAGCCGCGCCGCCATCGACATGGTGCTGCGCCACATTCCCGGCACCCAGGATCCGCTCAAGGCGGACACGCCATGGTATCTCCTGCTCGAGTGGTCGTCTGCGCGCCCACGCCGGGATGGGACCGAGGGCATGTCCGAGAAGCTGGAGCAGTTCCTTGCCGACCAGCTCGAGGCCGGCCGCGTGCTCGATGCCGCGATCGCTCACACCGTCGGCCAGTCGCGCAACATGTGGCGGATCCGGGAGGGTGTGGCCGAGGCCTCCCGGGCCGAGGGTCCGGGACTGAGCTACGACGTGTCGGTGGCGATCTCCCGGATCCCGGAGTTCATCGACAAGGGGCTCAAGGCCGTGATCGACATCCTCCCGACCATCCGCCCCTACCCCCTGGGACACATCGGCGACGGCAATCTGCACTTCTCGTTCATGGGGCCTGTCGGCATGGATCAGCAGACACTGACCCAATACAAGGGCGCCATGACGCGGGCCGTGAACGACCTCGTCACTTCCATGGGCGGATCGATCTCGGCGGAGCACGGCATCGGCATCGACAAGCTCGACGAGCTCAGCCACTACCGGTCGAAGACCGAGCTCGACATCATGCGCACCATCAAGCGCGCGCTCGATCCGCAAAACATCATGAACCCCGGCAAGGTGCTGCGGCTGTGACTGTCGATCAACAGGTCTTCTTCTGCAAATGCTCGACGCAGGTGCAGGTCTTCGTCGCCGGATATTTCACGTCGTAATAGGGAAAGCTCGAGGTGGCCGGGCTGTTGGTCGAGCAGCGGGGGAACAGATAGTAGCTGTCGGACAGCTTCACGGTTCCGGCGATGGTGAAGCCGAGGTTGGGCGCATAGTCATAGGTCACCTCGCTCAGGACGAGCGAGATGTTGGCGTTGGTGGTACCGCCCGGCCCCGTGAACTTCGACAAGGTCATCGGGTCACCCTTGTTTCTCGCGCCCGTCGAGCTGGTCGACGTGCTCCATTGCACCGTCGCATTGCCGTTGCTGTCGGTCGACACGCCCGAGACCGTGATCGTCATCAAGGAGGTGTTGCCGCTCTTGGTCGGATAGGGTGCCATGATGGCGCTCGCAGCCGCGAGAATGCCGTCCATCTGAGACGAGGTGACGGCCGTGTTCTGCGTGACCATGTCGGCGACACTGTGCGCGGTCGCGCTGACCTTGACGTTCATGGCAAGGCCGTTGCCGAGCTCGACGCCGCCGACATAGAGCACCAGCATGAACGGCAACACCACGGCGAACTCCGTCGCTGCAACGGCGCGGTCGTCGGCCAACAGGTGCCGGGCGCGAGATGACAGGGCGGAGATCATCAGGTAGCTCCTGGCTCGTTCTGGAACGCGGCGGACGACATGATCAGTCGGTTGCCGTTGCTGAGGTTCGAGAGATTGAAACCGAGCGGCCCGAGGACGACCGGCCACTCATACATGACGCGGAGCACGACGATGTCGCCGGCATCGCCGGGGTCGTACTGCCAGGTATTGGTGACCTTGCCCGAGCTGTCGAAGGTCAGGGTCGGCATCCCCGTGTTCGCCGACGTCCACGAGGTCGCCACCTGCATGTCGACCATGAGGCCGCTGCAATTGAACAGGATCACGATCTGCTCGCAGACCTTCTGCTTGAAAACCGCCTGCGTCATCTGCGCGGATTGAACCTGTCCGGTCATGACGAGGCGCGCCGACTGGCGCACGACGGATTCGAGCATCTGCTGGGCAAAGAAAACGAGGAACGTCTGGATCAGCGCGATGATGAGGGCGAGGAACGGCGCAGCGACCAGCGCGAATTCGACGGCCGTGGCACCCCTCTTGTCCTGCGCGAAAGCCGTGCAGCGATTGCGGCGTCTCATGGTTGTTGCATCTCCCGGCCCCGTCATGGCGCTTTCTCTACTGCACGAGGCTGGCTGTGCTGGACGCGACCTTGATGAACAGGTCGGTCAGCGCATCGGAAATGTTCTTGCCGCTCTGAACACTTTTATAGAAACCAGGCGAGGCGCACGCCTGGAGGTTTTGCGCGATCTTGCCGGTTGAGGAAGCCGGCTGGTTATACTTGTGGATCCAGTCCATATACCATTTATCGGTTTTCTGGATGCCGGTATCGGGATCGGCGATGAGCTGTAGATACTCCGTATAGAGGACTGCGATCTTGATGCCGCGGTTCTTGATGGTCGTGCACATCGTCGTGTCGAGCGGCTGCTGGCATCGATTGTTGGAGGCGAAGCTCGCGTTGGGGCAAGTCGTGGAAATCTTGTCTTCGACGCCGTCGGTGACGAGGAACACCACTTGCTGCGGCGTATCTCCCGCCGCGTTGCTCCCAAGCCCGGGCGTGGGCATGATGTCGTTGAGGCTCTTGAGCGCGCCTGCGATGTCCGTGCCATTGTCGGTCTTACAGTTGGTCTTCACAACAACGCAGTTCTGGTACGCGACCGGCATCAGCGAGATGCTGGAAACCTTGGTTCCGGCGAGGGTCGGGGTGGTCAGCGCGGCCAGTGTGTTCAAACTCAAGTCGAACGTGTAGAGCGCGGCCTTGTAGGTGGTGTTGTTCAGCGCGGCCATGCACTGCATGACGCCCCCCGAGATGCCGGACTGCGGGCAGTTCGACCATGAATTGAGCAGCTGATTGACGGCATTTGTCACCAGATCAATCCGCAAAGTGATATTTCTGTTTCGCGCGATCGCGAGGTTATCGTATTTCCCGCCGTCGTGCGCGATATCGGTCTGATGACAAGCGAAGCCGCAATTCTGCGAGGCCGTTGCCGACTGGTACGCGGGGGCGGTGTACTTGATGAGATTGCTGATGTCGCTCGCGGTCGCGCCGATCCCCATCGACGGCGAGTCATCCATCAGCAGATAGAAATTCATGTTGGGCGCGCTGGACGCCCGCGCCGTGGCGGATCCGTTGACCTGCCAGGTCTGCTTGCCGAGAACACCGGGGAAATTGTTGATGGACTGCGCGGTGTAGGACACCGTGATCGTGCGAGCGAGACCGGTATCAGTGACGGTGACCGTCGGCGTCGGGACCGACGACAGGCCAGGAAGATTCGCCTTCGCCGCGAAAACGGCTTCCGCGGTCGCCTTGACCACGGCCGTGTCACTCTGCACCAGCATCGCCGGCCGCACGGCTGCGATCGCGGCGGCGTCGGCGGCGGCGTTCAACTGCTCGCGCTTGCGCAAGGCGAGCGTGTAGTCGAGCGTCATGCCCAAAAGAAAGATGGTCGGAACCATCATGAGCGCGAAGATGATGGCGACGTTGGCCTTCCGATCTCTCGCGAAACAGAGCACTACTCGGCGGAGCATGACATTCATCCTGAATGCCGCCGTTGCGGCAAGAACACTTTCCTGAAATCTCGTGATGGGGAGGCCGCAACATTCTTGCTGCCGATCGCCCGCGCGTCGCAGGCTGGAATATGGATATGGCCTTCTTAATCAACACTTACGGGCAATCCACAAACTTGGACTGCAGCAAAGTGAGATGTGTCGCATCGAGAAAGAATCATTAACGCCGCTTAAACGCGATCGCAGAGATCGACGGTTAACGGATCATGCGCAAGGTCCAGGCGGGTGCACGACGTGCACCGGCAGGCGAAGAGCGCGTCAGACGCGCCTGATGCGGGCGGCGGCTCAAACAAGACCGCCGAAAACGACCCCATGAACGGCTGTCGACGCAAAAAACGCCCTGCTCGCCGGGCTTTCCGGGCCAAGTACCATATTGCCGTTAGACGCGACGGCGCAAACGTCGACAATACCCTAAGCAAATGCCGGCTGCCGGTCCGTCCGAACCCATCATTCCAACCGCTCCGCTGACCGCCCAAATGCGCGATTCACTGCGCGCGATCATCGGCGAGAAGGGCCTGATCGAGGACGAGGGTCGCAAAGATGTTGCGACCCGTCCGAGGGCTTGTCGAGCGTGGTGTTAGCTGTCCTCAAGCCACCGAACCGCCACGGGGATTGACGATCGTATACCCTCGCAATGAACGTGCGTGGATTCGTGTCGCGCGCCCGCCCGAGTTGGCGTCATAGGCCATCCAGACGTCGCCCCCAACGTGCTGCTCCAGGACGAAGACGTGTCCTCGTCGCGCAGCAACCATTCCTGGTGCGGGTGATGTCCGCGGAAAGCGCAGCCAGTTGGCCGCAAGCTTCAATTCCGGCACGATGCGGCCGAACACGCGCAGAGCCGCGCCGCAGCCGCAGAAGGACGAAGGGCAACCGGCCGGACGGCCCCCGACAATGCGAGCGCCGGAGACACCGGAGACGGTCGCCGACGTGGCTGTGCCCCCCGCATCAGTTACCGTCAGTTGCGTCGAGCGGTATGGCCTGCAGCGAGGATCTGGAAACCGGTGAAGATCTGGAAGCTGATAAGGATCGCGAAGTTCGCTCGCGTCGCGTCTGCGAATACGAGAAGTCGCAGGGCATGGTGACATTGCATTCAGGAGCTTGGTGGATGCGATAAGGACGGGCTTCCGAAGCGACAGAACCGAGGACAATGAAGAGGCACGCAGAAAATACTCGCTTGAACATTGCAAGGACTCCAAATGAGAGACCCTGCCCCGGATCATGAGAAACAAATACAGTTTGGCTGAAATGGGACTAAAGGCCGGCTGAAAACCGACTGCATTGCGCGACACGGCCGGCAATCGTCATAGCCTACACGTAGCGACCGAGATGATTAACTCGCGGCGCACGAATGCCCGCTCAGCGGGTCAATCTTGCGGCATGCAATCACGTCAGATTCGCATTTGGCGCGTTGCGAAGGCAAAACCCGCTGCCGCTCACTGCATCATCGCAGCCGCGATCTTCTCCGCCGACATCAGCACCGGAAAATTGGTGTTGGCGCATGGCACCACCGGGAAGATCGAGGCGTCGACGACGCGCAAGCCCTGGATGCCCTTGACCCGCCCCTGATTATCCACCACCGCCATCGGATCGTCGGGGCGACCCATGTGGCATGAGCAGGAGGCGTGCCACACGCCGATGGTTGCCTTGCGCACGAAGGCTTCCAATGCCTCGTCGTCGTTGATCACCTGATCGAAGGTGAAGCCCTCCACCACGAAATTGTCGATCATGTAGTGACGTAGCGCTGCCGGCCCGTCCATCAGCGTCGCGGCGATCTTGGTCAAAATCCTGTTCCTGGTGTTGACCACGCCGATCTTGCGGACCTTGTCGGTGTAGGCAGCCGGGAACGGCTTGTCCGTCACCTCCTTCACGATGTCGCTCATTTGAATGGCCGCCATCTTGCGGAAGCCGCTCATCAGGCGATCGAGATCGCGCCGGTCGGACAGCAGGTTGAACTCGACGATCGGCTCTGCGGCAGGATCGCGCGAGGCCAGCTTGACCTGTCCGGTTTCGGAATAGGTCTTGTTGACGAAGGTCAGGAGCGAGCCGATCTGTTCGCCGACCGCGTGCCAGGCCGACTTGGAGAGCAGGACCACGAACATGTCGCCCTTCGGCACGCCGGCAAGACCCGAGGAGTAGCGCAGGCCGAGCTGCATGTGGCGCCGGGTGTGCTCGTTCATGCGGGCGCCGCGGCGGACGAAGGACGACAGCGAGATCGAGGGATGATCCATCAGGCGCTGGCCGACGCCCGGCAGCCCCATCAGCACGGGAATCCCCAAATCCTTGAGGTGACCGACCGGACCGATGCCGGCGCGAAGCAGATGGGCCGGCGAATGAATGGCTCCGCTGGAGAGGATGATCTCGCGGCCCCGGAATTCCTGCTCGCGTCCGTCGACGATAGCTTTCACGCCGACGCATTGCGTGCCTTCGAACAAAAGCTCGCGCACCTGCGTGTTGGTGGAGATCGTGAGGTTGGCGCGCTTGCGGGTGTCGCGATCCAGATAACCCATGGCGGCCGAGACGCGCTGCTCGGACTGGTTGGAATGTGTCACCGGAAAATAGCCGTCGACGAACTCGCCATTCTGGTCGGGCACGAATTGATGCCCGGCCTGCTGGAAGGCCTCGGCGAAGGCCTGCGAATGCCGCGTCCAGTGCTCCCGCGGGATACGGCGCACCGGGATCCGGCCGTCCCTGCCGTGATACGGTCCATCGAAGTCGAGGTCGCGCTCGACCTTCTTGAAGAAGGGCAGCACGTCGTTCCAGCGCCACCCCTCGGCGCCCCGCGCCTCCCATTCGTCGTAATCGGTCGGCGCGCCGCGATTGGCCATCTGGCCGTTGATCGACGAGCCGCCGCCCAGCACGCGCGCCTGCTCGTATTTGCGCAATGGCGGACGCGCTTCGCTCGGGTTGTTGTGGCTGACGACCTGCGTCGTCACCTTCAGCTCGGTCCAGTGGAAGCGTGGATCGAAATAGGCCGTGCCGGGATAGCTGTCCCTGATCTCGGCCGGCTCGTTGCCGGGCGGCGTGTCCTGTCCGGCCTCGCACAGCAGGACCTTGTTGGCGCTTCTTGCCGAGAGTCGGTGGGCCAGCACGGATCCGGCCGAGCCGCCGCCCACGATGATGAAGTCGTACACGTCTCGCGTTTCCTCTTGTTCTCTTCCTGTGAGTGTCGCGCGTTATTGAGATTCTGGATTGATTCGCGACACTCGCAATGACGGCGGCTGCTACGGCCGGATCGAGAAATTCTCCGGCGGCCCCGGCTTGCGCAAGGGCTCCGCCAGCCGGGCGAACTCGCACAGCAGCGACCGCGTCTTCCTGGGATCGATGATCTCCTCGACCCAGAATTTTTCGGCCGAGCGGAACGGCGAGCGCAGCCTGTTGAGCCGCTCTTCGATCTCCTTCTGCTTCGCGGCCTTGTCTTCCGCCGCGTCGATGTCGGCGCGGTAGGCGGCTTCGATGCCGCCCTCGAGCGGCAACGAGCCCCAATAGGCCGACGGCCAGGCATAGCGGATCGAGAATCGGTCGGCGGGCTGATGCACAACGCCGGCGACGCCGAAGGCGTTGCGCAGGATCACGGTACACCAGGGCACCGTGGTCTGGTTGACCGCGGCCATGACGCGGACGCCGTGCCGGATGGTGGCCGCCTTCTCGGCGTCGAGGCCGATCATGAAGCCGGGGCAGTCCATGAGATAGACGATCGGCAGGTGGAAGGTTTCCGCAAAGTCGACCCAGCGCACCACCTTCTGGCAGGCATCGGCCGTCCAGGAGCCGCCATAGTGAAAGCTGTCGCTGGCCAGCAGCAGCACCGCCCTGCCCTCGAGCCGGGCGAGGCCGACAATGACCGGCTTGCCGAAATTCTTGGCGACTTCGAAGAACGAGCCCTTGTCGACGACGGACTCGATGATCGGCCGCATCTTGTAGACCTGCTTGCGGTTGCGCGGCACCGCATTCATCAGCGCTTCGTCGCCGCGCTCTGGATCGTCGGTGCAGGGCAGTGTCGGCGGCAGCTCGTAGACCGATGACGGCAGATAAGAGAGGAAACGCCGCGTGCAGGCAAAGGCCTCCTCCTCGGTGTCGACGGCGTGATCGACCGCGCCGGCGCGGGTCTGAATGTCGGCGCCGCCGAGCTCCTCCTTCGTGAGGTCCTGCCCCAGCGCCCTCACCACCGGCGGCCCAGCGACGAACATCGCGGATTTCCGGGTCATGATGGAATAGTGGCTGGCGGCAAGACGCGCCGCACCCAGGCCCGCCACCGAGCCGAGGCCGAGCGCGACCACCGGCACGCGCGACAGATTTTCCGTCGTGAAGCGATACCAGCGCGTGCCGCCGATGCCGCCGGGCAGGTTCGCCGCCCCCTTGGTCTCGATGGTCTTGACCGAGCCACCGCCGCCGGAGCCCTCGATGATGCGGACGATGGGCAGACGAAAATCGTGCGCCATCTCTTCCGCCATCAGCGGCTTTGCGGAGATCGACGCATCGGCCGAGCCGCCGCGCACCGTGAAATCGTCGCCGACCACGACGACGGTGCGGCCGTCGACGCGCGCGCGGCCGAACACGCAGTTGGCCGGCGTCAGTTTCTGCAGCTCGCCGCTGGAATCGTACTCACCGATGCCGGAGACGGCACCGATCTCGTGAAAGCTGCCTTTGTCGATCAGCTTGTCGATACGCTCCCGAACAGTCAGCCGGCCCTGGTCATGCTGTCGCTTGACCTTGTCAACGCCGCCCATCTCCCGCGCGAAGGCTTCGCGCCGGGCGAGCTCGTCGAGTTCCGGCTTCCAGTTCATTCACTCCCTCCGAATGGATCGGCTTGTTATTGTTGTGCACGGCCATGGCGACCGGCTTGCGCGAGATACGGTTGTTGAAAGCGTCGCCTTCCGCGCCTTCCATCAGGCTGCCGAGCGAGCGGCCAAGCTGGAGCATCAGCGGCGCGACTTCGTCGTGCAGACGCTGCTCGTCATACATCGCCGACAGGAGACCGATCGTGATGACCACGAAGGTCTGGTACTGCGGCGACCAGATCGGCACCGCGAGGCCGTTGATGTGCGGGCTCCACAGGCCGCAGGCGACGACATAGCCGCGCTCGCGCAGCATCTGCCGGTTGGCCTCGATGCGGGGCTTGAGAACCTTCGCAGCCTCGGGAGCTTCGCGCGCCATGTCGGCGACGAAGGCATCTCCGACTTCCGGCGCGAGCGCCGCGGTGTAGGCCGCGCCCGCGGCGGTCGACGCCATCGAGATGCGGCTGCCGGTGCCCTCGTGCAGGCCGAGTGCGCTCGCCGACCGCGCGAACAGAAGATAGACGAGATGGAAGCGATCGGGGACGACGAAGCCGACGGTGCCCGGCAGTTGCTCGGCCACTTCCTGCAGCCGCTGCCGGATCATGCTGCGCAGCTGTGCGCCCTTCATCATCGAGGCGCTCATCGCCACCGCGCTCGGGCCGATGCGATATTTCTGATCGCGCGGCAGATAGACGAGCTGGCCCATACGGGTCAGCGTGTGCGTGAGCCGCGACACCGTCGAGCGCGGCAGACCGCAGCGGTTTGAAATCTCGAGATTGCCGAGCCTGCTATCGTGGCCCTCGAAGCATCGCAACACGTCGAACGCGCGCGAGACCACCTGGATGACATCTCCCTCACCGGCATCGCCAGCGAGCGCGCCTTGCCTACTCAACCGCTCCGATCGTCGTCCCATGTTCCCTACCACTTGTTCCGCTGTGCGGAATTAAATTCCACTTGCAGACGACGCTACCTCAGGCATTTTGCGACGACAACAAAAAGGCGATGGCATGCCAGAAATTAAGATCGTCACGGAGATCGCGGGACGCGTCTGCGCAACTCCCGTGCAAGTTGGAGGAACCGTCGCGGATGGCGATGACGTTGTAGTTGTCGAAGCAATGAAGATGGAAATTCCGGTGCCCTCGCCCGCGAGCGGCACAATCACATCGCTTCTGGTGAAGCTCGACGACGTCGTTGCCGAGGGACAGGCGATCGCGATCGTCGCGAACTGACTGTATTCTCCGCGGTTTCCGCGACAATCTGTCAGGCTCATTCCCGAATGCACGGTACGGCGTTGCCATCGCTTGATTGCGGTGACATGATCTGTTGCAAACAAAACGTTGTTTCAAACAAAGAAAGAAAATCCTCGCAAGCAAGCGAGGATCATTGGAGGGAAACATGCTTCGTGGGCTGCTCGTGCTCGCGCCTGCCTTGGTGGCGGGCATTTCTTTTGCGTCTACACGCTACTCGTTCGCCGAAGACATCAAGCTGCCGGCGACATTGACCTTCACGGCCTATGACACCGGAACCGCCGGCTTCAACATCGCGGTCGGCGTCGGCAAGATGATGAAGGACAAGTACGGCACCGACGTGCGCGTGCTCCCCGCAGGCAACGACGTCGCCCGCCTCGCACCGTTGCGCGCCAAGCGCGCGGCCTCGGCGGCGATGGGATCGGGCACCTACTTCGCGCAGGAAGGTGTGTTCGAGTTCGGCTCGAAGGAATGGGGACCGCAGGCGCTCCAGATCCTGCTCTCGACGGTCGACTGCAATTGCGGCTCGCTCGGCGTCGCCGCCGACACCGGTGTGAAGGAGTTGAAAGATCTGAAGGGCAAGCGTGTCGGCTTCGTCGTCGGCTCGCCCGCGCTGAATCAGAATTCGCTCGCGGTGCTCGCCTTCGCCGGGCTGACGCAGAAGGACGTCAAGGTCGTCGAGTTCGCCAGCTACGGCGCAATGTGGAAAGGGCTGATCAACAACGATGTCGATGCCGCCTTTGGCACCACCATCACCGGTCCCGCCAAGGAGGCCGAGACCTCGCCGCGCGGACTGATCTGGCCGCCGCTGCCCGCCAAGGACAAGGAAGGCTGGGCGCGGATGCAGAAGGTCGGCTCCTTCTTCTTCCCGCAGCTTGCGACCTGTGGCGCCGGCATCTCGCCGGAGAAACCGGTCGAGCTCGGCAACTATCCCTATCCGATCTTCGTCGCCTACGCTTCGCAACCGGCCGATCAGGTCTATGCGATGACCAAGGCGATGATCGTGAACTACGACGTTTATAAGGACTCCGCACCCGGCGCCGGCGGACTCGCGGCCAACCGCCAGACCAAGAACTGGGTGGTGCCGGTGCATCCCGGTGCGGTGAAGGCGCTGAAGGAAGCCGGGCAATGGAGCGATGCGCAGGAAGCGCACAACAACAAGCTGATCAAGCGCCAGGAGGTGCTGGCAGCCGCGTGGGCCGATTACGGCAAGTCCAATCCAGCGTCGGACGATAAGGCCTTCCTGGATGGCTGGATGAAGGCCCGCGCCGCAGCGCTCGCCAAGGCCGGCATGGCGAACGGGTTCGAGGAGTAGCGTGCTGAGACCGAGCTTGATGCCGAGAAGAAGGTGCGCTCCCTCTCCCGCTTGCGGGAGAGGGTTGGGGAGAGGGTGTCTCCACGGTGGGATTCCCCCAGAGGAAAGAGCCCTCACCCGGCGCTGCGCGCCGACCTCTCCCGCAAGCGGGAGAGGTTGAGCCCGCGGCGCAAGCGATTCAAACAACTGTCATTCGCATAATCTGCGTTCAACTGCCCACGCGCGGGATCGATGATGTCTTCTTCCACCTCCACCGCCCCGCAAGACGGATCCAAGCGGATCGTGTTCGACGATCCGCATGGCGCCGCCGGCAACATGCAGGAGGCGGAGGTGACGCGCGTGCGCGCACTTCGCGGCGCCTGGCGCTGGGCGCTGGTCGCAGCGACCGCGGCGACGATCCTGCTCTGCATCAATCAGCAATTCTCGCTGCGCTTCTTCATCGGCTACACCCAGCTCAACACGGAGTATTTCTACCTCCTGATCGCGTTGATGCTGCCCTTCACCTTCCTGATCTTTCCGGGCACAACGCGCGCGCCGCTCGACCGCATTCCCTGGTACGACCTCGTCTTGTTCGTCGCGACCTTCGCGGCGGCGCTCATGCTGATGTCGAACGTGCGCAAGGCGGCGGAGGCCGGCTGGGAATTCGGCGGCGCGCCGACGGGCGTCATCGCCGCCGGCCTCGTGATGTGGGCGATGCTGATGGAGGCGCTGCGCCGCACCGGCGGCTGGAGCCTGCTGCTGAGCGTCTTGCCCTTCACGGTCTATCCGCTGTTTGCCGAAGCCGGCTGGCTCGGTCCGTTCCGCGGCACTCAATCGACCCTGGAGCAGGCGACCGCCTATCACGTGCTGTCGGGCGAAAGCCTGCTCGGCATTCCCATCCAGGCCTTTGCCGACACCGTCATCGGCTTCCTCGTATTCGGCACCGCGCTGATGATGACCGGGGCCGGAAAATTCTTCATCAACCTCGCCTTCGCGCTGTGCGGCACCTTCCGTGGCGGCGCGGCGAAAGTCTGCATCTTTGCCAGCGGCCTGCTCGGCATGATGTCGGGCTCGATCATCTCCAACGTGCTGACCGCCGGCACCATGACCATCCCCGTGATGAAGAAGAGCGGCTTTCGCGCCTCCTATGCTGCCGCGATCGAGGCCTGCGCCTCCACCGGCGCGGTGCTGGCCCCGCCGGTGATGGGCGCCACCGCCTTCGTGATCGCGCAGTTCCTCAATGTCAGTTACGCCGACGTCGCCATCGCCGCCATCATCCCCGCCGTGCTCTACTATGCCGGCCTGTTCATGCAGGTCGACGCCTATGCGGCCCGCCACAAGCTGCAGGGCATCCCGCGCGCCGAGCTCCCGCGGATCATGGATACGATCAAGGACGGCTGGTACTACGTCTTCGTCATCGCGCTCCTGATCGTGATGCTGCTCTACTTCAAGCGCGAGAGCCATGCGCCGTTCTATGCGACCGCACTGCTCCTGGTTCTCAACCAGCTCTTCTCCAAGGACACGCGCTGGACGTTGGCGACGATTGGCAAATTCCTTGAGGTGAACGGACGCACCTTCGTGGAGCTCGTCGGCATCCTCGCCGGCTGCGGCCTGCTGATCGGCGCCTTCTCGATGACCGGCGTCGTCTCGAGCCTCGCCAACGACCTCTTGCATATCGCCGGCGACAATCCCTTCCTGCTGCTCGGCATGTGCGCCCTCACCAGCCTCATTCTCGGCCTCGGGCTGACGACGACAGCCTGCTACATCTTCCTCGCCATCCTGGTCGCGCCGGCGCTGGAGAAGCTCGGGCTCAACCGCATGGCGGTGCACATGTTCATCTTCTACTGGGGCATGTTGTCGTCGATCACGCCGCCGGTTGCGATCGCCTCCTTCGCGGCCGCGGGCATCGCAGGTTCGCCGGCGATGAAGACGGGCTGGGAATCGATGTGGGTCGGCAGCATCATCTATTTCCTGCCGTTCTTCTTCGTGCTCAATCCGGCGCTGGTGCTGCAAGGGCCGAGCCCCTATCTCGCCGGCCTCGGCCTGATGGGGCTCGCCGCTTTCGGCACGCTGTTCATCTGCGGCGGCATCCAAGGCTACCAGCCCTTCGTCGGCGATCTCCGCGGTGCCGGCGCGCTGGAATGGCCCATTCGCGTGCTGCTCGTGATCGGCGGCTTCGTGGTGGCGACCCCCGGCGGCGGAATCATGCCGCTTTCGCAGATGCAGGTCACGATGCTGGGGCTGGCGATTCTGCTGCCGACGCTTCTGCTTGCCCTGCTGCTGCGGCGGCAGACCATCGTTCCGGACGGGTTGCGCGTGCCCTGATTGCGTTGCACAAGAGAGGCGATGACGCCACATTCGCCTCTCGAAACCGCCTGGACCCGCTCGAAACCGCCTTTGCTGCGGTTTCTAAACAATTGCCTGAGCGAGTTCGCCGCCGAGACCTCAGGCAAGGTCGCCGACTACATTCCCGAGCTCGGCAAGGCCGACCCTGCCTATTTTGGCATCAGCCTGGCGACCCTGGACGGCCATGTCTATGAGGTCGGCGACAGCCGGGTGCCCTTCACCATCCAGTCGATGTCGAAGCCCTTCGTGTTCGCACTGGCGCTGGACCTGCTCGGGGCCGGCACGGTCGAGAGCGCGATCGGGGTCGAGCCCTCAGGCGATCCCTTCAACTCGATCCGGCTCAATTCGGACAACCATCCGTTCAACCCGATGGTCAATGCCGGCGCGATCGCCTGCACCGGGCTGATCTACGACAGCAAGGGCGTGGAGGCCTTCGAGCAGATTCGCACTGCGCTCAGCCGCTTTGCCGGACGCGACCTCGCGCTCGACGAGGCCGTCTATGCCTCCGAAAGCCAGACCGGCGACCGCAACCGCGCCATCGGCTATCTGCTGAAAACCAATGCGGTCATCTCGGACAATGTCGCCGGCGTCCTCGACGTCTATTTCCGGCAATGCGCCGTGCTGGTCACCGCGCGGGACATCGCGGTAATGGCAGCGACGCTCGCCAATCGCGGCGTTAATCCCGTGACGGGCGAGCAGGTGCTGACGCCCTACGCGATCTCGCGCACGCTCTCGGTGATGACGTCGTCGGGCATGTACGACTATGCCGGCGAATGGATCTACCGGATCGGCATTCCCGCCAAGAGCGGGGTCGGCGGCGGCATCTTGGCGGCCCTCCCCGCCCGCCTCGGACTCGGCAGCTATTCGCCGCGCCTCGACAGGCACGGCAACAGCGTGCGCGGCATCAAGGTCTGCGAGGCGCTGTCCTCGCACTACGACCTGCACATGCTCAACCGCAGCGACGATGCGCGCAACGCCGTCATCGCGGACTACGACATCGGCAAGAGCCCGTCGCGCCGCGTGCGCCGCCCGCAGGAGCGCGAGATTTTGGCAGCACACGAACAGGAGGTGCGGATCATCGAGCTGGTCGGCACGCTGTCACTGTCCGCTGTCGATTACGTCTCGCGGCGCCTTGCCGGGCGACCGCGGCCGCAATTCGTGATCTTCGATCTGCACCGCGTGACCTCGACCACGCGCGCCGGCGCGCGGCTGGTCGCCGAAGCGTTCGAGGAGCTTGCGGCGCTGAACGTGACCGTCGTGCTGTCAGGCGTCCGGCGTGCCTCCAAGGAATGGAATACGTTGCGCGAATGGACCGCCGAGCTGAAGAACGTCCGCGATTTCTACCTGCTCGACACCGCGATCGAATGGGCCGAAGACCAGATCGTGTATCGCTACGGCGGCTCAATCGATTTTCACGAGACCACAGAGCTCGCCGAGCAGCCACTGCTGGCAGGGCTGAGCGAGGAAGAGCTCACCGATCTGGCCTCGCTCTGCGCCATCAGGACCTATCAGTCCGGCGCGAAGATTCTCACGACCGGCGATCCTGCGGATGCCCTGTATTTCCTGCGCAGCGGCGCGGTGCACGTCACCTTGCCAGACGGCATACGGCTGGCGACGCTCACCGCCGGCATGGCGTTCGGCGAGATGGCACTGCTGGAGGCAACGCGTTCTGCCGACGTGTTCGCCGACATGGCGGCAACCGCATGCGAGGTGTCGCTGAAGGATTTCGAACGCTTCCGCAGGCAGCATCCACGCGCCAGCGAATGCATCATGCGCAACCTCGCCCAGCTGCTGGCCGACCGCCTGATTGTCGCCAACGCGAAGGTGGATATTCTGACGTCGACGTGAGCGACGGCCCGCTTCACCTCTCGCGTACGGAGAGGTAAACAGCGCTCGCGGCGCATACCCCGCTCAGCGGCTCGCCGCTTCGCTGATACGTCGCTTGATCTTGGCAGCACTGGCATCGAGCAGCGCGGATGGCTGCTGGCCGGTGGCGGCGCACAGGCAGGCCCAGTAGTAGACGACATCGCCGAGCTCTTCGACGAGACCCGCCTTGTCGAGCCAATCGTCGCGCAAGAGCTTCTTGATGTGCTCGGCGACTTCGCCCGCCTCACCGGCAAGGCCAAGACCGAGGTAGGACAACCGCTCGTTGGACGGATGCTCGTCGACTTTGGCAACGCCAGCGGCCCAAGCCGCATATTCATCGATCGTCATCGGCTTCCCTCGCCGCTTCTGTCTGATCAGCCCACCACTTCAGTGACCGGCTGGAGATCGATCTCGAAGGTCTCCAGGAATTTCGAGGTCATGATGTAGAAGCCGACCGAGAGCTGCAATTCGACCAGAGCGGCCGGCGTCAGCTTCGACGCGATCGCCTTGAACGTCGCGTCCGTCGGCTTCTTCAGCTTCACGACCTCGTCGGTAAAGGCGAGCGCGGCGCGCTGCACCTCATTGAAGCAGGACGCCGCCTGCCAGTTCTCGAGCGCCTCGTTCTGCTCGTCGGTGACGCCGACATTCTTGCCGATCCGCTTGTGCGCGACGATCTCATACGGGGCCTCGCACAAGATTCCGGTGCGGGTGATCGCGAGCTCGCGTACGATCGGATCGAGCTCGCCCTTGTGCCTGATAGCGCCCCCCAAGCGGCAGTACTGCTCGAAGTAGCTCGGCGAGTGCGCCATCATGCGGAAGATGTTGGCATGACGGTTCTTGTCGAGGATTTCGCGGGTGCGATCGGATGCCTTGGACGGGTCGCTGTACTGAATACGGGCCATGATTTTCCTGAAGTTTTCCCTGAGCTTTTGATGCTTTTTATCGTTGTGGGGATAAGTTCCCACAGACTCTATTCGCGGGCGGACGCAGGAGCAACATCATCGAGTCAAATTGCCGCCGCATTGCTGATCGACCCTGAGACAGTCGATATTCGCCGCGTGGGGACAGATCGCGGTGAATACTCGAGAAGTGGGGTGTTCCGAGTAAAACAATTGGCCGTCGGGTGCGCTAGCCGCGCAACGATGAGTCACGCCCAAGTCTAGGGAGAGAACGGCATGAAGGAAGCCACCAAGGGGGCGGCCTCGGGAGCGCTTGCGCATATGCTGGCGGTGACGGCGATGCTCGTCATCGCCAGCATCTTGTTCTACGGGCGCTAAAGCGCGACAGCGCTTTAGTTTTTGTTTGCACGATCTCTTCGGAAAACCGCTTCACGCTTTTCCGGATCATGCGTTCAGAGTTTCGTCATTCCGGGGTGGCCCTCGCACAGGCCAGGCCCAGAATACCCGTTCCAGGCTCGGTCCCAGGACCGCCCCCGAA
The DNA here is from genome assembly GCF_041262065.1 of Bradyrhizobium sp. USDA 327. Classification (NCBI taxonomy): domain Bacteria; kingdom Pseudomonadati; phylum Pseudomonadota; class Alphaproteobacteria; order Hyphomicrobiales; family Nitrobacteraceae; genus Bradyrhizobium; species Bradyrhizobium sp. USDA 327. The sequence goes on along the minus strand of NZ_JBGCCW010000001.1, from coordinate 2,336,985 downwards.
TGACGAATCCCACTAAAGCGCGATGAGATGAGGACGAATCGTCATCGCGCTTTAGGTTATTGTTTGAGCATGATCTTTTCGGAAAACCGCTGCGCACTTTTCCGGATCATGCTTTAAGCCCCCTTCGTGAAGAACGGCACGAGCTTTCCCGCAAAAGGCGCGAAGCTCGCGACGACCGAATCGCCGATGGCGAGATCGTTCGCGCCGTGCGCCATCATACGAAAACCCTCGGCGCAGTCGACCAGCAGGATGTTGTAGGGCACGTGGGCGCGCGTTTCGGGTGTGGCAGCGCGGCAGACCAGCGAGGCCGCGTAGACCCTGCCCTTGCCGCTGGCGCGCTGCTCGCGCGGATCGGGTGCGCCGCAGGCCGCGCAGAAGGCGCGGTGGAAATACTGCACATGGCCGCACGCGTCACAGGTCTGAAACGTGATCGCCTCTTCGCCCTTGGTCCAGTCCGCTAGACGCTCGCTCATCGCACCCGCTCCAGGAACATGCTCACGTGGGACGACAGCACGCCGCCGTCGCCGTGCAGCAGCGCAATGGACGCATCCCGCACCTGGCGGCCAGCCGCCCGACCCGTCATCTGCAAATGCGCCTCGACCAGATGCGCCATGGCGCCGCCGACGCCGCAATGGCCGTAGCTGAGCAGACCGCCATGGGTGTTGAGCGGCATGGCACCGTCGCGGCCGAAATGGCCGGCGCGGATGCGCGCGGCCGCCTCGCCTCGGCCGGCAAGGCCGAGATCTTCCAGCAGCATCGCGAGCGTGATGGTGAAGCTATCGTAAATCGCGGCGTAACGCACGTCGGAGATCGCAAGGCCTGTCGCCTGCCTGGCGCGCGCGATGGAGATCTCGGCACCGAGCTCGCTGAGGCCAGGCGCGGCCGTGACATGCTGATGGGTATGCGCCTGGGCGCAGCCGCGGATGCGCACCCCCGCTTTCCCTGTCCGCTCGCGGCTGATGACGAACGCCGCGCCGCCGTCGGAGACCGGGCAGCAGTCGAGCAGCTTGAGCGGCATCGCCACCGGCTTGGAGGCCATGACGTCGGCGACCGTGATGGGATCGTGAAATTGCGCGCCGGGATGGGAGCAGGCGTGGGCACGCATCAACACCGCGAACTCGGCGAGGTCCTCTTCGGTCACGCCATATTCGTGCATGTAGCGGTTCGCGACGAGGCCGTAATAGGCGGGAATGGTCGGGCCGAGCGGGACCTCGTAGTCGGGATGGCCGACCTGCGCCAGCGCCTGGATTGAGGCATCGCGGCTCTGTCCGGTGAGGCGGTTCTCGCCGGCGACGACGAGCACGTGGCGCACGACGCCTGCGTCGACGAGCTGATGCGCGAGCATTGTCATCGCGAGTCCCGTGGCGCCGCCGACCTGCACGGCGTGGGCGTAAGACGGGCGGATGCCGAAATGCTCGGCGAAGACGGTGGCGAGCATGATGTGCGGGGAGACGGTGGAGTAGCCGCAGAGGATGCCGTCGATGTCCGAGCGCTTCAGCCCGGCATCGTCGAGCGCGGCTTGGGCAGCCTTGCTCATCAGGTCTAGCGAGGACAAGCCTTCGTGCTTGCCGAACGGCGTGAGGCCGACGCCGGTGATGAAGCTCATGGTGTCTCCTCCTCGTCATTCCGGGGCGCGCCCACTTGGGGCGCGAGCCCGGAATCCATACTCACGATGGTGGTTATGGATTCCGGGCTCGCGACTTCGTCGCGCCCCGGAATGACGGATGAGAGAGTCGTGGCCATTTTCTCTCTTTACTCCGGCGCTGACCGCGTGACGCCATCACGGACCATGGCGGCGATCTCGTCGGTGGAATAGCCGATCTCGCGCAAAATCTCCGCGCCGTGCTCGTTGAGCTCTGGCGCAAGCCGCACGGGCTCAGCTTCCGTCTCCGACCAGGTCGCCGTCACCTTCATGCTGCGGATCGGCCCTTCGGTCGGATGGTTCACCACGGGAAAGAAATTCGTCGCCTCCAGATGCTCGTCGTGCAGGATCGACGCAAGGTCGTGCATCGGCATGACCGGCACGTCGGCCTTGGTGAGCAGGTCGATCCACTCGGCCGTGGTGCGCGTCTCGAAGATGCGCGCAAGCTCGGCGTAGACAACATCGATGTTGGCCGCGCGGCCGGCGAAAGTCGCGAATTTGGGATCGGCGCGCAGATCGTCGCGCCCCGTGGCCTTGAAGAAATTCTCCCACTGCTTGTCGTTGTAGACGATGACGCTGAGATAGCCGTCCGAGGTCTTGTAGGGCCTGCGGTCGCGCGAGAGGTGGCGGGCATAGCCGCCCTTGTCGAGCGGCGGCTCGAAGGTGAGCCCGCCCATGTGGTCGCCCATGACGAAGCCGGCCATGGTCTCGAACATCGGGATGTCGACGCGCTGGCCGCGGCCGGTACGGTCGCGGTGCACGAGGCTGGCGCAGATCGCCCCGACGGCGGTGAGGCCGACGATGCGATCGACCAGCGCATTCGGCACGTAGCGCGGCACGCCGTCGCCGGTCTGTGCCATCAGCGCCGGCAGCGCGGTGGCGCCCTGGATCAGATCGTCATAGGCAGGTTTCGCGGCATAGGGCCCGTCCTGGCCGAAACCGAACACGCCGGCATAGACCAGGCGCGGGTTGATGGCGGAAACGACATCGTAACCGAGCTGAAGCCGCGCCATGGCCTGCGGGCGGACGTTGTAGACGAGGACATCGGCGTCCTTCAGCAGCCGCAGCACGGCCTCGCGGCCAGCGGGCTTTTTCAGGTCGAGGCAGATCGAGCGCTTGCTGCGGTTGGTGTTGAGAAACACCGGGCCCATGCCGGCGTGTCGCATCGGGCCGATCAGCCGGGTGACGTCGCCGTCCAGCGACTCCACCTTGATGACATCGGCGCCGTAGTCGCCGAGCATCTGGGTCGCATAAGGACCCATCAGCACGGTGGTCATGTCGATGACCTTGATGCCCTTCAGCGGCCCCATCGTTCGCTCCCGATTGCGCGAGGCTCAAGGCGCGGCCCGCGATTTCAGCCCAGCTAACGGCAGTGCCGCCGCTCGCGCAAGGGCGGGCGGCGTATGGCGGCATGCGCAGCGCGGCGGCGATATCGGCCGCTATTTCTTCTGACGGGATTCCCGGATCTTCAGGAGCCGGTCGAGCTCTTCGTTCTGCTGGCTGATCCGGTCGGCGATGCGCGACTCGTTCTGCTCGCCCGAGGCAGCAGCTGCCTGCTCGATGAGTTGGCGGATATTGTCCTCGAGGATCGCGATGCGGTCGTTCAGCGCGTCCATCGACAGCGAGTCTTCGTAGTCATTGCTCATGATGCATTCCCTGCCAATCAATCAGGAGCATTAAAGTGTCCAGATCAGGCCACCATGATCTAGCGCAAAGGCCGTGGTGGTGGGTTACGCCGGCAGACTGCGCTTCGCGCATCCGCCGGCTACCCATCCTACAAGACCTATTTCAGCGGCTCCAACACGGAAACGTAGTTGGCGACGGCCGCACCGCCCATGTTGAAGATGCCGCCGAGCTTGGCATTCTTGAGCTGCATGCCCTCGGGGGCCTGCCCTGCGAGCTGCATCGCGGTCATCACATGCATCGAGACGCCGGTGGCGCCGATCGGATGGCCCTTGGCTTTGAGGCCGCCGGAGGGATTGACCGGCAGCTTGCCGTCCTTGAGCGTCCAGCCTTCCTTGATGGCGCGGGCGCCCTGCCCCTTCGGCGTCAGGCCCATCGCTTCGTACTCGATCAGCTCGGCGACCGTGAAGCAGTCATGGGTCTCGACGAAGGAGAGATCGGACAGCGTCACACCGGCCTTTTCCAGGGCACGCTGCCAGGCGACCGTGCAGCCCTCGAACTGGAGGATGTCGCGCTTGCTCATTGGCAGGAAGTCCTGGGCGTGCGCGGTGGCGCGGAAGCCGATCGACTTGCTCATGCCCTTCGCGGTCTCGGCATCGGCCAGCACCAGCGCCGCAGCGCCATCGGAGACCAGCGAGCAATCGGTGCGCTTCAAGGGGCCCGCGACGTAAGGGTTCTTCTCGCTCTCGGCGCGGCAGAAGTCGAAGCCAAAGTCCTTGCGCATCTGGGCGAAGGGATTGGCGACGCCGTTCTTGTGGTTCTTGGCCGCGATCAGCGCCAGCGCGTCGGACTGGTCGCCGTATTTCTGGAAATAGGAACTGGCGATCTTGCCGAACACGCCGGCAAAGCCGCCGACGGTGTCGCCGTCCTCGGGCAGGTAGGACGCCTTGAGCAGGTTCTTGCCGATCTCGGCGCCAGGGGTACGCGTCATCTGCTCGACGCCGACGACCAGGACGATCTTGGCGGCCCCTGCGGCAATCGCGCGCAGGCCCTGGTGCACGGCGGCGGAGCCGGTGGCGCAGGCGTTCTCGACCCGGGTCGCCGGCTTGAAGCGCAGCTTCGGGTCGGCCTGGAGCACCAGCGAGGCGGTAAAGTCCTGCGGCGAGAAGCCGGCGTTGAAATGGCCAAGCACGATCTCGTCGACGTCGCCAGCCGAAATGCCGGCATCCGCCAGCGCCTCGTTGGCGACCCGCACGACGAGGCTTTCCACGGTTTCGGTGTCGAACTTGCCGAATGGCGTATGCGCCCATCCGACGATGCTGCCGGTCATGATGTTCTCTCCCTGGGGATCTGTTCCTGAGCTAAATCTTAGCCCAGAGATGGCAAGACTTCACGCGGCTTTCAGGGCCTGGACGGTGCGCTGGCAGATGGCAGTTATGCCCGCCCAGTTCCCAGCCCGGATCTCCGCCGTCGGGCACAGCCAGGAGCCGCCGACCGCAACCACGTTGGGCTCCGCCAGCCAGCTCGCCGCATTGGCCTCGCCGACGCCACCGGTGGGGCAGAACCGCACGTTCGGGAACGGCCCGCCGAGAGCGCGCAGGCCCTTGATGCCGCCGGCCTGCTCGGCCGGGAAGAATTTTGCGACGTCGAAGCCGTAGGACAGCGCCATCATGAGCTCGGAGGCCGTGGCAATGCCCGGCGCGAACGGCAAGGAGCTGTCGGTTGCGGCCTTGAGCAGATCGGGTGTCAGGCCCGGGCTGATGCCGAACGCGACGCCGAGCTTCTCGACACGAGTGAAGTCGGCCGGATTGAGAATCGTGCCGATGCCGACGATCGCCTCGGGCACCTCGGCCATCATCGCCCTCGCGGCTTCGATCGCGACGGGGGTGCGCAGGGTCACCTCCAGCGTGCGGACGCCGCCGGCACCCAGCGCACGGGCCAGCGGCACCGCATCCTGGATGCGCTCAATGGTGAGGACGGGAATGACGGTCGCCGCCTTGAACAGCGCGACGAGGTGATTTTGTTGGGCGGTCGTGGTCATAGGTCTCGATTCATTTGGTCGCCTGGCGAGAGGCCGCTGGCCGGTGCCGCTTCTTCGGCGGCATGGCATAGCCCGGAATGATGGCGCCGGGATAGCAGATCACGAGGCTGGCGAGGCGATGTCCGGCCTGGGCGGCCTCGACCGGACCGGAACCGGCGAGCCGCGCCGCGATATAGGCCGCGGCGAAGCTGTCGCCGGCGGCGGTGGTATCGACGACCGGTTTCGTCATCGGTTCGGCGCGAACCTCGCTGGTCCCGCCGGGAAAGCGCAGCAGACTGACGGGCTCGGCGAGCCGGAACACCAGCTCCGGGCTCGGGATACGCGCCATCAGCTGGTCGTGGCCTTCGCTGGGATAGAGCGCGAGCAGGTCCTCGGTCGAGGTCAGCACGATGTCGGCGGCCGCGAAGGCTGCGGCAAAGACCTCGCGGGCGACGTCGCGATCCGGCCAGCCCCGCGCGCGAAAATTGGTATCGAACACGAAGCGGGTACCGAGCAGGCGCGCGCGCTTGATCGCCGCGAACAGGCGCTCGCGTCCGGGAGCATCGTAGATCGAGAGCGTGATCGCGGAGAGATAGACGATGTCGTAGCTCATCAGCGAGTTGAGGATCTCGTCCGTCTCCGGCAGGCTCATCAACTGCCGCGCCGCCGCACTGTCACGCCAGTGGAAGAACTGCCGCTCACCCCTCGCATCCAGCTGGATCATGTAGAGGCCGGGCAGCTTGCCCGCCAGCCGCACGACACGCCGCGTGCCGACGCCCTCCGCATTCCAGGCCGCGATCATCTCATCGCTGAGACCGTCATCGCCGAGCGCGGTGAGATAGTCGACCTTGACGTCGAGCCGCGCCAGATAGACGGCGGTATTGAGGGTATCACCGCCGAAGCCGCGTGAGTACAGGCCGCCTCCCTGCCCGGCGGACGCGCCTCCTTGCGCCTGCCTGAGCTCGACCATGCATTCGCCGATGCAAGCAACGCTCGCCATCACTTGACCCGCTCAGTCAGAGATCAGGCGACGAATTTGCCGCCGAGCTCGTCTTCGATGTGAATACGGATAATGTCGTCGAAAGTCTTCTCGGCCGTGGTGAAGCCGAGCTCGCGCGCACGCTTCGGGTCGAAATTGCGCGGCCAGCCGCCGACGATGCCGACGATGAAAGGATCCGGCTCGCGCTTGATGCGGGCGGCAACCTTCTCGCCGGCGACGCGCTTCAAGGCCGCGATCTGCTCGCCGACCGTCGCCGACAGGCCCGGCATGGTCAGGTTGCGGCGCGGGCCGACGGTGGCAAGATCCATGGTGCCGGCGTGAAGCAGGAAGCCGACGGCCGAGCGCGGCGTGGCGTGCCAGTGGCGGACGTCCTCGGACACCGGCAGGATCGCTTCCTTGCCGGCGAGCGGCTCGCGCAGGATGTTGGAGAAGAAGCCCGATGCCGCCTTGTTGGGCAGGCCCGGCCGGATGCAGATGGTCGGCAGGCGGATGCCGATGCCGTCGAGAAAACCGCGGCGCGAATAGTCGGCGAGCAGGAGTTCGCCGATCGCCTTCTGGGTGCCGTAGCTGAGCAGCGGCGTGTGGAAGAACTCGTCGCCGATCGCATCCGGAAACGGGGCACCGAACACCGCGATCGAGGACGTAAAGACCACGCGCGGCTTGTAGCCACTGCCGACGAGCCTGATCGCATCGAGCAGCATCCGCGTGCCGTCGAGATTGATCCGGTAGCCCTTGTCGAAATCCAGCTCGGCCTCGCCCGAGACGATCGCGGCGAGATGGAAGATCACGTCGGGGCGGCCGGCGATCAGCTTCTCGGCCGCGCCCGGCACGGCGAAATCGCCCGACACGGTCTCGACCGGGAAACCGGCCTTTTCCGGCTTCTTCGGCTCGACCACGTCATGCATGGTCAATCTCGTGATGTCGCTCTTGCCGAGCCGGCCGTCGCGCAACAGCCGTTCACAGAGTTTGCGGCCGACCATGCCGGCGGCGCCCAGAACCACAATGTGCAAGAGCCTACTCCTTCTTATTGGCAGGAGCGCACCGCTCCTGATGCGCCCTCGGCAAGCCCCGCGATCATTCCTTCACGGCGCCGGTCATCGCCGACACATAATGCTCCACGAAGAAGGCGTAAAGGATCACGAGCGGCAGCGAGCCGGCCAGGGCTCCGGCCATCAGCGACCCCCAGCGGTAGATGTCACCGTCCACGAACTCGTTGACGATCGCGACCGGCACCGTCTTGTTGCTGGTCGACTGCAGGAAGGTCAACGCATAGATGAACTCGTTCCAGCATAGCGTGAAGCAGAAGATGAAGGCCGAGATCAGGCCGGGAATCGCGAGCGGCACCACGATCTTGACCAGAATCTGCCAGCGGCTCGCCCCGTCGATCAGCGCGCACTCCTCGAGCTCGAACGGGATGGTCTTGAAATAGCCCATCAAGAGCCAAGTCGAGAACGGGATCAGGATCGTCGGATAGGTCAGGATCAGCGCAAGCGGCGAGTCGAAGAGACCGTACTGATACACGACGGTGGCGAGCGGAATGAACAGGATCGACGGCGGCACGAGATAGGCGAGGAAGATCAGCCCCCCGACGAGATTGGCGCCCTTGTAGCGCAACCGCACGATGGCGTAGGCCGCGAACACTGATGCGACGATCGAGAGCACCGTGGCGCAGATCGCCACGTACATCGTGTTCCAGAGCCAATGCGGATAGTAACTCTCGAACAGCAGCTTGTGGAAGTGCTTGAACGTCGGATTCCAGGTCCAGAACGGATTGTACTTGTCGAGATCGAGCAGCTGCTCGTCGGGCTTCACCGATGTCAGCGCCATCCAGTAGAACGGGAACAGCAGGACGACGACGATGATCGTGAGCGGCAGATAGAGCGTCACGAGCCTGCGTGGCACCGACTGCAGGTAGCTCATGCCCTCGCTGTTGTCGACGCGCGACGGCGCCGATATGACGGCCTTGAGATCGACTTTCGAGGCAGGAAGATCAGTCATTGCTCTCTCCCTGCTGCCACTTGCGGCGCTGCAGGCCGAACCAGGACACCATGATCGCAGCGAGCAGGAACGGAATCATGGCGCTGGAGATCGCCGCGCCCTCGCCGAGCTGCCCGGCGATGATCGCGCGCTGATAGGACAGGGTTGCCATCAAATGGGTGGCGTTGACCGGGCCGCCACGGGTCATCGCCCAGATCAGCTGGAAGTCGGTGAAGGTGAAGAGCACAGAGAAGGTCATCACGACGGCGATGATCGGCGTCAGCAGCGGATAGGTGATGTAGCGGAAATTCTGCCACCGCGTGGCGCCGTCGAGCGTTGCCGCCTCATAGAGCGAGGGCGAGACGGTTTGCAGGCCCGCGAGCAGCGTGATCGCCACGAACGGAACGCCGCGCCAGACATTGGCGAAGATCACGCAGATCCGCGCCCAGGTGGTGTCGCCGAGGAAATTGATGTTCTGGCTGATCAGGCCGAGGTGTTTCAGCGACCAGGAGATGATCGAGAATTGCGAGTCGAAGATCCACCAGAAGGCGAGTGCCGAGAGCACGGTCGGAACGATGAAGGGGATGAGCACCATCGCGCGCAGCATCGCCTTGAAGGGCATGTGCTCGTTGAGCAGCAGCGCGAGATAGAGTCCGATCGCGAATTTGAAGACACTGGCGACGAAGGTGTAGAGCAGCGTGTTGAATACGGACAGCCAGAAGATGGAGTCGTCCCAGAGCCACTCGTAGTTCTCGGTGGCGATGAACTGCCCGACCCTGCCGATGCGCGTGTCCGTGAACGACAGCCAGATGCCGAGCCCGAGCGGATAGGCCAGGAAGAAGATCAGGAACGCCATGGCCGGCACCATGAACCAGAAGCCGAGCCAGTTGCGATTGTATTTGAGCTGGGTCCAGGCGCTCGCCTCGCTCATCTGAGGCTTGGCCCGGGGAATTGCGACATCAGCCATGCCCGATATCCCTGATCGAAATGTTGACGAGCGGGCGGCCGGAAGGCCGCCCGCTCCGTGACCGTCAGCGATAGATGCGCTTCAGCTGGCGCTCGGCATCCGCCATCGCGCCCTTCGTATCCTTGGCGCCGGTGCAGTAGTTGGCGAACATGTCGACGACGATGAAATCGGCGATTGCGGTCGCCGCCTTCTCGCCGACCGTACCGATACCGGACGCCGGCAGCGTGCGCTTGGAGGCCTGCGAGAACACGGCGTTCTTGGGATCCGCCGTCCAGATCGGCGCCGTCTCATAGGCGTTCAAGGTCTGAGTCAGGTATCCCTGCGCGCCATCCAGCCACTTCTCGTAATTCTCCTTCTCCAGCATGAAGGCAATGAAGGCCTTCGCCGCGTTCGGATATTTGGTGAAGTTGAAGGCGAGGATCGGCAGCGCGAGCTGCAGTTCGGTCGGCTTGCCGATCGGACCGACCGGCCAGAGCGCGTGATAGGTGTCCGCGGCAAGCTCTTTCTTGCTCGCGTCGGTTTTGGCGGCGACGTAGATCGATATGCCGTTCGCCGTGCAATAGAGCTCTCCGGCGAGGAATGCCTTGTTGTTGGAGGAGTCGTTCCAGGACGCCGTGCCCGGGATGAAGCTCTCGTACAGCGCCTTGCAGTACTCCAGCGCCTTCGCCGTCTCCGGCGAATTGATGATGATCTTGTCGTTCTGGTCCACCGTGTAGGCGCCGTGCCCCCACAGCACCCAGTGCAGCCAGGAATTGCCGTCGCCCGATGCGTGCCCGAGCGCGAAGCCGGCCGGCGTGTTGTTGGCCTTCAGGGCCTTGCACATTTCGAGGAAGCCGGGGAAATCCTTCGGGAATTCCTTGAAGCCAGCCTTCTCGAGCGCCGACTTGCGGTAGTTCATGTAGCCGCCGTTGGTCGCGACGGGAATGCCGAGCCAGTCGTTGCCCTGCTTGCAGGTCTTGGCGGCCGCATCGGTCCAGCCGCCGTATTTCTGGCCGAGATAATCGGCGACGTCGTTCATCTTCAGCACTTTGGTGGGGAACAGCTGCGGCAGCGTGTGCAGGCCCCAGGCGAGATCGAGCCCGGAGCCGGTATTGGCCGCGACCGAGGCCTTCGGCTGCACGTCCTCGAAGGATTCGCTGAACACGTTCATCTCGGTGCCGGTGGCAGTCTTGAACGCCGCCACCATCGCGTTGAACGCCTCGTCCTCCTGCGGCACGAAGCGCTTCCAGCGCATCACGGTCAGCTTGGCGCCGGGCTCGGCCTTCCAGGGCGCGCTCTGCGCCCAGGCCTTGGCGAAGTCGAACAGTGCCGGCCCGGTCAGCATGCCGGTCGCAGCCAGTGCCGTTCCGCCTTGAAGCAGAGTCCGGCGGGTAAAGTCTTGCATGTTGTCCTCCCTGTGATGCTTTTTTTGTCGTCTTATACTTTGTCGTCTGATGCGCTACGCGTTCATGCGCTTGCCTGTCGCATCGTCGAACAGATGAACCAGTGACGGGTCGGGCTTCAGCCGCACCTTGTCGCCCGGGTTGAACTGGTGACGCTCGCGGAAGACCGCGACGACCTGCTCGCCGCCGACCTTGGCGAACACCTGCGTCTCCGAGCCGGTCGGCTCGACCACGATGATCTCTGCCTCGGCGCCGTCATCGGCGATGGTGAAATGCTCCGGCCGCACGCCGTAGACTGCGGGCCGGCCGTCCGAGCCCGCCGGTGCGGTCTTGAGCGGCAGCTTGACTCCGTTCGGTCCCTCGAAGCTGGCAACGCCGTTGACGCGAACATGACCCTTGAGGAAGTTCATCGCGGGCGAGCCGATGAAACCCGCGACGAACTGGTTGTCGGGCTTGTCGTAGAGCTCGAGCGGCGTGCCCATCTGCTCGACGATGCCGTCATGCATGACGACGATCTTGTCGGCCATGGTCATGGCCTCAATCTGGTCGTGGGTGACGTAGACGGTCGTGGTCTTCAGCCGCTGGTGCAGCTCCTTGATCTCGGTGCGCATGGCGACGCGCAGCTTGGCATCGAGGTTCGACAGCGGCTCGTCGAACAGGAAGACCTGCGGATCGCGCACAATGGCGCGGCCCATGGCGACGCGCTGGCGCTGGCCGCCGGAAAGCTGGCGCGGATAGCGGTCGAGCAGCGGCGACAGCGCGAGGATCTCGGCGGCGCGCTTGACGCGCTTGTTGATCTCGTCCGAGCTGGCATTGCGCAGCTTCAGCGAGAATCCCATGTTCTCGGCCACCGTCATGTGCGGATAGAGCGCGTAGTTCTGGAACACCATCGCAATGTCCCGCTCCTTGGGCTGGACATTGTTCACGACGCGGTCGCCGATCGAGATCGTGCCGGAGGTGATGTTCTCGAGCCCGGCGAGCATGCGCAGAAGCGTAGACTTGCCGCAGCCGGAGGGGCCAACCAGGACGACGAACTGGCCATCCTCGATCGGAATCGTCACGCCGTGCAGGACTTCAAAATTGCCGAACGATTTCCGCACGTCGCGGATTTGCACAGACGACATCTAGCTCCCTCCTCGAAAGTCCACGACGCCTCTCGCGCCGCGACCGTCTTGTTTTTTCAGACTTCACCGAACGAAGCCCGATCTTAGCGGGCGACATTGTCGGTAGTTTGTGCGGTTTTGGCAATTTGTCTTTGGTTAGTCGTTGCTGGTAGCGCTGTCAACGTTCCTTTGTTTGCAGGACTGACTGTGTTAAGAGCAGCAAATGGGTCGAAAACGCACCAAGTCAGGCAAAATCCGGCTGGCCGAAGTCGCCGAGCTCGCCGGCGTCAGCCCGATTACCGCGTCCCGCTTCTTTCGCAATCCGGAGGCCCTGTCGGTCGCCAAGCGGACGCGGGTCGAGAGCGCCGCCAAGGAGCTCGGCTATGTGCCCAACCTTGCCGCACGCGCACTGGCCTCGCAACGCACCGAAGTCATCGGTGTATTGATCCCCTCCCTCACCAATAACGTGTTCTCGGACGTGCTGCGCGGCATCTATGACGCGTCAGAGGGCAGCCGTTACTCGATCCAGTTGTCCAACACGCGCTACAGCATTCTCCAGGAAGAGAAGTTGCTGCGCCTGTTTCTGGCGCAGAAGCCGGCCGGGCTGATCGTCACCGGCATCGACCAGACCGCCGAGTCCCGCGCGATGCTGGAGGCCGCGGACTGCCCGATCGTGCAGATCATGGAGATCGGGCCGGATCCGGTCGACATGATGATCGGCTTTTCGCACTATGATGCAGCCCGCGCGGCGGTTGCGCACCTGTTCGAGCAAGGTCACCGCAAGATCGGCTTCGTCGGTGCGCGCATGGACCCGCGGGTGCAGCGGCGGCTGGACGGATATGTCTCGGCCATGAAGGACGCCGGACTGTTCGAGCAGCGTCTCGTCGTCACGACGGCCACGCCGACTTCGGTGACGCTCGGCGGAGCCCTGTTCACCGATCTCCTGGCGCGGGAGCCCGACATCGATGCGGTGTTCTGCGCCAATGACGACCTCGCGCTCGGCGTGCTGTTCGAATGCCGGCGCCGGGAGATCGCAGTCCCCGGGCAGATCGCGATCGTCGGCTTCAACGACCTCGAATTCATGGCCTCCGCCGTCCCGACCCTCACCAGCATCCGCACCAACCGCTACGAGATGGGAAAGACGGCCGCCACCATGCTGATCAACGCGATCGAAGGGCGGCGCCCGGAGCAGCCGGTGCTCGATCTCGGCTTCAAGGTGATCGAGCGTCAAAGCTCGTTGGCACGACGTTCGGACAGCAGGCCAGCCGTTTCCGGCGCGGGTGCGGTGAACAAAATGATAGCGTTACCAAGTAGCCACGACTAGTATTCGGACTCGTGAGGAAACGACCCGCCAGCCGGGAAGGCAGATCATCGCTCGCGCCGTTGGGCATCGCACATGCCGACACCATGAGACGGACGCCAGTGCGTTTGCATTGCAGGAGAAACCAATGACAAAGAAACCAACCAATGGGCATGCCGCCGGCAGCAACGGTTCTCGCCGCCACCTTCGCTCGCAGGAATGGTTTAACAACCCGCACAATCCGGGCATGACCGCGCTCTACATGGAGCGGTACCTGAATTACGGCCTCACCCGTGCCGAGTTGCAGTCGGGCAAGCCGATCATCGGCATCGCCCAGACCGGCAACGATCTCTCTCCCTGCAACCGCCACCACATCGAGCTCGCCCATCGCGTCCGCGAGGGCATCCGCGAAGCCGGCGGCATCGCGATGGAATTCCCGACCCACCCGATCCAGGAGACCGGCAAGCGCCCGACCGCGGCGCTCGACCGCAACCTCGCCTATCTCGGCCTGGTCGAGGTCCTCTACGGCTATCCGCTCGACGGCGTCGTGCTCACCACCGGCTGCGACAAGACCACGCCGGCCTGCATGATGGCGGCGGCCACCGTGAACCTGCCCGCGATCGTGCTGTCGGGCGGACCGATGCTGAACGGCTGGCACAATGGCGAGCGCACCGGTTCCGGCACCATTGTATGGAAATCGCGCGAGCGGCTCGCGGCCGGCGAGATCGACTATGAAGAGTTCATGGAGATCGTGGCCTCCTCGGCGCCCTCGGTCGGCCATTGCAACACGATGGGCACCGCCTCGACCATGAACGGGCTTGCCGAAGCGCTCGGCTTCTCGCTGCCGGGCTGCGCAGCGATCCCCGCCCCCTATCGCGAGCGCGGCCAGATCGCCTACGAGACCGGAAAACGCATCGTCGAGATGGTCTGGGAGGACCTGAAGCCCTCGGACATCCTGACCCGCAAGGCGTTCGAGAACTGCATCGTGATCAACTCGGCGATCGGCGGCTCGACCAATGCTCCGATCCATATCAACGCGCTGGCCCGCCATATCGGCGTCGAGCTCTCGATCGAGGACTGGCAGAAGGTCGGCCACGACGTGCCGCTGCTCGTCAACATGCAGCCGGCCGGCTTCTATCTCGGCGAGGAATTCCACCGCGCCGGCGGCGTGCCGGCGGTGGTGCGCGAGCTGATGAAGCACAAGCGCATCCATGAGGATGCGGTCACGGTCAACGGCCGCGGCATCGGCGAGAACTGCAGGAATGCGCCGGAGCCCGACAACGACGTGATCTGGGCTTACGACAAGCCGCTGGTGAAGGATGCCGGCTTCCTGGTGCTGAAGGGCAACCTGTTCGATTCCGCGATCATGAAGACCAGCGTGATCTCCAAGGAATTCCGCGACCGCTACCTCAGCAACCCGAAGGACCTCAACGCCTTCGAGGGGCGCGCCATCGTGTTCGAAGGACCTGAGGACTATCACGAGCGGATCGACGATTCCTCGCTCGACATCGACGAGCACTGCGTGCTGTTCATCCGCGGCACCGGTCCGATCGGCTACCCCGGCGGCGCCGAGGTCGTCAACATGCAGCCGCCGGCAGCACTGATCAAACGCGGCATCCTGTCCCTGCCCTGCATCGGCGACGGCCGCCAGTCTGGCACCTCTGGCTCGCCCTCGATCCTCAATGCTTCGCCGGAAGCCGCCGCCAATGGCGGTCTTGCGATCCTGAAGACCGGCGACAAGGTGCGTATCGACCTCAACAAGGGCAGCGCCAACATCATGATCTCGGACGAGGAGCTGAAGAAGCGCCATGCCGAGCTCAAGGCCAATGGCGGCTTCAAGCATCCGCCGAACCAGACGCCGTGGCAGGAGATCTACCGCAACACCGTCGGCCAGCAGTCGACGGGCGCCTGCATGGAGCTTGCCACGCGCTATCAGAACGTCGCCGGCACGTTTGGCGTGGCGCGGGACAATCACTGAGAGCCGCACCGTCATTGCGAGCGAAGCGAAGCAATCCAGAGCTATCTCCGCGGAGACAGTCTGGATTGCTTCGTCGCAAGAGCTCCTCGCAATGACGCTGGGTTCGGATCGGAACGCATAAGGGAGAACAACAAAATGGCAGACCGCCTCAAGGGCAAGCGCGCCGTCGTCACGGCTGCTGCGGCAGGCATCGGGCGCGCATGCGCCATCGCATTCGCGCGCGAAGGCGCAACCGTGATCGCCACCGACATCAACGAGGCCGGAATCGCGAGCCTGACCAAGGAAGGCATCGCCGAGGTCGCCAAGCTCGACGTCCGCAACACCGCCGACGTCAACGCCTTTGCCAAGCGCGTCGGCAGGATCGACATCCTGCTCAACGCGGCGGGCTTCGTGCACCACGGCACCATCCTGGAGTGCTCGGAAGAGGATTTCGACTTTTCGTTCGACCTCAACGTCAAATCGATGCACCGGACCATCAAGGCCTTCCTGCCGGACATGCTGGCGGGCGGCGGCGGCAGCATCGTCAACATCTCGTCCTGCGCGGCGCTGCGTCCGCCGGCCAACCGCTACGTCTACAGCGCGTCGAAAGCGGCGGTGTCGCTGCTGACGCGTGCGGTCGCACTCGACTTCATCACCAAGGGCATCCGCTGCAACTCGATCTGCCCCGGCACCGTCGAGACGCCCTCGATGCTCGACCGCGCCGCCGCGCAAGGACCGCAGGGCAAGGAGATGTTCATCTCCCGCCAGAAGATGGGCCGGCTCGGCACCGCCGAGGAGATCGCGTCCATGGCGGTCTATCTCGGCAGCGACGAGAGCGCCTTCACCACCGGCGTCGACCTCGTGGTCGACGGCGGCTACATGCTCTGACGCTCGAGGACCAAATCTCATGAACAAGATCGATCTCAACGGCCGCGTCGCCATCGTCACGGGCGGCGCGCAGGGCTTTGGCCGTGCGATCACCGAGCGCTTCGTCGCCTCCGGCGCCAAGGTCGCGATCTGGGATTTCGACGCGGCACTGGCCGAGAAGACGGCAAAAGAGATTGGCGGCGAAGCCAAAGTCTTCAAGGTCGACGTCACCGACACCGCGGCCGTCGAGCAGGCGCGCGATGCGACGCTGGCCGGCTTCGGCAGGATCGACATTCTCGTCAACAATGCCGGCATCGCCGGCGTCAACAAGCCGGTCTGGGAGACTGATCTCGAGGAATGGCGCAAGGTGCTGCGCATCAACCTCGACGGTCCCTTCATCTGCTGCAAGGCGATCGTGCCCGCGATGCTCGAGCGGAAATACGGGCGCATCGTGAACATCGCCTCGATCGCCGGCAAGGAAGGCAATCCGAACGCGGCGCACTATTCGGCGTCCAAGGCCGGCCTGATCGCGCTGACGAAGTCGCTCGGCAAGGAGCTCGCCGCGCACGACATTCTCGTCAACGCGGTGACGCCGGCAGCGGCGAAGACCGCGATCTTCGACCAGATGACGCAGCAGCACATCGACTTCATGCTGTCGAAGATCCCGAAGGGGCGCTTCGTGCTGGTGGAGGAGCTCGCCGCGATGGTGGCCTGGCTCGCATCCGAGGATTGCGCGTTCTCGACCGGCGCGGTGTTCGACATCTCCGGTGGACGCGCAACCTATTGAGGAGCGCCATGATCCGGGAAGGTGGCTGCCGGTGCGGCGCGTGCGATTCAAGGCGCAGGACGAGCCGATCAACGTCCGCATCTGCCACTGCGATGAGGAGAGCTTGATGGAGTTCTATTGGGAAGCCAAAGACGACAAGTGGTTCCTGCGGCCCGCCGTCGAGGCGCCAGAGCAGGCTCCTATCACCGTCGAGCAGGAGGACTGGTATTGGCTGGTGAAGATCGGTGGTCGTCCTCTCAATTTCCGCTTCACGGGTCTGATAGGAGCGAGGCAAAGCGCTTGGGAGTACGTCAAGCGCTACAGTCACATGCACTATGGCATCAAGTCGGTCACGCTGCGGTCAATCGAGGAGCCTCAGCGATCAGCTTCATGATGACCATCGAGCTTGTTCATCGCCTGCCTTTGCCCGCGGTCGTCGCGATCCAGATCCCGGCAAACACCGCGACGATGCCCGCCGCCAGATTCCAGCGCAGCGGCTCGTTCAGCAGCCAGGCCCCGACCAGCGATGCCGTGATCGGATTGACCGTCACCGAGATCGCGACGCGCGTCGGCGTCGTCCGCTCCAGCGCGAAGGCCCAGAGATAGAAGGTCAGCGCTGCGCCGAAGGCACCCAAATAGAGGGTTCCCAGCCACTGGGGCATCCCGAAGCCCGCGACGGGCGCAAAACTGCCGCGGATAGACGAGAGCAGGATGAGGCAGGCCGCGCCGGCCGCCATGCTCATGGTCGTAAAGGCGATCGGACTGGAACGCCGGATCAGCGGCTTCGACCAGATGCCGTACAGCGCCATGCATAGCGCAGCCGCCATCATCAGGAGATCGCCGCGCCAGGCGCCGAACGGAGCTAAGGTCAGGTCGGACAGAAGCGCCACCGCAACCCCAAGGGTCGCGATCACGACACCGACCGATTTGCGCCAGGTCAGGGCTTCGGCGCCTAGCGCAGCCCCGATCACGAGCGACAACAAAGGAAGCGTCGACAGAGCCAGCGCGCCGCGCGCGGCGGTCGTGAAGATCAGCGACGCATTGAACAGGATCGGAAACAGCGCGAAGAACAGGATGCCGAGCGCGACGGCGGCAGCCCAGTCCCCTCGCTTCGGCCAGCGATCGCCGCGCAGCAGCGCCAGCGGCAGCAACAGGAGAAAGCCGATACTGAACCGGAACGAGCCGATCGCGAGCGGATCGATGCTCCCCACGAGATAGCGCGTGGCACCGATCGAGGTCCCGCCCAGCGCACTCGACAACACGGCGGCAAAAACGCCAAGAACCTCGCCCACGATTCCTCCCATGGCTTTCTGGCAGCATAGGAGACGCGCCGAAACGGGGAATGGAATTTCCGTCATGCCAGGATTAGGTTTCGTCATGACCGCGCCCGATCTTGACCCCGACCTTCTTGAGGGCCTTCCTCGCCGTTGCCGATCATCGGTCGTTCACGCGCGCGGCCGCGATCCTCAACCGCACCCAATCGGCGGTAAGCGTCCAGATCAGGCGCCTCGAAGAGCGGCTGAGCGTCAGGCTGTTTCACCGCACGAGGTCGGGCGTGGCACTGAGCGCGGCCGGTCACGAGCTGCTCGTCTATGCAAGGCGGCTTCTCGACCTCAATGCAGAAGCGGTCGATGCACTCCGCCCGCGCAAGCGCGATGCCGTGGTCCGCCTCGGCGTGATGGACGACTACGGCACGATCGTCATTCCGCCATTGCTGGCGCACTTTGCCAAAAGCCGTCCGGAGATCCGCGTCGAGATCGAGACGGGGTTGACGGCGACGATGCCGGCCCGGCTCGGCGAAGACTATGACCTCGTCATCGCCATGCATCCGGAAGGAAACGGCAATGGCGAGCTGCTGCGACGCGAGCAGGCCGTCTGGGCCGCAGCCGCGTCATATTCAGCCGGGGCGCAGCGCCCCACGCTGCCCGTCGCACTCTATCCGCCGGGCTGCCTGTTCCGGCAGTGGGCCGCCGACGCCCTCGATGCCGCAGGCAGACCCTGGCGGCTCGCCTTCGTCAGCCGGACACTTGCAGCGGTGGAGGCGATCGCGGCGCAGGGCCTCGCGATCACGGTCGTGAAGGCGGGCATTCTGCCCCCTCGCCTGCGCGTTTTGTCCGAGCGCGACGGCCTGCCGCCGCTGCCAGCGGCGGACATCCGCCTCCACCGCGCGCGCAACCTGTCGCGTCCGGCGGCACTGCTGGCAGATCATTTGCAGCGGGCAATTTCGGAATTGGGCGCCATATAGCGGTAGATCGTAAAGGGTTGTGGCCCTATACGGCTTGCTTTGCAAAGCGCGCGTGCGAACCGGGACGGACGAGCCGTGAACATCTCCTTCTATGATCTTTCCGTCTGGGTGCTGCCGCTGGTGCTCGCAATCACCTTTCATGAGGCCGCGCACGCCTTCGTCGCGGACCGGCTCGGGGACAATACGGCCTCGCAGCTCGGCCGCGTCAGCTTCAACCCGCTTCGGCATATCGACCCGTTCGGCACCCTGATTCTGCCCGCGATGCTGCTATTCGCGCATTCGCCATTCCTGTTCGGCTATGCCAAGCCGGTGCCGGTGAACTTCCGCAAGCTGAACAACCCCAGGCTCGACATGGTCTGGGTGGCGCTGGCCGGGCCCGTCACCAACATCCTGCTGGCGCTGGCCGCGGCCCTCGCCTTCCATGCCCTACCCCTGGTACCCGCGAGCTCGGCGAAATGGGTTGCGGACAACCTCAAGAACGCCCTCGTGATCAACGCGATCCTGGCCGTATTCAACATGATGCCGATCCCGCCGCTCGATGGCGGGCGCGTTGCGGTCGGGCTGTTGCCCCGCCCCCTCGCCACGCCGCTGGCGCGGCTCGAGCCGTTCGGTATGCTGATCCTGATCGGCCTGTTGATCCTGCTGCCGCTTGCGGGTTCGCAGTTCGGTCTAAATCTTGATGTTATTTCAGCAATACTGCGAACGTTGACCGGTTATGTGATTCAGGCTGTTCTGTTCCTGACCGGCAACGTTTAGTTGAACAGAACACTCCCACGCCGAAGGGCCAGAGGCCGACTTGGTCAAAGCTGCCGATATGCTGATCGCGCGACGCGCCGACACCCGTGCCCGCGCCGATTTTGCCACCTGGAACATGATGGCCAAGCTCAACGGGTCGTCCGCACTGCCACCGGAGGCCCAGGAGTTCCTCGCCAGCTACAAGAACCTGCTGACGCAGATGAGCGAGGACGAGGCCAGCGAAGCCACCATCGGCGCGATCTACAAGGCCTATTATGTCGAGATGGGCGGTGCTGGAACGCCGCCCGACGTCCGCGTCCGTCCGCCTGAAGCAGCGGCGGACAATGTTACCGCCTTCCGCCGGCCGGCGCCGAAACCGAAGAAGGCCGCCTCCTTCGGAGCGGCGGCATTCGCTGGAAGCCAGAAACGGCCGCTCCCGGTAGCGCTGATCTTTGCGTGCCTGGTCGTGGTCTATGTCGGGATCCGGCTCTACTGGCGCTGAGCCGTCTTTTTCTTCTTCGCGTCCGGCGGAGTGAAGATGATGTCGACCGTACGTTCGAACCGGTCTTCGGTCAGTCCGGCGGGCGGCTGCGGGATGGGATCGGACTTGCGGACGATCGACACCGCCGCCGCATCGTAGGCCGCATCCCCCGACGACTCCACGACATCCACCGACAGCACGTTGCCCTTCCGGTTGATGGCGAAGCTCACCTTGACCTTCTGGTTATTGGGCACTTTACCGTCCGGATTGACCTTGTGCAGCGCCAGATGCGCGCTGATCTTGCGGTTCCAATCAGCCGTCAGCTTCAGGATGTCCTTGCCGATACCGATGACGGGCGCCAGCGCCTTCTCGGCCTCGCGGGCATCCTCCTCGAGCGTCTGCCGCGCGGTCGCAACCGATTTCGGCGAGGCTTCGGCGGCCGGAGTCTCGACCGCCTGAATCTTCGGATCGTCCTCCGTCGGTTTCTTCGCGTTGTTCTCGGTCACGACGCGGTCGGGATCCTCGACCTCCTGCGACTGATCCTTTGGAAGCTCCGTCTCCTTGGTCTCGGCCTTCTGCTCGGGGAGCGCCTGCTGCTCCTGCATCGCTTCGCTGTCAGGCCCGGGCGGCAGATCGGTTTCGGGCGCCTTGGGCGATGCCATCTCCACGGCGAACTCTGCACCATTGGCACCAAGGCCGTCGCCGTCGTCGTCGGTGCGCAAATGGGCCAGCGCGAGCGCAGCACCACCCAGATGGAGCGCGAGCGCCGCCACTGCCGCCAAGATCCAGAGCCTCCGGGATGGTCTGAGTTCGTCCGACATGACGGGCCTCTAAGGCTGAGCGGCGCCTGGCGCAGGCACCCCCGGCGCGCCTTCCAGCGCGACCAGTTTCACCCGCGTATAGCCGCCTGAGCGCAAGAGCTCCATAACTCCCATCAATTCGCCATACGGCACCGAACGATCGGCGCGCAGGAACACATACTTATCCTTGCTCATGTCGGACAGGCCGTCGAGGGTCCCGATCAACTCGGCCCGGTGAACCGGGTTCTCTCCGATCGCGAGCGTCAGATCAGGCTTGATGCTCAGATAGGTCGGCTTGTCCGGCTTCTTCTGCGGCGTCGCGCTCGACGTCGGCAGATCGATCGGCAGGTCGACCGTGGAGAGCGGCGCTGCGACCATGAAGATGATCAGCAGCACCAGGATGACGTCGATGAACGGCGTGACGTTGATGTCATGCGTTTCCGAGAAATCGTCGTCTTCGCCGTCGTTGTCTGCGAGCGAAACGCCCATGGTTCACTCCGCTGCGCGTGAATGCACGCTGCCGTGGCTGCGGTCGAGATCGCGCGAGAGCAGCCGTCCCGCCGCGCCTGAGGCGCGGCTGACGAGCTCGAGATAGCCCTTCGTCACGCGCGAAAAATGATTGTAGATGATGACGGCGGGAATGGCGGCGACGAGGCCGATCGCGGTGGCGAGCAGCGCTTCGGCGATGCCGGGCGCGACCACGGCGAGGTTCGTGGTCTGCGACTTCGAGATTCCGATGAAGCTGTTCATGATGCCCCAGACCGTGCCGAACAGGCCGACGAAGGGCGAGGTCGAGCCGATGGTCGCAAGCACGCCCATGCCGATCCGGATGCGCCGCTGTTCCGCGCGCACGATCTCCGAAAAGCTGGAGGCCGCACGCTCCTTGATGCCGGCATCGCTGGACAAGCCGGCCGACATCCGCGCCTCACGCAGCGCCGCCGCCAGGAAGGACGGCAGGATGCCCTGCTTGGTGCCGAGGGCCATCTGCGCTTCGGCGAGCGAGCGCGCCTCCGCAATCTTCTTCAGTGCCGAACGAAGTTTCGTGGATGCGACCGACAGTTCGATCGATTTGGCAATGAAGACGGTCCAGGTCACCAGTGAGGCGAAGGCGAGCCCGATCATCACCGCCTTCACGATGACGTCCGCCGACATGAACATCACCCAGGGCGACAATTCCTTCATGGCCGGCGCGACGGCGGCCGCATCGGACTTTGCGGTCACCGAAGCGGCGGCCGCGGGAGGCGCCGCCGGAGCAGCGGGAGCGGTTGCCGTCGAAGCCGAAGGCGCCGGATCTGCAGGCGCGGTGGCTCCTGGTGCCACCGAGGTCGGGCCGGCCGGGGCCGGCTGAGCCACCGATTGCGCCGGTACCGGGGAGCTTTGTGTCTGGGCAGAAACGGGGGATGCGAGCCAGGCGGCCGCCAGCATCAAAGCTGCGGCAAGGCTTGCTTGGAAGGACATGGTCTTCATACTTCAGCCCAGTAGCGAATGAGGTTGTGATAGATACCCGTCAATTTGACCGTTTCGGGATCGTCACGCCCGAGCCGTTCCACCAGCGCCTGTATCGCGGTGTCGAGGTCAAAGATCATGCTCCGAGCTTGATCGTCCCGTATCATGCT
Source organism: Bradyrhizobium sp. USDA 327 (assembly GCF_041262065.1). Classification (NCBI taxonomy): domain Bacteria; kingdom Pseudomonadati; phylum Pseudomonadota; class Alphaproteobacteria; order Hyphomicrobiales; family Nitrobacteraceae; genus Bradyrhizobium; species Bradyrhizobium sp. USDA 327. Next base: position 2,314,504 of record NZ_JBGCCW010000001.1, on the reverse strand, counting down.
CTGAAGCCAGAAGAAAGACGCAACCCGCGTTCCCCTGGTCACGGGGGTGACCAGATGGAGGCTGGTCGAGGGATAGAGCACGCAGTCCCCGGCTGGCAACTTGACCTCGTGTGAACCATAGGTGTCCTCGATCACAAGTTCGCCACCATCGTATTCCTCCGGTTCGGCGAGGAACAGCGTGACCGACAGGTCGGTGCGGATGCGAAGGCCGGTCAGGCGATCGCCGCGGATCGCATTGTCGACGTGCAGGCCGAAATGATGGCCGCTGCTCGCCGCATAGCGGTTGAACAGCGGCGGAAAGATCTGCAGCGGGATCGCCGCCGCGATGAAGCGCGGGTTCGAGGTCAGCGCCGAGATGATGCGGTTGCCGAGCTTGCGCGCGACCTCGCTGTCCGGCGGCAATTGCTCGTTGCGCTTGACCATCGCCGACTGCGCGCCGGCGGTGGAGCGACCGTCCTCCCAGTGGCTGACGTCCATGATGCGGCGGAAATCCGCCACATCATCCTTGCTGAGAACGCCAGGCAGGCACGTCAACATGATCAGAACTTCGCTGTCGTCACGACGTAGAACGCCCGTCCCGGCGCAACCGCCACGAAAGGCACTGCGCTGCGATAGAGCGTATCGTAGTACAGCTTGTTGGTGAGGTTCTGGGCGTAGAGCTTCATGGTCCAGTTCTGGTCGATCTTCTTCTCGACGAACGCGTCGAAGCGCCAGTAGCTCGGCAGCTCGTTGCCGGTGTTGGCCGCGAACGTGCCGCCATAGACCTTCGAGCGGTACACCGCCTGGCCGCCAAGCTCCCAGCCGCCATCGAACTTGTACTTGGTCAGCATGCTGAACGACTGGTGGGCAATATTGGCGAGCTGCAGCCCGAGATTCGAGGCAACGCCACTCTGCGTGACCTTCGACTGCATCAGCACCAGGCCGCCAAAAATGCTCCAACGGTCGGTGATCTTGCCTTCGGCCTCAATGTCGATGCCCTGGATCCTGTAGGCAGCGCCCGAGGTCAGCAGGCCGTTGACGGTCTCGCGCGCGTTGTCCTTTGTCGTCTGGAACAGCGCGGCGCTGACGAGCAGGTGCCGATCCGCCAGCTCCCATTTGGTGCCGAGTTCCGCCGCCTTGTTGCGCTCAGGCCCGAGCAGAATGGTCGAGTTGGCGGGAACGCCGCCGTAGTCAGTGCCGGTGGCGTCGAGCTCCGAACCGAATGGATTGGCCGAGGTGGCATAAGCCGCATAAACGCTGCCGATCGACACCGGCTTGTAGACCACGCCGACGTTGTAGTTGACGAGATCGGCGCTTTGCTTGAGGTAGGCCGTATTGGTGGACGAGCTCTGGCTATAGCCGTCGTAGCGGACGCCGCCATTGACGATCACCGTGTCCTGCCAGTTCGCGGTATCCATCACGTACACGCTGCTGGTGTTGACGCCGTAACGCGTCGGGTTTCCAACCAGCGAGGGCGTGTTGCTGAAGGGAATGTTGGTGTACTGCGGAGAGTACAGATTGACTCCCGTGACGGCCCCGTTGCTCGTCGAACCGCCGCCGAACAGTTCCGACGAGAGGCCGGTGTAGCGGTCGATCGAGATGTTCTCGTTCGAATATTCGACGCCGAACACCGCGGTGTGCTTGACCCCGCCGGTGTCGAGCTTGAACGTGGCCTCGTTCTGGTTGGCCCACACGTCCACGTTCTGGTAGCGGCTCTGCGCGCTCGCCGTCGTGGTCCAGAGCAGCGGATTGGAACTGGTCGTGTTCGGGTTCTGCGGCAGCGTGCCGATGTAGTTGAGCAGCGAGTGCTCACCGCGGACCTTGCTGGTCAGAGTGATGGCCTCGTTGACCTTGTACTCGATCGTGCCGGTGCCGAAATCCTGCCGCGCGGTCTGGAAGTCGCGGTTGAGGAAGCCGTACCAGTTTTCACGCGGAATGCCCGCCGAGGTCACCGGCACGTTGCCCTGCTTGTAATAGGGCACGCCGAAATCGGGATAGCCGCTGAGATCGGTATGGGCGTAGTTCGTCGTGATCTTGATGTCGTTGGTCGGGGTGTACTTGGTCGAGATGAAGCTGCCCCAGCGATTGTCGGTGACGTAGTTGCGCCCGGCGACGTTGGCGTCCTGGAACAGGCCACCCGTGCGCACCGAGAAGGTCGGATCGATGACCTGGTTCACGTCGAGCGTGACGCGCTTGGTCATGTCGGTACCGAACTCGGTGCCCATGCGCTTGAAGTTGACGTCGCCCGCCTGCTTGGTGACGATGTTGATGGCACCGCCGGCGGTGCCTCGGCCGGCATAGGAGGACGCCGGGCCGCGCAGAATCTCGATCTGCTCGGTGAAGAAGTTCTCGCGGATGGAAACGGCGGGATCGCGGATGCCGTCGATGAAGACGTCGTTGCGCGCGTCGAAGCCGCGGATGAAGAAGCGGTCGCCGAACGCGTTGCCGCCCTCGCCCGAGCCGAGCGTCACGCCCGCGGTCGAGCGTCCGATCTCCTTCAGCGTCGTGGCGTTCTTGTCCTCGAGAACTTCCTTGCTGAGCACCGTGATGGTCTTGGGCGTATTCAGCATCTTCTCGGGAAACTTGCCCGAGGCCTGCACGTGATCGACTTTGTAGGGCGCCTCCGGATCGGCATAGGGATTGGCGTCGGCGGGGCCTGACGGTGTAACGGGGGCCGTCTGCTGCGCCTGCTGCCGCTGCGCGGCGCGGCGAAGCGCGTTGCGGGCACGGACCTGCTCAGGCGAGGGCTTCGAGGCAGTCGGACGCGGACGCTCGACCGGAGCATCGACCGTCACCGGCGGCAGATTCGACTGCTGCGCTTGCGCGCCGCCCGACACCGACGCCACCGCGATCAAGCTTGCAACCGCCGAAACCTTCTTGCCAGAAACGCCCGCGAACCTCTCATCCACCGGATCGAATGCTGCGACCGAACGCAACGACTTCGGTGCGACCACCTGCCCCATTACCAAACGCCCCATCTTCCTGTTCGCTCATTCACTTCGACGAACGATGGCTGTTGGTATCGGCCACAAAATAGCGGGTCAATGCGAGGCGCTCGCGAGAACCCTTGAATCAATCCAGATCAAAACGATTCTAAACTGCGGTTTGAAATCGTTCCAAGACGAGATTGGACTCGTTCTAAAGACAGCGCAGATGGACGTTCGTTCTCAGTCGCTGCTCGGCGGCTTCATCAGCGAGAACAATTCGTCGACCGTCTTCTGCGCGACGGCGCGCACGCGATCGGTGTTGTCCATGCCGGCGATGTTGACGCCGTTCACGACAGCTTTGATCTCGTCGCGAAAGTCGGTGAGGAAGCGCAAGGGATCGCGCTGCTCGTTGGCGACACGCGCGATCAATCCCGTGATCAGAATCTGACACGCGATCAGCTTGCCGTTCAACTCGTCCATCCTGCGCTCCATTCATGGCGGCGCCGATATGAACGATGCCGAAATCCCTGACAACCGAAACGGCCTCCCCGCGATTTAGAACCGTTCTCGTGACTGATCCGAACCAGGACTCAGCGCGGCGCCATCCGGCCTGAGCACACCGCTATCGGAGCTGCGCAAGAGGGGGCACGCCGATCGGTCGCGCCCGGAAAAATGCAGCCCTGCACAGCGCGGCGCCAGAGCACTGCCCAGGGGGTGCAAAGCTTTCCAATTGTTTAGGTTTCCGAACCGATAGTGCTGTTTACACTGGAACTTGGCGTGTATTATACAAACCCGCTGGAACCGTATGATTGCCCCATAATTCGTAAGCGTAGGGCACAAGAGCCGACACGAGACGATATGAAAAAGTCCCGGCCGATCCTCTGGATTTTGATCGTCGCGGCCGTGGCCTCCGCAGGTTACTATGGATGGCAGAGGTTCGGCTCGGCCGGACAGACCCAGACAGCCCAGAAAGCGTCGCCCCGCCCGTCCGCTATTCCCGTCAGCGTCGCGCCGGTCCAGAAGACCGATTTCCCGGTCTACCTGACCGGTCTCGGCACGGTTCAGGGCTTCAACACCGTCCAGGTCCGCAGCCGGGTGGATGGTCAGATAAACAAGCTCGCCTTCCGCGAAGGCCAGATCGTCCAGCAGGGCGACCTTCTGGTCTCGATCGATCCCCGGCCCTATCAAGCCGCGCTTGACCAAGCCAAGGCCAAGAAGGCGCAGGACGAGGCAAACCTCGCCAACGCTAATCTAGAGCTCCAGCGCGCCGTGAAGCTCGGCGAATTCGCAACAACACAGCGGGTGGATACCCAGCGCTCCACGGTCGCCCAGCTCACCGCGCAGATCGCCGCCGACGAAGCCGCGATCGCCAACGCCCAGACCCAGCTCGACTACACGCAGATCAAGGCGCCGATCACCGGGGTCGCGGGGCTCCGTCAGGTCGACGTCGGCAATATCGTCAACGCCTCGACCCAGACGGGCATCGTCACGATCTCGCAGGTCGAACCGATCGCCGTGATCTTCACCGCACCGGAAGACCAGCTCCCCTATATCAGCGAAGGCCAGAAGGACGGCGCGCTGAAGGTGATCGCCTTCACGACCGACGGCAAGAAGACGCTGGCCGAGGGCAAGCTCGCGGTCATCAACAACCAGGTCGACACGACCAGCGGAACGATCCGTCTCAAGGCGGTGTTCGACAACAAGGACCACGCGCTGTGGCCGGGCCAGTCGGTTTCGACGCGGCTCCTGGTGCGGACGCTGAAGGATGCGACCGTTGTTCCTGATGATGCGGTCCAGCACTCCACCAACGGCCTCTACGCCTATACGGTCAATCAGGACAACAAGGCCGAGGTTCACAAGGTCAAGGTCAGCTATGGCATCGACGGACGTTCGGTCATCGAGGAAGGCTTGAGCCCGGGCCAGCAGGTGATCGTCGGCGGTCAGTTCAAGGTCCAGCCCGGAAGCCTCGTGTCGACGGCGGTGGCAAGCTCCGATCCGGCCCAGAGCAAGGTACGACAGGAATGACCGAAGGCGGGATTTCGGCACCTTTCATCCGTTATCCCATCGGCACCTCGCTGCTGATGGCCGGCATTCTCTTCGTCGGTCTCGTCGCCTATCCGCTGCTTCCGGTTGCGCCCCTGCCGCAGGTGGACTTTCCGACCATCCAGATCACCGCCAACCTGCCTGGCGGCAGCCCCGAGACGATGGCCTCCTCGGTGGCGCAGCCGCTGGAGAGGCAGTTCGCCCAGATCCCCGGCATCGCTCAGATGACCTCGACGAGCTATCTGGGCACGGCGTCGATCACCATCCAGTTCGACCTCAACCGCAACATCGACGGCGCCGCGAATGACGTGCAGGGCGCCATTAACGCTGCCAGCGGCCAGTTGCCCAAAAACCTGCCTTCGCCACCGACCTACCGCAAGGTCAACCCGGCCGACGCGCCGATCCTGTTATTGTCGGCGACATCAGAGACGCTGCCGCTGACCAGCGTCAGCGACGCAGTCGACGCCCAGCTTGCTCAGCAGATCAGCCAGCTGTCGGGCGTCGCCCAGGTCTTCATCGGCGGCCAGCAGAAACCCTCGATCCGCATCCAGGTCGACCCGGCTAAGCTCGTCGCCAAGGGCCTGTCGCTGGAGGACGTGCGCAGCCAGATTGCGATCACCACGGTCGACAGCCCCAAGGGCAACATCGACGGCGAAAAACGCGCCTACACGATCTACGCCAACGACCAGCTCACCCAGTCGAAGGACTGGAACGACGTCATCATCGCCTATCGCAACGGCGGTCCGTTGCGAATTCGCGACATCGGCCGAGCGGTCAGCGCCGCTGAAGACGCCAAGCAGGCGGCCTGGGCCAATGGCAAGCGTGGCGTCTTCCTGGTGATCTTCAAGCAGCCGGGCGCCAACGTCATCGAGACCGTGGACCGGATCAAGGCGACCCTGCCGCGCCTCGTTGCAGCGATCCCGCCCGCGATCAAGATCGAGCTCATCAGCGACAGAACCACCACCATCCGCGCCGCGGTCGAGGACGTCCAATTCACGCTGCTGCTGACCATCGCGCTCGTGGTCATGGTGATCTTCATTTTTCTGCGCAGCTTCTGGGCGACGGTCATTCCTACCGTCACGGTTCCGCTGGCGCTGCTGGGCGCGTGCGCCCTGATGTGGCCGGCCGGCTATTCGCTCGACAATCTGTCACTGATGGCACTCACCATTGCGGTCGGTTTCGTGGTCGACGACGCCATCGTGATGCTCGAGAACATCACCCGCTACATCGAGGAAGGCGACTCGCCGATGGAGGCCGCCTTCAAGGGCTCCAAGGAAATCGGCTTCACCATCGTCTCGATCAGCATCTCGCTGGTCGCGGTGCTGATCCCGCTGCTCCTGATGGGCGGCATCATCGGGCGCCTGTTCCGCGAATTCGCCGTGGTGCTGGCGATGACCATCTTCGTTTCGATGTTCGTGTCGCTGACCCTGACGCCGATGATGGCCTCGCGCTTCCTGCGCGCCCATGGCGAGGTGCAGCACGGCCGCTTCTATCAATGGAGCGAGCGCGCCTTCGACGCGATGCTGCGCGGCTACGAATATGTGCTCGATCACGCCCTCGCCTGGCGGCGCACCACGCTTGCGATTTTCTTCGTCACGCTCGGACTGTCGATCTACCTGTTCGTCCTGATCCCGAAGGGCTTCTTCCCGCAGCAGGACGTCGGCCTGATCACCGCCACTTCGGAAGCCTCGCAGGACATTTCGTTCAAGGAGATGACCCGGCGCCAGGAGGAGCTCGGCAAGATCATCATGGCCGATCCCGACGTTGCCAGCGTTGCCATGTCGATCGGCGGCAGCGGCCGCGCCGGCAACAACGGCAACCTGTTCATCACGCTGAAACCTCGCGATCAGCGCGAGGCCTCAGCTCAGCAGATCATCGCGCGGCTGCGTCCGCAGTTCGACAAGGTCGAGGGCGCCCGGCTTTACATGCAGGCGGCCCAGGACGTGCGGCTCGGCGGCCGGCCGACGCGCACGCAGTTCGAATTCACGCTGCAGGACGCCAATCTTGACGAGCTCAACGAATGGGCGCCCAAGATCCTCGCCAAAATGCAGACCCTGCCGGAGCTGCGCGACGTCGCGACCGACCAGCAGACGCAGGGCACAACGGTGCAGCTCAAGATCAACCGCGACACCGCCGCCCGCTACGGCATCCAGCCGCAGCTGATCGACGACACGCTCTATGACGCCTTCGGACAGCGGCAAGTCACGCAGTATTTCACCCAGCTCAACACCTACAAGGTCATTCTCGAAATCCTCCCGGAGATGCAGGGCAATCTCGACAGCTTGAACAAGCTCTATCTGAAATCGCCGTTGACCGGCGACCAGGTGCCGCTGTCGACCTTTGCAACCTGGACCACCGACCCGGTCCGCCCGCTCTCGATCAGCCATCAAGGCCAGTTCCCATCGATCACGATCAGCTTCAACCTGGCGCAAGGCGTGGCGCTCGGCCAGGCCACGGAGGCGGTGCAGCGGGCAATGGCCGATCTCGGCGCACCGCCGACGCTGAACTCCAGCTTCCAGGGCACCGCGCAGGCGTTCCAGCAGTCGCTCGGCACCGTGCCGCTCTTGATCCTCGCCGCCCTCGTCGTGGTCTACCTGATCCTCGGCATTCTCTACGAGAGCTACATCCACCCGATCACGATCCTGTCGACGCTGCCCTCGGCCGGCGTCGGCGCGCTCGCAATCCTGATGGCGGCGGGTTTCGACTTCAGCCTGATCGCGCTGATCGGCATCATCCTGCTGATCGGCATCGTGAAGAAGAACGGCATCATGATGGTCGATTTCGCGATCGCCGCCGAGCGCGACGAGCACAAGACGCCGGAGGAATCGATCCGCCAGGCCGCGTTGTTGCGTTTCCGCCCGATCATGATGACGACGATGGCCGCGCTTCTGGGCGGCGTGCCCTTGATGCTCGGTCACGGCACCGGCGCCGAGATCCGTCAGCCGCTCGGTTACGCCATGGTCGGCGGCCTGATCGTCAGCCAGGCGCTGACGCTGTTCACTACGCCGGTGGTTTATCTCTATCTCGACAAGCTCAACAACTGGTTCGCCACCTGGGGCCGTTCGGGCGACGGCGAAGGCGAAGGCGACGAGGCCCCCGAGCACGGCAGCGTCAAGGAAGCCGCCGAGTAAGCTTGCGCTGCGGCTTCCGCGACGCTACAGCGAGGCCCCGTTTCACGCCAACGCGGTTTCGCCATGCTCTTGCAATCCAGACTTGTCGCCCTTGCCGCAGCTGTCTTGTCGTCAATTGGCGCCGCGCATGCCCAGCAGGGCGCCAAGAGGAACACCGCGCCCCCTGCCCCGGCCACACAGCCCGCGCCCGCCCCGACGCAATCACAGGCGGACGGCACTCCTGGGCAGTCCGGCTGGATCGTCCGCTGCAGCAGCGCCGGCCGCGATGCGCCGCTCGAATGCGCGATGGAGCAGAACGCGGTGCTGACCAAGACCGGCCAGACCGTGCTCCTGATCAACATCCGCATCGCGCCCGACACCCGCACGCCGGTGGCGCTGCTGCAATTGCCGCTTGGCCTCAACCTTCCCATCGGCGCCAAGCTCCAGGTCGACGAGGGCAAGACGGTCGATCTCCAGATCCAGACCTGCGAGAACCGCGGCTGCTACGCCTCGACCCCGGTCGCGCCGGACCTGCTCGCCACTTTGCGGTCGGGCAAGCAACTGAAGGTCTCCTTCCAGAACATGGCCAAGGAGACGATCGCGATCCCGATGCCGCTTGGCGATTTTGCGGCGGCCTACGACAAGATCAAGTAACGGGCTTTTTCCGTTATTGCCGCGCCATCTGCGCGTTGCCGACAGCATCGCCATCGAGCTTCTGGTCGTCGTGCATGGTGACCGCGACGCGCAGCAGACGTCCCTCGTACTCGAACGGCGCCTCGTAATCCGACACGGGGCTGCCACGGTCGCGCCCGATGTCGAGCCCGGACCACGAGATCAAGGTGTGGAAGCCGAGCTGGGTCTGGACCGAACCTGCCGGCCCGCCGTCGATCAGCAGCGTGTATTCCGAGACACCCGTGCGCGCGCCCTTCGCGGGCGGCTCCTTGCGCACGAGCCGTTCGACGTGAACGCCGAGACGCCGCGCGCCCGGCGGCACCTTGCGGTCCGAACGCACGATCTGGTGGCTGCCGCCGATGTTGAGATCGTGCACGAGATGCCCGCCCTTGACGTAGAGGCTGTAGCCCGACGTCGCATCGCCGTGTGAGATCAGCACGCCGTCTGCGCCTGTCTCGCCGATCTCGACATGCGCCTCGATCGTGTAGCTGCGGCTGCGCACATCGGGCGCCACGTCCGTCGGCACATGCCCCATCCCGGCGTGGAAGACGAAGTGGCGGCGCGCGCCGTGGAAGCGCGCGGCATTCTCCGCAAAGCGCGGTCCGAAGCGGTCGTCGAGCGGCAGGACCTTGTGCTTCTCGGCTTCCTCCCACCATGCGGCGACCATCCTGGCGAGGCGCTCCGGCTCCCTGGCCGCGAGGTCGTTGGTCTCGGAGAAATCCGCGTCGAGATGGAACAGCTCCCATTTGTCGTTCTCGAACGACGTGCCCGAGGGATGAAAGGCGACGGCCTTCCATCCGCCGTGCCAGAGCCCGCGATGGCCGAACATCTCGAAATATTGCGGCGAGCTCTTCGAGGGTGCCAACGCCTCCGTGATCGAGCGCGCAAAGCTCTCGCCTTCCAGCGGCATTTGTTGGCAGCCCGCGATGGTCGCGGGCGCCTCGATGCCGACCAGTTCCAGCAGCGTCGGCGTGAGATCGCAGGCGTGGACGAACTGATGCCGCAACTCGCCTCGGCCTGCGATCTTCTTCGGCCAGTTGATCACGAAGGGATCGCGGATGCCGCCGCCATGGGTGTTCTGCTTGTAGCGGCGCAGCGGCGTGTTCGAGGCCATCGCCCAGCCATGCGGGAAATTGCTGTGCGTGTCGGGCCCGCCGATGTCGTCGATGCGGCTGAGCTTCTCAGCGACCGGCTCCGGCTTGAAGTTGAACGGTCCCATTGCGTTGACGAAGCCGAGCGGCCCACCCTCCTGGCTCGCGCCATTGTCGGACATCACGATGATCACGGTGTTGTCGCGGATACCGGCCGTCTCCAGGAACGAGACGAGACGGGCAAGATGCCGATCGGAATGGTCGAGCATGCCGGCGAAGGCCGCCTGCAGCCGCGTGAAGACGCGGCGCTCGTCAGCCGAATGCTCCTCCCAGGCCTTGACGCCGTCATTGCGCGCCGGCATCCGCGTTGCCTCCGGCACCAGCCCCATGGCTTTCTGGCGCGCCAGCCGCTGCTCGCGCTCGACGTCCCAGCCGTGCGCGAAGGCCGCGTCGTAGCTCATGATGATCTCGGCCGGCGCCTGATGCGGCGCGTGGCAGGCGCCGAGCGCGACCCACGTGAGCCAGGGGACATCCGGACGGTCGGCATGGTGATCGCCGATGAAGCGGATGGTCTGGTCGATCAGATCCTCGGTCAGATGATAACCATCGGCATAGCTGCCGGGAGGATCGATATGGGTGTTGTCGGAGACGAGTTCCGGCGCATACTGGTCGGTCTCGGCATCGAGGAAGCCGTAGAATCGGTCGAAGCCGCGGCCGAGCGGCCAGCCGTCGAACGGACCGGTGGCGCCGCTCTCGGTCAGCGGCGTGACATGCCATTTGCCGACCATGTAGTTGCGGTAGCCGTGCACGCGCAGCATCTCGGCGAGCGTCCCCGCCTCGCGCGCGATCTTGCCGCGATAACCGGGATAACCGGAATCGAAATTGGCAAGACAGCCGACGCCGACCGAATGATGGTTGCGCCCGGTGAGCAGCGCCGCGCGCGTGGTCGAGCACATGGCCGTGGTGTGGAAGCCGCTGTAACGCAGGCCTTCCGCGGCGAGCTTGTCGATGATCGGCGTCCTGATCGCCGAGCCGTAGCAGCCGAAATCGGAGAAGCCGACATCGTCGAACAACACCACCAGGATGTTCGGCGCGCCCTCGGGCGGCTTCACGGCCTCCGGCCACCAGGGCCGTGAATCCGCTATGGTCTTGCCGACGGTGCCGCGGAACGGCGCGGTGCTGCCTGCGCTCATCTGCTCCTCCCTGTGCGATGCCTGGCGGTCGCGGTTGACCCGCAGCCTGCCCGGGCTTAAAATTATAATCGGAATTATGATTACGAAATGGGGCGGGATGCAGGCACGGATGAGGCCACGTTCGGAGCCCGAGCTTCGCGACTTCGACCTGCCCGGAGTCGCCCCGTCGCGGCAGAAGCGCAGCCGCGAGACGACGCTGGCGCTGCTGCGCGCCGGCGCCGACATGCTGCGGACGCGCAGCCTTGCCGAGCTCTCGATCGAGGCGCTCTGCGCCGAGGTCGGCGCCACCGTCGGCGCCTTCTACAGCCGTTTCGAGAGCAAGGAGGCCTATTTCAACGCCCTGATGGCGCTGGCCGCGCGCGACGGCGAGCAGCGGCTGGGCGAGATCAGGCGCCCGTCACCGGATACGAGCCTCGACCAGCTCTGCCAGATCATCGTCAGCGGCATCGTGGCCTGGATGCGCAGCCACGAGGGCGTGCTGCGCGCCACGCTCCAACATGACGATACCCGCCCGGACAAATGGACGCCGTTCAAGGCGCTCGCCCAGGCGAGCACGACGCGCGCCACCCCTCTCCTGCTGCCGGCCATGGGCAAGGGCCGCAAAGCGGCGAAAACCCGCGCCATCGCCTTCGGCTTCCAGGTCGTGCTGGGCACGCTGGTGAACGCGATCCTCAACGATCCCGGCCCGCTGTCGCTTGCATCGAAAGAGATGGAGACGCGGCTTGCCGGCTGCCTGTCGCTGTTGCTCCAAGCGGAGGTCGGTCAACCTGCCGCGAGATAGGCTTTCCGCCCCTGCTGTCAGCCAACGATGTCGTTCGCCCGGAGCAGCGTCGTGAAGCCGCCATAGATCATGCGCTTGCCGTCGAACGGCATGCCCTCGAACTTCATCCGCGGGTCCTCCATCACCTTCTTGTTGATGGCATCGCGGGTCTCCCGGTCGCGGTAGACGATCCAGGCGAACACCACGACCTCGTCCTCTTTCGCCATCACCGCACGCGGAAACGAGGTGAGCTCTCCGTAGGGAACGTCGTCGCCGATGCATTCGACATAATCGAGCGCGCCGTGCTCCATCCAGAGCGCGCAGGCGGTCTTCGCCAGCACCTTGTAGGCCTCGATCTTGTCCTTCGGCACGGCAAGAATGAAACCATCGACATAGGGCATCAGGGATCTCCTTGGGTTGTACGGCCCAAGGACGATACTGCGCGCGGCGATCCGACCCGGAAACGCGAATGCGAGATGAGGCAAAGCGTCGCGAGCAGCGACCCGGCCGATCAACCTGCGATCCTGCTCGGGGATTGGAACCACACCTTGGGAAGTACTGCGAGCTGGCTGGGGAACCTGGATTCGAACCAAGACAAACAGAGTCAGAGTCTGTTGTGCTACCGTTACACCATTCCCCACCGAAGCGCTTGAAATCGCTAAGCTTTCTTCGGAAGTTTTGCAAGGCTGGCTGAAGTTCTGCAAATCAGCGCTCGCAGGCCGCTCATATAGCCGCGCTGACCTTCGGGGTCCAGTCCTTCTGTGGACATCGTCGCGTGTTCTCGCTGCGTTCACGCCAGAGCGAAACGCGTCTTGCTGCTCCTTTTCGGCCGGTCTCATGACCTCGCGGTCGGCCGATCAGACGACGATACGATCGAAGTCCGCGGCGATCCGGGTACTCGGGAAGATCCTTGCGGCTTCGGCGAGAATCTCCTCGTCTTCGTAGCGTCCCGACAGATGCGTCAGCACGAGCTGCCCGACGTTGTTCGTGGCTGCAAAGGAAGCCGCTTCTGCCGCGGTGAGGTGGCCATAATTCCGCGCGGTCGGCGCGTCGCGATCGAGAAACGTCGCCTCGATCACCAGCATGTCGGCGTCGGCAACGTATTGCGACAGCCCCTCGGTGGTCTCGGTGTCGCCGATCACGACGAGCTTCCTGCCGCCGCTCGGCGGGCCAAGGATATCTTCCGGGTCGACGGTTCGGTCGGCAAGCACGACCGGGCGGCCCGCGGCCAATTCGCCGCGCAAGGGACCGTCGGGGACACCAAGCGCTATGAGCCGATCGGGCCGAAGACGACGGCGCGCGGGGCTCTGGAATACGAAACCAAAACTGTCGGTGTCGCGGTGGCGAACCGGAAAACAGTCGATGGTGAATTCACCGGCATCGATGACCTGTCCTTCGGCCAGCGGCGCGAACGCGACCGGGATCGGCGCCCTGCCCGCGCCCCACAGGCCTGCGAGCATCCGGATGACGATGTCGAGCGTTCCTTCCCCGCCGTGAATTGTCATGACATCGGAGGTCTGCCGCAGGCCCAGCGTCGAGAACAGGCCGGGAATGCCGAGCACGTGATCGAGATGAGCGTGCGTCAGCAGGATGCGGTCGAGCCGGCGAAAGCCGGCGCCGCTGCGCAGCAGCTGGCGCTGTGTGCCCTCGCCGCAATCAATCAGGATGCGCGTGCCCGACGCCTCCACCAAGAGCGCGGGATGGTTGCGCTCCGCTGAGGGAACGCTGGCGGAGGTCCCGAGAAATGTCAGGGCGAACATGGTCGTCACGAGCCCAGAAGGTGGTTGAGGCCGCCCGTCCGGCCGGCCTCACCGTCCCCAATGCCACGCGAGCAGCAGCGCGTACAGGGCCATCGACGCGACGTAGAGCGCGGCAAGCAGTGCGTAGCCCGCGAACTGGCGGCCGAGCGTCGCCGTCGGCCTCACCCACCAGTCGAGCGCCCTGAAGGCGGCGGGCACCAGCCACCAGCCGAGCAGCTGCGTGCTGACGAGATTGCCGACGAAAAGCGACAGCCAGACCGGCACGCCGTTTCTGTCGATCAAGGGCGTGCTGATGAAATAGCCCCAGAGATAGACCACGGGATAGAGCACCAGGAGGACGATCAGGTTGCTCTTCAAGATTAATCCCGGCCCTTGCTCGGGAGCCGGCGTCTTGCCGGTCGGGAACCAGAAATTGAAGCCGTAGCTCGCCCGCTTCACGTTCATGCCGGCATTGAAGCGCTCGCCCTCCTTGAGAAGGGTCTGCCGCAAGGGCGAGTCGAGCCACGCATTGAGATTGGCATCAGAGTCGAACGACAGGATGATGATCCATTCGTCGTGCAGGCCCGGAATCGGCCGCTCGATCTTGTGCCGCAGGAACCCCTTGAACTCGGCCTCCGCCGCCTGGATGCGCTGCTGCCATTTCAGGAACGCATCCTCGAGCCCATCAGGGACATTGAACGAGATGACGGCCGAGACCGCGCTGTCGCGCTGAACGCCGGTGTCGGGCAGGATATGGACGTCCTCCGAACCGACGAAGAAGCGCTGCACTTCCGCGATGAGTCGTGCCCGCACATCGCTCTGGAGCCAGGCGCGTGCAGCGGAGGGGCTGGCGAAACGCAGGATCGTCACCCAGTCCACATGCGCCGGCGGTTGCGGCGGCACCACCTCCTGGCCGAGAAAGCCGGGCCATGCCTTGAGCACCTCGCCGACCTCGCCGTTCCATCGCGCGAACGCGGCAAAGCCGTCGTCGGCGATGCGGCGTTGGATCACGAGGGCGACCGGCTGGTGGGCTGTGTCAGGGGATGCGCTCATGAGCTGCCGTCTCAGCTCTTCTTGTAGAGACGCTTGCCCATCACCCAGGTCTCGTCGACGCAGCGATCGTCGCCGACCATCATGACGGCGAACAGCATGCTCGCGGCCTCATCCATCGTACGCGGGCCGGCGCCGTCGGCGATCAGCGACTGATGCCACGCTTGCGCGGCCTGCCCGCCGTTGGGATCGAGCGCCACGAAATCGGCTTCCTTGCCGGGCTCGAAATTGCCGAGCTTGTCGTCGATGTAGAGACCTTCTGCGCCACCGAGCGTGATCGACCAGAAGCCGCGATAGGGCGAGAGCTTGTTGCGCTCGGCCTCGGCGAGATCCTTCCGCGTGGGATCGATGCTGCCGTCGAGCAGCGTGTTGTTGCACATGCCGACCTTGTAGGCGTCGTCGAGCACGGAGATCATCGAGAAGCGGTTGCCGCCGCCAACGTCGGTGCCGAACGACATCTTGACGCGATGCTCGGGATCGGTGGCGCGACCGAGGCGGAACAGGCCGCTGCCGAGGAACAGGTTCGAGCACGGACAGAACACCACCGCGGCGCCCTTCTTCGACATGCGGCGGAACTCGTTGTTCGAGAGATAGACGCCGTGGCCGCCCGAGAACTTTGGACCGACCAGGTCGAACTTCTCGTAGACGCCGAGATAGTCCTGACAGTCCGGATGCTCGACCAGCACGCCGCTGCATTCGGCCGGGTTCTCGGAGATGTGGGTGTTGACCCAGCAGTCCGGGTGCTCGTGCTTGAGGCGCTGACACGCTCTCAGCAATTCCGGCGAGGCACCGAAGGCGAAGCGCGGCGTGATGGCGTAGAGGTTGCGGCCCTTGTTGTGGTACTGCGCGATCAGCCGTTTGCTGTCGCGATAGAAATTGTCGGGGGTATCGATGAAATCGGCCGGCGCGTTGCGATCGATCCCGGTGAGGCCCGCGATGACGCGCATGTTGCGTCTGCTCGCTTCCTCGAACAGCTCTTCGGTCGAGACCGGCGAGGAGCTGGTGAAGGCTTGGCATGTGGTGGTGCCGGCGGCGAGCAATGCGTCAAGAAAGCGCTTCACGCCCTCGCGCGCGTAGTTGCGATCCCGGTATTTGAGCTCTTCCGGATAGACCCACTTCTGGAGCCACGGCAGCAGCTGCTCGCCATAAGCCCCTAACACGCGGGTCTGCGGCAGATGAATGTGGCCGTCGATGAAGCCCGGGACGATGATGCGGTCCTTGATATGAGTGATCTCGACGCCCGGATGCGCGGCGGCGATCTTGTCATAAGGGCCGAACGCCTTGATCACGCCGTCGGTGACGACCATGAGGCCATCCTGGTGAAAGCGCGCCGCGGCCTGCTCGTCGCCGACGTGCTTCCAGGGATCGTCGACGAAGTCGAAGAACGTGCCGCGAATAGCAGCGGTGGTCATGATTGGTTCCTCCCTTAAGTCTGTGTCGAGTGGCGCGCTGATGGCAGCGAGATCGCGAGCAACGTTCCGGCGACGGCGCAGAGGCCGAGATAGAGCCATCCGATCGGCGCCTGCGTCGCCTCGGGCAACACTGCCGCGACCGCCATGGCACCGCTCACCGCGAGATAGCAGAGCGCGCTGATCAGGCCGCCGATCAGGCCGTGGTCGCGTTCGAACAGGCCGAGCGCCATGCCGTACATCATCGGGCACAGCACGCCGCAGCCGCCGAGCACCAGCGCGCCGCCGATCGTGATTGACATGAAATCCAGACCGAGGGTCATGCCTGTTACGGCCAGGACCGCAGCGCCGGCGAGAAACAGCGCTAAGGCGCCGAAGCCCATCGCGCGGGCCGGCATGAAGCGTGCGAAATGCGCGCAGCCCAGTTCGCCTGCGAGATTGACGCCGCCCAGGCCGAGCGCGACGAGGCCGTAGATGGCCGCCGAATAGCCGAGGCCGGTCTGGTAGAAGAACGGCGCGACGATGCCGAACGCCAGTTGCGCGCTGGCGGCAGCGGCGAAGACCAGCACGAAGGCCAGGAAGCCCCGACGAACGAGCGCCTCGCGCAAGATACGAGCGGTGCGGCGCGGATCGAACGGCGCACGCCGTTCCGCTGGCAACGTCTCAGGCAGAAGAAATACGACGATCGTGGCAACGATCGCCGCGGCGATGGCAATGACCACGAAGACACCGCGCCAGGACGTCAGCTCGACGATGAAGCCGCCGGCTGCCGGCGCAAGCACGGGCGCCAATCCCCACGCGGCTCCTAGCAGTCCCGAAATCGCAGTGAGCTCACGTCCACGAAAACAGTCTGCAGCGACCGCATAGGCGACGACGAGACAAGTGCAGCCGCCGATGCCTTGCAGGAAGCGCAGCGCGAGCAGCAGCGAGGCGCTGGTCGCCAGCGCACAGGCGATGCTCATCGCGATCAGCACCGACAGCCCTGCGAGCAGGACGTTGCGGCGGCCGAGCATATCGGAGGCGATGCCGACCGGCACGAGCGCGAGACTCATGCCAAGCATGTAGGCGGTGACGGTGTTCTGCATCGACGCCGCGTCAGCGGCAAGATCCACCACCATCTGCGGCAGGCCTGGCGTATAGGCATCGAGTGGAATCTGGCTGAACGGCACGACGCACAGCAGGATCGGCACGATCCCGCCCTTCGCGCGACCTGCGTCCGAAGCAAGTGCAGTCATGGCTTACGCCCCCTCGATGCCCGCGGCCCCGTCCTTTCGTGCGCGCAATGAGATGCGCCGATGCGGGGTGCAGGTGTTGACGCGCGCAAAGTGCCAGAACTGTATGTAGAAACCCTTAGGACGTTCCGTATCGATACGGATTCCGGCGGACGACGTTCAGGTCTTCGCTGCAAGCGGGGCGATCAAAACAAAAAACGCGAAAACAACCCCATGCACAGTACAAATCGTTGAGGAATTTCGCGCCGCCTGGTGCGAGCCCTGTCAGCAGGAACGCTTGACACGTCAGGCAAAACAGGCGCGGAATTGCGCGATCCCCGATTTTGGCTTTGCCCTCGCTCCGACGCCAATAACCGCTCGGAAGGCATCTTCAAACGCATGCCCAAACGGCGATCAAAGCAAGAAGCCCTTGAGAGCGCCAAGAAACTGTTGCGGCGATTGCAGCTGTGGCACGTGCGCGCATCCTGGAATGATCTTGAGTTCGGCGCGCGGCAATCCCGCAGCCAGCTCATGCGACATCGGCGGCGGCGTCGCCTCGTCCTGTTCGCCGCACATGACGAGCACCGGCACGTTCACGCCGGCGAGCTCGGCACGAAGATCAAGGCTTGCCAGAGCATCGCACGCGGCGCGGAACACATCGGGGTCTGTCCGCAGAAAGGCTTCACGACGTCCGCGCATCAGGTCGGGGTGCTGCGCCTGAAAGTCGGGTGCGAACAGGCGCCGCATCGCGACGTCACTGATTGCCTCGAGCCCCTTCTCTCGCGATATCTTCGCCATGTTGCGGAACGCTTCGCGGCCCGGCTCGGAGAAAGCTGCGCCGCAATCAGCTAGAATGAGCCGGCTGGCAATTCCCGGATGGCTGATCGCCATCTGCAAGGCGACGAAGCCGCCATAACCATTGCCGAGCACGATCGACGGCGTGCCGCCCGCGGCATCCCGCACAGCCTCTGCCATCCGGTCCGCGACAGCAGCAAGTCCGCCCTCGACCGTGCGCGAACGGCCGAACCCGGGCAACTCCGGCACGATGGTCTGAAACGATCCCGCAAGCTCCGGCACGATCGCATCGAAGCTGGCCCGATCCGATAGCAGCGAATGGAAAAGAAGGAGCGGCGGCCCCTCGCCCGCCTGCGCGGCGTTGACGGTCTCATTGGCAAGAAGCCTGTCCATGTCCGGCCTATCCCAAACTGCATCGATCGGATCACGCGCTCCCGCGTGCCCTGGAAGCTTCGATTGATAAATCAATTGACAGGGAATTCAAGCATTCGGCACTTGACGTGAAATATCACGAGTAGGATATTTGCCGACAGGAGACACCAATTTCCATGCTTTTACGCGAAAATATCTACGATCTTCTCAGAGCTGATATTTTAGCTTGTCGCTTTGCGCCGGGCGATGAAATGCGAGAGCAGGATCTGGCCGAACGCTATTCGGTGAGCCGGCAACCGGTCCGGGACGCGCTTTTGCGGCTCCAGCGCGAGCACCTCGTCACGGTCCAACCCCGTCAGGGTTATCGGGTCACGCCGATCTCGCTCTCGGACGCCCGCGATCTCCTGCGCTTCCGCCTCGCGCTGGAGCCGGCCTGCGTCACCGAGGCGATCGAGAGCGCTCCGGACAGCGTTTTGAAATCGCTCGACGAATTTCGCCGGTTCTCGGGCAGCCACGAGGACTTCATCGCCTACAATCGCGGCTTCCACACTGCGCTGGCCCATGCCTCCGGCAATCGCCGCATGGCGACGGCGCTGTGCGACCTGATCGGCCAGGCCGACCGGCTGGTCCGCGTCAGTATTTCCAACCTGAAGGGCCACGACCCCGCGAAGCTCGTCGCAGAGCACGTCGCACTGATTGACGCCATGCAGCAGCGCGAAACGCGCACCGCGGCGCGCATCATCAAGGCCCACATCGGGGACACCGAAAAACGCGTTCTGCCGGCGCTCAAGCGCAACGCCGTCATCGTCGAAGAGAGGTCATCATGAACGTTCCCTCGAAACCCGCGTCGATCGACGTCGAAACCCACGGCAATTTCATCGATGGACGGGAAGTCGAAGCCGGAGACGGCGCGATGCTGGACGTCCGCAATCCCGCGACCGGCGATGTCATTGCCCGCATTCCCAATTCAACCGCTGAGGATATCGGCCGCGCCATGAAAAGCGCGCGCGCCGCGTTCGACGGCAAGGCCTGGGGCGGCATGGACACGCGGGCCAGGGCCAGGCTGGTCAACAAGTTCGCCGATGCGTTCGAGGCCAATCTCGACAGCCTGTATCGGCTCGAGACTCTCAACAACGGCCGCCCAGTCAACGAGACCCGCGCCCAGCTCTCCCGCCTGCCCGATTTCTTCCGCTACTTCGCAGGCCTCGCTTTGTCGCGCCGTGACTCCGTGATCCCCGTCGAAGGCGCTTATCTGAACTACACGCTCCGCACGCCGATCGGCATCGTCGCCAATTGCACCCCGTTCAATCACCCCTTGATGATCCTGTGCAAGTCGCTCGCCGTGGTGCTGGCGACCGGATGCGTCACCGTGGTGAAGCCGTCCGAATACACGCCGCTCACGACCCTGAAGCTGGCGCAGATCTTCACCGACGCGGGCCTGCCGCCCGGCGTCTTCAATATCGTGCTGGGCCTCGGCCCCAGCGCCGGCAAGATGCTGGCCGAGCATGGCGACATCAACAAGCTGGTCCTGACCGGCGGCACCGAGGCCGGCCGCATCGCCGGCAGCGCGGCCGCAAAGGTGTTCGCGCATCAGACCATGGAACTCGGCGGCAAGACGCCGGTGATGGTGTTCGATGATTTCGACGTGGACCGCGCCGTCAATTATGCCGCGTTCGGCACATTCATCGGCGCCGGACAGACCTGCGTCTGCGCCTCGCGCCACATCGTCCAGGCCTCGATCTACGACGAGTTCGTGGAGAAGCTGCAGGCCAAGACCCGCACGATCCGCGTCGGCGATCCCTTCGATCCCAGCACCCAGATGGGCCCCGTGATCTCGGCCAAGCAGCGCGACCGCGTTCTCACCTATGCAGGCTATGGTCACGCCGACGGCGCGCGTCTCGTCACCGGCGGCGTTGCCGCCAAGGTGCCCGGCCACGACAACGGATATTTCGTCGAGCCGACGGTGTTCGCCGACGTCAAATCCGACATGCGCATCTTCCAGGAGGAAGTGTTCGGTCCCTTCACCTCGGTGACATCGTTCAAGGACGAGGCCGATGCGCTCCGGCTCGCCAACGACTCGCCGTTTGGCCTCGCCGCAGCGATCCGTACCCGCGACGTCGCCCGCGCTCACCGTGTCGCCGCCGCGGTCAAGGCCGGCATCGTCTGGATCAACGATCATCACCGGCTCGATCCGGCCTCGCCCTGGGGCGGCGTCGACGATTCCGGCATCGGCCGCGAATGCGGCGCCGAAAGCTTCAACGACCATTTCAACACCAAGAGCGTGATGGTCGCGACCCACGAGCAGCCGTTCGACTGGTACCGCGACACGGCCAATCAGAAGCGGCTGAACTAGCAGAACTGCACCCGGCCGACCGCCCATAGAAGGCGGGCCGCATCAACCAGAATGGCAGTCAAGGGAGAGCGTCAATGTCGACATCGGTGAACGCAGGCAGCCGTCTCGATCGGCTGCCGATCGGGCCATTCCACCGCCGCATCATGCTGCTGATCGGCATCGGAATGTTCTTCGACGGTTTCGACATCTACATTGCCGGGACCGTGCTCAGCGTCACGCTGAAATCAGGCTTTTCGACGCTCGCTCAGAACGCGGCCTTCATCTCCGCGACGTTCGTCGGCATGATGCTGGGGTCGTTCGGCACCGGCTTCCTCGGCGACCGCCATGGGCGCCGCTTCACCTATCAGTTCAATCTGCTCCTTTTCGGCATCGCTTCCCTTGCCGCGGCATTCGCGCCGAACATGGCCTTCCTGATCGCCTGCCGCTTCGTGATGGGCGTCGGCCTCGGAGCCGAGAACGTCGTCGGCTATTCGACGATGACGGAGTTCGTGCCCGCCCGCACCCGCGGCAAATGGCTCGGCCTCACCGCCGTATGCGTCGTGACGGGCCTGCCAGCGGCACTTTTGATCGCATCCGTGCTCGTTCCGCAGTTCGGCTGGCGCTCGATGTTCGTGCTCGGCGGCATCGGCGCGCTCGTCGTCTGGTACATGCGCAAGTCGCTGCCGGAATCCCCGCGCTGGCTCGAAGCCGTGGGACGCACCGCCGAGGCGGAAGCGTTGATGCAGGCGATCGAGAAGGAAGCGGCGCAAGGACAACCCTTGCCTGCTCCAGCGCCCACGACACCCGCTCCGGTCGCTCCCGATCTCGGCACGTTGTTCACTGCGCCCTTGCTGTCGCGGATGATCGTCGGCGCCATCTGCCTGATCACGATCAACACCCTGCTCTATGGCTTCGTGACCTGGCTGCCCGTGTTCTTCGTCAAGCAGGGCCTGTCGGTCGCGACATCGTTCGGCTATTCGCTGCTGATGGCGCTCGGCGCGCCGATCGGCGCGGCCATCGGTGCATTGACCGCCGACCGCTGGGGACGCAAGCCAACGATCATCGGCGCGTCGCTGATCTCGGTGGCGCTGGGCATGCTCTATCCCATGATCTCGGATCCGGTCCTGCTGCCGGCCGTGGGCTTCGCGCTGACGGTGCCGATTTACGTCCTGGTCGCACTCCTGTTCGGCATCTACATTCCAGAGCTGTTTCCGACCGAGGTCCGGCTGCGTGCGTCGGGCATCGTCAATACGCTGGGGCGCGGCGCCACGATCGTCACGCCGTTCCTGGTCGTGTCGCTGTTCGAGTCGCGCGGCATGGCGGGCGTCATGGCCCTGATGATCGGCTTGCTCGTGGTACAGATCATCACGGTCTGGGTACTCGGCATCGAGCCCCGACATCGCAGCCTCGAGGAACTCAAGGCCGAAGAGACTGCCGCGCCGGTCCTCAAGGAGGCGTCCTGAGGGGCAGCCGGAGGAGCAGGACCTGCAATATTCGAGACGCCCGCTTCGGCGGGCTCCTCACCACGAGGGCCGATCGTGCCGCAAAACGCCACCTCATCCTCAGGACCCTCCGTAGGCGTGCGTCGAGGGATAGGGCCGCAGGCAAGCTTGCGACCCCGACCGATGGGCAGATCTGGTTCCCGTTGCGCCGCCTCCTCATCTCGCGCTCAAAATTGCATTTTCGACGCCTCGAGCGGTTTCGCCGAGACGAAGATGCAATGGAGATCGTGATGACCCCGGCTTCCGCTGACCTGGACTACGGCTCGATCGGCGCACTCCTCGGCGACCTGCACGCGCGCAAGGTGTCTGCTTCGGAGCTGCTCGAACACACGATTGCGCGGATCGAGGCGCTGGACGGCCCGATCAACGCGATCGTCGTTCGCGATTTCGATCGCGCCAGAAACGCCGCCCGCGCCGCCGATGCCGCGCTTGGCCGCGGCGAGCGGCGGCCGCTCCTCGGGATCCCCGTGACCTTGAAAGAACCGTTCAACGTCGCCGGCCTGCCGACCACATGGGGCTTTCCGCATTTCAGGGATTTTCAACCGGCGGAGGATGCCCTTATCGTCTCGCGATTGAAGGCGGCGGGCGCCGTCATCATCGGCAAGACCAACATCCCGATCGGCCTCAGGGACTTCCAGAGCTACAACGAGATCTACGGGACGACGAACAACCCCTGGGACCTCGGCCGGTCGCCCGGCGGCTCCTCCGGCGGATCGGGCGCGGCGCTGGCCGCAGGCTTCGGTCCACTCTCGATCGGCTCCGATATCGGCGGGTCCATCCGGGTGCCTGCGCATTTCTGTGGTGTGTTCGGTCATAAGCCAAGCCTCGGCCTGGTCCCGCTGCGCGGATACAGTCTGCCGCCGGCACCGCCGGTACCCAGCCAAGGCGATCTAGCTGTCGTTGGGCCGATGGCGCGTACCGCCTCCGACCTCGCATTGGCGCTCGACGTGATCGCGGGTCCCGACGAGACGCGCGACGGGGTCGGCTATCGCCTTGCGCTGCCGGCACCGCGACATGAGCAGCTCAGGGACTTCAGGATTCTGGTGATCGACACGCACCCGCTGATGCCGACGGGCGACGCCGTGCGTTCTGCCATCGAACGACTGGCGGAACGGCTCGAACGGTCAGGCGCGCAAGTCGCGCGCTCAAACACGTCGCTGCCCGATCTCGCCGAGTCGGCACGGCTCTACATGAAGCTGTTGAACGCCGCGCGAAGCCCGCGCCTGACACCGGACGCGCTTGCGGAGGCACAAGGCGTTGCCGCGACGCTCTCACCCAGCGATCGCAGCCTGCAGGCCGAGCGCGCCCGCGGCTGGGGCATGATCCATCGCGATTGGCTGGCGGCCGATGCCGCCCGCCTGCAGCTGCAACAGAAATGGCATCAGTTCTTCCGCGAGTTCGACGCGGTGATCTATCCCGCCGCCGCCGTGCCGGCCTTTCCGCATGACCAATCGGAGCCGTTCGACGCACGGCAACTGGACATTGATGGCAAGCTCTACGATTACTCCGATGCGTGCTTCATCTGGGCCGATCCTGCCTCGACCTGCGGATTGCCGGCGACCGCGGCTCCGATCGAGCGCACGCCGTCAGGCTTGCCAATCGGCGTTCAGATCATCGGGCCGTATCTGGAGGACCGCACCACGATTGCGTTGGCCGAACTGATCGAACGCGAGTTCGGCGGCTTCGTCCCGCCGCCATCGCTATCTGCAATGCGATCCGAGAGATAGCTACGTCTTGTCAGTCGATTGCGCTTCCACCGCCTGCACGGCGACGCTCGCGACCTGCCGCAAGGCTTCGCGGTCCGCGCCCGAGGACGCCATCACGCCCATGCCGACCGACACCGCGGAGACATAACGCGCGAGCGCGGCGGGATCGGACGTTGGCTTGAGATCACCTTCGGCCTTGGCGCGAATGAAACGGTCGCGGAGCTGGTCCTCGTTCTGGGCGCGGCGCGTGGCCAATTCGAAGGGGACGTTCTCGGAGCCGGTGCCGCAGGCGATGCCGCCTTGCACCAGCAGGCAGCCGGGCGGATTGGCAGGATCGGTCTGCTTGTCGGCGATGCCCATCAACATCCGCTCGGCGACGGCGCGGGCGGTGGGCGCTGCCACCACCTCCTCCATCCAGATGTTCCGCAGCTTGGTGTAGCGGTCGAGCGCGGCCTTCAGCAGGCCTTCCTTGTTGCCGAAGCAGGCATAGAGACTGGGCGGGTTGATGCCCATGGCCTCGGTGAGCTGGGCAATGGTCGCGCCCTCATAGCCATGGCGCCAAAACACTTCCATCGCCTGGTCCAACGCCATTTCGGCGTCGAATTCGCGGGGGCGTCCCATGCCCATGTGCCTGTCTCCTCGGAATTCGCGTTCTGCAGAAGGCTTAACGTCGAATGCTAACTATTTGTTCTAATTCTACTTTCCTAGGGTCTTCCAATTCTTGCGGTATGCCGCTACAATTTTCTTAGTGAATGGTACATAAGTATCTTGCACTGCGGTATCCAGCTCCACATCTGTAGTGAACACTACATATCTGGAGCGCGCAAATGCCCCCCTCCCAAAACACCTCTCGCACCGGCCGTTTCCGCCGCCTTCTGGGCGGCGTCGCCATCGTGGGCGCCCTCGCCGTGGCCGGCTCGATGGCGACCGGCCGCTACTTTCACGCGGCGCAAGCGACGGCACCGGCCGCCGCGGCCGAACAAGCCGTTTCCGTCACCGTCGCGATGATCGAGCCACGGCAGACCGTGCTGTGGGACGACTTCTCGGGCCGGCTGGAGGCCATCCACCGCGTCGAGCTCCGTCCGCGCGTTGCGGGTGCGATCCTGTCGGCGAACTTCACCGAAGGGGCGCTGGTGAAGGGCCGGCGACGTGCTGTTCAAGATTGACCCCGCCCCTTATGCGGCCGAGGTCGACAAGGCTGCAGCGCAGCTCGAAGCTGCAAAAGCGCGCGTCGTCTTCACCCAGAGCGAGCTCGAGCGCGGTGCGCAGCTCGTCGGCAACGCCGTGGTGACGCGCCGCGACTACGACCAGCGCGACAACGCCAACCGCGAAGCCATTGCCAATGTGAAGGCGGCCGAGGCGACGCTCCAGACCGCAAAGCTCAATCTCGACTACACCGAGGTGCGCGCTCCCGTGGACGGCCGCGTCGGCAAGATCGAGATCACCGTCGGCAATCTCGTCGCCGCCGGCACCGCGTCCCCGGTCTTGACTTCGCTGGTCTCGATCAATCCGATCTACGCCTCGTTCGATGCGGACGAAGAGGTCGTGCTGCGCGCGCTGAACTCGATCGCGGATGCCTCCGGCAGGCGCGGCGAGCTCGACCAGATCCCGGTCGAGATGACCACGTCGGGCGGCCTGTCCGCAAAGGGCCACATCCAGCTCATCGATAACCAGGTCAACGGCCAGAGCGGCACCATCCGTGTCCGCGCCGTATTCCGCAACGAGGACGGGCGCCTCATCCCCGGCCAGTTCGCCCGCGTGCGCATGGGCCAGCCGAAGCAGCAGGCACTGGTGATGATCGACGAGCGCGCGATCGGCACCGACCAGGACAAGAAGTTCGTGATGGCGGTCGGCGACGACAACCGCGCCGTCTACCGGCCAGTCACGCTCGGCGGCACCGTCGATGGGCTTCGTATCGTCACCTCGGGTCTGAAGTCCGGCGACCGCATCGTCGTGAACGGACTACAGCGTGTGCGTCCCGGTGCCCTGCTCAAGACGGAGATCGCGGCAATGGGCGCGCGTCCGCAGCAAGCCGCCTCCAACCACAGCAACCAGGACGTGGTGCAACGCTAAGTCATTCCGGGGCGCGACGCAGTCGTGAACCCGGAATCTCGAGATTACGAAGCTCCGATCATCTCACCTCTGGATTCCGGGTTCGCGCGCGATGCGCGCGCCCCGGAATGACGGTGAAGTGGTCGGAGGTAGGGAAGATATTGCGCAGGGGCAAAGCCAATGAATCTCTCGAAGTTTTTCATCGACCGTCCGATTTTCGCCGGCGTGCTGTCGGTGCTGATCTTCCTGGCGGGCCTGATCTCGCTGTTCGCGATGCCGATCTCGGAATATCCGGACGTGGTGCCGCCCTCAGTCGTGGTGCGAGCGACCTATCCCGGCGCCAATCCCAAGGTGATCGCGGAGACGGTGGCAACCCCGATCGAGGAGCAGATCAACGGCGTCGAGAACATGCTCTACATGTCGAGCCAGGCGACCACCGACGGCGCGATGACGCTGACGGTGACGTTCCGGCTCGGCACCGACCCCGACAAGGCGACGCAGCTGGTGCAGAACCGCGTGCAGCAGGCCGAGCCGCGCCTGCCGGCCGTGGTGCGCCAGCTCGGCATCATCACCAAGAAGTCGTCGCCCGACCTCACCATGGTCGTGCACTTGCTGTCGCCGAACGGCCGCTACGATATGACGTATCTGCGCAACTATGCGGTGCTCAACGTCAAGGACCGGCTGGCGCGGATCGACGGCGTCGGCGACGTCCAGCTTTATGGCGCCGGCGACTATTCGATGCGGGTCTGGGTCGATCCACAGAAGGCGGCCGAGCACGGCCTGACCGCGAGCGACATCGTACGGGCAATTCAGGCGCAGAACGTCGAGGCCGCCGCCGGCGTGGTCGGCTCCTCCCCGAACGTCAGGGGTATCGACCTGCAATTGTCGGTCAATGCGGAAGGCCGGCTCGCGAACGAGGAGCAATTCGGCGACATCGTGGTCAAGACCGGCACGCGCGGCGAGGTCGTACGCTTGCGCGACGTCGCGCGCGTCGAGCTTGGCGCCTCCGAATACGGCCTGCGCTCGCTGCTCGACAACAAGCAGGCGGTGGCGATCCCGATCTTCCAGGCGCCCGGCTCCAACGCGCTGCAGATCTCCGACAACGTTCGCGCCACCATGGCCGAGATCAAGAAGAACATGCCCGAGGGCGTGTCCTACCAGATCGTCTACGACCCCACCCAGTTCGTGCGCTCCTCGATCGAAGCCGTCATCCACACGCTGCTGGAGGCCATCGCCCTTGTCGTGCTGGTGGTGATCCTGTTCCTCCAGACCTGGCGCGCCTCGATCATCCCGCTCCTGGCCGTGCCGGTGTCGATCGTCGGCACGTTCGCGGTGATGCACGTGTTCGGCTTCTCCATCAACGCGCTGAGCCTGTTCGGCCTGGTGCTCGCGATCGGCATCGTGGTCGACGATGCCATCGTCGTCGTCGAGAATGTCGAGCGCAACATCGAGGCGGGCCTGTCGCCGCGCGATGCAACGTACCAGGCGATGCGCGAGGTGTCGGGTCCGATCATCGCAATCGCCATGGTGCTGATCGCGGTGTTCGTCCCGCTCGCCTTCATCTCCGGCCTCACCGGGCAGTTCTACAAGCAGTTCGCGCTGACGATCGCGATCTCGACCGTGATCTCGGCTGTCAACTCGC
This sequence comes from Bradyrhizobium sp. USDA 327, assembly GCF_041262065.1. NCBI lineage: Bacteria > Pseudomonadati > Pseudomonadota > Alphaproteobacteria > Hyphomicrobiales > Nitrobacteraceae > Bradyrhizobium > Bradyrhizobium sp. USDA 327. Next base: position 2,286,919 of record NZ_JBGCCW010000001.1, on the reverse strand, counting down.
TGACGCTGTCGCCGGCGCTGTCGGCGCTGCTGCTCAAGGGCCACAACGAGCCGAAGGACAAGCTGACGCTGGTCATGGAAAAGAGCCTCGGCTGGTTCTTCCGCGGCTTCAACAAGGCCTTCACGCGCTCCTCCGAGAACTACAGCGGCAGCGTCGGCAAGGTGATATCGGGAAAGGCCGCCGTGATGGGCCTCTACGTGGTCCTCGTCGGTATCACGGCCCTCTTGTTCCAGCAGGTGCCGAGCGGCTTCGTGCCGGGGCAGGACAAGCAGTACCTCGTCGGCTTCGCCCGCCTGCCCGATGGCGCGACGCTCGACCGGACGGAGGAAGTCATCCGCAAGATGAGCGACATCGCGCTGACCCAGCCTGGTGTCGAGAGCTCGGTGGCATTCCCGGGCCTGTCGATCTCCGGCTTCACCAACTCGTCCAACGCCGGCATCGTGTTCTCGACGCTGAAGCCGTTCGACGAACGCAAGGATCCCTCGCTCAGCGGTCCCGCCATCGCGGCCGAACTGAACAAGAAGTACGCGGGCATCCAGGAAGCCTTCATTGCCATGTTCCCGCCGCCGCCGGTCAACGGCCTCGGTACCATCGGCGGCTTCAAGCTGCAGATCGAGGACCGCGCCGGTCTCGGCTATGACGCCTTGAACGAAGCGACGAACGCATTCATGGCAGCGATGCAGAAGGCGCCGGAGATCGCCGGCGTGTTCTCGAGCTTTCAGGTCAACGTGCCCCAGCTGTTCGCCGACATCGACCGCACCAAGGCGCTTCAGCTTGGCGTACCCGTGACGGAAGTCTTCAACACGCTCCAGATCTACCTGGGCTCCTATTACGTCAACGACTTCAACAAGTTCGGCCGCACCTATTCCGTCCGGGTTCAAGCCGACGCGCCGTTCCGCGCGCGCGCCGACGACATCCGGCAGTTGAAGGTGCGCTCGTCCTCGGGCGACATGGTGCCGTTGTCCGCGCTGCTCACGATCCGCCAGAGCGCGGGTCCGGAGCGCGCGATCCGCTACAACGGCTTCCTGTCCTCGGACATCAACGCAGCAGCCGCGCCGGGTTTCTCATCGGGCCAGGCGCAGGAGGCGGCGACGCGGATTGCCGCGGAGGTGCTGCCGCCGGGCTTTGCCTTCGAATGGACCGACCTGACCTACCAGGAGTTCATCGCCGGCAATTCCGGCATCTGGGTGTTCCCGCTGGCGATCCTGTTGGTGTTCCTGGTGCTGGCCGCTCTCTATGAGAGCCTGACCCTGCCGCTCTCGATCATCATGATCGTGCCGATGGGCCTCCTGGCAGCGATGTTCGGCGTCTGGATCTCCAAGGGCGACAACAACGTCTTCACCCAGATCGGCTTGATTGTGCTGGTCGGCCTCTCCGCCAAGAACGCGATCCTGATCGTCGAATTCGCGCGGGAGCTCGAGTTCGCCGGCCGCACGCCGATCCGGGCCGCGATCGAGGCGAGCCGGCTGCGGCTGCGTCCGATTCTGATGACGTCGATGGCGTTCATCATGGGCGTCTTGCCGCTGGTGCTCTCGACCGGCGCCGGCTCGGAAATGCGGCGAGCCATGGGCGTTGCCGTGTTCTCCGGCATGATCGGCGTCACGGTGTTCGGCCTGTTCCTGACGCCGGTGTTCTACGTGCTGCTGCGGACCGTCACCGGCATGAAGCCGCTGATCCATCACGGCAGCGACATCAGCGCGGCGCCGGTCCAGGGGCCTGCCGAGTGAACCGCGTCCCGCCGCGGCGCGCCCCCGGCGGGACCAACAAGATCGGATCGATTATTTCCGGTTCTCTTCGCAGAATTTCAGCGCCGCCAGCGCCTCGCCGGCACGCGGGATCTGCATCTCGATGCTGTCGTCATCGTCGTCCTCGAAATCGAGCGCGAGGCGCTTGGCCTTGGCGAGCCGATCCATGATCGATTGATCGTAGGCGAAGATGCCGCGCACGGTGGTCTTGTCCATGACCTCCCACTTGGCCTTCTTCATGATGTCGGAGTCATCGGTGCCGAGGTCGGCCCGGAGGACCTCGCCGGCCCTATCCCATTCCCAACCATCGTAGATCATCACGATCACGATCGCCTGCTCGGAATAGGTGATCACGATGACGTAGTCGCGGTTCTCGTCATCCTTGTCCTTGTAGCCGCGGCTCGCATTGCAATGCGTGTCCTGCGCGCGCCTCTCGATGGTCCAGTCGCCGACTTTGGATTGTTGCGCAAGGGAGGGGCCGGCGCTCAAGATGCCTGCAAGCAATGCAGCGCCGCGACTGAATCGACTCATATCGGCCTCCAGCGTCGCTCCCCGTGCTGAGATGACCACCTCTGCCGGCGGCCCGCAAGGATTTCAGTCGCCCGCACGGAACACGCCAGTGCCTAACCCCGGCGCGGCACGATTGCGATCGGAGTAAAGGTGTAAACCTCCTCGCCGTTCTGGTTGAACATGGTCCATTTCACCAGCGCTATACCCTGCGGCTTCGATTTGGACGGCGTCAGGCTCATGACCTCACCGACCAGATGCAGACGGTCGTCGGGGCGCACCGGCATCGTCCAGCGCAGGCCGTCGACACCAGCGCCAATCAGCGGATGCGGGCCGAACGGGCGGGTCTGGATTGCGAGGTTCATGGCGATCGCGGCGGTGTGCCATCCTGAGGCAGCGAGCCCCTTGAACAGGGTCGTCTTGGCGGCCTCGTGATCGAGATGCATCGGCTGCGGATCGAACTCTGCGGCAAAGCGCTTGATGTCGGCCTCGGTGACCACAACTTCGGGGGACTTGAACCGCATTCCGACGGTGAGATCGTCGAACCACTCGACCTGCGCCATGATTTTGCCTCGCAATATGGTGCGCCGCCCCGAAGAGGCGGCCCAAAGGGCTTGGGTAATAGCCGGATATAGCGGCCCGCAGCGCGTAAACCAGCGCAGGGTTCCGCGCGAAACCCCTTTCCCGATGCGACGAAACACGCGTGAAACAGATGGCGGGTTAAGTGGTTGTCAAAATAAGTACAGGGACGGCCACCATGCAATTCATCCTCGACCTGATCTACGAATATTCCTGCTGCCAAAACCTCGTCGCCCAGCCGCTACGGGAGGACGAACTATGATCGAGCTGATCTCAGCCCTGCTCGCCCTTTGCAGCATCGGCGTCTTCGCGGCGCACGCGCTGGACGCCTACCGCTCCACGCATTACTGACGGCCGCGGCCTTCCCGGCGCTAGAAGGGCCGCCGGTAGAAATGCTCGGAATGCGTGGCCGGCGGAAACCGGTTGGCGAGCGCCAGCGCTCCCTTCTCGTCCGTCTCGAGCGCGATCTTCTGCGCCAGCATCACGTCGCCCGGCACCAGGAAGCCTGACGGGACGAAGCACCAGCCCATCGTCGCGCGCCCATCGCCGTCGATCTCGTGCACATTGGCGGCCGTGCCATAGTGGATGCGATAGGTTCTGCCGGTGTCGCAGCCGACAACGTCGAAATACCGGTGCTGCTCGAACTGCGCACGCTGCGCCGGCGACAGCCATTCGGCCAGAAGCCGGCGGCCGCGGGCATCCGGCGTGTTCTCGCCGAAGAAGCGGCGATAGAGTTCGCGCAGCGCATGCAGACGCGCACGCGCCGGCGCGCGGAGCCAAACTGCCGCGATCATGGGCAGCTCAGATCAACCGCCGACCAGGCGGGGATAGAACAGCGTTTCCTGCGCGGTCGGATCGAACGATCGGATCCGGGTAACTTCGCCGGGCCCGGTCCGAAGAGCGGCGGTGAAGCCGGCTCCGGTCAGCTCCCGAAAGCGCCGTTCGGCTCGCGCCAGCGCTTCGGCATTGCCAGGATCAAACTCGTGGCGCGTGTCGCCAGTTTGGTCCATCACGATCTGGGTAGCCATGTTGAGTCTCCTCATGCCCAGCCCTGAACTCGATCAAAGCAAACGTCATGCCGTCAGTTCCAGTTGGCAACAACTTTCTCGCGCCGGCGCATCACTCCTTGCTGAGCAGCCCAAAACGAGACGAGATTGTCATCGCGTTCTAGGCTGTTGTTTAAGCATGATCTTTTCGGAAAACCGCTGCACACTCCTCCGGATCATGCTTTAGCGCGAGGCCGCGGCGCCTCCGCCCTCGTCGATCTGCCGGCCCATCAGCGCGATTGCCTTCTGATAGACGCCTGCAGCATTCCATGCCTCGATCGCGGCAAAATTCGGCTCGCCGGGCTGGTACCCGGCTCCCGCGCGCCAGCCATGGGCCTTGAGGAAATTCGCGGTCGAGCTCAGCGCATTGGCGGCAACTTCGAGGTTGCCGGTGCCGTAGGCCAGAATGCTCTTGGGCATGAACTGGGTCTGACCGACCTCACCATGCATGGAGCCGCGGGTTGATCCCGACAGCGTACCGCGGTCGATCAGCTTCAAGGCAGCATAGAGCTGGTCGGTGAAGAATTCGGGCCGGCGGCAGTCATAGGCAAGCGTCGCGATCGACGACAGCATGTTCTGATTGCCGCGCTGGCTGCCAAAGCCGGTCTCCATGCCCCAGATCGCGATCAAGGGTCCGGGCGGGACGCCATAGCGCTGCTGGATCGAGGCGAACAAGGCGGCTTGCGTCTGCTTGAGCTGCCGTCCCTTGGCAACGATGGTGGTGGCGCCGCGCTTGGCGAGGAACTGGTCGAGCGTCAGCGAAAAGCTGCGCTGGCTGCGGTCGGCCGCGATGGTGGCGCTGGCATAGTTCGTCTGCATCAGGGCCGAGAGTGCGGTGGGGCCGACGCCCTTGCCCTGCGCCTCCGCGCTGAATTCGCGTTTCCAGGCCTCGAAACCCGCCGGCGAGCTGCCGCATTGCGCAGCCTCGGCCGAGGAGGCCAGGCAACCGAGCAGCGTCATTGCGCCAAAAACCGCTCCCGCAACAGCCCTGCCCCTGATCATACCAATCTCCGTCCTGTACCGCTCGGCAGCGCCATCTTAACCGGTGGAACGCGCCGACTCCATGGCCGGATCATAGGACAATTCGAGGCCTTCCAGACCGCCCTCCTTGCGCCATTTGTCGAGCAGCCGCAGGAATGCCATCGGCCCGCGCCAATATTGGCTGTTTCTTGCCGCGATCGGATCGAACACGCCTTCGTTGTTGTAGTAGCCCGGCGTGCATTCGGCGAGATAGGTCTGCCGGCCGAGTGCGGCCCTGACGACCTCGTCGACCCAGGCGTTCTCGGCGGCAAGCGTCGGCTCCAGGGAGCGCGCCTTGCGCTTACGGGCCTCCTTGATGACATGGGCGATGTGCTGCGATTGTTCGTCGATAATGTGCGGAAAATTGGCGCTCTGTCCGGCCTGCACCGTGACGATCAGGAAGCAGTTCGGGAAACCGCGGCTGTAGAAGCCGTGCAGCGTCTTGACGCCGTCGCGCCACCGCTCGGACAGGCTCATGCCGTCGCGGCCATAGACCTCGAAGCCCATGCGGCGCGCGTAATCGGTGCCGACCTCAAAGCCGCTGGCATAGATCAGGCAGTCGAGCTCGTAGGCCTTGCCGTCGACGACGACGGCATTCTCCGTGATGCGCTCGACGCCCTGCCCTTTGGTGTCGACGAGATGCACGTTGGGGCGATTGAAGGTATCGAGATATTCGTCGTGGAAGCACGGCCGCTTGCAGAATGCCTTGTACCAGGGCTTGAGCGCAGCCGCGGTCGTCTCGTCCTCGACCACCGCGTCGACGCGGGCGCGGATCTCCTGCATCTTGCGGTAATCGGCCTGCTCGATCACCTTCAGCGCCTCGTCCATCGAGGTTACCGGCTGGGGCTGACGACGCGGCGCCAGCAGGATCTCGCCGAGCAGGCCGGTCCAGCCGTCCTGCACCAGATCCTGTTCGAACGGCTCGCCTGAAATCACGGCCGTAAAATTGTCCATGCGCTCGCGCTGCCAGCCTGGCTTGAGGCTCTGCGCCCAGGCCTGATCCGTCGGACGGTCGTCGCGAATGCCGATCGCAGACGGCGTGCGCTGGAACACATAGAGCTCCTTCGCCGAACGGCCGAGATGCGGCACACATTGCACCGCGGTGGCGCCAGTGCCGATGATGCCGACGCGCTTGTCGGCGAGACCGGTCAGGCCACCGTCCGCATTGCCACCGGTGTAGCCGTAGTCCCAGCGGCTGGTATGAAAGCTGTGGCCTTTGAACGTCTCGATGCCGGGAATGCCCGGCAGCTTTGGGCGGCTCAGCGGCCCCCCGGCCAAAATGACGAAGCGCGCGCGGATGCGATCGCCCCGATCGGTCTCGACCAGCCAGCGCGCCTCCTGCTCCTGCCATGTCATCCGCGAGATGACGGTCTGAAACAGCGCGCGCTCGTAGAGCCCGAAATGACGGCCGATGCGGCGCGAATGCTCGTAGATCTCGGGCGCCCGCGCGTATTTGCGCACCGGCATGTAGCCGGTCTGTTCCAGGAGCGGCAGATAGATGTAGCTCTCGGTATCGCAGGCGGCGCCGGGATAACGATTCCAGTACCAGGTGCCGCCGAAGTCGGCGGCCTTTTCCACGATACGAAAATCCTCGATGCCGGCGTCGCGCAACCGCGCACCACACAACAGACCGCCGAAGCCGCCACCGACGATGAGCACTTCGGTCGCTTCGCTGACGGCGGCGCGCGCAAATCCGGGATCGGCCCAGGGGTCGTCGAGATAGCGGCCGAATTCGCCCGTGACCTCGACATACTGCGCCTTGCCCTCGGCGCGCAGACGACGGTCACGCTCGTCGCGGTAGCGGACACGGAGCGCGGAAACATCGACCGTAGATGCGCCGGTTGTGCCGGTCTTGTGTCTTTCCGCTGACATTCATCTCCTCCACCGCGAACGCTGCTTCGCCGGCAGCTCACTTCACGTTAGCTCTGAAAAAGTGCCGCATGCAATCATGCTCGCTGTTTTTTGCGTGAACGCCGCGCGGCGTTCCGCTAACCTCGCGCGCAAAATCACAAGCCTGCGCCATGCAACGACGCGGCGATCTGGAGGAGACCATGCAGGGATTGATGATGGACATGCCGCTTCTGATCAGCGGCCTGATCCAATACGCAGCCGACTATCACGGCGAAGCGGAGATCGTCGCGCGCGAGATCGAGGGCGACATCCATCGCTACACCTATGCGGACGCCCATCCCCGCATCAAGCGCATGGCGCTGGCGCTCAAGAGGCTCGGCATGACTCCCGGCGACCGCGTCGGCACGCTGGCCTGGAATACCCATCGCCATTTCGAGATGTTCTACGCGGCGCCGGGCATGGGCTACGTCCTGCACACCGTCAACCCGCGGCTGTTTCCCGAACAGCTCGTCTACATCATCAATCATGCCGAAGACCGTCTGTTGTTCATCGACCGTGCCACGCTGCCGCTCGTCGAGGCGATCGCGCCGCAGCTCAAGACGATCGAGGCCTATGTCGTGATGTCCTCGCGCGAGCGCATGCCCGAGACGAAGCTCGCGAACGTCCATTGTTACGAAGAGCTTCTGGAGAAGGAGAACGAGGCCGGCTTCGCCTGGCCGGAGTTCGACGAGAAGTCCGCCTCGACCATCTGCTACACGTCGGGCACGACGGGTAATCCCAAGGGCGTGATCTACTCGCACCGCGCCGCGATCCTGCAGACGATGACCTGCTGCAATTTCGACTTCCTGCCGGGCCATGTCGAGGGCGTGCGCGAGGTGATGATGCCGATGGCGCCCCTCTTCCACGGCAATGGCTGGAACATGCCGTTCACGGCTCCCTATACCGGCTCGAAGCTGGTGCTGCCCGGCCGCAACTACGAGCCCGACAAGCTCTATGAATTGCTCGAGGGCGAGAAGGTCACGCTCTCGGCGGGCGTGCCCAGCTTCTGGCTGATCCTGCTCGACTGGCTCGGCCGCACCGGCAACAAATTCTCCACGCTGCGCGCAACGTTGTCGTCCGGCTCGGCGCCGCCGCGGGCGATGGTCGAGAAGCTGAAGCGCGAATATGGCATCGACTATATCCAGGCCTGGGGCATGACCGAGGCTTTGGGCTGCTCGATGCCGGGCTTGCGGCCCGGCTCGGAGCACCTCAGCGAGACGGAGAAATTCGACCGACGCCAGGTCTCGGGCCGGGCCTGTTTCGGCACCGCCTTGCGCATCGTCGACGATGCCGGCAACGAGCTGCCGCGCGACGGCAAGACCGTCGGTCATCTGCGCGCCCGTGGCCCCTGGGTCGCTTCCGGCTACATGAAGCTGGAGGAAGGCCTCGATCGCGACGGCTGGCTGATCACCGGCGACATGGCGGTGATCGACCCGCAGGGTCACGTCACGTTGACCGACCGCTCCAAGGATGTGATCAAGTCCGGCGGCGAATGGATCTCGTCGATCCAGCTGGAGGACATTGCCTTGTCTCACCCCGACGTGCTGCAGGCCGCCGTCGTCGCGATTTCGCACGAGAAATGGCAGGAGCGCCCCCTGCTCCTCGTCGTCCGCAAGAAGGGCGCGACCGTCGACGGCAAGACGCTGCTCGACCACATGCGCCCAAAGATCGCGAGCTGGTGGATGCCGGACGCGGTGGAATTCCTGGACGAATTCCCGATGACCGGCACCGGCAAGGTGCTGAAGTCGGCTCTGCGCGAGAAGTTCAGGGAATACCACGTCGCGTGACGCGACGCATCATCGCGCGGAAGTCCGCGCCGCCCTCGATCCAGGAGACGAAAGATGCTCTACCCGATGTCACCCAAAGTCGTCGAGCTCAAGCGCAAGCTCGAAAGCTTCATGGACCGGCACATCTATCCGAACGAGGAGCGCTTCTATCGCGAGGCCGAGGAGCTCGGGCCGTGGAAGGTCTATCCCGTCGTCGAGGAATTGAAGCCGCTGGCGCGCGCCGAGGGGCTCTGGAATCTGTTCCTGCCGGAGTCCGGCCACGGCGCGGGTCTTTCCAATCTCGAATATGCCCCGCTCTGCGAGGTGATGGGGCGCTCGCACCTCGCGCCCGAGGTGTTCAACTGCTCGGCGCCCGACACCGGCAACATGGAGGTGCTGGAGCGCTACGGCACCGAGAAGGACAAGGAGCGTTGGCTGAAGCCGCTGCTTGCAGGCGAGATCCGCTCCTGCTTCGCCATGACCGAGCCCGCGGTCGCCTCGTCGGATGCGACCAACATCGAGAGCTCGATCGTGCGCGACGACGACCATTACGTCATCAACGGCCGCAAATGGTACACGACGAATGCGACCGACCCGCGCTGCAAGATCTGCATCTTCATGGGCAAGACCGATCCCGACAATCCTGACCGCCACAAGCAGCAATCCATGATCCTGGTGCCGATGGACACGCCCGGCATCGAGGTGAAACGTCCCCTGCCCGTGTTCGGCTTCTACGGCGTGCCCGACCGCGCCTCCGAAGTGGTGTTCACCAATGTGCGCGTGCCCAGGGAAAACATGCTGCTCGGCGAGGGCCGCGGTTTCGAGATCGCACAGGGCCGCCTCGGGCCCGGCCGCATCCATCACTGCATGCGCCTGATCGGCCTGGCCGAACGCACGCTGGAGAAGATGTGCCGCCGCGTGCGCAGCCGGGTCGCCTTCGGCAAGCCGGTCTCGGAGCAGACGGTGACGCAGGAGCGCATCGCGGAAGCCCGCATCATGATCGAGCAGGCCCGGCTGCTGACGCTCAATGCCGCCTACGCGATGGACACGGTCGGCAACAAGGTCGCGAAAGCCGAAATCGCCATGATCAAGGTCGCCGTGCCCAACATGGCCTGCCAGATCATCGACTGGGCCATTCAGGCCCATGGCGGCGGCGGGACCTCGAACGATTTCGGACTGACCCAGGCCTACGCCACAGCGCGCTTGCTGCGGCTTGCCGACGGGCCGGACGAGGTTCACCGGAACCAGATCGCACGGTTCGAGCTGAAGAAATATTCGAACGCGTAGCTGGGCATTGTCTGTTTCGCTAACCGGTGGCGGCGACTTTCTTCCTTCTCCCCTTGTGGGAGAAGGTGGCGCGAAGCGCCGGATGAGGGGTATCCATCCGCACGCACGAATTTAGAGTTTCGCGCGCGGAGACATACCCCTCACCCGAGTTAGCTTTTGTCTACGAGCGCAGTTGCCCTCTCCCACAAGGGGAGAGGGCGCAATAATGCGCAGCGTCTCAGCCTCAATTCACCACATACACATCAGGGTCGGCACTCGAGCTCGGCTTCTTGAAGGCGTTGCGCAAGGCCGGAGACATCGGGACGTTGTAATTGAGGCCGTTCGGCGGGGTCGGCGATTGCAGCCACTTCTTGTAGAGCACCTCGATCTCCGGGCTTGCATAGAGCTCCGCTGTTGCGCGGTCGGCAAGCGCCTTGAATGGCGCGTCCTCCCGCCGCAGCATGATGCCATACGGCTCCGGCTTCGAGAACGCCTCCTCGCTGATCATGTAAGCTTGCGGCTCCTTCGACCGCGCGATGGCGACGGCGAGCTGCACGTCGTCGAGCGCGTAGGCCTGGGCGCGGTCGGTCTCCAGCAACAGGAAGGCCTCGGCCTGGTCCTTGGCCGGCATCAGATTGATACCGAGATTGCGCTCGGTGTTGACCTTGGCAAGCTGCGCCAGGTTGACCGATCCCGCCACCGCCGTGACCGCCTTGCCCTTAAGATCGTCGATGGTGTTGATCTTAGCGGCCTTCTTGGCCGCGAACCGCGTCGCGCTCAGGAAATGCGTGTTGGTGAAGGCGACCTGCTTCTGGCGGTCGGCATTGTTGGTGGTCGCCGAGCAATGCAGATCGAGCGTGCCGTTGACCATCAAGGGGATCCGGTTCGACGAGGTCACGGCGAGAGTGTCGACGGCGATGTCGGGCATGCCGAGCTGCTTCTTCACGGCCTCGACGATCTTGAAACAGATGTCCATGGCAAAGCCGACCGGCTTCTGGTTGCCGTCCAGATAACTGAACGGGACCGAGGCCTCCTGGTAGCCCAGCGTGATCTTCTTGCTCTCCTTGACCTTCTGGAGCGTGCCCGTGAGGTCTTCGGCTGACGCTGCGCCCGCAAGACATGTCAGGGCCAGGATAAGGGTGGGTAGACGCATCGGCTGCTCCTGGATGGGTCGTCGACCGGGGTCGAGACGAGATCGCGGAGGTCATAACCGACACATGCAGCGTCCACCAGACGGGACAGCGACTACCAGCTATCGCGCTTTTCGATATGGCCCGAACGGGAGGCGCTTCACTGACATGTCAGCTGCTGTTCGAACCAGCCGCTCAAGCGGTCCGACAGCGGTGGCCAGATCCGCTGGAAGTTCACGAGCTTGCCCACGCCGGTCCGATACAGCGCCCGCAACTCCCGCTCGATGGCCGGCAGGTCAACGCCGGAACAGACTCCGTCCCTCACGATCGTCTTGCCGGCGACGACGACCTCCTTCACCAGGGACGCATTGCCGCGCGCGAACAGCAGCGCCATGGGGTCGACCGGCATGATCCGGTCGCGGTCGAGCCGGTCGAGATCGATCACGACGTAGTCGGCCGGGCTTCCGGTATCGAGCTCGCCGCTCCCGGGCGCGCCGGTGGCGCGACGCCCATTGCGGATGGCCAGCGAAAACATCTCGGCCGGCGTCCACGTCTGCTTGAAGCCGAGGCCGCCATGGGCCATCTGCACTAGCCTCATTTCTCGCAGGATGTCGTCGTCCTCGTCCAGCGCCAGCCCGTCGACGCCGACAGCGATGGCGCAGCCGCATTTGTGCGCGGCGGCAATCGGAGCGAGCCCCGAGCGCAGATGCATGTTCGAGCTGAAATTGGTGACGATGCGCGTACCGGAGGCCGCGATCACCTCCAGCTCATCCGCGCGGGCGTGGATACAGTGCGCCAGCGTCAGCCGCTCTGAGAGGAAGCCAATGTCGCGTAGCCAGCGCACCATGTCCGGAAAATTCTGATCGGCCCAGGCGCGCTGGTACACGGTCTCCAGCAGATGCATGTGGATCCGGCGACCGGTCCGCGCCGAATTCTCCGCCACCGCTTCCAGCAGCGGCTTCGAGCACCATTGGACGCCGGCAGGCCCGAGCTGCACGTCCACCATCGGACCGGCGATGGCCGCGGCAATGGCGTCCGTAAGTTCAATGTACGCCTTTGGCGACATCGGCGCACGGACGAACAGCTCCTCGACGGTCTTGCGATCATGGCCGGAGAGACCCGAGAGCGCCGGCTCGGCATCACCGTAGACGATCGGATTCTGGTCACGCACGGCCATCGCAAACGCGATGCGGATGCCGACGTCGGACGCAGCCTTCGCGATGGCTTTCGCCTCGTCGACCAGGGGCATCGTCCCGCTCGGACGCGTGTAGTGGACCATCATCGCCGCGCAGCCGGCCCTGGCGGAACGCGCCAATGCGGAGGCCGCGGTCAGATAGGGATCAACAGGCGTGCCCAGCGCGGTGCGCAGGATCCAGCTTTCCAGGGGCATGCCGACCGCGCCGAAGGACGATGCGGTGGCACGGGCGTGGTCATGGGCGTTGACGAAGGCCGGGATGACGAAGGAGCGAGGTCCCGGACCCGCTCCTTCCGCGATTTCGGTGATGACGCCGCCATCGTGCCGCAGCACGACGTTGTCGCTGACACCGAGTTCAAGGCCACGAAACAGGCAGCTTGCCGAAATCTCCGTGGCCATGGCCGTCGCTCCAGGATCAGTTGGCCGTATACATCAGCTCCCGCTCCGCGCGGGGCGGCAGGAATTCGCGCGAGAACACCTCCGCCGGCGTCGGCGCACGGGCGAGCTGATAGCCCTCGACCACGATGCCGATGGCGCGTGCCATGCGGTCATCCTTGATGTCGCCGATGCCGATCTCCTTCATCTCCGGCGAGACGATCAGCTTCTCGAAGGAATATTGCAGCCGGCGCTTCTCGACATCGGCGTTGATGAGGTTGTCATAGTTCATCGCCGCCTTCATGCCGGCATTCTGGTCCTTGGCAACCGCGATCGCACCCTTGTTGATGGCGCGAACCAGGCCCGCGACGGCCTTCGGGTTCGAGGCGATCAGCTTGCGGGAGACCATCACACCATTCGAATAGAGATCGAGGCCGTACTCACCGAACGAGAACCATTTGAAATCCTTGTCCGGATCCTGACGATTGAGCACCAGGTTGAAATAGCTGGTGATGTTGAAGACGAGCGCAGCATCGATGTCGCCCTTGATCAGCATCGGCTCCTGCAGGTTCGGCGCCATGTTGGAGATCTTGATCTTCTCGCCGTCGAGACCGTTCTTGCGGGTGAACACCGGCAGGAGGCGCGTCGTCGGCGTGCCCTGCGCGCCGCCCAGCGTGTGGCCTTCGAAATCCTTGATGGTGTTGATGCCGCTGGTCTTCTTGGCGACGATCGCGAACGGCGGCTGGTTCCACATCATGTAGACCATGACGGGCGCCTCCTGCGGCTTGGTCGAGGCGTTCTGGATGATGGCATTGACGTCGCCGAAGCCGGCGTCATAGGCGCCGGACATCACACGCGTGACGGTGGCGCCGGAGCCCTCGCCCTGGTCGATGATGACGTTGAGGCCTTCCTCCTTGAAGAAGCCGTTGTCCTTGGCATAGAAGAACGCGGCGTCGCTGCCCTGGGTCTTCCAGCCCAGCGTGAACTTGATCGTGGTTTCTTCCGCCGTGGCGGCTCCTGCGGACAGCGCCAATCCCACCAGCGCCGCACTTAACTTCCTCAACATCGAGACCTCCTCAGCTTCATTGCATGACGGTTCAGGAATTTCAGGTTGCGATCACGTCGTTCTTGCGCGTGGCCCAGCCGGTGACCCGCCCCTCGATCAGCGAGAACACGACGTAGAGTGCGACGCCGAGCCCGGCGAGCACGAACAGGCCGGCGAAGACCAGCGGCACGTTGAAATTGGAGGACGCGGTCATCATGACGTTGCCGATGCCGCGGTTGGAGGCGACGGTCTCCGACAGCACCGCGCCGACGAAAGCGTAGGAGATCGCGACCTTCAGCGAGGCAAAGAAGAAGGGCATGGTCCTGGGCAGGCCGACGTTCCAGAGGATGTCGAGCTTGCTGGCGCCGAGCGCCTTCAAGACGTCCTCGAGTTCGGGCTCGGTGGTCGCAAGGCCCGTGGCGATATTCACGACGATCGGGAAGAAGCAGATCGACAGCGCGGTCAGCACCGCCGGCACCGTGCCGGAGCCGAACCACAGCACGAAGATCGGCACCACCGCGACCTTGGGGATCGAGGAGAAGCCGATCAAGAGCGGATAGCAGGTGTCATAGGCCGTCTTCGACACGCCGATGATGGCGCCGAGGGCGACGCCGAGCGCGACACCGAGGACGAAGCCGAACATCGTGGTCGCCAGCGTCTGCACGATGTGCGGCCAAAGCACCGGAAAGCGCTGGTACAACGTCAAGAACACCTGCGAAGGCCGCGGCAGCACGAGATCCGACATGCCGGTCATCAGGCAGAACAGCTCCCAGGCGACGAAGAACAACACGATCAGCCCCGCCGACCACGCCTTCTGCCTGACATCGATCCCGAACATCAGCCTGTCCCCTGCTCAGCCGCGCTGCGCGCATCCTCGATGAAGGTCCGCAGCTTCTGGTTCAGCGCGACGAATTCCGGCTCGAAGGTCATGGCGACCGTGCGCGGCCGGGCAAATTCGACGCGGCTGTCGTCGAGGATGCGGCCGGGACGCGCGCTCATCACGCAGATGCGACTGGCGAGAAAGCCGGCCTCGCGCAGATCGTGGGTGACCAGCAGCACAGTCGGCTTGTGCGTCATCCAGAGGTTCTGCAGGATCGCCCACAGCTCTTCGCGGGTGAACTGGTCGAGCGCGCCGAACGGCTCATCCAGCAGCAGCATGCGCGGCTCGTGGATCAGGGCGCGGCAGAGATTGGCGCGCTGGAGCATGCCGCCGGAGAGCTGCCAGGGGTAACGGCTGCCAAAGCCCTTGAGGCCGACCTGCTCCAGCAGCGCGTTGGCCTTGTCGCGGAATTCCGTCCTGCGCAGCTTCCGGAAATTCGAGCGGAACGGCTCGACGATCTTCAGCGGCAGCATGATGTTCCGCTCGATCGTCATCCACGGCAGCATGGTCGGATTCTGGAAGGCCATGCCGACCCGCATCGCGCGCGCCGCGACTTCGCGGCCGCCCACGATGACGACGCCGCTGGTCGGCTGCACGAGGCCGCTGACGAGACGCAGAATGGTCGATTTGCCGCATCCTGATGGGCCCACCAGTGCGACAAACTCGCCGTCGGCGATCTTCAGCGTGGTCTTGGACAGGGCGGGCACGGCGCGGTCGCCGCGCCCAAAGGTCACGGAAGCCTCGGACAGCTCGATGGCCGTGGCGCCTTCGGGAACGGGCTGGCCGTCGAACTGGGCGTTGGGTTGCATGCGCATCACAGCAAAAGTGCATGCAAGCTGGGTGCCAGTCTGCGGTCCCCGCAAATTCAATGATTTGCCAAATGTCCGCGGTGCCCGGCCGGATTCCATTTAAGCAATCTCGGCATCAAACTGCATGCAATTGGAGCGCCGGATCGCTGCAGGACTGTGCTAAAGAGAGGCTTCGACCCACCCCAAGGATTCGCCGATGGCGGCGCGCCACAGCAGCAAGACTTCTGAATCGTCGGACAAGGTCAGCGTGATCTGCCGCGCGCTCAGGCGCGCGATCATCGAGCAGGCGCTGGAGCCCGGCGCAAAGCTGCCGGAGGATGCACTCGGCGAGCGTTTCGGCGTCAGCCGCACCATTGCCCGCCATGCGCTGGGCCAGCTCGCAGCGGAAGGCCTCGTCGAGCTGCGCCGCAACCGGATCGCGGTGGTGGCAACGCCGAGCTGGCAGGAGGCGCGCGATGCCTTCGACATCCGCATCGAGCTCGAACGGCTCGTCGTGCGCCAGCTCGCGGGCAAGCTGACCAAGGCGCAGATCGCCGAGTTGAACGCCCATGTCGACGCCGAGGATCGCGCGCGCGGCGGCACGGATGCGGTCTCGATCCGGCTCGCCACCGAATTCCACATCCTGCTCGCGCACATGACGAACAGTCCGATCCTGGTGCGCTATGTCAGCGAGGTCGCCTATCGCTGCTGCCTGACGCTGTCGCTCTACAGCCGGCCGCATTCCAGCGAATGTGCTATCAACGAGCACCGCGCCATCATCGCCGCGCTCGCCAAGGGCGACGAGGCCAAGGTGATGGAGCTGATGCATCATCACCTGGATTCCGTGGCCAATCGCGCGCTGGTGGCCCCTACCCCCCAGCGCGGCCGGGATCTGCTCGATATCCTCGCCCCCTATGCCGACGAGGTGACCAGCGATCGCGTCGTCAAGCTGCCGAAAATCGCGCGGAGGGGCTAAGCCTCGATGCCGCGCTGAACGAGGATGCGCTCGGCGCTGTCGTTCCACACGTCCATCTTCACGATCTGACCACCCCGGACGACGAAGCGATCGACGTAGCGATTGCCCTCGAATGGCGTGCCATCCATCCACTCGCCGTAGAGCGTGCCGACGCTGTAGACGACGGTCTCGTCCGTACCGGGGCAGACATCGAAGCGGTCCATCTTCTTCTTCACCCAGCGATAGCGCCTGGCGTTGAAGCCGGTCGGCCCGCGCGGATGATCGAACTCGCGCCCGCCGGTAAACGTGATCACCGTGCCCGGCTTCATATAGGCCGCCGCGGCATCGGGATCGGGAATCATCGACGCCGTAAGATAGGCTTCGACGATCTCGGCGTCGGTCATCGGACGTTCGGCTTGTGCGGGGGCGGACATGGCGGGTTCTCCAAGCGGGAGATATCTTACGATCCATGGGCCAAAGTGCATGCATATTTTTTGAACATTCGAGCGGCATAAGTGCACACAATCTGGAGCTGCCTGCTCCTCCAGCTTCGGCTAGCTTGCCAAAGCTGAATTTGACGCCATGACCGCCGAGCCCGCCTTCGACCTGATCTTCCGCAACGCGCTGTTGCGCTCATCCGCCGCACCCGTCGATATCGGCGTGAACGGCGGCCGCATCGCCGCGATCGAGCCGAAGCTGACCTGCGAAGGGCTTGGCTGCGAGGCCGTCGAGGTCGAGGTCGGCGGCCACCTCGCCCTGCCCGGCTTTGTCGATACCCACATCCATCTCGACAAGGCCTGCCTGCTCGGCCGCTGCGGGCACAATCACGGCAGCGTCTCGGATGCGATCCGCGCCGTCGCCGGGATGAAGAAGGATTTCACCGTCGCGGACGTCTACGCGCGCGGCGCAAGAGTGCTCGAACGCGCCATCGTGCACGGCACCACGCGCATGCGCACGCATGTCGAGATTGACCCGCGCATCGGCTTGCGCGGTTTCGAGGCGGTGAAGGCGCTCAAGCGCGACTACGCCTGGGCGATCGATCTCGAACTCTGTGTGTTCCCGCAGGAAGGGCTGACCAACGATCCCGGAGCCGAGGAACTGCTGATCCAGGCGCTGCGCAACGGCGGCGAGGCCATCGGCGGCTGTCCCTACATGGACACCGACCCGAATGCGCATCTCGCGCGCATCTTCGATCTCGCCGAGGAATTCGACGTCGACGTCGATCTCCATCTCGATTTCGACCTCGACCCCTCCTGGTGGCATCTCGACGAGGTCTGCCGCCAGACCGAGCGGCGCAACTACGGGGGACGCGTGGCGATCGGCCACGCTACGAAGCTGGCGGCTTTGCCGCCGGAGCCGCTCAAAGCCGCCACCGCGCAGTTGGCAAAAGCCGGCGTTGCCGTCACCGTGCTACCCGCGACCGATCTCTATCTGATGGGGCGCGAGGCCACCCACAACGCGCCGCGCGGACTGACACTCGCCCACAAGCTTGCGGGCGAGGGCATCGTGTGCTCGGTCGCGACCAACAACGTGCTCAATCCTTTCACCCCGTTCGGCGACGCCTCGCTGCTGCGGATGGCAAATTTCTACGCCAACGTCGCGCACGCCTCGGTGAGCGATTTCGACACCTGCCTCGATCTGGTGACCGAGCTGCCGGCCCGGCTGATGAACCTTGACGATTACGGCATCAAGGTCGGCAATCCCGCCGACCTCATCGTGCTCGATACGCAAGACAGCCGCTTCGCTGTCGCCGAGCTGCCCGATGTCCTGATGGGATTCAAAGGCGGCCGACAGACATTTGCACGGCAACGGCCCACCCTGTTCACTCCCAGGAGCTGAGAGCGGTTCCGCTCATATCCCGAACATCGCGCGATGCCTGCACGCGGGCGTTCCGAGTCGGTCATCACGACGTCGGGACCCCTGCCTGGCCACGGAGTTTTATTTTACCGCCGGATCGAGCCCGCCCGAGACCGGTAGAATCCCGGACCGTAGCCGAACGCGTTGCGAGGCCGGCGACGCCGACCATAACTACGATCCGCCCTGACCATCTGCGTTCAGTGGAGAAGTATCGGTATGTTCAGCTCATTCGGCAGCATCGATGATGAAACGCCCACCGATACGGCGGTGAAGCGGCTCGACGGCATCGGCCACGTTCTTTCGGGTCTCGATATCTCGGCGATCCAGACGCAGGACGACATGAACCGCACGCTCTGGACGCTCGACGCGGCCAGCAAATGCGTTCGCGCCGTGCTGGCGGAGTTCCGCACGCAGCCGGCCACGGAACAGCTGGTCCGCAAATCCAGACATCTGATCGACCTGATCGAACGCGCCCGCGATCAGGTCGTGAGCTTTCAGGAAAGCCGCGCGGTCCTGAGCTGATTACTTGGTGCGGTTGATCTTCGCGAGGATTCGGTCGGCCTCGGTCCGCCAATCCGCGCCGCTGGCGAACTCTTTCGTGCCTCTGGCGCCAAACAACCCTTCATCGGCGAGATCAGCCACCCAGGCCTGACGTTCGGCAGTGCCTTGCGCTGACCATGGCGTCAAACCCGCCTCGCGCACGGTTTCGGCGACCTCACGCACTTCCTCGGCGCGGCGACGGCCGTGCTCGATCACGCGCTGGAAGCAATAGGCGCCCTGTTTCTCCCAGTCGATGCCGGGAAACGTTTCTGCGAGCGAGGCCAGCACCGCGTCCTCGACACCATAGGCGCGCGCGGTGGTGAAGCTTTCGATCACCATCGCTTCCAGGCCCTTGATCATGATGCTGCGGCACATCTTCACCGCAGAGGAAACGCCGAGCTTGTCGCTCGCAACCTTCGCGGCAAAGCCGATCGCGTTCAACAGCGGCTCCAGCTCCCTCGCACCGGGCCCGCCGAGCAGCAGCGGCACCTTGATGCGATAGGGCGGCACCGAGGTCATCACCGCGCCCTCGACATAGCGCCCGGCAGCGCCGTCGATCAGGGCGGCGGCGCGCTGCTTGGCACCCGGAGAAGCCGAGTTGAAATCGAGGAACCAGGTGCCCTGATTGATCGCCGCGGCACAGGCCTTTGCGACCGGAACGGCCTGGCTTGCGGTGACGGCGGAAACAATGAAATCGGATTTCGCGGTCAGCTCGGCGTGCGAATCCGCGAGCGCCACACCGAATTCTGCCGCATGCTCCTTCAGCAACGCGCCCTGCTCGTTTCCGAGCTTCATATCGTAGGCTGACACCTTGATATCTTGCTGGCGCAAGTCCTCGGCCAGAATCCGCCCGACCTCGCCATAGCCGACCAGTCCGATCTGCCAGCGCCTGGGATCACTTGCCATCAGTTCAATCCTCGTGTCGTCTCATCGAAGAGTTCCTCGACCGCATAGCGCTGCGGAATCAGCGCCTGCTGGAATGCGTAGTCGATGATCAGCTCGAGCGGCTTTCTGTTCGCTTCGATCCCGAACGGGATGAGGTCGGGCGTCGCCGCGGGCCCTGCCCGCTCCTTGCTCCGCTTGAGCAGATCATAGACGCCCGCGACCACGTCGGGCCGCGATTTGGCAAGCTGCTCGGTCACGACCACGAGATGGTTGACCGGCACGACGCCGCGACGGGCGTACCATTTGGCGGCCTCGGCGGCGGGATCAGGGAATAGCGGCTTCAGCTTGGGATTGTCAGAAGTCTCGCCGAGCACGGCATCGAGCTCGCCGTCGATCAGCATCTGGAGAATGTTCTTGTCCTTCGGCGCGCGCTCGGTGGTGTCGACATATTCGGCCACGTGCGGATCCTCGAAGGTCACCCAGCGGATCTTGTCGAGATTGACGCCGTAGTCGTTGGCGAGGATACCCCTGATCCAGGCGCCCGTCGTGGTCGTGAAGGAGCGGATACCGACACGCTTGCCTTCGAGATCGGTCGGCCCGAGCGTCCCCCTTTCAGGATTGTAGAGCGCGTAGGCATGCTGGAAGCGCCCGAGCATCGTCGCCGGCAGCAATACCAGCGGCTTGCCGTGCGCTTTCGCCATCAGGTAGGTGACGATCGCCATCTCGCAGACGTCGAAGGCCTGCTCGCGCACCATCGGTTTGAATGCCGTGTTGGTCGGCGTATACGTGATGAAGTCCAAATCGAACAGATCAGAGCGGAGCTCGCCGCTCTTCACCGCCTGGACATGAGGGTGGCTGCCGAGAACGGCTTTCAGCTTGAGACGATCCATCCGCCCGCTCCGCTTTCCGTCGCTTCAGACGTCCTCGGGATTGTCGACATACACCAGTCCGGCCTTCGTCAGCGCCTCGCGCATGCCGTACATGTCGAGACCGAGCTCGCCGGAGGCAAGCCGCTTGCGCTTGCCGCCCTCCTCCGCGTTGCGCTTCCTCGCCCTCTCGGCCACCTCGGCCGCGTAGCGCTTCGGCACCACCACCACGCCGTCGTCATCGGCCACGACGATGTCGCCGGGATCGACATTGACGCCGGCGCAGACCACGGGAACGTTGACCGAGCCGAGCGTGGCCTTCACCGTGCCCTTGGCGGAGACCGCGCGCGACCACACTGGAAAGCGCATCTCGTGCAGCGCTTTGACGTCGCGACAGCCGGCGTCGATGATCAATCCCTGGACGCCCCGCGCCTGCAGCGACGTCGCAAGCAGCTCGCCGAACATGCCGTCGGTGTTGTCGGTGGTGCAGCCGACGACGAGGACGTCGCCCTTCCTGCATTGCTCGACCGCGACATGGATCATCCAGTTGTCGCCGGGCTGCGCCAGCACCGTCACCGCCGGTCCGGCGATCGACGCACCCGCCCAGACCGGACGCAAGTAAGGCTTCATCAGCCCGATGCGGCCATAGGCCTCGTGCACGGTTGAGACACCGTATTCTGCCATCCCGGCGGGATCGGCGCGCTTGATGTTGCAAACGACGACCGGCTTCATGCCAATTCCTCGGCGACGGTCGGAAACAAGCGCTGATAGGCCTCGCCATAGGTCATGGGCACCCCGGTGTTGCGGCTGCCCTGGATGCCGCGGTTGAGCGCGACGCGCTCGTAATAGCCCCATAGATGCTTCTGCGCGGCGAGGATCTGGAACGCCTCGTACTTCTCCTTCCAGACCTCGTCGATCTTGAGGAGGAGGTCCGGCTTGTAGTTGCACTGCTCCGGCTGATGCGGCTCGAAAAGGAACACCGGCGGCGCGGAATATTTGTACTGCGCCCCGGGCTTGTGGCCCATCGCCTGCGCGACCACGCGCGTCTCCTGCGCGAAATGCGCCGCATTCGGATGGTCGAAATTATAGGGATCTTCCAGCGCGTGCGTCAGCACGAAGCTCGGATTGAGCTCGCGGTAGATGTCGACCATGCGGTCGAAATGCGCCTCGGTGAGCTTGAGCGGATAATCACCGCAGTCGAAGAACTCGATCTCGGCACCCAACAGCTTTGCGGCCCGCTCCGCCTCGTCCTTGCGGCCGGCCTTGACCGATTCAAGCGTCGCGCCTTTCTCCTTCCAGGCGAACTGGCTCTCGCCGCGCTCGCCGAACGACAGGCAGACGATCTTCATGCGATAGCCCTTCTTCGCATGCAGCGCGATGGCGCCGCCGGCGCGCCAGACGAAGTCGCCGGGATGCGCGGTGACGACGAGACCTGTCTTCATGGAACGAACTCCCTTCTTTCGTTTGTAGGCATCATATTGATCGGAGCCCTTTCATTGGTCGAAGCCAAACAGGCGCGCGGGATTGTCGACCAGAATCTTCTGCTGAAACTTCGGCTCCGGCGCGAACAGCGGGATCAGATCTACGAGGTCGCCGTCATTCGGCATCACCTTGACGTTGGGATGCGGCCAGTCCGTGCCCCAGATGACGCGATCCGGCGCGGTCTCGACGATCTTTCGCGCGAACGGCACCGCATCCGTGAACGGCGGACCGGCCGAGGACACCCGCTCCGAGCCGCAGATCTTGACCCAGCACTTCTCATCGCGCTGCATCAGCTCGATCAGGATCCTGAACGGCAGCTGATCGAGCCCGTCGGCAGCCTTCACCCGCCCCATATGGTCGATGGTGTAGCTCAGCGGCAACTTTGTCAGCATGTCGGCATATTCCGGCAGGTCGATCGCATCGAAGTGCAGATCGATGTGCCAGCCGAGCGGCGTGACCATCGCGACGATGCGGTCGAACACACGTCTGTCGGGCACGCCGCCGAGATGGCGAACGAAATTGAAGCGGCAGCCGCGGAAGCCGCCGTCATGCAGCACGCGGAGCCCGCGTTCGGTCATGGTGTCGTCGATATTGGCGACGGCACGGTAGGCGCCGCTGCTCTGCGCGATGGCATCCAGCGCGACCGTGTTGTCGGTGCCGTGTACGCTGGCATTGACGATGACGGCGCGCTCGACGCCGAGCTTGGCGTGCAGCGCGCGAAAATCCTCCAGCGGCGCGTCAGGCGGCGTGTAGGAGCGATCCGGCGCGTAAGGATATTTCGCGCCGGGCCCGAAGATGTGGCAATGCGCATCGCAGGACAGCTTCGGCAGCTTGAACTTCGGCGTGCGCGTGTTTGGATCGGGCGGCGGAATGGTCGGCGTGTACATCATCGTCGTCAGGTGAGCCCGCCGAAGCGAGACCGCTTGTTTCAAGACTTGCTGCTGATGACCGGCCGCCGCCGCGCCGGCGCAGCTTGATCGAGCGCGGGTGCCTGCAATGCGGCGACCGTGGCCTGCACCAATTGCTCGATGGCGCCCGCAGCATCGCTGCCGTCGGCCTCGCCGCGCGACAAGCGCGAAACGCGCTCCGGCGTCACCAGCGAATAATAGAGCGCACCGAGCAGAAAGTGGCTGCGCCAGACGATGTCCGTACGCGGAATGTGCGGCAGGCTCTCGTGGATCGCGTCGATGAAGGCGTGGCTGGTGTCGTCGAAGGTCTGCGCGATGATTTTTCGCGCGACCTCGTTGCCCTCCGCCGACATCACCGCGCGAAGCCGCGTGAAGCGCGCCCCGCCGCCAGCGAGATCGCTGCCCGAGGTGAAGGCCGGCACCACATAGGCGCGCACGATCGCCTCCAGTCGGTCCTGGAGATCGCGCACACGCCTAGCAGCGGCAAGCAACTCGGAACGGCGCAGGTTCATCGGCCCGCAATGGCGCCGGTAGATCTCCAGCAGCAACCCGTCCTTGGTCTTGAAATGATAGGTCACGCTACCCGGATTGGCCCCGGCGGCATGCGCGATATCTCGCACCGAGACGGCATTGAAGCCGTTGGTGGCGAACAGCTCCTCGGCCGCGGCGAGGATCGCCTCGCGCATGTTCGGCTTGCGGGCTGTTTCCCTGCTGGTGGGCTTGCGTATCATGTGATTTGTACTATCGTACAAAAGATCAGGTCTCGTCAACAAAAACGATGGCAGGGTTCAGTCGGCCTGGAAAGAGCGCCGCTGGAACGCGAACACCGCCTATGGAGTGCTGGGAATATGTTGGATTTGAACAAGAAGATCGGCCGCCTGCTGCTGGGCGCCACATTGCTGCTGGCAGCGGGCGCAGCTCAAGCCGACAACTATCCGAGCAAGCCGGTCCACATCCTAGTGCCCTATGCAGCGGGCGGAGCAGTCGACGTGCTCGCGCGCACGCTGGGCCAGGCGCTGGCGAAGACCTGGGGGCAGCAGCCCGTGATCGACAATCGTCCCGGCGCGGGCGGCATCGTCGCCTCGCAAACGCTGACCAAGTCCGCGCCTGACGGTTACACGCTGATCCTGGTCGCGAGCGGCCATCCGCTCAACCAGTTCATCTATCCAAGCGTACCTTACGACACCTTCAAGGATTTCACCGCGATCACCGAAGTCGCCTCGTCCCCGCTCGCGATCGTGGTGGCCAAGGACAGCCCTTACAAGACGTTCGGCGATCTCCTTGCCGCCGCCAGGAAGGAGCCGGACAAGCTCTCCTACGGCATGTCGGGCAACGGCACCTCGGCGCATCTTGCGGGCGAGCTGCTGAAATACATGTCCGGCACCAAGATCGTCGCGATCCCCTACAAGGGCGGCGCACCGGCGCTGACAGCCGTGATCGCCGGCGAGATCCCGCTCAGCATCAATCCCCTTGCCGAAGCGATCGGCCAGCTCGAGGGCGGCCCGGTGCGCGCGCTGGCGGTGACCTCCGCCGAACGCTCGAAGGCGCTGCCGGATGTTCCGACCATCGCCGAGGCCGGCGTGCCCGGCTACGACGTCTCGGTCTGGTGGGGCGTTCTTGGACCGGCAAAAATGCCGCCGGAGATCGTGTCCAAGCTCGAAGCCGATCTGAAGGCCGCGCTGCAGGATCCCGGCGTGCTATCGACGCTCAGCAAGATCGGCGCGGCGCCGGTCGGCTCCTCCGCCAAGGAGTTCGACGCCTACATGCACGCCGAGGCGACCAAATGGGAGCCGGTGCTGAAGGCCGCCAACATCCGCGCGCAGTGAGGCTCTGCACGCTTCCAGGTGCATCGCGCGCACCGCCCTGCTTGCATCTTAAGTCATTGCTTCGCTTGCTGCGCCCGCCCGCGCTGACGGCGAAGCAAGGCTCCTGGCGGCGGACAGCAGGCCGGCTTGACCAAGGCAGAACGCGAATAGGTCGCATTCGCTAGATGCTCCACCAGTAGCTGGAAATGTCAGATGACATCCGGCCAGCTTGCCCGCGGTTGCTGTAAATCAACGCAACAACATGGACAAAGCGTCATTTGTCTTCGCCATGCTGCACGAGCACGATCGCAGGATGAAGGAGATGACGAATGAGCAAGCCCGCAATGCTGACTCTGCATCGCTGGATCACCCTGGTTTTCGCGCTGCCCCTGCTTGTCATCATCGTCACCGGCTTGATCCTGTCGTTCGAGCCCATGGTGCAAGTCAGTCGCACCGGCGGTCCGGCGATCGAGTCTTCTCGCGTCATCGGACTGATGAGGCGGTACGATCCCGACAACAAGGCGCGCGGCCTCTCGTTCGATGCATCCCTCCAGCGGATGACGCTGCAAGGCGCAGGCGTGCCGGCGATCGACCTCGCGACCGGCGAAGCTGCTATCAGCGGCTCCGCCCTCTCCGATCTCTTCCTTTGGGCACGCGTCACGCACGAGCGGTTGCTTGGCCAGGGCTGGCTGGTGACGACGTCGACCGTTGCCCTGGTCGTCATCATGCTGCTGGGCATTCTCATGGGACTGCCGCGGCTGCGCAACACGCTCTCCGGATGGCACAAGGGCACCGCATGGTTCGCGCTGCCGCTGATCCTGCTGAGTCCTTTGACGGGCCTGTGCATGGCCTTTGGGCTGACACTGCAGGGCGGAGCCGCTCCGGCGGACGGCAGACGTCCCGTTGGCCTGCCGGAGGCGGTTCGCATGGTCGCAGACCAGCACGACCTCTCGCATGTGATCTCGATCGGTACGCGCGGCGGTCGCGTGATGGCGCGACTCAACGAGGACGGAGAACTGCGCGCTTACGCCGTCAATTCGAGCGGGGTCGCGCCGTTGCCGCGCAACTGGCCACGGCTGATCCATGAGGGAAACTGGTCGGCCCTGATCGCTTCGCCTCTCAACGTCATCACCTCGATCGCCCTTCTGACGCTGCTGTCGACGGGGCTCCTGATCTGGGCCCGGCGGAAGCTGCGCAAGCCGAGCCGGCGCGCGGATCGGCGGGCCGACGCAGCCGTGGTCGGCGCCGGCTGATGGCGGAGTCAATTGCGCCCGCTTGCCCGCATCATCTCCGGCGGCGTGACGCGCCGCACGAAATCAGCATCATCGTCGCCAGACGGGATCAGGATCGCGCGTTCGCGCGGCAGCGCCTCCGGCATCTCGTCCCGGATGAAGGCCACCAGCTTCTCCCTGATCTCGCAGCGGAGGTCCCAGGACTGCGGTGCATTCCTGGCGCTGACCAGCGCCCGAAGCTCGATGGTGCGCGCGTCGGCATCGATCACCTGGAGATTGACCACCTCGCCGTCCCACAGCTTTGACTGCTTTACCGCCTGCTCCAGCCACTTCCTGATGCGTTGGACGTCGGCACGATAGTCGACATGAAGCGCGATCACGCCGATGAGGGATGCGGTGTCGCGCGTCCAGTTCTGGAACGGTTTTTCGATGAAATAGGACAGCGGCACCACCATGCGGCGCCAGTCCCACAGCCGGATCACGACGTAAGTCGAGGCGATGTCCTCGACCCAGCCCCATTCGTTCTCGATGATCACGGCGTCCTCGATGCGGATCGGCTGGGTGATCGCGATCTGCAGGCCCGCGATCAGATTGCTCAGCAGCGGCCGGGCGGCGAGACCGACGATGATACCGGCCGCGCCCGCGGAGGCGAACAGGCTGACGCCGTATTGCCGGACCGAATCGAACGTCATCAGCGCGGCAGAGATCGTGATGACGACGATGATGGTATCGGTGACGCGCTTGAACACGCGCACTTGCGTGACGTGCTTGCGTGCGACGAAATTCTCGGTGACGTCGCGAAAGTTCTGGAGATAGCGTGCAGCACTCATGTCGACGATCCGGATCGAGATCCAGCCGATCAGCGCGATGAAGGCCACGACGAACAGCCGCATCAGCGGCGTGCGGATCGCGTCGTCCAGCGGCGCGAGCGGCAGCACCAGTGCGACGGCGGCGAGACAGAGAGCGAGTTGGGCGGGGCCCGCGGTCCGATCGATGAACACGCTCAGAAGGGGAAAGCGGGTGCCGAATGCGCGGCCAAGCAGCCATATGGCGACCCGATAGACCAGCAAGGCGAGCAGGATCGCGCCGGCAACGAGGCTGAGGCCAATGAACCATTGGGGTATCCAGCCGAACATCCTCTCGATGTCGGCCATGAGGGCCTGCCAATTCATTGCTGTCCCCGTCATTGCATGCGCACCAGCGCGCTCAACGCCTTCCCGGCCGGCTTGGCTCCCCCGTTCAGTGCAACGCAGCATCCCGCTGATGCAACCGTCGCCGAATTGCGCTAGATTGAACCGCATGACTCGACGAACCGGCAGCGCCGATCTCCCTCTTCACACCGGACGGGTTCCGCCGTGGCTGGCAAGTCGCATGTCGTCGCTGGGAGCGATCGTCACCCAGGCGATCGTGCATCATTACGGCCGCGATGCGTTCCTCCAACGGCTGTCGCATCCGTTCTGGTTCCAGTCGTTCGGCGCCGTGATGGGCATGGACTGGCACTCTTCCGGCATCACCACCTCCGTGATCGGCGCGCTGAAGCGCGGGCTCGGACCGCTTCAGGACGAGCTCGGAATTTATGTCTGTGGCGGCCGAGGTCAGCATTCGCGCAAGACGCCGGACGAGTTGTTGCAACTCGGCGACCGCGTCGGATTCGACGGCGCAAAGCTGACGCGCGCCAGCCGCCTGGTGGCCAAGGTCGACAGCGCCGCGGTCCAGGACGGTTTCGACCTCTACCTGCACGGCTTCTTCGTGACGGCCGACGGCAAATGGACGGTGGTGCAGCAGGGCATGAACGGCGACAAGCGGCAGGCGCGACGCTATCACTGGCATTCCGAGGCGCTGAAGAGCTTTGTCGATGCGCCGCACAGCGCAATCGACGGGCCGCAGCAGGGGGAGATCGTCAATCTCACCGATCATCGCGCCGACATTTCTCGGACGGCGCAGCTCGAACTACTCTGCGATCTCGGCCCCGATCGCATCGTCTCCGAATTCGAACGGCTCATCGGGACCGAGTCCACGCCGGCGCAAGGCACGCTGCCGCATCTGATCATGCCCTCCCATCACGACGTCCGTCCCAAGGACGTATTCGCGCGCCGCCTGCACGGTACGCTGGCCGCCGCAGCCGAGCGGGGCCCGGTCGATTTCCCGGAGCTGCTGCTGACGCCGGGCGTCGGCGCGCGCACCGTGCGTTCGCTCGCGATGGTCGCCGAGGTCGTGCACGGCGCACCCTATCGCTTCAGGGATCCCGCGCGTTTCTCGCTCGCCCATGGCGGCAAGGACCGACATCCCTACCCCGTTCCGATCAAGGTTTATGACGAGACCATCCGGGTGCTGAAGGGCGCGATCCAGAACGCGAAGCTCGGACGCGAGGAAGAGATGCATGCGATCAAGCGTCTGGACGACCAGGCGCGGCGGCTGGAGCGGACCGCGCGCGGCCCTTCGGTTGAGGCTTTCATTGCCACCGAGCGCGCGGCCTCCCCGGATCTCGATGGCCGTTCGGTGTTCGGCTGGGAGCGCGATCTTGCGCCCACGAGAAAGCGGACCGGCTGAACACCGGTCCGCAAGTTGGCGGGAGGAACAATCTCAGGTCTCGTCAGCCTCCGGCGTCCCGTCGAGCCGGTTCGCGGCGTGGTCCTGATATTGTTCAGTCTGAATGGACTTTCCGTCCATGCCACGAATGTCCGAATGCTGCTTCTTGTCACGGTTGGACAGCACCATGTTGTCGCCGATCATATCCTTGGGTACGTCGGTCAGTCCGCCGGTGCCGTCGCCCTTGCCATGCATGCCCGATCTGAAATGCGTCTTGCTGCCATGTCCACCTGGCATTTGTCTCTCCTCTTGCAGTGACCTTCCAAAGACTTAGTGCTTCTGTTGCGCCGGCATCGGTTTCGGTTTGTGCCCGCTCTGACCGGGATCGTTGTGCTTGTCGTGATCGCTTTCCCGGCGGCTTCTTAATCCTCCAATGGCGCCTTGGCATTCTCATGCGATGCGCCTGGTCCGCCCTGGCGGATGCTGTTCGGGGTCTCGGCGGATGTCGAATGGAATGTCGCTCTCCTCAACGACCCTGCTGGTAGCCTTGATTGGTCGTGTTCTGCTTGATGTTGCCCTGCTGTCCCTGCTGGTCCGGATTCTCAGCACGTTGCTGGCCGTGTGGCGCCTGATCGGCGGACGGTTGCTTGCTGTCGCCAGTTCCCTTGCGGCTCTGATTGTCCGGCGGAACAGGTGGCATCTTGCTGGTCATGATCTTGTCTCCCGTTAAGACGTCGATCTGCGACAGGCACGGCCAAGAATTCGTAGCCGCGCGTCCAGGAGACAACAGGTCCAGCGGCACACCGTTCCTGACTGATCGCGCGCGGCAAAGATTTTCCGAAGGGACGCGGATCTCAACTCGCCGCGGTGAGGGAACGCCCAAGGCGCGCTCCCGCGCGCTCCGATGTTCCACGGCTCTCAGCCGTGACAGGAAGGTTCGCGATCGCGCGCAAGCCCGGCCGCCTGCGCCAATGGACCTCGGCGGGATCGACGGCAAGACCGAGTTTCGGCCATCGCACGAACAGCGCTTCCAGCGCGCAGGCCGCCTCGATGCGCGCAAGCTGATGGCCGAGGCAAAAATGGATTCCTGTTCCAAAGGAGACGTGTCGATTGGGCTTCCGCTCGAGATCGAGATTCTCGGGACGATCGTGCACCGAGGGATCCATGTTCGCGGCGGCGAGCATCACCATGACGCGATCGCCCTTCTTCAAGCGCACGCCTCCGACCTCGACGTCGCGGCGCACATAGCGAGGCTTGGAGAATTGCACCGGCGACACGAAGCGCAGGAACTCCTCAACCGCAAGCCCGACGCGGCTCCAGTCCTGTTCCAGCCAGTCACGCAAGCCGGGATTCCTGAAAAGCTCATACACCGAACCGCTAATGAGATGAGTGGTCGTCTCGGATCCCGCCGCGAGCAGCAGAAACACCATCGAAACCATCTCGTCCGGCGTGATCTGACCGCCTTCGCGCTCGACCTGGATCAGCTCGGCAATCAGGCCCTCGCCGCCCTTGACGCGCGCGATCTGCAACTGTTGCCTGAGGTAGACTCGCATCTTGCGGAACGCGAACAGCAAGCGGAAGAAGCTGACGACATTCGTCAGCGAGGACATTTCGTTGGCCCAGGCGATGAACTTCGGGCGATCGGCCGGCGGCAGGCCCAGGAGTTCCGAGATCACCGCGAGCGGCAGGATGCGCGCATAGCGCTGGACGAGATCGGCCGGGCTTCCCGCTGCGAACAGCTCGTCCGCAAGCGTGTCGGCGATGGCACGGATGCGCGGCTCCATCGCAACGATCGCGCGGCGGCGAAACGCTTCGTCCACGATGCTGCGCAGCCGCGTGTGATCCGGCTCGTCCATCGTCAGCATGTTGTTGGCGATGGTCCTGACGTATCTCGGCATCCACCAGCGCAGACCCGCGACGTCGCCGTCCTCCTTGCGCAGCGTGAAGGTCGTGCCGTCCTTCAGCACCTGTGCTGTCGCATCATGGGTCGTGGTGATCCAGACATCGCCGACGATTGGGAATCGCGTCGCAACCACCGGGCCGGACATGCGCAACGTCGCGATGGCCTTGGGCGGATCGCGAAAGAAGGCCTCGTTGGTGAAATCGAGGCGTGCTGTCATGGGATCACCGGAGCGATTGGTAGCGTATCACCGAGATGGTGCACGGCGCGGCCGGCGCAAGGGGCGCCTTGTCATCGACCGCACACGTGGGGGAGATGCCCCTATCCGCGCCCGGGCGAACGCTGGCCGGTCTTGCGCTGCTGGGTGTAGGCGTCCCAATGGCTCCAGCTGCCATTGCTGAGGCTCTGCAGGTCGGTTGCGAGCGGACGGCGCGTGCGCTTGTCGTGATCGGCGATCGCGCGCTCCGACTGTGCGATCTTACGCTTGAGTTCCGCGATCGACTTTGGGGTCTGGCCGTCCCGCTTCGATGAGGCGATCTCGCCCATCGTGAAGCGCGCGGTCTCCAGCGCCTTCAACTCAGCGCGGTTCTTCTTCAACTGAACCCGGTGCCAGGCGATGTTGCTGTCGCTGTCCGCAACCATGTGGGAACTCCGCTGATTCGCTCCCACAGTGTATCAAGCGCCGAATCGGCGCCGCAACGGGCCCCACACGGCGAAAATACGGTCTTATTGCGCAGGAATTCCGGGATTACCGCTCAGCGAAGGCCTTTTCGACCACGAACTGCGCCGGCTCGCCGTGATTGCCCTCGGCGAAGCCGCGTTCGCCCAGGAGGACGCGGGTATCCGCGACCAGCGCCGGGCTGCCGCAGATCATGACGCGGTCATGCGCGGCTTCGAGCACCGGCAGGCCGATATCGGTGAACAGCTTGCCTGACGTGATGAGGTCGGTGATGCGGCCACGGTTGCGGAAGGGATCGCGGGTCACGGTCGGGTAGTAGATCAGCTGATTGCGAATGTACTCGCCGAGCAGCTCGTCCTTGGGCAGATGCTCGGTGATCATCTCGCCATAGGCGAGCTCCTTCACGTGCCGGCAACCGTGCAGCAGCACGACCTTCTCGAACCGCTCATAGGTCTCGGGGTCCTTGATCACGCTCAGGAAAGGCGCGAGGCCCGTGCCGGTGCCGATGAGGTAGAGGTTGCGTCCCGCTTCCAGATTGTCGATCACCAGCGTGCCGGTGGCCTTGCGGCTGACGATGATCTCGTCGCCTTCCTTCAAATGCTGGAGGCGCGAGGTCAGCGGGCCGTCCGGGACCTTGATCGAGAAGAACTCCAGCGTGTCCTCGTAATTGGCACTGGCGACGCTGTAGGCCCGCAGCAGCGGCTTCTCGCCGACCTTGAGCCCGATCATGGTGAATTCGCCGTTGCGGAAGCGGAAGGTCGGGCTGCGGGTGGTCTTGAACGAGAACAGCGTGTCGGTCCAGTGGTGGACGCTCAAAACGCTTTCCTGATTGAAATTGCTCATCTCACCCTTCCGTGTCGCTGGCTCGCGGTCCCGAGGCGGTCAGCAATGCGTCGTTTGTACACGATCATTCGTATACTAATGAATAATCCTGCTTGATCCCGCGGTCAAGGCTGCCCAAGATCGAAAGCGTTGCAGTTAGGAATAAGGAGCCCCTTCCATGGCGCATGACGCACCCCAGGCCACCGGACCATCCAAGCTCGTGATCCGGAACATCGGCCTGATCCTGTCCGGCGCTTTGGAAAAGCCGATCCTGGACGGCGACACCATCGTCGCCGAGAACGGCAAGATCACCGCAATCGGCCGCTTCAAGGACTGCAACGTCGAAGGCGCGACCACCATCGTCGATGCCCAGGGCACCACGGTGGCGCCGGGCCTGATCGACAGTCACGTCCACCCCGTCGCCGGCGACTGGACGCCGCGCCAGAACCAGATCAACTGGATCGACAGCTACCTCCATGGCGGCGTCACCACCATGATCTCCGCCGGCGAGGTTCACATGCCCGGCCGGCCCCGCGACGTCGTCGGCCTGAAGGCCATGGCCGTGTTCGCCCAGCGCGCATTCTGGACCTTGCGTCCCGGCGGCGTGAAGGTTCACGCCGGCGCGCCGGTGATCGAATGCGAGATGGTCGAGGAAGATTTCAAGGAGATGGCTGCCAACGGCGTCAAGCTGCTCGGCGAGGTCGGCCTCGGCGGCGTCAAGGACGGCCCGACAGCGCGGAAGATGGTCGGCTGGGCGCGCAAATACGGCATCCAGAGCACGATCCACACCGGTGGTCCCTCGATCCCCGGCTCCGGCCTGATCGACAAGGACGTGGTGCTGGAAGCCGACACCGACGTTGTCGGCCATATCAATGGCGGCCACACCGCCCTGCCCGATGACCAGATCCGTTGCATCTGCGAGGGCTGCAAGCGCGGGCTCGAGCTCGTGCACAACGGCAATGAGCGCTCGGCCTTGTTCACGCTGCGCACCGCGCGCGAGATGGGCGATCTGCATCGCGTCATCCTCGGCACCGATGCGCCCGCCGGCTCCGGTGTACAGCCACTCGGCATTCTGCGCATGGTCTCGATGCTGTCCTCGCTCGGCGATCTGCCGGCCGAACTCGCCTTCTGCCTTGCCACCGGCAACACTGCGCGGATGCGGCAGCTCGATTGCGGCCTGATCGAGGTCGGCCGTTCCGCCGACTTCGTCATCATGGACAAGGCCCAGCACTCGCCCGGCAAGAACATCCTGGAGAGCGTCCAGCTCGGCGACCTCCCCGGCATCGGCATGACCATCATCGACGGCATCGTGCGGACGCAACGCAGCCGCAACACGCCGCCGGCGGGAAAGGTGCCGGAGGTGGTGGCGAAGTAGGATTGGACGAAAGCCAGACCCGTCATTCTGAGGTGCGAGCACGCGGCGCGATGGCGCCGTGTGCGAGCCTCGAAGGATGAACGGCCAAGATGCAGCCGGGCCGTCGCCCTTTGAGGGCCGCTGAAGAAGCGGCCACCTCAGGGTGACGGTGAGAGAGCAGAATTCACCGCTCCTGTAGGGTGGGCAAAGCGAAGCGTGCCCACCATTCTTTCTCCAGCCGCAGAAATGGTGGGCACGGCGCTCGCGCGCCTTTGCCCACCCTACGAGACCGACATCACCGCAGCTTGTTCAATAGCGCCATCAGCGTCTCACGCTCTTTCGCGTCGAGCGGTGCCAGCGTCTCGCGCGTGATCGCCAGCGCATTGGGCGCCAGCTTCTCCGCAAGCTGCTGACCCGCGCGCGTCAGGCTGACCAGGAGCCGCCGCCCGTCATCGGGATCCTGGCTGGTCTCGGTCAGGCCGCGCGCGGTGAGACGATCGATCACGCCCTTGATCGTGGCGACGTCCATCGCCGTCAGCCGCCCGAGCTGGTTCTGCGAGCGCGGCCCGGTCTCGGCCAGTTTCGACAATGCCGCCCATTGTGTCGGCGTCAAATTGGTACCTATGTCGCGAGCGAAGATCGAGCTGTGGCGCTGCCAGACCTGGCGCAGGATGAAACCGACCTGCTCGTCGAGCACGTAAGGCGGCCTGTTAAACGCTTTGGCCGGTTTGACGTTCTTCTTCGCCGTCACGCTTCTCGCCATCCGTTCCCCGCTCTCACAACGACAGATGCGCGTCGCGGATATCAGGACGCGCGTCGAGCTCGGCCATGGTGCCACCGAAGCAGATCCGGCCGCGCTCGATGATGTAGGCGCGGTCGGAGATCAATCGCGCGAAATGCAGGTTCTGCTCGGAAACGACGATGCTGACGCCCTCCTTCTTCATGGTCAGGATGGCATCGACCATCTGCTCCACGATCTTCGGCGACAGGCCCTCCGAAGGCTCGTCGAGCAGCACCAGCGAGGGATTGCCCATCAGCGTGCGCGCGATGGTGAGCATCTGCTGCTCGCCGCCGCTCATGCGGCCGCCGGGACGGTTCTTCATCTCGCCCAGATTTGGAAACAGCGCGAACAGTTTCTCGCGCGTCCAGTGCGGCGCGTTCGGGCGCTTCGGCTGGCGGCCGACTTCGAGGTTTTCCTCGACTGTCAGGTCAGTGAAGATGCGCCGCTCCTCCGGAACGTAGCCGAGCCCCTCGCGCACGATCTCATGTGTCGGCTTCGCCGAGACGTCCTTGCCCTCGAATGTGATGCGGCCGGAGCGCTGCGCGACGAGGCCGACGATCGAGCGGAACGTCGTCGACTTGCCCGCGCCGTTGCGCCCAAGCAATGCCACCACCTCGCCCTCACCGACCTCGAAGCCGATGTCGAACAGGATATGGGCCGGACCGTAATGGCTGTTGAGGTCTTGCACCGTGAGCTTCATGCCGAGGTTCCCTCGCGGTGGCGGGCATCGTAGACGAGGCCCTCGCCGAGATAGACCGCCTGCACCTGCGGATTGCCGCGCACCTCCGCCGGCGAGCCCTCGGCGATCAACGTCCCGCGGTTGAGCACGATGATGCGGTCGGCATGCTCGAACACCACGTCCATGTCGTGCTCGGTGAAGAGCACGCCGATCGACTTCTCCCGCGCGATGCTCGCGGTCAGCCGCATCAGATCGACGCGCTCGCGCGGCGCCATGCCGGCAGTCGGCTCGTCCATCAACAGCAGCTTCGGCTGGTTGGCGAGCGCGACCGCAAGCTCGAGCCGCTTGAGATCCCCATAGGCGAGCTCGCCGCAGGGACGGTCCGCGTAGCCGCCCATGCCGACCAGCTCGAGCAGACGGCCGGCCTCGCCGCGGTCGAACTTCGGCGCCGAGCCCCAGAGGTTGTAGAGCTGCTTCCCATGCGAAATCAGCGCGACTTGGACGTTCTCACGCACGGTCATGGTGGCGAAGGTCGCGGTGATCTGGAACGTGCGCCCGACGCCGAGCCGCCAGACCTCACGCGGCTTCCTGCCCGTGATCTCTTCGCCGAGCAGGCGGACATGGCCGCTATCAGGCTTGTTCTGGCCGTTGAGCATGTCGAAGCAGGTGCTCTTGCCGGCGCCATTCGGGCCGATCAGCGCCAGGATCTCGCCCGCGTGCAGCGAGAACGAGACGCCGCGCACCGCATGGATGCCACCATAGGACTTGGTCAGGCCTTCAACCGCGAGAAGTGGGGGTATGGCGCTCATTCGGCAGACTCGATCGGCTTGGCAAGCAAGGGAGAGCCCGGCGGCGAAGACTTTCGCCGGCGCTGCGCCAGCATCTCGAGCATGCCGACGATGCCCTTCGGGAAGACGACGACGATCAGCATGATGAAGCCGCCGAGCACGAGCTTCGACAGATCGGTCTGGCTCACCAGCCAGATGTTCAAGGCCTTGTAGACGATGGCGCCGATCACCGCGCCGGACACCGTCTCGACACCGCCGAGCAGCACCATGACCAGCGCGTCGACCGACAGCGAGATGCCGAGATTGTCGGGGAACACGCTGCCCTTGAGGTAGGCGAACAGCGCGCCGCCGATGCCGGCGGTCGTGCCGGCGATCACGAAAGCGGTCCACTGGATCCGCTTGGCATCGATGCCGATCGCTTCGCTGCGAAGAAGCGAGTCGCGCGTTGCACGGAGCGCGTAACCGAACGGCGAGAACACCATGGCCCGCAACGCGATGGTCACCAGCGCCGCGACGCCGAGCGCAAGCCAGTAGAAATGCGACGGGCTCGCCGCCCAGCTCGACGGCCAGAGACCGAGAATGCCGTTGTCGCCGCCGGTCACGCTCACCCATTGGAACGCGATCGACCACACGATCTGCGCGAAGGCGAGCGTCAGCATCGCGAAATAGACGCCGGAGAGCTGCACCGCGAAGAAGCCGAACACGGCGGCGCCCATGCAGCCGAGCAGCGGGCCGAGCAACAGACACACGATCATCGGCAGCCCCGCCATCTTGGCGAGGAAGGCGATGCCATAGGCGCCGAGCCCGAAATAGGCGGCATGGCCGAAGGACGCGAGGCCGCCGACCGACATCAGGAAGTGCAGGCTGACAGCGAAGATCACGAAGATCGCGATCTCCGAGCCCACGGTGAGCAGATAATTGCCCGCGAACAGCGGCAGCATCGCTGCGACGACGAGCGCAGCAACCGCCGCCAGCCGTTCGTTCGACGTCAACGGCCGCCAGGGATTGACGGTGAGGCCAGGCGTCTTGCGCGCGGCCGCCTCCGGCTTGCCGAACAGGCCCCAGGGCCGCACGATCAGCACCACCGCCATCACCAGGAAGACCAGAATGATGGAGATCTTCGGGAAGATCAGGATGCCGAAGGCATTCAGCTCCGAGACCAGCACGGCAGCGACGAAGGCACCGACGATGCTGCCGAGGCCGCCAATCACGACCACGACAAACACCTCGACGATGATGCGCAGATCCATGGCGTGATGCACGGCATCGCGCGGGATCTGAAGCGCGCCGCCGAGGGCTGCGAGGAAGACGCCGACCGCGAACACCGATGTGAACAGCCATTTCTGGTTGACGCCGAGCGCCGCGACCATGTCGCGGTCCTGCGTCGCGGCGCGCACCAAGACGCCCCATCGCGTGCGCTGGAACAGCAGCCAGAGAATGCCGAGCACGACGGGTCCCAGCACGATCAGAAACAGATCATAGCTCGGAATGTTCTGGCCGAAGAAATCGATGGCGCCCCTGAAGCCCGGCGCGCGGCGGCCGACGAGATCGTCGGGCCCCCAGATCAGGACCACGAGGTCCTCGACCATCAAGGTCAGGCCGAAGGTCGCGAGCAACTGGAACAATTCGGGCGCGTGATAGATGCGACGGAGCAGCACCATCTCGACGATGACGCCGATCAACGCCACCGCCAGTGCGGCCAGCACGATGCTGCCCCAGAAGCCGAAGGCGCCCGAAAGCCGCTCGGTGAGCGTGAAGGCGATGTACGCGCCGATCATGTAGAAGGCGCCATGCGCGAAATTCACGATCCGCGTCACGCCGAAGATGATCGACAGGCCCGAGGCCACCAGGAACAGCGACGCTGCGCTGGCGAGACCGGTCAGAAACTGTACGACGTAAAAGGCCATCGGCGGTCCGGGTTGGTTGGATCTCAGTGCTGGGCTTCATCCTTCGAGACGGCGCTCCGCGCCTCCTCAGGATGAGGTCCGGGACCCTCATGTTGAGGAGCGCGGCGACGCCGCGCGTCTCGAACCATGGAGGCCCCGGTCTCTCTTGCATCAATCTTTCGGGCGCAGCTTCGCGACTTCGGCGTCGCTCGGCAGATAGTCCGCGCCCTTCTTGTAAGACGAGTCCACCATCACGCCCTTGCCATCCTTCAGCGCGGTCTTGCCGACAAAGGCGCCGAGCGTCGACTGGTGGTCGATCTTGCGGAACGTGATCTCGCCGAACGGCGACGGCATGGACAGCCCTTCCGCCGCGGCAATCAGCTTCTCCGGATCGGTCGAGCCGGCCTTCGCGAGAATGGCGGCGGCCGACTTGATGGTCTGGTAGCCGACGATCGAGCCGAGACGCGGATAGTCGTTGTACTTGGCCTGATAGGCCTTGAGGAACGCGTCGTGCTCGGGCGTCTTGATCGAGTACCAGGGATAGCCGGTGACGATCCAGCCCTCCGGCGTCTCGTCCTTGAGCGGATCGAGATATTCGGGCTCGCCCGTGAGGAACGAGACGACCTCGCGCCCCTTGAACAGGCCGCGGGTGTTGCCTTCGCGCACGAGCTTCACGAGGTCGGCGCCGAAGGTGACGTTGAGGATCGCTTCGGGATTGGCGGCGGCCACCGCCTGCACCACGGGACCTGCGTCGATCTTGCCCTGCGGCGGCCACTGTTCGTCGACCCACTGGATGTCGGGACGCTTCTCCGACATCAGCTTCTTGAACACGGCGACCGCCGACTGGCCGTATTCGTAGTTCGGCGCGATCGTGGCCCAGCGCTTGGCCGGCAGCTTCGCAGCCGCCTCGACCAGCATCGCCGCCTGCATGTAGTTGGAGGGACGCAGGCGGAAGGTGTACTTGTTGCCCTTGGACCAGGTGATGGCGTCCGTCAGCGGCTCGGCCGCGAGGAAGAACACCTTCTTCTGGTTGGCGAAGTCGCTGACCGCGAGGCCGATGTTGGACAGGAAGGTGCCTGCGAGCATCGCAACGCCTTCGCTCGAGACGAGCTCGTTGGCCGCGGTCTGCGCGTCGGCCGGCTTGCCGCCATCATCCTTGGAAATGACGACAAGCTTCTTGCCGTTGATGCCGCCTGCCGCATTGATCTCCTCGACCGCAAGCTGCCAGCCCTTGCGATAGGGCTCGGTGAACGCCGGCAGCAGCGAGTAGCTGTTGATCTCGCCGATCTTGATGTCCTGCGCCAGGGCCGAATGAGCCATGCCGCTCGCCAGAAGCGCGAAGGCCGCGCCGACGATAGTATTTCTTGCTCGCATCCCAACCTCCAGTTTGAAATCTACTTCTTGAGCATGATCTCATCGGAAAACCGGTTTCCACTTTTCCGGATCATGCTCTATCTCAGACCGTCTTCGCCCTTGATCTCCGCGACCGTCAGCCCGCCGACGCGCGGCAGCGGACGGCCGCTGTCGGTGACGGCGACCGCGACCATGATCTCGTTGGCGCGCGGCGCGTCGTTGATCTGCACTTCCATGCCGTCGAAGTGACTGCGCACGAAGGCAGCATCCTTGTGCCCGAGCGGAATGTCCAGCGTCGTGCCCGGGCCGCTACGCTTCTTCGAAGAAGGGATCAGAGCGGCGCCCTTGCCCAGCACTTTACGCACCGGCGCGCCCATCTTGGGGTGGAGGATGGCGGCGGCATGCTCCAACTCGCCGTTCTCGCCGACGGCGGCGGCCTTGCCATAGCTCTGCGCCTTGGCGCCATCGATGCCGAGCGCGGCCACCGCACGCTTCGACAAGAGCTCGCCCAGTTCCTCGCCGATCGCGATCAGCGGCGACAAATCCTCGACGTATTTTCCGGCAAACGGATTCTCGATGACGGCAATCGCAGCCGCGCGCCGGGTCGGCGGCGAGACCTGCCGGCCCATCTCCATTTGCGTCTCTTCGACGACTGTGACGATCTTGCGGATGATCGCGCTCATGATTGCGTCCTCAAGCTCTTCCCTGTTCAGGCATGAACCGCGTTCTCCAGCGTGAGCGGGCGCGCTTCTTGCCGTTCAATATCTTTCGGTCCGATGACAAGCATATCACCACAAAGCTGCAACACGGCACCCTCGATCAGTCGACGATCGAATAAATGCCGTGCACATTCCGCGCCAGATTCGAGCGCGGCGGCGATCTCATCGTGAGACAGTTCGCCGACATCGCGGGTGACGAGGCGCGCGCCCAGATCGCTGTCGGGTTGAAGCTCGTTCGCGGGTCTGCGGATGATGGCGGGATGCCCAGGCAGATCGACGGCATTGGCGATGATCGTCGCTGCCGCGTCGGCTCGCGATGCGGTCGCCGCCAGCACCGTCACCGCGTCGGCGATGCCGAGCGAAAAGCTGCGGCCGTGGCGTCCGCTGGTCGCGACGCCGCGCACCGGGTCATCTGCATCGATCCTCATCGTCCGCATCACGCCGTTGCGGTCGGGCCGATCCATCAGGCCGACCGAAAAATGCGTGCCTTCAGCGAGATGAAGCGCGATGTCGCCACCATTGTTGACGTAAGCCCGGTCAAGCGCCGCAGCGCGCAGCATCGCGTCCAGAATCTCCTCGGCCACGCTGCCGGCAACAGCCGCCATCGGCGTGATGAAGCAATCGGCAGCATAGGGCGCGACAGCGGCATGCATACGACGCGCGACGGCGCCGGTCAGCGAAGTTCTCGTCGCAGCATCCGCACGCAGTTCAGTCAATTCCGCGCATAGCTCGTCGAGAAGCCCGGTGAACCGGCGCGCCGCAGCCTCATAGGCCGCGCGCACCTCGTCCGCACGCCCCCTCGCCTCCACGATCAGATCAATCGGTCCATCCTGCAAATGCAGCCGCCGGCCATCAGACAGCAATGCGATTTGCGGGCGCCTCGTCATGTCCGGCGCCCCGGAATCGGGTGATGCCAGGGCAACTGGCGGACATCGTCGCCGTTCTGCACCTCGGAGAGCGGCTTCACATAATCCATGTGGCCGCCGAGCGCGGCGTAGTCGGACAGCTTCATCGTGAACTCGATCGGCGCGACCAGCGCCGGCGTCGGCACATAACCGAACGCGCCTGACGGCATCTGCGTCACGTCGACCATGTAGGTGATGCCGCCACCGGGCCAGACATAGACCGGCGCGCCGCCGCTGGTGACGCGCGTCAGCGCATCCTTCACCGAACGCGTCAGTCGCACCGGATTGTCGGTGACACCGGCACGCAGCGAGCCGCCGGCGCCGGCCATGAACAGCACGGTGCACAGCGCGGGCTCGCAGTTTTCCTGGATCCGCTCGACCGAGAATCTCAACTCGGCCGGCATCTCGGTCTCGATCGGCTTCAAGGCTTCGTCGAGCACGTAGTACGACGAATGCTCGCCCGTGGTGGAGACCATCAGCATGGTCAGGCCGGGCTTCGCTTCCTTGGCATCGAACGGCCCGAGGATCGACAAGGGATCGGAAATGTTGGTGCCGCCCCAGCCCGTGCCGGGATCGGCGACCTGGAAATAGCGGCCGGGCGTCGAGCGCCGGCCCTTCATCTTGATGCCGGTGTCGGCGATGTCGAGAAGCTTGCCGGCCTGATGCTCCGAGAGCACACCGGTGATGTGGTCGTCGACCACGACGACCTCATCGACCTTGCCGTGCCATTGCTTGGCGAACATGCCGATCGTCGCCGAGCCGCAGCCGACGCGCATGCGCTCTTCCTTCATGCCGTTGACGATCGGCGGCTGGCCGGCCTGCACCACCACGGTGGCGCCACCGTCAATGGTCAGCTCGACCGCCTTGCAATTGGCGAGATCCATCAGCGTGTCGCAGGTGACGCGGCCTTCCTTCTTGGAACCACCGGTGAGATGATGCACGCCGCCGAGCGACAGCATCTGCGAGCCATATTCGCTGGTCGTGACATGGCCAACCGCCTCGCCCTGCGCGCGGACGGTCGCGGCTTCAGGGCCGAGATAGCGATCGGTGTCGATCTTCACCTTGACGCCGCAATAGGAGAAGATGCCCTCGGTGACGACAGTCACCATGTCGACGCCGTCGACTTCCGCGGAAACGATGAACGGCGCCGGCTTGTAGTCGGGATAGGTCGTGCCCGCGCCGATCGCGGTCACGAAGGTCGAGGGTTCGTGGACGATCTTGCCGTCCCAGTCTTCGGTGCGGCTGAATGGGACCAGCTTGCCGCCATGCGAGACCGTGCGCTCCAGGATCACATGCGGATCGACACGGACGAGCTTGCCGTCGTGATTGGCGTAGCGGTCACAGGCACCCGCGGCGCCCGGCTTGATGTAGCACATCACCGGACAAGCATCGCAGCGGATCTTGTCAATGACGGCGCTCGTCGTTTCAATCACCATGTCGGAGCCGGCGGCCACTGCGGTTATCATTCGTACACGAACAATGTTGCGCGCGGTCCCCTGGCGCTGTCAAGCCGCGGTGCAACGCAAAAGATGCGGCTGCCGCATAAAACCTCATTTGCCTATCGGCTCTGTCCACAAAGAAGGCAACCACGCTGCAGTGCGGGATGCACCGCTTGCACGTTTGTGTACAAACGGTATCGTTCGCCACGGTAGAATTACGCGCGCTTGGGAACGAGGATGACGAAGACACCGATCCGCCTCACCGTGAACGGCAGGATCCACGAAGTCACGGCGGAGCGCCAGACGCCGCTGCTCTATGTGTTGCGCAACGAGCTCGCGCTCAATGGCCCAAAATATGGTTGCGGCCTCGGCGAATGCGGCACCTGTACTGTCCTGATCGACGGCGCGGCGGCACGCTCCTGTGTGATTCCGGTGAGCGGCTGCGCCGGCCGCGACATCGTGACGCTCGAAGGACTTGGCACCCGCGACAAGCCTGATGTGGTGCAACAGGCCTTCATCGACGAGCAGGCCGCACAATGCGGCTATTGCCTCAACGGCATGATCATGACCACCAAGGCGCTGCTCGCGATCAATCCGCGGCCGACCGAACAGGAGGCGCTGGCGGCGCTGCGCTACAATCTCTGCCGCTGCGGCACCCATGTCGAGATCCTGCGCGCGGTGATGCGCGCATCCGGCCAGCTCGCCGAGGCCGCGGACTGATGGCCTCCCCTGTTTCGAACGGAGCTGAGCGGCCATCGGGCTCGCTCGTCGTCGCCCGCACCGTGGACGAGGTCACATCCGAGACCTTCGTCCGCATCACCGCGGACGGGGCGGTCACGGCCTATAACGGCCATGTCGATCTCGGCACCGGCATCCGCACCGCCCTCGGCCAGATCGTCGCCGAAGAGCTCGACGTCTCCTTTGCGCGCGTCGTGGTCGTGCTCGGCGACACGTCGGTGGTGCCGAACCAGGGCGCGACGATCGCCAGCGAAACCATCCAGATCACCGCCGTGCCCCTGCGCAAGGCCGCGGCGCAGGCGAGGCACTTCCTGATTGCGCGCGCGGCCGAGCAACTGGAGCTGCCGGCCTCCGAGTTGCGGATCGAGGACGGCCTCGTGCGCGGGCACGACAATCGCAGCGTCAGCTATGGCGAGCTGATCGGCGGCGAAGAGATCCGGCTCGAGCTTGCCGGCGATGTCGCGGTCAAACCTGTCGGCGACTACGCGATCGTCGGCCAGTCGATGCCGCGCGTGGACCTGCTCGCCAAGGCCACGGGCGAGCTGACTTTCGTGCACGACATCCGCGTGCCCGGCATGCTGCACGGCCGCGTGGTGCGGCCGCCCTATGCCGGCGTCGATGCCGGACCGTTCGTCGGCACCAGCCTGCTCGATGTCGATGAATCTTCGGTGGGCGACATTCCCGGCCTCATAGCCGTGGTTCGCATCGGCGATTTTGTCGGCATTGTCGCCGAGCGCGAGGAGAATGCGATCCGCGCGGCAGAGCGGCTCGAGGTGAGCTGGAAGCCGACGCCAACCCTCACCGACCTTGCCGACGTCGAAACCGCGCTGCGCGCCAATCCATCGACGCCGCGCACGCTGATCGACAAGGGCGACGTCGACAAGGCGATATCGGGCGCTGCCAGGCCGATGCAGCGCACTTATGTCTGGCCATATCAGATGCACGCCTCGATCGGCCCGTCCTGTGCCGTCGCCGACTACAGGGACGGCAATATCCGCGTCTGGTCGGGCACGCAGAACCCGCACGTGCTGCGCGGCGATCTTGCGTTCCTGATCGAACGTCCCGAGAGCGAGATCGAGGTGATCCGGCTGGAAGCCGCCGGCTGCTACGGCCGCAACTGTGCCGACGACGTCACCGCCGACGCGCTGCTGCTGTCACGCGCGGTCGGCCGGCCCGTGCGCGTGCAATTGACACGCGAGCAGGAGCACGCCTGGGAACCCAAAGGCACCGCGCAGCTCATCGACGTCAACGGCGGGCTCGATGCCGACGGCGGCATTGCCGGTTACGATCTCGCAACGCGCTATCCCTCGAACGCCGCGCCGACTCTGGCGCTGCTGCTGACCGGCCGCATCTCGCCCGATCCGGCCGTGCTTCAGATGGGCGACCGCACAGCGATCCCGCCCTACGATTACGACCACATGCGTGTCGTCGCCCACGACATGCCGCCGATCGTACGCGCCTCCTGGTTCCGCGGCGTCTCGGCACTGCCGAACACCTTTGCGCATGAATCCTATATCGACGAGGCCGCGACCGAGGCCGGCGTCGATCCGATCGAATATCGGCTGCGCTATCTCAAGGACCAGCGCGCGATCGACCTGGTCAATGCAGTAGCCGAGCGTGCGGGGTGGACGCCGCGGCCGGTCCGTGAGGAGAAAGACGGCGAGGTCGTGCACGGGCGCGGCTTTGCCTACGCGCTTTATGTCCACAGCAAGTTTCCCGGCTATGGCGCGGCGTGGTCGGCCTGGGTCGCCGACGTCGCGGTGAACAAGACGACCGGCGATGTCAGCGTCACGCGCGTCGTCGCGGGCCAGGACTCCGGCCTGATGATCAATCCGGACGGCGTGCGCCACCAGATCCATGGCAACGTCATCCAGTCCACCAGCCGCGCGCTGATGGAGGAGGTTTCGTTCGAGCGCGGCGCGGTGGCGGCGCGGGAATGGGGCGCCTATCCCATCATCCCCTTCCCCGACGTGCCCAGGATCGACGTCCTGATGCTGCCGCGTCAGGATCAGCCGCCGCTCGGCGTCGGCGAATCCGCCTCGGTGCCGAGCGCGGCGGCGATCGCCAACGCGATCTTCGATGCCACCGGCGTGCGCTTTCGCGAG
The DNA here is from genome assembly GCF_041262065.1 of Bradyrhizobium sp. USDA 327. Taxonomy (NCBI): domain Bacteria; kingdom Pseudomonadati; phylum Pseudomonadota; class Alphaproteobacteria; order Hyphomicrobiales; family Nitrobacteraceae; genus Bradyrhizobium; species Bradyrhizobium sp. USDA 327. The sequence goes on along the minus strand of NZ_JBGCCW010000001.1, from coordinate 2,242,480 downwards.
CCGCCGTTCACGCCTGAGCGCATCCTGAAAGGGCTGCACGGCGATGCACCGGCGACACCACAGGCCCTGCCCGCTCCCGCGGCGCCGCAGCCGGCCCGCATCTGGCAAAACCCGTTCGCAAAACGCGCCGGCGTCTTCGCGACCATTGCGGCTCTCTGCACAGCTGCAATCGGCGTCGGCGCGGCGCTGCTGCCCGGACGTGCGATTGCACCCATCGCGCGCCCCGACGCGTCAGTCTATTCCGCGGCGACGATCGCGCGCGGAGAGCTGCTCGCAGCGCTCGGCAATTGCGCGGAGTGCCACACCTCGGCCGGCGGCGCGCTCAACGCGGGCGGCCGCGCGCTTGAAACGCCGTTCGGCACGATCTACGCGACCAACATCACGTCCGACGTCGAGACCGGCATCGGCGCCTGGTCCTATCCCGCCTTCGAGCGCGCCATGCGTGACGGGCTGCACCGTGATGGGCGGCAGCTCTATCCCGCCTTTCCTTACACGCATTTCGCCAAGACCAGCGACGCCGACATGCAGGCCCTGTACGCTTACCTCATGGCCCAGCCTGCGGTGCGCGCGACGGCGCCGGACAACAAACTCGCCTTCCCGTTCAATCTTCGCCCGCTGCTCGCGGGCTGGAACGCGCTGTTCCACCAGACGCGCGAGTTCAAACCCGATCCTGCCAAGTCCGAGCTTTGGAATCGCGGCGCCTATCTGGTCGAGAGCCTCGGCCATTGCAGCGCCTGTCATTCGCCGCGCAACGCGCTCGGCGCCGAGCAGCGCGGAGCCTATCTCGCCGGCGGCTTTGCCGAGGGTTGGGAGGCACCGGCCCTGACCTCGCTCTCCCGCGCACCGATCCCGTGGAGCGAGGACGAGCTTTTCGCTTATCTGCGCACCGGCCATTCGCGCTATCACGGCGTCGCGGCCGGCCCGATGGCACCGATCGTCCGGGACCTCAAGGCCCTGCCCGACCAGGACATCCGTGCGATGGCGGTCTACCTCAACTCGTTCAACCACGCCGCGACCGACCGGCAGGCACAGGAAGCACTCGCCACCAGGCTTGAGAACGCGACACGGGTCACCGTCGCGTCCTCCACCGGCGCGCGCCTCTACCAGGGCGCCTGCGCCGTCTGCCACGAGGTCGGCGGCCTGCCGCTGTTCGGCACTCGCCCCTCGCTCGCGCTGAACAGCAACCTGCACAGCGCGACGGCGGACAATCTGGTCCAGGTGATCCTGCATGGGATCGCCGAACCGGTCACAAGCGATCTCGGCTTCATGCCCGCCTTCAAGAACAGCATGAGCGACACGCAGGTCGAGGAGCTCGTCACGTTCCTCCGTAGGCAGTTTGCACCTGACAAGCCGGCATGGACCAACCTGCGCGAGACGATCGCGCGCGTGCGGGCGCCAGCGCATTGACGATATGGCCGTCATTCCGGGGCCCGAGCGTAGCGAGGGAGCCCGGAATCCATAATCACGAAACGGAGTTATAGATTCCGGGCTCGCCGCTTCGCGTCGCCCCGGAATGACACCGCGTGAGTGGAACGTCAGAAGTGTAACACTAGAGAAGTGTAACACTAGCCGTGCTTCTTCACCTCCACCGGCGGCGTGCCATGGGTGTGGAACGACTCGATCGTCTTCAATCCCCAGGCCTGGCCCTTCTTGCGCTCCTCCTCGGTCCACACGATCGGCTTCCAATCCGGCGCGAGGATGAGGCGCGCGCCGGCATTGGCGACTTCGACGCGATTGCCGCCGGGCTCGTAAACATAGAGAAAGAAAGTCTGCTGGATCGCGTGCTTGTGGGGGCCGGTCTCGATGTGCACGCCGTTCTCCAGGAAGATGTCGGCAGCGCGCAGAATCTCCTCGCGGCTGTCGAGCGCATAGGTGACGTGGTGGAAGCGGCCCGGCACGCCGGAATGGTCGAGCGAATAGGCGAAGTCGTAGCTCTTGTTCGACATCGTCAGCCACATCGCAGCCTCGCGGCCGTCATTGAGCACGATCTGCTCGGTGAGACGGCAACCGAGATAAGTCTCGAAGAACTCGCGATTCGCCTTGATGTCGACGGCGAGGCAGTTGAGATGGTCGAGACGGCGGACATTGACGCCGCGGGCCGGAAAGCGCTGCGCCTGGTTCTTCAGCGCGGGCTTGAGTTCCGGCGGCGCCTGATACCATTCGGTCTCGTAATAGAGCTCGACGATGTGGCCGTCGGGATCGCGGCAGCGGAAGGTCGGCCCCTGCCCCATGTCGCCGTCGATCCAGCCGATGTCGAAGCCGGATCCTTTCAGCGCGGCAACGCGGCGCTCCAGCGCCTGCTGGCTGCGCGCGCGCAGCGCCATGTGACCCATGCCCGAGGTCTTCGACGCCGTGAGCTTGAGCGAATAGCGCTCGTAGTCGTCCCAGCCGCGCAGGTAGACCGACTCGCCTTGTCGTCCGCTGACGGTCATGCCCATGACATCGACGAAGAATTTCAGGCTCTCGTCGGGCTTCGGGGTCAACAGCTCCATGTGGCCAAGATGGGCGAGATCGAGGATTGGTTCGGGCTGCATGATTTCCTCCAGGGACGTCGCTACGATCCGCCTCACCGGACGGCGCGATTGAACGCGGGGCGCAACGACGCCCCGCAAGGCGCCGGTGGCAGCGAATTTATTTGTACTAATGTACAAATGATTAGGTCTCGTCAACAAATCAAGCTACCGCGCCCCCTGCAAATGACGGCCCGGCCGGGACCGGCGGGTCTTCCAAACGGGCGGTCGCCCGCCTGAATGGTAAAGTCTTCCTTAAGGCCGGCCCGACGCATCGGCCCGGAAAAGCAGCAGTTTCCCGGCGATTCCGCCCATAAGTATGCATCAGGACCAAACCCATTGGCCGAATTGCCGCGGATTTAACGGAGCGGGCGCGCCCAGCGTTTAACCCTTTGTCCAGCGACGGCCGCGCATAGTCCGGTGCAAATCCCTTGCTCTTGCCGGGTTCATTCATCGTGACATCCTTTGGACGCGTGATTTCGGTTCGCGGATCGCTCGCCCGGGTCGGGCTATTGGCGGCAAGCCAGATGCCGATCTCGGAGGTTCGGGCCACCGTCGGCCGTTTCGTCAGCATTCGCTGCGCCAGCTCGGTCATCGTTGCGATGATCACCGAGGTCTCCTGCGAGAATCTGTCGAGCTCCGACGGCTACATCGCCATCGCCTCGGTCGACCTGCTCGGCGAGATCCTCAACGCCGCGGACAAAGCCAAATTCCAGCGCGGCGTCACCAATTATCCGACCATCGGCGATGCCGTCGACCTGATCACCAGCCAGGAGCTGCGCACGATCTATGCGCCGACCGGGTCGGATCAGATCAATGTGGGTTTCCTCCAGCAGGACCGCTCCGTCGTCGCCTACGTCGATGTCGAGGAGATGCTGTCCAAGCATTTTGCCGTGCTGGGCTCGACCGGCGTCGGCAAATCGACGGGCGTCTCGCTCCTGCTCAACGAGATCCTGAAAGCGCGGCCGAACCTGCGCATCTTCCTGCTCGACGTGCACAATGAATATGGCCGCTGCTTCGGCGACCGCGCGCTGGTGCTCAACCCCCGAAACCTGAAGCTGCCGTTCTGGCTGTTCAACTTCGAGGAAATCGTCGACGTGCTGTTCGGCGGTCGCGCCGGCGTGCCCGAGGAGCTCGACATCCTCGCCGAGGTGATCCCGCTCGCCAAGGGCGTCTACACCCAGTACCAGAACGCCGACCGCATCGGCCTCAAGCGCATCGATCCCAAGCAGATCGGCTACACGGTCGACACCCCTGTGCCCTATCGCCTGGTCGACCTGTTGTCGCTGATCGACGAGCGCATGGGCAAGCTCGAAAACCGCTCCTCGCGCATCATCTATCACAAGCTGATCTCGCGCATCGAGGCCGTGCGCAACGACCCGCGCTACGCCTTCATGTTCGACAACGCCAATGTCGGCGGCGACACCATGGCCGAGGTGATCAGCCATCTGTTCCGCCTGCCGGCCAACGGCAAGCCGATGACGGTGATGCAACTCGCCGGCTTCCCGGCCGAAGTCATCGATTCCGTCGTCTCGGTGCTGTGCCGCATGGCGTTCGATTTCGGCCTGTGGAGCGACGGCGTCTCGCCGCTGCTGTTCGTCTGCGAGGAAGCGCATCGCTATGCCTCCGCCGACCGCAACGTCGGTTTCGGGCCGACCCGCAAGGCGGTGTCGCGCATCGCCAAGGAAGGTCGCAAATACGGCGTCTATCTCGGCCTCATCACCCAGCGTCCGGCCGAGCTCGACGCCACCATCATCTCCCAGTGCAACACGCTTTTCACGATGCGTCTCGCCAACGACCGCGACCAGGCGCTGCTGCGCGCCGCAGTGTCGGACGCCGCCGCGAACCTGCTCTCCTTCGTGCCGTCGCTCGGCACGCGTGAAGTGCTGGCCTTCGGCGAAGGCGTTGCGCTGCCGACGCGCCTGCGCTTCAAGGAGGTGCCTCCGCACCAATTGCCGCGCGGCGAGGCCACCATCAGCAGCGTGCCGTCCGTCACCTCCGGCCACGACATGCACTTCGTCAGCGCCGTGCTCGAGCGCTGGCGCGGCGCCACCTCGCAGCGCGACGTGCCGAACGACCCGGTGTTCTCGGCGCCGCCGGCAAAGATGATGTCCAGCGTCGATGCCCCGATGCTGCAACCATCGATGGGGCTCGATCCGGACCGCTTCTCGCTGTTGAAGAAGCCGCTGCGGTAAGCTTCGCTCCATCCACATCGCCATTGCGACGGAAGATCTGGCGTCGTTCATGGCTGGCGCTTCCGTCGCGGCCAACTCGGCCCGCCAGATTGAGCCCGCCACCCGCATCGACTATGGTTGCCGGCCCCAAGCCGGAACCATGCCCATGACAAAAGCCGCGCAACGCTTCCCCGCACCCGCCCTCGATACGCTGCCCGACGACATCCGCACGAGGCTTCTCGCCGTGCAGGAGAAGAGCGGCTTCGTGCCGAACGTGTTCCTGACGCTGGCCTATCGTCCCGACGAGTTCCGCGCCTTCTTCGCCTATCACGACGCGCTGATGGAGAGGGACGGCGGCCTCACCAAGGCCGAGCGCGAGATGATCGTGGTGGCGACTTCGGCGGCGAACCAGTGCCAATATTGCGTGATCGCCCACGGTGCGATCCTGCGCATCCGCGCCAAGAACCCGCTGATTGCCGATCAGGTCGCGGTGAACTACCGTAAGGCCGACATCAGCCCGCGGCAGAAGGCGATGCTCGACTTCGCGATGAAGGTCTCGACTGACGCGCAGCGGATTTCCGAGGACGATTTCGCCGTGCTCCAACCGCACGGCTTCAGCGACGACGACGTCTGGGACATCGCCGCGATCGCCGCCTTCTTCGCACTGTCGAACCGGCTGGCGAATTTCACCGGCATGCGCCCGAATGAGGAGTTCTACCTGATGGGACGACTGCCGAAGAGGTGACGGGCAAGACATGACCGAGCTGGACTGGCCCGAAATCCTGCTTCGCCTCGGCGCAGCGACGCTCGCCGGCGGCGCGATCGGCCTCAACCGCGACCTGCACAGCAAGCCGATCGGGCTGAAGACGCTCGGCATCGTCGGGCTCTCCACCGCAACCGTCGTGCTGCTCACAGTCCAGTTCGCCGAGCCCGGCAAGATGACCGACGCGGCGAGCCGTGTGATCCAGGGCATCCTGACCGGCATCGGCTTTCTCGGTGCCGGAGTCATCGTCCACGAGAGCGACCGCTTTCGCGTGCGAGGCCTGACCAGCGCGGCCTGCACCTTTCTCGCCGCCTGTCTCGGCATTGCCTGCGGCGCCGGGCAATGGAAGATCGTCCTGGTCGCGCTGGCTGTCGCCTTCGTGCTGCTCACGATCGGCCGCCGCATCGAGCGCTGGCTGCATCGCGCCCTCGGCGGCAAGGAGGATCCGCACCGGCCGCAGAGCCCGCCGTCTGCGGGTCCCCGCAATAGCGGCTAGCGATCATCAGATCGTCCAGGTGGCCTCGCTCACGTCTTCCGCCGCAGGCTCCAGAGACTTCCAGCGCCCAGAATGGCGGTCACGAGCAGAATCGCAACGAAGGTCTGGATGATCGTGAAGTTCAGGGCATCGCGCGCAACGAACAGCGCGGTGACCGCGCCCGCGATGACGAAGAGGATGCGAAAGATGATGCTCATGGCCATGTCTCCGGTCAGCATGACCTGGAGCCCACCTCGCCCACGACATCGGGACGCAACGCTGCTTCGGCAATCATGCAGGCGGACCATAGCCGCCGGCCGCCGCCGCAATTTTGCGGAAGATCAAGCCTGCCTGGACCGCCAGGCCGCTAGCGCTTTGTCATCAACTCGAGCGCCGGGGCAAAACGCTCGGCAAATGTCAATGTCTTGGCGTGGTGAACTGCGGCAAACGATGCCGAAATCCCTGCTGAGGCGACGGCGAGCAAGGCAATGGCAAGAACCAGACGGCGCATTCCGGTCTCCTGTGTAAGCTCGATACCCCAAAGAGATGGGGTGCCCCTGTTTCAGGACCGCTTCATGGAGACGGGAAAGTGATTTCGCTCAAGCGACCGTGATTGTGGTGCGATTGGTGGTGCCGAAGGGCGCCACGGCCCTAGTCATCGTCCTCCGGACCGCACCAGCCGGGCAGATAGATGGCATTCTTGCTTCTGGCAGCGGCCATCGCCTTCTCGATCGCCCTGTCGAAATCGGACTCCACCACCTTGCGCGAGACCTGTCGGCGCAGGAAATCGGCCCACAGAAATTCTGAGAACGGCGTGGTGTCTTTGGCGAAGCCGCCCATGCGGCGCAATTCGCCGGCAAGGCTGCGAAACGGATCGTCCTTGAGGTCGGCGACCGATTTCGGCAAGTCGCGGAACGATCGCCGCTCGCCCTTGGCGTCGTAGGGGTAGACCCAGCGCTTGTTGTCCATGACGCCCCAGAAGGCCTCGCGCTCGACCATCCTGAGATCGCCGACGATGGTCACCAACACCTCCTTGACGCCTTCATCGTGCAGCGCGCGGCCGAGATGATGATGATCAATCACGTAGTAGCGCGAGTCGGGGCCGCAGACGACGGGGATCATGTGCTTGCCGAGCAGATCAGCCTGCTTCTCCTCGTCGCGCTCGCGCCAGCGCTTGCGCTTCTCCCTGACCTCCCGCATGCCGACCGTCATCTGCGTCGGCCGGAGCGACAGGATCGGGACAGGATGCACTCGCGGCTCGCGCGTATTGGTCATGATCGATAAGTCCTCAGATGGCCCCGGCTTTCCCGCGACTATGCCATGGGCCCCGCAGCGACAAAATGCGTTCGGAAAGGGCGCTGAGATCACAAGTCGGTACTGGCGGGACGAAGGGCCGAGTTCCGTGGCCATTGTGATCCCTGACGTTGCGGCGCAGCCCGCGCACGGCCGCGACGGCCGGCTCCACACCGGCCCATGCAGAAATAGTGCAAATGCACAAATGCACGCGAGCATTGAGAAGATTTTCTGCAACGCGCTCGTCACGTATGCTATCTGAATCGCTGCTCCGGAGTGATCCCCGCCCCATGAACAACCAGCGGCCCATAAGCTCGGATGACGAGCACCGGGTGCTCCAGTTCAGGCCGCGCACCTCGCCGTCCACGGCGGCCCAGCGCGGCAGCGGCACCGTACAACCGTTGCGCGTCGCTCCCGAGCGGCTGGACCTGTCGCGCTACGAGCGGCCCCGGGCCGAACCCGACAATTTCCGCCAGCGCATGCTTGCCAACATCGCGGCGCTGGCCTTCACCATCGCGCTGACCGCGATCGGGATCTGGCTCGCGGTCAGCATCGCCGACCTGCGCCGGACCCAGGATTGCGTGCTGATGGGACGCCGCGACTGCGTCAAGATCACAACGCCGCATATTTAGGGACCGGCCCGCCGCTGGCCGCCCGGCGGAAGGGTCCCGGTGGGCATCCCCAGCCTGTCCCTTTGCGATCCCCTTGGCCTGCCCGGCTCCATTGAACTCAGGGCGGCGCTCCGATATACGGGCTTTCGACCCGGCCAGAGGGGGGTTTGAGGGCGTCATTCGGGGCGCGATGCCCACCCACCGTGCCACTCTGGACAATCTGACAAATACCCGCAATATATCAAAGGCTTAGTGATGTCTTCCACATTCGATCAGGTCGCCACGATCATCGCTGAAACCTGCGACATCCCCCGCGACACGATCACGCCGGATAGCCATGCCATCGATGACCTCGGCATCGACAGCCTCGATTTTCTGGACATCGCGTTCGCGATCGACAAGCAGTTCGGCATCAAGCTGCCGCTGGAGAAGTGGACTCAGGAGGTCAACGACGGCAAGGCGACCACCGAGCAGTATTTCGTGCTGAAGAACCTGTGCGCCCGCATCGACGAACTGGTTGCGGCCAAGGGCGCGAGCGCCTAAGGGCGCAGTCATGCAACTCGAATACTTCCACATGATCGATCGCATCGTCGACCTCAAGGTCGACGAGAAGACGATCGTCGTCGAAGCGCAGGTCCCGAAGGAAAGCACCATCTTCGAGGGGCACTTCCCGGGCTATCCGTTGATGCCCGGCGTGCTTCTGATCGAATCGATGGCGCAGGCCTCGGGCTGGCTTCAACTCGGCGTGTTCAAGTTCGAGCGTATGCCGATCCTGGCCGCCGTGAAGGAGGCCAAGGTCCGCGGCTCGGTCTTCCCCGGCGATCTCATGAGCATCGAGGCGCGCCTGACCCATGAAGGCTCCGGCTATGCGATGACCGAAGCCAAGATCAGAGTCGGCGGCAAGCTGCGCGCCAATTCGGCGCTCACCTTCACGCTGATCCCCTTCCCCAATGCGGATATGCGCTCGCACATGGACGCGATCGCCAAGCGCGTCGGATTTCCGCTACAGGCCGTATCGACATGATTGACACTCCCGCTTCGAAGCCTGGCCAGACCGAGGTCTGGATCACCGGCATTGGGTTGGCCACCTCGCTCGGCGAGGGTCTGGACGCCAACTGGGCCGCGCTTCAGGAGAAGCGAATCAACGTCGACGAGAAGGGCTTTGCGCCCTACATCGTGCATCCGCTGATGCCCGTTGCCTTCGACAGCCAGATCCCGAAGAAGGGCGACCAGCGCCAGATGGAAGCCTGGCAGCGCATCGGCACCTATGCCGCAGGTCTTGCGCTCGATTCCGCCGGCATCAAGGGCAACAAGGACATCCTGTCGAAGATCGACATGGTCGTCGCCGCCGGCGGCGGAGAGCGCGATCTCAACGTCGACAGCGGCGTGCTGACGGCCGAGGCCAAGGGCGCCAACGCGCCCGGCTTCCTCAACGAGCGCTTGATGAGCGATCTCAGGCCGACGCTGTTTTTGGCCCAGCTCTCCAACCTGCTCGCCGGCAACATCGCCATCGTGCACGGCCTGGGGGGCACTTCGCGCACTTTCATGGGCGAAGAGGTCGCCGGCGCCGATGCCGTCCGCATTGCGCTTGCGCGCATCGCCTCGGGCGAGAGCGACATCGCGCTGGTCGGCGGCTCGCACAATGGCGAGCGCAAGGACCTGTTGGTCCTCTACGAATTCGGCGACTTCAACCTCAAGAACAAGTTCGCTCCCGTGTGGGCACGCAAGGACCACGCCGGCTTCGCGCTCGGCTCCGCCGGCGCCTTCCTGGTGCTGGAATCGAAGGCGCATGCGGAAGCACGCGGCGCAAAGCCGTTCGCAAAATTGTCGAGCGTCGTCGCGGACCTCGCCAAACGTAAGCGGCCCGGCGACATGGCCGCGACGCTGGAGAAGCTGTGGGCCAAGCTGCCGAAGCGCGAGGGCAAGGGCGCCATCATCACCGGAGCGACCGGCGCCGAGCCCGCGACCTCGGAAGAGCGCGGCTTCCTGAAGAGCCATGCCGACTTTCCGGTGCGCTCGACCGGCACGGTGTTCGGCCACGCCATGGAGACGCAATTCCCGCTCGGAATTGCGCTCGCCGCGCTGTCGATCTCGCGCAGTGCGCTGTTCCCGCCGAACGATTCGACCGGCACCGAGATTGAAATGCAGGGGGCACCAACCCAGATTGTGGTGGTGGGAGCTGGACACTGGCGCGGCGAAGGCATGGCGCTGGTCGAGGCGGTTTAGTTAGCTCAAGCGGGGATCGACATGAGTGCAGCACGCGACAAATTCGGGCGCCCCGTCGTCGTCGTCACCGGCATGGGCATCTTGACGTCGCTCGGCGCCGGAAAGACCGACAATTGGGCGAAGCTCGTCGCCGGCGAATCCGGCATCCGCACCATCACGCGTTTTCCGATCGACGGCCTGAAGACCACGATGGCGGGCACGGTCGATTTCGTCAGCGTCGATCCGTTCTCCTCCACCGCCCTGTCCGAGCGGATGGCCGAGATCGCGACGCAGGAAGCGCTGGAGCAGGCTGGCATCGGCGCCAAGGCCGATTTCCCGGGCCCCCTTTTTCTTGCCGTTGCGCCGGTCGAGGTCGAATGGCCGCAGCGTCGGGAACTGGGTCGCGCCGTCGGCCAGCTCGACATCAACTATGACGATTTGCTGCGCATTTCCGGCGGCGGCAAGTACAGCGCCTACCATCATCGCTTCATGTTCGGCTCGGTCGCCGCATCTCTCGCCGAGACGTTCGGCACCAAGGGTTCGCCGATCTCGCTGTCCACGGCCTGCGCCTCGGGTGCGACCTCGATCCAGCTCGGCGTCGAGGCGATCCGCCGCGGAGAGACCGATGCCGCGCTGTGCGTCGCCACCGACGGCACCGTGAACCCGGAAGCGCTGGTGCGCTTCTCGCTGCTTTCGGCGCTGTCGACCCAGAACAATCCGCCGCAGGCGGCCTCCCGCCCCTTCTCCAAGAACCGCGATGGTTTTGTGATGGCCGAAGGCGCCGGCGCACTGGTGCTCGAAAGCTACGAGGCGGCGACTGCGCGCGGCGCGAAGATCCTCGGCGTGATTGCCGGATGCGGCGAGCTCACCGATTCCTTCCATCGCACCCGCTCCTCGCCCGACGGCAAGCCGATCATCGGCTGCATGAACAAGACGCTGGCCGATGCCGGCATGACGCCCGACCAGATCGACCACATCAACGCGCACGGCACCTCGACACCCGAAAACGACAAGATGGAGTTCAACACGACATCGGCCGTGTTCGGTGAGCTCGCGCAGAAGATTCCGGTCACCTCCAACAAGTCCATGGTCGGCCACACCATCTCGGCCGCCGGCGGGGTGGAGGCGATCTTCTCGCTGCTGACGCTCGAGCATCAGCGCATTCCGCCAACGATCAACTACGACATTCCTGATCCCGCGATCCTGTTCAACGTCGTCGGCAACAAGGCGCGCGACGCCCGCGTGACCGCGGTGATGTCGAATTCGTTCGGCTTCGGCGGTCAGAACGCCTCGCTGATCCTGACCCGCGAACCGGCCTGACCGGACGCATGTCGCTGCTTCCTGCGAGCATGAAGACCCGCGCGCGGGAGGCTGCCAAATCGCTCGGCGGAAGCCTGATCGGCGCGGCGACGGTCGCGATGCTGCGCACCACGCGCTATTTCGATCCGGTCAAAACCTCGGACTTTTTCGCGCGCGCCGTCAAGCTGATCGGCCCGCGCCTGCGCGAGCACCGCATCGGCCGCGCCAATCTCACCGCCGCCTTTCCGGAGAAATCGCCGGAGGAGATCGAACGGATCCTGATGGGCGTCTGGGAGAATCTCGGCCGCGTCGGCGCCGAATTCGCCCATATGGACCGCGTCTGGGACTACGATCGCGACCATCCGGAGAAGAGCCGGATCGAATTGTCCGAGCGCAGCATCGAGCTGTTCGACCAGATCCGCGATGACGGCAGGCCGGCGCTGATCTTCGCTGCGCATCTGGCCAATTGGGAATTGCCGGCGCTCGCCGCCGTCGCGCATGGACTGGATACCGCGATCCTCTATCGCCGGCCGAACATCGCCTCGGCCGATCGCATCATCCAGGAGATGCGCCAGGTCAACATGGGCACACTGATCCCGGCCGGCCGCGACGCGCCGCTGCGGCTCGCGCAGGCGCTCAAGGACGGCAAGCACGTCGCCATGCTGATCGACCAGTACCTCACCGCCGGCGTCGAGGTCACGTTCTTCGGTCGCAAGACCCGCGCCAATCCGATGCTGGCGCGCCTGCTCCGCCAGGTCGAATGCCCGATCCATGGCGTGCGCATCATCCGCCTGCCCGGCGGCCGCTTCCGCGGCGAGCTGACCGAAGAGATCAAGCCGGTGCGCGATGCGGACGGCAAAATCGACATCCAGGGCACGACGCAGGCGATCACCAGCGTGGTGGAGAGCTGGGTGCGCGAGCATCCGGAGCAGTGGCTGTGGCTGCACCGAAGGTGGCGGTAGCCGGCGCAACTCCTGCCGTCTTGGCCGGGCCCGTCCCGGCCATCCACGCATCGCCACGCGGCAGGAAAGACGTGGATGCCCGGGACAAGCCCGGGCATGACAGCTGAGCAAGGGAGCGTCTGCTCCGTCTCAGCCGCTCAGCGCCCCGTCTTCACCTTGGTCCAGAGCCGGTTGATGATCCGCTGCGTCGCCGGCTCGCGCGCCGTGATGACGAACAGCTTCGAGAGCGTCGCCTCGTCCGGGTAGATGTTCTTGTCGCCAAGGATCTTCGGATCGACCAGCTTCTGGCTGGCGAGGTTGCCATTGGCGTAGGACAGGAAGTCCGAGTTCTTGGCGGCGACATCAGGGCGGTAGAGATAATTGATCAGCGCGTAGGCTTCAGCGACGTTCTTGGCGTCGGCGGGGATCGCGAGATTGTCAAAGAACATCTGCGCGCCCTCTTTGGGAATCGCATAGCCGATCTCGATGCCACTCTTGGCTTCGGCCGCGCGGGCACGGGCCTGCATGATGTCGCCGGACCAGCCGACCACGAAGCAGATCTCGCCGGTGGCGAGCGCGCTCAGGTATTCGGAGGAGTGGAACTTGCGCACGAAGGGACGGACTTTCGCCACGGCATCGGCGGCCTTCTCCAGGTCCGCCTGCTTGGTCGAGTTCGGATCGAGCCCGAGATAGTTCAGCGCCGCCGGAAAGATGTCGTCGGCGGAGTCGAGCATGTGCACGCCGCAGTCTTTGAACTTGGCGAGGTTCTCCGGCTTGAAGACGATGTCCCAGCTGTCGATCTTCGCGTCCGGTCCGAGGATCTGCTTCACCTTGGCGACGTTGTAGCCGATGCCCGTCGTGCCCCACATGTAGTTGGCGGCGTAGACGTTGCCGGGATCGTAGATGCCGAGACGCTGCGTCACCACCGGCCAGGCATTGCTGAGGTTCGGCAGCTTCGACTTGTCGAGCTTCTGGAAGATGTTGGCCTTGATCTGGCGCTGGAGGAAGTACGCCGTGGGCACCACGACGTCGTAGCCGGACTTGCCGGCCATCAGGCGCGTCTCCAGGGTCTCGTTGGCATCGAAGGTGTCGTAGACCACCTTGATGCCGGTCTCCCTGGTGAAAGCCTCAAGGACATCCGGCGCCATGTAGTTGGACCAGTTGTAGAAGTTGACGACGCGCTCCTCGGCCCCTGCCGGGGGCGAAAGCAACGTCAGCGCCGCGGCGATTGCAACACCGAGGCGAAACCCGGAGCGGCTGACGCTCGTCATCTCTCGTCTACCTCTTGCGCCCGCGCACCGCGTCGGACAGCCGCTCCAGCGCGGTGTCGAGCGTCTCGTCCTTCTTGGCGAAGCAGAACCGCACCACCGAGGTTACGGGGTCCTGCTCGTAGAAGGCCGAGACCGGGATCGCCGCAACCTTGTAGTCTTTCACGATGCGCCAGCAGAATTCCGTGTCGCTCTCGTTCAGCCCGAGCGGTGACAGGTCCACGGTGAGGAAGTAGGTGCCTTGCGACTTCAGTACGGGGAACCCGAGGCTCTCCAGCCCCCTGGTCAGGCGGTCCCTGCTCCGCGTCAGATCCTTGCGCATCGACAGGAAGTAGTCGTCGGACTTGCCGAGGCCGTAGGCGACGGCGGCCTGCAGGTTCGGCGCGGTGGTGAAGGTCAGGAACTGGTGCACCTTGGCGGCGACGCGCAGCAAGGGCGGTGCCGCGCAGACGAAGCCGATCTTCCACCCGGTCAGCGAGAAGATCTTGCCGGCCGAGCCGACCTTGATGGTGCGCTCGCGCATGCCGGGAATGGTGATGAGCGGGACGTGCTTGTGCTCGTCGAAGGTGACGTGCTCCCAGACCTCGTCGCAGATCGCGATGACGTCGAACTCCTGGCAGTAGCGCGCCAGCAGCTCGAGGTCCTCGCGCGGATAGACCACCGCGGACGGATTCAAAGGATTGTTGAACAGCACCGCCTTGGTCTTTGAATTGAAGACGCTTTTCAGCATGTCCTCATTCAGCCGCCAGTGCGGCGGCTCGAGACGGACCAGGCGCGGAATGCCGCCCGCCTGGCGGATGATGGGCAGATAGGAATCATAGACCGGCTGGAAGCAGACCACCTCGTCGCCGGGCTGGACCACCGCGAGGATCGCCGAGGTCAGCGCCTCTGTGCCGCCCGAGGTGACCATCACTTCGCTCATCGGATCGAGCGTGAGGCCGTGCCAGTGGCCATAATGGGTCGCGATTGCCTGGCGCAGCTCCGGCAAGCCCATCATCGACGGGTACTGGTTGTAGCCGTTCAGCGAGACCTCGGCCGCGGCGCGGCGGATGTCCTCAGGACCGGGATCGTCGGGAAAGCCCTGGCCGAGATTGATGGCATTGTTGTCGCGGGCGGCCTGCGACATCGCCTCAAAGATGGTGACGGGAAGGTCGGCAAAGACCTTGTTCAAGGAAGAATTGGACATCGAGCCGATCAGCCACCGACCTTGCTGGGGAGCCCCGCCGCCTTCCAGCCCAGCATGCCGCCGGCCAGATGCTTGTTGTAGGGAAGGCCCGCCGCCTGCGCCGCCAGCGAGGCGGTCACGGAGCGTTTTCCCGAGCGGCAGGCGAACACGACCTCCTTGCCGGCGGGATCGGGAATCGCCTTGGGATCGAAGGTCGAGAGCGGCACCACGACGCCGTAGGGATAGGCCTCGGCCTGAACCTCGTTCGGTTCGCGAACGTCGACGAGCAGATAGCGCCCTTCCGCGACACCCTTGGAAACCTCGTCCGGGGTCAGATCCTGTACTTGATTCGCCACATCATCCTCCAACGTCGCAGGCGCATGCCGGGGCGAACCCCGGCGGGCGGCAACCTCGCCTCTCGGGAGGCAAAAATCAAGCGCTGCAAAGGCTTGAGCCGCCCGGCGCAAGTTAAAGCTAAATCGCAGCGACTTGAAGTCCGCTGCGAATCCCCGCCCTAGATGGTCACCTGCGTGCCGACCTCGACCACGCGGCCGGAGGGGATCTGGAAATAGTCGGTGGCGTCGTTGGCGGAGCGGCTGAGCGAGATGAACAGCCGGTCCTGCCACCGCGGCATGCCGGAATGGACGGCGGGCTTCAGCGCCCGGCGCGACAGGAAGAACGAGGTCGACATGATGTCGAACTGCCAGCCCAGCTTGCGGGCGATCGCCAGCGCCTTCGGCACGTTTGGCGATTCCATGAAGCCGAACTTCAGCGTCACCTTGGAGAAGGTCGGTGAGATCTGCTCCAGCCTGACGCGCTCGGACGGATCGATGCGCGGGGTCTGCGCGGTCTCGATGGTGAGAATGACGTTCTTCTCGTGCAGCACCTTGTAGTGCTTCAGGCTATGCATCAGCGCGGTCGGCGCGCTGATTGGGTCCGAGGTGAGGAATACCGCGGTTCCCGGCACCCGCTGCGGCGGCCGCTTCTCCAGCATGGCGACGAGGTCGGCGAGCGGGAACTCGAGCTTGCGCGACTTCTCGAACAAGAGCCGGCTGCCGCGCCGCCACGTGTACATCAGGATAATCATGAGCGCGCCGAGCGCCAGCGGCACCCAGCCGCCCTCGAACACCTTGAGCAGGTTGGCGGAGAGGAAGGTCAGGTCGAGGAACAGGAATGGCGCAATGAGAGCGGCGGCGGCGAATGGCGACCACCGCCAGACCTTCCAGATCACGACAAAGCCCATCATGGCCGTGACCACCATGGTGCCGGTGACCGAGATGCCGTAGGCCGAGGCCAGGGCACTGGAGGAGCGGAACATGAGCACCAGCAGCACCACCGCGACCAGCAGCAACTGGTTGATGCGCGGGATGAAGATCTGGCCGGAATGGGCTTCCGACGTATGGCGAATTTCAAAGCGCGGCAGCAGGCCGAGCTGGATCGCCTGCCGCGTCAGCGAATAGGCGCCGGTGATGACCGCCTGGCTTGCGATGACGGTGGCGGCAGTGGCCAGCACGACCATGCTGCCGCGGATAAGACCTTGCGGGAAGAGCTGGAAGAACGGGCTCACGATCGCGCCGGGATCGCTGAGGACGAGCGCTCCCTGCCCCAGATAGTTCAGCGCCAGCGAGGGCAGCACGATAGAGAGCCAGGCGAACTGGATCGGCCGCTTGCCGAAATGGCCGAGGTCGGCGTACAGCGCCTCGGCGCCGGTGACCGCCAGGAACACCGCGCCCAGCGTCACGAAGCCGATCAGGCCGTGGTTAAGCATGAAGGATACGGCATAGAGCGGGTTCAGCGCGAGCAGCACCTGCGGCTGCATGATGATCGGATGGATCGCGGCGATCGCCAACACGGCGAACCAGACGCACATGATCGGACCGAAGAAGGCAGCAACGCGCGCCGTGCCGCGTGACTGCACCGCGAACAGGCAGACCAGGATCACGACGGTCAGCGGGACGATGTATGGCTCGAACTTGAGGGTGACGTCCTTCATGCCTTCGATCGCCGACAGCACCGAGAGCGCCGGCGTGATCACGGCATCGCCGTAGAACAGGGCACCGGAGATGATGCCGAGCAGGACGATGGCGGACCCGCCGGTGCCCACCGCGCGCTGGGCCAGCGCCATCAGCGCCAGCGTGCCGCCCTCGCCGTTGTTGTCGGCGCGGAGCAGGATCACGACATATTTGAGCGTCACCACGATGATGAGCGCCCACAGGATCAGGGAGAGCACGCCGAGCACGGCCGCAGCCGTCGGCAGGCCCTCGTGCCCGGAAGCCGCCGTCACCGCCTCGCGGAACGCATAGAGCGGGCTGGTGCCGATATCGCCATAGACGACGCCGATGCTGCCGAGCGTCAGCGCACCGAAACCAGCGGTGGTGTGGGCCTCACCATGCCCATTGACCGCCGCCGTTTCCGGGGCGGGAACTACTACGTCACTGGTCATGGAAGAGCCCAATGGCCTCTACAATGCTTCACGGCACAACGGCGGAAGAGCGCGCGGCTTATAGGCCTGCGCTGCCGGCATAGCCTAGGCCGATTCCGGACCATAGCCATGCCAATTTTGCATGGGTTTGCCAGTTGCGTTCAAATAGTGACTTGGGTTCCGACTTCAACCACCCGCCCGGTGGGAATCTGGAAATAGTCGGTGGCGTCATTGGCTGACCGGCTGAGTGCGATGAACAAGTGGTCCTGCCACAGCGGCATGCCCGACTGCGCCGAGGCCTTCAGCGATCTCCGCGACACGAAGAACGACGTCGACATGATGTCGAACTGCCAGCCCTGTTTGCGCGCGATGGCGAGCGCCTTCGGCACGTTCGGCTGCTCCATATAGCCGAAGCGCAGACGCACCTTGGAGAACTTGTCGCTGATCTTCTCCATCCTGAACCGCTCCGACAGATCGACCCGCGGCGTATGCGCGGTCTCGATGGTCAGGATCACGTTGTGCTCATGCAGCACCTTGTTGTGCTTGAGATTGTGCAGCAGCGCGGTCGGCACGAAGGCCGGATCGCTGGTGAGGAACACCGCCGTGCCATTGACGATGTGCGGCGGCCGCTTCTCCAGGCTCCGGATCAGATCGTCCAGCGGCACCTCGATCCGTCGCGTCTTCTGGATCAGGATTGCGGAGCCCTTGCGCCAGGTCCAGATCGTCCCCGCCATGAGGACGCCGAACAGCAGCGGCACCCAGGCGCCTTCGAGCAGCTTGAGCAGGTTGGCGCTGAAGAAGCTCAAATCGACGATGACGAAGGGGACGATCACGGCCGCAGCCGTCGCCGCGCGCCAGTTCCACAATTTCCAGATCACGACGAAGCCCATGATGCCATCGGCGACCATGGTGGTGGAGACCGCAATGCCGTAGGCCGAGGCCAGATTGCTGGGGGTGTGGAACAGCAGCACCAGCAGCATCACACCGATCAGCAATAGGCGGTTCACGCGGGGCAGATAGATCTGGCCCGCGTGGGATTCGGAGGTGTAGCGCACCTCGAAACGCGGCAGAAGCCCGAGTTGTACGGCCTGGTAGACCAGCGAATAGGCGCCGGTGATCACCGCCTGGCTCGCGATCACGGTTGCGGCAGTCGCAAGTCCGACCAGCGGCAGCACCAGGCTCTCGGGCACCATGCGATAGAAGGAGTGCTCGATCGCGCTGGGATCGGACAGCACCAGCGCACCCTGCCCGAAATAGTTGATCAGGAGCGCGGGCAGCACGAAGAACATCCAGGCCGACTGGATCGGCTTGCGGCCGAAATGGCCGAGATCGGCATAAAGCGCCTCGCCGCCCGTGACCGCCAGGAACACGGCGCCGAGCGTCACGAGGCCGATCACGCCGTGCGACAGCACGAACTGCACCGCGTAATAGGGATTGATTGCCGCCAGAACGGTGGGGTCGTCGACGATGTGGACGGCCCCCATCACGGCGATGACGGCGAACCAGACCACCATCACCGGCCCGAAGGCCGAGGCGACCAATGCGGTTCCCTTGCTCTGGACGGCAAACAGCAGCACCAGAATGAGGACGGTGAGCGGCACGACATAGTGCTCGAGCGCGGGCGTCGCGAGCTTGAGGCCCTGGACCGCCGAGAGGACCGAGATCGCCGGCGTGATCATGGAATCGCCGATGAACATGGAGGCGCCGACCACACCGAGCGCGAGCAGGACCCAGCTTCGCCGCCCGAGCGCGCGCTGGCCGAGGGCCATCAGCGAGAGCGTGCCGCCCTCCCCGTTGTTGTCGGCGCGCAGCAGCAGCAGGACGTATTTGGCGGTGACGACGATCAGCAGCGCCCACAGGATCAGCGAGAGCACGCCCAGCACGATGACCCGCGAGACCGGCTCGCCGTGGGCCGCGCCCTTGACGGCCTCGTGAAATGCGTAAAGCGGCGAGGTGCCGATATCCCCGAAGACGACGCCGATGCTCCCGAGCGTAAGGGCCCAAAAGCCTGATGTGACCGGCTGCCCGTCCTGGGTCTCGGTCGATGTGATGCTCGCCGTCATGGGGGTGAGAAACGCTTCGTCCCTGAATTTGATCCGGCGCCTATTGACGCTTCCGTCGCGCCTGTCAATCGGCCCGGCACCATAGCAGGCGCCGGAACAGAAGCTGTGACGCCGCAGCAACGTTCATCGTCAGCGCGACGACATGCCTCAGGTAAAACGGTAGCGCAAGGGGGGCGTTACGGCTTCAGATTCGGCGGCAGCGGCGGATCTTCACGCATCAGGGTGATGGTCACCCGACGGTTGGCCGCGAGCGAGGGATCGTCCGGAAACAGCGGCTGGGTATCCGCCTTGCCCGAGACGGCGAAAATATGCGACGGCGGCAGACCTTCGCGTTCGAGGATCTGGCGCACGGCGTTGGCGCGGTCGGCCGACAGATCGAAGGCGCCGTAGTCGCTGCGGGTCGGTACAAATCCTGCCGCGGTGTGGCCGGCGATAGATACGCGCAGCGGCGTGGCCTTGAGCGGAATCGCAAGCTTCTCGACCAGGCGCCGGGTACGGTCATAGGGCACCTTGGAGCCGTCGGCGAACATCGAGCGGCCGTCCTGGTCGACGATCTCCAGGTTGAGGCCCTGCTTGGTCTCCTCGAACATGATGTGCTTGGACATCTCGGTCAGTTCCGGCATGTCCTGCAACGCTTGGCGCAGCGAGGCCGCGGCCAGCGCGAAATTACGGTCGACCTTGATCTTCGCGCCGGACGTCTTGTCGCGGTCTTCCTGGTCCGGCGTCGGCGTGTTGGAGGCATCCTCGGGCTGGATGTGGTCGACGTTCTTCAGCCGCGGACGGGTCGGCAGGCCGTCGGATTCGACGATTCCGGAGTAGCGCGCTTCGCTCTGAACGCCGAACGCCTCGCGCATCGAGCCCGCGACGATCTTCAGCTTGTTGGCGTCCTGCGTGGAGAACGCAACCAGCATCACGAAAAACGCCAGCAGCAGCGCCATCAGGTCGGCGAAGGTCACGAACCAGCCGTGGCCGCCGCCGTGAGCATTGCCGCGCTTCTTCTTGGCCATCTCTCAAATCCCGGCGGGCGGCCTCACGCCGGCACCGGCTCTCCCTCGGTGTGACGATGCTTCTCCGGCAGATAGGCCAGCAGCATTTCGCGCACGAGCGTCGGGCTCTTGGAATCGCGGATCATCAGGATGCCGTCGATGATCAAGGTGCGGTTCGTTTCTTCGTCGAGCAGCTTGCCATGCAGCTTGTCGGCAATCGGCAAACAGATCAGGTTGGCGACAACCGCGCCATACAGCGTCGCGAGCAGCGCGGTGGCCATGAACGGGCCGAGCTTGGAAGGGTCCGACATGTTGGAGAACATCTGCACCATGCCGAGCAGCGTGCCGATCATGCCGAAGGCCGGGGCGCAGTCGCCGACGGCGCGATAGATCTTGCTGCCTTCGTCGAGATGCATCAGGAAGTTGTCGCGGTCGCGCTCCAGATTGTCGCGAATGAAGTCGAGGTCGTAGCCGTCGGCAACGTAGCGGATGCCCTTGGCAAGGAACGGCTCGTCAGTCTCGACCTTCTCCAGCCCGACCGGACCCTGCTTGCGAGCGATTTCGGCGATGCGGGCGAGTTCGTCGACGAGGTCGTGGGCCGAAAGGCGGCTTAGGGTGAAGGCAAACTTTGCGCCCAGCGGCAAGCCGTGCACCATGGCCGACAATGGAAAGCGGATCATCGTTGCGGCGAACGAGCCGCCGAAGATGACGATCACGGCGTGGATGTCGTAGAACATCCCGAAGCTGCCGCCCATCAAGATCAGCGTCGACACAACAGTGGCGCCCGCGGCAAGGCCGACGAGTGTTGCTATATCCATTATCGACTCCAACGCGTACGCGACAACGGCCGTCCTGGCCGCTGGTGCGGCCCGACCCCGAACCGCGTTGGAAACCCTAGAGGCCCGCCCTTAAAGCCGCGTAAAGGTTAAGTCCGGACAGTACGCCGGGCCGCTGCTGCGAGCCGCGATCCCCTCCAGCGGAACGAATTTCAATCATTCGCTAACCATGACCGGCGCCGCCGGAATGACACTCCAACTGCGGCCCTGCGCCACATCCGCGACAGGGCATCATGCGGTATTCTATGGCCGTGCGGCATGCTCGATCGCGGGAGCCATCGCGATGTTGACGCTGTTCAGTCTTCTCACCGCGCTGCCCGCGGTGCTGGCGCTCCACCTGCTGGAGCCGGAGCTCGTCCTGCCGGCTTTCAGCCTCGTGCTCTTCGCCGAGGCCGCCTTCGCGGTGATGGCAGCGCGCTTGATTCACCTCCCGGACAATGCGGAGGACATCACGCTATGGGACCTTGCCGGCGGCTTCACCCTGATCGGATGCGCCGCCGCAGTGTTCGGCGAGCCGGATCAGGCGGTCCTGTTTCTGACGGAACAAGGCGACCCACGGCCGGCGTCGCGGCCGTAGGTCGTTCGATCGCCGCAGCGGATTTCCGAACAACCTAAAGCGCGATGACGATTCATCCTGATCGCATCGCGCTTTAGTGAATCTCCGCCGAGCGCTTCAGCGCGGCCTTCAGCTTCTCCAGCGAGAAGTCGGGGCTGCGGGCGATCTCCAGGATCGGCGTCTCGCGGCGGCCGCACAGTTCGGCGGCTTCCGGCAGCTTTGCGGCGACGTCGAGCGGGATGACGATGGCACCGTGCCGGTCGGCGTGGATCAGATCATCGGACTTCACGGTCATGCCGGCGACGCGCACTTCGCCGCCAAAGCTTTCCGCATGCACCCAGGCGTGCGACGGGCCGATGGAGCCGGCCAGCGCCTGGAAGCCCGGGGCCCATTGCGGGATGTCGCGGATCGAGCCGTCGGTGATGACGCCGAGGCAGCCGAGCGCCTTGTGCACGTTGCTCTGCACCTCGCCCCAGAATGCGCCGTAGCCGACATCGGGGCCGTCGATGTCCTGGATCACCGAGATGCGCGGGCCATGGCCGGTGCCGACATATTCGTAATAGTCGATGCGACGCCTGGACTGTTCCTCGGCCGGGAGCGATGATTTCAGCACCGAGCGGATCGCAACCGTGCGGGCGTAGCCGACGATCGGCGGCAGGTCGGGAAACGGACAGACCAGCGGCTTGGTGGTGTAGCCGATCAGACGCCGCTCGGGCGCCACGATCTCCATGGCATTGCAGATCGTCGGCGTGTCATAACGGCCCAGCGCCTCGATGACGGAAGCGGGCAGCGGCCCGGTCGCGGAATTGGTCACGGCGTTCTCTCCCAGATGGGCGGCTGTTGATTGCGCGATGCCGCCGGTACATGGGCGATATAGCCGAGATCGGGCCTCGACCCAACTCAGGCAGGCCTCATGGCAGATATCCGCGAGGAGCGCTCAGTGCAGACGTCCGGGCCGGTCGTCATCGTGCGGCGGCTCCGACGGATTCGACAGCGTCGGCGCCGAAGTCGGTGACGAGACCTCGCCTCCCGCCGGCGCGGCGGCTTGCATCGCGCGCGCCTGGTCGCGATAGGATTTGTAGCCGAGCGGCAGGAAGAGCAGATAGAGCACCGTGCCGATCGACAGCACGTGCCAGGGATAGGCGATCAAGAGCGCGATGAAGACGATCACGGCGACGAACGCCGGCAGCACCAGCTCCGGCGGCACGCGCATGCGTTTGGTCTTGCCAGAGAATACCGGCAGGCGCGACACCATCAGAAACGCGATCAGAAGCGTATAGGCCGCCGTCACCGCCGCAGGGGTGCGGCCGAGCTCGAGGAACGCGATGTAGATCGGCAGCAGCACCGTGATGGCGCCGGCGGGCGCCGGCACGCCGGTGAAGAAATTGGCCGCGAAGGCCGGCTTGTTCGGATCATCCATGGTGGCGTTGAAGCGCGCGAGCCGCAGGCCGCCGGAGATCGCGAACACCATCGCGGCGATCCAGCCGGCATTGCCAAGCTCGTGCAGCTGCCAGAAATACAGCATCAGGCCCGGTGCCACCCCGAAATTGACGAAATCGGCGAGGCTGTCGAGCTCGGCACCGAACTTGGACTGGCCCTTGATCATGCGCGCGATGCGGCCGTCGATGCCGTCGAGCGCGGCCGCGAATACGATGGCGTAGACGGCGAGCGTCATCCGCCCCTCGATCGACAGCCGGATCGAGGTCAGGCCGGCGCAGATCGCCAGCAGCGTGATGACGTTGGGCACCAGCATCCGCACCGGGATCGGTCGAAACCGCCGGCGGCGCACATCGGGATCTTTGAAGTCATAGGGCGTCATTGCTCACCTCGAGGCGAGATATAGCAAGCCGCGCCCCCCTCCGCCATTGCGGCGGAAGGCCCACAAGCACGACTATTGGTCAATTGGCGCGGTAGGCGCGGCTCGGGTCCTCGCCGGCAAGGTCGGCCAGGATCGTCTCTCCGGCGATCGCGGTCTGCCCTTCCGAGACCAGCGCCTTGGTGCCCACGGGCAAATAGACGTCGAGGCGGGAGCCGAAGCGGATCAGGCCGAAGCGCTCGCCGGCACCGATCGCCTGCCCTTCCTTGACGAAGCAGACGATGCGCTTGGCGACGAGGCCGGCGATCTGGACCACGCCGATCCGCGCCGTCGGCGTCGTGATGACCAGCGAATTGCGCTCATTGTCCTCGCTCGCCTTGTCGAGCTCGGCGTTGATGAAGAGGCCGGGCCGATAGGCGATGCGATCCACCCTGCCCGCCACGGGCGCGCGGTTCACGTGGCAGTTGAATACGCTCATGAACACCGAGATGCGCGGCAGCGGCCGGTCGCCGAGCCCGAGCTCGGCCGGGGGCAGCGCCATGGTGATCATCGAGACGCGGCCGTCGGCGGGCGACACAACCAGCCCCTCACGCACGGGCGTCACGCGGACGGGGTCACGGAAGAACAGCGCGCACCAGACGGTCAGGATCGTGCCGATCCACCCCAACGGCGACCACAGCCAGAACAGGATCAGGCTTGCCAGCGCAAAACCGCCGATGAAGGGATAGCCCTCCTTGTGGATCGGCGGGATCTGGCGCTGGATCGAATCGAGAATGGACATCGCTATCTGCCGCTGGAGGGGTTGACGGCGCGGGTTGCCCCCGCGCGGTGGAGTTGTTTAGGCCAGAGTTGGGACCGGAGACAAGGTCAGTCGACCGCCGCAGGCGTCGTCAGGACGTCATCGACCGGCGGCGGCTCCCGGTTGGGCGCCGCGCTGGTGTCGGCCATCTTGGCCAGTTTCTCGCGTGCCGCCTCGGCCTCGCGCTGCCTGTTCCACATGCTGGCATAGAGGCCGCCGTGCGCGAGCAGTGTCGCGTGGGTACCGCGCTCGGCGACGCGGCCCTGGTCCAGCACGATGATCTCGTCGGCGCCGACGATGGTCGAAAGCCGGTGCGCGATCACCAGCGAGGTGCGGTTCTTCGCCACGCGGTCGAGCGCACCCTGGATCTCGTGCTCGGTGTGGGTGTCGAGCGCCGAGGTCGCCTCGTCCAGCACCAGGATCGGCGGCGCCTTGAGAACCGTACGCGCGATCGCGACGCGCTGCTTCTCGCCGCCCGACAGCTTCAGGCCGCGCTCGCCGACCTGGGTGTCGTAGCCCTTCGGCGCCATGCGGATGAAGTGGTCGATCTGCGCCAGCCGCGCCGCCTCCTCGACCTCGGTATCAGTCGCGTCCCAGCGGCCATAGCGGATGTTGTAGCGGATGGTGTCGTTGAACAGCACGGTGTCCTGCGGCACCATGCCGATCGATGCACGCAAGCTCGCCTGCGTGACGTCGCGGATGTCCTGGCCGTCGATCAGGATCTTGCCGCCGGAGACGTCATACAGGCGGAACAGCAGCCGCGAGATGGTCGACTTGCCTGCGCCCGACGGGCCGACGATGGCAACGGTCTTGCCGGCCGGCACCTCGAAGCTGATGCCCTTCAGGATCGGGCGCGTCGGCTCATAGGCAAAGCGCACGTCCTCGAAACGCACGATGCCGGCGGAGATGACCAGCGGCTTCGCGCCAGGCGCATCCTTGATCTCGGCCTCGCGGCCCAGCACATTGAACATCTTCTCGATGTCGATGATCGCCTGCTTGATCTCGCGATAGACCATGCCCATGAAGTTCAGGGGCTGGTAGAGCTGGATCATCATGGCGTTGACCAGCACGAAATCGCCGACGGTGTTGGTGCCATTGCGTACGCCGATCGCGCACATCAGCATGGTCGCGGTCAGGCCCAGTGTGAAGATCACGGCCTGCCCGGTGTTGAGCACCGCGAGCGACGTGTAGCTGCGGACGCTCGCCTCCTCGTAGCGCTCCACCGATCTGTCGTAGCGCTGCGCCTCGCGCGCCTCGGCACTGAAATATTTGACGGTCTCGTAATTGAGCAGCGAGTCGATCGCCTTGGTGTTCGCCTCGGTGTCGGAATCGTTCATCTTGCGGCGGATGCCGATCCGCCACTCGGTCGCGATGTAGGTGTAGTACATGTAGAGCGTGACCGTGATCAAGGTAACGACCACGTAACGCCAGTCGAACTGCCAGAGCAGCACCGCCATCAAAAGCGAGACCTCGACGATTGTCGGGATCAGCTGCAGGATCACCATGCGCACGATGACCTCGATGCCCTCGCGGCCGCGCTCGAGCACGCGCGTCAGGCCGCCGGTCTTGCGCTCGAGGTGAAAGCGCAGCGACAGCTCGTGCATGTGAATGAAGGTGATGGTGGCGAGCTTGCGCACCGCATGCATGGCGACGCGGGCGAAGATGCCGTCGCGCCATTGCGTCAGCACCGCCATCAGAATGCGCATCGCGCCGTAGCTCGCGGTGAGCAGCAGCGGCGAGGCGATCACCCAGAGGTGCCAGTTGTCGGCCGCGACCGGCGCGGTGTTGGCGCCGGTCAGTGCATCCGTCGCCCATTTGAAGCTGAACGGCACGGCCAGCGTGATCAGCTTGGCGGCGAGCAGCAGCACCAGGGACCAGACCACCCGCATCTTCAGATCGACGCGATCGCCCGGCCAGATATAGGGCCACAGATGCGCCAGCGTGCCCATCAGCGTGGCCCGCTCCAGCGGTCCTCCGGCGGAAGGATCAGGAACGTCGGCGCCGTCGAGCGATTGAGGTTGGTCCATCAAGAAACCTGAAAGCCCGCCGGATGCGGGCGCAACTGCGATTGACGATTTTCGTCCGTCATATAGAGCCTTCCCGATGTCCGCGCACCCCGCCAGATGGCGAATCTTTGATTGTTTATCGTCATTTACCGGTAGATTTCCGGGAGTATCGAATCACCGATTGGGCTTGACGCCTCTTCGCTGCAATGCATCATGGCACCAATGAGCACGATCAAAACCGTCTGTGTCTATTGCGGCTCCGGCCCTGGAACCAATCCCCGCTTCACCGAAGGCGCCAAGGCGTTTGGCAAGGCGCTCGCCGAGAACAACGTCCGCCTGGTCTATGGCGGCGGATCGCTCGGCCTGATGGGCGCGGTCGCGACCTCCGTGCTCGATCACGGCGGCACCGTCACGGGCATCATCCCCGAATTCCTGCGCAAGCGCGAGAATGCGCTGACGCGCGTGCAGGAGATGATCGTCACCCCCGACATGCACGAGCGCAAGCGCTTGATGTTCGAACGCTCCGACGCCTTCGTGGCGCTGCCGGGCGGCGTCGGCACGCTGGAGGAACTGGTCGAGCAGTTGACCTGGAAACAGCTCGGCCGTCACGCCAAGCCGGTGCTGCTCGCCAATATCGACAATTTCTGGGAGCCGCTGTTCTCGCTGCTGTCGCACATGCGCCAAACGGAGTTCATCCGCGCCGGCCTGTCGGTCGACATCCTCAAGGCCGATCGCGTCGACGAGATCTTGCCGAAGCTGAAGGCCGCGGTGGCCCAGCTCGCCGAGGCTGAAAAGCAGCTCGCCCCGGAAGTCGCGCGCAAGCTCTGACGGTTGGTTCGCTCGATTTGGCCACGGGCTCCGTCACCTCTCCCGCTTGCGCGAGAGGTCGCCGCACAGCGGCGGATGAGGGTTCTCGCCTCGTTGGGAATCTCTCTGCGGAGACACCCTCTCCCCAACCCTCTCCCGCAAGCGGTAGAGGGAGCGTACCTCCTTCGCGGTGACAGTTAGCCAATTCACCGTCACGCTCTATTCCGCCGGAAACGTCACCGCCTCGATCCGGTTGCCGTCGGGATCGGTGACGAAGGCCGCGTAGTAGCGCACGCGGTCGTGCGGGCGGATGCCCGGCGCGCCGTCGGAGGCACCGCCGGCGGACAGCGCGGCGACGTGAAACGCATCGACCTCGCTTGCGGTCTTCGCGCGCAGGCAGATGTGCACGCCGCTCTCCGGGGCCACACGCCGCATGCCTTCGCGCAGATTGATCCAGAATTCCGGATAGGCCTTGCCGAAGCCGACCGTGCGCGGCCGCGCGACGAGACGCGTGAGGCCGAGCGCGGCGAGCGTCGCCTCGTAGAACTTTGCGGCGCGTTCGAGATCGCTGACCCCGACGGAGATGTGGTCGATCATACTTCTGCCCCTCCCCCATTGTCGGTAGCCCGGATGAGCGAAGCGACATCCGGGAAAGTCTATCGGTGCGTCGTATACCGCCCCCGGATATCGCTTCGCTCATCCGGGCTACATCTTGCTTACGCCGGCGCCCCCGATTTCACGAGCTTGTAGATCACCGAATCCATCAATGCCTGGAAGGAGGCGTCGATGATATTCGGGGAGACGCCGACCGTGGTCCAGCGGTCGCCGCTCTCGTCCTCGCTCTCGATCAGAACGCGCGTGACCGCGCCGGTGCCGCCGTTGAGGATACGGACGCGATAGTCGATCAGCGTCAGGCCCTCGATGTATTTCTGGTATTTGCCGAGGTCCTTGCGCAGGGCGACGTCGAGCGCATTGACGGGGCCGTTGCCTTCGGCCGCCGAGATCAGATGCTCGCCGGCGACGTCGACCTTGACCACCGCGAGCGCCACGGTGACCCGCTCGCCCAGCGCGTTGTAGCGCTGCTCGACATTGACGTCGAACTGCTCGACCTCGAAATAATGCGGCACCTTGCCGAGCGTGCGGCGCGCCAGGAGCTCGAACGAAGCATTGGCGGACTCGTAGGCGTAGCCCGCCGCCTCGCGCGCCTTCAACTCCTCGACGAGGCGCGTCAGCTTCGGATCGCTCTTCTCGTAAGGGATGCCGGCGCGATCGAGCTCGGCGATGACATTGGAGCGGCCGGCCTGATCGGACACCAGCACCTTGCGGTGGTTGCCGACCAGCTCCGGCGACACATGCTCGTAAGTCTGCGGATCCTTCAGCACGGCGGAGGCATGGATACCGGTCTTGGTGACGAAGGCGCTCTCGCCGACATAGGCGGCATGCCGGTTCGGCACGCGGTTGAGCATGTCGTCGAGCGTGCGCGAGACCTTGACGAGCGTTGCGAGCTTCTCCGCGGTGACGCCGATCTCGAAGGCGTCGGAAAACTCCTTCTTCAATTTCAGCGTCGGGATCAGCGAGCAGAGATTGGCATTGCCGCAGCGCTCGCCGAGACCGTTCAGCGTGCCCTGGATCTGCCGCGCGCCGGCGCGCACCGCGGCCAGCGAATTGGCCACCGCCTGCTCCGTGTCGTTATGAGCGTGGATGCCGACGTGATCGCCGGGAATGTGCTTCGTCACCTCGGTGACAATAGTCTCGATCTCGTTCGGCATAGTGCCGCCGTTGGTGTCGCACAGCACCACCCAGCGCGCGCCCGCCTCATAGGCCGCCTTGGCGCAGGCCAGCGCGAAGCTCGGGTCTTCCTTGTAGCCGTCAAAGAAGTGTTCGCAGTCGAGCATCACCTCGCGACCGGCGGCCTTCGCGGCGGCGACGCTGTCGCGGATGGAGGCGAGGTTCTCCTCCTTCGTCGTCTCCAGCGCGACGCGCACCTGATAGGCCGAGGATTTTGCCACGAAGCAGATCGCGTCCGCCTTCGCCTCCAGCAGCCCGGCGACGCCAGGATCGTTGGAAACAGAGCGCCCTGCCCGCCGCGTCATGCCGAACGCAGTGAAGCGCGCATGACTGAGCTTCGGCCTGGTCGCGAAGAATTCGCTGTCGAGCGGATTGGCGCCGGGATAGCCGCCCTCGACATAGTCGATGCCGAGATCATCGAGCATCGCCGCGATGACCCTCTTGTCGGTCAAGGTGAAATCGACACCGTTGGTCTGCGCGCCGTCGCGCAGCGTGGTGTCGAACAGATAGAGACGCTGCTTGCTCATTGCGGCGCTCCCAGCGTCTTCTTCATGGTGGTGTTGGCGAGCCATTCGTCGTTGATGGTGACGCTGTTGCGCTGCTGGGCTGTGTAGCCGCGCTTGGCGAAGAAGCCCTGCGCGGTGTCGCTGGCATCGACCGAGAGGCTCTCGGCGCCGCGGCTGCCTGCGAGCTTCTCCAGCGCATCGACCAGCATGGTCGCGATGCCCTGCCCGGCCACGGCCGGATGGACATAGAGCATGCGGATGTGATCGTTGCCGCGCAGCGAGGCGAAGCCGACCGGCGAGCCCTCCAGCGTCGCGATCAGAGTGAGGTCGGAGGCAAGCCGCTTGCCGAACGCTTCGTCTTCGGCCGCCTGAATCCAGGCTTCCTGCTGCGCCTCGCTATAGTCGTCGCCGGTCAGCTCCTCGATGCTGGCAGCGAAGATCGCGGCGAGCACCGGCACGTCTTCAGGCAGGAAGGGCCGCAGGGCGGGCTTTGGCAAACTCTGTCCCATCGTCTTCACCACATCCCATAGAGCTTGAGCACCAGCGCCACAGCGCCGGCGAGCAGCGCGATCTTCAGCGCGATGTAATAGAGCCAGTGCCGCGGGAAAGGCGTATCGGGCCGCTTCATCGCGCGATCTCCCAGGTCGTGCCTTCCTTGGAGTCCTTGATCGCAACGCCCATCGTGGCGAGCAGATCGCGAATGCGGTCGGATTCCCTGAAGTCCTTGCGGCCACGGGCGGCCGTCCGCTCCGCAATCAGGCGCTCGATTTCCGTGGCATCGACGCCGCTCGCCTGCTGCTTGCGCCCTTCCCACTGCGCCGCGCTCTCGGACAGGAATCCGAGCAGCCGCAACGAGCCCGACAATGCAGGGGCATCGCCACGCAGGCCGTGCAGCGCCGCGATCGCCTGCGGCGTGTTGAGGTCATCGAGCAGCGGCTCGATCACGGACGCGGCCGGCTTGCCGGGCGCGACATCGGCGGCGACGCGATACCAGTCATCGAGCGTCTTGGCGCTCTCCTCCAGCGACTTCATGGTCCAGTCGATCGGCGAACGATACTGCGTCTTCAGCATGTTCAGCCGAAGCACCTCGCCGGGCCAGTCCGCCAGCAGCTCATGGATGGTGATGAAGTTGCCGAGGCTCTTCGACATCTTCTCACCCTCGACCTGGAGGAAGCCGTTGTGCATCCAGGTGTTCGCCATGCGCTCGCGGTGGAAGGCGCAGCAGGTCTGCGCCACCTCGTTCTCGTGATGCGGAAACACGAGATCGATGCCGCCGCCATGAATGTCGAAATGCTCGCCGAGATGCTTCCAGGCCATGGCCGAGCACTCGATATGCCAGCCGGGGCGGCCCTGCGCGGCGATGCCGGCCGGCGACGGCCATGAGGGCTCGCCGGGCTTGGACGGCTTCCACAACACGAAGTCGGTGTTGTCCTTCTTGTAGGGCGCGACATCGACGCGGGCGCCGGCGATCATCTCGTCCAGCGAGCGGTTGGACAGCGCGCCGTAGCGCGGCAGCACCGAGTTGGCGGCGTTCATCGCCTGCGGCGAGAACAGCACATGGTCCTCGGCGACGTAGGCAAAGCCACCGGCGACCAGCCTCTCGATGATCTCGCGCATCTCACCGATATGCTCGGTCGCACGCGGCTCGACGGTCGGCCGCAAGCAGCCAAGCGCATCGACGTCGGCATGAAACTGCTTGCCGGTCTGTTCGGTGACCTTGCGAATGGCCTCGTTCAGCGGCAAGCCGGGGAAATCCCGCGCGGCGCGGTCGTTGATCTTGTCGTCGACGTCGGTGATGTTGCGGACATATTTGACATGCGCTTCGCCGTAGAGGTGGCGCAGTAGCCGAAACAGCACGTCGAACACGATCACCGGCCGCGCATTGCCGATATGGGCGAAATCATAGACGGTCGGTCCGCAGACATACATGCGGACGTTGTTCGCATCGAGCGGCACAAAGGTCCGCTTTTCCCGGCTCAGCGTATCGTAAAGACGCAATTCCATGGCAACCCATCCCTGTCGGCCGGGCGTCCAAGGCTCTCAATGCATTTGAGAAAAGACGGCTCCAGCCAGCGAATCGCTAGCTCGTAATCTCGCGGCAAATGGCGCAGATGGCGAGGAGACCGTTCATGAGGCGACATATGGGCTATGAGGCGGCCCCACGTCAAGAGAGCCGCGAAAACGCCGTCTTATCTCCGCAAAGCGCGCGGCTCGCCCTGATGGTTCATGATCCCCTAACCATTTGAGGCCATTCTGGAACCGGCGGTTCCTTCCTTTTTTGCCCTGGTATTTTCATGCGATCTGCACTCGCGCTCATTTTCAGCGCCTCGATCCTCGCGTCATCCAGCGCGCTCGCCGAGACCCGCGTCTTCATTATCGCCAATCAGGCGGATGGCCAGTGCCTGGCCAAGGGCGAGACATGCGGTGCCTCCGTCGCGCGCACCTATTGCCAGTCACGAGATTTTGCCCAGGCATCAAGCTATCGCCGGGTCGATCCCGACGAAATTACCGGCTCTGTCCCCAAAACCGGCGCAAACTGCTCTCATGGCCGTTGCGACGAATATGTCGCAATCACCTGCCAGCGCTGAATTCGCTCGGAGCTGGCGGACCTTAGGCCCAGTCTATGGCCCCTGAAACGACGTGACGATGCCGCAGGAAGCGGCTATTGGAGGGCGCGCTTCGGCCCCCAACGTCACATTGGGCCGTGACCTCGCTAGAATGGCGGATATGCCTGAATTGTTGTCCCTGCCCCGTGCCCGCTTCCCCCTTGCCTGCACCGTGCTCCTGAGCGCGGTCGTGCTTGCCTCCGGCGCTTTCGCGCAGGCCGGACCACCCGGCCCGCCGCCTCAGCCCGGCCAGAACGGGCTGGGACCGAACCCAATGTGCGTGCGGCTGGAAGGCCAGCTCGCCGCGCTCGATCGTGGCGGCGGCGGTGACCCCGCGCGCGAAGAGCAGATCCGCCGCTACCAGGATTCCCAGGCCAAGCAGCAGGCCGAGCTCGACCGCGTCACCATGCAGGCCAAGCGCATGGGCTGCGATTCCTCCGGCTTCTTCTCGCTGTTCAACGGCCAGTCGGCGCAGTGCGGCCCGGTCAACACCCAGATCCAGCAGATGCGCGCCAATCTGGACCAGATCACCGTCAATCTCGAGCGGCTGCGCGGCGGCGGTCCCGGCGGCTCCAGCCCGGAGCGCGACAACCAGCGCCGCTCGGTGCTGATGGCGCTGGCGCAGAACAATTGCGGCCCGCAATATGCCAATGTCGCGCAGTCACAAGGCGGCGGCAACTTCCTGACCAATCTGTTCGGCGGCGGCAACAACCCGAATAATCCGCAAGCCGTGCCGCCCTCCGATCTCGGGCCGCAATCCGGCACCTACCGCACCGTGTGCGTTCGCACTTGCGACGGCGCCTATTTCCCGATCTCGTTTGCGACGGTGCCGGCGCGCTTCCCCGACGACGAGAAGACCTGCAAGGCGCTGTGCCCGGCTGCCGAAGCCGTGCTGTACACTCATCGCAATCCCGGTGAAGACATGAATTCGGCGGTCTCCATCGGCGGCCAGCCCTACACCGCGCTACCGACCGCCTTCAAATTCCGCAGCGAGTTCAACCCGTCCTGCTCCTGCAAGGCGGCGGGCCAGACCTGGGCGGATGCGCTGAAATCGGCCGACGACAAGGCTGCGGCCGAGCAGCAGGGCGACATCATCGTCACCGAAGAGAGCGCCAGGAAGATGCAGCAGCAGCGGCTCAACAGGGGCACGCCTGCGAATGCGAAGAAGGGCGCAGCTCCCGCGCCGACGACGGCGAATGCGCCGGCTGCAACCCCGCCCGCGGATGCGGGCACCGCTGCGAGCTCCGAGAACAAGCCGATCCGCTCGGTCGGCCCGACCTTCCTGCCGCAGCAGCAGAAGTAGCGTAAGGCGCCTGCTCC
This sequence comes from Bradyrhizobium sp. USDA 327, assembly GCF_041262065.1. NCBI lineage: Bacteria > Pseudomonadati > Pseudomonadota > Alphaproteobacteria > Hyphomicrobiales > Nitrobacteraceae > Bradyrhizobium > Bradyrhizobium sp. USDA 327. Next base: position 2,209,265 of record NZ_JBGCCW010000001.1, on the reverse strand, counting down.
AATCTCAACTGTCATGCCCCGCGCAGGCGGGGCATCCAGCGGAATGAGTAGCGAGATCGCCTGCCTCGCCCCCGCAAGCATCTTTGAAAGCTCACCCCTCGAACGCGTCGATCGACGCCCGGCTGCCGCGCGAAACCAACGTCTCGTCAGGCGCGGACACCCCCTCGCCCTTGTCGCGAAACCGGTTCGTGATGGGATAGCGGCGGTCGCGGCCGAAGTTCCTCGCCGTCACCTTCACGCCGGGCGCCGCCTGGCGGCGCTTGTATTCGGCGACGTTGAGCAGATGGTCGATGCGGGTGACGATCTCGCGGTCGAAGCCGGCGGCAATGATCTGGTCCAGCGGCTGCTCGCGTTCGACCAGGCGCTCCAGGATGGCGTCGAGCACGTCATAGGGCGGCAGCGTGTCCTGGTCGGTCTGGTTCTCGCGCAGCTCCGCTGTCGGCGGGCGCGTGATGATGTCGGGCGGAATGACCTCGCCCGCAGGGCCGAGCGCGCCTTCCGGCTTCCAGCCGTTGCGCAACGCCGCCAGGCGAAACACCTGCGTCTTGTAGATGTCCTTGATCGGGTTGAAGCCGCCATTCATGTCGCCATAGAGCGTGGCGTAGCCGACCGACATCTCCGACTTGTTGCCTGTGGTCACCACCATCAGGCCGGTCTTGTTGGAGATCGCCATCAGCAGCGTGCCGCGCGTGCGGGCCTGGAGGTTTTCCTCGGTGATGTCGGGCGGCAGGTTCTTGAAGATGCCGGACAGGATGGTCTCGAAGCCGTTCACAGCCTCGGCGATCGGCAAAACCTCGTAGCGGATGCCGAGATGGCCCGCGAGCTCGCCGGCATCGGCGATCGAGTGTGCGGCCGTGTAGCGATAAGGCAGCATCACACCATGCACCTGGTCGGCGCCGAGCGCGTCGACCGCGATCGCCGCGCACAGAGCGGAATCGATGCCGCCGGAAATCCCGAGCAGCACGCCGGGAAAGCCGTTCTTGGTAACATAGTCGCGCAAGCCCAGCACGCAGGCGGCGTAGTCGGCCTTGTCGCCCTCGGGCAATTCGGCGATCGGGCCCGTGCAGCGCCAGTCGTCGCCGTTACGAGTGAAGCGCAGCGTGACGACGCTCTCCTCGAAGGCCGGCAATTGCGCCGCAAGCGAGAGATCGCCGTTGAGCGCGAAGGAGGCGCCGTCGAACACCAGCTCGTCCTGGCCGCAAACCTGATTCAGATAGACCAGCGGCAGTCCGCTCTCGGTCACGCGCGCCACCGCGACCGACAGGCGCACGTCGTTCTTGTCCCGGGCATAAGGCGAGCCGTTCGGCACGAGGATGATCTCGGCGCCGGTCTCCGCCAGCGTCTCGACCACGTTCTCGTAATCCTCGGACTCCTCCAGCCAGATGTCCTCGCAGATCGGAACGCCGATGCGAACGCCACGCACGGTCACCGGCCCTGCGGCAGGGCCGCGCGCAAACAGTCGCTTCTCGTCGAACACGCCGTAGTTCGGCAGGTTGCACTTGTAGCGCAAGCTCGCGATGCGGCCGCCGTCGAGCAGCGCGCAGGCATTGTAGAGCCTGCCCTCCTCGACCCAGGGCGTGCCGACCAGCATGGCCGGACCACCGTCCGCGGTCTCGCGTGCGAGGCTTTCGATCGCGGCGCGGCAGGCGGCCTGGAAGGCCGGCTTCTGCACCAGGTCCTCCGGCGGATAGCCGGCGATGAACAATTCCGGAAACAGCACGAGATCGGCGCCATCGGACTTGGCCTGCGCACGCGCGGCACGCGCCTTGGCGGCATTGCCCTCGATGTCGCCCATGGTCGGGTTGAGCTGGGCGAGCGTGACCGCGAATTCATTGAGACGTTCGGTCATGGCGCTCCCATTCCCAGGCTAGAGGAACCCCAGCCGCTCGATGATGGCGATGATCCAGAACGCGCCGGCCATCAGCAAGGCAACGCCGACCGCGGCCGAGCCCATGTCCTTGACCCGGCCGATCTGCTTGTCGTGATCCATCGTCAGCCGATCGGCGAGCTTCTCGATCGCGGTGTTGAGCAGCTCGACGACCAGAACGAAGGCGACTGAACAGACCAGCTCGACCGCGCGCATCGCGGTCGCGCCGATGAACCAGGCGAGCGGCACCGACAGCAGGAGCGCAAAGATCTCTTCGCGGACGGCCTGCTCCGATCGGAACGCAAAGGCCAGACCGTTCCGGGAATTGATCGTGGCCTTCCAGATCCGCAGCAAGGTCTTAGAGCCCCGCTGCGACCGGAATCGGCTGGGCCTTGCCGGCGCGCTCCTGCTTGAGGAGCTCCGCGATCAGGAAAGCCATGTCGATGGATTGCTCGGCATTGAGACGGGGATCGCAGACCGTGTGGTAGCGGTCGTTGAGGTCCTCGTCCGTGATCGCGCGGGCGCCGCCGAGACACTCGGTGACGTTCTGGCCGGTCATCTCCAGATGCACGCCGCCGGCGTGCGTGCCTTCGGCCGCGTGGATCGCGAAGAACGACTTCACCTCGGACAGGATGCGGTCGAACGGCCGCGTCTTGTAGCCGGACGTGGAGGTGATGGTGTTGCCGTGCATGGGATCGCACGACCAGACCACGACCCGGCCCTCGCGCTTCACGGCGCGGATGATGTTCGGCAGGTGCTCGCCGATCTTGTCCGAGCCGAAGCGTCCGATCAGCGTCAGCCGGCCCGGCTCGTTGTCGGGATTGAGCACGTCGATCAGCTTCAAGAGCTCGTCGGGCTTCAGCGAGGGGCCGCATTTGAGCCCGATCGGGTTCTTGATGCCGCGGAAATATTCGACATGGCCGTGATCGAGCTGACGGGTGCGGTCGCCGATCCAGATCATGTGGCCCGAGGTCGCGTACCAGTCGCCGGTCGTGGAATCGACGCGGGTCATGGCCTGCTCGTAGCCGAGCAGCAGCGCCTCGTGACTGGTGTAGAAATCGGTGGCACGCAGTTCGGGATGGCTTTCGAGATCGAGGCCACAGGCGCGCATGAAGTTGAGCGCGTCCGAGATGCGGTCGGCCAATTCCTTGTAGCGGCGGGACTGCGGCGAGTCCTTGAGGAAGCCGAGCATCCATTGATGCACGCTGCCGAGATTGGCAAAGCCGCCGGTGGCGAAGGCGCGGAGCAGGTTCAGCGTCGCCGCCGACTGGCGATAGGCCATCAGCTGGCGCTGCGGATCCGGCACGCGCGCTTCCCTGGTGAAGGCGATGTCGTTGACGATGTCGCCGCGATAGCTCGGCAGCTCGACGCCGTTCACCTTCTCGGTCGGCGATGACCGCGGTTTTGCGAATTGGCCGGCAATGCGGCCGACCTTCACCACGGGAACGGCGCCGGCATAGGTCAGCACCACCGCCATCTGCAGCAGCACGCGGAAGAAGTCGCGGATGTTGTTGGCGCCGTGCTCGGCGAAGCTCTCGGCACAGTCGCCGCCCTGGAGCAGGAAGGCGTCGCCGGCCGCAACGCGCCCCAGGGCCTTCTTCAGATTGCGCGCCTCGCCGGCGAACACCAGCGGCGGAAAGGTCGCAAGCTGCGCCTCGACGTCGGCCAAGGCCTTGGCGTCGGGATATTCGGGCACCTGTAGCACCGGCTTGCTGCGCCAGGACTCGGGCGTCCACCGCTCAGACATCGCAATCTCTCCGTGAAGCAAAAAGCACAACCTGATCTGTGGGTTGCGAGGGCCGCCTTATACACAGGCTGGCTTCCGGCCGCCAGTTGTAAATCCAGTTCGCATCGCAAACCCTTGCGGCCAAAGCTGAATTCGCATTTGCTTGGGCAGGCACGGAAACTGGCAGGACGCTGACCGCCCATGGACGCGGCACTGGACGACGTTTTCATCGACGAGATCAGCTTCCCCGCGACCGACGGCTATGCGCTGGCCGGCACCCTGTTCCTGCCGCGCGGCGCCAAGCACCATGCCGTCCTGATCAATTCGGCGACCGCCGTGCCGCGCAAGATCTATCGGGCCTTTGCCTCCTACCTCGCCCATCGCGGCTGCGCGGTGCTGACCTACGACTATCGCGGCATCGGCGACTCCCGGCTGCCGGCGATGGTCGGCTACAACCGGCCGAAATCGCTGGTCGGCTTCAAGGCCTCGATGTCCGACTGGGCCGAACTCGACGTCACCGCCGCGGTCAGCTGGATGCGCGAGCGCTACAGCACCCTGCCGCTTGCCTATGTCGGCCATTCCTTCGGCGGCCAGGCGCTCGGACTGATCGCGAACAACGGCGAAATCTCGCGCGCCGCGTTCGTGGCCTCGCAGGCTGCGACGTGGCGATTGATGACCTCCCCGGAGAAATACCGCGTGGTGGCCTTCATGAACCTGATTGGGGTACCGCTGGCCCACGCCCTGGGCTACGCGCCGGGTTGGGCCGGCGTCGGCGAGGATTTGCCCAAGGGGGTCTTCCTGCAATGGGCCGAATGGGTCTCGAGCCCCCGCTACCTCTTCGATTCCAAACTGCCGGCGCTGGAGAATTTCGCCAGGTTCAAGGGCGAGCTGCGCGCGCTGTGCTTCTCCGACGATCCCTGGGCCACGCGGCCTGCGGTCGAGTTGCTCGCGAGCGGATTCACGGCGATCCAGCCGGAGGTGCTCGACGTCAAGCCGTCCGACGTCGGCGCCAAGGCGATCGGCCATTTCGGCTTCTTCCGCCCCGATCACCGCGACACGCTATGGCGCGGCGTCGCCGAATGGATTCAGGGAGAATGAGGCGACGTCAACGGATGATCGTCGTCAGAGACGAGTAGCGCCTGTTCGGCTTGGCTTCGCCCGGCGCGAACTGCGCAAAAGCGTCGCTGACGCGCACCGCCGGCGGCGTGTCACCGGCGAAGCGGAATTCCATCGGCCGCGGCGCGTAGAAGCTGGCGCGGAAATATGCGTCGTCGAAACGAGTCTCGCCGACGCCGAACAATGCGTCGCAGACGAACAGGAGCGCGTAGACTCCCGCGACCGCTGCGATGATCTCCCTGAGAATTGACATGCCGATGCCCTGCCCTTTTGCGGGCAGGATGCAGATCGGTTCCAAAATCGAAGTTTAAGGCTGCGCGGTTCTTGTCCGCTGGGTTTGCCGCCGCTGAACGGATTGCAGACAATTTTATCGATCCGGAGGCCGAACGCCGCTGCAGTCGTCGGCTTTACTGCCGCGCGCTCAGAAGGCAGGCCGCAAGTTCGGTCCGGTTGTGCACGCCGAACCGGCGGCACAGATTGGCGACGTGCTCCTTCACGGTCTGGTCGGATATTCCCATTTCGCGGGCAATCTCCTTGTTGGTCTGGCCGCGGCAAACCCTGATGGCGACATCAGCCGAGCGCGGCGGCAGCGATGCCGACAGCGTCCCGGCCCGACGGCTCGGGCTACGGTGGGTTTCAATCTCGCCCGCATTCATCATGTTGGTCAGCGCCAGCGAGCCGGCGCGGCATAGCATCTCCATGCGCAGTCGTGCGCGCGGCGTATAGGGTGCGCCCGTCTCCGTCGTCGCAGTGAAGAGCACGCCGATGATCTTCTGGCCACACCACAATGGCCCGCCCATATTGTAGGCGAAGCCCCATTCATGCAGCATCTCGAAGGTCGGGCTATGTCGCCATTGCTGCGGGCCGATCACGGTTTCGCCGTCGACCGCGCAGCCGCGGGTCATGATGCAGTCGAGCACCGGGTCGTGCTTCCAGAAGCCGGCCTTGTAATTGTCGAGCAGGCCGTCGGCGACGTAGCGGCTGTAGACCAGGGCAGGCTCGAGCCCGTCGAGCAGGTAGAGGCCGACAGTCGGCGATCCCGTGAGTTCGGTGATTGCTGAGCAACAGGCCACGCCAAGCGCACGCACCGAACGGCTCTCGGCGATCGACATCAAACGATCCGCCAGCCGGCCTTCGGGCAGACCGTCCAACTGCTCCTGCTTGGCCCTCACCGCCACTCCTCGCGCGACGTGCGCCCATTGGGATTTGTTATAGGCTTAAAATTTCTTCTTCGCCTGTTCTCCGGTCAAGCGAAAAGAAGCGGCAGAACCGTGCTTCTCCGGCTCAGCTTTACGGCACAGCAGCAACGGCGATCCCCCCATGATGGGGGATTGCCGGTCTGCCCACTTCATCCCTAGCATTCGGCCATCGTGATCGCGTGACGACATCACGCGGTTCCGACGGGGTCACGTCACCATCGCGAATTGCCTGCTCACCCGCGCGCCAACAGCCTTGGCACGCGACGGCGGAGCCTTGCCCACGGACGCCGTCCCCGCCGGTCCCGATCCTCCCGCCGATCGCACGGCGGAGCAACAGCTTGACGTGGAGATACCGACCATGAGCCTTTCCATGCAACGCGCCGCCAGGCCCTCCACGACGCCATCAGTGGCCGAGTTCCACGCGCGCCTTGACGCCGTGCTGCCACTGGTCGAGTCCCGCGCGGCCGAGGCCGAGGCGCAGGGCTATCTCACCGACGACGTCGTCGCCGCGCTTCGCAAGGCCGGCATCTACACGATGCTGTTTCCCCGCGAGGTCGGTGGCGCCGAACTTCTGCCCTACGACGCCATGACCGTGATCGAGCGCCTTGCCTACACGCATGCGTCCGCCGGATGGTGTGCGATCGGCAACAACATGGAAGGCACAACGCTCGCGATCTACGTCGAGGACGAGGGCATCAAGAAGGTCTTCGCAAAAGGCGCCGACATCACCATCGCCGGCAACGGCGTCCCGCGGGGCTTCGCCCGTCCGGTCGATGGCGGCTACATGATCCGCGGCAACTGGGCCTATGGCAGCGGCATCCAGCATGCCGAATGGGTCCATTCCGGCTGCTTCGTCACCGACGCCTCCGGCAAGGACATGATGTTCGGTCCCAACGGACAGCCCAAGATCGTCGTCACCCACCATCCGCGGGCGACCATCAAGCTGATGGGCAATTGGGACGTGCTCGGCCTGCGCGCCACCGGAAGCTTCGACTACACGCTCAGCGAGGGCGACGAGCTGTTCGTGCCGACACACATGACCTACGATTTCGACATAGGCGCGCCACGTCGCGGCGGCGTGCAGGGCGCGCTGGGGCTCGCGGGCTATAGCGCCTGGGCGCACTCGAGCTGGGCGGTCGGAGTCGGCCGCCGCATGCTCGACGAACTCGTGAAGGTCATCGTCCCGCGCCAGGATCCCTTCGGCAAGTCGTGCGAGAGCGCCAGCTTCAAGTTCCAGTTCGCGCAGGCCGAGGCTCGTTTTCGCGCGGCACGTGCGCTGGTGCACGAAACCTGGAAGGAGGTCTCCGAGACCTGCGCCGGCGGCGAAAGTCCCTCGCTGGCGCAAATGACAATGATCAAGCTGTCGCTGCGGCACATCCACGACGTCCTGTCCGACGTCTCGACCTTCGCGCACCGCGCAGCCCGAGGTGCCTCGTTGCACAACACGCCGATGCAGCGCTTCTATCGCGACATCCACTCAGGCACCCAGCACATCCTGATGGCCGACCAGATCGTCGAGGAATGCGGCCGTGCGCTGCTCGGCCTTCCCGGGCCCGGCGCGCAATGGACGGTGTTCGGGGTGACTGGCTGAGCGCGCAGGAGGTCGGCGTGAACAGATCCCGCATCGTTGGCTTCTGCGGCAACAGCTGGCGCCCGGCAAAGTCGCGCGTGCTTGTTGAAGCCGTTGCGGCCGATCTCCTGGCACAACACGCGCTCAAGACCGACATCCTCGACCTCGTCGATGCCGGCCAGGGCATCGCTGCGTTTACTCGCAACGGGCTCGACGAGCGCGCGCGCGACCTCGTCGAGGCGATCGAGCATGCCGATGGCCTGGTGATCGGTTGCCCGGTGTTCCAGGGCTCGTATCCCGGCCTGTTCAAGCATGTCTTTGACCTGATCAAGCCCGGCGTGCTGCGCAATCGCCCGGTGCTGCTGACAGCGGTCGGCGGCGGGCTGCGCCACTCGCTGGTGGTCGAGCATCAGCTCCGTCCGTTGTTCGGGTTCTTCGAGGCCTGCACGGTGTCGACCGCGATCTATGCGAGCAGCGACGAACTGGCGCCGGGCGCCCCCTTGGCGCCGATGATTGCCGCTCGCCTCGCCAACGCCGTGGAACAATTCGCAGCGCTTGTCGGCGTCCGCCGGGCCAAAGCCGCATGACCCCTCTTCCGCTGCGGTGCCCCGACAGGCTGCCTTCAACCGGAGACATCCATCATGCTTGAGACCGTCAAACCCTCGCCCGACCTCACCGGCTTTGCTCGTGCGGAATACGACATCAACGGCGTGCGCACCGTCGTTCACACCATCGGAAGCGGCCCCCCGCTGGTGTTCCTGCACGGTACCGGAACGTTTACCGGCTTTGAGATGGCGCGCGACTGGGCGAAGCGGCACACCGTCATCATTCCCTATCAGGCCGGTTTCGGCGACTCCGGCGATGCGGTCTGGATCGATACGATCGAGGATCATGTCCTCCAGACCACGGACTTGCTCGACAAGCTGGGACTGGCGACGTTCGATCTTGCCGGATTTTCGCTCGGCGGATGGCTCGCCGCCGAGTTCGCCATCCGCCAGCCGCATCGCGTCCGCAAGCTGGTGCTGGTCGCGCCCGCCGGCCTCGTGGTTGCGAGCGCGCCGGCCCCCGGCCTGTTCGAGATCGCGCCACAGGATTTGCCGGCCTATCTCGCGCACGATCCGTCAAACGCGCTGCGTTACTTTCCCACGGCGCCAGATCCTGCGTTCGACGCCCGCCTCGGGCGCGAGGTGACGGGCTTCGCCAAGCTGATCCGCAGCGATCCGCAGGGCAATCCAAAGCTCGCCCGCTGGCTGCACCGGATCACAATGCCGACGCTGGTCTTGTGGGGCGCCGCGGATCGCCTGCGCCCAACGGCGCAGGCCGAGGCCTGGAAGGCCGGGCTGCCCCACGCGCGCGTGACGCTGGTGCCGGACACGGGACATCTGGTGTTCGAGGAAACGCCCTCCGCCGCGCATCATGTCGCCGATTTTCTAGCCGAGTAGCTCAGACAGAAGGACACTACCATGATCGAGATGCCTCCGGGCGTTACCGCCGCCAAAGAAGGCTTTGACAACATCGTCTGGAGCATTCTGGGCCAGACGTACACGCTGAAGCAGCACTCCGAGGCGTCGATGGCTTGGCATGCCGTGTTTCCCGACGGCACCTTCGTGCCGCCGCACGTTCATCCGACCCAGGACGAATTCGTCTACGTACTGAGCGGCCGTTACGATCTCTGGCTTGACGGGAAGGACCTGGTGGCGACCGCCGGGGACCTCGTGCGCATGCCCAAGGGCATTCCCCACGGCATCTTCAACAAGTCCGGCGAAACCGCGACCAGCTTGTTCTGGGTTGCGCCGACGCGATCGCTCAAGGAGCTGTTCGAGCGCATCCACAACCTGCCCGATCCGCAGGAAGTCGTTCGGCGTGCCGCCGAGCACGAGGTCAATTTCCTACCGCCCCCGGCCTGATGCTCGTCTCCCGCCGAAAGCTCAAACCGCGAGGATCGATCATGACGATCAACTGGACCACCATTTCCGAGAGCGACCGCCGACGGATTGCCGTCTGGCAAAAGTGCATGCTGGCACTCGCCATCTTCTGCGAGATATTCCTCGCGGCCGACTGGTACGCCTTCGCGGCCGTGCTGCCTTTCGTCTCCGAGAGCCTGAAACTCAATCCCGCCGAGGCCGGTCTGGCGCAGGGCATCTTCGCTTTGACCTATGGCATCGGGATGATGGTGTGGTCACCGGTGAGCCGCTCGATGACGGCGCGCAACATGCTGCTGATCGGACTTGCCGGCACCGGTCTCGGGATGATGCTTCAGGTGTTCGTCCAGAACTACACCCAGCTTGTGCTGCTGCGGCTCCTCATCGGCTTCTTCGATGCCGGCATTTTCATCGGCAACATGAAGCTGATCTTCGGCTGGTTTCCGCAGAGCCGGCGCGGGTCGGTGGTCGGAATCATCCTTGCGGCCTACAGCCTCGCCATCACCCTGGATTTCGCACTCGGCATTCCCCTGACCATTGCGACCGGATGGCGGACCTTCTTCGCAGTACTGGCGGTCGGCACCCTGATCGTCGCTGCGATTAACGCGCTCGTCGTTCGCAATAGCCCGAGCGAGATCGGCATCGTCGACTTCACCTGGGGGAACGAGACGCCTCAGAAGCACCTGCCGCTTGGCGAAATCTTCCGCTCGAAATGGATCGCAGTCGGTGGCTTCGGCATCGTGGCCTGTACCTTCGCAATCGCCGGCACGGCAACTTGGGTGGTGCCCGCCTTTATCGCCGTGCAGCACATGCCGCCGGAAGCCGGCGCCGTGATCGGCACCGTGATGGGGCTCTCGCAGGTCCTGTTCCTGGTGATCGGCGGCTACATGTCCGACCGGCTCGGCAAGCCGTTCATGATCAAGCTCACCGCGGGGCTCGCCTTCCTGACCGCACTGATGTTCCTCTGGAGCGTCGTTACGCCGATGCCGTTCGGTGTGCTGGTGCTGTTCGCAGCCCTCAGCGGCGTCGCGCTGCTCGGCGGCGGCGCGATCTTCGCGCTGCTCAGCGAAAAATACTCCGACGCGCTCGCACCGGCGGCGATCGGCTATGCGGAGGTGTTCGGCATCTTGTCGGCTTTCGTGGCGCCCTGGATGATGGGAGCCATCGTCAACGCCTCTTCCGGCGCGTTCACCGGGGCTTTCGTCGCCTTCGCGGTGGTCGAGTTGATCATCGTCGGCCTTCTGCTGATCCTCGCCCGCGAAGACGTCAGGCAGGGTGCGGTCGTCGGCAGTCCAGCGGAATGAATACGCTCTCCACAGAGCGGAGGCGACGGCATCCCGCGAGCTCTGCGGACAGAAACCATGAACGGCCGCCGGCCACCTCCCGTCAGAGGGCTGGATGGTCGTTCAAAGCAGACATCACCCGCTCATCGGCGTCTTGTGATCCCTCGCGAGGAGCTACAAGACGACGTTCGCGAGGCTCCGCCGATACGGTGGCGGGGCCGCCGCCTCAAGGCGCGGCCCCATTCGCAAGGCTCAGCCGTGGCCGGCCTCCTTGCGATGGCCGCTCTCGCTGAGACGGTCGACCCAGGCGATGCCGATCGCCGAGATGATGAAGGTCATGTGGATCAGGACCTGCCACATCACGCCGCTCTCGGTGAAATTGCTGCGGTTGGTGCCGAGATTACCGGCCTCGATGAAGGTCCTGAGCAGCGAGATCGAGGAGATGCCGATGATCGCCATCGCGAGCTTGATCTTGAGCACGCTGGCATTGACGTGACCGAGCCATTCCGGCTCGTCGGGATGGCCGCTGAGGTTCAGCCGGGAAACGAAAGTCTCGTATCCGCCCACGATCACCATGATCAGAAGGTTCGAGATCATGACGACGTCGATCAGCCCGAGCACGACCAGCATGATCTGCTGCTCGCTGGCGTCGAACGAGTGCAGGACCAGGTGCCAGAGCTCCTTCAGGAACAACAGCACATAGACCGCCTGCGCGACGATGAGGCCGACATAGAGCGGCAATTGCAGCCAGCGCGAGCCGAAGATCAGCTTCGGTAGCAGGCCGACCGGCGGCCTTGGCGCGGCCGGCGCCGAAGGTGCCTTGGGTTCAGACGTCATGGATCGCTCCGGATTGCAGACAGGAATGCGCCTCAGAGACTCGCGATGACAGGCGCGAGCTCGAGCGAGCCCCGATAGATCATCTCGAAGGCGACGTAAATGATGATGGCGAGGCCGACATAGGCGATCCAGCGCTGCTTCTGGAGCACGCGGCCGAGCAGATCGGCGGCGACACCCATCATCGCGACGGACAGCAACAGGCCGAAGGCGAGGATGTAGGGATGCTCGCGCGCGGCACCCGCCACCGCGAGCACATTGTCGAGCGACATCGAGACGTCGGCAGCGACGATCTGCACCGCCGCCTGGCCGAAGGTCTTTCGCTGTGCCGGCGCAGCATCCGCGCCGCCGCCATTGCTGAACGCGAGCTGCTCCGAATGCGTGGCCTGCTCGCGCAGCTCGCGCCACATCTTCCAGCAGACCCAGAGCAGCAGCACGCCGCCGGCGAGCAGCAGTCCGATGACCTGCAGGAGCTGGGTCGCAACGCCGGCGAAGGCGATGCGCAGCACGGTGGCGGCGGCGATGCCGACGATGATGGCGCGGCGGCGCTGCTGAGCCGGCAGGCCCGCCGCGGCGAGGCCGATGACGACGGCGTTGTCGCCGGCGAGCACGAGATCGATCAGGACGACTTGAAACAGCGCGGTCAGCGCCTCGGCGGTGATGAATTCAGTCATGTTTGATCATTTTTCGATGTCGACGGATCGAGCCAATGCGGCTTGCGGCGCTCGATCCAGTCGAAGACCTTCGAACGGGAGGAGCGCAGCGCCGCAACGTCCTCGGCGAGCAGCGCGAGGCCGAGCGGCAGCATCCAGACGCCGAGCAGCGGCAGGAAGGAGAGCACGCCGCCGGCGACCAGCAGCGTGCCCGAGGGGATCCTGACCCAGCGGCTGGACGGCTTGAGCAGATAGGTGAAGGTGTCGCCCATGCGCCCCGGCAGGCGGTCGACGAGCTTGGCCAGGCGCGGATCTCCACCGGCGATCTCGCCGGTGGTGCCCACGGCTTCGGTGGTGCGCTCGTCCGAAACTGTGCTCATGCTTACTCCTTCAGGGCGGCCTGGAGCGTGGCGTCCGCTGCACTGGGCACGACCGGTTTCGCGCGCGGCAGCACCAGCGTCAGCAAGCGCAACAACTTGATCGCCTGGACTTCGTGGGGATGGACGTCCTCATCTGCGGCAGCAACGCGCTCCGACAGCTCCATCAAATGGGACGAGAGCGGCAGATTCGAAACCGGCCGCAGCGTGTCGATCACGACGTTGGCAAAATCCGGCTCCTCGAGCCGTTCGGCGAGGTCATCGAACATCGCATAGAGCCGTTCGTCTGAAATGTGCGGCGCCAGCTTGCGGTCCCTGATGAAACGGATCACCTCGTCGCGCTCGACGGGCGAGACGCGCCGGTCGGCAACCGCAACCAGCGCGCCCACGATCACCAACGCGACCGCCGCCTGCTCGTTCAGGCTCGACGGCTCCGTGATCTCGATTTCCATCGGATTTGAAGTTCTGGCGTCAGACATCGTAGCTCCCTTAACTTGCGAAATGGCCGCACGGAGCTGCGATGGGGACGGATAGTCGGAGAGAACGAACAAAGGCCCGACGATCGGCCGATCCATCGCATTCGCGCGGGACAGGTCATCCGACATCACGAGGTTTGCCGACATGGTCGGCGTCCTCGCCAGAGGGGCCCGGATTCTTGTTCTGCTCAGACATAAAGGCGGCTCTGTCGGAATCAAGGCAACATGACTGCGACCAGCCGCCGCATCGGTTCCATAGCGATGAAACCGCGTCCGGGGCGCGCTGCAACGCCCTTCGCGTTGTGGCGCAGAGCCGGGATTCGGAAGGCGATACGCTCCGCCTATCGCGCAAGCGGCGACGACATCGCAACCGTGTCACGATTGATCGCTACATCTACATCTCGGGAACGAGCGTCTGCGCCGCCATAGCGCTCGCGCAAGCTTCGGCAGCGAATATGTCGCCCTTGAATCCGATGAGCGCGGAGAACCGCATGAATCGCACCACATCCTGCACCGGCTGCGGCCATGCGCTCGTCCCGATGCTGACGGCCAAAGGCCGCGTGGAACCGAGCTGCCTCTGGTGTGAAGGCCTCGACGCCCGCGCGCTGGACATGGCGAAGTGGGCGGATAGCCCGTTCGGCAAGCCCGAGCGAAGCGTCCGTCAGTCGTTCGAATGAACGGCTTGAGACACTGAGCCGCCGGGCATTTGCCTGTCGCCGCGAGCTTGCACGGCTGCATGCCCCTGCAGGAGACCTGCCGACAAATTAGACAACATAGGTCGCTCCACCGAACTTACGGACCTGCGCGGAAAGGTCAGGCAGGTTGGCGAACCCGTTGTCTAACCTTCGGTGCAAGCTCGCATTTCTTACGCGCCGCCTGCGGACGGCGAGCCTGCGCGCGCACTGCGCGCCGACTGGCCCAAAATTCGCAAGACAGCATCTGGCCCAATTCCCTGCCCGCCCACGATAGAGAGCGGAAAGTTGCGTGCGCCCCAGCTCCGGGATGGACGGCCCCAGATCGGAGAATGCCATGAACGTGCATGCTGCCGGAGATCTCAAATTCACCGGTCTCACCCATCCGAACGGCGCGCGGCTGCGTCTCAACGACCAGGACTTCGTGGCGATCGATCGCGACCGGGATGCGAAGTTCGAGGCGACGTACCGGCCGCAGGCCCTCTACAACCGCGCCAACGAAGGCTTTCACGCCAACAACGAGACCTTCCTGCTGCATGAGGTCGCGACCAATCTGCCGATCTACCGGCCCGACACCGGCCCCACCGATTTCCATCTTCATCTTCCGCCGGGCGGCTTTCAGCTCGTGCTGGTCACCTCGGGCGCGTTCACCTTCGACTATGACGGGCGCTTCTACAATGTCGGCCCCGGCGCGGTGATGCTGCAAAGCGCGATCGTCCACCGCCAGCTGTTCTACACCTGGTCGGGACTGTCGACCGATGAGAACCTCAAGACGCCGCAGACCGTGGTGCCCGATCCGATCTCGATGGGGTATTCGGGCAAATTCCTCGAAGCCTTCATCACCGATCCGACGACGTTTCCCAACCCGACCATCGTCGGTCCGGACCAGATCAACGAGGCCGAGACGCCGCGCGTGGCGTGGAGCCATCCTCTGCACAACCGGCCGGCCGATGCCGGCTTCTGGCTTCAGGATCCCCTGGCTCTGGATGCGCTGTTCAAGCCGCTCACCGATGGTTCGGTCAAATCGGCCATGCCGGTCCACGTGCGCGATATCGGCATCGAGATTCCGAGCGGCCATCTCGTCACTGGCCACATCATCGCAACCGACCCGCGCGGTCAGTCGCTGCTGCCGAAGAGCACGTCGATCGCCGCCGACGCGAGCTGTTTCGCCAAGGGCGAGGTCGTGATCTATCGTGTCATTCGCGGCACCGCCGAGTTCAAGAGAAAGACCGGCGAGAGCTTCGAACTGTCCGCAGGCGACGTGGTGACGGCGGGCGGGGATTCCATCAGGCTCACGGGTGTCGGCGAAAACACCCAGGTCCTGCGGCTCGGCCTGCTCAAGGGCATGAACGAGCTGCGCAGCTGGACGCCGACGCAGCGTGACGAGATCGACGGCCTCGCCGGTCAGATCATCACGCACAAGGACGTCCGTCCCCTGCGCACCGAAGGCAAGCCGGTCGGGTATCTCTACGGCTGAGCGCCGAGCTTACTCCGCCGCCTGACGCACGTGGCGCGCGGTCGGCGTGCGCATCGTGACGAGCTCTTCGGCCGCGGTCGGATGCAGCGCGATGGTCGCGTCGAAATCCGCCTTGGTCGCCTTCATCTTCACCGCGATTGCGACGGCTTGCGTGATCTCGGCGGCGGCATCGCCGACGATGTGGCAGCCGAGCACGCGATCAGTCGCGCCATCGACGACGAGCTTCATCAGCACGCGGGTATCGCGGCCCGACATCGTCGCCTTGATGGGGCGGAACGTCGTCTTGTAAATGTCGACGTGGCTGAATTGCGCGCGCGCCTCGGTTTCCGTCAGGCCAACCGTGCCGACCTCCGGCTGCGAGAACACGGCCGTCGGGATGTTGGCGTGATCGACCCTGACCTCGCGCTTGCCGAACACGGTGTCGGCAAAGGCATGGCCCTCGCGGATCGCGACCGGCGTCAGGTTGAAGCGGTGGGTGACATCGCCGATCGCATAGATGCTGTCGACCGAGCTCCTGGAGAAATGGTCGACGGCGATGCCGCCATTGTTCGGGTTGATGGCGACGCCGGCCTTCTCCAGCCCGAGATTGGCGATGTTGGGATGGCGGCCGATGGCGAACATCACCTGGTCGGAGCCGATGCTCGATCCGTTCGACAGATGGGTGGTGAAGCTCTCGCCGTGGCGGTCGACCTTGGTCACCGTGCAGCCCGTGAGAATGGTGATGCCCTGCTTCTCCATCTCGCTGCGGACATGGGTCCGGACATCCTCGTCAAAGCCGCGAAGGATGTTGTCGCCGCGATAGATCACGGTGACGTCGGAGCCGAAGCCGGCGAAGATGCCGGCGAATTCCAGCGCGATGTAGCCGCCGCCCTGGATCACGATCCGCTTCGGCAGCTCCTTCAGGTGAAACGCCTCGTTGGAGGAGATCACGTGCTCGATGCCGGGAATCGCGGCGCCATGGTTGGGCGCGCCGCCGGTAGCGATCAGGATGTATTTTGTGGTGATCTTCCTGTCGTTCTCGAGCAGGCGGACGGTGTGCTTGTCCTCGATCACCGCGCGGCTCTTGACGATCTGCGCGCCCGACTTCTCGACGTTCGTCGTGTAGGCCGCCTCCAGCCGCGCGATCTCCTTGTCCTTGTTGGCGATCAGCGTCGGCCAGTCGAAGCTGGCCGGCGGAACGGTCCAGCCGAAACCCGCGGCGTCCTCGATGTCCTGACGAAAATGCGAGCCGATCACGAACAGCTTCTTCGGCACGCAGCCGCGGATCACGCAGGTGCCGCCCATGCGGTACTCTTCCGCGATCATCACGCGGGCGCCGTGCCCGGCCGCGATCCGGGCGGCACGCACGCCGCCCGAACCACCACCGATGACGAAGAGGTCGACGTCGAATTCAGCCATGGTCCACTCCGACCTCTTTCAACAATCTCTGATCAAATAGGATCGATCAGATCTCCTTGCCACGCTTGCGCATCTCGGCACGGAAGGCGCCCATCACGGTCTCGGAGAAGTTCTGGGCCCAGGAGTTCATGAAGGCCATGCTCAGCCCGATGGCGCGCGGCTCGGCCTCGATCAGCTTCTTGCCGAGCGGCGACTTGTAGAAGGTGACGAGATCCTTCAGTTCCTGCTCGGTGAACTCGCTGGCATAGATCTGGGCCATGCCTTCGCCGATCTCGTTCTGGCGGCCGTTGAGCTGCTGGGCCACGATCGGGGCGACCTCGTTGAGCTCCTTCTGGTAGTTGAGGTTCTGCTGGATCAGCGCGATCTTGGTCTTCTCGACGACGCCGGGCACGGCACCGGCATACATCGCGGTGGCGTTCTTGATCTGCAGAATCTCCCTGGCCGCCGCGATCGCGGCCGGCGATGCCTTCGGCTGGGCCGGCGCGGCGGCAGCCTTGGGCTGGGCCGGCTGCTGCGCCACCGCCGGGGCGGCCGAAAGCGCCAATCCCACGGCGAGGGTTGCGGCCGGCAAGAATTTCAACACGTTCTTCATTCCTGGTCTCCTTTCGGCTTGCGCCGTTCAATCACGCGAATTCCTTCGCCGCCCGCCAGAACGGCCGAGCTGGCCAAGCCGATGAACAAACCATGCTCGACCACCCCGGGGATGGCGCTCAACGCCTTGGCGAGACCGGGGGGATTCACAATACGTCCGAGCTGGGCATCGACGATCCAGTGGCCGCCATCGGTGACGAAAACGTGGCCGCCCTTGTCCTTGCGGACCGCCATTTGCCCGGAAACGCCGCATTCGGCAAATGCCTTTTCGATCGCACGGCGCGTCGCTCCGAGCCCGAACGGGATAACCTCGACCGGCAGCGGAAACTTGCCGAGCGTCGGCACCCATTTGGTGTCGTCCGCAATCACGATCATGCGATCCGAGGCGGCGGCCACGATCTTCTCGCGCAGCAGCGCACCGCCGCCGCCCTTCATCAGATTGAGCTCGGGATCGATCTCGTCGGCGCCGTCGACGGTGATGTCGAGATGGTCGATCTCATCCAACGTCGTCAGCGGCACGCCGCAACGTTCCGCATCAGCGCGCGTGGCTTCGGAGGTCGGCACGCCGACCACCTTGAGACCGGCGGCGACGCGCTCGCCGAGCAGCTCGACGAAATGTTTGGCCGTCGAGCCTGTGCCGAGCCCGAGCTGCATGCCATCGCGCACCTCGTCGAGGGCGCGGGCAGCAGCCTGCCGCTTCAACTGGTCCATGTTCACGTGTGCGCCCGCCCTGGATTCGGAGGATGAGCCGCCGATCGCGGCCGCTTTCGGCGGCCTATGTAGCCTCGTTTTCCTCGCGGGAACAGGCCTATAAGGTGATCTTATGGGCCCGCCCCTTGCGCGGATGCGACCGGGCCGGTAGCGCTGGGACCATGACCTCCTTCAAAGGGACTTGCCCTCACACCATCGTCTTCGATCTCGACGGCACGCTTGTGGATACGGCGCCCGACCTGATCACCGCGCTGAACTACGTGCTCGACCGCGAAGGCCTGCCGCCCGTGCCGATGGCCTCCGCCCGCAACATGATCGGCGCCGGTGCCCGCAAGCTGATCGAGCGGGGGCTGGAGGCCGAGGGCCGCACCGTCACCCCCAAAGACATGGACCGGATGACCGCGGATTTCATTGCCTATTACGCCGACCATATCGCGGTCGAATCCCGCCCCTTTGAGGGGCTCGAGGCCGCACTCGACCAGTTCGCGGCGCGAGGCCATCGCCTCGCGGTCTGCACCAACAAGCTGGAATGGCTGTCGAAGCGGCTGCTCGACCAGCTCGACCTCAGCCGCCGTTTCGCGGCGATCTGCGGGGCGGACACTTTTGGTGTCCAGAAGCCCGATCCGACCATTTTCCGCGAGACCGTGGCCCGGGCCGGCGGAGACGTGAAGGCAAGCATCATGGTCGGCGATGCCGGCACCGACGTCGGGGTCGCCCGGCGGGCTGGAGTGCCCGTGATCGGGGTCAGCTTCGGCTACACCGACGTGCCGATCGCCGAGTTGAAGCCGGACCGGCTGATCCATCACATGCGCGACCTGCCGGCGGCCGCCATCAGCCTGATGACGGCTTCACCCGTCGCAACCGACTGATACAACTAGGTTATTCTCGCGACGCCCTGCGTTAACCATCTATTATCTATGCGCCGCGCGCCAATTGCCTGCCCCAAACGACACTCCTAAGGTCGCGCCGGGGATGTGGCGGTTCGTCGCAATAGAAGTGGATGGTTCATGCGTCGTGTCATCGCGATTGCGCTAGCGGGAGCGAGCCTGGGTGGCTGCTCCTCGATGTCCTGGGACATGTTCAAATCAGCACCGCCGACCGTCCAGGTCAGGCTCGAATCCAATCCGCCCGGTGCTGACGCCACCACCTCACTCGGTCAGGTCTGCAAGACCCCCTGCTCGGTCTCGGTTCCCGCGCCCGATGCACCCTTCACGGTCGCTTTCGCCCTGCCCAAGTACCAGCCGGCGAGCGTGCCGGTGAATGTGGTCAAGAATCCCGGCGATTTCACCACACCCGCCTCCGTCACCACCGATCCGAATCCGGTGTTTGCGGAACTCCAGCCGGCGGTGCCGCCGAAACCGGTCCGCAAGCCGCACCGGCCGAAGAAGCCCAAACCAGCCGCGCCCGCCGCAGCACCGGCCGATGCGGCACCCGCAGCGGCCTCGCCGTTCCCCGATCCGAATGCGGGCAAGCGCTGATCTGCCCCATACCACCCGATTGTCCTAGCCGCGTCCGATGCTTAGATTGCTTTCTCAGCACCGCTGAAGCAAAGGTGCGCCCGTCGCCGTAAGTGACAAGGCATTTGGTATGAACGGACTTTCTGCGAGCCCCCGTGCCGCGCTGTCGGGCGCGATGACCGATCCGTTCGGGCGGACCATCAGCTATCTGCGTGTCTCGGTCACCGACCGCTGCGATCTGCGCTGCTTCTACTGCATGTCGGAAGACATGACGTTCCTGCCCAAGGCCGACCTCCTGACGCTGGAGGAACTTGACCGGCTCTGCACGGCCTTCATCGCCAAGGGTGTGAGGAAGCTGCGGCTCACCGGCGGCGAGCCGCTGGTCCGCCGCAACGTGATGACGCTGGTGCGCTCGCTGTCGCGGCATCTTTCGAGCGGCGCATTGAACGAACTGACGCTGACCACCAACGGCACCCAGCTTGCAAAACACGCGCGCGAGCTCGCCGATTGCGGCGTCCGCCGCATCAACGTCTCCCTCGACACGCTCGATCCCAGGAAGTTTCGCGAGATCACCCGCTGGGGCGAGATCGACAAGGTGCTCGAGGGTATCGAGGCCGCGCGCGACGCAGGCCTTGCGGTGAAGATCAACGCCGTCGCCCTGAAGAACCTCAACGAGGACGAGCTGCCCGAACTGATGCGCTGGGCCCACGGCAAGGGCATGGGGCTGACGCTGATCGAGGTCATGCCGATGGGCGAGATCGGATCGGGACGGATCGACCAGTATCTGCCCCTGTCGCTGGTGCGCGCCCGCCTCGCCCAGCAATTCACGCTGACGGATCTGCCCGAGAGCACCGGCGGTCCGGCCCGTTATGTCGGCATCGCCGAGACCGGCGGCAAGCTCGGCTTCATCACGCCGATGACCCATAATTTCTGCGAATCCTGCAACCGGGTGCGCATCACCTGCACGGGAACGCTGCACACCTGCCTCGGCCACGAGGACGCCTCCGATCTGCGCAAACCTCTGCGTGCATCGAGCGATGACCTGCTGCTTGCGGATGCGATTGATTGCGCCATCGGGCTGAAGCCCAAGGGGCACGATTTCATCATCGACCGCCGCCACGACCGCCCCAGCGTGTCCAGGCACATGAGCGTCACTGGCGGCTGACACCGTCGAACTACGGCCTTTTCCCCTTAACTACCAACAAACTTCCAATTGACTGCCGGCACGCCCGCTGGTTTGGTGCCTGCTGCCTCAAGCCGTTGCGGCGAGACAAGCCGCGCGCCGCGTCGGCGTAATCAAGACGGCTGGGGTGAAATCGGGGGAGGACCTATCGTTGCAAGCGCTCCTTAAGCTGAGCCAAGGGATCGACGCGTTCACACGCTGGACGGGCAAACGCCTCGCGTGGTTGATCGTGCTCGCCGTCATCATCTCGGCGGTCAATGCAATCATCCGCAAGACTTTCGATACGTCCTCGAATTCATGGCTCGAGCTGCAATGGGTGCTGTTCAGCGTCGTCTTCCTGCTCTGCTCGCCCTGGACGCTGCTCGACAACGAGCACATCCGCATCGATATCGTGAACAACGCGCTGCCCAAGACCGTCCGCAACTGGATTGACGTGGTCGGTCACCTGTTCTTCCTCATTCCGCTGTGCATCGTGATGATCATCACCGGAGTGCCGTTCTTCCAGCGCTCCTTCCACATCAACGAGCAATCCGGCAATGCCGGCGGTCTGCCGCAATGGCCCGCCAAAGCCCTGATCATGATCGGGTTCGCTTTCCTGCTCGTCCAAGCCATCTCCGAGCTGATCAAGCGAATTGCGGTCATGCGCGGGCTGATCCCCGATCCGCATGAATCCCAGGTGTCGGCGCTCGAGGCGGAAGTCGAGCATCTCGTCGAAGCGATCGAGAAGAAGTAGCCGTTGGCGACGGTGTAGGGGGAATCATGACCGCGTTTATCATCGCCAATATGGCGCCCATCATGTTCGCGTCGCTGGTCGTCGTGCTGCTGCTCGGCTATCCCGCGGCATTCTCGCTCGGCGCCGTCGGGCTGTTCTTTGCCGTGATCGGCGTCGAGCTCGGCCAATTCCACCCCGACTTCCTCCAGGCGCTTCCGGAGCGGGTCTATGGCGTGATGAACAACGACACGCTGCTGGCCATTCCCTTCTTCACCTTCATGGGACTGGTGCTGGAGCGGTCGGGGATGGCCGAGGACCTGCTCGACACCATCGGCCAATTGTTCGGTACCATCCGCGGCGGCCTTGCCTATGCGGTGATCTTCGTCGGCGCGCTGCTCGCGGCGACGACGGGCGTGGTCGCGGCGTCCGTGATCTCGATGGGTCTGATCTCGCTGCCGATCATGCTGCGCTACGGCTACGACCGCCGCGTGGCGAGCGGCGTCATCGCCGCATCCGGCACGCTCGCGCAGATCATTCCGCCCTCGCTCGTCCTGATCGTGATGGCCGACCAGCTCGGCAAGTCGGTCGGCGACATGTACGAAGGCGCCTTCATTCCGGGCCTCGTACTTGCAGGCCTCTACGCCCTCTACGCCTTCCTGGTCAGCATGATCTTCCCGAAGGCCGCGCCGGGCCTGCCGAAGGAGGCCATCGGCTTCCGCGAGGAAGACGGCGGCCGCGGCCTGGTCTCGCTCGGCATGCTGTTCCTCGCGAGCTGCGTGTTCGGATGGTTCATGATGCGCAATTCCGAGACGCATGGCGCCGATTACGTCGTGCTCAGCATGTTCTACGGTATCGTCTTCGCGTTCGCCGTCGCCGTGGTGAACTGGGTCATCGACAAGCTGACCGGTTTCCGTTTCCTGTCCAAGATGGCGCAGCAGACGACCTTCGTCATGGTGCCGCCGCTGTTCCTGATCTTCCTGGTGCTGGGCACGATCTTCATCGGTATCGCGACTCCGACCGAGGGCGGCGCGATGGGTGCCGCCGGCGCCCTCCTCCTCGGCGCCGCGAAGCGGCGGCTGAGCTGGGACCTGATCCGGCAAGCCACGGAATCGACCGCCAAGCTGTCGGCTTTCGTCGTGTTCATCCTGGTCGGCGCCCGCGTGTTCTCGCTCACCTTCTACGGCGTCAACGGGCACGTCTGGGTGGAGCACCTGCTCACCTCCCTGCCCGGCGGCCAGGTCGGCTTCCTGATCTTCGTCAACGCGCTTGTTTTCGTGCTGGCCTTCTTCCTCGACTTCTTCGAGCTGGCCTTCATCGTGATCCCGCTGCTCGGACCTGCCGCCGAGCACCTCGGCATCGACCTGATCTGGTTCGGCGTCATCCTCGGCGTCAACATGCAGACCTCGTTCATGCATCCGCCGTTCGGTTTCGCGCTGTTCTATCTCCGGTCGGTCGCGCCGAAGGAGCGATACACCGATCGCCTCACCGGCAAGCGGATGGATCCCGTCACCACGGGCCAGATCTACTGGGGCGCGGTCCCCTTCGTCGTCATCCAGATCATAATGGTCGGTCTGGTGATCGCATTCCCCGCGATGGTGATGCACTACAAGGGCGTCCAGTCGAACATCGACCCCAGCACGATCAAGATCGAGGTGCCGCAGATCGACCTGCCGCCGCTGGATTTGGGACCGCCGCAGAAGTAGCAAAGGAAGGCGGGCCGCCTCTTCCCCTCCCCCGGAGGGTGATCACGCCACCTTCTCCGCCGGCCGAAATCGCAGCGTGAACTCCGCGCCGCCACCGGGGAGGTTTGCCACCGCAACCGTGGCCGCGTGATCGTCCGCCACCGCGCGCACGATCGAGAGCCCCAGGCCTGCGCCGTCGCTGCGCCGGCGGTCGGCGCGCCAGAAGCGCTGGAAGATCAGTTCGCGCTCGGCCTCCGCGATGCCCGGGCCGCAATCGCGCACGCGCACCGAACCGTCGTCGCGCACGTCGACCTCGACGCAGGTGCCCTTTGCGGTGAACTTGATGGCGTTTTCAGCGAGGTTGAAGATCGCGCGCTGAAGCATCTCCGAATTGCCGTGGACACTGACCGGCGCGTCGGTCCCCTTCAGGGCGATGTCCTTGTGCTGCGCGATCGCGAACGGGGCGATCGAACCGACCACCTCGGCGCAGACCGCGCGCAAATCCGCGGTCTCCCCGGGATCGAGCACCAATGTGTCGAGCTCGGCGATCTCCAGCAACTGGGCGACGAGGCGGCTCATGGCCTCGATGTCGGCAAGCAGCGCCTGCCGTGCGACGCGGTCGTCGAGCGTCTCGATCCGGGTGCGCAGGATCGTGAGCGGTGTGCGCAGCTGATGCGCGGCGTCCGCCGTGAACTGCCGCTGCACGCGAAAGCCGCCCTCGAGGCGATCGAGCGCCTGGTTCACGGCCGTGACCAGCGGCATGATCTCGCGCGGGATCTGCGCCGTCGGCAGGCGGATATCGGTGCGCGCCGGACCGATATTGCTGGCCTCCTCCGAGGCCCTCCACAGCGGCGCAATCGCGCGGCGGAAGATGATGATGTCGGTGGCAAGCAGGACCAGGAGGATCGGGATGGTGATCCACCCCACCCGCCGGAAGAAGTTCGAGACGATGTCGTCGATGATGACGTCGCGATGCGCGAGGTCCTCGGCAACCTGGACACGGACCGTCTTGCCGGCAATGTCGCGGGTGACGCCTGCGCCGGAGATCGTCTGGGAGAAGCGCGATGCGGTCGCAGCGGCCGAGCGCCGGTGCGAGGAGAACAGCAGCCGGCCGTCAGCATCGCGAATGTCGAACTGGTAGCGGCCGTAAGCGTCCGAATAGAGGCCCTTCAGGCTGTCGGGCAGGTTGAAGCTCAACGTGCCGTCCGGCTGCGCGACGATACGCTCCGCCAGCACCTCGGCCTGCGCGCGCATGGCATCTCGATGCAGCTGGTCGATCTCGGAATTGAGCAGCCAGAACAGCACCAGCGGCAGGAAGATCGCGACCACCGCGACCGCGACGATGTGCAGGAACACGATGCGCGAGATCAGCGATTTGAACGTGAGCGATCTGGCATGGCCCCCGGCGGGCACGCTATTTCTCCGCGGTCATGAGATAGCCGACGCCCCGGATGGTGTGGATCACCACCCTGGCGCCGTGTTCGGCCAGCTGCTTGCGCAGCCGCGAGACGTAGACTTCTACCGCGTTGGAGGCGACTTCGCCTTCGAGCCCGAAGATGTGGTCCTCGACGTTCTTCTTCGGCACCACCCGCCCCTGCCGGCGCAGCAGGATCTCGAGCACCGAGCTCTCGCGCGCGGAGATGATCCGCGGCTGGTCGTCGATGAAGATCTGGCGGCTCTCGGTGTCGTAGACGAGGTTGGCGAGGCTGAGCGAGCGGCCGAGCAGCTGGCCGGGCCGGCGCAGGATGGCCTCCAGCCGCGCCACCAGCTCCTCCATCGCAAACGGCTTTGCGAGATAGTCGTCGGCGCCGCTGCGCAGGCCGGTCACGCGGTCCTGCAGGCCGCCGCGGGCTGTCAGCACCAGGACCGGCAGCGGCTCCATCTGCCGGCGAAGCTCGCGCAGCACCGACAGGCCGTCGTCGTCGGGCAGGCCGAGGTCGAGGATCATCGCGGCATAGTTGACGCTGCTCACCGCCTCGCGCGCCTCGGCCGCGCTGCCCACGATGTCGCTCTCATAGCCGGCCGCGGCCAGCCCGCCAGCAACGAGCCGCGACAGCTCGGCATTGTCCTCGACGATCAGAAGGCGCATCGATGTTCCGGTGTCACCGCACGGCTCGCGCCGAAATCTTCGCCGCTCTTTTCCAGCATTCCGGACGGCTGGGCCAGCGAAAAAATGCGCGGTGAGCCGATCGCCCCGATGTCAGGCTCGTGTAAGCCGATCGGCCTCGCACTCACGAGGCCTGGAACGGCGGGCCGGCATCCTGCGCCGGTTCGATCTAAGCACCGACTTCGATGCGCGCAAACGGATTGCCGTACACGGAATAGGCCAGCCAGGTCAGTTCCTTCCGGCTTTTGGCTGCCTCGCGAGCCGTTCGGACGGCTTCCACCAGCACGTTTCCGTCCTTGAGCGAGCGATAGAACGCCTCGGCAAAACTGTAGGCGAGCTTGTCGTCCACCGACCAGAGCGCTCCGACCAGCGCGCCCGCACCGAGTTCGGAATACGGCCGCAGGAATGCATCGACAAAACCGGCGACACCTCCGCCGATACCGCGTCCCGGGCGCCCGGTCTGGCAGGCATTGATGAAAATGGTTGGTCTCGGTCCGCTTTCGGCGAAGCGGGCAAAAGCCTTGACCTGATCCGCCGATAGCGAATCCTGCGCAAAGCTGCCGTCCACCGTGGACCCCGTCATCAACAGGTCGGCCGTCATGACCGCCCGCTGCGCCGCTTCGCCGTGGCAGGCAAAGTGCAGAACGTCGCACTCCCTTGCATTGTGCTGGAGGAAGCCCGTCACCGAGATGCTGTCGGCCGGGACCTCGCGGGGATTGCCGAACAGCTTGGCCAGCATCTCGCGTTCGGCACCGGCGCCTTCGAGCTGCAAGGCGGGATCGAGATAGGCCGGGATCACGTAGTTGACGCGATCGCTGCGCATCGCAAGGTTCGGACCGGGCCATGGCGTGCTGTGCAGCCAGCGGACCAGCCCCCATTCGGCGAGGAATCCCTTGCCGGCCTGTCCGGACTTCCGATCATTGATGTAAAGCAGCTCCCAGGGAATGAACGGCTCCTCCGAGATGACCTGGATCGCGCGGATCGCCTCGCGATGGGTCCACAACGCCTCGCGGACCTTGTCTGGCAACAACTCGTTCGCCATGACAATTCCGTTTGCCTGGAGGCGCGCCAGGAACTGGTCATACAACCGGTTGGTCGCGAGCCAGGAAGTCTCGATGCCCTTGAAGATCTCCGCAACGTAGACGTCGCGAGAGAACCCCCCAGGAAGGGTGCGCGATTCCGAAACTGCGATGTTGGGATCGACGCAGGCAAGGTCGAAGCGCAGCGTCACCTTGCCGCTCTCCACGATCTCATAGATCCTCAGCACCGCCGGCTCGTTCGGGCGTGCCGCCATGGCCAGCCCGACCTGGCTCCGGCGCAAGGTCTTGCTGTCTGCATCGACGAATACGGGAGCCAGGGTGAAGGACGCCAGAATGCGCGGACCCTGCCGCGCTTCGACGAGGATGTCCGCTGCGCCCTCTGCGGTACCTTCCACGACGAACCGCAGCGCCTCCGCCCGTCGTTCCCGCGGCGTGTCGATCTCTGCGCTGGATTCGCCGAGGACCCGGCAGTTTCTGCGCGCGATGACTTCAACGACGATGGCGCGGGACGCATCGATGTTGACCGGGGTATCCGAGGCGCTGGACGTTTGTGTTTCCGCAGCCTGGATCCTCTCGCGCGAAACCGTGACAAACAGCGGGACCGGCTTCCTGGGCGGCGGATGAGACTCGATCTCTGCCGCAAAATAGCAGGCGGCGGTTCTTGGATCAGGTGAAGGTGCCAAGGGCGCCATCTCGGCTGCGACAGACGCCTGGCTCGGCACGGGCGATGCAGCCGCAGGAGCCGCACGCGTTGGCATTCGTCGCAGCGTCGTTGTGTCCGACATCGAGTCGGCTTCGAGGCTCTCCAGATGGGGAGAAGGCAGAACGGCTCCCAGCGAGTGTTCACCGCGGGACGCCGCTCTCCGCGTCGCTCGGCGCGATCCTGCCCGCGCCAGGTCAAATTGCTCGCCGAGGCGAGCTGCGCCAACCCCCAGCCATTCACTCAACTTCAGCGGAACGACGTCCGTCGCAAAGTAAGTGGTGTGAAAGACGTCGTCCGTATTGCCGAAGGCAAAGGTCGCGTCGCTGGCGAGGCGCGAGCCGCGGGTCCCGAACGAGGTCATCGACGAGGTATCCACCACCAGATCGTTGTCGAGCCGGAACAGGCGATTTGTCACGCGATCGGCAATGAACTCGGCGAACTCCCTCGTCACACCCTTGCTGGGTTCGACCTGCGCGACGAAATTCGAAGTGATCGCATAATAGGTCGCGAGCTTGTCGAGAGGACCGGCCGCCCCGTTCAACTCCCTGACGAGGTCGCTCGTGGGCCTCATCGCGGCAAGTCCGGGCACCCTTTGCTCGTCGATGGCGACTTCCGAAAACGCCTGGACGAAGCGACCGACAGTCTTGATCCCCTGCGATACGATGGGGCTCAACGCAGCCCCGCCCGCCAAGTATGAAACCGCACGGACGCCGGCCATGATCCCGTTGGTGTAGAGATCGATCATCGCCGCCCAGTTCTCGGGCTCGGCAAGATGCGTCCCGGCGTTCGTGCAGCCGACAAAGATGGCCTTGCCGAGCCGGATGTCCGGTCGTTGCTCCGCAAGCCGATTTTCCACCACGCGATAGACAAGTCCGCCGCGGCTGTGGACGACCGCGTCGATCGACGACCTCTCCGGGATTCCCAGCGCCTGCAACGCCGCAACAAGAGCGGCTGCATTCTGGCCGGGCGTTGCGGTCAGGGTCTTGTGGTCGAAGCCGAGCACGGCATCGTAGTGCTGATTGGCCCTCGAAAGAAATGCCTGCCCGCTCTCGGAACCGGCAAGCTGCGCGAAGCCACCCGCGGTCGATGAGAACGTGCCGTGCACCATGAGCAGGATCTTGAGCGGGCGACCTTGCGGCAAGCGCGGCCGCTCGGATCGCGACGGGGTCCATGCCGCCGGATCGAGCCCGGTCATCATCACGATCCCCTCCTCCCGGTCTCCCTCGATATAGTCGGTCGCCGCATCGACGGCCGTTCTGGCGACGAACTTCAGCACATAGGCGCGGACCGGATCGATCAGCTTGTCGGAGACCCAGTCGAGAACCGGGCCACGCTTGCCGCGTGCCGTGGAGATTCCACGGGTGCCGCCCGTTTCGGCCGTCAGCGGGAACACCAGAACTTGTCTACCGCCGCGTTGCCACGATGGACGGGCAACCTGCTGCGGGTAGCTCCAGGCATAGACGCCGCCTGCCCCTTCGATCAGCACCATCGCCCGTTCGGACGGGCCGACCTCGACCTCGATCTGCGTCGGCGTCTGCGCGTCCCGTCGCAGGGCGCGCGTACCGGGGCGCGTCGGCGCCATTTCAACTTCGGCCGCGATCGTGAAGTCGGACGCCGACAGCGCCCTCTTGAGTTGATCGGTGCCCCTCATCTGGCTCGTGGAGGCGCGGCGCAATCCCCGGCGGGCAGCGCCATCCTGAACCACCCTGACCTCGACATCGTCGGGACTTTGAACCACGATCCCGTTTGCTATCTCAATTGTAGCCATGTCCTTCCCCCTGTGCAGATGCGTTCTTCGTTACGTCCTTCAAATGCCGCGGGGCGCACGTCGCGCGCCCCTCCGACAGCGCGAGGTCAAGGCTTGACAGTCGACTGCGACGCAGGCGCGGCCCAACCGAGCAGATTGCCATCGAGCGCCGACGACTTCCGGATCAGCTTGTTGGATTCGATGTAGGCTTCCGCCGTCGAGGGCACGAGGTATCCGACCACGAAGCCGAGAACTCCGAAGGACGCGACGATGCCGGCGTACCACGACAACGGGATGGTCGGCATTTCCAGACCAAAGGCCCTGGTCACCAATACGAAGCTGACGAGAAGGCTGAACATCAGCGACGCCATGACCACCGCATGGGCCGCGCCGTCCTTCAGTCTCGCCTCGTGATAATCCAGCCGGTCCGCCCTCAGCCGCACGTCGAGAAGAATGCTCAGGACCAGCGTGTTGACCAAGAAGATCAGGGAGAACAGCGAGCTCGCCGCAAACGGATGATTCTTCGCCAGCCAGCCTTCAGCGATCGGAATCGTGCTGTAAGTCAACCATAGTATGAAGTTGCCCGCCAGATACGAGCACGCCCCGAAGACCACGTAAGAGCTCCAGGGCAACGCGTACAGCGAGGGGCGCGCGAAATTCGTCGAGGCCTTCGGATAGATTGCAAAGAAGATCGAGATCGTCAGCGCGACCGCGTGTGCGAGGGACGAGAGGCCTCCGGCCAGCGAACCAACCGCAAACTTCTTCGGCAGATCGAGGAAGAACAGCGGCG
Organism: Bradyrhizobium sp. USDA 327; assembly: GCF_041262065.1. Classification (NCBI taxonomy): domain Bacteria; kingdom Pseudomonadati; phylum Pseudomonadota; class Alphaproteobacteria; order Hyphomicrobiales; family Nitrobacteraceae; genus Bradyrhizobium; species Bradyrhizobium sp. USDA 327. The sequence continues at coordinate 2,179,952 of NZ_JBGCCW010000001.1, read as the reverse complement.
CCACAGAGACCGCGAAGTCGAGGACGAAGATCGTCACCAGGGGTGCAAACGGCAATGGCTGGGGCAGAACGGTCTGATACCCGAAGCTGGATATCAGCTCCGTCCGGGAATCGCGTCTGTCGACGACCGACAAGGTCGCCTCGGCCAGACGACGCTGGTATGCGACCCGCAAATCCTCACACTCTTCCGCGATGAAATCGGAGATCTCGAGCACCAGCTCCCGCTCGTCGACATCCGACACCATGATGTCTTCCGTCAGCAGGAGGGCCCGCGCCGACCGTCGCAGCATTCGCCGATACTGCCTCTCCAGCTCGTCAAACGCGGCTTTCCGCGCGCGGAAGAACCTCTCGAAGCGCGGGTTGCCGCGCAGTTCGACGAAACTGGTGTGAAGCGAAGCAACCTGCATGATCATGGCCGTCGCGCCGACGGCAAGCACTTCGTCATCCTGATTGAGCGCCTTCTCGATCAGCCTCGCGGGAACGCCATATCCTTCGAGCTCGCGCTGCAACTCCGGCTTTGCCCGCTCCGTCACCCGGATGGGCGAACGCGCGATGGCCACGATGACGGTCTCCACGGCCTGCGGGTAGCGCGCCAGCGTCTGCATCATGGTTCTCAGAAGTCCGATCACCCGAGATAGAATCGGCAGGTGCGGCGCCAGCACCATGAATGCGATCGTCGCCGGCACGGCAACGAGCAGGCCGGCGTCCCGTCCGGGATAGAGCTGATTGGTCAGCCAGCGGATTTGGCTGACCATGAACACATAGAAGATCACGGCGATCGTGACGTAGGCGAGGACCGCGAAATAGTAGCGATCGCGCATTACGGCAAAGCGGATCTCCACGGTTTCGAAAGGAGCGTGAAAGTCGATCGCACTGACGATGCAGATCGCGATCGCACCGAGGGCGAGAGCAACGACGGACGGGTCAAGGCCGTACATTGATGAACATCCGCTAAGGTCCAGCTCGGTCCACGAAAATTTCACCGTCGAGGCCGCGCATGTAGAGAACCGGAGAAATCCATTCGGCGAAGTGGCGCGCCTTCAATTCGGCCCTCGTATGCGCCAGAGCGGCCTGAATCGATACGTTGTCGGCGAGATAAGTGTAGAACGTATCGGCGAACGCGAGCCCCATGTTGTCGCTGATCTCGAACTGCATGGCGATCACCGCAGGGACACCGCCCTGAATGAGCTCGGCAGCGGTGCTCGAGAACAGGGGACCGTCGGATTGCGCCCCGCTGCAGGAGTTCAGAACGACGAGGCTCGGCGTTTGGCCGGGCTGGGTAAGGAACACTTTCAACGTGTCGGCATACAGCCGAATCCCGCTCGATCCGCCCTCTTCCTGCACCACGATGAAGCCCATCTGCCGATCCGGATCGTGTCCGCCGTGACCGATGAAGTGAAACAGATCCCACCGTTTGCCATCATCTCCCCTCAGGAAACGACGGTTGAGATCGCGCGCCTTTGCCGAAGGAATCCAGGACAGCTTCAGTCTCTTGCCGTCGTTCAGTTCGTTCAGTGCCCTCTTGATCGCGACCTGCTCGGCGTCGACCTCGATCTCATCCAGCGGGAATCCGTTCAGAACCTTGACCCTCGCCGCCATGCCAAGCACCCGTATCGGCCTTGCCGCGCTCATCCGACGTTCTTCGCCATAGTTGTCGACAGCACGCGTGAACGGTGTGCTCTGGGAGGTCGTCACATAGATGCGGTTCTTCTTGTCGTACATCGTTTCCCAGGGCACGTAGGCGAGCGCGGGATCGCTGACTCGCAAGCGGATCAGGAACGGCTCGTCGTCTCTTCGCGCCGCCTGGAAACATTCCTGATAGAGTTCGAGGATCTTTCGCTGAAAGATGAAGTCGAAGAGTTGCGAACCGATTTCCTGGACAATTCGCTCGTCCGATCCCGATATCAGAGCTCCGGCAGCATCACGGATGGCGGGTCTTGTTTCATTGCCGCCATTTGCCGCGGCCGCATCCGGGTTTCGCGGGCGTAGCGCGGCCTCGGCGCTGCGCGCGGCAGGACTCTGGAGAATCGCTTCCTGCAGCGGTCTCAGGTTCTGGCGAAAACTCGGCTTGAGCTTCTCGACCTCGATCTCGCGGCTCGACGAATTGTATTCCGCAACGATGCGGCAATGGTCTTCGCCACAATCTTCGATGGTCAGATTGAAAACGACCTTCGCCACGACGCAATCCTCAGCCGCGCACTGTCAGCGCAAAAAGGCGCCTTGCAAGAAAGTCCCTGGCGGCCAGCAAGGCCCACGCGGAATATGGAGGGCGTCGTGCCGCGGCATTCCCGCGCTCCGCACCTGAGAAGCGGTGCAGGCCGCAACCTGAAATTTTTGGCAGCTGGCGTTCTGCCCGCCCAGGACGCACACCCGGAGTTCGGGCGGACTTGCTTCTTGGCCTGCGCGGCCCTGCTCGCAGCGGCGCACCGCACGGCATCGGTCGGCGCAATCAAGGAAAGCTCGCTAGCTTCCCGGAATTTCTAGCGAATTTCTCTCGACGTGACTGTGAACCGCTTCACACCTCTCGCATTGGTGATCACTGTGTAGCGGCGCCGGCGCTGCGGTCGCTGCCCGTTTCGGCGCTAACCTGACTTCGTATGATGCTTCTGGAATGCGACTCTCAATTCAGCCAGTTGGTCGCTTGTTGCTCCCAGCTCTGCATCGGTCCGACTTGCAGGTAAATCCATGTAAGCGATCGGCTGATCGAACTGGCTCGCCGTGAAGTCATATCTCCGGCCTTCGATCCGGTTGTAGAAGTGGTCGCCGGCCGACAGAGGCGTCCTCAGCAGGTCGCCGCCGAAAAGTTCGTGAATGAGCAGCGCAGTGACGTTGCACTGCCCGGCCGCGGGATTGTTCGCCGTCCATTGACCGGCCGTCGCCAACGACCATGCCTTGTGCAGCGTTCTTTGAACATCGTCGGGATCGAAGCTCATCGTCGTCTCCAGGCCGGCACCGACGAACTCGATTTCGGATTATTCGATGATTGCTTTCTACTCCTGTTTTGCCCGACAGGTCAAACTGCTCCTGGTCGAGGAGCTGCCGGCCGAAACGATCCATCGATCGACTGGTTCCGGAGTCGACTTCTCCCGCACACCGCAGCATTGGCGCCGCCTTCGCAAAGGCCGCTTGGACCGCCGATTTTTTTCGCGACCTATCAGGCCGTTGGCTACTGTGCATGGGGTTGTTTTCCATGTTTTTGATTCTAGCCCCTCCAAACAGCAACGCCCCGGAGCCTTCGCTCCGGGGCGCTGCCTGCGACGGATAGCGCGATCAGCTCTGCGAGCGCCGCGCCATGAAGATGTCGTAGCCGACCTCGGCGACCTGGAACCAGGCGTAGCCGTCGCTCGTGAACTTGGAGAGCGAGTCGTGCACCTTCTTGAAGTTGGGGTTGGTCGCAGCGACTTCGGCGTGCAGCTCCTTGGCGGCCTTGTAGCAGGCATCCATGATCGAGGGCGAGAAGGCATGCAGCTTGGTGCCGCCCGCGAGCAGCTTCTTCAGCGCCAGCGGATTGGCGTTGTCATAGCGTGCCATCATGTAGTTGTTGGCGTAGTGGCCGGCCTGCTCCAGCACGCTCTGGTAATATTTCGGCAGCGCGTTCCATTTGTCGAGGTTGACGAAGGCCATCAGCATCGGTCCGCCTTCCCACCAGCCGGGATAATAGTAGTGCGGCGCGATCTTGTAGAAGCCGAGCTTCTCGTCGTCATAGGGGCCGACCCATTCGGCGGCATCGATGGTGCCCTTCTCCAGCGCTGGATAGATATCGCCGCCGGCGAGCTGCTGCGGCACCACGCCGAGCTTCTGGAGCACGCGGCCGGTGAAGCCGCCGATGCGGAACTTCATGCCCTTGAGATCCTCGGGCGTGTTGACCTCTTTCCTGAACCAGCCACCCATCTGGCAACCGGTGTTGCCCGCGAGCAGCGAGACGACGTTGTAGCCCTTGTAGAACTCGTTGAGCACGTCGCGGCCGCCGCCGAGCATGTACCAGGCCTGGTTGATGCGCATGTTGGGACCGAACGGCACGGCCGAGCCGAAGGTGAAAGTCGGGTCCTTGCCGAAATAATAGTAGGACGCCGTGTGGCCGATTTCGCAGGTGCCGTTCTGCACGGCGTCGAGCACCTGGAGGCCCGGCACGATCTCGCCGGCCGCGAAGATCTGGATCTGGAATTTGTTGTCGGTCGCCTCCGCGACCATCTTGCACATCATCTCGGCGCCGCCAAACAGCGTGTCGAGCGATTTCGGCCAGCTCGTCGGCATGCGCCATTTGATTTCCGGCATCGACTGCGCGATCGCGGGAGCCGCGAGCGTGGCGGCGCCGGCCGCACCAAGTCCTGTGACCTTGATGAAGTCTCTTCTCTTCATGATTTCCTGCCCTGATGGATCGTGATTGTGGGCCTTCTTGTCGAGGCTTGCCGCCAGCATGGCGCAAGCCGCGGCCGAATTCCATCCCGATCGCACTGCGGCAAAGAAAAAGCCCGGCCTCGCGAGCGAGGCCGGGCGATTTGGTCCTGCGACTTAAGCCGCAGATCAGCCGCGTGTGCGCGAGCGGATCATGAAGCTGTCGTAGGTATATTCGGCGACCTGCCACCACAGATATTCGTCGGAGCGGTAGGCCTGCATGGCATCGATCGACTTCTTGAAGTCGGCGTTCTTGGCCGAGATCTCAGCCCACAGCTCGTTGGTGGACTTGAGGCAGGCTTCCAGCACTTCGTTGGTGAACGGGCGAAGCTGGGTGCCGCCGGCGACCAGGCGCTTCAGCGCGGCCGGGTTCTGCATGTCGTAACGCGCAGCCATCCAGGTGTTGGCGTTGGCCGTCGCGTTGGTGAGGATCGCCTGGTAGTTCTTCGGCAGCGCATTGAACTTTTCCAGGTTGGCGAAGGCATGGACGGTCGGACCGCCCTCCCAGAAGCCCGGATAATAGTAGTACTTGGCGACCTTGGCGAAGCCGAGCTTCTCGTCATCGTAGGGGCCGACCCACTCGGCCGCGTCGATGGTGCCCTTCTCCAGCGCCGGATAAATGTCGCCGCCGGCGAGCTGCTGCGGCACCACGCCGACCTTCTGAAGCACCTGGCCGGCGATGCCGCCGATGCGCATCTTGAGGCCGGACAGGTCGGCAACGGTTTTGATCTCCTTGCGGAACCAGCCGCCCATCTGGGTACCGGTGTTGCCGCAGGGGAAGCCGATCACGTTCGACTTCTTGAAGAACTCGTTGGCGAGTTCGTTGCCGCCGCCCTGATAGAGCCACGAATTCTGCTGGCGCGCATTGAGGCCGAACGGCACCGAGGCGAAGATCGCAAAGGTCGGGTCCTTGCCGACGTAGTAGTAGGAGACGGTGTGGCACATGTCGACCGTGCCGTTCGAGGTCGCGTCGAGCGCCTGGAGGCCGGGGACGATTTCGCCGGCGGCGAACACCTGGATCTGGAACTTGTTGTCAGTCATCTCGGCGACGTACTTCGCCACCTGCTCGGCGCCGCCATAGATGGTGTCGAGCGACTTCGGGAAGCTCGAAGTCAGGCGCCACTTCACCTCGGGCGAGGACTGCGCGATCGCCGGCGAGGCCACTGCGGTCGCCGCCGCGCCTGCTGCCGACACTTTCAGAAAATCACGACGCTTCATATTCAGGTCTCTCCTTGCTGGGGCGTTTCCCCTTGACTTCTCTTATGCCGCCGCTCATTCCGGCGACGCGTCGATGTCGCGTCGAACCGAAGGGGCTTGACTGCCGTGCGCCTTTAACACGGACCGCGCGGTTACGGAACGCGACAATGGCATGACGGGGCTCTACAAAAGTCGCATGTCCCAGGGGGTCCGCGGCCGGCCGGTTCAGGCTGCGGCGATGACGCCCTTCAGCTGGTCCCGAACCTGCCCTGCGATGGCGCGGTAGATCGCCGCATGAGGACCGTCCGGCTCGCTGTCGACGACGGGATTACCGGCGTCCGAAGTGGCACGAATCGCCATGTGCAGGGGGATCTCGCCCAGGAATGGCACCTTGAGCTTTTCGGCCTCGTGCCGTGCCCCGCCGTGGCCGAAAATGTCCGACTTGGTCCCGCAATGCGGGCACTGGAAGTAGCTCATATTCTCGACGATGCCGAGCACGGGCACGTTGACCTTCTTGAACATGGCAAGCCCCCGCCGCGCGTCGATCAGGGACAGGTCCTGCGGGGTCGAGACGATCACGGCGCCCTTGAGCGGCACGTTTTGGGCCAGCGTGAGCTGGGCATCGCCGGTGCCCGGTGGCATGTCGACGACCAGCACGTCGAGCTTGCCCCATTCGACGTCGCGCAGCATCTGCGTCACCGCCGACATCACCATGGGACCGCGCCAGATCATCGCGGTCTCCTCCTCGACCAGGAAGCCGATCGACATGATGGCGAGACCGAAACGCCGAAGCGGAATCATCTTGCGCTCGTCGTTCAGCTCCGGCTTGTCGCGTAGGCCCGTCAGGCGCGGCACCGAGGGGCCGTAGATGTCGGCATCGAGCAGCCCGACCTTGAGGCCGAGGTCGCGCAGGCCCAGCGCCAGATTGAGCGCCGTGGTCGACTTGCCGACGCCCCCCTTGCCTGAGGCGACCGCAATCACGGCGGCAACGCCCGGGATTTCCGATTGCCGCGCCATCGGCGACTGCCCCCCCTGCGGCGGCTTGTGGGCATGGGCCGGCTGCACGCCGGGGGTACCACGGCTCGGCTGCGGCGGTGGCGGCGCGGACCCCGGCTTGCGCTCGGCGGTCAGCGCCACCATGACGGTGGTGGCGCCTGGAATAGCGCGCACCGCGGCCTCCGCTTCGGCCCGGACGGATTCCCAGGCCCTTGCCTCGGCGGCATCGACATTGATCGAGAAGAACACCTTGCCGTCGGACGCGCTGATCGCGCTCAGCACATTGGCATTGGTGAGCGCGACCCCGCGGGGCGACTTGATCCTGGCGAGACTGTCGAGAACCTGTTGCTGCGTCACGCTCAAAGCGCATCTCCTGAATGGAGCATGATCCGGAACAGTGTGGAGCGGTCTTCCGATAGGATCATGCTCAAGGCTTTAGGATGCCCAATTAGAGCGGAAACGCCCAAAAGGCTACTGCCTGCCGATATCGTCAGCCTTTTCCACGGGCGCCGCCCCCTGCTCGCTGGCGGCCTCGTAATTCAGCTCGATCATGACCCCATTGGGGTCGTGGACGAAGATCTGCCAGAGATCGCCGCCGGGCACCTGGCGGGCCTCGAACTTCATCCCCTTGGACGCCAGCCGCTGCTTCATGCCGTCGAAGCCGCGACTGACGAAGGCGACGTGGTGGACGACGCCGGAATCCGGCTTTTGTGGCTCGGCGGTCGCAGAAATGTCGACGAGGTGCACCACCGGTTTGCCCTCGCTGTACATCCAGGCGCCCGGGAAGGCGAAATTCGGCCGTGCGCCTTTTTCCAGGCCCAGCACGTCCGCGTAGAAGCGGACGGTCTCGGCCAGATTCCGGGTCCGGATGTTGAAATGATCGAGGACGCCAACGCTCACGCCGCCCATGCTCTCGCTCCCTTTTTTGAAGTCCTTGGGTCCGCCATCCTAGCACAGGGGGCCGCCAAACGAAGCCGTTGCCCTCTGGCCTCAAGGGTTTATGGTGCGCCTCCAATCCGCCCTCACCGCGGAACCCAGGCGCCCCTCGCCTGGCAAGAACCGTAAAACCCAAACTACGGACAAGGTACCACAGATGGCTAAAGTCGCTTTCCTCGGTCTCGGCGTGATGGGCTTCCCCATGGCCGGACACCTCGTGAAAAAAGGGGGCCATGAGGTCACCGTCTACAACCGCACCGCGGCCAAGGCGAAGGAATGGGCGGACAAATTCGGCGGCAAGACCGCACCGACCCCGAAGGCCGCCGCCGAAGGCCAGGATTTCGTGATGTGCTGCGTCGGCAATGACAACGATCTGCGCGCGGTCACGATCGGCCCCGACGGCGCGTTCGCCGGCATGAAGAAAGGGGCGACCTTCGTCGACCACACCACCGCGTCCGCCGAGGTCGCGCGTGAGCTGGACGCAGCCGCCACCAAGGCTGGCTTCAAATTCGTCGACGCCCCGGTCTCCGGCGGCCAGGCCGGCGCCGAGAACGGCGTGCTGACGGTGATGTGCGGCGGCACGCAGGACGCATATTCGGGCGTCGAGCCGATCATCACAGGCGCCTATGCGCGGATGTGCAAACTGCTCGGGCCCGCCGGCTCCGGCCAGCTGACGAAGATGGTCAACCAGATCTGCATCGCCGGTCTGGTGCAGGGTCTCTCCGAGGGTATCCACTTCGCCAAGAAGAGTGGCCTCGACGTCGCCGCAGTGATCGAGACCATCTCGAAAGGGGCCGCGCAATCCTGGCAGATGGAGAACCGCTACAAGACCATGAACGAGGGCAAGTACGATTTCGGCTTCGCGGTCGAATGGATGCGCAAGGACCTGTCGATCTCGCTGGCTGAGGCCCGCCGAAACGGCGCCAGCCTGCCTGTCACCGCGCTGGTCGACCAGTTCTACGCCGAAGTCGAGAAGATGGGCGGCAAGCGCTGGGATACGTCGAGCCTGCTCGCACGCCTGCAACGCTGAGGCTCTGTGGCGGCCTCTTCTAGGGCCGCGCAGCATCGTACGTCGTCGCGACTCCGGCCGCGACGACGTTCAAAACGTGCTAACCGAAATAAGCATAAACTTCTGGGGGAGCCTTGCTTAGCGTGATCGTCGCCATCCTCGTCGTTGCCTGCGCCGGCGTCGCGTCGGAGCTTCGACCCGGAATCGCCGGGATCGCCGCGGGTAGTGCCTGCCGGCGGGGATCGCGCCTCATTGTTCGCCTGCTCCCGGTCGCGCTCCTGATCCTGGTTGCATTACCTTCGCAGGCACTCGCCGCATCGCTCGACGGGGCGAGCATTCGCCCGCAATGGGCGCTCCCCTTCGCCGGCATGCTGCTGTCGATCGCGATATTTCCACTCGCAGCGCCTCACTTCTGGGAGCACCACCAGGGCAAGATTGCTGCGATTTGGGCCGCCCTGATCGTCCTGCCGCTTGCCATCTGGTACGGCCCGCTTCCAACCATCCAGGCACTCATCCATACCGCGCTGCTCGAATATATCCCCTTCATTCTGCTGCTCCTCGCTCTGTTCACCGTGGCCGGCGGAATCGTGGTGCGCGGCAATCTTCACGGCTCCCCGGTTCTGAATACGCTGCTGCTCGCTCTGGGCACCCTGATTGCGAGCATCATCGGCACGACCGGCGCCTCGATGGTCATGATCCGGCCGGTCATCCGCGCCAATGACGACCGGCGGCACAACGCGCACGTCGTCATCTTCTTCATCTTTCTGGTGTCCAATATCGGCGGCTCGCTCTCGCCCCTGGGAGATCCGCCGTTGTTCTTGGGGTTCTTGCGCGGCGTGGACTTCTTCTGGACGACGACGCACCTGTTCCCCCAGACCACGTTCGTGGCCTGGATTCTGCTCGCCCTGTTCTTTTGCATCGACACTTATCTTTATCGCAAGGAAGGCCGCGTCAAACCGGACCCGACTCCGGACAATCCCTTGCGGATCAGCGGCGGCCTCAACTTCGCTCTGATGGGAGTCATCATTGCTGCGATCCTCTTGAGCGCCAAGCTCGACCTCGGCGGATTTGAGGTTCTCGGCACGCACCTCCAGCTGCAGAATCTTCTGCGCGATGCCGTAATGATCGGCGTCGTGTTTGCATCTCTTGCCGTCACGCCGAAGGAGGACCACGACGCGAACGGCTTCTCTTGGGGCCCCATGATCGAAGTGGCAAAACTGTTCGCCGCCATCTTCGTCACCATCATTCCCGTACTTGCGATCCTCAACGCCGGCAAATCCGGCGCGTTTGCCTCCGTCGTGAACATGGTCACCAACGCCGACGGCACGCCGAACAATGCCGCCTATTTCTGGTTGACCGGCTTGCTCTCATCCTTTCTCGACAATGCGCCGACCTATCTGGTCTTCTTTGAGCTTGCTGGAGGCGACGCCAAGCATCTGATGACGAATGGCGCCATGACCCTGGCCGCGATCTCCGCAGGTGCGGTGTTCATGGGCGCAAACTCTTACATCGGTAACGCGCCCAACTTCATGGTTTACGCGATCGCGCGAGCGAGCGGCGTCGCAATGCCGGGCTTCTTCGGATACATGGCCTGGACCTCCATCCTCCTGCTGCCGGCGTTCGCGTTGGTCACACTCGTTTTCTTCAGGTGAAGGGGCTGCGGGTTCCGCGAGCGAGGTCGGAACCGGGCATTGGATTAACGCCGGGTTAACGTAATTCTTTAGCTCCTTAAGTCAGCTCTTAAGGATTTCTTGCCAGAGATAGACAACGCAGAAGTCCCGCGCCCGGCGTGGGCAGGAATTGTGTTGTTTGATGAGTAACCCCGCTGAAAAGCCCGAGGTTGTGCAGCTGCCGGCCGAGCCGGTGAGCGCGCCATCGGCGAGCAGCCGAAGGGCTGCGGCGCAGCGGGTGCGCGAGGCGCGGGACAGGTTAACGTCGACCAGTGGAACCCGGCCGGCTTTCGACGCCGAGATGCTGCGGCAATACGCCCAGACGCGTCTGTCCGCCTCCTATGTGGTGATGCTGCTGGTGGTGGCCACCGGCGTGCTGTTCGGGCTGTGGATGCAGCCGGTCCCGGCCGCGGCCTGGACCGTCGGCATGCTCTGCATCCACAGCGCCATGATCCGCAGTTGCCGGCGCTTCCTGACCGAACCCGCCTCGCCCGCGGCGACGCGCGCGTGGCGGACGCGCTTCGTCGTGCTCGACCTGCTCTACGGCCTGTGCTGGATGGCGATCCTGATCCATCCCGTGCTCGACATGGTCACGGAAACGCTGATGATGTTCTTGATGCTGCTGGTGATCGCAGTATCGAGCATGCTCGCTGCCAACCTGCCGATCGCAGCCCTTGCCGCCACGGCGCCGGTCGCGGTCGCGATGGCGCTGAGCTTCGCAGTGACCGGTTCGCTGGACAACTACATCCTGGCCGCGCTGGCGCTTGCCGCCGAAGGCTATTTCGTCCTGCTGGCGCACCGCCTCCACTCCTCGACCTTCGCCACGCTGGAAGCGCGCGCAGAGAAGGACGCGCTGATCGGCGAGCTGGAACAGGCCAAGGCGATCTCGGACGAGGCGCGCCACCGTGCCGAAGCCGCCAACGTCGCCAAGTCGCGCTTTCTCGCGCAGATGAGCCACGAGCTGCGCACGCCGCTGAATGCCATCCTCGGCTTCTCCGAGGTGATGAAGAGCGAGATTTTCGGCGCGCACGCGGTGCCGGTCTACAAGGAATATTCCGCCGACATCCATAATTCCGGCGTGCACCTGCTCAACCTCATCAACGAGATCCTCGATCTGTCGCGGATCGAAGCCGGCCGCTACGAACTCAACGAGGAAGCGGTGTCGCTGGTCGGGATCGTCGCCGACTGCCATCATTTGATGAAACTGCGTGCCTCGAGCCGCGGCATCACCATCCACGAAGTGTTCGAGCAGGCCATGCCGCGGCTCTGGGCCGACGAGCGTGCGATCCGGCAGGTCGTGCTCAATCTACTCTCCAACTCGATCAAGTTCACCCCACAGGGCGGCGAGATCTGGCTCAAGGCGGGATGGACCGCCTCGGGCGGACAATATCTCTCGGTGAAGGATACCGGCTCCGGCATCCCCGAGGACGAGATTCCGGTCGTGCTCGCCTCGTTCGGCCAGGGCTCCAATTCGATCAAGTCGGCCGAACAGGGCGCCGGCCTCGGCCTGCCGATCGCCAAGAACCTGATCGACCTGCATGGCGGCACGTTCACGCTGAAATCGAAGCTGCGCATCGGCACCGAGGTGATCGTCACCTTCCCGCCGGAGCGGGTGATGAGCGCGCTCGCCCCGCTGTCGGATGATTCTCCGCCGCTCCAGCCGGAGAGTTCCGGCCTGCCCGACGAGAAACGCCGGCCGCGCCACAAGCCGATCATGAGCGCGGGCACAGGCTCTTAACGAGATGCTTGCAGAGATGTCCGACGATCCCTCACTATGTCCGAATGAGCAAAGAAACACCGTGCGTCGCCGTCTGCATGATCGATCCCAAGACCAAGCTGTGCTTCGGGTGCGGCCGGACCTTGCCCGAGATCGCGCGCTGGCATGCCATGGAAAGCGCGGACCGGCTCGCGATCATGGCTCTCTTGCCGGCGCGCATGACGGCAGCTGGACTTGCGCCGATCGCGGGATCGCCGAAACGCATCTGAGCCGCCCGTGGGCCATCGGAGGCGCGCGATGATCCGCTTCCTGCTCGTTCTGGTCATGCTCGCCGGCACGGCAGGTGCCGTGGTCGCCTATGGCGACGCCGACCAAATCGCGCGGGCCAGCCACAAGGTCTCGCACATTTTCCGCGGACAGACCGCCTCCCCTGCACCGGCCGTACAGGTTCCGCGCGGCCAGGGCGGCGAATTCACGCTGCGCGCGAAGATCAATGGCGTCACCGCGCCGATGGTGATCGATACCGGCGCGACATCGGTGGTGCTGACCTGGGAAACCGCGAAAGCAATCGGACTGCCGCTCGAGATGCTCGAATATGACGTCGACCTGGAAACCGCGGGCGGCCACACCAAGGCGGCGCGGCTCACGCTCGACCGTCTCGCCGTCGGCCATCTCGTCGAGAAGTCGGTGCCGGCCCTCGTCGTGCAGCGCGGCCAGATGAAGACCAATCTGCTCGGCATGAGTTTCCTCGACCGCCTTGAAAGCTGGGGCGTGCGCGCTGACAAGCTGATGCTCACCGGTTATCCGGAACTCCAGCGCAGTCATCGCCGCTCGCGCACGGCCGTCGACTAACTGACTTACGCCGCCTCCGCCGGCGCGCGCGCAGCGACGCGCGCGATCGCATCGCGCAACACCTCGAGACCTGCGCCCGGCTTCACCCCTTGCTCGGCCAGATGACGGCGGAAGGCCCGCGCGCCCGGCACGGCATGGAATGCGCCCACGAAATGCCGCGTGATCGCGTGCAGTCGCGTTCCGCGCGCGAGCTGCTGCTCGATGCAGGGCATCATCACCTCGAGCGCATCCTGCATGGTCGCATGCGGCGCCGCTTCGCCGAAGATCTCCCGATCCACGGACAGGAGCCGCCACGGTTCCTGATAGGCGGCGCGGCCGAGCATCACGCCGTCGACATGTTCGAGATGTGCTTTCGCGTCTTCGATACCGCGAATTCCGCCGTTGATGATGACAGTCACACCAGGCATTGCGCGCTTGAGGCGATAGACGCGGTCATAGTCGAGCGGGGGAACGTCGCGATTCTCCTTCGGGGACAACCCGTTGAGCCAAGCCTTGCGGGCATGCACGATCAGCGCGTCACAGCCGGAGGCGACCACCGCATGTGCAAGCGCATCGAGCGCGACCTCCGGATCCTGCTCATCGATGCCGATGCGGCACTTCACGGTGACGGGAATCGCGACGGTGCGTTTCATCGCGTCGACGCACCTCGCCACCAGATCCGGCTCTGCCATGAGCCAGGCGCCGAAGCGGCCATCCTTTACGCGATCGGACGGACAGCCGACATTGAGATTGATCTCGTCATAACCGAACGCCTCGCCGATCCGCGCAGCCTCGGCCAGTTCGCGCGGATCCGAGCCGCCGAGTTGAAGCGCCACCGGATGCTCGCACCGATCGAACCCGAGCAGCCGCTGCCGATCGCCATGAATGACGGCGCCGGTGGTGAGCATCTCCGTATACAGCAGCGCCCGCCGCGTCAGATGACGGTGGAACACCCGGCAATGCCGGTCCGTCCAATCCATCATGGGCGCCACGGAAAAGCGATAGCTTTGATATTCCAACTACTTATCCTATCATTTCAACGGACTAGAACAGGAACACGTGCACACGTGTGCACTCCAAACTAGCCAAAATTGCACACGTTTGTACCGCATTTGATCTCCCGGTGCACATGTAGCGCACACGAAATCGGGTGGAGTTCACACGCAATGCCGACGTTTACAAAAGTCAGATCGGGAAGCTGGCGCGTTCAGGTTAGGAAGAAAAACGAATACATTGCAAACACGTTCATGCCAGAGCAAGAAGGCCGGGCACACCGATATTAGGCATCGCAGCATCTACCAGCGCGACGTTCGGAACAAGAAGCCGTATTGCCTCGCTGCAGCTTGCTGCATCTCCGCAAGAGGCCAGGATCGTAAGATCACTCTGCGCGGAAAGGACGCTGCGCATCCCTTGCAAGACGATCGGGTGCCGATCCGCGATGACAATTCTGATGCGGCGCATGTTTCCTCAGCCCGAGAATCAAAACCTGCACGGCGCCGCTTTATTCCGGCGATGTCCCTACTGAAACGCGTGACGCACCTTAACCATAAAACCAATACACAACTTCAAAGCGTGGCACCTGCTGCGGCCTTATCAGCCGCGGCAGTGTAACTTGTTTTGGAAATGCATGCAGCACCTCATGAATGCGGGCTTCGCTGGAGAGCGGGACCACGAATTCTTCCGACATTGACAATTTTAAATGGTTGTGTCAAAAAATTTTGGCAGAGATGTATTAGGATCGAAATTCATCTTATCATCACCTCGATTATTGCCGAGGATATATAGCCACAATCGCAATTTAAATCTAACATTCAGCGAAGTTTCGCTGAAGCTCGCTGAGGAGCGTGACGCTTCTCAAGCGTGGGATTTCAATGGAGGTGGCCAACAGAAAGCATCACAATCGACAAAGGCTTCTGTTTCAATTTATGGAACCGTTGAACGCTGATCGGCAAAGCAGATCGGCACCTTCACCGTCCGACGTAGTTTTTTGCCAAGCGGTCAAAAGTGATCTTGTAACGATTAGGTGGTCACATGTATTCTGCGGCTGTTTTGCGTCAAAATCATCAAGCGCTCATCATTCAATTCACTGAATTGCAGAACTTGCGTAGTCGCGTGTTTAGGGCCGAGCAGCGGTTGCTTGCACCCAGACGACGAGCCCGCAGACGGAGGGCGCCTGGGGGGCGCCCCCTCGCTCGAAAGCAAGGGCCCAGCCGGTAAGTCCCACCACCACCACGTTCCGGCGCAGGCGCGCGAGTGGATCGAGCTTGCCGGACCCTGGTTTGACCTGATAATCCCCATTCCGGTTTCGATTCGGAGCTAGTTGGGCGGCTTTCATGGAGAACGAGGACTGGGCATCCGTGTCCACAGCTGAGCTGTGGCAACTCTACGATGAGGTCACGACCGTTCTTGGTCGCAGAATGACCGCGGAAAAGGCCAAGCTCGAAGAGCGACTTCGCAGGATTGAGGGGACGGCCGCTCCGACCGAGAACGAGGCACGTCCTCGCCGCCCCTACCCCCCAGTGCTGCCGAAATACCAGAACCCGAGGGATCCATCCGAAACTTGGTCCGGTCGCGGCAAGCAGCCCCGATGGCTGAAAGCCCAGCTTCGAGCAGGCAAGAAGCTGAATGATCTCCTAATCGACCGCCCATCTCGACAAAAGCGCCGCTGAACGGGCTGAACATCCGACCATATCGTTAGGGCGGCGGCGGTGTTCAGGGCTCGCAGGCGGCACGGCCGTTACGCGCGCGCCGTGACGATGCTTTTTGCAGCGCCGGACTTTCTCAGCGCGGTTCGGGCCGCACGCCCCTAGCGCCGCCTTCGCCCCTGCGGGTCTCGCCGGCCGGCTGTTGCGCTTGGCGCGATCGCCCAGTGCGTGAGCGCACCAAATCCAATGCCAGCCTCCCGACCGCGATCCGGCAAGTCCATCAAGTCAGCAGCGGACGCTACGGCAGTCTCTCGCTCCACGCCGTCTTGCGCAGCCAGGGACGTTGCGCAAACCGTGGTCGGATCGCGGCTGATGCAACGGCATGGCATTCGGGCGATCATGGCGCCGCCTCGTCGGGTCCGCACCACCTACAACCGCCACAATCTGCCGATCGCACCGAACCTGATCGCGCGCGACTTCACGGCTCCCGCCCCGAACCGGGTCTGGCTCGCCGACATCACCGACATTCCGACCGCGGAGGGGCTGGCTGTATCGTAAGTGTCGTTCTCAGGCCACGGCTTTGAGGGCTTGAGCTCGGTAGGCCCAGGGCAGTAGCTGATCGATGTCGCGGTTTGGATGCCCGTTGACGATCCTGGTCAGGACGTCGGCAAGATAGGCGAGCGGATCGACGTCGTTGATCTTGCAAGTCTCGACCAAGGTAGCGACGACGGCCCAATGTTCGGCGCCACCGTCGGATCCGGCAAACAGCGCATTCTTGCGGCTGAGCTTGATGCCACGGATTGATCGTTCGACGGTATTGTTGTCGAGTTCGATGCGCCCGTCGTCGATGAAGCGCGTCAGCCCTTGCCAGCGCGAGAGGGCGTAGCGAATGGCCTCGGCGAGCTTGCCCTTTTGGCTGATGAGAGCGAGCTTGGCGCGCAACCAGGTCTCAAAGGCCTGGGTCAGTGGTCGGCTCTTCTGCTGCCGCACGAGGCGACGTTCCTCGGCGCTGCGGCCGCGGATTTCCTTCTCGATCGCATAGAATGCGGCGATGTGCTTTAGCGCCTCGCTTGCGATCGGTGCGGGGCCGGGTGTCGCGAGTTCATAGAAGTTGCGCCGCATGTGCACCCAGCAAAAGGCGAGCTCGACCTCGCCCCGTTCGGCAAGTTTTGGATAGGCGTTGTAGCCATCGACCTGCAGGACGCCCTTGAAGCCGGCAAGATGGCTGAACAGCCGCTCGGCCTTGCGGTCGGGTGCATAAACATAGGCGATGCCGGGCGGATCGAGGCCACCCCAAGGCCTGTCGTCGGCGGCATAGGCCCAGAGCTGGCCAGTCTTGGTGTGCCCTCGACCGGGATCGAGCACCGGCACTGTCGTCTCGTCGGCGAACAGTTTGCACCTCGCTCGAAGCACCATGAGGAGGCGCTCATGCAGCGGACGCAAATGGAAGGCGGCATGCCCAACCCAGTCCGCCAGTGTCGAGCGGTCGAGTTGGATGCCCTGGCGGGCATAGATCTGGGCCTGCCGGTAGAGCGGCAGATGATCGGCGTATTTGGACACCACAACCTGAGCGACGGTTGCCTCCGTCGGCAGTCCGCCCTCGATCAGCCGGGCCGGAGCCTCGGCCTGCAGGACGCCATCTTCGCAGGCGCGGCAGGCGTATTTGGGACGTCGGGTGACGACAACGTGGAACTGCGCCGGCACCATGTCCAGCCGCTCGCTCTTGTCTTCACCGATCCGGTGCAGCTCGCCCTGGTAGCAGGGGCAGGTCTTGTCGTCGATATCGACGACGACCTCGATCCGCGGCAGATGCCGGCAGTGCGCCGCGATTGTTGCGGCGCTTGCGTGCGCGCTCCGCCCGGCCTTCCGGGGCGGTCTCGTCCTGACAGGCCTCGGTAGAGGCCGCGACCTGCTCGACGTCCTCGAGGCCCAGCAGCATCTGTTCCTCAGGAAGCGACTCTGCCTTCCGGCCAAAGCGATGACGCTGCAATTCCTTGATGATCTGGCGCAGCCGCTCGCTCTCGTGCCGCTCGGCCAGCAGCATCGCCTTCAGCGTCTGAAGATCATCAGGAAGGTTATCGCTCACAGGCAAATCAGAGCATATTCGCGCCCGCCTGACGACGTGCTCGATACCTCTGATTCACTTCGCCGCAGCGCGGCCCACAATTATCCGGCTTGC
Organism: Bradyrhizobium sp. USDA 327; assembly: GCF_041262065.1. Taxonomy (NCBI): domain Bacteria; kingdom Pseudomonadati; phylum Pseudomonadota; class Alphaproteobacteria; order Hyphomicrobiales; family Nitrobacteraceae; genus Bradyrhizobium; species Bradyrhizobium sp. USDA 327. The sequence goes on along the minus strand of NZ_JBGCCW010000001.1, from coordinate 2,162,378 downwards.
GTCGGGACGACCGTCTCCCGTGCAGCGTGGACACGCCGCCAATCCAGCCCTTCGAGCAGCGCCGACAATTCCGCCGCCGACAAACGCATCACGCCATCCTCGATCTTCGGCCAGTGGAAGAGGCCTTCCTCGAGCCGCTTGGCGAACAGGCACAAACCCGTACCATCCCAGAAGATCAGCTTGATCCGGTCCGCCCGCTTGGCACGGAACACATAAACAGCTCCCGAGAACGGATCGGCTTTCATGTGCTCGCGTACCAGCATCGCAGGCCCCTCCATTCCTTTGCGGAAGTCGACCGGTATAGCGCGACGATCTGGGTCGGAAGAGCGCGGCGATCAGGATGGCGAGTCAGTGTCGCGGCGCGATGATGATCGCCGCGATGATTGTCGCGCGCAAGAGTTTTGTTTGCTTTGATTGTCGCGGAGCGTCAATCAAGCGAGCGTTTTTTGTGTCGCGTGCTCCGGTGGCCGCCCTGGACCACGCTTTCGCTCGAGGGCAGTCCGCCTGCGATAGCTCTCGACGTTCATCTCGACGATGGTGGCGTGGTGAACAAGGCGATCGATCGCCGCGAGGGTCATAGCTGGGTCCGGAAAGACCTTGTTCCATTCTCCAAAGGGCTGATTGGCGGTGATCAGCAAAGAGCGTCGCTCGTAGCGTGCGCTGATGAGCTCGAACAGCACACTGGTCTCGGCCTGGTCCTTGGTGACATAGGCAAGATCGTCCAAGATGACGAGATCGAAGCGATCGAGGCGGTTGATGGCGCCCTCGAGGTTGAGCTCGCGGCGAGCCACCTGGAGCTTCTGCACGAGATCGGTGGTGCGGGTGAACAGGACGCGCCATCCGTTCTCGATGAGGGCCAAGCCGATTGCTGCCGCCAAGTGGCTCTTGCCTCCACCGGGCGGACCAAACAGCAGCAGATTGGCGCCCTTGCCGAGCCAGCCGTCGCCGGCGGCGAGTGCGGTCATTTGCGCCTTGGAGATCATCGGCACGGCCTCGAAGTCGAAGCTGTCAAAGGTCTTTCCGGTAGGCAGCCGCGCCTCGACGAGATGGCGCTCGATGCGGCGGCGGCCGCGCTCAGCGATCTCGTGCTCGGCAATGGTGGCGAGGAAGCGCGCCGCCGGCCAGCCTTCTATATCGGATTGCTCGGCAAATTGCGGCCACAGCGCCTTGATGGCGGGCAGCCGCAGCTCGTTGAGCAACAGATTGAGGCGCGCGGTGTCGACTACGTTGGTTGTGCTCATGCGGCGCCTCCGATCTCGGCGGTACCGATGAGGCATTCATAGGTGGCGAGCGGTGCGAGGCGTACCACGACGTTCGGCACCTGGGCGGGATCCGGGGCGAAGTGAGTACGTAGCCGGTTGAGGTCGGGCAGCCGGCCGTCGTTCAGGTCAGCCGTGAGCTGATTGGCGAGTTCGGCCTCGCAACCGCGCTCATGGGCGAGTGCGAGGAGATCGACCATGATCCGGCAGGCCTTCTTGTCCGGTAAGCGTTTGCGCAAGACGTCGAAGGCTCGGCGGTAAGCTTCCCGGGGGAACAGCTGGTCGCGGTAGACCAGGTTGAGGAGCGCCATCGGCTTGCGCCGCAAGGAATGGATCACGTGTCGATAATCGACGACCTGATCGTGCTTGCCATTGGGATGCGGCCGCCCGCGCGGCAAGGTGAGGAGATGCGTGCCGCCGACAAACACGTCGAGGTGATCGTCATACAGGCGCACCCGCAGCCGATGGCCGATCAAGCGCGACGGCACCGTGTAGAACACCTTGCGCAAGGTGAAGCCGCCGGACGACGTCACGTGGACGATCACCTCTTCATAGTCCGACGTGCGGCGGTCCGGCAGATCCTGAAGTGCGCTACGTTCACTGTCGATCCGCTTGGCGTTGCGGGCATTGCGGCGGCTGGCGATCTCATCGATGAAGCCACGATAGGCAGCTAGATCGTCGAAGTCGGCGGTGCCACGCAGCAACAGCGCGTCGCCGATCGCTCGCTTGAGATGACCATGCGAACTCTCGATCGCCCCGTTCTCGTGGGCGATGCCACGATTGTTGCGGGAAGGCCGCATGCCGTAATGGGCACAGAGGTCTTCGTATCGCCGCGTCAGATCGTCTTTGGCGTCGCGGTCGAGATTGCAAAAGGCGGCCGACAGGCTGTCGGTGCGATGCTCCCGTGGCGCCCCACCGAGTGACCACAAGGCATTCTGCAGGCCTTCGGCCAGAGCGACGAAGCTCTCACCGCCGAGCACGACATGGGCGTGCTCAAACCCGGAATAGGCCAGCCGGAAGTGATAGAGACGATGGTCGAGCGGTACGCCCGCGATCGTGACACCCAATTCGCCCATGTCGGTGAAGTCGGACAGGCCGCGCTGACCGGGTTCGTGGGTCTGGCGGAAGATGACCTCCTGCTCCTCGCCGTGGATCGCCCGCCAGGCCCGGATCCGGCGCTCCAGCGTGCGACGGATGCCGGCGCCGAGCTCGGGATGGCGTCGGAGCAACTCCTCGAAGATCGTGACCGGCCGCACACCGGGGGCGGCCTTCAGCATCGGCGCGATATCTGTCTCAAATACGCGGGCCAAGGGATCTGGCCGGCGACGGCCGCGGGGAGCCTTCTTCTGCGACGGAAGGCGTCGATCCTTCTCGATCCGGTAAGCGGTCGAGGTGCTGAACGAAGCCTTGGCGGCGGCCACGGGTGGGCTATCGGTCTGACGGTACTTCATGTAGAGCCTCATTTGGTGATCGGTAATGTGTCGGCCTGGCACGCGAGTGATTCCTCTTGGCGGAAGAACCACTTGCATAACCAGCCGGCCGCGATCACCAGTCGGCGCGGTCCGCTGTGGATCGCGCCGACGCCGGGCTCGTAACTCCGGTCGGGCTACGCCCTCCCTGCGTCACGAGCCCGGCGTAGCCCTCTCATCATGGTCGACGCTCCACTTCCATCCTGTTCGCCGCGCGGCAGACCGGCTTGGTTGCCACCACCACCCGGACAGTTCCGGACGGGCCGATCACCGACCTGCCTTCAGCGCATGGACGATGGCCGCAATCATCACCACGTCCGCGCCTCGGCCGACCCGGATCGTAACGCCTTCGGCTTCGATCTCGATGTCCCCAGCGTCGCAACGGCGAGCCCGGACATTCGGCTTGGCTTTGCGTCGCGCTGTCTTGCGCTCATGGCCAACAGCCACCGCCGGCACTGTGGCGTCTACCACCGCCGGTACAAACGGCGGATCGTCAGCCATCGGCGCCGGCGACCGGCGCGCCTGCCGGCGCCAGGTGAAGACTTGCTGCGGGCTCAGCCCGTGTCGACGGGCAATCTCGGAAACGACCGCCCCTGGTGCCAGCGTCTCCTCGACGATCCGGGTCTTGTCGTCCTTGGAGAACCAACGACGGCGTCCCGTCTCCGTGATCACCTCCAGCCGGCGCGCCGTCACGTCCGACTTAAGCGTATGGTCAAGCATAGACACAAGCCGATCCCTTCAAAGAGATCGTGAAGCTCGCCTATCCCATCTTCCGCGAGAAGGTGGGAGCGGAACGACGCTTACGCTGTATCTGGCGGCCGTCATGGATCTATTCAGCCGAAAGATTGCCGGCTGGGCCATGCAAGACCATATGCAGGTCGAACTCGCATCGGCGGCGCTGGCGATAGCCATCAACCAGCAACGTCCGCAGACCAGATTGATCCATCATTCCGACCGCTGTGTGCAGCTCACACGCTTATCGCAGTTCTCACCTGCCGGCATCGTCGCATCGATAAGCCGCAAGGCCGATTACAACGACAACCTCGCTGCCTCGAACTTGAACTCGCGACTGAACTTTCGTCTCTGCATAACCAGTCTGCAGCGTGATGATTCTAAGTGCTAATTTGATTATTTCGAACAAACTGTTGCACGATGGCTTGCAACCAATCTGTACCGGCATTAACCGCATCGTCAGACAGGGTCCGCAGCCATTCCACATGGCTCATGGAGCTTGGCTCTATTGCCAACGGACATGCAATTGAGGGGAGCTGCATAGCAGGCAGAGTGCTGACTCCAAGAAATTGAGCAAGCCTGAACCACCGCTCCGACATACTGCTATCGATGAGATGGATCGCTGCATCCATCGCCATCCCCAAATGAGACTGTCTCTGCTCGCCAGTTAAGCGTGCTTTCCGTACCGCAACATACCAAGCGCGAAGGGCCGCTAGTTGGCCGACGTATTCTAGGTTTCGTTCGACTCTTGGGCCAGAGAGTCCTCTTGCTTCGAAGGTCCAAGGAGCGTCGATTCCGCGCAGCGTTTCGGCATGGATTCGTCTGGCTCCAACATCCGAACGTATGACCTGTCCGGCAACAGTGAAGGTGCCGTAGCCTATGCGGTTAGGGCCGACCATTCCACTGATGCCACCTATAAAAATTCGCTCCTGCCTGAGAAAGACTCCTTGAGGAACGTCCCCAATCAGCGAGGGAGTTGCTTTGTCGCCGGCTTCTCCCCACGGGGTGAAATTGAAATGAATGAACCCGCTACCGATTTCCGTGTGATTGGACCTTGAGCGCCCCCCTGAAATGAAGCAGTCGCAACAATTAATGAGCGAACCCAGCGTTACGAAGCTCGTCAGGATCGTGTGCTTAAGGCCGACCGCATGAGCAGTCGAAGCCTCCTCTTCAAGGAGAGTACCCCCGCGAACGTGCCCGCTCGAGCCTATTCTAGCTTTCGAAAGAAGCACCGAGTCGGTGACAAATCCGCCGGCGATTTCCGCATCTTCTCCAACGATCGAGTTTACAACGGTTGCCGGTCCCTCGGTCCCCAGCTTTGCGCCAGGAGCAACAACGGTTCCATACCCTAGCAAGCGGGTCCCCGGAAACAGTACAGATCCCGGAAAAATGCGATCCAGTTGGACTTCATCGTCGATGAATGTTTGGCGGGGATCAACGAGATTTACGCCCTTCTCAGCAAGGCGCTCAAGTCTGTCGACAAGCGAAAGCTTCTTCATTTGTAGCGCATCTGACTTGTTAAAAGTAGACCTCGGATCCCTTAGGATTGCGAACGATGGATCCTGCCGCGACTTTGTCGGATGAAGCCACAATCGAGCCCGGGCAGATTATAGCCCCAAGACCCAATCTAGCTCCATCGCCGACGAATGCCACCAGATCTGGCGCTTCAGCTGCTGCATCTCCCACGAGACACCCCGCTCTGACCAATACGTCAGACCCGAGAACGCAGTTCTGCACAACGGAGTTCTCGCAAAGAGTACAGCGGTTCATGACTATGCTATCAGAAACGAATGACCCGGCTCGAAGCTGTGATCCTGTCCCAATGAATGACCTGCCAAGAATTCTCGCCCCACATTCAATGACGCAGTCCGGGCCAACTATCAGAGGGCCGCTTAGAACGGCCCCCGATTTGACGTGACTATTCGGACCCAAGTAGACGAGCCCTGACACGATGGCCTGGTCTTCGATGGTCCCTTCGATCTGCTGACGACCGAGCTTGGCGTAAAGCTGATCCCGAGAGGAAAATAGATCTTCGAGCGTCGCAAACTTCGATAGCCATTTCTCGAATTCTTCGTCCATGGGAGAGTGAAACAAGTCACTAGGTCGCATTGGTGTCTCTCAGTTCTCGCGCCAAGGCTCGCACGGCCGGCCCTAAGCGTCTCTACCATGATTTGCGAGGCAATAGATAACCAGAAGGGCTTCGGAGGACTGATCTGGAGCGCCTGATGTCGCGACAGGGCCTCCACAATCCGCCACAGAGCCGCAGATCGCTCCGGAACTGAATGGAAAGCCCTCGAGGGGGGGGCCTGAACCGCCCTCCTGTGCTACTACTGGCAAGGAAAGGATGATTCGCATTTTGCTCGCGCGGTCAGGATTATGTACCTTTGCCGTCGATCGTCGCCCATAGCTGGTGACTGCTCGGCATTTGCACGCGAAACCAGCGATAGGGGACTTCCGACCAGGGCTTGATCTCCAGGGCGAGATTGTCGAGCACGAGATCGCCGCTCAGGGTGCGGACGAGCAGGACCAGATGATGCCGTCCGGAACCAACGATGACCTCGCTCAGTAGCAGGGCCCGCGCCGGCCAGCCACGCCGAAGGAGTTCGTGACGTTTGCTTACGGCGTAGTCATTGCAGTCCCCGCGATCGGGATTGATGCTCCACGCCTCGTCGGCCAGGCCCTGGTCGTTGGGCACCGGCACAATGGCCAGATTGACCATGCGATTGACATCCAAGAGTTCCAACCACCGCTCGCCCGTCAGCCGGACCGGACCGCCCCGGAAGCCTCGCCGCGACCGGCATTCGGCCTCATAGCGCTGGCAGAACATCGTGTACGTCAGAGGCGGAAGCGTGGGCCGTCCGAGTTTGATGCGGACTGGTGCTGCTTGAGGAGTCGTGGCCATCGCCAGGCGCCCTGCGCCCGCCCACGGGGCACCTCCGACCATCACGGCGACCGCTGCAATCAAGACGGAGCCGGAGACTCGATACATCTGCCGATCCCCTTGCAAGCACCATTGAGGATGGGATCCGGCCGCAGCAAAGCCATGGCCAGAACCGTGCGATTAACCATCTTCTCTTATTTAATGATATTAATTTTGATAAAATTATCAACAAAAATAACGGAGCGATTAATTAATCCAGCGCGGACCAAAGGACCCGGCCTGCCAGTGGGCAAGCAAGGTCAACTACACGGCGGCTGCCTCATTCCGGGAGCGCTGCCACTCTCGCGCGGCCCTGGCGTCCGTCGTCGGCAGGAGCGTTCGTGTCGCGAGCATCGCGCTGCGATCGGCCGGGCTCCGACTTCGTCCCCACGGTCCAGCCCACAATCGTAACGGTGACGTTGCACGCCAGGCGAATGGATGCACCGAGTGGACGCATCTCCTGCACAGGGGATCGCCGCACTGGTCCGCGGTCATTCGCCCAATTCTGTGCGCAGGGCAAACGCCTGACCGACGCCTGCGATGGAGCCTACGAGCGGGATTCAATCCGAACGCTCGGATTGGACATTCAGGGCTATTGTGCCGCGGCTCGGTCGCGTTGAGGCCGCCGATCGAACTCGGCCATCGATTCCGGCTGAGCCATCACGACGGCTGCGGCTTTTCCATCGCCTCCGGCATGTTACCGGGGGCCTCTTGATCGGTGGGTAATGCGCTCGCGACGGCCGCAGGGCGTGCGCGGCGGATCTCCCAGGGCCACAAATCCACCGGCTCGCCTGCTCCCGAAGTGGAGATCTTTGCCCGTAGCGCCGGGGCGAGCCGCTCCAAAATCAGGTGCCGCTCCAAACGGATCTCGCGTTCGAGGGCGTCCGAATAGACCGGGAGCGCGTGGATCGTCTCGCGAGGGATTCTGCAGGACACGTGCCCAAACGGGGTCGCTGCCCCGACCACGATCGCCTTGCCATCCCATTCGATTTCGCCGACGAACTCGACGTCTCCGAAGGAATTCAGCGTCATGTTTAAATTCCAATCAGATAATTTCACACCATCAATTCGCAATATTAAATACCACGGTTAAATAAAATACAAGCGCAATTCAATTTCGGAGATTCTGCGAACCGCACTTCGGGGTCGTCAAAATCGACCGCCTCAGGTTCTCGCAATGATCACGCACTCTATTTTTGGCGGGATGACGTCGCGTCACCGGCCAGCAGAGCCGGATTGTCACCGTCCAACACGAAGGCGACTTTGCAGCGAATTCCCCCCGGCAGCGCCAAACGCGGGTTCGGCAAGGCAAGACGCACCCCGAACGTTCCGCTGGCAGCGTCGAGTACACGGTCGACAACGGCGACAGAGGCGATATAGACGCCTCCGATGGGCAGCTCCGGTCGCACCTCGGCTCTGCTGCCGGTACGGATCTGACCAAAATATGCGGTGGGCACGAACACTTCGACCCTCAACGGATCAATCTGTGCGAGGGTGAGGACCGGGCTCTGGTCATTTCGATATTCACCCGGAACGAGAAGCCGCTCGACCACCACGCCGTCGACCGGGCTACGCAGCTCGCGTTGATTCAAAACCTCTTCGGCGTGCGCGACCTCCAAACGAGCGAGTTCCTGGTTAAGTCGCGCCTCCTTGAGCTGCTGCTCGGCAACCTGGACCTCCGCTTCGGCTTCCTGGAGTGAGGCGAGAGGACTGACGGACCGCGCATAAAGCTCTTTCAGACGCTCATGCTTCTGACGCAGGAACAGCACGCGGGCGTCGGCCGATTTCACGGGGGCATCATTGGTTGCGCGCGCCCGCGCGAGCGCCAGCGTTGCGGCCTCGACTCCATCTTCGATCTTGCCAATGATCTGGCCCTGCCGAACGATATCGCCGCGATCAACATCAAGGCGCGCGATCGTACCGACCGCAGAGCTCGCCAACTTGACGGTTTGTTGCGGCTCGATCACGCAGTTGAATTCCCGCTTCCCCGCCGAGATTTCCGTGGTCTCTGCCCTTGCACCGGATCCGGCAAGCAAGCTCGCCGCCGGCAGGTGCAAGCACAACACGATGTAGCTCAGGCACTGAGCTCCGCGGACAATTCTCTCCATCGAACCCACCATGCGAGTTCCCCAATTCCGCTTCCAGGCTCATTGCACATAATATTAATGTACATTTAATGAAATTAAAATAACGCGACATGAAAATAATATGATAAAAGGGTTTGGCTCAAAACGGCCGCCGCCCTCCGACGGGCACCATCAAGTCATTGATCGGCACTTGTCCTGGACAGCACATGCCTGAACCCGACTTGACGGCAAGCGGGGGCCCCGCCCCACAATTGCGGAGGGTGCCCGCAGATAGGACGTCGTCGCCGCACTGGCAAGGATTGCTGAATGCGGAGAACGAAGCGGCATTTGTTGCGGCCTGGCTGGCGCTGCAATGCAGCCGTATTGCCGGCGTGTCAGCGGGCCTGTTGCTCATGCGCCGGGTTAATTCAGCTGCGCCGTTACTATCGGTAACGTGGCCGCCTCGGGATGTCGACGCCAGCGATCTCATGCGCCTGGCCGAGACCGCCTACGCGGAGCGCCGCCTGGTCGTTGCTCCCGGTCGCGTCGGTCCTGATTCACGGCCCGCGCAACCTGTGGTCCTAATAGTTGCTCTGCCGCTGGGCACTGCGAACGAGCCGATTGCGGCTGTGGCCATCGCATTGACGACGACGGCCGCCAGGCCGCTGGTCACCCCGGCCATCGTCGCCGAGCAACTGCGCTGGGGCGCGGGCTGGCTCGAGTCATTGCCCTGGGCTAGGCGCACCAAGGATCTCTCGTCTGACGTATCGCGAGCCGCATCGTGCCTCGACCTCCTCGCCACGGTGAACGCGCAGCCGCGGCTGAGCAGCATGGCAATCGCGGTCGTCAATGAGCTGGCAACCCGCCTGCAGTGCGAGCGCGCGTCGCTGGGTATCGTCGGCCGAAACGGCACAATCAGCCTGCGCGCAGTTTCGTTCTCCGCCAGCTTCAAACGCGAGAGCCGCCTCGTCAATGCGATCGAGAGCGCAATGGAAGAAGCGATCGAGCAGCGTGCATGCGTCGCTTATCCACCATTGCCGAGGATGGGGCGCGTCGTGGCCATCGCCCATCGGGCGCTGGCGGCGGAAGCAAAGGCGCCGGGCTCGTCGGCGATGTCAGCTATACTGGTCGGCCCCGATGGAGAACCGACCGGCGCTCTCACCTTGGAACGTCACCGCGCCGATCCCTTTACGGACGACGCGCTGAAGCTGATAGAGGGGATCGCGGCGCTGCTGGGACCTCAGATCGGATTGCAGCTGCGGGCGAACCGGCTCCTGGGCGGGCGGGCGGTTGACGGTATCGGCGACGGATGCGCGGCACTGTTCGGCCCACGGCGGCCGACCCTCAAGCTCTGCATCGGCAGTGTCATGGTGCTTGCGCTGACCTTGGTCTTTGCGAAAGGCGAGCACCGAGTCACCGCGAAATCGGTGCTTGAGGCCGAAGTGCAGCGCGCAGCTGTGGCTCCGTTCGACGGATTTGTTCGAGCGGCCCCGGCTCGGGCTGGCGACACGGTGCGGCAGGGCGATCTTCTCGCCCTGCTCGACGACCGGGATCTTGTTCTCGATCGGTTGAAGTGGCGAGCCGAACTCGACAAGCTACTTCAGCGCGATCGCGAGGCGCTCGCCAAGCACGATCGCAACGGCCTCGCGGTACTGGAACCGCAGATCCGGCAGGCGGAGGCCCAGTTGGCTCTTGCGGAAGACAAGCTCGCGCGCACCCGGATCCTCGCTCCGTTCGACGGTGTCGTCGTCTCCGGCGACCTGAGCCAGATGCTCGGCTCTCCCGTCGAGAAGGGAAAGACGCTGTTCGAGGTGGCGCCACTCAATTCCTATCGCCTGATCATTCAAGTCGACGAACGTGATGTTCGCTTCGTGGCGGTCGGACAAAGCGGAACCGTCGCGCTCGCAGGCAGGCCCGGCGAACCGGTGCCGATGACCCTTAGCAAGATCACGCCGGTTACGCTCGCCGAGGAAGGACGCAATGCTTTTCGAATTGAGGCTCGCCTCTCGGAACCGGGCCTTGCATTGCGCCCCGGAATGGAAGGCGTTGCAAAGATCAACTCCGGACGACGCTCGATTGCGTGGATCTGGATGCATCCCGTCATCGATTGGCTGCGCCTTGCCGCGTGGAAGTACCTGCCGTGAGAGGGGCAACATGACCGCAGCCCCGTTTCTAAGCTCATCCTGGTATCGCGTCGCGCAACGCAGGCCGAGGCTTCGCGATCATACCTCGGTCTACCGACATCGGTATCGGGGCTGCACTTGGTATGTCGTGCAGGATCACGCGACCGGCCGCATGCACCGCTTGTCGCCCGCCGGCTACATGATCGTGGCCGCGATGGACGGCGCGCGAACGGTCGACCAGATCTGGCACGAGGTCGGATCCACTCTCGCGGAGGAGACGCCGGGCCAGAGCGACGTCATCCAGTTGTTGGCCGAACTCAGCGCTTACGACCTGTTGCAAACCGAAGTCACTCCGGATGCAAGCGCGCTGGTCGCACGTGCTTCGAAAGCCAAACGATCCAGGTGGCTCGGCAACGTGCTCTACCCGCTGGCCCTACGGATTCCGCTCTGGCATCCGGTCAGTTTTTTCGAGCGTACCCGGCCACTTGCAGAATGGCTGTTCGGCTTGCCGGGGGCCGTGCTGTGGCTGCTGGTGGTGTTGCCCGCCCCTCTATTTGCGGCCCAACACTGGCAGGAACTCACATCCGACGCCTCCGACCGAATCCTGGCCACCGATAACCTTCTATTGCTCGCGCTGGTGTATCTCCTGCTCAAGACCCTGCATGAATTTGGGCACGGATTTGCGGTCACGGCGTTCGGGGGAACAGTACCCGAACTCGGAGTAATGATCCTGGTGTTCGCCCCGCTGCCCTATGTTGACGCCTCTGCGGCATCGGCATTCCGCAGCAAGTGGAGGCGCGCTCTTGTCGGCGCGGCCGGAATGATCGTCGAAGTGTTCTTCGCTGCGCTCGCGCTCTACGTATGGCTCACGGTGGAGGCTGGGCTTGTCCGCGCGCTCGCATTCGACGCACTGGCCGTTGCCGGCGTCTCGACCCTGGTCTACAACGGTAATCCACTCCTGCGTTATGATGGCTACTACATTCTCGCGGACCTGCTGGAAATCCCGAACCTGGCGCAGCGTGCTACCCGGTATTCGGCCTCCCTGGTCAATCGTTACGCGTTTGGCGCCGATGAACCGGGGGATTTCGTGGCCACGACCGGCGAACGAACCTGGCTCCTTCTTTACGCACCGGCTGCTTTCCTCTACCGACAGGCCGTGATGCTCGCGATCGCCGTGTTCGTCGCCTCGCAGTATCTCGCCCTCGGCGTCTCGATCGCGGTCTGGAGTCTGCTGACAGGTGTTGTGCTGCCGATCGGCAAGGCACTCTGGTTCGTGCTCGCGAGCCCGAGGCTTCATCGCAATCGCGCCCGCGCAGTAACAGCGAGCTTCGGCATGATCCTGGCCGCCGGGCTGATGGCTTTCCTGGTTCCGGCCCCTTCTTACAGCACGACGGAAGGCGTCGTCTGGTTGCCGGAGAACGCAATCGTGCGCGCGAGAACCGATGGCTTCGCGCGCGCGCTTCTGGTCCGTCCGGGTGCGCACGTCACAGCCGGGGAAGCGCTCGTCGAAAGCGAAGAATCGACACTCAAGGCCCAGCTTGCAATTCTCCGCGCACGGGTCGCCGAGCTCGAGACGAGGCTTGCCATCGAGCGCTTTACCGACCGGGCGAGCGCGGAGATCACCACGACGGAATTGGAGCAAGCGCGCGCCGAGCTCGCGACCGCAACCGATCGCGACGCACGCCTCATCGTGCAGAGCCGCAGCGAGGGCACCTTTTCGGTTATGAAACCACAAGATCTGCCAGGACGCTTCCTGCGCGAAGGGCAACAGATCGGCTACGTACTTACTCCCGGTTCACGAGTCGTGCGCGCAACAATCCGTCAGGACGACATCGACCTCGTTCGTCATCGGCTGCAGAGCGCCGAAGTCAAACTCGCAGAGCGCCCAGATGAGACGCTGCCAATAGAATCCATTCGCGAAATACCGTCAGGCCGTGATGTTCTCCCCAGCAGGGCTCTGGGGGGCTCCGGCGGGGGCGCCTTCACTGTCGACCCCAGCGATCCCGAAGGGCTAAAGACGCTGCAGCGCGTCTTTCAAATTGATCTCGTACTGCCCGAGAATGCACCGGCAGCCACCGCGTTCGGCGGTCGCGCCTACGTCCGCTTCAACTTCAGTTGGGAGCCGCCGGGCCAGCAGATCTGGCGCCGTCTCCGACAATTGCTGCTGTCCCAGCTGCAGGTCTAAGGGCTCGGTATGCTCAAGCGCAAACGCCACCTTGTCGGTTCGGCCCCGGTGGCGGTGGACGCACCCTACGCGGAGCAGGCCGCTCGCCGAGACATTGCACTCGACGCCGCCCTGCTCGACGCTTGGGGCCGGGTGTTGCCCTTCCTGCAGCCGGCCCTCGCGCGTGACCGCCTCGGCCGCTTTGTCCGGCTTGTCGGTGATCTGGAACCGGAGTTCGCTGTCCTGACGAACCGGCGTTTGCGTGAAACCGCGGAGGAGCTGCGCGCATCACTGCTGTCAGCCCCCCTCTACTCGCACCAGATGGCGCGTTCGTTTGCGCTTACGCGCGAGGCGGCGCGACGTCACGTCGGGAAGCGTCTCTTCCCGGTACAATTGCTCGGCGGCACCGCCATGATGGGAGGCGCGGTCGCCGAAATGGAAACCGGTGAAGGCAAGACCTTGACGGCGTTGCTGCCGGCGATCACCGCCGCACTCATGGGACGTCCGGTTCATATCATCACGGTCAACGACTATCTCGCGCGCCGCGACGCCGAACAGCTCGCACCTATCTACAACGCGCTTGATCTCACCGTCGGGCTCGTCGAGCCTGGGCAGTCGCCGCAGGAGCGGCAAAGAGCCTACGCAAGCGACGTCACGTATTGCACCAACAAGGAGCTTGTGTTCGACTATCTCCGCGATCGGCTCGCGCTCGGCCCCCGCCGCGCCCGTTCCCGACTTTCTCTCGACGCGATATTCAACGGCCGACCTGCCGGTCACCATCAATCCCTGCTTCTGCGCGGGCTGCATTTTGCGATCGTGGATGAGGCTGACAGCGTCCTGATCGATGAGGCCCGTGTGCCACTGATCCTCTCCGGAACGCAAGAAGGGCCCGAGAACACCGACGGCCTCTACGAGACCGCACTGGATCTCGCTCGACGCCTGGTGGCCGGCGACGACTTTCATGTGCGTGCAAACGAGAAGTCGGTGCGGCTAACAACCCGCGGCGAGAGCCAGATCGCTCAGTTCGCTGCAGGACAACCGGGCCTATGGGCGATCCGGCGCGCACGTGAAGAACTCGCTCAACACGCGCTTGCCGCCCTTCATCTCTACCGACGCGACGTTCAGTATATCGTCGCTGATGGCAAGGTGCAGATCGTCGACGAATATACCGGGCGCGTCATGCCGGACCGTTCGTGGGAAGGCGGCATTCACCAGCTCATCGAAGCCAAGGAACATTGCACCATCACGGAGCGACGCACGACCCTTGCGCAAATTACATATCAGCGATTCTTTCGGCGCTACATGCATCTTTGCGGCATGTCCGGCACGGCGATCGAGCCGACGGGGGAACTGTACGGCATCTATGGCCTCCGAGTTGCGCGTATCCCGACGAACCGACCATTGCGACGAACGAATGCCGGCACACGCCTGTTTCCGACGGCCAACCTCAAATGGGACGCCGTGGTCGATTCTGTTCACGACATCGTTCGCGAAGGTCGCGCCGTGCTCGTCGGGACCCGCTCGGTTGAAGCCTCTGAGCAAATTGCGCGGCTGCTTAGCAAATCCGGACTCGAATCTGAGGTTCTTAACGCGCGACAGGACCAGGCAGAGGCCGAGATCATTGCGGGCGCGGGTCAACCGGGCCGAATTACCGTCGCCACCAACATGGCCGCGCCGCGGCACCGACATACAGCTGCATCCTGCGGTCCGGAGCCGAGGCGGCCTGCATGTCATCCTAACCGAATATCACGAGTCTCGCCGCATCGACCGCCAACTCTTCGGGCGCGCCGGCCGCCAGGGTGATCCCGGTAGCTACGAAACGATCGTCGCGCTCGATGATGAGCTCTTCAAACGCTTCATGAACCCGAAGCTTCTTCGGTTGCTAGGCAAGCGATCGAAACGGGCGCAGCCGATTTCAGGACCAACAGGACGCGCACTCCGCAGTTATGGCCAACACGCGGCGGAGCGTTTGCACGCGCGCGCCAGACGGGCTGCCCTCAGCGAAGATCTTCGCTTCAACAGAATTCTCAGTTTCGCCGGGACTGAATGACGGCTCGCTTCGCGGAACTCGATTATTATATTCTCCCTAAAAATATTATAAACCAGTGGCGATTGCCATATATTGTGGTATTAATAAAACGACAATTAAATATATTATTATGCAGTAGCGATTTCGCTTCTGGCATTTGGAGACAAGATGTCACGTTCCAGAGGCCTGTTCAGCCATCTGTCGCGACGGATCCTTCACGGCAGCGCGAGGAACGATCGCAAGCGCGATGCCAGCCATTCGCCGCTGATCCTCGAGGTACTCGAGCCACGCATGCTGCTCGCTGCGGATCCCCTCGGCATCACCGCAGGCTACGCCTTCAACGAGGTCTCGGGCACCACGACGGCAGATGCGTCAGGTCACGGCATCATCGGCACGCTCACGAACGGTCCGACCTTCACAGCCGGAAGATACGGTAATGCGGTGGCGCTCGACGGCGTGAACGACTACGTCGATCTCGGGAATCCGAGTGCGCTGCAATTGACTGGCAGCATGACTCTCAGTGCATGGGTTTACGTCCGTTCCTTCCCCGCCGACGATGCGCCCGTTGTGTCCAAGCGCAATTGGGGTGAATCTGGATACCAGCTTGACATCACTGCGGATACCGGACCCCGCACCATCGGATTCAAGCTCACCAACAGTTCGGGCGGACAGATGTTCCGCTACGGCGCGACAGCGCTGCAGTCCGACACCTGGTATCACGTCGCCGGTGTCTATGACGCTGCGAGCCAGACCTTGAACGTCTACCTCAATGGTGTCCTCGACAACGGACAGTTGACCGGCACAGTCACGAGTTCGCAGCAGAATTCAACGGCCAACGTGAATATCGGTAATCGACCGGGCCGTACGGGCTTCGCGTTTCCTGGTCTTATCGATGACGTGCGCATCGCCGATCATGCGCTCACGCCCGATCAGATCCAGACCGATATGGCAACCCCTCTTGCCGGAACGGCAGACACCATTGCCCCAACCGTGTCTCTCACGCCTCCGGGCGCGATCGTGTCCGGCACCGTGAATCTTGCAGCGAGCGCTTCGGACAACATCGGCGTTGCCGGCGTCAAGTTCCTGCTGGACGGCAACACTCTGATCGGCACCGAGGATACCACTTCGCCGTACGGTGTCTCATGGACCACGAGCACGGCATCGAACGGCTCGCATGCGCTGACCGCGCAGGCACGAGATGCTGCCAATAACATAACCACTTCGACGCCGGTCAACATCACCGTCGACAATCAAGCGCCGACCGGTACGGTGACGATCAATGGCGGCGCAGCGGCGACCAACAGCCCATCGGTCACGCTGACGCTCACAGCGACCGATGCGGTGACGTCCGTCACGCAGATGCGCTTCTCCAACAGCGGGAGTTCGTATTCGACGGCGGAAGCCTTCGCCCCGACCAAGTCCTGGACGTTGTCGAGTGCAACGGGAACCAAGACGGTCTATGTCCAGTTCATGGACGCCGCAGGCAACTGGTCTGCGGCGGTGACTGATACCATCGTACTCGACACGACCGCACCGACGATTTCCGGGCAGACAACAACGAGCATTACCGGCAGCACCGCACAAGTCACGTGGACGACCAATGAAGCCGCGACCTCGCGGGTCGAGTATGGGCTGACGACCAGTTACGGGTCCTCGACGATACTTGATGCGACCCTGGTGACGGCACACAGCGCTGCGCTAACCGGCCTTGCTCCCAGCACTACTTACAACTACCGCGTTCGTTCGATCGACGCTGCCGGGAACGAAAGGATCGGCTCAAACGCCACATTCACGACGACCGCCACCCAGGACACCACGCCACCATCGACTCCTACAGGCCTGGTGGCGACCGCGGCTTCGACAACGCAGATCAATCTGTCGTGGAACGCCTCGACCGACAACGTTGCGGTCACCGGCTATCAGGTCTTCCGCAATGGTGCGCAGGTAGGCACCCCGACGACGACCACGTTCAGCGATACCGGCCTATCGCCAGGCACATCCTACACTTATACCGTGCGGGCGAGGGACGCGGCGTCGAACCTCTCCGGACAGTCCACACCGGCCAGTGCCACCACGCTGACGCCCGACACGACACTGCCTACGGCCACGATCACAGTGCCGATGGGATCGGCGACCGTTTCAGGTACGATCACGATCAGTGCCAATGCATCCGACAATGCCGGGGTGGCGGGCGTGACCTTCCTGGTGGACAACATCGCAGTCGGCGGGGGCGAAGACCTGACATCACCCTACAGCGTCAGTTGGGACACGACGACGGTCGCGAATGGCGTCCACACGATCACGGCGCGCGCACGGGACACCTCCGGAAACACCGGCGATTCGCTGCCCGTCAGCATCACTGTGTCAAACACTCAAACACCGGGTCTAGTCGCTGCCTATTCCTTCGATCAAGGATCAGGAACGACCGCGGGCGACTCCTCAGGGCAGTCGAACCTGGCGACACTCAACAACGGCGTTGCTTGGGTAGCCGGCAAGAATGGCCGCGCAGCGAGCTTTGACGGAGTCAACGACTTCATTTCCATTCCAGACTCTGCCTCGACCAACATTTCCGGTAATGCCCTCACACTGTCGATGTGGATCAATCCCCAGCCGCTCGCGAGTGGCGATTCTGTCGTCATCGGCAAGTTCTGGAATACGACAATGTCGTCGCCCTACTACCAGTATGGACTCGAACTGCGCGGCGGCAATCAGACCGATCTCTATATTGGGACATCCAGTGGCACGCGCGTCGCCGCCGGAGGAGCCACTTTGTCATTCAACCAGTGGTCTCACCTCGCCATCACCTTTGATGGTGCGCAGGTCATGACCTATGTCAACGGAACCCTCGTCAACACGCAAGCGCTGTTAGCGACGATCACCGCGCGCGGCAACCCCATGCGCATCGGAGCGGATGCGTCGACCGCCCAATTCTACAAGGGAGCGCTCGACGATCTGCGCATCTACAACCGCGTACTGACCTCTGCGCAAGTGCAATCGGACATGACGACGCCCGTCGGCAACTCGACCGCCGGATCACCGCAGGTCTTGATAGATTCCCCAATCAATGGGGCGCAGGTTAGCGGCATCGTAAATGTGACCGCAGATGCGACCGACGATACCGGCATCGCCAACGTGCAGTTCTATATCGACAACGTGGCAACCGGCTCTCCCGATACGACCGATCCTTACGCGCTTGCGTGGGACACACGTACAGCAAGCAACGGCGCGCACACTATCACCGCGAAGGCGACTGACATAGACGGCCACGCGACATTATCAGCACCGATAGCCGTCAACGTCGCGAATAGCAGCTTCTTCCAGAACGAGATCCTGGCGACGGGCTTCAATCTGCCGACCGCGATCAAATTCCTGCCCGATGGCCGCATGCTGGTGGTGGAGCTCGCCGGCACGATCAAGACGATGTCGCCGCCCTATACCACGCCCGATCCCACCCCTTTCCTGCAACTCACCAACATCGGCTCGGCGGGCGTACAGCAAGGCATCTATGACATAGCGCTCGACCCCAACTTCAGCACAAATCATTACTACTACATCTTCTATACGCTGGGGACGCCGAACGTAGATCGCTTCTCGCGCTTCACGGCGAACGCAACGCTGACGGGTACCGTTCCGGGCAGCGAGTTCGTCATTTATCAGGACACGGAAATTGCCAATGCCGAACACCACGGCGGAGCAATCAACTTCAGCAACGACGGCAAGATCCTTCTCACGACCGGGGAGCATTTCCAGGCCGGCGAAGCGCAGGATCTCACGAAGCCGCGCGGCAAGATCCTGCGATACAACATGGACGGCACCGTTCCCACCGACAATCCGTTCTATGACGGCAACGGACCGAACTACGATGCGGTATGGGCGCTTGGTCTGCGGAATCCCTTCCGCGCCTACTACGACGCGCCCACAGGGCGGCTGATCATTGGCGATGTCGGCGGGAACGTCTATTCGACCGCAATCGAAGAGATCGACATCGGAGCGAAGGGTGCCAATTACGGCTGGCCGAACGTAGAAACTCCGAACGGGAATCCCGCCTACACTGCACCGGCCTATTACTACCCGCACAACGGACGCGACGCCGCAGTCGTCGCCGGGTTTGTCTATCACGGCCCGCAATTCCCAAGCAGCTATCAAGGCAGCTTCTTCTTCGCGGACTACACTCAGAACTGGATCAAGCGCATGACGTTCGACGCCAACGGAAACGTCACCGGCGTCTTCAACTTCGAGCCAGCCGACGGCTCGGTGGATGGCCCTTACGGGGACATTGTCTACTTGACCGAAGGCCGCGATGGCGCGCTTTACTATGTCGACCTCGGCTATTCCGATATCAGCGGTACATTCGGCGTAAGCAAGATCCGCCGCATCGAATTCATTCAATCGGATCTGCCTCCGGTCGCGACGGCTTCGGCATCACCGACGACAGGACCCAGCCCGCTCACCGTCGACTTCTCCAGCAACGGTTCATCTGATCCGGAAGGAAAGCCACTCACCTATTCGTGGAACTTCGGTGACGGCGCGACTTCGACCGCGGCCAATCCATCGCACACATATACGATCTCCGGTCCGTATCAGGCCCGGCTGACGGTCTCCGACGGAGTCAATTCCACGCTATCGACCCCGATCGCGATCAGCGTCGGCAATAGTCCCGTTGTCAGTCTCCTTGCGCCAACCGATGGCGCGACCTTCAGGGCGGGCGACGTGATCACATTCAGCGGCACCGCGACCGACGCCGAAGATGGCACACTCCCCGCAAGTGCATATACCTGGAATATCGACTTCCTCCACGAAGGCCATATTCATCCCGGTACTCCCATCACCGGCGTGACCAGCGGCACGCTCACGATCCCGACCTCCGGGCACGACTTCAGCGGGTTCACGCGGTACCGAATAATGCTGACCGTAACCGATTCCAGCGGGCTGCAATCGAGCCAATCCGTCACGATCTTCCCCGACAAGGTCAATCTCAATTTCAACACGGCGCCTGCCGGATTAACGCTGTATCTGGATGGCATCGCACGCACCACACCGTTCACCTACGACACCTTGATCGGCTTCAATCATGAGATCGAAGCGCGCAACGCGACCGTCGGAAGCACGACCTATAACTTCGTCTCGTGGTCGGATAGCGGCGCTCAAGATCACATCATCACGGTCCCCGTCGGCGGTGCGACCTATACTGCGACTTATGATGCCGTCACGACGCCGGCACCGTTAGCATTCGTCCAAGGCAACTACGCCACCCCGCAAACCAACCAGACTCAGGTATCGGTCGCCTACACGAATGCCCAGACGACAGGGAATACGAACATCCTCGTAGTCGGATGGAACAATACGACATCGAACATCACGTCGGTCACGGACTCGGCCGGCAACGTCTATCAGCTCGCCGTCCCGACGGCTCGAGGCAGCGGTATCAGCCAGGCCATCTACTACGCCCCGAATATCAAGCAAGCCGCCGCCAGCGCGAACACTGTGACGGTGACCTTCAACACTGCGACTCAATACGTGGACATTCGCGCCCTGGAGTACAGTGGTCTCGCTCTCCTCAATCCGTTTGACGTAGGCACCTCGGCGTCAGGCACCACCAGTTCGGCAAACAGTGGAGCCGTTACGACCTCCACCGCGCACGAACTCATTTTTGGTGCCGGAACGACCGTCGGTGGGTTTACGGAGGCAGGCAGTGATTTTACCACGCGTCTCATTACGAGACCCGACCTTGATATTGCTCAGGACCGTTTCGTAACCGCCACGGGTACCTACAATGCGACCGCGCTTCTCCAAGGTTCCGCGGCATGGGTGATGCAAGTCGCGACCTTCAAGGCAGTGGGTTAGTCCGCATGCCGGGATCCCGAGACTCATGCGATGCCGTCGTACGCCACCTCGTGTGTAGCAATGCCCTGAACGGCCAACTTACCCACGCGATCCCAGCCGTTTGGCGGCTGGTCGGTCGAACTGACGCACCGAGGTCTCGGACCGAGCAGGACGACCGCTTGCAAGGAGCCCTTGCATGTACTCGACCGCCGCGGAGGCTCCAGGGATGGAGAGACCTCGGAGAGTTCGAAATGGCGCTCCGGTTGTCGCCTGGGCCTCTCACGATTAGGTTGAAGTGGCACGAGGCATTTACATTATGACTGCTTCGGATGAACCGTTTGTCGGAAGTTACGCATCACCCCTGGTGAAGGATCTAACTCGTGGCGGATACTTCGGAGGATTATTTGCTCTGGGGTGCGCCAGTGGCCTTGCATCCCGTGTCATTCAATCGGTCCACGGTCGTGGATGGCTAGACGCGTTTCTCGACACCTTTGAGATCAGTATAATCGTTTGGATATCGTGTGTCGCCGGAGTTTCCCTCGTTCTTCAAGACCGAACGGTTGGGATTCGTTCTTCAGAATTCGTCTTGGGAGCGGCCTTTGTGCTGCTCGCTATTCTACCGGTAGGTCCCGCCAGCTGGCTGGCGGTAACCGCGCTCAGTCTCTATATCATCAGCACGTCGGATGCCTCTTCGACGCGGCGTGGCACTCTTATTCTTCTTGCCGTTACTGTGCCCATGCTTTGGAGCCGGTTGTTATTTCATTTCTTTGCTGAGCTGATTTTGCGGATCGACGCCGCACTCGTCGGTTGGATATTGCGCACCCCCCGAACCGGGGACGTCGTCGAATTTGCCGACGCTTCCGGCGTTCTCGTCATTCTGCCGGGCTGTTCCTCGCTCGCGAACGTGTCGCTTGCATTTCTCTGCTGGGTGACTGTGAGCCAGTTAGCCGGCCACAAGCGATCTGCTTACGATCTATTCTGGTGTCTGATGGCTTGCTTCTCGGTCGTAGCTGTGAATGTCACTCGTATAAGCTTCATGGGCTTGAGCCAATGGCACTACGCCATGTTTCATAGTTGGTGGGGAGGCGCGGTCGCGAACACAGCCATTTTGGGCCTGACGGTCGGCTTCTGCGTGCTGGGGGTGAGGCGTGAGCTGCTCCGTCCGCTTTAACTGGGTTATCGCCGCCGTGCTGTTGCTAGCCACTGCATGGAAGATTGCGATACCATTCGAGAATCCAGGCCAGCTAAGAGAGGATCTCGTTAGATTTCTCGAACAAAATCACTTCAGCGTCGTAGCGACCAATGAAGTTACGACCGGCACTCTGATCATCCGCGCCACCAGAGCGTCATGTCAATTGCAGGTCGCAAGGCTTACTCCCGACGGCTCCAACAGAAATCTCGTTCGACATCTGGCAACAGGAACCGATCGCTCGTTCGTCGTGTTTCGGGGCGAAGTGTACGCGCAACAGCCGATAGCCTGGACGGTGCTTCATTATCTGTCGTCGAGATTTCTTCGCGAGCTTGGATTCGTTCGACACATCACCCCGGTCATCGACGTGGCGGAGAGCTTGGGCTGCAATGCGGAACGGCTCCCATGGGCTACGATTCAGGATCGCACCGCGTGATTCAGTTTCGACCTTCTCGTGCGACCATCGGGTCTTGATGTCCTGGCGTCAAATCGTCGCGCGCGTATTCTCCATCAAGCTCTATCCGAGATTTATATTGACATCGATTTAATTTTTGATGATTATAATATCGTAAACATTTATTTTATAAACTGCAGGAGAAAAGGCCATGACGTTGCCCGGGTGGGTCCTCGCAATTTTCCTCACGATGGCCGCAGCGGTGCCGGCCGGCGTCTATTTCACGGCTACGCTGTTCTTTCCTCCTGACCAAAGCTACACCTACGTCGGCCAGGGAACAGCACAGGGCGCGCCTGGACCGGTCGCGGGCGCGGGGCTATCCTTCGCCGCGGTTGCCTATGCGGCCTATTGGATAATCAGGCGCCGTCAACGCAAACCGGACTAGGCGCGACTTGATCGAGCTCTGTACCGCGCGAAGTCGAACAATCCTGCTCGGGGCGTATGGCGTGCGAGCAGGGAGGGAACGGCGGCCAGCTTCATGCCCCCTCGCTGTTTGCAAGCCGGGTCCCACCGCCGTCTCGACCGGCAGGCCACAGTTGCGTAAGCGGACGAATGCCGGTTCGGCGCGACGCGGCCCCAGCTACGACTCATGCCGGCGCGCTGTCGTGTTGTGACGGCTGTCGAGACTATCCAGCCAATCGTCGATTGAACCAGCTGTTCACCGAGGCAAGATCTTCAAACAGGCCTTCCTCGGGGAGGACAGATTTAAAATGCCAGGTGAGCTGCTCGTCATTCTGGGGGCCGAAACTATAATACTTGCCTGTGTGGCGGTGATGACCCTGTACGCCAAACGAATGGACGTGCTGAGCGGACGGTCGCTCGAGCGATCGGTAGTTCCACCCAGGAGCAACAGGCATCCGCCACGCTCGATCCGTCGAAAGCCGCGTGCTCTACTGCGGTTGATCGGGAGGTGGGGCAACCTCACCATGTTCGCCCCGCCAGACCTCTTGCGGCGAGCTGACATCACCAGAACGGCGCGGTTGGGTCTTCAAGCCAGGCTGCAGATTCTGTCTCGGCTCGTGACGCTCTTTCGTCGGTCGGGTACGCCCGGTGCTGACGCCGTGCTTTCAGAGGCTGCCCCAACGCCGACGCCCACGTATAGGCGTTGGCCCCGATCGCCCTGAAGTCGAGCGCCGCTAGCTTCCCCGAGGAATCAGCGCTCCTTGAATGCACGCTCGGCCTGATCGTGCAGCGGCTTGAGCAGGTAGGACAGCGCGGTCCGACCTGCCGTCTTGATGAAGACCTCCACCGGCATGCCGGGCAGCAGCTTGGCCGACCCGAGTTTCGCCAGCTCTTCGGGCTTCAGCAGGACGCGCCCGGTATAGTAGCTCGTGCCGGCACGCTGATCCTGCGTAATGTCTGCCGAGACCATGCTGACCTCGCCGTCGATTTCGGGCGTGGTCTTCTGGTTGAATGCCGCGAAGCGCATTGTCGCGGTCTGCCCCACATAGACCTGGTCGATGTCCTTCGGTGCGATCTTGACCTCGACGGCGAGCGAATCCGCGTCAGGCACGATCAGCATGATTTGCTCGCCGGGTGCGATTACACCTCCGACCGTGTGGACGCTGAGTTCGTGGACGCGGCCGGATTGCGGTGCCCTGATGTCGACCCGATTCAATTGATCGACCGCCGCAGTTCTGCGCTCGCTCAGTTCGGAGAGTTTCGAGCGCGTCTCGATCAGGTCTTTACCGACCTCCGTCCGAAGATCCTGGTCGACCTGAATGATCTGGAGTCCGATTTCGGAGATCTTGCCCTTCGACTGAGCAATCATTCCTGCGAGCTGGCTGCGCTCGCCTTCGATGCGGGCCGAGTCGCGCTCGAGGGAATTGAGCCGCGTGATCGGCACCAGATTCTTCTGCCAGAGGCTGCGCACGCCCTCCAGCTCCTGCCGGATGAATTCGACTTCCTTCTGCTTGGCCTCGGTCTGCCCCACATAGCCCTTGATCTCGTTCTCCAGCTGCGTGCTTTTCTCCTGCAGCTGCGCCTTCTGGCCGCTCCTCGCCTGGCGACGCAGGTCAAACAGCTTCCGCTCCGCGGCGATCGCACGGCTCGCTTCCGAGTTGTTCTCCTTGGCTCGGTCGAGCAGCACTTTGGGAAACGTCACCCGCTCGGAACCATCGCGCTCGGCCTCGAGACGCGCCTGCCGCGCGAGCAGCTCATCGATGCTGTTGGTGACGATTGTCGCATTCGCGAGCGTCTGAGTCTCGTCGAGGCGTATCAGAATGTCGCCCGCCTTGACCCGGTCGCCCTGCCGCACGCGCAACTCTCCCACGATCCCGCCGGTGGCGTGCTGAACCTTCTTGACGCTCGAATCCACCACGACCACGCCCTGGGCGATCACCGCGCCCGACAATTGGGTCGTCGTCGCCCAGCCGCCGACCCCAAAGGTCACCAGAGCGAGCATGATCATTCCGACGATCATGTAACGCTGGATGGATTGCAGCGCCGGCGCTACCTGAGCGTTCATCGCCCTCCTCCGTGAGCTTCAGCGACGACCTTGAGCGGCACCGGATTCCGCAACACTTTCTTGAGAACCTCCTCTCGCTTGCCGAAGGACTGAACCCTGCCTTCGCCAAGGCACAGGACATGGTCTACGCCTTCAAGCGCCTTGGGACGATGCGCGACGACGGCGACAATCCCACCGCGGCGGCGCACGTTCAGGATCGCCTCGGTCAGCGCCTCCTCGCCCTCTGCATCGAGATTGGAGGAGGGCTCATCGAGCACGACCAGGAAGGGTTTACCGTAGAAGGCACGCGCGAGACCGATGCGCTGCCGCTGCCCGGCGGACAGCGCCAGTCCTCCCTCGCCGATTTTCGTGCCGTAGCCGTCCGGAAGCGAAAGGACGAGATCGTGCGCACCGGCGGCATGTGCGGCCTCCAGAACAGCGGCAGCCGTCGCCTGCGGATCGAACCGTGCGATGTTCATGGCAATGCTACCGTCGAACAATTCGACGTCCTGGGGCAGATAGCCGATGTGCTTGCCGAGGGCGTCCGAAGACCAGTGATCGAGTGCGGCATTGTCCAGCCGTATCCGGCCGCGAATGCACGGCCATACCCCCACCAGCGCTCGCGCCAGCGTCGATTTGCCGGATCCGCTCGGCCCGATGATTCCGACGGCCTGCCCGCTCCGCAGTTGGAACGACACTTCGCCGAGCGTGGGCTTCTCCGAGTTTGGCGCGCCGATATAGAGATGCTCGACCGTGAGCGTTTCGGCAGGGGGAGGCAATGCCAGCCGCTCCTCCTCGTGAGGCAGCAGCTTCAGCAGATGATCGAGCCGTTGCCCCGACTGCCGCGCGGCGACGAATCCCTTCCAGTTCGCAATAGCCATTTCGACGGGCGCCAGCGCCCGCGCGGTGAGGATCGATCCGGCAATGATGATGCCGGCCGTCGATTCCTGGTTGATGACGAGAACCGCGCCGACGGCAAGAACCAGCGATTGCAGGATCGCTCGAAAGATCTTGGAGGCCCCCCCGAGCCCGTTTGCGACGTCGCTGGCCCGCTCATGGGCCGCGAGGTACTTCGCGTTGACTTCCTGCCAGCGCAACGCCGCCTGCTGCCGCATGCCCATGGCCTGCAGAACCTCGGCATTTCGCCGCCCCTCGAGCGCCAATGCCGTTCGCGAGACCGCAAGACGCGAGGACGCCTTTGCCGGCCCTCGTGTCCGGGTCTCCGTGAGCACCGTAATGCCGACCAGCACCAGCGCGCCCGCCAGCGCAGTGACGCCAATCCAGAAGTGAAAGAGGAAGCAGACGCCAAGATAGATCGGCATCCAGGGCAGATCGAACAGCGCCGTCGGCCCTCCGCTCGACAGGAAGCTGCGGACCTGATCAAGGTCGCGCACCGGCTGCAAGCCGTCGCCATCGGCTCTGGTCTTCAGTGGCAGGCGAACGAGCGCGTCGAATATGCGAACGCCGAGCCTTTCATCGAAATACCGGCCGACCCGGGCGCTGATCCTGCTCCTGACGAGGTCGAGCCCGCCCTGAAACAGGTAAAGCACCGTGGCCAGAACCATCAAGGCGATCAGCGTCGGTATGCTGCGCCCGGGCAGCACCCGATCGTAGACTTGCAGCATGAAGAACGAGCCGGTGAGCATAAGGAGATTGCTCATCCCGCTGAAGGCCGCAAGTGCCCAGAATATCCGGCGGCAAGACCGCAGGAAGCCCGACAACTCCGACCGCGACTCATCATAGTCGTTAGCCGGCCGCGGATGACCGGAGAACAGTCGTTGCCGCAGGACTTCGACGAGGTGCTTTGCCGAGCCGATCGGGCCTCGCGTCCGCAGTTCGGCGTCTTCCACCCACTGTCGTGCGACAGCCCCAAATCTCGCCAGATGCGAAAGTTGGATCCGAAAAAAGCTTGCTGGCAGGGGGATCACCCCCCACCGCTCAAAGTTTGTCATGGCTCCCACCCTTGAACCGTGCCTTATGTGACGATCCCCAAGAAGATCCCGAAGGCAGATTTGAGTTTGATGTCCCTGTCGTCGAGCTAGTTACGCGAAGTAGAAGTCAGGCCAATCTGCGCACCGAGCCTTGTCAACCTGAGCGTGTTGCCTGTCGGCGCTACCGTGAGATGATGGCCATCCTGCCATTTGATCTGCGCTCCCAGTTTCTTCGATCCGTACTCCACGACCAAGCCGTTCGCAGAGCGCGTATCGTGGCGATCCGCATCACCACCTCATGGTTAATCAGCCTGGCCTCACGTGCCGGTCGCCATGGGCTTTTTTGGGACCAGATGGGGGCCGGGCCGAGGTTTTTTTAACCATCACGCCAACTCGCGGCGCCGAAATAATCGCGCATTTTCCCTGATTAAATCGTCGCGCATCTCCTTGATCTCACGCCGGACAGCCAGACTCAACACGCTTTCCGTTGCGGCATGGCCTTAGCCCACAGAAATCGTTTGCTTCAACGCCCCGACGAGACCGTGCGGGGCACGTGACCGGCACTGCATTTAATTCTATTTATTCCCACGTACCCGCAATCGCCCTGACGCGATGAGAGCCGGACAAGACCGTCAAATCGGAGCGACAAAGTGTAGCGGCGCGCGCCTGGTTGCTGGCGGTCCGAGAATGACCGTCGCCAAAGCGCCGGCCGGCCAAGGTTGCGCATAGCGATCCTGTCCGCGCCTTGTATCCCGCCAACACGGCGAAGCTGCTCATGCGTGGAGCACGAGAGGCAGCCGGAATAGAAGAAGGCGGGGGACCATCCCCCGCCTTCCATGATCTGCACCGCAGTCGGGCGGCTACTTCCTGTCGCTGAACTCGTGACTACGCGAAATGGAAGTCATGGCTGTTCAGCTTGTCGAGCTTCGTGTCCTTCAGCGTGAGGGTGTCGCTCCCCGTCGCGATCACGACGTCGTGGCCTGACTGGGCCGCATGGGAGAGAACGCTCGCAAAACTGTCGAACACGCTCTTGCTGAACTCGATCGTGTCGTGAGCCGGTCCGCGGGCAGCGAAGTCCTTGATGACGTCATGGCCGAAGTTCGACGCGAACTGGAACGTATCCGCACCCCATTTGCCAACCATGATGTCGTTGCCCTTGGTACTGGTCAGCGTGTCGCTGCGGCCCGAACCGACGATCGCCTCGCCCGAGCTGGTCCCGACCACGTGGCCTGTGGTGTCGACCTGCTCTGCGGAAAAGGCGTGGCTCTTGCCCGACAGGTCCGAGGTCTTGAAGCTCCACTTGCCGTCGGCTCCCGTGGTGACCGAACCAACCGAGGTCGTGCCGTCAAACAGCTTGATGGCGCTGTTGGGATCGGCCGTGCCCTTGATCGTTGCCGTGTGACCCCAATGGTGCTGCACATTGGTGACTTCCACGGTTGAGGTGCCGCCGCCGCTGTGCGGGCCAATCGGCGGATCAATCGGCTGCGACAAGGCGCTGGTGTTGCCGGCAGCGTCGATGGCCGTCGCGGTGAAGGTGTGGGACCCCTGCTTGAGATTCGGGGTCGTCACGCTCCAGCCGCCGTCACTTGCAACGGTCGCGGTACCGAGCAGGTTCGTGCCCTCATAGAGCTTGATCAAGCTTCCCGCTTCCGCGGTGCCGGATACCGTTGCCCGGTTGTGCGTGGTCGAATCGCTCAACAGAACCGGAGCATCGGGGGCAGCGGTATCCACCGTGACATCCAGCGCAGTCGATGCCTTGCTGGTGACGCCGGAAACCGTGTCGGTCGCGATGAAGCTGTGCTTGCCGTCGGGCAGCGCTGCAGTCGAGTAGTGCCACGCTCCCTTCGCATCCGCCGTGACCGTGCCGAGCTGGGTCTTGCCGTCGAACACCTTGACCGTGCTGTTGGCTGCCGCGGTCCCCGTCAGGGTCAGCGTGTTGTCGCTCGTGATGTGATCACCGGCGACACCGGTGTCTTTCGAAAAAGTGGCGATCTTCGGTGCGGCCGGTGCAGAGGTGCCCGTGCCCGATGTGCCGGTGCCAGAGGTACCCGATCCGGAAGTACCCGAGCCGGAG
The DNA here is from genome assembly GCF_041262065.1 of Bradyrhizobium sp. USDA 327. NCBI lineage: Bacteria > Pseudomonadati > Pseudomonadota > Alphaproteobacteria > Hyphomicrobiales > Nitrobacteraceae > Bradyrhizobium > Bradyrhizobium sp. USDA 327. Next base: position 2,133,699 of record NZ_JBGCCW010000001.1, on the reverse strand, counting down.
GTGCCTGTACCCGAGGTACCTGAGCCAGACGTGCCCGAGCCGGAAGTACCTGTACCCGAGGTACCCGAACCGGACGTGCCCGAGCCGGTGGAGCCCGTCGTTCCGGAACCAATGACCGGATCCACAGCCGTCGACGCAGCGCTGACGTTGCCGGCAACGTCCGTCGCCTTGGCCGTCAGCAGGTGCGAACCGGACGACAGCGCAGACGTCGTGACACTCCACGCACCGCTCGAGTTGGTTGTCGCCGTCCCGACCTGCGTCGTTCCGTCATACACCTTGATCGCGCTGTTCGCTTCGGCAGTTCCCGTCACTACCACCTGATTGGCAGAGTTCACGGTGTCGCTCGCGATCGTCGGAGCAGCCGGTGCCTTGCTGTCGATGGTGACAACCGTCGCAGCCGACGCCGCGCTGGTCTGGCCCGACGAGTTGGTCGCAGTCGCGGTGAGCGTATGCTTGGCGTCGGTCAGGACCTTGGTGATGTAGTCCCAGCTACCGGTCGAGCTCGCAGTGGTCGTACCGATTTGCGTCGAACCGTCGTAGATCTTGACCGTGCTGCCGGCAGCGGCAGCGCCTTTGAGCTCGATGGTGGTATCGTTCGTGATACCGTCGCCGGCAACGCCGCTGTCGCCCGAGAAGGAGGCGATCGTCGGGGCGCTCGGCGGTGCCGGGACGCTCGGAGCAGGCGAAGTCGGCTCCGTGTAGGTGGGCCCGGTGTAAGCAGGCGCATTGGCATCCTGCTCGACCTCGCCGGTCACCATGTTCACATTGTGCACGAAGGAGGTCTGGGAATAGGAGTCGTCCGGCCCGGCGGCCGGATAGTTAAAGCCGAAGGCTTTGGTCACATCGAAGTAGTTGTCGTGCGTCGAAAATGCTCCGCTGAGATTGGCGGCATCGGTCCCCGGACCGGAGACGGACATCCAATAGCTGACGCTGCCGATCAGCGTGTTGCCGGCGAACTCACCCGACTTCGTGTTGTCGGCAATGAAGCCCTGGGTCGTACCGCCATCCTGAACCGCCGTGTTGTAAAGGATGTGGGTCGAATCAATGGTCGGACCATAGACTTGGAGATAGTCGCCGTGGGTGCCTGAGCCGCCCATGCCGGCCTGCTGCAGCAGGTTATATTGGATCGTGATGTCGCCGCCGTCTTGACCATGGCGGCCGATCAAGTCGGAGTTGGAATTCTTCAGCCACGAATATTCGATTGTAAGGCCAGGCCCCTCCATTTCGACGAGAAATTCGGCATGCCCGCCGCCGCTCAGACCGTCGATGGTGCAGTTGGAGATATGCAGATTGGAGGACGACGACGTCCCTGTAATAACGGCGTCCTGCGGCCCGGACGGATTGAGACCATTGAAGTTCGAGTTGGTCAGGGTGGTGTTCGCTGCCGAGGTGACGACAGCCCAGCCGCCAAAATCATAACCGTCGAGCGTGACGTTGCTGCCCGTCACCGTGATGCTCTTGTGGGCCGTGTCAACGGACACGCCTGCCATCGAGATCGTTGCCGGATCCTTGAGCGCCAGTCCCGTGGGCACGCCGACGTGATAGTCCACCCCTGCGACTTTCCATGCCGGCCGGTTCGCACCATACGTATCCAGCAGGCTCGAAAGCTGCGCTGATCCAATTGGCGCGTTCGCAGAACCGTCGTTAACTGCCATTACCTGTTCTCCTGATTTGATGTCATCCGCATGTGCTCGACCCCGAAGGGCCTTCCCCGAGCAACATGCCGTTCACTTTGATTATTGGACAAACCACCACGTGATGATCGCCGAGCCGACTATTGGCCGGGCACCGCGGGCTTTTTTGGGACCACAACTAGGCTACGCCGGGGTGATGTTTGGCTCCCACCTGCCACACTCACTCGGATACGAATCAAATTGTGGACGACTGCATTGTGAATCGCCTGCGATTCAAAAACAAAGAGTATTATCGCCGGCTGCGCTCGTTTTCTTTGGAATAGTTGCCGTTGCGCACTGCGGCGCATGACACTTACGGCACTACGCAGAATCCGCAATTTAATATTTTCATTTGGGCACCTTAATTTAATCAGCGGCATGATAAATATTGTGGCAAGGCCCATCTGAATCTTCATCACGTGGCGCGTGGCTCGCCCCGCCGCTGATGCGAGAGGACAGCGAACCGACCAAACTCGATCAACCGCGTCTTGTCCTCATGGAGCGTCGGGCCGAGGCTGGCCAACCGCGCGTTGAGGGCCAAGAGCATTTCCTGCGCATCTGCCTCGCTCTCCAAGCTCATGACGAGGTCGTGCGTACAGCGCACGGTCACAACGCGACCGCGTGCATGGCGACAACGCCATTGGTGGACCCAGAGATCGAGGATGCAATGCAGGAAGATGTTGGCAAGGAGCGGGCTGATGCCTGTGCTCCTTGCAGCGTGCCTTGTCCGTCTCCTGCTTCTCGCCGCTCTCGATGACGCCAGCTCGTAGCCACAGCCCGATGAGCCCCAGGATACGAGGATCGGCGATCCTGTGCGCCACCATCCGCAACAGCCACTCGTGATCGACCGAGTCGAAGAAGCTGCGCATGTCGGCATCGAGCCCAGTTCACATGCTCACCAGGCGACTCCGGCCAGGCGACGAATCATCGGCGACCACCGCAAAGCCAGCACTGGGGGCACGACCAAGCTACGCCCCCCGCGGGACAAACAGAATGCTGGTTGAAGGAGTCATAGTTGGACGAGGTCCGGCGAACCGGCCTTGCCCCATGGCCGATCGTCCGCCGCTTGAGTCCAGAGCTGACCTGTCTTGGGGCGACGCGCGGCCAGCGTCGAGCAACGAATTAATCTTAAGTATAGTATTTCGCAATTTATTTATCGAACGGATTAATGTAACCTAGAAATTAATGGAGTTGCACGCATGGACCGGAATCTCGCAAAGAACCATGCGAGGTCATCTTTGCTTTCGGTCATCCCTGCAGCGGGCACGGGCGCCGTCTGGGATGGACTGTCAAAAAGCACATTTTCCGCGCTAATAATTGCGCTCGCCGCTGCAATCTTCGGATTGCAATTTTCCGCGGCAAGATTCAGCGAGACCGCAAGCGGCATCTGGGATCGGGACCTTCTTCTCAGGCTCAACTCGCTGGCCGCAACTGACTCGCTGCACATCTGGGAGCTCGACAACAATTCCCTGTTCAGGGGATCTCCGATATTCTTCTCCCTGCTCGCATTGTGGTTCGCCGGCGATGACCGAAAGCGGCGCAGCCGGACGCTCGTAGGACTAATTGCGGTTTGCCTTGCGACCGTTATCTCCGTCTGGATACAGTTTCATGTCACCACTCATATGCGCCCGCTTCTCGACCCCGCGCTTCCTTTGAATGTAGCCGATCCACGATGGAGTTTCGGTTGGGATCGCAGAGACTCATTCCCCAGCGACACCTCGACACTATTCTTCGCACTGGCCACACTGATCCTCATAGAGCATCGGTTGGTCGGAATACTTTGCTTTCTCTGGGTCGCCGTCATTGTAGCAGTGCCGCGGGTCATCTTTGGATGGCACTATCCGAGCGATTTGGGCGGCTCCCTGGCCTTAGGGCCGGCATGCGTCTTACTCTTCAACGCAGTTCCATACCCGCAAGCGCTGTGTGAGCGGATGTTGATCCGATTTCAGAACCACATGTATCTTGTCCATGCATTTCTATTCATTTTCTTGAGTGACGCGTCCATGTTGTTCATCAGCCTACAAAAACTCGGAAAAGATCTTGTGCGATTGTTCGGTTAGCCACACTGCGCGCGCGCCGCGCCCCCGCCAACTGACGCCTTGCCGTCATCAAAAGATATGCGATCGCGCGCTTCGCGCAAAAGAAATGATCTCGCCTACGGATCGATCCTCTGAACATCGTCTACATCTTGCCCGACGTTCCAGAAGACATCGGTCCACACGAGCGCCTAGCCAAGCATGTGCAATTGCAGGGATGCGTCCGGCTTTCCAGTCTTTCCCAACACTCCGTCTATCAGTCCCCTGACCGTGATCTTCGCGGCGGTTGGAGCCCCGATGGCGACGTATCTGATCGCGTACAACAAGCCGAAAGCAAAATGGAGGCCCCACCGCCATCCTGCCTCCCGGCGAGCGTAGACAATGCTATTGCGTGCAGACAGATACACAGACAAGTAGGAGCGTTTCCTCGGATCGACGGCAGAGCCGATAGCCGTGCCTCCAACGTGCCGTACGATCGCTCTTTCTGCAAATCCTATCCGATGCTCGCCACGACGACGCCCCCAGTCCAGGTCCTCCATGTAGAGAAAATAGTCCTCAGTCATCAGACCGACCTCTTCAACGAAGTCGCGCGTGACCAGAACGCAAGCACCGCTGATGGCGTCAATCTCGGACATCTCCTCGCGCGATGGAGCCCTCCCCGCCGGAGCGTTTCGGCCAACTGCTACGACACGGCCCGTCGTCGACGACCAATGAAGACCGTAATTGATAATCTTGTCCGGCACGTGATCGAACACCAAGGTCGCACCGACCATGCCAAATCCTGCGGCAGCCTTTGCCACTAGTTCAGACAAGCAATGACTGTCTACTTCGGTGTCAGGATTGAGAACGAGCACCGAATCCCAGCCCGGGCTCTCAAGGACTTGCTCGAGCCAGGCGTTGACACCACCGCCATAGCCGAGATTGTCCACCGCAAGTCCAAGCCGAACGATATTTGCCCGGCTCCGAAATCGACATTTTTCGACGACGGCTAGTCTTCCTCTCGCGTGGTCCAGAATATCCGAGCCGCCGTGCAGTTGCTGGAGCGTTCGGTCTGGACCGGCAACCACCGCAAACAACCGCTCGAACGCCTCCTTCCCTCCGTTCTCACAGACGAAGACCTCGAAATCCTTCCAATCGGAATGCGCCAACGACTTCAAACAGCGATCGACGTCATCCGGATTGCAATAGGAGACGATGAGCACCGCAAGTTTGGCGCGATCAGTTGCCATAGCCTAGACGCCCTATCATTTGCTCGCGGCGCCTGCCAGCGACCGTGGTCCACGTAAAACGCTGCGCATGCTCAAGCGCAGCAGCCGACATTCGTCGTCGAAGTTCAGTATCCTCCGCCAGCCGCCGAATGGCAGCGATCCAACCAGCTGCGTCATACGGATCCAGCACAAGGCCCTCACATTCATTTCGGACGATCCGTCCCGCACCCATGCTGGTCGTTATAACCGGTAGGCCGCAACCGCACGCCTCGTAGGTGACTTGGGGCCCTCCCTCCTCCAAGGATGGGAAGACGAAGATGTCCGCCGATCGATAAAGCGATCCAACATCCTCGACATAGTCGAGCACCGTCACGTCATCCCGCGCGAGCAAGTCGCTGTATTTTTCCTTGATGACTGGCTCCATTCTTCCAGCCAACACAAGCCGGCCCTTCACCCCGCTTTTCGCCCAATAATCAAGGATCAAATGGGCTCCCTTTCGTACCCCGATGATCCCGACGAAGACCGCAGTAAATTCATGATTCGATGGAAGAAGCCGATTCTTTCCCGATAAGCGAACCGGGTCCCAGCCATATGCTGTTTCCAGACATTTGCTCTTCGAAACGCCATTCTCGAGCAACGAACTTTCGACCGGTTGATTCGGGCAGAATATGTAGTCCATCGCCTCCAGACTTTCGGTTTCGCGATCAACTGTCGCGTCGGTGATCCCATGCATAGGCGCTACACCAATCTTGCCGTATGCATCGTCGAGAATGGCCTTGGCGGTCCTGGTATGACAATTGAACTGCTCTCGAAATACCGGGATGTCACGCCGTCTCAACTCCTGGAGCAATTCCATGCTAGCGCTGGGCCAGAGATACGCAGCCACCCTGCGCGATCGAGAGCGATCCAGGTGCGAGAGGAATGCAGCCTCCATGCTTCGGCCAGCGCCGCTCTTCACCCAGCCATAAGGGAAATACCGCTTCCAAGCGGGCAAGGTCTCGATCACTTCAACCAGGGGCAAAGGCCATCGGCTGCGCGGAGTGACGATCGTCACGCCAAAATCCCGATCGGCCATAGCCTCTGCGAGGGAGCCGCAGGTGTAGCCCACTCCTTTGCCTGTAAGCGGCAGTGGCATCAAAACGCCCGTCGAGAAACTCAATGCAGCCTCTGTAGTCTGACAGTCTAGATCGGGTACCATCCCCGGCGCATGGTTCTCCAAAACGCCGACATCCCGCGCCCAGCTCGATTGGATGCTTTCACGTGCGCCTCTGTGAGATACCAAGTGAAGGTTACGGACAGCGGTGCAGTTCCCGGCCTAAAGCATCCCCGATCGTAGACGTGGGGGCGATAGCCGAGATCATCCAGGAATTCGGTAACCGCCGGCGAGGCAAACGCACACATCAATGCGGGTCTCTGCCGCTGCAATGTTCCTTGCGCACCCTTGAGGATATCCAGCTCGGCTCCCTGGGCATGAAGCTTGATCAGAGCCGGAGCTAGATCGAGAGAATCGAGAGCTTTGCACGTAACCCGATGCTCCCGGACAGACAGCTTCCTTTCGTCAAAACGGTACATCCGTCCCGGATTCCTCAACCATTCCGTTGCCCCCTCGTAGGACGTCGCGGCCATTCCGTCGCACTCCCATCGACCGTATCTTGGAAGAAAAAAGTCGATAACCTCGGACCTGCAGCCAAGCGCGCAGTCGAGAATGGTCACGGCGTCGTCTCGGCGATGGCGAAATGCAAGTCGCTTCGCTGACCGCGGTTCGGGCTCGAAGGCCATGATACGGGACTTTGGCGCAAGTTTCTTGAACGCCGCCGTGCTCTGGCCTCGGTTCGCGCCCACGTCCACTATCAAACCGCTTCCGATGCAGAGCAATCCAACTCCACGAAACTCCGGCTTGAAAAGGTACGGTGCAACACCGTCTTTGACAGCAAACCTCACCGCCGCAACGCCAGGAACGTTGGCGTAGAAATAGCGGGCTACTGCCTTCAAATTCATATTGCTCTCGCAATTCTCATTTGGCGATCTTCCAGACAAGCGACTTCTGGCGTTCCTCGCCATCAATGGCTTCTCCGAGCATGATGTACTGCTTCGCCAGATGGTGCTTCAACAGGCCGAACGAAAGACGATGAAGCGTCTTTGCCTTGTAGCCTTGCATTCCGGAAATCAGCCCCTTGGAGACCTTCAGGCCCGCGGAATTCATGAGCCCGATCGCGGTATCCTCGACAAAGAACCTCAGATGGGTGCGGTCCAGAATACCTGCGTCCTGGTAGTCAAACCGGCGCTTGAACAGAAGCGGAACCGCAACACTGAGATGCGCGACATTTGGTACGGACACCACGACATGACCACCAGGCTCGAGCAATCCTCGCACGTTCTGCAGAACGGTTTTCGCATCGACAAGATGCTCGAGGACGTCGAGCAACAGTATGAGATCGTACTTCTTGAGCCGAGGTAGGCATTCATCAATGCTGCCCAAGACCGCCACATCCGCATTGCGGCTCAGTTCCTCTGCGACCGCGTCATTTATCTCGACGCCGGTCGTCACTGCGTCGGGGTAGATCGTTCTGATCCAGCGCAACGTCTGCCCGGAGGCGGCCCCGATCTCGAGGATGCTGGTCGCGGCCTTCGGCAGCAACGGTCGTATCTCGGCGCGCACATGATGAAAGTACCGGCTCATGTCTGCTTCGGGCGCAGGGGCGCGTTGCCTCTTCATATCGCTCAGCGGAGGAGCACGGGGGCTTTCGACCGCTTGTTCGAGGCTCCGCATTTTCCAAACCCTCCAGTTGCTGTATCTATCAAAGCGACCAAATTCTCGCCCGCAGAACTCCAGCCGTTGGCCCAGTGCGCAATGCGTGGCCAGCTTGACCGGTCAATGCAGTTGCGTCGCCCCATCCGCCTGATTCAGCTCGCCCCTCGATAGCGGCTTCGGCAATGCCGCGTCCGCTATCATTCTCGCGAAGTCGCTCGGGTCTACGGAATCCGGGTCAATCACAATACGATCGGCGCGGTATTTTCGCCGGATCTGAGACGATTTGAAGTGATACGAGAGACTTCGAAAAGCGAAAGGACCTATGAACTCATGAAGCACGCGCTTCCACCTTGGAATATTCCGTCTATCCCAGGCGACCCAGCTTCCGGTCGCGAAGCTCGTCCACGTCGCATCGTAGTCTGACTGTTGCACGCTCAAGTCGGAAGCGTTGCGGACCTTTCTCGAAAACACCACCAGCACCGTCTGCTCCTCAAAGGGGATCTGGTTCCTGCGGTTGAGGGCCACTGGCGGCTTGATCAGATGCCACCTCTTCGGGCGGGATGGCCTGACCAGAAAGACACCGGTATCTTCGAAACCATTTCGTTTACTGAAAAGGCTGTAGAAAAACTCCGGCGAGTACTGGTAAAGGCCGTGCGCGGGAAAGCCGTTTGCATTCGTCGCTATGAGGACGTGTCCGCCCGGCCTGACCAGGTTCACTATGTTGTCGACGACCTGCGCAACATCAAAGACGTGCTCGATCGACCCGAAGTCGAGGAACGTATCGAACTTCCCGTGCATATCGCTCGGTATCGGAAGATTGAAATCATGTACAAGCGACGCCCCCTCGAAAGCTGAGGCGTCAACCGAGACGATATTCTCCGCACCAAGCTTGCGGAGGAGGGACTCGCAGTAGAGCCCCACCGCAATCGACTGATCATACGCGAGGCTCGAATTCCTCTGAACCGCTTGAAATTCCTGTTTCCAGAAATGGATCTCATGTCTTCCGAGAGTGACCGTACTCCGAAAATCGAATCCATAGACTCGGTTTGCGAAGCTGAGCGCACGGAGGCCCGTCAGATCGATGCCCACAACTCTCTCCCTCTGGACGCTGGACCGTGACGTGACCCTTCCTGCGAGGTCACGTAATTCCCGTGGCCCGCTGACAATTCTCACACTCCAACTCTGCGCACTGGGTCGACGTCATCGTGCCGGACTCCAGGCTTTGATGAAACCCGACCGGGCATAGTAGACGCGTCTACGCGCACCTCGAACCATTCGCAGACCTTCACGCGCAAGCGAGGACGGAATCGAAGACGGCACGGTGACCGGCCCCTGAGGTTCGAGCCATTCACGGATTTGCGGATGCCCTGGTATGAGCGTCTCGAGAAGCCTGTTCCAGAGCTTCGGCTCCATGGAATCGTGAAAGTGAAGTACACTCACTCCCGTCATCTTTGCCCCGTCATAGTTTCTCGGCAGATAGCTACACAGGGGAAAGTTGCTGGCATCCGGCAGTGCTTGCCAAGCCAGCCCAAGCCGGATCACCGTCAAGCCCAGAACGACTTGATCCATGAAGTGCACTTGCGAGTGTGTGCGGGCCACTTGCCGATCAAGAAATCTCTTGAAATCGGCGAGAAATTCTCTGCCGAACCGCGTGCTGCGCCGGTACACGTAGAGGCCAGCGTTCCAGTAGAACCTGATCCGGTGTCCATCGCCCGTCTGAAGCCACGGAAGGTCGTCAGCAACTCTTCCGATGAGTGCAGCAGACCGCTCCCAGAACGGATCATTTGGATCGGTTACCCCCCTCGACCCGATTACCCCTGCATCCGGAGCACTCGCGAGGAAATCTACCCCAGGCGGCAGTTCAAGACCGTTGGGCTCACGCAGGAATAGGATATCACTATCGATCCAGGCAATCGCCTCTGTCGTGACCATGTTCTCGACAGCAGCAATCGCCTCTGCCTTATTCATATAGTGGTGCCAGACATAAGGATTGTCGGGAAAGACACGCAGATGCTTGATCCCAAGCTCCTTCATTCGGCGATGCGTCTCTCGCGCGAGAGCCGGAGTAGACCGAGGCGTGATGGCAATGACTTCCAGGTTTGCAAAGCGGCCACCGAAGCGCCGAAGGCTCTCCACCATGCGCAGCGTAAGTGGCTCCAGCATCCCTGACTCGATGCAGACCACAATCGTCATCGAAGGCTGCTTGCCGGCAGCATTGTCCTGCACGGCACCGCTCAGGCAATCGGTCAAATTGCATCCTCGCTTGCTTGTGCAAATCCGAGCTCCCTCGCCTTCGCTTCAGGGCACTCGAACTTGGGCTTTAACGTAGGCGCGCTCAGCATGGCCCGGTACCTCAGCCGGAAGCGACGAAGCAGCAACGGCAGGGGATTCCGGCTCAACTGAACGATCACCGTCGGCCAGGGGAGTTGCGCCCTCCACTTCCGGATCATGAAGCGGTAGGCAGCCAGGTAGGAAGGATCGAGACGAAGAGTTGCCTTGCTATTGTGGATAATCGGCAGGTCGATCACATAGGATTTCATGCCGGCCCTCTTTGCCTCGAGCACGATATCCGTTCCGTAGAGGTGGAAGGACGGCAGGCTTGGATCGAACAGGGTGCCCGCGGCCCGGCGCACGATCAAAACGACTTCGTCGAGGCTCGCAGCAAGACGGGGGCGGTCAAATCGCCCGCCGCATACGGTGCTCAGACCGGAATCCCACAAATGGCCGACGAATTCTCCGTCAGGCGTCATGCCGCAAATGCCGGCGACAGCCCAGGACGGATCAATCGAATTCAATCTCTCGCAAGCTGCTCGCAGTGCCATGAACCAGCCTTCGGGAAAATAGACGTCCTGATGAGCGAACACGACGACATCCGACCTGGCCGCGGCGATTGCTTGGGAGTATGCCGCTGATGCAGCCGCGGCCCCCCAGATAACGGAAACCCCAATACGGCCGTCCGCAAGGTCCGGAGATCGCTTCAGATTTCGAGCAAGTGTCGCTTGCTCGTTCGCAACACAACATACCTCTATCGAGCAGGTCATTTCCCACCTTCGGCCGCGCCGCCAACTAAATTAAATATAATCCGTCGCTATTTATTATCAACATATTATTTGGCAGCCGACATTAAATAATATATCTTTATTCCAGTCCAGTTAATGTTTTCGGATCGAGAAGGCACATGTCATCCTACGGCCTCAGTGGGTCCGGCCTAACGGAGAGTGGACCGCCACTCCAGGCCGTCGCGCTCGACGGGAGAACCGCGACAGCTTCAAACGGATGGGCGGCATGGCTGATATTGCTCGGGTGCGCCATGCCCTCCTACATGACGATTTACGTGGGGGGCGCCAAGTTCATTCCGGCGCGGATCGTAATTGTCCTGCTGCTCGTTCCAGCCCTGACCGAATTGTTTCAAAGAAGCCGATGGCTACGCGCGTCGGATTTTTTCGTATGCGCGGCGTCGGCTTGGATGCTGGCAGCGGTACTGGAAACGGATCAGGGGTGGTCTTCCGCGGCCGCTCTCATACTCGAATTTTCCGGCGGCTACTTCGTGGCTCGCTCCTACTTTTTTGGGCGCCGGGGATTGGAGGCTTTTGTCCGAGTGCTCAAGCCCGTTACCGCAGGGATCGTTGCTGTTGCGGTCCTGGAGCATCTTACCCAGCACAACGTCGTCGCAGCCCTTATGGGCTTGCCGAGCACGGGGTATGAATATCGCTATGGCTTGCTGCGGGCAACCTCGACATTTCCTCACGCGATCCTATACGGCTCGTTCTGCGCCGTTGCCGGCGCTGTTTTTCTGTACTCCGAACGCAGCTTTTTTGGTCGAAGCTTGTATTGCGGGCTGTGCCTTTTTGGATGTGTACTGGCGATGTCTTCGGCCCCGCTGATGGCATTCGGGATTGTGCTATCCGTCTATTGTTATGATCAGCTGCTGCTAGGGTGCCGCTGGAGGTGGCACGCCTTGGTGGCCAGCCTCTTCACGCTCCTTGGCGTCGTATTTCTGGTCGCCAACAAACCAATCTCTTGGATCGTCGCAAATCTCACGCTCGACCCAGCTACCGGATATTTCCGTGTTGCGACCTGGGAAAGCGCCGGCTACTACATCGATCTCTCTCCCTATGTGGGGTACGGATTTGGCTCGTACGCCTCCCCTGACGATTTCTTTGGCAACGCCTCAGTCGACAGCGTTTGGCTGACCTTGGCGCTCCGCTTTGGCATCCCATTAGTCGTATTTATTCTTCTGGCGAATATTACGGCATTCCTTCCGTCAAGGCGGACCGCCAGCATTCCGTACTACCAAGATGCTTACATGAGCAACATGCGTACGGCATTCACATTAGGCCTCGCAATGTTCATGTTCGTGGGATTGACAGTTCATTATTGGAACAGCAGCTGGATACTCTGGGGAATATGGATCGGCATCCGCGCATCGCTGAAGGAGGAATCCGTCGCGGCGGTCGAAACCCCCGTACTCTATCGCCAAGGGATGGCTAGCATCGATCGTGACCCCACTGTTGGGCAGGCAACTCGGGGATTCCATGCGTCCAGGTAACGAACCACGCCGGGCAAGGCTCCCGCTTCCGACATGACAGCCCGCTATATTGAACCTCTCTTCGCGCTCATGCTGCCCTGGTCGATAGCCGCCAGTCAGGCGCAAAGCGTCCCATCCGGAGACATGCGGCCGCCAGAGCGCGCCGCAACCGACAAATCAGCCCTCGATGACGGCTCATCCTCCGCGCCCAGTTGTACAATTCAGTATCCGTCCCTCCTGACCAAATACAGAGTCCGTCCGGAGTGGAGGGTCGCGGGTGTGGACTATTGCGTCGGTTATTCGACGAATACTCCCATCAGAGATCCGGCAACGATCTCGATGGAAGGTGTTTCGCTCGACGTGGCTCGGAAGAGCATCACGGTGACAGGCGACGATGTTACGCTCGACGGCTATGATTTCGGCGGCTGGTCCATCGCGACTACGGCAGCGAACACCAATCTGATCAACTCGGAATTCGATGGTCTGAATCCAAGCGGCCCGCAGAATAGTGTCATCAGCGGTGCACCGTCCTCCTCCGATCTACGCATCGCCAATTGCGTCATTGACGGGCTGAGCGGAGGCGGACGTGCCGAATTCCTGATCGAAATGGAAGGACCCGGCCTCACGATCGAATATTCCTGGCTGAAGAATTCCAATTCCGACCTGATCGGCCGCCATGGCCGAGACGGCGGCAACATCGTCATTCGATATAGTGTACTGGAACAGGCCGGAATGCGCGGCCCAGGGACCCACGGCGACTATCTGCAGGTTTACGGCCCGACCGTGGAAGCGATCCGCATTCTCTACAACACGGCGATCCAGAATGGCGGCAGTACTCAGGGGTTCATTGCGGATAACACGAAGTTGGGCGAGTTTGGCGGCAATACCCTGATCGGCAGCGTCACCTACTGGATGTCCGTATCCGGTCCGGGGACCGACGCCGCCAATCTGTCCGGGACATTCTCCACGCACGACAACTATTTTGATGTGACAAGAGCGTTCGGCTTCAACTATCCGGCCGCCGGGCCGAACGACCGCTACGCGAAGACCGTTTTCACAAACAATGTAAACATGGTAACGGGGCGGGTCGTCCAGGATTCTACCAGCCCGAAGCCGAAGCCGTCACGTCCGTGACTTCGCGTATCATCCGATCTCGCCGCTACGCTTTCGACGTGAGCTTCCTCTTGAGGCGGCGGAGCCCGCCGATAATTGGAGCAGGAATAAGCAGCCAGCAGGCCAGGCGCATGACGGTGAACGTGTCCTGAGCCTGCAAGGCCACTAGGTCGCGCCCCCATTGCCTCAACACTGGAAGTAGTTCGCGAAGACGAGTGCCTCTTTTGCGATACGAGGTGATGATCCCGATGACCTCACGGGCCAGGAAATGTCTGGCTCGCGATTGCAGCTGATGGCGCCTTCGTTCATTCCCGATTCTGTGCTCGGCGGTGACCGTTATGAGATCAACCAGCTTCTTGATATCCTCCAGGTGGCTCTCGAGCGCCAGACGAGATGTCTGCGTGGCGTCGTGAAGGGAATAGGAGCCACAGCATTCATTGACAAAGCCCGCCTTGCCCTCCAGCAGCAATGGGAGATGCCGTGCAAGATCACTCGCGAACGGCCATCCTGCCGGGAATCCTCCCCAGGCCCGGAGTCGCTCGGTACGAAGTATCGTGGTGCAGCCCTGCACCAGGATGCGCCGTTTCAGATATTCATCGAGGACATCGACGCCGTCCCAGATTCCAGTTGTCAGAATTTGACTGGCCTGTGGTGGCAGGTTGCGTCCCGACGCGACGACCCGGGCTTCACCCAACGCCATCACGATCGGTACTTCGGGCTCACTTCGGATCAGCGAAATGCATCGCTCCAACAGCCAAGGCGCAATTCTGTCATCATCTGGAACAAATACGATATAGTCACCCCTTGCCTGTGCCACGCAAGCATTCCAGTTCGCGGTCGCCCCTATGTTCTTAGGCTGGCGCACGACGCGTAGTCTTTCGTCCTTGAATTGGCTCAGGACCAGCGCGGTTTCATCGGTCGATGCGTTGTCCGACACCAGCACTTCGAAATGTGGATACGATTGACTCAGCGCCAGGCGAACACAGTCCAGCAACCACTTAGCTCGATTGAACGTAGGAATGGCAATGGTCACTAGAGGGTCGGTCCAGCGCGAGGCTGGATCCGGTCCCGCCATGACGTCTTCCGGCCGCTGCAGACTGACGGGACCGGTCGACTTCTCGATCTGACCTGAAGCTCGCATGGCAAACTCGAAAGCCTGTGCCGTCCCACTGGCCGTCAGTGTCGACGCATCAATGTTCCATCGCCCCTATTTTTTCGGCATCAGAGGCGGCATAGGACCGATCAACTACCTCCAATCGCGATCTCTCCCTTAAACGACCATCAGCCGCGAGTCCGCGCTCTTGCGCTGTGTCAGTAACCCTTTCGAGCCACACTTCGCGCCACCAGGAATAGATGCTCCTCGGGCAGAACATTTTGCAATTGCTGTATCGAGATCTGCACCAAACGTCCTCCAGGATCACAGCGGGCGTCTTGAGTGATCTCATCTTTCCGGTCTTCTCATCGATGAATCTCGATATCTGTGTCTTGACCCTGTAGAGGCCGCCGCAATACGGGACCAGCTCTGCATCAAAAGCCATGCCTCGATTTATGTTTTCAGTATCAACGGTCGCGAGAATGTCCTTGTAACTTTTCACCCTCACCAATTCACCAGGCTGCAGGTTCAGGGTGACGCTGGGAGTCTCATGCCGATGTGGTATTTTTCCCTTCCACCTCGGAAACGGAATGCCGCCCCGCAACTCCTGGAAAAGATCGTAAGCCAGGCGGGACACGTGACCCAGTCGTGCTCTCTTGGCGAGTGCGAGATGCCAGTAGGCCAGGTATACGAATCCGCGTGCGATCCGCCCCAAACCAGCGTTCCCCGAGGTGTAATCCTCCACGTATTGCCTGACATCCCACCATCGAGCCAACGTCGTAAAGCGGGGCAGTTCGGTTGCCTGGCAAGAGTATCGGATCTCTGCATCCACGGCGCTATCGCCGACGCGCGTCCCCCGAAGGACGTCTTCCTCTGTACATCGGCCTCTATCCGCGAACTCTCTGACGCGCTCGCCCCGATGCTCTGGTGGAATCACCACAGCGCCCGCGCTTTCATTGACGGGCCTGAGCCACGCCTCCTTCCAGAAAATGAGGCATGCAGCTTGGCAACCACCATACGCCTCCCCGTCGCATCGCAGATCAAGATGGACACCATTCGGAAGCCATCTTCCACCCGTGTTCGTGACGGTGTCACAAGTCTTGTGGGAGCGCTTGTAGACCTTGAATCGCTTACCACAATACTTGAACATTTGCGGCATGAACGGGAGCCCCTCGAAGCTGCCACTGCTGTCGAGCGTGCTAAGGATCTCCTCCTTGGTCCGCACTTCTACCCAGTCGCCCGCTCGCAGCTTAGTCATCGTGCCCTCCAAATGCGGTGGCCGTCGTCCAATCCCGAACCCAGCCCGCTCGCTTTTCAATGAGTCTTCATGGAAAGTGCGCCTTGCAGTTCTTTGAACAGGCCGAAGTAGACTGTCTTCTGTCCCATGAGAAACAGCAGCATCCAGAGATAGATTGCGGCGATAACGCAGCCTCCAAGAAGGAGCCTCAAAAGATGCGACTCTGAACCACCAAGAAAGGGTTGAAGTCCGAGAGCTACCGCCGCCGCCGCCGCACTTGCGATCAATGGCCGGCCTGCTACGAAAAGTAGATCTCGCAGAGAAATCACCGTTCCATGTAAACACCAGAGAACGTGGGGGATGACCCACAATACCATCGCGGCAGAATACGCGAACGCGACGCCGGTCGGACCATAGGGCAATCCGATGAGGTAGGCCACAATGACCAGCGGAGCGATCACCAGGGCAATCTTCAGACTTCGTACCTGTAGGCCTGCCGAATACAGCAGCCACGCAAGGGGATTGATAATGCCGAATACCAAGATCGTCGGCGTCAACAAGCGGAAAATGACCACTGTATCTCTCCACTTCGGCCCGAGTACCACCTCGACGATGTCATCCACGAATACCGCACAGAAGACCGTAATGGGCAGCGTCATCGACAGGACGATGGTATAGCCCTTCAGGAAGTAACTTTTCAGTCGAGGCAAATCGTTCTGAATCCGCGATAATCCCGAAAACGCGACGCCTCCAATCGCTGCGTTGAGCTCTGCCGTCGGCAGGTTGACAAGCCGATATCCTCGTTCGTAGATTCCAAGAGCATCGGCTCCCCAGTACCGGCCAAGAAGCAACTTCTCAAAGTTGTAGGCAACGTACACCACGAGAGAATTCAGGGTAACTATCCCACCAAAGCTCAACATGCCGCGGACTCCGGCGGTCCGGCGTGGTGGGCCAGGACTCCACCCCGTGGCTACCCATACGCACACGGTGTAAACTACGGTCGAAGTCAGCGTCATTCCCAGGATGGCCCAATATGCCAAGCCGCCGAAGGCCATGACGACTCCGGCAGCAAGGCTCACCATCTGTGAGAGCACTTCAATGACCGTCAACGTCGTATACCGCAGCTGACGCTGAAGCAGCGCTGAATGCTGCACCGCTAACGCGCTCAGGAAAAATCCCAAGCCTGCTACGACGGTCAGCCAGAACAGTCGAGGCTCATGGTACAACGCCACGAGAGCAGGCGCGGTTGCCGCGCAAAGGAGCGCAAGCGTCATTCCGATCGCTACATTGACCCAGAACAATGTCGACATCTGCTCGTTGGTGACGGTCTCTTGCTGAACTGTGGCCGACGACAGTCCTGCCGCTGTGAAGAGTTGAAAAACTCCGCTGACGGCGGTTGTCATCGCAACCAATCCGAAATCCTCCGGGTCCAGTAGACGCGCGAGTGCGGCCATGACACTAAGCCGAAGAGCGAAATTCGCCGCCTGGCCGCCAAGCCGCACCACGCCGCCGCGAATTATCATCCCCTTGAGATTGTCCATTCCAATCCCCGTAGAAGAGAATTCGGCATCGGCTTGCTTCCGGGTACGCATCCTCCAATGGCCTGTCATGACAGTGCGAGTTTATTCGCCAGAAACGCTTCAGCGTATTTTTCCGGCGCCCGACATTCCATGCCCCGCAGCCGCGCCAAACCGCGGAAGACTTCCGGATCGAACCATTGCTTGGAGCGCTGACTTCCAAAATGCGACATCAGCAGGTCGATCTTTCGCTGCAATGCCTGAGCTGAAACGGCCGAATACAGATTTGGTCGACCGACGTCTCCGTCCCACTTGGGAATCTCGTATTCCAGAATCAGATTATCTCTGAATGTATTCCACGTTAGACGTGACACCTGACGATGATCCTGATGGGCATCATCTCCTCGATGCGTCAAGATCAGATCCGGCTCGACGCGCCGCTTCAACGACTCGAACCACTTCTTGATCTCGTCACCCTGTTCTGGAAAGAAGCCGTCTCGAAAGGACATCGCTTCAATTTGAGAACGAGCCGCGTCGGACACGAATTCGGCCGCCGACGCCCTCGCCTCGCTCTCGCGTTCACCCGACGCGCTGAGTACACACCAATGCACGTCGAGCCGGACGCCACGCGCAATCAAATTCAGAATCGTCGCACCAACACCTATTTCGATGTCATCCGAGTGCGCACCGAGACAAAGGATCGAGAGCCGCTCTCCGGACGCGGCGAGTTGAAACGCCTTCATGAAGCCGCCTGCGTGCGCGCTTCGGGAACAACCTTCCAGGGCATTTCGCCCCGCTCGATCATCTCCTCGAGAACCTGCCGGTCCCGCAGCGTATCCATCGCGCGCCAGAAACCTTCGTACTTGTAAGCCATGAGCTTTCCAGCTTCGATCAGGCGATTGAACGGCTCCAGTACGAGTTCCTCGCCCTCACGTATGTAGTCGAAGATCTCCTTCCGGAAGATGAAGTAGCCCCCGTTGATCCAGATCTCGGACTGCTGACTGGAGCGCAGGCGCTTGACGGCGTCTCCGCCGTTGAATTCAGCAAGGTGAAAATTGAACGGCGGATGCACGGCGACGAAGCATCCGACCATCTTGCTCCTCTTGAACCGCTCGATTATTTCGGGCAACGGCGCGTCGGTCAGACCATCACTGTAATTCGCGAGAAAGATGTCCTCGTTCTCGACGAGCGGGCGCACTGCCATCAAGCGCTGACCGATGTTTCGCCAAATGCCGGTGTCGACCAGCGCCACCTGCCAGTCCGGCGGCTGCTCGCCGATGACCTCGACCTTCCTGCCGAAGTTGGAAACGACGCAATCGCTGTGAGCCCAGCGATCCGAGTTCAGGAAATACTCCTTGATCGCATTGGCCTTGTACCCGAGACACAGTACGAAATCGCGGTGACCATACTGACTGTAATATTGCATGACATGCCACAACATCGGGTGTTGGCCGACGGGCACCATGGGCTTCGGAATGCTTTCAGAATATTCCCGGATGCGGGTTCCGAGTCCCCCACAGAACAAGACAACCTTCATGGCCAGCGCTTCCCATCTTTCCGGCCGACCGTTTCGGTCGCCACAGATCGCCTAAAGCGGCTACTACAAGTCTCGCGGTTTAAATACATAAATCAAAATATTCAATAGCGCGCATTTTATATTGCGGGTATTATTAATCAATGATTTTTTTGAAAACCGTTTTGAATTTATTCTCCTGCACGCTATCATTGCTGATATTGCAGCATATTCGAACGCCGGCGGCACGATTATGGAGGAACCCGGGTGATTATAACCGAAACCAGGCTTAAAGGAGCCTACATTATCGATATTGAACGCCGGGAGGATTCGCGCGGCTTTTTTGCGCGAGCTTTTTGCCAGCGAGAGTTCAGGGCCCTCGGCCTCAATCCAGTCATTGCGCAGGCGAATATCGCGTCAAATGTCCGGCGCGGAACCCTGCGCGGCATGCACTTTCAGTTTCCGCCGGCCGCGGAGACGAAGCTGGTTCGTTGCACGCGGGGCGCGATCGTCGACATCATCGTCGACCTGCGACCGGAAAGCCCGACCTACCTGCAACATGTCGCCGTCGAACTGAACGAGACCAATCAGCGGGCACTCTACGTGCCGGAACGTTTTGCTCACGGTTATCAGACTCTCGTCGACAACACCGATACCAGCTACCAGGTGGGTGAGTTCTATGCTCCCGAGGCGGAGAGCGGGCTGATGTACAATGATCCCAAGCTTGGCTTGACCTGGCCGCTTCCGGTTTCCGTGATTTCGGAGAAGGATCAGCACTTCCGCTTGCTCAACGAGGTCGAACCCGAACTGAAAGGGCGGATGGAGCTCGCCGGCATCGAAGGTTGACGCCGACAGCGCGCTGCTCGCAGCCGTTTACCGATCCCCTCCAGTTGAAAGACGCCACGATGATACTTGTCGATCACGCACTGCAAGCCCGTCATGCAGCCGGAAAGCCGATCCGTGTCGGCCTGCTCGGCTCGGGCTTCATGGCTCAAGGGCTCACCAATCAGATCAACAACAGTGTTCCCGGAATGCGGGTGGTGGCTATCTACAGCCGAAAGCCTCGGCGCGGACATGACGTGTTCGGCTATTCCGGCCAGACCGGCGTGGTTGACGCGGACAGCCAGGGGCGGCTCGACAGAGCCATTGCCGCCGGCGTTCCGGCGGTCACCGAGGACGCGTTTCTGATCGCCAGATCGGATCTGATCGACGTGATCGTCGACGTGACCGGATCGGTTGAGCTCGGGGCCCAGGTCGCGCTGGAGGCCTTCAAGCACCAGAAAACTGTCGTACTCATGAACGCGGAGATCGACGCTACGATCGGACCGATCCTGCAAGTCTATGCAAAGAAGTACGGCGGCTCCCTGTCCGCATGCGATGGCGACGAGCCCGGCGTGCAGATGAACCTGGTTCGATGGGTCAAGGGGCTCGGCCTGATCCCGCGCGTTGTCGGCAACATCAAGGGACTGCAGGATCCGTATCGCAACCCCAGCACGCAGAAGGGATTTGCCGAGCAATGGGGACAGAACCCGGCCATGGTGACCAGTTTCGCTGACGGATCCAAGATCAGCTTCGAGCAGACGATCGTGGCCAATGCCACTGGCTTCAAGGTGAGATCACGCGGCATGTCGCGCGGGCTGGAGTATCGCGGCGACGTCATGAAGATCGGCACACTCTACGACATAGACGAGGTCCGCGCCCTGGGCGGAATCATCGACTATCTCGTCGGCACACCGCTGACCAAGGTCTACGTGCTGGCCGAGCACACCGATCCAAAGCAACAGAAGTATTTGAACCTGTACAAAATGGGCGAAGGCCCCCTATATTCGTTCTTCACACCATATCACCTCGTTCATTTCGAAGTGCCGAACTCGATTGCCCGTGCGTTTCTGTTCAAGGATTTGGTCGCCCCTCCGATCGCCGGTCCGGTTGTCGAGGTCTGTGCAGTCGCCAAACGTGATTTGGAGGCGGGCGAGGTGCTCGATGACTATGGAATGTACATGACCTATGGCGAAGCCGTGAACTCCGAGGAAATGAGCCAAATGAAATACCTGCCTGAAGGTCTCGTGGAGGGTTGCAGGTTGCGGCACGCCATCAAGAAGGATGCAGTCCTCACCTACGCGGATGTGGATCTGCCGCCAGGCCGCGTGGCCGACAAGCTGCGTGCAGAACAATACAAGCACTTCAACGGACACACCTGGCTTGAGCAACGGATCACCCGGGACGCCTCGCTCGCTCTCACGGCGTGAACAGCTGGATGACGACCACGTTCGCCGAGCCGTGCCACGCGGGACTGCGTACGCACCGCGAGGAGATCCGCTCGCCCGCCCTACGCGTTGATCCCGAGCGACCGGGTCTCTCCACGAATGTTCATTGCGCCCCCCTCGCCTGACGCGATCGGCGGCTGCATCCAAGCCATTGCGCGTCTTCCCAGCTTGATCCCAGGCAGTTCAATGTGCCGAGCAGGTATGCTCAGGCATGAAAGCGGCAACATCTCTGGAGCAGCTCCGAAGATCGAGCAGGCGCGCGACCCCGAAATATTGGCACCAGGGGATTTGTGAGCGCGCGTCGGTCAGTCGGCCCACAATTCCTGCCATGAAGTAGCCCGTTGCGAGCCGCAGAACTCCGGGGCCCGCCGCGCTTGCCGAAGCTCGGCCCGAATCCGGCCAGCCAGCGCGGCGCCTGCCTCAGCGAAACGCAGAGCTCAACCGCAGCATGAGCGCGCCGATTTCCCGCTCACCGGCTTTTCGCCGCCAGGGAGCCGGCCGCTCACGACACCGCTGCAAGCTGCAGTCTCGATTGGCGCAGGTCGCCACCGAGAATTCTCTCCGCCAGCAGCTTCCGAATATGGCCGATCCGTTGATATCGCGGCCCTTCGAACTCCTCCAATGTCAGCTTTGACGAACGATAGACCCTGTAGAGCTGCTCGGCGCCCATTCGCGCGTCCCAGCGCGGCTGGAATCCCGGCAGCTTGCGCCGGATCTTTTCGAAGCTCACTCGGTAGGATCGCTCATCTGGACTCGCATCCTTCGCAAACTCCACCGTGGAATTCGGCACCACACTCGCGACGATCTCGGCAAGATCCCGAATTCGATAATTGTGAGCAGTCTGGCCGACATTGAATGCCTCATTGAAAACGGATTCGGCTGGCGCCTCCAGTGCGGCAATGAAAGCTCGAGAAATGTCCTCGATGTGGACGATCGGCCGCCAGGGCGAGCCATCCGATTTGAGGTGAATTCGTCCTGTCGTGAACGCCCATGCGACCAGGTTGTTCAGGACAATGTCGAAGCGCAGCCGCGGCGAGACTCCGTATGCCGTCGCCGGCCTCAGATACACCGGGCAAAACCCGCCGCCGGCCAACGCCGAAATATCGCGTTCGGAGGCAACCTTGGATTCTCCGTAGGCCGTCACCGGATTGAGCGGGGCTGTCTCATCGATCATTTCCTCGCCGGCTTTTCCATAGTTGCTGCAGGACGAGGCAAACACGAAGCGACCCACGCCGGCGTGTTTCGCAATCGAGGCCATCCGAACGCTTGCGCGATGATTGATCTCATCCGTCAGTTCCGGCCTCAGATTGCCGAGCGGATCGTTGGAGAGCGCGGCGAGATGCAGCACTGCGTCGAAGCCAACGAGATCCGCCACCTCCGCGTCTCTGACGTCCTTCCGGATGGTCGGGACCTCGAGAATGCTACCGCCGGCGGCGTATGTGCACCGCGAGTAGATATCGCTGTCCATTCCAGTCACCTCGTGACCGGCATTCACCAGCATCGGCGTCAAGACCGTGCCGATGTAGCCAAGATGACCTGTTACAAGAACTCGCATTGCCATTCTCCATCGCACTCAGTTTCATGGACGAAACATTGCCCGGCTTCCGTGTGTCGGCAGCGTCCTCTCGATTCCGGCGCCTCGCCCTATCGAAGGACCGCCTTGAGCACGCAACTCACGGTGCCGGGATGGCTGCTCGTACAGCTTCGGCTTCTTCGCGAGAGCTTGCGGCCCAGAAAGGGACGTCATGAAGCCAGAGCCTGTCGTTGCCGCGTGCTCGCAAGTCCTCGTTCGGAGCGCCACCATTTCACGAACTCCGTCAGTCCGAGCTCGAGCGGCACTGTGGCTTGGAAACCCAGCAGACGTTCCGCTTTGCCTGTCGACGCCACTCGGCGCGGGACAGGGTTGATCGAGTGCTCGGGCGCGATGTGCGGGAGCACGCCGTTGTGACCCATCACTGAAGCCAGGGCCGAAGCGAGCTGCACAAGGCTTGTTTCGATGCCGCTCCCCACGTTGAACACCTCGTCGCTGACCTTTGCCCTCGCGGCAAGGATGGTTGCGCGTGCCGCGTCGCGGACATGAACCAGGTCCAAGGTCTGCTGGTCATGCGCAACTATCACCGGCGGCGTTCCAGCCTCTACTTCCTCCATCCAGCGGATCAACATCTCGGCATATCGATCGTGTACGTCCATTCGGCTGCCATACACGTCAAAGTATCTCAAAGCGATATAATCGAGCCCGTGCATATCGTTATAGGCGCGGAGCAAGCCTTCATTGCAGAGCTTCGCCGTTCCACAGACCGTACGGTTTCCATAGGGGCTCTGATGCTCCGTTGTCGGAAACTCCTCCGCCGCGCCGTAAACCGAAGCCGAAGACGCGGCGACGAACTTCTCGACGTCATACTTCACGCAAAGTTCGAGCAGTTCGAAGGTGCCGTTCACCATGACTTCCATGGCAAGACGCGGTTCGGCCAAACAATGGTCACTGCACGGTGCGGCGTGGTGAAAGATGATGTTGGCTCCCTTTACCAGAGCTTCCACCAACTTGGTGTCGCGCAAGTCGCCGCGAACCAATCGTACCGGTCCTCGGTTGAGCGACTTCCTGAGATTCTCCGGTCGGCCGGTCATCATATTGTCGAGCGCGACGATCTCGATGCAGCCTTCGTCGCACAACAAGTCGACGATATGCGACCCGATGAATCCGGCACCTCCGGTAACGAGAACGCGCTTGCCCTTGAGATCCATCATGACCGCTCTCCCGGTTCTAGGCTAATCGGCCATGTCGAGGCATCACATCCTGAAATACCGCGATCGCAAAGCGTTGCTCGAAAGCGCCTGCTTCGGGCCCCGATGCAGGCTGCTCGTGCCGGATGGCACGCGCGGTCGCAACGTCGATTTGCGATCCCACCGTCTGGGCTTTCGCCTTCAAGTCCAGGAAAGGTATCAAATCGGCAACCTCGCTTCTGGAGGGTCGGCAGCTTCACGTCCGCGCAGGCATATCTTGCCATATACCCCGAGTGTCGATGACGTCGAGATGACGGCGTTCGGCCAGCGGAACCATCTTGAATTCGTCGTGATCGACCAGGAGAAGGGCGATCTCGCACGTGCGCAGCGCCTCGTCTATGTTCAAGAAGCCGGGCCGGTAGTCGGCAAGTTCCGGCGGCAACCGCCGCAGATTCGGCTCGACGAACTTGATACGCTCCCCGTACTTCTTCGCGAGGTGCAGTGCGATCTCCATCGCAGGGCTTTCGCGCAGATCGTCGACATTCGCCTTGAATGTCAGCCCGCAGCAAGCCACGCTGGCGTAAGGATGATCGTCGATCAGGGCCTCGGCGCGTTCAATAATGCTTTCCGTCTTTGCAATGTTGACCTCGCGGCTCGCCCGCATGAGGCGCGCCAGGTCCGGCGCCGAGTCGATAATGAACCACGGATCGACGGCGATGCAATGACCGCCCACACCTGGTCCCGGCCGCAACACGGTCACGCGCGGATGACGGTTGGCGATATCGATGACCTCCCAGACATTGATGTCGAACCTGTCGCAGATCAATGAGAGCTCATTGGCAAATGCAATGTTGGTGTCCCGGAACGCGTTCTCCGTGAGCTTGACCAACTCGGCCGTGCGCGCGGTGGTTGCGACGCAAGCGCCCCGAACGAACATCTTGTAGAAGCGCTGAGCCCGCCGGGTGCAGGCAGGAGTCACTCCCCCGATGCATCGGTCATTGTTGATGAGTTCACTCAAGATCCGCCCGGGCAACACGCGCTCCGGACAATAAGCGACGTAGACGGCACCATCCTCATGACCGTTGACGCCAATTCTCAGATTGGGCCTGTGTTCGCTGATCCGCCTGGCGATTCCTTCAGTGGTTCCGATGGGCGAGGTCGATTCGAGAATGACGAGGTTACCCGGTTGAAGCAGATTCAGTATGGTCTCGACCGCGGCATTCACGTTCGACAGATCCGGACGGTTGCTTTCGTCAATCGGTGTGGGCACCGCGATGATGAAGACGTCGGCGGGTTGCGGTTCACTTGATGTCGTCAACGCCCCGCTCGACACCACTTTGGAAACGAGACCATCGAGGTCTGGCTCTGAGATGTGAATGGCTCCCGAGCCGACCGTCCTGACCACATAGTCCTTTGTGTCTACCCCGACCACCTGGAGGCCGCGGCTGGCTATCAGCGCGGCCGTCGGCAGACCGATGTAGCCAAGTCCGACGACGGTAACTTTCTGGAATTCAGGCATCAAGAAGCACCTTCACGATCCGCTCGCTCGCCCGCCCGTCACCGAAGGGATTGTGGGAGCGAGCCATAGCCGAATAAGTCTCATCGTCGTCAAGAAGACGAAATGTTTCGTGGACGATCCTGTCGTAGTTCGCTCCGACCAGTCGTGCGGTCCCGGCTTCGACGCCCTCTGGACGCTCCGTCGTCTCGCGCATCACGAGGACAGGCTTTCCGAACGTCGGCGCCTCCTCTTGCACGCCTCCCGAGTCAGTCAGCACCAGATATGATAGCGACAGAAGGCTGACGAAATCGGTGTACTCCTGGGGAGAAATGAGTACGACGCGCGGATGATCGGCGAGCCGGCTCGCAAACACGTCGCGAACGTTCGGGTTCGGATGAACCGGAAGTACGACGGCAACGTCCTCCCTGCTCAGGATCGTCTCCAGTGCATTGACGACGTTGAAAACTCCCCCGCCGAAATTCTCGCGGCGATGGCAAGTGACCAGGATGATGCGGCGGTTGCCGTGGCGCTTCTTGATTCCGTCCCATCGGGACGAGAGCTGCGGATCGGCTTCGACCATGGCCTTCGCGAGGATCAGCGCGTCGACGACAGTATTTCCAGTAACATGAATGCGATCCTTGGAGACGTTCTCCGCCCGCAGCGCTCTCGCCGCCCGCTCGGTCGGCGCGAAATGCTGATCGGCGATCGAGCCGACAATCTTGCGGTTCACCTCCTCCGGCCAGGGCGCGAAGATATCTCCACTTCGCAGTCCCGCCTCGACGTGCGAGACCGGGATGCGGTGATAGTACGACGCCAGCGCACCTGCCATGGCCGTCGCAGTGTCACCCTGGACAATCACTCTGGTGGGCTTCACCCTCTCCAGAACTTCTCCGATCTGCGCCAATAGCCGGCCGGTCAGACTATCGAGCGTCTGATTCACCGTCATGACGTCGAGATCGAAATCCGGGACCACCTTGGCCACCTTGAGAACCTGGTCGAGCAGCTCCCTGTGCTGCGCTGTCGCGCAGACCGTGAGGGCGATGTCCTTGTTCGCTTCCGCCTTGAGCCGATTGATCACCGGAAACAGCTTGATCGCTTCAGGCCTGGTTCCCAACAGGATGAGAAAATGCTTTCGCACGTCTCACCCTCCGATCCGGCCTGCCCCGGGGGGCAGCACACTGTACATGCCGGGCGCCCGTCGAAACGCCTGCCGCGCGAAGGCTTGCGTCAAGATTCCCGCAAATAGCGTGTTCGTCCTGGCATACCGCCACCACATCCGTCTGGGCTCCTGATAGATGCGATACAGCCATTCGAGGCCGAATTGCTGCATGTGAATGGGAGCTCGCAGAACCGAGCCCGCGAGAACGTCAAACCCGCCACCCACGCCCATGATGAACGGGACGCCGAGCTCGTCGCGGTGAGCCGCAAGAAAGCGTTCCTTCCGCGGCGTGGGCATGCCGATGAACAGGCAATCGGCGCCACTGGACCGAATATCGCGGACGACCTCGTTCTCCTGCTCGCTGGAAAAATACCCGTCCTTGATCCCGGCAAAGACAAGCGAGGGATGCTCGTCCCGGACACGCTGCGCCGCCTGTTGCACGACGGCGGGTGTGGCTCCAAGAAAATACGGTCGGAGGCCCTCTTGCGCGCACACTTTGAGCAGCTCGCCGAGTAGATCCACGCCGGTCACTCGCGACGTTGCCGGGAGACCGAGCGCTCGCGCTCCCCAAAGGATACCCATGCCGTCGATTCCGACGATGTCGCTGCTGGCGACATCGGCGGCAAGCACCGGATCGGAGCGCATGTTGACGAGCTTCGCGACGTTGAGAGCCACATGCTGCAGACGTTGACGGTTTCGCATGGCCTTGCGCGCGAGGTCGACGGTTTCTGCCATGGTCAAGATATCGATGGGGCACCCTAGAAAGTAGGCACGCATGGGTTCCTCCCCCGGCCGAAATTCGCCTTCAGCGAAATATCGCCTTCCAATTGAACTTAAATAATATCTAGATAATAATGCCCGCGATTTTATTTGCAAGTTATATTGATATTATATTGTGGCTTAAATACCGGGCAAACGGCGCGCGTCGACCGCCGAAGCGCAGCCACCGACGACGGAGAGAATTAAATGACGATTAAACGCAAACGGATCTCGGTCGTTGTTCCACATTTAAATCAACCCGGCGCACTGAAGACTTGCCTGGCGAGTCTCGATGCGCAGAGCATTCCCCGGGATTGGTTCGAGATCGTTGTCGTTGACAACGGCTCCGTAACCTTGCCGACCGACGTCGTCGCTCAATATCCGGGCGTACGACTGTTGTGCGAGGCGCGGCCCGGGCCGGGCCCGGCGCGCAACACCGGAGTTGCTGCCGGGAGCGGCGAGGTGCTCGCCTTCATCGACGCCGATTGCAGGGCACATCCGGATTGGCTGAGCAGCGTATGGCGCTCACTGCATTCGCTCCCGCCGGGGACAGTGCTCGGTGGAGACGTCCGCATCTGGCGGGACGCAAAGCCACACCTGGACGCCATCGCGGCCTACGAGAGCGTCTTCGCCTATCGCTTCAAGCTCTATATCGAGCGCGACGGCTATTGCGGCACCGGCAACATGGCGATGTTTCGTCGGGATTTCCATTCCGTCGGCCCGTTCGCAGGGATCGACGTGGCGGAGGACATGGAGTGGGGACAACGCGCGCAGCGTGCCGGGCTTCGATTTCGGTACATCCCGGAAATGATCGTCTTCCACCCGGCAAGGAACTCTCTCCGGGAGCTATATGTCAAGTGGGACCGGCAGCTCCTGCACTACCGCAACATGGCCGACGGCAAGCCGGCATGGAGATTGCGCTGGATTGCGCAGACCCTGCTTGTCCTGGCTTCGCCCGCTCCGGGCATCATCACGATCTTGGCCAGCGACCGGCTCTCCGGTATCGGAACCCGGACCAAGGCGATTGCGGTCATGTGCGCCGTAAGAATGCATCGGGCTATCACGATGCTGTCGTTGCTGCGCAATCGGCGAGCCGTCGCCTGGAATCGCTAGCACAACATTCGTGCCCGCAGCGTCAGGCCGGTACGGGTATCTTGCCAAAGGCCGCGTTGTGGGTCAGTTCGAGCAGGTCAGCTCGCTGGCCAAACGACCACAATATCCAACCCAGTTCGTAGCTACGGCATTCCAGCCGAAGTCCAACGCCGGAACTTTCGATTAGCACGGCGTCGCGTCCGGAGTAGGCATTCTTGATTGCACGCAACATCCTCGGCACTCTGGTCGTCAGCTCCTGCTTTCGAATCTGAGAGCGGATCGACAGCCCGAGATCGGGCACCAGCATCGAGCGACGAAGCTGGTTCTTGCCCAGGACCCAATTAAATCCCTTGATCAAGGCATTCCGCGCCCCTGGAACTCGATAGCGCTCCGCCCACTCCAGCAGCGCCGGAGCCATGCCGTACTGGTGCACCGAGTAGACTTCATAGAAATCAAGCACGCGGCCCGCGGCCGCATCGAAAAACCAGGGCCACTCGCCGTCGGGCCCTTGAAGCGCAATCAACTTGCGTACGCAGGCGTCCGCGTTGGCGAGCGCCGATGCCTCGCCTGCGAATTCGCCATAGTGATAGCACGCAATTGAGAGATAGATTTGCGTGGCGAACGAAGCGAAGCGCCGCCGAAATCCCGATGCTGCGTCGAAGAACAGCCCTGATCCGCTGTGGAATCGCTCCTCGAGAAAGCGATACAGCGGAGCGGCAAAACGCACCCACTCCTTGTCGCCGGCCCTGGCCCGAGCCACCACGCCCGTCAACAGCATACCCAAATCCTGGGCCCGAAACGACTCCCATCCGGACTGATCGCTCAAGAGCCCCTTCACTTCGCGCCTCACCTGCTCGGGTAGCTCGAACCCGAGTTCTGCGGAAGCCCAAAGTGCCATTCCCAGTGCATATTTTGGTACCGAAAGGGCCGTGAGCTCGACCGCATTCCGATGGAATGTTTCCGATAGATTGATGCCCCCGGGAACGTCCCTGATCCTCGACATTCCGAGCAGAACGTTAAGCGTGTAGAACACATCGCTGCGCCGCAAGGACTCGTTTGGCGAAGCCCGTCCGTCCAGATGGTAGATATGTGACCAGCAGCCGTGTTCAGGTAGCCAGCACCGCTCCAATCCCCTGAGCGCATAGCGCACCAGCGGGGAATTCTGCGAAAAATCGGGCATCAAAGTCCCGCTCTTGATAGGGCTGATGTTCATCGAAGAACCATGAGTTAACTCGTTTCGACGTCTGCGGACGATTCAGCCCGGTCCTCAAGTCACGAGAGACCCGATCTCGCGCAAATACTGACCGTAGCCACTCTTCTCCAACGGCCGCGCCAACTCTTCGATCTGGTCGCGGTCGATGAAGCCCTGCCTCAACGCAATTTCCTCGAGACACGCAACCTTCATCCCCTGACGCTTCTCGAGCGTCTGCACGAACATCGCCGCATCGATGAGCGACTCCACTGTCCCGGTATCCAGCCAGGCGAAACCCCGCCCCATCCGCTCGACATGAAGCGCCTTGGCGGACAGATACCGCATCTGCAGATCGGTGATCTCGAGTTCGCCGCGCGGCGACGGCTCGATGCGCCGCGCATAACGTACGACGTTGTTGTCGAAGAAATAGAGGCCTGTGATCGCCCAGTTCGAGCTCGGCTGCCTCGGCTTTTCCTCGATTCGCAGTGGGCTATCGCGCTCGTCGAACGTGACGACTCCGTACCTCTCCGGGTCTCGTACATGGTAGGCGAAGACGGTTGCACCTTCCTCACGCTCGGCGGCCCTTGCGAGCAGTTCGCTCAGGCCGTCGCCAAAGAAGATGTTGTCTCCGAGCACCATCGCAACGCGATCGTTCCCGATGAAGTCGGCGCCAACAATGAACGCATCCGCAAGACCAGCGGGTCGGGGCTGCTCCGCATAGCTGAGCCTGACCCCCCATTGACAGCCGTCCCCCAGCAAGCGCTCGAACTGACACCGATCGGACGGCGTGGTTATGATCAGAATCTCGCGCACGCCTGCCAACATCAGCGTTGACAGCGGATAGTAGATCATCGGCTTGTCATAGATGGGCAGTAGCTGCTTGCTGACCGCTCTCGTGATTGGATACAGTCGAGTTCCGCTGCCGCCAGCCAGCACTATTCCTTTCAGCATCGATTCCACCTTCCGCGAGTTGGTCGAGACAGGTTTCGAGAGAGCAACGCCATGACGGCAATCGAATGCCCAGGACGCGTTCGGCCCTGGACGAATCGAGGCGCGAATTCCGCGGCCGTCGCGCGGCCGTCTGGTACTGTTCGCTCGTGATTGCCTCGAGCTGCGGCACTCGGAATCCTCGATGAGCGAGCAAGTCGAAAATCGCTTCGGCGAAGCCATGCCAGGTCGTCTCACCTTGTCCAGCAAGATGAAAAATGCCGGCCATGGCTCTACGATCATGGGTCAGCAGCCGTCCCGAGAGCTGAAGGATCGCCGACGCAAGGTCGAGCGCGGATGTTGGATTTCCGTATTGATCCTGGACGACTCTGACGATTGGTTGCGCTTCACGGAGCCGCAGCATCGTCCGAAGGAAGTTGTTGCCATAGGGACTATATACCCAGGACGTGCGAATTACAGTTGCGAGCGGGTGAGCGGCCAGAACGGCAGCCTCGCCGGCCAATTTCGACGCGCCGTACACATTCAATGGCGCAGGAACGTCGCTCTCCTCGTAGGCCTCCGACTTTGTGCCGTCGAAGACATAGTCGGTTGAGATGTGGATGAACGGGATATTCATTTGCCATGCCACATCGGCCAACGCAGCCGCTGCGTCGCGATTGATGTTGAACGCTCTTGCTACTTCCGATTCTGCCAGGTCCACCGCCGTGTAGGCGGCCGCGTTGATGATCACGGACGGTGCGAGCGGATCGATCGTTTGGCGGAGCTCCCCATGAGCCTCCAGATTGAATTCGGCGCGTCCAAGCGCGACCACGGGCATGCTGTGCAGCACCGCGAGGTCATGAAGACACCTTGCCAACTGACCATTGCGACCAGCAATCAAAACGGGCCTTTCGGTCATTTGCAGCCTCAATGTTGTGTAGCAAGGAGCCCCAGACGCGAGCCGTCATAGATCCCGCTGCGGGCATGCTCCCACCACGAGCGGCTCTTGAGATACCATGCGACGGTTTCGGCCAGCCCCTGCTCGAACGTCCTCGTGGGCTGCCAGCCAAGCTCACGACGAGCCTTCGATGCGTCAATCGCGTAGCGGATGTCGTGTCCCGGACGATCTGGCACGAAAGTAATCATCGATCGTCTCGTTGCCGGACCGGGATACAGCCTGTCGACGACGTCGCAGATCTGGGTGACGACGTCGAGGTTGGAGCGTTCGCTATCGCCGCCGAAATTGTACTTTTCGCCGGGCTTGCCTTCCAACAGAAGCGTGATCAGACCTGCCGCATGATCTTCAACATGCAGCCAGTCGCGTACGTTTCGACCGTCGCCGTACACCGGCAGCGGCCTGCGCTCGATCGCATTGAGGATCGTCAAAGGGATGAGTTTTTCCGGAAACTGAAACGGCCCGTAGTTGTTCGAGCAATTCGATACCATTACTGGCAGACCATAGGTCTTGAACCACGCAAGCGCGAGGTGATCTGAGGCTGCCTTGCTTGCCGAGTAGGGCGAGCTCGGCCGGTAGGGCGTTTCCTCCCGGAAGTAGTCGGCGGGCCCGAGTGAACCGTAGACCTCGTCCGTCGAGACGTGAATGAAGCGAAACCGCTTTCGTCGCGGCGGCGAGAGGCCCTCATAGTATTTCCTGGCTGCTTCCAACAGCGTGTAGGTGCCCACGATGTTCGTCGCAATGAAAGCCGCCGGACCGGTGATCGAGCGGTCGACGTGACTCTCGGCTGCGAGGTGAACGACCGCGTCAGGCTGGCAGCTGCTGAACACGAAATCCATGGCTTCGCGATCGCAGATATCCTGCTGCTCGAACAAATAGGACTTTAGCCCCTCGATGGGCGCCAACGAGGCTGGGTTGGCCGCATAGGTCAGCTTATCGACATTGATCACTGTAGCGCCCTTCTGCAGCACCAGGCTGCGGCACACTGCAGAGCCGATAAATCCCGCTCCCCCGGTCACCAGAACGCGCATCCGACCGCTCTCCGTCACTCAAAAACGGCTGCAAGCTGATCCAACCCGGGCAGCGACCTGTCCTTTGGCGACACCTGGGCTTCAACTGTCGTTACCGGCCACTCGATCTCGAGCGCCGGATCGGCCCAATAGAGCCCCGCGTCGTGGCTTGGAGCGTAGACCTGGTCGACCTTGTAGAACACGACGGTCTCGGGTTGCAGCGTGCAGAAACCGTGCGCAAAGCCTTTCGGGACAAGCAGTTGCTCGCCCGTTTGGCTGTCCAGCTTGACGGCTACATGCTTTCCGAAGGTCGCCGACGAACGCCGAAGATCGACTACGACATCGAGAATCGCGCCGCTCAGCACGCGTATGAGCTTGGCCTGGGCGAACGGCGGTCGCTGGAAGTGCAAGCCCCGGACTGTCCCGGCCTTGTCCGAGCTGGATTGATTGTCCTGAACGAAATCGACGAGAATCCCTTTTTCTGCGAACGCGGATCGCCGAAACGTCTCACAGAAATATCCCCTGGCGTCGGAATGTCGATCCGTATGAATCATTTTAATATCCGGGATCTCTAAACACCGTACTTCCAGCATGAAAATGTCCTCCGGTACCACCCAAGCGTTCATCCGTCGTTGAATGATCGGATAGCCCCGGAGCGATTTTCACATTCACCATGAGCTTCGACGGACCACGCATTAATCAAGCAATTCAGACCCACTTTAACTACATCCGGCGGATGCCTTCCGGCGCAGGAACCGCGCCGGCAAGGCTGGCAAAATCACCTTCCCGCATCGATCGTCAAATTAATACTCGAATAACATTTAATTTGGCAATCAGATTTTTCTCATATATATTCAATTAATAAATCGTGAACCAAACGCTCGCGCACGCGGGCGACCAATTCGGCGCGCCCCCCGACCAGACAGGTACCCGATGCTTCAGAGCAATCTACAGACCGACAGAACACGTTTGACTCTGGGCGGCCAGGCCCAGTCGAACCAAATCAACGGCGGGGGAATCGGCGATCTCGTCAAGTTCGTGATCGTCTTCTTGAGGCGCCGATATCTCATGATCATCGTCACCGCGGCTCTCGTATTCGCTGCTGCACTGCTCTACCTGCGGTTCGCGCCCTCCACCTACACCGCTCAGGTACAAATCCTGCTGTCGAATCCCCGGGCTCAATTCGTTCAGCAACAGTCACTTCTTCCGGAGCCCGTCGTCGACGCGGCCCAGATCGAAACGCAGCTGCAAATGATAAGGTCGCGGGGAATTGCAGCGTCAGTCATAACGCAGCTGGATCTCGCCAACGATCCAGATCTCACCGGTTCGCGGTGGTCGTTCAGCTCGCTGCTGCAGCGCATTCGAAACCGTGGCCAGCAGCCAGAGCACGATTCGAAGGCTGACACGCCCAACGAAGGCGCGATTGCCGCGCTGGTGAATCGGCTCACCGCGTACCGGGTCGGATATAGCAAGATCATCGAGGTCAGCTACAGTTCGAGCAATGCGGGTCGCGCGGCGGAGGTCGCCAATGCCGTTGCCAATGCGTACATCAACGACCAGATGAATGCCAAATTCGAGGCGACGCGAACGGCAGCCAGTTGGTTGCAGGAACGTCTCCAGAACCTCAATGAGCAAGCACTGACGGCCGAACGCGCCGTGAGCGCGTATAAGTCCCAGAACAACATCGTATCGACCGGCGGAAAATCGATTGACGAACAGCCCGTCAACGATCTCAACGCCCGATTGGTAGCCGCCCGAACCCAGACCTCCGATGCGCAGGTCAAGTTCAACCGCTACGACGCGATTCTGCGCGCCAACGCAGCCGGCTCATCCACCATCAGCGCTCCTGACGCGGCGAGCGCCGATGTGCTCCAGAGCTCGATCATCACTACGCTGCGCCAGCAGTATCTCGAATTGTCACGTCGCGAGGCCGATTGGTCGACCCGGTTCGGCCGGGATCATTTGGCGGTTGTCAACCTGCGGGCTCGGATCCGTGACATTCGCACATCCATCCTCGAAGAGGTCAGGAGGCTCGCCGAAGCCAGCAAGAACGAATTGGAAGCTGCTCGACAGCGGCAGCAGGAACTCGAGAAGCAGCTTGCCCGGGCCGTCTCACAATCACGTCTGACGAACTCCGCAGAACTGACCATCCGGGACCTGGAAAGCCGAGCGAAGAGTCTGCGCGCCATGCATGAGGCGTTTCTGCAGCACTCGATGGGAGCGACTCAGCAGGAGACATTTCCGATTGCGGAAGCACGGGTGATCTTTCCCGCCTCCCCGCCAGAGCGCAAGAGCAAGCCCAAGGCAAACCTGGTGCTGGGCTTCGGCCTGGCCGCGGGACTTGCACTCGGGATTGGCCTGGCCCTTCTGAGAGACGTTATGGACAGAGTTTTTCGCACCTCTTCACAGGTGGAAACCGCACTGGAGCTGCCGTGCCTGTCGCTCGTCCCCTTGCTGTCGCCGCCCAAGGCGCAGAAGTCGACGGTCCGGTCCCAGCAATCGGAGGAAGATCTGCGATCACGCACGATTTCAAACGTGCCGACTCTTCATAGAGCTGTCGTCGGGATGCCGCTCTCCCGCTTCACGGAAGCGATCCGTTCGATCAAGCTTGCTATTGACCACACCCCCGCGAAGGCCTCCAACCAGGTGATCGGAATCA
Source organism: Bradyrhizobium sp. USDA 327 (assembly GCF_041262065.1). Classification (NCBI taxonomy): domain Bacteria; kingdom Pseudomonadati; phylum Pseudomonadota; class Alphaproteobacteria; order Hyphomicrobiales; family Nitrobacteraceae; genus Bradyrhizobium; species Bradyrhizobium sp. USDA 327. The sequence continues at coordinate 2,098,790 of NZ_JBGCCW010000001.1, read as the reverse complement.
CGTCGGCACTGCCAAATGAGGGCAAGACGACGGTTGCAGCCTCTCTCGCTCACCTCATCGGACATAGCGGAAAACGGGCTATTGTAGTCGATTGCGACCTTAGAAACCCTTCACTCTCCGCGGCCATGGCTCCGAAAGCTGCATTCGGATTGCTCGAGGTGGCGAACGGAAAGCGTTCCCTCGAAGAGGCGCTGTGGCACGATCCCAGAACCAATCTCGCATTCTTGCCGGCCGTCCGGCGTGGACCCCTGCTTCACACGAGCGAGATTCTTTCCGCCCAGAACATAAGCAAGCTGTTCGACAGTTTGCGTCAGACCTATGACTACGTCATCGTGGATTTCCCCCCACTCTCGCCTCTGGTGGATGTGCGGGTCACTGCGCCGCTGATCGACTGCTACGTTCTTGTCGTCGAATGGGGACACACGAAAATCGATGTGGTCCAACATGCCTTGCATACCGCGCCGACCATCTCCGATTCCCTGATCGGCGTCGTCCTCAACAAGACTGATATGAGGTCGATGGCACGGTACGACGCTCACCGAAGTGACTACTACGATGACAGCCACTACATCAGATATGGCTTGTCGGACTCTTAGGATGACTCTCTCTGGCATACGTCGGGCCTAACGATGGAGTCAGCGCCTTCTGCAACATGCTCTCCGTTCTTGGGCGGGTCAGAGTCAGAGATGGTGTAAAATGGTTATCCGGTCCACGATGCTCGCTGTTCCTGCGGCCATTGCTGCGGCTTTCGCCGTGATCGAGGACCTACCGGGTCCAGCGGTGCTATCGGGCGTCCTTGCGGCCGCTATGCTGGCCGTCGGCCTCTTTTCCACATCGTCAACCCTCGCCAGATTCGCCAAGCTTCTACGGCCCCTCTTCATTCTGGCTCTCGCCGCACCGGTGCTTTGGATCGCCTTGCAAGTTGTTCCGGTCCCGCTCCGCGGTTTAGGAAATCAGATCTGGGCGACAGCCTCGGCGGCCCTGGGGCAACCTCTTGCAGAGAGGTTCTCGGTTGACGTACGCGAGACGATACTGGCGCTTTCACATTACAACGTTGTCCTCGCTGCCGCCCTGGTCACCGCAGTCGTTGCTCTGGACAAGCAGCGCGCCGCGCAGGTCCTCTACATCCTCGTATCGATCACCACCACGATCGGCATCTTTTCGATATGGAGAAATGGCGACCAGAGCGGTTCCCCGCCAGCCGAGTACATCTGGACAGGCTCGACCGTGGCGGCACTTGGTGTCCTTCTCTCCACTGCAATGGCTATCCGTGGGATCGACCAGTTATGGCAGCCCAAACGCCCCCCTCGCCTGCCAACGGGGCCGCTCGCCATTCTTACCTGCGCAATTCTATCGTTGATAGTCTCCCTTGCGGCAGTCGCGCTTTGTAGCGGCTCGACCGCGCTGATTGCCGTTCTGCTCGGAGCGACGGCCATCCTCACGGTGGTCGCTATTCGCAGATGGTTCTTTGGCCTATGGGGCAGAGCCGGCGTTTTCGCGACCGCCGCCATGTTGTACGTCGCCAGCTTCGCGTTCATTCCGATCAATCGGAATACCGACCTGACGATCGCCTTGTCGACGCAAGCTGGGGCAGCAACAGAGCGGATGCTGCAGGACACTCACCCGATCGGGACCGGTGCAGGTACGTTTGTTGCGCTGCTGCCGATTTATGGGGACGTTGGCATGCACGCAATGCGCGAACGGCCGACCGCCGCCGCGGAGATCGCGGTCGAAATGGGACGCACGTTCCTCTGCGGCCTGTTGATAGTCGCCATGATCAGCGCCTGCATCCTGTTCGGGCGCGCCTTATCTCGCAAACACGCTTACCTATACCCAGCCCTTGGCGCAGGCGCTTCCGTTTCGTTGACAATACTCGCCTTTGCCGAAAACAGCCTTTTCGATCTGTACGCTTCGCTGCTGATCGCGGCGGTTTACGGCCTTGCTTTTGCTCAAAGCCTGCCCGGTAAAGCGCGCGATGCGGAGTCCACGGAGTTGCGGCAGCTTACGCAAGCAGCCGGCGACCGAGCCACGGCAGCGCAACGAATTCCTTCGACTAGGATCGCTTCGCCATGGCCTCTGCCCCGCGTCGCTCTGACAATGATTGGATTGCTGTTAGCCGCGCAAGCGGCTTGGATGGTCTCGCAAAGCTGGCCTTTTGGTGATCGCCTCTCAATTACGCCGGTTGCCGGTTCGAACGAAGCCTGGACCTCAGCGCTCCGATCCAAGCGCGAGACTGTCAAGACGACCTCCGGACACACTGCAACTAAGTCTGACAAGGTCACAGACCTGCAGACCATGGGCGGGTCCGCGGACTTGGGTGCTCTTGCTGCAGTGCTGAAATACTCCCCCCTTCGAGGCGACGTTTGGCTCGTACTTGCAGCACTGTCGAAGCAGCACAGGGCGACCTATGACACGACAAGCTTACTCAAGATGTCCTACTATACTGCACCAAACGCGCTGAATCTCATTCCGATGCGACTTTCGGTCGCTCTCGGCACAGATACTGCGATCAAGGAACCTGAGCTTCAAGATCTTATCCGGCACGACCTTAAAGTTGCTATTAACAGCCGGATCGCACTCCGGCCAGCCATTGCCGCCGCATACCAGGCGGCATCGGCAGACGGCAGGGCGTTTGCAGAGAGCTCAATTTCGGAGCTAGACCCCGGGTACGTACAGAAACTGCGCTCACGAGTCCCATAGCAGTTTTCGGCAGTACGCCTCCGGCGGCGGTCGCATCCTGATCGACCCGAACTGATGTCGCGGCCACTTTAATATTTTCTCATTAAATACTGATCTCAACGAATTTATTTGACTAGCATGCCTTGGTTTATAGTATATTAATTTAAAGGAGTTCTTCGTAGATTAGCCATGAATTTTATCAATCGGCATATCGGCGACCATGGCAGTGATCTGGCTGCCGTCAACTCACCCTCATCCACTGCGGATGAAGGCATATGGCCCGTCCGGTACGAATCGATCGAATTTGTAGCGATCTGCGCCGATATCGCGACCATTCTATTCGCCGGCTTCCTTTCCACACTTCTTTTTTCACCCGCCGGCCGGGCACCAGCCGGCCTGGCCCAGGCATGCGCCTACGCGGCAGTAGCATCAGTACCCTTCGTCTACATTCTGAAAGGCAGGGGACTATATCGACCAACCGAACTCCTCGTACTCCGAAGCCAGGTTCGCGCCATTTGCCTCACATGGGTTCTTTTGCACGTCCTGGCCGTCGCTGTGGAGATGCTCGACGACAATTCACACTTCTTCCAAGGTGCCGGCCTCCTGTTTGCCGCACTCGGCTTGGCATCCTTGATTGCGCAACGGTGCGTCACCAGAATTCTGCTGATAAGATGCTTCAGTGGCAGGAGGTTCGCTCGGACGAATCTCGTCCTGATCACCGATCAGCCGCCTTCCACTCATGCTGGTCTGTCGGAGACTCTCTCGGTGCTCGGCTATTGCGTTAAGAGCCGCTTTGGCTTGCCTGCGATAGGCTCGGACCCCGACTCCAGAAAACGGCTCAGCTCCCGTGTCATCGAGCACATTCGTAATTCCGAAGTCGACAAAATCGTGCTGGAGGCCAAGCCGGAACGATGGGCCGAGCTTCGTGCCTTTATCTCCGACCTGAGAGTGTTACCATTCCCGATCGTGTTTGTCCCAGTTGGCGCTGCATCCGAACTGCTTCGACATCCGACACGGAGCTTGGGAAGTGCAGCTTGCGTTGAGATCCAGCCCGGCTCCCTCACCGCAATCGAGCGCGCGAGCAAGCGAACACTCGACATAGTCGGTGCAGGACTTACCCTGACGATCTGTGCACCATTGCTCGCGATAGCTGCAGTCGCAATCAGATTGGATTCTGCCGGCCCAATCCTTTTCAAGCAACAGCGATGCGGCTTCAATGGCCGCATATTTTCAATCCGAAAGTTTCGGACGATGCATGTGCTCGAGAATGGACCTGTCGTCGTTCAGGTAACGCCTCTCGACCCCCGCATCACCAGGGTCGGCAGATGGTTGCGCCGAACGAGCCTCGACGAGCTACCGCAGTTGTTGAATGTCCTAGACGGCAGCATGTCGCTGGTAGGCCCACGCCCCCATGCCGTGGCTCACGACGGACAGTTCGACAAGCTCGTCCGGAAGTACGCCTTCCGACGCCGAGTGAAGCCGGGATTGACCGGATGGGCCCAAATTCATGGCTGCCGCGGACCGACGCCTACACCGACCATGGTTGAGAGGCGCGTGGAGTACGATCTCTGGTACATCGACAATTGGAGTCTTCGGCTCGATCTTGAGATCCTGCTCCGGACTCCTCTTGAGGTTTTGCGGGGCCGCAATGCCTGTTGAGTTGCATTCCTACTGGCGGCTCTCCCGCCAATCACTTTTCAGCCGCGCGGAACTGAATCGTGCGATCGGATCAAATCACGCTCGCTGCCGTATCCTCGAATTTGCTTCGCCCAAACGGAACTCCTCGATTTTGCGGCCCGACTTTATAGCTACAACAAGCCAACGTGGCCGTTTTCCACGACCCGACCAGGTTTCGGACGTCTGTGGATTGCGGTATTTCGGGAGCACTCGTGGATATTTGCGTCTGGGCTTTCCGGTAGACGAAATTGCCGGTCCCATCGACGTATTGGCAAAGGCCCCCATACCGACCCCGAGCACCGCCAGCCGTTTCTCAAGTTCTTGCTTTTCAGCCTTGATCCGGGCTGATAAAATCCCGTTAATTTCCTCATGAAGCGACCAAAGATCGTCGAGGGACATCGCTTCTAGTTCAAGCTTCTTAGTCGTCATGCTGGATCCCGTAGTTGCGCCCATATGATACTTCCCCGGTTGATTAATCAAGAACCGAGTGTCAATTTTCCAAAAGAATGTATGGAACCAAAGCGGAATTTCGCGTTCCACTTAACTAAATAATGCGCGCTAATCAAGGCGGAACATAAGCTATCCGCAGAATCTAATTGCGGGAAAGCGAACATTGCACCCATACGCGTCGCCGCTACCGCAAATATACAATTCTAACTCGATTCTAAATAATGCAGGAATGAATTAAGCGGGCCGCAAGACCAATCTGCCACGCCCCGCTCTCATTGAGTGTGCGCGGCGGGCCAGTCGGCCTCCCCGCCTTCTGGGGAAGCTTCTTGTGATGCGCCCCTCCGTTCGTCGCAACTGGAGGCGAATAGCCTCAATGTCGCTGAGCGCACGCCGCCGAAGCTCAATTTGCTCTTTCAGAGCCTGGACGTCCGTTAATGCAGCCGAGGGAACGATAAACCGCCTGATCGAACTCTCGAGACGACTGAGAGGGTAATCGACAATATCCATTTTGCCCTTGTGCCTACCGTCACTTTTGCTCAATTGCCGAGCCAATTAATAAAATAATCCTCGCAATAATTATTAAATAATATACTATTTATTTAGTATCGCGTCAATTGAAAGCGCTGGCTTTGGTCCATCGTTTCATTCATCGCTCGAACAAAGATACTCAAAAAGGTGAGGATGATGCGTCAGGGGTCAGGCAAACGGTGACGAGAATGCTGCATCGGCAAGATCTCGAAGCCATGGACTTTGAAGAACTCTGGCTCCTCCACGAGGAGCTAACAAAGATACTTGCCGAGAAGATCACGGCCGAGAAGCGGGAACTCGAAAAACGCCTTGCGCAGCTCAACCAGCCGGAGCAGTTCGCCGAATCTGAAAGCGGCGCCGCCGCGACGGGATTGGGCCAGCCGCCGCGCCGCAAGTACCCGAAGGTCGTACCGAAATACTTCAACCCACTCAAGCCCACGGAGACTTGGTCTGGACGCGGTAAACAGCCTCGCTGGCTGGTTGCGGCGCTCCAATCGGGGCACACGCTCGAAGAGTTCAGGATTCGCGAGAACGGCGGATCGTCCGATCGGAATGCTGGTGGTCAAGGGCATTCCTAGCTCTGCTCGCCTGCACAGATTTAGGCCGTCCGAAACGTTTTAGCCCTACGGATTCCAGAGCGATATGCCGACTTGGCTGGGTTCCGGACCGCAAACGTGCATGAGATCTGTCGCCAACTCCTCCAAACCTCTCGTCTGACCGTCACTGGATTTAGACCTTTCCTGCACGAACTGCGGTGGCTGCCCTCAACAAGAACTGTAAGGTGTCCGCTCTTGGCATGGATCACAATCCGGGCCGCGCACCCTGGTTTGCGTGTAGCTGGTGATCGCCTCTCCCCGTAATTTCTGAGGTCCAGAACATTCATCGCCAAGAGTGGCACGCGCGTAGCCGGAAAGCGAGATTGCATCAACTGTCGCATGAACTGCAGGCGGGGAATCAGCCGGCAACGTAACGCATGCGGAATCTCGACGCCGAGCAATTCAGCGAGAGCGACCAGCTGGCTTTCAACAGCGTTCTTCATCAATTCGCCCGAGACAAAAGAGGTAAGCTCCCTCCAATCGAGGCCCTCGGCAGAATCGTTTAGATCGCGTAGCTCTACAAGATGTCTCAGGTCGAGATCACCGAGCCAATACCCATAGTCTTGAAACTGATCATGGGTGATCAATACGAGCGCACGGTAGGTAGGGGTGGGGATATATACGCGTGCCCGTGCCAACGACGCAGGGACACAATGGTTCAGCGCATGCCCGAAGTTCTGGTAGAGGTGCGCAGGACCTGGAGCTGCGTGCTGCAGGTCGATGGACCCGACATCCTGCGAGCGATTTAGGTCGACATGCCATCTTCGGCTTGCGGAGGTGGTCCGGTCATGAATATCGCAACCAATTCCACATAGCGCGGCGACTGCCACTCTGGCCTCATCTGGCATGACCGTAATATCCAGATCAGACATTCGCCGGCGGCGTGCTGGTCCGAAGTAAAAAATGGCGAAAGTAACCGCCCCAAAAGGTCCCGATTTGCCGCCCGGACATTTATTCTTTGCCGACCTAGATTCGAGAAGGCGCAATCGATCGTCATTCGCCAATCGACTTCGAGCAACGCTCGATCGATCCAGACGTTGACGAGCTGCCGCGTGAACTGGCGCGCCGTGTGCTCCTCAATCCCTAGCTCCGCAAGCCCCTGATCGATGTATTCCAGAGAGGCGCCTTGCGCCAACTTGCACCAAATAAATCCCTCTACTCGGTCGAGTTCAAAGATCTTCTGCCCTGCTTCGCTAAACAGTAACGATCGACCGTGCAGCAGCGCGAACCCGCATCTGGCGCCGGCTTCAACACCATCTCTGCCGATGTTCTTTCCAGCACGCCTTCAAACCAATATTGAACAAATCCGCCTCGCCCTTTGCCTGAGGCGGCGACAGCGGCTGCGATGCAATTGTCGCGCTTGCATTATCGCCCTAGCCGACAAACGAACAGCCGCCGCCTACGCCATTCAGTCCAGCCAGGCCCTGGGCGCCGCGTTCCCGTTCAGCCGCCCCCTGGTCCGACTGCTTTCGAAATGACAATCTGGCAGGTCATGCCGCGAGCTGACCGTCCTTGCTCCTTCCTTGCGGAGAAATGTCCAAGACCTGCTCTCCGAGCAAGCTCGCTCTCGTCATCAATCGATAAGCATCCAATAGGTACCGATAAGCTTCGCGAGCCGCACTCCGTTCTCTCAAAATGCGCTCCTTCTCGCCTATGCTTACCAATTCCGCGCGCATTTGAGCCAACTGCGGTGTCTCGGGAGCGGGCTTGTACTCGCTAAGATTTAATTCCCACATCATCTCCTCCAATCGGGAAGCTTAGACGAATTTAGCTTACGTGATTGGCATAAATTAACAACGACATTTATATATATAGCTTACAATCAAAATTTGTCTCACATTTGAAGTTCGCGGACCGAACCGATATCAGTAATGGGATTACCGCAGCGCGTGCGAAGAGGACTGAACTTTCGCGGCAAGGCATCGCAATATATCGCCCGAGAGTCGGAAACCAGACCGACATCCGAGATTTTCGTTTGCACATTAAATGGAAACAAAGAATATTAATGAACTGCAGGCTGGGAGTGAAACAAGTGGTCCAGTTTGGCCGATCTGTCCTTCCAAGATGACATTAATGGTTTATCGCAAGCGGAAGATTTCGCACCAAGTCGCAGCAGTTTCGATATGACCGTCGTTAGAGGCCTCCCAGAAGCTTTGGGTTGAGGTCGGAGCCTCGTTCAGGTTTCCGCGCGAAGCCGGATTCCGAAGAATTCGCCAAGAAGGAATCCGGTCGGATGGAAAAGCGTCCTCGCGAGCAAACTGCCCTTTGCTCGAACAACGACCCAGGCGCGATGCCCCCCAAGTCACCCGGACTGATGAGAGCGCACTACAGCCGGCCGGCGCCCTTTTAGTTGACCAATACGCTTTTCAGGGAGGCGCCTATGGGTATGATCAAGTGTCCACAAACCGGTCACGCGATTCCTACCGGGATCAAATCCGATCCTGAGAACTTCCTGCGGAGCATCGTATTTTTCGGCAATACTCGTTGTCCGCTCTGTCGGGCTAATCACAACTGGTTCGCCCGCGAGGCCTGGGTCGAAGAGCCAGTTGTCCGGACGAAGGTCGATCTCGGCGAGGCCATTGTCGTCGGCCAGCCGACCCCGACCGTATTCCCACATCCTGCATCGGAGCCACCTTCGTTCAAGGCATATCGCGGCTCGGACGAGCCGCGATATGAGGGTTAAGGCCGAAACGGCAGCGTGAAAAGCTGGGCCAGCCTCCCTTCCGATATCGACAGTGTTGATGGGACCTATCGGGCCCGCGGCTCTCCCTAAGGCGCGGCGCGCTTCGTACCTCACGGTGACCGCAGCCCGGGCAACCAGGCCGCCTAAGCGGCGGCCCAGTGGAGAACATCTTGATGACGCAAGCGGCCAAGACCTATCAAGTCGGCGAAGCATCCATCTCGTGGATCGACGAGTTGCGGCTTGCCACATTCAAGTTCGACGCGCTCTATCCGCATGGTGAGGTGCAGGCGCTGGAGCGCTATCGCGACCGCCTGGAGGCGGGCTCATTCGAACCTGGGACCGGCACCTTCATTCAAAGCAATCACAGCTGGCTGGTCAGGACGCCGCACCACACGATCTTGATCGACACGGCCACCGGCAATGACAAGAGCCGGCCGGAGATCCCACCGCTTCACCGGCTCAACGAGCCGTTCCTGACGCGGCTGGCGGCAATGGCTGTCACGCCGGAGCAGGTCGACTACGTGCTGTCACCCACGTGCATGTCGATCATTTCGGCTGAAAAACCCGCCTCGTCGACGAGCGCTGGACCCAAGCCTCCCGAATGCAACCTATGTCTTCTCCGCGATCGAGCAGGCCTATGGCGAGAGTGTCGCGACAGGCACAGAGCCGATCGGACCGGCCCGCCCTGCCTCGGCGCCGCGCCGCGCAAGCCGGCCGACCGTGTCTCTAACGACAGCGTCCGGCCGGCGATCGAAGCCGGACTTGCCGGGCTCATCGTGGTGGACGGGGGCGAGGTCCTCGAGGGCATCTCGTTCGTTCCGACACCCGGCCACGGCGTCATCACGCCTCCATCCGGCTCGTCTCGGGTGGCGAGGAGGCGCTTTTCGCCGGAGACGTGATGCACCATCCGCTCCAGGTGTGTGAGCCCTCGCTCAACTCTTGCTTCTGCGAATTCCCGGAAGCCCCTTTGCGCTGGCGTGCCGTCGTGCTGGAGGACGCAGCCGAGCGGGACGCAACGATCTTCACACCCATTTCGCACAGTCTTCGGTCGGCCGCGTCAGCCGGACCGGAGGACGCTTTACCTGGCAATTCGTCTGAAACGAGAGCGATCATGAACCAGCACACCAGCGCGCGCAGACAGGCCCGAGATCGCGGTCGAGGACCTCATGATTCAGAGCGACATGGCCAGAATTTCGCTCGCTTGCACAACAAGTGATCCGCGGCGCTCAAGACCTTCTCCACCGAGCGAACCGTCCTGATGATGCACGGCGCGACCTATTGATCGGAAAGCCTTTCGACTTTGCGCTCGACGTGCGCGGCTACGGCCAATCGACCGTCCGCCCGAGATGGACGTGCCGCCGGAGCAGTCTGACCGCTTGTGCGCACCGAGGTTGCCGTGCGTTGCCTCGCCAGGGCCGTCGAGCACATCCTAGAGCAACGCAACAGCAGGCGGCTCAGTCTGGTTGGTACGTCCTGGGGCGGCTCGGTGGCCGATGCTTACACGGCGGACAACAACGACAAGGTTGTCAAGCTCGCGCTGGTCGCGCCACTCTGGTTGCTGCAGGGTCCGGCTCCGATCGATGCAGGCGGGTGCCTCGGCGGCTATCGTAAGGTTCCGGTGCTGGACTTCCGGAAGCGCTGGCTTTCGGCTGCGCCGGAAGCGGCACGATCGAGCCTGATCCCCTCGGGCGGCTTCGAGCTCTGGGCAAACATCTCGCTCGCGACCGACCCGCAGGGCAGATCGCAAACGCCTCCAATCATGCGTGCGGTCAACGGCCCGGTCTTCGACATTCGCGAACACTGGGCCGACGGCAAGAAGCTGTATGATGCCGGCGACATTCGCGTCCCTGTGCTCCTGGTCCATGCGGAATGGGATCAGGATTCCCATCACCTGGCGCAGGACTTCTTCCTCTCGCTGAGACATGCGCCATACCGGCGATGGGTCGGGATCGGCGAAGGCATGCACATGGTTCTGCTGGAAAAGAACCGTCTGCAGGCGCTCGACGCGATCAACCAGTTTCTCGCCGAAGACTATAGCTAGCGCGCTCCTCGCCGATCTGATCCAGGAAGAGCACGAGGCAGACTTCCACTTGGGACATTTTTTCGCGGCACGAGCGCCTGCTGCACCGCGAAAACCATCTGCGCCGCAACATTCAAAAATGAGACTGCCAGTCAAACCGAACGGGGCACCGATACGTGCACCGCATTCGACTTCGGCTAGCTTCCCTCTAAAGCCGCGGCCTTCGAGAGCCACGGGCGTCGCGCAGGTCGGCGCGGCAACAAAACGACGACACAGGGGAGGAGCACATGTCGAAATGCAGCATGGGACTGCTCGCGTTGAGCAGCCTGTTTCTTTCGGGCGCGGCGATCGCCCAGGAAAAGATCAAGGTGGGCGTCACCGCAACCCTCGAAGGCACTTACACGGTGCTTGGCGAAGATGGGATGCGCGGCCACCAGACGGCACTCAATGTGCTGGGCAAGAAGATCGGCGACAAGGAACTCGAATTCATCGTCGCCTCGACCGACGCAACGCCGGACTCGGCCGTGCGCGCTGTGCGCAAGCTGATCGAGCAGGACAAGGTCCAGATTCTGCTGTCGCCGCTCTCTGGCGACGAGGGGATCGCGGTGAAGAACTTTGCAAAGACCCATCCCGAGCTGACCTTCATCAATGCGGCCTCCGGCGCGCAGGAAACGACCTATGTCGACCCTGCCCCGAACTTCTTCCGCTACAATATGGACGGCGCCCAGTGGCAGGTCGGCCTCGGCAAATACGCCTATGAGGACAAGAAGTACCGCAAGATCGCAACCGTCGGCGAAGACTATTCCTTCATCTACACCCAGGTGTTCGGACTGGTGCTCGAGTTCTGCGGAATGGGCGGGCAAGTCACCAATCGGCAATGGGTGCCGCTGGGAACGAAGGACTTCGCCTCCGTCATCGCCGCCCTGCCCGACGACGTCGACGCCATCTATCTCGGGCTCGGCGGCGCGGATGCCGTCAACTTCCTCAACCAGTATCAGCAGGCCGGCGGCAAGGCGCATCTGATGGGCGGTTCCATCATGATCGACCAGACCATCCTGTCGTCCAAGGGCAACGCCAAGAACGCCCTCATCGGCACCATTGCGGCGAGCGGCCAGGCCGACACCTGGGAGGATCCGGGCTGGCAGAAGTTCGTGAAGGCCTATCAGGATGCCTTCCCGCCCAACAAGCGTTTCCCAAGCCCTTCGCTGCTGGCCACCAACTACTATGATTCAACCATGGCGCTGATCCTCGCGCTGCGCCAAGTCAATGGCGACCTCTCCAACAACCAGGCGAAATTCAAGGAAGCGCTGGCGAAGATCGAGCTCGATGCGCCGAACGGCAAAATCAAGCTCGACTCCAACCGCCAGGCGATTGGCACCAACTTCGTTACCGAGGTCGTCGACGACGGCAAGGGCGCGCTGTTCAGCAAGGTCGTGAAGGTGATTCCGAACGTGAACCAGACGCTCGGCTACGATCCGGCCGTCTTCTCCAAGATCGGACTGCCGAGCCGCACCGTTCCGGAATGTAAGAAGTACTGACGCATCACCTCGGCGGTCCGCAGACGGGGAGCGACTTGCTGACGCGGTCGCTCTCCGCTCTTGCAATCTCGTCGGCGTTGTTGAACGCTGACCGAAAAGAGAACATTCGGGAGGGGAAGGCATGAGCCGTGCGCTCGCCGTCTTCCATGGCCGGTTCGGCCGGGCGACGGTTTACCAGTTGAACCGCCCTTTCAATATCCACGCCCATCGTGAAGGTCATCTGATCTTTCATGTCGGCGGCATGCCCGCATGCATTGATGTCTCCAACGGGCATTTTGATCTCACCGAATCGTCCGTCGTCGCCGTCAATCCGTGGGAGCCGCACAACTTCCTGCCGGCCGATCTCGATGGCGGCGCCATCTTTTTCGTACTCTACGTCAACGCCGAATGGTTTGCGCCCGATGCTTCGGGCAGCGACCGGCTGCGCTTCGGCCGCACCCAGTTCAGGCGTACTCCTGCACTCGACAAGCATATCAGGCGGACCGCCGCGCTCGTGTGCGGCGCACCATCGCTCTCCAGTCTCGATTCCGAGCTGAGGAGGCTGATCGACATCTGCTATGACGAGAGCTGGCAGCAGGCCGAGATCGCGCGCGATCCGCGCGCAAGCGGCTCCGTCACCGACTTTCGCGTGCGCAAATGCATCAAGATGATGTCGGAAAGCCCCGGTGCCGAGATCGAGCTTGACACCATCGCGCGCGAATCCGGCCTGTCGCGGCCCCACTTCTACCGATTGTTCCGCGTGCAGACCGGCCTCACGCCGAACCTCTATCTCAATACGCTGATCATGGAACAGGCGCTCGAAGCGCTGGTGGCGAGCGAAACGCCGATCGCCGATATCGGCTTCGATCTCGGCTTCTCCTCGCAGAGCGGTTTCACCCGCTTCTTCGCCGCCAATGTGGGGATGGCCCCGACCGATTATCGTCGTGCAGCCAAGGTTTTGCGCGCCTGAGCGCGAGCCACGAAAAGATACTCACGATCAAACGCCGCCCTCGCCGCCCGGGTAGGATGTAGGCAACGCGATCCCGAGATGATCGCGACCGACGGGAGCGCACGTCCATGGCAAGGCCTGCAGCCGCTGCAAGGCTGTTCGACCTGCATTCAGTGAACCTTCGGCCTGTGGCCCGGACAACCGGACGGCGCATATGAGCCGCTTTGTCGAACGCCATCCCGCTTGGGCGCTGATCGTGATCATTGCCATAGCCGTCGCGCTCTGGCTGATCTTCGCGATCTGGCCGCCGGGTCTCGAACAGGCCGTCGGCCGCAAGCGCGTCTTCCTCAACGCCGTCTTCAACGGCATCACGCTCGGGGGCCTCTACTTCCTCGTCGCCAGCGGCTTCACGCTGATCTTCGGCCTGATGCGCAATGTCAATCTCGCCCACGGCTCGCTCTATCTGTTCGGCGGCTATGTCGGCTACGCCGTCAGCGCCTCGACCGGGTCCTGGGTCCTCAGCTTCATCGCCGCCTTCATCCTGACCGCCCTCGTCGGTGTCCTGCTTCAGGTCATCGTATTCCGCCGAATGGAGGGACAGGATCTCAGGCAGACCATGGTGACGATCGGGCTTTCGATCGTGTTCGCCGACCTCATGCTGTGGGCCTGCGGCGGCGACTTCTACCAGATCCAGACCCCGAACTGGCTGATCGGGCCGGTGGAGCTGCCACTGATCACCGCGATCAAATCCTCCGGCGAGCCGGTCTATCTCAGATATCCCTCGGTGCGGCTCGTGATCTTCGTGGCGTCCGTGGTCATCGGCGTGGCGATGTGGCTCGCGCTCAACCGCACCCGGATCGGCATGATCATCCGCGCCGGCGTCGACGATCGCGATATTCTGGCTGCGACCGGCGTGCGCATCCAGCTCGTCTTCGTGCTGGTATTCGCCTTCGGTGCGGGACTTGCCGGCATGGCCGGCGTCGTCGGCGGCACCTTCCAGTCATTGTCGCCGGGAGAAGACATCCGCTTCCTGCTCGCCTCGCTCGTGGTCGTGATCGTCGGCGGCATGGGCTCGATCCCCGGCGCCGCGCTCGGCGCGCTCATCATCGGCCTCGCCGAGCAGCTCGGCTCGGTCTACATCCCGACCTATGCCATCGTCGTGACCTTCCTGATCATGGTGCTGGTGCTGGCCATCCGGCCCCAAGGCCTATTGGCGGGGCGCTGAGATGTCGCTCGCTCACGATGCTCACGTTGCCGTTCGCCCCGCCGCCGTGGCGCAACGCCCGGCGCGGACATGGCCGGAAGTCAACAATCCCGCCGCCTGGATCGTCGCCGTCATTCTCCTGATCATGCCGCTGATCGCCAGCGGCTTCTTCCTGATCGAGATCTTCGCCTCCACCTTGATCCTCGGAACGATCGCGCTGAGCCTGATGTTCCTCGCCGGGTACGGCGGCATGGTCAGCCTGATGCAGCTCACCATCGCCGGCTTCTCGGCCTATATGGTCGCGGTGTTCGGCGTCAGCGGCAACGCCAATATCAGCCTGGGCTGGCCCTGGTGGCTCGCGGTGCCGATGGCGCTGGCGCTGGCGACTGCCTTCGGCACTCTCGGCGGCGCGCTCGCGGTGCGCACCGAAGGCATCTACACCATCATGATCACGCTCGCGATCGGCGCGGCCTTCTACTATTTCACCAACCAGAACTGGGCGATCTTCAACGGCCATACCGGCATCAACACCGTCGCGACGCCGCACTTCTGGGGCGTGAACTGGCGCGCAGACATTCCCTTCTACTATATCGTGCTCGCGGTCGCGGCGCTCTGCTATTTCGCGGTCGAGTATCTCTCGCGCGCGCCCTTCGGCCTTGCCCTTCAGGGCGTACGCGACAATCCGCGGCGCATGGCCGCGCTCGGCTTCAACGTCAATGCCCACCGCGTTGCGGCCTATGCTTTCGCCTCCTTCGTGGCCGCGCTCGCCGGCGTCCTCCAGGTCTGGAACTATCGCCAGATCTCGCCGGGCTCGGTCAGCGTCGGCGCCTGCATCGACGTGCTGATCATCGCGGTCGTCGGAGGCATCACGCGCCCGATCGGCCCCTTCATCGGCGCGCTGATCTTCGTGCTGCTCCGCACCTTCGCGCTCGACTTCCTGGTCCGGCTTGGGCTCGACGGCAACCGCTTCCGCCTGCTGATCGGGCTCGGCTTCCTCGCCATCGTGTTCTGGTCGTCGGATGGCGTCATCGGCCTTTGGCAGCGTTGGCGTCAGAGCCAGCGTCCACGAACGGACCGCCCAGGCGGAGGACGCGACCATGGATAGCGTCGCTCAACGCCTTTCCGCCGTTGGCGCCGGTGCCGCTCTCGAGCTGCGCGGGGTGACACGGCTTTTCGGCGCCCTGGCGGCGCTGACCGACGTCACCATCACCGTGCGTCCGGGCGAGCGGCGCGCCGTGCTCGGCTCGAACGGCGCCGGCAAGACCACGTTGTTCAACTGCATCACCGGCGACTTCCCGCCCTCCTCCGGCACCATCCGCTTCTTCGGCGAGGACGTCACGCACTTCCCGCCCTATGAACGCATCCGCCGCGGGCTGCGCCGGACCTATCAGATCTCGGCGCTGTTCCCCGGCCTCACCGTCCAGGACAACGTCTATCTCGCCTGCCGAGGCGTCTCGCGCGGGCGCTTCTCGTTCCTGCGTCCGGGACAGAACGATGCCCTGATGCATGCGGCCGACAATCTCGTGCAGGCCGTGCATCTCTCCGCGGTGAAGGACCAGCGCGTGGCCGAGCTCGCGCACGGCCAGCAGCGTCAGCTCGAGATCGCGCTCGCGCTCGCCGGCGCCCCGCGCTTCGTTCTGTTCGATGAGCCTGCCGCTGGCCTATCGCCGACCGAGCGGGCCGAGTTGATCGAGATCCTGACCTCGCTGCCGGCGCACATCGGCTACATCATCATCGAGCACGACATGGACGTCGCCTTGCGCGTCGTCGAGAGCGTCACGATGATGCACAACGGCCGCGTCTTCAAGGAGGGCCTGCCGGAGGAGATCCAGTCGGATCCCCAGGTGCAGGAGCTCTATCTCGGAGGCGGCCATGAATGAGGCCCGCCGCAGCAGTGCCGCACTCGAGGTCCGCGGCCTCGACGTCTACTACGGCCACTCGCACGCGCTGCAAGGGGTCGACCTCACGCTGGAAAGCGGCGTGTTCTCCGTCGTCGGCCGCAACGGCATGGGCAAGACCACCCTGTGCAAGGCGATCATGGGCTTGGTGGAGGTAAGCGGCGGCTCGATTCGCGTCCATGGCGAGGACGTCACGCGGAGGCCGCCGGCGCAGATCGCCCGGCTCGGCGTGGGCTATGTGCCGCAGGGCCGCCGGCTGTGGCGCTCGCTTAGCGTCGACGAGCATCTGCGGCTCGCCGGAGGCATGCGCTCCGGCGCCTGGACCGTCGAGCGCATCTACGACACCTTCCCGCGTCTCGCCGAGCGCAAGGATCACGGCGGCGGTCAGCTCTCCGGCGGCGAGCAGCAGATGCTGGCGATCTCGCGTGCGCTGCTCACCAATCCGCATTTGCTGATCATGGACGAGCCGACCGAGGGCCTCGCGCCTGTCATCGTGACTCAAGTCGAGGAGATGCTGCTGCGGCTCGGTGAGGACGGCGACATGTCCGTGCTCGTGATCGAGCAGAACATCGGCGTCGCCACCGCAATCTCGCGCAACGTCGCGATCATGGTCAACGGCCGCATCAACCGCATCATCGACTCCGCGCGCCTTGCCGCGGACCGCGAGCTTCAGCAGCGCCTGCTCGGCGTCGGGCTTCACGCCGAGCTCGAGCCCGATGTCGACATCGCACCGTCCGGCCGTGAAGTAAAACCGGCGCCTGCGCCACGCCGCGACGGGCCGCTCCGCATCTACATCTCCAACCCGACGCTTCCGACGCGATGGTCCCAGCCCGTGCCGATCGCCCGCATCGAGGCCGCCGCCCGCACGGTCTCGACGCAAGTCGCGCGGCTCGACGAGACGGTGCGGCGCAACCGCGAGCCGGTGGCGGCCCAGGCCTCGGGCCCGCCTGTCGTGCTGGTCGTCGGCACGCTCGACACCAAGGGCCCCGAGCTGCGCTACATTCGCGACATCATCTCGGAAAGCGGACTGCGCACGCGGCTAGTCGATGTGTCGACCAGCGGCAAGCATTCGTCGTGCGACGTCTCCGCGCAAGAGATCGCGCTGAATCACGGCCGCGGCGGCTCCGCCGTGTTCGGCCCGGATCGCGGCGCCGCCGTGACGGCGATGGCCGATGCATTCGCCAGCTGGCTGCGGCGCCAGGGCAATGTCGCCGGTGTGATCTCGGCCGGCGGCTCGGGCGCGGCGTCGCTGGTAGCGCCGGCCATGCGCACCCTTCCCGTCGGCGTGCCTAAGCTGATCGTCTCCTCCGTCGCCTCCGGCGATGTCGGGCCCTATGTCGGACCAGCCGACATCACCATGATGTACTCGGTCACCGACGTGCAGGGGCTGAACTCGATCTCGCGGGCGGTGCTGGCCAACGGTGCCAATGCGCTTGCCGGCATGGTGAAGGCGCGGCTCGAGGCGCGCGCCGCAACGGCGCGCGAGCCCCGCGGCCTGCCCTCGGTCGGCATCACCATGTTCGGCGTCACCACACCGGCCGTTCAGAAGATCGCGGCGGAGCTGCGCGATGATTTCGAATATCTCGTGTTCCACGCCACCGGCGTCGGTGGCCGTTCCATGGAGAAGCTCGTCGAGTCCGGTCAACTCGCCGGCGTGATCGACCTCACCACGACCGAGATCTGCGACCTGCTGATGGGCGGCGTGTTTCCGGCGACGGAAGATCGTTTTGGCGCGATTATCCGCAGCCGCCTGCCCTATGTCGGCTCGGTTGGCGCGCTCGACATGGTCAATTTCGGTGCGCCGGACACCATTCCCGAACGATACCGCAGCCGCAAGTTCCACGTTCACAATCCGCAAGTGACGTTGATGCGGACGACCGCCGACGAGAACGAGCGCATGGGCCGCTGGATCGCCGATCGGCTCAACCAGATGGACGGCCCCGTGCGCTTCTTCCTGCCGGAGGGCGGCGTCTCCGCGCTCGATGCGCGAGGCCAGCCGTTCTGGGACCCGGAGGCCGACGCTGCCCTGTTCCGTGCGCTGGAGCGCAACGTGCGGCAGACCGGCAACCGGCAGATCATTCGCGTCCCCAAGAACATCAACGATCCCGACTTCGCCGCCGCCATCGTCGGCGCGTTCCGAACCCTGTTCGGCCGCGCTGGCGCGCGACGGAGACTAGCGAGGTGACCGATGGCCAGATTTGAACGCGCAGCCCTCCTGAAGAAGTTCCGCGACATGGCGAGGCGCGGCGTGCCGATCGTTGGTGGAGGTGCTGGCACCGGGCTGTCGGCCAAATGCGAGGAAGCTGGCGGTGTCGATCTCATCGTCATCTACAATTCCGGCCGCTATCGTATGGCTGGCCGTGGCTCGCTCGCGGGCCTGATGGCCTACGGCGACGCCAATGCCATCGTGCTGGAGATGGCCTGCGAGGTGCTCCCCGTGGTGGGCCAGACCCCGGTGCTCGCGGGCGTCAACGGCACCGATCCATTCCGCGATATGGATGTCTTCCTCGACCAGCTGAAGGCGCTTGGTTTTGCAGGCGTGCAGAACTTCCCGACTGTCGGCCTGATCGACGGCACCTTCCGGGCCAATCTCGAAGAAACCGGCATGTCCTATGCGCTCGAAATCGACATGATCGCGAAGGCACACGACAAGGACATGCTGACCACGCCCTACGTGTTCAGCGAGAAAGAGGCGACCGCCATGGCGATCGCCGGCGCCGACATCATCGTCTGTCACATGGGTCTGACGACCGGCGGCACGATCGGTGCGCAGACGGCACTGAAGCTAAAGGACTGCCCGGCGCAGATCGACACCTGGGCCTCCGCAGCGCTGAGCGTCAATCCGGACATCCTGGTGCTGGCCCATGGCGGTCCGATCGCGGATCCCGCCGACGCCGATTTCATCATGAAGAACACCCGCCATTGCCATGGCTTCTACGGCGCCTCCTCGATGGAGCGACTGCCGGTCGAGCGGGCGCTGACGGAGCAGGTCCGTCAGTTCAAGGCGATCGGCGCGCGGTAACGCCGGAAGGTTCGAGGGAGGGAAAGATGTCAGGGATGTTGGTCGGTGAATTGATCCTCTGGCTGATCGTCGCGATCGTCGTGATCGTGGTTGGCGTCTACATCGTGAACTGGCTCTACCATCGTTCCTCCAAGGAGACGTCGTTCGTCCGGACGGGTTTCCTCGGCGAACGCGTGGTGATCAATGGCGGCGCCTTCGTGCTGCCATTCATCCACGACTACACGCCGGTCAACATGAACGTGCTGCCGATGGGTGTCGTCCGCTCCAGACAGGATGCCGTGATTACCCGCGACCGCATGCGGGTCGACATCGAGGCCGACTTCTACGTCCGGGTGCAGCCAACCCGCGAAGCGGTCTCGATCGCCGCGGCGACGCTCGGCCGCCGCACCATGGCGCCGGAGCAACTTCATGCGCTGCTCGCCGGAAAATTCATCTCCGCGATCCGCTCGGTCGCCTCCGAGATGACCATGGAAGAGATGCACGAGCGGCGCGGCGACTATGTCGCGCGCGTCAAGACCGAAGCGGCGGAAGCCCTCGCCCAGAACGGCCTCGAACTGGAATCGGTCGCCATCACCGATCTCGACCAGACCGATCTCGAATTCTTCAACCCCTCGAACCGGTTCGACGCCGAAGGTCTGACCCAGCTGATGCAGGACATCGAGGCCAAGCGGAAGCTGCGCAACGACATCGAGCAGGACTCGATGATCAAGATCCGCGCCCGCAATCTGGAGGCCGAGCGGCAGGCGCTCGAGATCGAGCGCGAGAGCGAGACCGCGCGCCTGGAGCAGGAGCGCGACATCGAGATGCGCCGCGCGCTCCAACGGACGGAAGTCGCCCGCGAACGGGCACTCCGCGAGACCGAGGCCGAACAGGCGCAGATCTCTGCCCGCGAGACCATCGAGCGCGCCCGCATCGCCAATGACCAGGCGATCGCCGAGGCCCGCATCGCCTCGGAGCGCGAGACCCGCCAGAAGGAGATCGAACGGACCCGCACCATCGAGGAGAAGGAACTGCTGGCGCGCGAGGAGATCGAGAAGACCCGGATCGCCAACCAGCGCGCGATCGACACCACCCGCATTGCCTCCGAACGCGAGGTGCGCCAGCGCGAGATCGAGCGGATGCGCACGGTCGAGGAAGCCGAGATTGCGGCCCGCGAAGCCATCGAGAAGGCGCGGATTCAGCAGGACCGCGTCGTCACCGATGCGCGGATCGCCAACGAGGAAGAGACGAGGCGCCGCGAGATCGAGCGCACCCGCGCCGTCGACGAAGCCGAAATCGCCGCGCGCGAGGCGACCGAAAAGGCCCGCATTGCCCAGACGATGACCGTCAATGTCGAGCGCATCTCCTCCGACGAGCGTACCCGCGCGCTGGAGATCCAGCAGGTGCGCATCATCCAGGAGGCCGAAATCGAGGCGCAGCGCGCGGTCGAAGCCGCCCGCATCGCCCGAGAGCGAACGCTCGCCGCCGAGCGTATCGCCGCCGAGCAGAACACACGGCAATTGGAAATCGAGCGAAACCAGGCGCTCGACGTCGCCGGCATCGCCGCACGCGAGGCCACCGAGGCGACGCGTATCGCCCAGGAAGAACGTGTCCGTTCGCTGGAGATCGCCCGCAACCGCGCCGTCGAGGAGGCCGATATCGCCTCGCGCGAGGCGATCGAGGCGGCCCGCATTGCCCAGGAGAAGGCGGTTGCGGCCGAACGCATCCAGGCCGAGCGCGCAACCCGCGCACTGGAGATCGAACGGACCGGCGTATTGGAGGCGGCCGAGTTGAAGCGTCGCGACGCGATCGAGCGCCAGCGTATCACGGTCGACCTGGCGCTCGAGGCCGAGCGTATCAATTCCTCGAGGCAACGCGAGGTGCTCAACATCGAGCAGAAGAAGGCGATCGAGATTGCCGACGAGGACCGCGTCATCGCCCTCTCGACCAAGCGCTCGGAACGGATCGATGCCGACCGCCAGGTAAAGCAGGCCGAGATCGTCGCCCGCAAGGAGGTCGAGACCACCGATGTCTCCCGCGAGCAGGCGCTGGAGGCGGCGCGCATCGAGCGGCGACGCGCCATCGAACAGCTCGAGGTCGCCCGCGTCCAGTCGCTGCAGGAAGCCGAAATCGGCGCGCGCGAGGAGGTCGAGCGTGCCCGCATCGCCTCCGACCGCGGTCTCGACGAAGCCCGCATCGGCCGCGAGCGCGAGCTGCGCAAGCTCGAGGTCAATCGCGAGAAGGAGGTCGAGACCGTCCTGATGGAGAAGGCGATTGCGATCCATCTGAAGTCCCTGGAGGAATCTGCGGCCAAGGCGTCGGCCGAGGAAGCGCGCATGCGCGCGACGGAAGCTACCGAGCGCGTCGTCACGGCGCGGGAGAGCGAGATCGCCAAGCGGCGCAAGACCGTCGAAATCCTGCTCGCCGAGAAGCAGGCCGAGGAGACGCGCATCGCGGCCGAAGCCGAGCGCGTGCGCTCGGCGGTCGAGGCCGAGGCGCAGCGGATGCTCAACGAGGCCGAGAACGTGCTCACCGACCAGGCGCGATACTCGCTGTTCCGGCGCAAGCTGCTCGACCGCATCGAGGGCATCGTGCGCGAGAGCGTCAAGCCGATGGAGAAGATCGAGGGCATCCGCATTCTCCAGGTCGATGGCCTCAACGGCCACGGAAATGGCAATGGCGGCCGCAGCGCCACCGACGAGGTGATCGACTCCGCCCTGCGCTACCGGGTTCAGGCGCCGCTGATCGATTCCATCCTGTCGGACATCGGCGTCGAGGGCGGCAGCCTCTCGAAAATGCCGGGCCTGATCCGAGAGGCCCGCGACATGCAGGGCATCAAGGAGTCCGCACGCAAGAGCGGCGGTGCCGGCGACAAGCCGGTGGCCTCGCCGCCTGCGGTCGAAGGTGGCGAACCGCCGGCCGAGCGCGGGCCAAGGAAGAAGAGCTGAGGTCGCGCCATGGCCCGCGTCTACGTCTCCACCGTCGTCAACGCCCGCAACGACCGCGTCTGGGCACGGGTGCGCGATTTCAACGGCTTGCCGAACTGGCACCCGGCCATCGCCGAAAGCCGGATCGAGGGTGGCGAGCCTTCCGACAAGATCGGCTGCGTCAGGGATTTCCGCCTGCGCAACGGCGACCGCATCCGCGAGAAGCTCTTGGGGCTCTCCGACTACGACATGTTCTGCACCTATTCGATCCTGGAATCCCCGATGGGCGTCGAGAACTACGTTGCGACGCTGCGGCTGACGCCCGTCACCGACGGCGACCAGACCTTCATGGAATGGACCGCGGAATTCGACTGCGCGCCGGAACGGGAGACCGAGCTCGTCAGCAACATCGGCGGCGGTGTGTTCCAGGGCGGCTTCGACGCGCTGAAGCGTGTGTTCGGAGGTTAGCCGTGCCGCATATCGTCAAGAGCACGATCCTGAACGCACCGACCGACGCGGTGTGGGACGTGCTGCGCGATTTCAACGGGCACGACCGCTGGCACCCGGCGGTTGCGACCTCCTCGATCGAACGCGCGCAATCCGCCGACAAGATCGGCTGCGTCAGACGGTTCAAGCTCAAGGACGGCTCGGAGCTGCGTGAGCAGCTGCTGGCGCTGTCCGACCTCGAGCAGACCTTCAGCTATTGTCTGCTCGATACGCCGATCCCGATGTTCAACTATGTCGCCCATGTCCGCCTGCTGCCAGTCACCGATGGTGACCGCACCTTCTGGCATTGGGAATCCCGCTTCACCACCAAGCCCGATGACAGGGACCGCATCACCCACATGGTCGCGGAAGACATCTACCAGGCGGGGTTCGAGGCGATCCGCCGCCATTTGAAGGAGGCCGCCTAGCCATGGCTGTAACCGTAAAGACCTTTGCCAGCGCCAGCGAAGCGGCCGGGGCGATATCCTCAGATCGCAGCGCCCGCTATCTCGGCGGCGGTACGCTGGTGATGCGGGCGCTGAACGAGGGCGACGTCTCGATCTCGACGGTCGTTCGCGCCACCGATCAGGGGCTTGCCCGTATCGATGCGTCCGGCCCGCGCATCATGCTGGGGGCCGGCGTCACCTTCGCGCGCATTCTCGCCGAACGCGACCTCGCCTTCCTACACGCGCCCGCCCGTTCGATCGGAGGCCCTGCCGTGCGTAACATGGGCACGGTCGGCGGCAATCTCTTCGCGCCGAACCCCTACGGCGATTTCACCGTCGCGCTGCTGGCGCTCGACGCCACCGTCGCGGTGCAAGGCGGATTCGGCACCCGCGACATCCCGATTGAAGAGTTTTTGGAGGCGCGCGACCGGCAGGTCGGGACACTGGTGCTGTCGGTCTCCTGTACCCGGCCGGGGAGCACGCACGCCTTTCGTTATCGCAAGATCGCTCGCATCAAGCCCAAGGGCGGCTCGGTCATCACCCTTGCCGCGCATCTGCCGATCAGCGGCGGCCGGATCGCCGGCGCCCGGATCGCGCTGGGATCGATGGCCCCGACGCAGATCCGCGCTCGCGCCGCCGAACGCGCGCTCGAGGGCCGTTCGCTGGATGCCGCGACCATCGCGGCTGCCGTATCCGCAGCGAACGAAGGAACATCGCCATCCGACGACGCGCTCGGCAGCGCCTGGTATCGCCGCGAGATCGTCGGCGTGCATCTTCGCCGTTTGCTGTCGGGACAGGAATAGATCGCCATGTCCAAGATACCCCTGCAATTTCGTCACAACGGCCGCGACGTCGCAATCTTCGTCGATGGCGGCACCAATCTCCTGGTGGCGTTGCGCGAATTGATAGGCGACATGACCCCGAAATTCGGCTGCGGCCAGGGCGGCTGCGGCACCTGCAGCGTGCTGATCGACGGCGAACTTCATCTCTCCTGCCTGACGCTCGCCGAGACGGTCTCGGGTCGCTCGATCGAGACTCTCGACGGCATGAAACAGGGCCCGAACCTGCATCCGCTCCAGCGCGCCTTCGCCGACAATTTTGCCGCCCAGTGCGGCTATTGCACACCGGGCATGCTGATGGCCGCAAAGGCGCTGCTTGACCGCAATCCCTCCCCGAGCCGGGCCGACGTGATCGAGGCGATCTCCGGCAACATCTGCCGCTGCACGGGCTACGAGCCGATCATCAACGCCATCCTCGCCGCCGCCGGCGGCCGGGTCAGCGCCTAGAGGGACGCGACCATGCTGGAACTGCGCAAAGACATCTTCGCCGACGAGCGCGACGACAACCTGAATGAAATCGGCAAGGGCACCCAGCGCCAGGACATGCTCGGCCATGTCACGGGCACGTCCAGCTATTTTGGCGACCACAAGCTGCAAGGCATGCTGCATCTGAAGGTCGTTCGTTCGGCCCATGCGCATGCGAGACTGCGTCGCATCGACACCACGGAAGCGGAGCGCTCGGGGGGCGTACGGCGCATCATCCGCGGCGCCGACGTGCCATGCAATCTCAACACGCTGCTCAGCCTCATCAACTTCGGGAGGGACGACGAGCCGTCGCTTGCGGTCGACAAGGTGCGTTACAAGGGCGAGCCGATCCTTGCCGTCGTCGCCGACAGCGAGCGCGAGGCCTTCGAAGCCATCGCCAAGGTCCGGATCGACTACGAGCCGCTGCCGACCGTTTTCGACGTCGAGGACGCGCTCAAGCCGGGCGCGCCGGTGGTCAACGAAACCTATCCGAAGAACGCATTCATCTATCATGACGTCTACGACCACCAGCGCCTGCGCTTTGGCGATGCGGATGCCGCGCTCGCAACCGCCGACCACGTGCTCGAGCAGCGCTACCAGATGTCGCCGATCGAGCATGCGCCGACCGAGACCAACGGCGCTATCGCCGCGCCCGACACCAACGGCCGCTACGTCGTCTACACCTCGACGCAGGCGCTGTTCTTCTCCGTCGACACCTGCGCCAAAATCCTGGACGTGCCCTCCAACACCTTCCACTTCATCGGCGGCACGGTCGGCGGCGGCTTTGGCGGCAAGGTGGATACGCTGACCGAGCCGCTTGCGATCCTCGGCGCGATGCTGACCGGACGTCCCGTCCGCTACGTATTCGGGCGCGAGGAGGAGATGCAATACGGCCCGCCGCGTGGCGCCGAGCGCATCTACATCAAGGACGGCGTCATGCGCGACGGCCGCATCGTCGCACGCAAGATCCGCGCCTATTTCGACAGCGGCGCCTATACGCGGCTCTCCAGCTATGCCGCCGTGAAATGCGCCGCGCACCTGCCGGGCCCCTACACCATCCCGAACGTCTATGGCGACGTCTATTGCGTCTTCACCAACCGGACGCCGGCGACCGCCATGCGCGGCTTCGGCGTCACCGCGATGGACTTCGCCATCGAATGCCAGATGGACAAGCTGGCAAACCTCGTCGGCATGGACCCGATGGAGTTCCGGATTCTCAACGCCTATCGCGACGGCGACATGAAGGCGCACCGGCGCGAGGCCAAGAACACGGCGCTGATCGAGTGCGTGCAGGTTGCGGCCGAGAAGGCCAAATGGCCGATCCGCGACGAGTTCAGGCGCGCATCCTCGCGCAAGGACGGCGGCGGCAGCCGCGCCGTCATCCCGCCGACACCGACGGAGTCCCGGGCGCGGCCGGCCGCGCCTGCGCAGCAGCGCACGAGCTATGATCGCGCGCCGATGACCGCAACGCGGGAGCCGCCGCGCGAGCCACCGCCGCCGGCGCCGCCACCTCCCCCGCCGCGCCCGGCCGCGCCATCGCATGGCGCGACCCGTTTCTCATCCGTGTTCGGCACCAGGAGGCGCTAGATGACCCGGCATCGCGGACGCGGCATGGCGTCGATCAATTATCCCATCGGCATGAATCTCGGCGGCGATCCGAGCCAGGCGCTGGTGCATTCCAACCCCAGCGGCAAGTTCACCGTGGCGCTGTCGTCGATCGACCTCGGCCAGGGCATGAAGTCGGTGACGCGGCAGATCTGCGCGGAGACGCTGGGCGTGCCGGTCGAGGACGTCTATGTCGACACGGCAGACTCCGACACCGGCCCGCACTGCATGGGCTCGTTCGCCTCGCGCGGCACCCATCGCGTCGGCAACGCCGTGATGGCCGCCGCCCGCGAGGCGCGCGGCGTGATGATGGAGGCGGCGGCCGAGGAGCTCGAAGTCAACGCCGCCGATCTCGAGACCGACGGGCGCGGCAACATCCACGTCAAGGGCGCGCCGCATCGTTCGATCTCGACCAAGGACGTCGCCATCGCCGCGCAGTTCAAGCAGGGCAAGACCATCTCCGGCCGCGGCATCTTCCTCGTGCCGCTGTCGGACGTCGATCCTGAGACCGGCGAGATGTCGCCAGCGACCTGCTATGCCCATGCCTGCCTCGTCGCCGAGGTCGAGGTCGATGATGAGACCGGCGAGGTCGCAATGGTCCGGATGGACTCCGCCTACGAGCTCGGCCGCGCACTCAATCCGCGGCTGGTCGAGCAGCAGCTCGTCGGCGGCGCCTGGATGGGCGTCAGCCACGCACTCTACGAGACGCCGGAGCCATACTATCCCGATCCCGTCCACGGGCCCCGCGACTTCGTCGAATATTTGATGCCCGGTCCCGGCGACATCTGCCCCCACGATATCGCCGTGCTCGAGCGTCCCGCCCCTGACGGTCCGTTCGGAGGAAAAGGCCCCGGCGAGATGTGCGCCAACCCGGTGCTGCCGGCGGTAGCGAACGCGATCTTCAACGCCGTCGGCGTGCGCATCGACGACCTGCCGATCACGCCGGAAAAGGTGCTGCGCGCGATCAAGGCGCAAGGCGGCGCGCAGCCGCAGGCCCGGCGCTAGAGGATCGGGCGTGGCGGTTCGCAGCAACATCGTCGGCATCGACAGCCCGGAGGCGCTGGAGAAGGCGCTTCGGGCAGCCTATTACCTCGCCGACGAGGGCCTTGCGACCGCCGCCTATCTCGGCCTCGCCCTCGGCAAGCCGCTGCTGCTGGAAGGCGCGCCCGGCGTCGGCAAGACGGAGGCGGCAAAGGCAATAGCTGCCGTGCTCGGCCGTCGCCTGATCCGCCTGCAATGCTATGAGGGCATCGACGCGTCTGCCGCGCTCTACGAGTGGAACTATCCGCGCCAGATGCTGGCGATCCGTCAGGCCGGCGATGAGAGCATCGACATCTATGGCGAGACGTTCCTGATCGAGCGGCCGATGCTGGCGGCGCTGCGCGCACCCGATTCCACCGTGCTGCTGATCGACGAAATCGACCGCGCCGACCAGGAGTTCGAGGCCTTCCTGCTCGAATTCCTCTCCGATTTCCAGATCTCCATTCCCGAGCGCGGCACGGTCCGCGCCGCCGAGCGGCCGGTCGTCGTGCTCACCTCGAACCGGACCCGCGATCTGCACGAAGCCTTGCGTCGTCGCTGCGTCTATCACTGGATCGACTATCCCAGCGCCGAGCGGGAGGCGCGCATTATCATGATGCGTGCATCCAGCGTCGCCGAAGCCACGGCCCACGCCGTCGTCGCGGCCGTCGAGAAATTGCGGCGCGAACCGCTGAGCAAGGCGCCCGGCATCGCCGAAGCCGTCGACTGGGCGGAGGCCGCGACCCTCCTCAACAAGGGCGGCGCCCGCTGGCCTGATGCCTTCAAACGTTCGATCGGCGTGGCGCTGAAGGACGAAGAGGATCTGCACTTCATCGCGCCCCGGCTCGATGCCATGCTGGCGGAGGCCACCTCATGAGCACCGAGCTGCAGCTCCCGCGCGCTGTTCGCATCTTCGTTTCCTTCGTCGCGCTGCTGCGCGCCAACGGCTTCGCCGTGGCGCCGGAGCAGACGACCGCATTCCTTACCGCGATCGCCTTGCTGGGGCCACGCATGCTCGAGGACATCAAGCAATCTGCGCTCGCCACCCTCGCCCCGCCGCCCGAGCGCCGCGCCACCTTCGATCGGCTGTTCGACCTTCATTTCCGCGGCAGCGAGGCGATCGCGCACGCCGAAGACGGCGAGGACGACGAGACCGTCCGGCTCCAGGAGGAAGGCCGCGGCGAGGAGGAGCCCCTGCTCTCCGACGAGGCCAACGAGTCCGGCCTCACCGCGGCGCGCACCGAGGCGCTGGTCGAGCGCCGGTTCGCGCAGCTCTCCACGACGGACGCGCTCCGGCGCCTGGCTCGCGAGGCGCCGCGTCGCCTGCCGCGACGGCGTGGCCACCGGCGCATGCGGGCGCGCCGCGGCCCGTTCGCCGATCTCCGCCGCACCTTGCGCGACAGCGTCCGCAGCGACGGCGAGATCCTGCGGCTCGGCCACATGAAGCGGCGACAGCGCCCGCGCAAAGTCTTGCTGCTGATCGACGTCTCCGGCTCGATGAAAAGCCGCACCGAAGAGAATATGAAGCTTGCGCATGCGCTGGTGCAGGCCGCGCCCAATGTCGAGGTCTTCACCTTCGGCACGCGGCTGACCCGGGTCACCCGCGCGCTGCGCCTGAAGCGCCGCGAGCAGGCGCTGAACGCCGCGGCACATCTGGTCAGCGACTGGGACGGCGGCACCCGGATCGGCGACGCGTTGCAGGCGTTCCTGGCGGTCCCCCGGTTCGGCGGCTACGCCCGCGGCGCCGCCGTCGTCATCGTATCTGACGGACTCGAGCGCGGCGAGCCCGACGCCCTTCGCGACGCCGTCGCGAAACTGTCGCGGCGGGGCCTGGCGCCTCAGCTGGCTCACGCCCCTCGCGACAGGCCCCGGCTTCCGCCCGCAGACCGAAGCGCTGGTCTCCATCGAACGCTTCGTCGACGATCTCGTGGACGGCGGATCGAGCGCCTCGATCGTCGCCCATGTACTGGCCCTGGGAAGGAGAGCGGCGTGAACGATATTGTCGACGGCCATCATCACATCTG
The DNA here is from genome assembly GCF_041262065.1 of Bradyrhizobium sp. USDA 327. Classification (NCBI taxonomy): domain Bacteria; kingdom Pseudomonadati; phylum Pseudomonadota; class Alphaproteobacteria; order Hyphomicrobiales; family Nitrobacteraceae; genus Bradyrhizobium; species Bradyrhizobium sp. USDA 327. Next base: position 2,069,776 of record NZ_JBGCCW010000001.1, on the reverse strand, counting down.
GCGGCAGGTCGATCTGCCCTGGCTGACCGGCCCCATGCAGCCCCGCATCTTCGGCCCCTACGAGCCGATCCGGCGCGATTATCCGATCCGGGAATATCTCGACGACCTCAAGGGCACCGGCGTCACCCGCTCCGTCTACGTCCAGACCAACTGGGCCAATGACCGTTTCGAGGACGAGGCTGCCTGGGTGCAGCAGACGGCTGATGAGCACGGCTGGCCGCACGCCATCGTCGCCTACGCCAACTTCGCAGCCGACGACGTGCGCCCGCAGCTCGACCGCCTCAGACGCTATCCACTGCTGCGCGGGGTGCGCATGCAGCTGCATTGGCACGAGAACCCGCTCTACCGCTTTGCGGCTCGCTCGGATCTTTGCGCCGACCCCATGATCCGCCGCAACGTCGCGCGTCTCGCCGACTACGGCTGGAGCTTCGATCTGCAGGTGTTCACGCCACAGATGCCGGAGGCCGCGGAGCTGGCCGACGCTTGTCCAGAGGTGACCTTCATCCTCCAGCATGCCGGCATGCTGGAGGACCTCTCACCGTCTGGCCGCGGCGCCTGGCGCGCCGGCATGGCGCGACTTGCGGCCTGTCCGAACGTGGTCTCGAAGCTCTCAGGTCTCGGCACCTTCATCCATCGCAACGATCCCGCGCACATCGCCGCCGTGCTCGCCGACACCGTCGCGATCTTCGGCGCGGAGCGCTGCCTGTTCGGCTCCAATTTCCCGATCGAGAAATTGTGGACCAGCTATCGCGAGCTGGTTGGCGCGTTTCGCGCGGCTGCCGCGCCGCTGAGTCCCGCGCAACACGACGCGATCTTCAGCGCGACCGCGACGCGCGTGTATCGGCTTTGAAAGAAAAGAAGCAAGGCAGGAGGGAACCGAATGGCGCTGGAGATCAAGATCCTGGACTACGGCGATATCGAGCTGGAATCGAGCTTCCTGGTGCTCGGCCGCGACTGCGGCCGCACCCGCCGTGTCCTCACCCTCGGCTTCCTGATCCTCGGCGGCAAATATCCGGTCGTGGTCGACACCGGCTATCGCTCCAACCAGATCATGGAGACGCTGGGCATGCGGGGGCTTCAGTACCACGAGAACATGATCGAAAACCAGCTGGCGCGGCACGGCGTGCGCATGGGCGACGTCCGCTTCGTCTGCCACACACATCTGCACATCGACCATGCCGGCAAGGACGACCTGTTCCCGATGAACACGACCGTCGTGCTCAACCGCAAGGAGCTCGAATATTCCGTGTCCGGCCTGATGCATCCGCAATATCCGGCCCCTGACATCAAGCACCTGATCGACCGCCTGCACACCAAGAGCGCGCTGCGCTTCCTGGACCTCGAGATCACCGGCCCGATCGAGCTGATGCCCGGGGTCTATTGCGACGCCGCCAACGCGCACACCGAGGGCTCGATGAACATCATCGTCGAGACCGCCGACGGCATCGCCACCATCTGCGGCGACGTGATCTACGATTTCAACGACCAGATCGTCACCCCTTTCCATGAAATCCACGATTGGGAGCCGCGCACCACCGGCAACCACGGCACCAGCAAGCGCGCGGAAAAGGCGGCGATCAAGAAGCTGCTGAGCAGCTCGCGCTACCTGCTCCCGGTCCACGACCGCCCCGCCAAGATCGAAGGCGGCAATGTCGTGGGACGTCTGCACGATCAGGTCCCGGGCCCGATCGTGCAGTCACTGCCCGAGCGCAACTGGTTCCCGGCTTGAGGTGTCGAGGATCGATCCATGACGCATGTGACGTTGCGAAGCGAGTTCGAGACCCTGATCGACCCCTATGCGCCGGTCGCACAGATCGGCACCGGATTCGACTTTACGGAGGGACCGATCTGGCATCCGGTCGATCACTATCTGCTGTTCTCGGACATGCCGGGCGACGTGCGTCGGCGCTGGGATCCTCGACGGGGCGTCGTCGAGGTCAAGCGCCCCTCGAACAAATGCAACGGCATGACCTACGACGCCGAGCTCAACCTGATCGTCTGCGAGCACGCGACGTCGTCGCTGGTCCGCGAACGCCCGGACGGACGGCGCGAGGTGCTGGCTTCGCATTTCGGCGGCCAGGAGCTCAACAGCCCGAACGACGTCTGCGTCCATTCGTCCGGCGCGATCTATTTCTCCGATCCCTGGTATGGCCGCATGCCCGTCTATGGCGTCGAGCGGCCGCGCCAGCTCGGCTTCCAGGGCGTCTATCGGGTCGTGCCCGGCGGCGAGCCGAAGCTGGTCGTCGATCGCAACCTGTTCGATCAGCCGAATGGATTGTGCTTCTCGCCGGACGAGAAGCTGCTCTATGTCAACGACACCGTGCAAGCCCTGATCCGAGTATTCGATGTCAACAGCGACGGTTCGCTGTCGAATGCACGGGTGTTTGCGAGCGGCATCAAGTCCGAGCTCGAACCCGGTCTGCCCGACGGCATGAAGTGCGATCAGCACGGCAATGTCTGGGTCACCGCACCCGGCGGCGTCTGGGTCTATTCGCCGCGCGGCGAGCTGCTGGGCAAGGTTCGCGCGCCGGAGCCGGTCGCCAACCTCGCCTGGGGCGGGCCGGATTTCCGCACGCTCTATCTGACCGCGACGCATTCGGTCTATGCGATCCCGACAAAGGCTGGTCCGCGGCACGAGCCGTATATGAGCGGCCGGCGCGCCGGTGGCGGAGCAAGCCCGAGCTCATCGCCAGCCGCGCCCATTCTGACCGAGGGCGAAATGCGGCTCGATCCACAGCGCTGCGCCATGATCATCCAGGATCTGCAGAACGACGTGATCATGGATGGCGGCGCTTTCGCCGAGTCCGGCGCACCCGGTCATGCCAAGCAGCAGCGTGTCGTAGAGAATGTGCGCCGTCTTGCGGAGGCCGCACGCGCGCGCGGCGTCGCCATCATCCACGTCTGGTTCGTGGTCGAGCCCGGCGCGCCCGGGGTCACGCTGAATGCCCCGCTTTTTGAAGGCCTCGTCGACAGCAAGGCGATGGTGCGTGGAAGCTGGGGGGCGGCGCCCGTGTCCGGCCTCGAACCGCGGCCCGGCGACTTCGTCGTCGAGAAAATGCGGATGAGCGCCTGGGAAGGCACGCGGCTGGAAACGATCCTGAAAGCCACCGGCCGCGACATGATCATCAACACCGGAGCCTGGACCAACATGTCGGTCGAGCACACCGCGCGGACCGGCGCCGACAAGGGCTATTTCATGATCGTGCCGGAAGATTGCTGCTCGACCATGAACGCAGACTGGCACAATGCCTCGATCAACTTTGCGATGCAGAACGTTGCGGTGGTGACCAGGGCCGACACCGTCATCAGAGCGCTGGGATGAGCTGTGGCAAAGCTCCTGCACCTAGCCTGCTCGCCGCGCGCCGAGTCTGAGTCGACTGCCGGCGCGCGGGTCTTTCTCGACGGCTTCCGCCAGGCCCGGCCGGACTGGGACGTCGATGTCGTGGACATCTGGCGCGAGCGGATGCCGGAATTTGCAGGTCCCATCGTCGAAGCCAAATACGCACGCATGAAGGCGCAAGCCTTCACCGAGGCGCAGCGTCAGGGCTTCGCCGAGGCCGAGCGAATGGCGCTGCGCTTCTCGCTCGCCGACCGGGTGCTGATCTCGACCCCGATGTGGAACTTCGGCCTTCCCTACAAGCTCAAGCAATGGTTCGACATCATCGTCCAACCCGGGCTCACCTTTCGGTTCGACCCGTCGCACGGATATTTCCCGCTGCTGCAGGATCGACCGACACTGGTGATTATCGCCAGCGGCAGCGATTTTGCCACAGGCATGAACCGCGGCCGCACCGATATGGCAACGCCTTACCTGCGGGAAATCCTGCGCTTCATCGGCATCAGCAATGTCCGCTTCGTTCTGATCGGTCCAACCACCGGACCTCAGCAGCCGATCGATGCTGCCCGTGAAAGAGCCCACCAACGCCTCGCTGCAATGGCCGTGACCTTCTAGAGCGTGATGAGATGAGGCTTGATCGCTGCAACGACGGAGGTGCACTCCCTCTCCCGCTCGCGGGAGAGGGCCGGGGAGAGGGTATTTCCGCAATGGGACAATCCCCAAGAGGAGAAAGCCCTCACCCGGCGCTTCGCGCCGACCTCTCCCGCGAGCGGGAGAGGTGAAGGAGCCGCGGCAATCGATTCAACCTAAAGCCATTCCGCTTTAGAGGCCCGCTTTGACGGCGTGTCGAGGCGGATCAGATCAGGCTCGACTTGCCCCGGCTCAGCACATTGCCTGCCCCCTTGGCGCCGACGATCCGACCCTGGTGATAGACCACTTGGCCGCGGGCGATTGTCGTCACCGGCCATCCCGTGACCTCGAAGCCTTCCCATGGCGTGTAGTCCGAGCCGTGGTGCAGATCGGCCTGCCGGATGGGCTTCTTCAATTTGGGATCCCAGAGAACGATGTCGGCATCAAAGCCGACGCCGATCGAGCCCTTGCGCGGATAGAGGCCGTAGATCCGGGCGTGGTTGGTCGCGGTCAGCTCGACGAACTTTTGCAGGGTGATGCGTCCCTTCGAGACGCCCTCGGAGAACAGGATCGGCAGCCGGGTCTCGACGCCGGGGATGCCGTTCGGTACCCAGCGGAACGAGGTGCGCGCATTCGGGGTCAGCTTGCCTTTGGGATCGTCGTAGCGGAACGGGCAGTGATCGGACGAGAAGGTCTGGAACACGCCAGTCGTGATGCCCTCCCAGATCGCGTGCTGGCTCTCGACATCGCGCGGCGGCGGCGAGCAGACATATTTCGCACCTGATATGTCCATGTTCAGGCCCTTCATGTCGTCGGCCGTCAACGTGATGTATTGCGGGCAGGTCTCGGCATGCACCGGCAATCCTCGCTGCTGGGCCCAGCGCACCTGCTCCATCGCCTCTTGGCCCGAGACGTGCACGATCATGATGGGAACGCCGATCACCTCGGCATGGCTGATGGCACGATGCGTCGCCTCGCGCTCGACGGCCTGGGGCCGCGAGGTGCCGTGATAATAGGGCGCGATATGGCCTTCGCGCTCCAGCTTGCTGGTGAGGAAGCGGATGGCGTCGTAGCCCTCGCAATGGACCATGACCAGCGCCTCCTCGCGGCGCGCCACTTCGAACACTTCGAGCAGCTGCTTGTCGCTGAGCACGAGGTCGTCATAGGTCATGAACACCTTGAACGAGGTGTAGCCGTCCTTGACGAGAGCCGGCAGCTCCTGGCCGAGCACGACCGCAGTCGGATCGGAAATGATGAGATGGACGCCGTGTCGATATAGCACTCGCCTTCGGCAAGCTTGCGGTAGTTCTCGACGCAGGTCCGCAGGGAGGTGCCCTTCTCCTGGAGCGCGAAGGGCAGCACCATGGTGTTGCCGCCGGCAGCAGCCGCGCGCGTCGCCGAGGCAAAGTCGTCGGCCATCACCACATCGGGGCCCGAGGGCTGGGAGATGTGGACGTGGCTGTCGATCCCGCCCGGCAGCGCGAGCAATCCCGTCGCATCGATCTCGCGTGCCGCGCCCTCGATGCTGTCTGCAATGCTGACGATACGGCCGTCACGAATGCCGATATCGGCGCGAAACTCGTCGCTGGCCGTCACGATGGTGCCGCCGCGAATGGCGAGATCGAGCTGCGTCACTGAGGCCTCCGTCACTTGATGGCTGGCATTGTCTGGAAGATCCGGCCCCATTGCGCAAGGGCGCCGATGTCGCCGCCGGCGAGGCCGAGGGATCGCCAAAGCGTCACCGCGACCGAGTCGAGCACGGCGATGTCCAGCTCCCGCTCCAGCGTGGCCGCCAGCGCGGCGCCGTCGAGATTGGTGCAGAGGATGACGATCGCGTCGGCCCCCTCCGCCGCCACGGCCCGGATCATCTTGGCGATCGTCGCAGGTGTGACCTCGCCAAAGGAAAAATTGTCGCGCAAACCGAGATGCCGCTCGGCATGCGGCGCGACTCCCTCCCCGGCCCAGACGTCCACGATGCGTTGCTGCACGTCATCGATGTAGGGCGAGACCAGTCCGACACGTCTGGCGCCGAGCGCGCGAGCGGCGTCAATGCAGGCAAGCGTGGACGTTGTCGCCGGGATACCCGTGCGCGCCGCGATCGCTTCGCACAGGCTTCTGTCGCGGCCGATCCCGAGCCAGCTCGCGGAGGTGCCGTTCCAGGCGATGGCGTCAACCTTGGCATCCGCCAGCAAATCCGCTGCCGGAAGCATCACGGATGCGTCGAACTGGTTCAGCGCGTCGGCGTCGAGCGCAATCTCCGTGACGCGGAAGCGCGAGAAATGCGCAGTGACGCCGGGAGCGCCGGCCAGCATGGCGCTGGTGACGGGCTCGAGCACCGAGTTGGAGGACGGCGTGATCATGCCGAGACGCTTGCGCATGTCGAACCTTACGACGCCTGCGCAAGGCGCGTCGACTCCTCGCGGATCAGGGACAAGATGTGGCGCTTTGCGTCGTTGAACTCGGGGCTGGTGATATCGCGCGGGCGCGGCAGGTCGAAATTGACGGCCTCCCGGATCCGGCCCGGCCGCCTGGTCATCACCACGATCTTGTTGCCGAGCACCAGCGCCTCGTCGACACTGTGGGTGACGAATACGATGGTGCAGCGGCGCTTCTGCCAGATCGCGACCAGTTCCTCCTGCATTTCGAGCTTGGTCTGGGCATCCAGCGCCGCAAACGGCTCGTCCATCAGGATGACGCTCGGATTCATCAACAGTGCGCGGGCGATGCCCACGCGCTGATTCATGCCGCCCGACATTTCGGAGGGATGGTGGTGCTCGAAACCGCGAAGGCCGACGAGATCGATGAACTCCATGGCGCGCTGGTGCCGCTCGGCCTTGGCGACGCCCTTGAGCTTGAGATGAAAGGCGATGTTGTCGATGGCCGTCAGCCACGGCATCAGGGTCGGCTGCTGGAACACCACGCCGCGGTCCGAGCCGGGTCGCTCCACTTGCTTGCCATCCACCAGCGTGCGGCCGGAGGTCGCCTGCTCGAAGCCGGCGATGATGTTCAGGAGGGTCGACTTGCCGCAGCCCGACGGGCCGAGCAGGCAGACGAAATCATTGGCCTCGATGTCGAGATTGATGTTGTCCAGCGTCAGCAGGTCGCGGCCGCGCCGCTTGTCGGAGAACACCTTGACGATGTTGCGAAGCTCGATTGCCGCCATCAGCCCGCCCTGCCCTGCACGGTGGTTGTCTGCTGCCAGCGCAGCGTGCGCGCCATGATGGCCTTGAGGCCGAGGTCGGAGAGATAGCCGAGCAGCCCGATCGATATCATTGCCGCGAGCACGATGTCGTAGCGCAGGAAGTAGTAGGAATCCCAGAGCACGTAGCCGAGGCCGCTCTTCACCGCGACCATCTCGGCCGTGACCGTCAGCATCCAGGCCGAGCCGACCGCGATGCGCAGCCCAGCGAAGATCGAGGGCAGCGCCGCCGGCAGCACGATGTCTGTCAGCATCTGTCGGCCGTTGGCACCCATCATCGCGCCCGCCCGCACGAGATTGTGGTCCACGGTCTTGACGCCATGGATGCTGTTCATCAGCACCGGAAAGAATGCGCCGAGGAACACCAGGAAGATCGCCGGCTTGTCGGCAATCCCGAACCAGATGATCGCGAGCGGAATCCAGGACACCGGCGGAATCGGGCGCAACATCTGCAGTGTCGGCTCCAGCGTCTTCTCGAACAGCCGGGACCAGCCGATCGCAACCCCGGCAAGGATGCCGAGCAGGCTTGCCAATGCAAAGCCGCCAAAGACGCGAAGAGCGCTGGCGAGCGCATCACGCAGCCAGTGCCCGGAATAGGTCTGCGTGGTCTCGTCGAAGCCGAACACCCAGTCGCCGAGCGCATGCAGCACCGCACTCGGCGCCGGCAGCAGCGCGGGCGGAAGCATGCCACTGCGGGCAAAGGCCTCCCAGCCCGCAATCAGCAGCGCGGGTACGATGAGGCGTTCGAGCCCCTGGAACGCCCGCGTCAGCCGGAACGTCGGCCTCGCGGGCGAGACGTCAGTAACCGAGGTCATTCTTGGCCTTTCCCGTGGCCTTTTCCAAGAACGAATAGTCCATGTTCTTCTCCGCTTCCGCGGAGACGTCCTTGGAGATGTACTTGAGGTCGCGCATCATCGCCGCGATCGCCAGAGTCTGCGAACGATGGATCGCAGGATCGGGCGAGGCATTTTTCAGCGCCTCCGTCGCGACCGTCTTGTCGAGACCGGTGAGCTTGTTGATGACGTCGACCCACGGCGCCTTGTCGGCGATCAGCTTGTTGTCGAGTTCGACCACGGCGCTGACAACGCTCTGGACGCCGGCGCGCTGGCCCGCGATCACGTCGGAGCGGGTGACGATCAAATTGGTCAAATTGCCTGCGGCCTGTTCATACGGCAACACGAAGTGCTTGCCGGCACCGGCGAGCCGGATCTGCGATGCGAACGGCTCGACCGAACAGATCATGTCGACCTCGCCGCGCTGGAGTGCTGCGAGATGGTCGGACGGATTGGGAATGTTGATGAACTGGATGTCCTTGTTGGGATCAACGCCCTGCTTGAGGAACGCGCCGCGCATGTGAATGTCCTGCGCGTTGCCGCGGGAGGCCGCAACCTTCAGCGGCTGGCCGTCGCTCTTCGCCTTCGCAACGGTCGCCTTGAACGTGGCCCAGTCCTCGGGCGGCAGGCTCAGCTTCACGGAGGACAGGCATTCCGAGCCGCCATTGATCTGTCCGGACACGGCGACGACATCAAAGCCTTTGTCGAGCGCGGTGATGTAATGGAGATATGTGACCTGCGCGACGTCGATACTCTTCGATATCAAGGCGGTGAGAACGTCATTCCCCGAGTTGAAGCCGGTGGCCTCGACCTCGACGCCCTTGGCCATGCCTGGGATCAGCGACATCGGCAGGCAGTGCGCGCATTTGGCGTAGCCGAGCTTGATCTTCGCCGTCTGCGCCGAGGCGAGATCGCTTCCGCCCAGCATTGCCGCCATTGCCACCAGACCCAGTCGCAAACTCGTCCGCATCGCTTACTCCGCTTCGAAGGCGCGATATTCGCGCGTTCGCACGATCATCCGCCGCCCTTCGCCGCAACGCAATCCACTTTCTGCATGCTGCATACAATTTGCGCGCTATGCCATTGTTTTCAGCTAGATACGTCGATAATTTGGGCAAGCAAAGGAGCCGGAAACGGCTAAGATCAACGTGATAAGCGAGGCACGCGTGCAGCCAAAACCGGAAGCGCCGAAGGGACGAAAGTCGCCCAAACTCAAGCGGATGGGCCTGCACGAGCGTGCCGCGGCGCGGATGCGGACGATGATCATTCGCGGCGAACTGCCGCCGGGTTCGCAGACCCAGGAGACTTGGCTGTCGAAGGAGCTCGGCGTGTCGCGCACCCCCTTGCGTGAGGCCATGAAAGTGCTTGCCGCGGAGGGCTTGATCGAGCTTCGCCCCAACCGCAGCCCGCGCATTGCCGATATCGCGGCGGAGGACATCTCGGAATTGTTCGAGGCGCTCGCCGGTATCGAGCGGCTCGCCGCCGAGCTCGCTGCGGAGCGCGCGACCGAGCGCGACCTCGCCCGCCTGCGCACGCTTCAGGCCCGCATGGAGGGTCATCACCGCAGCGGCAAGCTGGACGACTATTTCGCCATCAACGGCGAGATCCACAACGCCATCGTCCGCATGGCGCGCAACACGCCGTTGCGGGAAGCTCACGAAACGCTGATCTCCAGGGCCGAGCGTGCGCGATATCTCGCCCTCGGCGCCGACCGGCGCTGGAGCAATTCGGTCGACGAGCACGCCGATATCCTGGCCGCGCTCGAAGCGCGCGACGGCGAAGCGGCCGGCCGCCTGCTCGGCGCGCATGTCGCGCGTACCGGCACGGCCCTGCTCGAAGTCCTCGCCGCCTCTCAAGCCAAGCGGACGGCGGCCTGAGCCATGAAGCTGCTGTTGCTCAACCCGAACACCAGCGCCGAGGTCACACACCTGATGATGGGTGTCGGGCAGCGGGCGGTCTCGCCCGGGACGGAGCTGATCCCCTGCACCGCGACCCGCGGCGTGCCCTATATCGCGACGCGCACCGAGGCGCAGATCGGCGGGGCCATCGCGCTGGAGATGCTGGCCGAGCAGCACGGGACGGTCGATGCCGCGATCATCGCGGCCTTCGGCGATCCCGGCCTGTTCGCCGCGCGCGAGACCTTCGACATTCCCGTGGTCGGCATGGCGGAAGCGGCGATGCTGACCGCCTGCATGGCCGGGCGCCGCTTCGCCATTGTCACCTTCGCCCAGGCGCTTGGTCCCTGGTACGAGGAGTGCGTCCGCGCCCACGGGCTGTGGGAGCGCTGCGCCGGCATCCGCATGCTCGATACGCCTTTTCAGGCCATCTCCGAGGTCGGCACCGAGAAGGAGGACGTGCTGGTTGATCTCGCCCAGCGCGCCATCGTCGAGGACAAGGCCGATGTGCTGATCTTTGCCGGGGCCCCGCTCTCCGGCCTCGCCCAGCGAGTCGCCCACCGGATTCCCGTTCCCGTGGTCGATCAGGTCGTCGCCTCAGTGAAGCAGGCCGAGGCGCTGGTGGCCCTGTGTCTGCGCAAGGCAACGGCGGGCACGTTCCGCCGGCCCGCCGCCAAACCGACCCTTGGCCTCGCCGCTGCGCTCGCCGCCCGGGTCGAGCATCGCGACAGCTGATCAGAAAGGCGGCCGGCGATGCGAAAAACCCAGTTCGTTCTCGAGAATGCGGCCGAAGGCAAACAAGCGGGATTCGCCGCCTGGCGGCGCGATGATCTGGATGCCGAAGGGCAGTTCGCCCGCGTCTCGTCGTACCGGCATGGTCAGGACCGGAAAGCCGACCAGCGACACGATGAAGGTGACCGCGAGATAGTCGATCGGCGTCTCCAATGCCGCCCCGTCAATTGCGGTGACATCGCTGATCTCGTTCGGCCAGGGGAAGACGGACGCGGCTGGCGCAATCAAGAAATCGGTACGGATGAACAGCTCGCGAAAGCTGCGATAGATGGCGGTGCGACGCCGTTCGGCGTTGAGGTAATCCTGCGCGGACAGTTTCGTGCCGGCCTCGATATTCCATATCACCGTCGGAGTGAGTTCCGCACGCCGGGTCCTCAGCAACTCGCCATAGCTGTTGGCGATGTGCACAGCGCGCAGCATGCGGAAGGTTTCGACCGCGCCACTACAATCGGGCGAGGACGGCACGACGTCGGCAACCCGGGCCAGCGCCTCACACGCGGTGTTGAAGCGCGCGCGAACGTCGCGTGCGACCGGTGCAACACGGAAATCGGGTGTGACGGCGATCCGGGCACGTCCCGCGTTCGACCAATCGTCGCTGCCGAGACGGGTCGATACGGGGTCGCGCACATCGCTTCCCTCGCACACGGACAATGCAAGCGCGAGGTCATCGACACCGCGGGCCAGGAATCCGTGGGTGGCGAGCATGTCCCAGCCGAGCGGTCGGCGCGGCGACGGAATGCGGCCGGGCGTCGGCCGGATCGAGGCGACGTCGCAGAAGCTTGCGGGCGTGCGCACCGAGCCGCCGAAATCGGTGCCATGCGCCAGCGGCGCCATGCCGGCCGCGACCGCGACGGCAGAGCCGCCGGACGATCCGCCGGAGGTCAGCGCGAAATCGTAGGGATTGCGCGTCGGTCCGCACATTCTGTTGGTGCAGACCGCGCCGAAGCCGAACTCCGGCGTGTTGGTCTTTCCGAGAACAATCGCGCCGGCGCGACGCAGCCGCGCGACCACGAGATCGTCCTCGGCCGGAACGTAGTTGCGGAACAGGGCCGATCCATAGGTGGTCGTCAGCCCAGCGGTGTCCGTAAGGTCCTTGATCGCAATGGGCACGCCGTGCAACGGACCGGTCGGCGCAGGCGCTTCATCGCAGATTTGCGCGGCGCGACGGGCCCCCTCTGCGTCGATCGTGACGAATGCCGCCAATTGCACGTCACTGCGCGCAATCCGTTCGAGATGGGCATCGACCACCTCTCGCGAGGACAGTTCGCGCTTCGTGATGGCGCGAGCGATGGTTGTGGCGGAGAGATCGCAAATCGATGTCATCGAGCCACCATGCCAAAACCCACGCCGAAAAGCGACAGGCGCGGGCACGAGACTTGCTTTCTCCTCTGGGGCAACGGGAGGCAACACCATGGCTGATGCGCCAAGCGGACGTTCGCTCGTCGTCGACGCGGTCACCCACCGCTATCCGAGCGGCGCGCTTGCGGTCGAGAACATCAATCTCGACATCAAGGGTGGCGAGATCATCGCCTTGCTCGGCCCGTCCGGCTGCGGCAAGACAACGCTCTTGCGCATCATCGCCGGCTTCATCGCGCAGACGCAAGGGCGGATCATCATCGGCGACGACATCGTAGACACGCTGCCGCCGAACCGCCGCGCGGTCGGGATCGTGTTCCAGAACTACGCGCTGTTTCCGCACCTGTCGATCAGCGAGAACGTCGCTTACGGCCTCGCCGCCCGCGGCATCGACAAGGCGACGCGCCAGCGCGAGGCGCAGCGCCTGCTGGAGCTGGTGCAGCTGCCTGCAATGGCCCAGCGGCTGCCGCGGCAGCTCTCCGGCGGCCAGCAGCAGCGCGTCGCGCTGGCCCGGGCGCTCGCGATCAAGCCGTCGGTCCTGCTACTCGACGAGCCCTTTGCCGCGCTCGACAAGAATCTGCGGCTCGACATGCAGATCGAGGTCAAGCGGCTGCAACGCGTTTCCGGCATCACCACGCTCATCGTCACTCACGACCAGGAAGAGGCGCTGTCGATGGCGGACCGCGTCGCCGTGCTGAGCCACGGCAAGCTCGAGCAGTTCGGCACACCATCCGACGTCTACGACCGGCCGCAGACCTTGTTCGTCAACACCTTCGTCGGTTCGACCAACCGCATGCCCGGCGTGGTGGTCTCGGCGGACCGTACCGCCGCCAAGATACGCCTCGACGCCGGCACGGAGATCATCGCGCGGCCCGCCGGCGGCGCGCTCAGCGAAGGTGGCCGCGTCACCGTCTGCATCCGTCCCGAACATCTGCAATTCGTCGGCGACGAGACCGGCTTTGCCGGCGTCGTCGGCATGTCGCTGCCGCTGGGAGCCACTGTCGTGCACGAAGTCACCACTGCCGACGGCTCCGGCGTCAAGGTCTCCCAGGCGCGCATCGGCGAGACGCGCGCGCTGGAGAACGGTGCCGCGGTGCGCCTCGCACCGCTCGCGCCGTCGCTCGCCAACGCCTTTCCCGCAACGCTTTGAAATGCAGTCATAGTCCAAACGGAGTTCGACATGATCCTCAACCGCCGAAGCCTGCTGACCACCGCCCTCACACTCGGCGCCATGAAAGCGTTTCCCGGACTGAGCCTCGCCCAGGCCCGCCCACTGGTGTTTGCGACCTTCACCGGAAGCTGGGAGGAAGCCCACAAGGCCGTGCTGGTGCCAGCCTTTCGCAAGGCGAACGCGGACGCCGCGATCGTGCTCGACCCGATGCTCTCGGTCGACCAGATCGCGAAGGTCAACGCCGCCAAGGCCAATCCGCCGATCGATGTCATGCTGCATGATCCCGGCCCTGCACTCGTTGCCATCGGCCAGGACCTGGTCGAGCCCTATCCGGTCGAGAAAAGCGCCCATTACAAGGACCTGATCGCCGAGGCGCAGGAGCCGATGGGCCCCGCCCCGTTCTTCCAGGTCGTCGGCCTCACCTACAATCCGGAAGCCGTCAAGACGCCGCCGACGTCATGGGCCGATCTCTGGAAGCCCGAGTTCAAGGGCCGCGTCGGCATCACCAACCTCAACTCGACGCTCGGCACCGGATGGCTGGTCGAGATCGCCAAGATGCGGGGCGGCTCGGAAGCCAATGTCGATCCCGCCTTCAAGGCGCTGGAGGAGCTCAAGCCCAATCTCGCCGCGGTCGCCGCCAATCCCGGCGCACTCGCGACCCTGTTCCAGCAGGGCCAGATCGACATCTCGCCCGGCAACTTCAACGCCATCCAGATCCTGAAAGCGCGGGGCGTGCCGGTCGAGTTCGTGGCGCCCAAGGAAGGCGCCATCGCCTTCAAGACCACGATCCACATCGTCAAGAACTCGCCCAACCGCGAGCTTGCCTTCAAGCTGATCGAGGCCGCGCTGACGCCGGAGGTGCAGACCACGCTGATGAACCCGCCCTATCTGATCGTGCCGACCAATTCCAAGGTCACGAAGGGCGGCGAGATCGCGCGCGTGCTGGCCAAGGACACGGCCGAGCTGAAGAAGAAGTTCGTGTTCCAGGACTGGAGGAAGATCAACGAGCAGCGCTCGGCCTGGATCGAGCGCTTCAACCGCGAAATCAAGATCTAAGCCATGGGTGCAGCACCGGCATCACGCGATGTGACATCCTACGGGATGGGATTGGCAGCGCCGCTGGCGCTGTTCTTCCTCCTCTTCTTCGTCGCGCCGCTGCTGCAATTGTTCTGGCTCTCGCTGCACAACGACACGGCCGGGCCCCACTGGGGGCTCGGCCAGTACCTGCACTTTCTCACCGATCCATTCAGCCTGGGCGTGCTCGGCTCGACGCTGCTGCTGGGCGCCGAGGTAACTGCCGTCTGTCTCGTGCTCGGCTTTCCCATCGCGTGGCTCTATCAACGAGTCGGACCAAAGCTTCAGACCATCATCATCCTGATCGTGCTGTTGCCGCTTTTGACCAGCGTAGTCGTCCGCACCTTCGCCTGGATCGTCATCCTGGGCCGCCAGGGCATCATCAATGCGACACTGCAATCGCTCGGGATCATCGATACCCCGTTAAAATTGCTCTATACACAGTTCGGCGTGGTGATCGCGCTGGCGCAGGTGCAGATGCCGCTGATGACGCTGCCGCTGATCACCGCGCTCGGCCGCATCGACCCCAATCTCGACGATGCCTCCTGCTCGCTAGGCGCTGGAAGCTGGCGCACCTTCTTCCGTGTCGTGCTGCCATTGTCATTGCCCGGCGTAATCGCCGGCTGCACGCTGACCTATGCCGCCGCGATCACCGCCTTCATCACCCAGTCGCTGGTCGGCGGCGGGCAGATGCTGTTCATGCCGATGTATCTCTATCAGCAAGCCTCCACGCTCCAGAACTGGCCGTTTGCGGCGGCGATCTCGATCATCTTCCTGCTCGCCGTGCTCGCGGTCGTCTCGGTCTTCACCACGCTCGGCCGCCTGTCGCGCGGCTATGGAGGCGCGTGATGAGCGGCCGCAGGCGTACCCTGGAAGCCCTGAGCTTCGAGCTGGTCATGACCGTGACCGCGGTGATCGCGCTGATGATCATCATCGCGCCGTCGCTTGTCGTTCTGATCGTCTCCTTCACCAGCGGCTTCTCGCTGCGCTTCCCGCCGCCCGGCTATTCGCTGCGTTGGTACGCCGAATTGTGGAATGCCTGGCAGCTGCATTTCGCGGCGAAAAATAGCCTGATCGTGGCGTTATGGGCGACGGGCCTCTCCGTCGTGCTCGGCGTCGCGGCGGCGCTCGCAATCTCGCGGTCGCGGACGCTGTCCGCACGGCTGCTCGATTTCCTCTTCATGTCGCCGCTGGTCTTGCCGGCGCTCGCCTTCGGCCTTGCCGCCCTGATGCTGTTCTCGCTGGTCGGCCTGCCGGTGTCGCCGCTGACGCTGGTGATCGGACACACCGTGGTCTGCGTCCCCTATGTCGTGCGCAACACGGTCGCGGCCCTCGCCCAGCTCGAGCCGACCCTGCTCGAAAGCTCGGCCGTGCTGGGGGCAAGCCGTCTCTACACGTTCCGCCGCATCGTGCTGCCGCTGATCCGGCCCGGCATCATCGCCGGCGCCTTCATCGCCTTCATGTCGTCCTTCGACAACGTGCCGGTGTCGCTGTTCCTGCGCGATGCCGCGACCGACATGCTGCCGATCCGGATGTGGCAGGATCTCGAAGGCAAGCTCGACGTTACCATCGCCGCGCTCTCCGGCGTGCTGATCATCGCCACCATCGCGCTGGTTGCGATCATGGAGCGCGTCACCGGCCTGTCGCGGCGGCTGACGAACTGATCAGGCACCGCGAAACAGCGAGTAGCCCCAGCGCGTGAATTTCAGCGGCAGATGAAAATGCTCGTCAACGTTCTTGATGCGGAACCGGAACGGCGTCACGGTCAGGAAACCGTCGCTGTCGCCAAAGAACTCGCCGAGATGAAACAGCACCTCGTACTCGCCGGCCGTCACGCCAGCGCCTTGCGCGACGGGATGATCGAGCACGCCGTTGGCGCCGAGCCGCCCGTCGGCGATGCGCGCGGAGTCCGGATCGATCCGCCAGATCTCGACGCGCAGCCCCTGCGCCGGCCGCCCGCTCGCCACATCGACCGCGTGAATGGAAATGCCGCCTGCCACGTTGTTCCTCCCATGAGCAAGCCGCGATGGTAGACGGAAACGCGGCCGTTCGGCCAGCACCCGCATTGCTGCCGGCCCTTGGCGCGATGACCTTGCTGCAGGCCCTCGTTGCGTTTGCCTTGTTCGCGCCTGGCGTGGTCGCGCCGCGCGCCCATATCGAGGTCTGGCAGCTCTCGATGTTCTCCTGCGCTCTGTTCGCCGTTGGCATCCCGGCCTCGTTCTGGGGCGGCGGCTTCATCGCGCGGGCCGGCTCGCTGCGGATCGCGAGCCTGTGCGCGGCGGCCATCGTCGTCGCCATGGCGCTGGCCACGCTCGGATCGACCGCCGCCCTGCTGGCCGCGGGCATCTGTCTTGGCCTTGCGATGGGGCCCGAGACACCGGCGAGCGCGGCGCTGCTGGCGCGGCTCGTGACCGCCGAGCGGCGCACCTTCGTGTTTTCGGTGCGCCAGACCGGCAACCAGATTGGCGCTGTCTGCGGCTCGCTGGCCCTGCCCGCGATCGCCATCGCGTTCGGGCCGGCCTGGTGCTATGCTGTGGTGGGCCTCTGCGCGCTGCTGGCGATCGTTCTGTTTGAATGGTTGCGGCCGGCCTACGCCGTCAAGCTCGTCCCGCCCCCGAAGCTCGATCTCCGCGCGCGGCTGGCGCTGATGACCGCGGACCGGCGCATCGCGATGCTGGCGCTCGCCTCGATGCCGTTCAGCGCGATGCAGGTATCGCTCAACACGGTGTTCGTCACGCTTGGCACCCGTGAACTCGGCCTCAGCCATATCGAGGCCGGCATGGCGCTCGCCTGCGCGCAAGCCGGCGGCCTCGTCGGCAGGCTCGGCTGGGGATTTGTGGCGATGCGGCTCGATGCTCCGCGTATGGTGCTCATCGTCATCGGTCTCGGCATGGCCTTCTGCGCCGCGCTGCTCGGCCTCGACGGCGGATCGCTCAGTCGCACCTGGCAGTTCGCGATTGCGGCGCTGTTCGGCTTGACGGCGTCGGGCTGGAACGGCGTCTTCATTGCCGAGATCGCCCGCCTCGCCCCGCAAGACCGGATCGGCGAAACCACCGGCGCGGTGCTGACCGCATCCTATGCCGGCCTGCTGGCGGCGCCCGCGCTGGTTTCGATCCTGGATGGTGTCGCGAGCCTCGGCGTCGCTTTCTTCGCCTTGGCGTGCCTGGCCCTCTGCGGCACGGTGGCCCTGATCTGGGGAGGCCATGACAATGCCAGCACATAATGCCCGCGGGATCGCCGCCGATGTCGCGGCTGGACGGACGAGCGCCGTCGAGACTGCAAAGGCCGCTCTCGGGCGCATCGAGACAGCCAGGAAGTTGAACGCGGTCGTCACGATCGATCCCGCACGCACGCTGGCCGACGCTGCGACGGTCGACGAACGCCTGCGTGCCGGCGAGGCGATGCCGCTCGCCGGCGTCCCCGTCATCGTGAAAGACAACATCTGGGTCGGCGGCTGGCGTGCGACGCAGGGCTCGCGCCTGTTCTGCGATTTCATCGCACCGCACGATGCCATCGCGATCGAGCGCCTGCGCAGGGCCGGAGCGGTCGTCGTCGGCATCGGCGCAACGTCCGAGTTCGCCTGTAAGGGCGTCACCACCTCGCCGCTGTATGGGCCAACGCGGCATCCCCTCGATCCCGCGCTGACGCCCGGCGGCTCATCGGGCGGCCCGGCCGCGGCCGTCGCCGCCGGCCTCGTGCCGCTCGCGATCGGCACCGATGCGGGTGGCTCGAGCCGCAGGCCGCCAGCCCATGTCGGGGTCGCCGGCTTCAAGCCGTCCTATGGCGCGATCCCCTATGGGCCAGGTTTCGCCGAGCCCTTCTTTGGCCTCTCAGTCATCGCGCCGATCGCAGCTGATGCGGCCGATATCGCACTGGCGTTCGAAGCCATGGTCGGCGCCGATCCGCGCGATCCGGATTCTGCCGTCGTTGCGCTGCAGGCCGAAGACATCGGCGGTCGGCGCATCGCGTTCTCGCCGCGCCTTGGCCTCGATGTCGCGATTGATGACGTCGTCGCGAATGGGCTCGCCTCCGCCATCGACCGCCTTTCCGCGGCAGGTTTGTGCATCACGCAACGCGATCCCGTCTGGCCGGCAGGCGCCACGGAAGACGCCATCATGCCGCTTCAGCATGCGGGTCTCGCGGCACTCTATGGCGACTCCTTCCGCAAGGATCCCACCATCTTCGATCCCGACATCGCCAGGCAGATCGAGCGAGGTCTCTCCTGGTCGGGTGCTGAGGTTGCCGGAGCGCTGCTCGCGAGCGCTGCGATCGCCAATGCCTTCGCGGCTTTCTTCACCGAAGTTGACCTCTTGCTGACGCCGACGGTGCCATGCGTCGCGTGGCCGCTCACGCAGCTCGGCCCGGACATGATCGGCGGAAAAGCCGCGAGCCCGCGTACCCACGCGGTGTTCACGCCGTTTATCAATCATGCCCACCTGCCCGCGATTTCGATTCCGTGCGGAACGGATCGGTGCGGACTTCCATTTGGCCTTCAAGTCATCTCCGCGCGCGGACAAGACCGCTCGCTGCTTAGAGCAGCGCAAGAGATTGAGGCCATCCTGCGAGTGTAAATCCTGCCGTCACTGAGCGGCACATCGACCTCGAACACCTGCTCGCCATGCGCATCTCGGAGCGCTCGGCCATGATGGGCCCGTCGAGCCGACTGCGGAACCGCTCGTATCAGTCCAATGCCTTCTGTTTCAAGGCTGCGGGATCGCCTCCTCGATCGACCGGTCCATCAATGCATAGTGCGCGATGCCTCCGACAATAGTCCTGCAGAAGTTCAGAGTGAAGCGACCGTAAAGAGCGCCTAACCCGGATCCCGAGGATGCAAAGCGATAGGAGGCACCGAGGACACGAGCGATCTCGAACAATCCCATGAGCTCGTGGTACACCAGCGCCGACTGAATGCCGAGCAGCGGCAGCAACAGGGCCTGCATACCGATGCCGTTCATGACGCCCTCGCTTCGGGGCGCGGCAGCGGCAGAAATTGCGCAAGATGAGCACTCCTCCATTGATATGGCGTATTGCCAGCGAAGCGCTTGAAGACTGTCGTGAAATGAGCCTGGGTCTGGAACCCGACGGTCAAGGCGATGTCGACGAGCGAGATGTCCGGCCGCTGCAGCAATTCCTGAGCACGCTCGATCCGCCGCTTCAGCAAATATTCGTGCGGCCGCATGCCGACGGCCGCCCGGAACTGCGCGGCGAAGTGCATCCGGCTGAGGCCGGCAACGGCGGCCAGATGCTGCAAGGTAACCTTCGCCTCCAGATTGTCGTCGATGTATTGCATGACGCGCTTGAGGCGCCATTTTTGCAGCGACCGCACCGCCCGGCAGGCGTGCCCTGCGCGGTCACTCTCGGCCGGCTCGGACTGGCCTCGTCCGACCGTCGTCCCCCCGCTGGCCTTGCGGGTCAGAATGGCCAGGCGCAATGCGTCGACGAGAATGGCGGAATGGGGATTGTGCATGGCTTTGGTTGCCGCGAGGGCATCCGAGAGGCGCCGCATCACCGGGTCCCGCGCTTCCCTCCGCACCCGTCTCCCGATCAGACTCCGCGGACGCGTGCGCAAGGCGTTTTGCCGACACCCTGAAGCTCGGCCCGCCACTGGCAGATCCCTGCACATCCGGTGCTGGTGGCTCAATGGCCAGCGCAACATCCAGATGCACGAGAGAGAGCATCACCGCCTCCTCGCCGGAGCGCGGCGAACGTTTCGATGACCGCAGCTGCGGGCCGTCGATGGGCAAGACGTCCATTGCGGCGGCGACATGATCCTTGGCATTTTGCGAGTATGATATCTGCAGCGACATCGTCGAGGCTCCTTGTCCCATTTCGCACCAGCAATGCCTGGCCGGCTTGTCCGAATGCTATGGGAGCAGAGTAGTTCGGCGATCCGCGCGCTCCATTCTACGCGCGGGTGCATGGATAAGGTCTCGGGTTAATCGCGTCATACGTTGGTATGACCCCCGGGCGAGAGGGCGGGCGGAACACTCCGCCCCACGCTCGAGCCCTGAAGCTCCCCCTGCCTGCGGTAAGTTGACGCGTCCGCGATCGGCAAAATCGCCGATAAGCCTGGGAAATCTCCGTGTCGCCGCCCGCGCCGGATCGACTATCCACGGGGTCTTCCAAGAGGGCACGAAAATCGGCTGGCGGGATATTGTGGGCGCGATCAAATCGCGGCATCAACGCGGCTGCAATGAGAAGAAACCCCGCCTGCGACGATGACGAACCTTGATCGGCCCACGGGTTCATCCATGAGCCGCACCGGCCTGCGGTTCTGGTCCGCCGTCCTCGCCTTCGCGGTCTTCATGGTCGACGTGCTGACGCCGCTCGAAGGTGCGGTCGCGGTTCTCTACGTCGTTGCGATCCTGCTCGCGGCGAGGACGAACCGGCGCAACGACATCATCGTCGCCGCGATCGGCTGTGCCGCCCTGACGATCACCGCGTATCTGTTATCGCATGATCACGAGCCCATCGGCTCACCGGCCCTTCGTGCCCTGGTGAGCCTAGCGGCCATCGCAATCACCACGCTGCTCGCGCTCCAGAATCATGCCGCAACCAATCGCCTGGCGGCGCAGGCTCGCCTGCTCAACCTCTCGCATGACATGATCTTCGTCCGGGATCGCGCCGGCGTGATCAATTTCTGGAACAAGGCTGCGGAACAGACCTACGGCTGGACCACCGACGAGGCACTCGGGCAGATCGCCGACAAGCTTCTGCGAACCAGCTATCCCGACCGGAGGGAAGTCATCGAGGCCACCCTGCTCGATACCGGGCGATGGGAAGGCAGGGTTGAGCAGCGCACGAAGGACGGTGCCATACTCGCGGTCGATGCCCGCTGGGCCCTGCAACACGACCATCTCGGCAAACCCGTTGGCGTGCTTGAAACGCACACCGACGTCACGGACCACGTGGCGGCGCACAGCGCACTGGTGCAGAGCGAGCAGCGATACCGCCGAATGTTCGACGCAAGCCGTATCGGCGTCGTAGAGGAAGACTGGAGCGGACTACGGACCGCGCCTGCATTCGCTACCGACCCGAGGGGCGGACCTGCGCGAATATCTGGCACGACATCCCGATTTGGTCCGCCATGCCCGTGGGCTTGCCAGAATTACCGACGTCAATCCTGCCCTGCAGAAGATGGCGGGGGCAAGCAGCTCTGCGGCCTTCATCCAGAACGTGGACAAGCTGCTGGGCGAGAACGATCGCAGTTTCCTCGACGCGCTGGTGGCATTCGCGGAAGGAGAGCAGTTCCACGAAGGGGAGAGCGAGCTCGTGCGCCTCGACGGACGCAAGGTCCCCGTGCTGTTCACGATCACCTTTCCGCCTCAATCCGACGAAGATCATAACGTCCTCATCTTCGTCGTCGACATTACCGAGCGCCGGCAGGCGCAGGATGCGCTGCTCGCGGCGCAGGTCGAGCTCGCTCATGCTGCACGCGTTGCAACCCTCGGCGAGCTCAGCGCGTCAATTGCGCATGAGGTGAACCAGCCGCTGGCGGCGATCGTCACCAGCGGCGAGGCCGGCCTGCGGTGGCTGCGGCGCGACGTCCCCGATCTCAAGGAGGTTACGACGACGATCGGCCATGTCGTCGCTCAGGGCCGCCGCGCCAGCGAGATCGTGACCCGCATCCGCACCTTTCTGAAGAAGGCCCCGCCCCAGCGGGATATGCTGCAAATCGGCGAGATCATCGAGGAGGCGACTGCGCTGGTTGCGCGCGAACTCGCCAAGGACCAGGTCACCCTCACCGTCGAGTCGCAGCACGATCTGCCACCGATTCGCGGCGACCGGGTCCAGCTGCAACAGGTCCTGGTCAATCTTCTGATCAATGCCGGCCAGGCCATGGCAGGCCAGCCCGGTTCCCGCACCATCACGCTGCGCGCCGGCAGCGAGGACAGCGAAACCCTCGCCATCATGGTACAGGATAGCGGCCCGGGCATCCAACCTGAGGACCTGCCGCGCCTGTTTGATCCGTTCTTCACGACGAAGGATGGCGGAATGGGCATGGGGCTTGCGATCTGCCGAACCACGGTGGAAGCTCACGGCGGCCGGTTGTCGGTGGCGAGCACTCCGGGCTCGGGAACGACATTCCACCTGACATTGCCATTTAGCCAAGAACACGCCCTGCCATGACCCGACCCAACCAGGCGCAGCCGCCGGCCCAGCCCTCCAACGCAATCGTCATTGTCGTCGACGACGACGCCGGCATCCGCGCCTCGCTCGACAGCCTGTTCCGATCCGTTGGCCTCCAGACGCGCCTGTACGGCTCGCCCGCCGAATTGCTTGCCGGCTCGCTGCCCGACGGTCCCGGCTGCATCGTGCTGGACGTCCGCCTCCCGGGCGTGAGCGGGCTCGATCTGCAGAGCCAGTTCGTCCGGCAGGGCATCAGCTATCCGATCATCTTCATGACCGGCCACGGGGACATTCCGATGTCGGTGCGTGCCATGAAGGCCGGCGCCGTCGACTTTCTTTCCAAACCGTTTCGCGACCAGGACATGCTTGATGCCGTGACCGCGGCGCTCGAGCGCGATGCGCAGCACCGTGCCGAAGCCGCGGCCAAGGAGGACATCCGCGCCCAGTACGAGACCCTGACGGCGCGCGAACGCGAGGTGATGGGCCATGTCACCGCCGGCCTGATGAACAAGCAGGTGGCGGCCCTGATCGGCCTCAGCGAGATCACGGTCAAAATCCACCGCGGGAACGTCATGCGCAAGATGGGGGTTAGGTCATTGGCCGACCTCGTTCGCAAGGCCGAGGCGCTCGGAGTTTCCCAAACCCGCAGGACTACGGACCAAACCTGAGTATAATTTCGGCGGTCCGGCCCCCGGGTGCATAAGGCGTTATCGGCCGCGCAACGGGAGATATCCTCCTTGCCTTGCGGAACACCGCGGTCAGGATTGAGCGCAAATGGCCAAGACCCCTGTGATTGCAATTGTGGACGACGACGAAGGCGTTCGCGCTTCGCTTGCGAGCCTGGTGCGTTCGCTCGGCTACGAGGCCGATGCCTACGAGTCCGGGCTGGACTTCCTGCGGCATGCGCCGGGAGACGATCCCGCATGCATGATCGCCGACGTGCAGATGCCGGTCATCACGGGCGATGAGTTGCAGGCCCAGTTGATCGCCGCTGGCCGCCGTTTCCCGATCATCTTCATGACGGCTTTTCCAAGCGAATCCGTGCGCCAGCGCGTAATGGCCGCGGGCGCGCATTGCTTTCTCGGCAAGCCCTCCAGCGGCGATGAGATCATCCGCTGCCTCGAAGAGGCGCTGGCAGGCCACGCGCCGTAGCCTGTCTGTCCCTCCCTTGCGCAATGGCTCTCGTCCCCAACCAGACGTGCATTCCGGCAACTAGGTTGGTGGACCGGAAATACCGGCAGGAGCTGCAAACCTCATAGTCGTTTTCGACTTTCTCGACTTCGGCCGGGCGGCACGCTCTGCCGAAAAACGGATGAGGCGCGATGCCCGTGAACGCCACCAGTGCTGCCGCGCCGTCCCCGTTGGTCTTCGCCGGCTTCCCGGCAAGCTCCTGGACCTTTGCGCTGCGGATATGGCTGGCGATGCTGCTCGCACTCTATGCGAGCTTCTGGCTCGAGCTCGAATCCCCCTCGTCAGCGGCCTTGACCGTGGCGATCCTGGCTTTGCCGACACGCGGTCAGGGCATGGAAAAGGCCGGTTACCGGCTGCTCGCGACGGCGATTGGGGTCATGGCATCGATTGCGATCGCCGGCGTGTTTTCTCAGACCGACGGCCTCCTGCTCGCCGTGCTCGGCATCTGGGTCGGGCTCTGCGTCTATGTCGCCGCCATGCTGGACGGCAATCGTGCCTATGCGGCGGCGCTCTGCTGCATCACCGTCGCCCTGATCGCCATCCAGCAGATCGACACGCCGCTCCAGGTGTTTCCGACCGGCATCGCGCGCGGTGCCGCCATCGGCATCGGGGTGCTTGCGGTGGCGCTGGTCAACGAGGTGCTGGCCGCGCCGGACTATCATCCGGTACTGGCAGGTCGCATCGAGGCGCTGTACGAACCGGGTCAAGGCCCTCACGCACGGTACCGACCGTGACTCCGCGGTGGCTGCGGCGAGCCTGTTGCACGACATCGCTGCGATACGTCCGGAGATCGCCAGCCTTACGACGGAATCGAGCATCGGCACGGCACGGACCGCGGCCGCGCGTTCCGCGCTGGTCGACCTCGTCAGCGTCCTCTCCCTTGGGCGCATGCTCGCGGCGCTCCCGGTCACGTCCGCCCGCAGCCGCCCCATGCCGCAGCCGCGCGCGCCTGCTTCGGCCAGGCGCTGAAGATGGGGCTCGATCGCCGCGGCGCTGCGACGGAACGTGCCGGCATCCATATCATCGTGACTGCCATTGTCGATATGACTCACGAGCCCCGGCTTCGGCCAGGTTTCCAGCTCCTCGACGAGGCAGCGGGCGGCGATGGCGCCGATGGCGGAAACGTCGGGCCCGATGCGTGACCGACGCTGAACCGACCTTTCCAAACCTCGCATGGCCGCGGTGATCATGATCCCCTCGCTCCGGAAATGAATCGATCCCTGCCGAGCAGGATCACGCTCCCGATGCTTTTCACCAGAAGCTCGCTCCCGCCGCCGTGGAGCTCGCGCCAGTTCACTGCAGCACCATCCGCGCGCATCAGTTCGCCATCGATCCGCATCGGCGCTTCGTTCTCGATCGCAGCCACATCGGCAACGAAACGATCGACGTCGGTTTCGCCGCGAATCTCGAACAGCACATCGAGGTCCGATCGGTCTGTCACGTAGTCGAGC
This sequence comes from Bradyrhizobium sp. USDA 327, assembly GCF_041262065.1. NCBI lineage: Bacteria > Pseudomonadati > Pseudomonadota > Alphaproteobacteria > Hyphomicrobiales > Nitrobacteraceae > Bradyrhizobium > Bradyrhizobium sp. USDA 327. The sequence continues at coordinate 2,044,717 of NZ_JBGCCW010000001.1, read as the reverse complement.
CCGGTCAGCGATTGCCAGGCCAGGCTGCCGAAGACGCGCGCGTCCACCGAGTGACGAAGCTCCAACCGGTCGAGCCGGTCGAGCGTCGGCCACCAGTTGCGCGGCGCGTAAGCGCGCGCCTGCCGCAGCGACGGCGGCCTCGCCACCGAGACGACGTGGTCGATATCAACCAGGAGCGAGATCCGCTTCTTGCCGGCCGAGGGCGGCAATGGCAGGCCCAGAGCAAGACCGGCTTCCTCGCATGGCAGAGCGCGCCGCCTGATCGCCGGCCAGCCCATTTTGGACCAACGTGCGACCAACGCATCGGTAGCGAGATCGCCGCGCGCTTCCAGCATCGCCCGCCACCCTGCCGGGCTGACGAAGACGAGGTCATGACGACCCGGTGAACGCTCACCGTGCTTGCAGGGCCAAGTCACGCACACGCTCCGCAATATCAGCGGCCTTCAGCCGGCCACCACGCGCCTTACCGAGCGCATCCCGCTGGTCTCGCGCGGCCGGCATGTCGGCCAGCAGCGCCTCCAGTTGATCGGCGAGCGAGGCATCTTTGCTCCATGTCATGTGAACCGCGCCCATCTGCACGAGATTGGACAGCCCCGGCGCGAACACCGGCGTCGACTTCGCCTTCTCCTCGAGCGCTTCCATCGACAGCTTGGTGACCTTCGCCATCGACGGCAGGTCCATCACTGCAGGCTGTGCACCGGGCAATCCGATCAGCACGCGGGTTGCAAGTCCCGTCGCGAGCAGAGCGCCCGCCGCCGAGTGACCGTAGAGAAGGCCGATGGTGGGGCGGCCGTTCATGTCCGCGTGGATCAACACTTTCGCCAGATGCGCGAGGAATTCGTTCAGCCCGAGCAACTCGTCGCGCTTGCTCATGCGCTGGCTGTCGCTATCGACGAGCACCAGGATCGGGCCAGAGTCCCGGCCGATCGACGCCAGGACATGGCCGGACAATCTGATCGCCTCGTCGACGCCCAGTGCGGTTCGATCCGCGACACCGAGGACGAGCATTTTGTCGCCGCGTCGCAGCGTCGCCGAGCCGAGACGGACGCCTTTGTCGTTCCTGATCTCATGGCCCTTTGGAAAGAGCGAGGCGAGAATGTCATCGAGCGTCACGGCTGGTCCTCCCCATCCTGTCGGCGAGCGCAATGAACTGATCGGCCGGCAGCTCCGGAACCGTTTCGGCATGCGCGATGCCTTGCGCCGTCCAGATGTCGACGGCATCGAGGCAGGCGCCGTAGCGGCTTAGCCGGTCGGCAAGCCGCTCCTGCTCTGCCTTCAAGCTGTCGAGGCCGAACGGTCCGATCAGACCCAGCAGTTCCAGCGCGGCCTCGCGGAACTCCTGCACATTGTCATCGGCAAAGACGTCGGCGGCGCCGAGCAGGCGGCGATGCTTGCCGCCCATGGTGCGCCAGACCAGCGCGCGGTCGCGGGAGTCGAACTCCTCGACGCCGCGATTGGTCTCGATGACTTCGGGGCCGGACACCGCAATGCGCCCAGGTTCAGACACGGCGAGTGCCGAGCAGCAGCCCGCGATCAACCCACCGCCGCCGTAGCATCCGGACCGGCCGCCGATCAGGCCGACCACCTTCACGCCGGCGCTGCGCGCCTCCATCACCGCCCGCATGATCTCGGCAATGGCGAGCTCGCCGGCATTGGCTTCCTGCAACCGGACGCCGCCGGTGTCGAACAGGATCAGGACGGGGATCGATGCGATCTGGCGCGCCGCGCGGAGTAACCCGATCAGCTTGGCGCCATGCACCTCGCCGAAGGCGCCGCCCATGAAACGGCCCTCCTGTGCGGCGACGAACACCGGCGAGTCATCGAGGCGGCCATGGCCGACGACGATGCCGTCGTCGAACTGCTCGGGCAGATCAAAGATCTTCAGATGCGGACTGACCTCGCGCTGCTCCGGACCGATGAACTCGACGAAGCTGCCGGCGTCGAGCAGCAACTCCAGCCGCGTGCGGGCCGACGCCTCGTAGAAGCTGGTGCTGCGGGCGCGCTCGGCCGGTGTGACGTCCTTGAGTGGTGCGGTCATTGGCCGTTCTCCGTGATCAATCGCACTGCCTGCGCCAACCGAAGCGAGACCGTATCGGGGCGCGCGCCACCGTCATTGATCGAGAATCTCAGCCCGCCGGGCGAATAGCGCTCGACGAAATCGCCGATTACGGCGGTCCAGACCTCGCCGAAGCCAACCGCCGCGGTCTTGATCTCGATGGCGCATTCCGCATCCGGCAGGACGCGTTCCACCAGCACCTCCAGATTGCCCGAGGCGACAACGCCGACGATCGCGCTCTGCCTGGTGCCGCCGGCCCTGGTGTGAACGCTGTGCTCAAACCTAAGATCTTCCATGACCTCTCCTCACCAGTTCCTGAATTTCGACGGCGGCGCGTAGAGCCCGCCTGACCAGCGCACGAGATCCTTGATCGAGCGCGCCGCGAGCAGGCTGCGATCCGCATCGAGCGGATTGATGCCGAGATCCTCCGGGCGCCGGATCACCCCGCGTTCGCGCAAGTGCGCGACCATGCCGTGATCCCGCCGACGGCCGACGTCGGTGTAGCCGGCAACGCCGCGAATGGCCTGCTCACGCTCCTCCGCGGTACGGCACAGCAGGAGGTTGGCGACGCCCTCCTCGGTGACGATGTGCGTGACGTCGTCGCCATAGATCATGATCGGCGCGAGCTCGAGCTCCAGCTTCTCCGCGAGCTCGATGGCATCGAGCTTCTCGACGAACAGCGGCACGTTCTTGTCGCCGAACGTCTCGCCGATCTGCACCACCAGCTTGCGGCCGCGGCGCATCAGGGAGGAGCCATCAGGATCAGCCTCCGCCCCGGCCTTCAGCCAGGGCTCGCTCGGATGACGCCGGCCGCGCGCATCTGCTCCCATGTTCGGCGCGCCGCCGAACCCGGCGATGCGGGAGGTGGTGACGGTCGACGAATTTCCCTGCAGATCGATCTGCAACGTTGAACCGATGAACATGTCGCAGGCATAGAGCCCGGCGGTCTGGCAAAAGGCGCGGTTCGAGCGCAGCGAGCCGTCGGGGCCGGTGAAGTAGACGTCGGACCGGGCGCGGATGTAGTCGTCCATGCCGACCTCCGAACCGAACGAGTGAATCTGCCGGATCCAGCCGGATTCGATCGCGGGAATGAGTGCGGGATGCGGGTTCAGAGCAAAATGGGTCGCGATTTTGCCCTTGAGGCCAAGCCGCTCGCCGAAGGTCGGCAACAGGAGCTCGATCGCCGCCGTGCTGAAGCCGATACCGTGATTGAGCCGCTGCACGCCATAGGGAGCATAGATACCCTTGATCGCGAGCATCGCGGTCAGGATTTGTCCCTCGGTGATCGCGGCCGGATCGCGCGTGAACAGCGGCTCGACGAAGAACGGCTTGTCGGACTTGACGACGAAGTGGACGCGATCCGCCGGGATGTCGACCCGCGGAACCTGCTCGACGATCTCGTTGACCTGGGCGATCACGATGCCGTCCTTGAAGGCCGTTGCCTCCACCACGGTCGGCGTATCCTCGGTGTTCGGACCGGTGTAGAGATTTCCGTCATGGTCGGCGCTGACGGCAGCGATCAGCGCGACGTGCGGCGTCAAGTCGATGAAGTAGCGTGCGAACAGTTCGAGATAGGTGTGGACCGCGCCCAGCTCGATCTTGCCGCCGAACAGCATGCGCGCGATGCGGGCCGATTGCGGCCCGGAATAGGCATAGTCCAGCCGCTTCGCGACGCCGCGGTCGAACAGATCCAGATGTTCTGGAAGAACGACGCCCGACTGCACCATGTGCAGATCGTTGACCCTGGAGAGATCGACCGCGAGCAGCGCGCGACTGAGCAGGTCGGCCTGTTTCTGGTTGTCGCCTTCCAGGCAGATCCGGTCGCCCGGCCGGATCACAGCCTCGAGCAGGCGCGTGGCATTGTCCGCTTCCACGACTTTGCCGTGGGCAAGCGCGGCACCTGCAGCGATGCGGGCATCACGCGTGGCGCGGTTGTTCTGCCAGCTCGTCATGGCCTTTGCTCCTTGACGCGCGTCAGGTCGCGAACCGGTCCTCGACTTGCGCTGGTCTTCTCGATCACGCTCATGGAATTCTCCGAGGGTGGGCAGTCAGGCCGGCGGGAGTGCTGCCTCTCCCGCCGGCCCTCCGTTCACCGGCCGTGCGTCAGGACCGGCAAAATGCGGCGTCAGCGGGTGACCGGTTGATCGATGCTGCGCGCTGCGCGCGTGATGACCGCCGCCACTTCCTTGGGATGCGACTCGTAGACCGAGTGGCTCGCGCCCGGGATCACCGTGGTGTGGCTCTTGGCACGCTCGTAGTACCAGCGCTCCAGATCGGGATTGATGATTTGGTCGTCGCCGGCAACGATGCCCCAACTCGGCTTGGTCTTCCACGCAGCCGCCGTCAGTGGGGTGCTGAACACCTGTGCCGCGGCCAGGACCTGGGAGCGTGCCACGAACTCGGCGCGCTCACGCGGCAGATCGGGCGCGAACAGTTTCGGGAATTGCACGGGATCGAGATAGGTGAACTTGTCCGGCGTGACCTTGATGACGCCCTCGGTCTTTCCAAGCACACTCGGCGTCTTCTTGCCGAGCGCCGATTCATCCTCGCCGACGTCGGGGGCGTGCGCGGCGACGTAGACGAGGCCGGCGACTTTGGGATGGACGCCGGCCTCGGTGATGATCGAGCCGCCATAGCTGTGGCCGACGAGGAGTGTCGGACCATCCTGGAGATCGAGAATCCGCTTCGCCGCCGTGACGTCGTCGGCGAACGACGTTTCCGGCTCCTGCACCATGGTCACGCGGAAGCCTTCCTTGCTCAGGATTTCGTAGACCGGCTTCCAGCCGGACGCATCCACCCAGGCGCCGTGGACCAGGACGATGTTCTTAACGGGTTCCGCACGCGCCGGGGCGACGCTCGCGAACAGGGAAAGGGCTGCAGCAAAGGCGAGACCTGCGTTGAGGTGTTTCATGTCGGGATCACTCCGGGTTGGAACGATGCGACACTACGTTGGCCGCTTGCCTGCGTATTTCGGCAAACACCGGCCCTTGCCACTTCGCACGCCGGGAATTATCGGCCCCAGCGCTGACCCAGCTCACTTTCCAGTTTCTCTGATGGCACGATCTCGTGCGCGTGCAAAGCAGCCGACGTTCACAAGCGAAAGACGGCGCGTATCGGTCCTGTCATTCGAGGCAGACGTTCGCTAGCGACACGAAGGATCGACAATGACATCGAATTCACTCATCCGGATTGCAGCTGCCACTATAATCCTCCTGCAGGCGGCATCCCCGGCTCGTGCTGCGTCCTGCGAAGATTCGATCGGGCGTGTCCAGGCACAGCTGGACGCCGCGATTGAGAAGAATGCCGGCGCACATGGCTGGAGCCCGGAGAGCCTCGATGCACTGCGCGGTCATCAGCCCACGCCACGATCGCTGGCGCAAGCGGAAGGCGCGAGCGGAGTTTACCTTCGACTCGCGCTCGATGCCCTCGACCGCGCACGCGCCGCGGACAGCTCCAGCGACATCGCCACGTGCCGCCGGGAGCTGTCCGAAGCAAAGCGACTGCTTCGGAAGGGGCCCCAATGATCCCGGGGTGGATGGCTTTCGATCGTGCGGCCAGACAGCAGGACGTGCATTCAGGGAATACCGGCACGCCGGCCGCTCCCTATCGTTCCGCACACATGAAAGAATCCGGAGCAGCCCATGCGAGAACAGCTCTCATTGAACAGGTTCGGATGCCGCCGATTTGCATCGATGCATCTGGGCGTGGCGCTCGCAACCAGCCTGATTTGGCTGATCCCGGCCGCGGTGAATGCGCAGATGACGCTGCCGACGACGCTGCCCCCTGTCGGCATGTCTGCAACCTCGCCGCTCAACCTCGGATCCACGCGGCCTGAAGGCATTCCGCTGGGCTCGACCGAAATCGCCACGCCCGGCGTATCCCCGATCACCCCTTCGCAAGCAATGACGAACTGCCCCCTTTCAGGGAATACCGGATCGTCGGGAGCCCTGTTTGACGGCGGCGGGCTCTCCGGAAGCCAGTCACTCGGCTGCTCCGACGGCACGACAACCCAATCGGCCTTGCCTCCCTCGACATCGACGGTCGGACGCGTCGGGATTCCGCTCGGATCCACCGAACTCGGCGGCGCCGGAATCAGTCCGTCCCTGCCGGTGCCCGGCCCTGCCCCCATGGGCAACACGAATTCAATCAACGGTTCCGGCAATCCCTGAGATCAAGAAGGACCATCACCGTGAAACGCAACCTCACCCTCGCACTGGTTGCTCTCGCCGCGATCCTGATCGGCGCAGGCCTCTGGTTCTACGGCACCGACCACAGGCCGGCGGTGGCGGCCGCGCCGGTGCCCGCTGCCGTGCCGGTCGTCGCAGCCACCGTCACCGGCAAGGACGTTCCGATCTACCTGCGCGGCATCGGCACCGTGATCGCCTACAACACCGACGTCGTGCGCAGCCAGATTCAGGGGCAGATCGTCAAGATCGCCTTCACCGAGGGACAGACCGTCAAGGCCGGCGACCTGCTCGCCCAGATCGATCCGCGTCCCTACGAGGCACAGATCGAGCAGCTGACGGCCAACCGCGACAGGGATCAGGCGCAGCTCGTGAACGCCGAGGCCAATCTCTCACGCTACAATCAGCTCGGCGACAAGGGCTACGCGACCCCGCAACTGATCGAGACGCAGACGGCGCAGGTGGCGCAGCTCAAAGCCGCCGTGAAGGCCGACCAGGCGCAGATCGATCAGGCCAACGTCCAGCTCAGCTACACGCGCCTGACCTCGGCCATCCCCGGCATCACCGGCGTGCGCCAGATCGATGTCGGCAACGTGATTCACCCGACCGACCCCAACGGTCTCGTCGTCGTCACCCAGATCGAGCCGATCTCGCTGCTGTTCACCCTGCCGCAGACCGACCTGCCCGTAATCCAGGAGCACGCTGCAAAGGAATCGCTGAAGGTCATTGCCTACAGCCAGGACAACAAGATGAAGCTCGACGAAGGCACGCTGTTGCTGGTCAACAACGAGATCGCAGGGACGACCGGCACCGTTCAGCTCAAGGCGGTGTTCCCGAATCGTGAGCACCGGCTGTGGCCGGGCCAGCTTGTGAATGCCCGCCTGCTGCTCGAAATTCGGAAGGACGCGCTCACTGTCGCGGGCTCGGCCGTGCAGCAGGGACCGAACGGCGGCTATGTCTATGTCGTGACCGACGGCCAGACCGCGGCCTTGCGCCCCGTTCACGTCGCACAGATCAGTGATGGGCAAGCTCTGATCGACCAGGGGCTGAAGTCAGGTGACGTGGTCGTGGTCGACGGCCAGTATCGGCTGACGGAAGGCAGCCGCGTCCGGGAACTGCATGGCAAAGCTGCGCGGGAAGCCGACCTGCAGAGCGCCGTGCAGGACGCGATCCCATGAACCTCTCGGCGCCCTTCATCCTGCGGCCGATCGCAACCGCCCTGCTGATGGCCGGCTTGCTGCTGTGCGGCCTTGCGGCCTATCCACTGCTGCCGGTCGGTGCGCTGCCGAACGTCAATTACCCGACGATCCAGATCTCGGCGCAATTGCCCGGCGCCGATCCGGGCACCATTGCCTCGTCGCTCGCCACACCGCTCGAGCAGCAGCTCAGCCAGATCCCCGGCATCACCCAGCTCACCTCGTCCAGTGCACTCGGCGTGGCCCAGCTCACGGTGCAATTCGAGCTGTCGCGGACGGTGGACAGCGCGGCCGTGGACGTGCTGGCCGCGATCAATGCCGCCAGCCCCTTCCTGCCGCCGAACATCCCCTACCCGCCGACGATCAGGAAGGTAAATCCGGCGGAGACGCCGATCATGCTGATCGCGCTGACGTCGGACTCGCTGCCGCTGACCACGGTCGATGCCTATGCGGAAAATATCCTGTTGCCGAAGATTTCGCAGGTGCCCGGTGTCGGGCTCGTCGGCATCGGCGGCCAGCAGAAGCCGGCGATCCGTGTTCGCGTCAACCCGCAGGCGCTTGCTGCCCGCGGCATCGGTCTCGAAGACGTCCGCAACGTCATCGCCGGCGCCAATGTCGACTTGCCCAAGGGCACGCTCAACAGCCCGCGCGTCACCTATACGCTGAACACCAATGATCAGTTGCTGAAGCCCTCTGCTTACGAAGACCTCATCATCGCCTATCGCAACGGCTCGCCGGTACGAATCCGCGACGTCGGCACGGCGATCGAGGCCCCCGAAAACGATCTTCTGGCCGGCTGGTACGGCAAAGAGCGCGCCATTATTCTGGCAGTCCAGCGCGTGCCCGGCGCCAACGTGATCGAGACCGTCGACCGGATCAAGAAGCTGCTGCCGCAGTTGCAGGCTTCCGTTCCACCGGCGATCAAGGTGACGATCGCCGCCGATCGCACCGCCACCATTCGCGCCGCGGTTTCCGACGTTCAATTCACGCTGCTGCTGACGGTCGCCCTGGTCGTGATGGTCATTTTCCTCTTCCTGCGAAATTTCTGGGCCACCGTCATCCCGGCGATCACTGTTCCCCTGGCGCTGATCGGGACGTTCGCGGTGCTCTATGTGCTCGGCTACAGCCTCGACAACCTCTCGCTGATGGCACTGTCGATCGCGGTCGGCTTCGTGGTCGACGATGCCGTCGTGGTCATCGAGAACATCGTGCGCCATCTCGAACAGGGCATGACGCCACTGGAGGCCGCACTCAAGGGCTCCGCCGAAATCGGCTTCACGATCGTCTCCATCACGCTTTCGCTGATCGCAGTGTTCATCCCGCTCTTCCTGATGGGCGGCTACGTCGGCAAGCTGTTCCAGGAATTCGCCGTCACCATCACCGCCGCGCTGCTGCTGTCGTTGATCATCTCGCTCACCCTGACGCCCATGATGTGCGCGCGCCTTCTGAAGGACGATTCGCGAAGGAAGCACGGCCGGATCTATCTCCTGTTCGAACGCGGCTTCGATGCCCTGCTTGCGCTCTACGCGCGGGGCTTGCGCGTGGTGCTGCGGCATCGCTTCGCGACGCTGCTCGTCATGCTCTCGACCATCGCGTTGACCGGCTACCTCTACGTGATCATCCCGAAGGGTTTCTTTCCGCAACAGGACACTGGACAGATCGTCGGCATCACCGAGGCTGCCCAGGACATCTCCTTCCCCGCGATGTCGGAACGACAGCAGGCGATCGTGGACATCCTCTCAAAGGATCCCGCGATCCAGTCAGTGGCGAGCTATATCGGTCCGGGCGGACCGACCGCGACGCTCAACCAGGGGCGCATCTTCATCGTGCTGAAGCCGAAGCCGGAGCGCAAGGCGAGCGCCGACCAGGTGATCAACCGGCTGCGCCCGCGACTGGCCCACATCCAGGGCATCACGCTCTACATGCAGGCGGCGCAGGACATCACGATCGGCGCACGCTTGTCGAAGACACAATATCAGTACACCCTGACGGATGCCGATTCCAACGAGCTGACCCACTGGTCGGCGATCTTCCTGGAGAAGCTTCGCGCGCTCGACGTCATCAGCGACGTCGCAAGCGACCAGGCCAATGCCGGCCCACGGCTGGAGGTCACCGTCAATCGCGAGGTCGCCTCGAGCTTCGGCATCCTGCCCACGACGATCGACAATGCGCTTGACGACGCTTTCGGCCAGCGCATCGTCTCCACCATGTTCACCTCGCTGAACCAGTACCACGTCGTGATGGAAGTCGATCCGCGATTCCAGTACGGGCCCGAAGCGCTCAAGGACATCTACCTGAACTCGGCCTCCGGCCAGCAGGTCCCGCTCAGCACGCTGGTCCATGCCGTCATCAAGCCTGCGCCCATCCTGATCAACCACCAGAGCCTGTTTCCCTCGGTGACGATCTCGTTCAACCTGCGGCCAGGCGTCGCGCTGGGCGATGCGGTGACGGCGATCCAGAAGATCGAGAAGGATACGGGAAAGCCCGCCTCGCTGTCGACCTCGTTCCAGGGCAACGCCCAGGCCTTCCAGTCCTCCCTGTCCGGCACACCGCTGTTGATCGGGGCCGCGTTGATCGTGATCTACATCATTCTCGGCGTCCTCTATGAGAGCCTGATCCATCCGATTACGATCCTGTCGACGCTACCTTCGGCGGGTATCGGCGCGCTGCTGCTGCTGCTGGCTGTCCACATGGATCTCAGCGTGATTGCCATCATCGGAATCATCCTGCTGATCGGCATCGTCAAAAAGAACGGCATCATGCTGGTCGATTTCGCGCTCGAGGTGGAGCGCCGGCATGGGCTCAGCCCTGAAGAGGCGATCTACCAGGCCTGCACGCTGCGCTTCCGCCCGATCCTGATGACGACCATGGCTGCGCTGCTCGGCGGCGTGCCGCTGATGATCGGCTCCGGCACCGGTGCGGAGCTGCGCCAGCCGCTCGGCTACACGATCGTCGGCGGCCTGATGCTGTCGCAGATCCTGACGCTCTACACCACGCCCGTCGTCTATCTCTATCTCGATCGGCTCGGCAACTGGCTCACCGGGCGCAAGCCGCAGGCCGCTAAGACATCCACCCCATCCACGACCGAGGCACAGACGGAATTGAGCCATGAATCCGCTTGAGAAAGTGACGACCGGCATGACCGCCGAAAAACTGGTGACCGTCACGCCCGAGATGACCGTCGGCCATGTGGTGCCGGGCATGCCTGAAGTCTACGGCACGCCGATGATGATCCTGCACATGGAAATGGCTGCCGGATCGGCGGTTCAGCCGTTCCTTCCCGCAGGTCATGTCAGCGTCGGGATGATGGTCAATATCCGCCATCTGGCCGCGACGCCGGTCGGTCGCACGGTGCGGGCGACGGCACGGGTGGTCGCGATCGACGCCAGAAGCATCCTGTTCGAGGTCGAGGCCTGGGAGGGCGACCGCAAGATCGGCGACGGCACCCACCGCCGTGGCGTCGTCAATGTCGCCGAGTTCGAGCAGCGATTCGGCGTCACGAGGCCAACCGCCGAGATGGCCCAGGATCGCATCCAGCAAGCCCGATCGCAGTTTCGTGCGTTTTGACAAGACGCCTGCGAAAACGCAAAAGACCTTCCGTCGGCGGCGCGCTAGACCTTCCGCATGATGCTCGAACGCCTGGATGGCTCAACCCCGGTACAGCCCCAGCGATGGTGGCGGCGTTTGCTGCCGATCCAGACAATACAGGATCGGATTCTGCTGTGGGCTTGGGGTAGCCTTGTTCTGACCCTGCTGTCCTTCACCTGTTCACTGCTTGGAGACAATTTCACCGCGATCGCTTTCGCTGCTTTCCTAGCCGCTTCGCTGACGCTCGTCGGCGCGATCATGGATATCACGGCCCTGAAGAAGACCAATGCCGAGCTGGAGCGGAGCGAGCAGCGCTACCGCCAGCTGTTCAGCCGCATGCCGATCGCATTCCGGCAGCTCGACGCCAGCAGGCTCGTCGCGCTGTTCCGAAAACTGCGCGCCGAGGGTGTCAAGGACCTCGGCGCCTATTTCGACAGCCATCCCGAATTCCTCCGCACCTGCATGGATGCGCTCACGTTTCAGGAGGCCAACGAACGAGCCATCCAGATGTTCGGGGGAGGCGTCGAAGGCTTCGTAGGACGTTCCATGGCGGACACCTGGAGGGAACGGCCCGATACGTTCCGCCGGGCGATGGAGTCCCGCTATCGCGGCGAGACCAACTTCGAGGAGGAGACCAAGATGGTCACGTGGGACGGTCGCATCGTCGACGTTCTCTTCACGACCGCGCGCGTCGGCCCTATCAATGATCTCGAAATAAGCCTGGTCGGCACGATCGACATCTCACAGCGTCTTCGCGCCCAGCAGAAGCTCCAGCAGGTACGGGCCGAGTTCGCGCACGCCGCGCGGGTCTCGATGCTCGGCGAACTCACCGCATCCATCGCCCACGAAGTCAACCAGCCGCTCGCAGCCATTGCCACCAATGGCGCCGCCGGACTGCGATGGCTGAATAGGCCCACTCCCGATATCGTCGAGATCCGCAAGACCATCGAAAACATCGTCGTAGATGCGCAGCGGGCGGCGAACATCGTGGCGCGCGTTCACGGAATGGCTTCCCGGAGGGCCCCGGAACAGGCATCCCTGTCATTTGACGAAGTCATTCGCGAAGCGCTTCTCTTCCTCCGGCATGAACTCGAATCCCGCGCGGTGACGATTGTGCACCGGCCCGACCCGAGCGCGCCCCAGGTGCTCGGTGATCGCACCCAGCTCCAGCAGGTGATCGTGAATCTGGCCATCAACGCGGTGCAGGCGATGACCCAGGCCGGATATGACGATCGCCGGATCGTTATCAGCACGGTCACGCCAGACCCATCGACACTGTGCTGCTCTGTTGAGGACAACGGGCCCGGCATCGCTGCCGAACACGTCGATCGGCTCTTCGACAGCTTCTTTACGACCAAGGAGACCGGGATGGGCATGGGACTGCCCATCTGCCGGTCGATCGTCGAAGCGCATGGGGGCCGGATCGGCGCGGAAGGCAATGGCGCGCACGGCGGAGCCCGCTTCTGGTTCACGCTGCCGGTCTCCGTCCGGGCGGATGCGCCGCGCTGCGATGCATGACCGCAACGCGCCCGGCGCTGGCTCTATTCCCCGGCTGCCGAGCGCACCAGGCGAATCGGAATACCCTTGTATGACGGCGTGAAGCTGAGGGGATCCCGGGCATAGAGCGGGACCAGCGGATTGGTCTCCGGATAGTATGCGGCACAGCAGCCGGTCGGGAACGAATAGGCCACGACGCGGAAGTTACGCACGATCCGCTCGGCGCCATCGGTCGATGCGGTTATCAGGTCGACGCGGTCGCCGTCGACCAGTCCCCGCTTCTTCAGCTCATACTCGTTGAGGAAGACCACGTCGCGCTGGCCGAACACACCGCGGTAGCGGTCGGACATCGAGTAGAGCGTGGTGTTGTACTGGTCGTGGCTGCGTATGGTGGTGAGCCAGAGGGAATCGGCATCGCTCTGTGGGTCTTCGCCACACCCCGGGAACACCAGGAAGTTCGCCTTGCCCGACGGCGTCGCCCAGATCCGCTCGCGCGCCGTCGACGTGAGGTGGAAGCCGCCGGGGACACGAATACGGGCATTGTAGCCCTGGAAGATCGGGAACACCGCCTCGATCGCATCGCGGATCCTGTCGTAGTCGGCAACGAAACCGTCCCAGTCGACCACCGTGCGCTCGCCCAGCGTCGCCTTGGCGACGCCGGCAATGATCGCGACCTCGCTGCGCAGATGCTCCGACGCAGGCTTGTTGCGGCCGCCGGACGCATGCACCATCGACATCGAGTCCTCCACCGTGATCGACTGTGGCCCCGACGCCTGGACATCGATCTCGGTGCGTCCGAGGCATGGCAGGATCAGAGCGGCGCGGCCATGGATCAAGTGGCTGCGGTTGAGCTTGGTCGAGACGTGGACGGTGAGATCGAGCCTGCCAAGTGCCGCCTGCGTCGCCTGCCAGTCCGGAATGGCCGCGGCGAAATTGCCGCCCATCGCGAAGAAGGCCTTCACCTCGCCGCGGATCATCGCCTCCAGCGCGGTCACGACGTTGTGCCCCGGCGCGGCCGGCGGCTTGAAGCCGAAGCGTTGTTCTAGGCGCTCGAGGAAGTCTGCCTTGGGAACTTCGGTGATCCCCACGGTGCGATCGCCCTGCACGTTGGAATGGCCTCGAACCGGGCAGACGCCGGCGCCTTCACGCCCGACATTGCCGCGCAACAGCGCGAGGTTGGCGATCTGCTGCACGTTGTGCGCGCCGCGCCAGTGCTGGGTAATGCCCATGCCGTAGACAATGATGGCACGTTCTGCCTTCATGTACGCGCCGGCGGCGTATTCCATGTCCTCGCGCGTCAGGCCGGACTGACGTTCGATGTCGGGCCATTGCGTGCGCTTGAGGTCATCGATCAACGCCTCAACGCCGACGGTGTGACCGCGAATGAAATCCCAGTCCAGGATCTCCGGCTGCTCGGCGGCGCGGGCGGCCTCGTCCGCCTCGACCAGGATCTTCATGATCCCTTTGAGGACAGCGACGTCGCCGCCGACCCGCACCTGGAAGAGCTTCGAGCTGATCGTCGTCGAGCTCAGCGTGATCATCTCGATCGGGCTCTGCGGCGCCTGAAATCGCTCCAGCGCACGTTCGCGAAACGGGTTGAACGAGATGATCGATGCGCCGCGGCGCGCCGCATTGCGCAGGCTGGTCATCATCCGCGGGCTGTTGGTGCCCGGATTCTGGCCGAAAATGAAGATGCAATCGGCCTTGTCGAAGTCCTCCAGCAGCACGGTGCCCTTGCCGACCCCGAGCGAGTACGGCAGACCGACGCTGGTCGCCTCATGGCACATGTTCGAGCAGTCGGGGAAATTGTTGGTACCGTATTCGCGCACAAAGAGCTGGTAGAGGAAAGCTGCTTCGTTCGAGGTCCGCCCGGAAGTGTAGAACTCCGCCATATTCGGATCCGGCAGTGCCCTGAGCTCCCGTCCGATCATGTCGAACGCATCGCTCCATTCCACCGGGAGATAGCGGTCGGATGTGGCATCATAGGCCATCGGATGCGTGAGCCGCCCGACCATTTCGAGATCATAATCATTCCAGCTAGCGAGCTCGGTGACGGTATGCTCCGCGAAGAATTCTGGCGTGCAGCGCTTTGACGTTGCCTCCCAGGCGATCGCCTTGCCGCCGTTCTCGCAGAATTCGAACGACGAAGTGTGCTTCGGATCGGGCCATGCGCAGCCGGGACAATCAAACCCCTGCGGCTGATTCATCCGGCTCAGCGTCGCCGCGCCCTTCAGCGGCACCCGCTGCACCAGAAGCGCCTCGCTGAGCGCCTTGAGTGCACCCCAGCCGCCGGCAGGTTCACGGTAGGGACGAACCGATTTCGTGGTCATTTCGATGTCTCTCGATCTCGCGCTTCTGCGGGTCAGTTAAGGATCACGCGGGCGGAGCCGTCTTTTCAAAACGAAGCCGAATTTCTCAATTGCACACGCTCGAACCCGGCCGGCTTGCCGCAACAGCCCGTGCATTCCGGCAAGAAGAGCGCCCTTCGCGGAAGCTGAAACGGCAAGCGGAAACTAGGCTGGGCGATTGAAGCCCCGTCGTGACAGAGGGCTTTGGACAATCTTCAGGAGCGACCCAACATGTTTTCACGACGTGATCTGCTGGCTATGTCCGCGGCAGGCGCCGCCATGGTCGGCACAAGTGCGCAGGCCGCAAGCTTCGGCAATCCGGACGAGCCACCGCAAGGTGCCGTAAACGCCAAGAGTCCGGGAAGCCTGACCGATCCCGGTCCGCAAAATCCCGCGCTGGCCAAGCAATTCCCATCGGCACAGACCCCGCCCGCGACCGACGTCGGCGGCCTGCCGATGGATTGGGCCTCGTTCAACAACGCGCCGAGACGCATCCAGAATGGCGGCTGGGCCCGTCAGGTCACTGTCGAGGACTTCGCCATCTCCAAGGAGATCTCCGGCGTCAACATGCGGCTGTCCGCCGGCGGCATCCGCGAGCTGCATTGGCATCAGGCCGCCGAATGGGCGATCATGACCTACGGCACCTGCCGCATCACGGTGCTCGACACCCAGGGACGCCCCTACGTCGCCGACGTCAAAGCCGGCGACCTCTGGTATTTCCCATCGGGTGCGCCTCATTCGCTGCAGGGATTGGGTCCCGACGGCTGCGAGTTCGTGATCTGCTTCGATGATGGCCATGCCAATGAATTCAACACGCTGCTGGTGACGGATTGGCTCGCCCATACCCCGCCCGAGGTCCTGGCGAAGAATTTCGGCGTCCCAGCCGAGGCCTTCGCGAAGATCCCGCTGCACAATCTCTGGATCTTCCAGGGGACCGTGCCCGGCGATCTCGCCGCCGATCGCGCCGCAGTCGCCAGGCACGCCGAAGCGCCACCCTACCCCTTCGTCCACTCGCTCGGCAGCTCGACCCCGGTCAAGGAGAGCTCCGCCGGAAGCATCCGCGTCGCCGACAGCAACAACTTCAAGGTGTCCACGACCATCGCTGCGGCGCTGGTGACGATGCCGCCGGGCGCGGTCCGGGAAATGCACTGGCACCCGAACGCCGACGAGTGGCAGTACTACATCAAGGGCAAGGCGCGGATGACGGTGTTCGACACCGGTCCGAACGCGCTGACGACGGATTTCGCGGCCGGCGACATCGGCTATGTCCGGCGTAATCTCGGCCATTATGTCGAGAATGTCGGCGACACCGAGCTGCAGTTCATCGGCGTGTTCCGTGCGCCGCGCTACGAGGAGGTCTCGCTCTCCAACTGGCTGACGCACACGCCGCCCAAGCTCGTCGCCCAGCATTTCAACATCGACGAGAAGCTGATCGCGCAATGGCCGGACAACAGTCCTGGCGTCATGCCCAAATCCTGAAGCCGCTCAACGAGAGCGGTTCAGCGAAAAAGGCGCCGGAAACGGCGCCTTTCTTCTTGTCCGCCGTAATTCGCGGCAAGTTCGAGCCGTGCAGCCGTCAGTAGTGGTCGACGGCCGGGGCAGACTTGCCGCGGAAGACACGATAGCCGACCGCGAGATAGAGCAGCATCAGCGGAAAGACGAACAGGCCGGCGCCCCAGAACATGAATGCGAGACTTGCATGAGGCGCCGCGGCCTCGTCGATCGTCACGACGAACGGGATCATGTAGGGCCAGAACGACAGGGCGAGCGTGCCGAACGCCGCCGCGAAGATCAGCGCGACCATGTGAAATGGCCAGTAATCGTCGTGGCGCAGGACACTCGTGGCGAGCACGGCAGCGGCACAGGCGCCGACGAGCGGAAACAGGAACAGATAGGGCCGGTCGGTCCAGCGCTGCAGGATCGGCAGATGTTCGGCAAGCGCATAGGCGAAGACGACGATCAGGAAGATCAGGACGCCGATCGCCAGCGGCGGGATCTGGCGCCGCGCGGCGTCGCGAACGAGACCATCGCACTTCCTCACCAGCCAGCAGGCGCCGAGCAGCGAATATCCGAAGCAGAGTCCAATCCCGCACAGGGTAGAAAAGACGGTGAGCCAGCCGAACGTCCCGCCGGCGTAGTCGCCGTTGGAGAATTGAAGTCCTTCCACGAGCGCGCCCACCATCGCGCCCTGCATGAAGCTGGCGGCAAACGAGCCCGCGACGAAGCTGACGTCCCAAACCCAGCGCGAACGAAGCGCCTTGCCGCGAAACTCGAACGCAACGCCGCGAAGGATCAATCCGAGCAGCATCACGATGACAGGGATATAGAAGGCTGACATCACCGTTGCGTATGCCAGCGGAAACGCGCCCCACATGATCACGCCGGTGACGACCAGCCAGGTCTCGTTGCCATCCCAGACCGGAGCAACCGTGTGCAGCATCGTCTCCCGCTTCGCCTCGCTGCGTGCGAGGCCGCACAGCATCCCGACCCCGAGGTCGAAGCCGTCCAGAAGGAGATAGATCAGGATGCTGGTGGCAAGAAGCGCAACCCAGAACGTCACCATGGCTATTCTCCCGCCTCGACGATTGTCGGCATTTTGTCGGCGAGCGACATCGGCCGGTTGGGCACGGGAACGTGCAGCGGCTTGCCGCCGAGTCCCGCCGGTCCGGCGCGCAAGAGCCGATAGATGTAATAGGTTCCGAACGAGAAGATGAAGGCGTAGACCGCGACGAAGAGGATCAGCGAAGCCGTGGCGGCCGACGCGGTCAGGAACGGCGTCGCGGCATCTGCCGTGCGTAGCACCCCATAGACCGTCCATGGCTGGCGGCCGACTTCCGCGGTATACCAGCCCGTGAGGATGGCGATCCAGGGCAATGGAAAGCTGAGGAAGATGCCCCACAGCAGCAGGCGGCTGCGCTCGAGCCGATGCTTGAGCCCGAGCCAGGTCCCGAGCCAGGCAAGCCCCAGCATCACGAAGCCGCAGCCGACCATGATGCGAAAGGCAAAGAACGGGATTGCCACCGGCGGGCGGTCCTGCGGCGCGAAGCTGCTCAGGCCGACCTCCTTCGAGTTCAGGCTCATGCTTGCGATGATGCTGCCGAGCACCGGGATCGAGATGGCATATCTGTTCGATTCGGTGCTCGAGTCCGGGATCGCGATCAGCACCTCCGAGGCCGGTTGCTCGTCATGCCAGCGCGCTTCGATCGCGGCGAACTTGGCCGGCTGGTAATCGTGAACGTAATCGCCGACGAGATGCCCGATGAACAGCTGGACTGGAAGCAATACGGCCGCGAGCGCAAGGCCCATGCGCAACATGACATGTGCCTCGGGCCGATAGGTCCGCCGCAGCACGTACCACGCGCCGGTCGCCGCCACGCAGAACGCGCCCGTCAGATAAGAGGCGAGCAGCATGTGCGGAAACCTGACCCAGACCACCCGGTTGAAGATGATCTGCGCCCAATCGTCAGGCACGAACTGGCCGTTTTGCAGGACATAGCCGGTCGGCACCTGCATCCAGCTGTTGTTGACCATGATCCAGAACGCCGACAGCGTGGTTCCGAGCGCGACCATCGCGGTCGAGAACAGATAGAACCAGGGCGGCACCCGAGGCCGTCCGAAGATGAGGATACCGAAGAAACCCGCCTCCAGCATGAAGGCGGTGAAGGTCTCGTAGGCCAGCAGCGGGCCCTGGATCGGCCCCGACATCTTGGACAGCACGCTCCAGTTCGTTCCGAACTGGAACGCCATCACGACGCCCGATACGACGCCCATGCCGAAGGCGACGCCGAAGATCTTGAGCCAGAACTCGAACAACGTCCGGTACACTGGCCTGCCACTGTACTGGTGCATGGCTTCGAGCACGGTGAGCCAGGCCGCAAGTCCGATCGTGAATGCCGGGAAAATGATGTGGAACGAGATGGTGAAAGCAAACTGCAGCCGGGACAGGAGAAGCGCCGTTGGATCCATGGGTAAGCCCCCTCTTTTCTCACGCTCGCTACGCGAGCTTGTCCGCGGAAACGGACACTTCACCGAGCCTGACTGTCTCTTTGCGGAGGTCGTTCATCCCTGGCTCTCGCGGCGGTTGATCTCGGAAAGTGTCATCAAGGCACGTGCTGGAAATGATACGTTGCGCGCGGCAGGCCTGCTTTCGCGAACGAACGCCCCTTTGCCGAATGGCATGGCTCCGCAAGCACAGCAGCAGAGCGCACGCCGACAATGCGATCGGCACCGCAATACTGGACGCCCCGAGCCGCGTCGTCGCATAGCCCCCGAAGGCCGCACCGCAGAGGAATATCAGGCAGAGCACGAGCATGGCCACGCCACCACGCAAGGCGTCACGATCGGAGGTCGACACGAACTGATCGATAGCGCGCAACATGTTGCCGGTCACGGTGACGGAGAGATAGCTCCAGCGACCGACACGCCTGAAGCTGGCCGACTCCAGCGCGATGCCAAAGGAGATTCCGAGAATGGCGATCGGATCAGGGATCCGATGCAGCAACAGCATCGCTGCCACGAGGCAGAAGATATGCGCAAAGAGACAACGCAACGGCGCCCGCACGCGGATCGCCACCCAGGCACCGAGAAGAAAGCCGACGATCGGCAACAGATGGTGCGCCGCTTGCTGCCACCGCCCGGACATGGCATCGATGCCAAGGAAAACGACATTGCCGGTCTGCGAGCTCGCGAACACACCACCGAGCGAGAGCCAGGTGAAGGCATCGAGAAAGCCGCCCGAAAACGTCAGCAGAGCCGCAACGAGGAGCGATCGTTCCGGAGCATAAGCGACGGCGCGCAGCTCGGCCGCGGCGTCCGGAGATGCGGCTTGCATTGCCATGCTGATGGGCCCAGTGTCAGCCCTCCGCGCGCGGAGCAGCCTCGTCAGGCAGCAGAACGCGTCGCGGGTGTGTGAACACGCCGTATCCGTCATCGCGGGCAATCGCCACCAGCGTGATGCCCGCTTCCTTCGCAGTCTGGATGGCGAGCGCGGTCGGAGCGGATACGGCCACGACGACCGGAACGCCCATCATCGCCGCCTTCTGCACCATCTCGACCGAGACGCGGCTCGTCAGGAGCACGGCGCCCTCGCCGGCCGAACCGCCGTCGCGGAGGATCGCACCCGCGAGCTTGTCGAGAGCATTGTGCCGGCCGACGTCCTCCCTGACCGGACCGATGCCGGTGCGAGGCGTCCAGAAGGCCGCCGCATGAACGGATCGCGTCTGCCGATTCAAGGTCTGGAGCGGAGACAGGGCCTGCATCGCGTTCAGCAGATCCCCTGCGCGGAAGACAATGCTACGATCCCGCACCCGCGAGGGCGCGCGGCGCGCCTGTTCAAGGCTTTCGATGCCGCATAGCCCACAGCCGACCGGACCGCTGATGGCTCGGCGTCGGGCGGCCAGAGAGGCCGCGCGGTCACCATCGAGCCACATCCGCACCTCGACGCCGAGATCGTTTGGGATCAGATCGATGCTCCTGATCTCGCTCCTTCGTCTGACGATGGCTTCGGTGAGGCTGAACCCGATACCGAAATCCTCGAGATCAGCGGGCGTTCCCATCATCACGGCATGGGTCGAGCCGTTATAGGTGAGCGCGATGGCCGTCTCCTCGGCGATCAGCCGCGAGGTCGACCGCGTCTGGCCGCCGCGCCAGGCAATCTCCGAGTGCCGCGTGAAGGTCGATCCCGTCATCATGGCTCACACCGTCGCCGGCTGGGCCGAGTGGCGGGACGCCCTGCTTCTGAGCGCCAGCCCGAATGCAATGAAACCCCAGCCCTGGAAGATCAGGTCGACCACCAGCATCGCACCGAGCAGCCACAGGCCGATCGCGGGCCAAGCCGCCACCAGCATGACGCCGACGCAGAATGTCAAAATACCGGCGGCGACGATCCAGCGCCAACCCGCAGCCGGTCGCATATGAAAGCCTGCCCAGATCCGCATCCCACCGGCGACGACGAGGAAGGCACACACCGCGAGAGACAGCGTGAACGAGGCGAGCACCGGATCATAGAGGATGATGATCCCGGCCGCGCCGTAAACAACGCCCGCGAGCAGCCAGAACAGGAATCCCCGCATGGCGCGCACCGAGAAGGCATGCACAATCTGGAAGATGCCCGCGACAGCCATGGTGGCGCCAATGACCAGCACGGAGGCGAGACTGGCGGCCACCAGGTTTGCGGACGCAATGCCACCGAGGACCAATTCGCCTGCGCCCAGCGCAACGAACCAGCCCCATTTTCCGCTGATCGCGTGGATGGCCCTTCCAAGCGACGCCTTCGAGTTCGACATATCTGCCATGGCTTGACCCTTGCACGTATGACCGCTCTCCCGGTCATGAATGGGAGCAAGGGTACAAGCGGGCCCGCGCACCATCTTTCGCAAAAACGACGATATTGTTGATCTGCACGATGCGGAGCGTTGGCGCGGTGAGCTTGCGGGGCACGAACGGGAAGCTTCCCGTCGTCGCGCGTCGAGACCGCGCTAGGCCCGACGCGGGATCTCGACGACGGTCCTGGTCCCATCGGGTCCGAAGCGGATATCCATCGTTCCATTCAGACGCGCAACGAGCATATCGACGGTGGAACGGTCGAGCCCGGGCCGGCCTTCGGCGGTTGTCCCATTGTCGATGATACAGCACGTGACCGAATTTGCCGTTCCCCAGACTTCGAGCCGGATGGCGCCGGCCCCATCGAGGGAGAGGTGACGCGCCGAGGCGGTGATCAGTTCGAAGACGATCATGCCCAGCAGCCAGCAACGCTCGGAGCTTACCTTGAGCGGCTGGAGCAGGAGCGAAAGCGCGATGCCCTCATACTCGAGCCGCGAGCGGCTGATCGACCTGCACAGTTGCTGGAGATAGGAGGCCAGATCGATGGTCGTGGCGAACTGGGGCATCTGCAATGCGTGGTGGAGGCACACATGGCTTTCTAGTCGATCCTGCACGGAAGCGAGTATCGCTCTCGCCTCCGTGCCTTCGCAACGACCGGCAGCCTCCGAGAGCAACTCGATCACGGACTCGAGCTCGCCCTCGATCTGATGGGCCAGCTCGCGCAGCAACATGCGCTCCGCGTTGGTGCCGCTATCCGACGATAGCTCCGAGAGACTGCTCATCCTTCACCCGCCTCCCGGCCGAACAGCTTGCCTTCCTACGAATTCGCACCGCTCCGCCCGGTCTCGTACAGGAACCAGATCCGCCGTTCCGTCTCGTCGATCCAGTTCTCCAGCAGGCTTGCGGTGGCGACATCGCCATATTCGTCGCAGAGCTCGTGGACCCGGCGCATTTCCCGTGTCAGCTGCTGATTGTCGCTGCGCAGCTCGGCCAGCATATCCTGCGGATCAACATAATCCGCGTCGTTGTCGAGAAGGCGCTGCTCGCGGGCGATGTGACCGATCGATCGCAGCGTGGTGCCGCCGATCTTGCGCGCGCGCTCGGCGATATCGTCGGTCATGGCGAAGATCTGCTCGGCCTGCTCATCGAGCATGAGATGGTAGTCGCGAAAATGACTGCCAGATACGTGCCAATGGAAGTTCTTCGTCTTCATGTACAGCGCGAAAACGTCGGCCAGCAGCGCTCTCAACGCGGCGGGAACGTCACGGTTCGCATTGGCTCCCAGATCCGTTGGGCTTTGCAGGTCTGCTTTGGTCATGGTTGGCTCCTTGTTGGAAAGTGGACAATTTCTAGCCAGAGGGCGGGCAGCCGGTCTTTCCGTGCTGAAGCATCGTTCCCGGATTGCACGCCCACAGGTGCGCGGTGACTCATTCGGTCGGCTTCATCCGCTGCCGCTGCGGCAGAGGCGACATCGTCGCGAACACGCCATCGCGACGGATCAGGGCGTGGAACAGCGCGGCTGCCAGATGCAGCAGCACGAGGGCGAAGAACGTGAGCCCCAGATAGACATGCGCATTCCAAAACAGCGTGTGCGCGTGGTCGCTCTGCGGCAGCAACGCCGGAATCCGAATCCCGCCGTACAGGACAACCGGATAGGCCGCGGCCCAGAGCATGCCGAGACCAAGCAACGGCATGACGATCATGAAGCCATAGAGCAAAAGATGCGACAATCGCGCTCCCAGCTTCATCGCCGGCGGAAGGTCGGCCGGCAATGGCGGCGCGCCGAAATGAAGCCGCAACGCCAGCCTGACCAGGACGAGCACGAGGAGTGCAACGCCGAGCGTCTTGTGGATCAGGATGAGCGGGAGGTATTTCTGAGCCACGGTGGACACCATGCCTACACCGATGAAGAGCATGGCGATGATGCAGATCGCCATCAGCCAGTGCAGCAGCCGCTGGATCGGGGCGAAGCGTTGCGGGACACTGGTCATGGCTTGGCAACCTCGGTTCTCGGATAGTCGCCGGCTTCGGCTGCGCGAAGATCGTAGGATTTGCGGTAGACGGACGAGCGCGCCGCCGGGAACGGATCGTCCGACACCCGGACGCCCTGCGGCAGCACAGTCGGATCGAAGTTGATGTCGCGGCAGGGCCCATCCCGCTCAGGTTCAATTCGCTGCACCACCAGCGTTCCGACCTGGGCCTTGCGCCGGTTGTCCGGCCAGGCTTTGCTCGGATCAGCGGTCGGATCGCCCGGCTCGGCCACAGTGGTGACCATGGTCCACCGTTGCGGCGCGGACTTCACCCTGTTCGTGATCTCCTGCTCGAGAAAATCCGGGCCGCGTTTCTCAAGCTCCGCCTGGGCGATGGAAGCAGGCTCTGCCGTGGGCACCAGCGACCACCGCACGGTGTGCTCATCGCCCTTCGCGTTCGTGAAGACGAAGCTGTTGAGACTGTTATACGAGTCCTCCGCGTAGCTTCCGGTCCAGGGCGCCGCCTTGGCCCAGGCTGCGAAAGCGGCGAACTCCGGATTTGCGCTGATGAACGTCTTCATCGCCTCCGGATCCTTCTTGCCGGCCGCAACCAGCAGATCGTGAAACGCGTCAGGCGTGGACACCGCAAAGAATGGCGGGTTGATCATCGCCATTCGCCACTCCTCTCCGTCCGCCGCCGATATCTGGAGCCCCATGCCGCGCACGCGCACGGTCGCGTCCACCGCGTTCGGATCGGCCGTACCGAGATTGAAACGGCCCAGAACCGGATAGCGGCCCTGCACGAACACCTTGGCGCGGGACAGCTCGACACCATTTCCGTTCGCTTCGAACATGCCGGTGAAGCAGATTCCCTTGGCATGATTCCGCCGGTGCCCCAGCGGCGGGCCGCTCGGAGGCGTCAACGCTGCAATCATGCGATCCGGCGTAAGACGCCCCGGCGTGAGCCACCCCGCGGTATACGCAAAGGCGGCGGCGCTGCCGCCGACCACGGCGGCAATCAGAACGAGCCATCCAAGGCTCGAACGCTCTACTCTACCTGGCTGATTCATCAAGTCCTCTCGCAACGCGGCGGCCGCCCGGCGCTCGAAAGCGCGCAGCTCTCCGCTTGATGACATGAGTGGAACTTAGCGGACCGCCGCTATGCCGATCTTCCCAAACGCACCGTCAATTTCGTGAAGGCACGCACTTTCTGAATGCCGTGAGGCCCTGCCCCGCCCAATCACGAGGGCTGCGCGGTCGCGTGCAATCCCGATACAAGCGCGCGGAATGGCAAGATCGCCTCAATTCGTCATGGCATCCTGATCCGGCAATGAGGCGTCGAAACCATCCGCGCACTTCTCCGTGACGGAGTGCTGAGCGGCGAGCGCATTGCGGAACGTTCCGGAGCACGGGGGATGCGGTGCTTGCCAAGGCCGCAATGTATCCGATCGGTGGATCGGATGACGCCCCCGGGGCATCCACTGCTGCTTGAACAGAGCCCACCACTCTGACGATGGAGGCGCCGTACCGAGTGAATTCTTCGGATACGGCCCCGAGAGCACAATCCAGGCAACGACGCAGAAACGAGATTGACCTCATGGCTCGCAGTCCAGCTGCTGCGTCTAGAACCGGGCACCGCGCGCGATCTGACCATCGCACGATGGCGCGATCGATTCTGACATCGCTGACGGAATTCTGTTCGACGACGTATGAGGTATTCGTCGAAAGCCTGGGCTCCATGTCTTGCACTCGGCCATCTTCTCGCAACAGTGATGCACAATCACGGGCCTTGCGGACGAGGCTGCCTATATATCTCGACATAGAATACAATTCTGGAAACGCCGTCAGCCGAGCAGCGATCCCCACAAAGCGACTCTCCGCACGAGAAAGCAATGGAGACTCGCTATGAATGCATTCAAGATCCTGATCGCCTCGGTGCTGATCTCAACTGCGACAGTATCGTCGGCCTCCGCCGCCTGGTCCTTCGCCGACCAGGAGCCCGCAACCTTTGCCTCGATGTATCCCGACCGCGACGTGCTGAATGGTGGTGCGTTGACCCCGGCAGGACGAATGGGGCTCGAGCGCCCCGGTGGCGCGGCTCCCGTGTTTGGCGCGGTTCAGGTTCGCAACCACCACTGGCGCCGATGACAAGCCGAACGAGCAAACAAGTACAACTACCAGATTCAGGTGACCATCGTTCACGCCTCAAACGGAGTACGACCGCGCGATGCGGCGTACCCGCGGCGTGGATGTGCATGCATCCCTTCGTGCAACGACGAAAATGATCGTTCAATTGATACTGCCGATCCGGTGCACGCATGCACATGTCTGATGCGCGAGCCGAGGCGTTCCCGGCGTCGCTTTGTCAAGGAGATGTACGATGACTACACTGAAGCTGTTCTCGGCCGGGTTGATCGCTGCGGCCATGGTTGCTTCCCCGGCGATGGCGCGTGAAGGCAATACGAACGCGCGGCGGACGAATGTCGATGCCTACGCGTCGGCTCAACGTGTTCCGGTTACCTCCAAGCGCGGTTGCACGCGGGCTCCGGACGTCGGCGCCTATGCATCTGCCCCGTGGCGTCGCCCGCCCTGCGAGCCCAAGTCCGGCTATTGAGCGCACCGGCCGGACAACGCTGCCCCGGCAGAACGCAATTGCGCGTGCTGAACTGAAGCGGGTCGTTGCGCGTCTCGGGGCCTTTTGGCTTACGCGGAAAAGAGGAATGGCAGCTCCTCATGCTGTCATTCCTCCAATTCGATCGACAACTCTCGAGTCGTCCGCTCTGTCACCGCCGCTGCACGGGCGATGGAGGTGCCGACATCAGGAATGATTGCCGCCGCCCGGCAGAGCGGCGACGACCGTTTCGGGTGACGCATCCATCCGTCTGTCGCGATGGTCGCGACATGGCGATAAGGCGGTTGCGCTGCACGGCTGTCCCTCAGCACCCCGGCGGCAAGATCGGCGAGACTCCGGGCGTCGGCGCCGCACCTGACGCGTTGGCCGGCAGCACTGTCGCAGGAGATGCCAGATTCATCGTCATGCTTTCCGCACAGGTCGAGGTGTTGGGGCTGGGCGCGACGACAGCACTCGGATCAATGCCCGTTCCGACGTCGCCGCTGATCGCGACCGGGATCGTACCCGGCGGCGGCCCGGCCTGCACTTGCGGGATCGAGAGCGGCAAACTGGCCGCGCTCGCCACCGTCCCGCCCGGCGTTGAGCTGCACGCCACCGTCACTCCTGTCCCTGACGGCGCGGCCGCGGAAATTGTCCCGATCGAGCTCCCATTCTGTCCCATGACCGGTACGATTGGAGCCACATTCCCCGCCGTCGGCGATCCCGTGCTCGATGTGGTCGGCATTGTGGGCATCGACGTCGGAGACATCGGAGACGTCGATGGTGGCGCACAGACGACGACCGTACCCGGGGTCGTCGGATCCGAGGCGAGCGGAACGGGTGCCAGCGTGGTGTCGGGCGCGCCCTGCACGGTCGTTGCGGAGAACGGACCCGGGCTATTGAGCGGTGAGGTGACGATCGCGCCCGGTACGGTCGGCAGGCTCATCGCCGTGCTGCCGGTCGTCGCGACCTGGGCTTCGCCCGCAGAGCAGCCGAGCAGCAGGATGGCGAGCGCGGCGCAACCGATCCGGATCATGTCTGTCCCCCCTGGCTGGCCTCATTCTTGCGAATGGTGACCTGGCTGCCCTCCGCCAGATTGACCGCCGGATTGAGCACGACTTGCTCACCGGGCCGCACGCCCTCGCGCACTTCCACCGACGTGCCGAAATCCCGCGCGATCGAGACCTTCTGCAAATGAACGGTGCCGTTGCGCACGACCGCGACATGAAGGCCGTTCTGGTCGAAGACCAGCGCATCGGCCGGAATCGACATCGACGGCGTCTTGCGCGGGATCGACAGTTCGACCGTGCAGTAGATGCCGGGGTTCAAGGCGCCATCGGGATTGGGCACGTCGATCTCGGTCAGCAGCGTTCGGCTTCCCGGCTGCAACGCGGTCGCGATGCGCGTGACCTTCCCTGGAAATGCCCGGTCCGGGATCTCGGGAACGTGAATCTCGGCCTCGACGCCCGGCGCGACGCCGAAGGCCTCGTCCTGCGGCACGAAAACTTGCGTTCGGATCACGTTCGAATGCATCAGCGTGAACATGAAGGTCGATCCCGCCTGAACGAGGCTGCCATTGTCCACGTTGCGTTGCGTGATCACACCGTCGAACGGTGCCACCACGCGCTGGTAGGCCTTTTCCTGTTGAAGCACGCGAATCTGCGCCTCTTGTGCCGTGATGTTCGATTGGGCGACGCTCACGGCCGCCTGCTGGGCGCGCAGGGTAAGACGGTCGTTGTCGCCCTGCTGGGCCGTCAACCAGCCCTGCTTGACCAGATTGCTGTCCCGCGTATTGGTGACGTCGGCAAGCTCCCGACTCGCCTGTGCCTGCTGCAACGCCGCCTGGTTCTGCGCCAGCGTCGCCTGTGCCTGCGCGATCTGCTGGTCGAGTTCCGGCGCGGTGATCTCCGCCAGGAGATCGCCCTTCTTCACATGATCGCCGATATCGACGTAGCGCTTCTCGATGTAGCCGCTGGCCCGTGCGAAAATGTTCGCCGCCTCGAATGCCGTCGTCGTCGCCGGCAGGGTGACCTTCATGAACTCGCCGCTGGCGCGGACCGTGGCCACCCGAACCTCCGGAACGGCAGTCCTGATCTGCTCTGCCGATACAGCCAGATCGCGTGCGGCCTGATAATGCCGCCAGCCGCCCACGCCGAGTCCGCCGGCAAGGAGCAGGAACATGGCGCCGCCGAGCCATGCGCCGCCGTACCGGCGGCGCGGTCGCGCGCTCTTGCCTGGGAGCTCCACGATGCGGCCGCTTTCCGCATCCGGCGGCTCGCTCAGGTCGTGGCTGTTGGTCCGCACGCGAACATCGCTCATTCCGGTAACTCCTCGAACACGCCCTGGTGAGGCTTGCCGTCGTTGCGCTTGCGCAGCCAGGCGAAAAGATAGGGCACGATCAGCAATGTCGTCGGCGTTGCGAACAGCAGCCCGCCGATGACGGCACGGGCGAGCGCCGCGTTCTGCTCCTCGCCCGGCCCTCCTATCGCCATCGGGATCATGCCCACGATCATCGCGGCAGCCGTCATCAGCACGGGGCGGATTCGCGTACGGCCCGCGCTCAGCGCAGCCTCGAACGCGGTGTGCCCATTCAGTTGCGCGTCACGCGCGAACGTCACGAGCAGGATGGAATTGGCCGATGCGACGCCCACGGCCATGATCGCACCCATCAGCGAAGGCACGTTCAGCGTCGTCCCCGTGATGAACAGCATCGTCATGATACCGCAGAAGGTCGCGGGCAACGCCATGATGACGACAAGGGGGTCGCCGAAGTTCTGGTAATTCACGACCATCAACAGATAGACCAGGATGGCGGCAAACAGCAGCCCGATCCCGAGATCGCGGAACGATTGATGCATGCTCTGGATCTGCCCCAGGACCTCAATCGAATTTCCCGGCTGGAGCTGCTTTTGAAGCGTCGACGTGACCTTGCCGATATCGGCCGAGACGCCGCCGAGATCGCGCCCCTGCACGCTCGCATAGACGTCATACACCGGCTGAACGTTTGCCTGGTTCAAATTGGTGGGTACAGTCCCGCGCTTGAAGGTCGCAACATTGCTGAGCAGCCCAGGCACCGTCTGTCCGCTTGCAGCCGACGAGGCCGAAACCGGCGTGTTTCCCAGTGCGTTGAGCGAGTTGGCCCTGTACTCCGGCGTCTGAACGGCAAGATAATAGGGGATGCCCGACGTCGGGTCGGTCCAGAAATTCGGCGAGACCTGGGCGGACGAACTGAGGCTGACATTGATGTTGGTCGCCACCGTGCTGGCGTTGAGCCCCAGCTGTGCGGCCCTTGTGCGGTCGATGTCGGCGTAGAATGCGGGAGCGTCGACCTCCTGTTGAAGATGCGCGTCGACGACTCCCGGAATGGCCGCCAGGCGCTTTTGCAGCTCCTTCGCCACGGACAGATTGTTGGCGCCGTAGCCGACGGTACGGACGTCGATTTGCGCCGGCAGGCCGAAATTCAGGATCTGGGTGACGATGTCCGCCGCCTGGAAATAGAAGACGTCCTCGGGGAATGCCGCTGGCAGGACCTGGCGCAGCTTCTTGACGTAATCCGCAGTCGGCCTGTGGCCGTCCTTGAGCGATACCAGGATCGTGCCGTCGTTCACTCCTATCGTCGATCCGTCGGTGAAGGCCAGATTGTAGGGACGCGCCGGCAAGCCGATATTGTCGACGATCAGCCCGCGATCCCGATCCGGAATGACTTCGCGGATCTTGTCCTCGACCGCCTGGAAGATGGCCTCGGTGCGCTCGATCCGGGTCCCGGCGGGCGCACGAACATGGAGCTGGATCTGACCGCCGTCGATCAGGGGATAGAAGTCCCTGCCCACGTAGACGAACATGACGGCCCCAAGCGCCAGCACGAGCACGGCAGCGATCGGCACGATGCTGCGGCTCCGGAGCAGGGTCGTCAGGAGTTCGGAATATCCGTCGCGCAGGCGCTCGAAGCTGCGCTCGAACGCGGCGGATGCGCGCGAAAACATGCCGGACGAACTCTCGCCCTCGCCATGGCGCCGCTCGCCCTTCAGCAGCAGACCGATCGTGATCGGCGTGAGAGTCCGCGACAGCGCGTACGACGCCAGCATGGCAAACACCACCGCAAGGCCGAGCGGCGTGAAGAGGTATTGCGCCGGTCCTTCGAGGAATATGACCGAGGTGAAGACGCAGCTGATGGCGAGCGTGGAGACGAGCGTCGGTACGGCGATCTCGGCCGCACCGTGCAGTGTCGCTTCCGACAGCGGCATCCCCTCCTCGGTCCAGAGCCGATGCGTGTTCTCGATCGTCACCGTCGAATCGTCGACCAGAATGCCCACTGCGAGCGCCAGCCCACCCAGCGTCATCGTGTTGAGGGTCTCGCCGAGAAAATGGAGCACGATGAGCGAGGACAGCATCGCGAGCGGGATGGAGATCAGGACGACGAGCGTCGACCGCCACGATCCCAGAAATACCAGGATCATCAGCGCCGTGAGACCGGCCGCGATCGCTCCTTCGCGCAGCACGCCGTCGACGGAGTGGGTGACGAAGACCGATTGGTCGAACAATTCGCTGATCTTCAGCCCGGCCGGCGCCGACGCCCGAATCGACTTCAAGGCCTGCTTGACCCCGTTGACGACGGCAAGCGTCGAGGCGTTGCCATTCTTGATCACGCTGAGCAGAACCGCACGGTGACCATCCTCGCGCACGATATTCTGCTGGACCTGCGATCCGTCCCGAACCTGGGCGACATCCTTCAGCAAGATCGTCGCGCCGTTCGCGAACTTGACCGGGATCATGTTGAGATCCTTGATCGAGGCCGGCGTCGCGTTGGTTCGCACGGTGTACTGGGTATCGCCGATCTTCGCCGTTCCGGTCGGCAGCGTCAGGTTCTGGGTGTTCACCGCATTGACGATGTCGAGCGGCGTCAATCCGCGCGACGAGAGTTTGTTCGGGTCGATGTCGACCATGATCTGGCGATATTTGCCACCGGCAGGCGTCGGCAGCGTCACCCCCGGAACGGGAGCCAGTTGTTGCCGGATCCGATAGATGCCGAAATCGTATAGTTGCTGCTCGTTCAGTTTGTCGGACTGGAGGCTGAGCTGCAGCACCGGCACGCTCGACGCATTGAACTGCACGATCACGGGCGGCTGAATGCCCGGCGGCATCAGCGCGCGGATGGCGTTCGTTGCCGATACGATTTGCGAGATCGCGAGATCGAGATTGACGTCCGGCTGGAAGTAGATCTTTTGAACCGACAGACCATTGAGCGTCTGCGCTTCGATGTTCTTGATGCCGCTGACATTGGCGCTGATCGAATACTGGCTGTACGTGGAGACGCGCTGCTCCATCTCCGGCGTCGAGAGGCCGGTATAGCTCCAGATAACGGTGACGACGGGGATGCGGATCTCGGGAAAGATATCCGTCGGCATCGACCAGACCGAGATGCCGCCGAGAAACAGGATCAGCGCCGCGAGCACATAGAATGTGTGCGGAAACCGGAGCGCAAAGCGGACAATTCCCATGGAGACGACTACTTCGAGAAGGTTGCGGGAACTTTTCAGATGGCGACGATGCTTGACCGTTCAAATGAAATCGAGTTCAGCATCGCGACCTCTCGATCGCTCACGTAGATGCGAACGCCTCACGCTCGAGATAGTGTCGGGACAGGTGGGTGGCGACAGAGACGACGCCGCGCGCCGCCCCTGTCCCCGGGCGGTGGCCGCGGGCTCCAGGGTGGCACGGATGGCGGCACGCCTGACCTTTGCAAAGGCGCGAATCTCGATCTGCCGAACGCGCTCGCTGGAGATCGAAAGCTCGCGGGCGAGCTGATCGAGCGTCGGGGGATGCTCCGCCAGCCGCCTAGCCTCCAGCACGCGCCGCTCGCGTCCCGTGAGGCCATTCAACGCAATGCGCAGGGCATCGGTCCGATGTTCCATCTGATCCTGATCGGCAAGGACGGTCTCGGCGTCGCTCGCCTCGTCCACAAGCAAGGCCTCCCACTCGGTACCTTGCTCGTCGCCGCCAACCCGTGCATTCAGCGATAGGTCGCCGTGCAGGCGGCAATCCATCTCCATCACATCGCGCGCCGAAACTTCGAGCTTGGTGGCGATCGCCTCGGCGACATCGGGGGTAAGCCGTGCCATCCCGCCCTGGCCGGCCTTTCTCATCTCGCCGCGAAGCCGGAAGAACAGCTTCTTTTGCGCGGCCGTTGTTCCGATCTTGACCAGCGACCAGGAGCGCAGGATGTATTCGTGGATGGCGGCCTTGATCCACCACGTCGCATAGGTGGAAAATCGCGAGTTTCGGTCGGGCTCGAACCGCGACGCGGCAATCACCAGCCCGAGATTGGCCTCGGCCATGAGATCTGCGAATGGAAGGCCGTATCCCCTGTAGCTCCGCGCGACCTTGGCGGCGAGCCGGAGGTGGCTCGTGACGAGCGCGTTCGCGGCGTCGCCGTCCCTCGTCTGCTGCCAGCGACGCGCAAGCTGCTGCTCCTGCTCGCGTTCGAGCAGGTCGTACCGGCCGATGACGGAGGAATACGCATTGAACACAGCAGCCGCCGTACGCCTGCCCGGCTCAGCCGTCTCGATCCTGCTCAAACCCGCATGTCGCATTGGCATCTTTTGCTCCCACATTCGAACCGGCAAGTCGAACGTAAGAAGCCTCCGACTGACGGCGCCAGTAAACTGCACTTAACAAGCCTGAATTCGCTTTCAGAGATCCCGCCGCTCTTTCCGCTTCGCACGGGTCGCACGTGGCATCGGCGGTCACATCGGCGCGAGGCTCGCGTGAAGCGAACGATCCGGCGCCGATGCCGCGGGTTCGCGTGATGTCGCGCCCGTCGTGGCGAGGATCTCCACCCGTCCGCCGGGTGCCGGGCAAATGGTCAGGCAGAAGCCGTGCAGCTTCAGAATCGCAGCGACGAGGCTCAGTCCCAGTCCCACTCCCGGCGTGTTGCGCATCTTGTCGGAGCGATAGAACCGACGCAGCACCGCCTCGCGCTCCGACTCGCCGATGCCGGGGCCGGTATCGCTCACGCGCACGAGCACGGCCCTGTCGTCCGACACCAGCTCGAGCGTCACTCTTCCGCCCGCGGGGGTGAACTTGACGGCATTGTCCACGAGATTGGCAACCGCCTCGAACAGCAGGTCCCGATCACCCCGCACCTGCACTTTGCGGTCGATCTCGACATCGATGTCGATATCCTTGTCTTCGGCAATGGGTTCGTACACGTCGCACACCTGTCGCAGGATCTCGTCGAGCGCGACATCGCCGAAGCCGGCCGTACGGCTGCTGCTCTCGATTTCGGCCAGGCGCAGCAGCGCGGTGACGATTGCGAGCGATTGGTCGATTCCGGCCATTGCCTTGTCCACGATGTCCTGAAGGTCCTCCAGCGTGGCCGCATGCGTGCGCCCGCGCTCCAGAGCCAGGCGGACTCGCGTGAGCGGTGTCCTGAGATCGTGAGCGATATCGTTGCCGACACCCGCCAACGCGTTGATCGTGGTCTCCATTTCATCGAGCATGCCGTTGACGATCCTGGCCAGCCGCGCGAACGGATCGTCCGCGTTGGTCTCCGGGAGTCGCTCGCGGAGATCGCCGGCCACGATGCGCTGGACCCTCTGGTTCACCTGCTCGACTCGCCTCTGGGCGCGGACGCTCAGCCAGGCCCCGGCCAGTAGGCAGAGGCAGAATGCCGGCAGCAGACCGAGCAGCAGCGCCTGCCCGACGACGATCGATATCTCGCGCGTCTCGTCGACGTTCCTTCCAATCACAAGGATATGGCCGTTGCCCAGCCGCCTGCCGGCGGCCTTGACAACGGCATCGCGAACCGCCGACGGCCCGGCCCGTGCGAGCCGCACGCTCCGGACCGGCCCGCCGAGATCGAGCTGTGATGGCAATCGCCCGATGTTGCCGGCAAGCGGAGTCCCTACGGCATCAAACAGGCCGGCATATTGCACGCCCCTGGAATCCTGCTTGAGATGATCGGAGATCGCGTCGATGAGACGGCCGGGCGGCAGCTCGGCCATGAAGTTGAGCTGCGTTGCAATCATGCGGTCGGATCGCATGATCAGGTAGTCGTCGATCTTCCAGTAGATGAAGGCGAACAGGGCGGCGACGAACAACGCCAGCGTGGCTGCTATCGCCGCGGCCCACAGGAACGTGTTCGAACGAATGAACTGAATCTGGCGCATCGATCCGCCGAACCTGTTAACGAGTGCGCAGCACGAAGCCGGAGCCGCGAACGTTGTGGATCAACTGCGTCTCGCCGGGGCCGTCGACCTTGTGACGAAGGCGGCCCATGTGCACATCGATGAGATTGGTGGTTGCCGGGACGAATTTGTAGTTCCAGACCTCCTCGAGCAGCATCGCACGGGTCAGCAGCTGATCGCTCCGGCGCATCATGTATTCGAGCAGACGGAATTCGCGCGGCAGCAGATCGATCTCGCGCTCGCCTCGCCGCACGGTCCGCTCGATCAGGTCGAGCTCCAGCGGTCCGGCATGCAACGTGGTCTCTCGGCTGTCGATCGGACGCCGCAGCAACGCCTCCACCCGGGCGACGAGCTCGATCAGCGCGAACGGCTTGGTGAGATAGTCGTCTCCGCCGACGCGCAACCCGCGCACCCTGTCGTCGACCGCGCCGAGCGCACTCAGCACCAGGACGGGCGTCCTGACCTGGTCCTTGCGCAAGGCCTCAATGACGGTCAGCCCGTCCATTCCGGGCAGCATGCGATCGACGATCAGGGCATCGGGAGACGATTCGCGCGCCCGATCGAGACCGTCGATCCCGTCGGGCGCCCATCGCACCTCGAACCCGCGCTCGGTAAGTTCGGCCACGATCGCGTCGGCGGTCTCGGCATCATCCTCGATCAGGAGTATCCGCGTCATTGTGCTGGTCCCACGTCCTGCGAGGCCTCGAGGCCGGCGGCGAAGCATGGGCTCGGTGATCCGCGACGACATGTTCAATGCCCGCCCGGGCCGAACACGCGAGGCAAGACCCGCATGCGACGCACCGCTGTCTCGCAACAGAAGTAATCCTGCGTGGAATGAAGCACCATTAAATTGCATTTCAGAGCGCCCGGGAACACGGCCACTGCTAACGTCGGCGCGAAGGCGATCGAATGTGCTGTCGCAGTGATCATCTCTCATCTCCATGCAGCAGGACGTTCCAGCAGATATGTCCTCAGCGAGGCTGCTGTTACGCGCCAAGATCGAAAGCGTTGCGGGTTTGCACGATCGTGCTTGCCGGCAAGGCCGGGATCACGGTCCATTGAACGCGGGTGAGCAATTCGTGCGTTTTGTCGACGCGCGTTCGTCCGCACCTCCTGCGCAGGCCGGCTTGGACTGCCAGCTGTCATCAAAGGAGAAGCCAAATGACCACTCTCAAGCTCTTGTCGACCGGACTGATCGCAGTCGCCATGCTCGGGGGACCCGTCATGGCGCGGGAGCACCATGACGGCGCCCGGCCATCCGTCATGCAAGCCGATCCGGTTGCATCGTACGGGCCGGTCTATCAGGTCGGCCGCGCCTGCGTTCCAGCGCCGCGTGTCGGCGCGTTTGCGACGGCGCCGTGGACCGGCAACAACGTCCCCTGTGAGCCGGGCACCGGCAGCTTCTGATCCGACGACGTCGCGGCCGGCCGGGCACCTCGCTCGGCCGCCGCCTTTCGACGATGGGGACGAGCCTGACGTTAACCCGCCCACGCTGGGTCGTCGCGCCAGCGGATCACCTCGCCGATACGCAGCGCCCCGTCCCTGAAATCGAATTCAGTGGGATTGCCGCACGAGCTTCCTATCTTCCCTTCAAGACGGGAATTTGCTGGCGGCACGAGGCTGAAGCGACGGCATCGGCCGCCGGGCATCCCCACACGAAAGGAGTCCCTCATGAAACGAGCATTGATGATCATGGCGGCAGCGGCGCTTGCCTCAGCGCTGGCGGTCGGAACGGCCGAGGCACATGGCGGCGGTGGTGGTGGCCACGGCGGCGGTGGCTTCGGTGGCGGACATATGGGCTTTGGCGGCGGCCACATGGGCTTCGGTGGCGGCGCGCATTTCGGCGGCATGGGACATGCCGGCGGATTCGGCGGCGGAGCCCGATTCGGCGGCGAGCGCCTCGGCTTCGGCGATCACGTCGCAACCCGCAGCCTCCGGCAGCACGCGTTTCACCGTTTTGACCGCTTCCGGTCCGGATATGGATTCTACGGCTATCCGGATTGCTACGACTGGTATGAGCTGCATCCGGGCCAACCCTTGCCGCTGAGCTGCAGCTAGCTCCGCGCGCACCGCGCCGATCGGTCCGGACCACGCAAGCTCGCGGCCCGGATCGCTCGAACTGTGCGCGCGAAGACCACACAGCAGCCTACGGGTGGAGCCACTCCTCGGCATGCCTGCGCAGTGGTCGGACGGCAGATGCCGTGCCCATCGCGGTCAAGCCGTTCCTGCGACCTTCTTCAGGTGCATCGCTGCGAAATCGAGATACCAATCCAGACAGCCGGGATTGGCCATCGCCTCCCTGTTGATGACCTTCTCCACGGACTGGCCGAGCAGCAGCTTCTTGATCGGCAGCTCCTGCTTCTTGCCGGACAGCGTCCGCGGAATCTCGGCGACGGCGAAAATCTCGTTCGGCAGAAAGCGCCGTGACAGGCTAGACTCGATTGCCTTGTTGATCTTCGCCTGCATCGCCGCATCGAGCGCAATGCCGTCTCGCAACACGACGAACAGCGGCATGTAGCTGTCGCGGCCGAGATATTCGAGATCCACGACGAGGGAGTCGAGCACCTCGGGCAGCGACTCGATTGCGGAATAAAGCTCGCTCGTACCCATGCGCAGGCCGTGCCGGTTGATGGTGGCATCACTGCGGCCATAGATGATACAGGAGCCATCCGGATTGACCTTGAGCCAGTCGCCGTGCCGCCACGCCGGACCGCGCCCGCTGCGGTCGAAATCGTCCGGATAGGTTTCGAAATAGCTCGCGCGATAGCGCGCCCCACCCTCGTCGTACCAGAAATAGAGCGGCATCGACGGCATCGGCTCAGTACAGACGAGCTCGCCGACCTCGTCGATGACGGCGTGCCCCTGTTCGTTGAAAGCTTCCACGGCCGCGCCCAGCAGCCGGCACTGCATGGCGCCCGGCGTCTGCGGCAGCTCGCGGTTGCCGCCGATGAAGGCGCCGGCGAAATCGGTCCCGCCGGAAATGTTCGCCCACCAGATGTCGGCCTGCGCCTTGCTGCCGTTCGTCTT
The DNA here is from genome assembly GCF_041262065.1 of Bradyrhizobium sp. USDA 327. Taxonomy (NCBI): domain Bacteria; kingdom Pseudomonadati; phylum Pseudomonadota; class Alphaproteobacteria; order Hyphomicrobiales; family Nitrobacteraceae; genus Bradyrhizobium; species Bradyrhizobium sp. USDA 327. The sequence continues at coordinate 2,007,733 of NZ_JBGCCW010000001.1, read as the reverse complement.
CGACAACGCAGCGAAGCGCGCGTTGAACCAAGTCTGCGTGTCGGCGCTGAGGGGCGAGCCGGTCGAGCCGAGGCAACGCAGCTGCGAAAGATCGCCGGCGGCAGCAAGGTCGATCTCGGCCTTGGCGCAGTTCGCGAAGAACGCCGCGCCCGCCCCGAAAAAGGTCGACTTCGATTGCGCGACGAAGCGCCACAGCGTGGTCCAGTCCGGCTTGTCCTTCGCGCCGGCCGGGCTGCCGTCGAAGATGCAGCAGGTGGTCCCGCTGAGCAGGCCACCGACCTGGCTGTTCCACATGATCCAGCCGGTCGAGCTGTACCAGTGATAGCGCTCGCCGAAGGAATTTTGATCATAGGAACAGCCGATGTCGTTGTGCAGCCCCAGAAGCGCGAGCGCCACGATGATGATGCCGCCATGGCCGTGTACGATCGGCTTCGGCAGGCCGGTCGTGCCGCTGGAATAGACGATCCAGAGCGGATGATCGAACGGCAGCCAGATCGGCTCGAAGGCATCGATTGCCGCGCCCGTTCTGGCGAGAATGTCGGAGAGCAGCGCGTCCGGTGCCGCAGCTGCGCCGGCTTCGCTGTGCAGGATGACGTGCTCGACGGTCGGCAGGGACCGCCTGAGCTCGCCGACGACGTCACGACGGTCATGCCGCCGGCCGGCATAAGTGACGGCGTCGCAGGCGATCAGCACCTTCGGTTCGATCTGCTTGAAGCGGTCGATCACCGCAGGCGCCGCCATGTCGGGCGCACAGACGCTCCAGATTGCACCGATGCTGGCTGTCGCCAGGAACGCAACGATGGTCTCGGGGATGTTCGGCAGATAGGCCGCGACGCGGTCGCCGGGGCGCACGCCCTTGTCCTTCAGATCCAGCGCGAGCGCCGCTGCCTTGCGCTGCAGCTCCGGCCAGCTCGTCTCCGTGAGCCTGCCGTCCTCACCGCCGCTGACGATTGCGGGCAGCCCGGCTGCGTCTGCCGCCGCGACATGCCGGAACACCTGCCTGGCGTAATTTACCTGCGCGCCGGGAAACCACACCGCATTCGGCATTCTGCGCTCGGCAATCACGGCGGCAAACGGCATCGGCGATTGCAGATCGTAATAGTCCCAAATGCTGCGCCAGAACCCGTCGAGATCGCGCACCGACCATTGCCGCATTTCTTCGTAGCTAGAGAAGAAAAGGCCGCGCGTATTCCCGAGCCATTGACGATACAGGGCCATTTGAGGGACGTAGGGAGCTGCCGGAGCTGCCATCATCAAATTCCGAAGGTTTATGGATTGCGAGAGGTGCAGCCGAACTCGGGACGTGTGCCCTGTTGCAGCCGTTGAACGGTCCGTCTCACAATAAGTTCAAACCTCGAGCCACTCCTGGCGAACCGCCGCGTTCGCCCTGAGTTGGTCTGGCGTGCCTTCAAAAACCACGCGACCGTGTCCCATGATGTAGACGCGCTTCGAGATGCGCATCGCGATCGATAATTTCTGCTCGACGAGCAGGATCGCGACCCCGGCTTGCGCGATGCGGACGATGAGATCTCCCACCTGCTGCACGATCAGCGGCGCGAGACCCTCCGTCGGCTCGTCGATCATGATGAGATCAGGATCGCCCATCAACGTGCGGCACGTCGTCAACATCTGTTTCTCGCCGCCGGAGAGGACCCCAGCAGGCGCGTCGGCGCGTGCGGCGAGGTTGGGAAACATGTCGAGCATGTCCTGCAGCCGCCATTTGCCCGGCCGTCGCGTGTCCTTGATGCCGAGCAGAAGATTCTGTCGCACCGTCAAGCTCGGGAAAATATCGCGATGTTCGGGAACGTAGCCGAGCCCGAGGCGTGCGATCTTGTAGCTCGGCAGGCCCGCAATGTCCTTGCCCTTGAAGCGGATCGTGCCCCGCGGAACGACCTCGCCCATGATCGCCTTGACCGTGGTCGAACGCCCGACACCGTTGCGGCCGAGCAGGCTCACCACTTCGCCGGCGGCGACATCGAGATCAACGCCCTGGAGAATGTGGCTCTTGCCGTAATAGGCGTGGAGGTTCCTGACTTCGAGCATCAGTGTGCCTCCTCCCCGAGATAGGCTTCCCTGACCTTCGGATCGCGCCGGATCTCCTCGGGAGTGCCCGAGGCGATGATATGACCGTAAACCAGCACCGAGATGCGGTCGGCAAGGCCAAACACGACGCTCATGTCGTGTTCGACGATGACCAGCGTTCGCCCTTCGGTCAGGCGCCGGATCAGCGACACCGCGCGCTCCGTCTCGGCGTGGCTCATTCCAGCGGTCGGCTCGTCGAGCATGACGACGGTAGCGCCCCCTGCGATCGTGATGCCGATCTCCAGCTCGCGCTGCTCGGCATATGTCAACAGACCGGCCGGGACGTCGCGGCGGTGCGTGAGGTGAATGTCTTCGAGAATCCGGGCGGTCCGCTCGCGCACCTCAGGCAGATTGTCCACGTTCTTCCAGAACGCGTAGCGATGCCCCGTGGCCCACAGCACCGCGCAACGGACATTTTCCCAGACCGTCATGCGGGCGAACACGTTGGTGACCTGGAACGAGCGCGATAGCCCCCGCCGGTTGATCTCGAACGGCTGCAGGCCGGAGATCACGTCGCCATTGAGCCGGACCTCGCCCGAAGTCGGCTTGATATGCCCACTGATCAGATTGAACGTCGTCGACTTCCCCGCGCCGTTCGGACCGATGATGGCGTGCCGTTCGCCCTGCGCGATGCTGAGGTTCAGGTCGCGAATGATGCCAACGTTGCCGAAGCGCTTCTCGACGGCGCGGACTTCGATGGCTGCAGTCATGCCAGATACCCCCGATCACGCGCGACCGTGGCCGCCCGATCCCATGCTTCGCCAACCCGCCGCCACGTCAATCGCGCGATGACGAAACCACCGGCCACCAGAACCGCTGCGGCAATCCAGGTGGCCGGCGACTTGGGATTGAAGGCAATGCCGAACAGGTTGATCGCATTGGCCTCCCCGCCGGAATGACGCGCAATCGTCTCGATCACCAGAATGACGCCGCAACCGAGCGCCACGGTCGGCACGATCGCGACGAGATAAGACGGAATCACCGTCCATAACGCTCCGGCGCGAAGGAGCGGCCGGTGCATCATCACGAGGCCGGCGATGCCGCCGGGCGAGAACATCACGATGCCGATGAAGATGATGCCAAAATAGAGCTGCCAGACGCTGGTGACGCTGGTCAGCCCGAGCTGCAGATAGGTCACCAGGATCGCGCCGAGAATGGGTCCGAAGAAATAGGCGGTACCGCCGATGAAGGTTGCGAACAGCACCAGGCCGGATTGGATCGCGCCGAGATAGGCCGAATTCGCGATCTCGAAGCTGATCGCGGCAAGCCCCCCGGCGATGCCGGCGAAGAACCCAGCAAAGCAGAAGGCAAGATAGCGGACCACGTGAGGATCGTAGCCGATGAACTGGACGCGTTCGGGATTGTCACGGACGGCATTGCTGATCCGCCCCAACGGGGTTCGGGTCAGTGCGTACATCGCGATCGCCGATACCACCAGCCAGAACGCGATCAGATAATAGACCTGGATCTGCGGCCCGAAGGTCCAGCCGAACATGCGCGGCAGCGCCGTGCGGTCCGTCGTGATGCCGGCTTCGCCGCCGAAGACCGACCGGAGGATCAGAGACGAAGACGCCACCAGCTCGCCGATGCCCAGCGAGATCATGGCGAACACGGTGCCGGCACGCTTGGTCATGAGCCAGCCGACGAGGATGGCGAACCCGAGGCCACCGAGGCCGCCGAACAATGGGATGAACGGAAGCGGGATCGGCCAGCCGTGGGCGACGACGGCGTTCATCACATGGCAGGCCGTGAAGCCGCCGAGGCCGTAGTGCACGGCATGGCCGAAAGACAACAATCCGGTCTGTCCAAGCAGGATGTTGTAAGAGAGCGCGAACACGATCGCGATCCCGATCAGGCTGAAGGACGTGAGGGAGCCGCCCGACGAGAACACCAGGGGCAGCACGATAAGGACGATCACGCCGACCAGCCAGACACCGTAGAAGCGCATGTTCTCGCGGGCCGCGTTCGCCGCGGGTTCCGATACCGATGTCGTTGCCGTAGTCATGATTCGCGCGTCCCCATCAGGCCCATGGGGCGAACGATCAGGATGATGACCAGCAGAAGATAAGGAATGATCGGCGCGACCTGTGCGATTGTGACGTTCCAGATGTCGGAAAGAGCGGAAGGTCCCCCCGATGAATCGAGCGGACCGAAGACGCTGGCCAACGAGCCATTCAACGCCACTGCAAAAGTCTGCACCAGGCCAATGACGAGCGAGGCGACGAAGGCGCCGGGCAAGGAGCCGAGGCCGCCGAACACGATGACCACGAACAGGATCGGCCCGAGCGCGGCCGCCATGTCGGACTGCGTCACCAGCGCCGGTCCCGCAATGACACCGGCAAGGCCGGCCAGCGCGCTGCCCACGCCAAACACCACCATGAACACGCGCCCCACATTGTGGCCGAGGTGTCCGACCATGTGAGGATGCGTCAGCGCCGCCTGCACGATCAGGCCGACCCTGGTACGCCGCAGCACCAGCAGGAGCGCGACGAAGATGACCACCGATACCGCGAGCATGAAGATCTTGTAGGCGGGATAATTGGTGGAGAAGATCGTGAAGGCTGGAAAGTCAAGCAGCGCCGGCACGCGATAGTCGACCGGGCTCCTGCCCCAGATCATTGCGACGATCTCTTCGATCGCGAATGCGAGGCCAAAGGTCAGCAGCAATTCCGCGACATGGCCATGCTTGTGGGTGTTGCGTAGGCCATAGCGCTCGACCGCCATCCCGATCGCGCCGACCAGGAGCGGGGCGAGCACGAAAGCCGGCCAGAACCCGATCCATTTCGTCAATTGAAAGCCGAAGAAGGCGCCGAGCATGTAGAAGCTGGCATGGGCGAAGTTGAGCACGCCCATCATGCTGAAGATCACCGTCAGCCCGCTCGACAGCAGAAACAGCAGCATGCCGAACAGCACACCGTTCAGGGTCGAAATAACAATGAGTTCAAGCACAGCGCACTCGTGAACCATCCGAGGCAGGGCCCCGGTTTCCATCCAGGAAGCATTCGGCCGCCACCTGCCCGCAGCGAGAATGCCGCGGGCCGGCGGCGTGTATGGCCCTTACGGCCGTGTCATCTTGCAGGTCGTCGAGACCATGGCCTGTGGGGTATCGACCTTGGTGACCAGATGCCAGCCCCAGCCGGTGTTCTCCTCGTCGAACGGCTCGTTCGCGGCAAGCTTACCGAAGGAGGAGATGTAGATTGGCTGGAAGAACTGATGGTCGTCCTTGCGCATGAAGCCGGTACCGCCATCCAGGACCTCGAACTTCAGGTCCTCGAGCGCCGCCGCCACCTTCACGGGCTCAACCGAGTTGGCCTTCTCGGCCGCGGCCTTGAACATGCGCATCTCGTTGACCGCACGCGGATACCAAAGCGACATGTTGACCTTGGCACGGAAGGCCTTCTCGTAATCCATCGCGGGCTGGTGGCCCGAATTGGCAAAACCTTCCGTCAGCTGGAATACCTGATGGTCGAGACCCGTCTGCTTGATCGCGGTCGGCCCACCGGCGCCACCGGCATAGTAGGTGTACCAATTGACCTTCAGACCAGCATCAGCGGCGGCCTTGAGCAGCAGCGCGATGTCCTGACCCCAGTTGCCCGTAATGACGCTGTCGGCACCGGAAGCCTTGATCTTGGCGATGTAGGGCGAGAAATCCGTGACCTTCAGCAGCGGATGCAGTTCGTCGCCGACAATCTGGACATCAGGCCGCTTCGCCGTCAACATCTTGCGCGCATCGCTGCGTACCGACTGACCAAACGAATAGTCCTGGTTGATCAGGTACACCTTCTTGATCGAAGCGACGTCCTTGATGTAGTTCGTCAGCGCCTCCATCTTGATGTCGGAGCTGGCATCCCAGCGGAAGTGCCAGTAGCTGCACTTTTCGTTGGTCATGGCCGGATCGACGGCAGCGTAGTTGAAGTAGAGCACTTCCTTGCCGGGATTGCGCGTGTTGTACTTCGTGACGAAATCCTCGAGCGCCAGGCCGACGGACGAGCCATTGCCCTGTGTGATGTAGCGAACCCCGGCGTCGATCGCCTTCTGGGCCTGCACCAGGGCCTCCTGCGGATTGGTCTTGTTGTCGAAGGGCACGATCTCGACCTTGCGGCCCAGGATGCCGCCCTTGGCGTTGAGCTCGTCAGCCAGGTACTGGAATGTCTTCAGGCCCCCCTCACCCACGCTGGCGCCGCCACCGGAGAGTGGATCGATGTAGCCGATCTTGACGGTATCCTCCGCCCGTGCCGCATGGCCGAGCATCGGGGCAATCACGGCGGCGGCCAAAATCAGTCTACGCATAATGTTTCCTCACTGATTGTCGACTTTAGTCGGTGCATGCGTGGATCGCATGCACGGTTTGGACGGACACTGAGCAGAATAAACTCGAGCTGACAAGCTCGCTCCGACATAGCTGCGGCCGCAGGTACGGCAAAATGTAAAAGCACGGGGTAACCCCATGACCAAATGTTCCCGGGCGTTGCGCGCCCAAGCTGCGCCTCAACGACGACGCGGCGGGAGGAGGGACGGCGCAATGGGCTGCGCCTGCGCCTTCGCTCAATCTCGTGACGCTCACGGCTGACGCTTGATCCTCGTGCCCACATACTACGCATGAGCGCGCCGGACGCGGCCGGCTGGCCGAGCCGTCTTGTCCAAGGCTGGACACGGTTGATCCAACAGCTCAATAGAGGGGGACTGGCCGGTCCAAACCGAGAAGGTGTCGTCCAGGGCGGCAACGGAGAGTTTTATGGCTGAGAACGCTCGTTCGACAATTCGGTCGCACGACCCCCGTGGCAAATGGTCCGAGCTGTCGCAGACAGAACGCGACGCCGCCTATGACAACAACGCGGCGGTCAAGAACAGCGCGGCCCTGATCGCCGAGCGCAACGAGGCCTCCAGCCGGCTGCGGGGCACTCTGAAGTCCCACCTCGACCTGCCCTACGGCGAGCGGGCCAACAACAAGATCGACCTCTACCCCGCCGCCAGGCCGGATGCGCCCTGCCTGGTGTTCCTGCACGGCGGCTATTGGCAGCGCAATTCGCGCGAATTGTTCGCCATGCTGGTCGAAGGCGTTGCCGCGCATGGCTGGTCGGTTGCCATACCCGGCTATTCGCTGGCGCCCGAGGTGTCCCTGACCGACATCGTCGGCGAAATCCCGCGCGCACTCGACTGGCTCGCCGCGCATGGCGCTTCCCATGGCATCGCCGGGCCGGTCGTGCTGTCGGGCTGGTCCGCCGGTGCCCATCTCGTTGCGATGGCGCTCGATCATCCGCGTGTCCAGGCGGGGCTGGCGATATCAGGCGTCTACGAGCTCGCGCCGATCCGCGATACCGGGCTGAACAACGCGCTGAAGCTGACGGATGAGGAAATCGCCACGCTGTCGCCGCTTCGCCTGCCCGTGACACAGAAGCGGCTCGACATTGCCTATGGCAGCAGCGAGCTGCCGGCCCTCGTGAACGATTCAATCGATTTCCACGAGAAGCGCGCGGCGGCCGGAGCGCCGGGCAAGCTCATCTCGGTCGAAGGCGCCGACCATTTCACCATTCTCGAGGCGCTGCGCCGGCCGGACGGCATGCTGGTCGACGCCGCTCGGCGGTTGCTGGACTAAAAAGTGCGAAAACAACCCCATACACAGTAGAGATGCCGTTGTTTTCAAATGCAAATTTTTGAAGGCAGAACGACGCCGCCACTGCTTTGACTTGTCGGGCAAAACAGGGGCATGATGCCATCATCGCCCCGGCTGCTGCTCCTGCATCTCAATCCAGACCTGCTCGCCCGTGATCCGCACCGGATAGAGCCGCAGTGGCGGGCTCGGCCATCCCGCGGTGATTGCGCCGTCGCGCAAATCGAATGATGCCGCATGGCGGGGGCAACGGAGCCGCCCCGCCGCCACCTGTCCCAGAGCCAAATCCGCCTGTTCGTGCGGGCACGCACGTTCGCAGGCGACAACGTTGCCCTCGTTCCAGATCACGATCAGGTCGCGCGCGGCGACGCGGACGATCGCTTCTGCCTTCAGCCGGTCGAGATCGCAGACCGGAGTCCACCCGGCCCCATCACCCACCGAGATAGGCCTTGCGCACATGCTCGTTCGCGATCAGCTCGGAGCCGGCTCCGGACAGCACGATACGGCCGTTCTCGAGCAGATAGGCGTGGTCGCACATCTCGAGCGCGGCGAAGGCGTTCTGCTCGACCAGCAGCACCGTGGTGCCGGCATCGCGGATGCCGCGGATGATGGCAAAGGTGCGCTCGACGATGTTGGGCGCGAGCCCGAGCGATGGCTCGTCGAACATGATCAGCCGCGGTCGCGACATCAGCGCGCGCCCGATCGCAAGCATCTGCTGCTCGCCACCGGACAATGTCCCCGCCGCCTGCCGGCGCCGCTCGGCGAGTCGCGGGAATTCCGCGTAGATGCGGTCGCGGTCGGCCGCAATCTCGCCCGATCCACGACGGAGGTAAGCCCCCATGTCGAGATTCTCCTCGACGCTCATGTGCGGAAATACGCGCCGCCCTTCCGGACAATGCGCGATTCCGCTCGCCAGCACGCGCGGGGGCCTCGCCCCGGTGATGTCGATGCCCTCGAACCGCATCTGGCCCGAGCGTGGCGGCACGAGGCCGGAGATCGCGCGCAGCGTCGTGCTCTTGCCGGCGCCGTTGGCCCCGATCAGCGCAACCAGCTGGCCGGCCTTCACGTCCAGCGAGATGCCGCGCAGCGCGGTGACGCCGCCATAGCCGCAAACCATCTCGCGGATCTCAAGCATGTCCCGCTCCATGTCCGAGATAGGCCTCGATCACCGCCGGATCGTTGCGGATCACGTCGGGGGTCCCTTCCGCGATGATGCGGCCGTAATTGAGCACCACGATGCGATCAGAGACGGTCATCACCATCGGCATGTCGTGCTCGACCAGGAGGATCGTGATGCCGCGGTCGCGGATGCTGCGGATCAGCTCGACGAAGCGGTGCGTTTCCGAGGCGTTCATGCCGGACACCGGCTCGTCGAGCAGCAGCATCGATGGTTCGGCCGCGAGCGCCAGCGCGACACCGACGAGACGTTGCTCGCCGTAGGACAGTGAGCCCGCGGCATCGTGCGCGCGGCGTTCGAGCCCAACCCATTCCAGCAGCTCACCCGCCCGCTGCCGGAGTCGGCGCTCCGAGGCGCGCGCGCCTGGCAGGCCGAGAATGGCGTCGATCAGCCGGACGCGGCCCTGTCGATGCAGGCCGATCAGGAGATTGTCGTAGACCGTGTCGTTCGGGAATACGCTGGTGCGCTGGAAGGTGCGGATCAGGCCGAGATCGGCGATCTGATGCGGCTTCAAGCCGGCGAGCGCAGTGTTGCGATAGGTCACGCGGCCGGCGCTCGGCGTCAGGAAGCCGGTCATGACGTTGAAGGCGGTGGTCTTGCCGGCGCCGTTCGGCCCGATGAGGCTGACGATCTCGCCCTCCCCGACCGTAAAACTCATGTCGGAGATTGCGACCAGGCCGCCGAAGCGGACCGCCACCTGATCGATCGTCATGGCGATGCTGCGCGCCGTCATCACGCCGGCTCCTTGGCAGCGGTCTCGGCCAGAGCGACGGGCGGCAGCGCCGTCCTCCCGCTCCGTCGCCGGCCAAATCGCTGCGCGAGCGACGGCACGATGCCACGCGGGAGCACGAACAGGATGGCGATCAGCACGCCACCATAAGCGATCCATTGCGCTTCCGGCGCCATGACCGGCCGCAGCGCGACCGGAAGCAGCCCGAAAATCAAGCCGCCGAGGACAGGCCCGGCCAGCGAGCCCTTGCCGCCGCTGATCACCATGATCACCATGGTAACGGTGTTGATGAAGGCGAACACTTCGGGATCGATGATCCGGATGTAGTGCGCATAGAGGCTGCCGGCCGCTCCCGCGATTGCCGCGGAGATCACCGCCGCGATCGTCAGCGTCCTGGTCACGTCGATGCCGACGGAGACCGCCAGCGTCTCGTTCTCCATCAACCCGCGCATCGCGCGGCCGAAATGCGAATGAACGAGGCGCGCGATCAGGAGATAGGCGATGAGCGCGACGACCAGCACGAGATAGTAGTTCTGCATCTTCGTGCGCAGCGTCAGCTCGCCGAAGCCTGGCAAAGGCAGCGCGATAGAGGGAATGTTGGTCAGCGCCAACGGCCCCTGCGTCAGCTCGACCCAGTTCAGCGCGACCAGCCGGACAACCTCGGCGAAGGAGATCGTCACGATGACGAAATAGGCACCGCGAACGCGGAACGAGAGCAGCCCGACGAAATAGCCGCACAATCCGGCGACCAGGATTGCAAGCACGAAGCCGGCGATCGGCGGCCAGGGCGCGTGGACCAAGCGGACGTCTCCGGGCAGACCGACGTCGAAACCGAGCGATGTCAGCGCGCTGACATAGGCGCCGATGCCGAAGAAGGCGATGTGACCGAGGCTCAGCTGGCCGGTGAAGCCGAGCAGCAGGTTGAGGCTCATTGCGCCGATGACGAAGATCCCGGTCGTGATCAGCGCATTCAGGAGGTAGGGATCGCGCAGCCAGAGCGGGACCGAGGCAAGTGCCGCGACGGCGAGAATGGTGATGGCGGTCCTCATCCGACGCGCTCCGCGCGCGCGAACAGGCCGGTCGGCCGAAAAATCAGCACCGCGATGATGATGATGAAGCCCATGGCATCGCGGTAGCCGGACGAGACGTAGCCGGCGCCGAGTTCCTCGGCGAGCGCCAGGATGAAGCCGCCGATCACGGCGCCCGTGATGTTGCCGAGGCCGCCGAGGATGACGATGGCGAAGGCCTTCACCGCGGCGAGATCGCCCATTTGCGGGAAGATCACGTAGACCGGCCCGAGCAACGCGCCCGCGGCGGCGGCCAGGCTGGAGCCGATCGCGAAGGTCGAGGTGTAGATCATGTCGACATTGACGCCCATCAGCGAAGCCGTGTCGTGATCCTGGAACGTCGCCCGCATGGCGCGGCCGAGGCTGGTCTTGTTGATCAGGAGATACGTCACGAGGATCAAGAGGGCCGCGGCGGCGAGAACGAACAGCCGCAGCCAGGAGACCGACACCGGACCGAGCACCAGCGGCGCCTCCGGAAACGGCGTTGCCACTGATTTGGCGACGCCGCCCCAGATCCACAGCGTTCCGGACTGCATTGCGATCCAGGCACCGATCATGACCAGCATCGTGGTGTCGATGTCGGAGCCGCGCAGCGGTCGCAGCAATGTCAGCTCGATGGCCGCCCCGAGCAGCCATCCGGCCAGCACGGCCACCGGCAGCGCGAGAAAGAAGTTCAGCCCGAGCTGCTGCACCACGATGAACATGATGTAGGCCCCGAACGTGTAGAGCACACCATGCGTGAAGTTGACCACGTTCATGATGCCGAAGATCAAGGTGAGCCCGATGCCCAGCAGCGCATAGGTGCCGCCGAGCACGAGCATGTTGATCAGATGCTGGAGGAATTCGCTCAAGACCGTTCCCGTCTGTTCTGGATGGCGGCGAGGGCCGCAACGTGCCGCCCTCGCCCGGGATTGACTGATGCTAAAGCGGAATGGCTTTAGGTTGGATCGATGACCGTGGCGGCTCGTTCACCTCTCCCGCTTGCGGGAGAGGCGTAGGCCGCCTTCGGCGGCCGTCTTGGGAACGCCGAGGCGACGCCTCGGCTGTGGCGGAGCGCCGGGTGAGGGCTTTCTCCTCTTGGCGACTATCCCATTGCGGAGACACCCTCTCCCCACCCTCTCCCGCAAGCGGGCGAGGGAGCGTACCTCCTTCGTTGCTGCATCGAACCCAATCTCATCGCGCTTTAAAGCGTCTTCATCTCGACCTTGCCGTTGTTGATCTCGATGAGATAGACGTTCGGCTGGCTCTGCCCGCTCTCCTTGCCCTCGGGGCCGGACTTGCGGAACACGATGTCGCCGTTGAGCCCCTTGATGTTGATCTGCCAGAGCGCGGCCTTGATCGCTGCGGGCTCGGCCTTGCCGGCCTTCTCGATCGCGGCCGCCGCGGTGCGGATGCCGTCATAGCCGCGAAAACTCTCGGTGCAGCCGGCGAAGTCGAATCCGCGCTTCTTCCATTCCGTGATGAAGTAATTGGTCGCTTCCGGATTCGGCGTCTTGTCCGGGAACCAGGGCAGGAAGGTCGTCAGATGCATGGTGCCGTTGGCTGCAGCACCAGCCTGGGCGATGATCTGGTCCGGATTTTGCGAGCCGCCGGTGGTGATGATCCGCTTCTTCAGGCCCAGCGCCGCGGCCTGCTTGAAGATCAGCGTGAGCTGGTCGACCGCGGTGGTCACGATGACCGTCTCGGAATCCGAGCTCTTGATCTTGGAGAGCTGCGCACTCATGTCCTGCGCGCCCTGGTCCATGGTCTCGACCAGGCCGATGCTGATCCCCTTGTCCTTCATCATCTTGCTGAAATCCTCGGCGGTGCCGCGACCCCAGTCGTTGTTGATGACGAGGAAATCGACCTTCTTCAGCGCGAGCTTGTCGACGATGCCCTTGAACGCCGCGGCCTCCACCGCCGAGGGCGGCGAGATGCGGAAGATGAAGGGATTGCCCGTCGTCGTGATCTTGCCCGAGGACGAGGTCTCGACCACCATCGGGGTCTCGTATTCCATCAGCTTCGGCATCACCGCGAGCGTCAGGCTCGAGCCCCAGGCGCCCATCAGCACGGGTACCTTGTCGCTGGTGATCAGCTTTTCGGCGACGGCGGCAGCTTCCGTCGGGTTGCTCTTGTTGTCCTCGATCACGAGCTCGATCTTCTTGCCCAGTATGCCGCCCTTGGCGTTGATCTCGTCGGCGGCGATCTTGGCGCCGTTGACGACGTAAGTGCCCGAGGCCGCGAACGCGCCGGTGAGTGGCTCGTTGACGCCGATCTTGATCGTCTGCGCCCCCGCGGCGCCGCCGAACAAGGCCGTCGCCAGCGCGATGGCAGGAACCAGTCCGAGTGCTCGTGTCATATTGTCTCTCCAAATCCCACGCTGTTGATGTCTAGTCTGTCCAGGCTTCGTCACTTCCGGTGTGCGAGCACACCGTCACCCCGCCTCGCTCCGGCGGCCAAAGATGCGGGCGATCCGCACGCGCAAGACGTCCGACGCAATCGACCAGAAGCTCAGCTCCGCCGGGGCTATCTGCTCCGATGATGCACCGGACATCTGGCGATCGAGATTTCCCGCAAACTCCGCGATCAGGCGCCGGGCGAGATCCCGCACCAGGCCGGGCCGACCGATTTGGGCCAGCATTCCCGTGAGCGTGTAGCCGATCGACAGTTCGACCGCGGTCGCCGCACCGCCTTCGAGCGGAAGCAGGCGATAACGGATCTCGCCTTGCGTCGCCGAATGGCTGCGGTGGTCGGTGCCGATGCCGACGATGCGCCCGGAGAGCGTCGCGGGGTCGCGCTCGACGCGCGCGGCACCCTCGAAGGCCGCGGCGATCGGCCCGAGCTTCACGCGGATCGAGCCTTCCACGCGCTCCGGCCTTGCCGGCGATGTCAGCGACACGCCGGGAAGGCAGGCGGCAATGCCCGCGATATCATCGAACATCGCGAACACCTTCGCCGGCGCATGCGGCAGCGTGAAGCGCTGGTCGAGAACGGTCGCCGGGGTGAAATCGGGAATGGTGCCAGGCGCGACGCTCTCGGACGCCGGAGCCGCCACCGTGCGCGCAGGCTGCGGGTCGTATCGGCCGGATTCAGCTCGCCCCGAGCCGGCCGGACCAAGGACGGTCCTGCCGCCATCGGCCAGCGGCGCGATCTTGCGCGCACGCCTCGCCTCGATCACGGACTGCACCGCGCGCACGATGCCGACATAGCCGGTGCAGCGGCAGAGATTGCCGCTGAGACCGACGCGAATGCGCAGCTCGTCGGCATCGGGCAGACGCAGCACGAGGTCCCGCGCCGAGACCAGCATGCCGGGCGTGCAATAGCCGCATTGCAGCGCATGCTCGCGGGTGAAGGCGGCGCGCAGCTCGGTCGTGACCTCGTCCTCGTCGAGGCCCTCGATCGTGGTGACGTCGGCGCCCTCGCAGGCCGCCGCATAGGTGATGCAGGAGCGCGCCGGCACACCGTCGAGCAGCACGGTGCAGGCGCCGCAGACACCGTGCTCGCAGCCGAGATGCGTGCCGGTCAGATCGAGCTTGTCGCGAACGAAATCGGCAAGGCTGGTGCGCGGCTCGGCCGACAGCTCCACCGCGCGGCGATTGACGTGAAGCGCGATCGTGCTCATGCCGCGGCCTCCTGGACGGCGCGTTTCAACACGCTGGCATGGATATGGCGCTGCGCGGCATCGTCGATGCCGGCCTTTGCCAGGAGAGCGTCTGCAACGCGGGAGTCGAAGCGCTGCTTGTAGTCGGCTGCAATCCGGCCGCCGAACAGCTCGGCGGCGTCGGTGATGACGATGGGAGTCGTGTCGATCGCGCCGATCACGATGCGCGCCGAGGCCGCGGCGGCATCGATCAGGACCGCGCCGATGGCGTGGGCGAACTCGCCGGTCTTGCGGCAGCTCTTGGCATAGCCCCAATGCGCCGAGGCCGATCGCACCGGCACATGGACCGCCTCGACGATCTCGCCCGTGTGCAGCGCAGATTCCAGGGCACCCACCACGAACGTTTCGACGGGCATCGTGCGCGCACCGGCAAGACTGCGCAACGTCACCCGCGCACCCAAGGCGGCAAGTGCCGAGATCCAGTCCGCGGCGGGATCGGCATGGCTGAGCGAACCGCCGATCGTGCCGCGGTTGCGCACGGCGCGATAGGCGATGTTGGCCGCCACGCCGCGCATGGCGCCGCGGGTCGCGTCGGCCGCGCGCCCGTCTTCGATATCGGCATGGGTGACCAGGGCCCCGAGCACGAGCTCGCCGCCGGAAATCTCCGCGCGCTTGAGTTCGGCCAGGCCGGAAATATCCACGATCAGCTCCGGCTGCACCAGCCGCAGATTGAGCATCGGCCCGAGCGACTGGCCGCCGGCGATGATTTTCGCCGAGCCGCTGCCGGCTTCCAGCATCGAGAGCGCTGCCGTGAGATCGCGTGGGCGTTCATAGGCGAAGGGAGCGGGCTTCATGCCGCACTCCTTTCGGCCGCGCGCGCGGCCAGCACGGCCGCGACGATCCGGTGCGGCGTGATCGGCGACTGCATCAGCTCGACGCCGAGCGGGCGCAGCGCGTCGTTGACGGCGTTGGCGATCGCGGCAGGCGGCGCGATCGCACCGCCCTCGCCGATGCCCTTGACGCCGAACTGCGTATAAGGGGATGGCGTCTCCATGTGGTCGAGGCGCGCGGCGGGAACCTCGGTCGGCCCGGGCAGCAGATAGTCGGCGAGCGTCGTCGCCAGCGGCTGGCCGGAGGCGTCGAACGGCATCTCCTCGTAGAGTGCGGTGCCGATGCCTTGCGCGAGGCCGCCATAGATCTGGCCGTCGACGACGAGCGGATTGACCAGCACGCCGCCGTCCTCGACGATCACGTAATCGAGGATCTCGACCTCACCGAGATCAGGATCGACCGCGACCACCGCCGCATGCGCGGCGTAGCTGAAGGTGCCGCTGTCGCGCACCGGCTTGTAGCCTTGCGTCACTTCCAGCCCGCCGGGATCGACGTCGGTCGGCAGATCCTGCGGGCGGCGGTACCAGGTGTGGGCGATCGCCTTCAGGCTGACGCTGCCATTGACGCCGCGCACCTCGCCGTTCTGCAAGACCACCGAAGCAGGATCATGCTGCAACAGTTTGGCGCCGATGCGCCGGGCGCGTTCGCCGAGCTCGCGGCACGCGGTCGCGACCGCACCGCCCGCCATCACCATCGAGCGCGAGCCCCAGGTGCCGGTCGAATAGGGCGTCATCGCAGTGTCGCCGAGGATGATGCGGATCTTCGCGACATCCACGCCGAGGATCTCATGCGCGACCTGGGCGAGCGTGGTCTCCATGCCTTGGCCGTGCGAATGCACGCCGACTCGCAATTCGAGGCCGCCGTCCGGCGTCAATCGTGCGGATGCCTGCTCATGGCCCGGCACCATCGGGATGCCCCAGCCGGAATAGACGGATGTGCCGTGGGCGGCCTGCTCGCAATAGATCGAGACGCCGACGCCGATCCGGCGGCCGTCGGCCTCGCCCTTGCGCTGGCGGCCGCGAATGGCATCGATATCGATCTGTGCCAGCGCGCGGCGCATCGCCTCCGGATAGTCGCCGCTATCGAAATGCTTCCTGGTGATATTGTCGAACGGCATCTGCTCCGGCCGTACCAGATTGCGCAGCCGGACCTCGCCGGGCTCGAGCCCGGCCTCCGCCGCCACGAGATCGAGCATCAATTCCAGCGCGAAGCAGACGCCGGTGCGCGCCACGCCGCGATAGGGCAGGATCGGACATTTGTTGGTGGCGACCGAGAAGGTGCGGCAGCGATAGGCCGGCATCTTGTAAGGACCTGGCAGGATGCTCGCGACCTGCGCGGCTTCGAGGCAGGCCGAGAACGGATAGGACGAGTAGGCGCCGGAATCCACGGTCGCTTCGCAGTCGATGCCGCGCAAGGTGCCGTCGCTGTCAGCATAGACCGTGATCCTGTAATGGTGCTCGCGGCAATTGGAGCTGGCGACCAGATGCTCGCGGCGATCCTCGATCCAGCGCACCGGGTGGCCGCAGCGCATCGTCAGCCAGGACAGGCAGACCTCTTCGGGCAGCAGAATGCCCTTGTGACCGAAACCGCCGCCGACGTCGGGCGAGATGACGCGGATCTGGCCCTCCTCCATGCCGAGACATTCGGCAAGGCCGCTGCGCGTGATGTGCGGCATCTGCGCTGCGGAATGCAGCGTGAGCTGGTCTAGCCGCCGGTCGAACGTCGCGACCACGCCGCGGCCTTCGAGCGGCGACATGCACTGCCGCGCGGTCGAGATCTCGCGCGTCACCTTGATCGGCGCGTCCAGCGCGGCTGAGATGTCGACCTCGTAATTGGTCTCCAGGAAGACATTGTCGCCCCAATGCTCGTGCACCAGCGCCGAGCCGGGCTCGCGCGCCTTCAGCATGTCGTAGACCGCCGGCAGCTCTTCGAGATCCAACGTCACGGAGGCCGCGATGTCCTCCGCTTCGGCGCGTGTCGGCGCAAGGCACATCGCGACGAGCTCGCCGACCTGCCGGATCTTGCCGGAGGCGAGCACCGGCTGCTCGGAAATCTTGAAGCCGGGAAGCCCCGAGACCGCACGGATGGGCTTGATGCCGTCGAGATCGGCCGCCGTGAACACGCTGCCGCGATGGCGTTCAGGCACATGAATCCCGCGAATGCGGGCATGCGCCAGCGGGCTGCGCACGAAGGCGACATCCTGGAGGCCCGCGAGCCTGATGTCGCCGACATACTGGCCGCGGCCGCGCATCAGGCGATCGTCCTCCTTCCGAGGCAGCCGCGCACCCACGCCCTGCCCGGACTTCCCAGAAGGAAATTCTCGCTCGTTGCGCACGCCGGCGTTCTCCTTCACCGCCCGCCCTTATGCCGCGACAGCTTGCGGCAGGATCGGCGCGACCGCCTCGAAGCGCGTGCCGGCGCGCAGGCAGAAGGCCGGCTGCAGCAGGCGCTCGGCGATCACCTCGTTCTTCTCATTGTCCTTGAGGACGAAGCGGCCGTTCTGCTCCGAGAGCACAGAGACGTCGGCATCCATGCCGACCCTGAGCGCGCCGATCTCCCCGCTGCGGCCGAGCATCTTGGCGGGATTGGAGGTGACCATCGGCACCACCTGCTCCAGCGACAGGCCGAGCGCCATCATCGAGCTCATCGCCTGGACCAGGCTGAACTTGGCCTGGCCCGCGAACGGATGATTCTCCTCGTCCTCATGCTGGTCGGGCGTCCCGGCCGGCGCGGGCACGTGGGTGTTGTAGCCATGGATGTCGGCGCCGAGCGTCGTCGGAATGATGCCGGCCGCGATCGCCTTCTTCGCCAAACGGTACGAGAAATGGCTGCCGTGACCGACGTCGACCTTCAGGCCGCGGTCGAGCGCGGCCTGGATCACCGGGTGCACCTCGCCTTCGCGATTGACGAAACCGCCGGGATGGCGCGTGAAGGGATGGGCGAGAATGTCGCCCTCGCGCAAGAGCGGAATGACACGCGTCAGGATCGTGTCGGCATCCTCGCCATTAGCGCCGCTCTCGGGCAGGCCCCAGAGCTGGCCGAAATGCACGTAGACCGGCAGATCGGCGCGCTTGCCGATCTCCGCCGCCATCTCGATGACGCGGATGCCCCAGCGCGCGAAGCCGCCGATCTCCGCGTGAGCCTTGATGCCGCGCACGATGTCGAGATTGGCGGTCGCCGCCTTAACGGTCGCGTCGACGTCGACGCCGTCGGGGCTGTAGAGCTGCGGATAGAAATGCCCCTCGAGTCCGCCGACGAGATAGGCGGACAGGAACGCGTAGACGCGCGAGGCGGCGGGCTCCGCGATGAAGTGACGGAAGCCGGGCAGCGTCATGCAGGACGGACCGCCCTGGTCGACCAGCGTCGTCACACCCGACTGCACGCCGACCATGTCGGGATTCATGCCGAAGCGTCCGGAGACGTATTGATAGACATGGGCGTGCGTGTCGATCAGCCCGGGCAGCACCAGCTTGCCGCTGACGTCGACGACCTCCCTGGCGCTGGTCGGCAGAATGTCGGACGCAACCGCTGCAATCTTGCCGTTGCGGATCGCGACATCCTTGATGCCATCGACGCCGGAGGCCGGACAGATCACGCGACCGCCTCGCAGCAGAAGGTCGAAGCTGGCAGTGACGGACATGGTGCTCTCCTCTTCTTGGACGGCGACGGCTTCGCCCGAATTACGAAGCATGCTTCGTATTTCGACATTACGAAGCATGCTTCGTATTTTGACAAAAGCAAGCATCGTGCCATGATCCTGATGTGGCAGGCGCACTCGAATCGAGCTAAGCGCGGCAGGGTTTCGGCTTGGGAGAGTGTGCATTGCGGCAGGCGAAGACACGTCGCGGCGGGACGAGGCATCGTCCCTGGCCCTTGTCGGAACGGCCCGGATATCTGATCCGCCGGCTGCATCAGATTCACGTCGCGCTGTTTCAGGAAGCCTGCGGCGAATTCGAGGTCACGCCGCTGCAATACAGCCTGCTCTCGGCGCTGGCGGTGCGTGAAACCGCCGATCAGACCACTTTGGCGGCCGATATCGCCCTCGATCGCACCACGACGACCGGCGCCTTGAAGCGGCTCGCCGCCCGAAATCTGGTCGAGCGCGCGGTGAACAAGGACGATCGCCGGGCCCGGCTATGCCGACTGACACCGGCCGGAGCCGCGCTGCTGGTCAAGATCGAGGGCGCGGCGCGGCGGGCGCATCGTGCGACGCTCGGCGATTTGAGCCAGCGGGAACAGGCGCTTTTCATCGAGATGATGCAGCGCATCGTGGCCGGCAACCCCAGTCGCGACAGCGCCGCTGCCCTATTCGATTAGGAGCCACTGCTGCGCTTTTGAGTTGGGCTGCTCAATTTATCATCGTACCGCTGCCCGGCCGAGCAACATCGCCCGCCTCTCGCCGGCGCGCCAGACGTACCGAAGCGTACTCACGCGCAAGATCGGCCTGCGCTTGAAAACGCAGTCGCATCCGGCGCGACGCGCATGACCTCCGGCATCGACGCCCGCCCGCTCGGCCGTTCCGCAATTCCATGGCACGATTTATGCTGCGATGATGCGAAGCGTGCTTCGTATTGGGGGATGTCATGACGGATTCCGAACTTCGCGCTGATATTCACAGCATCGAGCCGATTCCCGACGCGGACCGGGACTCCACCGGGCCGCAGCAGATGTGGATCTGGGCCGGCGCCAACATCGCGCCGGTCAACTGGGCGCTCGGCGCGCTCGGCATCATTCTCAAGCTCGGCCTGATGGAGACCATCGCGGTCATCGTGCTCGGCAACATCGTCGGCTGCGCGATCTTCGCGACCTTCACGGTGATGGGGCACAAGACCGGCGTCAACCAGATGGTGCTGAGCCGGTCCGCGTTCGGCGTGCGCGGCGCCTATCTGCCGAGCATCCTGATGTTCCTGATGACGCTGGGCTGGATCGGCGTGAACACCTACTTCCCGGTGAAGGTCTCGATGGGCATCCTCGGCCAGTTCGGCATTCCCGACACATGGCTGGTCCAGCTCGTCGTCATCACGCTGGTGATGGCGGTGCAGGTGCTGATCGGCGTCTACGGCTTCTACGCGATCCGCACCTTCGAGAAATACACGGTGCCGCCGACCATCGCCATCATGGTGCTGATGAGCGTGCTGGCCTGGACGCAGCCCGGCGTCGTCAACTGGAACCTCACGACCTCGCTGCCGCCCGGCGCGCATCTCGCGATGCTGACGATGCTCATGACCGCAATCGGCGTCGGCTGGGGCATCTCCTGGGTCACCTGGGCCTCCGACTATTCGCGCTTCGTGCCGAGAAGCGTGCCGTCGAAATCCGTGTTCTGGTACAGCTATGTCGGCATGTTCGTGCCGACGGTCTGGCTCGGTATTCTCGGCGCGACGATCGCCTCGACGACGCTGGACACGGACCCCGCCAAGATGGTCAGCGCGGTGTTCGGCGGTCCCGTCAGCATCCTGGTCCTGCTGATGGTGCTGCACGGCCCGATCGCCACCAACATCCTCAACGTCTATTCGGCGGCGCTGGCGGCGCTGAGCGCGGGGCTGAAACTCTCGCGCTTCTGGCTCACCGTCATCGTCGGCGTCGCCGGCTATCTGGTTACCCTCTACTTCATCTTCGCGCCGTCGTTCGCGAAGGCGTTCGACCATTGGATGATCAGCCTGCTGTTGTGGATGAGCCCGTGGGCCGGCGTGGTGCTCGCCGACTTCTTCATCAAGCGCAAGGGCAGGATCGAGGTGGCCGAGCTCTATCGCTCGCCAGAGAGCAGCGCCTATGGCGACATCAACTGGGCCGGCATGATTGCGTTCGTCGCCGGCCTCGTCGCCGGCTGGCTGGTGCAGGACGGCCTCGTCAGTGCGCTGCAGGGGCCGATCTCGATCAATCTTCTCGGCGGTGCCGATCTGAGCTGGCTGTTCGGAATTGGAGTAGCAGGCCTCGTCTATCTTGCGCTCGGCAGGTTCGCGACCTCACCCTCATCGGTCGTCGCGAGCCGTGCCGGCGGCTAACCCCGCGGACCTCGTCTGAGTCAGCGCTTCCGGCCAAGCCTCACCATCATGTCGCCGGGCCCGAGGGCTTCGGCGACATGAGGGCGCAATCGCCACAAGCTCTCGCCATCGACCAGCGAGGGCATCGGGAGTTCGTGGTCGGCGAAATTTGCGACGATCTGCAGAACCTCGCCACTCCCCGTCTGCCAGCGCACATCCAGGCCGCCCGTGCGGGGATCCGCGCCCAATAATTGCCGCTGCGCCGAAACGAAACCCCGTTTGATGAGCGGCACGATCTTCTCACGCCGTATCGTCAACAACCGCGCTGTCAGCGCTCGAAACCTCGCGCCGGCGGGAGATTGGTCGATGCTCGTCCAGTCCAGCCTGGAGGCCAGGAAGGTTCTTTCGTCGCACGGGTCCGGAATTCTGGCGCGCGTTTCGGGAGTTGCGAAAGCCTTGAAGTGCGAAAACTCCCTGCGGCGGCCGTCCCGTGTCAGCTCGGCCGCTTCGCCGGTCCAGTCTGCAAAGAAAAGGAACGGTGTGTCGGCGGCGGCTTCCTCACCCATGAACAGCATCGGAATATGCGGGCTCAGCAGAACCAGCGCCAGGGCGAGCTCCAGCTTTTCCGGGCCGACCAATCGGGAAAGCCGCTCCCCGAATGCGCGGTTGCCGACCTGGTCGTGGTTCTGGGCGAAGAAGATGGTCGCTTCGGGCGGCAGATGAGCACTCGGCTCGCCGCGCGGCTCCTGGTGCAGAGGAAAGACTTCGCCCTGATAGGCAAAGCCCTCAGTCAGGGATCGCGCGAGATGTTCGAGCGGCTTGTCTGCGAAGGCCCGGTAATAGCCTTCGCCCTCGCCCGTGAGCAGCACGTGGAGCGCGTTGTGAAAATCGTCGCCCCACTGCGCGTCGTAATACCTCGCGCGTCCCTGCGAACGCGCGAGCAGGTGCGCCTGATTGGCCTCGTTCTCCAACATCAGATGGACATGCCGGCCCACCAGCTGACTGCGCACGGTCTCGGCAAGCTCGATCAGGAAATGACGCTCGGAATCGTCCTTCAGCGCGTGGACCGCGTCGAAGCGCAGTCCGTCGAACCCATAGTCGCGCAGCCACATCAGGGCATTCTCGATCAGGAACCCGCGCACGAACGCGCCGTCGTGACCTTCGAGGTTGACGGCAGGCCCCCAGCCCGTGGTGTGGCGCGCGGTGAAGAAATTTTCCGCATAGAGGTGCAGATAGTTCAGCTGCGGCCCGAAATGATTGTAGACGACATCGAGATAGACCATGATGTCGAGAGCGTGCGCGGCCTTGAGCAGCCGCTTGAGATCCTCCGGCCGGCCATAGCGGGCATTCGGCGCGTTCAGGAGCACGCCGTCATAGCCCCAATTGTGCCGGCCGGGGACATCGTTGAGCGGCATCAGCTCGATGGCGGTGATGCCGAGATCGCGCAGATAAGGCAGCCTCTTCTCGACGCCGGCATAGGTGCCCTCCTCGCTGAAGGTGCCAACATGCAGCTCGTAAATCACGGCCTCCGCCCAGGGACGGCCCGGATAGAGAACCGGGTCCCTCAGCGCGGCCGTATCGATCACCTCGCTTGGCGCGCCGACGTCGTCCGGCTGGAAGAACGAGGCGGGATCAGGAACGACGAGGCCTTCGTTGATCCTGAACTGATAGCGCGTGCCGGCGCGCGCGGTCGGGCTCAGCAGCTGGTACCAGCCGTCGTCATCGCGCGGCATCCTGCGGGGCGGCTGGCTGGCTTCGAGCAATTCGACCGAACGGGCCGTGGGCGCCCATAGGTTGAACGAGACCCCATGATCGACGATCTGAGGACCATGGCGCCGACTGTGCTCGGCCGTTCCCAATCTGTGCCTCAAACCCGTCCCCTTTCACCCGCATGCCCCGTGCTCGGCATACTTCGAGATCGCTTGCACCCGTCCGGACCACAAAGCGGAGCTGAGTGCGTTCGTTCCTCCACGGCGTCGACGCCGGACATTTGCAGCACGTGGAGGAACGGAATCAGCGGCGCGACGGTTACCCTCGTACACAGGAGCTGTTCGCCATGCGCCGCCCGAAGCCGCAAGCCATCCGTAACAAACTGGACCTGACCGACCGCAGCCAGGTGCGTCTCCTCAGGAAGCGCCTCGGACTGTCGGACGCGGAGCTGACCGTGATCGTCGGGCGGATGGGCAACTCGATTCCGGCCATCAGCAAGGAAGCAGCTCAGCAAAGAGCCAACGCGCTGCCCAAGCCGGCGGACGTGGCGCCCGCCGCCGTGATCGCTTCGGCGACCGCCGGCGAGCAGACCACGGCCGAGGTCGCAGCGACTGCGCCGTCATCCTGACGGACTATTCGGGGGGAAGGATGGACCAAACAGTACATTCGGACGACGCCCTGACGCGGGCGGCCTCGAGCCTGCGCCGCACCCGGATCACCGAGGGCAGACCGTTTCCGCTCGGCGCCACCTGGGATGGACTCGGCGTCAACTTCGCGCTGTTTTCGGCCCATGCCACCAAGGTTGAGCTGTGCCTGTTCGATGATACCGGCGAAACCGAGCTCGAGCGCATCGAGCTTCCCGAATACACCGACGAAGTCTGGCACGGCTATCTGCCCTCCGCCCGCCCGGGTACCGTCTACGGCTACCGCGTCCATGGCCCTTACGAACCCGACGCCGGCCACCGCTTCAATCCCAACAAGCTCGTGCTCGATCCCTACGCCAGGCAGCTGGTCGGCCAGCTCCGCTGGGGACCGGAGCTGTTCGGCTACCAGCTCGACCATGCCGACAAGGATCTCTCCTACGACGAACGCGACAGCGCGCCCTTGATGCAGAAATGCCGCGTGATCGATCCCGCCTTCACCTGGGGCGCGGCACGCAAGCCGGAAGTGCCTTGGGAGCGAACGATCGTCTACGAGATGCACGTCAAGGGTTTTACCCAGCTGCATCCGCTGGTGCCGGAAGCCGACCGCGGCACGTTCTCGGGCCTGGCACATTCCGAAGTCCCGGCCTATCTACGCTCGCTCGGCATCACCAGCGCCGAGCTGCTGCCGATCCATGCCTTCGTCGACGACAGCTATCTGGTCGAGAAAGGCCTGCGCAACTACTGGGGCTACAATTCCATCGCCTTCTTCGCGCCTGATCCGCGTTACCTCAAGACGCCGTCCGCGAACGAGTTCAAGGCCATGGTCAACCAGTTTCACGCCCATGGCATCGAGATGATTCTCGACGTCGTCTACAATCACACCGCGGAAGGCAACGAGCTCGGCCCGACCCTGTCGTTCAAGGGCATCGACAATGCCAGCTATTACCGCCTGCTGCCGGACAAGAAACGCTACTACATCAACGACACCGGCACGGGGAACACCGTCAATCTTTCGCATCAGCGCGTGCTGCAACTCGTCGCCGATTCGTTGCGCTACTGGGCGACCGAGATGCGGGTCGACGGCTTCCGTTTCGACCTCGCCACCATTCTGGCGCGCGAACCATACGGCTTCGATGAGGGCGGCGGCTTCCTCGACGCCTGCCGCCAGGATCCCGTGCTCTCCAGCGTCAAGCTGATCGCAGAGCCCTGGGATATCGGACCCGGTGGCTACCAGGTCGGTCGGTTTCCGCCCGGTTGGGCCGAGTGGAACGACAAGTTCAGGGACACGGTGCGCGCCTTCTGGAAGGGCGTCCCGGGCACGCTGGCCGACTTTGCCAAGCGCGTATCGGGATCCGGCGACCTCTTCAACAAGCGCGGACGGCGGCCCTGGGCCAGCGTCAACTTCGTCACGGCCCATGACGGCTTCAACCTGAACGATCTCGTCTCCTACAACGACAAGCACAACGAGGCGAATGGCGAGGACAATCGCGACGGTCACAGCAACAACCATTCCTGGAACTGTGGCGCCGAGGGGCCGACCGACGACCCCGAGATCACCGCGCTGCGCGAGCGCCAGAAGCGGAATCTGCTGGCGACGATGCTGCTCTCCCACGGCACGCCGATGCTGCTCGCCGGCGACGAGTTCGGGCACACCCAGAATGGCAACAACAACGCCTACGCCCAGGACAACGAGACCACCTGGCTCGACTGGATGGGTATCACCGCGAACGGCCGCAGCCTTCGCGAATTCGCCCGCAAGCTGATTGCGACCCGCAAGGCGTTTCCGATCCTCTACCGCAGCCGCTTCCTGGTCGGCTCGCACAACGAGGAACTCGACGTCAAGGACGTGACCTGGCTGTCGCCATCCGGCGAGGAGATGACGACCGAGCAATGGCAGGATGGCAATGCCAAATGCTTCGGGATGCTGCTCGACGGCCGCGCGCAGGAGACCGGGATCAAGCGTCGGGGCTCGGATGCGACCATGCTGCTGGTCTACAACGCGCATCATGATGTCGTGAACTT
The DNA here is from genome assembly GCF_041262065.1 of Bradyrhizobium sp. USDA 327. Taxonomy (NCBI): domain Bacteria; kingdom Pseudomonadati; phylum Pseudomonadota; class Alphaproteobacteria; order Hyphomicrobiales; family Nitrobacteraceae; genus Bradyrhizobium; species Bradyrhizobium sp. USDA 327. The sequence continues at coordinate 1,982,238 of NZ_JBGCCW010000001.1, read as the reverse complement.
TACCCTGCCGGAGGTCACCGACGGGCGCAGCTGGCTGAGCCTGATCGACACCAATCGGCCTGACGCGCCCATGGCCGAGTTCGAGTTCGGGCACGCCTACGCAGTGACCGCCCGCTCGCTCGTGATGTTTGGCCTCGCGAATGATACCATCGGGACGCGACGCCTTCGCCACGGGCTCGGCGCACTGCTGGACGTCGCCGATACCCCTCTACCGGGCTAGCTAGACCATGATCCGGAAAAGTGGGCAGCGGTTTTCCGAAAAGATCATGCTCGAACAATAACCTGAAACGCGATGACGATTGATCCTGATCTCATCGCGCTTTAGGCTATCCGCCGCCTACTCGCGATCGGCGATCATCTCGCCGAACACGATGCCCGGCGAGCGCACCTTAGCCGCGATGCGCACCGAGCGACGTTACATGGGTTGACGTTACATAGGTTGATGGCTCGCCTCAAATGACGAGCATGCGCGCCGCGCGCGCCATTGGAACCCCCGCATAACGAGCCGCGTTCAATGTCGGAATTGGAGACCCAAGATGAAACATCTATTGCTCACGGCGACCGCCGCTCTCGCGATCATGGGCAGCTTCGCCTCCTCGACCGCCGCGGTGGCGCAAGATCGCTACTGCCTCCAGGGCCGGATCTGGGGCTATCCAGGCAATTGCCAGTTCGCCAGTTACGCTCAATGCATGGCAACCGCATCGGGAACGAACGCCTATTGCGGCATCAATCCCCGTTACGCCTATGCGCGCCGTTACAGAGGATACCGGTGATCAACCTGACTTCCAGGCTGGCAAGCGGCGGAGCCGGCTTTGCCTGATCGCGCTGAGCCGAGCGGCGCGATAGCAGCTGAGCTCCCGCTCACCGCTGTCGTCTTCTCCGGCGGTCTCGGCCTCGGTGCATATCATGCCGGTGTGTTTGAAGCGCTCAGCTCTCTTCGCTCACCGATCGACTGGGTGACCGGTTCATCGGCAGGCGCCATCACGGCCGCACTGATCGCGGGGAGCCGGGTCGCGTGCCTGCGATATCAGACGCCAGCCGCCATCTCTGCGCCTAGCTCAGCTCGGTCAATACCCGCCTGCTCGGTCTCCTTCGCATTGCTGATCATCGTGTAGGGTTTTTTCAGGACATCGAAGGCGGTTTCGAGGGCCGGCAGGGGATCACGGACATGCCCGCCGCACGACGTCATCCAATCTGAGGATGGATTGCATGTTGATGCCGCAAGTGCTGGCCATTTCCAGAACAGGCTCCGTTTCAACGGTCTTGGAACCGATCGCTGTGAAGTGGCTCACATGCGGCCGGACAATCTGGATGTATTCGTCATGCCGGGTGGAGATGGCAAACGGAGATGCGCATGAAACCCCTCATGCTCTCGCTCATTGCAGCCATGCTTCTCGCTGGTGTAGCCAGCAACGTGTTCAGGTCGCATACAGTGTTCCATTTCGGTGAGCACGGCATGGCGTCAATTCAAGACATGCAGACAGGCCAGGCGAACAAGCTCCCCGAGCAGGAGCTGCAGGATCGCTCCGTCCTGTTTGCGAAAGAGCCGGCTCACTAAAGCGCGGTGCGATTGGGATGAATCGTCATCGCGCTTTAGGTTGTTGCTTAAGCATGATCTCCGCGCAAACGCGTTCCGCGTTTGTCGCGAGGGAAAACCGCTGCGCACCTTTCCGGATCATGCTTTAGGCCGGAGCGCCCGCGTCGGGCTCCGCTTATTCGGCCGCGGCCGTTGCGGGTCGCGGTTGTCCGTCGTTCGGTCCTGTTCGCGCCTTCTGCTCGTCGAGCCAGAGGCTATGGTGCTCGCGAGCCCAGTTGACGTCGACTTCGCCCGAGCCCATGGCCTCGAACGCACCTTCCATCCCGATGGTGCCGATATAGATGTGCGCGATCATCGCCGCGACGAACAGGACCGCCACGATCGAGTGGACGATCTGGGCCATTTGCATGCCCTCGATCCCGGTGCCGTAGAACGGGAACATCAGCGCATAGCCGGACGCTGCGACGAGTCCGCCGCCAATCACGACGATCCAGTAGATCATCTTCTGGCCACCATTGAAGCGGTAGGCCGGCGGATGGTCATGTCCGATCAGGCCGCCGCCGCGCTTCGCCCATTCGATATCCACCTTGCTCGGGATATTGCCGCCGATCCACATCAGGAAGATCAGGACGACGCCGATGGTGAACGGGAAGCTCAGATAGTTGTGAGCGTACTTGGCCCATTGCGACCATTCCGAGAAAGCCTCGAAGCCGATCAGCGGCAACAGCAACGGCCGGCCAAACGTGATGTTCAGCCCGGAAATGGCCAGGACGATGAAGCAGCTTGCCGTCATCCAGTGCACGAACCGCTCGAACCCGTTGAAGCGCACGATGGTGCGGCCCGACCGTCCGGCTTCGAGGCGCACCATCCCGACGGTAAGATAGAAGATCACGATGGCCGCGGTCATGCCGAGGATCGCAATGCCGCCGATCCAGGGCAGCGTCACATTGCGGAATTCCCGCCATTCCCGTCCCTGCGGCTGCTCGAGAACGCCGGAGCGCTGATCGGGAATGCTGACGCGGCCCTGAATCCGGTTGAGCTCCTGCAGAAGCTGCTGCTCCTTGACCGCGCTCGCGGTCGGGTTGACCTGCTGAGCACTCGCGGGCACCACCGTCATCAAGAGAAGCAGCGCCCAGGCGCCCAACGCCAGACGAATGAACCTTCCAAACGACGCCATCACGTCCTCCCCGGTCTTGCGCGCCCTTCGGCTGCCCACGTCAGGACTCAATTGTCTCGCGATATGCAGTCTTCCAGCCCCATGCGCCCGAGCCATAGCCGCGCTTCATGACGCGCTCCTTGTAGATCTGCGCAATGATCTCGCCGTCGCCTGCAAGCAACGACTTGGTCGAGCACATTTCGGCACATAGCGGCAGCTTGCCTTCGGCCAGCCGGTTCGCACCGTATTTCTCGTACTCCTCCTTGCTGCCGTCGGCCTCCGGACCGCCGGCGCAATAGGTGCATTTGTCCATCTTGCCGCGTGAGCCGAAGTTCCCGACCTTCGGGTATTGCGGCGCGCCGAACGGGCAGGCGTAGAAGCAATAGCCGCAACCGATGCAGAGGTCCTTGGAATGCAGCACCACGGCATCGGCGGTGGTGTAGAAGCAGTTTACCGGGCACACGGCCGCACAGGGCGCGTCCGTGCAATGCATGCAGGCCATCGAGATCGATCGCTCGCCCGGCTTGCCGTCGTTGATGGTGACGACGCGCCGGCGGTTGATGCCCCAGGGCACCTCATGCTCGTTCTTGCAGGCGGTGACGCAAGCGTTGCACTCGATGCAGCGATCAGCGTCGCAGAGAAATTTCATCCGAGCCATGTGCGTGCTCCTCTCAGGCTGCGACGATCTGACAAAGCGTGACCTTCGGCTCCTGCATGCCGGTTGCAGGATCGTAGCCGTAGCTCGTGATCGTGTTGGCGCTCTCGCCCAGCACGATCGGGTCGGTGCCGGCGGGATAGTTCTTGCGCAGGTCGGCACCGCCCAACCAGCCGCCGAAATGGAACGGCATCCAGGCGACCCCCTTGCCGACGCGTTCGGTCACCAGCGCCTTCATCCTGGCACGTGAATTGTTCTCGGCACCGCTCACCCAGACCCAGCCGCCGTCCTTGATGCCGCGATCGGCGGCATCGGCCGGGCTGATCTCGATGAACATGTCCTGCTGCAATTCGGCGAGCCATGGATTGGTGCGGGTTTCCTCGCCGCCGCCTTCGTATTCGACCAGACGTCCCGAGGAAAGGATCAGCGGAAACTGCTTTGCGATCCCCTTTTCCACCGCCGCCTTCTGCACCGAGAAGCCGATATTGGGCAGGCGGAACTGCTTGGCGTCGGGCAAGGTCGGATATTTCTCAACGAGATCGACGCGCGGCGTGTAGATCGGTTCGCGGTGCACCGGGATCGGGTCCGGCAGGCCGAACGCATTCATGCGCGCCTTGCCGTTGCCGAAGGGCACGCAACCGTGCTTCAGCGCAACGCGCTGGATGCCGCCGGAAAGGTCCACCGCCCAGGACACCGCGTCCGGATTGGCCGGGTTGACCCTCTGGATCGTCGCCATCTCAGCCTCGGTGAGATCCTTGTCCCAGCCGAGCTTCTTCAGGCTTGCCAGCGTGAATTCGGGATAGCCGTCCTCGATCTCCGATCCCCTGGAGAAGGATTTGTCGGCGAGCAGGCTCACCTTCCGCGTGGTGCCGTCCGGCAGCTTCTCCTCGCGTTCGATGCCGAAGCGTGGGCGGAACGCGCCGCCGCCGTCCATCACGTGCAGATTGTTGTTGTAGAGCAGCGGCGAGCCGGGATGCTTCACCTCGGGCGAGCCCCAGCACGGCCAGGGCAGGCCGTAATAGTCGCCGCCGACCTCCGGATCGTCCTTGGGCGCACGCAACGTCACCAGGTCGAACTTGTGCTGGTTCTTCATGTGCGCCTTGATGCGCTCCGGCGACTGCCCGCAGTAGCCGGTCGACCAGCTTCCGCGGTTGATCTCGCGCAGCACGTCCTCGGCGACCGGAAGGTCGTTCTCGACCTTGATGTTCTTGAACATCTTGTCGGCGAAGCCGAACTTCTTCGCCAGCAAATAGATGATCTCGAGGTCATCCTTGGATTCGAAGATCGGCTTGACGATCTGCTCGCCCCACTGCATCGAGCGATTGGAGGCGACGCGCGATCCCGTGCATTCGAACTGCGTGGCCACGGGCAGGATGTAGACGCCATCCTTGCGTCCCGCCTCGACCGCCAGAGACGCCCAGGTGGTCGGGTGCGGGTCGGCGATCACCAACAGCTCCAGCGCCTTCAGGCCCTTCAGCGACTCCGGAATGCGCGTGATGCTGTTGCTGGCGTGGCCTTGCACGAATACGGCCTTGACGTTGTCCTTCTGTGCGACATCGGCCTTCGGCAACAGCGCAGCATCGAACCACCGCGTCAGCGGGATGCCTGGCGTCTCCATCTGCTTCTTCTCGTCGAAGCGGGAGACGAGATAGTCGTACTCGACCTCCCAGACCCGAGACCAGTGCTTCCAGGCGCCTTCCGCAAGGCCGTAGTAGAACGGCAGCGTCACGATATCGAGGCCGACGTCGGTCGCGCCCTGCACGTTGTCATGGCCGCGCAGGATGTTGGCGCCGGCTCCGGCCTTGCCGACGTTGCCGGTCATCAGCAGCGCGATGCAGCTCGCCCGCACGTTGGCGGTGCCGACCGTGTGCTGGGTCTGGCCCATGCACCAGATGATGGTCGCGGGCTTGACCGTCGCGAACATCTTGGCGACGCGCTCGAGCTGCGCGGCGGGCACACCGGTGACGCGCTCGACCTCTTGCGGGTTCCACTTCTCGACCTCCTTGCGCAGGTCGTCGAAACCGTAGACGCGCTGGGCGATGAATTCCTTGTCCTCCCAACCGTTCTTCAGGATGTGCCACATCATGCCGTAGAGCACGGGAATGTCGGTGCCGGGACGGATCCGGACATATTCGGTGGCATGCGCCGCGGTGCGGGTCAGGCGCGGATCGAAAACGACGAAGTTCGCCTTGTTGAGCTCCTTGGATTCCAGTAGGTGCTGCATGCTGACGGGATGCGCTTCCGCGGCGTTGCTGCCGATGAACAGCATCGTCTTGGAGTTGCGCATGTCGTTGATGCTGTTCGTCATCGCGCCATAGCCCCAGGTGTTGGCGACGCCGGTGACGGTGGTGGAGTGGCAGATCCGCGCCTGGTGATCGGTGTTGTTGGTGCCCCAGAATGCACCGAGCTTACGGAACAGGTAGGCTCCCTCGTTGGTCATCTTGGCCGAGCCGAGCCAGTAGACGGAATCGCTGCCCGACTTCTCGCGAACCTGGAGCAGCTTGTCGCCGATCTCGTTCACTGCCGTGTCCCACGACACACGCGTCCACTGCCCGTTCACCAGCTTCATCGGATAGCGCAGGCGACGATCGCTGTGCACGAGCTCGCGCACCGAAGCGCCCTTGGCGCAATGCGAGCCGCGGTTGATCGGCGAATCCCAGCTCGGCTCCTGCCCGATCCAGACTCCATTGAGCACTTCCGCCGTCACGGTGCAGCCCACGGCGCAATGCGTGCAGACGCTCTTCTTCACGGTGGCGCCGGCCGCGAGCGGGCCGGCAGCGGCCGCTTCCGCCCTGCGCACGTTGACGACGGGCATGGCCCCCAACGCTGCGAGAGCGCCACCGGCCAGGCCGGACTTGCGCAGGAATGTGCGGCGATCAAGTCCCCCGCTCTGGCCCGCAAGGGATTCGGCGACGGAACCTCGGCGATCGGAACGCTGGTGTGTTCGCTTGATAAGCACGGGCAGCCTCCCTCTCAGGCCGGATAACGATTGACGCGGTAGAACGTCTTTACGTCATCGGATTCCCTGTAGCGCGCCTTGCGCTTCTCATCGTTGCTTTCGCTGTCCGCCTGCGCGGACCCGACCAGCGGTGTCGCAAGCGTCGCGCCGACACCAGCCGTGCCCAAGCCGACCTTGCGAAGGAAATCGCGGCGTCCGACCTTTGCTTTCGTCTCGTCACTCATCGCATCTCTCCCGGACCAAGGCGCCTCGGTCAGTTGGCGAATGTGAATGCTTCCGTCTCGATCTCGATGAAGGTGCGGCCGAGCGCGCCGACCGCTCGATAGAAACGGGCGTCCCCGGCGCTCTCGATGTCGGCGAACAGCCGCCCCATCCAGGGCGACACATGTTTTTCGAAGAAGGCGCGCTGCGCCTCGGGCGAGGCATCGAAACGGCCGTCGGCAAGGCCGGACATGATCTCGCACAGGATGGCGGCGTGATCTTCGGGTTCCGAATTGTTGGCGACCCGCACGATGCCGAGCGCCGTCAGGTCGCCGCGCAGGCGCGACAACGGCCGTTCGTTGAGAAAGCCGGTGAGATAATAGGAGGCATAGGGCAGCAATTCGCCGCGGCCGAGCCCGACGAACAGATCGAAATACTCCCGCTCGACTTTCGCTGCGACGGCGCTCGAGGCGGCATCGGCCAGCGCCGCATGCGCGCGCCCGAGGGGCGTCGCGTCACCGCTCAACGCGGCGAGCTGATCGAGCAGGTGTTTCGACGGAGGCGCCGACAGCAGCGTTGCCAGCAGCGCGTATTCCTGTGCGCGCGCCGCATCGATGGGATCGACGAACTCGGCGGAGCCGGCTTGTTCGCCGTAGAGATCGGGCCGCAGATCGTTCCGGGAAACGCCGGTGGCGGTTTCGACTGCAATCACCCGTTGTACGGGCACGCGAGTCCAATTCGACACGGAGGGCTGGCTGATGCCTATTTTGCGCGCAAGCTGAGCGATGCCGCCCGCGGCATCGATCGCGCGATCAAGCCCGTCATCACGCACGTGGACCTCCCATCCAAGTCCCGTCTGCTGATTATTGCCTTTTCTTACAAGGCACTAGGGGGAGCGTAATCCCGGCTCCAAGGACCGTCAATCATTGCCATAGCCTCGGACTATAGCCTTTGGTCGTGCTCCTCAGCGCGGCAGTGCACCGCCGTGCGTACGAGGCCTGATGGGCTCGGCATCATCCGCAGATATGTCGGACGCCATCGGTTGCACTGCAACAGGAATTGCCAGGTGCTCCGTCTCATCCGGCGGCTCAACGACATTGGAAATTACTGTCACATCTGCTTGATGCAATTCGACCGAAGGATCCGCTGTCTCGATCGCCGCCTCGGCGAGAGATTGGGCTGCCTCGCGCACTCCGCCGACGATGCGATCGACCAGTGCGGCCAGTTCCTCCGACGAGTAATCCAATGGTCCAAAACCCGGCATCGCGGTCGGGTCGTTGAAGTCCCATGCATTCTCCGCAAGTCCGACGAAGTCGCGAATGGCGGGATCGGTCGCCCAGGCGCGGCGAAGAGCCGCATGGCTCAACTCCCGAGGAATACCCTTGCTGAGGAAGGCCGTGATGTCGGTCGCAGCATTGATCTCGTCGATCGACGGCAGACTCGAGAGGTCGAACTCGCCCTCGTCGTCCTTGACCTCGGACGGCGGCGCGGGTTGCGCCGCAGCAGGCTTCGCCGGCTCCGCTTGCGATTCGCGCTTGCGGCGGGACCAACGCGCAAGGAACTCCTCCTCACTCATTCCTGTCCGCCTTCATGCTCGCGCCGTGCCAGCGCCTCCGGGTCGGCGCGGCGCCGCTTGCGCTTGACGAATTCCCGCTCGACATGGTGCTCGGCCACGAAGCTTTCAATCGCTTCGCGCAGCACCTCCGGCATCGGCACGGCCTCGACGAGATTGTCGGCGGCTTCGGTAAAGCCTTCGCCCTCGGCGGGGTCGGCGGTCACCGCGGTGACGGCATAGGGCCAGGCGCCGTCCGAGGGCGACAGCACAGTCCAGATGCTCGGATTGCCGGAGGCGAGATTGTCGCGATAGCGCGCCGTCTCGGACGGATAGAGATCGACGGTCGCGCTTCCGGCATAGAACAGGGTCGTGCCGTCCTGCTCGCGAAGCACGGTCCACGGCTGTGTCACCGGCTCGTCCGGCAGGACGGCAATTCCGCGCCAGATGAAATCGACCCACGGCGAGTCAGCCTTGCGCCGCTCGACCACGACGCCGACGGCAATCGAGAGGGTGGGCAACGCCGCAGGGCTCATGTCGCCATCTCCAGGTGCTTCACCGGCAGCCCGGTCAGCAGATTCTGTGGCTTCATCCGGAGCTTCTGATCCGCCGTCATCGACAGGATCAGGTAGACCGGTTCACCCCCGACATCGTCAAGAGCGCGGTCTGAATCCGCAAACGTCAGGCGGAACAGCGCGAGCACACGGGTCGCCGTCGCGCTCGCCGAGTTCTTCGCCGTGCCACAGCCGGTCGCCGAGCCTCGTGGCGTCGGCATCGAGCCCGACATACCAGGTGAGCCGTGCCTCGTGCAGCGCGCGCAGCGGCTCGATCATGACGTCGATGCCGAGCAGATGGGAGAGCCAGCGCGTCATCGCCTGCGCCAGGGCAACCGGCCCGCGGCCGCCGGCCGTAAGGTCGAGGGCCATGTCGAACTGGTCGCTGCGCTGCCAATAGGCCGCGGCATTCTCCTCGCTCAACACCTCGACCACGGCATCGGTGGTGGCGCCCAGCATCGACATCAGGGAGAGCACCGGGGTCGGGCTCCGGCCGCCGACGACCTCCTCGTCCCCGAGCAACAGGGCCTGCTCATGCGGCAGGATGCGCTGGGTCCGGAAGAACAATTCGGCCGCGCGCAGCACGAACGGGTCGTCGCAGTCATCGAGCGCGTTCCGCAGGATGACGTGCACGAGCTGGTTGACGAACAGCGGCGGCAAATCGTTCGCGCCTGATCGCACCGATGCAAGATAGGCGGCTTCGAGCGTCGGATGCCGCAACAGAAGATCGCGGAACGCCAGCACCAACTGCCAATTCTCCCGGGCATCGGCATCGACGATCCCGGCGATTTCGCCGGCGCTGACCGCCTGGCGCGGGTCGGCGAGCAATTCGCGGTGCAGCCGGCGTTCGACCGGGCACGCGTCGTCCGGCGGCATCAGCTCGGGGCGGGCAAAATAGGCCTTGAGGAATTCGTCCGTGACACGGAGCCCACCGCCCTCGTCGCGATCGAGCAGGTGATGACCACAGGCGATCCAGAAATCGTTCATCGGACGGGCGGCTCCCGGCCCAGATCCGCAAGCCTGAGATCGCCGTCAGGCTGGACCTCGTCCTCGATTTCCATGAACGAGAACGCCTTGCTGTGCCCCTGCCCTTGCCGGAGTTGCAGCCGGCGGAACGACTCGCGGACTTCGCCGTCGCTCGAGGTGCGGTGCACTGCAATGAGAGAGCTGATCGGATGGCTGCAGAGCGACTGCGCGAAAGCGACCTCCTCTTCCGCGGCCGTTTTCGCTGTCGTCATGTCCGGCGCGCCGAAACGATCGACGAGTTGCCTCGCCAGGAGATCGACCACGCTGCGACAATCGTCTTCGGTTGCCGGAACGATCTGCGCCAGCGTCGACCAGCCCCAGGACTGCACCCCGAGGAAACCGCCGCGAAACGCCGCGCGCGCCTTGCCCTCAAGCCTGGCAGCGTCGTGATCCCAGAAGCGGAAAGCGCCTGAGACGGCCCATTCGCCCGGTTCCGCCGCCACGTCGAACACGAAGGTGTCGGAGGGATCGAGCGCGATGGTGCGCAGGAGCTTCACAGGCGCGGTCCTCCGAGGGCCGGATCGAGCCAGGACGGCGTCGCGAGCGCCTGCACGAGGTCACTTCGCTGGACCCGATCCGTCCCGATGCGGCGCGTCAGGACATCGCCGCGATCGTCAATGCGCTGAACTGTCTGCCTTTCACGCGGCATCCGAGCGAGATAGTCGCGCGCGACGCTGTCAAAGCCGTCGACCCGCCAGCCATCCAGCGCCAGCATCAGGTGCCGGGCAAAGCTTTCCGTGATCTGCGCCGCGCCAGCCTCGCCAAAACCTTCCTGGTCGAGTGCCGAGGCCAGCGGGTGGACGCCCGGATCGTCATCGTTCATGGCAACCGTCCGGATCATGGCCCCGAACACCAGCCAGGGCGGCGGCGCATCCTCGTCAGCTGCGAAAGGCCAACCCATCCGTCCGCCGCCGACCAGCCCCCCGTCGATCCTGACAGCGTCCGGCCAATTGATCGTGATCGGCTTGCTCGGCGGCGCATAGGCGCTGAGGGCATCGGCAAGCGCGACCATGCCGGCGTAAAAGGCGCGGCGCGCGCTCCGCAACGGCTCGGCCGGCTCCAGCACCACGGCGAACTCTGCGAGGTCGAAGCGGCCGACATAGACCAGCGTGCCGGCACCGGCCTCCGGTGCGATGCGGCATGCATGGGCAAAGGCATCTCCGCTCTCGCGCAATCGCACCAATGTGAACGGCGGCGGCAAGTGAATAGGTTCCGCCAGGGAAACATGGTTGACTGGGGTCGACGACAGGCCGTCCTCCGCTTTCCTTTTCTTCCCGATGGATAATGTCTATACGAGGCGAAGGGCCGGCGCGAGTCCGTCGTCGGCGTCCGAATGGCGGAGGGGTTAACCTGGAGCAGCCGTCGAAGACCGTCCTGATCTGCTCGTGCGAAGACACGATGCCCCTCGACGTGGCTGCGATCCGGCGCGGATGCCCGAACAGCGAGGTCAAGAGCTTTCGCCACCTCTGCGGTGCGGAGCTCGACCACTTCCGCAAGCTTGCCGCGGCAGACGGCGTGTTGACGGTCGCCTGCACGCAGCAGGCTGCGCAGTTTTCGGACGAGGCCGGCGAACGGGCCGATGCGATCAGCTTCGTCAACATCCGCGAAACGGCCGGCTGGTCCCGCGACGGCGCGCGCGCCGGTGCGAAAATGGCCGCCCTGCTCGCATCCGCCTCCATCCCTGCCCCGGACTATCCGCTCGTCACCTTGTCGAGCGAGGGCGTGATCCTGATCTACGGGCGCGATGAGGCCGCGATCGAAGCCGGCCGCCTGCTTGCCGATCACCTCGACGTCACGGTGATGCTCAAGCAGCTCGATGACAAGGTGCCGCCAGCTGCAACGGTCTTTCCGATCGTGAAGGGCACGATCCGCTCCGCAAACGGACATTTCGGCGCGTTCGAGCTTGCAATCGACGACTATGCGCGTCCCCGCCCCTCCTCGCGCGATCGTTTCGTGCTGGACCCGCCGCGAAGCGGGGTCACCTCGCGCTGCGATGTCATCCTCGATCTTTCCGGCGATATGCCGCTGTTTCCTGCTCACGACCTGCGCGACGGCTATCTGCGCGCCGACACGAAGGATCCCGCTGCGGTGCTGCGCGCCGTGCTGACCGCGCGCGATCTCGTCGGCAGCTTCGACAAGCCGAAATATGTCGACGTCGCGCCCGCGCTTTGCGCCCATTCGCGCTCGAAGCGCACCGGCTGCCATCGCTGCCTCGATCTCTGCCCAACCGGGGCGATCACGCCCGTCGGCGATCATGTCGCAATCGATCCGAACATCTGCGCGGGCTGCGGCCAATGCGCAGCTGCCTGCCCCACCAGTGCGGTATCCTACACGCTGCCGCCCGCCGATGCGCAGCTCCAGAGAATCCGCGCCATGCTGCTCGCCTACCGCGAGGCCGGCGGCGCGAATGCGGTGCTGCTCTTTCATGACAGCCCGCACGGCACGCCTCTGATCGACGCCCTCGCGCGGCATGGCGACGGCCTGCCGGCGAACGTGCTTCCCTTTGCCGTCAACGAGCTCACGCAGCTGGGGCTGGAAGCGATTGTCGGCGCCTTCGCCCATGGCGTATCCGCTGTGCGCTTCCTGCTGCGTGCCAAGCCGCGCCACGATGTGACCGGACTGTCGCAGACGATCGCGATGGCCGAAGCGATCCTCGGCGGCCTTGGATTTGCGGGCCGTCGCCTCGCCACCATCGAAACCGACGACCCCGATGCGTTGGGCGAGCATTTGACCGACATCGGCACGCTCTCTGCGGTCGCGACGCCCGCGACCTTCAGGACCGTCGGCAAGCGGCGCGACCTCTTGCGGTTCGCCCTGAGCGAGCTGCATCGACTGGCGCCGCAGCCGGTCGACGTGATCGCCTTGCCGCAGGGTGCGCCGATCGGCGCAATCACCGTCGACACCAATGGCTGCACGCTGTGCCTCTCCTGCGTCTCGGCCTGCCCGACCGGCGCGCTGCGGGACGATCCCGAGCGGCCCGTGCTGAAATTCATCGAGGATGCCTGCGTGCAATGCGGCCTGTGCGAGAGCACCTGTCCGGAAAAAGTCATCAGCCTCAAGCCGCAGATCGATTTCCGCGCGGCGCGCGCTCCCGCGACGATCATCAAGGAAGAGGAGCCCGCACTCTGCGTCCGCTGCGGCACGGCCTTCGGCGTTAAGAGCACGATCGACCGCATCGCAGCCAAGCTCGAGGGCCGGCACTGGATGTATCCGGCCGGCGACCGGCGGATCGAGGCACTGAGGATGTGCGCGGACTGCCGCGTCATCGTCATGAGCGAGCAGCAATTCGATCCGTTCAAAGGCGTCCCGGAACGAACGCCGCCGCGGACGACGGATGACTATCTGCGCCAGCGCGAGGGCAAGGACTAAAGCGGAATGGCTTTAGGTAGAATCGATTGCCGCGGCTCCCTTCACCTCGCCCGCTTGCGGGAGAGGTCGACGCGAAGCGCCGGGTGAGGGCATTCTCCTCTTGGGGATTGTCCCATTGCGGAATTACCCTCTCCCCGACCCTCTCCCGCGAGCGGGAGAGGGAGTGCACCTCCGTCGTTGCAGCGATCAAGCCTCATCTCATCACGCTGTAGACGAAGCAAACATCTTCGCGGGGGCAGAAAGGGCCGCTATCGCGACGTGGCGCGGCCTAGAAACTCGGTGAGCGCGCGCCGGTCCTCGGCCGAGCCGATGCGCTGCTCCGGCATCTTGGTGCCGGGCGTGTAGGCATTCGGCCCGATTTCGAACAATCTTGCGACCGTTTCCGGTGTCCAGACGATGTCCATCGTCTTCAGCGCATCGGAGAAGCGATATCCCGGGAGCGAAGCGATCCTGCGGCCGTATAGTCCCGCAAGTGTCGGACCCGCACGCTGCACCTCCTTGTCCGACAGCGTGTGACAGGCAACACACGCCCGAAAGACATCGGCGCCATGATCGCCGGCATAGGCGGCGAGCGGATCGGCGGGTGTGCCGATCAGACCCGAGCCGATGGGATCGCCGGTGCGCGCATTCCAGCGCCTGATCCTGCCGTCCGCACCACCCGTCATCAATGTCTCGCGATCTGGAAGGAAGACGGCCGACCACACCGGCAGCCCGGGCCCGACCAGCGTGCGTAGCAGGTTGCGCGACTTTCGATCGATGATCGCGACTGTTCCGCCGGTGCCGGCGGCAGCGATCAACGCGCCGTCCGCCGACATCGTCAAGGCCACCACCGGTGTCGGGCTGGCCGCGACCTCGCCGCTGACCTTGCCGTCCGTCGTCAGCATGCGCAGCCTGCCGTCGACCGCGCCCGTGACGATTTCACCATCCGGCGCCACGGCCACCGCGTTCAGCGGCGCCGGCAACGTCACGATCTCAGGCTGGCCATCCGGCAAACGCCAGATGCGCAGCGCGAGATCGTAGCCGACACTGACGAGCCTGCCGTCCGGCAGGAAAGCGACGCCGTTGACGTTCTGCGTATGCCCTTCGAGCACGCGGGACGTGCCGTCCGACAGCGACCAGAGCCGCACCGTCCGGTCCCATGACGCCGATGCGAGCAGCGCCCCATCGGGCGACACAGCAAGCGCCGAAATCGGAGCGATATGTCCCTCCAGCACCCGGTCCGGCTCCAGCCGGCCCGCCGTCCACACCGCAATTCGTGCGTCGGCGCCGGCCGTGATCATGCGGCGGTCCGTCAGAAAGGCAACGGCATTGACGCCACCGGCATGATACCGCAGCACTTGCTCTGCGGTATCCGTCTTGAGCGACCAGCGGATGACCGCCGTGTCGAAGCTGCCGGACAGAAGGTCCTCCCCATCCGGGGAAACGGCAAGAGCCCGAATCGGGCCACCGTGTCCGACCATGTCGGCGTGCACGGATGATCCGGCAAGGATGGCCCACAGCGCTACGGCCACCTTCATGCACAAAGGTGATCTGTTCATTTCCGGACGGCCCCGCTTGACGTTCGCATTGTCAAGATTGCCAGAACAGGCGGCCGAAATGAACATTCGGGACCGGTCTACTTGGCCGGTGCCGTGGTGGTCTTGGAGGATCCCTCCGGCGCGGCCTGCATTCCAGGCGGACTCTGGCCTTGGGGACTTTCGGCCGGCGCACCACCCGAACCTGTATTGATTGGGCCCGTCCAACCCTGCGGCTGTGCCTGCCCCTTCTCTTCAGGAGGGGTTTGCGTTGCCGACGGGTTGGTTTGCGCGGGCTGGGCCAGGGCACTCTCAACAAAACAGAATGCTGCGAAGCACAAGATCGTTCTCGGTAATATCACGCAAGGCCTCCGATGCGCTCACTGGGCTTGCAAGCAACCTGCGAGGCCTGCTTCCGTTCCGAATCGTGCAGCGCAACAGCCTAACTCGCGCATCCGCCGCTTGAATGCCGATAGCCCGGACACTAGATTCTGCCTGCTCACGTCGAGGAAAACCGCATGCAGGGTCGATCGGGGCCGATTATGCGGATGATTGCGCGGCTACGGGTTCTTGGCGCCATTGATGGCCTGCAAGATCCCGCCGCGCGAGAAGCCTCCCCTTTCCTCTTCCTCGTTGCCGTCGTGCTCGCGCTGCTGCTCGCAATCCTGGAAGTCGATTTGAACAGCGCCGGGCTTCAGTCCCTTGGCTTGATGGGCAATGCGTTTTCCGCGGATCCCGTGTTCAAGAGCCCATAGGACCGCGGATGCCGTGACGGGATCGACGAGCTTGCTCGCGATACGTCGTGTCGTATAGATGGCTTGATGTTCCAAATCGGGGGAGGCTGAGGATGAAGGCTTTTTTACTTGGCTGCGTCGCGGCCCTGGTCATCGCGATTGCGGGAATGGTGATCCTGAATCGAGTCCAGGAGCCGGTCGCTCAAGCGTTTGCTACGTCCGCGGTACGACTCTGAGAAGCGCTCAGTCGCGCTTGAGCCCGATCGACTTGACGATGGGAGCCAGGCGGACGAGCTCGTCCTCGACGAGGCGCTGGAATTTATCGGGGCCTGAATCGATGTCCGGCTCCAGACCCTGCGAACGATAGCTTTCCTGCAACTGAGGATCAGCCATCGCCGTGCGGGTCGCCGCAGCGATCCGCACCACGATCGCGTCCGGGGTTGCTTTTGGAGCAAACAGGCCAAACCAGCCGGCGTATCTGAGGCCCGGCATGCCGGATTCGATGACCGTCGGAATCTCCGGCGCGCCGCTCAGCCGCCGGTCGCTCGTCACGGCGATCAGCCGCAGCTTGCCGGCAAAGTGCAATTGCAGGAGCTGGCTCGAGACCACCGCAATGACCGCGTTGATCTCGCCATTGACGAGGTCGTTGGTAGCGGCCGCCATGCCCCGGTAAGGGACGTGGATCAAATCTGCCGCAAGACCCGATTGCTGCCTGAACATCTCTCCGACGAGATGATTGCCGGTGCCGACCCCCGGAGTGCCATAGGAAAGCCCGCCCGGATTCGCCTTCGCAAAGGCTGCCAGCTCCCGCAGGTCCTTCACCGGCAAGGACGGATGAACCGCGAATGCGAGCGTGCTCGTAATCAGCCGATAGATGGCACGGAAATCGCGAATCGTGTCGTAGGCAGGCTGCGCCGAGGACAATGGAATCGTCACTTTCGTGCTGCCATTGCCGAGCAGAAGCGAATAGCCGTCGGGAGCGCTCTGCGCCACCGCTGCGGAGCCGATCGCACCACCGGCGCCCCCGATATTCTCGACATGGACCGGCCCGAGCAGCGGCGCGACCTTGTCGGCCCAGGGACGGCCGATCAGATCACCCGCGGCGCCAGCCGTATAGGGAATGACCAGCTTGATGGAGCGGGAGGGATAATCGTCGGCGGTCGCACCGCCGGGCCAAGCAGCCAGCGCCGTGAGGCGCGCCGCCGTATCAAGCAGTTCTCGCCGTGAGAGAAGGGACATCGTCTGCGTATTCGGGACCGAGCTGATTATCTGGCACGAATAAGGGCGCCCGAAAATCCGCGCGGGGAGATCGCTGCCCTGCACAATGCGGGCAGCAGTGGCTGCACTGGCCCTGCGCGACCACACGGTCAATCATGACGCGGGTGACAGATTTGCGTCAGCGTTCGCGCCTCAGAATTGCACACCGCGCGTCAGGGCACCGTCGACGACGAGGTTCGTTCCTGTGATGAAGCTGGCGGCGCCACTTGCGAGAAATACGACTGCGTTCGCCATCTCCTGCGGCGTACCCATCCGGCCCGTGGGATTGAGCGCAAGCGCCGCCTTGTAGAGCTCGGGATTGTTGTCCTTGATGCTGTTCCAGACACCGCCTTCGAAATAGGTGTTGCCCGGCGAAACCGTGTTGGCGCGGATGCCCTTGTGTGCGAGCTGATTGGCGAGACCCTGCGTGTAGTGGATGATGGCGGCCTTGAAGGTGCCGTAGGGGCCGGCCGCGAAATCGACCTCGCGCCCGGAGACGCTGGAGATGGCGACGATCGCACCGGCACGGCTCTTCTCCAGATAAGGCATGGCCGCATTCACCAGCCGGACCGTGCCCATCATGTCGGTCGAGAATTCCTTGGCCCAGCTTTCATCGTCCTGCCCGATGGCGAGCGCGCTCACATTGGCCACGACGACGTCGATTCCGTCCAGCTTGGTCGCCATGTCGACCACCCAGGCCTTGAGTGCCGCACCATCGGACACGTCGACCGCAGCGCCGAAGGCCGCGACGCCTTTGCTCTTGAGCGCTGCAACGGTGCTGTCGACGTCCGCCTGATTGCGCGCGCAGATGCCGAGATTTGCGCCCTCGGCGGCAAAGGTCTCCGCGATCGCACGGCCTATCCCCTTGGTGCTGCCAGTGACGAGAACCTTGGCGCCCGCAAGTCCTAGATCCATGATCGGCTCCTTTTCTTCCCTGTAGATTTACACGTTCAGTGGTTATTTGCCATTGCCCTGACCAACCCTCGATAGCTGTGTGGCATCCGCATCGAAACGAGGTCCTTTCGTCGCACGACGTTGGTCGGGTACACGCTATCCAGATTGGTGGTGTCGACGACAGCTGTAGCAAGGCTCGTGCCGTCCGCTGCAATCGCTTCGCGGCGGGGGAATTCGAACGTATCGGGGCCGAACACACCGCTCAGGCCGGGATAGCCGTGTTCGGGATCGAAGACATTGGCAAACGCCAGGAATACGTTGTTCTCGCCGGCGCGGACGCGGAAGTGATGCCAATGATGCGGATCGGCGCCGGTCGGGATCGGGGCCGGCTGCACAACGGATGTCCCCGGATGCGGCGAACCGAAGGGGCCCTTGACCGCCGCGCAGCACGCGATGATGTCGCAGCCGCGAAGTGCGAGCACCCTCCCCGCCTCCGGAAACGCCGCATCGTGGCCGATCAACAGGCCTACTCGCCCGATCGGCGTGTCGACGACGGCCCAGTCGTCGCCCGCTGTGGCCCAGCTCCGCTCCTCTTCGATCAAATGCGTCTTGCGATAGGGCGTGATCTTTCCATCCGGAGCGATCAGGCAGGCGCTGTTATAGACGGCATCGCCCGCGCGCTCGGCCATCCCACAGACGATGTGGATCTGGAGCTGCGCAGCGAGCGCGTGCAGGCTCTCCGTGGCCGGGCCCGGTATCGGCTGCGCCGATCTCGCCGGATCTGCGAGGCCGGTGACCGCAAGTTCTGGAAATACGACGAGCGCCGCGCCGTCGGCCTTGGCCTGCCGCGCAAGATTCGCGATCGCCTCGAGATTTCGCGCAACATCGGCACTGGGTGCGAATTGGGCCGCGGCAATGCGCGAGCGGACTCCTTCCGGCCAGGGCTCGTGGCCGTAAAGGCCGAAGAAATCGCGCGGATTCCAGCTGAAGGTGTCGGTGAGCAGCTCCGGATAAAGCTCGGGCCGGCGTTGACGGAAGACAGGCTCGCCCAGCACGCGGCGCGCACGCGCAATATCGAGATCGATCTCGGCCAGCGCGACCCCGTCGCCCTTGTCGAGGACCGTGATCACCTGGCCATCCGGCGCGATCACACAGCTCCCGCCGCTGAACTGGACGGTGCGCTCGAGACCCCAGCGGTTGCTCTCGATCACGTAGCAGCCGTTCTCGAAGGCACGGCTGATCCAGTAAGGCGCCGGCGTTCGCTCCGCGAGCCAGTTGGAGATATGGCAGATGACGTCCGCGCCCCCCAGCGCCATCAGCCGCGCGGTCTCCACAAAATGGATGTCCATGCATATGAGGAGCGCGATCCGTCCGATCGGCGTGTCGAAAACCTGGTTGTGCAGGTCGCCCGCCGCCGCCCATTTCGGTTCGGAGATATAGGGATGCGTCTTGCGATGGCGGCCGACGATGCCATCGGGCCCGACGAGCACGGCCGAGTTGAAATAGATGTCGTCCTCGTCGACTTCAGGCATGCCGACCACGATGTAGCAGTCATGCTTGCGTGCCAGCGCCGCAAACCGGTCGGTGGTCGGCCCCGGAATCCGCTCGACATAGGGCCGAACCTCGGCGCGGTCGAACCAGCAATAGCCCGTGGTTCCCATTTCCGGCGTGACGATGAGCTTCGCGCCGGCCGCCGCCGCCTGCTCACAGAGTTCGAGCAGGCGCGCGATGTTGCGCTCCTTCTCGAACATGATCGGCTCGAACTGGACGGTGGCGACCTTGTGCACGGTGGACATGAGCTGGCTGGCCTCAACCGAGATAGGACTTCTTGATGGAAGCGCCGAGCGTATACTTCGGATCGACCATGTTGCCGAGACGCACCCGACCGGCCTGGGTCAGCAGCATGTAGGCATCGATCTCGTCGAAACCGTAGTCCGCCGCCATCCAGCGGCAGAGCTCGCGATAGGCGATGCGGGCTGCATCCTCCATGGGACGCGCCGAGCCGATCGTCATGATGAAGTCCTTGGTCTCGAGCCGCGGCCAGGCGATGGTCCAGCCCTTGATCAGGTCGACCTGCACCGTGGTCACGGTCGGATGCTCGATGGCGACGCCGCAGAGCTCGCCGTCGCCCTGCGCGGCGTGGCAGTCGCCGAGATAGAGCAGCGCGCCCTTGGTGTTGACGGGCAGATAGATGATGGCGCCGACGCCGACGTCGGGCAGATCCATGTTGCCGCCATAGTAGTCCGGGACCAGCGACGAGATCGCCTCGATCTCCGGCGAGGTGCCGATGGTGCCGATGAACGGCTCATAGGGCAGCGTGATCTTGTCGTTCCATTTGGTTCCGGTCTTGGCGTCGATCTCCAGCTTCTTGACGCGCTCGGGCAGCGCCGGATTGAGCAGCGCCGTGTTGCCCGTACTGACCAGGCCACCGAATTCCGGCATGATCACCGTGGTGCCACGCGGCTGCGGCCCGCGCGGCACGATGCTCTCGATATAGACCGCCAGCGTATCGCCCTTCTCGGCACCGTTGACATGGATCGGCCCGTTCTGCGGATTGAGAAACGGGAAGTTGAGAATCTTCGACGGGCTGTCGGTCTCGTTCTTGATGGCGCCCTCGAACGCGTCATGTGTTTCGGCGGCCACCACCGCGCCCGGATCGACCGTCAGCACCGGCTTCACATAGGGGCCGTAGACATAGTGGTACTTGCCCTGCTCGCTTTCCGTGATCGTGTAGCTGGTGCCGCGCTCGCCCTTGGCGACGCCCTTGCGGGCCATGATGGAGTCTTGCTGCCAGGACATTTGCTTTTCTCCTTCTGTCGTTGGCGTAGGTCTTCAAACCGCGAGATGACGGCGCATCTCGGCCGCGTCGTCGAGCGCCGCGCGATCGAGGTTTGCGACGATGCGTCCCTTGTCCATGACGTAGCAGCGCTGCGCCATGGCGCGGATCATGTCGAGATTCTGCTCGACCAGGATGATGGTCACCCCGGTCCTGTGGTTGAGCTCGACCATGTTGCGCGCGATGTCCTGGACGATGTTGGGCTGGATGCCCTCGGAGGGCTCGTCGAGCAGGATGAGGCTCGGGTCCGCGATCAGGACCCGTCCGATCGCGAGTTGTTGCTGTTGGCCGCCGGACATGGTGCCGGCGCGTTGATGCCAACGCTCTTCGAGGATCGGAAAGGCTTCGACGATCTTGCGCCGGCCCGCTTCGGGAATGCCGCCGCCCTTGATCGCTGCGCCGACCGCGACGTTCTCGCCGACGGTCAGCCGCGGAAACACGTCGCGCCCCTGCGGCACATAGCCCATGCCGAGGCGCGCCCGCTTGTGCGCGGGAAGAAGCTCCACCGCCTCGCCGCGATAGACGATCGAGCCGCTCATCGCCGGCACCAGTCCGATCAGGCTCTTCATCAGCGTGGATTTGCCGACGCCGTTGCGACCGATGACGGCGACGATCTCCCCTTCCCGCACCTCGATCTCGAGGCCCTGGAGCACCGGCTTGCCGCCATAGCCGGCGCGCAAGCCCAGGGTCGACAGGATCACTTCCTTGCGCGCCTGATCAAGCATGGGCCTGCCCCAGATAGATCGCCGCCACGCGTTCGTCGGCCACGATCTCGTCGATCGAGCCTTGCGCGAAGACCTGCCCGAGATGCAGCACGGTGACGCGGTGCGCGACCTGCCGCACGAAGGCCATGTCGTGCTCGATCGCCAGCACCGTCATGCCGTCGGCATTGAGCCGCTGCACCATCTCGCCGGTCATGTGGGTTTCCTCGGGCGACATGCCGGCGGTGGGCTCGTCCAGCAGCAGAAGGCGCGGCTTCAGGCTGACCGCCATGCCGATCTCGAGCCATTGCTTCTGGCCATGGCTGAGATTGCCTGCGATCTGTGCCTGCTCCGATTCCAGCCCGAGGAAAGTCAGTAGCCGGCCGATCTCCGCTTCGAGCTCAGCGCCGCGATGCCGGCTCTGCAGGGCGATCTCGAGGTTCTGGCGGACCGACAGGCCCTTGAAGACGCCGGGCACCTGGAACTTGACCGAAAGGCCGCGGTGAATCCGCGCAAAGGATTTCAGCGCCGTGATGTTCTCTCCGGCGAAGAGGATGTCGCCGCTGCCGGGATGATGCTCGCCGAGGATCAGGCGGAACAGCGTACTCTTGCCGGCGCCGTTCGGGCCGATCAGGCAGTGGATCTCGCCGGCCTGCAGCGTGAGATCCACGGAATTGGTGACGTGCAGACCACCGAAATGCTTGTTCAGCTGACGCAGTTCGAGCAGCGACATCAGCCGGCCCTCTGCGTGAAGCGGGCGGCGATGCGGCCGAGCCAGTTCATCACCCCCAGCACGAGACCGTTCGGGGCGATCAGGACCGTGAGCACCAGCAGCACACCCATGAAGACCAGCGCGTACTGGCTGCCATAGATCGTGAGCGCCTGGAACGCGGCGAGCACCACCAGCGTGCCGATCACGGTCGACGTCAGGTCGCTGCGACCGCCGACTGCGACCCAGATCAGCGGCAGCGCCGCGGCCGTCATGCCCATGCTCGACGGCGTGATGTACTGGCCCCACACCGTGTAGAGCACGCCGGAGAGCCCTGCGAGCGCAGCGCCGATGACGAAGGTGATGAGCTGGTACTTGCGGATGTCGTAACCAAGCATCTCCGCCCTCTCCGGGTTCTCACGGATCGCGACGATGACGTTGCCGAAAGACGAGTTCATCAGGATGCGCAAGGCCAGATAGACGAAGACGAGAAGGCCGAGCACGAGGTAGTAGAGCCCGACATCGGCGAACAGCACGATCGGCTCGCCCGGCCAGGGGATGGTCAGCGGCGGCATCGCGCTCATGCCGTTGAAGCCGTTGAGCCGCGCGCTGCCGATGTGCCATTCCGGCCCCGCAGTCTGTGCCATGAAGCGTTCCAGCATCAGGGTCACTGCGAGCGTGACGATGCCGAGGAACACGCCGGCGATGCGGCCGAAGAACATGAAGTAGCCGAGCAGAACCGCGAACAGTGCCGCGATCCCAACCGCCATCACCAGCGCCAGCAGCGTGAAGCCGTAGGCGGAGCCGAAATTGATGGTGAGGATGCCATAGCCATAGCCCGCGATCCCGAAGAAGGCGGTCTGGCCGAAGGAGAGCGAGCCGCCATAGCCCCAGATCACGCACAGGCTGAGCGCGATGAAGACCCAGACGAAGAAGTAGACGGTGTTGCCGACCGTGTAGCCGTCGCTGAACAGCGGATAGGCGAGCGCGGCAGCGAGCACGAGGGCGAAGAGGCCCCAGAAGGCCGGACCGCGACCGACGGTCTGCGGGCCTTCGAGACGGCGGAACATTGCAAGGAGACCGGTCACGACGCCATCACTCCGTCAGGTGCGCTCGCGCAGCACGAACCCGGAAATGCCTTTCGGCAACACCCGGACGACGATGATGACGGCGACCAGCAGACCGATCTGGCCGAACAGCTGTCCCTGCCAGGACGTCATCACCGACTTCACCACCGCAAGCACGCCGCCGGCCGGTGCCGTGCCGAGGAAGACGTCGGCGCCGCCGATCACCACGGTGACGAAGGCCTCCATGATGAAGGTCGCGCCCATGGTCGGCACCAGCGTCATGGTCGGCGCATAGAGACCACCGGCAAGACCGGCGAGCCCTGCCCCGCAGGCGAAAGTGAGGCTGTAGATCAGGCGCGTGTCGACGCCGAGCGCAGCCGCCATATGCGGCACCTGGATGGTGGCGCGTGCCAGCACGCCGAACCGCGTCCAGTTGAACAGCGCGTAGAGCGCGGCGAGCACGCCGAGTGCGGCGCAGAACAGCACGATGCGATAGATCGAATAGGAATAGTCGCCGACCTGGAAACTGCCGAACGGCGTGCCGACGCCTGCCATGGTCGAGCCGACCATGATCAGCGTGCCCTGCGTGGCGATCAGGCTCAGCCCCCAGGTGGCGACGATGGTGTCGAGCGGCCGGTCGTAGAGATGACGGATGACCGCGAGCTCCACCACGACGCCGACCAGCGCCGACACGAGCGTGCCGGCCAGTATTCCCAGCGGCAGCGGGAGGCCGGCATGCACGGTCGCGGCGGTGACGTAGGCGCCGCACATGATGAACTCGCCATGGGCGAGATTGATCACGCCCATCATGCCGAAGATCACCGCGAGCCCGCAGGCCGAGAGCACCAGGAATGCGAAGGCGTCGCCGAATTGATAGAGCGCCGAGAATACGTGGGTCGCGATGTCCATGAATCAACCAGGATGTGGGAGGATGCGGCGTCGCCGCCGCAGATGTCCGTGATCGCCCCGGCGCGCCGCAAGCGCCGGGGCGATCAGCCGCCGGTCAGGGCTTCGGCGGCGGATTCGACGGCGTGTATTGGGCCATCGGATCCTTCTTGGTGAGATCGCAGCCGGCTTCACCCAGCCAGTACGGCTTGATGTCCTCCCAGACCTTCGGGAAGGAGATCGAGTGATCGGCGCCGACCTTGGCGAGATAGATCGTGTGCGACATGTGCTGGCTCTTCGGGTCGATGCAGACCTTGCCCTCCGGCGCGTCCATGCAGACGTCGCCCAGCGCGATCACCTTGCGGATCTCCTCGCGCTTGGTCGACTTCGCGCGCTCCACCATCTGCTTGTAGAGATAGACCGCGAGATAGGAGTTCTCCGCCTCCTGGTTCACATAAGGCTCGCTCGGGAACTTGGCCTTGAACTTGGCGTAGAACGCCTTGCTCTTGGGCGAGTCGATCTCCTCGATGTAATTGGTGGTGACGTACATGTCCTTGAGGCTCGGCGGCTTGAAGCGCTTGTGCTCGTAGCCCTGGCCGACATTGACCGAGGAGGCCATCGGCAGGTTGACGTTGGCGGAGGCCGCCTGCTCGTAGTAGGAGGCCTGCGCGGTGCCGACCAGCAGCGTCACCACGAAGTCCGGCTTGGCCTTCTGGATGTTCTGGATGCTCTGCGAGAACTGCGACACGCCGAGCGGGATGAACTCCTCGCCGGCCATCTTGCCGCCGTTCTCCTTGACGATCTTGCGGACCCACTCCGCCGAGATCTGGCCGAAATTGTAGTCGGCTGCGAGCGTGTAGACGTTCTTGCCGTACTTCTCCATCATGTACGGAATGAGCGTCGAGAACTGCTGCTCGGGCACGGCACCGGTGACGATCATGTGGCCGTCGCAGACACCGCCTTCGTACTGGTTGTTGTAGAACGCGAAGCCGTTGAACTGATCGACGATCGGGCGGTACGCCTCGCGCGAGGCCGAAGAGAAGCCTGCGAACACGACATCGACCTTGTCGCGCTGGAGCACGCGCCGCATGAACTCCTGGTAGCGGGTGTTGTCGGACTGCGTGTCGTAAGTGACGAGCTCCAGCGGCCTGCCCATGATGCCGCCGGCCTTGTTGATCTCGTCGGCGGCGAGCTGGATGGCGTGAACCTTGCCGATCGTGGCCGCCGCGAAATCGCCGGACTGATCCTCCAGCACGCCGAGCTTGATCGGGTTTTCCGCCGCGAGCGCCAAGTGTGATCCAAGGGGTGATCCGAGGACAAGCGTCCCCGTGAGGGCTGCGGCGCGCAGCCCCCGCAATACAGACTTGCTCATTTTGCTTCTCCTAGATGGCCTGCTTGTTGCCGCCTTGCAGCGTGATGCCGATCGTGCGGCTGGACGTGTCGGGCGGCTTAGCCCGCTTGCTCAGAAACTCCTCGCAATAGAGTTCCATGTTCTGCCGCGCGCGCATGCTCTCGCGGCGGAGCTGGGAATAGGCACCTTCCTCGTCGAGGCCCTCCTGCCGCATCAGCAGGATGACGGCCCGGATCACCGCGCGGCGGCCGCGGCGGCGCTCCTCGAGACCCTGCAGGCGCTCATACATCTCGGCGCGCAGCAGGAACTGGTTGATGCCCATGAACAGGGACGTGTAGACCGCGCCGCCATGCACCGGCTTGCGCAGGAATGAGGTCGCGCCCAGATTGACCAGCGCCTTGAGCCGGCTCGGCGCTTCGACGCCAACGAGACCGATCACCGGCGCCGGCGGCAATCGCGAGGCAGGATTGACCTCGATGGCGACGGCGCCTTCGAGATCGCCGTCGATGAACAGGATGTCACGGTCGGCCTGCAGACTCGCAACATCGATCTGGGCGCGACCGTCGATGATCTCCGGGTACTCCGTGGAAACGCCGAGCTTGGCCAGCGTCGTTTCGAGCGCGCTCTCCCACCCTCCTCGCCTGGTGACGACGATGGCACGGCCGCCCTTGAAGTTCTGCAGCAGTCGGGAGCTCATGATTGCACCACCTTCAAATGTGGAGAGCGCATTGCGCTGGCAAAGCGCGGCGACGACTGAACGAGATAGGGATCCGGCGCGATCGGCTCGCGCGATTCCAGCAGCACTTCGAACTGCCCGTTGGCGGTCGACCGGCCGATCCGAGGCGTGAGCCAGGCGTGGAAGGTCTGGCGGTCGATGCGGACCTCGCCTTGCGGCGCGTGCAGCCGCTGGTCTGCCACGGCGGCGCGGACCGTCCGTGCGTCGTCGGTGCCGGCCTGCGACAAGGCCGCTCCGAGCAGCTTGACGGCGATGTAGGACGCTTCGGCATCCGCCGACGAGACCGGTCCGTCCGGAAAGGACGCCGTATAGGCGCGAATGAAGGCGCCGTTTTCCGCCGAGTTCAGCGAAGAAAAATAGACACTCGAGGATAGATGTCCATCGATCGCATCCGGGCCGATCTCCGGCAATTCCGGCTCCGACAGCGTGCAGCTCGCAACCGGGATTTCCGCGGCCTGATCGATGCCGCGCGCGCGGCAGGCGGCCCGGAACGCCCGGAAGAACGCGTAGGCGCTGGTGCCGATCAGATTGTTGAAGACGAAGTCGGGGCGTTGGTCGATGATTGCCGCGATCACCTGATCGACCTCGGTGTCGCCGACGGAGAGATACCGCTCGGCGAGCACGGTGCCACCGCGCGCAGTCAGTGCCTCCCGGAAGATGCGGTTGTTTTCCCAAGCCCAGATGTAATTAGAGCCGACGCAAAAGGCCCGCGAACCGAGGCGGGATGCCAGGTAGTCGACGAGTGGCAGCACGTGCTGGTTCGGCGCGGCGCCGGTGTAGATGACGTTATCGGAGCTCTCGAATCCCTCGTAGTGAGAGGGATACCACAGCAGTCCGTCGAGCTTCTCGAAGCACGGGATCACCTCCTTGCGGCTCGACGAGGTGTAGCAGCCGACCACATGCCGGACGCCGGAACCGAGCAGCTCGAGGCTGAGCGAGCGATAGCTCGCGAGGTCGCCGGACGGATTCACGACCACCGGCTCGAGCGCAATATCACCACCGCTCGCATTGATCTCGCGAAAGGCGAGCAGCGCCCCATTCAGCATTGATCGCGCGACGACGCTATAGGACCCCGTCGTCGAGAGCATTACGCCGATCCGGTATGTCGTCCGCGCCATCACTCGTCCCGAAATGAAAAAGGCGCCCATCGGCTCGTTAAGCCGAGGGCGCCCTCGCCGCCAACCGAGCACGCGAAATCCGCGCGATGTTGGAAATGGTTGAAACTCGCTGCGTTGACGGGCTGAACTGCCCAACGCTTGCCCAGCACGGTCGTTGAGATCAGTTACGAAGTCAAGCGCGTTATTGCAGCGAAAGCTGCCACGATTCGTATCGTGGTGCAGCAAAACTGTGCAGCCGATCCGAGCCACTGCGTCGATGCGCCGTAGACATGACGGCACGCCCGAAGTCCTGCTTTCGGGCCTGTCGTGCGCTATCGAAGGTTGCGCGGTCGAACCTGCCGATGGATCCGTGCCAAGCCAAGTCGTCAGCACTTCCCGCTACGAGCGACAGGCATCTCTGCCGGCGCCCGAATTCGCCGAGTGTGAATTCCGGCCGGCTGAGCATCATCTGGCATCGAGCCGGCCGCGCACGATCTCATCCTCAGCCCTGGGTCCATGCACCTCCGACATTTTAAGAATTTGGTAACGATACGAACGTCGCTGAACGCATTAATGCAAATCGCACGCTGCCGGTGTCTGCCCCGTAACGACCTTGCTATAAGCCCAGCCAGGCGCGATCGACGCTCGCGAAATCGACCTGGTTTCACTGATTGCTCATGAACAAGCTTAGCAATACGTTCGACATCGTCATCGAGCAGTCGTTCGACTTTCTGTCTCCTGACTATGCAGAGTTGTTTGATCGCTCGGCCGCCACTGCGTTCCAGCATCCGGTCTGGCTGCATAGCCTCTACACCAGGCTCGCGCCGGAAGCGGGCGCAACCCCTCTGGTCGTCGTGGTCCGCCACCGCGCGACGGGGGCCCTTGCGATGGTGCTGCCCCTGCTCCGGATCCGGCGCGGTCCGATACGAACCGTCGAGTTCGCCGACCTCCGCGTTTCTGACTACCTGGCGCCGGTTTGCAGCCCGAATGTGTTCTCGCAATTGCTCGATGACGCGGCTGCGTGCGCGCAGATTCGGCGCCTTGTCCGTCCTTTCGATCTGCTCCGAATGGTCAAGCTGCCCGACGGACGGCTTCCGATCGAAGACCTCCTGGCTGCGTCCCGCCGCGTAGCGATGGACACCAATGCCTACGCGACGGTTCTCGTCGCGCCGTTCGAGCAATGGCGGGCCAGCACGCTCGATCGCTCCTATCAGAAGGAGCTCGCAAAGAAACGTCGTCAGCTCGAGAAGAAGGGCGCGCTGAGCTTCTCGTGCTGCGGCGACAGCGCGTCCGCGCTCGAGGCGCTGGACGTCATGAGGAAGTTCCGGGGGCCGCGCTTTCACGCACAGGGCGACGGAGACCTGCTGCAGCGCCCCGAATATTACGGCTTCTATTCCGCCGTCGCGCTTGGCGGCCTCGGTTCCTTTGTCCGCCTCTATGCCATGAAGATGGACGGCGAGGTGATCGCCGCCGTGCTCGGACTGTGCCACCAGAGCAGCTTCCTCATCATCATGAGCGCCTTCGACATCGCCGGCTACAAGAGCCAGTCCCTTGGCGCGCTGATGTTCGAGCAGGTGGCGCGGGACTGTATCGAGCGCGGAGATCGGATGCTCGATTTCACCATTGGCGACGAGCCATACAAGAAATTGTTCGGCGGGCAGCCTTCGCCGATGTGGGCGGTCACGCAGGCCGGCAGCACCGCAGGCGCCATCGCCCTCTTCGCGCTGAAGCAGGCTCCCTGGCTCAAGCTGGCGGCCAAGCGGCTATCGGATTTGAGACTCCAGCCCGCGCGCACCCCAACTCCCACGCGCTGACCGACGGCACGCGAAGGAGGAGCAAAACTCAGGCGCGCAACGCGCCGCGGACACGCCCGAGCCAACCCGGGTGCATCTGATCGACGCGATGTGTCAGACTGCGCCGCAGGAAGTGCAACCGTCGTCGTACATCCCAGCCGATGTCGTTGCGGGACGTCAGGGCCTCGCGGAAGCGCGCCATCTTCAGCGACTGCTGGTCCGCCGCGATCTTGTCGCGATCAGAATAGAACTGCGAGATCTTCTCTCGGCCCATGCCTGGGGTCATGAGCCACCGCGGCGCGTATTCGGTGCAAAGACGGTCGACGTCCACCAGCAGGCGGGCGACACCCGTGCCGGCAGCGGGGCAGTTGGTCTGGAACGCATCGCCGATGAGCACGACGCCGGGCTGGAGATGCCCCTCGACGACAGTCAGATCCATCACCCAGTTCCGGACCCGGTCGATCACGCGGAAATCGCCGAGGTAGTCCCGCAATCCCGGCAGCAGGCGCAAGACCGTCGCCTCCGGCTCGCGACGCAACTCGCGCATGATCGGGTCGGTCGGATCGCGGAACATGAAGAGATTGGCCCGCATGCCGGCACGGACGGGAAACAGGCTGAGATAGTCGATGCCATCCGCCGTGCGTTCGCCATAGCAGGTCAGCGCCTCGAAATCGAACGGGGTACCGTCCTGGCGGGCGATGGTGAATCCGAATGAAACCGAATGGCGCTCGGCCAGCACGCGCCGTCTGATGCCGAGCTTGTAACCGAGGACTCCCGCCATGCCCGTGGCCAGAACAACGAGGCGTGCGGCGACGCGCCGTCCGGAGGCCAGCTCGAGATGCTGGACATCGTCGCTGCTGCTGATCGCCGTGACCTCGTCGACGATCAGGTGGGATGGATCGGGGATCTGGCGACGCGCCATGGCGACAAGATCGGCATAGGGGAATCCGTAAGCCTGGCCGACGCTGACATCGACCACTTTGCCCTCCCGGATGTTGAGCACCTGGTCATATCGGCAAGCGATGTCCTCGAGCGCGTTGAGAAAGCCCAGCTTGCGAAACAACTCCAGCTGATGGCCGCCGATCTTTTCGACCCGGAATTCGTCCGGATAGATCGCGCGCTTGTCGACGAGAGCAACGCGATGCCCCGCCCGCGCCAGCACGGCCGCCGCCAGCGATCCCGCAAGGCCGCCGCCGACAACGGCGATGTCGGAGACGATCGTTGCCGTCTCGCCCTCATCAATCGGCTCGGTCACGGCTCCATCCGTCGTCATGGCTTCGGCTCCAGGTTCACGGAGGTTCCAGTGCAACTCTCCCGCCTGATGTCGCATCGCAGAGCCAAGTGCGATCATTTCCGAAGATTGAGGTTAATGACCGGAAGCGGCGGGCGCGCTGCCGCCGTTCCGGCACGCGTCTTGCTCGAGATGCTCCGTAGATTCCGGGTTCCGACATCCCGGCGACCGATCCCGCGCCATTCCGCACTCGAACCGCCGATCTCGCCTTCTTCGGTCGTCGATGCGGCGCTAGGCCGTCAGTCGGTCGAGCTGAACTTTGCACCAACCGGGACAATGAGGACGCCGATGTTCCAGAGTGAAGCAGCCGACGTAGCCGCGATATCGTCGCGGCCGGCGAGATCCTGCATCTCGTCCATTAACACTCGCGCCGTTGCAGCATGCTAGGTTGTCGCCGGTATCGGAACACGTCTCTTCAGGGGAACGCAGCCCCTTAACCCTCCATGATCGAAGTCATCCTCCAGTTCATGCGGCGCGATGTCACGCGCGGTGTTGCCGGGACCATCCTCCTCAAGGTTGGCAGCGGCGTGCTCGCGTTTGCATTGTTCTCGCTGGCGGCACGAACGATGTCGCCCGATGGCTTCGGCATCTTTGCGACCTGGCTCTCGGTCGCCCAGATCGCAGCCGTCCTGGGACTGGTCGGCCAGGAATCCCTGCTGGTGCGATTCCTCAACGAGTATCAGGTCAGTGAGAGGCCGGACCTCACCAAAGGCGTCCTCCTGTCCAGCTTCAAGATCGCCTCGGTCGCAATGCTGATCGTGATTGCCGGGATCGCCATCGTGGCAAGCATGAGAGGCGACTGGTGGCTGCTGATCCTCGTGGTGTCGGCCTACACGGCCGTCAACGCCGCAGTGATGCTTGGGAGCCAGATCGCTCGCTCGCTGGTCAGCATTCTCATGGGCGAAGGAAATCGCGAGTTCTTCTGGCGGGTCATCGTCGTCCTGTTCCTGCTCGCCATGCTGCTCAGCCATCGGCAACTCGATCCCACCGAGCTGATCGCGGTGATGACGATGGCCATGTCGGTGGGCCTGATGGCGCAGATCATTTCGATCGCGCGAGTGCTGCCGGACTTGCGCGGTACGCCGGCGCGCACCGAGACGTCCCGCTGGCGATCGAGCGCCCTTCACTTCTGGCTCGCATCCATCCTTGAAGCCGCCAACCAGTATTTCGACGTCATTCTGGTCTACTGGATGCTGGATCCGACGACCGCCGGAATCTACTTTGCCGCCTCGCGCCTTGCCAACATCTTCGCCATGCTGTCCGCAGCGCTGTACACTTTCGGCGCGCGCCGGCTTCCGTCGCTGTATTTCAGCAAAAACCACCGGGAGTTCGAGCGGACGTTGCGGTTGATGGCGGAAGTGACCGCACTTTGCGTGATCGCCGGACTCGTCACCATCTGGATCGGCGGTCCCTATCTCCTCAACCTGTTCGGACCTCATTTCACCGCACAGCACTCGGTCTTGATCGTGCTCGCGATCGGAACCGCCATCCAGGCGGCAGGCGGCCCGTCTGCCGCGATCCTGCAGCTGACCGGCCATGAACGAATCTATGTACCGGTCGTTGCGGCCAACGTCGCGCTGCGGCTCGTGGGGTTTATCGTCCTCATTCCCTGGCTCGGCGTGCTTGGCGCGGCGATTTCGGCGACGGTGTCGCTCGCGCTCGCGACCATTGCCCTGAATATCCTCTGCCGCCGGCGATCCGGGGTGGATCCTTCGGTCCTCGTGCTCTTGCGCTTCTCTGCTTCGAGGCGCGGCAACTATGCAGTTCGCGGCGCGGACTCGAGCGACTAGATGTCATCAGGTCGCTGCTCGAGGAATCCGCAGTCACGCGCTGGCAGCGTGCAAGACCGATTGGTTAACGCACTCGCCGCGCACCGTCGGGGAAACAGCGGAAATACCGCGCGAATGATGTCCTTGCAAAGGCATCGCATTAACTCCGTTTGTTGCTAGCCGATGTCCGGGCGATACCCGCATGATAGGTACGGAGTTAAGAAGGTGAAGATTTCGTTTCTTTAGCGGGTCGGGGTCCGTGCTCCACTATCAGCCGAACAAGGAATTGGGCGAGACGAGCGCGATGGCTTTGGCGCGGCCGGACAACGGCGGGCCGAAACTGCACGTGCTTCTCGCGCAAACCCAGGCCGAGAACGCCGGTGCGCAGGAAATCTCGCGGCTTCTCGGCGCCGGGCTCACCGCTCGCGGCTACCGGGTCACCAATCTATTCTTCTTCCGCAAATCGGACTCTTTCGATGAGCCGCCGGATACGCTCTACTGCGCGCCGAGCCGGCCGGGCAATCCGGTAGCGCTGCTGCGGATGCTGCGGACGCTCGGCCGCCATATCAGGGCCACGAGGCCCGACGCCGTCCTGACTTTCCAACATTTCGGCAATGTCATCGGCGGTGGCGTGACGCGCCTCGTCAGCCGTGCACCGGTTGTCGCAAATCAGGTTTCATCCGCAATGTCGATGAGTTGGCCGGTCCGAACCGCCGACATCGTCATGGGCAGCCTCGGCTTCTTCGACTGCATCACGCTCAATTCGAAGGACATGCAGCGCGAATATTCGCGCTACCCCGCGGCCTACCGCTCGCGCATGGTGCATGTGCCTCACGGCTTCGACGACAAGGCCCTAACGCTGTCGAAGGAGGCTGCACGACATAGGTTCAACCTGCCGCCGGGCTGCGTCCTGCTCGGCTGCGCAGCAAGGCTGCATCCGCACAAGCGGCTCGATTTGGCGATACGTCTGTTGCCGGATCAGCCATCCTGGCGCCTCGCCCTCGCCGGCCAGGGCGCCGACGAGGCCCGACTGAGACAGCTCGCGAACGACTTGAACGTCTCGGACCGACTGCATTGGCTCGGGGAGATTCCTCCCAGCCGGATGGCGGACTTCCTGGCCTGCCCGGACGTGTTCGTCTTTCCGACACAGGCCGAAACCTTCGGTCTGGCCGCTGTCGAGGCTGCGAACGCCGGTGTTCCCTCGGTCGTGACGGATCTTCCCGTCCTGCGCGAAGTGTTGTCCTACGAAGGAAGACCGACTGCGCTTTTCGTCGATGCCTCCGATCATGCGAAGCTCTCCGCAGCCGTCTCCACGCTGTTGACGGACAAGCACCTGAGCGACGAACTGCGACAAAACGCCAAAGGCCTGAGATTGCGCTATTCGGTAGATGCGATGGTTGACGAATACGTTCGTATTCTCGAGCAGGTCATTTGACATGATCCGTTGAAACAGATTGGCTCGACATGATCATCGAGTTTCGCTGTGAACGCGACTACGCGCGGCAGTGGATGGCGCGCGAGACGCTGTCGATCGACGGCCGGGACGTGCCAGTTCGAATCGTATGGGCGCCAACGGCGGAGCCGCGGCCCGCAGGTCTCGACGCCCTGTTCGAGCTCGAACGCGTGGTGCTGCGCAAAGGCAAACATGGCGGCGCAGACAGGCTGAAGATCGTTCCGGAAGGGGCGCAGGCCTGCGGCGGCACCGCCGATATGATCGTCGATTTTACGGGCGCCGCGCGGGATCCGGACTGCTCTGCCCGGCTGTATCTGCGTCCGCTGTTCAACGGAGCTGCGGGCGAAAATGCCGCCCTCGCCGCCATTCTCGCCGGCGACCTGCCCGTGATCGACATCGTCAACGAGGTCGACGGTTCGGTCCTCGACCGCGGCCATCCATCCGGAGAAATTGCCGCGGGCCTCAGCGGCGCGCTCGAAACCGTCATGGCGCGAACCCTGACCATGGTGGCGGCGGTCC
This sequence comes from Bradyrhizobium sp. USDA 327, assembly GCF_041262065.1. NCBI lineage: Bacteria > Pseudomonadati > Pseudomonadota > Alphaproteobacteria > Hyphomicrobiales > Nitrobacteraceae > Bradyrhizobium > Bradyrhizobium sp. USDA 327. The sequence goes on along the minus strand of NZ_JBGCCW010000001.1, from coordinate 1,948,623 downwards.
TGTCGGGAAGGCCGCGAATTGTGCCGCAACTGGCGCGCCCCGCCGGGAATGGCTTGCGCCGCGAACCCGTCGGCTATGTCGCTCGCGGCCTTGCCGTTTCGATCGCCAAGGAGATCTATCGCCTCTGCTGCTATGCCCCGCATTGGCATATCGGATGGCGCTTCAATGACGGCGGGGGCGTCTGGCAGACCGGAGATCTATCCGGCCCCAGCTGGAACGTTCTGGGAGATCCTGGAAACCACTTCTACGCCGATCCCTTTCCGATCACGTGGCAGGGACGCACATTCGTCTTCTTTGAGGATCTCGATCACCGCGTCGGAAAAGGCATCATTTCGGCGATCGAGTTCAGTGACGCGGGGCCGGTCGGCGAGGTGATGCCGGTGCTGGAGGAGCCCTGGCACCTCTCCTATCCGTTTCTGATCGAAGACGATGGCGAGCTGTGGATGATCCCGGAGAGCTCGACGCGCGGGGACGTCGCCCTCTACAAATGCGTTCGGTTTCCGGACAAATGGGCGCGATATGCGACGCTCCTTTCCGGCTTCGAGCTGGCCGACGCCACGATCACGCGGCACAACGGCCTGCACTATCTATTTGGCGCCTGGCGCGACGGCACGGGTGGCTATTCGGATTCGCTGGCGATCTACTACGCCGACCGCCTCTTGGGACCCTGGTTGCCCCACGCCAGCAATCCGGTCTTGATCGACCGCGCAAGCACGCGGCCGGCGGGGAATTTCGTCACCCTCAATGACAAATTGTGGCGACCGGTCCAGGATTGTGCCGACGGATACGGCGCGGCGCTCGCCCTGGCGGAGGTGGTCGAACTGTCGCCGACGGCGTTCAAGCAGATCGTTCGCCACTCTCTGAAACCCGGACCGCTATGGCCCGGCAGGAAATTGCATACCTTGAACCGCTGCGGCCGGCTCGAGCTGATCGACGGATCGCGCGTCCAACCCAAGACGCCTGCATTCGCGAGTCAATTTCCGTCGACCGTCTCGTCTGCACGAACCAACCCGAGTTCCGCTGCTTGATCTGCGTTTCGCGCGCCGACCCGCTCACGGCGATCAGAATTCTCAGGCGGGCCGTTCATTTCGCCGCTTCGATCCAGATGCCGGGCTGGGAATGCTCGCGGATGTGGCTGACCAGGAAGTCCGAGAACACCCTGATCTTCGCGGGCAGCCTGACGCGGTTCTGATAGGCGATGTTCATGGTGAGCAGAGGCAGCTCCCAGCCCATCAGGACCGGCACCAGCCGGCCGGCCGCGATATCACCCTGCACGATATAGAGCGGCTGGATCAGGATGCCCAGCCCTGCACGCGCTGCGCCACAGATGATCTGGCCGTCATTGCTATCGAGCGTCGGCGCGATGCGGATGGTCTGCGTCGTGCTGCCCTGGCTCAGCCGCAGCGAATAGGGATCGTTGGCGAGGTTGTAGATCAGCATATTGTGGCGGGCGAGATCGGCGGGATGCTCCGGCCAGCCGTGCTTCTCCAGGTAGGAGGGAGCCGCAGCCAGCACGCGGTGCATCTGGCCGATCCGGCGGACGATGATGTTGGAGTCCGGTTCGTGCTCCCGCGTGCGGATCGCGACGTCAATGCCAGCTTCGATGAAGTCGGGATACCGGTTTGCGCTGATGATCTGCACGCTGAGATTGGGATAGAGCGCGCGGAAGGCGGGCAGCATCGGCGCGAGATAGATCATCGCGAACGACAACGAGCTCGTCACGCGCAGCATGCCCTTGGGCGACAGCGCGCGGTCGGAGACGGCATCCTCAGCCTCAGCCAATTCGTTCAAGAGCGTGCCGCAGCGCTGCAGCAGCTCCTGTCCTGCCTCGGTCAGCCATTGCCGGCGCGTGTTGCGCTCGATCAGCCGGACCGCAAGCCGCTCCTCCAGCGCGCTGAGATGACGGCTGACAGCCGCGTTCGACATCCGCAGCGCTTCGGCAGCTTTGGACAGGCTGCCGAGTTCAGCGGTTTTGGAGAAGACCTCGAGTTGGAGAAGCCGGTCCATTTTTGCAGAAACAGGAAAAGAGACTTACAATTTTTGACCTTTATTTCCGATTTCTGCAAGGCAAAATAGCGCCAACAAAGCACTATCGCAGGCGAGGAAACTGGGAAATGTCGGGCCCGATCAGGCACATCGTGATGTGGCGGCTGCGCGGGGACACCCCCGAGGAGCGCTCAGCCGCCCGGGTCAAGGTCAAGACCCTGTTCGAGGGCCTCAAGGGCCGGATCGACGGCCTCACCCATATCGAGGTCGGCCTCGACGTCAGCGCTGTCGACTATGCCTGCGACGTCGTCCTGTTCTCCGAATTCACCGACCAGGCGGCGCTTGCCGCCTACGCCAACCATCCGGAACATCTGCGCGTCCGCGAGGCGTTGGGCGACTTGCGGATCGGACGCTTCCAGGTCGATTATCCCATCAAAGAGACCGGCGCATGATCGGCTCGTTCACCTACGAAAACCTGCCCTGCCGGGTCGTGTTCGGCAGCGGAACGCTGGCTTCCGCCAAGGCTGAGGTCGAGCGGTTCGGCGGCAAACGCGCGCTGGTGCTGACGACGCCGCAGCAGGAGGCGCAAGGCAAGAGCTTGGGCGCCGCGCTCGGCCCGCTCTACGCCGGCCTGTTTTCCGGCGCCACCATGCACACGCCGGTCGAAGTCACGGAACGCGCGCTCGCGGCGCTGAAAGCGTGCGAGGCCGACTGCGTCGTTTCGCTCGGCGGCGGCTCGACCACCGGTCTCGGCAAGGCGCTGGCCTTGCGCACCGGCGTCAACCAGCTCTGCATCCCCACTACCTATGCCGGCTCCGAGATGACACCGATCGTCGGGCAGACCGAAAATGGCCTGAAAACCACGGTCCGCGATGCGGCCGTGCTGCCGGAGACGGTGATCTACGATGTCGATCTGACCCTGACGCTGCCGGCGAGCCTCGCCGCAACCTCCGGCATCAATGCGATCGCCCATGCGGTCGAGGCGCTCTATGCCCGCGACGCCAACCCCGTGACATCGCTGATGGCGGAAGAAGGCATCCGCGCGCTGGCACGCGCCCTGCCCGCGATCGCCACCAAGGCCAACGACCGCGAGGCACGCACCGAAGCTCTTTACGGCGCGTGGCTGTGCGGCGTCTGCCTTGGCACGGTCGGCATGGCGCTGCATCACAAGCTCTGCCACACGCTCGGCGGCACCTTCGACCTGCCGCACGCCGAGACCCACACTATCGTGCTGCCGCATGCGCTGGCTTACAACGCACCGGCGGTGCCCGACGCGATGGCGCGCATCTCGCGCGCGATCGGCGCTGCCGACGCGTCGCAGGGGCTTTTCGAGCTTGCGAAGCGGCTGGGTGCGAAGGTCGGGCTGCGTGATATCGGCATGCCTGAAAGCGGCATCGACAAGGCGGCCGACCTCGCCGTCACCAATGCCTACTGGAATCCGCGTCCGCTCGAGCGAAACGCCATCCGCGACCTGATTGCACGCGCCTGGGCCGGCGAGCGGCCGGGCACCGTCAGAGCGGCGGCGTGAACGCGATGCGGCGTACGTTGATCAAATCAGCCACCGTCATCAGCATGGATGACGCGATCGGCGACCTTTCGAGCGGCGATGTGCTGGTCGAAGGCAGCCGGATCGTCGACGTGCGCCCATCGATCGACCTCGGCAGTGGTGCCGGCGAGACCGAAATTGTCGACGGTGCCGGGCGCATCGTCATCCCCGGCCTGATCAACGCGCACATGCACACCTGGCAGACGGGCTTGCGCGGCTATGCCGCGAACTGGACGCTGCTCGAATATTTCCGCCGCATGCATGCCGGGCTCGCGACCGTGTTCCGGCCCGAGGACATCCATATCGCGACGCTGGTCGGTGCGCTGAACCAGATCAACCACGGCGTCACCACGCTGGTCGACTGGTGCCACAACAATCCGACGCCTGATCACACCGATGCCGCCGTGCGCGGCCTGATCGAGAGCGGCATCCGCGCCGCCTTCTTCCACGGCTCCCCAAAGCCCGAGCCGAAGCCAGGCGAGCCGCATTTCTCGGAGATACCGCATCCGCGCAGCGAGGTCGAGCGGCTGCTCGCAGGTCCCCTCGCCGACCGCGACGGCCTCGTCACGCTCGGTCTTGCGATCCTGGGTCCGCATTATTCGACGCTCGACGTCGCTATGCACGATTTCCGCCTGGCACGAGAGCTCGAGCTGATCGCATCGATGCATCAAGGCGGCGGTCCGGCCAAGACGCCCGGCGGCTGGGAGCAGCTGATCGAGGCCGGCCTCGTCGGCGCGGGCGTCAACATCGTCCATGGCAACGATCTGCCCGATGAACTCCTGGACCGGATGATTGATCTCGGCGTGTCCTTCTCGGTGACGCCTGAGAACGAGATGATCCAGGGCCACGGCTTCCCGATAACCGGACGCCTCCTGAAGCGCGGCGTTCGGCCGACGATCGGCATCGATCTCGAATCCGTGCTGGCAGGCGATCTCTTCTCCGCCGCCCGCGTTGCACTCTCGATGCAGCGGGCGCTCGACAATGCGGAGTCTCGCAAAGCGATCGGCACCATTCCGCCAACCACGACGATCCCCGTGCGCGAGGCGCTCCGCTGGATCACGACGGAGGGCGCGCGCATGCTCGGCCGCGAGAGGCAGATCGGCTCGCTGACGCCGGGCAAGCTCGCGGACCTCGTCATCATCAACGCCTCCGATCTCAATCTAGTCCCGATGCACGATCCCGTCGCCACCGTCGTGATGCAGACGAGCCTCGGCAACATCGAGGCCGTGATGATCGCCGGCGCCTGGAAGAAACGTAACGGCCGGTTGCTGGCCGAGGGACTGGAGACGAAGAAGGACCTGCTGGCGCAATCCGGCCGGCGGCTGGTGCAGGACATCGAACGACAGGGACGCGCTGCCTAGCAGCGCCAATGGACAAGAACAATGACTGACGCTTCCAGGAATGTTGCTTTCATCGGGATCGGCAAGATGGGTCTGCCGATGTCGGCGCTCGTCATCAAGGCCGGGTATGCCGTGACCGCTTTCGATCAGAATGCCGCACGCCTCGACGAGGCACGCGCACTCGGCGTTTCGGTTGCCGCTTCGCCGGCCGCCGCCGTGAGCGGCAAGCCGGCCGTTGTCACGTCCCTGCCCGATGACGCAGCGTTACGCGGCGCGTTGCTGGGCCCCTCCGGCTTCATCGCCGCGATGGCGCCCGAAGCCAGCTTGATCGAGACCAGCACCGTCAGCGTCGAGGCCTCGACCGAAGTTGCGGCCGCAGCGCAGGCGCGCGGCATTTCCTATCTCCGTTCGCCGGTCTCCGGCAATGCCAGCATCGTCCACACCGGCGCGCTGACCTGCTTCGTCTCGGGGCCGAAGCAAGCCTTCGAGAACGCAAAGCCGCTGTTCGCAGCCTTTACCCGCGCGCAGACCTATCTGGGGCCGGCCGAGGAAGCCCGCTACGCAAAACTGTCCGTCAACCTGATGATCGCGGTGTCGGCCGCGATGATGGCGGAGAGCCTCGCGCTGGCGCGCAAGGGCGGCATCGCCTGGCAGGACATCCTGAAGGTGCTCGACGACAGCGCGATTGCCTCGCCGATGGTGAAGTACAAGACAGCGCCGCTGCGGACTCGCGACTTCGAGTCCACCTTCTCCTGCAGGCAGATGGCCAAGGATCTCGATCTCATCCTCGGCGCCGGGCACGCCGTCGGCGTGCCGCTTCAGCTCGCGGCGCAAGTGCGCGAGACCTATGGCTCGCTGGTGGCGCAGGGCGACGGCGACACCGACTTCATCGCAACCGTCAAGCATCTCGAACGGCTGTCCGGCCTCGGCGAACCGAAGCTGTGATCAACGGAGGCACGCATGCGTAACTTCAACGAGAACACGATCACCGACGCGGTGCTGGAGCGGATCGCGGGGGCGACCGATCCGCGCATCAAGCAAATCAGCGAGGCCCTGGTGCGTCACCTTCATGCCTTTGTCCGCGAGGTACGGCCGACCCAGAAGGAATGGGAATACGGCATCGATTTCCTGACCCGCACCGGACACATGTGCAATGACAAGCGCCAGGAGTTCATCCTGCTGTCGGACACGCTCGGCGTTTCCATGCTGGTCGACGCCATCAACCATCCGGTGCCGGAAGGCGCGACCGAGACCACGGTGCTCGGCCCGTTTTTCGTCCAGGCCGCGCCGGAGAAGGACAGCGGCGCTGACATCTCCGGTCCGATGGAAGGCGATCCGATGCTGGTGACCGGCTCGGTCTCGACCGTCGACGGAAAGCCGCTTGCGAGTGCCATTGTGGACGTCTGGCATTCCGACGATGACGGCTATTATGACGTGCAGCAACTCGACGAGATCGGCGATCTCGCGATGCGTGCCCGCTTCCACACTGACGCAAGCGGCCGCTTCCACTTCTGGTCGATCAAGCCTGCAGCCTACCCGATCCCGCATGACGGTCCGGTCGGCGAGATGCTGGAGGCTCAGGGCCGCCATCCCTGGCGCCCGGCGCATGTGCACTTCATGATCTCGGCACCGGGGTTCGAAAAGCTCGTGACTCATGTGTTCGTCGCGGGCGACCAGTATCTCGACAGCGACGTGGTATTCGGCGTCAAGGACAGCCTGATCCGGGAATTCGTCCGCCGCCCCGCCGGCCGTGCGCCGGATGGTCGCATGGTGGACACCGAGTATTTTCATCTCAACTACGATTTCGGCCTAAAGCAGGTCGCGAGCAACGCGAGAGCCGCTTAAGCTGGGCTACGGACCAACAAGAGTCCGGCAGCAGGGAGCAGACGGGAGCTTAAGGATGGGACCGCGGGTCAGCACGGACATATTGGCCGAGCGCCTCACCGGCATGATCGGCCCGCGCGCGAGCGTTGCGCGCGGCGTGCTCGATCAGCATGGGCAGAGCGAATCGCATTATCGGAGCCTGCCGCCCGATATCGTGGTCTTCCCTGAAACCACGCAGGAGGTCGCGGACATCGTCAAGCTCTGCGCCGGCGCGGGCATGCCGATCGTTCCGTTCGGCGCCGGCACCTCGCTCGAAGGCAACGCGGCCGCGGTCGCCGGCGGCGTCTGCTTCGACTTCGCACGCATGAACAGGGTTCTCGCAGTGCACGACAGCGACATGGATGTCGTGGTGCAGCCCGGCATCACGCGCAAGCAGCTCAATGCCGAGCTGCGCAATACCGGCCTGTTCTTCCCGATCGACCCCGGCGCCGACGCCTCGATCGGCGGCATGACCTCGACGCGCGCCTCCGGGACCATGGCTGTGCGCTACGGCACCATGAAGGACAATGTCATGGCGCTGGAGGTGGTGCTGGCCGATGGCCGCGTGATCCGCACCGCCCGGCGCGCGCGCAAGTCGGCCGCCGGCTACGACCTGACGCGCATGTTCGTCGGCGCCGAAGGCACGCTCGGGATCATCACCGAGATCACGCTGAAGGTGCATCCGGTGCCGCAGGCGATCTCGGCCGCTGTGTGCAGCTTCGACACCCTGCACGATGCCGTCGACACCGCGATCTCGGTGATCCAGTCCGCGATCCCCGTGGCGCGCATCGAGCTGCTCGACGACGTCATGATGCGGGGCATCAATGCCTACGCCAAGCTTGGCTATCGCGAGGCCCCCACCCTGTTCTTCGAATTCCACGGCTCGGAGACCTCCGTCGCCGAGCAGGCCGAAGCCGCCCAGGCCATCGCCGCCGACCATGGCGGCCACGGCTTTGCCTGGGCGAAGGCGCCGGAAGACCGCAGCCGGCTCTGGCACGCCCGCGACAACACCCTCTATGCCGGCCTCGGCCTGCGCCCCGGCGCACGCGCGGTGATCACGGATGTCTGCGTGCCGATCTCGCGGCTGGCGGAATGCCTGACCGAGACGCGGCGCGACGCGGACGTGCACGGCTTTGTCGCACCGATCGTCGGTCACGTCGGCGACGGCAATTTCCACATGCTGATCCTGATCGATCCGGCAAAGCCGGAGGAGGCCGAAGGCGCCAAGGCGCTGCAGGCCCGCATGGTTGCCCGCGCCATTGCCATGGACGGCACCTGCACCGGCGAGCATGGCATCGGGCTCGGCAAGATCGACTACCTCACTGACGAGCTCGGCGAAGCCGTCGACGTGATGCGGTCGATCAAGACCGCGCTCGATCCAAATGGTCTCATGAACCCCGGAAAGATCTTTGCGAGCGGAGCCAAGGCATGAGCGACGCGCTCCCGATCGAGGTCACCTCGCCCACGCCGCTGCTGGAGCTGCGCGGCATCAGCAAGGAATTTCCCGGCGTCAAGGCGCTGGATGACGTGTCCTTTGCCGTCTACCCCGGCGAAGTCCACATGCTGCTGGGCGAGAACGGCGCCGGCAAATCGAGCCTGATGAAGGTGCTGTGCGGCGCCTACCGCGCCGACGCCGGCGAGTTCTACTACAAGGGCGAGACGGTCGCGATCAATTCCACCGCGGACGCGCAGAAGCTCGGCATTGCCGTGATCTTCCAGGAATTCTCGCTGGTCCCCCATCTCGATATCGCCCAGAACATCTTCCTGGGTCGCGAGCCGAAGGGCCGCATCCCCGGGACCATCGACCGCCGGAAGATTTTGGCTGATGCGAGGCGCGTGCTCGACACGATCGGCTTCGACATCGATCCCTCCACCACCGTCGACAAGCTCGGCGTGGCGCAGCAGCAGATGGTCGAGATCGCGAAAGCGATCAGCCAGAACGCCCGCATCCTGGTCATGGACGAGCCGACCGCGGCGCTGTCGGACCGAGAGACCGAGCTGCTGTTCGCGCTGATCGCGCGGCTGAAGGCCGACGGCGTGTCCATCGTCTACATCTCGCACCGCATGGCCGAGGTGTTCGCGCTCGGCGATCGCATCACCGTGCTGCGCGACGGCCGCCGTATCGACGGCGTCCGTCCCGCTGACGTCACGCCGGACCAGCTCGTCCGCATGATGGTCGGCCGCAACGTCGACATGACCTATCCGCGCCATTTTGCCGACAAGCCCGGCGAGCTGCTGCTCGAGGTCAAGGGCCTGACCGCGCCGACCGGCATCTCGGACATCAATATCGAGGTGCGCCGAGGCGAGATCGTCGGCCTGTGCGGCCTCGTCGGCTCCGGTCGCAGCGAGGTCGCGCGCGCTATTTTCGGCGCCGACCCCGTCACATCAGGGGAGATCGTCTTCGATGGCAAGACCATCTCCGGCGAGCCGGATCTCGCCGCCCGCCGCGGCATCGCGCTGATCCCGGAGAGCCGCAAAAGTGAAGGCCTCGCGCTGCTGCGTTCGGTGAGCGACAATCTGGTGGTGTCGGCGCTGCGAAAACTGTTTCCGAGCGGCCTGTTCGACCAGCGCAGTGCGCAGCGCACAGCCGACGGCCTGATCCGCCAATTGAGGATCGCGACACCGAGTGCGCGGCAAACCGTCGGCCTGCTCTCGGGCGGCAACCAGCAGAAGGTCGTGATCGGCAAGTGGCTGGCTGCCGGCTCAAAGCTGTTCATTTTCGACGAGCCGACGCGGGGCATCGACATCGGCGCCAAGTCCGAGATCTTTGCGTTGATCGACCGCCTCGTCGCGGAAGGCGCGGCGGCCCTAATGATCTCGTCCGAGCAGGTCGAGATCTGCCATGTCTGCGACCGCGCCTATGTGATGCGCGAGGGGCGCATTGCCGGGCACCTGATGCGCAGCGAACTGACGGAGGAGAACATCGTGCGACTGGGGATGCATCATGCGTGAAGCCGCGATCGTCTCGGAGCCCAATCCGCTGCAACGCATTCCCGGCGTTGCCATGGTGCTGGTGCTGCTGATCGCGCTGTTCAGCGTGATCGCGCCCGGCTTCCTGTCGGTCGCCAATCTCTCCAACGTGCTGGTGCAGTCAACCATCCTGACCATGCTCGCGCTGCCGATGACTTTGATCATCATGACCGAGGGGCTGGATCTGTCGATGGGTGCGGTGCTGACGCTGACCTCGCTCTGCGTCGCCATCGTGTCGCTCGCGACCAAGTCGATGCTGCTCGGCTTGGGTGCCGGCCTGCTGGTCGGCACGGCCTTCGGCCTCGCCAATGGCTGGCTGGTCGCGATCCTGGGCATTCCGCCCTTCGTCGCGACGCTGGGCACGCTCGGCATGGCGCAGGGACTGTCGCTGATCGTCAGCGACGGCCAGAGCGTGGTCGGCATTCCCCACAGCGTGCGCGACATCTACTCGGCGACGCTTCTCGGAGTCCCCGTTCCGATCGTGATGGCGCTCGTGACCTACGCGGTCTTCCACGTGCTGCTCTATCATACAAGGTTCGGCACCTACATCTTCGCCCTCGGCGGCAACCGCGAGGCGCTGCGCTATGCCGGTCTCTCGCCGAACCGGCTCCTGATCGCGGTGTACGCGATCGGCGGCGCCATGGCCGGCATCGCCGGCCTGCTGATGACCGCGCGGATGAATTCCGGTCACCCCACCGCCGGCCTCGGTCTCGAATTCGATGCCATCGCCGCGGTCGCCGTCGGCGGCACCTCGTTCGAGCGCGGCAATGGCTGGCTGCTCGGCACGCTGCTCGGCGTCCTCTCGGTCGGCGTGTTGCGCAACGGGCTGAACCTGATCTCCCTGCCGTCCTCTGTGCAGGTCGCAAGCGTCGGCATCCTCGTCATCGTTGCCCTGTTCCTCGACGGCCTCAGGAGCCGCGCATGACCGACATCACCAAGGACGCCATCGCGCCGCCCCGCTCGTTTCTCTCGCAGGACGCGATCCAGGTGTTTTACCGCCTGCTCGCGGCGCTCTTGATCTGCGCGGTGCTCGCCGTGCTCAGCGATTCCTTCCTGAGCCTCGGCAACATCCTCAACGTGCTCAGGCAGGCGAGCCTGACCTTCTTCATCGCCTCCGGCCTGACGCTGGTGGTGCTGACCGCCGGCCTCGATCTGTCCGTCGGCGCCAATGTCGCGCTGTCCGCCTGTATCGCCGGGACCGTGATCCACACGACCGGCTCGCCGGCGCTCGGCATCCTCACCGGGCTTGCCTGCGGCGGCATCGTCGGCCTGCTCAACGGCATCATGGTCACTGCGCTCCGCATCCCCTCCTTCATCGCCACCTACGGCATGCTCTGGGTGCTGAACGGCCTCACCTACTGGTACATGGCGGGCGAGACCCTGCACGGCTTCCCGGCCGGCTTCCGCCAGATCGGCAGCGGCTACCTGTTCGGCCTGCCCATCCCGGTCTATCTGCTGCTGGTTTTCCTCGGGATCGGGACGTTCTTCGCGCAGCGCACGATCTGGGGCCAGGAGATCTATGCGATCGGCGCCAATCCGGTCGCGGCGCGGCTCTCAGGCATCCCGGTCGCGCGGCGCCTGCTGCTGGTCTATGCCGTCTCCGGCACCATGGCCGGGCTCGCCTCGATCATCTTCCTGTCGCGGCTCAATTCGGCCGAGGCCGACATCGGCGAGAGCCTGACGCTGCCCGCGATCGCGGCCGTGCTGATCGGCGGCACCTCGCTGTTCGGCGGCGTCGGCACCGTGTTCGGCACCTTCATCGGCGCGCTGATCCTCACCCTGGTGCTGAATGGCATGAACCTGCTCTCGGTCAGCGCCAACTGGCAGCCGCTCGTCACCGGCGTCATCGTCATTCTCGCGGTCTGGCTCGACATGAAGACCCGCCGCCGCGCGCAATGAGTTCTTGAAGTTCCAACAAGCAAAACGAGGGATGGAGGCAACATGAAACAGAAACTTGGCTATCTGACGCTGCCGCTGCTGATGGCGGCCGCGTTCACCACGCACGCACGCGCCGACGGCGAGACCATCGCTGTCTTCACCAAGAACCAGACCAATCCGTTCTTCCAGACGGTGCGGGTCGGCGCCGACAACATGGCGAAGACGCTGAACGCGAAGACGCTTCAGTACATCCCGACCAAGCCGGACTCGATCCCCGAGCAGCTCAGCCAGATCGAGGACGTCGTGGTCAAAAAGCCGAGCGCGATCGTCTTCACGCCGGTCGACTACAAGGCGATGGTGCCCGGCGTCGAGAAGATCAACGAGGCCAAGATCCCGGTCGTCAACATCACCGACCGCTCAGCCGGCGGCAAGTTCCTGTCCTTCGTCGGCGCCGACGATTACAGTCTCGGGCTGGAGACCGCGCGCTTCCTCCTGAAGACGCTGGGAGGCAAGGGCAATATCGTCATCATCGAGGGCGTCAAGGGCTCGCTGACCAATGTCGACCGCGTCCGCGGCTTCAACGACGCGCTGAAGGAGAATCCGGGCGCCAAGCTCCTGGCCTCCCAGCCCGGCAACTACCAGCGGCTCCAGGCGCTCCAGGTGATGGAGAACCTGATGCAGTCGAACTCGCAGATCGACGGCGTGCTCGCCGCCAACGACGCGATGGCGGTCGGCGCGATCGAGGCGCTCGACGGCGCCAACCGCAAGGCCCAGGTGATCGGCATCAACGGCACCAAGGAGGCGATCGACGCGATCAAGTCCGGCAAGCTGCTGGCGAGCGGCGACTACAACGGCTTTGCGCAAGGTTGCCTCGGCACCATGATGGCGATCCGCTCCTTGCGCAATCAGCCTGTCATCAGCGAGATCGTGCTGAAGCCGACCGTCATCACCAAGGACAATTACCAGCCGTTCGACGTCCCGCTGGAGCAGCGGACCTGTCCGACCTTCGAGGACGCCGGCAAGCTCGGCGCGAAGTAGACCACCCGATCACGTCGCGTCCGGACGGCCGCCCCCGCGGCCGTCCCAAGAACTGAAGCAAGAAACGGAGACCACCATGCTGTTCGCCATTCACGCTCTCGACCGCACCGGTGCGCTGCCCACGCGGCTTGCCAATTACGACGCGCACAAGGCTTTCCTGAGCGATACCTCACGCTTCGGCGTCAAGATCGTGATGTCGGGACCGCTGGTCTCCGACGACGGCCAGGCGATGATCGGCAGCCTGTTCCTAATCGAGGCGCCGGGCCGGGCCGAGGTCGAAGCCTTCAACCGCGCAGATCCCTTTGCCGCGGCCGGCATCTGGGAAAAGGTCACGATCACGGGCTTCCTGCGCCGGCAGGGTTAAACCCTACGGCAGCTCATCGAGGTGGCACGCCACCCACTGCTCGCCTCCCGCCGCGCGCAGCACCGGCTCCTCTGTCCGGCAGCGGTCGAAGACGTACGGGCAACGGGTGTGAAAGCGGCATCCGTTCGGCGGGTTGATCGGGCTCGGCACGTCGCCCTTGAGAATGATCGGATTGCGCTGTGCTCCGGGCTCCGGCAACGGCACCGCCGAGAGCAGCGCCTTGGTGTAGGGATGCCTTGGCGCGGCAAAGATCTCCCGGCGCGGCGCTACTTCCACGATCTTGCCGAGATACATGACCGCAACGCGATGGGTCATGTGCTCGACGATCGCGAGATCGTGGCTGATGAACAGCAGCGCGAGGCCGAACTCGCTCTGGAGATCCTGCAGCAGATTGACGATCTGCGCCTTGACCGAGACGTCGAGCGCGGAGACTGCCTCGTCGCACACGATCAGCTCGGGTTCTGCCGCGAGCGCGCGCGCAATGCCGATGCGCTGACGCTGGCCGCCGGAGAATTCGTGGGGCCTGCGGTTGAGCGCCTCGCGCGGCAGGCGCACGGTATCCATCAGCGATGTGACGCGAACCTCGAGATCCTCCGCAGACTTGGCCAGACCGAAATTGCGGATCGGCTCGGCGAGAATGTCGCGCACGCGCATGCGCGGATTGAGGCTCGAGAACGGATCCTGGAACACGACCTGCACGCGCCGGCGCATCTGGCGCATCGTGCTCGGCGCGGCGTCGTCGATCCTCTGGCCGTCGAGGATGACCTGCCCCGAGGTGATCTCGAACAGCCGCAGGATGGCGCGGCCGACCGTCGATTTGCCGCAGCCGGACTCCCCGACCAGCGATAGGGTCTCGCCCCGCGCGATCTCGAACGACACACCGTCGACCGCATAGACGAATTCGGACTTGCGCCCGAACAGGCCGGTCTTGACCGGAAAGTGCTTCTTGAGGTCGTTGACCTGGAGCAGCGGAGGACTCATGCCGCGATGGCTCCCTTGGCGGCGTAATGACAGGCGGCGACGTGGCGGGGGCCCTTCTCCTCCAGCCCCGGCGCATATTGGCGGCAGAGATCGGTCGCGAGCGCACAGCGTCCGGCAAAGACGCATCCGGTGATCGGCTTGCGGAGATCCGGCACCTGCCCGGGAATCTCGGCGAGCCGCCTCGCAGTGCCGGACAGCGACGAGCCGAGCCGCGGCACAGCGCCAAGCAAACCCTGCGTATAGGGATGACGCGGCGAACGGAACAGCTCGGCCACCGGCGCCTCCTCGACCTTGCGGCCCGCATACATCACCATGACGCGCTCGGCGATCTCGGCGACGACGCCGAGATCGTGGGTGATGAGGATGATCGCAGCGCCGACCCGGCTCTTCAGGTCCAGCATCAGCTTCAGGATCTGCGCCTGGATCGTGACGTCGAGCGCGGTTGTCGGCTCGTCCGCAATGAGAAGCTTCGGATTACAGGCGAGCGCGATGGCGATCATGACGCGCTGACGCATGCCGCCGGACAGCTGATGCGGATATTCGCGCACGCGGCGTTTCGGCTCGGGAATGCCGACCAGCGTCAGCATCTCGATCGCGTGCGCCTCTGCCGCCTGCTTGTCGAGGCCCTGATGGATCATCAAGGTCTCGCGGATCTGGCGGCCGACGGTCAGGACCGGATTAAGGCTGGTCATCGGCTCCTGGAAGATCATCGAGATGTCGTTGCCGCGGATCGCGCGCATCTCGCGATCGGACAGCTTCAGCAGGTCCCTGCCCGCAAAGCGGATGCTCCCTGCGATCCTGCCCGGCGGCTCCGGGATCAGTCGCATCAGCGACATCGACGTCACCGACTTGCCGCAGCCGGACTCGCCGACGATGGCGAGCGTCTCGCCCTCGTTGACATGGAAGGACACCCCGTCGACCGCACGATTGATGCCGCTGGGGGTACGGAAATGGGTCTGGAGGTTCTCGACTTCGAGCAAAGCCATCGCGATCAGCCTCGATCCATCAGAGGCTCTTGGCCATGCGCGGGTCGAGCGCATCGCGAAGGCCGTCGCCGAGCAAATTCACGGCGAGAACGGTGACCGACAGGAACGCCGCCGGGAAGAACACGATGTAGGGCTTCACCTGCCACAGTGCGCGGCCCTCGGCCATGATGTTGCCCCAGGACGGGATGGTCGGCGGCGTTCCGGCACCGATGAAGGACAGGATCGCTTCGGTGATCATGGCGCTGGCGCAGATATAGGTCGCCTGCACCAGCATCGGCGCGACCGTGTTGGGCAGGATATGGCGGAGGATGATCATTGGCGAGCGCGTGCCGCAGGCCACGGCCGCATCCACATAGGGTTGCTCGCGAAGCGACAGCACCACACTGCGGACGAGGCGCGAGACACGCGGGATTTCGGCAACGGTGATCGCCAGGATGACGTTGCCGACGCTGCCGCGCGTCAGCGCCATCAGCGCGATCGCGAGCAGGATCGGCGGGATCGACATCAAGCCGTCCATGAACCGCATCAGGATGCCGTCGGCCCAGCGGATGAATCCGGAGATCATGCCGATGGCGAGACCCGCCGCAGATGCGAAGATCGCGACCGACAAGCCGACCGTGAGCGAGACGCGCGCGCCAAACAACACGCGGGAATAGATGTCGCGGCCGAGCACGTCGGTGCCGAACCAGAAATCGGCCGACGGCGCCCGGGTCCGCTTGGCGGGTGCGAGCGCGGTCGGGTCGACCGTGCCGAGATAAGGCGCGAAGACCGCGATCAGCACGAGCGCCAGCAACAGCGCGCCGCCGATCGCGACCGTCGGATGGCCGCGCAGGAGGCCGACGAAGCCGCGCCGGATCGTGACCGGCCGCAGGATTTCAGGCAGCTGCGGCGCGAGGACGAGGCCGGCCGGAAGCGATTGCGAATTGACGGTGGTGTCGGTCAATAGCGGATCCTCGGGTCAACGAGCGTATAGACGACGTCGATCATCAGATTGACGAGGACGTAGACGAAGCTGAACAGCAGCACGATGCCCTGGATCACCGGATAGTCACGGCGCAGGATCGCATCGATCGTGAGGCGACCGAGGCCGGGGATCGCGAACACGCTCTCGGTCACGACCGCGCCGCCGATCAGGAGCGCGATGCCGATCCCGATCACGGTCACGATCGGTACCGCCGCGTTCTTCAGCGCGTGAATGAACAGGATGCCGCCCTGCCCGAGGCCCTTGGCCTTGGCGGTGCGGATGTAGTCTTGCTGCAGCACTTCGAGCATGGCGGCACGGGTGATACGCGCGACCAGCGCGATGTAGACGCAGCCGAGCGCGACCGCCGGCAGGATGAGGTTCTCGAGCCACGGCCAGAAGCCCTGCGTGAGCGGCGTATAGCCCTGCACCGGCAGCCATTCCAGCTCGAGCGCGAAGATGTAGGCGAGTATGTAACCAACCACGAACACGGGCAGCGAGAATCCGAACACGGCAAAGCCCATGATGACGCGGTCGATCAGGCTGCCGGCCTTCCACGCCGCCACCACGCCGAGCGGCACCGCCACCACGATCGTGAGCAGCAGCGTGACCATCATCAGCGACAGCGTCGGACCGAGACGTTGCCCAATCATCGCCGAGACCGGGAGATTGGTGAAGATCGAGGTGCCGAGATCGCCGTGCAGGATGCGCCAGACCCAGCTTCCGAACTGGACCAGGAACGGACGGTTGAGGCCTAGGCTTTGCCGGATGCGCTCCACATCCTCCGGACTCGCCTGGTCGCCCGCGATCACCACGGCCGGATCGCCCGGCGCGATGTAGAGCAGGCTGAACACGAACAGCGCGACGATCGCCATGACTGGCAGGGTCGCGACGATGCGACGGAGGATGTAGGAGAGCATCTGGCCTCAGCGCACGATCATGCAGACTTGGACACGCCCCAGAAGAACGGCAGCGGCCCCTTGGTGATGCCGGAGACGTTCTTGCGCCACGCGGTGTAGCTCAGGAAGAAGCCCGTCGGCGCGTAGACGACGTCATCGAGCGCCGCCTTGTTGAGGCGACCGATGGCGGCCTTCTCCTCGTCGAGGTTCTTGGCCTCGAACCAGGACGCGACCTCCTTCTCCGTGCCGGGGCTGTTCGGCCAGCCGAACCAGGCCTTGTCGCCGTTGGCGCGAATGGCGGTGTAGGGAGCGGGATTGATGCAGTCCGCGCCCGCGTGCCAGGTGTGGAACATGTTCCAGCCGCCCTGTCCGGGCGGCGTCTTCTGCGCGCGGCGCGAGCCGACCGTGCCCCAATCGGTGGCGACGAAGTCGACATTCATGCCGAGCTTCTTCAGCAGATCCGCGGTGACGTCGCCCTGTGCCTTGGTGATCGGCTGGTCCTGTGCCACCAGGCACGTCACCGGCTGGCCGGAATAGCCGCTCTCGGCCAGCAACTTCTTGGCGGCATCGAGATCGCGCTTGCCCTTCAGGATCTCGCCGCCGGCTTCGCTGTAAAGCGGCGTATCCGGGGTGAAGAAGCCGGGCAGCGGCTTCCAGAGTGCCGTGTCGTCGCCGACGATCGCGCGCATGTAGTCTTCCTGGCTGAGCGCCATCAGCACCGCTCGCCGCGCCCGCACGTCATTGAACGGCGCAAAGAGATGGTTCATGCGGAACGAGCCGATATTGCCGAGGGGATCGCCGATATCGACGCTGATGTTCTTGTTCTTCTTCAGGACTGGAACGAGGTCTGCAATCGGGCTCTCCCACCAGTCGACCTCGCCGTTCTGCAAGGCGGCGGCTGCCGTGGCGGGATCCGGCATCACGATCCATTCGACGCGATCGATCAGGATCTGCTTGCCGCCCGCGAGCCAGGATGCCTTCTCCTGCCGCGGCACGTAGTCGGTGAACTTCTCGAACACCGCCTTCGCGCCGGGCACCCACTCGCCCTTGGCGAACTTCATCGGCCCGGAGCCGACATAGTCGGTGATCTGCTTGAACGGATCGGTCTGCGCGATGCGCTCCGGCATGATGAAGCCGCACGGCGAGTTGTTCTTGGCCAGCGCGTAGAGCATCTTCGGGAAGGGCTGCTTGAGCACCCATTTGAAGGTGCGGTCGTCGACGGCCGTCAGTTCCTGCTGCAGCGCCTTGATCATCAGTCCCATCGGATCGCGCGCCGACCAGCGCGTCAGGCTTGCAACGACGTCCTTGCTCAGCACCGGCTCGCCGTCATGGAACTTGAGGCCCGGCCGCAATTTGAACGTCCAGGTCGTGCCGTCGTCGGTCACTTCCTCGGACTCGACCATCTGACGCTGCGGCTGCAACGAGGAATCGATGCCGTAAAGCGTGTCCCAGACCATCGCGGCCGCATTGCGCACGACATATTGCGTACCCCAGATCGGGTCGAAATTGGCGAGATTGGCCTGGGGCACGAAGCGCAGGGTTCGGGCGGATGCGCCTTGCGCGATCGCCGGCGCCGAGAGGCCGGTCAATGCCAGACCGCCCGCGCCGGCCAGTCCCTTCAATACGGTCCTGCGATCCATGAAGTCCTCCAGTAATGCCGTGATTCCGGCCATCGTTGGCCAAGGGCAAGTGAAACCGAACCCATTTGCAAGCAAATGGTATGCCACTAAATGCCCCTTCGCCAGCGGGATCTCATCTCTCTTTTTTGGCCGCGCCAGGCCTCAAAGAGCGGCCGCCAGCGTCGGTCCGGTCTCGATGTGCGGGATCGCCTCGACCAGTTTGCGCGTGTAGTCGGTCTTCGGATTGTCGAACAGCGCCCGGCTTTCGCCCTGCTCGACGATGCCGCCATTGCGCAGCACGATCGTGCGGTCGCAGAGCATGCGCACCACGTTGAGATCGTGGCTGACGAACAGCAGCGCGATGTCGTTCTCGCGCCGCAGCCGGTCGAGCAGTTGCAACACCACCGCCTGAACGGAGACGTCGAGCGCGGCGGTCGGCTCGTCCAGCACCAGGAGCCGCGGCCGGCAGGCGATGGCGCGGGCGATGCCGACACGGGCCTTCTGCCCGCCGGAGAGCTGATGCGGAAACCGCGGCAACAGATCCAGCGGCAGCCCCACCCGTTCCGCGCATTCTTCCACCCGCTTGCGCAGCGCCTCACCCGCACGCATGCCGTCGAGCCGCATCAACGGATGGGCAATACAATCGAACGCGGTAAAGCGCGGGTTGAGGCTCTCGTTCGGATCCTGAAAGACCATCTGGATGTCTTTGCGCAATGGCGAGCGGTGGAAGTCCCGCGCCGCCACGTGCCCGATCGACTGCCCGTCGAACACGATGTCGCCCTCGCTGGGGTCGATGAGACGGCAGATCATGCGCGACGTCGTGCTCTTGCCGGAGCCGGACTCGCCGACCAGACCGACGCTCTCGCCGCCGGCCATGGTCATCGAAAAGTCGGCAACCGCCGCGGAGCCCTGGTCGAAACGCTTTGCGAGCTTCCGCACTTCCAGGAGCGGCGGCGTGCCATGTGGCAGCACCGACCGTGGCTTGTCGAGAACGGCGTTGTAACGCTCTCTCTCCTCGTCAGTCACGAGGTCTTCGATCCGCGACGTCGCCGTCGGCGATGCCGCGACCAGACGCCTCGTATAGGCGTGCTGCGGCGCGCTGAAGAGCTTGCCGGGGCTCGCCTCCTCGACGATGCGGCCACGCTCCATCACGGCGATGCGGCGGCAATAGCGCGCCGCGAGACCGAGGTCATGCGTGATCAAGATCGTCGCCATGCCTCGCGCGGCGGCAATGTCTGCCAGGAGATCCATCACCACCTTTTGCGTGGTGACGTCGAGCCCGGTCGTCGGCTCGTCGGCGATCAGCAGCGCGGGATTGCAGGAGATCGCAATCGCGATCATGACGCGCTGGCACATGCCGCCGGAGAGCTCATGCGGATAAGCGTTCATCCGCTGCTCGGGATCCCGGATCTGAACGGCACGCAGCAGCTCCAGCGCCTCGGCGCGCGCGGCCTCCTTCGAGATGCGCTTGTGCGTGAGGATCGCGTCCGCGATCTGCAATCCGATGGCCCGGATCGGATTGAGCGCCGCCCGCGGGTTCTGGAAGATCATCGACATCGCGGCGCCCTGGAGCTGACGGAGGTCATCGCCCCTGAGCTTCGTCACGTCCTGCCCGCGAAACAGGATCTTGCCACCGGTGACGCGCCCTGCGGCATCGAGCAGCCGCGTCGTGGCAAAGCCCGTGACCGACTTGCCCGAGCCGCTCTCGCCGACGAGGCCGAGCATCTCGCCGGCCTTGACGGTCAGCGTCACGCCGCGCACGGCCTCGACCATCCCGCGCCGCGTCGAGAACGCGACGTGGAGGTCGTCGATCCTGAGCAGGTCCTCGCTCATGTGCGCATCCGGGGATCGAGAATGTCCCGCATCCCGTCGCCGAGGAGATTGAAGCACAGCACCGCCATCATCAGCGCAAGGCCTGGAAAGGCCACCAGCCACCACCGCCCCGTCGAGATGAAGCGCGCGCCCTCGGCGACCATGATGCCCCATTCCGGCGTCGGCGGCTTGACGCCGAGGCCGATGAAGGAAAGGCCGGCGGCATTCAGGATGGCCCAGCCGAGATTGAGCGAGATCTGCACCGCCATCGCCGGCAGGATGTTCGGCAGCAGGAAGCGCAGCACCACGGAAAAATGGCTCTCGCCGCAGGCGCGTGCGGCCTCGACCCAGCCGACATTGCGCCTGACGTTGACCTCGGCCCGCGCGAAGCGGATGTAGAAGGGAAGATTGATGATTGCGGTCGCGATCACGATGTTCTCGATCCGGTTGCCGAGCGCAGCCACCATCGCCATCGCCAGCACGAACAGCGGGAACGCCATCATCACGTCGACGAAACGGCCGACGGCGCGATCGAGCCGGCCGCCGGCATAGCCGCAGAACGCGCCGACGACGGCCCCGATCACGAAGGAGATCCCGACCGCGGAGACCGCGATGGCGAGGTCGAGCCGCGCGGCGATGATGAGACGGCTGAACACGTCGCGCCCGAGCTGGTCCGTACCGGCAATATGCGTCGCACTCGGCGGCTGCAACGCCTCCGAGACGTTCGAGGCCACGGGATCATAAGGCACGATCCACGGTCCGAAGATCGCGACCAGGACGAAGACGAGCACACCGGTCGCCGCAACCGCGGTGAGCGGATTGCCGCGCAGGATCCAGACCGAATGGCGGAGGGTTGCACTGGTCATTCGATCGACACCCTGGGATCGGCGACGCCGTAGCAGATATCGACCACGAGATTGACCAGCACGAACAGGCTGGCCATCAGCAGCACGAAGCCCTGCACCGGCGCATAGTCGGAGGACAGCAGTGCATCGAGCGCATAGGAGGCCACGCCCGGCCAGGAGAACACCTTCTCCACCAGCACATTGGCGCCCAGCATGGTCGAGAACACGATGCCGGCAATGGTGATGACGGGAAGGATCGCATTGCGCAGCGCGTAGGTCACGACAACCTTGCGCCAGGACAATCCGACCGAGCGCGCCGTACGCACGAAATCGCTGCCGAGCGAGACCAGCATCGAGGCGCGCGTGATCCGCGCCAGCGGCGCGATGACGAACAGGGCCATGCTCACCGCCGGCAGAACCAGCTGCTTGCAGGCCGCCCACCAGCCCTCGAGATCGCCGGCGAACAGGAAATCGATGGAGAGAAAGCCGGTACGTTGCGGCGGCAGCGAGGTGAAGACGTCGATCCGCCCGGTCGGATCAGGCGAGAGCCCGAGCAGATAGTAGAAGACGTAGATCAGCAGCAGGCCCGAGACGAAGGTCGGCACGCAGACACCGAGCGCGCAGAACAGCCGCACGCCGTGGTCGACGATCGAGCCCGGCCGCAAGGCAGCGACCACGCCGAGCGGCACCGCCGCGATCAGCGCGATCAGGAGCGCGGCGCAGGTGAGTTCCAGCGACGCCGGCAGCCGCTCGCGCAGATCCTTGAGTACCGGCTGTCCGGTCATCATGGAGCGGCCGAGATTGCCGTGGCCGATGTCGGAGAGATAGAACACCAGCTGCTCCGGCACCGACTTGTTGAGCCCCATCTGCTTGCGGATCTGCTCGATCTCCTCCTTGCCGGCGTTCGGCCCCGAGGCGAAGAACACCGCGGGGTCGCCCGGCAGGACGCGCATCAGGAGAAAGGTGAAGACCAGCACACCGAACAATGCCGGCAGCGACGACAGAAGCCGCCTCCCCGCTCTCACTATCGTTGCACCAAGACCGGTCTTCACCCTTAGGAGCCTCTCTTGCCTTCAGACGTTACTTGCGGCTGAGGTTGCGGTAGTCGACCTGACGATGGAACTCGTAGATGTAGCCCTCGACCGAGGGCGCCATCACCGCATCCTGGTTCGGCTGCCACAGCATGATCTGGGGCATCAGGTCGACATGCATCGCGTTGAGCTTGCGGCCGTCTTCTTCGTATTTGGCCTTATCCGGCTCGAACCGGGCTTCCTGGGCGATCGCCGACAGCTCGGCATTGTTGATCGAGCTGTAATTCCAGCGCTGATTGCCGGTATAGAAGTTGCGGTAGAAGTAGTCCGTCGACGGCAGCCAGGCGATGATGCCTTCGGTGAAGAATGGCACCTTCTTCTCGTTGATCAGCGTCGACATCTGCGCGTCCGGCAGCTTCTGGATGTCGACCTTGATGCCGATCTTGCCGAGCGACTCCTTGACCAGCGCCGCCATCGGCTCCGCCTGGGAGGCCCATCCGACATTGAAGCTGAAGGTGGTCGAGAAGCCGTCCGGAAGGCCGGCGGCCTTGAGATATTCCTTTGCCTTGTCGAGGTCGAGCTTGACCGGCTGCTGGAACGGATAAGTCCCGTTCAGCGGCTTGCCGTCCGGCCAGCTGGCGCCGTACAGCGGCGCGCCGCGGCCGAACAAGGCTGCCTTGAACATGTCCTCGTAAGGCAGCGCGAACGCGATGGCGCGGCGGACGTTGACGTTGTCGAAGGGCGGGATCTGGTTGTTCATCGAGACGAACGTGATCGCGTTGTATTGCGGCGTCGAGACCACCTTCAACTTGCCCTTGGCTTCGAGCGACTGCACGTCGCTTGCCTGAAGATCGAGCACGATATCTGCGTCGCCGCGCTCGACCAGATTGGCGCGGGTTGCCGGCTCCGGTACCGATTGCACGATGACGCGCTTGAAGGAGGCGGGCCTGCCGGGAGAACCGCGGTTCCAGGCCTCGTTGCGCTTGAGGGTCACCTGCTCGCCGGGCTTGAAGGTCTCGACGATGTAGGCGCCGCTGCCTGCGGTGTGCTCCTTCAGCCAGGCCATCGCCCACGGATCGTCCGCGGTCGCATGCTCCTTCGCCAGCTTCGAATTGATGATCATCGGATAGACGGTGGCCAGATTCGGCAGCGCCAGCTTGTCGGGCTTCGGCAGCGTCACCTCGATCGTCAAGGGATCGATCACCTTGAACTGATCGGCGGATGTCAGCGACCCCGTCAGAAGCTGCGCCTTGCCGAGGATCGGCGCGGTTACGCAGCGGTCGAGCGACCACTTCACGTCATCCGCCGTCACCGGCGAGCCGTCCTGGAACTTGGCGTCCTTTCGCAGACGGAAGGTGATCTTCAGGCCATCGGGGCTGACGTCGTAGGATTCGGCGAGCTCGCCGTTGATGGTGTCGAGATCGAACACCCATTTGCCGTTGAGCTGCTTGCGACCGAACGATACCAGCCGATCGTAGGTGCTCATGCTGAGCCCGAAGGATTCGCGGGTCGCGCCGGGGATGTTTGGATCGAGCGTGTTGACCGATGCGCCGGTCACATAGCGCAGCGTTTCCGCCCTGGATTGCGCATGCGACGGCGCGGTTGCGATCAGCAACAGCGCGGTGGTGGCGAGGATCGTGGTCGCGGATCTGAAAGACACAAAACGCATTCGTTTTCCCTTGAATTGTCGAACAGGAAGGTCGCCAAGGCTGGTCAAGAAAGAAGCAAGTTGCGCGCCAATCTTCGCTGCGGCGGGGCATGGATGATCATCGCTGCTCCTCCGTCTTTCGCGCCGGCCGCGCAACCACCGCCTGCGGCACGTCGTAGGCGCTGAGCGAAGCCCAGTGCCGTTCGACATCGGCGCGGAACAGGCCGCGTGTTAGGCCATTCACGAGCTTGGGCACTGCAGTGGTCATCGCATTGATCGACGATCCCGAGGCACCAAAACTCATGGTGGAGGCAATGGCGAAGAGATGGATGTCGGAGATCCACGGCGTCTTGCCGGGCATGCGCTCGGTGAAGGCATAGTCGTCGGCGAGATAGGGAAAGCGGCCGAGCCGTTCGTTGCGCTCGCCCTCCGGCGGCTGATAGCGGTCCGCCCAGGTGGCGATGTTGCCGGCAAACCTGGAGAGCTCGCCGCGCTCGGCAAAGTTCATGTCGATGCCGGCGCCGCAGATGACGAAATCGGCAGTGATGGCGCCGCGCGGCGTTTGGAGTTCAACGCCTTTGCCGGTCACGCACGCGGCCTTCACCGGCGCCCCCTCGTGCAGTGTGAAATTGGCGTGCCGCGCACAGCGGTCATAGGTTGGTTGCGGAAATCCCTCCCGCATCTCGAGGACCTTGCGCATAAAGCGCCAGCGCCAGGCATCATCGAGATCGCTGAGATGGCGCAGGAAGCCGCGAAAGGTCAGCCAGCGATAGGGCTGGATCACCTGGATCTGCGCGCGGCGGCACAGCAGGTGCACTTCGGAGGCACCCGCCTCCAACGCGGTGGCCGCATTGTCGAAGGCGGAGGCGCCGGCGCCGATCACGACGACGCGCTTGCCGCGAAGGCCTCCGAAATCGATGTCGTCGGCGACGGTCGCGACCGAAGTCGCCGGCAGATCGCGCAGCGGCTCCGGGATCATCCAGCCGCCCATGCCCTCCTGTCCGGTGGCCAGCACGATCTTGCGCGCATAAAGCGTCTCGACCTCTCCTGCCCGTTTGACGCGCGCGGCGAGCAGACCATCGGCCGCCGGCGCAATCTCCAGAAGCTCGCAGCCATTGCGCACCGGCAATCCGATCGTGCGCCTTAGCCAGAGCAGGTACTCGGCCCAATGCGCGCGCGGAATCAGATCGAGCGTCTGCCAGCTCTCCTTGCCGAACCGGGCTTCGTGCCAGGACTGGTAGGTGAGGCTCGGGATGTCGAGGTCCGGGCCGGTGTAGTCCTTCGGGCTGCGCAGCGTCGGCATCCGGGCATAGGTGAGCCAAGGCCCTTCCATCCCCTCCTCGGCCTTGTCCACGAGCAGGATGTTGCTGACGCGGGAGCGCATCAGGCCGAAGCCGATGGCGATTCCGGACTGGCCGGCGCCGACGATGAGCACGTCCAGCGCCGGCTTGCCATCGGGCCCTGTCTTCGGTTCGAGCCACGCAGCACCGGGATGCGCGATCATCGCGAGATCGGCGCGAATATCGGCCTCGAGCTCTGTCAGCGCGTCACTCATGCGGCGAGCCAACCTCCGTCGACCACCATCACGGTGCCGGTCGTGAAAGAGGACGCATCGCTGGCAAGATGCAGCGCGGTCTGGGCGATCTCCTCCGCCCGACCGAACCGCTTCATGGCGTGGCGGTTGCGCGAGGCCTCGCGCACCTCGTCCGAATTGGCGTGACGGGCGAAGCTGCGGCGAAGCATCGGCGTATCGATCGCGCCCGGCGCGATGGCGTTGACCCGAATGCCGTCCGTTGCGAAATCCACCGCCATCGTCCGGGTCAGGCTGACGATCGCCCCCTTGGCGGCAATATAGGCGCTGTTGTCCTTGCCGCCGGCCATCGCGAGCTGCGATGCCAGCGTGATGATCGAGCCACTCTTTTGCCGCTGCATGTGAGGCACCGCCGCCCGCGCCCACAGCCAGGTGCCGCCGACATTGGCGCGGAACACCGCGTCCCAGTCTTCCGGGCTCGTGGTCAACACGGTGCCACCGCAGGAAAAGCCTGCTGCCGTCATCAGGATGTCGAGCCGGCCGTGCCGCGCGATGACCTCGCCGACAACAGTTTCGGCGAATGCGGCATCGCCGACGTCTCCGACATGCGTCGTTGCTTCGCCCAGCAGGCGAAGCGTTTCCTGGAGCCCCGCACCATCGCGATCGACCAGAGCGAGACGCGCTCCTTCTTCTGCAAACAGTTTTGCGCTGGCGCGGCCAATGCCCGAGCCGGCCCCGGTGATGATGGCGGTGCGCCCCTGCAGCCGCATGTCAGATCCCCTCCTTGTGCTGCACCCACCAGGCGTTCATCGCGGCGGCGGACTCGGCGCAGCCGAACCGGGCGCGCCAGCCGAATTCGTCGGCCATCCGTGCAACCGAGAGCGGCGCACGATCGCCGCCATGTAGCTTGATGACGGTTTTCTCGCCCGGGTTCGCAAGCCGGCAGTGCAGGCCGGGATGAAATGCCGCAAAGGCCTCGCCCCATTGCAGCGCCGACCAGGCCGCGCCGCTGGAGATGTTGTAGAGACGACGGCGCGGCCGCTCGGCCTCGATCAGCACAGCCACGGCCTCGGCGGCGTCGACGGCGTAGATCCAATCTTTGAAGCCTGGTCCCGGCATGATCGCCGGCTCGCCGCGGGCGAACGCGGCCAGGATCTGGAATTGGAGGCTGGGCGTATCGCGCACCGCGCCGGCCCGCTCCCATGGGCCAAACACGGCGCTCAGCCGCACGCTCAGGAAATCGCCGCCGAAGAGCTCGGCATGGCGCGCTACGGAGCGTTCCGAGGTGAACTTGCTGATGGCGTAGAACGAGACGGGATCGCAGGCCGTTTCCTCGTCCAGGACTTCATGACGCTGGCCGGCGGTGCCATAGGCCGACGCCGAGGACAGATTGACGAAGCGGCGAACGCCGTGACGGATCGCCGCTTGCAGGATCGGGATCTGCGCCATCACGTTGATCTCGAGAACACGCGCGGGCGATGCGCGTTCGAGGTCATCGCCTGCGGTGACCGCGGCGCCCAGCACGATTGCGTCCCAGCCTTCAGCGATGAGGGCATCGATACCGGCCCCGTCGGTGATATCGCCTTGAACGATTCGGAGCCGCTCCCGAAAATCCAGCAGGGATCGCTGCGCAGCCGGCGGCAGCGGCGAACGATCATACAGCGTCACGTCGTGGCCGCGCGCGAGCAGCACCTCGGCAAGATTGAGGCCGACAAAGCCGGTGCCGCCGAAGATGACGATCTTCATCGCGCGCGATCCGCCGTCACAGCAGCTTCGCTCCGAAATTCCGTTCCGGATCCATGTCGGCGACGAGCCGGCCGGTCGGCTTCGCCGCCTCGCCGCCGCTGCGCGCCAGGAACTTTCCGCTGCCGGCGCTCGCGAGGCACTTGTTGCCCTCGACGACCACGCGGCCGCGCGAGAGCACGGATACCGGCCAGCCCTTCAGCTTGCGGCCCGCAAACGGCGTGTAGCCGGTGAGATCGTGCATCATCTCATCCGTGATCGTCACCTCACGGTTCGGATCCCAGATCGCGATATCGGCATCCGCGCCGACGGCGATCGAGCCCTTGCGCGGATGCAGATTGTAGATCTTTGCCGGCGCCGTCGCGGTCAGCTCGACGAATTTCTCCAGGCCTAGCCGTCCCTTCGACACCATCGCGTCGAACAGCAGCGGCAGCCGCAGCTCAAGTCCCGGCAGGCCGTTCGCGACCTGCTTGAAGTTCGGATTGGGGCCGGCGCGCAGCTTGCCGGTCTCGTCATAACGATACGGCGCGTGGTCGGACGAGATGGTCTGGAGATCGCCGAGCGAGAGTGCCTGCCATAGCGCCTCCTGGTCCGAATGCGTGCGCGGCGGCGGGCTGCACATCCATTTGGCGCCTTCCGCGCCGGGCTTGTCGAGATCGCCCGCCGTGAGGAAGAGATATTGCGGACAGGTCTCGGCGAAGACCTTGAGCCCCTGCCCGCGCGCATCGCGGATCACCTTGGCGCCTTCGGCGGTCGAGACGTGGAAGATCATGACCGGCTGGTCGATCAGCGCCGCCATGCCGATCAGCCGCGTGAACGCTTCCGCCTCCGACACGCGCGCGTGGCTGACGGCGTGGTATTTCGGCATGGTGTAGCCGCGTGAAAGCAGGCGCTTCACCATCCAGGCGATGATGCCGTGATTCTCGGCATGCGCGCACAGCATCGCGCCGGACTGGCGCGCAGCGAGCAGAATGTCGAGCAGCGGCTCGTCGTCCACCTTGAGCCGGTCATAGGTCATGAAGATCTTGATCGAGGCATGGCCCTGCTTCACCAGCGCCGGGATGTGCTCCTCGACCGTCTCCCTGGTCGCGTCCGCAATGATCATGTGAAAGGCGTAGTCGATCACTGCGCCCTTCCTGGCGAGCGCGTGATAGTCGTCCACCACCTGCGGCAGCTTCATCCCGACATGCTGGGCGGCGAACGGGATCACCGTGGTGGTGCCACCGAAGGCGGCAGAGACCGTCGCGCTTTCGAACGTATCTGCATTCATGATGCCGGCAGCGGAGAGCTGCTCGATATGAGCATGGCTGTCGACGCCGCCGGGCAGCACCAGCTTGCCGCGCGCGTCGATCTCGCGATTGGCCGCCGGAAGGCCGTTCCCGATGGCCGCGATCGTCTCGCCGGAAATCGCGACATCGGCCTCGAAGACGTCGGTGGTGGTGGCGACGCGGCCACCGCGGATGATCAGGTCGTAAACTGGTTCAGTCATGAGGCACTCCATGATATGCCTGAAACAAGTGATCTCCATTTTGCAGAAAGACCATCATGTCCCGGCCGCGCATTCTCGTCATCAATCCGAACTCCAACCACAAGGTCACGCAAGGGCTGGAGGATGCGTTGAAGCCGCTCGACTTCGAGAGCGGGCCGGAAGTGGTCTGCCAGACGCTGGCCGAGGGTCCCTTTGGCATCGAGAGCCAGGCGGACGTCGATAGCGTTGCCATGCCGCTGCGCCGGCTGGTCGAGAGCGACAACAGCTCGGCCGCCTTCGTCATCGCCTGCTACAGCGATCCCGGACTGCAAGTCTGCCGTGAAGGCACCGACCGCCCCGTGTTCGGCATTGCCGAGTGCGGCGTGCTCACGGCGCTTGCTCGCGCGGAGACCTTCGGCGTCATCGCGATTGCCCAGCGATCGATCCCGCGTCATATGCGCTATCTCAGGCAGATGGGATTGACCGACCGCCTCGCCGGCGAGCGGCCGCTGAACATGAGCGTTGCGGAAACCGCTTCGGGCGAGGGCACGCTGGCGAAAATGATCGAGGTCGGCCGCGCGCTGCGCGACGAGGACGGCGCCCGCGCCATCGTGATGGGCTGCGCCGGCATGGCGCGCCATCGCCGTCCGCTCGAAGACGCGCTGCAAATCCCCGTGATCGACCCGACACAGGCGGCCGTCACCATGGCGCTGGGTACGGTGCAGTTCTCGGCTCACTAGGCGTCCTTCAGCTCTCTGGCGTCCTGCCGCGCGAGCCATTGCGCATGGCTCTCGCGGACAAGCGCAAACGTATCCCGCTGCGTCGTGTAGAGATTTCCGAACATGCGGCCGATCGGCCGGTAGGCATCGAGATCGACATACATGTTGGCGGTATCGACGAGGCCCTCGCGGGCGTGCACCCTGAGCACCTCGCCAACCAGCAACTCGCGATCCGCCGAGAAGGTCAGCACCACATGGCGCCGGCATTCCAGCGCGAACGGCGCTGCGGCTAGGCGCGGCACCTTCACGTCCACCGACGGAAGCGTCGCCAGGCCCGTCGCGGCGACCTCGCTGTCGCCGGAGGGGAAATCGACCGCGCAGTCGTTCATCGCCACCGACAGCGCTTCATCCACCATGTGCACGACGAACTCGCCGTCGCGATGGATGTTGCGGGTCGTGTCCTTCGGGCTGTGATCCGGCTTGTGCTGGAGCCCAAGCACGATCAGCGCAGGACTTTCCGAGAAGACGTTGAAGAAGCTGAACGGTGCGGCATTGACAGCTCCGTTCTCGTCCAGCGTCGTCACCAGCGCGATCGGCCGCGGCACCACAACGCCGCAGAGCAGCTTGTAGCGGTCACGCGCGTCAAGCTCGCGCAGGGAGATGCCCTTGTCAGCCATCGGCGTCACGTCTCCGGCGGCGGCACCGCGCCGGTCTGGCTGGTGATCAGGCCATAATGCTCGATGCGGCGATGCCGGGCGAAATCGAAGATCGTGGTCTTGCCGAAGACCGTCGCATCGAGGTCGCAAGCATGGACCAGGACCTCGTCGTCATCCGTCTTGGCTTCTGCAACGATCTCGCCATTGGGATCGACGATCAGGCTACCGCCGAACAGCGGGTGGCCGTCCTCGACGCCAGCCTTGGCCACCGCGACCACCCAGGTTGCGTTCTGGTAGGCGCCGGCCTGCACCGAGAGCCGATTGTGGAACAGGCGCTTCTCGACGCCCTCCTCGCTCTTCTCGGCATTCACGGATGGCGTGTTGTAGCCGATCAGCACCATCTCGACGCCCTGCAAGCCCATGACGCGATAGGTCTCGGGCCAGCGGCGGTCGTTGCAGATCGCCATGCCGATGATGCCGCCCAGCGCACGCCAGACCTTGAAGCCGAGATCGCCCGGCTCGAAATAGCGCTTCTCCAGATGCTGGTGCGAGCGCTTGGTGTCGTATTCCACATGGCCCGGCAGATGGACCTTGCGGTATTTGCCGACGATCTTGCCGGACTTGTCGGTGAGAATAGCTGTGTTGAAATGATGGCCGTCGGGCGTCAACTCCGCGTAACCGAAGTTCATCGCCATTCCGTGCTGAGCCGCACGTTCGAACAGCGGCTTCGTCGCCGCGTTCGGCATCTCCCGCTCGAACCAGACGTCGAACTCGGCCCGGTCCTCGACATACCAGCGCGGGAAGAACGTCGTCAGCGCCAACTCGGGATAGACGATCAAGTCGGCGCCCTTGCTCTTGGCCTCGTCCATCAGCGCGATCATGCGCTTGACCACGGCCTCGCGGCTGTCGGCTTTCTGGATCGGGCCCATCTGGGCGGCGGCGACATTGACGATTCGCATCAGCGACTTCCTGATCTCTTCACGAATTTCCTGGCGAGGCTGGGGATCGCAGCTTCAAGGGCGTAGCGACAGCATAACGCCGCCTTGCGTCCGTTTTCCAGCCAAGCAGATTTCATGCCGTTCGCCCCCATTCGGCGTCCTGCAACAGCCGCCAGTTGATCTTGTTGCTCGCGGTGCGCGGCAGCTGGTCGACGAAGACGACCGCGCGAGGCGCCTTGTAGCTCGCCATCACGCCGCGCGCCCAGCCAACGATGTCATCGGGCGATGTTGTTGCCCGCGCCGCCTCGTCCAGCACGACAAGCGCCTTGACGGTCTCGCCGCGGTAATCGTCCGGCGCTGAAATGATGCAGCACTCCCGGATAGCGCGGTTCTGGTACATCGCGGCCTCGACCTCGGCCGGCCACACCTTGAAGCCGCTGACATTGATCATCCGCTTCAGGCGATCGACGGCGAAGAAGTAGCCCTCGGCATCGCGATAGCCGAGATCGCCCGTACGCAGGAACCGCTTGCCGTCGAGTTCGATGAAGGCCTCGGCATTCGCCTGCGGCCTATTCCAGTACCCCTGCAGCACCTGCGGTCCGTGCACGACGATTTCGCCGACCACGTTGTCGCCGAGCTCGATCAAGCTCTCGGGATCGACCACCCTTGCGTCGGTCTCCTGCACGGCGATGCCAAGGCATTGCCGTTTCGGCGCCGCCATCGGGTTGAGATGGGTCGGCGACATCGTCTCGGTCATGCCGTAGCCCTCGACGAAGTCAAGCCCGAAGCGTCCTTTGAGCCGTTCAGCGACCGCGGTCGGCATCGCCGCGCCGCCGCCGGTCAGAACCTTGAGCTTCGCAAAGCATTTGTCGCGAAACCGGGCGCTGGCGAGCACGTCGACGATCATGGTCGGCGCGGCGTTCCAGAACGTCACGCCATAGGTTTCGAACAGATCCGGCAACAGATCCTTGTCCCAGCGCGCCATCAGGAGCAGCGTGGCCCCAGTGACGATGGCGGCATTCATCGAGCCCTGCATGCCCGCGACATGGAACAACGGCATGAAGCCGGTCATCACGTCGTCGCCGCCGAGCCGATACCAACGCGCCTGCAACACAGCGGTGAACAGCGCGCTGCGATGGGTATGCATGCACGCCTTGGGCTTGCCTGTGGTGCCCGACGTGTAGGGCAGGATCATGAGATCGTCCGGCCCCGCAGTCACCACACCCGGCTTCAAGCCTTGTGCGATCGCGGACGACCAGGAATGCCAGCCCGGCGATGACGGCACCTCGGCCGGCGCTTCCGTGACGCATGATGGCAGCGTATAGGGCGTCGCGGCCGGAACCTCGTCGCGATACTGCGCGACAATCGCATGCCTGATGGCCTCGCCCAGCAGCGGGGCAAACACATCGCTCAGTTCGCTACCGATGATCGCGACCTTGGCCCCGCTGTCCACGGCGAGATACGCGATCTCGGCGGTCTTGTTCATGGGATTGACGGGGACGATCACGGCGTCCGCCCGCATCACCGCGTAATAGGCGATGACATATTGCGGCGAGTTCTGAAGCGCGATCATGACGCGGTCGCCGCGCTTGACGCCGCAGGCACCCTGCAGGAAGCCGGCCATGGCATCGACACGGTCGCACAGCTCGGCGTAGCTCAGGCTTGCGCCGTAGAACACCGTCGCCGGATGCGACGGTCGTTCACGTGCTGCACGCGCCAGTGCGTCGTATAGCGTTCCCTCCGGCATCGCGAGATGCCAGGGCTCATTCGCCGGCCAGGCCGGCGACCGGCGTGGCGTTGCGTGATCCGCGCTCACCCGTGCTCCTCGTCGGCAATATCGAGACCATGATCGAGCGCGTCCAGAAGCTGGTCAGCCTCGCGCTCGGAAATGACGAGCGGCGGCGCCAGGAACAGCGACGTCTGCTCGCCGCTGGTACCGATCACCGCACCGGCTTCCAGCGCTCGCTCCGCGACGCGCGAGGCGATCGGCACCTCGGTCGTGTCGGCATGCCAGGTCCGCCAGTCCGGCCCGTGCAGTTCCACCGTCCAGTGCAGCCCCTGCCCCGCGACGCGCTGCACGCTCGGATGCTTCTGCGCGATCGCGAGCAGGCGGCGGATGAATAGCTTCTCGAGCTGCTGCACACGCTCCAGAATCTTGTCGCCCGTGACAACCTTCAGGTAGGCGCTGACGGCCGCCATGCTGATGGGATGGCCGCGCAGCGTGCCATAGTTTTGCCAGCTCGTCCCCTTGAGCCGCTCGACGATGTCCCTGGACACCACGACCGCCGCCACCGCCGCCGCGCCACCGCCGAGCGACTTGCCAAGCGTGACGATGTCCGGGCGGCTTTGCGCGCCCTGGAACGCGAACCAGCGGCCGGCGCGCCCGGCGCCGGTGACGACCTCGTCGGCGATCCAGTAGGAGCCCGCCTGCCGCGCGCAGCGCGCCACTTCGTCCTGATAGGCGCCGTCGTAATAGATGCCGCCCTGGGTGTAGTCGATGATGGTTGCCGCCGTGTCCGAGAGCAGCCGCGTGGCATCCGCGAGATATTCGCTCGGCGGGGTGTTGTTTGCCGGCGCGCCGTAGATCGCGCCATCCGGCGCCGGCAGGATCCGCACCGGCGCCATCGGCGCCGGCAGCTTCGAACCACCGGCATGCACGGCGAGCCCACCATGCCATTGCGGCTGCACCGTCATGCTGCGCGACAGGCCGGTGATGCCGTGATAGGCGCGTTCGCGCGTCGCCAATGCGGACCGCTGCGTCAGCGCCTGGCAGAGCGACAGCGCCATATCGTTGGCCTCGCTGCCGCTGATGCAGAAGCGCACCGCGCCGACCCAATCCTCTTCACCCTTGAAGGCGGTGGCCATCAGGTCGTCGGCGGCCTGCTCGCGGCCGACCCAGGTCCAGCCCTCGTTGACGACAGGCGTATCCGCCGCGCGGCGGATCGCCTCCACCATTGCAGGATGACGATGGCCGAGACCGCCGCCGGTGTTGCTGCCGTCGATGAGCTTGCGGCCATCGGACAGGTGGAAGTAGACGCCCTCGCCGCCGACCACGGCCATCGGCGCGCTGTCGCCCGCATTCAGCCCGGTTCGCAACAATCTGCTCATCGCAATCCCCTCACTCTGCGGCCGCGGCGCCATAGCCGCCGCCACCGCACATCTCGATCGTGACGAGATCGTCTTGCTGCAACACCAGGTTGGATTTGCCGTCGATCGCGACGTTCGCGCCATGCCTGACCAGCGAGATGCGGCAGGCCTTGCCGGATTCGCCGCCCTGCATGCCCCAGGGCGCAATCACCATCCGCTCGATGCAAGTCGTCAGGTGCATCGAGGGCGCCAGGATGCGGTAGGTACGGACGGAGCCGTCACCACCGCGCTGCGCGCCCGCGCCGCCGGATTGTCGGCGGATCGCCTGCTGCTCCAGCCGGATCGCGTAGTTCGCTTCGATCACCTCGACCGGCGTATTCGAGGTGTTGGACAGATGCACCCGGGTTGCCGACATGCCGGCCCGATCGTGGCGCGCGCCTTCGCCGCCGCCGTGAACCTCGTAGAGCATCTTCCACGATCCGTTCGGCCGCGGCTCCGCAAAGAACAGCACGCCCGCGGTAGTCGCCCCGCCGGCCGACAGGCGTTCGGGAATGGTGTCCTGCATCGCGCGGAAGATCGCATCGACGATCCGCATGGACGTCTCATGGTTGCCGGCCGCGACGGACGCCGACCAGCCCGGCTCCAGGATCGAGCCCGGGCGCGTGATGATGGTCAGTGGCCTGAGCGCGCCGGCGTTCTGCTGCATGTCGCGCCCGCTCATGATGCGCGCGGCATAGGCGACGGCCGAGCGGGCCATGAACGGCGTCGTGTTGCAGAAGTTCGAGACGCGGTCGCAGCTTCCCGAGAGGTCGAAGGTCGCCTCGTCGCCGCGAATGGTGATCTTCACATGGATGCGCGCCGGCGCGTTGTTGTCGCTGCCGTCGTCGAGATAATCCTCGCCCTCGTAGACGCCGTCCGGAAGGTCGCGCAGCGCCGCGCGCATCTCGATCTCCGAGAGATCGTGCAGGCGCGACTGCGCCGCCATGAACACGGCCTTGCCGTGCTCGCGGCAAAGCTCGACGATGCGCTTCTCGCCGGCCTTGGTCGCGGCGATCTGGGCGAGGAGGTCGCCCTCGCAGGATTCGGAGTCGCGGACATTGGCCTTGAGCAGCTCCACTATCGCCGCATTGACGCCGGCCGCGGTCGCGATCAGCACCGGCGGAATCCGCATCGCCTCCTGGAAGGTGTCGATCGCCTTGGCAAAATAGCTGCCAGGCCAGGTGCCGCCGATGTCGGGCCAGTGCGCGAGGCTGACCGCGAACGCCACGATCTCGCCGTCGACGAAGACGGGCCGCACCACCTTGACGTCGTTGAGATGATTGCCGCCGAGCGCGCCGACATTGTAGATCAGCACGTCGCCGTCGTTCACGCTGTCGCGCGGCACCACCTTCAACAATTCGGGGATGGTGTAGGCCATCGCGCCGAGGTGGATCGGGATGTCGCGCCCCTGCCCGACCAGACCGCCGTGGCCGTCGGTGATCGCCGACGACAGGTCGCCCGCCTCGCGGAGCAGCGGCGAGCGCGCCGAGCGCGTCATCACCAGGCTCATCTCCTCGGCTGCGGCCGAGAGACCGTGCCTGATGACCTCGACGACGAACGGATCGAGCTTCATGCCTCCCTCCGCGTCAGGAACAGATTGCCAGATACATCGGGCTTTGCCTGCCAGCCCGGCGGCACGACCACGGTGGACCATGCGTCTTCGATGATCGCGGGTCCGCTCACCATCTCTGTCAGCGAAGCGCGGTCGATGATCGCAGTCGGCGTCTGGTGGAGGCCATCAAACGAGCAGGTACGCTTGCCGGTGGACACGGCCCTCGCCGCCGTCGTCGGCCGGCTCACGACGGTCGTCGACGGGCGGCGCGCCTGCACCCGCACGGATTCGATGACGCAGCTTTCGCTCGTGGCATAGCCGAACAACTCGTGATGCCGCGCCAGGAAATCCTGCTTGAGCCTGGCGACGTCCAGCGGCAAGGCGAAAGGTACCGGAATGGCATCGTTCTGCGCCGCGTAGCGCATCAACGCGACCAGCTCGACCTGGATCTCCGCCTTGGCAACGCCATTGGCGAGCAGCGGCGCGGATGCATCGGCAATCAGGGCCTCGATCCGCTCCGATACGCGCGCGAGGTCGATGCCGTCGAGGGCGGCGCGAAGCGTCTGCTGCTGCAGGAAGCTGAAATCGGCGGTGAGACAGCCCAGCGCCGAGAAGGCGCTGGATGCACTGGGCACGACGACCTCTGCGATCCCGTAGAGATCGGCGAGACCCGCGGCATGCATCGGGCCGCCGCCGCCGAAGGCGAGCAGCGTGCAATCGCGCCCGTCGATGCCGCGCTCGACCGTGACGCGGCGAAGCGCGCGGGCCATCGTCGCGTTCGCCACCTTGATGATGCCGAGCGCCGTTTCCGTCAGGCCCAGTCCGAGCGCGCCCGCGATCGGCGCGATGACGCGCCTGGCTGCCTCGATGTCGATGCCAATGCGGTCACCAAGCTTGGTCTCGGGATTGAGATAGCCGAGCACGGCGTTGGCGTCCGTGATGGTCGGCTCCGTGCCGCCGCGGCCGTAGCAGGCCGGCCCCGGCTCGGAGCCGGCGCTCTCCGGCCCGACCGTCAGGCCGCCGGGACCGTTGCGCACGATCGATCCGCCGCCCGCGCCGATCGAATGCACCGCGAGCATCGGCTGGCGCAGCGGCTTGTCGCCGAGCATGCGGCCGTCGGTCATCTCGGCCTGGCCGTCGACGATCAGGCACACGTCGGTCGTGGTGCCGCCCATGTCGAACGTCAGCATCCGCGAGGTGCCGAGCTGGCGCGCGATGCTGACGGACGCCGAGACGCCGGCGGCCGGTCCCGACATCGCCATCACCAGCGGCCGACGTTTCACCGCCGAGATGGGGATCATGGCGCCGGCGGAATGAAACACCTGCAATCCCGGCCCGATCGGCAGCCGCTGCTCCAGCTCGCTCAGATACTCGACCGCGATCGGCATCGCGGCCGCGTTGAACACGGTCGCCGAAGTCCGCTCATACTCGCGCGCCTCGGGGTTGACCTCGTGCGACAGCGAAACATGGGCGACGACGCCCTTGAGGCGCTCGCCGAGCATCTTCTCATGGACCGGATTGGCGTAGGCATGAAGCAAGGCCACCGCGACACTCTGCACGCCGGTCTCCTTCAGCCAGGCCAGCAGACGCTCGATCTCCGCTTGCTCCAGCGCCTTCAGCACCCGGCCCTCGTGATCGAGGCGCTCGGCAAGCCCGAAGCAGCGTTCGGGCGGCACCAGCGGCGGCGATTTCGGGGGAATGTCGAGCCGATAGAGATCGCGGCGGCGATAGCGCGCGATCTCGAGCACGTCGGCAAAGCCTTCGGTCGCGACCAGCGCGACCTTCGGCAGCCGGTTCTCGACGATCGCGTTGGTGACGCGCGTGGTGCCATGGACGAAGCGCTTGACCTCGTTCTTGCTTAGGCCCACCGCCTCGATCGCCTCCAGCATGGCCTGAACCGGCGCCTGCGGTCGCGACGGCACTTTCGCGATCCGGGCCTCAGCGGAATCGCGCCTGATGGCGATGATATCGGTGAAGGTGCCCCCGATATCGGTGCCGACCTCCCAATGACTTTCGAAAAAGCTCATGTGGCGTCAGCTACGCCTGGCGTCCGAACCGGACGCCGGGCCCATCCCGTCCATCGCAAACTCGAATGCCGAACCGAGAGCGCTCATCTTGCATCCCCTGTCATGCCACCGTCCGC
Source organism: Bradyrhizobium sp. USDA 327 (assembly GCF_041262065.1). NCBI lineage: Bacteria > Pseudomonadati > Pseudomonadota > Alphaproteobacteria > Hyphomicrobiales > Nitrobacteraceae > Bradyrhizobium > Bradyrhizobium sp. USDA 327. Next base: position 1,910,980 of record NZ_JBGCCW010000001.1, on the reverse strand, counting down.
GAGCGTGCGACAGAGCGGTGGCCTTCCGACAGGGCCAGAGTTGTCGCAATTCACTGGGCCAGCAGGCCGCGGACGCAGCGCGCCGCAGAACGGGGTGCACGTTTTGGTGCAGCAGTGCCTGCACAGACAGCACGCGAGCGCGCGCTGTTCCACCCCGGAAACATGCAACGCACCACGGATTTCTCTGAGCAAATCGCGATGGCTGTTGCCACCGCAATCCGAGCGACCGAAATCAGCTGTCTAATTTGCAGGCGATCAATCGGCAGAGCGGGAGTTCCGGCTGCCTATGAGCTATGCATGGTCGTCGGCTCAGCCTCTCTTTATTGTACGATCAGTAAGAGAGCGTGTTGGGCGGGTCGGACGGTGCGTTGCGAGAACCACCACCGATGCAAGCTGCGATTCTCGCAAGCAGCGGAGCGGCATCCTCGACGCGCAACCGACCGTAGCCGAACACCAGGCCTTGCCGCGTCGGCCGTTCCAGGAAATTCTGCGACAGTGGTTGCACGTGGATCCCGGCCTGCTTGAGGACCGCGGCGGCCTCGCGATCGCTCATCCGCGCCTGCATCGCATCGGTGAACAGCGCCACCAGGTGGAGGCCGGTGACGGCGGAGGAGACGGTCAGATCATCCGGCATTAGCGCTCCGATCGCCTCGATCAGCGCCTTTCGCCGCGCAGCATAGACCCGCCGCATTGCGCGCAGGTGCCGCAGCAGATGCCCTTCCCGCATGAATTCCGCCAAGGCGAGCTGTCCGATGCCGGAGGTGTGCACGTCGATGCGCGCACGGCCCTTGGCGAATCCTTCGATGAAATGCCTGTTCGCGACGAGGTATCCGAGCCGCAGGTTCGGCATCATGATCTTCGAGAAGGTGCCGAAATAGATCACCCGGCCCTCGCGATCGAGCGAGCGCAGCGAGGCGATCATGCTGTCCTGATGCCTGAACTCCGAATTATAGTCATCCTCGATCACCCAGACGTCGTTCTTGTTCGCCCAGTCGAGAAGCTCGAGCCGCCGCTCCAGGCCCATGCTGATCCCGAGCGGGTATTGATGCGATGGTGTGACCACGATCAGGCGCGCGCGTGGTGCGCGCCGAATTCCTTCCGAGACGACCAGTCCCTTGTCGTCGACCGGGATCGGAACGATGTTTGCGCCGGCCGCCGTGAGCGCCCATCGCGCCTCGACGAAGCCTGGCTCCTCGACCCAGACCTCGTCGCCGGGATCGAGGATCATCCGGCTGCAGAAATCCAGTGCTCCCGACGTGCCGGAGGTGACGACGACCTCGTCCGGCGAGCAAACGAGACCGCGCACGGAGCTGAGGAAGTTCGCGATCTCGCTCCGCAATCGCGGATGGCCTTCGGGCGGAAGATCGAGGCACTCCTGCTCTCTTGGATTCTGCCAGGCCTGGCGCAGCAGGCGCGACCAATCCTTGAAGGGAAAGGTCGAGATGTCAGGCGCGCCCGGACTGAACTCCGACGGCCAGTTGGTCTCGTAGTCGAAGGCGAGCAGCGATCGCCAGCGCTCCGACATGTGGGCTGGCCTGGCCGCAGACGAGGCGGACGATGGTTCGGCATGAGGCGCCGCCACCGACGCCACCATGACGCTGCCGCGCGGCGTCGATTCCAGATAGCCCTCGGCGTAGAGCAGATCCCATGCCGTCAGCACGACGGTCCGCGAGCAACCCAGTTCGCGCGCGATCTCGCGCGAACCGAGAAATTGCGTTCCTGAGGGAAAGGCGCCGCACAGAATGCCGTCCCGGATATGCTTCACGATCTGCAAGTGCAGCGGCACCGCGGAGGTCCGGTCGATATGTATCCCGGCAAGGGATACACGCTTGCTCGGATGACGGCTGTTGTTCATGTCTCGCCTGCCAGGCAACGCAGGTCCTGTCCGCTGTCATTCCGGGGGCGCGCCCCGGAATGACAGCGCGACTTTTCCTTACGCGCTCGCCTGGGTCACGAACTTCGTGTTGAGATAGCCCTCGATCGCCTCGAGGCCGCCTTCGGAGCCGTAGCCGGAATCCTTGATGCCGCCGAACGGCACTTCGGGCAGCGCGAGGCCGTGATGGTTGATCGAGACCATGCCGCTCTCGATGTCGGCACCGATGGCCTGCATCGTCTTGGTCGAGGTGGTGTAGGCATAGGCCGCCAGGCCGTAAGGCAGACGGTTGGCCTCGGCCACCACCTCGTCATAGCTGCGGAACGAGGTAATCGGCGCCAGCGGGCCGAACGGCTCCTCGTTCATGATGCGCGCGTCGCGCGGCACGTCGGTGAGCACCGTCGGTTCGAAGAAGAAGCCTTCATTGCCGATGCGCTTGCCGCCGGCCTTGACCTTGGCGCCGCGCTGGACCGCGTCGGAGACGAGGCCCTCCATGGCGTCGACGCGGCGCGGGTTCGCCAGCGGTCCCATGCGCGTGTCCTTGTCGAGGCCATTGCCGACCTTGAGGCTCTTGGCCGCCGCCACGAATTTGTCGACGAAGGGCTCGTAGACGCTCTCATGCACCAGGAAGCGCGTCGGCGAGACGCAGACCTGGCCGGCGTTGCGGAACTTGTTGGCCGACAGGATCTTTGCGGCGTTGTCGAGGTCCGCGTCCGCGAACACGATCGCCGGCGCATGGCCGCCCAGCTCCATGGTGACGCGCTTCATGTGCAAGCCCGCGAAGCGCAGCCAGATGCTTGCCGACGGCGGTCGAGCCGGTGAAGCTGATCTTACGGATGATCGGGTGCGGAATGAGATACTCCGACACTTCCGCCGGCACGCCGAACACCAGTTGCACGACGCCGGCCGGAATGCCCGCATCCACATAGGCCCGCACCAGCTCCATGCAGCTTGCAGGCGTCTCTTCGGGTCCCTTGACGATGATCGAGCAGCCCGCGGCCAGCGCGGCCGAGATCTTGCGCACCGCCTGGTTGATCGGGAAGTTCCAGGGCGTGAAAGCCGCGACCGGGCCGACCGGCTCCTTGGTCACGAGCTGGGTGACGTTGCCCATCCGCGGCGGCACGATGCGGCCATAGGCGCGGCGCGCCTCTTCCGCGAACCAGTCGATGAGGTCGCCGGCCAGCATGGTCTCGCCCTGCGCTTCCACCACCGGCTTGCCCTGCTCCATGGTCATCACGGGCGCGATCTCGGCGGCGCGCGAGCGGATGATGTCGGCGGCCTTGCGCATCAGCTTGTAGCGGTCGAACGGTGAGGTCTTGCGCCAGATCTCGAAGCCGGCCTTGGCCGCCTCCAGCGCGCGGTCGAGATCCCCACGCGAGGCATGCGGGGTCTTGCCGATCGGCTGGCCGGTGGCGGGATTGAGGATGTCCTCCGACTTGCCGGACGAACCATCGGTCCACTCGCCGGCGATGAACATCTGAACTTTCGGGTACATCCGTGCTGCCTCCTGCATGATTCTCGGTCTCCGACGGGTCTGGCGCCGCCATCTGAAGCCGGCGCAGAGCTACACCGAAAGACAGGCGACGAAAAGGGATCCGTGATGCCGCCGCGGCGCATCACTGACCTTCCCGGGCACCAGTTCGTGGAGGCAAATCCACGGTTAGAACCGATCGAGATCGGGGCGGCGCGCATTGCAAGTCGCACCCGCGGGCCAGATATTGCCGGGAGCCAGTCAATCGCATCCAAATCGGTCATCCGCCCACCATGCCCTTCTTCCGGCTCGACAACGGCGACCTTCGTCCCGATGAATCCATAGATTTCAACCCGGAGGACGTGCCGCGCGCCATCGCAGCCTTCGGCGGCGAGATGGTCACGAAGGGCGCGGAGGTGGCCATGCACGCCCATAGCAAGGACGAGCTCGTCCTGGCCCGGCGCGGCATCGTCAGGCTGGAAGCCGGGCGAAACATGTGGATCGTGCCGCCGCGCTGCGCGGTCTGGATTCCCGGCCATGTTGCGCATGGCGTGAGCGTCGCTGGAAATGTCGAGGTCTATTGCCTGTTCCTGGAGCCGAATGCGGCACCGGCGCTGCCTCGCCAATGCTGCACGCTGACGGTCTCCCCTTTGCTGGAACGTCTGCTGGTCCATGCCACGCACATGCCGGCCCTCTACGACCTCGACGGACCAGACGGGCGGATCGCGGCGGTGCTGCTGGATCAGCTCTCGCTGGCGCCTGTCGACGAGCTGCGTTTTCCCATGCCGGCCGATCCCAGGCTGCGCAGGATTGCGAGCGCGATGATGGCCAACCCTTCCGACCGCGCGACGATCGAGGACTGGGGCCGGCGCATGGCCGTTGCTCCCAGAACCCTCACCCGTATCCTGCAACGCGAGACCGGCATGAGCTTCGGCCGATGGCGCCAGCAGCTCCACATCCTCATCGCGCTTCAGCGCCTCGATCAGGGGGCATCGGTGCAGGCTGTGGCGCTCGATCTCGGCTATGAAGGCGCGAGCGCCTTCGTCACCATGTTCCGCAAAGCCCTGGGCAAGCCGCCCGCGCGATACCTCGCCGAGCGCCGCGTCCTCGCGCACTGACCGGAAATCGCAATCGATTGTCAGGTTCACGGAATGCGGCCGGCAGACCGATTCCGTATTCAGGCTCCAAGGCCCGTCCGCGGGCGCATTTTCCGGAGCCGAGAAACATGGATTCCCTCAGCCAAGGCCTTGTCGCCGACGTTCTCCTTCGTCTTCATAGGGAAGCGGATGCGGCCGATGCGCCGCTGATGCAAGCCATGGGCGAAGCAACCGATCAGCAGGGTGCCATCAGCCACTTCATCGAATCCGAGACCAGGGATCTCGCGGGGGTCTATCGCGGGCTCGCGGACAATTTTCTGAATGTCTCCCCCGAATTCGGACGTTTTCTCTACCTCTGCGCTCGCGCCTGCAGGGCGACGCGCATCGTGGAGTTCGGCTCTTCGATGGGGATTTCCGCCATTTACATGGCCGCTGCCTTGCGCGACATGAGCGGCGGCCGCCTGATCGGGACCGATCTCGAGCCCGCCAAGATCGCGCGTGCACGCGCCAACCTCGCTGCCGCAGGGCTCGACGACCTGGTCGAATTTCGCGTCGGTGATGCTCGCGAGACCCTCAAAGCCGGCGTCGGCGGCGATATCGACATGGTGATGCTCGACGGCGCGTTCACGCTCTATCTTCCCATCCTGAAGCTGCTCGAGCCCCACCTGAAGTGCGGCGCAGTGATCATTGGCGAGAACGCGTTTGCGGAAGGCGCGGGCTATCTCGACTACGTCCGCGATCCCCAGAACGGCTATCTCTCGCTGCCGCTGCCGTTCAATCCGGGGCGCGGCAACGAACTCACCGTCAGGACCAAGTAGTCCCGGCCGCTGAGAAATGATTGGAGCCAGGCTTTGAACGAGCCCGACCAACCCCGGATGTCCGAGCCATCGAAGCCGCCGCAGGGACGGGTCACGCGCATGTTGCTGCAATGGCTGATGCGCCCTGCGCGCATCGCCGGGATCGAGGTGCTCTCGCCCCGCTTTCGCTCGATCGCGCTCGAGGGCGACGCACTCAAGGGCCACGCGTGGACCGTGGGCCAGAAGATCCAGGTCGCGATGGGATCCGGCTTGAGCGCGCGGACCTACACGCCGATGTCGTGGGATGCGGAGAACGGACGTACGACATTGCTGGCTTTCGCGCACGGCAGCGGTCCTGGCAGCCGGTGGGCAAGCAGCTTGCAGGAAGGCGACATGTGCTGGCTCTTCGGCCCACGCCGCTCACTCGAACCTTCCGCGGGAGAACCGCCCACAGTCTTGTTCGGCGATGAAACCTCATTCGGCCTTGCTTCGGCACTCCAGAAGAGCCGACAGGCGGGTGGTACAATCCACGTGTTCGAAGTTTCGGATGCCGCAGAAGCAGGTCCCGTTCTGCCGACGATCGGTCTCGGCAGTGCGACACTGATCGCGCGCAGCGCCGAGGATGCCCATCTCGCAGCCATCGAGGCCGAACTGCTGCGCTTTTCCGCAGGCGCACATTTCGTTCTGACCGGCAAGGCGTCGTCGATCCAGCGCATCAGCCGGGCCCTGAAAGCAGCCGGCGTCGCAACATCGCGGATGAGGACCAAGGCCTATTGGGCGCCGGGCAAAACAGGGTTGGATTGACGCAAACGCCGCCAGCCGATGACGATGCCCGTGATCGAGAATGCCAGCCCGAGTGCGCAGAGCCCAACGATCAAGACGTCACGCAGACGCGGGTGTGCCATGAGAGCGGGGAAGTCCAGCGTGTGCAACGCGCTGTAGACCCAGCGATAAGCGCGCCGCGAAGCATCCAACCGTTGCAGCACGCGGCCTTCCGCGCCATCGATGTCGAACCAGAGCTCGCCACAGCGCAATCGATAGACAGGTGAACCCGGGAGAGTTGATCGCACGTTGTAAAAATCGTCATCGGCGACGACGGACGGTGCATCGCAGCGGGGGGCGAGGCGCGCCGTCAATGCCGATAACTCGCGCGCGCTGAGAAACCCCGTCTGCTCATCGTGCGGCAGATCCCCTGCCCTGATCAATCTCTGACCGGCAAGCGCGACCCGGTCGCGCCGATAGACAGTGCCGTTGAAGCCGAACCATTCGACCTCGCGGGCCGAGGAGGATATTGACTGGCGATCGAGCGATGCGGCCTCCCTCCAGTCCGGCACACCGTTGATCGCGCCGGCCTCGGCCGGGGTCAACTGTCCGCGCGAAAACAGCCGCCCGTGATCCATCGAGAGCCAGCCGCTGAAGATCCAGCTCAGCACGAAGAGCATCGCCGCGAGGCCAATGAGGTGGTGCAGGGCATGCCAACTACGATAGGGTGAAGAGATCAGGCGTCCTCGAATCTTCACCCGCGCGATCCCGAGCACCGCACCAAGCAATGCTGCGATCAATGCGAGCAGCGACAAGGTCCAGACCACCCCATCCCACAGCGCCCAGTTGCTTCGCAGAACCGTGGGATAGATCCAGTGCAGAACACTGCCGGCCCAATTCCAGGCGCGCTCGCTGCGCGTCGTGTCAAGCACCACCTCGCCGGTCGATGACGAGACATAGACCTCCGTCCCGGAGGCATCGCCGAGGGCAGCGCGGAACAACGGCCGGTGGCGGTCGAATCCATTCGGCACGCTCCATTGATCGTAGTCAAATTGCCCGGTGATCGTGGCGCGTGCTGCGTCGAGTCCGCGCTGACGGGCGTGAGCTCGCACGATGGCAAGCGCGGCATCGGCGGAGATCACCGATGCATCCTGCCCGTCGGAGGCGCGCACCGCTCTGGAACGCGTCGGTCCCGACGCGATGTAGACCGGTCCGTCGCTCCGCTGGATCAGCCGCACGCGCGTGGCATCCGCGATCCCGCTCGCGGCCACGGCGTCTCCGAGCGAAATCCTTATCTCGCCGCGATCCACCGGCGCGAGCCCGGCAAACCGCTCCGTTTCCGTCAGCGACGGAAACGGAACGAAGTGCATCACAATCCCCGTCGCGAACCACATCGCGAACAGGAGGCAGAACGCGATCCCGAGCCAGCGGTGCGAGAGGACGATCGCGCCCATCATGCGTTCAGCGTCCTACCATTTGAACGCGGCCGAGATCTCGTAGGTGCGCGGCGCGCCCAGCAGGATCTGGTCGGGGTAGAACGGATCGCCCCAGATCGCATAGCGCTTGTCGGTGATGTTGCGGATGCGGAAGGTCAGGCGGGCCTGGTCCACCGCATTGAACACCGTCTTGGGAATGTCGACGAAGGCATAGACGTCGGCCACCGTGTACGCCTTCATCGTCACGACGTTGGCATCGGTGTTGTAACGGTCGCCCACATGGCGGCCGGTGATGCCGAGCTCCACCGGCCAGGGCGTGAAGAATCGATACGACGCGCCGGCATTGGCCACGATACGCGGCACGTTCGGCGGCGTGTTACCGGAGAACGAGCCGCCGGCGAAGTCGTAGTCGGCATAGCGCGCGTCGACATAGGCGATGTTGCCCCACAGCCGAAGCGGTTCGATCGGCCGCACCGCCGCGGCAAGCTCGACGCCCTTCGACTCCTGTCGTCCGGCAATGTTGAGCTGCATGCCGCCGGCCGCCGCGTAGACGTTCTTGCGCAGGATGTCGTAGGCCGAGAACGACCATTCCGCCCTGTTGTCCCAGAACAGATGCTTGACGCCGGTCTCGTAGGTGCGCGCGGTCGTCAGGTCGAGCGGCTGGGTGGGTGCGAGCAGGAAGATGTTGTTGGCGGCAATGTCGGCGCCGGTGGCGTACTGACTGAAGAAGGTCAGGCCGGGAACGGCCTCCCAGGTGTAGCCGATGCGGCCCGTCACCGGCGCCCAGTCTTTCGTGAACGGAAAGCCTGCCTTCTCCTGCCCGCTCGCGTTGGTCGAATTGCGGTCGAGCCCGATGTGCTCGACGCGGAGGCCGCCGACCAGCGCGAAGCTGCGCGTGAGCTTCAGCCGGTCCTCGAACGAGAGCGCTTCGTTGTCGATGCGCGCGGTCTGCTGCTGGGTCGTGAGCAGGCCGTAGTAGCCGCGATTGGGATCGACCAGCGAAACGGAATCGCCTGGAAAGTTTGCCGCGCCCGGCCTGACGAAATCGAGATAGCTTGTCGACAAGGTCGTGACCAGCCGGTTGTCGAAGCCTGCGATATTCGCGTCCCAGATCAAATCGGTGATGTTGCCGACCAGGCGCTGGCTGTGCGCGACATAGAAGCGCTCGCGATCGACCTGGTTCGTGGTGGAATTGAACGCCTCGATCTCGTTGTTGAACCAGCTCCGTTCTGCGCCATAGCCATAGGCCTGGCTCTTCAGCGTCAGGTCAGGCGCCAATTTCAGCTCGAAGCCGCCGCGCAGCCACACTTCCTGCGCGACGTTACGGTTGTCGAGGACGTTATAGTTGGTGTTGAAGGTGCGGTCGTCGATGGTGACGGCACCGAGATTCGTCCCGTTGTAGTTCGACACGTAGTTGCCGGAGACGATCCCCGTCGTTGCATGCGAGCCGCTGAAAGCGACCGGCACCAGCGGCGCGCCCCAATAGGCCTTGGAGCGATCCTCGCGGTACTCGATCGCGCCCCAGATCTTGAGGCTGTCGGAGATGCGGTAATTGAGCTGGCCGGACGTGCCGAACGTCTTGACGTTGGTGTCGTCGGCAAAACCGTTGAGGGCGGAGCGGAAGATGTCGAAGCGATAGTCGAGGCCCTGCACATTGGTGCTGCCGCCCGAGCCGTAGTGCGCGCGGAATGAGTTGAGCGAGTCCCAGGAGAGCTCGGCTTCGTTCCGGATCGGTCCGGTGTGCGGCTGCTTGGTGACGAAGTTGATGGCGCCGCCGGCGGCGCCCTCGCCTGACATTAGCGAGGCCGGGCCTTTGAGGAATTCCACGGCCTGCAGATTGGCGGTGTCGGTGATCCGCGAGGTCATGTTCTGCGGGCCGATCTTGATGCCGTTGTAGAGCGTATTGATCTGGCTGTTGGTGAAGCCACGCATGGAAAACGCCGCGGGCTCGGCCGGATTGTCGCCGGAGGTGACGCCGACGGCACCCTGCGCCACCTCTGAGACCGTTCGATAACCCTGCTCGCGCATGGTCTCGGCGGAGATCACCTCGACCGTCGCGGGCGTTTCGCGCACCGTCAGGCCGAGCCGCGAGGCGCTTTCGGCCACGACATTGCTGTTGAGCGGCGTCTGCGCTGGCGCGGCCGGCGCGCTGGGCTTGGGCGGAGCCGATGCGGTCGCTGGCCGGCGTGCAGCTGCACGGCGCGCGCGCTGCGCTTCACGGTTGGCCGGCTTGGCCTGCCTGCCGGCTTCAGCAGGCGAGACCTCGACCGGCGGCAGGGGTTCGCGGACCTGCTGCGCCAGGGCGGCAGGCATATCGGCGATGACGAACGACGTGAACGCAGCAGAGGCGAGCAGGAAGCGGCTCGGCCGTAAGATACAGGTGGAAGACACGATACGAAACCTCGGTATGACGTCAGTGGCACGTCACAGCGAACGAGGTCCCATCTGTTGGCCTTTCGGGCCGTCCGATGAAGCCGAATGTCTGTACTCCCCGACCGACATCTTCGCGTGTGACCACGGCTGACGGCAGGTCTCCTGGCTCGCGGGTCGTGACCGCTTCGTCGCCTTCCCGGGACCGAGGACCCAGTGGCTTGTGACGAAGGATTCACCGCTTACAGTTGCGGGGGCAGCCGCGGCATTGGGGACAAGTTTCCCCGCACCGCATTCCCTTTTCATTCCCTCTCGGGGAAACCGTCGCGATCATCTAGGATTACCATCGTGACAGAGTCAATGCGCCAGTTGCGGCGTTGTGGCCACAGCGACCAACTTCCCTGGAGATGAGCATGGAAGGTGAGACCTTCCTCTGGCTGATACGGCATGCGACCGTCGCGGGCGTGGCGGGGACGATCCATGCTGCTGATGCGCGGGCGGATCTCGGCGATCACGCAGCACTGGTGGCTCTGCGGCAGCATTTGCCGCCGGATGCCACCACCTATGCCAGTCCGTCGCGGCGTACGGTCGAGACCGCGCGCGCACTGCGGCTCGAACCGGAATTGGTCAGCGAATTCCGCGAGCAGGATTTCGGCGACTGGACCGGCTGCCGGCATGACGAGCTCGCCGCGACCGGTGGCGAGACTTACGCGCAGTTCTGGCACGATCCGGCGCACGGACGGCCGCCGAACGGCGAAAGCTTTGCGGATCAGATCGCCCGCGTCCGGCTAGGTCTGTCGCGGATCGGGGCCGGATCGGCAACGCTCGTCGTGCATTCCGGCACCATCCGCGCCGCGCTCTGCATCGCACTGGACCTGACGCCGCAGGCCGCCTTGCGCTTCGTGATCGATCCGCTGTCGCTGACCCGGATCGACCGCCTCGCGGCGGGCTGGCGTGTCGTCTCCGTCAACCAGCGCCTGGCTTGAGCCGCATCAGGCCGGGCGATCCGGCACGTTGGCCTGCGCGAAGGTCGTCATACTGTTGTGAAGCGCGCAGGCCAATCGGACCAGCGGCAGCGCGATGGCCGCGCCCGATCCCTCGCCGAGCCTGAGATCGAGGCTGATCAGCGGCTGAACGTTCAGCGCGCGCAACACCAGCCGATGCCCCTGCTCCGCCGATTGATGCGAGGCGAGTTGGAACGGCTGGCAGGACGGATTGAGACGCGCCGCCGCCAGGGCCGCGACGGACACGATGAAGCCGTCGATCAACACGGGAATACGGGCTTGCGCGGCCGCAATGATCGCTCCTGAGATCGCCGCGATCTCGAGGCCGCCGACGGCGCACAGGATCTGCTCGACCGACGCTCCAGCGACACCGTGGCGTGCGATCGCCGCATCGATCACGCGTGCCTTGTGCGCGCGGCCGGCCGCATCGACGCCGGTGCCGCTGCCCGCGATCTCCCCGGCGCTCACGCCAAGCAGGCTCGCCGCGATCGCCGCTGAGGTCGTGGTGTTGCCGATGCCCATCTCACCGAAGATCAGGAGATCTGGCTGACTGGCCTTTGCGCGCACCACCGCACGCTGGCCGGCCTCGAAGGCAAAGGCCAGGTCCGAGGGCGTGAGCGCAGCCTCGACGCTGAAATCGCGCGTGCCGCTGCGCGGCTTGTCGGTGACGATTCCCGCCATCTGCGCCTGGGCCAGCGTGCCGGCGTCGACCACCTCCAGGCTCGAACCCAGTTCACGCGCCAGCACCGAGATCGCCGCGCCGCCTGAGGCAAAATTCGCCATCATCGCGATCGTCACGGCTTGCGGATAGGCTGACACGCCCTGCGCGACGATGCCGTGATCGCCGGCGAAGATGATGATCGGCACCCGCAATGCGTGCGGCTCTTCGGTCGCCTGCAGGCCCGCAAGCTCGATCGCGAGCTGCTCGAGCCGGCCGAGCGCGCCGGTCGGCTTCGTCAGTTGCGCCTGCCGCGCAATAGCGGCCTCGCGATGGACCGCGGAGACCTCGGGGCAGTTCCGGTAAACCCATTCGGGAAGCATGCTGCCTCGCTTACGCCCTGCGCTTGAGAATGTAGCTGTCCATGATCCAGCCGTGCCGCTCGCGCGCCTCCTGCCGCAGCGCGACGATACGAGGGCCGATCTCGGCGAGTGCGCCGGACATGATGATCTGGTCGGGCATGCCGAGATAGGCGCCCCACCAGATATGAAGCCCCGCTGGATCGAGCGACTGGAACGCCGTGCCGCCGTCGAGCATCACCACCACGGTATCGACACCTTGCGGCCAGCCGTCTTCACGCAAGCGCCGCCCCGTCGTGACCAGGAACGGCTCGCCGATGTCGTTGAGCGGCAGCGCATGCGCCGCACACAGCGCCTGGATCGAGGTGATGCCGGGCACGACCTCGATCTTCGGCAACGGATTCAATCGCCGTGCAATGCGCAGCGAGGAGTCGTAGAGCGACGGATCACCCCAGATCAGCAGCGCAACCTTGCCGTCACCATCGAGATGCCTCGCGATCGTCTGCGACCAGACCGCAGCCACCGCCTCGTGCCAATCGTCTACGCCCTTGCGGTAATCGGCTTCACCGGTGTCGCGCACGGGAAGGTCGAATTCGGCGATGACCGTCTTGTCGCTGGTGAGCGCGTCCGCGCAGATCGTTCGCCTGAGATCGGCGAGATCGGACTTTGCAGCCCCCTTGCGCGGGGATCATGACGAGATCGGCCGCGCTGATGGCAGCGATCGCGGCGCGCGTGAGCTGCTCGGGATCGCCGCAACCGATGCCTATCAGGGAGAGCGTGAGCATCGCGAGCGCGACGGGCGGCAATCAGGGCCGCCCTTTCGCTTGTCTCTCAGGCGCCGTTGTGCAGGCGCGGAGTGACGAGGCCGGGCGCGGTGACGCCGCGCAGCGACTTCGCCAGCGCCAGCACTGCGAGGTCTGCCAGCGGCTCGATCACGATGACCAGCGCGTAGGAGGCCGCGAAGGTCGCGATGTTGGCGAGGTTGCTCATGGCAAAACCGGAGCCGTAGAGCGCCCAGAACGCCACCCAGGCGACAACACCCGCTTGATAAGTCGTCGACAGCGCCAGCGCCTGACCGTACTTCAGATCGACATAGGCGGTGTTACGCGAAATGATGCGCGTGGCGATGGCCTGGATCGCGAACAGCGGCACCAGCAGCGTGGTGACGTTCATGCCGTATTGCGGCAGGTCAGCGGGCTCGAACAACAGACCCTGGAGCAGCAGGCCAAATGCGAGGCCGAAGGCGGCGGGCGCAGCACCAAAGAGCAGGAACAAGGTCGAGCCGAGGATGAAGTGCACTTCGGAGACGCCGACCGGGAAGTGCGGCAGGACCTGGAAGAAGGTGAAGACGAGGCCCGTGGTGGCGAGCGTGCGCGCGGCAAACGAGCCGACGCCCTGCGTGCGGACGGTTTCGGCCGCCAGCTTCAGCGCAACGCCGCCTGCGGCGATGCCGGTTGCGTAACTCAATACGAGCTTGGCGCCCGTGACGATTCCCGGTTCGATATGCATGGCTCAATTCCTTCCTGCCGTCACACCCGACGGCCTTGGTCTCAAAACGTGCAGGGCCGGTCTCCTGGCTCGCGGTTCACTGGGTTCTCCGGCCTTCCCGAACCTTGCGGCCCAGTGGCGATTCGGAGCCCCTCACCGCTTACAGTCGCGGGGGCGGCTGGGGTTTTGGGCGCCGCAACTGGGTCCGCCCACCCCCATTCCCGATTATGCTCCGGCGCTTTGCGCCGCGTCGAGCACCATGCCCCTCCTGTGTGCGCCTTTCGCGAGCCGGGCGTCAAGAGGCGAAGGGCGACCGCCGCCGTCATGACGGATAATCCCCTGCCAGCGCGCCGAACAGGATCACGGCCGCCGTGGACGCGGCGCCGCCCCGCGCAAGCTGCTCGGCGAGCTCGGCAATGGTGGTGCGGACCAGCCGCTCGTCAGGACGACCGAGGGATTCGGCAAACAGTGCGGGCGTGTTCGGAGCGAGCCCCTGCGCGATCAATTTCGCCGCAAGCGTCGGAAAGGTGCGCCTGCCCATATAGACCACGGTCGTGGCCTCGGGATCGGCCAGCGCCGCCCAGTTCAGGTTGGACGGCAGCTCGCCGCTGACGTCGGCCCCCGTGATGAACTGCACCCGGCGGGAGGTATGCCGACGGGTCAGGGGAATGCCGGCCTGGGCGGCGGCGACACAGGCGGATGTGACGCCGGGTACGATCTCGTAGCCGATGCCGGCTTCGCGCAGCGTTTCCAGCTCTTCCTCGAGCCGGCCGAAAATGCCGGCATCGCCAGACTTGAGCCGCACCACGCGCGCGCCTGTCGCGGCATAGTCGACCAGGAGACGGTTGACGTGGTGCTGCTTGGTCGAGGGCCGCCCTGCCCGTTTTCCCACCGCGACGAGATTGGCGCCGGGCCGCGCCAGATCCAGAATCGCGCCGGAGGCGAGGTCGTCATAGAGCACGACGTCGGCCTCGCGCAGCCGCGCGGCGCCCTTCACCGTGAGCAACTCGGGATCGCCGGGGCCGGCGGAAATGAACGACACGAATCCTCTCACCGGTCCTCCGCGATCAGATGAAAGAACGTACCGGTGGCGTGGCCGCGCCGCGAGCCGGTCTCGGCCATGGCGGCGCCCGTCGCATCGTGCACGACCGCCAGCGGCGCATCCGGCTGCGCGACGATCGTCGAATAGTGGAACTCGTGACCGCGCAGGCGTGCGCCGGGCTGATGCCCCGGCATCGGCGCAACCAGTTCGGCGAGACGATAGCCCAGATGCATGCGGCGTTTGGCAAAGCTGGTCTCGAGGCCAAGCAGGCCCGTCATCTCATGACGGAGGCCGTCGGCATCGGTGAGGCCCGTGCCCAGAGCCATGTAGCCTCCGCACTCGCCGTGCACCGGCCGTGTCTCGGCGAAGGCACGCAGGCCGCTTTGAAAGCGCGCATTGGCCGCGAGCTTGCCGGCGTGCAGCTCGGGATAGCCGCCAGGAAGCCAGCAGACGTCGGCGCTCGCGTCAGGCACTTCATCGGCAAGCGGCGAGAATGTCGAGATCTCGGCGCCCGCCGTGCGCCAGGCCTCCAGCATGTGCGGATAGACGAAGGAGAAAGCCGCATCGCGGGCGAGCGCAATGCGCTGCCCCGGTGGCGCGACGTTGAGACCGTTCGCGGCAGGTTGCGGCGACCAGCGAGCCGCCGACCGCAGCACGGCATCGAGATCGACATGCTCGGTGACGAAGCGTGCGGCCTCGTCGATCAGCTGGCCGATCTCGGCCCGCTCCTCGGCCTGCACCAGGCCGAGATGCCGCTTCGGCAGGCTGATCTCGGCATGACGCGGCAGCGCGCCGAACACGGCGATGCCGGCCTCGTTGAGCGCACGCCGCACGAGATCTTCATGACGCGGGCTGGCGACGCGGTTGAGCACGACGCCGGCAAGCCGCACGCCGGCCCGATAATCGCGAAGGCCTGCGGCGATCGCCGCCGCCGTCTGCGCTTGCCCCGAAGGATCGATCACCAGAACCACCGGCCAGCCCAGCATCTCCGCAATGTCTGCGGTGGCGCCGGTGCCGGAGACACCGCGTGCGGCGACGCCGTCGAACAGGCCCATCGAGCCCTCGGCGAGCACGATATCGGCGTCGGCACCGCGGCTGACGAGATGCGCGATTGCTCCGCGATCCATCGCCCAGCTGTCGACGTTGACGGAGGCGCGGCCCGTCGCGGCGGCGTGGAACGCGGGATCGATATAGTCCGGCCCGCTCTTGAAGCACTGCACGTTCATTCCGCGATTGCGCCAGGCGCGGGCGAGCGCCAGCGTCAGCGTCGTCTTGCCGACACCGGAGGCCGGCGCGGAGATGACGAGCCCTGCGGCCATCACGATGCCTCCGGAAAACGCGGCTCGGCACCGACCGGCCGATAGCGGCGGTCGTAGTCCGCGGCATAGAGACGGCTCTCGTCGAAATCCGCAGCGCCAAGCGTCCTGCCGACCAGGATCAGCGCGGTGCGCTCCATCTCGCCGCCCACAGCCGCATCAAGAGTGCCGAGCGTCGCGCGGACGATGCGTTGGTCCGGCCAGCTCGCGCGCCAGACGATCGCGACCGGGCAGTCCGCGCTGTAATGCGGCGTGAGCTCGGCAACGACCTTGTCGAGCAGGTGGATCGACAGATGGATCGCGAGCACCGCGCCGGTCGCTGCGAATGCGGCGAGCTTTTCGCCTTCGGGCATCGCGCTGGCCCGCCCCGGCGTGCGCGTCAGCACCACCGTTTGGGCAAGACCGGGCAGCGTCAGCTCGGCCCCCAGCGCGGCCGCGGCAGCCGAGAAGGACGGCACGCCCGGCGTCACCGAATAGGGAATGCCGAGCGCGCGCAGGCGGCGAAGCTGCTCGCCCATCGCCGACCAGATCGAGAGGTCGCCGGAATGCAGCCGCGCGACATCCTTGCCTGCCGCATGCGCGGCGGCGATCTCCGCGATGATCTCGTCGAGCGACAGCGGCGCAGTGTTGACGATGCGTGCCCCCGGCGGGCAATGCGCCAGCACCCCCTCCGGCACCAGCGAGCCGGCATAGAGACAGACCGGAGAGGCCGCGATCAGATCGCGGCCGCGCAGCGTCAGCAAATCGGGCGCGCCCGGGCCGGCGCCGATGAAATGCACCGTCATGCGCCGTCTCCTTCGGCGATCGCGGCGGTCGCGGTGCGATCCTGCGAGACAACCCGCGCCGCAATCAGCCGCGCGCGGGGACCGGCCGCAGCGAGCGCCGCGGCCTCGGCAAGCGATCCCGTCCCGAACTTTTCCGCGACGAGTTTTGACTGCGTCGGCGTGTCGATGCCGGCCAGCCTGTCGGCCGGAACGGCCTTGATCGGTATGCCGCATTCACGCGCGAGCTGCTTCAGCGCCTCCGCGTCGGCCTTGTCGCTGACGGTCGCAAATGCCGCAAGACCTTCGGGGCCGCCGGCCGTCGCGAGCGCCTCGCGCAACGAGGCGACCGTCACGTTGCTCTTGAATCCCAGACCTGCGACCTTCATCGGACCGCACTCCATTGCACCACCGGCCGCGTCGCTTCCCAGGATCGGTAGCGGCCGAGCGAGGCGGCATGCGCCAGTTCGACCCGCATCAGCTCGCCACCATGGCGCTGGTGCAGCTCGGCGAGCAGCGCTTCCGTCTCCAGCGTGACTGAATGTGCAACGAGCCGCGCTCCAGGCAAGAGGCGCGCCCAGACGGCATCGAACATCGCGCCATCGAGGCCGCCGCCGATGAAGACGGCATCCGGCGGCTCCAGCGCAGCAAGCGCTTCGGGCGCCTTCCCGGAAACGATGACGATCCGATGCGCCAATCCGAACGCGGCTGCATTGCTGCGAATGTTCGCGGCGCGATCTTCGCGCAGCTCGATGGCCGTGGCCGTCCCACCGCACAGCCCCCACTCCACCGAGATCGAACCCGAACCGGCGCCGACGTCCCACAGCCGTTCGCCGGGCCGCGGCGCCAGCGCCGAGAGGGCGAGCGCACGCACCGGCCGCTTGGTGATCTGGCCGTCATGGACGAAGAGATCGTCCGATAATCCCGAACTGCGGGAAATACCCTGGCCTCCCCGCGCCTCCACCGCCACCGCAACCAGATTGCCGGCAATATCCGCGGCAAAGAGATCGGCGCGATGCTGGTCGATGCTTTCGCGCGGGCCGCCAAGCGCAGCGAGAGTCCACAGGAGTGAGGCGCCCCCATCCGCGTTGCGTCAGCCACTTCGCGAGGTCGCCGACCGCCGCTGCGTCGCGCACCAGGCATATGATGCGTGCGCCTTGCGCCAAATGCGGCATGAGACGCTCGAACGGCGCCGCATGAAGGCCGAGGCACGTCACGGACTCGAGGCGCCAGCCCAGCCGCGCGGCCGCAAGCGAGAATGTCGACGGCGCAGGGTGCGCGATCCACTCGTCGCCACCGAGTGTCTCGGCGAGGCTCGCGCCGGCGCCATGCCAGAACGGATCGCCGGAGGCGAGCACCGCCGTTGGCCGGCCACGGCAGCTCAGCACGATCTTTGCGTCGAACGGCACCGGCCACGGGCGGCCGCGGCTGCCAACCTCCGCAAGCGCGAGATGGCGCTCACCGCCGAAGACGGTTTCAGCCTCGGCAAGCGCCTTTCGGCTTGCCTCGGACAGCCCGGCAAGGCCATCTTCACCGATACCGATGATGGTCAGCCAGGGATCAGACATGACGCGCGCCCTCATTCTGGGCGGAACGACCGATGCGAGCCTGCTCGCAGCGGAGGTCGCGCGCGCCGGCATCGACGCCGTCTATTCCTATGGCGGCCGCACCCGCGCGCCGGCCGACCAGCCGCTGCCGACCCGCATCGGCGGTTTCGGTGGCGTGAGCGGGCTGGCCGACTACATTCGTCGTGAAAATATCACGCATGTGATCGACGCGACGCATCCCTTCGCGGCTGAGATGAGCCGTAACGCGATCGTGGCGTGCGCGGAAGCCGGCACGCCGTTGATCGCGCTCGAACGCTCGCCGTGGACAAAAGCGCCCGGTGACAGCTGGATCGAGGTGGCAGACGTCAACGCGGCCGTCGCCGCGCTGCCCGTGGCGCCCGCAAACGTGTTTCTCGCCATCGGCCGCCAGCACATCGCGCCGTTCGCGAGCAAGCCGCAGCATGCCTACACGCTGCGCTTCGTCGATCCGCCCGAAGCGCCCCTGCCCTTCGCGGCAGATGTGATCGTGTCGCGCGGACCCTTCACCCTCGACGACGAGCTGGACACGCTGCGCACGCGCGGCATCGCGTGGATCGTCGCCCGCAATTCCGGCGGCGACGGCGCGCGCGCCAAGATCGACGCGGCTCGCATGCTTGGCTTGCCCGTGATCATGATCTCGCGACCAGGACTGCCCGAGCGGCTGCGGGTTGAGAGCGTGGCCGCGATCATGCAGTGGCTCGGTCATTCTAGCCGCCTCGGCGCATAGACCCAGGGGCCGACGCGGCGCGTCTGCGAATTGCCGACGATCACCAGCGTGCGCATGTCGGCCATTTCGGGCGTCGCTTCGTTCAGCGTCACGGTCTCGATCTTCTCGTCAGCCGCGCTGATCGCGCGCGCGAAGATCACGAGGCGCCCGCCGCAACCCGCCTCTTGAAGCACCGCAAGCGCGCGGCCAAATCCTTCCGGACGGCTCGCCGAGCGCGGATTGTAAATCGCGATGGCAAAATCGGCTTCCGCCGCGAGGCGGAGGCGTTTCTCGATCACCGCCCACGGCTTGAGATTGTCGGAGAGGTTGATCGCGCAGAAATCATGACCGAGCGGCGCGCCGGCGCGCGCGGCCGCCGCCAGCATCGCGGTGATGCCGGGCAGCACGCGGATCGGCAGTGCCTGCCATTGCGGCGCCTGTTGCAGCGCCTCGAAAACGGCCGAGGCCATCGCGAACACGCCGGGATCGCCGGAGGACACGACGACGACCTGGCCGCCTTCGGCCGCCAACCGCAAGGCCTCGCTCGCGCGTTGCAGCTCTTCACGATTGTCTGAGGGATGCAAGGTCAGACCCGGTCGCGGCGGCACGCGCGCGACATAGGGCGCGTAGCCCAGGATGTCGGTCGCGGCGGCAAGCGCCGCCGAGACTTCCGGCGTCACCAGCGTATCGCTGCCCGGTCCGAGTCCCGCGATGGTCAGCGTGCCCGTCATTCGGCAGCGTCCAGGTGCCGGCCCTTGCCGTGCACCAGCACGATCGCGAAATAGGGGCAATCGGCGGCATCGATCTTGGCAAGCCGTACCACGCGCTCGTCCGGCATGGTGCCGCGCTCGACCAGCCAGGCGTCGTCGAGCCGGCCGGCGGCTGCGAGCGCGCGGCGCACCTTTGCGATGTTGCGGCCGGTCTTCATGATGACCAACGCATCGGAATCGCGCATGCGCCGCTCGAGTTCGTCCTCGGGGAGCGTGCCCATCAGCACCGTCGTCACATCGTCGCCGAGCGCAATCGGCTGGCCGACGCCGTTCCAGCAGCCGACCATCCCGGGAATGCCGGCGATCACCTCGATCTCGACACGGCCTTGCAGGCGCGTGTGCAGATGCATGAAGGAGCCATAGAAATACGGATCGCCCTCGCAGAGCACGACGACATCGACCGCGCGCGCCAGCCGCGCCAGGCGCTCCGCCCATTCGTCGTAGAAGCCGGCGAGCAGCTGCACGTAGTCGGGACTGTCGAAGGCGATCTCCGTGGTCACAGGATATTCCATGGGATATTCGGTGACGTCGGCCGCCAGCATGCCCTCGACGATGCGGCGCGCTTGTCCGGGCCGTCCCTTCTTGCGAAAGTACGCAACGTGCTTTGCGCCGCGCACCATGCGGTCGGCGCGCACGCTCATCAAATCAGGATCGCCGGGACCGAGACCGCAGCAGATGATGCGTCCCATGGCTATTCGCTCCGGCTCGCCAGCGCGTTCACGGCAGCAACCGTGATCGCGGAGCCGCCGAGGCGGCCCTCGACCGTCAGCGCCGGGACCGGCGGATCGGCCATCAGCGCGGCTTTCGATTCGGCCGCGCCGACGAAGCCAACGGGACAGCCGATGATCGCCGCGGGCCGCGGGCAGTCGCGATCCTCCAGCATGTTGAGCAGATGAAACAGCGCGGTCGGCGCGTTGCCGATCGCAACGATCGCGCCGCCCAGATGCGGCCGCCACAGTTCCAGCGCCGCGGCCGAGCGCGTGTTGCGCATGGATTGCGCGAGCGCAGGAATGGATTCGTCTCCGAGCGTGCAGATGACGGCATTGGCCGCGGGAAGTCTTGCGCGCGTGATGCCTTCCGAGACCATGCGCGCGTCGCACAGGATCGGCGCGCCCTTCTGCAGCGCCGCGCGCGCGAGGGTCGCCATGCCTGATGTGAAGCGGATATGCGCCTCCAGGCCGACCATGCCGGCGGCGTGAATCATGCGCACCACGACCGGCTCCTCGTCCGGCGTAAAGCGCGCAAGATCGGCCTCGGCCCGAATGGTCGCGAAAGATTGCCGGTAGATCGCCGCGCCGTCGGTCTCGTAGGTGTGCGGCATCAGTTCCCTCCGACCAGGATCGAGGGATCGCTGACGATATCGGCGCCGCTCAGCCCGCGCAGGACCGGCTCGTCGCGGGTCGAGCCGTCGCGGACGAGATTGAAACCGGCATGCGTCGCAATCAGCGTGACCGCAGCCGTACCGGAATGGGCGCAGCCCTTGCCGCAGCCGGAGACGTGGAGCCGCACATCGGCGGCAATGCGCGGCGCCAGCGCTGCTGCGAGTGCGCGCGTATCGGCGTGAGCTTCCCGGCAGCGCGGCGCGCCGCTGCAGGCGATCACGCGCAGCGCCGGGTCGTACGGCTCGGTGATGAGGCCCGCCCCACCCGGCATCTCGCGCTTGCCCTCGCTGAGCACCATCCGCCAGGGCGTCATGCGCAGCGCATGTCCGCAAGCAGAGAACTGACGGAGCGTGGCGTACAGCATCTGCCCGAACGCGACGCCGACCATCGCGCCTTGCGGATAGTGCCCGGGCCGCGCCGCGGCCATGACGGGCGCCGGCTCGGTCTCGCCGCGCAGCGATTGAGGCAACGCCGCACCGGATGCGATGTGGGCCGCCATGCGCCCTCGCCCGTCCCTCGCGCCGCCGGAGATGATGAACCAGCTTGCGAGCGCCAGCGCCGTGCTCACGGCCTGTCCGCGTGCGACGGAGCGGCCAAGCCTTGCGCCGTCGGCTCGCACCAGGAGACGACCCGAGCGATCGCGCTCGATGCGTATGTCGGCGGAATCGCCAGCCAGAACGCGCGACCTTCCGTCATCGATGGCGAAGCCGAACTTGGTGGGAAGCACAAGGCCGGAATCGGCGAGCGCCTCCTCGAGCTCCGCGGCGAGCGACTGCGTTTCGTCGCCGTTGCTCCAGAACGGCGTCACCAGGATGTTGCGCCGAGCTTCGATCTCAGCGTCGGGGTCGAGCAGCTGGAGCTGCGCAAGGCCGTCGAGCAACGGCCGATGGCTCTCTTCCTTGACGCCCCTGATCTGGAGATTGGCCCGGCGTGTGACGTCGATCAGACCATTGCCGAAGCGTTCGGCCAGTTCGGCCAGCCCTGCAATCTGCGACGCTTCAAGTCGCCCGCCAAACGGACGCACGCGCACCACGAGCCCATCACCCGACAGCATCGGGCGCAGCGCGCCGGGACACCAGCCCTTGACCGCGGCCGCGCTCATGAAGCCTCCCGCAGTGCCGCCGCGATCGAATTGCGGCGGGTTCGCCAGAGTGAGGCGTCGTGCAGGCGTGTGAAGCAGATTTCCATCGCGGCGAGCGCGGACGGATTTTCGCGGGCCATGAAGGCCCGGACGTCGTCGTTGCCGAGCGTGGCATCGTAATAGAGGTCGAACAGATGTGGCGGCACGGCGCCGGCGAGGTGCGCGAAGGCGGCCATGTGCTCCAGCGTCGCGGTGATCTCGGCGGCGCCGCGAAAGCCATGCCGCTTCATGCCGGCGATCCAGGCCGGATTGGCCGCGCGTGCCCGGACGACGCGTGAAATCTCCTCCGTCAGCGTGCGCGCGCGAGGTTGCTCGGGGTGTGTCGCATCGAGGTGATAGAGCGATGGTCCCGCCGCGCCGAGATGTGCCGCAGCCGCAGCTACGCCGGCTTCATGCGCGGCATAGTCGGCGGCAAGCAGCAGATCGGTTTCAGGCAAGTCCTGGATGTGGACAAAAGCGTCTGCGGACGCGAGACGCGACTCGATGCCGGTACGATCCGGCTGCATCGCACCATCTGCCGAGAACGCCCAGGACGATGCCGACAACCAGGCTTCGCCGGCCGCATCGCGTGTCTCAGACGTGAAGGCATCCGGGATAGCGGACAATCCAACGCCGTAGTGTCCAGGCCGCGGCGCGAACACGCGGGATGCGCGGTGGCGGTACGGATTTTCATCGCCCTCCTCCTCGCGCGCCGCGAGCGCCTCGGAGGCGGCTTCGAACAATTGCGCCAGACCCGCGAAGACATCGCGAAACAGGCCCGACACGCGCAGCGTGACGTCGATGCGCGGACGGCCGAGCTCGGCCGGCGCGATGATGTCGTAGCCGATGACGCGGCCGGAGGCGTGATCCCAACGCGGCGCAAGGCCGGCCAGGTGCAGCGCCATGGCGAACTCCTCGCCCGCCGTGCGCATCGTCGCCGAGCCCCAGAGATCGACGATGAGGCCCTTCGGCCAGTCGCCATGATCCTGCAAGTGACGGCGGAGCAGCTCTTCCGCAAGCTTGATGCCTTGCGCATGCGCGGACGGCGTCGGCACCGCGCGCGGATCGACCGCGAAGAGATTGCGCCCGGTCGGCAGCACGTCCTGGCGTCCGCGATAGGGTGAGCCCGACGGGCCCGGCGCAACGCGCCGGCCTGCCAGCGCGGCAAGCAGCGCGTCCCGCTCCGCATCACCGCAGGCGCCGCGGCCGAACACGTGCAGGCCGTCGCCGAACTGGCTCTCCTTGAGATCGCAGACGAAGCGATCGATCCGCGGGATCGCTTCGGCCGGCGCTGCCGAGGCATCGAGGCCGAGATCCTCTTCGAGGCCGGCGGCACGGGCCTCGTCGCGGATCGCGGCGATCAGGCGCTGGCGGCGGGCGGGATCGAGACCGTCGGCGGTCGAATATTCATCGAGCAGCCGTTCGAGCCGGCGCAACCCTTCCGGTACCGCGGATGTTTCCAGCGGCGGCGGCAAATGGCCGATCGTGACCGCGCCGATGCGCCGCTTGGCCTGCGCGGCCTCGCCGGGATCGTTGACGATGAAGGGATAGATGACGGGCAGATCGCCGGTCAGGGCTTCCGGCCAGCACGCAGATGACAGCGCCACGGATTTCCCGGGCAGCCACTCCAGCGTGCCATGCGCACCCATGTGCAGGACGGCGTCACAGCCGTGCTGACTGAGCCAGAGATAGAAGGCGACGTAGGCATGGCGCGGCGTGCGGGCGAGATCGTGATAGTCGGCATCGCGCGAGGCCGCTTCGCCGCGTTCCGGCTGAATTGCGACAATCGACCGACCACATTCGATCGCGGCGAAATGGAACGCGCCATCGCGGCAGCTCGGATCGTCTTCCGGCGCGCCCCAGGCCTGCGCGAGATCGTCCTGCAAGGCCTGCGGCAGGCGCGAGAGCGCCGCCCGGTACTCGGCGACATTCCAGATCAATTGCTGCTTCAGCAGCGTCTCGCCGAGCGCATGAACCGGAGCGACAGCGTATCCGGCCGCCGAAAGATCAGACACCAGGGCCTCGACCGAAGCCAGCGCATCGAGACCAACCGCATGCGCGATCTGGTGCGGCCGGCCGGGATAGTTCGACAGCACGATCGTCAGCCACTTCTCGCCGGCCGGCGTCTCGGCAAGGCGTCGCCAGGCCGCGACGCGCACGGCGACCGCCGTCACACGCTCCGCATCGGGCGTGTGCGCCAGATGCGAGAATTGCAGATCCGGATCGCGCATAGCGGCCGATTTGAAACTCATCACGCCCGCGAACAGGCGTCCGTCGACCTCGGGCAGCACCACATGCATGGCGAGGTCGCCGGGCGACAGGCCGCGCAGCGACTCCGCCCAGTCCTCGCGCCGCGCCGTGGAGAGCGCGACCTGAAACACGGGGCATGTCGCGGCATCGAACGGCGTCGTGCCGTCATCGCCGATCGCAGAGAACGCCGTTGCATTGACGATCGCGGCTGGAGGATCCTGCGCAAGATGCGTGCGTAGCCAATCCGCGACGCCCGCGGCCTTCAGCGAGCTGACGAATACGCCATACGCATCGAAGCCGCGCTGGCGCAGCGCCGCGATCAGGGCATCGACCGGACCGGTGTCCGCAGCCGTGAGATAAGAACGATAGAACGTCACCAGCGCGCGCGGCTTCTTCTCGGCGCCGGCCGGCGCCGCAATCACGCCGCACTCGGGATCATAAAAGCCCATCTCGGGCACGATCATCTCGCCGACGACCGGTCCCGCATAGAGGCCCGAGGCCAGCGCAAGCTGCGCGATCGCCGCCTGCGCCGCGACCGGACCACCGGTGTCGCAGAGTACCTTGAGCCGGCGCAGCGTCGAGACCGGCAAGGTCGAGTACGCATCGAGCCGCGCGTCGTCGCGGCCATCGGCCGGCAGCACCGCCAGCACGATGTTGCGATCCTTGGCGAGTTGCTGCAGGGCCGCGAGCCCATACGGCCAATAGGACTCACCGCCGATCAGCCGCACCAGGATGCCGCGCGCCTGCGACAGCGTGCGCTCGATATAGGTGTCGACCGACAGCGGATGACGGAGCTCGGCGAGATTGGCGAGCCGCAGCGACGGCAGGCTGCTCCGGCCACGCCGCCAGCCGGCCGCGAACGCCGCAAGATCGGAATCCGAATACGAGAGCACCACGAGATCGGCCGGGTCCTGGCCGATGTCTCTTGGCGTCGCGGTCTCCTCGAGACCACGGCTCTCGCGGAAGACGACGTGCATCAGATACCAAGTCCTGCCTTGATCGCAGCCTCGTCGATATCGCCATGCTCGCCGATCACGACGAGCTTCGACTGCCTGACACCTGCGCCCCAGGGCCTGTCGAACTGGTGGCGCACACGCTCGCCGACCGCCTGCAGCAAGAGGCGCATCGGCTTGCCCGCGACCGCGATATAGCCCTTGGCGCGCAGCACGTTCTGCTCGCGCGCCAGGCGCTGGACCGAGGCGACCAGCGCATCGATATCCGCGACTTCCGGAAGATCGATCACGACGGAGGCGAAATCGTCGTGCTCGTGCTCTTCCTCGCCGTCATGATGCGACGGGCGCGCGGCGAGATCGTTCTCGGCGGCAGCGCCAAGGCCGAGGATGACGCGCGCATCGATCGCACCGTCGGTGACGGAAAGCATCGGCACGCGGCGCGGCATCTCGGCGGCGATCGCCGCCCTGGCGGCTTCGATCCCGGCGCTGCCTGCAAGATCAGCCTTGGTCAGCAGCACGATGTCGGCGCAGGCGATCTGGTCCTCGAACACTTCCGACAGCGGCGTCTCGTGATCGAGATTCTCGTCCGCCGCGCGCTGCGCTTCGACGGCAATCGGGTCCGGCGCGAAGCGGCCGGCCGCAACAGCCTCGGCATCGGCCAGCGCGATCACGCCATCCACCGTGATGCGTGAGCGGATCTGTGGCCAGTCGAATGCCTTCAGCAGCGGCTTCGGCAACGCCAGGCCCGAGGTCTCGATCAGGATGTGATCGGGCCGCACCGGGCGCGCCAGCAATTTCTCCATGGTCGGAATGAAATCGTCGGCGACGGTGCAGCAGATGCAGCCATTGGCGAGCTCGATGATGTTCTCCTCCGGACAATTGGCGTCGGCGCAGGACTTCAGGATCTCGCCGTCGACGCCCTCGCTGCCGAACTCGTTGACGAGCACGGCGAGCTTCTTGCCGCCTGCATTGGCGAGCAGATGCTGGATCAGCGTGGTCTTGCCGGACCCGAGAAAGCCGGTGACTACCGTGACCGGAACTTTTGCGAGCGAGTTCATTCGGCGGCCTCCGGCACGACGGCAATGGGGGGAATGCGGGCAAGTGACTGCTTGCGGAATATTTCCGGCCTGCTGCGCCAGGGCACGAGGCCATCCGGCGCCGCCGCATAGGCCGCCGCGCCCGCGACCACGTCCTGCGCATTCGTCTCCGACAGGCGGCCATAGACATAGGACCAGCGGCCGGGCGCGCTGAGCGCGACCGAGCAGCCCTGGCTGCAGGCCGACAGGCATTCGACGGGAACCACAGTGACGCCGTCGGGCACGCCCGCGTCGAGGATCGCACCATGCAGGCGCTTGCCGGGCGTCGTCTCGCCCTCGCCAAGCGTCTGGCCGGCGCGGCAGGTGATGCAGACGTGAAGTGTGACGGTCATCGCCTCTTCCAGGATAATCAGCGGGAGGCGAGAGGCACACGGACCCTGACTCAAGAGGCCGTTTCCCCGTCGCGGAACACCCCGTCCGCCGGTCCAAAACTCTTCGCGCTGGCAGGTCTCCCGGCTTGCGGAGCAGGGCTTTGCCCTTCGATCCCCGCCTTCCCGATTCCCGGGGGAATCAGTGGCTTCGGGCATCTCTCCGGTCACGGTCGCGGGGGCGGCTGCATTTTGGACCCAAATCCTGCCGATTCGGACCCTATCGCATTCCCTCTTCGCCTGTCATAGGACAGGAACCAACGCCGGGCCACCATTTGCCCGTGGCTGCCACTTGTCAAGCCGAAGGACTGGACCGATGACGCCTGAACCGGACACCCGAACGGGCGAGGAAACCGACGCCCGGCACGCCCAGAAAATGGCGAAGAAGAAAGCCGCCCGCGACAAGATCATGGCGACCAAGAGCGGCGAAAAGGGCCTGGTCATCGTCCACACCGGCGCCGGCAAGGGAAAATCCTCCTCGGCCTTCGGCATGATCGTCCGCTGCGTCGCCCATGGACTCCCCTGCGCGGTCGTGCAGTTCATCAAGGGTGCCTGGGACACCGGCGAGCGCCGCCTGCTCACCGGCCATTTCAGCGAGCTCTGCCAGTTCCACGCGATGGGCGAAGGCTTCACCTGGGAAACGCAGGACCGCGCCCGCGACATCGCCGCAGCGCGCGCCGGCTGGGAGAAGGCCAAGGAACTGATCCTCGATGAGAGCTTGCGCATGGTCGTGCTCGACGAGATCAACATCGCGCTGCGCTACGATTATCTCGACATCACTGAGGTGGTCGACTTCCTGACCACGCAGAAGCCGCCGATGACGCATGTCGTGCTCACCGGCCGCAACGCCAAGGACGAGCTGATCGAGATCGCCGACCTCGTCACCGAGATGACGCTGGTGAAGCACCCGTTCCGCTCCGGCATCAAGGCGCAAGCCGGCGTCGAGTTCTGAGACTCTTCGGCGATGACGCGCGCATTGATGATCCAGGGAGCCGGCTCGGACGTAGGCAAGTCGCTCATCGTCGCCGGCCTTGCGCGTGCCTTCACGCGGCGCGGCCTGCGCGTGCTGCCGTTCAAGCCGCAGAACATGTCGAACAACGCGGCCGTGACCGTCGATGGCGGCGAGATCGGCCGCGCCCAGGCGCTACAGGCGCTCGCCGCCGGCGTCGAGCCGCATACCGACATGAACCCGGTGCTGCTCAAGCCCGAGACCGATGTCGGCGCGCAGGTCATCGTTCACGGCAAGCGCATCGCCACGGCGCGCGCGCGCGACTACGCGG
This sequence comes from Bradyrhizobium sp. USDA 327, assembly GCF_041262065.1. Taxonomy (NCBI): domain Bacteria; kingdom Pseudomonadati; phylum Pseudomonadota; class Alphaproteobacteria; order Hyphomicrobiales; family Nitrobacteraceae; genus Bradyrhizobium; species Bradyrhizobium sp. USDA 327. Next base: position 1,883,034 of record NZ_JBGCCW010000001.1, on the reverse strand, counting down.
CGATGAAACCGTCATTGATGGGCGCGGTGCTGGAGAGCTTCGAGCGGCTGAAGGCGCGCGCCGACCTCGTGTTGGTCGAAGGCGCCGGCAGTCCAGCCGAGGTGAACCTGCGCAAGGCCGACATCGCCAATATGGGCTTTGCACGCAAGGCGGACGTGCCGGTCGTGCTGGTCGGCGACATCGACCGCGGCGGCGTGATCGCGCAACTCGTCGGCATCAAGACGGTAATCGACCCCGACGATGCCGCGATGATCCGTGGATTTGTCATCAACAAGTTCCGCGGCGATCCCACGTTGTTCGACGACGGCTACAGGCTGATCGAAGACAAGACAGCCTGGCGCGGCTTCGGTGTGCTGCCCTGGTTCGCGCGTGCCGGCGAACTGCCAGCCGAGGATGCGCTGGGCCTGAGTGACGCGCGAAAGCCGGGCCGATGCAAGATCGCCTGCCTCGCGCTGTCGCGCATTGCCAATTTCGACGATCTCGATCCGCTCAAGCTCGAGCCGGGCGTTGATCTCCTCATGGTGCGTCCGGGCGAAGCCATTCCCGGTGATGTCAAGCTCGTCATCATCCCGGGCTCGAAATCCACCCGCGGCGATCTCGCCTTTTTGCGCGCGCAGGGCTGGGACATCGATCTTCTCGCGCACCACCGAAGGGGCGGCCATGTGCTCGGCCTCTGCGGCGGCTACCAGATGCTCGGGCTCAGCGTCGCCGACCCCGACGGGATCGAGGGTCCTGCGGGCGAGACACCGGGCCTCGGACTTCTGGACGTGAAGACGGTGATGAGCCCGCAGAAGACGCTGACGCGGGTTGCGGCCGTGCATGCCGCCACGGGGCAGCCGATCGAAGCCTACGAAATCCATATCGGCCGCACCGACGGCCCCGATCGCGCCCGCCCGTTCGCGAAACTGAATGGCGAGCCGGAAGGCGCGATCTCGCAGGATGGCCGCGTGCAAGGCAGCTATCTGCATGGCCTGTTCACGTCGGATGATTTCCGCAAGGCTTATCTCGCAGCGCTCGACATTCCCGCAGGCGACGAGCCCTATCGCGCCAGGGTCGAGAGCGCGCTCGACGCCCTCGCCGACCACATCGAAACCCATCTCGACGTCGACGGCCTGCTCGCGCTAGCGCGCTAGGACCTCCGCAACGCGCGCCCATTCGGTTTCGCTGCCGGGAAGCCCGAGCCGCAGCCATGCCGGCTTCTGCGCAAAGACGCGCGACCAGATTTGGCGACGCGCGAGCTTCTCCTGTTCAGTACGCGCGTCAGGCGTTTCGTACGAGCGAAACAGCGGCGTGCCGCCGACAAGCCGCCAGCCTTGCGCCTGCGCCATGTCGTCGAGGCGGCCGCAGTCGCGCGCAAGCCGCGCGGACGTGGCCTCGGCCCAGGCCTGATCGCGCAAGGCGCGACAGCCGATCGCGATCGCCGCTCCCGAGACCGGCCATGGACCCGACATCGCTGCGAGCCTGGCGATGTCGGCGGCATCGCCGATCGCGAAGCCGAGGCGCAGGCCGGCAAGGCCATAGAACTTTCCGAACGAGCGCAGCACCAGCAGTCCCGTCCGATCCGCTTCCGGAGCGAGCGACAGTTGCGGCACGGCATCCGCAAAACTCTCGTCGACGACGAGACGGCCGACGCGCGGCAGCATTGCCAGCAGATCCTTCGGCATATGATGCCGGCCGTCGGGATTGTTGGGATTGACGACGACGGCGAGGTCCGCGCCTGCCAGCGCGTCGAGGTTCTCAACCTCCCGGACGTCCCAGCCTGCAGCCGACAGCACCCCTGCATATTCGTTGTAGGTCGGCGCGAGGATGCGGGCGCGACCGGGCGGCGCCAGCTGCGGCAGCAATTGAATGGCGGCCTGCGCGCCACTCATCGCAAGGACCGGTGCACGGGTGCGATAGGCCTGCTGCGCAGCCCGATGCAGCGCCTCGATCTCGGCACGCGACGGCAGCGCGCTCCAAGCATGCAAGCTCACCTCACCCACCGGATAGGGCAGCCGGTTGATCCCGGTCGACAGATCGATCCAGTCCTCCACGCGCCCACCAAAACGCTGCTGGGCCTGATCCAGATTTCCACCGTGCTCGCGCATGCCCCGTTGTTTCACGCGAAAGCCAGGACCGCAAGCAGGCCGGCGAGCAGCAGCATGGCGCGACGGTACAGCATCAGTGCCTCGTCGATGTCGGAGGCGCGCGGATCGCGCGCACCTTCGTTCAGCCAGGGCTCGTTCGTGACGCTGCCGTGATAGATGCGGGGGCCGCTGAGCCGCACACCGAGCCCGCCCGCCATGGCCGCTTCCGGCCAGCCGGCATTGGGCGAGCGATGACGGCGCGCATCCCGCGTCATGCACGACAGCGCCTCCGATCTTCGCGGTGCCAGCAGCACGAAGAGAAATCCAGTCACCCGCGCCGGAATGAGATTGGCGACATCGTCGATGCGCGCCGCCGCCCAGCCGAACGCTTCATGCCGTTCGCTGCGATGGCCGATCATGGAATCCAGCGTGTTGATGGCCTTATAGCCGAGGATTCCGGGCAAGCCGAACAGCGCGCCCCAGAACACCGGCGCCACGATGCCGTCGGAGGCGTTCTCCGCAAGGCTCTCGATCGTCGCGCGTGCGATGCCGGCTTCATCGAGCGCAGCTGGATCGCGGCCGACGATGCGGGACACCGCGTCGCGTGCAGCGGCGATGTCGCCATCCCGCAACGGGGCTGCGACAGCGGCCACATGATCATGCAACGAGCGCAGCGCGACCAGGGGCCAGGCCAGGATGCCCACCAGCATGATCTGAATCCAGCCTGAGGGAATCAAGGATTGAAGCCCCCAGCCGAGCGCGACCGAAAGCGCGATCACCGCGAGCGCGCCGGCAACGCCGGCAGCGCGGCGCAACGCCGGCGGATCGGATGCGCGATTCCAGGCGGAGTCGATCGCGACAATCAGCCAGCCCAGCCAGGTGACGGGATGGCCGATCCGCGCGAACAGCGACGACGGCCAGCCCAGAAGGGCATCCACCGCCATCGCCACTGCCATGGCCCCCGCAAAATCCACGCAAATCTCCCGTCTCGCTCCGCCCCTGTTGCGCAAGACGGCGGCCGAGCGCAAGCCCCTCGCCGCCTGATTTCGGCTTTGTCTTTGGGCGCTTTTGATGATTAGTGCTGGCGACAGGAGACCTTCATGGCCGTCATCTTGATCACCGGCGGAGCGCGATCGGGCAAGAGCACCCGGGCGGAAGCGCGCGCGCGCAGCTTTCCCGGCCAGCCCGTCTACATCGCAACCGCCGAGGCGCTCGACGGCGAAATGGAGGAACGCATCGCACGACATCGCGCGCGGCGCGGAACCGATTGGATCGAGCGCGAGATCCCGCTCGATCTCATGCCGGCGCTGCTCGCAACCGATGGCGGGGGCGCGAGGCTCGTGGACTGCCTGACGCTGTGGCTCTCCAACCTGATGCATGCGGCGCGCGACTGGGAGCGAAACGTGAGAGAGCTCGCCGGCGCCCTGCCCCGCCTCAACAGCCCCGTCGTCCTTGTGACCAACGAAGTCGGCCTCGGCATCGTGCCCGACAACGCGCTGGCGCGAAGCTTCCGCGACGCCGCCGGGATCATGAATCAGATCCTTGCCGATGTCGCCGACGAGGTCGAGTTCGTCGTCGCCGGCCTGCCGATGAAGCTGAAATGATTCCGCGCGCCGAGCTCTTGCGAGACGTCGTCGCCGATCTCAGGATCGCAGCGTCGTTCGTGACGATCCTGCCCGTCGCATCGCCGAAGCCCGCCGGGGACGGCGCGATCGCGCGCGCGACCTGGGCCCTGCCCGTCGCAGGATTGCTGGTCGGCCTCGCCGGCGCGTTGATCTACAAGATCTCCATTCGCTTCGGACTGACACCGAGCCTTGCCGCCCTGCTCGTGCTGGCCACGACAGCTCTCATCACCGGCGCGCTGCACGAGGACGGACTTGCCGACACCGCGGACGGACTCGGCGGCGGCCGGACACGCGAGCGCAAGCTCGAGATCATGCGCGACAGCCGGATCGGGACCTATGGTGTCTGCGCACTGATCCTGTCGTTCGGCCTGCGCTGGAGCGCGCTCGCGGCGATCGCCGATCCATGGGCCGTCACGCTCGCGCTGTGCGCTGCGCACAGTGCTGCCCGCGCCGGCGTGCCGGCCTTCATGTCGCTGGTCGGCCCGGCGCGGACTGATGGGCTGTCGGCCGGCGCCGGATCGCCGCCGGGCCGCAGCGTGGCCATTGCCTTCGCTGTTGGAACGCTCGCACTTGCCCTGGCGTTGGGGCCGGGCAAGGCGCTGGTCGGCCTGGTCCTGCTGTCGCTCGCCGGCCTCATGCTGGCGCGGCTTGCCATCCGCCAGATCGGCGGGCAGACCGGCGACATCCTCGGGGCGTTCGAGCAGCTGGGCGAAATCCTGATCCTGCTGGTTGCCGCCTCCTTCCCGTTGGGACATTGACGTCATGGTCGAGTTCGACGACGCCTTCCGCCGGCACTTGCGCGAGCTGTTTGTGTGGCGCCGCGACGTGCGCCGCTTTCGCAGCGACCCATTGCCGGCCGGCGCCATCGATCGCCTGATCGAGACGGCCTGCCTCTCGCCTTCGGTCGGCCTCAGCCAGCCCTGGCGCTTCGTCACCGTCGACGACGACGCGCGGCGCCGCGCCGTGATCGACGATTTCAGATCGTGTAACGCCGACGCGCTGAACGCCTATGTCGGCGAGCGCGCCGCGCGCTATGCCACGCTGAAACTCTCGGGTCTCGAACAGGCCCCTGGTCACCTCGCCGTGTTCGCGGACAAGGCCAGCGACATCGGCCACGGCCTCGGTCGCGCGACCATGCCGGAGACAACCGAATATTCCGTGGTCTCCGCGATCACCGCGATGTGGCTCGCCGCGCGCGCCGAGGGCATCGGTCTCGGCTGGGTGTCGATCTTGAGCCCGGATCGGATCCACGCCATTCTCGACGTGCCCGGCTCCTGGAAATTCATCGCTTATCTCTGCATCGGCTATCCGGAGATCGAATGCGACCGTCCCGAGCTGGAGCAGGCGAAATGGGAGCACCGGCGCGGTGCGAACGAGTTCACGCTGCGGCGCTAGGATAGCACGACCGCTCGCCTGGGCGGCCTCCTCGTCGGCTTGAGGCACAGCGTGGCCGGGTCGAAAGCGTCGGCTTCCGCCTCGAGCTCCCTTCGACCTTCGGCTCACCGGCAGACTGAAGACGGCCGTTCCCGACATACGATCTTGCGCAGCAGACGGCCGCAACCCTGCTCGCTCGGCTTCCAGCAACCGTGTGAAACATTCGAGTTGGACTCAAATTAACGGTTCGGATTCAAGCCTCCTTAATTCCTTCACGAGTAGAAACAAGTTGTTACAACCAATTGTTACACGCTAACAAAACAACCATAAGGAGAATAGCTTGCATACGTTCAAGAGGTTCCTGGCTGACGAAAGCGGCGCTACGGCTATCGAATATGGCCTGATCGCTGCGGGCATTGCGCTCGCTATCATTGCTGCCGTCAAGAACACCGGCACGGCATTGAGTGGTGTATTCACGAGCATCAACACCAAGCTGAGCCCAGCGCCGGCCACACCCTAGCTTTCACGAAAGCGGGGCGGCCCAGCCTCCCAGCGCCGGACTGCCGGAGATCCGAGCTCCAAGGATACTTTGGTCAATCCAAGGCCGCCCTGCTTGCCTCTGCAAAGCCAACGTGCCCGAGCCGCCTCATCGGCAGCAGACGTCGCTTTCTCAGGCGGCGCATTGGGACCCCACGGTATTTGGTCCGTGCCGGACCGCAATCCTATCACCCTTGAGCTATCGTCCGCATCCGGCCCCAGGTCTCAGCGCGTCCGCACACCTGTCTCGTCCTCCCGGCCAAACCGCTCCACCAGAAAATCGATGAACAGCCGCACCTTCACCGACAGATGCCGCGTCGGCGGATAGACCGCGTACAGCGCGAGTGGCGGCGCAGAATAGTCATGGAGCACGACGCGCAGCTCGCCTTTCCGCACGGCATCTGCGGCGATGAACTCAGGGAGCAGCGCGAGCCCCCTGCCCTTGATGGCGACGTCGCGCAGCACCTCGGCATTGTTGACGCAGAGCGACCAGGCCGGCTGGATCCAGTGATCGCCATCGGCGCCGGTGAGCTTCCACTGATTGCCGGTCAGCAGGAAGCCGTAGGTCAGCGAGGTGTGCCCGCGCAGATCATGCGGATGTCTTGGCGTGCCGTGACGCGCGAGATAGTCCGGCGACGCGCAGATCATGCGCGCCACCGGCATGATCTTGCGCGCGATCAGGCTGGAGGATTCCAGCTCCGCGATGCGCAGCGTGACGTCGAAGCCGTCCTGCACGGGATCGAGCAGATCGTCGCTGAGCACGATCTGGAGCTGAAGCTCGCCATAGCGCGCCATGAAATCGGCGAGGGCCGGCCCGAGCCGCATCGTGCCGAACGACATCGGCGCGTTGACGCGCAACAGGCCGCGCGGCGCCGACTGCGCCTGCGTCACCGCCTGGTCCGCGGCCTCGATCTCCGAGAGGATCACGACCGCGCGCTCGAAATAGCGCTGGCCGTTCTCGGTCGGGCTGGCGTGCCGCGTGGTCCGGTTCAACAGCTGGACCCCGAGGCTCTCCTCGAGGTCGGCGACGTATTTGCTGATCGCCGAGCGCGACAGCCGCAGCTGCCGGCCGGCCTCGGCAAAGCTCCCGCTTTCGACCACCTTCACGAAGGCTCGGAGGCTGCCGAGCTTATCCAAGGACCCGCTCCGACGATTGTTTCCAAATCGTAGACATAGCCGTCATAATTGCATGGATTGTCCCCAATCCAAAGCGGAACAATATTTCCGCCCAGAGCAAGACCGCTCCCCGAATCTTGGAGGACGACAATGTCTGGACTGCACCATGTCACCGCGATCGCCGGCGATCCCATCAGGAATTTCGGCTTCTACACCCGCGATCTCGGCCTGCGCTTCGTCAAGAAGACGGTCAATTTCGACGATCCCGGCACCTATCACTTCTATTATGGCGACGAGACCGGCCGCCCCGGCACCATCCTGACCTTCTTCCCCTGGGCTGGCGTCCCGGCCGGGCGCCGCGGCGTCGGCGAGACCCATCAGACCGCCTTCCGCGTGCCGCAGCGCTCGCTCGGCTACTGGACGCAGCGTTTCACCGAGAAGGGCATCGCGTACGAGGCGCTGGAGAAGCGCTTCGGTGAATCCGTGCTGCCGTTCACTGATCCGGATGGCATGGCGCTGGCGCTGGTCGGCATCCCCGGCGCCGAGAACGAGCCCGGCTGGAGCAACGGCGACGTGCCGGCCGAGCACGCCATCCGAGGTTTCCACGGCGTGACCTTGCTGCTGGACAGCGCGGCGAAGACGGCCGCCGTCCTCACCGACGTGTTCGGCTTCAAGGAGACCGGACGCGAAGGCTCGGTGATCCGCTTCAAGGCTTCAGGCTATGCCGAAGGCAGCGTCGTCGATATCTACGAGGCCAAGGGCTTCTTGCGCGGGCACCAAGGCGGCGGCTCGGTGCATCACATCGCCTTCCGCGCGGCTGACGATGCCGAACAGGGCAAGATGGCGCAGAAGCTCGTCAGCAATCACGGCCTGCACCCGACCGAGCAGCGCGACCGCAACTACTTCCGGTCGATCTACTTCCGCGAGCCCGGCGGCGTGCTGTTCGAGATCGCGACCGACATCCCCGGCTTCGCCGTCGACGAGCCCGTCGCGACGCTGGGGCGTGAGCTGAAGCTGCCGAGCTTCCTCGAACAGCATCGCAAGCAGATCGAGGACGTGTTGCCGAGCCTGGAGGAGAGCGTGTCATGACCGCAAGTGCATTCATTCATCGTTTCGAGCCCGCACGCGATGCGGGCTCACCCCCGCTGCTGCTGTTGCACGGCACCGGCGGCGACGAGAACGACCTGCTCGGGCTCGGCAAGATGATCTCGCCCGGCGCCGCCCTGCTCTCGCCGCGCGGCCGCGTGCTCGAGCACGGCATGCCGCGCTTCTTCCGCCGCCTCGCCGAGGGCGTGTTCGACGAGGACGACGTCCGCCGTCGCGCGCACGAGCTCGGCGACTTCGTCGCGGAGGCACGCAAGCAATACGGCCTCGCGGCGCCGATCGCGGTCGGTTTCTCCAACGGTGCCAATATCGCGGCGGCGCTGTTGCTGCTGAAGCCGGAGGCGCTTGCGGGCGCGATCCTGCTGCGCGCCATGGTGCCGCTGTCGGATCCGCCGAACGCCGACCTTGCAGGCAAGCCTGTTCTGCTGCTCTCCGGGCAGGCGGATCCGATCGTGCCGGCGAGCAATTCGGCGCGGCTCGCGACGCTGCTGTCGGAAGCGGGAGCGCGCGTAACCCACAAGGTCCTGCCGGCAGGCCATCAATTGTCGCAGGCCGACGTGACGCTGGCCCGCGACTGGATCGGCAACGTCGCGGCGGAAGCAGCCTGATGTAGAAGCGGCGCAACGTTCACGAACGGTGCGCCGCCTCTCAATCGAACCAGCCGCGCCGCTTGAACCAGATCAGCGGCAGCAGGCCGCTGGCGATGACTGCGAGCCACGCCAGCGGGTAGCCGAACGTCCAGTCCAGCTCCGGCATGTGCTTGAAGTTCATGCCCCAGATGCCGACCATGATGGTGGGCGGCACGCCGACGACGGAAACGATCGTCAGGATCTTGAACAGCTCGTTCTGCTGGATGCTGATGAAGCCGAGCACGGCGTCGAGCAGCAGCTGGATCTTGTCGGACAGTCGCGTCTCGTAGTCGCTGAGCGAGACGACGTCCTTTGACACGGCCTCGAGGCGCTTCTTCGACGAAGCCGTGACCCACTCGCTGCCGACATCACCGGCAAACGAGGCGATGCGCCCCACCCCAAGCAGAACATCGCGCGCCTTGGCGAGCCGGTCCGCCAGCTCGCCAACATTCTCCAGGGCCTCGCGCATCCTGCGGCTGGAGCGCACCGCACGTTGGGTGCGTACGAGCCCTCCCTTGAAAACACCCCGCGAAAGCTGATCAACCCTGGTGCCGAGATGCTCCAGGACATCGGCACCGCGATCGATCATGGCCTCCAGCAGGCTGGCGAACACGCACATGCCGTTCTCCAGGCTGTCGTCGGAGCCGATACGCTTGCCGATGTCGTCGAAGATCGGCAGCTCTGCAAAGCGCACCGTCACCAGCACGCGCGGGCCGATGACGAATCCCACCGGCGTGATTTCGGCCTCGTTGTCCTCGGTGAGCCGAACCGCCGGCGAGCTGAGATAGAGCGTGCCGCGGTCGAAGATCAGGCGGCTCGACGCCTCGATTTCGCTGAGGGATTCCTCGGACGGAACACGTATCCCGAGCAGCCGTTCGACGAACTGCTTTTCCTCGTCAGTCGCGTTCAAGAGATCGGCCCAGATGATTTCCGAGGGCATTTCCGCGCCGATGCCGTGCCAGTCGTCGGACGGCCACCTGTACAGCTTGAGCAAGAACCGTCTCCGCGACCGCATCGTCATACCGGATAGTGTATCCGGCCGTCATTTGCCGACTAACGCATGACGGTTTCAAACGTTCAATACCCTTGTGGCGACAGAAGGAGGACTCTTGGCGTGCACAAGGCGACATGGGCCGGAGCGGCTGCAGCGTTGGCTAAGGGCTTGGCGTCACTTGCTTTCTGTTTTGGCATGAGTGCCTGTTCGGCGCGCGTCCCGAAAGTTGCCCCGCAGCCTTCTGAGAAGAGCAGCCACGGCCCAATAAGCGACATCGTCACGGACTGGACCTGATATGACTGTCAACTGGAGCGGGGAGGAACGAGGGGGCGCTCACTCGCCCAGATCTCTCATTGTCGGGGATGCAAATGAACAGCGAACAAAGCCACAGAATACACCTGAGTGTTGAGGACCAGCAGCGGTTGCAAGAACTTCGTGCGCAAAAGCCGGCGCGCAACATACCCAGACCTGCCTTGACGCCGGGAGCGATGCTGGCTGACCGGGTAGCCGAAACGGTTGGCTCCTGGCGCTTCATCATCATCCAGAGCGTACTACTTGGCATCTGGATCGCTCTGAACATGATAGCATTCATCAATCATTGGGACCCTTATCCCTTCATCTTGCTGAACCTGGTCCTTTCTTTCCAGGCAGCATATGCGGCGCCCATCATCATGATGAGCCAGAATCGTCAATCCGAGATTGACCGCAGACATGCGGAGCACGACTATCGAATAAATGTGAAAGCCGAGCTCGAAATCGAATTGTTGCACAACAAGGTTGACGCCCTGCGTGAGCAGGAAATCCTGCAGTTGCTCGACATCATTCAACGTCTGTCCGCTCACCTTGCGCCCGAGCTTGTTGCAGCTATCGACGCCGAAGCCGCGCCGAGCAACCCTGGATGATCCTGCTTGCCGCGCACCGATGCCGTGCTTCCGAATACCGGCGGTCAGCGCTCGCGCAGACGCGACTAAAAAAGTGATGCGAATAGCGCCTCGCATAACGTTCGGGCCCCCCGCCTTTGCTCCGAGCGCAAGCTTCAGTGCGCACGTCTCCAAGGGTGCCCGCCAAGCCGTCGATCATGTTCTTGACCCAGCGGTCGTCGCCCGCGAGGGCTTCAATTATGGGACGGCCCCGCTGAGGCATCTTCTCATTCGCCCAAAAATAAGCCTTGCATCGCGTGCGCAATGGGTAGCTGGTGTTAGCCTCAGCGCGCCAGGCTGCTCAACCGACGGAGGGCGCAATGCAGAACTACGTAAACCACGAAAACATCAGACGTTATGAGAAGCTCATCGCCATCAGTGACGGTGACCCGTCACGCGATGAAGCACGGCATCAGACGCTGTTACGACTCCTGGCCGAGGAAAAAGCTAAGGACGTAGGGCCGGATGGCTGGCCGAACACCTGATCTTGACCGCCCATTGGCGTCAATCCAATTCGGCTCTGAGTTCCGCTCCGGGTCCACAAGGCGACATTCCGGGGGCGGAGCCGTGTGCCCGGTCTCTCCCCGAGAGCAGACATCCGAACTTTTTTGTGCGTCCCTACGGAGCGCGCGTGCTTGTCGGCAAGCACGCGAGGAGAGCAGGTTGGGCTCTAACGCGCGCAAGCCGGGCGGCACCTTGCGCATGTCGGAGGCCTGCTCATAGGCGTAGGCCTCGATGCGCGCGAGGTAACCTTTGGTCAGCGCCGTCGCATTGACCTGCCCGCTGGCCAAGGCCTGGGCGATATCGCTCATCGTTGCATGGTCGAATTTCAGTGTGGCCGGCACCTCGGCGCTGACGGGCGCCACGCCGATGCCGGCATCGCGGCGGGATGGTTCTTCACGGCTGCCTCGCCTGACGGCACGTCCCTGACCATGAGGCCGCGAGGGTGACATCATGCCAGTGTTTTGCCCGACGGGTCAACGTCTCAGCGCATCGCCTTGGCCTTGAACTGCGCAACGCGCAAGCCGTTGAAATGACTACGCCCGGCTACTGTGCATGGGGTTGTTTTTTCATTTTTTGTTTGGAGCTGCCCTCTCCGGCTTGCGAAGAGGGCACAGCAACGGACGCCGCCCCCTACTCCCAAGACCACGTCGAGAAATCGTTCTCGTATTGAGGCACGTCCTTCCAGACGCCCTTCAGCTTCTTGTTGGTGATGGTGATCAGCTGCGGCTGGTAGAGATAGGCGGAGACGGCGTCGGTCGCGAGCATGCGCTGCGCGTCGCCGAGCAGCTTGGCGCGCGCCGCCTCGTCCGGCGTCGAGACGATCTGCTTGTAGAGCGCGTTGAACTTCTCGTTGTTGTAGCCGAGGTAGTAGTCCGGCTCGGTGATCTTGACGAGGTCGAACGGCTCGACGTGGCTGACGATGGTGAGATCGAAATTGTGCGGACCGTTGGGCGCGAACACCTGCGACAGCCACTGCGCCCATTCGACGTTCTCGATCTTGGCGACGATGCCGACCTTGGCGAGCTGGGCTGCGACGATCTCGCCGCCCTGCCGCGCATAGGACGGCGGCGGCAGCTTGAGCGAGAGCTCGAGCGGGGTGGTGACGCCGGCCTCGGCGAGCAGCTTCTTGGCCTTCTCGGGGTCGTAAGGATTGATGCCGGTGGTGTCGACAAAGCCGAGCGCGCCCGGGACGTAGAAGCTGCCGATCGGCGTGCCGAAACCATCGACGGCGCCCTCGATGATCGCCTTGCGGTCGATCGCGGCGAGGATGGCACGGCGAACACGGACGTCGTCGAGCGGCTTCTTCTTGTGGTTGATGCCGACGATGGTCTTGGCCCGGGAGCCGCCGACCATGACGTTGAAGCGGGGATCGGCCTTGAACTGCGCGATCGTCCGCTGCGCCGAGACGCGCGGGAACGCGTCGACGTCGCCCGAGAGCAGCGCCGCGGTCTGCGCCGCCGGTTCGGAGATGAAACGGATCGTCACCTTGGACAGCTTGATCGCGGCGGCGTTGCGGTAGTCGGCCCATTTGGTCAGCGTGATCGAGGAGCCCTTGGCCCAGGCGCCGAGCTGGTAGGGCCCGGTGCCGACCGGCTGCGTGACGTTGGTGGCCGCGCTCTTCGGCTCCACGATCGAGCCGCTCGCCTGCCCGAGCAGGAACGGCAGGTTCGGCTCGCCATATTTCATGGTGATCACGACCGTGTCGGCGTCGGGCGCCTCGACCTTCTCGAAGGCCTGGAACAGGCTCTTGTCCTTGTTGGTGCTGGTCGGTGCGGCGTTGCGCTCGAACGAGAACTTCACCGCGGCGGAATTGAACGGCTCGCCATTGTGGAATTTGACGCCCTTGCGCAGCTTGAACGTATAGGCCTTCAGTTCGGGCGAAGCGGTCCAGCTCTCGGCCAGCAGCGGCGAGACCGAGCCGTCCTCGTTGATCTTGGTCAGCGTCTCATAGATGTTGTAGAGCGTGACCTCGGCGATCGCGGCGGCGGCGGCATTGGTGGGATCGAGCCCCGGCGGCTCCAGCGCCATCGCCATGACGACGCTGTCCTTCTTGCCCTGCGCCAGCACCGGCAAAGGCGCTGCGGCAAGTGTGAGGGCAAATGCGACGATCGACAGTTTCCTGAACATGCGTAACTCCCCGGCCTGCTCTGTTCTTAAGCCTACGCCAATCCTGCTGCGAACACTAACCTTCCATGGCCGCCTGCGGCAACGCCATCGCGGCCTCTGCCTTGTGGCAGGCGGCAAGGTGCCCCTCACCGACCTTGCGTAACTCAGGCAGAACCTCGCGGCAATGCTGGTCGGCGAGCGGACAGCGCGCGACATAGGGGCATCCGGCCGTTGCCGCCGATTGCGAGGCGATCGCCTGGCCCCCGCGCCGCCGCCGGCCACCGCCGGCGCGCACCCGCGGCACGGCCTCCAATAGAGCCCGCGTATAGGGATGGGCGCAGTGCTCGAACAGGTCCTCCGGCCGACCCTGCTCGACGATCCGGCCGAGATACATCACCGCGACCTCGTCGCAGAGATAGTCGACGACGGCGAGGTCGTGGCTGATCAGGATGTAGCTGAGGCCGAACTGTTCCTGGAGGTCCTGCATCAGATTCAGCACCTGCGCCTGCACGGAGACGTCGAGCGCGGAGACCGGCTCGTCGGCGACGATCAGCTTCGGCTGGGTGATCAGCGCACGCGCAATCGCAATGCGCTGGCGCTGGCCACCGGAGAATTCGTGCGGATATTTGTCCATGTCAGGCTCGCGCAGGCCGACCTGGCGCAGCACAGTGGCAACGCGTTCGCGGAACGTGGTGCGGTCGGCGCCTTCGAGCACAGTCAGCGGCTCGGCGACGATGCGCGCGATGGTCTGGCGCGGATCGAGCGATCCGTAGGGGTCCTGAAACACCATCTGGAAATCGCGCCGGGCGCGGCGCAGCTCGTCGGCCGAGATGCGGTTGAGATCGCGGCCGAACACCGCGACCTCCCCTGACGTCGGTCGCTCCAGCGCCATCACCAGCCGCGCGAAAGTCGACTTGCCCGATCCGGATTCGCCGACGACGCCGAGGCTCTTGCCGTCGGCGACCTGCACGCTCACGCCGTTCAGCGCACGCACCTGTCCCGGCGGCCGGAATAGACTTTCGCGCGGCAGCGCGTAACGCTGCACCAGATCCTTCACGTCGAGAAGCGGTTCTGCTGCGGCAGTCATGCGGTCAGCGCTCCGACGCGCTCTGCCATCGACACGTCCGTCCTGATGCAGCGCACGAGGTGGCCGGGGCCGACATCCACCATCGGCGGCAGCGCCGCGCGGCATTGATCGATCACGAGCGGACACCGATCGGAGAAGGTGCAGCCGGACGGCAAATCGGCGAGCTCCGGCACCGTGCCAGAGATGGTCTTCAGCCGCGTCCCCTTGCGTGCACCGAGCTTCGGGCGCGCGCGGAACAGGCCCTGCGTGTAGGGATGTCCCATGCGGCGGAACACCTCGCCGGTCGGCCCGCTCTCGACGACGGCGCCGCCATACATCACCATCATGCGCTGCACGTTCTCGGCGATGACGCCGAGATCATGCGAAATCAGGATCATCGACATGCCGCGCTCCTCCACGAGATCGGCAATGAGGTCGAGGATCTGGCCCTGGATGGTGACGTCCAGCGCGGTGGTCGGCTCGTCAGCGATCAACAGATCGGGCTCGCAGGCGAGCGCCATGGCGATCGTGATGCGCTGGCGCTGGCCGCCCGAGAACTGGTGGGGATAGGCATCGACGCGCCGTACGGGATCGGGCAGCCCGACGCGGTCGAGCAAGGCGATCGCCTCGCGCCGCGCCTGCGCCGCCGAATATTTCTTGTGACGGCGCAGCGGCTCGGCGACCTGATGGCCGATCGTGTGCATCGGGTTGAGCGCGGTCATCGGCTCCTGGAAGATCATGCTGATGCGGTTGCCGCGCAGCCGGCAATAATCGGCGTCCGAAAGCCCGACGAGCTCCTTGCCATCCAGCTTGATGCTGCCGGTGACGGCCGCACTGTCCGGCAGCAGGCCCATCAACGACAGCGCGGTGACCGACTTGCCGCAACCGGATTCGCCGACGAGCCCGAGCGTCTCGCCGCGATCGAGGGAGAAGCTGACACCGCGCACCGCCTGCGCCGGCCCGCGGCTGGTGTTGAGGCGGACGCCGAGATCGCTGACTTCGATCAGCGGCATGTTGGAGCGCTCGCCCATCACTATCGCTCCCGCGCCAGTCTGGGATCGAGCAGGTCGCGCAGCCCATCCCCGAGCAGATTGAGGCCCAGCACCGCGATCGCGATCGCCGCACCCGGATAGACGGCGAGCATCGGCGACTGGAACAGCAGCGTCTGCGCATCGTTCAGCATCCGCCCCCAGGACGGCTGCGGCGGCTGCGTGCCGAGACCGAGATAGGACAGCGCGGCTTCGGCGAGGATGGCGAGCGCAAACTGGATGGTGACCTGCACGATCAGGATCGACAGGATATTCGGCAGCACGTGCTCGATGGTGATGCGAAAGCGCCCCTTGCCCGCCGCGCGCGCGGCCAGCACGAATTCGCGCGCCCAGATCGCATTGGCCGAGCCGCGCGTCAGCCGCGTCAGTGTCGGGATCTGGAAGATACCGATCGCGATGATCGAGGTCACCATGCCAGGCCCTGCCACCGCGGCGAGCATGATCGCGGAGAGCACGGCTGGAAAGGCGAAGGTAAAGTCGGAAAAGCGCATGATGATCTCTTCCGTCCAGCCGCGCCGGGCCGAGGCGATCAGGCCGAGCGTGACGCCGAAGGTGAGACCGATGCTGACGGCGATGACGCCGACCATGATGGTGGATCGGGCACCGGCCAGCAGCAGCGAGACGATGTCGCGGCCGAAGGAATCGGTCCCGAGCCAATGCGCCGCCGAGGGCGGCCGGAGCTTCGATGCGATGTCGATTTCGTAAGGAGACCAGGGCGTCCACACCAGCGACAGCAGCGCGGAGGCCAGCACCAGCAGGCTCAGCGCAGCGCCGAGCACGAAACTGCGATGGCGCAGTGCTCGACGGAAAAACGTGCGGGCCGGCAGCGGCCGCGCTGCGAGCGGCGCATCAATGGTGACGGGCGCGCTCACAGGTCATGCACCTTGATGCGGGGATCGATGAAGGCGTAGAGCACGTCGACCACGAAATTGACGATGACGACCATGGCGGCGAGCAGCATCACGCAGTTGCGCACCACGATCAGATCGCGGTTGGCGATCGACTGGAAGATCAGCCGGCCGAGGCCCGGCAGGTAGAACACGTTCTCGATCACGATGGTGCCGGCGAGCAGATTGGCGAATTGCAGCCCCATCACCGTCATCACGGGGATCATGGCATTGCGCAGCACGTGGCTCCACAGCACCTCGCGCTTGCCAAGGCCCTTTGCGCGTGCTGTGCGGACGAAATCTTCGCGTAGCACCTCCAGCACCGCCGAGCGCGTGACGCGCGCAAGGATCGCGGCCTGCACCACCGCGAGCGAGATTGCGGGAAGCAGCAGCGACTTGATCCCTGGCCAGATGCCGTCCTCCCAGCCGGCAAAGCCGCCCGCCGAGAGCCATTGCAGGCGCACCGAGAACAACAGCACCAGCAGGATCGCGAACCAGAAGTTCGGCAGCGCGATGCCGACCTGGGTCAGCGACATCACGCCGACGTCGCCGAGCTTGTTGTGATTGGCGGCGGTGTAGATGCCGGCGGAGAGCGCCAGCGTCACGGTGATGGTCATGGCCATGATCGCGAGCGGAATGGTCAGCAGCAGCCGCTCCGCGATCAGGCTGGCGACCGGCGTACCGTAGGCATAGGAGTTGCCGAGATCGCCGACGAGCAGCCCCTTGATCCACTGCAGATAGCGGACCGCCAGCGGCTGGTCGAGCCCGAGCTTGACGGTGAGCGCGCGAACCGCATCCGCCGAGGCATCGGCGCCCATCAGCATCTGCGCGGCATTGCCGGGAAGCGCGTCGAGCACCAGGAAGATGATCAGCGATGCGCCGACCAGCGTCGCGAGCAAGGTCAACAGACGTCGGAGGACAAAGACGCTCATGCGTGCTCGGCTTCAGGGCTCACCTGCGGCACGATCAACATGTCTGGACCCCGGAGGCAAGTCCTTTGCACACACGCCCCTCGCTGCATGCCCATGTCCTTAAGCCGGCCAGCGAGACAGAAGATCGCTCGAAGCCTCGAACATTGCGCTCACGCGCAGCAATTCCGCATCGGCGCGGAAGCGGCCGACGAGCTGGATCCCGATCGGCAGGCCGTCGCCAGCAAAGCCCGAGGGCAGGCTGATCGCGGGATGGCCGGTCATGTTGAAGGGCATGGTCCAGGGGAACCAGTGCGGCCGGACGCTGTCGAAATGCCGACCATCGATCTCGATGCTGCCGAACAGATCCTGCTCGATCGGCAGCGCGGTGCGCGTGAGGGTCGGCATCGCCAGGAAGTGCCCGCGCGCAAGCAACGATTGCACGCGACGGAACAGCGCGGTGCGCGCGAACATCGCCTCCTGGTAGTCGATGCCGCTGACTTCGGTGGCGAGCGCGAGCTGCTTGAGAAAGGCCTCGCTCAGCTGGTCGCTGTGCTCGGCCGCCAGTCTCGCGAAGCGCGTGCGCCAGACGGTGTGGTTGATGGCGCGCCAGATCGGCTCGATGTCGAAACCATCGCCGGAGAACTCCTCGAGCTCGGCACCGAGCCCTGCCAGCCGGTCGAGGCTCGCTCTGAAGTTGGCGGCGACCTCAGTGGACACCGGCCGGCCCGGCGGCGTCAGGCAATACAGGATCCTCTGCCCGCGCAGATCGCCGCGTGGAGCGGCAGTGCCGATGAAGTCAGGCACGGGCACGCCGATCGACCAGGGATCGCAAGGATCTTCACCGGCCATCGCCTGCATCATCAGTGCGGTGTCGGCGACGGTGCGGGTGGTCGGCGTGACATAGGTCTGGTTGCCGAACACATCCAGCGCCTGGCTGTGCGGGATGACGCCGTTGCTCTGCTTCAAGCCCACCACGCCGTTGCAGGCGGCCGGAATTCGCGTCGAGCCGCCGCCGTCGGTCGCGATGGCAAGCGGCGCGATGCCGCTGGCAACGGCGACCGCCGCACCGCCGCTGGAGCCGCCGGAGGAGCGGCACGCACCCCACGCGTTGCGGGTGCGACCGAACAAGGGCGAATCCGTCAGGCACTTGCTTCCGAATTCTGGCGTCGAGGTCTTGCCGATCAGGATCGCGCCCTCGCTGCGCAGCCGCGCCACCGCCACGGCGTCCTCGTTCGGCACATTGTCCTTGTAGGGAACGGCGCCGAAGGTGGTCCTGACGCCCTTGGTGTTGACGATGTCCTTGACGGTGACGGGGATGCCGTGCAGCAGGCCGAGCGGTTCGCCGGCCATCACCTTGCGCTCGGCTTCGCGCGCCGCTGCAATCGCCTCATCGCCGCACAGGGTGATGAAACAGTTGAGCGCGGGCTGGAGCGCCTCGGCGCGCGCGAGAACGGCTCGGACGATCTCGACTGGCGAAATCCGCTTTCCGGCGATGAGGCCGCGCAGCTCGGTTGCGGACAAGCAACAGGGATCGCCGTTCATGGTCACATCGCGCTCCGAAGCGGGCCGCCATTGGCCCGAAGACATTGACAGCAAGAATGACAGCCTTGTTAACTCGCCGTCCAATACGATTTTTGCCGTCAGCCCGTATATTTTCGGTATGCCAATGGATCTTCGCCGGCTCCGCTATTTCGTCGCCGTCGCCGAGGCGCGCAGCGTCGGCAAGGCCGCCGAGCGGCTGCGGATGGCGCAGCCGCCGCTCTCGGTGCAGATCCGCAAGCTCGAGGCCGAAGTCGGCGCGCCCCTGTTCCGCCGCGGCACGCGCGGCATGGACCTGACCGAGCCCGGCCAGGCCCTGCTGGCGCGCGCCGGCGAGGCGCTGGCCCTGGCGGCCGACGGCGTCGAAGCCGCGCGCGCGGTCGCGGCCGGACGACGCGGGCGGATCTCGATCGGCTACATGTTCGCGCTGGCAAATGCGGTACTGCCGCGCCTGATTCCCGAGTTGCGGCGTTCCATTCCCGGCGTCGAGCTTCATTTTGCCGAGCTCAGCGCCTCGACGCGCGAGGCGCGGCTGCTCGACCGCAGCGTCACGATCGCGCTGTGCATGCCGGCGATCAACCATCCCGAAATCCAGGTGGCGCGGGTTGGCGCGCAACCTCTCATGCTGGCGATGCCGATCCGATCGCCGCTCTCCCGCCTCGGCGCGGTGCCGATGGCGAAATTGCACGGCCGGCCGCTGATCGCGCTGCCGCGGCCGGAGCAGGACCCCGCCTCCTCTGCGGTGACGGCGTTGCTGCGGCGGCATCAGGTGGTGATGCCGATCGCCAGCCGGGTGGAAACCGTGCATTCGGCGATGAGCCTGGTGCTGGCCGGCGAAGGGCTCGCGATCCTGCCCGCCTGCGCCAAGCTCGGCGCGCCGCAGGGCATCGTGTTTCGGCCGTTGCGGGACGCAACCGACTCCATCGACGTCGCCGTATGCTGGCGGCGCGACTCGCACAGCCCGCTGATCCGTACCTTCCTCAAGTGCGCCGAGAAGGTGGTCGCACCAATGTGACGCGGATTACCAACTCCAATTGATCTCATGGCTCCAGGGTGGATCGGCGCCCGGGCGGGTGCAGGTCAGGCCCGCGCAATTGGCGGCAAAGGACAGTGCGCGGCGGAGCTTGTCCGTTCCGATCTTGCTCAGTTTCTCGCGCACCAGCCAGCCCTGCTTGTGCAGGGCGAAGAGCAGCGCCGCCTGAAAACTGTCGCCGGCACCAATGGTGTCGGCAACCTCGACCTTCGGCGCGGGGACTTCGATCTGCCCTGCCCCCGCGTGCCACGCAATCACGCCGTCGTTGCCACGTGTAATGACGATGAGGCTTGTGCCCTTTGCGAGCAGCGTGCTCGCGCGCCGATGATACGGCTCGTCGCCGAAGAGATAGGCGAAATCGACGTCCGACATCTTGATGAGATCGGCGCCTCCCGCGAACTCGGCCATGCGCGCGAGATAGGCCGGCTTGTCGCTGACGAGGTTCGGGCGGCAGTTCGGATCGAAGCAGATCGTCGACGACGCCCGCGCGTCCGCGATCAGCGCCTTGGTCTCGGCCGCGCCCTGGTCGTTGACCAGCGTGGTCGAGCCGACATGAACCGCTTCGACGCTTGCGAATGGAATGGAGCCGCGCCGGTAGGTCCAGTTCCGCGTCGCGGTCTCGGCATCGTAGAACGCGTAGTGCGACTCGCCCGCGACGATGCGGACGAAGGCAAGTGTGGTCTGGCGATCGCTGCGGGTGGCGAGACTGATATCGACATTGGAGGCCGCGGCATGATCTGCGATCATACGTCCGAACAGGTCGGTCGAGATGCCGCCGACGAAGCCGGCCGGCGCGCCCAGCCGCGCCATGCCGATCGCAACGTTGAGGCAGGAGCCGCCGACCGCCGGCATCAGGGCTTCGCGTCCCTCAGTGTTTCTTGTTGGTACGAAATCGATCAGGGCATCGCCGCAGGCTACCAGCATACGCTTCAACCTCTCGCGACGTCGCGCATCGCCGCGCGGCTACCGCGAGCGACCTTGGCCTTTTGATCCATCCGGCCATTCGATCATATACCCAATTCCTGAGCAACAGTTCGCACCAGGCTATATGTTCTGAGCGTCAATGCGCCACCTGCCGGTAGATCGCCGGCAGCGCTGCCGGCAACCGCTTGATGTTGCCGACGATGGCGTAGCCACCGCGTCCGAACAGCGTCGGAAAGTAGGTTTGTGCCGCCGCGTCGATCGTCACGCCGAAGACCGCGATGCCGAGCCGGCGCGCTTCCTGCACGGATTTCCTGGTGTCTTCGGCCGCAAAGCGCCCTTCATAGTGATCGACGTCGTTCGGTTTGCCGTCGGTGAGGACGAGCAGCAGCTTCTTGCGCAGCGGCTGGCGCGCGAGCTCGGCCGCGGCGTGGCGTACCGCCGCGCCGATCCGCGTGTAATAGCCGGGCCTGAGCGCCCCGATGCGGCGCTCCACGGCCCCGCTCATTGGCTCGCCGAACGCCTTGATGGTTTCGAGTCGCACCCAGGAACGTCGACGTGAGGTGAAGGTCAGGATGCTATGGTGGTCGCCGCAAGCCGACAGCCCGTGCGCGAGCACGAGCAGCGCTTCCTTCTCGACGTCGAGCACGCGATAGCCGTCGACCCAGGCATCGGTCGACAGCGAGACATCGACCAGCAGCGTGACGGCGAGATCGTGCCCTTGCGGGCGCATCGCGACATGGATGCGGTCGAGACCACCGCCGCTCCCGGCACTGAGGTCGCACCGCGCGCGCACCAGCGCGTCAAGGTCGAGATCATGTCCGTCGCTTTGGGCGCGCATCATTTCGTGACGCGGACGCAGAACCTCGAAGCGGCGACGCACCTGGCGAATGCGTCGGCGCATCGCGTCATCCGCCGTCCAGCTCTCGCCTTCCTCGGACGCCGCAGCCTCGAGCACGCGGCAATGATCCGGCAGATAGGAGCCGCTGCGATAGTCCCATTCGGGATAGGTCAGGTCCGCATTCAGCTGCGAGGCGTCGAGGGCCTCCGGCGGCAGGTCGAGATCGAACTTGAACCGGCTCGCCGGCTTGCCACTGCGGCGGCTGAGCGTGATCTCCTCGAGATCGTTGGCTGCCTTCTGCGCATCCTCGTCCTCGCTGTCATCAGCCGGGCGGTCGACATTGACCATCTCGGCCATCGCGAGGATCTTCTCGAAGCGGTTCAGCACGAACGGATCGCGCCGATTGGCATCGTCCCCGCGCTCGCGGACGGCAAACCGCTTGCGATCGTCCTTCGCCGCGGCCGCCGCGCCCGGTGCGCATTCGTCTTCGTCCGCATGTGCGGGCGAGAGCTCGCGCGTCCAGCAATCGCCCCAGAGCGGACACGGCAGGATCGCGCGATAACCCGGCGGCGCCTTGTCCGGCAGCGAGCCCGTCCCCATCATCGCCGGCCACAGTCTACCTGCAGGCGCCTTTCCGGTTCCGAGCAGGGCCAGGACGATCTGCTCGATCTCTTGCTCGACGCGCGGCAAAGGGCGACGAGGCCGGGCCTCGGCGGTGGCCGCGGCAAGCTGCGCGTAATCGGCGACGAGCCCTGGGAATTGCGTGAGAACCCAGACCGCGGTCTCGCTCGCCCGGCGCAACATCGAAAGGTCCCGCCGCAGCGGGTCGGTTTCCGCGATCGCCTCGATCGGCGCGGCTGCGAACCACGCCGCAAGCCAACGATACAGCGTTGCGTTCAGGGCCCGGTCGGGAAAGATCGCGATGCGATCGGGCAGGAAGATGGTTGCCGAGTCGCGGCCTGGGTGCTCGAGCCGCTCGTCGCCCAAGCCGATGCGCTGCCGCCAGCCGAGACGATGGCCCGCCCTGCGCGCGCCTGCGCTCGCGATCTGAACGCCGGTCTCGCCGCCAAGCGCGCGGAACATCACAGCGAGCCGGCTCCTCACCTCTGCGAGCGTGACGGCGTGGTCGGCGTGAGTCGGGTAGCTCGAAGTGCCGCCGACCATCCGATGCCAGGCGCGACCGACCGTTTCCTCCAGTTCGAGGAAGTCAAGCATCGGACTGGCCTCACCCGATCACGGCACGGGCGACGTCGAGCAGCGCCGCCTTGACGTCGGCATCGTCCGTCAGCGGCTCGATCATGCCGGCAAGCACTGCATCGGCGATCGGCGTGCCGGCGGCGATCAGGGTCGCGCAATAGACCACGAGCCGGGTCGAGACGCCCTCCTCCAGGTCGTGTCCCCTCAGTGCGCGCAGCCGGCCAGCCAGCCCGACCAGCGGCCGCACGCGCTCCGGCGGCAGTCCGCTTTCGGCGGAGACGACGGCGATTTCCTGCTCGGACGGCAGGAAGCCGAATTCGATGGCAACGAAGCGCTGTCGCGTCGACGGCTTCAACGCCTTCAGCAGCGTCTGGTAGCCGGGATTGTAGGAGACCACGAGCATGAAGCTGTTCGGCGCCGCAAGCTCCTCGCCTGTGCGCTCCAGCGGCAGGATGCGGCGATCGTCGGTCAGGGGATGCAGCACTACGGTGACGTCCTTGCGCGCTTCCACGACCTCGTCGAGGTAGCAGATGCCGCCCTCGCGCACCGCGCGCGTCAGCGGACCGTCGGTCCATACCGTGTCGCCGCCCCGCAGCAGATAGCGACCGGTGAGATCGGCCGCGGTGAGATCGTCGTGGCAGGCGACGGTGTGGAGCGGCAATCCGAGACGCGCCGCCATATGCGCGACGAAGCGCGTCTTGCCGCAGCCGGTCGGCCCCTTCAGCAGGACCGGCAGCTGGTGCCGCCAGGCGTGCTCGAACAGCGCGCACTCGTTGCCGCTTGCGACATAGGCCGGCAGCTCGGGCGCCGAGGTCACCGTGTGAAGGGCAGCTTTCATGATGTTTCTCCGGACTTTCCAGGAAGCTGGCGGCCGCGGCGAACCGCGGCCGCCAGTTGCATTTATTCAGCCGGCTGCAACGCGCCGGGGATGACCGCCTGCTTGGCGCGACCGGGTACCAGCACCGCCCAGACGAACATCAGTGCGGAGATCGCGACGAACACGCCGGAGCCGAGCCGGACCCAGTAGAACATCGCGAGTTGGTCCTGCACGTCCATGTAGCCCTGGCCGAGCACGCGCTGGAGATGGACCTGGACCACGCCGGCGAAGGTCAGCGCGAAGGTCATCACCATCATGGCCGTGCACATGATCCAGAAGCTCGCCATGCTCAGCCACTGGTTATAGGGCGCGCGTCCCCTAATCTGCGGGATCGCATAGGCCATGACGGAAAGATTGAGCATCACATAGGCGCCGAAGAAGGCGAGATGGCCGTGCGCCGCGGTGACCTGGGTGCCGTGGGTGTAGTAGTTCACCGAGGACAGCGTGTGCAGGAAGCCCCAGACGCCGGCGCCGAGAAAGGCCATCACCGAGCAGCCGACCGACCACAATAGCGCAGCGCGGTTCGGATGCTTGCGGCCGGCCTTCCATGTCATCTGCACCGTGAAGATCACCATCGTGAAGAACGGTGCCACCTCGAGCGTGGAGAACAGCGAGCCGATCCACTGCCAGTAGCCGGGCGCGCCGATCCAGTAGAAATGATGGCCGGTGCCGAGGATGCCAGAGAACAGCGCAAGGCCGATGATGACGTAGAGCCACTTCTCCACGACCTCGCGGTCGATGCCGTTGAGCTTGATCATGAGATAGGCGAGCACCGAGGCCATGATCAGCTCCCAGACGCCTTCGACCCAGAGATGGACGACGTACCACCAGTACATCTTGTCGACTGCTAAGTTCACAGGATTGTAGAAAGCGAACAGGAAGAAGATCGCAACGCCCCACAGGCCGAACAGCAGGATGTTCGTGATCGTGGTCTTGCGGCCCTTCAGTGCCGTCATGGTGACGTTGAACAGGAACATCAGGCAGACGACGACGATGCCGACCTTGATGATGAAGGGCTGCTCGAGGAACTCGCGTCCTTCGTGATAGTGGAAGAGATAGCCGACCACGGCCACGCCTGCCGCGCCGAAGAACATCCAGAACTGGATCTTGGCCAGCAGCGGGCTGTACAGCTCGGTCTCGGTTTCCTCAGGCAACAGGAAATAGGTCGCGCCCATGAAGCCGATCAGCGACCACACGATCAGCGCGTTGGTGTGGATCATCCTGACGACGTTGAACGGCAGGAGCGTCGACAGCGTGTTGGGCAGGACGTAGATGGTTCCGGCGACGAGGCCGAACAGGACCTGCGCGAGAAACAGAGTCAGCGCGCCGTAGAAGTAGAGCATCGCGACTTTCTGGGTCTGATATTTCATCTCGGGTCTCTCTGTCTTGAAAGAGGAAACAGCGTGCTCAGCCGGCCTTGTTCGGCGGCCACTCCTGCCGCTTGATCTTGCTGGTCCATTGCAGGAAGTCGGCGAGATCGTCGAGCTCCTGGTCGGTGAGGTTGAACTGCGGCATCTGCCGCCGGCCGGGCGCGCCCGAGGGCTGCGACTGCATCCAGGCCTTCAGTGTCTCGCGCGCAGCGGCCGGGTCCTCGTTGCCGCCCCAACGATCCCAGACGTTGCCGACTTCAGGGGCAAAGTAGGCGCCCTCACCCAGCAGAGTGTGGCAGTTGATGCATGAGTTCTTCTCCCAGACATGCTTGCCGCGGGCGACCGACGACGTCAGCGTCGTGGCGTCGGTCGACGTCGTGGCCATGTAGTAATGGCTGTGTGCCGTCAGCCCTATGAAAATGGCGAAGAAGAAGGCCGAGCCGCCGTAGAAGACATTTCGAGCGGCCGACTTGGTCAGGCGTTCAGCCATTGCCAATCCTTTCCGGTTTGATTCCTGCGAAATCGCGATGGTGTGATTTATTGCCGCTCAGCCCGGCCCGTTCTTTGTCACGGCGCAATGAGCGCGTCAGATCAGGGCGACGACGGCCGAGGCGAGCCAGGCCAGCAGCAGGACGATCAGGATCCAACTCGCGACGAGGCCACGCCAGAGCGCGGGCACGGCGCGTAGATCCATGAAGTCGAGCGCGATCCGGTGGCCCTTGAGGGCGGCGAAGGCCAGCAGCAGTGCGTTGCCGAGCAGCGGCCGCGGCACCAGCGGCGGCAGCAGGATGGTCGCAAGCGCGAGGCCGATAAGCACGATCCAGCTCATGTCGATACGATCCGGCATGGTCATTTGACCAGATAGAGAATCGGGAACATGACGATCCAGACCAGATCGACCATGTGCCAGAAGGCAGTTGCCGTCTCGACGCCCGATATCCCGGCGCGGCGGCAGACCACGGCGAGGATGACGATGCCGAGGCCGACATGCAGAAGATGAAAGCCGGTCAGGAGGAAGTAGAGCGTGAAGAACGGGCTGGTCTCGAGCCCGACGCCTCGCCCGATTTCTTCCGCATACTCGGCGATCTTGATCGCGATGAAGAGGCCGCCGAGCGCCATCGCGCCGAAGATCCAGTATCGCGCCACCGGCCGTTCCCCGGCACGCGCGGCCTTCGTCGCCTTCGCCGCCGCCCAGCCGCTGGTGACCAGCACGACGGTATTGAGGCCGGCGAGATTCGAATCGAGCGCTGACTGCCCGGCCGCGAACAGCGTGGGGTGGATCGCGCGGCTGACCGAAAAAGCGCCGAGGAACAAGCCGAAGGCGACGAGCTCGCTGAAGATCAGCACCCAGATCATGGGATCGCCGGGGAGCTCTCCCAGAATTCCCCAGCCGCTTTCCTGTTGTTCGCACTCGACCGTCGACATCGTCTTTCCGGATCAGGACACCGGCCAGACTTAGCCCGGCTGCCCGGTTCCGAGTTTGTCGCCGGACAAACTGGGGAATTGCGGGGCGCTTGTTTGCGCCGACACAACGTCCGACCGGCCGGATCGCAGTACGAACCAGCTCAGAGTTCCACGGAATGGCCAATGATCACATGAGTGATGCACAGATCGGGTTGATGACCGCCACACCCATCATCATCGCCTTCGCCATCGCGCTCCGGCGAATGGGGGTATTGTCGACGGTGGCGACCGTATCGGCGGTGAGCCTCTCCGTCGCGATCGCGGCGGTGCTGTTCACGACGCAGTAACGGCTGCCGTACGGTAGGCAAAGCGAAGCGTGCCCACCACTTCTCTCGATCGGGGACAGATGGTGGGCACGGCGCGTTGCGCCTTTGCCCACCCTACTGGACCGTCAATGCGGCTACCGCCTCTGATTGTACACGTCGATGCACACGGCTCCCAGCAGAACCAGGCCCTTGATTACCTGCTGGTAATCAATGCCGATGCCGAGGATGGACATGCCGTTGTTCATCACGCCCATGATCATGGCGCCGACCACGGCGCCGCCGACGCGCCCCACGCCGCCATAGGCCGAGGCGCCGCCGATGAAGCAGGCGGCGATGACGTCGAGCTCGAAGCCGAGACCTGCCTTCGGGGTCGCGGTGTTGAGCCGCGCGGCGAAGACGAGGCCGGCGAGCGCGGCGAGCACGCCCATGTTGACGAATGTCAGGAACGTCAGCCGCTCGGTCTTGATGCCCGACAGGCTCGCCGCCTTGGCGTTGCCGCCGACCGCGTAGATCTGCCGCCCGATCACGGTGCGGCGGGTGACGAAGCCGTAGAGCGCGATCAACGCGGTCATGATCACCAGAACGTTGGGCAGGCCGCGATGCGAGGCGATCAGATAGGTGAAATAGAGCACGGCGCAGGCCAGCAGGATGCTCTTGCCGAGGAAGAACGCATAGGGCTCGACCTCGATTCCGTGCAATTGCTCGCGCGACCTCCCCTTGGCGCTGGCGTAGACGAGGCCGAGCGCCAGCACGGCGCCGATCAGCATGGATGTCGGATGCAGCGTGCCGGCTTCGGGCAGCAGTTCCGGAATGAAGCCGGAGGACAACTTCTGGAACGTCGCCGGGAACGGCCCGAGCGACTGGCCCTGCAACACCGCGAGCGCGAGGCCCTTGAACACCAGCATCCCCGCCAAGGTGACGATGAAGGACGGGATCTTGAAATAGGCCACCCAATAGCCCTGCGCAGCGCCGATGGCGGCACCGACCAGGAGGCAGGCGATGAACGCAAGCGTGTAATCGACCTTGTAGGTCACCATCAGCACCGCGGCCACGGCGCCGATGAAGCCTGCGACCGAGCCGACCGAGAGGTCGATATGGCCGGTGACGATCACCAGGAGCATGCCGAGCGCCATGATGACGATATAGCTGTTCTGCAGCACCAGGTTGGTGAGGTTGAGCGGCTGCAGCAGCGTGCCGCCGGTCACGACCTGGAAGAACAGCATGATCGCGATCAGCGACATCAGCATGCCGTAATTGCGCAAATTGTTCTTGATGAAGCTGCCGTGCCGGCGCTCCTCGGGCAGCGACACCGTCTTGTCGGTCATGGCTGCGATCCTCCCATCTCCGCGGCCTCAGGCACGCCGTTTCCATTGCTTCGTTCGTTGCGCATGATGGCGCGCATGATCTTCTCCTGCGTCGCCTCGGGGCCCTTGAATTCCCCGACGAAGGCGCCATCGTTCATGACGCAGATGCGGTCGCAGATGCCGAGCAGCTCGGGCATCTCCGAGGAGATCACCACGACGCCACGGCCGGCCTCCGCCAGCTCGTTGATGATACAGTAAATCTCGTATTTGGCACCGACGTCGATGCCCCTTGTCGGCTCGTCCAGGATCAGCACCTTCGGGTCGGTCATCAGCCATTTCGACAGCACCACCTTCTGCTGGTTGCCGCCGGAGAGCTGGCCGGTCTCCTGGTAGACGTCGGAGCAACGGATGCGCATGCGGCTGCGGTAGTCGCTGGCGACCTTCAGCTCGGCGATGTCGTCGATCACCCTCCTGGGTGCGATCTGGTCGAGGCTGGCGAGCGTGATGTTCTTGCGGACGTCGTCGGCGAGGATCAGGCCGAGTTGCTTGCGGTCCTCGGTGACATAGGCGAGGCCGGCGTCGATCGCGGCCGCGACGCTCGGCAGCACCATCTCCCTGCCTTCGAGCCGGAGAGAGCCGCTGATCGTTGTGCCCCAGGAGCGGCCGAACAGGCTCATGGCGAATTCGGTGCGGCCGGCCCCCATCAGGCCGGCGATGCCCACGACCTCGCCTCGCCTGACGCTGAAATTGACGTTCTTGATCACCTGTCGTTCGGGATGGATGGGGTGATAGACCGACCAGTTCTCGACGTCGAGCACCGGTTCGCCGATCTTCGCGCTACGCTCCGGGAAGCGGTGCGCGAGATCGCGGTTGACCATGCTGCGGATGATGCGGTCTTCCTGGATCGGCTCTGCGTGACAGTCGATGCGGTCGACGGTGCGGCCGTCACGCAGCACCGTGATGTGGTCGGCAACCTTGGCGACCTCGTTGAGCTTGTGCGAGATCAGGATCGAGCCGATGCCCTGCTCGCGGAAGGCCATCAGACGTTCGAGCAGCGCGGCGCTGTCGGCTTCGTTGAGGCTCGCCGTCGGCTCGTCCAGAATCAGCATCCGCACCCGCTTGGACAGCGCCTTTGCGATCTCGACCAGCTGCTGCTTGCCGACGCCGAGATCGGTGATCAGCGTGTCCGGCGATTCCTTGAGGCCGACCTGCGCCAGCAGTTCCCGCGTACGCCGGTAGACCTCGTCGCGGTCGATCACGCCGAACTTCGACGGCGGATGCGACAGGAAGATATTCTCCGCGATCGACATCAGCGGAATCAGCGCCAGCTCCTGATGGATGATGATGATGCCGAGCGCCTCGGAATCGTTGATGTCGCGGAAGCGACGCTCCTCGCCCTCGAAGATGATGGTGCCCTCGTAGCTGCCATGCGGATAGACCCCGCTGAGCACCTTCATCAGCGTCGACTTGCCGGCGCCGTTCTCGCCGACGAGGGCGTGGATCTGCCCGGCCTCGACCTGGAAGTTGACGTCGCGCAGCGCCTGCACACCGGCAAAGCTCTTGCTGACGTTGCGCATCTCCAGCATTGCGGTCATCGGATCATTCTCCCGAACCTTTCCACGTCGTCATGGCCGGGGCTTGTCCCGGTCATGACGAGCACGTGGACATACGCTTCGTCCCTCATAGAGAGCTGCCTCTCCCACGCTCGCGGGGAGAGGAAGAAGAAACAGTCTCACTGGAACTGCGACTTCTTGTAATAGCCGCTGTCGACCAGCACCTTCTCCCAATTGTCCTTGTAGACCACCACCGGCTTGAGCAGATAGGACGGCACGGTCTTGACGCCGTTCTCGTAGGTCTTGGTATCGTTGACGGTGACCTCCTTGCCGGCGAGCGCGGCGTCGACCATGTCGGCTGTCACCTTGGCGAGATCGCGGGTGTCCTTGAAGATGGTCGAGTACTGATCGCCGCGCAGCATGGCCTTGATCGAGGGCACTTCGGCATCCTGGCCCGAGATAACAGGCATCGGCTGGTCGGCACTGCCATAGCCAACGCCCTTCAGCGAGGAGATGATGCCGATCGAGATGCCATCATAGGGCGACAGCACTGCATTGATCTTTTTGTTGCCGTAGTAGGCGCTGAGCAGATTGTCCATGCGCGCCTGTGCGGTGGCGCCGTCCCAGCGCAGGGTCGCGACCTTGTCCATACCCATCTGGCCCGAGGCGACGACGAGCTTGCCGCCGTCGATGTAGGGCTTCAGCACGCTCATGGCGCCGTTGTAGAAGAAGTAGGCGTTGTTGTCGTCGGGCGAGCCGCCGAACAGCTCGATGTTGAAGGGACCCTTGCCCTCCTTCAGCCCGAGGCCTCTTTCGATCGATTGCGCCTGCAAGACGCCGACCTGGAAATTGTCGAAGGTCGCATAATAGTCGACGTTCGGCGTGCCGCGGATCAGGCGGTCATAGGCGATCACCGTGATGCCTTTTGCTTTCGCCTGCTTGAGCACGTCCGACAGCGTGGTGCCGTCGATCGCCGCGATCACCAGCGCTTTCGCGCCCTTGGTCACCATGTTCTCGACCTGCGAGAGCTGGTTCGGGATGTCGTCCTCAGCGTATTGCAGGTCGGTGTTGTAGCCACGCTCCTTCAACACCTTGACCATGTTGTTGCCG
This sequence comes from Bradyrhizobium sp. USDA 327, assembly GCF_041262065.1. Lineage (NCBI taxonomy): Bacteria > Pseudomonadati > Pseudomonadota > Alphaproteobacteria > Hyphomicrobiales > Nitrobacteraceae > Bradyrhizobium > Bradyrhizobium sp. USDA 327. Next base: position 1,852,671 of record NZ_JBGCCW010000001.1, on the reverse strand, counting down.
TCGTCGATCCAGCGCGCCGAGGATTTTGTCGGCATGGCGATGCCGACGGTCGCCTTTTGGGCGAAGGCGGTGACGCCTGTGGCCATTGTGGCAGCGCCGGCCAGCGCCAGCGCGAGGAATGTCGTCTTCAGTTTCAGCATGTTTCACTCCCTTGGGTATCAGACTGTTTCTTCGTGACGTCGAGAACGTGGTCGTGGGATGCCTCTGGTCTCCTATGCGAGCTTGACGTCGGGCTCAGCGCGTCCGCGCGCGGATGCCTCCAACAAGAAAGTGCAACCGGCTTGCGGATCGGCGGCGCGCGCAGTCGCGTCCATGTCCTGCCAGGCCGAGGTGACGAGCAGGCGCGACAGATCCGGGCCGACAAAGGCGGGACAACTCGCCTGCCTTGCCGGCACGCCGAGTGAGCGCAGGCGCTCGCCTTGCGGAGAATAGACATCGACCCGGCTCGCGCCCCAGCACGCGTTCCAGATGTTTCCTTCGGCATCGCACACCGAGCCATCGAGGCCGCCGATGCCGCTGTGGCGCAACAGCACCTCCGGCTCGCCGCGCGGCAGGCCGGTCGCGGGATTGAGCGGCACGGCATAGAGCACGGCGCGCGCGCTGTCGGCGAAATAGCCGATCGCGCCATCCGGCGAGAAGCAGATCGAGTTGGGAATACTGATGCGGGGAAACAGCAGCGCGATCTTGCCGCGATGGAACGCGTAGATCGCGCCTGCCCCCGGCTCCGCCTTGCGTCCCATGGTGCCGATCCAGAACGTGCCGGACTGATGCACCCGCGCATCGTTGGAGCGGGTCGCGGGACTGTCGGCTTCGAGGGGACAGAGCAGCGTCATCACACCATCGACGAGCTTGCGGATGTAGAGACCGTCCTCGGCGATGATCAATTGGCGCTCCGCATCGATGCGCCCGAGCGCGCTCGCCATCCGGCCGAGCGCATGGATGCGGATGCTGCCGCTGTCGAGCTGCGCCTCGAACAGCAGCCCTTCGCGGATGTCGAACCACCAGGCGGTGTCGGTGGTTGCGTCATAGGTCGGCCCTTCGCCCAGATGGCAGGGATGGTCCGAGAGCACAGTCGTGGGCACCTGTTCCATCATGGTGACCTCACTGAAAAGCGATAGACCGTATGATGGCGATAGACTTCGCCGGGGTCGAGGCGCGGGCTCGGGAAATCCGGCCGGTTCGGCGCGTCCGGCCAGATGTGAGGCTCCAGGCACATGGCGTCCGATTGACGAATGAGCTTGCCGCCCTTCCCCGAGGTCGTACCGTCGAGGTAATTGCCGGAATAGACCTGGAGCCCAGGCCGGTCGGTGAGCAGTTCCATGATCCGCCCCGCGCGCGGCGCCACCAGCCGCGCCGCGAGCCCGAGCCTGCCGTCGCGCCTGAGGCAAAAAGTGTGGTCATAGCCTCTGCCGCTCTGCAATTGCTGATCGCTCTCACGGATACGCTCGCCGACCGGCCGCGGCTCGCGGAAGTCGAACGGCGTGCCCGCCACCGGGCGTGGCGGCTCCCGCAGCGGAATGGCGGTGGGATCGATCGCGAGGAAATGCTCGGCGGCGACTGTCAGCTCATGGTCGAGAACGGACCTGCCCGACGTCGCGCCCTCGAGGTTGAAGAAGCTGTGGTTGGTCAGGTTGACGATGGTCGGCCGGTCCGTCCGCGCCTCCATGATGAGCGAGAGTTCGGTCGGGCCGGTGACGCGATAGGTCAGCCGCACGTCGAGCCGGCCGGGATAGTTCTCTTCGCCATGCGGGCTGACATAGGCAAGCGTCACCGCGGGTTCGGCGCCCCCGTCAAGATCCGCAATCTCCCAGAGCTTGCGGTCGAATCCGTCGAGGCCGCCATGCAGCGCATTGGGGCCGTTGTTGACGGCAAGCTGCACCGTCTCGCCGTCGAGCGAGAACTGGCCCTTGGCAATGCGGTTGGCGTAGCGGCCGACGGTTGCGCCGAAAAACTTTCGTTCGGCGAGATAACCGGCGAATGTGTCGTGGCCAAGCACGACGTCGTCGAGGCTGCCCCGGGCATCCGGCGCGATCAACGCCTGAAGGACTGCGCCATGGGTGATGATCCGCGCCTCGAAGCCACCCTCCCCGCGCAGCACGATGCGCTCGACCTTGCGGCCATCCGGCAGCGCCCCGAAAGCGTCTCTGGTGATTTTTGATGCGGCCATGTTCAGTCCACAAACGGCTCGACGATCGTGCGCTTGCCCAGCAGGAAGGCGTCGGCGATGAGACGCAGCGGGGTCAGGTCGACGTCACTCGCGCCGGTCGCCGCGAGTTCGACGAAGCGCCGGTAGAGTCCGCGATATTCCTCATCGGGCGCCTCGGCAAGCACCTTGCCGTCGACGGCCATGCGCGCGCCACCGCTGGACAGGGTCATCCGGCCCCGATCCGTTTCGACGACGATATCCCAGCTCTGCGGCCCGGTCTGGCGAAAATCGAACTCGGCGGTCACAGGCAGACCGCTGATATCAGTCAGTGTCAGGTTCGCGGCGATCGGCGCCTGGCAATTGGCCGGGAAGGCCAGCTCGGCCGCGGTGACGAACACGGGCTTCGGTAGAATCCTGGTCAGGATCGACAGCGCATTGATGCCGGGATCGAACACGCCGAGGCCGCCCGGCTCCCAGATCCAGGCCTGGCCGGGATGCCAGACGCGGACGTCTTCCTTCCAGCTGATGTGCACGGAGGCGATGCGGCGCTCGGCGAGCCATTGCCGCGCCGGCTCGACCGCCGGCGCATGGCGCGAATGCCAGGTCGCAAACAGCGTGCGCTTCGCCTCCGCCGCCATTGCGATCAGCGGATCGAGCTCGGCAACGCCGGTGCCCGGCGGCTTCTCCAGCATGACATGCTTGCCGGCGGCGAGAGCTGCTGCGGCCTGCGCGCGCCGCACCTGCGGCGGCGTGCAGAGCGAGACGGCGTCGATCGGCGGCCCCTGCTCCAGCAACTCCTCGATGGTGGCAAAATGCGGCAGCTCCGGCAGCGAAGCGTTGCGGCTGGCGACGGCCGCCAACATCGCGCCCGGCACCGCGGCGATCGCGCCGACATGCTGGTCGCGCGCGATCTTGCCGAACCCGACGATGGCGATGCGAAGGTCTGTCACGCTCGTTCTCCAGTATCCGCCGACGGCAGCGCCTCGGCCGGCGCAGTCTCGATCGCGGCACCCTCATGGCGATGCATTCCGTTGTGAATGACGAAGACCATCGCTTCGGCGGCGGCATCGGCGTCGCCGGCCGCGATGGCATCGACGATCTTCTGGTGCCACAGCAGCACATAGTCGCGATCCTCAGGCTCGGACGGGGCGCTGAGCAGGAACGATGCGCGCAGCGCGGCCTCGATGACGTGCCCAATCGAGCGCATGAACAAATTGCCCGAGGCGCGCGCCACGGCCACGTGAAGCGCGAGATCGGCGTCGGCAAAGCCCACCGAGTCGGACGCCTCACGCCGCATGCGCTCCATGCTGCGGCCGAGCTCGGCAAGGTCCTCCTCCGACCGCCGCGCCGCCGCGAGCATGGCCGCGCGCGGCTCGACCGCGAGACGGATCTCGGCGAGATCGTTGAGGAAGCGCTTGTCGATGCCGGCGTCGAGATGCCAGGCCAGCACATCCGCATCGAACATGTTCAAGGCGCCGCGCTCGCGCACGACGGTCCCAACGCGCGCCTTGGTGGTGAGCAGGCCCTTGGCGACCAGCGTCTTCACGCTTTCCCGCAGCACCGGCCGCGACACGCCGAACATCGCGATCATCTCGGCATCGCCCGGCAGGCGCGTGCCTTCCGCATAGCGGCCGGCGATGATGTCGACGCCGATCGAACGGGCCACCTCCGCATGGTTGGAGTGGGCCCGCCGCGTCGGGATGACGAGGATGCGCGAGGTCATGACGCCGCTCCTGCGCTCTTGACCACCGGCCGGCGCGCCAGCGCGACCAGTCCCTGCTGCAAGGCGATGAACACGAACAGTAGCACGCCGGTCGCGATCTTGGTCCACCAGCTCGACAAGGTGCCATCGAAATTGATGTAGGTCTGGATCAGGCCCTGGATCAGCACGCCGAGGAAGGTGCCGATCACCGAGCCCTGGCCGCCCGTGAGCAGCGTGCCGCCGATCACGACGGCGGCGATGGTGTCGAGCTCGACACCGACGGCGGAGAGCGAATAGCCGGCGCTGGTGTAGAAGGAGAAGACGATGCCGGCGATGCCAGCGAGCAGGCTCGACAGCATGTAGATCTTGATCGTCATCTTGCCGACGGCAACGCCCATCAGGCTCGCGGTGGTCCGGTTGCCGCCGAGTGCATAGACGTTGGCCCCGAACCGGGTGAGATGCAGAAGCAAGGCGCCGCCGATCACGACCACGAGCATGATGATCGCGATCGCGGTCAGTCGTCCCCCGCCGGGCATCCGCAGCGCGAAGTCCGACACGGTAGAATAAACCGGCGCGGTGATCGGCACCGATTCGGTCGAGAGCAGGAAGCTCGCGCCGCGCGCCAGGAACATGCCGGCCAGCGTGACGATGAAGGGCGGCAGGTCGAAGACATGAATCACGGCGCCCATCGCCGCGCCAAAGGCTGCCGAGAGCGCCAGAATGGCGACGAAGGCGACCAGCGGCGGCGCGCCCCAGCGCTCGATCGCCAGCGCAACGAACACGGTGGTGAAGCCGATTACCGATCCGACCGAAAGATCTATGCCGCCGGAGATGATCACAAGGGTCATGCCCGTCGCGACGATGCCGAGGAAGGCGTTGTCGGTGAGGAGATTTCCGATCACGCGCGTCGAGGCGATATTCGGAAACTGCACCGCGCAGAGCGCGAAGCCCGCAACGAGCACGATGGCCGTGATGAGGACGGGCGGCAGGCCTTTCATGCTTTGGTCCTCCGCAGCCGCATGGCAATGCCGGCGAGCCCCGTCAGTTTCGGCGATTGCAGCAGCAACACCGCGAGCACCACCACCGCCTTGACCAGCAGATTGAACTCCGGCGGATAGCCCGACAGCAAGATGCCGGTGTTCATGGTCTGGATGATGAGCGCCCCCAACACGGCAAGCACGAGGCTGAAGCGGCCACCGAACAGCGAGGTGCCACCGATCACGACCGCGAGGATGGCATCGAGCTCGAGCCAGAGTCCGGCATTGTTGGCATCGGCGCCCATGATGTCGGCCGCGGCGATCACGCCGGCGAGCGCGGCGCAGATGCCGCACCAGACATAGACCGCCAAAATCATTGCGCGGGTGCCGACGCCGGCAAGCTCGCTCGCCCGCGCGTTGCCGCCGGTTGCCTCGATCAGCAGCCCGAGCGCCGAGCCGCGCACCACTGCGGCGGTGAGGAACAGCATGCCCAAGGCAATCACGACCGGCACCGGCAGGCCGAGTACCGAGCCATTACCGAGCCAGACCAGGTCCGGTGAGGAAAAGGTGACGATGCGCCCCTCGGTGATCAGCTGGGCGACGCCGCGTCCCGCCACCATCAGGATCAGCGTCGCCACGATCGGCTGCATGCCCAGCACGGCGACGAGGAAGCCGTTCCAAAGACCGCAGACGAGGCCGGCGCCAAGCGCGGCCGCCAGCACGACCGGGAGACCGTGACTGTCAGCGAGGCTCGCTGCGATTGCGCCCGAGATCGCCATCACCGCGCCGACGGAGAGATCGATGCCGCGTGTCGCGATCACCAGCACCATGCCGAGCGAAAGCAGCGCCACAGGCGTGCCCCGATTGAGCACGTCGATCAGGCTGCCGAAGAGACGGCCATCCTGAAGCCGCAGGTCGAAGAATTGCGGGGATACCATGCGATCGACCGCGAGAACGACGATCAGCGCGAGGATCTGGGCAAGGCCGCGGCGCGGCAACAGCGCGGTCATGCCCGGCCCTCATGCGCGATCGCAGCGCCATCGGCGGCGATCGCCGCGAGAATGTTGCCAACGTCGATCGCCTCTCCAGCGAGCTCCTCGACATGGGCGCGGTCACGCAGCACCACCACTCGATCCGAATAGGTCACGATCTCATCGAGCTCGGAGGAGATCACCAGCAGCGCCAGGCCGTCGTCGCAGAGTTCGCGGATCAGGCGGATGATTTCGGCATGCGCGCCGACATCGATGCCGCGGGTCGGCTCGTCCAGCACGAGGAGCCGCGGCGAGGTCGCGAGCCAGCGCGCCAGGAGCACTTTCTGCTGATTGCCGCCGGACAACAGACCGACGGGGCGCTCGGGATCGGCCGGGCGGATGTCCAGCATCTTGACGTAGCGGCGCGCGATCTCGTCCTGCTCGCGCCGCGACAGCGGCAGATAGAGGCCGCGCTTGGCCTGGAGCGCGAGCACGATGTTCTCGCGCACGCTGAGCTCGGCAATAATGCCGTCGGTCTTTCGCTCCTCCGGGCAATAGCCAAAACCGTGGCGCACGCCGTCGCGCGGCGACTGCAGCCGCACCGGCGCGCCTTCCACCCTCGCCTGCCCGCGATCGGCGCGTTCGGCGCCGAACACCAGCCGTGCCGTCTCGGTCCGGCCCGAGCCGAGCAGTCCGGCAAGGCCGACGACCTCGCCATGGCGCAGCTCGAGATTGAACGGCGCGACGTAACCGGCCTTGCCGTAACCTTCGAAGCTCGCGCAGATCTCGCGTGCCTTATGCTCGGTGGCAGAAGCCCGCGCGCTGGTGGTCTCCGCAAGCTCGCGACCGAGCATCATGCGGATCAGCTCGAGGCGCGGCAGCGAGGCGGTCTCACGCTCGCCGACCAGGCGGCCGTTGCGCAGCACGGTGATGCGGTCGGAGATTTCGTAGACCTGGTCGAGGAAGTGGCTGACGAAGATGATGCCGATGCCACGTCGCGCGAGCTGACGCATGATGCCGAAGAGAATCTCGACCTCATGGCGGTCGAGGCTGGCGGTCGGCTCGTCCAGGATCAGCACGCGCGCGGAGAGATCGACGGCGCGCGCGATCGCGGTGACGTGCTGGATGGCCACCGAATAGTTGCCAAGAGGCGCGGCGACATCGATATCGAGACCGAAATCTGCAAGCAGCGCCTTGGCGCGGCGGCGCATCTCGCCATCGCGCACGATGCCGAAGCGCATCGGCTGGCGGTCGAGAAACAGGTTCTGCGCCACCGACAGGTTCGGCAGCAGGTTGACCTCCTGGTAGACGGTGGCGATGCCGGCCCCAAGCGCCGCCTTGGCCGAGCGCGGCGCGACCTCTTCACCACTGATCCTGACAATGCCGGCATCTCGCGGAAAAACGCCGGTGACGACCTTGATCAGCGTGGACTTGCCGGCGCCGTTCTCGCCGAGCAGCGCATGGATCTCGCCGGCGCGCAGCGTGAAGTCGACCTCCTGCAGGGCACGCACGGCGCCAAAGCTCTTGCTGATCCCGCGCACCTCAAGGAGCGGCGGAGCAGGATCGGGGCTGTTTTCCATCGCAACGTCACTCCCGCCGGCGTCCGCTTATGATGCGGATGCCCAGCCTATTCGTTCGCGCAGCGGTTTCGAAAGGGGGGACCGCCAGGCCGCAAGAAGCAGCCCGGCGAGGCGCGCCACCTCAGTAACCGAGGCCCTTCTTGCTGTCGTAGATCTTCTGCGGATCGTCCGCCGCGGTATAGAGCTTGGACTCGGTCTGGATCCATTTCGGCGGAACGGTGCCCTTCTCCTTGAAGGCCGCGATGGCATCGAGCGCGGGGCCGGCCATGTTCGGCGTCAGCTCGACCGTGGCATTCGCCTCGCCCGCGGCCATCGCCTTGAAGATGTCGGGCACGGCGTCGATCGAGACCGTGAGAATCTCCTTGCCGGGCTTGAGGCCGGCTTCCTTCATGGCCTGGATCGCGCCGACCATCATATCGTCGTTGTGGGCATAGACCGCGCAGATCGACTTGCCGCCGCCTTCGGCCTTGATGAAGCTTTCCATCACTTCCTTGCCCTTGGCACGGGTAAAGTCGCCGGTCTGGCTGCGCACCACCTTCAGGTTTGCGTGCTTGGCGATGGCGGTGTCAAAACCCTTCTTGCGATTGGCTGCGACGCTGGCGCCGACCGTGCCCTGCAACTCGACGATGTTGCAGGCCTTCGTGCCGACGGTCTTGGCGAGCCAGTCGCCGGCAACGGCGCCTTCATGCACGCTGTCGGATGTCACGGCGGTCAGATAGAGTTCCTTGCCGGAAGGATCGATGTCGCGGTCGAGCAGCACAACCGGGATCTTCGCCTCCTTGGCTTCCTTCAGCACCGAGTCCCAGCCGGTCGAAACGACGGGCGCCAGGAAGATCGCATCGACGTTCTGCGCGATGAAGGAGCGGATCGCCTTGATCTGGTTCTCCTGCTTCTGCTGCGCGTCGGCGATCTTGAGATTGACCTTCCGCTTGGCAGCTTCCTGCTTGGAGACCGAGGTCTCGGCCGCGCGCCAGCCGGATTCCGATCCGATCTGCGAGAAGCCGATGGTGAGCTGGCCGGCACTGGCGGGCGCCGTGAGCAGCAAGGCGGCCATGGCGCTGGCCGCAAGGAGGGCTTTAGTGGTCATCAGGCGTGTCTCCCAAGATGTTATCCGGGGCGCCGATTGGTAGCATGGCACCCGCAGGCCGGCCTTTGAGGCGGCGGAAGGCACTATTTCATGGAAGACGGGTTCCGACTAGTCATATTATTTGACTATTTAGCGGAGAACGCGGCTTGGCGAAGCGGCCCGTTTATGACACGCGCAGAGCGATTTTGTTCCGCAGACACAACGCAGGGATGAAAGAGATTATGGGAGCTGCTGCGACAGCGACGGTCGCTGCCCCGCCCCGTTCTTAAGGGCCGCGACGAGCTTCGCTCGCGCTGAAAGGGGTGGGCTCAGGGGCTCTCTCCACGCAAACGGTGAAAGACACCCCACACCTCTCGTCCGCACCGTGGTCTCCTCACCCGCATGCGGGGAGAGGCGCAGAAACTAGATCAGATTCCGTTGCGCCAGGTTCTTCATCAGCGCGCCGATGCCAAACGTCCACGGCTCGCACTCGTCGCTGGTGCGCATGCGGTTGACGAGCTTGCCGAGCTGGGGCGCAGAGATCGTGACGATGTCGTCGCGCTTATGGGTGAACCCCTGCCCTGGCGCATCCCGATCCTTCACGGGTGCGAACATGGTGCCGAGAAAGAGAACGAAGCCATCAGGGTATTGATGGATCTTGCCGATGGTCTGCGCGACCAGATCGGTCGGATCGCGGCTGATCTTGCTGATCGAGGAATGGCCGTCGAGGACGAAGCCGTCCGTGCCCGTGACATTCAGTCTGATGTCCAGCCTGCGCGCGTCGTCGAGCGTAAAACTGTCGTCGAACAGGCGCAGCAGCGGACCGATTGCGCAGGACGCGTTGTTGTCCTTGGCCTTCGACAGCAGCAGCGCCGAACGGCCCTCGAAATCGCGCAGATTCACGTCGTTGCCGAGCGCCCCGCCGACGATCTTGCCACGGCTGGAGACGAACAGCACCAGTTCGGGCTCCGGATTGTTCCAGGTCGATTTCGGATGCAGGCCGGCATCCATGCCGGTGCCGACCGACGACAGCGTCGGCGCCTTGGTGAAGACTTCGGCGTCGGGACCGATGCCGACCTCGAGATACTGGCTCCAGGCGTTCTGATCGATCAGCACCTGCTTCAAGTGCATCGCCTGGTCCGAGCCCGGCTTGAGCTTGGACAGATCGTCGCCGATCAGCCGTGTGACTTCTTTGCGGATCGCCTCGGCCGAAGCCGGATTGCCCTTGGCCCGCTCCTCGATGACGCGTTCGAGCATCGAGATGGCGAAGGTGACGCCCGCAGCCTTCAATGTCTGGAGATCGACCGGTGCAAGCAACCACGGCTTTTTCGGGTCACGCCCGTCGGGTGCCGTGTTGGCAACAATTGCTTCGATATCGCCGATGCGTTCACCCTTGGCCGCAGCAAGCGCCTGGGCGGGATTGTCTTCTTCGCAGAGCGCGCTGATGGTCGGGAATCTCGCGGTGACATCGAACACGCCGTCGCCGCGCACGGCGACCACGGCCGGACCATTGACCTGCGGCAGCCAGACGCGGCCGGCCAATGTTCCCCGCGTGCCATCCTCAGGGAGAAGATCCTTCACAGTCAATGTCGTCATGGCCGGCGTCCTCGCTGTTTCTAAGGACCGGCCGCGCTCGAAGACGGCCGATCGCATTGGCGAAGACCAATAAACGTCTGGCGGGGGAAGTCCAGAGCGGCAACGAGGCCGCTATGCCCCTGCCCGCGCCTTGCGGGCCGCGATCTGCTGAAGCGCCCAGCGTGCGTTCTTGCGGACATCGGGATCGGGATCGTCGGCGATCACGGCCAGGAACGCCTCGCCGTCGGGATGGGCGATCTCGCCGAGCGCGGCGGCCGCTTCCTTGCGCAAGTTCGCCTGGTCATGGTTGACGCAATTGCCAATCGGGCGCACCGCGCGCTCGACCTTCATCTTGCCGAGGCTGCGAATGGCCTTGAGCCGCACCTGCCAGAATTCGTCGGCGAGCGAGCTGACGAGCTGATCGGCCGCGAGCGAACCGTTGGCGTTGAGGCCCAGCGTTTCCGCAGCCATCTCGCGGACCATCCAGTCCGAATCCTTCAGTGCGCGCGTGATCGTCTCCGCCGCCGGCTTCATCTGAGAGAAGGCCAACGCGCTGACCGCGGCGCGGCGGACATGGGCGTCCGGATCGTTGATCAGCGCGGTCAGCGCCGGGATCGATTCTTCCAGCTTGAGGAAGCCGATCACGCCGATCGCCTGCACGCGCACGGCGGCATCGGCATCCTGGAGTGCTTCCAGCGCCGGCTTCAGCGTGTCTTTGCAGCGCAATTCCTTCAGCGCACGCAGCGCGCCCATTCGGACGAAAGCATGGGCATGCTTCACCAGCGGCAGGATGATTTCGGCGCAGGCCGGATCCTTGAACTCGGCCATGCTGTCGGCCGCCGCCGCCGCGACGATTCTCTCGGGGTCGACCAGCAGCTTCACCAGCGCGCTCGCGGCTTCCGGCCCGTCGAACTCGCCGAGCGCCATCGCGACCTGCTGGCGCACGCCGCTGTCGGGATCGGCGACCATCTTGGCGAGATGCGCGACCGCGGCGGGATCGCCGGAATGGCCGAGCGCGATGATGGCGACGCGGCGCTCGGCGGGATCGGCCGCCTGCAGCCGCTCGTCGGCGTCTTCGAGGTCGTCATAGGACTCGAACGGGCTCGACATGATCACCTCAACAAATAAGGAATGTTGACGGTGACGGCGCCGGTCGGGCAATCGGCTTCGCAGGGCATGCAGTACCAACACTCGTCATAGGCCATGTAGGCCTTGTTGGTCATGTCGCTGATGCGCAGGACGTCGAGCGGGCACACGTCGACGCAGACGGTGCACCCCTTGTCGGCGATGCATTTGGCGTCGTCGACGACCACCGGAACCGATGTCTGATAGGATGCGAGAGGCATTTGATGTCTCCTGTTGTGTTCTGGTGCGTCAGGCCGAGGCGCGGATGCGTTGCTTGTCGTAGAGATCCTTCTCGTCGTCTGCGATCGGCACGACATAGGGCTCGACGGCGCGCTTCTCGCTGGCCATCTTGCCGTCGCGCTTCGACAGCAGCGTGTGGCAGAACCAGTTCTCGTTGTCCTTCTCCGGGAAATCCGTGCGCCAGTGATAGAGGCCCCAGCGGCTCTCCTCGCGATAGAGCGAGGCGTGCGCGGCCATATCGGCGCAGTCCATGATCGACTGCACTTCGAGGGCGCGGAGCAGTTCGTGCGCGTTGCGCGCGATCATGCGCTCCTGCATGTCCTCCCGCGCCTCGGCGAGGCGGCGCATGCCGAGCTCATATTTGCGCGTGACCTTCGGCGGCTGGAGATAGTCGTTGACCAGGCGCCGGGTCTTGTACTCGATCTGGTTCGGCGGAATGCCGTCCTCGCGCTTGGTCGGCGCCATCACGCGCTCGCGCTCCGTCGCGACGTCGGCAGCGTCGAACTCTGCAAAATCGTGATTGTCGGCAAACTCCATGGCGTCAATTCCGGCGACCGACCCGTTGGTGAAGGCGCCGAGCATGTAATTATGCGGCACGCTCGCCATATCGCCGGCGGCATACAGACCCGGCACGGTGGTGCGCGCATTGTCGTCGACGAACACGCCGGAGGCGCTGTGGCCGGAGCAGAAGCCGATCTCCGAGATGTGCATCTCGATGGATTCGCTGCGGTAGTCGACACCCCGCCCCTGCTGGAACAGCCCGCGCGTAGGACGCTCAACCTTGTGCAGCGTGGATTCGATCTCGGAGATAGTATCGGGGTGAAGATGCTTGAGCTGGAGGAACACCGGCCCCTTGCCGGACAAGAGCTCGTTGTAGAACTCCAGCATCATCTGGCCGGACCAATAGTCGCATTCGATGAAGCGCGAGCCTTCGCTGTTCGCCGTATATGCGCCGAACGGGCCGGCGACATAGGCGCAGGCCGGACCGTTATAGTCCTTGATCAGCGGGTTGATCTGGAAGCATTCGAGATTCGCTAGCGCGGCGCCGGCGTGATAGGCCATGGCGTAACCGTCGCCGGAATTGGCCGCATTCTCGTAGGTGCCGAACATGTAGCCCGACGTTGGCAAGCCAAGGCGTCCGGCAGCGCCCATACAAAGGATCACGGCCTTCGCCTTGATCACCAGCATCTCGGCCGTGCGGGTGTTGACGCTGACGGCACCGGCGATGCGGCCATCTGCAGATTTGAGCAACCGCGTCGCCATGTAGCGGTTGGAGATCAGGATGCGGGCGCGGCGGAGCTGGCGGTACAGCGCCTTCTTCACGGTCTCGCCGTTCGGCATCGGCAGCACGTAGGTGCCGATGTGGTGCACCTTCTTGACGGCGTATTCGCCGTTCTCGTTCTTCAGGAAGCGGATGCCAAAGCTGTCCAGCTCCTCGATGATTTTGTAGCAGCTCTGCGCGTATTTATAGACCGCCTTCTGGTCGACGATGCCGTCGTTGGCGATGGTGATTTCCTTGGTGTACTGCTCCGGGGTCGCGTAACCGGGGATGACGGCGTTGTTCAGCCCGTCCATGCCCATCGAGATCGCCCCGGAGCGCTTGACGTTGGCTTTTTCGAGCAGAACGACATTGGCCTTCGGGTTCTTCAGCTTCGCCTTCAGCGCCGCCATCGGGCCAGCGGTGCCGCCGCCGATCACCAGCACATCGCAGGAAACCTCCGAAAGTCCGTCGACGATCTGATCTAGTGCCATCACTTGCTCCTGGTTCGCCGATAGTCGGCGCCTTTGCGTCAGATTTGTTCAGGGGACGTCCGGGCGATAGCAATTAGTTGTCGCCGGGATGCGATTTGCGCTCAGCGCTCGACGAAGGCCTTTTCGATGACGAAATGGCCCGGCTCGCTATGATTGCCCTCCACGAAGCCGCGCGCGGAGAACATTTCGTGCAACTCCTCCAGCATCGCGGGGCTGCCACACAGCATGATGCGGTCGGTCTCGATATCGAGGCTCGATTGCCCGATGTCGTCGAACAGCTGGTTGGAGGCAATCAGATCGGTGATGCGGCCGCGGTTCCGGAACGGCTCGCGCGTCACCGTGGGATAGTAGACCAGCTTGTCGCGGATCAGCGGGCCGAAGAACTCGTGATTGCGCAGGCCCTCGACGACGTGTTCGCCATAAGCGAGCTCCGAAACCTGGCGGCAGCCATGGGCGAGCACGATGGTCGCGTAGTTCTCGTAGACATCGGGGTCCTTGATCAGGCTGGCGAACGGCGCCAGGCCCGTTCCGGTCGAGAGCAGCAGCAGACGTTTTCCCGGAATCAGATTACCGGTGATCAGCGTACCCGTCGCCTTGCGGCCGACCAGGATGACGTCGCCTTCACTGATCTTCTGGAGGCGAGAGGTCAGCGGGCCGTCCTGCACCTTGATCGAGAAGAATTCGAGCGCCTCCTCATGGTTGGCACTGGCCATGCTGTAGGCCCGCATCAACGGCTTGCCCCCGACCTCCAGCCCGATCATCGCGAACTGGCCGTTCTGGAAACGAAAACCGGGATCGCGGGTTGCGGTGAAGCTGAACAGGGACTCGGTCCAGTGCCTGACCGACAGAACCGTTTCCTTCTGAAATGCGCTCATGCTTTCTCCTTCGCGATCGATGGCGCAGAAGGTTCCGGAGAGCGGCGAGTCCGGCAATGTGGAAGTGGAGTTCCTAGTCGATTAGTTTCACATTTCGCGAGCGATGACTGAAGAGACAGCACGCGATCACGCCTGCGCCGGCAATTAGTTGCTATTCGTGCGCGCCCGCGCCGACATAGAAAGAAGTCGGAGGTTCGTCATGACCATGACCTTGGTGGCACCGACCATCGCCGACTATGAAGCCAGCGCTGATCTCGCCGCGCTGCTGGTCCGCACCACACAGGACGACGCGCTCAGCGTTTCTGCCGAAACACTCCGCCTCTCCTGCAAATGCGCCCACTGCACCCGTGCCCGCTTCGACGATCGCTTCCCCGACCGGTTTCCCGGCATCGCCATTACCGAGATCGGCGATCTCGGCTACGGGCTGAACATCTCGTTTTCGGATGGGCATAGCCGGGGGATTTACCCGAAGCCCTATCTGCTGAGCTTGGCGGGGCACTAGGTCAACGCTGCCTTGAGGACGGTTCGACAGCGGCCGCAAATTCCACAGTCATTCCCCGCGCAAGCGGGGAATCCAGTGCGCCGCGGCATCTCCGTATCCCATTGACGCGTCTGGAATACTGGATCGCCCGCCTTCGCCGGCGATGACACCGGTGTAAGCGGCCTCACCCCATCTGGCACGGACATTGCTCCTCTTTAGAACGATTTGAACGTTCCGGAGGCAGATGATGTTGCAGGCCGCCAATGTGGTTCGTGGGCCCATTCCCCCGACAGTCCGGCCTGCCGGCAGCTCCTCGCTACTGCTGACCGAGAACCAGCAATGGATCGGCGGGCCGCCGCCGCTGATGGACAAGCTCTCTCCACGCGAGCGGGAGCTGGTGCTCAAGCAGGGCCGCCGCAAGGTGCTCAACCGCGGCCAGACGCTGTTCAGCCAGGGCGGCAAGCATGACGGCATCTGGCTGATCGAGAGCGGCCGCATCCGCGTGTTCTACACCTCGCCGCTCGGGCGCGAGATCACGCTCGCTTATTGGCACGTCGGCAATTTCGTCGGCGGGCCGGAAGTGTTCGAGGGCACTGTGCATCAATGGTCCGGCGTCGCGTCCAGCAATTGCAGCGTGGTGCACCTGCCCGGAAAGGAGTTGCGATCGCTTGCCGCAGAGATCCCGAACCTCGCGATCGGTCTCATTGAAGGCCTCACCTTCAAGGGCAAGTGCTATTCGGCGCTGGCGCAGATGCTGGGAACGCGCTCGATCACGCAGCGGCTTGCGCACCTGTTGCTGCACCTCGTCGAGCTCTATGGCGTCGACGACGCCGACGGCACTGTGATCGCCGCAGCCTTCACCCACGCCGACATCGCCCACATGGTTGGCGCCACGAGGCAATGGGTCACGATCAGCCTGAAGCGCATGCAGGAGAAGGGAATCGTGCTGACCAAGCGGTCGCAGATCGTGATCTGCCGGACCGACGTGCTGGAGGAGATGCGCGGTCACGCAGCTGACTAGACGAATTTGCGGCCAAGGCCGATGCACAGGCAAGCGGCTTTATAGTGCAGGACTGCCCAAGGAGTATGCAATCAGCTTTTCCCGGCAACTAATCGACTGCGACAGCCACTCCGGATTTGCCCTGTCCACGCCCTCACCCAATCATGGCAACCACAGCACATCCAACCGAATGAGGATGAGAATGGTCCGCCATCTTCCCACGCTCTCGATCGCGATGTCGGTGACGTCGCTGGCGCTACTCGTCACGCAGCCGGCCTCGGCGGAAACCGTCACGCTCGGCATCGGAACGCAGGACACCACGACCAACACGGTGACGGCCGGCGTCGTCATCCGCCAGTTGCGTCTCCTCGAGAAATACCTGCCGAAGGACGGAAAATACGCCAACATCAAGTTCGAGCTGGAGTGGCAGAATTTCACCTCCGGTCCACCCGTCACCAACGCGATGATGGCGAACAAGCTGCAGATCGGCATGATGGGCGACTATCCGCTGATCGTGAACGGCTTCACCTTCGAGAGCAATCCGGAGAGCAAGAGCCGGCTGATCGGCATTGCCGCCTATAGCCTGTCCGGCTCCGGCAATGGCCTCGTCGTCCACAAGGACTCGCCCTACTACGAGCTCGCCGATCTCAAGGGCAAGCTCGTCAGCGTCCCCTTCGGCTCCGCCGCGCACGGCATGGTTCTGAAGGCGATGCAGGATCGTGGCTACGCATCCGACTTCTTCCAGCTCGTCAGCCAGAGCCCGGAGGTCGGCTCGACCAATCTCCAGGAGAAGAAGATCGACGCTCACGCTGACTTCGTCCCCTTCGCCGAGCTGCTGCCCTTCCGCGGCTTCGCCCGAAAGATCTTTGACGGCGTCGAGACGAATTTGCCGACCTTCCACGGCATCGTCGTCCGCACCGACTTCGCCGAGAAATATCCCGAGGTCGTCGTCGCCTACTTCAAGGCGCTGATCGCCGCCAACCAGTGGCTGCGCGAGGACCCGAAGCTTGCCGCGGAAAAGATCCAGGAGTGGACCGGCATCAACAAGGAAGTCGTCTACATCTTCCTCGGCCCCGGCGGCAACATGACCACCGATCCCTCGATCAAGCCGGCGCTGATCGATGCCGCGACCGCCGACGTCAAAGTGCTGCAGAACCTCGGTCGCATGAAGGAATTCGATCCGAAGAAGTGGGTCGACGACAGCTACATCCGCAAGGCCTATGCCGAGATGAAGCTCGACTATGACGCGCAGCTTGCGAGCACCAGGAATTACGAGGTCTCCGGCGAGGACGCCTTCTGCAAGAAGCCGATCGCCGACCCGCGTAAGGCCGGCGAGGTCTGGGTCGACGATGCCGGAATCATGCCCTTCTCGTCAGCCAGTTGCACACTCGGCGCCTATGCCGACTACAAGGCCAAAGGCAAGAAGATCAACGTCGCCTACGTCTTCGATACCACCCGGGGTATCAAGCTGTTCGCCGACCAGGCCTTCTTCGCCGTCGGCAATGGCGATGTCGCACCGTTCCTGCTGAAGAAGGACGCCGAAGCATACGCGGCCAAGATCAGCGGCAAGGTGCTCGGCTTCGATGACGCGGTGAAAGCGGCGGTCGGCGGGGGCAAGACGTGAGCAGTCCCGCCCTCGTCAGACATCCCGAGGATAGCATGCCGGCAACAGCCATTGCAGAGGCGGGCCCGGCGCCCGCCGCGACGCCGCCCGCAACCCCCGCCTCCTTCGGTACGCTCGCGCTGCGCTGGTACCGGCTCAACCAGGGCCGGCTGCGCGCCACCGCGATCGGCATCGCCTCGCTGATCGCTTTTCTCCTGGTCTGGCATCTGCTCACGACCTATCGCGTCGTGTTCTTCGTGCGCTTCACCAACGTGCCCTCGCCGCTCGCGGTCTATGCGAGCTTCACCAAGGCGATCCACGACCCCAAATTCCTGATGCATATCCTGCTGAGCTGCCGGCGCATCTTCATCGGCTTCTCACTCGCAGCCATCGTCGGCGTGCCGCTCGGCCTGATCATGGGGCGATTCAAGCTGGTGCACGAGGTGATCTTCCCGGTCGCCGAAGTGCTGCGGCCGATCCCGGCGATCGCCTGGGTGCCGATGGCCATCATGCTGTGGCCGACCAACGAGCAGAGCATCGTATTCATCACCTTCCTCGGCTCGTTCTTCCCGATCCTGGTCAACACGCTGCACGGCATGTCGCTGGTCGATCCCGTTCTGGTCCGCGCCGCGCAATGTCTCGGTGCGCGCGAGCGGTCGATCTTCCGCGAGGTTTATTTTCCGGCCTCGCTGCCGCACATCTTCACCGGCCTTACCGTCGGCATGGGCGTCGCATGGGTGTCGCTGATCGCCGCCGAGATGATCTCCGGTCAGTACGGTATCGGCTACTTCACCTGGGAAGCCTATTCGCTGGTCCAGTATGCCGACATCGCGCTCGGCATGATAGCAATCGGCGTGCTCGGTCTCGGATCGAGCCTGCTCATCAGGGGCGCGGGACAATTGGTGATGCCGTGGAGGTCGACATGAGCGAAGCGCTTGCGAACACGTCGAAGGGCCACATCGAGGTCAGGAACTTCTCCCTCGCCTACGAGACGATCGAGGGACCCGTTCAGGCCGTCACCAATACGCAGATCCATGTGAAGCCCGGCGAGTTCGTCTCGATCGTCGGCCCCTCCGGCTGCGGAAAATCGACGCTGCTCAACGCGGTCGCAGGCTTCCTCAAGCCGACAACGGGCATCGTCACCGTCGATGGCGAACGCGTCAACGGCCCCAGCGCCGAACGCGGCATGGTGTTCCAGCAATATTCGCTGTTCCCCTGGAAGACGGTGCGGGAGAACGTCGAGTTTGGCTTGAAGATGCGCGGCATGCCGCGCTCGCAGCGCGAACGCGCCGCGCGCACGCTGCTGGGGCTCGCGGGGCTCGAGGCGTTCGAGAAGCACTATCCGGAAAAGCTGTCCGGCGGCATGAAGCAGCGCGTCGGCATCGTCCGCGCGCTCGCGACGGGACCGAAGGTATTGCTGCTGGATGAGCCCTTCGGCGCGCTCGACGCGCAGACCCGCGTCATCATGCAGCAGATCCTCACCAACATGTGGCAGCGGCTGAAGATCTCGGTGCTGTTCGTCACCCACGATATCGACGAGGCGATCTTCCTCTCCGACCGCGTCTACTGCATGACCGCGCGGCCCGGCTCGATCAAGGCGGAGATCCCGATCCCGCTGGAGCGGCCGCGGCAGCAATCGATGATGATGTCGTCGGAATTCCTGGCGCTTCGCCGCGGGCTGATGTCGCTGATCCGCGAGGAGAGCCTGAAGGCGATGGGCGGCGAGATCAACGACATGGGGATGCAGGGTCTGAACATCGAGCTGCGTGGCCATTCGCTCGCGGATGTTATCTAGGCGTCGCCGACACACTTGATTTCGCAGGGCAGGCGAAGCGAAGCGTGCCTACCATCCTCACCATGAATGTGGATCCACGCTGGGCACGACTCATTCGCGCCTTTGCCCACCGTAGGGCTGTCTTGTTCCAATCACTTAAACCAATGCACCAGCGCGATGCTGATGCCGAGCAGCAGCAGCAGCGAGAGCGTGACGGCTGCCGTCACCCTGCCTCCGACATTGGCGAGCACACGGACGTCGACACCTAGGCCGAGTGCGGCCATCGACACCACGGTGAGAAAACCAGTGATCTTCGTCACAGGACCGACCACCGTCGCCGGCACGATCTCCAGCGAACGCAGGGTCGCGAGCGCGAGAAAGCCGAGGATGAACCACGGGACCAGGCGGAAGAAGCCGACATTGGTCTTCTTGGCATCGCTCTGCCAGCGCGAGGCAATGAGGGAAAGGCCGACGACGACGGGCCCGAGCATCAGGACGCGCATCAATTTCACCAGCGTGCCGATCTGGGTCGAGACGAGACCGGCCGGCACCGTTGCGGCCAGCACCTGCGGCACCGCATAGACCGTGAGGCCCGCAAGGATGCCGTATTGCGTGGCCGACAATTGCAGCAGCGGGATCAGGAGCGGCAGGCCAAGCACCATCATCACGCCGAGGATGGCGGTGAAGGAGATAGAGGATGCGATCTCCTCGTTGTTGGCGCCGATGATCGGCGCCACGGCAGCAATCGCCGAATTGCCGCAAATCGAGTTGCCGCAGGCGATCAGGATCGACAGGCGCGTCGACAGACCCAATAGACGGCTGAGGCCGAAGGAGACACATAGCGCGATCACGACGACGGCCGCGATCGAGAGGAGGAGCGCGATGCCCGAGGCGGCGATCGCAGCGAAGCTGATCGAGGCTCCCAGCAGCATGACCGCGACCTCGAGGAGTTGTTTTGCGCTGAAAGCGATCCCGGTCTGCCACCGGGGCGCCGGCTTCCAGAAGCTGCGGAGCGCCATGCCGAGCAGGATCGCCATCACGAGCGCTTCGACATAGGGATGCTCGAACATACCCAGTTCGGCGCGCTCCAGCAGGGCGGAGACGCCGGCGACCAGAACGCAAAGGAGAATGCCGGGAATCAGCGCCGCAATGCGGCTCGCGGCTGTGGCCGGCTTGGCGTCGGCCGGGCTGGATGCTTGATTCTGCGACACAAATTTCTCCCTGAGGAGAAAGATTTATACGCAGCGCGGCCCGGGAGGGAAATAAGTTTTCGACATATCAGGCCCGAGGGGAGTTCTATCCTCAGCCCGGACAACCAGCCTCAGAAGATCAGGCTCTTGGCGAGGGAAGCTACGCGGCTGAAGCCGTCATAGACGCCGGGCTCGAAGAAGGCGGCGCGGGCAAGCACGATACCCGCAACCAGCGACCAGAACAGTCCGGTGCCGGCACGCAGCAAGAGCTTCGACGTACGCGACCGCGGCAGGGTGTCCGTCGCGGACACCAATTGCTCGCCGAAGGGTTCAAATCCGGTACGTTCCATGGCTCTGGCCAATCCATCAAATTCTGATGGGAATGTCGTCGTTTCGGCCCCAAACGGCAATGGAAGCGATTGGCGTTTTTGCCCTCTCGAAGGAAAACTCCTTCCGTTCGACAACCTCAGGACAATAGTTTTCTTCTTCCGGCCTATTTGGACACCGGCGCCCGACTTACAGGGCCAGATAGCGGCGCCGGATCGGCTCGTTGGCCTTCAGTTCGTCGATCCCGGCGGCATAGACGATCTGGCCCTTGTCGATGATGGTGGCATGGCTCGCCAGCCCGAGGCAGAAATGCATGTTCTGCTCGGCGATCAGCACGGTCGATCCGAGCTGCCGGAGTTGCCGCAACAGTTCGCCGATCCGCTGCACGATGATCGGCGCGAGGCCCTCGCTCGGCTCGTCCAGCAGCAGCAGCGCCGGATTGCCCATCAACGTGCGCGCGATCGCCAGCATCTGCTGCTCGCCGCCCGAGAGACGCCCGGCGATGCGATGACGCAGCGGCTCCAGCAGCGGAAAGACGTCGTAGATGCGCTTGATCGGCCATTCGTCCTGGCCGTCCGGTCCCTTCTTCTTCCCGATGAGGAGATTGTCTTCGACCGTGTGCTCCGGAAAGATCTGGCGGTCCTCCGGCACGAAGCCGAGGCCGGCGCGCGCGATGGTGTACGGCTTCATGCCGGAGATCACGCTCCCACGCAGGCTCACCCTGCCCCGCCGCGGCGGCGCCAGCCCCATGATCGCCTTCATCGTCGTCGACTTGCCGGCGCCATTGCGGCCGAGCAGCGCCATGGTCTCGCCCTGCCGCACAGAGAGACCAACGCCGAACAGGATCTGGCTGGTGCCGTAGTAGACATCGAGATCAGCGACTTCGATGACGGCGGTGCTCATGCCACCGCTCCCGCATGCTCGGTGCCGAGATAGGCGTCGATCACGGCGCTGTTGTTGCGGATCTCGTCGGGCGTGCCGGTCGCGAGGATTCGGCCGTAGCACAGCACGACGATCTTGGGCGCGATCTTGAACACGATGTCCATGTCGTGCTCGATGAAGACGACCGTGATCTTCTGGGTCTCCCAGAGCTCGCGCACCTTGTCGATCATGCGCCAGCGCTCCTCCGGTCCCATCCCGGCGGTCGGCTCGTCCAGCAGCAGCACCTTCGGTTCGAGCACGAGCGCCAGGGCGATGTCGAGCAGCTTCTGATCACCGTGCGACAAGGTCGCGGCCGTGCGATGGCGTTTGCTCGCCAAACCCAAGAGCTCCATCACGTGCTCGGCGCGGTCGCGCGTCTCGGGCAGGGGAAAGCGCTTGTGCAGCACCGCGGAGGTGCGCTGGTCGGCGCTGACGGCCGCGAGCATGGTTTCCTGCACCGTCAGCGACTTGAAAATGCTGGCGACCTGGAAGGCGCGGCCGATACCGTGGCGCACGATCTCCGGCGGCGAGCGGCCGGCGAGATCGATGCCGTCGAGCAGAACCTGGCCGGAATCCGGCCTCAAAGCGCCGGTGATCAGGTTGAAGAAGGTGCTCTTGCCTGCGCCATTCGGGCCGATCACTGCAGTGAGCGAGCCGTCGGGAAAATCGAGCGAGACGTCGTTGGTCGCCTTCACGCCGCCAAACGACTTCGCGAGGTTGCGGATCTCGAGCATCGTTAGCGCCCCTTGCCTGCATCGCGCCGGTGCGAAAACCATTCGGCGACGAAATCCAGGAGGCCCTTGCGCAAACCGAGCGCGAAAAACAGGATGACGACCCCAAGCACGATGCCGTGGTATTCGGTGAACCGCGTGACGGTATCGTTGAGCAGCAGAAACAGCACGGTGCCGACCATCGGACCAAGAAAGGTGGAGACGCCGCCGAGCATGTTGATGAAGATGCCCTCCCCCGAGATCGTCCAATAGGCAAATTCCGGATAGGCGCCGGACACGAACAACGCCATCACCATGCCACCCATCGAGGCGAACAGCGCAGCCAGCACGAACACCGTGAGCTTGGCGCGCCAGACGTCGATGCCGAGAAAGCTCGCGCGCGTGGCATTGTCGCGGATCATGCGCAAGGTGTAGCCGAAGGGCGATTGTGCGATCTGGCGCATCGCAAGCAGGCCGAGGATGAGCAGCGCGCAGCTCGTGACATAGAGATGGACATGATTGGACAGATCGATGCCGAGAAAGATGGGCCGCGGGATGCCGCCGCGCAGGCCCTGATCGCCGCCAGTGAACGAGGCCCAGGACAGGATGGTCGAGTGGATCAGCATCTGGAAGGCGAGCGTGACGAAGGCGAAATAGATCTCCTTCAGCCGCACGCAGATCGCACCGATGACCGCCGCGAAGACCGCCGTGACGGCCAGCGTCGCGACGAAAGCCACCGGAATCGGCACGCCGAGCTTCTGCATGATCAGGCCGAAGCTGTAGGCACCAAGGCCAAAGAACATGCCGTGCCCGAACGAGGTCAGACCGGTATAGCCGACCAGGAGGTTAAGCGAGGTCGCGAACAGACCATAGGCCGAGCAGCGGATGACGAAATCGAGCAGCGCCTTGCTGCCGGTGAACAATGGCAGGCTCGCCAGCACGGCAAAAGCGATTAGCGCGATCAGCACGTCGCGGTAGCGTTGCAGCACGGCACCGCTGCGCACCGGCACCAGGGTTTGCGCGCGTCCGGCCTCCAGCTCGGTCATGCCGCCTCCTTGCCGAACAGGCCGGTGGGCTTTGAGACCAGCACGATCACCATGAACAGATACATCAGGCCTTCCGTGAACAGGGGAAACCCGAGCGAGCCGAAGGAACGGATCAGGCCGAGCAGGAGCGCGCCGATCAGCGCGCCCAGGATCGAGCCCATGCCGCCGATCACCGTGACGATGAAAGACTCGATCAACACCGAGAAGCCCATGCCGGGAGTCAGCGAGCGCACCGGCGCTGCGAGCGCCCCGGCAAGGCCCGCCAGCATGCCGCCAAGCGCAAACACGCCGCCATAGATCAGGCCGGTGTTGATGCCGAGCGCGGACACCATGCCGGGGTTATGTGCGGCTGCGCGGATCACCTTGCCGATGCGGCTGCGCGACAGGCCGATGCCGA
The DNA here is from genome assembly GCF_041262065.1 of Bradyrhizobium sp. USDA 327. Taxonomy (NCBI): domain Bacteria; kingdom Pseudomonadati; phylum Pseudomonadota; class Alphaproteobacteria; order Hyphomicrobiales; family Nitrobacteraceae; genus Bradyrhizobium; species Bradyrhizobium sp. USDA 327. The sequence continues at coordinate 1,829,213 of NZ_JBGCCW010000001.1, read as the reverse complement.
GCACGATGGCGGCGAGAAGCGCGACACCGATCAGCAGCAGATAGTAAGGCGGCACCACGCCGCCGGCGATGAACAGCGGCATCACCTGGAAGGCCGCCGGCATGCCCATCGCCTTGAACTCGGGCCCCCAGATGATGCGCACGACGTCGTCGAAGATCAGCACGAAGGCGTAGCAGACGAGGAGCTGCATCAAGACGTCGGCGCCATAGACGCGGCTCATGAAGACACGCTCGAAGATCAGGCCGAGAACCGCGGTGCCGGCCGCGCCTGCAAGCATCGCCAGCGCAAAACTGCCGGTGAGCTGATAGGCCGTCATCGCGAAATAGGCGCCGAACATGTAGAAGGCGCCGTGGCTGAAGTTGACCACCTTGAGCACGCCGAAGATCAGCGTCAGCCCGACGGCGACGAGGAACAGCAGCATGCCGATGATGAGGCCGCTGGTGGTTTGCGTCACCAGGCACGCGGAACTGGAGAGACAGCCGGCAAGCGCATCGAGATCCACGGGAGCACTTTCATTGCGACGCGCCTGACGCGGCGCGGAAAACGAAACGACGGCGGAGACGGTCGCCCGTCCCCGCCGCTTGCGCGATCAGGTATAGCCCTTGCTCTTCTTCCACTCGGCTTCCAGCTCGAAGATGGTCTTCCAGTCCCCAGCCTTGACTTCGGGCACGTAGGGCTCCTGTGGGATCGTCGTGCCCCAGCCGATGGCGTAGCCGACGAGGGTGTGATCGTCGCCGCGCATGGTCACGGTGCCGTCGGCACCGAACGGGCACTTGATCGTGAGGCCCTTCAACACCTCTGCGATCTTCTTGCCGTCGGCCGAGTTCGCCTTCTTCGCAGCTTCCGCCATCAGCATGATTGCGGTGGCATTCTCCCACGACCAGTTGGTCGGATATTCATTGAACTTTGCCTTGTAGGCATCGCCCCAGGCAGCATTCTCCGGCGTGGTCGGGAAGGTCTTGATGTAACGGTTGCCGGAGTGGATGCCCTTGGGCAGGTTCTTCACCACGGTGAGCGCAGTGTAGTCAGCCATATTGACCGCGAACACTTCCATCTGGCCGAACATCGCGTAGATGTTGGCCTGGTCGATATAGGAGGTGAGATCGCCGCCCCACAGGCAGGAATAGAGCGCCTGGGGTTTGGCTTGCAGGATCTTCGTCACCACCTCGGTGTAGTCAGGCTGGAACAGCTTCGGCCAGGACTCGCTGATGATCTCGACCTCGGGCGCGAAGCGCTTCAGGTACAGCGTGAACTCCGCCGTGGTGTCGCGGCCATAGGCATAATCCGGCGAGCAGGTCGCCCATTTCTTCAAGCCCTTCGCCTTGGCGATCGCCGCGGCATAGCTGCCGCCGACGATGGAATCGTGCACGCCCTGCCGCGCGGTACGGAACGCGTTGGGAATGTGCTGCTTGGGATCGGCGGTCAGAGCCGAGGTCTCCGAATTGGTGTGAATGCAGAAGACGCCGAGATCGCGCGCGACCTCGTGCACCGCGAAGGCGCCGGAGGAGGCTTCGGCATCGATCATGAGCTCGCAGCCATCGGTGTTGACGAGCTCGCGCGCGACGCGGGCGGCTTCCTGCGGCTGGCCCTTGGAGTCGCGGATCACCATCTCGATCTGCCGGCCGGCGAGCCCGCCGGCGGCGTTGACCTTTTCGACCTCGAGCATCACCGCATTGCGCGACGACGTGCCGAGCTGCGCGACGCGGCCCGACAGGATCGTCGGCATTCCGATCTTGATGGTCTTGGCTTGCGCACGCGCCACCCAGGGCGCGGCAACACTCATCGCACCGGCACCCATCAGCGCCAGTGTTGAACGGCGGCTGATGCCCGGCGTGCGGGTCCTCGTCATTTTCCCCTCCCTCTTTCGGGTCGGCGTTTCCTGATCCCTGTCGGAGATCGTCTCGTCTCCGTGTCTCGAAGGATTTCAGAGGTAGGGGGGTGACGTCAAGCCAAAGATGAATTACGAGTCAGAATTCATCAGGGAAGGAAACGAGGCCAGGAATTGGCCTAAAACCAGCGCAAATGATCAATCTGTCGAGCTTCATCGCCTTTCATGCCCGACGCACGCCGGAGCGGCCCGCGCTGAAATATCGCGGCGAGGAGATCTCCTACGCGGCCCTTGATGCACGCGTCCGCAAGGCCGCGGGCTGGCTGTCGGCACAGGGCATTAGCCCCGGCGATGTCGTCGCCGTATTGATGAAGAACAGCGCGGCACTCCTGGAGCTGGTATTTGCCACCAGTCATCTCGGCGCAGTCTTCTTGCCGATCAACTTCCGCCTCTCGCGCGATGAGGTCGGCTACATCGTCAGCAATGCCGGGGCGCGCCTGCTGATCGTCGATGAAGAGTTGGCAGCGAATGCCGCGGGCGCGAAGACTGTCGTGCTCGATGAAGCCGCGCAGCACAGCATCATGCGTCTCGCGAGCAGCGCTGCACCCGCGCCGATGCATCCGCTCCAGCCATCGGACCTGATGCGGCTGATGTACACCTCGGGCACCACCGATCGTCCCAAGGGCGTGATGCTCTCTTACGATAATTTCTACTGGAAGTCCGCCGACCAGACGATTGCGCTCGGCCTCAGTGCCGAGACGCGGCTTCTCGTCGTCGGCCCGCTCTATCACGTCGGTGCACTCGACCTGCCGGGCATCGCCGTGCTCTGGCATGGCGGCTTCATCCGCATCGAACGCAATTTCGAACCGGAGACGGCGCTTGCGGCGATCGCCGAGGACAGGCTCAACGCCGCCTGGTTCGCGCCGGTCATGACCACGGCGATGCTCACCTGCCCGACGCGCGATCGCTACGACGTTTCCAGCCTGACATGGGCGATCGGCGGCGGCGAGAAGACGCCGGAATTGCGCATCCGCGCCTTCTCCGAGTACTTCCGCAACGCGCGCTATATCGACGCCTATGGCCTCACCGAGACCGTCGGCGGCGACACCTTCATGGAAGCCGGCCGCGAGATCGAGAAGATCGGCTCCACCGGCCGCGCCATTGCCCATGTCGAGATCGAGATCCGCGATGAGGACGGCAAGGTCCTGCCACCGAACGTCAATGGCGAGATCTGCCTGCGGGGGCCGAAGATCACGCGCGGCTATTGGAAGGATCCGGAGAAGACGGCTTCGGCCTTCTTCGGCGACTGGTTCCGCAGCGGCGACGTCGGCTATCTCGACGACGAGGGCTTTCTGTACCTGACCGACCGCAAGAAGGACATGATCATCTCCGGCGGCGAGAACATCGCCTCCTCCGAGGTCGAACGCGTCATCTACGATCTGCCCGAGGTGCGCGAGGTCGCCGTGATCGGCCTGCGCGATGCGCGCTGGGGCGAACGGCCGGTCGCCATCGTCGTGCTCGCCGAAGGCGCACACCTCGAGTTGCCTGACCTCATCGAGCACTGCCGAGCGCGGCTGGCGAGCTTCAAGGTGCCGAAACAGCTCGTCGTCCGCGACAGCCTGCCGCGCAATCCAAGTGGAAAGATCCTCAAGCGCGTGCTGCGCGCCGAGCTGGAGACGTCTGAATGACGCAAGTGAACGCCAAGGTGACGAAGCTCAACCGCGTCGAGCGCAACGCCTGGACCAAGCAGAAGATCTTCGAGGCCGCCACCAAGGTCGTGGGCAGATACGGCTATGCCGAAGCCTCGGTCGCCCGCATCACCGAACAGGCCGGCGTCGCGCAGGGCACCTTCTACAATCATTTCGAGAACCGCCAGGAATTGCTCGACCAGCTCCTGCCCAAGATCGGCCTCGACATGGTCGAATTCATCCGCGCTCGCACCGGCACGGCGGATGCGGCACGGCAGGAGATCGCGCGGTTCTCCGCCTTCTTCGACTTCATCCGCGAGGTGCCGGAATTTCTGCGCATCCTCAACGAGGCCGAGTTCTTCGCACCGATCGGGTACCAGAAGCATCTCGACAATATTTCGGTCGCCTATGTCCGCATCCTGCGCCGGGCTCGTCTTGCAGGCGCGATCGAGGATTACAGCGATGAGGAATTCGAGGCGATCGTCCACATGCTGATGGGTGCGCGCGGCTATCTCAGCCGCCGCTATTCCTATTCGGAAAGCGGCGTCACCGCCGTGCCCGATCACGTCATCTCCGCCTATCGCAAGCTGATGACGCGCGGCCTCTTCACTGCCTTCGGAGATCAGGACACGCCATGAACATCGAATCTCCGCACAAGCCGCTCGACTTCGCATCCGCCATCGCCGAGGGCGATATCCGTTGCCTGCTGATGGTGCTGGTGCACATGACCGGCGACGAGAAGTGGCTGGAACCGCCATACCTGCCCAAGCGGGATATCCGCCTCATTCCCGATCCCGAGGCCGGCGTGGCTCGGGAGGTCCAGGACGAGATCCGCGCCGCCGTGGTCAAGCTCTTCGCCGACGGCACGCCAAAGCCCGTCATCACCGACCCCGGCGAGGAATTGCTGCTGAGGATGATGCGCGCCTGCCTCGGCGAGAACGTCGCGCCGGAATATGCGCCCTTGATGCGCGAAGAGATGGGCTTTGTGGCGCGCGAGGCACGCTGGACGGCGCGCCCTTCCGACGAGAAGCTTGCGGACCAGCACGTGCTGATCGTCGGCGCCGGCGTCTGTGCCATCGCACTCGGCGTGGCGCTCGGCCATCTCGGCATCCCCTACACCATCGTCGAGAAAAACGAAGAACTCGGCGGCACCTGGTGGATCAACCGCTATCCCGGCTGCGGCGTCGATACGCCCAACCACTCCTATTCGTATTCGTTCGGATCGCGCAATGCCTGGACGCGCTACTTCTGCCAGCGCGAGGAGCTGCTCGGCTATTTGCTGAAGGTCGCCGACGAATACGGCATCCGCAAGCATCTGCGCGTCAACACCGAGCTGATCTCGTCGCGCTGGGACGAAGGCAGGCGACGCTGGATCTCCACGCTGAAAACGAAGAATGGCGACGAGACCTTCGAATCGACAGCGCTTGTCTCGGCCATCGGCCAGCTCAACGATCCCTCACGCGCCCGCTTCGAAGGCGAGGACAGCTTCAAGGGAACGATCCTGCATTCAGCATTGTGGTCCGATGACATCAACGTCGAGGGCAAGCACGTCGCCGTCATCGGCACCGGCGCCACCGCGATGCAGCTCGTGCCCGCGATCGCCGGCCGCGCTGCCTCGGTCACGGTCTACCAGCGTAACGCGCAATGGGCACGCCCGGTGAAGGGCTATGCCCACCCGATCAGCGAGGGCGCGCGCTGGCTGCTGGCGCATCTGCCGTTCTATGTGCAGTGGTACCGCTTCAACATGTTCTGGCGCTACGGCGATGGCCTCCTGCCCTTCCTGCGCAAGGACCCGGCCTGGCCGCATCCCGAGCGCGCCGTGAACAAGGGCAATGACCGGCACCGCCAGGAGCTGACGGACTTCATCCTGTCGGAACTGCAGGGACGCCCCGACCTGATCGAGAAATGCGTGCCGACCTATCCGCCCTATGGCAAGCGCATCCTGCTCGACAACAACTGGTTCAAGACTTTGAGGCGAGACAACGTCGAGCTCGTCACCGAGGCGATCGGCCGTTTTGACGAAAGCGGCATCGTCACCGCCGACGGCAGGCAGCGCCCGGCCGACATCATCGTCGTCGCCACCGGCTTCAAGGTGACGGAGATGGCTGCGCGCCTCAATATCAGCGGACGCGGTGGCACGAATCTGCGCGAGGCCTGGACGAACGACAATCCGACCGCGTTCCTCGGCCTCACCGTGCCGGGCTTTCCAAACTTCTTCTGCATGCTCGGTCCCAATTCAGGGCCGGCCCATGGCGGCAGCGTCATATTCCAGTCGGAATGCCAGAGCCGCTACATCTCGGCATGTCTCCTCGACATGATCGAACGGGACATCGCCGCGATCGATGTCCGTCAGGACGTGCTCGACGAGTACGTCCGCAAGGTCGATGCCGAGCACGAGGCGATGATCTGGACCCATCCGGGCATGAGCACCTACTACCGCAACAGCAGTGGCCGCGTGTTCTCGGCGATGCCGTGGCGTTTCGTCGATTATTGGCGCATGACGCATGACCCCGATTTGGGGCAGTACAAGCTGACGAAGGCGTGAAGCAATCTGTCAGCACTGACTGTGGCCGACGCTCAGGTTGCGCTCGACCCACATCGTCATTGCGAGGGCGGCCTTTACGCCGCCAGCTCGCTCCCAACGGGGGCGAATTCCATCCCGAGGCTCTCTGCCACCGCCTTGTTCGTAATCCGGCCGCGATGCACGTTCAGGCCGTTGCGCAAATGCGGGTTCTCAAGCACCGCCGCAAACCCCTTGTTTGCGAGCATCAGTCCGAACGGCAGCGTCGCATTGTTCAGCGCCTGACTCGAGGTCACCGGCACTGCGCCCGGCATGTTCGCAACGCAATAATGCACGACTCCGTCGACCTCGTAGGTCGGCTCGGCGTGCGTGGTCGGATGAGAGGTCTCGAAGCAACCGCCCTGGTCGATCGCAACGTCGACCAGCACCGCCCCCGGCCGCATCGATTTCAGCATGGCGCGCGTGACAAGCTTCGGCGCACTGGCGCCCGGCACCAGCACTGCACCGATCACGACGTCGGCGGCGAATACCTCGTCCTCGACCGACTCGATGGTCGAGAAACGCGTGCGCACGCGTCCGGCAAAGAGATCGTCCAGTTCGCGCAAGCGCGGAATCGAGCGGTCGATCACGGTGACTTCGGCACCGAGGCCGGCGGCCATGCGCGCAGCCTGCGTTCCGACCACGCCGCCGCCGAGCACGACGACGCGCGCCGGCTGCACGCCCGGCACGCCGCCCAGGAGCAAGCCGCGGCCGCCGGCCGAGCGCTTGAGCGCGGCGCCGGCGGCCTCGATGGCGAGGCGGCCGGCGACTTCGCTCATCGGGGCGAGCAGCGGGAGGTGACCGCTCGCATCGGTGACGGTCTCATAGGCGATCGCGGTGCAGCCGGAGTCGATCAGGCCCTTGGCCTGCTCCGGATCCGGCGCAAGATGAAGATAAGTAAACAGGATCTGGCTCTCGCGGAGCTGGACCCATTCGCTCTTTTGCGGCTCCTTGACCTTCACGATCATCTCGGACCTGGCAAAGATCTCGCGGGCGGTCTCGGCAATGGACGCCCCTGCCCGCCGATACGTCTCATCGGGCGCGCCGATGCCACTGCCGGCGCCGGTCTCGACCGTCACCTGGTGCCCGGCGGCGACATACTCGCGGACGGCGCCCGGGGTGAGCCCGACGCGATATTCCTGCACCTTGATTTCCTTGGGCACACCGACACGCATCCCGGGCTCCCTTGCCAACGCACTGATTCCACTCATTCATCGTAGCGACGGCGCCCGTTTGGTTTCGTGCAAATATCCGCTAGGTTCGGCACGCGCGCGCCGGTTTCCGGCGCAAAAGTGCCCTTTAACGCTGGAAACGAAACCTTGGCCCTCGACCGGAAAGACCTCGCGATCCTCGCGGAACTCACGACCAATGCGCGGGCCAGCCACACCGAGCTTGCCAACAAGATCGGCCTGTCGAGCACGGCGCTGGCGCGGCGGCAGAAGGCGCTGGAGGACGACGGCTACATCCAGGGCTACCAGGCCACGCTCGACCTCGCCCAGTTCGGCCTCACCACCACCGTGCTGGTTCGCATCGCGCTGGAGAGCCAGAGCGACGATGCGCTGAAGGCATTCGAGGCGGAGGTGGTGAAATGCCCCTCCGTCGTGCGCTGCTTCCTGATGTCGGGCACCGACGACTACATCCTGATCGTGCTCGCGCGCGACATCCAGGACTTCGAGCGGATCCACCGCACCGAGCTGTCCCGCCTGCCCCGCGTCGCGCGTGTGCAATCGAGCTTCGCGCTGCGCGAGATCGTCAACCGCGCGGTACCGACCGTGGTGTTCGGGGAGACGAAGCGCTGACCTCGTTCGTCCCAACCGGAGAACCGGTCGGGAACCAAGCAGCCCGTCATCCGTTGGGCGCTATTGGCCAGCGGCGGCAATGCATCCTCGCGTCACATCCACAATCTGCCCAGCTCGGCCTTTCCGCAGGGAACAGACCATGGCCGACATCACGGATCAGATCCCCGAACGCATTCCGATCAACCTCGTCGTCAATGGCGCAAGGCGCACACCCGAGGTCGTGCCGTGGACCACGTTTCTGGATGCCCTGCGTGACCGCCTGGAGTTGACCGGCACCAAGAAGGGCTGCGATCACGGCCAATGCGGCGCCTGTACCGCGCTGATCGACGGAAGACGGGTCAACTCCTGCCTGACCCTCGCCGTCATGAAGGATGGCGCTGAGATCACGACGATTGAAGGCCTTGCCAAGGACGGCGCGTTGCATCTCCTGCAACAGGCCTTCATCGACTCGCCTGCTCGCCGCCGATCCAGGCGCGAAGCTGATTGCCGGCGGCACCAACCTGATCGACCTGATGAAAGAGAACGTCGAACGGCCCTCCCGGCTGATTGACATCTCCCGCCTGCGAACGCCGTCTATCATGCCACCGGCAAGCGCATTCGGCGCTTCCCGATCACGCTGGACAAGCTGATGGACTGAAGCCGCAGGTACTCGAACCTTCCCGCGGTTCTCGGCTCCTGTCATCCAGCTGTCATCGAATGTGCCGAGAGCTGTGTCTCCGCCACACTCGGGAGCCGACATGGACTATTTCAAGCGCTTCAATTTCCTGTTCGCCGCACCCATGTTCGATAGCGACGACCTCGAAGGCGTTCGCTTCAACCAGATCATCGAGGAGATCCAGCGCTCCGGATTCGAGGTGGTCCGGGCCCGCAAGCTGGAGGATGCCGAGATGGCGGTGCAGACCGATGCGGCGATCGGCTGCATGGTGGTGGACTGGGGCAAGAAGGGCCTCGAAGGCAAGACCTCGGCGCTGATCAATCTGATGCGCCGCCGGGGCCTCGACTTCCCCATCATCCTCCTGATCCGTCGCAAGCGGTTCGAGGATCTGCCGGTCGAGGTGCTCGATTTCATCGACGGCTATGTCTTTCTGTCCGAGGAGACGCCGCCCTTCATTGCCAAGAACCTGATCAGCCGCCTCAAGCAATATGCCGAGACGCTGAAGACCCCATTCTTCGGCGCGCTGGTCGACTATGCCGAGGAAGGCAACCAGCTCTGGACCTGTCCAGGCCACAACGGCGGCGTGTTCTACAACCGCAGCCCGATCGGACGCGTGTTCGTCGAGCATCTCGGCGAATCCGTGTTCCGTGACGACCTCGATAATTCCGTGCTCGATCTCGGCGACCTGCTCACCCATGAAGGCCCGGCGCTGAAGGCGCAGAAGGAAGCGGCCCAGATCTTCGGCGCCGAAAAGACCTATTTCGTGCTCAACGGCACCTCGACGTCGAACAAGGTCGCGCTCGGCGCGCTCGTCACCGACGGTGACCTCGTGCTGTTCGACCGCAACAACCACAAGGCCGCCCATCACGGCGCGCTGATGATCAGTGGCGGCGTCCCCATCTACGTCCCGACCGTCCGCAATGCCTGGGGCCTGATCGGCCCGATGCGCTGGGACATGCTCGACGAGAAGGCCTTGCGCGAGGCCATCCGCAACCATCCCCTGGTCGGGGACCGCGACGCCTGGCGCAAGGAGCGTCCGTTCCGCGTCGCCGTGGTCGAGCAGTGCACCTATGACGGCTCGATCCACAGCGCCGAGATGATCCTGAAGCGCATCGGCCATCTCTGCGAATACATCCTGTTCGACGAGGCCTGGGCCGGCTTCATGAAATTCCATCCGCTCTATGCCGGCCGCTTCGCCATGGGGCTGGCCAATCTTCCTCCCGAGGCCCCCGGCATCATCGCGACCCAGTCGACCCACAAGCAGCTGGCGAGCTTCTCGCAGGCCTCGCAGATCCACATCAAGGATCGTCACATCCGTGGCCAGAAGCGCCGCGTCGAGCATCGCCGCTTCAACGAAAGCTTCATGCAGCACGCATCGACGTCCCCCTTCTATCCGCTGTTCGCCTCGCTCGACGTCGGTGCGCAGATGATGAAGGGTCGCTCCGGCGAAGTGCTGTGGGACGACACGATCCGGCTCGGCATCGAGCTGCGCAAGAAGATCCGGGCGATGCGCCGGGAGTTCGAGGAGAAGGAGCAAAATCCGGAGCGGCGCTGGTTCTTCGAGCCCTTCGTTCCCGATCGGGTCGCCATTCCCGATGTCAGCCGCCCCGGCGCCGTCCACAACGTCGCCTGGGAGACGCTCTCCACCGACGAGCTCGCGACCAATCCCGCGCTGTGGCAGCTCTCTCCGGACACCAACTGGCACGGCTTTCCCGATCTCGCGGAAGGCTTTGCCATGACCGATCCGAACAAGCTGACCTTGCTCACCCCCGGATTCGATCGTGCGACCGGCGCCTATGCCGAGCACGGCATCCCCGCACCTGTCGTCGCGCAATACTTGCGCGAAAACCGCATCGTCCCCGAGAAGAACGACCTCAACTCCCTGCTCTTCCTGCTCACGCCCGGCGTCGAGGCGAGCAAGGCCGGCACGCTGATCTCCGGCCTCGTCGCGTTCAAGAGGCTGCATGACGACAATGCGCTGCTGGCCGACGCGATCCCGGAATTCCATCAGCGGCGACGGACGCGCTACGCAGGCGTGCGTCTGCGCGATCTCTGCGGCGAGATGCACCGCTTCTTCCGCGCCGCCGACGTCAGTGCGCTCCAAGCTCGGCAGTTCATGCCCGAGCACATGCCCGAGATCGCGATGTCGCCCCGCGATGCCGCGCGCTATCTGTTCCGCAACGATGTCGACTATCTGCCGATCGAGGCGATCGCCGGCCGCATCGCCACCACACCCTTCGTGGTCTATCCGCCCGGCATCGCCACCATCGTGCCCGGCGAGCGGCTGACGGAGCGGGCCAAACCCATGATCGATTATCTCAAGATGTTCGAGACCTGCTTCAACACGTTCCCCGGCTTCGACGTCGAGATCCAGGGGGTCTACAAGGAGGTCGATGCGAACGGGCGCATCGGGCTCTACACCTATGTCGTTGCCGAGTAGTGCCGATGAACGAAACAGCGGCGCGCGCGAGTGACGAGCCCGTTCTGGTCAGGCCGTCACGCGAAAGCGATGTCGAAGCGATGCTGGCGATCTATCGCCATCACGTTCGCAACGGTGTGCCGCGCGATGTCGAGGGAACCGGTGCGCCGGAGCCGGATGATTTGCGGGAGCGGCGCAAGAACCTGAAGCAGACCCGCCTGCCGCATCTGGTCGCGACCTATCGCGGCGAGGTCGTCGGCTATGCCTATGCCGTGCTGTTCCGCAAGCGTCCCGCCTATCGGTACACGGCCAAGCACTCGATCTACGTCCATCACGCGCATGTCGGCCGCGGAGTCGGACGGCTATTGCTCCAGGAATTGATCGATGCCTGTGCGGCGGCCGGCTTCCGCCAGATGATCGGCTATATCGATGCCGACAACGCGCCCTCGCTGACACTGCACGAAAAATTCGGCTTCGCGCGCGCCGGCCTGCTTTGCGGCGTTGCCTATCGCCACGGCCGCTGGTCCGACACCGTGATGGTGCAGCGATCGCTCGGCGCCGGGACGACAACACCTCCGCCCATCATGACGCCGGGCCGGTAGGCCTTACGACGGAAAGTCAGCCGGCCTCACCTGGATGCGGTCGGCATGCAGCGACCAGTGATGCAATGCCTGGTCCTTGCAGAATCTCGCTTTCGCCCGCTCTTTGGCCTCATTCTCGTCGGCGGCATCGACCTCGAGTGTACCCTGACAAACCTCGCTCTGTCGGCCGTATTCGCCGAGCACGTTCTTCATGAACCTGACGACATAAGTAGCCATGGGACCTCCTGCTGCCCTCGCAGCACTCTAATCCCATTTAGGGCGGAGCGGTGAAGGAGATTTTGACGCGGATCAAGGCGGAACGGACAATCCATTGCGGAACCTGCCGGCCGGGGATAAGGCGGAATACCGGCCGCCCCCATGAGGATCTTGCCTTGCACTTTGTCTCCGACACCGAAGTCACGAGAGTTCTGACGTTTCCGATCCTTATTACCGCGCTGGAGGAGGCCCATCGCCGGCCGAAGATGGAAGTCCTGGACGCCTTTCTCGGCGGCGAGGGGGCGCAATACGTCGTCCGCAGTGCCGTCGATCCCGGCCGCTACATGGCGAGCAAGATGTTCACCAGCTTCCCGGCCAATCTGGCGCGGGGCAGGATGCCGGCCGTGCAGGCGGTGTGCGTGCTGTTCGACGGCACCAACGGAAAGCCGCTGGCGGCGATGGACGGAACCGAGATCACGCACTGGCGTACCGCTGCCGACTCCGCGCTGGGCACGAAGCTGCTCGCCCCGCCCAGTCCCGAGACGCTGCTTTGCGCCGGTGCCGGGGAGATGTCCGAGTGGCTGATCCGGGGGCATCGTACCGTGCGACCGTCGCTCGAGCGCGTGCTGATCTGGAATCGGAGCCCGGAACGGGCCGCTGATCTCGCTCGGCGTTTGGCGAAGGACGGCGTCAAGGCCGAGACGATCACGGATCTCGACGCGGCGACGCGAGAGGCTGACGTGATCACCACCTGCACCCGCGCGCATCAACCGCTGATCAAGGGCCGAAACTTGCGGCCGGGCACGCATCTGGACCTGGTCGGCGGCTACACGCCGCAAACGCGCGAGGCTGACGACGATGCCGCCAGGTTGTCGCGCGTCTTCGTGGACCGGCGGGAATCGGCCTTCCATGGCGTCGGCGACATCCTGCAGCCGATCGCCAGCGGTGCGATCAGCGAGACCGATGTCCTCGGCGATCTCTATGATCTCGCCAGCGGCAGCGCGCAGGGACGCATCTCACCGTCCGACATCACCTTCTTCAAGAACGCGGGCGGCGGCCATCTCGACCTCATGACCTGCGAGGCCGTGTTCAAGCAGCTCGGCACCAAGTTCGGGTAGACGCCCTGCCCCTGGCATCTCGCCGGTGGAGGCGGACGAGCGAAGGAAGGCGGACAGAGCCGAATCAGCCATCACGTCGTGATGTCGAGCAGCGACTCCGTCGTTTCCGAGTAGGCCTGAATGACCTTCGCATTGGCGATGAAGCTGTACTTTGCGGCCGCCAGCTCAACGAATTCGCGGGCGATATCGACATTCGGCGCCGCGACCAGGCCGTCCTGGTTTGCGAAGGGGGCGCCCGGGTCGGATTGTGCGATATAGCTCGGCGAAACCGTCGACACGGCCGCTTTCGTACCGCCTGGCATCGAGCCACTCGATTGGTCGACCTGATCGACGCGCAACGGCACATAAGCCGCGGGATAAGTCGAGCTCGTGCTCAAGCTGGCTGCATCGGCCGACGTGTCCGATCCGCCTGATGCTGGCAGCGGCCCGGTCGTGCGGACGTTGGCGATATTGCTCGCGGCCACGTTTACGCGCAAACTTGCCGAAGAAAGTCCGGATGTCGCGATCGAAAAGATGCTCATGGACCTTCAACTACAGGACAAGTGATACGCGTTCACTTACCCGATCGATAAGATGCGGCGCTTTGGCTTTTCATCGTGGTAACCAATGATCGGAGCGCAATCCAACCTAGCGCGGCCGGCCCCTTACCCGGGCATCACACCAAAAGCCTGCTTGAAGCGCTCCGCATAGCGCGGCCAGACTTCGGGATTGATCATGCGCGGCGGGCGCTTGCCGTCGAGCACATCCAGCACCTGCTCGGCGGCGATGCGGCCCATGTTCTGGCGCGCCTCGGTGGTGACCCCTGCCGTGTGCGGGCTCGCCAGCACGTTGTCGAACTGGAGCAGCGGATGCTCCGGCGGCGGCGGCTCCTTGGACCAGACGTCGAGGCCGGCACCCGCAATGCGCTTGTCGCGTAGCGCCTGAAGCAACGCGTCCTCATCGTGGATGAAACCGCGCGCCGTGGTGATGAAATAGGCATGCGGCTGCATCAGCGCGAATTCACGCACGCTGATCATGTTCCGGCTGCCCTTGTTCAGCGGGCACGAGATCGAGACGAAATCGGCGCGGCGCAGGAGCTCGTCGAGCTCGACCTTCTCCCCGCCCCGCTCCGCCATCACCTCGGTCGACAAATACGGGTCGTAGGCCAGCACCGTCATGCCGAGCAGGCCCTTGCACAGGGCGGCGATGCGCCGGCCGACATTGCCGAGGCCGACGATGCCGACGGTCTTGCCCTCGACCTCGTTGCCGACGAGTTCGTTGCGGTTGACGTCGCGCTCGCGGCGCAGGCGGCGATCCGACTGGATGATGCGCTTGGACAACGTCAACATCATCGCCAGCGCATGCTCGGCAACCGAATGGGCGTTGCCGCCGGACTGGTTGACGACCAGCACCCCCGCGTCCGTGCAAGCCTCGACGTCAACAGGGTCGAAGCCCGCTCCATTGCTGGAGACCAGCAGCAATTTCGGCGTCCGCTTCAGAAAGGCGGCATCGACGTGGAAATGCGGCGCCAGTTCGTCGCGCGCCGCGCCGATCTGGTAGACATGGGCCGCACGCAGGATCGGCGCATAGAAATCTTCAGGGCTCTCGTTCTCGATTCGATCGAGCCGGACGTCGGGCCGCGCCTTCAGAATGTCGATGTAGATCGGATTGGCGAGGTACTTGACGTAGAAGACGCGCTTGTTGTTGACGGACATCAGGACCCTTCCGGCTCGCTCGCGAGGGAGCTCAGCAAGGTCGGCGCGACGCCCTCCTCCGGTGCTTCCTCCCGTTTCTTCATTGCCGCACTTATGACATGGCGGAGCCGGCCACGGCAGGCCTTCTGGCGCAGATCACGGTGCCGGCCCGGACATGTTGACAATCCCATTGCCTGCGTCAAGTTCGGCGGACCGCCGCGACCGCCAGAACCAAGGAGCATGCGCGGCTGAAGGGAGAACGCAATGGCGATTGCGGAACAACAGACCTCGCCCCAGGCGGCTCAAGGCTCCGGCGAAGGAAGCTGGCACGGCATCGTCCTGCAAACGTTGAAGCGGAACGAGATCAGCCTCATCCCCTACGTGCCCGACCGCGTGCTGACGCCGCTGATCAAGAACCTGCACGCCGATCCCTTCTTCACCACCTTTGCCACCGCCCGCGAGGAGGAGGCGGTCGGCATCGTCTCCGGCGCCTGGATGGGCGGACGGCGCGGCGCGGTGCTGATGCAGACCTCCGGCTTTGCCACGCTGGCCAACGTGCTGGCCTCGCTCGCGGTGCCCTACCAGATTCCGCTGATCATGTTCGTGTCCGAGCGCGGCACGCTCGGCGAGTTCAACTACGGCCAGTCGCTGGTCTGCCGGACCATGCGCCCGGTGCTCGATTCGCTGGCGCTGGAGCACCACACCATCACCCGGCTCGACGAGCTCAAATTCATCACGGACCGCTCGATCAGGCAGGCCGTCACCACGCAGGCGCCGGTGGCATTGATCCTCAACCCGCTGCTCACGGGCGGCAAGGTCTTCGACAAGTGAGGCCGGTCATGAACACGCGCAACACCAAGGTGATGAACCGCTTCGACGTCACCTCGCGCCTCATCGCGAAGCTCAAGCATGAGGAAGCCGTGATCGGCGGCATCGGCAACACCAATTTCGATCTGTGGGCGGCGGGCCACCGCCCGCAGAATTTCTACATGCTGGGCAGCATGGGGCTCGCATTTCCGATCGCGCTCGGCGTGGCGCTGGCGCAGCCCGGCCGCCGCGTCTTCGCACTCGAAGGCGACGGCTCGCTGCTGATGCAGCTCGGCGCGCTGTCGACCATTGCAGCCCTGAAGCCGAAAAACCTGACGATGATCGTGATGGACAACGGCGTCTATCAAATCACCGGCGCGCAGCCGACACCGGCAGCGAACGTCGCCGACATCGTCGCCATCGCCATCGGCTCGGGCCTTGCCAACAGCGCCTGGGCCGCGGATGAGGAGGATTTCGAGCGGCTGGTCGACGATGCGATGGCAGCCACCGAGCCGGGCCTGATCGCGGTCCGGATCGACGACAAACCGGGCGTGGGCACCACCCGCCGCGACCCCGTGCAGATCCGGGAACGCTTCATGCACGGCCTCGGCGTACGCGAGCCACTTTAACATTTTGTCATTAACTACACGGCGATCTGATACCGACCTCGCGACAACCCCGCCAGATCCGTGCTAAGCGGTCGGAATGTCCTTTTTCATGCGTACCATTGCCTGGCTGCTCGCGGCCGCCGTCACTTTCGCCACTCTCGGTCCCCCCGGCCTGAGGCCCCATTCCGATCTCGGCCAGGACGGCGAACATGCGCTCGCCTTCATTCTGGTGGGACTGGCGTTCGGCCTCGCCTATGGGCGACGACGTCTGCTGGTCGCAGCAGCCGCGGTCGTGCTGATTGGCGTGCTCGAGCTGATGCAATTTTGGGCACCCGGCCGCCATGCACGGCTGGAGGATTTTCTGGTCGACGCCGCCACCGCCTGCCTCGGCTTTGCGCTCGCGGCCGCGACCGATTGGCTGCTCACGCGCTTTCGCACCAGCACTGCCCTGACAAGCGAAGGCCCCGCGGAGTGACACTCCGCAGGGCCTGTCTGTCAGCGCCTGGATTGCCGCCGATCAATCGATGATCTTGACGACGCGTCGGGTACGCGGCTCGACGATCACGCGGCGATCGTTCACGACCGCGTAGCGATACTCGGTGTAGTTCGGCACGGGGCGGAGCACAACGGTGGGCGGCAGCGGCTCGCCGACGACAACGCGCTCCTCCACGACGACCGAATCGCTTCGCGGGATTCCGCCCAGCACGGCATTCGGAATTTCGAGACCGGCGCCGACGGCCGCGCCAACGGTGCCGCCGACCATCGCGCCGATCGGGCCGCCGATGTCGCCACCCGCGCGCGCGCCGTCCGCGGCGCCCTGGGCGGTCGTTGACTGGGCGAAGGCTGCGCTCGACGCCAGAAGCGAGGCGGCAGCGAACGTAATCGCAAGACGGGTTTTCATATGCTTATCTCTCCAGTGATTGTCCTGCGCCTTCAACCGCGGGGCGGAGGCATTGTTCCGGTTCCCTACGGCCAAAGAAGCGCCAGACTCTGGAGACTGTTACGCCGTAACACATCAGGCTGCGGCGATCTCGTGCCCCGCCATCAGTTCCAGCGCCCGCACCATCGCCGAATGATCCCACGCCTTGCCGCCATGCGCCGCGCAGGACGAGAACAATTGCTGCGCCACAGCCGTGCTCGGCAGCGACAAGCCGAGTGAGCGAGCGCCTTCGAGCGCGAGGTTGAGATCCTTCTGGTGCAGCTCGATGCGGAATCCCGGATCGAAATTGCGCTTCACCATGCGCTCGCCATGCACTTCGAGGATCCGCGACGAGGCGAAGCCGCCCATCAGCGCCTTGCGCACCAGCGCTGGGTTCGCGCCGGCCTTGGATGCGAACAGAAGCGCTTCGCTCACGGCCTCGATCGTCAGCGCGACGATGATCTGGTTGGCGACCTTCGTCGTCTGGCCGTCGCCATTGGCCCCGACATGCGTGACATTCTTGCCCATCCTGTCGAAGATCGGCTTCATGGTGCCAAAAGCCCGCTCCGGCCCGCCGACCATGATGGTGAGGCTCGCAGCTTTCGCTCCGACCTCCCCGCCCGACACCGGCGCGTCGAGATAGTCCGCCCCGAGCGCCTCGATCCCCTTCGCGAACTCCTTCGTCGCCAGCGGCGAGATCGAGCTCATGTCGACCACGATCTTGCCCTTGGAAATGCCGCTCGCGACCCCATCCTTGCCGAACAGCACGGCTTCGACATGCGGCGTATCCGGCACCATGATGATGACCGCATCCGCCTCCTCCGCCACCTGCTTGCCGGAGTTGCAGGGAATGCCGCCGGCCGCAATCAGCTCCGGCGCCACGGGCCCAACGTCATGCAGGAAAACACGATGGCCCGCGGCCAGGAGATGGCCGGCCATCGGCCGTCCCATGGTCCCAAGTCCGATAAAACCGATGTCGATCATGTCTTCGTTTCCTCTCGATCTTGCCAAAGTCGATCCGCGGGCTCGGTGCACCTCTCCCGCGTGCGGGAGAGGTCGGCGCAGAGCGCCGGGTGAGGGCTCTATCTGCCCGGGGATCTTCACCGTATCTCGCGTGCCCCATCGCCGCGACACCCTCTCCCCAGCCCTCTCCCGCAAGCGGGAGAGGGAGCGCACCGTCACCGCGATATCCTCTACGTCTCGAATGTCTGCGCCGCGTGCCAGGACAGGCCCTCGAGCGTCGTGGTGCGGGGCTTGTATTCGCAGCCGATCCAGCCGCGATAGCCGATCGCGTCGAGATGGCGGAACAGGAAAGGATAGTTGATCTCGCCGGTGCCGGGCTCGTGGCGGCCGGGATTGTCGGCGAGCTGGATGTGGGCGATCTCAGGCAGATATTCCTGCATGGTGCGAGCGAGGTCGCCTTCCATGATCTGCATGTGATAGATGTCGTACTGGATGAAGAGGTTATTCGACCGCACTTCCGAGATCAGCTGCACCGCCTGTTCGGTCCCGTTGAGATAGAAGCCGGGAATGTCGAGCGTGTTGATCGGCTCGACCAACAGCTTGATGTTCTCCCGCGCCAGCGTCGAGGCGGCAAAGCGCAAATTTCCGACCAGAGTCTCGTTCAGCTGGCCCGGGTCCGCATCGACAGGCGCGATGCCGACGAGGCAGTTGAGCTGCTCGCAATCGAGCGCCTTGGCGTAGTCGATGGCGCGGAATACGCCGTCGCGGAATTCACTGACGCGATTGGGCAGGATGGCAATGCCCCGCTCGCCCGCCGCCCAATTGCCGGCCGGCAGATTGTGCAGCACCTGCGTCAGCCCGTGGGCCTCCAACTGTTCGCGCAGCTGCGCCTTGTCGAAATCATAGGGAAAGAGATATTCGACGCCGGCGAAACCCGCCGCCTTCGCAGCGGCAAAGCGGTCGAGGAACGGCATCTCGTTGAAGAGCATGGTGAGGTTGGCGGCAAACTTCGGCATGATGCTCTCCCCTATTCCGCCGGCTGCAGCACGCCCGGGCGCGCCCGCTCGACCTCGTCGAGCGGGAGGTCCAGCACCTCCTCGAACTCGACGATGTTGTCGATCTCGGTGCCCATCGCGATGTTGGTGACGCGTTCGAGGATGAATTCGACCACCACGGGCACGCGATGCCTGGCCATCAATTCACGCGCGGTGGCAAACGCCGCTTGCGTGTCCTCGGGGCGGGTGACGCGGATCGCCTTGCAGCCGAGGCCTTCGGCAACTGCGACATGGTCGACGCCGTAGACGCCGATCTCGGGTGCGTTGATGTTCTCGAAGGAGAGCTGGACTTGATAGTCCATCTCGAAGCCGCGCTGGGCCTGGCGGATCAGGCCGAGATAGGAATTGTTCACGACGACGTGGATGTAGGGCAGATTGAACTGCGCGCCGACCGCGAGCTCCTCGATCAGGAACTGGAAGTCGTAGTCGCCGGAGAGCGCCACGATGTCGCGATCTGGGCACGCCGCACGCACGCCGAGCGCGGCGGGGAGCGTCCAGCCGAGCGGTCCCGCCTGTCCGGCATTGATCCAGTTGCGCGGCTTGTAGACACCGAGGAATTGCGCGCCGGCGATCTGCGACAGGCCGATCACGGTGACATAAGTGGTGTCACGGCCGAACGCCTTGTTCATCTCCTCGTAGACGCGCTGCGGCTTGATCGGAACGTTGTCGAAATGGCTCTTGCGCAGCATCGTCTTCTTGCGATCGCGGCAGGAAGCGGGCCACGCCTGGCGCTCGCGAAGCCTGCCTGACCGGCGCCACTCCCTGGCGACGGCGACGAACAGTTCGAGCGCGGCCTTCGCATCCGAGACGATGCCGAGATCGGGATTGAACACGCGCCCGATCTGCGTCGGCTCGATATCGACATGCACGAAGGTGCGGCCCTTGGTGTAGGTCTCGACCGAGCCGGTATGGCGGTTGGCCCAGCGGTTGCCTATACCGAGCACGAAGTCGGACTCCAGCAGCGTGGCGTTGCCGTAGCGGTGGCTGGTCTGAAGCCCGACCATGCCGGCCATCAGCACATGGTCGTCGGGGATCGCGCCCCACCCCATCAGCGTCGGGACAACGGGCACGTTGGTAATCTCCGCAAACTCGACCAGCATATCCGCGGCATCGGCATTGATGATGCCGCCGCCGGCGACGATCAGCGGCCGCTCGGCCGCGTTGAGCATCTCCAGTGCCTTCTCGACCTGCTTGCGCGTGGCAGTGGGCTTGTAGACCGGCAACGGTTCATAAGTCTCCTCGTCAAACTCGATCTCGGCGAGTTGCACGTCGAGCGGCATGTCGATCAACACCGGTCCTGGCCTGCCCGAGCGCATCACGTGAAAAGCCTGGCTGAACACGCGCGGCACCAGCGCGGGTTCGCGCACCGTCACCGCCCATTTGGTCACGGGCTTTGCGATCGACTCGATATCGACCGCCTGGAAATCTTCCTTGTACAGCCGCGCCCGGGGCGCCTGTCCGGTAATGCAGAGGATCGGGATGGAATCGGCGATCGCGGAATAGAGCCCGGTGATCATGTCGGTGCCGGCCGGCCCCGAGGTGCCGATGCAGACGCCGATATTGCCGGCCTTGGCCCGCGTATATCCTTCCGCCATGTGCGAGGCTCCCTCGACATGCCGCGCCAGGATGTGGCGGATCGAACCACGCTTCCTGAGCGCCGAGTAAAGCGGATTGATCGCGGCCCCGGGGACCCCGAAGGCAGTCGAGATGCCTTCCTTCTCCAGGACACGCACGGCTGCATCGACGGCTCGCATCTTCGCCATATCGGACCTCGCTCAAGTTGCGTCAGTGAACGAGATCATCGGTTGCACAAGATGCAATCTCAACGAGATCGGTTTTATTTTCCACGATGCGGCAACCGCGGAAAAATCGCGGCGGTCTCAATCGGTTACATCGAGGATTGCGTGAAAGCGGATCACTCGAACAGCGGTGCCAGCTCCATCTGCGGCACCAGCACGAGACCCTTGTCGGTGATGCGAATTTCCGGAATGACCGATAGCGGAATCAAATTGAAGCCCATGTAGGGGATGGTGCAGCCGGCCTCCGCCCATTCCTTCTTCAGCACCTTCACTTCTTCCGCCACTTCGGTGACGCGCTTGTCGGAGAGCAGCCCGGCGATGGGCAGCGGAACCAGCGCCCTCACCTTGCCGTCGGCGACGACGCACACGCCGCCCTGATGCTCCTTGATCGCAGCGATCGCCACCTGCATGTCCGGCTCGTTGGTGCCGGCGACGATGATGTTGTGGCTGTCGTGGCCGACGCTGGAGGCGACCGCGCCGCGCTTCAGGCCGAAATCCTTGAGAAGGCCATGGGCGACATTGCCGGCCGACTTGCCGTGGCGCTCGACGACCGTGACGAAGCAAAGTCCGTAGCGGGCGAACAGGGATGGCCAATCCTTTGCAGGTTCGATCGCGACCTTCTCATGGATCAGCATGATGCCGGGCAACGCGGTCTTGATCGCGTTGACGGTGCAGGCCTTCGCCGGCAGCTCCGGCGTCAGCTTCAGCTTCTCCGGAAGCTTCACCGTGGCGTAGGCGGCCCTCGGATATTGATAGCGTTGCGACAAGGCCTGATCGAGAAGCCCGGTGATCTTGCGGTTCTCGACCACGAGCTCGCCGCCATACCAGGTGCATTGCGGCTTGAGCTGGTCGTCCATCAGCACGAGATCGGCGCGGCGGCCGCCGCCGAGCCCGCCGATATCGCCATCCATGCCGAAACGTGTCGCGCCATGAAGCGAGCCCATCGACCAGGCCTGCTCCGGCGACATCCCCGCCTTCACCGCCTCGCGCACCACCCAGTCGAGACCGAACAGCAGCAGATCGTCGGCATCGCGATCATCTGTGCAGACCGCCGTGCGCTTGTGCGAGGCCCCGAGTTCGGTCACGGTGCGAATCGCCTGCGGCAGCGAATGCCAGGGCGTCGTCGGCGGGCCGCCGCGCAGGAACACCCAGACGCCGGCGTCGAGCAGATCGTCAGCGATGTCGCGGTCGATCGCCTCATGCGTATCGGTGACGCCGCTCGCCGCATAGGCGGCGACGAACTCGCGGCCATAGACATGACCGGACACCGGACGCCCGCGCTTCAGGGCCGCGGCGAGGATGGCATGGCTGCGCTCGTCGCCCATCGTCACAGGCACGAAATCCATCTTCTCGCCGAGTGCGACCGCCTCTGGCCAGCGATCGAACAGGCTCGCGATCTTGTCCGGCGTGAGGTCGCCGCCGGCGGTTTCCAGTTCCGCGGACGTTGCTGGCACCGTGCTCGGCACCGTCAAGAAGATCGAGAGCGGCGCCTCGCGTGCGTCCTCCAGCATCGCCTCGACGCCGGCGACGTCCATGACGTTGCCGATCTCGTGGCTGTCGCAGAAGATCGTGGTGGTTCCGTTGAGCAGCGCAGCTTCCGCGTAGGCACAGGCCGTCACCATCGAGGATTCGATGTGGATGTGCGGATCGACCAGCCCCGGCGCGATGATGCCGCCGGCCGCATCATAGAGCGGCACGCCGCTCCAGACCTTCTTTGCCGTGCCGGCCGGCTTCACCGCAGCGATGCGGCCGCCGGTGATCCAGACCTCGCGGCCCGGATGGATGCGCTCCGAATAGGTCGAGAGCACCCGCGCGCCCGTAACGACGAAATCGGGCGCAACGCGTGCCGAGGCGACGTCGGCGAGGCGCCGCGTCATGCTGTGCAGCGGCCCAACGGAGAAACGGGTGAGTCCGGTCATCTGGGCTCTCGGTGACGTTACGGCCGAGCGATGGTTACGCCCGGCCCCACCCCGGGCAAGCTCAAATATAGCGGCAGAACCAGCTTACGTCTTCGGCGCCGAAGCACCTGCTGCCCCCACGCCCGAAGCCCTGCGCGGGTTCCGCCTTCGCCTCGGCGGTGCGGCAGTGGGCTTGACCCGAATGCGCATCGACCGGCCTTTTTGCTCATCGATCTCGAACGCATTCGTCTTTCGCACGAGGTCGCTCAACTTGCGAAAGCCGAACGTCCTCGGATCGAAATCAGAAGCCAGATTGGCGAGCTGCCGTCCGACTTCACCAAGGGCGACCCAGCCGTCCTCGCTCTCCATCTGGGTGATCACCTTCTTGATGATGGGCGTGGCGGCATCGGGCGGCTGAAGCGGCGCCGACCTCGTGGCGGCATCCTGGGTGTTCGCCGGGCCAGCAAGCAGGTTCTCGGTATAGACGAATCTCCGGCAGGCCTGCCTGAAGCTTTCCGGCGTCTTCTGCTCGCCGAACCCGAAGACGTCGACGCCCTGCTCCCGGATGCGGGCGGCGAGACGGGTAAAGTCGCTGTCGGAAGACACCAGACAGAAGCCGTCGAACCGGCCGCTGTGAAGCAGGTCCATCGCGTCGATGACCAGGGTTATGTCGGACGCATTCTTTCCCGTCGTATAAGCGAACTGCTGCTGCGGGATGATGGCGTGCTTCGACAGAATGTCGGCCCAGCCCCTGGAACGCGCATTGGAGAAGTCGCCGTAGATGCGTCGGACGCTGGCCTCGCCGATCTTGGCAATCTCCTCGAAAAGGCCATCCGCGATCTTCGCAGAGGCATTGTCGGCGTCGATCAGGACGGCCAGACGGGGCGAGCGAAGTTCCGACGGCATGGCATTTCTCCACGGGATGGACGCAGCATTAGAACATGCGTGCGCCTTGACGGCTAATCCTCGTTCGCCTTGAATCGCCCGAGCCCCTTCAGCACGAAGGGCGCCAGCAGCGCGATCAACGCCACCGCCAGCAGCGTCGCCGAGATCGGGCTTTGGACCAGTGTCATGGGATCGCCGAGGCTGATCGCGAGCGCGCGACGCAACTGGCTTTCGGCGATCGGGCCGAGGATCAGGCCGACGACCACGGGAGCGATCGGAAAATCGAACCGGCGCATCAAAAAGCCGAGCACGCCGAAGCCGGCCAGCATCGATAGTTCCACCACCGACGGCTTGGCGGCGATGGTGCCCATGGTCGCGAAGACGAGGATGCCGGCATAGAGCCAGGGCTGCGGAATCGCGAGCAGGCGCACCCACAGTCCAACCAGCGGCAGGTTGAGCACCAGCAGCATGCAGTTGGCGATGAAGAGGCTCGCGATCAGACCCCACACGAGATCAGGCCGCTCGGCGAACAGCAGCGGCCCCGGATTGAGGCCGTATTGCTGGAAACCCGCCAGCATCATCGCGGCGGTCGCCGAGGTCGGCAGCCCGAGCGTGAGCAGCGGCACCAGCGTGCCGGCGGCGGAGGCGTTGTTGGCCGCTTCCGGTCCCGCCACCCCTTCGATCGCGCCCTTGCCGAATTCTTCGGGGTGTTTGGTCAGGCGCTTCTCGGTCGAATAGGACAGGAAGGTCGGGATCTCGGCGCCGCCCGCAGGCAGGGCGCCGATCGGAAAGCCGAACATGGTGCCGCGCAGCCACGGTTTCCACGATCGTTTCCAGTCTTCTTTTGTCATCCACAGCGAGCCGCGCACCGGCTCGAGCTTCTCCTCGGTATGGTGGCGGCGCGATGCGACATAGAGCGCCTCGCCCACCGCGAACAGGCCGACCGCGAGCGTCGTCACCTCGACGCCGTCGAGCAGCTCGGGAATGCCGAACGCAAGCCGCGCCTGGCCGGTCAGCTTGTCGATGCCGACGAGGCCCAGCGTCAGGCCGATGAACAGGCTGGTCAGACCACGAACCGGCGAATCTCCGAAGGTCGCCGACACCGTGACGAAGGCGACGCACATCAGCGCGAAATAGTCCTCTGGGCCGAAGCGCACGGCGAAATCGACCAGCCACGGCGCAAGGAAGGCGAGCCCGATGGTGGCGATGGTGCCGGCAACGAAGGAGCCGATCGCGGAGGTCGCAAGCGCCGGCCCGCCACGGCCGGCCTTGGCCATCTTGTTGCCTTCGAGCGCGGTCGCCATCGAGGCGCTCTCGCCGGGCGTGTTGATCAGGATCGCGGTGGTCGATCCGCCATACATGCCGCCATAATAGATGCCGGCGAACATGATCAGCGAGCCGCCGGGATCGAGCTTGTAGGTCACCGGCAGCAGCAGCGCGACCGTCAGCGCCGGGCCGATGCCGGGCAGCACGCCGACGGCCGTGCCGAGGAACACGCCGATCAGCGCATAAAGCAGGTTCATCGGCTGGACGGCAACCGCCATGCCGTGGGCGAGCGCGGCAAAAGTGTCCATCACAGCAGTCGCTCCAGGGGCCCGGCCGGAAGGCTCAGAGTCAACAGGCGGTCGAACGCGAGATAGATGAGGGTCGACATCACGAGGGCGATGATGCTGTCGACCAGGATGGCACGGCGCCCAAACGCCGCCGACGTGGTCACGAACAGCGCGGACGTCGCCAGGATGAAGCCGCCGCCGAAGCCGATGATCGCGATCAGCAGCGCCAAGCCGACCAGGATCAGAATCACCGGAACGGGATCGGCGCTCTCGCGCGCCGGCAGGTTGCCACGTAGCGCGTCGATGAAATTGCCGATCGCGAGCAAGGCCAGGCCGGAGGCGACCACAACCGGCATCGCCTCGGGCCCCATCCCGTACATCGCGGCGGATTGCAGGCCGCGCGCATCCCAGACCAGCACCGCGGCGAGCCCTGCGAGCAACGCGGCGATAGCGAGGCCGGCGCGGTCGACGCGCCGCGGCGGCTGCGCAGGATCGCCTGAGGTCATGACTTGACGAGGCCCACCGATTTCAGCACATCGGTGACGCGCACCGTTTCCTTCTTCAGGAAGTCAGCGAAAGCGTCGCCGCCGAGATACGCATCCTCCCAGCCTTTCTGCTTGAGTATCTCCTTCCAGGCGTCGGACTTCACCATCTTCTCGACCGCATCGCTCAAGGTCTTGCGCTGCTCCGGCGTGATGCCGGGAGGCGCGACCACCGAGCGCCAGTTGGCAATCACGAGGTCGATGCCCTGCTCCTTGAAGGTCGGGATGTCACTGCCGGCAATGCGCTTCTCCGAGGTCACGCCGATCGCGCGCAGCTTGCCGGACTTGATCTGCCCTTCATATTCGCTCAGGCCCGAAATGCCCGCGGTGACCTTGCCGCCGAGGATCGCCGCCAGCGACTCGCCGCCGCCGGAGAACGGGATGTAGTTGATCTTCTTCGCGTCTGCGCCGACGGCGCCGGCGAACAGGGCTGCCATCACATGGTCGACACCGCCGGCAGAGCCGCCGGCGAAGGTGACCCTGGCGATATCGGCCTTCACCGCGGCGGCGAGATCCTGCGCATTCTTGATCGGCGAATTCGCGGGAACCACGATCACCTGGATCTCCTCGGTGAGGCGGGCAATCGGCGTCACCTGCTCCAGCGTCACCGGCGACTTGTTCATGGCGAGCGCGCCCACCATGACGAAGCCGTTGACCATCATCTGGTTGCCGTCGCCCTTGGCGCCATTGACGAACTGCGCGATGCCGACGCTGCCGCCGGCACCGGGAACGTTGGTGACCTGCACGCTCCGCGCGACGCCTGAAGCCACCAGCGCCTGCTGCATCGAGCGCGCGGTCTGGTCCCAGCCCCCGCCCGGAGCTGCCGGCGCCATCAGCTTGAGCTCGAGTTGCTGGGCAAAGGCCGGATTGGCTGCCGCCAGGGTCAGCGCGACGGCTGCGCCGACAAGGCGCGGGGGAAATCGAAACATGGGGGCATCTCCAGGCTCATGCGGACGTTTGCCGCATTGTGTCGTTTGGTCGCATATCAGCCAAAACGGCCGATACTGTCCAGTGACATCGCCCAGGGCTTTTTTGGTCAGCGAGGCGCCGGGATCGCCCCGCCAAGCGCGACCGTCAGTTCGGCAGCGACATCCCGGACGATTTGCCCGATCTCCGGCAACCGCTGATCGGTCAGCCGGCCGGTCATGCCGGAGACTGAAATCGCCGCCAGCGGCTCGGCGCAGTCGTTGTAGACGACCGCCGCAACGCAGCGCAGGCCCATGCAGGCCTCTTCATCGTCGAGGGCGTAGCCCTGCTTGCGGATCTTTTCGAGTTCCTTGAACAGGTCGCTCGGCCGAACGATCGACCTCTCGGTCAGGCGAGGCATGCCGTGATGGCGGATGACGGCGCCAACGTCCTCGTCCGAATAGGTCGCCAGCACGGCCTTGCCGACGCCGGAGGTCACCATGGGAACGCGGCCGCCCACCTTGGTCAGCGAGCGCATGATCTCGCGGCTTTCCATGCGGGTCAGCACGATGATGAACTCGTCGTCGACCACGGCGAGATTGGCCGTCTCGCGGGTGAGATCGCGCAGCTTACGGAGGTATGGAATCGCCTGCGCGGAGAAATTGCGCCGCCGCGCGAAGCTGGCGCCGACGGTGAAGCTGCGCACGCCGACATGCCATTTGGATTCGGCACGGTCGAACTGCACGAAACGGCGGTTTTCGAGGGTTGCGAGCAGCCGGTGCACGGTGGACGCCGACAGGCCGGTGCGGATCGCGAGATCGCTGAGGCGATAACCTTCGTCGTCCTCGGCCAGCGTCTCGATGATCGACAGCGCACGATCAACGGACTGCACGCCGCCGTCGCGGCCCTCGTGATCGGCTTCCGCGACCGATTTGGGCTCGAGCGATTTGCGGCGGATCACGTTCTTGCTCATCGCGACCTGCATTCATTCTTCTCCTCTCCCCGCCTGCGGGGCCGCGACGAGCTTCGCTCGCGCTGAGAGGGTCAGAGTGAGGGGAGTCTCCGCGAGGACGGGGGCAGTCAGACTCGTGGAGGGTCCCCCTCACCCGGAATCTGCTGCGCAAATTCCGGCCTCTCCCCGCGGGCGGGGAGAGGCGAACGACAGCTCAGAGCAGCCCTGCCCCGCGCGCCCACTTGTACTTGGCGCCGAGCACCTCGACCGGCAGCTCGGTCGAGTAGGCGTAGGCCGGAATGCCGTTCTGGTAGAGATATTCGGCGGCTTCCTCGACCTCGACGTCGCCGGCCAGAGACGCGACCATCGGCTTCACAAAACCCTTGGCCTCCATCTCCTTCTTCACCTCGACCATGTTGCGGGCGAACACCATCGGCGGGGTGACGATGGTGTGCCAGTAGCCGAGGATCAGCGCGTGGATGCGCTCGTCCGAGAGGCCGAGCTTCACGGTGTTGACGTAGGTGATCGGCGGCTCGCCGCCGGTGATATCCACAGGATTTCCGGCCGCACCGAACGGCGGGATGAACTTGCGGAAGGCCGCATCGAGATCCGGCGGCATCGACATCAGCGACAGGCCGTTGTCGACGCAGGAGTCCGAGAGCAGCACGCCCGAGCCGCCGGCGCCGGTGATGATCAGCACGTTCTCACCCTTCGGCGTCGGCAGCACCGGCACGCCACGGGCGAATTCGAGCAGCTGCCGCAAGGAGCGAGCGCGGATCACGCCGGACTGCTTGAACACGTCCTCGTAGATGCGGTCGTTACCGGCGAGCGCGCCGGTGTGCGAGGACGCAGCCTTGGCACCGGCCGAGGTGCGGCCGGCCTTGAGCACGACCACCGGCTTCTTCTTGGAAACGCGTTTTGCCGCTTCCGCAAAGGCGCGACCATCCTTGAGGTCTTCGCAGTGTTGCGCGATCAGGTTGGTGTTCGGATCCTGCTCGAAGAAGGCGAGCAGATCGTCCTCGTCGATGTCGGACTTGTTGCCGAGACCGACGATCGCCGAGACGCCCATTTTCGCTGAGCGCGAGAAGCCGATGATGGCCATGCCGATGCCGCCCGACTGCGACGACAGCGCCGCATGGCCCTTGACGTCGTAAGCAGTACAGAAAGTCGCGCAGAGATTGGCGGGCGTATAGTAGAAGCCGTAGATGTTCGGCCCCATCAGGCGGATGTCGTATTTCTTGCCGACCTCGACGATCTCGGCCTGCAGCTCCGGCGCGCCGGCTTCGGCGAAGCCCGACGGGATCAGCACCGCGCCCGGGATTTTCTTCTCGCCGCACTCGGTGAGCGCCGCAGCCACGAACTTGGCGGGGATCGCGAACACCGCGACGTCGATCACGCCGGGCACGTCCTTGACGCTCTTGTAGGCCTTGTAGCCGAGGATCTCGGTGGCCTTGGGATGGATCGGATAGATCTGGCCCTTGTAGCCGCCGTTGATGAGGTTCTTCATTACGGAATTGCCGATCTTGCCATCCTCGGCGGAGGCGCCGACCACGGCGACCGCCTTCGGCTGCATGATGCGGTTCATCGCGGTGACGATCTCTTCGGTCGGACGCGGCTTCGGCTTCGGCACATAGGCGAAGTCGACGACGATGCGGACGTCGGCTGCCGTCGCGCCCTTCGCCGTCGCGAACACCGGGTTGAGGTCGAGCTCGACGATCTCGGGAAAATCAGTGACGAGCTGCGACACCTTGACGATGACGTCGGCGAGGGCGTTGCGATTCACCGGCTCGCTGCCGCGCACGCCCTTCAAGATCTCATGCGCCTGGATGCCGTCGAGCATCGAGAGTGCGTCTTCCTTGGTCGCGGGCGCGAGGCGGAAGGTGATGTCCTTCAACACCTCGACCAGCACGCCGCCGAGGCCGAAGGCAACGAGCTTGCCGAACGAGCCGTCGGTGATCGAACCGACGATGACCTCGGTGCCGCCGGCCAGCATCTGCTGCACCTGGACGCCCTCGATCTTGGCATCGGACTTATATTTCTTGGCGTTGGAAAGAATGGTCTCGTAGGCCTTCTCGGCCTCTTCGGTGGTCTTGAGACCGACGATGACGCCGCCGGCTTCGGTCTTGTGGAGAATGTCCGGCGAGACGATCTTCATCACGACCGGGAAGCCCATGGACGAAGCCATCTTGCCGGCCTCGCCTGCCGACTTTGCCACGCCCTCCTTCGGCACCGGAATGCCGTAGGCGTCGCAGACCAGCTTACCCTCCGGCGCCGTCAGGCTGGTGCGGTTGTCCGCCTTGACCTGGTCAAGCACCTTGCGGACGGCATCTTTGGAATTGGACATGTGGCTTCTCCCTTGACCTGAGTTCGTTCTTTTCAAAGCGCGCGCGTGGTTAGCGGCTGCCCGAGATGCTTGCCATTGGCCGCGCTCTGTTCCATGCGGCAGAA
Organism: Bradyrhizobium sp. USDA 327; assembly: GCF_041262065.1. Taxonomy (NCBI): domain Bacteria; kingdom Pseudomonadati; phylum Pseudomonadota; class Alphaproteobacteria; order Hyphomicrobiales; family Nitrobacteraceae; genus Bradyrhizobium; species Bradyrhizobium sp. USDA 327. The sequence goes on along the minus strand of NZ_JBGCCW010000001.1, from coordinate 1,799,341 downwards.
CGGAATGGCATAAAGCCCAAGACTACTCCGCCGGAATGGATCAAAAATGGCTGGCGATGGCATTTGGTATGCCAGAAGCCAACTTGTCAAGCTGGAGCATGCCTTGGAACGCCGCAAAAAATCGTCAGCTTGACATTCTGGCATGTGGTATGCCAAAAACTTTCCCGTTAATATTCCTGTAAAAAGACGACTCCCACTGGAGGAGATTCGTCGTGTCACTACGCAAACCAACCAAGGCGTTGCCGAACATGGCCGAGGCAGACATCGCAATCGTTCGTATTGCCCCGGAGAGCAGCTTCAAGAACAAGGCGTATGACGCCTTGAAGGAAGCCATCCTCAAGATGGACATCTACTCGACGCCCGAGCCGGTGATGCTCGACGAGCGCGCATTGTCCGAGAGGCTTGGCGTCAGCCGCACGCCGATCCGCGAAGCGATCGCGATGCTCGAGCAGGACGGTTTTGTGAAGACGGTGCCGCGCCGCGGCATCATGGTGGTGCGAAGGACCAAGAGCGAGATCGTCGACATGATCCGCGCCTGGGCGGCGCTGGAGAGCATGGCCGCGCGCCTCATCACCACGACCGCGCGCAAGAAGGACATCACCGCGCTGCGCGACTTCTTCAAGGATTTCGGCAAGGACCGCCTGCCCGAGGATCACGTCGAGGAATATTCCCGCGCCAACATCGCCTTCCATCAGGCGCTGATCTCGCTGTCGGAATCGCCGGTGCTGGTCGATCTCACCAACGACCTCCTGCTGCACGTGCGCGGCTATCGCCAGCTGACCATCGGACGCAAGGACCGCACCGCGACGTCGCTGCCCGAGCATCTCGGCATCATCGAGGCGCTGGAAGCGCGCGACACCGAGCTCGCGGAGAAGCGCGCCCGCGATCACACCCTCGGCCTCGCCGCTTACGTCGAAGCGCACGGCCAGGAACTGTTCACGTAACTCTTGACCTAGCAAACGTTCACCAGAAGGGCGAAGCACTCGCCCCAGTACTGAGACCAGGGAGACAAGGCCCATGCTGAATACCGCGACCAAGTCCGAAGCACCGGGCACCGAGCAGGAACTGACGGATGGTTTTCATCTCGTCATCGACGCGCTCAAGCTGAACGGCATCAACACCATCTATAATGTGCCGGGCATCCCGATCACGGATTTGGGCCGCATGGCGCAGGCCGCCGGTATTCGCGTGATCTCCTTCCGCCACGAGCAGAACGCCGGCTACGCCGCAGGCATTGCCGGCTATCTCACCAGGAAGCCCGGGGTCTGCCTCACGGTCTCGGCGCCCGGCTTCCTGAACGGTCTCACCGCGCTCGCGCATGCCACCACCAACTGCTACCCGATGATTCTGGTCTCGGGCTCCTCCGAGCGCGAGATCGTCGACCTCCAGCAGGGCGACTACGAGGAGATGGATCAGCTCGCGATCGCGAAGCCGCTGTGCAAGGCGGCCTATCGCGTGCTGCACGCCCAGGACATCGGCATCGGCTTTGCCCGCGCCATCCGCGCCGCGGTCTCGGGCCGCCCCGGCGGCGTCTATCTCGACCTGCCGGCCAAGCTGTTCGGCCAGGTGATGAATGCCGAGGCCGGCCGGAAGTCGCTGGTCAAGGTGATTGACGCTGCTCCCGCGCAGATCCCCTCGCCGGCTTCGGTGAAGCGCGCGCTCGACGTGCTCAAGAGCGCGAAGCGCCCGCTCATCATCCTCGGCAAGGGCGCGGCCTACGCGCAGGCCGACGAGGAGATCAAGAGCTTCGTCGAGAAGAGCGGCGTTCCCTTCCTGCCCATGAGCATGGCCAAGGGCCTCCTCCCCGACACCCATCCGCAGTGCGCCGGCGCGGCCCGCTCGACGGTGCTGAAGGACTCCGACGTCGTCATGCTGATCGGCGCGCGGCTGAACTGGCTGTTGTCGCACGGCAAGGGCAAGAGCTGGGGCGAAGCGCCGAAGAAGTTCATCCAGGTCGACATCGAGCCGAAGGAGATGGACTCCAACGTCGAGATCGTCGCGCCCGTCGTCGGCGACATCGGCTCGGTCGTCTCCGCGTTCAACCAGGCGCTGGCGTCGGGCTGGACCGCCCCGCCCGCCGAATGGACCAAGGCCGTCTCGGCCAAGCGCGAAGAGAACGTCGCCAAGATGGCGCCGAAGCTCATGAACAACAAATCGCCGATGGACTATCACGGTGCGCTCGGCGTGCTGAAGAACGTCATCAAGGAGCACCCCGAGGCGATCCTCGTCAACGAAGGCGCCAACACGCTCGACCTCGCCCGCGGCGTCATCGATATGTACCGCCCGCGCAAGCGCCTCGACGTCGGCACCTGGGGCGTGATGGGCATCGGCATGGGCCAGGCGATCGCAGCCGCGCTCGAGACCGGCCATCCCGTGCTCGCAGTGGAAGGCGACTCGGCCTTCGGCTTCTCCGGCATGGAGGTCGAGACCATCTGCCGCTACAACCTTCCGATCTGCGTCGTCATCTTCAACAATGACGGCATCTATCGCGGCACGGACGTGAACAACGCCAACGCCGACCCGGCGACCACGGTGTTCGTCAAGGGCGCGCGCTACGACAAGATGATGGAAGCCTTCGGCGGCGTCGGCGTCAACGCGACCTCGCCGGACGAGCTCAAGCGCGCCGTGAACGAGGCGATGACGTCCGGCAAGCCGACGCTCATCAACGCCGTGATCGATCCGGCCGCAGGCTCGGAGAGCGGCCGCATCGGCAACCTCAATCCCCAGAGCGTTCTGCAGAAGAAGAAGTAAGTCCACCCCTCAACCCTTTACTCCCTGCCGGGTGCAGGGGCAGACAAAGAGTACGGAGCAACACGATGACCAAAGCGCTCACGGGCGTTCGCATTCTCGACTTCACCCACGTCCAGTCCGGGCCGACCTGCACGCAGCTGCTGGCCTGGTTCGGCGCTGACGTGATCAAGGTGGAACGTCCGGGCGTGGGTGACATCACCCGCGGCCAGCTGCAGGACATCCCGAACGTGGACAGCCTGTATTTCACCATGCTCAACCACAACAAGCGCTCGATCACGCTCGACACCAAGAACCCCAAGGGCAAGGAAGTCCTCACCGAGCTGATCAAGCAGTGCGACGTGCTGGTCGAGAATTTCGGCCCCGGCGTGCTCGACCGCATGGGCTTCCCCTGGGAGAAGATCCAAGCGATCAACCCGAAGATGATCGTCGCCTCGATCAAAGGCTTCGGTCCCGGACCGTACGAAGACTGCAAGGTCTATGAGAACGTCGCGCAGTGCACCGGCGGCGCCGCCTCCACCACCGGCTTCCGCGACGGCGTGCCGCTCGTCACCGGCGCGCAGATCGGCGATTCCGGCACCGGCCTGCATCTGGCGCTCGGCATCGTCACCGCGCTCTATCAGCGCACCCACACCGGCAAGGGCCAGCGCGTCACCGCCGCGATGCAGGACGGCGTGCTCAACCTCTGCCGCGTCAAGCTGCGCGACCAGCAGCGCCTCGCCCACGGGCCGCTCAGGGAATACAGCCAGTTCGGTGAAGGCGTGCCGTTCGGCGATGCCGTGCCGCGCGCAGGCAACGATTCCGGCGGCGGTCAGCCCGGCCGCATCCTGAAGTGCAAGGGCTGGGAGACCGATCCCAACGCCTACATCTACTTCATCACCCAGGCTCCGGTCTGGGAGAAGATCTGCGACGTGATCGGCGAACCCTCGTGGAAGACCGATCCGAACTACGCCAAGCCGGCTGCCCGCCTGCCGCGCCTGAACGAGATCTTCGCCCGCATCGAGCAGTGGACGATGTCCAAGACCAAGTTCGAGGCGATGGAGATCCTCAACAAGGACGACATCCCCTGCGGCCCGATCCTGTCGATGAAGGAGATTGCCGAGGACCAGTCGCTGCGCGCGACCGGCACCGTGGTCGAGGTCGACCACCCCACCCGCGGCAAGTACATCTCGGTCGGCAACCCGATCAAGCTGTCGGACTCTCCGAGCGATGTGCAGCGCTCCCCGCTGCTCGGCGAGCACACCGACGAGATCCTGCGCTCCGTGCTCGGCTTCAGCGACCACCAGGTCGCCGAGATCCACAAGTCCGGCGCGCTCGACCCGCCGCAGAAGCAGGCCGCGGAGTAAGCGGGCCAACATTGAATGAGACGAAAGGGCCGTCCGAAGGGGCGGCCCTTTTTGCTTGCAAAGGCGCGCAGTCGGAGGTCTCAAACGAAAAGTGGAAAAACAACCCCATGCACAGTAGCCATCCCATTGGTCGACAACGATATTTCTGATTCGACGAAAAAATTCTGACCCGTCGGGCAAAACAGGGGTATTATGCCATCGTGGATGTCATGCCGGGAGTGCACATCGGGCGCTGGCTGCTGCACATCGGAACGGATCCCCGACCACGTACCGTTCGCGGAAGCGGACACTTCGCGATTGCCCCCGGGTTGACCGAGACCCTCAGCGACCTCCCGCCGCCAATTGCTCGCGAAAATACTTCACCACCGCCCCATTGAACTCGCGATGAAATGCGGCCCGGTTGAACCCTGCGGGCACGTCGGCTGGAACGTATCGATTGACGCCGCTTGACGGAATGGCTCCGCGGATCGCCATGCGGCTAGGGTTGGGGCACAGCTACACCGTACAAGGTGTCGGCAATACTGGTTGCGCGACCAACGGAAGCGGCGTGATCCCATGTGGTGCATCCAAACCGGATCGCCGACATCATTGCGGCAAATCCGGACATCGTTCTATTTCTCGGATCGCAGGGATGAAGATTTCTGCATTCTCGCGGATGGCTTCTGGTACCGACTCGGTCGGAAGGCGTAGCATGGCTTAGTCCGCAGAAGAGGTCTGCCCTGGGCCGGTCGGCTCCCTTCAGGGTTGAGCGGCGGAAGGAGCCTTGATGGGGCCATCGGGTAAATCCGGATCGTAGGAAAGCAGGAGGGGCGCTCGTGGTCCGGTATTGGCAAAGTGTGCGAGAAAATGAACGAGTAGATTGTAATCGGTGTCATCCAGCGGACGCTCGGGAGGGGCAAGGCGTTGCACTTGAATCGGCCAAAGCTGACCAAGGCCGAGACCTAGCCACTCGTCAGGAGCGATATCGTGGAAGTGAAATTTCTCGCCATTGTCTGTTCGTTCGACGAACACATAGTCGCGCCGGGCAGACGCTACGAGGAACAGCAGGCCGTCAAAGGAGATTACGTTCGTCTGAATGTTAGGCTTTGGTTCACCTTCAAGGAAAGCTGCTAACGCCTGATGGTAGAATGAGCCGTGGTGACGAGTACCAGGCAGAAGCCGACCCATCCAAATCTTGAAGAGTTTGGGCGGCTTTCTGGACTTACAAAACTCGCTGCGATGCTCCTGAGAAATCGCAACAGTCGCGGGGTCTTTGTACTCGACGACCATCGTGAACATCGTGGCCCATGCCGCAAGCGTCTCTTGTTCGTCGGAAGAGAAATCTCGCCACTTTCCGCTCAGCAGTTCCGTAATGAGTGGCTTTGCCGCGTTTTGAAGATCGGACATCCAACCGTTGTTGCACTCGCCGCAAACGCGCCCAAGTTTGCTCTCGGTCGGATCTCCTGGCCTTAGCCGTTGCTTGATCACGACGTCGCCGGCGTCGTCGGGACGAGAAGTGATGTGAACAGCCTTCTTCCACCTGCGCTCGTTGAACTTTTGGTACCACCGAGGCCAATAGTCTTCCTTTGTCATCCCGGCGCCGCCGCAAAAAATGCAGGTTCTTTTTTGCGGAACAGCGTCAATCGCAGGGTTTGATGCTAGCTCCGATGATGCGGGCTCGGACACAGGTCAAGTGCCTCCTCGACAAGTGAAGGTTTTGCGGAGTGCGGTTCCGACCACGGCGTTCCGCTACTCCAGGATGAGGTGATTTCATAGCTTCATCTGCGGTCGAGCGTCCACTCCATTCAGGATTCCGGGCGGCGGCGGATCGATCGACAGCTTCTCTATCCCGTAAGCGCGATTGTACGTGAAGGTGGTATACCTAAGCAGATCTCGGCCCAGCAACATCCTGTAGGCTGATCCAACCTCGCCGACGGCGACGTCGATCTCGATGGCGATACACCGAAAGCCATTGGTGACGTAAAGAATGCCCCGGCAAATCGGCATGAGGCAAGGGCCAGCCGCTGTGCTCGCCGGCAGGGTTGTCACCGGTGCAGGCATCGGTTCTTTTAAGTTTGCGAAGGTCCGATCGATCACGACGAGATCGGCACCGGTATCGATCTTTCCGAAGGTCCAATTGATCGAGGGATGGTTGGGTATCGGATCAAGAACAGAGGTCCACGATAGACCCGTCTTGATGCACGGCCTGCCGAGCGTTCGATCAGACGTCTCTTCGCCCTGATCGGACAGCGCCACCACGGGGATCGTCAGCCCAATCATCGCAACAGCGACTCACGTTGAGGTTCGCGATGAGACTACGCAAGCTGATTGCGTTCTACCAGAGCGAGCCGCTGTCGAAATGGCACGGGTTGCGCTACGCGCGTCTCAGCGGAACCATCTCAATTTGCTGCGGCAGATCGAGCGTCGCTACGGCCATGTCAGATTGAAGAAGATCAAGGGCCGTATCCAAGGCAACCAAGCGGCCAAGCCGTCGACCAGCAGCTCGCCGGCGCGCGGCATAATCCTGGAGTCCGCTAAGGGCTCTTATCGGACTTTAGAACAAATTACGCCTTGCCCAGGCTGGCCAAGCCTTTACGATCGAAGTTGAGCTCATTTTCCCCTAGCTTGAGCTTCAACTGAGAGGCGCTGCCAACTAGGGCCGAGGCCAGATCGTCGGCGGCGGTGTGTTCGTCATCGGGTCTGCTTCGTTCGGCGAAGAGATTGCGGGCGATGCCTTCGAGCAGTGGAGCTGGGATTTCCGCTTGTTGGTCGCGACGCCACTCCATGGCTGTTTCCACCACCCAGCTGGCGCGATCGATGTCGAGTTCGAACTGCTTCAAAAGGAATTCTGCCGAGGCGTGTTGCTCGAACCAGCGGTTCATCCATCGCACGTAAAAGAAGAGAGCAGCAACAAAGGCGATTGTGACCACAGTCTGTTTGCCAAATGCCCAGACTAGAACCGACGCGGCGGCTTTCTCGATGTCGAGGGAGAAGAGAGAGTAGATAGTGGCCGCGTTAGCAGCTGCCAGGGCAATCAACAACGCAATGAGAGCTATGTGCACCGGAAGGCGCAAATTTCGCGTTTCAGGAGTGAGAGTAAACTTCTCCTGACGACCTTTGATTGTCTTTTGAAGATCAGAGCGTATGCCGCGTCTTGCATGCATGTAGGCTCGATCGTCGATCTCTTTACGTCTTGTCTCAAGTTCATCGGCCGCCGCGCGAACATTACTTGTCTTCTCTTCAAATTCCTTGCTCAGGCGCTCGCGTTCTGCGGCAGTTTCATCGGCCAACTTTAGCTTTAGTCGCTCGATTGCAGTCGTCTGCTCAACCGTCCAGTTCGTGATCTTCTCGATTTGCTGCGAGAAGCTTGTTTGTAAGCTCAGAACGGTGGAATGATAGATCGTTTGCAGGTCTTCAGTCGCCTTGCCTGCGATGTCGTCTGGCCACAGTGATCTCCAATCGAGAAGAAGCAGTCTCTAAAATCGAATCAACAACCTGAAGCTGAACCCTATCTCAGGCCGCCTAACTCTGAAGATCTGCAACGGGCTTCTTCCACGCTTTTGTGAGCGTCGGCTCCCCCCATCGAAAAAGCCAAACCGGTGGTTCGGTCCCATTTTTCGCTAGCTGCGGGGAGCGAATTTGATGCAACACCCCTGATGCAACGCCTTTGTTGCTGATTTCGATCAGCGAGGCGGCCCGGATCATCGGGATCAACAAGTCCACATTGAGCCGCCAGGTCGAGAGCGACGCCGTCCGGTCCCACGAGGGAAAAGTCGTGCTGGATGAGGTGGTTGCGGACAGGGTCTCGAACGTCAATTTAGCCCCGTCGCGGCGGCGGCCGGCCAAGCCGACGTGCAGCAAGGGCACCGCCGAGCCCGGTCCCGTTGCATCCGCGGATGCAACGCCCAGCCGGCCCGATGCAACGCCTCCAGTGATGCAACGGGGTTGCCCCAGCCCTCAACGATCTCCCGCAGCCAATTGCTCGCGAAAATACTTCACCACCGCCCCATTGAACTCGCGATGAAATCCGGCCCGGTCGAACCCTGCGGGCACATCGGTGCAGATGCGCAGAACGGCCGCCGCGAGATCGGCCGAGCACGGAGCGAGGAACGCATAGTGGCCGGCCGGCACGACGTGGATGTCAGGCTTGCCCGGCAAGCCTTCCGCGACGCGGGCGTTACCAGATCCATCGCCGACGCCGGGCCCACCGAACTGCGAGCGCCAGAACTGGAAAGGGACTTTGACGAGAGCGAGGTTCTCCCGCGTCAGGGTGGTCGGTGCGGGATCAACGATGACGGCGGCGCGAATGCGCGCATCGTATATCGGATCAGGCGGCGTCTCGCCATTGTGAAGCTGTGCGCAGACGCCGGTCGTCTCCTTGCAAAGGCTGGCGACCCTTGCGAAATCCGGCTTGGTCCCCATCAGCACGAGGCCGGTAGAGCCACCGAGCGAGAACCCGAAGAAGCCGACTTTGGCAGGATCGATCGTCGCCCTGTCCTTCCAATCGTTCAGCATGAAATCAAGCAACCGAACAACGTCCCTCGGGCGCGATCCCCACACAGACAGGGTGTCGCGCCGCGAGGAGTCACTGTATGTGTCGACTGGGTGATTGATCGCCGCAACGATGAAGCCGGCATCGGCCAGCGCCTCCACTGTGTCATGATGTTGGCCGAACCATCCGCCACGGCCGTGCGAGAAGATCACCAACGGCAGCTTTGTGCCAGTAACGGGACAATCCCTGGAGCCCTTCAAGTTGAAATCGGCACCGACAGAAAGACGGCCAAGCGCCACATGCGTCGGCTCCGCCGCGCAAGGATACCAGATCGCACCTGACAGCGACGGATCGGCGTCGAGCAGTTGAATGCCCGCAGCCTCGGCCGGCGAACCAAGACAGCAGAGCGTGATGGCAAAAGCCCAGAGCGTGCTGCGCAACGGAAGCCCCCGATCTCCCGCAGGAGTTGAACGCGGAACGGTAGCGGAATTGTGGCTTCGCTTGTCAAGCGGGCACACCTTGCCGCCGCTGTTGGCGTTGAGGCAAACTGTCCGCAAAAAGGGAGGTCAGCATGTCACTGCTCGGCAAGGCCGCCGTTGCGATGTGGTGGAGCGTTCGTCCGGAGCAGCGCAGCGAGTTCGGCGACTGGCACTCGCATGAGCATTTTCCGGAGCGGATGAGCATTCCCGGCTTCCGGCGGGGATCGCGCTGGAGCAGCACGACGGATGCCGAGGGCTTCTTCGTGCTCTACGAGCTCGAGCGATACGAGGCGCTCACGTCGCAGGAATATCTCGACCGGCTCAACGCGCCGACGCCGTGGTCGAGGAAGATGATGCCGCATCATCTCGGCATGGTCCGCAGCCAGTGTCGGATCATCAAGAGCTTTGGCGGTGGCGTCGCAAGCTCGCTGGCCACCATCAGGCTTTCGCCGCAAGCTGGACGCGCTGCAGAGCTGCAGGCGCACCTCCTCGATACGCTCGGCGCCCTTGCGTCGAAACCGGGACTGACGGGCGCTCACCTCCTCCTGACCGATACACCGAAGACGGGTTCGCCCACCACGGAACAGCAGATCCGGGGAAAGGACGGCGCCGCCGACTGGATCGTGCTGCTGTCGGGTTACGACGCCGATGCCGTCGAGCGTGCCGTGATCGCGCAGTTGGCGTCATCGGTGCTTGATGCGGCGGGCGCTCAGACTCATCCGACGGAGGGCCGCTACCGGCTGGCGTTCACGATGACGCCACAGGACGTGGCGGCGATTTGACATCGAAGTAAGGCCGGCCGCCGCCTGCCTTCGGCGAAAGCCCACGAGCGCAGGCGGCTCTTCCTGGCGCAACTAACGCTTGAGCTCTCTGATGAGGTTCGCCAACCGTGGATCGTCAGGCCGGAGGAGCGCCAGTCGCTCGGCATAACCCAGCGCGGCCGCGATGTCTCCCTTCTCCCTGCTGATGTTCAAGGCGGCTGAAAGCAGCTCCATATTGTTCGGATGACCCCGCAGGGTCTGGTTCAGCACAGAAAGTGCATCGTCACGCCGACCGATTCCGTTCAGTCCTACAGCATAGACGTAGGCGTACCGCATTTGGCCGGGGTCAAGAGAGGCAGCCCGACGCAGCTCGTCGAGGGCCTCCTCGCTGCGCTTCTGGCGCACGAGTGTCAGACCAAGCGCGTGGTGGAGAGATGCGTCCTGCGCCGACGCGGAAAGCGCTTCTCGCAGGATTTTCTCCCCGTCACTGTCGCGTCCGAGTTGCCGGTACAGGTCGGACAAGTTGACGGCGGCCGCCGCAAACGAGGGATCGAGCCTGAGGGCGGCGCGGTATTCGGCTTCCGCCGCGCCGGGATTGGCCTGGCGCAGGAAGAAGTTGGCAAGCGCCGTTCGCGAATCCGGCCGATCAGCATTCAGCTTCTGCGCATCGACGAATTCGGCAGCCGCCCGCGCGAACTGGTCACGATCGGCCGCTGGCTGGCGCGCTGGAGGCACGGCGGCCAGAAGTTCGGCGGCGCGAATGCGCACACCAGGCACGGGATCGCGCAGCTGCGGCGAGACGACCGGCCAGAGCTGATCGGCGGGCGCTCCTTCGAGCCGATCGAGCGCGCCGAGCCTCACGAGCGGATCGGAATCGGAAAGCCCATGCCGGATCAGATCGAGAATCGGTGCCGGAAGCTCCGCCAGCGCGCTGGCCCGGACGATACCGGGAACGTCAGCCGATTCAGCGACTGCGGCAAGTTGCGCTTGCGCGTCGGCAGCTTCGCTCCAGGCAGCATGAAATGCAGGCGCATAGGTCTGGTGGCCCCGCCGCTCCGGCCCGAACCAACCCTCGATCTGATGCGCTGCCCAGGCCGCTGGCTTGTCGCGATGACAGTCGTTGCACGCATTCGGTGCGCCCGTCTGCTCCGAGAGATCGGGACGCGGAACGCGGAAGCCGTGGTCGTGGCGGCGATCGAGGATCATGTAGCGGCGCTCCGGCATATGGCAGGCCGGACAGCCCAGCGGCGGCGAGACATGGGCATGGTGCCGGTGCGCCGCGGATTCATATTTGGCGGGCGTATGGCACTGCGAACAAACGCCGTCTCCGGGCGCCTTCAACGTTGCGCTGTGCGGGTCGTGGCAGTCACTGCAGGTCACGCCCTTGGCGAACATCTTGCTCTGTTTGAACGGCGCGTAATTGTAGGTCTCCTCGTCGTCGCGCATCTGGCCGTCGGCATAAAAGCGGTGTCGGTCGAGCAGCGATACACGGTGTGTGTCAGAGAGCGGTCGGCCCGGTGTCCAGTTTTCCGATAGCTGCCCGCGGCGCGCGTGGCAGCGCCCGCAGGTCTCGACCTCCTTGCGCAAGCCAGGTGGCGGCGCGCTGCGTACCGGCGTCAATTTGCCCGCGGATGCGGCCCAGGTGATGCCGGTGCGCTCGTCGAAGCGCACCTGCAGGCCATCGTCAGGGCCGCGCGCCGCCGGGTTGGTACGAGCCCAGGTAACGTGGCGCGAGCCAGCACCGTGGCACGCCTCACAGCCGACGCTGATCTCGGAAAAGGTGGTCGCGAACCTGTCCCGGTCGGCATTGTAGCCCTTGTTCACGTTCGTCGAATGGCACTCCGCACACATGAAATTCCAGTTCTGGTTCAGCTTCGTCCAGTGCAGGGAATCGCTGCTGGTGACGGCGTTGTCCGGGTAGAGATGAAACCAGCGCTGACCGCCCTGCTGTTTCGGCCGCGTGTCCCAGGCGATGGACAGAGCCTGGACGCGGCCATCCGGGAATTGAATCAGATATTGCTGCAGCGGGTCGATGCCGAATGTGTATTTCACCTCGAAGGTCGCGAGCTTGCCGTCAGGCCCATCGGTCTCGACCAGGAACTTGTCCTTCTTGCGAAAGAAGCGCGAGCGGGTGCCGGCATAGTCGAAAGTCGCGTCGTTGAAATCGCCGCGCACGGACTGCGCCGTCGCGTGATCCATGGCGCGGCGGTGCTGCGAGGTCCGCCAGAGCCTTGCTTCCGCTTCGTGACAGTCAGCACAGGATTCGCTCCCGACGAAGGCCCGTTCGGCAGGCGCTGACGTCTGGACGGGAGCCTTCGATGGTTCGAACCACAGCAGTCCGCCGGCGATCGCGGCAACAACTGCGCTCGCGCCGAGGATCCAGCGCCTCGTAGCGCCGTGAGGGACTTGCGGCGGCTGCGGCTCGGACTGCACTGGTTCGGGCGCTGGCGCCTTGCCGAGCTTGTCGCCCTTGCGGTTCTTTCGCGAGCCTCGTGTCACGTCTGCTTACCGCTCCAGCCGTTCCGCCACTCGGCTTACACGTGAAGGTCATTATCGTGAAGCGCAATTCTGGTTTCGCGCGCCAGATCGACGAGGGCGGCGCTGAACATCAGCATGGCCGCCATGAACAGGATCGCCACGCCGTATTCGTGTGCGATTTGCAGGAGCGCGCTGACGAATGCAACGAAGATGATGAGCGCCGTGAGGATCGCTGCGACGACGGAGCAGAACAGCGACCGGTTCAGAAGCCGCGCCCTTTCCCGAAGCCGCGGCAGATCGCCTTTCAGGAAGACTCTTGCAGAATCGCCTGCGGGAATGCCGTTGATGAACTGCGAGCGGTCGATCACTCGGTTGACCCGTGAGATCACGACCGAGATGAACGCACCGACCGCGCCGAGCAGAAATGCCGGAGCAGCGACATTGGCGATGATGCGGCCAAGTTCGTCGATCGAAGGTGTGATTGGGATCAGATCGGTTACGCTTTGCATGTTGCCGCCGTTCGATGCGGTGCCGCGCGCGGCGTCACCGCAGCGGTTCGACCTTGGCGGCCATGTCCGGCGCGCGGCTCACCCGATAGCTTGCATTGCTGCATCTGAGCACCCAGACCGCATGATCGGCCCTCGAGCGCGCGGTGTCCTTCGTCGCGCCGAGCGCCTTGTCACACGTAAACCCTTGCGTCCGGATCTGTGCGGCGAGCATGTCCTGCACCGTCTCCGCCGCGCCCTGCGCCGCAGCGCAGCCGACAGTCAGGGCGTCGGTCAGTGCAAGCGCTGACAGGAAGATCCAACGGCCGTTTGTCATGAGCTTCTCCGATCGCACATCGCGTGCATTTGGCCGACGGAAAGCCGGTTGGCTTCCCGTCGGTGTCGCGCCGAACTATCGGCGAACACATTCCTGAACGAACTTGACCCGGTCCACCATGCCAAGTCCCTTTGCCTCGGCATCCTTGCGGCAACCCTCGCGCTTGTCGATCCGCAACTGGATCTTCTCGACCAGATTGAGGCCGATATTGCTGGAGACCTGGGGTACCGCCGAGGCAACTTTTCCGGCATCCGCAGACGGGCCGTCGCCCGCCGCACGCGCGGCTTCCTCCATCCGCTTGATATCAGCCGGGCTCAGCTTGGGTCGATCGATGTCCAGGGTGATCCTGTTGATCTTGCCGGTGAAGGCAAACGGTGCCTCGTAGTCATTGTCGTCGACCGGCGTGCCGGTGTCTGAACCGATGTCCAGTGCTTCGTCCCACTGCAGGATGAAGGGAAGCGTGTGCTCCATCTTCTCCGTCGCCACCACATTGCCATCGACCTTCAACGTGCCGGTGCCGCCCTTTCCGATGCCGCTGTAGTCGCCGAACAGCATGGTCGCTGTGCCGAGACCGTCATACGCGAAGGCAAACTCGATCACGTGCTTGCCGGGCGTGAGCTCCGTTCCCTCCCAGCGCACGCGCTTGAGGTCAACGAGGTTCCAGGTAAAGACGGGCTTGTTCTTGAGGACATAGAACCCATACCCGCCGAAACGGCCGCCCTGGGTGATCAGCATGCCCTCGGCACCGCCCTGCGGAATCTCGACGTCGGCCTTGAAGACATAGGATGCATTGAGCAGGCTCGGCGCGTCGCCGTTCGGCGTGCCGGTGAGCGGTCGCGTCCAGACGAAGCTCGTCCGGCCGGCGCTGAGGCTCGGGCGCGGCGTAATAATCCTGGTAGCCATTGAGCTGTCGAGCGGCAGCACCTGATACTTCTCGGCTTCCTTCCAGAACAGCGCCTGCAGCTCCTTCAACTTGTCGGGATACCTGGCGGCGACGTCCTCGGCCTGCGTCCAGTCGTTCTTCAGGTCATAGAGCTCCCAAGGGTAATCGGCCGGGCTTGGCAGCTTGACGCCTCCAGTCACCCACGGCGGCCGCAACACCTTGGTCGAGGCGATCCATCCGTCATTGTAGATCGCGCGATCCGCGAACATCTCGAAATACTGGATCTTGTGGCTCGACGGCGCGTTCGCGTTGCCGGCGTCGAACGTGTACATCATGCTGACACCTTCGATCGGGCTCTGCTTGATCCCGTCGACGATGTCCGGCTGCTTGATCTTCGCGGCCTCGAGAATGGTCGGCACGACGTCGATGACGTGGTGGAACTGGCTCCGGATGCCGCCCTTGTCCTTGATCACGGCCGGCCAGGAGATTGCCATACCCTGGCGCGTGCCGCCGAAATGGGAGACGATCTGCTTGGTCCAGGAGAACGGCGTGTCAAAGGCCCAGGCCCAGCCGATCGACATGTGGTTGTAGGTACGCTCGGTGCCCCAGACGTCGTAGAAGTACTTGAGCTGCTCCTCGACCGACGGGTTGATCTGGTTGAACATCGCCACTTCGTTGGGCGTGCCGTTCGGCTGCCCTTCGGCGCTGGTGCCGTTGTCGCCTTCAATGTAGATGATCAGGGTGTTGTCGAGCTTGCCGAGATCGTCGATCGACTGGATCACCCGGCCGATTTCGTTGTCGGCGTAGGCGGCAAAAGCGGCGAACACATCCGCCTGACGGATAAACAGCTTCTTCTCGTCGGCGGAAAGCTGGTCCCACTCCTTGATCAGGTCCTTCGGCCACGGCGTGAGCTTGGCGTTCTGCGGGATGACGCCGAGCTTCTTCTGGTTGTCGAAGATTGTCTCGCGCAGCTTGTTCCAGCCCTGGTCGAACAGGTGCATGTCGCCGATCTTCTTCACCCACTCCTTGGTCGGATGATGCGGCGCATGCGTCGCGCCGGGCGCGAACTTGATGAAGAACGGCGTGTCGGGCGACAGCGCGTTCATGCGGTTCACATAGTCAATGGCGTCGTCCGCCATCGCCGTCACCAGATTCCAGCCGGGATTTCCTTGGTAGGGATAGATTGCCGTGGTGTTGCGAACGAGATTGCCGGGCTCCCACTGATTGGTATCGCCACCCATGAAGCCGTAGAAATATTGAAAGCCCATGCCGGTCGGCCACTGGTCGAATGGGCCGGCCTGGCTCGCCTGGTATTCCGGCGTGTTGTGGTTCTTGCCGAACCATGCCGTATGATAGCCGTTGTCGGTCAGGATGCGGCCGATCGTGGCCTTGTCCTTGGTGATGATGCTGTCGTAACCGGGGTAACCGGTTGCCTGCTCGGCAATCACGCCGTAGCCGGCGGAATGATGATTGCGTCCGGTGATCAGCGCGGCGCGCGTCGGCGAGCACAGCGCCGTTGAATGGAAATTTGTATAGCGCAATCCGCTTTGCGCGATGCGGTCGAGTGCAGGCGTTGGAATGACGCCGCCGAACGTGCTTGGCACGCCGTAGCCGGCATCATCGGTGATGATGAGCAGCACGTTTGGTGCACCCTTCGGCGGCACCACGCGCGAGGGCCAGAAAGGTGTCGAATTGCGCGCATCGCGCTCGATCTTACCGCCGAATTTCTGCGGAGGCGGCGGCAGCTGATCGCCGGGAATAGTGATGGTCGCCGCAGGCGATCCGGGCGGCGGCGCAGCGTGTTGGACTTGTTGTGCCAATGCTGGCGCCGAAATCGCAAAGGTCAGTGAAAATGCGACAAGAAAAAAGGATCGGGCAGTGCTCATCGCAATTCCTCCCTTCAAATGAGGCGCCATCATTTTCCAGCGGCCAGAAAAAGGCTTGATATGGATCAACAGATCAAGATGACGGATCAGAAGCGGAGACGTTGGAGACAGAGGAGCGGCGTCCGTGGGAGGCGCATCTCAATGCCCGTTGGCATCATAACGCTGCAGTGTTGTTCCGTTACCACATCTGACTGCCGAATATTCCCGGCGCAACGGAAGCTATGGCCTGCCCCTCGTCTGGATCATACTATCAGCAGCAAATCAGGCGCGCCCAGGAAGCTGATCTGGTGTTTCGGGAGGGGTCACCATGCGAGTGACGAAGGCGTTTGCCGGCATTGCATTTGCGGCCTTTGCATCGATACCGGCGATAGCCTTGGCCGATGAAAGCGGCATCAGCTTCTGGATTCCCGGCATGTTCGGCAGCCTTGCCGCGACGCCTCAGCAACCGGGCTGGACGACGGCTGCGATCTACTATCACACCTCGGTGTCCGCCGGCGGCGACGTGGCGCGCGCACGCGAAATCCAGATCGGCCGCATCCCCGCAAACTTGACGGCCACGTTGAACGCGAACCTCAACGCGAATGTGGATCTAGGCCTGTTGAACGCGACCTACGTCTTTGCAACACCGGTGCTGGGCGGCCAGGCCTCGGCCACCCTGATGGGAATCTACGGTGCAAACACCACCACGCTCAACGGATCGGTGACGGGTACGCTCGCAACGCCACTGGGCTCTATTCCCTTCTCGCGCTCCGATTCCATCAGCGATTCCGTGACCGGCTTTGGCGACCTGATCCCGCAATTCGCGCTGCGCTGGAATGCCGGTGTCCACAACTACATGACCTACATCACCGGTGACATCCCCGTCGGAGCCTACCAGTCGTCCCGGCTCGCCAACATCGGGCTCGGGCATGGCGCGATCGACGCGGGCGGCGGCTACACCTATTTCAATCCGCAGACCGGACATGAACTGTCCGGCGTGCTCGGCTTCACCTACAATTTCAAGAACACCGACACGCAGTACCAAAGCGGTGTCGACATGCACTTCGACTGGGGCGCCTCCCAGTTCCTGAGCAAGCAGGTGCAGGTGGGGCTCGTCGGGTATTTCTACCAGCAGCTCGGCTGCGACAGCGGCTCCGGCGATCGCGTCGGCTGTTTCCGCTCGAGGGTGGGCGGGGTCGGCCCACAGATCGGATTCATCTTTCCAATCGGCGACAAACAGGGCTACCTCAACTTTAAGGGATACAAGGAATTTGCCGCCGAAAATCGCCCGGAAGGCTGGAACGCGTGGGTGACCTTTGCGATCTCGCCGGCGGCACCGCCGCCGGCAGTGACGCCGACGAAGCACGTCATCACGAAGTGACGGGCGTTCACGATGACGCCAGTCGAGTGGCGGCTGTCTAGCCGGCTCGCGCCAGACCATCTGCCGCCAGCGCTCCCGACAAAAGCCATCAAAAAATCCAAGCTACCATGTCGGGCCGGCCGAGCCTCGTTCGTCCTCGGGACATGAATGGGCAACGGACGCGCGCGCCGGAGCCATCAAGTCGTGAGGAACAAGAAAAATGCCCAATACCATCCGCCTGCACCGCGTCCTGGCCACCAGCCCGGAGAAAGTCTATCGCGCCTTCCTGGAGGCCGATGCGATGGCGAAATGGCTTCCGCCGAACGGCTTCACCTGCGCCGTGCATCATTTCGAGCCCAAGGTCGGGGGCACGTTCAAGATGTCGTTCCGGAATTTCACCACGGGCAACAGCCATTCCTTTGGCGGCGAATATGTCGAGCTCGTGCCCGGCGAACGCATCCGCTATACTGACAAGTTCGACGATCCCAATCTGCCCGGCCTGATCGAGGTGACCGTGATCCTGAAGAAGGTCTCGGTCGGAACCGAAATCGACATCACGCAGTCGGGCATCCCGGATGTCATCCCGCCGGAGGCCTGCTATCTCGGCTGGCAGGAATCGCTGCGGAATCTGGCCAAGCTCGTCGAGCCCGAGATCAACCAATAGGCTGGACGCAACGGCTTTGAGCCGGGTCGATGTGAGCCGCGGGCTCGCTCGGCCTCCTCAGCTTGGGCAGGGCTATCGCATATGAACGCGATTTCCCTGTGGCCGTCCTTCGAGACGCCCGCCGTTGGCGGCCCTCAGGGTAAAGATCGAGGGTGCGGCTGCCGCTTCAACCTCAGCGGTGCCGCTTAACCTCGTCCTGAGGAAACCGCCATCGAGTCCGTGCGAAACGGTATCCGACGGCGGCGCGGCAGGCGCCTCCCGCCTGCGTGCAGGCGCTCCCTGATGCCCCTTGTGCCGGTTGAGCGGAAGGCTACACTCGGGAGGAATCGGGAGGGGGTTGATGAAACCATTCCAGGCGTTGCGGATGATTGCCTGTGGCGCGCTGCTCGTTGCGGCCGCAGCAGCTTCGGCCCGGGCCGAAGGGACTTTTGAAATTCCCGCGGGAGCACATTTCAACAAGGACAAGCTGGCAAAACTCGACGAGTTCTTCCGCAACGAAGTCGCGACGGGGAAAATTCCCGGAGCGATCCTGCTCATCCAGCAGCACGGCAAGCCGGTCTATCACCAATCCTTCGGCGTGCAGGACGTGGAGTCGAAGGCTCCGATCACCGACCATACCATCTTCCGCCTGTTCTCGATGACCAAGGCCATCACCAGCGTGGTTGCGGTGCAGATGATCGACGAGGGCAAGTTCTCCCTCGACGACCAGATCGCAAAATACATTCCGTCGTTTGCAAATGTGAAGGTCGGCGTCGAGAAGGAAGCCAGTGGCGGTACCAAGACGCTCGAACTGGTGCCGCCGAACCGGCCGCCGACAGTGCTCGACCTGATGCGCCAGACCTCCGGCATCACCTACGGCTTCTACGGCGACAGCCTGGTCCGCAAGGCCTACAAGGCTGCCGATATCTATGCTGGTGATTTCGATCTCGCCGAGTTCGCCGAGCGGATCGCAAAACTGCCGCTGCACAATCAACCCGGCGCGCTCTGGCAGTATGGCCATTCCACCGACATCCTGGCGCGGATCATGGAAATCGCGTCCGGGAAGTCCCTGATCGAGGTCGAGCGGGAAAAGCTGCTCGATCCACTCGGCATGAAGGACACCGGCTTCTTCGTCGGCGACCCCGAAAAGCAGAAGCTGCTCGCCAAGCCGATGCCGAACGACAGCGATTTCCGGGTGGGGCGCGAAAACGACCCGACCAAACCGAAGAAGATAATGTACGCCAGCGGCGGCATGGTCTCGACGATGGCGGACTACGCCCGCTTCGCCCAGATGCTTCTCAATGGCGGCACGTACGAGGGCAAGACCATCCTCAGCCCCAAGGCGTTCAAGCTGCTGACGACGGATCAGGTCGGGCCCGGATCGGGCGTCGAGCGGGACTTCTTCTACTTTCCGGGCGACGGCTTCGGCTTCGGGCTCGGCCTCGCCGTACGCACCGATCCGGGCAACGCCAAACCGCCGCCGCCGGGCAATCTGGGCGAACTGAAATGGGACGGCGCCAGCGGCTGCTATTTCGTGATCGACCCCAAGCAGGACATGTTCTTCGTCTTGCTCGAGCAGACTCCCTCGGAGCGCCAGCGCATCCAAAGGACCGTCAAGCAGCTGATTTATGAGGCCATGGAGAACTGACGACGTCACGTCGGCGAGCGAGCGACTGCGCAAGGACATGTGTGCGCTTCAGTTCTGGCTGTGCGGTCTTGATGTGCGTCAAACTGTCTAAAGGGCAAAACGGCTAGGAGCAGGAGTCTTCCCTGCCGGCCTCGGAGGCGAGATGATGAGATCTGCTATCGGATGGTTGATCATTGCCGGTCTTGCCGCTGGTTTCGCTGCTGCCGCCAAGGCCGAAGAAGTCGACATCGGCAAGGCGGAATTTCTGTCTTCATGCGCGAGTTGTCATGGCGCCGACGCAAAGGGCAAAGGACCGGTCGGCGGCCAGCTCAAGACACCGCCTTCCGACCTGACCATGCTGGCCAAGAACAACAACGGGGTGTTTCCCACCAACGCCGTTTACGAAACCATATACGGGTCGAAATCAGTCCCGGCTCACGGCACGCGTGAAATGCCGATCTGGGGCGAGCGGTTCAACCCCATCGTCAGCCTGCCTCACGCCGTCGATCCCACTTATTGGCAAAAGGCCGGGCCGCAGCAAAACCCGGAG
Organism: Bradyrhizobium sp. USDA 327; assembly: GCF_041262065.1. Taxonomy (NCBI): domain Bacteria; kingdom Pseudomonadati; phylum Pseudomonadota; class Alphaproteobacteria; order Hyphomicrobiales; family Nitrobacteraceae; genus Bradyrhizobium; species Bradyrhizobium sp. USDA 327. The sequence goes on along the minus strand of NZ_JBGCCW010000001.1, from coordinate 1,779,308 downwards.
GTCGTCGTGCGGACTCGCATTCTCGCCGTGATCGATTACCTGAACCGAATTCAGCAGAAATAGCGATCGAGCAGCGCCGACGCAGGGAGGCTGCTGCCTGCTACGCGACCTGACTTGCCGCCCAGCGATCCGGGTCGGGACTATGTCCGATCAGCGCAAGCCCGTAGGCGATCGACTCGAACTGGTCGCCTGACATCAGCCGTTCGTTGCCGAACCGCTCGGCGAACAGTTTCCGGACGGCCGGCACAAAGGATGTGCCGCCGGTCAGGAACACCTTCTCGATCTCGCGCGCGGTGATGCCGGCCTCGCCCAGCACCTTGTCGACGGTCGCCCCCAACCGGGCGATATCGTCGGCGATCCAGGCTTCGAAATTCTTCCGTGTGATGGCCGCGCCGATATCGACGCCGCCGCCCTTGAAGCGGAAGTCCACCTCGTCCTGCGCCGACAGCGCGACCTTGGCATCGGACACGGCGCGGTAGAGCGAAAAGCCGAGGTCGAGATCGACGATGGTGATGAAATCCTCGAGCAGATCAGGCTTCAACGCAGTGCGCGCAAGCTCGCGGAGTTCGCGCAGATCGCCGTTGCTCTTCATCATCGCGAGCTGATGCCAGCGCGCGAGGTTGGTGTAGTGGCCGCTCGGGACCGGCAGCACCTTGTCGAACGAGCGAAAGCTGGAGCCTTTGCCGAGCCGCGGCGAGACGACGTGGTCGACGATGCGATAGTCGAAGGTGTCGCCGGCAATGCCGATGCCGGCATGGCCGAGCGGCTCGGCGCGAAGGCTGCCGCCCGCACGCGAGAAGCGCATCACGGAGAAATCGCTGGTGCCGCCGCCGAAATCGGCAACCAGCACGGTGGCATCCCGCTCCAGCCGGCGCGCGAAGGAGAACGCCGCACCCACGGGCTCGTAGACATAGCGCGCGTGACCGGCGCCGAGCCGTTCGAACGCGGCCCGGTAGCGCTGCATCGCCAGCGCCTCGTCGGGATTGCCGCCGGCGAAGCGCACCGGGCGACCGACCGTGATATTCGCCGCCTCGAAGCCGAACTTCCCACCGCCATGGCGCGCCAGCGTCCGCAGGAACGCCGCCAGAATATCCTCGAACTTGTAGCGTTGCCGGAACACCTGGGTGGTGTTGAAGCTGCTGCTCGCCGCAAACGTCTTGAACGACTGAAGGAAGCGGTAGACGTGGCGGCCTTCGAGGAACTGCTCGATCGCCCACGGGCCGCCCTCGGCCTGGGCGCCGACGCCCGGCCGGTCCTCCCAGAAGCACAGGGCCGACACGTAGACGCTGTGGCGCTGTCCGCCATGATCGAAGCGGATGGCCTCGACCCGGCGGTCGTCCGCCGCGATCGCGACGACCGTATTGCTGGTCCCAAAATCGATGCCGATCGAGACGGCGGGCGAGGCGCTCGACATGAACCACTCTGACAGATGATTGGAAAGGGGGCAGAGCACTAACGGCTTTGCCGTCCCCTTGCAAGACCTGGCCGGAGATGGTCGCGTCCGGACCTCACGCCGAGGCTTTTGATATTCACGTCGATCAGTTGGACTGATCGCCTCGACGCCAGGCCGGAAACGGATCGGCGAGAGCGGACCATGCGGCGACGTCCATGGCGGACGTTTCCGGGACAAGACATGCGTCGAGCCTGCGGCAGATCCCGGCTTCGTCCATGCCGGTGCCGATGAACACGATCTCCTGGCGACGATCGCCGTACACCTTGTCCCAATACTGGCCGAGCCGCTTGCGCCAGCCCTCATCGTTCGGCCACCGCTCCTTTGGAACGCTCGCCCACCAGAAACCCAGCGCTTCGGTCCTCACGATCGCTCCCGCCTGGCTGATCTCGCCAAGCCATTGCGGCCGCGTCGCCAGCCAGAAATGACCCTTCGCCCGGATCACGCCCGGCCAGGCCCCCTTGACGAACTCGTCGAACTTCGACGGATCGAACGGCCGGCGGGCGCGATAGACGAAGTTCTTCACGCCATATTCCTGCGTTTCAGGCACGTGGTCGGCGAAACCGTAGAGCTCCTTGTACCAGAGCGGATGCTGCTGGGCCTTCTCGAAGTCGAAACGGCCGGTGTTGAGCACGCGGTCGAAGGGCACGCGGCTGTGATTGGCCTCGATGATGTCGGCTTCGGGATTCAACGAGCGGATGATCTGCCGTGCCGCCTCGCGCTGTTGCGGCGAGGCATCGTCCACCTTGTTGAGCACGATCACGTCGGCGAACTCGATCTGCTCCACGAGGAGATCGACCAGCGTCCGCTTGTCGCCGTCCAGCGCCTCGCCGCGCTCGCCGAGGAACTCGGTCGAGGAATAGTCCTTCAGCAGGTTGGCGGCGTCGACCACCGTCACCATCGTGTCCAGCTGGGCGATGTCGGAGAGGCTTTCGCCCTCTTCCGAGCGGAAATCGAACGTCGCGGCGACCGGGAGCGGCTCCGAAATGCCCGTCGATTCGATCAGCAGATAATCGAAGCGCCCGCTTTCGGCGAGCGCACGTACCTCCCTCAGGAGATCGTCGCGCAGGGTGCAGCAGATGCAGCCGTTGGTCATCTCCACCAGTTTCTCATCAGTCCGCGAGAGGTTGGCACCACCATCGCGGACCAGGTCCGCATCGATGTTCACCTCGCTCATGTCGTTCACGATCACCGCCACTTTCAGGCCGTGCCGGTTGTTCAGGACGTGGTTCAGCAAAGTGGTCTTTCCAGCCCCGAGGAAGCCGGACAAGACGGTGACGGGGAGTTTGGGCATGGAGATCGAACAGCCTTTTGAGCGGGATGGGTCGAGGACGGCGAGACACGGCATCTCACTATGTTATATTATAACATAACATTCTTTGTTCGGCAGGCCGTGTCAAGGTGCCCTGCCCGCCAGAAGCTCATCGCCCATGCCGCAATGCGGAAGAACGAATGCTGCTATGCAAACAAGATCGTGGACCATGGCATCTGGTATACATAGACTACCCTTGGAAATGAGGCAGCAGGACTGACTGTCTCAAGAAAGGGATTTCCGATGTCCAAGACCGCTTCCGTTGCTCTCGCCCCCTCCGCCTCGCTGTTCGCCCGCCTGATGGCCGCGATCGACAGCTTCCTGATGGCGAGTGCCGAGATTTCCAATCACAACGGCGACCTGCCGCGTTTCGGCCTGTAAGAAGGCCTTGTCCTCCCGCTAAACGGCGGAACTGACAGACCCCGCAGACGCCAGGTTCGGTCAAATGACCCCGCAGGTTCGGGGCTGTTTTCTTTTTTTGCCCTCCTTGCCTGGGCTTGCGACCGCAACTGCGACAATTCGTCCGCCCGACTGACCGCCGATCCGATTGTTTGTTCGCTGGCATCGCGCATACCATTGGACAAGTACGAACGACTGCACAATCCAGGGTGTAGGACGGGGAAACGTAACGCAAGACGGGAACAGCCGAGGGCACACGCGCCGCGAACCTTGGCGGAACCTTAGCCGAAAGGAGCGGATGCCGTGCGTTATCCCTCCTCATACAGTTTCTATCGGGATTGCCAGGAGAGATCGACCGCAAGGGTGACACCAGGCATCTGAATCGAGATGGGCTGACGCAAGTCGACAAAGAGCGGCTGCGTTGAGGGTTCGACAGGGAGAGAAGCAAATGAAGCCATCCGTTCTGAATGTCGCTTTGGCGGCAATCGCGATGTCGTGCGCCAACAGCACCGCAAGCCGGGCTGCCTGGGAGCCGGTCCGTCCGGTCGAGTTCATCGTGCCCGCGGGCACCGGCGGCGGCGCCGATCAGATGGCACGCACCATTCAGGGCATCGTCACCAAGCACAACCTGATGAAGCAGCCGATGGTCGTCATCAACAAGGCGGGCGGCGCCGGCGGTGAAGGCTTCCTCGATGTGAAGACGTCGTCGGGCAATCCGCACAAGATCATCATCACGCTGTCGAACCTGTTCACGACGCCGCTGGCGACGGGAATTCCCTTCAACTGGAAGGACCTGACGCCGGTCGCGATGCTGGCGCTCGACGAATTCGTGCTCTGGGTGAATGCCGAGAAGCCGTACAACAGCGTCAAGGATTACGTCGACGCCGCGAAGAAGGCACCAAGCGGCTCGTTCAAGATGGGCGGCACCGGCTCCAAGCAGGAAGACCAGATCATTACGGTCGGCATCGAGAAAGCGGTCGACACGAAGTTCACCTACATTCCCTACAAGGGCGGCGGCGAAGTCGCCGTCCAGCTCGTCGGCAATCACGTCGATTCAACCGTCAACAATCCGATCGAGGCGGTCGCGCAATGGCGCGGCGGCAAGCTTCGTCCGCTCTGCGTCTTCGACGCCCAGCCGATGGCCTATGACGAGCCGATCGCCGAGGGCAAGGCCTGGAAGGATATTCCGACCTGCAAGTCGCAGGGCCTCGCGATGGAATATCTCATGCTGCGCGGCATCTTCATGTCGCCCAAGGCGACGAAGGACCAGGTCGAATACTATGTCGAGCTGTTCAAGAAGGTGCGCGCCACGCCGGAATGGCAGGACTTCATGAAGAGCGGCGCCTTCAACACGACCTTCATGACTGGCGCCGACTACGCCAAATGGGTCGAGGCGGAGGAGAAGCGCCACCAAGGCTTGATGAAGGAAGCCGGCTTCCTCGCACCGGCGAATTGAGCCGCGGGCTCGACGACGGCTGACGACGCTGGTCGTCCTCAGCCTGCCGCGACCGCGAAACACTGTGTTTCCGCCTGGAGGTCCCATGACTGAACGATCCGAACGCGGCCCGGCACACAAGACGCTGGAAATCGGCATGGCGCTGCTGATCGGCGTGTTCGGTCTGGTCGTGATCTTCGGGAGCCTGAAGGCCGGCATCAACTGGGGCGCGGAGGGCCCGCGTGCCGGCTTCTTCCCCTTCTATATCGGCGCCGCCATCGTCGTGGCGAGCGCCATCAACCTCTGGCATGCGCAACGCGACGACGACGGCCGGCTGTTCGCAGAATGGGGACAGCTGCGCCAGGTCATGAGCGTCGTCGTGCCGACCGCGATCTACGTCGGCTCGATGCCGTTCATCGGCCTCTACGTCGGCTCGATGGTCTTCATCGCCTGGTTCATGCGTTGGCTCGGCGGCTATCGCTGGCTGACGACCATCGCGGTCGCGGTCGGCATGCCGGTCCTGACCTATCTCGTTTTCGAGCGCTGGTTCCTCGTCCCGCTTCCCAAGGGTCCCCTCGAGGAATGGCTCGGCCTGTAAGAGCCGCGCCGTTATTTCCGTCATTGCTGCAGGACGTATCGATATGGAAGAGTTGGCCAATCTGTTTCACGGCTTCGCGGTCGCCCTGCAGCCCTACAACATCATGCTGATGATCATCGGCATCACGCTCGGGGTCATCATCGGCGTGCTGCCGGGGCTAGGGGGCGCCAACGGCGTCGCGATCCTCCTACCCCTCACCTTCAGCATGCCGCCGACATCGGCGATCATCATGTTGTCCTGCATCTATTGGGGCGCATTGTTCGGCGGCGCCATCACCTCGATCCTGTTCAACATCCCCGGCGAGCCCTGGTCCGTGGCGACCACTTTCGACGGCTATCCGATGGCGCAACAGGGCAGACCCGGCGAAGCCCTGACCGCCGCCTTCACCTCCTCCTTCGTGGGCGCGCTGTTTGCCGTCATCATGATCACGCTCGTCGCGCCTCTCGTTGCGGGCTTCGCACTGCGATTTGGTCCGGCGGAGAAGTTCGCGGTGTACTTCCTCGCTTTCTGCAGCTTCGTCGGCCTCAGCAAGGAGCCGCCGTTCAAGACCATCGCGGCGATGATGATGGGCTTTGCGCTCGCGGCGGTCGGCCTGGATTCGATCACGGGACAGTTGCGGCTGACCTTCGGCGTCACGGAATTGCTCAACGGATTCGACTTCCTGATCGCCGTGATCGGCCTGTTCGGCATCGGCGAGATCCTGCTGACCATGGAGGAAGGGCTGGCGTTCCGCGGCGGCAACGCCACCATCAACCTTCGGGTGGTGCTGCAGACCTGGCGGGAATTGCCCGCCTATTGGATGACCTCGCTGCGTTCCTGCCTGATCGGCTGCTGGATGGGCGTCACGCCCGCCGGCGCAACGCCGGCCTCCTTCATGAGCTACGGCATCGCCAAGCGCCTGTCGCGACGCGGCAACAATTTCGGCAAGGGCGAGATCGAAGGCGTGATCGCGCCGGAGACGGCGGCGCATGCCGCGGGCACCGCCGCCCTGCTGCCGATGCTCTCGCTCGGGGTGCCCGGCTCGCCCACCGCCGCCGTCCTGCTCGGCGGATTGTTGATCTGGGGCCTGCAGCCCGGCCCCATGCTGTTCGTCGAGCAGAAGGAATTCGTCTGGGGCCTGATCGCGTCGATGTATCTCGGCAATCTCGCCGGCCTCATCGTCGTGCTCACCTGCGTGCCGATCTTCGCCGCGATCCTTCGCGTGCCCTTCGGCATCATCGCGCCGCTCATCCTGGTGCTCTGCGCGATCGGCGCCTATTCGGTGCACAACAGCACCTTCGACGTGATCCTGATGTTGGTGTTCGGCGTGCTCGGCTATCTCCTGAAAAAGTGCAACTACCCGCTCGCCCCGCTGGTGCTCGCCATCGTGCTCGGCGACAAGGCCGAGGAAGCCTTCCGCCAATCGCTGCTGGGATCGCAGGGATCGCTCGGGGTGTTCTTCTCCAACGGCCTCGTCAGCACGATCATGGCGCTCGGTCTGGTCGCCTTGTTCTGGTCCGCGATCCAGGAAGGCTATAGCCGGCTGCGCACGTCGATGGCGTGACAAGCGACCCGCGCCATCAGCCCCGCCGACGCCAAATTGCCGCAGGCGGGACTTCTGGAATATAGAATTCCAGGAATCGCGCGGTCACCGACTGACCGCGCGTCGGCGGGCGCGCCCAGCGCACACGTGGAAAATCCCCCAAACGCGCGGGCTTTTCAACAGCGGCTTGCGGTGTCGCGGTGGCGCGAAAGTCAATGCTGAATCAATCATTTGATTAGGATCAGCCGCCATTTCCGCCGGCATGCCGGCAGCGATTGGGGCTTTACAATCCCGCATTGATTGCGCATGTGAGCAGGCCCGCGTTATTTCGCCGCACCTCCCGTCCTCCGCTTGAATCTTGGCATAATGAATACCAGGATGCGGGCAGCGCATGCATAAAAATGATCGGCGCATTTGGGAGGGTTTTTAATGACGGACATGGTGCAGTCGGCAGCGGCCCCCAGTGCCGCACGCGTAAGCGATGCGTATCGCTGGGCGCAGTTGGCGATCGGTGTGATGGCGATGGTGATGATCGCCAATTACCAATATGGCTGGACGTTCTTCGTCCCCGACATCCAGAAGACGTTCGGCTGGGATCGCGCGTCGATCCAGTGGGCCTTCACCCTTTTCGTCTTGTTCGAGACCTGGCTGGTGCCGATCGAAGGATGGTTCGTCGACAAATACGGCCCGCGCATCGTCGTGCTGGTCGGCGGCGTGCTCTGCGCCATCGGTTGGGCGATCAACGCGCAGGCCACCTCGCTCAACGGCTACTATCTCGGCATGATCATCGCAGGCATCGGCGCCGGCGGCGTCTACGGCACCTGCGTCGGCAATGCGCTGAAATGGTTTCCGGACAAGCGCGGTCTTGCCGCCGGCATCACCGCCGCGGGATTCGGTGCGGGCTCTGCTCTGACCGTCGCGCCGATCCAGGCCATGATCAAGGACAGCGGCTTCCAGACCACCTTCCTCTATTTCGGCCTCGGGCAAGGCATCATCATCTGCATCCTCGCCTTCTTCCTGCTCGCGCCGAAAGCGGGCCAGGTGCCGAACGTGGTGGCGAATGCCAATCTGCTGCAGACCCGGCGCAACTATCAGCCGACCGAGGTGCTGCGTCAGCCGATCTTCTGGCTGATGTACTTCATGTTCGTGATCGTCGGCGCCGGCGGATTGATGGTGACCGCAAACCTGAAGCCGATCGCAGCCGACTGGAAGGTCGACAACGTGCCGGTCACGCTAATGGCGGTGACGATGACGGCGGTGACCTTCGCGGCCACGATCGACCGCGTGCTCAACGGCCTGACGCGGCCGTTCTTCGGCTGGATCTCCGACATGATCGGCCGCGAGAACACGATGTTCATCGCCTTCGGCATGGAAGGGTTCGGCATCTGGATGCTCTACCTCTGGGGCCAGGATCCGATCTGGTTCGTGCTGCTCTCGGGCTTCGTGTTCTTCGCCTGGGGTGAGATCTACTCGCTGTTCCCCTCGACCTGCACCGACACGTTCGGCGCCAAGTTCGCGACCACCAATGCCGGCCTGCTCTACACCGCGAAGGGCACCGCCGCGCTGCTGGTGCCGATCGCCAACTACATGCAGCAATCGTCGGGCACCTGGGACAGCGTGTTCATCATCGCGGCCGGCGCCAACATCCTGGCTTCGCTGCTGGCGATCGCGGTGCTGAAACCCTGGCGCAAGATCGTAGTCGCGAAATCGACCATCTGACCGCTTCACCACAGTTCACGCGAGCACGACGCCCGGCCTCACGGCCGGGCGTTTTCGTTTGGCGCGGGAAGACCGCCGCGATTCTCGGACCTCGGAACCCGCCGCATTTTGTGAACGCGGAGCCGAGATAGGACTTGCAATCTGGGATATCGTATACCACTCTCCGGACGACGCCTGCGACGATAAGACACAATATTTGCGACATCAGGTCACCTTGGCAAGCTGATGTACGACAGACAGGCGCGTTGGGAGGTTCTGATGATTTCCAGCCCGGATGGCGCCGTCACCGCCGCGCCGCTTCGCACCGGCTTCCGTTGGCTCCAGCTCGGCATGGGCATCGTCTGCATGGCCATGATCGCCAATCTGCAATATGGCTGGACGCTGTTCGTCGATCCGATCGACGCCGCCCATCATTGGGGGCGCGCCGCGATCCAGCTCGCTTTCACCATCTTCGTGGTCACCGAGACCTGGCTGGTGCCGGTCGAGGCCTGGTTCGTCGACAAATACGGCCCGCGCATCGTCGTCATGTTCGGCGGCGCGATGATCGCGCTGTCCTGGATTCTCAACTCCTACGCCGAGAGCCTCACCCTGCTCTACGCGGCCGCGATCATCGGCGGCCTGGGCGCGGGCGCAGTGTACGGCACCTGCGTCGGCAACGCGCTGAAATGGTTTCCCGACCGTCGCGGTCTCGCGGCAGGTGCGACGGCCGCCGGCTTCGGCGCGGGTGCCGCGCTCACGATCGTGCCGATCGCGAGCATGATCGTCTCGAGCGGCTACCAGCACGCATTCCTCACCTTCGGCATAGGCCAGGGCCTCGTCGTGTTCGTGCTCGCCTTCTTCCTCCAGCCACCGCGGATCTCGATTCCGCCGAAGAAGAAGCAGCTCAATCTGCCGCAGACCAAGATCGACTTCACCCCGCCGCAGGTGCTGCGCACCCCTGTTTTCTGGGTGATGTATCTCGTTTTCGTCATGGTCGCTTCGGGCGGCCTGATGACTGCGGCGCAGATCGCCCCGATCGCGCACGACTTTGGGATCGCCAACACGCCGGTGACGCTCGCCGGCTTCCAGATGGCAGCCTTGACGTTCGCAATCTCGCTCGACCGCATCTTCGACGGTTTCGGGCGTCCGTTCTTCGGCTGGGTCTCCGACACCATCGGCCGCGAGCCAACCATGTTCATCGCCTTCGGCACCGCTGCTTTGATGCTGCTGACGCTGTCGGCCTATGGCCACCTGCCGACCGTCTTCGTGCTCGCGACCGCGGTCTATTTCGGCGTGTTCGGCGAGATCTACTCGCTGTTCCCCGCGACCTGCGGCGACACCTTCGGTGCGAAGTTCGCGACCACCAACAACGGCATGCTCTACACCGCGAAGGGCACGGCCTCGCTGCTCGTCCCGCTCGCAAGCGTGATCTCCACCGCCTATGGCTGGAAGGCCGTGTTCGTGGTCGCGGTGGCGCTGAACGCAATGGCGGCGCTGATGGCGCTGTTCGTGATCAAGCCGCTGCGCCGCTCCTTCATCCTCGGCAAGGAAGCCGAGAGCACCCAAGCCGCCACCGGCACTGCCAAAACCGAGACGGCGTAAGCACCACCCGGATTACATGCTTGAGAAGGGGCGCAGCGATGCGCCCCTTCTTTTTGGCCTCTTTGGCTGAGGACAAACGTCAGTATGGCTGTCGCAAGATTTTTCGGATCAGCCAAATCCAGCGCTTGACGATTGGCATTATGTATACCACACTTCTCCCGTCACTCACCCAGGGAGGTTGCAATGCTGGTCGGAGACATTCTGCGCAAGAAGACGCCGCGCGTTGTCACGGTGCGTATGAACGAAACGGTGGGTATCGCGGCCAAGCTGATGCGCGCCAACAACATCAGTGCTCTGGTGGTGAAGGACGTGGTCCGCTCCGAGGGCAACACCGCGGTCGGCATGTTCACCGAGCGCGACGTGGTGCGCGCCGTCGCCGAACACGGCGCGAACGCCGTCAATGTCAAGGTCTCGCAGCTCGTCTCGGTGCAGCAGCTCGTGTCCTGCACCACCTCTGATCCGATCGAGCACGTCCGCCATCTGATGAACCGTCATCACATCCGCCATCTGCCCGTGATCGACGATTACAGCCTCATCTCCGTCATCAGCATGCGCGACATCGCCGCGGCCGTCGACGAGGCCCTCAACGGCACGCCGCAAGCCGCAGCCTAAAGCGACGCCTCACGTCCAGCCACGGAAGAGCTGCGCCCTCCCGCTTGCGGGAGAGGGTTGGGGAGACGGCTGCCCCCGCTGGGGAGACTCCCCAAGAGGATGGAGTCTTCGCCCGCCGCGCTCTCCGAACGCGCCGACCTCTCCCGCAAGCGGGAGAGGTGCAGAGAGCCTGTTGCCTGATCGATCCAACTGACTGCCAATCTTGGTCCCGCGAGGATTTAATGAAGATCTGCATCTACGGCGCCGGCGCAATCGGCGGATATCTCGGGGTTCAGCTCGCGCGCGCGGGCGCCGATGTCAGCCTGGTCGCGCGCGGCGCACACCTTGCCGCGATGCGCGATCGCGGCCTGACGCTGCTCGCGGGCGAGGAGCAGCACACCGTGCATCCGCGCTGCACCGACGATCCCGCCGAGCTCGGCGTGCAGGATTTCATCATCATTACGCTGAAGGCGCATTCGATCACCGGCGTGATCGAGAAGATGCAGCCGCTGCTCGGGCCTCACACCCGCATCGTCACGGCCGTCAACGGCATCCCCTATTGGTACTTCTACAAGCACGGCGGGCAATACGAGAACTCGACGCTGGAGAGCATCGACCCCGGCGGGCGGCAGTGGCGCGAAATCGGCGCCGAGCGCGCCATCGGCTGCATCGTCTATCCCGCCACCGAGATCGAAGCGCCCGGCGTGATCCGCCACGTCTACGGCAACAACTTTCCGCTCGGCGAGCCCTCCGGCGAGATCACTGATGACGTGCAGCGTCTCGCCGGCCTGTTCGTCGCCGCCGGGCTGAAGGCGCCGGTGCTCGACCGCATCCGGGACGAGATCTGGCTGAAGCTGTGGGGCAATGTCTGCTTCAACCCGATCAGCGCGCTGACCCACGCCACGCTCGACGTGATCTGCACCGATCCGGCGACGCGCGCACTGTCCCGCGCGATCATGGTGGAGACGCAAGCCATCGCTGAGAACTTCGGCGTCAAATTCCGCGTCGACGTGGAGCGCCGCATCGAGGGCGCCCGCAAGGTCGGCGCGCACAAGACCTCGATGCTCCAGGATCTCGAGCGCGGCCGGCCCATGGAGATCGACCCGCTCGTGACAGTGGTGCAGGAGATGGGCCGTCTCACCGGCATCGCAACGCCCGCGCTCGACTCGGTGCTGGCGATGGTGACCCAGCGCGCCCGCATCGCCGGCCTCTATGACGCGGTCTCGACGGCATCGGATCCGCGCGCACTGGCGGTGGCATGATGGCGAGCGAGATGAAGAAGTGGCTCCGCTTCCGGAGCAATGGTGCGACCGGCTTCGGCACGCTGAGCCCATCTGGCATCAGCGTGCATGAGGGCGAGATGTTCGGCCGCAACACCGCTACCGGCAAGACGCTGACGCTGTCGGAGGTCGAGCTGCTCGCGCCCTGCGCGCCCAGCAAGATCGTCGCGCTCTGGAACAATTTCCACGCGCTCGCGGCAAAGCTCAACCAGCCCGAGCCGCCGGAGCCGCTCTATCTGCTGAAGGCCACCACCAGCATCGCCGCCCCCGGTGCGGTGATCCGCCGCCCCTCCTCCTACGACGGCAAGACGACCTATGAGGGCGAGCTCGGCATCGTCATCGGCAAGGCCTGCGCGCGCGTGTCGCCGGCAGAAGCGGACAGCTTCATCTTCGGCTACACCTGCGTCAACGACATCACCGCCAACGACATCCTGACGCGCGACCCCACCTTCCCGCAATGGGCCCGCGCCAAGGGCATCGACGATTACGGCCCGTTCGGCCCTGTCATCGCGACCGGCCTCGATCCGGCCAGGCTCGTGGTCCGCACCATCCTCAATGGCGCGGAGCGGCAGAACTATCCGATCTCGGACATGATCTTCAGCGCGCAGGAGCTGGTCAGCAGGATCTCCCATGACATGACCCTGCTGCCCGGCGACCTCATCGCCGTCGGCACTTCCGCCGGCGTCGGCGTGATGAAGGAGCCGGTGAACACGGTCACCGTCGCGATCGACGGCATCGGCGAGTTGACCAACGAGTTTCGGCTGTAACCACTTTCTCCGTCATTCCGAGACGACGCAAAGCTGAGTGCGCAATAAAGGCTCGCCGGCAAATTGCCCCCGCACCGCAGCAAAATTGATCCGGCGCAAATCGGCCGTCGCCGCCACTGCTATCCTTTCGCAAAAGAAGTCAATTTCTGATGCAAGGGAGGATGCCATGACGAATGCCGGCAATGCACTTTTGTGGACGGCCCTTTACTTCGCTCTCTCGTTCGTTGCGATCTTCGTGGTTTGGTTCGCCGACAAGATGCGCTCGAACATCTCCCGGAAACGATAGCCCGAGGCGCGTCTTCATCTCCGAAACATTCGGACACATCACATCTGCGCGCGCCTGACATATGCCGCCAACATGTCCAGCGTCCGCCGCAACTTGGACGCATTCGGCCGCCCTTCTGTGAGGCGTGTCTGGGGGCACGGCGCTGCCGTGTTTGGACCAAACCTTCAGGGGTATATGACTGTGAAGAAGATTGTATTTGCTCTCGGTGCCACGCTTGCTCTGGCGACGGCTGCGAACGCTGCGGATCTGCCGCGCCGGCAGCCCGTGCCGGCCTATCCGGCCGAACAGGCGCCGATTGGCAAGATGCCGATTGGCAAGAGCCCGGTTGGAAAAGCCCCGATCGGCAAGGCGCCCGGCCCGGTCGCAGCGCGCTACTGACGCGCAGCGGAATACGCGCAGATCTGCGTAGCAGCCGACAGTCGAGGGGTGTCGCGTGACGAACAAAGCTGATCGATCGGGATCCTGCATCCTCGCGGGCTTCGCTCTTGCGGCCATGCTCTCGTGCACGACGCCCTCGGCCTCGGCCCATCAGGCAAACAAGCGCGTTGCCGACGCGAACGCGCTTGCCACGACCGACACCGCCTCGCGACCTCAGCCGCAATCGACGCGGCGCTCCGTCGCGCGCGCGGAGAAAGGCCCCTACTACGTCGACTTCCGCGCGCGTACCGCCGCGAGCTGGGGCCATGCCTTCGTCTGGTACGGCAAGACCAGCGAGCGCGCCGTGGAGGTCGCAGGGCTCACACCGGCCGGCGACACGCTTGCTTACGTGCTCGGTCACATTACCTTTGTGCCGTCCGAGACCGGCGCGAGCTACGGCGATCTCGATCCGGAATATCTGACCGCGAGCTATCGCGTCTATCTGAACGAAGCGGACGCCAAGCGCGTGTTCGCCTACATCAAGAAATTGCAGGCGAACTCGCCGGTGTGGAACGCCGAGACTGCCAACTGCACCGGCTTCATCGGCGATATCGCCGAATTCATGGGATTGCAGGTCCCCAACCGCTGGCAACGCCCGGAAAACTTCGTCAACCGCCTCAAGGAAATGAACGGCGGCCGTCAGATGGTGCGGCTGTCCGCGGAGTAGCGGCGCGCAGCGTTGCCCGTTATCAACCTGGCCGTCATTGCGAGGAGCGAAGCGAGGAAGCAATCCCTCCGCGGAGGCCGTCTGGATGGCTTCGCTGCGCCCGCAATGACGATGTTGAAGCAGTAGGCTCGAGAACCGCCTCAGCGCCCCTCCCGACAGTCGTGCTGGCGAAGGCCCGGCGCCCCCCAGTTATCCGCCGCACGGAATCACCCTCGTCCCCGCATGATCGCCCCGCACTCACCGCACGGCGGCGCAATAGACATTTGCCGACCCGGGCGGCATCCTCCGGCCATCAACCGATAACAGAGCGCCACGCAGGCGGGGGAAACACACCATGTTGCAGACACGGTTCACCAAACTGGTCGGCGTCGAGCACCCGATCGTCCAGGGCGGAATGCAGTGGGTCGGCCGCGCCGAGCTGGTCGCAGCCGTTGCCAATGCCGGCGCGCTCGGCTTCATCACGGCACTGACCCAGCCGACGCCGGAGGACCTGACCAGGGAGATCGCGCGCTGTCGCGACCTCACCGACAAGCCGTTCGGCGTCAATCTCACCATCCTGCCCGCGATCAAGCCGCCGCCCTATGCCGAATACCGCGCCGCCATCATCGAGAGCGGCATCAAGGTGGTCGAGACCGCCGGCAACAAGCCGCAGGAGCATGTCGACGAGTTCAGGAAGCACGGCGTCAAGGTCGTGCACAAATGCACCAGCGTGCGCCACGCGCTCTCGGCCGAACGGATGGGCGTCGATGCCATCTCGATCGATGGATTCGAATGCGCCGGCCACCCCGGCGAGGACGACACCCCCGGCCTGATCCTGATCCCGGCCGCCGCCAACAAGATCAGGATCCCGATGATCGCCTCGGGCGGCTTTGCCGATGCCCGCGGCCTCGTCGCGGCGCTGGCCCTGGGCGCCGACGGCATCAACATGGGCACGCGCTTCATGGCCACCAAGGAAAGCCCGATCCACCAGCTCATCAAGGAGAAGATCGTCGCCAATGACGAGCGCGAGACCGAGCTGATCTTCCGCACCATGCGCAACACCTCGCGTGTGGCGAAGAACGCGATCTCGAGCAAGGTCGTCGCCATGGAGAAGGAGGGCGCGAAGTTCGAGGACATCCGCGAGCTCGTCGCCGGCGCCCGCGGCAAGATGGTCTATGCCACCGGCGATTCCGACGAAGGCATCTGGTCGGCCGGCCAGGTGCAGGGCCTGATCCAGGACATCCCGAGTTGCGCCGAACTGGTCTCCCGCATCGTGCGCGAGGCGGAAGCGATCATCCGCGGCAGGCTGGAGGGCATGATCGTTCATCCGCAACGTGAAGCCGCGGAATAGTCACCGCAAGAAGCGAGAGCAATTCATGAAGGCTTACGTCTACGGCCCTGGTGGCGCTACGATTTCCGATGTCGCTCAACCAAAGCCCAAGGGCACGCAGGTGCTGGTCCGCGTCCGCGCCTGCGCCCTGAACCGCGCCGACACCGGCATGCGCAAGGGGCACGCCCATGGGGCGGCCGGCGGCGTCGGCACCGTGCTCGGCATGGAATGGGCCGGCGAAGTCGCCGAGCTTGGGCCGAATGCTAAAGGCGTCAAGGTCGGCGACCGCATCATGGGCTCGGGCGGCGCGGCGTTCGCCGAATATACGCTGGCCGATCACGGCCGGCTATTCCACGCACCCTCCAACATGAATTTCGAGGAGGCCGCGACTCTCCCCGTCGCGCTCACGACCATGCACAACGCCGTCGTCACCGTCGGCGGAGTGCAGGCGGGCCAGAGCGTGCTGATCCAGGGCGCGAGCTCCGGGGTCGGCCTGATGGCGATGCAGATCGCCAGGCTCAAGGGCGCAAAGCTCGTGATCGGCTCGTCGACCGATGCCGCTCGTCGCAGCCGGCTGAAGGACCATGGCGCCGATCTCGCCGTCGATAGCTCCGATCCCCAATGGGTCGACCAGGTGCTGAAGGCGACGAACGGGGAAGGCGTCGATCTCATCGTCGACCAGGTCTCGGGCAAGGTCGCGAGCCAGAACCTCGCCGCGACGAAGATCAAGGGCCGCATCGTCAATGTCGGCCGGCTCGGCGGCACCCACGCCGACTTCAATTTCGACCTGCATGCGGCCCGCCGCATCGACTATGTCGGCGTCACCTTCCGCACCCGCACCATCGAGGAGGTCCGCGAGATCTTCGAGGAGGTCCGCAAAGACGTCTGGGGCGCGGTGGAATCGCGCAAGCTGCAGCTGCCGATCGACAAGGTGTTCGCGTTCGACGATATCGATCAGGCGTTCGAGCACATGGAGGCGAACAGGCATCTGGGGAAGATCGTCGTGACGCTGTGAAGGTTGCGGCGGTGAGACAAGAGCGGAGCGACGCTCTCTCCTCTCGTCATGGCCGGGCTTGACCCGGCCATCCACGTCTTTACCCCTTGCGCAGAAGAACGTGGATGCCCGGGACAAGCCCGGGCATGACGGCGTCGGGGGGATACGCTCCTGCAAGTCACTCGCGACTACGGTTGTGGATCGTCGCTTGATGTTCACCCACGCCCTGCTACATCCCCGCCATGACCTCTCAGCACAGCAAAACCTCGGTCGCCGCGATCTCGATCTTCGCCAGTGGCGGCATGGCGGTGGCCAAGTTCGCGGTCGGGATCGCGATCGGCTCGCTGGCGCTGATCTCCGAGGCCCTGCATTCCTCGATCGACCTGGTCGCGACCATCATCACCTGGGCGGTGGTGCGGGTGTCCGACAAGCCCGCAGACGACGAGCACCATTACGGCCACGGCAAGCTGGAAAGCGTCTCCGCGCTCGGCGTCACCGCCCTGCTCTACGTGCTTGCCGGCGGCATCCTGGTCGAGGCCTATAGCCGGCTGAGCGAGGGAACCCCGCCGCCGACCATTTCGGCCGTGCCGTTCGTCGTGCTGGTGCTCGACATCGCCGTCAATCTCTGGCGCGCCCGCGCCCTGCACCGCGCGGCGCGGGAGACCAGGAGCCAGGCGCTGGCGGCGGATGCACTGCATTTCGCCTCCGACGTGATGGGCTCGTTCGCCGTGATCGTTGGCCTGATCCTCGCCGGTCTCGGCTTCTGGTGGGGCGACGCGGCGGCGGCCGCAGCGGTTGCCGTGATGATCGCCCTGCTCGGACTGCGCATGGCCGGCTCCACCGTGCAGACGCTGGTCGACCGCGCCCCGGAAGGCGCCCAGGAGAAGGCCACCGCCGCGATCCGCGGGGTACCGGGCGTGATCGACGTCGACCGGCTGCGCGTGCGCATGGTCGGAGCGACCACGTTCATCGACACCATCGCAAAGGTGCCGCGGACCTATCCGATCGACCGCGTCGAGGAGATCAAGCGCAGCGCGCAAATCGCCGTGGACAAGGCGTTCGGCGACGCCGACCTCACCTTCACCGCCGTCCCCGTCGCACGCAACAACGAGACCGTGCGCGACCGCATCATGGTGATCGCGCACAATTCGGGCCTCGCCGTTCACCATGTCACGGTGCACGATCTCGGCGCCAAGCTGACCGTCAGCATCGACCTCGAGGTCGATGCCGACATGCAGCTCGAGGCCGCCCATGATGTCGCGAACACGCTGGAGCGCAACATCCAGGAGGAGTTCGGCGAGGACGTCGAGGTCGACGTTCACATCGAGCCATTGGAACCGGAACTGCCGTTCGGCGTCGATGCCGCACCGGAACGGGTGCAGACCATCGCCGCTGCGCTGGCCGAATTCGCCGGCGAAGGCGAGATCCACGACATCCATAATGTGCGGGTCCGCAACACCGACGCCGGCGAGATCGTCAATTTCCACTGCCGCGCGGCACCGTCGATGAGCGTGATCAAGGTGCACGAGCATGTCGACGCGATCGAGCGCGCGTTGCGGCGTGCGTTCCCGAGCGTGAAGCGCGTGATCAGTCACGCCGAACCGCCACGCGCGTGATGCAGAACGTGCGGGGAGTCGCACGTTCTCGTTTCGGACTCCTCCCGCCCGCGAGTTTGCGGCCACCCGATGCACAAACTGCGCGTTGGATAAGAATAATTTCGCGTTAACGATTCGTTGACTCTCGACAGCCCGCGAAAACTGGATTCAAATCGGTGTGATTCGGAAGCGACGTGGGGCTGCTTCCGAGCTTCAGTTGCAAGCTGGTTTTCAGGGGGCCGAAGGCATGTCGCGTGCAGACGCCGCGAACGCATGCGTCCAATCCGATTCGATCAAGGGATTGGCGCAATCGATCGCGAAACCTGCCTATCATCGGCTCCTGATCGCGGAGCCGGCGCTGCGCCGCGCCGTGCCGACACTCATCATCGCATTCCTGATCACGATCTGCCTCGGCGCGTTCGTGCAGGTGGTCGACCAGACGCGGCAGAAGCGGCTGGTGATCAGCCACGACATTTCGGCCCTCGCCGACCTGCTCGCCGAGCGCATCGACCGCCTCACCTCGGTGCGGCAGGAACGGCTGAAGAACATCGAGAGCCTGCCGGCACTGTTGCCGGATCTGATCCCGTCCTGGGGCACGGCCTCGGGCCGCCATGTCATCGTCACCTCGGCCGGCGTCGACCGCCGTATCCTCGCCCGCATCCCGGCCGACAACGACTCCGTCGGCAACGACCGCCTGCTCGATGCGATCACGGCCGCGCAATTGATGGCGGCGCCGCCACGCGACGGCAACGTCTCCGACTTGACGCTGCCGAGCGGCAACGCAGCGATGGCGACCTCGCGGCAGATCAAGTCGCTGCCGGGCTTCGTCACCGTGATCCAGGAGCGCAACGAGCCGATCTGGGGCTCGGACGCCGCGCTCTCGGTCACGCTGTCGGCGACCACCGGCTTCGTCGTCCTGATCCTCGGCTTCGCCTTCCACTGGCAGTCGACCCGCGCCCGCGAGGGCGACATCATCAACGACGCCGTGCGCGGCCGCATCGACACCGCGCTCAACCGCGGCCGCTGCGGGCTGTGGGACTGGGATCTGTCGCGCGGCCGGATCTTCTGGTCGCAGTCGATGTTCTCGATGCTCGGCCTCGACGGCCGCCACGAGCTCCTCACCTTCGGTGAGGTCAACGCGCTGGTGAAGTCCGACGACATCGACCTGTTCGCGATCGCCGACCAGCTCATCTCCGGCGAGATCGACCACATCGACCAGACCTTCCGCATGCAGCATGTCGACGGCCACTGGATCTGGCTCCGCGTGCGTTGCGAGAAGACGCGCGGGGCGACCGATGACAGCGTGCACCTGATCGGGATCGCCGTCGACATCACCGAGCAGAAGAGCCTCGCGGAAAGGACCGTGGAAGCCGACCTCCGCCTGCGCGACGCGATCGAGACCATTCCGGAAGCCTTCGTGCTGTGGGATGCGAGCGATCGCCTCGTGCTCTGCAACTCGCACTTCCAGCGTCTGCACAGGCTGCCCGATACGGCCGTCATTCCCGGCACCTCCTACGAGACCGTGCTCGAGGTCGGCCGCATGCCAGAGGTGCGCACCCGCCACAACGAGACCGCCGCCCAAGGCCCGGGCGCGCGCACCTTCGAGGCGCAGCTCGACGACGGCAGCTGGCTGCACATCAGCGAACGCCGCACCAAGGACGGCGGCTACGTCTCGGTCGGCACCGACATCACCCGCATCAAGGAGCACGAGCAGAAGCTGGTCGACAACGATCTGCGCCTGCGTGCCACCGTCATCGACCTGAAGCGCTCGCAGGCCGCGCTGGAGCGCCAGGCGGTCGAGCTCGCCGACCTCGCCGAGAAGTACCAGCGCGAGAAGACCCGCGCCGAGGAAGCCAACCAGACCAAGTCGAAGTTCCTGGCCAATATGAGCCACGAGCTGCGCACGCCGCTCAATGCCATCATCGGCTTCTCCGAGATCATGGGCTCGGGCATGTTCGGCGAGCTCGGAAGCGAGAGATACCAGGAATACTGCCAGGACATCCTGACCAGCGGCCACTATCTGCTCGAGGTCATCAACGACATCCTCGACATGTCCAAGATCGAAGCCGGCCGCATGAAGCTCGACATGGAAGAGCTCGACCTCTCGAAGACGCTTGTGGAGTCCCTGCGGGTCGTCACTGGCCGTGCGCAGGACAAGCGTCTGACGCTCGACGCCGACATCGCAAAACCCATCTCCGTCATCGCCGACCGCCGCGCGACCAAGCAGATCATCGTCAACCTGCTCTCCAACGCCGTGAAGTTCACGCCCGAGGGCGGGCGCGTCGTGGTGCGCAGCCGGCAGCTCGACGACAGGATCGTGCTGATGATCGCCGATACCGGCATCGGGATCGCGCCACATTCGCTGGCGCGGCTCGGCCGCCCGTTCGAGCAGGTCGAGAGCCAGCTCACCAAGACCTATCACGGCTCGGGCCTTGGCCTGGCGATCGCCCGCTCGCTGGCGCAGCTCCACGGCGGCTCGATGCGGCTGCGCTCCAAGCTCGAGGTCGGCACCGTCGTGCGCGTGACCCTGCCGCGCGACGCGATCAAGGCGGCGTCCGGGATATCGGCGGCGGCCTGAACCTCTGCCGCAGGGAAAGTGCCACCTACGCTGCCGACGCGTTAGCCCCTACAATTGCAGCGTCGGCGCCACTTCCCGCGCCACATTGACCAGCGCCGCGATCAGCGGCGTCATCGGGTCGCGCTGCGGGATCACCATGCCGATGCTGTAGTTGACATCGGGGTCGACGATCGGGATCGAACGCACCGTATCGGACAGGCCAAGCGTCTCGGCGAGCTTGGCCGGCATCACGCTCGCCCAACGCCCCGTCTTCACATGCGTGAACAGCACCAGCAGCGAGTTCGAGGTCAGCGTCGGCGTCGCCTCCGCGCCGACCGAGCGCAATGCGCGGTCGATGATGCGGCGGTTCTGCATGTCGGGCGTCAGCAGGCATAGCGGCACCTGGCCGACCTCCTTCCAGGTCACCGTCTCGCGGTCGCCGAACATCGCATCCGGCGCGGTCAACAGACGATAGCTCTCGTTGTAGAGCGGAATGGTTCGCACCTTGCCGATCGGCTCGTTCTCGATGTAGGTGAGCCCCGCATCGACCTCGAGATTTTCGAGCAGCCCCAGCACCTCGGACGAGGTGGTGGACTGGATGCGGAAGCGCACCTCGGGATGCTTGGCGCGAAACGGCGTCGTCAGCGAGGCGACCATACCGAGCACGGTCGGGATCGCGGCGATGCGGATCTCGCCCGAGAGCTGATGCTTCAGCCCGTTGATCTCGTCGCGCATCGCGCGGGCATCACCCACGATCCGCCGCGCCCAGTCGAGCGCCCGCTCGCCTTCCGGGGTAAATCCCTGGAAGCGAGACCCGCGCTGGACCAGCATCACGCCGAGGATCTCCTCGAGCTGCTTGAGCCCGGTCGACATCGTCGGCTGCGTCACGCCGCAGGCTTCCGCCGCGCGTCCGAAATGCCGCTCCTTCGCCAGCGCCAGCAGCAGTTCAAGCTTGTCGATCAACCGGTTATCCCTTCGGATGCTGTGGTGGCATGCAAGCTAGCACGCCCACTCCTCCGCAACACGCAAAAACCGCCTGCGGGAGCAGATTCGATTGCGATTTGAAATCAGGTGATCGCGCCTTTCAATCGATCCGACTTCGCAATCGCAGCACGGGACAGCTTTATTGATCTTCGAATGATTCGAAATAGTTTGGGAGCAGGAAACGCTCTGGTTGAGAATGACGAATGACAGCGGTTTATGATTGGGACGAGACGCGCGGCGCCGAGATCATCGCCGAACATGCCGGGCAGGAAGGCGCGACGCTCGTCATCCTGCATGCGCTTCAAGAGGCGTTCGGCCATGTGCCGCAGGCGGCAATTCCCATGGTGGCGAAGGCACTCAATCTGTCGCGCGCCGAAGTCCATGGCGTGTTCACGTTCTACCATGATTTCCGCCACAAGCCGGCCGGCCGCCATGTGCTGAAGCTGTGCCGTGCGGAAGCCTGCCAGGCCGCGGGCGGCGACGCGCTGGCTGCGCGCGCCGAGGCAAGGCTCGGCATCTCGCTCGGCAACACCACGGCCGATGATCGCGTCACGCTGGAGCCGATCTACTGCCTTGGCCTGTGCGCGACTGCGCCGTCTGCGATGCTCGATGGCCGCCTCATTGGCCGGCTCGATCAGAAGCGCCTCGATGCGCTGGTTGCGGAGGCGCAGCGATGAGCATCCGTCTGTACGTCTCGCGCGATGCCGGTGCGGTTTCCGTCGGCGCCGACGAGGTTGCCCTTGCGCTGGAGCAGGCCGCAGCCAAGCGCGGCGTTGCAGTGGAGATCGTCAGGACCGGCTCGCGCGGCCTCTACTGGCTGGAGCCGCTGGTCGAGGTAAGCGACGCCCCAGGGCCGGATCGCCTTCGGGCCTGTCACCGAGACCGACGTGCCCTCGCTCCTCGCCGCGCTCGCCGGCAACACGCCGCATCTCCTGCGGCTGGGAGCGACCGACGAGATTCCCTGGCTCAAGCGCCAGACCCGCCTCACCTTCGCCCGTTGCGGCGTGATCGACCCGCGCTCGCTCGACGACTACTGCGCCCATGGCGGCTACAAGGGCCTCGCGCGCGCTCTCTCGCTTGGATCGGATGCAATCCTCAACGAAGTCACCGCATCGGGCTTGCGCGGCCGCGGCGGCGCAGGCTTCCCGACCGGCATCAAGTGGAAGACGGTTGCCCAGGCCAAGGCCGACCGCAAATTCATCGTCTGCAACGCCGACGAAGGCGACAGCGGCACCTTTGCCGACCGCATGATCATGGAAGGCGATCCGTTCCTGGTGATCGAGGGCATGACCATCGCCGGCATCACCGTCGGCGCGTCCAGGGGCTACATCTACATCCGCAGCGAATACCCGCACGCGGTCGAGGCGATGAACGCGGCCATCGTCGCGGCCAGGCGCGGCGGCTATCTCGGCACCAATATCGGCGACTCGAAGCAAGCCTTCGATCTCGAAGTGCGCGTCGGCGCCGGCGCTTACGTCTGCGGCGAGGAGACCTCGCTGCTGGAAAGCCTCGAAGGCCGCCGCGGCATCGTGCGCGCCAAGCCGCCGCTGCCGGCGCATCATGGCCTGTTCGGCAAGCCGACCGTGATCAACAACGTGCTGTCGTTCGCCGCCGTCCCCTTCATCCTCGCCGAAGGCGCCAAGGCCTATGCCGATTTCGGCATGGGCCGCTCGCGCGGCACGATGCCGATCCAGCTCGCCGGCAACATCCGTTACGGCGGACTGTTCGAGACCGCCTTCGGCGTCACGCTCGGCGAACTCGTCGACGACATCGGCGGCGGCACGTTCACGGGCCGTCCGGTCCGTGCGGTTCAGGTCGGCGGCCCACTCGGCGCCTATTTCCCGCACGCGCTGTTCGACACGCCGTTCGACTACGAAGCCTTCGCCGCGCGCGACGGCCTGATCGGCCATGGCGGCATCGTCGTGTTCGACGACAGCGTCGACATGCGCAGGCAGGCGCGCTTCGCCATGGAGTTCTGCGCCATCGAATCCTGCGGCAAGTGCACGCCCTGCCGGATCGGCTCGACCCGCGGGGTCGAGACCATCGAGAAGATCATCAAGGGCGAGCGTGTGAGCGAAAATCTCGCGCTCGTCGAGGACCTCTGCAACACCATGAAATTCGGCTCGCTCTGCGCGCTCGGCGGCTTCACGCCCTACCCCGTGCTCAGCGCATTGAAGCACTTCCGGGAGGATTTCGCGCCGGTCCCGACCACGCTTCAGGCCGCGGAATAGGAGAACGACAATGTCTCTGATCGAAGAAATCGACTTCGGCACGCCGCGCTCGAAATCGGAAACGATGGTGACGCTGACCATCGACGGCAAGGAGGTGACGGTGCCCGAGGGCACCTCCATCATGCGCGCCGCGATGGATGCAGGCCACCAGATTCCAAAGCTCTGCGCGACCGACATGGTCGACGCGTTCGGTTCCTGCCGTCTCTGCCTCGTCGAGGTCGAGGGCCGCGCCGGAACCCCTGCCTCCTGCACCACGCCTGTGATGCCCGGCCTGGTCGTGCATACCCAGACCGAGCGGCTGAAGCGGCTGCGCAAGGGCGTGATGGAACTCTATATCTCCGACCATCCGCTCGACTGCCTCACCTGCGGCGCCAACGGCGATTGCGAGCTGCAGGACATGGCCGGCGCAGTGGGCCTGCGCGACGTGCGCTACGGCTATGAAGGCGAGAACCACGTTTCCGCCAGGACGGACGGCTGCACCAACGACAATTGGATGCCGAAGGACGAGTCCAACCCGTACTTCACCTACGATCCCTCCAAGTGCATCGTCTGCTCGCGCTGCGTCCGTGCCTGCGAGGAGGTGCAGGGCACTTTCGCGCTGACCATCTCCGGCCGCGGCTTCGACAGCCGCGTCTCGCCCGGCATGAGCGAAAGCTTCCTCGGCTCCGAATGCGTCTCCTGCGGCGCCTGCGTGCAGGCCTGCCCGACCGCGACGCTGACGGAAAAATCCGTGATCGAGATCGGCCAGCCCGAGCATTCCGTCGTCACCACCTGCGCCTATTGCGGCGTCGGCTGCGCCTTCAAGGCCGAGATGCGCGGCGAGGAAGTGGTACGCATGGTGCCGTACAAGGACGGCAAGGCCAATCGCGGCCATTCCTGCGTCAAGGGCCGCTTCGCCTGGGGCTACACCAACCACAAGGAACGCATCCTCAAGCCGATGATCCGCGAGCGCATCGAGGATCCCTGGCGCGAAGTGTCCTGGGACGAGGCGTTCTCGTTTGCCGCCGCCAGGATGCGCGGCATCCAGAAGAAATACGGCCGCGACGCCATCGGCGGCATCACCTCGTCCCGCTGCACAAATGAAGAGACCTATCTGGTGCAGAAGCTGATCCGCGCCGGCTTCGGCAACAACAACGTCGACACCTGCGCCCGCGTCTGCCATTCGCCGACCGGCTACGGTCTTGCCACCACCTTCGGCACTTCGGCAGGGACGCAGGACTTCGACTCGGTCGAGGAGACTGATGTCGTGGTCGTCATCGGCGCCAACCCCGCCTCCGCTCACCCCGTCTTCGCCTCGCGCCTGAAGAAGCGGCTGCGCCAGGGCGCAAAGCTGATCGTGATCGATCCGCGCCGCACCGAGATGGTGGAATCGCCGCATGTGAAGGCGCTGCATCTGCCGCTGATGCCCGGCACCAATGTCGCGGTCATGACGGCGCTGGCGCATGTCATCGTCACCGAAGGGCTCGTCAACGAAGCCTTCGTGCGCGAGCGCTGCGATTGGAGCGAGTTCGAGGAATGGGCCGCCTTCGTCGCCCAGCCGCAGAACAGCCCGGAAGCCACCGCCATCCTCACCGGCGTTGATCCGAAGGATCTGCGCGAGGCAGCCCGCACCTACGCGACCGGCGGCAACGGCGCGATCTATTACGGCCTTGGCGTTACCGAGCACAGCCAGGGCTCCACCACCGTGATCGCGATCGCCAATCTCGCGATGGTAACAGGCAATATCGGCCGCCCCGGCGTCGGCGTGAACCCGCTGCGCGGCCAGAACAACGTTCAAGGCTCCTGCGACATGGGCTCGTTCCCGCACGAGTTGCCCGGCTACCGCCACATCTCGGGCGATGCGGTGCGCGAGCAGTTCGAGGCGCTCTGGAACGTCAAGCTCAACCCGGAGCCCGGCCTGCGCATTCCCAACATGTTCGATGCCGCGGTCGAAGGCACCTTCATGGGCATCTACGTGCAGGGCGAGGATATCCTGCAATCCGATCCCAACACCTCGCATGTGGTGGCGGCGCTGTCGGCAATGGAATGCGTCATCGTCCACGATCTCTTCCTGAACGAGACCGCGAACTACGCCCACGTCTTCCTGCCCGGCTCGAGCTTCCTCGAGAAGGACGGCACCTTCACCAACGCCGAGCGCCGCATCCAGCGCGTGCGCAAGGTGATGACGCCGAAGAACGGCATGGCCGACTGGGAGGTCACCATCGGCCTTGCCAAGGCCATGGGCTTCGAGATGAAGTACAATCACCCCTCCGAGATCTTGGACGAGATCGCGGCGCTGACCCCGACCTTTGCCGGCGTCTCCTACGCCAAGCTCGACGAGTTCGGCTCAGTGCAATGGCCCTGCAACGAGAAGGCGCCCGAGGGCACGCCGGTGATGCACATCGACGGCTTCGTCCGCGGCAAGGGCAAGTTCGTCGTGACCGAGTATGTCGCGACCGACGAGCGCACCGGCCCGCGCTATCCCCTGCTGCTCACGACGGGCCGCATTCTCAGCCAGTACAATGTCGGCGCGCAGACGAGGCGCACCGAGAACGTCGTCTGGCATTCCGAGGACCGCCTCGAGATCCATCCGCACGACGCCGAGCAGCGCGGCGTGCGCGACGGCGACTGGGTGCGGCTGAAGAGCCGTGCCGGCGAGACCACGTTGCGCGCGGAGATCACCGACCGCGTCGCGCCGGGCGTCGTCTATACCACCTTCCACCATCCGGACACGCAGGCCAACGTCATCACGACCGACTATTCGGACTGGGCCACCAATTGTCCCGAATACAAGGTCACGGCGGTGCAGGTCTCGCCGTCGAACGGCCCGTCCGACTGGCAGAAGGCCTATGACGCGCAGGCGCGGCACTCCCGCCGCATCGCACCGGCCGAGGCCGCGGAGTAACCGCATGCACGTTCCGGTCCAGGCCATCGACCGCGAGATCTGGCGTGATGGCATCGCATCAGAGGGGACACGGCTGATCCCCGAGGAGACGCCGCTGGCGCTGACCTATAATGGCGGCACCTACGCCGTCATGATGGGGACACCGCAGAACCTGGAGGATTTTGCGGTCGGCTTCAGCGTGAACGAAGGCATCGTCGGATCGGTCGAGGACATTCGCTCTCTCGACGTGGTCCGTCTCGACGACGGCATCGAGCTGCGGATATGGCTGGCATCGGAAGATGCTGCCCGCATTAGCGAACGCCGTCGTCACGTCGCGGGACCCACCGGCTGCGGCATCTGCGGCATCGAGTCCATTGCCGAGGCGGTGCGGCCGGCGGCCGTGGTGCCGCAGGGGCAGACCTTCACGCCGGAGCAAATTATGACGGCGATGCAGGCGATCGCGCCGCTGCAATCGATCAACATGCAAACCCGCGCCGTTCACGCCGCCGCGTTCTGGTCCCCCGCAGGCGGCATCGTCGCGCTGCGCGAGGATGTCGGCCGTCACAACGCGCTCGACAAGCTCGCCGGGGCCCTGGCGCGCAGCCGCGCGGATACGCGCGGCGGCATGGTGCTGCTGACGAGCCGCGTCTCGGTGGAGATGGTGCAGAAGACGGCCGCGATCGGCGCCCCCGTGATCGTCGCCGTGTCCGCACCGACCGCGCTCGCGGTACGCACGGCGGAAGCCGCCGGCATCACGCTGATCGCGATCGCGCGGCAGGACGGGTTCGAAATATTCTCGCATGGCAGCCGGATCGTCGCGCGCCATGCCACGGAGGTTGCCGATGTCGCCTGACCGCCTGATCTACATGGCCAACCAGATCGGCACGTTCTTCCGGAGCCAGGGCCATGACAAGGCCGTGCCGGGGATTGCCGAGCACATCAAGAAATTCTGGGATCCCCGGATGAAGCGCGCGATCTTCGCCCATCTCGATGCCGGCGGTGCGGGCCTCGAGCCCGATGTGCGCGAGGCCCTCACCTCGCTGAAGCAGGCGACGTCCCTTCCAGCAGCGTCCTGAACACGCGCCGCACCTCGGTCTGGGTCTCCTTCACCCGCGCCTCCAGCGACGAGAAGTCCGGCGCGTCGCCCGCGCGCGCCATCACGCGCAGGAGGTCGGTGCCGGCGGTCTCAGGCTTGAATCGCTCGCTGACGCAAAGCCGCAGGATCTGCGTCAGGTCGTGATAGAGCCGCGCCGCGGCACGCAGGATCTCGGTCTCGGACTGCGCGAGCACGCCGAGCCTGCATGCATTTTCCAGCACCTGCATGGTGCCGACGTCGAGAATGTCCGGCTTGTCGTGGGCATGCACGAGCTGGAGATATTGCGCGATGAAGTCGATGTCGACCATGCCGCCGGCGGCATGCTTGATATCCCAGCAATCGGCCTCGCCCTTCTCCTGCGCGATCGCGCGCCGCATGTCGGCGACGTCGTTGGCCGTGATTGCGGGATCGCGGCGGCGGGTCAGGACATCGCGGATGACACGCTCGATCCGTTCCCGGAATTCGGGCGATGCCGACACCACGCGGGCGCGCGTCAACGCCATGTGCTCCCAGGTCCAGGCCTCGGTGGCCTGGTAGTCCGCGAATGAAACGAGACTCGAGGCGACCGGACCGGCGCGCCCCGACGGCCGCAGGCGCATGTCGATTTCATAGAGCACGCCATAGTTGGTGCGCGTCGTGAAGGCGCTGATCAGGCGCTGGGTGAAGCGCGCGAAATAATGCGCGCCCTGAAGCGATTTCGGCCCGTCGGAGTCCGGATTGTCGCTGTCGAAATCGTAGAGCAGGATCAGGTCGAGATCGGACGAGGCCGTCATCTCGCGGCTGCCGAGCCGGCCCATCGCGATGATCGCGGTCTCCTGCCCCTTGATCCGGCCGTGCTGGGCGGCAAAGCGATCGGCGACGAGGCCATGCACGGTGTGCACGATTCCTTCGGCGACATCGGCAAAGGCGGTGCTCGCCTGCTGCGCCGAAACCGTGCCGGACAGGATGCGCGTGCCGATCAGGAACAGGCTCTCCTGGCCGAACAGGCGCAGGCGATCGAGAAATTCCTCGTAGGAGTCCGCGTCTCGCACGGTGGTCGCGAGCCGGCCCGACAATTCCTGCCTGTCGGGCATGGCGCCGAAGAAGCGCGGATCAATCAGACCATCCATGAGTTGCGGCTGCCGCGCCAGCATTTCGCCGAGCCGCGGCGCCGCCCCCAGCACCAGCGCCACCAGCGCGACGAGATCGCGGTTCTGGCCGAGCAGCGTGATCAGCCGGCCGCCGCGCTGGAGCGCCCCGAGGAAATGATCGAACGCCACGACGGCGCGATCCGGCTCCTCGGCGTGGGCAAGACCGTCGATCAAGGCCGGCACGAATTCGACGAAGGCGCTTCGCGTCGCCTCATTGCGGAATACGCGGTAGTCGCCGGTGATCCAGTCGCGCACGGTCTGCGCGACGGCGGCCGGCTTCTTGAAGCCGAGCGTCACCAGGTGCTGGAGCAGGCGCGGATCGTCGGGACCCGCACTGTAGTCGAGCGCCGGCAGCCTGGCCGTTCCGGTTGGATCGTCGCCCTCGAACAATTTTTCGTAGTGACCCTGGACGATCTGGAGCTGGCGCAACAGGTCGCGCGCAAAGGCTTCGCGATCCTGATAACCGAAGAACCACGCGAAGCGCTCGACCGCTTGCCCGTCCTCAGGCAGCGTATGGGTCTGCTCGTCGGCGATCATCTGGAGGCGATGCTCGACCCGGCGCAGGAATTCGTAGGCCGTGGTCAGCTCGTCGCGCGCCGCAGAGGTGATCCACTTGCTGGAGGCGAGGACGTCGAGCGCCTCGAGCGTCGGCCGCACCCGCAATTCCGGATGGCGGCCGCCCGCAATCAGCTGCTGAGTCTGCGCGAAGAACTCGATCTCGCGGATACCGCCGCGCCCGACCTTGACGTTGTGTCCCTCGACCGCGATCTCGCTCTGGCCACGATAGGTTTGCATCTGCCGCTTCATGTCGTGGACGTCGGCAAGCGCGGCGAAGTCGAGATGCTTGCGCCAGACGAACGGCGCGATCTCTGCCAAAAGCGCTTCACCCGCCCTGGGATCGCCGGCGCAGGCCCGCGCCTTGATCATCGCGGCGCGTTCCCAGGTGCGCCCTTCCCGCTCGTAATAATGCAACGCGGCGTCCCGCGAGATCGCCACCTGTGTCGAGGACGGATCGGGCCGCAGGCGCAGATCGACGCGGAAGACGTAACCGTCATAGGTGCGCTGCTGGAGGATGCGCGCCATCCCCTGCGTCACACGGACGAAGAACGGCTGCGGCTCGATGTCCGCCGCCAGCGTTGTCGCATCGGGATCGAAGAACACGATCAGATCGATGTCGCTGGAATAGTTCAGCTCGCCCGCGCCCATCTTGCCCATCGCGAGCACGATCAGCCCGCAGCCCTCTTCGGGCGCCTCCGGATTGGGCGGCGAGAGCTTGCCGCGTGCGGCTTCCTGCCGCAGCAGATATTGCAGCGCCGCCTGCACGGAGGACACAGCAACATCGGTGAGCGCCGCCGTCACCCGCATCACCGGCCAGACACCGCCGATGTCGCACAGCGCGATCAGCAGCGCGGCCTCCGCCTTCATGCGGCGAAGCAGCCGCATCACTTCGGCCTCGTCAGGTGCCGCGAGCACCGCACCCCTTGCCTCAGCGATCAGTGCGGCGAGATGCGTATCCGGATCGCATTCGAGCAGCCGGATCAGGCGCAGGGCATCGGCGCGCACCAGATCGAACAGATAGGGCGAGAATTCCGCGATCCCGGCCAGGATGTTGCGGGCGAAGGGGTGGCCCAGGAGCACGTCCAGACGGGCCGATTGGGCCGGCTCGAGCTCGGCCAGCCAGCTTTCGAAACGTCGTTCGTCGGTTGTGGAAGCGGCAATATGGGGAGCCTCCGCGAAGCGTGCGGCCAACCTCTCACCATGCTTGTCCGCGTTTCCCGGCGCGGAGTGGTTCATGCCACCTTCTGTGGCACATCCGGCATTGACGGAGCAACCCTGTCGCCCGCGCGCGCCGGCAGCACCAGCGTGGCGACAAGACCGGGATGGGCATCGCCCAGCCGCAATTCTCCGCCATGCAGCGTGGCAACAGCCGAGGCGAGGCTGAGGCCGAGGCCGGAGCCCGGCAGCGTGCGGCTCGCCTCCAGCCGGACGAATCGCTCGACGGCATGCTTGCGGTCGCCTTCGGGAATGCCGGGGCCGCGATCGGTGACGCTGAGCAGCACCTGATCGCCCTCACGCCGGGCCTCGATCGTGATCTGCCGGCTATCCATGCTGACCACGGTTCCCGCGGGCTGCGAAGCGGGCTTGCCGTATTTGATCGCATTCTCGACCAGATTGGCGAGCGCCTGGCTGATCAACTCGCGATTGGCATGAACCGGCGTCGGATCGGCCTTCACCTTCAAGGTCATGCCGTCGTCCTCCGCCAGGGGCTCGTAGAGCTCGTGGATGCCATTGGCGACATCGGCGGCGTCGAAATCGTCCATGTTGCCGCGCGCCTGTCCGGACTCGGCGCGCGCGATCATCAGAAGCGCGTTGAAAGTACGAATCAGCCCGTCGGATTCCTCGATCGTCCGCTCCAGCGCGGCGCGGTAATCGGCCTCGCAGCCTGATTTCGCCAGCGCCTCCTCGGCGCGATTGCGCAGCCGCGTCAACGGCGTCTTGAGGTCGTGGGCGATGTTGTCGGAAACCTCCTTCAGGCCCGCCATCAGCGCCTCTATCCGCTCGAGCATGGCGTTGAGGTTCTCGGCGAGGCGATCGATCTCGTCGCCGCTGCGCCCCACGGGCAGGCGCTCGCTGAGATCTCCGGTCATGATCCGCTGCGCCGTGCCGGTCATGGCGTCGATGCGCCTCAGCACCCTCCGCGCGACGAAAATGCCGCCGGCGAGGCCAAGCACGACCACGATGAGGACCGACCATTGCGCCGCCTTGGCGACGATGCCGAACAGGCGCCGCCGCTCGGCGAGGTCGCGGCCGATCAGCAGGCGGAAGCCGTTCTCCAATTCGGTGACGCGAACGAGCGCGCGATGGTCGCGATCATCCGTATCCTCGATCCGCCGGTAGGCGGTCTCGGACCAGCCACGGGTCGCCATCACGCCGGGCGCGAGCGAGCCGACATTGCCGGCAACCGCCTGCCCGGTCGGGGTGGTCACGAGATAAAGGTTCGCGCCCGGGCGCAGCGCCCGATATTCGATCGTCCGTACGAGGCCAAACAGGCCACGGCGCCCGTAGATCTCGTTGATCTCCGAGGTTTCGGCATTGACCGTCTGCGTGATCTCCTCGGTGATCAGCCGCCGCGTGTTCCAGGCGAAATAGGCCAGCAGCGAGGCCGCGAACATCGCGAACAGCAGCAGATAGACCAGCGTCAGCCGGAACGCCGTGGTGCGGACGAGTTTACCGAATGCCGTCACGGATCATGTATCCGGCGCCGCGGATCGTGTGCAGCAGGGGACGCTCGAAACCCTTGTCGATCTTGGAGCGGAGCCGCGAAATGTGCACGTCGATCACGTTGGTCTGCGGATCGAAATGATAGTCCCAGACGTTCTCGAGCAGCATGGTGCGCGTCACCACCTGGCCGGCGTGCTTCATGAGATATTCGAGCAGGCGGAATTCGCGCGGCTGGAGCGTCAGCTCGTCCTTGCCGCGGGCGACGCGATGCGACAGCCGGTCGAGCTCGAGATCGCCGACGCGGTAGAGCGTGTCCTCCGCCGGGCCGCCGCGGCGGCGCGACAGCACTTCGACACGGGCCAGGAGCTCGGCGAAAGAATAGGGCTTCGGCAGATAATCGTCGCCGCCGGCACGCAGGCCCTTGATGCGGTCGTCGACCTGCCCGAGTGCGGAGAGAATCAGCACCGGCGTCGTGTTGCCCTTGTCGCGCAGTGCGCCGATCAGCGACAAGCCGTCGCGCTTGGGCAGCATGCGATCGACCACCAGCACGTCGTAGTCGCCGCTTTCTGCCATGGCGAGGCCTTCCTCGCCGTCAGCGGCATGGTCGGCAATGTGTCCGACTTCGCGAAACGCCTTGGCGAGGTAGTCGGCGGATTCACGGTCGTCTTCGATGATGAGGAGGCGCATCGTGCGTTCGGCGGCGGTCAAGGAGGTCAACCTTCTCTAAACATGGCGCGAGCGGCAACGGCATGCAAGCCGAGCGGGAGAGTGTCGAAGCAGGAAAAAGGCGGGCGGTGAAGCTGGGGGGACCTCACCGCCCTAGGCCTTCCGACGGAGGGGGGCGTAATTCCACCGGAAGGTAGACTGGGGAAGCCAGCGTTGCGCTGCTTCCCCGAAGGGCACCGGCGGCGGGGGCGACTGATGCCGGCGATACCCTTCATCTCGTAGGCCTCCTTAAGGCCTCAGCCCTTGGCGAGGGGCACCGCGACGAAGCGCGACTGGCCGCCGCTCTTCACGCGCATCAGGACGCTGTTCTTGTTGTCGGTCCGCGCCGCGTTGATGGCGTCACGGACTTCGCCCGCGGTGGCCACGCTCTTGCCGCCGACTTCGAGGATCACGTCGCCTTCCTTGAAGCCGCGTTCGGCCGCGGCGCTCTTCGGATCGACTTCGGTGACGACGACGCCTTCCTTGCCGGCGCCGGCCACGGAGTTTGCGGGCGCAACGGTCATGCCGAGCTTGGGCACGTCGGTGCCGCGATTGGCACGCTTGCCGCTGTCATTGTCGGTGTCGGCCTTGGCCTCGACCGTGTTCGGCAGCTGGCCGAGGGTGAGGTTCACGACCTTGTCCTGGCCCTTGTGCAGCACGTTGAGCTTCACGGTCGCGCCGGGCGCCATGCCGCCGATGGTGCGGGCGAGCTCACGGGCGTCCTTGACGGATTCACCGTTGACCGCCGTGATCACGTCGCCGGACTCGATGCCCGCCTTGGCGGCCGGACCGTTGGCCTGCGGCTCCGCCACCAGCGCGCCTTCGGCCTTCTTCATGCCGAGGCTGTCGGCGATGTCGGAGGTCACGGGCTGGATCTGCACGCCGATCCAACCGCGGCTGACCGAGCCCTTGTCCTTCAGCTGCGCGACCACGCTCTTGACGGTGTTGGCCGGAATCGAGAACGCGATGCCGACGCTGCCGCCGGACGGCGAGTAGATCGCGGTGTTGACGCCCATCACCTCGCCGTTGGTATCGAAGGCGGGACCGCCGGAATTGCCCTTGTTCACGGGCGCGTCGATCTGGATGAAGTCGTCATAGGGCCCATTGCCGATGTCGCGGCCGCTGGCCGAAACGATGCCCGCGGTCACGGTGCCGCCGAGGCCGAAGGGATTGCCGACCGCAAGCACCCAGTCGCCGATCCGCGGCTTGCTGTCGGCAAGCTTGGCGAACGGGAAGTTCGAGCCGCCCTCGACCTTGATCAAGGCGAGGTCGGTGCGCTGGTCGGTGCCGATCACCTTGGCGGTGTAGGTCTTGCCGTCATCGGT
Organism: Bradyrhizobium sp. USDA 327; assembly: GCF_041262065.1. Classification (NCBI taxonomy): domain Bacteria; kingdom Pseudomonadati; phylum Pseudomonadota; class Alphaproteobacteria; order Hyphomicrobiales; family Nitrobacteraceae; genus Bradyrhizobium; species Bradyrhizobium sp. USDA 327. Next base: position 1,745,273 of record NZ_JBGCCW010000001.1, on the reverse strand, counting down.
GGTGACCTCGACCTTGTCGGCGCCGTCGACCACGTGGTTGTTGGTCACGGCATAGCCGTCGGCCGAGATGAAGAAGCCGGAGCCCTGGCCCTGCACGACGCGGCCGCGGCCTCCCTTCAGGCCCGGGACACCATCGGGACCGCCGAAGCGGCGGAAGAAGCGCTCCATCGGCGAGCCCGGCTGGAACGGCGAGGAGGAATCATCGCCGTCATCGCTGCTCGCGATCTTCTCCTTGATGTTGACCTTCACCGAGATCACCGACGGCTTCACGCGCTCGACGATATCGGCAAAACCGACGGGACGCTCAACCTGACGAACCTCGTTGTTGACCTGCGCGTGCGCCGGGCTGGAGAACAGGTCGGCCGGCGAGGTCGAAGGGCTGAAGCCGTAGACAGCCGCGCCGAGGCCGGCGACGACCGAGGCCATCAGCGCGAGCTTGCGCGCAGAGAACACCGACCGGCGCGGCTGCCGGTACGACGGAAGGTTCGAAAGGTCGGGACGTTCGGTCATGCAGAAATCTCCAGGGCCTTGAATTCTTTTGGCGCTGGATGCCAGCACCTTACGGACCTGAAGATGGGGGCTCGCGCCTTACCGTGCGCTGGCTGGGGGGTTAAACTTTCGTAATGAAGAGATGAGGTGGATGCGGCAGTTTAGCGCATGCCGAAAATCGTGGTCTTACAGGAACTTAACCGAGTTCCTGGAAAGGCGCATGAACGCAATTCTGGGCGCTCTCAGCTTGCCCTGACACTGACGATGAACTCGTCGACTTCGCGCTTCAGGGTCTCGGCCTGCTGCGACAGGTCAACCGCGGAATCGCGCGCCTCGGCGGCCATGCGGCCGGTCTCTGCGGAGGTCGAGGTGATCTGGACGATATGGTTGGAGACGTCGAGGGTGCCGCGCGCGGCGTCCTGGGCACTGCGCGTGATCTCCTGCGTGGCGTTGCGCTGCTGGGCGGTATCGATCTCGATGCCGGACATGATGGACGAAATCTCCGACAGCGTCCTGGAAATGCCGTCGATCGCGCCGCGGGTCTCCGCGGTGATGCCCTGAATGCTGGCGACATGGGAGGTGATCTCCTCCGTCGCCTTGCTGGTCTGATGCGCCAGATTCTTCACCTCGGAGGCGACCACGGCGAACCCCTTGCCCGCCTCCCCTGCCCTCGCCGCCTCGATGGTGGCATTGAGCGCCAGGAGATTGGTCTGCGATGCGATCGCCTGCACGAGCTGGACGACCTCGCCGATCTTGTCGGCGGCATCCGACAGCGTGTGGATGGTATCGCGGCTCTTCTCCGCCTGGGACGCCGCGCCCTCGGCGCGCTGGGTCGCGTCCGTGACGCGGCGGCTGATCGTACCGATCGAATTCGTCATCTCCTCGGCAGATCCTGCGACCGTCTGCACGCTGGTGCTGGCCTGGTTCGCGGCGCTCGCGACCGCATTGGCCTTGCTGCTGGTGTCGTTGGCCGTCCGCGACAGCGTCTCGGCATTGGTCTTCAGATGCACGGCCGACGACGCCACGCTGTCGACGACGCTGGCGACGAGATCGTTGAAACGCCTGATCCGGTCGTCTAGGAATTTCGACCGCTCGGCCTGATGCTGCGCTTCGTGCAGCTGCTGCTCGGAGAGGCGGCGCCGCTCGAGGCCGTTGGTCTTGAACACCTCCAGCGCACCGGCGAGCAGGCCGATCTCGTTGGTGCGGCCGAGCCCGGGAACGGACGTCTCGAACTTCTGGTCGGCGACCTCGCGCATCGCATGCACGATCGCCGCCAGGGGACTGAGAATGCCGTTGCGCACGGCGAACCAGGTGGTGAGGCAGATCGCGGCGGCAAGGATAGCGATCACGCCGCAGGCGACCAGGAACCAGGAGAACGCGGTCTGCGCCTGCTGATAGATCTGCATGGCATGGTCGCGCACGGGGCCGCTCAGCGAGGCGAAGTCCGAGGACAGGCTGGTGATCTCGTTGTTGAGATAGAGCACCGCGATGAAGCCGGTGCCGCCGCCGATGCCCAGCAGAAACAATAACGCAGCGACGACGGCGCCGACCAGGAAGCGGATCGTCAGATTGCTGTTCGCGAACATCGGGAGGACTCGGAGGCTGGAATCGATCTCGCGACAAGCTTCCAGACAAAGGTCAAAATAGCATGAAGCGCGCGGCAGCGGCCGCAGCCTCCGCTCCATTTTGTGGTTCGACGTCAGGAAGATTTGGCATCGTCCGACATCAACGCAGCGAGCCGCGCCTCCTCCTCGGGCGTGAGCGGCGCCGCCGGTACGCTCTGCACCGCTTCGCGCGCGGCGCCGGATCTGCAGCCACAGCGCCAGGGCCCCGCCGAGCAGCAGCACCGGCCCGAGCAGCCACAGCAGAAGATTCTGTCGTTCGAAGCGCGGTTTCAGCAGCACGAACTCGCCGTACCGCGCCACCAGGAAATCAAGCACCTGAGAATTGCTGTCTCCGGCGGCGATGCGTTCGCGCACCAGGAGCCGCAGGTCGCGAGCGAGCGGGGCGTCGGAATCGTCGATCGACTGGTTCTGGCAGACCATGCAGCGCAGCTCGCGCGACAGCTCCCGCGCGCGCGATTCCTTGGCGGGGTCCGACATGATCTCGTCGGGCTGGACGGCGTGGGCCGCAGGCAAAGCCAGCAGCATCAACGCGATGAACGCGGCCATCATGCGGCGCATCGGATCATTCCGCGGGCTGGAGGCGCTGCTTGGCCCGCGCCGGCTTCGGCGCGCCGACACGCAGGCGACGGTCGGAGAGCGAGAGCACGCCGCCGAACGCCATCAGCACCGGCCCCCACCAGATCAGCAGCACCATCGGCTTGTAATAGATGCGCACGGCGATGGCGCCTTCGGCAGTGGCATCACCGAGCGAGACGTAGAGCTGGCTCGCGCCGCGGGTCAGCAGCGCGGCCTCGGTCGTCGACGAGCCGCGCGTGGTGAAGCTGCGCTTCGACGGCGTCATGACCGTGAGCGCCTCGCCATCACGGCTGATCTTGAACTCAGCGATCATCTCGCGGTAGTTCGGGCCCTGGCGCTGAAACAGCCCGTCGAGCTTCAGGTCGTAACCGGCGACATGAGCGACGTCGTTCGGCTTCATCGTCGCGATGTATTCGCTGTTCCAGGTGGTCTCGCAGACGATCCCGATCAGCGCGACGCCGAGGCCGGCATGCGCAAACGCCGTGCCCCAGGCCGATCGCGGCAGGCCGCGCGCCCGCTGCAGCACCGTCGCGAACGGCAGGCGAACCAGGCCCGTCCGCTCGACGATGTCGGTCACGGCGCCCGCGATGACGAAGACGCCCAGCCCGATCGCAAGCGGCGCCAGCGTGCTGCCGCCAGTTGCCCAGCCCCAAGCGATGGCGACGGCGACGAGGCCGGCAACGCCCGCCGCGAGCAGGCGCTGCATCACGCCGAGCAGATCGCCGCGCTTCCACGCCAGCATCGGCCCGAACGGCACCGCGAGCAGCAACAGGGCAAACAGCGGGGCGAAGGTGAGATTGTAGAAGGGAGCGCCGACCGACATCTTGAAGTCGGCGAGCATCTCCATCGCCAGCGGATAGAGCGTGCCGAACAGCACGACCGCGCAGGCGACCGTGAGCAGGAGATTGTTCAGCACCAGCGCGCCCTCGCGCGAGATCGGCGCGAACAGGCCGCCCTGCTTCAACGAGGTGGCGCGGCCCGCGAACAGCGCAAGGCTGCCGCCGATGAACAGGCAGAGGATCAGCAGAATGAACACGCCGCGGGTGGGATCGGTGGCGAAGGCATGCACGGAGGTGATGACGCCCGAGCGCACTAGGAAGGTGCCGAGCAGCGACAGCGAGAAGGTCAGGATCGACAACAGGATCGTCCAGACCTTCAGCGCATTGCGCTTCTCCATCACCAGCGCGGAATGCAGCAGCGCGGTGCCGGCGAGCCACGGCATCAGCGAAGCGTTCTCGACCGGATCCCAGAACCACCAGCCGCCCCAGCCGAGCTCGTAATAGGCCCAGTACGAGCCCATGGCGATGCCGAGCGTCAGGAAGATCCAGGCGACCAGCGTCCAGGGCCGCACCCAGCGCGCCCAGGCGGCGTCGATCCGTCCCTCCATCAGCGCCGCAATGGCAAAGGAGAACGAGATCGAGAAGCCGACATAGCCGAGATAGAGCATCGGCGGATGCACGGCCAGCCCGATGTCCTGGAGCACCGGATTGAGATCACGTCCCTCGACCGGCGGGTTCGCGATGCGCAGGAACGGATTCGATGTCACCAGGATAAAGAGATAGAAGGCGCTGGCGATCCAGGCCTGCACGGCCAGCACATGCGCGCGCAGCGACAGCGGCAGATTGTTGCCGAAGCTCGCGACCAATCCGCCGAACAGCGCGAGGATCGACACCCACAGCAGCATCGAGCCTTCATGGTTTCCCCACACACCCGTGATCTTGTAGAGCAGCGGCTTCGTCGAGTGGGAGTTCTCGTACACGTTGGCGACGGAGAAATCCGAATTCACGTGCAGCATCACGAGCGCCACGAACGACACACCGACGAACAGGAGCTGCGCCAGCGCCGTGGAGCGCGCCACATTCATCAGGGCGGCATCGCGCAGGCGCGCGCCGATCAGGGGCACGATGGACTGAATCAGTGCCAGCCCAAGCGCCAGCACCAGCGCGTAATGTCCGGATTCTGCGATCACCGCATCGCTCCTTGCGGATTGCCCTGTGCGGTCGTGGCCGCAGGCTTGGCTCCCTCAGGAGCCTTGATGCTGTCAGAAGCCTTGCCGCCGTAATCGTCCTTCCAGTGCCCCTGCTTCTTCAGGGCATCGGCGACCTCCTTGGGCATGTAGGTCTCGTCGTGCTTGGCAAGGACGGTATCGGCCTTGAACACGCCGTTGGCGTCGAGTGCGCCTTCGGCGACCACGCCCTGCCCTTCGCGGAACAGGTCGGGCAGGATGCCTTTGTAGGCGACCGGCAGCTTTGCGTTGCCGTCGGCGACCTCGAAGGTCACCGCCAGATTGTCGCCGCGCTGCAGCGAGCCGGGCTGCACCAGCCCGCCGAGGCGAAACCGCTTGCCGGGCTCGACGTGCTTCTCGGCGACCATGGTTGGCGTCGAGAAGAACACGATGGAGTCGCGAAGTGCGTTGAGCACCAGCGCGGCCGCGAGCGCGAGCACGGCGAGCGAGCCGCCGATGATGGTCATACGTCGCTGCTTGCGCGTCATGGCGTATCCGTTCTCCGCTCGTCTCGTCCCGAAATCGTCATCCGCCGAGCCCGAGAGTCCTCAGGCCGTCGTTGAGCTGGCGCAGTCGCTCGGCGTCGCTGGCAACCGCCTGCCGGGCATCGGCCGATGCCCCCATGGCCTTGTCTCGCTCGCCCATCACGAGATAGGCGCGCACCAGGCGCAGCCAGCCCTCGACATCGTCACCGTTCTGCTTCAGCCGCGTGGCCAGACGATCGACCATGCCGCGCACCATCGCGTTGCGATCGCCTTCGGCCATATCCTTGGAAGCAGCAATCGTCTCATCGGACAGCGCGGGCATCGCGCCGCCCCCGCCGACTCGCGCGAGCGAGGACTGCACCAGGGCACGCCACGGCGCATCCGCGGGCGCCTTCGCAAGCAGCGCGCGCCAGATCGTGGCTGCATCGCCTTTGCGGCCGTCCTGCTCGGCCGCAAGACCCAGGAAGTAATTCGCCTTGGGATCGTCGGCGTTCAAGGCATGTGCTCGCTCGAATTCGGCCTTGGCGTCGGCGGTCACCACGCCGCCGGCAGCGGCCGCGATCGCTTCGCCAAGATCGGACCGGCGCTCCGCGCTCTCGCCATTGTAGGTGAGCGAGTTGCGATAGGCGCGCACCGCGTCGTCGAAGCGGCCGAGCCGCTCCAGAACCGGCGCGAGCACGTTCCAGCCACGCCCGTCGGTCGGATTCTTTTCCAGATGTTGCTCGACCTGTACGACGAGGTTCTCGAGCGATTGCGCCATGCCGGACCCGCGCTCGCGCTGCGCCAGGGGAAAGTCCTGAAGCTTGGGTGAGCCGAGCGGCATGTAGACACCGACCGCAACGAGCGGCAGGCCGGCGAGCGCCAGCACGGCCGCCACACGGCGCCATTTGAGGTTCGACTTCGGCGCCATTGCGGGCTCGCTGGCTGCCGCCGCGAGCAGCCTGCGGCTGATCTCGACGCGCGCAGCCTCGGCCTCCGGCGCCGGAATCAGCCCTGCGGCCAGATCACGCTCGATCTCGGCCAGCTGGTCCTTGTAGACCGCGACCTCGCTGCCCTGACCTTGCGCGCCGCTACTGCGGCCAAGCGGCCAGAGCACGGCGAAAATCGCCGCGACCGTCATCAGCGCGAACACGAACCATAGAGTCATCTGGCAAGCTTCCGGTAGCGCACGAAGCGCCTATAGGTGCCTTTACACCACGGCCGGACAATGCGGCAATTGACAATTGTCAAAGCGCTCCACGGCATACAGTCCCGAAGAGTTGAAAATCCAACAGCTTAGCCGATCTCGAAGTCCGCACTTCGCGCCGCGTCCTCGCCGTGCCCGTTGAAGGCCCTCAGGAAGTATGTTCCCGGCTTGATTGCATCCGGCAATCTGATGCGCAACGCTCCGACCGGAACCCGAGATGCAACCCTCGTGGTCGTCTCCGGCAGTTGCCGGTCGCTTGCCTTCTCGACCAGTACCACCTTGGCGCCGACCATCAGCCTTTGATACTTGGCAACGATGACGCGGTTCTCAATCTCGATCGAGCTGATAACGGGTTTCATGCGCCCACAGATAGAAATTCCCGGACTTGCTCGGGGACCGTACGGCGCGCCATCGATATGGTCAACCAGAAATTGCGGCGGTGAAATTTGCGCTTAGTCAGCCCGCGCGCGACGATTTGCGCTCGCCAGTGAGTGCGTTCTCTGCGGCCCGGCTCATCAGCGAGGCGTAATCGTCGCCGAACAGCACCTGGCAGAAGCGGATCGCGGCCTGCACCTGCTGCTGTCGATACCCGCGGACCTTGTGATCGGCGGCGCGCAGCGACTGCACCAGCTGCTCGGTCGAGCGTTCCACATATTGCTGGAGGTCGGAATAGGTGCGCAGCGTCACCTCGTTGATCGCAAGCTCGCTCGCATAGTTGCGGCAGGTCGCGACGAAGTCGATCAGCGCCACCGCTTCCTCCACCTCCGTGCTGTCGACCCGCGCGCCCGGCGGAATGTCTTTCTCGGGGCGCTGGCGCAGGATGCGGCGAACGCGGCCGGGAACGCTGTCGATTTCGGACTGCAGCGCATTGGAAATGTCGGCTCGGATCGACGTCAACTGCTTGCCCCAGGCGGAATCATTGCGCAGGTCGAGCTCGGTGCGCAGACCGCGCACGCCGTCGTGCAGCGTCTTGAGATTGCCGGCGACGTTGTCGAAATGGCCGCGCTTGATGTCCATGCGAAGGATCGCCGCCACGCAGGACAAATCATGCAGCGCCATCGTGACGGCAACGCCATAAGGCGTTGCCGCGACACGGATCTCGTCGTCGGACGCAGCAATCTTGATGGCGAGGCGGATGATCTGCCAGGGGGCGGTCATCCGCTGCACGACCATCGAGAGCGCGAAGGGCAGCATCTGCGGCGTCTGAAGCGCCGGAATGTTGAGCGCCGACGTCACCGAGGCGATCTGTGGATCGCCGAAGGTGCGCAGGAAGCGCGGCAGCCTCTCGTTCACGGTGGCGATGGCCTCGCGGACCTGGAGTATCGCACCAATCGAATAGAGATCCTCGATCACGTTCGGCGGGCCGACGCGGGCCAAGGCGCGCGATTTGTCGCCTCCGCCCGGTCCCGTCAGCTCGAAGATGGCATCCGCGGCCACCGTCTGGAGCTTCGAGGCCAGGGCTTCGACCTGCCCTGTATTGTCGGCCGGCATGCGCGACAGCAGCGCCTCGACTTCGTTCACCTTGCCCGGTGCGCCGTCACGGCCGAGCCACTGCCAGATCGGCTGGAGCGAGGAGCGGCGAATCTGGCCGACCCGGATCGGAGTGCCCGCCTCGACCAGGAATGGTTCCAACACCTGGAACAACAGCCGCGACAGATCGTCCGTGCGCGGTGGCGCGGCTTCATCGGCTTCGGTCTTGCGGACGATGTTGCGCAGCTGCTCGAGCACCAGGGTCGCGACAGCCGTATCCTGGCCGCGCTCCAGCGCGCGCTCGAACTCTCGCATCAGCAGGGCCTGCGCCTGCGGCGGGAGCTGCGCGAGATATTCCCTCAGCCGCTCGATCGATGTCTGGCTCATGCGCCCGGGTAATGCACGGTAAAATGGCGGACATGGGATGCGTCCGGGCGCGATCATAGGACGCCCCACTTAAGAAGCCGTTTAGGAAGTGGGTCCGAATGCCCGCGGTTTCCACCAGACGGAGATCGACGAAGGCGAAAAACAACGTCAAAACAAGGAACTACAGCCCCGGAAGGACCAATTCGGCGCGCAGGCCACCGGTCGGCGCAGCGCCGAGCGAAAGGCTGCCGCCATAGAGCGCGGCAAGATCGACCACGATGGAAAGGCCCAGTCCCGATCCGGGCTTGGACTCATCGAGCCGCTGGCCGCGCCTGGAGACCTGCGCGCGTTCCGCTTCCGACAGGCCACGGCCGTCGTCATCGACAATGATCCGCAGGCGCGGACCCGCACCCGCCTGGTGCGGCGCCTCGACCAGGACCTCGATCAAGACGCGCGAGGCCGCCCATTTGCAGGCATTGTCGACGAGATTGCCGACCATCTCTTCCAGATCCTGCCGCTCGCCGCGAAATTTCGCCGACGGATCGGCCCTGGCTTCGACGACGATGCCACGATCGCGATGGATCTTCTCCATGGTCCGCCGCAGCGCCTCGATGGCAGGCGCCACCTCCGTCACGGTCGCGACGATCGAGACCCGCGCCGCAAGGCGCGCACGCTCGAGATGATGGGCGACCTGGTCGCGCATCAGGTCCGCCTGCTCCATCACCTTGGCCGCGAACGGATCGGCCAGGTGGGTGCCGGCCTCGTTGACGATGACCGAGAGCGGCGTCTTGATCGCGTGGGCGAGATTGCCGACATGGGTGCGCGCGCGCTCGACGATCTCGCGATTGGCATCGATCAGCGCGTTGGTCTCGCGCGCCAGCGGCGCGATCTCGACCGGGAATTCACCCTCGAGCCGTTCGGCCCGGCCGGAGCGGATGTCAGCGATCGACTCCGAGATGCGCTTGAGCGGCGCGAGGCCGAAGCGGACCTGGAACACGGTCGTCAGCAGCAGCACGATGCCGAGCGCGGTGAAGGTGCCGCCGAGATAGTAGTCGAAGCTTCGCGTCTCGTCGAAGATCTCGGTGTCGTCGCCGGCGACGCTGACGAGATATTTGCCGTCGGCGCCGAGGTCGACCGGCCGTTCCACCATGCGCAGATTCTGCCCCTCCGGGCCGTCGACATAGGCGAGGCGGATACCGGCGGCGGTAAGCTCGGCGCCCTGGTCTTCCAGCTTCGGCAGCTTCTTGTCCCAGAGCGAGCGCGAGGAGCGCACCTCCGGCTTTTCGGTGTCGGTGCGCGTGATCTGCCAATACCAGCCGGACAGCGGCAGCTCGAACAGGGGCTCGCCCAGCGACTGGAACTGGCGGTCCGGCGGCTCGTCAGGGGTCGCGACCTCGGCGATGAGGGTGCGCAGATAAAGATTGAGCCGGCGATCGAAGGCGCGCTCGGTGGCGTTCTTGTAGACCGACGACAGCACCACACCGGTGATGGCCAGGATCACCACGAGCCAGGCGGTCGCCGACAAGAACAGTCGGTTCGCAAGCGAGCTAGCGGCCATCGGAACGGTCCCGGCGGGGGCTGGAAGTCAGGTCGTCGGAGGTCATGGTCCGACCAAGGCCCGTGTCAGGGCGGCCGTCAAGCCCGGACCGCTCGAAGCCCGGGCCTCAAGCGCCCGGCGCAGGCGGCGGGGTCAGGAGATAGCCGAGGCCGCGGACCGTCTGGATGATGTCGACGTCGAGCTTCTTGCGAATGCGGCCGACGAAGACCTCGATGGTGTTGGAGTCGCGGTCAAAATCCTGGTCGTAGAGATGCTCGACCAGCTCGGTGCGCGAGACCACCCGCCCGGAATGGTGCATCAGATAGGCCAGAAGCCGATATTCGTGCGAGGTCATCTTGACGGGATTGCCGGACACGCTGACCCGGCCGGTCCTGGTGTCGAGCGTGACGGGACCGCAGCTGAGCTCGCTCTGGGCGTGGCCGGTCGAGCGGCGCAGCAGGGCGCGGATGCGCGCCAGCACCTCCTCAAGGTGGAACGGCTTGGCGACATAGTCGTCGGCGCCGGCATCGAAGCCCTGCACCTTGTCGCTCCAGCGGTCGCGTGCGGTGAGGATCAGGACCGGCATGGTGCGGCCGTTGCGGCGCCAAGCCTCCAGCACCGAGATGCCGTCCTTCTTCGGCAGGCCGATGTCGAGCACCACGGCATCATAGGGCTCGTTGTCGCCGAGATAATGCCCCTCCTCCCCGTCGAAGGCCCGATCGACGACATAGCCGGCGTCGGTCAGCGCCTTGGTGAGCTGGCGATTGAGATCGGGGTCGTCCTCAACAACGAGCAGGCGCACGCTTCTCTCCAAAGATTGGCTGCAAGAACAGGCTGCATGAACACTGCCAGAGATGAGCAATTCCGGCGTGAACTGAATATGAACGCAGGGAACCGGCCTACGTTACTTTTTGGTCATATAGAACCTGTCGCAAGCCAATGCGACTGCGCCCGCCATGCCGCGGGACGAGCCGGGGGCATGGCGGGCGCAATGTGCCGCGTCACGCGGCGAGCCGGGGGGAGCCGGCGTCCGGATCCGGCGGTCAGGTCCGGAAGAAGACGAACCAGACGACCGCGAGGATCAGGATCGCAAGCCCGGTCGAGATGGCGAGCAGCGCTGCCACCGAAGGCCCGGGCTCGCCTTGGCGCGCCTCGGTCGGAGTTTCCACGATGCGGTTCTGCTCTCGCGTGGTTGCCATGGTGACCTCAATCTGTGGCTGTCGCTTGCGATGACCGCGACTTCCTCGCGGTTACGAAGTGTCCGGGGCAACGCGTGATCTCGGGCGATGTTCCGGACCGTGGGCCCGTCCGGCAATATGGCGCAGGCGGCGATTAACGCCGTTGCAAGATTCCGCGCCGGCGGTTGCTATGATTCGCACCTGTGCGATGTTATCCTTGACGTTCGTCCTCTGTTGCGTCTGGAGTAGCCCATGGCCCCCCGCGCCAATTGGAAGGGTTTTCTGCGTCTGTCGCTCGTGACCTGCCCGGTCGCGCTCTATCCGGCCACCTCGGATACCGAGAAGGTCTCGTTCAACCAGATCAACCGCAAGACCGGCCACCGGATCAAATACCTCAAGGTCGACGCCGAGACCGGCGACGAGGTGACCTCCGAGGACATCGTCAAGGGCTACAAGGTCGACACCGACACCTATATCGAGGTCACCAAGGACGAGCTGGACGAGATCGCGCTCGACTCCACCCACACGATCGAGATCGACGAGTTCGTGCCCAAGACCGACATCGACAATCGCTATCTGATCCGCCCCTACTACCTCGTGCCGGACGGCAAGGTCGGCCACGATGCCTATGCGGTGATCCGCGAGACCATCCGCAGCATGGACAAGGTCGCGATCGGCCGCGTGGTGCTGACCAACCGCGAGCATATCATCGCGCTGGAGCCGCTCGACAGCGGGCTGATGGGTACGCTGCTGCGCTACCCCTACGAGGTCCGCAGCGAAAAGGAATATTTCGACGACATTCAGGACGTGAAGCTCACCAAGGACATGCTCGACCTCGCAAAACACATCGTCGAGAAGAAGTCCGGCGCGTTCGAGCCAGAGCTGTTCGAGGATCATTACGAGACCGCCCTGATCGATCTCATCAACAAGAAGCGCAGCGGCATGCCGATCACCGAGAAGGCCGCACCGAAGACCGGCGGCAATGTCATCAATCTGATGGACGCGCTGAAGAAGAGCATCGCGAACGAGAAGGACGCTGCTCCCGCGGCGAAGGTCGCCAAGGAGACGGTCAAGGGCAAGAGGCCGAAGAAGCGCGTCGAGGGCCAGCGCGAGATGCTGCTGCCGATCGCCGGCAAGGGCGGCAAGGACACTGCGGCGAAGACAGCGACCAGGGAAGCGACGAGGGACACTTCGAAGAAGGCCGACAAGCCGGTGCGGACACCGGCGCGGGCGAAGAAGGCCGGCTAGCAGCATCACGCCCGCGATCGCGCCGTGATGTCTCTCCTCGCCGATCGGCCGGCCTGACATGCCCTGGTCGACGGCGTTCGACGATCCCGTTCGCGTGGGCAACAAGCGCAAGCTGCTCACGCTTCAGGATGCGGCGGACTACATCATGCACCTGCCCGATGACGCCCAGCACGAGGCGCACTGGCAGACTGCCATCGAGACTTTGATCAATGCGGCCGAGACGGGCGGCGGGTGGGTGATGTTCGCCCGCATCGCCATGTTGCGGGCGCTGAATGCGGACGGCCGGAGCGGATGAGGCGCGACGGAGACGTCCTTGCCAGCTCATTGACGAACAGCCTCAACAATCGGTTAAGCGGCCGCACGATCACGCCTTGACGGGCACGGCGCCGGTGCAGCCCCGGGGCTGCCGTTTGAATCCACTTGGATGGATCGACGGAACCTTAATTTAATGAATGCCGTCGTATGAGCGGAAGCGCGATCGCCCGGGCTTAATTCTTCCGGCGCGCACAAAGACATATTCGATCGTTTTACGAGTCCAATAAGGACGCGACCATACATTGGATCGGATGAACAGGAGTTGGCAATGCGTTTGCTGAGGTCTTTCCTTGCCGATGAGAATGGCGCAACCGCCATCGAGTATGGCCTGATCGCCGCCGGGATCGCTCTGGCAATCGTGACCGTCGTGAACAACACGGGTGGCGCGCTGCTCAACAACAAGTTCAACTCGATCAGCTCGGCGATGAAGTAACGGCCGCCCCGACCTGCGTAACGGCCCGCCGCACTCCTCGCCCATGTCCGCCGGACCCGCGGGCCATGATCTGGGTCAACAGCATCAGGACCGGGACGCTTAAGCATGGAGGCCCAACTCCCTGCTGCCGGCCTGTCCATGCATCCAGACCTTCCGCACTCCCAGCTCAAGATTCGCCGCGTTCGCCTCGATACCGGCCGTGAGAACGTCGTCGTCGTCTCCCGGCACTCGAAGGCGCTGCGCGCGGAGATCTTCCGCGGCTTCAGCCGCGTCGAGCTTCGTCGGGGCGACAAGGTTCTGCTGGCGACGCTGCTGATCACGGATGACGATACGCTGGCGGCTTCGGACGAGATCGGCCTCTCCGAACCTGCATTCCGGCGCTTTGCGGAAGCCGTCGGCACGCCGGTCACGGTCAGACCCGCCACGCCTCCCGAGAGCCTGGAGGCGGTGCGCGCGAAGATCCGCGGACGGACCTTGAGCCAGGCCGAGATCGGCGCGATCATCAGCGACCTCGCACATTACCGCTACTCCGACATGGAGATCGCCGCCTTCCTGATCGGTTCGGCGAGCTTCATCACCAGCGACGAGCTTCTCGCCCTCACCGGGGCGATGGCGCAGGCCGGCACGCAATTGGTCTGGCCGAACCCGATCGTCGTCGACAAGCATTGCATCGGGGGCATCCCCGGCAATCGCACATCGATGGTCGTGGTGCCGATCGTCGCCGCCCATGGCCTGCCGATCCCGAAGACCTCCTCGCGCGCCATCACCTCGCCCGCCGGCACCGCCGACACGATGGAGGTGCTGGCACGGGTGAATGTCGGCGTCGAGGAGATGAAGGCGATCGTCTCGGCTTGCAACGGCTGCCTGATCTGGGGCGGGCACGTGAACCTGTCGCCGGCCGACGACGTCCTGATCTCGGTCGAGCGCCCCCTGAGCCTCGATACCCGCGAGCAGATGGTCGCCTCCATCATGTCCAAGAAGATCGCGGCAGGCTCGACCCATCTGCTGATCGACATTCCGGTCGGGCCGACCGCGAAGGTCAGCGGCGGCGTCGAAGCCATGCGGCTGCGAAAGCTGTTCGAATTCGTCGGCGACCGCTTCGGCCGCTCGGTCGAGGTGATCACGACCGACGGAAGCCAGCCGATCGGCAACGGCATCGGGCCGGTGCTCGAAGCCAACGACGTCATGGCGGTGCTCGGCAACGAGCCGGCCGCACCGCGTGATCTGCGCGAGAAGTCGCTCCGGCTCGCCGCCCATCTCCTGGAATACGATCCGAAGCTGCGCGGTGGCGCCGGCTATGCCCGGGCGCGCGAACTGCTCGACAGCGGCGCGGCGCTGAAGCAGATGCAGAAGATCATCGACGCACAGGGTCCCTCGACCTGCAGCAACGAGCTGGGACCGCTCAGCTTCGACGTCAAGGCGATGCATGACGGCATCGTGTCCGCCATCGACTGCCTGCGCCTGAACCGCCTCGCCCGCACCGCCGGCGCGCCGCTCGACAAGGGCGCCGGCATTCGCCTGTTCAAGAAGATCGGAGACCGCGTCGAGCAGGGCGAGCCGCTCTATCGCGTCTACACTTTCGACCACCCCGAGCATGATCTGGTTGCCGACGCCGCCGCCGAAGAGACCGGTTACCTCGTCAACGGTCACGAAGCCCTGCAGGGCACGACGACGCCGTGAGCACGATCGCGCTCCAGACATTGCCGTGCGGCGCCGTTGCGGCCAAGCGGCTCGCGGCGCGGCTTGGGCTTGCCTGCGGAGAGATCGCCGTGCACCGCTTTCCGGACGGGGAACTGCGCGTTGCAGTCGCGCCGGCGAGCGACACTGCGATTCTCTACGCCTCGCTCGATCAACCCAACGATAAGCTCATCGCCCTGCTCTTCGCCGCGGAGGCCCTGCGACGTGGCGGCGCAAAGCGGCTCGTCCTGGTCGCGCCCTATCTCTGCTACATGCGGCAGGATGCTGCATTTCATGCGGGCGAGGCCATCAGCCAGCGCGCCATGGGCAATCTGCTTGCAACGACCGTTGACCGCGTCGTCACCGTCGATGCGCATCTGCATCGCACCCCCGACATCAGGTCCGTGTTTCCTGGTATCGAAGCGGAGAACCTGTCCGCCATGCCGGCCATCGCGAAGGCGCTGGCGGCCGGCAGCATCGACCCTGCGACCGTCGTGATCGGGCCCGACATGGAGTCCGAGCCCTGGGTGAGCGATGTCGCGAACCGCTTGCGGTTGCAGCACACCGTGGCACGCAAGACGCGGCACGGCGATCGTTCCGTGGCCGTCAGCTTTGCCGATCCTGCCCTGCTCTCGGGACGACCGGCGCTCATGGTGGACGACATCGTCTCCTCCGGGACGACGCTGACGGCCGCAGCGAAGGCGCTGAGAGCAATGGGGGCGACGGTCGTCGATGCGGTCGTGACGCACGCGCTGTTTCCACCCGCGATGATCGCCGTATTCACTGAGGCCGGCATACGGTCGATCCGCTCGACCGACAGCGTGCCGCATCCGACCAATGCGATTGCGCTCGACGAGATTCTCGCGGCCGCCTTGCGGTCCGAACTGGCCACGACACATCTTCCGGAGACGACGACATGAGCATCACCGTCCGATTTTGCGGCGCCGCCCGCACCGTGACCGGGTCGAGCTACCTGTTCCAGACCGCGACGGGCCGCTTCCTGGTCGATTGCGGGCTGTTCCAGGGCCAGAAGACGCTGAAGGAGCTCAACTACGGCGCCTTTCCGTTTCGCCCCGCCGATATCGATGCCGTGCTGCTCACGCATGCTCACATCGATCACAGCGGATTGCTGCCGAAACTCGTGCGCGCGGGATTCGAGGGGCCGATCCTGGCAACGCGCGGCACGATCGACCTCTGCTCCTACATGCTGCCCGACGCCGGCAGCATCCAGGAATCGGAAGTCACCCAGCTCAACCGGCGCAACGCCTCTCGCGGGCGCAAGGAGGTGCAGCCGATCTACACACAGGCGGATGCGATCGCATCGCTCCAATCGTTTCGCCCGGTCGACTATGAACGTTGGACCGACGTGATCCCGGGCGTCCGCGCTCGTTACTGGAACGCCGGCCATTTGCTCGGCTCCGCCTCGATCGAGCTCGAAATCGCCGAGCATGGCTCGGCGCGTCCGCTGCGCGTCCTGCTCTCGGGCGACGTCGGGCCGGAGGCCAAGCTGCTCCAGCCCGATCCCGAAGCGCCAACCGATTTCGATTACGTCATCTCGGAATCGACCTATGGCGACCGGGTGCGCGAGGCCACGACACCTGCGCTCCGCCGCAAGCACCTCGCTGCCGAGGTACGCGACGCCGCGGCGGCCGGCGGCGCGCTGCTGATTCCCGCCTTTGCGGTCGAGCGCACCCAGGAGCTGATCGTCGATCTCGTCGATCTGATGGAGCAAGGCGGGATTCCGACCGCACCGATCTTCCTCGACTCGCCGCTCGCGATCCGCGCGACCGAAGTGTTCCGCCGGCATTCCGAGAGCCTCGACCCATCCGTCGACGCCAGCCGCCTGCTCAACTCGCCGCATCTCAAATTCACCGAAACCGTGGACGAGAGCAAGGCGATCATGCGTCTCAGCGGATTCCACATCATCATCGCCGCGAGCGGCATGTGCGACGCCGGCCGCATCCGCCATCACCTGAAGCGCTGGCTGTGGAACCAGCGCGCGACCGTGCTTCTCGCCGGCTTCCAGGCCAACGGCACGCTCGGCCGCTTCCTCCAGAACGGGACCAAGGCCGTGCGGATCCAGGGCGAGGAGATCAAGGTCGCGGCCCGCATCCGCATGATCGACGAATATTCGGGTCATGCCGACGGCGCCGGCATGGCGAGCTGGATCGCGGCGCGCCGCCCGATCGCTCGCGGGCTGTTCCTGGTCCACGGCGAGGAAGAAGCGATTGCGGGGCTCGCCGAGCGCGTGGCCGAACGCATCATTCCCGCGGCCAAGGTCTACCAGCCGATGCTGGACGATATCTATGAGCTCGCCGCCCCCGAACCGCGCGTGCTCGACGTGGATCACCGCCGGCGGCTCGCGCCGGAGGCCGTGACCCGTCTCGACTGGCACAACGAGATGTCCGAGCTCATGCTCGACATCAACGATCGTGTCGCAGCCGCCGCCGACGACCGCGCCCGCGGCGTCATCATCCGAGGGCTGCGCCGCGCGCTGGAGGAGAAGGCGTAAACGCGGCACTGCTCGCGCAGTCGTCAGTTCGGACAGGGTTGTCCGGCTGCTCCCCACGTCGCCATGTCCTTGACGTGATCCTCGAAGGTGCCCGGCGGCGTCGAGCGGCCCGCTCCGGGCGCCCAGCCCCGCGGGATGAAGCCGTTCAAGGATGCATCGTGCCGCAAGTGCTCGACGAGGCCAGCGGCGTCGCGGCCGCCGTTGCGCTTCGGGTCCTTCATCTGGGCGCAAATCTCGGCACCACTTTTGCCGAACCAAATGAAAGCCACCGGCGCGAGTTGCCAGTCGATACCGGCACGTGGCGGCGACGGTGCCGGCTCGTTCGCCTGGGTGGAGGTCATATGACAGGTCGAGCACGGGATCGCCTCCGCACCGATGCGGCTCTCGCCGCCATGGACGTTCATGCCATGCGGGCGCGGCCTGGTTTCGCCGGCCGGCGTCCAGATGGGTATGGCCTTGGCATCGACATGGCAATTGGCACACCGGGGATGGGTCACGACGGCCTCGATCCGCTTCCAGGCTTCCAGTCCCTGGGCGCGGCTGACGCTGCCGGGCGGCAGCACGTCCTTGCCGGCCTCGTCCTTGGCCGCAACGATCCCGGTGAGCGCCGCGATGGCCGAAGCTGCGAAGACGACCGCAGTCAGAGATCTCCTCATGGCTCGCCTCACACGAAATCGATGAACTTGTTGAAGGGCATTTCGCGGATGCGCTTTCCGGTGGCCGCGAAGATCGCATTGGCGAGCGCAGGCGCGGCCGGCGGAACCGGCGGCTCTCCGATGCCCCTCACCTTCGGATCGTTCTCCAGCCCGCGAACTTCGATGACCGGACATTGATAGATCCGCATGGCTTCATGGTGGTTGTAATTGGTCTGCTGCACCGCGCCCTTTGCGTAAGTGAGCTCGCAATTGATCGCATGGCCGAGCCCCCAGACGACGCCACCCTGCACCTGGCTCTCGAAATTGACGGGATCGACGACCTTGCCGACATCGGCCGCGACCCAGACCTTGTCGATCCTGATGCCCCGGTCCGTGGCCGTCACCTCGACGACTTCAGCGGTCGGCGTGCCAAACGATTCCACGAAGGCAACGCCCCGTCCTCGACCGTTTCCGAGCGGTCCCTTCCAATCCGACATCTCCGCGACAGTCTCCAGCACCTTGCGATAGTGCGGCACGGTGCACATCGCGATGCGCGCCTTCATGGGATCAAGACCGGCCGCGTGGATCAATTCGTCGATGAAGCTCTCCGTGAAGAAGCCCGATGTCGAGGCGCCGACCGACCGCCATGTGGTGCTCGGCGACAGTCCCTGCGCCTCGTAGCTCGTGGCCCGGAAATTGGGGATGTCGTAGTAGACGTTCCACAGGCCGGCGGCCAATTGCCCGTCGGGATCCTTCGAGGGTGTGCCCGAACGTTCGAGCAGTCCCTTGAGCGGCGTCGTCGAGGCCAGTTGCAGATCGGCGGCGACAATTCTGCTCTTGTCGACGCTGCCGCGGTGCCGCGCGATCGCAATCTGCCGCGGAATATCCTGAAGGAAATCCTCTTCGCGAGAAAACACGAGCTTGATCGGCGTGCCCTTCATCTGATTGGCGATCTCGGCGAGAACGCGGACGTTCTCATATTCCAGACGGTGGCCGAAACTTCCGCCGGTCCACTGATTGTGGAAGGTGATCTGTTCCGGCTTGAGGCCGATCGCGGTCGCCGCGACCCATTGCACGAAGCGGGGGCTCTGGTGGCCGACCCAGATCTCCATACCCTTGTCCGTGACGAGGCCGATACCGTTCAGTGGCTCGAGCGGCTGATGCGCCACATAAGGTGCGCGATATTCGGCTTCGACGAGCTTGCCCGTCTTCAGGCCGGCTTCGATGTCGCCGATTTTTCGCCACTCCTTGCCCAGAAATTCCGGCTTGAAAGAGGATTCCAGCACCTTCCAATGGTCGGCCTGCTCGGCGGGATAGGCCGAGGGCGCCCACTCGCAAGCGATGGCGTCGACCGCCTTCATCGCGTACCAGCTGTTCGTGGCGATCACCGCCACGCCATTCTTGATTTCGAGGATCTTCCTGACACCCGGCATCGATCGCGCCTTGCTGGCGTCGTATGATTTCAGCGGCTGCCCCTTGTTGGGGTTCAGCTTGACGGAGGCATACAGCATGCCCTCCGTTTTAAGGTCGATGCCGAACTTCAGCTCGCCCATCACTTTCGAGCGGACGTCGAGCCGCATCATCGGCTTGCCGAGCATGCGCCATTTGGACGGGTCGCGCGGCTGCGCATCGAGCACCGGCGGAATTTTCGACGCCTCCGCCGCGAGTGCGACATAGGCGATCTTGGTTCCGTTGGGCAGGATCACGTGGCCTGATTGGGTGCGAAGGTCGGCCATCGCGACGCCGGAACGTTTGGCCGCAGCCGCCTTGAGCGTCTCGCGCGCGATCGCACCGGCAACACGCAGCTTGTAATAGGTGTCCGGAATCGTGCTCGATCCGCCTGTCATTTGCAGGCCGGACTTACGCAACCATTCGAGCGTGGTAGCGCGCGCTTCCTCTGCGGCCGGGCTTTGGTCCGCGGCCACGAACGGCGCGAACTCGTCCGCGAAGCCCGTGTTGAAATAGGCGGGGCTAGGCCCCGCAAACCGGATTTCGAACTGGCCGGGATCGAGGTCCATCTCTTCGGCGATCATGATCGGCTGCACCGAGCCGACGCCCTGGCCAATGTCGGCGTGTTGCGCGATGAGCGTAATCTTGTCCGGGCTGATCTCGACCCAGGGATTGAAGGTCACCGAATTCGCGCCGAGGCCGGCGGCCAGCGGATTGTCATCGGCGCTCGACGCGGCCGCTTCAGCGCCACTATAGGCGCCGAAAGCAATGCCGCCGGCGATTGCTGCGGAGCCGAAAACGAAAGCCCGACGCGAAAGGGTCTGCATGTGGCCCATATCACTTCTCCGCCATCTTCTTCTTCGCCGCCGCATGGATCGCCGCGCGGATGCGCGGATAGGTACCGCAGCGGCAGAGATTGCCGGACATCACCTGATTGATCTGCTCGTCATTTGGTTCAGCGATCAATCCAAGAAGCGAGATGGCCTGCATGATCTGTCCGGTCTGACAGTAGCCGCATTGCGGAACCTGATGTTCGATCCAGGCCTGCAAGACCGGGTGGTGGTCCTTGTTGTCCAGGCCTTCGAGCGTGACGACCGTTTTGCCCGCGACCTCGCCGATATGCGATTGGCAGGACCGCACCGCCATTCCGTCGATGTGAACCGTGCAGGCCCCGCATTGCGCGACCCCGCAGCCATATTTGGCGCTGGTGATGCCGAGCTCGTCGCGCAGCACCCACAGCAAGGGCATCTCGGGAACGACGTCGACCTGGCGCTTGATCCCGTTCACCGTAAGCTCGATCATGTCGGTATATCCCCTCGCATATCTGGTCGTCGTAACAGCACTGCACGATGCAAATTGAGCCGTATTCCCGAATCCTGCGGGATCATGCGCAATCCCTGCGGAATGCCGTATCGTCGCGATCGGCTTTCACATCGGCCTGGCCGCAGCACAATTCGCGATACTGCCCCGGCGTGAGACTTGCGGCCTTGCGGAACACGCGCGTGAAATTGGCCTGCGAGCCGAAGCCGAACTCCAGGGCAATTTCGACCAGGGACAGGCGGTTGCATGCGAGCTCGTGCCGCGCAGCCTGGACGCGGCGATCGGTGACATAGCGGTGCGGTGACAATCCGGTCGCTTCGCGAAACAGCCGTGAGAAATGATAGGGGCTGAGGCAGGCCTGGGCCGCCAGATCCTCGAGCCTGATGTCGCCGCCAAGAGATGCCTCGATATAGTCCAGCACGCGCTGAAGGCGCCGCGGATCGAGCGACGGCGACCTGTCGGGTGCGTGCCAGCGGTCGGTCGTATAATTCCCCAGAAGATGCGCCGCGAGCGCAACCTGGATCCCCTCCACGAACAGCGCATCGGTCGGCTGGCGGGGACGATGGAGCAGGTCGCGAAGCGGCGAGCAGATGTGGAAGAGCACCTGGTCCGCCAGGCCGTGAGCGTAGGCGATCTCGATCTTTGCCGGATCGATGTCGAAATCCGCAAGGGCGCTCTGGTCCAGCAACGCCGGCGGCAGATAGAGATGAAGGCATTCCATCCGGTCGGAAAGCTCGAGATGGCTCTCCTGCGTCCCCACGGGCACGAGGTAGCTCATCCCCGGCCGCGCGAGGCTCTTCTGGACTTCGCCGTTGCCGGCGCGGCACACCATCCCACCGCCTGACAGCAGCATGACGAGCTCGGTGCAAATGGGAACGGGCGTCGCCTGACATCCCGCCTCGAACTTGCGATGCTCGATGCTCAGTCCCGGCCAATCGCTGGCCGCCGCGAGCTTCTCGCTGTTCTGATATTTCTGATCTCCATGCGTCACGAGCACCATCATGACCTCCGCTTCAGTTGCGGCGAATCCCGGCCCCGTATCGCGAGCGAGCGATCATTCCATCCGGTGGTGAGTTGCAGCCCGGCCGCTGCCACGCCGATGCGGATTTCTCACAAGGCGCTGTAGCGAAGTCCAGAGCCGGCGCGGTTAAAAGAGGTAAAAGGCAAGCAAAGCAAAGGCTTGGACGATGCGCTCGATTGGCTCGAACGGCTGATCCAGTCCTGGATCAGCAAGATGCGTCCGTCATCGCGCAGGAATCGGAAATACCGCAATGGCCGGATGAGCCAGTGATGGTCCATCGAACGGCAATCCTGCCGGATCGACGTGACGAAGACCGAACGTGCGATCACCGAGGTCGACGTTGCGGCAGTCGCCGACGATGGTCCCGTCCGTTACCAGCGAGGATATGCAGCATGGCCCTCAAGGATATTCTGCCGGGAAGACTGGGCTTCGGTGCAGCGCCCCTCGGCAACATGTTTCGCGACATCCCGGAGCAGGAAGCCCTCGCGACGGTGAATGCGGCCTGGGACGACGGCATCCGCTATTTCGACACCGCGCCCTTCTATGGCGCGGGACTTGCCGAGATCCGCATGGGCGCAGCGCTCGCCGGCCGGCCGCGGAGCGACTATGTCGTCAGCACCAAGGTCGGGCGCCTGATCCTGGACGAGGTCGAGGATGTCAGTGCCCGCGATCTCGGCGAGAAAGGCGGCGTCTTCAAGCATGGTCGTCCGAACAGGATCGTGAACGACTATTCCCGGGACGGGACGTTGCGCTCGATCGAGGACAGCCTGAAGCGGCTGGGCACGGACCATGTCGACATCGCCTTCGTGCATGACGTCGCACAGGATTTTTACGGAGACGAGTGGCTTTCGATCTTCGAAAGTGCGCGCAAGGGCGCGTTCAAGGCGCTCGACCGGCTGCGCGACGAGGGCGTGATCAAGGCATGGGGCCTGGGTGTCAACCGGGTGGAGCCGATCGAGCTGCTGCTCGCGCTCGAAGAGCCGCGCCCCGACGGCTTCCTGCTCGCGGGCCGCTACACGCTGCTGGACCATGCAAGGGCGCTTCAGCGGCTGATACCGATGGTTGCGGAGCATGAGCTCGCGATCGTCGTCGGCGGCCCCTACAGTTCGGGCGCGCTCGTCGGCGGTCCGAACTTCGAATATGCGCCAGCGCCTCCGGAAATCCTCAACAAGGTGGCGCGGATCAAGGCGATCGCCGATCGCTACGGCGTCAGCATGAAAGCTGCGGGCTTGCAGTTCGCGCTGGCAAACCCGGTGGTCGCCGCCGTGATCCCCGGGGCGAGCCGGCCCGGCCGCATCGCCGAGGACCGCGCGGCCCTTGACCAATCAATACCCGGCGATTTCTGGCGCGAACTTCGATCGGCCGGTCTCGTCAATCCAGCTGCTCCGCTTCCGGACGCCGGCTGACCGGCACATGACATCACTCACAGACCGAGGAGACGAGAATGACCGACGAAACGCAACATTGCCGAAATCGAACGCCGCAACCTGCTTCGCACGGCAGGCGCCGCGATGATCACCGGTCTTGCCGTCGGCAGCATGCCCTCAGCCGCGTCCGCGGCGCCGGACGGGATGTCCCAAGCCGAGCGTAACGACGCGCCGCTCCAGGGCGTCCAGCATTTCGGGTTGACGGTCCAGAACATGGAGCGGGCCTATCAGTTCTATACGGAGGTGCTCGGCGGCACCGAGGTCTTTCGCCATGGCGACTTCCAGGGCGACGGGGTGCAGAACACGCTGCTGGCCGACCAGGAGATCGAGGCGAACGCACGCGGGGTCAATCCGCGGACGATCGGCGTTCCCGACCTGCGAAGCGGAGCGCAGCGGCTCGATGTGCGCTTCATCCAGTTCGACAACATGGTGCTCGAACTGCTGCAATATCGCGAGGCCGATCAGCCCGTGGGCAGTGCGAAGAGCTTTGCCGAGCCGCTGGAGCACATGAGCCCGGCTTTTCCGCGCATGATGCACATCTGCTTCTACGTTCGCGACGATGTCGACTTCAACAAGTTCATCGCCGACCTCGAAGCCGAGTCCGCGCGCCGCGGCATGACACAGGTGAGAGCGATCCGCACCATCCGCGTCATGACGGAAGCAAGGACGGGTTCGCCAAGCTTCCGGAACTTGCCGACGGCGGTGTCGAAGTCATGCGCATGGCGGTTCTCGGCAAACCTCAAAAATAGAGAGTTCGGTCGAGAAGCCGTACCCCCCGGCATCTTCCGGCCGGCGCATGAGCGATTTTGTCGCAACGATCCCGCGGCAGATGCCCGCGGCGATTCGTGCGAATTCAGAACGACTCACTTCAACCATCTTGCAGTGCATGATAATGGCAGGCGATCTGTTCGATCGATTGGCATGGATCAATGCGGGCTGCCACGGAGACACGGCAACGGGCCACACTCCGACAGGAGCCCACATACTGCTTCGGCCCATTTAGACTGGTTCCCCGCCGCCAGTTGCTCCTTCTCGACGGACGCCCGGTCAAACTGGGCGGGCGCGCATTCGAACTGTTGCAAGTGCTGGTGCAGCGCTGCGGCGAACTCGTCAGCAAGAATGACCTGATGGCCGCCGCCTGGCCGGGCACCTTCCTCCACGACAGTAATCTCAAGGTCAACATGTGGAGCTTGCGGCGTTCGCTGGGAGATACCCAGATCGAGCCCGTCTACATCGCGACCGTGGCGCGCCGCGGGTACAAGTTCATCGCCGAGGTGCAAATCAGCATCGGCGAGATCGAGGATGATCTGGCGCTCGCCGAACCGCTCCCGTCGTCCAATCCGCCGTTGCCGCGCGGCATCGTTGGTCGTGAAGCGGAAGTCGTCGAGATCGCCGGCCTGCTGGCCGACAACAGGCACGTGACCCTGGCTGGCGCGGGAGGAATCGGCAAGACGACGGTTGGCGTGGCGGTCGCCCAGGCATTTGCCCCACGGTGTCGCGACGGCGTCTGCTTCGTCGATCTCGCCACGATTTCCGATCCGATGCTGTTCGGCGCGGCACTGGTGACGGCACTGGGCATCAGGGGCAATCCGGACAGCAGTCTGGCTGCGGCGCTCGACTATTTGAGACCGCGGCAGATGCTGCTCATTCTCGACAATTGCGAGCATGTGCTGCCCGCCGCGACGATCTTCGCCGGCCGGTTCATGGCGGACACATCGCGATCCAGGTTGCTTGCCACGAGCCGCGAGCCGCTCGGCACCGCCACCGAGCACGTCGTCCGGCTGGGCTCGCTGGCCTCACCGAAGTCCGGCAACGCCCTGACCGTCGATCAGGCCGTCAGGTTTCCCGCGGTGCAGTTGTTCGTTCGCCGCGCCGCCGAATGGTCGGACTACCAGTTCGTCGATCGTGATTGCGAGGCCATCGCCTGGATCTGCCACTCGCTCGACGGCCTTCCGCTGGCCATCGAATTGGCGGCAGCCCAGATCGGCAGGTTCAATCCCCGCGAATTGGTCGCAATCCTCGACCACAATCTGGGTTTTCGCGCCCCCGCCGCCGATGGCGCGCCGCCGCGCCAGGAGACCCTGATGGCGACGATCGACTGGAGCTTCAGGCTGCTGTCGCAGAGGGAAGCCAGACTGTTCTGCCTGCTGTCGGTGTTCAGCGACGCCTTCGAGGTTGAGGACGCGATCTTCGTCGCCGAGGCGGCGGGGCTCACGCCGGTCGACGTCGTCACCGGACTCGGCAGTCTCGTCGCCAAATCGCTTTTGAGCGCGCAGGCCCAGGGCGCAAGCCTGCGCTACCGGCTGCTCGACAGCACGCGGCGCTATGCCGCCGAGCGGCGCCGGGCCGATCCTGCCTGCGGCCAGGCGCTGCGCCGCCATGCGGAACGCGTCCTCGCGCTGTTCGAACAATCCGAGGAGGAATGGAACTGGCGCGAGCCGGCCGATTGGACACAGCGCTACCTTGGTCGCATCGCCGATTTGCGCGCCGCTCTTTCATGGGCATTCGGCGAGGACGGCGATCCTGTCCTCGGAATCAGGCTCACGGTGGCAGCGATCACCTTGTGGTCGGAAACCTCCATCCTGTCGGAAGCGCAGGCGCGGCTGGAGGACGCGCTCGCCTTGGCCAAGACCGTCGCGTGCGACGATCTTTTGAAGGCAAAGCTCGCCTGCGCCCTTGGATGGAGCCTGTTCTACGCCCGCAAGATGTCGAATGAGAACGAGGTCGCCTGGCTCGAAGCCATCGCCTTTGCAAGGAGCGCCGGCAACATCGAGTACCAGCAGCGCGCGCTGGTCGGTTTTGCCTTCTATCTGCTGCAGATTGGCCAGGTCCCGCGCGCCATAACCTATCTCGAGGAGGCCACGGAGCTAGCCGACCGCGACCGCGATTTGACGGCAACGTCCGAAGCCGATCGGGCGCTGGCCTGGGCCCGTGCCTTTGCAGGGGAGCTGAGCAAGAGCCGCGCAGTTCTGGATCGTCTCGCCGCAACCTATTCGCCGGCCAAGGGCCGTTCGCGCAAGGATGCGAACGAAGTCTACCGGTTCATCACCGTGCGCTTCAACCTGCCGTTCGTGGCGTGGATGCAGGGGCAAGCCAACTACGCTGCAAGGCTGGCCCGCGACGCCGTCGAGGCCGCGGATCGCAGCGGCCATTGGGTGTCGCAGTCGAATGCGCTCGGGCTCGCCGCACTTCCTGTCGCGCTCGAAACCGGTAATCTGGACGCGCTCGCGAGCTTCACCGAACGTCTGCGTCGCAACCTGGAACGTGAGCGCATCTCGCGCTGGGTTCCCGTCGAGCGCTATTTCTCCGCCTGCCTTCGTGACCTGCGTGGCGATCGGCGCGCGGTGGAGGATATTCGAGCCGCGATCGAAGAGTTGATCGAATGTCGCTTCTTGATGCGGATCGGCAGCTATCTCGCGGTCCTCGCCCGAGCCTATTTGCGGCAAGGGCGGATCGCGGAGGCGCGCGAGGCCATCACGCGGGCGATCGGCCATCAGGAACGTCAAGGCGAGCGCTGGTGCCGATCAGAACTTCAGCGGGTCGACGCAGCGGTCCTTCTCCACGCCGGCGAGCCGCTACGCGCTGAAAAGCGGCTACAACAGGCACTCGCCGAAGCACGCGCCATAGGGGCAGCGACATTCGAATTGCGCATCGCCACCGATCTCGCCGCACACTGGATCGGGACCGGCCGCAGGGTCAAGGCTGTCCGACTGCTCGCCCCGATCCATGAAGGCTTCGCCGAGGGCTTCGAGACGCCGGATCTGGTTGCGGCCTCGCGCCTGCTGCAGTGCGTGCCGCCGACGGCGAGCGGCTGCGGCCACTATCGACAGCCGAGGCCAGTGCACGCTCGCGATGCATAGCTGGCCTACCGCCGCGCTCACCGCGCGCGCTTTACGCCTCGAGGAATTCCTGATCCTCTCTCTCCAATCGGCCGGGACCAACCGGCCATGCCCCAGGGAGAGAGACGCCATGAAGCTCGGGACCGCGATCGCGGAGATCATGAGGCGCGAGGGGATCGAGATCCTCTGCGGCTATCCGGTCAACCATTTGATCGAGCACGCGGCGAAAGCCGATATCCGCCCCGTCATGGTGCGGCAGGAGCGCGTCGGCATCCACATGGCGGACGCGATCTCGCGGGTCACGTCGGGGCGCAGCATCGGCGCGTTCTGCATGCAGCACGGGCCGGGCGCAGAGAACGCGATGGGCGGCGTCGCGCAATGCTTCGGCGAGTCCGTGCCGGTGCTGGTGCTGCCGATGGGCTATCAGCGCAGGCTTGCGCACATCGAGCCGAACTTCAATTCCAGCGAGGCGATGAAACCGTTCGCGAAATCGTCCGAGCCGATCATCCTCGCGACTGAGGTCGCCAATATCTTCCGCCGCGCCTTCACCAAGCTGAAGAACGGCCGCGGCGGGCCTGTTATCGTCGAGATCCCTTCCGACATGTGGAACGAGGATGTGCCGGAACCGCTCGACTACACGCCGGTGCTGCGCACCCGCTACGGCGCCGACCCCGTGCATGTGAAGGAAGCGGCCGGCCTTCTCGTCAACGCGAAGCGGCCGGTCATCTATGCCGGCCAGGGCGTGCATTACGCACAGGCGTGGCCGCAACTGAAACGGCTCGCCGAGCGGCTGGCGATCCCCGTCACCACCAGCCTCGGAGGCAAATCGTCGTTTCCGGAGACGCATCCGCTTTCGCTCGGCTCCGGCGGGCTCGCGGTGCCGCGCGCGGTCCCGAAGTTTCTGAGCGCGGCCGACGTCATCTTCGGCATCGGCTGTTCCTTCACCGAGACCAATTTCGGCATCGCGATGCCGAAGGGAAAAACCATCATTCACTCCACACTCGATCCCAATCATCTCAACAAGGACGTGGAAGCGAAGATCGGCCTCGTCGGCGACGCCTCCCTCGTGCTCGACGCGCTGCTGGAGGAGATCGGCAAGACAGTCACCACGGATCGCGACGCGTCGGCGGTCGCGGCCGAGATCGCGGCCTCTCACAAGGAGTGGCTGGCGAAATGGATGCCGAAGCTGACCAGCCATGACGCACCCTTGAGCCCGTACCGCGTGTTGTGGGACCTCCAGCACACCGTCGACATCAAGAACACCATCATCACCCACGATGCCGGCAGCCCGCGCGACCAGCTTTCTCCGTTCTGGAAAGCGGTCAAGCCCCTCACCTATCTCGGCTGGGGCAAGACGACGCAGCTCGGCTACGGCCTTGGGCTGGCGATGGGCGCCAAGCTCGCAAAGCCCGACAAGCTCTGCATCAATGTCTGGGGCGATGCGGCCATCGGCTTCACGGGCATGGATTTCGAGACGGCGGTGCGCGAGCGTATCCCGATCATGTCGATCCTGCTCAACAATTTCTCGATGGCGATCGAACTGAAGGTGATGCCGGTCTCGACCGAAAAGTATCGCTCGACCGACATTTCCGGCGACTACGCCGCGATGGCGCGCGCGTTCGGCGGCTATGGCGAGCGGGTGACCAGGCCGGAGGACATCGTGCCCGCGATCAAGCGGGGCATCCAGAAGACGCGGGAAGGCGTCCCGGTGCTGCTCGAGTTCATCACCAGCAAGGAGACCGAGGTGTCGCGGCCGGGCACGTGAGCGGGCGCGCTTGAGCATGGGTGGCATCAAGCCCGGCTGGTTGCGCCGCATCCACCTCACTCCGACGGGCAGAGGTGATCCCGCCTGCCGGCTTCGTCGCTTCAATCAAGTTCATCTCGGCTCTGTGCCGCTGTCGTCGAGGCTGGCTCCTGCCGCGCGGGATGTGATAATCCGGCCCGGTGCTGCACCTGTCGCGGCATCAAGCCGGATTGCGAATGACCAACCCTCCGAAGGATATCGCCGCTGAACTTGCAGCCGAGAACGCGCGGCTGCGCAGCGAGCTTGCGATTGCGCGGGATCGCCAGAGCGCGAGCGCCGAGATCCTGCGCACCATCGCAGCCTCGCCCTCCGACGCGCGGCCAGTCTTCGCAGCGATCGCGTCCAGCTCGAAGCACCTGCTCGGCGGCTTCTCCGCCACCGTGCTCCAGTTCATCGGCGACGAGCTGCACCTCGTGGCGTTCACACCGACCAGCCCGGAGGCGGACGAAGGGCTGAGGGCGTCGTTCCCGCGCAAGATCGCGGACTTCCCGACCTTTGCGCTGGTGCGCGACGGCGAGACGATCCAGTTTCCGGACAGCGAGGCGGCCGACGTTCCGGAGCTGAACCGGGAGTTGGCGCGGCTGCGCGGCTTTCGCAGCGTGCTGTTCATGCCGCTGATGAACCGGGGCGCGCCGGTCGGCATGATCAGCGTCACGCGGGCCGAGACTGGCGCCTTCGCGCCCGATCTCGTACAGCTGCTCCAGACCTTTGCCGACCAGGCCGTGATTGCCATCGAGAACGCGCGGCTGTTCAACGAGACGCGTGAGGCGCTGGAGCGGCAGACCGCCACGGCCGACATCCTGAAGGTGATGGCGGCCTCGCCGTCCGACGTGCAGCCGGTGTTCGAGGCGATCGCCGTCTATGCCAACCGGCTGATCGGTGGCTTCTCCACCGCGGTGCTGCGTTATATCGACGGCGCCGCCCACCTTGCGGCATTCACCCCGACCGATCCGGCCGGCGATCGCGTGCTCCAGGCCTCGTTCCCCGTGCCGTTCGCACAATTCCCGCCGTATCAGCTCGTTGCCAATGGTGCCGCCGCGCAACTGCCCGACACCGAGCTCGAGCCGGCCGCACGCGACATCGCGCGTGCGCGGGGCTATCGCAGCATGCTGTTCTCCCCGCTGATGAGCGAGGGCGAAACCATCGGCATCATCATCGCCACGCGCCGTGCGACAGGCAGCTTCGCGGAGCATCATGTGCGGCTGCTTCAGACCTTCGCCGACCAGGCGGTGATCGCGATCAAGAATGTCAGCCTGTTCAATGCGACCAGGGAAGCGCTGGAACGTCAGACCGCGACCGCCGATATCCTCAAGGTGATCGCGGCCTCACCATCAGACGTCACGCCGGTGTTCCAGGCCATCTCCGACAGCGCCAAGGCGCTGATCGGCGGGCACTCCTCCACCGTCACCCGCGTCATCGACGGCATGCTGCATCTGGCGGCCTTCACCACCGACAATGAAGCCGGCAACGCCGATCTGCTCAGCTCCTTCCCGGCGCCGCTGTCGGGCTCGGGCATTCACAGCCGGGTGGCAAGGAGCGGAGAGTATGCATTCCGCAGCGACATGCAGAACGAGCCCGGCCTCACCGAGGCCATGAAGGAACTGGCGCGGACCCGAGGCTATCGCAGCATCCTCGTGGTACCGATGCTGCGTGACGGCGTCGCGATCGGCACCATCGCCGTCACGCGGCCGGAGCCCGGTCATTTTCCTGACAAGGCGATCAACCTGCTCAAGACCTTTGCCGACCAGGCGGTGATCGCGGTCGAGAACACGCGCCTGTTCAACGAGGTGCAGGACCGCACGAGCGAGCTCGCCAGATCGCTCGACGACTTGCGCGCCGCGCAGGACCGGCTGATCCAGACCGAGAAGCTCGCATCCCTCGGCCAGCTCACCGCGGGCATCGCGCACGAGATCAAGAACCCGCTCAACTTCGTCAACAATTTCGCCTCGCTGTCTGCCGAGCTGACCGAGGAGCTGAACGATGTGCTTGCGCCGGTATCGCTCGCCGAGGACGTGCGCGCGGACGTCGAGGAGCTGACTGGCCTCCTCAAGGACAATCTGGCAAAGATCGTGCAGCACGGCCGCCGCGCCGATTCCATCGTCAAGAACATGCTGCTGCATTCGCGCGAGGGCGGCGGCGAGCATGGGCTGAGCGACATCAACGCGCTGGTCGAGGAAAGCCTCAACCTCGCCTATCACGGCGCGCGCGCCGAAAAGCCGGGGTTCAACGTGACGCTGGAGCGCAAGCTCGATCCCGCGGCCGGACAAGCCGAAGTGTTTCCGCAGGAGATCACCCGGGTGCTGCTGAACCTGATCTCGAACGGCTTCCATGCGGTCGCCAAGCGCAGGGCGGACGGCGCCGCCGACTACGCGCCGGTGGTGCTCGCCGCGACGCGCGACCGCGGCGACAGCGTGGAGATCCGCATCCGCGACAACGGCACCGGCATTCCGGACGAGGTGAAGGAGAAGATGTTCAATCCGTTCTTCACCACCAAGCCGGCCGGCGAAGGCACCGGCCTGGGGCTGTCGATGAGCCACGACATCGTGGTGAAGCAGCACGGCGGCACGATCGACGTCGCGACGGCGCCGGGAGAGTTCGCCGAATTCACGATTCTCCTGCCGCGGAAGAGCGGATCCATGAGGAGCGACAAGGGATAGCATCACCTCGGAGGATTCATTGAAGAGTCTCGCGTGGTTCATTCGGCGCCAATTGCTCTCGCTCTCCGGCGTCGGCCTCATGCTGGGCGCGCTACTCTTCGCGGCCGCGCTGACGCCGACGCTGATCCCGCGCAGCTATCTCACGCAAGGCGCCCTCGCCGGCGGCTGCTTTGCGATCGGCTATTTCGCCGGCGTGCTGTGGCGGCGGCTGTGGCACTATCTGGAACTACCCGAACCGTCGGCGCCCGCGAGATCGATTGCGAATGCGCTGGCCGCCGCCATCTGCCTGCTCGTCGTCATCGTATGCCTATGGCGCACCGCCGAATGGCAAAACTCGATCCGCGCCCTGATGAAGATGGCACCGGTCGAGACCGCGCATCCGTTCAAGGTCTGCGCCATCGCCCTGGTCACGTTCGTGGTGCTGCTGGTGCTGGGACGGCTGTTCACGCTGGTCGCCGGCTTTCTCGCCGCGCGCGCGCGGCACGTCATCCCGCCGAAAGTGGCGAACGTTATCGGCGTGCTGATCGCGGGCTTGCTGTTCTGGTCGATCGCCAGCAATGTCCTGATCCGCACCGTATTCAACGCGCTCGACTCCTCCTTTCGCGAGCTCGATATCCTGCTCGAGCCCGAGCGGCCGCAGCCGACCGCGTCGAACCGGACGGGCAGCCCGGACTCCCTCGTGAAGTGGCGGGAGCTCGGGCGCATGGGACGCCGGTTCATTGCCTCGGCCCCGACCGCAGCCGAGATCAGCGCCTTCACGGGACGGCCCGCCCAGGATCCCGTACGCGTCTATGTGGGGCTCGCCGGCCGCGACACGCCGCGGGCGCGTGCCAAGCTCGCGCTCGACGAGCTGAAGCGTCAGCACGGTTTTGAGCGCAAGGTCCTGGTCGTGATCACGCCGACCGGCACCGGCTGGATCGATCCGGCCGCGATGGACACGGTGGAATGTCTCCACCATGGCGATGTCGCGAGCGTGGCGATACAATACTCTTATCTCAACAGCCCGCTGTCGCTGCTCTTCCAGCCGGAGTACGGAGCAGAGGCCTCGCGTGCGCTGTTCGCTGAAATCTATGGCTACTGGACGACGCTGCCGAAGGACGGCCGGCCGCAGCTGTATCTGCACGGCCTCAGTCTCGGCGCCATGAACTCGGAAAAATCTGCGGAGTTGTTCGAGACGATCGGCGATCCGATTGCGGGCGCGCTCTGGAGCGGGCCGCCGTTCGAAAGCCGCATCTGGCGTTCGATCACCGCGAACCGCAACCCGGGCACGCCGGCGTGGCTGCCGAAATTTCGCGACGGCCGCTTCGTCCGCTTCATGAACCAGAATGGAGCGACAGTGACGGCAGATGCGCCCTGGGGGGCGATGCGCGTCGTCTATCTGCAATATGCCAGTGACGCGATCACGTTCTTTTCCTACCGCGACGCCTACCAGGCGCCGGCCTGGATGACGGTGCCGCGCGGGCCCGACGTCTCACCTGAGCTGCAGTGGTATCCCATCGTCACGATGCTGCAGCTCGCCCTCGACATGGCGGTCGCGACCCATACGCCGATGGGCTTTGGCCATGTCTACGCACCCGAGCATTACGTCGACGCCTGGGTCGCGGTGACCGATGTCAATGACTGGTCGGCCGAGGCGCTCGCACGGCTGAAGGGACAACTTGCGGCGAAAGCGCGGCAGACGACGAGCGCAGGGGATGATGATCCCGATCGCGGCGGCTAAAGCGCGATGGGATTTGGATGAATGGCCATCGCGCTTCAGGTTGTTGCTTACGCATGATCTTTACGGAAAGCCGCTTCGCACTTTTCCGGATCATGCTTTGGGCGTAATCCGGAAAGGCCGTGGTCCTCCGAAGGATCATGCTCAGCCGGCGGCGCCGCTCACTCCGCCATCTCGACGTGCTTGGTCACGGTGGGGCCGGCCAGCGGCCGCTCCTCCATCGCGATCAGGCACAGCGCAGCACCCGTCATCAGCGCGGTGGCGGCGCCGAAGACGTAACGGAACGCATGCCGCATGTCCTCGGCGGGAATGGCATTGACGACGCCTGCGGCATGATGCTCGCCGGCGAGCGGGATGTCGGTGCCGAGCGCGATCAGTAGGATGGCTGCGAAGGCCGCGACCGTGAAGGACGACATCAGCGAGCGGAAAAAGTTCAACGCGCCGGTGATGGTGCCGGCCTGCGGCCGGGCGACCGAATTCTGCACCGAGACCACACAAACCGGAAAGGTGGTGCCGAGGCCGAGCGCAAACGCGGCCATCAGCGTCAGCAGGCCCCATAGCGGCAGCGTCGTCAGCGTGAGACCGAGGCCGCACAGCGCGGCCCAGGATGTGCCAATGATGGCGACGCGCTTGTAGTGCTTGGCCCGAGCCATCGTGCGCCCGGCGATGGCCGCGCCGAGGGTCGAGACGGCCGCCAGCGGAATCAACGCAAGCCCCGCCTCGCTGGCGCTGAGGTGATAGACGGATTCGTAATAGAGCGGCAGCTGGACCGTGAGGCCCGTGATCGCGCCGAGCGCACAACCGCCTGCCATCAGCCCGAATGGCACGACGCTTCCGCCGAGCAGCGGCAGCGGCAGGAACGGCTCGTCCGCGCGCCGGGCGTGCCAGACGAAGCTGACGACGAGCGCGACCGCGCCACCGACCATCGCGAGCACGGTCGGCGACAGCCAGGGATAGCGCGTGCCGCCCCAGGTCAGCACCAGCATGAAGACCACGGCAGAGGCCATCAGCAACACGCCGCCGAGCCAGTCGACCTTGCGCTTGCGGTGGAACACCGGGATCTTCTTCATCTTCGGCAGCAGAAGCGCGATCGCGGCGGCCGAGAGCGGGAGGTTGATCCAGAAGATCATCGACCAGTGCAGATGCTCGGCGAACACGCCGCCGATGACCGGGCCAAGAATGCCGCCGACCATCCAGACGCTGGAGAAATAGGCCTGGTATTGCCCGCGCTCGCGTGGGCTCACCACGTCGGAGATCACGGTCTGCACCACAGGCATGATGCCGCCGCCACCGAGGCCCTGCAGACCGCGCGCCAGGATCAGCATCGGCATGTTCGGCGCGATCGCGCACAGCACCGAGCCCGCGACGAACAGGCTGAGCGAGATGATGATCATGACGCGACGACCGTAGATGTCGCTGAGCGTGCCGAACACCGGCGCGACCGCGGTCGAGGCGAGCAAATAGGCTGTGATCACCCAGGAGAGATTGGAGACGTCCTGGAACTGCCGCCCGATGGTCGGCAGCGCGGTCGCCACGATGGTCTGGTCGAGCGCTGCCAGGAACATCGTCAGCATCAGGCTGATGACGATGGTGCGAACCTCGTCGGAGGTCAGCGGCGCCGGCGGCGCGATGGACGGCGCGTCATCGACGCTCAACACCTCGCTGGGAAGGCGGGACAGCTCGTCGGCAATGTCGTCAGGCAATGTCTGGACGTCGGCAGCACTCTGCCGTTCGATTTTGTTCATCTCGTCGGACGTCATGTGGCGGCGCAACGCCGCGAAGGATTCGTTCTATGCAATCCAATGTAGACAGCAAAGTTCTTCCCAGGCAGGCACCACGGCGCATGGGTGCATCCCGCCCCGAGGTCATCCCGAACACGTGATCGCAAGGGGGCGACGGATCAGTCCCTTGTCAGTCCCTTGGGCGTCGCTTCAGACGGGCCCGTTTCGGCAGCACGGCCGGCCACTGCACGATGTGGTTCTCGAGCTCCTCGTCCGGGATCTCCTCCTCGCTTCCCTCGACGCGGCCGCGCACGGAGACGCCGGCTTCATGCACGGTGTTGGGATCGCCCGAAACCAGCGGATGCCACCAATAGAGGTCGCGCCCCTCGGCGACGAGCTTGTAGCCGCAGCTCGGCGGCAGCCAGTTCAGGCTGCGGACATTGGCCGGGGTCAGGCGGACGCAATCCGGAACCTTGTCGGAACGATTCGGATAGTCCTTGCAGGCGCAGCTCGCCCCGTCGAGCAGCTTGCAGCCGACATGGGTGAAGTAGATCCGGCCGGTGTCCTCGTCTTCGAGCTTGTTCAGGCAGCAGCGGCCGCAGCCATCGCACAGGCTTTCCCATTCGGATCCCGACATCTCTTCCAACGTCTTGGTTTTCCAGAAGAATTCTTCCTGGCCTGAGGGTCGTTTGGGAGCTGCGGTCATGCGCCTCAACAAGAATTCGAAAGAGCTACGGCGACGCCATCTAGGCGGCGCGGCCGCAAGGGTGCAAGCGAGGCCTCTCTGAAGCCCGTAATGAACCGGGGTCAATTAGGCCCGTTGTTCAAAATCGCGAGCGTGGCCATTGGTTTATGGGCCCCGCTCGGCTAGAAGGAACAGTAAGTCCCTCGGATGCTGGCCGGGCGCCTTGGGTTTGCCGCAACATTCCCCCAAGACGTCTCGATGCCGCCCCGGCCGGGTGCTTGAACGCTCGAAGCAAGCCTCAAGGGTTCTAGGTGCGACAGATCATACCACCGCATTGGAAGCAGAGGGTCCGGAATTTCTTCCTCGACCTCGATGCGCGTATCGACTCCTCGCTGTTCTCCTCGGCCAAGGGCATCCGCGAGCTCTACGAGCGCTACTCGACCTTCATGGACCGGTTCTATGTCGGGCGCTGGAAGCGCTGGGTGTTCATCGAGCCGCTGTCGGAGGCCGCAACCCTCGGGCTCGGCGGCCTGGTCGTGATGCTCACCCTCGCCATCCCCGCCTTCCGCGAGACCGCGGACGAGGACTGGCTGAAGAAGTCCGATCTCGCGGTGAGCTTCCTCGACCGCTACGGCAATCCGATCGGCAGCCGCGGCATCAAGCACAACGATTCGATCCCGCTGGAAGACTTTCCCGATGTCCTGATCAAGGCGACGCTGGCGACCGAGGACCGCCGCTTCTACGAGCATTTCGGCATCGACATCGCCGGCACCGCGCGCGCGCTCGTCACCAACGCCCAGGCCGGCGGCGTGCGCCAGGGCGGCTCCTCGATCACCCAGCAGCTCGCCAAGAATCTGTTCCTGAGCAACGAGCGCACCATCGAACGCAAGGTCAACGAGGCCTTCCTCGCGATCTGGCTGGAATGGCGCCTGACCAAGAACGAGATCCTCAAGCTGTATCTCGACCGCGCCTATATGGGCGGCGGCACGTTCGGCGTCGACGGCGCGGCGCATTTCTACTTCAACAAGTCGGCGCGCGACGTGACGCTGGCGGAAGCTGCGATGCTCGCCGGCCTGTTCAAGGCGCCGACCAAATACGCGCCCCACATCAACCTGCCCGCCGCCCGCGCCCGCGCCAACGTCGTGCTCGACAACCTCGTCGATGCCGGGTTCATGACCGAGGGCCAGGTGTTCGGCGCCCGCCGCAATCCGGCCTTCGCGGTCGACCGCCGCGACGAGGCTTCGCCGAACTATTATCTCGACTACGCTTTCGACGAGATGCGCAAGCTGGTCGACACCTTCCCGAAGTCCTATACCGAGCGCGTCTTCGTGGTACGGCTCGCGATCGACGCCAACGTGCAGAAGGCGGCCGAGGACGCGGTCGAGAACCAGCTGCGCCAGTTCGGCCGCGACTATCACGCGACGCAGGCTGCGACCGTCGTCGCCGATCTCGACGGCGGCATCCGCGCCATGGTCGGCGGCCGCGACTACGGCGCCAGCCAGTTCAACCGCGCCACCGACGCCTATCGGCAGCCCGGCTCCTCGTTCAAGCCCTACGTCTACACCACGGCGCTGCTGAACGGTTACACGCCGAACTCGATCGTGGTCGACGGCCCCGTCTGCATCGGCAATTGGTGCCCGCAGAACTATGGCCATTCCTATTCCGGCTCGGTGACGCTGACCCAGGCGATCACGCGCTCGATCAACGTCGTGCCGGTGAAGCTGT
The DNA here is from genome assembly GCF_041262065.1 of Bradyrhizobium sp. USDA 327. Lineage (NCBI taxonomy): Bacteria > Pseudomonadati > Pseudomonadota > Alphaproteobacteria > Hyphomicrobiales > Nitrobacteraceae > Bradyrhizobium > Bradyrhizobium sp. USDA 327. Next base: position 1,708,171 of record NZ_JBGCCW010000001.1, on the reverse strand, counting down.
CGATCGAGATCGGCCGGCGGGATCAGCCGAAGGCGCCGAACCCGGCCAAGATCGGCCGCGCCAAGATCGTCGAGGTCGCGCGCCGCTTCGGTCTCAAGGCGCCGCTGCCCGACACGCCGTCGCTGCCGATCGGTTCGGACGAAGTCACCGTGCTCGAGCATGCCGTCGCCTACGCGACCTTCCCCAACCGCGGCAAGGCGGTGACGCCGCATGCGGTGCTCGAAGTGCGCACCGGCGCCGGCGACCTCGTCTGGCGCTGGGACCGCGACGGTCCGAAGCCGCGGCAGGCGATCCCCGCGTCCGTTGCCGCCGACATGGCCGGCATGATGAGCCACGTCGTCAGCGAAGGCACTGCACGCCGCGCCGCGCTCGACGGCATTCCGACCGCGGGCAAGACCGGCACGACCAATGCGTATCGCGACGCCTGGTTCGTCGGCTACACCGGCAACTTCACCTGCGCGGTCTGGTACGGCAACGACGACTACTCGCCGACCAATCGCATGACCGGCGGCTCGCTGCCGGCGCAGACCTGGCACGACATCATGCTCGCAGCCCATCAGGGCGTCGAGGTCCGGGAGATCCCCGGCATCGGCATGGGCCAGAAGCTGCCGCCGCAGCACGTGGCCAACGCGCAGGCCAATGCGGCGGCGAAGGTGCTGGAGACCAAGCCGGGTCCGCCGCCGGTGCTGACCAAGCGCGGTGCCGACGTCCTGGTGCGCGTCGAGAGGCTGCTCGACGATGCGGCCAGGACCGCGAAAAAATCCGCGGCCGACGACAGCAAGACGGCCAAGCCCTCCTCGGCGACGAGCGCGCTCGCCTTCCCGCAGAACTATGCGGAAGAGAACGTCAACGCGTCCGCCCCGCGCAAGAACTGATCGAAACCCGTGCGGCTGATCCTGATCACATTGACGGCGCTTCTTCTCGCAACGGTGGTCGGCGTCGGCGCGACCTGGATGACGACGACTCGCGGCACCGAGATCGGCACGCTGACCATCGGCGCCTGGACCGCGCGGCCGCGCACCGGCACCGCCGACGCCGACCCCTATTCGCGCGCCACCATCGTGCGCAACGGCGAGCTGCCGATCGGCACCGGCGATGGCGTCGCCTTCACCGCCACCACCGACGACAAGAAGAAGGCGCTCGACGGCCGCTGCGACGTCGTCGTCTCCGGCGTGACGCCGCCGGCGCGGTTCTGGACGCTGACGCTGTATGATCGCAAGGGCCATCTCGTCGCCAATTCGCTTGCCCGCTACGGCTTCACCAGCCAGGAGATCGTCCGGCAGTCCGACGGCTCGTTCGAGATCCGCATCGCCTCGCGCTCCCGTGCCGGCAACTGGCTGCCAACCGGCGGCATCGAGCGCTACGCCCTGATGCTGCGCCTCTACGACACCCCGGTGGGGGTCGCAACGCGCACCCAGCGCGACGCGCCGATGCCCAGCATCACGACGGCGGGCTGCTCATGATCCGGCTCGTGTTCACCATCGTTGCCGGCGTAGTGCTGGGCCTCGTGGTCCATCTCGTCAGCGTGCTGGCGCTGCCGCGGATCGCGACGCAGGATGCCTATTCGCGGCTGACGCCGATGACGAAGGTGAACGCCGTCACCCAGCTTCCCCTCGCCGACCCCAACAATTCGCCGATGCCGTTCATGGATCCGGCCTTTGCGCTGGCGATCTGCCGCTACGATCTGTCGGGCGGACCGATCAAGCTGACGGTGCCCGTCAGCCAGGCCTACACCTCGGTGTCGTTCTACACCCGCAACGAGATCGCCTATTACGCCATCAACGACCGCTCCGCGGGCCGCAAGGTGATCGAGCTCGACCTGATGACCGAAGCGCAGCACAGCGAGCTGCCCGAGGACGAAGAGGTCACCGCGGCCGACCGGCTGATCATCGATTCCCCGAGCACGACCGGCCTGATCCTGATGAAGGCGCTCGCCCCCGAGCCCGGCCTGATGCCGCAGGCGCAAGGCTCGCTCGCCGCCGCGAGCTGCGTCCCGCAGACCGAGCCGCCGGCCAAGGCCGAAGCGCCACGCAGCCGGCGCTGAGCGCGGCCGTTTTGGCGCTGCAAAACATAAAAGCGCGAAAACAACCCCATGCACAGTAGCGAGGCCATTGAAATCATTATGCCCCTCGGTCAGCGATAACGAAGCTGCCGCGCGACGCGCGCTCCTTTGACTCGTCGGGCAAAACACCGGCATACTGGCATCATCGAAAGTTCGTCACACCCGCGCGGAGCAATCCGCCGCGGGTTTTTTCGTGCTGGAGCGCCGGCAGACCCGGCGGCCGAAACTGCGCTCTCGCGCTCGATCCAGCAAGCATGCGAAGCTGACCCGCGTCCCGTCGCATTCCTGAGACCACACAGCGGCAAGATATCACCACCGCCCGGGTGGTAGCCGAGCAACACAACGAGATGCTCGGCCTGATGCGGGCTGTGCGCGTTTGACTCGGTCTTCCGCTGTGATACCTGTGCCGCAGGGGGCAGGTGAATGACGGGGTTCGCTTACAAGCGACGGATCGGCTGGGGCGCTGCCTTTGTTGCAGCCTACGCCCTGGTTTTCAACGTCATCCTGTCGAGCATGCTGGTTGCCAGCATCTCCCCTCTCGCCGGCGCGGCGGCTCAAGAGCTCTGCATCGGCAGCGACAACGGAGATGCCGCGCGAACCGATGCGGACAAGCACGGCAAGAAGACGAGCGTACACTGCCCGCTCTGCGTGGGACACCACGTCTCCGGCGCTCTGCCGCCGCCTCAACCCACGTTGACCGATCGCATTCCGCTCACGGCAAGTGCGGTCTACTCGTTTCGGCAGCGGATCATCGCCTACGCGCGATCTTTCGACCATTTGTCGCGTGGACCACCCGCTCTGACCTGATGTTGCCCCCAGGCCGGCGCGAACATTCGCGCTCCCGGCTCTGATCGCATGCCTGCCCCAGCGGCGGGGCGTGCGCGCGGAGCTCGAGCGGGCCTGGCCATCGCTCATTCCCGACATCATCGGCAGGGCCGCCAGCGCGCGCCCCGCTTCCCTCATGCGCCAGCGTGATCACTGGCCTCACATAGAAACGCTCATGTCGAACACATCAACCAGCCTGCGCCGGTCCTTCCTGGCCGCGACGACGGCACTCATCTCGCCTGCCCTGCTTTGTGCGACCTCGCTGCTTCCGCCTTTCGCCACAACGGCCTCCGCGCAATCGGCGGAGCGGCTGCCGCCCGTAACGGTCAATTCTCCGCAACAACGCAAACGAAAGCCGCGAGGCGTCGTCACGGCCGCCCCGCCCGCGGCAGCACGGAGCGGAGATATCTCTGCGGCAGATCAGAGTCCGAGTTCAGTGCCCGCATCCGCCAGCCTGCCGCCAAGGGCGGGTTTCGATCGCGGCCTGTCGTCGAGCGACTCCGCCTCTCTCGTCACTGACCTGCCGGGCGGCGCGGCATGGGGTGCCGGCGGCGTCTCGAGCCTGCCCGCCATCAACGGATTTGGGGCCGACCGGCTGCAAGTCGCCGTCAACTCGATGCTGATCAGCCCCGCCTGTCCGAACGAGATGAATCCGCCGCTGTCGTTCGTCAATCCGGCGATGATTGCGAAGATGCGGGCCTATCTCGGCGTCGGACCGGTGTCGGTCGGCGGCGACTACATCGGCAGCCGTATCGACGTCACCACTGCGCCGCCGGCTTTCGCGCCGGCACAGGCCGGCTGGGTGGCCAGCACCCAGCTTTCGAGCTTCTTCCGCAGCAACGGCAACGCCTATGGCGTCGATGCAACTGCAACCCTGGCCAACCACGACACGAGCGTCACCTACACGGGCGGCTGGGTCCGCTCGGGCAACTACAAGGCCGGCGACGGAACGACGGTCAAGTCGACGCTCTACGAGACGCAGAACCATGCCATCAGCATCTCGAAGCAGACGTTCGGCAATCTCTTTACCTTCCAGATTGGCGGTCAGTTCATTCCGTACCAGGGCTATGTCAACCAGTACATGGACATGGTCTATAACCGCGGCCTGTATGCAAACGGCCGTTACGAGGGCGTGTTCGACTGGGGCAAGTTTGAAGCCAGCGCCTTCGCGCACCAGATCCGGCACACCATGGGATTCATCGCCCCCGACAAGATCGGCGAGATGCCGATGGACACGAAAGGTCTCGACGCCGGCTATTCGATGAAGGCAACAGTAGCCGTCTCCGGTCATGACTTGCTCCGCATCGGCAACGAGCTGGCGCTCAACCGGCTCGACGACTGGTGGAATCCGGTGGCGGGATCGATGATGATGAGCCCGAACACGTTCATCAACATCAACGGCGGCACGCGCGACCGCGTCGGCGCGTTCGTCGAATGGGAACGCCATTGGGACCGGCAGTGGACCTCGATCGTCGGCCTACGCAACGACGTGGTGTGGATGAACACCGGCAACGTGCAGGGCTACAATGCGATGAGCTACGGCGCGGATGCGGCTGCCTTCAACGCGCTCGACCGTGCCCGCACCGACGTTCATGTCGACGGCTCCGCCCTCCTCCGCTACGAGCCGAACGACATGAGCCAGTACGAATTCGGCTTCGCCCGCAAGACGCGCTCGCCCAATCTCTACGAACGCTACGCCTGGTCCACCAATGCGATGGCGATGAAGATGATCGGCTGGTTCGGCGACGGCAACGGCTATGTCGGAAATCTGGACCTCAGGCCGGAGAAAGCTCACACCGTCAGCTTCACTGCGGGCTGGCACGATCCTGCGCAACGGGTCTGGGGCGTGAAGCTCACGCCCTATGCCAGCTATGTGCACGATTACATCGATGTCGATCGCTGCTCGACTGCAAGCTGCCTTGCGAGCAACCCCGCGAACCTGACGGCGAACACCGGCTTTGTGTACCTGCAGTTCGCCAATCACGACGCGACGCTCTATGGCATCAATGTCGAGGGGCGGCTGACCGTATGGGACAATCCAATCTATGGTCAGGGGCAGGTGCGCGGCCTGATCGGCTATGTTCGAGGTCAACGAACCGATGGCGTTGACCTCTATCACATAATGCCGATCAACGCGAAACTCGCGCTCGACCATCTCCTTGGCGGCTGGACCAACAGCATCGAACTGCAACTCGTCGGCTCGAAGGATCAGGTCAGCCAGGTTCACAATGAGCTCACGACACCGGCGTATGCGCTGCTCAATTTGCGTACGGGTTACCAGTGGCAGCACGTCCGGCTGGACCTCGGCATCGACAATCTGTTCAACCAGAACTACTACCTGCCATTGGGTGGCGCCGATCTGGTCGACTACAAGGTCGTCTCGATGATGGGGTCTTCGGCCGCCTACGGCTACAACGTCAGGGGACCCGGCCGCTCGTTCAACGCGCGGCTCAGCGTCAGCTTCTGACCGGACCAGATGCCACGCGACGATATATTCGAAATCGCCGCGTGGCGGACCGGGGCCGTCGATCGTCCGTTGCGCGAAGCCTCCGTCCGGTCGCGGAAATCGCCAATGCGCTGTCACTGCCGCTGCCGACTGCGCCGACTGATCGGGAATCTGGAGCAACTCGGATTTCTGCAGCAGGCCCTGGGGCAAAGTGCCATGGTGGGCCATCAACCGGTCACGCTGTCGCGGCGGTTTCCAGGGGTGGACAGCGTCTTTCCACAGACACCGCTTTCGTGAGGCGCCGATGCGCTGCGAACACCCGACGTCCAAACACGCAACACCCTGAATCCCGTCAGCTTTCCCGCCGCACGCGTCCACGCCCCCCTGTGATTGGCCCGCAACTTGCTCATGCAAGTATGACGATCGACTCAAGTCGTCATACTAATGTATGATCCCTCATACGAAACATCACATCGCTTGCCGGAGACCGTCGCGCGGCCGCCGATGTGACAGCGGGGGGCTAAGTTGCGTAGAATTTCCTGGCGCCTGGTTCTGGCCGGCATCGCGTTATCAGGCGCTTCGGCCGAAGACTCAGTTCACGCCCAGACGGCACCGGCGGGATCTGCGGCCGGGTCCTTGCCGCCGGTTACGGTCGCGGCGCCCGAGGCGGCCCCCAGACGCGTACGGCACGCAGAGCCTTCGGCAAGGACAAGCGCCGCACGCCGGGCGCAGCAATCGCGGCCTTCATCGCAGCAGCAATCGAGCGCGGGCCTCTCCTCCGGCGCGACGCCGGGACGAGCCGACGTGTCGAGCGCGGTGACCGCGCTGCCGGCGGCGGTGACGGTGATGGACGCACCGGCAATCAGCCGGCTGGCGGTCGCAACCTATGGCGACCTGTTCCGCTCGCTCCCCGGCTTCAATGTGTCCAACTATGGCCAGGGCGGGATCGGCTACGGGCTTTCGCTGCGAGGCTATACCGAATCCGAGCACGGCCGCGACATCGCCTATTACATCGACGGCGTTCCGCTCAACGAGGTCTCCTCGCTGCACACGCCGAACTATGCCGACCTCAACGTGCTGTTTCCGGAAACCGTCAAGAGCATCGAGATCGTGCGCGGGCCGTTTTCCGTCGAGTACGGCGACTCCAATATGGGCGGCTCGGTCAACATCACGACCAAGCAGGCCGAACCCTTTGCCAGCGTCGGCGTCTCCGGAGGCACGCAAGGCACGGCGCGGGGCGTTGCGACCTACAGCACGACGCAGGGCGCGTGGCTGCCCTATCTGGCATTCGAGGGCTATCACACCGACGGCTATCGCGATAACAGCTTCATCAACCGCTACAACTCTTTCAACAAGGTCACGACGACGCTTCCGGACGGCGCCACCGTGTCGTTCCGTGCACAGGCCTACGGCACCGAATATGGCTCGCCCGGCTATGCCAGTCGCGACGCCATTGCCGCCGGAACGGTCTCCGAACGCTCGGCGACCAATCCGACCGACGGCGGCAACAAGCAGCTCGAAAACCTCGTCATCAACTATAGCTCCGGCGCACAGGACCAGGAGCTGAAAGGCACCCTGTTCATCAGCCACCAGTTCTCGAACCGATTCGCGGATTTCGGTGGCGGCCAGCGCGTGCAGCACGAGGACCGCACAATGGCCGGCGGCCGTGTCAGCAAGGTCTGGAGCGGAGCCATCGGCGACGACATCCCTGTGCAGGTCCTGCTCGGCAGCAACTGGCGCACCGATTTCATCGAGGCGTTCCAGGCGCCGACCATCGCACGCGCGGTCTCCGGCCCGGCCGTAGTCAATGTCGGATTGACCGAGACGAACATCGCCGGCTTCGGTCAGGTCCAGGTCAAACCGCTGCCATGGCTCAAGTTCACGGCCGGCGGGCGTTACGACCAGTTCTACTACGACATCAACGACCGCATCACGCCCGGCGGCACGCCGAACATTTCGAACGGCATTGCAAGCCCAAAGGCCGGCGTCGCCATCGCGCCACTCCAATGGCTGGAGCTGTTCGCCAATTACGGCGAGGGTTTCCGCAGCATCGACGTGCCCGCGGAGCTGATCGGCAATCCCGGCATTCAGCCATTCAGGATCGTCAGCCGCGAGGGCGGCGTCCAGTTCACGTTCGATCGCTTCAGACTGCTCGCGAGCTATTGGACGACGGACTCGGCCAACGAAGCGTTTCAGGCGGCGCCCGGTCTGCCCGTGACGTTCCTGGGTAAAGCCCAGCGCAACGGATACGACGTCGATGCCCGCTGGTTCGTGATCAAGGATCCCGTCAACAACGTCTCGCTATTCGCCAACTATGGCGGCGTCTCGGCTCGCCTCGTCGACGCGGCGCCCTCCTACTTCGTCCCGAACGTGCCGAGCTACGTCGCCAATGTCGGCGTTGACTTCAACGTCGCGACGGTCAATGCGCAAGTCCTGTCCGGTTCGGCCTATGTGACCTTCGTCGGCAAGAAGAATCTGACGCAGGACGGGCTCATCACGACCTCACCCTACTCCCGCGTGACCGGCAAGCTCGCCTATTCCTGGCCCGAGGGGTGGACCGCGTTCACGCAAGCGACCTGGTATCCCGGTGATCGCCTCAGCGAAATCGCCATCAATTTCGGCGATCCCGTCGGCGCAAGAACCTCCGACATCTTCGTCAGCGCGCAGCCGACAATCGCCGTGCTTGCGGGCGTTTCGTATCGTTTCCCGACCGTGATGGCCGGGACAACTCCAAAGCTGGTGACCAAATGAGCCATACCTTCCCTCGTCTCGCCCACACGCTGCTCGCGACCGGACTCGTTCTCGGGTCGATAGCCTCCGCTTCGGCGCATGATGTCTGGCTCACGTTCTCGGGGCCGGTCACCGCACGCCGCGCCATCGTCAACTACGGTCATCCGGACGACCGGCCGCCGGCTTTCGCGGACAAGGTCGTGGACCTCATCATGGTGACGCCGAAGGGCCGCAGCTCGCTGCTCGACGGACTTGCGGGCGCATCGGACAACGGCATCCAGATCGCACGAACAAAACCGTTCGACGATGCCGGGCATACGCTGCTCGCGGCGCGTTACGACAACGGATTCTGGGTCAAGACGACAGACGGCCTCTATCGCAACGCCACCCGGCGGCTGGTGCCTGACGCCGCCGAGAGCTTCTGGTCCGGAAAGTTCGCAAAGGCGATCACGGGGGTTGACGCGCCGTGGCAGGAGGTGCTCGGACACGACCTCGAGCTCGTGCCGCTCACCGATCCAGCCAAGGCGAGGCCAGGTGAGACGCTCAAGGTCAAGGTGCTGTTTCGCGGCAAGCCTCTCACCGAGGCGGAGGTCGAACGTGGCGACGGCAAGACGGTCGTTGCGGAGAAGGACATTCCAAAATTCAGGACGGACGCCGAAGGCGTGGCGACCGTTCCCATCGCCAAGCCCGGTCCCCATCTGCTGGTGATCGATCATCGCGCAGCGCCGTCCGTCACGCCGGATCAGGCGACGGCCGACCTCTACAATGCGACGCTGTGGTTCAACGTGGCGGCCAAGCTGCGCTAAAGCGCGATGAGATCAGGACGAATCGTCATCGCGCCTTAGGTTGTTGTTTGAGCATGATCTTTTCGGAAAACCGCGGCGCACTTTTCCGGATCATGCTTTAGCGCGGTCCCTTGAGTGCGTGCCCTGCCCGCGCTCAATGGCCTCTGCAACCGCGGTCCTCGTCCTCGACCCGATCGTGACTGTTGACGATCCTCGGAAGCGCGGCGTTGTCGCTCTCGCGCGGAACGACCGCGCCCATTCTCCGGAACCGATCTCGCATCAGCGCACGATGGCAGCAGCTGTCACGCGACAGTAGGACGCAACTTCAAATCGCTTGCGCTGTTGAAGCCGCACGTCTCGATGGCTATCGATTCAAAAAATCGTCTCGATCGGAGGAACGCATGAACACCATCACCGGCGGCTGTCACTGCGGCGCAATCCGTTATGAGGTCGAGGGTGACGCGATCGTGCATGCGCTGTGCCACTGCCGCGATTGCCGGCTTCACGCCGGCGCGCCAGTCGTCGGCTGGACGATGTACGCGGACGATGCCGTCAAGGTGACCAAGGGCGAGCCGAAGGTGTACCGCTCCTCGGAACATGGCCGAAGGCACTTCTGCGGCGACTGCGGCACCGGTCTGTTCTATGTCAATGCCAGCATGCTGCCCGGGATGATCGACATCCAGAGCGCGACCTACGACGATCCCGAGGCCGTGCCGGCGACGATGCAGATCCAGGTCGCCGAGCGGCTGCGCTGGATGGAGCATGCGCACGAACTGCCGGCGTTCGACCGCTATCCTCCACAGCCGTAGCGGCGGAAGATGACACCGGCTCTTTTGGCGTCATCCAGGGATTGGCGACGCTCGGCTCGTGCGCCAGCTCATCGATGGTGGCGATGGCGTTGCGCCGCGCCGTCGGACGTGTACCCGCGCAGCTCGGCATATCTTGCCAATTGCGCCTGATCGAGAACCGCCGCGGTACGCAAGTGATATTTGAGATGGGCTTGCCGCAGCTCTCCCTGCGTCTTCGCGATCGCCGCGGTCGCGGATCCCAGACTCTCGTCGGTGATCGTGCGGCTGGCGAACTGCCGATCCAGATCCGCCTCCTTCTCGATCAATCTGCTGCCGATGGGAGTGGTCTCGGCCTTCATCTCGGAAAACATCTCCTCGACCTTGCTCCGCTGCTCCAGGTTCAATCCCAATTGGTCCGCGAGTTCGAGCACGTGGGAGGGCCCGGGATATCCATTGAGCTCGGCCGCGAGTGCGAGCCCCATGCCGCGCCCCGCCCGCAGATCGCCGATCTGCTGGTCCGAGAGCGCCTTGATGTGGCGGGACTGCATGCCGGCGTACGGTGTCTGCGCCCAAGCGGCAGCCGGCGCGAGCAAGGCGATGATCAAAACGACGATCTTCATGACTTTCCACCCATGTTGCAGGACGTCAACCAATCATGACTCGGCGATGGCGTAAACGGCAACATCGTCCATGATCTACGCGCGACCTTCGGCAGGTGGCGATCTCGGTTTCCATGACGGCGTAGGCTGGGAGCGCTCTCTGATCAAGGGGCTCTCAACCGATCACCTGCGAGCCGATAAAGCGCATGAATGGCCTTTGACCATCGGCACCGAACAGCACGACCGTGTAAGGCTCCGGCTTGCCGCCTTCCATCCCGGGCGATCCAACCGGCATGCCCGGCACGGCGAGCCCGTTCGCAATGGGACGCTCCGAGAGGAGGCGCCGCACGGCTGCGGCCGGCACGTGCCCCTCGATGAGATAACCAGCGACCTCTGCCGTGTGACACGCGGCCAGGTCCGAGGGGATGCCGAGACGGTTCCGAACCGCGTCGAGATCGGCGGTCTCCTCCACCTGGACGATAAACCCTGCGTCCCGGAGATGCTGCACCCAGCCCGCGCAACAGCCGCAGCTCGGATCCCTATGCACCGTGACGGTCGTTTCTCCGGCCTGCGCCGCGACGGCAGGCCTGGCCAGGACTGCCGCCGCTGCCGCCGCCATCAGCCCTGCAAGCGACCGACGGGTGATCACATGTCCGCGTTCCCTCATCTTCGGATTCCTTTCTTCATCGCTGGATCTCAAGGCCGGAGCGTCGCAGGCATCAACGGGGGCTCGCCTGGCCCTCGTACATAAACGTCATGGGCTTCAGCCCGTTCATATAGCCGGTGCGCATCTCGTCGATGCGAAAGCCGTTCCGGGTCAAGACGTCAGAAATGTCCCGGTTGAGATGACAACCGCCCGAGATGCGCATCCATGCGGGGGTCAGGCGATCCTGCCACCAGCGCACGCGCGGCTCGGGCGCGCGGCCATGCTCGACGAAGACCAGCTTCCCTCCCGGTTTCAGCACACGCCGCGCCTCCGTCATCGCGCGATCGACGTCCGGAATGCTGCACATGGTCCAGGTCGTCAGGACCGTGTCGATGCTGCGGTCCTCGATCGGAATCGCCTCGGCCGAAGCTTCAACGAGATCAACTGGAGTTTCCGGATGTGGCGCGTGCCGCGCCATCTCGAGAAGCTTTGGAGCGGGTTCGAGCCCCACAAGCTGCGTCACCGTAGGCCCGTAGAACGGCAGGTTGCGGCCGGACCCGACGCCGATCTCGAGTACCCGGCCCTGAGCCGCACGGGTCGCGCGTTGCCGGTAGGGCGCAAGTTCCTTGCTCCGCATCGCAAGGTCGCAAAGCCGTGGCAGAATGACGTCGTTGTAGAAGCCCATGCGCGCATCTCCTGGCATCGCCGCTCGACGGTCCTGCTGATCTCTTCAGGTGCGGCAAAGATCACCGCCGCACGTTCGCCTCTCATGCCAGCGCCGTCCCCAATATTAGCGCGATGACGACCAATGCGGTGATCAATTCCATCGCCCCACCATTCCTGACAGCCGTTCATCATGACTCACCTCATTCGGCAGACTGCAGCACCCGCAATCTCGGACTGATCGGCTTTGACATTTCGGTCGTTTGTCCCTTGTCCTCGGACTCGGGAGGCAGGTGGAAGCCCTTGACCAGCCCGAAGAGCGCCGGGATCACGATCAACGTCAGCAGCGTCGACGACGTCATCCCGCCGATCATCGGCACCGCGATGCGCTGCATGATCTCCGAGCCTGTGCCGGTGCTCCACATGATCGGCAGCAGGCCCGCCATGATGGCGACCACCGTCATCATCTTGGGACGGACGCGCTCGACGGCGCCCTCCATGATGGCCTCGTGGAGATCGCGCCGGGTGAAGGCCCTGCCCTCGGCGCCGCGCCTCGCCTTCAGCTCTGCCAGCGCGTGCTCGAGGTAGATCAGCATCACCACGCCGGTCTCGGCGGCGACACCGGCGAGCGCAATGAAGCCGACCGCGACGGCGACCGACAGGTTGAAGCCGAGCCACCACATCATCCAGATGCCGCCGACCAGCGCGAAGGGCAGCGACAGCATGACGATGAGCGTCTCGGTCATGGCCCTGAAGTTCAGGTACAGCAGCAGGAAGATGATCGTGAGCGTTACCGGAACGACGATCTTCAGGCGGGCGGCGGCGCGCTGCAAATATTCGTACTGACCGCTCCAGACCACGTAGTATCCGGGCGGAAACTGGATGCTGTCCGTCACCGCGCGTTGGGCGTCGGCGACGTAGCTGCCGATGTCGCGATCGCGGATGTCGACGTAGACGTAGGTCGCGAGCTGGCCGTTCTCGGTCCGGATCGAGGTCGGCCCCCGCGCCGGCTCGACCTTCGCGACCTCGCCGAGCGGCACCGCGCCGCCCGCCGGCATCGGCACCAGGATATCGCTGGCGATGACTTTAGGATTGTCGCGCAGGTCGCGCGGATAGCGCATGTTCACCGTGAACCGCTGCCGGCCTTCGACGGTCGTCGTGACCGTCTGGCCGCCCAGCGCGGCCGCGATGGTGTCCTGAACGTCCTGGATCAGGATGCCATAGCGGGCGAGCGCCTCGCGATCCGGGACGATCTCGAGATAGTACCCGCCGATGCCGCGCTCGGCGTAAGCCGAGGACGTGCCCGGGACGGCCTTGATCACCCGTTCGACCTGCTTCGCCAGCCGATCGATCTCGACAAGATCGGTGCCCATCACCTTGACGCCAACAGGCGTGCGGATGCCGGTGGACAGCATGTCGATGCGGGCCTTGATCGGCATGGTCCAGGCGTTGGAGACGCCCGGAAACTGCAGCGCCTTGTCCATCTCCGCGACCAGGCTGTCGACCGTGACGCCGGGACGCCACTGCTCCTTCGGCTTCAGGTTGACGATGGTCTCGAACATCTCGGTCGGCGCCGGATCGGTCGCAGTCGCCGCCCGTCCCGCCTTGCCGTAGACGGACGCGACCTCCGGGAACGACTTGATGATGCGGTCCTGCGTCTGCATCAGTTCGGCCGCCTTGGTGACCGAGATGCCGGGTAGCGTCGTCGGCATGTAGAGCAGCGTGCCCTCGTTCAGCGTCGGCATGAACTCGGTGCCGAGCTGCCGGGCCGGCCAGATCGTGACGGCGAGCACGACGATCGAGGCCAGGATCACTAGCGTCTTGGCACGCAGCACGCCCTTGATGACCGGCCGGTAGATCCAGATCAGGAAGCGGTTGATGAAATTCCTGTGCTCCGGCACGATCCTGCCGCGGACGAAGATCACCATCAGCGCCGGCACCAGGGTGACGGACAGCAGGGCCGCAGCAGCCATCGCGAAGGTCTTCGTGAACGCCAGCGGACTGAACAGCCGCCCTTCCTGCGATTCCAGCGTGAAGATCGGCATGAAGGAGACGGTGATGATCAGCAGGCTGAAGAACAGCGCAGGACCGACCTCGGACGCCGCGTCGATCAGGATCTGGACGCGCGACTGACCGGGCTCGGCGCGCTCGAGGTGCTTGTGGGCGTTCTCGATCATGACGATCGCGGCATCCACCATGGCACCGATCGCGATCGCGATGCCCCCCAGGCTCATGATGTTCGATCCCAGGCCCAGCAGCTTCATGGCGCCGAACGCCATCAGCACGCCGACCGGCAGCATCAGGATCGCGACCAGCGCGCTGCGGACATGGAGCAGGAACACGATACAGACGAGCGCGACGACGATGCTCTCCTCGACCAGCGTGTGCTTGAGCGTATCGATGGCCGCGTAGATCAGGTTGGAGCGATCGTAGACCGGGACGATCTCGACAGATTTCGGCAGGCTGCTCGCGATCTCCTCGAATCGCTTCTTGACGTTCTCGATCACGTCGAGGGCGTTGACGCCGAAGCGCTGCAGCACGATGCCGCTTGCGACCTCGCCTTCGCCGTTCAGCTCGCCGATGCCGCGCCGCTCGTCCGGCCCGAGCTCGACACTGGCGACGTCCCGAAGCAGCACCGGCGTGCCGTTGCTCGTCTTCAGGACGATGTTGCCGAGATCGTTGATGTTCCTGATGTAACCCTTGCCGCGAATGACGTATTCGAACTCCGACAGCTCGACCGTGCGCCCGCCGACATCGGCGTTGCTGGCGCGGATCGCCTCCCGGATCTTCTGCATGCTGATGCCGCGATCGCGCATCCGCTGCGGATCCAGCACCACGTTGTATTGCTTGACGAAGCCGCCGATGCTGGCGACCTCGGCGACACCTTCGGCCTTGGCCAGCGCGAACTTCAGATTCCAGTCTTGGATCGTGCGGGTGTCGGCGAGGTTCAATTCCCTCGACATCACGGCGTATTGGTAGACCCAGCCGACGCCGGTCGCGTCGGGCCCGATGGTCGGGGTGACGCCGCCGGGAAGCCTGGACGACGCGCCGTTCAGGAACTCCATGACGCGCGAGCGTGCCCAGTAGATGTCGGTGCCGTCCTCGAAGATGACGTAGACGAACGACACGCCGAAGAAGGAGAAGCCGCGCACCACCTTCGATTTCGGCACGGTCAGCATCGCCGTCGTCAAGGGATAGGTGACCTGGTCCTCGATCACCTGCGGCGCCTGGCCGGGATATTCGGTGTAGACGATGACCTGCGTGTCCGAGAGGTCGGGGATCGCATCCAGCGGCAGATGAAGCAGCGCGTAGAGGCCGGCGGCGGCCGCAAAGCCGGTGCCGAACAGCACCAGCAGCAGATTGCGCGCCGACCAGGCGATGATGCGGGCGATCATTTGTGCTCTCCCGCCGCATGGCCCGCGTCGGAAGCCCGAGGAGCAGCCTCGGCGAAGCCTTTGAGCGCGGCCTTCAGATTGCTCTCCGCATCGATCAGGAAGTTGGCGGAGGTCACCACGGCTTCGCCGTCCGCAAGTCCGTCCCGCACCTCGATGTAGCCGCCGCCGCGCCGGCCGAGCTTCACCTCGCGCGGCTCGAAACGCCCGTCCCCCTTGTCGACGAGAACGGCCTGGCGTGTGCCGGTGTCGAGCACCGAGCTATCCTGTATCGCCAGGACGGGCGCGCCATCTGCCGTGTCGATGTCGGCATCGACATACATGTCCGGCAGCAGCACCGCGTCGGGATTGGCGAGCTCGATCCGGACGCGAACCGTCCGGGTCTCGCGGTTCACCTGCGGATAGATCACGGCAATCCTGCCGGTGAACGCGCGGCCGGGAAAGCTTCGCGCGCGCACCGCAACGGACTGCCCCACCGCGATGTTGCCGAGATCGCGCTCGGCGACGTCGACCAGCGCCCAGACCAGCGAGATGTCCGCGATGCGGAACAACACATCGCCGGGATTGGCACGCATGCCTTCGATCGCGTTGCGCTCGAGCACGATTCCGTCGCGCGGCGCCGTCCAATGGATGGTGACGGGCGCGACGCGCGTCTTCTCCATCTCGGCGATCACCTGCTCGGGGACGTCGAGATTGACCAGCCGCTGCCGCGAGCCGCGGCCGTACGACTCGACGCCGCCGACCGTCTTCGAGGTGATCGTCGCGAGGTATTCGGCCGCCGCAGACGCGACCGCCGAGCTGTAGATCTCCATCAACGGCTGGCCCGCCTTCACGCGGGTGCCGGTGGTGACGTCCGCGATCCTCTGCACGAAGCTTTCGGCGCGCATCGCGATCACCGAGACGCGGCGTTCGTCCAGCTGAATCGTGCCGGGCGCCTTCACCAGGACCCGGATCGACCGCCGCGCCACCGGCTCGGACTTCACGCCGCTGCGCTGGATCTTGCCAGGCGACAGCTTCACCGTCCCGTCGTCGACGTCGTCGCCTTCGTAAACGGGGACATAGTTCATCCCCATCGGGTCCTGCTTCGGCACCGGCGAGGTGTCGGGCAACCCCATGGGGTTGCGATAGTAGAGGATCTTTCGTGGCGAGGTCGCCTGCTGCGGCTTTAGCGCCGCCGGGGCGGCCTGTTCGTCGTCGTAGACCGGCAGATAGTCCCGCCCCCGCTCGTCCTTCCTGGGCCCGGCCGACCAAAGCGGCGCTCCGCTCGGATCGCGGTAATAGAGCGGAGTTCGGGCACCGCCTGCCGTAGCCGAGGCGACCTCGGCATGGACGGACGAGCGCCCGTCGTTCATGAGCCAGGAAGCGCCCAGGGCCAGGCTGCAGGTGAGCGCGAGTGCGGTGAGAAGACGCTGCGTGTTCATCGCCAGATACCGCGCGCCTCGGGCGCGCGTCCATGTAAACGGGAAAGAGAAGTTCGGGCGCCGTCCGGCGGCGCCCGAAGGCTCACTTCGTCGCCTTGACGATGACCTTGCCGGTGACCGTCTCAGGCTCGCCCTGCACCTTCGCCGAGAGCGTGACCTGGTAGCGGCCGGCCATCGGCAGGTCGGTCTTGAAGGCATAAACGCCCGGCTCCTGGGACGGCAGTGGCGCGACCGCCGACTCCATCTCGGCCATGCCGTCCGGCGCCATGTCCACGCGCGTCCTGAAGATAACGGCATCCGCAACCGGCTTGCCGGTCTGCCTGTTGGTCAGGCGAATGGCGAGCGTGACGTCGTCGCCCTTCTTCATCTCGGGATTGACCGGCTCGAAAGCGTAATCGCCTGCGCCCGCCATCGCGACCGAAGCGGCGAGCGAAAGGGTGGCGGCAACAGCCGCGGTGCTGAACTTGGAAAGCATCGTCTTGTCCTCATGAATTGATCTCGACCGTGACGCATGAAGCGCGCACGTCAGTCATCGTCGCGCGCAGGCGTGCTGCACGCGTCGTTGGCTTGGCGAGATCAGATTCGAGGAGGCCGGAAGGGAGGGCTGCCGCCGAGCAAGGAGACGACCTGGTCGGCGGGAATGGCGGTTTTCCCTGCCGCTACGGCAAGAAATTCGAAGGCCAGCGGACGGATGTCTGCAAGCGCGACGGTGCCGCCGACGCAGCAGAAGCCCATCCCGCATTTGTACGCGCCGGTGTCGGAGCCCGTTCCCTTCATGTCGGGACAACAATCGTCCATCGACATAGCGTCGTCGCCGCTCATGACCATGGCCGCGTGCATGTCGTCCGACGACACGGCGAGGCCAGACGCGGACACGCCAGCCGGCAGCATCGCCAAGGATATGGCGATTGCGAGTGCCAGGACGGTACGGACGATCCGCATCAATCTGCTTTTACTGTTTGGATACTTTCTGGAACCGCAGCGCTTGTAACATATCCCGCTGCCGAAAGCATTCTTTGATCCGGGTCAAGCATTCGTGACCGCGGGTTCGGCACCTGTCACCGCGATCACCCCGACCGAGCAGCGACCTCCCGGGTTCGCTATCTTGACCTCGATAGATGCTTCTCGGACGAAGTCATGCGCGCCCACAGCAACGCGAGCGGGCCCAACGCAATTCCGGCCGCGAGCACGATGAAGACGAGCAACCAGCCCTTCGCACTCTGCGGACCGCCAGCAGCATCGAGCGCAGCCCCGGTTCCCCACGCTCCAATCGCGGACAGGCCGAAGCCGACCGTCGAATGCAGGGCCAAGGTCGCCCCGCGATGCTCGGAAACAGCCGCGGCCGACATGCCCGCCGTCAGCGCGCCTGAATCCGCCGGCACCGTCAGGCCATAGATCATCAGCAGCAACGCCAGCGCCCATGCCGGAGCCGTCGCGTTGAGGCCGATGACGAGCGCAACGCAGGCCGAAGCGATCATCACCACCGTGATCGCACGATGCCGCCCGAATTTCAGGGCGGCCTCATTGCCGAGGATACTGGCCGGCATCGAGATCACCGCGAAGCAGAAGCTCATCAGGACGGGAGAGAGCCATGAGGGCGCGCCTTGATGCGCAACGACGAAGGTCCAGAATCCGACCAGCCAGGTGCGAATACCATAGAGTTCGAAGCAGTGAGCGCCGTAGCCGAAGATATAGCCGAGCGCCTCGCGGTTGGCGAAAACGGGCGCAAAGTTCAGCAGGCGTCCTGCTCTGGGAGTGGGGCGGCGGCCCTCGATCGCAAGACACGCGACCACCATCGCAATCGGCCCGATACCCGTCACGTAGAATGCCGTCCGCCACCCCCAGCGATCGGCGAGGACTTGCGCGATCAGGAAGGACAGGCCGACGCCGACCGAGAAGCTCGACGTGTACAGCGTCACAGCTCGCGAGGTGTCGCCTGCGGGCAACCGGTCCGTCAGTGCCTTGAGCCCTGGCATGTAGGCACCGGCAAAACCCAGACCCGCGAGCGACCAGATGATGGTCCCTGACCAGAACCCTTGCGCGAAAATTCCAAACGCGACGGTCGCAACTCCGCTGACGACAGAGCCGCCCAGGAGCACGAGTCGTGCATCGATGCGATCGGTCAGGGTCGTGAGCACGGGAACCGCCAGCATGTAGCCGAAGGCGTAGCCGCTCGCCATCAGCCCGCCTTCCGCGGCGGACAACCCCCACGCCGGCATCAGGTGCTGCGCCAGATTCGCGGACAACGTCACATGCGGCAGGAGATTGCCGAGCTGACCGATGCACATTGCCGCAATCAGCGGCCAGCCGCGCAAGCTACGAATGCTCTCCTCCCATCTCGTGGGTGCTCACGTCGTCCGATCTGCACGAAGCAGCAGCAGCGCGACGAAGGCGGAGACCGAGGCCAGCGCGCTGATCCAGAGTGCGCTGCTGCCGAAATGCTCCACCATCAGTCCCAGCGCAAGCGGCGCGAAGGCGCCTGTTGCCCTCGAAGGCAGCGAGATCACACCGACACGCCTGCCGAACCCCACCGGCCCGAACAACGCCAATGGCAGCGTACCACGGGCAATGGTGATGATGCCGTTGCCCGCGCCATACAGCACTGTGAAGGCCGGTGCGAGCCAAGGGCCGCCCGCGACCAGTGCAAGCACGCCGATCGGATTCATGAGCATGGCGAGCCTTGCCGACAGCAGTGGATGAAACCGGCTGAGCCATCCTGCCTCCAGAAGGCGGGCGCCGACTTGCGCAGGTCCGACCAATGCTCCTGCGAACAACGCCTGTGCCGGCGTGGCGCCGAACGCAACCAGCATGGTCGGCAGAATGGCCGAGACTCCGGAGCTGACGAAGCTTGCCGCCGCAAAGATGTACGCCAGCAGCATCATTGCGAAGGTTTCGCTCTGGCCGCCGGATTGTTGGGTCGTGCCGGTGCCCGGCCGGGAGTCCTGGTCCAATGGAGCGGCACGGGGCAGAGAAAGGTTGAGCGGCAATGCAACGCCGATATGGATCGCCGCCCATACCTGGCAGGCAACGCGCCAGCCGTACTCCGAAGCGAGCCACGTCGTGAGAGGCCAGCCGAGGGTGCTGGCGAAGCCGGCGATCAGGGTGATGCCGGTGATCGTTCCTCGCGCATTGGCGCCGTAGATGCGCGCAAGCGTCGCGAACGCAGCTTCATAGAGACCCATGCCCATGCCGATCCCGAGCAGGATCCAGGCCGTGATCAGCAGCGCCACACCATGGGACACGGAGAGCAGGAGCAGGCCTGCCGCGAAGACGAGGTTCGAGACGGCAAGCAGGCTGCGCCCTCCAAACGTGTCGATGGCATGCCCGACTCTCGGGCCGAGCAGGCCGGAGATGACGAGCGCTCCCGACAGCGCGCCGAACAGGTAAGTCGGCGCAAGGCCGAGATCGTGCGCAATCGGCGCAGCCAGGATCGCAGGGAGATAGTAACTCGACGCCCAGGCAATGGTCTGGGCGCTGCCGAGCGCGACGACGACAGCGAGTGGGCTCGCAGTGCCTCCCGTCATGAGCAGCCGCATCCCGCGCCGCCTGCCTTCATGGCCGATTCATCGGCCGCACAGCAGGCTGAGGGTTCGGCCTTGGCCGGACCGCCGCAGCATCCCGCTGCGCCGGCGGACTCGACGCCGGCTCGCGTGCAGACGCCGGTCTCGGGCAGCACGAGCTCGACCCGTGCCGCAGCCTCCTTGTCGCCCGCGATGTCGGCGACGATCGAGCGGACCTGCTCGTATCCGGTGGTCATCAGGAAGGTCGGCGCCCGGCCGTAGGATTTCATGCCGGCGAGGTAGAACCCCGGCTCGTCATGCGCCAGCTCGCGAGCGCCGTGAGGCCGCACCGTTCCGCAGCTATGCTCGTTGGGATCGATGAGCGGCGCGAGCGCGACGGGCGCCTCGATCGCCGGGTCGAGCCGAAGCCGCAGCTCGGACAGGAACGAGAGATCGGGACGGAAGCCGGTCGACACCACCAGCTCATCCGCAACCACACTCCGCGCGCCGCAGCAGGCACCTGCCGAAATCCTGAGACGTCCTTCGAAGTCCGAGATGTGGGTGACACCGAAGTCGGTCTCGACTCGAATCCGTCCGGCAGCCACGAGCGCGGCGAAGGTTGAGCCCAGCTCGCCGCGCGCGGCAAGCTTGTCGTTGCTGCCGCCGCCGAAGGCCTTTGCAGGATCGCCGCCGCGCAACAGCCAGACGGGCTGCGTGCCGGGCACCTCCTCGGCGAGCCGCGAGAGATCGATCAGCGTGCCCAGCGCGGAGTGGCCGGCACCGAGCACGGCCACGGTCTTGCCGGCATATCTGCCGCGATTTGTGCCTCGCACATCCGGCATGCCATAGGCGATGCGATCAGTGCGCTCGCGTTCGCCGATCGCGGGCAGACCGTTGCTGCCGGCAGGATTGGGCGAGAACCACGTGCCTGAGACGTCGATGACGGCGTCGGCGCGCAGCACCTCGGGACCCTTGCCGTTCTGATAACGGAGTTCGAAAGGCGCCTGCTCCCGTCCCCTGGTCTTCGCCTTGTCGAAGCCGACACGGCTGATCGCCGTGACGCGGCTCGACGTGCGGATCGTCTCGCGCAGCTTCGTTCGCGTTGCAAGCGGCGCGAGGTAGCGCTCGATCAGTTCGCCGCCGGTCGGGTAGGACTGAGGGTCCGGCGAATTCCAGCCCGTCGGCGCGAGCAGGCGCGCCGACGCCTTGTCGACATTGAATTCCCACGGCGAGAAGAGCTGGACGTGCTGCCATTGCCGCACCGCATGCGCGGCCTCGGGTCCGGCTTCGAGCACGACGGGGGACATGCCGCGTTCGAGCACATGCGCGGCGGCTGCGAGGCCGACCGGCCCCGCCCCGATGATCGCTACCGTCTTCTTGTCCATTGCGAATTCTCCATCCTTCTAGAATTATGGAATAATTGGCCAAATGAATCAGGCTGCCGTCTGGGCGTCCTTACATCCGGCTTCGTCCGCGCAGCACTCCGCAACAAGGAAGTCGACCAGGCCCCGCATGGCGTCGAAATTGGCGTGGCAGATCAGGGTCGTCGATTCCCTGATCTGACTGACCAGCCCGACCGAGACCAGGGTCTTGATGTGGTGCGACAGCGTTGACGCCGGGATCTTCAGCTTGTCCTGCAAGCGGCCAACCGGCATGCCCGCGTGCCCGGCCCGGACCAATGCGCGGTAGATCTGAAGCCGGGTCCGGTTCCCCAGGGCTTCCAAACGCGCTGCTGCGTCATCGATCTTCATGGGGGCCACGATGCACCAGCGCAACATCAGCTGTCAAACGCTATTTCTAGAAGATTCGAAATATAAGCTCGGCGGTAACCGGATTTTTCAGGTTGACGCGGCCCACATGATTCCATAAATCTGGATATATGGAAACAGAAGAAGCCGTCCTGGCGCTCGCCGCGCTGTCTCAACCGACCCGCCTTGAGGCGTTCCGGACCCTGGTCAGACACGAGCCTGACGGTCTTGCGGCAGGCGACCTCGCGCGCCTGCTGGAAGTCCCCCAGAACACACTCTCGGCGCATCTGTCGATTTTGAGCCGCGCGCGCCTCGTGTCTTCCGAGCGACACAGTCGCTCGATCGTCTACCGCGCCAACCTCGGCGAATTTCGCGACGTCGCACTCTTCATGCTGCGCGATTGCTGCGGCGGACGGCCGGAAGTTTGCGAACCCGTCGTCGAGAGCCTGCAATCGTGCTGCGCTCCCAAGCGAAGGAAGAAGGTCCATGCCTGATCGCGTCTACAATGTGCTGTTCCTCTGTACGGGCAATTCAGCCCGGTCCGTGCTCGCGGAATCGATCCTTCGCAAGGACGGTGCCGGGCGCTTTCGGTCCTTCTCCGCAGGGAGCACGCCGAAAGGCGCCGTACATCCGCTGGCGCTGCGCACATTGCAGAGCATGGACTACCCGATCGACGGGATGCGCTCGAAGAGCTGGCTGGAATTCGCAGCCGCCGATGCGCCGGTGATGGATTTCGTCTTTACCGTCTGTGACAACGCCGCCGGCGAAGCATGTCCGGTCTGGCCGGGTCAACCGACGACTGCGCATTGGGGCATCGAAGATCCTGCGGCCGTCGAAGGCACCGAGATTGAAAGACTTGCGGCCTTCTCGCGGGCCTTCCGCTACTTGAAGAACCGTATCGGCGCGTTCGTGAACCTGCCCCTCAGCGGCATCGACCGGCTTTCGCTGGGGACCAAGCTCCGGGAAATCGGCCGCTCCGAGGGGGCGACGTCCGGCAAGAGCGACGTGGCGTGACGATGGGCATCTTCGAACGATACCTCACCTTGTGGGTCGCGCTTTGCATCGTGGTCGGCGTCGCGCTGGGGCACGTCATGCCCGGCTTCTTCAGCGCGGTTGCAGCCGCTGAGGTCGCCAAGGTCAACCTGCCGGTCGCGATGCTGATCTGGCTCATGATCGTGCCGATGTTGTTGAAGATCGACTTCGGCTCGCTGGGCCAGGTCCGGGAGCATTGGCGCGGCGTCGGCGTCACGCTCTTCATCAATTGGGCCGTGAAGCCGTTCTCGATGGCGCTGCTGGGCTCTTTTTTCATCGGTCACGTCTTCGCACCGTGGCTGCCGTCCGACCAGATCCCGTCCTACATCGCCGGCTTGATCCTGCTTGCGGCTGCCCCCTGCACTGCGATGGTGTTCGTATGGTCCAATTTGTGCGAAGGGGAGCCCCACTACACTCTGAGCCAGGTCGCACTCAACGACGTGATCATGGTTTTCCTGTTCGCGCCGCTCGTGGGGTTGCTGCTCGGAGTGGCCTCGATCAGCGTCCCCTGGGACACACTGCTCCTGTCCGTTGTGCTTTACATTGTTGTTCCCGTGATTGTCGCTCAGCTGTGGCGCAAGGTGCTGCTGCGAGGCGGCGATGCCAGCTTCAACCGCGTCATGCGGATGCTGCAGCCTCTCTCGCTTGTCGCGCTCCTCGCGACATTGGTGCTGCTCTTCGGCTTCCAGGGAGAGCAGATCGTCAGACAGCCCGGCGTCATCGCGATCCTTGCCGTCCCGATTCTTGTGCAGGTCTATCTCAATGCGGGCCTGGCCTATTGGCTGAGCCGGCGGTTCGGCGTGGCCTGGTGCGTCGCAGCTCCGGCTGCCCTCATCGGCGCGAGCAACTTCTTCGAGCTGGCGGTCGCCGCCGCGATCAGCCTGTTCGGCTTGGACTCCGGCGCGGCGCTGGCGACCGTGGTCGGCGTCCTCGTCGAAGTCCCGGTGATGCTGTCCGTCGTCCGCATCGTCAAGGCCACGCGGGGCTGGTACGAAGCGGGCGCGGGTAAAGTCCAGACGGCTGCCGAGGCCCGCCAATGAACTCATCATTTGCCGGCGGCGGTGCGGCAGCGATGGATGCCGGTCTGCCAGTCACGGAGACACTTCGATGAGCGTCACGATCTATCACAACCCCGCTTGCGGCACCTCGCGAAACACCTTGGCGATGATCCGGCAGAGCGGCACTGAGCCTGTCGTCATCGAATATCTCAAGACGCCACCGTCGCGAGACAAGCTCAAGGAGCTGATCGCGGCGATGGACGTTCCGGTCCGCGTGCTGCTGCGAGAGAAGGGAACACCGTACAAGGAGCTCGGCCTGGACGACCCCAAATGGACCGACGACCAACTCCTCGATTTCATGATCGCCCATCCCATTCTCATCAACCGTCCGGTCGTGGTGACGCCAAAGGGCACGCGCTTGTGCCGGCCGTCGGAAGCCGTGATTGATCTCCTGGACAATCCCGTCGGCCGCTTCGTGAAGGAAGACGGCGAAGTGGTCGAAGCGCGATAGGCTTGCAGCGGCTCCTCGCGCCGGCCGATTGCCCGGCGCGCAGAGTGTTTCGGTTCTGCTGCCGCAGTTGCGACTGTGCTGTCTCGATGGCGGCTTGCAGCTTCACGAGCAAACAAGGCTTACTTGCCACTGGAGCGCCCCTGAATGCATCCGGCACTCCCGACGATCCGTATCCGCTGACTAGGGCATGCACTCATTAATCGACTGTCCGCCTAACGTCCGGTTGACTGCCAGCATCGGCCGAAGAGCAGATGGCCTCCGAGGTCGCAGACGGGCCAAAGGCTGACATCTCGACGCCGTTTGGTTCGAGCTAACCAGTCAGCGCAGGCGGGCGAGATTGTCGTCAGTGGTCTCCGACGTCCGTTTTTAGGTGCGTTGCACCGCTCGCGGTCCAATAACAGCAGCCGCGAGTTGCGGCCAAAGATTGAAGAAGAAGACGTAGACGATCGCAACGGCCCACCCGTAGACCATGCTGGCGATAAGGCCGTAGATGAAGCTGCCGACCGCAATCATCTTGAAACCGGGAAAGACAATCGGCAGGAGTTCATGGCCCTTCAAGTCCGGGAAGGCCAACCAGAGGAGCACGCAAAGAACATAGATCACCTGAAACAGCATGCATGTTGCGAACATAGTTCGCACATAAGGGAGCTTGGTCATGCCAGTTACTCCTATAGAGCAGGCGAATCATCGGTGCGCCACGCCATCCGGCAGCTTAATTCTTGTCGCCCTTGTGATGCGGCGTCGATGTTGCTGGTCCGCCGGTGTAGTGATGTCCGCCGGACTGGCCGCTTGAGGCCTTTCCGGTAGTTTCCTTCTTGCCCATGTGATGAGGCACTTCGGTCTTCGGCCCGCCCTGATAGTGGTGACCGCTGTTTTGAGTCTCTTTCGTTGCGGTCTGAGCCATCGCGGGAGCAACTAGGAGAGAAGCGACCGCCAGCGCAGCAAGAAAATCCTTGGTGATCATGGACGTTCCTCCGGTTGAGACAGATCGGTTGAAAATTGCTTCATTAAACCACCGCCCTGAAGTCGGGATTTGACGCACATCAAGCTCCATTGCCGACCCGTTACGGGAACCGCAGTTGACAAAGGGTCAAAGTCGGAAGTCGGCGCGGCCATAGGAGACGGTCTGCTCTGCCTCAGGGTAGCGGACATCACCTGATCCGCGGCTCGGGTCTGCGAAGGTCCACATTCGGACATGTGCGTCGTTAGGCTGACGAAGGTCCTTCAACAATCTTCCAATACGAGTCCTTGCGGATCACCTCGTCCGCGCGAAAAGTGTAAAAGTCACATCCTCGGACCTCGATCTTTTTTCCTTCGCCTGTAGTGCCCGTTAGCGTCCATTTTGAAATGCCCGTGTTTGCCATCGTATCCACAAAATGCTCGGCGTCGCCGTAGTGAACATCCGGTAAGCCTTCAAAGCGCGTCGCGAGCCCGTCTCGTACGTTGCGTTTGCCCTCGAAGCGGGAGCCCCAAGGCTTGCTTCCCCTCGGCATCTCCAAGACACAATCGTCAGCAAAGAACTCCATGATGGAATCCAAGTCGTGCGCGTTGAACGCTTCACACAGCGCCGTCAATTTCGATCGAATGTCCATCCTTCCCTCCATCAAGTTCTCGAAAGGGATACAATAACACAAGGGCACACAGGTGAGTTGAAGGGCCGATTAGACGTCTGGTCGATGTCGCCTTCGGGTCAAAATGCGAAGAACTTAGAGTGAGCAAAGTCAGTCCGCTCTACCCCACCAACCGAACTCAATGAATGGTCTCACCGCTTCGCTGATGGGCCATCAGCGGACCTCGGATACACCGACAACTGAACATCTGCCCCTGCCTCACCCGCAGCTAGTTGAAGCCGGAACGGTCAAGGACTTAGACAAGGACCGTGGAAGAGCCGATCAAAGCTGGGCCTTCTAATCACTCCGCCAAAAATTGACCGGAGACGGTCGAGAGCGGCTTCAGTTGCGAAAGGTGTCAACCTATATTCGCGATGGTGGTACCTCAGATCAGCTGCACGAGATGGCCAGCGCTGATTCCGCTCCCTCGTTGTGAGCCGGCCTCCTCAGCCGAAAGCAAGCAACCCTGATGGGCGCGTGCGTGATCCGCATTTGCGTCCATCGTTTGCCGCAGGGTACGGCCTGCAGTTATCGTCCCGGCAGAGCCGTGACTTCCCGGAGCGGCTTGATGCGCCAGAACGGATATGCCGCCAGTTCTTTCGAATGCTGCGCGAACATATCGACCCGTCTGCTTGTAAACTCCGTAATGACGCTGAAAAATTCGATTGGTGACCTGATCGTCGCAAGTCTCAGGCCGAATTCAACAGCAAATTGCGCGTTGGCCCCGGCTATCTCAAGAAGCTTCGCTTGTTGCGCCTGCATGTTTGCTGTCGCTAGAGCAAAGCCTTTCGTTGGATCGCTATCTGTCATTCTCTGGCTGCGATCATCTATTAAAGCATCCGCCTCAGGCTCAATGACGGGAACCTGGTGCTTAGGATCATCATGAAGAGGCGATTCGACCGAGTCTGCCGCAGCAGGGTGAAGTGAATTCTCTTTCGGGCTTCTAACAATGGCCTGCTTGTTCCGTTGGGCCCGCGCGGCCATTTTCGGGTTGCGGGCACGCTTTGCCGCTGTCGCCGCTTTGCGTTTGCTCATCTGACGCTCCAAGAAAATGGGGGTG
Organism: Bradyrhizobium sp. USDA 327; assembly: GCF_041262065.1. Lineage (NCBI taxonomy): Bacteria > Pseudomonadati > Pseudomonadota > Alphaproteobacteria > Hyphomicrobiales > Nitrobacteraceae > Bradyrhizobium > Bradyrhizobium sp. USDA 327. The sequence continues at coordinate 1,681,355 of NZ_JBGCCW010000001.1, read as the reverse complement.
CGACCAAAACGGTCATTTCTGCAAGGACAACAAGCTTTGTGACGTGGCGTTCCAAGCCCGTGCACTGTTGGTCGAATAACCTGAGATAAATCGCACGCGCGCTCTCTGAGCGCCCTGTGAAGCCAGACTACTCACCGAGCGAATGCTCGAGGAAGAAGCGCAGCATTTCCCTCGTCGCATCCGGTCCTTGCGGATCAGTGTAGGACCCGGCAGGGCTGCCGCCAGACCACGCGTGTCCGGCGCCATCGATGTTCCAGTGTTCGGAAATCGCCCGACCGGCGCCGTCGATCAGGACGGTGCGAGTATAGGCATGGCCGTGGGGGACGCGTCCGTGAAGCACCTTCATCGCCGGCCTCGTTGCCCTGGCGGACTGCTCGATAATCTGATCGCCATTCTTTGGATGCACCGTTGTGTCGCGATCGCCATGGAAAACGATGGTCGGTACAGAAGTCTTGCCGTCCGCAATTGCCTTGGAGCCGCCTCCCTGCCGCATGGCGACGAACGCGGAGGGAAGATCGCTCGCGGCTCCGCACGCGAGGCCTGAATGAATACCGACGGCCGCGTACAGGTCGCTATACGTTGCGCCCATGATGGCGGCGGCGGCCCCGCCGGCCGACAGACCCGCGACGTATACGCGCTTCGGATCGATCAAATGGTCGCGCATGATCTGGCGGGTAATGCCGGCGATCATCGAGGGCTCGCCCCCGCCGCGGCGCTGGTCGCTCGTGCGGAACCAGTTCCAGCACTTCGACTGGTTGGCTCCGCTCGGCTGCTCAGGATAGGCCACGAGGCAATTCTGCTCTTCTGCCAGGAAGTTCATCCGGGTGCCGGCCGCGAAATCGTCCGGCGATTGGGTGCAGCCGTGAAGCATGATGATCAGGGGAAGCCGTTGTCCCTGGCAGCGGCTTGGGATGAACAGCTTGTAGGTCCGGCTTCCCGCGCCGTTACTGAAGGTACCGGCGATGAAGCGTGTGCCCTCGGGCACGATGTCCGATGGCGACAGAGGAGCGCGCGTGATCGGACTTCGCAGGCCGAGCCCGGAAAAATCTCGCATGCCGCCGAGCGATAAGGAGCGTCTGCGTCCCTGAGCAGAGCGGGCCGGTGCAATCTGCGGAGCTTCCCGCTCCTCGACAAGCTCGGCCGTGGCGTCGATGGCAAGCGGATCGAGCCGCGAGCGCGGAGCCTGAGAGGCGCTGCGCGACTCCGGTCTTGGAGCGCTACCGCCCTGGAGCATGCGCTGCAGCAGCGCGGTGGCCTCGACCAGTTGGCCGGCACGCGTGAGGCGGGTTGCTTCGCGGACTATGTCTCGATTCAGCATCGTTCACCTCGTTCTGTCGGCGAGAGCGGCCTTGACCGCGGGAGTGGCGTGTAGGGCCCCCAGCACCGAGACCGACGCGATCGTGGCGCGAGCCAACTCGGGAGTGACGTCCTCGGCGATGGTGGCTAGGCCCAAAACATTGATCTGCAGCATCTCGCCGGCGCTCCGTGCCGCTTCGAGATCCTTGCGAGTGTAGTTGCGCAGCCCGAGGTCCAGGTTCTTCCGGGCCGTGGACTGTCTGACGACTTCTACGTGACGCTCGAGCTGGTTCCGGATTGCTGTCCGGATGAAATCGGTCCTGTTCGAATAGAACCCTTCCTGAACCATAAGATCGACATGACCGAGGTCGACATAGCCAAGGTTGATCGTGATCTTCTCGGTGTCGGGGGCTTTGGGTCGCAGCTCATGTATGTTACCGGCCATATCGAAACATCCGTATACCATCCCCCTGGATGGTTTGTGGATGTTATCTAGATGCTCCCGAGCGTCTTTCAAGGGATGGAGCCGTTCAATCCTGGACCAGCAGCTCGCGCAGACGGACCGTCTCGTGGAGCGTTAGACAAATTGTGGCGACTCTCGCGAAACACCTTGCGGTGCACCTAATCTGTGAGTTCGCGGAACGAATCGGTCATAAGTCCTTCACCTTGGGCAGGTGCCGTGCCCATGATTCTCAGGCCACAGAAGGCGCATGTGCGTTCGCTGGGCGGAACGACGTTCTGGAACATCTCTGCAATTGCCGAGTTTTCCCGTTGCCCTTCCCCAAGGGCGACCCCGAATGGCCCCAGCTCAATGCCCCCCAAATACCGCCGCGAGCTGGGGCCCCTTTTCCCCCTATCCGAGCAAGAAGCCCTTCAACCCCGCGTAGATCGAGCCGATGCCTGTCACGGCAACGCCGGCCAGCGGCCCCGCGGTCTGCATGAGGTCCTGGATCAGGCGGGCGCGGCGGCGCAGCTGCTCTTCGCCGACGTGCTGCCCGAGCAGTCGCGCCACGCGGAAGGCGAACGCATTCGGCTTGCCGCCCTGGGTCAGCACACGCGGCAAGACCTGGAAGATCACGACGCTGAGAATGTTTCCGGAGACGAAAGCGAGCAGGATGCTGGCGCCATATTCGAAAACCTCGCGCCACTCGATCCAGATCGTCGGCAGGATCGGGACATCATCGTGCAGGCCGGTGACCGTCAGCATCGCGAGGATGCTGACGCCTGCGGCCAGGAACGCCAGCACGAATGCCGTCAGGGCGGAGACCCGGTGCAGCGGATAGGCCACGAATCCGAACAGGAGCGGGATGACGATCGATGCAATCCGAAGCGGGATCGGCGACACGTTGAAGGTGATGGTCACGAGCACATGCGCGATCACCAGCAGCAGGGACGGAATGAGGACGTAGAGCACCGCATGCGTTCCATAATAGCGCAGCGGGTTGTTGTAGCGCTCAAGGCGGACATTGACGCGATCGAGATCGCGCCTGAGCTTGTCCAGCTCGGCGACGATCTCGTCAATCTCGAGCAGCGTCGGCCGTACGGCGCGCAAGTCTCGCGAACAATGCTTGCACGCGATGGCTTCGTCCTTGATCGTCTCGGAGCAGAACGGACATTCCATCGCTAGCGCGACTTTCTCCGCCTCATGATGGCTTCGACCTCGTCTCTGGCCCGCCGCAGTTCATCGCGCAGCTCCTCGCGCTTGCGCAGGAGATCGTCGCGCTCGGCAATCAGCGTGGCGGGAACGGCGATGTCGCGCCCGCACGAGGCGCAAACCAGCGCGCCCTCTGCACTATCGGACCGGCAGTAGGGGCACGTCACTTGGGCGCCACCTTGAGGGTGAACATTGCCGTACCCGGCCGGCCATCACTGTCCTTGATATCGACGCGCACCGTGTATTCGCCGGGCGGCAGCTCCGCATCCTGCATGTTGATGCCGTCGGCCTGCACGAAGGGCTTGACCCTGGGGGTCAGGTCGACGTTCGGCGTCCGGAGGAAGATCACCTTGACCGACTCCGGATCGATCTTGGCCCCGCCATAGGATTGAAATTTCAACACCAGCCGGAGAGGTGAGCTCGCCGAGCCGCCCGGCGAGACGAACTCGACCTTGGGACCGCGCAGGATGCCGCGCTGATCGACGGCAACCGCGCCCTTCGGCGGCGGCAATTTCGCTTCCTCCTCCGAGATCAACAGCGTGGCGCGCGACGGTGTCGAGAACGACAAACCTGCAGCCACGAGGCCCAGCAAGACTCTCCGCTTCATTTCCCTGCCCCCTTCCCCGTTCGTCAACGCAAGCCGCCATCGCCGATGATGGTGTAGGGCGCCCAGAACAGCGGATGCGCATAGGCAAACTCGGTCTTGCCTTCGCTGTTGAGATAGCCAGGACCATCGACGAGGGCCATCGCCGCCTGCCGCAGCGCTTCGCTGCGCGACAGCTTGGGATCGTCGGCCTGCCGCTTGAACAGGTCGGTCACCAATTGCCGCGCCGACTGTGAGTGGACCGACCAGTTCGTCACCAGCAGCGCGCGCGTTCCGGCGTAGAAAAACGCGCGCCCAAGCCCGGATGCCGCCTCCGCCCCTGCTCCGGCACCGGCGCCGGTGTTACAGGCCGACAGGATGACCCAGTCCGCATCCAGCTTGAGGCCCAGGATCTCCTCCATGGTCAGGAGGCCGTCGCCACCCTCACCCGTCACCGCCGGTGACGACAAAGCGAGCGCCGGCTGCGTCAGCCCGTTCAGCTCGCCCGGGACCAGTCCATGGGTCGCAAAGGCCAGGATCCTGAAGCCGGACAGATTCATGGTCTTCACCGCGCTCTCGGTTGCGCTCTTGCCGAGAAACAGCACCTTGGAGGGGTCCGCCTGCAAGGCCAGCGCGATCGATTTCAACTCGTCGGCGGTGTCGGGCAGGCGGGGCAGGAGACCGAGCTCGGCGCTGTCGACGCCTTCCAGCTTGGGACTGTTGCGCCGCTTCAGCGGGCCGCCGCGGGTGATGTTGCCGCCGGCGTCGGCGACCTGAATCTTCTCCCCTCCGCCTTCCGCCTCGGCCTGCTGCTCGCTGTTGAAATAGGGATCGCCAAAGGCCACGAGGTCGCCGCGGCCGGGCTTGCCCGGCGGCAATTGCCGCAGCGTGCGCAGCGCCGCCGCCGAAGGCACCGTCGACACGGCATGGGTTCGCGCCAGCCACGGCACATTGCGATAACCGATGAAGAGCGGGTCCTCGTCGGCAGAGACTTCCGCCGGCGCCGTCGGCAACAAGGACAGCGGCAACAATCCCAGCGCGCCGTTGGTCACGACGATCACGTTCCTGGCCGGCTTCCAGCCGCTCTCGACCGGCTTGAGCAGCAGTTCGTAGAGCTCGTGGCCGAGCTTGAGGTCGAAGGGCGGAATGTCAGAGATCATCGCAGCTTGCGGCTCGAGCGCTTCGCGCAGCTTGCGGATCTTCGTCTCGATGTCGCCGATCCTGGCCTGGACGGCGGCGAATGCCACCGGCCCGGACTTCGGCACGGCCCAGACGAAACTGCCGTTCTGGCCGAAATAGAACGACAGCATGGCCTCATCGTCGGCCAGCGTGGCGCGGATCTCGGCGACGCTCGGCGGCCTGGGCGAAACGAGATCGGCGTAAATCGGAAACTTCTGCTTGATCTCCTGGCGCGCCTTGTCGCGCTGCCCGCGCAAGGCGCCAATCGAAGCCTGGATTTGTGCAACGCCCTTCTCGTCCCGTTCCGCCGCGGGAAGCGCGAGCACGTTGTTGAGCGTGCCGAGCTGGGCGTTGACCTGCTTGGTCAGGTCCTGCTCCTTGCGCACGAGCTCGGCAAGCGCAGGGTCCTTTGCCGCCGCACGCGCGCTCGAAGCCGCCAGCGCCTGCTGCACCGAACGGCCGCGGACAGCATCAGCGAGGCCGAACGTCTCTTCGCCGACCTCCTTGCCGGTTCCTACGGCCCTGGCAAGCAGCAGCAGATAGCTCTCCACGATGGTCTGCAGCCGCTGGCTGCGCGCGGCCACCACCGTCGTGTTCTCATCGTCGGCGTTTTCTCCGGCGCTCGCCACCATGACCGGGATGGCAGCCTTGAACTCCCGGATAGCTTCCGCATCGCGGCGTGCGCGCATCAGTCCGACCGCCAGCGTGCCGCGCGCCGAGGCGGAATCGAAATGATTCTCGCCGACCCGGGCGACCTGCTTCTTCACGAGCTGCTCGGCCGCGGCGATGCCTGCGTCCAACTGACCGGAGCCATAAAGCGAGAGGATCCGGGACGGATTGAGTTCGAACACCTGACGGCGCTGCGGATCCCAGCCGGCCACGGCCTTGTCGATCCTCGCAAACATCTCGTTCGCTTCGGCGTTGTGGCGCCGAAGCGTCAGAATGCCGGCGAGCTGCGACAGCAATTGTACCGTCGTCTGCGAGTCCTCCGGCACGCCCACGCTCTTGTTGATCTCGAGCGCCACACGCCCGAGCTTCTCGGCCTCCTCGTAACGGCCCTGATCGACCAGAATGCCCGCCAGCCCCATCACGAAACGCGGCGTGACGGGATTGTACTTGCCGGTGTCCTTCAGGCGCGAGAGCAGCGCGCGGCGCGCGTCCGCCTCGGCCTCGGCGAGCCTGCCCTGCTTCGCCTTCATCCGCGCCTGGTTCAACACGGTGCCGTCGATCGCCTGCTGCAGGAGTGTTTCCGCCGGCGCGTTGTCCGACTCCATGATCGCCTTCGTGCTTGCGCGCTTGCGCACCTCCGCATTGCGATACGCGGTCTCGGCGTCGGCAAACTGTCCGCGCGCCTCGAAAATCAGGGCGCGAGCCAGCTCCAGCTCGCCTTCCCAGCTCTGGCCGAACCTGGAATAAGCCGATCGCCAATTGGGATGGCCGCTGGTCCGGGCCTCCTGGATCGCGGTCTGGCTGCGGCGCAGATAGGCTTCAGCCTGCGCGACGTCGCCCATCTGGATGAGAACGGCCGCGACCGCGCGGTTGGTGTTGAACTGCCATCCCTTGGCGCCCGGCATACTGGCCGCTTCGCGCAGAAGCCTTTGCATGATCTCGAGCGCGCGCTTCGGATCCCCCGCCAGAGCGTGCTGCAGCGACTGAAGCTGCAACATCCGCGCCAGCAAATTCGGACTGACGGCGCCGCGCCCGACTTCCACGGCCTTGTCGGCGTCGGACATCGCCTCGGCGAGCCGGCCGAGCTGCGCGCGCGCGTTGGCGCGATCGAAATAAAGCTCGGCGAGATCCTGACGGGATTGCTTGCCGGTCGGTGCGGCTTCGGCGTCCGACTTCAATTTCGCGATCGTCTTCTCGTCGGGCTTGTCGCCGTCGAGGATCGCCGTGATGTCGGCGATGCTGCGGGGCGGCGCGACGAAATCCTTCGGGAGCGCGGTGCCTGCCTCCAGCTTGGGTGCCATTTCCTTGGGAAGCTCGACTGCAACATTGGCACGGCCATTGGCGGCATTCAGTGCCGCCATCACGCAGGCCCTGACCTGGGGCGAGGCCTTGGCGCGGCAAGCTTCGAGATTGGCACCGCCGGCCGGCCCTCCACCTGCGCGCATGCAGGCCTGCACGATCGGCCTGCCGACCGTCATCCGGCAATTCTCGAGCGCCGCTTCCTTGGTCAGCGCGGTTGCAGAGCCGGTTGACCCTAGCAGAAGGGCAAGGGTCAGCAGTTGGCGTGGGGCAAGGTCCAGACGGCTCTTAAATGGACCAATGGCGTCCAAGCGCATCTCGAACAACCTTTGAAAAAATAACTTGATGAAACGGGACCATCCTATCCGGACCGTACGGAAGGACAAGGGCAATCAAGGCGGTTCCCGGATGCCTCAACGGGCCAGGCGGCTGCGGCCGGCATGAGGTGGCGGCGGCTTCAGGCTAGCTTCGCTGACTTGGCCGCAAGGGCGAGAGGGCTGCGCTCGGCCGGCAGCGGGTTGTATGGTCAGCCCTTCGAGACGACCGCCCGGCCGTAGGGCGGCTGTGCCGCGACCGGGGGATTGGCGGTCTGGGCGGCGAGCTCGCCGATCAGGCGGTCGGCATCGGCGGCCATGCCGTCGGGAGCCTGGATCACCAGACGTTCCAGAGCCCAACGGTAGGACGAGATGCGCTGCTCCAGGCACTGCTGCACCCACTGGATGATCAGCGAGTTCTCCTGCATGCGCGCGACCGCATCGTCCCTCTCCCTTGGCGAGAGCGCGGAGACGCGTGCCATGCTGGCATCGCGCTTTCTGTCGAGATCGATGACGCGGATCGCGCTGGCGAAGAACGGCTCGAACCGCGTGATGTCGTTGCGGACGTCCTCGATCAGCTGCGCATAGCGCGAGGAATGCGAGCGGTGCGGCTCGTCGATCAGCGTGCGTCCGTACATGGTGCGGTCGAACACGACCTTCTGCCGCCAGGGCGAGGGCAGCGCCTTGTAGTCGCCGAACACGCTCTTCCAGGCCGGCCGCGACAGCGGCGGCTCGATCATGGGATAGGCGAGGTCGCGAAGCTGGCGCTCCTCGTCGGTGAGCTGGAATTGCGAGGGCTTCAGGCCGACGCTGGAGGTGACCTCCGCGCCCAGCCAGCGATGCATGTCGTCGCTGCGCATGTCGGCGCGGGTGCGGCCGAAATCGCCGCCGCTGCAGGCGCACAGCCCCGCGCCAAGCAGGGCGAGCACGACGGCCGAGAGGAGGGGCCGGATCTGTCGGATGGATTCCGGCATTGCGTGAAGCCGGATGTCAGCGGCGGCGACGACGGCGCCCCGGCGCTGCGCCCTGCTCCGGCCCGCGATCGCCGCTGGTTTCGTCCGCCTCACGCTCGATCCGGATCACGGGAAGGATCACGACCGTTCCCATGTCCGCGCGCGGAGCGACATCCCCCGACGAGCCCACCCGGCGACCGGCCGGAAATTCGATGATGGTCCCCATGTCAGCTCTCTCAATTGCCGTGCGACCGAACGCGCCTCTGCAACGTGGCGATCATTAAGATCAGTTCATGGTTAACGGGATGTAAACGCGCGCCCTTGGACCGTAACCGCACGGGCGCGCCGCGCCGTCCCGTTGCGGCACGACAACGCCTCGAATTGCAGGGCCGGCTTCACGCCTCGTTTTCCTTAACGAGGCTTTAAAAGAACCTGCGCTAGGCTCGCTCGCAAGTATCTCTTCCGAGTTGCGTACGCCTCCATGACCAAGTCGCTGTTTCCCGGATTCGACGGGCTGATGAACCTGTCCCGTCGCGAAGGTGTCGACGTCCGTCCGACGCTGCTGCGCGTGCTGACCGACCTGTATGTCCAGACCGGCACCCACAGCGAGGACGAGCAGCGGCAGTTCGTCGAGCTCGCCACGCGGCTGATCGACCAGGTCGACGATGCGACGCGCGCGGCCGTCAAGGCGCGGCTCGCGGTCTATCCGCACACGCCCGTCCCGGTCCTGCAGAAGCTCGGGCTGGTCGCGACGCAGGAAGGCCGCAGGGTTCCATTACCTCCCTCTCCGGCGCGCGCGCCGACCGAGCCCGAGCAGCGCATGACCGCCGACATGGCGATGCAGCCGAAGGAGGCGGCCGAAATCCACGACATGTTCTTCCGCGCCGGCGCCTCCGAGCGCGCGCTGATCCTGCACAATCTGGCACAGACCCCGCTGAAGGCCGCACCCCGCATCCCGACCGTGCGCGCCAAGCGCGCGATCCAAATCCTGGAAATGGCGGCGATCGCGGGCGACGTCGAGAACTTCACCTTCGAGCTCGGCGACAGCCTGATCCTGCCCTCGCGCGTTGCAGCCCAGATCGTCGACGATACCAGCGGCGAGGCGCTCGCGGTCGCCGCGCGCGCACTCGACATGCCGAGCCCCGTCTTCCAGCGCATCCTGCTGTTCTTCAAGCCGGAGATCGGCACGTCGGTGAATGCCGTGTACCGGCTGTCGCGGCTCTACGACCGCCTCGCCGAGCGCTCGGCGCTGGTGATGCTGGCGGCCTGGCGCGGCTCGACGCTCGCCGTTACGCGCGCAAAGTACCAGGCAGCGCTGCATGACGGCGAACGCCAGCGCGCGCGTGCGGGCGCGGGCCAGGCGCGGCCGGGCGCGCAGCCCGGCTCCAGCCCGACGGTGCGCAAGGGCACGGGTTCGTCGGACCGCTGACTGCTCGCACTCAGGCGCTGACGCCGGGCGTGAAACGCGCGAGCGCCCCAAGCTCGTCATTGCCAATGCAGCGAGAGACACCTTTCCCTTTGTGCCCCGGACGCAGCGTAGCGCCTCTTTCGGCGGTGCGCTGCAGAGCCGGGGCCCATTCACCGCGTCCATTCATGCCGCTTTCCGAGTCCCGGCTCTGCACGGCAACGCTGACACGTTGCCGCTTGTCCGGGACACGACAGGGCAGCAGTTACGTCTTCGCCAATTCCAGAAAATGCCGTCCGGCACGGTCTTCGGTCTCGACGATCCAGGCGTCGGAATCGAAGCGGATCTCCTTGGTCAGCCGCTCCTCGACCGTGTGCTCCGGCAGAGGCTGCGGCGAGACGGGCACGAAGAAGCGATCGATCGGCCGGCCATCGTCATAGACGGTCTGCGGCGCCGGCGCGTACAGCATCGCATTGCCGTCGAGCAGCGACACCTTGACGAACACCGCGCCCGCCTCCTCGGCGCCGCGGCGTCGCACGGCGCCGAACACGCCCTCGGTCTGGCAGCGACGCAAGTAAGCCGCCACCCAAATGTTGGATTTCAAACGCATGAATTCGACGATAGGCCAGCGCGAGGTCTCACGCCAGCCTCACTTCGTCCATCTCACGCCTTGCGCGTGCTCTCCTGGCCGCCGCGAATCTGGGTCGCGACGAAATATGACAGCGGCATCGCGAGCGCGAATCCAACGGCCACGGCGTAGGGAATGTTCTTGATGGCATCCGCCGCAAGGCTCGGCACCATCAGCACCACGATCAGACTGATTCCAGCCAACGTGGTTCCCAGCATGATCCAGACCAGAATCGAAACCTTGAACATGACGACCTCGCTCTTCCCTGATGAGGATGAGCGATCATGTTCCCCGAATCCGCCGGCCGTCATTGATCCCCAGCAAATTCCGCGCCCGCGGACGCCGAGCTGATGTGCGGACGCGCGATATGCGGAATTGATCGGCGTCAATGACAGGCGGTGCGGCTACTCGACGGGATGGCCGATCGCAGCGCCGAGCTCGCGCAGCAGCCGATCGGACACCTGCCCGGTGACCGGCATCTTGTGCTCGCGCTCGAACTTCTGGATCGCGGACTGGGTCTCGCCGCCCATCGTGCCCGTGATCTTCAGATTGCCGTAGCCATATTCGGACAGCGCGCGCTGCACGCCGGCGATACGCCGCGCGGCCGGGCTTTGCACCGGAATCGGCGCCGGCGGACGCAGGGCCGAGGACGGCGGCGAGGCCGTCGCCTTGACCAGGTTCGTCATCGGATCGTTCGCGCGCGTCGAGGCGGTCGCCTCGACGGGCTTTTCGGGCGCCTTCTCGACGGCACGCTCGGCAGGTTTGGGCTCGACGCGGAACTCTGTCGCACGCGGCTCGAGCGGCGAGCTATCGGCGCCGACGGGGCGCGGACGCGGCAACGGGTTCGCCAGCGGCACGGACGACGGCGCGGGAAGATTGATCACCGTGCCGAACATCGGCGCGGGATGCCGGCCGGTCTGGAGGAACAGCGCATTGGCAACGATCGCACTGATCGCGGCGGCGGCGACGAGGCCGGCCAGCGTATCCTTGGGGCTGTGCAGCAGCACGCGCAGCACGAGGTTGCGCTCCGTCTCGACATCGACGACCGCGGCCTTGGCGCCACGGCGGCGCGGAGCGGCTTCGTCCTTGGCAGACTTCTTAGGCACTTTTCTTCACCAGAGCGGGTTGGTCCTGAGACTGGTCGTGAGTTTGGTCGTGAAGGTCCTGGCGCAGCACCGGCGTCAGCGTCGCGATCTTGCCCTCGGCCGGCCTGACTTGCGGCGGCGTGTAGACGAGCGGCAGCTTGACGGTGACGGCGGTGCCCTCTCCCAACCTGCTTTGTACCGTCAATTCGCCGAGATGCAACGCCACGAGACTCTTGACGATCGAAAGTCCGAGACCGGTGCCTTCGTGACGGCGCTGATAGGTCCTGCCGGCCTGGAAGAACGGCGCGCCGATGCGCTTGAGGTCGTCGGGCGCGATGCCGACGCCGGTGTCGCTGACGCGCAGCGTCAGCTGCGAACCCGACACCGCGGCTGATACGGAGACCTGGCCGCTGCGCTCGGTGAACTTGATGGCATTGGCGACGAGGTTGAGCACGATCTGCTTGAAGGCCCTGGGATCGCCGGTCATGACGGGCAGGTCCTGCGGCGCGTCGGTGATCAGGTCGATGCCGTTCTCCCGCGCCTTCAGCGCCAGCAGATTGCAGCAATGGAGCAGCGAGGCGCGCGGTGCGAACGGCTCGGACGCAATCTCGAAATTGCCCGACTCCATCTTCGACATGTCCAGGATGCCGTTGACGACCGACAGCAGATGCTGGCCGGAATCGTTGATGAGCTGGGCGTATTCCTTGCGCTGGGCCGCCCCCAGCATCAGACTCTGCTCCTGCGCGATCATCTCGGAGAAGCCGATGATGGCGTTGAGCGGCGTGCGCAGCTCGTGGCTCATGGTGGCGAGGAAGCGGGTCTTGGCGGCGTCGGCCGCCTCGGCGGCGCTGCGCGCCTGATCCAGCGCCTGCTCGAAGAGCTTGCGGTCGGTGACGTCGCGCATCACCGCGACCACTTCGGCTTCGCGGGTGGAGTCACGATCGGCATCCTGGCGGCCGAGATCCAGATCGAGCGGGCGGCAGCGCATCTCGACCCAGATGAAATCGACCTCACCGCGCTCGGAACCAACGGGCTCCCGCCGCAGCCGGAACTCGACGCTTGCGACGTCGCCGCGCGCCGCATCCGACAGAGCGGTGAGATAGGCCGGCCGATCGGCGACATGGACGCGGTCGAACAGGCCGTGGCCGATCAGTTGCGCCACTTGCACGCCGAGCATGGCCTCCACGGCCGGCGAGATGAACTGCACCGCCCCGTTGCGCTGATGCCGCGAAATGACGTCGCTCATGTTGCGCGCGAGCAGGCGGTAACGCTCCTCCTCGCGCGACAGGAGCGCGACGCTGGTGCGCGCCAGCGATTCTGCGCCGAAGGCCAAGCCTGCTGCATAGAGAGTCGCAGACGCAACGCCGAGGGCCATCAGCACGCCGCGCTCGGCCGCGCTCGGCTCCTCCACCGGCAGCCAACCGAGCTGGCTGATCAGGATCAGCATCCCGGCGCAGGACAGCGCGAGCAGCGAGGCAAAGGCCGCGACGCGGCGCGAGGCCGACAGCGCAGCTTCGAGGGGAACCACGACCAGCCAAACCGCGGCGAATGATTGGATGCCGCCCGTCGTGACCGCGACCGCCATGATCAGGCCGGCGAGCGCCAGCGACGACAGCACATGCGCGCCTTCGTAGCGTCCGGTGCGCGACAGGAACCAGGCCAGCATGATGGGCGCGATCAGCCAGGCAAAGGCCGCGACCTCGACCGCGCTCGGCGCACCGCGCATGGCGAGATAAACCGGAAATGCGGCGAAGGCGGCCAGGCTGCCGAGCAGCCGCGGCGCCATGAAGGCACGATGGCGCGCTCGCATCAGCGCATCGTAACGCGCGGAGGGATGCAGCAGCGCATCGAGACAATCGCGGATGATACTCAAAACTGTCACGGGTCTCGCGCTTCGGCTCAATCGTCTCTTGGAAGACGCGCCGGAACGCCTCCTTGTCGTTGAGCCACCGTGTCAGAGCGACCTTAAACGAGTGCTAAGGCGACGCCGCGTGTGGCCGGACACCGCGCGATCGCGAAGCTTTTTAGACGATTTGGCGACGTCTTCGGTCGGGATGGTGAACACAGGGTTTCACCTTCTTCCGCATGGTTTCGAATTGGTGGATGCGGGCAGCCGGCGGAATCACGAGCGCGGGCGTCAATCGAAAATTTACGACACCGTCGGCTTCGAAGAATCCTGCGCAAATTTTCCGCGAATTAAGCTCAAGGCAATCACTTGCGATTTATCGAGAGTTGCTAGGTCCGACTTCCGCGGAGATCGCCGCGGGCGGAATCTAACGGACAGGTCGCAAGATGCGCTTTCTGCTTCGCATCACATTCTGGCTCGGGCTGGTGCTGGTGCTCCTGCCGCGGGACAAGACGCCCGAATCGGAGAAGCTGCCGCAGATCGGCGCTGCCGACGCGGTGCAGGCTGCGACTGCGGCCGTCTCCGACATGACCCATTTCTGCAAGCGCCAGCCGGCCGCCTGCGAGGTCGGCGGACAGGCCGCGACCATCATCGGCCAGCGGGCCCAGGACGGCGCCAAGAAGCTCTACCAGATCATCAACGACAAGAAAGAGCAGATCACCAACGACAAGGACAAGAACGAGAAGACCGACAAGACCGACAAGAAGGCGCCCGACCATACCGGCTCGATCGCGATGGCCGGCGAAGGCGACAGCGCCGCGAGCGAGGCGCCGCGCGACACCCTGACCCAGGACGACCTTGCGCTCGAATGGCGCGGACCTCAGATCTCGAATTAGCGGCCAAACCCTATCGATTTCACGGCTTCGCGACCTTATATTGGCCTGAACGCGAACATGGGCCAGCATGACGACGATCGACGAAATCAGGGACAATTTCGAGCTTCTGGACGACTGGGACGACCGCTACCGGTATGTCATCGAGCTCGGCCGCACCCTGGAACCGATGCCGGAGGCGGAACACTCCGCCGCCAACAAGGTGCAGGGGTGCGTCAGCCAGGTCTGGCTCCAGAAGCTGGTCGACCGCGGCAATGGCGAACCGATCCTGAGATATCGCGGCGACAGCGACGCACATATCGTGCGCGGGCTGGTCGCGATCGTGCTCGCGCTCTATTCGGGCCGCACGCCGCGGGAGATCCTCGATACCGACGCGATCGCCGTGTTCAACGAGTTCGGCTTTCGCGATCATCTGACGCCGCAGCGCTCCAATGGCCTGCGCTCGATGGTCGAGCGCATCAAGACCGACGCAAAAGCGGCGCTCGCGGCGGCGTCGTAGGAAATTACTTCCGCTTCCGCTGCTGCTGTCCGAGGCCCATCTGCTTGGCCAGCTGCGAGCGTGCCACCGCATAGTTCGGGGCGACCATGGGATAGTCGGCCGGCAAGCCCCACTTCTCCCGGTATTGCTCCGGCGTCATGTTGTACTGCGTGCGCAAATGGCGCTTCAGCGACTTGAAGCGCTTGCCGTCTTCCAGACAGACCAGATAATCGGGCGCGATCGACTTCTTCAACGACACGGCCGGCTTTGCGGGCTCGAGCGGTGCCGTCTCGGTGCGGCCCGACGACACCCGTACCAGAGCGCCATGCACCTGGCTGATCAGGTTCGGAATCTCAGCCGCCGGCGTCGGATTGTTGCTGAGATAGGCCGACACGATGCTTGCCGTCAGCTCGATGAAATTCCTGGCCCCCGCGTCCGACATCGGCCGCCCTCCCCTCCACCTTGCGTCTCACGGGATTGACGACGCCAGAGTATTCCATGTCAACAACACGTTCGGCTGAAATAACACAACGGACGACGATGCGCTGATTACCGATGAACGGCGCTGCTCTACTTATGCGCGGCAGCCTCAACCGCGCTGGTCGAGATGGGCGCGGAGCTCGTCGATCGAGGCAAAGCGCATCATACCTTCCGGCATCTGCGCCTCGATCGAGCCGTCGGAATAGAGCGAATAGGCCATGCCGTCGACGACGCCGGATTTGAGCACGGTCACGGGTGCCGGCTCGACGGGTGGCGGCGGTTCGGGTGCAGGCGGTGGGGCGGCCTCCGCAAAGGTCGAGGGGGAGCGCGGCGGCGGACGGCGCGGGGGAGGAGCCGGCGGCTCCTGCGGGCGCATACGATCCGGCTTCGGCCAGGCAACGTCAAAGCTCGCGGGCGGATGGTCCGGCGCCTCACCGGGCTCCTCCGCAGGCGGCTGCGACGCCGCGCCTTCGGTGGCCTTCTCCGCGCGCTCGCGCTCCTTGCGCGAGGTCGAGGTGAACAGCAGGTTGCGCCGGCGCGGCGCTTCCGGGGCGGGTGGCGGCGCAGGAGCTTCGGCCTCCTGCGGTCCCTCGACCCGCGGACGCTCGCGCGCGGCAGCTTCGCTCTGCCACGGCCGCGGGCCTGCGGGCGGTGGCGGCGGCGCCGGCTCGGGCGCGATCGTGCCTGATACGGCGAGGCCCGGCAGCACGGGCCTGACCCGAACCTCGGACGGAGCGATCGCAGCGGCCAGCCGGCGAGCTATACCCTTGAGCTCAAGCAGCACGAGATACAGGCCGACCAGTAACATTCCGGAGCAGACGCCGATGGCGCCGGAGATTATGAGAGTTCCTCCGAGGCTGAATTCCCTGATCGTCAGGCCGAAAATGATCGCAAGGAGACCCGCCAGGACGGCGCAAATCCCCACGATCAACAATGCCAAGCTCATCGAACTCACCCCCGGCCGCGCATCCACACGCGACAACCGCTACGCCACGATACCGTCATACGATGTTCCACGCCAACGGCCAATTGTAGGCGGTGTTCCTAAAGGGAAGGAAATCAGGGACTTATTCACATTCCCTTCAGCTCCGGCTCGGTACTGCTCAGGGTCCTCCGAAGAACGGGAATTGCTGCGTCGCATCAGGATTTTAGCCATAATGCCCAATTACTTGGTAATGGAACTGCGCTATAGGGAGTCCGGGGAGCAGGCCCGCGCGCACCGGCAGGGCCAAGAGGGGATCCCGGGGCACCGACCGCTATGACATCCATCACGACTTCGGTGATCGACACGCCCCTGCGGCGCTCGGTTGAGCGGACTTGCGACGATCTCGCCATGCTGGTGCTGGCTGCGGTCGCCGTCATCGCAGGCTTGACGTTCCGCGATTACGGGCTCGGCTGGGACGACTACACCCACGCTGAATACGCCGACCTGCTGCTGCGCATGTTCGGTTCCGGCTTCAAGGACACCGCGGCGCTCTCCTTCGCCAATCTCTACATGTATGGCGGCGGCTTCGACATGGTCGCGGCCCTCCTGCACAAGTTCATCCCGCTCGAACTGTTCGAGACGCGCCGCCTGGTCGGCGCCATCGTCGGCGTGATCGGCCTTGCGGTGACGTGGCGGCTCGGCCGCCGCGTCGGCGGACCTCTTGCGGGTCTTGCCTCGCTCCTGCTGCTCGCGCTCTGCCCGATCTTCTACGGCCACATGTTCATGAACCCGAAGGATGCGCCCTTCGCGGTGGCCATGATCATCCTGATGCTCGGCCTCGTCCGTCTCGCCGAGGAATATCCGCGGCCGTCGCCGCGCACGGTCCTCATCGTCGGCCTGGGTGCCGGCCTTTCGCTGGGCTGTCGCATTCTCGGCGGGCTGGCACTCGTCTACGCCGTGCTCGGCTTCATACCGCTCCTCCTGGAGGATTTGCGCAACGAAGGTTTGCGCGAGTCGGTCCGCCGCTTTGCCCATGTCGTCTATGTGCTGCTGCCCGGCCTCGTGCTCGGCTACCTCGTGATGGGCCTGATCTGGCCGTGGTCGATCATGGAGCCCGGCAATCCCTTCGACGCGCTGACCTACTTCTCGCATTTCTTCGAGAAGCCGTGGAAGGAGATGTTCGACGGCGCGATCGTGTCGGTGCCCGACATGCCCTGGTCCTATCTGCCGACGCTGTTCGCACTGCAGCTACCGGAGGTGATGCTGGTGCTGACCGCCGGCGCCGTGTTCAGCACCTTCGCCATGCTGCCGCGACGCGGGGTTCCGGCGCGCCGCAAGACCATCCTCTTGATGCTGACGCTGGCTGCGACCCTGCCGCTCGTGATCGCGATGGTGAAGCGCCCGGCGTTGTACAACGGCATCCGTCATTTCGTCTTCGTGATCCCGCCGATGGCGGTGCTCGGCGGCGTCGCGTTCGCCTGGGCCATGGAGCGCCTGCGCGCCAATCACCGCACCTGGCAGCCGGTCGTGCTCGCCACCTTCTGCTTCGGGCTCGCGCTGTCGCTCGCCGAGATGATCCGGCTGCACCCCTACCAATACACGCATTTCAACCACATCGCCGGGACCGTTCGCGGCGCCGACGACCGCTTCATGCTGGACTATTGGGGCCTCGCCTTGAAGCAGGCCTCAGACGAATTGCGCGAGCAGCTCGTCGAGCGCCAGGAAGTGCCGCCCAGCAACCGCAAATGGAAGGTCGCGGTCTGCGGTCCACAACGCCCGGCCCAGGTCGCGCTCGGGCCCGACTTTACCATCGGCTGGGATTCCAACGCGGCCGATTTCGCCATGACGCTCGGCGAGTTCTACTGCAAGGGCCTCACCGCGCCCGTCATGGTCGAGATCAAGCGCGACGACGTGGTGTTCGCCCGCGTCTACGACATCCGCGGCCGCGGCATCTCCAGCCTGCTGTCGATCCCGGCGCCGTAAATTCTTTCCCCGGTCTCTGGGCTGCACAAGAAGAACGCAGTCGCGGCCTGGATGAGCGCCAGCGACGTCCGGGGCTTACGGGCAACCCCGCATGTCGCTTTCGCTCATGCGGGCTACGCTGAACTGCCGCGCTCCCGACGCGCCTTGCGGCCGGCCACCGCCACGACTACGCTCCCTCCCCGCAACAACGATGTTTCGGAGAGACCAGCCATGTCGCCAGCGGAAGCGCGCCTCAGGGAAGTGCCGTCGAACATGACGGAGGCGGAGTGGCAGCAACGGGTCAATCTCGCCGCCTGCTATCGCCTCGTCGCGCTGTACGGCTGGGACGATCTGGTCGACACCCACATCTCGGCGCGCGTGCCCGGTCCCGACCATCACTTCCTCATCAACCCCTACGGACTGATGTTCGAGGAAATCACGGCCTCGAGCCTCGTCAAGGTCGACCTCCACGGCAACCAGCTCTCCGAGAGCGAATACAGCATCAACCCGGCCGGCTTCACAATCCATTCGGCGATCCACGAGGTGCGCGAGGACGCGATCTGCGTGCTGCATCTCCACACGCTCGACGGCACCGCGGTGTCGAGCAGTGCCGAAGGGCTGTTGCCACTGAACCAGACTGCCCAGCTCGTCACCCACGACCTCGCCTATCACGACTATGAAGGCATTGCGCTCGACCACGACGAGCGGCCGCGTCTGCAGAAGGATCTCGGCGACCACAACCACATGCTCCTGCGCAACCACGGCACGCTCACGGTCGGCCGCTCGGTCGCCTCCGCCTTCGAGCGCATGTATCACCTCGAGCGCGCCTGCTCGATGCAGGTGCGCACGCGCGCGCTGGGCACCGCGGTCTATCCGATCGACAATATCGCGATCGACAAGAACACCGAGCTGCTGTCGAACCGCGACCGCGCCGAGCTGCGCGCGACCAACCTCGTGTGGCCGCCCTTGCTGCGCAAGCTCGACCGCGTCAATCCCGGCTACAGGTCTTGAGATATTCTGGATCTGGTGTAGAGTAGCGCCCAACGAACCTCTACGCCTTTTGGAATGAAACGCCGCCCAATCCCGGGCGGCGTTTTTATTTCAGGGCTTCGTAGGGTGGATTAGCGAAGCGTAATCCACCTGTTTCAGCGAATGCGGAACGAAGTCGGTGGATTACGCCTTCGGCTAATCCACCCTACCGCACCCTGCCTACTTCACCTCCGCCAGCGCGGCGAGGATGCGGGCCCAGGAGCGGATGCCCTTCTGGAAGCTGCGCAGGTCGTATTTCTCGTTCGGTGAATGGATGTTGTCGTCGTCGAGGCCAAATCCCACCAGCAGCGAGTCGAGGCCCAACGTGCGCTTGAAGTCGGCCACGATTGGAATCGAGGCCCCCGAGCCCATCAGCACGGTCTCCTTGCCCCACTCCTCGGCCAGGGCCTTGCTGGCGGCGGCGAGCGGCTTCATGGTCCAGTCGAGCGCGACCGCGGGCGCGGCGGAATGGTCGCCGAACTCGACCTTGCAGTCGCCGGGAATGCGCGCCGATACGTAGTCGCGGAAGGCCTTGCGGATTCTCGCGGGATCCTGGCCCTGCACGAGGCGGAACGACACCTTGGCCGAAGCATGTGACGGGATCACGGTCTTGGAGCCTTCGCCGATATAGCCGCCCCAGATGCCGTTGACGTCGCAGGTCGGACGCGTCGAGGCCTGCTCGACCAGGAGCCTGCCCTTCTCGCCAGCCGGGAGCGACAGCCCGACCGGCTTGAGGAAGGTCTCGGGCGTGAACTCGAGCTTCTTCCACTGCTCCAGGATGTCGTTTGGCGTATCCTTCACGCCATCATAGAAGCCGGGGATGGTGATGCGGTTGTCGTCGTCGAACAGGCCGCCCAGAATTTTCGTGAGCACCCGGATCGGGTTCATCGCGGTGCCGCCGAACACGCCGGAATGCAAATCGCGGTTGGCTGCGGTGATCTTCAGCTCTTCATAGAGCAGACCGCGCAGCGAGGTCGTGATCGCCGGCGTGTTGCTGTCCCACATGCCGGTGTCGCAGACCAGCACGTAGTCTGCCTTGAACTCGTTCTTGTTGGCCTCGATGAAGGGCACGAAATTCTTCGAGCCGACCTCCTCCTCGCCTTCGATCAGGAAGGTGACGTCGACCGGCAGCGAGCCCGTCACCTTCTTCCAGGCGCGGCAGGCCTCGACGAAGGTCATCACCTGCCCCTTGTCGTCCTCGGCGCCTCGCGCGACGATGATCTTGCGGCCGTCGGCATGATCCGCGACAACGGGCTCGAACGGCGGACGGTGCCAGAGATCGAGCGGATCGACCGGCTGCACGTCGTAATGGCCGTAGAACAGCACGTGCGGCCGCCCGCCCGCTCCGGTCCTGCCGACGACGGCTGGATGGCCCGCGGTCGGCCTCACCTCGGTCGCGACACCGAAGCTGGCGATGTCCTTGGCGAGATGCTCGGCCGCAGCCTTGCAATCATCCGCGAAGGCCGGATCGGCCGAGATCGACTTGATCCGCAACAACGAGAACAGGCGCTCCAGGCTGTTGTCGAAATCCTTGTCGATGTGGTCGAGCACGGATTGAAGCTGCGTGTTGGACATTGTGGTGTTCCTGATTGCGGGGTCTCAAGGTGTCTGCGCTTTTAACGCCGGAGCGGCCTTCGGGCCAGCCGCAACTGGCGGATGCCGGATGTGCCAGGCGAGGCACCCTGCGAGGACGGCCGTCGCAGCGAGGTTGTTGCCACAGGCCTGGATGACCTTGGGAAACCACGGCAGCGACAGCAGCATGAGGATGCCGGCGGCGGCCAAGGCGAGCCAGGTTCCCAGCCGCACATGCGCCCGCTCGTCGAGGGCGGCGCGATGCATCAGCACCGTCATCGGGAAGAACAGCCACATGAAGTAGTATTGCCGCGCCAGCGGCGAGGCCACCGTCATCAGGCAAAACAGGATGGCGAGCTCCTCGGCGTCCGAGCGCTCGGTCCGCTGCGCCTCCCGCGGCATGATCGCGACGAAGCCGAGCCCGAGCAGTGCCGACAGCGCCAGCACGATCCAGTTCGCCGTCCCGTAATCGACGTCGATGACGTTCATCGTCCGCGGCGGCTTGTTGCGATCGTCCTGATTGTAGTTGATCGGACGGACCAGGCGATGCGTGACGGCAATGAGGGACTGGTTGACCCACGACCAGTTCTGCTCCGCGCGCTGGCCAAAGCCCTTTTCCGAGCTCGTCCCGACCATGCCCTGATACCAGACCGAAAGCTCGGCCGCGTTGCGCTCGAAACCGCGGATCGGCGCCGGCACGACATAGAGCAGGATGCCGGTGAAGGCGATCGTGCTGACGAGGGCGGCCCACTTCCGCCGCCAGAGCAGATAGGGCAGCACAGCGATCGGAAACACCTTGATGGCGGCGGCGAGCGCGAACAAGAAGCCGGCGAGCCACGCCCGCTGATGCCGCAGACTCCAGAAGCCATAGAGCACCATCGCGAGCAGGACGAGATTCGGCTGGCCCAGATCGAACATGTCGAACACGAAGGCCACGGTGACCAGGACCGGCAGCGCTTCCAGCCAGCGGCCAGGCTTGCGGTGCGAGCCGGCCATGACGTGGGAGAGCGTCCCGGTGTACCACCACGCCAGAGCATTCAAGATCGACAGGACGACATAGAGCGGGATTTTGCCGAACCAGGTCGGGATCGCCAGCAGGATCGCGGGGAGCGGTGGATAGATGAAGTCGAAATAGTCGCGGGCCGTGGCAGGATAGAGCGGCCCATCCTGCAAGACCTGCTGTCCGGCCCAGTACCAGAGCACGTAATCCTTGGTCTTGCCGTGGCCGAAAATCTCGGGGACGAGCACGTCAGCCGTCAGGAGGACGCAGCAGAACAGAAAAAGCAGATCCAGCGGAGCACGCAGCGACAAACGTCTCGGCGCATCAGGCTTGGCTAAGGGGGCGGGCGGGGTCACGGTGCGAGGGCAGTCCGGTGCGGCGACGAAACAGGACGTAGCAGACCGGCAGAGGCTTGGAGTAGCCCCCCTCACCTGAATGTGTGCGACGTTCGGCCCCTCCCACATCAGGACCAGATCAGGGGAGAGGTCGATGAGCTCGGCGGACGAATTGCCTTCCCGTCGGGCGTTCTGCCTACCGCCGCAGCAATCCACCGAGCGCGCCGCGGACCAGCGTGCGGCCGATCGAGCCGCCGAGCTGACCGCCGACCGACTTGCCGATATTGGCGGCCATCCCACCGATCACCTGATTGGTGACCGATCGCGTCACGTCCCGCGCGATGACCTGGCCGGTCGACAGACGGCCTCGCTTGACGTTGGTGCCGAAGATGGTGCCGACGATCGAGCCGATCTGGCCCAGGATGCCGCCGCCGCTTCCGCCCGCTGGACTGTCCGCCGTGGCCGCCGTGTCGGCGATGCGCTTCTGGAGCATCTCGTAGGCGGATTCGGAATCGACGGCGGTGTCATATTTGCCCTTCACCGGGCTTGCAGCCATGATCGCCTTGCGCTCGTCCGGCGTGATCGGTCCGATGCGGGCCGACGGTGGCCGGATCATCACCCGCTCCACCATCGACGGCGTGCCGTTGCCCTCGAGGAAGGACACCAGCGCCTCGCCCTTGCCGAGCTCCGTGATCACCTTGGCAGTGTCGAGCTTCGGGTTGGGCCGAAAGGTCTGCGCCGCAGCGGCGACCGCCTTCTGGTCGCGCGGCGTGAAGGCGCGCAGCGCATGCTGCACGCGACCGCCCAACTGGGCCAACACCTTGTCTGGCACGTCGATCGGATTCTGCGTGACGAAATAGACGCCGACGCCCTTGGAACGGATCAGCCGAACCACCTGCTCGATCTTGTCCATCAGTGCCTTCGGCGCATCGTTGAACAGCAGATGCGCCTCGTCGAAAAAGAACACCAGTTTTGGCTTCGGCAGATCGCCGGCTTCAGGCAGTTCCTCAAACAACTCCGACAGCAACCACAACAGGAAGGTAGCGTAGAGCCTGGGGCTCTCCATCAGCTTGTCGGCAACCAGAATGTTGACGATGCCGCGACCGTCGCTATCGGTCTTCATGAAATCCTTCAGCTCCAGTGCCGGCTCACCGAAGAATTTCGTTCCGCCCTGGTTTTCCAGCACCAGGAGCTGGCGTTGAATGGTTCCAACCGTCGCCTTGCTGACATTGCCGAAGCTCTGCGCGGCCTTGCGGATCTCGGCAAATGGATCTTCCTCGGCATCCGCTGCCTTCTTGCCGCTGGCGGGAACGATCGCATCCAACAGCGACCGCAGATCCTTCATATCCAACAATGGCAGAAGACTCTCGTCCGCAACACGGAAGGCGACGTTGAGCACGCCTTCCTGCACGTCGTTCAGATCGAGCATGCGCGCGAGCAGGAGCGGCCCCATTTCCGTGACAGTCGCGCGCACGGGGTGGCCCTGCTCGCCGAACACATCCCAGAACACCGTCGAGAACTGATCGGGCTGGAATGTCAGCCCCATTTCGGTGGCGCGCTTGAGGATGAAGTCCTTGGCCTCTCCCAGCTCGGAGATGCCGGAGAGGTCGCCCTTGATGTCCGCCGCAAAGACCGGCACACCGGCGCGCGCAAATCCTTCCGCCATCACTTGAAGCGACACGGTCTTGCCGGTTCCGGTCGCGCCCGTGACGAGGCCGTGGCGATTGGCGAGCGCCAGCGTCAGCCATGCCTGCTCGTTTCCCTTGCCGACGAAAATCTTGTCGTCGGTATCGCCGAGCTTGCTGTCCTGTGCGGTCATTATTCTCTCTGATCTCTTTGCCGAGTTTCGCGTATTGAAACTCAAATGCACCAGTTCCGTAGTTTAACGCATGTCGCACACCGATTAAAACCGTTCAACGCGCCCCGAGCATGCGACATTGTCGGACACGAATGGGCAACATCAGCCGAAAGTAGGAACGGGGTATTCGCAGCGCGGCAATTTTTTGCCGATTCGATCTCGGCTCTTGCACGGCTGCAACACTTTTCGCGCGTTCGAGGATGAATCGCGACCGCACGTGCGTTCATCGCTTGAATTTCACATCACACCGGCTCAAGATCATTTTCGAAAGCAATACTCCGGCGTGCAAACCGGCTGAGGGGCCTTATGGACGAGCTGATCGGACGGCTGGCGGCAAGCGCCAGCATAGATGGTGCTGTCGCTGAAAAGACCGTCGGCATTATCCTGGGCTTCCTCCGCAGCGAGGGTCCTTCCGAGAGCGTGCAGGCCCTGATCGACCAGATCCCTGGAGCGGAAGCTGCGATCGAGGCGTCCAGGAGCGGCGGTGGCCTGTCGCGGCTGATGGGTGGCGGCTTGATGGCGGTCGGCACGCGCCTGATGGGCCTGGGACTTGGCATGTCCGATATACAAAAGGTCGCCCGTGAACTTTTCCGCTACGGGCGAGACAAAATCGGAGCGGATCAGATGGGCAAGATCATCGCTGGGACTCCAGGCCTCAGCCAATTCGCCTGAAGCCACGCATTTCACATCGAGTGTCATGACATATCCAATCTCCGAGATTGAGGGCCTGTCGACCTTTGCAGCCAACAAGTTGAAGGCGCAAGGAATCCGCACCACCGACGCGCTGCTCGAGGCGGCCTCGACCGTGAAGGGCCGCAAGGCGCTTTCCGCCAAGACGGGCATCAGCGAGCAGTCGCTGCTGGAATGGGCCAACGTCTCCGACTACATGCGCATTCCCGGCATGGGCAAGGCCAAGGTCGGCCTGGTCCGCGCCGCCGGCGTCACCACCGTGCGCGAGCTCGCCTATCGAAATCCGGCGAGGCTCGCCCAGAGCATGCGCGAAGCCAACGAGAAGAAGAAGCTCGTCCGCATCCTGCCTTCCGAGAAGTCGGTCGGCGACATCATCGCCAAGGCCAAGAAGCTGCCGCCGAAGATCACGTATTAGGGCGGTCCCCTCGAACGGATTCTCGCGCGGCGTTCTCGGTGTCGTCCCGGCGAACGCCGGGACCCATACCGCGGAATCTATCGATCGTAGACGGTGGAGTACCGGACTACGAGTCTTCGCCAAACTTTTCCCTGGGGCTATGGGTCCCGGCGTTCGCCGGGGCGACAACTGGGGTGATGCGCGAGAGTGCCACAATATCGACGCCGCCCGCAGACACCGACACCGCCCATCCCGTCTTGACTCCCTCTCGCCGACCGCGCAAAGCGGGCCGCATGAACGCCTCGCTCTCCCCTTCCGTCCCGCCGGCCGGCTCGGCCGGGCTTGATGCGCTGCGGACGCTGCTGAAACGGCCTCTTCCCGCGGTGATGGGCGTGCTCAACATCACCCCGGATTCCTTCTCCGATGGCGGTGAGTTCATCGCGCCCGCGCGGGCGCTGGAGCGGGCTCGGGCGATGATCGCCGATGGCGTCGACATCATCGATATCGGCGCCGAGTCCACCCGGCCCTACAAGGGCGCCCGGCCGGTCACCGCGCAAGACGAATTGGCACGACTTGAGCCGGTGCTGGCCGACGTGGTGGCGCTCGGCGTGCCCGTCTCGATCGACAGCATGAAGGCGCAGGTGGTGGCCTTCGCGCTCGACCAGGGCGCGGCGATCGCCAACGACGTCTGGGGCCTGCAACGCGATGCCGACATGGCGCCGCTGATCGCCGCAAGAGGCGTTCCCGTCGTCGTCATGCACAACCGCGACAGCGTCGATCCCGCGATCGACATCATCGCGGACATGAAAGCGTTCTTTCGGCACTCGCTCGATACCGCCGCGCAGGCGGGCATCGTGCGCGACAAGATCGTGCTCGATCCCGGCATCGGCTTCGGCAAGACGCCCGAGCAGAGCATGACCGCTCTGGCGCGGCTGCGCGAGCTGGACGTGTTCGGCCTGCCGATCCTGGTCGGCGCCTCGCGCAAGCGCTTCATCGCCTCGGTGTCGCCGTCGGAACCATCGGAGCGGCTCGCCGGCTCGATCGCGGCCCATTTGATCGCCGCGCAGCGCGGCGCGAAGATCATCCGCACCCATGATGTCGGCGAAACCCTGCAGGCCCTGCGGGTGGCGCATGCAATCGAGAGCAAGCAATGACCGATACGATCTTCGTCACCGGCCTGTCGATCCATGCCCGCCACGGCGTGATGGATCACGAAACCGAAGTCGGCCAGCGTTTCGTCATCGATCTCGAACTCTATACCGACCTGTCCGAACCGTCGCGCAGCGACCGGCTCGCAGACACGGTGTCCTACGCCGATGTCGTGGCGACGACGACGGCGGCGTTCAAGAACACCAATTACAAGCTGCTGGAGCGCGCGGCCGGCGCGGTGGCCGACGCCATCCTGTCGAACTTCCCGCGCGTCCGCGCCGTGAAGATCACGGTGCACAAGCCGCATGCGCCGATCGCCGCAATCTTCGACGATGTCGGCATCGTGCTGACACGCTCGCGGCATCCCTGAGATGGCGAGCGTGCTGATCGCACTCGGCGGCAATGTCGGCGATGTCCGCGCGACGTTCCGCAAGGCGATCGCCCATATCTGCGGCATGGCGCAAGGCACGCTGATCGCACGCTCCTCGGACTATGCCACCCCACCCTGGGGCGACGAGGACCAGGATCCCTTCATCAACGCCTGCATCGAGATCGAGACCGGTCTCGATCCGCACGCGCTATTGTTCGTGCTGCAGAAAGTCGAGCAGAAATTCGGCCGCGTGCGAACCAAGGTGCGACGCTGGGGCCCGCGCACGCTCGATCTCGACATGATCGCCTATGATGACGTCAGCTTGCAGAAGCCCGACCTGACGCTGCCGCATCCCCGCCTGTTCGAGCGCGCCTTCGTGCTGGTGCCGCTGGCCGAAATTGCGCCCGACCGCGTGATCTCAGGCATTCGTGTGCGTGACGGCCTCGCCAGCGTCTCCACGCAAGGCATTGAGCGGCTTCCGGATACCGGTTAACCAAAAACAACCGTTTGCAGGGACGGTCTGCCGTGGCAATTTCGCCTGCGAATAACGAGACGTTTGGGAGCCCCTCGCCGCATGACCTCCGTGACTGACGACCTGCCGCTGGCGGCGGATTTTCCCAAGGCGACCGTCGAGGACTGGCGCAAGCTGGTCGACGGCGTGCTCAAGGGCGCGCCGTTCGAGAAGCTGGTCGGCAAGACCTATGACGGCATCAGGATCGATCCGCTCTATCCGCGCGCCAAGGGCGTTGCGGCCGTGGTGGGACGCCCGCCGGCTGCGCCGTGGCAGATCGTGCAGCGGATCGACCATCCCGACGCGGCGCTCGCGAATGCCCAGGCCCTCACCGACCTCGAGAACGGCGCGACAGGGCTCGCGCTGGTGTTCGCCGGCGGCAGCGGCGCCCATGGTTTCGGCCTGGAACCTTCGGCGGATGCTGTCGCAAAGGTTTTGAAAGATATTCATCTCGACGCCGGCATCGGCCTCGAGCTTCAGATCGGCCCGCAATCGCGGATGGCCGCGGTCCATGTCGCGGAATATGTCAAGAGCAAGGGGCTCGATCCCGCAGCCTGCAACATCCGCTTCGGCCTCGATCCGCTCGCGGCCGCCGCAGTGTGGGGCCACAGCCCCTATACCTGGGACGAGATCGTTCCTGCCGTCGCCGGCGCCATCAAGGGCCTTGCCGCGCTCGGCTTCAAGGGACCGTTTGCCTCCGCCGACGGGCGCGTGATCCATGATGCCGGTGGCTCGGAGGTGCAGGAGCTTGCCTTCGTGCTTGCCTGCGGCGTCGCTTATCTGCGCGCGATCGAAGGCGCCGGCATTCCCCTCGAGCAGGCGCAGGGCATGGTCTATGCGCGGCTTGCCGCAGATGCCGACCAATTCCTGACCATGGCCAAATTCCGCGCGCTGCGGCTGCTGTGGGCACGCATCGAGCAGGCCTGCGGGCTGACGCCGAAACCGCTGTACATCGCTGCCGATACAGCCTGGCGCATGCTGACGCAGCGTGACCCTTACGTGAACATGCTGCGCGCGACCATGGCGACGTTCGCCGCCGGGCTCGCTGGCGCGAATGCGATCACAGTGCTGCCGCATACGCTGGCGCTCGGCCTGCCCGATCCGTTCGCGCGGCGCGTAGCGCGCAACACGCAGCTTCTCTTGCTGGAAGAAAGCAACCTCGCCAGGGTCAGCGATCCCGCGGCAGGCGCAGGCGGCATCGAGACGCTGACCGCGCAGCTTTGCGACGCCGCATGGGCGCTGTTCCAGGAAAGCGAGACAGCCGGTGGTGCCTTCGCGGCGCTTCAGCAGGGCGTGTTCCAGAGCAAGGTGGCGGCCGCGCGAAAGGCGCGTGAGGCTAACATCGCAAAGCGCCGCGACGTGCTGACCGGCGCCAGCGAGTTTCCGAACCTGCATGAGCGCGAAGCGACCGTGCTGACGACAACGCCGATCGCGCTTCCGCCTTACGGGGAACAGAAATACAAGTTCGATGCGCTGCCGCCGATCCGGCTGGCGGAACCGTTCGAGGCGCTGCGCGACAAATCCGACGCGGCGTTGAAGGCACGTGGCGCGCGGCCAAAGGTGTTCCTGGCCAATCTCGGCACGCCCGCCGACTTCACGGCGCGCGCCACTTTCGCGAAGAGCTTCTTCGAAGCCGGCGGCATCGAGGCCCTGGACAGCGAGGGCTTTGCCGATCCGGCCAAATTGGCAGCCGCGTTCAAGGCCTCAGGCGCCGAGCTTGCGTGCCTCTGCTCCAGCGACAAGGTCTATGCCGGTCAGGCGGAACCCGCTGCCCGGGCCCTGCAAACGGCAGGCAGCAGACTTATCTATCTGGCGGGCCGCCCGACTGATGCCGAGGCGGCGCTGCGGGCCGCCGGCGTCACGGGTTTTGTCTTCGCCGGAGGCGATGCGCTTGCGACACTGCAAGACGCCTATCGACGGATGGAGCAGCCATGACCGACACCAGCAAACCCGTTCTCACCGGCGGCTGCCAATGCGGCGCGGTGCGCTTTGCCGTCATGACGGCGCCGACCAGGATCTCGATCTGTCACTGCCGTATGTGCCAGAAGGCAGCCGGTGCGCCATTCGCCTCCTTTGCCGACATCAACAAGACGGACTTCGCCTGGACCAAGGGACAGCCCTCGTTCTTCCGTTCCTCCACCATCGCCGAGCGCGGCTTTTGCGCCGCCTGCGGCACGCCGCTGAGCTTCGGCCGCATCGACGGCGACCGCATCGAGATCATGACCGGCACCTTCGACCGCCCCGACCGGGTGATCCCGACGCGGCAGTTCGGCACTGAATCCCGCCTCGGCTGGGTGGTCGGCATCGCCAACCTGCCGAGCCAGACAACGCAGCAGAATTACGGACCGGAGAAGATGGCGACCATCGTCAGCCATCAGCATCCGGATCATGATTGACCGTCTTCAATCACAACCATGCTAAGGTGACCCGTGCTTCGGTTCCTGGTCGAAATTCTGTTCTGGTCGCTGCCGGATATAATCGCATGGCGTTTGGCGCGCGCACTTGACGGGGCGCAGAGCGCGGAACACACGTTCAATGCGCCACGGAAAACGGGTTTCAATGATCCCGTCTACAAGAAGAATCTGCAGCGATTAATCGAACGAAATCGCCAGTTTGAGGAAACAAAGGAATGACGCGCATTCCCAATTTCGCCGATGTTGCCTTCGAGCGCGCCGCCGCCGCAGCGCCAGTCGGCAGCGCCGAACCGTGGCTGACACCCGAGGGCATTCTGGTGAAGCCCGCCTATGGCGAGGCTGATCTTACCGGGCTCGATTTCCTCGAGACCTATCCGGGCATCGCGCCGTTCCTGCGCGGCCCCTACCCGACCATGTATGTCAACCAGCCCTGGACCGTCAGGCAATATGCCGGCTTCTCCACGGCGGAGGATTCCAACGCGTTCTATCGGCGTAACCTCGCGGCGGGACAGAAGGGCCTCTCGGTCGCCTTCGATCTTGCCACCCATCGCGGTTACGATTCTGATCATCCGCGCGTCGGCGGCGACGTCGGCATGGCCGGTGTGGCCATCGACTCCATCTACGACATGCGCACGCTGTTCGCAGGGATTCCGCTCGACCAGATGAGCGTGTCCATGACCATGAACGGCGCGGTGCTGCCGATCCTCGCGCTCTACGTCGCGGCCGCCGAGGAACAGGGCGTGCCCCCGGAGAAGCTGTCGGGCACCATTCAGAACGACATTCTGAAAGAGTTCATGGTGCGCAACACCTATATCTATCCGCCTGCCCCTTCGATGCGGATCATCTCGGACATCTTCGCCTACACCTCGCAAAAGATGCCGAAATACAATTCGATCTCGATCTCCGGCTATCATATGCAGGAGGCCGGTGCGACGCAGGACCTCGAGCTCGCCTACACGCTCGCCGACGGCGTCGAATATCTGCGCGCCGGCCTTGCCGCAGGGCTCGACGTCGATCGTTTCGCTCCGCGCCTGTCGTTCTTCTGGGCGATCGGCATGAACTTCTTCATGGAAGTCGCCAAGATGCGCGCCGCGCGCCTGCTCTGGGCGAAGCTGCTGAAACCGTTCAACCCGAAGGACCCGCGCTCGCTGTCGCTGCGCACGCACAGCCAGACCTCGGGCTGGTCGCTGACCGCGCAGGACGTCTTCAACAACGTGATGCGCACCACGGTCGAGGCAATGGCCGCGACGCAGGGCCACACCCAGTCGCTGCACACCAACGCGCTCGACGAGGCGCTCGCCTTGCCGACGGATTTCTCGGCGCGGATCGCCCGCAACACCCAGCTCTTCCTGCAGCAGGAGAGCGGCACCACCCGCATCATCGATCCCTGGGGCGGCTCGTACTACGTCGAGCGGCTCACGCGCGACCTCGCGGCGAAGGCGTGGAGCCACATTCAGGAGGTCGAGGAACTCGGCGGCATGGCGAAGGCGATCGAGGCCGGCTTGCCGAAGCTGCGCATCGAGGAAGCTTCGGCCAAGACCCAGGCGCGGATCGATGCCGGCAAGCAGGCGGTGATCGGCGTCAACAAGTACAAGCCGACCGACGAGGACAGAATCGAGATCCTGAAGGTCGACAACACCAATGTCCGCCGGCTTCAGATCGACAAGCTCAAGCGGCTGAAAGCCGAGCGCAACCAGAAGGACGTCGATGCCGCGCTTGCCGCGCTGACGCGCTCGGCTGGCGAAGGCAACGGCAATCTGCTCGCGCTCGCCATCGACGCGGCACGGGCGAAGGCGACCGTCGGCGAGATTTCGGACGCGATGGAGAAGGTGTTCGGCCGGCACCGCGCCGAGATCAAGTCCATTACCGGCGTCTACAAGCGGGAGGCGTCCAGCATGGGTAACCAGGTCGAGAAGGTTCAGGCGCTGATCGACGCGTTCGAGGAGGCGGAAGGCCGTCGCCCGCGCATCCTGGTCGCCAAGATCGGCCAGGACGGCCACGATCGCGGCCAGAAGGTGATTGCGTCTGCCTTTGCCGATATCGGCTTCGACGTCGACATCGGGCCGCTGTTTGCCACCGCCGACGAAGCTGCGCGGCAGGCGGTCGAGAACGACGTCCACATTCTCGGCGTCTCCTCGCTCGCCGCCGCCCACCTCACCGCCGTGCCGGAATTGAAGGCCGCGCTGAAGAAGCAGGGCCGCGACGACATCATGATCATCGTCGGCGGCGTGGTGCCGCCGCAGGACTACGACGCGCTCTATGCCGCCGGTGCGGAGGCGATCTTTCCGCCGGGCACGGTCATCGCGGACGCTGCTGAAGAGTTGATCCGCAAGCTGAATGCCCGGCTCGGCCATAGCGAGGCGGCGGAGTAGCCGTCGATCTTCCGGCAAGAAGGATCTTTGCGCAATGCTTCTCGTGCCAACGTTCATGCGCGCGCTGGCTGTGGCCGCAGTTTGCAGCGCGCTGTTCGGCATCGCCCACGCCGCCGACCCCAAGCCCGATGCCGTCGTCAAGACCAAGAGCATCGAAGCGCGTGTTTTCCTCGACGACGGGATCAAGGCGGACGCGGCGCTGGCAGCGGATTGCCTGACCGAGGGCAAAAAATGGCTCGACAAGAATGCGGCCGAGGCCGCGGCCTCACGCAAGCAGGATCCGCAATTCTTCAAGGACGGTGGCTGGGACTTCGAGCGCAAATATGAGATACGCTCCGTGGTCGCCGACCGCTACGTCAGCATCCTCCGCAACGACTACATGAACACCCGCGGCGCCCATCCCAATTCGGACGTGAACACGATCCTGTGGGACAAGACCGACAACAAGCGCATCTCGATCCGCCCGTTCTTCACCGAGACCGCCGACAACGGGGCGACCATGAAGGCGATGGTGAAGGCCGTGATCGCCTCACTCAAGGCCGAGAAGACAAAGCGTGGCACCAGCGAGACCGCGACTGACGAGTGGTTCAAGGAGTTGAAGCCGAGCCTGCTCAGGATCGGCGCGGTGACGCTCGCGCCCTCGACCGAAGCTGGCAAAAGCTCCGGCCTGACTTTCCACTACCCGCCCTATGCTGTCGGCCCCTACGCCGAAGGCGAATATGTTGCTTTCGTGCCCTGGGAAACGCTGAAACCCTACCTGACCGCGGAAGGCACCCGCATCTTCGGCGGCGCGCGGCCGAAGGGCGACGCGGACGGGCCGTGAGCGATCGCTAACTGGATCGCGGACGGGCCCGAGCCAGTGTTCGCGCCAGTGAATCCGTCCAATCGGGAATCCAGGAGGCAAACAGGGCCTGCCAGCGATCGGCATCCGCAGGCTCCGTCTCGAGGGCAACCGACCATTCGATGAGGGTGCGATCGCCCGCGATGACCGGACGCAGATGCATGGTGCCTTGGTAGCGCGCCGGCGCCGGACTCCGGCCGCCGTCATCTTGCGGATATGGCAGCGCTTCGAGACCGGCATAGGTCAAGGTGTGCTGCCGGTCCGAGTGATCGACCAGGCGCTGACGGATCCAGTTTCCGAGATAGCAGAAACGCCTGATGGCGCCGACTTCATCGCCGCGCTTGTCGTCTTCGATCACGCTCTCGTTCACCCCGTCGATATAGGCGGGGTAGTTGTTGAAATCGCGGATCAGCGACCAGACTTCGTCCAGCGGGTGGTCCAGCACGGCGCTGTAATAGGCTCGGGTCATCGGTGGCTTTCCTTCGGTTTCCGTTACGCGCTGAGGTTGGCTGCTCACGCGGGCAAAACCCACCCGGTTTCCGACTGCCCATCCGATGGCCGTCCAACTTTCGCGCACAACGCGACAATCTCGTTGGTAGCGCTATCTTGCGGCGGCTCTGCAAAGCCGACTAGAATGCCGCCATTGACAAGAGCGCCCGACGTCACGGGTGCCGCTGGGAGGATTCATGTCCAAGATTACGCGCCGCACCTTTGCGGCCTCAACCGCCGCAGTCGCAGCATCCGCCGCCTTCGGCTTCAAGCCCGCGCTCGCACAAGCCTATCCGGCCCGGCCGGTCACCGTGATCGTGCCCTGGGGCGCTGGCGGTGGCACCGACGCGACGGCGCGCATTGTCGCGGCGCTGCTGGAAAAGGACCTCGGCCAGCCCTTCAATGTGGTCAACCGCACCGGCGGTTCCGGCGTGGTGGGCCATAGCGCGATCGCGACCGCCCAGCCCGATGGTTACACCATCGGCATGCTCACCGTCGAAATCTCGATGATGCACTGGCAGGGCCTGACCGAGCTGACGCCGAAGAGCTACACCCCGCTGGCGCTGATGAACGAGGACCCTCCGGGCATCCAGGTCTCGTCCTCCTCGCCCTACAAGACGGTCAAGGAACTCGCCGATGCGATCAAGGCGGCGCCTCCCGGCAAGTTCAAGGCCTCCGGCACCGGCCAGGGCGGCATCTGGCATCTGGCCCTGGTCGGCTGGATGCAGGCCATGGGCCTGCCTGCCAATCAGGTCGCGTGGGTGCCCTCGAACGGTGCGGCGCCGGCAATGCAGGATCTCGCCGCCGGCGGCCTCGACCTCACCACCTGCTCGGTGCCCGAGGCGCGCGCCATCATCGAGGCGGGCAAGGCCAGGAGCCTCGCCATCATGGCGCCGGCCCGCAACCCGATCTTCAAGGACGTGCCGACGCTGAAGGAGGCGATGGGCATCGACTACGCGACGGGCGCCTGGCGCGGCATTGCCGGGCCAAAGAATCTTCCGCCGGAGATCGCAACGAAGCTCACCGCGGCATTGAAGAAGGTTTACGATTCCGCCGAGTACAAGGACTTCATGAGCAATCGCGGCTTCGGCACGGTGTGGGGCGATGCCGCTCACTTCGCCAGCTTCATGGACAAGGGCGACGCCCAGATGGGCGAAGCCATGAAGGCGGCGGGCCTGAGCAAGGCGTGATGTTTCACCCCTCCCCGCGCTCTTCCGCCGAAGCTTCAACGAAGGCGGATGCGGGGAGAGGTCGAATTCGAGCTCCGCTCGAATTCGGGTGAGGGATTCTCCGCGAATCCAACTCTCACCATGCGCGCGGAAAGTCCCCTCACCCGAACCCTCTCTCCGTAAGAACGGGGATGGGAAGAAGAAACTCCACAGGACCCCACCCATGCGTCTTCCCGACTCCGTGACGGGATCGTTTCTCGTCGTGCTCGGCGCAGCAGCTGCCTATGGCGGCTGGATCCTACCGCCGGTGCCGGGCCAGCCGGTTGGCCCCAACGTGTTTCCGCTGGTGATCGGCTGCGGCCTCGCACTATGCGGGCTCGCGATCGTGTTCGGCATCGGGCATTCCTTCGAGGAGGAGGAAGCGTTGGTCCCGATGGAGGACGGCCAGGCCGCTGCCCCGCCGCCGCAGGGCAAGCTCTACGGCCTGCGCGCGCTGCTGCCGCCGGCGTTGCTGCTGTTCTACGTCGTCGCGGCCGACCGGCTCGGTTTCATCATCACCGCGGCGATCATGGTCTACGTCACCTCGACCGCGCTCGGGGCCAGGTGGAAGCTGGCCCTGCCGCTCGCGGCCCTCTCGCCCTTCGCCATCCACCTCATCTTCGGCAAGCTGCTCCGCGTGCCGCTGCCCGCCGGCCTGTTGCCGGCGCCCTGGTAATCCCATGCTGAAAACCCTGATCGATGCGTTCGCGCTGATCTCCACCTGGGAGGTCATCATCGCGATGTTCGCAGCGTCCGTGTACGGGCTCGTGATCGGCTCGCTGCCGGGCCTGTCGGCGACGATGGCAACCGCCCTGCTCGTCCCCGTCACCTTCTATCTCTCGCCGATCGCGGCAATTGCGACCATCGTCGCGGCCTCCTCGATGGCGATCTTCTCCGGCGACATTCCGGGCGCGCTGCTGCGCATTCCCGGCACGCCCGCTTCCGCCGCCTATGCGGACGAGGCCTACGCGATGACGCGCAAGGGCCAGGCCGAGCTCGCGCTCGGGGCCGGCGTCTGGTTCTCGGCGGTCGGCGGCATCGCCGGCGTGCTGTCGCTGATGATCCTGGCGCCGCCGCTGGCCGAGATCGCGCTGTCGTTCTCGACCTTCGAATATTTCTGGCTGGCGCTGCTCGGCCTGATGTGCGCCACCTTGGTCGCACGCTCTTCTCCGGTAAAGGCGATCGCCGGCATGTTCATCGGCCTGCTCGTCGCCTGCATCGGCATCGAGAATCCCGGCGGCGTCCCGCGCTTCACCTTCGGCCTCACCGATCTGTTCGGCGGCATCGAGCCGATCCCGGCGCTGGTCGGCGTGTTCGCGGTGGCGCAGGTGATGCGCGCGATGCTGACGCCGGAGCCGCCGCCGCTGCCGCGGCGCAAGTTCGGAAGCATCATGGCCGGCCAGTGGAAGCTGACGAAGCTGTATCACTGGCAGATGACGCGCGGGAACATCGTCGGCATCATCATCGGCGTACTGCCCGGCGCGGGCGCCGACATGGCCGCCTGGGTCTCCTACGCGATGTCGAAGCGCTTCTCCAAGGAGCCGGAAAAGTTCGGCACCGGCCATGTCGAGGGGCTGGTCGAGGCCGGCGCCAGCAACAACGCCAGCATCGCCTCCGGCTGGGTGCCCTCGCTGCTATTCGGCATCCCCGGCGACACCATCGCCGCGATCGCGATCGGCGTGCTCTACATGAAGGGACTCAATCCCGGCCCCACGCTGTTCACCGAGAAGGCGTCGAGCATGTACGCGATCTATCTGATGTTCATCATCGCGAACATCATGATGATCCCGCTCGGCATCGCCATGATCCGGGTCGCGGCCTACATCCTGCTCGCGCCGCGCTCGGCCATCATGCCGGTCATCATGCTGTGCTGCGCGGTCGGCTCGTTCGCGATCGGCAACAACATGTTCGGCGTCGTCACGGTCGCCGCCTTCGGCGTGATCGGCTACGTCATGGAGGCGAACGGTTATCCCGTCGCGGCCATGGTGCTCGGCATCGTGATGGGCACCATGGTCGAGCAGGCCTTCGTCACATCACTGATCAAGTCCGACGGAAGCATCCTGCCGTTCTTCGAGCGGCCGGTCGCCGCCATCCTGGCCGCGATGGCGATCGGCGCGCTGCTCTGGCCGGTGATGGTGTGGGTGTGGCGGAAGCTGAAACCGGCGCAGACGGCGGCAGCAACATCCCGGTGATATGCCGCGGGCGGCCCTCGCCTGCCCTGCCGCGGCGTTGTAAAGCAGGGCATGACTGAGAAGAAGGCCCCGCTGGACATCAAATCCCTCGCCCGCGACTTGCGCGCGGGCAGCCGCGCGGCGCTCGCCCGCGCCATCACGCTGGTGGAGAGCCGGCGCGGCGATCATCAGGCGCTGGCGCGCGAGCTGGTACAGATGCTGCTGCCCGACACCGGCAAGGCGTTTCGCGTCGGCATCACCGGCTCGCCCGGCGTCGGCAAATCCACCACCATCGATGCGCTCGGGACGTATCTGATCGAGCAGGGCCACAAGGTCGCGGTGCTCGCGGTCGATCCATCCTCGGCACGCAGCGGTGGCTCGATCCTCGGCGACAAGACGCGGATGGCGCGGCTGTCGGCCTCGAGCGATGCCTTCATCCGCCCCTCGCCGTCCTCGGGCACGCTCGGCGGCGTCGCGGCCAAGACGCGCGAGGCGATGCTGCTGTGCGAGGC
This sequence comes from Bradyrhizobium sp. USDA 327, assembly GCF_041262065.1. Classification (NCBI taxonomy): domain Bacteria; kingdom Pseudomonadati; phylum Pseudomonadota; class Alphaproteobacteria; order Hyphomicrobiales; family Nitrobacteraceae; genus Bradyrhizobium; species Bradyrhizobium sp. USDA 327. Next base: position 1,644,791 of record NZ_JBGCCW010000001.1, on the reverse strand, counting down.
GGCCGGCTTCGACGTCGTGCTGGTCGAGACCGTCGGCATCGGCCAGTCCGAGACCGCGGTGTGCGACATGACGGATTTCTTCCTGGCCCTGATGCTGCCGGGCGGCGGCGACGAGCTGCAGGGCATCAAGAAGGGCCTGGTCGAGCTCGCCGACATGATCGCCATCAACAAGGCCGACGGTGACAATCTCAAGCGCGCGAACATCACCGCCGCCGACTATCGCGGCGCGCTGCACATCCTGGCGCCGAGGTCCGAGCATTGGCATCCGCCCGTTGTCACCTATTCGGCGTTGGCCGGCACCGGCATCGCCGAGCTCTGGCAGAAGGTCCTCGACCATCGCAAGGCGATGAACGCGTCCGGCGATTTCGCCGCGCGGCGGCGCGACCAGCAGGTGAAATGGATGTGGTCGATGCTGGAGCAGCGCATGCTGGCGAGGTTGCGGAGCGAAGCGTCGGTGCGGACGAAGGTCCGGAAGATCGAGGCCGAAGTCGCCGAGGGCCATCTCACGCCGGCGCTCGCCGCCGAGCGCATTCTGGAGTTGCTGCAATGACGGGGCCCCGCATTCTCCTCACCGGCTTCGGGCCATTTCCCGGCGCGCCCTACAATCCGACTCAGCCGCTGGTCGCGCGGCTGACGCAGCTGCGCCGGCCGGCGCTCGACGATGTCGAGCTGTCGAGCCACATCTTCCCGGTCACCTATGCTGCCGTCGACCGGCAATTGCCTGAAGTGCTCGCGACGGCGAAGCCGGATGCACTCTTGATGTTCGGCCTCGCGGCGCGCACGCCCTATTTGAGGATCGAGACCCGCGCGCGCAATGCCGTGACCATGCTGTGGCCGGATGCCGCCAACACCCGCTCGAGCAAGCGCGGCATCGCCGGCCATGCAGATGCGATGACGTTCGGCCCGCACACCGCAAGGCTGCTGCGCGCCGCGCGCCTCACCGGCATCGACGCGCGCCCCTCGCGCGATGCCGGCGCCTATCTCTGCAATTACCTGAGCTGGCGCGCGATCGAGAACGTGAAGGCCGGCGGGCCGAAGCTTGCGGCCTTCATCCACATTCCGCTGCTTGCGCGCGGCGGCGCCGTGCGGCGCAAGGGGTCAGCCCGGATCGCGCTGGAGGAACTCGTCGATGCGGGCGAGGCCATGCTGATCGAGATGGTAGCGTTAGCAAGGAAGGCGCGGAACACCTCGGTCTCGTAGGGTGGGCAAAGGCACGCTTCGCTTTGCCCACCCTACGGCACCGTCTTTGCGGTAAACATTTAACCCTACCGCGAACAATCCTCACCGCCTTCGCCGCCCTGCGCTACCTAGTCTCCGCGGACACCCCCGCGTCCGCCGGAGGACGCGTCATGGACCTCAATCGCCGCTATCTCATCGGAGCTTCGACCGCGGGCATCGCCGGCGCGCTCGCCATGCCGGCCGACGCTGCGCGCGCGGCGCCGCTGACGTCCCTGCTCGGGCGCGACGCCACGCAATATGGCGTGCGGCCAGGCAGCAGCGAGGATCAGACACGCGCGCTGCAGCGTGCGATCGACGAGGCTGCGCGCGCGCAAATGCCGCTGGCGCTGCCGCCGGGCGTCTACCGGACCGGGCTGTTGCGGCTGCCGAACGGCGCGCAACTGATCGGCGTGCGCGGTGCGACCAAGCTGGTCTTCACGGGCGGGACCTCGATGGTCCAGAGCGACGGCTCCGATGCGATCGGCCTCACCGGCATCACCTTTGATGGCGGCAACATTCCGCTGCCAACCCGGCGGGGTCTGATCCATGTTCTCGGCGGTCGGGACATTCGCGTCGCCGATTGCGCGGTTACCGGATCCGGCGGCAGCGGCATCTGGCTCGAGCAGGTCGCGGGCGACATCTCCGGCAACATCTTCACCAACATCGCGGTGACCGCGGTGGTCTCGTTCGACGCCAGGGGCCTCAGCGTTTCCCGCAACACCATCATCGGCACCAACGACAATGGCATCGAGATCCTGCGCACCGCGATCGGCGATGACGGTACGCTGGTTGCTGACAACCGTATCGAGGACATCAAGGCCGGACCCGGCGGCTCGGGCCAGTACGGGAATGCCATCAACGCGTTTCGCGCCGGCAACGTGATCGTGCGCGGCAACCGCATCAGGAACTGCGACTACTCGGCTGTGCGCGGCAACTCGGCCTCGAACATTCACATCAGCGGCAACAGCGTCAGTGACGTGCGCGAGGTCGCGCTCTACTCCGAGTTCGCGTTCGAGGCGGCCGTGATCGCCAACAACACGGTCGACGGCGCCGCCGTCGGCGTCTCCGTCTGCAATTTCAACGAAGGCGGCCGCATCGCCGTGGTCCAGGGCAACATCATCCGCAACCTGATCCCGAAGCGGCCGATCGGCACCTCGCCGGACGACGATGCCGGCGTCGGCATCTACATCGAGGCTGACACATCGGTCACCGGCAACGTGATCGAGAACGCGCCGTCCTACGGCATCGTGGCCGGCTGGGGTAGATATCTGCGCGACGTCGCGATCACAGGCAACGTGATCCGCAAGGCGCTGGCCGGCGTCGGGGTGTCGGTGATGCCGGGGGCCGGCACCGCGCTCGTCAACAACAACATGATCTCCGAGACCCCGCGCGGCGCCGTGGTCGGCCTCGACCACGCCCGCCCCGTGACGTCGGATCTGTCGGCCGAAGGGGCGCAACGCTTCGCGCAGGTGGTGGTCGGCGGCAATGCGGTGCGACGTTAGAACGCGTTCCGCAGCAGGGGGTACTTCGCTTCCAGGCCGTCGAGGCTGAAGGTGAATTCGACGACGCGCTCGGGGGCTGCGACGATTTCGGTGGCGGGCGGAGCGAACTGCGGCAGAAGCGTTGCCATGGCGGTCGGCGTGGGGACCTGCCGTCTCACGGCAGGTGCGCTTAGCGGCGCCCTCGCGGCGGGAGCCTTGAGCGGCGGCATCTCGGCGGGAGCGGTAAACGAAGCCACGGCGACAGGTGCAGTGGGCGGCGCCATCGCGACAGATGGCAACACCGCCGCGATCGGCGCCTCGGTGATCTCCGCGAGCACGTCCGGCTTCTGATCGAGCCTGACCGCCACAGCGGTCTCAGGCGCGATGTGAACGGCCTTGGGCTGGACGGTCTGCGCCTGCTGCTCGCGCGGTGCCATGCGGGGCATCGTCGCCGGCGACCAACCGAATGCGGGCGTCACGCTTGCAGCCGCCTCGGCGACGTCCCCGCCGGTTGCGAGCGCGCGCCAGGTCTGGACCGCACGCTTGGCTTCCTGAATGTTTTCAAGGAATTCGATCTCGGAATGATACCGGCGCCAGCGGCCGGTCTCGAACATCTCGGAGAGATGTTGCAGGCGCTGTTCGGCGAGAGCGCACCAGCGCGCCGCGATGGCGCGACCAGCAGCCGCGTCGCGAACGAACTCTTGGCGATGTGTCATGAACCAGCCCGTCTGGAAAAAATACGGACGCGGGGACGCAACGCACACGAATCAATTTAGACGCGACATGAATATTTTGTGGAAAAGATTTGACTTGTCCAGCAGCGACACGGCATTCGTCATCAAATACCGTAGTCCTCCGGAAATTTGCTGCGTTTTCGAGTCAAGCTTCGCACAAGCATAACGGAGTTGCGGCGCGTTGCGTGAGCGACGGCAACGGACGCCCCGGCGATCCTCAACCGCAAGCTGAACGAACGCGGAGCTTCAAAAGATCGGATGCCCAAAGCTTCGGTTCTGATGGAATCAGAACCGAAGCTCTGGATTCCTGTTTTGACGCGTTTTCTTCACGCGAACCGGCGTCCACTTCGCTCAAAAACGCTCTGAAAAGAAAAGACCCGTCCGGGGGGACAACCGGACGGGTCGAGCCATATGGGCGCTTGGGGTGGATGGGCGCTCGCGCCTGATATGACTGATGGGGAGGGATGACCGCTCCCACATCAGTTGGTCGTGGCAGCTGGCTGAACGTTCAATGCGAGGGTTCGCTTTTTTGAGCTTCGGCCCGCGCGCATCCTTGTCGCAGCCGCTATCGCGCCGCCGGTCTATCTGCCTGAGAAACCGCGGACTTTTCGTCCGAGCCCGACAACGACGGTTGCTCGACCGCACGGGTGCCGGGCTCGCCGCGACGCTTCTCGGCATCTTCACGTTTTGTTGTACCGGACGCAGCCGCAACGGGCGTCGCGCTGTCGGCGGGCACCGCCATCACCGCGGCAAAGGCGTCGGCCTGACCGTCGCCGAAAAGGTCGTCGCGTCCGGGGGAGCCGAGATCGCGCGCGGTCTTCGCCAGCGTCATGCGCAGCGCCTCCGGCTTCAAGGCGTGGTTGCGCTCGAGGAGCAGCGCCGCGACGCCGGAGACATGGGCGGCCGAGAACGAGGTTCCCGACGTCATCTGGTATTTGCCGGCGGGTGCCGGCAGGAAGATGTCGACGCCGGGGGCTGCGACCGCGATGTAGTTGCCGCGGTTGGAGGCGGTGAACAGCCTGTCCTGCTGATCCGTCGCGCTGACCGCGATCACATTGGGATTGGCAGCCGGATAGAGCGGCGGCGATTTCGCGCCGGCATTGCCGGCGGCCGCGATCAGCACGAGGCCGCGTGCGGCCGTCGCCGCGATCGCGCGCTCGATGATCGCGTCCTTCGGGCCGGCAAAGCTCATATTGACGATCTGCGCGCCGTGCTCGGCGGCATAATTCAGCGACCGCAGGATGATGTAGGACGAGCTCTCGGCGCCACCGTTGGCGCCGCCGAAGGCCCGGATGGCGATGATGCGCGCCTCGGGCGCGCTGCCCATCAGGCGGGCATGCGCCACGATGGCACCGGCGATGCCGGTGCCGTGGACGTGCGGCCCCTCGGCACTGCCGAGCGCGTCGAAATGATCGGCGACGGAATTGGCGAGTTCGGGATGCTTGGCGTCGATGCCGGAGTCGATCACGGCAATTGTCACGTTGGCTCCGTGCGCCAGCGCATGCGCCTGCGGCAGGCGGAGTTTTGCCAGCGCATATTGCGCGGGATCGCCCTCGACCGGTACGGACGATTTCTGGTCCTGGAGCACGTAGCGGAAGTTCGGCTGGACCGAGCGCACGCCGCCGTCGGCCGCGAACTCGCGCCGTACCGTCTCAACGGGCCGACCGTCGGTGATGCGGAACAGGCCGAACGTCGCCCCGATCAGCGGAAAATTCTCGGATGCGACGCGCGCGAGGCCGTGGCGACGCGCAAGCTCGTCGGCCTCCGTCACCGACAGACTGCCGTCGATCTCGGCGACGAATTCGCCTCCGAAGCTGCGCTGGTTCACCGCGACCGGCGTGTTGTTGCCGCGCCCCTTGCGGGCGCTCTTCTTGTTGCCCGATTTTCCACTGCCCTCGCCGCCCGCGTTCGCCTGCGCCAGGCATTCCCCGTCGGCAGCCCGATAGGGCGCGGTGCAGGCCGGATAGAGGTTGGGGGAGTACCGCGCATAGGGCAGCACCGGCGTCAATCCGATCCGCGCCGAAGGAATCCGGGCGGTCGTGATCGGACGCGGGCCGCGGTCGACCGACACCGCCCTGGCGGATAGGGTCGGGTTGACCCGCGGGGCAATGCTCGGGGAGATCGTCGGGGTGCGCGAGGGAACGCTGATCGTAGGCGTACGCATGATCGCCTGCGCCTGCGCAACCTCGACGCCGAGACAAGAGGCGACCAGAAGGGCGGCTCCGATGGATGAAGCGCAGGCCCCGGCACGCATCCAGCTCTCGGACTTGCCCGTCATCGGCTCAGCGGCGCGCCTAGGGCACCGCGACGGCGAGGTTGACGAACTTCTCGCGCTGCATCCTGCCGAGCAGCGAGGCGAGCTCGTCCTGGCTCATCGCCTTGTCGAACTGGAGGCGGAACATGCCGCCCTTGGCGTCGCCGATGATCGAAGCCTGGTAGCTGTCGAGCAGCGCGGTGATGTCGGCGACGCGTGCCTCGGGCGTGAAGCGCACCAGCGCGCGCGCCGGCGCTGCCGTGCTGCCAAGTTCGCGCGTGATCGGTGCGCTGGTCGAGACCGAAGCCGTCTGGAAGGTCGCCGGCTGGTTCTTCATCAGCACGGCGCCGATGATTCCGGCTTGCAGCACGAGTGCGACGGCGCCGAGGCCCGCCGACCACGCCAGCGTACGGGGCGACAGGCTCGCGAAGAACGTCGAGATACGCGCCGACAGCGGCGGCGAGCCGCTCGCCCGCGCCGGCTCAGCGTCGATCGCGGCGAACAGCTTCTGCATTGCGCGCGCCGACGGAGCACCCAGGCTCTCGTTCAGATGGATGGTCTCTTCGTACTCGCCGCGGACCGCGGCATACTGCCTGGCAAGCTCGGGATCCCGCGCCAGCGCTTCCTCGACGCGGCGCGCATCGCGCGCGCTCAGCGTGCCGGCGGCGTGCCACGGCAGCAGCAGTTCAATTTCACTGGGCTCTTGCTCCAGCATCTTCTTGCTCAATGCCATCATGGCCAGCCTCGCTCAACGCCGGCTGCCTTCAGCAGTTCGGCCAATTTCTTGCGCGCATAGAACAAGCGCGTCTTCACAGTGTTCTCGGGAATTCCTACGATTCCGGCCACCTCTTCCACGGACTTCTCGTGGTAGTAGACGAGATCGACGATTTCCCGGTGCTCCGGCGAAAGGCCCGTCAGACACTCCCGCAACGCCTCACTGGTGTCCTTCTTCTGCACCACCGTTTCCGGATCGTCGGACGTATCCTCGATCGCGTTGGCGGCTTCTTCGTCCAACTCGAAATCCTTCCTGCGCCGGAGCGCAGACAGGGCCTTGAATCGGGTGATTGCCAGCAGCCAGGTCGAAACTGCTGATCGGCCCTCGAACTTGCCGGCTTGACGCCAGACGTCGAGAAACACCTCGCTGATGAGGTCTTCCGCCGCCTGCTCGTCCCGCACGAGCCGCAGTCCGAACCTGTAAACCCTGACATGGTGCCGCCCGTACAGCACCTGCATGGCGAGCCGGTCACCTTGGGCGATCCTGGCGATCAGGACCTCGTCGGAAGCCGCCTGTGTCGCGCTCAATGGCCGTCTCGCAAAGTTGGTCGGGTCGATGCGGCGCGCGGTTCGACGGGGGGTGCAAAATTGTTCAAATTACCGCAATCATGCGGGGGCCGGTGTGAGCTACCCCACATAAGCGCATTTTTTTCGTCCCGTCCGTGGCGGTCAGCGGCGTCAATCCAGATCGGTAACATAATACTTTCCCTGCAGAAGCCCCCTGTCCGGCATAGTCGCCGGCCGGGTCCGGTTCCATAGCAGCCCCTGCATCAGGTTTGTCGCACCAAGCCCTGCTTTGGCTCGACCGCACCGCACACGATGCATGATCGCCAGTAAGATCGCACGATGGCTGATCATCTTGTTCCGTGCTGCAGGGTTCGGATTCGGCTCCAAAGGATACCAAACCTAAAGGCTTGCCACGTAGATTTTTGCGCTGACATCCACCATTGGCGGGACCATGAGCACGGCCGCGACGTCCTTTCCCGAGAGGAATGCCGCAGAGGTCGCGGACCTCGTCCTCGCGCCCGAGACGGCCGCCCCCGAAGTCAGGGCGCGCCGGGCCCGGCAGCGCCGCCAGATGTATATGGGCCAGGTCGCGAGCTACTCGCTTGGCGCCTCGGTCCTGCTGCTCTACGCCCATGACGGCACGATCTCGATGGGCGTTCCGTCGCTGTTCTGGCTCGGCGGCCTCCTCATCATCGGTACGTTCACGGTGCTGTCCGAAGCCGGTTTCGGCGACCGGTTCGAGGATCATTACCTCACCGTCTATCAGATCTCGGCGCACATGGCGCTGCAACTGGTGTTCCTGCTCGCGGTGCCGACCGTCGGGGTCGCGTTCCTGGCCGTGTTGTTCCTGATCTTCGCCTTCGGCACGCTACGTATGACGTCGAGCCAGGCAATGCTCACCTGGGGCCTCGCCACCTGCGGGCTCGCTACGGTTTTCCTGGGATCGGACCTGCCGATCGGACTGCCGGTCACGACCCGGCTGCAGCGAACCGCCTCGATGCTCTGCTTCGTGCTGGTGATCGGCCAGTGCGCCTTCCTCGGCCTGTTCGGCGCCACCCTGCGCAAGATCCTGTACCGGCGCAGCATCGAACTGAAGGCTGCCTATCAGCGTATCGAGGAACTCGCCGAGCTCGACGAACTCACCGGCGCCTACAACCGCCGCTGCATCATGCGGCTTCTCGACGCCGAAATCGAAAAGTCGCGGCAGGCATCCACGCCTTGCGCGATCGCGCTGATCGATCTCGACTGGTTCAAGCGCATCAACGACGCCCACGGCCATCCCGTCGGCGACGAGGTGCTGCGCACCTTCGCGATCACCATTTTCGCCAACATCCGCCCGGCCGACAGTTTCGGCCGATACGGCGGCGAGGAATTCCTGCTGCTGCTGCCGGGCATGCCGGGCGACGCCGCGCAGCGCACGCTTGAGCGGTTGCGCGGCATCGTTGCCGATCTCGACTGGAGCGCGTTCTCTCCGGGCATGCGGGTGACCATTTCCGCGGGCGTCGCGACGCTGCGCGACATTGATACTGCCGACACATTTCTCGCGCGCGCCGACCGCGCGCTCTATTCCGCCAAGGCGCAAGGGCGCAACTCTATTGTGACGAGCTGACCAATCCATTTTCTCCCGGTGCGGCAGAAGCCGTTGCCGGGCCGAACGCTCCAGGACAGGGCAATGAGATCCAAATCCGCAAGACCATCCGAAAACCTGCTCGAGGAATTGCAGGCTGCCCTCACGCACGGCACCGTTGCGCGCCGGGTCGAGACGCTGCGCCGCGTCACCGATCTCTTCGTGGGCAACGCAGTGGACTATTCCGACGACCACATCCGCGTGTTCGACGACGTGTTCCAATGCCTGATCGGGCAGATCGAGACGTCGGCCAGGGCGCTGCTCGCCGAACGCCTCGCGCCGATCGCGGCCGCGCCGCCGAAAATCATCCGCACGCTCGCGCTCGACGAGGTCATCGAGGTCTCCGGCCCGGTGCTGTCGAAATCGGAACGGCTGGACGAGGCGACGCTGATCGAGATCGCGCGCACCAGGGGCCAGGCGCATCTCAAGGCGATCTCGCTGCGGCGGATGCTGTCGGAAGCGCTGACCGACGTGCTGGTGATGCGGGGCAACGAGGACGTGGTGCAGTCGACCGTCAGCAATCCGGGCGCGCGGCTTTCCGAGGAAAGTCTCGCCGAGCTCGTCATCCGCGCCAAGCGCGACGACGACCTCGCCAACTGCATCGGCCTGCGGTCCGACCTGCCGCGCCATCACTATTTGAGGCTGGTCGCCAAGGCATCCTTGAGCGTGCGCAGGAAGCTTGCGGCCGCACATCCCGAGCTTGCGGACGAAGTGTCGAGCGTAGTCCAGCAAGCGGCCCAACGGGTTCGCGCCGCCGCCATGACGAAGCAGACAGAGATGGCCCGCGCGCTGGTGAAATCGCTGCACGACGACGGCCGCCTCAACGAGTTCCAGGTCACCACCTTCGCCGAGCAGGGCAAGTTCGACGAGACCAATGCGGGGCTGGCTGCACTCGCGGGCGTCGCGGTCGAGACCGCCGAGACCATGATGATCGAGAGCCGTACCGAAGGCGTGATGATCCTCGCCAAGGTCGCTGGCATGCAATGGTCGAGCGTGCGCGCCATCATCGCCATGCGCGAGAAGCTGTCCGGCGGGTCGCAGACCGACATTCTGACGCTGCGCGACAGCTATGAGGCGCTTCGCCCATCGACTGCGCAGCAGGTGCTGCGCTTCCACCGCATGCAGCTGGGCGCGACGCCGGCGGCGTGAAGCCGGCGCTAGAGAGCGATGAGATCGGGATGAATCGTCATCGCGCTTTTGGTTGATTGAGCACGATCTTTTCGGAAAACCGCTGCACGCTTTTCCGGGTCATTCTTTAATAGCGCAGGACCCTCGATCCCACCAGCGCGCCGATCGCGGTCACCACCGCGGTCGCGAGCGTGTACCAGGTCGCGACGAACAGGGGCGAGTCGTCGGTGCAGTGCGAGGCATAGAGGGTCGCGGCGAGGCCGGCCGACACCAGCCCGGCGAGCGCTCCGGCGAGCGCGGGGCTTGACGGCGCGCCGTGCCGCAGGCCGAACAGCGCCCCCGCAAGCAGCGGCAGCGACATCGCAGGGATTGCGACCAGGCACATCCTGGAGTTCTTGCCCATCAAGCGCATCGTCATCGGCATGGCCGGGGCCATCATCGCCTCGCTGCCGATCGCAACCGCCAACAGCCCGACCGGCAGCAGCAGCAGCCAGGCCCAGCCGCGCAGCAGGGCTTCGGGACGCGACAAATGCAGGCTGATGATGATCGCGGGGATTGCGAGCGACAGCGTCACCGCGAACTTCATGTCGAAGAACGGGTTGTGCATGGCGCTCATCACGTCGGCGCGCACGCCGAGGAAGGTCGCAAAAAACAGGATCGAAAAGGGCGCGGCCACCAGCAGCGCCATGGTCAGCACGGCGCCGACGCGTGGAGCGCGGTGCGCGTTGTCGGCTGCGAGCGAGCGAATGAGTTGATCGGTGTCCATGACTAATGGTCCCGCAGTTTGGCCGTCAGCGCAGCAAGTCCGCGATGCAGCGCGACCCGCACCGCACCCTCGCTCATCGACAACTTTGCCGCCGTATCCTTGATCGAGGCGGCCTCGACCGCGATCGATTGCAGCACGTCGCGCTGACGCTGCGGCAGCGTGCCCAGTTGGGCGGCGACCTCACCGGCCGATGCGGTCTCCTGCGGCATCTCGCCCGGCAGCGTCTCGACGAAATCGTCGATGTTGACGAACACGCGCTTGCCGCGCCGGCGGAGCGCGTCGATCAGCTTGTTGCGGCCGATCGCAAACAGCCAGGGCGCGAAGGGGGCTTCGCTGTCCCAGGTGTGCCGCTTCAGATGCACCGCCAACAGAATCTCCTGCACGATATCCTCGGCCTGGTCGGGAGGCTGCCCTGCCCGCGCCAACCCGCGCCTCGCGGAAGCCCGCAGCACCGGCGTGATTGCCTTCAACAGGCGATGATAGGCCGCGTCATCGCCAGCCATGGCCGACCGCATCAGGCCGGTCCATTCGTCCTCACGTCCGCGCACCCGCGCCCCTCACCATGCAATTCGGCCGCTCATTCAATTTGTTACGCGGACACCCATAACATCACGAATTCGTGATGCACGGCCGAACGACGCGATCAATGCGGCCACAGAGATCCCTGACGGCTCATAACACCGATCGGCCCGTACCGCATCCGGCGGCAACATTGCAACGCAGTTTGCCCCGTTTTTGCCGGGTCCAGCCCGAAGATTCCCATTTTCTGCCCCGCTGTCGTCACGCCCCGGGGTCTCTGTTCGCTGCCGGGACGGGCGGAATTGGGGAGATCGTCAACATGATGAAAGCCAGCGCACGCGCGGCCCTGACTGTCTTGGCCGGGCTTTTCTTGCTGTCCGGAGGCATTGCACAGGCGGCGCCGAATTCGGCCGCAAGCAATAAAGCGGACAGCGCGGACCAGCAGGCCGACACGGCCAAGCACCGGCGTCAAGACTCGCGCCGCACCAGCAGCAGCAAGACGACGCAGAAATCCGACGACAAGGCCGACAAGAAGGGCGCCACGGCACGGGCGGACGAGGCCAGGAACGGCAACAAGAACGACAACAAGACAGGCAGTGAGGCGCCGGTGTCGAGCCAGATGCCGCCCGAGGTCGCCAACGCCAACGCGCAGCTCGCCACTGATACGCCGACTGCGGCTGCCGCCTCCGCGATGACGAACCGCGCCAACGACAATGTCCAGGCTGCGGCCGATAATACCAACGTCGCGCCAGCCGAAAGCCAGGTCGTGGCGCCCGATCAGCTCAACGACATCGATCGCGCCCTGCAACAGGAGGCGCCGGGGCAGAAGGCGGTGATTGCCGCAACCGAGGCGCAGCCGCGGCCTGCGCCGGTGATGGCAAGCAGCCACCAGAGCTCGGCCTGGGACCAGAGCTCCCTGATCGGCAAGATCTTCATCGGCGTCGGCACGCTGCTGACGCTGGCATCCGCCGCGCGGATGTTCATGGCGTGATTGCCGGCCGCTTCCCGGCCCGAGCACCGGCCTGACGGACCTCGTCCGGAACGCGCCCCTCGTCGCGTTCCGGCGGCCCGTAGCCCCCTTGAAGCCCATCGCGCCAGCGGGCACATTGCCCACCCGATCAAAAGCGTGGGTGGAGCATGAGCACGTTCGAACACATCATCGTCGAAAGCAAAGGCGCGGTCGGCATCGTCAAGCTGAACCGGCCGAAGATGCTCAACGCGCTCTCTTTCGGCGTCTTCCGCGAGATCGCCGCGGCGGTCGACGATCTCGAGGCCGATGACGCCATCGGCTGCATCGTCGTGACCGGCAACGAGAAGGCCTTTGCCGCCGGCGCCGACATCAAGGAGATGCAGCCCAAAGGCTTCATCGACATGTTCTCGGAGGATTTCGCCGCGATCGGCGGCGACCGCGTCGCGCGTTGCCGCAAGCCGACGATCGCGGCGGTTGCCGGCTATGCGCTGGGCGGCGGCTGCGAGCTCGCCATGATGTGCGATTTCATCATCGCCGCCGACACCGCAAAGTTCGGCCAGCCCGAGATCACGCTCGGCACCATTCCCGGCATCGGCGGTACCCAGCGCCTGACGCGTGCGATCGGCAAGTCCAAGGCAATGGACCTCTGCCTCACCGGCCGGATGATGGATGCGGCGGAAGCCGAGCGCTCGGGCCTCGTCAGCCGCATCGTACCCGCTGACAAGCTGATGGACGAAGTGATGGCGGCAGCCGAGAAGATCGCCGCGATGTCACGCCCTGCGGCAGCGATGGCCAAGGAAGCGGTGAACCGCGCCTTCGAGACCACGCTCGCCGAGGGCATGAGCGTCGAGCGCAACCTGTTCCACTCGACCTTCGCGCTCGAGGACCGCTCCGAGGGCATGGCTGCGTTCATCGAGAAACGCAAGCCGGTGAACAAGAACCGGTAAGGCGGTCAGGCTGGCGTAAGGCCCTGCCGCATTCCCGCGGAACCCTGTGACGGAGCTGCAACAAGCACGGATTTCATGGGGGTTTTCCCCGCGGCAGTTTGCCTGCGGGACCTCGGCTGGTTTAACAGTTAAGAGACCGCCGTCGGCGGGGGCGGACAGCCGGGAATTTCGCGGGAACATATGATTGGGCGTATCGCCAGAGCTGGTCGCGGGGTGACGCGACATCGATCGGGCGTGGGTCCCGCGTTTGCGACATGGACCACGCTGGCGCTCTCGTGCGCCCTGCCCTCCGCCGCCTGGGCCGAAGCTCTGCCGGAAGCGCTGGCCAAGGCCTACCAGACCAACCCGCAGCTCAATGCCGAGCGCGCGCGCCAGCGCGCGACCGACGAGAACGTGCCGCAGGCGCTCGCCGGTTACCGGCCGCAGATCGTGGCCAGCCTCAGCGCCGGCCTGCAATCGGTGCGCAATCTGTTGCCCGACAACACCATCCAGACGGCCAACCTGAAACCCTGGATCATCGGCGTCACCGTGACGCAGACCCTGTTCAACGGTTTCCGCACCGCCAACAGCGTGCGGGCCGCCGAACTCCAGGTGCAGTCGGGCCGTGAGGCGCTGCGCAATGTCGGCCAGGGCGTCCTGCTCGATGCGGTCACCGCCTACACCAACGTGCTCGCCAACCAGTCGCTGGTCGAGGCACAGCGCTCCAACGTCGCCTTCCTGCGCGAAACACTGTCGGTCACCCAGCGCCGCCTCAACGCCGGCGATGTCACGCCGACCGACACCGCGCAGGCCGAGGCCCGTCTCAACCGCGGCCTTGCCGATCTCAACGCGGCCGAGGTCGCGCTCGCCGTCAGCCAGGCGACCTATGCGCAGGTGATCGGCAATGCGCCGTCGCAGCTTCGGCCCGCCGAGGCCGTCGACCGCTATTTGCCGAAGAGCCGCGAAGACGCCGTGACGATGGCGATCCGACAGCATCCGGCGGTGATGGCCGCAAGCTTCGACGTCGATGTCGCCTCCACCAACATCCGTATCGCCGAAGGCACGCTGCTGCCGAGCGCCAGCATCCAGGGTAGCGCAAGCAAGAGCCGCAACAACGACCCGACGCTAGGCACCTTAGCCGAAGACCAGGCCTCGATCGTCGCCAACGTCACCGCTCCGATCTACGACGGCGGTCAGGCTGCGGCACAGACGCGGCAGGCCAAGGAGATCACGGCACAGAGCCGGCTCGTGCTCGACCAGGTGCGCAACCAGGCGCGCACGGCGGTGGTCAGCGCATGGGTTGCGAATGAAGGAGCAAAGGTCACGGTCTCGGCCTCGGAGTCCGAGGTGAAGGCGGCGACCGTCGCGCTCCAGGGCGTGCAGCGTGAGGCGTCCGGCGGACAGCGCACGACCGTGGACGTCCTGAACTCGCAAGCCGATTTGATCCAGGCCAAGGCCCGCCTCATCGGCGCGCAACGCGACCGCGTGATCGCCTCCTACACGCTGCTTAGCGCCATCGGCCATCTCGACGTCAAGACGCTGAACCTGAACACGCCGGACTATCTGCCCGAGGTTCATTACCATCAGGTCCGCGACGCCTGGCACGGCCTGCGCACGCCGTCGGGGCAATAGGCTCAAATCTCTTGGGTCGGTGCCGATGAAAAGCCGCCGCATCCATCTGATGGGAGCTTCGGGCTCCGGGGTGACGACGCTTGGTCGCGCGGTCGCGGGCCGGCTTGCGTTGCCGCATCACGACAGCGATGACTATTTCTGGCTTCCGACCGTGCCGCCCTACCAGACGACACGCCCCGCCGCCGAGCGGCTTCGCCTGATGCGCGAGATGTTTCTGCCGCGGCTCGACTGGGTGCTGAGCGGATCCGTCACAGGCTGGGGCGAGGAGCTCGTTCCGTATTTCGATCTCGTCGTCTTCGTGACGGCGCCGCGCGAAACCCGGATGGCGCGATTGCGCGCCCGCGAGGCCGCCCATTTCGGTGCCGATGCGGTCGCGCCGGGCGGCTGGCGCCATGACGAGACCGAAGACTTCGTCGAATGGGCCTCCCATTACGAAGCCGGTGATCGCGAAGGTCGCAGTCTCGCCAAGCATGAAGCGTGGCTCGCGGGCCTGCCCTGCCCGGTCGTGCGCGTTGACGGCTCACGTCCGCCTGCGGACCTTGTCGAGCAGCTATGCAACGAAGCGGAGTGGCTGTCCGGCTGATGTGATAGTGTCCCGGCACTTCTGCCAATAACAAAAACAGGGAGAGAAGCCATGCTCGACCGACGCAGCGTCCTGCTTGCCTCCCTTGCCGCCGGAGTAGCCATGACCAGCAAAGCCCGCGCCCGTGCGGCGCAACCCGCAACGCCGATCAATTTCGACATCCCGGCGCATGCCTGCGACTGCCACACGCACATTCATGGCGACCCCCAGAGATTTCCGTTCTTCGCGGGGCGCGTCTATACGCCGGAGCCTGCGAGCCCCGAAGAAATGGCCGCGCTGCACAAGGCGCTGCATGTCGAGCGTGTGGTGATCGTGACGCCGAGCGTCTACGGCACCGACAATTCCTCCACCTTGTTCGGCATGAAGGCGCGTGGCGCGACCGCGCGCGGGGTCGCCGTGATCGACGACAAGACCACGGAAGCAGAGCTCGATACGATGCAGGCGGAAGGCTTCCGCGGCATCCGCATCAATCTGGCAACGGGGGGCATCAACGACCCCAATGTCGGCCGCGCCCGCTTCACCACAGCCGTCGAGCGCATGAAGGCGCGCGGCTGGCATGTGCAGCTCTACACGACGCCGGCGATGATCTCGGCGATCAAGGATCTCGTGCTGGCATCGCCCGTGCCCGCCGTGTTCGACCATTTCGGTGGGCTCGAGGCCTCATTTGGGCTGGAGCAGCCGGGATTTGCCGACCTGATCGCCCTCGTCAAATCCGGCAAGGCCTATGTGAAGATCTCCGGCGCCTATCGCTCTTCGAAGCTCGCGCCCGACTATCAGGACATGGTGCCCTATGCCCGCGCGCTGATCGCGGCCAATGCGGACCGCATCGTCTGGGGCACCGACTGGCCGCATCCGGATTCCAGCCGCGTCGAGGGACGCAAGCCCACCGACATCGCTCCCTTCTATCAGATCGACGACGGCCGCCTGCTCAACCAGCTTCCGGTGTGGGCGCCGGATGCGGACGTGCGCAAGAAGATCCTGGTCGACAATCCGGCGCGGCTCTACGGGTTCTGACGGTCAGCGCGCGCGGCGGGAAAAGAACGAGATCAGGACCGGCAAGGTCACCAGTATCACGAGCGGCGCCAGCATCATGCCGGTGACGACGACGACCGCGAGCGGCTTCTGCACCTGCGAGCCGATGCCTTCCGACAGCGCCGCCGGCAACAGGCCAACGCCCGCGACGACGCAGGTCATCAGCACGGGCCGAAGCTGGAGCTCGCCGGTGCGCACCACCGCGCTCATGCGGTCCATGCCCTCTTCGATGAGCTGATTGAACTGCGACAGGATGATGATGCCGTCCATCACGGCGATGCCGAACAGCGCGATGAAACCGATCGCCGCGGAGACGCTGAACGCCGTGCCGGAGATCAGCAGGCCCAGCACGCCGCCGAAGATCGCCATCGGAATCACGCTCATCGCGAGCAGCGTGTCGGTCATCGAGCCGAAATTGAACCAGAGCAGCACGCCGATCAGCGCCAGCGAGATCGGCACCACGATCGACAGCCGCCGGATCGCATCCTGGAGATTGCCGAACTCGCCGACCCACTCCATGTGCGAGCCCGGCGGCAGCTGCACCTGCTCGGCGATCTTGTCCTGGGCCTCGCGGATGGCGCTGCCGAGATCGCGCTCGCGCACCGAGAACTTGATCGGCAGATAGCGCTCCTGCTGCTCGCGATAGATATAGGCCGCGCCGGAGACGAGGCTGATGGTGGCGACCTCGCTCAGGGGAATCTGCGTGACGGTGCCGTTCGGCCCGGGCGCGCCGATCCGCAAATTCTGGATCGCCTCGGCACTCCGGCGGTATTCCGGCGCGAGGCGCACGATGATCGGGAAATGGCGGTCGCTTCCGGGTTCATAAAGGTCGCCGGCGGTGTCGCCGCCGATTGCGACCTTGATGGTGGCGTTGATGTCGCCCGGCGCAAGGCCGTAGCGCGCGGCCTTGGCGCGGTCGATGTCGATCTGGATGGTCGGCTGCCCGAGCGAGGTGAACACCGCAAGGTCGGTGACTCCCTGTACGGTGGCCAGCACCGATTTGATCTTGTTGGCGGTGTCGGTCAGCGCCTGGAGGTCGCTGCCGAACAGCTTGATCGAGTTCTCGCCCTTCACGCCGGAGACGGCTTCGGAGACGTTGTCCTGGAGATATTGCGAGAAGTTGAACTCGACGCCGGGAAAGCGGTCGTCGAGCTGCTTGAGCAGTTGCGCGGTCAGCTCTTCCTTGTCGCGCGTGCCGGGCCACTGGCTCACGGGCTTGAGCGGCGCGAAGAACTCGGCATTGAAGAAGCCGGCGGCGTCGGTGCCGTCATCGGGACGGCCGTGCTGCGACACGACGGACTCGACCTCCGGCCGGGCGCGGATCAACTTACGCATCTCGTTGACGTAGCTGTTGCCTTCGTGGAGCGAGATGGTCGGCGGCAGCGTGGCACGGATCCAGAGATTGCCCTCCTCCAGCTTCGGTAGGAATTCGAGGCCGAGCAGCCGACTGAGCGCCACCGTCGTCAGCACGAGGCCGACCGCACCGCCGAGAACGATATTGCGATTGGCGACGGCCCAATGCAGCAGCGGCGAGTACAACCGGTGCAGGATCAGCATCACCTTCGTCTCGGTTTCCTCGACATGCGCGGGCAGAATGATCGCGGACAACGCCGGCGTGACGGTGAAGGTCGCAAGGAGCCCACCGGCGAGCGCATAGGCATAGGTGCGGGCCATCGGCCCGAAGATGTTGCCCTCGACCCCGGACAGCGTGAACAGCGGCAGGAACGCCGCGATGATGATCGCCGCAGCAAAGAAGATCGAGCGCGAGACGTCGGCGGCCGCACTGAGGATGGCATGGCTCTTCATGCCGAACAGCGTCTCGGGCGACATGTGCTCGGATTCAGAGATCGGCGTCGTCTGCGTCAGGCGGCGGAAGATAGCCTCCACCATGATGACGGTGGCATCGACGATCAGGCCGAAATCGATGGCCCCGACCGACAACAGGTTTGCCGATTCCCCGCGCAGCACCAGGATGATCACGGCGAAGAACAGCGCGAACGGAATCGTGGCGCCGACGATCAGCGCGCTGCGGAGATTGCCGAGGAACATCCACTGCAACAGCACGATCAGCAAGATGCCGACAACCATGTTGTGCAGCACGGTATGGGTCGTCAGCTCGATCAGGTCCCCGCGGTCGTAGATGCGCTCGATGCGCACGCCGGGCGGCAGGATGCTGGAGTTGTTGATGGTTTGAACGAGCTGGTGGACGCGCTTGATGGTCGGCGAGCTCTGTTCGCCGCGGCGCATCAGGACGATTCCCTGCACGATGTCGTCGGTTTCGTCGAGGCCGGCGATGCCGAGACGCGGCTTGTGGCCGACGGTGACCGTTGCGACGTCCTTGACCAGCACCGGATTGCCGCCGGTCTGCGCCACCATGGTGTTGGCGAGGTCGTCGATCGAGCGGATCAGGCCGACGCCGCGCACCACGGCCGATTGCTGGCCGATATCGACGGTATTACCGCCGACATTGACGTTGGAATTGCCGACTGCCTGGAGCAGCTGCGGCAGCGTCAGGCCGTTGGCGACCAGCTTGTTGAAGTCGACCTGGAGCTCGTAGGTCTTGCTCTTGCCGCCCCAGCCGGTGACGTCGATGACACCGGGCACGGCACGGAAACGGCGCTGGAGAATCCAGTCCTGGATAGTCTTGAGGTCGAGCACGCTGTAATTGGGCGGGCCGACCAGGCGATAACGGAAGATCTCTCCGATCGGGCTGAGCGGCGAGATTTGCGGCTGCACGTTGCCCGGCAGCGGCGCGAGCTGCGCCAAGCGGTTCAGCACCTGCTGCAACGCCTCGTCATAGGTGTAGGCGAAGGAGAACTGGAGTTTGACGTCGGAGAGGCCATAGAGCGAGATGGTGCGGATGGTGGTGAGATTCTTCAGACCCGCGACCTGGGTCTCGATCGGAATCGTGATGTAGCGCTCGATCTCCTCCGCCGACAGGCCCGGGCTCTGCGTCACGATGTCGACCATGGGCGGGGTCGGATCGGGATAAGCCTCGATGTTGAGCTGGTTGAACGCGATCAGGCCGCCGATCAGCACGGCGGCGAACATGCCGACCATCAGGAAGCGCCGGTCGACGGCAAGGGCAACGAGACGATCCATTCAGGTCTTCGATTTCTTGGGGTCGTCGATCAGCTGCCGGAGGCCGCACGGTCGATGAACAGGCTGCCCTTGGTGACGATCTGCTCGCCGGGCTTGAGATTGCCGGTGACCTCGACGAGGTCGCCGTTGATGAGGCCGATCTTGATCCGGCGCAGCTCGACCGACTTGTCCTCGCGCGCGACCCAGATGCGGACGTTGTCGGCCTCATAGATCAACGCCTGCTTCGGCACTGCCGGCGCGGCGCGGTCGCCGGCCGAATAGATCGTGACGTTGGCGAACATCTCCGGCTTCAGCAGGCCGTCCTTGTTATCGATGGTGGCGCGAACCAGAAGGCGGCGGGTGCCGGGGTCGATCGAGGCGGCGACGTAGTTGATCCTGGCGGTGAACGGACGGCCCGGCAGTGCCATCACGTTGACCGTGATGTCCTGCCCGATGCACACCGCGGCCGCGTCGCTCTCGCGCACGAAGGCGGTGAGCCAGACCGTGGAGAGATCGCCGATGACGAAGACCGGGTCGCTGGCGCCGGAATTGACGTACTGCCCGGGGCCGATCTTTCGCTGCACGACCGTGCCGGAGATCGGCGAATAGATCGTGATCTCCCGATTGATCGTGCCCTTGTCCTGGAACGCCTTGATGGTCTCGTCGGTGAAGCCGAGGATACGCAGCTTGTTGCGCGCGGCTTCCAGCGCTGTCACCGAGGAGCGCATGTCGTTCTGCGCCTGGACCTGGGTTGCTTCCGCCTGCTGATAGTCCTTCAGCGGAATGGCGTGGCCTTCATAGAGGTCCTTGGCGCGCTTGAACTGGATGTCGGAAAGCTCGAGCGCCGATTTCGCCTTGTTCTGCGAGGTCATCGCCGCGATGAAATCGTTCTGGGCCTGCACGGTGTCGGCGGCCTCGATCGTAAACAGCGGTTGACCTTGCTTCAGCATTTCGCCCGGCTTGGCCAGCAGCTTGGTGACCCGGCCCGCATAGGGCGAGAACACCGGCGTCGAGCGGTCCTCGTCGACCGCGACCTTGCCCTCGGTGACGTACTCGGCTCGGAAGCTCTTGGCCTTGACCGGCTCGATCGTCAGCGTCGCCCATTCGGACGGCGTGGGCGTGAAGGTCTGCGCATTCCTGCGCGACTGGCTGGAGATCTCGGAGTGCTTTTTTTGCTTTGGCCCCGAAGAAAGGAAGCCGTAGGCACCGGCACCGGCAAGAGCGAGTAAAACTACGGATGCGATCACCCGTTGTTTTGCAAGCACCTGCAATCGCTTGGTCTTTTCAACCACCATGGGCCCCGGTCGTGTCTGCGACGATCTCGGCAAATGACTGCCTCATCGGTCGCGCTAATAGTGCCGAATTAGGATTTCAAACAACCTAAAAAACGCTGAGTCCCTTGCGGTTTGCGTTAAAGTTTTGCGACGTGTCAGCTTCATGTCAGCTTCGCGCAGGCCATTGTGCAGGATGACTGCCGAGTGGCATCGCGGGACGGCTCCATTGCGCCGGCGTCTTCGACAGCACTGCCGAATGACGCACCGCCTTCAACGTGCCGAAGCCAGATGGCATGCCTTCGATGAACGCAGCATGTACGGCCTCGCCCGTAAGATCCGGGGTATTCAGTCCGCTGTCGAGCCGACCGAGATTCCACAACCATCGTCCGGTCTGCGCCAGCGAGACGCGCACGTGCCAGCTGCCGCCTTCGCGGGCCTGGCGCGCCCTGGCCATCATCGCGCCGAACGCCATCAGATAGCCGGTGGCGTGGTCGAGGATTTGCGCCGGCAATTCCCTGGGAGCATCGATGCCGGCGGCCTGGCCTTCGGCATGATTGAAGCCGGTCGTCGTCTGCACCAGCGAGTCGAAGCCGCGCCGCTCGGCCCAGGGGCCGGCGTGGCCATAGGCCGACAGCGTGACATGGACGATGCCGGGATTGATTTGCGCTGCGTCCTCCGGCGCGAAGCCGAGGGCGGCGAGCGCACGCGGGCGATAGCCCTGCGAGAAGATGTCGGCGTCCTTGAGCAGCTCGCGCAGCTGCGCCCGCCCGAACTCGCTCTTCAACTCGATGAAGGTGGTGAGCTTGCCGCGGCCGGTGTCGATGGTGAGCCAGGGAATGGCGGGCAGTTCCGGTCCTGACACCAGCAGCACGTCCGCGCCGTGCGCAGCGAGCGTGCGACCGGCGACGGGGCCCGCGATGACGCGAGAGAGATCGAGCACACGAAGACCTGAGAGCGGACGATCGCCTTTTGGCCACGGCTTCGGCGGGGCCTCGCCGATCCTCTCGATCGAGACCAGCGGCAATCCGGCGAGCGCACGCGCCTGCGGCAAGGCGGACCATTCGTCGTACGATCGCATCAGAGCGACGACACCGCCTGCGGCGTAAGCCGCAGTCTCGAAATCCTCCCCCTTCCATCGCATCAACGCCGCCTGCACCTTCTCGCGCTCCGCCTCGCAGCTGAGTACCTCGCAGACGGCGTCGCGGTGGTGCGGGAAATTGGTGTGGCAGCGGACGAAGCGGCGATCGCCGGTCCTGTAAACGCCGGCGATCGCGTCCCAGGCCGGCGGGGGCGGCTTGTCGTCGACGCGCAAATAGCGCTCGGAACGACATTCGGCGACGGCGTGGCGCATGTCGACGGAGACGTCCTGCACCTCGCCGCTGCGCAGTCGCCAGATTTCGGCGGCGGCGAGCCCGGCGGCAGCTATCGTCGTCTGGCCGGCGACGGCGACACGAAACGAGGATGGGATTTGTGGCTCGGTGCCGGTCAGCCGCACGCGATCGAGCGGACCCGCATCGCCGCCGGCGGAAGTCCAGATACCCTTGAGAATATCGGCGGGGCTTTGCATGACCGCTTCTCTCTCTCGTCGTTTGCTGTACTTTTCGCGACCATGTCATGATCGCAGAAAGGATTGCAATGGCCGCCATCGATCCACTCACCGCGGGCGCCGTCTTCGTCGCAACGGCGGCCACCGACGCGGTCTATGTCATGTTCACCTCGGCGGTGATCGCGCGCAAGCGCGTGCCGGCGGCGAACTGGAGCGCGATCTGGTACCTGCTCTCCTCCTACGCGGTGATCAGCTACACCGATAACGCGTTCTATGTCGCGTTCGCGGCGATCGGCTCCTGGGCCGGCGCCTATGCGTCGCTGACCTTCCTGCACCGCCCGCCCGGCGGTCCGCCGGTGGGGGCGGCACCGGAGTAGACGAGCGCTGCGGCGCCGTCATTGCGAGCGCAGCGACTTGTCCGCCGAGGCCCTCGGCGAAGGCAGAAGCAATCCGGAATCGATCCAAGGCAGCTGGATTGCTTCGTCGCGAGAGCTCCTCGCAATGACGATGTCGAGGCTTCTGCGTATCCTCTGAAACGGTTACACTCCCTGCGACCAACACAAGGAAAAACCAACAATGGATCTCGGTCTCAAAGGCAAGAACGCCATCGTCCTTGGCGGCACGCGCGGCATCGGGCGGGCGATTGCGGCGACGCTGGCCGGTGAAGGCGCCAATGTCGCGGTGTGCGCGCGCAACGCCGATCAGGTTGCGGCCACTGTCGCAGAGCTGAAGGCGAGCGGCATCAAGGCCACCGGCAGCCCGGTCGACGTCACCGACGGCGCGGCGCTGCAATCCTGGATCGAGAATGCAGCGAAGGAGCTCGGCGGCGTCGACTTGCTGTTCTCCAATGCGGGCGCGATGGCGCAAGGCGGCGACCCTGCGTCTTGGGAGCAGAATTTCCGGCTCGACGTACTCGGTGCCGTGCATGCGTTCGATGCCGCGCGACCGTTCCTCGAAGCCAGCGGCGCGAGCCGCGGCGATGCGGCCTTCGTGATCATCTCGTCGATCGCGGCGGCGCAGGCGGACACGGCCAGTTCCTACGGCCCGATCAAGGCCGCGCTGATCCACATGGCCAAGGGGCTGGCCCGGCAATATGCGAAGAAGAAGATCCGGGTCAACGTGGTCTCGCCCGGCACGGTCTATTTCAAGGGCGGCGTCTGGGAGATGATCGAGCAGAACATGCCCGAGCGCTACAAGGATGCGATGAGCCGCAACCCGACGGGACGCATGGCAACGCCCCAGGAGATCGCGAGCGCGGCGGTGTTTCTGGCGAGCCCCGTGTCGGGATTCACGACGGGATCCAATCTCGTCGTGGATGGCGCGATCTCGAACCGGGTGAATTTCTAGAACGTTCGTTCCAGCGCGCCCTCCGCCGTCGTGGCCGGGCTTGTCCCGGTCATCCACGCCTTACCGCACACACCGAGAGGAGTGGATGCCCGGGTCAAGCCAGGGCATGATAAGCTGTGGGCGTCGCGTGCGATCGCTTCAACGATCTCGTGGGCAGCATCCTGCGCCGCAGCCTCAATGAAAATCCCGCGAGGGCGGCAGGATGCGGACGTTGCGGGGGTGGCGGATTTTTTGCGCGGGCATGTCCGTGAGGGCGCGAGGGTCGTCGTTGAGCGGCTCGACCACGGTGGCGCCTGCCGGCACCGGATGCTTGCCGCCGAGTGCATCGTTGGCGAGGCCGATCAGATCGTGCGAGCGGTCGATCATGCGCTGGGCGATGAGATGCGTCACCTTTTCGGGGCTGCTCTGGATATAACCTTCGACCAGGATGAGGCGCGCGCCCATCACCTCCTTGCGGTACTGTTCCATGATCTTGGGCCAGACCACGACATTGGCGATGCCGGTCTCGTCCTCCAGCGTCATGAACACGACGCCGCTGGCGCTGCCCGGCCGCTGCCGCACCAGGACCACGCCGGCGCAGCGGACGCGGCGCCGCTCGTTTTCGTGGCTGATCTCCTTGCAGGCGACGATGCGCTCGCGCGAAAACATCTCGCGCAAAAATTCCATCGGGTGGCCCTTCAGCGACAGCCGGATGGTCTGGTAGTCCGCGACCACCTGCTCGGAACGCGGCATCGCCGGCAGCGGCTTTGCGCCTTCGTCCGGCTGCTCGCGCGCGATCGCCGCCTCGAACAGCGGCAGCGGCACGTCGTCGGGCAGCCGCCGCACCTGCCACAGCGCCTCGCGGCGATCGAGCTCGAGCGAGCGGAACGCGTCGGCATCCGCCAGCAGGATCAGCGCGCGCTTGGGCAGGCCGGTGTCGCGGGCGAAGTCCTCCAGCGAGGTGAAGGGACGACGGCTGCGTGCCGCGACGATGCGGTCGGCCCAGTCGGGCACTCTCTCCATGTTGTTATTCCGGGGCGCGCCTCTTGGCGCGAGCCCGGAATCCATACTCCCGATCGGGGTTATGGATTCCGGGCTCGACGCTGACGCGTCGCCGCGGAATGACGACTGTGAGCGTTTCAAGCGCTCCTCATCCTCATCGAGCCAGTGAAAGCCGTCGATCTGGCGAAAGCCGAGGCGCACAGCGCAATGTTTGCCGCTCCCTTCCTCCAGCGTGTTCTGCGCAAAGCTGTAGGACACGTCGATGTCGCGAACCTCGACGCCGTTCTTGCGGGCATCGCCGACGATCTGCGCCGGCGCATAAAAGCCCATCGGTTGCGAGTTCAACAAGCCGCAGCAGAAGGCGTCGGGATGGTAGTGCTTCAGCCACGACGAAATGTAGACCAATTGCGCAAAGCTCGCGGCATGGCTCTCAGGAAAGCCGTAGGAGCCAAATCCCTTGATCTGGTCAAAGCAGCTTCTGGCGAAATTGGGATCGTAGCCGCGCGCTACCATATTGCCGATCAGCTTCTCCTCGTATTGGCCGATGGTGCCGACATTTCGGAAGGTCGCCATCGAGCGGCGCAGACCGTTGGCTTCCTCGGAGGTAAAATGGGCAGCCTCGATCGCAATGCGCATCGCCTGCTCCTGGAACAGCGGGACGCCGAGCGTCTTGTGCAGCACCTTGTAGAGCTCGTCCTTGTCGCCATGCTCCGGCGACGGCGAGGGATAGCTCACCTTCTCAAGGCCGTTCCGCCGCCGCAAATAGGGATGCACCATGTCGCCCTGGATCGGCCCGGGGCGCACGATCGCGACTTCGATGACGAGATCGTAGAAGGTCCGCGGCTTGAGGCGCGGCAGCATGTTCATCTGCGCGCGGCTCTCGACCTGGAACACGCCGAGCGACTCCCCGGCGCACAGCATGTTGTAAACCCTGGGATCGTCCTGCGGAACACTCGCCAGCACAAAACGCTGGCCCTTGTGCCGATCGATCAAGTCAAAGCACTTGCGGATGCAGGTCAGCATGCCGAGCGCCAGAACGTCGACTTTCATCATGCTGAGCGCATCGACGTCGTCCTTGTCCCATTCGATGAAGGTGCGATCGTCCATCGCGGCGTTGCCGATCGGCACATAGGTGTCGAGCCGGTCCTGGGTGAGCACGTAGCCGCCGACATGCTGGGAGAGATGGCGCGGAAATTCGATCAGCTCGGTCGCAAGCTCGACCGCGAGGTTGATCATGGGATTGTTCGGATCGAGCCCGGCCTGCCTGACCTGCATGTCGTTGAGGCCCTTGCCCCAGCTGCCCCAAACGGTATCGGCGAGCGCGGCGGTGACGTCCTCGGTCAGGCCCAGCGCCTTGCCGACGTCGCGAATGGCGCTGCGCGGGCGATAATGGATGACGGTGGCGATGATCGCGGCACGATGGCGACCGTAGCGGCGATAGACATATTGCATCACCTCCTCGCGCCGCGAATGCTCGAAATCGACGTCGATGTCGGGCGGCTCCAGCCGCTCCTTGGAGATGAAGCGCTCGAACAACAGATCGACCTTGGTCGGATCGACCGAGGTGATGCCGAGCACGTAGCAGACCGCCGAGTTCGCCGCCGATCCCCGCCCCTGGCACAGGATGTTCTGGCTGCGTGCATAGTGCACGATGTCGTGCACGGTGAGAAAGTAATGCGCGTATTTCAGCTCGGCGATCAGCGCGAGCTCTTTCTCCAGCGTCGCGCGCAGCTTGTCGTCGATCTTGCCGCCGAAATATTTGTCGACACCGGCCCAGGTCAGATCCTCCAGATGCCCTTGCGCGGTCTTGCCCGGCGGCACCGGCTCGTCGGGATATTGATACTTGAGCTGATCGAGCGAGAAGTCGATCTTGTCCGCAAAACGCATGGTCTCCGCGATCGCATCGGGGAAATCGCGAAACAGCCGCGCCATTTCTCGCGGCGGCTTCAGGAACCGCTCGGCATTGGCCTCCAGCTTCCGTCCGATCGCATCGATCGTGGTCTTTTCCCGGATGCAGGTCAGCACGTCCTGGAGGGGACGACGCGCGGGATGGTGATAGAGCACCTCGTTGGTCGCAAGCAGCGGCACTTGGGCTTTTGCCGCGAGATCATCGAGCCGCGTCAGGCGACGCCTGTCATCGCCGCGATAGATCAGGCTCGCCGCCAGCCACACGCCCTCGGCGCGGCTATCCCTGAGCTTTGAAAGAACATTCAGCGCCTGAGCGGGCTCGAAGCGATGCGGCAACGTCAGGACCAGCAACTGGCCTTCCGAAAACTCCAGGAGATCAGCGAAGGCGAGATGGCATTCGCCCTTCTCGATCCGCGTGATGTCGTCGCCGCGCTTGCCCCGGGTGAGAAGCTGGCACAGACGGCCATAGGCGGCGCGGTCGCGTGGATAGACCAGGATGTCGGGCGTGCCGTCGACGAAGACGATGCGCGCGCCGATCAGCAGTTTCGGCTTGTGTAGCACTTCGGCATTGTCGAGTTCCTTGTAGGCCCGCACCACGCCGGCGAGCGTGTTGCGATCGGCAATGCCGATCGCGGGGATGCCGAGGATGCTGGCCTGATGCACATAGGCGCGCGGATCCGAGCCGCCGCGCAGGAAGGAAAAGTTGGTTGTGATGCCGATCTCGGCATAGGCAGGCGTGGTCATGCGAAGAGACCGTGCACATACCAGTTGGGGGAAACGGGCCTGCCTTCGCCGTCGAACGTCTCTCCCTCGTAGAGCCCGTCGCGAAAGATCCAGAAGCGCAGACCTTCGGCATCCTCGATGCGGAAATAGTCCCGCGTCAGCTGCTTGCTGTCCTGCCGCCACCATTCCATCGCGATGCGCTCGGGCCCCTCCACCCGCACCACCGCATGCAGCGCGCGGCGCCAGGTGAATTGATGCGGCGGACCATCCGGCACGGTCGCGAACGGCACCTTGATCGGCTCCGGCTTGTCGAACAGCCGTAAGGGGCGCAGCGGTGGCTCGCTCTCGGTGCGCGCCGGCCATTCGGCCTGCATGGCGGCAGCGAGATGATGCTGGGCGGGGGCGGACAAAACCGCGCGCTCGGGGATATGGGTGTCCTGCGGCAGATGCACGACGACGCGCTTGCCTCCGATGCGCGCGGCGATGCGGTCGATCAGCGCAGCAATCTCGTCATTGTCGTGGACATGCGCATCGAGATCGCGCTGCTCTTGCACCACGATCTCGGTGCGGCTCGCCGACAGCCGCACCATGTCGAAGCCGAAGCCGGGATCGAGGGGATCGGCGAGCGCATCGAGGCGTTCGCGGAACAGCCGGTCGATCACGGCGCTTCGCGTCACGGGGCGTCCGGTCTCGACCGTGATCGCGCGCACCACGCCGTCGGTGCGGAAGAAGGCAGCCTCAAGTCGTCGTGCGCCCTTGCCTTGCTTCTCCATGGATGCGATCAGCGTGTCCGCCAGCCGCGACAGCGTCATCGCGATCATGGTGTCGGTCGCGATCGGCTCGGCGAAGCGCTTTTCCACGATGTAATCGGGCAGCGGTTTTCGCGGATTGATCGGCGCATCGCCCTGCCCCAGCGCATGCGCGAGCAGCGTGGAGAACCGCGCGCCAAACCGCGCCGTGATCTCGTGGGAATTGCGCAAGGCAACATCGCCGATGGTCTTCAGACCGGCGCGGCGCAAGCCGGTCGTGATCGCCTCGCCCGCCCCGAGTGCGGACACCGGAAACTGGTCGATCGCAGCCGCCTCCCCACCATCTGCAACGATGGTTCCCGTGGCCTGCCGCGTCAGCGTGCGCGCGCAGACCGAGGTCCCGGCAATCGCGGCGCTGACGGCAAAGCCCTGCCGGTCGAGCGCCCGGACCAGCGTCCGCAAAAGCGCGGCTTCGCCGCCGAACAGATGCGCGCAGCCGGTGATGTCGAGGAACAGCCCGTGCGGCGCGTCGAGCGCCACCAGCGGCGTGAAGCGGTCGCACCAGTCGGCAATATCGCTGAGCGTCTTCGCATCGGCCACGATATCGGCATCGAACACCCTCAGGTCGGGACACATCGCCCGCGCATTGGCCAGGGGTTGGCCGATATACAGGCCGAGGCGCTCGGCGGCCTCGTCCAGCGCATGGATCACCAGCGCATTGTTGTCCTTGATGACGACGATGCTCGGCTCATGATTGGCTTTACCCAGCCCGGCGCTGCCGAAAAACCGCTGGATCCGGTCGATGGGCAGGCGCGGCAGCCACAGGCTGAGGATACGTCGACGGTTCACTGAACTGGCACTCATCACAATTCCATTCCATGATCCACCGGCCGCACGGGCCATGACGATTGCGCAAGAGTTCGGCATCGAAGCGCGGCGCGCCCCATGTGCTCCATGCCTGCCCCGGCGGTGAATGTGCCGCGCGCAGCATCCATCGCGTCTCCGCAGTCGAGGGCAAAGGTTGTGCGGCCATGCGCAGGAGCAACCCGGTAACGCCGGAAGATTGCGCGGCGAGCGTCAGCTTGCGGCTTGCCACGAGATCGAACTGTCTGATCTCGCCCCAGAGCTCGAGCACGACGGCGCCCAGCGCATCGCAGGCGAGCGCATCGGCCGAGGTGCGCAGCGCGCTCTCGACATCGGCGGCGCGCACCATCACCACGCGGCGCGGATCGAGGCCGAGTTCGGCTAGCCCGCTCATCGACAGCGCGCCCGTCTCTATCTCCGAAAAATCCTGCCGCACCCACAGCAGCGGCCGACGCGCGCTCACGCGTCCCGCAAGGCCCATGACGAAGCCGGTCGCGGCAGCGCCCTGACGCCCCTCGCAAAACACCTCATGGACCGCCGCGCGCGCGAGCCCGCCCTTCAGCGCGCCATCGGCTTCGTGATGGCCGAGCGCGACGCGATCATGCTGATGCACGATTTCCGCCGTCTCGATGCGTTCGATCTGGCCGCGCAAGGTCGCAAGCGCGCTGTTGCGTGCGCCGCTCATGCTCGCCGCTCCTTCAGGAATTGGTGCCGTGGCCTTCAAAAGAAGAACCAACGGCTGGCTCATTTGTTCATGATATGTTCTAATATAAAGCTAACGGGGCCAGAAGAGTCAATCGAATTGGCGCTCGATCGGATTCGTGAGCTGAATCAAAGGGATTCAAGGATGGACGTACAACGCAAGCTGGAAATCCTGGCGGACGCCGCCAAATACGACGCGTCCTGTGCCTCCAGCGGCACCGAGAAGCGGGATTCCAGCGACGGCAAGGGGATGGGCTCGACCGCGCCCGGCATGGGGATCTGCCATTCCTACGCGCCGGACGGACGCTGCATCTCGCTGCTCAAGGTGCTGCTGACCAACGCCTGCAATTACGATTGCCTCTATTGCGTCAACCGCGCCTCCTCGAACGTGCCGCGCGCCCGCTTCACCGTCGACGAGGTCGTCAAGCTGACGCTCGACTTCTACCGGCGCAATTACATCGAGGGCCTGTTTCTCTCCTCCGGCATCATCCGCAGCCCCGACTACACCATGGAGCAGGTGGTCAGCGTCGCGCGCAAGCTGCGCGAGGAGCATCACTTCCGCGGCTACATTCACCTGAAGACCATTCCCGAAGCCGACGACGCGCTGATCGCGGAAGCCGGCAAATATGCCGACCGCCTCTCCATCAACATCGAGATGCCTGAGGAGACGAGCCTGCAGCAATTCGCGCCCGAGAAGGACGTTCGCGCGATCCGCCGCACCATGGGCCGGCTGCGGCTAAAGCTGGACGAGGCCGAGGACAGCCGCAGCGCAAAGACCAAGGCCAAGCCGCAGCGCTTCGCACCGGCCGGCCAGAGCACGCAGATGATCGTCGGCGCCGACGCGGCCTCCGATCACACCATCCTGCACACCAGCGCCAATCTCTATGGCGCCTACCGGCTGCGGCGCGTCTATTACTCCGCC
This sequence comes from Bradyrhizobium sp. USDA 327, assembly GCF_041262065.1. Lineage (NCBI taxonomy): Bacteria > Pseudomonadati > Pseudomonadota > Alphaproteobacteria > Hyphomicrobiales > Nitrobacteraceae > Bradyrhizobium > Bradyrhizobium sp. USDA 327. Next base: position 1,614,543 of record NZ_JBGCCW010000001.1, on the reverse strand, counting down.
TTCAGCCCGATCCCCGATGCCAGCCGTGCACTTCCTCTGCGGGCACCGCCGCTGCTGCGCGAGCACCGGCTCTACCAGGCCGACTGGCTGATGCGGTTCTACGGCTTCGACGTCGGCGAGATCGTCGACGACAGCGCGATGCTGCCGCTCGACATCGATCCCAAGCTGGCCTGGGCGCTCCGCCACCGCGACCGCTTTCCGCTCGACGTCAACCGCGCCAGCCGCGAGGAATTGCTGCGCGTGCCAGGCTTCGGCACCAAGGCGGTCGAACGCATCATCGCGACGCGGCGCACCACTACGATCCGTCTTGCCGATCTCGCGCGGCTGCACGTGCCCCGGCACAAGGCGCTGCCGTTCATTGTCCTCAGCGATCATCGCCCCTCGCTCCATCGGCTCGACGAAGCGCGGCTGATCGACCGGTTCAAGCCGAAGGCAACGCAACTCGGATTTGGCTTCTGATGCAGTACATCACCCTCGATACGGAAACTGATTTCGACGGCTGGCGCAAAGCTGCCCGTACGCTCGTTCTACGTCATGTGGAGCCGCGTGATATCACCTGGACCGTGCGAGGTGGCGAAGCGGAGTTGTTTGCGCCACCCGCGCCGTCTCCGATCCTTGAGGTGAACGACGGCACCTTCAACGTATCAGCAAAATTCGTCGAGCTGGCCAAGGCCGCCATCCTGCACCGCGATGTCGAGCGTTTTGCGATCCTCTATCGCCTGCTCTGGCGATTGAAGGACAATCACGACCTCATCGAGGTTGCGACCGATCCTGACGTCGCGCAAGTCACGGCCATGGCAAAGGCGGTCCATCGCGACGAGCACAAGATGCACGCCTTCGTCCGCTTCCGCGAGATCGGCCGGGAACGCCAGGCGCATTACGTCGCCTGGTTCGAGCCGGAGCATCACATCGTCGAGCTCGCTGCGCCGTTCTTCGCCAAGCGCTTTGCCGACATGCCCTGGTCGATCCTGACACCGGACCTCTGCGCGCATTGGGATGGCCACGCACTTTCGTTCACATCCGGCGTCAGCAGGAGCGAAGCACCGAGCGAAGACCGGCTGGAAGAAACCTGGCGGCGCTACTACGCCAGCATCTTCAATCCGGCCCGGCTCAAGGTGAAGGCGATGCAGACCGAGATGCCGAAGAAATATTGGAGGAACCTGCCCGAGGCCTCGATCATTAAGCCTCTGATCGAGGACGCCGAGCGCATGACCGGTGCTATGATCGCCAATGCCGCAACCGATCCGCGCAAGCCTCAGAAGCGGCCGGAGGCTCCGATGAAACGCAAGCCAGCTGCCGACGATCTCGAAGCGCTCCGCGAGGAGGCCGCGCATTGCTGCGCCTGCCATCTCTACAAGGACGCGACCCAGACCGTGTTCGGCGAAGGCCCGAAGTCCGCCAACATCATGCTGGTCGGCGAACAGCCCGGCGACAAGGAAGACCTCGCCGGACACCCCTTTGTCGGTCCCGCCGGCCAGATGCTCGACCGCGCGCTGGAGGAAGCCGGCGTCGACCGCAAGAAGGTCTATGTCACCAACGCGGTCAAGCACTTCAAATTCGTGCCGCGCGGAAAAATCCGCCTGCACCAGAAGCCGAACACACCTGAGATCCGAGCCTGCCGGCAATGGTACGAGCGGGAAGTTGCGGCAATCCAGCCCGATCTCATCGTGGCGATGGGCGCGACCGCCGCGCAAAGCGTGTTCGGCAAGATCACCCCGATCGGCAAGAACCGCGGCCGGCTCATCGACCTTCCCGACGGACGCAAAGCACTCGTGACGGTGCATCCGTCCTATCTGCTGCGGCTGCCGGATCCGGAAGCCAAGGTGCTGGAGTATCGACGCTTTGTCGAGGATTTGAAGATCGCCGCTGCCTTGCAGAAGAAGGCGGCCCGGGCTGCCTGAACACTGGAAGACGGGCGGCTTTCACGCCTGAGGTGTCATCCGGTCTTCAAATCCATCGCGGACAATGCCCTTACCTGAAAGTTAAGGGGCGTCCAGACATGAGCGATGTTGCATTCGACCGAGCAATAGCCGATCCCGCACCGATCCAGCCAGCCTCGCGGCCAAATCTCGACAAGGGCTTCAATCCGCTGACGATGATCCTGTTCTTCGGCATCCTCGCCGCCGGCCTGCTGTTCGTCGCCTACAGCATCTATGTCGACGTCAACGCGACGGGCGTGCGGGTGACGACCTACCTGCCCTACATCCTCCTGTTCGTTGCGCTCCTGATCGCGCTCGGCTTCGAATTCGTCAACGGCTTCCACGACACCGCCAATGCGGTGGCCACGGTCATCTACACCCATTCGCTGCCGGCGGAGGTGGCGGTGATGTGGTCTGGCTTCTTCAACTTCCTCGGCGTGCTCCTGTCCTCCGGCGCGGTCGCCTTCGGCATCGTCTCGCTGCTGCCGGTCGAGCTGATCCTCCAGGTCGGCTCCAGCGCCGGCTTCGCCATGGTGTTCGCGCTGCTGATCGCCGCGATCCTGTGGAATCTCGGCACCTGGTTCTTCGGCCTGCCCGCCTCCTCCTCGCACACCCTGATCGGCTCGATCATCGGCGTCGGCGTCGCCAACGCCGTGATGCGCGGCCGCGACGGCACCTCGGGCGTGGACTGGAGCAAGGCGACCGAGATCGGCTATGCGCTGCTGCTGTCGCCGCTGTTCGGTTTCATCTGCGCCGCCGTGCTGTTGCTGCTGCTCAAGTTCATCGTGCGCAACCCGGCCCTCTATGCCGCCCCCGAAGGCAACAAGCCGCCGCCGCTCTGGATTCGCGGCCTGCTGATCGCAACCTGCACCGGCGTCAGCTTCGCGCACGGCTCGAACGACGGCCAGAAGGGCATGGGCCTGATCATGCTGATCCTGATCGGCACCGTGCCGACGGCCTACGCGCTCAACCGCGCATTGCCGGAATCCCAGGTCGTCCAGTTCCAGAAGACCTCGGATGCCGCCGCCCAGGTGATCGCCGCGAAGGGCGCCGGCCACAGCATCATCGGCGATCCCCGTCCGGCCGTGACGCAGTACATCACGTTGCGTCACATCAACGAGGGCACCTATCCCTCGCTCGCCGTGCTGGTGAAGGATGTCGGCGACCAGGTCGCCAAATACGGCACGCTGAACAAGGTGCCGGCGGAAGCCGTCGGCAACACCCGCAACGACATGTACATGATCTCGGAAGCGATCCGGTTCCTGATGAAGGACAAGGAAAACGATCTCAACAGGGAGGAGATCGCGACCTTGAATGCCTACAAGGGTTCGCTCGACGCCGCCACGAAGTTCATCCCGAACTGGGTGAAGATCGCGGTCGCCATCGCACTCGGCCTCGGCACCATGATCGGCTGGAAGCGCATCGTGATCACGGTCGGTGAGAAGATCGGCAAGTCCCATCTCACCTACGCGCAAGGCGCCTCGGCCGAACTCGTGGCCGCCGCCACGATCGGCGCCGCCGACGTGTTCGGCCTGCCGGTCTCGACCACGCACGTGCTGTCGTCGGGTGTCGCCGGCACCATGGCGGCGAACGGTTCGGGCCTGCAATGGTCGACGATCCGCAACCTGCTGATGGCCTGGGTGCTGACGCTGCCCTGTGCGATCATGCTGTCGGCCACTCTCTACGTGATCTTCTCGCGAGTCTTCTGAGCAGAACGACACTCCATGAACGCGGATGGCCGGGTTTGTCCCGGCCATTTGCATTCCAGGCTGTCATTCCGGGGCGGTCCGCAGGACCGAACCCGGAATCTCGAGATTCCGGGTCTGGTCCTGTGGACCATCCCGGAATGACGACGGAGCGTTACGACGCCGCCAGCTGTTCCTCGACCAGCTTGACCCAGTAGGACGTGCCGTAGACGATCGCCTCGTCGTTGAAATTGTAGGCGGGGTGATGCAAGCCGGCGCTGTCGCCGTTGCCACAGAAGATGAAGGCGCCGGGCCGCGCTTCGAGCATGTAGGCGAAATCCTCGCCGCCCATCAGCGGCGCCATGTCGTGCACATTGGCTTCGCCCGCGACCTGCTCGGCGATGCGCCGCGCCACTTCGGTCTCCGCCGCATGATTGTTCACGACGGGATAATTGCGCTTGTAGCGCAGGTCGATCTTGGCGCCGGTGATCTGCGCCACGCCAGCCACAACTTCACGCACGCGTTTCTCGACCAGCTTGCGCACCTCCGGCGATAGGGTGCGGATCGTGCCTTTCAGCGTCGCGGTCTGCGGAATGACGTTGCGGGCGTTGCCGGCGTGGAATTCACAGATCGAGATCACGGCCGATTCAAGCGGATCGACGCTGCGCGCGACGATCGACTGCAGTGCCGTGATCACCTGCGCACCGACCAGCACGGAATCGACGCATTTGTGCGGGCGCGCGGCGTGGCCGCCGACGCCCTCGATCATGATATCGACCTCGTCCGTCGCGGCCATGATCGGACCCGGCCGGATCGCGAACGAGCCGATCGGGATGCCCGGCCCGTTGTGCATGCCGTAGACTTGGTCGATGCCGAAGCGCTCCATCAGGCCGTCCTTGACCATGGCCGCGCCGCCGGCACCGCCCTCCTCGGCCGGCTGGAAGATCACCACGGCATCGCCGGCAAAATTGCGGGTCTCGGCGAGATAGCGGGCGGCCCCAAGCAGCATTGCAGTATGGCCGTCATGGCCGCAGGCGTGCATCTTGCCAGGGTTCTTGGAGGCGTAAGGCAGATTGGTCTGCTCCTCGACCGGCAGCGCGTCCATGTCGGCACGCATGCCGATCACCTTGAGCCCCTCGCCGGCCGGCTTGTTGCCCTTGATCACTCCGACCACGCCGGTCTGGCCGAGACCGGTCACGACCTCATCGCAGCCGAACTCCCGCAGGCGATCCGCGACGAATGCTGCGGTGCGGTGGACGTCGTATAGCAGCTCGGGGTGCTCATGGATGTCCCGCCGCCAGGCCTGAATGTCGGGCTGAAGGTCGGCGACGCGGTTCACGATAGGCATGGAGGGTCTCGAGCTTTGTTAGCAATACAGGACTGTCTACCATGCAAGCGCCGGTCCACCCAACCGGCGGAGAGTCCAGGGTAGCTCTGTTCTCTCGTCATGGCCGGGCTTGTCCCGATCCGCTGCGTCTGCCTATTAGACTGAACGCAAAGTGACCATCCGGGTGGAAGCAGAATGCCAAGGCGGCTCGAAGGTGAGTTTGACTACATTGTCGTCGGAGCCGGTACGGCCGGCTGCATCATCGCCAACCGGCTCTCGGCCGATCCGAAGAACCGAGTCCTCATTCTCGAAGCTGGCGGCGACGACAATTGGATCTGGTTCCACATCCCGGTCGGCTATCTCTTCGCGATCGGCAATCCCCGCTCGGACTGGATGTTCAAGACCGAGGCGGAGCCCGGCCTGAACGGCCGTTCGCTCGCCTATCCCCGCGGCAAGGTGATCGGCGGCTGCTCGGCGATCAACGCCATGATCTCGATGCGCGGACAGGCCGCCGACTACGATCATTGGCGCCAGCTTGGGCTGACCGGCTGGGGCTATGACGACGTGCTGCCGCTGTTCAAGCGGCTGGAAGACCACTTCCTCGGCGCCAGCGAGCATCACGGCGCCGGCGGCGGCTGGCGCATCGAGGCACCGCGGCTGTCATGGGCCATTCTCGACGCCGTCGGCGACGCCGCCGAGGAGATGGGCATCAAGCGCATCCCGGATTTCAACACCGGCGACAACGAAGGCACGAGCTATTTCCACGTCAACCAGAAGCGCGGCCGGCGCTGGTCGTCGGCGCGCGGCTTCCTCAAGCCCGCACTGAACCGCCCCAATCTGCGGCTCGAGAAGCATGTGCTGGTCGACCGCCTCATCATCGAGCAGGGCCGCGCCGCCGGCGTCCGCTTCATCCAGAACGGCGAGATCGTCGAGGCGCGCGCAAAACGCGAGGTCATCCTCTCGGCAGGCTCGATCGGCTCGGTGCAGGTGCTGCATCGCTCCGGCATCGGACCGGGCGACTGGCTGTCGCCGCTCGGCATCGACATTGTCATGGACAAGCCCGGTGTGGGACGCAATCTCCAGGACCACCTCCAGCAGCGTGCGATCTACAGGGTCGAGGGCGTCCGCACCCTGAACGAGACCTATTACAACCTTTTCCGCCGCGGCCTGATGGGACTCGACTACGCCTTCCGCCGCCGCGGTCCGCTGACCATGGCACCGTCGCAGCTCGGCATCTTCACGCGCTCGGACGCGACGCGCGGGCGCGCCAACATTCAGTTTCACGTGCAGCCGCTGTCGCTCGACAAGTTCGGCGATCCCCTGCACCGCTTTCCTGCCATCACCGTCAGCGCCTGCAATCTGCAGCCGACCTCGCGCGGCACCGTTCGCTTGCGCGCGGCGACACCTGATGAGAAGCCGATCATCGCGCCGAACTACCTGTCGACCGACGACGACCGCCAGGTCGCCGCCGACGCCATTCGCACCACGCGGCGCCTGATGCAGCAGAAGGCGCTCGCGAAGTACCGGCCCAGCGAATATCTGCCCGGGCCCTCCGTCGGCGACGACGACGCCTCCCTCGCCAAGGCCGCCGGCGATATCGGCACCACAATTTTCCACCCCGTCGGCACGGCGAAGATGGGCGCGGCGAACGATCCGATGGCGGTGGTCGACGAGCGGCTGCGCTTCTACGGCCTCGGAAGCTTGCGCATCGTCGATGCCTCGATCATGCCGACGATCACCTCGGGCAACACCAACACGCCGACGGCGATGATTGCGGAGAAAGGGGCTGCGATGATCCTGGAGGACGCGAAGTAAACCAACCCGCAGCGCATCACTGCTCTACCCATGATCAATCCACACCGTTTTTCCATCGGCCCGACCGACGCGCAGATCGCCATGTTGCAATGGGGCGAGAGCGGCAGGCCGCCCGCGCTGCTCCTGCACGGCACCGGCTTCGTTGCCGATGTCTGGGATGAGGTCGCGCGCGAGCTTGCATCGACCTACACAGTCTATGCGCTCGACCGCCGCGGCCATGGCGCCAGCCACAAGCCCGGCGCTTATCACTTCCTGGATTACGCCGACGACGTCTGCCGGGTGATCGATGCGCTCGATCTCCGCGACATCTACGGCATTGGCCACAGCGCGGGCGCGACCGACCTCCTGCTCGCGGCGAAACTCTTGCCCGGCCGCTTCACGCGCCTGTTCGTGATGGAGCCGACCGTGATGGACCCGCGCAGGACGCGCTCCGGCGGACTGAGCGAGGAATCCTTGTCCCGCGTCGAGAGCACGACGCGCCGGCGCGCTGAGTTCGACAGCGCCGACGCCGTGTTCGATCGCTATCGTGCCGCTCCGGCCTTTGCGGATTGGACCGAGATCTCGTTGCGCGCCTATGTGCGCCACGGCTTCGTGCCGCTCGACGATGGCCGTGTCCGACTCTGCTGCACACCCGAGATCGAGTCCGCGATCCTGCGTCCGATCTACGAGGCGATGGAGCAGGTGTACGCTGGCGACGCCCGCGGCAATCCGTTTGCCTGGCTGACCGAGATCGACTGCCCGGTGCGCGTCACGACAGCCGCGAATTCGGGGCCGATCTACCAGGAGATGGCGCGACGGGCCGCGTCGCTGATTCCAAGCGTCAGCACATTGGTCTTTGAGGGCGCCGGTCATTGCGTGGCGCAGGAATTGCCGAAACGCGTGGTCGAGGCCGTGCGGGAGTTTGCAAAATAGCTCTCGTGTCCCGGACGCGGGGCAACACCATAAGCGCGTTCACGCGACGAGTTCGAGGCGGCGATGAGGGCGAATGTGGAGGGATAGCAGCGCCCGTCGTCACGTCATTGCAAGGAGCTCGCGACAAAATTGCCCAGCAACTTTGCGCTGAAGCGACCAAGCAATCCAGACCGCCTCCTCGGAGACAGTCTGGATTGCTTCGCTGCGCTCGCAATGACGATCGTCGAAAAGGCCCGGCAAGAAATCAGGCCGACCGTCGCACCGCGTTGTCCACCAGCGTCTTGCCGAGCGACCAGATCGCGCCGGGGACCTTGTGGCTGCCGGCGATGACGTCGTCGAAGGCGCGCTCGATCCAGCTGCAGTCTTCCTCGGTGATGGTGAGCGGAGGCAACAGCTTGATGGTGTGGCTGCCGTGGCCGGCGACTTGCGTGAGGATCTTGTGATCCTTGAACAGCGGCACGGTGATGAGCTGGCAGAACAGGCCCTTGTTGGCGGTCTCCAGCACGTTCCAGGAGGCGCGCAGGCGCAGCGACTTCGGCGGGCCGAACTCGACGCCGATCATCAGGCCCTTGCCGCGCACTTCCTTCATCAGCTCGTAGCCAGGCACCATGCGCGTCAACGCGAGGCGCAGCTCGGCGCCGCGCTTGGCGGCGGACTCGATCAGCTTCTCGGACTCCATGACGTCGAGCGTGGCGATACCCGCGGCCATGGCGAGGTCGTTCTTGGAGAAAGTCGAGCCGTGCACCACCGCACGGTCCATCTGGTTGAAGATCTTGTCGAAGATGCTCTTGCGCGTCAGCACGGCGCCGACCGGCACGTGGCCACCCGACAGCGACTTCGACAGCAGCACCATGTCGGGCTCGACGTTCCAGTGCTCGACAGCGAGAAAGCGGCCGGTTCGGCCCATGCCGGTCTGGATCTCGTCGGCGACGAACAGCGTGCCGTATTTCTTGCAGAGCGCGGCCGCGCCGGGCAGGAATTCGTCGGTGGGCATATTGACGCCCTTGCCCTGGATCGGCTCGACGACGAAGGCCGCAACCTCGCGCGAGGCCAGGGCCTTTTCGAGCGCGGCCAGATCGTTGAACGGGACCGGCGTGCAGCCCGGCAGCAGCGGCTCGAATCCGGCACGGAAGTTCGAGTCGCCGGTCAGCGACAGCGCGCCATAGGTCAGGCCGTGGTAGCCGTGGGCGCAATAGACGATGCCGGGGCGGCCGGTCGCGCCACGCGCGAATTTGATCGCGGCTTCGACGCATTCCGCGCCGGAATTGGCGAAGAACGCCTTGTCGAGATAGGGGACGTATTTCAGCAGCCGTTCGGCCAGCACGCCGGCGAGCGTCGAAACGTCGAACTGGACGAGGTTGGGCAGATCGGCATCGAGCACGCTCTTGAGCGCATCGCGCATGACAGGATGATTGCGCCCGATCGCGAACACGCCAAAGCCGGACAACAGGTCGAGGTAGCGAGCGCCCTCGCGATCGTAAAGGTACTGCCCCTGCCCCTTCTGGAAGCCGACATCGTAGCCGATGGTCTTGAGAACCCGAACGAACTGCTCGTTCAGATACCGGTTATGCAGGGTGCTGCGCTGGGCCTGACGGTCCGCGAATAGCTGAGACATGTCTGGATTTGGGCTGTGCATCCGCTACATACTTCGATTGGAGGCCGTCTCGTCAACTGAAAACGGACCGCTGCTGAAAACGGTCTGTGCGGCCTTTTGCCCTTTTTCGGACCATCTTCGCAAGCACAGCTTTTAGATCATGTTGCACTGCCAAGGAACCATCATGCGTTTAGCCCTTTACACCGGACTAATACTGGCTGGCGGTTACACCTGCCTGACACCCGCGCTCGCTGCAGACCCGACCGGCGACTGGCGGGTCGCCGACGGCGTTGCCAACATTCGTGTCGCCCAATGCTATGGCAGCATGTGGGGTGCGGTCTCCTGGGAAAAGCAGCCCGGGGGGCGCGACGAGAACAATCCGGATGTCTCGAAAAAGAACAGGCCGACGCTGGGCATGGCAACCCTGATCGACATGAAGAAGAAGCCCGGCATCGATCAGTGGGAAGGACAGGTCTACAACGCCAAGGATGGACAGCTCTACAGCGCGACCATTACGCCGGGTGGTGCCGATCAGCTCGAAATCAAGGGCTGCGTGATGGGCTTCCTCTGCGGCGGCGAGACCTGGACCCGGGTCGGCCCGCCAATCCCCTCGAGTCCTGTCAACGCCATGGCCAAGGGCGCGCCGAAATCCGGCGGCGCCACCCCGCCGAAGGCTCAAGGTGCGCAGGCAGCTCAAGCTCAAGCCACGACAGGGGCCACGGCACCTGCGCCTGCAGCTCCGAAGGCCGCCGGCGCCGCCAAGCCCGGTCAGAAGGGCGCCGCCGACCCCGTCGGCGACATCTGCCTACTCCCTGAGATTGCGGGGTTTGCCCATTAGGGCCGGCTGAAACAGCAGCACGGCGGCAAGCGTGGTCACCAGCGAGAGTGCCAGCAGCTTGCCCATGCTGGACGTGCCGGGATGGCTCGACAGCCACAGGCTGCCGAACGCGGTTGCCGTCGTCAGCGCGCTGAAAAAGATCGCACGCGTGAGGCTGGTCTGGAGCAGGTTTGTTCTGCCCGAGCGCCACGCCACGACATAATAGATCTTGAAGGCGACACCGACGCCGAGCAGCAACGGGAACGCAACGATATTGGCGAAGTTCAGCGGCAGCCCGATCAACACGCAGATCTCGAGCGTCACTGCGCCGGCAACCAGAAGCGGCACCAGCGTCATCAGCACGTCGACGAACCGGCGCAGCGTGATCCACAGCAAGAGCCCGATCACGACCAGCGCGTAGATGCCGGCGTGGATGAACGCCTTCACCACGGTGTCGCCGGATTTCAGGATCGAGACCGGTCCGCCGATCGCGGTCGGCTCGGCCGCGAGCACCGCCGCCGCGAATTTGCGCAGCGTGTCGTTGTCGTTGGGATCGCCCTTGGGCAGCGCCTCGACGCGGATGATGCCGTCCTTGCTCTTCCAGGCGCTGACGAGCTCGGGCGGCAGTGACTTCAGGGTGACCGGCTCGGCCTGCATGGCGTTCCTGAGCTGGTCGAACACGATCTTCATCGGCGTGACGAATACGTCCTGCGCCTTATTGCGCGTGGCCTCGTCGCCATTGGCGAGCTTTTCGAGCGCGTCTGCAAGACGGCGCGAGGCGACCGCCCCCGGCCCCTTCGCGTCACCCGCGGTCCGGCGCAGATTGTCGGCCGAGGATTTCAACGACTCGATATTTTCCTGATCCGACGGCGCCGCATCGATCTGATCGGGGTTCAGCGCGGGGTTCAGCACCTTGGCCCCCTGCGCAAGCAGCTTCAGTTTCGGCGGCTGGTCCTGCGGCACGAAGCTGTCGAGAGACATCACCCTGAGCACCTCGGGCACTTTCTCGAGCCTCGCCTCGACCTGCCTCGCCTGCTCCTCCGACGTCGTCATCACGTTGATGGCATTGGCGCCGGTATTGGGGTCCTTGCGCAAATCGAGGAAGGTGGCGATCGATTCGGCTTTCGGATTGCGCAGGTTCATCGGGTTGAAGTCGAACTTCATGAAGTAGAGCAGCGGCAGGCCGCCAAGCGCGAGCAGCAGCGTGCCGCCGACGATCAGCACGCGATGCTTCTCCAGGAAGTGATCGACCGGCGCCAGGAAGGCGTAGCCGACGGGCTCCGGCTCGCCGGGCGGGTTCAGAAGCTTGAGCAGCGCCGGCAGCACGGTGATGCTGGACACGAACGCCACCAGCATGCCGACGCCGGCGATCTGTCCGAGCTCCGAGATGCCCTTGTAGTCGGTCGGCATGAAGCAGAGGAAGCCCGCCGCGGTGGCCATTGCAGCCAGCGACAGCGGGACCGCCGAGCGCTTGGCCGCCAGCACCAGCGCGCCCGCGAGGTCATCGTGCTTGTAGCGCTCGGAGCGGTAGCGGACGCTGTACTGGATGCCGAAATCGACGCCGAGGCCGACGAACAGCACCGCGAACGCGATCGACAGCAGATTGAGCGAGCCGACCATCATCAGGCCGGCCGCGGTCGTGATCGCGAGGCCCACGAAGAGATTGACGAACACCGCAAAGATGATCTTCGCCGAATGCAGCGCCAGCCACAGGATGAGCAGCACGACGAGAACGGTGCCGACGCCATTGACGACGGCTCCCTCCTGGACGGTCGCGTATTCCTCGTTGGCGATCGGGACCGGGCCGGTCAGGCGCACCCGCGCCTGGTATTTGTTGGGGAAGTCCAGATCGGCCGCCGCTTTCCGGATCGCGTTGGTCGCGTCCTTGCCCGGCTCCAGCGCGTTGTAATCGAGGATGGGCTTGAACTCGATGAAGGCGCGCTTGTCCGAATCCTTCAACGGCTCGTCGCTGACGAGCTCGCGCCAGGAGAAGCTGGCGTTGCCCTTGTTGAGCACGGTCTCGACGGTCTGCGCGATCAGGTTGAAGGGCCGCTCGGTGTTGTCGAGCTTGACCTGGCCTCGCTTGACGCCGGCGAGGCCGGTTTCCAGCGCGCCGGTGAGGCCGCGGATCGAGGGATCGCCGGCCATGATCTCGATCAGGGGCGCGGCGGATTCGAACTCGCCGGTGATCTTGGCGACTTCTTCCGTCGGCAGGAACAACAGTCCATTCTTCTCGAAGAACTCGCCGCTACCGAGCTGCTGCATCGACTGGAAGTTGGTCTTGTCGTCCTTCAGCCTGGCATAGAGCGCGTCTGCCGCGGCGCTCGCCATCTCCGGCGTCCGGGCCTCGATCACAGCGAGGATCGTTTCGTTTTGATCAAACGCTTGGTCGAATTGCTGGTCACGCTTGCGCCAGTCGAGATTCTGGGAAATCAGCGAATTGATGTCGGTGTTGATGGCGAAGTGGCGCGCAGTGTAATAGCCCGCCCCTACCGACAGCAGGAGCCCGAGAACGACGACGAGGGAGGCAAACCGGGTGCAGGCCCTGACGATGGCAACGACTACGCTTTGCAGCACTTCTTTTCTTTCTGCGGTTAAACAGCTTGCCGGAAACGCCCGCTGTTTATCGGAGTTCCCGGGCGAAACCTATTGCTGTTTTGAGTGGTTCTCGCCGCGCGAAGGTTCGAGGTAAGCGGCGGGAGACCGTGGCAAAATCATGCGGGCGGTCGGTATAGCCGGGGACTTGAGGCGGGAAAGTGACGAAGAACGATGCAGCGATGTCGCGCATTTGCGCACAGGGCTTAACCTACTATAATACCATAAAAAATGGACTGTCAGCATTCCCGGCTTTCCTTATTGCCGATTTTTTGACACAAAGTATTGCGCCTCCATGCGCCGGAGCCCCATGAGGGTGGGCGGCTACCGCATGCGCGAACCAATGGTGCGGATATTGCAGCTCATTGGTCAGTATCGGGGTGCCGCCGGGAGACTTACGAGAGCGGATTGGTGCAACTTGCGTGATGGGCGTCCAATGGAAGTTTATCTGGCGCAACCGCGCGGCTTCTGCGCGGGCGTGGTGCGTGCGATCGAAATCGTGGAACGGGCGCTGGAGAAGTACGGCCCGCCCGTCTACGTGCGCCATGAGATCGTGCATAACAAATACGTCGTCGAGAGCCTGAAGAGCAAAGGCGCAATCTTCGTCGAGGAACTCTCCGAGGTTCCGCCGAAAGCGGTGACGGTCTTCAGCGCCCATGGAGTCGCCCGCAGCGTCGAGGAAGAGGCCGCCGCGCGCGATCTTCCGGTGCTCAATGCCACCTGCCCCCTGGTCACGAAGGTTCACAATCAGGGGAAGCGCTACATCGGCAAGGGCCGCACGCTGATCCTGATCGGCCATGCCGGCCACCCCGAGGTCGAGGGTACGATGGGCCAGGTCCCCGGCCCCGTGCAGCTTGTCCAGAGTGTTGAAGAGGTTAAGGCGCTCACGCTGCCGGCGGATACGCCGGTGGCCTACATCACCCAGACCACCCTGTCGGTCGACGACACCAAGGACATCATCGCGGCCCTGCAGGCCCGCTTTACAGACATTCAAGGTCCGGATATCCGGGATATCTGCTATGCGACACAGAACCGCCAATCTGCGGTAAGGGACTTGAGCAAGCTGGTCGACGTGATCCTGGTGGTGGGGGCTGCCAACAGCTCGAACTCGAACCGGCTCCGCGAAATCGGCACCGAGGCCGGCGTCGCGAGTTATTTGATTGCCGACGGCAGCGAGCTCAATCCGGAGTGGCTGAAAAACGCCAGGACCGTCGGCATCACGGCTGGCGCCTCGGCGCCCGAGGTACTCGTGGATGACGTGATCGAAGCGATGCGGCGGCTCGGACCGGTCAAGGTCTCGGTGCTACCGGGCCGCGAGGAGAACATCGAATTTCGGCTTCCGGCCCAATTGGCTGCGAGCTGACCCACCCGAATTTCAAGCCCAGAAAGAAACGTGTAATGGCTATCCCCTTCTTCAAGGAAATGCGTATCGGCGGCTATTTGCTCAAGCAGAAACTGCTTGGCCGCAAGCGCTATCCGCTCGTGCTGATGCTGGAGCCGCTGTTTCGCTGCAACCTCGCCTGCGTCGGCTGCGGCAAGATCGATTATCCCGACGCGATCCTCAATCGCCGCATGACGGCGCAGGAGTGCTGGGACGCCGCCGACGAGTGCGGCGCGCCGATGGTCGCCATTCCCGGCGGCGAGCCGCTGATCCACAAGGAGATCGGCGAGATCGTGCGCGGCCTCGTCGCACGCAAGAAGTTCGTCTCGCTCTGCACCAATGCGCTGCTGCTCGAGAAGAAGCTCGATCTGTTCGAGCCATCGCCGTACCTGTTCTTCTCCGTGCATCTCGACGGCCTGCGCGACCACCACGACAAGGCGGTGTCGCAGAAGGGCGTGTTCGACCGCGCCGTCTCCGCGATCAAGGCGGCCAAGGCGCGCGGCTTCACCGTCAACGTCAACGCCACCATCTTCGACGGCCATCCGGCCGAGGAGATCGCGAAATTCCTCGACCTTACCGTCGAACTCGGCGTCGGAGTCTCGATGTCGCCGGGCTACGCCTATGAGCGCGCCCCGGACCAGGAGCACTTCCTCAACCGCACCAAGACCAAGAAGCTGTTCCGCGACGTCTTTGCCATGGGCAAGGGCAAGAAGTGGAATTTCATGCATTCCGGCCTGTTCCTGGACTTCCTGGCCGGCAACCAGGAATACGAGTGCACGCCGTGGGGCATGCCCGCGCGCAACATCTTCGGCTGGCAGAAGCCCTGCTACCTGCTCGGTGAAGGCTACGCCAAGACCTTCAAGGAGCTGATGGAGACCACCGACTGGGAAACCTACGGCACCGGCAAGTACGAGAAGTGCGCCGACTGCATGGCCCATTGCGGCTATGAGCCGACGGCTGCGACCGCAGCCCTCAACAACCCGCTGAAGGCGATGTGGGTGTCGCTGCGCGGCGTCAGGACGACCGGCCCGATGGCCCCGGAGATCGACCTCTCCAAGCAGCGCCCGGCGCAGTACATCTTCTCGGCGGAAGTGCAGAAGCGCCTGTCGGAGATTCGCAAGGACGAGGCCGCCGCTGCGCAGGCGAAGGCCGCGCAGAAGGCTTCGACGGCGGCGTAGTCACGACGAACCTTGTCGCCTGGATGGCATGAAGCGAATCCGGGCGACAACATCAGCAAAAAGGCCCGGTCGCCAATGGCGATCGGGCCTTTTCCGTTTGTCAGTTCGAAAAGCCGCTCAGGCCGCCTTCGACACTAGCGCCTCGTTCTCGACGAGCTCCGTCCCGATCAGATAGTCGCGGCAGCCGCGCAAGCTTCGCAGGGCGCGGTTGAAGTCGATGCCGGTCGAGACCAGCGCATGCAACGTGGTCGGGTTGCGGACGATGCCGCGCAGTACGGCGGCGAGATCAATCTGGCCGTTCGGCTTGATCGCGGCGCGGGCGAGCGCCGGCAGGGCGCGATGGGCGGGATCGCTGATGACGCGGACGGCGGCAAAGGGCAGTCCGGCTTCCGCGGCATAGGCGGCCGCGATGTGGCTCTCCATGTCGACGGCGAAGGCGCCCGTCTCCGAATGCAGCGCCGCCTTGCAGGACCGCTTCGTGACCACCTCCTCGGCGCCGGCGAGGCTGCCGCGGACGACGCGGCGGCGGCCCGAGGTCAGGCGCTCGATCAGGTCGTCGCCGAGCGACAGCCCGGCGGCCCAGCGGGTATCGCCGGACAGCACTTCGGTCGCCAGCACGACGTCGCCGGACCGCAGCGTCGGGTCGAGCCCGCCGGCCACGCCGAACGAGATCACGCCGCGAATCGTCTCGGGATCCACCACTGTCAGCAGCGCCCGCAACTGGGTCGGGCTGCTGGATGAACAGATGACCGCCATTCCGGGCCCGGCCGCAATGCGGGCCTCCTGAACCAGTCCGGTCACGATCAGTATCGGCCGCGGGTCGATGGTATTCCCCGCGGTGAAATAGTCCCCCGTCCCCAAAGTCACATTCCGACCCCTACCACCCTGCTGTTGGTGTTCCGCAAGTTCCGATACCGCGCCAACGCCCACAGCGGAAAGAACTTCGGGTAACCATGATAACGTAGATAGAATACACGGGGGAAGCCTGTGGCGGTGTACCGCTGCTCGTCCCACAGTCCTTTTTTGTTTTGTGTTGCAATCAGGTACTCCACCCCGCGGGCGACGGCCGGGTGATCAACCTCGCCTACCGCCATCAGGGCAAGCAAGGCCCATGCCGTTTGGGAGGCCGTCGAGGGGGCGGCCTCCCATCCCTTGTAGTCCAGCCGGTAGCTGACGGCGTCCTCGCCCCAGCCGCCGTCCTCGTTCTGGATCGAGGCCAGCCAGGCGGCGGCTTTCCGGATCATGGGATCCTTGTGGTCGACGCCGGCCATGTTGAGAGCACAGAGAACCGACCAGGTTCCGTAGATGAAGTTCATGCCCCAGCGGCCGTACCAGGACCCCTCCGGGTGCTGGGTCTTCCTGAGGTAGGCGACGCCGGCGGCCACGTGCTTGCTGGTTGTCGCGGTTTCGCCGAGCTGCGCCAGCATCGAGATGCAGCGCGCGGTGACGTCCTCGGTCGGCGGATCGAGCAGCGCGCCATGGTCCGAGAACGGGATGTTGTTCAGGTAGTATTCGAGATTGTTGACGTCGAAGGCCGCCCAGCCGCCGTCGTCGCTCTGCATGCCCTCGATCCACTCGCGGCCACGGGCGATCGCAGTGTCATAGCCGGCGACGCCGTGCTCCCGGCGCATGCGGTCCATCGACATCACCACGACCGCGGTGTCGTCGAGGTCGGGATAATGGGCGTTGTTGTACTGGAACGCCCAGCCGCCCGGACGCACGTCGGGCCGCTTCACGGCCCAGTCGCCCTTCACCTCGAGCTCCTGCTTGGGAATCAGCCAATCAAGGCCACGCTTGGCGGCCGGCACGGCTTGCGCATCGCCCGCCTCCAGCAGCGCGTGGGCGGTCAGGGTCGTATCCCACACCGGCGAGACGCAGGGCTGGCAATAGGCCTCGTCGTCGCCAATCACGAGCAGCTTGTCGATGCCCCGCCGCGTGATCGCGCGCGGCGGGTAGTTCTCGTCCTTGCCGAGCGCGTCGTACATCATGACGATGTTGGCCATCGGCGGATAGATCGCGCCCATGCCGTCCTCGCCGTTGAGCCGCTCCTCGATGAAAGCGAGCGCGGCATCGATCGCGCGCTTGCGCAGGCTCTTCGGAAACAGCGGCTCGATCACGCGCAGGATCGCATCGAGCGAGCGGAACAGCAGGAACCAGGCCATGCTCTGGTGCGGCGCCTTCGCGGTCATGCCGATCGAGCGCGGATCCTGGAGGAACAGCTCGTCGATGCCGACGCCCTTCGGATTCTTCGCGCGCGGCTTCAGCGCGGCGATCACCATCAGCGGCACCATGGTGGTGCGCGCCCAGTACGAAATCTTGTTGAGGTGGAACGGCGACCAGAACGGCAGCAGCACGATCTCGATCGGCAGCACCGGCACCGCGCGCCAGGTCACGACGCCGAACGTCGCCAGCAGGAAGCGCGTGAAGACGTTGCTGTTGATCGCGCCGCCTCGGGCATGGATCGCCTCGCGCGCGCGCACCATGTGCGGCGCATCGACGGAGTCGCCGATCATCTTGAGCGCGAAGTAAGCCTTCACGCTGGCGCTCATGTCGAACTCGCCGTCGTGCACCAGCGGCCAGCCGCCATGGGCTCCCTGCACGCGACGCAGGTAATTGCCGATCTTGGCTTCGAGTACCGTATCAACGGGCTCTGCGAGATAGTGGCGCAGCAGGATGTACTCGGCCGGAATCGTGCAGTCGGCCTCGAGCTCGAACACCCAATGGCCGTCGGGTTGCTGGAAGCCGAGGACGCCTTCCCTCGCCGACGCAATGCTCGATTCCAGGGTCTCGCGGCTGGTCGCGTTCACGGAATCCATGTTGCTCGATTGCTCCGATAGTCGATTGAAATTTGACAGGGACATCTGCCCGTCAGGGCCGCTGTGCGGCCAGAACCAGATCGGCAGCGCGATCGCCGGACCGGACCGATCCCTCAATGGTTGCTGGCAATCCCGTAGCAGTCCAGTCGCCGGCAAGGAACAGGTTTTTCAGCGCAGTGACCGGCCCTGGACGCAGGGCATTCTGGGCCGGCGTGGCGGCAAAGGTGGCGCGGCGCTCGCGCACGATCTGCCAGGGGGGCAGCTCGCCGGAGACACCGCCCGCCTCGCAGACGTCGTTCCAGATCGCCTGCGCGAGCTCCTCGCGCGGCATGTCGACCAGACGATCGCCATTGCTGATCGTCACGGAAAGCCGGTTGGGGAACGCGAACAGCCATTCCACCACGCCGCCGATCACGCCGAGGATCGGCGCCGAGCCCGGCGGTGGCTCGAAGCGGAAATGCGCGTTCACGATGGCGCGGAATTCGGTCGGCGCCTTCAGTCCCGGCAACAGGCTCGTCGCCGCGCGCGGCGGCACCGCCATCACGACGACGTCGCCCTCACCGATCTGGATCACATCCTCGCCGCCGAAATTCAGTGCGCCGACCTTGCCGTCGGTGGTCGCAAACGAGCGCAGCTCATGGCCGAGCTGGACCGCGTGGCCGCGCTCCTGCAAGAACTTCACGGCAGGCTCGATCAGCACCGCGCTGAGACCGTCGCGCGCGATCAAGGGACGGCAGGCCTGCCCGCCCGCGAGCAGCGTCTCGCGCACGATCGCGCCCGCGAGCCCCGCCGAGCCCTCGGGCGGATCGACGTTGAGCGCCGCGAGCAGCAACGGCTGCACCAGACGCTGGTAGAGGATGCCTTCGCAAGGAATGGACTTGCCGACCAGCGTCTCCTCCGACGCCCAGATCAGCGGCGCCAGCTTCAGATAATCGGTGAGGCCGGTGTCGGGAACGCGGCGGCTCTCGTCGAGCACCCAGGTCGGCCACCGGCCATCGCCGAGATCAATCTGCCAGCGCTGCCCGGTCTTGATATCGACGAACGGAAACTGCGCGCTCTCGGGGCCGACGAGACCCGCCTCGGTACCGATCGCGCGCGCATAGGCGCGCGCATGGCTGTTGCCCGACAGCAGCAGATGATTGCCGTTGTCGATGGTGAGATTGGTGGCGCCGTCGAAATAGGAACGGCAGCGGCCGCCGGCCTGGTGCGTCGCCTCGTGCACGGCCACCTTGAAGCCGGCATTGGCGAGCCGCACAGCGGCGGAGAGGCCGGAAATTCCAGCACCGATGATGTGAGCTGTCTTTTGCATCAGATGAAAGCGTAACGGAGCAGGATCAGGATGCGTGTGATCTTCGACACACGCACCGGCTCGCGCGGCGCGGTGAAGCCGCGCGCGATCAGCAGGTCCAGAATGGAATGATAGTATTTCGACATGATCCGCGGCGCGCGCACCGCGCGGCGCTTGTTGCGGTTCATGATCTCGTCCGACTTCTCGAAATGCACCTTCGCGCGCTGCGCCAGCGGCAGGCAGACCTTCGGGAGCGCGCGCTCGGCGATCACGCGGTCCGGATCAGTGGAGGTGATGCCGGCATGCAGCAGCGCCTCGCGCGGCAGATACAGCCGTCCGAGGCCCGCATCCTCGTCGATGTCGCGCAGGATGTTGGTGAGCTGCAGCGCGCGGCCGAGATGGTGCGCGAGCAGGATGCCGTCTTCCTCGGGCATGCCGAACACCCGCACCGACAGCCGCCCCACGGCGCTGGCGACACGGTCGCAGTAGAGATCCAGCGTCGCCATGTCGGGCGCGCGGATGTCCTGCGGCACATCCATTTCCATGCCGTCGACGATGGCGAGGAAGTCCTCGCGCTTGAGCCCGAAGGCCTTCACCGAGGCGACGTAGTCCTTCAGCCGCGGCGGCGGATGGCCCTGATAGAGCGCATCGATGTCGTTGCGCCATTGCTGAAGTGCGGCGAGCCGCTCCTCCCGCGGGCCGTCGGAATCGGCGATGTCGTCGACCTGGCGGCAGAAGCTGTAGATCTGGAACATCGCTTCGCGCTGGTCACGCGGCAGGATGCGCATCGCGGCATAGAACGAGCTGCCGGATGCGGCCGAGCCGTAATTGGCGCCGGGCGTGGTCGCCTCAAGCGTCATGTGCAGTCCCCGGTCTGGAAATGGCCTTGCGTCCGATCGCGCGGCGGCCGACTTCGCCGATCATCCCGGCGAGGCTGAGGGCGAGCAGCTCGAACTTGTTCAGATGCACGCGCTCGCGCAGGGGATCGCGCACCTTCAAGAGGCGCACGATGCGGTCGGCATAGGCCTGGATCACCGAAATGTCGACGCCGAGGCGAAAATCCCTCACCTCCGCGCTCAGCGACTTGCTCTGCTTGAGCAGCGCTTCATTGCGCGCGGCAAGCGCCTGAAGGCAGGCCAGCATCGCCGGCGGTGACTGCGCAAGCCCGAGCTGCTCGACCGAGGCGCCGCTCGCGGCCAGCGCATCGCGCGGCAGATAGACGCGGTTGAGCTCGCGGAAATCCTTGCCGCAATCCTGCAGGTGATTGTTGATCTGGAGCGCCGCGCAGAGCGCGTCCGATGCGGCCCAGGTCGAGGTGCTCTCGCCGTGGACGTCGAGCATGAAGCGGCCGACGGGCATCGCCGAGTAACGGCAATAATGGATGACCTCGTCCCAATTCTCATAGCGCAGCTTGGTCACGTCCATGCGGAAGGCGATGAGCACGTCGAGCGCATGGCGCGGGGCCATGCCGCGCTCGGCCAGCGCGCGGCGCAGGGTGACGGCTTCGGCCTGGGTGTCGCCCTTGCCGAGCAGTTCCGCCTCGAGCAGGTCGAGATAGCTAAGCTTCTGGTCGGGCGGCAGCGTCGCGTGGTCGGCGATGTCGTCGGCGGTGCGGACGAAATTGTAGTAGGCCAGGATCAGGGCGCGATGACGCGGATGAATGATCCAGGACGCGACGGGAAAATTCTCGTCGCGGTCACCCTTGCCGGATCGCAATTCGCTCGCAGAGGTCATCGAGGGCTGGTTTACAATCGTTTGGACAGAAAGGCTTTTTCGCTCGCGCGGGCCCGTGCCGGCGATGCCGCCGCGGCCCCCATATAGGGGAATACGGCCGCAAAACCAATCCTGTCTCTCGATGGCTGCCCCTTGCGGATCGGGCCCGGAAAGGCGGCCCACGGGCCGCCTTTGTGGGCCAGTGGCCGAGCTTACTGGCTGTGGTTCTTCAGGACCTGGTCGCAGGCCTGCGAGATCTTGGTCCGGTTCTCCTTGAGGCAGGCCAGGATCGTGAAATCGCCCTGATCGATGACCGGACGGCAGAACTTCTGCACGTCGCGCGTGCAGGCCTTCTGCTCGGCGTCCGTGCCACGCCCTTGCTGAGCGAACGCCGCCGTCGAAAGGGATGCCGACAGCAGGGTAAGAGCGACGAGAAGATTACGCATTGTATTCCTTCATTCTGACGGCAGAATCGTACCGGACCCGGCTGCACAGGGCGAATGACCGGAGCGGATTGTTCTGATGGCAAGTCGCCGCAGGAGTGGCGGCCCAGAGAAGGCACAAGCACTGGCAAATGCGGCCAAATTGGCACCGCACGCGCCGAATCAGGTCTTCCCCGCGCCTTCATTCGCAGATGTAAGAGGTTGATACTACGTCATAATTCAGAAGATCTGCGTTTTACTGCATACCTGTTGCAGCGCTGCATCTGTCCGGCTTGCCTTTCCCGCCGGAAACATGCCGAAACATGGCAAATCGGGGGATCAAGCCTGGCGCGAGGCGTCGTGACCCGCCATCTCTGGCGGCCAGGCTTTGAACCTGACCCTGGCTCGAAGCACTAAACTTTCGATGTGGCGAGACGTTCTCAATGGGTAAGCGAACGTCGTTCCAAAACGGGATATTTGCGATGAAATTCTTTGGGCGATCTGGATTGGCAATCAAGGCGGCCGGCATCGGGGCGGCGCTGCTCTTCTCGGTTCCGGCGAGCCATGCTCAGTCGTCCGGACCGTTTGCCGGTTTCGACGGCGCGTGGACCGGCACCGGCACGGTGTCGTTGTCCGACGGCTCCACCGAGCGCATTCGCTGCAAGGCGGACTACAAGGTGGGCGGCAGCGGCCTCAACCTGAAGCAGGCGCTGCACTGCGCGTCCGACAGCTACAAGTTCAACCTCACCAGCGACGTGACGAGCCAGGGCGAGCGCATCTCCGGCAATTGGAGCGAGTCCAGCCGCAACATCTTCGGCAATCTGCAGGGCACCGCCGGCGGCGGCCAGATCGACGTGTTCGTCGAGGCCAACGGCTTTGCCGCCAACCTCTCGCTGCGCACCAACGGCAGCAAGCAGACGGTGCAGATCAGCTCCAAGGGCGAGATCCGCGGCGTCAACATCACGATGACGAAGGGCTGACGCCCTTCCCGCTGCGAAAGGATACAGCCTCCGGCTCTCGCGATCCGGGGGCTCTTTGCTGACTCGGCCATTTGGAGGCCTTCAAGGCTGCGCCGGAGGCGGCGCAATCGGCGCCCCGCTTCTGCTGAAGCTCCACGATCGATCTATCGTGCCGCATAGCGCATCCTCGGCCAAAACTCCGGCGCGGTCGTCCAGACCGCGCCGCTGCATGTCCGATGGACAAACCGCTCAGATCGCGGGCTTGTCGGGGCCCTGAAGCCTGGCGTGCAGATTGATCAGCCACATCGCCGTCGGTCGCAGGATGAAGAGGTCGGCGACGAGGGCCATGACCATCGAGAAGGCGCTGAGCCAGCCGAACAGCCGCAGCGACGGCAGGTCCGAGAACACGGTGACGACGAGGCCGCAGGCCAGCACCACCGTCGTCAGGATCAGCGCCGGACCGACCAGCACCGTCGCCCGTTCCACCGCGAGCGCCGAGCCGACGCCCGGCTTGCTCTCGAGCCTCAAGCGATTGAGGAAGTGGATGGTCGCGCTCAAGCCCAGGCCGAACGAGACGGTGAGCGCGACGACGCTGGCGAATTGCAGGCCCTCGCCCATCGCCCACAGCACCGTTCCCGACATCACCACCGGGAAGATGCCCGGCAGGATGCAGGCGAACATCACCACCCAGGAGCGGAAGGCGAGGCCGATGAAGATCGCGACCAGCGCGAATTCGACGGTAAGGCCGTGGTTCAACTTCTCGATCATGTTGGCCGAGTTGCGCGCAGCGATGGCGGCAAGACCCGTCACCGCAATCTCGTAGCCGGGATGCTTCTTGCGGACGGCGTCGAGCTCGTGGTCGAGCTTGTCGACGATCGGCAGGAGCTGGCTGGAATCCTTGTCCGGTACGCGGCCGGCGACCAAGACGGCATCCTGCTCGGCATCGATGAACCGCCGCACCAGATGCTCGGGGATGACGTTGACATATTCCTTCAACGTCGCGACGTCGGCGCTGCCCGCCTTCTCGGCCAGCCAGCGGCGCAGCGTCTCCAGCGACCAGACGTTGCCGACACCGGCCGACTTCTCCACGGTCGCATGCACGTCGGCGATGGTCTGGAGCGTCTCCGGCGAATAGAGCGTTTCGCCCTTGGGGAATGCGATCAGCACGTTGACCGGGTTGGCGCCGGTCAGCTTGGCATCGAGCCGGTCGCTGGCGGCGACCGCCTGGCGCTTGTCCGGCACCTGGTCGGCGAGCCGGTAGCGCGGCTCCAGATTGCCATAGATGACGCCAAGGCCGCCAACGAACAGCACTGCGATCAGGCTGAACAGGCCGGGACGGCCGACCATGCGCACCGCAATCCAGTAGCAGAAATTGCGCAAGGCCTGGACGCCGGCATCTGCGCTCTGGAACTTGACGGCGAACACCTTCTCGTTGCGCACGAGCAGCACGCCGAACACCGGCACCAGCGACAGCACCGCGACCAGCGCGATGATGGTGGCGGCGAGCCCGGCCTCGCCGAACTTGCGGATCAGGTCGGAGTCGGAGAATTGCAGCGCGATGAAGGAAATGCCGGCCGTGCCGTGCGTCAGCACGCAGGCGGGTCCCACCACCAGCACCGCGTTCTTGAACGCGGTGAACTTGTCCTGTCCTGCGATCAGCCGGTCGCGCGCGGCGAAGGTGAGCTGCATCGAGTCCGAGAAGCTGATGACCATGATGAGCGGTGTCATCACGTTCAGGAACATGTTGAGGTTGAAATTGGCCCAGCCGAGCGCGCCGAGCGCCAGCAGGATCGCGATCATCGGCGGGAATGCCGCCGCGACCATGAACGAGATCTTGCGGAAGAAGATGATGGCGATGATGCAGCCGGCGAGAATGCCGAGGATGTTGTAGGTCAGCCCGTCGCGCTCGACCGCGTTGCGGATCTCGAGTTGCATCACCGGAACGCCGGAGAGCTGCACGTTGAGCCCGGTGTCGCCGAGGTCCTCCTTCATCAGCGCGCGGATGTCGCCGACGGTCTTGGTCAGCTTGTTGGAGCCGACCACCTCAGGATCGAGCGAGAGCACGATCAGCGCCAGCGTGCCGTCCTCCGACAGCAGCTTGCCGCGGATGATCTCGTTGTTCTTGACGGTCTCGATGAACTTGTCATAGGCGGCGCCCTCGGGGAGCTCAGCCGGGAAAAGTGCCGCCGGCAGCTTGCCCGGGGCCGGCGCCTGACGCGCCGAGAACAGCGAGACCAGTCCGCGCGTGCCATCGACCAGTTGCAGGTCGGTGACGAAATCGCGCAGCTTCTCGAGGTTGCTGCGCTCCAGCAGGGTCTTGCCCTCGACCACGACGAGGACGTCGAACTCCTCGGCCGGGAACTTCTTCGTCACCTCTTCATACTGCTTGAATTCGCGGGTGTCGGAACGGAAGAGCTGCGACAGCGAATCGTCGATCTTGATCCGGTGGATGCCGAACACGGCGCCGACGATCAGCGCCAGCAGGACGATGCAGGAGACGATCGGCGCCCGGACGGCGATCAGCCCGAGGCGCTCCAGCCCGAAGGCGATCGAGGACGCAGGTCCCTGCTCGACCTTGTCGACATGAACCTCATTCTCGCTGTGCTTTTCGAGCATGCCTTGTCCAGTTCCTAGATCGGCTCGGTGTTGAGAGCTTATTGCGCCCCGCGAACGGCTTGAAAACGCCATACCAATGGGAGGCTTGCCCTTTGAAAATGCGCGGAAAATCGCCGCGAGGGGTTTAGCAGGTCAACAGGTCTTCTCGCAAGCAGGCGAAGCGTGGCCGAATCGATCAAGAAGCGGCGATTTCGGGTCCCGACCGCCTATCATCCCGGCGACGCTGTGCCAATCTGGCGCGGCGCCCGATCCGCGCTCTCGTCCTTCAGAGCCACGCCGGTGGTCTCCCGCGCGAGCCCCTCACGGACGAGCCAGGCGATCTTGAAGGCGGCCTCGTCGCAGCTCAACCCGGCGTGGTGGATGTTCGACACGCAATTGCGTTCGGCATCGGTACGGCCGGGCTTCGGTGCGAAGGTCAGATAGGCGCCGAGACTGTCGGGCGCGGACAGGCCGGGCCGTTCGCCGATCAGCATCGCGACCATGCGCGCACCGAGAATGGCGCCGATCTCGTCGCCGAGCGCGACGCGCGCGCCCGATGCGACAACGACATGGCCGATCGCGACGTCATTCCCTTGCGCAAGCAATGGCACCAGGCGCCTCACCACGACCGCCGCATGGGCGTGAACCGCCGCCGCGGACAGGCCGTCTCCGATCACAATCGCGAGCTGGCACGGCGCCGAGGCGCTTCGTGCCAGAAGCTGCGCCGAGCCGGGTTCAAGCTGTCGTCCCAGATCCGGCCGCCGCAGATAGTCGCTGCGATCGGCCGCCCGGCTCCTCACTTCGGTCACGGCAAGCCCAAGCGCGCCGAGATCGGCGACCAGGCGCGGCACATTGAAGGCGGCATGCACGGCATCGCGCGCGCGGGCATAGTCCAGCGTGAAATCAAGCAGCGCCCTCGTCGGCAGGCTCGCGCCGCTGCGCCCGAGCGCGACGCGCGCGGGCGTGAACGCCCGCAAATCGAGGGTCGGTCTGCGCGGCGGAGCCGGATCAGACATGTCGCATCATTCGGCCGGAACGGCGGCCTCGCGCAGGCGGATCGAATAGTTCGAGGCGTTCTGCTTGCCGCTGGAGGCCGCGCGCGCAAAGGTGATGAGATGGTGCGCGATCAGCGTGCAGCCGATCAGGCCCTCGATGTCGCCGCGCTTGATGCGTCCCAGCGCGAACTTCCAGAACACGCGCCTGTAGTCGCCGAGCACGCCGACCTTCCAGAATATGTTGCGCAACATGACGAGGCCGCGCCGGATGTTCGGCCAGGTCTTCATCTCGTCCGGCACCGGCATCTTGAGTCGGCGCGCGTAAACATTGTCGCATTGATACTGATAGCGCGCGTAAACCTTCTCGGGCGCGTAGGCGACCGCCATCGCATGCTTCCAGGATGCGACGACCTCGTCATAAGGCAACAGGAAGTCGACGTTGGAATCGCGGCCGTCGTCGTCGACCAGGCGGCCCTCGCGCTCCAGACGGTCCCATAGCGGCGTCTTCGGCAGCGCCTGGAGCAGGTTGATGGTGAGCAGCGGAATCCGGGACTCCTCGACGAAAGCGAGTAGCGCTTCCGAGGTGTTCGGCTTGTCGGTATCGAGTCCCATGATGATGCCGGACACGACCTCCATGCCGTAGGAGTTGATGGTGCGCACGCCCTCCAGGATCGGGACCATCATGTTGTGGTCCTTCTGCATCGCCTTCAGTGCATCAGGGTCGGGCGTCTCGATGCCGCAGAAGATGGTGACGAAATAGGCCTCGCGCATCTTCTCGAGGATCTCGGGCCTCTTGGCGATGTTGAGCGTCGCCTCACAGGCGAGACGCACCACGTAGCCGGTCCGCTTCTGCCATTCGATCAGATGCGGCAACAGGTCCAGCGCCGCCTTGCGGTTGCCGATGAAATTGTCGTCGACGAAATAGACCGTGTCGGTCATGCCGCATTCGCGCAGGCGATCGAGCTCGGCGATGATCTGCTGCGGCGACTTGATGCGCGGATTGCGGCCGTAGAGGCCGGGGATGTCGCAGAACTCGCACTGATAGGGACAGCCGCTGGAGTACTGGATGCTGCCGAGGAAGTATTTCTTCACGTCCGCGAGCTCGTAGGCCGGAATCGGAAACTCCGTCATCGGCACGCGGTCCCTGGTGGTCAGCACCACCTGGGCCTCGGGACGCGAGGTGTCGCGCGACAGGATCTCGATCAGCTGGTTGGTAGCGTCGCCGAGCTCGCCGACATGCAGATAGTCGAAGGACGGATAATAGTCCGGGCAGGCGCTGACCGAGGGCCCGCCGAGCGCGACCGGCAGATCGAATTCATGGGCACGGCGGCAGATGTCGTTCATCTGCTGGCGCTGGATGTGCATGCCGCTGACGAAGACCGCTTCCGCCCATTCGAATTCCTCCTTCGTCGTGCGGCGCAGGTTCTCGTCGACGAATTTGACCTGCCACTCTTTCGGAAGGTAGGCGGAGATCAGCAGCAGCCCCTGCGGCGGCATGAAGGCGCGGACGCCGTCGGTCAGGGGATAGGAATGCTCGAACGTGCCGAAGGACGAGGTGTAGCGCGGAAACACGCAGAGAATCCGCCGGGACGTTCCGTTACTTTCAGCTCGCATCAAAGCTCCCCCGCCACGCTCGACCGATAGTGCGGAAATTGCCAGCCAGACACAGGGTAATGCTGTCGCCGGAATTTCTCAATATTGTGGCACAAGCATAATTCCGGGGAGCGCCGATGGTTTCACCGGATGGAGAGCTGGCCGGCCGCCTCACGCGATCAACCGCGAGGCAAAATCGGGCAGCAGGCCTGCATCGCCGGCCAGACGGAAATCGGCGCCTGTAATTCCCGAGCGCACCAGCCAGTCGTCGAATTCCGGCGCGCGGCGCAAGCCGAAGACGTCGCGGACATAGAGCGCGTCGTGAAAAGACGTCGACTGGTAGTTCAGCATGACGTCGTCGGCGCCGGGGACGCCCATGATGAAGGTGACGCCGGCGGCGGCGAGCAGCGTCAGGAGGTTGTCCATGTCGTCCTGGTCCGCCTCGGCATGGTTGGTGTAGCAGATGTCGACCCCGAGCGGTAGGCCGAGCAGCTTGCCGCAGAAATGGTCTTCCAGTCCCGCCCGGATGATTTCCTTGCCGTCATAGAGATATTCCGGGCCGATGAAGCCGACAACGCTGTTGACGAGCAGCGGGGCAAAAGCGCGGGCGACCGCATAGGCGCGCGCCTCGCAGGTCTGCTGGTCGACCCCATGATGGGCGCCCGCCGACAGCGCCGAACCCTGGCCGGTCTCGAAATACATCACGTTCTGCCCGATGGTGCCCCGCCGCAGCGACAGCCCGGCCTGCTGCGCCTCTTTCAGGAGCGCGAGATCGATGCCGAAACTGCGGTTGGCCGCCTCTGTGCCGGCGACCGACTGGAAGACGAGGTCGACCGGCACGCCCTGCCCGATCAGCGACAGCGTCGTCGTGACATGGGTCAGGACGCAACCTTGCGTCGGGATCTTCAATCGCGCGATGATCTCGTCGAGCAGCCGCAGCAATTGGGCGATGACGGCAGGATCGTCACTCGCAGGATTGATGCCGATGCAGGCATCGCCGGCACCCAACAAAATGCCGTCAAGGATCGAGGCGGTGATGCCCCTGGCATCGTCGAACGGATGGTTCGGCTGGAGCCGCGTGCTCATCCGCCCCTTCAGCCCGATGGTATTGCGGAAAGCGGTGGTGACCTCGCATTTCCGCGCCGCCAGGATCAGATCCTGGTTGCGCATCAGCTTTGACACTGCGGCCGCCATCTCCGGCGTGATGCCGGGCGCGAGCTTGCGCAGGATCTCGGGCGTTGCGGCATCGGACAGCAACCAGTCGCGGAAGGCCCCAACGGTGAGCGATGCCACCGGCGCAAAGGCGCTGGCGTCATGGCTGTCGATGACGAGGCGGGTGACCTCGTCGGTCTCATAGGGAATGACGGCTTCCTGGAGGAATTGGCCGAGCGGCACATCCGCGAGCGCCATGCGTGCCGCGATCATCTGCTCGGAGCTGGCAGCGGCAATTCCGGCCAGCCGGTCGCCGGAGCGCGGCGGCGTCGCCTTGGCGAGCAGGTCGCGCAGATCAGGGAAGGTGTAGGTCGTGGCGTCGATGCTGTGACGGTAGACCAAGGGGCCTCTCCGGGGTTGGTCGGCCAACGGCCGACTCGAGGACTATCCTGAAACTATTCCTTCGGATCAAGGCGCTGAAATATCTTACCTTTCGTTCGACCAAAGACGAAGCAGGCCGACCGGCGCGTTAACGCCGCGTCCACCCTCCTCCTGCAAAGTTTTGCATCAATTCTACACGACCCCGCTCACCGGCCATTTCAGGCCATTCCGGGCCCCTGAACACCATGACATTAGACCGATCTGGGAATGCCACCAAGCTGGCAGGCCGTTTCACGCTCGCCACCAAGCTCTACGCGATCTTCGCGCTGTTCGCGCTGCTCACGGCCGCGATCGCGATGCTGTCCGACTACAACAGCCGCCGCAGCGCCGACCTGACCAGCGCGATCGAGACGGCGAATGCCGCCGCGCTGAACGTCGAGCGGGTCAACTCGCTGGTCTATGCGGTGGTGATGGAATCGCGCGGCGTCTACATGTCGACCGAGCCGGCCGTGGTGAAGAAATACGGCGAAGGCCTGCTCAAGTTCAACGCCCAGATCCTCGACGTCGTGAAGCGTTGGGAGACCATCGTCAAGGCCGACGATTCCGAGCAGTTTGCCACCTTCAAGAAGCGCATCGAGCAGTTCGTCGAGTTCCGCAAGGAGCTGGTGCGCCGCGGCGTCGAGATCAATGCAGCCGCGGGCCGCGAATGGGGCGACAACGACGCCAACCGCGCGGTGCGCTCGGCCCTGAACAAGGACCTCGAGGCGCTGTCCAAGGTCTATGCCGAGCGCGCCAGGCAGATCGCGCAGCAGACCGAGACCAATCGCGAATTGTCGTTCGTGCTGACCTGCCTCGGCGGCGTGGCGCTGGCCCTCGTCGCGATCGGCATCGTCATCATCGCCCGCTCGATCGCCCGGCCGCTCGCCTCGATCACCGCCACCATCAAGCAGGTCGCCGACGGCGCCGATAACGTCGTGGTGCCGCACTCCGACCGCGCCGACGAGATCGGCGCACTGGCCCGCGCGATCCAGGTGTTCCAGGACGCCATGGGCCGCAACCGCAACCTCGCCTCGCAAGTGTCGAACGACGCCGCCGCGCGCGAGGAGCGCGCCCGCCACATCGAACGATCCGTCGAGCAATTTCGCGAAGCGATCGGCGCGATCATGCGCGGCCTCAGCGACAACGCCTCGGTGATGCGCGAGACCGCGCAGACCATCACGCGCGTCACCGCGGACGCGAACAGCCGCGCCGGCACGGCGGCGAACGCCACAGAGCAGGCCTCGCACAACGTCACGGCGGTGGCGGGCGCGGCCGAAGAACTGTCGGCCTCGGTGGTGGAGATCGGCCGCCAGGTGCGCCAGAGCGCCGGCGCGGTCGAGCAGACCGGCCAGCGCACCGAGAAGTCGATCTCCGAGATCGAGAGCCTCGCCGCGGCCACGCAGCGCATCGACGGCGTGCTTAGCCTGATCCAGGCGATCGCCGAGCAGACCAATCTGCTGGCGCTGAACGCCACCATCGAGGCCGCGCGCGCCGGCGATGCCGGCCGCGGCTTCGCCGTCGTCGCCCATGAGGTGAAGGCGCTCGCGGGCCAGACCGCCAAGGCCACGGCCGAGATCAGCGAGAACGTCGCGATGATCCAGGCCTCGACCCGCAACGCCGTCGATGCCGTCCGCGAGATCGGCGGCGCGGTCCGCGAGATCAACGAGGTCACCTCGGCGATCGCCGGCGCCGTCAGTCAGCAGGACGCCGCGACGCGCGAGATCTCATCGAACGCGCAATCGGCCGCGCAGGGCAACGAGACGCTCGTGGCCAACATCACCTCGCTGCGCGATGCCATCGGCGAGACCGACACGGCGGCATCCTCGGTGCTGACGGCGGCGAGCAGCCTGACGGCGACGGCGGACACGCTGTCGCGCGAGGTGGAGAAGTTCTTCCAGAACTTGCGCTCGGGGTCGGCGGACAGCCGCCTCGCCAGGGCGGGATGACAGGGCGTGCCCGCCCGCGAAGCGGCGGTGGGCACGCTCCAAACAAAAAACTGAAAAACAACCCCATGCACAGTAGACGGGCGCAGCTTTATCAATGGCTTGGCGACCGGGTTTGACGATTGCGGATTTTACGAATCGATTTGACTCGTCGGGCAAAACACCGGCATGATCTCATCATGGTGATGGCGTGCCGCTTCGCACTCTCCCGGCCCGCGCGCCTCCGTGGCCTGGCCCCGGCGATCAGGCCTGCCGATCTCCGCTCAAGGCAAACGCTGTCAGTCCAGCGCCTTGCGAGGACGTGAGATCAGGCGCGCGGCTTCCATGACCTGTGGCGCCAGCTTCTCGCGCACTGCGTCCAGCGTCCATGTCGCGGTGGAGACCGAGCTGTGCACTGCGCCCAATGGACGCCCCCATTCGTCCGTGATCGCTGCGGCGACGCCGATCTCGCCGAGCAGCACTTCCTGGTTGGACACGCAAAAACCATCGAGGCGCGCCTGTTCGATGATCTGCAGAATGCGCATCCGGTCGGTGATCGTCATGGGCGTAAGAGCATGCAGCGCCCGCGAGTCCAGCAACGATTCAACCTCGGACACGGGCATCTGGGACATGATGGCGCGCCCGCCAGAGGCGCAATAGGCAGGTTGCCGCCGTCCGACCAGTGCGGCGGCGACGTTCATGCGATGCGCCGGCAGGCGGGCGATGTAGATGATCTCGCTGCCGTCGAGCTTGCCCATGTTGAATGTCTCGCCGGTACGCTCGCTGGCATCGATCAGATGCAGCAAACCGTCGTTGATCAGCGGGTCGGTGATGAGAAAGCCATGCGCCAGGTCGAGGGCGCGCACCGTCAAGCGGTAGCGCCGCGACTCCGGATTCTTCTCCAGATAGCCGAGCGCCGTCAGCGTGTGCGTGAGCCGCTGCGCTGAACTCTTGCCGAAGCCCGTGGCAATGCCGATCTCGCTGAGACTCATCGGCGCCATGCGACCGGCCACGACTTCCAGGACTCGCATCGCCCGCTCGACGGCGGCGACATAGAGACCATCGCCCTTATCGTCCTGCCTGCTCCCTGCCGGCCGTCCCATTGATTCCTCCCGCCTCGTGCTTGCGACCCAAAGTAGCGCACTGCAACAAATGTTTGACGCGTTCCAGCAAATGTGGAAGCTTTGGTATCGCTGTAACGATATCAAATATCGCCTACCGATACAATGGCCCGATACGCGGGACTTGGTGGCATGACCGAACGGAAAGGCAGACAGGATGCTTCAGGATCTCCGACTTTCGCGGCGCCTGCCGCCTCTCGCGTCCGGAGTGGCCCTCGCGCTCGCCGTCGGTGCCGCAACACTCAGCCCATCGCCCGCCATGGCCGGCAAAGCCAACAACACCTTGACCTTTGCACTGGATCAGGAGGTCGAAGCAGTCAATTTCTACCAGAGCACCAGCCGTGACGCCCTGATCCTCAGCCGATTGATCTGGGACACCTTGATCTACCGTGATCCCGTCCACGGCGAATACAAACCCGCGCTCGCGACATCATGGAAATGGGTCAATCCGACCATCCTGGATCTCGACCTGCGCAAGGGCGTGACCTTCCAGAACGGCGAGCCGTTCGACGCCGACGACGTCGTCTTCACGATCAACTACTTCTCCAGCCCCGAGGCCAAGTTGAAGAACGCGTCGGTCATCTCGTGGATCGACCACGCCGAGAAGCTGGGCGACTATCAGGTTCGCCTGGTCCTCAAGAAGCCCTTCCCGGCCGCGCTGGAATATCTCTCCAGCCCGCTGCCGATCTATCCGAACGAATATACCAAGAAGGTCGGCCAGGAGGGCATGGAAGCGCATCCCATCGGCACTGGCCCCTACAAGGTGACCGAGATCGTCAAGGGGCAGTCCATATCCTTCGCGCGTAACGATCACTACTGGAAGGAAAGCCCCAAGGGCCAGCCGCAGATCGCCAAGCTCGTGATGCGCACGATACCCGACAAGAATACCCAACTCGCCGAACTGATGACCGGCGGCGTCGACTGGATCTGGAAAGTCGAAAAAGACCAATCCGACGCCCTACGTCCCGCACCGAACCTAACGGTCAAGGACGCCGAGACGATGCGCATCGGCTATCTGACCTTCGACGCGGCCGGCAAGGCCGGCGCCAGCCCGCTCAACAAGATCGAGGTGCGCCAGGCGATTTCCTATGCGATCAACCGCAAGGCCATCGTCGACAACCTGATCGCCGGCGGCGCGCGCGTCGTTCACAGCGCCTGCTTCCCCGAGCAGTTCGGCTGCGACCAGACGATCAAGCGCTATGACTTCGACGTGGCCAAGGCGAAGGAGCTGCTGAAGGCGGCAGGCTACCCGAACGGCTTTTCCGTCACGCTCGATGGCTATCGGGACCGCGAGTTGGCGGAAGCAATGGTCAGCGACCTGGCGCGTGTCGGCATCAAGACGAACCTGAACTTCGGCAAATACGCCGCGATCCGCGATGCGATCCGCAGTGGCAAGTCGCAGATGGCCTTCATGACCTGGGGCTCGAACTCGATCGGCGACGTCTCGGCTTCGACAGGCGTGTTCTTCAAAGGTGATGCAGAAGACACCTACAACGACGCCGAGGTGAAGGCCGACCTGACGAACGGAGACACGCAGACGGATCCAGCCGTGCGCAAGGAGGCCTATTCCAAGGCCCTGCACCGCATCGCCGACCAGGCCTACTGGCTGCCGCTGTGGTCCTATCCCTACACCTACGCCTACACTTCAGAGCTCAACTTCACGCCCACCTCGGACGAGATTCCGCATTTCGCCCAGGCCAGCTGGAAGTAACGAAGCGCGGGGCTCGTGGGGACACGCGGTCGCCTCCGCCGGGGCCGCAAGCATCTGAAGGGCAGACATGTTCGGCTTTCTCGTCAAGCGCCTGGGGTTGGCCCTGCTGGTCGCCATCACTGTTTCGGTGGTGGCGTTCGGCCTGCTGCGCGCCTCGGGCGACATTGCTGTGGCAGTGGCCGGAGAGGGGGCGACGCCAGCCGACATCGCGACCGTGCGTCGTCAGTTCGGCTTCGACCGCCCGCTACCAGTCCAGTACCTCGATTGGGCCGCCAAGGTGCTGTCGGGCGACCTTGGTCGCTCGGTGTATTTCCACGTTCCCGTGCTCGAACTGATCGCCGAACGGCTCCCGGTGACACTGGCGCTTGGCGGGCTCGCCCTCGCCTTCGCGATCCTGCTGTCGATCCCGCTCGGTGTGATCGCCGCGCTCAGGCCGAACAGCCTGCTCGACCGCGCCTGTCTGTGGATTGCCGTTTTCGGCCAAGCCATGCCCAGCTTCTGGTTTGCATTGATGCTGATCCTGGTGTTCGGCGTGTGGTGGCGGCTGTTGCCGATTTCGGGGACCGGAAGTGTGGCGCACTACATCATGCCGGCCATCGCGCTCGGCTACTATGCGGCGCCGGCGATCATGCGGCTGACCCGTGCCGGCATGGTCGAGGTGCTGGATTCCGACTATATCCGCACCGCTCGCGCCAAAGGCCTGAGGACTGGCAAGGTGCTGTTCAAGCACGCCCTGCGCAACGCCGTCATCCCGGTCGTTGCCCTGGCTGCAGTGCAGTTCGGCTTCATGCTGAGCGGTTCGATCGTGATCGAATCGGTCTTTGCGATGCCCGGCGTGGGCGAACTTGCCTGGATCTCCCTGCAGCGCTCCGATTACACCGTCGTGCAAGGCATCGTGCTGATGCTCTCCGTCATCTACATCTTCCTCGCGCTGCTCGCCGACCTCTTCAATGCCTGGCTCGACCCCAGGATCAGGGTGGCCTGACGCCATGAGCGATGCAACTGCGACACCCCTGACCCGCGAGACATTCGTACCGCTCACTCCCTGGGCGCGGATGCGCCGCCGAGCCCTCCGCCACGGAGGCGTCATGTTTGGCGGCGGCCTGCTGATCGTCTGCATCGTCGTCGCCCTGGCTGCGCCCTGGGTGGCACCCCACGATCCCTATGCCCAGGACCTGACCCGACGATTGATCGACCCGGTGTGGGCCGCCAAGGGTAGCTGGGCGCATCCGCTGGGCACCGACCAACTCGGCCGCGACTATCTCAGCCGCATGATCTACGGCTCGCGCGTATCGCTGATCATCGGCCTGGTGACGATGGTGATTTCCGGCCTCATCGGCACCGCGATCGGCATCGCGGCCGGCTATTTCGGCGGTCGCGTCGACCACGTGGTGAACTTCGTCGTCACGACACGTCTTTCGATGCCGGTGATCCTGGTCGCACTGGCGGTCGTCGCCATTGCGGGCAGCTCCCTGCTCATCGTGGTGCTGGTGCTCGGCCTCCTGCTCTGGGACCGCTTTGCGGTCGTCATGCGAAGCGCCACCCGTCAGGTGCGCGATCTGGAGTATGTGATTGCCGCGCAAGCC
Source organism: Bradyrhizobium sp. USDA 327 (assembly GCF_041262065.1). NCBI lineage: Bacteria > Pseudomonadati > Pseudomonadota > Alphaproteobacteria > Hyphomicrobiales > Nitrobacteraceae > Bradyrhizobium > Bradyrhizobium sp. USDA 327. The sequence goes on along the minus strand of NZ_JBGCCW010000001.1, from coordinate 1,579,027 downwards.
GTGGGCATGTCGGTCTGGCGCATCATCTGCTCGGAGATATTACCCAACGTGCTCGGCGCCTTGATCGTCGTTGCCACCCTGGAAATGGCGCACGCCATCCTGCTGGAAGCTGCCCTGTCCTTTCTCGGCCTCGGGGTGCAGCCTCCGACTCCATCCTGGGGCCTCATGGTTTCAGAGGGACGCAGGGTGATGTTCGTCAAGTCCTGGCTCATCACCATTCCGGGGGCCGCGTTGTTCCTGCTGGTCCTGGCCATCAACCTCCTGGGCGACGGCCTGCGCGACGTCATGGCGCCGGGGGGGCGGTCATGAGCGAAAGCATGGCAACGACCGGGACTGCGATCAACGCGCCGCTCCTCGTGGTCAAGGATCTGCATGTCGACTTGCCGCTGGAGCACGGCATGCTGCACGCCGTGCGCGGCATCTCCTTCGACGTCAAGCGCGGCGAAACGCTTTGCATCGTCGGCGAGTCCGGTTGCGGCAAGTCCATGACCTCGTTGGCCGTGATGGGCCTCCTGCCGCGCAAGGCCCAACGTAGCGCGGCGCAGCTGACCTTCGACGGGCAGAACCTGGAGCGGATGTCGGACCGACGCATGGCGGCGTTGCGCGGCAACCGCATGGCGATGATCTTCCAGGAGCCCATGACCTCGCTGAACCCGGCCTACAGCGTCGGCGACCAGTTGATGGAGGCGTTGCTGTGTCATCGCCGCGCCGGCCGCCGAGAGGCGCGCGAGCGCGCCATGCATCTGCTGGAGCGGGTTGGCATCACGGCGTCAGAACGGAGACTTGCCCAATACCCCCACCAGCTTTCCGGCGGCCTTCGTCAGCGCGTGATGATCGCCATGACGCTGATGTGCGGACCGGAGCTGATCTTCGCCGACGAACCGACCACTGCGCTCGACGTTACCACGCAGGCGCAGATCCTGCACCTGCTGCTGGAGTTGAAGCGCGAGATGGGTCTCGCGCTGGTCCTGATCACCCACGATCTCGGCGTCGTCGCCCGCGTCGCCGATCGTGTCGCCGTGATGTATGCCGGCGAGATCGTCGAGACTGGCACTGCGCAGGAGATCTTCGGCGCGCCCCGGCATCCCTATACCAAGGGGCTGCTCAGCTGCATTCCGGTTCCCGGGCGCACGCAACCCGGCAAGCATCTCGGCAGCATACCGGGCATCGTGCCCTCGCTCATCGGTCCACTGCTGGAATGCGGCTTCCGCGAGCGCTGCAGCCAGGCGCACGATCCTTGCCGGCGGACCGTGCCACTCCATCCTCTCGGTCCGGAGCATGCGGTGCGTTGCGTTCTGGCCAATGGCGGCGCAGCGGTCCCGACATGAACGAACAGTCACCCATCCTCGAGCTGCGCGGTGTCACTCGCAATTTCCGGGTCAGCCGCGGACTGATGCGCGGGACGGCGACGCTGAAAGCCGTCGACGACGTGTCGCTGAGCCTGCGCCGCGGCGAGGCGCTGGGCCTGGTCGGCGAATCCGGCTGCGGGAAAACGACACTGTCACGCATCCTGCTCGGACTGCTGGCGCCGTCGTCCGGCGAAGTGCTGATCGACGGCCAGACGCTCGCCGCAGCCGATCCGAAAGCGCGGGCCCGCCGCATCCAACCGGTGTTCCAGGACCCCTACTCGTCTCTGAACCCGCGCAAGACCGTGTCGCAGATCGTCGCCGCGCCGCTGGACGTCCACGCCATCGGCACCTCCGCCGAACGAGAGCGGACGGTCGTCAGGACGCTCGACCTCGTGGGACTGCCACGTCGCGTTGCCGACAGCTATCCGGGCCAAATGTCGGGCGGCCAGCGGCAGCGGGTGGCCATTGCGCGCGCCCTTGTCATGCAACCCGAGGTGATCATCTGCGACGAGCCCACCTCGGCCCTCGACGTCTCGGTCCAATCCCAGATCCTCAACCTGCTGCTCGATCTGCAGAAGGAGCTGGGCCTCACCTACCTGCTGATCAGCCACAACCTTGCAGTGGTCGAGCATATCGCCAACCGGGTCGCGGTCATGTATCTCGGCCGCATCGTCGAGGTGTCCTCGACCACGCGCCTCTTCGCCGAGGCTCGTCACCCTTACACGACCGCCCTGTTGCAATCGGTTCTGACCCCGGAGCCCGGCCTCGGCATCCCGGACACACATCTCGGCATCTCCTATCCGAATCCCATGGACCCGCCCAGCGGCTGCGCTTTCCATCCTCGCTGTCCCGCCATGATGGACGTTTGCCGGCATCAGCGCCCGGAACCTCTGCGCGACGACCATGGGCGCGTCGAGTGCCATCTCCGGCCACGGCATAAACAAGACCAAGAAGGAATCCCATGAGCCAGACGCGACGCGTTCTCTCGGCGCAAATCGCGCACGAGACCAACACCTTTTCGATCGTTCCCACGACGATCGAGGACTATCGCAAGCGGCTGCTTCTCCTGGATGCCGAGATCGCCGCGGCGCTGACCGACACCAGGATGGAGATCGCCGCGCATCTGGCCGCAGCCAAACGTTACGGCTGGACCCTGGTCCAGCCGGTCGCCGCCGCGGCCACCCCATCCGGGAAGGTGACGGTTGAGTGCTGGGCCGAACTGCAGCGCCTGATCTACGAGGCCTGCGAAACGGGCCCGCTCGACGCCATCATCCTCGCATTGCACGGCGCGATGGTGACCGAGACCGACGACGACGCCGAGGGTGCGCTGCTCGAAGGATTGCGCAAGCGTCTGGGCGAAACGATCCCGATTGCGGTGACGCTCGACTTGCACGCCAACGTCACCGAACGCATGGGCCGGCTCGCCAACATCATGCTGCCCTACCGAACCTACCCGCATATCGACCAGTATGAGACGGCGTTCCGCGCCGCTGAACTGCTGCAGTCGGCGATGGACGGCACGATCCGCCCGAAAGTCTTCCGCCTGCAGGGACCTCTGCTCGAAGGATGCAATCACGGCCGGACCCAGGGCGGCGTGATGAGCGACCTGCTGGCGCGCGCCGCGGACATGCAGGCGCAAACGCCCGGCCTCTTGTCCGTCGATGTCTGCGCGGGCTTCAGCCTCGCAGACATTGCCGAGGTCGGCCCCAGCGTTCAGGTCACCTACGATGCCTCCCACAACGCCGCCGAGGCGGCCGCGCGGCAGGCCGCGGCCGCGCTCAACGACGAGATGTACCACCGGCGCGCCGAGGCCACCGTAGCGGTGCTCGACTTGCCGACCGCGACGACGCTTGCCGTCGCAGCCGCAGCGGATGTCGCGGACACCCGTCCCCTCGTGATCGCTGACTGCAGCGACAACCCGGGTTCTGGCGCCTACGGCGATGGTGTCCGTCTATTGGAGGCGCTGCTACAGGCGGAGGTCGGAAGCGTGCTCTTCGGTGTCCTCGGCGACCCCGAAACCGCGGCCCGCTGCCACGCCGCGGGCCTTGGAGCCAGCCTGGATGTCGTTGTCGGTGCCAAGCGCCATCCCGCCAGCTACGGACCTCCGCTCAAGCTGACCGGGCGGGTGACCGGCCTGTCGGACGGCGCCTTCGTATGCGAGGGGCCGATGAATGCCGGTCAGCCCATGTCGCTCGGGCCCGCGGCCTTGCTCGAGGTCAACGGCATCTCCATCGCAATTTCGACCAACACGCTGCAGACCTACGATCAGGAAATGTTCCGAATTCTCGGAGCAGAACCGGCTCAATTCCGGATCGTCGCGGTCAAGTCTGCGCACCACTTCCGAGCTGCCTTCGGACCCATGGCCAAGGAGGTGATCCTGGCCGATAGCGGCGGCCTTGCCACCAATGACCACACCAAGCTTTCCTACCGAAGAGTCCGCCGTCCCATCTGGCCGCTCGACGAGATCATGCCGGGTTGACCTGTCCGCTCGGGCTTCTGCTCGACGGCGCGCCGATCGTCGCGCAGCCGAGGCCACTGGCCCTACCCCGCCGCGCTTGATCCGCTCCTTGCGCACGGCGGCAAGATGCACCTGATCCGGCCCGTCGCCGGAGGAAGCGCTTGCCCGCCTGAGGCCGAGATCGGACCATTGATTCAGATTGGTTCCTCCGCTCCGTTGATCCATCTCAACAGAGCCTCGGCCGGGTCGTTCATAAACTTCGCAAGATGCCCCATCGCAGAGCGATGCAGCGAGAGCGAGAGATGACCAATGGCCAATAAGGAAGTCGTGATCTGTTCACCCGTGCGCACCGCCATCGGCACGTATGGCGGCACGCTGAAGGATTTGCCGGCTGTCGATCTCGGCGCCGTGGCGATCCGTGCAACGCTCGAGCGCGCAAAGCTGTCGCCCGGCGATGTCGGCACCATCGTCATGGGCAACGTGATCCAGGCCGGCAACAAGATGAATCCAGCCCGGCAAGCGGCCATCAATGGCGGCGTCCCCGTCGCTGTCCCGGCACTGACGGTCAACCGGGTCTGTGGCTCCGGTGCTCAGGCGATTGCAAGCGCGGCCCAGGAGGTGATGCTCGGGTTCGTCGACAGCGCGGTTGCCGGAGGCATGGAGAACATGGACCGCGCGCCGTATCTCATGGGTTCCGGGCGCTGGGGCTATCGCATGGGCGATGCGAAGATCTTCGATGCGATGCTGATGGACGGCCTGAATGACGCCTTCTCCGGGCAACATTCCGGATGGCATACCGAGGATCTCGCAGCCTCGCATCAGATCACCCGCGAAGAGCAAGACCGTTGGGCCGAACGCTCGCAAAAGCGCTTCTCCGCTGCCCAGGCTGCCGGCAAGTTCGCCGCAGAAATCGCTTCGGTCGAAATTGCCTCCCGCAAGGGTCCAGCACATTTCGACAAGGATGAGCACAACCGGCCCGATACGACGATGGAAAGCCTCGGCAAGCTGAAGCCAGCCTTCCGTAAAGACGGCACCATTACCGCCGGTAACGCGCCCGGGCTCAATACCGGCGCGTCGGCGATGATCGTCGCCGATCGCGCCTGGGCCGACAAGAAGGGTTTGCTGCCGATGGCGCGTCTGGTCGCCTACGGGATAGGCGCTGTCGAACCAGGCATGTTCGGCTTGGGGCCGGTGCCGGCAGTGAAGCAGGCGCTCGAACGGGCCGGCTGGAAGGTATCGGATGTCCAGCGCATCGAGATCAACGAAGCCTTCGCGGCGATCGCAATTGCGGTTGCGAAGGACCTGGGTCTCGATGCAAGCATCGTCAATGTGGAAGGCGGTGCGATCGCACATGGTCACCCGATCGGAGCCAGCGGCGCGGTGCTGACCACTCGATTGCTGCATTCGATGAAGCGCGACGGTATCCAAAAGGGTATCGTCACTCTCTGCATCGGCGGCGGTCAGGGGATTGCGCTTGCGCTTGAATCGATGAATTGAGCAGTGCTCACGCGGCATCCGGACCGATCGGATCATGTCGCGTGACCTCTGCGGCCTGAGGACTGCCTATATTGCCCCACTTTCGCGCGCTGACCGCCCCAACACCATATCTGTTCTTTACCGGCAAGGGGGGAGTGGGCAAGACCTCTCTTGCGTGCGCCACGGCCGTTAGCCTGGCCGACCGCGGACTGCGCGTCCTCATCGTCAGCACCGACCCTGCGTCGAATCTCGACGAGATGCTCGAGGTCACTTTGACCGATCGCCCCACCCCGGTGCCAAACGCGACCGGACTTTCGGCGATGAATATCGATCCCGAGGCTGCGGCCGAAAACTATCGCATTAAAGTGCTTGAACAGCTCGGACCGGAGGTTTCTCCTGACGAGCGATCGACTGTGCGCGAGCAGCTCTCCGGCGCCTGCACCACCGAAATAGCTGCCTTTGACGAGTTCGTGGGACTGCTGGACGGCGATATCGCGGGGTTCGATCACATCATATTCGACACCGCCCCGACCGGTCACACGTTGCGGCTCCTGAGCCTGCCAAAGGCATGGACCGGCTTTCTCAAGGACAACGATCGGGGAGCATCCTGCCTCGGGCCGCATTCAGGTCTGAAGATGCAGGAGGATCGCTTTCGCAAGGCGCTCCAAGCCTTGGGCAATTCCAAGCAGACCACCATCATTCTGGTCACCCGCGCCGACCGGGGTGCGATCCGCGAGGCGGCCAGAACGGCGGCCGAACTTGACGCGCTCAATCTCTCGAACCAGCTTCTCGTGGTGAATGGGCGCTTCCACGCCACGGACCCGACCGATGTCGTCGCAGTTGCCCTCGAGCGGGATCAGGACGAGGCACTGGCCGCAATGCCTGCATCGCTCACGAAACTGCAGCGCGACGAAATTCCTCTGCTTGGGTTCGACATCGTCGGCCTGGTGGCTCTGCGGGCACTTTTGTCACCCAGCAATCAGCCATCGCTCGTATCCGCCGAGCCCGGCACTGAACCGGTCGATCTGCCGGGCCTGAATCGGTTGGTCGATGATATCGCGCAGGACAAGCATGGCCTCATCATGGTCATGGGTAAGGGGGGCGTCGGAAAGACGACGATCGCCGCGGCCATCGCCGCGGGATTGGCCAAGCGCGGACATGCCGTTCATCTCAGCACGACCGATCCCGCAGCTCACGTCAGCTTCGTCGTCGATGGCGCAATGCCCGGTCTGACGGTCGACCGGATCGACCCCCGGGTTGAAACGGAGCGGTATGTCGCAAAGATAATGGCGAGCCGGGGCCGGGACCTGGACGAGCAGGCCAAGGCTCTGCTGCTCGAAGACCTCGCTTCGCCATGCACCGAAGAGGTCGCCGTGTTCCACGCCTTCTCACACATTGTTGCGGAGGCCCGGAGCGCTTTCGTCGTGCTCGATACGGCGCCGACAGGCCACACGCTCCTACTGCTGGACGCGACCGGCGCCTATCACCGCCAGGTGACAAGCCAGGTTGCACCGACCGGTGCAGGACGTATCGTTACCCCGTTGATGAGGCTGCAGGATCCGAACCACACAAAGATCATCCTCGTGGCGCTGCCGGAGACGACGCCGGTTTCCGAGGCCGCTTCCCTTCAAGATGACTTGCGGCGTGCCGGCGTCGAACCATACGGCTGGGTCATCAACAAGAGCCTCGCCGTCTCGGGAACTCGCGATCCCCTGCTGCGGCTTCGGCTCGAGAGAGAGCGAACGCAGATCGCTCGCGTTCAGAACGGGCTCGCAAAGCGCGCTTTCATTGTCGGATGGCGCGTAAAGCCGCCAATCGGCGTGGAAGAGCTGCGCAGTCTGTCATGAACGTTGTTCGACGGTGTGACGGCTGCGGCAGGGTCAAAAGGCGAAGCGCAGCAATTGCTCGCTTGCGCTACGATTGCAATATAATCATGAGCGGGTCTTGCGACTGCCTGCCGCAGGAAAGTCGCAGCCCTACCCCATCACCCCGCCACGCCGGATCAGCTCCTTGCCCACAGCGGCGAGATGCACCTGGTCCGGCCCGTCGCCGATGCGGATGAAGCGGGCGTAGACATAGGCGCGCGCGAGGAAGGTGTCCTGGGAGACGCCGGCGGCGCCGTGGATCTGGATGGCGCGGTCGATGACGCGGGCGGCCATGCTGGGCACCACGATCTTGGCCGCCGCGATCAGGTCGCGCGCGGCCTTGTTGCCTTCACGGTCCATCTTGTCGGCGGCCTGCAGCGTCAAGAGGCGCGCCTGCGCGATCTCGCAGAAGGAGTGCGCGATGTCCTCGCGCACCGAGCCCTGCTCGGCGAGCGGCTTGCCGAAAGCCGTGCGCGAGACCGCGCGCTGGCACATCAATTCCAGCGCGCGTTGGGCGCAGCCGATCAGCCGCATGCAATGGTGGATGCGGCCGGGGCCGAGCCGGCCTTGCGCGATCTCGAAGCCGCGGCCTTCGCCGAGCAAAATGTTCTCCGCGGGCACGCGGACATTCTCGTAGACGATCTCGGGGTGGCCGACCGGGGCGTCGTCATAGCCGTAAGTGAGCATGTCGCGAACGATGCGGACGCCGGGCGTATTCTTCGGCACCAGGATCATGGATTGCTGGCGATGGCGGTCGGGATGATCCGGCGCGGTCTTGCCCATCACGATCAGGATCTCGCAATCCTCGTTCATCGCGCCTGACGTGAACCATTTGCGGCCGTTGACGACGTAGTCGCCGCCGTCGCGGCGGATCTCGCACTGGATGTTGGTGGCGTCGCTGGAGGCAACCTGCGGCTCCGTCATGGAGAAGCCAGAGCGGATGCGTCCCTCCAGCAGCGGCTTCAGCCAGCGTTCCTGCTGCGCCTTCGTGCCGTAATTGGCGAGCACCTCCATGTTGCCGACGTCGGGCGCCGAGCAGTTGAACACCTCGGGCGCCCAGAGGATGCGGCCCATGATCTCCTTCACGGGCGCATATTCGAGATTGGTCAGGCCCGGGCCATGCTCGCCGGACAGGAACAGGTTCCAGAGCCCCTGCTCGCGTGCCAGCCGCTTCAGGTCCTGCAAGACAGCCGGCGTCTTGTAGCGCGATGCTTCCGGCTTGACCTGCTCGTAATAGAGCTCCTCGACCGGCTCGACATGCGTCCGCATGAACTGGCGGACGCGGTCCTGCAGCTCGAGCGAACGGGGAGAGTGTTGAAAGTCCATGGTGGTCTCCTGTTCCCTTCTCCCCTTGTGGGAGAAGGTGGCGCGAAGCGCCGGATGAGGGGTTGTTTCCGCGAGTTCAAATGTAGAGACGACTCGCGGAGCCATACCCCTCACCCGGCTGCGCTTCGCGCATCCACCCTCTCCCACAAGGGGAGAGGGTGCACCGTCTCTGCGGCCTACCCTTCACGTGCCGCGCAGGAGCTCGCTCGCCACGACCCAGTCGTTGCCGTCGAACTGGAGCATGTAGCCGTCCTTGATCGGGCGGAAATCCTGCGGCGTGGTGTTGAGGGTGATGCCGGGCATCAGCAGCGACAGCGGCACGTTCTTCAGGTTGGCCGCCTGCGCCATGATGTTCTCACGCGTCAGGTTGTCCTTGCACTGCCTCAGCAGGACCACCAGCGCCTCGGCGACGGTGTAGCCATAGAGGCCGGCGACGTTGTTGACGTCGGCGTTGGGCAGGCGGCGCTTCATGAAATCGATATAGGCCGTCATCGCCGGATCGTCCTTGGGCTCGGCGACGAACGGCTTGAGCGAGCCGAGCGACAGCACGCCCTTGCCCGCGTCGAGGCCGGCCGGCACCATCACGGTCGCCTTGTTGGCACAGCCGCTCGCGAGGAAGCGCGTCGGCCTCCAGCCCACCTCATGAGCTTTCCGGATCGCCTGCGCGCAGGCGCGCGGCGTCACCGAATAGATCAGGAAGACGTCGGCCTTGGTATTGGCCAGCGTCAGCACCTGGGAATCGACGGTTGGGTCGGCGACCTCGAAGCTCGAGGCCATCGCGATCGCCTTGTCGGCGTCGGCGCCGAGCGCCTCCTTGACGCCGCGCAGATATTCCTTGCCGGCATCGTCGTTCTGATAGAGCACAGCAAAGCGCGCATTCGGGTTCTTGGCGCGGGCATAGGCGACGTCGATCGCGGCTTCGCTGGTGTAGTTCGGCGCCCAGGGCAGCGCCATCGACCAGGGCATGTTGGCGGGATCGTTCCACTTCGAGGCCGAGCTGATCAAGAAGAGCTGCGGCACCTTGTTGCTGTTAAGATACTTCGCGATGGCCGAGCTCGGCGCGGTGCCCATGGTCGCGAAGATGAAGGCGACGCCGTCGCCCTCGACGAGGCGCCGCGCCGCTTCCATGGTCTTGGGCGGGGAGAAGGCATCGTCCAGCGAGATCAGATTGAGCTTGCGGCCGCCAACTCCGCCCTTCTCGTTGATCTCGTCGAAATAGGCCGAGATCACCCTGCCCGTGATGCTGAGCGGCGAGGCCGGGCCGCTATAGGGCATGGTGTTGCCGATCTTGATCTCGGTGTCGCTGACGCCAGGACCGTAGGATTTCTGCGCGGAAACGGGCGTGGACAGGCAGCCGGCAGCCAGCGCTGCGGCCAGGGCCAAAGCGGCTCTCATGGTTTCTCCCCGGTGATGATCGCCCGCGCGAAGCGGTCAACGCTTGCGCGGCGTGCTGCTTTATTGTCAGCGCGTCAGATCAGCCGAGTTCCGCAAGATGGTCTTGCGTCGAGTTGCTGATGGCCCGCGTCGGCCTGGCGCATGAAGCCCTCGCTTCACCTGTCCCGACGGGAGAGATGAAGAGAGATCTGCGCCTAACCTCGTCGCTTCAAGCCAAAGCCGAGGCTGATCCAGCCGGCACCGGCCATGATCAGGTCGATACCGAGAAACAGGCCGAGGATGTAGACGCTGTTCACGGGCCAGCGCGCCACGATGAGCAGGCCGAGCAGCAACGTGATCGCGCCGGAGAGCGCAACCCACACCCACGGGCTCTCGCGTTTCATGCTGAAGGCGAGAAAGAGCCTGACGGCGCCCGAGGCGATCAGCGATGCCCCCAAAAACAGCGTCAGCAGGACTGCCGCGAGCAGCGGATTCGCGAAGGTCAGGAAGCCGGCGACGATATAGAGCACGCCGAGCAGCGCCCAGATCAGGAATTTTCCCCAGCTCTTCACCTGGAATGCGCCGATCACCTCGGCGACACCAGCCACGATCATCATCGCGCCAACCACGATCACGCTCGCCACCGTCGCCATCACGACGCTGCCGAGAGCGACGAAGCCGGCGATCACATAGACGACGCCGAGCGCGACGATCCAGCCCCATTTGGCATGCAGCGCGGCGATGCCCGAACCGAGGCTCGCCTGGTGAGACGTATCCGAAGCACTCGTCATGGCCGCCACTCCTGTGCAAAGCCCGGAGGCACAATTCAAGATAGCACGAACCGGACCGGGACGACAGCCAGCAGAACACTCCTCATCGGCAGCAACATTGACGCAAATCAAGATCGAATGCGGCGAATACGTCTGCCATGTCCTGCAATGATCAGGCGCGCTCGGCAGCGTTGCGAACGTCGAGCACGGCCTGGGCCCATTCGGCGGGCCGCTCCTGCGGCAGGTTGTGGCCGGCATCCTTGAAGACGCGCCGCTCGAAAAACCCCTCGAACTTGCGCGCGTGGTGGGCCGTGCCGGGATTGACGCCGTCGCTGTCGCCATCGATCGCAATCGTCGGAACGCGGATCGGCGGCTGGGCGGCGAGCTTCGCCTCGATCGCGGCATAGGCGGGGTCGCCCGCCACCAGCGCGTAGCGGTGGCGATAGGAGTGAATCACGACATCGACGAAATCGGAATTATCGAAGGACACAGCGCTTGCTTCGAACGTCGCGTCGTCGAACGACCATTTGGGCGACCACATCGCCCAGAGCTGACGGGCAAAGCCGCGGCGGTTGCGCTCCAGCGCGCGGCGGCCGCGCTCGTTGTGGAAGAGATATTGATACCAGAGTGCCGCCTCCTCCGGCGGCGAGGCCGGTTCCATGGCGCGGGCGATGTTCTGGATGTTGTAGGAATTGCCGGAGACGAGCCCGATCACGCGTTCCGGATGGAGCGCCGAGACCACGCAGGCCGCACGTCCGCCCCAGTCATAGCCACCGACGACGGCGCGCTCGATGCCGAGCGCATCCATGAACGCTAGAAGATCGGCGCCAAGCGCGGCCTGCTCGCCGGACCGCAGCGTCTCGGCGGAACGAAAGCGCGTCGGGCCATAGCCGCGCAGCCAGGGCACCAGCACCCGTGCGCCTGCCTCGGCGATGATCGGCGCGGCGACCGCGTAGGCGTTCACGTCATAGGGAAAGCCGTGCCCGAGGATGCAGGGCCAGCCGTCCGGCGCGCCGTATTCGCGATAGGCGATGTCGAGAACATCCGTGGCAATGGTTTTCTGTTGCATGATTTGCTCAGCGGTTGATCGCGATCGTAGCCCGGATGAGCGCAGCGAGATCCGGGATCAGGCGTCATCTCCCCCCGGATATCGCGGCGCTCATCCGGGCTGCAGGAACCCGGCCTATCTCTGCGGACCGGACAGCGAGATGTCGCGTTCGGCACGGAACACGTTGCTGTAGAGGTTGGCGATCCATTGCCGGCCGATCTCGGTCTTGTTGAGATAGCCGATCTCGGTCTGGATGTGCGGTGCGACGCTGTTCCAATAGAATTGCGGGTAGCGGTTGACGATGTCGGCGGGCGAGTCGTAGCCGAGCTGACGGTTGATGCCGACCTCCTCGAACTCGTAATAGAGCGCGTTGGCCTTGCGCAGATAGTTGGGATCGCCGAGCTGGCCGATGAAGTCGGCTGCGCGCAGGATCGAGGCTTCCTCGTCGTATTCCTGGCCCTCGCGGGCCGGGAAGCGCGTGCCTTCGATGGCGCGGGCGATGCGCTCAGAGTCGAGGCCGCGGATGGGCGGCAACCGCCGCCGCACGAAGAGCTTCGAGCGATCGACGTGATACATCATCAGACTGGCATCCGACGCGCCGCGCGGCAGCGACACCTTGGTCCCGGCCTCGTCGACGATGAAACCGTCTTCGTCATCCTCCGGAAACAGGCCGCGGACATAGCCGATGTCATGCGCGAGGCAGGCGATCAGGATGTGGAGGTAATCTTCCGCCTCAAGATGCGCATGGAGATTGCGTCCGGTGAGAATCGCCTGGGCAGCGAGCGTCACAAGCATCGTATGCTCGATGTTGTGATAGAGCGCGTCGCTGTTGCCGATGCATTCCATCGCGGTGCGCGTCGATCCCTCCAGAACCCTGGCAGAGGTCTCGTCGTACCGGCGACGCATGAACGAGCCCAGCATCTTCTCGAGGGTTTCGGCCGCCAGTCTCGGTAGCGTCATCATGGATGCAGCCCCGTCCGCCGCTGGTGTCCCATGCCATCTCCCGACGTCTCATTCTTGTCCTCGACGTAGCGGGAAGCATAGCCCATCTTGGGCCGGGTCACCAAACTCCGGAGCAAAAATACGTAAATATCTTGCCGTCCCGCCGCGCAACATCATGGTTGACGCCACAGTACACCACAACCAAGGCGCCGGAGGGCCGGGGTCGACTCCAGGCCCGATTGCCGCATCAGGGCGCGGCCAGCATGGCGGCACCTTCGGCCGAGCGCGAAAGACTTCTGGCCAGATAGAACAGCTCGACCAGCTTGCCGCGTTTGCCGGCCAGCGAGAAGATGTATTCGGGTGACTCCGCCTCGATCTCCGTGATCGCCACCTTCGCGATCCGGTCGATGCGGCTCGAGCCGTGCTCCCAGACAAAGCCGACACCAAGCCGGTTGGCGACCGCCTCCAGCATCCCCTCGCGTGTATTGACGATGATCGCGGGAGTGGCGCGCAGGTTGACGGCGCGGAGAGCCCTGTCCACGGCGCGCTGGGTCGCGGAATCCCGGGTCCGAAAGACCAGCGGATATTGCACGAGGCCGGCGATGGACACGCGCGATTCACGACTGAGCTCGTGAACGGGATGACAGATCGCCACGACGCGCTGCTGCACGCAGGGCTCGCGCCGGAAGCGGTTGTCCTGCGGCACCTCGGGCAAGACGGCAACGTCGACGCGCTGATCGACCACGGCGGCCATGATCGCCGACCAGCTGCCGATCTCGATGTTGATCTGGATCTTCGGATACAGATTACGGAACGCCGCGATCAGCGCCATGCCCGGCATGGCGTTGCCGAGCCCGATGCGGAGCTCACCTCCCGTGAGCTCATCGCGCTGCTGCAGGATGGCCAGTGCGTCCGCCTCGATCGCCTGCATGCGGCTCGTCGCTGCGTAGAGCCGGCGGCACAGCGGCGTCGCGATCAGAGTCTGGCCGTGCCGGTCGAACAGCGCAACCGCGAACTCGGCCTCCAGATCGCGGACAAGCTGGGCAACGGCCGGCTGCGACACCCCCAGCCGCCTCGCTCCGGCCGCAAAGCTGCCGGTCTCGAACACCGCATTGACGGCCCGGACGCGCGACGACGTCAACGCCACCACAACACCCCCAAAATCGATACTCCCCGTCTTCTGGACCCGGCAAAAGCAAAACCTGGGATGACCATAGGGACCGCCATTGACCGTTATGTGAATGTCAGATGCGCTCCCTACTCCTCATGCGCCGCAACAAGGCCAGCAGGGGACCAAGCGCGCATGGCGCAGATCGAACTTTCCGCAATCCGCAAGTCCTTTGACGGCACCGACGTCCTGAAGGGCATTGATTTCCGAATTGAGGACGGCGAGTTCATCTCGCTGGTCGGTCCTTCCGGCTGCGGCAAGTCGACCCTGCTCCGCATCATTGCCGGCCTCGAGCCGCAGAATTCCGGCCAGGTCCACATCGACGGCCGCCCCGTGGACGCCATTCGCCCGAGCGCGCGCAACCTCGCGATGGTCTTCCAATCCTACGCGCTCTACCCGCATCTGAGTACCTTCGACAACATTGCAGTGCCGTTGCGGATGCGGCGCCTCTCGGCGATCGAACGGCTGCCGCTGCTCGGCAAGCTGCTGCCGGGCCGGCGCGCCAAGGAACGGCACATCCAGGCCGACGTCGAAGGGATCGCCGAGCAGCTCGACATCGCGCCATTGCTGCGGCGCAAGCCCGGGCAATTGTCCGGCGGACAGCGGCAGCGCGTCGCGGTCGGACGCGCCATGGTGCGCGAGCCGCTGGCTTTCCTGTTCGATGAGCCGCTCTCCAATCTCGACGCAAAGCTGCGTGTCCATATGCGCGCAGAACTCGCCGAGCTGCATCGCCGTCTCAAGGCGACGTTCGTCTACGTCACGCACGACCAGGCCGAGGCGATGACGATGTCGAGCCGGATCGCCGTCATGATGGGCGGTGAATTGATTCAGGCCGGGACGCCTGCGGAGATCTACAACGACCCCGGCGACATCCGTGTCGCCGAATTCATCGGCAGCCCCAAGATCAACGTCCTCCCCGGCCGGATCCGGAAGGACGGCGGCATCGACGTGCTCGGGACTGCCCTGAAGCTTTCGTGCAATGCGGCAGCCGGCGAATGCCGCGTCGGTGTCCGCCCGGAGCGGATCGACGTCGGCGCGGGGCCGTTCTCCGGAACCGTGGTCCATCTGGAGAATCTCGGTGCGGAAGCTTTCGTGCACCTTGCGATCGAAGGCGCCGGACTGCGCCTGATCGCTCGGCTCGCGGACGTCAGGCATTTGCCTGCGATGGCGAGCTCCGTCACCTTCGGTTTCGCCCCCGACGCGGTGCGAATTTTCGATCCGGCCGGGAAGCGGATCGAGCTCAGACTGGAGCAGCCCGAGCGCGTCCGTGAGCCCGCCCATGTCTGACGGCTCCATGACCATTGACGCAGCCATCGCTGCTCCCGCGGGCGCGACACGGCGCACGCTGCCGGCCCATGGCAGCCGGCGGACATACTCCGCTTACGCCCTGGTGACGCCGGCCGCGGCGCTGATGCTGATCATGCTGCTTGGTCCGCTCGCCGGCGTGATCGCCCTCTCCTTCACCGACTATCAGCTCGGCGCGCCGCATTTCTCCTGGATCGGCCTCGCCAACTACCAGGACCTGTTCGCCGACAAGGTGTTCTGGACCGCGCTGCGCAACACGCTGGCTTACGTCGTAATCGTGGTGCCCGGCGCCGTGATCGCAGGCCTTGCCATCGCGCTTCTGATCCAGAGCGGCACCAGCCTGCGCAGCCTCTACCGGACGATCTATTTCCTGCCCGTCATGGCGACCCTGATCGCCATGGCGGTGGTGTGGGAGTTCATGCTGCACCCGCAATTCGGCCTGGTGAACGGGATGTTGCGCGGCGCCGGGCTGCCGGCCTTTTCCTGGCTGCAGGACCGCAGCACCGCCCTCTATGCCCTGTGCGCGATCGGCATCTGGCAGGCGGTCGGCTTCAACATGGTGCTGTTCCTCGCCGGCCTCGTCTCCATTCCCAAGCAGCTCTACGAGGCAGCCGAAATCGACGGCGCGTCGAGCGGCTGGGCCCGCTTCCGCCTCGTGACCTGGCCGATGCTGGGGCCGGTCACGACCTTCGTCGTCGTGATCTCCGGCATCCGCTCGTTCCAGGTGTTCGACACCGTGCACGTATTGACCAAGGGCGGCCCCTCGAAATCCACCGAGGTGCTGATCCACACCATGTACACGGAAGGATTCGAGTTTTTCCGCTCGGGCTATGCCGCGGCGATCACCGTCGTTTTCCTGGTCTTCGTTCTCCTGCTCACCCTGATCAAATCGAGGCTCGCCGATCGCGGCGTGCACTACACATGAGCTCCGCGCATCCCATCCCGTTCCGGGCGATCCTCCGCCACGTACTGCTGATCGCAGGCGCCGCGCTCATGCTGGCGCCCTTCATCTGGATGATCTCGACGGCGTCCAAGCCGCAGACCGAGATCTTTTCCAGCGAGCTGCACCTGATCCCGCACCAGTTCGCGCTGGCGGAGAACCTGCGCGAAGCCTTCGCCAAGGCCAATCTGCTGCGCTTCCTGATCAACGGCGTCATCGTCACGATCTCGATCTTCGTGCTGCAGGTCATGGTGGCGCTGCCGGCGGCCTATGCGCTGGCAAAGCTTCGCTTCCTCGGCCGTGAGACGCTGTTTGCGCTCGTGCTGTTCGGGATCCTGATCCCGCCGCAGGCGACCGCGGTCCCCGTCTTCCTGATGCTGCACAAGGCCGGCCTGCTCGACAGCTATGCCGCGCTCGTTCTGCCCTTCACGATCTCGGTGTTCGGCATCTTCCTGATGCGCCAGTTCTTCAAGACCGTGCCGGACGATCTCGTCGATGCCGCGCGCATGGACGGCATCTCCGAGTTCGGCATCGTCTGGCGGGTGATGCTGCCGGCCGCGATTCCGGCCGTGACCGCCTTCGGCATCTTCTCCGTGGTCGCGCATTGGAACGACTACTTCTGGCCGCTGATCGTGCTCAACAGCGAGCAGCTGCGTACGCCGCCGCTTGCGGTCGCGCATTTCCGCAACAATGAGGCCGGCACCAGCTACGGCCCGCTGATGGCCGCGGCGATGGTGATCATCGCGCCGCTCGTCATCGCCTTTCTCTTCGCCCAGCGCCGTTTCATCGAGGGCATCACCCTCACCGGCATCAAGTAACCGCGTCACCTCAAACAGGAGTCTATCCATGCTGAAGTCCATCATCGCCGCGGCGGCTCTGTCGCTTGCGGCCGGCTCTGCCCTCGCGCAGACCGAGATCGTGATGCAGTATCCCTATCCGGAGCTGTTCACCGAGACCCACAAGCGCATCGCCGAGGAGTTCGCCAAGGTGCACCCGGAGATCAAGGTCACGATGCGGGCGCCTTACGAATCCTACGAGGACGCCACCCAGAAGGTGCTGCGCGAAGCCGTCACCAATCAGATGCCCGACGTGTCCTTCCAGGGCCTGAACCGCATCCGCGTCCTGGTCGACAAGAACATCCCGGCCGAGCTCGGCGGCTACATCGCGGCCGAAAAGGACTTCGACAAGCAGGGCTTCCACCAGGCGATGTACGACATCGGCACCGCCGGCGGCAAGGTCTATGCCCTTCCCTTCGCGATCTCCCTGCCGATCGTCTACGTCAATCTCGACCTCGTGAAGCAGGCCGGCGGCGACGTGAACAACCTGCCGAAGAGCTGGGACGAGCTGATCGCGCTCGCCAAGAAGGTCAAGGCGCTCGGCAACGACACCAACGGTGTCACCTATGCCTGGGACATCACCGGCAACTGGCTGTGGCAGGCGCCGGTCTTCGCGCGCGGCGGCACCATGCTCAATGCCGACGAGACCAAGGTCGCGTTCGACGGGGCGGAAGGCAAGTTCGCCATCAACACGATTGCGCGGCTCGTCAACGAGGGCGGCATGCCCAATCTCGACCAGCCGTCGATGCGCGCGACGTTCGCGGCCGGCAAGACTGGCTTCCACATCACCTCGACCTCGGACCTCAACAAGGTCACGCAGATGACCGGCGGCAAGTTCGCGCTGAAGACGATCCCGTTCCCGGACGTCGTCTCTCCGAACGGCCGGCTGCCGGCCGGCGGCAATGTCGTGCTGATCCTCGCCAAGGACAAGGCCAAGCGCGACGCGGCCTGGGAGGCGGTGAAGTTCTGGACCGGCCCCAAGGGCGCCGCGATCATGGCGGAGACCACCGGTTACATGCCGCCGAACAAGGTCGCCAACGAAGTCTATCTGAAGGACTTCTACGTCAAGAACCCCAATAACTACACCGCGGTCAGCCAGCTCGCGCTGCTCACCAAGTGGTACGCCTTCCCCGGCGACAACGGCCTGAAGATCACCGACGTGATCAAGGATCATCTCAACTCGATCATCTCGGGCGCCCGCGCCAAGGAGCCCGAGGCCGTCCTCGCCGACATGACCGCGGACGTGCAGAAGCTGCTGCCGAAGACCACCGGCGCGGCGCGCTGAGGATCCTGACATCCGCCGGCACGGGACGCCATCGGCGCCCCGTGCCGCACCAATGACTGGAGATGGCGATGAAACTGCTTCATCTGAGCGACATTCACCTGACCGCACCCGGCTCGACCATCGGCGGCCGCGATCCGCGGGTCAATTTCGAGCTGGCGCTGGCGCACGCGCTGAAGGATCATCATGACGCCGAACTGATGGTGATCACCGGCGACCTCTCGGATTGGGGCGATCTCGCCGACTATCAATGGCTCAAGCAGCGCCTCGACGCATATCCGCTGCCGGTGCGGCTATGCATCGGCAACCACGACCGGCGCGCCGCCTTCCTGAGCGTCTTCCCCGATCTCGCCGACGACAGCGGCTTCGTCCAGGGCATCCACGATACCGCCGCCGGCCGCTGCCTGTTCCTCGACACCGCCCATCCGGAAACCCACGCCGGCCGCTATTGCGAAGATCGTCTTGCCTGGCTCGAGGCACGGCTTGCCGAGCATGACGGGCCATTCCTGCTCTTCATGCACCACAACCCCATGCCGGTGCATCTCGTCCCGTTCGACCAGATCGGCCTGCTGGACGATGCAGCGTTCCGGCGTCTCATCAGTCGCCATCGGGCGAATATCCGCCACGTCTTCTTCGGGCATTGTCACTTGCCTCTCGCAGGCTCGATTGCCGGCGTCCCCGTCTCGTCGCTGCGCGGCACCAACCATGCGAGCTTTCCGCTATTCTCCGAGACGTGCCTGCTGAGCGCCTGCGACCTGCCGCAATCCTACGGCGTCGCATTTCTTGGGGAGGACTATGTGACCGTGCACATGGTGGAGTACGGCTACGACGGTCCCATCCGCACCCAAGGTTCGCCCGACTACAAAGCCTGGGATCGCGAGACCATGGTGCGATGAACTCAGGGGAGCGCCGACCATTACCAGGGAGTGCACTCATAAACCCGCGCTGCACGCCTTGTAGAGTCCGCTCCACCTCTAATAGCGGCTCGTTGGCATCCCTCACCCTAGGTCGGAGATGGGCCAGGAACGGACTCATGCACCGCCGCAATCATCTATTCGATCACCTCGTCGGCGCGGGCGAGCAGCGTCATTGAAATGTCGAGATCGAGCGCCTTAGCGGTCTTGAGGTTGATATTCAGGGTCACCTCCGTCGTCTGCTGGACCGGTAGCTCCGCCGGACGCGCCCCTTTGAGAATGCGATCAACATAACCCGCGGCGCGTTGCCATAGTTTGAAAAGATTGGCCGAGTACGACATCAGTCCTCCTCTCTGAGCCGAATCGCGGAATGGATAGATCGCCGGTAAGCGCCGTTCTGCGGTGAGCGCGATCAGCCGGGGAACGAGGGGTATCAGCGATGGATCGTCGGTGACGACGACGCCATCGAGGCCGCTCTCTCCCAGCGCGGCGAAGCTGTTCTCGATTTCCGCGAGCCGCACCGAGAGGGCTGTCAACTCGAGACCGAGCCCGGGTGCCGCGTTTTGCATGAGTTCGACTTGGTTGGCGGTCGTCGGATTGTCAGGATTCCACAACACGGCGACACGACGCATTTTCGGTGCCGCCTCCTTCAGCAACTCCAGCCACTTGACGCCGTAATCGCCGGAGAGCTGCGACAGCCCAGTGATGTTGCCGCCTGGCTGGGCAAGGCTTGCCACAAGACCGGCTCTGACTGGATCTCCGCTCATGCAGACGATCGGCACGGTGGATGTTGCACGTTGCGCAGCCTGCGAAGTGGGTGTGCCTGGGGTCACGAGAACATCGACGTTGAGCGTGAGGAGTTCAGCGATCAGCGCAGGAACGCGCTCCGGCTTTCCGTCGGCGTAGCGTTCTTCGAGCAGCAGGTTGCGCCCCACTACATATCCAAGGTCTGCTAGTCCTTGACGGAATCCGGTCTGGTAGTACACGTCCGTCCCGCGAACGCCGCTCCAGACGTAGCCGACCCGCGGCACCGCTGGTTGCTGCGCGTGGACTGCAAGGGGCAAGGCTACTACGGCAGCGCCGAGGAGAGTGACAAAATCGCGGCGTTTCATTAAGTCACCTCGCGGTGCGCTACCGCTACAATATGCGCCCGCAACTCGGAATTTTGAATGGGTTGAGCCGGTGAAATAACCGTCAGCCCGAGATGAGTCCAAAGGCGTATCCGGGGGGCATATTTCGTTGATCGTGAGCCTCCTCGGTAGAGGTTGCGCAGTCCCCGGATGTCCGGGTTGGGTCACAAGCGCCGTTTTCGCTAAGTCCCGAACACTTCCGGTCTGCACCGCCAATCGGACTTGCTCGGTCTCGGCAGGCATTTCGCAAAGGGTGGAGACACCGGCCTCAATTCTAAACGTGGATTCAAGCTCGGGTTAACGCGCGTCTGCCAATATCTCGGATAGCGAGAGTTTGAATGCTGGAATGGATGGATCTAAGCGGACTGGGACCGCACTTGACTCGCTTCCGCCGTTGGCTGGACAAAATGCCGAACCGCGAGTTCTCTGAACTTGGCATTTGGGGTAAGTTCGGCCGCCTCATGCTGATGCTGGTGGTCCTCGGCTTGATTTCCGCACCAGCCATCTGGTTTCTCTCCAAATAGCAAGCGGGCGGCGCTTGAGGCTCGGCCACATCGATGGCTAAGACGACGACGTCTGCTTCGGGTCAACAAGCTGCCGATCACATTCTAGATGGCAGGCTTCCGCTTTGCGTTGGATTGTGTTGCAAAACTGGTTTCTGACTTGGGGCGAGCTTGGCTTTTGAGTTTCGGCGGTTTTTTTGGGTACGGGGTGTCGGCGGTTTCCGTTTTGCTGGTGGATTTCAGCACGCGACTGCCAGTTGTGGCGGAGGACGGCAGATTAGCTTGGCCAGCCGCCTCAGGTTCTGCGCGGTGGCTGTGAGCAGCACTTCGTCCCTGACGCCATTCAGGCCCCGCAGCCGAAGCCGGTCGAGCCTGAGAATGCGCTTCATATGAGCAAACCGCATCTCGACCTTTTTGCGCTCGCGGCGCGATTGCTCGAAGGCTTCCGTATTGGCCAGCGCACGGACATGATCGCGCACATCTTCGTTGACGTCGCGGGTAATTTTGCGCACGACCGCCGTCGTGCATTTGGGCTTCAAGGCGCAGCCAGAGCAATCGCTCTTGCTGGCCCTGTAGTAAACGATGTGACCTTGATCGATATTGCCGGTGCTGGTCAGTTCCGCGCCACCCGGGCAAACATAGACATTGCGCTTCTGGTCGAAGACGAAGTCCGCTCGGTTAAAGGTGCCATCGGGGCGTGCCGACTTGTCCCACACCGGAACGTGCGGCGTGATCTTGCGATCCACCAGCCATTTGAGCAGTCTGACCGCGCCGTAAGCCGTGTCGCCTGCCAACCTTTTGGGGCGCAGATCGAAGCGACGCTCAACGCGGTCCACCATGATCTGGGTGACAGCAATCTCAACCGCACGGTTCGCGCGCGTGCCTACCGCATCGAGGATGATCCCGGCCTTGTTGTCGATCAGATAGTTCGCATCATAAGCAAAGAATGGATCCACGCCCGGCCTCGTAACCCATGTTGCTTGCGGATCGGTGAGCGAGACTTCCTTGGGAGGCTTGCGGCGACGGCTGCCTTCACTTGAACCGCCGCCGTCTTCATCGCTGTCCTTATCGCTATTGGCGGCATCAAGCGCTGCGATGTACTCCCGAACCGCATGGGATGCTTCCTCCGCCTTTGGCCAGGTAATAGGCTGGTCGCCGGGAAGTCGCCTAGTCTTGTTCACATCTGCCTTGATCAGGCTCGCATCGACTGAGAACGCTTCGCCTCCGACCAGCCCCGCCGAAATACACAGCGTCACTACACGCTCAAAAACCCGGCGTAAGGCATCGCTCTCACGGAAGCGTTCGCGCCGCGCCCGGCAAAACACCGAGTGATCAGGGATATGATCCTCGATGCCGAGCTTGCAAAACCATCTGTAAGCCAGATTGACCTGGACCTCGGCGCAGAGCCGACGCTCGGAACGAAGTGCAAATACGTAGCCCAAGACCAGCATCCGGATCATGAGCACCGGATCAATCGAAGGCCGGCCAGTGTGCGAGTAGAACGGAGCGAGCTCGTTGTGCACCCAACTCAGGTCCAGCAAACCGTCGATTTGTCGTACCAAGTGATCAGCCGGCACCACCCTGTCGAGATCAAAGGAGTAAAAGAACTGGCCCTGACCGCTCTCCTGCCGCCCTAACATCCGCTGCTCCCGCAAATGCCGCCTCAAACCAACGGAATCACGGTTCGCGAGTCGCCTCAACTGGAGTTTTGCAACACAATCCGTTGGTAAGCCGACGCTTATGAGTACACGCCCTACTCCACCTGCAGCACGTCGACGGCGACGCCGAGCTTCTGTTTCTGCGAGCCGACGATGACGCCGTCAACCGGCGAGACGTCGGAAAAATCGCGCCCCATTGCAAGCACGATGTGATCGTTGCCAATGAGGACATCGTTGGTCGGATCGAGATCGACCCAGCCAAGCTCCACCCCGCACCACAGCGACACCCAGGCATGGGTGGCGTCGGCGCCCTGCAGACGCGGCTGGCCCGGCGGCGGAATGGTGCGCAGATATCCGCTGACATAGGCCGCCGGCAGGCCCAGCCCTCGCAGCCCTGCAATCATCACATGGGCAAAGTCCTGACAGACGCCGTGACGCTTGTCGAAGACCTCGTCGAGCGGCGTTGAGATCACCGTGGCCTTGGGGTCGTAGCGGAACTGGTTGCGGATGCGATGCATCAGGTCGACCGCGCCCTTGAGGATGCCTGCGCCGGGCGCAAAGCTCTCCGCGGCATAGGCGCTGACCGGGCGCAGCACCGGCACCAGGGGGCTCGCAAAGACGTAGCCGACGGGCGAAGCCGGCCCGAGGCTCGTCGCCTCGAAGGCAAGGTCGCGAATGCTCTCCCAGGACGGGCTCGCCGCGTCACGTGCCGGCGGCTGGCGCGACACCGACACGCGCGAGCGCGAGTCGATGCGCAAATTGCGATGCGCGGCTTCGATCACGACGCTCTCGGTGAGCGTACCGAAGAAATCGCGCCGCACATTGCGCTCGGCCGGGCGCGGATGGATCTCGAGATCGTGCGAGATCAGCTCCTGGCCGCCGCCGCTTCTCGGCTCCAGCCGCAGCGTGCAGCGGGCGAAGCTGACGGGATGCTCGTACTCGTAGGTGGTGACGTGACGAATGTCGTAGATCACGCCAGCCCCGTCAGCTTTTCCGGCCGGCTGGCATTGGGACCGTGCGGGAAATAGTGCTGTCCCATCGCGTCGGCAAGGCTGAGCAGATCCTGCTCCAGCGCGAACAGGGTCTTGACCTCGAGCTTCTCGGCCTCCGCGGTCGCTAGCATCGCCTGAATCGCCACCGCGAGCCGCTGCGGCTTCTCGATCAGGCCGTGCTCCTTCAGGCTCGGCAGCGCGGCAATGTGCTCGTTCAGCGTCGTCACCTGGAACGCCACCGATCGCGGATTGTAGCCGTCGAGCACAGCGAGGTCGCGCACCGGCGCCAGGATCGGCGCCAGCAGGTAACGCGAGCGGTAGGTGATCTGGCAATCGACCAGCGTCAGCAGGATGTCGAGATCCTCGTCGCCGGCCTCGTCATAGGCGAACTGGCGCGTGAAGCGCGTGGTGTTGATGGCGCGTTCAGCGCGGCGGCCGATGTCGAGGAAACGCCAGCCGGCGGCGCGGTTCATGTTCTCCTGCGCGAGGCCCGCAAAGCTCGCAAGTTCCTGCAAGGTCAGCTCGGCTGCGCTCAGCACGCTGTCCTCGTCCTCGACCTCGTAGGCAAGACGCTCGGCCATCTCGGTGATGACCTGCCAGGCATCGGGCGACAGGCGCTCGCGCAAGGAGGTCGCCGTGCGTTGTGCCGCGCGCACCAGCGACAGTGCCGAGCCGAAACGCTCCGCGCTCTGCAACGCTTCGGCCGTGATGCGCCCGGGCGCCGCCCGCGACGTCTGCGAGATCGCGCCCCAGGCCACCAGCAGGCGCTGGATGCGTTCGGCCGATTGCAGCGAGGCCGCGGTGCCCTTGTTGGGTCCGCTCGGCGAGCCCAAAGCGCGGACCAGCCGCAGCGTCGCCTCGGCGCGCTCGAGATAGCGGCCGAGCCAGAACAGATTGTCGGCGGCACGGCTCGGCAGCACGCCGGCGATGCGGCGGATGCGCACCTTGTCGGTCGCCGGCAGCAGCGTCGCGGTCGGGACCTGCTTGTCGGAGACCACCCAGACGTCGGCGGCGCGCGCGCCATCGCCCATCGACACCGCGCGCGCATCGGCCTGCTCGGCGATCCGGCAGAACCCGCCGGGCATGATGGCCCAGCCGTCGGGCGTGGCGGCCGCGAACACGCGCAGCACGAACGGACGCGGCGTGAGCTGGCCCTGCTCCCACACCGGCATGGTCGAGAGCCGCACCACCTCCTGGCCGACATAGTCCATGCCGCGCGCGGTGATGGCGTCGACCAGGCGCTGGCGGTCGGCGGCGTCCAGCTCGCTCGCGAGCACCGGACCGTTGCTGTCGAACCCGGGCACGCCGCGCCGGTAGGCACCTTCGATCGCGACCTCGTCGAGCCGCGCCAGCACCTCGTCGCGCGCCGCGCGCTGGCCGCACCACCAGGTCGCGATGTGCGGCATCTTCAGGTCTTCCCCGAGCAGGCGGCGGCTGAGCGCCGGCAGGAAGCCGAGCAGCGCCCGCGCCTCCAGGACGCCCGAGCCCGGCATGTTGGCGACGACGACGCCGTCCTTGCGCAGCACGTCGATCAGGCCGGGGACCCCGAGCCGCGAGGAGGCATCGAGCTCGAGCGGATCGAGCGAGTTGGAATCGACCCGGCGCAACAGCACGTCGAGCCGTTTCAGGCCGGCCACGGTGCGGATGTGGACGCGGTTGTCGCTGACCGCGAGGTCGTCGCCCTCGACCAGCAGGAAGCCGAGATAGCGCGCCAGCGTCGCATGCTCGAAATAGGTCTCGCTGAAGCTGCCGGGGGTGAGCACGCCGATCCGCGGCTCGTCGCGGTCGGCGCGCGCGCGAAGAGAGTCGCGGAACGCCTCGAAGAACGGCGCGACGCGCGGCACGTTCATCGACTTGTAGAGGTCGGAGAAGGCACGCGAGAGCACCAGGCGGTTCTCCAGCGCGTAGCCCGCGCCCGATGGCGCCTGGCTGCGGTCGCCGAGCACCCACCAGCGGCCGTCGGGGCCGCGGCCGACATCGGCGGCATAGATCGAGAGATAACGCCCGCCGGGCGGCGGCACGCCGCAGATGGGACGGAGATATTCGGGGCTGCCGGCGATCGCGGCCGCCGGCAGCGCGCCTTCGGCAACGAGCCGGCCCTCGCCATAGATGTCGCGCAGCACGCACTCCAGCAGCTCGGCGCGCTGGGTGATGCCGGCGCAAAGCTGCCGCCAGTCGGCCTCGTCGATCAAAAGCGGCAGATGGCTGATCGACCACGGCCGGTCGGCGTCGTCGCCGGGCGCGCGGTAGGTGACGCCGGCCTCGCGGAGATGGCGGTCGGCCATGCCGAAGCGCCGTTCGATCTCGTCGGGCGCCAGCGCGCCGAAGGCGTCGAAGAAGCGGCTCCAGACCGCGCGCGGGGTGCCGTCCGGCGCCAGGAATTCGTCGGGGATGCCGGGCAGCCGGCTATAGTCGCGGACCCATTGCGCGAGGCGGCGCTGGCCTTCACGCTGGCCTTGCGCCTTCCCCGCCTTGTCATCCTGTTCGGCTGCGCCCTCGCCCATGCGCGTCTCCATGCCCCCGCAGCATACTCATTGCAGGAGCGGGGTCCGCAAGTCGAGGGTCAGCGGAAACTCACTTGTGCGTTCCTCGGGCGGCGGTTGCATCGGACCCGGGGTGTGGCCGTGATCCTGGAAGCGCGCCAGCCGCCGCGCCTCGGCCTCGTAGGTGTTGACCGGCTTGGTGTCGTAGTTGCGCCCGCCGGGATGGGCGACGTGATAGACGCAGCCGCCGAGCGAGCGGCCGTTCCAGGTATCGATCAGATCAAAGGTCAGGGGCGCGTGAACGGGGATGGTCGGGTGCAGGCCGGAGGCCGGCTGCCAGGCCTTGAAGCGGACGCCGGCCACGGCTTCAGTCGAGCGGCCCGTGGGGGTCATCGGCAGGCGGCGGCCGTTGCAGGTGACGATGTGACGGCCCTCGACGAAGCCCTCCGCCTTGACCTGAAGCCGCTCGACCGACGAGTCGACATAGCGCACGGTGCCGCCGGCCGAGCCCTCCTCACCCAGCACGTGCCAGGGCTCCAGCGCCTGACGCAGCTCCAGCGTCACGCCGCCATGATGGATGCGGCCGAAGGCGGGGAAGCGGAATTCGAGCTGGGCCAGATACCATTCCGGCTCGAACGGGTAGCCGAACTGCTTCAGCTCGGTGAGCACCTCCAGAAAATCGTCCCAGATGAAGTGCGGCAGCATGAAGCGATCATGCAGCGCGGTGCCCCAGCGCACGAACTTGCCGGCCTGCGGCTCGCGCCAGAATCTGGCGATCAGCGCACGGATCAGGAGCTGCTGCGCCAGCGACATGCGCGGATCGGGCGGCATTTCGAGCGCGCGGAACTCGACGAGGCCGAGCCGGCCGGTTGGCCCCTCCGGCGAATAGAGCTTGTCGATGCAGATCTCGGCGCGGTGGGTATTGCCGGTGATGTCGACCAGCAGATGCCGGAACAGGCGATCGACCAGCCACAGCGGCGCCTGGGTGCCTGGCGGCGGCACATGCGAGAGCGCGATATCGAGCTCATAGATGCTGTCGTGCCGGGCCTCGTCGATGCGCGGCGCCTGACTGGTCGGGCCGATGAAGAGGCCGGAGAAGAAATAGGACAGCGACGGATGCCGCTGCCAGTACAGCACGAGGCTCTTCAAGAGATCGGGACGGCGAAGGAACGGCGAGTCCTGTGGGCTCGAACCGCCGACCACGACGTGATTGCCGCCGCCGGTGCCGGTGTGACGGCCATCGACCAGGAAGCGGTTGGCGCCGAGTCGCACCTTAGCCGCGTCCTCGTAGAGTCCGGAGGTGATCTCCACCGCGTCGCGCCAACTCTTCGCCGGCTGAACGTTGATCTCGATGACGCCAGGGTCGGGCGTCACCTTGATCACCTCGATGCGCGGATCGAACGGCGGCGGATAGCCCTCGACATGGACCTGCAGCTGCATTTCCTCCGCGGTGGCTTCGAGCGCGGCGACCAGTTCGAGATAGTCCTCGATGCGCTCGACCGGCGGCATGAAGGCGCAGAGCACGCCGTCGCGGATTTCGACCGACATCGCGGTGCGAACCGGGACGGAGGTGTTGAGATGCTCGGGCGCGGCCCGCGGCGGAGATTCCGGACGCGCGGCGAGCGTGAACACCGGCAGCCTGTCCCGCGCCTCCATCGGGTCCTGCTCGACGATGTAGGGATATTGGTTGGGCGGGACGTAACCGAGCGACCCGATCGGCAGGCGCAAACCGAGAGGCGAATCGCCTGGCATCAGGAACAGATGATTGCGCCGGAGTTGCCATCGCTCGCTGCGCCAGCGCGGCGGCGCGTTCCAGCGCTGCACCGGCAGCACGAAGCCGCGCGGTGTGTTGAGGCCCTCGTTGAACACGCGCGCCATCCGCGCGCGGGCTTCCGGATCCGACAATTTGGAATCGGAGGGATCGACGTTGACGGGAAGCTCGGCCTCCTTCTGGAGCCAGTACGCGGTGTCCTCATAGGCCGGCATGATGTAGCCGGCATCGAGGCCGAGCCGGGCCGCCGTGCCTTCCATGAAGGCCTCGGCGTCCTTCACCTCCGCACGGCGCGGATTTTCGATCTTGGCGATGAGGTCGGCGTTCCTCCAGATCGGAACGCCGTCCTTGCGCCAGTAAAGGCCGAAGGCCCAACGCGGCAGACTCTCGCCCGGATACCATTTGCCCTGGCCGTAGTGCAAAAGGCCGCCCGGCGCGAAGCGCGTGCGCAAGCGGCGGATCAGATCGTCACCGAGCGCGCGCTTGGTCGGGCCGACAGCGTCGGTGTTCCATTCCGCCGCTTCGAGATCGTCGACCGAGACGAAGGTCGGCTCGCCGCCCATCGTGAGCCGAACATCCTGCGCGGCGAGATCGCCGTCGACCTGCTCGCCGAGATCGTTGAGCCGCGCCCACGCCTCATCGGAAAAGGGCTTGGTGATGCGCGGCGCCTCGCGGATGCGCCGCACGCTCATATCGAAGGCGAATTCGACCTCGGCAAAGCCGGCACCGCCCGAAATTGGCGCCGCCGAGCGATAATGCGGCGTGGCGGCGACGGGGATGTGCCCCTCGCCTGCGAGCATGCCGGAAGTCGCATCGAACCCGATCCAGCCCGCGCCGGGCAGATAGACCTCGGCCCAGGCGTGCAGATCGGTAAAGTCGTTCTCGACTTCGGGCGGTCCCTCGATCGGATCGATGTCGGGACGGATCTGGATGAGATAGCCGGAAACGAAACGCGCGGCGAGGCCGAGATGGCGGAACGTTTGGATCAGGAGCCAAGCAGAGTCGCGGCACGATCCGGCGCAGGACGACAGCGTTTCCTCAGGCGTCTGCACGCCCGGCTCCATCCGGATGATGTAGCGGATCTTCTTCTGAAGCTCCCTGTTGAGGTCGACCAGAAAGTTGACGGTGTTGGGGGCTTCAGTCGGTATCGCGTCGAGATATTGCGCGAACAGGCGATCGGGCTTGACGGTCTCGAGATACGGCGCCAGCTCCGTCTTGAGATCCTTCGGGTAATTGAACGGAAAACTGTCGGCATAGGGCTCGACGAAGAAGTCGAACGGGTTGACCACGGTCATCTGCGCCGTGAAGTCGACCTCGAATTTCAG
Organism: Bradyrhizobium sp. USDA 327; assembly: GCF_041262065.1. NCBI lineage: Bacteria > Pseudomonadati > Pseudomonadota > Alphaproteobacteria > Hyphomicrobiales > Nitrobacteraceae > Bradyrhizobium > Bradyrhizobium sp. USDA 327. The sequence continues at coordinate 1,550,112 of NZ_JBGCCW010000001.1, read as the reverse complement.
CTCGGTGGCCTTCTCCGGAAAGACGTAGCGCGCGAGCCAGTTGCCTTGCGGATCCTGCTGCCAGTTCACGAAATGATTGGATGGCGTGACCTTGAGCGAATAGCTCAGGATCGGCGTGCGCGTATGCGGCGCCGGCCGCAGGCGGATGGTCTGCGGGCCAAGGTCGATCGGGCGGTCGTATTTGTAGTGCGTGACGTGGTGTAATGCGACGTAGATCGACACGGGGTGCATGCTCCAGCAGCTTTTTTGAGCAGAACACCTGAACTCAGCGCGATCAAGCACTAACAACGGGCAAGCCGTGCCTAGGAAGTATCCGCCTCGTAGCCCCGTAGCCCGGGGGCGATCTATGACATGAGAGTTTGGTGCGCCAAAGCATCCACAGCGTCATGGCCGGGCTCGTCCCGGCCATCCACGGCCTTCGTCTGCGGTCCCCAAGAACGTGGATGCCCGGGACAAGCCCGGACATGACGGCCTCTGATGGGCGGCCCTACGCCGCGGACGTCAGCCGCTGCAAGAACTGCGTCACCTCGCGCCGGAGCGTCTCGACCTCACCGTGGACGCGTTCGGAGGCGCTGTTGACGCGGCTCGCCACGCGGCCCGTATCGGCGGCGGCTTCGCTGATGCCGGTGACGTTGGAGGAGACCTGCGAGGTTCCGGCGGAGGCCTCGTGAACGTTGCGGGCGATCTCGCGCGTCGCGGCCCCCTGCTGCTCGATCGAGGCGGCAATCGAGGCCGTGATGCCGTTGATCTCGGCGATGGTCTGCGCGATCGCCTCGACGGCCGCAACCGAAGTGGTCGTCGATTGCTGCATCTCGCCGACTTTGGCGCTGATCTCCTCGGTCGCCTTCGCGGTCTGGTTGGCGAGGCTCTTGACCTCGGAGGCCACCACCGCGAAGCCGCGGCCGGCATCCCCCGCACGGGCCGCCTCGATCGTGGCGTTGAGCGCCAGGAGGTTGGTCTGCTCGGCGATCTCGCTGATCAGCTTGACGACGTCGCCGATCTGCATCGCGGCGCCCGCCAGCGTGCGGATCTCGCTGCCGGCACGATTGGCTTCGTCCACCGCCCGCCCGGTGCTCGCGGTCGAGCCAGCGACCTGGCGGTTGATCTCGGCGATCGATGAGGCGAGTTGCTCCGCGGCGCCGGCGACGGTGGCGACGTTGCGCGAAGCCTGGTCCGACGCAGTGAGCACGCCGGAGGTCTGCCGGCTGGTCTTCTCCGCCGCTGCCGCCATCTGGCCGGCGTCGGATTCGAGATCGGTCGCGGCGCCCATGAGGCCGCCCGCAACCGCGTCGAGATGCGTGCCGAACTCCCGCGCGAGGCCGGCGATCTCCACAACGCGGCGGCCGAGGCTGTCGGTGCCGGCGTTGATGACGACCGCCGAGCGGCGGAACGAGCCGGGCAGACCCCGCGCGAGGATCTTGCGGAAATACTTGCCGCGGCTGGCATAGTCCATCGACGCCGAGGCCTCGCGGACGAAGGCGTCGGTGATGTCGAGCATGTCGTTGACGGATTTCTGGATCGCTCCGATCCGCCCGGCCTGCCGCTCACTCATGATGCGCGCTTCGAGGTCGCCATGCGCCGCCTTGCGGCACACATCAGCCACCTCGTCGACGGCCACCGCCGTCCGATGCTGGGACCACACGGCATAGCCGAGCAGCACGACCGTCGCGCCGAGCAAAACAGCACCGGTGATTCCCGTCACACCGAGAAGCGAGAGAACGAACGCACCGACTGCAAGAACACATGCGAGCGCGGTCGCTCCCTGCGCCTTAGAGAGAGAGCACAAATTCATCGTAACCGACACCCTGTTGCTTGAGCAGCCCGACCATCGCCTCGAAGCTCGCATGCATGCCGTCCTTGGCATTGGCATGCCGCGCCTCTTCCGCGCACAGCGTCTTGTAGATCGGCTTGATGCGCTCGATCTGCGCAGGATCCGGCTTGCGGCGGTTGGAGTGATAGCCGACGATATTGCCGCGCTCGTCGAATGTCGGCGTGACGTGGGCAAACACCCAGTAATGACTGCCGTCCTTCGCCAGATTGACGACGTAGGCGAAGATCTCCTGCTTGGACTGGAGCGTGTCCCACAGCAGCTTGAACACGGCGCGCGGCATGTCGGGATGGCGGATCAGGCTGTGGGGAGCGCCCATCAGCTCCTTCCACGAGTACTTCGCCATCCGGATGAAGACATCATTGGCGTAGGTGATGCGACCTTTGAGATCGGTCTTCGATACAATCAGCTCCTCCTCACCGAGGAGATTTTCCACGCCAGTCGGCCGTATCGCACGCGTCATCGTTGACGAATCCTCACGAAGGGCAGCACTCCTCGAAGGAGCGGCCCGCATCGCTCTAGGATTACGACAGGAAACATTAATCATAGATGAGCGCTGGAAGCCGCGAGGCCGCGCAGCGCCTCCGTAGATTTACGGACTGGCCCTGCTCGTCCTGCAGAATTGCGCAGCAAGGCGCACTGGGCGCAATTACATCGTCGCGCCGAGCACCCACGGCGCGAACTCGGCGCCGCCGAAATCGAAGCTCTCGCTCTTGGTCGGCTGGCCCGAGGCGGTCTTGAGGATGAGATCGAAGACGCGCTGGCCGCACTGCGCGACGCTCTCCTCGCCTTCGAGAATGGTGCCGCAATTGACGTCCATGTCATCTTCCATTCGCTTGTACATGGGCGTGTTGGTGGCGAGCTTGATCGAGGGCGCCGGCTTGCAGCCGAACACGCTGCCGCGGCCCGTGGTGAAGCAGACCAGGTTGGCGCCGCCGGCGACCTGCCCGGTCGCAGCCACTGGATCGTAGCCGGGCGTGTCCATGAAGACGAAGCCCTTCTTGGTGACGGGCTCGGCGTAGCGCAGTACCTCCACGAGGTTGGTGGTGCCGGCCTTGGCCATCGCGCCGAGCGACTTTTCCAGGATGGTGGTGAGACCGCCGGCCTTGTTGCCCGGACTGGGATTGGCGTTCATCTCGGCGCCTTCGCGCGTCGTGTACTCGTCCCACCAGCGCATGAGATCGACCAGCTTCTCGCCGACCTCGCGGCTGACGGCACGGCGCGTGAGCAGGTGCTCGGCGCCGTAGGTCTCCGGCGTCTCCGACAGGATCACGGTGCCGCCATGGCGCACGATGAGGTCGCTCGCCGCGCCGAGCGCGGGATTGGCGGATACGCCGGAATAGCCGTCCGAGCCGCCGCATTGCAGGGCCACGGTGAGCTCGCTGGCCGGCACTGTTTCGCGCCTGACCTTGTTGGCGTCAGCCAGCGCCTCGCGCACGAAGGCAATGCCCGCCTCCACCGTCTTGCGGGTACCGCCGACCTCCTGGATGTCCATCGCACGGAGGCGGCCGGCGAGCTTCTGCTCTTCCATCAGGCCGCCGATCTGGTTCACCTCGCAGCCAAGGCCGAGCACGATGACGTGCGAGAAATTGACGTGCCGCGCATAGCCGCCGAGCGTGCGACGGAGCAGCGCCAGGGGCTCGTTCTGCGTCATGCCGCAGCCGGTCTTGTGGGTGAGCGCGACCACGCCGTCGACGTTGGGGAAGTCGGCCAGCGGGTTGTCGCCGGTGAAGGGATTCTTCTTGAAGACGTCGGCGACGAGGCTCGCGACGTGCGCGCTGCAATTCACCGAGGTGAGGATGCCGATATAGTTGCGCGTGGCGACGCGGCCATCCGGGCGGCGGATGCCCTCGAAGGTCGCCGGCAGGTCGAAGTTCGGCGTCGGCTTCACGTCGGCGCAATAGGCGTAGTCCTTGGCGAAATCACCCATGCCGCAGTTGTGCACGTGCACGTGCTGACCCGGCGCGATCGGCACCGTGGCAAAGCCGATGATCTGACCGTAGCGCTTGATCGGCTCGCCCTCGGCGATCGGCTTGATCGCGACCTTGTGGCCGGAGGGAATGCGATCGACCGTGGTCACGCCGTCAGCCACGCTCGTTCCAGGCGGCAGGCTCGCGCGCGCGATGACCACGCCATCATCGGGATGCAGGCGGATGACGGGGCTGACGGTCATGGGAGTCTCCTTCGGAGGCGAATAGCGAACGGTGAGTAGCGAATGGAAAAGGGAGCGGCGCCATTCGCCACTCCCTATGCGCCATTCGCCCGGAGCTCAGGCCTTGCCGCCTGAATCCTTGCGGGTCGCGTTGACCTGCATCTTGGCGTAGGTCGTCATCAGGCCGACCTCGTTGGACAGCGTCACCAGCTTGAAGCCCATGTTGATGGCGCGCGCCGCGCCCTCCGCGCCGCTGCAGTGGATGCCCGGATTCAGACCGCGCTTGCCGCACTCCTTGATGATCTTCTCGTAGATTGCGAGGATCTCCGGCTCGCTGCGGTCGAGCTTGGGCTCGAGGCCGTAGGAGAAGCCGAGATCGGACGGGCCGATATAGACCCCGTCGATGCCTTCGACATCGAGGATCGCTTCCATGTTCTCGACCGCGGTCCGGGTCTCCATCATCGGCAGCAGCACGATCTCGTCGTTGGCGGTCTTCTGGTAGGAGCCGGCGGTGCCGTACATGCCGGCGCGGATCGGGCCGTTGGAGCGCACGCCCTTGGGCGGATATTTGGAATAGGAGACGAGGTTCCGGGCTTCCTGCGGCGTGTTGACCATCGGGCAGATCACGCCATAGGCGCCGCCATCGAGCACCTTGCCGATGATGCCGGGCTCGTTCCAGGGCACGCGGACCATCGGCGTGATCGGATGCTTGTCCATGGCCTGGAAACACTGCACCATCGACAGATAGTCCTGCACGCCATGCTGCATGTCGACGGTGACGCTGTCGAAGCCGCATTGCGCGATCATCTCGGCCGAGAAGCCGGAGGGTATGGCAAGCCACGCGTTGACGACCGCCTTGCCCGACTTCCAGATCTCTTTGACTTTATTCGCCACGTTGCCTTCCTTCTTTGTTGATCTCACTCACTGTCGTTGCGAGCCAGCGGGTCCGCGCGAAGCGCGGCCCGATGACGGGCTCCGCGAAGCAATCCAGAATTTCTCCGCGATGGCACTCTGGACTGCTCCGTCACTGGCGCGCCTCGCAATGACGAAACGCTCTAAGCCGTCGCCCTCTGGATGCTGACTTCGCTGACGCCGACCTCACGGGCGGTGTTCACTATTGCCGCCCAGGTGTCATCCGGCAAGGGGATGCCGTTCCGGGTCCGCTCAGCGCGGGTCTTTCGCTCCGGATCGCCCGGAATCAGCACCTGATCGACCCCGGCCATCGGCTTGGTGGCGCGGATGAAATCAACGTAGCGCGAGACTTCGGCGTCGAAAATGTTCGAGGTGTCGACCACCTTCGGATCGACATAGAACGCCAGCATGCCGTTGGCAAAGCGCCGCCCGCCCGAGGTGGCGCCGGTTCCGGTCAGCGCGCCGCCCAAGAGCTCGCACATGAAGGCGAGCCCCGATCCCTTGTGCTCGCCGAAGGCGCGGATCGCGCCCGTTCCCTTGGTGTGATCGCGCGGCCCGTCCGGCGTGTAGGGGCCGTAGAGCACGGCCGGATCCTCACTCAAGGTCCCGTCGGAATCGACCAGTGCGCCCTTGGGCAGCTTCTTGCCGCCGCGGCTCGCTACCAGCACCTTGCCCTCGGCGACGACCGAGGTCGCAAAATCCAGCACGATCGGATCCTGGCCCTCACGCGGGATGCCGACGCAATACGGCGCGGTCGACAGCCGCTTCTCGACGCCGCCGAACGGGGCGACCAGCAGCGAGCCCGCGGCATTGACGAAATGCACCGAGATGAGACCTTCGGCGGCCGCCATCTCGGCCCAGTCGCCGACGCGGCCGATATGACCGGCGTTGCGCAGCGCGACCGCGGCAAGCCCAGCCTTCCTGCACTTCTCGATGCCGATCCGGACCGCCTGCGGCGTCACGGTCTGGCCATAGCCGAACTTGCCGTCGACCACCGCGAGCGAGGGCGTGTCGAGCACGACCTCCGCGTTCTGATTTGGGACGACCGATCCGGTCTTCAGCCAGCGGATGTAGACGGGAACGCGGATCACGCCGTGGCTGTCATGGCCAGTCAGATTCGCCGTGGTCAGATAGGTGGCGATACGCCTGGCCTCCTCCGGCGAGGACTGTGCCTGCGCGAAGACTTCGGTGACGAAGTCGATCAGCTTCTGGACCTGAATGGTGACCATGACGGCCCTGTCTGCCTCTCCCCGGCGCCGACTTTGCAGCGATCGGCTTGGGCGGCACTTGAGCGAAAAAACGCGACCATGTCCATGGCCGTTGCCGCATGGGAGCGCATATCTGCTTTCACTCCTCGGGACTTGCTTCCTCGCTGGCGCCGAGTCCCGCAAGACTCCGTTCGAGCTCGCCGAGCATCTCCTGCAATTCGGCAAGCTTGCGTGTGCCAAAGCGTCGCGTGATCTCCGCGTAAATCGCTTCGGACGTCGGCGCGACGGAGGCCATCAGCTTCACACCCTCTTTCGAGATCGAGACCATGCTGCGGCGTTGATCCGCCTTGGCGGTCTTGCGCTCGATCAGGTTGCGCGCCTCCAGATCGCGCAGAATGCGCGACAGGCTCGGCCCCAGCAGGAACGCCGTGCGCGCGAGTTCCGTGACCTCGACCGCCTCGATGGAAGCGAGCGCGCGCAGGATGCGCCATTGCTGCTCGGTCAGGCCGTGCTCGCGCAGCGACGGACGAAACTGCCGCATCACCGCCTCGCGCGCCCGCAGCAGCGACATCGGCAGCGAGCGCGAGAAGTCGCGCATCGGCACCTGTCTTGCGGCGGGTCCTGCGGCAGGCGTGCCTCCGTTGGCCGGATCGGCGGGTTTCTTCGTCATGACGCCCCTTCAAGCCGCAGAATGTTTGCAGTGCAGCAAGCCTGAATTGTGTTTGACGCATTCACTTAACATGTTAAGTATCTCTGGGCACCACGATTTGTCAGACTAAAGATGGCGCTTTCCAACGACGATATCCGAGCTTGCGCGAGACGTCTGCACCAGGCGGAGAAGACCCGCACGCAGATCCGGCAGCTGTCACAGGATTTTCCCGAGATCACCATCGCCGATGCCTACGCGATTCAGAAGGCCTGGGTCGAGGTCAAGATCGCCGAAGGGCGCATCGTCAAGGGCCACAAGATCGGCCTGACCTCGAAGGCGATGCAGAGCGCGCTCAATATCGACGAGCCGGATTCCGGCGTGCTGCTCGACGACATGTTCTTCGCCGATGGCGGGATCGTTCCGACCGAGCGTTTCATCGCGACGCGCGTCGAGGCCGAACTCGCCTTCGTCATGAGCAAGCGACTCTCTGGGCCCGATTGCACGATGTTCGACGTCCTCAACGCCACCGACTTCGTCGTGCCGGCGCTGGAGATCCTGGATACGCGGATCGAACGCGTCGATCCCACCACGAAAACGACGCGAAAGATTTTCGACACCATCGCCGACAACGCGGCGAATGCCGGCATCGTGCTCGGAGGACGGCCGATCCGCCCGCTGGACGCGGACCTGCGCTGGATCGGCGCGCTCTGTTTCAAGAACGGCCAGCTGGAAGAGACGGGCCTTGCCGCCGGCGTGCTCAATCATCCCGCCACGGCCGTGGCCTGGCTCGCCAACAAGATCGCGCCGCGCGGCCTTGCGCTGGAGCCCGGCCAGGTCGTCCTCGCCGGCTCCTTCATCCGTCCGATCGAGACTCGCAAGGGCGACACAATTCAGGCCGATTATGGCGCCTACGGCTCGGTGAGCTGCTACTTCGCTTAAGGCGAACAAGAAGACAGGGAGTGAAACCGCGATGCCGCATTTCACGATCGAATATTCGGCCAATCTCGATGACCGCCTCGACATCGGCACGGTATGTGAGGTCGTGCGCAAGGCAGCCAGCGAGACCGGCATCTTCCCCCTCGGCGGCATCCGCGTTCGCGCCGTCAGGTGCGAGCATTATGCGATCGCGGACGCCCGCCAGGATTACGGCTTTCTCGACATGGTGCTGCGCATCGGCGAGGGCCGCGATCTCAAGACACGTCAGAACGCCGGCGAGCAAATCTTCCAGGCGCTCTCGAAGCATCTCGATCCCGTCTTTGCCGCCAGCAGGTTCGCACTGTCGTTCGACATGCAGATCAACGACAAGGACACCAGCTGGAAGCGCAACAACATCCACGACGCCCTGAAAGCGGAGGCCGCCCATGGATAAGCCCATGCCGAAAGCCGACGTGTTCCAGGCCAATCGCGACCGCGCCGCGCCGCTCTTGAAGACGCTGCGCGCGGACGGCATCGGCCACATGATCGACGGCAAGGTCGTCGCCTCGATCTCGGGCGAGACGTTCGAGACGAAATCGCCGGTCGATGGCGCCGTGCTCGCAAGCGTCGCCCGCGGCAATGCGGAGGACATCGACGCTGCGGCCACGGCCGCTGCGCTTGCGTTCAAGTCCTGGCGCGACATGGGGCCCGCGATGCGGCGCAAGCTGCTGCATCGCGTGGCCGATGCGATCGAGGACAATGCCGAGGACATCGCGGTGCTCGAATGCATCGACACCGGCCAGGCCTATCGCTTCATGGCCAAGGCCGCGATCCGCGCCGCGGAGAACTTCCGCTTCTTCGCCGACAAATGCGCGGAGGCGCGCGACGGCCTCAACACGCCGAGCGACGAGCACTGGAACGTCTCGACCCGCGTGCCGATCGGCCCGGTCGGCGTGATCACGCCGTGGAACACGCCGTTCATGCTCTCGACCTGGAAGATCGCCCCTGCTCTCGCTGCGGGCTGCACCGTCGTGCACAAGCCGGCCGAATGGTCGCCGGTGACGGCTTCCACTCTGGCGAAGCTCGTGAAGGAAGCCGGCGTGCCCGATGGCGTGCTCAACACCGTCCACGGCTTCGGTGAAGAGGCCGGCAAGGCGCTGACCGAGCATCCCGCCATCAAAGCGATCGGCTTCGTCGGCGAAAGCGCGACGGGCTCGGCCATCATGATGCAGGGGGCGCCGACCCTGAAGCGCGTGCATTTCGAGCTCGGCGGCAAAAACCCCGTCATCGTGTTCGACGATGCCGATCTCGACCGCGCGCTCGACGCCGTCGTGTTCATGATCTACTCGCTCAACGGCGAGCGCTGCACCTCGTCGAGCCGCCTGCTGATCCAGCAGAGCATCGCCGAGAGATTCGTGGAGAAGCTGACCGCGCGCGTGAACGCGTTGAAGGTCGGCCATCCCCTCGATCCCTCAACCGAGATCGGACCGCTGATCCACGAGCGGCACCTCGCAAAGGTCTGCTCCTATTTCGACGTCGCGCGCCAGGACGGCGCGACGATCGCGGTCGGCGGCAAGGCCTATGACGGCCCCGGCGGCGGACACTATGTCGAGCCGACGCTGGTGACCGGCGCGCATGGCAAGATGCGCGTGGCGCAGGAGGAGGTGTTCGGGCCGTTCCTCACCGTGCTGCCGTTCCGCGACGAGACGGACGCGATCGAGATCGCCAACGACATCCGCTATGGCCTCACCGGCTATGTCTGGACCAACGACATGGGCCGGGCGCTGCGCGTGGCCGATGCGCTGGAAGCCGGCATGATCTGGCTGAACTCGGAAAACGTCCGCCATCTGCCGACGCCGTTCGGCGGCATGAAGGCCTCAGGCATCGGCCGCGACGGCGGGGATTACTCGTTCGACTTCTACATGGAAACCAAGCACGTCTCGCTGGCGCGGGGCACGCACAAGATTCAGAAGCTGGGAATTTGAGGAAAGCAGTCGTTCCGGGGCGCGAAGCGAACCCGGAACCTCGAGATTCCGGGTTCGGTCCTGACGGACCGCCCCGGAATGACCGGGCCTATTGAGGGGAAACGCACATGCCGGTACCGCAACACGTCTTCGAGCCGCCGTTCAACATCATCCGCTCCAGCCACGTCGTGCTCGACGTCACCGATCTGAAGCTGAGCCGCGAGTTCTACGAGACCACCGTCGGCCTGCATGTCGAGGACGCCGACGACAATGTCGTTTACCTGCGCGCGGCCGAGGAGCACCAGCATCACTCGCTCGTCCTGCGCAAGGCGGCTGCGCCGGCCTGCGCGCGGCTCGGCTTCAAGGTCGGCAACGACAAGGATCTCGACAAGGCCGCCGCCTTTCTCTCCGAGAACGGCCTGGCGTACGCCTTCGTCGACCAACCGTTCCAGGGCCGCACGCTGCAATTCACCGATCCCTTCGGCTTCCAGATCGAGCTCTACGCCTCGATGGACCGGCGGCCGCATTTGCTCCGCCGCTACGACCTCTACCGGGGGTGCCATCCGCAGCGGCTCGACCATTTCAACGTCTTCGCTGCCGAAGTGCAGGACACGATGGAATTCTACGCCCGGCTCGGCTTCCGTCTCACCGAATACGCCGAGGAGGACGGCCCGAACGGGCGCATCGCCGCGGCCTGGATGCATCGCAAGGGCAACGTCCATGATTTCGCCATCACCAACGGCAAGGGTCCGCGCCTGCACCATTTCGCCTACTGGACGCCGACGGCGATGAACATCATCCATCTCTGCGACGTCATGGCGACGCAAGGCTTCGTGAAGAACATCGAGCGCGGCCCGGGACGCCACGGCATCTCGAACGCGTTCTTCCTGTACGTGCGCGACCCTGATGGACACCGCCTCGAGCTCTACACCAGCGACTACTTCACGGGGGATCACGACCACGAGCCGCTGCGCTGGTCGCTGCGCGATCCGCGCCGCCAGACGCTCTGGGGCGCACCCGCGCCGCGCTCCTGGTTCGAGCAGGGCTCGCCGTTCACGGGCCAGGCCGTGCGCGAGCCGAAATTCGTGGCCGACGTGCTGGTGGCGGATTGATGACCCGCCCCCGCCTCGCCACCTATTCCGTCAAGGGTGCAAGCCGCTACGGTGCCGTCGTAGACGGCGGCCTCGTCGATCTCTCCGCGCGTTACGGCAAGGACTATCCAACGCTGCGCGAGGTGATCGCGGCCGGAAAGCTCTTGAGCTTTGCCGAAGAGGCTGCCGGCCGCGCACCTGATCACGCGCTCAGCGAGATCACCTGGCTGCCGCCGGTGCCCGCGCCGGAGAAAATCATCTGCATCGGCGTCAACTATCCTGACCGCAACGCCGAGTACAAGGACGGCCAGGACGCGCCGAAATATCCGAGCATGTTCATGCGCTCACCGCGCTCCTTCGTCGGGCACGACACGCCGCTGGTGCGCCCGCGCGCGTCCGCGCAGCTCGACTATGAGGGCGAGATCGTGCTGGTGATCGGCAAGCAAGGCCGGCACATTCCGGAAAGCGCCGCGCTCGATCACATTGCCGCGCTGACGCTCTGTAACGAGGGCTCGGTGCGCGACTGGCTGCGCCACGCCAAGTTCAACGTCACCCAGGGCAAGAACTTCGATTCCAGCGGCAGCCTCGGCCCGTGGCTCGTGCCCTACACATCGGAATCGCAGATTGCGGACATTCGTCTCACCACGCATGTCAACGGCGAACTCAGGCAGGACGATCGCACCAGCCGGTTGATGTTTCCGTTCCGCTATCTCGTGAACTATATCTCGACCTTCGCAACCCTCGTCCCCGGCGATATCATCGTCACGGGCACGCCGACCGGCGCGGGTGCGCGGTTCGATCCGCCGCGGTACCTGAAGCCCGGCGACGTCGTCGAGGTCGAGGCCGAGGGCATCGGCCGCTTGCGCAACGGCGTCGTCGACGAAGCCTGAACAATCATCGAAGTGGAATAGCCAGATGACCACCCTCACCGGCGGCGAAGCGATCGTAAGCGGCCTGGTCGCCCATGGCGTCGACACCGTGTTTGGCCTGCCCGGCGCGCAGGTCTACGGCCTGTTCGACGCCTTCCATCAGGCCCAGCTCAAGGTGATCGGCGCACGGCACGAGCAGGCCTGCGGCTACATGGCATTCGGCTACGCGCGCTCCAGCGGCAGGCCCGGCGTGTTCAGCGTGGTGCCCGGCCCGGGCGTGCTCAATGCCAGCGCGGCACTGCTGACTGCGTTCGGCTGCAACGAGCCGGTGCTGTGCGTGACGGGCCAGGTGCCGACGCAGTTCCTCGGCAAGGGACGCGGCCATCTGCACGAGATGCCGGATCAGCTGGCGACCTTGCGCACCTATGTGAAATGGGCGGACCGGATCGAATATCCCGGCAACGCGCCGACGATCGTGGCGCGCGCGTTCCAGGAGATGATGTCGGGACGGCGCGGCCCTGCCTCGGTGGAGATGCCCTGGGACGTCTTCACCCAGCGCGCGGATACGGCGGCTGCTCAAATGCTGGAGCCGCTGCCCGCGCCGCGGCCCGATCCCGACCTGGTCAGGCAGGCGGCCGCGCTCATCAAGACCAGCAAGGCACCGATGATCTTCGTCGGCAGCGGCGCGATCGAGGCCGGCGAGGAGATCCTCGAACTCGCTGAGATGATCGATGCGCCCGTGGTGGCCTTCCGCAGCGGCCGCGGCATCATCTCGAACGCGCATGAGCTCGGGCTCACCATGGCGGCGGCCTACAGACTGTGGCCGACGACCGATCTGATGATCGCAATCGGCACCCGCGCGGAGCTGCCGGCCTCGGGCTTTCGCTGGCCTTATCAGCCGAGTGGACTGAGATCCATTCGGATCGATATCGACCCGGCCGAGATGCGCCGGATCATCTCCGATGCCGCCATCGTCGCCGACGCCAAGGCCGGTACGGCCGATCTCGTCGCGGCCGTGAAGAAAGCCGGCTATGCGCGCACCCGTGGCCGGCGGGAGGCGATCCGCGAGGCGACCGCGACCGCGCAAGCCGAGATCCAGCGCATCCAGCCGCAGATGGCCTATCTCAACATCCTGCGCGAGGTGCTGCCGGCGAATGCGATCGTCACGGATGAACTGTCGCAGGTCGGCTTCGCTTCCTGGTACGGCTTCCCGGTCTACCAGCCGCGCACCTTCATCACCTCGGGCTACCAGGGCACGCTCGGCTCGGGCTTTCCGACCGCGCTCGGCGCAAAAGTCGCCAACCCCGACAAGCCGGTGGTCGCCATCACCGGCGACGGCGGCTTCATGTTCGGCGTGCAGGAGCTTTCGACCGCCGTGCAGTTCAACATCGGCGTGGTGGCGCTGGTGTTCAACAATAACGCCTATGGCAACGTCCGCCGCGACCAGCGCGAACGTTTCGACGGCCGCGTGGTGGCATCGGACCTCGTCAACCCGGATTTCGTCAGGCTCGCGGAGTCCTTTGGCGTCGCGGCCGGGCGCGTCACTGCGCCCGAGCAGTTCAAGGCCGTGCTGGAGAAGGCGCTGGCCCATGGCGGGCCGTATCTGATCTCGGTCGAGGTGACCAGGGATTCGGAAGTGAGCCCCTGGGCATTCATCCACCCGCCGAAGCCTTGAGCTGAACACCGCCCTGGAGCCGGGCGGCTGCAATCACCAGCAAGCCGGCGCCTACAACCGACCAGCAGGCGACGGGGGCCCAGTGCAGCAGCGGTGCGAAGTCCGGCATCTTCTGCAGGCCGCCCGCGACCGCCGCCATGCGCGCGAAGGTGCCTAGCGCGAGCGCCGAGAACACGAGGCCCGTGACCTTTCCCTCCGCGCCGGTCGAGCCGATCGCAAGCGCGGCCGAGACCGCGCTCATCAGCATGCAGCCCCACGCAGCGCCGGCGAGGAACTGGGCGACGATCACCGTATTGAGGCTGCCGGCAAGCTCCGCCACGACAATCGCCACCGCACCGAACAGTCCGGCGGCGCCCATCACGATCAAGCCGCCGCGATGCTTGACGACGAGGCTTGCCGGAAACATCGCGATGTTGAAGCCGATCCAGAACACCGGCATCAGCCATTGCAGCTCATCCGGCTTGGCAAAGCGCAGATAGAACGGCGCGCTGTTCATGGCAAAGTGCAGCTGGTAGCCGAGTGCCAGCGCGACCATCGCGACGATGAAGGCAATCGGGACGAGACCAAGCGGTTTGGCCGCCTCGGCCGGCGTCGGCGGCGGGGCGTCGCGCACCACGTCATGCTCGATCCGCGACAGCCCCAGCGCCGTCAGCAGCAGCACCGCGCTCGATATCACGAATGGCAGCCGCGCATCGTGCTCGCGCAGCACCACGCCGAGATAGGGCGATACGGCGCCGGCGACGCCATAGCCCAGCATGGCCAATGCCGCGAGGAACGGCACCTGCGGCCGGGCACGGTATTTGCCGAGCAGGGTCAGCGGTGGCGCACGCAGGGCCGACGACGCGATTGACCAGACCACGATCAGCACGATGAACCAGACCTGCGCGCCGGCACCGATGCCGGCCACGAAGGGGAGCGCGACGAAGGCGGCGCAGGAGATCGCCGCCAGCACGCCGACGAACAGGCCGAGCCGCCCGACGACGGGCGCGAGCTTGTCGGCCGCGATCCCCATCGCGGTATCGGCGATGGTGAAGATCGCCTGGTCCAGCATCAGGATGAGGATCACGGCCGCCGGCGCAAGGCCGACGTCCGCCGCGAGCTTCGGCAGGTAGACGACATAGGTCGTCCAGCCCAGCGTGAACACGAGTTGCAGCACGGCCAGATAGAGCCCCGTGCGCGATGCGCTCGTGCCCGCCCCGGTCGAGACCTGTACAGTCGTCATGTCGCCGCCCCCCTCGCAGAAGCTTAGACGACAGGGGCGCCTCTTGGGAATGCCTCAGAGCACCTTGCGGAAGGTCAAGTTGATGCGCCGCCGTCCGAGCAGCGCGTGCTCTCCGTCGGCGAGCGGCGCCACGCCGTGATAGGTGAGCCTGCTCGGCCCGCCCCAGACCACGACGTCGCCATGGACGAGCCGGAAGCGGCGCGGCTTGTCGCTGCGCGCCAGGCCGCCGAACAGGAAGGTCGCGGGCAGGCCGAGCGAGACCGAGACGATCGGCGCCGAATAGTCCAGCTCGTCCTTGTCCTGGTGCAGCGACAATCGAGTGCCGGGCTCGTAGCGGTTGACGAGGCAGGCGTCGGGCGCGAAGCTTTCGAAACCGCCCTGCTCAGCCGCGCGCCGGGCGAGATCGCGGAGCACCGGCGGCATCGCCGGCCATGGCGCGCCGGTCTTCGGATCGACGGGATCGTAGCGATAGCCGGTGTGATCGGTGATCCAGCCGCGCTCGCCGCAATTGGTCATCGCCACCGACATCTGGTAGCCGCCGGGCGTGGTCATCCGACGGAACGGCGACTGCGCCACGATGGCGCGCACCGCTTCGATCAGCTCGCGCTCGATCGGCTTGACGAAGCCGGGCAGCAGCACCGCGCCGTCGGCGATCTCCTCGCGCAACGGCTGTGCTTCGGCAACATTGTCAAATAGATCACCCGTCAATCGCAGCGCTCATTTGGCATCATGAAAGATCACGCCCAGCGTGTGCCGCTGGCCGGACCGGATGCGGCTGACGCCATGGCGCAGATTAACGCGGTAGGTGCCGCGTGTCCCCTGCACCGGACGGTGATGCACGGCGAAGGCGACCGCATCGCCCTGCGCGAGCGGCACGACCTCGGCGCGGGACTGCATGCGCGGGCGCTGCTCGGTCAGCACGAACTCGCCGCCGGTGAAATCGCGGCCCGGCTCGGAGAGCAGGATCGCGACCTGGAGCGGGAACACGTGCTCGCCATAGAGGTCCTGGTGCAGGCAATTGTAGTCGCCGGCCGCGTATTGCAGCAGCAGCGGTGTCGGCCGCGCCTGTCCGGCCTCATGGCAGCGCTTCAGAAAGGCCGCATGTTCTCCGGGATAACGGATGTCGATCCCCATCGCCTCGTTCCAGCGATTGGCGACGCCTTGCAGATGCGCGTAGAGCGCCGGGCGGAGCTGCGCGATCAGGTCGGGCAGCGGATAGGAGAAGTACTTGTACTCGCCCCGGCCAAAGCCGTGCCGGCCCATGACGATGCGGCTGCGGAACTGCGTGTCGTCGGGATAGAGCGCGGCGGTGGCGCGGCATTGATCGGGCGTGAGCAGGCCCTTCAAGACGGCGCAGCCCTGGGAGTCGAGCTCGGCGGTGATCTGCGGCCAGCCGAGGGCGTCGACGCGGGCGGCGAGGTCGGGAGCGAAGGATTGGGCTGATTTTCGCGCGGTCATTGTCATAGCAATCACCTTTGCAGCCCAACGTTCACCCCGCCACCCGATTTCCGACTCTCTCCCCGTCATTGCGCAGCGACGCAATCCGGAATCCCTCGGCGGAACCAGTCTGGATTGCTGCGTCGCAAGGGCTCCTCGCAATGACAGCGGAGATGTCAGCCCCGCACCGGCAGCGTCACCACGTCGTAGCCGTGCTTGATCGTGCGCTTCAGCACGGGGTCCTGCAACTCGAAGTCGAAGCGGTCGGCGGGGCGGATGCCGCCCTTCGCGGCAAACGTGCCGCCGAACATGGCGCAGCCGTCGGGGAACTTTTCACCCGGAAAGCCGCGCGCGATGAGCTCAGTGACCGGCAGCATCGCGTCGAGCGTGCCTTCCTGGTAGAGCACGCGCTCGCCTTTGATCGTGGCATAGGAGCGCAGGATCATCCTGTCCCAGTGGCCGATGACGTCCTCGAGCTCCCACAGGGTGGAGGCGATGGGCTTGTCGCACATCTGCTTGGATACCGTGACGCTGTAGGCCTCGACCTTGCGGTCGGTGTGGTCGGAGCCGCAGCCGACGAAGATGCGGCCCTGCCAGCCGATCAGCACGAACTCGACCTCGCCACTGGAATCGCCGCCGGTGCATTCGATGCGGTCTTCCTGGGTCAGTCGCCGCGCCGAAGCGCGATAGTAGATCGGGGTCGAGGCCGGCGGAGCGATGCCCATCTCCTGCAGCTCGGCGATGTGCTTGTCGCGGGCGACGGGATCGCGGCCGGTCCAGCCGGCGATGACCATCTGGTCGATCGCCAGCGTCAGCGGCGTGGTGGTGTCCTGGGCATCGACGGTGAAAGTCAGGTCAAACACGAATGACGGCCTCCATGCCGGCAGCAAGCTCGAAAATGCGTCGGTCCGATCCGCCGGAGCCTGCCAGCATTAGGCCGACCGGGACCTCGCCCTCACGATGTGCAGGGATCGAGATGGCGCAGCCATCGATCATGTTGATCAGGGTGCAGTTGCGCAGCGCGCGCAGGTTTTGGGTGGTGAAGGCCTTGTCGTCGGCGAGATCGGCGATCTTCGGCGGCGTGTTGGCGGTGGTCGGCAGCACCAGCGCGTCATAGGACGAAATGCGCGCATTGACGCGGGCGATCAGCGAGCGGCGCTCGTTGAGAAGATCGATGTAATCGGCCGCGCTCTGTGCCTCGCCGCGCATGATGCGCACGGCGACCCTGGGATCATAGACATCGCCTTTCGCCGTGATGAGATAGCGATGCCAGGCATAGCTTTCAGAGGCCGCAAAACCGCCTTTGGCGTTCATCGGGCCGACATCGTGGAACTCCGCCATCTCGATGCGCTCGATGATGGCGCCGTGATCGGCAAGCGTCTTCAGGGCGCGCTCAAAGGTCGTGGCCACTTCCGTGTCGAGGTCGTCGAGCGCGATCGTGGTGGGCACCGCGAGCCGCATGCCCTGGATCGGCCGCGGCTTCAATGCGACGATCGGCTCGTTCGCGAGCACGGCGTCGAGTATGGCACAGCAGCTGACCGACCGTGCCAGCGGGCCGATGCTGTCGAGCGAGAACGAGAGCGGCACGGAGCCGTCGAGCGGCACGCGGCGCTGAGTCGGCTTGTAGCCGACGATGCCGTTGAAGGCAGCCGGGATCCGGCAGGAGCCGCCGGTGTCGGTCCCGAGCGCGCCATGCGCCATGCCGTCCAGCACCGAAACTGCCGCGCCCGAGGAGGAGCCGCCGGGCACGTGGCCTTCGGCCCGGTTCCAGACGCCCTTCGGCGTGCCGTAATGCGGATTGATGCCGATGCCGGAATAGGCGAACTCGGTCATGTTGGTGCGGCCGATCACGACGAAGCCGGCCCTGCGCAGTCGCGCCACCGTCGCGGCATCCTGTTCGGCCGGGGGCGAATCGTCGAGCGCGCGCGAGCCGGCACGCGTCACCTGGCCCTTGATGTCGAAGAGGTCCTTGATCGAGATCGGGATGCCGGCATAGCGCGACGGCGCCGCCTTGGCCTTGCGCAAGCCGTCCATAGCATCGGCCGCCGCCAGCGCGGCGTCCTTGTCGACATGGATGAAGGCGCGCTGGCCTTCGCCGGCGGGATCGGCGATCCTGGCGATGCACGCCTCGACCAGCTTGCGCGAGGTCGTGCGGCCGCTTTCGAGGTCTTCGGCGAGCTTCGCCAGTGTCGGAAAATCGGGCATGTCTGTCTCACGGAATATTGGCGCGCGCAATCTATAGCGCGGGCTCAGTTCGACACAAGCATTGTGCGCATGATGGCATGCATGCGCATTGCTGGACCGTTGACGCACTATAGTCGATTGTCGCATCAAGATCGAAACAGCCAGGCGGGAAGCCTGTCTTTTGGGAGGAGCCCCCAACATGGCCGAACCGCAGCGCGCGCGACCAAAACCGACGCCGGAGACCCAGCATTTCTGGGACGGCACGAAAGCGGGCGAATTGCGGCTGCAGCGCTGCGACGCCTGCGCACATGTCTACTTCCCGCCGCGCCCATTCTGCCCCTCCTGCGCCTCGCGCAAGGTCAGCATCTTCAAGGCGAGCGGCAAGGGCTTTCTCTACAGCTACGTGATCAACCATCGCCCCGCCGCGCCGGGCTTCACGCCGCCTTACGCCATCGCCGTGGTCGAGCTCGACGAGGGCCCGCGGATGATGAGCAACATCATCGACTGCCCGCAGACGCCTGAGGCGCTCGAACTCGACATGAAGCTCGAGGTCGCGTTCCAGGAGCTCGACGACAAGATCACCCTCCCCGTCTTCCGTCCGGCGAAGGGATAAGTCATGCGCAAGAACCAGGTTGCCGTCGTCGGCGCGGCCGAGACCACCGAGCTCGGCGTCATCCCCAACGCCTCGCAGCTCCAGCTCCATGCGGACGCCGCACTCAACGCCATTGCGGACGCCGGGCTGAAGCTGTCCGACATCGACGGCTTTGCCACCGCGGTCGAGACGCCGCAGCAGGTCTGCCACTATCTCGGCATCAAGCCGACCTGGGTGGACGGCACCTCGGTCGGCGGCTGCTCGTTCATGCTCCACGTCCGCCATGCCGCCGCGGCGATCGAGGCCGGCCTGTGCAAGACCGTGCTGATCACCCACGCCGAGAGCGGCAAGTCGATGATCGGCAAGCTGCCGCGCTCGACCCCGCCGGACAGCCTCAACGGCCAGTTCGAGGCGCCCTATGGCGTCTACGGTCCGCCCAGCATGTTTCCGATCCCCGTGCTGCGCTTCATGAAGACCTGGGGCATCACCCACGAGCAGCTCGCCTCGGTTGCGGTGATGCAGCGGGAGTGGGCGGCGAAGAATCCGCGCGCGATGATGAAGGAGCCGATCACGGTTGCCGACGTGCTCAACTCGCGCATGATCGCCTATCCGTTCCGCCTGCTGCAGTGCTGCCTCGTCACCGACGGCGGCGGTGCGCTGATCCTGACCTCCGCGGACCGCGCCAGGGACTTTCCGCGCAAGCCCGTCTATATCATGGGCACCGGCGAGAGCGTGGAGACGCCGATGGTCAGCCAGATGGAGACGTTCAATTCCTCGCGCGCGTTCAAGGTCGCAGGGCCGCTGGCGTTCAAGGAGGCCGGCATTGCGCATGAGGACGTCGACCATCTCATGATCTACGACGCGTTTGCACACCTGCCCCTGTTTGGGCTCGGTGATCTCGGCTTCATGCCGTACGAGGAAACCGGCCAGTTCATCGCGGACGGCAACACGCGTCCCGGCGGCAAGCTCCCGCTCAATACCAATGGCGGCGGACTGAGCTACATGCATTCGGGCATGTACGGCATGTACGCGCTCCAGGAGAGCGTCCGCCAGATGCGCGGAATCGCGCCGGCGCAGGTGCCGAACGCGAGGATTTCGGTGTGCCACGGCGTCGGCGGCATGTTCGCCGCAAGTGGCACGATCGTGTTTACGAACGAGAGGTAGTGACTGTCATTCCGGGATGCGCCGAAGGCGCAGGCCCGGAATCCATAACCACAATCGGGAGTATGGATTCTCAGGTGCGCAACCGCGCACCAGAGCTCGCGCCAAGAGGCGCGCCCCGGAATGACGACGGAATTTGGAACGGCTAGCGGAGAACCCACATGAGCAAATCACTGCAAGACAAGGTCATCATCGTCACCGGCGCAGGCCGCGGCATCGGGCGCGAGATCGCACTGCTGTGCGCGGCGGAAGGCGCCAAGGTCGTGGTCAACGATCCCGGCGCCGCCGCCGACGGTGCCGGCTCGAACGCTGCTCCGGCCGAAGAGGTGGTCGAGGAGATCAAGAAGCGCGGCGGCACAGCGGTTGCCAACTTCGAGTCGGTGGCGGAGGCAATCCCCGCCAGCAAGATCGTGAAGACCGCGACGGATCATTTCGGCCGGCTCGACGGTGTCGTCAACAATGCCGGCATCCTGCGCGACATGATCTTCCACAAGATGAGCGTGGAAGCGTTCGAGGCCGTCATCAAGGTGCATCTGATGGGCTCGTTCTATGTCAGCCACGCCGCGGCGCGCATCTTCCGCGAGCAGGAGAGTGGCTCCTTCGTGCACTTCACCTCGACCTCCGGCCTGATCGGCAACTTTGGCCAAGCCAATTACGCCGCCGCCAAGCTCGGCATCGTCGGCCTCTCCAAGTCGATCGCGCTCGACATGGGCCGCTTCAACGTGCGCTCCAATTGCGTCTCTCCCTTCGCCTGGACGCGCATGATCGGCACCATCCCGACCGAGACCGAGGCCGAGAAAGCGCGCGTCGAGAAGATCAAGCAGATGGGGCCGGAGAAGATCGCCCCGCTCTGCGGCTATCTGCTCGGCGATTCCGCCAAGGACGTCACCGGGCAGATCTTCGGCGTGCGCATGAACGAGATCTTCCTGTTCAGCCAGAACCGCCCGATCCGCTCGGTGCAGCGGAGCGAAGGCTGGACGCCGCAGTCGATCGCCGAACACGGCATGCCGGCACTGAAGGGTTCGTTCTACAAGCTCGACCGCTCCGCCGACATCTTCACCTGGGATCCGGTCTAGACGGCTTTCCGGCTATTGCTGCACTGCGATCTCCGGTTGTCCGGCCGGAGATCGCCCGCTTTACGCCCGATTGCGGGCCGATGGTTCGCTCCCAACGAAAAAATCGGGAGGCGACCATGACGACATCCCTGCCCATCACGATCGATGCCCGCGAGCCCGTTCTCGCCCGCCGTACCCTGTTGAAGGGCGCCGCCGCGGTCGCGGCGACGGGCGTGACCATCAGCGCCGCCGGCGCGGCGTCCGTCGCGCCCCTGGGCCAGACAGGCGCGCCGACGATATCGACGGCGCCATTGCCCCTGGGACCGTTGCCGGGCAGCCGCTACCCGGACTCTCACCTGGAATCCGCCAAGAAGGGGCCGCCATCGTTCGGCCCCCCCGGTTTTCCGGCCTTCGCCGGCACGATGGCCGTCGAGCGGGTCGCGACCGGTTTCCGCTGGGCCGAGGGACCGGTGTATTTCGCAGCAGGGCGGTACCTGTTGTTCAGCGACATTCCGAACAACCGCATCATGCGCTTCTCGGAGGACGACGGCCATCTCAGCGTCTACCGGCAGCCATCGATGAACTCGAACGGCAACACCATCGACCGCGAAGGACGCCTGATCACATGCGAGCACAGCGGCCGGCGCGTGACGCGAACCGAACTCGACGGCTCGATCACCGTCATCGCCGACAAGTTCAACGGCAAGCGACTGAACTCGCCGAACGATGCGGTCGTCACTGCCGACGGCGCGATCTGGTTCACGGACCCCGCTTACGGCATCGGCGGCTTTTATGAGGGAATCAAGGCCGAACCCGAGCAGGAGAAGAAGAACGTCTACCGGGTTGACCCGAAGTCCGGAGACGTCAAGGTCGTCGTCGACGATTTCGTGGAACCCAACGGCATCACGATCTCGCCCGACGAGAAGAAGCTCTACGTCTGCGAGACCGGGTTTACGGACGGACCGGACAACCCATCGCATATCCGCGTGTTCGACCTCGACGTGGCAGCGGGGAAGGTATCGAACAGCAAGGTCTTTGCGGACATGCCAAAACCGAGCATCACCGACGGCGTCCGCTGTGACACCGAAGGGCGGGTCTGGTGTTCGGTCGGCTGGGGCGATCCCAACGAAGACGGCGTGCGCTGCTATACGCCGTCAGGCGACTTGCTCGGCAAGATCCATATTCCGGAAACCGTGGCCAACCTGTGCTTCGGCGGACAGCAGCGAAACAGGCTCTATATTTGCGGCTCGACGTCGCTCTATGCCGTCTACACCAGTGTGCAGGGCGCGTTGAAGCCATGACCGGCTAAAGCGCGATGCGCTTAGGATGAATCGTCATCGCGCTTTAGGTTGTCGTTCAAGCATGATCTTTTCGGAAAACCGCTGCGCGCTTTAGCGGGTGGGGTAGCGAAAACAGGCGGCACGCCTTCTACTTGCTATCCCTACCCCGTATTCCGCAACCCCGCCGAGATGCCGTTGATCGTCAGCTGAATGCCGCGCAGCACCTGCTCGTCCGGGTTCTGTGCGCGGTGCTCTTTGAGCAGCTCGACCTGCACGTGGTTGAGCGGGTCGAGATAGGGGAAGCGGTGGCGCACGGAGCGTTCCAGGAGCGGGTTGCCCTGGAGCAGCCGGTCCTGGCCCATGATGTCCAACAGTGTCTCGATGCAGGAATGCCATTCGCGGCGGATACGGCCGAAGATCTTTTCGCGCAAGGCTTCGTCCGGCACGAGCTCGGCATAGCGCGAGGCGATCGCGATCGAGCTTTTCGCCAGCACCATGTCCATGTTCGACAGCAGCATGCGGAAGAACGGCCATTCCTGGTAGAGCTCTTTCAGGAACGGCATGCCCTTGTCGGGATGCTCGGCGATCCACTGCTCGACCGCGCTGCCGAAGCCGTACCAGCCCGGCAGCATCAGGCGGCATTGCGCCCAGGAGAACACCCAGGGGATGGCGCGAAGGTCCTCGATCGCGCGGGTCTTCTTGCGCGAGGCCGGGCGGCTGCCGATGTTCAGCGTCGCGATCTCGTTGATGACGGTGGAAGCCCAGAAATAGTCGACAAAGCCGTCGGTCTCGTAGACGAGGCCGCGATACGCCTTGAAGGCAAGGCTCGAGAGCTCGTCCATCGCGGTCAGATATTCGCGGCGCGGCGCGCTCTGGCGCGGATGCAGGAGGCTTGCTTCCAGCGTCGCCGCGGCGAGGACCTCCAGATTATTGCGGCCGACTTCGGCGTTGGAATATTTCGACGAGATGATCTCGCCCTGCTCGGTGATGCGGATCTGGCCATTCACGGCGCCGCCGGGCTGCGCGATGATGGCGTCATAGCTCGGCCCGCCGCCGCGGCCGACCGAACCGCCACGGCCGTGGAACAGGCGCAGCCGCACGTGGTGGCGCTCGAACACCTCGACGAGACCGATCTCGGCCTTGTAGAGCTCCCACCCCGAGGTGACGAAGCCGCCGTCCTTGTTCGAGTCGGAATAGCCGAGCATGACCTCCTGCACGCTGCCGCGGCTGTCGACCAGCCGGCGGTAGTCGTGCAGCGACAGCATGCGATCCATGATGCCGGATGAGGCCTGCAGATCTTCGATGGTCTCGAACAGCGGCACGATGTTGATGGCGCTGCGGCCGGAGGGATGGACGAGGCCGACCTCCTTGAGCAGCACGGCCACTTCCAGCAGGTCGGACATGCCCTTGCACATCGAGATGATGCATTGGGGAATGGCGTCCGAGCCGAACTTCGCGTGCGCTTCCGCGGCGGCATGGAACACGTTGAGCTCGCCCATGGTCTCGTCGCTGTACTTGACGAATGGCGAGACCAGCGCGCGCGTTGAGCGCAATTCGTTGGTGAGCAGCGAAATGCGCGCGTCCTCGCCGAGCGCAAGATAGGACATGCCGGGATTGGCGGCGTCCATCAGCTCGGCGATGGTGCGTTCGTGCACGGCCGAGTTCTGGCGGATGTCGAGCCGGGCGAGATGGAAGCCGAAGCAGTCCACCGCGCGGCGCAGCAGCCGCAGCCGGCCGCGGGCGATGACGCGGGCATTGTTGGAGATCAGCGAGCGGTGCAGCACGTCGAGATCGGCCTGCAGCTCCTTGACGCTGGCGTAAGGCGCCGCTTTGCCGACCGGCCGGCGTGTGATCTCGACCTCCAGCATTTCGGCGGTTGCGGTGAGCCGGGCATAGATGCCGGACACCGCGAGACGATAGGGCTCGCCGCTCCGGTGCGGCGAGGTGTCCGGCGAGCGCTCCGCCAGGTTGCGCAGTTCCTCGGAGACATCGGCGAGATGGGCCGCGATCGACAGCTCGGAGCCGAGCACGTGCAGCTCGTTCAGATAGAACTGCATCACCCGGCTCGACTGCAGCCGCAGCGTGCCGCGCATGACGTCGGCGGTGACGAAGGGGTTGCCGTCGCGGTCGCCGCCGATCCAGCTGCCCATGCGCAGGAACGAGGCGAGCTCGCTCGCCACCTGCGCGCCGCCCTCCTCCAGCTTGTCTTCGAGCGCGTTCACCAGCCGCGGCACTTCGCGCAGGAAGGTGTAGTCGTAGAAGGACAGGCCGTTGGCGACCTCGTCGAGCACGGTCAGCTTGGTCCGGCGCAAGAGATTGGTCTGCCACAGCGTCAGCACCTCGCGGCGAAGCTGCTCGTCGCTGGCATCAGCCTCCTCCGCGGTCAACGCGACCCGCTCGCGGCGGTCGAGCAGGCCAGCGACCTCCATCTCGCGGTCCATGGTGCTCTTGCGGCGGACTTCGGTCGGATGCGCGGTCAGCACCGGGCTGACCAGCGCGGTCTTGAAGAAGTTGCGGAGCTGATCGGGACCAATGCCCGCCGCCTTGGCATGCGCCAACGTCTCGGCCAGCACCCCGGCGCCGCCGTTCTTGGCGGCGCTGCGCGCGCGCATCTGGCGGATGTTGTTCTGGTCCTCGGCGATGTTGGCGAGGTGCGAGAAATAGCTGAAGGCACGGACGATCCGCACCGTCTCGGAGATCGACATGCTGTCGAGGATCTGCTCGAGCTCACGGCGGACGAGCCGGTCCTCGTCGCGGTGGAACCGGATCGAGGTCTGTCGGATGCGCTCGACCAGGTCGAACACGTCGGCGCCCTCCTGGTCGCGCACGGTGTCGCCGAGAATGCGCCCGAGCAGGCGGATGTCGTCCCGCAGCCGCGCGTCGGCCTCCAGCGCCTGGACGTCCTCAGGGCGGTTGGGGCGGGGTTCAGTGCTGTCGGATGGTACGGTCTGGAGGGACATGGCTCGCTCCTTGGTTCGAGCTCGCTTGGATGCCCGGCAACGGCGAGTGTGCGATATTTTTCTGCCGCAGTGCAAGATGAACTTGGTGGCGTCGCGGCAGGGCTGGGGTGATGATCGCGTGTCCCGGACAAGCAGCAACGCCGCAAGCGTTGCTGCGCCGAGCCGGGACCCAGAAGCCACAGAGCACATTGCCGCAACATGGGCCCCGGCTCTGCAGCGCATCACGCCGCGAAGAAGCGGCGCGCTGCGCTGCGTCCGGGGCACGAGAGATTGCTGGAATCTCACCAATGGACATAGTCTCGCGGTCCTCGCGGCCGGTGCGCCCGAGCTTTGCTGTCCGTTTCGCCCTCATCGAAATGAAAGGGCGCAGGGAAGGCCGGGCGCCGGCTGGCACCCAGGGTCCGCACGCGGAAAACGCACGCGGGGTGACCACAGGTGTTGCCGGGACGTCCCGGCCTTCCCTGCGCAATGGTTTTACGGCTTATGGCGTGCTCTCCCCGGGGAGCGATGCACTATTGCCCCCGTCGCCTTGCGGATGACTGATGCGCGCGCCCGGTCGGGCCGCTTCACCACCGCAAGCCTTGACGCACAGACCCCGGGCGTCAGGACCACACGCTTTTGCCGTCCGCGGACGTCTCCTCCCAAACCATTCGGAAGCTCGGGCGTGCTCGCCCCCGACGCCGGAAGAGACGCTGTGACGGCGCCGTGTCGATCGCGCGGATCGCGATGACTCACGGGCCTTGCCCGCCCTGTCACCCCGTCACGCGCCGGCGCCGCCGCGTGCATCGCATCCCGGCCGACGTATCGTGACGATCGCGAAACGCCCCTTTGACGGGCCGGGATGTCCTGCTGTTTAACCGAAGTCACGAATTCGGTCAATCAGAATATTTTACACCCCTGCCCGTTGACCTGTATGTGGCGTGTTTCGCCTGTCGGGCAATGCGAGGAATTGTGTGCACGCCCGACCGACTGGGCGCGGCCGCATGTCGGGATGAGGCGACGAGTCGCGCAGATCTCATTCGGGCCAAGGGGCGATTTGCCGTGGACTAGCAACATGCCTCGATCCATCTTATCCTCGCCCCATGAATGACTGCTGTTGCGCTCCACCGCCCTTGAACCTGGGCGGGAACAAGACGCGGGATGCCGCCTACCGGCGGGTGCTCTGGACTGTGCTTGCGATCAACAGCGCGATGTTTGCCGTCGAAGCGGTTGCGGGTCTCGCTGCCGGTTCGGCTTCGCTGCAAGCCGACTCTCTCGACTTCCTCGGGGACGCCGCCAACTGCGCCATCAGCCTGCTCGTCGTCGGCATGGCGCTCCGCTATCGAGCGGGCGCCGCGCTTGCGAAGGGCGCCACGATGGCCCTGTTTGGCGTATGGGTCGTGGCGTCTGTCATCTGGCATATCCTCCACGGAACGCTTCCGAGTGCTTTTGCGATGGGCACCGTCGGCGCTGCCGCTCTCGCCGCCAACGCAGCTTCGTTCGGACTGCTTTGGGCTTATCGCCAGGGTGATGCGAACATGCGATCCGCATGGATCTGCACCCGTAACGATGTGTTGGGCAACCTCGCTGTGCTGTTGGCGGCGGCTGGCGTGTTCGGGACCGGCACGGGTTGGCCTGACATCATCGTGGCGACAGTCATGTCGTTGCTCGCGCTCCAAGGGGCGATGGTCGTCGTCCGGCATGCCATCGGAGAGCTGCGGATCGGCCGACTGGCGGCGGCTGAATAGTTGAGCCGCCCGAGTCTCTTTGGATCGAAGGCTGCCATCGTCAGCTTGCGTGACCCGGTCGGCTTCCATCCTGGAAACCGCTGTGGCGGGGCTGTGTGTGCTGAGGTCAGACACGGGCCCCTAACAGACCATCTTCCGCGACCAGATACGGTCTGCTCACGGAAACCGATCTGAGCGGCGGCATTTTCGGCACGTGCAGGAGCATCATCGACGTTAACCCTGTCGGGCAAATGATTCGCCGCGAGGCGGCAGCCGCCGACAAGTTGCCTTATTGCAGCGGAGAATTTTCAGCGGCACTAACTTAGGTTAGAGGCGCATTATGCTGAGAATGGCGTTGTTGGGCCTCCTGATCCTGCTGAGTGTAGGAATTCTCTCAGCAATGGAGCTGAGAGCTCCACCGCGTCGCTCGGTCACGATCGTCCAGCCGCTTGCCGAGCAAAACGCAGGCATCTCTGCTTCACATGACGCATTGGCGAAGGCCGATCGCCTTGACGTCGTCGTCGCTGTGAGCAGCGAGATGCCGACACAGGCTGCTTTGGTCGAACCCTCCGTTGCTCCGCCAGAAAACATCCATTTCGGTTCGCCCGAGCCGGAAACGATCGCCCGTCATCGGCACCATTCGAAGAAGATCGCGACTGCTGAACGTCCCAAGCCGAAACCAAAGGCAACCGCTATCAAGCGAACTGCCAATTTCCAGCATTCAAAGGCCGCCAACGATATCGAGCCCTGTCGGCTCAAGGCGTTTGGTGGCTTGCGCAAGGCATTGAATTTGACCGGTTGCGAAATCTGAGGACGCTTCTGGCCCGGCAGATCGAAGTCGACAATCTGAGCGCGTGGTCCGCCGTGGGGCAGAAGCACCATCCGGTTCGATTGGTTGGAGTATCCGGTCTGCCTACCATCGCGGCACGCTCCCAACGTCGCGTTCGGGCCAGAAGCGGCCATTCAGCCGCCTCTGCCAAGCCAATCGCAAATCAGTCGCGGGGTGTTTACCCAAGGTTAGTGATTGCCATGAAACAACCTGAGAATGTCAGCGCTATCATGTACCCGAACGCTCGGCGCGATAGCATTTGTCTTGATGGCCGTCGCCGTCTTCCGAGTTGCCGGAGGCTGGGTCTATGGCGAGTCGCCCTATGAGCAATACTTGAAGTGGGTACACGGTGACATCCCCCCATTCACTGTGCCGGTGCGGCTAGTCGAGGGAATGCCCGCCACTTTTCCGGCCCGCATCATCCGAAAGCACGGTCATGAGCTCAACCTCATGGTCTACTTCACATGGCAAGAGGAGAGGATCCTTTCCGCAAGTCTTCTTGGCGGACCAATCGTTCAACCGATCAACGAGGCGATGCCACACGGCAAAGTGCCGACGGCATTTCGCGTGATTATTCAAGATTCAGAATCGACTATGACAATATCCACAACTCGGACGGACCACTCCGCGTTGGGTGCTTCCTTCATCGCTCGCCATCTCGCTCGGTTGCCTCCTTGGATGAGGGTCTCTACACGATCAGTGTTACACCACTCAATGACGTATCCGGCTTGGCTCCGCTCAGGACCGAACTCGAACTAACCTTTCGATCAAAATGAAGGCCGGGTGGTTAGAGACCTGCATCCCTAAGGTCCGCTTCGGGTCAAAGGCGCCGTTTTAGCAGTCAGTCGGGTACTTCCGGTCTACCCCAATGAACGGACATCTTCAGAGCCGGTCGCCATATCACAAAGGTGCCACTTCCAGGATTCGCAGCACGCCTCAGAAGTAGACGTTCGCGTTACGCGGACCGGCCGCGACACCACCTGTTATCAGGCCCTGCCGCCGGACATCGCCGCTGGTGGCAGATATGCGCCACTCACGATGAACATGCTGCCGCTCGGCGGCCCACGCTTGAACTCCGAAGCCGTCCCTGCCGGCCAAGCTGCAGACCCAGCTTGCGCATTTTCAAGATTCCGCTCTACACTCTTAGACCGCACCGACTCGCTAAAGTATCCACAAGTTGTGTTCCGCAATTGACGGGACATTGACCTGCGGCTCAAGCGCGTACCGTGGCCCGTGTCGGACAGGAGTGGACCAGCCCCATGTGGAAAGACCCCATCAAGAGCACGCCTTCGATCATCCAGACCGATTTCGGGCCCTTCGGGCAGAGCCTGCCGGGGGACGGTGAAGCCTATTGCGGCCCGACGTCGATGGTCATGGGCCTTTACTGGCTGTCGGCAAACGGCTTCACGCAGGTTGCTCCTGTGGTCTACAACGGCGAGGACGACCCCGTGGCGATCAACCTGGAAAGGGTGGTCGCGGGCTTGATGCGGACGTCGAGCGAGAGCGGCAGCTTCGTGGACGGCATGACGAGCGGGATGGCCGACTATCTGTCGGCCTGCGGAATCGGGCCTGATCTCTATCAGTTGACGAGCACTTCCAATCCGGACCTCGCGTGGCTCGCCGATCAGTTGGCCCCGAACGTGTCCGAGAGTCCGCAGACGATCGTCTTGGCCAATTTCGCGGTTGGCTGGTTTTCCGTTTCCCAGACGACGAAGGGATACATGGAAAATAGCGGCGGCCATGTCCTCGCGCCGCTCACGGTGAACCTGACGGGCGGCACGATCACCATCAACAACGCTTTCCCCGCCTCGTTCGAGAACGTACCCAACCTCCCGTCCAGCAATCCGCAGACCGTCCAGATCGCGCAGATGCCCAGCGGATGGACGCTGGAAAATCAGCCGCTCCCCTCCGAAGACTACAGCCAGGTCGTCACCGACGCGCTCACCGGGTGGGGCGTCTACGCCGTGCTCTGGCAGGGGCAAGCTTGGGCGATCTCGCCGTCGGCGCTGCCCTCGACATCCGGATATGAACCCAGCACCTGGACGATCAACCAGCCTAAGGTCATCAACACGAACGGCGGCACGCTGACCGTCGTCGCGCCGATCTCCGGGCTGGGCGGCCTCCACAAATACGGCGAAGGCACGCTCCTGCTCACCAACACGAACCAGCTGATAGGACACAACACCGTAGGCGCCGGGACGCTGGCAAGTACCCGGACATCCGGCACACCATTTGGCAGCTTCAGGGTGATGGTGACGAACGGCGGAATACTCGAGCTTCGTTCGGACGGCGCGACGGTCGATGTGCAGATCGCCTCGGGATCTCTGGCGACGTTCGTCATCGGCCCTACGGGAGGCGCCTTGCAGCTTTCCGGAAGCGGCAACTATCGCGTCGTAATCGGGGGCAATGACGACGGTACCCTGACGAACATTGTCCGCAACCCCGGCGGAACTCTTGTTATCGTGCCGGGCGGCGGCATGGCCCAGCTTGGGCTGACGCAACAGGTGTTCGTGGCAGGAACGGGAGCAAACCTGCCCATCGTCACGAACGGGATCGTCGCTCCCTACATTCTCGGAGAGGACGACGACGCGGCCAGCTCGGGCAAGTTCCTGACGTATTCGTCCTCCGAGGGCTTCGCGAGCGCGGCGACCGTGTCCTCGACGGATGTCGGCATCAACGACGTTCCCGCCGATGCCGTCTACGAGGTCGTCGACAGCCAGGCGGTCGAGAGCGGCGGTGTGCCGCAGGTGGCGGCGCTCGAAGTGAACGGCGGGGCGATTACGGGCGGCGATGCGAGCATTCTGGTCGGAAGCCAGGCGAGCGGCGACGCCGCGGGCCTCATCATGAACGGCGGCAGCATCGCTACTGCGAGCCTTTCGTTCGGCGCGGCAGAAGGCCTGATCTACACCAATGCTAGCGGCGGTAGTTCGCAGATCGCAGCCGCCATCGAGGGATCGGCGGGCCTGACGATCTTCGGTCCCGGCACGCTGACCCTGAGTGCAGACAGCAGCGGCACGCTTTCCGGTCTGATCAGGGTCAATGGGGGTACGCTGATTGCCGGCGGTACCGGTGGATCAGCAACGGGTGCCGGCGAGGTGCTGGTATCCTACGCGGCGACGCTGGAGGTCGCCGGCACGGTGACCGGCGCGGTTGTTGTCGGCGAGTCGGGCACACTGTTCATGAACGGTGGGACGGTCTCGGGCCCGGTCACCATTGCAGCGACCGGCACCGATACGCCTGCTCCCGGCGGCATATTACAAGGGAGCGGAACAATCAGCGGGACCACCTCCATCAGCGGCATCATCCAGTCAGGCCCGCAGGCTGGCCTGATCACGTTCACCGGCGAGACCACTATGACCGGCGACGCGAGCTTCTATTGGCGGCTGCAGAAGCTCGTGGACGATGCTGATCCCGGAGCCGGACCTGGGATCTACTGGAACGCGCTGCAGTTCAACTCGCCGGATACGAACCTCGGCACCAAGAATGCACCTCTCTGGCTCTTCCTCGACTTCAGCGCCCTCGACGGGGACCCGGACGGCGGCAACGATTTCTGGAAGAAGCCCCATACCTGGACGCTCTTCACCTACGCAGCCGATGCCGGTTACTTTTGGCCGGCGTACGAGAACTTCTCGTACCAGTCCGGGAACTTCAACACGGTCTTCGACAACTGGGTCGTGTCCCTGCAGTGGAAACCGGCCGCCTCGCCGCAGAGCCTCCCCGAGCGATGGCGCGCGAACGCTCGTGCGAGAAGCCGGTAACCGACCCGCGGCAACTGGATAGCCGTGCCAGTCTGCGCCCAAAATTGCGCGCGCCGAGGGACTTCCGCTTTCCCCGATAGCGGCCACAGAGCGGATATCGCTGGATGTCTCGAACGGGCCACAAGCGGAAGTGCGCTGGGTCTCAGACTTGAGAGCGCGACAAGTCCAGCGTGAGGGAGACCACCACCAGCGTAAGAAGGAACAGAGCAAAGATCGATATTTTCACGCTTCGGCTCCAGTCTGTGACCGCCCGCGCCAACCACACAACGGCAACCAGGGACAAGCAACCGGCGACACCGATGGCTAGGGCGTCCGCCTCGCGAGTAAGACCCAGCGGGAGCTTCAGTCCAATGTAGACCACGAACCCCGCCATAAAGATCGACCAAGCCACCCATCCGACCGAAAGCGCTTCCTCTAGCGATAGCTTTCGACCAAAGAACCGCTGAGCGCGCGACACCATGAACGCAGAGGCGGCGAGCACGGCCGCAGAGACTATCCCGAGGTGTTCAGCAGCCGTCATGGCGTTCCCTGACGTGGAGTTCACTACATCTAGTTGTGCCAACCGAAGGGTTCGTTACTGGCTCGCCCGCTTTTGGCTAACGCCCGCAAAGGGTCATCAGCCGCCAATGCCCCTCGAGCTGACGACTTCCACTCTGCTACCGGTAGCCGACATTGACGGGCCCACGCGCCCCTAGGCCGGCACGATCACCTTGCCGATCGGCCAGAGCGCGATGCCCGCGAGCTTGAGATGCGCCCAGGCGAAGGGAATGCCTATGATGGTGACCGCGAGGACCAGCGCGGTCAGGACATGGCCGAGCGCCAGCCACCAGCCGGCGAGCACGAACCAGATGATGTTGCCGATCACCCCGAGCGGGCCGGTGCCGATATCGCTCATGCCGGTGACTTCGTCGCGGCGCACCGCCCGCGAGCCGAACGGCAGCAGCGTGTAGACGGCGATGTTGAACGCCGCCCGCGCCCAGGGCAGGCCGATGATGGTGATGGCCATGATGATGGCAGCCACCAGCCAGCCGAACGCCATCCAGGCGCCGCCGATCAGGATCCAGAGGATGTTGAGGAGAATGGAGACGGGGGCCATGGTTTTATCCGCAGGTCGATGATCCCGCTTATATAGGCGCGAAATCTGTCCCTGCTAAGACGGCAACGTAGGCCATGTGGCGCACGGCGCGATCCGGGGGGCTTGGTCCGGAATGCGCTTCCGCCTTGGCTCATCGAGCAATGGCGGACAAGTCGCTCGATCCGGGCTCCGGCTACCGCCCCTCGAATTTCGGCACGCGCTTCTCCATGAAGGCCTTCATGCCCTCGGCCATGTCCTCAGTCTTGAACAGCGGCAGGAGCTGCAGATAGACGTGGTGGACGTGGTCGGAGAAGTTTTCGTTGAGGCCCATTCGCATCATGCGCTTGGAGGCCTGCACCGCCAGCGGCGCGTTGGCGGCGATTTCGCGCGCGATCGCCGTGGCGCGGCTCATCAGTTCGGCATCCGGCACGACCTCGTTGGCGAGGCCCCATTCCAGGCATTCGCGCGCGCTCAGCGTGCGGCCGGTAAAAATCAGCTCGGAAGCCTTGGCCCAGCCGAGCATGCGCGGCAACAGCCAGGTGCCGCCGGATTCCGGCACCACGCCGCGCTTGACGAAAGCTGCGGCGAGCTTTGCGGACTCCGCCATGATGCGGATGTCGCAGCCGAGCGCGGTGTCCATGCCATAGCCGGCCGCGCCGCCGTTGACGGCGCAGATGGTGGGCTTGTCCATCGCGTGCAGGACCGTCGGCGGGGTGTTGCGGAGGTTGATCGTGGTCGGCGAGGACGCGGCGCTAAGGCCGTTGCCGTCGCGCTCCTTGCGCAGGTCGAGGCCGGCACAGAACGCCCTGCCCTTGCCGGTGAGGATCACTACGCGGACGTTGCGATCTTCATTGGCTTCGGTCAGGAGCCGCGCGAGATCATTCAGCATCGGGCCGGAGATCGTGTTCATGCGCTCCGGCGCGTTCAGCGTGATGGTCGCGATGTGGTCTGCGACCTCGTAGAGGACTTCGTTGGTCTCGCTTGCCGCATCGCTCATGGGAGCCCCTCCATTGTAGCCTAGATGAGCGAAGCGACATCCGGGACTTTACTCTCATCGTCCCGGGTATCGCTTCGCTCACCCGGGCTACGAAGTGTCAAATCCGCCGACCCGCCTGCTCCCAATAGGGATCGCGCAGGCGGCGCTTGAAGATCTTGCCGGAGTCTTCGCGCGGCAAGCTGCTGCGGATCTCGATGTGCTTGGGCACCTTGTAGTCGGCGAGCGAGCTCTTCAGTCGCGCGCGGACTTCGGCTTCATCGAGCGTGACACCGGCTTGCGGCTCGACGACCGCCATCAGCGCCTCACCGAATTCGGCATCGGGGATGCCGAACACGGCGCAATCATGCACACCGGCCACGGCATGCAGCACCGACTCGATCTCGGCCGGGTAGATGTTGACGCCGCCCGAGATCACCATATCGCGCTTGCGATCGCAGATGAAGACGTAGCCATCCTCGTCGATGTAGCCGACGTCGCCGGAGGTGATGAAGCCGTCGCGATCGATCTCGGCGCGCTTCTCCGGCTTGTTGTGATAGGTGAAATCGGCCATCCCGGCCATGCGCGAATAGATCTCGCCGATTTCGCCGACGCCCAGCACGCGGCCGTCCTCGCCCAGGAAGCGCAACTCGGCGCCGGGCGATATCCTGCCGACGGTGCCGGGCTTCTTCAGTGCGTCCTCGGAGGTGGCGAAGGTGACGGCGCTGGATTCGGTCGAGCCGTAGAATTCGTGGATCACCGGCCCCCACCATTCGATCATCGCGCGCTTGACGTCGGCCGGACATGGCGCGGCGGCATGGATGACGTGGCGCAGCGAGGAGACGTCGTACTGCTTGCGCACCTTCTCCGGCAGCTTCATCAGGCGGATGAACATGGTCGGCACCATGAAGATGGTGTCGATCTTGTATCGCTCGATCGCTTCCAGGAATTCCTCCGCCTCGAAGCGCGGCATCAGCACCAGTACCCCGCCGAGCTTGCCGGCGCGGATGCCGAAGGAGTTCGGCGCGGAATGATAGAGCGGGCCCGGCAGCAGCGCGCGGGCGCCGGGTTTCAGCCCATAGATCATCGCGCGCATGCGCTCGCCGGCCGCCGCCTGCTCCGGCGTCGGCGCGTTGCGGCGCACGCCCTTGGGATGGCCTGTCGTGCCCGACGTGTAGATCATGTTCATCGGCTGTGGCACCACCGGGCCGTCATAGGGCCGGTGCTGCGCGAGCCAGGATTCGAGACCGATCGCGAAGTCCGGCGTGGTCAGACGATCGGGATCGATCTTGTAGGTGGACAGGATCTCAGGTGGCGTCGGCACGCTGAGGACAGTGACACCCTTCGGTATCGCATCGCGCAAGCCGTGCAGCAGGTCGGCATGGCCGATCAGCACCGATGCGCGGGAGTCCTCGAGGATATAGTTGATCTCCTCCGGCTTGAAGTGCCAGTTGATGGGCACGCCATAGGCGCCGAGCCGCATCGCCGCGTAGGCGGCTTCGAGGAAGGCGATGTCGTTGCGCATCAGCATGCAGACGCAATCGCCAGGCTTGACGCCGAGCTTGGCGAGGCCGGAGGCGATGCGGTCGCTACGGTCTGCGACCTCGATGTGGGCACGGCGGCGCTCGCCGGAGACGATGCCGAGGAAGTTGGACGTTTCGCTCATTGTTGTTTTTCTTTGTTGTTCAGCGACGGTCTTAGTTGGTCGTCATCACCGGGCCTGTCCCGGTGATCCACGTCCTTGCCTCGTCGCCTTGGGCTAAGAACGTGGATGGCCGGGACAAGCCCGGCCATGACGGAGAGACTAATCCGCGAACTTCGGCGCGCGCTTCTCCAGATTGGCGCGGACCGCCTCGGTCTGGTTCGGGCTGCCGATCAGATTCTGCTGCTCGACGGACTCGGCGAGCAGCGCCGGGCCCGGATCGACCGAGAGATTGTTCAGCATCCGCTTGGCCGCGCGGATCGCGTCGGGGCTCTTGCCGGCGATCTCGCGCGCGACTTCGAGCGCGGCAGCGCGCGGATCGTCGCAGATGCGCGTGGCAAGGCCGTAGGTCATCGCCTCCTGCGCCGAGACGATGCGGCCGGTGTAGGTGAGATCGCGCAGGATGTCGTCACGCACGAGCGAGGCAAGGATCGGGGTGCCTGCCATATCAGGCACGAGGCCCCATTTGATCTCCATGATGGACATCCGCGCATCGGGGGAAAGAAAGCGCATGTCGGCGCCGAGCGAGAGCTGGAAGCCGCCGCCGAAGGCGACGCCATGCACGGCCGCGATTACGGGCACCGGAAGCTGGCGCCAGCCCCACACGGCGGCTTGCGGAAAGTTCGCCTGGCCATGCGTGCGCTTGGTGAGATCGCGATTTTCGCCACCCGGAATTCCGTTGCCACCCTTCTCCTTCATGGCGGCGAAACGCCCCATGTCGAGCCCGGCGCAAAAGGCGCGGCCTTCGCCCGAGAGCACGACGGCGCGTAGGCCTTTCTCCCTGGAAAGCCGCTCGGTTGCGGCGACAAGGGCCTCGAACATGGCCTGATCGAGCGCATTCATCTTGTCCGCGCGCACCAGTCGCACGTCGGCGACGCCTTCCGAGATCGAGATCGAGACGCGCTCTTCCATGGACGAATTCTCCCTGTTCTTGTTCAGTGCCGCTTTACAGGACGCTGGCAGCCGGATTTAGTCAATCGACCAATTAACTGACAATCCCTACGGGGGAAACAGCCATGTTCAAGGAAAATCTTCTCGCTGGCCGGAGCATTCTCGTGACCGGCGGCGGCACGGGACTCGGCAAGTCGATGGCGGCGCGCTTCCTCCAGCTCGGCGCCGACGTGCACATTTGCGGCCGGCGCAAGATCGTCTGCGACGAGACCGCGACCGAGCTGATGGATCGCCATGGCGGCCGCGTCACCAGCCACGGCGTCGACATCCGCAACGCGCTCGCGGTCGAAGAGATGGTCGAGAACATCTTTCGCGAGGCTCCGCTGACCGACCTCATCAACAACGCCGCCGGCAACTTCATCTCGCGCACCGAGGAGCTGTCGCCGCGCGGCTTCGATGCGGTCGCCAACATCGTCATGCACGGCACGTTCTACGTGACGCATGCCGTGGGCAAACGCTGGATCGCTTTGAAGCAGCCCGGCAACGTCGTCTCCATCACCGTGACCTGGGTGCGCAACGGCTCGCCCTATGTGGTGCCGTCGGCGATGAGCAAGTCGGCGATCCACGCCATGACGATGTCACTGGCGACCGAATGGGGTCGTTACGGCATCCGCCTCAACACCATCGCGCCGGGCGAAATCCCGACCGAAGGCATGAGCAAGCGCATCAAGCCCGGTGACGAGGCCGGCGCGCGCACCAAGGCGATGAACCCGATGGGCCGCGTCGGCACCATGGAGGAACTGCAGAACCTCGCGGTGTTCCTGATCTCCGGCGGCTGCGACTGGATCAATGGCGAGACCATCGCCATGGACGGCGCGCAGGCGCTCGCCATGGGCGGCAATTTCTACCAGCTTCGCGACTGGAGCGACGACGACTGGAAGACCGCGCGCGAGAGCATCATGGCGCAGAACGAGAAGGACCGGGCGAAGCGGGGGTGATGTCGTTTCGCGAGAGTGTGGCTACGTGAGGGACTAACACGTCCTCTCCACCCTCAGCTGTCGTCCCCGCGAACGCGGGGACCCATGACCACAGTGAGAAGTGTAGGGCGAGACAGGTAACTCCGAGACTCGCCAAACAACTTCCTGTGGCTATGGATCCCGGATCTGCGCTCCGCTTCGCTGCGCTTGTCCGGGACGACAGTGTGCCCTCTCTCGTATTGTCTTTGTTTGCGGATGACGCCACACTCCCAGGCACAAAAAACAAGACGTCACGGGAGAAACATGTCCACACAGCCATTGGCGAATCTCGCCGACATGGTGCGCGAGCGCGCGAAGAGCCGCGGCAACGCCATCGCCTACGAGTTCGAGGGCCGCACCACCAGCTTTGCAGAGTTCGATATCAAGACCAACAAGGTCGCAAACGCACTTCTTGCAATGGGCGTGAAGAAGGGCGACCGCATCGCCTATCTCGGCAAGAACAGCGACCTCTATTTCGAGCTCTTGATGGGCGCGATGAAAGCTGGTGTCGTCATGGCGCCGGTGAACTGGCGGCTCGCGGGGCCTGAAGTCGCCTTCATCGTCGACGACTGCAGGGCGCCGGTACTGTTCGTGGGACCGGAGTTCATCACGCTCGTCCGCCAGATCAGGGACCGGCTGCCCGGCGTGCGCACCATCATCACCACCGAGGGCGGCGCGCCGGAATGGCAGGATTTTACGGCCTGGCGCGATGCGCAGAGCGGGAACGATCCGAAGGTGCCGATCGACACCAGGGACATCGCGATCCAGCTCTACACCTCCGGCACCACAGGCAAGCCGAAGGGCGCGATGCTGAGCCACGCGAACTTCCTCAACCTGGTGCAGACAGGCAATGCCGAGGACAAGCCGGAGTGGAACCGGTGGTCGACCGACGACGTCTCGCTGGTCGCGATGCCGATCTTCCACATCGGCGGCTCCGGCTGGGGCGTGATGGGACTCTATCACGGCGCCCGCGGCGTGATCGCGCGCGAGTTCGATCCGACCAAGGTTCTGGACTTCTTCGAGCAATCGGGCATCACGAAATTGTTCATGGTGCCGGCGGCGATGCAGTTCGTGGTGCGGCAGCCGCGCGCGAGAACCGTGGATTTCTCGCGGCTGAAATACATGCTCTACGGCGCCTCGCCGATTCCCGCGGCGCTACTGAAGGAATGCATCGAGGTCTTCAAATGCGGCTTCGTGCAGATGTACGGCATGACCGAGACGACAGGAACGATCGTCGCGCTGCCGCCGGAGGATCACGTCGAAGGGCTCGAGCGGATGCGCTCGGCCGGCAAGGCACTGCCGGGCGTCGAGATCGCCATCCTGGACGTGGACGGCAAGCCGCTGCCGCCGCGCCAGGTCGGCGAGATCGCAACGCGCTCGGGCTCGAACATGGCGGGCTACTGGAACCTGCCTGAAGCGACCGCTGCGACGCTGCGCAGTGACGGCTGGCTGCGCACCGGTGATGCCGGCTACATGGACGAGGACGGCTATCTCTACATTCACGACCGCATCAAGGACATGATCATCTCGGGCGGCGAGAACATCTACCCCGCCGAGGTCGAGAGCGCGCTGTGCGACCATCCTGATGTGGCCGAAGCTGCCGTCATCGGCGTGCCCGACGACAAATGGGGCGAGGCGGTGAAGGCGGTGGTGGTGATGAAGCCGGGCAAGCAGGCGACCGCCACCGACATCATCAACTTCACCCGCGAGCGCATCGCCGGCTACAAGACGCCGAAGAGCGTGGAGTTCCTGCCGGCGCTGCCGCGGAATCCGAGCGGCAAGATCCTGCGGCGGCAATTGCGCGAGCCCTATTGGGCGGGGAAGGACCGAAGGGTGAATTGATCGCGCTCTATCCACGACGTCGTCCCGGGGCGCGCGCAGCGCGAGCCCGGGACCCATAATCACAGGAAGTGGTTTTGCGAAGACTTGGAATGCCCGGCTCGCCCCAAACCGCTCCCTGGGGTTATGGGTCCCCGCGTTCGCGGGGACGACTCGGAGAGAACGCGCGATAACTGCTAGTGCTTCCCCGGCCCCATATAGCCGAACAGGAACCCCGCCACTTTCCGCATCTGGATCTCCTCGCTGCCTTCGGTGATGCGATATCTCCGGTGGTGGCGGTAGATGTGCTCGAACGGCTTGTGGCGTGAATAGCCCATGCCGCCGTGGACCTGCATGGCACGATCGGCGGATTCGCAGCAGAGGCGGTTTGCCCAGTAGTTGCACATGGAGACGCGGTCGGAGAGCGTACGCTCGATCTGCTCCTCGGTGAGCTGGTCCATCTCCCAGGCGGTCTTGCGGATCAGAAGGCGCAGCATCTCGGCTTGCGTCGCGAGCTCGACCAGCGGGAATTGGATCGCCTGGTTTTCGGCGAGCGCCCTGCCGAACGGCTTTCGCTCGCGCGCGTATTTCACGCTCTCATTGATACAATAGACGGCCGCGCCCAGCGAGCTCGCCGCCTGGCGGATGCGGTTCTGGTGCACGAAGCACTGCGCCAGCGACAGGCCACGGCCGACTTCGCCGAACAGCGCATCCTCCGGCACGAAGACGTCGGTGAAGCTGACGCGCGGATGATCGGTCGGCATGTTGAAGGTCCACATGTACTCCTCGACCTTCACGCCATGGCTCTTCGCGGGCACCAGGAAGCAGGTGATGCCGCGGGCATCGCCGTCATTGCCGCTCGTGCGCGCGAACAGCGCACAGTGCGTCGCGACGTGCATGCCGGTGGTCCACATCTTCTCGCCATTGATGATCCAGCCCTTGACGTTGTCCCGCGTCGCCGGCACCGCGCGCGTCTCCATGTGGGTCGCGTCCGAGCCGTGATGCGGCTCGGTCAGGCCAAAGGTGATGCGGTACTTGCCCTTGATCGAACCGTCGATCATCGCCTTCTGGTCATCGCGGCCGTAGCGGTCGAGCATGGTGACGACGGGGAAATTGCCGACGATCGAGTGCTCGTTCTGGAGATCGTTGTGGAGGCCAAGCCCCTTCGCGGCGAAGTGCTCGCGGATCACGGCCATCCAGAGGTTGGACCCGTCCTTGCCGCCATATTGCTTCGGCACCGGAAAACGCAGATGGCCGGCAGCGTCGGCCAGATCCTTGGCCTTGCGCAGCAGCGCTTCCCATTCGTGGCGCGGCAGGCCGCCATTCTCGAAATCGGTACGTGCCCATTCGCGGCGGTGGTCGAAGAAGCGGATGTTGTCGTCCGCCTCTTCCAGCGGCTTGATCTCGCGTTCGATGAAACGGTCGAGCTCTCCGAGATAGGCGACGAGATCGGCAGGCAATGAGAAATCCAAAGCTTCTCTCCCGGATTGATTTTGTCGTTTTGCGTTAAGGCGCTAGGCGCACTCGTGCTTCGCACGATTAAGGTGAGAAGAGCGCGTGCAAGTCAAGCAAGCTGAGGCGTGTGGCGCGCGCAAGGCGCATTGCGCAATTCGATGGTGCTCTGCCGCCAGCGCGCGGTAGTATGTCGTCAAATATTCCTTCACGAGAAAATGCGGGAGCGCGCGATGGAGCTGAAATTCTCAAAGGTGGAACGCAAGGGGGCGATCACGATCGTCACGCTGTCGCGGCCCGAGGTCTACAACGCGCTGCACACCGATGCGCATTTCGAGCTTCAGAAGGTGTTCGACGATTTCTCTGCCGATCCCGAGCAGTGGATCGCCATCGTCACGGGCAGCGGCGACAAGGCGTTCTGCGCGGGCAACGACCTGAAGTGGCAGGCGGCGGGCGGCAAGCGCGGCTGGGACAAGGGCGGCTTTGCCGGCCTGACCTCGCGGTTCGACTGCGACAAGCCGATCATCGCTGCGGTCAATGGCGTCGCGATGGGCGGCGGCTTCGAGATCGCGCTCGCCTGCGACCTGATCATTGCGTCGGAGAACGCGACCTTCGCCCTGCCCGAGCCGCGCGTCGGCCTCGCCGCCCTCGCCGGCGGCCTGCACCGCCTGCCGCGCCAGATCGGGCTCAAGCGCGCCATGGGCATGATCCTCACCGCGCGACATGTCAGCGCCAAGGAAGGGCTCGAGCTCGGCTTCGTCAACGAGGTGGTGCCGCAGGGCGAGGCGCTCGCGGCCGCGCTGCGCTGGGCGGAGATGATCGCCAAGAATTCGCCGATGTCGATCCGGGCCTCGAAGCAGGCGATCCAGAGGGGGCTTGGGGTGTCGCTGGAGCAGGCGATCGAGGACCAGCGCGAGTATCCGGCGGTCAAGGCGATGGTCGCTTCGCAGGACTACATCGAGGGCCCGAAGGCGTTCTCGGAGAAGCGGCCGCCGAAATGGGCGGGGAAGTGACCGCGCTTTGCGCGGTCATTCCGGGGCGCGCCCGCCTGGGCGCGAGCCCGGAATCCATCGAACATCAGAGACGGTGGATGAATGGATTCCGGGCTCGTCGCTTCGCGACGCCCCGGAATGACGGAGGAGAGAGTGGCGCAGCCGTCTCAACATCGTCATTGCAAGCGCAGCGAAGCAATCCAGAATCGCGCCGCAGAGGCAGTTTGGATTGCTTCGTCGCAAGGGCTCCTCGCAATGACGGGGAGAGGCTTAACCGCCTCGCGATAGCTCCCGCTTGTACGAGGCATAGTTCGGCTGATCGACGGCGAGCTTGTCCATCGTGGTCGCCCAAAGGTGCTCGGCGAGGCCCGGTGTTGCGAGGTCGACCTCGCCCTTGGCGATGCGATCGGCAAGGGCCCGGTTGAGCTCTGTCACCGAGCCGTCCATGCCGAGCAGCGCGCGCAGGCGCTCCACTTCGGCAGCATCGCTCCCCTCTTCCCGCGTCAGCTGCCGCGTTACGAGATCGAGGATGTTGACGGCGACGCGCAGCTTGAAGGCCTGGTGGCCGGAGATCAGCGGCGTGATGTCGTTGCGAAGAAAATCGGCGACCGCTTTCGTCAGCTCGATCGGTGTCGGTTCGTCCTGCATCCGTCAGCTCCCGCGCGGCGCGAGCAGCCGCAACAGATCGATCTCGGTCTCGGAGGCACGGCGGCCGATCATGGCCCGCTCCATGGAATGGTCCGGGCCCTCGCGAAATCGCTGCATCATGCCGCCGCACATGATGCCCCAGCGCAGCGTGCCCATCACTTCCCAGAACTTGACGCGCTCGGGATCGACTTTTCGGCCTCCCGCCTCGTAGCCGGCGAACAGCTCCTCGCGTGTGCCAAAACCGCCGACCGGCTTGTCGATCTCCCCGAAGCGCCAGGAGTTCACACAGACCCAGCCGAGATCCTCCATGGGATCGCCGAGATGGGCGAGCTCCCAGTCGAGCACCGCACGCACACCGTCGGCGCCGATGATGAGATTGCCGTTGCGGAAATCGCCATGCACCAGCGTGGTCTCGGCCGCGGGACCGGGATCGTGGTCGCGCAGCCAGCGCAGCGCCAGTTCGAACACGGGCTTGGGCCAGTTCAGGCTGCGATAGTCGCGCTCGAACTCGGCGATCTCCTGGGTCGCACCCCGGCTGCGCAGCTCGGGCAATCCGTCCTGCGGCAGCCTGTGAAGAGCCGCAAGAATGCCGCCGATCTGCCGCGCCAGAAGCGGCCGCGCCGTGGCGTATTCGTCGTCGCGCAGGATCTTGCGCGCGATAGTCTCGCCCTCGACCCGCTGCATGATGAAGCCGGTGCCGAGATCGTCTTCCGGCACCAGCACATGCATCACGCGCGGCGACGGAACGCCGGCCTCGAAAGCGAGCTGCATCAGCTGCGCTTCAGCGGCAAGGCCCGCGGCGCGCGTTGGCGCCGCGCCATAGCCCTTCGGTGAGCGGCGCAGGATCGCGCCGATCGGTCCATCAGGATGCACGATATCGAAGCGCCAGGTTTCCTGGCTGGCGCCGCCGGACAGCTTGGCCGCGCCCGTGACGCCAGTCGCCCCGCTGCACCAGCGCCCGACGCTGCGCGAGAGCTCGTCCTCGATCATTTGCCCTTGAACTGCGCGGGACGCTTCTCGAGAAACGCGCCGACGCCCTCGCGAAAATCCTGGGTGTCGCCGGCGCGGAGCTGGCACTGGAATTCGAGATTGAG
Organism: Bradyrhizobium sp. USDA 327; assembly: GCF_041262065.1. NCBI lineage: Bacteria > Pseudomonadati > Pseudomonadota > Alphaproteobacteria > Hyphomicrobiales > Nitrobacteraceae > Bradyrhizobium > Bradyrhizobium sp. USDA 327. The sequence continues at coordinate 1,507,004 of NZ_JBGCCW010000001.1, read as the reverse complement.
CTGCTCCTCGAAGGAATTTTCCGGGCTGTCCCAATAGAGCTTGCGGATCAGGGACAGTGCGACCGTCGGGCCGCTGGCGAGCTCGCGCGCGAGCTTCATCGCCTCTTCCATCAGCACGCCGTCATCGTAGACGCGGTTGACGAGGCCCCATTCCAGCGCCTTCTCGGCCGGAAGGCGCTCACCCATCAGCGACAATTCGATCGAGCGTGCCCGGCCGACGAGCCGCGGCAGGAGCCAGGTCGAGCCGCAATCCGGCACGAGGCCAATGCGGCGGAAGGCTTGCAGGAAATAGGACGAGCGCGCGCACAGGATCATGTCGCCGAGCAGCGCGAAGCTCATGCCGGCGCCCGCGGCGGGACCATTGACCGCGGTAACGATCGGGCAGTGCAGATTGCGGATGCGGCGCAGGAAAGGGTGGAAGCCGGTTTCCAGCGTCAGACCGGCCTTGGTCTTCTTCGACTGGTTGTTGCGGCCCTGGAGATTCGCACCGGTGCAGAACGCACGGCCCGCGCCGGTCAGCACCACGCAGCGCACCTCGTCCTTCTTCTCCTCGATCGCATCGAGCGCCTCGGCAAGACCGCCCAGCATGTCCACGGAGACCGCGTTCATCACCTCCTGATGGTCGAGCTTGAGGATCGCGACCGCGCCATCGAAATCGAGCGTGACGTGTTTGAACTGCATGGTTTCCTCGTCAGTTGCGGCCCGAGTCAGTTTCGCAGACCGGAATTTACTTTTGCCGGGCCGCATATTTGATTTTTGTCGCGACCTTGTCCATGGTGATCGCAGCATAGCAAGCAATCTTGTGCGCAGCGGCTGATGCTGCTCATGCCAGGAAGTCTTGCCAAGGACAGGAAACGCGCATGAACCTTTTCGACCTCTCCGGCCGCGTGGCCGTGATCACCGGCGGCAATGGCGGCATCGGGCTCGGCATTGCGCAGGCGCTCGCGGCCCAGGGCTGCAACGTCTCGATCTGGGGCCGAAATGCCGACAAGAACAAGACCGCTGCCGCGAGCATGGCCGGCCTCGCCGGCAAGGTCGACACCCGCGTCTGTGACGTCACCGACCCGGCCTCGGTCAATTCCGCGATGAAGGCGACACTCGATACGTTCGGCCGGGTCGACGGCTGCTTCGCCAATGCCGGCATCGGCGGCGGCGGCCGGCGCGCCTTCATCGAGCGCACCGAGGAGGAATGGCGCACGATGTTCGCGACCAATCTCGACGGCGTGTTCCACGCGTTCCAGGCCGCGGCGAAGCACATGACCGAGCGCGCCAATGCCGGCGATCCCTTTGGCCGTCTCGTCGCGACCTCGAGCCTCGCCTCGATTTTCGGCACTGCGCGCAACGAGCATTATGCGGCGACCAAGGCGGCGATCAACGCGCTGGTGCGCGCACTCGGCGTCGAGCTGGCGCGCCACGGAGTCACCGCGAACGCGATCCTGCCGGGATGGATCAAGAGTGACATGACGGCAGGACTCATGGCCAACGACAAGTTCATCGCCAACGTCATGCCGCGCATTCCGATGCGGCGCTTCGGCGAGGCATCCGATTTCGGCGGCATCGCGGTGTATCTGATGAGCAAGGCGTCGTCGTATCACACCGCGGATACGTTCGTGATCGACGGCGGCTATACGGCGTTTTGAGATCTCGCAGGATGGGCAAAGGCGCTCTTGCGCCGCGCCCACCCAAAGCCCTGCGAGGGTGGTGGTGGGCACGCTGCGCTTTGCCCACCCTACGGTTTCTGGTTTTTGAGCGCACAAGGGAATGGGCAAATGTTCTCACACGTCATGATCGGCACCAACGACCTCGACAAGGCCAAGACGTTCTACGACAAGCTGCTCGGCACGCTCGAAGTGCGGCCGGCCAGGGTCGACGGCCATCGCATCTTCTACATCACCAAGACCGGCGTGTTCTCGGTGTCGAAGCCGATCAACGGCGAACCGGCGACCTGCGCAAATGGCGGCACGATCGGCTTTGCCTGCAACTCACCCGAGCAGGTCGACAAATGGCATGAGGCCGGAGTCGCCGCCGGTGCGACATCGATCGAGGATCCGCCCGGCATTCGCCAGGGCCCGGGCGGCAAGCTGTATCTGGCTTACCTGCGCGACCTCGACGGCAACAAGATCTGCGCGATGCACCGCATGCCGAACTGACCAAGCCACCGCTGTCATGCCCCGGCTTGACCGGGGCATCCAGTACGCCGCGGCCTCTCGGTTCAATCACGACCGTCTCTGGAATACTGGATCCCCCGATCAAGTCGGGCGATGACAGTTGTGGCGCGGGCACATCCAACCTTCGGCACCATTCAAACAACATTTCAAACGACCTCGCGATATTGCATCGCGTGGCATGGCTCGCGTGACAAAAGCGCGCTCGCACTTTGGCGGCGCTGCGACTATTCTCGCGTTCAGCACAATGCTAGCGCTCCGGGAGGAACAATGACAAAACACGCCTACATTCCCCGCACCACCAACTACACCCTCAATCCCGGCGACGAGCTCAACGACCTCAGGATGTCGGATCAGGTCCGGCCGCTCTATGACCACGTCAAGAAGTTCATCCGCGACACCGTCGAGCCGATGTCGATCGAGTTCGCCAAGGCGGGCGAAGGCAAGGAGGATCGCTGGAGCTTCACGCCGAAGCAGCTCGAGGTGCTGGAGAAAGCCAAGAACAAGGCGAAGCAGGAAGGTCTCTGGAACTTCTTCCTGCCCGATGACGAGACCGGCCAGGGCCTGAAGAATCTCGACTATGCCTATATCGCGGCCGAGCTCGGCAAGAGCCCGCTGGCGTCCGAGACCATGAACTGCTCAGCGCCCGACACCGGCAACATGGAGGTGCTGGAGCGCGTCGGCACCAAGGAGCAGAAGGAGAAGTGGCTGAAGCCGCTGCTCAACGGCGAGATCCGCTCGGCCTATGTCATGACCGAGCCGAACGTCGCCTCCTCCGACGCCAAGAACATCTCGACCACGGCCAAGCTCGTCGGCGACGAATGGGTCATCAACGGCGAGAAATACTACATCTCCGGTCTCGGCGATCCCCGCTGCAAGATCCTGATCGTGATGGTGAAGACCAATCCGGATGCAGCGCCGAGCAAGCAGCAGTCGCAGATCCTGGTGCCGCGCGACACGCCCGGCGTCGAAGTGCTCGGCCCCATGTACGTGTTCGGCCAGGACCACGCCCCGCGCGGCCACATGCATATGCGCTTCAACAACGTGCGGGTGCCGAAGGAGAACATCCTGCTCGGCGAAGGCCGCGGCTTCGAGATCTCGCAGCTCCGCCTCGGACCGGGCCGCATCCATCACTGCATGCGTACCATCGGCAAGGCCGAGAAGGCGCTCGACCTCATGGTGCAGCGTGGCCTCACCCGCGAAGCCTTCGGCAAGAAGATCGCCCATCTCGGCGGCAACATGCAGATCATCGCACAGGCGCGCTGCGAGATCGAGGCGATGCGGCTGATGGTGCTGAAGGCTGCCAAGGCGATGGACGTGCTCGGCAACAAGGAAGCCCGCGTCTGGGTCTCCATGGTCAAGGCCATGGTGCCGGAGCGCGCCTGCAAGATCATCGACCAGGCGATCCAGATGCATGGCGCCACCGGCATCTCGCACTGGACCCCGCTCGCCGAAATGTATCAGGACGTGCGTCACCTGCGCTTCGCCGATGGTCCGGACGAGGTGCACTGGATGGTGGTCGGACGGCACGAGTTGAGCATGGCGTGATCCGCCTTCTCTCTGTTACCTCTCCCCGCTTGCGGGGAGAGGCAAAGACCTCGCACGGAGCCATCATGGACTACGCCGCCAGCGACCTGACGCCACGCGAGCGCTACAAGGTGCTGACCTCCTTCATTTTGCCGCGGCCGATCGCGTGGGTGACCTCGCTCGGGCCGACCGGCGTGGTCAACGCCGCCCCGTTCAGCTTCTTCAACGCCTTCTGCGAGGATCCGCCGCTCTGCATGTTCGCGGCCAACCGCAAGCCGAACGGTCAGGACAAGGACACGTTCCTCAACATCCAGCGGACCGGCGAGTTCGTGGTCAACCTCGCCGACGAGCCGCTGGCGAAAGCGATGCACGAGAGCAGCGGCGATTTTCCGCCCGATATCGGCGAGCCCGACTATCTCGGGCTGAAGCTTGCACCGTCGACGAGGATCGCGGTCCCGCGGCTCGCCGACACACCTTGGGCGATGGAATGCAAGCTCTGGAAACTGATCGACGTCAATGACGACCGCCGCCTCATCATGGGCGAAGGCATCCACTTCCACATCCGCGACGAGCTGTGGGATCCCGAGGCGATGCGGGTGCACATGGACCGCTATCACCCGATCGGCCGCATGTTCGCCGACCGCTATTGCCGTACTGATGATCGCGTGGTGTTCCCGGCGGCGGAGGGCGTGAAGGGGAAGTAGCCGTCGCGCTGCGCAAGAGGTGCGCCCCTCGCCCTGCCGCGAGCGGGGCGAGGTGAAGAAAGAGCGCGCCGCCTTACGTCGCAGGCGCGAGCTTGTCCTGTGTCTTGGTCTCGAAATCGCTCGCGTCGTGGCGTTCGTGGAGCTGGCTGGCGGGATCGCCGGAGATGCGGTTGACCATGCGGCCACGCTTCACGGCCGGACGCTTGGCGATCTGGTCGGTCCAGCGCTGCACGTTCTTGTAGTCCTGCACCGAGAGGAATTCGCCGGCGCCATAGACCAGCCCCTTGGCGAGCGCGCCATACCAGGGCCACACCGCGATGTCGGCGATGGTGTACTCCTTGCCCGCGAGATATTCGTTGTCGGCGAGGCGGCGATCCAGCACGTCAAGCTGGCGTTTGACCTCCATCGCGAAACGATCGATGGCGTATTCGATCTTGAACGGCGCATAGGCATAGAAATGGCCAAAGCCGCCGCCGAGATAGGGCGCACTACCCATCTGCCAGAACAGCCAGGACATCGCCTCGGTGCGTGTCTTGATGTCCTTCGGCAGGAAGGCGCCGAACTTCTCGGCGAGGTAGAACAGGATCGAGCCGGACTCGAACACACGGATCGGCTCCGGACCGGAGCGGTCCATCAGCGCCGGGATTTTCGAGTTCGGATTGATATCGACGAAGCCGCTGCCGAACTGATCGCCGTTGCCGATCTTGATCAGCCAGGCGTCGTATTCAGCGCCCTTGTGGCCGAGCGCCAAAAGCTCCTCCAGCATCACCGTCACCTTCACCCCGTTCGGCGTCGCCAGCGAATAGAGCTGCAAGGGGTGCTTGCCGACCGGCAGCTCCTTGTCGTGGGTCGGGCCGGCGATCGGGCGATTGATACTGGCGAACTGCCCGCCATTCTCCTTGTTCCAGGTCCAGACTTTGGGCGGCACGTAGGCGGGGGTGTCGGTCATGCGAGAGCTCCGGCGGAAAGATGCGTCTGCATTAATTAGCCCGCGAACGGCCGATGACAAGGCCTCGGAAATGCATTGCCCGGCGGGGCAACTCTACGTTTCGTCATGGCACCCCCTCCCCGACGTCATTCCGGGGCGCCCGGGGTTTCTCGCTTCCGCGGCCCCGGAATGACGAGCGTCATCTAGGACGCCGCCGCCTGCGGCTGCTGCCCGTGCTCCATCACAAATCCTTCGTATCCCTTCGCCGCGACCTCGTCGCAGATCCGCCGGTAGACGCCGACGCCGCCGATATAGGGCATGAAGATGCGCGGCTTGCCCGGGATGTTGGCGCCCATGTACCAGGAATTGGCCTGCGGATAGAGCGTGCCCTCGGCGACCTCGTTGACGTGCGCGACCCATTTGTCCTCGGCCTCCCCGCTCGCCTCGATCGTCGTGAGGCCGCGCATGCGCATGTGGGTCAGGCACTCGGCGATCCAGTCGACATGCTGCTCGATCGACACGATCATGTTCGAGAGCACCGACGGGCTGCCGGGCCCGGTGATGATGAAGAGGTTCGGAAAGCCCGCGCTCATCAGGCCGAGCAAGGTCTTGGGGCCTTCCGCCCATTTCTGGTTCAGCGTCTGCCCGCCGCGGCCCAGAATGTCGATCCTGGCGACCGAGCCGGTCATGGCGTCGAAGCCGGTCCCCAGCACCAGCGCATCGACCTCGTGGTCCTTCCCGGCGACACGCACGGCATTTGCGGTGATCTCTTGAATCGGATTGGTCTTGATGTCCACCAACGAAACGTTGGGCCGGTTGAAGGTCGCGAAATAATCAGTGTCGACGCAGATGCGCTTGGTGCCGATCGGGTGGCTGTTCGGCTGAAGCAGCTTCGCGGTGTCGGGATCCTTCACGATCTCGGCGATCTTGCCGCGCACGAAATCGGCCGCGGTGTTGTTCGCGGCCCGGTCGAGGCCGAGATTGTTATAGGCATACATGAAGGTGAGCCCGCCGCGCTCCCAGCGCGCCGAATACTTGGCGCGCCTGACATCGTCATTGTCATCGAGCGCGCCACGATCTGGCTGTTCGGTATAGATGCCATTGCGGGCGACCTCGCGGGCGAAGCGACGGATCTCCGGATAGTTCTTGCGGAACGCGCTGCGCTCCTCATACGTGAGCGCGGCGTTGCGGGCGGGAACGGAGAAATTCGCGGTGCGCTGGAACACCGTGAGATGTCTCGCCTGATCGGCGATGACGGGAGCCGACTGTATGCCCGATGATCCCGTCCCGATCAGGCCAACGCGCAGGCCCGTGAAGTCGACCTCTTCATGCGGCCAGTTGCCGGTGTGGTAGACGGGCCCCTTGAAGCTCTCCAGGCCCTTGATGTCCGGCTTGCGCGCGTTCGAGAGACAACCTGTGGCAAGCACGACGAATTTGGCTTCGACCGTCTTGCCGTCCGAGGTCGTCACCGACCAGCATGTCGCGCACTCGTCGAACGCGGCGCGCTCGACGCGCGTGTTGAACTGGATGTCGCGGCGCAGATCAAAGCGGTCGGCGACGTGGTTGGCATATTTCAGGATCTCTGGTTGCGGCGCATAGCGCTCGCTCCAGTCCCATTCCTGCTGGAGCTCTTCGGAGAACGAGTAGGAATATTGCATGCTCTCGACGTCGCAGCGCGCGCCGGGATAGCGATTCCAGTACCAGGTGCCGCCGACGCCGCCGCCCTGCTCGTAGACGCGTGCGGAGAAGCCGAGCCCGCGCAGGCGATGCAGCATGTACAGGCCGGCAAAGCCGGCGCCGACGACGACCACGTCGTAAGCTTCGGCGGCGCGGGCCGGGTTCGATTGCGCTGACGACATTGGCTGGCGCTCCCTGATTTTTCTGTTGTTATCAGCCAGCATTTGCTGTCGCTCTCGAAAGCGCAAGAGGCAAATCGGGCGGCTCTGGGCTGCTTATTTTATGCAGCGGAATGGCTCGTCCGCTTCGCGGCGCCTGCACGCAAGATGCGCGACCAAATCCTGCTTGGCATCGCGGATGGCGATGCGCTAGCGTCGAGCGGCTTCGCACGCAAAGCAAGAACAGCAACGCGAAGGCTGCTGCCGGGAGAGGGTCATGAAATCGCCGATCTGCGACATGCTGGGCATCGAGTTCCCGCTGCTCGCTTTCAGCCATTGCCGCGATGTCGTTGCCGCCGTCAGCCGCGCCGGCGGCTTTGGCGTGCTGGGCGCGACCGTGCACACGCCGGAGACGCTCGAACGCGAGCTGGCATGGATCGACGCGCATATCGACGGCAAGCCCTACGGCATCGACGTGCTGATCCCCGAAAACATCTCGACCGCGGGCGAGAAGGACGTCACCTGGAAGAGCCTGGAAGCGCGGGTACCGCAAGAGCATCGCAACTATACGCGCGATCTCCTGAAGAAGTACGACATCGAACTCACCACCACCGAGGTCGCGGACGACCAGCCGCAGCCCTTCGATGCGAAGACGGCGCTGGAATTGCTCGAAGTCTCTTTTCGTCATCCGATCCGCCTGATCGCCAACGCGCTGGGCGTGCCGCCGAAGGCGATGATCGAGATGGGCAGGAAACACGGCGTCCCCGTTGCGGCACTGGTCGGCGCCAAGGAGCACGCGCTGCGTCAGGTCGCAGCCGGCGTCGACATCCTCGTGGTGCAGGGCACGGAGGCCGGCGGCCATTGCGGCGAGGTCTCGACCATGGTGCTGGTTCCGGAGGTGATCAAGGCGATCAAGAAGATCCGCGACGTGCCGGTGCTGGCGGCCGGCGGCATCATGACGGGACGGCAGATGGCCGCCTGCATGGCGATGGGCGCGGCCGGCGCCTGGACAGGCTCGGTGTGGCTTGCGACCGTCGAGGCGGAGACCACGGAGATCTTTCGCGAGAAGATGATCGCGGCCTCCTCGCGCGACGCCGTTCGCTCGAAGGGCCGCACCGGCAAGCCGGCCCGGCAGCTCCGCTCGGTCTGGACGGATGCCTGGGACCGTGCGCCCGAAAGCCCCGGCGCGCTGCCGATGCCGCTGCAAAGCATCATCAGCCGCGACGCCTTCAATTCGATCGACCGCGCGGCGGCAGGCGGCAACGCCAAAGCGCGCGATCTCGTGAGCTACTTCGTCGGCCAGGGCGTCGGCCTGGTCGACAGCGTGAAGTCGGCAGGCAGCGTGGTGCAGGAGTTCAAGGAAGAGTTTGCGGAGGCCGTCGAGCACATGAATGCGCTGGTGGCGGAGTAGGTGCAGACCCTCATGGTGAGGAGGCGCGCAAGCGCCGTCTCGAACCATGAGAGCCCGCGGCCCATCCTTCGAGACGCCTGCTTCGCAGGCTCCTGGATGAGGTCGAATATATCTGAGAGAGAAGAAGCAAGAACAATGACAATTTCCCCAGACCGCATCCCCGTCATCGTCGGCATCGGCGAGATCGTCGACCGCCCCAAGGAGATCACGGAAGGCCTGGAACCGCTCGATCTGCTCGAACAGGCGCTCCGGCGCGCCGAGGCCGATGCGGGCGCAAAACTGCTCGGCGAGGTGCAGTCGCTCGACGTCGTCAACTTCCTGAGCTGGCGTTATCGCGATCCGGAGCAGCTTTTGGCGCAACGGCTCGGGATCGCGCCTGCGCACTGCTATTACGGTCCGGTCGGCGGCGAGAGCCCGATCCGCTATATCCACGAGGCGGCAAAGCGCATCGCACGCGGCGAATGCAGCGTCGCGGCAGTCTGCGGGGCGGAGGCGCAGTCGACCGCGACCAAGGCGGAACGTGCGAGCGTCAAGCTGCCATGGACCCCGTTCGCGCATGATGTCGAGGAGCCCAAGCGCGGCGCGGCGTTCCAGAAGCCGCTGGCGGTCAAGCTCGGCGTATTCCGCCCCGTCACGGTCTATCCGTTCTATGAGGCGGCCTCCTCCGCGCATTGGGGCCAGACGCCGCGTGAGGCGATGGCGGAGTCCGGTGTGCTGTGGTCGCGCTATTCGGAAGCCGCCGCGCAAAATCCGAATGCCTGGCTGAAGCGGCGCTATGCGCCTGAAGAGATCACGACGCCGACCGCCGCCAACCGCCTGATCGCCTGGCCCTACAACAAGCTCATGGTCGCCAACCCGAGCGTCAACATGGGAGGCGCGCTGCTGCTCACCAGCCTTGCCAAGGCGCGCGCGGCCGGGATTCCCGAGAACAGGCTGGTCTACCCGCTCGGCGGCGCCTCGGCCGAAGAACCGCGTGATTATCTCCTGCGCGACCAGTTCTACGAGAGCCATCCGCAGAACGCGGTGCTGAAGGCCGTGATGGACCTCGCCGGCGGCGACGGCAGACAGTTCGACGCGATCGAGCTCTATAGCTGCTTCCCCTGCGTGCCCAAGATGGCGCGGCGGACGCTTGGCCTGGGCGCGGACGTGCAGCCGACCGTGACCGGCGGGCTCACCTTCTTCGGGGCGCCGCTCAACACCTACATGACGCATGCGGCCTGCGCGATGGTGCGGCGGCTGCGCGACGGCGCCGGGCTCGGCCTGCTCTACGGCCAGGGCGGCTTCGTCACCAAGCACCATGCGCTCGTTGTTTCGAAGACGGCGCCACGCGAAGCGTTGATTCAGGAGACGAGCGTGCAGGCCGAGGCCGACCGCAACAAGCGCGCGGTGCCGGAGTTCGTCACCGAAGCCGGAGGCAAAGGCAAGGTCGAGAGCTTTACGGTGCTCTATGGGCGCGGCGGCGATGTCGAGCACGGCGTGGTGATGCTGCGCACCGAAGATGACCGGCGCACGCTGGCGCGGATTCCGGCGAGCGATGCGGCGACGCTGGCGCACCTGCTCGACATGGATCGCACGCCGGTCGGCTCAATCGGCGAGATCGCGATGACCGCGGATGGCGTGCCGGAGTGGCGGCTGGCGTAAGCTCTCGTGTCCCGGACGCGGTGCGGCGCGAAGTGCCGCTCCGCAGAGCCGGGATCCAGCTTCGAGGAGAGATGGGCCCCGGCTCAGCAGCGCACCACTTCGTGGTGCGCTGCGTCCGGGGCACGGACCGTCCTAGCTCCTCGGCGCCTGCTTCTCGGACGCCGTTGCCGGCTTGCCTTTGGCGCCGGCCCCGACGACGCGAACCGCGTCGCCATCCGACAGACCATCCGGCGGGGCGGCGATGACGCGATCGTCCGGCGCGATACCCGACGCGAGCTCGATTTCGCGGCCGAGATCGCGCGCGATGGTGACCGGCTTGAACAGCACCTTGTCGTCCGCACCGACGGTCGCGACGCGCAGGCCGCTGCCGTTGAAGATCAGGGCGCTGGCGGGGATGCTGAGCGGCGCGGAGTCGCGCTGGAGGCTGAGCTTCACGCTGGCATAGCCGCCGGGCATCAACTCTCCTCTGGAATTGTCGAGCCCGAGCTGCATGCGCGTCGTCCCGGAGGCGACGTCGACGGCCTGCGATGAAGCCTCCACCGTCGCCTGAAAAGTCCGGTTGGGATATTCCGGCAGCGTGATGATCGCCTTGGCCCCGATCTTGATCGCCGGCACGTAATTCTGGGGCACGTTGACGTAGACGCGCAGCTTGGTGATGTCCGAGATCACGAACATCGCCGGGCCCGAGCCGCCGCCGGCATTGATGAGCGCGCCGACGTCGGTGTCGCGCGCGGTGACGACGCCGTCGAACGGCGCTGTGATCTTCTTGTAGCCAGCGAGCGCTTCCAGCCGCTCGACATTGGCCTGCCCCGAATTGACGGCGGCCTTCTTGTTGGAGAGATCGGCAGTGCGCTCGTCGATCTCCTGCGCGGAGACGAAGTTGGAGGCGACCAGCGTCTTGCGCCGGTTCAGCGTTGCTTCCGACAGCCTGGCGCTGGCCTGCTGGCTGGCGAGGTCGGCGCGGGCTTGCAGCAGCTGCTGATCGAGGTCGGGCGCCTCGATCTCGGCAATCACCTGGCCGGCCTTGACGCGCGCGCCGATGTCGGCACTCCAGCTCTTCAAATAGCCCGACACGCGCGCGAAGATCGGAGCCCGGTAGTAGGCTTCCAGCCGGCCCGGCAGCTCGATGGTGGCATTGAGGTCCTTGGCATTGGGCAGCGTCACCGCCACGCTGGGAACGGCCTGGTCGTCGGTCCATTCTTTCAGCTTGGAGCCCTGCTCCTCGCGGGCACGGATGCCGGTGCCGACGACAAGGCCTGCCGCAATCAGCGCCACCACGCCGAAGATGCCCAGTTTCCGGTGCGACACCGGGGAGCGGGGTTCAGTGGGCGACATGCGGAGTCTCCAATGAGGCGGCGGCTTCGGCGCCTTGTTTCTTGTGAACCATGCTGAACACCACGGGAACAAACATCAGCGTGGCGAACGTTGCAAAGATCAGGCCGCCGATCACGGCGCGGCCGAGCGGTGCATTCTGCTCGCCGCCCTCCCCCAGCCCCAGCGCCATTGGCGCCATGCCGATGATCATGGCGAGCGCGGTCATCAGCACCGGGCGGAACCGGACGAAGCCGGCTTCGAGCGCGGCGGCGATGGGATCGCCGAGGTCCTCGTAACGCTCGCGGGCAAAGGAGATCACGAGCACGCTGTTGGCGGTGGCAACGCCCATGCACATGATGGCGCCTGTCAGCGCCGGCACCGACAACGTGGTCTCGGTCATGAACAGCATCCAGACGATGCCGGCGAGCGCGGCCGGCAACGCGGTGATGATCACGAACGGGTCGGACCAGGACTGGAAGTTCACGACGATCAAGAAGTAGATCAGCACGACGGCCCCGAGCAGGCCGAACAGCAGGCCGGTGAAGGCGCTGTTCATGGTCTGCACCTGGCCGAGCAGCACCACGGACGAGCCCTTTGGCACCTCATTGGCGGTGTCGGCGATCAGCTGGCGGATGTCGGTGGCAATCGCGCCGAGATCGCGGCCCGAGGTCGTCGCAAAGATCTGCACCATGGACTGAATGTCGTATTGCGAGACGACCGCACTCGAGGTCGAGCGCTTGATGTCGGCGATGCCGCCGAGAATCGGCGACTGCGCGTTGCCGGCCGCGGTGATCGGCAGGGTCTGCAGCGCACTGAGCGAGTCGATCTGGTATTGCGGCGTCTGCATCACGATCGAGTAGGACACGCCGTTATCGGGGTTGAGATAGTAGGTCGGCGCCACCTGCGAGGAGCCGGCGAGATTGACCACCAGGCTGTTGGTGACGTCGCGCTCGGTCAGGCCGACATATTGCGCGCGGGTGCGGTCGACATCGATGTTGAAGGTCGGGTTGTTCGGCGACTGCTGGATGCGCGCATCGGCAACGCCGGGAATCTTGCGGACCTTCGCCAGCAGGCTGTTGGCATAAGCGAAATTCGCGCTGACATTGGCGCCGCGGATTTGCAGGTCGATCGGCGCCGGCGCGCCGAAATTCAGGATCTGGCTGACGATGTCGGCGGGCAGGAACGCGAAACTCACGCCGGGAAACAGGCGCGGCAATTGCTCGCGCAGCACGCGGACATGCTCTTCGGTCGGCTTGTGGCCTTCCTTCAGCTTGATCTGAATGTCGCCGTCCTGCGGGCCGATCACGCCGGTGTTGTTGTAGGTCATGTTGATGCCGGAGATCGGCATGCCGATGTTGTCGGTCATGGTCTCGATCTCGCCCGGGATCAGCTTGCGCACCGCCTTCTGGACATCGGCGAGCTGGTTCGCGGTCTCCTCGACTCGGGTGCCGACCTGGGTGCGGACATGCATCAGGATGTTGCCGGCATCGACGGATGGGAAGAAGTTGCGGCCGAGGAACGGCACCAGCGCGAAGGACGCGCCGACGATGCAGATGAAACCGATGACGAACACCGGCCGGTGCGCCAACGCCAGGCCAAGGAGGCCGCGATAACCACCGCGGATGCGCTCGAACCGCGTCTCGAAGCCGCGTTGGAACCAGACCAGCGGATTGCGCGACTTCGGCGGCCCGCCCTCGTGATGGACATGCGCCTTGAGCAGATAGTTCGCCATGGTCGGCACCAGCGTGCGCGACAGGATGAACGACCAGATCATCGCGAACATCACGGCTTCCGCCATCGGCACGAACAGGAAGCGCGCGACGCCGGTGAGGAAGAACATCGGCACGAACACGATGCAGATGCAGAGCAGCGAAACGAAGGCCGGCGTCACGATCTGGTTGGCGCCGTCGAGGATGGACTGCTCGACCGGCTTGCCCTGCTCCAGATGGTAGTTGATGTTCTCGATCGTGACCGTGGCGTCGTCGACGAGGATGCCGACGGCGAGCGCGAGGCCGCCGAGCGTCATGATGTTCAGCGTCTCGCCGATCGCCGACAGCATGATGATGGCGCCCAGCACCGACAGCGGGATCGAGACCGCGATGATGATGGTCGAGCGCCAGCTGCCGAGGAACAGCAGGATCATGACGCTGGTGAGCAACGCCGCGATCACGCCCTCGAAGGCGACACCTTGAATCGCGCCGCGAACGAACACCGACTGATCACCGATGAAGCCGATCTTCAGTGCGTCGGGCAGCTGATCCTTGACGTCGATGACCTTCTGCTTGATGCCGGCGATGATATCGAGCGTCGAGGTCGCGCCCGCCTTCAGCACCATCATCAGCACCGAGCGGTTGCCGTCGACATGGACGATGTTGGTCTGCGGTGGATTGCCATCGCGCACCGTGGCGACGTCGCGCACATAGACCATGGCGCCGTTGACGGTCTTGATCGGCAGATTGCCGAGTTCGTCGATCCGGAGCGGCGAGTTGTTGAGCTGGATGTTGTACTCGAACTGGCCGATCTTCTGGGTGCCGACCGGTGTGATCAGATTCTGGGCGGCCAGCGCGTTGGCGACGTCCTGGCCCGAGAGGCCGCGGGCCTGGAGCGCGGTAGGATTGAGGTCGATCTGGACCTGGCGCTGCTTGCCGCCGAACGGATAGGGAATCGCCGCGCCCGGCACCGTGACCAAGGGCGTACGAAGCTGGTTGATGCCGATATCGGCGAGATTCTGCTCGGTGAGCCCGTCGCCCGACAGGGCCACCTGAATGATCGGCACGGTGGACGCCGAGTAGTTCAGGATCAAGGGTGGCGTCGCGCCCGGCGGCATCTGCTTGAGCAGCGTCTGCGAGATCGCGGTGACCTGCGCGTTGGCGGTACGGATGTCGACGTTGGGCTGGAAGAAGATCTTGATGATGCCAAAGCCGTTGTAGGAATTGGCGACGATATGCTCGATGTCGTTGACCGTGGTCGTCAGCGCGCGCTGGAACGGGGTGGTGATGCGGCCGGACATCTGGTCCGGCGGCAGCCCGGTGTACTGCCAGACCACGCCAATGACCGGAATACGGATATCCGGGAAGATGTCGGTCGGGGTTCGCAGCGCCGCGAGCGGTCCGATAATCAGCAGCAGCAGCGCCAGCACCACGAACGTATAAGGCCGGCTCAGGGCAATACGGACCAGAGCAATCATGCGCCAGGCAATTCCAGGTCAAGCGAGAATATGGAATCCGCCCCCACGGCGATCCCCTTCCCCCTTTACCTGAGCACCGCCGGAAACGCTAACCCCCGGCGGCTATCCCGCATTCACTTCCCTGCTACCGCACTGCGAAGCCGACATCGCAGCCATGCGGCCGCGCGCCTCAGGCGGCACGGACCGAGTTCAGGAACTTGCCGACTTCGAGCTTGAGGCGGTTGGAGTCGCGCGACAGCATCTGCGCCGCAGTCAGCACCTGCGAGGACGCCGAGCCGGTTTCGGAGGCGCCGCGCTGGACGTCGCCGACGTTGGACGAGACCTGCTGCGTTCCCCGGGCCGCTTCCTGAACGTTGCGCGCGATCTCCTGCGTCGCCGCGCCCTGCTGCTCGACGGCCGCTGCGATCGCCGAGGCGATCTCCGACAGACGCGCGATGGTGCCGCTGATCTCGCCGATGGCGCTGACGGAATCCTGCGTCGCCGCCTGAATGCCGCCGATCTGCTGGCCGATCTCGCCGGTGGCTTTGGCCGTTTGCTCGGCCAGCGCCTTGACCTCGGAGGCCACCACCGCGAAGCCGCGACCGGCCTCGCCCGCGCGCGCCGCCTCGATCGTGGCATTGAGCGCCAGCAGGTTGGTCTGGCCGGCAATCGCGTTGATGAGCTCCACGACGTCGCCGATCCGCGATGCAGCCCGCGACAATTCGCTGACACGTTCGGTGGTCGCGTGGGCCTGACTGACCGCCTCGTTCGCGATCCGGGAGGAATCCTGCACCTGCCGGCCGATCTCGCGCACCGAGGACGACATCTCTTCGGCGGCCGAAGCGACCGAATGGACATTGGTCGACGCTGCTTCCGAGCCGGTCGCGACCGCCGTCGCCAATTCCTGCGCCCGGCCCGCGGTCGAGGACAGCGTCGAGGCCGAGGCCTCGAGCTCGGTTGCGGCCGACGACACGGTCTCGACGATCTCGCCGATCGCGGCCTCGAAACCGTCGGCAAGCTTCGTCATGTCGGCTTTGCGCTGTCCTTCGGCCCGGCGCTGCACCGCCTGCACCTCGTCGCGGCTGAAGCGGATGATGGTTTGCACGGTCTGAAGGTTGCGCAGCGCCTCGCCGATCTCGTCGTCGCGCTCGATCACGATGCGGTTGTCGAACTTGTCCTGCACGAGGTTGATCAAAGTGTCATTGAGCTGCCGCATCGGCCCCCCGATCGCACGCATGGTTGCAAGGCCGGTGAAGCCGACGATGGCGGCACCGACGACAGCCAGCAGCGACAGGATCAGACCGGTCGAGCCGCCGGTGGAGAGCGCACCGCCGATGCCGAGCACGAGCATGAACAGCGCCTGGAGCACCATCGTCGTGACCAGGCGCGCCTTCAGCGTCCCGGTGAAGATGCTGAAGCGGTCGAGCAGCGAGCGGCGGCGGATGATGCCGGCGTCGATGCGATAGCCATGCGGCTTCTTCTCGCGGATTGCAGCGTAGACCTCCTCGGCGAGCTTGCGCTGGTCGGCCGGCAGCTTGGTGCGGATCGAGGTATAGCCCTTGACCTGACCGTTCTCGCGGATCGGCGAGGCCGTCGCCAGCACCCAGTAGAAGTCGCCGTTCTTGCGACGGTTCTTCACTGCGCCGAGCCAGGGCTTGCCGGCCTTCAGCGTGTCCCAGAGATTGTCGAACGCCTCCGGCGGCATGTCGGGGTGGCGGACGATGTTGTGCGGCTGGCCCATGAGTTCCGCTGACGTGAAACCGGCAGCGGCAATGAAATCCTCATTGAAGTAGGTGAGCTTGCCCTTGAGATCGGTTCGCGAAACGATCAGCGTCTCGTCACTGACGGGATATTCGACGGCCGTGACCGGAAAATTCTTGCGCATCGGATCCCCCAAAAAGACCGATTCAGTGTGAAATCATTTCAATGGGAACCCCGCCCCTTGCTGGGCTGCCCTCGCCCAACATTCGTAAATTCAGTTTAACCGTCCATGAAACGGCGCGCCCGTAAGATTACTGGCAAAGGCGCAGAATGCTTCCTTCAAGCGACATCATGCTACCGAAAGGAAGAGCGGCGCTTTCGGCGCCGCTCGGGGGCTTGATAGATGGACCGCGCTTTACGCAGCGCGGACGTTGGTCAGGAACTTGCTGACCTCGGTCTTGAGCCGGTTCGAGTCGTTCGACAGCATCTGCGCCGCCGACAGCACCTGCGAGGAGGCCGTGCCCGTCTCGGTCGCGCCGCGCTGCACGTCGGTGATGTTGGACGACACCTGCTGCGTGCCCTGCGCCGCCTGCTGCACGTTGCGGGCGATTTCCTGCGTCGCCGCACCCTGCTCTTCCACCGCCGCCGCGATCGCCGACGAGATCTCCGACAGACGCTCGATGGTCGAGGAGATCTCCTTGATGGCGCCGACCGAGTCGTTGGTCGCGGCCTGGATGCCGGAAATCTGCTGGCCGATCTCCCCGGTCGCCTTCGCGGTCTGCTCGGCGAGCGCCTTCACCTCGGAAGCGACCACGGCGAAGCCACGGCCGGCTTCGCCGGCACGCGCGGCTTCGATGGTGGCATTCAGCGCAAGCAGATTGGTCTGGCCGGCGATGGTGTTGATCAGCTCGACGACGTCGCCGATGCGCGAGGCGGCCTTGGAGAGCTCGCTGACGCGTTCGGTGGTGGCGCGAGCCTGACCGACGGCATCGCCTGCCATCCGCGCCGATTCCTGCACCTGACGGCTGATCTCGCCGACCGACGAAGCCATCTCCTCCGTCGCCGAGGCGACCGATTGCACGTTGGTCGAGGCTTCCTCCGAAGCGGAGGCCACCGTGGTCGCCAATTGCTGCGAGCGTTCGGCCGTACCCGTAAGGGTGGAGGCCGACGCCTCGAGCTGCGTCGAGGCGGACGAGACCGTTCCGATGATCTGACCGACAGCGCCTTCGAAATCGTCTGCGAGCCTGATCATGTCTTGCTTGCGTTGCTCCGCATTCCGTCGCTCGGCTTCGACCTGTTCCGCCTTCAACCGCTCGACCTCGATCGCATTGGTCTTGAATACCTGGACCGCCTGGGCCATCGCGCCGATCTCGTCCTTGCGTTCGGTGCCCGATACGACCACCGATGTGTCACCTGCGCAAGAATCCCCATCTCCGTGGTGATACGCTGGATTGGGCGGGTAACCGCGAACGCAACGCCGAAGGCGCCCACAAGCGATAGCAGAAGGGTGACGAGGCCGCCGATCAGCATGGACAGAGTTGCATTGCCTGACGCGGCGTCGGAGGCCGCTGCCCGCACCGACAACAGCGACCGCTCTTCCTTGTCCATCTCCTGCACCACGCCGCGCAAGCCATCCATCGCTTTCTTGCCGGCGCCGGATGCTTCGAGCTCGCGGGCCTTTGCCTGAGTTGCCGGATCCTTCATCAGCGCGATTTCGCGCTGCGCGATGTTGGTCGCCCAGTCACTGGCGAACGCCTTGACTTGATCAAGGCGCTTCTGCTGCGTCGCGTTATCCGAGGTCAGGCTGCCGACCTTGGCCGCCGCCGCCTGAAACTGCTTTTGTCCGGCCTCATAGGGGGCGAGAAAGCCGGCATCGCCCGACACGAGATAGCCGCGAACACCGGTTTCCTGATTGACCATGGCGCTGACAAGGCCGGAAAGCTGCTCAAGCACCTCGTAGGTATGAACGGTCATTCTTGCCGTCGAATTCATCACGCTCAGCGAATTGTAGATCGCCCCGGTGCTGCCAGCGACGACCAGGCAGATCGCGGCAAACACCGCAGAAACCTTGATGGATATGCGCAGATTATTGATCCAGGACATCAGAAACCCCAAGCCTGCCGGTGCACCAATTGCTCATCGCACGCACAGCTCCCCGAGTTGCGCACGAAGTTCGGCCCTGTTTTTATGCGCGCGACTTATGATGAAACCATTAGCCATACTCCGCATTCCTACGGAGGCAATGCGGAGCAATGCTCCGCATTCTTACCGGCCTATCGGAAAATGGAAGGTGGGCCACTCGAATACAGGCTCGGGGCCCATGTGAGGCCCCGAGCCAAGCTGTGAGCTGCCGCCGAATGGGCCGCGCCGCTGTTTTGGCCGCTGAATTACAACCGGTCAGGCCGCGCGGACGTTGGTCAGGAACTTGCCGACCTCGGTCTTGAGCCGGTTCGAGTCGTTCGACAGCATCTGCGCCGCCGACAGCACCTGCGAGGAGGCCGTGCCCGTCTCGGTCGCGCCGCGCTGCACGTCGGTGATGTTGGACGACACCTGCTGCGTGCCCTGCGCCGCCTGCTGCACGTTGCGGGCGATTTCCTGCGTCGCCGCACCCTGCTCTTCCACCGCCGCCGCGATCGCCGACGAGATCTCCGACAGACGCTCGATGGTCGAGGAGATCTCCTTGATGGCGCCGACCGAGTCGTTGGTCGCGGCCTGGATGCCGGAAATCTGCTGGCCGATCTCCCCGGTCGCCTTCGCGGTCTGCTCGGCGAGCGCCTTCACCTCGGAAGCGACCACGGCGAAGCCACGGCCGGCTTCGCCGGCACGGGCGGCCTCGATGGTGGCATTCAGCGCGAGCAGATTGGTCTGGCCGGCGATGGTGTTGATCAGCTCGACGACGTCGCCGATGCGCGAGGCGGCCTTGGAGAGCTCGCCGACGCGTTCGGTGGTGGCACGCGCCTGGCCGACGGCATCGCCCGCCATCCGCGCCGATTCCTGCACCTGACGGCTGATCTCGCCGACCGACGAAGCCATCTCCTCCGTCGCCGAGGCGACCGATTGCACGTTGGTCGAGGCTTCCTCCGAAGCGGAGGCCACCGTGGTTGCCAGCCGCTGCGAGCGGTCCGCGGTCGCAGTCAGCGTCGAGGCGGAGGCTTCGAGCTGAGTCGAGGCCGACGACACGGTCTGAACGATCTCGCCGATCATCGTTTCGAATTCGCGGGTGATGTTGTCGACACGGCGGCCGCGCTCGATCTTGGCCTCTGCATCGGCTGCGGCGGCCTCGTCGGCGGCCTTCTTGGCGATCAGGGCTTCCTTGAAGATCTGGAGCACGTCGGCCATGGCACCGATCTCCGTCTTCTCGCCGCGATGCGGGACTTCGGCGAAGAGGTCGCCCTTACCCAGCGCCTGCATCGGCTGGATGATCGAGTTGATGCCGCTGGAGACGTCTCGGACGAGATAGAAGCTGAGCCCAAGGCCGATCACGACAACGGCGCCGAGAATGACCGAAACCAGCATGAAGGCATAGGCGTAGCTGTCGGCGGCATCCTGAGCGGCCCGCTCGCCGCCCTTGGTGTTGAGCTCGATGTCCTTGTTCAGGACCTCATCGGCCTGAAGCCCGATCTTGTTGACCGTCTTGGAATTGAGCTCCTGCGCCTCGCGCGGGATCTTGCCGGCCTCCTTGCGCGACAGCGCCATGACCTCCTCGGTGCCCTTCTTGTAGTCGTCCCAGAGCTTGGACCATTGGCTGTAGAGCGCCCGCTCTTCCTGGGAGCTGATCATGGCCTCGTACCTGGAGCGCACCTTGGCGAGCGCTTCAGTCACCGTGGCAGCGGTCTTCTCCACCGCGAGCTTATCTTCCAGAGCTTCGGCCAGCATGTGCTGGCGCACCACGTTGCGATACGTGATGACGCTGGCGCGCAGATCGCCGATCACCCGCACGCTGGGCATCCAGTTCGTGGTGATGTCGACGGTGTTGGCATTCATCGACCGCATCTTCATGACGGCGAGCAGGCCCATGCCGGTCATCGCGACCAGCAGGAATGCCACGACACTGATGATTTTGGTGCGGATGGAGAGCTTGGCAAACATAATCGGGTCTCGTTGTATTGGCGCCGGCGCGCGTCCGAAGTTCTACGAATCAACCAAAGGGAGCAGCGCCGACATCCAACACCAGAGCAATTGTGCAGATGTTAACGACGAATCCGTGCGAGCACGGAGCCCGAAAGAAATGAACAGGCAGCTAAAAATGCTCTGCGCTCAGCGCATGAGCCTAAGTGCGTCGGAGAAAAACTCTGCTCCGCCGAAATTTCCGGACTTCAGAGCGAGCAGCATGTCCCTTTCGGCACCGACCGCGCGCAGCACCGGAACGCCTGCGGCAATTTCCAGTCCCACGAGAAATCCGGGAATCTTCAACCGATCGACAACGGCCCCCGACGTCTCGCCGCCGGCAACGATCAGCCGTCGCACGCCTGATTTTACGAGGCTCTCTGCAATATCGGCCATGGCCTGCTCGATAGCATGACCGGCGGCGTCGCGACCGTGGCGCGCCTGCAGCGCGGCGACCTGATCCGGTGTCGAGCTCGATGCGATCAGCACCGGACCTTCCGCAAGCCGCGGCCTCGCCCAGTCCAGCGCGCGCTGTGCTTCGCCCGCCCCCGTAATGATACGGTCCGGATCGAGATGAAGCACCGGCATGATGCGTTCGGCATTGGCGATCTGCTGAAGCGTCGCCTGCGAACAACTCCCGGCAAGGCATGCCGCCGATCCGCCGACCGGCGCGCCTGCATCACTGGTTGCCGTTGCCCTGACCTTTCCGGTCGATACCAGCGCCCGCGCGAGTCCAAGGCCGATCCCGGAGGCGCCGACCGACAGCCGATGTTCGGCGGCGACGAGACCGATGGTCTCGAGGTCGCGGTCGAAGACGGCGTCGATGATCGCGGCGCCGATCCCCTTGCCCGCGAGTTCGGCCAAGCGCGCCCGCACGCCCTCCGCGCCGCGCGTGACGGTGGCGAGATCGACGAGGCCGATCTGCGTCTTGCTCTGGCGCGCCAGCACGCGCACCAGGTTCGAATCGTGCATCGGGTTGAGCGGATGGTCCTTCAGCGGGCTCTCGTTGAGCGGCACGGCACCGACGAAGAGATTGCCCTGGTAGACGGTACGGCCCGTTTCCGGAAACGCCGGCGTCACCAGCACGACAGCTTCGCCGCAATCGGCGCGCAACGCGTCCATCACCGGGCCGATATTGCCGGCATCGGTGGAATCGAAGGTCGAGCAGATCTTGAACAACACGTGGCCCGCGCCGCGGCCGCGCAGCCATGTCTCCGCCGCGCGCGAGCGCGACACTGCGAGCCCGGCTTCGATCGAGCGACTCTTCAGCGACACCACGACGGCATCGACCTCGGGCAGCGCGAGATCGTCCGCGGGCACGCCGATGGTCTGCACGGTGCGCAGGCCCGCGCGCGTCAGCGTGTTGGCGAGATCGGAGGCGCCGGTGTAGTCGTCTGCGATGCAGCCCAACGCAAGCGTCACGACTTCACTCCAGCGTAGGGCTTGAACCAGGCGAGCCCGTCGGTGGTCTTGCCGCGCGGGTTGTATTCGCAGCCGACGAAGCCGGCATAGCCGAGCCGGTCGAGCTCTGCGAACAGGAACGGATAGTTCAGCTCCTCGCCGTCGGGCTCGTTGCGCGAAGGGATGCTGGCGATCTGGACGTGGCCGATGATCGGCATCATCTCGCGCAGCCGCATGGTGACGTCGCCATGGATGATCTGGCAGTGATAGATGTCGAACTGAAGCTTCAGGTTCGCAAGCCTCAGCTCCTGGATCAGGTCGCGCGCGAAGCCGAAATCGTTGAGGAAATAGCCAGGCACGTTGCGCGCATTGATCGGCTCGATCACGACGTCGATGCCGTGCGGCGCGAAGAAGTCCGCGGCCCAGGCCACCGACTTGTAGAACGCCTCGATCGCCACACGCTCGCCGCGGTTGGCGATGCCGGCCATCAGGTGCAGGCGCTTGGCGCCGGTCGCCTTGGCATAAGGCAGCGCCGTCTCCAGGCTCGCCTTGAGATCGTTGAACCGCGAGGGCAGCGCCGCAAAGCCCTTCTCGCCGGCGTTCCAGTCGCCGGGCGGCAGATTGAACAGCGCCTGGGTCAGGCCATTGCGCTTGAGCCGCTCGCCGATCGCTTCCGCCGGATGCTCGTAGGGAAAGAGAAACTCGACGGCGGTGAAGCCGGCCTGGGCTGCGGCGTCAAAGCGGTCGAGGAACGGCACCTCGGTGAACATCATCGAGAGATTGGCGGCGAAACGGGGCATCGCAGTTCCTCTTGCTTACTTGTCGCCGGGCAGCTTGACGCCGGTGACCTGCGCGTACATCCGCGCCACCGAAGCGTCGTCGTCGCGGCCCATGCCGGCGGCTGATGTCATCAGAAACATCTGGAGCGCGGCGGCGGAGACCGGCACAGGGAAACGGGCACTGCGCGCCATGTCCTGAATGATGCCGAGGTCCTTGACGAAGATCTCGACCGCGCTGCGCGGCGTGTAATCGCCGTCGAGCACGTGCGGCATGCGGTTCTCGAACATCCAGGAATTACCGGCCGATGCCGTGATCACCTCATAGACCTTGCGGAGGTCGAGGCCCTGCTTTGCCGCGAACGCCATGGCTTCGCTGGCGGCGGCGATGTGCACGCCGGCGAGCAATTGATTGATCATCTTGAACGCAGCGCCTTGCCCGGCGGCATCGCCGAGCTCGTAGAGCTTTGCGGCCATGGCATCCAGCGCGGGCCGCGCCTTCGCAAAAGCGGCGGGACTGCCGGAGGCGAGGATCGTCAGCTCGCCTTGCGCGGCGCGCTGCGCCCCGCCGGAGATCGGCGCGTCCAGATAATGCCGGCCGGTCGCCTCAAGCTGCTTGGCCAGGCGCCGCGCCACGTCGGGATCCATTGTGGCCGAGGATACGAAGACGCTGTCCTTCGGCATGGTCTCGGCGGCCCCATCCTTGCCGAACAGGATCGCCTCCGTCTGCGCGGCATTGACGACGACGCTGACGACGATATCGGCCTCCTTGGCCGCTTCGGCCGGCGTCCTGGCCCCCGCACCGCCATCCTTCACGAAGCGCGCGACGGCCTCAGCCGAAACGTCGCAGCCGGTAACGGCATGGCCGGCGCGCTTCAGCGAGCTCGCCATGCCAAAGCCCATCGAGCCGAGCCCGATGACGGCGATACGCTGGTTTTGTGACGTGGAGGCCGACATGCAACTGATCCTTGCGAACGTTTCCCGGACGGCCGCCCTTTGCGGCAGCTCGTCGAACCGATATCACGGCTTGGCCGTGCTGCCAAAGCGTGAGACAAGCAGGCATGACGGCCATGAGCAACGAAACACGGCTGCGCGAGGATATCTGCCGCTTCGGACGGTCCCTGTTCGAGCGCGGGCTGACGCCGGGCTCCTCCGGCAATATCAGCGTCAAAATGGACGACGGCGGCTGGCTGGTGACGCCCACCAATGCCTCGCTCGGCTTCCTCGACCCGGCGCGGCTGTCGCGGCTGGATAGAACGGGACAGCTGGTTTCGGGCGATGCGCCCACCAAGGAAGTTCCGCTGCACACGGCGCTCTACGACACGCGCGGAAGCGCGCGCGCAATCGTACACCTGCACTCGACCCATTCGGTAGCGCTCTCGATGCTGCCCGAGATCGACCCGCGCGCCGCGCTGCCGCCGATGACCGCCTATTACCTGATGAAGTGCGGCGCCACCGCGCTCGTGCCCTATTACCGCCCCGGCGATCCCGCAGTCGCGGATGCGATCAAAGGGCTGGCGGGAAAATATTCATCCGTGCTGCTCGCCAATCACGGCCCGGTCGTCGCCGGCGACACGCTCGAGGCCGCGGTGTTCGCGACGGAAGAGCTGGAAGAGACGGCGAAGCTGTACCTGCTGCTGCGCGGGATGAATCCGCGGTACCTCTCGCAGGAGCAGGTGACGGATCTGGTGAAGGTGTTCGGGGTGACGCTGCCGGAGCATGGCGTACACGAACACGAGCGATGGTCTGTGGCCACACCGTCAGACGCGGAAGTGGAAGCTGCGGCCGACATCCTTGATAAGGCGGGGCGCCATCATCGTTGGTGGGACAAGTCGGTAAAACCGTACACCGACCCAATCGCCAAAAGCGAGTTTGAGGGGATTGTGGAACAGATGCTGATCGCCGCATCGAAGTCGCGATCTCGATCGTGATCCTGGCCCGCTGCGCGCCACACACACCGCCGTCATCCTGAGGTGCGAGCCTTGCGATGCAATTGCATCGCAAGGTGAAGCCTCGAAGGACGGACTACAGGCGCTCGCGGCCCATTCTTCGAGGCGCGCGAAGGGCGCGCACCTCAGGATGATGACTTCGATTGCGGCAGCAATCCAGTTACAGCCCCAGATACGCCTTGCGTACGTCCGGATTGCCCTTGATCTCGCTGGCTGCGCCCTGCATCAGCACGCGGCCGGTTTGCAGAATGTAGGCACGGTCGGCGATCTCGAGGCATTCGGCCATGCGCTGCTCGACGATCAGCACGGTCATGCCGGAGTCACGGATGAGCTTCACGGCTTGAAAGATCTCGTCGACCAGCTTCGGCATGATGCCCTGCGAGGGCTCGTCGAGCATCAGGAGCCGCGGGCGCGTCATCAGCGCGCGGCCGATCGCGAGCATCTGCTGCTCGCCGCCGGAGAGCGTCTCGGCGCGCTGCTCCAAACGTTCCTGGAGACGCGGGAACAGCTTGAAGACGAGATCGAGCGGCTCTTCGCGGTTGGCTTCGCCACGGTAGAGATAACTGCCGAGACGCAGATTGTCGCGCACCGACAGGCGCGGGAACAGGCGGCGGTTCTCGGGCACGTAGGCGATGCCGGTCGCCGTGATGTGGTGCTGCGCCATGCCGTCGAGGCGCTTGCCGTCGAACGTCACCGTGCCCGAGCGCGGACGCTCGGCACCGGCGATGGATTTGAGCAGCGTCGACTTGCCCGCGCCGTTGGCGCCGGCGACGCAGACGATCTCGCCCTTCTGGACCTCGATCGAGACCGCGGAGATCGCGACGAGGCCCTGATAGGCGGTCGTGACTTCACGCACCGACAGCATGACGATCTCCCAGATATGCGCTGATCACCTTGGGATCGCGGACGACGTCTGCGGGCTTGCCCTCGACCAGCACCTTGCCGAGGTCGAGCACAATGGCCCGGTCGACCAGCGGCATCACGATCTCCATGACATGCTCGACCATCAGCACGGTGATGCCGGCATCGCGCACCTTGCGCACCAGCGCCACGCCGGTCTGCGCCTCGGTCGGGGTCAGGCCGGTGAGGACTTCGTCGAGCAGCAGCAGCTTCGGTTCGGTCGCAAGCGCACGCGCGACTTCCAGACGGCGCTTCTCGGCCGGCACGAGGTCGCTCGCAAGCACGTCGGCGCGCGCGGCAAGGCCGGTGAACTCCAGCACTTCATGCGCCTTGCGGCGCGCCTCGCGCATCACGGTATTGCGCACGAGCGCACCGACGATGACGTTGTCGATCACCGTCATGGTCTCGAAGCTCTTGACCACCTGGAAGGTCCGGCCGATCCCGCGCTGGCAGCGCTCGGCCGCCGGCATGTGGGTGACGTCCTCGCCGTCGAACCAGATCGAGCCTTGCGTCGGCGGCAGCACGCCCGCGATGAGATTGAACAGGGTCGACTTGCCGGCGCCGTTCGGGCCAATCAGGCCGACGATCTCGCCGCGGCCGACCGAGATCGAGACGTCGCTGTTGGCGATGAGCCCGCCAAAACGCTGCCAGACGCCGCGGGTTTCAAGGAGCGCGGTCATCGCGTGGCTCCCTTTGCTTTCGAGCGGGAGAACAGGCTCACCAGACCTTGCGGCAAAGCCAGCGAGATCAGCACGATCAGCGTGCCGTAGACGATGAGGTCGACGCCGCGCCCGGAGCCGCCGATATAGGAGCGCGTCAGCTCCGTCATCGGGATCAGGATGGCAGCCCCCAACACCGGGCCCCAGAGGGTGCCGATTCCGCCGAGCACGGCCGGCAGCGCCATCAGCAGCGAGAACTGGAAGCCCATGACGCTTTCAGGATCGATATAAGCGAGAAACTGCGCATAGAAGGCACCGCCGATGGCAACCAGGAAGGCGGAGACGGCAGCCGCGCCCATCTTGGAGTTGAAGACGACGACGCCAAGGCTCTCGGCCGCTTCCGGATTGTCCTTCACCGCACGCCACCAGAAGCCCCATTTGGAATCTTCCAGCCACCAGGTGACGAACCAGGCGAGGCAGCACAGCCCCAGCGCAAAATAGAAGTACGGCAGCTTGGTGCGCAGGAACTGGAATTTCAGCCAGCTGTCGCCCCGGATCGGAATGGTGATGCCCATCGCGGCTCCCGCCCATTCCCAGTTCTGGAAAAGCAGCAGCCCGATCTCGGCGATGACGATGGTCGCGATCACGAAGTAATGGCCGCGCAAACGGAAGAAGGGATAACCGAGTCCCATCGCGATCAGGGCGGCAATCACGCCGCCGCCGAGCATCCCGAACCAGGGCAGCACGCCGAACTTGGTGAACAGCAGCTCGGTGGTGTAGGCGCCGATGCCGAAATAGAGCGCGTGTCCGAGCGAGATCTGTCCGCAATAGCCGGACAGGATGTTCCAGCTCTGCGACAGCGCCGCATACATCAGCGTCAGGATCAGGATGTTCTGGACGTAGACGTCCTTGACGAACAGCGGCGCCAGCGCCGCGAGCCCAGCCAGCACCGCGGCGATGATGAGGTCGCGGCGGCGCCGCGCGGCAAAATTCTTGTCCATCACATCGACCCGAACAGGCCGCGTGGCCGGATGAAGACGACGAGCAGGTAGACGGCGTAGATTCCGACGGATTTCAGCGAGGGCGGCAGCACCAAGGCCGTGACCGCCTCGACGAGGCCGACGATGATGCCGCCGGCGAAGGCCCCGAACACGCTGCCGAAGCCGCCCAGCGCCACCGTGACATAGGCGATCAGCGCGAAGGACGCACCCACATCGGGGTAGATGTAGAAGAACACCGCCATGATGGCGCCGGCGAGACCGACCAGCGCGGCGCCGAGGCCCCAGCCGAACGCGAACACGCGGTTCTTGTCGATCCCGACGAGAGCGACCGCACCGGGATCTTCGCGGGTGGCTTCGATCGCGCGGCCGAAATCGGTGCGGTGGATGAAGAAGTAGAGACCGGCAAAGGCGAGAACCGAGACCAGCGCGCCGACCAGCTGCGGCTCCGGCAGGAAGATGCCGGCAAAGGAGATGGTCTTGCCGCCGAGCGAGGACTGCGGAATGCTGCGATAGTCCGGGGTGAAGAAGAACTGCGCGAGGCCGCGCATGACGATGGCGAGACCGAAGGTGGTGAAGATCTGCACCATGCCGGCATTGGCCTTGGCCCGCATGGCGAAGCGGACAATGAGCAGGTAGATCACCGCTCCGAAAACGAAGAGCGCCGCGGCGACCAATGGCGCCGACAGCAAGGGGTCGATGGCGAAGAACGCGAACAGAAAGAAGGACAGGTACATCGCGAGCATCAGGAACTCGCCATGGGCGAAGTTCGTGACGTCCATCAGGCCGAAGATCAGCGCGAGGCCGACCGCGATCAGTCCGTAGAGCAGGCCCATGAGGAGGCCACTCGCGAGACTTTGGATAATGGCTTGGGCTGTCAACTCTCGTCCCCCGTTCGAATAGTCACCGTTTGCTCCGTCATTGCGAGCAAAGCGAAGCAATCCAGCATCTCACCACGGAGACAGTCTGGATTGCTTCGTCGCTTCGCTCCTCGCAATGACGAGGCTCGCGCGACGATCGCGATGTGCTCCCCTGCTCCCGCAGCGCTTACTTCATCGGCCAGATCGCCTCGGCGATCGCCGCCTGCGGCGGGAAGATGGTGACGAACTTGCCGCCGACATATTGCAGCAGCACCGGATCGGCGTCGTTGTTCTGACCCATCTCGTCGAACTTGACGCGCTTCCAGGGCATGATGGTCTGCTCGCCCGGAATGTCGGTCGCGGCCAGCGCGTCGCGGATCTTCTCGCCGTCGGTCGACTTGGCCCGGTTGATGGCATCGGCGAGGATGATCAGGCCCATGAACTGGCGCGAGGTGAGATCGTTGA
Source organism: Bradyrhizobium sp. USDA 327 (assembly GCF_041262065.1). Taxonomy (NCBI): domain Bacteria; kingdom Pseudomonadati; phylum Pseudomonadota; class Alphaproteobacteria; order Hyphomicrobiales; family Nitrobacteraceae; genus Bradyrhizobium; species Bradyrhizobium sp. USDA 327. The sequence goes on along the minus strand of NZ_JBGCCW010000001.1, from coordinate 1,478,497 downwards.
AATCCTTGCCCGACTTCGCCTTGAACATGTCGTTGATCTTGCCGACCATCGGGCGCTTCTGCGCGAGGTCGAGCGAGAAGGTGCCGCGCGAGATCACGCCTTCGAGCTTGTCGCCGACGGCATCATAGAGCGCCTTCTCGGAGAAGCCGGCGTCCTGTGCCACGATCGCATTCGGCTTGTAGCCGAGCTCGGCCATGGTCTTGACCAGGAGGATGCCGTCGGTGGTGTAGCTCGAGGGCATCAGCACGTCGGCATTGGCGGTCTTGAGCTGCTGCACCTCGGCCGAGAGCGAGGGCGAGTTGGCGCGATACTTGATGTCGGTGACGATCTTGTAGCCGCGCTCGCCGGCGATCTTGGTCTGGGCATTGCCGGAGTCGGTGCCGAAGATGGTGTCCTCGTGGAACAGCGACAGCGTCTCGATCTTGGTGCCCTTCTTCTTCATGGCATCGAAGAAGTCGAACATCGCGGCCGAGTACATCTCGTCATGCGGCGCCGCGCGGAAGTAATATTTCAGGCCGCGGCGATGCAGGCTGGGCGAGGAATTGTCGGCGGACACGAACGGGACCTGGTAGCGTTCGCAGATCTGGCTGACCGTGACGGCAACGGCGCTCTGGTAGGTGCCAATGATGGCGCAGACCTTCTCCTGCGTGATCAGGCGCTCGGCCTCGGCGCGGCCCTTCTGCGGATCGGCCTGGTGATCGGCGAACACGAGGCGGATCTTCGCGCCGCCGAGACCCGGCAGGCCTTCGCCCTTTGCCAGCGGCAGGTCGAAAGCGGTGTCCTTGTTGATGACTTCGAGCGCGGTCTCATAGGCTTTCTGTGCGTCGACGCCCTGCTGCGCGCTGCCGCCGGAGAACGGATAGATCACGCCGATCACGACTTCCGAGCTCTGTGCGCGCGCTGCCAGCGGCACGAGAGCGGCAGTGGCGGTGGCTCCCAACAGCACGTCGCGGCGAGTGATCGTCATGGCAAGGTTCCCTGTTATTGAATTTCGGCTGATCGAATGAAGCGATTGATGGATGCGGTAAAGCCTGAAGAAGCAGCAGGCGCTGCCTACTAAATCACGGCCATGTTTCTGTTCTTCAGATCCGTCACCAGCATGAGGCCGGGCGAATGCGTGATGGCGAACGGGAGCTTCGCGGCGTTGATCACCGATTGCGGCGTCACCCCGCAGGCCCAGAACACCGGAATCTCGTCGGCGGCGACCGGCACCGGATCGCCGTAGTCGGGCTTGGCGATGTCCTTGATGCCGATCAGATGCGGATGGCCGAGATGCACGGGCGCACCGTGGACGGCGGGATAGCGCGAGGTGATCTGCACCGCGCGGATCGCATCGGCCGGCTTGAACGGGCGCATCGACACGACCATCGGACCGGCGAATGGACCAGCCTCGCCGCAGGCGATGTTGGTGCGGTACATCGGCACGCGCACATTGTGCTCGATGTGCCGGATCGGCATGCCCTCCTCGAGCAGAGCTTCTTCGAACGAGAAGGAGCAACCGAGCACGAAGGTCACGAGATCGTCGCGCCAATACTTCGTCACGTCGGTCGGTTCGTCCACGACCTCGCCGTCGCGCCAGACGCGGTAGCGCGGCACGTCGGTGCGGATGTCGAGATCGGCGCCGAGGGACGGGATGAAAGGGCTACCGACATCGGACATGCCGATGATCGGGCATGGCTTTGGATTGAGCTGGCAGAAGCGGTGAAAGGCGCCGGCATGTTCGGCAGGCAGGATCGCCAGATTGCCCTGGACAAAACCCGGAGCGACGCCGGCGGTGGAGGCGACCAGCCCCGCGCGATAGGCGAGCCGGGCCTTGCGGCTCGGAAGGGAGTCGGTTGTTTCAGTTTGCTGCGCTGCCACCAAAACAGTCATGTGATCGACCTGCCTAGAAACTCGACAAAGACAAGCCAACACCAAGCGTGCTATAAAGTCTAATCGTCGTTTCTAATCAATATCGATAAATTCAATTTATCGATCGGGAAAATCCTTCCAATGCTGGACTTCAGGTCGATCGAGACGTTCCTGTGGGTTGTGAAGCTCGGCAGCTTCCGTGGCGCCGCCCAACGGCTCAACACCACCCAGCCGGCGATCTCGCAGCGCATTGCGCAGCTCGAGCGCGAGATGGGCGTGAAGCTCCTGAACCGCGATCATCGCGTGGCCTCGCCCACCCCCAGCGGGCGACAGATGATGGTCTACGCCGAGAAGCTGATCGGTCTGCGCGCCGCGATGATGGCGGAGATCGGCGACCGGTCGGCGATGCGCGGCGTGATGCGGCTCGGCGTCGCCGAGACCATCGTGCACACCTGGCTGCCGCGGCTGGTGAAGAGCGTGAACGAGGTCTATCCGAACCTGTCGCTGGAGATCGAGGTCGACATCACGCCGAACCTCACCGGGCGCCTGCTCGCGCAGGAGATCGAGCTCGCTTTCGTCGTCGGGCCGTTGTCCGCGTCCGGCGTGCACAACCGCGTGCTCGCCGATTATCCGATCGGCTTCCTCGCAAGCCCCTCACTCGGTCTCGGCGCGGGCCCGGTGACCCCGGTGGAGCTGGCGCGGTTTCCGATCATCACCTTCCCGCGCAAGACCAAGCCTTACGAGGTCGTGCGCGAGGTGTTCGACCGGCCGGAGCTGCCGCCGATCCGCCTGCATGCCTCCGCCTCGCTTGCGACGGTCATCCACATGGCGGTCGAGGGACTCGGCATCGCCGTGATCCCCGACGCCATCGTCGCGAACGAGCTCGCCGACGGACGGCTGCAACTGCTCGACACCGATCTCGCGATCGCGCCGCTAACATTCACGGCGAGCTGGCTCGCCTCTCCCGACGTCGTCGCCGTGGAGCGCGTCGCCGAGCTCGCAAGGCAGATTGCGCAGAGCAGCCTCGCGGTTGACGCGCCAGCGCAGGCGCGTCATTGAAAAAGCGCCGGGTTTTCTACCGTCATTCCGGGGCTCGCGCAGCGAGAACCCGGAATCTCGAGATTCCGGGTTCGCCCTTTGGGCGCCCCGGAATGACAGCGATCAATGGAAGAGACGCATGAGCCGAGCCGCCACCAATCTGCAAATCGATTCCGCCCGCCTCTGGGGCTCCATCCACGAGACCGCACAATTCGGCGCGACCGCCAAGGGCGGCGTGCGACGACTGACGCTCAGCGCGGAAGACAAGCAGGTGCGCGACTGGTTCCGCAAGGCTTGCGAAGACGCCGGACTCGAAGTCCACGTCGACGCGCTCGGCTCGATGTTCGGCCTGCGCAAGGGCCGCGACATGTCGAAGCCGCCCGTCGGCATCGGCTCGCATCTCGATACCCAGCCGACCGGCGGCAAATATGACGGCATCCTGGGGACGCTCGGCGCGCTGGAAGTGATCCGGACGCTGAACGACGCCGGCATCGAGACCGAGGCTCCGATCTGCGTCGTCAACTGGACCAACGAGGAAGGCTCGCGCTTCGCGCCTGCGATGATGGCCTCCGCCGCCTATGTCGGCGACTTCACCACCGACGACATTCTGTCGCGCAAGGACGCCGAAGGCATGACCGTGGGCCAGGCGCTCGACGGCATCGGCTATCGCGGCGACAAGCCGATCGGCTTCCAGAAGCTCGGATGCTTCGTCGAGCTACACATCGAGCAGGGTCCCATTCTGGAAGCGGAAGGCAAGACCATCGGCGTGGTCGATTCCGGCCAGGGCGTGCTCTGGTACGACGGCAAGATTTCCGGCTTCGAGAGCCATGCGGGTTCGACCCCGATGCCGCTGCGGCGCGACGCGCTGGCCACGCTGTCGGAAATCGTGCTGGCGATGGAGGCCATCGCGAAGAAGCACGGGCCGAACGCGGTCGGCACCATCGGCGAGGCCGTGATCGCAAATCCCTCGCGCAACGTCATTCCCGGCGAGATCGCCTTCACCATGGACTGCCGCAGTGCCGACGGCGCCATCATGGATGCGCTGGATCGCGATCTTCGTGCGGCCATCGCCGAGATCGCCGCACGGCGCAAGGTCGAGGTCAAGATCGACCTGGTCTGGCGCAAGCCGCCGACGCATTTCGATCCCAAGCTGATCGCGGCGGTCGAGAACGCCGCGAAGACGCTGGGCTATCCCTCTCGCCGCATCACTTCCGGCGCCGGCCATGACGCCTGCAATCTCAACACCGTCATGCCGGCGGCGATGGTGTTCGTCCCCTGCAAGGACGGCATCAGCCACAACGAGCTGGAGGACGCCACGCAGACCGACTGCGCTGCGGGCACCAACGTCCTGATGCATACCGTGCTGGCGATTGCCGGCGTCGCGTCCTGATCGGAGAGAGCCATGCGCGGAGTTTTCGTCGACGCCAATGAAGCCCTCGCCGTGATCATGGAGCGGCTGGAGAAGCCCGGCGATCCCAAGGTGCGGATCCACAGGGATCCCGACATCAAGCCCGACCAATACCCGGAAATCCTCGACGGCGCCGAGATCGCGATCGTCGACCACACCGCGCTTCCCACCGACGTGGCGAGGAAATGCACGGGGCTGAAGCACGTCGTGTTCCTCGGCACCGGTGCGCGCAGCTACATGAACCCGGAGGAGCTCGCCGAGCTCGGCATCTCCGTGCATCTGATCAAGGGCTACGGCGACACAGCGGTCGCCGAATCCGCGATCGCGCTGATGTGGGCTTCGGCCCGCGTCATCGCCATGATGGACCGCGAGATGCGGGCGGGCAACTGGCTGCGCGAAGACGGCATGCAGCTCACCGGCAAGACCCTCGGCCTGATCGGATTCGGCGGCATCGCCGCGGAAGTTGCGCGCATTGCCACGGGAAGCGGCATGAAAGTGATCGCCTGGAATCGCTCGCCCAAGAGCTATCCTGGTGTCGAATTCACCGATCTCGATACGGTGCTGGCGAAGAGCGACGTCGTGTCGCTGCATCTGCTGCTCAACGACGAAACCCGCGGCATGATCACGCGCGAGAAGATCCTTGCGATGAAGCGTGGTGTCATCCTCATCAACACCGCGCGCGCCGCGGTCGTCGACGAAGCCGCGATGATCGACGCGCTGAAGTCCGGCCATATTCGCCATGCCGGCCTCGACGTCTTCAACATCGAGCCGCTACCCGGCGATCATCCGCTGACGAAATTGCCGAACGTGACGCTGTCGGCGCATTCGGCCTTCCGCACGCCGGAGGCGAGCGAGAACCTGATTGAAGCGGCCTGGGTCCACTGCCGCCGGATCGTGAAAGGATAAGAGCAACAACAATGGCCGACTATCGCACCATCAAGGCTGAGCCGCTCACCAACGTCGTCCGTGCCATCGTCAAGGCGGGCGGGTCTACGGACCGCGAAGCCGACCTCGTCTCCACCAATCTGGTCGAGGCCAATCTTAGAGGGCATGACTCGCACGGTGTCGGCATGATCCCGCGCTATGTCCAGAGCGTCACCACAGGCGGCCTCGCCTTGAACCAGCACGTCAAGATCGTGCTCGACACCGGTCCGCTTCTCACCCTCGACGGCCTCACCGGCTACGGCCAGGTGATGGGCTATGAGGCGATGGAGTTGGGCGCCGAGCGCGCCAAGCGCAACGGCGTGTGTCTCGTCGGCCTGTCCAATTCGCACCACATCGGCCGCATCGGCCACTGGGCCGAGCAATGCATCGACCACGGGCTGGTCTCGATCCACTTCGTCAACGTGATCTCGCGTCCGATCGTGGCGCCCTGGGGCGGCAGCGATGCGCGCCACGGCACCAACCCGTTCTGCGTCGGCATCCCGCGCAGGGGCAAGGACCCGATCGTGCTCGACTTCGCCACCAGCAGGATCGCGCAGGGCAAGACCCGCGTCGCCCACAACAAGGGCGTCGAACTCGAGCCCGGCACCATCATCGACAATGAAGGCAAGCCGACCACCAACCCGCGCTACACCGTGATCCCGCCGCACGGCGCCATCCTGCCGTTCGGCGAGCACAAGGGTTCGGGGCTCGCGCTGGTGTGCGAAATCCTCGGCGGCGCGCTCTCCGGGGGGCAGGTGGTCAAGGGCCCATCCGACGGCAAGTACAACGTCCTCAACGGCATGCTCTCGATCATCATCGACCCGGGCAAGCTCGGCACCGGCGAGAACCTCGCGAGCGAAGTCGAGAGCTTCGTTGCCTGGCACACCGGCTCGCCGCCCGCACCCGGCGTCGACAAGGTGAAGATCGCCGGCGATCCCGAGCGCGAGACGAAGAAGAAGCGGCTCGCGGAAGGCGTTCCGGTCGATCCGACCACCTGGCGGGAGATTCTTGAGGCCGGGAAGAAGTTCGGGCTGGATCAGACTGCGATCGAGAAGATCGCCGGCTAGCCGCCAACCTCAGTGTCATCCCGGCGTACGCCGGGATGACACTTGGTCGGCAGTCCGCCTCAATCCACCATATCCGCAACCGCCTTACCGCAGGCCGTCGTATCGGCGTTGCCGCCGAGGTCCTTGGTGCGGAGCGTGCGTTCGGCCAGCGTGCGCTCGATCGCATCGACGATCGATCTTCCTGCTTCCTTTTCGCCGAGATGCTCGAACATCATGGCGCCCGACCAGATCATGCCGATCGGGTTGGCGATGCCCTGGCCGGCGATATCGGGCGCCGAGCCGTGCACCGGCTCGAACACCGAGGGGAAATCGCCCTCGGGATTGATGTTGCCTGATGGCGCGATGCCGATCGTGCCGGTGCAGGCCGGGCCGAGATCGGAGAGGATGTCGCCGAACAGATTCGAGCCGACCACGACGTCGAACCAGTCCGGATGCAGCACGAAGTTCGCCGTCAGGATGTCGATGTGGTACTTGTCCCACTTCACGCCCGGAAACTTCTTGGCCATCGCCTCCACGCGCTCGTCCCAATAGGGCATGGTGATGGAGATGCCGTTGGACTTCGTCGCCGAGGTCAAATGTTTCTTCGGCCGCGACTGCGCGAGCTCGAAGGCGAATTTCAGGATGCGATCGACGCCGGTGCGGGTCATCACCGTCTGCTGGGTCACGAACTCGCGGTCGGTGTCGGGGAACATGCGGCCGCCGACGGAGGAATATTCGCCTTCCGTGTTCTCGCGCACCACCCAGAAATCGATATCGCCGGGCTTACGGCCCGCCAGCGGCGACGGCACGCCGGGCATCAGCCGCACCGGGCGAAGGTTCACGTACTGGTCGAACTCGCGGCGGAATTTGATCAGCGAGCCCCACAGCGAGACGTGATCCGGGATCTTGGCCGGCCAGCCGACCGCGCCGAAATAGATCGCATCGTGCTTGCCGATCTTCTCCTTCCAGTCATCGGGCATCATCTGGCCGTGCTTCTCGTAATAGTCCCACGACGAGAAGTCGAAATGGTCGAAATGCACGGAGACGCCATGCTTCTTCGCCGCCGCCTCCAGAACGCGCAGGCCCTCCGGCATGACTTCCTTGCCGATGCCGTCGCCGGGAATGACCGCGATCCGGTATTGCTTCTTGCTCATCGAAAACGTCCTTGGTTGGTCCGGCAGCCGCCGCGTTTTGATCGCACTGCAATGGACCAAAGTCGCGGACGGTGCAACGCTGCACTGCAATGTTGACCATGGCGCGGCCGAGCGCCTACTGGTTTGATCCTGTTCCTATCCTGCGAGTACTCCCATGGATCTGCATCTGCGTGGCAAGCGCGTCCTGATCACCGGCGCGTCCAAGGGCATCGGCGCGGCCGCCGCCGAGGCGTTTGCCGAGGAGGGCGCGCATCTCCTGCTCGCCGCCCGCAGTGGCGAGGCGCTGAAGGCGCTGGCCGACCGCCTGCGCTCCGCACACCAGATCGACGCCGCAACGAGCATCGTCGATCTGCGCAAGGAGGAGGACGTGGCGCGGCTGGCGAAAGAAGCCGCCGACATCGACGTGCTCGTCAACAATGCCGGCGACATCCCCGGCGGCTCGATCGACAAGATCGACGAGGCGACCTGGCGGCACGCCTGGGAATTGAAAGTGTTCGGCTACATCAACCTGACGCGGCACATCTATGCGCAGATGAAGGCGAGGGGTGGCGGCATCATCGTCAATGACATCGGCGCAGCCGGCGAAAAATTCGACGCCAACTACATCTGCGGCAGCGCCGGCAACGCCGCGCTGATGGCGTTCACGCGCGCGCTCGGCGGCAAGAGCCTCGCCGACAACATCCGCGTCGTCGGCATCAATCCCGGTCCCGTCGGCACCGATCGCCACGTCACCCTGCTCAAGACGCGGGCAAAGCACCAGTTCGGCGACGAGAGCCGCTACAAGGAATTCCAGAAGAGCCTGCCGCTGGGACGGCCTGCGCATGCGCGCGAGATCGGCGACCTCATGGCGTTCCTGGCGTCGGATCGCTCTGGTTACACGTCGGGCGTGATATATACGGTGGACGGCGGCATCAGCGCGGGGTGGGGTTAAACCCGATCCTCGTCATTGCGAGCGCAGCGAAGCAATCCAGGAATGCATCCGCGGTGAGAGTCTGGATTGCTTCGCTGCGCTCGCAATGACGAAACCAAGAATGGGCATAGGAGTAAGATAATTGTCTCAAGACCTGATCCGCGAAACCGCATGCGCGGTCGTCGACAAGCTGCGGTCCGGCGACGTCTCGCCGCTCGAGCTCCTGGATGTGCTGGAGAAGCGCATCAAGGAGGTCGATGGCAAGGTCAACGCGCTGCCGACACTGTGCTTCGATCGCGCGAGGACCAACGCGAAAGCGCTGATGCAGAAGCCGGCCGGCGCGCGCGGGCTGCTCGCAGGCCTACCGGTGCCGATCAAGGACCTCACCGACGTCGCGGGCGTGTTGAACACGCAGGGCTCGCCGATCTTCAAGGACAACATCCCCGCGAAGTCCGACCTCATGGTTGAGAACCTCGAGGCGAACGGCGCGGTGGTCTACGCCAAATCCAACACGCCGGAATTCGGCGCCGGCGCCAACACCTTCAACGAGGTGTTCGGTGCGACGCTCAATCCCTGGGATACGACGAAATCGGCAGCGGGCTCCTCCGGCGGCGCGGCCGTGGCGCTCGCAACCGGCATGGCCTGGCTCGCGCAGGGCTCCGACATGGGCGGGTCCTTGCGCAACCCGGCGGCTTTCTGCGGCGTCGTCGGCATGCGGCCGAGCATCGGCCGTGTCGCGCATACCCCGAAGTCAGGTGTCGATCGCAATCTCGGCGTGGTCGGCCCGATGGCGCGCAACGTCGAGGATCTCGCGCTGCTGCTGGACGCCATGAGCGGCGACTATGCGGACGATCCGCTGTCGCTGCCGGCGCCGACGACCTCGTTCCTTTCGGCGGCACAGGCGGGCAAGAAGCCGAAGCGCATTGCCTATTCACCCGACCTTGGCATCACGCCGGTCGATCCCGAAGTGAAGGCGATCACGCGCAAGGCCGCGGAGCGCTTCGCGGAAGCCGGCGCGATCGTCGAGGAGGCACATCCCGACTGGCGCGAGGCGCATGAGTGCTTCCACGTGCTGCGCGCGTTCGATTTCGCGATCACCAAGGCCAACCTGCTGCGCACCAAGCGCGACATGCTCAAGCCCGAGGTGATCTGGAACATCGAGGAAGGCCTCAAGCTCACCGTCGATCAGCTCGCGCGCGCCGAGGCGCAGCGCGTCGGCATGACTGCGCGGGCGGTCGAGTTCTTCAAGACCTACGATCTCCTGCTGGGGCCGACGACGATCGTGCCGCCCTTCCCGATCGAACACCGCTATGTCGCCGAATGCGCCGGCAAGAGATTCGACAATTACGTCGAGTGGCTCGGCATCGTCTACGCCATCACGCTCGCCTGCTGTCCTGCGCTCTCGCTGCCGTGCGGCTTCACGGCGTCGGGCCTGCCGGTCGGCGTGCAAGTCGTCGGCGCACCGCGGGCCGACGCACAGGTGATCGCCGGCGCGAAGGTGCTGGAGGATATTCTGGGCTTGCGCGGCACGACCCCGATCGATCCGAAGGTGAAGAACTGACATATACCTGATGACGACGCCGCCTCGCATCGCCCTCATCCACGCCCTCAAGCACTCCATCGCCCCGATCGAGGCGGCGTTCGCGACGGCGTGGCCTGAGGCGCGGCTGATGAACCTGCTCGACGACAGCCTGTCTGCGGATCTGGCGCGTGACGGCGCGCTCACCGATGCCATGACCGAGCGCTTCCTCGCGCTGGGCGATTACGCAGCGGCGACGGGAGCGGATGGAATCCTGTTCACTTGTTCCGCGTTCGGCCCCTGCATCGAGGCGGTCGCGCGCGCACATGCGTCGATGCCGGTGCTGAAGCCGAACGAGGCCATGATCGAACGTGCCATAACCATGGGTGAGCGCATCGGCCTGCTCTCGACCTTTCCGCCGACGCTGACCTCGATGCCACCCGAGTTCCCTGCCTCCGTCCAGATCGTGCCGAAACTGGCCGAGGGCGCGCTGGCCGCGCTCGATCGCGGCGACCGTGCCACGCACGACCGGCTGATCGCGGAAGCATCTCGCGATTTGCGCGACTGCGACGTCATCGCGCTCGCGCAATTCAGCATCGCCGCGACTGCGCCGCTGGTTGCGGAGGCCACCGGCCGCCCGGTCGTGACGACGCCGGACAGTGCCGTCGACAAGCTGATGAGGCTGCTGAAGGCGAAGGCTTAGGCGCCGGCCTTTGTCCGGCGCCGCGCATCCTTGATCGCGACCGCGAGCGCAGCCTTCGTCTCATTGACGAAATCCTCGACCAATTCCTCGCGCGTGGCATGCGCCGCCTCGCCGGTGAACAGGCCCTGCTCGGCCAGCATCACCACCCCATGCAGCGCGGCCCAGATCTTGAGCGCCTGCCGCTCGCGCAAGTAGCCGACCGCCGGGGCCTCCAGCGCCTCGATCACGAGCGCAAAGGTCTCCCGCGTCGCCTCGTGCAGCTCGCTGCCCTTGGCCGCGCAGGACACGGTGCGCGAGGCGAACATCAAGCGGTAGATACCGTTACGGCGCAGACCGAAATCGAGCGTCGCTTGCGCGAGTCGCGAGAGCTTCGACTGCTTCGACGGCTCCGCCATCGCCTCGCGCAGAACCGCTGTGAGTTGCCGGAACGCCTCCGCCGTGACCGCCGCGAGCAGCGCCTCACGGTCGACGAAATGCCGGTATGGCGCCGGCTGCGAAACACCGAGCTGCCTGGCAAGCGCCTTGATGCTGATCGCCTCGGCGCCGCCCCGCTCCGCCTCGTGCAGCGCGGCCTTGATCAAGGCATCGCGAAGATCGCCATGGTGGTAGGTCTTCTCGGGCTTGCGAGCGAATTGTGAACGCATGTTGAGGCGAAGCCTATAAGTTTGCGCTTGACAGGGGAAGCCCGCCGCGAATGTAATAGGATATAACTTAGAGCAATCCCAGATGAGGAAACGCGCCGCCCTTCGGGCCTTGCGCGCACACGACCAAGGAAGCCGCAATGTCAGAGCGACTGAAGGTTCACGTCGATCCCGACAAATGCCAGGGCCACGCCCGCTGCAAGGCCCTCGCACCGGAACTTTTCGAGCTCGACGAATATGGCAACGCGCACGAAGCCGGCGACGGCGCGGTCCCGCCGGGACTCGAGGACAAGGCCTGGCTTGCGAAATCCAACTGCCCGGAGATCGCGATCGATGTGATCGAGGAGTAGCGCGGCCGCCTGCGTGCTTTCAGCGAACACGAGCCGAGGGATTCCCTGCCATGTCCGACGTCAACCAGCCCAACGCCCATCCGCCCGTGACCGACTGGGTCCATGACTTCGACCACACCGATCCGCAATGGACGGAGGACCCCTTCCCGATCTGGGACGAGCTGCGCGCCGCGAGTCCCGTGGTGCACACGGAACGCTTCCTCGGCTGCTACCTGCCGACCACCTATGAAGCCGTGCGCGAGATCGCCAACGACACCGAGCACTTCTCCTCACGCCGCATCATCGTCCGCGATGTGCGCCCCGAGGTCGCCAGGAACGCGGCGCCGCCGATCACCTCGGATCCGCCGGAGCACAAGCCGGCAAAGCAATTGCTGCTGCCGCCCTTCACGCCGGACGCGATGAAGAAGCTCGAGCCGCGAGTTCGCGCCATCTGCAACGAACTGATCGACGAGTTCATCGCCGACGACAAGGTCGACGCTGCCGCACGCTACAGCAAATACATCCCGGTTCGGGCGATCGCGCACATGCTCGGCATCCCCGAGAGCGACAGCGACCTCTTCATCAACTGGATTCACATGATCCTCGAGCTCGGCATCAAGGACGAGAGCAAGCTGCTCCAGGCCGTGCAGGAGATGACGGGCTATTTCAGCAGCCACATCGAAGCGCGCAAGAACAAGCCCAGCGACGACCTGATCTCCTATCTGATGAACGCCAGGGACAAGCAAGGCAACCCGCTCGAGGACTCCCACGTGCTGGGCTCGCTGCGCCTGCTGCTGATCGCCGGCATCGACACCACCTGGAGCGCGATCGGCTCCTCGCTCTGGCATCTTGCGAAGACGCCGGCCGACCGCGAGCGGCTGATCGCCGAGCCCGGACTGATCCCGACCGCGGTGGAGGAGCTGCTGCGCGCCTATTCACCGGTGACGATGGCGCGCGAGGTGGTCAAGGAAACCACGGTCTCGGGTTGTCCGGTGAAGCCCGGCAACATGGTGCTGCTGTCGTTCCCGGCCGCTAACCGTGACCCCAAGATGTTTCCGGATGCTGACAAAGTCGTGATCGAGCGCCGCGAGAACCGCCACGCCGCTTTCGGCCTCGGTATCCATCGCTGCGTCGGTTCCAACCTTGCGCGAATGGAGATGCAGGTTGCGCTGGAGGAATGGCTGAAGCGGATTCCGGACTTCCGACTCGATCCGGCAGGCACAGTAACCTGGTCGCAGGGCACGGTGAGAGGCCCCCGGCAGTTGCCATTTTTGCTGGGAAAGGCGATGTAGGCCTTCCCCAGACGAAGAAGCGGAAGGCCGGACGTGACAGAGCAAGCAATCCAACCGGCCTCCGAGACTTTTGACGTCGCCGACGCCGAGCGGCGGATCAAGGCGATCTTCATCGGCTCCATCGGCAATCTCGTCGAGTGGTACGATTTCTACGCCTATACGGCGTTCGCGCTCTACTTCGCACCCGCGTTCTTCCCTGGTAACGACCCCGTCGTCCAGCAATTGAACGTCGCCGTCGTTTTCGCGGCGACCTTCCTGATGCGGCCTCTGGGCGGGTGGTTTTTCGGCTATCTCGCTGACCATTTCGGTCGCCGCATTTCGCTCACTCTGTCCGTCGTCTTCATGTGCTTCGGCTCGCTGATCATCGCGCTGACGCCGACCTATGCCACGATCGGCTTCGCCGCGCCGGTGATCCTCGCGCTCGCCCGCGTCATCGAGGGCCTCAGCCTCGGCGGCGAATACGGCGCCAGCGCCACGTATCTCAGCGAAGTTGCCGACCCCAAGCATCGCGGCTTCTATTCCAGCTTCCAGTACGTGACGCTGATCGGAGGCCAGCTCACCGCGATCATCGTGCTGCTGCTCCTGCAAAAGGTCTTCCTCACACCGGAAGAGCTGAAGGCCTGGGGCTGGCGCATCCCCTTCGCGATCGGCGCGCTGCTGGCGATCTTCGCCGCGGTGATGCGGCGCGGCCTGCACGAGACCGAGGCGTTCGAGGAGGCAAAGAAAGTGGTGAAGCCGACCGGCTCGATCACCAATCTGCTGCGCTATCCGCGCGAGCTCTTGCTGGTCGTCGGCCTCACCGCCGGCGGCACCGCGGCGTTCTACACTTTCACCACCTACATGCAGACCTTCGTCAAGCTTTCGGTCGGGCTGACCGAGGACCAGACCACCTTCGTGATCTTCGGCACGCTGATTTTCGCGACCATCCTCCAGCCGATTTACGGCGCGATCTCCGACAAGATCGGCCGCAAGCCGCTGCTCATTTTCTTCGGCGTAGCCGGCACGCTCGCGACCGTTCCGTTGCTGATGGCGCTGAAGGAGACGAAGTCGCCCTTCATGGCGTTCATCCTGATCTGCGCCGCCTGGCTGTTCGTCGCCGGCTACACCTCGATCAACGCCGTGGTGAAGGCCGAATTGTTCCCGACCAACGTCCGCGCCCTCGGCGTCGGCCTGCCCTATGCCATCACGGTCTCGATCTTCGGCGGCACGGCGCCGGCGATCGCGCTCTATTTCAAAAGCATCGGGCACGAGGAATGGTTTTATTTCTATCTCAGTGGCATCATCTGCCTGTCGCTGATCATCTATTCAACCATGCGCGACACCAAGCACGCCTCCGCAATGCATCGGCACGAGTAGGCCATGACCGACGAGACGCCATCCGACAGCAAGCTGACGCGCACCAAGGAAAAGTGGGCGCGCGAGGGCCGCTTTCTCACCGGCAAGGTCACGCGTCCGGAAGATCAGCGCCTGCCGCCCGGTCAGCACCTCACCAAGGACTGGCCGGTGCTCGATCTGGGCGTCGTGCCGCCGGTCTCGCGCGAGCGCTGGCGGCTCGACGTCTACGGCGCGATCGAAACTCCCGTGTTCTGGACCTTCGACGAGTTCATCGCACAGAAGCAGGCGCGGTTCACCTCCGACATCCACTGCGTGACGACCTGGTCGCGCTATGACAACGAGTGGGAAGGGCTTGCGACGCGTGAGCTGCTCGCAGCCTGCCAGCCGCGCCAGGATGCGCGCTTTGTTGTGCTGCATTCCTATGACGGCTACACCACCAATCTCGCGCTGGAAGACTTTGCCGCCGAGGACGCGCTGCTCGCTCATAGCTGGTCGGGTAAGCCCCTGAGCGAGGAGCATGGCGGCCCAGTGCGGCTGGTCGTGCCGCACCTCTATTTCTGGAAGAGCGCCAAATGGCTCCAGGCCATCGAATTCCTGACCGAGGACGCGCCGGGCTTCTGGGAAGTCCGCGGTTATCATAACCGCGGCGATCCCTGGGTCGAACAGCGCTATTCGGGCGATTAGGTTCAAGCAAGGACAGGGGAAGCCCATGCCGACGGAACGCTTTCAATTCACTGGAGAAGGCGGCCATCAGCTCTCGGCCGCGCTGGAGCTGCCTGACGGCGAGGCCGTGGCGTTCGCGCTGTTCGCGCATTGCTTCACCTGCGGCAAGGACGCGCTGGCGGCCAAGCGCATTGCGGTCGCGCTCGCCGCCAAAGGCATTGCGGTGCTGCGGTTCGACTTCACCGGGCTCGGCTCCAGCGAGGGCGATTTCGCCAATACGACGTTCTCCTCCAACGTCGCCGATCTCGTGCGCGCGGCCGATCACCTGCGCAGCATCCGCAAGGCGCCGTCAATCCTGATCGGCCACAGCCTCGGCGGTGCCGCGATCCTCGCGGCAGCAGGTCAGATCCCCGAAGCCAGGGCGGTCGTAACCATCGCGGCGCCGTCCGATCCCGCCCACGTCACCGGTCTGTTCAAGGAGCATATCGACAAGATCCGCACCGAGGGCGAGGTCGAAGTCTCGCTCGCGGGACGTCCGTTCCGGATCAGGCGTGAATTCCTCGACGACATCGCCGAGCGCGAGCTGATGAAGGACGTCACCGGCCTGCACAAGGCGCTGCTGGTGATGCATTCGCCTGTCGACGACACCGTCGGCATCGACAATGCGACGAAGATCTTCGTTGCGGCAAAGCATCCCAAGAGCTTCGTCTCGCTCGATCATGCCGATCATCTGCTGACGAAGCCCACCGACGCGCTTTACGCGGCCGACGTGATCGCGGCCTGGACGAGCCGTTACATTGACGCAGCAAAGCCCGCAAAAGCGATGGATCTAGCCGAGGACCCGCGAAAGGTCGTGGTGCAGGAGACCCGCAAGAGCAAGTTCAACCAGATCATCACCGTCGGCCCGCATCATCTGGTGGCCGACGAGCCGGTCGCGGCCGGCGGCGCAGATGCGGGGCCCGGCCCGTATGACTTCCTGCTCGCCGGCCTCGGCGCCTGCACCTCCATGACCATGCGCCTCTATGCCGACCGCAAGTCACTGCCGCTCGAGCGCGTGACCGTCACGCTGAAGCATTCCAAGATTTACGCAAAAGACTGCGAAGAATGCGAGACCCGCGACGGCATGCTCGACCAGATTGAGCGCGACATCACGATGGATGGCGCCCTCGATGCCGAGCAACGCAAGAAGCTGATGGAGATCGCCGACAAGTGCCCGGTGCACCGGACGCTGACGTCGGAGATCCGCATCGTGACGAAGGCGGTTGACTAGGCGCTTGTACTGAAGCGCGATGCGATTAGCATGAATCGTCATCGCGGTTTAGGTTGTTGTTTAAGCGTGATCTTTTCGGAAAACCGCTGCGCACTTTTCCCGATCATGCTTTAGAAGCACGATGCCATCGTCCGCACGGCCGCGCTGATCTCGCTCTCGCGCCACGCCGCAAAGCCGAGCAGCAGGCCGCGATCGCGGGGCCGGCCAACCGCCAGGCTCGACAGGGCGCGCGTCTCGACCCCCGCCGCAACCAGCCGCTTCACCGCCGCCTGATCAGTGCGACCGCGCTTGAGTCGGGCGACGAGTTGGATGCCTCCAGGAGGCACTTCGACTGAGAGCATCCCGCCGAGCTGTCGCTCCAGTTGCTCGACGAGGTGATCGCGGCGCGCGTGATAGAGCCGGCGCATCCGGCGCAGATGTGCGAGGAAATGCCCATCGGCGATGAACTCGGAGAGTGCTTCCTGGATGTGACTCGAAGCGATCAGTCCGATATGCCGCTGCGCGATCTCCAGGATGCTGGCCAGTGCCGGCGGCGCGACGAGATAGCCGAGCCGGATATCCGGCGTCATCGCCTTCGAGAAGGTGCCGACATAGAACACGCGGCCATGGGCATCGAGCCCCTGCAAGGCCGGCACCGGCCGGCTGTCATAGTGGAATTCGCCGTCGTAGTCGTCCTCCACGATCCAGGTCTTGCCGGGCCTGCTCAGGCCGAGAAACTCGGCGCGGCGGGCCAGCGACATCAGCCGCCCCGTCGGATGCTGATGCGAGGGCGTCATGAAGATCAGTTTTGGCGCCGCAAGGCCCGGCATCCGTTGCATACCCTGCTCGTCCAGTCCGATACCGCTCACGCGCGCGCCGGACGCCCTGAAGGCGGCCGCAGCACCGGGATAGCCGGGATCCTCGACCCAGACCTCATCGCCGGGCGTGATGATGGTCGCGGCAATCAAGATCAACGCAGCCTGCGCACTCGGCAGGATCATGATCTGGTCTGCGGCGGCCCGGACACCCCGGCTGGTCGCCAGATAATCCGCGAGCACTTCGCGCAGGCGCGTCCGGTTGAGCGGGCCGAGCTCGCGCCTGGCTGCACGCAGGGCACCGCGACGCAAGCAACGCGCCCAGACCTCGTCCGGAAACTCTCTGAAATCGCCATGCCCGGGGCGCAACGGCCTCAGTGCTGCCTGATAGGACATCGGCCAGTCGGTCTGCTTGAGATTCGAGGCCCAGGGCGAAAGTCGCGGCTTTCCGGAGCGTCCGCGCGCCGCAGCGGTGCCGGCCCTTATACGACGTCCGCCTCCATCGACCGTGACCACCGGACGGCGGCCGTGCGACGCCGCAACATATCCCTCGGCGGCAAGCTGCTCGTACGCATAAGTGACGGTGTTGCGGGAGACGCCGAGATCGCTCGCGAGCCGACGGCTCGACGGCAGCGTACGACCCCTCCCGAGACGGCCACTCGCGATCAGGTCTCTAAGCTGGCCCGTCAGCTGCGTCACCAGCCCCGCGTCCTCCGTCCGTTTCAAGTCGATCAGAGCGGAGATCACCTCTTCCGAAACTGGCATCTCATTATTCTCCAATCTGGCACTTTTTCAGGTGCCAGTGGCGATGCTATCCGGCGAACCGGACTGCTGCAAGGACTCCGAGATGAACTCACTTTCACCCCGCGCGGCCGTCGGCCTGTTCCTCATCGTCGTACTGGCCTGGGGTGTGAACTGGTCGGTGACGAAGCAACTCGTGCAATTCGTTCCACCGCTGTGGACCGCCGCGATCCGAAGTTGGATCGCTCTGGTCGGCCTCATCGTGATCCTCGGACTGAGCAAGAATCTGGTGATCCCGGAGCGACGCGACGTGCCAGTCATCCTCAGCGTCGCGCTGCTGCACATGACGCTGTTCTCGATACTCGTCGCGGCGGGCCTGCGCTTCCTGCCCGCGAGCAAGGGCGTCGTGCTCGGCTACACCACGCCGCTCTGGGTCGCACTGGCCGCGCCCATCCTCGGAAAGGACACGCTGACCGCGCCGAAGCTCGCCGGCGCTCTGCTCGGACTGATCGGGCTTGCCGTCATCCTGAATCCGTCCTCGATCGACTGGACCAATACAGGAGTCCTGGTCGGCGCCGGCATGGTCATCCTGGCCGCGATCTCCTGGGCCGCGAACATCATCTATATCCGCGCGCATCGCTGGATCGCTTCTCCGCTCCAGCTCCTGCTCTGGCAGGTGCTCGTGGCCACGGCCGTGCTGTCGACACTGGCGATGATCATCGACGGGCTGCCGCAAGTCGAGTGGTCATGGAGGCTCGTGTCGCTGTTCCTGTATTCGGGCCTGATCGGGACGGCGCTGGCCTATTGGGCGATGTCGATGGTCAACAAGAGCATCTCGGCGCTGACGACGTCGCTCGGGACCACCGCGACGCCGCTCGTCGGCATCGCCAGTGCCGCAATCCTGCTGGGTGAGCCGATCGACGCGAGCCTTACCATCGCGGCCGGACTGATCGTCAGCGGCATCGGCCTTGCGACGCTCGGCGACCGACTGCTGCGCGGTCAGGCCACCGCGAGGGGTTGAACCCGCAGCGCACCGTGCAGGCCCGCCGTCGTGCCGAGCAGGATGCCGGCGAGCGCCACGAACGACCCCAGCGCGAGCGTAGAGACGCCAGTCAGCCCCTGCCCGATCGAGCAGCCGAACGCCATCACGCCGCCGATACCCATCAGCGCCGCGCCGCTGCCTGAGCGCAGCATGTGACGCGGTGAGGAATAGCCTTCGAGCTTGAACCGGCCCGTCGCGAGCGCCGTCACCAGACTGCCGGCGAAGACGCCGGCCACCGTCGCGATGCCGAAATTCAACGTAAGACCGGTCGAGAGCATGGCGTATTGCAGGCTATCGGCGATCGGCGCGATGAAGGTGAGCGAGGTGACGGGGACGGGGTTGAAGTCGTCAGCGCCGAGACAGCCGGTGACGTACCAGCCGCCGGCGACGAGCAGGCCCACGACGACACCTGCCACGATCTGACCCGGCGAACGGCGAAACGCTGGGTGCGCGAAGGCAAACAGCATCAGCGCGACGACCGTCGCGGCGGCGGCAAGCGCGCGCGAAAGCGATTCCGTGAGACCGAGCATTGCCAGCACGGACGGCAGCGAATTTGCGCTGACGGTCGTTTGCGAGGCCTGGACCAGCGCGATACGCGCTGGCGCGATCAGGCCCTTCAGCGTCATCTGCGCGGCGATGGCCAGCACGATCACGACGACGAAGGAGCGGAGATTGCCGCGGCCGAGCAGCACCAGCGCCCGCGACCCGCAGCCATTCGACAGCACCATGCCGTAGCCGAACAGCAGGCCGCCGAGGAAGAGCACAGGCACTGAGAATGACTGCTGCAGGTAGATCGACCTGCCGAGATCGACCATGCCGTTGCCGGCAAGGAACTGGCTCGCAGCGATCGCAACGGCGATCGCCAGCGCATAGCTCCGCACCAGCCGCCCGTCCCCCTCCGCCAGAAAGCCGCGCATGCTGCTCATCAGGCAGAAACCGCTGAGCAAGCCGACGGCGCCGTAGACGAGCCCGATGACGAGACCGGCGAAGATGACGAATTGGGCGGATTCCATCGACTGTTCTCATATCTCTCGACGTCCGTCATTGCGAGCGCAGCGAAGCAATCCAGAAATGCATCCGCGGAGACCGGCTGGATTGCTTCGCTGCGCTCGCAATGACGATTTGCTACGGCTTCAGGATGACCCGGTCGCGCGAGGAGCCGGCGACGGCGACATAGGCTTCCTTGGCGCGCTCGAGCGGATAGATCGCATTCGCCCTGATCGGAAACGGCTTCAGATGGCCGCTGGCGAAGCCGGGACCGAGGTGGCGCAGCACCGCGCCTGTTGCAGCCGATGACAGGCCCAGCGTGTCGATGCCGACATAGGTGTGCTGGCCGCGATAGAATTCGAGGATGTTGAACTGAACGATGCGATCGATCGCTGCGATCAGGATCTGGCGGCCGCGCAGCGCAAGCGATTTGTGCGCAGCCTGGAAGTAGGGATCGCCGACAGTGTTGAAGACGATGTCGGCGCCCTTCCCGCCGGTCAATTCGCGCACGCGCGTGGCAACGTCAACGGCAGAGGCGTCGATCACCTCGACCGGCGCGCTGCTATGCCCCTCATAGGCTTCCGTCCTGCGCACCACGCCGATGACGCGCGCACCCTGCCAGGTCGCGATCTGAACCGCGGCCTGTCCGACCTTGCCGTTGACGCCGAACACCAGCACGGTCTCGCCGCTCTTCGGCACGCCCGCGCGGCGAAAGCCTTCCATCGCGGTGACGAAGGGCACGCCGATGCCGGCGGCCTCCTCCCAGGACACGGTCTTCGGTTTCTCAACGACGGCATCAGCCTCGACCACGAGATGGGAGGCATGGGTGCCGTCACGACGGATACCGAGATCGCCGGAGGAGCCGAACACTTCGCGTCCGACCGTACCCGCCGGCCCGTCGATCACCACGCCGGCGTAGTCGCGGCCGGGAGTCCGGGGAAACACGGCATAGGGCATCAGCCCGGTCGCGGCCTTGACGTCGGATGGATTGACGGCTGCGGCCTTGACCTCGATCAGAACATCGTTCGGACCGCGCTCGAGTGTCAGGCGCTCCACGACTGGCGCAAGCGCGGCAGCGTTTTCAGCCTTTGAGGCAAGGCGCACGCAGCGCGCTTCGACGGTTTTGGCATCGGCTGGCGACATGAAAAGACCCGCGATTTCTCGCGGGCCTTGTCGCCTCTGGGCGCGGTCAAGTCAATCCATCCAGTCAGTCCTTGGGCCGCTTGTCGTAGAGCCGCTTGGCCTTGCCGAGGGAACGTTCCAGCGTGGCGGGCGCAACCACCTGCACCCTGGAGCTGATCCCGATCGTGTTCTTGATGTGGGTCGAGACGCGGTCGGCGTGGTCGAGCAGACCACGGCCGTCCCAGCTCTCGGGTCGCGCCTCCGCGACGATGGTCAGCTCGTCCATGCGGCCTTCGCGAGTCAGTTCCAGGATGAAGTGCCCGCCGCACCAGTCGGTCGCGAGCAGCACTTCCTCGATCTGGGTCGGAAACAGGTTGACGCCGCGTAGGATGATCATGTCGTCGGAGCGCCCCGTCACCTTCTCCATCCGCCGCATGCCGGGCCGGGCCGTGCCCGGCAGCAGTCGCGTCAAATCGCGGGTACGATAGCGGATCACCGGAAAGGCTTCCTTGGTGAGCGAGGTGAAGACGAGCTCGCCCTTCTCCCCATCCGGAAGCACCGCACCGGTCTCGGGGTCGATCACCTCGGGATAGAAATGGTCCTCCCAGATGTGCAGGCCGTCCTTGGTCTCGATGCATTCCTGCGCGACACCGGGGCCGATCACCTCGGAGAGACCGTAGATATCGGTCGCGTCCATGTCGAAGGCGTCCTCGATCTCGCCGCGCATCGCATTGGTCCAGGGCTCGGCCCCGAAGATGCCGACCTTGAGCGAGCTCTGGCGCGGATCGAGCTTCTGGCGCTTGAACTCGTCGAGGATCGCCAGCATGTAGCTCGGCGTCACCGTGATGATGTCAGGGCGGAAGTCGTTGATGAGCTGCACCTGCCGCTCGGTCATGCCGCCGGAGATCGGCACCACGGTGCAGCCGAGCTTCTCGGCGCCGTAATGCACACCCAACCCGCCGGTGAAGAGGCCGTAGCCGTAGGCGTTGTGGATGATCATGCCGGTGCGGCCGCCAGCGGCGCGGATCGACCGCGCCATCACCTCCGACCATGTATCGATGTCGCGCTGGGTATAACCGACCACAATCGGCTTGCCCGTGGTGCCGGACGAGGCATGCACGCGCACCAGCTTTTCGCGCGGCACGGCGAACATGTTGAAGGGATAGTTGTCGCGCAGGTCAGTCTTCGCCGTGAACGGAAAATTTGCGAGATCCGAGAGCTCACGAAAGTCGGACGGATGCACGCCGGCCTTGTCGAAGGCCTTGCGATAGTGGGCGACGTTGTCATAGGCGTGCTTCAGCGACCAGGCCAGCCGCTGCTTCTGCAGCGCCATGATCTCGTCGCGCGAGGCGCGCTCATGTGCGTCCATCTCGGCGCTATAGGTACCGGCACCTTCCTTGAGCCTCGTCAGAGCCATCCTCGTTTCCCCACATTGGTTTGTTCTTTTCTTTGGTCTTATTGATCTTGCGCCGGCAGCCACGTGCCGGGAATGACGCGAGAATGTCCGCGGAATTCCGCGATGACGGTGTCGCCCGCGGTCACGCGCACGTCGTAGATTCCGGAACGGCCGCCGCGGGTGATCTCCCGCGCCTTCGCAACGAGACGGTCGCCGAGCTTGCCCGGCTTGATGAAGGTGATCTGTCCCTGCGCCGCCACCACGCGCTCATTGTGCGAGTTGCAGGCGAACGCGAAGGCGGAGTCGGCGAGGGTGAAGATGAAGCCGCCATGGGCGATGCGCTGGCCGTTGACCATGTCCGGCCGCACCATCATCGCAAGCGTTGCGAAGCCCGGGCCGATCTCGACGATCTCCATCCCGAGACCCTTGGACGCATCGTCCTCGGCCCACATCGCGTCAGCGCAGGCGCGGGCAATATCCTCAGGCGACAGGGCGGCTTTGACGTTCACGCGCTTCTCCGGGCCAGATGCTCGCACATGATGTTCTGCTGGTTGGCTCAAGCTGTCAAATAATGCGACGCATTTGCATTCATCGGGTCTGATCTGCCCGATCAGACATGGTCATAATCGACTACGACACGCTCGGACGATGGTTTTGCCTGGCAGGTCAAGACGAAGCCGGCCTTCAACTCCCACGGTTCCAGCGAATAGTTGATGTCCATCGGCGCTTCGCCCTCAACCAGTTTTGCGCGGCAGGTCGAGCACATCCCACCCTTGCAGGCGAACGGCAGATCCACCCCGGCGCGCAGTGCAGCATCGAGGATCGCTTCGTCCTCTGCGACCGGCACGTCACGCCGCTTGCCGTCGATGATCAGCGACGCGATCGCCTTCGGCGGCGCATCCGGCGCAACGGCTTTCTTCGGCCGCGGCTTGCCGCCGAATTCGGAGACGAAGCGCTCGACGTGAATACGCTCTTCGGCAATGCCGAGACCGCGGCAGGTCGCCTCGATCTGCTCGCTCATGCCAAGGGGGCCGCAGATGAAGACGTGATCGACGCTCCCAGCCGGCACCAGCGAGCGCAGCAGCACCCTCACCTTGTCGCCGTCGAGCCGGCCATGCAGGATCGGGATGTCCTGCTCCTCGCCGGAGATGACGTGGAAGAGCGAGAGGCGATCGATGAAACGATCCTTCAGCTCCTCGAGCGCCTCGAGGAACATGATGTTGTCGGTGGTACGGTTGCCGTAGAACAGGAAGAAGCGGCTGTCCCGCTCGCGCGCAAGCACACCCTTCGCGATCGACAGGATCGGAGTGATGCCGGAGCCGGCGGCGAAGCCGACATGGATGCGCGGGCTATCTGCCGCGGGGACCACGCCGAAGCGGCCGGTCGGCGTCATCACGTCGAGCTCGTCGCCGCTTTTCAGCTCGTCCGCCGCCCAGTTCGAGAACGCGCCGCCGTCAACCTTCTTCACGGCGATGCGGATCTCGCCGTCGTCGGGGCCGGAGCAGATCGAATAGGAGCGGCGTACCTCTTCGCCATCCAGCATGGTGCGGAGCGTGAGATACTGGCCGGGCGTGAAGGCGTAATCGCCGGCGAGTTCGCCGGGGATGGCGAAGGTCATCGAGACGGCGTCGGACGCCTCGCGGCGGAGGTCGTTGACGGTCAGGCGATGGAAGCGCGGTGCGGCTGCGGACATGGTCAATGACACTTGAAATAATCGAAGGGTTCGCGGCAGGCCTTGCAGCGCCACAGCGCCTTGCAGGACGTGGAGCCGAACTCGGACAACAGCTCTGTCCTGTCGGAGCCGCACTGCGGACACGCGACGGCCTGCTCGCCGAACAACGTGCGGCGCGAGTTCGAGGCCTGCGGCGGCGCAATGCCGTAGGCGCGCAGCTTGCGGCGGCCCTCCTCGCTCATCCAGTCCGTCGTCCAGGCCGGTGACAGAACGGTGCGCACCTTGGGATGATGAAAGCCGGCGCGCTCCAGCGCGATCTCGATTTCGAGCGCGATCATGTTCATGGCGGGACATCCCGAATAGGTCGGCGTGATCGCGACCTCGACATGATCACCGTCGACTATGACGTCGCGGAGCACGCCGAGATCGGCGATGGTCAGCACCGGGATTTCGGGATCGACCACGCTTGCCGCAGCGTCCCAGGCCCGCCGGCGCAGCTCGCTGTCGCGGTCCAGCACGCTCACCATGTCAACCCCGGAAAGGTGCGTTGCATCGACTGCAGTTCGGAGAGGAGGTGGCCGAGATGCTCGCTGTGCCGGCCGGACCGACCACCCTGCTGCATCCAGTCGTTCCGGGGCAGCTCAAGTGTCGCTTCGCCGACGACGTCGGACAGCGTCGTCAACCAACGACCGCGCAAGCTCGCCGGATCAATGGCGATGCCGGCCTGGATCAGGGCGCGCTCGCCGTCGTCGACCGAGAACATCTCGCCGGTGAAGGCCCAGAGATGATCGATCGCGGCCTGCGCCCGTCGATGGCTTTCATCCGTGCCGTCCCCGAGCCTGATGATCCATTCCGAGGCGTGGCGCAGGTGATATGCGCTCTCCTTCTCCGACTTGGCGGCAATGGCGGCAAGCGTCGTGTCGCGCGAGCTCATCATGGCACGCCAGTAAAGGTCGGCGAAGGCGGAATAGAAGAACTGCCTCACCAGCGTCTGGGCAAAGTCGCCATTCGGCTGTTCAACAAGCAACAGATTGCGGTACTGCCTGACGTCGCGGAGATATGCGAGCTTGTCCTCGTCGTTGTCCTTGCCTTCGACCTTCGCGGCGTAGGTGTAGAGCTCGCGTGCCTGACCAATGAGGTCGAGGGCAATGTTGGAGAGCGCCATGTCCTCTTCCAGCATCGGCGCGTGCCCGCACCATTCCGACAGCCGGTGGCCGAGGATCAGCGCATCGTCGGCGCGGCGCAGCGTATAGAGCACCAGCGGTGTTTCGGAGACCTGGATGTTGGCCACGGCCATCACATGTGCCCCACTTCTTCCGGCACCTCGTAGAAGGTCGGATGCCGGTAGATCTTCGACTCCGCCGGCTCGAACATCATGCCCTTCTCGGCGGGATCGCTCGCGGTGATCGCGCTCGATGGCACGACCCAGATCGACAGGCCCTCGCCGCGGCGGGTGTAGATGTCGCGGGCGGCTTGCAGCGCCATTGTCGCGTCGCTGGCATGCAGCGATCCCACATGCTTGTGCGCGAGCCCGTTGCGACTGCGAATGAAGACCTCCCACAGCGGGGTGTTCGGCGTGGTCATATTGATCTCCCTATTCGGCAGCTTGCGCGGTCTGACGCCGCGCGCGCTTGGCGGCATAGGCGGCTGCCGCCTCGCGCACCCAGGCGCCCTCCTCGTGCGCCTTGCGGCGCGCGGCCATGCGGTCGCGGTTGCAGGGGCCATTGCCGGCGAGCACTTGCTTGAATTCGGTCCAGTCGATCTCGCTGTAGCGCCAGTGTCCGTCCGCATCCTGCGTCATGCCGGGATCGGGAATGGTGAGGCCGAGATATTGCGCCTGCGGTACGGTGGCATCGACGAATTTCTGGCGCAGCTCGTCATTGGAGAAGCGCTTGATCTTCCACCTCGTCGAGGTGTCGCTGTGCTGGCTCGCGACATCCGGCGGGCCGAACATCATCAGCACCGGCCACCACCAGCGGTTCAGCGCGTCCTGCGCCATCGCCTTCTGCTCGTCGGAGCCGCGGCACAGCGTCACCATGATTTCGTAGCCCTGGCGCTGATGGAACGACTCCTCCTTGCAGACGCGGATCATCGCGCGCGCATAGGGACCATAGGAGCAGCGGCACAGCGGGATCTGGTTCATGATCGCCGCGCCGTCGACCAGCCAGCCGATCGTACCGATATCGGCCCAGGTCAGCGTCGGATAATTGAAGATCGAGGAATATTTTGCCTTGCCGGCGAGCATCGCGTCGACCAGCTCTTCGCGCGAGGAGCCGAGCGTCTCCGCCGCCGCGTAGAGATAGAGCCCATGGCCGCACTCGTCCTGCACCTTGGCGAGCAGCGCGGCCTTGCGGCGCAACGTCGGCGCACGGGTGATCCAGTTGCCTTCAGGCAGCATGCCGACGATCTCGGAATGGGCGTGCTGGGAGATCTGGCGGGTGAGCGTCTTGCGGTAGGCCGCCGGCATCCAGTCGTTCGGCTCGATGCGTTCCTCGGCATCGATGCGGGCCTGGAACTGAGCAGCCTTGGCCGCGTCCTCGAGACCGCGATCGTCGGTCTCGGCCGTGTTCAGCGCCTGGGTATACATGCGCATCCTCCCGATTTATTGGGAGGCAATATATAACAGAAATTATCTCATGCAAGATATTTCTGTAACACAACAATCAAGCATCGAACCTCCGTTCCAGCAGCTTCAAGGCCGCCGGCAACGGCCCCTTCTGGTTGATTGCATGGCCGTCGAGCCATTGTTCCGATGGAGCGAGGAGCGCGCGATAGATCTCGCCGCACAGCACGCGGGCCGCCCTTCCCGGCCAATCCGCCGGCAGCAGGCTCTCGGGCAACAGCGGGTCGCGCAGCACGACACGGCGATAGTAGTGGATCAACAGGATCCGCGCGGTGAAGGCATCGGCATCGGACAATTCCGTACCGCGCGCGATCGCGGCACGGAGCGGCTCGAACGTCTTCATGAATTTCAGATAGGCATCCGCGGTACGATCGAGCGGCCAGCTCGCGCTGAGCAGACGCCGCCCGCTGTCATCCTCCGCCGAGACTTCGAGACGGATGGCGCCCGCAGCCTCGTCCGGCACCGGCACGCCCGACGGCGCGACCCAGACGCCCGGCAGCGGACTGCCGAAGCCGGCATTGCGCAGCGCCTCACGCGAGGCGTCGCGGTCCTCGCCATTGCCGATCAGCAGCAGCTCGAAACGGCCGGTCCAGTCCGATGGCGGCGGATCGTAGATGTGGCGCGTGGCAGCTTCAAAGGTCTGCCTACCCTTGTCGGCCAGGCGATAAAAACTGTTTCGCCCGACCTTTTCGCGCGTCAGCCAGCCGTCGGCAGCAAGCCGCGACATTGCGGTGCGGACGACGCCGCTGTCGATATCCAGGCTTGCGAAGAATTCCAGCAGCGTCCCCAGCCACACGGAGCCGCCGCGCGGCACGATGGCATCGCCGAACACGGTGATGACGATGGAGCCGGTGCGCGACGGCTCGCGCTTGAGCTGGTCGATGATGCGGGAGAGCGGATGCGCCATGCGCGAGGCATAGCGCGTTTGGCGTGGCTACGACAATGGACGGAAGCGTCTCGCCTTTTCCATTGTCGTGCGGGACGAAGTGGAGAACGAGCTACCGATGCGGATCGGGATACGCCAGGCTGCGCCAGCCGCTGCGATCAAATGGGCGCCACTGGCCCTCCTTCTGCGCGAGCCGGTCGGCCACGGCATAGACGACGGCAGGATGATGGCCCATGCCGCAATGGCTGCTCTCCACCTCGATGCTCTCGGTCTGTGCGCCCGTTTTCTCCATGCAGCCCTGCCAGGCGCAGACACCGTCGGTGCGGCTGAAGATAGCGGTGGTCGGCACCGGCGGCGGAGCGACAAGCTCTCCCCCGAAACGCGGATCGACCTCATCGGCCTTGTGCCCGCTGGCCCATTCGTAGACGCGCCAGGCGTTGGTCGATCGCGGATCGCCGGCGAAGGGACTGCCAAGCGTGATCACCTGGCGCACCCGCTCCGGCATCATCTTGGCGAGCTGGCGGGCATAGAGACCGCCGAGGCTCCAGCCGACCAGGCTGATCCGGCGGCCGTGCTTGTCGTTGAGCTCCTGGACCAGATCGACCATGGCATCCTGCACGCCCTCGCGCAGGCCGTAATTGCGACCCTGACGCCAACCGCTCACCGCATAACCCTTGCTCGTCAAAAACGTGCGCAGCGCGCGCGTCGACGCATCGGAAGCCACGAGGCCCGGCAGCACCAGCACCGGATGCCCATCACCGCGTGGCGCGAGGCTGAGGAGCGGCAGCGCGCCGAGGAATGCGCCGAACTCGTGAAGCGCGCGCCCCTCCAGAAACATCAGGGTACGGGACGGCGGACGCAGCGTCTGGGCGGTAGCGGTCATCGATGTTTCCCCTGGGAAAACTTCCTGGAAAGGACGCCGGCTGCGAAGCCGGCAAATGGGCATTAAATTCCAATGCACCGGCTTGTCGAACGTTCCGCAGCGCAACATGAATCAGCTAGGTGACCGGTTCCCGACATTCAAGCGGGAGAGATGCGGGGCGGCAATAGGCCCGCGCGGCAATGCTAACGGCCGTGACGCGAAAGTCACAACAATCGAAGCAGAAATTCCGCGGAGTAGAGCGCGAGACCAGCGAGACCGCCGATCAGCGAACCATTGAAACGGATGTATTGCAGGTCACGCCCGATGTTGATCTCGATCAGCATAATCAGCTGCGTCATATTCCACGCCTTGACCTGATCCGAGATGAAGGTGGAGACGCCGCTCTTCTGGTCGGCAACGAAGCTGCGCAGCACCCTCACCAGGCCATTGTTGATCTCGCCGCGCAGTTCGGCATCGCCGGCGAGCGCCTCGCCGGCCGCGACGAACATGCCGGCGAGATGATGCTGCAGCACCTGCGTCTCGCCGCTCGCGCTACGCTCGATGAAGGAGCGCGTGTTGGCCCAGACGGTGCGGGCGAGTTCGGCAAGCTCGGGTCGCGCGAGCAGATCGCGCTTCAAGCCGTCGATGCGATCGATATAGGCTTGATCGGTGCCGAGCCGATCGACGAAGCTCAGCACCATGCGATCGAACTCGCCGCGGAACGGATGCTTGGGATCGCTGCGCACCTCATTGAAGAAAGCGGTGGCTGAGGCCACGATCTTGTTCACCAGAAACTTGTCGGCGCGATAGAGCCTGAGCAGGGTCGGCAACTCCGCGCGCACTTTCTCGCGGATCATCGCCATCGTTTCCTTCTGGTTCAGCGTCTCGTGCATCATGCGCAGGAGATCGTCGAACAGGATCTGGTGCCGCCCCTCTGCCACGAAGCCGCGCAGCGTGCCGGCGGCGAGCGGCGCAAGGTCGATCGCCTGGAGCTGCGAGGACAGGCGGCGGATGATGAAGGTCATCAGGCCGGAGCTTTCCGTGGCGGAAACGGCCTCCGGCAACAGACGCAGCGCGAAGCGCGCCAGATCGTCACTGCGCTTGCGGTCACGCAGCCAGTCCGCGACGAAGGAGCCGAAATCGATTTCCTTCAGCTTGGCCTCGACGGGGCCGGCCTCGAGGAAATGCACCTGGATGAATTCGCCGAGCTTGTCAGCGATGCGGGCCTGATTGCTCTGGATGATCGCAGTGTGCGGGATCGGCAGGCCGAGCGGCCGCTTGAACAGCGCGACCACCGCATACCAATCGGCGAGGCCACCGATGGTCGCGGCTTCCGCGAAGGCTGCGACGAAGCCGAACACGGGATGCACCGGAAGAAGCCATTTCGCGACGATGAAGAGCAGAAGCGTCGCGGCCAGCACCAGCGTCGCCAACGTTTTCACGCGGCGCAGCTCGGCCGCGCGTTCGGCATCGCCGGGGGTATCGAAGGAGAAGGTGGCGGGTGGAGTCATCACTGCATCACACTACTCGTGATTGCGAGCGAAGCGAAGCAATCCAGAGTTTTTCCGCGGAGACAGACTGGATTGCTCCGCGGGCCTGTCATCGGGCCGCGCTTCGCGCGGACCCGCTCGCAAGGACGGTAGCGCAAAAACAAAGGCCCGCCGAAGCGGGCCTCAAATTCAGTTTCTACTCAGGCGCCAAATCAGGCGGTCTTGTTGTAGACCTTGGCGAAATTGTCCTGAGCGGACTTCGCACCGTTGGCGGCGAGGTTGCCGAGATAGTCGGCGGTCGCCTTGGCACGCGAGACGAACACTTCGCCGCGGGAGCGGAGCAGGCTCGACTGGATCTCGACGGCTTCGCTGATCGATTTTGCCGACGCCAGCTTGTCGATGCCCGAGAAGAACGCCTCGGCGTCCTCGTAGATCGCCTGCTGGATATTGCGGCTGATCTTGCCGGCCTCGGCGACGGATTCGGCCACTGCATTCTCGACAGCGGCGGTCACCCGCTCGGAGCCGGCGAAGGCCTCCGCGGCACGGTCCTTGGCAGTGTTGGCAGTCTTCTTGACGAATTCGCGGGCGGCCTCGGGAACTTCCAGATTCTGGATGTTCTTGAAAGCGTCCTTGAAGCCCTCGAAAGCAGTGTTGGTTTCAGTGGTCATGGGGTTCTCTCCATCCTCATTGATCTGAGCTATGGGCTCACCCCGTCCTCATTGGCCCGGGGCAGCCATCTGTATCGCATAGTTAATTGTGCGATGCAACATACATATTGCGACGCACCATCACAAAAATGTGACAAGCCTCGGCAAGAGGCATCATGATGCCTCTTTAGCCAACCGGACCGATGATCGGCCCGATTTGAACCGAATGTCGAGCGGGCGTTCCTAGTGCTGGACAGCGCCCGGCACCCCATACGCCTCCATCTGGGCCTGGACCTGCGCGATGTTGTGACCGAGCACGACGATGTCGTGGGTCTTGCCGTCGACATCCCGGACATGGTCGCGCAGCAGCGCCTCGGCCTTGAAGCCGAGGCTTTCGAACAGCGCGATCGCCGCCTGCTGGTCGACGGTCATCTGAACCGAGAGCTTCTCCAGGCCGGCGCCGAGCGCGAGTGCAAAGGTCTCCTGCGAGAGCGCCTTGCCCACTCCCTTGCCGCGGACATCGGGCGAGACCACCATCCGGATCTCGCCGACATGCGGCGACCAGGAATGCGGATCGCGCACCAGCGTGCCGCACCCGACCACCCTGCCCTCTCTCACCGCGAGCAGGCTCTGGATCGCGCCGCGCTCGATCTCCTTGACCCATGCCGACAGGACCTTCGGCTCGCTGATGTTGCGGGGGAGGAACAGCAGATCGTGGGTCGGCAGGCCCTTGCCGAAGGCCAGCACGGCGGCCTCGTCCGCAGGCGACATCAAGCGGATCTCGAAATCGCCGGCCTCGGTCTCGACCTGACGCGGGTAGGAACGCTGCTCACTCATGTCGATCTCTTTCCCAGCCAGGAATCCAGTTTCGGCCACAGTCGCTTCACCGCGTTGGCGCCCGCGACGAGAGAGACGTGACCACCCTTCAGGATCACCTCCTCCTTGTCCGCCGAGCCGACCTTGGCGATCAGATGTTTGGCGGCCTCATACGGCACGATGTGGTCGTGCTCGGCGACCGCATGCAGGATCGGCACCGTGATGTCTTCCAGCCTCGCCGCCCGGCCGCCAACCGACATGGTGTCGTTGAACAACTTGTTGTCCCACATCAGGTCCTTGGTGATGGCGCGGAAATACTCGCCCGCCAGCGGCAGCGTGTCGGTCGCCCAGCGGTCGAACATGCGGTAGGACTTGACGAACTCGTCGTTCCAGATGTTCTCCCAAAGCTGGATCTGACTCGCCGTGCGCGAGGCGGGGCGCAGCATCTCGAACGAGGACAGGATCATCTCCGGCGGCACGTTTCCCACGCTATCGACGAGACGATCGACGTCGAAATAGCGGCGGTCGGAGAAGTTCGAGAACAGTCTCATCTCGCGGAAGTCGATCGGCGTGGTGAAGCAGATCAAATTCTTCATCGGCCCGTCCTTGTGGATCGAGCCGTAGAGCAGCGACAGCACGCCGCCGAAGCAATAGCCGATGACGGAGACGTCCTGCTCGCCGGAATCGGCTTGCACGCGGCGGATGCAGTCCGGAATGAAGTCGAGGACATAGTCCTCCATGCGCAGGTTCTTCTCCTCCGGCCGCGGGGCGGTCCAGTCCAGCATATAGACGTCGTAGCCGCGCCTCAGCAGGAACTCGATGAAGCTCTGGCCGGGCACGAGGTCGAGGATGTAGCCGCGGTTGGTCGTGGCCATCACGATCAGCACCGGCACGCGGTAGATCTCGTCCGACATCGGCCGATAGTGGTAGAGGCTCATGGTTCCGCGCGAATGCAGCACGTCCTTCGGTGTCGAGCCGAGCGAAGGGCCCGAGGTCGAGAAATACTCGACGCCCTTGATGCTGCGCTGAATCGCGCGCTGCACCTCGGACTGGATGCGCTCCGGGATGGAGGCGAAATCAAGTCCCGTCGTCGCGTTCACTTTTGGTCTCCGCCTTCGGACGGCGGACGTTTCGTCCGCGGCGGCCGCGGAGCAGCGCCGCCCTGCTGCGCACCCGAGCTGGCCGACATCTGGCTCAGCATCGACTTGATCTCGCCGAGTTGGCCTTCAATCGACTGAAGCCGCTCCGCGATACCGGTCATCTGCTCGCGGCTCGGCAGGTTCATGGAGAGCAGATATTTCTCCATGAGATCGCCAAATTGCTTCTGAGCACCTGCGGCAACGCCGCCGGCGCGGTTCACGGCTTGCGAGAACTCGGGCGTCTCCATCGCCTTGGTCGCGAAAGAGTTGAAACCCTTCTCCATCTCGCCGACCATCTTCTGCCACAAGGCGACCGGATCGGTGATCTTGTCGGTCATCAGCGTCCTCCCATGCGGAGGGTTTCGCACCCTTCTCTTCTCGCCATACCACACCGTCGCGAGATGCCGGTCAACCGGCAAGCAGCGGGCGCGGTGTCGCGCTCGCAGCTTCTTTGCGGAACGAAACCGTGCGATACAGCAACGACCAGCAGGAGGGACCGCGCCCGTGACCGCCCATCAGCCGCCCCACACCGTCCGCGCCAATGGCATCGACATCTGCTACGAGATCTTCGGCAATGACAATGCCGAGCCGCTGCTGTTGATCATGGGGCTCGGGGCGCAGATGATCCATTGGGACGACGGGTTCTGCGAGCAGCTCGCCGCGCGCGGCTTCCGCGTGATCCGCTTCGACAACAGGGACATCGGCAAGTCGAGCCATCTCACGGGCGGCAAGCGCCTGACCCCGCTCGAGCTGCTGAAGCTGCGTTTCCTCAGGATTCCCGTGGCCGCGACCTACAAGCTGATCGACATGGCCAAGGACACGGTCGGCTTGATGGAAGCACTCGGCATCAAGTCGGCGCATCTGGTCGGCGCCTCCATGGGCGGCATGATCGCACAGGAGGTGGCGCTGTCGTTTCCGCACCGCGTGCGTTCGCTGACTTCGATCATGTCGACCACGGGCAATCCGCGCGTGCCGCCGCCGACCCGCGAGGCCGCCGCAATGCTGATGGCGCCGCCGCCACGCAGCAAGGAGGAGTTCATCGTCCGCTTCGGCCAGACCTGGAAGATTTTGCGCGCCGGGTCTTTTCCGGAAGAGGAAGCGCTCGACGTCGAACGTGCCGAGCGCGTGTTCGTGCGCGGGCTCAATCCGGCCGGCGTCGGCCGGCAGCTCCGTGCCGTGCTGGCCTCCGGCAGCCGCAAGGAGCGCCTGCATAGCGTGAAGACACCGACGCTGGTGATCCACGGCACAGTCGATCCGCTGGTCCATCCCGAAGGCGGCAAGGACACGGCGGCGTCAATCCCGAATGCCAAGCTGTTGATGATCGAAGGCATGGGTCACGCCCTGCCGATGCGCTTCTGGCCCGAGATCATCGGCGCCATCGCCAAGCATGCGCACGGCGCGGCGGCGCAGGCGGCCTAAAGCGCGATGCGATTAGAATGATCGTCATCGCGCTTCAGGTTGTAGTTCAAGCATGATCTTTTCGGAAAACCGCTGCGCACTTTTCCGGATCACGCTTTAGTTCTTCCGCGCGATCCAGATCACGTGGCGCGCGCCGCCGCCTCTGCCAGTGGCGCGGACGTTGACCTCGTTGACGTCGAAGCCGGCGGTACGGAGCCGCTTGGTGAAGGCCGGGTTGGGGCCCGACGACCACACGGCGAGCACGCCGCCAGGACGCAGCGCTGTCTTCGCCGTCTTCAACCCGCTCGCGCTATAGAGGGCATCGTTGCCTTTTCGCGTCAGCCCTTCCGGCCCGTTGTCGACGTCGAGGAGAATGGCATCGAACGCCGCCCGTTGCGCGCGGATAATCTCGCCGACGTCAGTTTCGCGGATGCTCACCCTGGCATCATCGAGACTGTCGCCAAAAACCTCCGCCATCGGGCCTCGCGCCCAGGAGACGACCGCGGGCACGAGCTCGGCGACAATGATCTTCGCCTTGGTTCCGAGCACAGCGAGCGCCGCACGCAGTGTAAACCCCATGCCGAGGCCACCAATGAGAATGACGGGTCTTGCGACCTTCTCGATCTGTTTCGCCGCGAGCGTCGCGAGCGCGGCCTCCGAGCCCGACAGGCGATTGTTCATCAGCTCGTTGCTGCCGAGCTTGATGGAAAACTCCTTGCCCCGCCGCATCAGGCGAAGTTCCTCGTCGGAGCCGGGGATTTTGGCGGTGTCGATCTTTTCCCAGGGAATCATGGGAGACGTTTAACATGATTTGCTGCGCAGGCTCGTAGCCCGGGTGAGCGAAGCGACACCCGGGATCGCTGGTGCTGTGGAATCCCGGATGTCGCTTCGCTCATCCGGGCTACAAGGGTGAGCTCCGCCTATCCGCCCGCCCAGACGTCCAGCACATACCGGTTCTTCGCGCCCATCTCCTCGATCCACCGGGCACTCGCGGCCGCGTCGCTCCCGCTCTTCTCGCGATGGATTGCGGCGAGCGCCGCCTTCACATCGGGCTCCATCCTGCCGCCATCGCCGCAGACATAGATGATGGCGCCCTGCTCGATCAATGGCCAAACCTTGTCCTTCCGTGCGGCGAGCACATGCTGCACATAGGTCTTCGGTCCATCCGCGCGCGAGAATGCCGTGAAGAGCTCGGCGATGCCGCCTGCCGCCAGTGCCTTCAGCTCGTCGGCATAGAGAAAATCCTGGTCGGGATGGCGACAGCCGAAGAACAGCATGGCCGGCCCGAGGACGGCTCCCCTCGCCTTGCGCGCGGCGCGCTCCTGGAGGAAGCCGCGGAACGGCGCAAGCCCCGTACCGGGGCCGATCATGATGATCGGCACGGAGGGATCATCGGGCAGCCGGAAGCCCGCCTTGGTCTCGCGCACCGTCGCGTAGATCACATCACCCGCCCGTCGATTGGCGAGGTAGTTGGAGCAGATGCCTTTGTAGACGCCACGGCCCGAGGCGGCCGGCCCCTCGACCACGCCGACCGTGATGCTGCAACGCGCCGGATCGACCGACGGCGACGAGGAGATCGAGTAATAGCGCGGCGCCAGCAGCGAAAGCATCTCGAGGTAGACGTGGAACGGCAATTCGCAGGCTGGATAGTCGAGCAGCAGGTCGAACACCGATTTGCGCCTGGCCAAGATCTCGGAGCGGTAGCGCTCGAGCGGCTCCGCCTCCTCGCCGACGAAGCCCAGCAGCTTCGGCTTGGTCACAGGGCACCGGGTGTGCTCCGCCATGATCTGGATCTGCTTGCGCGTCGCGACCTGCTGGAGTTCGACGAACTCGCTGAGCAGACGGCCGACCGACACGGCCTCGCCGACCGGCAATTGCGCACGCCGGCCTTCGGCGACCTGCAATCTGATCTGGTCGGCGGGCAGGAAGCCGAAGCGGCGGGCCACCGAATCCACCAGCGTCGGATCGTTGCGCGGAACGACGCTAAGATGGTCGCCGACGCGGTAGGTGACGTCGGACGGCAACTGCACCTCGATGTGGCGCGTCGAGCGCTCGGACGGATGCGGGCCACTCTTGTTCTGGAGCTCGTCATTGACTAGCACCTTCATCGCCACCGCGCCGCCCTGAGCGACGATGGTGTTGACGGCGGTCACGGCCACCGGCTCGATCGCGTAGAGCGGATCGTCCTCCGCCGTGCGGGTGAAATTCCAGTCGATGCCGAACTCCTTGGTCGCGACCTGGGCCGCCGCCGGAAACCATTTCTGAAACTGGCCGTCGAGATCGCCACGCGCATCGCCCTCGCCGCGTGGATAGACCGCCCGCGCGCCATGGGCCGACAATTGCTCGTCGATGAAGCGCGGCACCGACTGGTAGGTCGCGGCCCAATCGCTGTTGCCGCAGCCGAACACGGCATAGCGCACGCCGGCAAAGGCATCCTTCGGCAGGTCGTTGCCAAGCCATTTGACGAACTGCGTCGCATTGTCGGGCGGCGCGCCGTTATAGGAAGCGCAGATGATCAGCACGCCACCCTCTTGCGGCAGCTTGCCGACATAGTCGTCGAGCGGCCCGAGATGCACGGCAAAGCCGTTGATCTCGGCGAGGTCCGCCATGCGTGTCGCCAGTTCTTCGGCCGTGCCGAGATTGGAGCCGTAGAGCACCAGCATCGGTGTGTTATGGCCCGGGCGCGCGGTCGGCTGACGCGGCGTCTTCGGAATCGAAACCGTCGCGGCAACGGGCCCGCCGTAGGCGCCACGCTCGCGATCGGCGCGCGGACGCACCTTGATCTTGAAGCCCTCCGGCTTGATCGTCAGGGTTTCCTTCAGGTGCATCTGATAGCGCTGGTGGTCGATCAGCTTGAAGCGCTGGAGGATCATGCCGAGCGCGAGCGCGGCCTCGTGCATCGCGAAGCCACGGCCGATGCAGGCGCGCTGGCCGTTGCCGAACGGCTTCCAGGCATTGATCGGCCGCTTGGCCTCCGCCTCGCGGCTGAAATTCTCGGGATCGAACACGTCCGGGTTCGCCCCCCAGACAGAGGGATCGCGATGCAGCGCGGTCACCAGGATGGTGGTGAAAGTGCCCTTTCTGAGCTTGTACCTGCCGCCACCGATGGTCTCGTCCTTGAGCGGCGAGATGCCGTAGGCCGGCGCCGGCGGCCATAGCCGCAGCGCCTCTTTCAGGATCTGCGTGATATAGGTGAGCTGCGTCACCTGCTGATAGGTTGGCTTCGCATTGACATCGGGGCCGAAGACGCGATCGACCTCGTCATAGGCTTTCTTGAGAATGTCGGGGTGCTTGAGCAGCGCATAGAGCGTGTAGGACAACAGGCCGCTGGTGGTCTCGTGGCCCGCGATCAGGAACGTGTTGATCTGGTAGCGGATATTGACGTCGTCGAGCTGCTCGCCGGTCGCGCGGTCGACGCCGGTCATCATCGCCGCGAGCATGTCCTTCTTGTCGTCGATGCCCTCCGCGATCTTGCGGCGCTCGGCGATGATCTCGTCGACCATCTTGTTCATGAAGGCGACGTCTTCGGCGAGCGTTCTGCGGCGCTTCTGCATCCAGAGCTGCTCGAACGGCAGGCCGCGCGTCATCATGATGGTTTCGAGCGAGCGCACCAGCGATTCGACGAAGGGATGGTAGTCGCGCCGGTAGAACGAATTGAAGCGATAGTCGAAGCCGCACAGGCCGATCGTGTCCAGCGTCAGCGCGGTCATGTCGTGGACGACGTCGATCTCGTCATCGGCGTTGAGCCGTTCCCATTTCTGGACCAGCTGCTCGGCGATGTCGACCATGCTTCCGTGGTAGGACTGCATGGCGCGGTTACCGAAGGGCTGGAGCAGGATGTTGTGCGCCTTGCTCCAATTCGGCTCGTTGGTGTCAGCCGTGAACAGGCCGTCGCCGCCGACCGCGCGCACGCGCCGCAGTGCACCGCGCACCGTCTTGTCGAACCGCTTCTCGTCGGAGAGCTCGTCGACGAGATCGTGGCCGGAGACGACAACGATCGGCGATCCCATCATGTCGAGCCAGAAGATCGGACCCAGCTCCTTGGCGAGCCGCGTCAGGTGCTGCACGGGGGCGGACGAATCCAGCGACAGCATGTTGCCGATCACCGGCTTGGTCGGCGGGTGCGGGATCGGGTCCAGACGATTCTTGGATGACATGAAAAGTGCTTCCCCCTCGCCCTGCGTCATTCCGGGATGGTCCGAAGGACCAGGCCCGGAATCTCGAGATCCCGGGTTCGATGCTATGCATCGCCCCGGGATGACGACTGCGTCGTCACCCAAACCGCCTTCTACGCCATTCGATCAGCTTGGCGCTGACCTCTTCCGGCTTCTCCTGCTGCGTCCAATGGCCGCTGTCCTTCACGAGGTACTTCTCGAGGTCGGCGATCAGCCTTTCCATGCCGTCGGCCGCCGAGGGCGGCAGCACAGCATCGTTCTCGGCCATGATCATCAACGACGGGACGTGGATGTGATGATCCAATCCCTTCGCGCGCTCCCAATTGCGCGTAAAATTGCGATACCAGTTGATGCCGCCGGTGAAGCCGGTTTTCGTGAACGTGTCGACGAACACTTTCTTCTCCTCCGCCGACAGGATCGGCGTGCGCGGATCCACCTTGGCATCATAGGCCGCGATCATCTGCGGAAACGCCAGATTGGTCTTTGACGAGGCGCCTACGCCCGCGATCGGCGGCTCCTCCGGTTTCGCCGCCGGCCGCGGCAGCGGCTTGCGCATGAAGGCGTCGAAGGTCTGCTCGACGCGGCTGCCAAAGATCCTGTCCGGCTCGCGTGCGGGGTCCTGGAATTGGACGATGTACATCTGGTCGCCGAAGCGCTGGCGGAACAGCGCGATCGGGTCGATCGGCGCGCGGTCCCAATGCGGCGTGTTGACGCCGACGACGCCGGCGACGCGCGAGGGGTGACGCATCGGCATCTGCCAGACGACGAAGCCGCCCCAGTCGTGGCCCAGGAAGATCGCCTTGTCGATATTCAGGTGATCGAGCAGCCCGACGAGATCGCCGGTCAAATGCTCCATATCATATTCCTCGACCGGCTCGGGCCGGTCGGTCGCGCCATAGCCGCGCTGGTCGGGCGCGATGACCCGAATGCCGGCCTCGCTCAGCGCCTTGATCTGGTGGCGCCAGGAGAAGGCGAGCTCAGGCCAGCCGTGACAGAGCACGAGCGGCGGTCTGTCATCGGTTGGGCCCGCCTCGTAATAGCCCATGCGGATTCCGTTCGTCTGTGCGAACTTGAGCGGCGGCATTTCAATCATCATGGCTTCCTATTCCGCCGCGCCCTTGATGTCGGCGGCCGGCGGCGCATAGGCGGCCTCCAGCGCGGCAAACTCGCCCGGCAGCATATCGCACATCACCTGCACATGCGGAATGATGTTGGCGCCGACGATGAAACCGAAGTCGAGCTGGTCGCGATAGCTCTGCACGGTGATGTTGAGGGCCTGCCCGTGCGTCGAGATCGATACTGGGAAGATATGCAACAGCTCGGCGCCGGCGGCATAGAGCGTCTGCCGCGGCCCGGGCACGTTGGACACCGTGATGTTGGCGGCCGGCGGCAGCACGTCCGACAGGTTGGAGCGGCTGTAGAGCAGCGCCAGGATCTGCACCATGATCGGCGCGCCCAGCATGGAGATGTTGGAGACCTGCGGCATCAGGGCGCGCAAGGGATGCGACATCTCCTTGGACTTGGTCGATTGCGCGATGATGGCCTCCAGCCGCGCCTTGGGATCCTCGATGTTGGTCGCGATCGAGCAGATCATGCCGAACACCTGGTTGTTGGCCTCCGTGTTGCCTTCCTCGCGCAGCGAGATCGGCACGGCGGCGGTCAAGGATTTCGCCGGCAGCGTGCCATATTGCAGGAGGTAGCGCCGGACCACGCCGGAGGCGAGCGCCAGCACCACGTCGTTGAGCTTGCCGCCGGCCTGCTTGGCCAACGCCTTGGCGCGCGAGAGCGAGATCGACACGCCGGCAAAGCTGCGCTCCGACGAGATCGTCTTGTTGAGCATGGTCGGCGGCGACACCATGCTGGCGAGGCTCTCGCGCGACTTGGGATCGGCGACCTTGCCGAGCACGTCGGAGACGCTCTTCAGCACGGTCGGGATGTTGCCGGCGAA
The DNA here is from genome assembly GCF_041262065.1 of Bradyrhizobium sp. USDA 327. Classification (NCBI taxonomy): domain Bacteria; kingdom Pseudomonadati; phylum Pseudomonadota; class Alphaproteobacteria; order Hyphomicrobiales; family Nitrobacteraceae; genus Bradyrhizobium; species Bradyrhizobium sp. USDA 327. The sequence goes on along the minus strand of NZ_JBGCCW010000001.1, from coordinate 1,438,676 downwards.
GCGCACCGCGCTCTCGATCTGGTACATCGCGTTGTCGAACAGGATCGAGCCGATGTCGCTCTTGCCGGTGCGCGGCAATTGCAGGTTCTTCGCGGTCTGCGAAGCGTCGAGCGGTTGAGAGAAGAGCTGCTGATACGAATCGAGCAGGTTCGCGGCGATGTCACGGCGGCTCCTGAGCGGGCTTCGCTCCTGGCGTCGGCGGCTCGACCTTCCGCGGGATCGGCGAGATATCGTAGATCATGTTGGTCAGCGCAGCACCGGCGCCGCCGTCGATCGCGGCATGATGCATCTTGGAATAGAGCCCGACCTCATTGTCCTTCATGCCCTCGAACACGTAGAACTCCCAGAGCGGGCGGGCGCGGTTCAGGAGCTTGGCGTGCATCCAGCCGACGATACGTTCGAGCGTGGCGCGGTCGCGCGGTTGCGGCAGGCTGGCGCGAAAGATGTGACGGTCGATGTCGAACTGGTCGTCCTCGACCCAGGAGGGATGATCGATGTCGAGCGGCGCCTTCTCCAGCCGCGCCTTGAGGATCGGCGCGATGTGCAGGCGCGAGACGATCATCGCCTTGAAGTCTTCGAAGAAGTCGCCCTTGTAGTCGTCGGGCAGGCGGAAGATCGCCATGCTCCCGACATGCATCGGCATCTCCGGCGTTTCCAGATAGAGAAACGACGCGTCCAGCGACGACAGCTTCTTCCCGTCGGCCATGGTTCCCTCCCGCAAGATCTGACGGGCGCCTTGGACGGCGCTTCTCGTCAGGCCGATACTGCCTGTTCCGGCGGGGCATATGCAATGGCAAACGGCCCTGCCCGGTCAAATGGCCGGAATTCCCCCTCCGGTTGCGCAAGGCGATCCGCCACGGCCCACAGCGCCGCGGGGTTCACCCCGAGCCCGATGTGGCTCGCCAAATGCACCTCGATGTTCTCGGCACGCGCGGAGGGACGAAGCAGGCAGGTCCGCCAGTTCACGACGCCGTCAGCGCGCGAATAGATCGACGTCGTCGGCACCGGCAGATCGCCGGCGATCGCCTCGCGCGCTTCGGCAAAATCCTCGACCCGCTCGCCTGACAGCGCCTCGTAAAGCCGCGTGGCGTTGGTCGCCCGCACGTCGTTGGCAAAAGGGCTGCCGAGCGTGATGACGTAGCGGACCTTGTCGGGTGCCCAAAGCGCGAGATCGCGGGCATAGACGCCGCCGAGGCTCCACCCGACCAGGCTGACCTTGCGTCCGCTCTCGGCATGGATTTCGGTCAGGCGGGTGCGCAGCGAATCCCGCATCCGCCCGAGCCCGCCGAGATTGCGGCCCATCCGCCAGGCATGTGCCTCATAACCGAGCTCGCTGAGATAGCGCCGCATCGGCACCATCGAGAGGTCGCTGGCGAGAAAGCCCGGCAGCGCCAGCACCGGATGGCCGTCGCCCCTCGGCGCGCGCATCAGGAGCGGCGACAGCAGCAGGCTCGCATTCAATTCGAACAGTCCACGGGCTTCGGCCAGCAGCAGGCCGAGACCTGGCGGACGAAGCCGGCCCGACTCCAGCGGCCCGTCCGGCCCGGGCGACATTATTTCTTCTTGTCGCCGCTGCGAGAGCCGCCGAGGCCGGCCATCGTGACGAACATGTCCTGAAACCGCTCGGCGATCTTGGGATCGAAGGTGAACCAGCTCTGGATCAGGGATTCCGGCGAGACCTTCTCGATGTTGCTGAGAACCTGCTGCTGCAACTTGTCCATCACCGCCGCCTGCATCGGCGCCACGTCCGGCAGACCGAAGAACTGGCGAGCCTCGAGGGGGGTGCAGTCGATTTCGATGTTAACCTTCATGTCCCCTCCAGATGAGATTCGAGCGGCCTGTCTGAGTATCGCCGCGAGTTGTGGTGCAACGCAAGCGACCTGATGCCGGCGCGACATGCTCCGTCCGGCAATCAGCCGGCATGGTCAACCAAAGTCGAAAGACATGGTCCTCCATGCCCGGTGACACCGTCAGCATTGCTGCACAGCGGTGCAACTTGGCGCGTTCCTTGCTGGAATGGCGCTTGCACGGGTCGATAACTCTGGGCAACATGGATCAATCAGCCCCGCCGAACAATCAAAAATCACCGGCGTGGCAGTGCGGAGAGGGTCAAGAATGTCAATCGGTCAAAGTCTGTTTGCGGCGGCGCTCGCCGGTACGCTTGCGTTGGCAGTCTCGCCGGCGTCAAGCCAGACGCTACGTTATGCCAACCAGGGTGACCTGAAGTCGCTCGATCCCTACACCCTGAACGAGAGCACCACCCACGCCCATCTTGGCCACGTCTATCAGGGTCTCACCGCGCGCGACAAGGACCTCAAGATCATTCCCGCACTGGCGGAAAGCTGGGAAACGCCGGAGCCTACCCGCTGGCGCTTCCATTTGCGCAAGGGCGTGAAATTCCACAACGGCGATCCCTTCACCGCCGACGACGTGCTGTTCTCCGCCGACCGCGTCCGCAAGAAGGGGTCCAACATGCAGACCCGCCTTGCGCCCGACGTCAAGGTGGTCAAGGTCGACGACTACACCGTCGATTTCATCCTGCCCTCGCCCAATCCCATCCTGCATTCGTCGTGGGATGTCTGGTACATCATGGACAAGAAGTGGGCCGAGGCGAACAACGTCGTCGATCCGACGCCGGTGGCGGCGACCACGCCGAGCTACGCCTCGCTGCACGAGAACGGCACCGGTCCCTTCATCATCGAAAGCCATCAACCCGGCGTGAAGACGGTGTTCAAGGCCAACCCCAACTACTGGGGCAAGGTCGAAGGCAATTTGAAGGAGATCATCTTCACCCCGATCGCCTCTGACGCCACCCGCGTCGCCGCGCTGCTGTCGGGCGAAGTCGACGTCATCGAGCCGGTGCCGATCCAGGACATCTCCCGCGTCGATTCCAGCCCGAATGCCCAGGTGCTGAAGGGACCGGAGCTGCGCACGATCTTCATCGGCTTTGACCAAACTCGCGACGAGCTGCTCTATTCCAACATCAAGGGCAAGAACCCCTTCAAGGACGCCCGCGTCCGCGAAGCCTTCTACAAGGCCATCGACATCGAGCTGATCAAGACGCGCGTGATGCGCGGCCTGTCGACGCCGTCGGCTCTGATGATCGCACCTGAATTGTTCGCGCTGTCGAAGGAGTTCACGCGGCCGAAATTCGATCCTGACGGCGCCAAGAAGCTCCTGACCGAGGCCGGTTACCCCGACGGTTTCGAGGTCACCATGGACTGCCCGAACGATCGTTACGTCAACGACGCAGCGATCTGCCAGGCCGTCGTCGGCATGCTCGCGCGCATCGGCGTCAAGATCAACCTGCTGGCGCAGCCGAAGGCGCAGTACTTCGCCAAGGTGCTCAAGCAAGGCGGCTACCAGACCTCGTTCTACCTGCTGGGCTGGACGCCGAGCACCATGGATTCCCATAACGTGCTCTACGACATCATGGGCTGCCGCGACGATGCGAAATCCTCGCGCGGCGAGGCCAATCTCGGCGGCTACTGCAACAAGGAGTTCGACGCCATCACCGACAAGGTGCTGGTCGAGACCGACACCGCCAAGCGCAACCAGCTGATCAAGCAGGCCTACGAAATCGGCATGAAGGACTGGGCCTACATTCCGCTGCACCAGCAGGCGCTGGCATGGGGCGTATCGAAAAAGGTCAACCTGCCGCAGCGCGCCGACAATCTGGTCATGTTCCACTGGGCGACCAAGAAGGAATAGCGTCAGTTGAACACAAGGTCCCGGTCGCGTGAGGCGTCCGGGACCATTCCTTTTCCGGCTGGCAAAGACGTCGGCCGCACGCACACCCAAGGACAGTGGAAGGCATGCTCGCTTTCACTCTTCGCCGCGCCGTTCAGGCCATCGGCGTCATGTTCGCCGTCGGCATCATCGCGTTCTCGATGTTCCGCTTCGCCGGCGACCCCGTGAACCAGATCGTCTCGATCGACACCTCGGCGGCCGAGCGGGCGATCGTGCGCAAGTCGCTCGGCCTCGATGATCCCGTGCCGGTGCAGTTCGTGCGTTATTTCGCCGATGCAGCGCAGTTCAAGTTCGGCGTTTCCTACCAGTTCCGCCAGCCGGTCTCGGCGCTGTTGATGGAGCGTATGCCCGCGACACTGGAGCTTGCAATCTGCGCGACCGTCTTCGCGATGGTGTTCGGCATCCTGATGGGCGTCTATTCGGCGCTCAAACGCGACACCGTGCTGGCGAAACTATTCCAGGCCGTTTCGCTTGTAGGCATCTCGCTGCCGACTTTCCTGATCGGCATTCTCCTGATCTATCTGTTCGCGGTGACATTGGGCTGGTTGCCCTCGTTCGGCCGCGGCGAGGTGGTCAAGCTCGGCTGGTGGACGACGGGCCTGCTCACGCTGTCCGGGCTGAAGGCACTGATCATGCCCTCGATCACGCTCGGCCTGTTCCAGATGACCCTGATCATGCGGCTGGTGCGCGCGGAGATGCTGGAAGTGCTGCGGACCGACTATATCCGCTTCGCCCGTGCCCGGGGACTGACCACCCGTGCCATCCATTTCGGCCACGCGCTGAAGAACACGCTGATTCCGGTGATCACGGTGGCCGGACTTCAGTTTGGCTCGGTTATTGCATTTTCCATCATCACCGAAACCGTGTTCCAGTGGCCGGGCATGGGACTTCTGTTCGTCCAGGCCGTGCAAAATGTCGATATCCCGATCATGGCCGCCTACCTGCTGATGGTCTCGCTGATCTTCGTCACCATCAATCTGGTGGTCGACATTCTCTATACCGTGGTCGATCCGCGCCTGCGCTCGACCATCGGTCGCGCCGCATAAGGCAGCCCTGCATGTCCGACGCAGTCGTCTCCAGTTCCGACAAGCAGGGCGCCCAGCCTGCACACGCCGCCCAGAACTGGTTCAGGCGCGCGCTCGACAGCGATCTCTTTTATTCTTTCCGGCGTTCCAAGCTCACCATGGTGGCGGCGGCCATCACGGTCTTGTTCTTCCTGCTCGCGATCTTTGCATCCGTGTTCGCGGTGCAGAACCCGTTCGATCCGGCGCAGCTGCAATTGATGAATTCGCGGATCTCGCCGCTGTGGACCGCCGACGGTCAGAGCCCGTTCCTGCTCGGCACCGACGAGCAGGGCCGCGATGTGTTCTCTGCCATTCTCTATGGCATGCGCATCTCGCTCGCCGTCGGCGTCGCCGGAGTGATCTTCGCCGGCGCGCTCGGCATCGCGCTCGGCCTGATCGCCGGATATTTCGGCGGCGCAGTCGACGGCGTCATCATGCGGATCGCCGACGTGCAACTCACCTTCCCCGCCATCCTGATCGCGCTGCTGGTCAACGGCATCGCGAAATCGATCCTGGGCAACCGGCTCGACGCCACCAGCATGCTTGTCGTGCTGGTGATCTCGATCGGCCTGAGCTTCTGGGTGGGGTACGCGCGGACGGTGCGCGGCTCCGTGATGGTCGAGAAGAACAAGGACTACGTGGCTGCCGCGCAGTTGATCGGCCTGCCTGCGCCGAAGATCATGCTGCGGCATGTGCTGCCGAACACGATGGGCCCGATCCTGGTCATCGCCACGATCAACCTCGCGCTCGCCATCATCACCGAGGCGACGCTCTCCTTCCTCGGCGTCGGTCTGCCCGACACCATGCCATCGCTCGGCACGCTGATCCGCATCGGCAACAACTATCTGTTCGCCGGCGAATGGTGGATCGTCGCCTTCCCCGGTTTTGCGCTCGCCGCCCTGATCCTCTCCATCAACCTGCTCGGCGACTGGCTGCGCGACGCGCTCAACCCGAAGCTTCGATGAGTACGCCTCGCCCATGACCGAACCCGTTCTCTCCGTGCGCAACCTCCAGGTGGAGTTCGCCTCCCGCCGAGGCACGTTGCGCGCCATCGACGACGTCTCCTTCGACATCGCCAAGGGCGAGGTGCTCGGCGTCGTCGGCGAGTCGGGCGCCGGCAAGTCCGTCACCGGCCTCTCGGTAATCGGCCTGATCGATCCGCCCGGCCGCATCGCCGGCGGCGAGATTCGTCTCGCGGGCCTGCGCATCGACAATCTGCCGCCGGAGCAGATGCGTCGTATCAGGGGCAAGCGCATCGGAATGATCTTCCAGGATCCCCTCACCTCCCTCAATCCGCTGTACAAGGTCGGCGACCAGATCGTGGAGACGATCCGGACGCACCTCAATCTGTCGGAGCAGGCGGCGCGCCGCCGCGCCATCGACCTGCTCGCCGAGGTCGGCATTCCCGCACCCGAAAAGCGGATCGACGGCTATCCGCACGAGTTCTCCGGCGGCATGCGCCAGCGCGTGGTGATTGCGCTTGCGATCTGCGCCGAGCCGGAGTTGATCATCGCGGACGAGCCGACCACCGCGCTCGATGTTTCCGTGCAGGCCCAGATCATCTCGCTGATCAAGCGGCTCGGGCGTGACCATGGCACCGCGGTGATGCTGGTGACTCACGACATGGGCGTGATCGCGGAGACCTCGGACCGCGTCGCGGTGATGTATGCCGGTCGCATCGCGGAGATCGGCCCGGTGCAGGATGTCGTGAGGAACCCGCTGCATCCCTACGCCAAGGGCCTGATGGGCGCGATCCCGACGCTTGCGGGCGAGGACAAGCGCCTCGTGCAGATTCCCGGCTCCATGCCGCGGCTGTCAGCGATCCCGCGTGGTTGCTCGTTCAATCCGCGCTGCGCCTTCGCCTTCGATCGCTGCCGGGTCGAGCGGCCGGAGCCGCTGCCGCGCGGCGCGCAATCGGTCGCGTGCCATCTCTATGACAATGTGCCGGCGGAGAGCGCGGCATGAGCGCTCCCTTCGTCCAGGCCACAAATCTGCGCCGCGTTTTCGACGTCTCGAAACCCTGGCTCAACCGCGTGCTCGAAGGTGGCCACCTCGAATACCTCAAGGCGGTGGATGGCGTCACTTTCGATATCAGAAAGGGCGAGACGTTTGCTCTGGTCGGAGAATCCGGCTCCGGCAAGACCACGGTGGCGCGGATGGTCGTTGGCCTGCTGCCGCCAAGTTCCGGCGACGTCCTGATCGATGGCGTCTCGATGACGGATCCGCGGCAGGCGCCGGCGCGGCGAAAGCTGCGCCGCCGCATCCAGATGATCTTCCAGGATCCCTATGCAAGCCTGAACCCGCGCTTCCGCGTGGATGCCATCATCTCCGAGCCGATCCGCGCCTTCGACCTGATCCAGGGCGAGCGTGACATCCAGGCCCGCGTCGGCGAGCTGCTCAGCCTCGTCGGCCTGCATCCCGACGACCGGCTGAAGTTTCCGCACGAGTTTTCCGGCGGCCAGCGCCAGCGCATCGCGATCGCGCGCGCGCTCGCCTCCGATGCCGAGTTCATCGTCTGCGACGAACCGACCTCGGCGCTCGACGTCTCGGTGCAGGCGCAGATCCTCAACCTGATGCGCGACCTCCAGGACAAGTTCGGCCTGACCTACATGTTCATCAGCCACAATCTCGCCGTGGTCCGCCACATGGCGAGCCGCGTCGGCGTGATGTATCTCGGCCGCATCGTCGAGATCGCGGAAGGACGCGAGTTGTTTGCCCGCCCGCGCATGCCCTACACCAAGATGCTGCTGGGCGCGGTGCCCGATCTTGCCATGAGCGGCCGCCAGCGCATTCCGGTCAAGGGCGAGATCCCGAACCCGATCAACCCGCCCCCGGGCTGCGCCTTCAATCCACGCTGTCCGCTCGCGTTCGATCTCTGCCGCAAGGAGACCCCGGAACTGATCGACGGCGTCGCCTGCCACGCCGTCAACACCGCACCGGTCCCGGCGTGACGCGCGCGTGCCATGCAGCCTTCGCATTTGGCGGCGACGTGGCCCTGTGATCAATTGCGCGCGCCGGAAATAAGGTGGTGAAGTTCATGGGCAGCAATATCAATCCCGATCCGTTCACGACGAGGCCCGAGATCGAAGGCACGTTCGGGGTCGTCGCCACCACGCACTGGATTGCGACGGCCGTCGGCATGGCCATTCTGGAAAAGGGCGGGAATGCTTTCGATGCCGGCGTTGCCACCGCCTTCACGCTCCAGGTGGTCGAGCCGCATTTGAACGGTCCCGGCGGCGACGTACCCATCATCGTCCACGACGTGAAGCGCGGCCGCACCGAGGTGATCTGCGGTCAGGGCCCGGCACCCGCGCGCGCCACCATCGCACATTACAGAAGCGAAGGCCTCGACATGGTTCCCGGCACCGGCCTGCTCGCGGCCTGCGTTCCCGGCACCTTCGAATCTTGGATGATGCTGCTGCGAGACTACGGCACGATGCGCGTGCGCGACGTGCTGGAGCCGGCGATCTCCTACGCACGCGACGGCTATCCGCTGGTCGAACGCGCCTGCGCCACGATCCAGACCGTCGAGCAGCTGTTCCGCAAGCATTGGCCGACCTCGGCCGCGGTGTATCTTCCGCACGGTGACGTGCCGAAGCCCGGCACGCTCTTCACCAACAAGACGCTGGCCGAAACCTACGCCCGCATCCTCAGCGAAGCCGAGCGCGGCGGCGGCGGCCGCGACGCCGAGATCGAGCGCGCACGCAAAGCCTGGTCGCATGGCTTCGTTGCGGAAGCCATCGACAGGTTCTGCCGGACGCAGGAGGTGATGGACGTCAGCGGCTCGCCGCATCGCGGCGTGCTCTCGGCCGACGACATGGCGCGCTGGCAGCCGACGGTCGAGGCGCCGCTCACTTACGACTATGGCCGCTACACCGTCTGCAAGGCCGGCGTCTGGAGCCAGGGCCCTGTCACGCTCCAGCAGCTCGCGCTGCTCAAGGGCTTTGCGCTCGACGGGCTCGATCCGACCGGGCCGGAGTTCATTCATCTCCAGATCGAATGCGCCAAGCTTGCCTTCGCCGACCGCGAGAAATTCTATGGCGATCCCAAGTTCAACGAGATTCCGATCGGGACGCTGTTGTCTGATGCCTACAATGACGAGCGGCGTAAGCTCATCACCGACAAGGCGTCGCTCGATCTCCTCCCCGGCTCGGTCGAAGGCTTTGGCGGCGAGGTCAAGCTGCGCCGCGCCGAGGGCCAGCGCGAGGCCGTCGGCGCGCTCGGTGCCGGCGAGCCGACGGTGGGGCGCTTCGGCGAGGTGCGCGGCGACACCGTGCATTTCGACATCATCGACAAGGCCGGCAACATGGTGTCCTCGACGCCATCGGGCGGATGGCTGCAATCCTCGCCGATCATTCCGGAGCTCGGCTTCTGCCTCGGCAGCCGCGCCCAGATGTTCTGGCTGGAGGAAGGCCATCCCGCCGCGCTCGCGCCGGGCAAGCGGCCACGCACGACGCTGTCGCCGACCATGGCATTGCGCGATGGCGAGCCGTACCTCGCCTGGGGCTCGCCGGGCGGCGACCAGCAGGACCAGTGGATCACGCAGTTCTTCCTGCGCCACGTCCATTGCAATCTGAACCTCCAGGAGGCAATCGACGCGCCGGCCTGGCACTCCGAGCACTTCCCGATCTCGTTCTGGCCGCGCACCGCGCGCCCCGGCGTGCTCGTGGTCGAGAACCGCGTGCCGAAGGCGACGATCGAGAACCTGCGCGAGCGCGGTCATATCGTCGAGGTCGGTCCCGACTGGTCGGAAGGCCGCCTCACTGCGGCCTCGCGCGTGGGCGTGCGCCGCCGTGCCGCCGCCAATCCGCGCGGCATGCAGGGCTATGCCGCAGGACGCTGAAGGCAGCACATGACCTGGTCGATCATCGCGCAAGACCCTGCCACCGGCCAGTTTGGCATTGCGGTAGCGACCCGCTTCTTCGCCGTCGGCGCGCGCGTCCCCTACATTGCCGCCGGTGTCGGCGCCATCGCAACGCAGGCCTTCGTCAACCCCTATTACGGCATCGACGGCGTCAAGCTGTTGCGCGAAGGTTTGAACGCACACGACGTACTCGCCACCCTGCTCGCGACCGACGAAGGCCGCGAAAGCCGCCAGATCCACATCATGGATGCCAGCGGCGAGATCGCCGCGCATACAGGGCGCGATTGTGTCGACTGGTGCGGCCACATCGCAGGCAGCGGCTTCTCGATCGCGGGCAACATGCTCGCCTGCGCCGACGTGCTCGACGAGACGGCAAAGACCTACATCGCCAATGACAGCCTCCCCTTCCCGCGCCGCCTGCTCGCGGCGATGCGCGCGGGTGAAGCCGCCGGCGGGGACAAGCGCGGCAAGCAGTCCGCCGCGCTACTGATCCACGGTGAGGAGGAATGGCCGGCGCTCGACATTCGCGCCGACGATCATCCCGATCCGCTGAGCGAGCTCGAGCGGCTCGAAGAGGTCAGCCACGAGCTCTGGGTGCACTTCCGCGCCTCCATGCCGACGCGGCAGAACCCGGCCGGCAACACCGATCGCAGCGCCATCGACGCCAGCATCGCAGCAGCGCGGGCAAGGCGGTCATGAGCCCGAGCCCCCTCATCGAGATCAGGGATCTGCGCATCCGCTTTCACGGCGACGACGGCCGTATCACCCACGCCGTCGACAGCGTCGATCTCAGTGTCGCCCATGGCTCCACGCTCGGCCTCGTGGGCGAATCCGGCTGCGGCAAGAGCGTGACCTCGCTGGCCATCATGGGCCTCTTGCCGAAGCAGAGCGCGGAGATATCAGGCGCGATCCGCTTCGACGGTTTCGATCTGCTGAAGACTCCCGACCAGACGCTGCGCGACCTCCGCGGCAACCGGCTGGCGATGATCTTCCAGGAGCCGATGACCTCACTCAACCCGAGTTTCACGATCGGCGACCAGATCATCGAAACGATCCTGCGCCATCGCGGCGGCTCGCGGAAGAGTGCGCGCGAGCGCGCAATCGAACTGCTGCGCCGCGTCCACATCCCATCGCCCGAGCGGCGCATCGACGAGTATCCGCACAAGCTCTCAGGCGGCATGCGCCAGCGCGTCATGATCGCGATGGCGCTGGCCTGCGACCCGCGCCTCCTCATCGCCGACGAGCCGACGACCGCGCTCGACGTCACCCTGCAGGCCCAGATCCTGGAATTGATGCGCGAGTTGAAAGCGGCGAGCGGCGCCGCGATCATCCTGATCACCCATGATCTCGGCGTCGTCGCCGAGGTCTGCGACGAGGTGGCGGTGATGTATGCCGGCGAGATCGTCGAACGTGCGCCGGTGGACGAGCTGTTCTCGGCGCCGCAGCATCCTTATACGGTCGGTCTGCTCGGCTCGATCCCGCGGCTCGACCATCGGGCCGAGCGGCTTGCGACGATCGAAGGCATGGTCCCGAACATGGCGCAGCCGCCCGCCGGTTGCCGCTTCGCCGCACGCTGCCCGTTCGTGCTGGATGCCTGCACCAACGCGCCGCCGCCACTGGTCGAGGTCAGCCCCGGCCACCTCTCGCGCTGCATCCGCGCTCCGCTTGAACTGTTGGTGTCGTGATGGCCTCGTTCTCCCTTCTCGTGCCCCGGGCGCAGCGCAGCACAAGCGCAGCGCGGTGGTGTGCTGCTGAACCGGGGCCCATGTGGCGGCAATCTGGGTCCCGGTTCAGCGTCGCAACACTTCGTGCTGAGCCGCGCCCGGGACACGAGATCGGTACTTGCGGGGTGCAGAAGCAATGAGCGCTCTCCTCGAGGTCGAAGGCCTGGTCAAGCATTTCGTCGCCGAGCGCTCGCTGTTCGGCCGCGCATTGGCGCACGTCAAGGCCGTCGATGGCGTTTCGTTCTCGCTCGACGCCGGCAAGACGCTGGCGCTGGTCGGCGAGTCCGGTTGCGGCAAATCCACTGTCAGCCGCCTGGTCTTGCGGCTGATCGAGCCGGACGCCGGCACGGTTCGCTTCGAGGGCCGCGATCTGCTCTCGCTCGACGCCAACGGCTTGCGCGCCTTCCGGCGTAAAGCCCAGATCATCTTCCAGGATCCTTATGCCTCGCTCAATCCGCGCATGACGATCGGCCAGATCCTGACCGAGCCGCTGGCGCTGCACGATCTCGTTCCGGCACCGCGACGATCCGAGCGCGTCGCCGAGCTGCTGCGGCTGGTCGGGCTCGAGCCGCGGCTGGCACGGCGCTATCCGCATGAGTTCTCCGGCGGTCAGCGCCAGCGCATCGCCATCGCGCGCGCGCTCGCGGTCGAGCCGAAGCTGATCATCTGCGACGAGCCGGTCTCGGCGCTCGACGTCTCGATCCGCTCGCAGATCCTGAACTTGCTGCGCGAGCTGCAGGACCGGCTCGGCCTTGCCTACATTTTCGTTTCGCACGACCTGGCCGTGGTCAAGCACATCGCCGACCACGTCGCGGTGATGAATCTCGGCCAGATCGTCGAGACCGCGGAGGCGGACGCGCTGTTCGCCGCACCGCACCATCCCTACAGCCGGGCGCTGCTGTCCGCGATCCCCGTGCCTAAACCGCGGGCAAAGAGCAGCCGGATTGTGCTGCAGGGAGAGATCCCCAGCGCGCTCAATCCGCCACCGGGATGCCGCTTTCACACCCGCTGCCCTTATGTGGTCGATCGCTGCCGCAGCGAAATGCCTCGACTCGTCGCGGATGGCATCGGACATGCAACGGCCTGCCACCGAACATCGGAACTGCCCTCCTCGGAGGCGATCGTCCCAATGGACGGCGGCTTCTCGCCGGTCCTGGAAAAACTGGTCGCAGCCTTCAGCGGCGGGCCGGAAGCAGCACGCGGCGGCGGGGTTCGTTCATTGGGGGCGGCCCCCACAACGCCGTGAAACAGAGGTTGAGAACGATGAGCTTTGTGCGTTTGACAATCCTGGCGTCGGCATTGCTGACGTCGCTCGCGGGCACCGCCCAGGCGCAGACCACGCTTCGCATCGGCATCGCCGAGGACCCCGACATCCTCGATCCCAGCATCGGCCGCACTTATGTCGGCCGTATCGTCTTCTCCGCGTTCTGTGACAAGCTGTTCGACATCGACGAGAAGCTCAACATCGTGCCACAGCTGGCGTTGTCCTACGAGACATCGGCCGACGGCAAGGCCATGACGATCAAGCTTCGGCCGGGCGTCAAATTCCACGACGGCGAACCGCTGAACGCGGAAGCCGCGAAATTCTCGATCGAGCGTCACATGACGCTGCCGACCTCGTTCCGCAAGTCCGAGCTCGCCAGCGTCGACCATGTCGAGGTGGTCGATCCTCTCACCATCAAGCTGGTGCTGAAAACGCCCTACTCGCCGCTGATCGCCCAGCTCACCGACCGCTCCGGCATGATGGTCTCGCCCAAGGCTGCGAAGGAGGCCGGTGACAAGTTCGGCCTGCATCCGGTCTGCGCCGGTCCCTACAAATTCGTCGAGCGCGTCCAGCAGGACCGCATGGTGTTCGAGAAATTCGCCGACTACTGGAACAAGGACAACATCCACATCGACCGCGTCGTGTTCCAGCCGATCGTCGATGCCACCGTGCGCCTCGCCAATCTGAAATCCGGCGCGCTCGACCTGATCGAGCGCGTGCTCGCCACCGACATCAAGGACGTCCGCGCCGATTCCCGGCTCGTATTGTCGACCGCGCCGGAACTTGGCTATCTCGGCCTGACCATCAACATCGGTAACGACAAGAACAAGGGCCCGCTGAGCCAGTCGGCCAAAGTCCGGCAGGCGCTCGATCTGTCCATCGATCGCGAGGCGCTCAACCAGGTCGTGTTCAACGGAGAATTCACCCCGGGCAATCAGTGGGTCAGCCCGACGCATCCCTATTACCAGAAGGCATTCCCGGTTCGCGGCCGCGACGTTGCCAAGGCCAAGGCGCTCCTGAAGGAAGCGGGCGTCACCCTGCCGGTGACGGTGGATTACATGATCCCGAAGGGCGCGGAGAACGAGGCCGTCGCCCAGGTCGTCCAGTCGATGGCGGCGGAAGCCGGCTTCGACATCAAGATCCGCGCGGTCGAATTTGCGACCACCTTCAAGCAGGCCCAGGCCGGCGAGTTCCAGGTCTTCCAGATCAACTGGAGCGGCCGGATCGATCCCGACGGCAATTCCTACATCTTCATGCGCAGCAAGGCGCCGCAGAATGACGGAGGCTATTCCAACCCCGAGGCCGACAAGCTGATGGAAGAGGGGCGAGCGACAGCGAACGTCGACGAGCGCAAGGCGATCTACGCCAAGCTGGCCAAGATCCTGCTCGAGGACCTGCCGATCATCTATATCTATCATCGCACGCTCCTGATCGCGCACACCAAGAAGCTCGAGGGTTACCGGCAGATGCCCGATGGCCTCGTGCGCGTGGTCGGGCTGAAGTTCAAGTGATAGATCTGATGACGACGATGGCGTGTCCCGGACGCGGCGCAGCGCATAAGCGCTGCTCCGCAGAGCCGGGACCCACAGCAGCAGCGAACCGCGGCCATTGGGTCCCGGTTCAGCAGCGCAACATTGCATGTTGCGCAGCGCCCGGGACACAAGCCGCACCATGCTGAACTTCCTCGCCCGCCGCATCGCGCAGATCGTGCCGACACTGTTCTTCGTGTCGGTGCTGATCTTCTCGTTGCAGCAATTGTTGCCGGGCGATCCCGCGCTAGTGATGGCCGGCGAGGAGCGCGATCCCGCGGTGATCGAGCAGATCCGCCAGCAGTACAAGCTCGATCAGCCGGTCCCGGTCCAATATGTCTACTGGCTCAAGGGCGTCCTGACAGGCAATTTCGGCGAGTCGCTGCGCAACAAGATGCCGGTCCGCGAGCTGATCGCGCAGAAGCTGCCGGTGACGCTGCAGCTCGGCTCGATGGCGATCCTGATCGCGTTCTGCATCGGCATTCCCGCCGGCATCGTCTCCGCGGTGAAGAAGGGCACGGCCTGGGACTATGGCGCCAATCTGTTCGCGCTGTGGGGCATCTCGACGCCGAATTTCTGGCTCGGAATCCTCCTGATCTTCCTGTTCTCGATCAAGCTCGGCTGGCTGCCGGCCTCGGGCTACGTGCCGCTGACCGAGGACTGGCGCGCGAGTCTCGCCGCCACCATCATGCCGGCCTTCGTGCTCGGCAACGCGATTTCCGCGATCCTGATGCGACACACCCGCAGCGCCATGCTCCAGGTGCTGGAGAGCGACTATGTCCGCACCGCTCGCGCGAAGGGTCTTTCCGAGCGCTCGGTCATCCTCAAGCACGCCATGCGCAATGCGCTGACGCCGATCATCACGCTCGGCGCGCTCGAGCTCGGCACGCTGCTGTCGGGCGCGGTGCTGACCGAGCAGATCTTCTCCATTCCAGGCTTCGGCAAGCTGATCGTGGACGCCGTGTTCAATCGCGACTACGCCGTGGTGCAAGGCGTGGTGCTGGTGACGGCCACGGTTTACATCACCCTGAACCTCGTCGCCGACGTCGCCTATGTCCTCGTCAATCCGCGGCTGAGGGGCTAAGGCGATGACGGACACTGCGCTGCCCGCCAGCCCCGCCGCCCAAGCCTACGAGCTGGACAGCCCGGCGCGCCGCGCCCGGCGGCGGCTGTTCAAGCGCAAGGCGGCCGTGTTCGGGCTTGTCGTGATCACGGCATTCATCCTCCTTGCGGCGCTCGCGCCACTCGTCGTTCCCTACGATCCGATCGCGACGAGCTGGAGCCTGGTGCGCAAGCCGCCGACGGCAGCGCACTGGTTCGGCACCGACGAGCTCGGCCGCGACATCCTGAGCCGCGTCGTCTACGGCGCGCGCGCCTCCCTGCTTGCAGGCCTCATCTCGGTCGCGATCGCGCTCGGCATTGGCGTGCCGCTCGGCCTTCTCGCCGGCTATCGCGGCGGCTTCACCGATGCGCTGATCAGCCGGATCACCGATGCGATGCTGGCCTGCCCGTTCCTGATCCTGGCGATCGCGCTCGCGGCATTCCTCGGGCCGAGCCTCGGCAATGCCATGATCGCGATCGGCATCTCGGCGACCCCGATCTTCATCCGCCTGACCCGCGGCCAGGTGCTCGTCGTCAAGGCCGAGGACTATGTCGAGGCCGCGCGGGCGCTCGGCAATCCGCCATGGCGGATCGCGTTCTCCCATATCCTGCCGAACATCCTGCCCGCGCTACTGGTGCAGGCGACGCTCTCGATCGCCGCCGCCATCATCGCGGAAGCTGCTCTGTCCTTCCTCGGCCTCGGCCAGCAGCCGCCCGCGCCGTCCTGGGGCAGTATGCTCAACGCCGCGCAACGCTTCCTGACCCAGGCGCCCTGGATGGCGATCTGGCCCGGGCTTGCGATCTTTCTCGTGGTGCTGTCTCTGAACCTGCTCGGCGACGGCCTTCGCGATGCGCTCGATCCGCGGCAGCGCTAGATCACAACCTCGCGCATCACGCGGCGGCAATCCATCTCGTATTCGAGATCGACGACCGGTGGCCGGGCAAAATGCCAGGTCAGGCCGGAGCGCAAGGCGCCGCGACGGACCAGCTCATCGACCATCGCGTGGTGGAAGTCGTGCACGGAATAGGCCTGCACGCCGGTCGTGTCCTTCCAGCCGAAGCCGAAAGCGGCCATCCGGCTCTCCATTTGCGAGGTCGTGGTGAAGCGAACCTTTTCCCGCAAGCCTTCCGGACTGAGATCACGGTAGCGCACGGTGCGCTCGACATAGGTACCGCTGCCCTCGCGTGCCTCGGCGCCGCCGGCGATGACGAAGCTGGGCGTGTTTGATCGCGTCGGTCGCGTGAAGGAGAATGCGTAGAAGGACGGCTCTGACGGCGGATCGATCTCCGGACAGACATTGCTGCGCGCCACCGGATTGGTGGTGCCGTCGAAGATGCCCCACTCGGACAACGTCTTCACATAATGCAGGTTGAACGCACGAAAGCCCTCCTCGCTGAAGGCCGCCGGCGAGCGCAGCTCGCAGGCACAGAACGCCGTCAATGGACGCCCCGCCTCCTGGATAAATTTTGCGGCCAGCGCAAATCCTTCAGCGAGCGGCACCAGGCGGTCGAACCGGACGCGTTCGATCTCATAACCCTCATCCGCGGCGGCGCCGGCGGAATACTGGAACACGGATGGAATGAAACGATAATTTCCGGCGGAGAATTCGCGCGTCATGACGGACTCCTATTCCAATTGCATGCGAGTGCCCTTGGCGCCGTTGAGCAGGCGCCTCAGGTGAAAACCGGCCAGCGGATCGTCGGCATGCATCCCGACCAGCGCGGCAAAGGCCGGCATGGCGGCGGCATCGCCGGCCTCCATCTTGGCAAAAGCTTCGGAATATTGCGCCGTCGCCGGGGCTTCGAACTTCGCCTGGAGCAGCGGTTCGAACGCACGCAGCGGCTCGCTGCGCCCGCGCAGCATCAGGTCGCCCACGGGCCGACCATGGAAGTTCGCAGCCCCCTTGGCCACGCTGGCACTGACGCAGATGCGCGTTCCCAGATACTTGTTGGCCGCCTCCAGCCGCGCTGCCGTATTGACGGTG
Organism: Bradyrhizobium sp. USDA 327; assembly: GCF_041262065.1. Lineage (NCBI taxonomy): Bacteria > Pseudomonadati > Pseudomonadota > Alphaproteobacteria > Hyphomicrobiales > Nitrobacteraceae > Bradyrhizobium > Bradyrhizobium sp. USDA 327. The sequence continues at coordinate 1,421,395 of NZ_JBGCCW010000001.1, read as the reverse complement.
TCGCCATAGGCCGTGTAGTCGAAGAAGCGGTTGCCGCCGAAATTGCCGACCAGCGCGGGGCCAGCATGGGCACCGATGCGGGTGGTCCCGAAATTCACGCCTCTCGCCTTCCAGCGCGCCGAAAAGTCCTCCGCCCAGGCGTCGAGGTCATGGGCACAGGCGACTGCACGCGTCGCATAGTCCGGCTGGTCGCCGGGTGCATTGAACAGCACCTGGATCGCATCGCCGATGATCTTGGCGACCGTCCCCTCATGAGCGAAGACAATCTCGGTCATGCCGCCGAAATATTCGTTGAGAAGCTCGCCCAGTGTCTGCGGGGCCGCGGACTCGACCAGCGAGGTGAAGCCGGTGATGTCGGTGAAGAGGGTGGCGACATCGCGCCAATGCACCTCAATGCCGTCACCCTGGACATCCGCCGCCAAGCGCCTTGCGATCTCCGGCGAGAAGAAACGCGACAGCGAGGCATAAGCGCGCTCGGCTTCCATCTGGCGCCGCCGCACTTCGCGCAGCATCTCCACATGACGAATGGTCTTCTCGATCGTGGTCTCCAGATCGGCGAAGTCGATCGGCTTGGTCAGGAAGTCGAACGCGCCGCGGTTCATGGCGATGCGGATATTGCTCATGTCGCCATAAGCAGAGACGATGATGGTCGACTTCTTGTCCTCGGCCTCCTGGAGCTTCGCCAGCAGCGACAGCCCGTCCATCCGCGGCATGTTGATGTCGGAAACCACCATGTCGACATGCGGGTTCAGCTCGAGCGACTCCAGCGCCTCCAGGCCATCGCGCGCGAATATGAGAGCGAGCTTCCCATCGCGAATCTGCCTGCGGAATTTCTGCAGGATCAGCGCCTCGAGGTCAGGCTCGTCGTCGACGAAGAGGATGGTCGCAGTCATGCGGCTTGCTCGAGCCTCGTGTCGATCTCCTGCCGCAGCAGCGCGAAGTCGATCGGCTTGGTGAGAAGCCCGACGGCACCGCGCTCGATTGCCTTTCGGCGCGTCTCGGCGTCGCCATAGGCCGTGATCATGATGACGGGCACATCCGGATGCGCGGCACGCACCTTCGGCAGCATGTCGAGCCCGCTCATGCCGGGCATGTTGATATCAGACAGGATCAGGATCAGCGAGGGATCGCGAACCTCGGCCGCGCGCTTCAGCGCCTCGGGGGCCGAGAGCGCGAACTCCATCTGGAAGCGGCCGGTGCGCAGGTCGCGCCGGAACTGTTGCCGAAACAGCGCCTCGACGTCGGGCTCGTCATCGACGACCAGGATGTAAACGTTCAAGACTTGCCTCCGGGTGTGCTGCCAGTCGTGCCGCCTGTTGCCATCACCCGCGGCAGGGTGATGATGAATTCGGTGAATACACCGGGCTCGGTGTTCACGTCGATCGTGCCGCCGTGCTGTTTCACGATGATATCATGGCTCATGGACAGACCGAGCCCCGTCCCCTCGCCGGCCGGCTTGGTGGTGAAGAAGGGGTTGAACATCCTCTCCTTCACCTCGGGGGGAATCCCGGTACCGTTGTCGCGGATCCGGATTTCGACGCTGCCGCCGAGATCCTTCGTTGTCGCGCCCAAGGTGGGCGCGAAGCTGTCCCCCTCGCTCTCCTTGCGCTTGGCCGCCGCGTAGAAGCCGTTCGAGATCAGGTTGAGGAAGACGCGCGTGATCTCCTGCGGATAAATGTCGACCATGCCGGCAGCGGGATCGAACGCGCGCTCGAGCGTGACGTTGAATGCCGGCCTTTCGGCACGCGCGCCGTGATAGGCCAGATTGAGGCTTTCCTCCACGACGGCATTGATGTCGACGGCGCGATGCTCGCCGGAGCCTTCGCGCGAATGCAGCAGCATGTTCCGCACGATGGAATCGGCGCGCCTGCCGTGCTGCACCACCTTCTCGAGGTTACCCCTGAGCATGCCGGTCAGCTCCTCGACCTCCTCCTTCGTCTTGCCGTCGAGAGCGGCGGATCGCAACGTTTCGTTGAGCTCGTCGATCAGCTCCGTCGACACTGCGGAGAAATTGTTGACGAAGTTGAGCGGGTTCTTGATCTCGTGAGCGATGCCGGCGGTGAGTTGGCCGAGAGATGCAAGCTTCTCGGTCTGGATCAGGCGGTTCTGCGCGGTGCGCAGATCGTTGAGAGATTGGCGGAGTTCCGCGGTGCGCTGCTCGACCTTGTTCTCCAGGTCAGCATAGGATTCCTGCAAGCGTGCACCCATGTCGTTGAACTGGTCGGCGAGCCCTTCAAGCTCGTCGCCGGTCCTGATCGAGATGCGCTGGGAGAAGTCGCCGCCCCCGATCCGCTCGGCACCGCTGCGCAGAGCCTGGATCGGCACGACCATGCGGCGCGCCAGGAAGATCCCGGCGAGCACCGCGAAGATGGATGCTGCGAGCAGCACGATCGCAAGCCGCTGCAATGAAGCATAGAGCGCGGCATAGGCCTCCTCGACCGGCAGCTCGACGAACATGGTCCAGTGCAGCGGCTCGATCGGGGCCGATGCGGTCAGCACCTTCTGGCCCTGGATGTTGCGCGCTTCGGAAAGCGCGTCGGCGACGGTACCGCTCCCGGCCAGCGCGGCACGTACCTGCGCCAGGTTCGACATGTCGGTGTTGCGCAGGACGAGGCTGATGTCGGGATGCGCGATCAGTCGTCCCTCCGGACCGACCACGTAGGCGTGTCCGTGCTCGCCGACCTTGATCTGGGACACAACGTCCCAGATCAGCTTGAGATTGACCTCCGCGATGCTGACGCCGGCATCCTTGCGGGCACCGGCCAGCGCCAGCGTCATGTAGGGCTCGGACTCCCGGCGGAAATAAACCGGGCCGTAATAGACCTTGTGCGCGACCGCCTCGGTGAACTTCGGGTCGGCCGACAGGTCGATTCCGCTGTCGAGCGCGTCCATCGCCAGCCGCGAGACCCGCAACCGCTCCTTGCCGGTCGAATCCACTTGCGCAAGCTCGGTGATAGCAGGCACCTGGCGCAGGAGGCGCAGCGCATCGAACCGGCGCTGCTCGATCGAACCTCCCGACCAGGGCAGTTGCGTGGTCCAGCCGAGCTGGCTCTCGATCTCCTTGACGAACTGGCCGATCTTGGCCGCGGCGGCCTCGGCCTGCTCGTGCTGGACTCTGATCAGCGAAGCCTTGTGCTCGCGATAATAGAAGAAGACCTCGAACAAGCCATTGGCGAGCAGAGCGATGGCGACAACGGCCACGAACAGCGCGACGTATTTGGTGAACAGCCGCATTCTGATTCCGCGGCCCGCCGTTCCGCCGGACGCTGCCTTGCCTGGGGCCGCGCTCGGCAGCGTCCCGGCTCGAGGTGTGTCGGAGTGGAGGGAAAGGCTCATCCCGCGAAACCTAGCAAGAAGACCGGACCTTGTCTCTCGCAAGCGCAGGAAAGGGCCTCCCCCAGGACACAACGAAAAAGGGGCGGCAGCGGATGTCCGCTGCCGCCCCTGGACTGGCTTGTCTTGCAGCCTCAGGTCGGCCGCAGCACCTTGGAGTCGAGGTCGAGCTCGTTGACCTGCTTGTTCCGCTCCGAATCGGCCGCCGCGCGATGGTCGGTCGCCAGCACCACATAGACCGCCGGCAGCACGAACAGCGTGAACAGCGTGCCGATCGACATGCCGGCCACGACGACCAGACCGATCGAGAAGCGGCTGGCCGCGCCTGCGCCGGTCGCGGTCAGGAGCGGGATCAGGCCGGTGACCATGGCGGCCGTCGTCATCAGGATCGGCCGCAAGCGGATGCGGGCCGACATTTCGATGGCGGAGCGGCGGTCGAGCCGCTCTTTGACCTGGAGCTCGTTGGCGAACTCCACCATCAGGATGCCGTGCTTGGTGATCAGGCCGACCAGGGTGAGCAGACCGACCTGGGTGTAGATGTTCATGGTCGCCGCGCCGAAGAACAGCGGGATCAGTGCGCCGACGATCGCCATCGGCACCGAGATCATGATCACCAGCGGGTCGCGGAGGCTCTCGAACTGCGCGGCCAGCACCAGGAAGATGATGATCAGCGCGAAGCCGAAGGTGATCGCGAGCTGATTGCCTTCCTGCACATATTGCCGGGAGTCGGCCAGATAGTCGTGGCTGAAGCCCTGCGGCAGCTTCTTGGCCTCGCCTTCGAGGAAGTCCACCGCCGCACCGACGGTCACACCCGGCATCGGCACCGCCGAGAACGTCGCCGAATTGAGCTGATTGAAGTGAGTCAGCGAATTCGGGTCGGTCTTGGTTTCAATGGACACCACCGTCGACAGCGGCAGCTGCTGGCCGGTATTGGTCGTCACGTAGTAGCCGCCGAGCGATTCCGGCGACAGCCGCTTGGCGCGCGGCACCTGCGGGATCACCTGGTAGGACCGGCCCTCGAGATTGAAGCGGTTGATGTAGTTGCCGCCGAGCAGCACCGCGAGCGTAGCGCCGAGGTTCTGCATGCTGACGCCAAGGTCCTGCGCCTTGGTACGGTCGATGGTCACCTTCACGTTCGGCTGGTTGTAGGCGAGGTCGCTGTCGGAGACGATGAACATGCCGCTCTTGCGCGCGGCCTCCTTCAGCTTCTCCATCTGCTCATAGACGGTCTGGAACCCGGCGGTGGAGTTGATCACCATCTGGATCGGCAGGCCGCCCGGACCACCCGGCAGCGGCGGCAGGTTGAACGCGAAGGCCTGCACGCCCTCGATCTTGGAGAGCTCGGCCTGCACCAGCGGCTTGAGCTGGATCGACGAACGCGTGCGCTCGTCCCAGGGCTTGAGCAGCATGCCGGCGATGCCGCCCTGCGGGCCGTTGATGCCATTCAGCACGAAGCGCAGATCGGTCTCGGGGAATTTCTGGAACTCCTTGTCGAGCTTGTCGCCGTAGAAATCGACATAATCGATGTTGGCGTATTTCGGTGCCTTGGTCACCGCGAACACGATGCCCTGGTCTTCTTCGGGTGCCAGCTCCTTCGAGGTGTGCATGTAGAGGAAGCCGACGAGGCCGAGGATCGTGATCGCAAACAGGCCGGTGATGGCCTTGTAGTCGAGCGAGCGATCGAGCTTACGGCCGTACCAGCGCGTCATCGCACCGAAGACCCTGTTGACCAGCTTTGCGAAGCGGCCCTCCTCGGTGTTCTTCAGCAGCATCGAGCACATCATCGGCGACAATGTCAGCGCGATCACGCCCGACACGATCACCGAGCCCGCGAGGGTAAAGGCGAATTCGCGGAACAGCGAGCCGGTGAGGCCGCCGAGGAAGCCGATCGGCGCGTACACCGCCGCGAGCGTGATCGTCATGGAGATGACGGGGCCCACGATCTCGCGCGCACCTTGCAGCGAGGCCTGAACCGGTGTCTTGCCCTCCTCAAGGTGGCGATGGATGTTCTCCACCACGACGATGGCGTCGTCGACGACGAGGCCGATCGCCAGCACCATCGCGAGCAGGGTCAGGAGATTGAAGCTGAAGCCCAACGCCAGCATCAGGGTGCAGACACCGATCATCGACAGCGGAATGGTGACGACGGGAATGATGACCGAGCGAAGCGAAGCGAGGAACAGGAAGATCACCACGATCACGATGATCACCGCTTCGCCCAGCGTCTTCTCCACCTCGTCGATCGAGGACTGGATGAACTTGGTGGAGTCGTAGGCGACCTTCATCTTCATCGACGGCGGCAGATTGCGCTCGAGCTCGGGGAACAGCGCGCGCACGCCCTTGACCAGCGTCAGCGGGTTGCCCTGAGGCGTTGCCTGCACGCCGATGAAGATCGCGTGCTCGCCGTTGAAGGCAACACTGGCGTCCGTGCTCTGGGCGGCAAGCTCGACGGTGGCGATATCCTCCATCCGCACGAAGCCGCCGTCCTTGGCCTTGACGATCATCTTCTTGAACTGGTTGACGTCGGTGAGGCCGGTATTCGTCGAGACGTTCGAGACGATGAGATAGCCCTTGGTCTGGCCCGCCGCGGACTGGAAGTTGTTGGCGGTGATTGCCGCGGCGACGTCGGCCGGCGACACATTGCGGCCGGCCATCTTCACGGGATCGAGCCACAGACGCATCGCGAAGGTCTGGCCGCCGAGAATGTCGGCCGAGGCGACGCCGTCGACGGTCGACAGCACCGGCTGCACCACGCGCGTCAGATAATCGGAGATCGCCGAACCGGACAGTTCCTCGGACGAGAAGCCGAGATACATCACGGCCGTGGTCTGGCCGGTTGTCTTGGTGACGATCGGATCGTTGGATTCCTTCGGGATCAGGTACTTCACCGAGTTCGTCTTCGCCAGCACCTCGGTGAGCGCCTGGTTCGGATCGAAATTCAGCTTGATGTAGACCTGAATCGTCGAAGTGCCGAGCACGGAGGACGAGGTGATGTAGTCGACGCCCTCGGCGGAGGCGACTGCCTGCTCGATCGGCGTGGTGATGAAGCCCTGGATCAGGTCCGCGGACGCGCCGGGATAGACGGTCGTGATGTTGATGACCGTGTTCGACAGCTTCGGATATTGCCGGATCGGCAGCATCATCGCCGCGCGCAGGCCGATCAGCAGGATCAGCAGGCTGACGACGACCGACAGGACCGGGCGCTTGATGAAAATATCGGTAAGGGCCATCGCGGCGATCTCGATTTCCGATCTGGATTTCTATGTCTCAAGAGACGTGATCCGGCCGGGCCGGATCACGCGAGGATGTCGTCAGTAGCGCGGCGGCTGCGCCGGGATCGGCGGAGCCGGGTCGGTCGAGATCGATACCGGCGCGCCCGATTGCAGCTTGAGCTGGCCGACGGCGACGACCTTGTCGCCCGCTTTCAGGCCCTTGAGGATTTCGACACGACCCTCGACCCGGTTGCCGGTCTGCACGAAGGTGCGCACCGCCGAGAGGCTGGACTTGCCGTCCGCTTCCTTTTTCTCGGCGATCACGAACACCGAGTCGCCGTACAGGGTGTAGTCGACCGCCGTCTCGGGCACGGTGATCACGGCCGGCTTGTCCGGCAGCACCACCGTGGTGGTCACGAACATGCCGGGCTTGAGGATCTTCTCCGGATTGGCGATCGTCGCCTGCACGCGGATGTTGCGGGTGTCGGTCGAGATCTGCGGCTCGATCGTGGTGATCTTGCCCTCGAAGGTGCGGCCCGGATAGGCGTCGACCTTGAGCCGAACGGCCTGGCCGACCTTGAGGTTGCCGGAGTCCTTTTCCGTCACCGTGAAGTTGGCCCACAGCTCGGACAGATCGGTCAGCGACACGATCGCCGTACCTGCCGTCAGATATTGGCCGACCTCGACCTTGCGCATGCCGAGATCGCCGGAGAACGGCGCGCGCACCAGCTTCTGCGAGATCAACGCCTCGGTCTTGGCGATGCCGGCCTGCGCCTGGTCGTAGGCGGCCTGCGCGGTATCGACGGTCGCCTGCGGACCGAACTGGCGCGCGGCCAGTTGCTTGGCGCGGTCAAGCGACAGCTGCGCGACGGTCGCCTGCGCCTTGTAATTGGCGAGGTCGCCCTGCTCGGGCGCGTCGAACAGCTGGACCAGCGGCGTGCCGGCCTCGACACGCGTACCCGGCTCGAACTTGATCTCCGTGACGCGGCCGTTGACGTCGGCGCTGACGTCGACCTGATGCACGGCGACGAGGCTGCCGACCGCGGTGAGCAGGTTCGGCACCACCTCGGACTTCGCCTCGGCCGCGCTGACGGCCGTCGGCGGCGGCTTGTTGTTGGCGAAGAACTGCTGGATCATCTGGCCGCGGAAATAGTTGAACCAGACGAGTCCACCGACGAGCGCGGCCAGAAGCGTGCCGACGATGATGAACCAGAGCACCGGCCGGACCGGACGCTTGGGAGCCTTGTTGTCGATCGGTTCGCCCGAAATCTTGTGTTCGGTTACGATGTTCATGTCATGCACTTTCTGCAATCGCCGCCTTGCCGGCATCCGCGGCCTGATCGCGGCCCAGATGCGAAGCAATTGCGGCGTCGTTAAGTCCTATACCCCTCAGGAGAAACTCACAGAGCTGCCGCTCCAGGTGGTTCGCCTTGCCGTAAGCGAGACAAGGCGTGGCCGGCAGCCTGGTCAGCGCCGCGGTCATCACCGCATGATGCGCAAACCAGAACAGGTTGAGCGGATCGCCAGCGTAGGGCCGCGCATCCCCGGCGGCCACGGCGCGCTCGAGCGAGCCGACAAAAGCCGCCCCAATCAGTGTCTCGATCTTGGCATATAGCAAACGCGCGAATTCGCCGTCATCCAGATGGCTCGTGGCCATGAGTCGCAGGCGCTGGGCCTCTTCCTGATCGGGACCATCGGCAATGTGCAGGAAATGCCCGACCATCCTGCGGATCACCTCGACCAGCGTGGCGGTCGATGGCTCCCGCTCGAGAAGCTCGATGAATGCCGGATCCGCTTCGCATTCGTCGCTGAGAATTTCTGCATAGAGCGCCGCCTTGGATGGGAAATGCTTGAACAGCAGCGCCTCGGAAATGGCAGCGGCGGCCGCCACGCTCTTCGTCGTGGTGCCGGTGTAGCCATGTCGGGCAAAGCAGCGCTTCGCGGCACCGAGGATCAATTGACGCCTCAGGTCGCTCGTCATACGCAATGAGCTCATGGTGGGTGAGTAAACACTCACCCACGCAGAAGTCAAGCACTATGTTGCATCGCAACCTGAGTGCGTTGCGAATTCACGGGAAATTCCCACCACCACTCGGGCTGCTTGCAGGGTGACCACCCCCTCCGACAGCAGCGCCGCTAGATCGGCTGGAAGCCGAGGTCGCCGCGGATCCGGTTGAGGATATAGGTCCCATCCCGGCTTGGGAGGATCCGCTCCAGGCTGGCGCTGTCGATCTTCACATTGGCAAAGCGCGGCCCGGCCGAAACGTCGTGGACGGCTTTGGCAAGGGCCTCGACCTCGGCCATGGTCGTGACGGCCCGGCTGTTCGCAATGCCACATGCCTTGGCGATGCCGACGAGGTCGGCGGCGGCCGAGGTGTGGCTGGTCTGCCCGCCGGTCTCGCCATAGGCCTCGTTGTCGAGCACTGCGATCGACAGATTGGGCGGCCTTTGCAGGCCGATGGTGGCAAGGCTGCCCATCCCCATCAGCATTTCACCGTCCCCGGTGATGACCAGCACCGGCAGCTTCGGCTGCGCCAGAGCGAGGCCGAGCCCGATCATCGCGGCGCCGCCCATGCCACCCCACAGGTAGAAATTGCGCGCATGGTCGCCGGCCGCACACATGTCGTTGGTGGAGGCCCCCAGGCCTCCGATCGCGACGACGTCGTTGCGGTCCGCAAGCAGCGTGGACACCACCTTGCGGCGGTCGAGGAGATTGGCCTTGCTCATTTGGTGAAAACCTTGGCGCCGATCAGGCGCTGCGACAGAAGGACGGCGGTCGGCGTGAGCGCGTTGTAGGCCTGCGCGGCGGCGGCATCGAGCACGGCGGGCACCTCGGCGGCGTTCGAGGCGCGCAGCACCTTGACGCCGGAGAGCTCGAACACGCCCTGCGTGGTCGATCCCATCGGCACCTGCCACGGATTGAACTCGCCCCACTCGCCGCGCATAGTCACCAGCGTGAGGAACGGAAAGCGCAGGATCGGGATCAGCGACAGCATGTTGATGCAATTGCCGACGCCGCTCGATTGCATCAGCAGCACGCCACGCTGTCCGCCGGCCCAGGCGCCGGCGAGCAGCGCCACCCCCTCCTCCTCCGTCGTCAGCGGAATGCCGCGCATGGTGGAGGAGTCCAGCACGCGCTGGATCAGCCTGGAATGACCGGCGTCGGGCACATACGGCACCTGCCGGACGTCGAAGCGCTGCAATGTTGCGAAGATATCGTCGGGCCAGTTCGGGGCCGTGTCGGCAGCGTCAGCGCGTGCGTGCATTTTCCTGTCCGGTCGGCTAGCAAGGTGCAAAGACTGTAGACGTATGCATGCGCCGACCAGAACAACAAAAACGGCATATCGGCTTTAACCGGCGAGTATAACGGGATGAACGCAGATGCGAAGGCGCTGGCGGCCAGCTTCGACCTCGAGAAGCTGACGCCCGAGTTCTACGACAACCCCTATCCGACTTATCGTGCACTGCGGGAGAACGAGCCGGTCAAGCGCCTGCCGAACGGCACCGTGTTCCTGACCCGCTACGACGACCTCGTCACCACCTACAAGAACACAAAATCCTTCAGCTCGGACAAGAAGCGCGAGTTCGCGCCGAAATACGGCGACACCCCGCTTTACGAGCACCACACCACCAGTCTCGTCTTCAACGATCCGCCATCCCATACCCGTGTGCGCCGCCTGATCATGGGCGCGCTGTCGCCGCGGGCGATCGCGAGCATGGAGGGCGACCTCATCAAGCTGGTCGACGGCCTGCTCGACGCCATCGCCGCCAAGGGCTCTTGCGAGCTGATCGAGGATTTCGCCGCCTCCATTCCCATCGAGGTGATCGGCAATCTGCTCGACGTTCCCCATGACGAGCGCATGCCGCTGCGCGACTGGTCGCTGGCGATCCTGGGCGCGCTCGAACCCGTGGTGTCGCCCGAAGCCGCGGCGCGCGGCAACAAGGCGGTGACGGATTTCCTCGCCTATCTCGAAACGCTGGTGGCGCGGCGGCGCGCCAAGCCGGGCAATCCCGAGCGCGACGTGCTGACGCGGCTGATCCAGGGAGAGGAGAACGGCGAGCGGCTCACCGAGAAGGAGCTGCTGCACAATTGCATCTTCCTGCTCAATGCCGGCCATGAGACCACCACCAATTTGATCGGCAACGGCCTCGTGGCGCTGGCCCGTCATTCCGACCAGAAGCAGCGGCTGATCGACAACCCCGACATGATCAAGACCGCCGTCGAAGAGATGCTGCGCTATGAAAGCTCGAACCAGCTCGGCAATCGCATGACCACGGAGCGTGTCGAGCTCGGCGGCGTCGTGCTCGATGCCGCCACGTCGGTGACGCTGTGCATCGGTGCGGCCAACCGCGATCCCGCGCAGTTTCCAGACCCGGAACGCTTCGACATCGCACGCACGCCGAACCGGCACCTCGCCTTCGCCACCGGCGCGCATCAATGCGCCGGCATGGCGCTGGCGCGGCTGGAAGGTGCCATCGCGATCTCGCGCTTCCTCGAGCGCTTCCCGAACTATGCCGTGAGCGGGCAGCCGGTGCGGGGCGGACGGGTGCGGTTCCGCGGCTTCTTGAGCGTGCCCTGCGCGATCCGCTGAGGCCTCCAAGCAAAAATGACGAAAACAACCCCATGCACAGTAGAGGCCGGTCGACGAACGACACCCTGCGGATCCGCAGAACTATCGGACGTTTCAGGCGAATCGGGCTGCGCCACGCCATCGGCGCATGAAGGCTTCCAAGCCGGCCGGCGAATACCCAAATCAAGCTGAAGACCACCGGTGCAGTCAGTTGAGGACCCCGCGCGCAGCAATGGAGTGACGACAGATGAGCTCGTCGGTCATTGATTTCATCGCAACGGAAGCACGGTTTGGCGCCCATAATTACGAGCCGATCGGGGTCGTCTTGTCGCGCGGCGAAGGTGTCTGGGTCTGGGATACCGAAGGCAACCGCTATCTCGATTGCCTCTCGGCCTATTCGGCGGTCAGCCAGGGCCACTGCCACCCCAAGATCCTGGCGGCGATGGTCGAACAGGCGCACAGGCTGACGCTCACCTCGAGGGCCTTCCACAACGACCAGCTCGCCCTGTTCTACGAGGAGATCGCCGCGCTCACCGGCTCCCACAAGGTGCTGCCGATGAACAGCGGCGCCGAGGCGGTCGAAAGCGCGATCAAGGCGGTTCGCAAATGGGGCTATGAGGTGAAGGGTGTGCCGGACGGTGCGGCCGAGATCATCGTCTGCGCCAACAATTTTCACGGGCGCACGCTTGGCATCGTCGGCTTTTCAACCGACCCCGAGACACGCACACATTTCGGGCCGTTCGCGCCGGGTTTCAGGATCATCCCGTTCGGCGACGCCGCGGCGTTGCAAGACGCCATTACCCCAAACACCGTCGCCTTTCTGGTCGAGCCGATCCAGGGCGAAGCCGGTGTCATCATTCCTCCGGCCGGCTATTTCACTGAGGTGCGCCAGCTCTGCACCGCCAATAACGTGATGCTGGTGCTCGACGAGATCCAGACCGGGCTCGGCCGCACCGGCAAGCTGCTGGCCGAGCAGCACGAGGGAATCGAGGCGGACGTGACGCTGCTCGGCAAGGCCCTGTCCGGCGGTTTCTATCCGGTGTCGGCCGTGCTCTCGAACAACGACGTGCTCGGGACTTTGAGACCCGGGCAGCATGGTTCGACCTTCGGCGGCAACCCGCTTGCCTGCGCGGTGGCGCGTGCGGCAATGCGCGTGCTGGTCGAGGAAGGCATGATCGAGAACGCGGCCACGCAGGGCGCGCGCTTTCTGAAAGGCTTGAAAGACATTCGTGCCAATACGATCCGCGAGGTTCGCGGGCGCGGCTTGATGCTGGCGGTCGAGCTGCATCCCGAGGCCGGCCGCGCTCGCCGCTACTGCGAGGCGCTTCACGGCAAGGGCATCCTCGCCAAGGATACCCACGAGCAAACGATCCGCATCGCCCCGCCGCTGGTGATCACAAGCGACCAGGTCGACTGGGCGCTGGAGCGGCTCGCCACCACCCTGACGCAGGATTTCTCTTGAGACTGCCTGCGTCGGAAGATCGCAATGGCGGCCGTGGCCAACAACGAACGATTCCCCCAGCCGTGCGTTGAATGTCGTGGGCGATTACGAGCTGGGAGCCACAATCATGCTTCCGCGTGGCGTTTGCCTTACGGCTGTTCTAGTTGGTGCCTCGATGCTGGGGGCGAGCGTCATCGCGTTCGCCCAAGGACCCGGACAGGGACATGGAAGGGGCGGGCCACCGGGTCCAGCCGCAGCGCCGGCAGCACGGCCAGCAGCACCACCGGCCATGGCACGCCCGGCGGCGCCGCCAGCGATGGCACGTCCCGCCGCGCCGGCATCCCATCCTCCTTCCATGCCGCAGCGACCGGCCATGGCGCCACGTCCGGCACCACATGTCGCCTCGCCGCCACCGCGTCCGGCCCCACATGTCGCTGCGCCACCGCGAGCCGCCCCGCACGTGGCGGCGCCACGGCCTGAAGTCCATCGCCCGCCGGCAGCACCGCAACGTCCGGCCATGGCACCGCGGCCGACGCCGCACATCGCCGCCCCCTCGCGCCCGAGCGCGCCGCCCATAAGCGAGCGGCTGTCGCGACGGGAGCAGATCGAACAGCGTGCGCAGCAGCATCAGCAGCAGATCCAGCAGCGCCAGCAGGTGGTGCAGCAGCGACAGCGCGAGACGCTGTCGCGCCAGACGACGGAGCGCCAGACCCGCATCGATCGTCTGCAGCAGCGCGTTCAGCAATTGCAATCCCAAAAGGTGGAAGGCGCGCGAGCGCAACGCGAGCAGCAACGGATGCTCCAGACCCAGAACCGCTTGCTCGGTCGTGAGCAGCGCGCGCAGCAACTCGACCTGGCGCGCCAGCAGCGGCTCGGACTGCAGGCTCCGGCCGGGCGCGCCGCGGCGACTGCGGCCGCCGTGCAGGCCGCCGAGCGCGGGCGGTTCGCAGCGCGCTTCCGCGAGCATGCCACTCCGCAGACCCAGGCGGCCCTCGTCGCTCGCCAGAGCGGCTGGGCGCCCCGGCAAGCCTGGCGTCACCGTCATCCCGCGGTGTTCGTGGCATGGCTTGGGCCGGTGTTCTGGCCTTACGCTTATTCTGACATTTTCAACTATACGTTCTGGTCCTATGCTTACGAGCCCGGCTATTGGGCCTACGCCTATGACGATTTCGTCGATACCGTGTTCTGGGGTGGTGATAGCCCCTATTCCGCCTATGCCAGCACCACCCCGTATGACTATCCGCAAGCCCGCGGCGACCGCGCCCGTCCGCGCGCCAGCGTGAGCCGACAAACGGTACAGCAATTGTGCGGCACACCGGACAAGGGCGTGACCGCCTGGCCGCTTGCCGATATCGCGCGCGCGGTGCAGCCGACGCCGGAGCAACGCGCACTGCTCGACGAGTTGAAGACAGCGGCGGCCAACGCTGCCGGCGTGTTCAAGGACTCCTGCGCGGAGACCTATGCACTAACTCCGCCTGGCCGCCTGCGCGCGATGATGAACCGCATCAGCGCGACCCTGGAGGCCGTCAAGATCGTGCGACCGGCACTGGAGAACTTCTACAACTCGCTCAGTGACGAGCAGCAGGCCCGCTTCAACGCGCTCGGCCCCAATGTCGGCGACCGCTCATCCCAGCAGCAGGAAGCGAGTAGCGAGAGCTGCGGCGATCCGAAGTCCAGCCTAACGCAGTTGCCGATCCAGAGGGTCGAGGCTGTGCTCCACCCCGCAGGCAAGCAGAAGGAGGCGCTCGACCGTCTCAGCGATGCGACGGCCAAGGGCGTTGAAGCCTTGCAGGCGGCCTGTCCGAACGATGTGCCCCTGACGCCGGTTGGACGGCTCGAAGCGATGCAGCGTAGGCTTGAAGCCATGCTGACGGCCGCCAAGCTGGTCGAACCTGCGCTGGACGAGTTCTACGCCACGCTGAGCAGCGAGCAGAAGGCGCGTTTCAACACCTTACAACAGGTCGCAAGCCCGTGAGGGCACCGCGCCTGACCTGGAGCACGATGAAATTTGGCTCGGTCGGTTGTTCCAGGTTCACCTCTCCCCAGCGGGGAGAGGTGCTAGCATCGATTCAACCCAAACTCATACCGCATTAGACCACCGTCTTGTGCCGCGCGATGCAGGTGCGCAGCACCTCGTTCATCGGCTTGCCCCACCAGTCGTTGGAGAAGATCTCGATCTCGGAATAGCCGGCAAAGCCTTGCGCTTCGACCGCCTGACGCACCGATTTGATGTCGATGACGCCGTCGCCCATCATGCCGCGGTCGTTGAGGATGTCTTTTGTCGGCACCAGCCAGTCGCAGACGTGGAACGCGAGCAGGCGATCCTGGCCGGCACGCGCGATCTGCCCCATCAGCTCCGGGTCCCACCAGATGTGATAGACGTCGAGCGCGACGCCGAGCATGCCGGTGCGATCAGGGTCGAGCCGGTCGCAAATGTCGAGCGCCTGCTTCGTGGTGTTCACGCAGGCGCGGTCGGCTGCATAGGCCGGATGCAATGGCTCGATCGCCAGCGGCAGCTTCGCCTGTCGGGCGTAGTCGAGCATCTCGGCAAGCGCGTCCTCGGCCTGTCGGCGCGCCGCCACGATGTCCTTCGAGGCTTCGCTGCCCGGCCGCGAATATTGCGGCAGGCCGCCGACCACGAGGACGATGCAGGGCGCGCCCAGCGCCTTGGCCTCGTCGACGCAACGCCTGTTGTCGTCCCGCACCTCGCCCCGGCGCGAGGCGTCCGAGGTGAACATGCCGCCGCGGCAATAGCCTGACAGCTCGAGGCCGGCCTCGCGCACGGCGCGCACGGCGCGCTCGAGACCGACGGCAGCGACCTGGTCGCGCCAGGGATCGATGGCACGGATGCCGTGCTTGGCACAGGCATCGATGATCGCGACGAGGTCACCCTGCTTGCGGACGGTCGCCGTGTTCAGCGACAGCCAGCGGTGGTCGGACGAGAAGTCGCGCATCAGGGCTCCAGTCCGTGCGAGGCGAGCACCGTCTTCATCCGCCGCGTCGCCAACTCCGGATTGGAAAGCAAACCGGCCTGATCGGCCAGACGAAACAGCTCGGCCAGATGCAGCATCGATCGCGCGCTCTCCTGGCCCCCGACCATGGTGAAATGGTCCTGATGGCCGTTGAGATACGCCATGAACACGACGCCCGTCTTGTAGAAGCGCGTCGGCGCCTTGAAGATGTGACGCGACAGCGGCACGGTCGGCCCGAGCACGTCGTGGAAGCCGGTCTCGTCGCCGGCCGCCAGCCGCGACAACGCGTAGGACGCCGCCGGCGCGATCGCATCGAAGATGCCGAGCAGCGCATGCGAGAAGCCCTGCTCGTCGCCGGCGATCAGCTCGGCGTAATTGAAGTCGTCGCCGGTATACATCTTGATGCGCTTGTCGAGACGACGGCGCATGTCGATCTCGCGCTGCTTGTCGAGCAGCGAAACCTTGACGCCGTCGACCTTGGCTGCGTTGCCGTTGATGATGGCGACCGCCGTGTCCATCGCCTTGTCGAGATCCCTAGTGCCCCAATAGCCCGTCAGCGCGGGATCGAACATGTCCCCGAGCCAGTGAATGATCACGGGCTCGCGAACCTGCGACAGCACGCGGTCATAGACCTTGGCATAGTCGTCGGCGTTGCGGCCAAGCCTGGCCAGTGCGCGCGACGCCATCAGGATGATGCGACCGCCGACCTTCTCGACTGCCGAGATCTGCTCCTCGTAAGCACGGATGACGTCGTCAAGGCTCTTGGCATCCTCGACCGCGAGATGGTCCGTGCCGGCCCCGGAGAACACCAGCGCGTTGCGACGCTTGGCGGCGCCGACCGAGCGCGTGATCAGCTCCAGCGACGTCGGCCAGTCCAGCCCCATGCCGCGCTGCGCAGTGTCCATGGCTTCGGCAACGCCAAGGCCGAGATCCCAGACGTGCTCGCGGAAGGCGATGGTCTTGTCCCAGTCGACGGCGACCGAGAGCCAGGGATCGTTGTCAGCGAAGGGATCGGCGACGGTGTGCACGGCGGAGAAGGCGATGCGGTTTAGCGGTCCCTCGAGCTTTGCGGGAAACGTGCGCGAGGCCGCGAGCCGGTAGGTCTCGATCGAGCGATCGGCCTTCGGCAGCTTCAACGACAATGACGACATCGGCAGGACGGGTTTGTTCATTGTTCCACCCTCAGGCCTTGATTGGGGCGACGTCGATCCAGCGCCGCTCCTTCCAGCTCTTCAGCGCGCATTCGGCGAGCTGCACGCCCTTGGCGCCTTCGAGCAGCGTGAACTTGTAGGGCGCATCCTCGTAGACGTGGCGGATGAACATCTCCCACTGCTCCTTGAAGCCGTTGTCGTAGGTGACGTTGTCGGGCAGCTTCTGCCAGTCGCCGTAGAAATCGTGCAGCCGCTTCTCGTCGGGATTCCACACCGGCCGGGGCGTCGCCTGCCGCGCCTGGATCATGCAATCGGTAAGGCCTGCGACCGCCGAGCCGTGCGTGCCGTCGACCTGGAAGGTGACGAGGTCGTCACGATAGACGCGCGTCACCCAGGACATGTTGATGTGAGCGATGATGCCGCCCTCGAGCTGGAACGTGGCGTAGGCGGAATCGTCCGCGGTCGCCTTGTACTTCTTGCCCTGCTCGTCGTAGCGCTCGGGGATGTCGGTGTTGCCGATGCAGACCACGCTCTGGACGTTGCCGAACAGGTTGTCGAGCACGTAGCGCCAGTGGCAGACCATGTCCAGGATGATGCCGCCGCCGTCCTCGTCGCGGTAATTCCAGGACGGCCGCTGCGCCTCCTGCCAGCCGCCTTCGAACACCCAATAGCCGAACTCACCGCGCACCGAGAGGATGCGGCCGAAGAAGCCTGAATCGCGCAGGAAGGCGATCTTCTTCAGGCCCGGCAGGAACAGCTTATCCTGGACCGTGCCGTGCTTGACTCCCTTGGAATTGGCGAGCTTGACCACTTCGAGCGCTTCTTCGAAGTTCGTGGCGATCGGCTTCTCGCAATAGACGTGCTTGCCCGCATTGATGGCTTGCGTCAGCAGACCGGGGCGCGCCTGCGTGGTCGCGGCGTCGAAGAACATGGTATCGTTCTTGTCGGCGAGCGCTGCATCGAGATCGGTGGTCCAGCGTGTGATGTTGAAGCGCTTGGAAAGCGCCTCGACTTTCTCGGCGCTGCGGCCGACCAGGATCGGATCGGGCATGACGCGGTCGCCGTTCTTCAGGCGGACGCCACCCTGGTCGCGGATCGCGACGATCGAGCGGATCAGATGCTGGTTGAGCCCCATGCGGCCGGTGACGCCGTTCATGATGAGGCCGAGGCGTTGCGTGGTCATGCCAATTACTCCCAAAGTGAATTTGGCTGTTCGAGCGGGCGCAGCGCCGACCAGTCCGGATGGACCGACGTCGCAAAGCCAGTTGCGTGAAGCGGTTCGGTGAGAAGATCGCCGTCGTGGATGGAGAGCCGGACGCCCTGCCCGGCGTCGGCATAGAGATCGGGATGCGCGGCCGCGAAGGCCTGGGCTTCTGCTATGGGCGTTTCACCAAAGCCGTCGACATAGTGGTGGCCGTTACGCTCGGCGTGGGTGACGCCGATGAAGGCACCCAGCGCGAGGTCCTGCTGCACGGCAAGACCGGCCTGGCAGGTGAGGTCCTCGCCGGTCACGAAGTACTGCTCGCCGCCCGCGCTCCATTTCGCCGCGCGCGTCGCATTGACGATGGATTTGTAGAGGCCCTTGCAGGATTTGGAGGAGATGCCGCGATAGCCGAGGGCCCGGGCGGCCGGAAAAGCATCGTAGGAATCGTCGGCTTCGTCGATGATGAAGCCGTGCGCGGCCAGCGAGCCGAGCGGCGATTGCCGGGTGATGTCGCGCGGCATTGGCTGTTCGACATAAAGCAATCGCGCCGCGATCTGGCGCAGCGCGGCGTCATGATCAAGCCGGTCGATCAGCGCTCGCAACGCGGCGAGGTCGGCGTACTGCTCGTTGGCGTCGAGCGTCAGCTTGTAGTCATACCCCAGCGTATCGAGCTCCTTGCCGATCCGGGCAAGCCGCGCCGCGTCGGCCGCGGGATCGCCCGACAGCTTGAGCTTGAAATAGCGCGCACCCGCGTTCTCCCGCGGGTCGGCAACGCCGCCCTCGCCTTCTACGGGATCATCAAGACCGACGGTGTGCCTGATGGCAACACGCTCCAGCGGCGCCCGGCCGCGGAGGAACGTGGCGATGTCCGCCCCCACAAGGTCAGGCGAGAGTCGCGCGTCCATGCCGGCGATGTTGCCGGCCATCCCGTCGAAGAAATTGGTTTCAACGCCTCGCAGCAGCGCATCGAGGATCGCCTTGTCGATCTCGGCCGGCCCGTAAGCAGCGGCGAGCGCCGGAATGTTCTTCTTCGCGCAGGTCGCGATCTGCGCCCCGATGCACGAGGCATGCAGATCGAACGCGGTCTGGTATCCGGTCCGCGCCAGGTAGAGACCGCGCGCGATCTCCAGCGAGCGGCGCAAGCCGTCCACCGTCTGCGCCGGCGACAGCTCCGGCCGCTTGTCGAACCATTTCGGCACCAGCAGCTCGGCGCTGGCGCCGACGGCACCTCCCCTGCCCTCGACCTCGATCTCCACCCGCACGAACAACTGCGGCGTCGCGTTGATCGTGATCGCGCCGAAGCGGAACGGCCGTGCGAACTGCACAGGTCGTTCGAACAATGCGATGTCTCGCAGCTTCAGGCGGGGTGACATGGTGTTAGTTGGCTCCCGAGATGCGGCAGTGCACCTCTCCCGCTTGCGGGAGAGGTCGGCGCAAAGCGCCGGGTGAGGGCTTTCTCCTCTGGGGGGTTCTCGCGAGCGGAGACACCCTCTCCCCAACCCTCCCCCGCAGGCGGGGGAGGGAGCGCACCGATCGCGCAGCTGTCATCGGCATTCTCATCGCCCTAATCCAGCGCACCTTGCGAGAAGAAGTGCTTGCGGATGCGCTGCACGAGCTCGGTGAAGACAGGATCGGCCATCGCGTCGAGCGAGCGCGGGCGCGGCAGCGGCACGTCGTAGATCGCGGCGATCGCGCCGGGGCGCTCGGTCATGACCAGGACGCGGTCGGCGAGGAACACGGCCTCGGGAATCGAATGCGTGATGAGCAGCACCGTCTTCTTCGTCTCGCGCTGGATCCGCATCAATTCGACATTCATGCGTTCGCGCGTCAATGCATCGAGCGCGCCGAACGGCTCGTCCATCAGCATGATCCTGGGATCGTGCACCAGCGCGCGGCAGATCGAGGCACGCTGCTGCATGCCGCCGGAGAGCTGCCAGGGCAGCTTCTTCTCGAAGCCTTCGAGCCCGACCAGCTTCAGGAGCGCCTTGGCGCGATCGAGATATTCCTGCCGCGGCAGGCGCTTCATGTCGATCGGCAGCATCACGTTGGACAGGATGTTGCGCCATGGCAGCAGCAGCGCGTTCTGGAAGACGATGCCGACATTGCCGTGCGGCGCCGTTACCTTCTGGCCCTCGACCAGGATCTCGCCCGTGGTCGGCGCCAGCAGGCCCGAGATCAGCTTGAGCAGCGTGGACTTGCCGCAGCCGGATGGGCCGACCACGACGAAAAACTCGCCGTCGTTGATGTGGAAGTCGAGCGGCCGCAGCGACGGCACGTCGCCGTCGCGCGTCCGATATGTCTTCGACACGCCTGACAACTTGATGCCCGACGCATCGCCCGCCCGGTCGCTCACCAGTCGCAGATGGGCGGCCGGTGTGCTGACATCGATTGGTTTGGTCGCAGGACTCATCGCAGCCTTCTCCACCCGTCGTCCCTGCGAACGCAGGGACCCATACGCCGTGCCGGCGCGTTCGGGCATACGGGGAGAGACCTTCCGCACCAATTGAGGCCGGTGGTTATGGGTCCCTGCGTTCGCAGGGACGACAGCGGAGAATGATCGCTCACGTGCCACTCTTCGGCAGATAATCGTTGGTGTAGAAGGCCTTCGGATTGTCTTTGGCCTTGGCGTCGAGACCGCCATATTCGACCATCAGATTGACTGAATCCGTCATGTTCTGATCGGTGACCTGGAACGGCCGTTTGCCCTTGGTCTCCGCGGTCCGGTAGAGCGGAATGGTCAGCTCGAAACCCTGCGTCAGCGTGTCGATCTTGCCGCCCTTGGGGTTGGCATCGAGGATCGCCTGCGCTGCGGCTTTGGGCTCCTTCTCGGCGGCTTCGACGGCCTTGGTCGTCGCCGACATGAAGCGGCGGACGAGATCGGCATTGGCCTTCACATAATCGGCGTTGGCGATGATGCCCGACGACACCATGTTGATGCCGTAGTCGGCGAACTTAATCGGATAGACGTCCTTGCCGGTGGCGTCCTTGATCTTCATCGACTGGTCCATGACGTAGCCGAGCAAAAGGTCGGCCTGGCCATTGATGACGGCGTTGAGCTTGGTCTGGCCGTCGCCGGCCACGGTCTTGAAATCGCTCTCCTTCAGGCCGGTCTTCTTCAGGAACAGCGGCCAGATCTGGGTCATGGAGTCGGCCGGCGTGATCGCCACCGTTTTGCCCTTGATGTCCTCGGGCTTCCTGATGTTCTTGTCGGCGAAGCCCATCGCGGACATCGGGCTGGTCTGGAGCAGCACGCCGGTCGCAACCACGGGCGCGCCCTTGATCGCGGCACGCATCATGGTGGGGACGTCGACATAGCCGAAGTCCGCGGTCTTGGCAGCGACGGCCTGCGTGGTCGCAGCCGAGCCGCGGCCTTCCTGGATCTCGAGGTCGATGCCTTCAGCGGCATAAATGCCCTTGGCCTTGCCGTAATAGAACGGTGCGTGCTCGCCATAGACGTACCAGTTGAGCATCAGCACGACCTTGTCGGCCGCCTGGGCCGGCATGGCCGCAAAGGTCATCAGCACCGCCGAGACAACCCCAATCAAGCGCTTCATCGTCAATCTCCCTTGCCCTTGTTGCGTCGGCCGTTGGTGGCCGTTCGTTGCTTCATTTCAGAGCCGAAAATACTCAAGCGGCGAAAATCACGTCCTCGCGCTGGCTGACATGCCAGGGAATGACCAGCTTCTCGATCCGGTCCACGATCCAGAACAGGACCACGCCGAGCAGCGCGAGGATCACCAGCGCCGCGAACATCGTCGGCAGGTCGAACGTGCCGATCGAGCGCTGCATCACGTAACCTAAGCCGGAATTGGAGCCGACGAACTCGCCGACGACGGCGCCGACCACGGCGAGCGTCACCGACACTTTGAGGCCGGAGAAGATCGCCGGCAGCGCATGCGGCAGGTTCACCGCGCGGAACACCTGGAAACGGCTGCCCTGCATGGCGCGGGCGAGATCGACCATGTCAGGATCGACCGACTTGAAGCCCTGCACCGCCGAGACCACCACGGGGAAAAAGCCGAGCAGGAACGCGGAGATCACCTTTGGAATGATGCCGAAGCCGAACCAGACCACGAACAGCGGCGCGATCGCGATCTTGGGCACCGACTGCGAGAACACCAGCAGCGGATAGACGTAGCTCTCCACCGTCTTCGAGCCCGCGATCAGCATCGCGATGGGAATGCCGAACAGCGCCGAGAGCACGAAGCCGCAGATGGTCGCATAGGTGGTTGGCCATGACTGGCGCAGCAGTTCCGGCCATTCGGTGCGAAGCACCGCGACGACATCGAGCGGCGACGGGATCTGATAGGCGGGAATCCTGAAGATTCGGATCGCGAGATCCCAGGCGACCACGATGAAGACCAGGAACAGAAACGGCCGAACCCAGGCCGCGTTCAGCATCTTGGAGACCGCGTTTTGCGGCTTCAGCTCGGCCAATTTTCACTCCCGGCATCTTCTTCGTTGTGCGCAGAAATTAACCCGTTGGATAAATACTGTCCAGAGCTTTCCCTGTGACGTTTTGCGCCGGGTTCCGGCAGCGGAAGCCACGCGAGGGATGTGAGTGAATGGCAGCGTGGCAGGACCGTCGCGCCCCCATCTCCGGTGTCATTCCCCGCGAAAGCGGGGAATCCAGTACGCCGCGGCTTGTCCGCATCCCACCAGCGTCTCTGGAATACTGGATCGCCCGATCAAGTCGGGCGATGACAGCGGAGATTGGGAAGAACAGCGACTACGCCGTCTGCACCACCGCGCTGCGCGACTTCGGCGCCTTGGCAATCTCGAACAGTGCCACGGATTGCCCTGTCAGCGCGGCAAGCACGAGGCCGACCATATGGGCAAGCCGCTCGTCCTTGGCCTTCTTGTCCAGGAGATCGCGGCCGAAGATCACGCTGAGCGTGGCCGAATTGGAAAGATAGAAGAAGCTCAGCGCCGCGATCGAGATGTAGAGCTGCACCGGATCGACCGCGACCTGGAAGTCGCCGCTGTCGACACCGCGCCGCACCACGGTGCGGATCATCTCGACGAAGGGCGAATGCATCGACTTGACCTTGGTCGATTTCTTCAGGTGTTTTGCGCGTGCGAGGTTCTCGGTCTGGAGCAGCGACAGGAACTCCGGATTGCGCAGGAAGTAATTCCAGGTGAACTCGATCAGGCGGCGGATCGCCTCGGGCGGATCGAGGTGCTCGAGATCGAGCCCCCGCTCCTCGCTGCGGATCTTGTCATAGGCGCCTTCGAGCACGGCGAGATAGAGCTCGTCCTTGTTGCCGACGTGATAGTACAGCATGCGCTTGTTCGCGCCGGCCTTGGCGGCGATGCGGTCGACGCGCGCGCCGGCGAGCCCATGGGCGGAGAACTCCTGCTTGGCAGCTTCGAGAATGCGCAGCCGCATCCCCTCGGGATCGCGCTGCCATTTCAGAGTTCGCTTTGCCTTCGCCAAACCGGGTGCTCGCTGGAGGTTCTCGGGTCAGCGTGTAACACGCGTGCGGGCGTTTGAGAACGATCTCGTGCCCCAGACGCAATTTCGTAGGGTGGGCAAAGGCGCACTTGCGCCGTGCCCACGCCTTCTCATCAAGCCGCCAAGACGTGGGCACGCTTCGCTTTGCCCACCCTAGGGAGTCTTCGACGGAGGAGAGAGCGACGTCCCTCACTCCACCGGCTTCGGCGAGCGCTCCAGCAGCACGGTCTGAATCCCGCAGGTCCCGTTGCGCACCGTCATGATCCGCGTGCCCGGCTTGCGGCCGTTGCGGACTTCGCTGACGTCGAGGCCGGCAGCGATCAAGCGGGCACGAGTGGCGTCGATGTCGGCGACCCGCCAGCTCAGGCCCCAGAGCCGGTCATGCGTGAGGTCACCGCCGGCGACGGGCCGGCGCACCACCTCGACAATGAGGTCGCCGCAGCGGAAAAACATCAGCTGGCCCCAGTCCTGGTGCGAGCGGTCGAGCGCGAGATCGAGCCCGAGCCGGGCGCCGTAGAGCGCGGCGGCGCGCTCGGAATCCTCGGTGGTGATGACGACGTGGTCGAGCGCGTCGATCGGCGCGATGTCGGTCGCGACCGACTTCGGACGCTCGTCGGCCAGTTCGAGGAAGAACATGCGCACGCCGCGCGTGAGCTCCGTGGCGGCACGCGTGCGCTTCCAGTGCAGCACGGCATCGCTGACCGCATCGCTGCTTTCGACCTCCGCAACCGGGTCCGGCCTCAGGGCCACCCGCTCCAGCCGCCGGTGCATCCTGCCGATGTCCGCGACCCGAAAGCACAGGCTGGCGAGCATGCCCTCCTGGTCCTCGAGCAGTGCGCGCATGCGGTCGGCGGTGACGCTGAAGCCGCTCGGCGCCATCAATTCGATCGTCATGTTGTCGAGGGTGAACAGCACCCGGTCAGCGCCCTCGCCGGAGTTCTGCCAGGCCGGCGCGCGGGCGAGCAGCGTCTGATAGGCCGCCTTGGCCGCACCGATATCGCTCACCAGAACGACGATGTGATCGAGGCCGGTGATCATCCTGCACCCTTAAATCGACTTGGAACCCATGGACCGACAGACGGCGTT
The DNA here is from genome assembly GCF_041262065.1 of Bradyrhizobium sp. USDA 327. NCBI lineage: Bacteria > Pseudomonadati > Pseudomonadota > Alphaproteobacteria > Hyphomicrobiales > Nitrobacteraceae > Bradyrhizobium > Bradyrhizobium sp. USDA 327. The sequence goes on along the minus strand of NZ_JBGCCW010000001.1, from coordinate 1,396,970 downwards.
TGTCCGGGCTTGGCATCGGCCCGACATGGTCGTATTCCGGCACCATGCTGACCTCAAGCGCTTCGGGCGGCAGTTTTGCGAATAATTTCAGCGTCCCTCCGGAGCGGAACCGGTGCTAGAGTAATCCCGCCGGCCGGGACCACAAGCGCATCACGGACAAGCAATGCAGGCTCTCTTCATCGGACAGACCTATATCGACGTCGTCTTCATCACCGACCACATGCCGACCGGCGACGAGAAGCACGTGGCTTCGGACTACGCGGTTTCCTTCGGCGGCAATGCGGTGACGGCGGCCTTCTGCTGCGCCAAGCTCGGCATCGTGCCGGACCTGATCGCGACCGCAGCCAATGACTGGCTGGGGCGCATGTTCCAGGACATGTGCGCGAAGTACGGCATCTCGCTGCATGGGCGCAAGGTCAACCAGTCCTCGCTCTCCTTCATCATGCCCAAGGACGGCAAGCGCGCCATCGTCCGCTGCCGCGACGACGAGCACATCCACCCATTCCCGATGCTCAATCTCGGCGGCTGCCGCGCGCTGCATGTCGACGGCCACCAGCCGGACGCCGCGATCCACTACGCCAAGGTGTGCCGGGAGGCGGGCATCCTGACCTCGCTCGACGGCGGCGGCCTGCGCACCAACACGCATGAGCTGCTCGAATATATCGACGTCGCCATCGTCGCCGAGCGGCTGTGCGAGCAGATGGACCTGACGCCGGAGAAGATGCTCGATTACCTCAAGGGCCGCGGCTGCAGGATCGGCGGCGTCACCATGGGCGAGAAGGGCCTGCTCTGGTACGACGAGACAGGGACGGTGCAGGTGATGCCGGCGATGCCGATCCCGCGCGAGCGCGTCATCGACACCAACGGCGCCGGCGACGTCTTCCACGGTGCCTATGTCTATTCCTACCTCGCCCATCCCGGCAAAAGCTGGCGCGAGCATTTCGATTTCGCGCGCGCCGCCTCGACCTTCAAGATCCAGCGCCTCGGCAACGAGGCGGGCTTGCCGACACTCGTCGACATCGCCAAGGTCAGGCATGAGTTCGAGGTCAGGGTCTAGCGGTCGCAGGGAATACGATGGGACGCGTCTACGTCGCCGGCAGCATCAACATGGATGTAGTGGCGACCGCCGATCGCCATCCGAAGGTCGGCGAGACAGTCGCCGGCCGCCAGGTGCTGTACTTTCCGGGCGGCAAGGGAGCGAACCAGGCGGTCGCGGCGTCAAGGCTTGGCGCGCGGACCACGCTGATCGGGCGGCTGGGGAAGGATTCATTCGGAGGCGAGCTGAAGGCCTTTCTCGGCGAGCAGGGCATCGATCTCGGTTACGTCCAGGAGACGGCGGAGGCCCACACCGGGACGGCCATCATCACGGTGGCGGAGGCCGACAACACCATCGTCGTCATTCCCGGGGCGAACGGGCTGGTCGGCGCCGACGACGTCGAGGTCGTGCCGCTGCTGGCGGGCGACGTCGCCGTCAGCCAGTTCGAGATTCCGCTGCCGGCCATCGCCGCGTTCTTCCAGCGCGCCCGCGGCGCCGGAGCTACGACGCTGTTCAACCCGGCACCGGCGCAGGCCATGTCCCGCGAGCTGCTCGCGCTCGTCGACATCCTCGTGCTGAACGAGACCGAGCTCGGCTTCCTCGCAGGCAGCGGGCTCTCCGAGAGCGACGAGGCGGCAAGGATCATTGCCGTGGCGCGGCAGCTTCAAGCGCGGGAGGACCAGACCATCTGCGTCACGCTCGGCAAGCGCGGCGTGCTCGCGCTGGCGGGGCGCGAGGAGATTGCCGTGCCCGGCCGCGTGGTCAAGGCGCTCGACACCACGGGCGCCGGCGACTGCTTCGTCGGCGCGCTGGCGGCGCAACTGGCCGACGATGTGCCCTTGCGCGCCGCCCTCGCCTTCGCCAATGCCGCCGCCTCGATCAGCGTGCAGCGGATGGGCGCCGGACCGTCGATGCCGACGGCCGCCGAGGTCACGGCGGTTTTGCCGCGCTAAGCGCTCACGCCAGCGCGCTCTTCAGGTCGAAGCTCTCGTCTGCGGCCTGCTCCGGAGTGATCGTGCGGTCCATACCCTGCAAGCGGCGGCCGAACATATGGTCGCCGGCGCGGTTGATGGATTCGATGCCGAGCAGCTTGTCGCCCTTGTAGCAGAACGCCGAGAACGCCTTCTTGGCGGGATCACCGCGCAGCACGACGCGGTCGTAGCCGGTGGTGAGCCCTGCGATCTGGAGCTTGTCGTCGCCCTGGTCGCTCCAGAACCAGGGATGGCCGTCGTAGGGCTTCTTGTCGCCGGTCAGGCGCGCCGCAAGGCAGCGGGCGTGATCGGTGGCGTTCTGCACCGATTCCAGCCGCAGCGATCCGCCGAAGCGCGGGCTCGCGAACAGCGCGCAATCGCCGATCGCGGAGATGTCGGGATCGGCCGTCGCAAGATATTCGTCGACGATGATGCCGGCCGCGACCGGCAGCCCCGCCTCGGCCGCAAGCTCGATGTTCGGCAGCACGCCGACGCCGACCACGACGAGATCGGCCGGCAGATGCCGTCCGTCGCTCAAGGAAACGCCGGTGACCTCGCCGCCCTCCGCCTCGATCGCGGTGGCCTGCACGCCGAGATGGATGCGGATGCCGGCCTCGCGATGGCGGTCCTGGAAATATTCCGAGACCTCGGCGGTCACTGCGCGCGCCATCACGCGCGGGGCGAGTTCGAGCACGTCGACCTCGAGGCCCTTGATCCGCGCGGTGGAGGCGAATTCGAGGCCGATGAAGCCGGCGCCGATGATCACCGCGCGTGTCTTCGACGGCATGATCTTGCGTAGCGCCTCGCTGTCGTCGAGGATGCGCAAATATCTCACGTCGGGCAGGTTGGCATTGGGCAGGTCGAGCAGGCGATTGCGCGCGCCGGTCGCCAGCACGAGGTGGCCGTAGGACAGCGTCTCGCCGGATGCGAGATGCACCTTGCGCCCCGCGCGGTCGATCGAGGCGGCGCGGCCCGCGATCAGCTCGATCTTCTGGTCCTGGTAGAATTTCTCGGGCCGGAACATCAGGCTCTCCGGCCCCGCCGAGCCCTTGATGTAGGCCTTCGACAGCGGCGGGCGCTGATAGGGCAGATGCGCCTCTTCGTTGACCAGGCAGATGCGCTCCGAAAAGCCGGCCTGGCGCAGCGATGCCGCGGCCTGGTAGCCGCCATGGCCGGCGCCGACGATGATCACCGGACCGCCCGTCATTGGACAGCCCATTTCTGGAAGACACGAGCGTAACCCATGCCGTCTCCTCTCTCGCTGATTTTGGTTTGCTGGCCTTAGGTGGAGCCGGCGCTCGTGTCCGTTCCCTGGCGAAGGCGGGCCTATTTGAGCCTATCGTTCCGCCCCGCGCAAGGGCGGCGGCTGGGGATTGTCACCCCTCGCCTTCTGCGATTTAGTTCGAGCCTCGACCTCCTGCCGGGGATTTTCCAGATGACTGCTCCCGTCTCAAAGCCCGATGATCCCGCGCTGCTGCGGATCGACGGCCCGATCGCGACCATCACGCTGAACCGCCCTGCTGCGTTCAACGCGATCAACCTTGCGATTGCCCAGAAGCTCGAACAGCTCGCGGCCTATATCGAAGCCGCGGACGACATCCGCGTCGTCGTCCTCGAAGGCGAAGGCCGCGCGTTTTGCGCCGGCGGCGATCTGCAGACGATCGGAGCCGCCGCCGAAGCCGGCACGGTGACGCCCGTCGTCGGCGAGCTGCTCAAGCACTATCATGCCTTCATCGAGATCGTCAGGCGCATGCCGAAGATCTCGCTGTCCAGCGTGCACGGCTCGGCCGCCGGCGCCGGCATGGGCCTCGCCTTCGTTACCGACCTCTGCATCGCCGCCGACGACGCCAGGTTCACGCCCGCCTATGCCAAGATCGGGGTGTCGCCGGACGGCGGCTCGACCGTCGGCATCGTCGGTACGGTAGGCTCGCGCCGGGCGCTGCAGATCTTTCTCGCCGAGGACAATTTTACCGCGCAGCAGGCCTATGAATGGGGCCTCGTCGCCAAGACCGTTCCCGCAACCGAGCTGAAAGCGGCGACGCGGCAGCTTGCCGAACGGCTGGCGCAGAACCCGCCGGCCGCGATCGCCGGCACCAAGCAGCTGGTCTACCAGGCCGCGACCACGCCGGTGAAGCAGCAGCTCGATGCCGAGGAGCACAAGATCATCATGGCGATGAACACGGAGGCGTTCCGCACCGCCGTGAAGAAGTTCACCAGCAAGGGGAAATAGCGGCGCGGTCGCTCAGCCCTTTGCGGCTCCGGGCCCGGTCCTCTGCATGAAGTCGAAGTCGCAGCCCTCGTCGGCCTGCATGATGGTCTCGTTGAACAGCCAGGCGTAGCCGCGCCGCGTTTCCTCGGGGACGGCGGCCGGCTTCAGCGCGGCGCGGCGCCGCTCCAGCTCGGCGGCATCGACCAGCAGCTCGATGCTGCGCTTTTCGACGTCGAGGCGGATCATGTCGCCGTTCTCGACCAGCGCCAGCGGCCCGCCGACGGCGGATTCCGGCGTGATATGCAGCACGATGGTGCCGAACGCGGTGCCGCTCATGCGTGCATCCGAAATGCGCACCATGTCCTTGGTGCCGCCGCGCGCGAGCTTCTTCGGGATCGGCAGATAGCCGGCTTCCGGCATGCCCGGCGCGCCTTTCGGGCCGGCGTTGCGCAGCACCAGCACGTCGTCGGCGGTGACGTCGAGATCGGGATCGTCGACCCGCAAGGTCATGTCCTCGACCGATTCGAAAACGACTGCCCGCCCGGTGTGCCGCAACAGTTTCAGGCTTGCGGCCGACTGCTTGATGACGGCGCCGCGCGGTGCGAGATTGCCGTGCAGGATGGCGAGGCCTCCTTCCTTCTTGATCGGATTGTCGCGCGGGCGGATCGCGTCCTGACCGGGCACGTCCTCCGCGTTCGCCGCGACATCGCGCAGCGTCTGGCCCGAGATGGTCCTGGCGTCGAGATCGACGAGATCGCCGAGCTGCGCCAGCAATTTCGGCACGCCGCCGGCGTGATGGAAATGCTCCATGTAATGCTCGCCGGACGGCTTGAGATCGACCAAGACCGGCACCTGGCGCCCGATCCGGTCAAACACTTCGAGATCGATCCGGTGCGGCGAGCGATGCGCCATCGCGGTCAGATGGATCAGGCCATTGGTCGAGCCGCCGATCGCCTGGAGGACGACCTGCGCATTCCTGAAAGAGGCCGGCGTCAGCAACTCGCTGGGCTTCGGCCCCTTCGTCTTCGCCATCTCGGCGGCCACCTTGCCGCTCGCCTCGGCGAGACGGAAGCGCTCGGCATGCGGCGCCGGGATCGTTGCGCTCATCGGTAGCGACAGGCCCATGGCTTCGATCATGCAGGCCATGGTCGAGGCCGTGCCCATCACCATGCAGGTGCCGACCGACGGCGCGAGGCGCCCGTTCACCGCCTCGATCTCGACGTCGTCCATGTCGCCGGCGCGATATTTCGCCCATAGCCGGCGGCAATCGGTGCAGGCGCCCAGCACCTCGCCCTTGTGATGGCCGACCACCATGGGCCCCACCGGGATCACCACCGTCGGCAGATCCGCGCTGATCGCAGCCATCACCTGCGCCGGCAGCGTCTTGTCGCAGCCGCCGATCACGATCACCGAATCCATCGGCTGGGCGCGGATCATCTCCTCGGTGTCCATCGCCATCAGATTGCGCAGGTACATCGAGGTCGGATGCGCAAAGCTCTCGGCGATCGAGATGGTCGGAAACACGAACGGCATCGCGCCCGACAGCATCACGCCGCGCTTGGCGGCTTCGATGATGTCAGGGACATTGCCGTGGCAGGGATTGTAGTCGCTATAGGTGTTGGTGATGCCGACGATCGGGCGCTCCAGCGCGTCGTCGGAGTAGCCCATCGCCTTGATGAACGCCTTGCGCAGGAACAGCGAGAAGCCGGCATCGCCGTAGCTGGTCAAACCCTTGCGCAAGCCACTCGTCATCAGGTCGCTCCCTTCAGCTTTGTCGCCGTGGTAAGGCCAGCCCCCTGATTGTCAATAAGCCGAGTTGCAGCCCTGACGCTTGGTGGCCGGGGCCCTCCTCGAGCGAGCATGCCACAGCACGGCTCGTCGCAGGTTCAACTCCCGAAGGTGATCCCGCATCCGGTTTGCCGATTTCGACGCTCCCCGAACGAGTGTGGAGTGCTCCGGCTTTCCGGCTTCTCTGGCGCGGATTCGGTGGAACTCGACGCAGCTCCAATTCTCATGGTGCAAGCAGCCTGAACCTCGTGGCCACCAGCACAGCTGCGCACCTTCAGATTTCCCTCGCTCTCTGGCCTCGAACGCAACTAAGAACGATTAGCAAGTAGTTGCATTCCCGGCAATTCTATGGGATCTTCTTGCGAATGACTTGCAATCGCAGGGCGCTTGCGCGCGAACCCACAGCCCCCTGCGTCGATTAGTGCCCTGGTTTGCGTGGGTTGGTGGACTGTTGTGGTGAGAAAATCGAGATTCCCGGGCGCAATGGCAGCGGCAGCCATCGTCGCCGGTCATCTGGCGAGCTGCGCCTCCGCTTCCGCTGACGAGGGCGCACGCGGCCTCGCCTATGCCGCTCCCTGGCCCGGCTCCGCACCCGGCCTCGGCGTCGACAAGCTGGCGGGCGGGTTGCCGTCGACCCATGCGGAGATCGACACCGAGCACATCTTCGGTTTCAGCATGGGATCCGACATCGGCAAGCCCGGGGAAATCGAAGTGGAATTCGAAAATGTCGGCGCGTTCGGCAAGCGCTCCGGCACCTACGCGGCCTGGGCCAATCTCAATCAGGTCAAGTACACGGTCTCGGACAATTTCCGGATCGCACCGGGATTTGCTCTGAGCGGACAGCGCATCAACGGCGTTCCGGGACTTGCCGATCATTCGGATGTCGCTTTCGGCGGCGCCGCGCTTGAACTGCGCTACAAGCTGGTCGATCGCGCCGTCGCACCCTTTGGGCTCACCCTCCACGCACAGCCCGGCTGGAGCCGGATCGACGACGCCAGCGGCATGCATATCCAGCAATATGGCGCAGAGTTTGCCGCGCTGTTCGATCGCGAGCTGGTCAAGGACAGGCTGTTTGCGGCCTTCAACGTCTGGTACGGGACCGGCGGAACCCGCGAGATCGTCACCAATCTTTGGCGACACGATTCCGAGATGCAGCTGCAGGCAGCGATCTCGTACGCAGTGCAGCCCGAGCTCGTGCTCGGCCTCGGCGTTCGCTACGCGCGGGCGTATGACGGCGGCGCACTCGACCGCTTCGTAGGCGATGCGGTCTTCGCCGGCCCGACCTTCTCCTACACCATCTCGAAGGAAGTCGGCATCTCCGGCACCTGGCAGATGCAAGTTACAGGCAGCGCGGTCGGCGACAGCCGCAGCCTCAACCTGGAGCAGTTCGAGCGGCACCAGGCGCTACTGCGTCTCAACCTGCATTTCTGATGTCCGCGCCCGACACAGTCACGTCCGCTGCTTCCGCAACGCCACGTCCCGGGGCATGTCGGCCAGGCGCGCCCTCAGGCGCGGTACTGCAAAATCGAGAAAGGCTCGCAGTTTGGCCGGCATGAAGCGGTTGGGCGAATAGACGAAGTTGACCGGCTGCGGCGGCGGCTGAAAGTCCTGCAGAAGCGCGACCAGCTCTCCGGACCGCAGCGGGTCGGCGACGAGGTATGAGAACGCGACGGTGACTCCTATGCCTGCGCGCGCGGCATCGAAGGCCGATTCGAGATTGCTCGCAATGAAGCGCGACCGCACCGGGACAGCATACTCGGTCTGCCCTCGTTTGAACCTCCAGATGTTCGGCGACTGAAGCGGAGGATAGCTGATGCAGTCATGCGCAGAGAGATCGTCGGGGGACTTCGGTATCCCGCGCAATTCCAAATAGGCCGGACTGGCGCAGGCCACGCGGCGAATTTCTCCCGCTCGCACGGCGATCAGGCCGCTGTCGGCGAGATCCCCGACGCGAAGCGCGACGTCAATGTGCTCGTCCAGGAGATTGAGCGTCCGGTCCTGCAGGTTGAGCTGAACGTCCACTTCCGGGAATGCCGCAAGGAACTCGGCCAGAATTGGCTGCAGGCACAGGCGACCGAGTGCGACGAGCGTCGTGACGCTCAGATCTCCGCGCGGCGTGGTGTATTCGCCGGAGGCAACGCGCTCGGCCTCGGCGAGATCGGCGAGAATTCGCTTGGCCGCGGCGATGTAGGAGCGCCCGGCGTCGGTGGGAACGAGGACGCGGCTCGATCGGTGAAAGAGCTTGGTGCGCAGGTGCTCCTCGAGCTCCGACACCTTCCGGCTCACCGTTGCCAGCGGCATTTTCTGACGGCGTGCGGCGGCGGACAGGCTGCCGGCCTCCGCCACCGCCAAAACCACCGACATGCTTTCGAGACGATCCATGGGAAACTTCCATATTCTGGAAGGATACATCCCGATTTTGCCAGATGCCCGTCATTTCCGGAAGCACCTATTCCTCTCCGCACCGAAACGGAGAGACGAAAATGACCCAGACCAGAAAAGGCATTGCCCTCATCACCGGTGCTTCGACCGGAATCGGCGCGATCTACGCCGACCGCCTGGCGAAGCGCGGCCACGACCTCATCCTCGTTGCGCGCAACAGGCAGCGGCTCGCATCGCTGGCGCGCAGGCTCGCCAACGAAAGCGGCGGCAAGGTGGAGACGGTGCAAGCCGATCTCACATCCCCTGCCGACCTGCGCCATGTCGAGCAACTCCTCAGAACTAACAGCCACATCTCGATGCTGGTCAACAACGCCGGCGTCGGCGCCTCAGCTCCGCTGATTGCCTCCGACGTCGAGAAGATGGAGGACATGATCCGCCTCAACGTCAGTGCACTGACGCGCCTGACCTACGCAGCGGTGCCCGGATTCATCGACCGCGGCCACGGTACAATCATCAACATCGCTTCCATCGCCGCGATCGCGCCGGAGCTGCTCAACGGCGTCTACGGCGGCTCGAAAGCGTTCGTGCTCGCATTCACCCAGTCACTCGCTCACGAGCTCGCCGGCAAGGGCATCCGCATTCAGGCCGTGCTGCCGGGCGCCACTGCGACCGAGTTCTGGGATGTCGCCGGTACACCAGTTCATCAACTGCCCGCCGAGATCGTCATGTCGGCCGACGACATGGTCGACGCGGCACTCGCGGGTCTCGACCTCGGCGAGGTCGTGACGATCCCGGCGCTGGCCGACAATTCCGCATGGGATCGCCACGAGAGCACGCGGCTCGCCATGACGAACAAGCTCTCGAGCGCCATTCCCGCCCCTCGCTACAACCTGCACACGCACGTGAATGCGTGAGCGATACCCAGCGTCAAAACGGAGACAACCATGTCACGCATCATCAGCCACCCGTCCACCTCACCCATCGCGCTGAGCCGCACCATCAGCTGGCGCGATCAGACTGAACGCCTGCTCGCCTACGCCGAACCGGTCAGCCGGATCGGTCTCTATGCGTCGCTCGCAATCATTTATGCCTGGTTCGGCGGGATGAAGTTCAGCGATTACGAAGCGCAGGGGCTGGTGCCTCTGGTGGAAAACAGCCCGCTGTTGCGCTGGTTCTACGCGCTGTTTTCGGTCCGCGGCTTCTCCACTTTTCTCGGTTTCGTCGAACTGAGCATCGGGCTTCTGATCGCGCTCCGGCTGTCCAGTCCGATCTATTCCGCGGCCGGCGGCCTTCTCTCGGCCGGACTGTTCGTCACGACGCTGAGCTTCATGATCTCGACCCCCGGCGTCGTCGTGCCGGAGCTCGGGGCGCCCGCGATCACGGTCGCTCCGGGGCAGTTCCTGCTGAAGGACGTCGGCCTGCTCGCCGCTTCCTTCTGGGTGTTCACGGACTCGCTGAAGGCCGCCATCCGCAGGTGAAAACTCACCCCGCAGCGCAACAGACACGAATTCGAAAACAGGAGACCCTCCATGAAAGTGCCAGACGGGTCTACCGCACCGGTGAGAGCTTTTACGAGCCGCCGGGCTCCCGTCATCCCGTCAGCCGCAATGCGAGCCGGTCCAAACCCGCAAGCCTGCTCGCAGTATTCGTCGTCGACAGCAGCGAGAAGGATCTGACCACTGCCGTCCAGCAGAATCATCATCAAGGAGAGAAACATGAGTAAGCGTCTCGACTACAACCAGATCGCGCCGGCAGGCATCAGGGCGCTCGGCGGCGTCTACGGCTACGTCCTGCAGAGCCGGCTCTCCGCCACGCTGATCGAGCTGGTTTATCTGCGGATCTCGCAGATCAACAATTGCGCCTACTGTCTCGACATGCACACGCGCGACCTGCTCAAGAAGGAAGAGAAGGTCGAGAAGATCGCGTTGCTGCAGGCCTGGCGCGAGGCCGGCAATCTCTTCGACGAACGCGAACAGGCTGCCCTGGCATGGGCGGAAACGGTGACACGGGTTGCCGAGACGGGCGTGCCCGACGAGGCATACCAGGCCGCACGCGCCGTGTTCGAGGAGCGTGAGCTTGTGGACCTCACGATCGCCATCAGCCTGATGAATGCCTACAACCGCGTGGCCATCAGCTTTCGCGCAACGCCGGCGGCTGCCGCCGGCTGATGCGCTCCCCACCAACATCTTGCACGACCCGAAAGGACATTCACATGACGAAACGTGGGATCATCGTTGCGGCGGCGCTAATCGCCGCAACCAGCCTGACTTCGTTCGCCGCACGATCCGAAGAGCCACGGCTCGGAGACATCAAGCGCACCCATCTCATGAAGGAAGCTCTGAGCGCGCCCGGGCGCGAGGTCGTCCAGGTCCGCGTCGACTTTCCTCCGGGCGTCGTTGCCGTCAGGCACAGTCATCCGGGCGAAGAGCTCGTCTATCTGATCGAAGGCGAGCTGGAATATCGGCTCGACGGCAGGCCGCCGGTGATCCTGAAGGCCGACGAGGTGCTGCTCATTCCTCACGGCGTACATCATGCGGTGACGAACGTCGGCAGCGGCAACGCGGCGGAGCTTGCGACCTACATTGTCGAGACGGGCAAGCCGTTGTTGACGCTCGGCAGGTGAGCCGCTTTTAACGCTTGGTCCAGTCGATCACGCCGCCTGGGTCGGCATCGAACTCCATGCTGCAGAAGGTGCCGCCCTGGAAATAATCGCCGACGGGATCCGGCTTGAGCTTGGCCTGCTCCGCCATCGCGTGGTCACGGAAATCTTCGGCGCGGCCGGTCGGGCGATAGCCGAGCTCGTAGGCGCGGTGATTGTCCCACCAGGCACGCTCGTTGAAAGAGGCGCCGTAAAAGACCTCGAAATGGATGTCAGGATGTTCGAGCCCGATGCGGCAGAGCTGCACGAGATCATCGGGCTTGAGCCAGATCGCCAGCCGGCGCTGGTCGAGCGGCATGTCGCCGAAATTGCCGATGCGCAGGCAAGTCACCTTCAGGCCGTGCTTGTCGGCGTAGAGCGCGCCGACGGCCTCGCCGAACACCTTGCTGACGCCGTAGCGGCTGTCGGGCCGCGCGGTGACGTCGGTGCCGATCTTGTGGTGGCGCGGATAGAAGCCGACGGCGTGGTTCGACGAGGCGAACACCACGCGCTTGACGCCCTTGCGATACGCGGCCTCGAACAGATTGTAGCCGCCGATGATGTTGGCCTGGAGGATTTGACCCCAGGTGCCTTCGACCGAATAGCCGCCGAAATGGAGGATGCCGTCGACGCCCTCGCAAATCGCCTCGCACTGCGCGAGATCGGCGAGGTCCGCCGCCTTGAATTTCTCGTTGGCTCCGAGATCGGCCGGTGGCTTGATGTCGGAGAGCAGCAGATCCGGATAGATCGGCGGCAGCAGTTTGCGAAGGCGCGTTCCGATTCCGCCCGAAGCTCCCGTCATCAAGATGCGCGGCATGTCTTTCCTCGTCTTATCGACCGATTTGCGACCATGGATATCTGATGCTAGCAGACTTGGACAGAGGGAACGCAACAACGAGAACCGCACATGAACGATGCCTCGTCCCATAGCCAAGGCTGGCGGCCGGCGACCTATTACCCTGACCCCGCGATCAAAGCGCTCGATCCCCGCTTCGAGAAATACTGGCTGAAACTGTCGGCGGTGGAGCGGCTGACGACCGGCATGCGCTGGGCCGAAGGTCCGGTGTGGTTCGGCGACGGGCGCTATCTGCTCTGCAGCGACATTCCGAACCAGCGCATCCTCAAATGGGAGGAAGAGACCGGCACCGTCAGCGTGTTCCGCAAGCCCTCGAACTTTGCCAATGGCAACACCCGCGACCGGCAGGGGCGGCTCATCACCTGCGAGCATGGCGGGCGGCGCGTTGTTCGCACCGAGTATGACGGCAGCATCACCGTGCTGATGGATCAATTCAACGGCAAGCGGTTGAACTCGCCGAACGATGTCGTCGTCAAATCGGACGGCTCGATCTGGTTCACCGATCCGACCTTCGGCCTGCTCGGCAATTACGAGGGCTACACGGCAGAACCCGAGATCGAGCCGAACGTCTACCGGCTCGATCCCGCGACCGGCAAGGCGACGATCGTCGCCGAAGGCGTGCTCGGTCCGAATGGGCTGTGCTTCTCGCCGGACGAGAAGATTTTGTATGTCGTGGAATCGCGCGGCGTGCCGAACCGCAAGATCCTCGCCTATGACGTCTCGCCTGACGGCACCACGATTTCCAACAAGCGCGTCCACATCGATGCCGGTCCCGGCACGCCCGACGGCATGCGCTGCGACATCGACGGCAATCTCTGGTGCGGCTGGGGCATGGGCGATCCCGAACTCGACGGCGTCGTGGTGTTCGCGCCCGACGGCGTCATGATCGGCCGCATCGCGCTGCCCGAGCGCTGCGCCAACGTCTGCTTCGGCGGCGTCAAGCGCAACCGCCTGTTCATGGCGGCGAGCCAGTCGATCTACGCGCTGTATGTGAATACGCAGGGCGCTGTGGGAGGATAGGCTCCACAGCGCGCCCACCACGACCTACCGCCCCTACCCTTTCTTCTCCTGAGCCGCTGCGGTCTGCTTGACGAGCGCCTCTTCGAAGGCCTTCTCCAGCGATGCCGCATAGACCTTGAACTCGCCGGGATCGACGAACGGATTGGGTCCGCCGTCGGCGAGCTTGGCGCGCTTCTCGGCCATCTTGTACATCTCGGGATGAGGAGCCAGCAGGATGTCGACCTTCATGTCCTTGGCGCGCGCAAAGGTCTTGCGATAGTCGTCAACGATGCCGGAATAGGTCGGGTTGCCGACAAGCCGGTTCAGCGCGACCGTGCCGCTGCAGAAGATCAGCACCGAGCGTGTTGCATCGCCATCCTTCACCGAGAATGCCCAGCTGGTGCAGCCCGGCGAATGGCCGGGCGTCTCGCGCGCCGTTAGCGTAACGCTGCCGACCGCAACGGTGTCGCCCTCACGCACCGTTCGGTCCACTTTCACCGGCGGAAAGTCGAGCGCCTTCTCCTCCTGCGCACCCGGATAATAGCCGCCTTCGAGCAACGGCTTGTCGGCCTCGCCCGCGACCATCTGCGCGCCGCTCGCCTGCTTCAACTCGGCAAAGCCACCGGTGTGGTCGATATGGGCGTGGGTGTTGATGAGATACTTGATGTCGCTGATCTTGAAGCCGAGCTTCTCGATGCTCGTCCTGATCTGCGACGTCGATTCCGGCATCACGGTATCGACCAGAATATGCCCCTGGGGCGATGTGATCAGGTAGGACGCAAGTCCGTTGGTGCCGACATAGTAGACGCTGTCGATGATCTTGAACGGCTCGGTCGGTTCGTTCCATTTCGCCCTGAGCGTGTTGAGCAGATCCTTCACCGTCTGGGCCTGCGCAGCGCCTGACAGCGGCAGCAGCGCAACGAATGCGATGATCAATTTTCGCACGTTCCGTCCCTTTGCTTTTCTTGATTTGACGGGCTGTTGTCGCAGTGAAGCGGCCGGTCTCTGAGCAAAGAATGCCGGCTTCCTTGGAAGCCGGCATTCCCTGTAGTGCAAGCGCCGTATGAACTACGCCGCGTTGAAGCCGGCGACGGCCTTCACTTCGAGGAAATCCTCGAGACCGAACTTGCCCCACTCGCGACCGTTGCCGGACTGCTTGTAGCCGCCGAACGGCGCGGTGCGGTCGTTGGGCACGCCCTGGAGATTGACGTTGCCGGCGCGGATCTGGCGGCCGACGCGCTTGGCGTCCTCGACCGACGGACCGTAGACGTAGCCGGCGAGACCATAGGGCGTGTCGTTGGCGATCTGCACCGCGTCGGCTTCGTCCTTGGCGCCGATGATGGTCAGCACCGGTCCGAATATTTCTTCGCGCGCGATCGTCATGTCGGGCGTGACATCGGCGAAGATAGTCGGACGGACATAGAAGCCCTTGTTGACGCCCTCGGGCAGGCCCGGGCCGCCGGCGACGAGGGTTGCGCCCTCGTCGATGCCTTTCTTGATCAGGCCCTGGATCTTGTCCCACTGGCCGCGATTGACCACGGGTCCGATGGTGGTGCCTTCGGCGCGGGGATCGCCGGCCTTGGTCTTGTCGGCCACCGCCTTCGCGATCGCGGCGACTTCCTTCATCTTGGACAGCGGCACGATCATGCGCGAGGGCGCGTTGCAGGACTGGCCGGAGTTGTTGAACATGTGCATCACGCCGCCGGTCACGGCCTTCGTGAGGTCGGCGCCTTCGAGGATGACGTTCGGCGACTTGCCGCCGAGCTCCTGGCTGACGCGCTTCACGGTCGGCGCCGCGCGCTTGGCGACGTCGATGCCGGCGCGGGTCGAGCCGGTGAAGGAGATCATGTCGATGTCGGGATGCTCGCTCATGGCGGCGCCGACCTCGGGGCCGAGACCGTTGACGAGGTTGAACACGCCTTTGGGCACACCGGCTTCATGGAGGATTTCCGCGAAGATCAGCGCCGAGGTCGGCGTAAACTCGCTGGGCTTCAGGATCATGGTGCAGCCGGCGGCGAGCGCGGGCGCGACCTTGCAGGCGATCTGGTTCAGCGGCCAGTTCCAGGGCGTGATCATGCCGACCACGCCGATCGGCTCACGCAGCACCATGGCGGTGCCGACCGGCTCCTCGAAATGATAGTTCTTGAGCACGTCGAGCGTGGTCATGAGATGGCCGAGGCCGGCGCCGGCCTGGAGCTTTTCCGCCATCGGCAGCGGCGCGCCCATCTCGTCGGAGACAGCAGCGCCGATCTCCTTGAGACGGCCCTTGTAGACCTCGATGACCTTCGACAGCAGCGCAACGCGCTCCTCGCGGCTGGTCTGGGAGAAGGTCGCAAAGGCGCGCTTGGCGGCGGCGACGGCCTTGTCCACGTCGGCCTTGGAGCCCAGCGCAACCTCGTACATCGCCTCTTCCGTCGCCGGATTGACCACGGCGGTGGACTTCTTGACGGCGGGATCGACCCAGGCGCCGTCGATGTAGAATTGCATGCGATTGACCATCGTTAACCTCTTCTTGGGGCTTGGAGGGGGCGTTTCGGCAGGCATCCTTGCACGAAAGCGCCGGCAATTGAACCCGCCATATGCGGGGCCAGCGTTGCGGCGAGCGGAGGCTATATGAGCCGATGGCGGGAACGTGGCAAGATTCTCTCAGCAGTCATTCCGGGGCGATGCGAAGCATCGAACCCGGAATCTCGAGATTCCGGGTTCGGCTCTCCGAGCCGCCCCGGAATGACACCGTGGCTACCTCGACTACACCGCCATCTTCCGGTGCAGCACCGGCGCACCGGTGGTGAGGCTTTCGGCCGCATCGATGATGGCGTTGGCGTCGATGCCGTAGTGC
Organism: Bradyrhizobium sp. USDA 327; assembly: GCF_041262065.1. Lineage (NCBI taxonomy): Bacteria > Pseudomonadati > Pseudomonadota > Alphaproteobacteria > Hyphomicrobiales > Nitrobacteraceae > Bradyrhizobium > Bradyrhizobium sp. USDA 327. The sequence goes on along the minus strand of NZ_JBGCCW010000001.1, from coordinate 1,381,252 downwards.
CGATAAAGGTCCGCGATGCTGCCGGTCTGGCCGAACTGCTCGACGCCGAGCGCCTCGACGCGGTGGCCGCGGACGCTGCCGAGCCAGCCGAGCGCGGCAGGATGGCCGTCGATCACGGTCACGATGCCGCAGTCGCGCGGCAGCGGCGCCAGCAGTTTCTCGATGTGGCTGAGATGCTGGACGCCGCGGCGGTCGCGCCGCAATTTCCGCGCGGCGGTCCAACCGGCGTGGAGACGATCCGCCGAGGTGATCGCGAGCAGGCCGACGTCGCGGCGGCTCTCGCCGATGAAGCCGGTCGCCTCGATCGCCTCGGGCGCGACTGCGCCGGTATAGGCGATCACGACTTCGGCATTCGGGCCCGGCTTGCGCAGCCAATAAGCGCCATCGGTGATGCCCTGCCTCAGCTCAGGCGTGATGATCCGCTGCGCCTGCTCGATGCTGCGCGTCGAAAGGCGCAAGTAAACCGAGCCGCCCTCGCCGGGATCGCGCTGCATGTGGTCAAAGCCGAAAGCCATGATGACGGCGAGCTCGTCGACGAAGGCCGGCTCGAACGAGGCCAGGCCATCCTGCGCCATGCCGATCAAGGGCGTCGCGATCGACTGGTGCGCGCCGCCCTCCGGCGCGAGCGTGATGCCGGACGGCGTCGCCGCCACCATGAAGCGGGCATCCTGGTAGCAGGCATAGTTCAGCGCATCGAGCCCGCGCTCGATGAAGGGATCGTAGAGCGTGCCGACCGGCAGCAGCCGCTCGCCGTTGATCTGGTGCGACAGGCCGAGCGCGGAGAGCATGATGAACAGGTTCATCTCGGCAATGCCGAGCTCGAGATGCTGGCCCTTGGGCGAGGCGTCCCAGTTGTAGGTCGACGGAATTTTCTCACTGCGGAATAAATCCGCCTTCTCGGCGCGCGCGAACAGGCCACGGCGGTTAACCCAGGGGCCGAGATTGGTCGAGACGGTGACGTCGGGCGAGGTCGTCACGATGCGCCTCGCCAGCTCGCTGTCGCTGCGCGCGATCTCGTTGAGCACGAGGCCAAAGCCCTGCTGGGTCGACATCTGCGGCGACGGCTTGAAGGCGAGCTGCTGGGGCACCTCGACGACGGGAGCCGTCAGCCGGCGGCCGTCCTGGTTGAACGGCACCCGCGCGAGGAAAGCTTCGAGTTCGGCCGCATCCTGCGTCAGCCCTTCGAACTTGTCCCATTCATGCCCGGGCCGGATGTTCTGGCTGTCGCGGTACTTCTCCATCTGCGCGACGGTCATCAGGCCGGCGTGGTTGTCCTTGTGGCCCTGGAACGGCAGGCCGACGCCCTTGATGGTGTAGGCGATGAAGCAGACCGGGCGATCATGATCGATCGAGTCGAACGCCTCGAGCATGCTCGCCATGTCATGGCCGCCGAGATTCGACATCAGCGCGAGCAGCTCCTCGTCGCTGCGCCTGTCGATCAGCTTCGTGATCGGGCCCTGGTCGCCGATCTCGTCGTGCAGATGCTTGCGGAAGGCCGCGCCGCCCTGGAAGCATAGCGCCGCGTAGAGCGCGTTCGGGCAGTTGTCGATCCAGCGCTTCAAGGCTTCGCCGCCTGCTTCCGCAAAGGCCTCGCGCATCAGCCGGCCGTACTTCACGATCACCACGTCCCAGCCGAAATTGCGGAACATGGTCTCGAACTTTTCCCAGAGCCCTTCGCGGACGACGGCGTCGAGCGACTGCCTGTTGTAGTCGACCACCCACCAGGTGTTGCGCAGGCCGTGCTTCCAGCCCTCTGCCAGAGCCTCGAAGATGTTGCCCTCGTCCATCTCGGCGTCGCCGACGAGGGCGATCATCCGGCCTTCGCGGCGGTCCTTCATCCAGCCATGCGCCTTGACGTAGTCCTGCACCAGCGAAGAGAACAGCGTCTGCGCGACGCCGAGGCCGACCGAGCCGGTGGAGAAATCGACGTCGTCGACGTCCTTGGTCCGCGAAGGATAGGACTGCGCGCCCCTGAAGCCGCGAAAATTCTCCAGCTTCTCACGGGTCTGGCGGCCGAACAGATACTGGATGGCGTGGAACACCGGGCTCGCATGCGGCTTCACCGCGATGCGGTCCTCGGGGCGCAGCACATGGAAGTACAGCGCGGACATGATGGTCGCCAGCGAGGCGGAGGAGGCCTGGTGGCCGCCGACCTTGAGGCCGTCCGCATTGGCGCGGATGTGGTTGGCGTGGTGAATGGTCCAGGACGACAGCCACAGCGCCTTGCGGGCAAGCGCGGTCAGTGTGTCGAGGCGAGCGGGATCAACGGGCATGGCGATGCTCCGGGAAATAAGCCCCGATCATACGCCTGCGAGCCGCGCCAAACTTCTCAATTTTTCGCGCCATACCGGTCAAGATTGGGATATTTTACCAATCAGACGCCTCCTGACCCAGGTTCCATCCCAATGCCAGAGCTCGACGCCATCGACCGAAAAATCCTCAGCCATCTCCAGAACGACAGCCGGATGACCATGCAGGAGCTCGCCGACAAGGTCGGGCTCTCGGTCTCGCCCTGTCATCGCCGGGTCAAGCTGCTGGAGGAACGCGGCGTCATCTCGCGCTATATCGCGACCGTGGACCAGAAGGCGCTGGGGTTGCATGTCAGCGTCTTCATCTCGATCAAGCTGGCGCGCCAGAAGGAGGAGGACCTCAACCGCTTCGCCCGCGCGATCTCGAAATGGGACGAGGTCCTGGAGTGCTACCTGATGACCGGCAACCGCGACTACCTCTTACGCGTTGTCGCAGCCGACCTCGCCTCCTACGAGACGTTCCTCAAGACCAAGCTCACCCGGCTCGACGGCATCGCCTCCATCGAGTCGAGCTTTGCGCTCAGCCAGGTGAAGTATTCGATCGCGCTGCCGGTGTGACCTGCGTCGGCGGGATCGCATGTCACATGGACGCAACAAACCCCGCCGATGGTCGTTGTGACTGGTATCCGAGCCGAGAGAAGGACCATGACCGCATCCGATCGAAAATCCGAGATCTCCAAGCGCGAGCGCATCATCCAGGAAATGGCCGATGATCTCGACGAGGAACTGGAGATGGAGCTGGATGATGCCCGTCTCGACGAGCTCCTTGACGAGGCCGGAACGCTGAGGCCGACGGTCGATCGCAGGCTCTATTTCCGGGAACTGCTTCGCCTGCAGGGCGAGCTCGTCAAGCTCCAGGACTGGGTGCAGAGCGAGAAGAAAAAGGTCGTGGTGCTGTTCGAGGGCCGCGACTCCGCCGGCAAGGGCGGCGTGATCAAGCGCATCACCCAGCGACTCAATCCCCGCATCTGCCGCGTCGCGGCGCTTCCGGCGCCGAGCGAGCGCGAGCGCACGCAATGGTACTTCCAGCGCTACGTCGCGCACTTGCCGGCCGGCGGCGAAATCGTGCTGTTCGACCGTAGCTGGTACAACCGCGCCGGCGTCGAGCGCGTGATGGGCTTCTGCTCGGAGGACGAGTATCAGGAGTTCTTCAAGTCAGTGCCGGAATTCGAGCGCATGCTGATCCGCTCCGGCATCATCCTGGTCAAGTACTGGTTCTCGATCACCGACGACGAACAGCAGTTCCGCTTCACCATGCGGATCAAGGATCCCTTGAAGCAGTGGAAGCTGAGCCCAATGGACGTCGAGTCCCGCAGTCGCTGGGAGGCGTACACCAAGGCCAAGGAGACGATGCTGGAGCACACGCATCTGCCGGATAGCCCATGGTGGATCGTCGATGCCGTGGACAAGAAGCGCGCCCGGCTCAACTGCATCGCGCATCTATTGACCCAGATCCCGTACCAGGAGGTCGCACGGGCTCCGGTGAGGCTGCCGCCGCGCGTGCGCAACCCCGACTATCAGCGAGGCCCGGTCCCGCCGGAGATGTACGTGCCGGCGAAATATTGACGGTGGTCTCGCAGGGTGGGCAAAGGCGCGTAGCGCCATGCCCACCATGCGTCCGCGTTTGTGGTGAGAATGGTGGGCACGCTACCGCTTTGCCGACCCTACGTGGCCGTCACCGCCACGGCTGCACGATGATCTTGGTATGCATCTCGGGATTGGCGAGATCGGCGAACGCCTTGGCGACGCCGTCGATGCCGACCTCGGCGGTCACCATTGCAGCAGCATCCACCTGCCCTTCCGCGATCAGGCGCAGTGAGCTTGCGAATTCGTCCGGCGTGTAGCCGAGCACGTATTGCACGCTCAGTTCCTTCATGATGCCGAGCATGGGCTCGCTTCTGTCGGTCTCCATGCAGACCCCGACCACCACGATCCTGGCGTCGCGCGGCGCGCCTTCGAACACCTGTTGCAACAGCCCGGGCACGCCGACGCATTCGAAGATGATCGCCGGCTTCAGCGCCGGCAGCATGGCCTGGAACGGTGGCCGCGCCGCTTTCTCGGCCTCCGACATCTGCGCGTGCTCGGCCCAGGTCGCATAGGGCTGTGATACCTTGGGATCGACGACGACGTCGGCGCCGAGCTGTGCGGCGAGCGCGCGCCGGGCCGGCGAATAGTCCGCGGCGATGATCGGATGCAGGCCCTTGAGCCTGAGCGCGGCGATCACCGCGAGCCCGACTGGGCCGCAGCCGATCACGAGCGGCACCTCGCCGCCGCTTATATTGGCTTTCGCCACGGCGTGGACCCCGACCGCCAGCGGCTCGGTGAGCGCGGCATGCTCGGGCGCAAGCCCGTTGGGCACCGCAAGCAGCAGCGCCTCGCTCAGCAGCATCGCCTCGGCGTAGCCGCCGACATTGTCGTTGGAATAGCCGATGCCTTCGATACCCTGCGGCGTCAGCAGCGCCGGCAGCGAGCAGACGCGGGTGCCGGACTTGAGCTTGCGTTCGGTGCCGGTGCCGTAGTCGACGATTTCGCAGCAGAACTCGTGGCCGAACACGACGTCGCGGGAGAGATCCATCGGCTTGCGCCCGACCTTCCGTGCCATCTCCACCATGCGATGGGCGTGCTGGCGCGCGTGCAGATCGGAGCCGCAGATGCCGCAGGCAAGCGTCCTGACCAGCACCTGGCCGGGGCCCGGCTTCGGCTCGGCGATCCGGTCGACGACGATCTCTCCGTTCCTGAAAATCGCGGCCCGCATCCGACTCCTCCCGTATTGTTTGGAGCGCTGATACCACGAAGCACGAGGGGCGAACTTGCGTCAGGCGTTCGGCGAACGCTCTTCCAGCACCAGGAGCTGGGCGCGACGGACACGCTCGCGATGGGCGATGTAGAGGCCGCTGGCGACGATGAAGGCCGCGCCGGTGATGGTCCAGATGTCGGGCACTTCGCCGAAGATGAAGAAGCCCAAAATACTGACCCAGAGCAGCTGCGTATAGGAGAAGGGCGCCAGCACCGAGGCATCGCCGTAGCGATAGGCGAGGACGACGATCCACTGACCTGCGGTCGAGGCGACACCGATGAAGATGCCGAGCGCGACCGCGGTCCAGGATGGCGTGACCCAGACGAACGGCACCAGCGCGGTCAGGATCGCAAGGCCCGTCAGCGAGGAATAGGCCATGGTGGTGACGACGGCTTCCCGCCCGCTCATCATGCGCGTCAGGATCAAAGTGCCGGCCCAGCATGCCGCCGAGACCAACGGAAAGAATGCGGCGGGGTGAAACGCGCTGGTGCCCGGGCGCAGGATGATCAGCACGCCAATGAGGCCGAGCGCGGTCGCGAGCCAGCGGCGCATGCCGACCTTCTCGCCGAGGAAGACGATCGAGAGCGCAGTAACGAACAGCGGGGCGACGAAGCCGGTGGCGGATGCCTCCGCGATCGGCAGGAAGCCGAGGCCCGTGATGAAGAACAGCGAGGAGCCAAGCAGCGCCGCCCCGCGCATCACGTGCAGGCCGGGACGCTTGGTGCGCATCGCATAGAGCGGCGATGCGGGCAGCATCACCGGCGTGAACAGCAGCGTGAAGGTGAGGAAGCGGATCCAGGTGATCTCGATCGAGGGCAAGCTCGTCGACAGATATTTCGCGGTGACGTCGGAGCAGCCGAGGAACACCGTCGAGAGCAGGATCAGTGCGATGCCTCTGAAGGGATGATCGACGCGCGCGGGTGCGCGGCGACCGACATGCTTCCTCTCGGGCATGGACATGGAAATACTATCGAGCCTTGCGGCTGCGGCTGGCGGCGGGGTCACGGCTGGAACTCGGGAAAAATGCGAATCGAGCGCCCTAAAAAACGACAAATGCGTCGCGTTCACAACTTCCGAAAACAGGATGCCGATATGCGCGGGCCGCCGCGCGCGTCAATGCTCCGTTAATATTGCCCGTTGTGCATTACAGCATGGGCAGGCCGCGCGGCTTCGGCCCGCGCGGAAACGCCGCGTCAAGCGCCGCAACCTCGTCTTTCGTCAGCGCGAGATCGCCCGCGGCCGCATTTTCGCCGGCATGTTCCGCGGACGAGGCCTTCGGGATCGCGAACACCGTAGTCGCACGGGTGAGGAAGCTCAGTGCGACCTGACGCGGCGTCGCGCTACGCGCCTCCGCGATGCGCGCCAGCACCGCGCCGCCCTTGCTGCTGCTCGCCGGGAAATCGTCGTGCCCGAACGGCGAGTAGGCAACGACGGCGACGCCGTGCCGCTCGCACCACGGGATCACCGCATGCTCGATCGCGCGCTCCTTCAGATGATAGAGCACCTGGTTGCACGCGATCCGGCCTTCGCCAGCGACCTCGAGAATTTCGTCGAGATCGTCCGCGTCGAAATTGGAGACGCCCCAGGACTTGATCTTGCCTGATGTCGCCAGATCCTCGAATGCAGCGACGGTGTCCTCCAGTGGATAGGAGCCGCGCCAGTGCAAGAGATAGCAGTCGAGCCGGTCGGTCTTGAGCCGCTTCAGCGAGCGCTCGCAAGCGGTGATGGTTCCGCGGCGCGAGGCGTTGCTGGGCAGCACCTTCGAAACGAGGAACACCTCGTCGCGCCGGCTCGCGATCGCATCCGCGATGACGAGCTCGGCATCGCCATACATCTCGGCGGTGTCGACATGGGTCATGCCGAGATCGAGCCCGCGCTGAAGCGCCGCGATCGCGCGCTTGCGGTCGCCGTGGTCGAGATACCAGGTGCCCTGCCCGATGACGGAGACGTTGGCGCCGGTCCGGCCGAAGGGATGTGTGTTCATGTTTACTCCTTCAGATGCTCTACAGCATGATCCGGAAAAGTGTGCAGCGGTTTTCCGAAAAGATCATGCTCAAACAATGACCCAAAGCGCGATGACGATTCATCCAATCGCATCGCGCTTTAGAGATCACTGATGTCGGCAACCAGCACGCTGCCCGTCGCCGACTCCGTGATATAGAGCCGATCCTTCTTCGCGCCACCGATCGCGACATTGGTGCAGTTCGGCCCCGCGCAGGATTTGATCCGCGCGATCAGTTCGCCGTTGGGCGCGAACGCGAAGACGTGGCCGAGCGAGGCGTGGCCGACGAACAGGCGGCCTTTGGCATCCATGGTCATGCCGTCAGGACCGCTCGTGCCGAACAGCGAGCAGAAGCGGCCGACCTTGGACACGCTGCCGTCCTTCATGAAGGGCAACCGCCACACCGCGTTGTCGCGCGTCATCGCGACGAACAGCACGGTCTCGGTCGGGTCGAGCACGAGTCCATTCGGGCTGATGCCGGTGTCGATCAGGCAATCGAGCCTGCCGCTCGACGCGAGACGATAGACCCGGCCGCTGGGGTCGTGCAGCCCGGTCTGACCCTGATCGGTGAAATAGACGTCGCCATTGGTGGCGAGGTGGAGATCGTTGCAGCCGCGGAACGATTCCGAATTGCGCGCAGTCAGCACCGGTTTGATCCGCCCGGCCTTCGCATCGAGCTCCATGATGCCGTGCATGTAATCGGCAACCAGGATGCGGCCGTCTGATGCGATCTTCAGCCCGTTCGGCCAGCCCTCATATTCGGCGACCTGCGACCACTCGCCGTCAGGCGCAATACGGAAGATGCGGCCGAAGGGAATGTCGACGATGTAGAGGTTGCCATCCTCGTCGAATGAAGGACCTTCGATGAAGCTGTCGGTGGCAATGCCCGGCCGGTTGGCGTCGGCCCACTCCGTCCGCACGCCCTTGCGGCGGAACTTGTCGGGCATTGTGGAGAAGACTTTTGTCTCGATCAGGCGGGGCGGCGTTTCCAGGTACATCATTGTTGTTGTGATTGCAGAGGGGGAGCGCGGCAGCATAGGGCACAATCGACGGCGCGTCGATTGGCGTGGGCGGCATGGCGCCTCGCCCTCATTGTCATTCCCCGCGAAAGCGGGGAATCCAGTACACCGCGGCCTCACCGCTTAATCATAAGTGTCTCGGCGTACTGGATCGCCCGGTCAAGCCGGGCGATGACATCGGAATATTCGGCGACGCCCCAGAAAAGCAGCGCTACCCCGCCGCGCCAGCGACCTTCACCTGCTTTGCCGGCACCGCCTCGGTCGTCGCGATCAGGCGCTTCATCTCGGGGATGCAGGAGCCGCAATTGGTGCCGGCCTTGAGCCTGGCGCCGATCTCGGCGGCGGTGCGTGCGCCGCCAGCTATGGTGTCGCAGATGGTGCCGCGGCCGACGCCGAAGCAGGCGCAGACGATCGGGCCGGTCGAAGCGGCGCCCTCTATCGACTTGCCGGACAGCAGCATGCGGCGCTGCTCGTCGGTCACCTGGTCGGCGGCGAATGCGCTTTTCACCACCTCCCAATCGCCGGCATCGTGCGCGGGTCCGACGAACAGGCAGGTCTCGATGCGGTCGCCTGCGAACGAGCCGGCGCGATAGACCCCGCCGCCGAAGTCGCGGTACTCGGCAACGTCCGCGCCCGCGACGTTCTCGAGCCAGGCGGGCCAGCGCGAAAGATCGCCGTTGTCCGCAAAGAGATAGCCGAAGCCGCCGGCGACCGTGACGCGGGTCCACAACAGGTTCTCCGGCAGGTCGATCTGCTTTCGCGACAGCGCGAAGCCGCGGAAGACGAATTCGTAAGGAGCGATCGCGGCCGGTGTCGCCTTCGCCTCCGGCTGGCCCGAGAATGGATCGGTGAACGACTGCACCAGCGCGCCAACGCGGCCGTGCGAGGTATTCATCGCGCTCCAGTGGATCGGCACGAACAGGGTGCCGCGCTGCTGCCGTTCGCTGACGACGGCCTTCAGGATGCACTGGCCGTAATCGGTGGTGATGCGGGCATAGCCGTCATGGGCGATGCCGTATTTGCTGGCGTCATCGGGATGAATCTCGACGAAGGGCTCCGGCAAATGCGCGCCCAGGCGCTGGCTGAGACCCGTGCGCGTCATGGTGTGCCACTGGTCGCGGATGCGCCCGGTGTTGAGCCTCAGGGGACGCGACGGACCGGTCTCGCCGCGCAGCGCCGGCACCTCCGGCGCGACGAAGCGGCCCTTGCCGTCATTGGTGAAGAACCCGCCGCTCGCAAAGAAGCGCTCGCCGGGCGTCTGCCCCTCGCGCGCGGGCCATTGCACCGGCTTCAAGGCGTCGAACGCTTCGTCGGACACCGAACTCAGCGCGCCGATATCGAAATCGCGGCTGCCATTGTTCTCGAAAGCCGAGAGTGCGGCGTGCTCGCGGAAGATATCGGCGGCGGATTTGTAGTTGAAGCTGTCGCCGAAACCGAAACGTTTTGCGATCTCGCTGAGAATCCACCAATCGGGGCGCGCCTCGCCCGGCGCCGGCAGGAACGAGCGCTGGCGCGAGATGCGCCGCTCGGAATTGGTCACCGTGCCCGACTTCTCGCCCCAGGCCAGCGCCGGCAGCAGCACATGCGGACCGGCCTCGACCGTGTCGTTGGAGAGCACGTTCTCGGAGACCACGAACAGCTCGAGCTTCTTCAGGGCATCGCGGACCATGTCGGCATCCGGCAGCGACACCGCCGGGTTGGTGCCCATCACCCACAGCGCCTTGACCTCGCCGCGGTTGATGGCCTCGAACAATTGCACCGCCTTCAGCCCCTCATGGGTGGCGATGCGCGGCGCCTTCCAGAACCGCCTGACACGATCGATGTCGGGCGGCGTGAAACCCATATGGGCGGCAAGCATGTTGGCGAGGCCGCCGACCTCGCGACCGCCCATCGCATTGGGCTGGCCGGTGAGCGAGAACGGCGAGGCACCGGGCTTGCCGATGCGCCCCGTCGCGAGATGGCAGTTCAGGATGGCGTTGACCTTGTCGGTACCCTGCGCCGACTGGTTGACGCCTTGCGAATAGAGCGTGACGACCTTCTCGGTGTCACGGAACATCCTGAAGAAGGTGGCGACGTCCTGCTCGGAGAGGCCCGTGGCAAGCGCCGTCGCAGTGACACTGCCTGCGATGTTGCGCGCACGCGCCAGCGCGTCGTCGTATCCGCTGGTATTCTGCGCGATGTAGTCCCGATCGAGCGCGCCATTGTCGACGAGATGAACGAAGAGGCCGGAGAACAGCGCCGTGTCGGTGCCGGGCTTGAGGCCGAGGAAGAGATCGACATCACCAGCGGTGTCGGTACGGCGCGGGTCGATCACGATCATGCGCGCGCCACGCTCCTGCCGGTTCTTCAGCATTCGCTGGAACAGCACGGGATGGCACCAGGCCGCATTCGAGCCGACGAAGACGAGCAGGTCGGCCTGGTCGAGATCCTCGTAGCAGCCGGGCACGGTGTCGGCGCCGAAAGCACGGCGGTGACCGGCGACCGAGGAGGACATGCAGAGCCGCGAATTGGTGTCGACATTCGCCGTGCCGACAAATCCCTTCATCAGCTTGTTGGCGACGTAATAGTCCTCGGTGAGGAGCTGGCCGGAGAGATAGAAGGCGACCGCGTCGGCGCCGTCGCGCGCCACGATGTGCTGCATGCGATGGGCGACATGATCGAGCGCATCGCTCCAGGCAACGCGCTCCAGCACGCCCTTGCAACGGATCATCGGGTAGAGCAGCCGGCTTTCGAGCCCGACGGTCTCGCCGAGCGCTGAGCCCTTTGAGCATAGCCGGCCGAAATTGGCGGGGTGGTCGGGATCACCGGCGATAGCCGCCCCGCCCTTGCCGTCGGGTGTCGCCAGCACGCCGCAGCCGACACCACAATAGGGGCACGTCGTCTTGGTGGTGCGGAGCGCGGGATCGATCGCCGTCATCGTCAAACAGCCTTGTCAAGCAGCCTTGGAGGGGTGCGCCAGCGCGCGGCCGAACATCATGTCTGTACGGATCGCCGCGACCTTGTCGCGATTGCGGATCAGCTCGAGATACCAGAGCGCATCGACGGTATCGCCGATCAGCACGGCGCCGGTGAGCCGGCCGTCGGCAATCACGAGCTTCTTGTAGGTGCCGCGGCTGCGGTCCGACAGCACGAGGCTCTCGCTGCCATCCCCGCCCATGAAGTCGCCGGCGGAAAACACGCTGACGCCGGAGACCTTCAGATTGGTCGAGACCACGCTGCCCTGATAGGCGGCGGGGCGGCCGGCAAGATGCCGCGCCAGCACGCGCGCCTGCTCGTAAGCGGGTTCGACAAGACCATAGCAGGTGCCGCGATGCTCGGCGCATTCGCCGAGCGCGAAGATGTCGGGCGAGGAGGTCTGCATGACGTCGTTGACGACGATGCCGCGATTGACCGCGATGCCCGCATCCTTCGCCAGCACGACGTTCGGCTTGATGCCGGCAGCGAAAATCACGGCGTCGGCCTCGATGCGGCTGCCGTCGGCAAGCTCGACGGCCTCGACATGACCGTCGCCATGGATGCACTTCGTGCTGGCGTTGAGCAGGATGCGGATGCCCTTGCGCTCGACCAGCGTCTTGAGCAGGTCGGCGGCGGGCGCATCGAGCTGGCGCTCCATCAGCCGGTCCATCAGATGCAGCAGCGTCACGGGGGCACCGGCCTTGGCGAGGCCGTAGGCCGCCTCCAGCCCGAGCAAGCCGCCGCCGACCACGACGACGCGCTTCTTCGCCGCGGCCAGCGTCAGCAGCAGGTCGACGTCGCGGGTGTCGCGAAAGGTGTGCACGCCGGAGAGATCGGCACCCGGCACGTTGAGCCGCAGCGGCGTCGAGCCGGTGGCGAGGACGAGCCTGGAGTACTCCATGCTCTCCTCGCCTTCGATCTTCAGCTCGCGGCGGCCGACGTCGATCTCGGTGACGCGATAGCCGTAGCGAACCGTCACGCCGCGATGGCGCCACCACTCGGCCGGCCGCAGTTCGATCTCGTGCGATCCGGTCTCGCCGGCCAGCACAGAGGAGAGCAGCACGCGGTTGTAAGCGAGCCGCGGCTCTTCGCCGATCACGGCGACGGCGTAGCGGCCGAGCGCGGTCTTCGCGAGCTCGTCGACCAGACGCGCGGCCGCCATACCGTTACCGACGATGACCAGCGGTTCACTCACGAGGCATCTCCTATTCGGCGGCCTGCGCTTGTGCGCCATAGGCCTCGGATATCATGTAGCCGGACAGCACGCCGTAGGCGTCGGTCCAGGCCTTGGCGAGTTCGGGCGTCCAGGCTTCGCCAAGACCCTTCTCCAGGGTCCACAGCAAGGTCGCGCCGACCACAGGGTAGTGCTCGGCCTTGGCGCCGTAGGCGACGTGACGCTTGGCGAGGGCGGAGGCCGCGGGAAGAATCGACTCGAGGTTCGACAGGCCGCCGACCACGGCAGCGAGCATGCCCATCAGTTTCTTGCGCTGCTCGGTCATGTCCTCGGGAAACATCGCGCGCACGGACGGCGCCACCTCGAACAGGCGATCGTAGAACAGCACCGCGGCCTGCTCCGATATCGGCGCGACCTTGGCGAAGCTCTGCTGAATGAGGGCGATCTGCTCTGGCGTCATGATGTTCTCCTGTCTGTTTCGGTCTGCCTTCGTCCGCGCCGTTGCGGAAGAAGTTCATGGGTCAAACGTCATCAGAGAGACTTCTCCCCGCGTACGGGGAGAAGCGACATTCGTGCCAAGTGCTCGCGCTCACACACGTGCTTCGGCGAGGCTTGGCGCGCCTTCACCCTGCGGGCTGCGACGCAGGTAGAACCACCAGGTGAGAGCTAGGCAGGAGGCGTAGAAGGCGAGATAGACCGCGAGCGCGAGCTGCGGCCCGCCGGTCATGGCGATCGACTTGCCGAAGCCGCTCGGGATCAGATAGCCGCCGACGGCACCGATCGCGCCGATGAAGCCGACCGCCGCGCCGCTTTCGATGCTCGCGGTCTTCAGCGCGGCCGCACGCGCGACATCGCCCTTGCCGCGCACCTTGAACAGATTCTCCTCGCGGAAGATCGAGGGGATCATGCGGTAGGTCGAGCCGTTGCCGATGCCCGTCGTCACGAACAGGATCAGGAACATCGACAGAAAGCCGATGAAATCCTTCTGCCCGACGAAGTAGAGCACGCCGACCGTGGCGCCCGCCATCGCGATGAAATTCCAGAAGGTGATGATGGAGCCGCCGACCCGGTCTGCGAGCCAGCCGCCGAGCGGACGCGACAACGAGCCGACCAGCGGGCCCAGGAAGGCGATCGAGATCGTCACGGCGGGGAATTGCGTCTTGATCAGAAGCGGGAACGCCGCGGAGTAGCCGATGAAGGACCCGAATGTGCCGATATAGAGATACGCCATGATCCAGGTGTGCTTGCGCCTGACGATCGCAAGCTGGTTCTTCACCGACGATTTCGCCGTGGTGAGATTGTTCATGAAGAACACCGCGCCGAACACCGCGATCGCGATCGGCAGCACCCACATGAGTCCGGCATTCTGCAGGAAGACGCCGTCGACGGGCGTTGCCTGGAACAGGTTGAAGACGGCGAGCGTCATCAGGATCGGGGTCAGGAGCTGCACGCTGGAGACACCGATATTGCCGCCGGCCGCGTTGAGTCCGAGCGCCCATCCCTTCATCCGGTCGGGGAAGAAGAAGGAGATGTTGGTCATGCTGGAGGCGAAATTGCCGCCGCCGAGACCCGCGGTCGAGGCGACCAGCAGCATCAGCCAGAACGGCGTGTCGGGCTGGCTCACGAAATAGGCAAGCGACAAGGTCGGAATGAACAGGATCGCCGCGCTGAAGATGGTCCAGTTGCGGCCGCCGAAGGTCGTCACTGCGAAGGTGTAGGGAAAGCGCATCAAGGCGCCGATCAGCCCCGGCACGGCGACGAGCTGGAACAGCTGGTCGGTGGTGTAGTGGAAGCCCGCCTGCGGCAGCTTGGTCGTGACGATGCTCCAGATCAGCCAGACCGAGAAGCCGATATGTTCGGCTACGATCGACCAGATCAGGTTCCGCCGCGCGATCGTCTTGCCGGTCGCGTTCCAGAACGCCTCATCTTCGGGGCGCCAGTCAGAAATCCAAGTGGGACTCTTCGTCATTGCATATCCCTTCCAGTCTCACCGCTGCGTCGTTGCAGGCTCAGCCTCCGGCCACGGAGGCGCGCTCCGAGGCTTCACCCCGGTGGCGAGTTCACGATGCTGATTGATGATGTTGAGGGACGTCGTCGTTGGCGTCGCGCAAAGACGCTTCAATTTCCGTGCCAGTTGCGCGCATCCTGGAAACGCAGGGATTTCAGGGTGTTGTTCGTGTCGCCCGAAATATTCGCAGGGCTTTCTCGCACGCCAAATTTGCGATTCGCTCAATCCTTGTGCGACGCACAAGGATTGAGCGGGGTGTCGATTATTTGGGCGCGTGCATGTCGTTGCGCTAAACTCTTCGCTTACGCGGCCTCGACGAAGCGGTGACGCTCGTAGAGGAATTCGAGCACGCGCTGGCGGCACTTCAGATAGGTGGCGTTGGTCGCGAGCTCGAGCCGCTTGCGCGGCCGCGCCAGCGGCACCTCCAGCACCTCGCCGATGCGCGCGCTCGGCCCGTTCGTCATCATCACGATGCGGTCGGACAACAGCACGGCCTCGTCGACGTCGTGGGTGATCATCAGAATGGTGTTGCCGAGCTTCTGATGCAGCGCCATGACCGAGTCCTGCAAGTGGGCGCGGGTCAGCGCGTCGAGCGCGCCGAAGGGCTCATCCAGCAACAGCACCTTCGGCTCCATGGCGAGCGCCCGCGCGATGCCGACGCGCTGCTTCATGCCGCCGGAGATTTCGGAAGGACGCTTGTCCCTGGCATGAGCCATCTGCACGAGGTTGAGATTGTGCATCACCCAGGCGTCTCGCTCGGCGCGGGACTTGGTCTTGGCGAAGACCTTGTCGACGCCGAGCCTGACGTTCTCGTAGACGGTCAGCCACGGCAGCAGGCTGTGATTCTGGAACACCACGGCGCGATCGGGCCCCGGCGAGTTCACCTCGCGGTTTTCCAGCAGCACGCCGCCGGTGGTGGCGCCGGTCAGCCCTGCGATGATGTTGAGCAGGGTCGACTTGCCGCAGCCGGAATGGCCGATGATCGAAACGTACTCGCCCTTCTCGATCGTGAGGTTGATGTCCTTCAGCACCTCCGTGGTGGCGGCGCCGCGGGTAAAGACCTTGTCGATGTGGTCGAGCTTCAGATAAGCAGTCATGTCCCCACTCCTTTCAGTTCTGCGCGGTGCCGCGGGTGACGAACTTGCCGAGGCCCGCGATCAGGCGGTCCAGCACGAAGCCGACGATGCCGACATAGAACAGCGCCAGGACGATCTCGCTGATATGCGAGGAGTTCCAGGCGTCCCAGATGAAGAAGCCGATGCCGACGCCGCCGATCAGCATTTCCGCAGCGACGATCGCAAGCCACGACAGGCCGATGCCGATGCGAAGGCCGGTGAAGATGTACGGCGCCGCCGCCGGGATCATGATCTTTGCGAAGAACTCGAGCGGATTGAGCTGCACCACGGCCGCGACGTTGCGGTAGTCCTGCGGGATGTTGCGGATGCCGACCGCGGTGTTGATGATGATCGGCCAGATCGAGGTGATGAAGATGACGAAGATCGCCGAGGGCTGGCCGTCGCGGAACGCCGCGAGCGACAACGGCAGCCAGGCGAGCGGCGGAATGGTGCGCAGCACCTGGAACAACGGATCGAGCCCGCGCATCGCCCAGACCGACTGGCCGACCAGCACGCCGAGCGCGATGCCCGCGATCGCCGAGAGCGAGTAGCCGAAGGCAACGCGCTGGAGACTGGCGGAAAGATGCCAGAACAGGCCCTTGTCGATGCCGCCATGGTCGAAGAACGGATCGAGGATCAGCTCCTTGGTGTCCGTGAACACCTTTGACGGCGGCGGCAGCGCCGAGCCGGCGCGGCGGCAGACCAGCTCCCACACCAGCGTGAGCAGCGCGATCACGACCAGCGGCGGGATGACGCGGGCGGCCGTCTCCCGTGCCATGCGTGCGTAAGCTTCACTGCGAGGCGGACGCTTCGGCGTCATCGTAACGACCGGCGCGGCACCGACCGCAGGCATCGCGGTCTCAATTTCGATCTTGGCGGCAGGCATATTCATCGCAATATCTCTCCGGCTCCAAAAAACGATGCGGTCACCCGAAGGCGGCCGCTGGCTCCATCAGACTTCGACGCGCTTGATCGCGAGCGACTTCAGATAGGCGGCCGGATTTTCCGGATCGAACACCTTGCCGTCGAAGAAGGTCTCCTTGCCGCGCGAGGTGGAGGTCGGAATGTCGGCAGCCGCGACGCCGAGGGTCTTGGCCGCGTCCTTCCAGAGGTCCTCGCGGTTGACCTTGGCAATCAGCGCCTTGGTGTCGAAGTTCGGCTCGTACTTGCCCCAGCGGATGTCCTCGGTGAGGAACCAGAGATCGTGGCTCTGGAACGGATAGGAGGCATGGTCGCGCCAGTACTTCATGATGTGCGGGGAGTTCTCGACCACCTTGCCGGGGATGCCGTAGTCGAACTTGCCGGCGCTGCGGTCGAGCACGTCCTCGACCGGGCAGTTCATCCACTGCCGCTTGCCCATGATGGCGGCGAGCTCGGCCTTGTTCTCGGCCTTGTCGGCCCATTGCTGGGCTTCCATCACCGCCATCAGCAGCGCCTTCGCCGCCTTTGGATATTTGTCGACGAAGGCGGCGCGCATGCCGAAGGACTTCTCCGGATGCTTGTTCCAGAGCTCGCCGGTATTGACCGCGGTATAGCCGATCTTCTGATGGATCAGCTGCAGGTTCCAGGGCTCGCCGACGCAGAAGCAGTCCATGGTGCCGACCTTCATGTTGGCCACCATCTGCGGCGGCGGCACCACGATGGTCTCGATGTCCTTGTCGGGATCGATGCCGCCGGCGGCGAGCCAATAGCGGATCCAGAGATCGTGGGTGCCGCCGGGGAAGGTCATCGCGGCCTTCACGGCCTTGCCGGAGGCCTTCTTCTTCTCCAGCGCGGCCTTGAACGGCGCGGCATCGACGCCGAGCTTCAGGTCGGCATATTCGTTCGCGACGGAGATGCACTGGCTGTCGAGGTTGAGCCGCGCCAGGATGTACATCGGCGTCGGCTGGTTGTTCTGCGTCACCTTGCCGGCCGAGATCAGATACGGCATCGGGGTGAGGATATGCGCGCCGTCGATGCCGTTGCCTTCGGAGCCGAGCACGAGGTTGTCGCGCGTCGTGCCCCAGGACGCCTGCTTTTGCACGTCGGTGTCGGGCATCCCATATTTGGCGAACAGCCCCTTGTCCTTGGCGACGAAGAGCGGGCCGGCATCGCTGAGCGCAATGAAGCCGAGCTTGGCGCCCTTGACCTCGGGGCCCGCATCCTGCGCGAAGGCGCCGGCAGGGAAATTCAGTTTTGCGGCGGCGAGAAGTGCCGCGGTCGAGCCGGTGGCCTTCAACAATTGACGGCGGCTGAGGCCAGTCGTTTCGGAGGGCCGGCGGGTGCGCTTGGTCATAGGCTGTGTCGTCCTTTGCGTCTTTGCGGAATGATTTGCGGCTGTGCGCGCGAGCGACCCGTCCGTCCGGTTGCGCCGAATTTGGCGCATGCGAACGCGCGACGGGGAGGACCCCCGTCTGGTGGCGTCAGCAAATCGGATGAGAATTCTCGCGGGACGGCTTCAATGGCGTCGGCTGGAACCATTCAAGCTTCATGCCAAGCCCGGCGTTATGAAAAGAACAAACGAATCAATTTGTTATAGCGGTAGCGCAAGACTGTCGCAGGTCGGTTCCGCATGAGAAATTTGCGACCTGCACATTGCTTGTGCGGCGCACAAAGCTTGTGCAATAGCTTAAGGAAGTGGCCGAGGCGGCGTCAGAATCAGATCGGTCAGAGCGGCATCGCATTGAAATCACTTGGTATTTTTGACGCCCGCGCCGGCACGCAACTTGCATTTCTTTCGGCGTCAACGAAGACTGCGGCTCGCCGCATTGATGCAGCCTCTGGCGGCTGCATCCCGGAAGCTCACCTGCTTCGCGGCCCTCCCGGCTCAAAGTCCTCGTGACGCGATTCCCAAAGCTTCCAGATTTTCCATAGCCCTCGTGCGCGGCAGGCCAGCCCGCACGGCCGATGACGTTCAGCCGCGCTCTCCGGAGCGTGTCGATCTCACTTACGAAGCAAAAGGAACCATTGATGTCGTATCTCGCGCCTTCGGAATTCGTCACCAAGATGGTGGATGCGGGCGAGTCCAAGATCTTCATGTCCACCCGGGATACCATCATCCGAGCCTATATGGCGGGCGCCATCCTGGCGCTGGCGGCCTGGTTCGCCGTGACGATCAACGTCAACACGGGCCAGCCGCTGATCGGCGCGCTGCTGTTTCCGGTCGGCTTCGTCATGCTCTATCTGCTGGGCTTCGATCTCCTCACCGGCGTCTTCGTGCTTTCCCCGCTCGCCCTGATCGACAAGCGTCCGGGCGTCACCCTCGGCGGCGTGCTGCGCAATTGGGGCCTCGTGTTCGTCGGCAACTTCGCCGGCGCCTTTACGGTGGCCTTCATGATGGCTTTCGTCACGACCTTCGGCTTCACCCAGGCGCCGGACAAGGTCGGCGCCGCCATCGGCAATATCGGCGAAGGGCGAACCCTCGGCTACGCCGCGCACGGCGCGGCAGGCATGGCGACGCTGTTCTTGCGCGGCATGCTCTGCAACTGGATGGTCTCGACCGGCGTCGTCGGCGCCATGATCTCGACCTCGGTCCCGGGCAAGGTCATCGCGATGTGGATGCCGATCCTGGTGTTCTTCTACATGGTGTTCGAGCATTCCGTCGTGAACATGTTCCTGTTCCCGTCCGGGCTACTGCTCGGCGCGAAGTTCTCGATCATGGATTATCTGATCTGGAACGAGATCCCGACCGTGCTCGGCAACCTCGTCGGCGGCCTCGCCTTCACCGGCATGACGCTCTATGCCACGCACGTCATGACCCTGCCGAAGCGCCAGGCCACCAAGGTTGCGAAGCCCCGCGTTGCGGCCTGATCGAATCCATCTCGACAGAGGAGCCTCGCCCGATCAGGGTGAGGCTCCCCTTTGCCGGTGATGACGATGCCCCGCGGACTCCTGATTTCGGTCGGCCAGCATTCCGACAAGGGCCGCAAGCCCATCAACCAGGACTTTCACGGCGTCCTGATTCCGGAAGAGCCGCTGCTCAGCCTGAAAGGCATCGCGGCCGTCCTCGCCGACGGCATCTCCTCCAGCACGGTGAGCCAGATCGCCAGCGAGTCGGCGGTCAAGAGCTTCCTGATGGACTATTATTGCACGTCGGAATCCTGGACGGTGAAGACCTCCGCCCGCCGCGTGCTGGACGCGACCAATTCCTGGCTGCATGCGCAGACGCGCAAGAGCCAATATGCCTATGACCGGGACAAGGGCTATGTCTGCACCCTCAGCGCCATGGTCATCAAGGCGACCACCGCGCACATCTTTCATGTCGGCGATTGCCGCGTCTACCGCCTCGCCGGCAAGACGCTCGAGCAGCTGACCGACGATCACCGCATCATCGTGTCGTCGGAGCAGACCTATCTCGGCCGCGCGCTCGGCATCAATCCGCAGCTCGAGATCGACTATCAGGCCTTCGAGGTCGAGGCCGGCGACATCTTTCTGCTGGCAACCGACGGCGCCTATGAATTTGTCGATGCACGGTTTGTCACGAGCGCGATCACCGAGCATGCGGGCAATCTCGACCACGCGGCAAAATCCATCGTCGAGGAAGCCTACCGGCGCGGCAGCGACGACAACATCACCGTCCAGATTCTGCGCATCGATGCGGTGCCGGAGGAAACGGGCGTTTTCGATCGGACCTCGACGCTGCCCCTGCCTCCCCTGCTGGAGCCGCGGGCGATGTTCGATGGCTATCGGATCATCCGGGAAATCCATGGCAGCAGCCGCAGCCACATCTATCTCGCCGTCGACGCGGCGACCGAAGAACCGGTCGCACTCAAGATTCCCTCGATCGATCTGCGCGGCAACCAGGCCTATTTGAAGCGCTTCCTTATGGAGGAATGGATCGCGCGACGGATCGACAGCCCATACGTGCTGAAACCCAGGTCGCGATCGGAGCGTCGCAGCTATCTGTATGTCGCCACCGAGTTCGTCGAGGGGCAAACGCTAAGGCAATGGATGCTCGACAACCCCCGCCCCGATCTGGAGACGGTCCGCACGATCGTCGAGCAGATCGCCGCGGGGCTTCGCGCCTTCCACCGGATGGAGATGCTGCACCAGGACCTCAGGCCCGACAATGTCCTGATCGACAAGACCGGCACCGCCAAGATCATCGACTTCGGATCGGTCAGGGTCGCAGGGGTCGCCGAAGCGACGCCCAACATGGACGCGGAGGAAATTCTCGGCACCGTTCAATATACGGCACCGGAGTATTTCCTCGGTGAGGGCGGATCGCCCCGGTCCGATATGTTTTCACTGGCCGCCATTTGCTACCAGATGCTCACCGGACATCTGCCTTACGGCGCCCAGCTTGCCAAGATCCGGGGAAAATCGGACGCATGGAAATTGAGATATCGTCCGGCGATCGATGCCGAACGAGGCATCCCGGGCTGGATCGACGGCGCGCTCAGGAAAGCGCTGCATCCCGATCCCTACAAGCGCCACGAAGACATCTCCGAGTTCTTGTTCGAGCTCAGAAACCCAAATCCGGCCTATCTCGCCACGCGGACAACGCCTCTGTTGGAGCGCAATCCGCTGCTGTTCTGGAAGCTGACCACCGCGATCCTGGCCTGCACCGTCGTGGCCCTGCTCGCCGCCCTTCGGCTGCGATAGCCGAACGAGATCGTCAGGCCGGCTCTGCCGCTTTCGTCCCCAGCGGCTTCGGCGCCATGCCGCCGCCCGGCTTGAGGTGGAATTCGTAGCTCATCAGGTGCCATTGCCCGTTCGCCTTGGTGCCGTCGGGCATCTCAAGGTCGTTGCGCGGCTCGACCTTGGCGATGAGATCGTCCTTGACGCCGAACACCACGTCCGAGTCCAGATACTTGTCGCCACCGATGAAGACGTGGGTGATCAGCGGCTCATAGCCCTTGGCATTGACCAGGAAATGCACATGCGCCGGGCGCATCGGATGACGCTTGGTTTGCACGATCATCTCGCCGACCGGGCCGTCGGTCGGGATCGGGTAGCTGCACGGCAGGATGGTGCGGAAGAAGAAGCGGCCGTCGCTGTCGGTGATGAAGCGCGCCCGCGCCGAGGCGCCGACCTCGTCATAGTTCGGCTTCTGGGAATCGTAGAAGCCGTCATCGTCGGCATGCCAGACGTCCACAGGAACGCCCGCGAGCGGCTTGCCCTTGAGATCGGTGACGCGGCTCTGCACGAACATCTTCTCGCCGGTGAGATTGTGCGGCGAGATGTCGGTGCCATGCGCGGTCACCTTGTGCTCGCCGACATAGAACGGACCGAGCACCGTGGTCTCTGTGGCGCCCTCGCGGTCGCGGTGGTTGACGGCGTCGACCAGCATGGAGACGCCGAGCACGTCGGACAACAGGATGAACTCCTGGCGCGTGTCGGTGCATTTCTGCCCCGTCCGGGTCAGGAAATCGATGGCGTATTCCCATTCCTCGAAGGTCAGGCCGGTCTTGCTCACGTAATCGTGCAGCGACTTCACCAATTCCTGCAGCAGGAATTTTGCCCGCGTATCAGGCGTCTGGTCGAAGCTCTTGACGACGGCTTCGGTGAGTTCGGTCTCGTTGAACTGGGTCATAATGCGTTGCCCTCGCGTTTTTCTCGTTGGCCCGGGCGGGCTCCCTGGAGGCGTTCCGCCGCCGAGCCTACACCAGTCGGCCCGGCCGCGTTAAGCGCAACCGACTTGGAATGGAGCCGCCATTTCGGTATCAACTTTCCGACAAAACGCCCCGGAGGAACTGATGCTCGCCCCCACCCCCGCCTCGCCCGAATCCGTCGGCCTGTCCAAGGCCGCGCTCGACCGCGTCGATGCGCATCTGAAGAACCGGTACATCGATGCCGGCCGTTTCCCCGGCACGCAGCTCCTGGTCTATCGCCGCGGCAAGATCGCTCACAGCTCGGTGCAGGGCTTTGCCGACGTCGAGCGCAAGGTGCCGGTGAAGGACGACACCATCTACCGCATCTACTCCATGACCAAGCCGCTCACCAGCGTCGCCTTCATGATGCTGGTCGAGGAAGGCCTCGTTGCGATCGACGAGCCCGTCGCCAAGTACATTCCGGAATGGAAGGATCTCGGCGTGTTCGTCGCCGGCACCTACCCGGCCTTCCTGACCCGGCCGCCGTCCCGGCCGATGCTGATCGTCGACCTGCTGCGCCACACCTCCGGCCTCACCTACGGCTTCCAGCAGCGCTCCAATGTCGATGCCGCCTATCGCAGCGAGAAGATCGGCGAGGTCGAGAAGTCAGGCACGCTCCAGACCATGATCGAGGGATTGGCAAAGATCCCGCTGGAATTCTCGCCGGGCGAATCCTGGAACTACTCCGTCTCAACCGACGTGATCGGCTACCTCGTCGGCAAGATCTCGGGGATGCCTTTCGAGCAGTTTCTCAAGCAGCGGATTCTCGATCCGCTCGGCATGACCGACACCGGTTTCCACGTGCCGGCCTCGAAGGCGCATCGCTTCGCCGCCTGCTACTCGGCGGACCCCGGCGGCGGCATGACCTTCCACGCCGGCCAGCGTCGCGAGGGCCTCACGCTGCAGGACGATCCGACGACGAGCTCGTTCCTGTCACCGCCCTCCTTCATCTCCGGCGGCGGCGGGCTGTGCTCGACGGTCGCCGACTATCTCACCTTCTGCCGCGCCCTGCTCAATGGTGGTGAGCTCGGTGGTGTCAGGCTGATCGGGCCGAAGACGCTGGCGCTGATGACGAGCAACCACATCCCGGGCGGACGCGCGCTGCCGGAGGTGTCGCGCTCGCTGTTCTCCGAAGCCACCTATAACGGCATCGGCTTCGGCCTCGGCTTCGCCGTCACCATGCGCCCGGCGGAGACGCTGATCGCCGGCAGCCCTGGCGAATACAATTGGGGCGGCGCGGCCACGACCTCGTTCTGGATCGATCCGGCCGAGGAGCTGATCACGATCTTCATGACGCAGGTGCTGCCGTCGAGCGCCTATCCGATCCGCCGCGAACTGCGCAGCATGGTCTACGCGGCCATCACCGAGAGCAATCTGTAACCGGTGGAATCGATCCCGCGGCCGTCCGCCGCGGGATCGCACTCTCAGAAGCTCATTTGCCGACGCTCATTTCAGCATCTCCGGCACGATCAGACGCGGCAGGAACAGCGACACGCTGGGCCAGACGATGACCGCCGCAAGCACGAGCAGCATCGGTATCAGCATGATCACGGTGTCCTTCAGGGCGTAGCGCAGCCGCACGCCCGCGATCGAGCAGGCGATCATCAGACAGAGGCCGTAGGGTGGCGTCACCAGCCCGAAGGCGAGCGATACGATGGAAATGATCGCGAACTGAACCGGATGGAGATCGACGGACTTGGCGAGCGGCTCCAGCACGGTGCCGACGATGATGATCGCCGGGATGGCGTCGAGGAAGCAGCCCACGACCAGAAAGCAGAAGGAAATGAAGAAGCCGGCCGTAACAGCGCCCATGCCCCAGGTCGAGACATTGGCCAGCAGCTCTTGCGGGATCTTGTAATAGGCGAGCAGCCAGCCGAACGCGCTCGCGGTGCCGACACAAAACAGCGCCACGCCGGCAAGGCGCCCGGTGTCGAGCAAGGCCTTGTACAATTCGCGTGGCCCCGTCTCGCGGTAGAAGAATGTCGAGAGCGCCACGGAATAGAGCACCGCGACGCAGGCGGACTCGGTCGCGGTGAACCAGCCGAGCAGAATACCGCCGACGACGATGAACGGCGTCATCAGCGCCGGTATCGACCGCCAGATAGCGGATCCCATCTCGACCCAGGTCGATTTCGGATAGGTGGGGTAGCCCCGGCGCACGGCATAGATGTGCACCGTCGCCATCTGCGCGCCCGCGATCAGCAGGCCCGGCACGATGCCGGCCAGATACATCGCCGCGATCGAGGTCGAGATCAGCCCACCCCACACGATCATCAGGATCGACGGCGGAATGATGACTGCAAGCACCGCCGACACCGCGGTGATGGCGATAGAGAACGAAAGGTCGTAGCCCTCCTTGTTCTGCGCATCGATGAAGATCTTGGACTGACTCGCCGCATCGGCGGTGGAGGAGCCCGAGATACCGGCAAAGAACACCGACAGCACGACGTTGATCTGCGCCAGGGATCCCGGCCAGTGCCCGACCATCGAGCGCGACAGCGTCACGAGGCGATCGGTGATGCCGCCGATGCTCATCAGGTTCGCCGTCAGCAGGAAGAACGGCACCGCGAGCAGGATGAATGAATTGTACGCATTGAAGGTCTCCTGCGCGAGCGTCATCAGCGACAGGCGCGGCTCGATCAGCAGGATCGGCACGCAGGCAAGACCGAGCGCGAAAGCGACCGGCACGCGCGCGATGAGCAGGCCGACGAAGACCCCGAACAGCACCATCGCAGCCTGTCCGGCAGAAAGTACAGTACCGCTCATCTCTGTGCCCCGACCAGAACGCGCATTTCATCGATGATCTGTTCACCCGCAAAGACGATCCACGTCAGACCGGCCACCGGCCAGGCGACGTGGATCAGCCAGAGCGGCAGATCGGCCAATTCCGACGTTCTGTTCCAGGCAAAACGGGTGAACTCTATGCCGGCGGTTACGAACACCAGCGCCAGCGCCAGCACGCCGAGTCGCGCGAGGATCCGCACCGCGGCCTCCGACCGCCGCGACAGGTCGGGCCATACGTCGACCTCGAAATGCTGCGCCTCCCGGATGCCCACCATGGCGCCAATCATGATCGTCCAGATGAACAGGAAGCGCGCCATTTCCTCCGTCCAGATATAGGACGGAATGAACGGCGTGTAGCGTGAGACGATTTGCAGCGTGACCGGAACAACGAGGATGCCGACGCAGGCGGCCAGCAGGAATTCCAGCAATTTCGCATAGGCCGCGGTGACGCGACGCCACAGCGACGGTGTGGACGGGACGGGCATGTCGGACATTGGGGCTCCGTACGGCGCTCATCCGCCAGGTCCGGGCAGGAAGCGGGGCCTGCCCGGACGATCGCCGGCGGACAGAGCGACCTCAGACGACGTTGATCTTCTCGAAAATGCCTTCCGCGCCAATTTCCTTGGCGTAGGTGGCCATCACGGGATCGGCGAGCTTCTTCATGGCGTCCCGCTCTTCGAATGGAACGCGCTTGAGCTTGCCGGCCTTTTCGAGCGTGTCGAGCTTGACGACCTCTTCGCTCGACTCCAGCTGGCGCCCGTAATCGCCGGCCTCCTTGCCGGCCTTCATGATCGCGTCCTGCAGATCCTTCGGCAAGGTCTTCAGCGTCTTCACCGAGAAGCAGATCGGCCGGATCGATACGGCGTGCTGGGTCAGGTTGAGATGCGGGGCGACTTCGTAGAACTTCATCGCCTCGACGCCGGCCGCCTCGTTCTCGCCGGCCGAGATCACGCCGTTCTGGATCGCGTTGTAGATTTCGTTATAGGCGATCACGGTCGGGCTCATGCCGACGGCCGCGAACGTCTTCGACCAGATCGGCGCCCCCTGCACGCGGACCTTGAGCCCCTTGAGGTCGGCGAGGTTCTTGAGCGGCTTGTTGGCGAAGATGTTGCGGATGCCGCCGCCGGCATAACCGATCAGAACGACGTCGGCCTTCGCCGCGACCTCGTCGGCGACCGGCGCCAGGATATTGGCTTCGACGACCTTGTTCATGTGCTCGATACCCTTGAACACGAAGGGCGCATCGATGAACGGGGCAGCCTTGGCGAAGGTCGACATGTGAGCCGGCGAGACGATACCGTAATCGACAGCCTTGCCCTGCGACATGTACTCGAAATACTGCTTCTCGAGGCCGAGCGAGGAGTTCTTGTGCAGGGTGAAGTTGACGGGCTTGCCGTAGTATTTCTTCACCAGCTCCTCGAACCGGATCAGTGCCCGGTTGAAGGCATGGTCGTCATTGAACTGGACCGCGCCGTTCAGCGTGATCGGGGCTTGCGCCCTGAGGATCGACGGCATGCCGAGCGTAGCCGCCGCAGTGGTCGCACCGATACCAGCGAGAAATGACCTTCGCTTCATCGTCTCCCCTCCCTTTGATGCTCCGCCCCTGTCGCCGGGGCGTGAGCGCAGCCGCTATGCGGCTTGCATTCATGGAGCGTATGAAAAACTACGGCGGGACGGAAGTCATTTCGCTTGGCCTGGACGTCCTCTTCGTCGCAGAACTCCGGCCGCGCCGCCTGCTGCACTGCAACTCGCTTGCTGCGTTCGCCGGCTTCCTTGTCGACGTCGGCGCACTTCCTCCTGGTGTTGCGTCCTGCTCGACATAGGACTCCCTGAGCGACGTCGAGCTCGATGCTCTTGCCGGATCGGCTCCGGACGCGAAAATCGTGGCACCGAGCAAGTACTGCCCTTATGGTCCTCCCAAAACCATGATCCGGCGCCGCTGCGCTGGAACCGGGACGCCCGCGCTTGTCAAAGCTCACCCTGCCGGTCCGGCTCGCCCTCCTGGTCGCGGGAACGATGTTGCCGCTGATCGTCTTTGCGGTCGGCCTTGCCTATTCCAACTATCGCCAGGATCGCAACGAGGCGACGCGCCGGGTGCTGGAGACGGTGCGAAGCATGCGCCTCGTGCTCGACTCCGAGGTGCAGCGGATGACGGGCGGCTTGCAGGTGCTCGCGCTCAGCGATTCCCTGCAAAGCGGCGATTTCGACGGCTTCCGCCGGCTGGCGGCCGAGTTCACGAGCCAGTATGGCGGCGACAGCGTCCTGCTGCTGGCCGACAGATCCGGCCACCAGTTGTTTTCGACGGCCACGACGCAAGCAGCGGACTTGCCACCGCGCAACAACCGCGAAATCGTCGAGCGGGTGTTTGCAAGCAAGGCGCCACAATATTCCGACCTGTTCATCGGTTCGACCAAGAAGCGGCCGATCGTGACCGTGGAAGTTCCAGTGCTTCGCAATGGCGAAGTCGCCTATGCACTCTCCTTCAGCCCGCCGATCGCGATATTCCAGAAATTGGTGGAGCAGCAGCGGCCAAACGATCAATGGACGGTGTCGCTGCTGGACACCAAGGCTCGCGTGTTCGCGCGTACACCCAACCCTGCCGAGACGTTCGGCAAGCAGGCTTCCGGCGCACTCTTCGATACGATGTCCGGCACGCCGGAGGCCGCGCTTTCGACCGTTTCGCTCGACGGCGTGGCGCTGTCTTCCGCCTTCACCAGATCGCAGCTGACCGGCTGGACGGTCGTGGCCGGCGTCAGCGAGAGCTCGCTGATCGCGCCGCTCTGGCGCGACATCGCGATCACCAGCCTAATCGGCGGCATCCTGCTGCTGGTGGGCCTCACCTTCGCGGTGCGGATGGCGACCACGATCGCGCGCGGCGAGATGCTGCACAATCTCCTGATCGAGGAGCTCAACCATCGCGTCAAGAACACGCTGGCCCTGATGCAGGCGATCGCGGTGCAGACCTTCCGCAGCGCCAGCCGGGACGAGCGGACCAAGTTCGAGGGACGGCTCGGCGCGCTGGCCGAAGCGCATAATCTCCTGAGCCAGGAGAAATGGGCAGGCTCGGAGCTAAGGGACGTGATCGTTCGCGCGCTCCAGCCGTTCCTGCTGAGCAATCACGACCGCATCCGCATGGCCGGCCCGGCCGTACCGCTGTCGCCGCGGCTCGCCGTAGTGCTGTCGATGATCGTGCACGAGATCGCCACCAACGCCGCGAAATACGGCGCGCTGTCCAACGAGACCGGCCGGGTGACGCTGGACTGGGAAGTCATCGCTGATGCGCCGAAGCCGCGACTGCGGCTGATATGGACCGAGACCGGCGGGCCGCCGGTGACGGCGCCGGTGCAACGCGGTTTCGGCTCGCGCCTGATCGAGCGCAGCGCGCGCGACCAGCTCGACGGTGAGGCAACCGTCGACTTCCTGCCGCGCGGCGTGGTCTGCACGGTGATCTGCACGCTGGACGAGGCGCCCTGATCCACGGCCTCCCAAGCGCATATCGCAACGCAGCACAGTCATGCTGCGACAATTGCGCTTGCCCGCACCCAATCATCCGATGTTAAACATCGGATGATTGTGAAGCTGCTGGCGTGGCAGCCAACGACAAATGAACCGGCCGCGACAGGCCGGACGGGAGAAACGTACGAGTGGCAAGAGCGCGCCCGAGCCCCGTCGACAAACTGGTCAAGCCCGGCCGCATTCGCGCCGTGCTGACGACGCTCGGCCGCGAGATCGCCCAGGATCTCATTCCCGTCGGGACGACCCTGCCGCCGGAGCCGGAGCTCGAAACCCGTTTCGGCGTCGGGCGCGGCGTGGTGCGCGAGGCCATCAAGACGCTTGCCGCGAAGGGCCTCGTCAGCGTGCGCCCGCGCCACGGCACGCAGGTGCTGCCGCGCCACGAATGGAGCCTGCTCGACCGCGACGTGCTGAGCTGGCTCGTCGGCCAGGACGAGCCCGACCGCGACCTCCTGCTGGCAATCCAGGAGGTGCGCTCGATCATCGAACCTGCAGCCGCAGCTCTCGCCGCCGAACGTGCCACCAGGAACGACCGCTGGCGGATCGACACGGCCTTGGCCGCGATGCAGACCGCAAAGGACCAGGCCAGCGCCCTCGCCGCCGACAAGGCATTCCATCTCGCCATCCTGGACGCGACCCACAACCCGGTCCTCCAGGGCTTTCGCGGCGCGATCGATACCATCCTGAGCACCGTCTTCACCGTCGCCGTCGTCAGCACCGGCGGCTGGTTCAGGGATAATCTGCCGAACCACGTGGCGGCGGCGCGAGCCATCGAGAGCGGCAACCCGGAGAAGGCGCGCGCCGCGATGGAACGCCTGCTGGGCTACACCCGATTGAAGCTTTCGAACCGGAAGACGGCCATCGCCGCGGCGACCCGTAAAACGGTCGGATCGGCCGTGCGCTCGCCCAAGAAAACGAACCTCAAGAACACGAGAAAACGCCATGGACCGTGACACGAAGGGCTCGGCCCAGATCCTCGCTCCGCCGGGAATCGTAAGGCTCGCACACCGACGGAGATATGCCATTGCGCGGGACGTGGTTACGATGGCGGGAAGATCAGCGTGAAATGCCGGCACAGGCATAGCTGAGCCAGGGAGGTCCAATGCAGGTGACGGGCAGTCTGAAGGGGCGATCGTCCCGGCTGATGCGCAGCGTCAATTCGCTGGCGGGAGCCGCGATGTTCGTCGCGCCGCTGCTTGCGCTCGTCGCGATCTGGGCCATCGTCGTGCCGCTGTTCAACGTCAATCCGCGCGTGTTTCCCTCGGTCGGTGCGGTCGGCGCGGCCGCGCTGGACTCGATCCGCGACGGCACGTTGTTCGCCCATGTCGGCGCGAGCCTCTTGCGTGTCGGCCTGGGCACGCTGATCGGGATCGCAACGGCCGTGCCGCTCGGCATCGCCATGGGCGTCAGCCCGACGGTCGCGGCCTTCCTGACGCCGCTGTTCCGCTTCTTCTCCGTGCTCGCCGGCATTGCCTGGATCCCGATCGCGACGCTGTGGTTCGGCTACGGCTTCGGCGCGATCGTCTTCGTGATTTTCAACGCCGTGTTCTTCGTCGTCGCCTACAACACCCTGCTCGGCGTCAGGACCATCCCACACACGCTGCGCAATGCCGCCGCCTCGCTCGGCGCCGGCCGCTGGGCGCTGCTGACCGAAGTGCTGCTGCCGGGCGCGCTCCCCAACATCGTCACCGGCATTCGGACCGGCCTTGGCTTCGCCTGGCGCGGGCTGATCGCCGCCGAGATGATCGCGACCAATGTCGGGCTCGGCTACATGCTGTTCGTCGCGCGCGACTTCTACCGCACCGAGGTGATCGTGTTCGGCATGATCGTGATCGGCGTGCTCTGGCTTCTGATCGACCGTCTGCTGCTGGTCCCGCTGGAACGCGCGACCATCGAGCGCTGGGGCATGGTGAGGCGCGCATGAATCTGATGCTGCAAATCTGGGCCGGCTATACCCGCCTGACCCGGCGCTGGCCGGGGCTCGCCGCGGTCATTCCCTTCATCCCGGTGCTGGCGCTGTGGACGGCGGTGAGCGAGGCCGGCTTGTTTCCGCGCGCGTTCTTTCCGGGCCCGGCCGACGTCATGCGCGCGTTCTTCACCCTCACCTACAAGGGCATCCTGCCCGATTATCTCCAGGACAGCCTGATCCGGCTCGCGACCGGCGCTGCGGTCGGCATGGCGCTCGGCATTCCCTTGGGGGTCCTGATCGGCACCAGCCGCTGGGCGCACCGCATCTGCTGGCCGGTGCTGCTGTTCTTCCAGGCGATCGGCGACATCGCTTGGCTGCCGATCCTCTTGATCTGGTTCGGCTTCGGATTGACGACGATGACCTTCGTCATCGTCTACACCGTGCTGTTCCCGGTCGTGCTCAACACCGTGCTCGGCGTCGAATCCGTGCCGCGCGACCTCGCGCGCGCCGCCCTGAGCCTCGGGGCCTCGCGCGCGCGCGTGCTGTGGGAGGTGACGCTGCCGGGCGCGCTGCCCAACATCATCACGGGCCTGCGCAACGGGCTCGGCTATGGCTGGCGCGCGCTGATCGCAGTCGAGATGATCGTCGGCACGTCGGGCATCGGCTTCATGATGTTCGACGCCCGCCGCGCCGGCTCGACCGTCGAGATCCTGCTCGGCATGATCATTCTCGGATTGCTCTGGTACATCGTGGACGCCTGGATCCTCGCGCCGCTCGAGCGCGCGACCGGCCAGCGTTGGGGATTGGTGACATCATGAAGACGCTCTCGCTGCGAAATCTCGGCAAGACCTATTTCGATCCCTATGCGGGCGCGCATGTCACCGCCGTCCACGACGTCTCGCTCGACGTCGAGCCCGGCGAATTCATCTCGGTGGTCGGCCCCTCCGGCTGTGGCAAGACGACGATCCTGAACATGATCGCGGGCTTCATCCCCTATTCGAAGGGCGACATCCTGCTCGACGGCAAGCCGGTGCACGGGCCCGGCCCCGAGCGTGGCGTCGTGTTCCAGTCATTCGCGCTGTTTCCCTGGAAGACGGTGCTCGACAATGTCGGTTTCGGCCCGAAGATGCGCGGCGTGCCGAGGGCCGAGCGCGACCGCATCGCGCGCGAATATCTGGCGCTTGCCGGACTCTCGCACGCGGCGCACCGCTATCCCAACGAGCTCTCCGGCGGCATGCAGCAGCGGGTCGGCGTGGTGCGCGCGCTCGCCAACAACCCCGACGTCCTGCTGATGGACGAGCCGTTCGCCAGCGTCGACGCGCAGACGCGCATGACGCTCCAGGAGGAACTGACCCGCATCTGGCAGGAGCGCAAACCGACGGTGATCTTCATCACCCACGACGTGGCGGAAGCGGTGTTTCTCGCCAACCGCGTCGTCGTGCTGTCGAAGGGACGCGTGCTCGACCAGATCGCGGTCGACCTGCCGCGGCCCCGGGTCTGGGACGACCTGGTCAAGGACGACCGCTTCAAGCAGCTCTCGGCGCGCGTACTGCAGATGGTGCGCGCAGCATGAGCATCGCCTCCGAGGTCCTGCGCTCGCCCAAGGGCCGCATCGTGCTCGGCACGATCGCCGCATGGGCGCTGTTTCAGCTCTGGCTGACGATCGCGGCGCCGGGCAAGATTTCGCCGGAGCTCACCGGCACATCGGAGAAGGTCAACGTGCAGATCGAGCTGCCGTTCATGCCGGAGCGCTTCCACGTGCTCGCGTTCCAGCAATACGGACGCGTCTCGGGCACGGACGAGCACTCGATCGAACTTCGCGGTGTCAAAAGAACGGACCTCAACGCCGTGGCTCGACCTTACTGGGTCACGGCGGTGGGGCCGATAAAAGAGGGAGGCTGAGGACATGAAACGACTCTTGCTGCTTGCGATCGCGCTTCTAGCCGGCATGGTGCCGGCGAGCGCCCAGACCTTGACGAAAGTGAAGGCCGGCATGGTCACCGGCATCGACCAGATCGGCCTGCCGATCGCACTAGAGCGCGGCTTCTTCGAGAAGTACGGGCTCGACGTCACGATCGCGCGCCCCCTACGCGACCGGCGTCGACGCGCTGAACGCGCTGCAGGCCGGCGAGAGCGAGATCGTGCAGGTCGGCGTGCCCATGATCGGCGCCGTGCTGCGCGGCATGGACCTCGTCGCGCTCGGCAATTACAGCGGAAACGCCACCAAGGCCGGCTCCGACGCGACGATGGCGATCGTCGCGCGCGAAGGTTCGGGCATCGTCAAGGGCGACCTGTCGACGCTGAAGGGCAAGAAGATCGCGGCGTCCTTCGGTACGATCAACCATCTCTACATCCTGGCGACGCTGGAGAAGGCCGGACTGAAGCCCGACGACGTGACGCTGGTCAACACGCCGCCGCCGGACATGACCGTCGCCCTGCTCGCCAAGGGTATCGATGCGTTCTCGGGCTGGGACCCCTGGCCGATCGTCGCCGGCAAGGATGTGCCGGGCGCAGTCGAGATCATCCGCGGCGGCGACGTGATCTCCTATATCGGCTTCAACGTCGCGCTTCGCCCCTGGGTGCAGGCCAATGGCGAGACCATCGAGAAATTCCTCGCGGCCGTCTCCGAGGCCGACCAATGGATGCGCAAGAACCCGAAGCTGGCGGCGCAAGTCGCCACGCGCTGGATTCCGGGGCTCAAGCAGGAAGTCGCCGAGGCGGCGATGCAGTTCAACATCCAGCAGGCCGACCGCCGACTGTCGGCGAACAATTACCGCGCGCTGTGGAGCGCCGAGGACCGGCTCTCCCGGCTCGGCATCCTGAAATCGACCTTCGACGTCAATGCGCATATCGAGCCGAAGCACATTCTCAAGGTCATGAAGGATCGCCCCGAGCTGTTCGCCGACCTGCCGCCGATCCCGGAGACGGCGGCGATCACGCCGGGCTATGTGTTCAAGCCCTGAGCCGGCCGCACACATCGAGATCGGCGCGCTCAGTGCGCCGGTCTCGCCACGCACTGGATTATCGTTCGAGCACGACCTCTCGGAGAACCGCTGCACCGTTCTCCGGAGCGCGCCCTAACCGATCGTCTGCAGCGCCGGAAACGTCTCGAGCAGCCAAATGCTCACATTCGAGACCGCGCCGGTGAGAAAGCCGATGCCGGTGATCACCATCAAGACGCCCATGGCGCGCTCGACATTGACGAGGTGGCCCTTCATGCGCGCGAACAGCGCGGAGAACTGTTCGATCATCAGCGCGGCGATCAGGAAGGGAATGCCGAGGCCCGCGGAATAGACCGCGAGCAGGCCGGCGCCCTTCGTCACCGTGGCTTCGGCCGCGGCGATCGAGAGGATCGCGGCGAGGATCGGGCCGATACAGGGCGTCCAGCCGAAGGCGAAAGCGAGGCCCATGATGTAGGCGCCCCAGAGGCCGACCGGTTTGGGGATCGGCAGCCGTCCCTCGCGCATCAAGAGGCCGATGCGCGTCAGGCCGAGGAAATGCAGGCCCATGATGATGATGACGATGCCGGCGAGAATCGACAGCTCCGCCGACCAGGCACGGATCAGCCCGCCGACCAGCGAAGCGCTGGCGCCGAGCGCCACGAACACCGTGGAAAAGCCGAGCACGAACAGAAGTGCCGACATCATGATCGCGCGCTTGGAGGCAGCGACCGGCTCGTCGCTTTCGACATGCTCGATCGTGGCGCCCGTCAGGTAAACCAGATAGGGCGGAACCAGAGGCAGGACGCAAGGCGAGAGGAAGCTGACGAGTCCGGCAATCAGCGCCGCCGGGATCGAAACATTTTGCATGATGCAATCGGAGCCATCTCAGGCACCGGTACAGCGCGCAAGGAATGCGCCCGGCCCGGAGCCGAACCGGCTCTGGTGTAGCCGATGGCTGAGAATGCGCAACAGAGGCGCACAAAAACCAGGGCTCCTCCCGATGCCATCCGTGATCACAGATGCGGCATCGGGACGCGCACAAACCTCGCCAAAAAGCGAGATTCGGCGGCGCGGCTACTTCACCACGCGGAGCAGCGGACGCCGGGGCTGGTCCTGCGTCTGCTTGGAAGGGGTTGGCGGCTCGCTCGCAGCGCTCCGCAGCATTTCGTCGCACAGCGCCTTGAGATCGGCACTGTCAATTCCTTTCAGCTTCATCCGCACGTCGAGGATGACAATGGACAGCATCTCGGCCGACTCACGGTTGTTGCACTCGTTGAGAGCCCTGCGGCACTCCTCGAGCGTTCCCAGCACCGACTGCAACTGTTCGTCTGAATGCGACACTTGCGTTCTTTCCGTTAACTCGGCCTGCGAGACGTGCTTGTGGCGCCCCCTTTGGCCCGCATGGAAGACCAAAGATAGCACGAGGCTACTGTGCCTCCGAACCTGATTTCAGTGTGTTTCTGCCGTGGGACCGCGGTTCCGGCCGCAGTCGCCCCGCAGCAGCATTGGCGATCGCCGAACTGGTCCGGGAGCAAACGTCTTGCGCGGTGCGATCGATCCATCGCGTGAGACGGCATTTGCCTTCGCGCAAGAATTTCCATCACGGACAGCGCCAGCAATCCCGCAGCCATTTCACGGCTCGCAACGGAACTCACGCCACACCCCCCTCAGACGGGCAATAGCTGCCCGATCCCCCAACCCAAGACAGCACCCCAATACCGCCCACAAGTTGATAAGGATGACGTTCAAAACTCGTCATTCCCCAACCCGCCGTGGTTGTGGTTTGCGTCAGATTCTGCCAGTTTAGCTACCTAAAGGAAATTGTATGCACTCCTTGGCGGCAAGGGGCGTTCCGCTGGCGGAACGCCCAAAAACAAACCTCAGCGGCCTCTCGGATTGGGATGCGGCCCGCATATTCCTGGAAGTCGTCCGATGCGGAAGTTTCCGCTCGGCCGCCGAGCGTTTGTCGCTGTCGATCAACGCCGTGCGCCGGCGGATCGACGATTTCGAACGCCAGACCGGCACCACCCTGTTCACCCGCGACGTCCACGGTACCCATCTGACCGACGAAGGCGCCCTGGTGGTCTCCGCCGTCGAGCGCATGGAGGCGGCCACGTTCGACGTGCTGCGCGCCAGCGATTCGATGGCCAACGCCTTGTCCGGCGAAGTCCGTGTTGCCGTCACCGAAGGGCTCGGCACGTTCTGGCTGGCCCCGCGCCTGGTCGAATTCCAGCAGGCCTATCCGAAGATCCTGGTGGACCTGCATTGCGCGATGCGCTCGGCCGACGTCTCGCGCCATGAGGCCGACGTCGCCATCCATCTGTCGCGTCCCTCGGCGCTCGACGTCAAGCTGGTGCGGCTCGGCCGCATGCATCTGATGTTCTGGGCCTCCGAGAAATACATCGCAAAGCATGGCGCGCCGCGTTCGGCGGCGGAATTGATCAAGCATCGCCTGGTGCTGCAATTCGCCGACCAGCTCGCTGCCAAGGAATCCTTCGAAAGCTTTTTCCCTGGCGTTCCGGAACGTGACCTTCTGGTCATGAAGACCAATGTCTCGAGCGCCAACTACTGGGCGGTCGCGAACGGCGCCGGCATAGGCGTATTCCCGAGCTATGCCATTGCGCTTGGCGGGAAGTTGATTCCACTGGAGGTCGAGCTGAACCGACCGCTCGATATCTGGCTGTCCTACCATCCCGGTAGCGGCCGTATTCCGCGCGTGCGGCACATGATTGACTGGCTGATCGAGGCTTTCAATCCGGCTCGCTTCCCGTGGTTTAAGGAAGAGTTCGTGCACCCGCATGAATTCAAGGACTCGTATATGGGCGAACCCCTGACCCAGCTCTTCGGGGGATTTTCAACCGAAGAACAAAGGTGAGAACAGAGATGAAAGCAGCGGCAAAAAGAATGAAGCAGCGCAGTGCCGGCAAGCCGGACATTGAGCTTGGCAAGCGGATCCGTCTGCGGCGCGTCGAGATGAAGATCTCGCAGGCCGAGCTCGGCGAGAAGCTGGGTGTCAGCTTCCAGCAGGTTCAGAAATACGAGAAGGGCGTCAATCGCGTCGGCGCGGCTCGGCTTCAGCAGATCGCCACCGCCCTCGATGTGCCCGTGACCTTCTTCTACGACGGCGACAACAAGGCCCGCGAAGTCGAGAGCCTGCTCTTCCTCGACTCCGCCTTCAGCCTCCGCCTGCTGCGCGCCTACAGCAAGATCAAGGACCAGACGGTGCAGCGTCAGCTCGTCTCGCTGATGGAATCGATCGCGGCGAACGAGAGCTGAGCTCGATCGGCGATCTGGCCTTTATGGCCAATGTTCAATCCGCCGCGTCACAGGGCGCGGCCGGATTGAACGAGATCCGATGAGATATGTCTGCGCCCGCACGCTTGCGCGCGGTCTGTCTCGGGGCGGCCTGGCCGTCCTCTTTTCTTGGCGGTTTGCCGCCATTCGCCGAACTTCGCGCGCCATGCAATCACAGCACAGGCGGATGCAAGCTCTCCTCCCCTGCGCCGGTTGACCTCGGCGGCGGCTGCGCCGCACATTGCGCTCGGCCACCGACAAGCGAGCGCGCGATGCCCGACATTTCCAGCACGACCGGAACTCCTTACGCCGACGGCAAGATCCTCAAGCACTCGGCCGGTGGCGTCGGCGTGATCACTTTCAACAATCCCGACAAGCGCAACGCGATGTCGCTGGAGATGTGGGAGGGATTTGGCGAGGCGCTGACGGCCTTGCGCGACGACGACACCGTGCGCGTCGTGATCCTGCGCGGCGCCGGGGGCAAGGCGTTCGTCTCGGGTGCCGACATCAGCCAGTTCGAGAAAGTCAGGCACAATGCAGCGGCGTCGGAGGAGTACGCCAGGCGCAGCGCCGCCCAGCGCGCGCTGCTCGCCGACTATCCCAAGCCGACCATCGCCTGCATCGACGGATACTGCCTTGGCGGAGGCATGCAGGTTGCGATGCTCGCCGACATCCGCCTCGCCTCGCACGGCAGCCAGTTCGGCATTCCCGCAGCCAAGCTCGGCATCGCCTACGGCTATGACGGCTTGCGGCATCTGGTGTCGCTGGTCGGCCCAGCCTGGGCGCGGCTTCTGATGTACACGGGCATGCGGATCGATTCCGCCGAGGCGCTGCGCATCGGTCTCGTCGAGCGCCTGTTCCCGGTCGACGACTTCTGGGGCGAGACCATGACGATCGCCGAGTCGATCGCGCAGAACGCCCCGCTCGCGATCAAGGCCGCCAAGATCACCATTGCGCAGGTGCTGAAGGACGAAAGCGCGCGCGACATGGAGGCGATCAAGGCGATCGGCAACGCCTGCATGGACTCGGAGGATTTCCGCGAGGGCCGGCAGGCCTTCATGGAGAAGCGCAAACCGAAGTTCCGGGGGCGCTGAAGCTGAACCCGCGTTCAGGTAGATTAAATTCCTCGTGCAACTCAGCACAGCCGCAACCACTTGATGTCGCGAAAGTTCTCCCGCCACCAACGAGGGAGATTACGATGACACTGAAATTAGCTGTTCTTGGTCTGGCTGCCGTCGGCGCTGTGGCCTTCGCGTCGGGACCGGCCCTCGCGGCAATGCCGAACGGCATCCCGCAGGCCGACAAGATTGCAAGCGGACCGGCCGCTGACGTCGATCAGGTGCGGTGGGGTGTGTAACCCCTGGGGCCGCTGCTGGTGGCGCCCGAACTATTATCGCGCCTACGGCTATTACGGCGGCCCGCGCTTCTACGGCCCGCGTCCGTGGGGCTGGCGTCATCACCATCACTGGCGCCGCTGGTGAACGACAAAGGGGCCCTCGGGCCCCTTTCCTTTGATTACAGCGCCGCGAGCACGGCCTTCGTGATATCCGCCGTGCCGTTGCTGCCGCCGAACTCCATCGGCTTGATGCCGCCGGCATAGACCTGGTCCACCGCGCGCTCGATGGTCTCGCCCGCCTCGGCCGCGCTCTCGATGCCGTGCTTGTCGGCGAGCCAGTCCAGCATCATCGCGGCCGA
The DNA here is from genome assembly GCF_041262065.1 of Bradyrhizobium sp. USDA 327. NCBI lineage: Bacteria > Pseudomonadati > Pseudomonadota > Alphaproteobacteria > Hyphomicrobiales > Nitrobacteraceae > Bradyrhizobium > Bradyrhizobium sp. USDA 327. Next base: position 1,343,164 of record NZ_JBGCCW010000001.1, on the reverse strand, counting down.
CAGGATCATGCCGGTCGGATTGGCCTTGCCCTGCCCCATGATGTCGGGCGCGGTGCCGTGGCACGGCTGGAACACCGCATACTTGTCGCCGATGTCGGCCGAGGGCGCCATGCCGAGGCCGCCGATCAGGCTGGCGGTGATGTCGGAGACGATGTCGCCGAACATGTTCTCCATCACCATCACGTCGAAGTCCCAGGGACGCTTCACCAGCATCGCCGAGCAGGCATCGACATAGAGGCGGTCGGTCTTCACCTCGGGATGCTTCTTGGCGATCTCGTCGAAGATGCCGCGGAAGAAGGCAAACGCCTTGAACACGTTCGCCTTGTCGACGCAGGTGAGCATTCCCGGCTTGCCGCGGGCCTTGCGCCGCTCGGCCAGGCGAAACGAGAACTCGAACAGGCGCTCGGACGTCTTGCGGGTGATCACCATGGTCTCGCGCGCGTCCTCATGGGTGACGACGCCCTTGCCCATCGAGGCGAACAGGCCTTCGGTCGATTCCCTGATGACGACGAGATCGATGCCACGCTGGTCGGCGCCGACGATCGGGCTCGGCACGCCCGGAATGAGGCGCGCCGGACGCACGCCGGCATAGAGATCGAAGATGAACCGCAGCTCGATCTGCGGCGCGATTTCGGTGTTGTCAGGGTAGCGCACCGACGGCAGCCCGCAGGCCCCGAGCAGAATCGCATCCGCCTCCTCGCACAGCTTGATCGTGGTGTCAGGCATCGATTTGCCGGTTGCGAGATAATGGTTCGCGCCGGCCGGCGCGTCGGTGAAGCGGAAGCGCAGGCCGGATTTCTCGCCGACCTTGCGCAGCACCTCAAGCGCCGGCGCCATGACTTCGGGACCGATGCCGTCACCGGCGAGCACGGCAATGTGGAAGGCGTTGTTTGCGGACATGGGATTCCTACTCTCTCCACCGTCATGCCCGGGCTTGACCCGGGCATCCACGTCTCGATGCTGTCTCTGTGGCCAGACGTGGATGGCCGGGTCAAGCCCGGCCATGACGACAAACCAACGATGAAATTACGGCGTCAGCACCGTGCGTCCGACCACCGCGCCCTGCTGCAACTGCACCAGCGCGTCATTGGCCTTGGCGAGCGGCTGCCGCGTCACCGGGATCGGCGGCACCTTCTTGGTTCGCACGAGCTCCAGCAGTTCCTGCGTCTCGCGCAGATTGCCGACATAGCTGCCCTGGATCGTCACGGCCTTGATCGGAATCAGCGGCAGCGCCCAGGTCGCACCGCCGCCGAACAGGCCGACGATGACGAGCTTGCCACCCTTGGTCAGGCAGTCGAAGCCGAGCTGCGTCGTGGCGGCGTTGCCGACAAGGTCGATCACGGCGCGAATGGGGCCGCCCGCTTTCTTGGCAAGCTGCTCCAGCGCGTCCGGCGCCTTGGGATCGACGGTCGCCAGCGCGCCGGCCTTCTCGGCGGCCTCACGCTTCTTCGCGTCGATATCGACCATGATCGCGCCCTTGCCACCCATGGCCTTCAGCAGCGACAGCGCCATCAGGCCGAGGCCGCCGGCGCCGAACATCACGATCGGCGTGTCGAAATGCTGCTCGACCTTCTTCAGTGCGCTGTAGGTGGTGACGCCCGAGCAGGCATAGGGCGCGGTCGTCGCGGGATCGAGCCCCCGGAGGTTGAGCAGGTAGCGCGGATGCGGCACCAGCATGTGGTCGGCATAGCCGCCGTCGCAATAGACGCCGAGCGAGCGCGGCGTCAGGCACATGTTCTCGTCGCCGGCCAGGCACGTGGCGCATTTGCCGCAGCCGATCCAGGGATAGACCAGGCCGACATCGCCGACCTTCAGATCGCCCTGGTCGGTCGGCTTCACGTCGGGACCGAAGGCGAGGACTTCCCCGACGGTCTCGTGGCCCATCGTGAGCGGCAGGTTGATGCCGCGGTCCTTCAGTGACAACGGCTTGCGGCCATGGCCGAGATCGTAGCCGCCTTCCCAGATGTGGAGATCGCTGTGGCAAACGCCGGCCGCCTTCACCTTGATCAGCACCTGCGTGCCCGATGGCTGCGGCGTCGCCTCGTCGACCTCCTTCAGCGGCGCCTTGAAATCGGCAACCTTGAAACTCTTCATTGGCGTCCTCCCGGAATGCTTCTCGTTCGCGGCGCAGCATGCCATGGCCGGCGCAACGAGACAAACCCGGGAGCGGTCTTAGTTCAGGCCAGCGGATGATGGCAAGCGGCGAACTGGCCGGGTGCGATCTCGCGCAACTCCGGTATCTCCGCGCTGCATCGCTGATCGGCCCGCGGGCAGCGGGTGCGGAAGCGGCAGCCGGACGGCGGCGCAATCGGTGATGGCGGCTCGCCGGTCGCCACGCTCTCGGCGGGACGAACGTCCGGATCTGGCACCGGGATCGCCTGCAGCAACAGGCCGGTGTAGGGATGCGCCGGACTTGCGAACAATTGCTCTGACGGCCCGACCTCGCAGAGCCGGCCGAGATACATCACCGCGACGCGATCGCTGACCGCTTTGACCACCGCGAGGTCGTGTGCGATGAACAGCAGCGTCAGACCGAAGCGCGCCTTCATCTCCTCGAGCAGGTTGAGGATCTGCGCGCGGATGGAAACGTCGAGCGCCGAGACCGGCTCGTCGCAGACGATGAACTCCGGGTTGAGCACCAGCGCTCGCGCGATGCAGATGCGCTGGCACTGACCGCCGGAGAATTCGTGCGGCAGACGGCCCGCCACAATATCGGGATCGAGCCCGACCGCGGAGAGCACTTCGTGAACCCGCCGCTTGCGCTCGGCAGCATCCTTGACGCCGGCGATGATCAGCGGCTCGGCCACGATATCGCCGATGCGACGGCGCGGATTGAGCGAGGCGATCGGGTCCTGGAAGATGAGCTGCACGCGGCGGCGCATCCTGCGCAGCGCCTCGCCCTCCATGGCCGTGAGGTCCTCACCGTCGAACAGCACGCGACCAGATTTGGCGCGGCGCAACTGCAGCACCGCGCGTCCCAGCGTCGACTTGCCGCAGCCGGATTCGCCGACCAAGCCCAGCGTCTCGCCGCGTGCGACCTTGAGGCTGACACCGGAGACGGCGTGCACCGTCTTGTTGCCGAGACCATATTCGACGACGAGATTGTCGACATTCAGAAGCGGTTCGGGGCGCACGGCAAGCTGCATCATGCGCCGATCCTTTCCGTCATTCGGATCGGATGGAAGCAGGCATAGAGGTGCCCGGGCATCTCGGCACTCTTCAGCTCGGGCTTGACCTCACGGCAGCGCTCCCCGACATAGCGGCAGCGCGGCGCAAAGGAGCAGCCTTTCATCGGCCGTGTCGGATCGGGCGGGCGGCCGGAGATGGCAGGCAGCGGCGTATGCGGCGCGGTCTCCAGCTTCGGGATCGCGGCCAGCAGCGCCTCGGTGTAGGGCATGTGCATGCGCTTGAACAAGGCCTGTGTCGGCGCACGCTCCACCACCCGGCCCGCATACATCACGGCGACCTCGTCGGCACGGCCGGCTACGACACCGAGATCGTGGGTGATGATGATCATGGCCATGTGCCGGCGGCGCTGCTCGCGCGCCAGCAGATCGAGAATCTGCGCCTGGATGGTGACGTCGAGCGCGGTGGTGGGCTCGTCCGCGATCAGCAGCTTCGGCTCGCAGGACAATGCGATCGCGATGGCGATGCGCTGGCGCATGCCGCCGGAACATTGGTGCGGATATTGCGCAAGCCGCTGCTCCGGCGCGGGAATGCCGACGGCCGCGAGCAGCTCGATGCTGCGCTTGCGCGCCGCCGGCGCATCCAGCTCGAGATGCTCCTGGATCGTCTCCATCAACTGCGTGCCGATGGTCAGCACCGGATTGAGCGAGGTCATTGGGTCCTGGAAGACGACCGCGAGATCGCGCCCGCGCAGGCGACGCAGTCTTTCAGGCGCGAGCCGCACCAGGTCCTGACCATCGAACATCACGCGCCCCGTCAGCTTCGCCTTCTTCGGCAGCAGCTGAAGCACCGCGCGCGACAGCATGGTCTTGCCGCAGCCGGACTCGCCGACGATTCCGAGCGTGCGGCCGGCCTCCAGCGACAGATCGACATGATCCACCGCGCGCAAATTGCCGCGCGGGGTCGGCAGCTCGACCGCGACGTCCTCGATCGTCAGCAGCGGCGCGTTCACAGCGCCCCCTGACGCGGATCGGTCAGTGCCCGCAAGGTATCGCCGACGAGGTTGAACGCCAGCACGGTCACAAACAGGGCCGCGGCCGGCAGGAAGGCGAGCCGCGGCGCGATGTCGAGACTCTCGCGGCCCTCCCCGATCATGCTGCCCCAGCTCGCCATCGGCGGCGGCACGCCGAGACCGAGGAAGGACAGCGCGCCCTCGACCACGATGGTGACGGCGACGCCGAGCAGGAAGAAGGCGAGCAGCGGCAGGATCACGTTCGGCAGCAGCTCGCGGAGCAGGATGCGCGCGTGGCTGGCGCCGAGCGCTTCGGCGGCGATCACGAACTCGCGCCGCGCCAGGGTCAGCGTCGCCGCGCGCGCCACCCGCATGAAGGCGGGAATGCCGAGCACGCCAAGGATCAAGGTGAGATTGGGAATGGACTGGCCGAGATAGGCCGTCACGGCGAGCGCGAAGATCAGCGGCGGAAAGGCGAGCAGCACGTCCATGCTGCCGACCACCAGCGTCTCGAACCTGCCGCGGAAATAGCCGGCCAGCAGCCCGAGCGCACCACCGACAATGAGGCCGATCATCGGCGCAATCAGCCCCACCGTTAGCGACACCCGCGCACCAAAGATCAGGCGGGCGAGCTCGTCGCGGCCGAGCCCGTCGGTGCCGAGCCAGTGCTCCCCAGAGAACGCGGCGCGGCGCTCCAGCATGTCCATGTCGGTCGGGTTCTGCAGCGGCAGCACCGGCGCGAGGATTGCGAGCGCAAGAATGATCGCGACCCAGCCGCTCGCGAGCCAGAACAGGAAGCCGAGCTTGCGCCTGCCGCGAACGGGCGCGGACGCTGCCTCGTCCTGAATTGACAGCTCAAGCGTGGCCATGGCGGATCCTCGGGTCGAGCACGGCGTAGAGCATGTCGACGATGAAATTGACGATGACGAAGCCGCAGGCGACCAGCAGCACCACGCCCTGGAGGATGACGAGGTCGCGGGTGTAGATCGCGCCGACCAGCAGCCGGCCGATGCCGGGCAGCGCGAAGATCGATTCCACGATCAGCGTGCCGCCGAGCAGGCGGCCGATATTGATGCCTGTCACCGTCACCAGGGTCAGCGACGAAGGCTTGAGCGCATGCACGAACAGGATGCGGGATGGCTTGAGGCCCTTTGCTTTCGCGAGCGCGATATAATCCTCCTGCAAGGTCGCGATCATGTCGGAGCGCAGCACCCGCATGATGCCCGGCCATTCCGCGAGCGCGAGTGTCAGGGCCGGCAGCACGAAGAAGCGCAAGTTCGCAAGCGGCTCCTCGGTGAACGGCACATAGCCGGTCGCCGGCAGCCAGTGCAGCTCGACCGCGAACAGATAGATCAGCAGGATCGCGGTGAGAAAAGAAGGCATCGACAGCATGGCGAAGGCGCTTCCGGTCATGAAGCGGTCGAAGGGGCCGCCGGCGCGCGCGGCGCAGGCGATCGCAACGGGAACGCCGATCAGGAGCCCGATGAATTCGGCCATCAGCATCAGTTGAAGCGAGACCGGGATGCGCTCGGCGACTGCCTGCAACACCGTCTGCCCGGTGCGGAACGAACGTCCGAGATCGCCCTGCAACACGTGGCCGAGCCAGCTCAGGTAACGCCACCACAGCGGCTGATCCAGCCCCATGTCACGCCGCAGCGCCGCGACATTCTCCGGCGTCGCCTGGTCGCCGAGGATGACGAAGGCGAGATCGCCCGGCAGCAGCGAGGCGATCAGGAAGGTGAGCAGCGAGACGGCTAGCAGAACCGGCAGGATGGCAAGGAGCCGCCGCGCGACGAAGTTCAGCATCGCGTGGTCATTCCAGCCAGGTGTTCGAGACGTCGATCACACCGTTGTAGATTTTCGGAAAGCCCTTCAGCTTGGCGCTCGACAGCGCGTAATAGGTGTTCTGGAAGGTCCAGAACCAGATCGCCTCCTTGTTGATCAGGCGGCTGATGGCGCAGTAATCCTCGGTACGCTGGCCGAGGTCGGCAGTGACGCGTGCGTGGTCCAGAAGCTTGTCGAGCTCGGGATTCGAGAAGCCGGAGAGTGCCAGCGGGCTGCCGCTGCGGAAGTTCGCGTACATCTGCGGATCGGGATCGGCGAGATCGACGATGCGCCACGGCGTCAGCTGGAACTGCCGCGTGAAGGCGCGTGACGGAATGGTGGCCTGGTCCACCTGCTCGATCTCCATGTTGGCGCCGACGCGCTTCCAGAATTGCTGGAGCACCTGGCCGACCATGCGGCCGCGGGGCGTCGCAGTCACCAGCATCTTGAACTCGACCGGCTTGCCATAATCCTTGATCAGCGCCTTGGCCTTCTCGACGTCGAACGGCAGCGCGCCGTCGTCCTTGCACTTGACCCAGGAGCCGTCGCCGTAAGGATTGCTCGCGGGCCGGCTGAGGCCGTTGCTGATCGCCTGCGACATCTTGGGACGATCGATCGCCATCACCAGCGCCTGGCGCACGCGGACATCGTCGAACGGCGCAACCTTGGTGTTGAAGGCGTAGACCTGCGCGCCCGAGCCCTTGTAGGTGTGCACGGTGAGCTTGGGGTCCTTCTGCGCCTTCATGATGTTGTCGGCATCGTTCTCGTCGTCCCAGATGATGTCGGCCTCGCCCGATTGCAGCGAGGCGAAGCGCGATTGCGCGTCAGGCAGCGGCTTCAGGATGATGCGGTCGAGATAGGGACGGCTCTTGTCCCAGTAGTTGGGATTCTTCTCCAGCACCATGCGGTCGCCGGCAGTCCATGATTTCAGGATGTAGGGACCGGTGCCGACGGGATTGCGATTGTAGTCGTCACCCTTGGTCTTCCAGGCGGTCGGAGAATGCACCGCATTGTTCTGGCTCTGGATGGTGATCACCGCCGGCAGGTTCACGGAGGGGTCGGTGAGTTTGTAGACGACGGTATACTCGTCCGGCGCCAGCACCTCCTTGACGTTGGTGATGTAGAAGGCGCAGCGGCACTTGTTGGCGGGGTCCTTCTGCCGGTCGAAGTTCTCCTTGAAGGCTTGCGCATTGAACGGCGTGCCGTCGTGGAATTTCACGCCCTGGCGCAGCTTGAAGGTCCAGCTCTTGTAGTCGTCGGAATGGGTCCATGACACCGCCAGTTTTGGTGCGGCCTCGCCCTTGTCGTCGAGCGTGGTCAGCGTGTCGAAGATCGCGGCCGCCGCGGTGAAGGTCGAGGTGTCGTAGACACCGACCTTGAGGGGATCGAAGCCCGGGATATCCAGCTCCTGGCCGACCGTGATGCTGCCGCCCGGCTTCTGCGCCTGGGCGGGCCCGGCCAGTGCAAACGCCGCAACGAGGAAAATCGGCACGTGCTTGCGCACTGCGGCAGCAATGTTCGTCATGGTTCCTCCCGGGATCCCTCGTCCGATGTTTCGGATCGCTGAACGACTTGAGGGCGAGATTGGCGACAAATGCTCGCCACGGCAAGAGGAACACACAGGAGTTCAAACGCCGCATGCGGCGGCGATGTTGCTCAATATGTCTTGGCTGTTTTGCCTGGCGGAATTGGCGCATCGCCTGCGAGGCCGATCTCGTCGCGCAGCGCATCCGTGTGCTCGCCAAGCGCAGCCATCGTCTTGCCCGGTGTGGTATCGGCGCCGGACATCCGGAACGGGAGATTGAGCACCCGGAACGAGCCACCCTCGTCCCGCACCTCGGAGAGCGCCTGCCGATGCGCGAGCTGCGGATCGGCCAGCGCCTCGGACACGGTGCGATAGGCCGAGGCCGGCACGCCGGCAGCACCAAGCGCGAGGAGGCATGCATCGGTCGTGAGCTGACGCGACCAGACTTCGACGCCATCCATCAAATCCGCCCAGTTCTCGCGGCGCGCGGCGTAGGTGGCGAATCGTGGATCGGAGATCCATTCGGGGCGTCCGATCACGCCCATCAATCCCTGAAACGTCTTCTCGCTGGCGACCGTGATCATGACATAGCCATTGCCCGTTTCGGTCGGGCCGAACATCGGGCGCGGCGGCGGCTTCACCGCGAATTGCGCGCTCTGCAGTTCGATCACGGTCAAGGTCAGCATCGATTCCAGCATGGAGACGTCGATGTGCTGGCCAAGCCCGGTGACCGTGCGCTGATAGAGCGCCGAGGCAATCGCGCCGAAGCCGTAGATGCCGGTGACGACGTCGGCATGGTAGATGCCGCAATAATCGGGACGGCTGCGGCCTGGCTGGTAGGCCAGATGCGCCATGTCGTAACCGGAAGCCGCATGGATCACGGGAGCGTAGGCCGGCAGTTCGGCCGAGGGGCCGGTCTGGCCGTAGCCGGAGATCGAGCAGTAGATCAGCCTCGGGTTGACCTGATACAGCCTGTCGTAGTCGAGCCGCAGCCGGTGCATCACGCCAGGGCGGAAATTCTCCACCAGAATGTCGGCCGTCGCGGCCAGCCGGCTCACCGCCTCCCTGCCGTCCTCGGACTTGAGGTCGAGGACCACGCTCTTCTTGCCGACATTGAGCTGGCCGAACACGGTGCTGCACCCCTTGCGCAGCGGCGGCCGAGTCCGCATCGTCTCTCCGCCGTCGGTCTCGATCTTGATGACCTCGGCGCCCATGTCGGCGAGCATCCGCGTGCAATGGGGGCCGGCGATGGTGGTCGAGAAGTCCAGGACCCGCAAGCCCGCCATGACTTTTGTCAACGTCCCCTCATGCTTATCTGATAGCTGCATGTCTGCTCACGCCTTGGGTCTCGTAGGAACCAACGAAGTGCTTTGTTGTTGATGCGGCGACCCTAGAGGGCGGCGGCCGAGTAGGAAAGTGTTTACCGGACGGACGCGTCGCGTGGGCGGGCTTGGGAATTCCAGGACAACTGGACCCGTTCTTGCATAGCAGCAAGCGGGATCGGAAGAGGGCAGCTGTTCTTGAGGGTCTTGTTCGTCACCACAGAGTTGGACGACTTCGTCCGCGTTGGCGGACTGGGCGCCGTTTCCGCCGCCCTTCCCCGTGCGCTTCGCTCCTTCGCCGATATCCGGATCATGCTGCCCGGCTATCGCGACATCATCGAGCAACTCACGCATATTCAGATCGTTGGCCGCTGCCCTGCATTCGCGGAGATGCCGGCCTGCTCGCTCGGCCGGGCCGCGACCAAGGACGGCCTGCCGGTCTATGTGCTGTTGTGCTCACAGCTCTACGACCGGCCCGGCAATCCCTACGGCGACGAGTCCGGACGCGACTGGCCCGACAACGACATCCGCTTCGCGCGCTTTGCCTCGGCGGCGGCTGAGCTCGCCATGGGCAAGCTGGACAAGAATTGGGCAGCAGATCTGATCCATGCCAATGACTGGCAGGCCTCGCTCGTACCGGCGTACCTTGCCTGGCGCGGCGCCAAGCTGCCGTCGATCCTGACCATTCATAACCTCGCTTATCAGGGCCTCTTCCCGAAGGACTCGCTGCGGCGGATCGGCGCACCGGAGAGCTCCTTCCACATCGACGGCGTCGAGTTCTACGATCAGGTCTCCTTCCTCAAGGCCGGGCTGGTCTACGCCTCGCACCTCACCACCGTCAGCGGCACCTATGCGCGGGAAATCACCACGGCCGAATTCGGCTGCGGCCTGGAAGGCCTGCTTCGCATCCGCTCCGATGCGGCCGAGCTCACCGGCATTCTCAACGGCATCGACGAGAGCTGGGATCCGCGCTCCTGCGCCCAGCTCGCCCAGCAGTTCGGCGCCGGCGACTGGGCCGGCAAGAAGGCCAACGCGGATTACGTGCGCAAGCAGTTCGGGCTTGCGGTCTCGCGCGGCCCGATGTTCGGCATCGTCGCGCGGCTCGTGCACCAGAAGGGCATCGACCTCGTGCTGTCGGCGGCGGACGAGATCGTCGACGCCGGCGGACAGATCGTGGTCACCGGCTCCGGCGAGCCGGCGCTCGAGCAGGCCCTGATCGACGCGCATCGCCGCCGCCCCGACGCCATCGGCGTCGCGATCGGCTTCAACGACGCCCAAGCTCGCCGCATCTTCGCCGGCAGCGACTTCACGCTGATGCCGTCGCGCTTCGAGCCGTGCGGCCTCAGCCAGATGTATGCCCAGCGTTTCGGCTCGCTGCCGATCGGGCACCAGACCGGCGGCCTCGCCGAGACCATCACCGACGGCGAGACCGGATTCCTGTTCTCGAGGCCCTCGCGCGAATCTTTCCTCGGCGGCGTCCGCCGGGCCTTCTCGGCCTTCATGGCGCAGGACCAGCTCGATACCATGCGCCGCAGCGCCATGGGACGATCGTTCTCCTGGAGCATCTCGGCCGGCAGCTACAGCGCACTGTACCGGAAGCTGGCGTCGGTGTGAGGCGCCGCTGTCATTCCGGGGCGCGCCGCCTGGCGCGAGCCCGGAATCCATCGTGCGGCCGGAATGCTCTGAGAAATGGATTCCGGGCTCGCGCTCCGCGCGCCCCGGAATGACCGAGGAATGACGGCGGGCCGTGAACTGCACGGATAACCGACTTCCAAGACCCTACTTCCCGCGTACGTCCATCTGCGGCCGTCCGATCCAGGCGCGATTGAGACAGCGGGTCATCCAGTCGGGCTGCGTCTCGCCCCGCAGCCGCGCCTGCGCCTCCTGGTAGGGGCCGACATAGCGCAGCCTGTCAGGCAATTTCGGATAGACGCGCCTGATCCATCGCAGGGCATTGTCGGCGGATCGGATCTCCCGCTCGTCAAGCTCGAAACCAAAGCCGGCGCGCAAGCGCTCGGGCAGCATCCTCGCCGTGAGCGCGCGATACCATGGCGGTGGCCGCAACCACGGACGCGCGCCCGTAAAGATCTGCGTGGCGATCTCGCGTGCCGCCGTGCTGACGGTCAGCGTGTCCGACTGCGCCATCGCCGCGGTGTAGTCGGCGAAGCCGGCCCAGTCCGCGGGCAGTTCATTCCCCGTCAGGCCGAACAGGGCACCGAACATCCGGCTCTCGGCCCAGTAGCGCTCGCGCTCTTCCGCCGAGAGCGGTGCCAGAACGAGGTCATGCGCCATCAACGCGGTCTCGACCAGCGTGGCGTGGACCCAGCGCAGCGACGGAACGTCATTGGCGCAGTAGCGCGAGCCTGCCGCGAACGGGCCGACGGTCTCGGGCATCTCGCCGACGATCATGCCATGACGCCGGTGCAGCTGCCGCGACGCCAACAGCGCCCGGTCGAGCGAGCCGAACACCATGGCGAAGACGATGTCGAAGGTGCGATGGAAGCGGCCGATCGGATCGGCAAAGGTGTTGGAATGCTCGGCGATGGCGGCTGCGACCCAGGGATGGGCGAGCTGCAGCAACAACGCGCGGCCGGCGCCGAGGAAGATCACGGCCTCACGGTCGATCCGCCAGGTGACGGAGTTCGGGCCGAACACGCCCGCAACCGGGCCCGCGGCGTGAGCGCGGACCTGTTCGAGGGACAGTTCCAGATCTTTCCCGGAAACCAATTGCGAGAACTTTCGACTGCGGGCCAACACCGACGATCCGCAAGGCCTGTGGCAATTCGATGAAGAGGGACGCCGCCCCTACTCCGCCGCCATCGGCATCTCGTCCATATGCTCGTGCAGCACCACGCCGGCGAGCGGATCGAATTCGCCGATCCAGGGCTTGCGCGCCAGCACCGCCTTCGTATGAGCATAGCCAGCATGCCACCGCCGCGTGATCCCGGACGGACTGAAATCGATGTCCTTGGTATGGGTCTCGCGCTCGAGCTGCGGCGCCAGCAGCCGCACCACATGCATGCGGGTCGGACAGCCGTAGCTCGTCAGCTCGCGCACGGCGGGGTCGTTGCGCTCGTTCTCGGGCAGCCGCGCCGCAAGCTGGTTGATCACGTGGCGCAGGCGATGGGCCTGCTGCTGTCGCACGATCTGGCTCGCGATGCGGCTGGAATATTGCACGTCCTTGTGCCGGTTCAGCACCTCCGCCATCGTGGTCGGCTCGGGCCCGACGGGATTCCACAGATGCACGGAGAAGATCAGCGAATCCCTGCGGGGATTGTCGTCGAACACCGCTTCCGTCGGCGTGTTCGACAGGATGCCGCCGTCCCAATAGAGCTCACCGTCGATGCGCACGGCCGGGAAAGCTGGCGGCAGCGCGCCCGAAGCCATCACATGCTTCACCGTCAGCTCGCCGTCGCGGCTGTCGAAATAGCGCATCTCGCTGGTGCCGACATGAGCCGCACCGACCGTCAGGCGCGGCGCGCAGCGATTGGCCAGGTCGAAATCGACGAGCTCGCTCAGCGTCTGCTCCAGCGGAGCGGTCGAATAATAGCTCGCGTGATCGGCACCCAGTGGATAGGAATCTCCGGCATGCGCCAGCGGATTGGGGCGGAAGAAGCCTGGAATGCCGTGGGTGACGGTCGACCAATAGGCCAGCTTTTCGTTGAAGCCGGGAAATCCGGCACGCCAGTCCCAGACCGGCTGCTGCTCCATCCGCTTCCAGAACTCCCTCAAGCGCGCGAGCCGTTGCGCCGGCGCGTTGCCCGCGATCAGGCTCGCATTGATGGCGCCGATCGAGGTGCCGATCACCCAGTCCGGCTCTATGCCGGCCTCGTGCAGCGCCTGGTAGACGCCCGCCTGGTACGAGCCGAGCGCGCCGCCGCCCTGGAGCACCAGCACGACCTGACCTGGGATGTCCGCACCTGTGCCCTTGATGCCGTTCATGCTACGCTCCTGGTGAGCCTGCACCGGTCGAATTTCGTCGGACGCGGCGGTGTTGTTACGCGCGATCTTAAAAGATCCCGGGGCCTTTTGGAATGCCGGTTGGCTTCCGAGTCCATACGTCCGCGCTATCGCGCCGAGCATGTCATTTCCCGCCCCGATCGGCTAGATTTGAAGCTGATCCTGCTGGGAGCCGATCCATGGAAATGCACCAGGTCCGCTATTTCCTCGCGGTGGCGCAGCTCTTGAATTTCACGCGCGCGGCCGAGGAGTGCAACGTCACGCAGCCGTCGCTGACGCGCGCGATCAAGCAGCTCGAGGCCGAGCTCGGCGGCGACCTGTTCCGCCGCGAACGGCCGGCGGCGCAATTGACCGAGCTCGGTCAACGCATGCATCCGCTTCTGAAGCAGTGCTATGACGCCGCCGCCGGCGCACGTTCGCTGGCCTCCTCGTTCAAAAGCGGCGAGATCGGTGCGCTCCGCATTGCGCTGACGCATTCGATCGACCTCGCCTTGCTCATTCCGCATCTCAACGAGATCAAGCGGCAGTTCAACCGGCTCGAATTCCGCTTCCTGCGCGGCTCGAACCGGGAGGTCGGCGATTTCCTGAAGAAGGGCGAAGCTGAGCTCGGCATCGCCGCGGAAATCGACGAGGCCTGGGACCGGCTCGACGTATGGCCGCTGTTCACCGAGAATTTCGAGCTCGTGGTCGGCGACGGACACCGGCTGGCCGGCCGCGCCAGCATCGATCTGGACGATTTGCGATCCGAGCAGCTGCTGAGCCGCACCTTCTGCGAGCACGCGCGCAGCATTTCCGCGAGCCTGCGCGAACACGGCATCGACATCGAGCATGGCCATGAGGTCTCGAACGAGCGCGATCTGATTGAGCTGGTCGAGGCCGACATGGGCGTCGCCATGGTGCCGCACACCTCGCCCGTGCCTGAGCGGCTGACGCGCGCCGCGGTCGCAGGGCTGGACGCCCGCCGTACCGTCAACCTTTATGGGGTCGCGGGCCGGCAACGCACGGCCGTAGGCAATGCCGTGATGCGCATGCTGCGCGGCGCCGATTGGCGGGAGATCGCGGGGTAGCGCGGACGCTGCTTTCCCTTTTCCTCTCGTAGGCGAGAAGGAAGAAAGTGCGCGCCTCAGCGCTCCCGGCTCGCGCTCTCCAGCGCTTCGATCAGATCGTCGATCTCCATGCGCTTGCGGAAATCTGGATCGACGAAGCGGGCTTTCACGATGCCGTCGCGGCCGACGACGAACACGGCCGGGATCGGCAGCATCCAGCCGTCATTGCCGTGGAATTTCGCCATGTCCTGATAGGACAACAGTTGCTGAACCTCGGTGCCGAGCCAGATCGCGAGATTGAGTGACAGCGCGTAGCCGTTGTCGAGATCGGTCAGGATCGGAAACGGCGCGCCGGATTCGGCCTTGAGCTGCCCGGTATATTCCTGCGTCTCCGGCATGATCGCCACGACCTGTGCCCCCATCGCCTTGATGCGGTCCAGCGCCTGGACTACGGCGCGGACATTGAGCCGGCAATAGGGACACCAATGGCCGCGGAAGAACATCACGGCGAGCGGACCGCGCGCCAGCAGCGCGGGCAGCGCGACGAGACGCCCGCCCTCGTCGGGCAGCATGAACGGCGGCATTGCATCGCCCGGGCGCGGCGCCGTCGCGCCGCCGCCGTTTCCGTCCAATCGCGCCACCAGGCGATCGACCGCCTCGCCATAGGCCGGGAAGACCTTGCGGCTGGCATCGGCATAGGCGCGGAGCTGCTCATTCAGCGTGCCGTCCATGTCGCGGCAGCGCTGGAAGGCGAGCCTGAGCTGTTCGGCGTCGGCTGGCGACAGAGACGTCATCTTTCTGCTCCGGCATTCCTGGGGCGAATACTAGTTTCCCGGTTCGGCCGCCCGCAAGGGGCGGCCGCGATGCCGGGATCGGTTCAGTTCACGTAGAAGTTGCCGGTGGGATCGAGCCGCCCCGAGGCAGAGTACAGCGTGCCGTTGTCCATGAAGAAGACCGTGTTTTCGGGGACCTTCTTCGCGTGCTTCATCATGGCCTCGTGGTTCTTCTCGGCCGGCGCCATCGCCATCGCCGACATCTTGCCGGGCCCGCCATAGACATAGGCCATGCCGGCCTTGAAATCCCAGGCAGCCTCCGAGAGGGCCGATGTGGCGATGACCGCAAACGCGGCGGTGGCGATCAGGGTCTTGGACAGTCTTGTCATGGGATTGCTCCTCCGGATTGACGTGAACGCCCGCCAATCGGGCGCTTTGCCATCGAACAGCGGAAGCTGCGCAAGCGGAAATGCCGATCCACAATCAGTTCGATAGCCGCCGCCTATCGGCATAGCGCCGGGCTATTGCACCGAGAGCGAAAGGGCATTTCAGGACGAGCCGTGGCTCGAAGAAACTCCTGCCGCAGCCGGCGACCAGCGAGGTTGCGGCCAACACAGGAGACCTCCCCATGTTCACGAGCCACGCTCTGTCGCGCCTGACCTGGCCAGGCCTTGCAATCGTCGGCGCGCTGATCCTCTCGGCGCAGCCGGCATTCGCCGGCGAATGCCCGGCCGGCAAGATCAAGCCGAACGCGCAGCAGATGGTCGACCACAAAGCCGTCGGCGTTACCGACGTCACGCTCGGGGCGATCGATCTCGGCAAGCAGCCGGCGCATATCGAGGGCCGCGAGCTGCGCTTCCGCAAGCTGACCATCGCGCCCGGCGGCATCGTGCCCTGGCACAGCCATGACGACCGCCCCGCCCTGATCTTCGTGCAGCAGGGCGAGATCGTCGAATACGCCTCCAACTGCGTCGATCCGATCGTGCACAAGGCCGGCGACATCCGCCCCGAAGTCTACGGCACCTCGCATTGGTGGAAAAATCTCGGCAAGGACACCGTCATTCTCTACGTCGGCGACGTCCGCAAGGATCCCAACGACCATCACATGTGACGAGCACCGAGTGTGCCGTCGTTCCGGGGCGCGGAGCGAACCCGGAACCTCGAGATTCCGGGTCTGGTGCTCCGGCCCGCGCTGTGCGCGTCCCGTCCGCACCAGCCCGGAATGACCACTATCGTTGGAGGAGAAGCCATCTCAATGACCGATCTTTCCGCTCCCATCAAACAGGACGCGATGACGACCGGAGCGCATTCCCCCGGTCTCGCGCGTCGCTCGCTCGTGATCGGCCTCACCGCCTTCCTGACCGTCGTCGATCTCTTCGCGACGCAGGCGATCCTGCCCTCGTTGACGCGGCACTACGGCGTCACCCCTGCAGCGATGGGCTTTGCCGTCAATGCCAGCACCTTCGGCATGGCGGTCGCCGGTCTCGTCGTCGGCTTCTTCAGCCCGCATATCGACCGGCGGACCGGCATCCTGCTCAGCCTGACGCTTCTTGCGATTCCCACCAGCCTGCTGGCGTCCGCGTCCGATCTTGTCGTCTTCACCGCCTTGCGGGTCGCGCAGGGCCTGTGCATGGCGTCCGCTTTCGCACTCACCCTCGCCCATCTCGGCGAGCAATGCAGCGCCACGGATGCCGGCAGCGCGTTTGCCGCCTACATCACGGGCAATGTCGCCAGCAATCTCGTCGGCCGGGTGGTCTCGGCGGCGGTTGCCGATGGCCTTGGCCTTGCCTGGAACTTCTATTTCTTCGCGGGGCTCAATCTTGCCGGCGCGTTGCTGGTCTATTTCACCATCCAGCGCGTGCGGCCGATGCATGCGATGATGCCGGCGGCTTCGCCCTTCTCCGCCACCATCGCACATTGGCGCGATCGGCGGCTGCGCGCCGCTTTCGGCATCGGCTTCTGCATCCTGTTCGCGTTCATCGGCACCTTCACCTTCGTCAATTTCGTTCTGGTCCGGCCGCCGCTGTCGCTCGGCATGATGGATCTGGGCCTCGTCTATTTGGTTTTTCCTGCCGTCCGTCGTCACGACGCTGCTGGCCGGCAAGGCGGTCGGGCGGCTGGGAACGCGGCCCACGATCTGGAGCGCGCTCGCTGTCGCCGGGCTGGGCCTGCCCTTGATGCTGGCGCCGCATCTGGGCGCGGTGCTCGCCGGCATGGTTCTGGTCGGCGCCGGCACATTCTTCGCGCAGGCCGCCGCGACGGGCTTCGTCGGACAGGCCGCAACCGACAACCGCGGCATCGCCAGCGGGACCTACCTTGCGTGTTATTTCTGCGGCGGGCTCGTCGGCACGGCCGTGCTCGGCCCACTGTTCGATGCTCTCGGCTGGCAGGCCTGCGTCGCCGGTGTGGGCGTGGCGCTCGCGCTGGCGGCCTTGTCGAGCTTCGCCCTGAAACCCTAGCGTTTGACCGGGGCCTCCTGCGGCGGCTCGTCGTCGGCGATGGCGCGCCACGCGGCACCGTCGAGATCGTCGTACTGGCCACTCCTGAGCGACCAGAGGAAAGCGACGAGACCGGCACCTCCGAGCATCAAAGCCAGCGGCACCAGGATGACGAGGATCTCCATCACACGATCTCCCGCGAGGCGCTGCGGGCACGCAGCGAATTCAGCATGACCAGGATCGAGGATCCGCTCATGGCCGCTGCCGCGATCAGGGGCGTCACGACACCGCTGATCGCGACCGGAACGGCAAGCACATTATAGCCGATCGCAAGCCAGAGGTTCTGCCGCATCAGGTGCAACGCCTTGCGCGAAGCATCGATCGCGGCGACCACGGGGGCGAGCGGCCGGCCGAGGAAGACGAGATCGGCGGTGGCCTGGCTGAGATGCGCGGCCGAGATCGGCGACATCGACACATGGGCGGCCGCCAATGACGGCGCATCGTTCATGCCGTCGCCGACCATCAGCACCTTGGCGCCGCGCTGCTTCAGCTCCTCGATCCGCGCGATCTTGTCGGCCGGCGTGACGCCGGCGCGCCACTCGGGAATGGCGAGCGCATGCGCCGCCGCCTTCACCGCCGGCTCGCGGTCGCCGGACAGGATCTCGATGCCGATGTTGCGCGCTTTCAGGGCCGCGATCACGGCCTGCGCATCCGGGCGCAGGCCCTGGCGAACCGAGAGGACGAATTTGTCGCTGCCCTTGCTGAAGGCGACGACGGAGGCTTCGGGATCGAGCGTGGCGCCGCCGACCAGCGCCTCGGCACCGCAGTAGGACGGACGGCCGAGGCGAAGCTCGACGCCGTCCACGGTCGCGCGGACGCCCTGCCCGGGTTCCTCGACCGCGCCGACGATCGGAGACTTCGCATCGGCAGCCTGAGCGACGGCGGCGGCGACCGGATGATGGCTCGACAGCGCGAGCCGGCCGGCGAGCTCGAAGATGTCGGCGGGGATGTCGGCCGCATTCATCACTTCGAGATCGGGCAGCGTCAGCGTGCCAGTCTTGTCGAAGATGACATGGTCGGCTTCTGCCAGCCGCTCGATCGCGTCGCCGGAATTCAGCAGCACCCCGGACTTGAACATCGCGCCGGAGGCGATCGTCTGCACGGTCGGAATGGCAAGGCCCAGCGCACAGGGGCAGGTAATGATGAGGACGGCAACGCCGGTGACGATCGCGTCATGCCAGCTCGCGCCGGCGATGACCCAGCCGAGGATGGTCAGAAGCGCGGTCGCATGCACCACCGGCGCGTACAGCCGCGAGGCGCGGTCGGCGAGCCGCATGTAGCGCGAGCGCGCCTGCAGCGCATTGTCCAACAGCCGCGTGATCTCGGCGAGCAGCGTCGCCTCCGAGGCCGCCGAGACCCGCACCCGCAGCGTGCCCGAGATGTTCATCGATCCCGCATAGACCGGCGTGCCCTGCTCCGCCGTGACATAGAGCGTCTCGCCGGTGATCAGGCTCTGGTCGATCTCGGAACGCCCCTCGATCACGGTGCCGTCGACCGCGCAGCGCTCACCGGGCCGCAGCAGCACGATGTCGCCGGGGTGGATGGCTGCCACCGGCACTTGCGAGATTTCGCCGGGACCCACGAACTTCGCAGCCGTCTCCGCTTTCAGCGCCGCGAGATTGCCGGCGACCGCGCGGGTCCGCCGCCGCATGTTCTGGTCGAGGAAGCGGCCGACCAGCAGGAAGGTCAGCAGCATGATCGCGGCGTCGAAATAGGCGTGCTCGGCGTGATTGATGGTCTCGACCACGGACATGCCGAGCGCCAGGATCACGCCGATGGAAATCGGCACGTCCATGTTGGTGGTCTTGGCGGACAGCGCGCGCCAGGCGGAGCGGAAGAACGGCTGGCCGGCATAGGCCGCCGCCGGCAGCGCGATCAGCGCCGAGAGCCAGTGGAAGAAGTCGCGCTGCTCGGGCAGCATGTCCGAGACGTTGCCCGACCACACCGGGATCGACAGCATCATCACGTTCATGGTGGCGAATGCCGCGACGCCGAGGCACCGCAGCAGGAAGCGCGATTCGGCGACCTCGGCCTCCTCCGCGCTTTCGGTCTCGAACGGATAGGCCTTGTAGCCGAGCTCCTCGAGGCGATCGATGAAACGGCCGGGATCGAGCGTGCCCGCCTTCCATTCCAGCGCGACGCGGCGGTCGGTGAGGTTCACGCGTGCCAGCGTGACGTCGGGGATGGCGGACAGGCCGCGTTCGATCTTGGCCATGCACCCGGCGCAGTGAACGCCTTCGACCGCGAGATCGATGTGCTGGATGCCCTCGCCCGCGCTTCGGACGAAATGCGAGAAATCCCGCGTGACGTGCATGACGAAGTCCTTCAGTTCAGGATCACGCGGTTGCGCGACAGGAACACGCGTGTTCCCCGCGCCTCGCCCTCGATCACCAGGTCCCATTGGCCCGCCGCGACGGACGCGGCGCTGCCGCGATAAAGACCGATGCCGGATTCGGTGAGCTCGACGGCGAGATCGGCACGCTTGTCGGTCGGCCGCTCCAGCCGGCCGCCGAACTTGAGCCCGGAGATCGGCTGGCCGCCGGCATCGCGGGCCTCGACCTGGACCGAGGCGCCGCCGTCGCTGCGGCGCTCGATATGGGCGTTGACCTTCCATTTGCGCGCGGCCTGGTCCTGCGCCGCCGAGATCTCGCGGTCATAGACGAGGCCCGCGGCGTAGGGGCTGTCGACGTCGGTGCCGGGCAGCGTCGCGATCGCGAGCTTCATCATGGTCCCGTTGACTCCGATCACGACGCCGAAGAAAGCGACCAGCATCAGCAAGACCTTGGTTCCGGTCAGAGGCTTGGAAGCCATGGCAGTCTCCTGATCCCTAAGGCGCGACGAAATTGTCGGTGGCGGACGCGACGACGCCGAGTCCGATGTCCGTGACGTGGAAGCGGACCGGAATCGACTTCTCCGGGTTGTTGTCGGCCGGCGCGGTGACGAGCAGGCGGAGCTCGCTCGTCGAGTCGCGCGGGATCACGATCATCGGCCGATCCGGGGTCACCGAATCGACGCCGACGACGTGAATGGTCGAATTGACCGGCCCGTCAGCGTCGATCGCGATGACGCGGTCATAGCCGCTCTTGTTCAGCAGCCGCACCGTGTAGGCGTTGCGGATCGAGCCGTCGCTGAGCTTGACCGCGACCGGATTGCGGTCGTGCAGCACGTTGACGTCGAGCAGGCTGCGGGTCGCGAGCGTGTAGATCATGATGCCGCCGACCGCCGCGATGATCGCGCTGTAGACGACGGTGCGGGCGCGGACGATGCGGTAGACCGGCGCCTTGCCTTCCTGGCGGCGGTGGATGTTGATGTCGTTGTCGTAGCCGATCAGGCGCTTCGGCCGGCCGATCTTCGCCATCACGTTGTCGCAGGCGTCGATGCAGAGCCCGCACTGGATGCATTCGAGCTGTGGTCCGTTGCGGATGTCGATGCCGGTCGGGCAGACCGCGACACATTGGTAGCAGTCGACGCAATCGCCGACCTGCTGGCCGAGCGCGCGCAGCTCGGCCGCCTTCTTCACCGACGTGCGCTTCTCGCCGCGGTCGTAGCGATACGTGACGTTGAGCGCCCATTCGTCCGTGAGCGCCGCCTGGATCCGCGGCCACGGGCACATATAGGTGCAGACCTGCTCGCGCATGAAGCCGGCGAGGAGGTAGGTCGTCGCGGTGAGGATGCCGATCCAGATATAGGCGATCATCGGCGCCTGGAAGGTGACGAGCTCCTTCACCAGGGTCGGCGCGTCGCTGAAATAGAGCACCCAGGCGCCGCCGGTCCACCAGGCGATCATGATCCAGATCGAATGCTTGAGCACGATCTCGGAGATGCGCTCGAGCTTCAGCGGATCGGACGATTTGTCCTTCTTCATCCGCTCGCGCCGGTCCCCCTCGACCAGACGTTCGACGGCGTAGAATAGGTCGGTCCACACCGTCTGCGGACAGAGATAGCCGCACCAGATGCGGCCGCCGACCGAGTTCATCAGGAACAGCGCCACCGCGGCCACGATCAACAGGCCGGTGAAGTAGTAGACCTCCTGCGGCCACAGCTCGATGAAGAAGAAATAAAAGCGGCTGTTGGGAAGATCGATCAGCACCGCCTGGCTGGGGGCGCCGAGGCCGCGATTCCAGCGTACGAACGGCAGGAAATAATAGACGCCGAGGCAGATCGCCATCAGGGTCCATTTGATCCGCCGAAACGTGCCCGAGACGCTCTGCGGGTAGACCTTCTTGCGGGCCGCATAGAGTGGCCCGCTGTCGTCCGCAGGCTTCAGTTCGTTCGGATTGACGGCCTTGTTCATCGCTGAATCTTTCAAGAGGTGCGATTAAACCTAGACCCGACGCCGGAAAGTCCCTTGATCCAACGCAAACGGGGGCGCTTTTCTTCGCCCCCGCCGGAAGTCGTCGGTCGCGGATCGGCTATTTGCCGCCGCCGAGCGAGTGGACATAGACCGCCATCGCCTTGATGGTGGCGGGATCGAGCCGGCCTTCCCAGGCCGGCATCACGCCGGCGCGGCCTTGGCCGATGGTCTCGATCAGGCTCGCCTCGTCGGAGCCGTAGAGCCAAATCTTGTCGGTCAGGTTCGGTGCGCCGAGCTCCTGGTTGCCCTTGCCGGCATCGCCGTGACAGGCGGCGCAGTTCTCCGCAAAGATCTTCTGCCCCTTGGCGGCGTCGTAGCCGTTGCGGGTGGAAAGGCCCGACAGCGACCGCACGTAATTGGCGACCGTGACGATCTCGTCCGGCTTCAGCACGCCGTCCTTGCCGAAGGCGAGCATCTGGCCCTCATGCGTCTTGGCATGACCGGACCGCGCGCCGAACTGGATGGTCTGCATGATCTGGTCCAGCGTGCCGCCCCACAGCCAGTCGTCGTCGTTCAGGTTGGGATAGCCCTTGGCGCCGGCGGCGCCGGAGCCGTGGCACGGCGCGCAATTGTCGCCGAACACGGTCTTGCCTTTGGCGCGGGCGAGCGCCAGCAGAGCGGGGTCCTTCTCGATGTCGGCAAGCGAGGCCGCACCCAGTGCCACCATCTTGTCACCGCGGATCTTCTCGAGGTTGGCGAGCTCGACCGCGACGTCGGCGCGCGACGAGTAGCCGAACACGCCGGTGGTGTTGCTGGAGATCAGCGGCCAGGCCGGATAGACGATCCAGTAGCCGATCGACCAGACGATGGTGAGATAGAAGGTGATCACCCACCAGCGCGGCAGCGGCGTGTTGAGCTCCTTGATGCCGTCCCACTCGTGACCGGTCGTGGACTTGCCGGAGACGGAATCGATGTCGCTAGAATGATCGGTCATGGTTCTCTACTCCTCCCGCAACGGCAGGTGCGCTGCTTTATCGAACACAGCCTTGTTACGGGGCCAAAAAGCGTAGGCGACGATCGCGAGAAAGATCGCGACGAACACCGGTGTCCAGATCGTCGTCACGAGATCGGACGCAAGATTATGGACGGTCAGGATGGCTTTCATCGTTCATGCCTTCTCAGCGAAGATTGGCTTTCTCGTTGTAGATCTTGAAGTCGACCAGCGTGCCGAGCATCTGCAGGTACGCGATCAGCGCGTCCATCTCCGTCGGCGTGCCGGTCTTGCCGTCGAAATTGCGCACGACGGCCTTGGCGTAGCGCTTGCCGAAGGCATCGGTGCCGGCGTTGTCCGGATCGGCCTGCGCCCTCAGGTCGGCGGCGGCATTGGCAATCTGCTCGTCGCTATAGGGTACGCCGACGGTCCTGAGCGTGCGCATGTCGCCGGCGATCGCATCCGGGTCGATCTCCGCCCTGCTGAGGAACGGATAGCCCGGCATCACCGACTGCGGCACGATCGCGCGCGGGTTGGTCAGATGGGTCACGTGCCAGTCGTCGGAGTATTTGGCGCCGACGCGGGCGAGGTCCGGACCGGTGCGCTTGGAACCCCACTGGAACGGATGGTCGAACATGCTCTCGGCGGCGAGCGAGAAGTGACCGTAGCGCTCGACCTCGTCACGCAGCGGCCGGACCATCTGCGAATGGCAGAGATAGCAGCCCTCGCGGACGTAGACGTTGCGTCCGGCGAGCTCCAGCGGCGTGTAGGGCCTGACCCCGTCGACCTTCTCGATCGTGCTCTTGAGGTAGAACAGCGGCGTGATCTCGACGAGTCCGCCGATCGCGATCACCAGCAGGATGCCGACGACCAGAATGATCGAGTTCTTTTCGAAGATTTGGTGGCGTGTCCAGAACGACATTTCTTTAGCTCCTCATTCCGCCGGCTGAAGAGCGACGGGCATCTGGACTTCCGCCTCGCCGACGCGAACCGTCATCCAGAGATTGTAGGCCATGATCAGCGCGCCGATCAGGAACAGCCCGCCGCCGGCGGCGCGGATGATGTAGAAGGGATGCATCGCCTCGACGGTCTCGATGAAGGAATATTCGAGGAAGCCGAGCGAGGTGTAGGCGCGCCACATCAGGCCCTGAAGGATGCCGGACACCCACATCGCCGAGATGTAGAGAACGATGCCGAGGGTCGCGATCCAGAAGTGCCAGTTGACGAGCTTCAGGCTGTAGAGGCCCTTGCGATTCCAGGCCCACGGCACCAGGCAGTAGAGCGCGCCGAAGGAGACGAAGCCGACCCAGCCGAGCGCGCCGGAGTGCACGTGACCGATGGTCCAGTCGGTGTAGTGGCTGAGCGAGTTGACCACCTTGATCGACATCATCGGCCCTTCGAAGGTCGACATGCCGTAGAAGGCGACGGAGACCACGAGCATGCGCAGCACGGGATCGGTGCGCAGCTTGTCCCAGGCGCCCGACAGCGTCATCAGGCCGTTGATCATGCCGCCCCAGGAGGGCATCCACAGCATGATCGAGAAGGTCATGCCCAGCGTCTGCGTCCAGTCCGGCAGCGCCGTGTAGTGCAGATGGTGCGGGCCGGCCCAGATGTAGAGGAAGATCAGCGCCCAGAAGTGGATGATCGAGAGCCGGTAGGAATAGATCGGCCGCTCGGCCCGCTTCGGGATGAAGTAGTACATGATGGCGAGGAAGCCGGCGGTCAGGAAGAAGCCGACCGCGTTGTGCCCGTACCACCACTGGAACATGGCGTCCTGGATGCCACCCCAGGCGACGTAGGACTTCGAGCCGAACACCGAGACGGGGAGCGCCGGATTGTTGCCGAGATGCAGGACCGCGATCGTCACGATGAAGGCGAGATAGAACCAGTTCGCGACGAAGATGTGCGGCTCCTTGCGCTTGAAGATGGTGGCAAGGAAGACCAGCAGATAGACGACCCACACGATGGTCAGCCACAGGTCGGCGTACCATTCCGGCTCGGCATATTCCTTCGACTGGGTGACGCCGAGCAGATAGCCCGTGCCGGCGATCAGAATGAAGAAGTTGTAGCCCAGCACGACGAACCACGGCGCGAGGTCGCCGGCGAGGCGCGCGCGGCAGGACTTCTGCACCACGTAGAAGGAGGTCGCGATCAAGACGTTGCCGCCGAAGGCGAAGATCACGGCGGAGGTGTGCAGAGGCCGCAGGCGGCCGAAGCTGATCCAGGGCAGATCGAAGTTCAGTGCGGGCCAGGCCAGCTGCGAGGCGATGATGAGGCCGACGAGGAATCCGGCAATGCCCCAGAACATCGCCATGAAGGCCGAGAATTTGATCGGCCCCATGTTGTAGTTCGGGCGGCCGTTGATTTCCTGGGGCGGCAACGCCGCCGGCCGTTCGAAGTAGCGGTTGACGATGAAGAACACCGCAGCCAGGCTCGCCGCCGCGCTGAGCGCGGCGTGAAAGGCGAAGGGCGCATCGAGCGCCTTGGCCGAGGCGATCACGCAAAGGAAAGCGGTGACTGCGAACACGACAGCCAAGCCGCTTTCACCGATGGTCATGGATTTGGGGATGGAGGGCTGGCTCATGCGGATTCTCTCTGAAAGAACACGCTGCCAGAAATCACATTCACCCTCGCGGGGAATTGATTGAAATCAAGCTGAATGGATTTCTGTTAATGTGAGCCGATACGCCGCCAGTTGAAGTGTCCTCTCCCCCTATGATTGTGTTGCAAAACTCCAGTTGAGGCGACTCGCGAACCGTGATTCCGTTGGTTTGAGGCGGCATTTGCGGGAGCAGCGGATGTTAGGGCGGCAGGAGAGCGGTCAGGGCCAGTTCTTTTACTCCTTTGATCTCGACAGGGTGGTGCCGGCTGATCACTTGGTACGACAAATCGACGGTTTGCTGGACCTGAGTTGGGTGCACAACGAGCTCGCTCCGTTCTACTCGCACACTGGCCGGCCTTCGATTGATCCGGTGCTCATGATCCGGATGCTGGTCTTGGGCTACGTATTTGCACTTCGTTCCGAGCGTCGGCTCTGCGCCGAGGTCCAGGTCAATCTGGCTTACAGATGGTTTTGCAAGCTCGGCATCGAGGATCATATCCCTGATCACTCGGTGTTTTGCCGGGCGCGGCGCGAACGCTTCCGTGAGAGCGATGCCTTACGCCGGGTTTTTGAGCGTGTAGTGACGCTGTGTATTTCGGCGGGGCTGGTCGGAGGCGAAGCGTTCTCAGTCGATGCGAGCCTGATCAAGGCAGATGTGAACAAGACTAGGCGACTTCCCGGCGACCAGCCTATTACCTGGCCAAAGGCGGAGGAAGCATCCCATGCGGTTCGGGAGTACATCGCAGCGCTTGATGCCGCCAATAGCGATAAGGACAGCGATGAAGACGGCGGCGGTTCAAGTGAAGGCAGCCGTCGCCGCAAGCCTCCCAAGGAAGTCTCGCTCACCGATCCGCAAGCAACATGGGTTACGAGGCCGGGCGTGGATCCATTCTTTGCTTATGATGCGAACTATCTGATCGACAACAAGGCCGGGATCATCCTCGATGCGGTAGGCACGCGCGCGAACCGTGCGGTTGAGATTGCTGTCACCCAGATCATGGTGGACCGCGTTGAGCGTCGCTTCGATCTGCGCCCCAAAAGGTTGGCAGGCGACACGGCTTACGGCGCGGTCAGACTGCTCAAATGGCTGGTGGATCGCAAGATCACGCCGCACGTTCCGGTGTGGGACAAGTCGGCACGCCCCGATGGCACCTTTAACCGAGCGGACTTCGTCTTCGACCAGAAGCGCAATGTCTATGTTTGCCCGGGTGGCGCGGAACTGACCAGCACCGGCAATATCGATCAAGGTCACATCGTTTACTACAGGGCCAGCAAGAGCGATTGCTCTGGCTGCGCCTTGAAGCCCAAATGCACGACGGCGGTCGTGCGCAAAATTACCCGCGACGTCAACGAAGATGTGCGCGATCATGTCCGTGCGCTGGCCAATACGGAAGCCTTCGAGCAATCGCGCCGCGAGCGCAAAAAGGTCGAGATGCGGTTTGCTCATATGAAGCGCATTCTCAGGCTCGACCGGCTTCGGCTGCGGGGCCTGAATGGCGTCAGGGACGAAGTGCTGCTCACAGCCACCGCGCAGAACCTGAGGCGGCTGGCCAAGCTAATCTGCCGTCCTCCGCCACAACTGGCAGTCGCGTGCTGAAATCCACCAGCAAAACGGAAACCGCCGACACCCCGTACCCAAAAAAACCGCCGAAACTCAAAAGCCAAGCTCGCCCCAAGTCAGAAACCAGTTTTGCAACACAATCCCTATGGGGGAGGACGAGGCGCGGCAAACTTCGGCGTCTTCGAGAACGGCGGCCGAAGGCCGCCTATGCCACTTCTCCCACAAGGGGAGAAGGGAAGAGGAGAAACATCTCCGTAAAATCACGGAGCTCCTCTTCAGTCCCGCGCCGTCGCCTTGAGCGCCGCGATGACGTCCTCGCGGGCAATGATGCCGACCAGCTTCTGTGCACCGTCGAGCACGATGATGCTCCTGATGCGGTGCTCGACCATGATCTGGAGCACGCGTGTCAGCCGCGTGTCGGGGCTGACATAGATGAACTCGGGAGTCATGATGTCGCCGATCTTGCGTCTCATCAGGTCATCGTAGCGCGGCAACATCTGGCTCGGCGTGAAGGCGAAGCACTTCAGGATGTCGAACTTGGTGACGATGCCGACCACCTGCCCGTCGTCTTCGACCGGATAGGAGTTGAAATCGTCGGCCTCGAACATCTCGCTGAGCTGGAACAAGTCGAGGCCGCGCTGCACCGTCTTGACGTTGCGCGTCATGTAGCCGTCGACAGTCTGTTCAAGAAATTTATACACGACGCGTCCTCCTCGATTCGATACTGACCGGCCGGCGGTCAGTGCGACAGCAGCACGCTGCGGGCGGTTTGCGTGACCAGATGCTGGGTGACGCCCCCGAGGATCAGTTCGCGAAACCTCGAATGACCATAAGCGCCGGCGACGATCAGGCCGGCGCCGACGTCGCCGGCGACCTTCTCCAGATGCGCCGCGGGGCTTTCGTCTCTTGCGGCCTCCGAGACGCGTGCGGTCGCGGTGACGCCGTGACGGCCGAGCCAGGCGGCGACGTCGATGACGCCGGCCATCACGGCCGAACGGTCGTCGTCCTTCTCTGGAATTTCAACGATGGTGACCTCCCTCGCCTTGCGCAGCATCGGCAGCGCGTCGGCCACCGCCCGCCGCGCCTCCGGCGTATCCTTCCACGCCACCAGCACGTTGCGCAGGTCGAGCCAGTTGAGCCGATCGGGGACGACGAGAAGCGGACGGCCGGCCTGCAGCACCAGATCCTTGGGGCTCGCGAGCGAGAAAGCATCGGAGAAGGCCGGGCTCCGCCCTCCGCTGACGACGATGTCGGCGCAACGCGCCTGCGCCAGGACGAATCGCGCCGGAAAATCCATGGCGCTGCGCCACTCCACATGCCCGCCGCGATTCTTCGTGGCCGCGCGGAATTGTGCTTCCAGGTCTGCCAGCCGCCGCTTGACCGAAGCTTCGCCCTCGTCGATCAGCGCTTGCGCCTCGGTGCCGTCGGTGAAATAGAGTGGCGGCGCGAACTGCGCTGCGGCGACCCCGACGATAGCAGCCTCGAATCGTTCGGCGAGCTCGCCCGCGACCTGAAGACGCGCCTCGTTGGGCTGATCGAGTGTCAAGCTGACCATGACGGTCGCATATGTCATCGGGTATCTCCAGCATCACCAAATTTTCTCGAATCCTAAACCTGCTGACGCGCAACAGGCTGAGATAGATCAAAACAAGCGCTTCTGGCTCCCGCGCCGTTCAGCGGGAAATCCGCCAGCGAATTCAACGTCCGCGCTTGCCTCCGAGCGAGCCTTGGGCGAAATTGCCGTAGCGGTAAAGGCATCCTGCCTGCCCGCCGAGGATAGGAGCAGAGCTTGGCGTCGACCCGCGTGACCCATCCGGCAGACGATGGTCGGGGCGAACATTTCCGGATCCGCATCGAGGGACTCGGGGTGGGCACCTGGGACCTTGATCTGCAGACGCGCGAACTTGAATGGTCGGAGACGGCCAAGCGGCTGTTTGGCCTCGAGCGGGACCAGGCCGTCGGCTACGATCTCTTTCTTTCGCTGCTGGAGCCGGGCGATCGGGACCACCTCCTGGAGGAGATCGGGCGCACCTCGGACGGCGGCGGGGGACTTGACCTGTCCTTCAAGGTCGGCGACGCGTCCGGAAACGGTCAATGGATCCGAGCCAGGGCCGGTGTGATCCGGGACGATTCGGGCGCGCCACGTCATCTCAGCGGGATATTCCTCGACATCAACGAGGAAAAGCAGCTCGAGGAGGCCCTGCGCTCGCAGGAGAATCATCTTCGCTCGATTCTCGAAACGGTGCCCGACGCCATGATCGTCATCGATTCGCGCGGCATCATGCAGCTCTTCAGCAGCGCCGCGGAGCGGCTGTTCGGCTACAGCAAGCAGGAAGCCATCGGCCGGAACGTGAGCATTCTCATGCCGGAGCCCGACCAGTCGCGTCATGACGGCTATCTCGCGCGCTATCTCCGGACGAATGATCCGCACATTATCGGCATCGGCCGGATTGTGACGGGCAAGCGCCGCAACGGCACGACTTTCCCGATGCACCTCTCCGTCGGGCAGACGCAACGCGCGGGCGAGCCCCATTTCACCGGCTTCGTGCGCGACCTCACCGAGCACCAGCAGACCCAGGCGCGGCTCCAGGAGCTGCAATCCGAGCTCGTGCACGTGTCGCGGTTGACCGCGATGGGCGAAATGGCCTCCGCTCTCGCCCACGAGCTCAACCAGCCGCTGGCGGCGATCAGCAACTACATGAAAGGATCGCGGCGCCTCCTCGCGGGCAGCAGCGATCCCAACACGCCGAAAGTCGAGAGTGCGCTGGATCGGGCGGCGGAGCAGGCCTTGCGCGCCGGCCAGATCATCCGGCGCCTGCGCGACTTCGTCTCCCGCGGAGAATCGGAGAAGCGGGTCGAGAGCCTGTCCAAGCTGATCGAGGAAGCCGGCGCGCTCGGGCTCGCCGGCGCGCGCGAGCAGAACGTGCAACTCCGCTTCAGCCTCGATCCCGACGCCGATCTCGTCCTCGCCGACCGCGTACAGGTTCAGCAGGTGCTGGTGAACCTGTTCCGCAACGCGCTCGAAGCGATGGCGCAGTCGCCGCACCGCGAGCTCGTCGTCGCCAACACCCGTGTCGGCGACGACATGATCGAGGTGGAGGTCTCAGACACCGGCATCGGCTTCCGGGACGACGTCATTCCAAACCTGTTCCAGACCTTCTTCACCACCAAAGAGACCGGCATGGGCGTGGGACTGTCCATCAGCCGCTCGATCATCGAGGCTCACGGCGGTCGTATGTGGGCCGAGAGCAACGCGGCGGGCGGAGCGACATTCCGCTTCACCTTGCCGGCAACCGACGAGAGCTGAATCATGACGACCAAGGGACACGTCTACGTCATCGACGACGATGCAGCGATGCGGGACTCGTTGAATTTCCTGCTGGATTCCGCCGGTTTCGACGTCACCCTGTTCGACGATGCCCTGGCCTTTCTCGAAGCCCTGCCCGGCCTCGACTTCGGCTGCGTGGTCTCCGACGTGCGCATGCCCGGCCTCGACGGAATCGAGCTGCTGAAGCGGATGAAGGCGCAGCAAAGCCCCTTCCCGATCGTGATCATGACCGGTCATGGCGACGTGCCGCTCGCGGTCGAGGCCATGAAGCTCGGGGCGGTCGATTTCCTGGAAAAACCGTTCGATGACGACCGCCTCACCGCCATGATCGATTCGGCGATCCGCCAGGCCGAGCCCGCCGCCAAGAACGAAGCCGTCGCGCAGGACATCGCCGCCCGCGTTGCGTCCTTGAGCCCCCGGGAGCGTCAGGTCATGGAAGGGCTGGTCGCGGGCCTTTCCAACAAGCTGATCGCCCGCGAATACGACATCAGCCCGCGCACCATCGAGGTCTACCGGGCCAACGTCATGACCAAGATGCAGGCGAGCAGCCTCTCGGAACTGGTCCGCCTGGCGATGCGCGCCGGCATGCTCAACGATTGAGGCAGGTCAAGGCGCCTTTCCGGGGCCATGCTAACTGGAAAGGATGATCGAGGTCAGCTCACATCGCGCGTGGACGTCGTCCTCCCCACAGCCCACCGTCTTTGTGGTCGACGATGATGCCGCCGTCTTGGGATCCCTGCGGTTCCTGCTGGAGACCGACGGCTTCGCCGTGCGGACCTTCAGGAGCGGCACGGCGCTGCTCAATGTCAGCGCGCCTGGACCGGACTGCTACGTCATCGACTACAAGATGCCGGACATCAATGGCATCGAGCTGGCCGGCCGCCTGCGCAAATCCGACCGCGACGCGCCTGTGGTCCTGATCACCGGCTATCCCGACGACAACATCTCGGCCCGGGCGGCGACGGCAGGCATCAAAGACGTGGTTTTGAAGCCGCTACTCGATGAAAACCTGGTCAAGTGCATCCGCCACGCCATCCAGGACCGCCCCCGCGCCTGACCTACGGGATTCTACGTAAGGCACCCCCCTTAAGATATCGCTCGAAATTTTCGAAGCCCCCGATACCGCGTAGGAAAGCGCCATCACAACGGAGATGGCGCAGATGCTGACCCAGACAATCAACACCCAGGCGATCAACACCCAAATCGGTGGCAAGATTGCCCCTGCCCACCCCGTAACCGACCAGTTCGGCGCGATCACGGGCCATGTCGGCCTGGTTGCCACCGAGTTCTCCTACGGCAAGGACGAGGAGATCTACGGCGACGACGAGGCGGCCGAATACGTCTATCAGGTGGTCACCGGCGCGGTGCGCAGCTACAAGCTTCTCTCCGACGGTCGCCGTCAGATCGGTGCCTTCCATCTCCCCGGCGACGTGTTTGGCCTCGAATCCGGTCCCACTCACCGCCTCGCCGCGGAAGCCATCATCGACACCACCGTGCGCCTGGTGAAGCGCGCGAGCCTCGAGAAGGCCGCCGGCACCGACGTGCAGGTTGCCCGCAAGCTCTGGGCGATGACCGCCGGTGAGCTTCGTCATGCCGAGGACCACATGCTGCTGCTGGGCCGCAAGACCGCGATGGAGCGTGTTGCGACTTTCCTGCTCGAAATGGACCGCCGTCTCGCAGTTGCCGGCATGATGGCGCTGCCGATGTGCCGCCGCGACATCGGCGATTACCTTGGCCTCACCCTCGAAACCGTGTCGCGCGCACTGTCGCAGCTTCACGCCCAGGGCATTCTCGGTTTCTCCGGCGCCCGCCAGATCGTGCTGCGCAACCGCCAGCGCCTGCACAATCTCGACGCCTGACCGGTTTTTCTCCCCCGTGACTTGGCTGGCCGAACCCGATTCGGCCGGCCTTTTCTTTTGTCGCGATCATGCCTTGCGCCGGGTTTCCGGCATCATCAGCAGGATCAGAAGGAGCCCCGTCGCGGCGACGCCGGACAGCCCGATGAACGCGGTGGCATTGCCGAACTTGTCGCTGACATAGCCGCCGAGCACCGTGCTCAGCGATGCGCCGATGCCGGTCGCAGTCCCCACGATCCCCTGCGCCAGGTTGAAATGACCGCTGCCGAAGGCGACGTCGGCCACGATCAGCGGAATCATGACTGCGAACACCGCGGCGGTGAAGCCGTCGAACACCTGCACCAGCACCAGCAGATAGGGATCGCGCACGGTCGCAAACAGCAGTCCGCGAATCGTCAGCGCGCCGAATCCGATCAGGAGCAGCGGACGCCGGCCCCAGAGCTGCGCCTTGCGCCCGACCGTGGGCGACAGCAGCGCCACGATCGCCTGCGGCACGATGATGCAGGCGGCGACGAGCACGGTCGCCCATTGGCTCGACCGCGCCGTCACCGCGCTCGCCATCAGCGGCATCATCGCGGCGTTCGCGAGCTGCAACAACAGCACGCTGAGCGCGAAGACGATGAACGGACGCTGCCGGATCAAGTGCCAGATGTTGGTATCGCCGCGGTCCGCGGCTTCAGGCGGCATCTCGCCGTGACTGCGCCTGATGTCGACCTCATTCTCGCGGATGCGCGAGAGCGCGATCAGCGTCGGGATCGCGAGCAGGAAGGTGACCAGGAACACCGAGCGGCTCGACAGGAGATAGCCCGCGGTGCCCATCACCGCCGCCGCGACCCCGTTGCCCAGCGAGGCGAACCGCGCGTTGCGGCCGAGCCGCTCGCCGATCGCGAACGGACCGACGAGGCCAAGGCTGATCGCGGCGATCGCCGGCCCGAGCACGCAGCTCGCCGCTGCGTGCAAGGTGGCGGCGGCGACCACAACGGGGAAGATCGGCATGGCGGCATAGGCAAGCGCGCAGGCGCCGATGGTCGCAATCGCGAGGCCGGCGACCAGACGCTCCGACTTCGCGGCATCGATGATCGCGCCGCCCGGCATCTGTCCGATCAACGCGACGATGCCGCCGATCGACAGCACGAGGCCGATCTCGACCTGGGTCCATTTTTGCGTCGTCAGGTAGACCGCGATGAAGGGACCGAAGCCGGTCTGCACGTCGGCGAGGAAGAAGATGAACCAGTCGAGGCCGCGCAGGCTCTGGCGCGAGGGCGCCGGAATACCCGCGGCCGACGGCGCAGCGACGTTGTCCTGCTCGGCGCGGCCGCCGCGATCCGCATGGTTTGGCTTCCTCGACAACAGCACAGGCGTTGAGCCCTCCCGGCACCTCACTGGATCGCTTGCAGCGGCTGAAGGCTGCCGGACGCGCCGAGCACGACGATCGGCGTGTCTTCCTTGTACTCCGGCGCGGCCGCGACCTGCGCCTTGGTCAATTCGAGCGTGATGCTGTCCTTCTTGTTGGCGATCTTGCCGAAGCGCAGCGCGTTCCAGTCCACCACGATCTTGCGGCTGCCGACGCCGAGGAAGCCGCCGAAATCGATCGCCGCAGCGCGCACATGGCCGGTGCGATCGACGATGACGTCGACGATACGGCCCATGTCCTCGCCGGCGGCGCTGCGAACGTCGCGGCCGAGCACGCCGTGGGCCTCGCTCGCGCCGATGATGGTCACCGAGGGTGGCGGCGCGGCGTCCTTGGGCGTCACCGGAACGGTCGAGACCGGCGGCTGTGCCGTCGGCGGCGCATTCGCCTCATTCTGCCCTGCCGGCTGATCCTCCGCGGCGCGCGACGGTGCGACCGTCAGGGCAACCACGATCGCCACGCTCAGGATCAACGCTCCGATCGCACGCATGACACCCTCCTCACGATGCACCGCTAGCGCGCCA
Source organism: Bradyrhizobium sp. USDA 327 (assembly GCF_041262065.1). NCBI lineage: Bacteria > Pseudomonadati > Pseudomonadota > Alphaproteobacteria > Hyphomicrobiales > Nitrobacteraceae > Bradyrhizobium > Bradyrhizobium sp. USDA 327. The sequence continues at coordinate 1,309,511 of NZ_JBGCCW010000001.1, read as the reverse complement.
GCACGATCGAGACCTGGATCTGGCCGCGTGTGCGCAGCACCTCCAGCGCCACGTCGTCGCCGTGGCGGCTGACGCGAAGATCGACGCTGGATTCGCCGAGGCGCAGATCACGCAGGATCACCTCGTTGAGGAACGCCGGCAGATGCGGATTGCGCAGGCGAATCTCGCCGCGCGCCACGTCGAACTCGAGGCCGAGCGCCGCCTCCAGCAGCGTGAACGGCGTCGCGCTGGCCCAGGCCTGCGGCGCGCAGGCGACCGGGTAGAGCGTCGGGCCGCGACGCTTCTCGCGCCGGAAGCCGCAGAACAATTCGGGCAGCCGGCGCAGATCCATATAGGTCGCGGCATCGAACAGCCCCTTGAAGACATGCGCCACCGTATGCTTGAGGCCGTAGCGCGCGAGCCCGAGCGCGATCAGCGCATTGTCGTGCGGCCAGATCGACCCGTCGTGATAGGACATCGGATTGTAGCGCACTTCGCCTTGCGCGACGGTGCGGATGCCCCAGCCGGAGAAGAAATGCGGCCGCATCAGATCGGCGGCGACGAGGCGGGCGCGATCCTCGCGGATCATGCCGCTGAACAGGACCTGCCCGGCGTTGGAGGTCCGCACCTTGCAGGGCCGCTTCTCGCCGTCGAGCGCGAGCGCATAGGTGCCGAGCTCTTCGCACCAGTACGACGTCTCGAAGCGCTCGGCGAGTGCCCTGGCTTCGGTCTCGAGCTTGCGTCCCCGCTCCGGCTTGCCGAGCCGTAGCGCGCAACGCGCCGCGAGCTGCTTGGCGGCAAAGACGTAGCCCTGGACTTCCGCGAGCGCGATATTGCCCTCAGCAAGCTGTCCGTCGGCATGGAAGATCGCGTCGTAGGAGTCCTTCCAGCCCTGGTTCGCCAGCCCCTTCTCGGTCGCGCGCTGGTATTCGACGAACCCGTCCTGGTCAGGATCACCAGGGCCGTCGATCCAGGCCAGCCCCGCCTCGATCGCCGGCCACAGCTCGATCAGCGTGGCCTCGTCGCCGGTGCGCTCGAAATAGCTTCCTGCGAGCAGCACGAACAGCGCGGTCGAATCGACGCTGCCGTAATAATGCGCGAACGGCACCTCCCCGAGCGCCGCCATCTCGCCGCCGCGCATCTCGTGCAGGATCTTTCCGGGCGCAGCGTCCGCGAGCGGATCGATCGCCGTGGCCTGGAAATGCGCGAGCCGGCGCAGGACGCCCTTGGCGACGCGCGGATCGACCCAGAGCATCTGGAGCGCCGTGATGAGGCCGTCGCGACCGAACGTCGTCGAGTACCAGGGGATGCCGGCATAGGGGTATCGCCCCTGCGGCGTTTCGGTCATCAGCATGTTGAGGTCGGCCATGGCCTGGCACAGCACCTCGTTGAAGATGTTGTTGGAGGTCTCGATGCTGGCCGCGCCCATGGTCAACTGCCGCATCTCGCGGCGGTGCGCCAGCAGCCCCGGGAAGAACCGCACCGGCTTTTCCGTCACCGGCCGGTTGCAGGACACGGCCACGAACAGCGATTTGGCCTGATGCGGCTCCAGGTCGAGCTCCCAGGTCGCGGCATTTGCCGAGAGCCGCGTCGGACGCGGGTCGAAATGCAGTCCGGTGGCCCGTTCGGCCTCGTCGAGGCCGCGATATTCGAACAGGATGTCGGTCGGCCCGAGCAGCCGGCTGGTTCCGATCCCGCGGCGCGGCCGCCGCTCGCCGCGGACCTCGAACAAGTCGGCGAAGTCGTTGCCGAACAGCAGCGTCAGGTCGACGCTGGTGCGCCGGTCGCCATGGTTCTGCACGCCGATGCGCTGATAGGCCGTGCCGCGCCACAGGAAGATCGTGCGCACGATGTGCAGCAGGTCCTTCTGCAGAACGAGGCTGCCCTGCCGGTAGATGTCCGGATTGGTGAGATCGACGGTCAATGCCGAATTGTCGTCGCGCAGATTCGAGCCGAGCAGCAGCGGCTGGAGATCGTCGAGCACGAGCTCGAGCCGCGCGAGGTAGCGCGTATCGTGATGGAACAGGCCGTCCGGCCCGCCGGCGGATGCGCCGATGTCGCCATGGCTGTCGAGCACGATGAAGGTGTCGTCGTGCTTGAGCGAACGCCGTGGCCGTGCCGACGGCCCCGTCATCGGGATATAGAACGGCTGTTCCGCGACCTGTTCCGAGGTCCGCGTCACGGAGACGAATTGGGTGACGGCTTCGGCCGACATGAGCTGCTCCCCTGCGCCTGTTTCAAAACGCAACCGACTCGAGAAACGCGACTGTTGGTTTACGCGGCAGCTTGCGCGAGCCGGCTCATTTCCTGCGTGACCAGCTCACGATACGGCCCGTGGCCCTGCATCAGACGCTCGGGCGAGCCGTCCTCGATGATCTTACCATTTCTCAGCACCACCACGCGGTCGAAATTGCGCAGCGTCGCCAGTCGATGCGCGATCGCGATCACGGTGCGGCCGCGCATCAGGCGCGACAGCGCCTCGCGGATCGCCTCCTCGGACTCGCTGTCGAGCGCGGCAGTCGCCTCGTCCAGCAGCAGGATCGGCGCATCCTTCAGGAAGGCGCGCGCGATCGCGATGCGCTGGCGCTGGCCGCCGGACATCTTGACACCGCGGTCCCCGACCATGGTGTCGAGGCCGTCAGGCAGGCTCTCGACGAAGTCGCAGCGCGCAGCGATCGCCGCGCGCAGCACCTCGTCGTCGGTCGCGTTCGGCCGGCCGTAGCGGATGTTCTCGCGAATGGAGCGATGAAACAAGGAAATGTCCTGGGGCACGACGGAAATCGCCTCGCGCAGGCTCAGCTGCGTCACCTTGGAGATGTCCTGGCCGTCGATGGTGACGCTGCCTTCGTCGACGTCGTAGAAGCGCTGGAGCAGTGTAAACAGGGTCGACTTGCCGCCGCCGGACTGCCCGACGAGGCCGACGCGCTGGCCCGGCTGGAGGCGCAGGCTGAACCGCTCGAAGATCTTCTCGCCGCCGGGATAGCCGAAGGTGACGTTGTTGAATGCGATTGCAGCGCCGCTCTTCACCAGCGGCTCGGCCTCGGGGTGGTCGCGCAATTCGTGCGGCACCAGCAGCGTGGCGATCGCCTCGGTCAGGCGTGCGACGTGCTGGGTGACGTCGACCAGCGCCACCGCAAGATCGCGCGTGGCGCTCAGGATGGAGATGCCAAGCGTACAGACCAGCACGACATCGCCGGTCGTCGCCTGGCCCTTCTGCCACAGCGTGATTGCCCAGGCCATCAGCGCGATCGTCAAAAGCACGGTGATAACGGCATGCAACAGCCGCAGCTTTTCCAGATAACGCAGGCTGCGGCTTCGCGCGGTGAGCTCCCGGTTCACCGTCGCGTCGAATCGCTCATGCTCGTGGCCGATGCCGCAGAAGGCACGGACCAGCGGCATGTTGCTGATCACGTCGATCATCTCGCCGTCGACCACCGCGGCCTTGTCGGCGAAATCGTCATGCAGCGGCTTGCCGGCGGCTGCCAGATGGAACATCGCAACCACCATGCCGCCGGCGATCACGATCAGGCCGAGTGCCATGTAAGGACTGACGGTTCCAATCAGGGCAATTGCCGCAATTGTGGCAATGCAGGGCGGCAACACGTTCCAGACGAACATGTTCTCGACGGTGAACACCGCGTTCGACGTTGCCGTGATGCGGCTCGTCAGCATGCCGGGCATCCGGTCCGAGAAGTAGCTCGGCGCATGCCCGGTCAGATGACGAAATATGTCACGGCGCAAATCACCCGTGACACGGACGAAGGTGAAGCTGGCCGTCCAGCTCGCGATCCGCCACAGGAAGTTGTCGGCCGCGATCAGCGACATGAGCAGAATGAATGCCAGCCATACGCTGCCGCCATGCCCCGGTCCGGCGGACAGGCTGTCGACCAGGGATTTGACGCCATACTGGGTGCCCACGGAGCAGGCAACGGCCGCTACGACGGCGGCCAGGATCACCGAATGCGAAGCGAGACGACGCCGGAGATAGCGCAAGACAAAGGCAAATGGCCTGCGCGCGTATCCAGAAAGCTGATCCATATGGCTATCGCCCCGTTATGCTGATTTTCGTTTCGTTACTGGTCGAGTGAACATCGACCGCTTCGCCTCGGTTCCCGGGCAACGCCATCACGACATGCGGATGCGGGCGATGTGCGAAGATCTAGTGGCAGCATCGCGACGGTCCCCCGACGTGTCGAATATGTAACGTTCGGAGGAAGGAACTTCGCAGGTGCGGGAACGTTCCCTTGGCTGGGCATAGCCGGTGCCGATGTACGGGGGCTTTCAACGTTCATGATCGCAGAGGAGATGGTGAGATGCGCATCGCGCAGGTAGCTCCGTTGACGGAGGCTGTTCCACCCAAGCTGTATGGCGGCACCGAGCGGGTGGTGCATTGGTTGACGGAGGAGCTGGTAGCCCTTGGACACGACGTAACATTGTTCGCAAGCGGCGACTCGCAGACCTCGGCAAAGCTGGACGCGTTGTGGCCGAAGGCGCTCCGTCTCGACGGTTCCGTGCGCGATCCCAATGCGCTGCACATGGTGCTGCTGGAGCGGGTGCGGCAGAAATGTGACGACGAGGAGTTCGACTTCCTCCACTTCCATCTCGACTACTATCCGTGGTCGCTGTTCCATCGGCAGCCGACGCCATTCGTGACCACGCTGCACGGCCGGCTCGACTTGCCGGAGCATCAGCCGGTCTTCAACACCTTCTCCAAGATTCCCGTCATCTCGATCTCCAACGCGCAGCGGCGACCGGTGCCGCAGGCGAACTGGGTGACGACCATCCATCACGGCCTGCCGGAGAATCTGCTGACCCCGAAGCCGGCGAAACAGGAATATCTCGCGGTGCTCGGCCGCATCGCGCCGGAAAAAGGCGTCGACCGCGCCATCAAGATCGCGACTCATTGCGGCATTCCGCTCAAGATCGCGGCCAAGGTCGATCGCGCCGACCAGGATTATTACGACGAGCTGATCCGGCCGATGATCGAGAACAACCCGCTGGTCGAGTTCATCGGCGAGATCGGCGATCACGAGAAGTCGGACTTCCTGAGCGGCGCGCTCGGCCTCCTGCTGCCGATCGACTGGCCGGAGCCGTTCGGCCTCGTCATGATCGAATCCATGGCCTGTGGGACGCCGGTGGTCGCCTTCAACCGCGGCTCGGTTCCGGAGATCGTCGACGATGGGCTGACCGGCTTCATCGTCGAGGACGTCATCAGCGCCGCCGGTGTGGTGAAACGCCTGCCGCAACTCGACCGCACCGCGATCCGCAAGCAGTTCGAGACGCGCTTCACGGCACGGCGCATGGCGCTGGATTATCTTGCGGCCTATCGCAGCCTGACCGAGGCGCAGGCGCCGCGCATCAAGCTGGTGAGCAGCGCGGAGTAAGAGCCACTCTCACCAAAGGCACACTGTCATGCCCCGGCTTGACCGGGGCATCCACTACGCCGCGGCGTCTCGGCTCAAGCACTGCATTCTCTGGAATGCTGGATCGCGCGGTCAAGCCGGGCGATGACAGCGAATATGCGGTGGACGGATCACGGCACATGCGCGGCGAACTGCACCGCCCTACACCACCACCGTCCGCTTCGGCTCGACGATCTCGAACATGCGCGGGAAGTCGTCCATCAGGCCCATCAGCTCGGCTAGGCGCATCGGGTTGCCCGATAGCTCGATCTTGCCGGCGGCGACCGCTTCCGGAAAGCTCGTCAGCTTCGCGATCACCTCGTCCAGCGTCGACCGTGCCAGCGTGAAGCTGGCGTCCGCATTTTCCGCCTGCACCCCCTCGGTGTAAGTGAGCGCGCAGTTCTCCAGATTGAGCACGAAGGTCTCGCCGGTATCGGAAAATCGCCAGTTCAGGACGATGTGCTTGCCTTCCGCCTTGGGACCGTTGAGGCGGATGCCGAGCACGTCCCAGAGCTGGGAGGTACGCAGCGCCGCCAGCGTCTCCCGCGGCATCGGCGGGCGCGCCGGCACCTTCGGCATGCCCTGGCGCAATTCCTGCGCGCCGAACAGATAGGCGTTGCGCCAGGTCGCGCTCTCGGCGGCATAACCGAGCTGCTCCAGCGTATCGGCCAAGAGTGCGCGCGCCACCGCATTGTCAGGCTCGGCAAAGACGAGATGGCCGAGCACCTGCGCGACGAAACGGAACTCCCCCTTGTCGAAATCGGTGCGCGCCCGCGCCAGGATCGCGTCCGCGCCGCCCATGTACTCGACATACTTCCTGCCCGACTCGACCGGCGGCAGCGGATCGAGATTGACCGGATTGGCATCGTACCAGCCGAGATATTTCTGGTAGATCGCCTTCACATTGTGCCGGATATGGCCGTAATAGCCGCGGCCGTGCCAGGCGCCTTCCAGGCTCTTCGGCAGCTGGATCGTTTCGGCGATTTCGGCCGCGGTCAGGCCGTGGTTCATCAGACGGATGGTCTGGTCATGCGCGAACTTGTAGAGGTCGCGCTGCTGCCGGATCATCGTGCCGATGCGCTCGCGTCCCCACACCGGCCAATGGTGCTGGCCGCACATCGCCTCGGCCTTGCCGTCCCAGAGCTGCAAGGCCTCGCCCAGATATTTCGACCAGGCCAGCGCGTCACGCACGTCGGCGCCGCGGAAGGGCAACAGATTGTGGAAATTGTGCGTGCAGTTCTCGGCGAGGTTCAACAGCCTGTAGCGCGGAACGAAGAAGTGCATCTCCGCCGGCGCTTCGCTGTTCGGCGCCATCTGGAATTCGAATGCGACGCCGTCGATCACGCGCGTCTCGCCGGTCGCCATGATCAGATCCGTGGGGCGCAGCAGCGCGACGGAGCCCGCCGCCATCGACTTGCCGAGGCCGCAATCGACCTGCCCGCGCACGCCCTTGGCCAGAAGGGGTCCGAACTGGTACTGCGCCCGGCGCAGCATCGCAGGTCCTGCGATGATGTTCTCGGAGACGGCGTGCTCCATGAACAGGTTCGGCGCGATGATCGGCACGCTGCCAGTGGCGAGCGCATCCTCCGCCAGCACGCCGCGCGCGCCACCCCAATGGTCGGTGTGGGTGTGGGTGAAGATGATTGCCGCGACCGGCCGGGCGCCGCGGTGCTTGAAATAGAGATCGAGCGCGGCGCGGGCGCCTTCGATCGAGGTCAGCGTGTCCACGACGATGACGCCGCTGTCGCCCTCGATCAGCGTCATGTTGGCGATGTCGAGCCCGCGCACCTGGTAGACGCCGGGCACGACCTCGAACAGGCCGTGCAGCATGTTGAGGCGCGACTGCCGCCACAGGCTCGGATTGACCGTGTGCGGTGCCTGCTCGGCGGACAGGAAGCCATAGGGCTCGAGGCTCCAGACCGTCCGCCCTTGCGGATTCGTGATCGCCGCATTCTCGATCGTGCCGAGAAAGCCGCGCGCGGCGTCATCGAAGTCGCGCGTGTCGGAAAACGGCAGTGCGTTGAGCATGGCCTCGTGCTGAGCGATGACGGACGGCGATGCGTCCTTTGGCTCGCTGCTGGATTCCGTCATGTTGCTCCTCCCCGCCTGATGCACGGCATCTAACCGCATCTTGCGGTCGATTGCCATTGGAGGACACGAAGGAAATGGAGCCAGATGCCTTCTCCCTTCCCCACGAGGAGAGGGTGCATGGGCTAGGCAGCGACGCCTTCAACGGCTTGGCGCGATGCCATGGCGTTGTCCGCCATCCGCAGCTCGCTGGCCAGCACGTAGCCGCCACGATTTTGCTTGGCCCGATAGAGCGCCTTGTCCGAGCGCGACAACAGCGCCTCTGCGGTTCGGCCGTCGTCCGGGGCGACGGCAACACCGACGCTCGCACCGAGATCGATCACCTGTCCGTCAACCTCGTATGGCGTGCCGATCGATTGCACGATCCGCCGTGCCATCGCCTCCGCGTCGGACGCGGCGCGCTGCACCAGAACGAACTCGTCGCCGCCCATGCGGATCACGAGGTCGTCAGGCGCGGCCAGCGCCTTGAGCCGCCCGGCGACCTGCTTCAGCAGCGCATCGCCGGCGGGGTGGCCGAACCGGTCGTTCGCTTCCTTGAAGCGGTCGAGATCCAGCGTATGGACGGCAACCATCCCGGCCGACAGCATCACGGGCAGATCCCTTGCCAGCACCGAACGATTGGACACGCCGGTCATCGGGTCGGAGCGTGCGAGCTGCTCGAACTGGCGCTTGAGCGTGATCTGGCTGATCGAGGCGTTGAAGCTGAGCCGAACCATCTCGAAGCTCGCGACCACGTACATCAGAATGAGGAGACCGAGCCCGACATGGCGGAGATCGGGCTGCATGAAGCTCACGATCGCGGCAGGCGCGGCGATCGCGGCGAGATCGAGCAGCGCCGCAGCGGGACGCAGCGCCAGCCGCGCCACCACGCCGGCGCCGAAGCCGAAACCGATGCCGACCGCCATCACGCAGCAGAGCGCATCGCCCAGCACGATGCTGCGCGCGGCAAACACGCCAAGCACGAGGGCCGTTACAACGGTGCCGGCAATGTAGCGCCGCTCCCAGCGCACGGCCTCGGCCCGGCCGAGCCGTGGCGGAGCCGCGAGGCGGCGGCGGAATGCAAGTATCTCGACGAGACGGACAATCGCCACCACCAGCCCGGCGACCGTCAGGCCGGCCGTCATCATGTCACCGGTCTCGTAGGTCGTGATGGCGCCGACCATCGCCTGGCAGGCGGCCGCGAGAATGGTGGGCATCATCGTGCCGTGAAGGCCCGTGATGACTTCCAAATGGACGGCGTCCGAAATCGACGCCGGTCCGGATTCCATTCTGTTGAAGAACATGCCAGCTCCCATCCACTGGCATTTATCTACCGAAGACCCGTAAAGATGCGTTCGCTACTCAAGGATCGCATTTGAGCGTGCGGATTTACCGCGCATTAGCCATGTCTCGCCCCAGGACGGACGGAGACGCATACTGATTGTCTCCGTCCCCGCCTCGCGGCGGCTACATGCCCAGCAGCCGCGGCAGCCACAATGACAGGCCGGGCCAATACGTCACCACGACGAGGAATCCCAGCATGGTCAGGAGCCACGGCCACACCGCGACCGTCAGCTCGGTGATGCCCATCTTGGCGATGCCGGAGGCGACGTAGAGGTTGAGGCCGACCGGCGGATGGCACAGCCCGACCTCCATGTTGACCGTCATCAGGATGCCGAAATGAATCGGATCGATGCCGAGCTTGATGGCGACCGGAAACAGGATCGGCGCCATGATCAGGATGATCGAGGACGGCTCCATCACGTTGCCCGCCACCAGCAACAGCAGGTTGACGAGCAGCAGGAAGCCGATCCACCCCAGGCCCTGGTCGATCATCCATTGCGCCAGCGCCTGCGGTACGTTCTCGTAGGTCATCAGGAACGAGAACAGCACGGCGTTGGTGATGATGTAGAGCAGCATCGCGGAGAGATTCGCCGACGACAGCAGCACGCGCGGCACGTCGCGCAGCCTCAGGTCCTTGTAGATGAACACGGCGACGATGAAGGCGTAGACCGCGCTGACGGCGGCAGCTTCAGTCGGCGTGAACAGGCCGCTGTAGATGCCGCCGATCACGATCACGATCAGCAGGATGCCCCAGATCGACTTGCGGAACGCATCGAGACGCTCGAGGAAGGTGGCCTTCCGCATCCGCGGATAGTCGTTGCGCCAGGCCCGATAGAACGTCGTGGCGCCGAGCAGCGAGGCGAGCGCAAGCCCCGGCACGATGCCGGCGATGAACAGCTTGCCGACCGAGCTGTTGGTGGACACGGCGTAGAGCACCATCGGGATCGACGGCGGAATGAGAATGCCGAGCGAGCCCGACGTCGTGATCACGCCCGCGCCGAACCGTTTCGGAAAGCCTTGTGCGACCATGGCGGGAAGGATCACCGAGCCGATCGCCACGACGGTTGCCGGCGAGGAGCCGGAGATGGCGGCAAACAACGCGCAGGCGACCACGCCCGACAGAGCCAGACCGCCGTACCAATGGCCCACCAGCGAGGTTGCGAAGGTGATCATCCGCCGCGCCACGCCGCCATGGGTCAGGAAGTTGCCGGCGAGGATGAAGAACGGGATCGCCATGATCTCGAAATTCTCGATGCCGGTGAACAGCTTCAGCGCCACCGATTCGGTCCGCACGTCGGTCAGCGTGAACATGAAGCTGAGCACGGTCAGACCCAGCGCGATCGAGATCGGCATGCCCGTCAGCATCAGCGAGAGCAGCAGCGCGAACACGATGGCGACGCGCACGCCCTGCGGCAGCGTGATGAGATGGCCTGCATGGGCGAAGCATATCGCGACGATCAGGACCGGCAGCAGCATCAGGATCCAGCCAAGCGGGCTGCGCTCGTCGCGGACGACCTGGCTCGGCGTGACCGGCGCCGGATGCACCGGATCCGCCTCGACGCCTTCGACGCCGGCCATGTCGTGATGCGGCAACTCGCCGGTGCGGTAGAACGACCAGGCGACCTGCAGGAAGCGGAAACACATCAGGCCGGAGCCGAGCGGGATCGTGAGATAGACCATCCACATCGGCGCTTCGAGATCGTTGGATTGCTGGCCGCTCTGCCACATGTGGCCGACGAAGGCGGCCCCGAAATAGCCGACGATGGCGGTGAAGAGCGCGCCGCACAGAAGACCGAAAGTGATGACGCGCCGGCGCGATCCGCCGGGAAGCAGGTTGACCAGCACGTCGACGCCGACATGGATGCCGGTCCGCACGCCATAGGCGGCGCCGAACTTCGCCATCCAGATGAACATGTAGATGCAGAGCTCCTGCGCCCAGGACAGGTCGAGTGCGGCAAGCCAGACGAACGCCGCGCGCGCGGGGACTGCGAGGAAGGCAAGGTTGCGGGCTTCCGCCCATTTGGCGATGTCGATCGACAGCCCGGCACCGTAGCGGTGCAGCACGGCGACGAAGATGAGCGATGTCGCAGCCGCGATCATCGTCGCGATCAGCCACTCCTCGAGATGATCGAGAAAACGATTCAGCGCACGCAGCAACTTGGTCCCCCCAGGTTGGATCATTCAAGCGCAACGGCCGGGAGTGCGATCACCCCCGACCGTTGGTATTGTTCTTGTTAGGGCGCAGCCCGTCAGTTCATCTTGACGTCGAGTTCCTTGGCGACGAGATCGAGCACCTCCTGCCCGACCCGCCCCTTTGCCCATTTATACGTCGGCTGCATCGCCTCCTGCCAGGCCTTGCGGTCGGCGTCGGTGAGATAATGCAGACTGGTCTTCCCCGTCTTCTTGATCTCGGCCAGCGCGTCCTCGTTCTCCTGCCGCGCGATCGAGTTGGTGTAGTCGGTCGCCTCCGCCATCGCCTTGTCCAGCTTGGTGCGGATATCGGGCGGAAGACCTGACCAGAACTTCGAATTGACGATGACAGCATATTGCAGATGCGCGTGATAGGATACGGTGATGTCCTTCTGCACCTCGTAGAACTTTTGCGTGAGGTAGTTTGACGCCGTGTTCTCGCAGCCGTCAACCACGCCGGTCTGCAAGGCCTGGTAAACTTCCGAGAACGCCATGATCTGCGGGATCGAGCCCATGATGCGGAGATACTGGTCGGCGACCTTCGATCCGGAGATGCGGAATTTCAGCCCCTGGAAATCGGTCGGCTTCAGCAAGGGACGGTTGGCGGACAGCATGTGGAAGCCGTTGTCCCAATAGGCGAGCCCGGTGATGCCCTTGGCCTCGAGCTTCTGGAACAGCCACTTGCCGATCGTGCCCTTCATCGCGTTGGCATAGGTCTGGTCGTCCCTGAACAGCCAGGGCAGGTCGAGCGCCTCGAACTCCTTGACGCCGAGTGGCGCGAATTTCGCCGTCGAGGGCGCAAGCATCTGCACCGAGCCGAGCTGCAGCGCCTCGATCTCCTCCTTGTCCTTGTAGAGCGTGGAGTTCGGGTAGACTTCGACCTTGACCTTGCCGTCGGTGTACTTCTCGGCGAGCTCCTTGAATTTCAGCGCGCCCTTGCCCTTCGGGGTCTCGTTGGCGACCACGTGGCTAAACTTGATGACGATGGGACTCTGGGCTTGGGCGATGGCGGGAGCCAAGAGAACAGCCGCGGCGGCGACCGCGGCAAGCAGCGTGCGCATGAACGTACCTCCAACAACTCGGAAACCGGGTTCTTCTTGTTTTTCAGGTCGGTCCTGGCAGCAATCCGCTACCCGAACAACTAGACCTAAGCCCCATTTGCCGCAGCCAAGCTAACTTGAGGACGGCTGCATGCGCAACCCGGCGTCCGCGCGAGTCCAAAGGGAACGAACGCTTGTGCCGCAATGCGGCAGTGCAATCAGCCTTTGCGCTGGGCGACCATGAAGAGGCGCCGGAACGGGAACAGCGTCTGCCCCGCAGCATTCTTCGGATAGGCCTTTGCGACGCGCCTCCCGTAGGCGGCTTCGAACGCGATCTTCTCCTCGCCTTGCAGGACGTCGAGATAGCGCGTCAGCCAGGTCCCCTTGGTCCATTCCTTCACGGGGTTCTCGCCCTCGAGCACCTGGAGGTATTCGGTCTCCCAGATGTCGATGCTGGCTGACATCGGCGCAAGCAGATCGTGATAGAAGGCCGGTTCCTCGACCGGCGGCGGCGTGACGAGATGCTCGACCTTGGACCGCCACGGACCATCCAGCGCGGTCTCGCCGATCAGCACATGCGAAGGCGCGGTGAAGTTGCGCGGCATCTGCACCGCGAGCATGCCCCCACGCGCCACCTTCTCCATCAGCGACGGAAACAGTGCCGCATGATCGGGCAGCCAGTGCAGTGCGGCATTGGAATAGATCAAGTCGTACTGCCCGGCGGGACTCCAATGGCCGAGATCCTCATGCGACCATTCCACGTCGGGCGCCGCCTTCCGCCCCGCGGCGACCATCTCGGCCGAGCCCTCGACACCGGTCACGCGCGCATCCGGCCAGCGCTCCCTGATCAGCTTCGTCACGTTGCCGGCGCCGGCGCCGAGATCGGCGATCGCGCGCGGGGCAAAATCCGGAATCCGCATCAGGAGGTCGACGGCGGGCCGGAGCCGATGGCCGGAGAACTTCAGATATTGCTGCGGGTCCCAGACCATCGTGTCAGCCTTTTCTTTTTCGTGTTTCCTTCGCCGAAGCGCTTGGTTACCACTGCTCGTCTCGGTTCGGCAAATCGCCGCACTCGGGACGGGGCAGGAAACGAACAGCAAAGCGCAAGGCAACCAAGAGAGCGTGCGACCATGGACCTCGGGCTAAAATCGAAAACCGCTGTCGTCACTGGCGCGAGCATCGGCATCGGCCGCGCCATCGCCAAGGGCCTGGCGGCGGAAGGCGTGCGCGTCATCGGCGTGGCACGCCGCACCGATCTGCTGGCCGAGCTGGCGAAAGAAGTCGGCGGCGGATTGATCACACCGTTCGAGCAGGACGTGATGGCCAAGGACGCCGCTGAAAACATTGCGGCCTTCGCGCTGAAGGAGCTCGGCCATGTCGACATCCTCGTCAACAATGCCGGCGGCAGCCGTCCCCTCCCCGTCGATGCGCCCGACAGCAAGTGGGACGAGGCGATCGCGCTGAACTTCACCAGCTATCGCCGCATCGCGCATGCGCTGCTGCCGCAGATGATCGAACGCAAATGGGGCCGCATCGTCAACATTACCGGCAAGTCCGAGCCGGAAGGCCTCAACGCCGCCTTCGCCGCCAAGGCCGCCGTGCACGCCTGGGCCAAGGGCCTGTCGCGCGAGATCGGCGCGCACGGCATCACCATCAACTGCATCCCGCCCGGCCGCATCATGAGCGAGCAGATCCGCCGCAACTACGCGCCGGATTATCGCGAGCGCTTTGCGGAAGAGGAAATCCCGGTCGGCTATTGGGGCGAGCCGGAGGACCTCGCGGCCCTCGCGGTGTTCCTGGCCTCGCCGGTGGCGCGCTACATCACGGGGACGGTGATCCCGGTGGATGGGGGGCTGCGGAGGTATCAGTTTTAGGCAGGCAGATGCCCCAAGGCGCGCACGTCGTCCGCGTCGCGCGACGGAGCGATCTGCCCGCCGAACTGGCGCAGGAGGTGTGCGGCGAATTGATCACGCCGTTCGAGCAGGACGTGATGGCGGAGGTCGCCGCTGAAAACACGGCCGCCCTCGCGCTGAGGGAGTTCGGCCACGTCGACATCTTCGTCAACAATGACGGCGGCAGCCGCCCGCTCGCGCTGGCCTTCACGGGCTATGGCCGCATCGCGCATGCGCTGTTGCCGCGGATGATCGAACGCAAACGGGGCCGCATCGTCAGCATCGGAATCCACTCGGCCGGCGAAACGCATGCGGTGCCCGCTTTGGCGCCCGATCTCACGGTTTGACGTAGCTCCAGCCCTGTTCCTGCAACTCCATGACGCGGACGACACCGGATTTGACAACCGTGGCCTGCGGAATCAGACTTATGTCCTTGTTCTCCGCCTTACGCATGTTTTCCTGCGTATTGCCGCAAGCCTTGAAGGAGATTTCCGGATGGCTCATCGCGAGGAGCTCGATGCGCGGCTTTACCGGCGAGGTGTCATCGCGCAGCATGTGAAGCCCGGGACCAAAGGTGACGACCTCGATCGACACTGGTTCACCGAGATCGCGGTAGTATTGCGCGACGTTGGTCGCATTGTTGAGTGTGAGGTTCATCATCGCTGGTTCGTTGGAATTGACCTGCAAGATCAGCCGATGTGACTTTCTGGCGGCCTCAGGTTTGGTCATCTGAGCCAGCGCTCCCTCGTTCGCGGGGTTGCGCTTGCTGGTGTGAAGCTGCCCAGGTTTTCCCGCTTGCTTATCTCGACTTGAATGCTTCTGGCTGCCCGCCTGGGTCGTCGCGCTCGCCTGCAGGATCGACTGGTTGTCCTGCTGCGCCTGCGCGTCCGGTCCGGCCAAAAGCAGCATCGCCAAGCTGCTGATGACTGCCATCGCCAACTTTGGATTGATCATCTCGTTTCTCCCTCTCCCTGATCCTCACCGTCCTGGTCTGGCGACCGCATGTGGCCATTTGCATGCAGCCCCAACTTTCTCGCGCACGTTCCTGAATCCGCCGAGCGGGAATTGTCCCTCCTGCACCACGCCGGTGCGGATGGAGAGACGCACATTGATGTAACCGTCATCGGGCAGCGACCTCAGCAACCGCACGACGTCGCCCCCGAAAGCAACGCCGGAGCCGAATGACGGCGCGGCAGCCGCGAGTTGCATTGGCGGCTCCGCATTGAGCTGAAGGGAGACGGCGTATTCATTGGCACTGCGTGACATCGTCGGTCCTGCGACTACGATTTCCGTGCGGCCTTTACGGCAGTGGATTGCGAGTTGCATCGCAGCACCATCCGAACTGCCGATCGAAGAGGTGGTGGCCGTGACGATCGGTGAATAGTCGACTGGCGAAGTGGTCTCGCTGATCAGCCAGCCATCGTCTGACGCGCGCCGGCCGGGCGGTGGAATCCTGCGTGACAGATCCTGAAGACATTCCACCCGGCCTTGCCCCGCCATCGCCGAGCAAGCCC
Organism: Bradyrhizobium sp. USDA 327; assembly: GCF_041262065.1. Taxonomy (NCBI): domain Bacteria; kingdom Pseudomonadati; phylum Pseudomonadota; class Alphaproteobacteria; order Hyphomicrobiales; family Nitrobacteraceae; genus Bradyrhizobium; species Bradyrhizobium sp. USDA 327. The sequence goes on along the minus strand of NZ_JBGCCW010000001.1, from coordinate 1,294,083 downwards.
GAAGTGCTTCCATGGGATCGCTCGCGCTTTGCGCGTAGGCGATTCCGCAGGCCACATTGAAAGCGACGGCGAGCGGAGGAGCCGCACTCTTCATGGCCGAGCCTGTGCGCTGCGCGCCTTGCGATCCAGCCAATCCTGTGCGGCCTGGAAGCGAGTGAGCCCTGGCACGGTTGCCGCGAGATTGATCGACTGCCATTTCGAATCGAAGCCCGGCGCCTGCAGCCTGTCGATTCGCGAGAACAGATAGTCGACGAGGCGCGCCACGCGTTGGTAGCGATTCGATTGTTGCGGCCAGTTGAACGCAACGAGCGCTGTCGGCACCGCAATCGTCGAGATCCGCTCGCCTTGCCTGATCAGACTGGGATACTCGTTGGCCTCAAGGGTCGCGGGCAGATAATAGTCCTCGAACTTCCTGTCGTAGTTGACCGGCAGGAACTTGAATCCAGCATCCCAGCGGCCCCTCACGAAGGCGTCGACGGGTTTCGATGTAATGAACACGACGGCCGACATCTCGCCTTTGCGCATCTGTTCCAGGGCCAACTGATGCGGAATGAACGTCTTGTCGACATCGATGCCGAGACGGCTGAAGATCAGTGGTCCTGAATAGGCCGCTGCGGTGCCCAGGGTGTTGAAGTTCACCTTCTTGCCGGCAAGATCCTTCAGGCTTGTGATCTCGGGCCGTACGAAAATGTGCAGCTCGGATGGGAAGAGATTGAGCAGATACGTGATGCGGCTTCGGATCTGCGGTGCCTGAACCTTATATTCGTCGAGCGCATCGGAATTGATGATGGCGGTATCGACGCCACGCAAATACAGCAGCGCATTCAGATTGTCGGTGGCTCCCCGCGTGACGATCGGCAGGAGATGCAGGTTTGCTCCGTCGTCGACGACGCGAGCCATTTCTGCGGCGAGGCGGATCGGTGCGCCCTCGAGCAGACCGCCGGCGAGCCCGACCGTCCAGGCGTTCATCCGATCCTTTTCATTCTCCGGCGGGAGCGGCCTTCGGACGAGTTGAGCATCAGTCCTGGTATTTCCCGCCGTTTGCGCTTCGAGGCAGGCCGTCTGAAGCAGCATCGCGACCGGCAGCAACCCGGCGAGCAGGAGCAGCGAGAGTGACCTTGGCGCCTTGTTCATGTCGTTTCCCTTCCGAATCAGCCACCGCAACCGTTGGTCCGCAGGACTGCAACACGTCCACTCTCAGCGCTGCAGCGCCTCCAGGCGTTCCTTTGCTTCGCGAATGCCGCCCCGGTGTGCCTTCGCGTAGAGCTCTCGCGCCTTGGCCGCTTCGCCGCGCGTTCCATAGGTCCCCCAGGCGGAAAGAACCGCCGGATCGTATGTCTCCGCGAGCATGAAGCTTGCCTGCGCAATGTCCTTCTCGGCCGCGAGTTCGAGAACGATCCGCGCTGCACCGATATTTCCCTGATCGAGCAACGCCCTGGCGCGCGGGATCAATCGGGCCTCCGCCTCGGCCTGGTTTGCGGCTTTCAGCGGCTCCGCGACAGTCGCTTCCGCGCTCCGCGCCGCCGGCAAGATCGGGCCTCGATTTGTTTGCTCCGCCTGGTGGCGAGCATCGGCTGGGGCCGATGCCGATGCACGGTCTTTTTGCCTGGCCTCGGTCCCGCTTCGCTGCTGTTGCAGCGACTGCCGCAGTTCGGCAATCTCCCGGTTCGCTGCCTGTCTCTGCTGCGAAGCGGCATCGTTCGCCTCGCGCAATCGCACGTTCCGGGTTTCGATCTCACGGCGCGTTTCCGCAAGCTCCCTCGCCAGCGCGGTTGCATGCGCCTGGGCCTCTTCGAGAGCTCGGTGTTGTTGTTCGGCATTGGCCGCTACCGCTCGCGCTGCTTCGGCCTGGGCAACGAGGTCGGCGTTCTTCTGCCGCTCGGCTTGCAGGGACTGACGCAGCTCCGCAACCTCCCGTCCCACGACCTCCTTTTGTTCCGCGGCCGCAGCTTCCGCCGTAAGCGATGCGCGAGGTATTGCGGCGAGTTCGCTCGCGAGCGCGGCGGCGCGTGACTGCGCCTCGTGGCGTTCCTGCTCGGCGCTCGCCGCAGCCGCCTGCGCTGCATTCGCCTGCTTCACGAGGAGTCCACTTCTTTGCCGCTCCTGCTGCAGGGCCTGCTGCAGTTCCGCGATCTCCCGCGCCGCCGCATCTCTCTGCTGCGCGGCCACATCGTCCGCGTTGCGGGATTTCGCGTTGCCGGCGTCGATCTCGCGGCGGGCTCCGGCAAGTTCGTTCGCGAGCTCGGCGCTGTGGGCTTGCTCCTGTTGAAGTGATTTCCGCAGCACCTCCGCCGCGATTTCCGCCGTGTGCGCGCGCTGGACCGCCTCGTCGAGCTCCCTGCGCGCTTCGGCCAGCTCGTTGGCGGACGCATCAATGCGCGGCGCGTCTTTGCCCAGCCGCTGGCTTGGTTGCACCACACTCGCTGGCTCCGCCTGCATCAGGGCTCCGGTCGCTTCGCGCTGAAGGAGTGCTAGCGAGCCGGTCGGGATTTCCAGCCGCTGATCGAGGCTGACGGCGATATCGCCGCCGATGCGCGTCATGTTCGGTTGCGCCGTGAATGGCGTGAACACGCCGAGCAGCGAAACCCCGACGAAGATGACGGGGATCAGAATTGCAGCCGTCACGAGTGAACCGCCCGATTGATCGTCTTCCGGATCGACATCCTCCATTGCGGGGTACCAATGGGTGGGCGCAGGATCGATCGGAGAACCGTCCTGCCAGACCCATTTGCCTGCCTCGGGTGACCAGTGGCCGACCTCAGTAGCCCCCGTCGCATCTTCTACCCAGATGCCTTCTCCGCTCCTCGGTGCTGTTTCAATTGGCCGGCGCATTCATCAGGCCTCTCTCGACGGCAACTCTAATGGCGCGGATGACTCGGCCTGTTCGCATGGTCCGGTGCTCGGTGAGAACACGCTCGATCGAAATTGACGTCAGGGCGGCGCCCGCCACGATTAAATTTATTAAATATATAAAAGCTATATAGTTTTAACTACATGGTAAGTCAAATTAAATAATCGATGCCTGGATTCGCCGCTTCCGACGCCGGGTTTGGTCTCCGCGCAATGTCATTTCATTGTCCGCCTGCGGTCCCCGCCCGCGCAAACACCGCATAGATGAAGACAATCAAGGCGCCGACAAACCATGCCGAGCGCCCGCTGGCAGTGATAAAGGCCGACGTAGCGGTTGCAATGGGGGCAACGAACCGCGCGATCCGGGAGGCGCTGCCGAGCGCGATGCTGAAGCCATGTCGAGCCGGTCCTTGCGCGCGGCGGCAAAGGCCACCGCAGATTCGGCGGCGGCGCGCCGACCAACGCCTTCATCGAATCTACAAAGATTTCCCTGACCAGCGCGACCAGCGCCGTGACGACCAGCAGATGCCGAAGTCGATTCCGATCGGCCAGTGCGCCTCCTTGTCGTCGCCATGATCAGAGCTTGCGAACAACTCCTTGTGCGTAACAAGCGAGAACAGCAGGCCGAGCGCATCGGCGATGATTGAGCAGGATTGAAATGCCGCTGGTGCGAGGACGAATACCACGATGGCATCCTGCCAGTGTTTTGCCCGACGGGTCAACTTGATCGGAGCCGCGAATGTCCCTGCAACGCGGCTGTAAAATCCCTTTCGGATCAAGGGCACTTCTACTGTGCATGGGGTTGTTTTTCGGGTTTTGGAGTCGATCGCCGTAACCATGGACCGAAAGCAGGCGAACCGGCTCGCTCGCCTCGCCCTTTGCGCGATGCGACCGGCATCGGCGCATATACAGCATGCACGCATAAGGCTGTGGCCGACAGCCAAGCTGTAGTACACGGCGCATAGCCCACGCCGCCGCGGCAACGCTGCGAGCGCACAACACCGAGCCGATGACAATCACGTTACCTGCCGCGGCGCGCGAGCCCGACCATCCGACCGCCGACGGCCTTCCGGTCACGCAGCGGCGCTGGGCGATTGCTGCGATCTTCACCGCGCTGGCGATGGCCTCGCTCGACACCGCGATCGCCAACATCGCCCTGCCCGCCATCGCCGCCGATCTGCATGTAAGCCCGGAGCAGTCGGTCTGGGTCGTCAACGTCTACCAGATCGCGCTGGTCGCAACCCTGCTGCCGCTGGGCGCGCTCGGCGAGATCGTCGGGCACCAGCGCATCTATCTCGGCGGCCTCATCCTGTTCACCATCGCTTCGCTGTTCTGCGCGGTGGCGTGGTCGCTGGACAGCCTGCTGGTCGCGCGCACCCTGCAAGGGCTCGGCGCGAGCGGGATCATGAGCGTCAACACGGCGCTGGTGCGCTTCGTCTATCCCGGACGGATGCAGGGCCGCGGTTTCGGCCACAACGCGCTGGTGGTCGCAACCGCCTTTACCTTCGGGCCGTCCATTGCATCGGCGATCCTCGCGGTCGGCCCGTGGCCCTGGCTGTTCGCCGTCAACATCCCGTTCGGCCTCGTCGCCATCGGCATCGGCTTTGCGATGCTGCCGAAGACCCCGCGCGCCGATCACGGTTTCGACTTTCTCGGCGCGATCCTCGCCACCGCCTGCCTCGGCCTGTTCATCACCGGCATCGGCAGCGCCGCGCACAATTTGTCGCCGGTGGTCGTCGGCATCGAGCTGGTCACCGCCCTCGCGCTCGGCTTCATCCTGACGCGCCGCCATGCCGACCATCCCGCGCCGATGCTGCCGATCGACCTGTTCAGCCGGCCGATGTTCGCGCTGTCGGCGGCGACCGCGGTGTGCTCCTTCGCCGTGCAGGGCCTCGCCTTCGTCTCGCTGCCGTTCTACTTCGAGGACGTGCTCGGCCGCTCTCAGGTCGAGACCGGCTTCTTCATGACGCCCTGGCCGCTGGTGGTCGGCATCATGGCGCCGATCGCGGGGCGCCTCTCCGACCGCTATGCCGTCGGCCTGCTCGGCGGCATCGGCCTCGTGCTGCTCGGCCTCGGCATGGCGCTGCTCGCCATGCTGCCGGCCAATCCTGCGATCCCCGACATCATCTGGCGCATGGTGATCTGCGGCATGGGGTTCGGCTTCTTCCAGGCGCCGAACATGAAGGCGGTGATGTCAAGCGCGCCGCCGCACCGCAGCGGCAGCGCCTCGGGCATCGTCGCCACTGCGCGCCTGACGGGGCAGACGACCGGCGCGGCGCTCGCCGCAGCCTGCTTCGCGCTCGCGGGCCATGACGGTGCGACATTGGCGCTGGCGCTCGGCGCAGGCTTCGCCGCGCTCGGCAGCGTGATGAGCTTTTTGCGACTGGCAGTGAAGTAGACCGGACACTTTCGCGCGCTTCATCAGCAGCCGGCTGTCACGGAGCCTTGTCCGCGATCGGACGGCTCGCGACTGCCGCCGCATCGAGCGGCTCGCATTTGATCGTCCGCGTCAGCCTTGGCGGCCCTGTCCAACCCGCGGTCTCGCTGACGGGCACAAACGTGCTCCCTTGCGGCGCCAGGATGATCGGCTCCGACTTCAGGCAGAGATCGGGAAATGCGATGCCATGGCCGCCGGCTCGGGTGAACTGCCCGACCAGCATCTGGGAGGCCTGCATCCGCGTCGCCGGCGACGCCCGCATCGTACGCTCGGGATCGAACGCGCGGTAGCACGGCCAATCGGTGTGGTTCGGTGCGAACTCGTACACGATCCGGCACGCCGCTCCGGCCGTTTTCACGAAGGGCATATTCGAAGGCGCCGCGGCATCGCGTTCGAAGACCAATGTCTGCAACGTCAACGCTTCCGTCGTCGCGCCGGACGTGACGGACTTGCCCGCTTGGACCGCGACTTCTCCACGCGAGAACACCAGCTTGGTTCTGGGTCGCGCGTCCCTGGTCTCCAGCACCAGCATGGGCCTCTCCGCCCAGGAGCGATCCAGGTCCACCTCGCCGTTGCCCATCATCAGCTGCACATTGGCGACGGAGGGCTTGTCCTTGGCGAAATCGATCATGCGAAGGTGCACGCTCGACTTTGCCGCCTCGAGGCTCAGGAAGCGCAGGTCGTCCGCCTTGCGCGTGATCGGCATCATCGGATCGAAGCGATCGTCGATGTTGAACCGGACGATCTTCTTCAGCCTGGCCGAGAGAGGCCCTTTTGCGGCGAGCGGCGGTGCAACGTCGATCACAAGCAGGGCGCCTTCGGGCGAAAAGGTATTGCCAAAGGCGCGCTGCCAGGCGGCGGTCAGCAGCGAGTCCGTCTGCTGGGCGATGTCCCGCGCGAAATAGATCTGCTGCCCGGGACGAACCAGCGGAAAGTTCTGAAATGCGCCGAGCGCCGCGCCCTTGCGGACCTCCGTTTCGGGGAAGGTGACGCATTTGGACCGGTCGTCATGGTCGGTCTCCTCGACCTTCCGGGACGCAGAGCGCGAACAGAAGCTCAGATGTTGCTCTGTCGTCTTCTGTGGGCTGGCCGAGGTCGCATAGATGAGATCCGAACTTCCGGGTACTTCCATCGGAAGCGGAGAGGTCGCGAACATGTCGACTTCCACGCGGGTCAGCGATGGGCCCGCATCGACCGAGCAGAGATCCCGGGTCGGCAAGGTATTAGTGAGCAGCCGCGCCGCATCGGCGATGACGACACAGGATATGCTGTTCTCCGAGTTGTTCCGGCTCATCCAGATCAGATGGTGCTTGCCCGCTCCATCGACCAGGAGATGCGGCGCGGCGTGCCGCCGGCGCGGCGGCAACCAGACCGGCATGGTTTCGGTCAGCATGGGCACGCGCTTGAGCAGCACGTCCGGCAACCGCGTCACCCCGACAGAGCTCAGTTCGGCGCTGACGGCGTTGGGATCGGTCGTCCACTCGAGAACGGGAACAGTCGCGCAGGTGATGCAGGTCACGGCCAGATTGGAGCGAAGGTTCTCGAACATGAGAATGACCTGATCGGGGTCACCCGCGTATTTGGCCGGTGCAATCGCCTTGAATGGATGATCGACCACGCGACTGACCTGAAACCCGTTCGATCGCGACGGATCCGAGTCGAATTCGAAATAGGTCGATCGGTCCCAGCCGCGATAGGCGTTGTAGCCTCCGAGACTCACGCCGGCCAGAACCATCTTGGAATCGGTCTGACAGCGCGCCGCGCTGCTCTCCTGACTGCTGTTTCGTATGTAGATGCACAGCCGAAAAGCCGCGTTTTGCAGAATGCGGTCGCAATCGTTCTGGTTGTAGCCGTAGGTCGCAAGGCCGTGGCGATAGCACAGGTCGTGAAAGACGCAGGCCTGCCTGAAGCGCTGCAGGACGAGATGGCGCTTCTGGTTGGAATCCGTCCCGCCGTCGAACAATATGTTGGCCCAGGGCGGCAGGCTGCAGTTCAAGCCCTCGCCGCTTCCGCCGATGGTACTGACGACGTCCGGCCCCGATTGAAAGGCGGTGACGGTGGCGGGCATCTCGCCGTCGGTGATGTCGTCGACGTTCTTGTAGATGGAATCGGCGATGAAGGAGGGCAGATACGCAAAGGCCAGAGCCGCCACGACAATCAATGCAATCGACCAGCGGATCACCTTCCTGAACATGGCTCAACCCCGCTAAGCCAATCTGGCTATGACGCAGCCGCGCACCGAAATCATGGCAGGCCCGGCGTCGTCCTGATGACGATCAGCTTGAGGTTGTTCGGCTGTCAAGCCGGGATCTCACACATGACAGCCACTTTGATTGCCGGAGGGCCTGGCCGGCGGCGCATCAAAGCGCCCCGCGGCCCCCATAGGCTCTCCGGATCTCAGGCCAGATGTCGAACCTCGGTCGCGTCCATAGCCACGACGGGATTGGGCATGTGCCCGTCCAGCGCGGCCAGGCGCTCATCGATGGCCGCGATCACCTTGCGCGAGAACGGTCCGAGATGCGCATAGGCCGCGATCATCTGCACGGCGATGCGTGCGGACGAGGTGTCGCGCTTGGCGCAATTCATGAAGGTCTGCCAGAGCGGCCCCCGTGCCTCGGGAAGGGCGGTGACCACCTTGTGGACCGTCTCCATCGCCCCGAGCCTGGCGCGGATATCTCCTTCTGCCAGCTCGGGACGCTGCCTGGATCGGTCGAGCAGCGTCATCAGGCGGTCGACGCGTCCTGCATAGGCCGCCGGGCTGTAGGTGTGCTCCAGCACCCGCCTGTAGTCCATCAGGATGTCGCGCAACGGGCGGACCGGATCGAAGTTGATGCCGGCCGTGCACTGATCGGCGCCGATGGTCGGCGCCACATCGTGGCCTGGATGCAGCCGGCCTTCGCGCTCGAGTCGGCGCGTGAGCTGCGTGTTCGGCAAGGCATAGAGCAGGCCGACCATGGCGACGGGAATCGCCGCCTCTTCGATGAAGTCGATCATGGCCTCCGCCATCGAGACCTTCTCGTTGTCGAAGCCGACGATGAAGCCCGCGGTGACGAGCATGCCGGCGGCGTAGATCTTGTGGATGCTCTCGGCGATGTTGCGCCGCGTGTTCTGTTTCTTCCGCATCGCGACCAGCGTCGCCGGGTCCGGACTTTCGATGCCGACGAAGATGCCGAAGAAGTTGGCCGCCCCCATCAGCTCCAGCAGCTCCGGATCGTCGGCGAGGTTGACCGAGGCTTCCGTGGAGAATTCGAAGGGATAGCCGTGCGTGCGCTGCCATTCGGCGAGCCTTGGCAGGAATTGCCGCAGCGACTTCTTGTTGCCGATGAAATTGTCGTCGACGAAGTCGAGATGGCCGCGGTAGCCCATCCGATAGAGCGTCTCGAGCTCGACGAACATCTGCTCGACCGTCTTGGTCCGCGGCACGCGCCCGTAGAGCTCGATGATGTCGCAGAATTCGCAGGTGAAGGGACAGCCCCGCGAATACTGCACACCGAGATAGAGATAGTCTTCGAACCTGAGCAGGTCGAAACGCGGCACCGGCGTCTTGGTGACGTCGGCCTGGAATTTCGGCGCGGTGAAGACGCCGGACCGCGCGCCGCTTTCCCAGGCCGCGATGAATTCGTCGATGACGCTCTCGGCCTCGCCGAGCACCCGGAAGTCGGCCCGCTCATAGAGGTGGGGGCTCGAGGTGGGATCGGGACCGCCGACGACCACCGGCTTGCCAGCGGCGCGGCAGAGCTCGATCAGGCGCAGCGTGTCGGCCTGCTGCGGCATCATCCCGCCGGTGAACACGACGTCGGCCCAGGCGAGATCGTCGTCGCCGAGCGGCGCCGTGTTGCAATCGATCAGCCGGACCGTCCAGCTCTCGGGCAACATCGCGGCGACGGTGATCAGGCCCAAGGGGGCGGCAGGGCGCTTGACGCCCATCACTTTGCAGGATTCGCCAAAGCTCCAGAAGGACTCTGCCGAGAACAGCGGGTAGAGCATCAGCACGTTGCAGGGACTCGGCACGTTCATGGAACTCCTTTTGCTTCGGCCCAGTGTACCAGAGCGGAGGCGTCTTGCATCCCGGCAAAAGGGACAAACTGTCGCCGCTGCGCAGGGCGCGACCCGGGCCTGGAACCGGCCTTGACGGCCGGTCGTCGCCTGAGGCCGCGGATTGGCGCCCATGGAGGAGACGTCAACCCGAATCGATTGACGAAGGGATGAGGCAAAACAGCGCCGCGGTCCATACTCTCACGCGGCCGGGCTATGCATCCCGGCTAGCCCTCGGAGTGTTGATTTGAACAGTTCCAGTTTGCCGGACAGATTGCGCCCCTGAGTTCAATCGGTGGATTGGGCCAATCAGGGACTTGCGATGGCAAACCTAACAATCAACGGAAAACCCTTCACCCTCGACGTCGAGCCGGATACGCCGCTGCTCTGGGCGATCCGCGAGAATGCCGGCCTGACCGGCACCAAATACGGCTGCGGCATCGCGCAATGCGGCGCCTGCACGGTTCACATCGACGGCGTAGCCATGCGCTCCTGCGGGATCTCGGTCAGCGAGGCCGAGGGCAAGAAGATCACCACGATCGAAGGGCTCGCCTCAGGCGATGCGCTGCACAAGGTGCAGGACGCCTGGATCGCCCAGGACGTGCCGCAATGCGGCTATTGCCAGAGCGGCATGATCATGGCGGTGGCGGCGCTGCTTAACGAGAAGCCGAAGCCGACCGACGCCGATATCGACGAGGCCATCACCAACATCTGCCGCTGCGGCACCTTCCAGCAGGTGCGCGAGGCGATCCACACGATCGCAAGCGCGTAAGGAGCCGCCCCATGAACAAGCACGTCTCTCCCAAGATGAACCGTCGTGCCTTCGTCATCGGCAGCGCTGCTGTCGGCGCGGGCCTTGCAATCGGCCTCGACATCCCCTTCGGCGGCCCCGCCGTGGTGCGCGCCGCCGACGGCTCGCCCGAAATCGGCGCCTGGGTCGTGGTCAGGCCCGACGACACCGTGGTGATCCGCATCGCCCGCTCCGAGATGGGCCAGGGCTCGCTCACCGGTCTCGCCCAGCTCGTCGCCGAAGAGCTCGAATGCGACTGGACCAAGGTCACGACCGAATATCCGACCCCGGGCCAGAGCGTCGCGCGCAAGCGCGTCTGGGGCGATTTCTCGACCGGCGGCAGCCGCGGCATCCGTTCTTCGCAGGACTATGTCCGCAAGGGCGGCGCCACCGCGCGCGTGATGCTGATCCAGGCCGCCGCCGATGCGTGGAAAGTGCCGGCCTCCGAATGCACGGCCGCGAACAGCGTCATCACCCATACACGCTCGGGCCGGACCACGACCTACGGCAAGGTCGCCGAGGCTGCGGCGAAGCTGACGCCGCCAGCGGACGTCAAGCTGAAGGATCCGAAGGACTGGAAGCTGATCGGCAAGGGCGTGAAGCGGCTCGACACCGTCGACAAGACCACCGGCGCCATGATCTACGGCATCGACGTCAAGCTGCCGGGCATGCTGAACGCCGCGATCAAGGACTGCCCGGTGTTCGGCGGCAAGCTGAAGAGCTTCGACGACACCAAGATTGCCGGCATGAAAGGCGTCAAGAAGGTGGTCAAGGTCGGCGATACCGCGGTCGCCGTCGTTGCCGACACCTGGTGGCACGCCAAGACCGCACTGGAGGCGCTGCCGATCGTCTGGGACGAGGGCGACAACGCCAAGGTCTCCAGTGCGTCGATTGCGAAGTGGCTGGCCGAGGGGCTCGACGACGCGCAGCCGGCCTATGTCGGCAACAAGAACGGCGACGCCAAGGCGGCGATCGCCGGCGCCGCGAAAAAGGTCGAGGCCGTCTACAGCTATCCCTACCAGAACCACGCCACCATGGAGCCGATGAACGCCACCGCGATCTACACGGCGGACAAATGCGAGGTCTGGTGCGGCACGCAGAATGGCGAGGCGGCCTTCGCTGCCGTGCTGGAGGCTTCCGGCCTGCCGGCAGAGAAGTGCGACGTGCACAAGGTGATGCCAGGCGGCGGCTTCGGCCGGCGCGGTCAGACCGACTATGTGCGCCAGGCGGTCATGATCGCCAAGCAGATGCCGGGCACGCCGATCAAGCTGTTGTGGTCGCGCGAAGAGGACATGGCGCAGGGCAGGTATCACCCGATCACCCAGTGCAAGATGACCGGCGCGTTCGACGCCAACAACAATCTGATCGCGCTGCACTACCGCCTGTCCGGCCAGTCGATCCTGTTCTCGCTTCGCCCCGAAGCGCTGCAGAACGGCATGGATCCCGTCGCGTTCCAGGGCGTCGCCCAGTCCGGAGACGCCGCGTTCGGCTATTCGGTGCCGAACCTGCTGATCGAGCATGCGATGCGCAACCCGCACGTTCCGCCGGGCTTCTGGCGCGGCGTCAACGTCAATCACAATGCGATCTACATGGAATGCTTCATGGACGAGCTGGCCCAGGCCGCAGGCCAGGACCCACTCGAATTCCGCCGCAAGCTGATGGGCCATCACCCCAAGCACCTCGCGGTGCTCAATGCCGTGGCCGAGAAGATCGGCTGGGACACGCCGGCGCCGCAGGGCGTCTATCGCGGCATCGCGCAGGTCATGGGCTACGGTAGCTATGTCGCCGGCGCCGCCGAGATCTCGGTGACCGACGGCAGCAAGATCAAGGTGCATCGCATCGTCGCCTCCACCGATCCCGGCTACGTCGTCAATCCGGCGCAGGTGGAGCGGCAGATCGCGGGCTCTTTCGTCTATGGTCTCTCCGCGCTGTTCTATGGCGGCTGCACCGTCAAGGACGGCAAGATCGAGCAGACCAACTTCGACACCTACAACTCGATGCGCATCAACGAGATGCCGAAGGTGGAATCGGTGATGGTGCCGAGCGGCGGGTTCTGGGGCGGTGTCGGCGAGCCGACCATCGGCGTCGCGGCCCCGGCCGTGCTCAATGCGTACTTCGCCGCGACCGGCAAGCGCATCCGCTCGGTACCGCTGCGGGACCAGAACATCACCTTCGCGTAAAGCATGATCCGGAAAAGTGCGAAGCGGTTTTCCGAAAAAGATCATGCTCAAACAACGACTCGCGGCGGCCACGCCGGCCGCCGCAGCATTTTCCGGACAAGCCTCATGAATGCGCCGGTGACGCGGCGGAATGCCGTCCTCGGCATCGCCGTCGCGGCCACATCGCTCGCCGCACCTTCGGTCCTGCGCGCGCAATCGGCGGGCCGCGTCGTCGTGGTCGGCGGCGGCTTTGGCGGCGCGGCTTGCGCCCGCGCGCTCAAGCGCGCCGACGCCAGATTGCAGGTCACCCTGATCGAGCCGAACAAGACCTACATCTCCTGCCCCTTCAGCAACGAGGTGATCGCGGGCCTGCGCGAGATCGACGCGCAGCAGTTCGGCTACGACAGGCTCGCCGCCGCTGGCATCACCGTCGTCGCACAGGCTGCGACGGCCATCGACGCGCAAGAGCGTCGCGTGACCACGCGCGATGGCACCGCGTTTGGCTATGACCGGCTCGTGCTCTCGCCCGGCATCGACTTCCATCTCGATGCCCTGCCCGGCTACGACGAGGCCGCGTCGGAGACGATGCCGCACGCCTGGAAGGCCGGCGCGCAAACGCTTTTGCTCCGCAGGCAACTCGAAGCGATGCCGGACGGCGGCACCGTCGCCATTGCCATCCCGGCCAATCCCTCTCGTTGCCCGCCCGCGCCTTACGAGCGCGCAGGCCTGATCGCGCATTACCTGAAGACGAAGAAGGCGCGCTCGAAAGTTCTGATCCTCGATGCCAAGGACACCTTCTCCCTGCAGCGACTGTTCGAACAGGCATGGAAGGAACTCTACGGCGACATGATCGAGCGCGTCGCCCTCTCGCAAGGCGGCCGCGTCACCTCAATCGATGCCGCGACCAAGACCATCGTCACCGAATTCGGCAACTACACCCCTGATGTCGCCAACGTCATCCCACCGCAACGCGCCGGCCGCATTGCGGCGGTCGCGGGCGTTGCGGATGCGACCGGCTGGTGCCCGATCGATCCTGTCACATTCGAGTCGAAACTTGTCCCGAACATTCACGTCATTGGCGACGCCTGCCTTGGCGGCGGCATCCCAAAATCGGCCTCCGCTGCAACCGCGCAGGGCAAGGCCGGCGCTAGCGCGATCGTTAGCCTGCTCGCGGGTCGCACACCGGAGGCGCCACGACTCACAGGGGTCTGCTACAGCACCGTCGCGCCCGGCTATGGCTTCTCGCTCGCCGGCAACTACCAGCCCAGGGGCGACATCTTCGCCGAGGTCGAGGGCGGCGCGACCAGCCCGGTCGATGCGCCGCGCGAATTGCGCGCGCGCGAGGCAGCCGAGGCCGAGCGATGGTTTCAGACCATCACGGCGGACACCTTTGGCTAACGCAAGATGAGAGCAGGCTGTCACCACGAACAAGGTGCGCCCCCTCCCCCGCCTGCGGGGGAGGGTTGGGGAGAGGGTGTCTCCACCCGCGAGAACTCCCAAGAGGAAAGAGCCCTCACCCGCCGCTGCGCAGCGACCTCTCCCGCAAGCGGGAGAGGTAAGTGGAGTTCGCGGCGGCACCGTGCATCCCGTCCGACATCTGCGATTGCTGTACTTATTGCAGCCTGCCTCGCACTGTCATCAACCAAGGCGAACGAGCTTGTCCCCTACACAATCGTCAACGACGGCATTCCAGCCTCGCTCACAGGCTCCCCTGGCGATGCCGCGCGCGGCCGCGCGCTGGTGCTGGCGCGCACCACGACCTGCATTCTCTGCCATTCCGGCCCATTTCCGGAAACGCGGTTCCAGGGTGATCTCGCGCCAGATCTCACCGGCGCCGGGAACCGGTGGTCGGTAAACCAGTTGCGGCTTCGACTGGTCGATGCCTCGCGCTTCAACCCGCAGACCATCATGCCGTCCTACTATCGCGCCGGCGGCCTCGTCCGCGTCGGACGCAACTTCGCCGGCAAGCCGATCTTGTCGGCTGCGGAGATCGAGGACATCGTGGCTTTTCTTGCAACGCTTCGGGACTAGGGTCATGCCAACCACGCGACGACAATTCCTGGGCCTCGCCGGCGGCGTGACAGTCGCCGGCACGATCCCGATCGTCACCCTGCGGCCGCTCGAGGCGACACCGGCGATGCTCAACACCGCGATCCGCAACGTCGTCGGCGAAGCACAGATTCGCAGCGGCAGGGTGAAGCTCGACATTCCGCCGCTGGTCGAGAACGGCAACACGGTGCCGATGACGGTGAGCGTTGCAAGCCCGATGACGGCCGATGACCACGTCAAGAGCATCCACGTCTTCAACGAAAAGAACCCGCAGCCGAACATCGGCAATTTCTATTTCGGCCCCTCCTCCGGCCGAGCCCAGGTCTCGACCCGGATCCGGCTCGCCGACACGCAGAAGGTCGTCGCGATCGCGCATCTCTCCGACGACACGTTCTGGCAAATTGCCGCCGACGTCGTCGTGACGTTGGCCGCCTGCACCGAGGAGACGAACTGATGGCCGCCCTCATCAACGTTCCGGCAAAGGCCAAACGCGGCGACATCATCGAGATCCGCACGCTGACCTCGCACATCATGGAGACCGGCTTCCGCCACACCGCCGACGGCAAGCTGGTGCCGCGCGACATCATCACGAGTTTTGCATGTCGCTACAACGGCACGGAGATTTTTCGCGCCGATCTTTTTCCGGCGATCGCGGCGAACCCGTACTTGTCGTTCTTCACGGTCGCGAAGGACAGCGGCAGGTTCGAGTTCGAATGGATCGGCGACAACGGCTATTCGACAACCGCGTCGGCATCGATCACGGTCGAATGATCTCCTGGCGCGCGATAGCGGTGGCAACCTTGTTCGCCGCAGCCCCTGCCCTGCTCGCCGGTGAAATCCCGCCCGATGCGCGCCGCTCCGGCTACACCTTCATGGGCCCGGACACGCGCGCCATGCAGGACGACGACACCGCCAATCCCGGCATGCTGTTCGTGCTCGACGGCGAGGCGCTCTGGGCGAAGAAGACCGGCAGCGCCAACAAGGCCTGCGCGGATTGTCATGGCGATGCGCGCAGCAGCATGAAAGGCGCCGCGGCGCGCTACCCCGCCTTCGACCAGGCACTCGGCCGTCCCGTCACGCTCGATCAGCGGATCAATCTCTGCCGCGCCGATCATCAGCAGGCGGAGCCGCTGCCCTACGAGGATCGCGAGCTGCTCGCATTGTCCGCCTTCGTCGCCCACCAGTCGCGCGGCACCGCGATCACGGCCGGTGACGATCCAAAGCTCAAGCCGTTTGTCGAGCAGGGCCGCGCGCTCTTCATGCAGCGCGAGGGCCAGCTCAACCTCGCCTGCACCAACTGCCATGACGACAATTTCGACAAGCGGCTTGCGGGCGCGCCGATCACGCAGGGACAGCCGACCGGCTATCCGCTCTACCGGCTGGAGTGGCAGACGCTGGGATCGCTCGAGCGGCGGCTGCGCAGCTGCATGACCGGCGTCCGCGCCCAGGCCTATGGCTACGGCTCACCCGAGTTGGTCGCGCTCGAGCTCTATCTGATGTCGCGGGCGCGTGGCCTGCCGATGGAGACGCCAGCCGTGCGCCCCTGAAAAGAAACCGGCCGGGACACGCCCGGCCGTTCCTCGACGCTTGAGGTCCACGCCTACTCCGCCGGCGCGGCAGACATCTCCGGATGCGCGGCGTAGGGTTCGCTGGCGCCGAGCTTGCTTGCGGCGAACAGGCCGGCGGCCATCACGGCGTAGGCCAGCGCGACCGCGGGCGTCACGCCAAAGCCGCCGCCGATGCCGACGGCCTCGCGCATGCATGAAGCCGAAGTAAGTCAGGATCGCCCCGACCAGCGCAAAGGCGGACGCCTTCTCGAAATCCCGCTCGATGATGAAGACGCCGATCGCGCCCAGGATGAGGCCGCCGAGGATGGAGCCGCCGCCCATCACCTCAAGCCCATGATAGAACACGCCCTGCTGCGGCAGCGCGGCGATCGCGGCGGCCTTGACCGCATCGGCCTTGTCGGCGGCAAGCCCGCCCACGGTGGCCGCCGCATTCATGGTCGAGCCGAGCATGGTGTCGATCTGAAGCTTGGCCCAGGCGGCGAGATGCGGGGTCAGCGCCAGCACGATGGCGGGCGCGTGCTTGACCGGCGTGGTCTGGAACGCCTGCGCGCCGATCAGCATGCCGATATAGAGCAGGATCGGCGAGATCGCGACGACGGGCACGAGCGCCAGCAGCACCGAGATGATGCCGAACCACGACAGCACGACCACTATGATGCCGGTCGCCGCCGAGTAACCGATCCGACCGCCCATCGCCTTCCAGCCGGGGTGGCCGATATAGACGGCGTTGATGAAGGGATTGCCCATCAGGCAGCCGATCAGGCTGACGACGCCGTCAGCGGTGAGCACGCGCGTGGTCGGATAGTTGTCGCCGGCAGCCTCCGCGCTCTCGACATTGTCCATGGCCTCGACGAGGTCGTAGATGCCGAACGGAATGGCCGTGACCAGAATGATGCCGAGGAATTCGAAACCGGAGAAGACGTAGCCCACCGCCGGGATCGGCACCGAGAAGCCGAAGTTTGCGAAGGCAGCGCCAACGCCTGCGATGCTCAATCCGCCAAGGCCGAGCCCGAACAGGTTGGAGCCCCATGCGATGATCATGCCGGCTGCGATGGCGACGAGACCCGCCGGAATGCCGCGCCAGTATTTCACGCCACCGAACCAGCTCACCAGGATGATGGCGAAGCAGACCAGACCAATCTGCGGCGTCATGTACATTTCGAGCGCCGGCCGCATCGAGATGAAGGTGACGGAAACGCCGGCAAGCGTGCCGAGCAGCGCTGCGCGCGGCGTGATCCTGCGGATGAGCGGCGCGATGAAGCCGCCGATCATGAGAATGAAGCTCTGGAAGAACACCCAGACGAGGCCCGCCGACCAGCCCTTGAGCGGGTCGCCGGTCTTGAGCGTGATCGGCAGCATGATCACGAAGGTGACGATGAACATGTGCGGCACGCTGACGCCGGAAGGCAGCGCGCAGACGTCGTTGCGGCCGGTCTTCTGCGCCAGCCGGTACGCGAGATACGCATAATAGAAGGTGGACAGGCACATCATCAGCCCGAGGGCAGGCAGGATGCGGCCGAACACGAGGCTATCAGGCATCTTGAGCACGAAGCGCAAGAGGCCCGTGAGCACCAGCATGTTGACGAGGATGTTGGTGCCGAAGCCGAAAAGCGCGTTCCAGTCGCCCGATGTCCATAGCGCCGGTTTGAACCCGGACGTGTTCAGATCAGATTTGCCGGCCGTCCCCGTCAATGTGCTCATGATGTCACCCCTAAAGTGGTCGAACTCTTCATCGCCTCCAGGACTGCGGCTGAGCTCGCGACCCAGCCGAAGATGCCGCCCTGGGCCTTGATCATCTTCAGGCCCATCTCGTGAAATTCGGGGAAGTAGGATGCGCAGCCGTCGGAGATGACGACGCAGCGATAGCCGCGGTCATTGGCCTCGCGCACGGTGGTGTTGACGCACACTTCTGTCGTGACGCCGCACACCAGGAGATTCTCGATACCGTGTTTCTCCAGGACATCGTCGAGCTCGGTGGCGTAGAAGGCGCCCTTGCCCGGCTTGTCGATCACGATTTCACTGTCGAGCGGATAGAGCTCGGGAATGATGTCGTGACCGGCCTCACCGCGAATGAGAATGCGCCCCATCGGGCCGGGATCGCCGATGCGAAGGCTCGGCGCGCCGCGCTCGACTTTCGCCGGCGGTGCGTCGGAGAGATCGGGCAGATGCCCCTCGCGCGTATGTATGACCAGCATGCCGGTGTCGCGCGCCGCCGTCAGCACCGCGCCGATCGGCTTCACCGCGCGCGCAAGCTGGCTGACATCGTTGCCGAGCGTTTCGCCGAAGCCGCCGGGCTCCATGAAGTCCCGCTGCATGTCGATGATGAGGAGCGCGGTGGCGGGCCAGTCGAGCGTGATCGGCTCGGGCTCGGCGCTGATGACGCCCTTTGCCGGCTTGACTGAGTTCAACATGACGCAGACCCCCGCGAGAACTCTCTTGGCCAGGAGTTCTGCAAGCGCCGTGCCATTGTGTACAATAGCGATAGGAAGGAGAGATTCGAGAAATTCGCTGCTATGTCAAAATGTTATGAGACGAGAGCGCGTGTGCTCATTCGCTGTGCGGCGGTTTTACGGCGTGCATTTGCTCAATGCTTAAGCGGCGGCGAGACTTTCACCAGCCGTCATTCCGGGGCGCGACGCAGTCGCGAGCCCGGAATCCATCGGGCCGCAGTACCCGAGGTGAAATGGATTCCGGGCTCGACGCTACGCGTCGCCCCGGAATGACGACGCACGTGTGTGGCGACGCCTTGCCCCTACCGCCCAGCCCCATACAGCCGCCGATACTCTTCCTCATACGGCGCATAGGAATCCTTCAGCGTCGCCATGTTCAGCAGCATGGTCGCCACCATCGCGCCCGTCTTGTCGAACACGCGTGTCTTCACCCAGGCGCTCTCGGTACGTCGGCTGCCGGAGAGCGCAACGACCTCGCGCTCGACTTCGTACGCCTCGTCGACGAAGAGCGGGCCCCTCACGAGGCGGATCTCCTGGTCGGCGAACAGGCCGACGGCCGGGCCCTTGGCCGGCAGCGGATCGTCCTTGGAGCGGTACTGGAACAGCACGCTCAGCATCTCCATCGGGATGATAGGCTTGCCCCACGGATTATCCGCGCCCGAGTAGTAGGGCGAACTCTCGGTGATGACGGCGAGCTTCTGCCGGAGTGAGAACGGGTAGAGGTCGCCCATGGTCTGATCGAAGGCCATGCGCACCGACTGCCGCTTGCCGGTCTGCGCCACCTTCACATCGCGCAGGATTACGGGATCGATGAGCGGCTTGAGCTCGCCGAGGCGCGTCTCGAGCGCGGTCGCAACCGGCGCATCGGCGGCCGAGGCCGTACCGCGCAGCACCTCGATGCCGTCGCGCTTGACCATCTGAATCTGGCACTGGCTCGTGCCGGGCAATGGCTTCGACAGGATCGCCTGCACCTCCTCACCTTCGTAGCAGACGCTGCGATAATGCGCGGAAAGGCAGCCCGTCTCGAACCAGGCACGACCCCATAGCCGTTCGCCGAGCGGAGCGAACTGGCTGAAATGGGTCGGTCCTTCGATGGTGCCGCCCTTGAAGCCGAGCTTCTGGGCGGTGGCGTCGTCGTGGATGGAGGCGTGCGCGTCGTAGGTTTGCGCTTGCAGCATCTGGCGCGGCTGGCGCCACGGCCCGATCAGCGCTTCGGCCGTTTCCGTGATATCGGTGTCGAATGCGTTTGCAGTCATGGTGCTCTCCACAGGCAGCCATGACTAGCAGGAGCGCCACGGATGCGGCCAGCGATATTGACTTCGCTGGCGCATACTCTTGACTGTCACAATCCGCGTCGCGCCGCCGCACTTCCTCCCGCAGCGCAAACTCCACGCCGAACGAAAGACAAGGACTCCCGAAATGACGCTGATGCAGGTCGAGCTGGATGATAAATACCGGCTCGAATCGAAGCGGATATTCCTGTCCGGCACGCAGGCTCTGGTTCGACTGCCCATGTTGCAGCGCGAGCGCGACCGGCTCCAGGGGCTCAACACCGGCGGCTTCATCTCGGGCTATCGCGGTTCCCCGCTTGGCATGTACGACCACGCATTGTGGCGGGCGAAGTCGCACCTCCAGCAGCACGACATTGCCTTCGTCCCCGGGCTGAACGAGGACTTAGCTGCAACCGCCGTGTGGGGCAGCCAGCAGGTCGGCCTGTTTCCCGGCGCCAAGGTCGATGGCGTGTTCGGCATCTGGTACGGCAAGGGGCCCGGCGTCGATCGCTCGGTGGATGCGCTCAAGCATGCCAATGCAGCCGGCACCTCGCTGAACGGCGGCGTGCTCGCGCTTGCCGGCGACGACCACGGCTGCCAGTCCTCGACGCTGGCGCATCAGAGCGAGCAGGTGTTCGCGGCGGCGCTGATCCCGGTGATCAATCCCGCGACGCTGCAGGACTATCTCGACCTCGGCCTCTACGGCTTCGCGCTGTCGCGCTTCTCCGGCTGCTGGGTCGGCTTCAAGGCGATCAGCGAGACCGTCGAGAGTTCGGCCTCGATCTACAGCGACCCTGAACGTATCCAGATCAAGCTGCCCGACGATTTCGAGATGCCGCCCGGCGGCCTCAACATCCGCTGGCCCGATCCGCCGCTCGAAGCCGAGAAGCGCCTGTTCGGCCCGAAGATGGCCGCCGTCCAGGCCTTCGCCCGCGCCAACCAGCTCGACCGCATCGTGCTCGATTCAAAGCCGGCGCGGCTCGGCATCGTCGCGACCGGCAAGGCTTATCTTGATCTGCGCCAGGCGCTCGCCGATTTGGGCATTACGGACAAGGACGCGCAGGATCTGGGCTTGCGCATCTACAAGGTCGCGCTGACCTGGCCTCTCGAGGAAAGCGGCGCCAAGCGTTTCGCCGAAGGCCTTCAGGACGTGCTGGTGGTCGAGGAGAAGCGCGGCTTCATCGAAGACCAGCTCATGCGCATCCTCTACAATGTCGACGCGTCGAAGCGCCCGACCGTCGCGGGAAAACGCGACGAGCGCGGCGCGCCGCTGCTGCCGGGCGAGGGCGAGCTGACGCCGACCATCGTCGCGGGCGCACTGGTGGCACGCTTGCGCAAGCTTGGCCATCACAGCCCGGTGCTGGAGCAGCGCCTCGCCCGGCTCGAGGCCTTCGACAATCCCGTCACCACCGGCACGCAGATCAAGCTGGCGCGCACGCCGTTCTTCTGCTCGGGCTGCCCGCACAACACCTCCACGCGCGTGCCGGAGGGCAGCCGCGCCATGGCCGGCATCGGCTGCCACGGCATGGCCCTGAGCATGCCGACCCGCCGGACAGACCTGATCTCGCATATGGGCGCCGAGGGCGTGAACTGGATCGGCCAATCGCCCTTCACGAGCGAGACGCACATCTTCCAGAATCTCGGCGACGGCACCTATACCCACTCCGGTCTTCTGGCGCTGCGCGCCGCTTCCGCCGCCGGCATCAACATCACCTACAAGATCCTCTACAACGATGCCGTCGCCATGACCGGCGGCCAGCCGGCCGAAGGCGCCTTCAACGTCGCGCAGATCGCGCATCAGGTCTGGGCCGAAGGCGTCAAGCGGCTCGCGATCGTTTCCGACGATCCAGGCAAATATCCGCAAGGAAACTACTTCCCGCAGGGCGCGACCATCCATCACCGCCGCGAGCTCGATGCCGTGCAGCGCGAGCTGCGCGACATCAAGGGCCTCACCGTCATCGTCTACGACCAGACCTGCGCCGCCGAAAAGCGCCGCCGCCGCAAGCGCGGGCTCTATCCCGATCCCGCCAAGCGCGCCTTCATCAACGAGCTCGTCTGCGAAGGCTGCGGTGACTGTTCGCAGGCTTCCAATTGCGTCTCGGTGCAGCCGCTGGAGACCGAGTTCGGCCGCAAGCGTCAGATCGACCAGTCGAACTGCAACAAGGACTTTTCCTGCGTCGAGGGCTTCTGCCCGAGCTTTGTCACGGTGCATGGTGGAACGTTGAAGCGGATGAAGACCTCGGCGGTCGATTCCGGGCAATTGTTCGCCGATCTGCCGCTGCCGCCGGCGCGAGAGCTCGACGGCCCCTACAACATCCTCGTCACCGGCATCGGCGGCACCGGCGTCATCACCATCGGTGCGCTGCTCGGCATGGCTGCCCATGTCGATGGCCGCGGCTGCTCGGCGCTCGACTTCACCGGCCTGTCGCAGAAGAACGGCGCGGTGATGAGCCATGTGCGCATCGCGCCGAAGCCGGAAGATATCTCCGCGGTCCGCATCACCACGGGCGGTGCCGACGTCATCCTCGGCTGCGACATGATCGTTTCGGCCGGCCCGACCGCACTCAGCCGCGCCGCGCGCGGCGTGACGAAGGCCTACATCAACGCCGACCTGCAGCCGACTGCGAGCTTCGTGCAAAACCCCGATCTCGATTTCGAAATGGGCACGATGCAGACCGTGCTGCGTGACGCGATCGGGGACAAGAATCTCGACATCATCGATGCGACGGGCATTGCCGCCGCGCTGATGGGCGACAGCATCGCAACCAATCCCTTCATGCTCGGCTTCGCCTTCCAGAAGGGCGCGATCCCGCTGTCGCTGGAGGCCCTGCTCCGCGCCATCGAGATCAACGGCGCCGCGATCGAGATGAACAAGCTCGCCTTCACCTGGGGCCGTCTCGCCGCCCACGACATGTCGCGGGTGCGCAGCGTGCTCCAGTTCAAGAGCCGCGCATCCGCGCCAACGAAATCGCTCGACGACATCATCGCAGCCCGCGCCGAGTTCCTGACCTTCTATCAGGACAAGGCCTACGCCGACCGCTATCTCGCGGCGGTCGCCAAGGTGCGCAAGGCGGAGAGCGCAGCTTCGCCCGCGTCGACGGAGCTGACCGAGGCCGTCGCGAAGAACCTGTTCAAGCTGATGTCCTACAAGGATGAATACGAGGTCGCACGGCTCTACACCGACGGCAGCTTTGCCAGGAAGGTGTCGGAGAAATTCGACGGGGACTTCACACTGAAGTACCACCTCGCCCCGCCGATCTTCGCAAAGCGCGACAAGGTGACCGGACACCTGCAGAAGCAGGAGTTCGGCGGCTGGATGATCCATGCCTTCCGCATGCTCGCAAAGCTCAAGTTCCTGCGCGGCGGCCTGCTCGATCCGTTCGGCCGCACCGAGGAGCGCCGGACCGAGCGGAAGCTGATCGCGGATTACCTGGCGATGATCGATCAGCGGATCGTCGGGCTGCAAGCGGCACAGATCCCGCTGCTGGCGCGGCTTGCACGCGTGCCCGAGACGGTCCGCGGCTTCGGCCACGTCAAGGAAGCCAATATCAGGCTGGCGGCGGCGGAGAAGGCCCGGCTGGAAGCGGAGCTCGAGAACAGCCGCTTTGCGGCCGCTGCGGAGTAGGAGAAGGCGTTTCGCCACACTCTCGGTGTCATCGCCCGGCTTGACCGGGCGATCCCGTACTCCGAGACGGCTGTGATTCCTCGATGGGCCGCGGCGTACTGGATGCCCCGCTTTCGCGGGGCATGACAGGGGTGGGGACGGCT
The DNA here is from genome assembly GCF_041262065.1 of Bradyrhizobium sp. USDA 327. Classification (NCBI taxonomy): domain Bacteria; kingdom Pseudomonadati; phylum Pseudomonadota; class Alphaproteobacteria; order Hyphomicrobiales; family Nitrobacteraceae; genus Bradyrhizobium; species Bradyrhizobium sp. USDA 327. Next base: position 1,270,706 of record NZ_JBGCCW010000001.1, on the reverse strand, counting down.
AGACTGGTGTCGTGGCCAGCCTTGGTGGCAGCGCCACGCTGCCCTCAGCCAGATGCCGCCCCGCGATGTACCCGAACGTCAGCGCGGGGCCGAGCGTGATGCCCGGAGCCGGATAGTTGCCGTTCATAATCGAGCCCATGTCGTTGCCGCAGGCGTAGAGGCCGGCGACCGGGGTGCCGTCCTTGCGCAGCACACGCGCTTGCGCATCCACCGTCATGCCGATGGCCGTGCCGAGATCCGCCGGATAGACGCGCAGCGTGAAGAACGGCGCGCGGACGATCGGCGCGACGCAAGGGTTGGGCTTGTGCGCGGCATCGCCGAGATGGCGCTGATAGATGGTGCTGCCGCGACCGAACTCGGGATCGCGCCCCTCCTTCGCAGCGGCGTTGTAACTGGCGATCGTCGCTGCAAGCACGGACGGCTTGATGCCGATCTCGACTGCAAGCTGCGCGACATCCGCCGCCTCGATCAACTCACCGCTCGCTACATAGCGCCGGTAATTGCGCGTGAATGGCTTGATGCGGCCGAGGCCGTAAGCCCACAGGAACAGGCGGTCGCAGATCAGGTGGAACGGCTGATCCGGCTCACCTTTGGCCTCGCGCAGCATGGCCAGCACGAACTCGTGGTGGGACAGCGCCTCGTTGACGAAGCGCCGGCCGGCCGCATTGACGGCGATCAGGCCGGGCTTGGCGCGGTCGGTCACCATGTGCGGGAACACGCCGCGACTGCCATCAGTGCGGCGGAACAGCGAGGCCGGGACCCAATAGGCCACGTTCGTCGCGTCCGTGTTGAGCGCTGCACCGGCCGCAGTCGCCAGACGAATCCCGTCGCCCGTCGCCGACGCAGTGGCCGCCGAGATAAAACCTGCCCCGGCCGGGAAGAAGCGTTTGCGCATGCTCGCATCGTGCGAGAAGCCCCCGGTCGCGAGCACGACGCCGCGGCGCGCCGCGATCAGGCGGTCGCGGGCGCCGTGGCGGATCACCACGCCGGCGACGCGCTCGTCCCGCATCGATAAGCCCTCGACATGAGCGCTGAAGAGGATCTCGACCTGCCGCACCAGCAGCGTGGCATACAGCTGTGCGGCGAGCGCATTGCCGCGATGCAACGTTGTGCCGCGCGGCGATCGCAAGCGCTGCCACGCATCCGCAGAAACCAACTGGGCCGCGCGCAAGGCCGAGCGCAGCAACTTTCCGATCCTGCCTAGATGCGGCATGTCGAGGCGGCTGACCATCATCCCGCCGAACCGCGTGCACTCCGGCAGCGGTGGCCGCAATCGCGCGAAACCCTTTCCCAGCCGTGCGCCGTCGAAAACAACCGGCTCCAGCACGCGGCCGCCGGGCGTCGCCCCCAGCCGCTCCGGATAATAGTCCGGACAGGCCTTCACCGGCTGGAAGGCGCACCTCGGTGTTGGCTTCGAGATAGGCGATCGCCTCCGGCCCGCGCGCGAGGAAGGCGGCGCGCAGGCCGGCATTGGCGGGCTCGGGGACCGTGCTCGACAGATACCGGACTGCATCGGTGACGCTGTCGGAAAGTCCCGCCTCTTTCATCCTGGGGTTGGCGGGGATCCAGACCATGCCGCCAGACCACGCGGTGGTGCCGCCGACGAAGGCGGTCTTCTCGACCACCAGCACGCGCAGGCCTTCGGCGGCGGCGACGGCCGCGGCCGTCATGCCACCGGCACCGGCGCCGATGACAATGACGTCGTAGGTCTCGTGCGCCGGCATCATGCGGCCAGCTTCCGTGAGCGAGGCATGACGGTGTCATACCGCGCCCAGGCGCCCGAGCGCTAGCGCGCCTTCTTGCGCTCGATCGGATCGATATCGATCGCTCGCAGGCGGCCGAGCCGCAGCACGTCCATGGCGAGCCGCCGGCCGATCCGGTCGCGGTCGAGCACGCGGATCAGATCATCGACGCCGTTAATCTCGACGCCGTCGAGCCTGATCACGACGTCGCCGGGCAACAGGCCCGCCTTGGCCGCGGGTCCATCCGGCTCGATCTGCATCAAGAGCGCGCCCATCTTGTTCTCGACGCCGGCCAGCACCGCATGCCGCCGCGGGACCGGCGCGGTCTGGCCGGCAACACCGATATAGGCGCGGCGGACATAGCCGTGGCGGATGATCTCCGACAGCACGAATTGCGCGGTATTGCTGGCGACCGCAAAGCAGATGCCTTGCGCGCCGTTGATGATGGCGGTGTTGATGCCGATGACCTCGGCATTCGACGACACCAGCGGGCCACCCGAATTGCCGGGGTTGAGCGCGGCATCGGTCTGGATCACGTCCTCGATGGTGCGCCCGCTCACCGAGCGGATCGAGCGCCCGAGCGCCGACACGACGCCGGCGGTCACGGTCGATTCGAAGCCGAGCGGATTGCCGATCGCGATCACCAGCTGGCCGCGGCGCAGGATCTTGGAGTTACCTAACGCGGCATAAGGCAAGTGGCGCGCGCCGTTGGCGCGCAGCAGCGCAAGATCGGTGTCGGGATCGACGCCGAGCACCTGCGCGTCGCCGACATGGCCCTCGACGTCGCGCAGCCGAATTTCCTTCGAACTGCCGACCACATGGCTGTTGGTGAGGACGAGCCCATCGGGCGAGATCACGATGCCCGAGCCGAGCCCGCCGCGCTCGCGGCCGTTCGGCACCTTCGGCCCGGTCTCGACGCGCACGACCGCGGGACCGACACGGTCGGTCACGTCGATCACGGCATTGGAATAGGCGTCCAGCAGGGCCCCGTCGTCCACAGGGGCAAATGTTGTCGTTCGCGATGACGGCGCGTCATCGACGATGTCTGAGGTGAAGTCCAGCATGGCAAGAGTCCTTGAGGCTCACACAGATGGTGGCCTGCTCCCGCTCGCGCAAGTGCCCGCTCGGGACGCAAGGCTGGGCTGCCAAGGCCGGGCTACGAACGCCGGGCTACGAAGGCGGGGCTGCTAGCGGGCCCGCCTCAGAGAGCCTCCTCTTGCCTTGACCGGGTCGAGCAGCGACCAGTCCCCATCCGGGAGCACGTGCCCCTTGGGGAACGGCGCGCGCAGCTCCAGCCCGAGCGAGCGCAGCACGCGGTCGTCGCGGTAGTAGCATTGCAGGACCACGCGGACGAGCGTTGCGGCGGCGACGCCGGAGTTGCGGAACTGCTGGGCGACGCCGTCGCGCGCGGCGGGCTCGAGATCGGCCAGCGGCATGCCGGCGAGCCGCGACAGGTGATCCAGCGCCGTCACGACCTGTTCGGTGTCGCGGCCGAGCGTTGCGAGAATGTCGGCCTGGATGATGTCGTCATCGGCGCCGGGCACACGGTATTCCTCGCTCGCCGGAATGATCATCCCGGCGATGGTGCGGAGGTCGTCACGCTGCCGCAGCGTCAGAGAGAGTTGATCAGACATTGTGTTCTCTTCCAAATCTCGTGCGGCGATGAAGGTCTGCTCCCTCCCCCGCCTGCGGGGGAGGGTTGGGGAGAGGGTGTCTCCACAGAGGGGCTCCCCCAGAGGAGAAAACCCTCACCCGGCGCGCGGGACGATGCTTCGCATCGCCCGGACGCGCCGACCTCTCCCGCAGGCGGGAGAGGTGCAGCAAGCGCGTGGCTGGGTCTGAACATCATCATTCTCAATCGAACAAATTGGCGAGGCGCTGCTTCATCTGGTCGGCGATGTAGAGCGCGAGGGCCTGGATGGTCGACGTCGGGTTCACGCCGCCCGAGGTGACGAAGATGCTGCCGTCGACGATGAAGAGGTTCTTCACGTCGTGCGAGCGGCCCCATTCGTTGACCACGGAACGTTCTGGATCGGTGCCCATCCGCGCGGTGCCGAGCAGATGCCAGCCGCCCCAGGGGATCGGATTGTTGATGCAGATGTCGGTCGCGCCGGCGGTCTCGAGAATCTCCCGGCCGCGCGCCAGCCCGTGCTCCATCATTTTCCGGCTGTTCTCGCTGATGGTATAGTCGACCTTCGGCGCGGGGATGCCGTGACTGTCCTTCAGCACGGGATCGAGCGTGACGCGGTTGTGCTCCTCGGGTAGATCCTCGCAGATTGCCGACACCGCGAGCCGATGACCGTTGAGCTTACGGAATACGCGATGATGGTCGGCGCCCCATGGCAGAATGCCCTTCTGCTCGCTCGCCACCGCCTCGAACACCGGCCCCGCGCCACGGCCGAACTGGATGCCGTAGCCGCGCACGAAGCCGCGCGACGGGTCAGTGTCGTAAAACTCCTTGCTCCACAGGCAGGTCGGCGGCGCGCGATTGCTGTCGGTCGGCTCCTTCACAAATCCGTAGATTTGAGCATAGGGATGGAACATCAGGTTCTTGCCGACGAGGCCGGACGAATTTGCAAGCCCGTTGGGAAAGCGCCCCGAGGCCGAGTTCAAAAGCAGGCGCGGCGTGCCCACGCCGTTGCAGGCGATGATGACAACATGCGCGGGCTGAAACTGCTCGACGCCGTCCTTATCGTAATAGACGACCCCCGAAGCCATGCCGTTCTCGTCGGTGGTGATCTCCCGCACGCGGCAATGGGTGCGCAGCTCGACGCCGGCGCGGATCGCATGCGGCCAATAGGTGATGTCGGTGGAGGACTTTGCGCCTTGCGCGCAGGCCGGCGTGCAATGGCCGAGGTTGATGCAGCGCGCCCGGCCCTCATAGTCCATGGTCGCGACTGTCGTGTCCGACGGCCACCAGTGCCAGCCGAGCTTGTTCATGGCCTTGCCGATGATGGCGCCGGACAATCCGAGCGGCTGTTGCGGCATCGGCGGATGCGTCAACGGCGAGAGTGGATCGCCTGACAGGCCGGACGTCCCCATCATGCGGTCGTTCTCTTCGAAGAACGGGGTCAGCGCGTCGTAGTCGATCGGCCAGTCGTCGGCGACGCCGTCCAGCGTCTTCACCTTGAAATCGGAGGGATGCAGCCGCGGCCAATGCGCGGTGTACATCACCGTCGAGCCGCCGACCGCATTGTAGTTGACGACCTTGATCGGGGAGTTGTCGTCGTTGATCGGGTAGTCCTCGGGCCGGCCGCGGACGTTGGGGCTCGACGACCACTCGCCGTAGAATTTGGCCTCCCAATCCCGGCCGGTGCTGGGATATTCCGCCGGATTCATCCAGCCGCCCTGCTCCAGGCAGAGGATGTGCATCTTGGTCTCGGCCAGCGACCACGCCACCGCCGCGCCGGAAGCGCCGGCGCCGATGATCAGGACGTCCACGGGGTCTTTCATCGCAAGCTTTTCCTCCCCCTCGCCGCTTCCCGGGCGATTCGGCCTTTCGCGCTCGGCGAGGCCGGCGAACGATAGGGTCAGAGCGACGGCCGAGTAAAGCCGCGAGGCCGGAATGTCGCACTTCGCGGGGTGCAGACCATTGGTATCGCCACATCCCGATGCTAGGAACGAGACGCACGAGCCATCGATAGCGAGACCGTATGTCCTTCCGATTTTACTTTGCCAGCGCCCGCGCTTTTGCGCTCGTTTCGTTTTTCGCCTTGTCCGGATTTCTGGGCACCTCCTCCCCTGCCTCGGCGCTGACCGGCGCCGCCACGGCCCGCGACGGCAACTCCATCCAGCTTGGCGACGTGACGTATCGGCTGGACGGCGTCGATGCGCCCGAGCTGGACCAGGTCTGCATCGACGATCACGCCGATGCCTGGACCTGCGGTATCGAGGCCCGCGATCAGCTCACGAAGCTCATCAAGGGACGCGTGGTGCGCTGCGACGATGTCGGGCCGGAAAAGAGCTTCGGCAAGCGACACCGGGCGATCTGCACGGCCGAGGGCGACAAGTCGACCTTGAACGAACAGCTGGTCAGGCTCGGCTTTGCCGTCGCCCGGGAGCCGATCAAGGCCAACGTCAAGGCCGCTGCGGCCGAAGCCAAGACAGCCGCCGCCGGGATCTGGAAGGGCTGTTTTGTTGCACCGCAAGATTTCCGCGCCGGCAAGAAGGACGGCACACTCCTGGGCGCCGCCTGCCGGCCCGACCGCGACAAGGAGATTCGCGCCGTGCTGTTTCCGGAGGAACTGACGATGCCGCCCAGCTGCAGCATCAAGGGCAAGCTTGCGGTGCGCGCCCGCGTCACCGGCAATATCGGCATCTATCATTTGCGCGGTTGCCCGAGCTATCCCGCGACCACCAAACCGGACCGCTGGTTCTGCTCGGAGGACGACGCCCAGGCGGCCGGCTTCCGCAAGGCCTATAATTGCCGCCGGCCAAAGTGAATAAGCGGGTTCCGCACCCGTGAGTAGTATTCCGGGTACGTATTGATCCGGAATTGAACTTCATCGGCAGTTGCTGCATTGGTAAGCCTACGCGAGCGCCTTGCGCGAGCGTTTCCTTGGCAACAATCCGGCTCCGGCCCGATTGTCTTTGCTCGGGCGTTTCCTCCCTAGACTTGGCCGCTTGTCACAAGCAAGCGGCCGTTCTTTTCTGTGCGCCGCTGTGCAAGCCGAGGCGTCGTGCCCGCAACGAGCCATGACGCAACGTCAGCGCTCCGGATGCACCGTGACGCCTTGATGCGATCGTTGCGCGCGATCACTGCATCCGCATGATCTGGTCCATCGGCGGCATGTTCGCGTTGAGATGCGCCATGATCCAGACCGTCCCGCCCACCACCAGGAAGACGACCAGCAGGCCGAAGGCGAGCGCCAGCACGTTGTTGGTATTGTCGGGGCCCGTGGTGATGTGCAGGAAAAATACGAGATGCACACCCATCTGTGCGATCGCAAGCACGATCAGCGCGACGGGAATCGAGGGCTGCCAGACCAGATCGGTGCCGGCGATGAAGAACGAGGTCGCCGTAAGCAGCAGCGCGAGCACGAGCCCGACGACGTAACCGAGAATCCTCGCGCCGACACTATGCTGCTCTTCCTCGCCCGGTGCGAGGTCGTGTTTGACCACCCCATGCGTCTGCTCGCTCATGGCGCACTCCCGAGCAGGTAAACGACCGAGAACACCGCGACCCAGATGATGTCGAGCGCGTGCCAGAACAGCGCAAAGCACGTCATCCGGCGCAGGATGTCGGCACGAAAGCCCTTTGCGAAAACCTGGGCCATCATGGTGAGCAGCCACAGCACGCCGGCGGAGACGTGCAGCCCGTGGCAGCCGACCAGCGAGAAGAACGCGGTCAGGAACGCGCTACGCGACGGACCGTAGCCGCGGGCGACGAGATCGGCGAATTCGCGGAACTCGAGGACGAGAAATATCAGCCCGAGCACGCAGGTCACGGTCATGCCGAGATAGAACCAGAACCGGTTGCGCACGTCGGCGGCGATGCTGGCCATGCCGCAGGTGAAGCTCGAGAGCAGCAGGCAGACCGTCTCGATCGCGACATTCCTCTGATCGAAGATCTCCGCACCCTTGGGGCCGCCGGCAGTCTGGCCGGACAGCACCGCATAGGCCGCGAAGAAGCAGGAGAACATCACGATGTCGGAGAGCAGGAAGATCCAGAAGCCGTAGGCGGTCACGATCCGCTTCGGCGCTGGCCCGGGATGCTCGATGACGACGCCGATGTGATGGGGATCGGCCCGGGCGTGGTCGGCAGTCGCGGTCATCGCCATCAGACCGCTCCCGCCATGCTGACGAGGCCGCGCCGCTCATCGACGTTGATGCGGTCGATGCGGGCGACCTCCTCGGCAGGAATGACGTACTCGTCATGGTCGCGCCAGGCGGACACGACGAAAGTCGCGAACGCGCCGATGCCGCCCAGGATCACCATCCACCAGATGTGCCAGATCAGCGCGAAGCCCATGATGGTGGCGAAGAACGCGCAGACGAATCCGGTCGGCGAATTGCGGGGCATCTCGATGTCCTGATATTCGGGCTCTTCGTGCTCGAGCGATTGCTGCCGGGCGTGGACCTTCATCTCCCAATAGGCGTCCTCGCCGCGCACATCGGGATTGAAGGCGAAGTTGAATACCGGCGGCGGCGACGAGGTCGCCCATTCCAGCGAGCGCCCGTCCCAGGGATCGCCGGTGCGATCGCGCAATGCCTCGCGATTGCGGATGCTGACCACGAGCTGCACGATCTGGCAGATCACGCCGATCGTCAGCACGGCCATACCGACCGCCGCAACGATCATCCAGGGCCGCCAGGCCGCGACGTCGTAATGCTGCATGCGGCGGGTCATGCCGAGCATGCCGGCGATGTAGAGGGGCATGAAGGTGACGTAGAAGCCGAGGAAGGTGAACCAGAACGCGGCCTTGCCCCAGCGCTCGTCGAGGCGGAAACCGAACGCCTTCGGAAACCAGTATTCGAAGCCGGCGAAGGCGCCGAACAGCACGCCACCGATGATGACGTTGTGGAAGTGCGCGACCAGGAACATGCTGTTGTGGAGCATGAAGTCGGCCGGCGGCACCGCGACGAGGACGCCCGTCAATCCGCCGATGATGAAGGTGACCATGAAGCCGACCGACCACAACATCGGCGTCGCAAAACGGATGCGACCGCCATACATCGTGAACAGCCAGTTGTAGATCTTCACGCCGGTCGGTATCGCAATGATCATGCTGGCGATGCCGAAGATGGCATTGACGTCGGGCCCCGCCCCCATCGTGAAGAAATGATGCAGCCAGACCATGAAGGAAACGACGCAGATTGCCATGGTCGCGAGCACCATGGAGCGATAGCCGAACAGCGCCTTGCCGGAGAAGGTCGAGACCACCTCCGAGAAGATGCCGAAGGCGGGCAGCACCAGGATGTAGACCTCGGGATGGCCCCAGGCCCAGATCAGGTTCATGAACATCATGACGTTGCCGCCGGCCTCGTTGGTGAAGAAGTGGAAGCCGAGATAGCGGTCCAGCAGCAGCATCGCGAGCGTGGCGGTGAGGATCGGAAAGGCCGCGACGATAAGAAGGTTCGAGGCCAGCGTGGTCCAGCAGAACATCGGCATGCGCAGATAGTTCATGCCCTTCGTGCGCAGCTTCAGCACGGTCGTGACGAGATTGATGCCGGCGACCAGAGTCCCGACGCCGGAGATCTGCAATGACCAGGCGTAATAGTCGACGCCGACACCGGGCGAGTAGACAAGCCCCGACAGCGGCGGAAAGGCGAGCCAGCCGGTGCGCGCGAACTCCCCGACCACGAGCGAGACATTGACCAGCAGCGCCCCGGTCGCGGTCAGCCAGAAGCCGACCGAATTGAGCGTCGGAAACGCGACGTCGCGCACGCCGAGCTGAAGCGGCACGACGAGGTTCATCAGCCCGATCACGAAGGGCATCGCCACGAAGAAGATCATGATGGTGCCATGCGCGGAGAAGATCTGGTTGTAGTGCTCCGGCGGCAGATAGCCCTGCGACTGATAGGCGACCGCCTGCTGGATCCGCATCATGATGGCGTCGCTGCCGCCGCGCAGCAGCATCACCGAAGCGAGCAGGATATACATGACGCCGATGCGCTTGTGATCGACGCTGGTGATCCATTCGCTCCAGAGATAGGGCAGATGCCCCTTCGCCACGACCCACGTCAAGACGCCGAGGATTGCGACCAGCACCACCGCGCCGGCGACGAGCGGAATCGGTTGATCAAGCGGAATGGCCGACCAATCGAGCTTACCGAGCATCATGGCCTCCACTGTGCGACCGGCCTGCTTCGGATGCGAGCTCCGGCCCTGGCCCCGGCGGAATGTGCTGGGTCGCGATCAGGTCGAACAGCCGTGGATCGTCCAGGCGGTAGACAGGCCGGCCCTTCTCGATGCCCTGCTGCATCAGCTTCTTGTAGCTGTCCGCGTTCAGAACTGCATCCGTCTTGGCGGTATTCGCCACCCATTCCGGAAAGGCGAGCGGCGAGACGACGTTGACGTCGAACATCATGTCGGGGAACCCATCGCCGGAGAAATGCGCGGACAGGCCCTGGAGCTTGCCTTCATTGTCGGCGCGCAGGTTGAGCTTCGTCACCATGCCGTTCATGGTGTAGATCATGCTGCCAAGCTGCGGGATGAAGAACGTGTTCATCACGCTCGACGATGTCAGCTGGAAATTCAGCTCGGCGCCCGCAGGCACCGTCAACGTGTTGATGGTGGCGATGCGCTGGTCCGGATAGATGAACAGCCATTTCCAGTCGAGCGACACGGCCTGGATCCGCACCGGGCTTCCGGTGCCCGGCACGGGCGCGGCCGGATCGAGCTGGTGCGAGCCGATCCAGGCGACACCGCCGAGCAGGATGACCGTGAGTGCAGGGATCGACCACACCACCATTTCGACGCGACCGGAATAGACGAAGTGCGGCTGGTAATGCGCTTTCGAATTCGAGGCGCGAAACCAGAAAGCAAAGCCGAGGATCGCGATGATGGTGGGCACCACGATCACGAGCATGATGAAGACGGAATCGACCAGAATGGTGCTGTTGCCCGCAGCCACGGGCCCTTGCGGATCGAGCAGATTCATCGGCAAGCCACTGGCGGTTGGGAGCCCCCGGACCGAGCCTAGCGCGGGAAAGGCTCCGGCAGCAAACGCTGCGACCTCGGAACGGTTCCTGCACTGCAAGGCTCAGTCATACGCGACAGGCCCGCCGCAACATGCAATTCCATGTGATGTCAATGACATGCACGCGGGCGCCACGCCCTTCTCTCCGGACGGGGCGATTGCTAATCTGCACGAAAATAATGGGACGAACGGTGCCCGTGCCGGGGAGTGAACCGAGATGCGCTTGAAGGACAAGGTCGCGATCGTCGTCGGGGCCGGGCAAAGTCCCGGCGAAGGCATGGGCAACGGCCGCGCCACCGCGCTCACCTTCGCGCGCGAAGGCGCGAAGGTCTTGTGCGTCGACCATCACCTGGAGTCGGCGCAGGAAACGGTGGCGATGATCACCGCGAAACTCGGCACGGCCGCGGCCTTCAAGGCCGACGTGACCAAGTCTGCCGACATCAAGGCGATGGTGGCCGACGCGCAATCGCGCTGGGGCCGGATCGACGTGCTGCACAACAATGTCGGCGTCAGCCTGTCCGGCGGCGACGCCGAGCTGCTGCAACTGACCGAGGAGGCGTTCGACCGCGTCGTCGCCATCAATCTGAAGAGCTGCATACTCGCCGCGAAGGAGGTGATCCCGATCATGCGCGCTCAACGAAGCGGCGCCATCATCAACATCTCCTCGATGGCCGCGATCACGACGTATCCCTATGTCGCCTACAAGGCTACGAAATCCGCGATGATCGCCTTCACCGAACAGCTCGCCTATCAAAACGCGGAATACGGCATCCGTGCCAACGTCATCCTGCCCGGCCTGATGAACACGCCGATGGCCGTCGACACCCGGGCCCGCGAATGGCACAAGACCCGCGCCGAGGTCGAAGCCGAACGCGACAGCAAGGTGCCGCTGCGCAGGAAGATGGGCACCGGATGGGACGTCGCCAACGCCGCGCTGTTTCTGGCGTCGGACGAGGCGAACTTCATCACCGGCGTAACGCTGCCGGTGGATGGCGGCGCGAGCGTGAGGCGGGGGTAGGTTCGTTCTCCCTCTCCCCGCTTGCGGGGAGAGGCGACGCATGCTCGCTCACCGCGAATATGTCACCCGCCAGATCGTGCCGTTGCCGTCCTCCGACACCAGCAGCGATCCATCCTTCGCCATGGCGACGCCGACCGGACGGCCCCAGACCTCCGAGTCGCTCACGACGAACCCCGTGACGAAATCCTCGTACTCCCCGGTCGGCTTGCCGTCTTTCATCCGGATGCGGATCACCTTGTAGCCGGTGCGCTTCGAGCGGTTCCAGGAGCCGTGCTCGGCGGCGAAGGCGTCGCCCTGGTATTCGGACGGAAACTGCGTGCCCTGATAGAAGGTCATGCCGAGCGAGGCCGAGTGCGGCTGGATCAGCACGTCGGGCACCGTCACCTTGTCCTTCAGGTCCGGGCGCGCGCCGGCGTGGCGCGGGTCCTCGTTGCCGCCGATGTAGAACCACGGCCAGCCGTAGAACGCGCCCTCCTTCACGCTGGTCACGTAATCGGGGACGAGATCGTCGCCGAGGCCGTCACGCTCGTTGGTCGAGCACCAGGGCAGACCGGTCTGCGGCTGGATTGCGAGGCCGACGCAGTTGCGGAGGCCGGTGGCGTAGATCTTCCGCTCCTTGCCGTCAGGATTGAAGGCCAGCACGGTCGCGCGCTCGGTTTCGCTCGCCCAGGCCGCGCCAAGCGGCTGCGCCTTCGACCACGCCTCCAATCCGCCCGGCGGAGTACCGATGCCCTCCGCGACGTTGCTGAGCGAACCGACCGAGACCAGCATGCGCTTGTTGTCGAGCGTGAAAGCGATATCGCGTGTGGAATGGCCGCCGTCATGCGGCAGGCTTGCCACGATCGTCTCCGCCTTGCCGCGCGCCTTGAGATCGCCGGCCTGATAGGGAAAGCGGACGACGCCGTCGGTGTTGGCGATATAGACCCATTGCGGATTGTCGCCGTTCGGAAAGAAGGCGATGCCGAACGGCTGCCGCAGTCCGCCGGCGAACACCTCGTTGGTCGCGACCTTGCCGCCCTCCCCGGCGCGCAACACGCGGATGTTACCGGCCCGTGTCTCCGCGACGAAGACGTCGCCGTTCGGGGCCACGCGTATGATGCGCGGCGCGCGCAGGCCTTCGGCGAACAGCTCGATCTTGAAGCCGGCCGGCACTTGGAGCGCGGCCTCCGGCGGACGCGGCACCACGCGCGACGAGCTCGCAACCGACCGCGTGGCGCCGGGCCTTACCAGATCCTGGGGCCGGATCAGCCTGACCGTGCCGGGCTTGTCGGCCCGCCAGTCGCCATAGGCGTCCTTGCCCTGCAACACCGGCTCGGCCTGCGCGCCGGCTGCAACCGCCACCAGCAGCCCCGCGGATATTGCCGCGAACGAAATCCTGTTCTTCACGTCGTCTTCCTCCCACTTGTACGCACCGAGCGTCAACGCCGTTCATCCGCAAACGTTCTGCGGCAGGTCAAACACCCGCCGCATTCGACGCCGGCTCATGCCCGCACGATAGGCATCCGGTGCACCCATCGTACTGGAAAACACCGCAGATAGATGCGACACATTGCAAGGGTGCGGTTGCGGTCATGAAAGCTGCGACATCGCCGTCGCGACTGATGGGAAGATCATGTGGGGATCCGTGATATCGGAATGGGCGAGCCTGCTGCTGCGCTGGCTGCACGTGGTGGCGGCGATCGCCTGGATCGGAAGTTCGTTCTATTTCATCGCCCTCGACCTCAGCCTCAAGCCCAGGAGCAACCTGACAGGCGACCTGCCTGATGGCGTGCAGGGCGAGGCCTGGCAGGTTCATGGCGGCGGCTTCTACCGGATCATGAAGTATCTGGAGGCCCCAAGCCGGATGCCGGACGAGCTGACCTGGTTCAAATGGGAGGCTTACACCACCTGGCTGTCCGGCTTCGCGCTGATGGTGGTGGTGTATTATCTCGAGGCCGACCTGTTCCTGGTCGACAGGGCGATCCTCGACATCACGCCCTTCCAGGCCGGGCTGTTCAGCTTCTGCAGCCTCGCGCTCGCGTGGCTGCTTTATGAAGCCGCCTGTCGCACCGGGCTTGCGCAGCACGAATTGCCCTTCGCCATCGGCGGCTATCTGTTCCTGGTCGCGCTGACTTACGCCTTCACCCACGTGCTGAGCGGCCGCGGCGCCTTCAACCAGATCGGCGCGATCATCGGCACGATCATGGTCGCCAACGTCTTCGCGCTGATCATCCCGAACCAGAAGAGGATCGTGGCCAGCCTGATCGCGGGCGAGGCGCCCGATCCAAAGCTCGGCAAGGCCAGCAAGGAGCGGTCGGTCCACAACAACTATCTGACGCTCCCTGTGGTCGTGCTGATGATCAGCAACCACTATCCCCTGCTCTACGCCACGCGCTTCAACTGGATCATCGTTGCGATCATCCTGGCGCTCGGGCCGGTGATCCGCCACTTCTTCAACGAACGACACGCGGGGCGCAGATCGCCGTGGTGGACGTGGGGCGTGGCGGCAATCGGCGTGGTCGCGATCTTGTTCCTCTCCGCGGCCGGCCCTCGCGAAGCCAGGACAAGCGCGCTGGCGGCACGGCCGACGCTCGCCAATGTCGAGGAGATCGTGATGTCCCGCTGCAGCATGTGCCACGCGGCCGAGCCGGCCTGGGCCGGCATCGTGACCGCCCCGAAAGGCGTCCTGCTCGACGCGCCCGAGCACATCCATCGCAACATCCGCCTGATCGGCCGTGTCGCCGCCTGGTCGAACGCCATGCCGCCGGGCAACATCACGGAGATGACCAGCGAGGAGCGGGCGCTTATCGCCGCCTATATCGAGCAGGCGCGCTGACGCCGTCGCGCGAGGATGCCTTGCGCGGAATGAAATTCCGCATCTGCCGCTGAATTGAAAATGACTTGACCGCCTAACCGGCGTAGACAGGAGCCGTGGCCGCCGGCGCGGCGCAAGATCAGTTTGCAATCGGGGAATGAACAGTGGCCCTCAAGAACGTCATCGGTATCGACCACGCCGTGGTCATGGTGAAGGACCTCGACAAGGCCGCCGAGAACTACCGGCAGCTCGGCTTCACAGTGTCGCCGCGCGGCACCCACAGCGCGCATATGGGCACCGGCAACTACACCATCATGTTCGATCCCGACTACATGGAGCTGCTCGGCGTGCTCGCCGCGACCGAGCAGAACGCGCCGGCGCGCGCGTTCCTCGACAAGCAGGGAGAGGGCATCGAGCGCATCGCGTTCACTGCGGTCGATTCCGCCGCCGGCGCGGAGGAGATCCGCGCACGGGGCCTGGCGCCGATCGGCCCGACCGATTTCGAGCGGCCGGTGACGCTGCCTGACGGCACGGTCTCGGCGGCGAAATTCCGCACCTTCATGTGGCCGACTGCGGAAGCGCCCGGCGGCGTGCGCATCTTCGCGTGCCAGCACAAGACGCGCGAGACCGTGTGGATTCCCGAACTGATGCAGCACGCCAATGCGGCCAAGCGGATCAAGCAGGCGCTGATCGCAACGCCCGAGCCGGCGCAGGAAGCTGCGCATCTCGGTCGTCTGATCGACCGCGCGCCGCACGCGGAGGCGGACGGCGCGGTCACAGTACCTTCCGGCGGCGATCGCGCCGACTTCGTCTATCTGACGCTGGACCAGCTCGGCAAACGCTATCCCGGCGTGCCGCTGACGGGTCTCTCCGAGCGCGGCGGTGCCGCGCTGGTGCTGGTCAGCGGCGATCTCGCGGCAACCGGGAAGGCGCTGGGTTCAGCCGCTGTCCGCAGCGGCGATGCGATCTGCGTGCCGCCGGCCAAGGCCAACGGCACCCTGCTCGCCTTCGTTGCCGGCTGATTTGAACTAATTCTTTAACGGGTGTTTACCCCGGCGGCCCTAGGATTCCCGGCAATCCAAGTCGCCGGGACCATACGCATGTTCAAAGAGGAATCGCCGATCGCCTATGACGCGCCGGCCGAATTGAAGAAGTGGCCGTCGCTGAGGGGCGAGAGGCTGAAGGATCGCGGCCCACCCTATCTCGTCTACAACGGCACGCTCGCCGAATGCGTCCGCGAGCTCATGGGCAAGCCAATCAAAGGCATCTCGCTCTACGACATCATGACGACGCCACAACCGGCCTTCGACCAGACCGTGCTGTCGCCGGGCGATGCCGCCGAGATCGCCATGCGCAAGGATTTCCCCAAAGACTAGTTCGAGGCACGCTTCGCCGCGGGCCCGCCCTGCTGCTCCGAGGAGGTATCCGTCGGCGCATCGAGGAAGACAACGGGCGTGCCGCGCTTGACGTTCTCGCCGATCACACGAGCGTCCCAATTGGTCAGCCTGACGCAGCCGTGAGACGCCGACTTGCCGACCTTGTCGGGCTCTGCCGTTCCGTGGATGCCATAGCCCTGCGCCGACAGGCCGATCCAGTACGCTCCGACGGGATTGTTCGGACCCGGCTTGATGTCGAACGGCCGTTTGGATCTGACGCTCTTGAACTTGTAGTCGGGATTGTAGCGATAGGTCGGATTCTCGTGTGTGCCGGTGACCTTCAGCGTCCCCGTCGGCGTCGGGCGATCCGGACTGCCGACTGACGCCGGATAGAACGCCAGCAGAGCGCCGCTTGCGTCGAACGCCTTCAATGTCCCGTTCGTCTTGTCGACATCGAGTCGGGCCATGCGCGGCAGCTCTCGCCGTGCCGGAACGTTGGCAACGACGATCGTCTCTCCCACCTTGTCGAAGGCCTTGCCCGGGTTGAGCGCCCTGAGCAGATCCGCGCTCATGTGGAATTTCTCGGCAAGTCCTTCGAGAGGGCTGGTGTAGCTCAGCGCCTTCAGCGATTTCATGTCATCGAGCTTGCCCGGCAACTCCTTCAGGAACGGGCCTCTTACGTCGGTGTCGGCGATCCTGTAGTCGGCGACGATGGGACCCTCGCTCGCCGCTGTCAGCTTGTCCCAGAGATCCGGCGCTATTGTCTTGTCGGATGCGATGCCGCTCTGCTCCGCGAATGCCTTGAGCGCCTTCTGCGCATTCTCGCCGAACCTGCCGTCAATCTCGCCAGGCGAGAATTGCGCACGATCGAGCAGGACCTGAAGCTTCACCACCGCTGGATTGATCTTGTCGGTGGCCGGCGGCTTCGCAGGGCGCGCAGCGTCATTCACCGCACCCGGATCGAGATTGCCTGCGAGCGCCGGGCCGATGAACCACAGCGAAACCACCGCGCCCAGCATCGATCGCATCGTCATCGCGCATCCCACTCGCAAGCGGCCCGCAAGGCCATGGAGGGTTTCCCTTCGGGAACACCGTAGTAACCGAAGGAACCGACGAGATCGCAGCTTTGCCGCAATCGGACGGTTAAGAACTCCTTGTCGCCGGCGCATCGCCGACCGTTCATCCCACAGTTCGAGGTTGTCTCCGCAAATGCGATTTGTCGTCGCGGCTTGCGCCGCATTCCTGATTCTGATGTGCGACCTCGATCCGTCGGCATCCCGGCAAGCATCACCGTTCCACACCACCATTGTTCAGAACAATCATGCCTCGCCACTTGTTCCGGTGGTCGAACTCTTCGTCGCCAGCGTGCAGGCCATCGAATTCGCGAACGCGCACGCGGCCTATGAGCAGGTGATCGAGGCACCGCGCGCGGCCGAGCCGGCGGTACAAGCTCCGGTTTCACCAACCGAACAATTCTGTCACGCGCTTCGTGAAGCCGCCGAGTCCAGCGGCATTCCGGTGCCCTTCTTCGCCCGCCTGCTCTGGCAGGAGAGCCGCTTCAAGTCCAACGAGGTCAGCCATGCCGGCGCGCAAGGCGTCGCGCAGTTCATGCCGGAGACGGCCGCCGAGGTCGGGCTCGACGACCCCTTCGATCCGATGAAGGCGCTGCCGGCATCGGCAAAATTCCTGCGCAAGCTTCGCGACGATTTCGGCAATCTCGGCCTTGCTGCCGCCGCCTACAACGCAGGTCCCGGCCGCATCCAGAAATGGCTTGCCAGAGAGAGCGAGCTGCCGCGCGAGACGCGCGACTATGTCCGGATCATCACCGGCACCAAAGCCGAAGACTGGATCGAACGCTCCGAGGCGCTTGCGATCCGCATCGACCTGCCGCGCGAAGCGCCGTGCGAAGGCATCGGCAGTCTCTCCAAGGCCAAGGACGTCGCCTGGGTTCCGGTCAACCTGACGCCTTCGGTCGCGAGCATCATTCACAAGGCCGAGCAGCTCGCCACGCGGGTGGCGACGAGCCGGGCGCGCAAGCGGTTCGCAACCCTGTTGCGGAAGAATGCCACGGCCCACGGCAAGGCGCGCAGCCTGATCGCGGCACGCGCCGCCGGAAGGAGCGCGAAGGCGCGCGCCGTTCGCATCGCCGCTCGGGAACGCTCTGCGATTTGACACGAAGATGGAGAAGCCGCTTGATAGATCGGCTTCCGACCGACATGCGACTACTCGATCACCCGACGCTCACGGGGCTCGATGCGCCAAACGCTCGGTTCTTCTTCCCGAGCGAAGGCCGCGCCTCTTTCCTGCGGAACCTGAGATGCCATCGAAGAGTGCCGGGATCATCGCCTATCGGAAGCGCGGGGAGATCGAGGTTCTCCTCGTTCATCCCGGGGGCCCGTTCTGGCGCAACAAGGATCTCGGTGCGTGGTCGATTCCGAAGGGCGAGTATGCGGACGCAGAAGATGCGGAAGCCGCCGCGCGACGGGAGTTTGCCGAGGAGCTTGGCCTCGAGGTGACGGTGCCGCTGACGGCGCTGGGTCAGGTCAAGCAACGCGGCGGGAAGGTCGTCACCGCGTTCGCGGCCGAGCTCGACATCGACACGGCCAGCATTCGCAGCAACACGTTCGAGATGGAATGGCCGCCTCGCAGCGGCAAGCGGCAGACGTTCCCGGAGGTCGACCGCGCCGCATGGTTCACGCTCGAAGCGGCGCAGGAGAGGATCAACGCAGGACAACGTCCGCTGCTTGACCGGCTGGCGCAGCTGGCAGGCAGCGAATAGGCTGCCTCGCGAGCGGAGCCCTATTCCGCCTTGATGTTCGCGGCCACGACGACCTCGGCGAGATCCTTTGTCTCCTTCGCGATCTTCGCGGCGTAGTCGGCCGGGCTGAGCACGCTGACGACGCCCTGCGAGCCGAGCTTCTCCGCGACCGCCGGATCCTTGGCAGCCGTGACGATCTCCCGGTGCAGCGTCTCCAGGATCGGCGCGGGCGTCGCCTTCGGCATGAAGAAGCCGACCCAGAACGAGATGTCGAAGCCGGGATAGCCGGCTTCCGCGACGGTCGGCACATCAGGCAGCGCGGGCAAGCGTTCGGCCGACGACACCGCCAGCGCGCGCAGCTTGCCGGCCTTCACCAGCGGCACGGCGGAGAGCGGATCGAACACCGCCAGCACCTCCTGCGCGAGGATGCCGACCTCGGCGGCCGAACCGCCGCGATAGGGCACGTGGATCATCTTGATACCGGCCTTCTGGCCGAGCAGCTCCATGGCGAGATGGGCGAGATTGCCGTTGCCGCCCGAGCCGTAGGCGAGCGCCCCGGGCGCAGCCTTTGCCGCGGCGACGAGATCGGCGACGGTCTTGATGTCGGCCGTCTTGGGATTCTCGGGATTGACGACGAGCACGAGCGGCGCCGAGACGACGGTGGTCAGCGGCGCGAAGTCTCCCTGCGGGTCATAGCGGACGTCCTTGAACAGCGTCTTGTTCAGCGTGATCGTGGACGAGTTGCAGGCGAGCATGGTGTAGCCGTCCGCGTCCGCGCGCGCGACGCCTTCGGCGGCGATCATGCCGTTGGCGCCGGCGCGGTTCTCGACCACGAAGGGCTGCCCGAGCTTGTTGCTGAGCCGATCGCCGATGATGCGCGCGACCACGTCGACCGGGCCGCCCGCGCTGAAGCCGACCATGACCTTGACCGGCCGCACCGGGTATTTCTGAGCCAGGGCCTGCGTCGACAGCGCAGAAGCGCACAATCCGGCGATGATTGCCAGCAGGCGGACCGTTCGTTGCATTCGTTCTCTCCCAGGCCTCACAGCGCCGCTTGTGCATGCTTGTTCGTGCGACGCATTCGAGGACCATGAATAGCGGCCACGCCGGATTTCGCAATCGCGTTCGGGCGCCGGCATTCCGCCGCACGGCACGTACGACCCCTTCCAAACAAAAAATGCGAAAACAACCCCATGCACAGTAGGCGGCCCCTGTCGAAACAAGGACTTGCGTTGGGCAGCGAACTTCGGATGTTACGAAATCGACTTTGACTCGTCGGGCAAAACAGGGGCATAATGGCATCATCGCGATAACCGTGAGCACCCCGGCCTGCCCGGCCATGGCGCTTCGCTCCGATCGCGCCCAAGCCCTTCATCGACATCTGAAAAATCGCAACCGCCGCACGGCAGCTGCGCGGGTCGGCCTCGCCCAGCGAGCCTCCTCGCCCCTGCCGCGGGGCCCAAGGACATATCGACATGACGACAGCCCTGACACGCAACAGCACGACGCCCGTCACCAAATGCGATGGCGGCAGGCCGAGCCCACGGATCAAGCTCAGCCGACGGCGCATCGTGATCCAGCATCCCGACGCGCAGGCCGGCGAGCGCCTGCTGGCCGACGCGCTCGGTGCCGTCGATCACGACGCGCTGCACGGCATCCTGAAGCAGCTGATGAAGGCCAGCGTGGTCCTGCAGAAGCCCGACGAACCCAATCTTGCCTTCATGATCTCGATGATGAAGAGCATCGCGCCGAGGGATTCGCTCGAAGCCATGCTGGTGGCGCAGATGGTGTCCGTTCACGTTGCCACAATGCGGTCTGCCTGCCGCCTCGCCTGCACCGAAGACCTCTCGCAGCAGGAAGGCATCACCCGCACATTGACCCGGCTGGCACGCACCTTCGCTGCCCAGATGGAGACCCTCAACCGCCACCGCGGCAACGGCGAGCGTCCGATCACGGTGCAGAATTTGTCGGTGCAGGATGGCGGCAGCGCAATCATGGGCAACGTCACGCAGCATGCGCATCTGATCGTAGGCGAGCCCGGCACCGCAACGGAGGCGGGACAGATCCCGTCCCAAGCCGGCGAGCGCGAACAGACCCTCGCCAGCCGGGGCAATGTCCCGTGAGCGGCAATCACATCCGCAACACCGGCGCGATGATGACAAGCCCACGCTGCGGGGCCGCGACGCGCAACGGCACCGCCTGCCGCGCGCCGGCGGTGCACGGCAGGCCCCGCTGCCGTATGCACGGCGGCGCGTGGAGATCAGGCGCGCCAATAGGGAATCAGAATGCGCGGAAGCACGGCGTGTTCGCCCAGGATGGGATTGCGGAACGGCGGGCCATACGCGAGTTGCTGGGCGAGACGCAGAAGCTGTTGGCCGAGATCAAGTCAGGCTGACGGCGGAGAAGCGACGTGGCGACTTGATCGAGATAAATCATCCGATCGCCCGCTGCAGAGCTAGCGCGTCGAGCTCTCAGGATCGACGGCAGCAATCTGCAGCCCGGCCTCGTTCAGCGCATCAGCGATCTGCTTCGCCAGCAGCTTCGCTTCTTCAATTCCGATCTTAGCGTCGGGATGTTCCTTGAAGAAGGCGCAAACCGTCGTTGCGATGATGGTGTTGACCTGGTGCGCATCAACCATCTGCGGCTCGCGAATCGCAGACTGCTTCACCTGATCGGCGGTGCGTCAGCGTGCAGAACGGAGACGGTCATCGCAAGCCAAAGAACGAAAGAACGGCCGCGATCACAACGACTAGTCCTATGAGATAAATCAGGCCGTTCATTGCAATTCTCCTTCCCAAGAGGACGAGTTGAATCTATTCGGGGCTCGCGGGCGCGTTCTTGGAATTACACTGCTGAATGGCCAGCCTTTCGAGCTCCACTTCCTTTTCTATGGCGGCCAGAGAGTTACCGATCTTGTCAACGATCCTGGCCAAATCGGTATCGGAGATGCCAAGCCGTCTTCGGACGGACTTTACCTGCTCCGCATTCGCAAGATCGAGCGTCGTGCGAATGGGCCGCGGCGGTCTCGAGCACAGCATGAGCAGGCCTCCTGACCGGGGTAAGCGCGATGATGTCTTTTTTGTTCCTATCGTCCGCCGGCCGGAAGGCCTCACCTCCCTGTCGTCGCGGCACAATAGCGGCGCAACCAGACACCGGCCGAGCCGATCCCGGAGAGAAGCAGGAATGCTCCTTGTCCGCTCTCGGCGAGCCGCCTCACGAGCTGATCGCCGGCTGCCCGAATCTGGTCTTTCATGCGGCGATCCCGAGAGGCCCACAAATCGGAATGAGGGGGTCCCGCTCCCACCATTGGCGCCCGCCTCGCCATCATGTAACCCCATCCAAAACCATCTCGGGACGGGACGCTCATGACCACTGCCGCCAACGACGCGGGCACAACCACCCGCGTGCTGATCTTCGCGCTGGTGGCGCTCGCCTGCGGGCACATGCTCTCGACCTTGCTGCGCACCATTCCGGCCGTGAGCCTCGACCTGATGGCGGCGGATTTCCACATGGAGCCGCAGGCGCTGGCGAGCCTCACGTCGATCTATCCTTTCGCCTTTGCGGCGGCGCAGATCCCGGTCGGGGCGGCGATGGACCGGTTCGGCGTGCGGCCGGTGTCGCTGAGCCTGCTCGCGGGGACCGTGTTCGGCGCGGTCGCGTCGGGGTTTGCGACGGGGCCGGAAAGCTTTGCCGTCGGGCAGCTGCTGCTGGGCGTTGCCACCTCGGGCATGCTGATGTGCCCGATGACGCTGGCGGCCAAGCAATTGTCGGCGACGCGGTTCGGGCTGTGGTCGGGCGCGATCCTCTCGATCGGCAATATCGGCATGCTGCTGTCGTCGAGCCCGCTCGCTTTCGTGGTGGACGCTTACGGCTGGCGCGCCGGATTCTGGATGTCCGCGATTGGCGGAATCGCGGTGGCGCTTGCGGTGTTCGCGCTGGTCCCGCATCAGCCGGCCGAGCACAAGGACGAGTCCTCGCCGCTGACACAGATGATCGAAGTGCTCAGGCTCGGCCTCTCGCGCCCGCTGCGCGGGCTGATCGCGCTGGCGCTGGTGTCGCTGGCGACCTCGCTGGTGCTGCGCGGCCTGTGGGGCGGACCGTGGCTGATGGACGTCAAGGGACTTTCGCGGGTCGAGGCCGGCAACCAGCTCGGCGCGTTCACACTGGCGATGATCGCGGGCCCCCTGTGCATCGGCATGATCGACCGCAGGCTCGGTCGCCGCCGCGCGCTGGTGGCGGGCTCGCATATGGCCGGGGCGGTGCTGCTGGCGCTGATGGCGTTGGGCGCGCCGCATCATGCGGTCTCCACACTGTTCGGCCTGCCCGTGATGCCGCCGCAATACGACCTCGTGCTGTTCGTGCTGATCGGGCTTGCGACCTCCGCCCAGCCGCTGCTGTTCGGCATGTCCAGGCAGCTGGTGGACGCGCAAGTCGCGGGCAAGGCCCTCGCGGCCGTCAACCTCGCCTTCTTCCTCGGCGCGGCGCTGATGCAGTCGGTCACCGGCGCGGTGGCGGCGCTCGCGGGCTTGCCGGCGGTGCTGCTGTTCATGGCTGCCATGCTGGCCTTGGGTGTGCTGATCTTCTTGGCTTACACCTCGCGGGGCCCATAGGATGACGCGCCCCGCTCGCCAAAGGAATCACTCATGCCCGTCGACACCAAGGCCGCCACCGACCGCCTCATGCGCTTCCTCGCCGTCGAGGGCGTGACTGGACAGGAGGCGGCGATCGGGCGCGAGCTTGCCGCCGCGCTGAAGGAGGCCGGCGTGCCGGCGAAGGCGATCCGGCTCGACGACGCCAATACCCGCATTCCCGTGCCGACCGAGACCGGCAACCTCATCGTCGACCTGCCCGGCCGCGGCGCGCTGCACAACCAGCCCCGCATCATGTTCATGACCCACATGGACACCGTGCCGCTCTGCGCCGGCGCGAAGCCGAAGAAGTCGGGACGCAAGATCGTCAACGAAGCCAGGACCGCGCTCGGCGGCGACAACCGCTGCGGCTGCGGCGTGCTGGTGACGCTGGCCGCCGAGCTTGCCAGGCAGAAGCTCGATCACCCGCCGATCACGCTGCTGTTCTGTGTGCGCGAGGAAAGCGGGCTCTATGGCGCGCGCCACGTCAGGCTGGACGAGCTCGGCTCGCCGGTGATGGCCTTCAACTATGACGGCGGCTCCGCCTCCAACGTCGTCATCGGTGCCGTCGGCGCCGATCGCTGGAGCGTCGAGATCTTCGGCCGCGCTTCGCATGCCGGCGTCGCGCCGGAGCGCGGTATCTCCTCGACCATGATCATGGCGCTCGCGCTTGCGGACGTGAAAGCCGGCGGCTGGTTCGGCAAGGTGGTGAAGGGCAAGCGGCAGGGCACCAGCAATGTCGGCCCGGTCACCGGCGGCGAGGGCCGCCCGGCGGGCGACGCCACCAATGTCGTCACCGACTACGTGCATGTGCGCGGCGAGAGCCGCAGCCATGACGGCAAGTTCTTCAAGGAGATCACCAGGGCCTACAAGGCCGCGTTCGAGAAGGCGGCCAAGAAGGTCACCAACGCGCAAGGCAAGTCCGGCAAGGTCAAGTTCAAGGCGGAGACGGACTATTACCCGTTCCGCATGAAGGACAGCCAACCCGTCATCAAGCGCGCTGTCGAGGCCGTGTCCGCGGTCGGCGGTACGCCGAACGTCCGCACCGCCAATGGCGGCCTCGACGCCAATTGGATGGTCCGCCACGGCATTCCGACCGTGACCTTCGGTGCGGGGCAGAACGAGGCGCACACGGTCGACGAATGGATCAATCTCGACGAATATGACCGCGCCTGCGCGCTGGCGGTGCAACTCGCGACGATGCGATAAGCTGCCTTGCGCGACGCGCGCTTGCCGGGCCTCGCACATCGTCCTAGCCTGCAAGAAAAAGGCAGGAGGGAACCATGGCGCGCATCGCAACGACCGAGACCGGGCTCTACCGGATCCCCCTCCCCGTCACGCTCTCCGACTCCACCCATGGCGAGATCGCCGCGTTCGAGCTGATCACCTGCCGCGTCCGCGATGCCGACGGTGCCGAGGGCGTCGGCTACACCTACACGGTCGGGCGCAATGGCGGGGCGACTGCGGATATCCTCACGCGCGAGATTGCGCCGCTGGTCGAAGGGCGCGAGGCCGAGGACACCGAAGCGATCTGGCACCACGGCTGGTGGGCGCTGCATTATGGCGGGCGCGGCGGGCCGACGGTGCTGGCGCTCTCCGCGCTCGACATCGCGCTGTGGGATCTGAAGGCGCGGCGCGCCAGGCTGCCGCTGTTCCGCCTGCTCGGCGGCTTCGATGCGGGCGTGCCGTGCTATGCCGGCGGCATCGACCTCGATCTCTCTGTCGATGCGCTGCTCAAGCAGACCGACGGCAATCTCGCCAAGGGATTTCGCGCCATCAAGATGAAGGTGGGCCGGCCCGACCTGAAATCCGACGTCGCGAAGGTCTCCGCGATGCGACAGCATCTCGGCGACGGTTTTCCGCTGATGGTGGACGCCAACATGAAATGGACGGTCGAGGAAGCGATCCGTGCCGCCCGCGCGTTCGTTCCCTATGACCTCACCTGGCTGGAGGAGCCGATCATCCCCGACGACGTCGCCGGGCACGCCCGCATCATGCAGGCCGGCGGCGTGCCGATCGCGGCGGGCGAGAATCTGCGCTCGCTGTGGGAGTTCAAGAACTACATCGCCTCGGGCGCGGTGTCCTATCCCGAGCCCGACGTCACCAACTGCGGCGGCGTCAGCACCTTCATGAAGATCGCCCGGCTGGCGGAAGCGTTCAACCTGCCCGTCACCAGCCACGGCGCGCACGACATCACCGTGCACCTGCTCGCGGCCTGTCCGAACCGTTCCTATCTGGAGGCGCACGGCTTCGGGCTCGACAAATATATCGAGCATCCGCTGGTGCTGAAGGACGGCATGGCGCTCGCGCCGGACCGCCCCGGGCATGGCATCAGCTTCGACTGGCCGGGGCTGGCGAAGCTGATGGCTTAGAGAGATGCGACAAAGCGAGGTGCGCCCCCTCTCCCGCTTGCGGGAGAGGGTTGGGGAGAGGGTGTCTCCGCAGTGAGACTCCCAATGACGATCCAGCCCTCTCCCGGCCTCACTCGCAAGCGGGAGAGGTGAAGTGGAGCACACGGCACGGTTGGTGCCCCAGCGATCACCGATCTCATTGCTGCACGCGAGGCATTCCAAGGCGCTTGATGCATGGCGCGGACAATCCGCTATTGTGCCGGCAACCTACATTTCGCGAAAGACCCCAGCCTTGATCCCCGAGCTGCACCAGAAACTGACCGCGTGGCGCCGGCATCTTCACGCCCACCCGGAGCTGTCGCTTCAGGAAAAGGCCACTTCCGCCTTCGTGCAGGAACGGCTCACTGAACTCGGCATTCCGTTCGAGGCAGGCATCGGCGGGCACGGCATCGTCGCGACATTGACGCGCGGCCACGCACGGAGCCGGGTCGGCCTGCGCGCCGACATGGATGCGCTGCCGATCACCGAGGACACCGGCCTGCCCTATGCTTCAGAGACTCCCGGCGTGATGCATGCTTGCGGACATGACGGCCACACCGCCGCGCTGCTCGGCGCCGCCGCACTGCTCGTCGCCGACGCCAGCTGGAGCGGCACGGTCGATTTCATCTTCCAGCCGGCCGAGGAGGGCTTTGGCGGCTCGCGCGCGATGGTCGCGGCCGGGCTGTTCGACCGCTTTCCGATGGAACGGGTGTTCGGCTTCCACAACTGGCCGGGCCTTGCGGCAGGCACCATCGCGGTACATGACGGCGTCGTCATGGCCTCCGGCGGGCGCATCACCATCACCATCGAGGGCCATGCCGGCCACGCCGGGATGCCGCATCTGACGCGCGATCCGGTGGTGGCGGCGGGGCACCTGATCGTGGCGCTGCAATCGGTCACCTCGCGCGGAGTCAATCCGCTCGACACCGCCGTACTGTCGCTGTGCACGATCGAAGGCGGCACCGCGCCGAACCAGATCGCCGGGCGCGTCACCATCCGTGGCACGCTGCGCTACCATCGCGAGGCGGTCAAGGACACCATCCTCGCCGGCATCGAGCGCACCTGCGCAGGGATTGCGACGAGCTTCGGCGTCAAGGTCACGCCCGAGATCGTCTGGGGCGTGGGCGTCGTGATCAACACGCCGGCCGAAGCGGACCTCGCCCGCATCGCTGCGGAGAAAGTGCAGGCGCCCGTGCGGCGCGACCTCGCGCCGAGCATGGCCGGCGAGGATTTTGCCCATTATCTGCAGCAGCGGCCGGGCGCCTTCGTCTGGATCGGCAATGGCGAGTTGCGCGACGGCGCGGAGCTGCACGGCCCGCGCTACGATTTCAACGACGCGATCCTGCCGGTGGCCTCCGGCTGGATGGCCGAGGTCGCCAAGGCGGCGCTGGCGTCGAACTGAAGCGCGATGAGATTGGGTTTAATCGCTTTCCACATGACAGGTGCTCTCCCTCTCCCGCTTGCGGGAGAGGGCTGGGGAGAGGGTGTTTCCGCAATGGGATAGTCCCCTAGAGGAGAAAGCCCTCACCCACGCCTTTGGCGCGACCTCTCCCGCAAGCGGGAGAGGTTGCACCGAGCCCGCGGCCATCGATTTCTACCCAAAAGGCATTTCGCTTTAGGCCCGATCAAGAGATCTCGCGCGGCAGCTTCCAGCCCGGCCGCGGCTCGAACGTCTCCTCGACGCGCCCGACGTGAATAGCCGGCGGGCAGAAGCCGGCTGCCCTGCTCGTCCGCGACCGGAACGTCGGTGACGAGGCCTTCGATCAAGGCGGCTTCCCACACCTCCTTCTCGGTTGGAAAGGGATTGCCGATCTGCTTGTTGCCTTCGAACAGCGCGTACATCGGTTCCGGTCCTGCGTTGATCAAGCTCACGAGCAACGTATCGGCGGCACGGGCGTTCCCTCCCGGCAGATGACAAGGGATGGCACTTAAGACATGGCGCGCGTTCTGATCGGAACCTCCGGCTGGCACTACGCCTCCTGGCGCGGCCCGTTCTTCCCCGAGGGCGTGACGCTGAAGCAGCAGCTTCGCTACTATGCCGGGCAGTTCGACACCACGGAGCTGAACGGGGTGTTCTACCGCACGCCGACGCCGGAGGCGGTGAAAGGCTGGCGCGAGCAGACCGGCCGCGACTTCGTATTCGCCTGGAAGGCGTCCAAGTTCATCACGCACTGGAAGCGCCTGTCGGACCGCTCCGTCAACAGCCTCGAGCTGCTGGAGGACCGTATCTCGAGGCTCGGGGGCAAGGCCGGCCCGATCCTGTTCCAGCTGCCGCCGCAATTCGAGGCGAACGCGGACCGGCTCGCCTCCTTCTTCAAGCTGCTGTCGCGGAAACGGCGTTACAGCTTCGAGTTTCGCCATCCGAGCTGGTATCAGCCGCGCATCCTGCGGATGCTGGCGGATGAGAATATTTCGCTGTGCCTGTCCGACCATCACGATGCGCCGGCGCCGTGGAAGCGCACGGCGGATTTCGTCTATGTGCGCGGGCACGGGCCGGGCGGGCGCTATCACGGCCACTACACCAAGGCCACGCTGGGGCAATGGGCGAAGCGCATCAAGTCCTGGAAACGGCAGGGCTGCGACGTCTACGTCTATTTCGACAACGACCAGAAGAGTGCGGCGCCAGCCGATGCAAAGGCGTTGAAACAATTGCTGTGATGCCAGGCGGAATGCGTTCTGGTTGAATTGATGCAAGCCTGAACACCAGCCGGGATGATCTCGTCCTACGCTCGATGATGCCGCCCTGCCGAAGCACCGCGATCACCGCCTCGCCGCAGTCCGGAACCGGTTTCTGGAAGTGGGATGCTCCACTTTGGTTATCGCATCGCGAACAGCTCCTGATGAAACCGGTTGTTCGACGGGGAAGCCGTGCGCGCTGAGGTCTCGCCTGAGCGCTTCACCGAAGGCGGGCGGACCGCAGAACCAGATGCTCGCCTTGCGCCATTCCGGTACGGCTTCGCGAATGCGTTCGCCGGTCAATCGTCCATCACGAGCGTCGACGAGAACGTGCAACCGGACATCGGCTGACCGCGCATCTGCTGCGAGCTTGCCGAGAGCCTCGTCGTCGACATCAGTCGTGGTGTGAAACAGGTCGACCGGCTGCGCCACGGTGCAGTTCGGAGCATCCTTCGGCATGGTCATCTGTTTCATGCGAGCGACGAAGGGCGTGATGCCGATGCCGCCGCCGATCCAGATCTGATGCGAGCAATCATCGTCGAAAGTGAAGCAGCCATAGGGCCCTTCCACCTTCACCTCCTGTCCGACACGGAGCGTCTCCCGCAGCCGGCTGGTGTGGTCCCCAAGCTCCTTGGTGATGAAGGTGATCCTGGGATACTCGGCGTTCCAGCAGGAGGCAATCGTGTAGGGATGCGCGCCTTCCGAGGTATCCGACGTGGCGAAGGCGAACTGGCCCGGCTTATGCCCTGGCCAACCCTCGGGCACCTCGATTTCGGTCTCGATTGCTCTGACGCCGGGATAATATCTGAGCGCGGTAATCCTCCCTTTGACCTGGCGCCCGGCGCCGATACGCCGCAAGAGCGCAAGAGCCGCCGCCCATGTCCCACAGGCAAGCAGCGCCCCCATGATCCATCCGAGGGGCGACATCCAGTAACTGAACTTCATCAGCGTGACCGCGTGAAAGACCAGCACCAGGTAAGCAACCGCGAGGAGCCGATGGGTCTTGTAGAAGAGCCGGTACGGGAACACTTGAATGAGCGCCAGAGCAATCAGCACCACTGTGCCGTAGAAGGCCCATTCGCCCAGGCCCTCCGCCGGTCCACGCAGGCTTGCAAGGAAGGCCTCGATCGGATTCTCAATCGCAGTCCTTGCCCCACGCTCCGGTCGCGTCAGCAAACCCAAGCCGACCGCCCATTTCGGGCCGCTGGCCCAGAGCCAATGGACGAATGCAATCACGAGGGCCGCGATGCCGAGCCATTTGTGCAGGCGGTACATCTTGTCGAGGCCGCCCAGCCATGCCTCCGGCCAGCGCGGTCGCAGTGCAAGAATCATCGCCATGCTCATGCACCCGATTGCCAGGATGCCGCTCAACTGCACCATTCTCTCGCGAAGCGGGAAAAAGGGGCCCGGCCCCAGCGGCTGCGGTTCCACAACGAGCCACAGCAGCACCAGAGCCGCCAAACTGCCCCAAAATGCCCGTTTGAGATTCTGCATGTGGCGCTCTCTCGTGACGATATTGGTGCCACATTGACCTGATTGAGCAGCGTCGCATTGAGCTGACTCAAGGCCGCATGCCATCAGTTGCACTGCCGAGGAATCCAGGACTGGAAAATGGTGTCGTCAGGCGCGTTGGCTGACGACCGCCTGGCGTTCTCAGCTTTCGGTGGACGTGAGCGCTTGTCGCGGCATGCACGACCGGTCTTCGCCGGATGGGTAGAGACGACGCCGCTGACCGCCCCCTTCACCCAACATCTTGCCAGTGGCGATGTTGACGAAGTGCAACGAGCCGCAAGCGGGACATCGAACGGAGACGTGCGTATCCGCGGCGTCGGACATTGCGCCGGGAAGCCAGTGCTGCACGTTCATGCCAGTGCGCGGGCACTTGAAAATGATGTTGCGCTCCATGCTGCCCATATGCGCCCGCCGCTCCAGCATTGAAATTGCGGGCCAATACTTAGGCAACTGTCCTGAACGGATCGACGCGGGAGTGGCGAGGATATCGCGCGGCGCCGGCGCGCAAGTCGTCAATCGAGAGCGCTCAGTCGAGCGCTTCCGGCCACGCCGACTTACGCAAACATACGTAAGGAGATCGCCCTACGAATCCTCCCGAAATATCCGGGCACGATGCGCTCGCGTATTGGAACTCCATCAAAAGGAGATTCCGATGCTGACCACCGCCCTCAACGTCAATCGGCCGCTTCGCCCTAAACCGACCCAGGCGTCCCGCGTGTCCGATCCATTCGCGGCCATGGCGGGACTGGTTGCGAGCGAGTTCTCCTACCACAAGGACGAGGAGATCTTTGGCGACGACGAGCCGGCCGAGTATGTCTACCAGGTCGTGTCGGGTTCCGTCAGAACATACAAGCTACTCTCGGACGGACGGCGTCAGATCGGATCATTCCATCTGCCCGGCGATGTCTTCGGCCTGGAATCCGGAGCGACCCACCGCCTCGCGGCTGAAGCGATCGTCGATACGACGGTGCGTCTCGTGAAGCGCTCGGCGCTCGAAAGGGCCGCAACCACCGACGTCCAGGTCGCGCGCAGATTGTGGGACATGACGGCCGCCGAGCTCAATCACGCCGAAAATCACATGCTGCTGCTGGGTCGCAAGACCGCCATGGAGAAGGTCGCGGCGTTCCTTCTCGAAATGGATCGCCGGCTGGCGGGCGCGGGCATGCTGGCGCTCCCGATGTGCCGCCGGGATATCGGCGACTATCTCGGACTGACGCTGGAGACGATTTCTCGCGCACTGTCCCAGCTCCACAGCGGAGGCATTCTCGGCTTTTCCGGTGCCAGGCAGATCGTGCTGCGCAATCGACAGCACCTCAGGGACATGAACGCCTGATCGCGCCTTTGAGCTGGATCAAGACATGTTGGTGACCCCGATTGTAGCGTCGTATCGGCATCGGGAACGCTTGCTGAGGTTCCGTTGCCCGAAGGAGCGAAATCCGGATTCCCAGGCATTCCGGGCGTCGCCTTCATAGACAGGTGCAAAAACCGCGAGCATGGAGCAGGCCGGAGCGCGGCTCCGCCGGAGAGTTCGATGGAACGAAGGTCGGCAACGCGGGTTTGTTGGAAGAGCTCGGACCCTGAATGGGAGAACCAAGCGAACAATCGGCCTCGGCGCTCCCATGGAGCCCGGGGCCGATTTTCGTCGACCCCATAGGATCGTCCGGGCAGAGGAGTACGCTGATCAGGAGAGCCGACATGCTTACCGACATTCACACCGACGATCTCACCGCGGTCGTGCGCTACGCACTGGAGACGACCCGCGCGACGACTGTTTGCCCCTTCCACCGCGACGTGGTCGTCCGCATCGGAGATGACGCTGCCGAGAGCCACGCCTTCGAACGCGTGAAGCGAATGGCCAGAAGTGACGGCACGAAATGGGAGAAAGAGTCTCTCAGGATGGAGATTGGCCGTCAGCTCGGAGCAGCCGCCGACGGACGCTGCCCCAAGTGCGATCCGACGCCCCCGGGGCGTTGAGCCCGGCGCGAGTGAAGGGGATCAGGCAGATGGAACTGGTTCTTTTCCTGAACGGTGCGCGCAGCTCTATCCAGAGGCCAGAATTCCCGTGAAGCTGACAAAGCCCACCGCCTCCATCGTTCGCGGGGGATCCCGGACGGATACTCCGTCAGCGGACGAATGCGATGATCGTCGGCTTTCGCCATCAGCCGAGAGGCGTCAGGTCATCGACGAGTACGCCGACAATTTGAGGAAGATCATCCGAAGACTCCTCGGAAGGCTGAATTGATCCCGCTCAGGCGCCTCACGCCGAAGCACCAATTTCGAATTCACCGTCAGCTGCTTCTCTCGACCCTGTTCGCTGCGCCTCTTCTTAACGAGATCCGGCGGCGGGAACGCGAAAGCTTGATTCAGCGCAAAGGCCTGGAACGGGGGCCTGATAGTAAAGGGCGAAACTGACAGGGAATGCTCGGATGACGCTAAAACATTGGTGCGTGGTTCTCGCGATTTCGGCGGGTGCGGTCACATCCGCGATCGCTCAGTCCGACTTTCCACCGTCCGCGAGCGCGAAACAAGAGGTGCCTCGTCTCGTCGAGGTCATGGGCATGGCGCAGCTCGAGCATCTCAAGCTGTGGTATGCAGGCAAGGCGAAAAACTGGGACCTGGCCGCGTATGAGCTCAGGCAGCTGACGAATAGCCTGGCCGAAGCAGCCGTCTTCTATCCGGCGGTGCCCATCAGCAACGTGACCACGATGAGGGAGCCGCTGGTCTCGCTCGCCGACGCGATCGCGGCGGGAGATGATCGCAAGTTCACCGCTTCCATGCGCGCGCTGACCGACGGCTGCAATGCATGCCACACCGCGATGGGCCGCGGCTTCGTGACCATCGCCGTTCCGACCGGCGGGCAGCCACCTGCCAACCAGATATTTTCGCCGTCGGCGAACAGCCGGAAGAAATGATGCGCTGAAGCAGCGCGTCGCTCAGAACATCAGCACGAGGAGGTGAGATGCCGGCAGCCAGCTTTGCGCTCAGTCGCGCCCACAGCAGGAATATCGAGCGGTATCACCGCTTGCTGAAGACGCATCTCACCGACGTCGAGCGCAACTACATCGAGTGGCGCCTGTCGCATGAGCAGGCCGCCCTCGCCGCTATCGATCGGCCGCATCAGGATGGTGCTCACGCAGACGCAGGTCGTGCGGTGTCCGTCTATTAGGAATCCTGTACGCGCATCGATTCGACCAAAGTTCATCCCACTCTCGGCTCCGTACGTCTCATTGTGGTGCTGCGGCACGGCGCATCGGAATCTGCCGCTCACAGCCTGTGTCACCCGAAGCCGAGTTGAGCTGCGTCAACCCGGGGATCGAATAGCCTCTTACGCTCGCCTGGCCCAGATGTCAGTGACCGGCGAGCCCTCCCAATGATCGCGCAATCCATTCCGGCGGAGGCGTTGGCTGCCGAATTCTGGCAGACGCCAAAGGACGAGCTCTGCCGCGCGCTCGGCTCAGGTCCGGAAGGCCTGACACAAACCGAAGCGAAACGAAGGCTGGCAATCTTCGGAGCAAACCGCGCTGACGCCTCCCAAAGCCGGTCAGCCCTGCGCAAGCTCGGCCAACGCCTCTGGAATCCCTTGATTGCGATGCTGCTGGCAGCCGCACTCGTATCCGGGCTGAGCGGCGACATCGGCAGTTTTGCCATCATCGCGACCGTGCTGTCCCTATCCATCACGCTCGATATCGTTCAGGAGCATCGCGCCGAGCGGACGGCCGAAGCGCTGCGGGAATCCGTCGCCATTCAGGCCAACGTCGTCAGGGGCGGCAGCGACATGACCGTTTCGGTGACGGCTCTCGTCCCCGGAGACGTTGTGAAGCTCCGCATCGGCGATCTGATACCGGCCGATGGCATCGTCCTCGATGCCCAGGAACTACATGTCAATGAAGCCCTGATGACGGGCGAGCCGTTTCCGGCCTTCAAGACGGACGCTCCTTGCGCGGCGGCACTGCCTGCGGACGCCACGAACGCCCTGTTCGCGGGAACCAGCACCGTGGGCGGAAGCGGCAGGATGCTGGTCGTAAGGACCGGAGGCCGGACGCGCTTCGGCGCGATCGCCTCGGCAATGGCCGCCGACGCACCGCCGACGGCTCTCGAGGAGGGCGTCCGAAGGCTCGGAGTGCTGATCCTTCGGCTGACACTCTTTCTCACGCTCTTTGTGCTGATGACTCATCTCGTCGCGCATCGTCCCGCAATGGAGTCCTTCCTCTTCGCCGTCGCACTCGCCGTCGGCCTGACTCCCGAGCTGCTGCCCATGGTGATGACGGTAACCCTCGCCCGTGGCGCGCTGCGCATGGCGAAGCGAAAAGTCATCGTCAAGCGACTGTCCGCCATTCACGACCTGGGCGCGATGGACACGCTTTGCGTCGACAAGACCGGAACGTTGACGGAAGCCAGGATCACGCTGGAGGCGCATATCGATCCGCAGGATCGGTCCAGCGATCGCGTCCTGAGCTTCGCGCACCTGAACAGCACGTTCCAGGCCGGTGTCCGAAGTCCTCTCGACGACGCGATCCTGTCAGCGAGCCGCGATGGCACGGACGGCTGGGTCCGGCTTTCGGAAGTCCCGTTCGACTTCGAGCGGAGGTGCTTGTCCGTTCTCGTCGCACGGCAGGACGAGCACATGCTGATCGCAAAGGGGGCTCCGGAATCCATCCTGGCCCGCTGCGCTGCCGTGGAGATCGATGGCCTGGCCCATCCGCTCGACGCCGCATGGCAACAGAAAATGGCAGACATCCAGGCTCGATATGCCCGCGACGGCTTCCGGCTTCTTGCCGTCGCCATCAGGTCCATTCCGGCCGGGCAACGGACGATTGCCGTCGGTGACGAGACCAATCTGACCATGCTCGGCTTCTGTGTCTTCGCCGATCCGCCGAAGCAGGATGCGGCCTCGGCGATTGAAGCGCTCACCTCGCTCGGCGTGACGATAAAGATCCTCTCGGGTGACCATGACGCCGTGGTCTCCCATGTCGCGCGAGCGGTCGGTCTCCCGTCGGGACGCGTCATGACCGGAGCCGAAATCTCCGAGCTCACCGATGCCGCGCTCGTCGCCCGGGTCGATGACGTCGATCTGTTTGCCCGGATCGACCCCGATCAGAAGCGGCGGATCATTGCCGCACTCCGGCGCCGCAATCACGTCGTCGGTTTCATGGGAGACGGCGTCAATGATGCGCCGGCGATCCACGCAGCACATGCCGGCATATCCGTCACGGGCGCGACCGAGGTCGCCCGCGCAGCCGCCGACATGATCCTGGTGACTCCCGACCTGTCAGTGCTTGCGGCCGGCGTGCGCGAGGGCCGCAGAACCTTTGCCAACATCCTGAAATATGTCCGAATGGGAACGAGCTCGAATTTCGGCAACATGCTTTCGATGGCCTTGGCGTCGATCGTTCTTCCATTTCTGCCGTTGCTGCCGCTGCAGATCCTGCTGAACAATCTGATCTACGATCTCTCCGAAATCGGCATCCCGTTCGACGAGGTCGACCGCGAAGACGTGGCCCAGCCCGAAACTTGGAACATGGCCGGCATCCTGCGCTTCTCCATCGTCATGGGAATGGCGTCCTCCCTGTTCGATGCGATCACCTTCGTCGTTCTCCTCGAGGTGTTCGAGGCGGATGCAGCACTGTTTCGAACCGGGTGGTTCGTGGAATCGATACTCACCCAGATCCTGGTCATCTTCGTCATCCGGTCTCGCCGCATGCCCTGGCGCGCGAACCGCCCCCACAACATCCTGATCGCGACGTCTGTCGGCGCCCTTCTCGCCGGACTGGCGCTTGCGCTTGGTCCGTGGCGCGGGCTGTTCGGCTTTACCGGGCTTTCCGGAGGAATACTTGCGGCGATAATTGCCATCGCAGCGGCCTATCTGATCTCGGCGAACGCCGCCAAGCGCCTGGCAATCTCAGAGCCTTGACATTCGAGTCGGTCGATCTGGGTCGATGCCATGCGTGAAGGCGCTGGCGCGCCGCGCGGCCTGCATCCAGCTGGAAGCAGAGCATCCCTACTTTGGCGGCTGAAGACCCCGAGAGTTGACCCATTCGTCGAGGTGAGCTGCGACATCGGCCTGACGAACCTTCGCGAGCAGGTCGGCCCGCTCGCGGCCAGGCTTCAGCCTGGCGGCCTGCTTACGGAGCTGTTCGGCCCACGCCGAAACGCGGTCCTGAAACGATACGGTTTGCTTGGTCTGCTGCCGCTTCATGGTGCTTCACCCCTCCCAGGCACCTTCCGTTCAGCACCTGTTGGGCGAGGGACACGAGCACTCCGACCCGGCGCTTTGATTTAAGCTAGAAGCCGATCGGCCTGCGGCTTTGCGCCAAATCAATGAGGGGGGCGAATTTTCGCGATGTGGGGCGATCAGGGCGTCAGGGAGAGAGCCGCGCTACATCCCAGTACCGGTGTCAGGTGGCGTTTGAATAAATCCGTTCGCGGTGAACTTCCCGGCCGTTCTCGTCGATGACGACGATCTGGAGCGCGGGGTGACCTTTCGGTTTCTCTTTGCGTACCTTGTCGGCGAGGTTCTTGCTGTGTGCGATGGCTGCGCCATCACTCACAAGCTCCAATCCTGACTTGTCGCGGACGGGCACGCCGTCCTTGATATCGAAATAGTAGGTGGGCATCGGCTCATTCCCGCGGTCCCACACAGCTTGGCTGAAATAATCATCAGAAAAAAAGAGCCGCCGAGATACGGTGGGATGGACCTCGGCGGCGACTTGGGGGCGTAACCGTGGGGTCGTGTTACGCAAAATAAATACTAACGGGCCCGCGAAGCCCGAGCTTGATCGGGATCAAGCCCGATCTGCCGCGACTTCTGTTTCGCGACTTGGATCGCCGTTCAGAAGATCACGGATATTCTGGTTTACCGCTCTCGTTCCTGCTACTATAATACCGCGGCGGCCTACCCACCCAAAGGCGGTCATCTTTCGTCGCCTGCCCTTGCGGTGGTAATATAGGGCTACGGGGAGTGCGCCATGCATCGCTACATCGCACGGGCGAATGTCGACCATTACATCGCGCTGTTGAGCGGCGCCGACCTCATGCCTGACCGCCGAAGCGCGATCACCAAGATGCTGATCTCCGAAGCGGACGAGCTCGGCCATGATCTGGAGCAACTCGAGTTCTTCGAAAATCGAGCGGCAGCCGGACGCAAGCGCGTGGAGACCGTCGCGCATCTGCGCGACGGTTTTGCTTTCGGAACACCAGATCGGCGACAAGCAGAGGAGCTGCTGGTGAACATCGAGAATCTTCAAACTCTCCTGGAAGATGCGTGTCATCGCCTGCGCCGGAAGATCAACTCGCGCGGCCTTTGATCGCGTCGGCAGGCTTGATGCGCGCTCCTGCAGAGCGAGCCGCAGCCGTTGATGCGTGCCGCGATCACGCGGCGACCGGCTTGCTCTCCTCGCTGCGCTGGCCCCGCAGCGGCGCGAACTGCTCGGACGTCACCGTTTCGTTCGCGATCAACAGCTCCACACCGGCGTCCAGGTCACCACGCCGGCGCTGGAGGATATCCCGGGCGCGGCGGTCTCCCTCCTCGATCAGGTTGCGGACGGCCAGATCGATCTCGCGGCCCGTTGCCTCGGCAGCCCCGACGATCTTGTCCTGGGCCGCCCCGAGAAACGCTTGCGGCTTCGGCGCATAGGTGCGTTGCCCCACCGTCTCGTCCATGCCGTACTTGGTCACCATTTCGATCGCGACTTCGGTCGCACGCTGAAGATCGTCGGCGGCGCCGGTGGAGATCGCACCGTCGAAAATCAGGCGCTCCGATGCGCGTCCCCCCATCAGCACCGCGATGCGGTTCTTGAGCTCCTCGATCGTCAGCAGGAACCTGTCCTCGGTCGGACGCTGGATGGTGTATCCCAACGCGCCGATCCCGCGCGGAATGATCGAGACCTTCTGCACCGGGTCGACGCCGGGCAGGCTGGCCGCGACGAGGGCATGGCCCATCTCGTGATAGGCAACCCTGCGCCGTTCGTCCTTGCTGAGCACCCTGCTCTTCTTCTCGATGCCGGCCACGATCCGCTCGATCGCCGTGACGAAATCGTCGAACGTGACCTCCTCACCGCTTCGTCTGGTCGCGGCGATCGCGGCTTCGTTGATGAGATTTGCGAGATCGGCGCCGGTAAATCCGGTCGTGAGTCCCGCCACCTTGTCGAGGTCGACGTCGTTGCCCATGCGGATCTTGCGGACATGGACCTTGAGAATGGCGACGCGCCCGTTCTTGTCCGGCCGGTCAACCAGAACCTGGCGGTCGAACCGGCCTGCCCTTAGCAGCGCGGGATCCAGGATCTCGGGGCGATTGGTGGCTGCGAGCAAGATGACGCCGGCGCTCGGGTCGAAGCCGTCAAGCTCGGACAGCAGCTGGTTGAGGGTTTGCTCCTTCTCGTCGTAACCACCGAACGAGAGTGGCCCGCGGCTGCGTCCCAATGCGTCGAGCTCGTCGACGAAGATGATGCACGGTGCCGCCTTTCGGGCCTGCTCGAACAGATCCCGGACGCGCGCTGCGCCGACGCCGACGAACATCTCCACGAATTCCGAGCCCGAGATCGAGAAGAACGGAACACCGGCCTCTCCCGCCACGGCGCGGGCCAGCAGCGTCTTTCCCGTTCCCGGTGGTCCGACCAGCAATATTCCCTTCGGCACGTGCGCTCCCAAGCGGCCATAGCTCTTGGGGTCCTTGAGGAATGAAACGACTTCCTGGAGCTCGAACTTCGCCTCGTCCACTCCGGCGACGTCCGCGAAGGTGACCTTGATGTCCTTTTCGACATAGACCTTTGCGCGGGACTTGCCGATCGCCATCAGCCCGCCCAGGCCCTGGCCGCCTCCCATGCGGCGGCCGATCCAGAACCAGATCACGAAGAAGGCAATGACGGGGAAGATCCAGGACAGCAAGTTCTGCAGCAGACCGCCACTGGGAACGCCGGTCACACTCGTGCCTTTTGCCGCGAGCTTTTCGGCCAAAGCCATATCGACCCGCGCCGTGATGAATGCGGACTTTCCACTCGGAAGCGGTTCTTTCAATTTCCCCTGAATCATATCCGAGCCGACGGACACCTCGGCGATCTTGTCCTGCGCCAGCAGCTGCTCGAATTGGCTGTAGGGAATGGTTTCGATTGAACTGTACGTCGCGAGCCCGAACTGCAGCATGACGAGCAGCAGGCCGCCTGCCAAAACAGCGGCCATGACCATGGTCTGATTCCGTGAACCTTGATCGGACTCCACTCTGCTTCTCCCATCACCGTCGGCTGCACTGTAAATGGTAATGGAGAACGGCGACCTCTGCTTGATTCAGGTCAACACCGCGGTCCCACACGACCGGGCCGATGAACTCGACAGGACTGACAGCACATGACGCTTGCGCTGGATTCCCAGCGTTCAATGCTGCGCAATCCGGCCGTCGATCACCTCGATGATGCGGTCGCAGCGGCGCGCGAGGTCCAGATTGTGGGTGACGAGCAGGAAGCTGGTGCCGCTCTCCCGATTGACCCGTCGCATCAGTTCGAAGACGGCATCGGCCGACTTCGAATCGAGATTTCCGGTCGGCTCGTCCGCCAGCACGAGATCCGGATTCATCGCGAGCGCCCTGGCCACGGCCACCCGCTGCTGCTGGCCGCCCGACATGTTGTTGGCGAGATTGTTTCCGAATCTCTCGAGACCGACCTCGGCAAGGAGGCGATCGGCCCGGGCCGCGATCTCGGCACTCGGAAATCCGCGGTCCGCGAGCATCGGCATCATGATGTTTTCGCGCGCGGTGAAGGCAGAGATCAGCAAATGATGCTGAAACACGAAGCCGATGGTGTGGCCTCTGAGATGCGTGAGCTCGTTGTCGCCCAGCAACCCGGTGTCGCGTCCCTTGATGAGGAGCCGGCCGGACGTCGGCCGATCGAGCAGACCGACGATGTTGAGCAGCGTGCTCTTGCCGGAGCCGGACGGACCCATCAAGGCCAGGAACTCGCCATGAGCGAGCTCGAGATCGATGTCGTGCAATACCTCGACCTCCGTTGGCAGGCCCACATTGTAGGCCTTGCAGACGCGCTCGAGCCTCAGGATCTCGTCAGCCACGGATCGCTACCACCGGATCGAGTTTCGCGGCGCGCACCGCCGGCGCCGTCGCAGCCAACAGGCCGGTGACCGTGGCGAGCACCGCCGTATAGATGAAGAGGTTTCGCTCCAGGATCAACGGAAAGAACTCGCTTCCATCCGCCTGGCGGGCAACAGCGTGCCAATAGATCAGCGCAAGGGCGCCCATCGTCGCGCCGAACAGCGAGCCAATAAAGCCGAGCAGACCACCCTGGAGCAGGAACACCCGCAGGATCTGGCCGCGCGAGGTGCCCATCGCCCTGAGGATGCCGATCTCCTTGGAGCGCTGGATCACCGAGACGATGAGCACCGCGGCAATGCCAAAGGCCACAGACAGGCCCACGAACACACGGATCAAGGTGTTCGTGTAGATCTGCGCCTGGACGGCGGTGTAGAACTGCGCGTTGGTGGCTATCCAGCTATCGGCCTCGACGGCCGTCGCGGCCTGGATCCGCTTGGCGATGGTTTCTGCCGCATAGATGTCCTTGATCGTCATGTCGATGGTGGTGACGCCGCCGATCATGCCGAGCAGAGACTGTCCGGTCCGCAGTGCGATGAAGGCCACCCGCTGATTGGCGGCCTTGTTGCCGAAATCGACCAGGCCGGAGATCGTCAGCACCCGGTTGGCAGAGCTTGCCGCCTGGAGGTTCAGCTTGTCACCCACGGTGGCGCCGAGATTCTTGGCGAGCTCGGTGCCGATGATGATGTCCTCGCTGGTCAGCCGCGCGCTGCCGGCGACGATGTAGTCCGGCACCTTGACGATGTTGAAATAGGTGTCCGGCTCGATTCCGGTCAGCGTCACCGCCCGGCTGGCGTCGCCGCGGATGGCCAGCGCGGATCCGGTGATGGTGGGTGAGACCGCGGTGACTTCGGGCAT
This sequence comes from Bradyrhizobium sp. USDA 327, assembly GCF_041262065.1. Taxonomy (NCBI): domain Bacteria; kingdom Pseudomonadati; phylum Pseudomonadota; class Alphaproteobacteria; order Hyphomicrobiales; family Nitrobacteraceae; genus Bradyrhizobium; species Bradyrhizobium sp. USDA 327. Next base: position 1,230,222 of record NZ_JBGCCW010000001.1, on the reverse strand, counting down.
CGCCAGCATCTGGGCTCGGATCTTCGGCCACTGGTCGATCGAGATCACCCGCTGGCTCGGCCGCTGCACCACCGCGTCCTCGATCTCGCCGGCGGCATTGCGCAAAGGGCGCGCGACCTGGTCCGGCGTGAGGAGCTGGATCTGTGGCTGCGACGTCAGCACGCGCTTGATGAAATTCGCCTCCATGCCCGCGAGCATCGCCGACATGAAGACAATAACGCCAACGCCGATCGAAATGCCGCCGATGATGAAGGCGGTCTGCAATCTCCCCTCACGCAGGAAGCGCACGGCAGCGATCCACTCGAATGGAAGCCAGCGATTCATGGCCGGACGGGCCGCACGCGCTGCCCGGTCACCACGCCGGAGCTTTGCGGAATCGCGACATCACCGGCTTCGAGCCCCTCGACGATCTCGATGTTGCTGTTGCCGCGCAGGCCGAGCTTCACCGGACGCTTGACCGCACGACCGCCCTCCACGGTCAGGACCCAGGGCTGTCCGGAGAGGACGTCATGGACCGAGCGGACGGGAAGCACCTTCGCATTGTCTTTCGCGGCAACCTCGATGTCGACCGAGACGGTCATGTCCTGGCGCAGATCGTCGGATGGCTCCACCACCGTCAGCTTCACCTGGACGGTCGCGCGGGAAATGTCGATGCCCGGATTGATGTAGGAGACCTTGGCGGCGAAACGCCGGTCCGGGTAGGCATCCGCGGAGGCCAGTGCGCTCTGTCCGAGCGCGAGCTTGCCGAGATTGCGCTCGTCGATCTGCAAGACCAGCTGCAAGTCACCTGACGGCGCCAGCACCAAGAGCGCCTTCCCCGCCTGCACCACGGTGCCTCGCTCGACGTTCCGGGTGATGAGAACGCCGTCGCGAGGAGCCACGATCGTCGCATAGCCCAGGCGGGATTCCGCCGTGTCCAGATTGGCTCGTGCCTGGTTGAGCTGCGTCTGCGCCATGACATAGTCGCTGCCGCCCGGGCTTGCGGTATAGACCTGGAACTCCGCCGCACGCTTCACGGCGCGCGCGACATCGAGCGTCTTCTGCGCGTCATCCAAGGCTGCCTTGGTCGCGTAGCCATTGTGTTCGAGCTGCGCCGTGCGGTTATAGGTCTGCTGGGCGTTCAGAAGCGTCGCTTGCGCTTGTGTCAGAGCCTCCTTCGCGGAGGGCAGCGTCAGCTCTTCGAGCTGCCTGATCCGGGCTTCGGCCTGGGCTACCGCCCCCTGCGCCTGGATCACGCTCGCTTTGAGTTCCCGCGCCTCCAGCGAGATCAGCGGCTGGCCCTTGGTGACCTTCTGGCCTTCATGCACCAGCACGTCCGCGACCGTGCCGGTGATCTGGCTACCGATCTCGACGCGGTACGGTGTCTCGACATGCCCGCTCGCCACCACGGTCTCGATCAATCGCCCGCGCGCGACCTGGTCGACCACGACGGCAGGTCCGAACAGGATGCGGACGCCCTGCCAGGCACCAAGGGCGAGCAGAACAAGGATCGCGAGCACGAACCATTTGTGGGCGAGGACTCCCGACCACGCCGACGCGGCGGAGAGCCCGCTCATATGCTCCTGCTTGGGAACAGATAGTGTTTGCTCGACCATGACTCTGCGCTGCTGCGAATTCCGCCGAACTGAATACCGCACCGCCCCAGCTTCAGATTGCGCCAAGTCAACGCCCTGCCGGCAAAATGCGCGCGGTCCCGAAACATTGTCGCGTTTGCATCGATCGACGCCTGTCGAAAGCTCCGCCGCCTGGGAGCTTCGTTGACGAAGATCAATTCGGTCGCAGCTCACTCGTCCAAACTGGCCCGCCAAAATCGCATTGGCAGCGGCAGCAAAGCAGAGGACATGAAAAATGGCGCACAAGCAGGTCCTGTTTCACTCGGCGGCTCGTGAAAAAGTCTTGCGCGGCGCGTCCCTTCTCGCCGATGCCGTGCGCGTCACGCTCGGGCCGAAGTCGAAATCCGTCCTGATCCAGAAGTCGTGGGGCGCACCCATCGTGTGCAACGATGGGGTCACCATTGCCAAGGAATTCGATCTCAAGGACGCGGAAGAGAACCTGGGCGCCCAGGTGCTGCGGCAGGCCGCCGAGAAAACCGGCGATGTCGTCGGCGACGGCACCAGCACGTCGACCATCCTGGCCCATGCCATCCTTGCGGACGGCGTCCGGAACGTCGTCGCCGGCGCGAGCGCGATCGACCTCAAACGCGGCCTCGATCGCGGGACGCAGGCCGCCATCGCCGCCCTGCACGCCATGGCGAAGCCGGTGAAGACCAGGGCGGAAAAGGTCCAGGTCGCCACGATCTCGGCGCACAACGACCTCTCCATCGGTGAGCTGGTGGCGGATGCGATCGAGAAGGTCGGCGGTGACGGCGTGATCTCGGTGGAGGAGTCCAAGACCACCGAGACGCTGCTGGAAGTCGTGGAAGGCATGAAGTTCGATCGCGGCTTCCTGTCGCCCTACTTCGTCACGGATGCCGACCGCATGGAAGCCGTATTGCAGGATCCCTACGTGCTGCTCTGTGATCACAAGATCGGGGCCCTGCGCGATCTGGTTCCCCTGCTCGAGCAGGTCGCCAAGAGCGGCCGGTCGCTTCTGATCATCGCCGAGGACATCGAGGGCGAAGCGCTGGCGACCCTCATCGTCAATCAGCTTCGCGGCGTGCTCAAGGCCTGCGCAGTCAAGGCGCCCGGATTCGGCGACCGGCGCAAGGCCATGCTGGAAGATATTGCCATCCTTACCGGCGCGCAGGTGATCTCGGAGGAGATCGGGCTCAAACTGGAAAATGCCACCCTCCAGCAACTCGGTCGCGCCGCACGGGTGGTCGCCGACAAGGAGAACACCACCCTGATCGGGAGTGGCGGCGATCGCGCCCGTATCGACGCACGGCTCGCTCAGATCCGCGTCGAGATCGAGAAGACGACCAGCGACTACGACCGCGAGAAGCTCGAAGAGCGCCTCGCCAAGCTGTCGGGCGGCGTCGCCGTCATCCGGGTGGGAGCACCGACCGAGGCCGAGATGAAGGCCAAGAAGGAAGCGCTCGACGATGCGATCAGCTCGACCAAAGCTGCGGTGGCCGAGGGCATCGTGCCGGGCGGCGGGCTTGCCCTGCTTCGCACGATCGCGGCGGTGGCCAAGGAGGAGAGCACCTGCGAGGGCGACGAAAGAACGGGCGTGCAGATCCTGAAGCGCGCGCTCGAAGCTCCCGCGCGCCAGATCGCCGAAAATTCCGCAACCGATGGCGGCGTCGTCGTTGCCCGGATGCTGGCCAGCGAGGGCAATTCCGGCTTCGATGCCGCCCGGAAGGTCTATGTCGACCTCGTAGAAGCCGGCATCGTCGATCCGGTGAAGGTCGTACGGACCGCACTCGAAAATGCGGTGTCCGTCGCAAGCGTGCTTCTTCTCACGGAGGCGACGATGACGGAGATCCCGGAGCCGAAGCGCGAGCGGCTGCCCGAGTCCGACATGGCGATGTAGCAGCCGCAGGCCCTGCAGCGAACGCAGCGGCATCAGCCGTCGGCGCAAGGGGGGCGAAGATTCCGCACAGGATGCAACGATGCCCTATCGCTCGAACAAGGACCTTCCCCCTGGCGTACGGCACCACCTGCCACCTCATGCCCTGGACATCTACCGGGAGGCGTTCAACCACGCCTTCGCCTCGCATGCCGGGGACCTCCGGCAGGAAGAGATCGCTCACCGCACGGCCTGGGCTGCCGTGAAGCGCTCTTACGTGAAACTTGGCGACCAATGGTTGCCAAGGAGACCGGCTTCATAAACCCCACATGTTCTCGACTGCCCCTGCAGCCGAGAAATGTCTCTGGACCTGCCCCATTTTGCTCGACACAGGAATGCGGAACGACGAGTTCCATACCCGCACGGGACATGATCGTCCTGTGCCTGCCGACGCATCCAATTTCGCGCGCGCAGCTCCCGAGTTTGAGCGAAATCAACCAGCGCACGATGGCCGAGACTATCCTTGGTAGCGACCGGAATGGTCAAGCTCGAAGGAGAACATGATCATGGCGACCGAAACCAAACTTCCTGTCACCAAGACGTCCACCGCGCCTGCAGCCGCCGGCGAGGCATGGCAGCCGTTCCAGGCGCTGAGAAACGAAATCGACCAGATCTTCGACGATTTCGGTAGCGGCTTCTGGAAACGGCCGTTCCGCTCGCTCGCACGGCTGGAGCGCGACCTGTCCAAGAACTTCAATGCGCCGGCCGTCGACGTCGCCGAAAGCGACAAGGCCTACGAGATCACGGCTGAGCTTCCCGGCCTCGACGAGAAGAACATCGACGTCAAGCTCGTCAACGGGGGTCTCACCATCAGAGGCGAGAAGAAGGAAGAGACCGAAGAGAAGAAGAAGGACTACTACGTTTCCGAGCGCCGTTACGGCTCGTTCGAGCGCTACTTCGCGCTCCCGGACGATGTCAATGCCGACAAGATCGAGGCGACGTTCAAGAACGGCGTGCTCAAGGTCGTCCTTCCCAAGACCGAAGAAGCCCAGAAGCCGGCCAAGACCATCAGTGTGAAGGCCGCCTGACGGCCCCCGACGCGAGGCTGCGACAGCCGCAGCCTCGCCTCACCCAGGAAACTCGCCAGCGAACTCGAGGACACACCATGCGCGCGCATCATATCATGACGAAGGACCTCGTTGCCGTAACGCCGCACACGACGATCGAGGAGGCGGCCAAGATCATGCTCCGAATGCACATCAGCGGACTGCCCGTCATCGACGATGCTGGCAATCTCGTCGGCGTGGTCTCGGAAAGCGACTTCCTCCGCCGCAGCGAGATCGGCACCGGCCGCAGGCACGCCGCCTGGCTGAAGTTCTTCATGGGACCAGGACGCGCTGCCGCCGAGTTCGTTCACGAGCGCGGCCGCAAGGTCGAGGACGTCATGACGAAGCAGGTCGTCTCGGTGCAGGAAGACACAGATCTGGCCGAACTGGTCGACCTGATGGAGAAGAACGACATCAAGCGCGTTCCCGTGATGCGGGGCAAGACGCCCGTCGGGATCGTCACGAGGACGAACCTGCTGCAAGCCGTGGCGAGCCTTCTGCACGAAATTCCCGACCCGACCGCCGATGACGAGCACATTCGCGAGCGCATCACGCGCGCGGTCAACGGCACCGACTGGCGTCCGATCGGCTTTGAGGTGAATGTCCGCAAGGGCGTCGTGCATCTGCACGGCCTCGTCACCACCGACGAGGCCCGTCAGGCCGCGATCGTCGCCGCCGAGAGCACCGCCGGCGTCAAGAAAGTTCACGACCATCTCTGCTTCGTCGACACTTACACCGGCTTGTATGTGGAATCGCCCGAAGACATGAAGGCCGCTGGCTGAACTCCCTACGGATCGAGGCCGCCATGCTCGGATGGTTCGTTCGGATTCTCTTCGCCATAGCAGCGCCGATCACGGCGCTGTTCGTGGCGCGTGACGCGCTGAACTTCGGCTTGATCCAGACCATCGTGACCATGTTGCTCGTGACTGCCCTGGTCGGGCTGATTGCCGCCTGTACCGGGCGGGACCGACAGGCACCGCGCTAAAGCATGATCCGGAAAAGTGCGCAGCGGTTTTCCGAAAAGATCATGCTTAAACAACAATCCAAAGCGCGATGACGATTCAGCCTAAACGCATCGCGCTTTAGCTGCCGACGCGACACGGTGGCCGCCCCCTGAAGTCGCCGCCCTACCGGCTCGCCCGCTCCTGCCGAACCGATGCGCGAGGCCCCCGATGGCGTTTGCCGGCACAGCAAAGGTAAGGCGGTGAGCCGGTATTCCAGGAGTGCAAGTGTTGCGCGCTCTTCCGTACGGCTACGGACATCACCTTAGGTGAAGCCCCCAAATTTCGGCCGGACGATTTATCCGATAGTAAGGGTTCGTCAGGACGCACCGGCAAGGGGCCTGCAAATGAACCACTCGATTTACACTGCAGACAGGGCAACGCATCTGAAAGTGGTCGTCGCCGGATTGCTTGCCGGCATCGCCGTCGCAGCGACCACGCTGACCGTACACTTGGCCCAACCTGAATTGAGCTTGCAGAAGGCGAAGACGCTGGCCGTCTACCAGGCACGTCCAATGCATGCACTGACCGAAATGGCCCAACGCTAGTTGAGATCGGCTGTTGGAGGATATTCAGATGACGAACGAAGCAATCAAGGCGCTAATGCTATTCGCGATGTATGGCATCCTCGAGCTCGCGCTCTATTTTTCGTCGACCGCCAGACCTGCCAAGCAATCGGTTCGTTCGAAACCCGGCCAGACTGCGAATCCCGATTTCACCCGTCCCGTGGCGGAGGACTAGGTCGATCCGCGCGGTCGCCCGTCGGGAGACCGCGGCCTGGGACGATGGTCACAATGGTTCGTCATCGAGGGTGGATGGTTCTGCCTGCAGCGAGACGAAGTCACCGCCGCCGTAATCGTCCTCCGGATCGGGACTGACCGATTGAAGGCACAGGCGGTCATCGACGCCGCGCACGCCTGAGGCGTTCTCGCAAGCCACGATAGCCGCGCGCCGGGCGTTGTCGCCCTTGACGACGCCGCGCAGCGTCACCACCCCGTCCCTGACGCTCACGTTCAAGCCGAAGGGCTGCCAGGGCATCCCGGCCATCGCCGCAAGGACCGAACGGCGGATCTGACTGTCGTCTTCCGAATAGCCGGGTGCGCCAGTCAGCGGACCGGCAACTGCGGACAGGAAGTCGGACCGGGTGATGATGCCGACAATGCGATCATCGCGCATGACCGGAACGTGATTCAGGTTTCGACGCTCCATCAGGTCGGCAATCTCCTCGAGGGGAGTCTCCTCCCTGGTCGTCGCCGGATCACGCGTCATCACCTGCTCGACCTTGCGCCCGTGCTCCTTGACGAATTCGCGCGCCATCCGGTCTGTTCCGAGCAGGACGGTCAGCAGCCGGTTGCGCGTGTGCTCCGTTTCGAGCTCGGCCCGCCTGAGGAAGTCGCTTTCGCAAATGATGCCAACGAGCTTTCCCGCCGCATCCGTGACCGGCAGTCCACTGATGTGGTGACCAAGCATGACCCTGATGGCATCGGCGATCGAAGCCTCGGGCCGGATAGTCATCACCCGTCGGGACATGATCTGGTGCGCGCGCATGTCTTCAACTCCAGAGAGAACTCACAGGTAGTCGCCGCCCCTGACGGGGTCTTGATCGAAATCAACCGCCCGGCCGCGATCGAGTGCCATGCTGCGGTCAAATCTGGACATTGGGGCATGCGCCTGCAAGCATTGTTCATGGCCGCGATCCTTGCGACGGTCGCGGCGCCGAGCGCCGGAGCGCCGGCCGCAACGACGTCGGTCGACGTCTCTGCAGCGCTCTCCGATCTCATGACCCGGCTTCAGCTCCAGCATGCCAAGCTCTGGTTTGCGGGGAAGCTCAGCAACTGGGGCCTGGCGAGCTACGAAATCCAACGAATCGAGGCCAATCTCGAAGCGACGGGCAAGCTCTTGCCCGATCCAATGCGGATCGCTCCTGCAAAGGATCAGCTGCAAGCCGCACGCGAGGCGATCCAACAGAAAAACGTGCCTGCCTTCACCAAGGCTTATTCGGCCCTCACGAACGAATGCAACAGCTGCCATCGGGCCAGCGGCTACGCCTCGATCACAATCCAGGTACCGGTGCGCCCGCCTGTCACCAACCAATTGTTCGTCGATCAGGTCACCGAAGGCCGGGCGCTGGCCCACGCCTCCTGCGGAACCTGCCATATCGTCGAGAATGCCGCCAGGGAATCGCCCGCGTCGCGCCCCCCGGCGCCGAGCCTCATGGAGATCGTCAATCGCCCCTCGTTCTCCACCGATGACATCAGGCAGTTCCTGGCATCAGGCCACCGCAGGCTCGGACCTGACCAGGCCATGCCGAACCCGCGGCTCGCGGAGTACCAGATCGAGGAGATCGTGGCGTACCTCGAAACCTTGAGAGCCGGCCCGCCGCGCTAGCCCCCGCTCCACTCGCCCGTCGCTTGCCCGGCGGTTGATCTCGGTCAAGCGGTGATCGGCAAAGAGCAGCATTGTGGACCTAACACAATCTGAACTGCGCCATCGCAAGGCAGGCACATGACAATGACAGACGGAGCCGCTCCCTCACCTCAGTCGCGCGTGCCGGCTGCCAATTCATTTCTGTGGGGCGTCTCGACCTCGAGCTTCCAGATCGAGGGCGCCTCCCACGTGGATGGGCGCGGCGACAGCATATGGGACAGCTATTGCCGGCAGAAAGGCCGCATCAAGAATGGCGATACCGGCGATATCGCCTGCGATCATTATCACCGCTACCGTGAAGACATCGGCACGATGCGCGATATCGGCGTCGGCGCTTACCGATTCTCGATCTCGTGGCCGCGCATCCTGCCTCGCGGTCGCGGGGCTGCGAACGAGGCGGGCCTCGATTTCTACGACAGGCTCGTCGATGCACTTCTGACTGCCGGCATAGAACCCTGGGTCTGTCTCTATCACTGGGATCTGCCGCAGGCGCTGCAGGATCTTGGCGGCTGGCAGAACCGGGACATCGCAGGATGGTTCGCCGACTATGCCGCGCTGGCGGCCCAACGCTTCGGCGACCGGGTCAAGCGGTTCGCCACCTTCAACGAGCCATGCGTATTCACGTTGTTCGGATACGGTCTCGGCTGGAACGCGCCCGGCATTGCCGACAGGGGCGCTTTGCACCGAGCCATTCACCACGTCAACCTGAGTCACGGCCGTGCCATCGACGTGCTCCGGCAATCGGTGACGGATGCATCGCTCGGTGCCATTCACAACCGCCAGCCCTGTTATCCCGCCACCACGCGGGAGGAGGACGTTGCGGCGACGCAGCGCCTTGCGCCGTACTGGAATGACGCATTCCCGTATCCGCAGCACTTTGCCTACTATCCTCCGGAGCTTGCCGAGGCCATCGAGCCTTACGTCAAGCCCGGTGACATGGCGCAGATCGCACGGCCGGTCGACTGGTTCGGGCTCAACCACTATTCGCCGCACTACATCAAGGCCGACAGCAATCCGATCGGCGCTGGCTTCGGTGCACCGCCTGATGGCGTACGCCGCACCACAATCGGCTGGCCCATCATTCCCGACGCGTTCCGCGATACGTTGCTGGACATCCATCGGCGCTTCCGGCTGCCGATCTACGTGCTGGAGAACGGAACCGCCGCGGACGACAAGCCGGACGATAGCGGCCGTGTTCAGGACACCGCACGAATTGCCTATCTCGACGCCTATACGACGGCAATGCAGGAAGCGATCCGGGCCGGAGCCAACGTCAAGGGCTATTTCGTGTGGTCGCTGCTCGACAATTTCGAGTGGGCATCGGGCTATTCGCAACGCTTCGGTCTCGTGCATGTGGATTTTGCCACGCAGAAGCGAACCCCGAAGGCGTCGGCGCACTGGTATTCCGATCTCATTCGGTCGTCGCGACGGTCGCAGGTTGCCGCAGGCCGTGCGGGGCTCGACAACGTGACGGCAACGCCCGGCGCGATGGCCGCCTCCACGGTCTCCAGCTGAGCCGATGAGCGCGATCCTCACGATCACGCCCAATCCGGCGGTCGACGTGTCGACATCGGTGGACAGGATCGTTCCTGTCGCCAAGCTGCGCGGCATCGGGCAGCGCCGCGATCCCGGCGGCGGTGGCATCAACGTTGCGCGCGTGGTCAAGCGCCTCGGCGGCAATGCCACCGCGCTCTATCCGGTGGGCGGACTGACGGGAGACCTGCTGCGTCAATTGCTGGACAAGGAGGGCGTCGAAAGCCTGACCTTTCCGATCGCCGGCGAGACCCGGCAAGACTTCTTCGTCCGCGAGATCGGCACGGGCCAGCCCTATCGCTTCATCCTGCCAGGGCCGCCTCTTGCCGAGGACGAATGGCAGAGATGCCTTGCCCTGCTGTCGGCGCTGCAGCCGTTTCCCGGCTTCGTGGTTGCCAGCGGAAGCCTGCCGGCAGGGGTGCCCGACGACTTCTATGCAAGGGTCGCGAGGATCGTCAAACAGCGCGGCGCCAAGATGATCCTTGATACCTCGGGTCAGGCCCTCGTTGCCGCGGTGGCGGAAGGGGTCGAGCTGGTCAAGCCGAACCTGCGGGAGATGCGCGAGCTGGTCGGCCAGGAGCCGTCTGATTCCGCCGAATGGGAAGCTGCTGCCGGAACGCTGGTGCGCAGCGGCAAAGCGGCGATGGTCGCCCTCACGATGGGACATCTCGGCGCCGCGCTGGTGACGAGCGACCGCGTGTGGCGCGCCAAACCTCTCGCGATCGTGCCCGTCGGCGCCGTCGGCGCGGGCGACAGTTTTCTCGGCGCGCTGGTCTACGGGCTGGCATCTGGAGCGAGCCTCGAACACTGCTTTCGACAGGCGGTCGCCGCCGGCGCCGCCGCCCTGCTCAATCCCGGCACAGAACTCTGCCGGCCCGACGACATCAAGCGTCTCGCCGAGCAGGTCATTCTCTCTACGGCAATTTGACCGAGCCGGTCGGAAGCGCCGGGGACTCTGCCTGCTGCGGCGGCATGTCCCGGTTGAGGCGGTCGAGCGACAGCAGGAGACTGCCGACCCGTTCCAGCGACGACATCCAATCGGCAATACGCCCATAATTGTCGACAATCCAGTTGAACGAGGCCTGCACCAGCGTGAAGGCCGCGGCGGCTTGTGTGAGCTCGCCCAGTGTCATGGCCCCGGAGAGAAATTTCGGCGCGCACAGCACCAGCCCGATGATCGGTGCCAGAAGCGAGTTGCCGTGCGACACGATCGTCGTCCGCATCAATTGCCAGCACAGGCGGCGCCACTGGTCCATGGTGGTTCTGAGAGTGCTCCGAAGGTCACGGCAGACTTCCGGCCGTTGTTCTTGCGGCGCGATACCCTCCCCGATATCGCGGAGCTGGTGTGCCGCCGTGATCAACTCCGCCTCCGCCTGGTTCTTGATCTGAACCAGCCGGGTCAGCGGCGCCCCGACCGTCATCATCGCAGTGGTCACGATGCCGGAATAGAGCGCCACACCCAGGACAAGGTAGCCCGGAATCCGGACGGAATGACTTCCCACGGGGATCGCGATGTCGCCACCGACCGTCCAGAGGACCTGAATGAAAATGACCGCGCTGAGCAACGCGGACACCAGTCCGAGCGCCAAGTCGATCGGCGCGTCCGTCGCGATCCTGACATCCTCGGCGATCCGGTATTCGGGAATCTGCTGCTCGCTCTGCACAGCCGCGAGGCGGGCGTAACGGTCATCCTCCACCCAATAGTCGATCACTTTGCCGGTCAGCCATTCCCGCCATTGTCTCTGCACGGTCATGCGGCCCCAGACCGACGTCACGGCGAGCGTGATGCTCCCGATGCACAAGGGGACGAGCAGGAACGCCTGCCCTCTCAGCCGCGCAGGATCGCGGCTCTCCAGCGCATCGAAGAAGTCGCGGTTCCAGTAGTTGAAGCGAAATTGCACGTAGAGCTGGAGGACGACGACCATCACCAACAGCCCGCATAGCAGCCATACGCGCCAGGCCGATGCTCCCCGCCAGAAGCCGGAGGCGCTCTGCCAAAATCGCGACTTCGCCCGCGAAGAGCCGTTCTGGTCTGGTTCGATCATCATCAATGTTCACAGCTAAAGCCGGCATGTGCTGCGCACTTGATCTTGCGCAAACCGACGGCGCGGAGATGCGCGAAAGTCGTCGCCATTCAGACCCATTCTGCAGCGCGGGAGAATGCGCGATGGACGCATCGAGCTACATTCGCTGGTTCAGGGACATACGTCTTGCCGACGTGCCGCTGGTCGGAGGCAAGACCGCATCCCTGGGCGAATTGTATTCGGCGCTGACGCCGGAGGGCGTCAAGGTCCCGAACGGTTTTGCGCTGACCGCGGCCGCGTATCGGGACGCCCTGACCGAGGCGGGCGCATGGGACAAGCTCGGCCGGCTCCTCGCCGGGCTGGACAAGCGGCGGATCGCCGATCTTGCCCGCCGCGCCGCCGCCGCGCGCGCGATCGTCTACGCGGCGACCGACCGGGAGGATCTGCGCCATCAGGTCAGACAGGCGTATCGGCAGCTGGAGCAGGAGTACGGACGCAACGTCGCGGTCGCAGTCCGCAGCTCGGCCACGGCCGAGGACCTTCCGACCGCAAGCTTTGCCGGTCAGCACGACAGCTTTCTCAACATCCGGGGCGCAGACGGGCTGATAGAGGCCTGCCGCCGCTGCTTTGCTTCACTGTTCACGGATCGTGCGATCTCCTATCGGATCGACAATGGTTTCGATCACTTCAAGGTCGCGCTGTCGGTTGCCGTGATGAAGATGGTCCGCTCGGATATCGCGGCAAGCGGCGTCACCTTCACGCTCGATACCGAGACCGGGTTTCGCGACGTCGTATTCGTGACCGGCGTCTACGGACTCGGTGAAAATATCGTGCAGGGCGTCGTCGATCCCGATGAATTCTACGTTCACAAGCCGACCTTCAACGCCGGCTTCCGCGCGGTTCTGTCGCGCCGCCTGGGATCCAAGGCAAAGCGGATGGTCTACGGCCGCGGACACAATGCAACAAGGAACGTTGCAACGCCGGCGGGCGAGCGCCAGCAATTCTGCATCAATGACAACGAGGTCCTGACGCTGGCCGAATGCGCGATGCTCGTCGAGAAGCATTACTCGCAAAAGTCCGGCAAGCCGACCCCGATGGACGTGGAATGGGCCAAGGACGGCAAGGACGGTTCGCTCTACATCATCCAGGCCCGGCCCGAGACGGTCGCCTCCCGGCGGAAGCCAGAGGCGCTCGAGAGCTATGTCCTGAAATCACCCGGGACGGCGCTGGCCGAAGGCCGCGCCGTCGGGGAAAAGATCGCGGCAGGGCGCATCCGGCTGATCAGGAACGAGCGGGATCTCCAGAAATTCCGCCCCGGCGAGGTGCTTGTCGCGACGGCTACGCGTCCGGACTGGGAGCCCGTCATGAAGCTCGCCGCCGCGATCGTGACCGATCATGGCGGCCGGACCTGCCATGCCGCCATCATCGCACGCGAGCTCGGCGTGCCCGCGGTGGTCGGAACAGGCGGTTTCAGCAAGAGAGCCAAGACGGGCGCGGCCGTGACGGTGTCCTGCGCGGAAGGTGACATCGGTCACGTCTTCGAGGGGACCCTGCCATACGAGGTCGAACGGACCGCCATCGAAAGCGTGCAGAAGCCGCGCACCGAAATCATGGTGAACCTCGGCAATCCCGAGGTCGCGTTCAAGACCGCATCCCTGCCGAGCGATGGCGTTGGCCTTGCGCGTATGGAATTCATCATCAACCAGCATATCGGAATCCATCCGATGGCGCTCGCCTGCCCCGACAAGGTGACCTCAGTGCGGGACCGGCGGAAGATCAAGCTGCTGACCGCACGCCACAAGCAGCCGTCCGAGTTCTTCGTGGAGCGGCTTTCGGAGGGCGTCGGCACCATCGCGGCCGCGTTCTATCCCCGGCCGGTGATCGTGCGCCTCTCCGATTTCAAGACCAATGAATATGCGAACCTTCTCGGCGGCGCCGATTTCGAACCTCGCGAGGAGAACCCGATGCTCGGCTTTCGGGGCGCCGCACGCTACGCGCACCCCGCCTATGCGCAAGGATTTGCGCTGGAATGCGCTGCGATGAAGCGGGTGCGCGAGGCGATGGGCCTTACCAATCTCAAGATCATGATTCCGTTCTGCCGGCGTGTCGAGGAAGCGCGCAAGGTCATTGCAGCCATGGCAACTCATGGCCTCAAGCGAGGCGAGGGCGGCCTGGAAATATTCATGATGTGCGAGATCCCGAACAACGTTATCCTGATCGACCAGTTCGCGCAGTTGTTCGACGGCTTCTCCATCGGCTCCAATGATCTCACCCAGCTGACGCTCGGCGTCGACCGGGACTCCGAGATCGTCGCCTTCGACTTCGACGAGCGCGATCCCGGCATGCTGCAAATGCTGTCGATGGCCGTGCTTGGCGCCAAGCGCAACCGACGCCACGTCGGCATCTGTGGCGAGGCTCCCGCCAACTATCCGGAGATCGCGCAGTATCTGGCTGAGCTCGGGATCGACTCGATCAGCGTGAATCCGTCGAGCGTATTGCGGACCATCGAGATCGTCCGTGCCGCGGAGCGCGACAGCGGGGAAGGCCGGCGGGCTGCGGGTTAAGCGCGATGAGATCAGGACGAGACGTCACCGCGCCTTGGGTTACTGTTTGAGCATGATCTCCGCGCAAACCCGTTCCGCGTTTGTCGCGCGGGAAAACCGTCGCGCGCTTCTCGGGATCATGCTTCAGGGGCGCTTGTCCCTGCGATGTACGCCAAGCGCCTGACGCACCTCGTCGTCCTCGAGGGCATCCCTGATCGCGCGGTCGGCCGGCCTTGTCTCCAGGACCGGTGCGTCGACCGGCGCGGCGCGATCAGGTCCGGGCACTTCCGCCTTTCGCTTCGCCACGCTCTTCTTCGCCGCTCGACCATCCTTGTCCATTTGCACACTCTCCTGTGACGTGGACGTCAGTGCGACATCAACAGGCAGACCGGAGCGTGCTCCAGAAGGCTCTGCGTCATGCCGCCGAAAACCCACTCGCCCAACCGGCTGTGCCCATACCCTCCGGTCACGATGAGGTCGGCGCCGACATCGGCGGCCAGCCGAACGAGGTAGCCCGCGTCAGGCTCCGCCGTATGCACGCGCACCTCGTGCTGGCAGCTCACGCCGTGACGCTGAAGATATCTGGTCACGTCCCGCACCCGGTCTCGCGCCGCATCCTGTTCGGCCGACGTGCAGATTTCGGCGACCGTGACCTGCGAAGCTCGGGTCAGGAACGGCAGCGCATCCCGAACGGCCAGGCGCGACTCCCGGGCATCCTTCCAGCCGACCACGATCCGATCGCCCGTCAATCGGGTGACGCCGTCCGGCACCGAGAGGATCGGACGGCCCAGCCGCAACATGGCTCCCGCCGCATCGAGGTGACGGGAGTAGTTCGGCTTCAGCCGACTGCGCCTCACCACGACGAGGTCCGCCGCCCTGGACTGCTCGACCAGGAACTCGGTCGGAAGACCGATCGTCCAGCGCCATTCCACCTTTTCACTCGGCAGGCGAACGATGCGCCTGAACCACGCCTCCTTGTCCGACAGCGTTGCGCGTATGCGCTTGAGATCCTCCTCGGTGGTCTGTTCGATGATCACGCCTTCGGCGACGAACGGAGGCTCTATTGCGACGGCCGAGACGCCGAGCAAGGCGGCCTCAAAGCCGCTCGCGACCGCCTCGGCGACGGCAATCTGCCCTTCGTCCTGCTGCTCGGAATCGACGTAGACCATGACGCTGGCAAGAGACATGTCATTGCTCCATTACTCGAATGATACCCTTATCTCGCGGTTTCCCGATGATCCCGTTGACGCAAATCAAGCGGTCCGGCGCTCCTTGATCCCGATCAATCCGGTTGGCCCGAAACGCGGCAAGATGTCAGGAACCAACACGGAGGCCTGCCATGCAAGCACACGACGTGATGATCGCCCCGGTGGTGACCGTCGGCGCAAATGCAACCGTCCGCGAAGTCGCCAAGATCCTGCTCGAGCGCCGCATCAGCGCAGTGCCGGTCGTCGATGCCGACAACAAAATCCTCGGGATCGTGACCGAAGGCGACCTGATGCATCGAACCGAATCCGGCACCGAGCGGCACTATGCCTGGTGGCTTCGCCTCCTGACCGGCGACGCGCAGATGGCGACTGACTACGTCAAGTCGCATGCGGTCAAGGTCGAGGATATCATGACCCGCGAGGTCGTGACTGCCACCCCCGAAACGCCGTTGAGCGACATCGCCATGCTGCTCGAGGAGCGTCAGATCAAGCGTGTGCCGATCGTCAACAAGCAGGATCAGCTCGTCGGGATCGTCAGCCGGGCCAATCTGCTGCAGGCGATCGCGAGCGCCCGGCCGAAGCTGGAGATTTCACTTTCCGATTCGACCATCAGGAAGAGATTCCTTGAAGAAATCAAGAAGCAGCCTTGGGCGCATACGTTCAACCTGAACGCAACCGTCCAGAACGGCATCATCGACATCTGGGGCTTCGCGCCATCTGCGGCCGAACGCACAGCCATCCGCGTCGCGGCCGAGGCGATCCCGGGCGTCGTGCTGGTGAATGACCACCTGCTCGAAACTCCGGCTTTCGTTTACTGACGCAGATCGGATCGCGTGCTCCGGCTCCGAGGCGACCTTGATGGCGATCAAGAGGCGCGCACCCGCCACAGCGTTGCGGCAAGCAGGAGATAGGCGGCGCAAGTCCACATCGCCTGCCAGTTTGCCGGCCCTTCGTTGAACCCTACATAGACCGCCGCTCCGACAAACACGCCCGCAAACAACGTCTCCGCCACAGGACGGCTTCCCTTCCCGGGCGGATTGAGCAGCGTCACGGCCGCGAGAGGTAACGCCGCCATGGTGAGAGCCGCAAAAGGAAAGTCGATAAAGCGCGGGTCGAACACAAGCCCGAGCGCAGTGGCCGTACCGATTACGGCCGTTCCGATCAGGGCCAACCCGTGCATGGTCACGAGCATCGACTCCGTCCGGTAGCCTTTGGGGCCGAGCAATTCCTGGCAACTGGGCAGTGGGCGCCCCGATATCAGGGCGTTGGCACCGAGCACCGGCGAAACCGTGGCGGCCACCAGCAGAGAGCTCCACAGGAGCCAGCCACCCATTCCGATACTTTCAAAGAACACCTTCTGGGCGGCCACGCCAAACAGGATTCCGGCTGTCGTCGCCGATATTGCGACCCCAAACCATGAAGCCAGGCCAGCGCGCCCGGGCTTACGACGCGAGGTCAACCACGCCGCGCCGAAGACCAGCGTCGCCAGCGCAATTCCACTGCACATCTGCAGCTTCCAGAGCGGATAGTTGCTGACGGGGATGCCGGCAGGATATTTGAGCACGCGTTCTTCGCCTCCGAACAGGCCCCATGATCCGCCGACCGTGCCCTCGATCTCCCGCTTCCAGGATTCGTCATAGGCCTCGAACAGGTTGACGCGAAAATGCTCGCGTCGGGCAAGGTCGAGGACCTCCGAGACCACCCGGGCCTGATTGACAGGGGACGGCAACGCCGATTCCCGCATCCGTCCCTGGCTCGGCCAACCTATTTCTCCGATCAGGATTTCCTTGCCCGGAAAAGCCGCCGCGATCTGTCGGCGTATTGCGTCGGCGTGCGTGGCAGCGGATTCCGCCGGGATTGGCACGTTCTCCCAATATGGCAGGATATGAATCGTGACGAAATCGACGACGTCATAGAGCTCACGATTGCTCAGCCAGAATTCCCAGACGTCGGCATAGGTCACGGGGACACTGACCTGCGCCTTCACCGAGCGGATCGTGTCGGCGAGATCGGATACAGTTATGTCCTTGCGCAGCAGCGTCTCGTTTCCGACCACGAGCGCGATCACGGTCTCGGGATATTCCCTGGCGAGGCGTATCGCCGTCGAAATCTGCGTTCGGTTCTTCTGCTTGTCCTTGTCGAGGAAAATGCCCTGGATGACCTTCAGCCCCGCTCTGGCCGCAAGTTCGGGGATCTGGTCGAGACCAAGATCGTTCGCATAGGTACGGATGCAGTCGGTTATCTCCGCCAGCTGGGCAAGATCCTCCGCGATCTGCTCACGCGATACCTGCGTCGCAGGCGAAAGTGACGTCTGATGGTTGCGGAATGGAGCGTATGAGATGCACTGGACCTTGTCGTTCGGATCGATGGGTGCGCGCACCAGATGGACTGGAGTCCCCAACCACCACCACACGACGGCGATGGCGCCCAGCGATATCAGGAAGAGCGCGAGCGAAACGCGGACAGCATCCCGGGGTCTTCCGGCAGGCGCGACGTGACTGGCTTCCTCGCTTGGCGAGAGCAACAGCCTGGAGAACCAGCTTGCTTTCCGAGGATAGACCAACTGATCACACGTGAGGTGCCGCTTTTCACCTGCCGCGATGTCGCGGACGCGCCACATTGCTTCAAGTGCGCGCCTGCGATCGCGACTGCATGAGAAGCAAGGGGATCATGCAATTGAACTTGTTCGACGGTCGCTCCCGAAGGAATTATAGGATCGCTCGCGTTTCCACAAGCCGGTTGATTCAGGCCAGTTCCGGTGCGGCGAACGCACGGCGCGTAATAGTCGCCCCCTGAACTGGCGCAGATCACCCGTCGGACGACCGATCGAAACAAGACATGACGATTGCCGGGCTGCGATGCGCGCCCGTCATCTCAGCGAGATCGTGATGTGGCTGAGATTGGCGGCGAATTCCACCCCGGCCTTTGGTCCCTGCAGCACCATCGTGACGCCCTTGTCGTTCCGGAGATGGACGCCATTGACGCCGCCGACCAGAGCGGCGCCGCCACCGACGGAACTGTAGGTGCCGGCGAAGTCGCCGATGTGGCGAATTCCTGACGCCCAACCATCGAGCCGGCCGACCGTCGCACCAGCGGTGATGCCCAGGCTGACGCCAGTCATGCGGAACGGATAGTCGCGGCCACGATAGGTCAGAACGCCGCTGCCGGCGCCACCACCGACCAGCAGACCCGCCTTCACGATCTTGACCCGCACCTGGCCGGACGCTTGGGCAAGCGACGGCGTCACCGGCACTGAAATTGCCAGGAGCGCCAGCGCCGCCAGGCGAATGACGAACGCCCGCCGTGCAGGGCGCATGTGGTCACGGCTTGGCAGCATCGACTTTCTTCCAGGTCTGGTCGGGATCGAACAGCGTGATGCGCCGCGCGACGAACTCCGTCCGCCTGCCGAGGTCCTTCTGGTAGACGGTGCCGGCGTGATTGACCAGGAAGGTCATGACGCCGGAATTTCCGTACTCCGCGGGCCAGGCGATCAACGCGAAGCCGCCGATCATCTTGCCCTTGACCACGTAGTTGAGCGCGCCGCCCGGCGCATCGGACCCCTGCCCTTTGAGGATACGGAAGTAATAGCCGTGATACGGCGCCGGTCTCTCACCAGCCTTGTAGCCTTCGGCTGAGGCCTGTGCCGCCAGCGCGCCAAGCGGGCTCGGATCGCTGTCGTCCCACCAGAACAACCCATCCTTCTTGCCGGCCGTAGAGACAATGCGTTGCGCGTAGACGCCTGCGCCCTCGCCGCGATCCTTGTCGGCATATTCGTTCTGGGCATCGACATAGGCGAGACAAGTCTGGATCGCATCGAGCTCGTTGCGGCCGATACGGCGACGAAGCACCTCGATGCGTCCTTCGTCGGTGTCGAACTCCCAGCCCGTTCTGGTGTTGACGAGTGGAATCGGGAACGGGAAGTCCTCGGGTCCGAGCATCAGCGTGGCCTTCTTGTTGCCCTCCGCCTTGATCGCATGCTTGGAGTCATACATGGAGACGAAGCGCGCACGGATATCGGCATCAGCGACCTCGTCTCCGGACGAGACGATGTCGACCGCCGATCTGCCGAGGACCTTCAGGATCTCACGCGGACCGCTCTTGACCGCCTCGGCGAGCGCGGACCCCGCTTCCTCAGGCGTCCGGTAGGATTGCTGAGCCAGGCTCGCGGTACACATCAGCGCGAGCGCCATGACGCTCGGCAAGACAGCGCGACGACATGATTTCAAACCGATCATGGCGTCACCTCCGCCGGGATCGTCGCGCCGGCGGCGAGCCAGTCGCGGTAGGTGCGGAATTTCAGGCCGAGCTTCTCGTAATGGACCCGCAGATACCCGTCGCTGCCGCGCATGACGGCGTTCGGCATGATTTGCTCGACCTCCTGCGCCATGACGCCGACATAAGCCTTGTCGCTGCCGATATAGCTGAAGCGATAGTAGCCGAGCCCATTGCCGAGATGGCCGAGCAGGACGACATCATGCTTCAGCGCCACATCGGAGCGCCGGCCGCCGCCACCACCGCGGCCGCCTCCTCCGCCGCGGAAGCCGCCGCCACCCCCCATCGACATTCCGCCGCCACCACGGCCGGCCATGCTCGGTCCGCCACCGCCGCGCGGCATGCTCGCCATGCTGGACCGACCGCGCGCCGACGCCGCGGCCGCCGACCGCCCGGACGAGACGTTCATCGCGCCGCCACGATTGCCACCACCGCCGCGGTTTGCCGCACCGCCACCGGCGCGGTTCGCCGCCTTGGCGCGATCGCCGTCACCTTTGGCACGATCCCCGGCACCTTTGGCACGATCGCTTGCGCCCGCGCGATCGCCGCCGCCCGGACGATCTCGCGCACCGGCACCGGCGCGATCCCCTGCTCCCTGACGATCGCCCGCACGGTCACCCGCGCGATCGCCAGCACCCTGACTAGGACGCAGCACCTGATTGCCATCACGGCCGCGGAAATCCATGCGGTCCGACGCGCCGGCCTTGATATTGTTGTTGCCAAAACGCTGCGACACGTTGGCATTGTTGTAGCGCACGCCCTGACGATGCGTCGGATTATGCTGCCAGCCGGCGTTGATGTTGGTGGCCCGGTGATTGACGTAGACGTTGCGGTTGCCCCAATTGCAGCCGCCTCCCCAATAATTGCCCCAGCGTCCGATCGCCCAGGCCGTACCGAACGCGAGACCCGCGGCGATTACGCCGGCGCCGATATACGACGGATATCCGAAGTAGTAGGGAGGATATTCTGCGTAAGGCCACGTTCCGTAGACCGTTGCCGGATCGTAATACGGCACGTAGATCGCCTCGGGATCCGCGGACTGAATCACGACGACTTGCTTGTTCTCCTGGGTTTGAACGCTGACCTTCTGCTGCTTCGTCGTAGCAAGCTTCTTGTTGTCGTAGGCCTTGGTGCGCAGGCGCTGGATCGCGTCCATCACGTCCGGCTGCTGGGCGAGGAACGCATCGCCCAGATTCTTGGTCCAATCGATCTTGTCGCTCATCATGGCGAGAACGTCCGCAGTGCTCGTGAGCGCCTTGACACTGTCATCCCAGGGCTGCTTGTCGACCTCAGTTCTCAATGCATCGCCCTTCAGTGACTTGCGCTCCTTGAGCCATCGGTCTGCCTGCACCACCTCCAGTGGGTAGGTGGAGGCGGCCAGCACGTTCGCGAGCAGATCGTCCGGGTAAAGAGCGATCGGTGCCACGAGCGCCTCGATCTGCTCGGGTTTCAGCAGTTCCGCGGACGGCGCGGCCGGGCTCGCCGGTTGCATCGCCGGGGCCGCTGGCTTGTCGGACGTCTGCGCGAACGTTGCGACGGGTGTCGCCATAAACAGCATGAGCGCAATCAGGGTCTTGCCGCCACGAAACATCGCATCCTCCAATATCGAGGCAGGTGTCAGCATCGGCGCGCCAAGCCGGCCTTCGTTGACAAAGATCAAAGAAACCCCGCGCAGGCGATTTGCTGCGACGCGCCCGCCGACAGTTCAGCGACCGACGGTCAATGCACGATGGGCAGCCGGATCGTGAACAGCGCACCGCGTGATGGCCGGTTCTCGACAGCGATGTTGCCGCCGTGGGCTTCAACGATGGTCCTGACGATGGCAAGGCCCATGCCCATGCCTTGCGGCTTGGTGCTGAAGAACGGGTTGAAGATATTCTTTACGTCTGCGGGAGAAATTCCCGGCCCGCTGTCGCCGATCCGGATCTCCGCAAACGCATCGGACCGGGCCGTTGCCACATGGATCTCCCGCTCCGTCGTACCGGCCTGCGAGATCGCGTCGATCGCGTTGATGATCAGGTTGAGAATGACCTGCTGAAGCTGAATGGGATCGCCCTTGACCCGCAGCACGCTGGCGGATGGCGCAAATTTCAGGGCAATTCGGCGCCCATCGCTGACGGCGGACATCAGCCTGATTGCCTCGCCCACCGTGTCGTTGAGGTCGATATTGGCGATCTCGAACGGCGTCTTCTTCAGGATGCTGCGCAGCCTGCGGATCACCTCGCTGGCCCGCTGGTCGTCGCGCCGGATATCAGCGAGAATTTCTCCGATTTCCACCAGATTGGGCGACTCGCTCTTCAACATCAGCTCCGCCGTCTCGGTGTTCGTCAGGATCGACCCCAACGGCTGATTCAGCTCGTGGGCAATCGACGTGGTCAGCTCTCCTGCCGCCGCGTACCGGTTGACGTGGGCCAGCTCCGCAAGACGCTGCCGGGACTCGACCTCGGCCACGAGCCGCCGGCGTCGCTCGTAAAGCAGGCCGCCGATCAGACCCGCCTGGATCAGGATGACGGTGGCGAGCATTGCGATCTGCCAGCGGTACGTCTCCCAAAGGCCCGCCTGCCGAAACAGTACTTCGCTTCCAGCGGGAAGGTCGCTCTCGCTGATGCCCCAGCGCTGCATTTCACGCCAATCGTATTTCGGAGGCCCGAACTGGAGGGGCTCGAACTTCATCGTGCCTGGTCTCTCGCCGGCCAGGATGCGGATCACGGCTTCGACCGTCTTCGTGGTGGTCGCGCCGATCGAATGCATCGGGCCGCCGACCGTATAGCCGTTGAAAAACGGCTCCTGATAAGAAAATATCGGAGCATTGGCGACGGCGCGAAGACTGCGCAGGGCAAGATCGCTTTCATGGACAATGCCGGCCCCGTCGACCGACATCAAGCCCCAGAACAGAACCGTGTGCGGCGGAAGCACCGATGCTCTCTTCAGAATCTCGTCGAACGACAGTTCATTGTACCAGACGAAGGCCACGCGCCCTTCGAAAGGTGCCGTCTCGCGCTTGATCTCGTCGAGCCAGAACTTTTCCAGGCGAGAGGCGCCGATCACGACAGCGATCGTCTTCGTCTCCGGCAGGACCTTGAGGACACCGTTGAACGCAGCCGTGAAGTTGTTCCGGACGGAGATCACGGTGTCGTTGTCGGTCAAGTCCGAGCGGTTCACCAGCCGCTCTTCGACCACGGTCAGAACCATCGGCGTATCGGGAAAAAGCTGATCGCGATATTTCTGGACAAATCGTGCAGCCGGCGCCCCGATGCTAACAACAACATCTGGGGGGACGCCCGCGTAAAGGGAGCGGAGATAGTTGACGAACGGCTCCTCAGGCCCGGGATTGTTGAACCGTGCCGTCAGCAGGGTGTGCTCCTGGACATCGAGCGGCCACTGCGCCTGCTGCTCCAGCGCGGCCTTGATGCTCAGCGCATACTCGCTCCATGGGCGAAAGTCTCGCCCGAAAGAATGCAGCAACAATATCCGTTTGGGCGCGTTGCGCTCGGCACCCATCGCCGGCGCGGAGACGACGACCAGAAAGGCGACCAGGCAAGCGGCAAGGCACGCGGCCCGGCCGGATGAGGCGCCTACAGCAATGGGGACACGTCCGGTCATGCTCTCTTTCGGCGGCCACAATGATCGAACGGCTCTCATCAAAGCACAATTCGAGCACGGCCGCACGGAAGAAGCGTCTCGCCCTGGCGGGTCCTGTCAGCAGCGCGTCACGACCCGGCCATAGGCATCGACGACCTGCACGCAGGAGGAGCCGTAGTAGGCACCGGCAGCTCCCGCCGCGCCTACGGCGACCGCGCGGCGTGTGGTTCTCCGGGCAACACCGGCATAGCTCATGGGAGTCAAGGGGCGCCCGACCCTCGCCTGGGCCTCGGCAAAGAACCTTCCTTCGATGAGGCCATTTGTTTCATTCGAGGACAATCCGGCGCTGAAGGCGGTTACCCCTGCGGCAAACAGGATGACTTTTCGAAGCGCGATCATTTCTTTGCTCCTGTCGGTGTACCAGGGGGAAGCTCGTCGAACTCTGCAATTGCGGCACCCTCCAGATCGACCTTGGTGGCGCCCGCCGGCGCAACGAATGCGAAGACATCGGCGTTCAGAGCGTCAGTCTTCCAATCCTTGATCCGGAGCGTGTATTGCGGCGCCCCGGCGAGTGTCTTGCTGATGATGACGTATTTGTGCGGCACGGGCCTGGCGCCGGCCTCGATCCAGATCTGCCAGTCCGTGTCCGGCGTGCGGAACGCAAGATGCTCGCACTCGACGCCATCGACGACACCCTGCCCGATATGCTTGCCCTCGATGACGGTGGCCATCAGTTCGTCGAACGCATTGGAGAGCAGCAGGTCGGCGCCTGGCATCCCGGCGCCGGAACGCACCTGAAGCGCATCGACCATCTTGTCGATGGTCCCAGGCGCGTCTGCCTGAACATAGCTCTTGGCATTGTTGCCATAGATCGAAATCAGCTTGCCGTCATAAACCAGCTCGACATCGGAATAACCGCCGGTGCGCCTGACCCGGAGCTTGTCCGGGCGACTCATCTTGATTTCGCCGGAGCTCGCGAACTGGATCTTCTGGAGTTCGGGCGTGATGATCTCGATGTCGCTGTCGAAGGACGCGGACAGCGTCTTCTGACCGGCGAGATGGTCCGACATCGACTTGAGAATCCTGGCCGGATCGTCCGCGTGCGCTCGGACGCCAGGAGCGACCACAACCATCGCTGCTCCGAGCATCGCGTAGATCGTCTTGTGAACACGTCTGTTGGATGTCATGTCTATCCTCCCGGGGATGAACGGCACTTGACGCCTACGCGCACGCAGTTGCTTGACATGCATCAAGCCTACGCGACCGCTTGCTCAATTGAACGGGCAGCGATGATAAATGATCTCCATGTCCGCCATCCCCGGAAACAGCCGGGCGATGCTGTTCGCATCGAGCTGCTTCAGGCTGAACTGAACACTGGACAGCATAATGTCCGTTGCGCAGGACGCGACCAGGTTGACATTTGGACCGTCGTCTTTCCGTGCCTTGACCGTGCACCGCGCGAACTTGCCGATCAGTTGCCTGCCATCGACGATGAAGCCGCCGCCGTAGACTTCGGACATGTCCGTGAAGCCGATCCTCCCGCCTTCGCGGGTGAACACCTTGTCGCATTGATCCGCGCTGCTCGCCCAGGCGCCGTTCAGCTCGACCGCCCCCGCGCCGCCGGCTGATGCGAACAAGGCGCCGAGCGATAGCGCTACTCCCGCGACCGGGGCTCTCACATCATACATGCATCTGTTCCTCATCCGTGACCGCCCCCGAACACCAGCGTCTTGAACGGCAGCAGCAAAGCCTGGATGCGCAGCAGCAAGGCATGCACGAACCCGATGCCGTCGATGACATGGAGTGCGATCTTGCGGCCGGTCGACGTCTTGGGGTCGACGATCTCGTCGTGATTGCTGGTGTAGGCATTGACGATGCAGCTGCTGCCGGCCGTCACCCCGTCGAGACCGCCTTTGTAAAGCGGTTCGAGGAACACGAGAATGGTACCGGGCTTGGCGAGGTTCTGCGCCTCGATGAGTTGCTCGCCGGACCGGAACTGCCCCGCTGCGATGTAATCCTGAACGGACGTCACCACCAGAGGGACGATCACCCATGGCTTCGAGATGCAGGTCGCCTCGGCGACCATCCCCTCCCGCATGATGCCGGACTCGATCTGGTCGAACCCGGCTTGCAGCTTGGCCTGACCGGCGCCCTCGGGAATGAGGATACCGGCCGGCCGCATCAACTGATTGACCACGTCGCCGGCGCGAATGAGGAATTGTTCAACGCGTCCGTCGACGCCGGCGCGAACGAAGGTCTTGTCCAGGTCAACCTGAGCCTCAGCCCGCGCGGCTTGAGCGCTCGCCTTCTCCGCTGGCAGGAGCGTCGAGACTCGCAAGGCCGCCGACTGCAACGTGGCCCTCGCCGCGTCAATTCCCGCCTGCCGCTGATCGACTATAACCTGCAGCTTCTCGATATCGCGCTGCGGCACGATGCCGGGATTCCGGCGCTGCAGCTCGATCTTGACGTCCAGTTCGTCCTTTGCCTGCTGATAGTTGGCCTTTGCTTCCCCGAGCTGCGCTTCAGCCTTGACCACGTCGGACTTCGCGGTCTCCAGTGAGGCATCGATTTCCGCGACCTTGCGCGTGGCGGTTTCGAGCGCGGCTTTCTGCTTCGAACTGTCCAGCGTGAACAGAACGTCGCCCTTCTTCACTGCCGCGCTGTAGCCGAAATTGACTTCGACCACGCGCCCCGAGCCCTCGGGCAGGATCGGGACGGTCCGGAACAACAGCGCCGCGTTCCGGGTCGCCGGATGGAAGAAGAAGACGCTTGTGATCAGCGCCACCGTCAGCATCAGGCAGCCGGTGATGCCCCATCTGAGCTCGTACCAGACGGAGAAGAGCGTGATCTCTTTGCCGAACCGCTTGCCCTGCGCGAAACGGCGGTAGAGATAGTCCGGAAGAATCGTCAAGAGTGAGCAGATGGCTAGCTCAAGCATGGCTGGGTACCTTGCTGCCGGATGCCGCCGGATGCAGCTCTTGGGGCCGCGTCTCCGTCGAAGGCGTATCACCGACGGTTACCCGATCGTCGTCGCTCGGCGACGCACCGTCCGCGATCCGTTCGACCGATCCTGCAATGCTGCGCAAGGGCGTCCCGAAATCCGGAAGCTCGATCATCGCAAGCACCAACGCTGCAATCCAGTAGAGATGCTCGTGCGTGAACAGCGCGATCAAGCCCAGCACTGCCACAACCTCGAACTGCAACTTCTGCGTCTTGTGAGCCATGCGCTCGGGCAGGCTGTGCAGATACAAATAAAGCAGCCCGACGCTGAAAACTGCGCCGATCAAGATCAGCCCGGTCGCCACCATCAGCCAGTCGGTCTCACCGGGCGCAACAATGTAGAAGGGCAGATGATGCGGGCCCATCGGGTGCAGCTGCTCGCTCAACGTTCCCTCCTGACCGGGACCGCGTGTCCCCTGAATTGCGCCGAGAGTGACGACCCCGGCCCCGAATTGCTTGATTTGCATCAAGGGAATGCACTTCGCCCCGCCTAGCCTCGATCACTGGAACAAACCAGAAATCAGGAGCCGCCGCCATGCCAGGCATTGACGATCTCATCCCCAGTGCAACGCAGATCCGGAAGGAAGCCGCGCTGAAGGAGGCCGAGAAGGCAGAACAATATGTCCGCGTCGCCGCCGCCGCTGAAGCCGAGAAGCTGGCTTTGATCGAGCGGCTGAGCAAACCATCCGGGAAGTCGGAGGAGGAGAAGATCAAGCTCGCCTCGACCGTCATTCAGCGTGCGGTGCGAAACGGCCTCACGGAAGTGCAGGTCTACCGCTTTCCCAACACGCTGTGCACGGACAGGGGACGCGCCATCAACCAGATGGAGCCCGGCTGGGAGAACACGCTGACCGGCATTCCGAAGGAGATCTTCCAGCTCTGGACGGACTATCTGAAGCCGCGCGGCTATCGCATCGCCTACCAGATCATCGATTTCCCGGGTGGCATGCCGGGGGACATCGGCGTGACCATCTCCTGGGGAGACGACTAGCGTTTTCCTGACGCCGTCGCAGCAGATGTTACGAAGAGGGACGCATGGCAAAGAACGAACCTGCGGAACGAATGAAGCGCAAGGACTATGAGAAGCATCTCGAAAAGCTTCAAGTCGAGCTGTGCCAACTGCAGGACTTCGTGAAGGCGAACAAGCTGCGGGTCATCGTCCTCTTCGAGGGCAGAGACGCCGCCGGCAAGGGCGGCACGATCAAGGCCATTACGGAGAAGGTCAGTCCGCGGGTCTTTCGCGTCGTCGCGCTTCCGGCGCCGTCCGATCGGGAAAAGACGCAGCTCTTCTTCCAGCGCTACATGGAGCAGTTTCCCGCCGGCGGTGAGATCGTGATCTTTGACCGGAGCTGGTACAATCGCGCCGGCGTCGAATATGTCATGGGCTTCTGTACGGCCAGGGAGCACGACCGATTTCTGACCCTCTGTCCTCAAATGGAAAAATACGCGATCGACGGCGGAATTATTCTGGTCAAGATCTGGCTCGAGGTCGGAATGGACGAGCAGGAACGCCGTTTCAGAGCCAGGATCGATGATCCAGTACGACAATGGAAGCTGAGCCCGATGGATCTTGAATCCTATCGTCGCTGGTACGACTATTCGCGGGCCCGCGATCTCATGCTCAAGCGGACCAGTACGAAACACGCGCCATGGTACATCATCCGCTCCGACGACAAGCGCCGGGCACGGTTGAACTGCATCGCGCATTTGCTGAAGTCGATCCCCCACAAGCGGATCAAGAAGGACAAGGTCAAGCTGCCGCCACGCTCCGATAAGGGACGTTACAATGACCAGGCGGGCTTACGCGGAATGAACTTCGTCGCCGAGCGATATTGACCGCAGCGACGCTCAACGAACATCAGGCAACGTCGGTACAGCCGCGCCGATTTTTCGAGGGATTCGGCAATGGCTTCTGATGAACTCAATCGAGGCTCATGAGACGCCATCGCTCGCTCCGGTCGTAGACCGTCAGAAAGATGGATCCATGTAACGCATCCCACCGCGCAGGACGACGGGCCACGCATCGACGCGGCCCGTCGTTCCGATTATTTGAGGCGAATGGTGACACCGCCCACGGCGGCCGAGACCTCCGCGCCGATTTTCGGGCCGCTCAGCTGCAGGATGACGCCGTTCGCGTTCTGCAGCTGAACCGCGCCGGCCCCCGCGGCAACCGCCCCGCCCGCTCCGCCTACGGCATAGGAGCCTTCGATGGAGGCGGGGCCCCTCAGGTTGAGAGCGCGGCCGACCAGCTTGGTGGTCGAGGCGCCGATCGTGAAGCCCACGCTCATGCCCGACACCGTAAAGGGATATCTCTTGCCCCGAAGCAGCAGAACGCCCTCGCCACCCCCGACGCCGACGATGAGGCCGCCCTTGGTGAAGACGACCGCAACCTCGCCAGTCTCGGCGCGCGACGGCGTGCTGAATCCGGCGACGCCGGTGAGGAAGGCGATCAGGGCCGCATAGATAACAGGCTTTCTCATGGTTTTCGTTTCCTCCTGGAGTTTGACGCCAGACTATTGGGCGAGCAGCAGCCCGAAGTAGCCGAGCCTGCGTGTCGTATGCGCACCGAAAGTCGGTGGGACCAGCTCGGGCACATCGCCGTTGCCATCGTCCTTCGCGTTGCAGTCGCCGGATGCTGGCGGAAGGATCGCGTCGCCAACGCCTGGGTGTTCCGTGTCGCAAGGGCAAGCGACGTTGCCCCATCGCTGGCCGCCGCTGCTTCGCGTAGCGCCCCCATCCGTCGCAGGCCGGGATAGCCGTGAAACTCCCCCGTGATCGAGAGATCGGCCAGCGCCGCATCGTATTTCGCGCGGTCGCCGCCGCGGGCGCATGCTTTTGCAGCATCCACCCGATCACGCCAATCGTCAGCCCGTGCACCGGGCCCCGAAAAGAACCGATCAATGCGCTTCTGCGTGGGCTTGGCGTCCGTGGACATAGGTATCTCCCGATTCTTATCGGTTCGCGCGGAAGGTGATGATGGACCGTGGACGGCGGGGGGCCCGCTCCTTTGATCCACGTCAACAGTCGCGAGATATCGGAGACGCGTTGGTGACTTTGCGCTCGGACGCTTCGCGCTGCAGCAGAGGCTATTTGACTTGAAAGTCGCCGAGGACGCTGTCGAGCGATCGCAGCCACCGCGAACTGTCGGTCTTCTCCGCGAGCCCCTCCGCCTGCAACAGGTCGCGCAATTGCGCATGAGCGCCAACAATGCAGAAGGCGACGTGACGAGAGGCGAGCTCATCATGGAGATCTCGCAACATACGCGCGCCAGCCAGATCGATGTAGGGCGATGCGGAGAGGTCGCAGGCCACCAGCTTGATGTCTGACGACTTCTGTAGGGCTTCGAGGACCACCGCCAGGATCGTTTCGGCATTGATATAGAGGAGCGAGGCTTCGGGACGGAACGCGATGACGCCAACGAGCGGCTCGACGCCGTCGTGCCGGGCGCTGTCGGAATAGCGACCGGTTCCCGGAAGCCTGCCGAGGAATGCAATGTTCGGATGCGATGCGCGCGCCAGCAGGAGGAAAATCGATGCAATCGACGCAAGCAGGACACCCTGCAGGATGCCGAGCAGCAGAACGGCCACGAGCGCAATCGCCGCAGCATAGAAGTCGAGCCTGCTGACCTTCCACATTCGCAGCAGGGCATGGACGTCCACGAGCCGATACACTGCGGCAAAGACGATGGCGGCCAAGACGGCCTTCGGCAGATTCGTCAGTAGTCCCGTGAAGAACAGCAGGCACAGCGCCAGCGCGATCGAGCAGATCAGCAGCGCCAGTGGCGTGCGCGCCCCAGCGCTGTCGTTGACAGCCGATTGCGACAGCCCACCGGCGACGGGATAGCCGTGGCCGCAAGCTGCGGCGAGATTCGCAGCTCCCAACCCCAGGAATTCCTGTCGCACATCCAGTGCGTAGCCATGTTTGGCCGCGAAGCTGCGAGCAGCCGAGACGCCCTCTATGTAGGCCAGCAGCACGCATCCCGCGGCGAGCGGAAAGAGATCGTCGAACTGCAGAAGACCAAACGTCGGCAGCGCCAGCGTCGGCAGTCCCTCCGGGATCTTCCCGGTCACCGGCACGCCGGCGGCCGGCAGGGAGAGCAGCGTGGAAGCGAGGATCGACAGCGCGACGATCGTGATGCCGACCGGCTTTCCCGGCAAAAGCCGTTCGCCGAGCAGCAAAAGCGCGAGCGCCACCGCGCCGATCGTCACGATGAGAAGGTTGGTGTCGCCGATCTGCGCTACGAGTCGCAACGCACGATCGAAGAAATTGTGCCCACCGCCCGCGACGCCGAACAGGCTCGGCAATTGGCTCATGATGATGGTGAGCCCGGCGCCGGCCTTGAAGCCAACCAGTATGCTGTCGCTGACCAGGCGGACGAGGACGCTGAGCTTGAACAGCCAACAGACGAAGCACAGGACCGCGACCGCAAAAGCCGCAAGGCTGGCGATCTGCGCGTATCGCACCGCGTCCCCGCCGGCGAGCACCCCGACGGTGGAGGCAATCATCAGCGAAATTGCCGAGGTCGGGCCGATTGCGAGCTGCCGCGACGACCCAAGCAGCGCATAGCCGATACCGCCGAGCATGTAGCCATAGATGCCAACCTGCGGCGCCAGACCGGCGAGCGTCGCATAGGCCAGCGATACGGGAATCGCGTACGCGGCCAGCGTTATTCCGGCCACTGCGTCCGATGCCAGCCATTCGCCGCGATAGGCAACAAGCCAGCCGGAGACTGGGAAGAATCGCGACCACCCCACAGGTCGATCGGACGGCGAGCTCATGCGGGCACCTCGCTCCGTTCGATTTCGCAGCGCAACAGGATGATCAGCAGAGCGGTCACGGGAATGCCAAACGTGAGATCGGGAATGCCTTTGGTCGCAAAGGCCCCGACGGCCGCGCCCACGCCGAAAGCGACGCAAAGCGCGGCAAATATGCCGGAGCGGCGCAGCGGCCCGCGCGGACCACCACCTGATAGAGCCATGAGAACGCCTTTGGTGAAAGCGACAGTCTGCATCGCCGCGACGAACGAGATTCCGAGCGTGCCGGCGAGATCCGGCAGGCGGTTGTGCAGGGCGCCGATCGTCACCAGCAGCGCGATCTGCACCGTCTCGTCGCGGCGCAGCGAAGGACTGGCGGTATTCATCAGGCTCATGTTCGTGACGTAGGTCGTCGCGGGTGCATTGGACCATCAAGAGTGGTCTCGCTCGTGAAAGGGTTGACTTGGATCAACCATCCCACTGCTTGCGAGCCCAGCTTGGCCTGCCACGAGGCTTCGGGATCCACGACGATGAACGCAGTCAGGGGAATCATTTCAACTGCGCCCGAGATCTTTCTGCTGCTGTCGAGGAGAAACGCATGCAATTTTGGCATAGCTCTTTCTATCGATCTCTCCTCAAAGTGGTGCTGCTCATGGCCTGTTTTGTCGATCCTTCGCGCGCGGGTGATCAGGGCACCTCGCATCCGATCCGGGAGGAGATATGGGCGCTGCCCCTGCCGCTCCCGACGTTTGCCTATGTGGTGCGTCCAATCGGCGACGGTCCGTTTCCGCTCGTTATCATGAACCATGGCGTGTCGCTCAATCCGATAGAGCGAAGCTTCTTTCCACTGGTTGAATTTCGCGACGCAGCCAAATGGTTCGCGACGCGCGGGCACCTCGTGGTGGCGCCGGTTGGCACCGGATATGGCGCCTCCGCGATCGACATCCCTGAACGTGCACTCTACGGCCCGTTCATCACAAAAGTCGGCAAGTGCAGCAATCCCAACTTCCGCTCCGCCGGCATGGCCGTCGCACAGGTCGACATCTGGATCATCGACTATATGGTCGCGGAGATGCGCATCGTGCCCAAGGACGTCATCGTCGTCGGGCAATCGGGGGGCGGCTGGGGGTCCATCGCCTTGTCCAGCCTCAATCCGCCGCAAGTCAAGGCGATCATCACCTTCGCGGCCGGCCGCGGCGGCCGCGTCGACGGCAAGCCGAACAATAACTGCGCGCCTGACAAGCTGGTCGAAGCAACCCGTGAGTTCGGTCGCACCTCGCGTGTACCGATGCTCTGGATCTATATCGAAAACGACACGTTCTTCGGCCCCGCATTGTCGAAGCGCATGCACGAGGCTTTCACCGCCTCCGGCGGCCGCGCGGAATATCACCTGATGCCGCCGTTCGGCAACGAGGGCCACTTCTTCATAGGATCGCCGGACGCAATCCCGATCTGGTCGCCGCTCGTCGCGAAATTTCTGGAGGCTCAAAGATAGCCGAAGTTACCCATGTCTGGAGATACGGCCATGATCACCGCGCGCTATTGTCTGTCTGCCTCACTCATTGCAGCCATCACCACGACAGCGCCGGTTCTGGAGGCGGTCGCGCGCGAAAAGCCGCCGGCGGCCAAGCCTGCCGAAGTCGCACCCCGGGGCCAGCGCGAGGCAAAGGACATTACATACGGAAGCTGGCGCAAGCGGTGCTTCAAGGCAGGTGCAGCTCCGAGAGTGTGCCGGACCTCGATTACCGGCACCTTTCCCACCGGTCAGATGGCCGTCCGTCTGGACCTGATAGAGCGCGACGGCGACCGCAACGGGCGACTGCAGGTGTTCGTACCCGTCGGCATGTACTTACAGCATCCCGTCAAGCTGACGGTCGACCAAGGACGTTCCTACCGGTTGCCCTACAACTGGTGCCTCAGCAACACCTGCATCGCGGCCGATGTCGCGGATCCCAACATCGTCAAAGACATGGAAGCGGGAAAGGCACTCGTGCTGGAAGTGATCGACTCCAATCTGCTGTCGCTGACGACCTCGCTGCCGCTGACGCAGTTCGCATCAGCCCACACAGGCCCCCCGGCGCAGATGCTCGAGCAGGACATCGACGAGTGAAACGACGGCCTACTGCGCATCGCTCGCTGCACCGTCAGGCATCGAGCTGTGCTAGTCCTTTGCGATCCAGAAGCACGAGCTGGCGCTGCGTCTGGCCGTCAAACCGCAGCATGTTGTCATCACGCAAGGTCGAGAGAGCCCGCGAGACCGTCTCGAGCGTCAATCCAAGATAGTCAGCGATGTCGCGGCGGCTCATCGGCAAGCTCATCACGTTTGGATGATCCTGCCGCCGGTCCATTTCCAGAAGGAATGCGGCCACCTTCTCGACGGACGTCTTCCGGCCCAGGAGAAGCATGTGGTTCTCCGCGTGCTGAAGATTGCGCGTGACAAGGGTGAGAAGGCTTGCCTGGCCCTCTTCCTCGTGCTCGATGCTGTCGAGCAAGTGTCGCCGGCTCGTGATGCGAACCATGGTCTGAACGACTGCTTCCGCGGTGAAACGATGAACCGCGCCGTTCTCTAGCCCGAACAGATCACCCGGAAGATGGAAGGAGTTGATCTGCCGGCGGCCATCGCAGAGCAGTTTGTAGGTCCGGATCGCACCAGACACGATCTGGTAGACATACTCGGCCTCCTCGCCCTCTCCGAAGACTTCCGTTCCCCTCCGATAAGTGAACTCGCTGCAAAAGACCCGTTCGCCGGCGAGGGCTGCCAATTGCCCGTCATTGGCAGGACGGCTCACTGTCCTGGTCCTGATCAACATTGCAGAACTCCCTACAAATTGAATTGGCAGTGAACCCGGGAACTTTAGGCAATAGCACGCGAGCGCATTTTGATCTAGCTCAACTCCAAACGGTGGCTATGTGATTGCCCCGGGGCGAGTGGGGACGAGCGCCAGGAAGTCCGAAAGGCCATGTGCTCCCCTGCGCCAACATGGTGGGAAGTTTGCGCAATTTGGCCCTACGCCCTTCTTGTACAAGTCGGCGGTCGAGCCATGTCGGTCAGCATCAAACCGCCACAAGGTCTCGTCGACGAATTTGGCTCATTTCGCCCTGCGACGTGACGGTGCAGGCGGCGGCACATAGCGCTGCCAGATGGTCCCGTTGTCGAACTGGATTGTCATGCCGTCAGGCGTATAAACAGCGCTTATGTCGTAAGCATCGATCCAGATGCGACTCGCCGGCGAGAACCAGTCCGGCCATGCGCGCGACGGCACGCCCGCCTCGGTGGTGAGATTGAGCTCGGGTCC
This sequence comes from Bradyrhizobium sp. USDA 327, assembly GCF_041262065.1. Taxonomy (NCBI): domain Bacteria; kingdom Pseudomonadati; phylum Pseudomonadota; class Alphaproteobacteria; order Hyphomicrobiales; family Nitrobacteraceae; genus Bradyrhizobium; species Bradyrhizobium sp. USDA 327. The sequence goes on along the minus strand of NZ_JBGCCW010000001.1, from coordinate 1,196,029 downwards.
GTTCTGCGTAACGTGGGCCGGCAAGTCACCGCGGCACATCTGGACGCATGTGTAAGTGCCGGTAAGGTCGACCGATTGGGCGAACGCCGCGCCGGACGTCAGCGCAGCAGCCATGCCAGTGACCATCAAGAGCCGTTTCATACCTCATCTCCCTGCATAGGCGATTGCTCCCAATGAGAAGCAGACTTTAATATCCAGCGCCATGGATGATGGGATTGATCCGCGTCAACGGACACCCCCAATACGGGATGAAGAGGCGATCGCTGGCCGCTAAAGCATGATCCGGAAAAGTGCGCAGCGGTTTTCCGAAAGATCATGCTTAAACAACAACCTAAAGCGCGATGACGATTCATCCTGATCGCATCGCGCTTTAGTTTGCCGTCGACCAGGCGCGATGGATGGGGTCGATTAGCGCTTTTGCCGCGAACGGCTTGGTCAGATAGGCAATACATCCGGACTCGATTGCGGCGGTGCGACTCGAATGGTTGTCGTTGCCGGTGATATAGATCACCGGTGCCGCGACGCCATGCTCGGCAAGCCTGCGGCGCAACTCGATTCCGGAGGCATCGTCCAGATTGATGTCGATGATGATGCATGCGGCCTCGCCGCAGCCGCCATGGCCGAGCAGCGCATGTGCCGAGTCGAACAGCAGCGCAGTGAAGCCGTGCGCGCGCAGAAGGCGCTTGATGCTCATGCGCATCGACGCGTCGTCGTCGACGACAAGAACAGGCTTGCACGAGGACAAGTTCGGCGGTCCTTCCAGGTATTGGCTGGCGTCAGTTTGCCGGACGATATTAGATCCGGTCGGACAACAAGGCCGACTGCAGCCCGCGCACCCAGACTACAGCATACCCTTGCCGAGCTTTGAAATAGTCCTTGTGTGCAGGTTGCTTGGCGGAGACCCGCCGGGACCACAGGCGTCGTTAGCCGGGCCGTTTGGCTTCGGGATCCAATACGCCCAGCCGCTCTGCCATCGACACAAGCTCCGCCAGAGACTGCACCTGCATTTTCTCCATCACCTGATGGCGATGGGCCTTTACGGTGCGCTCGGCGGTGCCGAGTTCGTGGGCAATTTGCTTGTTGATCTTGCCGCGCACGATCAATTCGAACACTTGGCGTTCGCGCGGTGTCAGTGACTTCAGCCGCATCTGGAGCAAACTGAGCTTTGTGCGCTGGATGTGGTCGGCCTGCTGGCGGATCAGGGCACGAGCGAGCGCATCGAGCAACTGTTCCGACGAGACGGGCTTGGTGAGAAAATCTTCGGCTCCGGCCTTAATGGCGCGCACGGTCGTCGCCGTATCGGCGTAGCCTGTCACGAACACGATCGGGAGCGTGGACCCGAGTCCGGTGAGGTGGCTCTGCAGCTGGGGACCGGAGAGCCCGGGTATTTGCACATCGAGCAAGATGCATCCGGGGCCATCGCCGCCCGGCAGCCGCTCGAGCAGGTCTTGGGCCGATGAATAGGTGGCGACCTCATAACCAGCAAGCTTCAGCCGGCGCTCGACGGCCGTGCGGAAGGAGGCGTCGTCGTCTACCACGTGAACCAAGCCGGGCATTTGACCTCCTGGAGGGTTCCGCAACCTTCAAATGCGCAACAAAAGCAACCAACGAAAAATGCGCCTGAGGCGCTTCATGTCGTGCAAGGTATTCCGCCCTGCCCCTTGGTACAATGACCTGAGAGACAATGGCTTATAACACGGCCTTCATCGTAGACCAATCGCCCGGGAAAAAGAGGCACTCCCGGCAGCGAAATAATCCCAGCGACGAACCCGTCAAGCGACCAGAGGAGGCGGTCCATGTTTGTGCGTATCGCAACCGACCGGTCCCCGCGCCCCAATTCTCTCCGTGACTTCGGAATGACCAGCGATTCGAACACGATCGTCAGTCTGAGCGAATTCACCTACAAGAAGGGCACTGAAGTCTACGGGGAGAAAGAGCCGGCCGAGTACGTCTATCAGGTCAAGGTTGGTGCAGTGCGAAGTTACAAGCTGCTGACAGACGGCCGGCGCCAGATCGGCGCGTTTCACCTCCCGGGCGACATTTTCGGCCTCGAGAATGGCGGAGCTCATCGCTTCACGGCGGAAGCCATCATCGACACCACCGTTCACCTCATCAAGCGGCAAAGTCTCGAAATGGTGGCCAAGAGCGATGCGATGGTCGCCAGGAACCTGTTTGGCATGACGACTGCCAATCTCCACCACGCCGAAGAACACATGCTGCTGCTTGGACGTAAGACCTCGCTCGAGCGGGTTGCCGCGTTCCTGCTCGAAATGGATAAGCGCTTGACTGCGGCGGACGTTATCGCGCTGCCGATGTCGCGGCGCGACATCGCCGACTATCTCGGCCTGACGCTCGAAACCGTTTCGCGTGCGTTGTCGCGGCTGCACGAGTTCGGAGTCCTCGGCTTCATCGGCAACACCCAGCGTCAGATCGTGCTGCTGGACCGGTTGAAGCTTGCCAGCTTCGATCTCCAGAACTGACGCTTCGCGCGAAGCGCGACAATTCGTCCTACGCCTGAACTACAGGTCGCCGTTGAATGCACCGCAATCCGAGGCGGAGCCGGGCAGCTCGCTCAATCCGCAGAATTGCATGCGCTAGCGTTCGCGGCAAGGCGCTCCACGGTCTTGCGCAGCACTTCGAACAGCATTGCGGTCGACCAGCCGAACAGCAGGATGCCGTTCATCGCAGTCATCGGGCCTAGCAGCCGGCGCGCCTGGATCGGCGTGATGTCGCCATAGCCGAGCGTTGTGTAGTTGACGAAGGCGAAATAGACCAAATCGGTGCCGGCGGGCGCCACGCCCACCATCAAATAAGCCGCCGACCAGACGACGCTTTCCAACGTATGCGCCACCATCAGAACGGCGGCGGTAGCGGCCATCACGGCCATCAGGTGCAGTCTTGGCCACTCCATATGTCGCAGTCCGGCCGAACGAGCAATGCCAATTGCACCGACTGTCACCAGCGCGTGAATCATGATGTTTACAAGGCTGACAATGGTGCCGACCACGAACTGAAGCGCCATTGTGCCCTCATCGCGAGCCAGAACATGAGGCGCGGTGGTCCTGCCAGCGCCCATCTCTTCGAGTTCCCATCCGCTCAGATCTTTGGCGTGAAGGCCCCCGTCACGGCCTTCATTGCAGTCTCGCCCATGTTCTTGGCCTGATCGGTCAGGGCCCTCATCTGGTCCTGAAAGAATTCGGATTGCATCTTGAGGGCGTCCTGCACGTCCCTGGCCTGGGTCAGCTTGTCACCGAGATCGAATGTCGCGGTTACGTTGCGCTGCATGAAATTGCAGAACTGTTTGGCCTGGTCGGCGATCGGCAGCGGCGACGAACTCAGAGCTTTTTCAAGCAGACTGAAATACTCTTCACTGCCCTTGCGAAGGCGGCCGAGACTCTCGGTCAACATCGCACGTGCATTTTCAGCCGAAGGATTGATGTCTGCCATTGTCTTTCTCCTCCTCTAACCAACGGATTCAACTCACCTGCTCCGAGACAGGAATCGCGGAGAACCGGATCGCGCATAAGGTCGTCATTGCGGCGGGGAAATCCGCCGGGTGAAGGCGATCGTCGCCTTCACCGCCGACCGCGGCAGCATATCGGCGTGAGCCGACCAGGATTGCACCTCGAACAAACCGGTCGAGAGCTGCCGAACTTGTACTCACGTCGCGTATGCCGATTTTCAGCGTCGCCCGACGCGATCGACGGGGCCGCCGCGATTCATTGGCGTTCCAGGCCGCACCGCTTCACGCGTTACCGCGCGCGCAACAGGACGCGGCCTGAGCACGACGCCGGGCCGTGCAATGCAGCTCGGCGGATAATCGACGTATTGGCAGTAGACGACTGCAGCTGCCGGTCCGCTACTGACGGCAGTTCCTACGAGCGCCACCGAAGCGGTTAAGGCCAACCCGGAAAGAGTCAATGTGGCTGATCGACGAAGCTTCATTAGAACCTCCTTACATTGTCATGCGTGAATGTGAGCCTCGGTAGCAGAGCGGGCACGGGTAGCACCCGCAGACGGTCCGGTAACGATCCCAGATAGGCGGCATCCCCGCCGCTGCCGTGCCGTGACATGCGACGCCAAGTCCGCCACTCTGACAAGCGGATGTGCTTCAACGGCGCTTACCTGGCCTCTGGTCGAGGCGCAGCCTCTGAGCTCTCATGCGCCTGATCTCTTCGTTAAGTGCTTCTATCTTCTCGTCCTGCTGCTCAGTCCTCGATTTCAGCTGCTCTTCGGCGCGCAGCTTCTCGAGTGCCTTTTCGACGGAAAGCTTTGTGGTTTCGGCCATGCTCATCCTCCATTGAGAATTGCTATTTCGCTAGTCCTCCGAACCAGGCTCCGAAATAGCCGGCATACAGCGCCGGCAGTTCCAGATTCATGGAATGACCCATCCGGGGTACAGTCACGAGCCGGCAGTCCGGCATCGCCGCCGCCATGCTCTCGAGATCCGCCGGCGGGATCCACCCGTCCTGCTCGCCCCAGAGCACGAGATGCGGATGCTGGATTTCCGGCATGCGGCGCTCCAGCTCCCGGCTTTCCTTTTCCCGGTTGAGGTTGACCGGCGTGCCGATCCAGATGCCCTCGGAGACGCCAAAAGTCTGCTCAATGATGCGATCGAACAGCGCCGGGATCTCGCCGAGCCCCTCGCGGAATCGCGGGATTGCGTTCGGCGCAAGGCTCTCCGGCACGAACAGCGAGGATGCTGCGGTGGCCATCACCGTCCGCGTCAGCTCCTTGCTCGCCATCATCGCCCGGAAAAGGCCGATCTGATCGGCATTGAAGGACATTCCGAGCGGCGTGACCGGGTCGAGCGCAAACACCCGCCCGAACCGCTGCGGCTGCATCAGCAGCATCCGTGCGACGATGATGCCGCCGGTCGAATGGGTCGCGAGATGGCAAAACCCGATGCCCAGCGCATCCAGTGCCGCCAGCATGTCGTGCGCATGCTGCTGCATCGAGTAGTTGGCATAGTCGGCCGCGGGTTTCGGCCGATCGCTGTCGCCGCAGCCGCGCCAGTCGATTCCGATCACGCGCAGTCCGCTCGGAAACATCGGCGCAGCGAGCTCGATCCAGTCCTTGCTGGCGAGATTGCCGTGGATGAAGACGACGGTGACGTCGCCTTGGCCCCACTCTCGCCAGCCCAACCGGACCTCACCCGCCTCAACCGTTGACATGGTCCAGCCTATTTGTTCAGGCCGGCCGTCGGTGCGGCGCCGGGTGGAGTCGGCGCCACCGGCAAGGCCGAGACGGCCGAACCTTTGATCATCCGATCCGTGCCGAGCGGCGACGACGTATCGACCGTTCCCTTGATCACGAAGTCCACCACGTCGACCGGGAACTCCACCGGATTGTCGGTGTGGATGAAGTGACCTGTCTCCGGATAGATCTTGAGAATTGGCCGGTTGCCCGCACTGGTCATGCGTGACATGAACGGCGTGATGACGTCGCGTCCGAGGTCCGTCAAGCCGTTGAACGCCGGCGTCGGGATGAACGGCTCCTTGTCGCCGAAGGAGAGGAAGATCGGCGCCTTGATCTGGGCCACCCGCTGGTAGAGGTTCTTCGGGTCATCCTGCTGCAGCTCGGACCCGATCGAATAGATGTCGTAGATGAAGACGTTGGCCCATTGCTCGAACTCCTTCGGGTTGCCCTTGATGAGCCCGACGCGCTGCTCGGTGTGGAAGCGGGCATATTCGCTGTCGCTGTAGAAATAGCCGCTTTTCGCCGCCGACACGGCGTTGGTCTCAGGATCACGTTTCTTGAAATAGAAGAAGTCGCGGACGCTCTGCTCCGAGCGTCCGAGCTCCGCGGCAAGGATGCCGGTCGGACCCCAGGTTTCCTTCCACTTGTCGAAATCATGATCGAAGACCTGATCGAACAGGCGCGCCTTCTTGTCCTTGGCGATCGTGATGTCGCGCGGATACTCTTCAAGGCCCGAAGGAGCTTCGAGCGCAAGGCCGTGGACGGCGTCCGGCCACGTGAGGGCATAGCCCATGACGACCTGGCCGCCGAGCGAATGACCGAGGTAGTGGGCCTTCTTGACGCCGAGCTGATTGACCACGAGATCGTACACGGCTTCGCGCATGTCCTGCATCGTCCGCGCCGGGCTCTTGTCGAGATTGCCGGGACCGGACATGCCGTAGTGCGGCAGGTCCGGCACGATCACGCGCAGGCCGCTACGCAGAGCATATTGCATGACGTTACCGTAGTGCCCGCCGAACGCGCCTTTGCCATGAATGATGACGAGCACCTTTGGATCCTTCTCGGTGCCGGCGTACTCGTCCATGTAGCCGATCTGCCAGGACGTGCCTCGCTTGTCTTTCGCGGTCGCGTATTTGACCGGATAGGGGTAGGTCACGGCTTCCTTCCAGAACGACTTGGTGGGGTCGATCTTTTCGGTCACGCCCGGCGCGCGATAGTTCTTGTCGACGTATTTCTGCGCGCGATCGAGGCTCGCCACGTCATCCATGAAGGCGACGAACTTCGGATCGTTCTTCCGGTGATTGACGATCGAGAACACGCCGTAGTGGGCGACAGGGCTTTCCTCCGCGATCAGCTGGGCGCCCGGTACTCGGTCGACGGCGCGCTCGGCCAGCTTGAAGTTCAGCCACAGGTCGTTGGTGATGTGCATCACCATGGTGCGGGCCTGAATGCGGCCGAGATAGGGATTGACGTTGTGGGTTTCGCCGACCCGGTTGCGCCAGACGAGATCGACCGCGTCATACAGCTTGGCGCGATTGGTCACGCTACTGCCGGCCTTTTCGTTCGGCGGATCCCAGTAGAACACTTCGGGCTGCACGGCGGCGAAGCTCTGCGTCGTGCGGTAGGCGAAGTCGTATCCGGTCAAGCCAAGCACCGACCAGCCGAAGGCAACGCCCGGCACGGGATGCTTTTCCTTGGGCAGCTTGTAGTAGTCGCCCTTCGTTGCTTGCCACACGGGATCGGACTGGATGGCTGCGGTCATCATCTGGAAGGTCCAGTTGCCGACCGGGTCCTCTGCGTCCGACTGCGTGGTGCCGCCGATCGGCATCAGCCCGCCCATGAATTCCGGGTGCATCACGCCCCAGACATAGGTCTGCGTGCCGCCCATCGAGACGCCGGTAATCAGCGCCGCATGTGCGATCTTCAGGCCGTCGTGCAGCATGCGGTAGTTCGCCTGCACCATGTCGTAGTAGCTATACTGCGGAAACTTGGTGCCGAGCCCGTCGGACGGTTTGCTCGCGCCCCAGGTGCCAAGCGGATCGACCATCACGACATAGTAGCGATCGGTGTCGATCGGCCGGCCCGGCCCAATGACAGGAACTCCGCCCGACAGGGCAGTGCCCTTGACCCACTGCTCGTACATGTCAGTGGAATCGCCGGAGTAATAGGAATTGACGATCACGGCATTGGTGATCTCGCCCGCCGCATTGCGGCGGGCGTTGCCGATCGCAATGTAGGCCGTACGCAGTTTGCCGGCGCCGAGCGATTCGAGCGTGACGCCGCCCTCGCCGCCGTTCTCCCACTTCGAAGGGTCGGAGAGATCGTACTTGCCGCCGATGCGGAAGTTCGCAATCTCGTAGGTCTTCTTGAGCTCGTCATGCTGCATCTGCGATGAGCGGCGGGTGAAGGGCTCCGCGACCGCCAGCGCGGTCCCCACCAACAGCAACAGCAGACTCACACAGCAATACCGAATGAAGTTCTTTCCGGCCATGGCCGCTTCCTCCCGGCAATTTTGTCAAAAGGCTAGGTACGCGCTCGCGGCCGACCCTTGATCTAACTCAATGGATCGCTGTCTTCGTGGACGAGCATTGTGGTTGCCATCCATCCGGCCCGGACCCCGCAATGCCCTTTCTCAGTCACGGCTCATATCGCATCCGTTATGAGCTTGACGGGCCAGCGAACGCTCCCGCCTATGTGCTGGTCAATGGGCTTACACAATATGCCGAGCTGTGGGCCGCGTATCGCGACGCCCTGGTTGCGCGGCAATTCCGCGTCGCGACGTTCGACCTGCTCGGCCAGGGGGTGTCCGACAAGCCCGCTCTCTTCATCAGCCAGGACGATCAGGTGGCGGCGCTTCATCTCCTGGTCGACGAACTCGGCGACGGACCCATTTTTCTCGCCGGTATCAGCTTCGGCGGCCTGATCGCGCTGCGCTACGCGATCGAGCACGGCGAGCGGCTGGCCGGGCTGGCGCCGATGAGCTGCTTCGCGGAGCTTCCGCCGCAACTGTTCCTGCTTGGCAACGCACTCCGCACCGCGCTGATCCTGGGCGGCACCAGCTACCTCCAGGATCTGTTGCTGCCGATGAACGTCTCCGATCAATGGCTAGGACCGGTATTGGACAAGCTCGACAGCGTGAAACGGCAGGGATGGCTGGTCAACGACGTCTACGCGCTGCAAAACCTGATGGAGTCCTTCCTCGACTTCCGGCCGCTGACGTCACAACTGTCGTCGATCACCCTGCCGACCATGATCCTGAACGGCGAGTTCGACTTCCTGACGCCTCGCGCACTCCATGAGACCCTGCGCGTCCGGATTCCGAACAGCGCGCTCGTAATCATCCAGCGCGCCTATCACGCCTTCACGCTGGAGAAGCCGGCTCTGACCGCGGACCTGCTCGCCCGCTTCGCAGAGGACGTGCTGGCCGGCCGCTGGCAGGGCAACAAGGCTGTCTGGATCGCGCCGGAAGAGGCCGGCGGCGAGCTCATTGCGTTTCCTGCCGGCTACGATCATCTGCGCGCCATTCCCGTGCAGGGACCGGCCACATGAGCGAATTCCTTGGACCGCTCGACCCGCAAGGCCGTGTGCCGCCGTACCAGCAGACTCGCGTCGCCGCGTTCCTGACCTCCGCCCATGGCGCGTTGGCGCGGCAGTTCGCGTTCGCGCTGCCCGCAAAGCTCGTGTCCGCCTGGCAGACCGAATTGAACGCGCAGGTCTACCACGAGGCGGAGATCGTCTCCCTGCTGCTTCGGGCGACGTCCTGGGTCCCGGACCTTGCGCTGGGGTACCTGTCGATGTCCTGGGAGACGGCATGGTTTCCGCAACCAGCCGAAAGCATTCCGGATCAGCCGCTGGCGCAGGCAGTCGGCCTGGCAACACTTGCGCATGCCGTTCATGCCGGCATAAGGCCGGCCGCTTTGCTCCCGAGGGAAGCCAATGCCGACGATCCCTTCGTCATGGCCTTGCGGCGCATCGAATTGGAGAGCGGCCGGTTGCTGCAGGCGCAAATCCTGTTCCTGAAAGGGCCGGAGCTTTTGGCCCATCGCGATGCTGTCAGCGCTGCGCTCGAACATCGCCACGTCGAGATTCGCAAGCTATGGACCAGCGCGCTGGAAGGCGTCGGCATCGCGTTCCATGAATCATGAGAAGCCTTGACGCAGATCAAGGGACCGGGATGAACGCAAAGCGAGCATTCCACCGTCGCTTCCTTGATCTCTGCCGACTGGAGTTGGAACCATGAAGGCCGTTTCCATCGAAGAAGCCGTCGCGATGATCCCGGCAGGCGCAAGCATCATGGTCGGCGGCTTCATGGGGGTCGGCACGCCGGGGCGTCTGCTCGACGAGCTCGTCCGGCAACGAAAGGCAGGGCTCTCCATCATCAGTAACGACGCTGCGTTGCCGGGCAAAGGTGTCGGGAAGCTGTTCGATGCGGATCTGGTCTCGCGTCTCACCGCGACCCACATCGGCCTCAATCCGAAGGCGCAGCAACAGATGCTGGCCAAGCAAATCGCGGTCGATTTGATTCCGCAAGGCACCTTCGTCGAGCGCATTCGCGCAGGCGGATGCGGTCTCGGCGGCGTCCTCACGCCGACCGGCGTTGGCACGCTGGTCGCGGAAGGCAAGCGCCAGATCGAGGTCGACGGAAAATCGTTCCTGCTCGAGACCGCTCTGCGCGCGCAGTTCGCGCTGGTTCACGCTTTTCTCGCCGATTACCTCGGCAACCTCTCCTATGCGCTGACCGCGCGCAACTTCAATCCGGTCATGGCGATGGCGGCGGACACCGTGATCGTGACCGCGGAACACATCGTGCCCGTTGGCGTCATCGCACCCGACCACGTCGTAACGCCGGCGCCGCTGGTCGACTATCTCATTACGAACCCGAACGGGTGACACATGGACGCACAGGAGATCATCGCCCGACGCGTCGCCAAGGAGCTCAGAAGCGGCGATCTCGTCAATCTCGGCATCGGCATTCCGACGCTTGTTGCCAACTACGTTCCGCCTGACTTGAAAGTATTCTTCCAGTCGGAGAACGGATTGATCGGTACCGGGCCGATCCCCGAGCAAGGACTTTCTCATCCGCTGCTGACCGACGCCGGCGGCCGCCCGATCAGCGCGCTGCCGGGGGCCAGCACCTTCGACAGCGCGATGTCGTTCGGACTGATCCGCGGCGGCCACGTCGACGTGACCGTGCTCGGCGGACTCCAGGTCGATGCCCACGGCCATCTCGCCAACTGGATGATCCCCGGCAAGATGGTTCCGGGCATGGGCGGCGCGATGGACCTCGTCAGCGGCGCCAAGCGGGTCATCGTCGCCATGCAGCACGCCGCGAAAGGCAAGTCCAAGATCGTCGCCAAATGCACGCTGCCGTTGACGTCGGTCCGGCCGGTGCAGCTGGTCGTGACCGACATGGCGGTGATCGGCTTTCCTGACGGCAAGGCCACGTTGCTGGAGATTGCTCCCGGCACCAGCGTGGGCGAGGTCATGGCGGTGACGGACGCCGAGCTCGTCGTGCCCGACGACATCCCGGAAATGAAGATCTGAGCAGGCCACCATCATGCGCATATTCAGCAACTTCGACGAGATCAAATCCGCGGTCGGTACCGAGATCGGCGTCAGCGACTGGATCGAGGTGACGCAGGATCGCATCAACCAGTTCGCCCAAGCGACTTGCGACGAGCAGTGGATCCACGTCGATCAGGAACGCGCCAGGAGGGAAGCGCCAGGCGGCACCACCATCGCGCATGGCCTGCTGTCCCTGTCGCTTGCGCCTCTTTTCATTCGTTCGGTGATGGGCCTGAAGGGCCTGCGCAACACCCTGAACTACGGCGCGGATCGAATCCGATATCTTGCCCCCGTCCCCGCCGGATCGAGGCTGCGCGGGCGGATCACGGTCGCCGAAGCCGAGGACGTGCCGCCGGACGGCCTGCGCGTCAACTACCATCTCGTCATTGAGATCGAGGGCGGCAAGAAGCCGGCCTGCGTCGCCGAGCTGATCGCGCTGCATTACCGCTAGGTGTGCAGCCAACGGCGGGCCGCGGCGATCCGGAGGACGCCGTCAGTAGGCTCGCGGATATCGCGGGTATCCCCCACGGGGGAACGCCTGAGCGAAGTACGGGTTTATCACGCACATGGCGGCTCGTCCGAAAGCTGACGCCTGACACTGCGGCAGCGATGTGTAGCTGCAATCGATCCATTCGCCTCCGCCAAGAGACCCTTCGTAGACCTTCATGCATACAGCATAGCGCGGATCGTAGGTTTGCGCCTGCGCGGGCACGAAATGGATCGCAAGCAACAACAAGCTCAACCCGACCGTACGCACCTGAACCTCCGCCGTTGTTCAGTCGATGATGTGATAACCGCCGTCGACATAGAGAACGCCGCCGGTGATCAGCTTGGCCCCGTCGAGCGCCAGGAACGCCGTGGCGTTGCCGACGTCTTCAATGCTGACGAGGCTGCGGGTCGGCGCGGTGGACTGCGCCTTGTCCATGAGATCATCGAATTCGGGAATGCCCGATGCCGCGCGCGTGGCGAGCGGTCCTGGTGAGATCGCGTGAACACGGATGCCCTTCGGACCGAGTTCGGCCGCAATGTAGCGGACCGCCGCTTCAAGCGCTGCCTTGGCCACCCCCATAACGTTGTAGTTCTTCACGACCATCTGGCTGCCGTAGTAGGTCATGGTGAACATCGTGCCCCCGTTCTTCATCAGCGGTTCGGCGAGATGCGCCATCCGCATGAACGACCAGCAGGAGACATCCATCGTCTTCAGGAAACCGTCGCGCCCGACATCCACAACGCGGCCGTGCAGCGCCTCCTTCGGCGAAAATGCGATCGAATGCAGCAGGAAATCGAGTTGCCCCCACTCGCTTGCAATACGCTCGAAGACCTGTTCAGTCTGGCCTTCCACCATGACGTCCAGCGGCATGAAGATCGGCGCTTCCAGCGCACGCGCGAGCGGTTCGACATGCTTCTTGGCACGGTCATTGAGGTAGGTGACGGCGAGTTCCGCCCCGAGGGCGCGAAACGCCCTTGCGCAGCCCCAGGCGATGGATTGGTCGTTGGCGATGCCGACGATGAGGCCTTTCTTGCTCTTCAGGGCGACCTTGGTGTCCGGGAACACGGGAATCATGACGCCCTCTCTTGTCTGGAGTTGCTCGATGGCTGGTTCATCAGCAGCGACAGCGTGTGCTGCGCGATCATCAGTTCCTCGTCGGTCGGTACGACATAGACGGGGATACGACTCTCGGAACGCGATATCAGCCGCGAATTGCGAGAATTGCTGGCGTGGTCGAGGCTGACACCGAGCCATCCGAGCTGCTCGACCACACGGGCGCGAATCGTCGCGGAATTCTCGCCAATGCCGGCAGTGAAGACGAAGGCGTCCAAGCCTTGCAATGCGGCCGCGAGCATGCCGGCATTGAGGCCGATCCGATACACGAAATAGTCGATCGCCAGCTTGGCCTTGGCGTCGTCGCTGGCCTCGAGTTCCCGCATGTCGTTGCTGACGCCCGAGAGTCCCTTCAGTCCGCAATCGCGATAGAGAAAGCCCTGAACGTTCGACACCGACATGCCCTTCTCTGAGATGAGATAGAGCACGACACCGGGGTCAAGCTGGCCGGGCCGCGTTCCCATCGGCAGCCCGTCCAACGCCGTGAAGCCCATGGTGCTTTCGACGCTTCGTCCCTCGTTGAGCGCGCACATCGAGGCGCCGCTACCCAGATGAGCCACGATGACCCGCCGGTTCGCGATGTCGGGCGCAATCTGCGGCAGGGCCTTCGCGACATATTCGTAAGACAGCCCGTGGAAACCGTAACGGCGCACGCCCTCGGCATGGAGCTGATGCGGGATCGCGTAGTGATCGGCGACCGCGCTGTGCGTTCGATGAAAGGCGGTATCGAAGCAGGCCACCTGCGGCAAGGCCGGAAAACCGGCAAGGATCGACCGGATCGGCGCTAGGTTGTGCGGCTGGTGCAGTGGTGCGAGATTGACGAGGCGTTCCAGGCGGGCGACAACGCCGTGGTCGATCGACACCGGCCGGTCAAAATGCGGACCGCCATGCACGACGCGGTGTCCGACCGCGATCGGGTGGATGCGAAGCTCGTCCCGCAACCAGCTCCCGGCGATCTCCATCGCCGCCGGAACGTCTGCGACGGCCTCGATCGGATACGCTCGCTCGGCCAGCGTCTCACCGTTCGCGCCACTCGCCCGCAATCGTGGTCGGCTGGCAATGCCGTCGATCTGGCCCTTGATCTGCCGTCGAAGGATACCCTCTCCCTCGACAGAAAAGATCTGGAACTTGACGCTCGAGGAACCTGCGTTGACGACGAGGATCGTATCCATCGCGGTCACGCAGCGACTGTCGGCGCATGTTGGCGCCGGGCGTTGGCATAGAGCGACGCCACCGCGCAGGACGCCATGCGCGCACGGGGCGTGTCTGCCCGGGACGTCAGCACGACCGGCACCCGGGCGCCAAGCACGATGCCGGCGCCGTCGGCCTTGGCGAAGTAGGCGAGATTTTTCGCCAGCATGTTGCCGGCTTCGAGGTCGGGAACGACGAGGATCTGGGCTCGCCCGGCAACTTCGGACTTGATGCCCTTGATCCGTGCCGCCTCGGGATCGATGGCGTTGTCGAAGGCCAGCGGCCCGTCGAGCACGCCGCCACTGATCTGACCGCGGTCGGCCATCTTGCACAGGGCGGCCGCCTCGATCGTCGATGGGATCTTCGAGGTCACGGTTTCCACGGCCGACAGGATCGCCACGCGCGGCGATTCTCCAAAGCCGGCCTGGTTGTACAAATCAATGGCGTTCTGGATGATATCCCGCTTGGCATCGAGATCGGGAAAGATGTTGATGGCTGCGTCGGTGACGAGCAGGGTGTCGGCATAGGCCGGAACATCCATCACGAAGACGTGGCTGATACGACGGTCGGTGCGCAGGCCACCCGCTTTCGCCGTGATGGCGCGCATGAGTTCGTCGGTATGCAGGCTGCCCTTCATCAGCATCTCGCCCCTGGCAGCATGGATCAGTTCGACGCTCCTGGACGCGGCTTCCTCGCTATGCGCGGCATCGACGATCTCGAAGCCGGAGATATCGAGATCGTGCCTGCCCGCCGTCTCCCTGATCTTTCTCTCGGGTCCGACCAGGATCGGTCGGATGATGCCGGCTTGCGCGCTATCGACAGCTCCGCGCAACGAGGTCTCATCGCAAGGATGCACCACCACGGTCGGCACCGGCGGCACGGCCTTCGCTGCCGCAATCAAGCGATCGTACTTACTGGAAGACTGCGCTGACCTGGTATCGGCTGACATGATGTCACTCCCAATCCTTCCATGACCCCCTAGGACGCCTTCGCCTTTGGGTCGAAAGGGGCAATGTTTGACGGCCCCTCTCCCGCCTCGACGCCGAACAGCGCGGCAATGCGCAGCAGGCGGCTCGCGCTCTCTCCGGTGATTTCGCCGCTGGCGGAGAGGACCTCGCGCATCATTGCGAATGCAGCGAGTCGTTGCGCGACGTCCTCTGGGAGCATCCCCGGAATCGCGGCCAGGGCGCCGTCCCGGTCAAGCAGCAGCATGAAGAACTGCTCACGCACCAGCATCTTGAACTCAGGCAGAGTCAAACGTGCTCCACCGTAATCGCGGCGGACTCGACGGAGCGCCTCGATGCTTCGCTCGTCGATCATTCCGCGCGCGGAGCCTATATAGAGCAAACTGCGAATAGCTGCTTCACGGAGGCCCCCCTCGCCCATCCTGGACTTCAATTCGGCAATTCGCCTTTCGAGCATCGCCCGGTGCTCAGCCGACATCTCGCGCCGACGCGACGGCTCCGACTTCGGATCGAGCCCGACCGCAGCCTGAAGTGCGGGCGAGCCGTAGACATTGAGAAATATCGTCTCGCTCAAGGCCTCCTGCGCGTCGCGCCAGCTATCCAGCACATGGACGATCTGCTTGGACATCTGCTCCTGGAACGCCAGGAAGGGATTGTCCTTTGCCACAGGCTTGCGCTTCTCCTCGATCTCTTCGGCCGCCGTCCTCACGACGCCCATCCAGGGATTCCGGCTGCTGAAGACCTCGTACTGCAGCCGCAGCGGATGCAGGTTGCGCATGGTCTCCGCCATCTGTGGCGTGACCATCTTTTTGATCCAGGGCTGGACGAACTTCCGGTACGCCGCGAGATTGATCTCGGAGACGCGCTTTGCGGCCGCGAAGCGCCGCTCGTCCTCGGGTGAATTGCCGCCCATGGCGCGAATATCGTCGAGCGTTCGCGCCTCGCAGCGCATCACCCACTGTCCGACGACGAGGTCGGAGCTCTTGGTCTCTTCACCCTTGGCCTCAAAGGTCGCTTCATAGAGCCCCGGAGGCAGGACATCGATCAGATCGATGTTGCTGGAGAATTCGGCATGCTGCTTTTTCGCAACGCCGCCGGACACGAAGATGCCGAGATGGCCGATGCTCTCGTGAACGGTATAGACGATGGTCTGCCCATAGGCTCTGATCTCATCGACGTCGGCATAGCAATCGAGAATCCAGTCCAGCGCCTGCTGCGGCGGCGTGACGTTGTCGCCCTTGGAGCAGAACACCACGATCGGTGACCTGATATTGCGCAGATCGACCTTCTGTCCGTCCGACATCTCGATCTTGCCGGCCGCGAGGTTATTGCCGATGAAGAGCTCATCGACGATGAACTGGATTTCCTCCGCGTTCAGGTTGACGTGCCCGCCCCACCAGCGCTCGAAGTCGAGGTAGCGATCGGCTTCGGTATCGACTTTGGAGTAGACGTTGTATTGCTTGGTCCAGAGCGTGTTGGATGGGTTCTGGTTCTCGAAATTCTGCACCAGCCAGGCGCCATCGAACTTGCCGGCACCGAGATCGCTGGTCAGTGCCGTCAGCCAGCTCCCTCCCAACAGGCCGCCGGAATAACGCATCGGATATTTGCCGTGCACGCCCGCCCAGTAAGCGAGCGGTGCGCCGGCGATGATCAATGGCCCGAATAATTCAGGCCGCAGCGACGCCAGGATCATGACGGCCCAGCCGGCCTGGCAATTGCCGATCACGCAGGGCTTGCCGTCGGCTTTCGGATGCAGGCTGATGACCTTCTCGATGAACAGCGCCTCGGCGCGCGCGATGCGCTCGATGGTCTGCCCTGGCATCGGCTCCGGCAGGAAGCCGATAAAGTAGCAGGGATGCCCTGCTTTCATGGCAACGCCGATCTCGCTGTCCGCCTTGAAGCCGCCGATTCCCGGACCGTGTCCCGCGCGTGGATCGACCACGACGAACGGCCGCCGTTCGAGATCGATCTCGACCCCCTTGGGTGGAATGATGCGCACCAGCGCGTAGTTGACGGGCTCATCGAGCTTGCGCCCGTCGACGATCAGTTCAGCGGCATATTGCAGGACATGCGGCGCCGTCTGCGCGACGTGCTCGCGATACTGATCGCCGCGCTGGCGCATGATGTCCAGGAACAAGACGCTCCGCTGCCCCGCATCGACCATGTATTCGACCGCCGAGGCAACCATCCCGGATAGCGGACCACCCGGCAGGTCCAATTTTTCCATCGTCATATCCCGATCTCGCTGTCGTGTGCGTTCAGAAGGCGCCTCCACGACGTGCCGCCGTTGATTTAAGTCAACGTTCGACAACGGTTTGCAGCGGGACGGCGTCCGTCTTGATCCAGGCGACCGCAAGCTCCCAGGCGACCGAAAGGATGATGGGGCCGATGAAAAGACCGATGATTCCATGCCCCAGCGTTCCGCCGATCACGCCGATCAGGATGACGAGTGTCGGCGTGGTCAAGCCGCGCCCCATCACCAGCGGCTTCAATACGTTGTCGAGGATGCTGACGATTCCGAGGAAGAAGGTCAGCAGTAATGCGGTGGTGACGTCCTTGTCGGTCCAGATCCAGACGATCACGGGAATCATGACGAGGGCTGCGCCGATCTGCACGATCGAGAGCAGCAGGACCAGGAGTGCCAGGAGGCCGGCGATCGGGATGCCCGCGAGCTTGAAACCGATACCGGCCAGCAGCGCCTGGACCACCGCGATACCGATCACACCTTGGGATACCGCTCGGATGGTCGCTCCTGCCAAATCCAGGAAATGCTCGCTCTGCTCGGGCACGATCCGCGCGAGCATGCCTCGTCCCGCGGCCACGAGCTGCGGGCCATAGGGAAGGATAACGCCGGCGACCACGACCGACAGCAGGAACTTGACTGCTCCCACGCCAGCATCACCCGCGAGACCGAGCAGCGTGCCGGCGAACGGCTTCAGATAAGGCGCGACCTGATGCAGGGCCGAGCGAAGATTCGTTGAGGCCTGCGCCCACAGTTCGTAAAGCTGCGCTCCGATCAGCGGCCAACCCTTGAGGGCTTGAGGCGGCAATGGAACCGTTAGTTCACCCGCGGCCAGCTCGGCGGCAAAATCCTTGACGCCATCCACCGCACCCATGCCGAGCCAGGCCGCAGGGCCGATGAAGATGGCAAGATTGATTGCGGTGAAGATGGCCGCAGCGAGCTTCGGGCGACCGCCCAGGATCCTGGCGAGCAGGACGAAGGCCGGATGGAGCGCGACCGCAAGCACGAGCGCCCAGACCAGAATGGTCACGAACGGACGAACCAGGTAGAATGTCCAGAAGATCAACAGACCGAGCAATCCGAGGCGGATCAACAGCTGGACTGCGTCTTCGCCGGTGAGGCGTTGAAGGAGTGTCCTCATGATCGCTCCTCTCCGCTCTCTCGTTGGAGCCAGATGCTGATGCTCACCAGGAGAACCCAGAACGGAAAGACGATGATGCCGACGGCTGCAGCGACGCGCGGCGCTCGCAACCCCACTCGCGCCAATCCGGCGGGGCCGGTGCTCATGATGCCGCCCGTTCCGACTGCCCCCCGAGCCTTGCCGGGCCGTTCTCCTCCTGGTGATGAGACAGGCCGAGCCCCTGCCGATCCTCAATGCGGGCCGCGGCGCGATCCTCCGGGTCAAAACCCGATCGCTCGATTCCGGAATCCAGATGGCCGAGATAAGCGTGAACCGTTCGTGCCCGCTCGTTGCCGGCGCACGCGGCAAGCTCAACCAGGGCGGATCGAAGACGGCGCATCACCTGGATGGAGGTCGATCCGAACTGCCTGATCTCGTCGAATGCGAGCGCGAGGTAGTCCTCCCATGTCGGCATCCGATAGATCACCCTCAGAATGCCGTCCTGATCGAAGGCGCGACAGGCCTCCAGATCACATTTTGCCAATCGTCGCAGGAGATCTTCGATCTGGTCGATGGCCTGAACGGCCGTCGTCGGATCGTTGATGGCCGGAGACAGGGCCTTGATGGCGATATCGACCAGCAGGCGCATGGCATATTTCGGATCCTGCTCGAATGTCCGCTGGTCGCCTAGATGGATGGACGCGCGCAGCTGGTTCTCGAACCCGGCGCTGGCCGCACCGCGAACGCGCAAGATTACGGTGCCTTCAAGCAGGGTATCGCCAACGGCGCACTCCAGTATGACGAGGCCGTCCATCCGGCGGCCAAGCCCGACCAGCTTCGCAACATCGATCGAGGTCACCGATTGCGGGTTTCCGACGTGCCGGATGGCTAGCGCCGGTACCTCGGAGTGCCGTGGGGCGGGAACTGCGCTTGCTGCGGTCGACGACTGCACTTCTTGATATGTGCTTGCGATGACGTCCCTTCCCGAATCGCCCAGCGACTGCAGCACGCGCGTGATCTGAAGGTTGTTCAGGCGTTGGACCAGCTGTGCAAGCATCAGCACGCTCGCCATCAGCATGGCACCGACAATCACCGCGGACAACAAAGGGACGCCTTGAGTGCCTTGGCGATCCACCCAGGCCAGCGTCGCAAGACTGTACATGAAAGTCGCGACGAACATGCCCAGCGAGTGAAACAGCAGCCGGTCGCGCGCGAACCAGACCACCAGCCGCGGCGAATAGACGACGGCGTTGAACTGAACCAGTACAAAGGCGATCGAGAAGACGATGCCGGTCAACGCCATCATGCCGGAAGCGACGGCCGAGAGGTACGCTTGGGCAGATGATGTCGAGAGATCAAGACCAGACGCCAAGAACCTGGCTTCCAGCCGCGGCACCAACAAGCCTGCCACAATGCTCGCAGCGGCATAGAGGGATGGTATCAGCCAGAGCTGCATTCCGCGTCGTCTCCATGGCTCAGCGCCAGGCAGGCTTGTCGCCCCTGTTGGCCACGCTCAGCATCGGCGCGGATACCCCCGGTTCGTTGATCTCGATCAATGGTCGGTATGCAGTCGGCAGATCGATGGCCGCCGATGCGTCAGCCTATTATCCAAAGGCGGCAATCATTGGTGGCCGGGCCGCCGCTAACGACTGCTATGAATCCAACAAGGAGACCTTGGCCAAACTGATCCGTGGCTGGGCGGATGCCAATGATGATATCATCGCGAACAGCGCTGAAACGATGGAGAAACTTCAGCAGGCGCACTACAGCCAGACGCCGATTGCGGTCTCCGGGATCCTTTTGTGGGTGCGAGATCCATTTCGATCTCACGCACCTCTTTCCAGATGCCGAGCGAGAACGATTCAATTGTCCGAGCGACGCTCAGCGCCTCATAACCCGAGTTCGGCATCGTCTTTCATCTTCACCGGAATCTGCAAGTAGCGCACGCCATTGGCCTGCTTGGGCGGAAATTTCCCCGCCCGGATGTTGACCTGGATCGAAGGCAAAAGCAGACGCGGTGCGGCAAGCGTGGCGTCGCGCTTGGCGCGCATGCGCACGAAGTCGTCCTCGGGGATGCCTTCCTTCACGTGAACGTTCTTGCTCCGCTGCTCTGCGACCGTCGTTTCCCAGGCGTATTCGTCGCGACCCGGAGCCTTGTAGTCGTGACACATGAACAGCCGGGTCTCGGGAGCCAGCGCGAGCAGCCGCCTGATCGAGCGATACAATCGCTGCGCGTCGCCCCCGGGAAAGTCGGCGCGTGCCGTGCCGTAGTCCGGCATGAAGATTGTGTCGCCGACGAACACCGCGTCATCGATCTTGTAAGAGACATCCGCCGGTGTGTGGCCTGGCGTGTGCAGAACTTCGACGTCGAGCTCACCCACTTGAAAATGCTCGCCGTCCTTGAAGAGGTGGTCGAAGTCACTGCCGTCCGTCGCCAGGTCCACGGCGTTGAAGACAGGCCGGAAGATGCGCTGAACATCCTTGATGTGCTCGCCGATGCCGATCGGGGCGCCGGTCTTAGCCTTGATGTAAGGAGCCCCGGAGAGATGATCGGCATGAGCATGCGTCTCCAATACCCATAGGATACGAAAGCCCCCCTCTTCGGCCTCTCGAAGAATCGCCTCGACGGAACGCGTATCGACCGCGCCCGCGTTGTGGTCATAGTCGAGCACGGGATCGATGACGGCTGCTCCTTTGGTCGCGGGATCGGCCACCAGATAGCTGACCGTATTCGTCGGCTCGTCGAAAAAGGCTTTGATGATCGGCTTCGCCATCGCTCATCTCCTACATGGTTTCGATATCCGGGTCTTGACAGATATATTAGCACTTCCTAATTTAGCAATATCTAAACAACATCCGAGGTGGATGTGACGCTCGTCTTCAACTCACAAGGCATCGAAAATGCGGCCCGCGATATCGCGAACTTGCTGCGAGCCGTGGCCAACGAGCGGCGGCTGCTGATCCTCTGCAGGCTCGTGGAACTGGGAGAGGCCACCGTCAATTCCCTCGCCGATTCCGTCGGCCTGTCCCAGTCGGCCCTGTCGCAGCATCTGGCAAAGATGCGCGATGAAGGCCTGGTGACATACCGGCGCGAAAGCCAGACGTCCTGGTACCGGATCGCTGATCCTCGCATCGAAAAGCTGTTGGCGACCTTGCACGAACTGTACTGCAGGCCAATCAAATCACGTTGAAGAGGAGCATGTGATGTCACTTCCGAAAATCGATCCCGCGGCGGCGCGCCGTCTCGTCGACCAGGGCGCTATCCTCGTCGATATCCGCGAAGCGGACGAATTCGCCCGCGAGAATATCACGGGCGCTCATCATCTTCCGCTGTCCCGACTGCACGAAGCGGAACTGGCCGTAAAATCGGGAACAGCCGTAATCTTTCATTGCAAGAGTGGCGCCCGAACTTCGATGAACGCCTCCCGCCTCGCAGCAAAACTGAACGGGGCGTGCAAAGCCTATATCCTTGACGGCGGCCTGGACGCTTGGAAACGATCCGGACTGCCCCTGTAAAGATCCGGTAACCCGACGAAAGCCGGCACGCGGCCCGTAGGGTCCGCGTACCCGGTCATCGAAGCCAAGCCGCCGATCTGGAAGGGCTGGCCCCTGGAGTTCCGCAATGCATTCGCTCTTGACGGAAGCCGCTCTCTCCGCGGCCTCCGGCGCCCTCGTGGGATTCTCACTCGGCCTTGTCGGCGGAGGCGGCTCGATCCTCGCCGTTCCGCTCCTGGTCTATGTGGTCGGCCTAAATGATCCGCATGTCGCCATCGGCACGAGCGCGATCGCCGTGGCCGTCAATGCGGCCGCCAACCTTGCGACGCATGCCCGCAGTGGAAATGTGAAATGGCGCTGCGCCACGATATTCGCGAGCGCCGGTGTGGTCGGCGCCTATCTTGGCTCCACTCTCGGCAAGATCATGGACGGGCAGCGACTGCTCGCCCTGTTCGCCGTATTGATGATGGTGGTAGGCGGCCTGATGCTGCGAAATCGCGCCGATCTCGGCGATCCCGGCGTCAGATTGTCCAGGGAAAACCTGCCGAAGCTGATGGTGTCAGGTCTCGGGGTCGGGGTGTTGTCCGGCTTCTTCGGGATCGGGGGCGGCTTTCTCATCGTCCCTGCGCTCGTGCTGGCGACCGGCATGCCGATGCTGTATGCCATCGGCTCGTCGCTGGTTGCTGTCACAGCGTTCGGGCTGACCACGGCGGCGAACTACGCCATCTCCGGACTGATCGACTGGCAGATCGCCTTCCTCTTCGTCACGGGCGGAATCTTCGGCGGCCTGATCGGTGCGCGGTTGGCGAAGTCGCTCGGCTCTCGCCGTGGCCTTCTGACTTCGGTCTTTTCCGGGCTGATCTTCGCGGTCGCGATCTATATCCTGGTCCGGTACCTGTCGGCAATTTGAGGCCACCCGACCCGGATCGCGATCTCCTCGTCGCCGCCACCGATCAAATGTACCTCGTGCGAGCGTGTTTGACTGCGGCAATACAGATGCTATTGAAACCGCTGTCATGCGCCAACTGAACACGACCGAACTGGAGCGACAGGCCAAGGAGGTGGCTGCGCTCATGCGCATGTTCGCGAATGAGCACCGCCTGCTCATCCTTTGCAGGCTGGTGGAATATGGCGAGGTTGCCGCAAGCGCTCTCGCCGAAGACGTCGGCCTTTCCGCCTCGGCACTGTCCCAACACCTCGCCAAGCTGAAGGCCGAGGGCGTCGTCGCTGCCCGACGCGACGGGCAAACGATGTGGTATCGCATCGCGGACCGGCGCGTCGAAGAGCTGTTTTCAAACCTGCACCGGCTCTTCTGTCGCCCTCGCAAGCGATGAGCTCGCCTCCGCGCACCTCGGCGCGGGAAGCAGGCCTCGCCTAGCCCCTCTTCTGCCTGGCCTCAGTGGATTCGATCCACCAGAAGAACAGCCCGGCACCGACTGCCAGTGCGGCGAACCAGACGATATCGGGGATGTTCGTCACGTCCGGGAGGCGAACCTTGCCCAGCGCCCCGACGTTGAGCACGTGGGCCTTCAGCCAGTCGAAGCTCAGCGCGTAGAGGATGGCGCCGGCGACCATACCAAGCGCGCCGACGAGAGCATGGACACTGCCGGTTGCGATGGCGCCAAGCGCGGTTCCAGGACAGTAGCCGTAGACCACCATGCCGACGCCGAACAGTGCGGCGCCGATCGTGACCGCCAGCATGTTGGCATCCTTCACGTAGTATTTCGTGTTGCCGGTATCGACGAGCAGCAACACGCCGATGCCGCCGACCACGATCGCCGTGCCCATCACTTTCAGCACCGTGAAGTCGCGCAACCGAAATTGATTCTCGATCACGTTGCAGCTCGTCACCTTGCCTCGCTGCAGGAGGAAGCCGAAGGCTGCACCCATCAGTACCGGCCCAAGGAATGTCATCATTGCGGTCATTTCAATTCTCCTCACCGTGTACGGAACATAAGTGCGGAGACAGCGAGTCCGGTGGCGAACATGACCGCCAGGAACAGCCAGCTCGAGACCGCAAGCTGTAAACCGCCGGAGATGCCGTGCCCGCTGGTGCAACCGCCGGCGAGCCGGGCGCCGTACATGATCACGATGC
This sequence comes from Bradyrhizobium sp. USDA 327, assembly GCF_041262065.1. NCBI lineage: Bacteria > Pseudomonadati > Pseudomonadota > Alphaproteobacteria > Hyphomicrobiales > Nitrobacteraceae > Bradyrhizobium > Bradyrhizobium sp. USDA 327. The sequence goes on along the minus strand of NZ_JBGCCW010000001.1, from coordinate 1,172,554 downwards.
CACCGAGAAACGCGGCGGCGAAACGTTTCGCAACTGACGGGCCGAACCGCTCCTTCCAGACATCAGGCACGAGCTCGAGGCGCCATGTGCCCGATATCACCGCCGAGACGAACGCGCCGAACGGTATGCCGACGAGGAACCAGACGCCGTAATCCCACTTTAGCGGCATGCTCTTCCAGTAAGAATTCTGCGCCACAGCCTCCGGCCCGATCATCGGGACGGCGAACAGCGAGGCGATGCGCGAATAGGCGGTGGTGACGCCGAGCGGATCTCCGAATACTGCAAAAGCGATCCAGCTCAACAGTCCGATTCCGGCGCCGACGAGATAGGGCGACCAGTCGATCCGCGCGGTGCGCGGCGCTTCGCGTACGTAGCTTTCCGTGATGGTGGTCATGTGCCTTTCCCCGGGGCAGCGGCGCATTACCGCGTTCCTGCGGCTCGATCGGCGCGCATCGGGGAAAATCATATTCAAGGATTTTTATTTAGCAATCTCTAAAATATAGGTCAGGCGCCCGACGTCGGCGAGTTTGCCGCCTGGCGCGGTCGCGGTATGCCGGCGCGGTCGACAAAATGATCGGTCAGCCCTGCCCCGAGCCACATGCCAGCAAGCACGAGCCAAGCCGTGAGCGCGAATACCGAGGCACCGGTCACCCCGGCGCCGACCGCGCAGCCGCCCGCGAGCATCGCGCCGAACCCCATCAGCACTGCGCCGAATAGATAGCGTCTCATGCCGAGCCCGTCCGAAAATCCTTCCAGCTTCAGCTCACCCGCGCGCGCCGCTGCGGCGAATGAGCCGAGGAATACGCCGGGAATAATGCCGAGGTCGAAGCCGAGCCGGAGCTGCGAACTGTTCAGCACCAACATCAGCAACTCGGCCGAAGGCCCGCTGAAGGTGAGGCTCTTCAGCGTCACGGGCGCGAATGAGGCCTGCGAGAGCTGGTAGGTGAAGAGCCAACCGGCAACGACTGCCGCTCCCGTGGCAAGCGCGGAGAGGATGAGACCGCGTGGCAGGTTGCTGCGAAAGGCAAAAGCCAATCCGGCAATCAACCACAATCCCCCAAATGCGAGCTTCTCGGGGGCACCGGCGCCGAACACGGCCATGATGTCGCGCGACGGTCCGCCATCGACCAGCCAAAGATTGGTCACCCATTCGCGCGCGGGCGACAACAGACCGCGATAAGCGGCCTGGGCGGTTACTGCAAACACCAGACCCGAAAGCAGAGCTCTCAGATTGCCATTGGCTGAGAGCACGAGCAATCGGCTGGCGCAGCCGCGCGCCAAGATCATCCCGCAGCCAAACATCACGCCGCCCGCGAGCGCGCCGGAGATGCTGCCCTGCTGAGCGAGCTGGCGCGCCTCGGATACGTCGAGCCAGCCGAGCGCGACCAGGGCCTGTGTGCCGACCAGCGCCGCGGCAAACGTTAGCAGCCAGACAGCAAGGCGCGGTCCGCCCTCCCCACGGGAGAATTCCACCGCCGCGGCGCGCAGGCAGAAGCGGCTGCGCTGGGCGAAGAACCCGAACAGGCCTCCGACCAGGAGCCCGCCGAGCCATGACAGCCAGTCTTCACCCAAGACATCGATGATCGGCGTCAGCACGTCCGCCTCGGCTGTTCCTGCGAGCTTGCAGTTCTAGCGATCTCGCCGTGGCGTCCCATGAGCCAGATCAAAGCTCCGACGCCGCAGGATGCCGGATCAGAGCGGCCTCAGGGACGCAGATAGGCATATCCCTGCTGCTGCAGCTCGGCGAGCCGCACCACGCCGCCCTTCTCGGCCACCACGAAGCCGGGCGTGAGGTCGTCCAGCTTGACGCCCTGCGCCTTCATCGTGTTGGCGCAGGCGTCGAAGCCGACGCCGGCATCGACGAGCTTCGACATCATCGCCACAGTGTGGTCCTGGGCCGCGAGCGCGTGAAAGGCACGCAGCGCCGGCCCATGCACGACCAGCCTGATGTCGGCCTTGCCGGGTCCGCCGACGCCGTCGACGTGGTTCTGAAGATTGCCCAGAACGAAGACGACACGATCGGCATCGGCAAGATGATAGACGGCGCGCTGACGCGCGGGTGTCTCGGTCGCCGCGGACGCCTGGCGCACCGCGAGAGCACCAAATAGTCCGGCAAAGCTCGCGCGAAGCATGGATCGACGCTGCATGGCCTCTCCTATCGTATCTGTTTGACGAACTCGGCAATTCGGTCGGCGACGTCTTCTGCGAACAGGTCGCGGAAGAAATGATCGGCATCCTCGATGCTGTCGAACTGAACCCTGCCCCCGCTCGAACCGGCAAGCGAAGCGAAGGAAGCTGCCACGTCGGGCACAACGGTATCCTTGGTCGCGGCGAGCACCAGCACCGGCGGCTTCACACGGGCTACGAGTGCGGCCGTGTCCTGGCCGGCATCCGGACCGTAGAAAGACATCAGGGCTCGCGCGGTGACCACGGCATTGCGACAGTAGATGAAGCCCGGTACGTCCATCCACTCGCCGCCGCGGCCCGCCGCGATCGCCTTCGTCGCCAGCCCCAGAAACGGCTCGAGCGGCTTGCCATAGGTCTGGGCATAAGAGGCGCGCAAGTCAGTCTCGGCCTTTGCGGTCACCGGCGCCAGCAGCACCGCACCCGCCACCGGAGGGGTTTCCCTTGCTGCGAGATACCGCGCGACCTGGTTGCCGCCGCGCGAATGGCCGAACGCGAAGACGAGCCGGGACACGCCCCTCGCCCGCGCGACCCAGGCGCCGATCTCGGCGACCGCATCCTCGACGACGTAGTCATGCCGCACAGCGCAGTCATACATGCCCTTGCGGCGATCGAGCCCCAGCGACAGCGTATGGGCGATCGAAGCGATGCCGCGCTGCTCCAGAGCCTTGGCAACGCCCTGAATGACTTCCATGTCCTTGTGCGCGAGCGTGCCGTGGGTCATCACGACGAGCGGTGTGTCCGGTGTCATCGCAGCGGGTGTACGCAGTGTCGCGAGCGTCGCGCGGCCGTCGACCGACAGTTCGAGCTCCTGCTCGGCAGCACCTGCGGACCCCGCGAGCGCGAGCAAGACTGCCAGTCCCATCAACCATCGCATCGGCTGCTCACTCCCTAGGGCCGGACAATCGTCCAGTTCTTCTCCGCAAGGTCCATCAACGCGGCAACCCCGACCTGCGTGACGCTGACGCCCTCGATCAGCGGCGGTCGCTTGTCCTCCTTCGCCGCCAGCGTCTGAAGCGTGTTCCCGCAGGCGATGAAGCTCACATTTGGCATCGATTTCAGGAAGTTCAGCAGGCGTTCCTTCACCGGTGAGCGGTCATCGAGCAGCATGTCGAGGCCGCCATTGAAGGCTACAACCACGATCTCGACGTCCTCGCCCTGCCCGGAATAATGCCGCGAGACATTGGCTGCAACATCGAGGACGGCGCGCATCTTGTTCGGGTCGTCGTCGCTGATCTGCAGCGCCAGCCTGTGCGGCTCGGCCGCCCGGGACGAGGCGGCGGGACTTGTCACGATGAAGGCGGCAGCAATCAGACCGCGAAAGAATCCGCGGCGGCTCGCCCCACCGCTTCTCACTCCACGCCCCGTGACTTCCCGTCCTTGCTGTCCTCGGGCGTCACGTCGATCGCAGCCGCACGCGCGGTGATCTTCACCGGCGCGATGCAATTCTTCATGCAGGGATCCTTCTGCCAGAACGATTTCTCGCTCGTGGCGCGATCGTCCATCACGAAGCCCTGCTCGTTCGGCATCTTGATCGTGGCGAGGTTCTTGTTGGTCAGCTCGAAATTCTGGTCGGTGACAACGTCGTTCAGGTAGAGGACATAGGCGACCAGCGCATAATATTCGTCGACCGACTGCGACTGGGTATTGCCATAGGGCATGGCGTGACGGACGTAGTCGAACACCGTAGACGCGTAGGGCCAGTACGAGCCCACCGTCTTGACCGGATTGTCCGAGGTCAGCGAGCCCTTGCCGCCGGCGAGCACCGGCCAGCGGCCGTTACCCTCGCCGAACTCGCCGTGGCAGGTCGAGCAATTGTCCATGAACAGCTTTTCGCCCTGGGCGACCGTGCCCTTGCCCGCCGGCAGGCCCTGGCCGTCGGGCCTCACATCGATATCCCAGCCGCGGATCTCGTCCGCGGTTGGCACGCGGCCGATGTGATAGCGGGGAGCACTCCTGGCGTCCGGCTTCTGCTCCGCAAGCGCCTGAGCGCCCAATGCGCAAGTCATCAGTACGGCTGCAATGAACTTAGGCGACTTCGACATTCTCGACCTCACCGTTGGCCTGCACATGCCAGGTCTGGATGCCATTGTTATGATAGATGGAATTCACGCCGCGAATCTTGCGCAGCTCGGCCTTGCTCGGCTGCACGTATCCGGTCTCGTCCTGGACCCGCGATTGCAGCAGCAGCGGCTCGCCGTTCCAGTCGAACTCGTAGTAGAAGCGCGTCAGCGCCTTGTCGAGAACGGGCCCGTCGAGCCGCGCCGGCCACCAGTTGCGGCCGCCGTCGAGCGAGACGTCGACGCGCTTGACCTTGCCATTGCCGCTCCAGGCAAGCCCCGAGACGATGGTAAAGCCCTTGCCGTGCCTGATCGGCGCCTGCGGGCTCGGGCTCGTGATCACGGACTTGGCGTCCATCGACCAGGTGAAGCGGCGCGCCTTCCCGTTCGGCATGAGGTCCGTGTATTTCGACGTCTCCTCGCGGGTGTGCCAGGGCTGGTCGCCGACCTTGATGCGACGCAGCCATTTGACCCAGAGATTGCCCTGCCAGCCCGGCACCACGAGCCGCATCGGATAGCCCTGCTCGGGATAGAGCGCCTCGCCGTTCATCTTGTAGGCGATGATGCAGTCGTCGAGCGCCTTCTCGATCGGCAGGCTGCGGTCCATCGCGGCCGCATCGGCACCCTCGACCAGCAGCCACTTGCCATTGGTCTTGACGCCGGCTTCTTCCAGAAGAGTGCGCAGCGAGACGCCGGTGTACTGCACGCAGTGGATCATGCCATGGGTGAACTGGCAGCCATTGAGCTGGGCGCCCCGCCATTCCATGCCTGAATTCGCCGCGCATTCCATGAAGTGGATGCGGTTGACGCGCGGATAGCGCTTCAGCTCGTCCAGCGTGAGAATGAGCGGACATTCGACCAGCCCATGAATCATCAGGCGATGATCGGCCGGATCGATCTCGGCGATGCCGCCGTGATGCCGCTCGAAACAGAGGCCGTTCGGGGTGATGATGCCCTCCAGTTCGTGCAGCGGTGTGAAGCTCACCGAGGACTCGCGCGAGGCAGTCAGCCATTCGACGTCGCGCCGGATGACGTCCTTCTCGAATTTCGACGGCTTGCCGTACGGACGCACGGCGACGCCTTCGCCGAGGGACTTGGTCCATTCCGGCACGTTTGGAGGCTGGTTCGCCGGATTACCGCCGCCGGCCAAGGCGGGCTTTGCGAGCACCGAAGCCGCAACACCGGCGCCAGCGGCCAGAAAACTGCGTCGGGATTGCCGGGGACTGTCCATCTTCGACATCGCTTCTTACGCTCCGGTGACTTTGACGGCTCTGTTGGGTTCGAGGCGAACGGTCTTTTGTCGGGTCAGATAATTGGCCACGACCTCCCAGATCGGCGGCCCTTCGGTTCCTTCGTTGACGCTGGCCCAGCCGGCGACCTGGTATTCCCTGGCCGGATCGATCGGCGCGCCGGTCTTGGCCATCTGCATGTCCGAGATACGGCTGCCCTGCGGCTTGGTGACATCGATCGCGTAAGAGAGCCCGCCGATCCGCACCATGTCGCCGCCCTGCTGATAGTAAGGATCGACATTGAAGAGATTGTCGGCGACGTCCTCGATGATCTCCTTCAACCGCGAGCCCGTCATACCCATGCGGTACACCGCCGGATAGGTAATCGCGGTCGCGTTGGTGACATCCTCGAAGGTGACGTCCTGCCCCGGCAGCACACTCGTGCCCCAGCGGAAGCCGGGCGAGAGCGCGATCTCGGCGTCGCGCTCCTGCATTAGTGCCTGGCAGATCAGGTCATCGAACGTGCCGTTGAAATTGCCGCGCCGATAGAGCAGCGAATCCGTCTTGCCGAGCACCTTGGCGAGATCGGACGCGAAGGGCTTGCGCACCTCGGCGATCTTCGCGGCCATCTCGGCGTCCGCCGTGATCACATCGGAGAACAGCGGAATCAGCTTGTAGCGGAACGCCTTGACCTCACCGTCGCGGACATCGAGGTCGAGCCGCGAGACGAACTTGCCGGACGAGCCCGACGCAATCAGCAGGGTCTTGCCGACCTTCACTGCCTCGGGCAGCGCATCATGGGTGTGGCCGGTCAGGATGACGTCGATGCCCCTGACACGGCTCGCAAGCTTGCGGTCGACGTCGAAGCCGTTGTGGGAGAGCAGCACGACGAGTTGCGCGCCGCCCTTGCGCGCCTTGTCGACCTGTGCCTGGACGTCCTCCTCGCGCACACCGAACGACCAGTTCGGGATCATCCAGCGCGGATTGGCGACCGGCGTATAGGGGAAAGCCTGGCCGAGCACCGCGATCTTGACGCCGCCGCGCTCGATCACGGTCGAGCCGTCGAACGCCGCCTCGTTCCATTCGGTGTCGCGGATATTGAGGCCGAGGAACGGGAAGCCGAGGCCTTCGATCGCCTGCTTGACGCGCTCGGTGCCGTAAGTGAACTCCCAATGCCCGGTCATGGCGTCGGGCTTGAGCAGCGCCATGCAGTCGATCATGTCCTGGCCGCGCGTCTTCAGCGACGACCACGATCCCTGCCAGGTGTCGCCGCCGTCGAGCAACGCGACCTTGTCGCCGCGCTCGGCGCGAATGGACTTGATCACGGTCGCGGCGCGATCGAGACCACCGATCCGACCATAGGTCTTGGCCAGCGCCTCGAAATCCTCCGACGTCAGAGCATAGGCCGCCGACGAGCCGGGCGCGATGCCGAAACGGGAGAGGAACTCCTTGCCGGTGACGTGCGGCGGAAGGCCCTTGGCCTCGCCCACGCCGAGATTGGTCGAGGGCTCGCGGAAGTAGAGGGGCATCAGCTGACCGTGGATATCGGTCACGTGCACCAGCGTGACGTTGCCGAGCGGCTCGAAGGCCAGCAATTCCTTCTCGGTCAGGCGCTGCTGGGCGACCGCCCGGGTCAGGCCGGAGCCTACGCCAGTCGAGAGTGCCGCCGTTGCCGCAGCAACCTGAATGAACTCGCGGCGAGAGATCATGCGCAAGACTCCTGCAAACTCATCGTTTCAGTTGCGCACCGACGGCGTCTCGACCGGCAACCCGATGCCGCGCCAGGCGACGTAGAGCTCAAGCGCAAGAAAGTCGTCTGACAGCGGCTTGAACGGCTCGGCGCGCACGTCGAACATGCAGCCCTCGAAGCGCTCATGCAGCGGCACCACACGCTGATCGCGCAGCCGATACGTCGGGAAGCCGTTGGTCTGACCCTGGCTCAGGAAGTCCGCACGCATGAACTTGCCGTTGTTGCGCTCGTGGCAGGACGCGCAGGCGAGATCGAGCTGACCGTAGCGCGTGTAGTAGGTCTGCTTGCCGCGCTCGAACCACGGCGACATCGGCCCGTCGGTCTTCACCGCCACCGGCATGCCGTGCGATTGGTAGCGCACGAAAGTGGTCATGTCGGTCAGCTCCCTGGATTTGAATTTCCAGGGCTCCGCTTTCATGTTCTCGGTGCGGCAGATGTTGATGCGCTGCTCGAGATTGACCGGCTTCTTCAGCTTGTCGTCCCATTTCGGCATCGCCGCGCCGACGCCCTTCATGCTCGTCTCGGCATCCCCATGGCAGCTCATGCAGGACTTGCCCTCACTGCCCTCGACCTTCTTCCAGACATCGGCCGCGCGCTCCACGGCGAGGAAGCCGGGGTTCTCCAGGTCGTCGTCCTGCAGTGCTCGCGTTTCCTTGCTGCGGAACTGGTAGCCGGAGATGATGGTCTCGAAGACGTGTCCGGGAGGCGCGGGGATGCCCTTGCGTTCGGCCTCCTCCGCAGAGGCACACGTCGCCACCGATGCGGCCGCGGCGATCGCGACGGCGAGTCCAATATATCGCGACAGCATCCGCCCTCTCCCTCGAAGCTCTATGGCACTACGCCTTGAGCGCGATCTTCTCTTCGGCCGTGATCACCGAGCCGTCGTCGTCGGTCCAGGCGAACTTGAACGTCCCTGCCTCGTCCACCCTTGCATTGAACTGGATGTAGGGGTTGGCCGAGATCGCGGGTTCCAGGGCGCAGCTGAAGACCGGCTTGCCGTTGAACTCGCAGGTGAACTTGTTGATGATCTTGCGCGGAATCGGTTTGCCCTGCGCATCCTTGCGCTGTCCCGATTCCATGACGTGCGAGACCAGGGACTTGATCTGGATGATCTCGCCCTTGGCCGCTTCCTTGGGAAGCTTGAGGCGCGGTTTCTCTGCCATCGTCCGTCTCCTTAGCTTTAGCCGCCGCAGCCGCCGATTGTGACCTTGACGGTCTTCTGCTCCGTGAACAGCGCGCCGTCGCTCATCTTCGCGACCGCAACCACGTTCTGCGTGGTGGCGAGCCGGATCCGGATCGAAGCCTCCGCCTTGCCCGACAACGGCGTGAACGATAGCGTCGCGACACCCGCATTCGGATTGCCGTCTGCGATGATCAGAACGTCCTTGACATAGGAGTCCGCGGTCATCGGACTTTCGACGTTGATCGACAGCGGCACGGTGTTGCCGTTTTCCGCAATCTCCGGCAGATCGAGCGATATCTTGCCTTTGACGGGCTGCTTGCCGCCGGTGAACTTCTCGATCCACTTCGCCGCGTCGCCCGTCACTTCGGCATCAGCGGCCATGGGCATCAGCGTCAGCATGACGAAGCCGCCCCCGAGCGCAAATGCCTGCCGTCGATTGATGGCTTTCATTCCTTGATCCTCCTCGCCGTCAGTTCAGCGTCTTGAGATAAGCGACCACGTCCTCGACCTGGGCGGCCGTCAGAATCGACTTGCCGACGAATTGCGGGCGCACCCGGCTCAAGCCGTCGTTCCTGAAGAACGCCGGCATGACCGTGTCGGTGAACATGCGCTTGGGATCGGCGACGATGAGGCGGAGCTGCGCCTCGCTGTAGCGACCGGCCACACCGTCGAGAGAGGGACCGAACTCGCCGTGGAATTCCTCGGACTTCAGGCTGGTGACCTGATGACAGGCCAGGCAGTTGCCAAGCGTGCGCGTCAGAAACACCTTCTTTCCGGCGGCGGCATCTCCGGGCGCGCCGGTCAGGGATTTCGGCAGGGAATCGTTGACGACGTCGAGCCGGATGGGCTCCTTGCTCGGCTCTTGGGCAAGACCGCCTCCGGCCGACAGACAAAGTGCAAACGCAGCCGCAAGCGAGCGTCGCATGTTTCCTACCCTTGAATCGCGGGGTGACGCCCGCTCTTGATCACGACGGACTCACGGTCCATCAAATTCATTTATTATGATATGTTCATACGAACTGAGTGACGTCAAGCGAAATTCGAAAGACGCTTTCAGTCCGCCATGTGCGGCAAGAAATCCCGGAACGAGCCGCGCTCATAGGCGCGCTCCCGCACGAAGCGAAACATCGCCAGGAAGTGCGGAGGCTTGAGATAACCGGGCGCCCTCGCCACTTCGCGCGCCATCGCATCTTTCGCTTCGAGGCCATCGGAAGATGGCGGAAAGAACTGAAAGGTCGGAGTGAACCTGATGCCGTATTTCCGAGCGAGGTCCTTCTCGGACAATTCCTCGCGGTCGAAGTCCGTAACCTTGCGCGAGCCGATCAGGTTGAGCTGCAACACCTCGAAATTGTCGCGAATGTATCTCGAGATGTTGGCGTCGGCGAAATTCACCAGATGCGTTTCGCGGCAATAGGGACAGCCGCGCAGCTCCCACATGATGGCGAGGCGCTTGCCGCCAGCGGCGGCGCTCTCCAGATCCTCGCGCAGATCGAGGAAGCTCTGCAGAAACCAGGGCTCGTGATAGAGCCCGTCCTCTCCGACGGCGGGCTCGGCCGCCGCCGCGCCGCGGCCGCCCAAAGCCGCGCCTGCGGCGAATGCGATGAGGCCGCGTCGGGTCGGCGTGCGAAGCGACATCGGGGTTTCGTGCGTTGGAAGATCTTGCGCGCTGCTCATTTTCATTATGATATTCGAATACACGAATGTGACAAGGAGTTCTGATCTTGCGCTGCACCATCGTGCTGCTGGCATGGCTGGCCTCGAACGCGCTCGCGCTCGGCGCGGAAGCCGACAAGGCTGCGGACTTTGCATCAGCGATGGCGCCGATCATGGCAAACCTGCGCGCGGCCGCGAGCTATGCGCGCACCGGAAACGTCGCGCTGGCACAGATCGAGACCGACGAGGCGGTCGCCCGCTGGAGACGACTCGCACCGAGCACATCCGCTCCCCTGCCCGCTTACACGCCGGCCGAATTGGCGGGATTTCTCGACCGGGGCCACGACCAACTCACAACGATTGCGGGCGCGCTGGACCGCGGAGACAACGTCGCCGCCGGCCGCGAGCTGCTCGCACTTCGGCAGTCTTTTCACTCGCTCAGGCGTCACGCAGGCCTGTACGATCTCGGCGATTGCATCTTCGAGGTCGCGCCCGCCATGGAAGCGCTGCGTGTTGCGGCTACCAGGCACGGCGATCGGCCGGCGCCGGCGAACGCCGAGGAGACCATCGCCGCCGCAGGAGCGTTCCGCGATCGCCTTGTGCGCTGCAGTCAATGGGCAAACAGCGAGATCGCTGCGCAAGGCGAGTTCCGCCGCCTGATCGATGGCGCCATCGCCAGCAGCCACGAGATCGCTCATGCCGCGATGGCGGGCGACGGGCCCCTCGTGCATCGTTACCTTGTCGAGCTGCAGTCCTTTGCCCAGTTGCTCGACTTCCGTTACGGCTAGGCTCAGCCGATGCTGGTCAATCCAGGAAAACGCTCGAGCAGCCATTCCGAGACCGCGGGCATCAATCCGGTCAGGAACATCAGGCCGGTCGCGACCAGGAAGACGCCCATCGCCTTCTCGACCAGACCGAGATGCCGGCGCACACGGCCAAGCGCGGCGATGAAGCGACCGGTGAAGGCAGCCGCGATCAGGAAGGGAATGCCGGTCCCGATCGAATAGGCGAGGAGCAGCAGTGCGCCCCGTCCGGTCGTGTCTTCAGAGCCTGCCATCAGCAAGACGGCGGCCAGGATCGGGCCTGCACAGGGCGTCCAGCCAAACGCAAAGGCCAGGCCCATGACGAAAGCCCCCAGCAGGCCGGCTGGGCGGCTGTCGACCTGCACGGTCGCACTACGATAGAGCAGCGGAATCCTGAGCAGCCCTAGAAAATGCAGGCCCATGACGATGATCAACCCGCCAGCGACGATGCCGAGCGTCGACAGATGCGCGGAGACGAAGCGTCCCGCGATCGAGGCGGTCGAGCCGAGCGCGATGAAGACCAGCGAAAAGCCCGCCACGAAGGAAAGCGCGGAGAGCAGGATGCGCGGCCGCAGTTCCGGCCTGTCACCGGACAGATCCGTGACCGAGACGCCGGCCATGTAGCACAGGAAAGGCGGCACCAGCGGCAGGATGCAGGGCGACAGAAACGACAAAAGGCCCGCGACGAAGGCCGCACCAAGCGTGACGTCCAAGGTCATTCCGTTCCCATCCCTATCACATATATGAATTTAATGATATAAAGCGCCGAGGACGTTACAAGCAAGTCCAGGGGTTCGGTACGCAGCATGAACGGAATCATCATCTTGCTCGCAGTCGCTGTCGGGCTAGCTCTGCCGACGACGGCATCGCGCGCGGCCGAGCTCGTCATGTTCGAGCGGGCCGGCTGCGCCTGGTGCGCGCGCTTCAACGCCGAGATCGCGCCGATCTACGACAAGACCGGGGAAGGCCGAGCCGTCCCCCTGCGCCGGGTCGACCTGAACGGCCCCCTTCCCGCTGATCTCGCCGGAATCGATCCGGGTGCCTTCACGCCGACCTTTGTCGTGGTACAAGAGGGCCGTGAGATCGGGCGCATTCGCGGCTATCCTGGAGATGCCTTCTTCTTCGGCCTCTTGGACCGAATCCTGTCAAACACGGGATCGGAATTGGACAGGTCGTAGCCGTTCTTGCGAATTTTGCTCAGGGGAATTTAACGCGATGCCGTTGCCAAAGCTGAAGGAGATCGAGGGCTCCGCGGAACTCGAGCAGATGATCGAGAAGGCGCGCGAGGCGAGCGATATGCTCAAGGCGCTGTCGCACGAGTCCCGATTGCTGCTGCTCTGCATCCTCGCCGAGGGCGAGAAATCGGTGACCGAGCTCGAGCAGTTCCTGGGCGAGCGGCAGTCGACCGTCTCGCAGCAGCTCGCGCGGCTGAGACTCGATCGGCTGGTGACGACCCGCCGCGACGGCAAGACAATCTACTACAGTCTTGCCAACGAGGACGTCCGCAAGATTCTCACCGCCGTCTACGACGTGTTCTGCGAGCCAGTGCGCCGGCGCCGCCGGTGACATTCCGCACTGGATTTTCGTGCCTGCCCGACGCAGACTGCTCGACAACAAGAACGAACATCCCCCGGGAGGAATGCTGGGCCCCTCGACCATAGCTTTTGCATGCGGACTTGCCGCCGGGGGCGTGCTCGGCGTTGCGGGTCGGGCGGGACGATTTTGCACGCTTGCGATGCTCGAGGATGCATTCTTCGGCTCGGATTTTCGCCGGCTGAAATCCTTTGCGCTGGCCGCGGCGGTCGCCCTGCTCGCGACTCAGGCGCTTGCCGCGTTCGGCATCGTCGATCTGTCGCGGTCGATCTACCTCACGGCGTCGATCGGTCTTGGCGGTGCGATCATTGGCGGGTTGATGTTCGGCGTCGGCATGGCACTGGTCGGCACTTGCGGCTTCGGCACGCTGGTGCGCGTCGGCGGTGGCGATCTACGCGCCATCGTGGTCTTTCTCGTGCTCGGCCTGTCGGCGCTTGCGACCATGCGCGGCATCACCGGCATGCTGCGCCTGATGCTGATTGAGCCGTTGTCGTTGCGGCTCCCCGAGGGAAGCACCCAGACCTTGACGTCGCTGCTCGGCGCAGGCGGAGCAATGCGCGCGATCCTCGTCCTGGCGATTGCCGCCGCGCTCGCCTTCTGGGCGCTCGCAGATGGCAGGCTGATGCGGTCGCCGCGGCTTCTGGCCGCCGGTCTTGCCGTCGGCACCGCGATCGCGTTCGGCTGGTTTGCGACTGGATGGCTTGCCGACGACGAGTTCGATGCCGTGCGGGTCTCATCGCTCACTTTCGTGGCGCCGCTCGGCGATGCCATTCTCTACATCGCCACCTTCTCCGGTGCGCGGCTGAACTTCGGTATCGGTTCCGTCGCCGGCGTCGTTGCAGGCTCTTTTTCCGCAGCGATACTCGCACGCGGCTTCCGTTGGGAGGCCTGCGACGACGCGCGCGAACTGAAGCGCCACATGACCGGCGCGCTCCTGATGGGCATCGGAGGGGTCATGTCGATGGGATGCACGATCGGCCAGGGATTGACCGCGTTCTCGACGCTCGCTCTTTCGGCGCCGATGACGATGCTGGCGATTGCCTGCGGAGCTCGACTCGGGCTCGAGTTCACGATGACCGGCGAGTGGTTGCCAGCAGTGCGCAAGCTATTCGGCACGTAACTGAGCAAAGTTAAGAGCCTGGTAAAGCCCAGCAAAGCAGCGCGGAATTGCAGCCGCACGTTGACCGGCGAAGCTCTGAGTGTAGCTGGCTCCGCCTGATCGCAGCACAGGCCTCGCGCGGCGGTCAACGGCGCCAGTAGTACACGGCATCCCGGCGAAAAACGTGGACATCCATCTCAGACACACCCCTGTGCAGCAGCAGTGTGTCGCAGAGCTGTGCAGCAGCTCCCCAGCCAGGCCGGTTTCGTGAGTGATCTCAGGTTGGGCGAGCAATCTGGCTGGGGCGGGAGGGATCGAACCTCCGAATGGCGGAATCAAAATCCGCTGCCTTACCGCTTGGCTACGCCCCATCAGGCGACTGACGGAATGGCGGAAGATCGGGCTACCGCGGATTCTCTCCAGTCGCAGCCGGTCTATAGGGAGCGGGGCAGCATTTCAACCGTCTGGAGGGGCAAAATACCGCAGGCCCGGGATCGGCTGCGCTTGATGCTCTAACGACCCCGCACCGGCTCCGTTTCCGGCGGACCCCTGCCCACCTCCCGACCATTGAGACCGCCTCCGTTTCGTGAGAATACGGCGTCAATACTTGTCCCCCGGGAGTGAGCCATGACCTACCGCGCGCCGATTTCTGACATGCTGCTGTCGCTCAACCATGGCGCGGGCCTCAAGGCCGCCATGGAGGCCGGCCATTATGGCGATTTCGACACCGATCTCGCGGCCGCCGTGCTGGAGGAAGCCGGCAAGTTCGCTTCGGACGTGCTGGCGCCGCTCAACAAGATCGGCGACGAGCACGGCATCAAGCTCAGCGACGGCAAGGTCACGACCGCACCCGGTTGGCCGGATGCCTACAAGCGCTGGACCGAAGGCGGCTGGAACGCGGTGTCCGGCCCGGAGGAGTTCGGCGGCCAGGGCCTGCCGATCGCGATCAACGCCGCCTGCACCGAGATCTGGAGCGCCGCCAACGTCGCCTTCGGCCTCTGCCCACTGCTGACCGCCTCGGCGATCGAGGCGCTGGACACGCATGGCAGCGACGAGCTGAAGAGAGTCTATCTCGGAAAACTCGTCTCCGGCGAATGGACCGGCACGATGCAGCTGACCGAGCCGCAGGCCGGCTCCGACGTCGGCGCGTTGCGCACCCGGGCCGATCGGCAGGCAGACGGCACCTATCGCATCAAGGGGACCAAGATCTTCATCACCTATGGCGAGCACGACATGACCGACAACATCGTGCATTTCGTGCTGGCGCGTCTGCCGGATGCGCCCGCCGGCACCAAGGGCATCTCGCTCTTTCTCGTCCCCAAGTTCATGGTGAATGCGGACGGCTCGCTGGGTCAGCGCAACGACATCTACGCCTCCGGCGTCGAGCACAAGCTCGGCATGCACGCCTCCCCGACCTGCACCATGACCATGGGCGATCATGGCGGCGCGATCGGCTTTCTCATCGGCGAAGAGAACCAGGGCATGCGCTGCATGTTCACGATGATGAACCAGGCCCGCCTCGGCGTCGGCCTGGAGGGCGTCGGCGTTGCCGATCGCGCCTACCAGCAGGCCTTGTCGTATGCGCAGGAGCGCAAGCAGGGCCGCGCGGTCGGCAAGAAGGGCGACGGCTCCGATGCGATCTTCGTGCATCCCGATGTCAAGCGCATGCTGATGCGGATGCGGGCACAGACTGCGGCCGCGCGCACCATCTGCTATGCGACCGCCGTCGCGATCGACGTCTCGACGCGCGCCAAGGACCCGAAGGTGCGCACTGAAGCGGCCGCACGCGCGGCGCTGCTCACGCCGATGGCCAAGGCCTATTCCACCGATATCGGCAACGAGGTCGCCTATCTCGGCGTGCAGGTGCATGGCGGCATGGGCTTCATCGAGGAGACCGGCGCGGCACAGCACTACCGCGATGCCCGCATCACCGCGATCTACGAGGGCACCAACGGCATCCAGGCGATCGATCTCGTCACGCGCAAGCTCGCAGCCAATGGCGGCGCGTCGGTGTGGGCGCTGCTCGACGAGCTCGCAGCGACCGTCAGCCAGGTCGAGGCCTCCAACGATCCCGGCTTCGGCACCACGGGTGCAAAGCTGCGCGAGGCAATTGAGGCGCTCACGCGCACCAGCAAATGGCTCCTGGAGCGCGTTGCCTCCGCACCGAACGAGGCGCTCGCCGGCGCGACACCCTATTTGCAGCAGTTCGGCGCCACGCTCGGCGGCTGCCTGCTCGCCTCCGAGGCGCTCGCGGCCAAGGCCGACGGAAACGCGGACGCTGCGCGCTACGTCACGCTGGCGCGCTTCTTTGCCGAGAACATCACGGTGCAGGCACCCGCGCTCGAGCGCACGGTCACGGAAAGCGCCGAGTCGGTCGCGGCGGCGGATGTGGTGCTGCTGGGGTAAGTCGGATCTGCCCGCCACGACATCGAATCTTGCGCGGGCCTTCCCCTTCGCTTGCCCTTAGCTTGCGGAGATTCGGGCTACGCTCTTCCCCGGCCGCCACAGCACGATTCCCGTCGCGATGAGGTCGAGCACGACGCACAGCGCGAACGCCGTGGTGTAGTTGCCCGTCAAGCTCCGCACGACACCGACGATGCCCGGGCCAAAGGCGCTGACGATACCGCTGATCGATGTGCCCAACCCCATCGCGGCAGCGAAGGCGGTAGAGCCGATCTCGCGCTGGATGATCAAGGGCGGGAACGTGATCATGTTGCCGATCGAGAAGCCGTAGACGGCGCAGCAGGCCAGCAATACGGTCGGACTCGTGCTTTGGAGAAGCACGAACAACGCCGCCGCCTGGCTCGTCATCGACGCAGCGCAGGCGAGACGCGGATCGAGCCGGTCGACGAACAGGCCAAGCGACAGGCGCCCGACCACCGCCATCGCCGCCATGATGGTGACCGCGAGCCCTGCCGCGGAGCGGCCGATCAGCGGCTCGAGAAACGTCACCTGGTGGATGATGAAGCCCATCTGCGCCAGCAGCGCCATCGCGATCGGCAATACCATGGTCCAGAACGCCGCGTTGGCGAGCAGTGCCTTGCGGGAATGGCCTGGCGCGGCCGCGCCGCCCGCGGTCCGGCGTCCGTCCGATGCCCGTGACATCCCGGCCGGCCAGCCGATGAAGGTCACGACCACCGGCAGCAGCAGCACCATCATCGCGAGCGTGGCTGCCAGCATGGCGGAACGGAAGCCGATGCTGCCGGTCAGCGACAGCAGCAGCGGGACGAGGATGATTCCGCCGCAAGTCGCGCCGTTGAAGGCAAGGCTGAGCGCGAGCCCGCGGCGCCGCTCGAACCAGGAATTCAGCACGGTCGCGATCACCACGGTCCCCATGCCGGTCCAGCCGACCGACATCAGCGCATAGGCGAGATAGAGCTGCCAAGGCGTCTG
Organism: Bradyrhizobium sp. USDA 327; assembly: GCF_041262065.1. Taxonomy (NCBI): domain Bacteria; kingdom Pseudomonadati; phylum Pseudomonadota; class Alphaproteobacteria; order Hyphomicrobiales; family Nitrobacteraceae; genus Bradyrhizobium; species Bradyrhizobium sp. USDA 327. The sequence goes on along the minus strand of NZ_JBGCCW010000001.1, from coordinate 1,155,607 downwards.
CATCAACGCCAGCAGCACGGTCGAAGCGCCGAGCGCCGTCAACCCGCTCAGGATCAGCGAGCGCAGCCCGATGCGCTCGAGCAGATCGTCGGTGAAGATGACGAGGACGGAGCTCAGGAGAAACGAGAAAGTACTTGCCGCGGAGACCAGCGTGCCCGGCCAGCCGTGGGCGCGCTGAAGCTCGGCAAGATAGACGCCCTGGCCGTAGAGACCGAAGCCGAACATGAAGAAGGCCATCAGGAAGCAGGCCAGCACGACACGCCAGCCGCGGTAGTGCAGCGAGGATTCGTCAATCCGGGTTGCGGCAATCATCAATCGGGCGGTCGGCCATGGCACGGCACGAGATCATGCACTACAACCAAAGGTTATTCAAATGAAACATTGTAGCTAATTGTTGCGACGCATGACGGCAGCGGGTACCATGCATCAGAATTATGAGACGTCGGCGTCGAAAAGGTTGAGCGGCGCGTTTGCACGCCTGCGAGATGATGTAGGCTGATGCTTCGCAAGACCCGCGAGCGTCGCGGCGCGCAATATCCGCTGCATGATCGCCGGCGGCTCCGGCGTCTTCACCGCCGACATCAAGGATTTCATACGTGTCGACACGCGTGTTCACGACAAAGCATCGTGAAATCTTCGCGCGCTGCGTCTAGTCTTGTCCCATGCGATACGTCTTTCTGATCCTGACCATCCTCGCCGCCGTCCCTGCCTCGGCCCAGCCCGCCGCTCCAGTCGAGCTGCGCGTGCTCGCCATCAACGATTTCCACGGCAATCTGCGGCCGCCGCCGGGCGGCATCCGCATCAACGACCCCGAGGACAAGACCAGGAAGGTGACGGTGGCGGCCGGCGGCGCCGAGTACATGGCGACGCTGGTGAAGCAGCTGCGGGAGGGGCGCAGGAACACCATCTTCGTCGCCGCCGGCGATCTGATCGGCGCGAGCCCGTTCCTGTCGGCGATGTTCCACGACGAGCCCTCGATCGAGTCGCTCTCGATGATGGGCCTTGCGATCAGCTCGGTCGGCAATCACGAATTCGACGAGGGCAAAACCGAGCTCTTGCGAATGCAGAACGGCGGCTGCCATCCCGTCGACGGCTGCCAGGGACCGCATCCCTTCACGGGCGCCAAATTCCGCTATCTCGCGGCCTCCACCATCGAGACCGCGACCGGCAAGAGTGTGCTGCCGCCCTACGAGATCAGGGAATTCGACGGCGTTCCCGTCGCCTTCATCGGACTGACCTTGAGGGAGACCGCCGGCATCGTCTCGCCATCGGGTATTGCCGGGCTCGAATTCCGCGACGAGGCCGAGACGGTGAACGCGCTCGTGCCACAACTGAAGGCGCGTGGCGTCGAAGCGATCGTGGTGTTGATCCACCAGGGCGGCGAGCCCGCCGGCCACTACAATGAATGTCCGGGCATTGCGGGGCCGATCGTCGACATCGTCAACAAATTCGATCGTGCCGTCGACGTCGTGGTCAGCGGCCACACCCACCGCGCCTATGTCTGCGATATCGACGGACGCCTCGTCACCAGCGGCGACAAATACGGCACGCTGGTCACCGCGATCGACCTCAAGCTCGATCCCGCAACGCGCGACATCGTCAGTGCCAAAGCCGAGAATGTGATCGTCGCCAACGCTTCGCTGGCCAAGGATCCCGACCAGATCGCATTGATCGACGCCTACGACAAGCTATCTGCGCCGATCGCCAACCGGCCTGCCGGCTCGGTGACGCAGACGCTGTCGCGCGTGCCGAACGAGGCCGGCGAAAGCGCGCTGGGCAATGTCATTGCCGACGCGCAATTGCTCGCAACCCGCGACGCGAAGGATGGCAGCGCTGTCATCGCGATCACCAATCCCGGCGGCATCCGCACCGACATCGTTCCGAGGGAAAATGGCGCGATAACGTTCGGCGATGTCTTCGCCAGCCAGCCGTTCCGCAACCGGCTCGTCACCATGACGCTGACGGGCAGCCAGCTCAAGGACATGCTCGAGCAGCAATGGCTCGATCCGAAGCGGCCGCGGATTCTCCAGGTCTCGAACGGGTTCAGCTATACCTGGGATGCATCAAAGCCATTCGGCGAGCGCGTCATCCCCGCGAAGATGACGCTCAACGGCAGGCTGATCGAACCTGGAAACGGCTACCGCGTCACGCTCAACGACTACCTCGCCGTCGGCGGAGACGGCTTTAGCGCCGCAAAACAGGGCACGGCGCCGCAATATGGCGGCTACGACGCGGACGCGCTGTTCGCGTTCTTCCGGGCACACGGGCCGGTCGGTCCGCTGCCGCCCACCCGCATCCTGCGCGTGAATTGATCCGGATCAAACAGCCGGCACTTTGCCATTCCGGGCCAAGCGCTTAGATTGGGTTTTGCATTGCGTTTTGGCGCCGGATGCGCCAACGACGTCAAAAGTCCGCATCCCATGAGGCCGACCTGATGAGCACGCTTCTCCTTTCCCACAAGGCCTGCCTCGACCATGTCACGCCGCAGGGACACCCTGAGAGGCCGGATCGTCTGCGCGCGGTGGAAGAAGCGCTGTCGCATGAGCGTTTCCAGTTCCTGGTGCGCGAGGAGGCGCCGGAGGGCGATCTCGATCTCGTCACGTTGTGCCACAACGAGCATTACGTCACCGAGCTGCGCCACATCGCCCCGTCCAGCGGGCAGATCTATATCGACGGCGACACCTCGATGTCGCCTGGCACGTGGGAAGCCGTGATGCGCGGCGTCGGCGGCGCAGTCGCGGCGACCGAGGCGGTGATGGCGGGCGAGCACCGCAACGCCTTCGTCGCGATCCGCCCACCCGGTCATCACGCCGAAATCGGCAAGCCGATGGGCTTCTGCTTCTTCGATAACGTCGCCATCGCGGCGCGCCACGCGCAGCGCAAATACGGCATCAAGCGCGCGGCCATTGTCGATTTCGACGTGCATCACGGCAACGGCACGCAGGACATCTTCTGGTCGGACCCGACCGTGATGTACTGCTCGACGCACCAGATGCCGCTGTTTCCAGGCACCGGCGCCAAGAGCGAGCGCGGCGATCACGATACCATCGTCAATGCGCCTCTTGCTTCCGAAGACGGTGGGCCGGAATTCCGCTCCGCGTTCGAGAACTTGATCCTGCCGCAGCTGACGACATTCAGCCCCGAGCTTCTGATCATCTCCGCCGGCTTCGACGCACATTACCGCGATCCGCTGGCCTCGCTGAACCTGCGCGCCGAGGACTATGCCTGGGTGACACGCAAGCTGATGGATCTCGCCGACAAGACCGCAGGCGGCCGCGTTGTTTCGGTGCTCGAGGGCGGCTATGACCTGCAAGGACTGAAAGAATCTGTTACGGCGCATGTCGGCGCCTTGATGGGCGCCTGACGACGCCCGCCACATTAAGCCCGCAAAACCCGCCTTCACTGTGAAGCAAGCGAATCGGGCAATCGGAAACGGATATGGCCGAAAATACTCAAGTCGACGTCTCCAGGCTCACCTTCGAGCGCGCGATCGAGGAACTCGAAACGATCGTGAAGCGGCTCGAAGACGGCAAGGTCCCGCTCGAAGAATCCGTGACGATCTATGAACGCGGCGAGGCCCTGAAGCGGCGCTGCGAGGAGTTGCTGCGTCAGGCCGAGGCGCGCGTCGACAAGATCACCACCGATGCCAGCGGCCAGGCCACCGGCACCGCGCCGCTCGACGTTCAGTAAGTAAGCCGGACTTTCCCCGCTCGGTCGCCTGACGACCGGCGGCCCGCAAAACGTCTTCACGGGGCATGGTTCCTGTGTCGCTTTCGTGATCGCGCGGGCTGTTGCACCGAACACCGCGGTTTCGTGCGGGCGAGCCAATGCCAAACCCCTTCGAGATTCGGCCGTTGAGGGCGAAAAGGTTCCATTCAGGCGAAAAAAGCCTGCCGTGGAACCCAGCAAGGCCGGAACCCTTCATCCCGGGCCAGGGTTAACCAATCCGGCCCGCAACTTGCACCTGCATACCACTCATCGATCCGGCGGGTTGGCTTTGGCCCAAGCTTTGGTGTAAAGCTGCGCGGAGTGTGGCTTTTTGCGAGCCTTGCGTGGGCAACGATTGCCGACGACAAGCGCTTCAAACTGCTAATGAAATTGGCTTGGGACGGACGAAGCCGATCTGAGTGACAGGGATCACAGAGACTGAACCGGAGCGCACCTAAGCTTACCTAAGCTTGAAGACGGGGCCTTGCCCCATGCAGGTGGCTCCGACGGTTTGAGGACTCGCGCTGCGCCGATATTGTGCAAACCCATCGCGCACCGGAATGACCTTCCGGCGCTGACAAATTGGAAATCGCCGTGAACGCATACAGTAAGACGCCGCTTCTCGACACCATCCGGACGCCGGAAGACCTGCGCAAGCTCAAGGTCGAGCAGGTTCGCCAGGTCGCCGACGAGCTGCGGCAGGAGACCATCGATGCCGTCTCGGTGACCGGCGGTCATTTCGGCGCGGGCCTCGGCGTGGTCGAGCTCACCACCGCGATCCATTACGTGTTCGACACGCCGCGCGACCGGCTGATCTGGGACGTCGGCCACCAGGCCTATCCGCACAAGATCCTCACCGGCCGGCGCGACCGCATCCGCACCTTGCGCACCGGCGGCGGCCTGTCCGGCTTCACCAAGCGCAGCGAAAGCGACTACGATCCGTTCGGCGCGGCGCATTCCTCGACCTCGATCTCCGCCGGCCTCGGCATGGCCGTGGCGCGCGACCTCTCCGGCGGCACGAACAACGTTATCGCCGTCATCGGTGACGGCGCGATGTCGGCCGGCATGGCCTATGAAGCCATGAACAATGCGGGTGCGATGAACTCGCGCCTGATCGTCATCCTGAACGACAACGACATGTCGATCGCCCCGCCGGTCGGCGCCATGAGCGCCTATCTGTCGCGGCTGTACTCCGGCAAGACCTATCGCACGCTGCGCGATGCGGCCAAGCAGATCAACAAGCGGTTGCCCAAGATCCTCGCCAACCGCGCCAATCGCGTCGAGGAATACTCCCGCGGCTTCATGATGGACGGCGGCACGCTGTTCGAGGAGCTCGGCTTCTATTATGTCGGCCCGATCGACGGCCACAACCTCGACCATCTTCTGCCGGTGCTCAAGAACGTCCGCGACATGGAAGAAGGCCCCATCCTGGTCCACGTCGTGACGCAGAAGGGCAAGGGCTACGGCCCGGCGGAAGCTTCCGCCGACAAGTACCACGCCGTCGTGAAGTTCGACGTCGCGACCGGCACCCAGGCCAAGGCCAAGCCGAATGCGCCGGCCTACCAGAACGTGTTCGGCCAGAGCCTCGTCAAAGAAGCGCAGAAGGACGACAAGATCGTCGCCATCACCGCGGCGATGCCGTCGGGCACCGGCGTCGACATCTTCAACAAGGCCTTCCCCGACCGCACCTTCGACGTCGGCATTGCCGAGCAGCACGCGGTGACCTTTGCCGCCGGTCTTGCGACCGAAGGCTACAAGCCGTTCTGCGCGATCTACTCGACCTTCCTGCAACGCGGCTACGACCAGATCGTGCACGACGTCGCGATCCAGAGCCTGCCCGTCCGCTTCGCCATCGACCGCGCCGGCCTCGTCGGCGCCGATGGCGCGACCCATGCCGGCTCGTTCGACAACGCCTATCTCGGCTGCCTGCCCAACATGGTGATCATGGCGGCGGCGGATGAGGCCGAACTCGTGCACATGGTGGCGACCCAGGTCGCGATCGACGACCGTCCGAGCTCGCTGCGCTATCCGCGCGGCGAAGGCCGCGGCGTCGAGATGCCCGACGTCGGCGTTCCGCTCGAGATCGGCAAGGGCCGCATGATCCGTCAGGGCAGCAAGATCGCCCTGCTCTCCTTCGGCACGCGCCTCGCCGAATGCGAGAAGGCCGCCGACGAGCTTGCCGCCCACGGCCTGTCGACCACGATCGCCGATGCGCGCTTCATGAAGCCGCTGGATACCGAGCTGGTGCTCAAGCTTGCGCGCGACCATGAAATCCTGATCACGATCGAGGAAGGCTCGATCGGTGGCTTCGGCTCGCATGTCGCGCAGTACCTGACGGATCAGGGCGCGCTCGACACCGGCATGCTCAAGTTCCGCACGATGGTTCTGCCCGACGTGTTCCAGGACCACGACACGCCCGCCGCGATGTACGCCCGCGCCGGTCTCGACGCCAAGGGCATCGTCGCCAAGGTGTTCGAGGCGCTGGGCAAGGATGTGAAGACCGAGACGGTGAAGTTGGCCTGACGGCCGCTTTCTTCACCTCTCCCGCTTGCGCTTGCGGGAGAGGTCGACGCGAAGCGTCGGGTGAGGGCTCTTTCCTCTCGTGGGTTCTCGATTGAGGAGACACCCTCTCCCCAACTCTCCCCCGCGCGCGGGGGAGGGAGCAGAGCACGCCGCACAGCTCGCACCTCGATCCAAACTTGCTCGGCTTTGGCTCCCATGAAGATCTACCTGGCAGGCCCCGACGTTTTCCTGCCGGACGCGGTCGAGATCGGCCGGCGCAAGGTTGATATCTGCGCGGCTCACGGATTGACCGGCCTCTATCCGCTCGACAACGCCATCGACCTCGCCGCGCCCGACGCCTCGCGGCAGATCTTTTGCGGCAACGAGGCGATGATGGACGAGGCGGTTGCCATCATTGCCAATCTCACCCCGTTCCGCGGCGCCGGCGCCGATCCCGGTACCGTCTACGAGCTCGGCTACATGGCCGGCCGCGGCAAATTCTGTCTCGCCTATTCCAATGACGGCGCAGCCTATGCCGACCGTGTCGGCCGTTTCATGGACGTCACCACGGAGGACGGCCGGCTGGTCGATGCGCAGGGGCTGATGGTCGAGGACTTTGGCCTCGTCGACAACCTCATGATGATCCATGCGCTGGAGCTGCGCGGCTGCCCGCTGGTAACACCGGCCACGATGCCGATCGACGTCTGGCACGACCTCGCCGCGTTCGAGGCTTGCGTCCGGATGGCGGCCGCGCGATTGATCGCTACATAAGCTCTTCAGTCGTCTTTCGGAGATTTGATGCCCCCTCCCCGCAAGCGTGCGGATGTCCTGCTGGTCGAGCGCGGCCTGTTCGAGAGCCGGGCCCGGGCGCGCGCGGCGATCGAAGCCGGGCTCGTCATGGCCGACGACAAGCAGGTTTCAAAACCATCGGAGGCGATCGCCGAGGACGCAGTGATCCAGGCCGAGCCTGCACATCCCTACGTCTCCCGCGGCGGCGTCAAGCTCGCCGGGGCGCTGGAGCGCTACCCGATTGAAATCGAGGAGCATGTCTGCCTCGACGTCGGCGCCTCCACCGGCGGTTTCACCGAGGTGCTGCTGGCGAACGGCGCGAGCCTGGTGTTCGCCATCGATGTCGGCACCAGCCAGTTGCATCCCTCGCTGCGCGATCATCCCAGGATCGTGTCGATGGAAGAGACCGATATCCGCAGCTATGAGGGCAAGCGCCTGCCGGCGCGGCCTGACGTCGTCGTGATCGACGTCAGCTTCATCTCGCTGAAGGCGGTGCTGCCGGTGGCGCTGTCGCTGGCGGCCGCACCGATGAACCTGCTGGCGCTGATCAAGCCGCAATTCGAGGCGGACCGGAAGCACAACAAGAAGGGGATCATCCGCGACGCCGCCGTGCACCAGGAGATCTGCGACGACATCGCGGCCTTTGCCGCTTCGCTCGGCTGCACCGACATTGAGATATTCCCCTCGCCGATCACCGGCGGCGACGGCAATGTCGAATTCTTTCTGGGCGCGCGCCGTGGTTGAGCGCCTGACCATCGACCATGTCGGCCATCGCGGCGACGGTGTCTCGCTCGCGACAGGCGAGGCGATCTATGTGCCCTACACGCTTGGCGGCGAGACCGTCGAGGTCGATCATGTCGTGGGCCACCATCCCGACCGCCGCAAGCTGCTCGCGGTGGACGTGGCAAGCTCCGAACGGATCGAACCGTTCTGTCCGCATTTCGGCGTCTGTGGCGGCTGCGCCATTCAGCATTGGGCGACTGAGCCGTATCGCGCCTGGAAACGCAACATCGTGGTGGAATCGCTGGCGCAGGCCGGCATTGATTGCGAGGTGGCGCCGCTGGTCGACGCCCATGGTGCCGGGCGCAGGCGCATCACGCTGCACGGCCGGTTCGGCACGCATGACATCCTCAAGGTCGGGTTCTCCGCCACGAGCTCGCACGACGTCATCCCGATCCATCGCTGCCCCATCCTCGATCCCGGACTCGACGGCGCGCTCGACGCGGCTTGGGCGCTGGCCGAGCCGCTGACTTCCAGGATGCCGGTGACGAAGCCGCTCGACATCCAGGTCACGGCCACCGCCAACGGCCTCGATGTCGACGTGCGCGGCTCCGGCCTGCTGCCGACCCCGCTGGTCACGGCGCTGTCGCGTGTCGCCGAGCAGCATCGCTTGGCGCGGCTGACGCGGCACGGCGAATTGGTGCTGCAGCGCCTTCCGCCGACGGTGAAGATGGGCCGCGCGGAGGTAACGCTGCCGCCGGGCTCGTTCCTGCAGGCGACGTTGGCGGGCGAAGAGGCGCTCGCCGCACTGGTCGCCGAGCGCATCGGCAAGGCCAAGGACGTCGCCGATCTCTTCTGCGGCGTCGGCCCGTTCGCCCTGCGGCTGGCCGAGAAGGCTCGCGTCACGGCCTATGACAGCGACGCCGGCGCCGTCGCGGCCCTCGCGAAGGCCGCGCGCACACCGGGCCTGAAGCCGATCAAGGCCGAGCCGCGCGATCTGTTCCGCCGCCCCCTGGTGCCGCCGGAGCTGCGCGACTTCGACGCGGTAGTGTTCGACCCGCCGCGCCAGGGCGCGCAGGCGCAGGCGCTGAAGCTCGCGGCGAGCAAGGTGCCCGTCGTGATCGCGGTGTCCTGCAACGCCGCGACCTTCGCCCGCGACGCGCGGCTGCTGATCGACGGAGGCTATCGGCTGGAGGCGGTGGTGCCGGTCGATCAATTCCGCCACACGCCGCATGTCGAGCTGGTGGCGCGGTTTGCGCGATAGGCTGCGAACTTCCCTTCGAGCCGACAACCTTGATACCAGTCAATCGCTGTGCCCTCCGCTGCCGCTAAAAGCGATCCGCGCCATGAGATGCGGAGCAGACGTTCGTGCTTGACCGACGACAATTCATCGCGACTTCGCTGGGGCTGTCCGCAACGGCCATCACCGGTCCCTCCGCCGCAGCGGCGGCGAACACCTATGACGAGACGGTAAAGTCGTCACGGGCTCCGCTGCAAGCCGTGCCGCGGGATCGCGAACTCGTGCGCTTTGCCACCCTCGCGGCCAACAGCCACAACACCCAGCCGTGGATTTTCTCGGTCCGCGGCAACGTCATCGCGATTGCGCCTGACTTCAAGCGCCGCTGTCCGGCCGTCGATCCGGACGATCATCATCTCTTCGTCAGTCTCGGCTGTGCCGCCGAAAACCTCATCCTCGCCGCGTCCACGCTGGGCTGGCACGCCGATGCGGCCGTCGACGGCGACCGCATCGTGATCACGCTCGACGAGGCCCCACAGGACACATCGGCATTGGCGGCCGCGATTCCGATCAGGCAATGCACCCGCGCAGCGTTCGACGGCAGGCCGGCCGCACCGGAGACATTGCGTCGGCTCGAGGATGCCTGTCGCGAACCGAACGTCGCTGCGATCCTGATGACCGAACGCGCCGCGATCGCCGGGGTCACCGACTACGTACTCGAAGGCAACTCGGCGCAAATGCGCGACAAGGCCTTCATGCGCGAGCTCGTCAGCTGGATTCGATTCAACGAGGCGGAGGCACTCGCGACCATGGACGGGCTGTTCTCGCCCGCGTCCGGAAACCCCTCGCTGCCCTCGTGGGTGGCGCGGCCGCTTCTCAAGCTCTTCTTCACCGAGAGCGGGGAGAACAAGAAATACCGCGAAGAACTCGACAGCTCTGCGGGCGTCGTCGTGCTCGCTTCCGATCGCAGCGACAAGTCGCACTGGATCGCAGTCGGCCGCGCCTGCCAGCGCTTCGGGTTGCAGGCGACCGCGCTGGGACTCAAATATTCCTTCATCAACCAGCCGGTCGAGGTGGCGGCGCTGAGGCAGCAATTCGGGGCCTCACTCGGCCTCGGCGAACGGCGTCCCGATATCGTGATGCGTTTCGGAACCGGTCCAGACCTGCCGAGATCGCTGCGGCGCCCGCCGGAGCTGGTGATGCAATCCTAGAGCGCGGGTGAGATCTAGATGAATCGTCATCGCGCTTCAGATCTTTGTTTAAGCATGATCTAGTCGGAAAGCCGCTTCATCATGTTCTAGATAGAGCGTGATGAGGTGAGGCTTGATCGCTGCAACGACGGAGGTGCACTCCCTCTCCCGCTCGCTCGCGGGAGAGGCTCGGAGAGAGGGTAATTCCGCAATGGGACAATCCCCAAGAGGAGAAAGCCCTCACCCGGCGCTTCGCGCCGACCTCTCCCGCTCGCGGGAGAGGTGAAGGAGCCGCGGCAATCGATTCGACCTAAAGCCATTCCGCTTTAACGCCGAAGGCCGCCCAGCGCAGGAGACTCGCCAGGCAGCATCGACGAGTTGATGTCACTGTCCATGAGTCCCGATTGCTGCTGGATGAACCCGGCCCCAAACGACAGGCTGAGGTTGGAAGTCGGCTTGAATTCGACACCCGCAAACCCGCCATAGCCGGGCACAGCGCTGGAGGTGAGCGGCACCAGCGAGCTGCCAATGCCGTTGCCGAATTTCAGCGTGTCGAAACCGGCAAAGAACGTGACGGGCATGCCACCCGCAGTCTTCATGGTATAGCCGAACTGCGTGCTGTCATAAGAGAGCGCGCTGAAATTGCCGATCGCGCCCGCCCGACTGAAGCCGCTCAAACCAAGATTGCCGCGTTGGCTGCCGACGAAGAAACCGTTCGCAGAGCTGGTGCGCCAATCGGCATCGCCGGCATTGAAGCTCGTGAAGTTGCCGTAGGTGTCGGAGCTCTGGCCGGCACCACCGCTGAGGCCGAAAGGTCCGCCGGGAATCCAATATCTCAGCGGCGCAACTTGCGCATGGACCGGCTCTCCGCCGAGGAAGAACACCGCGAGAGCTGCAAGAGCACATGAAAGTGCAGACTTGGACATTCAGATTACCGTCAACAATTTAGCAAATTATACTCCTCGAACATCATCAATGCCAGCGGAGTGACGGCGCCGGTGTCACGGCTGCAGGCCTCCCGGGGAACTGCACCTGATGCCGCACGATCCCTTGCTCACCCACCTGACATCCGTTCTTGCCGAGGTATCGGGCGTTCAGGCCGTCGTGCTCGGCGGCTCACGCGCGCGGGGCAGCGCGCATCCCTCGTCCGACTACGACATCGGGCTGTATTGTTCGAGCGCGGGCCCGCTCGATACGGATCGGCTCCTGACCGTCGTGAAGGAAATCGCCGACGATCCCGGCGCTGCGACCGTAACGAGATATGGCGAATGGGGGCCATGGATCGTCGGCGGCGCATGGCTGTCGGTCGAGCGACAAAAGGTCGATCTGCTCTACCGTCACGTCGACGATGTCGAGCGAGTCATGATGGACTGCCGAAACGGTACAGTCCTCATGGCCTACCAGCCCGGCCATCCACATGGCTTCTGCTCGGCAATCTGGATGGGCGAGATCGCATATTGTCAGCCTCTGCACGATCCGAACGGCCTGATCGCGCGGCTCAAGACAATCGCGCTCCCCTATCCGGAGGACCTGGGCCGCGCCTTGTTGCGGCGCTTTCAATGGGAGATCCTGTTCAGCATCGACAATGCGGAACTTGCGACAGTTCGCAACGAGCAGACCCACGTCGCGGGCTGCGTCTACAGAGCGCTCGCGTGCATCGCGCAGGTGCTGTTTGCACTGAACCGTCGATATCTCATCAACGAAAAGGGCGCACTCCTGGAGACGGCCCGCTTGCCCCTGACGATTCCCCATCTGGTGGAACAGTCCGACGAAATCTGGCGGCTGATCGGGGATGGCGGCCTGGCACAGGCCTGCGCGATCCTGCGGCAGGTCGACCACCAATTGAAGGCGCTGATACGATCCGGCGGGACGCCGCCGCTGTGAACGGCTATGCCGTCTTGTCGACGGAGGACGACGAATCCGCCGGCGGATACTTCGTCACCGGCACCACGAAGGATTTCGTGCCGACCTGGTAGATGACCTTGCCGTTCTTGCCGTCGTCGGTCGCGATCTGCGTCTGTCCGAACATGATGACGTTCTTATAGACGATGCCAGTGCCCTGGCGGGTGACGCCGTCGGTGGTGACGCTGACCTGGGCTTCCTTGCCATTGACCGAGAGCACCTTGAAGCTCGCGCTCTTGCCGTTGTCGCTGGAATAGCCACCCCAGCTTCCCATGAGACGGCTGTCGGAAGCCGGCGGCTCCTGCTTCTCCAAATTCGCGGTCTGCTTGCCAACGCCGCCGACCGAGAACAGCAGCACCATACTCTTGCCGTCCTTGGTGCCGACCGTGACCCCGCCAAAGGTGATAAGCGTGCCATTGACCTCGCCAAAGCCGCGCTCGGTGCGACCGTTATGGGTGTACTCGACCTGCGCCCGGGCACCGCGAATGTTCACGACCTTGAAGCCGACGGGCTGGTTGTTGCCGACCCAATTGCCCTTCCATTCACCGACCAGAGCACTCTGGCGATACATCCGCTCGTTGGCGGGCGAAATCTGGTTGGTGCTCGACGTGACGATGGCCATGGCTTGCTCAAAGGCAGGTTGGAAAAACCCGCTTTCGTTCGCTCCAGCAATGTCGAGATGCTGGCTGGAAACGGAAGGAAACAGTCTGATTAGGGCCATGCACCGGTTAACGAGCAGTTAAATTCAACTGCCGGTTGGGATGGGCAAAAGGTCTCAGCCGGGACGTTAACGTCCCCAGCGGTCGGACCAGATCTTCTCGCCAATCAGGCAATTGACGCGCGGCTCCTTGTCCGCAACGCGCATCACGGGGCGCTCCGGCGTGCGGCCGGCGACTTCCATCAGCAGCTTGGTGCGGATCGCTTCCTTGAACTTGTCGCGATCCTTGATCGTGATGACGAAGGAGCCGGGACCTCCGATGACGCAGTCCTCATAGTATAAATCGAGATTGTCGATATCCATGGTCGAGTAGGACGGCTCCTTGACCATGATCGGCAGACCGTTGATGACGATGCCCTTCTCCAGGGCGGCATCGCGCGCGATCGTGACCGGACCGCCATTGTTGTTGGGACCGTCGCCGGAAATGTCGATGACGCGGCGCAAGCCCCGATAGGGATCCTCGTCGAACAACGGCATCGCGAACGCGATTGCACCGGAGATCGAGGTGCGCGAGGCGCGCCGGATCGGCGTCTTCATGATCTCGGCGGCGACCGCGTCCGCCGTCTCCGGTCCGTCGACCAGCCGCCAGGGGATGATGATCTTCTGGTCACTGGAGGCGGCCCACTCGAAATAGGTCACTGCGATCCGGCCGTTCGGACCCAGCTTCAGCGCCTGCAGGAACTCCTTCGACTGGATTGCCTGAGCATAGCCCTCGCGCTGGACCGCGAGCTCGTCCATGTCCATGGAGTAGGACACATCGACCGCGAGGATCAGTTCGACGTCGACCGTCTGCGCGTCCTTGTCGGCCGCCAGCCGCTGCGATCGAGGTCGACTCTCAGGCAATTCAAATTTGGGTCCCGGTGCCGCGATGCCCGCGACGTCCCCTCCGGCAAGCATGCCGGCCACCAGCACAGCCCCGATCGAGAACAGCAAACGCATCGCAGTCTCCCGTCGTATGACGCGATGGTGACATGCAATTGCCTTGCCGCAAAGGCCGAAGATCGCTTGCGCTTCACATTCGAGTTAAGAATTTGCGTGCCAGCGCGAAACCGCCGCCGTGTCGCCGCGCTTGCGTCACCGGAACACGCGCGATCACAGGCTTCGTCAATCCGGGGCGGCTCGAAGAAGCCGAACCGGTAATGACGAGATTATCAGGCGCGCAAGGGCGCGCCTGAGTTCTCGCTTCGCGAGCCCCGGAATGACGGCGGCGAGCGTGGAGTGCACGCCCCGCCCACTTGTCCGGCACGATTTCCATGCTAGGGTTGGTCGCACAGATGGGGATGGAGTCCCCCGACAACCGCCCGGCAGTCGATGACCGTGCTGGGCTGATGACTCCTGCTCGAGGAGAGGCAATCTCAAGGCCTCTGCCTTTGGCGGGAGCATGGACATACCCGCCGATGGCGGGTTTTTTGTTGCCTTGTAACGAAGGCCAGCCGGAGAAGGCCAGGAGAAGACGAAGACGTGACGATGCCGACACCGAATGCTGCGCGCACGACGCTGCCCAGAGGGATCTGGGTGCTCGGCTTCGTCTCGATGCTGATGGACATCTCCTCCGAGATGATCCATGCGCTGCTGCCGATCTATCTCGTCACCGTGCTCGGCGCCTCCACGCTCACCGTCGGTTTCATCGAGGGCATTGCGGAGGCCACCGCCTCGATCACAAAGATCTTCTCCGGTGCGCTGTCGGACTGGCTCGGCCGCCGCAAGCTGCTCGCCGCGCTCGGCTACGGGCTGGCCGCCTTCACCAAGCCGCTGTTCCCGCTCGCGCCCAGCGTCGAATGGCTGGTGGCGGCGCGCTTTATCGACCGTGTCGGAAAGGGCATTCGCGGCGCGCCGCGCGATGCGCTGATCGCCGATATCGCCCCGGTCGGCCTGCGCGGCGCGAGCTTCGGGCTGCGGCAATCGCTCGACACGATCGGGGCCTTCGTCGGGCCGCTCGCCGCGATCGGCCTGATGTGGTGGACGGCCGACAATTTTACGATCGTGTTCTGGGTGGCAGTGCTGCCGGCGTTCTTGTCATTTGGACTGATCGCCTTCGCTGTGAACGAGCCGGACGCCGACCCGAGCCGGGAGCCTGCGAAGAATCCGCTCAATCTCGCCGCAATGCGACAACTCGGGGCGGTGTACTGGCGGGTCGTCGCGATCGGAATCGTCTTCACGCTCGCGCGATTCAGCGAGGCCTTCCTGATTCTGCGCGCACAGAACATCGGACTCAACGCGATGTGGGTGCCGGCGGTGCTGGTGCTGATGAACATCGTCTATGCCCTGTCGGCCTATCCGGCCGGCGTGCTGTCGGACCGGATCGGCCGGACCGGCCTGCTCGCACTCGGTCTGGTCTTCCTCGCCGGCGCCGACCTCGCGCTGGCGCTGCTGCCGAATCTGGCCGGCCTCGCGCTCGGGGTCGTGCTGTGGGGGCTGCATATGGGATTAACGCAAGGTTTGCTCTCGGCCCTCGTCGCCGACGCTGCGCCACCGAGCCTGCGCGGCACCGCATTCGGCTATTTCAACCTGTTCACTGGGCTTGCCCTGCTGGCCGCGAGCGTGATCGCCGGCGCGCTTTGGGACGCATATGGTCCCGAAGGCACGTTCCTCGCAGGGCTCGGCTTCGCGCTGGTCTCGCTCGTCGGGCTGCTCACGGTCGGCAACGGGCTGGCGGCAAAGGACGAATAATGCAGGTCACAAACCAGGGAACGAGACCTTGAACATCCAATACATTCTGGCTGTAGCCGCCGGCGGAGCGCTCGGCGCGGTCGTGCGCTACCTCGTTGCAATTGGTTCGGGCCGCGCTTTCGGCACCGACTTTCCTTGGGGCACCCTGATCATCAACGTGACGGGATCATTCCTGATCGGCATCTTCGCCGCGCTGTTCGCGACGAGATGGAACCTGCCGCAGACCGCCCGGATATTCTTGACGGTGGGGATTTGTGGCGGATACACCACATTCTCGACGTTCTCGCTGGATGCCTGGTATCTGATCGAGCGCGGTCAGACCGTCGCCTCGGCCGTCTACATGATTGCATCGGTGGTGCTGTCCTTGGGGGCGCTGATCGCCGCAATGCAGTTTGTTCGCGCTCTTCCCTAAGGGGCCAGCGGATCGGCGCATCCCTGCCATCCGCAACGGCATGAAGGCGGCGCGCCGACCGCCTTGGAGAGGCCCGGGCGCCTGCAATATGATGAGAGGGCTGGAGCTCATCAGGGCCGGGTTTCAGGAAACGATGAACGACACCGTCACCAAGCCGAAAACCAGGACAAAGACCAAGGTCGAGCGGCCGCGGCTGCACAAGGTCATCCTCATCAACGACGACTACACGCCGCGCGAGTTCGTCACCATGGTGCTGAAGGCCGAGTTCCGCATGACGGAGGATCAGGCCTACAAGGTGATGATCACCGCCCACAAGCTGGGTGCCTGCGTCGTCGCGGTGTTCACCAAGGATGTTGCCGAAACCAAGGCGACACGCGCCACCGACGCCGGCCGCGCCAAGGGCTATCCGCTGCTGTTCACGACCGAGCCGGAGGAATAGGACGCTGTCTTCCACTTCGGATCAATTTTATCGATCCGCTCTACCGCAGCTTCAATCTCCTGTGTCACCACGGCGACATGACAGTCGCACTGCGCAAACGGCTCGACCTCAGGCCGGCCCGCCCCGAGACCTCTTTCGGTCCGTTCAGGCTGCTGCATGCCCTGCCCTGGCTGATCCTTGCGGCCGCCATGCGGGTGATCGCGTTTGGCGGCGGCGCGGTCGCCTTGCCGGCAATTGTCGTCGCGGACATTTCGGTGCTGCTGGCCTTCTTTGCCACGGCACATCAATCGATCGAGGCGGCCGGAGGCCAATCCTCCCTCGGTGAGTTGACGCTCGGGGAACAGTTGAAGCTGTCCTTCTCGGTTCTGTGGCGGATCGCCGTGGTGATGCTCGCGGCCGCGCTCGGCACCGCAGCCGCGGGCCACGTCGCGTTTGCGCCTCACCTGATGGCCGGCCTCGATGGCGTTGCTTTCGACCAGTTCACGCATCTCGGGCGATTCTGGAGCGCGTTGATCGCGACGCTGGTGCTTCTCATGATCGTCCGCGCCGAGCGCAACGACGGCAGGATCGCATTGTTCGCCGCCATCGGTGAGTTTGCGCGGCGCGGAGTGTGGCTCGGCGTCAGCGTGATCGTGCTCGGTGTCATCAACGTCGCCCTCGCCTATGGACAGGAAGCGGTGCGCAGCGCGATCTGGAATTTCTGGCAGACCTCGTCGGCGACACAGTTCACCAAGAACCTGATCTACTTCGTGTTCATCTTCAGCTTCGCGATGCTGAGGCTGTGGATCACTCTGAGGATCATAACTCTGGGCCTGAAGCAGTCATATGTCCGTGGCAGCTAAAGTGCGATGCAATTGGGATGAGCGCCGCGCACTTTTCCGGATCAAGCTTTAGCGCCACACATGCGCTTTCCGCTAGGCCATCACCGCCGGCGCTTCATCCGAAATCCCATACACACGCTGCGCCTTCGAAAATCCCGCAATCGGAAATTCACCGAGCTCCTGCCAATCGTGCCGGCAGACATTGGCAAAGCCTTCCGAGGCCACGATCGTGCGGCCGAGCCGGCTCGCGATCTTCTCCAGCCGCGCGGCGAGATTGACGGCCGGACCGATGCAGGTGAAGTCGAGGCGGTTGCCGCCGCCGATATTGCCATAGAGGATGTTGCCGACGTGGAGCGCGACGCCGAAGCGGAAACGTTCGACGACGTCGCCGACCGGAAAGGCGAGCGCCTCGACACTGGCGCGGGACTCGCGCGCCGCCTCCAGCACCTGCGCGCAGACATGCGCGGCATCGCCGACATATTCGTCGATCGGAAACACCGCGAGCAGACCGTCTCCCATGAACTTCAAGACCTCGCCGCCATGGGCGAGGATCGCACTGACCTGGCAGTCGAAATAACCGTTGAGGATCTCGACCACGGTCTCGGCCGGCAGCCGGTCCGACAGCGCAGTGAAGCCGCGCAGGTCCGAGAGCCAGATAGCCGCCTGCATGGTGTCAGTATGACCACGGCGGATCTGGCCGCCGAGGATGCGTGCGCCGGCGCGGTTACCGACATAAGTGTCGAGCAGCATCTCCGCGGTGCGGCGCAGGGTGACGATCTCGCTGACGCGCGCGAGCGGCGCGATGAGGGCCCGGATCGACGCGATGTCGTCGTCGCTGAAGCCGCCGGGACGCCGCGTAATCCAGCTCGTCGCATGGATGGAGCCATCGAGAAACGGCACCGGCACCGCAATATAGTCGGTCGCACCCTCGGCGCGCATGTCGTCGAGAAACGGAAAGCGCTTACCGTCGGGATCGTTCGCGCGCCCCCTGACCTCCAGCGCCTGCTCGAACACGATGCGGAGGGGGCTGCGGGCGAATTCGGGAGTCTCCAGGATCTCGAAGTCGACGCTGCCGATTTCGAGATTCTGCCCTTGCCGCCAGATGAAGTTGCGGCCGAAGACTTCGGGATGCAGCGTGCGGATGAAGATGCCGAACCGCCACACCGGCAGGCCGGCCGCGACCAGACGTTCGCAGAATTCTGTGATCATCTCGGCCGGCTCAACCGACCAGGCGCCGTCGATCAGCCAGTTGCAGACGCGCTGGAGTTCGGAACTGTTCATAGCCCATTTGCGGATGAAGTGGTGGGCCCGTCAAGCTGCGCGGTGGGTTAGTACCGCGACATCAACGTCCAACCTGCCCGCGATCGCGCAGAAAGTGATCGGCCAGCACGCAGGCCATCATGGCCTCGCCGACCGGAACGGCGCGAATGCCGACGCATGGGTCGTGGCGGCCCTTGGTGAAGATTTCGGTATCAGTGCCCTTGCGATCGACGGTGAGACGCGGCTGCAGGATCGACGAGGTCGGCTTCACTGCGAAGCGAACCACTACCGGCTGTCCAGTGGAGATGCCGCCCAGCACGCCACCGGCATGGTTGGACAGGAAGCGCGTGCCGTCATTGCCGGTGCGCATCTCGTCCGCGTTCTCCTCGCCGGTGAGCTCGGCCGCGCCAAAGCCGGCGCCGATCTCGACGCCCTTCACCGCGTTGATGCTCATCATCGCGGCCGCGAGATCGGAATCGAGCTTGGCATAGATAGGCGCGCCGAGACCTGCCGGCACGCCTTCGGCGACGACCTCGATCACCGCGCCGATCGAGGATCCGCTCTTGCGGATGCCGTCGAGATAGGTCTCGAAGAATGCGGCCTTGTCCTTGTCGGGGCAGAAGAACGGATTCCTGGCGATCTCGTCCCAGTCCCACTTGCGGCGATCGATCTTGTGCGGGCCGATCTGCACCAGCGCGCCGCGCACCCTCACGTCGGGCAGGACTTTACGCGCGATCGCGCCGGCGGCAACGCGCATCGCGGTCTCGCGTGCGGAGGAGCGGCCGCCGCCGCGATAGTCGCGCAGGCCGTACTTGGCCTCATAAGTGAAGTCGGCATGGCCCGGACGAAACTTGTCCTTGATCTCGGAATAGTCCTTGGAGCGCTGGTCGGTGTTCTCGATCAGGAGCCCGATCGGCGTGCCCGTCGTCACCTGCACGCCGGTCTCCGGATGCGCCATCACGCCGGACAGGATTTTCACCTGATCCGGCTCCTGACGCTGCGTCGTGAAGCGCGACTGGCCCGGCCGCCGGCGATCGAGATCACGCTGGATGTCGGCCTCGGTGAGCGGGATCATGGGCGGGCAGCCATCGACCACGCAGCCGATCGCCACCCCGTGGCTCTCGCCGAAGGTGGTGACGCGGAACATGTGGCCGAAGGTGTTGAAGGACATCGCTGCTCGCTGGCTCGGAAGTCAGTGCTGACTTGTGGTAGCGCCCGGGAACACGGCATTCAACCCCGTTCCCGTCATTCCGGGGCGATGCTCAGCATCGAACCCGGAATCTCGAGATTCCGGGTTCGCCCTTCGGGCGCCCCGGAATGACGGTGAGGAGCCTAACTAAATTTCTCCAGCCGGCCGTCGCAGAACACGTAGACCGCGCCCTGCTCGATAAAGAGCTCGGCAGCGCTGACGGGGGTCTCGATGCCCAGGGCCACCATCAGGGCCCGGCAGGTGCCGCCATGGGCGACGGCCACCGTATCGACCAGAAGCGACTCGTACCAGTCGAGCATGCGCAGCTGCACGGCCGCGTAGGTCTCCCCGCCCGCGGGCGCGACGGTCCATTTGTCGGCGAGGCGCCTCGCATAGACATCCGGATCGGAGGCTTCGCTCTCGGCCAGCGTCAGCCCTTCCCAGACGCCGTAGCCGATCTCACGCAGGCGATCGTCGAGCGAATAGTCCGAAGCCGGCAATTCAAGCTTCGCGCGCGCGAGTTCCATGGTTTGGCGCGCGCGGCCGAGCGGGCTCGATACGTAAGGCAGCGCCGCCCTGTCCCTTCCCTCACGCTTGAACAGATCGGCCAGAATGCTGGCCGCCTGCACGGCCTGGGCCCGGCCACGCGCATTCAGCGGGACCTCCCTGGTGCCCTGGAGTCGCCCGAGCGCGTTCCATTCGGTCTCGCCATGGCGCAGGAAGTAGATCGTGGGCACGGCCATTCCAAATTCGAGGCTAGTCCTTCCCGCCCAGCGAGATGTCCGGCGCGTCGGGCCGCTTCATGCCGAGCACGTGATAACCGGAATCGACATGATGCACCTCGCCGGTGACGCCGCGCGAGAGGTCGGAGAGGAAATACAGCGCGCTGTTGCCGACGTCCTCGGTGGAGACGTTGCGCCGCATCGGCGCGTTGTATTCGTTCCACTTCAGGATATAGCGGAAGTCGCCAATGCCGGACGCGGCGAGCGTCTTGATCGGACCTGCCGAGATGGCGTTGACGCGAATGTTCTTCTCGCCGAGATCGGCGGCGAGATAGCGCACGCTGGCCTCCAGCGCCGCCTTCGCCACGCCCATGACGTTGTAGTGCGGCATCCACTTCTCGGCGCCGTAATAGCTGAGCGTGATCAGCGAGCCGCCATCCGTCATCAGCTTCTCGGCGCGCTGCGCCACGGCCGTGAAAGAGTAGCAGGAGATCAGCATCGACTTCGAGAAATTCTCCTGCGTGGTGTCGACGTAGCGGCCGTCGAGCTGCTCGCCATAGGCGATCGCGTGCACCAGGAAGTCGATCTTGCCCCACTTCTCCTTCAGCACCGCGAAGGCGGCGTCGATGGTCGCGGCATCCGTGACGTCGCAATGGCCGAGCACGAGACCGCCGATCTCGGCGGCAAGCGGCTCGACGCGTTTCTTCAGCGCATCGCCCTGATAGGTGAACGCGAGCTCGGCGCCGGCCGCGTGGCATGCCTTGGCAATGCCCCAGGCGATCGAGCGGTTGTTGGCAACGCCGAGGATCACCCCGCGCTTGCCTTGCATCAGACCTGAATTCTGCGCCATCTTGAACGTCCCGTCGAACTCTCGTTGAGGTCTGGAGGTACACCAGCCCTCCCCTGCGGTACAGCCCTAATACGCGGCGTTAACGCTGTTTCGAGTGCCGGAATAGCCGTTCCGCTCGGGTGTTATGATCGTTGAGGCGCTCGCGCCGAACGCTGGGACTTCAAGACAACAATGAACGCGTTTCGCCAGAGTGTGGAAGTCATGATCCCGGCGTTGCGCCGCTACGCCCGCGCGCTCACGCGCGATGCGGATGCGGCCGACGATCTGGTGCAGGATACATTGGTGCGCGCGCTGCGTTCGGAACGCCTGTTTCTCGGAGGCGACGTCAGGAGCTGGCTCTATACGATCCTGACCAACCTCAACAAGAACCGGCGGCGCTCACTGGCAAGGCGGCCGCAATTCATGCCGCTGACGGAGAACAACCCGGATGCCAGCGGGACCGAGGCCGAAGGACGTGACATCGAGAAGGCGCTGGCCACCCTCGTCGAGGAACAGCGTTCGGTGCTGCTCCTGGTGATGCTGGAAGGCATGAGCTATCGCGAGGTCGCCGACATCCAGGGCGTGCCGATCGGCACCGTGATGTCGCGCCTGGCACGTGCACGGGCCCACGTTAAAGCCTCGCTGGAGGGTGAGCGCCCGGCGCTCAGGCAGGTGAAATGAGGACAGCGTAATGCATCGCACATCGTGCGCCCGCAGCCAGTCGAGGACGCGAGCGAAGTTGAGCCACGAACGATTTTTTGGGCCGCAGAGCCAGAGACGACCGATATGAACGACCGCAAGATCCCGGTGACCGAAGACGAGCTGCACGCCTATGTCGACGGCGAGCTGCCGACGGAACGTCGCGCCGACGTCGAGGCCTGGCTCGCCGCCCACCCTGACGATGCCGAGCGGGTCCAATCCTGGCGGACCATGGCCGAGATGCTGCACGCCCGCTACGATTCCGTCGCGCAGGAGTCGGTGCCGGCACGGCTGGAGCTCGAGCGGCTGGAGCGCCGCCCGCGGCAATGGCTCTATGGCGCCGCCGCGGCCGTGCTGGTTGCTTTCGTCGCCGGCGGCACGGCCGGCTGGGTGGCACATGGCGCCGCCAACGCGCCCTCTACGTTCCAGAGCCTTACGGCAGACGCGCTCGATGCCCACCGCCTCTACGTCGTCGAGGTCCGCCATCCCGTCGAAGTCGGCGGCAACGAGCGTGACCATCTCCAGGCCTGGCTGACCCGGCGCTGCGGCTGGACGGTGTTCGCGCCGAACCTGGAGGCGAGCGGGCTGAAGCTCGTAGGCGGCCGGCTTCTGCCCGGGCCGAGCGGTCCGGCGTCGTTCCTGATGTATGAGGGCGCCTCGGGTGAGCGGTACACGATTTACACCGCCAAGACCGAGACTGGTGCGACGCAGATGCGCTACGCCAGAACGGACAAGGATGGAGCGCTGTTCTGGGCCGAACGCGGCGTCGGCTACGTCGTCAGCGGCGGCGGTGATCGCGAGCGGCTGACGAAGGTGGCGCAGGCCGTGTACGACCAAGCAGAGAAGAACGGCACCTGACAGCAGCGCCATGGCCGAAGCCACGCTCTCGACGCGCTTCGAGACGCGGATGCCTCGATTCCGTCATTGAAAATTTGGAATCAAGACATCGGCGCGTCTCATTATCGCACCGGATGATGACGCGAAAATGAGCAGCGTTCGATCCGCCGATCGACGCGGGCGGCCTCGATTGGGGCTTTGGTACCGCGCTGGTCCCCCTCTCGAGGCCGCACCTTATTGACGGCTGCCCCGCCGGACAGCCGACACGTCTTGAAGTCAGCGTCGAAGCGCACTGCGCTTCAGACCCAAGTTGAGCATCATCCTTTCGGCAAGAGAATGCTCCGATCGCGCCCTAGCCGAGCCCGCTACGCGGATTGTAGGGGTGGTGGTCCCGCCACTTCTCCATCAATGCTTCTAGCTCGGCGTCGTTCCCGTCCGGTAGCATAATCCTGATGGTAACGAAGAGATCCCCGGCTCCACCAGCTTTCGGCAAGCCCTTGCCCTTGAGGCGGAAGGTCCGGCCGCTGGAGGTGTTCTTCGGAACCGAAAGCTCCACGGCATTGCCGAGGGTGGGCACGCGGACCTTGCCGCCGAGCACCGCCTCATACAACGTCACCGGCAGGTCGATCCTGAGGTCGGCGCCCTCGACCTTGAAAAACGGGTGCGGCGCGATGTTGATGGTGATCAGGAGATCGCCCGGCGGATGGCCCTGCGCGCTCTCGCCCTGCCCCCGGAGCCGAATCTGCTGGCCCTCGGTGACGCCGGCCGGAATCTTGACGTTGAGCTCCTTGCCCGTCGGCAGCCGGACACGCTTCTCGCCCCCCTTGACCGACTCTTCCAGCGAGACGGACATGGCGACATTCACATCGAGATCCAGCCCAATGCCGCCGGTATCGAATTCGAACTGGGCGCCGCCGCCAGCCCCAGGCCGGGCGCCGCGCATCCCGCCGCCGAACATGCTGTTGAGGATATCCTCGAACGCGCCGCCGCCCGGGGCGCCACCCGCCCCGCCGCCCCGGAACGTATAGCTTTCGAACCCGCCGGGACCCGCGCGGCCGCGCGGCCCCCCGCCGCCAGGAAAACCCTGGAAGCGTGGCTTGCCCTCGGCATCAATCTCGCCGCGGTCAAACTGCTTGCGCTTGTCCTCGTCGCCGAGGATCTCGTTGGCCGAGTTGATCTCGGCGAAGCGCTCGGCGGCCTTCGGATCACCCTTGTTGCTGTCCGGATGATGCTTCTTGGCCAGCTTGCGATAGGCGCTCTTGATCGCGGCAGCGCTGGCGCTCCGCGGCACCCCCAAGACCTCATAGGGGTCGCGCATTCGTCACGTCTCCTTCAAGAAATCGAATTGTTCAAAGGGCTCCCCGCCCCACCTGCGGATCATGTGGGAAGAGAGTGGCATTTTTGCAACTAGGAGCGTGGTGAACCTAGCTCCGCCACGGCTTTAGCGTATGAATCTCCCAACGGCCACGGCTCCTTTGGCAGCCGGCGCCCTGAAGCCAGCTTTCGGTACTGCCGTTGACGTAGCTCGCCAGGAAGTCGCGGCATCTGCGTCCGTCCTCGGCGGCATAGGACTGGGCGATCGGCGTCACCGAGCCGCGCGCCCCGGTCTCGGGATTCTCCCAGTGCTGGCTGGAATCCTTGTCGCCCTTGCTGAGGACGTCGGAGGCGGCATTGCGCGCGAAGGCGAGATCGGTCTCGGTGGGCGCCGCGTCTCTCGCCGGCCGCGCGATCGAGCCGGTGAGATCGCTGTCGTCAGTCCTGGCGTAGGCACTCATGTCGTTGCGGGAGAAGCTGCAGCCGCCGGTGCCGAGCCCGATCAGAATCATCGTCACGCCGAGGCCGGAGGGCCGGATCGCCGATAGGCCAACGCGTTCCCATGCCCTATATAGGGCGGTAGCGGACAACAACGCATTTTGGGCCGCGGGACGCAACTCGGACTCCAGACATGACCGACACGACCTCGATGAAACACCAGACACCCTTAACATCCGGTGATTTCACCGCCGCCGACGAGCCATTTGCGCTGTTCGAGGCCTGGCTGAACGAGGCGACCAAGAGCGAGCCGAACGATCCGAACGCCATGGCGCTCGCAACCGTCGATCCTGACGGGCTGCCTGACGTCCGCATGGTACTGATGAAGGGCTTCGATACCGAAGGTTTCGTCTTTTACAGCCACATCGCCAGCCAGAAGGGCCGCGAACTGGCCGCAAATCCTAAGGCAGCGTTACTATTTCACTGGAAGTCGCTGCGCCGTCAGGTCCGCATCCGCGGCAACGTGACGCCGGTGACCGACACTGAAGCCGACGCCTATTTCGCCACCCGCCCCAAGCAGGCCCAGATCGGCGCCTGGGCGAGCAAGCAGTCGCAAGAGCTTGAGAGCCGCTTCGCCTTCGAGCAGGCCATCGCCAAGGTTGCGGCCAGATATGTCATCGGCGAAGTGCCGCGGCCGCCGGGCTGGAGCGGCTGGCGCATCACGCCGCTGCGGATCGAATTCTGGCACGACCGCCCGTTCCGCCTGCACGACCGCATCGAATTTCGCCGTGACGCCGCCGGCCAGAAATGGTCCAAGACGCGGATGTACCCTTGATCCTCATCTTGAAACTTGCCTCGAGCTTTGGGCCGACCTGAAAGATGTCCATGCCGCATTCGTCCAATGCGCCGCGTCGTACGCTGCTCCTGACCGGAGCAAGCCGCGGCATCGGCCACGCCACCGTGATCCGCTTTTCCTCGGCGGGGTGGCGCGTCATCACCTGCTCGCGGCATCCCTTCCCGGAGGACTGCCCGTGGGACGCGGGGCCCGAGGACCACATCCAGGTCGATCTCGGCGATCCCAGGGACACTGCGCGCGCGATCTCCGATATCCGCAACCGGCTAGAGGGCGGCATGCTGCATGCGCTGGTCAACAACGCCGCGATCTCGCCGAAGGGCCCGGGCGGCTCCAGGCTCGGCTCGGTCGACACCGACCTCGACACCTGGACGCATGTCTTCCATGTCAACTTCTTCGCGCCGATCATGATGGCCCGCGGGCTGATCGAGGAATTGAAGGCGGCCAAGGGCTCGGTCGTCAACGTCACTTCGATCGCGGGCTCGCGCGTGCACCCCTTCGCGGGCGCCGCCTACGCCACCTCCAAAGCCGCGCTCGCCTCGCTGACGCGCGAGATGGCCTCCGATTTCGGCCGCGTCGGGGTGCGCGTCAACGCGATCGCCCCGGGCGAGATCGACACCTCGATCCTGTCGCCGGGCACCGAGAAGATCGTCGAGCAGCAGATCCCGATGCACCGCCTCGGCACGCCCGACGAAGTGGCAAAAATCATCTACGTGCTGTGCACGGACACCAGCTCTTACGTCAACGGCGCCGAAATCCACATCAACGGCGGCCAGCACGTGTAACGGCCCGGGTCATTCCGGGGCGACGCAAAGCATCGAGCCCGGAATCTCGAGCTTCGGGTTCGATTACGGACCGCCCGGAACGACGACGCAATTGCACAGCTGAGTTTGGTTGCAGCTCGCGGGCGGAAGCAAGGCGATCCAGACAACGCCGCCGCAAGGCCTGGATCGCCCTTACCTTCCGTTCCTCAATCGAGTCGAATCCGACGCGACCTCTCGCGTGGCCGCGGAGCGGCCGTGCTGAATGCAGTCGAGCAGTCGTCGTCGTTCTCACCATCGAGCAGCGGAGCACCACAGTGCCGGCACATGCGTGCCGACATCGACGGCGCCTTGCCGCTCGCCACGACCTGACGATAGTTCGCCAGATCGATGACGTTGCGGGGCGACGTTATGTGTTTCTCAACCATGGCTGTTCCTCGCGGCTACGCACTGCTTATCGCAGACAAGTTTCGCGCAAACGTTCAGCCCACCGCTCAAATTTTACCGGAGGAATTGCGGCACGGCGCGGACATCACGGCGCCGCCTCAATCCCGATCTATTCTGCGACACGATCTACCGTGTCTCTGCGAGCGGCGTAAGATCTCGGTAGGGATCTTTGCCCGAGCATGACTCCTACAGCCACTTCTTCCACTTGAAGATCCAGTACGGGACGATGGCGGCGATCAGCATCATCACCAGCGCCATCGGATAGCCGTGCACCCATTCGAGTTCCGGCATCACCTTGAAGTTCATGCCGTAGACCGAGGCGATCAGCGTCGGTGGCATCAGGACGACGGCCATCACCGAGAACAGCTTGATGATGTTGTTCTGCTCGAGATTGACGACACCGAGCATGGCGTCGAGCACGAAGGTGATCTTGCTGGAGAGATAGGAGGCGTGGTCGGTCAGCGAGGCGACGTCGCGCTGCATGGTCTTGAGCTGCTCGCGCATGTCCTTCGACCATTTCACGCCTTCGACGACCGCAGACAGGAACGTCACGACGCGACCGATCGACACCAGACTCTCGCGAACCTTCGAGGTCAAATCGCCTTTGCGGCCGATCGAGATCAGGATCTGGGAGTACCTCTTTGCCTGCCCATGGCGCTCGCTCTCGGGCTCGAAGATGTCATGCGAGACCTGGTCGATCTCGGCGCCGCAGCGCTCCAGAATGTCGGCGCAGCGGTCGATCACCGCGTCCAGCAGCTCCATCAGCACCATCTCGCCGGTGATGGAAGGCGTGCAGGAGCGGGAGAGCTTGGCCTCGACCAGGGCGAACGGCTTCGGCAGGTCGTACCGTACCGTCACCAGGCGGTGGTCGCCGAGGATGAACGTCACCGCCGTGGTCCTGGGCATGTCGGTATCGGAGTGGCACATCAGCGTCGCCGTCATGTAGCGCGCGCCATTCTCCATATAGAGGCGGCTGGAGATCTCGATCTCCTGCATGTCTTCCCGGGTCGGGATGGCGATGCCCGCGAGCCGCTCCACCGCCTTGTCCTCAGCCGCGCTCGGATTGACCAGGTCGATCCAGACGGCGTTCTCCGGCACGGCCGCAAGATCCTCGATGACAGCCTTCTTGAGGACGGACTCGGAGGGAACAAACACCGAAAACATGAAAAGCTCCAGAGATCCTGCGACAGCCAGCCCTTAGCGCGATTCTGGCAGGTTCACGATGACAACAACATTAACGGGGCGTTCGGACTTGTGGCGATCCGAGGCTCAACTGTGGCACGGAATCGACAGTTCGCCGCGTCCTGCCGAAAAACCCGCACAACAGCGCAAAATTTGCGGCAGAAAAGCCACAGCTGGGCCCTCGTAACGCGGGATAAGCCCTTCAGAGCTGGAATTGTGGCGGATTTCAACGATAATGGGCTTAACGGAGTCGAGGAACTTGGGCGCCAAGCTCAAGCCTTCCGCACGGTATTGTTTTGATTGGAACCAAACCATGTCGTCGCTGAAAGTTATGTTGGGGATTTTGGCCGCCGGCCTGATGCTGTCGGGCTGCATGCAGGCCACTCACTATGAGGCGACCGACACCAAGGCCTTCAAGCCGAAGGACAAGGAACTGCTCGCCAAGGTCAAATACGAGAACACCCCGGTTGCAGAGCCGTTCCGCCGCGCCATCGTCGAATACCACCGCAAGGAGTCGCCGGGCTCGATCGTGGTCGATTCCGACAACCATTACCTCTATTACGTGCTCGAGGGCGGCAAGGCGATCCGCTACGGCATCACCGTTGGCGAAGAGGCCATGGCCTGGTCGGGCATCGCCAAGGTGGGCAGCAAGACCGAGTGGCCGGCCTGGCACCCCACCCCCGGCGAAATTTCGCGTCTGGGCGTGCCGACCTATGTCGCCCCCGGCCCGGACAATCCGATGGGCTCCCGCGCGCTGTACCTCTATTCGGGGGGCAAGGACACGCTGTTCCGCATCCACGGCACCAACCAGCCGGAATATATCGGTGCCTCGATCTCGTCAGGCTGCATCCGCCTGACCAACGAGGACGCGATCGATCTCTATGATCGCGTCAAGGTTGGCACCCTCGTCGTGGTGCTCGAGCCCAAGCACGGCGACTCGCCGTACAATTCGCGATTGGCGCTCGGCAACAGCCAAACCGGCCAGGCGGCCAGCTACTGATCGCCTCCGACCTCTGGACAACAAAAGGCGCCGGTTTTACCGGCGCTTTTTTGTTGCCTGCTTGGACGATTGAGACTTCTTGGCGGGGAGCGATTTCTCTTCAGGTGAAGACGTTTTCTCCGCGGGCTCGTCGTCAGCACCTTCCTTCGCCTCAGGCTTGGCCGCGACCTCGCGCGGCGGCGCCTCCTCGGGACGTTCCGCCGGCAGGAGCGGGGCGACCTGCGGCAGAGGATCCCAGACGTTCCACTGGCAGATGCGGTAGTCGTTGCGGCGCTGCGCCAGGTCGAGATGAACGTGGTCCTCATGGTACCAGTCCGAGCCAGGACCGAGCACGGTGGAAAAGCGCGCGCAGACCGAGTGCAGCACGCGCTCGCGAACGTCGCGCGATAGGGCGCGGTCCGTGAGGCCGATCGACTGCCCATTGGCGAGCTTGATGGCGCGGATGTCGATGGCATTGGCCTTGCCGTGCTCGGACAGCATCGCGCCAGCGACGCGGTTGCGACCGCGGCACTCGAAGGAATCGAAATTGTCGAGGTCGCTGATGGGCGAGCCGAGGCTGGTGGCCAGCGGCACCATGTCCTTGCGCAGCCAATCGGCGATCGCGGACGCCATGGTGCAGCGAAGGATGGCCGCCGGCTTGACCGTCACCTTGCGCTTGTCCGGCAGCACGACCGCTTCCAGCCGCACCAGATCCTCGCCGCCGCAGGCGCCGGGGCCGCGGATGTCCGGGATCGAGGGCGCGATCGCAATGTCCTCCGTCAGCGCGAGGCGGCAGGCTGAGGCCTGTTTCTGGGATGGCGATGTAGCCTCGGCAGGCTTGTCGGCGCTCGGCTGGTCGGCAGACGGCTTTCGCTCTGCCTCCGGCGGAGACTCGTCCGAAGTCTTCGGCGCTTCATCGGGACGGGGTCTCGGTAACGGGATCTTGACGGAGTGAACCTTCGCGCGCGGCCGTGGTGCGGTCATGCCAAAAATGTCCAGCGGCGAAGCATGTTTTCGCGCCTCTGCCCTCTCGACAGGCACGAGCAGCAGCCCGAGCGCGGCGGTAACCATTGCCGCGCCGACGGACATATAGCCGCGACAAGACCATTTGCGGCGAAAGTCCGGCACGCTAAAAGTCATGACAAGTCTTTGGCCCAATGCTGAGAGCGACAACGCGCCCAGCGACTTTTCGGAGGAACGTCGGAATGCTCGGTTTGATGCAAGATTGGCCCCTGCTCTGCCACCGGATCATCGAACACGCCGCCAGGATTCATGGCAAGCAGGAGGTGGTCACACGCTCGGTCGAGGGACCGATCCACCGCACCACCTACGCCGAGATCCACAAGCGCGCGCTCAAGGTCTCGCAGATGCTGGAGCGCGACGGTATCAAGCTCGGCGACCGGGTCGCAACGATCGCCTGGAACACCTGGCGCCATCTCGAGGTCTGGTACGGCATCATGGGGATCGGTGCCATCTGCCACACGGTCAATCCTCGCCTTTTCCCGGAGCAGATCGCCTGGATCATCAATCATGCGCAGGACCGCATCGTGATGACCGACATCACCTTCGTTCCGATCCTGGAGAAGATCGCCGACAAGTTGCCGAGCGTGGAGCGCTACGTCGTGCTCACCGACAAGACGCATATGCCTGAGACCACGCTGAAAAATGTGGTCGCCTATGAGGACTGGATCGCCGAGGCCGACGGCAAATTCAAGTGGAAGGAGTTCGACGAGAACACGGCAGCGGCGATGTGTTACACCTCCGGCACGACCGGCGATCCCAAGGGTGTGCTGTACTCGCATCGCTCCAACGTGTTGCACGCGCTGATGGCCAACAATGTCGACGCGCTCGGCACCAGCGCGTCCGAGACAATGCTGCCGGTGGTTCCGCTGTTCCATGCCAACAGCTGGGGCATCGCCTTTTCCGCGCCCTCGCAGGGCACCAAGCTGGTCATGCCCGGCGCCAAGCTCGACGGCGCCTCGGTCTATGAGCTGCTCTCGACCGAGAAGGTGACGCACACCGCCGGCGTGCCGACGGTGTGGCTGATGCTGCTTCAGCACATGGCCGCCAACAATCTCAAGCTGCCGGATTTGAAGATGGTGATCTGCGGCGGCTCGGCGATGCCGCGCTCGATGATCAAGGCCTTCCTCGACATGGGCTCCAACGTCCGTCACGCGTGGGGCATGACCGAGATGAGCCCGATCGGCAGCGTCGCGGCGCTGAAGCCTCCGTTCCACAATGCGACGGGCGATGCCAAGCTCGACGTGCTCCAGATGCAGGGTTATGCGCCCTTCGCGGTGCAGATGAAGATCACCGACGATGCCGGCAAGGAGCTGCCCTGGGACGGCAAGACGTTCGGCCGGCTCAAGGTCTCCGGCCCCGCGGTCGCCAAGGCCTATTACCGCGTCGACACCAACATCCTCGACGAAGACGGCTTCTTCGACACCGGCGACGTCTCGACGATCGACGAGGACGGCTACATGCGGATCACCGACCGCTCCAAGGACGTGATCAAGTCCGGCGGCGAGTGGATCTCCTCGATCGACCTCGAAAACCTCGCAGTCGGCCATCCGGCCGTGGCGGAAGCCGCCGTGATCGGCGTATTCCATCCCAAATGGGATGAGCGGCCGCTTTTGATCGTGCAGCTCAAGCAGGGCCAGCAGGCCACACGCGAGGACATCCTGAAGTTCATGGATGGCAAGATCGCCAAATGGTGGATGCCCGACGACGTCGCCTTCGTCGAAGGCATCCCACATACGGCCACCGGCAAGATCCTGAAGACGGCGCTGCGCGACCAGTTCAAGGATTATCGCTTCCCGAACGCGGCGGCGTAACGGGCTGGCTGCCACCCTCCCCTGGAGGGGGAGGGTCGGCTCACATGGAGCGAAGCGCAATGTGAGACGGGGTGGGGTGATCTCTCCACACGGGTAGCGCCCTGATGGAGAGACTGTCACCCCACCCCGCTCGCGCTCTGCGCGATCGACCACGGGCGAGCTACGCTCGTCCCGGACCCATCCAGGGGAGGTGAGTCCCTTGAATTTGCTCTCGGGCCGTGGTCTCAACGGCGTATCGTCGCGCCAGATCGGCCGGCGCCGCCCTCAACATCCGGCAGAGCTCACCCGATGGCCCGCAGGTTTTCCGCTCCCTATCAGTCGGAGCCCGTGTCCAGCCTGGCGAGCTGGGCGCGCAATCTGGCCGTGTTCGCGGTGGTGGCGGTGGTGGTGTCGGTCATCGTCGTCCGCTTCGATTTCCTGGAGCCGAAGCCGGCGCTTGCGACTTTCTTCGGCGGGCTCGCGATCGCCGGCCTCTCGATCTTGTTCGGGCTCGCGGGCTTTGCCGCGATCTGGCA
The DNA here is from genome assembly GCF_041262065.1 of Bradyrhizobium sp. USDA 327. Taxonomy (NCBI): domain Bacteria; kingdom Pseudomonadati; phylum Pseudomonadota; class Alphaproteobacteria; order Hyphomicrobiales; family Nitrobacteraceae; genus Bradyrhizobium; species Bradyrhizobium sp. USDA 327. Next base: position 1,123,640 of record NZ_JBGCCW010000001.1, on the reverse strand, counting down.
GAACGGCTCGCGGGGCATGGCGCGCATCCTGCTCGCCTTCCTGATCGACGGCGCAATCCTCGCCTATCCCGCCTATCTCGGCCTGCAGTATCGCAAGCTGCCGTCCATCTACGACATCACCACCGACCCGATCGATCCGCCGCGCTTCGACGCGATGGCGCGGCTGCGCACCGGCGAGGGCACCAACACCGCGGTCTATGCCGGCCTCTACTCGGCGGAGCAGCAGCGCCGCTTCTATCCCGAAATCGTGCCCGTCGAGCTCGAGATTTCCGTCGACCGCGCCTATGCAATCGCGCTCCAGCTCGTGCACAAGCGCAAATGGATCGTCATCGACGAGCGCGCGCCGCAGCCGCCGCGCCGCATCGGCCGCATCGAGGCGGTGGCGCGCACGCCGATCATGGGTTTTCGCGAGGACGTTTCGATAAGGGTCGTGCCGGATGGCGATGATTCCCGGGTCGACATGCGCTCCGCTTCGCGCAATTTCGACAGCGATCTCGGCAGCAACGCCGCGCGCATCAAGAAGTTCATCGACGATCTCAACACCGCCGCCGATGCCGACGCGCTCAAGCCGGTGAAGAAGACGCCGGTCGCACCGCCCAAGGCGCCGGCGAAGACGGTGAAGAAGTGACGCGCTAGCGTCATCCCGGGGCGCAGCAAGGCGGCGAACCCGGGATCTCGAAAATATGGCGCGAGATTCCGGGTTCGATGCTGCGCATCGCCCCGGAAAGACGGCGGAGAGCTACGCGTTCGCCATCCGATATGTCCCGCCGATCACGGGATCGCCATCGGTCGCGACCACGCCGCGTGCGACCAGGTCTTCGAGGTGCGCCAGCACGGAGTAGCCGGCAGCCGTCGTCAGCCTCGGATCGATACCGATATAGATCGCGCGGACCATCGTCGGGATGTCGGTCTCGCCCTTGGCGAGGCGGTGCAGGATCGAGGCCTCACGCGCCTTGCGGTGACGGATCAGGAAGCGCACGAAGCGCTGGCCCTCGGAGATCTCGGGGCCGTGGCCTGAGAAGTAGAGATCCTCCTCGCGTGCCGCGAGTCGGTCCAGCGAATCCATGTAGTCGATCATCGAGCCGTCGGGTGGCGCCACGATGGAGGTCGACCAGCCCATCACGTGATCGCCGACGAAGTTGAACTTTCGCTCGGGCCAGGCGAATGCCAGATGATTGGCCGTGTGGCCGGGCGTCGCCACGGCCTCGAGCCGCCAGCCGTCGCCTTCGACGACGTCGCCGTGCGCGAGGTTGACGTCTGGCGCAAAATCGCGGTCGGCGCCGGATTCCGGATTGTGTTTCTCGCTCTCGAAACGCGGGCGCGAGGCGCGATGCGGGCCTTCGGCATAGACCGGCGCACCTGTCGCCTGCTTGATGCGCGCGGTGTTCGGCGAATGGTCGCGGTGGGTGTGGGTGACGAAGATATGGCTCACCGTCTCGCCGCGGACGGCATCGAGCAGCGCAGACGCATGCGCCTCATCGTCCGGACCGGGATCGATGATCGCAACATTGCCCTTGCCCACGATGTAACTGACCGTGCCGGTGAAGGTGAACGGGCTCGGATTGTTGCAGAGCACGCGCCGCACGCCGGGGCGGACCTCCTCGACGAAGCCGGGCTTCAGCGGAAAGTTGCGGTTGAACGGGACGTCGTCATTGTCGGACATGGCTTGCTCATACCTTGCTGACTTCGTCATGCCCGGCCTTGTGCCGGGCATCCACGCTCTTCGCACGGCCCAAGACGTGGATGGCCGGGACAAGCCCGGCCATGACGGAGGAGAGTTTTCTCGCCTCGCCCCCTGGGCGTCTAGAAAAACGCCTGAATGCCCGTGATCGCGCGGCCCAGGATCAGGGCGTGGACGTCATGGGTGCCCTCGTAGGTGTTGACCGTCTCGAGGTTATGGACGTGGCGCATCACGTGATATTCGATCGAGATGCCGTTGCCGCCGTGCATGTCGCGAGCGGTGCGGGCGATATCGAGGGCCTTGCCGCAATTGTTGCGCTTGACGATCGAGATCATCTCGGGCGCGAACTTGCCCTCGTCCATCAGGCGGCCGACGCGCAAGGAGGCTTGCAGGCCCAGCGCGATCTCGGTCTCCATGTCGGCGAGCTTCTTCTGCACGAGCTGGGTCGCGGCGAGCGGCTTGCCGAACTGCTTGCGGTCGAGCGTGTACTGGCGGGCGCGATGCATGCAGTCCTCGGCGGCCCCCAACGCACCCCAGGAGATGCCGTAGCGGGCGCGGTTGAGGCAGCCGAACGGGCCCTTCAGGCCGGAGACGTTGGGCAGCAGGGCGTCCTCCGGAACCACGACGCCGTCCATCACGACTTCGCCGGTGATCGAGGCGCGCAAGGACAGCTTGCCGCCGATCTTCGGCGCCGACAGGCCCTTCATGCCCTTCTCCAGCACGAAGCCGCGGATCTGGTTGTCGTGCGCGGCCGACTTGGCCCAGACCACGAACACGTCGGCGATCGGCGCGTTCGAGATCCACATCTTGCTGCCGGTGAGGCGATAGCCGTCCGAAACCTTCTCCGCGCGGGTCTTCATGCCGGCGGGATCGGAGCCGGCGTCAGGCTCCGTCAGGCCGAAGCAGCCAACCCACTCGCCGCTGGCGAGCTTCGGCAGGTACTTCTTGCGCTGGTTCTCGTCGCCATAGGCGTAGATCGGGTACATCACCAGCGAGGACTGCACCGAGTTCATCGAGCGATAGCCGGAATCGACCCGCTCGATCTCGCGTGCGACGAGGCCATAGGCGACATAGCTCGCATTCGCGCAACCATATTCTTCGGGCAGCGTGATGCCGATCAGGCCGAGCTCGCCCATCTCATTGAAGATCTCGCGATCGGTCTTCTCTTCGAGATAGGCCTTGGCGACCCGCGGCAGCAGCTTGTCCTGGGCGTAGGCGCGGGCGGTGTCGCGCACCATGCGCTCGTCTTCGGTCAGCTGCTCGTCGAGCAGGAACGGATCGTCCCACTGGAAAGAAGCCGCAGCCGGCTTGTCCTTGGCCTGAGGGCGCACGCTCATGAAACGTCCTTTCGCGTCTGGTTCCGTCAACAATTGCCCGACAAACTAAAGCGCCGCGGCAACAAGTTCAATTGCATCCTGGTTTCGGTCGTTCCGGCTCGCGCCATGGCGTGAACCTGGAAACGTCTTGGTCAGCTTTCGAGCTGCTCGTTGGCGACGATCTCGATGCCGAAGCCCGACAGACCCTTGTAGTCGTGCACCGAGGAGGTGAGATGCCGGATCGAGGTGACGCCGAGGTCGCGCAGGATCTGCGCGCCGACGCCGACCTCGCGCCACTGGCGGTTGCGGTCGGCCTCCGTCGACGACTCGTCCGGCAGCGGCGCCACGGGGACGCCGGCCGCGCCATCGCGCAGGTAAACCAGCACGCCGCGGCCCGATTTCTTGAAATGCTCGAGCACGACCGCCATGCGCTTGTGACCGGTGAAGGTGTCCTTGACGATGTTCGGCTTGTGGAAGCGCGTCAGCACGTTCTTGCCGTCGCCAACGCCGTTATAGACGAAGGCGACGTGAGCGATGGAATCGAACGGCGAGCGGTAGGCATAGCCCTGCAAGGGACCGATCGGGCTCTCGGTGACGAAGGTCGAGACCCGCTCGATCAGTTTTTCGCGCGCCTGGCGGTAGGCGATCATATCCGCGATGGTGACGTGCTTGAGCTTGTGCCGGGCGGCGAAGCGGGCCACCTGCTCGCCCTTCATCACGCTGCCGTCGTCGTTCATCAGCTCGCTGATGACGCCGACCGGGGGCAGCCCGGAAAGCTTGCAGAGGTCGACGGCGGCCTCGGTGTGGCCGGAGCGCAAAAGCACGCCGCCGTCCTTGGCGATCAGCGGGAAGATGTGTCCGGGCCGGGCGAAGTCGTTGGCGCCGACATTGGGATTGGCGAGTGCGCGGCAGCACGAGGCGCGCTCCTCGGCGGAGATGCCGGTGCCGCCATCGGGCTTGTAGTCGATCGAGACCGTGAACGCGGTGGTGTGCGCGGAATCGTTGTGGGCGACCATCGGATCGAGCCGCAGGCGGCGCGCATCCTCGGTCGTCACGGGCGCGCAGACGATGCCGGAGGTATGGCGGATGATGAAGGCCATCTTGTCGGCGGTGCAGAGCGAGGCTGCGACGATCAGATCGCCCTCGCCCTCACGATCCTCGTCGTCGGTGACGACGACGAGCTCACCCCGGGCAAAGGCCTGCAAGACTTCCTGGACGGTATCGGGCATTCCCAATCTCTATCGGTTATGGGCCGGAGGCTTAGCCGGACGCCTTAGCTGGACTTGGCCCGGGACGCTAGTGTCCCGGACGCAACCGCATATGCCCGGGGCAGGCCTGTCCCAAGCGGTTTTCAGGCTTGCACCGAAGATACCAGGGATATAGGCGCACAGGGCCCGCAAGGAAGGCGGCCGGGACGCCGTCAGGGCAGCACCTCGCGCCGCTCTCCGAGGCGCAGATCGAGCTCGGCACGCTTGTCGGCGAGCAGGCCGGCCTGGGCGGCTTCGATCACGGTAAAAAGCTCATGGGCGTCGCTGAGCCGGGTCACGGTGACGTAGCTGGCGCCGGCCTCGTAGAGCGCGCCGACGTCGGCCAGGAGGTCGGCCGTGGCGACGATCAGCGCGGTCGGATTGAGCGCGCGGACGTGGCGGACCAGCTTCTCGTTGGTGGCGCCCTTGAGCAGCGAATCCGGCACGCTGAGGATGATCATCTCGGATTTGCCGATGCCGGCATGGAGCAGCGTATCGACATTGCTGATGTCGCCATAGATCACATGCAAGCCGCGCGAAAGCAGGGTCTGGTACACATTTGGGTTGAAATCGACCACGGTGATCTGCTCGAGCAACACCGGCGTCTGCCGTTCGATCTCGGCCAAGAGCGCGCTCGCCGCGCGGAAAAAGCCGAGGATGACGATACGGCGGGCTTCGCCATGGCCGCCCTCGTGCTCCTCCTCGGCATGGCCGTTGCCATGGTCGAGGTCGCGCAGGCCGATCCGCTTCAAGGGCCCGATCGCCCAGCGGGTGATCTCGTCGCTGCGGGTCATCACGAAGGTCGAGAGCACCGCCAGGACCACGAAGGCGAAGGAGGTGGCATTTGCCGTCTCCGCTGCGATATGGTGGTCGGCGACCCCGGTCTGGATCACCACAAGCGAGAACTCGGAGATCTGCGCGAGGTTCAGCGCCGGCAACAGGCTGGCGCGCAGGCCCTGCTTCATCAGATAGAGCGGCATGAACGTGGTGACGAGGCGGCTCACCACCGTGAACGCCGCGATCATCAAGGCAAGGCCAATCACCGAGAGGCCGGGCACGGGGATGGTCATGCCCAGCGCGACGAAGAACAGCGTGATGAAGAAGTCGCGCAGCGTGGTGACCTTGGCGGTCACGTCGAGCGCGTAAGGGAAGGTCGAGAGCGAGACGCCGGCAATCAGCGCGCCCATTTCGCGCGACAGCGAGAGCCGCTCGGCGGTCTCGGCGACGAGGAAGCACCAGGCCAGCGCTCCGAGCAGGATCAGCTCGGGGCGCCGGGCGATCTGGTGGAACAGGCGCGGCAGTACGTAGCGGCTGACCAGAAGCGCAGCGGCGACCAGCACCGCGACGCGGCCGATCGAGAGCAGGATGACGCCGACCTGCAGATTGGCCAGGCTCGGCTGCACCGCCAGGAACAGGATCGCGAAGATGTCCTGGAGCACCAGAATGCCCAGGGTGATGCGGCCCGGCAGCGTATCGAGCTCGCGTTTCTCGTAGAGCACCTTGACGATGATGACGGTGCTCGACAGCGCGCAGGCGACACAGAGATAGACCACATCGAAATGCCCGCCGCCGAGCGACAGGCCGATGCCGACGAAGAACAGAACTCCGAGCAGACAGCCGCCGAGCAGCTGACTGCCCGCCGCGAACAGGATCACCCGCCCTGCCCGCACGATCTTCTTCAGGTCGATCTCGAGCCCGATCATGAACAGCATGAAGATCAGACCGAGCTCGGAGATGACGCTGATCGATTCCTGCGAATGGACCCAGCCGGCGCCGAATGGACCTATGCAAAAGCCGGCGATAAGGTAGGCCAGGATCAGCGGCTGCCGGGAGAAATGGGCGAGCAGGCCCAGCATCCAGGCAAACAGGATAGAGAGAGTGATGTCGCGAATGAGCTCGTGCATGCCAAATTGGTCCGTTTTGCCGCACCCTAGAGGCGGGTTGCGGTGCGGCAAGCGAGCAATTCGTCACATGCGGAGATGGCTCGTCGCAGCCATGCTGCTAGGTCCCCTCGCCTTTGCCGTGCCCGCCGCCGCGCAATCCAAGGTCAATATCGAACAGAACTTTGCCGATTCGCTCACCGCGCTGCCGAAGGAGGACCTCGCCGTTTCCGGGGGGTTTTACGTGCCCGCCTATTCCAGCGTCGCGATGAGCCAGGGCAAGCTGCGTGTCGACTTCTCGGTGACGTTGAGCGTGCACAACGCCTCCGAGACCCAGCCGCTGGTCGTCAAACGCATCGCCTATTTCGACACCGCAGGCAAGCAGGTTGAGAGCTATCTGAAGGCGCCGGTGGCGTTGAAGCCGCTCGCCACCGTCTCGATCTTTATCCCAACCGACGACGTGCGCGGCGGGACCGGGGCCAACTTCCTCGTCGACTGGGCCGCCACGGGCGAGATCGCCGAGCCGGTGGCCGAGGCCCTGATGGTTGGCGGCATCGCCAATGCGCATTACGCTTTCATCAGCCAGGGCCGTCCGACCAGGACGGCCGGCAAGAAGTAAGGCGGCTGGTGCAAAGCCGCCGCTCAACAAGAACAAAACGAGGAACGCTCCCATGACGTCCAGCTTCGATTTCGCCCCCCTGTTTCCGGCAGGGCTGCCGGCCCCCTCTGCGCGCTGGACGGGTCTTGCCAAATACAGCTTCGTCGGCGGCAACAATGATTCCGAACAGGTGCCGCTCGACGAACTGATCGAAGCGACCAACACGGTGCTGCGGCGCGAGGGCCGCTCGCTCGCCACTTACGGTCTCGCACACGGCCCGCAGGGTTACCTCCCGTTGCGCGAATTCCTGGTGACGAAACTCAAGCGCGATGCCGGTATCACCTGCACGGTGGACGATCTCTTGATCGTCTCGGGCTCGCTCCAGGCGCTCGACCTCGTCAACGCCACGCTGCTGGCGCGCGGCGACACCGTGATCTTCGAGCAGGACAGCTATCAGGGCTCCCTGACCCGTCTGGCGCGGCTCGGTGTCAATGTCGTCGGCATTCCCCTCGACAAGGACGGCATGCGCATGGACGTGCTGGCGACGACGCTGGCCGACCTGAAGAGCCGCGGCATCCGCCCGAAATACATCTACACCATTCCAACGGTGCAGAACCCGACCGGCAGCATCATGCCCGAGAGCCGGCGCGCCGAGCTGGTGCGGCTCGCCACCGAATACGGCGTACCCATCTTCGAGGACGATTGCTACGCCGACCTCGTGTGGTCAGGGCAGCGGCCGCCGGCGATCTACGCCATGAGCCCGAACGGCGGCGTGATCCATATCGGCTCGTTCTCGAAGTCGATCGCGCCGGCGTTGCGCGTCGGCTTCATCGTCGCGCCCTGGGAGGTGATGTCGCGGATGCTCTCGCTGAAGACGGATGCCGGGTCCGGCGCGCTCGAGCAGATGGTGCTCGCCACCTATTGTAAGCCGCATTTTTCGACCCACGTGCCGGCCCTGACGAAGGCGCTGCGCACCAAGCTCGACACGCTGATGGAAGCGCTCAACGAGCAGTTCGGGACGGCCGCCGAATTCGAGGAGCCGAAGGGCGGCATCTTCCTCTGGGTGAAGCTGCCCGACCAGGTCGATACGCTGAAACTCTATCAGGCCGCGCTCGCGGCCGGCGTCTCGATCAATCCGGGGCCGGAATGGTCGACCGACAAGCGGCATTCCAGCTCGCGGCTGCGGCTGTGCTTTGCCAGCCCCACGCACCAGCAGATCCGCGAGGGCGTCGCCGTGCTGGCCGAGGTCTGCCGCAAGGAATTCGGGGTGCCGGCCCGCAGCGCCAATGTGGAGAAGCGGGCCTGAAGCTGCTGCCTCACGCCTCGACGTGAAACTCCACGTTGACCTGGCCGGACCCGGAGGATGGAAAATAGTCGCAGAGCTGCTCGGCGGTGCCGCGATAGTCATACCAGCCGAGCGCGGCGAACAGCATGATGGTGTCGGCCATGCCACCCTCGCCGTTGCACTTGATGGCGTAATCCGGAAGCATGTCGAGGAATTCGCGGTAGCGGCGGCTCTGCCACAGCTCGAGCACGCGCAGGTCGACCTGACGATTGAATTCGCTGGCAACCGATGTCCACGCCTCGGGGCCCAGCTTCTTGTTCGGCCAGAGCCGATGCGAGAGCGAACCGCTGGCGAGGACGGCGACCCGCTCACCGGATTCGTCGATCGCCCGGCGGGTTGCTTCACCGAGGATCCGGCTCTCCTCGAACGAGGTGAACAGCGGTGATGCGATCGAGACCACCTTCGCAAAGCCGTCCGGGTTCATGTAGTGCATCGGCACGATGGTGCCGTATTCGAGCCCGAGGCTAGCCACCTGGTGAGCGATGACGTTGAGACCCGCATCGGCCGCCCTGCCCGCGATTGCCTCGGCGAGGCGCGTATCACCCGGGAGATCGTAGCGCAGATCCTGGATCATCTGCGGCGCCTCGTGGCTCGTGAACGAGCCGCTATGCCGCGCATTGGCATTGACGTGGTAGCCGAAATTGGAGAGCCAGTGGGTGTCGAACACCACGAAGCTGGTGACGCCGCGCTCCTTCGCCCGCCGCCCAAGTTCGCGCAGAGACTCGACGGCGGCCTTGCGCGCGTCGCGCAACGGGCTGCCGGGCTGCTCCGACAACATCAGTGATGGAACGTGGGTGACCTTGGCCGCGAGTACGAGCTGCCCCATGGCCGTCGCCTCGAAGCGTCAGGCCGCCTGTGGCTGACTGCTATGGATCGCGGAGGCGAGCCTCAGCAGCAGGACGATCGAGACGTTGCCCTTGCCGGCCTCGATCTGGGCGATGTAGCGCTCGGAAATCCCGGAGCGGCGGGCAAGCTCGCGGCGCGACAGGTCGCAGCGCATGCGCGAGGACCGCAAGCGATCGCCCAGCTCGGTCAGAAACGCCGCCTCGGAATAAGGCGGTACGGCACAGCTCCCCGGCAGCACTTCGCCCGCAAAATCCACGACTTGATTCAGCATTGGTCTATCCACGTTCGCTTTCGGGAATGCCATCCTACCCTGCAAATGCCCTGGCTCATTGACGCGGATCAAATTCGCGAGCGATCACCGGCCGCGGTGGAACGGTCGCGAGCGCGATGCTACACTTTGGAAGTCTTCGAGGCGGGGTTTTTCAGGACATGATGCGACGTTTGAACCGCTGGATCGCGGCCGTGCTGCTGTGGGTTGCGTTCACCTCCATGGCCGGTGCCGAGACGCTGGCCGCGACCGTCGAGCAATGGGGCCTGCTCGGCTCATGGGCGGTCGACTGCGCCGCTCGGCCCGATCGCGACAAGGGGGCGCTCCTGACCTACGAGATCAGGAAGGACGGCCGGGTGATGTACCGGCGCAATTTCGGCGAAGCCAAAGACGAGAACGAGGTGGTGTCGGCCACAGTCAATGCCGAGGGCCTGCTCGACTTGATGGTGTTCTTCCCGGCGCTGCATCAGACGCGCGAATTCGGCCTCCTGTTACGGAAGGACGGCAGCCTGCGCGCGATCTACAATCGCAGCGAGCGCGGCGAGTACACGATCAGGGACGGCAAATACGTCGCCACCGGCGCACCGACGCCTGCGCAGCAACGCTGCGATTGATCACCTGAACAGCCGTTCAGAATTCTCTTCCCGTTTCCCCGGAACGTTCGCATGCATGCGCGGTTTAGATGTGCATTCGATTGGAGGAGTACGGCATGAAGAAGCTTGGTTTTGTGGTTGCGGCTCTGGGTGCGCTCGTGATCGCGGCACCGACTGTGGCGAGCGCTGAGACCGTGGTGATCAAGCGCGGTCATCATCATCATGGCCCGCATGGCGCCCGTGCCGAATATCGCATGCACCATCACGATCGCAGCTGGCATCGTCACCATCGCGGGGACCGCGTGGTCGTGATCAAGCGCAGCCACCGCCATCACCACTGGGACTAATGCGCAACGCAACATGGAAATGGCCCCTCACGGGGCCATTTCTCTGCGGAGTCCAAACCTAACGACAACCTAATCCCACGCCGGCGCAAAGCCGGGATTGACGCATCGCCTGTCCTTCGCCAGCGCGGCGATTTTCTTGCGGTCGGAATCGTCGAGCGTGATCTTCAGCGCGTCGAGATTGGCCTGTTGGCTCTCGCGGCGCGAGGCCTTCGGGATTGCGGCGACGCCGTCCTGGTCGAGCAGCCATTTCAACGCGACCTGCGCGGCGGTCGCGCCGTGCCTGGCGCCGATCTCGGCCAGCACCGGATCCGAGGCGATGCGCCCCTGCGCCAGAGGACAATAAGCGACGAGCGGGATCGACTTGGCCTGGAGATAGCCCAGCACCTTCGATTGATCGAGCATGGCGTGATATTCGACCTGGTTGCAGGCGATCGGCGCCTTGATGTCCTCGACCGCGACCTTGAGCAGCGCCGTGGTGAAATTGGCAACGCCAATGGCCCGCGTGCGCCCCTGCTCCTGTAGTTTCATCAGGGTCTCGAACACCGCGCCCCAGTTCGCAGCCTTCGACGGCCAGTGCACGAGATAGAGATCGACATGGTCGAGCCCGAGCTTCTTCAGGCTGGCATCGAAGGCACGCCGGATCGCGTCAGGGGCGAGGTTCTCGTGCCAGACTTTTGTGGTGACGTGCAGCTCTTCCCGCGGCACGCGGGACGACGCGATGGCCGAGCCGATCGGCTCCTCATTGGCATACATCTCGGCAGTATCGAGGTGGCGATAACCGATCGACAGCGCGCTCTCGACTGCGGCGCGGCAGGCATCGCCCTGCATGCGGAAGGTACCGAGGCCGAGCTTGGGCAAGCTGATGCCCTGTGTTTTCAGATGGTCCATGAAACAGGCTCCTGAGATATCGCAGCCGCCGATGCCTGCGGCAACGCCGCGTGAGCAGACTCTTCGGTGATGGAAAAGAAGCGGCGAGAGTAACGACTATAGCGCGCGAGTCGCTCGCCAGCCAATCATCAAGCTCGGGTTCGCGGCTAGGAATGCTGCGCCACCACGGCCGGACGCACCTGCGGCTGCGGCGCGATATCGACCGACCAGAGATGACGATTGTCCACATCCTTCAAGGTCACGGTCATCACACCGCTGCGGCCATCGATGTCGACCCTGCCGAAGAACTGCAGTCCGAAACATGGCGCGAGGTTCTCGCCCTGCGCTGCGCTGCAGCCCTGCTGATACATCGCGACCGGGCCAAAGGTGTCGTCGAGCTCGCCAGGCCCCCAGGTGCCGGCATGCAACGGGCCGGAGACGAACTCCCAGAACGGCTCGAAATCCTGGAATCGCGCCTCGTTCGGGTCGTAGTAGTGCGCGGCGGTGTAGTGCATGTCGGCGGTGAGCCAGACGATGTTGCGGATGCCGGCGCGCTTGATGGACGAGAGCAGATCGGCGATCTCGTGCTCGCGTCGGTCGGGCGGCCCGTTGCCGAGCGCGACGGCGTCCAGGCTGATCAGGCCGATCGGCAAGTCAGCCGCGATCACCTTCCAGGTTGCGCGCGAGGCGGCGAGCTCCCGCTTGAGCCAGGCGAGCTGCTCGGCGCCGAGGATCCAGCCGCGATGGTCGTCGCCCTTGTTCCAGGTCTCATCGCGAAAGCTACGCATGTCGATCATGAAGACGTCGAGCAGCGGGCCGTAGGCGATCTTGCGATAGACCCGGCCCTGCCGCGCGCCGATGTCGCGGATCGGCATGAAGTCGAAGAAGGCGCGGCGGGCGCGCGCGACCAGGCGCGGGGTGCCATCATCGGCGTAACCGGCATCATCATAGCTTCCGATCGGTGACCAGTCGTTGGTGACCTCGTGATCGTCCCATTGCGCGAACATCGGCACCTCAGCGTGGAAGGCACGGAAGTGCTCGTCGAGGTGGTTGTATTTGTAGTTGCCGCGGAACTGCGCCAGCGTGTGCGCGACTTCGGACTTTTCCTCGGTCACGACATTGCGCCAGGTCTCGCCGTTCGGCAGTTTCAACTCGGAAGGAATCGGGCAGTCGGCATAGATGTGGTCGCCGGAGTGGATGAAGAAATCCGGACGGTTGTCGAGCATCGTCCGATAGCTGCGATAGCCGCCGCGCGAGACGTCGATGCCCCAGCCCTGCCCCGCGGTATCGCCGGACCACAGGAACGAAATCGACTGGCCGGCAACCGGCGCAGTGCGGAAATGGCCGAGGCGGCTTTCGCCGGCGAGACCGCTGGCAATGTCGGCGAATCGCACGCGGTAGAAGATGTCCTGGCCCGGTGGCAGAGCCGTCAGCAGCAGTTTTGAGGTGAAATCAGCGTCGGGCAGCGCATCGCCGGAAGCCGACGCGATGATCGTTTTGAAGCTCTCGACGGTCGAGCACTCCACCTGCATCCGCGCAGGCCGGTCGGCGCGCGCCCAGATCACGGCAGAGCCGTCGCAGACGTCGCCGGACTGGATCCCGCCTGCGATCTGCGGGCGATCGGCGGCACGGCTAATCGAGGGCTTCGCAAGCGAGGCGATGGCGAGGCTGGAGGCGGAGCGAACCAGGAACTGCCGCCGGGTCCATGCGCGCGCCGCGCGGAGCGTTGCCATTCAGAAAACCTTCGTCGAATCACGACGGAAGGTGCCTGCGCTCCTTGACTGCCAGCTTACGGTTTCTTGACTCCGCGCCTACGGTTTTACGACGCGGCGATGACGGCTTTGGCCTGGACTAGCGCTTCCAGTTGCAGATACCGCCGGAGCGGCATGGCCAGGTCTGGATGCGGGTATCCATTGCCTGCGCGTCGAGCGGATTGCCGTGGCGGCGCGCAAGCTTGGCGCGGGCCGCGCCGCGCGCCTGTGCGCTCCTGGCATGCGCGGCCTTCGGCTCGGCCACACGAACGCGCTCGGCCGCGACCTTCTTCGGCACGTCGACAGGCTCAGCGCGAGCCTGCGCCTCGACGCCCCCGCGCGCTTCGAGTGCGAGCGGCGCGAAGCGCGTCTCCGGCCCGAGACGCTTCGGCGACAGAACGGCCTTGGAGAGATCGAGCCCGAGATATTCGCCGGGCTTGTAGTCGTCAGCGCGCGCAATGCCGCCCCCTGCGATCACAAGGGCAAGGGCAATTGCGAAGGGAACGCTTTTCAGGACCACGGACGCCTCCTGAAACTATTAAAGGATAATTTATCCCTATCTAGGAGGCGTCGCGCGCAATTCCAGCGGTCAAATGCCGCCGTGGTTAAGAAGTTTGACGGTGTCAGGCGACCTTTCGCGTCGCTTCCGTCCCGTCCAGGAACCCGATCAGGCGGCTGCGGATGATGGTTCCCGCCTCGCCCATGATGCGATCAATGAGCTCCTTGCAGGATGGGATGTCGTGGATCAGGCCTGCGACCATGCCGCAGCTCCAGGCGCCCGCGTCCATCTGGCCGTCCAGCATGATCCTGGGATAGACGCCCGCGACCTGATCGTGGATATCGTCGATCGTGAGCTTGTCGCCCTTCTCGCGTTCGATCTCGAGCAGGCGGTCGACATTGGCGTTCTTCAGCACGCGCTCGGTGTTGCGCAAGCTCCGCATGATCAGGCGGGTGTCGAGCTCGGTCGCTGCGACGAGCGCATTCTTCACGTTCTGATGCACCGGCGCTTCCTTGGTGGCGATGAAACGCGTGCCCATGTTCATGCCCGCCGCGCCCAGCGCGAGCGCCGCGACCAGGCTGCGTCCGTCGGCCATGCCGCCTGAGGCGACGAACGGGATCTTCAGCTCTTCCGCCGCGCGCGGCAGCAGGATCATGTTGGGAATGTCGTCCTCGCCGGGATGTCCGCCACACTCGAAACCATCGACGCTGACGGCATCGCAGCCGATGCGTTCGGCTTTCAGGGAGTGGCGCACCGAGGTGCATTTGTGGATGACCTTGATGCCGGCCGCCTTCAGGGCCGGCATGTAGGCTTCCGGGCTGCGGCCTGCGGTCTCCACCGCCTTGATGCCACCCTCGACGATGGCCGCAATGTACTCGGGATAGGGCGGCGCCGAGAAGGTCGGCAGGAAGGTGAGGTTCACGCCGAACGGCTTGTCGGTCATGTCGCGGCAGCGCGCGATCTCCTTCGCGAGCAATTCCGGCGTCTTCTGCGTGAGACCGGTGATGATGCCGAGTCCGCCGGCATTGGAGACGGCGGCGGCCAGCTCGGCAAAGCCGACGAAATGCATGCCGCCCTGAATGATGGGGTGCTCGATGCCGAACAGTTCGGTAATCGCGGTCTTCACTTAAGTACCTCCCGGAATTTGCTTGATGTTGAGGTCAGTCTAGCCGGACTTCTGCGCCGCGGTCACCATTTCTCTCCGAACGGGCGTATCTCCATCTCGAAGGTCCAGGCGCTCTTTGGCTGCTGATAGAGCTGCCAATAGGCGTTCGCGACCGACGACGGCGGCATCAGGAGGTCGGGATTGTCGAGCGCATTCGGCCCGAGCGCCTCGAGCCTGCGCTGCCGCACCCATTCGGTGTCGACCCCGGAATCGATGATGAGATGGGCGACGTGGATGTTCTTCGGCCCGAGTTCGCGCGCCATCGCCTGCGCCACCGCGCGCAGGCCGAACTTGGCGCTGGCGAAGGCGGCATAGCCGCTGCCGCCGCGCAAGGAGGCGGTGGCGCCAGTGAAGAAGATGTTGCCGCTGCCGCGCGGCAGCATCAGCCGCGCCGCCTCGCGCCCCGCAAGGAAGCCGGAATAGCAGGCCATCTCCCACACTTTCCGGAACACGCGCTCGGTGGTGTCGAGGATCGGAAAATTGACGTTGGCGCCGACATTGAAGATGCAGACTTCCAGCGGCGCGTGCTTGTCGGCGTCGTTGAGGAACGCGATGACTTCATCCTCCTTCCGCGCATCGAGCGAGCGCGCGTGGATGTCACCGCCGGCAGCTTCGATATCTTGCACCAACGGCGCGAGCTTGTCGCCATTGCGGCGGCCGGCGAAGATCGAGAACCCCTCGGCGGCAAACTTCTTGGCGATTTCGGAGCCGATGAAATCGCCGGCCCCGATGACGGCCGCTGTGGCGTTTCGCTTGGGCAAGGTCGCCTCCTCCGGTGAGCCGCTATAGGCGTGCGGCGCGCACTGTACCGAAGATTATAGTTCCGAAATAGAACTGTCAAATTCAAGGGGAGAGTGGTAGCCTTGCTGTGAAATAGCGCTGGCTATTCATGATAGTTCCTTTTTCAGACTGACTGTCGCTGGAGACCGCACCATGAAATGGGACACGCTGGACGAGGAGCCCTGCTCGCTCTCCCGCACCGTCGCCGTTGTCGGCGACCGCTGGACGCTTCTGATCCTGCGAGAGTGCTTCTTGCGCGTGCGCCGGTTCGAGGCGTTCCAGTCCTCTCTCCAGATCACGCGTCATCTGCTTTCCGAGCGGCTGAAGAAGCTGGTCCGCTTCGGTATCCTGCGCCGCGTCCCCTATTCCGACGCACCGAAGCGCTACGAATACATCCTCACTGAGAAGGGGCTCGACCTCTACCCCATCATCATGGCGATGGTGCATTGGGGTGACACCCATATGGGCGACGAGCGCGGCCGACCGCTGCTGCACGAGCACAAGATTTGCGGCAAGCTGTTTGATCCCGTGATGGTATGCTCGGAATGCGGCGAGCCGCTGCACGCCAAGCAGGTGCATGTGCATGCGGGGCCGGGGCGGGACCAGGCGGTGGGGTGAGTGGGGTGAGCAGGCGGCTCTGGTGAAATTGCTGGCGCTGCGCCGGAATGGTCTGCGCCAGCGCGCGCTGTCATTCGTGATCGCATGGCTCAAAAAGAGCAGCCCGGCACCATGGACGCCGCGCTTGCCTCAGTAGCCTGCAGTGGGGCACACCTTCAGTGCGTCTTCGTCTCGTGCCACTTCTCGAGATCGGGTTTCTCCTCGTCCGATCCCTGCTCCTTCTCGGGATTGCCCTTCCAGGGCTTGTCCGTCTGTCGATGCGAACCCCAGTCGTTCTGCTGCCGGGGATCGTCATTGGGCCGTTCCTTGCTCATCGAGCTTCCTTTCCTGAAACTTCAAGCGAAGGGGACGCCGTAATAGGAGTTGATGCCACGCACGGCGGCGTCATCCCCCCAGTTCCAATCGCTTGGTGAGCCATATTTGGGCGCGCCTTCCAGCTCCTTGGTGGTGATACCGGTGACATAACCGCCAAGCTCGGTGTCGTATTTCAGCGACTGCCAAGGCAACGGATAGTGGTCGTTGCCAAGCCCCAGAAATCCACCAAAGCCGAGCACGGCGTAGGACACCTGGCCACTGATCTTGTCGATCATCACGCGTTCGATCGAACCGATCCGGTTGCGATCGGCGCCATAGACCGATGTTCCCTCGACCTTGTCGCTGCCGATCAAACGGCCCGTCTCACTGCGATCCAGTTCGTCTTGGTTCAACATCGCAATTCTCCACTCGGCCACGTGCAAAACCAACCGGATGGGCACGGGATCGTTCCGGTGCATGTTCCGTGAGCGCGTCAGGAACATCGCACCAAGCGAGCCGTTCTCTGGGTTTCATACACTGCCAAATCAAGAGCCACACGCGATGTCCCAGACCGTCTCCGACTTCATCGTCCAGCGTCTGCATCAATGGGGCGTGCGCCACATCTTCGGCTATCCCGGCGACGGCATCAACGGCGTGTTCGGTGCGATGAACCGGGCCGACGGCAAGATCGGCTTCGTGCAGGCGCGGCATGAGGAAATGGCAGCGTTCATGGCGACCGCCTACGCAAAATTCTCGGGCGAGCTCGGCGTCTGCATTGCGACCTCCGGCCCCGGCGCCTCGCATCTCGTCACCGGGCTCTACGATGCGCTGCTCGATCACCAGCCGGTGCTGGCGATTGTCGGCCAGCAGTCGCGCAACGCCCTCGGCGGGCACTATCAGCAGGAACTCGATCTTGTCTCGATGTTCAAGGACGTTGCCGGCGCCTACGTCATGCAGGCATCCTCGCCTGCGCAAGTGCGGCACCTGATCGACCGCGCGGTGCGGATTGCGCTGGCGCGGCGGACCCCGACCGTGATCATCCTGCCCAACGACCTGCAGGAGGAGCCTTACGAGGATCCGCCCCGCGAACACGGCGCGCTGCATTCCGGCATCGGCTACAGCCCACCCAGCATCACGCCGCGTGAGGCCGATCTCGACCGCGCCGCGGAAGTGCTCAACGCTGGCAAGAAGGTCGCGATGCTGGTCGGCGCCGGCGCGCTTCACGCCACCGACGAGGTGATCGCGGTTGCCGAGCGGCTGTCGGCCGGCTGCGCCAAGGCACTGCTCGGCAAGGCCGCGCTGCCCGACGACCTGCCGTGGGTCACAGGCTCGATCGGCCTGCTCGGCACCGAGCCCAGCTACAACATGATGATGGAGTGCGACACGCTGCTGATGGTCGGCTCGGCCTTTCCCTACGCCGAGTTCCTGCCCAAGGAAGGCAGCGCGCGCGGCGTGCAGATCGATATCGACGCCAGCATGCTGTCGATCCGCTTTCCCATGGAGGTCGGTCTTGTCGGCGACGCCGCCGAGACGCTGCGCGCATTGCTGCCGCGGCTTGAGCCCAAAGCCGACGGCGCCTGGCGCCGGGGTATTGAAGACGATGTTGCCGGATGGTGGAAGACACTGGACGAACGCGCGCATCAGCCTGCAGCGCCAGTCAATCCGCAGCTCGTCGCCTGGGAACTGTCCCCGCGCCTGCCCGACCGGGCCATCATCACCAGCGATTCCGGCTCGTGTGCCAACTGGTTCGCGCGGGACCTGAAGATGCGGCGCGGCATGACGGCTTCGCTGTCCGGCGGCCTCGCCTCGATGGGCGCCGCGGTTCCTTATGCGCTTGCCGCGAAATACGCCCAGCCGGACCGGCCGGTGATCGCACTGGTCGGCGATGGCGCGATGCAGATGAACAACATGGCCGAACTGATCACGGCCGCGAAATACTGGCGCTCGTGGCGGGATCCGCGCTTCATCGTCTGCGTCTTCAACAACGAAGACCTCAACCAGGTCACCTGGGAGCAGCGCATCATCAACGGCGATCCCAAATTCGAGGCTTCGCAGCGCATTCCTGATGTCTCCTATTCGCGCTTCGCCGAGCTGATCGGCCTCACCGGCATCTTCGTCGACAGCCCTCAGCTGCTCGGCTCCGCCTGGGAGCAGGCGCTGGCGAGTGAGATGCCGGTCGTGCTGGAGGTGAAAACCGATCCCGAGGTGCCGCCGCTGCCGCCGCACATCACGCTCCAGCAGGCGAAGAATTTCTCGCTCGCCCTGATGAAGGGCGATCCGAACGAAAGCGGGATGATCAAGGGAGCGGCGCGCCAAATGTTCGAATCGATCCTGCCCGGGAAGCAATGAGGTGTACAATGAGTGACTTCCGCGACATCCAGCACGGCGTCAACGATCCAGTCGGAGGCCTCGACGTCAAGCGGCAGATCAACGACAACCGCACGCCGCATGAGCGGGCGCAGCACCACGCGGATGTGCGGGCTGATGCGACCCCCACGCCGGCGGAGCCTTTCCTCCCGGAGCGGCTGCGGCGAAAGGCGACCGATCCGATCAATCCTCGCAGCGGCAGAAGGCCTACAGACTAACCGTTTGGAACCTCGGGCCTGGCGGCGTGTTGGTCGGCGCAACGTCGCCGGCAAGCCGCCGCGCGATCCATCGGAGGGATTCGACCATGAAACGCACTATCATCGCCCTTGCCTGCATCTTTCTCGCAAGCCCCGCGCTCGCCCAGTCGCTTGGCGAAAAGACCGGCGTGAATTCGGCGCTCGGCGTTGCGCCTACGACCGCCGATTTTGTGAAGCAGGTCGCGATCAGCGACATGTTCGAGATCGAATCAAGCAAGCTCGCCGAGCAGAAGGGCAATGCGGAGGAGAAAACCTTCGCGAAGCAGATGATCACCGATCACACCAAGACCAGCAGCGAGCTCAAAGGTCTGGTCGGCAATGGCAAGGTGCAAGCCACGCTGCCGACGGCACTCGACAGCTCGCATCAGAGCAAGCTCGACAAGCTCAAGAGTGCGAACGGCAAGGACTTCAGCTCGGACTATAACTCCTATCAGGTCAGCGCGCATGAAGATGCAGTGTCGCTGTTCGAGCGTTACGCCAAGGGTGGCGACAATGCCCAACTGAAGGATTGGGCCGGCAAGACGCTCCCCGCGTTGAAGCACCACCTCGACATGGCCAAGAACCTCGGCAAGGCACCGAGCGTCGGTCAATCCAAGTAACGCATTGCTGAAGGACGCCGGCCGGCCCGGCGTCCTTCGCTTGGCAACGACAAGCGTCTCCGCGCATTGAGCCTCGACCATCGCGGAGAGCATGATGTCGAACCACAGCAAGAACTGCCCCGCCGGCACGTCGTTCACGCCGCGAGCGGAACGCTCGCGTCGGCTTCGCTGTCGTCCTCGGCAGCGAAAGGAAACGCGCCCATGGCGGATACGGACTTGACCAATCCCGTAACCCGCTGTCCGAAGCTCGAAAGATTCGGCGGCATGACACCGCTCGGCCGTCGCGGCCAGCCCGTCGAGCTCGCCTCGATCTACGTGCAGCTTGCCGCCGCCGATGCAAGCTATGCGACGGGACAAGTCTATGGCGCCGCCGGTAGCTCCGGGCAACCGTAGTTGCGGCGCCGCGGCCTGAGGCCCCGGTAGAACTCAGGAACCTTCTATGTCTCCGGGCTTTACAAATTGTCATGGAGGAAAACTCGCCGGCGGACCGATGGCGCCCGTAACAGTGAAACCCACCCGGATCGATACGGCGATCGCCGACGAGATCGCACGCAATACCAACTCAGGCCTCGAGCATGCCGCCCAGGCAATGACCTGGGGTGCCGATGAGCATGTGCTGCTCGTGCTCGCTGCGGCGGGATGGCTCTACACCTGCATCCGGCATCGGCAGCGGCGTCCCGTTGCCGATCACGTCCTGGTGGTATCGCTGGTGACGGCGATAGTGCCGCATGTCTTGAAATCCGTATTCGACCAGACGAGGCCTGACCGGTTGACGGTGAGCGGCCACCGGCACGGTATTCCTTATTCGGGACGCCCCAACGACGCGTTTCCCTCGGGTCACGCCATGCATATGGGCGCCCTCGCCTCGGCGGCCGGCCTGTTGCCGCCGGCCTCGCGCCGCTTGGCACGCTCGCTCGCCGTGGCGTTGTCGCTGACGCGCGTGGCGCTGCTGGCGCACTGGATCAGCGACGTGGTGGCAGGCTTCACGCTCGGCATCGTCGTCGAGCGACTGTTCAGGCGGTTCACACTGGCGAAATCACCGCAGCAGCGGCCCGAAGCCTCGCGGGTACGGCCATGACGGAATATCTCGTGCGCTTCGTCGCCGGCGGCCTGATCGTATCCGTCTTCGCCATCTTCGCTGACATGCTGCGGCCAAAGAGCTTTGCCGGGCTTCTCGGCGCGGCGCCGTCGGTTGCGCTGGCCACCCTCGGCATCGCCGTGGTCCAGCACGGCCCGCAATATGCTGCGGCCGGAAGCTGGACGATGATCTATGGCGCTATCGCGCTCGCCTGCTACTGCCTCGTCGTCTGCCATCTCCTGATGAGGATCCGTCTCGGCGCGCTCCCCGCGACGATCCTTGCCTTTGCCGTATGGCTCGGGGTCGCCTTCGGTCTGCTCGCCGGTTTGAGAGGTGCCGCCTGATGCTGGTGAAGCTGTCGTCATCGGCATTGAAACAGACGCGGTGGTACGAATACGCCGTTCGCTTCGCGCTCGGCGGCTGCGCGACGGTGCTCGCGGGAGTCATCGGCTCGCATTTCGGCGTTTCTGTCGGCGGGCTCTTTCTTGCACTTCCGGCCATCTTCTGTGCCAGCGCGACCCTGATAGAAAGCCATGAGCGTCACGCCAAGGAGAAGGCCGGGCTGAGCGGGCGACGTCGCGGACAGGAGGCCGCAGCGCTCGATGCCGCAGGTGCAGCACTCGGCGGCATCGGCCTCGCGGCGTTCGCTGCCGTCTTCCATGCCACCGTCGGTGCAAGTGTCGCGCTCGGTTTCATCGCCGCGTTGACGGTCTGGGCCACCGTTTCCGTGACGGCCTGGTGGCTCAGGCGCAAGCTTCGCATCGTCTCGCACAGTCGCCGTGCCCACTCGCCATCGGCGAAGGGCTCCCGCTTCGTGAAGCCCTAAACCAGCTCGCTTTCGCCGTCGTCGAGATCTGCGATTGCGGCGGCTGAGCCCCGGGCGGTTGGCCCAGCGCTCGACCTGTCGATGATTTGCTGGTGGCTTGGCCGCACTGGCTTGGATGCTTCCGGCTCTTCGGAAAGCTTGCGAGGTAACCTGACTTCATCCGCCATGGCCTCTCCTCCTCTCGAGAAGAATGCGCCATGGCAGGATACGTTTCAAAATTAACCCGCTGATTCTATTGTGTATTTACTCATGGGAGGCTTTGTCGACTCTTGCGGAACTCTCGCCAGCTTTATTCGTTGAGTAAACTACTCAACTTACTCAATTTGCGTGATCGCCATGAACGACCTTCGCGCCGAGCGCCTTCAGGTCATGCTCTCGCCGGAAGAGTTGGCCGCCATCGACGATTTCAGGTTCAAGCACCGAATGCCGACGCGGGCGGCCGCAGTCCGCGAACTCCTCAGGTTTGGACTGACCGCCGTCGGCGTCGATGCCGCCGTGGGCGTGAAGTCGAGCAGCTTTGGCGTGTTCGGCCGCGGACCTGTCGGACATACTCAGGGAGATCCAGAGAGCGGCACCGGCGGCTGACGCAAATAAGCAGACGGCCCCGGCACGGTGGGTGCCAGGGCCGTCCTTGGAGATTGCTTCCGGCGCACCGGGGGCATGACAACCGGAAGCAATCCATCGACTCTTCCCGCGGGGATTCGTTCCTCGTGAGAATTAACCTGTCGCGTCGCTCGAGCCGTCCGGCATCACGCCGGAGCCTGGCGTCTTGCTATTGTCATTCAGCTTGGGATCGCGCGTCGCTTCACGCGAAGGCGAGCCTTTCGGGTTCGTCTTGTGCACGGACTGTGCACGCTCCTTGTCGCGCGGCTGCTCCTCCCCGCGCTTGTCCTTGACGATACCTTGGTCGGAATGGGCCATGATGGGGCTCTCGCTTGTTCTGGTGTCTCGGAACGCTTACGCACCGCGGCGTCGAATGTTCCGGTGCAGTGCTAACTGCGCACCGCGTGGACCGCGGCCGATGCGTTCTCAAGATGCACCTGCCGCAACGTCGTCACCGTCGCGAACGCGACCGAGACGCCAAAGGCGAGAATGAGGGAAAGAAGAGCCAGACGTGGAGCCATCGCCAAAACCTCCTTCTGAAACCGGAAATCGACGCGATCGAACGGTCCCGGATGATCCCAAATCAGTCGCTTGCCTTCCGTGAGCGGTCTCACACGCAGATTCACGAGAACGAGCGGCTCACGCCTTCCGCTTTGGACGAGCGTGGACCGCGACGGGCGGGATTTCGCCGTCGAGCCAATCCTGCTCGTTGGCGAGCGCCGTCCAGGCGTCGGCCATACGCGAATAGCGCTTGTGGGCGGGTTGTCCTTCGGCTCGCTCGGCAAGCTGAAGACAATTGTCGGCGGTTATCCCTGAAGATATCAGACTGTTTCATGTGGAGGACGTGGGGACGGAACTCTCGCGGCGCAACCCGCTTACCGGATCGTAATGGTAAGGGAACTTCGCCCGCCATTCATCATTGATATCGATGCGAGTTCTTGCCGTCCTCATCCTGGCGTTCATCAACACTGCGGCGCTTGCCGACAATACTGGCGAGCGTAAGCCCGGCGAACGGCGACCGACCGCGACTGAGGTTATCAGTGGCGTCTACAATTTCAGCCGATTTCAACAGGGTCTTCTTGAGAATACCGACCTCAAGGGCAATGCAGAGGTCAAGAACCTCGCCGCGCTGCGCGCCGAGGAAGCGGCCAAGCGCGACAAAAGCCTGAAGAAGGTCCAGGAGGCCATTGGCGCAGAGCCGCGCGTCGGCAAGGCAACATCCTCGACCGCGAGCCTGGTCGAGCCTGAGATGTCGGATGGCCCGACCTACGTCAGAAGCTTCTATGCCGCGCAGATTCCCGAGTATGAATCTGTCATCGGACTGCTCGAGCGCTATCTGAAGGCGCCCGACAATGCAGCGCTTGCAGCGTTCGCGCGCGAACAACTCCCTATGTTGCGCTCGCAGGTCAGGGACGCCGAGCGTACCATGGCGGACAAGTAGTCGTTTCTACTTGTCGCTGGGATGATGTTGCTGACTCTGCGGCCGCACGGTGCGATCGCTCTCCGGCATCTTGTCCCGGCCCACATCGCCATTGGCGTCCTTGCCGCCCGAAGACGACGTGCCGCTGCCGCTCGGATTCGACCGGCTGGCCGTTCCGGTGGTCGGCGTTTCCGCCCGCGGGCTGGCGGAGCTCGCGGCGGGATCGCCAGTCACGGCGCCGCGCCCGCTGGGCGCACCGCCCTGTGCCAGAGCCGATCCCGCGGCAAACACAATAATGGCGACGGCGGCGAGTCCTGTTTTCATATCCGTTCTCCCGGCGTTGCTCTGCGGGCTGACCTTAAGGCTCGCGCTCCGTTCCGAAGGATGAATGCCGGGCACGGGACGAGCAAAGTGGCGGCCTCCACGAATCTGAATAGCGTGGAACCAATTCGGCGGACCCTCGTTAGTTCAGCCGGGCTGAGCAAGGCGGGTTCCATTTCCTCGCGCCACACGTTGGCGCTTGATTTCGAATTTGGCTGACGCTCTATTTCATTTCGACCAAACGCGTCGTGCCGCGGATTCGGCCGACGTCTGCGGGGGAATCAGTATGAGCGACCTCGATCCCGGAACTGCGTCACGCTCCGGTCGTCGCGTCCCAAAGCCAAAAACCAACGGTACGTCCGATCCGGATTCCCGGGCGGAACTGTTGCTCGCCTTGCAGGCGATGCGCAGCGGTGACTTTTCGGTGCGCATGAGTGGCGACTACCTTGGTATCGACGGCAAGATCGCCGACACTCTCAACGAAATCATCGCCGCCAACCAGCGCATGGCGCAGCAGCTCGAGCTGGTCGGCCAGGTGGTGGGGCGCGAGGGCAAGACCCGCCAGCGCGTCAAGTTCGGCCTCGCCTCAGGCTCCTGGGCCGACATGGAAGGTTCGGTCAACACGCTGATCGACGACCTGCTGTGGCCGACGCGCGAGGTCACACGCGCGGTCGCCGCCGTCGCACAAGGTGACCTGCTCCAGACCGTCAAGCTCGACGTCGATGGCCGTCCGCTCGGCGGCGAATTTTTGCAGTCGGCGAACATCGTCAACACCATGATCAAGCAGCTCGGCGTGTTCACCTCCGAGGTGACGCGCGTGGCGCGCGAGGTCGGCACCGAGGGCAAGCTCGGTGGTCAGGCCCAGGTGCCTGAGGTGACCGGCGTCTGGAAGGACCTGACCGAGAGCGTCAACTCGATGGCGAACAACCTGACCAACCAGGTTCGCAACATCGCCGAGGTGACGATCGCAGTCGCCAACGGCGACCTCTCCAAGAAGATCACCGTCGACGTCCGCGGCGAGATCCTCCAGCTCAAGGAAGCCATCAACACGATGGTGGACCAGCTCCGCTCCTTCGCCTCCGAAGTGACGCGCGTGGCGCGCGAGGTCGGCACCGACGGCAAGCTCGGCGGCCAGGCGATCGTGCCCGGCGTCGCCGGCACCTGGAAGGACCTGACCGACTCCGTGAACGCGATGTGCGGCAACCTCACCGCGCAGGTCCGCAACATCGCCAACGTCACCACCGCCGTGGCGCGCGGCGACCTCTCCCGCAAGATCACCGTGGACGTGCGCGGCGAGATCCTGGAGCTGAAGGACACCATCAACACGATGGTGGACCAGCTCAACTCGTTCGCCTCGGAAGTGACGCGCGTCGCGCGCGAGGTCGGCACCGAGGGCAAGCTCGGCGGCCAGGCCCAAGTGCCGGGCGTGGCCGGCACCTGGAAGGACCTCACCGACAATGTCAACTTCATGGCCTCGAACCTGACCGCGCAGGTCCGCAACATCGCCGACGTCGCCACCGCCATCGCGAGCGGCGACCTGTCGAAGAAGATCACGGTGAACGTCTCCGGCGAGATCCTTCAGCTGAAGGAGACGCTCAACACCATGGTCGACCAGCTCAACGCCTTCGCCGGCGAAGTCACGCGCGTCGCGCGCGAGGTCGGCACCGAGGGCCGGCTCGGCGGCCAGGCCAACGTGCTCGGCGTCGCCGGCACCTGGAAGGACCTCACCGAGAGCGTCAACTCGATGGCCTCCAATCTGACTGCGCAGGTCCGCAACATCGCGGAGGTGACGACGGCGGTCGCCGGCGGCGACCTGTCGAAGAAGATCACCGTGGACGTGCGTGGCGAAATTCTGGAGCTGAAAGATACCATCAACACCATGGTGGACCAGCTCAACGCCTTCGCCGGCGAAGTCACGCGCGTCGCCCGCGAGGTCGGCACCGAAGGCAAGCTCGGCGGTCAGGCCGTCGTGCGCGGCGTCGGCGGCACCTGGAAGGATCTCACCGACAGCGTCAACTCGATGGCCTCGAACCTCACCGGCCAGGTCCGTAACATCGCCGAGGTCGCAACTGCGGTCGCCAAGGGCGATCTGTCGAAGAAGATCACGGTGAACGTGTCGGGCGAGATCCTTCAGCTGAAGGAAACGCTGAACACGATGGTCGACCAGCTCAACGCCTTTGCCGGTGAAGTCACGCGCGTGGCGCGCGAGGTCGGCACCGACGGCAAGCTCGGCGGCCAGGCCGACGTACCCGGCGTTGCCGGCACGTGGAAGGACTTGACCGACAGCGTGAACTCGATGGCGGGCAACCTGACCGCCCAGGTCCGCAACATCGCGGAAGTGGCGACCGCGATCGCCGGCGGCGACCTGTCGCGCAAGATCACCGTCGACGTGCGCGGCGAGATCCTTCAGCTCAAGGACACGCTGAACACGATGGTCGACCAGCTCAACCGCTTCGCGGGCGAGGTGACACGCGTGGCGCGCGAGGTCGGCACCGAAGGACGCCTCGGCGGTCAGGCCAACGTGCCCGGCGTCGCCGGCACCTGGAAGGATCTCACCGACAGCGTCAATTCGATGGCGGGCAACCTCACCGCCCAGGTCCGCAACATCGCCGAAGTGACGACCGCCGTGGCGCGCGGCGACTTGTCCCGCAAGATCACCGTGGACGTGAAGGGCGAAATCCTCGAGCTCAAGAACACCATCAACACCATGGTGGACCAGCTCAACGCCTTCGCCGGCGAGGTCACGCGCGTGGCGCGCGAGGTCGGCACCGAAGGCAAGCTTGGCGGCCAGGCCGAAGTGCCCGGCGTCGCCGGCACCTGGAAGGATCTCACCGACAACGTCAACTTCATGGCCTCGAACCTGACGGCCCAGGTCCGCAACATCGCCGAGGTCGCGACCGCGATCGCCGGCGGCGACCTATCGAAGAAGATCACGGTGGACGTGCGCGGCGAGATCCTTCTCCTGAAGGACACGCTGAACACCATGGTCGAGCAGCTCCGCTCCTTCGCCGCCGAAGTCACGCGCGTCGCACGCGAGGTCGGTACCGAAGGCCGGCTCGGCGGTCAGGCCGTCGTGCCCGGCGTCGGCGGAACCTGGAAGGATCTCACCGACAACGTCAACCTCTTGGCGGCGAACCTCACCACGCAGGTCCGCAACATCGCCGAGGTGACCACGGCCGTGGCACGCGGCGACCTGTCCCGCAAGATCACCGTCGACGTGAAGGGCGAAATCCTCGAGCTCAAGAACACCATCAACACGATGGTGGACCAGCTCAACGCCTTCGCCGGCGAAGTGACACGCGTGGCGCGCGAGGTCGGCACCGAAGGCAAGCTCGGCGGCCAGGCGCAGGTGCCTGGCGTGGCCGGCACCTGGAAGGACCTCACCGACACCGTGAACCTGATGGCTGCGAACCTGACCGAGCAGGTGCGCGGCATCGTCAAGGTGGTGACTGCGGTCGCCAACGGCGATCTCAAGCAGAACCTGACGATGAAATCGCGCGGCGAGGTCGCCGCTCTCGCCGACACCATCAACAACATGACCGAGACGCTCGCGACCTTCGCCGACCAGGTGACGTCGGTTGCGCGCGAGGTCGGCGTCGAAGGCCGGCTCGGCGGCCAGGCCAACGTGCCGGGTGCTGCCGGCACCTGGAAGGATCTCACCGGCAACGTGAACCTTCTGGCTGCCAACCTCACCTCGCAGGTGCGCGCGATCGCGGAAGTGGCGACCGCCGTGACCAAGGGCGACCTGACGCGATCAATCCAGGTCGACGCCCGCGGTGAAGTCGCGGAGCTGAAAGACAACATCAACACGATGATCACGAATCTCCGTCTGACGACGGACGTGAACACCGAGCAGGACTGGCTGAAGACCAACCTCGCCAAGTTCACCAACATGCTCCAGGGCCAGCGCGATCTCACCACCGTCGGCCGGCTGCTGCTCACCGAGCTGTCGCCGCTGGTGAACGCCCATACCGGCGTGATCTACCAGGTCGAGAACGAGGACAATTCCCAGCTGCTTCTGCTCGCGTCCTACGCCAGCGACGGTATCTATCCCTATCAGCGCGTGCTCCAGTTCGGCGAAGGCCTGATCGGCCAGTGCGCCCTCGACAAGCGGCCGCGCATGGTCTCCGACATTCCGTCCGACGTGGTGCCGATCAACTCGGCGCTGTTCCGCGTCGCACCGAAAAACCTCGTCGTGCTGCCTGTCCTGTTCGAAGGCCAGGTCAAGGCCGTGATCGAGCTCGCCTCCCTCGTCTCCTTCACGACCTCGCAGATGACGTTCCTGGAACAGCTCACCGACTCCATCGGCATCGTTCTGAACTCAATCGAGGCGACGATGCAGACCGAAGGCCTGCTCAAGCAGTCGCAGCAGCTCGCCGGCGAGCTGCAGACCCAGCAGCGGGAATTGCAGCAGACCAACGACCAGCTCGAGCAGAAGGCGCAGCAGCTCGCCGAACGCAACGTCGAGGTGGAACGCAAGAACCAGGAGATCGAGCAGGCTCGCCGCGCGCTCGAGGAGAAGGCGACCGAGCTTGCGCTGACCTCGAAATACAAGTCCGAGTTCCCTCGCCAATATGAGCCACGAGCTGCGCACGCCGCTGAATTCGATCCTGATCCTCGGACAACAGCTCAGCGACAACCCGGATGGCAACCTTTCGGCAAAGCAGGTCGAATTTGCCCGCACCATCCATGGCGCCGGCACCGACCTGCTCAACCTCATCAGCGACATTCTCGATCTCTCCAAGATCGAGTCCGGCACGGTAACGGTCGACGCCGAGGAGATCCTGACCGCAAACCTGCTCGAGACCGTCGGCCGCCCGTTCCGGCACGAGGCGGATAACCGAAATCTGTCGTTCAAGATCGACGTCGATCCGAACCTGCCACGCAGCATCGTCACCGACTCCAAACGTCTGCAACAGGTCCTGAAGAACCTGCTGTCCAACGCCTTCAAGTTCACCGCCGAAGGTGAGGTGCGCCTGAGGGTCGCCGGCGCGATCGGCGGCTGGGGGACGGATCACCCGGTGCTGAATTCCGCGCCGGCCGTGATCGCCTTCGAAGTGTCCGATACCGGTATCGGCATTCCCCTGGAGAAGCAGAAGCTGATCTTCGAGGCGTTCCAGCAGGCGGATGCCGGCACCAGCCGGAAATACGGCGGCACCGGCCTCGGGCTCGCGATCAGCCGCGAACTCGCGAGCCTGCTCGGAGGCGAGATCCATCTCCGCAGCACACCGGGCAAGGGCTCGTCCTTCACGCTTTATCTGCCTTTGAAATATTCCGGCCCGACGCTCGCGCCGCGGGCCGCGCCGGCGCCGCAGCAATACAGCCAGCCGCCTGCGCTGCAGCCGGCCGCGCCGGAGCAGCAGCGCGTCATCGAGCAGCTTCCCGACGACCGGTTGAACCTCGAGCCTGGCGACAGCATCCTCCTGATCGTCGAGGACGACCCGCATTACGCGCGTGTGCTGGTCGACCTCGCGCGCGACAAGGGATTCAAGGTTCTGGTCGCCGCGCGGGGCGCGGAGGCGCTGGAGCTCGCCAAGCAGTATCAGCCGAGAGCAGTCTCGCTCGACGTGTTCCTGCCCGACATGCTCGGCTGGACCGTGCTGAGCCAGCTCAAGCACAATCCGTTGACCCGCCACATCCCCGTGCAGATCATCACGCTCGACGAAGACCGCCAGCATGCGCTGGCGCGTGGCGCGTTCTCATTCGTCAACAAGCCGACCACGCCTGAAGGCGTCGCGGCCGCGCTGACGCAAATCAAGGAATATGCGCGGCCGCGGCGCAAGCGGCTGCTGATCGTCGAGGACAACGAGGCCGAGCAGCTTTCTATCCGCGAGCTGCTGTACCACGACGACATCGAGATCGTGTCGACGGCCACCGGCGCTGAGGCACTTTCGACGCTGCGCGAGCAGCCGTGTGACTGCGTGGTGCTCGATCTCCGGCTGCCCGACATGAGCGGCTTCGAGGTGCTGGACCAGATCCGCAACGACGAGCGACTGTCGAACATCCCGGTCGTGGTCTTCACCGGCCGCGAGCTTTCGGCGGAGGAGGACGCGGAACTCCACACCATGGCGCGCAGCATCGTGGTCAAGGGCGTGGAATCGCCGGAACGCCTGCTCGACGAAACCGCGTTGTTCCTGCACCGCGTGATCACGGAGCTGCCGATCGAGAAGCAGCGTATGCTGGAGAAGTTGAACAGCTCCGACGAGGACTTGATCGGCAAGACCGCCCTGCTCGTCGACGACGACGCCCGCAACATCTTTGCCCTGTCGAGCGTGCTGGAACGACGCGGCATGAAAGTGCTGACGGCGACGACCGGCAGCGAGGCTATTACACTGGTCGAATCCAATCCGGAGATCGCGATCGTGCTGATGGACATCATGATGCCGCAGATGGATGGCTATCAGACCATCGGCGTGATCCGCGAGAACCCGGCCTTCGCCCGTCTTCCGATCATCGCGCTGACCGCCAAGGCGATGAAGGGCGACCGGGAGAAATGCCTCGAAGCCGGCGCGTCCGATTACCTCGCCAAGCCGGTCAACACCGACCAATTGCTGCTTGCGATCCGCATGTGGCTGCACCGCTGAGTTGGGCCCGCATATGGACCAGGAAAAGGTCAACATCCTGCTCGTCGACGATCAGCCGGCCAAGCTGCTCGCCTATGAGGTGATCCTGAAGGATCTCGGCGAGAACCTCGTGATCGCCTCCTCGGGGCGAGAGGCGCTGGAGGTGCTGCTCAAGACCGAGATCGCGGTGATCCTGGTCGACGTCTGCATGCCCGAGCTCGACGGCTTCGAGCTCGCCGCGATGATCCGCGAGCATCCGCGTTTCCAGAAGACCGCCATGATCTTCATCTCGGCCATCCAGGTCAGCGACATCGACCGGTTGCGCGGCTATGAGATGGGCGCTGTCGACTACGTGCCGGTGCCGGTCGTGCCGGAGGTGCTGCGCGCCAAGATCAAGGTGTTTGCCGAGCTCTACCGCAAGACGCGCGAGCTCGAACGGCTGAACCACGAGCTCGAGGACCGCGTCCGCGCACGCACCGCGGAACTGGAGAGCTCCACCGCGAAGCTGCGCGAGAGCGAGCAGCGGCGCAGCATGGCGATCGCTGCCGGAAAGATGGGGTCCTGGGACTGGGACTGGGTCAGCGGCGATTGGATGTGGGACGAGGGGCAGTACCGCATCTTCGGCGTCAGCGCGGAGCGTTTCGAGGTCAATCCGGCCAACGTCCAGGCGCTTTTGCATCCCGATGACGTCGATCAGTTGCGCAAGGCGATCGCCGAATTCAACAAGGGCACGCGCGCCTATGAAACTGAGTTCCGCATTGTGCGGCCCGACGGCGAGGTGCGCTGGTGCGTCGGCACGGCGGCGGCGACGGTCGACCAGAGCGGGCGCGTGGTGCGCGTCAGCGGCGTCACCGTCGATATCACCGAACGCAAACGCGCCGAGGAGCGGCAGAATCTCCTGGCGCGGGAAGTCGATCATCGCGCCAAGAACGCGCTGGCGCTGGCGCAGTCGATCGTGCGCCTCACCCGGGCGGACGAGGTCAAGGACTACGTCAACGCCGTCGAGGGACGCATCAATGCACTGGCGCGCGTGCACACCATCCTGTCGCTGTCGAGCTGGCAGGGCGCCGAGCTCTCCAGGCTGATCGACGAGGAGCTTGCGCCCTATTCGCTCGGCGACCAGATCAGATTGTCGGGTCCCGAGGTTCAGTTGCTGCCGGCGACGGCCCAGACGCTGGCGCTCGCGCTGCACGAGCTCTTCACCAACTCGGCGAAGTATGGCGCGCTTTCGACTCGATCTGGGCGGCTCGCGATCGACTGGCAGGTCGAGGACGAGCTGCTCACGCTGAGCTGGGAGGAATCCGGCGGTCCGCTGGTCATGGCACCGAAATCTCGCGGCTTCGGTACGCGGAGCCTGCTTGCGAGCGTTGAGTCCCAGCTTGGCGGACAGGCGCAGTTCGATTGGCGCGCCGAGGGCCTGTTGTGCCGCCTGGAGGTGCCTCTGACGCGCAAGACGGCCACGGCCGGACCCGGCAAGTTCGACAGCGGCGGCTCCGCAGAATTGCAGCGCGCATCGGGTTAACCGGACGCCGCGCTCGTCATGTGCTGGGCCATCCGCGGTTCGCGCGGGACCCGCCCTTCCAGCCAGGCTTCCGTCCGTGCGAGATCGCGCAGGGCCCTGGCGTAGCGGCGCGCCGCGCTTCGTTCCGCTCCGCGCGGAAGCCTGCGGGCCTTGCGCAGAATGTCCGCAGCCGCGTTGCGATAGGCCAGCGAGCGGTAAAGAAAGACTACCTTACCCATATCCATGTTCCCGTTTTGATGGCGCTCATCCTCGCAAGCCCGGCATGAACGTCGGATGAAGCGGGCGATGACAATTATTTCAACCGAATGGAACCAGACAATCACGCGGGTGTTTGCATGCCAATTCGGGATGCACTCCCATGCGCACGAATAAGTCGTCTGAGCTGATCTCTGCCAGCGGACTTATCAAGCTGCTGACGCAGGCAATGATGGGCGCGGCCCTCGGCCTCACCTTCAGCCTCATGCTGGTTCTGTCCAATCCAGCCGTGGCCAACCTGCTCAATAACGGCGGAAGCCAGGCCATTCTGGTCTTCACTCTCACCTTGGTGACGACGTTCGCGATCGGTGCGACGCTCACTGGCGTCGTCTTCATCATTGACGAGGACAAGCAATCTTGAAGCGCGCGTGACCCGCAGGAGATGCTTTGTCGGGAACTCCTGCGGCGAAGAGCGGTTGGCTGCCTGCGTCAAATTAACTCAGGGAGTTTCCCGCATGAAGACGACCAAGCTCGCTCTCGCCGTAATGTTGGCAACCGGCCTTGCCGCCGCGCCGTTCGCCGTGCAGGCCAAGTCACACAAGGCCAAGCATGGATCCTCGATGTCATCGTCGCAGACCACCGGCGCCAACACCAAGTCCTCCAAGGGTGCTGATCCTTCCGGCCAAGGCGGCTCCGGCCCCGGCTCCGATCAGGGTGGCACCATGACGAACAAGGGCGGCATGACCAACACCAAATAGGCCACTCCCTGGAATCCATCGAGGGCTCCGCCCATTGCGGGGCCCTTTCTCTTGGTACTCGGGCGCAGTTTCAAATCCGATACGCGTCCGGATCCTCTTCCACCGCCCGCTCCCTGATCAGCGGGGCCCGCTCGCGCGCACGGGATTGCCGCCCGTCTTCGCGGGACGAAGGCGCACCCGGTCGCGGACGTCAGGCAGAACGTCGCTGCCACCAGCTGCCTTCCATTCGCCGATCAGGAGGTTGATTCTCCGGCGCAGATCCATCTGCGCCAGGGCCCTTTCCGTACAGTCGCGGTCGCGCTCGACGAGATCGCGCACCGACGCCTCGACGTCGGCCATTTCTAGCCTCAAGACTCTGATTTTACGTCGAATTTCATTAATTCTGTTGTCCATGGTTTATTAGAACAAAATAAGAACATATAGTCAAGTCACGATTTCAGAACGGAGAAAACAGATGCAGGTTCAGGGTAAATACGACGCCAGGGTTTTTCTTGGCGAGCAGATGACGCGGGCGCAGGGTCTCAGGCTGAAGCGGCTGAGCGAAGAGGCCTATCAGCCCGCCCAGTTTGCACGGGACCTGTCCTTCGGTGAGGCCGCACGGCGCATCCAGGCGCTGGAGGCGGAGATCGAGCTAGCGAACTCCTTCTAGGCTGCGTCGCGCGCCTGCACGTTGTGTACGCGCTGCCGGAACCATGGCTGAGCCGTGTGGTTCTCCTTCGCCAAGGGAGAACATGCATGGCACGTAAGGCAAAGAAACGTCGCTACTCACGCAGCTCCGGCAGCGATGTCGAAAGCGAGATGCGGCGCTACAAAAAGGGTACCGCGAAGAGCGGGCGCGGGGGACGCGGCGGCCGCGTGAAGAGCCGCAAGCAGGCAATCGCGATCGGACTGTCGAAGGCGCGCAAGAAGGGCAAGAAGGTCCCGAAGAAGGCATCGAAGCGGAAGAGTGCCAAGAAGACGTCGAGAAAATCGTCTAAGTCAAGCAAGTCGTCTAAGAAGTCGTCGAAGCGCAAATCCAGCAAGCGCTGACGCTGACCCGTCTCAGATCATGCTGCCCGGCATGAAGCAACGGATCGAAATCCCGAACGCCGTCTTCACCGGCCACACCATGGTGCGGCCGGCCCGGTTCGGCTCGGTGATGACGGCTTCGTCCGGCACCTCGATCCACTGCCCGTCCAGACGCACGCGGTAACGCCCGTTATGCGACTCCCAGTCGGGATCGGCGACGGCAAATCCGTCCGCATCCGAGCAGCACGGACCGAGCTGGCTGCGCAGACTGTCGAACCATGGTTTCAGGGGGGAGTTCGCGTAGCGGCCGTCGTCACGCCCGAGCGCGTTTCCGCCCCAGAGCACCAATGACGCTGTGAGCAGTGCACTCCTCCGCGAGAGCTTCAATCGAACCATGTCGGCACCGATCAAATGCGAACCGCCGGCAAGTTCCACAAAGCGGCGGCAAGTTCGAGTTCCACGACTGCAACCCACCTTGCGACTCCCTTGTCGCAGCGGTGCTGGAACTGTGATCAACGAACACGGCTTTTTCGGACGAACTGCTTCACCATTCCTGTGTTAACGAGAATGTTATCGATAACCCAACGGGAATTTCGAGGCGGAACAGGAAAGGCGGCCTGAGGGCCGCCTTTTTTGATCTGCGTCGCACGATACGCGCGACTCTACGCGAGCGGAACTGCGACGAATCTTGTCGCCTCCGCGCTTCTCACCTGCAACAGCACGCTGCGCTTGCCCGACGATTTGGCCTGCGCCAGCTCCGAACGGACGTCGCCGACATTGGCGACCGCCTTGCCGCCGACATTGAGGATGACGTCGCCGGTCTGAATGCCGCGTTGTGCCGCCGGCCCTTGCGGATCGACCTCGGTGACGACGACACCCTTCTGGCCCGCGCCCTGGACGTCACCTGCGGGCGCAAGGCTGAGGCCGAGGCGCGGCGTGCCGGCATTCGGCTGCCCTCTGCCCTCGTCGGCATTGCCATTTCCTTTGGCTTGCCGCTCGTTCGGCAACTCGCCGAGCGTCAGGGTCACCGTTTTGCTGTCGCCCTTGCGGAAGACATCGAGCTTCACGGATGTGCCCGGCGCCAAGGTGGCGATGGTGCGCGCGAGGTCGCGGGAGTCCTTGATCGTGGTGCCGTTGACGGCGGTGATGACGTCCCCCGCCTCAATGCCGGCCTTCGCCGCCGGGCTGCCATCCTGCGGATTGTCGACGATCGCCCCACGCGCCTCCTTGAGGCCGAGGCTGTCGGCAATATCCGATGTCACGGGCTGCACCTGCACGCCGAGCCAGCCTCGGGTGACCACGCCCTTGTCCTTCAATTGCGCGACGACGAGCTTGGCGGTCGAGGCGGGAATGTCGAAGCCGATACCGACCGAGCCGCCCGAGGGCGAGAAGATCGCAGTGTTCACGCCGATCACGTTACCGTTCATGTCGAAGGCCGGGCCGCCGGAATTGCCCTTGTTGATGGGCGCATCGATCTGGATGAAATCGTCATAGGGACCATTGCCGATATCCCGGCCGCTGGCCGACACGATGCCGGCGGTCACAGTGCCGCCAAGACCGAAGGGATTGCCGACCGCGACCACCCAGTCGCCGATGCGCGGCTTCTGGTCGGAGAATTTGACGAACGGAAAGTCCTTCTTGCCATCGACCTTGATCAGCGCGAGATCGGTCTTCGGATCGGTGCCGACGACTTTCGCAGTATAGGTCGTGCCATCATCCATCGTCACCTGGACGGACTCGGCGTGGTCGACGACGTGGTTGTTGGTCACGGCATAGCCGTCGGCGGAAATGAAGAAGCCGGAGCCTTCGCCCGTGATCATCTGATGGCGCTGGCGAGGCGTGCCGTTCATGCCGCCCGGGAAGCGGAAGCCGAACTGACGCGAGAACTGGTCGAACGGCGTATCCTCGTCCGAATCCATCCGGTTCTGCTGCAGCATCGCGGTCTTGTCGTTGTCCTGGTCGATCTTGACCCGCACCGAGATCACCGCGGGTTTAACCTTGCTGACTAGATCGCCGAAGCCCGGCGGCGTTGCGGCGGCTTCCGCAGCCTGAGCCCGCGCAATGAAGGAGTTCGTACCGAACGGCGCGGAGCCTGGCGCCATTGACAGGGCGGCCACGCCCAGCGCGGCCACGGTGCCGAGCAGCGCAAGCCGGCGCGGCCTCAAGATCTTGCGGGACGTGGTGGTGTCGGAATTGACGCGATCGTTCATGTCGAAATATCCATGTTGAGCTGGTGTCGCCTTGCCCTCAACATGGTCGCTGCCACCTTACGGCGTCCCGTCCATTCGATTAAATCTCGGCAAAGAACGGGAGGGCGGACACAGCAGGCAGATCGTCGCCGCCCATTTGATGCAGCTCAACACGGGCGCTTCGCGCAGTGAAAAACTGCGTTCATGAGGTCCACCGGAGGCGCGCCATGTACAAAGACATTCTCGTCCACATTCCCACCGAACGTCCCATGCGGTCTGCGATCGAGGGCTCGATCTCGCTCGCGTCGTACCTCAACGCCCATCTCGACGCGGTCGCGGTCGGCTATGTCGCAACCAGCGCAGCTTACGTGATGGAGGGCGGCGCGGCGGTCGCGGCCGTGTTCGAACTGGAGCGCGAGCGGGCCGTGGAGCGGGCCGAGGCCGCGCTCGCGGTGTTCAGGAGCGAAGCGGCGAACGCCGGCATCTCCTACACTTGCCATGCGCTCGGCGCGATCCCGGCGGATGCAGCCGTCTCGCTCGGCGAGATGGCGCGACTGCACGACCTCAGCATCGTGGTCCAGCCGGATCCGACTCAGGGCGCGTTTGACAACGACGTGCCGGGCGAGATCCTGTTTCAGGCGGGCGGCCCGGTGCTGTTCCTGCCCTACACCTTCCGTGGAGCCTTCAAGGCGAACCGGATCGGCATCTGCTGGGACGGCAGCCGCCTCGCTGCCCGCGCCGTGCGCGACGCAGCGACGTTCCTGGCGCGCGCCGCAGAGATCGTGATCATCACCATCAACGAGGCCGAGGCCGTCTCCGGCGAGGCTTCAGCGAGCAGTCTGGCAAAACATCTCGGCCGGCGCGGACTGCCGACCCGCACGGTCAGCCTGTCGGCGGCGCGCGCCGACATTCAGCCGACCATCCTGTCGCTGGCGGCCGACGAAAGCCTCGATCTCCTGGTGATGGGCGGCTACGGCCATTCGCGGTTGCAGGAGCGCGTTCTCGGCGGCGTCACCCGTGCCATGCTGGAGGCCATGACAGTGCCGACGCTGATGTCGCATTGAGTCGAGCCGGCTTGGCGCCATTACGCCGCGACGGGAGCTTCCCATGGCGGGGGCGCGGTAGCGTCCCCGTCGCGTTGCACATTGCACGCGTCGAAATGCGCCTTGAGTTCGACTTCGGCGAGGTGTTCGAAATGTTCTGCCTGGCCAAGGAGTTCCCAGGTCTGGAGCGGCCGGTAGGCCGCCTGCTGACGACAGAGGGACGCCAGCGCCCGGTAGCGACGTACGTTCTCCATGAGACCCTCCCTCGCATCTGCCGAGGTTATCGCCTTAATTTACGTCAGGCCGATGGCGATTGTGCAAAAGATTCGCTGCGCCCACCCTCGCTCGGCTCGTTCCTGGGAAATGCGTACTCGGGTCAAAGTTCCAAATGGCGCCAAGGAACGCTCGGCCTCCTGTAGTCTACCGGTTACGGCCTCCATCACTGACGCGCATCCGCTGCGCAGAACTGTTTTGCAGGTGGGGAACTCGGCCGGCCTCGGCGGCGGCACGAATGGCCGCAATATTGGCGGCATATTCAGCCGCGCCCCTGCCGCGAAACACGGCGGAACCCGCGACGAGCGTATCGGCGCCTGCTGCGGCCACGGCAGCGGCATTGTCGCGCGTGACGCCGCCATCGACTTCGAGACGGATCGGCCGCTCGCCGATCATGGTCCTGATCCGCTCGATCTTCTCGATCTGCGACCCGATGAAAGATTGGCCGCCAAAGCCCGGATTGACCGTCATCACCAGCACGAGATCGATGCGGTCGAGCACGTATTCGATCGTCGCCTCCGGCGTCGACGGACAAAGGCTGACGCCAGCCTTCCTCCCGAGCGAGCGGATCGCCTGGAGCGAGCGGTCGAGATGCGGGCCGGCTTCGGCGTGCACCGTGATGAGGTCCGCTCCGGCTTTCGCGAACGCCTCGAGATAGGCATCGGTCGGCGCGATCATCAAATGCACGTCGAAGACCTTGTTCGTCAACGGCCGGATCGCCTTGATGACGTCAGCCCCGAAACTGATGTTCGGCACAAAATGCCCGTCCATGACGTCGCAATGGATCCAGTCGGCCCCGGCCGCATCGATCGCCGCGACCTCCTCGCCGAGACGGGCGAAATCCGCGGCCAGGATTGATGGGGCGATGAGGATGTCTCCGCTCATGGCTTTGCACTCCGCGCGTCGGCGCCGCCGCTGAAGACGCGGCTCGCAAGGACGTCCGCGGGATCAATGGTTTCGAGGTCGGCGACATCGAGCATGCGGTCGAGATCGGACACCAGGCGATCGGCCTGCCGCAGACGAATGCGGTCGACGGCGTTGCGAATCGAGCGGGCGTTGGAGAAAAACGGCTGGGCCCGGCGAAGTTCAATGTATTTCTCGAAAGCCTCGCGCGCGGCCGCCGAGAAGCGATAGCCGCGCTCCTTCAGCATCAACTCAGCGATCACGAGCAGCTCGGCTTCCGCATAGTCAGGAAATTCGACGTGGTGCGCGATGCGCGAGCGGAAGCCGGGATTGGAGGCGAAGAAGCTCGTCATCCGCTCGCCATAGCCGGCAAGGATCACGACGAGGTCTTCGCGCTGGTTCTCCATCACCTGAAGCAGGATCTCGATCGATTCCTGGCCATAGTCGCGCTCGTTGTCGGGACGATGCAGGTAATAGGCCTCGTCGATGAACAACACGCCGCCCATCGCCTTCTTCAGGATCTCCTTGGTCTTCGGCGCGGTATGGCCGATATACTGGCCGACGAGGTCGTCGCGCGTCACCGAAATCACCTGCCCGCGCCGCACGAAGCCGAGGCCGTGCAGGATCTTGGCCATGCGCAGCGCCACCGTGGTCTTGCCGGTGCCGGGATTGCCCGTGAACGACATGTGCAGCGTCGGCGGCGCGGAGGCCAGTCCGGCCCGCTGCCGGATACGTTCGACCAGCAGCAGCGAGGCGATCTGGCGCACGCGGTCCTTCACCGGCTTGAGCCCGATCAGCTCCTGATCGAGCTGTTGCAGCGTATCGGTGATCCCGGCCGCTTCGGCCTCCTTGCGGAGATCGAAACGAGTCTCGTTCTGTTCGGTCGTCGTTGCATGGGGAACATCGAGCATCGGCACCTCGAAGAAAAGAGCTTCGCCGCTGGGAGCGGCGAAGCAGTGGTCCGCCAAGGATGCGGAGCAGGGAGAGCTCCGCGCGGAGGAGAACGGCTATTGAGAGGCGTGGGCCGGGGGCTTTCGCACGGTGGTGTAGCGGATCGCGCGCCCGGCCACTTCCTGCCGCACCAGCTCGAACTCCGCCTCGTGCTTCGGCCGGTTGACGAGGAAAGAGATGCGCACCGATTCCCAGCCGTGGCTGGAATCGAAGCCACTGATGCGGATGTAGCGGTCGCCGTACACC
Source organism: Bradyrhizobium sp. USDA 327 (assembly GCF_041262065.1). Lineage (NCBI taxonomy): Bacteria > Pseudomonadati > Pseudomonadota > Alphaproteobacteria > Hyphomicrobiales > Nitrobacteraceae > Bradyrhizobium > Bradyrhizobium sp. USDA 327. Next base: position 1,084,423 of record NZ_JBGCCW010000001.1, on the reverse strand, counting down.
CTGCGGCACTCGGCGAGCTCCATCATCACGCCGGCGGCGTCCTGCAGATCGAACATCGGCAGACCCCACATCTCCCAATAGGTATTGCGAGGATGCGGATCGTCGGTGAACTCGATGTTCACCGCCCAGCCGTTGGCAAGGCAATACTGCACCTGGCTGGTGATCTGCTCGTCAGTCAGATCGGGCAGGAACGAGAAGCAGCCCTGAGTTAGTTTCATCTCAAATCTCCTCAGACGGTTTCCAGCGCCGTCGGCACGAAGTCCGGCGTGTCGGTGGATTGATAGTTGAAGGTGACGTCCTTCCAGACCTCGAGCGCGGCCTTCAGCGGCGTGCAGGTCTGGGCCGCCCTGGCGAGGATCTCCGGCCCATCGTGGACGTAGTCGCGGCCCTCATTGCGGGCGAGGATCATCGCTTCCAGCGCCACGCGATTGGCGGTCGCGCCGGCCGCAATGCCCATGGGATGGCCGATGGTGCCGCCGCCGAACTGCAGCACGACATCCTCACCTAGCAGATCCAGCAATTGGTGCATCTGGCCGGCGTGGATGCCGCCGGAGGCGACCGGCATCATCTTGTTGAGGCTCGCCCAGGACTGGTCGAAGAACAGGCCGTGCTCGAGCTTGGTCGGGTTGAAGTCCTCGCGGCAGACATCGTAGTAGCCGCGCGTGGTGTTGGGATCGCCTTCGAGCTTGCCGACCACCGTGCCGGCATGGATGTGGTCGACACCGGCGAGCCGCATCCATTTGGCGATGACGCGGAACGACACGCCATGGCTCTTCTGCCGCGTATAGGTCGAGTGACCGGCGCGATGCAGATGCAGGATCATGTCGTTGCGCCGCGCCCATTTGGACATCGACTGGATCGCGGTGTAGCCGATCACGAGGTCGATCATGACGATGCACGACCCGAGTTCCTTCGCGAACTCCGCGCGCTCGTACATGTCCTCCATCGTTCCCGCGGTGATGTTCAGGTACGTGCCCTTCACCTCGCCGGAGGCGGCCTGCGCCCGGTTCACCGCCTCCATGCAGTAGAGGAAGCGGTCGCGCCAGTGCATGAAGGGCTGCGAGTTGATGTTCTCGTCGTCCTTGGTGAAGTCGAGCCCGCCCTTCAGCGCCTCGTAGACCACGCGGCCATAGTTGCGTCCGGATAGACCGAGCTTCGGCTTCACCGTTGCGCCCAGCAGCGGCCGGCCGAACTTGTCGAGGCGTTCGCGCTCGACCACGATGCCGGTCGCCGGCCCCTGGAACGTCTTCACATAGGCGACGGGGAAGCGCATGTCCTCCAGGCGCAGCGCCTTGAGCGGCTTGAAGCCGAACACATTGCCGATGATCGAGGCCGACAGGTTTGCGATCGAGCCCGGCTCGAACAGGTCGAGGTCATAGGCGATATAAGCGAAATACGAGCCGGGCGAGCCCGGGACCGGATCGACGCGATAGCACTTGGCGCGATATTTCTCCGCAGCGGTCAGGCGATCGGTCCACACAACGGTCCAGGTCGCGGTCGAGGATTCGCCGGCCACCGCAGCCGAAGCCTCGATCGGATCCACGCCCTCCTGTGGAGTCACGCGGAACAGTGCGATGACGTCGGTGTCTTTCGGCGTGTACTCGGGCTCCCAATAGCCCATGCGCGCGTATTCCATCGTGCCCGATCGATAGCGCTCTTTGCCGCGGACGGTTCCTGCATGTGCATTCATGGCTCTCTCCTGCTCTTCTCTCTGAATTGATTAGGCCGCAACCGGCTCACGCGTGCCAATGCGCGGATCGAGCTCACCGGCGCGATAGCGCCGCGCCATCTCGCTCATCGGAATCACCTTGATCTTGCTGGCATGACCCGCGGTGCCGAACTGCTCGAAGCGGTCGCGGCAGAGCTCGCGCATCGCATCCATCGCGGGCTTGAGGAACTTGCGCGGATCGAACTCGGAGCGCGTTTGCGCGGCCACCTTCCGGAACACCGCGGTCATCGCCAACCGGCAATCCGTGTCGATATTGACCTTGCGCACGCCGCTCCTGATGCCGCGGACGATCTCGTCCACCGGCACGCCCCAGGTCTGCGGCATCTCGCCGCCGAACTGGTTGAACATGTCCTGGAGCGACTGCGGCACCGAGGACGAGCCGTGCATGACCAGATGGGTGTTTGGCAGCCGGCGGTGGATCTCCTCGACCACCCGCATCGCCAGGATATCGCCATCCGGCTTGCGGCTGAACTTGTAGGCGCCGTGCGAGGTGCCCATCGCGATCGCGAGCGCATCGACCTGGGTGGCGCGAACGAAATCGACGGCCTGGTCGGGATCGGTCAGGAGCTGATCGTGACTGACCTTGCCCTCGACGCCATGGCCATCTTCCTGCTCGCCGCCGCCATGCTCGAGCGAGCCGAGCACGCCGAGTTCGCCTTCGACGGAAGCGCCGACCCAATGCGCGAGATCGACGACCCTGCGGGTGATCGCGACATTGTAGTCGTAGTCCGCCGCGGTCTTGGCATCGGCCTTGAGAGAGCCGTCCATCATCACCGAGGTGAAGCCATGGGCGATGGCCGAGGCGCAGGTCGCCTCGTCATTGCCGTGGTCCTGATGCATGCAGAGCGGGATGTCCGGATAGGTCCGCTCCAGCGCGTCGATCATGTGCGAGAGCATGAGATCGCCGGCATAGCTGCGCGCGCCGCGCGAGGCCTGGATGATGACGGGCGCGTTGACCTCAGCCGCCGCCTGCATGATCGCGATGCCTTGCTCCATGTTGTTGATGTTGAACGCCGGCACGGCATAGCCGTGGCTGGCGGCATGATCGAGCAGCTGGCGAAGTGTGATACGGGCCACGGGACGTCCTCCTTATTGTCTCTTGCGGGCGATCGCCCGGCGGGCCGCTTCCGCAATGCTTTGCGGCGTGATGCCGAACTCGCGGTACAGCACCGGCGCGGGCGCCGAGGCGCCGAAGCCGCGCATGCCGACGAACTCGCCGTCGGCGCCGATCCAGCGTGGCCAGTCGCCCAGCACCGCCGCCTCGATGCCGACGCGCGGCGCGGTGCCGAGCACGGAGGCGCGGTAGTCTTCCGGCTGCTCCTCGAACAGCGCGAAGCAGGGTGCGGAGACGACGGCCGCCCGGATGTGCTCGGTCGCGAGCAGGCGGGCAGCTTCCAGCGCGATCGAGACTTCCGAGCCGGTTGCCATCAATGTCACGTCGCGGCCGCCGTCCGGGGAGACAACGAGGTAGGCACCGCGCGCCACGCGGTTCTTGCCGCGCGCATCGCTGCGGAAGGTCGGCAAGGCCTGCCGCGACAGGCACAACACGGACGGACGATGCTCCGCCGAAAGCGCGCAGTCCCAGGCCTCCAGCGTCTCCACGGCATCAGCCGGCCGGAACACGAGCAAGTTGGGAATGACGCGCAGCGCCGCGAGATGCTCGACCGGCTGGTGCGTCGGGCCATCCTCTCCGAGTCCGATGGAGTCGTGCGTCATCACATGGATCACGCGCAGCCGCATCAAGGCCGCAAGTCGGATCGCCGGCCGGCTGTAGTCGGAGAACGCGAGGAACGTGCCGCCGTACGGGATGAAGCCGCCATGCAGCGCGAGGCCGTTCATCGCAGCCGCCATGCCGTGCTCGCGAATACCGTAGTGGATGTAATCGCCGGTGAACGCACCGCTCTTGACCGGAGTCTGCGCCTTGGCATGCGTCAGGTTCGAATGTGTCAGGTCCGCCGAGCCGCCGACAAGGCCGGGAATCGTTCCGGCGATACCGTCGAGCACCTGTTGCGAGGCCTGCCGCGTCGCGAGCTTTGGGCGCTCACCGGCAAAGCGCTCGCGCAATTTCGCCGCGGCCAGCGCATAGGCGGCGGGCAGAGCCACGGCCTTGCCCTCGACGAACAGATCGCGCTGCTCGGGCGTTGCAGCTTCGTAGCGATCGAGCCAGGCGAGACGGTCGAGCTGTCCGCGCTGCCCGATCATCCGCCAGGCCTTCTGAATCGGGATCGGCACGACGAAGGGCTGATAGTCCCAACCAAGCGCCCGCCGCGCCGCCGCCGTCTGGTCGGTGCCGAGCGGCGCGCCATGCGCCTTCTCGGTGCCCTGCCGGTCCGGCGCGCCATAGCCGATGATGGTGCGGCAGGCGATCAGCGAGGGCTTCGTCGTTTCACGCTCTTCCGCAATCGCCTGTGCGATGGCTTCGGGATCGTGGCCGTCGATGCGGCGCACCGACCAGCCGGAGGCGGCAAAGCGCGCGAGCTGGTCGTCGGAGGTGGCAAGGGAGGTCGGGCCGTCGATGGAGATGCCGTTGTCGTCGAACAGCACGATCAGCCGGCCGAGCCCGAGATGGCCGGCAAGCGAGATCGCCTCCTGGCTGATGCCTTCCATCAGGCAGCCATCGCCAGCGACGACATAGGTGAAATGATCGACAAGGCCGTCGCCATGCCGCGCATTGGCGATGCGCTCGGCGAGCGCCATGCCGACGGCGGTCGCGATGCCCTGTCCCAACGGTCCCGTCGTGGTCTCGACACCAGGCGTATGGCCATATTCGGGATGGCCCGGCGTCTTCGAGCCCCACTGCCTGAAGGCCTTGATGTCGTCGAGGCTGACATCGCCGCCGGTCAGATGCAGCAGCGCATAAAGCAGCATCGAACCGTGGCCCGCCGACAGCACGAAGCGATCGCGGTCGGGCCAGTTCGGATGCGCCGAGTCGAATTTCAGAAAGCGCGAGAACAGCACGGTCGCGACATCGGCCATGCCCATGGGCAGCCCGAGATGGCCGGACTGCGAGGTCTCGATGGCGTCCACCGCGAGGAAGCGGACAGCGTTGGCGAGATCGTGGTGCGTGACCGCCGTGAGGTCGGCTTCGGCGTGGACGGAGATGTTCATCGGATTCTCTCCTCGTTCACTTCAGGTTTCGCTTGCGCTCGATCAGCTGCATGATCAGCGGCGTCAGGATCAACTGCATCGCGAGGTCGAGCTTCGCGCCCGGACACACGATCGAGTTCGCGCGGGACATCCAGCTTTGCGGCAGCATCGAGAGCAGATAGGGGAAGTCGATGCCGCGCGGGTTCTTGAAGCGGATCACGACCATCGATTCGTCCGGCGTCGGAATCCAGCGCGCGACGAACGGGTTGGAGGTGTCCACCGTCGGCACGCGCTGGAAGTTGATGTCGGTCTCGGTGAACTGCGGGCAGATGTAGTGGATGTAGTCCGGCATCCGCCGCAGAATGGTGTCGGTGACCGCCTCGGTGGAATAGCCCCGCGCGCTGCGGTCGCGGTGCAGCTTCTGGATCCATTCGAGATTGATCACGGGCACGACGCCGATCTTGAGATCCGCATAGCGCGCGACATTCACCTTGTCCGTGACCACGGCGCCGTGCAGGCCCTCGTAGAACAGCAGATCCGAATTCTCCGGCAGCCGCTTCCAGTCGGTGAAGGTGCCGGGTGCTGCGCCGTGCAGCGCCGATTCCTCGGCGTCGTGCACATAGTGCCGCGTCACCGCGGTGCCGGTCTCGCCGTAATCGCGGAACGCTCGCTCCAGCTCCTCGAACAAATTGGTCTCGGGGCTGAAATGGCTGAAATGCTTGTTGCCGCGCTCGGCCTCCTTGGCCATTTGCGCGCGCATCTCGGCGCGGTCGTAGCGATGGAAGGCGTCGCCCTCGATATAGGCGGCGTTGACCTTCTCGCGGAAGAATATCTGCTCGAAGGTCTTCTTGACCGAGGTGGTGCCGGCGCCGGAGGAGCCGGTGATGGAGATGATCGGGTGCTTCCTGGACATGGCGCGCCTCGCTCAGAGCCGGAAGAAGCCGCGCCGCGCGAACAGCGGTGCGGAGACGCTGGCAACCAGCAGCGGATCGCAATGCAGCTCCTCGACGCGCCGGACCTCGTTGCTCGAGCCCATGATCAGCGGGACGCGCTGGTGCAGGCTCTGCGCAGACAATTCGAGGATGCGCTCGCGCCCGGTCGAGGCCGAGCCGCCGGCCTGCTCGATGATCATTGCCATCGGATGCGCCTCATAGGTGAGGCGCAGGCGGCCGTCGCCGTAGCCGGGCCGCGCGTCCGGGGGATAGAGGAACACGCCGCCGCGGGTGAGGATGCGATAGGCCTCCGCGACGAGCGAGCCGATCCAGCGCATGTTGAAATCGTGATTGGCGGGCCCTTCGACACCGGCGAGGCACTCGTCGACGAAGGCACGCACCGGCGGATCCCAGTGCCGGCGGTTCGACGCGTTGATCGCGAACTCGTCGCAGGCCTCGGGAATCTGCACGCCGCTGCGCGCGAGGCGGAAGCAGCCGGATTTGCGGTCGAGCGTGAAGATGTCGACGCCGTCGCCGAGCGTCAGCACCAGCGCGGTCTGCGGACCGTAAGTGACGAAGCCGGCAGCGAGCTGCGCCGAGCCGCGCTGACGGAAGGCGAGCGAGAGATCGTCGGGTGCGGGCAGGATCGAGAAGATCGTGCCGACGGTCATGTTGATGTCGATGTTGGAGGAGCCGTCGAGCGGATCGATCGCGATGCAGATGCGCCCCTGACGGTCGACGATCTGGGCCTCGCGCATCTCCTCCGACGCCAGCGCCGCGATCGGCAGCCGGCTGAGGCAACGGCGCAGGATCGCATCGGCCTGGACGTCGAGATCGCGCTGGAGATCGCCGTCGCTGTTGCGGCCCGTGGTCAGGCCCGAAGCGTCGGCGAGATCGCCCGAGGCGATGAGATCGGCGATCTCGATCGCCGCTGCCGCGATGGCATCCACCGCGCCCGCCACCGCCAGCGCGTGGGGTGCGGTCTCGGAATACCGTTGAAGGTGGTCGTCCAGCCTGAGTTGCCCGGTCATCTGCGTCCATCCCCTCTGTCGGCGCCGCATCCAGTTTCCTCCCCCGCTGGAGGTCGGTGCGATCAGTCCCGGCATCAGGAGATTGACAGGGGCGACTTAATAAGGAAAATTTCTATTTATAATGAGCCTCAAAGAATTTTCTTATAATGGTCCCGGCCATGCGGCGGCCCAGCTCCGGCATCTAACGATCCGGCAGCTGCGCTCGCTCGCGGCGCTTTCGGCCAAGGGCAGCGTGACGGCGGCATCCAGCCATCTCGGGCTGACCCAGCCGGCCGTGACCCAGCAGCTCCGGCAGCTGCAGGACCTCGCCGGCCTGCCGCTGGTGCAGCGGACCGGCGACGGCATGCTGCTGACGGAAGCGGGCAAGGAGGTGCTGGCGCTGGCCGAGCGGGTCGAGGCCGCCATCACGGATTGCCAGGGCGCGCTCGACCTGCTCGCGGGGCGGACCGGCGGCACGGTGAAGCTCGGCGCGGTCTCGACCGCGAAATATTTCGTGCCGCATGCGATCGCGGCGTTCTCCAAGCGCTACCCCAAGATCGAGATCAAGCTGACCATCGGCAATCGCGAGGAGATCCGCGGAGCCATGCACGGCTACGACCTCGACTTCGCGGTGATGGGTCGGCCACCGGCCGACGTCACCGTCGACGTCCGCCAGCTCGGGCGCAATCCGCACATCATCGTCGCGCGCAAGGGCCACTGGCTGGAGAAGGATTCCGGCCTCAACCTCACTGACCTCGTGCACGAGACCTTCCTCACCCGTGAGCCCGGCTCGGGCACGCGGACGCTGATGGAGGGCTTGTTCCAGAAGTCGGATCTCGAGCCGATCATCGGCATGGAGATGAGCAGCAACGAGACCATCAAGCAGGCGGTCATCGCCGGGCTCGGCATCGCCTTCATCTCGGCCCACACCGTGGCGCATGAGCTCGCCGAGGGCCGGCTCGTCGTGCTCGACGTCGCGGGCCTGCCGATCGTCCGGCAATGGTACGTGATCCGCCGCAGCGACAAGGTGCTGCTGCCGCCCGCGCAGGCGATGTTCGATTTTCTGGGCTCGGAAGGATCGAATTATCTGCCGGACATGCCCGAGCTCGGCGGGCGATAGAAGGCCGGCGCTCAGCTCATCAGCTTCATGGCGACGGTCGCCGCCAGCACCACGATGATCTGGAGCAGACGCTCGGTCGTGAAGATGCGGTTGAAGGTGGTCATCGCTTGCCCGGGCCGACGTGAAGGAGATCTCGATCGGCCCGTTGCTAGCACAGAAGGGGACGGAGACAACTCCGTACTTGCCCCGTGGCTGGTGGCGGCTTCGGCAGGCCGGTTCGCGCCCGCGCCGATGGCCGGCGATCAGGCCGCGAGCGGGGCGGCGTGGTCCGTGCGCGTCGCGAAATAGGCTTCCAGCTCCGACAGCGCCCGCGCTTCCCAATCCCTCGCCTGCTCCAGCAGCGACCAGCTCTGGCCCGGGCGGAATGCGGCGGTCTGGCGATAGAGCGATGCGATGCCGCGGTAGCGGCGCACGTTCTCCAGGATGGCGTGACCATTCATGTCCGAAAACTCCCTCGTCATTCCCGCGGGAGAAACTGCGGCCAAATCTTTTTCGAAAAGTTAGCGGCGCGCGGCAAGTTCGCGGATGGTTGCCGGACTGTTGCACGTCCGCAACGCGCGCGGTGGGGTTTATTGCGAATTCGTTGCCGCGCTCTTGCCGGAAGGCTTCAGCCCGCCGCTTCTGATGATCGTCACCGTCTTGCGGCAGAGATCGGCAAGGCCGATCAGGAGTATGGCCAGCAAGCAGAACAGGTTGATGGAATCGGCGCTTGCACTGGTCAGCGCATTGAACGCGAAGAAAGGCGGAATGAACGCCCACCACACCAGCGGAATGGTGAGCAGCGCGGCGAATGCCGCCGCCGGCGCGCCCGCCACGAACGCAAGCACGAACAGGCCGGGCAGGAACGCCGCGAAATAGAGCTTTGCGCCGAGCGCGACGCAGATGCCCTGAAGCACGGCCGACATTGCGATGACGGCCAGCCCGAGCAGAAACGCCTGCCACGACCATGGACGTACCCACGTTACGCCAAACAGCCCCGCACGCCTCATCAGCGTCCCCCCGCCGCCCGTTAACCAGGTGCGTTTGCAACCAATTTACTACAGCGGCGTCGGGGCCGCGAGACGGAAATTGCGTCCTCGCGGGGCTGGCGAACAGGCCGCATCGCACAGTTCGGCCATACCGGCAACTACTCGGTGGCCGCATAGAGCAGGCCGGCGACGGGCAGGGCAAGGCCAATGGCCGATGCGAGCGCCCAGCCGCCTTGCGCGAAGGCGAAGGCTCCGACCGCGGAGCCGGCCGCGCCGGCTGCGAAGAACGTCGCCATGTAGAGGCCGTTGAGGCGGCTGCGGTGCTCGTGCCCGAGCGCGAAGATGGCGCGGAAGCCGAGCACGACGTTGCCCTGGACGCCGATATCGATGGCGATCGCGGCCACCACCAGACAGGCGAGGTTCAGCATCGAGCCGGGCGCGCCGACATAGGTCACGAGGAAGCCGCCGGCCGCGAGCAGCATCGCGACCAGCGTCGCGATGCGGCTATGGCCGTGATCGGCGAGGCGTCCGGCGATCGGTGCGGCGAACACGCCGGCGACGCCGGCCAGCGCAAACAGCGCGATGCCGCGCTGGGAGAAGCCGAACTCGCCGGCGAGTTGGAGCGGCGCCACCGTCCAGAACAGGGTGAAGGCGCCGAACAGGCTCGCCTGATAGAGCGCGCGGCGCCGCAGCAGCGGCGTGGCCCGCACCAGATGCGGCATCGACAGCAACAATTCGCCGTAGTGCATCCGCGTCACCGGCTTGCGCTTCGGCAGCGTCATCGAGAGCACGGCTGCGAGCACGATCATCAGCGCGGCGGAGCAGAAGAACACCGCGTGCCACGACAGGGCCGCGGTGACGAAGCTTGACACCGGACGCGCCAGCATGATGCCGAGCATCAGGCCGGTCGAGACGTTGCCGACGACGCGGCCGCGGATGGCTGCTGGCGCCAGGTGCGCCGCGTAGGGAATGATGATCTGCACGGCCACCGAGCCGAGGCCGATGAACAGCGCGGCGGTCAGGAACGGCAGCGCATGGGTGGCGAACGCGGCGGCGAGCAGCGCCGCGGCGCCGAGCGTGATCACCGAGCAGATCAGGGCGCGGTTCTCGACGAGATCGCCGAGCGGCACGATCAGCAGCAGCCCGGCGCCGTAGCCGATCTGCGTCATGGTGACGATCAGTCCCGCCGCGGCATGCGACAGGCCGAGCGCGGCGCTGATCGGAGCGATCAGCGGCTGCGCATAGTAGATGTTGGCGGCGACCATGCCACAGGCCGCGGCGAGCACGAAGGTCAGGCGCTGCGACACCGCATCCGGCCCGGGCGCGGTCTCGATCGTGGCATTCATCGTCATTCGCATAGTCTCCAAAGATATATATAGGGAATGACCATTCCCTATTATGACAAAAATTCAGGCGAGCAGCTTCATCGCGACGCCGACGAGGCGCTCCCCGTCCAGCGGCAGGCGCGCCTTGCCGACGACGCGCATCCCCTGCGTGATGCAGATCATCAGCCGCGCGGTGTCGTCGGCTGCGACATGGCGGGGGATCGAGCCGTCGGCCTGCCCCGCGCGGATGAGACCGGCGATGAAGTTTTCGTTGGTCGCAAGCTGCGCGCTGACGCGGGCCGCGACCATCGCGTCGTGCGCGGACAGCTCGACGGCGCTGCCGACCACGAGGCAGCCGCGCCGTCCCTCGATTCCCTGGGAGTGCTCGACATAGGACAGCAGCACGTTGCGGATCTGCTCGCGGCCGTTTGCGCCCCGTGCCGCCGCGCTGCGGGTCTGCTCCTGGCGCAGCGCCGTGTAGCGCTCGAAGGCGGCGAGAAACACCGCATGCTTGTCGCGAAACGCCTTGTACACGCTGCCGGTGGCGAGCCGCATCGCCGTGGTGAGGTCGCCGATCGAGGTGGCATGGTAGCCCCGCTCGCGAAACACGCGCACGGCGCGGTCGAGCGCGGTGTCCATGTCGAATTCCCGGGGACGGCCGGGACGACGGGCAGACTGAGATCGGCGGGCAGTCTTTTGCATCGCGGCATAATAGGAAATGATTGTTCCCGAATAAAGACACGTGGTTGTGAGCGGGTTGAGGAGGAGGATTCGACGGTTCTGAAGACGCGGCTCTCACTCGTGTCCCGGACAAGCTGCAACGCGTAAGCGTTGCGGCGCAGAGCCGGGACCCAGGGCGACACGGTACGACAACAACGATATGGGCCCCGGCTCTGCAGCGCACCGTCGAAGGGACGCTGCGCTGCGTCCGGGGCACGAGAATGGAGTTTGGCGCACGCTCTCTCCTCCTGGTCGTTGCGAGGAGCTCTTGCGACGAAGCAATCCAAACTGTCGCTGTGGAAAGATTCTGGTTTGCTTCCGCCTTCGCCGAAGGCTTCGGCGGACAAGTCGCTGCGCTCGCAATGATGGAGGATGAGGCGGCGATGCCGCTCTTCCAACACGCATTTTGAATCGCAGACACGCCCTCGCATCCTCGCGGCTGAATTCGCCCGAGGCTTTGCTTCGTCGCTCACCCTCTTGAGCCGAGAGGGCGCAGGGAAGACCGGGTGCCGGCCGGCACCCGCGGTCCGCTGCGCGAAATGCACACGCAGGAAGAACCGCACAGCAGCATACAGGTGTAGCCAATCACTCGGCCTTCCCTGCGCGATGGTCGGACGGCTTATGCCGTGCTCTCCCGGGAGCCGAGTTCGTTCTGGCCTCCCTCACGCCCGCGAAATTTACCGGCGCCGCGCCGGTTGACGCGACTGCCGCCTCCGCAAGAGCTTGACCGTAGCAACGACGGCCAGGACCACACGGTTTTGCCGTACGCGCGGCCCGCCATTTCGCCGCAGTTTTCCCAGCCCTGTCGACGGAGCTGGAAACTTACAGGCGAGACGAAGCCTAGCAGCGCCGCTCGTCCGCACGCAGCTTCGGGCTCACGGAGAGCAATCCGCCCTGCCCTTCACCTCTCGTGCACGACGCTGCCGCGTCCACCGCAAGCCCGGCTCGCGACAATGACGACCACATGATCGCCCCTCAAGGATGAGCCGGGATGGGCGACACATACGATAAATCCGAATTTCGGTAAAGTGGAATATTTTCGCGCTGACGGATTGACAGGGGAGCGAAACACCGAGCTTCCCGGCGTCATTCCGGGGCGCCGCAAAGCGGCGAGCCCGGAATCCATTTAACCATTTGTGCTGCGGCCCGATGGATTCCGGGCTCGATGCTGCGCATCGCCCCGGAATGACTGGAGAGCTTCACCCCTTCCGCGGCACCGGCGTGCCGTCGGCCATGGTCGTCGCGCCCTTCCGCTCCACGATCATTCCATACGCATGCGGCTGGCGGTGGACGTCGAAATTGAAGGTAGTGCGCTTGTAGGAGTTGCAGAGATCGAGATCGCAGCGCGCCAGCGCGATCTCGTCGCCCTTGGTGGTGCAGGCCGCCATGATCTCGCCGGAGGGCGCGATGATGCAGCTGCCGCCGATGTGGTCGACGCCCTCCTCGATGCCGGCCTTGGCGACGCCGACCACGAAGGTGCCGTTCTGATAGGCGCCGGCCTGCATCACCAGATGATTGTGGAACAGCGAGAGATCGTCATGCTCGGGCGCGGGCGGATTGTGCACCGGCGTGTTGTAGCCGATCAGCACCATCTCGACGCCCTGCAGGCCCATGACCCGATAGGTCTCGCTCCAGCGGCGATCGTTGCAGATCGCCATGCCCATCACGCCGCCGAAGGCATCGGCCACGCCGAAGCCGCTGCCCGGCTCGAAGTAGCGCTTCTCCAGATGCTGAAACTCGCGCCATGGCTCGTGCTCGGCATGGCCGGGCAGATGGACCTTGCGATACTTCAGGACGATCGCGCCGCTCTTGTCGACCAGAATGGAAGTGTTGTAGCGCCTGACAATTCCGGCCTCGACCGTCAGCTCGGCATAGCCGAGGCAAAAGCCGATCCCGAGCTCGCGCGCGAGATCGAACAGCGCCTGCGTTTCGGGGCCCGGCATCTCGCGCTCGAAGAAACTGTCGATCTCGGCCTGATCCTCGAAATACCAGCGTGGAAAGAACGTGGTCAGCGCCAGCTCGGGATAGACGATCAGGTCGCAGCCGCAGGCCCGGGCCTGCCGCATCAAGGCCGTCAGCCGCGCCATCACCGCGGTCCTGGTCTCGCTCCTCGCGATCGGGCCGAGCTGGCCGGCTGCAATCGTCACAAATCTCGCCACGCGTCATTCCTTTCTCTGATTGCGTCGGGCTCGAGCCTACGCCGCACGCACAGGCCGCCTCCGCCCATCGTCCTGATGGCACAATCAAATTCCGTGCCTGCGGTATCTTCGTGTGGGCGCCAGACGAGCGCGCCGAAACTCAAGCAATTCGTTGCCGATCTGCAACGGTTCCCCGCGATCTGAAGCCGGACAAAACAAGCTCCCATTCCGGCCACGAACCGCTCTCACAAGGCCGTGAGACTATCAGGGGAACGACGATGCGTGCACAACGCGTTTGGAAAGTGAATGGGGCCGCCAGCGTCGGGCAGCTTCAATCGAGACTGGACGATCTGAACAAGCGTCTCGGCCAGCTCGAAAGCCAGCATTCGGATAGCGGGACGCTGGAAGAGCTGAGAGCGATCGCGCTCAGCCTGTCGCGCGAGATCGACGACATCCGCTGCGCCGAGGCCACGGCGGCCTTGAGCGAGCTGCTGCGGAAGTAGTCAGGCCGCCGATTCGCATCGCGCGCAGGGAACCAAGTTCCGCCGCCGCCATTTCCATGCAGAGCATGGAGCCAGACCATGAGCAGGCACCTGAGGCGAGCCCATCTCGCGCGCGGCGGCGGCCTTCATCATCGCGTCGCGCGCCACTTCGCGCTGTGAGGGATTTCGCATGACATCGGACCCCGAGGAGTCGGTGCGGCTGCAGGGCTACGGCGAGATGACGTTGCGCACGGCCGTCGAGACCTTGATGCTGCTCGCGCCGCGCGAGCGATCCGAGGCCGCCGTCTTCCGGGTCCGTGATGATGTACGTCTGGCGCAAAGCGAGATCGCCGAGCTCGCATCAAGCTGGGGCATCGAGCCGGCGCCCAACGTGCGATCGCCGAGACTGGTCCCGGAGCAGCACTGGCAAGACGTCGTCCGCGGCATGGTGCGCGAAGCGCCGCTGCCGTCGCTGATGGTGGCGTTTCTGGTGGGCGTGCTGGTGGCGCGGCGGTAGCCGAGTCTCGGCTGCCGCGCAGCGACAAGTTAGACAAATCATCGGTGTCGGCGAAAGAGCCATGCCGCCGCGACAAGCCGCCCTGCCCGGCCAAATCGGCCGTGGACCCGCCCCGAAAATCGTTGCAAAAAGGCGCTCCCGAGGCGCCGGCGGCCGGTCCGCCAAGTCTCTGGAAAACGTCGATTTTTGGAAGAATGGTCGGAGTGGCAGGATTCGAACCTGCGACCCCTGCGTCCCGAACGCAGTGCTCTACCGGGCTGAGCCACACTCCGACAAGAAGGCGGCTTATAGCGTCGGGTTTGACGCACTGCAAGCGGCCGAGCCGAGGAATTTTATCCCTGTGAAAACGGGTCTTGAAACGCTGATTTTGCCGGCCGGCGAGGCCGGCGCGGAAGCCGCCGCCCGGACCCTGGCCGCCGGCGGGCTGGTCGCGTTTCCGACCGAGACGGTCTACGGGCTCGGCGCCGACGCCGCCAACGCCACGGCGATCGCCCATCTCTATGCCGCCAAGGGCCGGCCGGCGTTCAATCCGCTGATCGCGCATGTCGCTGACCTCAAGGCCGCGCGGCGGATCGGGCGGTTCGACGCCCGCGCACTGAAGCTTGCGGAGGCGTTCTGGCCGGGGCCGCTGACGCTGGTGGTGCCGAAGACCGACGGCTGCCCGGTGGCGGATCTCGCCACCGCCGGCCTCGACACGGTCGCGATCCGTATCCCCGCCCATCCAGTGGCGCAGGCGATCCTCCGCGCCTTCGGCGGCGCCGTGGTGGCGCCGTCCGCCAACATCTCCGGCCACGTCTCGCCGACGCTGGCCGCCCATGTCGCGAGCGACTTGTCAGGGCGGATCGACCTGATCGTCGACGGCGGGCCGGTTACGGTCGGGGTCGAATCAACCATTGTCGGTTGCTTCGACGCGCCGATGCTGCTCCGCCCCGGCGGGCTCTCACGCGAGCGGATCGAGGCGGTGCTGGGCGCGCCGCTGGCGCGGCCGCCGCTGCAAGCCGAAAGCGACGACAGCCAGCCGGTGGCCCCGGGCATGCTGGCCTCGCATTACGCGCCGCGCGCCAATGTGCGGCTCAATGCGCGCGAGGTGACGCCGGGCGAGGCGCTGCTGGCGTTCGGCTCTGACCGCCTGCCTGGTGTTGACGCTGCCGCCGCCGTCATGAATTTATCGCCCACCGGGGATCTCGATGAAGCCGCCGCCAATCTGTTCGGCTATCTTCGCAGCCTCGATGCGAAGAGCCCGCGGGGGATCGCGGTGATGGCGATTCCCGAGGAAGGACTTGGCGAAGCGATCAATGACCGGCTGCGCCGGGCTGCGGTTGCCCGATAAGAAGCTTGAGAAGAGACACGAGAATGAACGTCAATAGACCCGCGGTCCCGCCGCTTGCGCCCGAGCTGATCGCCCAATTCCGCAAGATCGTCGGCGACCGCCACGCCATCACCGATGCGACCGACATCGAGCCTTACGTCACCGAGGAGCGCAACCTGTTCCACGGCCGCTCGCCGCTGGTGCTGCGCCCGGGCTCGACAGCGGAGGTCTCCGCGATCTGCAAGCTCGCCTCCGCGCACAAGATCGCGCTGGTGCCGCAGGGCGGCAATACCGGGCTCGTCGGCGGCCAGACGCCGCACAATGGCGAGGTGGTGGTGTCGCTGCGCCGGCTCGACAAGATCCGCGAGGTCGATACCGCCTCCAACACCATGACCTGCGAGGCCGGCGTGGTGCTGCAGATCGCGCAAGCGAAGGCGGCAGAGGTGGACCGGCTGTTTCCGCTCTCGCTTGGCGCCGAAGGCAGCTGCACCATCGGCGGCAATCTCTCGACCAATGCCGGCGGCACCGCCGCCCTCGCCTATGGCGTTGCCCGCGAGATGGCGCTGGGCCTGGAGGTGGTGCTCGCCGACGGGCGCGTGCTCAATTTGCTGTCGAAGCTGAAGAAGGACAACACCGGCTACAATCTGCACAACCTCTTCATCGGCGCCGAAGGCACGCTCGGCATCATTACGGCGGCGACGCTGAAGCTGTTTCCGAAGCCGCGGGCGGTGGAGACCGCCTTCGTCGGGCTGAAATCGCCGGCGGCGGCGCTCGAGCTGCTGACGATCGCGCAGGGCGAAGCCGCCAATGCGCTGACGAGCTTCGAGCTGCTGTCGGAGATGGCGGTCGATTTCTCGGTGCGGCACGGCATCGACGTGCGCGATCCGCTTGAGGCGAAGCATCCCTGGTACGTGCTGATGGAGTTGTCTTCGCCGGGCGAGGACGCCCGCACGCCGCTGGAGACGATCCTCGCCCGCGCCATGGAGGAGGAGATCGTCGACGACGCCGTGATCGCGGCCAACCTCACCCAGCGCGCCGGCTTCTGGAAGCTGCGCGACGAGATGTCCGCGGCGCAGAAGCCGGAGGGCGGCTCGATCAAGCACGACATTTCCGTGCCCGTCGCGGCCGTGCCCGCCTTCATCGCCGAGGCCGACGCCGCCGTGGTGAAGCTGATCCCCGGCGCGCGGCCGGTGCCGTTCGGCCATCTCGGCGACGGCAACCTGCACTATAATGTCAGCCAGCCGGTCGGCGCCAATACGGCGGATTTCCTGGCGCGCTGGCACGAGATGAACACCGTGGTGTTCGAGATCGTGCTGCGCATGGGCGGCTCGATCTCGGCCGAACACGGCATCGGCGTGCTCAAGCGCGAGGAGCTGCCGGAAGTGAAGGACAGGACCGCGATCGAGCTGATGCGCTCCATCAAGACGATGCTCGATCCGCTCGGCATCATGAATCCGGGGAAGGTGCTGTGAGCGTACCCCCTGCTCCGCTCGCGATCCGCGCGATCGCGGATGCCGATGTCGAGATGGTCGTCGCGCTGTGGCAGCGCTGCGGCCTGACCCGGCCCTGGAACGACCCGCGTGCCGACATCGCGCTGGCGCGGCGGCGCGACAATTCCACGGTGCTGGTCGGCCGCGACAACGGCGCGATCGTCGCAACTGTGATGGTCGGCCATGACGGCCACCGCGGCTGGGTCTATTACGTCGCGGTCGATCCCGACAGCCGGAAGCGCGGCCATGGCCGCGTCATCATGGCGGCGGCCGAGGACTGGCTGCGCGCAGCCGGCATTCCAAAGCTGCAGCTCCTGGTCCGCCGCGAGAATGCGCAGGCCAATGCCTTTTACGGATCGCTGGGCTTCGAGGAATCCACCTCGGTGATGTTCCAGAAGTGGCTCGACGGCCGCGCGACCACGCCAATCAACTGAGATCGAGCCATGACCATTTCCGATCGCGTCCGCATCAAGGACGTCCGCGTACTCTCGAACAACTGGACGCCCGTGAAGACCACGACGTTCGAGTACCGGCGTGCCAATGGCGAGTGGCAGACGCAGCACCGCGAGACCTATGAGCGCGACAACGCCGCCGCCGTGCTGCCCTATAACCGCGCCCGGCGCACGGTGATCCTGGTGCGCCAGTTCCGCCTGCCTGCGTTCATCCGCGGCTACGACGATCTCCTGATCGAGGCGGCCGCCGGCGTGCTTGATAACGCCGAGCCCGAGACGCGCATCCGCGCCGAGGCCGAGGAGGAAACCGGCTATCGCCTGCACGACGTGCACAAGGTGTTCGAGGCGTTCATGAGCCCCGGCGCCATCACCGAGAAGCTGCATTTCTTCGTCGCCGAGTACGAGCCTGAGATGCGCGTCAGCGACGGCGGCGGCCTCGAGCACGAGGGCGAGGACATCGAGGTGCTGGAGCTCGGCATCGACGAGGCACTGGCGATGATCGCCGACGGCCGCATCATCGACGCCAAGGCGATCATGCTGCTGCAATACGCGGCGCTGCATCTGTTCAGGTGACTCGCTGACCCTCCCCTGGAGGGGTCCGGGACGAGCGTAGCTCGCCCGTGGGTCGATCGCGCGCAGCGCGAGCGGGGGTGATCTCTCCACACGGGCGGTGTTCTTCGTGGAGAGACCGTCACCCCACCCCGCTGCGCATTCCGCTTCGCTTCATGCACAGCGACCCTCCCCCTCCAGGGGAGGGTGAAGTGACCACCGTTCGCGGCTTCATCGTCCATTGCAATTCTGGCCTGCGCTGCAGCTTCCCCCGTTGAGCAACCCCAGAACTATCTCTAGTCTGGGCCCAACCAAGAACCAGGAGACGCGCCCATGTCCGCGCCGCGCGACGACGAATTCGGCTTTGCGCCCGACTACGACTCCCCCGTTCCCTACATGCAGCGCACGCGGGACTATTACGCGGCGATCGGCTACACCACGCCGTATCGCTGGGCGCATTACACCGAGGCGCCGTTCCAGCCGCTGAAGAAGCCGCTGGCGCAGTCGCGCGTCACCATCATCACGACGGCTGCGCCGTTCGATCCGGCCAAGGGCGACCAGGGTCCGGGCGCGGCGTATAATGGCGGTGCGAAATTCTACCAGGTCTATGACGGCGACACGTCGAAACCGCACGACCTTCGCATCTCGCACATCGGCTACGACCGCAAGCACACCAGCGCCACCGACAGCGGCACCTGGTTTCCGCTGCCGCAGCTCCTGAAGGCCAGCGCTGCGGGACGGATTGGCGAAGTGGCCCCGCGCTTCTTCGGCGCGCCGACCAACCGCAGCCATCGCGTCACGCTCGATACCGACGCGCCGGAAATTCTTTCGCGCTGCATCGCTGATGCGGTCGACGTCGCCGTGCTGGTGCCGAACTGCCCGGTCTGTCACCAGACCACGGCGCTGGTGGCGCGGCATCTGGAGCGGAACGGCATTGCGACCGTGATCATGGGCTGCGCCAAGGACATCGTCGAGCACGCGGCGGTGCCGCGCTTTCTGTTCAGCGACTTCCCGCTCGGCAATTCCGCCGGCAAGCCGCATGACATCGCCTCGCAGGCGCAGACGCTCGAGCTGGCGCTCAAGCTGCTGGAGACTGCAAGCGGTCCGCAGACCACGATGCAGTCGCCGCTGCGCTGGAGCGAGGACGCCTCCTGGAAGCTCGACTACAACAACGTTGCGCAGCTCTCTCCTGAAGAGCTGGCGCGGCGCCGCGCCGAATTCGACAAGCAGAAGGAGATCGCGCGCGGCAATCGCGCCGCCTGACGTCCTCCGACAACGACAACAAAAAGGGGAGAGCGACGTGACGCGACCGTTCGAAGGCGTGAAGATCCTGGACTTCACGCAAGTGCTGGCCGGCCCCTATGCGAGCTACCAGCTCGCGCTGCTGGGAGCCGACGTCATCAAGGTCGAGCGGCGCGAGGGCGAGGACATGCGCCGCACGCCGCTTTCCCGCGAATGGGCCGAGCGCGGGCTGGCGCCCGCGTTCCAGGCCGTCAACGGCAACAAGCGCAGCCTGACGCTCGATTTGCAGAAGCCGGAGGCGATCGCGATCGTGAGGAAGCTCGCGAGCCAGGTCGACGTCGTCATGGAGAATTTTCGCCCGGGCGTGATGGACAAGCTCGGCATCGGCTACGAGACCCTGTCCGCGATCAATCCAAAGCTGATCTATTGCGCGGTCTCCGGCTTCGGCCAGACCGGCCCGGACCGCCTGCGGCCCGGCTATGACGGCAAGATGCAGGCGCTGTCGGGCATCATGGCCATCACCGGCCACCCCGAAACGGGGCCGACGCGTGCCGGCTTTGCGGTCTGCGACGTGCTGTCGGGCGCGACGGCGGCGTTCGGCGTCTCGAGCGCGCTGTATCAGCGAGACCGCACCGGCAAGGGCCAGCTCATCGACGTCTCCATGCTGGAGGCGACGCTGGCGTTTCTGTCGGGCCAGGTCGCGGACTGGTCGGTCGCCGGCCATCGCCAGACACTTTCCGGCAACCAGGCGGTGAGCCGCAGGACCACGGCCAACCTGTTCAAATGCGGCGACGGCCACATCCTGCTCGCCGTCAACAATGAGAAGCAGTACCGCGCGCTAATGAGCGCGCTCGGTCGCGAGGACACGCTCACCGACCCGCGCTTTGCCGACTGGTTCGCGCGCAACGAGAACGAGCCCGCGCTCCGCGCCATCATCGAGGAGGCGCTGGCGAAAAGGCCGGCGCGTGAATGGGAGACGATTTTGGAGGACGCCGGCGCGCCCTGTGCCAGCATCTGGAAGGTCGAGGAGGTGATCGACCATCCGCAAATCAAGGCGCGCGGCGCGATCCAGGAGCTGGATACGCCGTACGGCCGGCTGCGCTTCGCCGGCAGCGGATTCAAGCTCGCACATGGCGGCGGACGGCTGGACCGGATGGCGCCGGAGCTGGGCGCGGATACGGACGCGGTGCTGGGTGATCTGGGATTCGATGCGGCGGAGATCGCGCGGCTGCGGGCGCAGGAGATTGTTTAGAGCGCCACGCATTCCACCGCCGCCAAATCAAAACAACGACCCCTGACCGTCATCCGCCGGCGCAGCAGCAACCTTCCTCACCGCCTTTTTCGGCTTCACCGCCTCTGCCTCCGCCTCCATCTCCTCCGCGCTGATCGGCAGCACGAGCTGCTCGTCGTCATTGGCGACGCGGTTGACGCGGGTGGAGACGGGGTGCCAGGCGAACTCGCCGATGCGCGGAGCGGTCATCAGCGGCAGGATCGCGTCGACCTCGTCGCCGCTTATGTCGAGCCAGCGCTCGAAATCGCGCGGGCTGATGGTGACGGGCACGCGGTCATGCAGCGCGGCGAGGTCCTCGCCTGCCGCCGCCGTGACGATCGCGACCGTGTCGAGCTCCTCGCCGTTCGGCCCGACCCAGGTCTCGAACACTGCGGCAAAGCCGAGCGGTTCGCCGTCGGTGCGGTGGATGAAGAAGGGCTGCTTGCGGCCGCCTTCCGTCTTCCACTCGTAATAGCCATCGGCCGGAATCAGGCCGCGCCGGCGGCGAATCGCCTTCTTGAAGGCGGGCTTCTCCAGCACCGTCTCGGCGCGGGCGTTGATCAGGAGCGTAAATCCGCGGGGATCCTTGACCCAGCCCGGCAACAGGCCCCAACGCATCAGCCGGAAATGGCGCGCGCCGTTCTCGACCAACACGACCGGAATCGGTTGCGTCGGGGCGACATTGTACCGGGGCGGGAAATTCGGCTGCTCGACATAGCCGAACAGTTGCCGCAAAGCCGCGGGGGCCGAAGTTATGACGAAGCGTCCACACATGCCTGGCCGTCTATATAAGGTCCGTTCAGGTCCTTTTAACCCCGAACGCTAACACTGCGGCAGATGAGCTCAACGGCCTCCCAACCCGCGCGGACGCATGTACAGACGGGCCCCGAGGCTGAGGCCTGGGCCGAGCGCCTGCGCGTGGCCAATATCAACCCGCGCACCGGGCTTGCCACCGACTATCTCAACCACTTCAATGAAGCCGTGATGCTGCTCGAAATGGTCCCGGACATGCCGGAATGCGCCGATGACTTCCTGACCTGGACGCCACTGTCCTATGCCGAGCATTTCACGGCGTCGAATTTCAAGGCGCGGGACCTCGCCATCGAGGCCTATGAGAAGGCAGATCCCAACGTGCGCGCCCAGTTCGACCACATCACCGACACCATGACATCGATCCTGACCGCGGTCGGCTCGGCCATGCGCGAAGTCGAGAAGGACACCACCCGCGTCCGCCTCGCCGAGCAGGCCACCCTCTGGGTCAAGCCGCTGATCGCGGCCTGCGGCGGCATCATCAATGGCGGCGCGGAAGCCGACGTCGACACCATCATGGCGAACTCGGCCGGGTAGGTGACGAGATTGGCCGCGGTCCTCCAGCCCACCCATCCCCAGCTCGCGGTCAGCGCAGCCATCTTCCGCGACGGCAAGGTGCTGCTGGTCCGACGCGCCCGTTCGCCTGCCAAGGGGTTCTATTCGCTTCCCGGGGGCCGGGTCGAATTTGGCGAATCGCTGCACCAGGCCCTCAGCCGCGAGGTTGACGAGGAAACCGGCCTTCGTATCGAGATCATTGGCCTCGCCGGCTGGCGCGAGGTGCTGCCGGCCGCGGCCAGCGCCGGCCATTACCTGATCATGTCCTTTGCCGTCCGCTGGGCGGCCGGGGAACCGGCCTTGAACGACGAGCTCGACGATTACCGCTGGATCGCGCCGGACTCCCTGGCGAGCCTCGGCGACCTCAAGCTGACCGGTGGGCTGGAGGAGGTCATCCAGTCCGCCGCCCGGCTGATCCAAGCATAGGCGGCTCCGCCTTGCTTCCCTGGGCTCGACGGGGCATACAGCCCGCCGATGTCCACGCGATTTTTGGCCATTTTTGCCCTGATTCTCGCCTGCGCCGCCGGGTCCGCCCGGGCCCAGGACGCGGCGGCGCCGTTTGACGGCGAATTGCAGCGGCTGGCCGAGATCCTCGGCGGGTTGCACTATCTGCGCGGCATCTGCGGGTCCAACGAGGGCAACAAATGGCGCAACGAGATGCAGGCGCTGATCGATGCCGAAACCCCCTCCGGGGAGCGCCGCACCCGCATGATCGCCGGGTTCAACCGCGGCTATAACGGCTTTCAGCAGACCTATCGGAGCTGCACGCCGGCCGCGACGGTGGCGATCCGCCGCTACATCGAGGAAGGCTCGAAGATCTCGCGGGATCTGACCGCGCGCTACGCGAACTAGGTTCTCTCCACTGTCATTCCGGGGCGCGCGTAGCGCGAGCCCGGAATCCATTGTGCGGCAGTCTCTGCGGCCAGATGGATTCCGGGCTCGCGACTTCGTCGCGCCCCGGAATGACGGCGGCAGATGCGGGCGCGGCGCGACGGGAACCCTGTCATCGACTTTGTGCACAGCCGTTAACCGTTCTTAAAGATGTGGCCTAGCGGTCATTAACGACCGTGCTACACCTCTCGCACAGCGCATCGCCGTGGATCGCGCCCCAGCCCTGACCGAGTTTCATGAACCAGCCGATTTCCTACGCCCGCGCGCCGCTGCCCGATCACGAGCAGAAACAGGCTGCCCTGAGCTATCTCAACGAGGGCCTGGGCCGAGGCGCGCCATGACGGCGTCGACGGTGATTGCCTGGCACAGGCGAGCCTGTTCGCCGCGCTGGCCGAACTCGTCGGCACCTATGGCGAGGACGCGGTGGCGAAGTTCGTCGAGGGCTTTCCCGGCCGCATTCGCAACGGCGAGTTCTCGGTCGGCATCTCCAGGCAGTAAGCCTGTCGAAAATGACCCCGCCACGCGGACGGGGCCAGTCGACGGATGAATGACTCGGCGACATGTTCGCGAAGTCTGCCGCGAGTTATCGCACGGAAGCGATCGGACGCAGACAAGCATTAGTCTCGCGATAGCCGGGAGAAGTTCCCGCTGCGGTCGGGAACGCAATCCCTCATGGCTCGACCTTGAGGGTCGCTTTCATGTTGGGATGATAGCGGCAGTAATAATCGACCGCGCCCGGCTTCTTCAAAATGAATGTCGCCGATTTCTCTGGTGGCAGCATCACGTCGAAGTCGCCATTCTCCGAGGTGGCCGTGTGGGCGAAGACGTCCTTGTTGATCCATTCGATGGTGTCACCGACCTTCGCCGATATTTCGGCCGGTGAGATCACGAGATTCTCCATCGTGATCCGAATGGTCGCGGCACGCGCCGGGACGACCGTCGACAGGAAGACGACCGCGAGCGCGATCGAAGCGAGGCGTCCCGGCTTCATCTCACGCCTCCTATTTCAGCTCGGCCGCGACGTGCTCGGCGTGCTGCTGATGGCCCTGGAAAATCTTCAGGCCGGTCTGCAGCAGGCTCTTCAGCTCGGCATTGCTCGCGGACGGAATGAGCTGCGTCTCCAGCGCGCCATTGACCGTCTTGTGGTAGGCAACCTCGTTCGCGACATAGGCCTTGTCGAACGCTGCGCCGTCGAGCTTGTCGAGCTCGGCCATCTTGTCGCTCGCCTGCTTCGACAACGCCCTGCTGGTGTCGTTGTCCTCCGGCGTGACGTTCAGCTTCTTGACCAGCGCAAGCGCCTGCTTGTTGACTGCCTCGTGGTCGCGCAGCATGTCTTCGGCGAACGCCTTCACGTCCTTGCTCTTCGCCTTCTTCTGCGCCTGCTTGGCCGCGTTGATGTCGATCACGCCCGCGGTGTAGGCGATATGTGCGATCTGCGGATCGCTGGGCTTGTCGGCTGCGCTGGCGCCTTGCAGTACGGGACTCGACAACATCATCGCTGCGGCGGCCGCCGCGCTCCATCGGATCAACATGGCTTGACACTCCTGTGAGGCCGGAAATTCCCGGCGTGTTGCTTGCACAGGTTGGATGCCAGTTCCGGGCGAACGTTCCCGAAGAATTACACGCCGATGCCAAGGCGCCTGAGCACGGTCTCGGTCAGGCGCTCGCAGCGCCGGCCGGCGAACGGAAACGCATCCATCACGACCGGACCGATCTTCTGCTCGACGTGCTCGCGCAGCAGCGCGCGGGCACGGTACAACCGTGTCTTGACGGTCTCCGGTTTGATGCCGAGCAGCTCGGCCGTCTCCTCCATGCTCATGCCCTCCATCACCCGCGCGATGAAGACCATGCGGTAGACGTCGGGCAATTCGTCGACCGCGTGTTCGACGACGCGCTGGATCTCGCGTTGGGCCATGGACTTTTCCGGATCGGTTGCGGCGGACGAAAGGGGAAACTGGATGATTTGCGCTTCGAGCGTTGCCTCCGGCACCGATCCCAGTTCGACCTGCGGCTTCCGACTGCGTGCGCGTCCGAGCGCCTCGTTGATCGCAATGCGCGACAACCACGTCGACAACGCCGACTCACCAAGGAAACCGTCGAGATGCGTGAATGCGCGGACATAGGTTTCCTGCACCACGTCCTCGGCTTCGCTGTCGCTGCGCAGGATGCCGCGCGCGAGCCTGTAGAGCCTGCGGTTGTTGGCCTGCATGATCTCGCGCAAGGCGGCCTCGTCCCGGCGCCGCGCGCGGTCGATCAGCGCGGCTTCCGATGTCCTGGCGCCGGCGGACAGGCCGGCTGCGGTCCCTGGCATGGCGGTTACCTGCTCGTTTCACTTCATTCCGGACATTGGATGCAGGTCCAGGGAAAAGGTTCCCGACTTTTTCCTCCCTGGCCGAGAAGGGCAAGAGCCCCTAGTCCGTTTCAATCGGCAGCGACGGATCCCTCGCCCACTCGCCCATCGAGGCATCGTAGAGCGTCAGCTTGTCGTAGCCGAGCTGCGCCAGCATGAGCAGATCGATTGTCGCCGAGATGCCGCCGCCGCAATACAGGATGACATCCTTGTCTCGCGTGACGCCTTGGGCGACGAATTTCGCTTCTGCGTCTGCGAGCTTCGTCAGGGTCCTGTCGGGATTGACGAGGGTTGCCGCTGATACGTTGACGCTGCCGGGAACGCGGCCGGGCCGGCCATAGCGGCTCGGTTCGAGGCCGGAATGAAACTGCGGTCCTAGCGCATTGACGATCACGGTCGAGGGATCGCCGATCCGCGACATCACCGCGGCCTTGTCGACGAAGCAGCCCGTGCGCGGCGTCGCCTTGAATGACGTCGCCGGATATCCCTTCGGTGCGCCTGTCTCGATCGGCCGCCCCTCCTCCTTCCACTTGTCGAAACCGCCGTCGAGCACGAGCGCATCGACTCCGAGCGAGCGCAGCATCCACCAGAACCGCGTCGACCACATCATCGTGCCGATGCTGTAGAGCACGATGGTCTTGGATGCGTCGGCGCCGTGGCGGCCGAAGGCGGCCTCCAACTGGGCCACACCGGGCATCATGAAGAACTGTTGCGACGAGGTATCGGAGAACTCGCCTTGCAGGTCGAGGAAATCGGCGCCGGGGATGTGGCCGGCCGCAAAGGACTTGTCGCCTGGCACCGCGCGATAAGGCACGTCGCTGCCGGGTGGGACAGGCTCATTATAGGTCGTGCAATCGTAGAGGCGGAGGTTGGGATCGCCCAGGATGGCGGCGAGCTGCTCGGTGGTGATGAGGGGTGTCGGCTGGGACATTGTCGCCTCCCGTTTCGGAGCCGTAGCCCGGGTGAGCGTAGCGAAACCCGGGAATGGCTCAAGCGAAACCCCGCATATCGCTTCGCTCATGCGGGCTACAACCTCTACTCCCTACGCCTTCAGCGTTTCCAAAAACCGCACCGGCTCGCCCTGCGAGGCCGTCACGAGCTCGCCCTGCCACATCACGCGGCGGCCGCGGATGAAGGTGCCGACGGGCCAGCCGGTGACGCGGACACCGTCATAAGGCGTCCAGCCGGCCTTGGACGCGACCCATTCGTTGGTGATGGTCTCGCTGCGCTTCAGATCGACGATGGTAAAATCGGCATCGTAGCCGGCGGCGATTCGTCCCTTGCACGCGATGTTGTAGAGGCGTGCGGGACCGGCGCTGGTGAGGTCGACGAATCTCGCCAGCGACAGCCGGCCGGCGTTGACGTGATCGAGCATGATCGGCACCAGCGTCTGCACGCCGGTCATGCCGGAGGGCGAGGCCGGATAGGTCTTCGACTTCTCCTCGAGCGTATGCGGGGCGTGGTCTGAGCCGAGCACGTCGATGATGCCCTGCTCGATGCCGCGCCAGATGCCGGCGCGATGATCGGCCCCGCGCACCGGCGGGTTCATCTGCGCGAGCGTGCCGAGCCGCTCGTAGCATTCGGGCGCGACCAGCGTGAGGTGATGCGGCGTCGCTTCACAGGAGGCGACATCCTTGTGGTCGCGCAGGAACTCGATCTCTTCCCTGGTCGAGATGTGCAGCACGTGAATGCGCTTGCCCGTCTCGTGCGCGAGCTTGACCAGTCGCTGCGTCGCCTTCAGCGCCGCGGTCTCGTCGCGCCAGACCGGATGCGAGCGCGCATCGCCCTCGATGCGCTGCGGTTTGCGCTCGTTGAGCCGATACTCGTCCTCGGCGTGGAAGGCCGCACGGCGGCGGATCACCTGGAAGATGCGGCGCAGGCTTTCGTCGTCCTCCACCAGCAGCGCACCGGTCGAGGAGCCGATGAACACCTTGACGCCGGCGCAGCCGGGTGCGCGCTCGAGCACCGGCAGGTCCTGCACGTTCTCGCGGGTACCGCCGATGAAGAAGGCGAAATCGCAATGCATGCGGTGATGGGCCCGCTTCACCTTGTCGGTAAATTCGGCCTCCGTCACCGTCAGCGGCGCCGTGTTCGGCATTTCGAACACGGCGGTGACGCCGCCCATCACGGCGCTGCGCGAGCCGGTCTCGAGGTCTTCCTTGTGCTCCAGCCCGGGCTCGCGGAAATGCACCTGCGTGTCCATCACGCCGGGCAGGATGTGCAGGCCCTTGCAGTCGATCACCTCCGCGGCGCTGCCCTGCGACAGCGGCCCCAGCTCGGCGATGCGACCGCCCGCAATGCCGATGTCGCGAACGGCCTCCCCGTCCTGGTTGACCACGGTGCCGCCCTTGAGGATCACATCGAAACGCTGGCTCATGGCTGAAGGCCTCTCTCGTCCCCAAGCGCAGGGCTCGAGGTCTTGTCGTTTATGCGTTGCGGGCTTACGTTCCGGAGCAACATGTCGCAAGAGATTTTCGCATGAAATCGGCGTTTCTTCCCGACCGGGGCGTGATCGAGGTCGCAGGCGAGGATGCGCGCAACTTCCTCAACGGCCTGGTCACGACCGACCTCGACAGGCTGAAACCGGGCCTGGGGCGATTCGGCGCGCTGCTGACGCCACAGGGCAAGATCATCGTCGATTTCCTGATCACGGAGGTGCCCGCGGGGCACGGCGGCGGGTTCCTGATCGACTGCCCGAAAGCGCTGGCAGATAGCCTCGCCACCAAGCTGAAATTCTACAAGCTGCGGGCCAAGGTCACGGTGGACAACCTTTCCGACGATCTCGGCGTGCTCGCGGCCTGGGACGGCCAGCCCGCGGCCCAGCCGGACCTCGCCTTCGTCGATCCGCGGAATGACGGGCTCGGCTACCGCATCCTGATCCCGGAAAATCTCAAGCAGAAGCTGTCCGACCTGATCGGTGCCCAGCTGGTCGATGCGGCCGAATACGAGGCGCACCGCATCGCGCTCGGCGTGCCCCGCGGCGGGCTCGACTTCATGTACAGCGATGCGTTCCCGCACGAGACCAACATGGATCGTCTCGCCGGCGTCGATTTCGACAAGGGCTGCTATGTCGGCCAGGAGGTCGTCTCGCGCATGCAGCATCGCGGCACTGCACGTACGCGCAGCGTGAAGGTGCTGCTCGACGGTGCCTCACCCGAGCCGGGCACGACCATTCTTGCCGGCGACAAGCCAGTCGGCACCATCGGCTCGACCGCCGGCGGCAAGGGCGTTGCGCTGGTGCGCATCGACCGCGTTGCCGAAGCGCTCGACGCGGGCCAGCCGCTCAGCGCTGGTGGGCTGCCTCTGACGCTCGCTGAACCAGACGTCGTTCGAATTCCAGCCAAGCAGCCCATCGCATGAGCCGTGCTCCCCGCCTGCATCCCGACGGCCTGAAGCGGTGCCCCTGGCCTGGCGAAGATCCGCTTTACGTCGCCTATCACGACGCCGAATGGGGCGTGCCGGAATATGACGACCGCGCACTGTACGAGAAGCTGATGCTCGACGGCTTCCAGGCCGGCCTGTCCTGGATCACGATCCTGCGCAAGCGCGACAATTTCCGCAAAGCCTTCGACGATTTCCAGCCGGAGAAGATCGCGCGCTACAACGCGAAGAAGGTCCATGCGCTGATGAACGATGCCGGCATCGTGCGCAACAAGGCCAAGATCGATGGCGCGATCCTGAGCGCGAAATCCTATCTCGATATCATGGAGAAAGGCCCGGGCTTCTCGAAGCTGCTGTGGGACTTCATGGACGGAAGGCCGCAGGTCAACCAGTTCAAGACCACCGCGAGCGTGCCCGCCTCGACGCCGCTGTCGGTGCAGATCTCCAAGGAGCTGTCCTCGCGCGGCTTCAAATTCGTCGGCCCGACCATCGTCTATGCCTTCATGCAGGCGACCGGCATGGTCAACGATCATCTCGTCGACTGCCACTGTCACGCCACCTGCGGCAAGACGCAGCGCAAGCCGCGCCTCAAGGCCAAATGACGACGAAGAAGACCGCGCGCGATGCGCAGTCCCGCGCCTGGCAGCGCATGCTGTCGGGCCGGCGGCTCGATCTGCTCGATCCCTCCCCGCTCGACATCGAGATCGCCGACATCGCACACGGCCTTGCCCGCGTCGCGCGCTGGAATGGGCAGACCATCGGCGCGCATATTTTCTCGGTCGCGCAGCACACGCTGCTGGTGGAAACCGTGCTGCGGCACGAGATGCCGCGGGCCGACCAGCGCATGCGGCTCGCAGCCCTGCTGCACGATGCGCCGGAATATGTGATCGGGGACATGATCTCGCCGTTCAAGGCCGTGCTCGACGGCCATTACAAGGCGGTCGAGAAGCGCCTCCTCGGCGCCATCCATATCCGCTTCGGCCTGCCGCCGGTGCTGCCCGACGAGATCACGCAAGCCATCAAGGCCGCCGATCGCGGCGCAGCCTACCTCGAGGCAACCGAGCTCGCCGGCTTCAGCGAGAGCGAGGCCAAGCGCCTGTTCGGCAAGGATCCCGGCCTGTCCGACAGCGTCCGGCGCGACTACATGACGCCCTGGACGGCGGCACGGGCCGAGAAGCAGTTTCTGGAGCGGTTTGGCGCCGTGTTTGCGTAGGTGCTGCGGGGTGGGCAAAAGCCGCGGTGCGCCGTGCCCGCCATTCTTTCGCGTTTGCGACGGAAGCGGCGCGCACGCTTCCGCCTTCGCTCTTCGAGCTACGGCGGACATGTCGCTTTGCCCACACTACAATGGCTCGCTATAGTGGCCGGCAAAAAGGTCTCCCATGATCCACGTCTGTTCCCTCGCCGCGCTTCCCGAAACTGTCCGCATCACCGGCGCCAGCCATGTGCTGACGGTGATGGCCAATGTCGAGCAGGTGGCACGTCCGGTGTCGGTGCTGCCGGCCAACCATCTCAAGGTATCGATGGATGACATCACCGAGGAGATGGACGGTTTCGTCGCACCATCGGAGGCGCATATCGAGCAGGTGCTGAACTTCGTGCGCGGCTGGGACCGCAGTGCACCGCTGGTGGTGCATTGCTATGCCGGCATCAGCCGCTCCACCGCCAGCGCGTTTGCAGCGGTATGCGCGCTCAATCCGAATCGCGACGAGATCGAGATCGCGCGGAAGATCCGCGCGGCCTCGCCGATCGCCTCGCCGAACCGACGCATCGTCGGCCTCGCCGATCGCGCACTCGGGCGCAACGGCCGCATGCTGCGCGCGCTTGACGAGATGGGCCCGGGCGCGATGATGGTGGAAGGCCGCCCCTTCGTGATCGAGCTTGAATGAGGCGAGGGTCGAATACCAGCCGCGGCGGGACTGCGCCCCCTCTCCCGCTTGCGGGAGAGGGTTGGGGAGAGGGTGTCTCCGCGACGAAGACTCCCCCAGAGGAAAGAGCCCTCTCCCGCCTCGCATCTGTCGATGCGATGCGACCTCTCCCGCAAGCGGGAGAGGTGCAGCGAGTCCGCGGATGGGCCGTTTCAACCAAGCTGCATTCTGTTCAATTGAACGACATGACAGCCGCATGAGCGATACGCAGCTGACGCCGATCGAGATTGGCCTCACCGCCGCAATCGTTGCGATCGAGAACCACGAGCCGCTGATCCTGACCGCGCCTGGTGCCGACGGGCTTGCCGGCCTGCCGTTCGGCCCGTTCGACGCGGTGAGCCATCGCACCTTCGAGATCGGCCTGCGCGCCTGGGTCGAGCAGCAGGCGGGCCTGCGGCTCGGCTATGTCGAGCAGCTCTACACCTTCGGCGATCGCGGCCGCCATGCCGAGGCCGGCGACACCGGCGCGCATATGGTGTCGATCGGCTATCTCGCACTGACGCGCCCTGTGGACGGCGAGCTCGCCTCAAATGCGGCGAGCTTCGCGCCATGGTATCGCTTCTTCCCCTGGGAGGACTGGCGCGAGGAGCCGCCAGGGATCATCGCCCGCGACATCATCCCGGCGCTGACGAAGTGGGCCGAGGAGGAGACGCCGGAGACGACGCGGGCGCTGCCGCGGAAGGATCGCGTGCGGTTCTATTTCGGTCTCGACGGCGCGCCCTGGGACGAGGAACGCGTGCTCGACCGCTACGAGCTTCTGTACGAGGCCGGGCTGATCGAGGAGGCACGGCGCGATGGTCGCCCCGCGGCATTGGCGCGCAAGACGCTTCCCCCGCTCGGGACCTCGATGCGGTTCGACCACCGCCGGATTCTCGCCACGGCCATCGCGCGGCTGCGCGCAAAGCTGAAGTATCGTCCTGTCGTCTTTGAACTTTTGCCAGCTGAATTCACACTTACCGAACTGCAGCACACGGTGGAGGCGATCTCCGGCCGGCATCTGCACAAGCAGAATTTCCGTCGCCTGGTCGAAATGGAAGCCCTGGTCGAACCGACCGGGGTCATGTCGACACAGACGGGCGGACGGCCGGCGGCGCTCTATCGCTTCCGCCGCGACGTGCTCCAGGAGCGGCCCGCGCCAGGCTTGCGCGTGCGCTCC
Organism: Bradyrhizobium sp. USDA 327; assembly: GCF_041262065.1. Taxonomy (NCBI): domain Bacteria; kingdom Pseudomonadati; phylum Pseudomonadota; class Alphaproteobacteria; order Hyphomicrobiales; family Nitrobacteraceae; genus Bradyrhizobium; species Bradyrhizobium sp. USDA 327. Next base: position 1,053,015 of record NZ_JBGCCW010000001.1, on the reverse strand, counting down.
CGGCGCTAGATCCTGATATTCGTGGTACCGGCCCCTGCCCGCCGGTTGCCTGGAGGCTTCATGTTCGACAGCCCGTTTGACGTCTTTGCGCTGATCATCGCGATCATCGCCTTCCTGATCGCGATCAAGGCGTCCAGCCAGGCAGCCGAGTTGCGCCGCCGGCTGAGCTCGCTCGAAGAGATGTTTTACGCGCAGCGGCAGGTGCAGCCGCCGCCATTGATGCCCGCGCCGGTGCAGACTGAGGCGCCCGCAACAGCTCCGGCAGAGCCGCCGCCGCTTGCGCCCGAGCCCGAGCCTGCGCCGTCTCCGCCGGTCGCCGCAGATGTTTCGCCGCCTCCACTCGAAGCCGGCCTTGAAGCCGGCGCACCGCCGCCACTCCCCGCGCCGGCGCCCGGTTTCGAGGAGCGGCTCGGCACCCGCTGGGTGGTGTGGATCGGCGGGCTCGCGCTCGCGCTCGGCGGCTTCTTCATGGTGCGCTATTCGATCGAAGCCGGCCTCCTCGGCCCCGGCGTGCGCGTGTTCCTCGGCGGATTGTTCGCGGTGGCGCTGCTCGGGGCCGGCGAATGGACGCGGCGCAAGGAGGCCATATCGAGCATCCAGGCGCTGCCGATCGCCAACATCCCCGCGATCCTCACTGCGGCCGGCACGGCGGTGGCGTTCGCCACCATCTATGCCGCCTACGCGCTCTACGGCTTCCTCGTGCCCGCAACCGCCTTCGTGCTGCTCGGCCTCGTCGCGCTCGGCACGCTTGCCGCCGCGCTGTTGCACGGCCCAGCACTCGCCGGCCTCGGCGTGGTCGGCGCTTTCGTGACACCGATCCTCGTCTCCAGCGGCAAGCCGGACTATTGGGCGCTTTACATCTATCTCGCGATCGTCACCGCCGCGAGTTTTGGTCTCGCCCGCATCCGGCTTTGGCGCTGGCTTGCAGTCACGACAATCGTGTTCGCCGTGCTCTGGATCTTCCCGGGTCTCGACGCCGCCGAACTGCAGGTCGCGCCGCACGCCTTCCATGTCATCGCCGGCTTCGTGCTGGCCGCGCTGCTCGTCGTCTGCGGCTTCATGTTCGGACCCGGCATCGAGGACGGCGAGATCGAGCCGGTCTCGTCGAGCGCGCTCGGCGCCTATCTGTTCGGCGCGATGCTGATCGTGCTGTCGAGCGTGCATGCCGATCTGGCGTTGATCGCCTTCACGCTGCTGGTCGCGGGAACGCTGTTCGTCGCCTGGCGTGCGCCGGCGGCCACGGGCGCCCTGGGTGCAGCCGCGGCGACCGTCTTCATCGTGTTCGCCGAATGGGCGGTGCGCGCCAATCCCGATATGCTGGTGCTGCCGGGCGGCCCCATGCCCGGCATCGGACCGACAGCGACCGACGGCGCGGTGACGCTGCATCTGGTGACGGCCGCGATCTTCGCCGCCGGCTTCGGCATCGCCGGCTTCCTGGCACAAGGTCGCTCGAACTCGGCAATCATTCCGGTGGTGTGGTCGGCGGCCGGCGTCGCGACGCCGATCGCGATCCTGGTCGCGCTCTACGCGCGTATCGCCCATCTCGACCGCTCGATCCCGTTCGCAATCCTGGCGGTGCTGCTCGCCGCCGCCTTCGGCGCTGCGACCGAGGCGCTCACCCGCCGCGAGACCCGGCCGGGCGGCGCGATCTCCACGGCCCTGTTCGCGACCGGCACGCTCGGCGCACTCGCGCTGGCGCTCACCTTCGCGCTGGAGAAGGGCTGGCTGACGATCGCGCTGGCGCTGATGTCGCTCGGCACGGCCTGGATCTCGATGCAGCGGCCGATTCCGTTCCTACGCTGGCTTGCCGCGATCTTCGCGGCGCTCGTCACCGCGCGCATCGCCTACGATCCTCGCATCGTCGGCGACGCCGTCGGCACCACGCCGATTCTGAACTGGCTGCTGTGGGGTTACGGCCTGCCGGCCCTTTCGTTCTGGGCCGCGAGCGTCTTCCTGCGCCGGCGCGCCGACGATGCGCCGCTGCGCATGGTCGAGACCGCCGCGATCCTGTTCACCGCGCTGCTCGCCTTCATGGAGATCCGGCACTTTGCAACCGGCGGCCGCATGACCGCGGGCCCCTCGCTGCTCGAATTCGCGCTGCAAGCCTGTATCACGCTGGCGATGGCGATCGGGCTGGAACGGTTGCGGCTGCGCAGCCGCAGCATCGTGCACAATGTCGGCGCGGTCGTGCTGACGGCGATTGCCGGGCTCATCAGCGTGTTCGGTCTGTTGATCCTGGAGAATCCGCTGCTGTGGCACACCGACGTCGGCGGCGCCGTCTTCAACCTGCTGCTGCTGGGCTATGCGCTGCCGGCCGTGCTGATGCTGCTGCTGTCCTATGCGGTGGTTGGCGAGCGTGGCAAGGTCTACGCCAATACGATTGCGGGCGGCGCGCTCGTGTTCGCGCTCGCTTATGTCACGCTGGAGATCCGCCGCTTCTATCACGGGCCGATCCTGTCCACAGGACCGACCACGGGCGCCGAGCAATACACCTATTCGATCGGCTGGCTCGCTTTCGGCGTGGTGCTGCTCGGCGTCGGCATCCTCGTCAATTCGGAACGGGCGCGGCTGGCGTCTGCCGCCGTCATCGCGCTGACGATCCTCAAGGCCTTCGTCATCGACATGTCGACGCTGACGGGCGTCTACCGTGCGCTCTCGTTCATGTGCCTCGGCGTGGTGCTGGTCGCGATCGGCTGGCTGTACCAACGCATCCTGTTCCGGCGGCAGGTTGCACCGCCGCCGGCCGCGCCGCAGCCGGGCGCGTGAAGGTCAGGCCGTGCGGACCGATTCCAGGAACTGCGCGACTTCGACCTTCAGGCGGGTGCTGTCGGTCGCCAGCGACTTCGCCGCCGACAGCACTTCGCCCGAGGCCGAGCCGGTCTCGATCGCGCCGCGCTGCACGTCGGTGATGTTGGACGAGACCTGCTGGGTGCCGAGCGCGGCCTGATGAACGTTCCGCGAAATCTCCTGTGTGGCCGCGCCTTGCTCCTCGACGGCAGCAGCGATGGCCGAGGACACCTCCGACAGTCGCTCGATGGTGCCGCCGATCTCCTGGATGGCGTTGACGGATTCCTGCGTCGCGGCCTGGATGCCCGAAACCTGCGCCCCGATTTCACCGGTCGCCTTCGCGGTCTGCTCGGCGAGCGCCTTGACTTCGGAGGCGACGACGGCAAAGCCGCGTCCGGCCTCGCCGGCGCGCGCCGCCTCGATGGTCGCGTTCAACGCAAGGAGGTTGGTCTGGCCCGCGATGGTGTTGATGAGTTCGACCACGTCGCCGATGCGGGAGGCCGCCTGCGACAGCGCGTTGACGCGCTCGTTGGTCCGCGCCGCCTGCTCGACGGCTTCCGCAGCCATCCGCGCCGAATCCTGCACGCGGCGGCTGATCTCGGTGATGGAGGACGACAGCTCCTCGGAGGCCGACGCCACCGCCTGGACATTGGTGGAAGCTTCCTCCGAGGCGGACGCAACGACGGTCGCGAGCTCCTGGCCGCGCTGCGCCGTGCCGCTCAGCGTGGCCGCGGAGGCCTCGAGCTCGGTCGAGGCCGATGACACGGTCTCGACGACCTCGCCGATCATGACCTCGAAATTGCGGGTGATGGCATCGACGCGGCGGCCACGCTCGATCTTGGCCTCGGCATCGCTCGCCGCCGCCTCGTCGGCGGCCTTCTTGGCGATCAGCGCCTCCTTGAAGATCTGGAGCGCATCCGCCATCGAGCCGATCTCCGTCTTCTCGCCGCGATGCGGCACCTCGGCCGAGAGGTCGCCTTCGCCGAGCGACTGCATCGGACGGATGATCGAGGCGATACCGCGAGACACGTCGCGCACGAGATAGTAGGCGGCAGCGATCGCGATCGCGACGGCTGCAACGATGATGCCGACCAGCACGCGGAAGATGGTGGCGTAGCTGTCGGCCGCTTGCTTCGTTTCAGCTTCGGCGCCGCTGTTGTTGAGCTCGATGCTCTTCAGGAGCAGGGGATCCGCCGCCTGAGCCATCTTCGCGACCTTGGTCTGCAACAGCTCGTTGGCATCGGTCGGGAAACGGCCGGGGCTCTTGCGCGACAGCGCCATCGTCTCCTGAACGCCGTTGAGGTATTCGGCCCAGGCCTTGGTCCACTGCTGATAGATCGCGCGTTCCTCCGGCAAGGTGATCAGGCCTTCATAGACCTTGCGCGTCTTCTCGATGCGCTCGCGTAGCGGAGCCATGCGTTTCTCAGCGGCGTCCTTGCCCTCGATGCTCTCCTGCATCAGGTGAAGTCGCAGGACGACGCGCAGCTCGTTGATGTCGGCGCGCATAGAGCCGAGCGCACGCACGCTCGGCAGCCAGCTCTCCGCGATCTCGACCGTATGGGCGTTGATGTTCTGCATCGTGCCGATCGCCATCACGCCGACGCCGGCGAGCGAGAGCACGAGGACCGACAGCACGGTCAGCAGCTTGAATACGATCGACAATTTCGACATCACGACAATCCCGATAGTAGCCGGCAACGCGCGAATCACCTGCGCCGCAGTCGTCGCGACGGACGACAGGGCGGAAGTCAGTTCAACAATGCTGGCTGGTTCTTGTCCGGAGAGATTGCGCCCATAATCGCAAACAGGCGTTAACAGGAACCTACGTAAAACTACGGTTCGCGCCGTGATCGCCATTCACTGCAACCCGTCTGTTGCAGCCGCATGGACATCTCCTGCCGCGATGCGGACGCGGCTTGATGCGTGGCATCATTCGAGCACGCCGGCGGCTTCCTCCGGGGCGGACCGCGAGCGTCAGGCCGCGCGCACGGTACCCAGGAATTTTCCGACCTCCAGCTTCAGCCGGTTGCTGTCGCCGGACAGCGATTGCGCCGCCGCCAACACCTGCGAGGACGCCGAGCCGGTCTCGCTCGCGCCGTGCTGCACATCGATGATGTTGGACGACACCTGATGGGTGCCTGCCGCCGCCTGCTGCACGTTGCGGGAAATCTCCTGCGTTGCGGCGCCCTGCTCTTCGACCGCGGCTGCGATGGTCGAGGAGATCTCCGAGAGCCTCTCGATGGTGTGGCTGATGTCCTTGATCGCGCCAACCGAATGCTCAGTGGCGCTCTGGATGCTGGCGATCTGCTGGCCGATCTCGCCGGTCGCCTTCGCGGTCTGCTCGGCAAGCGCCTTGACCTCGGAGGCGACGACGGCAAAGCCGCGGCCCGCCTCGCCGGCGCGCGCGGCCTCGATGGTTGCATTGAGCGCCAGGAGATTGGTCTGGCCGGCGATGGTGTTGATCAGTTCGACCACGTCGCCGATCCGCGCCGCGGCGGCGGAAAGCTCGCCGACGCGATCGGTGGTGGTGCGGGCTTGGCTCACCGCATCGCTCGCAACGCGAGCCGATTCCTGCACCTGCCGGCTGATCTCGGTGATCGACGACGATAGCTCTTCGGTCGCCGACGCCACCGACTGCACATTGGTGGACGCTTCCTCGGAAGCGGCAGCAACCATGGTGGTGAGCTCCTGTCCACGCGCCGCAGTCGACGTCAGCGTCGACGCAGAAGCTTCCAGTTCGGTCGAGGCCGAGGAGACGGTATCGACGATTTCACCGATCGCGGCCTCGAAGCTGTCCGCGAGCTTGTGCATCTCGGCCTTGCGCTGCGCGGCCGCAATCTGGTCCTGCCTGATCTTGGCTTCGGCCTCCTCGCGCGCCTTCTGTTCCGATACGACCTTGAACTTTTCGACCGCCGCAGCGACGCCGCCGACCTCGTCCTTGCGGCCGAGACCGGGCAGCACCACGGAGAAATCGCCGCCAGCGAGCTTGTCCATGGCCACGGTCAGCGCGCGGATCGGCCGCGCGATGGTCAGGAACGACATCAGCCAGGAGCCGACGAGGACGAGCATGGCGAGCGCGCCGACGGTCATCCCGACATGCTCGCTCGAGGCCATCTCCTGCACCGAAGCGGCAATATCCTCTTCGCTCCGGTGCCTGGCGAAATCGGCGACCTGATTGGCGACCTGATCCATCTCGCCAGCAATCGGCAACGTGACCTCGCGCGTGAGACGCGCCCCCTCTTCGACGAGCCTGGTGATGCGGGCTGTGTCGTTTGCGCCCATCGCCGCGATGGTTTCATTGCGCACCGAGGCGACTTGTTGCCCGGCCTTGAGATAGTTTGCGGCGTGGGTCTTGAGCGTCTCCATCCTCGCGCGATCTTCCGCCGCGGGCGACAGCTTGAGCATTGCATCGGCGACCTTGACCAGCCGGCCGGAACGTTCGACGAGCGCATCGCTCGCCTTCTGCAATTCACCTGAATTGTTGGCGAGGCGGATGTCACGTACGGCGAGCTGCATGCTCCGGACCGAGAACTTGGCCTCGACTGCCTCACGCGCCAGCTCCTGCTGGGCGAATGCGGCCTGGTTGGATCGGCGCACATGGCCGTTTCCGACCATCTGGCTTGCGATCATGGCGAGGACCAGGACGATGCCGAGCGCCGAAGCGATCGCCAGCTTGGTCCCGATCTGCAGATTTCGAAAGAGACTCAACATCGGTGCGTTTCCCCCGGAAACGAGCTGCCAAGTCATTGTTGGCCGCTTGGACGTTGATCGTCCTTACCGAAAAGCTACAGGTCAGAGTCCGATCTTCTGGTTAACGAGATGCCTCGCAGAAATACTGTCTTTTTGCGCTAAATGATTGAAGGTGAAGAGGAATGATCTCGTCATGGTTGTAAATTGCAGCTTGAGATCGGAGCTAGGACGCTTTGCATCCGGTGGTTTCTCCAACCAGGCTGATTCGAAACACCGGCTTCTTGCTCTCGTCGAGCAGCTCCATGCACCACTCGGCGTTCGGCTTCAGGCTGCGCGCGATACCGCCGAGCAGATCGGCGCACACCTTGGTCATCTCGGTCCAGGCCGCCACGCGATCCTCGAACTCGTACGCCTGGTCGGCGGCGCCGGAATAGCGGCCGGTGCTGATGCGAAAGAAATAGAGCGACATCGTTGAGCCCTTGCGTGGGACCGCCCCGTCCGCAAGCAGACTGAGGCGCGAACAGCTACCAATACATGAAGGTCGCCGTCCGTATGACTACGGCGCGGCGGCTTCGCGTTCGATGGACGTCTTCGACAAGGTGCGCGCGGATGGTCCCGCGCGGCCGGCTCACTGGGTCGACCGGCGCAGCTCCAGCGGGCCCTCGTTCTTCGCGGGCTCGGACTTGACTTCGGACTTCGCTGGCTCGAGCCGGCTGCTCTCGACACGCGGGGTCTCGACGCGCGCGGCGACTTCGGTGGTCGATGCGCCGACCGAACCGGTGCGCTCCGAGGTCCTCAGCGAGCGTGGCCGCGCCGTAGCGCGCGCCATCAGCATCTGGTTGCCGCCCTGGTGATGGAAGTCGCAATAGGCGAAGCCCATGCCCGACACCGAGCCGCGGAAGCTGCGATCGTCGGTCTTTTCCAGGTTGAAGCAGGGCTCGAAGGGGATGCCCTTGATCGAGGCACAGACGTTCTGGCCGCGGATCTGGAGCGTATTGCCGGGAAGACGGAGATGACGGACCGGGCCTGCTCCCGAGAACTGCACCGCACCGGCGGCGCCGAGATCGTCGAGGATGCGGCCTGCGCCGCGGGTGCCGTCGAAGCAGGTGAAGGCGAACACTTTGCCGGCTACGAAGCGGCGCGCCTCGTCGGCGTTCATGCTTCCAGCAATGGCGGGCGCAAACGTTGCTGCCGCCGTGACAGCCCCCAACACAATACGCGCAAGCATGCTCAACTCCGAACCCAACCCCCGCAGCGGGCGACGCCCTATCTCTTTACCCGTTGCTTACCATACGAACCAAGGCAACATTGGAGCAGCTTGGTTGGTAAAGTCTAAACGCCGTTAGCCAATTTTAACCACGATGCGGCCCCGGACTTGGCCGGCAAGGATTTTCGCGCCCCACTCCGAAACCTCGTCGAGCGAAATTTCCTTAGTGATTTCAGATAGTTTTTCCCGATCCAGATCGGACGCGAGGCGTTGCCAGGCTGCCTTCCTCGGCTCAATCGGGCACATCACGGAATCGATGCCGAGAAGGCACACTCCGCGCAAAATAAACGGCGCGACCGAGGACGGCAGGTCCATACCGGCGGCCAGACCGCAAGCCGCAATCGCTCCACCATATTTCGTCATCGAGAGCAGATTCGCGAGGGTGGTCGAGCCGACGCTGTCGACGCCGCCTGCCCAACGCTCCTTGGCGAGGGGTTTTGCCGGTGCCGACAATTCGTTGCGGTCGATGACTTCGGCTGCTCCCAGCTGCTCCAGGTAGTCGGCCTCGGAGGCCCGGCCGGTCGAGGCGATGACGTGGTAGCCGAGCTTCGAGAGCACGGCGATCGCAACCGAACCGACCCCGCCAGCGGCGCCGGTCACCACGACCGGACCGCTCTTCGGCGAGAGACCATGCTTCTCGAGCGCCAGCACCGCGAGCATCGCAGTAAAGCCGGCAGTGCCGATCGCCATGGCGTCGCGCGCCGACAGGCCCTGCGGCAAGGCGACCAGCCAGTCGCCCTTCACCCGTGCCTTCTCCGCATAGGCGCCGAGATGGGTCTCGCCCATGCCCCATCCGGTGCAGACCACCTTGTCGCCCGCCTTCCACTGGGGATGCGAGGAGGCTTCGACGGTGCCGGCGAAGTCGATGCCGGCGATCATCGGGAAGCGGCGCACCACCGGCGCCTTGCCTGTGAGCGCAAGGCCGTCCTTGTAGTTCAGCGTCGACCACTCCACACGGACGGTGACGTCGCCGTCCATCAGCTCAGCTTCGTCGAACTGCGTGAGCTGCGCGGTGGTGCCCTTGTCCGCCTTGTCGATCCGGATCGCCTTGAATGTGGCCACGACTTCACTCCCTGACTTGTTTCAGGGATTGTTTAGCCGATCAGGCAGGCTGTGCAACCGCTCGCTCGACAGGTTTCTCCACAATCGGAAGATTGATCAGCGCGGAAAGCACGCCGAACAGGATCGAGAGCCACCAGATCGGCGTGTAGGAACCGAACCGCTCGAACACGATGCCCCCCAACCAGACGCCGAGGAAGCCGCCGACCTGATGGCTGACGAAGGCGAAGCCGTAGAGCGTCGCGAGCCAGCGCGTGCCGAACATCAGCGCCACCAGCGCCGAGGTCGGCGGCACCGTCGACAGCCAGGTCAGGCCGGAGATCGCGCCAAACGCGATCGCCGAGAACGGCGTGATCGGGAATGCGATGAAGGCGAGGGTCGCAAGCGCACGGGTGAAGTAGATGGTCGAGAGGATGTAGCGCTTGGGCAGATAGTTCTGGAGATAGCCGACGCTGAGCGAACCAATGATGTTGAACAGGCCGATCGCCGCGATCACCCAGCCACCGGTTTGCGTCGAGATGCCGCTATCGACCAGAAAGGCCGGCAGATGCACGGTGATGAAGGCGAGCTGGAAGCCGCAGGTGAAGAAGCCGAGCACCAAGAGCACGTAGGAGCGGTGGCCGAAGGCCTCCGCAAGCGCCCTGGTGAAGGTCTGCTCATCCGCAGGCGCCGTGTTGGCCGTGCTTGCGACAGGCGGCGTCGAAAGCGCCAGCGACAGCGGGATGATCAGCAGCATCAGGAAGCCGAACACGGAGAGCGCCTGCTGCCAGCCGAAATTATCGATCAACGCGACGCCAATCGGTGCGAACAGGAACTGCCCGAACGACCCCGCCGCCGTGCCGGCACCGAGCGCAAGGCCGCGCTTCTCGGCCGGCAGCAGCTTGCTGAACGCCGACAGCACCAGATTGAAGGAGCAGCCGGCAAGACCAAAGCCGATCATGACGCCGGCGCCGATGTCGAGCGACAGCGGCGTCGAGGAGTAACGCATCAAGAGCAGGCCGCCGGCATAGAGCAGAGCGCCGACGCACATCACCCGGAACAGGCCGAAGCGATCCGCGACCGCGCCGGCGAGCGGCTGGCCCAGCCCCCACAACAGATTCTGCACGGCAATCGCGAGGCCAAACACGTCGCGGCCCCAGCTGAATTCATGACTCATCGGCTGCACGAAGAAACCGAGCGCCGAGCGCGGACCGAAGCCGAGCATGCCGATCGCACAACCGCAGAGAATGATGACGGCCGGGGTGCGCCAGTTGGAGGAACGTGAGGCCGGAGCGAGTTCGCCGATCTGTGTCGACATGGTCTTCCTCGTCTGTCGTTGGCGAATCCGCGATCAGCAGCCGCGGGAGGGCCCGTTTAATGCATCTGCATGAAGATCCCAAGTCAAAAAGATTGCCAAGCCAGAGACGATTGCATTCCACGAGGAGCTGCCGCGGGAGCATTGCGTTTCAATGCTGCCTCGCCCGACGTGTCAGCCGCGATCTGACGGGAATGTGTGCGGCAGGGCCTAGCGGGCCCCATCGGAGCATGCTATCTTTGATTTACTCAGATTGAGCATATTTAGGGCACCTCCTCTGACCGGCCTCTCGGCCGGATTTCTCAGACCCCCTATATTCTCAATTTGAGCATAATAACCGCGCATGGGAGGCTTCAATGCCGATCACTGGAATCTACGGCCCCGACGATTTTGCCAACCGGCCGCAGGGCCAACTCATCACCCCTCCCCGCCCCGTGCCGGTACCCGCGGGGCCAACGTGGCCGATGTCCTCGCTGGAATGGACGCCGCAGGTCGAACGCGCCACCGCCCCGCTCTACGAACGCGTGAAGCACGTGATCCCGCCGATCGAATGGCCGCTGATGGCGCCGACCATCAACGCGATCAACGAGCTGAAGCGCGCGCGGGGCGCGGTGATCCTCGCCCACAACTACCAGGCTCCGGAGATCTTTCATTGCGTGGCCGATATCGGCGGCGACTCGCTCCAGCTCGCGGTCGAAGCCACCAAGGTGAAGGCAGGCATCATCGTCCAGTGCGGCGTGCACTTCATGGCAGAGACCTCGAAGCTGCTCAATCCGGACAAGACCGTCTTGATCCCGGATTCGCGCGCGGGCTGCTCGCTTGCTGCCAGCATCACCAGCGCCGACGTGCGGCTGCTCCGCGAAAGATTCCCCGGCGTGCCCGTCGTTGCCTATGTCAACACCTCGGCAGAAGTGAAGGCGGAGGTCGATATCTGCTGCACGTCTTCGAACGCGGTGCAGGTGGTCGAGAGCCTAAACGCGCCGAGCGTGATCTTCCTGCCCGACCGATACCTCGCCACTTACGTGGCTTCGAAGACCGACGTGAAGATCATCGCCTGGAAAGGCGCCTGCGAGGTGCATGAGCGTTTCACGGGCGAGGAGCTGCGATCCTTTCGCGAGGCCGATCCTTCCGTCCAGATCATCGCGCATCCGGAGTGCCCGCCGGACGTGCTGGCGGAAGCCGACTTCACCGGCTCGACCGCACACATGATCGACTGGGTGCGCGCGAAGCGGCCGCGGCGCCTCGTCATGATCACCGAATGCTCGATGGCCGACAATGTGCGGGCCGAGCTTCCCGAAGTGGAAATGCTGCGGCCCTGCAATCTCTGCCCGCACATGAAGCGCATCACGCTCGCCAACATCCTGGAGAGCCTGCTGATGCTTCGCGAGGAAGTGACGATCGATCCCGCGCTTGCCGAACGCGCGCGGCGCTCGGTCGAGCGGATGATCAATCTGAAGAACTAGAAACATACCGCTGTCGTAACGGACAAGCGAAGCGCAGGGGACCCACAACCAAAGGAAGATGTTTGGCGAAGAACGACGTGAACAGCTTCGCGCAACAACTTCCGCCGCGGCGCATGGGTCCCTGCTTTCGCAGGGACGACAGCGGAGTGAATGGAGAAGGCCAATGACAAGCAATGTCGACGACCTCACCCGCACCACTGACGACGTCGTCATCGTCGGCGGCGGCCTTGCCGGGCTGTTCTGCGCGCTGAAGCTCGCCCCGCGGCCGGTGACGCTGATCTCGGCGGCACCGCTCGGACAGGGCGCGTCGTCCGCATGGGCGCAAGGCGGCATCGCCGCCGCGGTGGCCGAAGGCGACACGCCGGAGGCACACGCCGCCGATACCGTCGCGGTCGGCGGCGGCCTTGTCGATGAAGCCGTCGCACTCGGGATCGCGCGCGAGGCGGCGCCCCGCATCCATGACCTTCTCGCTTACGGGGTGCCGTTCGACCGCGATCTCGACGGCAGGCTTGCCGTCGGACGGGAAGCTGCGCATTCCGCGCGGCGCATCGTGCATGTGCGCGGCGATGGCGCTGGCGCCGCGATCATCGCAGCGCTGAGCGAAGCCGTGCGGCGCACGCCCTCGATCCGCCTGATCGAAGGCTTTGTCGCCGAAGCTCTGCTGACCGAGGACGGCGCCGTCACCGGCCTTCAATTGCGCGAGGCCGGCAATCCCGCTGCACGGCCGGCCGTGCTCGCTTCACGCGCGATCGTGCTTGCGACCGGCGGAATCGGCCACCTCTATGGCGTAACCACCAACCCGCTCGAGGCCAGCGGCTCCGGCCTTGCTATCGCAGCCCGCGCCGGCGCCGTGATCGCCGATCCTGAATTCGTGCAGTTCCACCCCACCGCCATCATGGTCGGCCGCGACCCGGCGCCGCTCGCCACCGAAGCCTTGCGTGGCGAAGGCGCAACGCTGATCAACGGCAACGGCGAGCGATTCATGAGGGCACGCCATCCGCTCGCCGAGCTCGCACCACGCGACATCGTGGCCCGCGGCGTGTTCACCGAGATCGCGGCCGGGCGCGGCGCCTTCCTCGATGCGCGGCAGGCGCTGGGCACGCACTTCGCCGAGAAATTTCCGACCGTGCATGCGAGCTGCATCGCCGCCGGCATCGATCCCGCGGCGCAGCCGATTCCGATTGCGCCGGCCGCACACTACCACATGGGCGGCATCGCGGTGGACATGCGCGGCCGCAGCTCGATCGACGGGCTCTGGGCCGGCGGCGAGGTGTCCTCGACCGGCGCGCATGGCGCCAATCGGCTCGCCTCCAACTCGCTGCTGGAGGCCGTCGTCTATGCCGCACGCATTGCCGACGACATCGCCGGCCGCATTGTGCCCTCGCCCGGCCGCCTTCCCGACGCGTTGGTGATGCCGCGCGCCGGCACGCCGGATGCCGTAGCGGTGAAGCGGCTGCGCGCGATGATGAGCGCGCATGTCGGCGTGATCCGCGACGGTGACGGGCTTGCGGACGCCGTGCGCCACTTCGCCATGCTCGAACGCGAGGCCGGAGATATCGCCCTCCGCAACATGGCGATCTCGGCCCTGCTCGTCGCCGCCGCGGCCTGGACGCGGCGCGAGAGCCGCGGTGCGCATTTCCGTTCCGATCATCCCGCCGAGGCTCCCGGGCCGGCTCGGCGAACAATGACGACGCTTGTCGCGATGCGCGAGGTCGCGGAGGGCCTGAACGAGCGTCCGCTGCCACGCATCGCGCAATCCATGATCGCCTGAAGGAGGCCCCATGATCACCCCGACCTCACTGCTCTATCCCGACGCCTTTCTCTCTCCGCTCGCGGTCGACGAGGCCGTGCAGCGCGCGCTCGACGAGGATCTCGGCCGCGCCGGCGACATCACCTCGCTAGCGACGATCCCGGAAGCGACGAGGGCGCAGGCGATCCTCGTCGCACGCCAGTCCGGCGTGATCGCCGGATTGCCGTTGGCGCTCGCGACCCTGCAGAAGCTGTCGCCCGACATCGAGCTGCGCGCACATGTCCGCGACGCCGCGCGGGTTGCGCGCGGCCAGCATGTGCTGACGATCACGGGCCCCGCCCGCGCCATTCTCACGGCCGAGCGAACCGCGCTGAACTTCGTCGGCCGCTTGTCGGGCATAGCCACGCTCACGGCGGACCATGTCGCGCGCACCGAGGGCACGAAGATGCGCATCTGCTGCACGCGAAAAACCACGCCGGGATTGCGCGCACTGGAGAAATATGCGGTGCGCTGCGGCGGCGGCTTCAACCATCGCTTCGGGCTCGACGACGCCATCCTGATCAAGGACAACCACATTGCGGTTGCCGGCGGCATCCGTCCGGTACTGGAGCGCGCCCGCGCCCACGCGGGCCATCTCGTCAAGATCGAGATCGAGGTCGATACGCTGGCGCAACTGCGCGAAGTGCTCGACAGCGGGATGGCCGATGCGGTGCTGCTCGACAACATGGACCTTGCGATGCTGCGCGAGGCTGTCAGGATCAACGAGGGCCGCCTCAAGCTGGAGGCATCCGGCGGCGTCACGCTGGACTCGATCGCCGCGATTGCGGCGACCGGTGTCGACTATGCGTCGGCGGGCGCTCTGACGCATTCGGCGCCGAACTTCGATTGTGCGCTGGATATCGAGGCGTGATTTGAACACGAACGCCTCCACAACGTCATGGCCGGGCTTGTCCCGGCCATCCACGTCTTGCCGACGAAGCACGAAGAACGTGGATGCCCGGGACGAGCCCGGGCATGACGGTCTTTCGTGAAGGCGCTACCGACGCTCGCCCATCTCGGCCGAGCTCTTGGCCTCCTGCGCGAGTTCGGCGGACAGCGCGGCGGTCTGGGCCGGGGTGCCCCAGCTCGGTTCCTCGCTGCCGTCGCCCCAGTTGCGCGGCCGATAGAAGGTGTGCACGCCGGTCTTGTACAGCTTCTTCATCTCGGCGACCCAGGACGGACGGACCCAATAGGCGTGGTAGTGCGTGGACTTGCCGACCTCGGGCAGCCAGATCTGGCCGTCGAGCATCGCCTTGGAGATCTTCCTGGCGCGCTCCCACATTTCAGGCTCGCGGATCACGTCCGGATTGTTGTCGCAGGCGAAGGTGAACTGGCAGGCGAAATGGCGGTACTTGTTCTGGTAGACCACGCCGCACACGGTATCGGGATATTTGCCGGAGAACACACGGTTCATCACCACTTGCGCCACCGCTATCTGGCCGCGCACGGCCTCGCCGCGGGATTCGAAATAGACGGCTTCGGCAAGGCACTTCTCCGATTTCGCGCGCGACTTGTCGTCGAGCGCGAGCCGCTCGGCCGGCGATCTGGCGCGCTGGTTGTCGGCGTTGACCTCGCCCTTCGGCGCGACGCTCTCGCCGCCTTCGATCTCCTTGGCAATCTCCACCGATGGCGGCGACAGCGAAGCCGTCACCTTCATGTCGGGATCGGGCATCACGATCAACGGCTCGGCGCCCGGCTGCCAGCTCTCGATAGGCTCGAGATTGCCGCCGAGCGAGGAGCTGCCGAAGAACAGGCTTGAGGTCTTGACTGCGAAGGGATCGCGTGCCGGCGCGGCGGGAGCCCGCTTCAACGCCTCCAGCGGCGCGGTCGCGAGCGCGCGCGCAGCGTCGCTGGCCTGCGGCGGATTGGAATATTGCGGCAGCGGCGGCGCGCGCAGCGCTTCCTGGAGCTCGGGATCGAGCACGGCTGCGGATTCCGGCGACATCGCCTGCGGCAATGCGGCGGACTTGGCGCCGAACACCGAGCGGTTCGACGTCGCGGGATCTTCCTGTGCCGGTTCTGCAGCCGGCGCGACCGTCTCGGGAGCCTGCGTCGGCGCGACGGTTGCGAGGCGATCACCCTTCAGGGAGCGATCGACCTTGGGAAAGTCGGAAGCCTGGTAGCGCGGCGGCGCCTGAAGCGCAGGATTGCGGCTGATCGCGCCGGTGACGTCGCGGCCGTCGAGGCTCGCGAGCCGAACCATCGCGCTCTGCGGAGCGGAGGTGCCGATCGGCCGCGAGAAGCTGTAGGTCGCAAGCTGGATCGAGGACGCAGCGGAAAACAACTGCTTCTGCCAACGCTCGGCGACGCCGGGCTGGCGCGCCAGCAGCGAGGCAATGTCCTGATAGCCGGTCTCTCTCGGCATCAATGCGAAGATGCAGAGACCGATGCCGAAGGACGCGAACCGCGCGCCCTTCGGATGGTTACGCAACACTGACATCGATACGCTCACGCTACGCTTACGCTCTGATCGAACTCAGTACATCCGTGCAATTCGATCTTTATCGTAAGTATCCAATTTAGGTTGCCGGGGCGTTAATCCGCGTTGCGCATGCGGCACACTCAAGCGAACACAGGGGTTTTCACGAGGCGACATCGCGCAGTGGTAAATGCCGCCTCACGCGAAGCGGTAAACGTCCGGTCAACGCGCATGGTGAAGGAACTCTTGCGCAGGCGTATCATTACGGGACGTGTGATGAGATCCCGGTGTTGGGTTCGCCCAAAGCGCCTTCCTCATCACCGGTGTCATGCCCCGCGAAGGCGGGGAATCCAGTACGCCGCCGCGTCTCGATTCAATCACTACCGTCTCGGCGTACTGGATCGCCCGGTCAAGCCGGGCGATGACAGCGGAGCGTGTGGCGAGCACGTCCCACGAACTCGTCATTGCGAGCGCAGCGAAGCAATCCAGAATCCCTCCGCGGAAAGACTCTGGATTGCTTCGCTGCGCTCGCAATGACGATGTTGAAAGAGCGTGACGTAAAATGAAAGAGGCGGAGCTTGGCCCCGCCTCTCTCATTCCAGCATCCTAGTTTTGCCTACGCCTGGCTGGCGACGGCCTTGCCGAGCGCCGCTTGCGCCGCTGCGAGCCGGGCGATCGGCACGCGGTAGGGCGAGCAGGAGACGTAGTTGAGGCCGATATGGTGACAGAAGGCAACGGACGCGGGATCGCCGCCGTGCTCGCCGCAGATGCCGACCTTGAGCTTCGGACGCGTCTTGCGGCCGCGTGCGACGCCGATCTTGACGAGCTCGCCGACGCCTTCCTGGTCGAGCGCGACGAAGGGATCGATCGGGAGGATGCCCTTGGCCACGTAGGTCCCGAGAAAGCTCGCCGCGTCGTCGCGGCTGATGCCGTAGGTGGTCTGCGTCAGGTCGTTGGTGCCGAACGAGAAGAACTCGGCCGACTGTGCGATCTCGGCCGCGAGCAGGCAGGCGCGCGGCAGCTCGATCATGGTGCCGACCTGATAGGCCAGCTTGGTGTTGGTGTCGCGCATCACCGCCTGGGCGGTCGCATCGATCCGCGCCTTGACGAGATCGAGCTCGGCCTTGGTCGCGATCAGCGGCACCATCACCTCGAGGCCGACGGCCTTGCCGGTGCGCTTCTCGGCCTCGACCGCCGCCTCGAAGATCGCGCGGGCCTGCATCTCGGCGATCTCCGGATAGGCGATCGCGATTCGGCAGCCGCGGAAGCCGAGCATCGGATTGAACTCCGAGAGCTCGCGTGCGCGGTCGGCGAGGCGCCGCGGGTCGGTGTTCATGGCGCGCGCCACTTCCTCGACCTCGGCATGGGTGTGCGGCAGGAACTCGTGCAGCGGCGGGTCAAGCAGGCGAATCGTGACGGGCAGGCCCTTCATGATCTCGAACAGCTCGACGAAGTCGGCGCGCTGCATCGGCAGCAGCTTTGCGAGCGCGGCACGACGCGACTGCTCGTCCTCGGAGAGGATCATCTCGCGCACCGTGCGGATGCGCGTCTCCTCGAAGAACATGTGCTCGGTGCGGCAGAGGCCGATGCCTTCCGCGCCGAACTTGATGGCGGTGCGCGCGTCGTCGGGCGTGTCGGCATTGACGCGCACGCCGATCTTGCGGACCTGGTCGGCCCAGTTCATCAGCGTGCCGAACTCGCCGGACAGCTCCGGCTCGATCATCGGCATCCGGCCGGCGAGCACCTGGCCGAGCGAGCCGTCGATGGTGATGACGTCGCCGGTCTTGAAGGTGCGCGAGCCGATGCTCATGGTGCCACGGCCGTAATCGACGCGGATGGTGCCGCAGCCGGAGACGCAGGGCTTGCCCATGCCGCGCGCGACCACCGCCGCGTGCGAGGTCATGCCGCCGCGGGTGGTCAGGATGCCTTCGGCAGCGTGCATGCCGTGGATGTCTTCCGGGCTGGTCTCGATGCGGACCAGGATCACCTTGCGCCCGTCGGCCTGAAGCTTGGCCGCTTCATCCGAGGAGAACACGATCTCGCCGGAGGCTGCACCCGGGGATGCCGGCAGGCCGGTCGCGATCACGTCGCGCTTGGCGTCGGGATCGATGGCCGGGTGCAACAGCTGGTCGAGCGAGGCCGGATCGATCCGCGTCACCGCTTCCTTCTTCGAGATCAGGCCCTCATTGGCGAGCTCGACCGCGATGCGCAGCGCCGCTTTCGCGGTGCGCTTGCCGCCGCGGGTCTGGAGCATCCAGAGCTTGCCCTGCTCGACCGTGAACTCCATGTCCTGCATGTCGCGGTAGTGCTTCTCGAGCAGCGTGTAGATCCGCGTCAGCTCCTTGAAGGCCTCCGGCATCGCCGATTCCATCGACGCCTTGTCGGAGCCCGACTCCTTCCGCGCCTCCTCGGTGATGTCCTGCGGCGTGCGGATGCCCGCCACCACGTCCTCGCCCTGCGCGTTGATCAGGAACTCGCCGTAGAGCTTGCTCTCGCCGGTCGAGGGATTGCGGGTGAAGGCAACGCCGGTCGCCGAGGTCTCGCCCATGTTGCCGAACACCATGGCCTGCACGTTGACCGCGGTGCCCCAGGATTCCGGAATGTCGTGCAGCTTGCGGTAGGTCACCGCACGCGCGTTCATCCAGGATGAAAACACCGCGCCGATCGCGCCCCAGAGCTGGTCGTGCGGATCCTGCGGGAAGTCCTTGCCGGTCTCGCGCGCGACCGCGTCCTTGTACTTGCCGACCAGGTCGACCCAGTCCTCGGCGGACAGGTCCGTGTCGAGCGTGTAGCCCTGCGTGTCCTTGAAGGTGTCGAGGATTTCCTCGAAGTGATGGTGCTCGAAGCCGAGCACCACGTCGGAATACATGGTGATGAAGCGGCGATAGCTGTCAAAGGCGAAGCGGCGGTCGCCCGACAATTCGGCAAGCGCTTCCACGGTCTGGTCGTTGAGGCCGAGATTGAGCACGGTGTCCATCATGCCCGGCATCGAGGCGCGCGCGCCGGAGCGCACGGAGACGAGCAGCGGGTTCTTGGCATCACCGAAGATCTTGCCGGTCAACTTGCCGACATAGTCGAGCGCCTTCTCAACCTGCGACTGCAATTCCTTCGGGTAGGTCTTGTCGTGTGCGTAGAAATAGGTGCAGACCGAGGTCGGGATGGTGAAGCCGGGAGGCACCGGGAGGCCGAGATTGGCCATTTCGGCGAGGTTGGCGCCCTTGCCGCCGAGCAGGTCGCGCATCTCCGAGCGGCCCTCGGCCTTGCCGTCACCGAATGTGAACACCCATTTGCCGGCCTTGGCCGCGGCTGGCGCCACCTTAGCGGGCGCAGTCTTCTTCGGTGCGGGCTTCGCGGCGACCTTCGGCAGAGCCGCCTTGGTCGCGGCCTTTGCCGCCGGCTTGGCTGCGGACTTTGCAGCGGGCTTGGCGACCGGCTTAGGCGCGCTTTTGGCCAGCGTCTTGCGGGCCGGCGGCGCGGCTTTCGCGACGGCAGAGGACTTTGATTTCGCTGGCATTTTCTTAGGCTTCGAGGCGGCTTTGGCCATAGCTTGCACACAACCTGCGAGAGGAATGGGAAATCGCGGGCCTTACACCATTTTGGGCGGGCCCGCGCAAGTCAGACAGTTCCGAAAAGTGACGCCTAGAAGCGGAGCCACTTCAGGAGCCCGAGCCCGATCGCGCCGTTGACGATGAGGAAGATCGCGACGATGAGGTTGAGGAGTCGCGGCATGATCAGGATGAGCACGCCCGCAATCAACGACAGGATCGGCGAAATGTGGGCGACGGTGATGTGCATGAACTATCTTTCTGTGGAGGTGAGGCGAATCGCGCGCGGATCATAGCCGGCCCGGTTCCGGGAGTAGAGATGCGCAGGACGCATCGCGAGTTCCGTCGATCGCGAAAACTGCCCGAAATTGCCGCGAATGCGGCAGGCCTTTTCCCGGAACATTGCCATGAGGCACGCATTGGCAACCGGTCGCGCCGTTCGCGCGTCCGAAAATCACGTCGAAGGAGTTGTCCATGCGGAACAGGATTCTTGCTCTTGCAGCGCTCGCGGCCGCGATCGGCTCGCCTCTTGCGGCGCAGGCGCAAAGCGGTGTCACGGTGGGACGCGCGCCCGCCGTGGTCGACAGCGCCCCGACCATTGCGGTCGAACAGCGGCCGGCCTTCCGCGAATATGTCGTCGAGCAACGTGTGCCGCCCTTCCGGATTCCGGATCGCGTGGTGGTCGGCACCACCTTACCCGAAAGCGGCGTCACTTATTATGACGTGCCGCAACGTTTTGGCGCCACGACCTATCGCTACACCGTCGTGAACGGCGAGACCGTGCTGGTCGAGCCGCGCTCGCGCCGCATCGTCGAGGTGCTGGACTGAGATCGCCTAAGAGATCGACTAGATGTCCGGCGCGCCATATCAGGCTGGCGCGAGCAGTTTGAAGCGGACATCAGGCCCCGCCCGGTCCTTCCCCCCGCCGGGTGGGGCACTTTCTATCTTGTGTCCCGGGCAAGCGAAGCGCGACCCGGGACCCAGGGTTCCGAGCACGCGGCCAGCATAGGCCCCGGCTCTGCAGCGCACCGCTGAAGTAGCGCTGCGCTGCGTCCGGGGCACGAGAGCCGCAATACCCGCGCCTCAATCCTGGATCTTCGAGAAATCCGCCACCGCGCGCGTGGCGCTGCGGATCTCGTTGAGCAGCTTCAGGCGGTTCTCGCGCACCTTCGCATCGTCGTCGTTGACGCGCACCTTGTCGAAGAAGGCATCGACCGGCGGACGCAGCTTCGCCATCGCGCTCATCGCGGCGGCAAAGTCTTCCCTGGCGACCGCAGCGCCGGCTTCCGCCTTGACCTCGCCGATCGCTTTCGCCAGCGCCTTCTCCTCAGCGAGGCTGTAGAGCGCAGCATCGGGCGCGCCGTCGAAGCTGCGCTTGTCCTTCTTCTCCTCGATCGAGAGGATGTTGCTGGCGCGCTTGGTGCCGGCGAGCAGGTTCTTGCCGTCGTCGGTATCGAGGAATTTTCCGAGCGCCTCGACGCGACGGACGATCATCAGGAGGTCGTCCTGGCCGCCGAGCGCGAACACGGCGTCAACGAGATCGTGCCGCGCGCCCTGCTCGCGGAGCTGGACCTTGAGGCGGTCGGCGAAGAAGGCGAGCAGGTCGCTGGGAAGCTTCTGCGCATCGGCGGGCTTCACCGACAGGCCGGCGAGCGCCGACGCCGCCACCTTCATCAACGACAGACGCAGCGCATTCTCCGCGATCAGCCGGATCACACCCAGCGCCGCGCGACGCAGAGCATACGGGTCCTTGCTGCCCGTCGGCTTCTCGTCGATCGCCCAGAAACCAACGAGCGTATCGATCTTGTCGGCGAGCGCTACCGCAACACTGACTGGATCGGTCGGCACACGATCGGCCGGGCCCTGCGGCTTGTAGTGCTCCTCGCAGGCAGCGGCGACGGAGGCGTCCTCGCCTTGGGCCAGAGCGTAGTACTTGCCCATCAGGCCCTGCACTTCAGGAAACTCGCCGACAACCTCCGTCAACAAATCCGCCTTCGCCAGATGCGCGGCGCGCGTCGCCTTGGCGACATCGGCGCCGACCAGCGGCGCGATTTCGGCGGCAAGGCGTTCGATGCGCTTGATGCGGTCGGCCTGGGTGCCGAGCTTCTCGTGGAACACGATCTGCTCGAACTTCGGCAGGCGGTCTTCGAGCTTCGTCTTGAGATCCGTCTCAAAGAAGAACTTCGCGTCGCTCAGCCGCGCGCGGATCACGCGCTCGTTGCCGGCGATGATGGTCTTGCCGCCGTCGGTCGCCTCGATGTTGGCGACCAGGATGAACTTGTTGGCGAGCTTGCCCGTCTTGGCGTCGCTCACGACAAAGCACTTCTGGTTGTTGCGGATGGTGGCGCGGATCACCTCCGCCGGCGTCGCCAGGAACTCCGGCTCGAACGAGCCCATCAACACGACCGGCCATTCGACGAGGCCGGCGACCTCGTCGAGCAGGTTCTGGTCCTCGACCAGCTCGAACCCTTGCGCGAATGCGAGCTGCTTGGCGTCGGTGAGGATGGCGTCCTTGCGGCGCTCGGGGTCGAGCACGACCTTGGCGTCGAGGAGTTTGGCCTCATAGTCCTCGAACCGGCGCACGGAAATGGCCGCGGGCGCAAGGAAGCGATGGCCGTAAGTGGTCTGGCCGGCCTCGATGCCGTCCACCGAGAATTTCACGACATCAGGCTCCTCGGTCTCGAGCCCGAACGTCGCGGTGATCGCGTGCAGCGGACGCACCCAGTTGAGCGAGCCGGGCTTTCCGGAACGCGCGCCCCAGCGCATCGATTTCGGCCAGGGGAAGGTGCGGACGATGACGGGGAGGATTTCCGCGAGCACGTCGATCGCGTCGCGACCCGGCTTCTCGATCAATCCGATGTAGAAATCACCCTTGGGGTCGCGCTGGATCTTGGCCTCATCCAGCGACTTCAAACCGGTCGCTTTCAGGAAGCCCTGCACGGCCGCATCGGGCGCGCCGATCTTGGGGCCGCGGCGTTCGGTCTTGAGGTCGGGCTGACGCGCAGGGATTCCGTGCACGGTGAGCGCGAGGCGGCGCGGCGTCGCGAAGGCTTTCGCGCCCTCGTAGACGAGGCCTTCGGCGACGAGCTTGTCGGTGACCATGCGGCGCAGATCGTCGGCCGCCTTCCCTTGCATGCGCGCGGGAATCTCTTCCGAGAACAGTTCAAGCAAAAGATCGGGCATCAGGCCGCTCCGCCCGCTTCAGTGTGGATCCAGGCCTCGCCGCAGGCCTTGGCCAGCTCGCGCACGCGAAGAATGTAGCTCTGCCGCTCCGTCACGGAGATCACGCCGCGCGCATCGAGCAGATTGAAGACATGGCTCGCCTTGATGCACTGGTCGTAGGCCGGCAGCGCCATCAGATGCTGCTTCCGATTGCCGCCTTCGCGCCAGCCGGCGTCGAGATATTTCCGGCAGGCCGCTTCCGCCATCTTGAACTGCTCGAACAGCATCGCGGTGTCGGCGTATTCAAAGTTGTGCCGCGAATATTCCTGCTCGGCCTGCAGGAAGACATCGCCATAGGTGACCTTGGCGTCACCCTCGCGGCCGTTGAAGTTGAGGTCGTAGACGCGGTCGACGCCCTGCACATACATCGCGAGGCGCTCGAGGCCATAGGTGAGCTCACCCGCGACCGGCGCGCATTCGAAGCCCGCGACCTGCTGGAAATAAGTGAACTGACTGACCTCCATGCCGTCGCACCAGCACTCCCAGCCCAAACCCCAGGCACCCAGCGTCGGACTCTCCCAATCGTCCTCGACGAAGCGGATGTCGTGCACGGCGGAATCGATGCCGATCGCGGCGAGCGACTTCAGATACAGATCCTGAAGATTCGGCGGCGACGGCTTCATGATCACCTGGAACTGGTAGTAGTGCTGCATCCGGTTCGGGTTCTCGCCGTAACGGCCGTCCTTGGGCCGTCGCGAGGGCTGCACATAGGCCGCATTCCAGGGCTTTGGCCCGAGCGCGCGCAGGGTGGTCGCCGGATGGAAGGTGCCCGCGCCCATTTCCATGTCGTAGGGCTGCAGGATCACGCAGCCCTGCTCGGCCCAGAACCGCTGGAGCGCGAGGATGAAGCCCTGGAACGAGCGTTCCGGGCGCATATGGGCGGGCAATGAGGCGTCCATCGTCAGATCGGGCTCTCGCGGGGGGTTTTGAATCGCGCGGGACCGTATCGACGGCGGGGATGGGAATCAAGGCGAAGGGGGCCGGAAAGCGGCCCTGTACTCCGTCATGGCCGGGCTTGTCCCGGCCATCCACGCCTTGTGTAACCGCACGAAGAACGTGGATGCCCGGGACAAGCCCGGGCATGACGACTGTGGCAGCTAACCCGGACGATAAGCTCCGGTTACGGGGTCACGCTTCAGCGTCTGGATATCCCCCATGCGGGCGGCTTCGGCGACGCGCGACAGGCGCATCTCCTCCAGCTCCTGGTTGATCCGGACAGCGGTCTTGTAGGCCCAGCGGACCACGGCAAGCCCGCCCAAGACGCCCGCGAAAGCGACGAACGGCGGCATCAGTCGATCCTCGTCTAGTGCTCAGCCCCCACCTGCATTGTTGCGCAGATGGGCCAGCGCCGCAATTGGCGCGGCCCGGACCAAATGGCGCTGCCTAGAACCCGAATTTCGCCCAGATCGCCCGCGTCTCGACCGCCGAGATCAGCTCGTCCGGCAAGCCGACCATCGATTCCAGGGCCAAAAGCTGCCCCGCGCCGGGCGATTTCCGCCCCAAAAGGCCGGAGAGCAGCCCGGTCGGCTGTGCGATCACGGGGGTGAGAACCTTCTCGCCGTAGCGGGCACGAAGAGTTGAGCGAAGATCGCCGATGTGGTCGGCGAGCCCCAGCGCGATGGCGCTCTCGCCGGCCCAGTATTCCCCCGTGAACAGGGTATCATCCGCTCCCTTCAGCCGTGCGCCGCGGCTTTCCTTGACCAGCGAGATGAATATCTGGTGGATCTCGCGCTGGATCGCCTTCAGCTTGGCGACGTCAGCAGGGTCTTCCGGGAGGAACGGGTCGAGCATGGCCTTGTGTTCGCCCGCTGTGTAGAGGCGGCGCTCGATGCCGAGCCGCCTGATCGCCTCCTGAAAGCCGAAACTGCCGCCGACCACGCCGATCGAGCCGAGGATCGAGGACGGATCGCAGATGATCTCGTCGCCGGCGCAGGCGATCATGTAGCCACCGGACGCCGCGACGTCCTCGACGAACACGAGCACCGGCAGCTTCTTCTCCGCCGCGAGCTGCTTGATGCGCAAGTAGATCTGACGCGACTGCACCGGCGAGCCGCCGGGAGAATTGATCACCAGCGCCACGGCCTTGGCGTGCCGGTACGAAAACGCGCGCTCGAGCACCCGCGCGATGCCGGCAAGCGTCAACCCGGGGCGCAGCGGCGTCACCGCACCGATCACCCCCGACAGCCGCACCACCGGCACCACTGGGGTACCCGGCCGAAAGCGCGCCGGCAGATATTGCATGAGCTTGTCGGCCAGGCCGGAACTCTCACGATCGTTCAATTGTTCGGCCATGCCGTTACCTCTGATTAACCATTTCTTATCACGCGACTGTCATTGGAAGTGCCCGGAACGTGCTTTGCAGTTTTCCCGTTGGGAGGCTGCAATGAGGCAGCGGAGAACACCATGAAAATCTATCTGCTGATGCTGCTGATCGGCGCGCTGTTCATGGCGATCCGCCTCACGTCGCCGCAAGAGCAGCAGTCGGAATCGCTTCCCCGGTAAGCCCTCACGGTTCCACCAGCGGCAAGGCCGCTCTCCCTTCCAGAATCTCCGTCACCTCACTTTTGGACAAGCGTGACTCGTCGTTGAGCATGAGGCCCGGCAGCAATCGCGTCGGGGCCCGGCCGCCTTTCACCGCACGCACCAGCACACGGATCGCGGGCCGCCCCGCCTCGCCGTGAACCGGCAGGATCGAGAGACTGCCGAAACCGCGTGACAGCGCTGCCAGGACGTCGGCGATTCCATCTGCGCGCCAGATCAGGGTCAGCACGCCATTGGATCGGAGAATACGCCGCGCTGCATGCACCCACGCATGCAGGGTCACTTCCGTCGCCACATGCGCGGTGTGACGCGCCCGATCCGGCGAGCCGCGATGCCGGGCCGGATCGTTGAAGGGCGGATTCATCAACACCACGTCGACGCTGTCGGGCGACAGCCCGTTTGACGCAAAGGCCTGCGCCTCGGCCGTGACGTCGAGCACGATCGTTTCGGCGGCAATCGCATTCGCCGCCGCGTTGCCGCGCGCGAGCTCGGCCAGCTCGGGATCGATCTCGACCAGGCTGAGCCTGATGCCCGCGACGCGGCGGGCCAGCGCCAGACCGGCCGTACCGACACCGGCGCCGAAATCGACTACGCCGTCCCCTGCCTGGGCGTCGGTCGCCGCTGCAAGCAGGATGGCGTCATGCCCGGCGCGATGGCCGGATCGCTTCTGCTTCAACCGCAATTGCCCGCCGAGAAAGGCGTCCTCGGTAATATCTGCGGCCTCAATCATCGCCGCGCAGTTCGTGGCTGAGGCCGGCTTCGGTGAGGAGAGCCCTAGCCTCCTGGACATCGTCCTCATGGACCAGGATCCGCCGCGGCAATATGCCGAGCGAGCCCTCGATGATGCTCATGTTCTGGTCCAGCACCAGATGATGGATGTTGGCACCGTCGAGCAGCGCGCCGATCGCCGACACCAGCACCATGTCATTGGTCCGAACCAGTTCGCGCAAAACGCAGATCTCCTGCCTGAAAGGGGGGCATGCGGCAAATGTCAATGGTTCCGAGGTCTTGCCGCGTCCGTCGCCAGTTTCTATTGTCTTTCCATCAGAATAGCCCTTCCGGGGCAAATATTGGAGACCGGCGTGGCCGTCATCGTACCTTTCGAAACTCCCGGCGCGTCGATCGAAGAGCTGGTTGCCCTTGTCGCCCCTGACATGGAGCGCGTCAACGCCACGATTCTGTCGCGGACCGGCTCCGAGGTGACCATGATCCCGGAGGTCGCCAACCACCTGATCTCCTCCGGGGGCAAACGCCTGCGCCCGATGCTGACGCTCGCCATGGCCAATCTGGCCGGCTACACCGGCGACGGCCATATCAAGCTCGCGGCCTCCGTCGAGTTCATGCATACCGCCACCCTGCTCCACGACGACGTCGTCGACGAGAGCGAGATGCGCCGCGGCAAGCTGTCGGCGCGCATGCTCTGGGGCAACGAGGCGAGCGTGCTGGTCGGCGACTTCCTGCTCGGCCAGGCCTTCCGCATGATGGTCGAGGTCGGCTCGCTCCGCGCGCTCGACATCCTCTCCGCGGCCGCCGCCACCATCGCCGAGGGCGAGGTGATGCAGCTGGCCGCCGCCAAGAACACCGCGACCACCGAGGACGAATATCTCGCCGTGATCCGCGGCAAGACCGCCGAATTGTTCGCCGCCGCCTGCGAGGTCGGCCCCGTCATCGCCAACCGGCCCAAGGCGGAGCAGACCGCCTGCCGCTCGGTCGGCATGAATCTCGGCATCGCCTTCCAGCTCGTCGACGACGTGCTCGACTATGGCGGCAAGAGCGCCAAGCTCGGCAAGAACACCGGCGACGATTTCCGCGAGGGCAAGATCACGCTGCCGGTCGTGCTGGCCTTCCGCCGCGGCAACGACACCGAGCGCGCCTTCTGGATCCGCGCGCTGGAGCGCGGCGAGATCGGCGACGGCGATCTCGACCACGCCATCGGCCTGATGAACAAGCACCGCGCGCTCGAGGATACGCTGAGCCGCGCCCAGCACTACGGCGCCATGGCCGTCGACGCGCTGGCGCTGTTCCCGCCCTCGCCGATGAAGAGCGCGCTGGAGCAGGTCGTGGCGTTCTGTTTGGCACGGTCGCATTAGGCTCTCACCCTAAGGCTCTTTCCACCTCGTCATTGCGAGCAAGACGCGACGACACCGCTCGCTCTCGTGTCCCGGACGCGCTGCAGCGTGAAACGCTGCTGCGCAGAGCCGGGACCCACGCGACATCCGTAATCATCGGCGACATGGGCCCCGGCCCTGCAGCGCACCGCAAAGAGGCGCTGCGCTGCGTCCGGGGCACGAGAGCGATTTGGTCGACGCGCACCTCACGTCTCATCAAACATAGTTTCGCATTGGCCCGCTTCGCCCGCATTTGCGGTTCGCATGCTAGTCACTTGCATTTTGCAAGTTACTACCCTACCCTTCCCTCGTGCAGCCCAAATCTCCCTCCATCCAGGAATGCCCCGTCGGCCGCGCCGTGGAGACGGTCGGCGAATGGTGGAGCATCCTGATCCTGCGCGATGCGTTTCAGGGCGCGTCGAAATTCGACGAATTCGCGCAAAGCCTCGGGATCGCGCCGAACATCCTGTCGCGGCGTCTCGCCCATCTCACCGAGAGCGGCCTGTTCGTCCGCCGCCGCTACAACGAACGTCCGCCGCGCTACGAATACGTGCTGACGGGCAAGGCGCGGGATTTCTTTCCGGTGATCGTCGCGCTGCTCGCCTGGGGCAACAAGCATCTCGCGCCGAAGGGCGCATCCATCGTGCTGGCGAACCGGAGTGACGCTCGCCCATTCGATCCAATCGTGGTCGACGCCGCCGACATGCAGCCGATCACGCTCGCCAACACAATCGCCGTTCCCGGTC
Organism: Bradyrhizobium sp. USDA 327; assembly: GCF_041262065.1. Classification (NCBI taxonomy): domain Bacteria; kingdom Pseudomonadati; phylum Pseudomonadota; class Alphaproteobacteria; order Hyphomicrobiales; family Nitrobacteraceae; genus Bradyrhizobium; species Bradyrhizobium sp. USDA 327. The sequence continues at coordinate 1,025,085 of NZ_JBGCCW010000001.1, read as the reverse complement.
CCCGCGCCAGCCGCGGAATGCGCGTGCGGCTCGCTTCGCTCAAGGCCATGAACCCGGCCGTGGCGCCGGCTGGAGACTGACATGCGTCGTATCGTCGTGACTGGCATGGGCGCGGTGTCGCCGCTCGGCTGTGGGGTCGAATTGTCGTGGCGGCGGCTGCTCGCCGGCCAAAGCGGGCTGCGCCCTCTGCCCGAATGGGCGCAGGTACTGCCGGCGCGCATCGCCGGTCTCGTGCCCGACAAGGCCGATGACGCCGATGGCGGCTTCGATCCGGCGCAGGCCGCCGCGCCAAAAGACCAGCGCAAGATGGACCGCTTCATCCTGTTCGCGCTGCTCGCCGCCGCAGAAGCGGTCGCACAGGCCAAATGGATGCCGCAGGACGCAAGCGCGCTGGAGCGCACCGCGACGATCATCGCCTCCGGCATCGGCGGCTTTCCGGCGATGGCGGAGGCGGTGCGCATCACCGAGAAGCGCGGTGCGCGCCGGCTCTCGCCGTTCACGGTCCCTTCGTTCCTCGCCAATCTCGCCGCGGGCCAGGTCTCGATCAAACACGGCTACAAGGGCGCGCTGGGCACCCCGGTCACGGCGTGTGCCGCCGGCGTGCAGGCGATCGGCGATGCCGCGCGAATGATCCGCGCAGGCGAAGCCGATGTCGCGATCTGCGGCGGCGCGGAGGCCTGCATCGACATCGTCAGCCTCGGCGGCTTTGCCGCGGCCCGCGCGCTATCGAGCGGCTTCAACGACGAACCCGCGCGCGCCTCGCGCCCGTTCGATCGCGACCGCGACGGCTTCGTGATGGGCGAAGGCGCCGGCATCCTGGTGATCGAGGCACTGGAACATGCACTGGCGCGCGGCGCGACGCCGATCGCGGAGATCGTCGGCTACGGCACGACCGCGGACGCCTATCACATGACCTCGGGTCCGCCCGATGGCGACGGCGCCCGCCGCGCCATGGAGATCGCGCTTCGGCAGGCGAAGCTCGAGCCCGCGGATCTGCAGCACCTGAACGCGCATGCGACGTCGACGCCGGCCGGCGACGAGAGCGAGCTCGGCGCGATCGCCGCGCTGTTCGGCCGTAACCGCGGCATTGCCGTGAGCGCGACCAAATCGGCCACCGGGCACCTGCTCGGCGCCGCCGGCGGGCTGGAGGCGATCTTCACCGTGCTGGCCTTGCGCGACCAGATCGCGCCGCCGACGCTCAATCTCGAAAATCCGGATCCCGACGCTGAAGGCATCGACATCGTCGCCGGCGCAGCGAGAGCGATGCCGATGCAGAGCGCCATCTCCAACGGGTTCGGGTTCGGCGGAGTGAACGCCAGCGTGATCTTCCGCCGGATGGGCTAAGCGAGAGGGCCTTGCAATCGCCGCTCGCTCCGCTACGAAAACAGGATGACCGAAACGAATTTCTGGCTGTTCCTGGCCGCAGCTTGTCTCATCGCCGCCGTTCCGGGCCCCGGCATTTTCTATGTCGCGGCACGAACCCTGTCGGAGGGACGCGTCAGTGGCTTGGCGTCGACCGCAGGCACGGCACTCGGCGGGCTCGTTCATGTCGTCGCGGGCAGCCTCGGCATCTCCGCGATCATCCTGGCCAGCGCGGAACTGTTTGCCGTCGTGAAATTCGTCGGCGCGCTCTATTTGGTCTGGCTCGGGATCAAGACGTTTCGCAGCGCCGGTCGCGCGCTGTCGCTCGAGAGCGAGGCCGTCGGCGACAAGCGCGCCTTCCGCGACGGCGTGCTGGTCGAGGCCCTGAACCCGAAGACCGCGGCGTTCTTCCTTGCCTTCATTCCGCAATTCCTCGATCCCTCGGGATCGAACCCGACGCTGCAATTCATTGTGTTAGGTGCGATTTCGGTGACGCTGAACACGCTCGCCGATGTCGTGGTGGTGCTGATGGCCACCGCGACACGCACGCAGCTGATCGGACGGCCGCAGCTGATGCGGCGTCTCGCGCAGGGCTCCGGCGTCTTCATCGCCAGCCTCGGCCTCTCGCTCGCGCTGGCGCGGCGGCCGGTGAATGGATAGCGCCGCGATGCTCGCCCCGCAAAGCCGCTTCCATGAATCGCACGGCCTGCGGCTGCATTACGCCGACTGGGGCAATGAGAGCGCGCCACCTCTCATCCTGGTCCATGGCGGCCGCGATCATTGCCGGAGCTGGGATCACATTGCCCGATCGTTGCAGCCGCATTTTCACGTGCTCGCGCCCGACCTGCGCGGTCACGGCGATTCCGACTGGACCCGAGGCGGCAGCTACGCGCTGACGGAATATGTCTACGATCTCTCCCAGCTCGTCCGCAATATCGCAGCGCCTCAGGTCACTCTCATCGGCCATTCGATGGGCGGGATGGTGAGCCTGATCTTTTCGGGCTCATTCCCCGAGCGGGTCTCGAAGCTCGTGATCCTCGACGGTGTGACCATGCTGCCGGATACACCAAAACCGCCGGCGCATGAGCGCATCGGCAAATGGGTCGCCCAGCTCGACAAGCTGCACGACCGCACGCCGCGCCGCTATGCCACGCTCGAGGACGCCGCCGGGCAGATGATGCTTCACAACAAACGGCTGTCCCGTGACCTCGCCTTGCATCTCGCCACGCATGGTGCGCGGCGGAACGAGGATGGCACCTACAGCTGGAAGTTCGATCCCTATCAGCGCGCCGCTGCGCCGCACCGGCTCTGGCCCGACGATCACATCGAGCTCTGGTCACGCATCACGTGTCCGACGCTGCTGCTCAATGCCGGTGAAAGCTTTCTCGCCGGTGCCAGGGCGGCAGGCCTGGAGCGGTACTTCCCGCAGGCGCGCATCGAGACGATCGCCGGCGCAGGACACTGGCTGCAGCACGACAAGCCGCAGGAGGTGCTGGGTGAGATCCGGCGGTTTCTGGGACTGGCTGAGGCAAGCGGCGGTTAGCTCAACTGCCGTAGCCCGCATGAGCGCAGCGACATGCGGGAAGCCACAAGAAAGAATCCCGGATATCGCTTCGCTCATCCGGGCTACACAGCGTCCTTGGGGGAATATCTAGCTCAACGTTCCCGCATGCACCCACCAGCCGTGGTGATCGCGCCGGATCTTCTCGGCGGCGGCATGGGCTTCGGCCGGCGCGCCGTAGATCGCAAAGCACGTCGCGCCGGAGCCGGACATGCGGGCGAGCTTGACGCCGGCGGAGGCGCGCAGCGCCTCCAGCACCTCGCCGATGACAGGCTCAATGCGCAGCGCAGGCGCTTCAAGGTCGTTGGCGACGGTTTCCAGAACCTCGACCCAATCGGAAATAGAGGCGCCCTCCCCGGGCCAGGCCGGAGCGCGGATGACGTCGGTGACGCCGACCAGAAGCTCGCCGTTGCGCAACCCCAGTGCCTGGAACACGTCCTTGGTCGCGACCGGCACGCGCGGATTGACCATGACGCAGGGCATGCTCGGCAGCGCGAGCGGCAATAGCTGCTCGCCGACGCCGGTCATGTCGCAGGCGCGCGAGATGAGGCACACCGGCACGTCGGCGCCGGTCGCGAGTGCGACCTTCTGAACGCGGGGATCATCGAGCGACAGATCGTTGAGACGCGCCAGGAGCCGCAGCGCCGCCGCGGCATCGGCCGAACCGCCGCCGATGCCCGCCGCAACGGGAAGCACCTTGTCGAGCGCGAACGCGCCCAGCTTCAGGCCGGGCACCGCCTCGGCCAGAAGCTTGGCGGCCTTGAGCACGAGATTGTCGGACGTCTCGCCGCAGGCCTCCGCCAGCGGCCCGGCGGTGGTGAGCTTCAGCTCACCGCCTGGCTCCAGCGTGAGCCGATCGGCGCAATCGGCGAACGCCACCACGCTTTCGAGATCATGATAGCCGTCGGCACGACGGCCGACGACGCGAAGGCTCAAATTGACCTTCGCCCGTCCCTCTTCAATCAACGCCGACATCGGCGACACGCCCCCAACAAAACCTCAGCCGCCCCTGCCGTCGTCCTTCTTCTTCTCGGCCTGAGCCGCAGAAGAGTTCGAATTGTCGTCGGCGAGGCCGTTGGCGATCTTGGCCTCGATTTTCGGAAGTTCTTCCGGCTCTGGCTTGAGATCGCGGGCATGCGACCACTGGAATTTTGCCTCCAGCGTGCGGCCGACGCGCCAATAGGCGTCGCCGAGATGGTCGTTGATGGTGGGATCCTCGGGTTTGAGATCGATCGCACGCTCGAGGTTCTTCACCGCCTCTTCGTAGTTGCCGATACGGTAGTAGGCCCAGCCGAGGGAATCGACGATGTAGCCGTCGTCGGGACGCTGCTCGACGGCACGCTTGATCATCTTCATGCCTTCGTCGAGATTCACGCCCTGGTCGATCCAGGAATAGCCGAGATAGTTGAGGACGTGCGGCTGGTCGGGCTGGAGCTCCAGCGCCTTCTTCATGTCGGCCTCGGCCTTGGCCCACTGCTTGGAGCGCTCCTCGCAGATACCGCGATAATAATACCAGACGCTGTTGGCCTTGTCGTTGCCGGGCGGCAGCACGTCGATTCCTTGCGAATAGGTCGCCCCGCAATCACCGAACCGCTTACGACCGCGCTCGATATTGCCGAGCGCCATGATGGCTTCGAGGTCCTTGGCATCCTCTGACGTGACGCCCTTGAGGATCTTGATCGCCTCGTCGGTGCGGTCGGCGGTGTCGAGATCAATGGCGAGCTGGATCTGCGCATTGCGCTTGAGCGGCGAGGTCGCGGGCACGCGCTCATAGACCTTGATCGCCATCTTCGGCCGCTTCACCGACTCATAGAGATCGGCGAGCGAAAGCAGCGCCAGCGGATGGGTCGGCTGGAGGTAGAGCGCGAGCTGGAGATAGACCAGCGCCAGGTCCTCGCCGCCGCGGCGGGTCAGCGTGGCACCGATGCCATAGAGCGCTTCGGCGGCGCCGGCCTGCGCGGAATCGACGAGCGGCGGCATCTTCTTGCCGGCCTTGGTCTCGCGCAGGCCTTCCTGGATCAGCGGATGGCGTGCGAGCTTCTTGTCGAAAGCCTGGTAGACGGTGGTCGCGGCGGCGGAATCCTTGTTGCGCGAGAGCCAGCGCGCATAGGCCTCGGTCACGCGCAGCATGGAATCGTCGAGCTTGTAGGCGCGCTCGAAGCGGGCGCCGGCGTCCTTCTCCCTGCCGGAGAGCTCCAGGATCATGCCGGTGTGAAGATCCTTGAACAGCGGATACCATTCCGGACCGGCCAGCTTGTCGATGGTGGCGACACCACCCTTGGCATCGCCGGCACCATAGGCGGCCCAGCCCGACAGCAGCGTGGCGACGAGATCGGTGATCGGGCCGCGGATCGACTGGTTGATGTTGGCCTGCGCGGCCGCGTATTTCTTCAGCTTGAGATCATGCACGCCGACGACGAGACGCGCGACGCGGTTGGTCTTGTCGATTGTGAGGATGCGTTCGGCGAGCTTGACCGCCTCCTCGAGGTCGCCGTCGGCGACCGACGAGATGAAGGCACGGTCGAGCAGTTCGTTGTTCTTGGGATCGGTCCGGAGCGCCGAACGGTAGAATGCGGCTGCGGATGCCGCGTCACGCTCGACGCTGGCGTGGCGGGCGGCGAGATAGCTGCCGGCACCGGTGAGTGACTTCAGATCGTTTCGGGTCGGAAACTGCGCCGCCGTGTTCTCCGGGTGATCCGGCGTCTGCGCCAGGACCGCACCGGGGACCGCCACGATCGCGGTGCCCGTGAGAGCGATGGCGGCAGCAGTCCAGCGGATGAAACGATTTGAAAACATCAGGGGCTCGCCTTGAGTTGGTAGTGCCTGGGTTTGCAACAGGGGGCCGTATCGCATGCGAACGCGGCCGGTGGCATAGGGACCCGGAACCGTCGGGCCGACAATGCCGCTTTTGGCGCTTCGCCGCAAGGATTCGGACTGGGCGACCCCCGCCGCATGCCCCAAATCGGCCAAGCGAATCCGCCAAGAGCGCCCCAAGACGCCGCTACTATGGCCTTATCGTGGCCGCGGCGGGTGGCCGCAGCCGGGTCCTCACGCGAACGTGCGCCAGATCACCAGACCTGCCCTTACATCGCCTCGTAGTTCGGGCCGCCGCCGCCCTCGGGCGGAACCCAGGTGATGTTGCCATTGGGGTCCTTTACGTCGCAGGTTTTGCAGTGGACGCAGTTCTGGGCGTTGATCTGGAAGCGCGGGCCAGAGCCCTCCTCGATCCATTCATAGACGCCGGCCGGGCAATAGCGGTTCGAAGGACCGGCAAAGACGTCATGTTCGGAGGTCTTCTGGAGGTTCATGTCCGTGACCTTCAGATGGACCGGCTGGTCCTCCTCATGGTTGGTGTTGGACAGGAACACCGAGGACAGCTTGTCGAACGAGATCTTGCCATCCGGCTTCGGGTAGACCTTGGGCGTGTGCTGCCTGGCCGGATCGAGCGTGGCGCGATCAGGCTTGGCGTGCGACTGGGTGCCGAACAGCGAGGCGCCGAACAGCGTGTTGCACCACATGTCGAAGCCGCCCAGCGCGACGCCGAGCACGGTGCCGAACTTCGACCACAGCGGCTTGACGTTGCGGACCAGAAACAAATCCTTGCCGACCGACGACGTGCGCCAGGCATTCTCGTATTCGACGAGTTCGTCATTGGCGCGATCGGCGGCAAGCGCGGCTGCGACGTGCTCGGCCGCGAGCATGCCGGTACCCATCGCATTGTGCACACCCTTGATGCGCGGCACGTTGACGAAGCCGGCCGCGCAGCCGATCAGCGCGCCGCCGGGGAAGCTGAGCTTCGGCACCGACTGGTAGCCGCCCTCGGTGATCGCGCGCGCGCCGTAAGCGAGCCGCTTTGCGCCCTCGAAGGTACCGCGGATCGAGGGATGAGTCTTGAAGCGCTGGAATTCGTCGAACGGGGACAGATACGGATCGTCGTAGTTGAGATGGACGACGAAGCCGACGGCGACGAGATTGTCGTCGTAGTGATAGAGGAACGAGCCACCGCCGGTCTTCATGTCGAGCGGCCAGCCGAACGAATGCTGGATCAGGCCCTTCTGGTGCTTGGCGGGGTCGATCTGCCAGACTTCCTTGAGGCCGATGCCGAACTTCGGTGGCTCGCTCTTGGCGTCCAGGGCGAATTTGTTGATGAGCTGCTTGGTCAGGCTGCCTCGGGCGCCTTCGGCGAACAGGGTGTACTTACCGAGCAATTCCATGCCGCGGGTAAAAGAGTCCTTCGGCTTGCCGTCGCGGCCGACGCCCATGTCTCCGGTGGCGATGCCCTTGACCTTGCCGTCCTCGTCATAAAGCACTTCGGCCGCCGCAAAGCCCGGATAGATCTCGACGCCGAGCGCCTCGGCCTTGCGCGCCAGCCAGCGGCAGACATTGCCGAGCGAGCCGATGTAGCAGTGATGATTGTCCATCAGCGGCGGCATCAGAAAATTCGGCAGCTTGATCGCACCGCCGGCCGTCATCCAGTAGAAGCGGTCGTCCTTGACCTGCGTCTTGAGCGGGCAGTCGGCATCCTCGCGCCAGTCGGGGATCAGCTTGTCGAGCCCGGCCGGGTCGATCACGGCGCCCGAGAGAATATGCGCGCCGACCTCGGAGCCCTTCTCCACCACGACCACGTTGAGATCGGCGTTGAGCTGCTTGAGCCGTATCGCAGCGGACAGACCCGAGGGGCCGGCGCCGACGATGACGACGTCGAATTCCATGGATTCGCGCGGGGGAAGTTCTTCGGTGCTCATCTGATCTCAGCCCTTGAGACGGTCCTTGGTCGTTTGCGCCCTCTTGTTTCCGATTTTTCCGGGTAGGACAACCATGGAAATGCGTTTCGTCGGGGTGCAAGGCCGTCCAAGGTGATATAAAAGTCAGACTTTCCCATGATCCCCGAACCCGCACCCACCGTCCGAGAGCTGCTCGCCTTCTATCTGGAGGCCGGTGTCGACTGCGCGCTTGCGGAGGAACCGATAGATCGCCTGGCGGAAATCGATGCTCCGCCGCCCAGCCCGCGCACGCCGCCGGTCGAGGCACCGCGGCCGGTCGCCGCGCCCGCGGTCATGCGCGGCGAAGCCGCGCCTGCACCGGACGTCGCCATCGCCTCGGCACGCGAGGCCGCGCGCACAGCGCCGACGCTGGAGGCACTGCGCGAGCTGATGCAGGGCTTCGAGGGCTGCGCGCTGAAGCACACCGCAACGCGGCTGGTGTTCGCCGACGGCAATCCGCAGGCGCGCATCATGTTCGTCGGCGAAGCGCCGGGCCGCGACGAGGACATTGAGGGGCTGCCTTTCGTCGGACGCAGCGGCAAGCTGCTCGACCTCATGATCGGCGCGATCGGGCTCAACCGCACCACCGCCTACATCGCGAACGTCATTCCCTGGCGACCGCCCGGCAACCGCACGCCGACGCCGCAGGAAACGCAAATCTGCCTGCCCTTCATCCAGCGCCATATCGAACTCGTGAACCCGGACGTGCTGGTGACGCTCGGCAATCCCTCGACGCAGACTCTGCTCGGAACGCGTGAAGGCATCATGCGCACGCGCGGACGCTGGTTCGATTACGATACCGGGGGGCGCACCATCCGCGCGCTGCCGACGTTCCACCCGGCCTATCTCTTGCGCTCGCCATCCTACAAGCGATTGTCCTGGCAGGACCTGCGATCGATCGCGAAGGCCCTCGCGCAAGGCGCGACGTAACCACATGCGCGGCGTCATTCCGGGGCGCGGCAAAGCCGCGAGCCCGGAATCCATTCATCCACCAACTCTGTCGCTCGATGGATTCCGGGCTCTCGCTTCGCGAGCCCCGGAATGACAACGTGCGTGGCTACGTCCCCTTCGGCCGCACGATGGCCCAGCCGATGCGGAGCAGCTGCTGGCGGCCGGTCACCAGCCATTCGAAGGCGCGCGGGACTTCCGGCACGATGCCGGGGAAGCGCTTGAGGATATCCGGCGGCGGGGTGCCGGCGGTATCGGACGCGCGCCAGACCACGACGCCCCCGGTCTCGCTGAATTTTGCCTGATTCATCCACGGCGTGCGCGCAGGATCGGCATCGATGAACAGATGCGGCCGGCCGGAATGCAGCGCGATCAGGCTGGCGAGTTGCGTCTCGCCGGCGACGGCACGCAGGCGATGGTTGGTGCGCCGGGCAAAGCTCTCGTCGAAGAAGTCCGAGATCGCGCGCGCCGGCATCGAGGTCGCAATCTCGTTGGCGCCGGTCCAGGGCAGGAACAGGACCGCAAGCACGACGCCGGCGGCGGGTGCGACGACGGCGGCGGCCCATACCATGCGCAGCATCCGCGTGCGGCGCATCGCGATGAGATCGCCGGCCGCAACGACCACGGCAAGCCCGGGCATGACCAGCACGACACCGGCGCCGCCGACGACGGAGTCGAGCCCGAGCAGGCCGGAGATCAGCACCGCGCCGAGCGGCGGAGCCAGCGCGAAGAAATAGACGAAGTTGCGCGCGAGCGGCTCGACCGGCGGTCGGTAGATGATCGGCGGTTCCTCGCCCTTGCCGTCGAACATCCCGGTGTTGAGGAAGGTCAGCGCCGGGATCGCGGCAGCCCCGAGCACGAGTCCGCCGAACAGCCAAGCCGCATGCAGCGCGCGGGCGTTGAGCTCGGCGACTTGCGGCAAGGCCGGCATCGTCAACGTCTCGGCCCGCATCAGCCACACCGCATAGGGCAGCGCCAGCACGGCGACGACGATCAGCGCAAAGAGCGGATCGAGCCCGCGCAGGGTCCGCCGGCCGCGGGCGGTCGAGACCGCGAAGACGACGATCAGCAGGAGGAGAAAGATCGCCGCCGGTGTCGTCAGCAGCAAGAGGCCCGCTTCAATCGACCAGGCGAACCAGGCATTGCCGCGGCGCTGGCCGATGATCTGCCAGGAATGCAGCAGCAAGAGCGCCCAGAGCGGCCGCGCCAGCACCAGGGGGCCGAAGTCGAGCGCAGGCGAGGAGAAGGCCAGCACCGTCATCGTCAGCAGCACGGCGAGCACCGCCTGCTGCGAGCCGATCACGGCACGAGAGAGATGATAGAGCGCGATGAAGGTCGCGATCTCGCAGAGCTGGGCGAGGACATAGACGCCCAGCATGTGGCCGCCGGCGGCACGATAGGCAATGTCGGCGGGCCAGACCGGCAACGGCGGGCCGAGATCGGTGCCGACCTGGTATTCCCTGCCGAAGGCCAGAACGGTCGCGAGGTTGCCGGGCGGGCTGCGGTAGAACACCAGCGCCACGAACAGCCACATCAAAGCCTGGAGCAGCACGGCAATCCATACGATCAGCCGCGGCCGGGCGCGAATGAGCTCGATGACCAGGGAGGTAAACCGCATGCAACGTCCGAATGATGCAGCCAGTCCAGCCGGCCCTATTCGCTCACGAACACTTTGATAAGGGGCACCGCGCGTCGTGGCAACTTCGGTCTGCCCCCTCTCCCCGTTCTTACAGGCTGAGGCACAAGCACACCTGAGCACACTTGCGCTATCGGTCGTCATGCCCGGGCTTGTCCCGGGCATCCACGTTCTTCGGACGGTGCGTAAGGCGTGGATGGCCGGGTCAAGCCCGGCCATGACGGGTGGTAGAGCTGTGGGGTCGATTTAGAGATTTGCCGAGACGTCGATCTCGACGGCCGCGTCCACTTGCACCTCGACCTCTGTCACCGCGAAAAGATCCTGCACCGGCTCGGCGGTCCAGGGCATATGCTTGGCGCGGGCGGCGGCGACCGGGGCGAAGAAGCGGCGGTGGTGGACGGAGGGGCCGAGGCGGTCGAGCGCCTCGATATGGTCGGGGACGGCGTAGCCCTTGTGCTGCTCGAAGCCGTAGCCGGGGCAGTCCTGGGCCAGCGCGCACATCAGCCGATCACGCGTCACCTTGGCGACGATGGATGCCGCGGCGATCGACAGCACGATACCGTCGCCGCCGATCACCGCCTCGCAATCGCATTCGGTGTCGAGCCGGTCGCGGCCGTCGACGAAGACGTGCCTGGGCGCCTCCGGCAGTGCCACCACGGCGCGCTTCAGTGCCCACAGCGAGGCACGCAGGATGTTGTCGCGGTCGATCCGCGAGGGCGAGGCGACGGCGACCGAGACCTGCGCGGTGGCGCAGATCTTGTCGAACAGCTTCTCGCGCTCCTCGGCAGTCAGCCGCTTGGAATCATCGATACCGCGCGGGATGCGATCGGGATCGAGAATCACAGCCGCTGCCACCACGGGACCGGCCAGCGGGCCGCGGCCGGCCTCGTCGCACCCGGCAACAGGCCAGACGCCGCGCTTGATCAGCGCGCGCTCGCGGCGGAAGCTAGGGGGAGCAATGGCAATGATGCCTTTCCTGCCGGCAGGAACCTTCGGAGCCTTGGCCGGAGGCGCTTTGGCCTCGTTGGCAGGCGCGGCCTTCTTCGCAGCCTCCTTTTTTGGCGCGTCTTTGGCTGGGTTCTTGGCGGACTTGTCCCGAATCATGGCCGGGATCGTGCGCAAGGGGCTTCGCCAGCGCAACCGGGAACCCAGGATATTCCCACTATTCAGGCCGTCCTAGTCCGCCAGATGTACCCGGCGGTCCTCGCCCACCTCGATACCGGGCGCGACCACGACCTCCCAAGGATGGCCGTCGGGGTCGGTGAAATAGCCGGAATAGCCGCCGTAGTCGGTCTCGTGCGCCGCCCTCAGCAGGCCGGCCCCCTTCCCGATGGCGAAGGCCAGCACCGCATCGACCTCCTCACGCGTCCGGCAGTTCCAGGCGAGCGTCATGCCGCGAAAGGTCGATGGCCTCGGCGCGTCCTGCAAGGTCGCATCTGCCGCGAGTTGATCCCACGGATACAGGGCGAGCACCGGACCACCGGTATCGTAGAAGGCGACGGCCTCCCCGGTGGCCTTCAGCCGGCGCGAGAAGCCGAGTGCATCGTAAAAGGCGATGCTGGCGCGGATGTCGCTCACGCCCAGCGTGACGACGGTGAGCCTCGGCGCCGGAGCCGCCAATTCCTGACTCATGCCATGCCTCTTTCACCTTCCCTGTCAGAACAGGCTGAGCTGATCGCCGTTCCGCTTCGGCCGCGCAAAGTGATCCGTGGTCAGCTTGGAGCGCCGCTTGTTGAGACCGAGCCTGTCGCAGGCGATCTCGAAGCGGCGGCCGATGGTCCAGGCCATCGGGCCGGTGCCCTTCATCCGCTCGCCCCATTTCGCATCGTAGTCGCGCCCGCCGCGCATGTCGCGAATCAGGGTGAAGACGTGGCGATAGCGGTCCGGATAGTTCGCCATCAGCCATTCGCGGAAGAGATCGCGGACCTCGAGCGGCAGTCGCAGCAGCACATAGGAGGCTTCCTTGACGCCGGCATGGGCGGCGGCATCGAGGATGCGCTCGATCTCGGAATCGTTCAGCGCGGGGATCACGGGCGCGACCATCACCGTGGTCGGAATGCCGGCATCCGAGAGCTGCTTCAGCGCCTCCAGCCGCTTCGGCGGCGTCGAAGCCCGCGGCTCCATGGTGCGCGCGAGCTTCGGATCGAGCGAGGTGACCGAAATCGCGACCTTGGCGAGGTTGCGCTTGGCCATCCGTGCCAGAATGTCGATGTCGCGCACCACCAGCGCCGATTTGGTGACGATGCCGACGGGATGGCTGGCGCGTTCCAGCACCTCGAGGATTCCGCGCATGATCTTTCGCTCGCGCTCGATCGGCTGGTAGGGATCGGTGTTGGTGCCGATCGCGATCATCCTGGGTTCGTAGCCGGTGGCGGCGAGCTCCTTCTCGAGCAGCGCCGGCGCCTCGGGCTTCACGAACAGCTTCGACTCGAAATCCAGCCCCGGCGAGAGGCCGAGATAGGCATGCGTCGGTCGCGCGAAGCAGTAGACGCAGCCGTGCTCGCAGCCGCGATAGGGATTGATCGAGCGGTCGAAGCCAATGTCCGGGGAATCGTTGCGGGTGATCACCTTGCGCGAGGTGTCGACACCGACACTGGTCTTGAACGGCGGCAGCTCTTCCAGGCTCTGCCAGCCGTCGTCGAAAGCGACGCGCGCCTCGGCCTCGTAACGGCCGCTGGCATTGGATTGTGCGCCCCGCCCTCGCCTTCGCGCGCGATCGATGGCGACGCCAAGCTCGGGGAAATCTGAAGGCGCACCCGCCGGCTCGGAGGGCGCCGTGACCGGCGGGTGCTTGAGAGCATGAGAGGATGCTGGACTCATGCAATCAAGATAGCACGCAAAAGGAACAAATCAAGAACACAAACAAGAAACGTGAAAACAACCCCATGCAAAGTAGCCGCCCAAATTTCGGGCGCGCGGCTTTGACCTCACGCAATACGCCCGTCACGACGATTTCGTTTGATCCCGCACAGGGATCGATCGTGCCGGAACAAAGTTGGTGACGATCGCTGGGTGAAAGCCGAAGGAACATGACAATTCAACAAAAAGCGGCCGCCGCGACCGGCGACCTCGATCTGCTCGATCGCTATTGGCGTGCCGCCAACTACCTCTCGGTCGGGCAAATCTACCTGCTCGACAATCCGTTGCTGCGTGAGCCGTTGCGGCCCGAGCATATCAAGCCGCGTTTGCTCGGCCATTGGGGCACCACGCCCGGCCTGAACTTCATCTATGCCCATCTCAATCGCGTGATCCGCGCGCTGGACCTCAACATCATCTATGTCTGCGGACCCGGCCATGGCGGCCCCGGCATGGTCGCCAACACCTATCTCGAAGGCAGCTACAGCGAGATCTATCCCGACATCGCGCGCGATGCGGACGGATTACGCAAGCTATTCAGGCAGTTCTCCTTCCCGGGCGGCATTCCGAGCCACGCGGCGCCGGAAACGCCGGGCTCGATCCACGAAGGCGGCGAGCTCGGCTACGCGCTGGTGCACGCCTATGGCGCGGCCTTCGACAATCCTGATTTGATCGTCGCCTGTGTCGTCGGCGACGGCGAGGCCGAGACCGGCCCTCTCGCCGCGTCCTGGCACTCGAACAAGTTCCTGAACCCGGCGCATGACGGCGCCGTGCTGCCGATCCTGCATCTCAACGGCTACAAGATCGCAAATCCCACCGTGCTCGGACGGATGGGAGATGCGGAGATCCGCGATCTCTTCCGCGGGTACGGGCACGAGCCGCTGTTCGTCGCGGGCGATGATCCCAAATTGATGCACCGTGCCATGGCGGATGCGCTCGATGTCGCACTCGCCAGCATCCGCTCGATCCAGCAGCACGCCCGCGACGGGCGGACAAGCGTCGAGCGGCCGCGCTGGCCGATGATCGTGCTGCGCAGCCCGAAGGGCTGGACCGGCCCGAAGGAAGTCGACGGCAAGAAGGTCGAGGGCTTTTGGCGCGCGCATCAAGTGCCTGTCGCCGGCTGCCGCGAAAATCCGGCGCACCTGAAAGTGCTCGAAGACTGGATGCGCAGCTACGAGCCGGAAAAACTGTTCGACGCGAACGGCGCGCTCGCTCCCGAGCTTCAGGCGCTCGCACCTGAAGGTGTCAGGCGCATGGGCGCCAATCCTCACGCCAATGGCGGCCTGTTGAAAAAGGAGCTGAAGCTGCCCGACTTCCGCAGCTTCGCTGTCGAGGTGCGGCAGCCCGGCGGCACCGTCGCCGAAGCGACGCGCGAGCTCGGCAAATTCCTGCGCGACGTCATCCGCCTCAACGCGCAACAGCGCAATTTCCGCATCATGGGGCCGGACGAGACCGCGTCGAACCGGCTAGATGCCGTGTTCGAGGCCACCGAACGCGTCTGGATGGAGCCGATCGAATCCTACGACGTGCACCTCGCCCAGGACGGTCGCGTGATGGAGGTCTTGAGCGAGCATCTCTGCCAGGGCTGGCTCGAGGGTTATCTGCTCACGGGGCGGCACGGCTTCTTCTCCTGCTACGAGGCCTTCATCCACATCGTGGATTCCATGTTCAACCAGCATGCCAAATGGCTGAAGGTCACGCGCGAGCTGCCGTGGCGGCGCCCGATCGCCTCGCTCAATTATCTCCTGACCTCGCATGTCTGGCGTCAGGACCATAACGGCTTCAGCCATCAAGACCCCGGCTTCGTCGATCTCGTCGCCAACAAGAAAGCAGACATCGTCCGCATCTATTTCCCGCCGGATGCCAACACACTGCTGTGGATCGCCGATCACTGCCTGCGCACCTACAACCGCATCAACGTCATCGTCGCCGGCAAGCAGCCGGCGCCGCAATGGCTCTCGATGCGGGACGCGGCGACGCATTGCGATGCCGGGATCGGCATCTGGACCTGGGCCGGAACGGAGGATGGAAAGAGCGAACCCGACGTGGTGATGGCCTGCGCCGGCGACGTGCCGACGCTGGAGACGCTCGCCGCCGTCGACCTCTTGCGCAAGGCGCTGCCCGACTTGAAGATCCGCGTCGTCAACGTCGTCGACCTCATGACGCTGCAACCCAGGGGTCAGCACCCGCACGGCCTCTCCGGCCGCGACTTCGACGGCCTGTTCACGTCGGACAAGCCCGTGATCTTCGCCTATCACGGCTATCCCTATCTCATTCACCGGCTGACCTATAACCGCACCAACCATGCCGGCATGCATGTGCGCGGCTTTGCCGAGGAAGGCACCACGACGACGCCGTTCGACATGGTCGTGCTCAACGGGCTCGACCGTTACCATCTCGCGATCGAGGCGATCGAACGCGTGCCGGGTCTGGCGACCAAGGCCGCGCATGTGAAGCAGCAGTTCCGCGACAAACTGATCGAGCATTCCCGCTATATCCGCGAGCATGGCGAGGACATGCCCGAGATCCGCGACTGGGTCTGGCCGAACAGCGCCGGCGGCAACACGCCGGCCGAAGCCGGCGACTAGCCATGCCGGACACGGTCCTCGTCCTCAACTCGGGATCGTCGAGCATCAAGTTCGGCCTGTTCGACGTCTCGGCGGCTGAGCCCTCCCTGCTCTGCAAGGGCCTGCTCGACGAACACGAGGCAAGACCCCGGCTCGTGGTGAAGGACCCCGCGGGCGAAGACCTGTTCGAGACACGAAGGGACGCGCCAGACGCCGCCGGCGGCCATCTGTTCGCCGACGTGCTCGGCTTCATCGAGGACCGGTTCGGCGAACGCAGCCTGCGGGCCGTCGGTCACCGCATCGTTCACGGCGGGCCGGATTATTCCGGCCCGGTCGCGCTGACGGACGACATCACCGCGAAGCTGGAGGCATTGACACCATTGGCACCGTTGCACCAGCCGCGCTGCCTTGCGCCGGTCCGCACGTTCGCGGCGATCCGGCCCGAACTGACGCAGATCGCATGTTTCGACACCGCCTTCCACCACGGCCTCGCGCCGCCGGCGAGCCGCTTCGCCATTCCCAGACGCTTCGAGGCGCGTGGTGTCAGGCGCTACGGCTTTCACGGCCTCTCATTCGAATATGTCGCGGGACGCCTTTCCGAGATCGCGCCGGAGCTTGCGGCCAGGCGGACAATCATCGCGCATCTCGGCAACGGCGCCAGCCTCTGCGCATTGCGCGATGGCCGCAGCATCGACACCACGATGGGGCTGACGCCGCTCGACGGCCTCGTGATGGGCACGCGCTGCGGCACGATCGATCCCGGCGTGCTGCTCTATCTGCAGCAACACGAGAACATGTCGGTCGAAGAGGTCCAGCACCTGCTCTATCACGAGTCAGGCCTCTTCGGCGTCTCCGGCACCTCCGCGGACATGCGCACGCTGCTCGCGAGCGGCGAGATTGCTGCGCGCGAGGCGGTCGATCTCTTCACCTTCCGTGCGGCGCAGGCTGTCGCAATGATGGCGACCACGCTCGGCGGCCTGGACTGCCTGGTCTTCACCGGCGGCATCGGCGAGCATGCCAAGGAGATCCGCGGCGCGATCGGCGAGCGTCTCGCATGGATGGGCGTGCGCATCGATGCCGCCAGCAACGAGGCGGCGCGCGGGCGCATCAACGGCGGCGACAGCGCCGTCGATGTCTTCGTCATCCCAACCAATGAAGAGATGACGATCGCGCGCCATTGCGCGGCCCTGGTCCGTGGACGCCACGTCACGTGACGGTTTTATGAATGATCTGCCGCAATGCTGCCGCCGCGGTTTCGCGGCAAAGAAAGCGCATCAATCCTGGTGGCGGACAGATCATGAAGACCCACATCATCGAAGAGCTCGGACAAGGCAGCATCCTGTTGCCCGCGCTGGTGGCGGAAGGGCTCGCCGCCAACGACCGGATCAAGGTGCGGATGAGCGCACTGCAGGCGGCGGCCCAGCATGCGCAGGAGCCTGACCGGCCCGCGAATGACCTCGCCGTCGAAAGTCAGACTGCAGGCATCGTCCCCGCGGGGATCGCGGCGCTGATCGGCGGCGCCCATCTGATCGGACAGGGCCGACTCGCGGCCCCCGATCTTGCGAAGCTGTTGCAGGAGATTGCGGACGATGCAGCGACCATGATCCGCGCCGTCGGCGCCGGCGCGGTGAGCGAAGGCGAACGGGCGCAGGCGCGGCTCGACGCGATCCGCACAGCCGGCCTGCTCGATGCCACCGGCGAGATCGAGATGTCCCGCATCTCGCGCCTGACCGGCGTGGCTGACGCAGGCAGTGACAGCCTGCATCGCCTCGTCATGGATCTGCACAAGCAGCTCAACAGGCTTGCGGCGAGCTGCTCGGAAGAGGCGCTCGACGGCGCCCATGTCTTCGGCCTGCACAGCGAGGACCGGCCGGCCGTCGCGGCCTTCATGAAGGGCCTGAACGCGACGCGGGGTCTCAAGTTCAACCATCCAGGCCTCGACACCATGGCTACGCGCGCCGGCGGCCGGCTGCTGATCCAGAACGACATCGGCACCACGGACGCCCATGTCGTCGTGATCGCGGTGAAGAAGAACGCGGTCACCGTCACCTACACCGACGTGCATCTGACGCGGGCAAAGTTCTTCATCTCGCTGTTCGACGAGTTCGAGGTGACCTGGAGCGGCCTTGATCGTCACACCGCAGCCGGCCTCGGCGAAGACAATTCATTCTATCTCGTCACCGGGCAGCATCAGGCCGACCACGCCGCCGATCGCAACGAATTCCTCGCCGCGCTCGGTTCCGCACTGGTTTTCCTGATCGACTGGAACAAGGCGCGCAAACTGCTCAGGACCTGGGTCGCCAAGGATGACGCGGCACGCATCCTCGAATGGGCTGCGCGTCAGCGGATCGGCCATCGCGGCTTCCTCGAGCTCGGCGGCAACGATCTGCTGGGCTCTGCTGTCCGGAACGCCGCCCCCACACGGATCGGCTTCGGCGAGCGGCTCGACCAGGCGCTCGGCCGCAACGCTGCAATCGATTTCCTGAAGGCATCTCTGCGCGCGTCCACCGAGGCACTGCTTGCGGGCCGCTCGGTCAGGACGGTGCGCGACCAGATCGAAGCCGATCTGATGCGGCACCTCGATCGCGTCGACGGGACTCTGCTGGCAGCCGTGCTGCGTCAGATCGGCCTCGCCCACGATCTCGTCGCGGCGATCTCGCGCCATATTGCCGCGCTGCGCGCGAACCAGCCCGTCGACGGCAAGCTGTTGACGCAACGCTGCGGCGCGATCGAGCAGAAGGCGGACAGAATCGCGATCGAGAGCCGCAACGAGGTCGACCGCCTCAATGCCCGCCCGTTGATCGGACAATTGATCGATCGCGCCGAAGAAGCCGTCGACGAGCTGGAGCAGGCCGCATTCATCGCGGCGCTGATGCCGGAAAGGACCGATCCATCCCTGCTGGCATCGCTGGTCGAGCTTTGCACAGTGGCAGAGACCGCGACCGAAGTGGCCGCGAGCGGTGTCGCGGCTGCGATCGACGTGCCGGAGGGACGGCGCACCGATTCCGAGGACGCGCTCTCCGCCGTGACCCGCCTGATCGACGCCGAGCACGCCGCCGACAACCGCGAACGCGCGATCACTGCACTGGTCTTCTGCGGCGGCTTCGACGTCGCGACCTCGCTGTCGGTGATCGAGCTCGCCCGCGCCGTCGAGCGCGCCACCGACCGCTTCGCCGCGTTCGGTCATCTGCTCCGCCGTCACATCATGATCGATCTCGCAGCTTGAGGAAGCCACCATGCATATCGTCCGTATCGGTGCTGAAGCCGCCGAATTGCGGCCCGCCGAAGAGATCGGCGCCAAGGCCGCCAATCTCGCCCGCATGGCGGCGCTGGGCCTGCCGGTGCCGCCTGCCTTCGTGCTACCGGTCAGGCTCTGCGCCGACATCATTGCCGGCCAAGCGCAGGCCACGCGACACCTGCGCGATGGCTTGAAGGAGGGAATCTCGTTCCTGGAAAGCGCCACCGGAAAGCGCTTCGGGGACCGCCGGCAGCCGCTCCTGGTGTCGGTGCGCTCGGGGGCGGCGCGATCGATGCCGGGCATGCTCGACACCGTTCTCAACGTCGGCTGCACGGTCGATGCCGTGCACGGCCTGATCCGTGCGACCGGCCGGCCGCGGCTCGCCTGGGATTGCCGCCGCCGTTTCCTGGAGAGCTTTGGCGAGACCGTGCTCGAGCTCGACCCGGCCGCCTTTGCCGCCTGCATCTCGGAACTCGTCGCAGCCGAAGACGTCGGCAGCGACCGTGAGCTCGACAGCGAAGCGCTCGAGCGGCTCGCCAGCCGCGAGCAGGCGCTGGTCGAGGATCGCGCCGATGCCCCGCTGGAGGACGCCATCGCGCAACTGGAGGCGGCGGCTCAGGCGGTCTATCGCTCTTGGATGAGCGAGCGTGCGCTGACCTATCGCAGCCTCCAGCACCTCGAAGCGCTCGAGGGTACCGCCGTGACCGTGCAGGCGATGGTCTTCGGCAATGGCGGTCTTGCCTCCGGCGCGGGCGTGGCATTCTCGCGCGATCCGTCGACGGGCGCGCGGCGCCCGATGATCGACCTCGTACTCGATGCGCAGGGCGAAGACGTGGTTTCCGGAAGACGCACACCTGATACGGCCGAGGCGATCGCCCGCGAGCTGCCGAAACTCGAATCGGAGCTCGGCGATATCCTGAGGCGACTCGAGCACGCGTTCGCCGACGTCCAGGACGTCGAGTTCACGGTCGAGAACGGCCGGCTCTGGATCCTCCAGACCCGCACCGCCAAGCGCACGCCGCGGGCCGCCGCCAGGATCGCGATCGACCTCGTGCATGAAGGCCTGATTTCGAAGGACGAGGCCTTGGAGCGGATTGCGGAGATCGACCTCGCCTCGCTCACCGAAACCAGGCTGGTTTCCTCCGGCAAGCCCGCGACGACCGGAATCGGCGCCTCCGGCGGCATCGGGATCGGACGGGCGGCGTTCTCGTCCGAAAGCGCCCAGCGCCTCTCGGCGGCGGGCGAGCCGGTCATCCTGCTGCGTCCCGATACCAGCACCGCCGACGTCGCAGGCTTCGCGCTGGCTGCCGGTATCGTCACATCGGTCGGCGCGCGCACCTCGCATGCGGCCTTGGTGGCACGCCAGATGGGCAAGCCTTGCGTGGTCGGCTGCCGCGAGTTGAAGATCGATCCTGCCGCGAAGCAGGTCCAGCTCGGCAATCTCACACTTGCCGAAGGCGAGTGGATGACGATCGAGGGCGATGCCGGAGAGCTCTATCTCGGACGCTGCGAGACGATCCGGACACGGCCCGAAGCGGAGCTCGCCGAGATCGCGGCGTGGCAGGCGCAATCCAGCCAACACGACAGGCACGCCGCCGCGCCTTGAAGCGCCATGAGATTCGGATGAATCGTCGTCGCGCTTCAGGTCTTTTGGTTACGCATGATCTTTCCGGAAAACCGCTTCGCACTTTTCCGGATCATGCTTTAGTGACCGCGGCCGGCCAGGAGCTGAAAACTCCCCATCGCGACCTCGATCAGGATCAGCACCACGACGGCGATCTCCAGGCGGAGCGAGCGCTGGGTGTCGATGATGTCTGTCAACGCGTTGGCAGTCTCCGACACCGCGGCAAGCTTGCGCTCGAGCGTGTCGAGGCGCTCCTTCAGCTCGTACTCGTCCTCCAGACGCGAATAGAGCCGATCGAGCTCGGGCTTCTCCCACAGCACGTCGGGCTTCTCGGCGATGGCGACGCGGCCGGCGACACGCTGCTGCACCAGCAGCGCATTGCCGATCAGTTGCAGGATGCCCTTGCGCCGCTGCGGCGTGCGGCCGTGTTCGGCGAGATCCCGTGCAAACGGCTCGATTACGTCGAATACCGCGGCGACGCGGCGCTCGTCGCGCGCCAGCGACGTGCTCTTGGCGAGCGCATCCGCAACCACCAGCAGCCGATCGTCGGAGAATTTGGCAAGGCAGATCGGCCCGCCCGGCTGGATCGCCTCTGCGGCTTCGTCGTGGCAGAGCTGTGCCTGCGCGATCTCCTCCTCGAACGGGCTGAGCTCTCCGGTGACGCGTGACTTCAGGTTGTCGATGAGGACCTTCTCCTCGGACGGAAGCAGTCCGATCAGCACGACGACGCCGTAGCGGAAGATCACGGCAAGACCGCCATGGACGCGGAAGGCGGCCGGCGTCGAGGACACCAGCGTGCCGATCTCCAGCCCCGACGCATTGATGCGGTCGCCCAGCATCAGCGCCCGGATCCGCAAGGTCGGCGCAGCCTCCTGCTTCGGCGAGAGCGGCACCGCGCCGACGGCGAGTTGATCGGCGTTCATAGGAGGCCTCTCCCGCGCGCAAGATCACACATCTTCATTCGACCTTTCCTGCAAAGTGCATCCTCAGCTGCGCGCGACCGAGTGCCGGCGCAGCGAGGTGTCGCCATGAAGCCCCGGATTAATACCGTCGAGTGGGGCTTGTGCCGAAAGATTCGGCAATATTACCGGCCGCGCAGGACACATTAGGCTGCACTGACCGGCTGCGGTTTACCATCGCACGCCGCGGCACCGCGGGAAAGTTGCACTCGGTCACGCTACGGGTTTATGACAACGACATGCAGCGCTACGCTTCTCCCGAAGTGCGGACATTGAAGCCTCGACCATGCTGAGCGTCATCATTCCAACCGAAGGCGTCGAGCAGACGGCAGTCGCAACCCTGGCCGCGCTGGTCCCCGGCGCCGCGGCCGGCGTCATCCGGGAAGTCATTCTCGTCGACCGCACGCGCAATGGCGTCATCGAACGCGTTGCCGACGTCGCAGGCTGCCGCTTCATCGCGTTCGAGGGACACTCGCAAGGCGCCGCGCTCGCCGCCGGCGCGCTCCAGGCCCGATCGCCCTGGCTGATGTTCCTGCCCGCAGGCGCCGTGCTGGAAACCGGCTGGATCGAGGAAACCACCCAGTTCATCCAGGCGGTCGCCAGCAGTGGCCGGGATCGCGCGGCGGTGTTCCGCTATGCGCGCTCTCCTTACGTAAATACCGCATTCCGCGACGTCGCCTGGGCCGTGGCGCGCAAGCTCGTGGGTCCGCTCGGCGATCAGGGGCTCCTGATTGCGCGTGATCATTACGACCGGATCGGCGGCTATCCGCCCCAGGCCCGCCATTCCGAGGCGCGGCTGCTCCGGCGGCTGGGCCGGTCGTCCCGGACCATGCTGCGCAGCCGGATCGTCATGGTTGGTTGAGACGCCGAGATACTTGCCAACGTCAAACAATTAATTGACAATGGCAAATATCGAGGTGATCCCATGCTATCGAAAGCTTCGTCGTCAAACGCCGTGGCCGAACAGGCCGACGACGACCACGTCGCAGCGGTTCGCGCCTTCAACCGCTTCTACACCCGCAAGCTCGGTGTGCTCGACCAGCACCTCGGCAAGAGTCCGTTCTCGCTCAGCGAAGCTCGGGTGCTCTACGAGCTCGCCCATCGCGACGACCTTGCCGCAAAAGAGATCGGAAACGAGCTCGGTCTCGATCCCGGCTATCTCAGCCGCATCGTCCAGAGCTTCGACGAGAAGGGGCTGATCACGCGAAAGCCCCTGCCCGCGGACCGCAGGCAATACCAGCTCAGCCTGACCGCCAAGGGCCGGCAGGCTTTCGCCAAGCTGAACCTGAGCTCGCAAAACGAGGTCGCCGCGATGCTGGCTCAGCTCTCGCCCGGCGATGCGACGCGGCTCACGCAGGCCATGGCGACCATCGAGGCCGTGCTGGAGCAACGCCGAAGCCCGCCCACGGCTTTCATGCTGCGCAGCCATCGCGTCGGCGACATGGGCTGGGTCGTCTCCCGGCAGGCTGCCGCCTACGCCGCGGACTACGATTGGGACATCAGCTACGAGGCGCTGGTCGCCGAGATCTGCGCGCAGTTCATCAGGAATTACGACGCCGCGCGCGAGCACTGCTGGATCGCCGAGGTCGGCGGCGAGCCGGTCGGCTCGGTGTTCCTGGTCAAGGCCACGGACGAGACCGCAAAACTCCGCCTGTTGCAGGTGGAGAAGAAAGCGCGAGGCCTCGGCGTCGGCCGTGCGCTGGTCGAGCAATGTATCAAGGGCGCACGCGAGCGGGGCTACAGCAAGATGACGCTGTGGACGCAGAGCATCCTGGTTGCCGCGCGCGGCATCTATCAAAGTGCAGGTTTCAGGCTCGTCGCCACCGAGCCGCATCGCAGCTTCGGGCAGGATCTTGTTGGCGAGACCTGGGAACGGGATCTCTGAGCTTGCAACGGACAATTCGAGCAGCAAGCGACATGCGAATTGATTCCTTCAGCGCCTACACCGTTGCGCCTTGCGCCTTCGGCCGGCGCAGGTGCTCGTCCAGCCGCGGCATGATCTCGACGAAATTGCAGGGGCGCGTGCGGTAGTCGAGCTGGGCTGCGAGGATGCCATCCCAGCCATCGCGGCAGGCCCCTGGTGAACCGGGGAGACAGAAGATGTAGGTCGCGCCGGCGACGCCCGCGGTGGCGCGGCTCTGGATCGTCGATGTGCCGATCTTGGCATGGCTCAGCAGGTGGAACGCGATCGAGAAACCGTCCATGCGCTTCTCGAACAACGGCTCGATCGCCTCCGGCGTGACGTCGCGCCCGGTGAAGCCCGTGCCGCCGGTGGTGATGACGACGTCGACGCCGCTATCTGCAATCCAGCGGCGGATGACGGCGCGGATCGCCTCGACATCGTCGGTGACGATCTCGCGCGCGGCGAGATGATGGCCCGCAGCGGTGAGACGATCGACCAGGGTCTGGCCGGACTTGTCGTCCGCGAGCGCACGCGTGTCGGAGACCGTGAGCACCGCGATGTTGAGCGGAATGAATTGTTTGGATTCGTCGATGGCCATGTTGCGTCTTTCGTGTCCCGGACAAGGTGCGGCGCATCAGCGCCGCGCCGCAGAGCCGGGACCCACTTGAGAGATTTGTGAGACCGGCATGTGGGCCCCGGCTCTGCAGCGCACCGCTGAGGAAGCGCTGCGCTGCGTCCGGGGCACGAGCCTTCCTTACAACGCTCCCGCGCCGAACGTGTTGCAGGCCTGGACCGTGCCCTGCTGGTAGCCGGTCATGAACCATTGCTTGCGTTGCGCCGCCGAACCGTGGGTGAAGGAATCCGGCACGACGCGGCCCGTCGACTGGCGCTGCAGCGTATCGTCGCCGATCGCGCTCGCCGTGGTCAGCGCGGCGTCGATGTCGCCGGGCTCGAGGAAGTTCGGACGCTTCTTCGCCTCGCGGTTGACCCAGACGCCGGACAGGCAGTCGGCCTGCAACTCCACCTTCACCTGGAGCGCATTCGCCTCGGCCTTCGAGCCGACCTGCTGCTGCAGCCGCGTCACGCGCGGAATGATGCCGAGCAGGTTCTGGATGTGATGACCGGCTTCATGCGCAATGATGTAGGCGGTGGTGAAATTGCACGCCGACTTGCCGGAGCAGCCGCGAAAGCGCGTCTCGACCTCGCGGAAGAAGCCAGTGTCGAGGTAGATGGTGCGGTCGGGCGGACAATAGAACGGCCCCATCGCCGACTGCGCCATGCCGCAGCGGCCGCCATTGGTGGCGTTGCGGAACAGCACGATCTTCGGACCGGTGTAGGACTGGCCGCTGGCCTGGAATATCTCGCTCCAGCGATCATCGATCTCGCCGAGGATGCCGGAGATCATGCTGCCCATCTCGTCGGTCGGCGCGCCGCGCTTGCCCGAGGACGCCTGGCGATCGGTCTGGTAGGTCGGCGCTTGGCCGCCGCCGGTCAGAATCTCGGCGCCGCCGATCAGGATGCGTGGATCGATGCCAAAGGCGTAACCGACCAGGCCGAGGATAATGATGGTACCGATGCCGAGCCCGCCGCCGCCCATCGGCAGGCCGAACCCGCCTCCTCCCCCGCCGCCACCTTCATCGCGACGATCCTCGATGTCGTCGCTGCGGCGGAAGTCATCGTAACGCATGGCGGCTTTCCCTTGGGGGTCCCTGAATCAGTTTCGACGGCGCACGAGAGTGCGAAAGCTCAACGCGCCACATACGTAAAATTTCCGTTGCTTTTATCAATATCGTGGCCGGCAAAAATTGCCTAGTGCGACAGCGTGTCGATGCCAGCAATTTTTTCCGAGGGTCGAGCAGTTTTTTCCGAGAGAAATTTGCAGCCTTTTTGCAGCCATGATTGCTGCAGCAAGCCGAGCAAACGCGAAATACACTGTAAAATATGGCGAATGCGCACAACAACGTGCGCACAAGCGGCAAGGCGAGGGCTGCTCACGAAAGCGGCGGGTTAAGTCGTTTTTTACTTTGCCCCTTCAATGTAACGGCCAGTCGGTTGTTTGGTCCCGCGTCGCCGACAGCGTCGCCTGAGTCAGAGTTCTTGAGTCATGGTAGAGTCGCGTCGCGGGGCGTCTGCAAGGGCGCCCCGCACAAATTTTGAGTCCGCTTCGCATCGCATCATTCTCGGCGATTGCGTCGCCGAGATGTCGAAGCTTCGGGCTGGTTCGGTCGACCTGGTGTTCGCCGACCCGCCCTACAACCTCCAGCTCAAGGGCGATCTCAAGCGCCCCGACGAATCCCATGTCGATGCCGTCAACGACGACTGGGACAAGTTCGATTCGTTCTCCGCCTATGACGATTTCACCCGCGCCTGGCTGCTTGCCGCCCGCCGCGCGATGAAGCCATCGGCGACGATCTGGGTGATCGGCTCCTATCACAACATCTTCCGCGTCGGCGCGATCATGCAGGACCTCGGCTTCTGGCTCCTGAACGACATCGTCTGGCGCAAGACCAACCCGATGCCGAATTTCCGCGGCCGCCGCTTCACCAACGCGCACGAGACCATGATCTGGGCCGCGCGCGACGAGAAGGCCAAGGGCTATACGTTCAACTACGAGGCGCTGAAGGCCGCCAACGAGGACGTGCAGGCGCGGTCCGACTGGCTGATCCCGCTCTGCACCGGCGAAGAGCGCCTCAAGGGCGCGGACGGCAAGAAAGTGCATCCGACGCAGAAGCCGGAAGGCCTGCTCGCGCGCGTGCTGCTGTCGTCATCCAAGCCCGGCGATCTCGTGATCGATCCCTTCAACGGCACCGGCACCACCGGCGCGGTCGCCAAGCGCCTCGGCCGCTCCTATATCGGCTTCGAGCGCGACAAGACCTACGCCAGGGCGGCCGAGGCGCGCATCGCCGCGGTCGAGCCGCTGCCGGAAGAGAGCCTCGCTCCGTTCATGACCGCGCGCGAAGCGCCGCGGGTGGCGTTCTCCGAGCTGATCGAGCGCGGCATGATCATGCCCGGCACGAAACTGTTCGACGCCAAGAAGAAGCTGGGCGCGCTGGTCCGTGCCGACGGCGCCATCATGCTGGGCGATAAGGTCGGCTCGATCCACCGCATCGGCGCGGTGGCGCAAGGCGCGCAGGCCTGCAACGGCTGGACCTTCTGGCACGTCGAGACCAAGAAGGGTCTCAAGCTGATCGACGAGCTGCGCGCCGAGATCCGCGCCGGCATGGCGGCGGAGTAGCCACTTCCCGCCATCCCCATCGATCCGGATCGATGCAGTGCTGGTGGGCACGGCGCCTCGCGCCTTGCCCACCCTGCAGCGGCTTGAATGCCGCCGTCGCCAGGACTAGATTGGCCAGATCAGCCCCGTCCTGACCGGTTGGGCTCCATGCGACGACAATCCGAGACATTGCTGCTGGTGCCGCTGCTGCCGATCTTCCTGGTCGGCATGTTTCCGATGTTCCTGATCGCGCTGTTGGGATTTTTCGGGCTCGCGCTGTTCGGCATGCTCGTGATTTGCGTCGGGCTCGCCAGCAGCAACGAGGCGCACGACAATTTCAACCACGACGTCATCGTCCACGGCTACGCGCGCGGACCGGAGCGCGCGGCGCGGGCCTCCGACATGCATCTGGCCGCGCGGCTCGGGCTGCGGCTGGAGGCCGTGGGCGCGGCCATGGTCATTACGGCGGCAATCGGCCTTTGTTACGCCGCTTGACCTGCGCAACGCGCAGACACCGCCCAGCAAACTCGCCGGTTGCTCTCCCGCAACGGGTTCAGGCAAGACAAGGTCCGCCCAATCACGCCGCGTCCGCGCGCGCAACAGACACCGGGAGAGATGCTCGATGCTCAAATTCTATTTCAACGGATCGCCGAATCCGACCAAGGTTGCGCTGTTTCTGGAGGAGTCCGGACTGGCCTTCGAGCCGGTCAAGATCGACACCCGCAAGGGCGAGCAATTCGCGCCTGAATTTCTGAAGATCAATCCGAACGGCAAGGTGCCGGCCATCGACGACGACGGCACGATCGTGTTCGACTCGAACGCCATCCTGCTCTATCTCGCCGAGAAGACCGGCAAGTTCCTGCCTTCGAACCGCGCCGAATTGCTGTCCTGGCTGATGTTCGTGGCGACCGGCGTCGGGCCGTATTCGGGTCAGGCCGTCCACTTCAAGCATTTCGCGCCGAAGGACCAGAACCACGACTACGCCCATAATCGCTACCACTACGAGACCGATCGCCACTACAGGATTCTCGACGGTCACCTCCAAGGCCGCCGCTACATGGTCGGCGACAGCTATTCGATCGTCGACATGGCACTGTGGGGCTGGGCGCGGATGATACCGTTCAAGCTCGGCGACGACGCCTTTGCGCGATACCCGAACGTGAAGCGGCTCGTCGACGAGATCTCGGCGCGGCCCGCGGCGGCGCGCGCCATCGCCCTGAAGGACAAGTTCACCTTCAAGGCCGAGATGGACGACGAAGCGCGCAGCAACATGTTCAAGCACATGACGACCAAGGTGGCCTGATCGCGCCGCTCTTCGAGGCCACGCGCATGCGCGTGGCCTTTTGCGTTTGAGGCTTCAGGCGGCGTGGACCGAGCTCAGGAACTTGGCCACTTCGAGCTTGAGGCGGTTGCTGTCGGCCGAGAGCGAGCGTGCCGCCGACAGCACCTGCGAGGACGCTGAGCCGGTCTCGGAAGCGCCGCGCTGCACGTCGCCGATGTTGGACGACACCAGCTGGGTGCCGTGGGCCGCCTGCTGGACGTTGCGCGAAATCTCCTGCGTCGCAGCGCCCTGCTGCTCCACGGCGGCGGCGACCGTCGACGAAATCTCCGACAACCGCTCGATGGTGCCGCTGATCTCCTTGATCGAGCCGACCGACTCCTCCGTCGCGGCCTGTATCCCGGAGACCTGCTGGGCGATCTCGCCGGTGGCCTTCGCAGTCTGCTCGGCCAGCGCCTTGACCTCGGAGGCGACCACCGCAAAGCCGCGGCCGGCTTCGCCCGCACGCGCCGCCTCGATGGTGGCGTTGAGCGCGAGGAGATTGGTCTGGCCGGCGATGGTGCTGATCAGCTCGACCACGTCACCGATCCGCGCGGCGGCCTTGGAGAGCGCCCCGACGCGCTCGTTGGTCCGGCTCGCCTGACCGACGGCCTCGGTGGCGATGCGGGCGGATTCCTGCACCTGGCGGGCAATCTCGGATACCGAGGAGGAGAGCTCCTCGGTCGCCGAGGCGACCGCCTGCACATTGGCCGAGGCCTCCTGCGACGCGCTGGCGACCTCCGTCGAAAGGTCCTGGGCCCGCGCCGCGGTCGTGGTCAAAGTGCCTGCGGAGGCTTCGAGCTCGCTCGACGCCGACGACACCGTGTTGACGATCTCACCGACCGCCTGCTCGAACTGATCGGCAAGCCTGGCCATGTCTTTCTTGCGGCTCTCGGCCTGCCGCGCCTCGATCTCGGCCTGCTCGGAGCGCATGCGCTCGGTCTCGATCATGTTGTCCTTGAACACCTGGATCGCCTTGGCCATGTCGCCAATCTCGTCGACCCTGCCGCGACCGGGAATCTCGACCTCGAGATTGCCGCCGGCAAGCCGCCCCATCGCACCTGTCATCGAGGTCAGGGGACCGACGATGCTGCGGGCGATCAGGAAGGCGACGATGCCGCCGAACAAGATGGCGAGGCCGCCGGCGACCTCCTGAACGGTCGTCGTGCCGGCGATCACAGCTTCGGCATTGTTGCGCGAGTCCTGGTAGTCCTTTTTCAGGGTCGTTTCCACAACCTTGAGCTTGCCGATGCTGTCGACGATGAGAGGCGCGAGGTTCTTATGGTAGATTTCGTCAGCCTGAAGCATCGCTGCGGAGGTCGTCTCGAACGCCGACTTGTAGATTCCGAGCGAGGTCTTCACCGGCGCCAGCGTGGCTCGCAACTCCGTCGCCTGCGGGCTCTTTTCGAGTGCCGCGAGCCGTTGCGCTGCCCTGTCGACGCTCGCCCTGAAGGTCGCAGGGCCCTGCGTATCGCGCAGGGCCAGAAACCGCCAGTTTGCGATCCTCACGAGCAGGATTCGCGATTCGAGATCGGCGACGAGGGCCGCGGTATCTTCGTCGACGGCGGCGCGCGCCACGTCGACGAGCTTGCCCGTCTTGACGGCCAGATCCTCCCCGCTCGGCAGCAGCGTCGCCTTGCCCGTTCTCGCCTCGTTGACGGCGTCGCCGAGATTGTCACGCAGGCGTCGCATTTTGGCGATGTCGTCGATCAGGCCGTTGTAGAGCGTTCTCCGCTCCTCCGAGAGCGTGCCCTTCGCCCCGACCCGCAACAGCTCGATCGCGGCAGTTTCTCGCTCCTGCGCTTCCTTCATCGCCGGCTCGTTCGCATCGTAGACGTAGCGCAGATTGGCGCGCTGGATCGCCTGAAGATGGGTGGATATCTCCAGCACCCGCGCCGTGCTGTCCGAGAGCGCGGATTGTCTTGCGACCTGATCCTGCACGTCCCGCAAATTCCAGACGGCAACCACGGCCATCACGAGACCGACCGCCACCAGGGCCATGAAACCTGCGTACAGGCGTCCCCTGATCCGCAAACGAAACTTCGGCATTCCCACTGTCCATCCAGATGCATTCCGCTTCGAGCGGCCGAACGATTCCGGCGATCGTCACCGGCCACCCCGGCAGCCGCGCGTCGCATCCTCGCGACCCACGCTGCACCGCGGTACAATGGAGGACACTCGTTAATTGAACCTTCAAATCTTTCGCGCGATTGAGATCGGCCGGCACGAAATCTGCTGTTTTTGTCGGCAGCTATGCAAAGTTCGCGCGCGAATGCGTAGCGTCATGCAGAGCGCTGCATGCGAACGCTCACGAGGCGCCGGCCTTCTGCAATTTGTCGAGTGCATGCTCGACCACTTCCAGCGTGTAGGGCTTCTGGACCACCGGCGCCGACGCCAGTTGCTCGGGGATCGGCGCACGCTCGCCATAGCCGGTCGCGAAGATGAAGGGCACCCCGATCTCCTTGAGCTTCTGAGCCACCTTGATGCTGCTCTCGCTGCCGAGGTTGAGATCGAGCAGGGCAAAGCTCGGCCGTGTGCGCTCGATCGAGCGCAGCGCCTGGTCGACGGTTGCGGCAGTGTCGACGTGGCGGGCGCCGAGATCGAGCAGGATGACCTCCGCCGCCATGGCGATGATCAGATTGTCCTCGACGATCAGCGCCGTGTCGGAAATCCTGGGTCGGGCGGACTGCTGCTCCTCGACGCGCATGGCGGCTCCTGCGATGGACGGGACCAATTCGACGAAATTGGGGGGAATCACGAACTTTGCCTGCACGCCCAGGAGGTCGAAGCGGATCTCGGCATCGCCCTTGAGGTCGAACGGCACCGATCGCTCGATGATCGTGGTGCCGAAGCCGCGCCGCGACGGCGGCTGCACCGGCGGACCGCCGCTCTCCTTCCATTCGATGACGAGGCTGGAGGATGGATCGAGGCGCCAGACCACCTCGACACTGCCGGTGGAATCGGCAAGTGCGCCATACTTGGCGGAATTGGTCATCATCTCGTGCACGACCAGAGCCAGCGTGGCGAACGCCTTGGGATCCAGCGCGACGTCCGGACCGCCCATCTTCACCCGTCCCGCGCGCGCGCCGAGATAGGCGCCGGCTTCGGACTCGACCAAGGTGCGGAGCGCGACCGGGGCCCAGTTCAGGTTTGTGATCTGATCGTGGGCGCGCGCCAGAGCCTGGATGCGACCGCCGAGCACGCCGGCGAACTCCTCGACGCTGGTCGCGGTGTCCTTGCTCTGCGCCACCAGGGCGCGCACGAGGCTCAGGATGTTGCGGACGCGGTGATTGAGCTCGGCGATCATCAATTCCTGCCGCTCCTGCGCCCCGCGGCGCTCGCGTGCGGCGAGGTCGGACAGTTGCAGGATCACTTCTAGCAGCGTAACGCGCAGGCTCTCGGCGATGCGGATGTCGGCCGCCGACCACGGCTTCGACTGCCCCGCCACCGTCTCCTGCCAGAGCTCGAAGCTCTTGCGCGGCGTCAGGCGCGGCCCGTGCGGACCTTCATCGTAGACCTTGTTGGGATCCCCGGCCCATTTCACGGCCTGCAGGACCTCGCGCCGGAAGAAGATCAGGCAATCGCGCGGGGTCCTCGAAATCGGGATGGCGAGAAAGCCCGCCGCGCGGTCGCGAAAGGCCTGACCGGCGGCGTAGACCTGAGCGATCTGGCCGCTGGCGAAAATTCGGCCCGGCGAGGTCCGGTTGATGAAAGCCACCAGGTCCTTGACCTCGTCCTCGGTGGGCGTCTCGCCCTGGAGCGTGATCTTGTTGTCGGACCATACGGCGACTCCGTCGCATTCGATCATTTTCTGGTAATCGCCGACGAAATCGACGATCGCTCGCCGGCTATGCTCGTGCGACGCGGCGGTTTCGATCAGCCGTTCCTGGATCTGGTGAGCACGGGCCTCGTAGCCAACATCGCTCTCGCGCTCGCGCCCTTCCACGATCCACGAGAACATCTGCCCGAACAGCTCGGACGCGGTACGCCTGTCGAACGAAATATAGCGCGGCGAATAGTGATGGCAGGCAAACAGACCCCACAGCTTGCCGTCGCGCAGGATCGACACCGACATGGAGGCGGCAACGCCCATGTTGCGCAGATATTCGATGTGGATCGGCGATACCGAGCGCAGCACGCTCATCGAAAGATCGAGCAGTCCTGCGTTGTGCGTAGCCGTCGACACCAGCGCGGCCGGCCCGGCATTGACGTCGGCGATGATACGCAGCCAGTTGCGCTGGTAGAGGGCCCGCGCCTGCCTTGGAATGTCCGATGCAGGATAACGCAGGCCGAGAAAGGATTCGAGTTGCGCCTCCGCGGTCTCGGCGATCACCTCGCCCGAGCCGTCCGGATGAAACTGATAGACCATGACCCGGTCGAAGCCGGTCAGCACCTTGAGCTGGCGCGCCGCCTCCCGCGCCAGATCGGCCATGCCGCGTGTCTTGCGGATCCTCTCGAGCATCAAGCGCACGAGTTCGCCCGAATTGACGCCGGGCTCGTGCGCGCTCGGCTCCGCCTCGATGATCAGATAAACGCCGGAAAGATGAATGGAGAGGTCGAAGGGCGGCCTGCCTGACTGCAGCTCCACGCCGAACAGGCGTTCGGTCGCGTCCGGGCCGCCGAGATGATCGACACGGCTGCGGATCGTCTCGACGGCCGCCTCCGAGATCACGCTCGACAGCGGTCGTTGGAGCAGCTCGGCAACGTCAGCGCCGAGGAAGCTGCCGACATTGTCTGATGCCATGCAGATCGTGAAATCCGAGAGCACAGCCAGCAGGAAACCAAACGGCTGCACGCTGCCGGGAATGTGAATCGGCTCGCGGTCGCAATTGGTGAGATTGACCGCCTCGTTCATGCGCGGTCCGCCGCCCGCTCGAATGCGTCGAAAGCAATGCGAGCGGAATCGATTATCTCGTCCTCGTCACCCAGCTGTTCGCTTGCGAGCTTCACCAGAAAACTCTGCCAGAGCCGCTTGCCCGCGCCATGGCGGAGATAGGTGGTGGCTTCACTGACGCGCGCATCGCCCGCGTCCGTGACCGTCTTCAGCAGGAATTTCGCGCCGAGCCGCGAGCCCTCCAGCACATACATCGTGCCCAGCACCCCGCTGCGCGTCAGCCGCGGCACCGACACTGTCGACGCCGCGCGCGTGCCGAGGCGTCCGAGATCAACCGCGATCGCAGCGCTGCGCGACCGTTCGGGCCAGTCCGGAAACATGCGCTCCACGCCGGCCTCGACGAGCGCGGCTTCGAGCGGAAGAAGAGCTCCGGCGCTGGCCTGAAGAAAGCGGCGATAGCCGGCCCGCCCGCCGAGATCGAATGCGGAAAGCTGGGTGTCGAGCGCGCGGTGCGCAGCCGAGGTCGCATCTTTCAGTCGTTCGCGGAGTCCGGAGAAGCTGCGGCCCACCTGTGTTGAAACGTGCGAAGCCCCAGCGAGCATGAAATTCCCAAAAAATGCAGGTTGCCGGGGCGCGATCGCTCCCGAAGCCGAGGGAACGCCGGCGGAAACCGAAGGTTCCTCCGGGTCCGGAAGAAATAGAGGCCGCCTCCGCTCTATTTCCGCCGGACAGGCTTTCTCAGCTCGTACTCGATCTCCGACCGCGTCATTCCGCAATCCAGAAGCTCCCGCTCGCTCATGGCGGCGAGCTGGCAGCGTATCCGCGCGCGCTCGCGCCGGAGCCGGACGATCTCCGCCAGCTTTCGCCAGACCAACACGACCCTCGCAGACCGGAACGAAGGGCGCCAGCCGGCAGACCAGATGGCGCTCAAGCCGCTAGCCCGAGGCTCTCGCGACCGTTTGTGGAAACGGACCGAGCGCCCTCTCGGTCAGGATCGAGTCGCAGTACTCGCGGATCTCCTTGATCTTGCCGTCCGCGAGGCGAAACACCAGGCAATAGTCGTTGTCGTAGCGCACGCCTTCGGGCGTGACGTTGTCGCCCTTGGCTTCCACGACGACGATGTCCCCGTCGGCGATGAAGCGGTGAGCGATTGTCCGCGTCCGGTCGCGCAGGCGGGTGCGCACATAGCCGTGGAGGTCGTTGAGGATCGCCTCCTTGCCTGAAAAGGTGCGGGACCAGGAATACTGCCCGGTCACGACCCATTTGGCGTCGTCGGCGAGGCTGGCGGTGAACAGGGCGCGATCGCGCGCGGCCGGATCGGGATTGGCGGCGGCGGCGAAAATGTCCTGCATCAGTTTCTTGTTGGCGGCAGCGCTCATGGCGGCATCTCCGTGGTGTGACATCGCGAAGATCATCACCGGCCGATCAGCATTCTTCAAATCGATAGTGAATATGATATATATTCACCTTATGAATTTGAATTCGCTCGACCTCAATCTGCTGACCGCGCTCGATGCGCTGCTGCGCGAGGCCAATGTCAGCCGTGCCGCGCTGCGGCTCGGGCTGTCGCAGCCGGCGGCGAGCCATGCGCTCCAGCGTCTGCGCGACATTTTTGGCGATCCGCTGCTGGTACGCACCGGCGCGCGGATGGAGCTGACGCCACGGGCCCTTGCGCTGCGCGCCCCGCTGGCGCAGGCGCTCGACCAGGTGCGCGGGCTGTTCGTACCCGACGATTTCGACGCCGCGCGCAGCGAGCGGCAATTCCGCCTGATGATGCCGGATCTCGCGGTCGAGCTGCTGATGCCGCCCTTGATGGAGAAGGTGACGCGCCTTGCGCCCAATGTCCGCATCGACGTCGTGCCGTGGCGGGGACCCGCGATCTTCCATGCCGAATTCGCCCGCACGATCGATCTCGTGATCTCGATCGGCAATGCCTTCAAGGGCTTTCACCGCCAGCTGCTCTACACCGACAGCGACGCGCTGGCGGTGCGGCGCGGCCATCCGATGGTGGCGAAGTTGAAGCGGCGCGAGACGTTCCTCGCCGCGCGCCATGTCGGCGTGATCATCCGCGGCAACAGCGAGGACCTGATCGACACCTGGCTGCGAGCCAAGGGCATCGAGCGGCACATCTCCCTGGTGGTGTCAGGCTATCTCGAGGCGCTGCACGTCGCCGCCCGCACCGACCTCGTCGCCTTCGTGCCGCGCCGGCTGATCGCGGCGCTGTCGAAGCAGCTCGGCCTCGTCACGGTGACACCGCCGCTCGACCCCGGGATCGACGAGCAGTTCATGTTCCACCCGACCCGCGCGCAGATGGACCCCGGCTCGATCTGGCTGCGAAGGCTGATGCTGGAGACCGGGCGGGAGTTGGAGAAGGGGAAGGCTGGATAAATTTACAGCTTCAACAAACACGGTGTCGTCCCGGACAAGCGCGCCCTAAGCGCGCGCCGATCCGGGACCTCTGTGCGAGCGCTTGCGCTCGTCGCGATAGCCCAGGACGTGCTTTGGTGAAGACTGGTCGTTCGGTACTGCTACCGAGCACAATCGATAGATTCCGCGGTATGGGTCCCGGGTCTGCGCTTACGCTTGCCCGGGACGACACCGAGATTTGCTACGCCTTCTGTGCCGCCATCACCTTGCTCACCGCGGGGCGGTCGGACATGCGCTTGAAGTGATCGGCGATCTTCGGCGTCGCATTGATGTCGACGCTGTCGCCTTCGAGCCAGGTCGAGAGCGTGTAGAGGTAGGGATCGCAGATCGTGAACTGATCGCCCATGACCCAGGGTCCCCGAAACACATCTTCTGCTCGATGAGCTTGAAGCAGGCCGCCATGGTCTTCGGGACCATCGCCTTCATGTCGGCGAACGAGCTCTCCTGCGTCGCCCAGCGCGCGCCGCGCATCTTGTGGGCGTGGTTGATGTGCACGGTCGAGCAGAGATAGGAGTTGAACGACTGCACCTCGGCGAAGTCGAAGGGATCGTCGAGCGGGGCGAGCTTCGCCTTGGGAAACACTTGCGCGATATAGGCCAGCATCGCCGGCGTCTCGGTCAGGACGCCGCGGTCGGTGACCAGCGCCGGCACGCGGCCCTTCGGGTTGATCGCGAGATAGTCCGGGCTGTTCTGCTGGTTGTCCTTGAAGCTCAGCCGCTCGGCCGCGTAGTCGGCGCCGGCTTCTTCCAGGGTGATGTAGGTGGCGAGCGCGCAGGTGCCGGTGGCGTAGTAGAGCTTGAGCATGTCGGACCTCATGGGAAAGCCGAAAACTAACGACTGTCGGGCCCGACGTCCATAGCACAACATCCTCTTCGCAGTTGCCCACCGCCATCCGGCTGTGCCAAGACGCCTGCGACAGGGAGGGGTTTCTCATGACGGTACTCATCGCCGGTGGCGGCATCGGCGGGTTGACACTTGCGCTCAGCCTGCACGGAGTCGGCGTTCCCGTAAAAGTGTTCGAGAGCGTCGCCGAACTGAAGCCGCTCGGCGTCGGCATCAACGTGCTGCCGCATGCGGTGCGCGAGCTGATCGAGCTCGGCTTGATGGACAAATTGGACGCCAGCGGCGTGCGGACGCGCGAGCTCGCATATTTCTCCAAGCACGGCAAGCCGATCTGGAGCGAGCCGCGCGGACTGGAGGCCGGGTACAAATGGCCGCAATTCTCGATCCACCGCGGCACGCTGCAGCAGCTCCTGCTCGACGCAGCGATCGAGCGGCTCGGCCGCGACAACATCCTCACCAGCCACCATCTGACCGGCTGGACCGAGACGGCGGATGGCGTGCGCGCTGATTTCATCGACAAGTCGACCGGCAAAGCCGCGGGGATCTACGACGGCGCGATTCTGATCGCCGCCGACGGCATCCATTCCGCCGTGCGCGAAAAGCTCTATCCGGGCGAAGGCCCGCCGATCTGGAACGGCCGCATCCTCTGGCGCGGCGTGACGCCCGCGAAGGCATTCCTCAGCGGCCGCACCATGATCATGGCGGGGCATGAGATCCTGAAATTCGTCTGCTATCCGATCAGCAAGGCGCCGGATGCGGCGGGCAACTATCAGATCAACTGGGTCGCCGAGCGGCACATGCCCCCGACCTATCAGTGGCGGCGCGAGGACTACAACCGTACCGCGCGGCTGGAAGAGTTTTTGCCCTGGTTCGAAAGCTGGAAGTTCGACTGGCTCGACGTGCCCGGACTGATCAAGAACTGCCCGCACGCCTATGAATATCCGCTGGTCGACCGCGATCCGGTGTCGCGGTGGACCTTCGGCCGCGTCACGCTGATGGGCGATGCCGCGCATCCGATGTACCCGATCGGCTCGAACGGCGCCTCGCAGGCGATCCTCGATGCCCGCGTCATCACCCGCGAGATTCTCGCGCATGGCCCGACGAGCGCCGCCCTGCTCGCCTATGAAGCCGAGCGGAGGCCCGCGACCACCGACCTCGTCCTGCTCAACCGCAAGAACGGCCCCGAGCAGGTGATGCAGCTCGTCGAGGAGCGCGCGCCCGACGGCTTTGAGGTCGTCACCGACATCCTGTCCCAGCAGGAGCTGGAAGGCATCGCCGCGAACTACAAGCGCGTCGCGGGCTTCCAGGTCGACGCGCTGAATGCGAAGCCGGCGATCGTGAGTAAGGATGCGCGGGCGGGAGCGTGAGCTTTCACTCGAAGCGAGATGCATGTTGATGCGCCCTCGCCCCCTTGCGGGAGAGGGCAGCGATGCCGGAAGACGCAGGCTCACTCGGGTGAGGGGTATCTCTCCGCGAGTCCAACTCGCAGTTTAGACTCGCGGAGAGAAACCCTCATCCGGCGCTTCGCGCCACCTTCTCCCACAAGGGGCGAAGGAAGGTGGAGTGTGCGGCTCGTCTATTTCCCCACGACCCTCGCCGCCTCCAGCAGCCGCTCGCTCGCGCTGGCCGTCGCGAGCACGGTGCCGTCCTCCGCCATCAGCTTCGCCTCGACAAACGCAATCGTCTTGCCGAGCTGCGTCACCTTCGCTTCACCGATGATCGGACCGGGCCTGGCGGGCGCGAGGAAGTTCACGGTCATGCTGATGGTCGTGGTGTAGAGCCGGCCCTCGCTCATCACCAGCACGGCCGGGCCCATCGTGTCGTCGAGCATGGCCGAGAGCATGCCGCCCTGGATGAAACCCGCAGGGTTACAAAACTCCGGCTTGCCTTCGAAGCCGAGCTTGATCCAGCCCTCCTGCGGGCGGGCATCGAGCAGACGCCATCCCAGCAGTTCGGCACAGGGTGGTCTTCGGAAATTGTCGAGCGCGGTCTTGACCATGCGAGATCTCCTGTTTCCCGCTGGTAGCGCCAGGCTGCTGACAGCCTGTTGTCAGCAGGATCGATCCTAGAAGCC
Organism: Bradyrhizobium sp. USDA 327; assembly: GCF_041262065.1. Taxonomy (NCBI): domain Bacteria; kingdom Pseudomonadati; phylum Pseudomonadota; class Alphaproteobacteria; order Hyphomicrobiales; family Nitrobacteraceae; genus Bradyrhizobium; species Bradyrhizobium sp. USDA 327. The sequence continues at coordinate 986,958 of NZ_JBGCCW010000001.1, read as the reverse complement.
CAATCCATGCGCGATGACCTTGCGCATGACGTTGGGCAGCGCTTCGCCGGCCAGGGTCGCGATGGGCACCCAGCGCATGCCCTCGGGCGCACGGGTGCGGGCTTCCACCGTCGCGGTGTAGACCACCAGCTCCAGCGGAAAATGCGTGAAGACGTGGGTGACGACGCCCACCTTGCGCTGCCAGCGCGACAGCCCCTTCAGCTCCGGCGCCTGCTGCTTCGCTGCCGCATCGTCCTGGCCGGCGAGCCAGTCCGAGCCCGGCACTTCCGTCATGCCGCCGAGCAGCCCCTTGTCGGGCCTTGAGCGGACGAGCAGCTCGTCGCCGCGCGTGACCACGAAAGCCGCTCCCCGCCGCAACGTCCCGCTCTTCTTCGGCGCCTTGCGCGGGAACGTTTCCTGGGTACCGAGCGCGCGCGCCATGCAATCCTCGCTCAGCGGGCACAGCGAGCAGGCCGGCTTCTTCGGCGTGCAGATCGAGGCGCCGAGATCCATCAGCGCCTGCGCGCTGTCCCCCGCGCGAGACGTCTCGTCGCCGGCGCGAGAATCTGCCAGCAGCGTCGCGGCCAGCTGCTGGATCAGCGGCTTGGCCTGCGGCAGCTCCTCCTCGACCGCGAACAGGCGCGACACCACCCGCTCGATATTGCCATCGACCGGCATGGTGCGGCGGTCGAAGGCGATCGCGGCGATCGCCGCCGCCGTGTAGGGCCCGATCCCCGGCAGCGCGCGCAAGCCCTCCTCCGTATCGGGAAAGATGCCGTCATGCTCGCGCGTCACCGCGACCGCGCAAGCATGGAGGTTTCGTGCGCGCGAGTAATAGCCGAGCCCCGCCCACATCCGCAGTACGTCGTCCAGGGAAGCCCGCCCCAGCGCCGTGACATCCGGCCAGCGCGCGACGAATTTCTCGAAGTAAGGGCCGACCGCCTTGACGGTGGTCTGCTGGAGCATGATCTCGGACAGCCAGACGCGATAGGGATCCGATGTCTCACCGGGGGCCGCGCGCCAGGGCAGGCGGCGGCGGTGGCGGTCGTACCATTGGAGGAGCGCCAGCGGTCGAGCCAAACGTTCCGGTTGCACTGGTTCCGAATTTGCCCTGCGGGCCGATTTGAGGGGCATGCTCGCACTGTAACGACGTCGGGCGGATCTCTCCACGGGATGCCCGCCCTTGGCGCGGGCATCCACGTCTTTCTTCGCGGCAAGACGTGGAGATGACCGGGACAATGCCAGGCCATGACGTCAGCAGTTCCTGAGGCGCCGCGCACGGTGCTATAAGGTCACCATGTCCAAATTCCCTCCCAAGCCCGGTCCCATCAGCGCCAAGCCGCTCGGCATCCTCGTCGACGACGTCTTCGCCGAGGCCTATGCCAGGCAGGGTTTTGCCGCGCGCGAGCTGGTGACGCGGTGGGCGCAGATCGCGGGGCCGGAGATCGCGGCCCATGCCGAGCCGCTCAAGATGCAATGGCCGCGCCCGGTGGAGGGTCAGCCGCAGGAGCCGGCGGTCCTGGTGCTGAGGGTCGAGGGACCGATGGCGCTGGAGATCCAGCACTCCGCCGATGTGATCCTGGAGCGGGTCAACCGCTTCTTCGGCTGGAACGCGGTCGGCAAGCTCGCCTTCCGCCAGGCTCCTCTGTCGCGCGCCCGGCGCCGGGTGCGGCCCGGCCCGCCGGACCCCAAGAGCGTCGCCAAGGTGGCGGAGAGCCTGGGCGGCATTGAAGATGACGAGCTCAAGTCGGCGCTGGCCCGGCTCGGGGCCGCCATCAAGCGAAATTGAGCCTCATTCCGCCGCCAAACTGGACCCGTCCGCGCGGCTCGCCATTGCCTCAATCGACGTTTCAAGCTAGCGACAGGCCGTCCGGGCGGGAACCTCGGACGAACCTTGCCAATCCCGGGAGCCGACCTTGATCATCACCCGCCGCGCCTTCACCACGATGCTGTCGCTGACCGGGCTTGCCGCGCTCACCGGGCTCTCGCCGCTGCGGTTCGTCTCGGAAGCCATGGCGCAATCGGCCGCCGATGTGGCCAAGCCCGTGTCCCTGCCGGACATGGCGCTCGGCCCGAACGATGCCGCCGTCACCATCACCGAATACGCCTCGATGACCTGCCCGCACTGCGCCGCCTTCAACGAGCAGGTGTTCCCGAAGATCAAGAAGGAGTACATCGACACCGGCAAGGTGCGTTACATCTTCCGCGAGTTCCCGCTCGACATCAAAGCCGCCGCCGGATCGATGCTGTCGCGCTGCATCGCCAACGGCGACGCGCCGAAATATTTCGCGGTCACCGACATGCTGTTCCGCCAGCAGAACGACTGGGTGATGAAGAACACCACCGAGACCCTGACGCGGATCGGCAAGCAGGCCGGCCTCACCCAGCAGCAGGTCGAGGCCTGCCTGAAGGACCAGGCGCTGCTCGACAAGATCGCCGCCGACCAGAAATATGCCAGCGACGTGCTGAAGGTCGATTCGACGCCGACCTTCTTCATCAACGGCGAGAAGATCAAGGGCGAGGCCTCGTTCGAGGAATTCGCCAAGAAGATCAATCCGCTGCTCAAGAGCTGATTCGCACGCGACAATCCTGATTCGCGCATCTGGAGCCGCATCCTTCCCGGCACAAATCCCTTGGGAAAAGCGGCTTTCGCTGGTTGCCCTTGCGGCGCACCGCGGCCATTGTCCAGCCGCATGAGCCGCCTCGCGCGACTCACCCAGACAGCGACATTGCCTTCCATGGTATTGTCCCGGCAGGGAGATTCGCGCCTGCCAACAGAGATGCGTGCTTATGAAAATCACCCGCCTGCGCCTTCACGGCTTCAAGTCCTTTGTCGAGCCCACGGACTTCGTCATCGAGCCCGGCCTGACCGGCGTGGTCGGTCCCAACGGTTGCGGGAAGTCGAATCTCGTCGAAGCGCTGCGCTGGGCGATGGGCGAGACCTCGTACAAATCGCTGCGCGCCGCTGACATGGACGCGGTGATCTTCGCCGGCTCCGGCAACCGTCCCGCGCGCAACCACGCCGAAGTGACGATGACGATCGACAATGCCGATCGCACCGCGCCGGCGGCGATGAACGACAGCCAGCTTCTGGAAGTCTCCCGCCGCATCGAGCGCGAGGCTGGCTCGGTCTATCGCATCAACGGCCGCGACGTGCGCGCCCGCGACGTACAGATCCTGTTCGCGGACGCCGCCACTGGTGCGCGCTCGCCGGCTCTCGTCCACCAGGGCAAGATCGGCGAGATCATCCAGGCCAAGCCGGAACAGCGCCGCCGCGTGCTGGAAGACGCCGCCGGCGTTGCCGGCCTGCACGCCCGCCGTCACGAGGCCGAGCTGCGGCTGAAGGCGGCCGAAACCAACCTCACCCGCGTCGAGGACGTGATCGGCCAGCTCGCGGGCCAGATGGAAGGCCTCAAGAAGCAGGCCCGCCAGGCAGTGCGCTATCGCGAGGTCGCAGCCAAGGTCCGCAAGGCCGAAGCCACGCTGTACCATCTGCGCTGGATCGGCGCGCATGCCGACGTCAATGAGTCCGGGCAGACCCACGATCTCGCGGTGCGCGAGATGGCCGAGCGCACCCAGCACCAGGCCGAAGCCGCCCGTATCCAGGCGATCCGCGCCGCGGAAATGCCGGCGCTGCGCGATGCCGAGGCGCGCGCCGCAGCCGGGCTGCAGCGCCTGACCAATGCCCGCGAGCTGCTCGACCGCGAGGAAGAGCGCGCCAAGGAGCGCGTCGCCGAGCTCGAGCGGCGCCTCGCGCAATTCGAAGGCGACATCTCCCGCGCCCAACAGCAGACCATGGACGCCGACGTCGCCCTCCAGCGGCTCGACGCAGAAGACGCCGAGCTGAAGGAAGAGATCAAGTCGCGCGTCGAGAAGCGCTCCGGCGTCGACGAACGCGTCGCCGAAGCCGAGGCGGTGCTGACCGAAACCGAGCAGAAGTTCGCCGAGCTAACCACCGCGCTCGCCGACCTCACCGCCAAGCGCAACCAGCTCGAGGCCAACGTCCGAACTCACCGCGACAAGCTCGCCCGGCTCGACCAGGAAATCGCGAATGTGGCGGCCGAAGAGCAGAAGCTTGCGCAGGAGACCGGCGGCTTCGGCGATCTCGACGAGCTGACCGCTGTGGTCGAGACCGCGGAGCAGACGCTGGCCGCGTCGGAAGCCGCGGCCCAGGCGAGCGAGGCCGCGCACGTGGCCGCGCGCCAGACGCTGGAATCCTCCCGCTCGCCGCTGGTCGAGGCCGACAAGCGCGTGCAGCGGCTCGAGACCGAGGCGCGCACGATCTCCAAGATCGTCAATGGCGAGACCAAGAATCTGTGGCCGCCGATCATCGACGGCATCAACGTCGACAAGGGCTTTGAAAAGGCGATCGGCGCCGCGCTCGGCGACGATCTCGATGCGCCGATCGACCCGTCGGCGCCGATGCGCTGGACCAATGTCGGACACACCGAAGGCGATCCGGCACTGCCCGAAGGCGTCGTGCCGCTCGCCAATCACGTGCAGGCGCCGGCCGAGCTGGCGCGCCGCCTGGCGCAGATCGGCGTGGTGCCGCGCGAGCGCGGCGCGGAGCTGGTCTCGCAGCTCAAGACCGGCCAGCGGCTGGTCTCGCCCGAGGGCGACGTCTGGCGCTGGGACGGCTTTGTCGCCGCGGCTCACGCCCCGACCGGTGCCGCACGCCGCCTTGCCGAGCGTGCCCGCCTCGTCGATATCGAGAACGAGCTGGAGCAGGCCCGCATCGACGCGCAGATCAAGCGGCAGGCGCTGGAGAACGCCGAGTCCGAGCTGCAGATGGCGGCCAGCACGGAAGGCGCGTCGCGCGAAGCCTGGCGCGCCGCGCAGCGCGAGCTCAACGTCGCGCGCGAGCGCCATGCCACCGCCGAGCGCGAGATCAGCCGCCACGCCGCGCGCAAGGCCACGCTGTCGGAAGCGCACAGCCGTCTCGCCGCCGACCGCGCTGAAGCCGAGGCCGCCTACGAATACGCCGAAGCCGGCATCAGCGAGCTGCCGTCGAGCGAGGACACCGAGACCCGGCTCGCTGCCGTCCGCAGCGACATCGAAGGCCATCGCCGCATGGCCGCCCAGGTCCGCGCCGAGGCGCAGGCGCTGGCACGCGAGGCCGAGCTCGCCGACCGTCGCGTGCAGGCGATCCTCGCCGAGCGAACCGAGTGGCAGAATCGCAAGGAGAGCGCGGCCTCCCACATCGACACCATCCAGGCCCGTATCGCCGAACTCACGATCGAGCGCAGCGAGCTCGAAAACGCGCCGGCCGTGTTCGCGGAAAAGCGCAGCGCGCTGATCACCGAGATCGAGTACGCCGAGAACGACCGCCGCATGGCCGCCGACGCGCTCGCCACCGCGGAAAGCGCGATGGCGGAGACCGATCGCGTCGCCAAGCTAACGCTCGAGGCACTGTCGAGCGCCCGCGAGGCCACTGCCCGCGCCGAGGAGCGCATGGAAGGCGCCCGGCGTCGGCTGGAGGATGTCGAGCGCGAGATCCGCGACATGCTCGAGGTCGAGCCGCAGGCCGTCGCCGGCCTTGCCGAGATCGAGCCAGGCGCCGAGCTGCCGCCGCTGCACGACATCGAGGAAGACCTCGAAAAGATGCGCCGCGACCGCGAGCGCCTCGGCGCAGTCAACCTGCGCGCCGAGGAAGAGCTGCGCGAGGTCGAGACCCAGCACACCGGCCTCGTCACCGAGCGTGACGACCTGGTCGAAGCCATCAAGCGGCTGCGCCAGGGCATCCAGAGCCTCAACAAGGAGGCGCGCGAGCGGCTCCTGACCTCGTTCGAGGTCGTCAACAACCACTTCAAGCGCCTGTTCGTCGAGCTGTTCGGCGGCGGCGAGGCCGCGCTGCACCTGATCGAGAGCGACGACCCGCTGGAAGCCGGTCTCGAAATCATCGCCAAGCCGCCGGGCAAGAAGCCGCAGACGCTGTCGCTGCTTTCGGGCGGAGAGCAGGCGCTGACCGCGATGGCACTGATCTTCGCGGTGTTCCTCACCAACCCCTCGCCGATCTGCGTGCTGGACGAAGTCGACGCGCCGCTCGACGACCACAACGTCGAGCGCTACTGCAACCTGCTCCACGAAATGACGAGCTCGACCGACACGCGCTTCATCATCATCACGCACAACCCGATCACCATGGCGCGGATGAACCGCCTTTTCGGTGTCACCATGGCCGAGCGCGGCGTGTCGCAGCTCGTGTCGGTCAGCCTGCAAGAGGCGGTGGAGATCCTCGACCAGAACGTGGCGTGATATCTCCAGCGTCATTCCGGGGCTCGCGCAGCGAGAACCCGGAATCTCGCGCTGCAATCTCGAGCTTCCGAGTTCGCGACTTCGTCGCGTCCCGGAATGATGGTGGGCCAACATGATCTCACCCACCCTCCCGGCCGAACTGAAAGCGGCCCTCGATGCCAAGCTGCAAGGCTTTTCGCGCACCGACGCCGCACAGCGATCACAGAAAATCTCGACCACCTATCGCGCCGGCGGCGGCTCCGGCACGATCAAGTCGGAAGCCGATGCGCTCGCCTATGCGCTGGCGCGCATGCCGGCGACCTACGCTGCCGTCGCAGCCAGCCTGAATGCGCTGACCGAGATCGCACCCGATCTCGCCCCCGAAACGCTGCTCGACGTCGGCGCAGGCCCGGGCACCGCGAGCTGGGCCGCCGCCGAAGCCTTTCCGTCGCTGCAAGACGTTACCCTGCTCGACGCCAACGCCAGCCTGAGCCGGCTCGCGCTCGATCTGGCACGCGGCAGCTCGCGCCTCGCGGAGTGTCGCTATCTGCCGGGGGATGCCAGCGGTAACCTCGCCGAGGTGTCACAAGCCGATCTCGTCGTTGCCAGCTACGTCATCGGCGAGCTCAACGAGGCCGATCAGCGCGCGCTCACCGAGGCGATGTGGGCGAAGGCGCGCCACGCGCTGGTCGTGATCGAGCCCGGCACGCCCGCCGGCTACGCCCGCATTCTCGCACTGCGCCAGCAATTGATTGCGGCCGGCGCTTTCGTCGCCGCACCCTGTCCGCACGAAAGGCCGTGCCCGCTCAGCGCGCCCGACTGGTGCCATTTCAGCCAGCGTCTGCCGCGCTCCCAGGCACACCGCCAGATCAAGGGTGCCGAGGTGCCGTTCGAGGACGAGCGCTTCATCTACGTCGGCTTGACCCGCACACCACCCGCAACGCGCGCGGCGCGCGTGCTGGCCCCGCCGGATGTCGGCAAGGCCGAGATCACGGCAAGGCTCTGCAGCCAGGGCGGCGTTGAACTCGCGAAGGTGCCCCGCCGCGACAAGACGGCCTATGCACGTGCCCGGCGCTGGCGCTGGGGCGATGCCGTCCTTGCCGAAAGTTAACCTCGTTTGAGGGCTTTCGCCTTGAACTCGGATGGCTCCCGGTCAGACCAAGTCCTACCTTCCCTCTGCGTCGGGCTCTCATCCTGCGCCAATTTGGTCTACCCTAGCGCCCGTCTTCTTCCCTCTTCAGGAGTTCTCCATGTCGACCGGCTGGATCGTTCTCGGCGTCATCGTCGTCCTCGTGCTGTTCGCCTTCAGCGCCTATAACCGCCTGGTGGCGCTGAGCCAGCGCGTCGGCCAGGCCTTCGCCGATATCGATGTGCAGCTCAAGCAGCGCCACGACCTGGTCCCGAACCTGGTCGAGACCGTAAAAGGCTATGCGTCGCACGAGCGCGGCACGCTCGACGACGTCATCAAGGCGCGCAACTCGGCGATGTCGGCGCAGGGACCTGCGCAGGTGTCCGCAGCCGAGAACCAGCTGTCCGGCGCGCTCGGCCGGCTGATCGCGCTGTCGGAGGCCTATCCCGACCTCAAGGCCAACGCCAACTTCCAGCAGCTCGCCAGCGAGCTCTCCGACCTCGAGAACAAGATCGCGGCGAGCCGCCGCTTCTTCAACAACGCGGTGCAGGAGTACAATACCGGAATCCAGCAGATGCCCGCTGCGCTGTTCGCCGGCATGTTCGGCTTCACCAGGAAGGACTTCTTCGATCTCGGCGCCAGCCGTACCGAGGTCGAGACGGTGCCGCAGGTGAAGTTCTGATTGCCTCGCATGCCGATCGTTTTCCTCCGTCGTTCCGGGGCGATGCGTAGCATCGAACTATGGTGCGCAATTGCGCACCAGAGAATCTCCAGGTTCCGGGTTCACGCCTTCGGCGCGCCCCGGAACGACGGACTTTGACAAAGACGCGCCATGGCCGCGTATGGTCTCTACACGCACATTGCCTCGAACAAGTTTCGTTCGATGCTGCTGCTCGCCGGCCTGTTCATGCTGGTCTACGTGCTGGTCTATGCCGGCGCACTGGTCGCCGAGGTCGTCATCGACGGCAATGGCACGGTCGCCTACTATCTGAGCCGCGCCTTCACCGACCTGCTCAAAGCCGCACCGTTCGCGACGATCGCGGCGGCGCTCTGGGTCATGATCGCCTATTTCTTCCACCAGTCGATGATCGACGCCGTGACCGGCGGCCACGACGTGACCCGGCAGGAGGAGCCGCGGCTCTACAATCTGCTGGAAAACCTCTGCATCTCGCGCGGCATCACCATGCCGAAGCTGAAGATCATGGAGAGCCCGGCGCTGAACGCGTTCGCGACCGGCCTCAATCCGCGGCAATATTCCATCACCGTCACCACCGGCCTCCTCGCCGCGCTGAACGACAAGGAGATCGAGGCGGTGCTGGGCCACGAGCTGACCCATATCAAGAACGGCGACGTGCAGCTCATGGTCGTCGCCGTCATCATCGCCGGCGTGGTCGGCTTCTTCGGCGAATTGTTCTTCCGCCTGTTCACGAACTTCAACTGGAGCTCCGGCTCCGGTGGCTCGTGGTCCTCGGGCTCCTCCTCGTCCCGGTCGTCCTCGTCATCGAGCGACAGCAAGAACTCCGGCGGAGGGGCGGTGATCGTGATCATCATCGCGGTCGTGCTGATCGTGGTGGCCTGGCTGTTGTCCCAGGTGGTGAAGCTCGCATTGTCGCGGTCGCGCGAATTTCTCGCCGACGCTGGCTCCGTCGAGCTGACGAAAGATCCTGACGCGATGATCTCGGCGTTGCGCAAGATCGAGGGCCGCGGCGAGCTGCCTGGCGCGACCTCGGCGGTGATGGAGCTCTGCGTCGACAATCCGCGCGAGGGCTTTGCCGATTTGTTCGCGACCCATCCCTCGGTGCAGTCCCGGGTCGATGCGCTGGTCAAGTTCGCCGGCGGCCACGACCCCGGTCCGCTGCCAGACCCCGCTGAAGAGACGGATCAACCCGAGACGGAACAACCCGAGGCACAGGCCAACCCGCAGGATGCGCAGCCGCCGCTGCCGCACGGGCCGTGGAACGACGCAGGCAACCCGGCTGGATCGCCGCCCGTGCCGGCCCCAGGCCCTTCAGGAACTCCGGCGGGCAATGCGATGGGACCTTGGGGCCGCCATTGAGCGCGTGATTTACCGCTACACGCGGCGGTTTTCCCGGTGATCGGGAAAAACCAAGGGAATTGCCGCAACTGCGGTCCAAGGAATTGAATTCTCCCTTGTTTCTGCCATGTTCGCGCCCAACAGCAGACTTGGGACCATCTTTGGGACATCGATTTGGGGCCTGGCCGATTGCGACCTCGCGATCGGGGGCGCGCGTTAGGGGACAGCAATGGCAAAGCCGGCAGTGGTTGTGGTGGGCGCGGACAAGGGCGGGGTCGGCAAGACCACGGTGTCGCGGACCTTGCTCGATTATTTCTCAGCCAACAACGTGCCGACCCGCGCGTTCGACACGGAGTCCCCGCGCGGAACCCTGAAGCGCTTCCACCCCGATATCACCGAGATCGTCGACATGACGACGACGGCGGACCAGATGAAGATCTTCGACACGCTCAATGCGGTGAGCCCGTCGGTGACCGTCATCGACGTCCGCGCCGGCCTGCTCTCGCCGGCCCTGGCTTCGCTGCGCGACATCGGCTTCCTCGATGCCGCCAAGGCCGGGCAGATCACCTTTGCCGTGTTCCACATCCTGGGCCCCTCGATCGCCTCGCTGGAGGAGATCGCCGAGACCGCGGGCTTCATGGGCGGCGCGAAATATTTCCTGGTGAAGAACTTCATCAACGACACCCAGTTCTTCCAGTGGGACCAGGCGACCTACAATTCCTATTTCCACCGCATCAAGGACGCGACCGAGCTGACCATCCCCAAGCTCAACGAAATGGCCTATGAGCAGGTCGAGGTCTCCTCCGTCCCGTTCCTGAAATTCGTCGCCAACAAGGGCATCAACGACGAGGCCGCCAACTACTCCTTCGTGCTGCGCGGCTATGTCCGGCACTGGCTGGCCAATGTCTGGAGCGAGTTCGACCGCATCCGGCTGACCGACATCGTCGGTTCGAAGCCCGCGACCCGCAACAGCGAAAAATAGTTGCGGAGCCCGGGCGGATACGGCTGGATTGGGTGGTGAGTTGGCCTGATATAGCTGTCGATGCCCGCGACACCCGTCTACATCATCTGTTCGCCCCGCCCGCAGGTCGGCAAGACCCTGCTGGCGCGGCTACTGAGCGAATTCCTGCTGCTCAAGAACGGCAACGTCGCAGCCTTCGACGTCAACCTGAAGGAGCCGTCTCTGCTCGACTATCTGCCGAAGGTCACGGAAACCGCGGACGTGATCGACACCTACGGCAAGATGCAGCTGATGGACCGCGTCATCCTCGATGACGGCGTTGCCAAGGTGATCGACCTCGGCTTCCACGCCTTCGACGAGTTCTTCAAGATGACCGACGAGATCGGCCTCTTGAAGGAGGCGGCGCGCCGCCATGTCGCCCTGCAGATCCTGTTCGTCGCCGACACCGACCGCGCCTCGGCCCGCGCCCATGAGATGCTGCGCGGGCAGATCCCGCGCATGAACCTGATCACGGTGGACAACGAATATGTCATGCGCGGCGAGCTGCCGTCCGCGATGGCAGGCGGCCGACTGTTCCGCCTGCCCGCGCTACCCGGCTTCCTCAAGACCTATATCGACCGGCTGAGCTTCTCCTTCACCGGCTATCTGCGCCAGGAGAAGGACCACTCCACCGAGCTGCATCAGTGGACCCGGCGAAATTACATCGCGTTCCGCGAGCTCGAGCTCAGCCTGATCCTGCAGCGATCCTGAGAGATGTCATTCCGGGGCGCGACGAAGTCGCGAGCTATGGTACCCACTTGCGCACCTGAGAATTCATCGAGCCGCAGAGGCGACCCGCGCAATGGAGTCCGGGTTCGCGCTGATGCGCGCCCGGAATGACGGGGGAAGCGAGGCCGCCCCACTCCGCCACACCGAGGTACAATTATTTTACCCGGATAATATTGACGGCGAGCTGGAGCCGGCTTATTGAGGCGGGCATCGATATCCCCTTAGCAGGGCTTGTTACCCGTGAGCATCGACCGGAAAGCAGCAATCGCCGCCTACAAGGAGCGCAAGACCATTGCGGGCATCTACGCCGTGCGCTGCGCGGCGTCGGGGCAGGCCTGGGTCGGCCAGGCGTCGAACCTGGAGACGATTCAGAACCGCATCTGGTTCTCGCTGCGCCAGGGCAGCCACATCTGCCACAACCTCCAGGCTGCCTGGAATGCGCATGGCAAGGCCGGCCTGACCTTTGGCGAATGCGAGCGTTTGGACGACGAGGAGACCGCCTATGTCAGGAACGCGCTCCTGAAGGAGCGCCTGCTGCATTGGCGGGCCGAGCTGAACGCCGAGGCGATCTAAGGATCGCGGCAGCCTCTCAGTGTCCCTCGAACGTCATCAGCGTGCGCACCGGCACGTCCATGGCGCGCAGCTTGGCGGCGCCGCCGAGCTCGGGCAGGTCGATGATGAAGCAGGCGGCGACGACGTTGGCCCCGATCTGACGGAGCAGCTTCACCGCGCCCTCGGCGGTGCCGCCAGTGGCGATGAGGTCGTCAACCAGGATGACGCGCTCGCCAGGCTGGATCGCGTCGACATGCATCTCCATCTCGTCGATGCCGTACTCCAGCGAATAGGCGATGCGCACGGTGGTGTGCGGCAGCTTGCCCTTCTTGCGGATCGGCACGAAGCCGGCCGAGAGCTGGTGCGCCACCGCGCCGCCGATGATGAAGCCGCGCGCCTCCATACCGGCAACCTTGTCGATCTTGTTGCCGGCCCAGGGGTTGACGAGCTCGTCCACCGCGCGGCGGAACGCCCGCGCGTCCGCGAGCAGGGTCGTGATGTCGCGGAACATGATGCCCGGCTTGGGATAGTCGGGAATGGTGCGGACGCTCGCCTTGATGTCGTGGTCAAAAGTCATTCGGGTCTCATCTCAGTTGTCATTCCGGGGCGATGCGTCAGCATCGAACCCGGAATCTCGAGATTCCGGGTCTGGTGCTGGCGCACCATCCCGGAATGACGAGGGGAAATATTCTGCACTCAACTCGCCCCAGCATCCAGCCGGAACGCATTCTCAACAATCTTCAGCCCCACCTCGCCGCCGAGCGACATCAGCGATTCCGGGTGGAATTGCACGCCGGCCACCGGCAGGGTCTTGTGCTCGAGCGCCATGGCGACGCCGTCCTCCGTGCTGGCGGTGACGCTCAGCACCTCCGGCATGCTGTCGCGCTCGACGAAGAGCGAATGATAGCGGCCGATGACGATCTCGTTCGGGAGATTGCGCATCAGGCGGCCGCCGCGAACCTGCACCCGCGAGGGGCGGCCGTGGGCTGGATGGGTGAGCTGGCCGAGCTCGCCGCCGAAATATTCACCGATCGCCTGCACGCCGAGGCAGACGCCGAATACCGGCAGCTTGTTCTCCAGCGCCGCATCGATGGTCTTCCTGATCCCGAAATCTTCGGGCCTGCCCGGGCCGGGCGACAGCACCAGCAAATCCCACCTCTTCTGCTTGAGCATGTCGAGCGCATGCACATAGCGGACCACGGTGACGCTGGCGCCGACCTGGCGGAAATAGTCGGCGAGCATGTGCACGAAGCTGTCGTCGTGGTCGATCAGCAGCACCTGCTTGCCCGAGCCGGTGGCATCGGGTGCAAAGGTCGACAGCGGCTTCGGCGGATCGCCGCGCAGCGCCTGGAACAGCGCGGCAGCCTTGACCTGGCATTCGCGGTCTTCCGCGGCAGGATCGGAATCGAACAAGCAGGTCGCGCCGACGCGCACCTCGGCAAGCCCATCTTTCATGCGGATGGTGCGGATGGTGAGGCCGGTGTTGATGCTGCCGTCGAAATTGACCGCGCCGATCGCCCCCGCATACCAGCGCCGCGGCGAGCGCTCGTGATCCTCGACGAACTGCATCGCCCAGAGCTTTGGCGCGCCTGTGACGGTCACCGCCCAAGCATGGGTGAGGAAGGCGTCGAGCGCGTCGAAGCCGGGGCGCAGCATGCCCTCGACGTGATCGACGGTGTGGAACAGCTTCGAGTAGGTCTCGATCTGGCGGCGCGCCAAGACCTTGATGGTACCGGGCACGCAGACACGTGCCTTGTCGTTGCGGTCGACGTCGGTGCACATGTTGAGCTCGAACTCGTCCTTTTCCGAGTTCAGCAGCTGGCGGATCTGCTCGGCATCGCCGATCGCGTCGGCGCCGCGCGCGATCGTGCCCGAGATCGGGCAGGTCTCGACCCGGCGACCATCCGAGCGCACGAACATTTCCGGCGAAGCCGAGACGAGAAACTCGCCCTCGCCGAGATTCATCAGCGCGCCATAGGGCGACGGGTTGATGACGCAGAGCCGCTGGAACACTTCTGCGGGCGAGCGGTCGCAGGGCTCGGCGAAGAGCTGCCCCGGCACGGCTTCGAACAGATCGCCCCGCGCGAAGGCCGCGCGCGCGGTCTCGACGGTGGCCTGATATTCGCCAGGCGCGTGATCGGCGAAGCCCTGGCGCGGCGTCTTCAAGTACGGGCTGTCGGCGGTCTCGCGCGCCAGGCCCTCGGTGGATTTGCCCTTCCACGCGAAGTCGTAGGAGAGCACCACGCCGCGCCCGGTGGCGCGGTCATAGGCCAGCAGGCGATCGGGCACATAGAGCACGATGTCGCGCTGGTCGGCCTCACGCGGGCGCTTCTGCACGAGGTCCTCGATCTGGAAGACGAGATCGTAGGCGAAGGCGCCGAACAGGCCGAGCAGCCCGTCGTCATTGGCCGAGAAGGCGGCGACGAGGTCACGCACCAGCGACATCACGCTGGCGCGCCGCGTGCGCTGGTCCTCCTCGACCGGCGCATCGCCGCGGATGATGTGGCCGGCAAGACGCGAAGCGGTGCGCTCGGAGATCACGACGCAGGGCTCGCGCAGGACGTCGCCGAGAAAGGCGATCAGGACCTGCCCGCGTTCGTTCAGCGCTTCCAGCTTGAAGTTGACGCCCACAGTCTCGAGCTTGAGCGGCGGATCGGAGAAGCCGAGGTCGAAGCTCTCATAGCGCCCAGGCACGGTCGTGCCCGAGGACAGCACCACGCCGCGGCGGCGGTCGAGCAGACTGACGAGGTCGTCGAGCCTGTTGGCGCCGCCGGTAAACTGCTCCGCCACGCGCGTGATCGCAAGACCCGCGCGGGTCATGTAGTCGCTTCTGGCCGGGAGGGCGAAGACTGTCCTGTTCATGGGGTCCTCTTACGAGACTTGCCGAGGGAACGCCACACAGGACAAACGATCAGGCCGCCGCGCTGTGCTGGCGACCTCAGACGATTTTAAGAAAAGAAATCGCACCGGCCACCTCTCAGGAGGTGCGCCACCAAAGACGGGCTGGGCGGACGGCGGTGCTCATGGGGCGGATACTCACCATGGCCCGCGGGCGGCGTCAAGAGCCGCTTGTTGGGAGCCGAGTTGCCGACTATTGCACGCCGGGGTCAGGCTGACGGCCGAACTTGCGCTTCCTCCGATCCCATTTCAGGATCGAAAAGTCGTCGCACTGCATGCATGTCAAGACGACGATGCTGCTGTCCTTTCCCTTCTGCAAGACACCGAACTGACGGTCCTCGTGCACCGCGCTCACAAAGCGGATATTCGGCGTCCCAACGGTCGGCTGGTCCAGGATCAGGATGAACCTGCCCTTCGGACCTGCGCATTCCTGGAAGACGCCGACCAACGCGACCTGTCTGGTGGCCGTCCCGTCGAACTGGCCTTCGATCGCGAAGGACAGTTTACTCTCCTCCATCGCATCCGTGCCGTCCTCGAATAGCAAGTCCCTGGGAATGAGGTCCTTGCGGAATTCGGTCGCCTTGCACCAGTTCTTGCGGATCTGGTTCGCGGGAATGCCGCGAACCTCGGTCGTGAACGGATGGAAATCCGCAATGAGCCACCAGGCCTCCTTCTTGGGATCGCCGTGCAGCGTCACGAAGGCCTGCTGCGCCGTTGCGTGAGTCGCCGCCCCCAGGAGCACGCCGACGGCGGCCACGATCGTTCGCACGATCCGGCCGACGAGGCGGTGCGAGAAAGACGAGGTCGGCATGCCGGCTGCCTTCTTCCTCATCACCCCAGGTGCTTGCGGAAGAACTCCGTCGCCCTGCCCCAGGCGAGCTCGGCGGCTTCGCGGTCGTGCACGGCCTGGCGCTGCTCGTTGACGAAGGCGTGCTCGGCGTCATAGCGGAACAGCTCCAGCGACTTGCCGGCGGCCTTCATGGCCTTCTCGAAGCCATTCACCAGCTCCGGCGTGCACCAATCGTCCTTGTTGGCGAAATGGGCCTGGAGCGGGATCTTGACGTCGGCGGGCTTGGCCGCCTGCTCGGGCGGGATGCCGTAGAACACGACGCCGGCCGCGAGCTCCGGGATCTTGGTCGCGCCGATGATGGTCACGGCGCCGCCAAGGCAGAAGCCGGTCAGCCCGACCTTGGCGCCGTTGCGCGCCAGATATTGCGCGGCGCCGCGCACGGTCTGCGTGGTGGCGTCCATGAAGTCGAGCGAGCTCATCTCCTTGTTGGCGCTGTCCGTGTCGTGATAGGGCACCACCTTGCCCTTGTAGAGATCGGGCGCGAGCGCGTCGAAGCCGGCCAGCGCAAAGCGGTCGCACAGGCCCTTGATCTGGTCCGACAGGCCCCACCATTCCTGGATCACGACCACGCCCGGCGCGTTGCCGCGTGCGGCATTGGCGAGATAGCCCGAGGCGTCCTTGCCGTCCGGGCGCTTGAACGTGATGGTGGTTCCCATGGTGTCCTCCGACGCGTTTTTGGGGGAGCGGTTGAGGGTTATTGTGGCGTCTAGACGGGCGCGACGCAATCCACACTCCCGTCATTCCGGGGCGGTGCGCAGCACCGAACCCGGAATGACGGAGAGTTGGGCCAATAAAAAAGCCCCCTCGCGGGGGCTCTTTCTTTTCTCATTCGTCTTGCGCCGCTCAGTGCGAGTCGGCCCAGACCTTCTTCTTGGTGAAATACATCAGGCCCGCGAAGATGATCAGGAACACGAAGACCTGGAAGCCGAGACGCTTGCGCGCTTCCATGTGCGGTTCGGCAGTCCACATCAGGAACGTGGTGACGTCCTTGGCGTACTGGGCGACCGTGGTCGGCGAGCCATCGTCATAGGTCACCTGGCCGTCGCTGAGCGGCTTCGGCATCTTGATGGCGTGGCCCGGGAAGTACCTGTTGTAGTAGGATCCCTCCGGGATGGTGACGCCCTCAGGCACCTTCTCCTCATACCCCTGGAGCACCGCGGTGACGTAGTCAGGCCCCTGCTCCTGGTACTGGGTGAAGACGTCGAAGATGAACCAGGGGAAGCCGCGCTTGTAAGAGCGCGCCTTGGTGATCAGGGACAGGTCGGGCGGCGCCGCACCACCGTTCGCCGCACGCGCAGCCTGCTCGTTCGGGAATGGCGAGGGGAAATAGTCCGCCGGCCGGCCCGGACGCTCGAACATGTCACCCGCATCGTTCGGACCGTCCTTGACCTTGTACTCGGACGCAAACGCCGACGCCTGCGCCACCGAATAGCCGGGTCCGCCGGACTCGGCGAGGTTGCGGAAGGCGACGTAAGACAAGCCGTGGCAACTGGAGCACACCTCCTTGTACACCTTCAGGCCGCGCTGCAGCGCCCCGCGGTCAAACGTACCGAAAGGGCCCGAGAACGACCATTTGTTGCCCGGCGGCGTGTCGCTGCCTTCAGACGCTTTCGCGCTGTCGATCGAGCCCGCGAACAACGAACCCGCGAGCGCCAGCACGATCGCGGTCGAGACCATCGGCGTCGATCTGCTCCCGGTCTTGGCCAGGACTGCATCCGAGATCGAGTTCGGCACCGGCCGCGGCTTCTCGATACGCGCGAGCAGCGGCAGCACGATCAGGAAGTAGGCGAAGTAGCAGAACGTCAGGACCCGGCCGGCAACGACGTAGATGCCTTCCGGCGGCTGCGCACCGAGATAGCCGAGCAGGATGCAGACCGCGACGAAGATCCAGAAGAACTGCTTCGCAAGCGGACGGTATTTCGACGACCTGGTCTTGGCGTTGTCGAGCCAGGGCAGGAAGCACAGGATGATGATCGCCCCGAACATCGCGATGACGCCCGCGAGCTTGTCCGGGATCGAGCGCAGGATCGCGTAGAACGGCAGGTAATACCATTCCGGCACGATGTGCGGCGGCGTCACGCCCGGGTTCGCCGGAATGTAGTTGTCGGCGTCGCCGAGATAGTTCGGCATGTAGAAGATGAACCAGGCGTACAGCAGCAGGAAGCAGGCGACGCCGAACATGTCCTTGATGGTGGCATGCGGCGTGAACGGCACCGTGTCCTTTTCCGTCTTCGGCTCGACGCCGTCGGGATTGTTCTGACCGGCGACGTGCAGCGCCCAGACGTGGAGCACGACGACGCCCGCGATCACGAAGGGCAGCAGATAGTGCAGCGAGAAGAAGCGGTTCAGCGTCGGATTGCCGACCGAATAGCCGCCCCACAGCAGCGTCACGATGCTCTCGCCGACATAGGGAACGGCGGAGAACAGATTGGTGATGACGGTGGCGCCCCAGAAGCTCATCTGGCCCCAGGGCAGCACGTAGCCCATGAAGCCGGTCGCCATCATCAGGAGGTAGATGATGACGCCGAGAATCCACAACACCTCGCGCGGCTCCTTGTACGACCCGTAGTAAAGGCCGCGGAACATATGGACGTAGACGGCGACGAAGAACATCGAGGCCCCGACCGCGTGCATGTTGCGCAGCAGCCAGCCGTAGTTCACGTCGCGGACGATCAGCTCGACCGACTTGAAGGCAAGGTCGGCATTCGGCGTGTAGTGCATCGCCAGGATCACGCCGGTCAGGATCTGTATCCCCAGCATGAAGGAGAGGATGGCGCCGAAGGTCCACCAGTAGTTCAGGTTGCGCGGGGTGGGATAGGCGACGAAGGAGGAGTGGATGAGACCAAAGATCGGCAGACGCCGCTCGATCCATTGCAGGGCCGGATTGCTCGGCTGGTAGTCGGATGGTCCGCTCATGATGCGATCCTGAGGAAATAGTACGACGAGACGACGCGAAGCTTCGGACGAAAGTCCGAGGTTCAGCCGATCTGGATTTTGGTGTCGGAAACGAACTGGTACGGCGGCACTACCAGGTTCGTGGGCGCGGGCCCCTGGCGGATGCGGCCGGACGTATCGTACTGCGAACCATGGCAGGGGCAGAAGAACCCGTCGTAATTGCCTTCATGAGCGATCGGGATGCAGCCGAGATGGGTGCAGATGCCGATCACGACCAGCCACTGCTCGTGGCCGGACTTGACGCGGGCCTCGTCGGTCTGTGGATCGGGCAGGCTCGCCACGTTGACGGCGCGCGCCTCTTCGATCTGCTTCTTGGTGCGGTGGCTGATGTAGATCGGCTTGCCGCGCCAGAACACCTTGATGTCCTGGCCCTCGGCGATCGGGCTGAGATCGACCTCGATCGGCGCACCGGCGGCGATCGTCGAAGCGTCCGGATTCATTTGGGAGATAAAAGGCCAGAGCGCGGCCGCGCCCCCTACTGCTGCGAAGGCCCCGGTAGCAACGAATAAGAAATCACGGCGTGTCGGATGGTCCGCCGAAGACGCTGTCGTCACGATTCCAACCCTTTCTTCTTATGCTACCGGTGGAACCGCTCCGAGGGGCGCCCATGAGGTCCCCGGAAAGGCTGCCGGCGCCCGCGGCCCCCCGCGGCGGCAGAACTTCGCTTGTTCACCTCTAAACGGGTGAAACAGCAGTCCAGAATCGTTCTATTGGCACCCTTGCCGGGCGAGCGCAAGCCCGCTAACGGCGTGGGAGCGTGCCATGCACGAATTCCCGGGCGGGCGATGTTTTATTGAGACATTCCCGCCCGCATCGACCCCCGACACAGCCCATGCAGATAGCGCTTTTTCAGCCTGACATCGCTCAGAACACCGGCACGATTCTCAGGCTTTGCGCCTGCCTGGGCATGGCCGCCCATATCATCGAGCCTGCCGGCTTCCCCGTCTCCGACCGCTTGTTCCGCCGGGCGGGAATGGATTACCTCGATCATGTCAGGCTGACCCGCCACGACTCCTGGTCGAAATTCGAGGACTGGCGCGCGGCACAGGGCCACCGGCTGCTGCTGTTCACCACCAAGGCTGCGACCGACTACCGCGATTTTCATTACCAGAGGTCGGACATCCTGCTATTCGGACGCGAGAGCGCCGGCGTCACCGACGCGGTGGTCGAGGCCGCCGATGCGCGGCTGGTGATCCCGATCGAGGCGGGGCTGCGGTCGCTGAACGTGGCGATGAGCGCGGCCATGGCCGCAGGCGAGGCGCTGCGGCAGATCCGGAACCCGCAAGTCTGACAGGTTGAGGAGAGACGATTGAGTTACGCGGTCAAGGAAATCTTCCTGACCCTGCAAGGCGAAGGCGCCCATGCCGGGCGTGCGTCCGTGTTCTGCCGTTTTGCCGGCTGCAATCTCTGGAGCGGCCGCGAGGCCGACCGCGCGGACGCGACCTGCAAGTTCTGCGACACGGATTTCGTCGGCACCGATGGCACCCTCGGCGGCCGTTATGCTTCGGCCGCGGAACTCGCGGACACCATTGCCGCGCAATGGACCGCCTCAGGCGACAATCGCTACGTGGTGCTGACCGGCGGCGAGCCGCTGCTCCAGGTCGATGCCGAGCTGATCGAGGCGCTCCACGCCCGCGGCTTCGAGATCGGCGTCGAGACCAACGGCACCATCCCTGCGCCGGCGGGGCTCGACTGGATCTGCGTCAGCCCCAAGGGCGGCAGCGAGCTGGTCCTCCGCCGAGGGCACGAGCTGAAGCTGGTCTATCCCCAGGCGCTGGCTGCGCCCGAGACTTTCGAGGACCTGGCCTTCGAGCGCTTCTCGCTGCAGCCGATGGATGGGCCCGAGGTCATCAGGAACACCGCACAGGCGATCGACTACTGCCTGCGCCATCCGCAATGGCGGCTCAGCGTGCAGACGCACAAATCGCTCGGCATCAGATAGGACGCGACCGGGAATGCAGATGGACGCCTCAACGATGGACGACCGCAAGGCCCGCGCCCGCGCCTGGTTCGAGCGATTGCGCGACGACATCTGCGAAAGCTTCGAGCGGCTCGAGGATGACGCACCGCAAAGCCTCTATCCCGGCGAAGCCGGCCGCTTCAAGCGCACGCCCTGGGAGCGCACCGATCATACCGGCGCGGCCGGCGGTGGCGGGGTGATGTCGATGATGCATGGCCGCCTGTTCGAGAAGGTCGGGGTGCACTGCTCGACCGTGCACGGCGAGTTCGCGCCCGAGTTTCGCGCACAGATTCCGGGTGCCGCGGAAGACCCGAAGTTCTGGGCCTCCGGCATCTCGCTGATCGCGCATCTGCGCAATCCGAACGTGCCCGCCGTGCACATGAACACCCGCTTCGTCGTCACCACCAAGGCCTGGTTCGGTGGCGGCGCCGACCTCACGCCGGTGCTGGAGCGAAGGCGGACGCAGGAGGATGCCGACACGATCGCCTTCCATGCCGCGATGAAACAGGCCTGCGTGCAGCCGAATGGCGTCGCCGACTACGACAGGTACAAGAAGTGGTGCGATGAGTATTTCTACCTGCCGCACCGGAAAGAGGCGCGCGGCATCGGCGGCATCTTCTACGACTGGCACGACAGCGGCGACTGGGACGCCGACCTCGCCTTCACCCAGGACGTCGGCCGCGCCTTCCTGAAGATCTATCCTGAGATCGTGCGGCGCAATTTCGCGACGAGCTGGACCGCGGAGGATCGCGAGGAGCAACTGATCCGGCGCGGCCGCTATGTCGAGTTCAACCTGCTCTACGATCGGGGCACCATCTTCGGACTCAAGACCGGCGGCAATGTGGACTCCATCCTGTCGTCGCTGCCTCCGGAGGTGAAGTGGCCATGACGACGATGAAGCTTGCCGTGAGACCGCTGCCGCGCGCCATGCTGATCGACATGGACGACACCATCCTGTCGGCCTATGGCCGGCCGGAGATCGCCTGGAACACCATCGCGAACGAGTTTGCCGAGGAGCTTGCGCCGCTGCCGCCGGCCCAGGTCGCAACCGCGGTGCTGGCTTTCGCGCGAGACTTCTGGGCGAACGCGGAAGCAGCGTGGCGGATGAAGCTCGCCGAGGCGCGGCACCTGACGGTCAAGGGCGGCTTTGCCGCGCTTGCGGCGGCCGGCCATCGCGCCCTGCCCGACGATCTCGCCGTTCGCCTCGCCGACCGCTTCACCGCCTATCGCGAGGAGGAGATGTTCGTGTTTCCCGGTGCGCATGAGGCGATCGACCAGTTCAAGGCGCTCGGCATCAAGCTCGCGCTGGTCACCAACGGCGCCGCGGACATGCAGCGCGCCAAGGTCGAGCGCTTCGAGCTGGCGCACCGCTTCCACCACATCCAGATCGAAGGCGAGCACGGCTTCGGCAAGCCCGAGGAGCGCGCCTATCTGCACGCCATGCAGGCGCTCGGCGTCACCGCCGAGGAGACCTGGATGATCGGCGACAACCTGGAATGGGAGGTCGTGACGCCGCAGCGTCTCGGCATCTACTCGATCTGGATGGACGTGCATGGCGACGGCCTGCCCGAAGGCTCGACGGTCAAGCCCGACCGCATCATCCGCTCGCTCGGCGAGCTGCTACCTGACCAGGCGTAACCAGGCAAAACAAGAGCTGCGAAAACAACCCCATGCACAGTAGCGGGCTGCTGCAAAATCAATGACTTACGGATTTAGCGAAATTCGCTTTGATCCGTCGGGCAAAACAGGGGCATGATGTCATCGTCGCGGGGCTTGTGATGGACAGGCTTCTGCGTGAGCCGCATCAGCAACCAGTGCCAGCCGATCACGAGCAGAGCGGGGCTGAGACCGTAGCGCGAGGCGGCCGCCGAATCTCCCGGAACGCGCACCCGGCGTGATCGGCATGTCATGACGGCCTGTTAGCCTCACGGCCGATCAACCCGAAAGGACAATCCATGGAATTGAAAGCCGGCGATGTGGTGATGCTGAAATCCGGCGGCCAGCCGCTGACCGTCGCGGAGGTGAAGGCGGACGAGGTGCTGTGCCTGTGGATGGGCATGGAAGGCGACCTGTTCCGCGAGACGCTGCCGCTGGCCGTGCTCGTGCAGGTGGAAGAAGATGAGGAAGAAGATGAGGAAGACGACGAAGACGAGGAGGAGTAGGCGCGCCTGACACTGCATGCTCGTTAGAACGGAGCGTCCCGCTGCGACGCTCCCGATGTCCGCTTCTCTGCCAACAGCAGTGCGGCGGACGACATCGCTGGATGTCGCAGGAAGGCGCGAGCCGTCTTCCGGGCGTGGCAACAGATGGGCAGCCAGGGGCCATGACGGGACTCCTGCACAGCGGCAGGAAAGGCGCCTCTATTCGATCACCTCATCAGCGCGGACGAGTAGCGAGGGCGGCACGGTGAGCCCGAGCGCCTTGGCGGTCTTCATGTTGATGACCAGCTCGAATTTCGTCGGTTGCTCTACCGGTAGGTCGGCAGGCTTGGTACCCTTGAGTATCCTATCGACGAAACTGCCTGCACGGCGGAATAGATCGGCTGTATCCGCGCCGTAGACGGACAATCCGCCATTGGCGTAGACTCGGAACAAGTAGTTTGCGGGCAGACGATGTTTCGCCGCGAGTGCGATTATTCGCGGCGCCTCGACATAGGTGAGCGGATCACCGAAATCTATTATCGCATCGGCGTTTTGGGCAGAAGCCGAAGCAAAGGCGCTGTCAAGTTCCTCGGCCGTGGCCGCTTCAACCGTCAGCAGCTCTATGCCGAGCCTCCGCGCCGTGTTGCGTGTCTCTTCCACCAGGTAGAGCATTGGGTTCTTTGGATTGATCAAGATCGCGATTTTCGAGGCGCCGGGCACGAGCTCGCGAAGGATTTCGACACGTTTTCCGAAGAAATCTTCAGGTACGTTTGTGGTAATACCCGTTATGTTGCCACCCGGTCGCGATAGACTTTGCACGAGGCCGAGGCGGACGGGATCGGCCACAGCCACGAATACGATCGGAATGGTGGCGGTTGCCGACTTCAGGGCTAAGGCCGCTGGAGGTCCCGCAGCGACTAGTACATCGGGATTGAGAGCCAGCAGGTCGGCGACCGAAGCTGGCAATCGATCGGCTGGATGAGAGAAGCGGAATTCGATAATCAGGTTTCCACCCGTCCAGCCGTAGCGTCGGAGCCCATCAAGGAATACACGCTCGGCCGGATTAAGGGCCTGCCCGCTCCCATCACCTATAGCGAGAAAGCCGATGCGACGAGGCTTCCTCTGCGCCCACAGACGCCGGGGCAAAACGAGCAACACAGCAGTAGCCGCTATGAACTTCCGCCGCTTCATTCGATCCTCATCAGATGTTGAGGACGCCGGGCGCGAGAGTATCACGTCTTGAGAGTGCTCGCACTCACTGCGGGCAGATGGTCGCAGGTCCTCTGAGGGGCACAAGTGGCGGCTGAGGTGAAACCGCTCCCGCGTCCGGTTTGCAGCCGACGTGACGATGGGCGCCTCGTTGTTCAGCCAGGGATCAAAAGCCGACGTTCGTAGTTCGCTTTATCGAAGCGGCATCAAAAAGGTGAACTGTACCCTACTTCGCTGATGGGCCATTTGTCCGGACGTGAAGGCACATCGAACCTCCGCGCGGCTGCCGCTAGTGCTGCTCTCGGCTTGCTGGCGCCACGACCCACTTGGTCAGCACATCCGTCCGCGCTTCGTAGTTCTCCGGCCGTGCGGGGAGTTTCAGCTTAGGGAACCGCCACAGATCCACCAACTGATCCATCAAATCTGCATACGCGACGGCCATCTGATCCACGCCTTCGGCGCCGGAAAGCGCGCGTGCCTGCATCCATGGTGATCGCTGGAATGCTTCACCGAAGTAGCTCTCCCAAATTGGCCCTCGCTTTCGATTGGTCTCCTTGAGGGCATGCAGAGGATTCGGCTCCTGGAAGTAGATCAGCCGAGGTTGAGCGACGGCCAGCCGTTCCTGCAGATCCGACCAAAACCGAAGTATCGTCGTTTGAGGCGCGTCCAACTGAAAAAGCACCCGAGCCGTGCTCTGGATGGGATGGCTCTCAAAGACGTACAGCACATCATGACCAGCGCTCTCCAGGAATGTTTCCAACCTTCCGAGCGCCGCAGCGGCAAACGAACCTACAGAGTGTGTCTCGTGAATGTCTGCGAAGGCTGCTCCCATCCGGTCGGGCCTGCCCACGAGCAAGGGATGATCTGGAGCACTCTCGACGAAAACCTTGCTGTCGGAGACTGAATCGCCCAGTGCCGCTGCGGCCGTGCTCTTGCCGGAACCAGGCAGGCCATCAATAAACAAGATCTGCGGGTGCGGGATGGACGTCAGCATAGGGGTTGCTCGCGATCATACCATTCCAGAGCGGAGGCAGGCCTCCAAGAATCTTCTATTGCTCGATTGGGGCAGAACCGCAACCCGATGCCAGGAAGCCGGGACATTGGATTCGCCGCTTGCCGGCCGGACCGGATATGTCGGCCTCGGCCAGTCCAAGCCCACAAGGTGCCGTGTGGCTCTTGCCCGCGCAGTTGCGGGAATGCCCCGATCATCAGGCAGCCTCGGCAAGCAACTTCGCAACCGGGCAAGCGGCGAGATCCAAGACGGTTACGAACTTGGGCGCGCTGGCTGGTGCACAATGCCGCGGCAATGAACGACCGCCTTGTCAGCCTCCAGCAATTCGATGGCGCATCGGATCATCGTCAGGCTAAGCGCGTCCATTCCCGGCGATATCAATCGGCGGAACTGTTCAATCTCATTATCTATCTGGTCGCACTTGTTGCACATGTGCATCCCGCGGCGTGCAGGCGGGAGCAACGAGCTCTCAGTCACCGATAGCAGCCCAGGAATCCGAAAAGGTGATTGAGCTTAAAGCCGATCTCCCAGCGGCGTTCCTCGAAAGCCGCATGAAAACCGCTTTCGGCCTCCAGACGTCGCATCCGACGGCTAGAGCTGGCCCCGGTTGTTTGGACAGCGCCCCGCTGGATTTAAGTGGATTCCTGCCGGGTTATGCTGAACGCGGGGCTTTACGATTTTGTCGTTGCGTCGGGAGGGCGTAGCCCGACCAGAGCGACGACAAAATCGTCGGCGACGGTCATGCGGCCATCACCATAGCTTGCGTGCCGAAGTAAGCCTCGTCGGGCGTGCGCCCGTCAAGGCTCGAGTGAGGGCGTCCCTGATTGTAGAAGGCCAGATACTTGGCAATTGACGCTCGCGCCTCGGACACGCTGTCGTAGGCGCGGAGATAAACTTCTTCGTATTTGACCGTGCGCCAGAGCCGCTCGACAAACACGTTGTCGCGCCAGGCGCCCTTGCCATCCATGCTGATGGCGATCTTCGCGTCCAGCAGCACATCGGTGAACTCGAGGCTGGTGAACTGGCTGCCCTGGTCCGTGTTGAAAATCGCGGGCCTGCCGTGCTTCGCCAACGCCTCCTGGACCGCTTCGACGCAGAAGGCCGCCTCCATTGTGATCGAGACGCGATGGGCCAGGACCCGTCGGCTGAACACATCGACGACCGCCGCGAGATAGACGAAGCCACGCCGCATCGGAATGTAGGTGATGTCCATTGCCCACGCATGGTCGGGCCGCTCGATCTTCAATCCGCGCAACAGGTACGGGTAGATCTTGTGACCCGGAGCCGGCTTGCTCGTGTTCGGGCGACGATAGACCGCCTCGATCCCCATGCGCTTCATCAGCGTCGCGATGTGGCGGCGACCGGCGTATACCCCCTCCCGCCGCAGCAACGATCGCAGCATACGCGCTCCCGCGAAGGGATAATCGAGATGCAGCTCATCGAGCCGACGCATCAAGGCAAGGTCCTCGGCCGAAACTGGCCGAGGTTCATAGTAGACCGTGCTGCGAGCCAGCTTCAGGACCTTCGCCTGGCGCACGATAGAAAGATCATGACCGCGGTCGATCATCGCTTTGCGCTCAGCAGGCCCGCCTTGGTGAGCGCGCCGGACAAAAAATCGTTTTCCAACGCCAGCTCGCCGATCTTGGCATGCAACGCCTTCAAATCGACCGGCGTCTCGGCCGATGTCTTGTCATGCCCAAACACGCCGGCGGCGCCTTCCAGGAGCTGGTTTTTCCAGATCGTGATCTGGTTCGGATGAACATCAAACAGTTGCGCCAGCTCCGCCAGTGTCTTGTCTCCTTTGACCGCAGCCAAAGCAACCTTCGCCTTGAATGCCGGAGAATGCGTCCGGCGGCTCTTCTTCGTCATCTTCGCTCCTGATTCGCAGCAAGAATCCTCGCCGCTGTCAGGCAGAAAATCCACTCAAGCTACTGTCCGAATTTGCGGGGCCAGCTCTGCTTGCCACCGCGCACAAAAACGCCGCCCGCTTGAAATAAAGCGCAGGCGGCGTCCTTCCAGCCCCGGGAGGGTGAGAGTAAAATCCCGACAAGAGTTGGTCGCCGCGTTGCGTGCCGAGGTTCATCACATCGTGCTATGGCGCGGCCTAAAACGCGATGCAATCAGGATGAAGCGACATCGCGCTCCAGGTTATCGTTCGAGCATGATCCTTTTCGGAAAACCGATGCATACTTTTCCGGATCATGCTGCAAATCTCAACCTGGTGGCTGCAATCCCGGCGAGGTCAGCCACTTGTTGACCTCTCCGGCAGCATCGATCTGCCGGGCTTTTCGCAAAAGCTCTGTGCGGCGGATCCCGAGGGGCATCCCTTTGGCCTGCTGACGAAGGTTGAGTGCCTCTTGCGCCAGACGGTATTCGAATGTCGATGATGGTTCCGGGGATCGGCGAGCCGACATGTTTGATGCTCCGCTGCGGGGTGGAGCGGGAGCGCGACTCGCGTTCACACCACCGGTAGATGCTGCGGGCCGCTCGGCGGTAGCGAGACAATGCTCCCTTATCTGCTGGACAGCGAGCGCTTTGTTTCGCGTCCGCGCAGGAACCATCTGCAGGCTGCCCTGGCTTTGCCGCCGATTGGATCAATCCTCGTCGCTTGAAGTCTCGTTTGAACGATCAACCCGGACCTCTCTAAATTCCGTGGGCCCATCAAGCAGGTGCTGCTTTCTCGTCGATTGGTCCTTCGAGCTCGCGAAACTGTCGGCCCTGTCGTCCAGTGCCGCACCGGCCAGATGAACAGCACGCTTTCGTTGGCGGAGCGCGCGGCTCTCCTTCGCATCTTCATTCGTCATTCAGCTGGTCTCTGAATTGGAGCGCGACGTTCAGGAGCGCGTCGCGGTCGGTGCCACTCAGCAATCGCGGCAAATATTCTTCAGCTTCGCGGCGGTTCGGGCATCTTCAGCAAGAAACGGATCCGTGTAGCCGGACGATAAATCGATGCTGGTTTTGGCGGGCCGCCCTGTTTTTGGAGGAAAAGCCGCATCGTAACAGGAGAGGCGCGCGTTGGCGCTTTCGATCGCACGGCAGTTCGGCTCCGCGGCAAAAGCTGCGGGCGTGGATGTGCCCAGCGCCGACGCCAGCAAAAGCGCCGCGATCCATGTGCCTGGTCGAGCCATCTTCATGCTGAACACTCCATCGCTATTTGGTTCCGCTCGCCCAGATGGGACGCTCGCCGGTCCAGGCCGGCAGAGCATCCCATTCGGACCAGCGCATCCTGCGCTCCTCGCCTCCGACCCTGACGAAAACAAAGGGAGCATCGTCCCGACCTGTTTTCGAACCCACGAAAATCGCCGGAACGCCGTAGGCATCCCTGATCACTGCTGTATTTGCCATTCGCGCCTCCTGTCTCGGCTCACGCCCTGGCTCAAGTCTTTGCTTAAAAGTGGCTCCCATTGAACGGACCTGCCGCTCATAGAACGGCCACGATCGCGATCAGCAACACGAGGAAGATCGGCACCAATAGCGGTGGCACCAGCCACTCACGAATATCGAACTTGACCGGATTGGACATCTGACCGCCTTCTTCGGGTGGAGGCGGGAGCGCAAGCTCTCAGTCACCGATAACAGCCACGCAGCGTGCGGTGATGCCAGCTGTGTAGCACCCCCCTCGCCAACTAGCGAGGCCAATCTTGGCCGATGGTCGATTGCGATAGGGGGTTGCCTCGTAACGAGTGACGTTGCGCCCACTGCAACAGGCAATGCTTTGCATTGGGGCCAACAGGCGACATGCAGTGGAACATTACTCGATAAACAGCAGCCCCCGCTTCTTGTCGCCATCGAACGTATTCAAGGCGTCGAACAGCCGCTTCCGTTCGACCAGCCACGGCTGAAAGTTGGAGTTGACATCGAGCACGAAAACGAGGTCCTCGGCTTCGAAATAACCTCCAATTGGCGAATGATGTCCGCTACCGGCACCGAAAATTCGAGCGCGATCGAAATTCACGATGTAGCGTCGGCCCGGATCGTTGGAGCGACGGAGATGCTCCAGAAACTGGCTCTCGCTGAGATCGCGCAAGACAGTGACCTTCCGGCTCGTGTTGGTCTGGGCGACTGCGGCCAGCTCATCGAGCGAGAGACCCATGATGCATATGCCTGTCCAGCAGCTCCATGTACCGGCCAGCACCTTGCCCTCCGTCCTAGCCGCCTCGCCAAGCGACCGGTAGGCATTCGCGACAGCTGCAGGTCCGCAGCGAGAGCCATTTGACTGCCAGTCAACCTTTCTCTGGAATGTGGCTGCCACGGGCAGGCGCCACGCCCGCTCCATAAGCTCCGGAGTTCGTATGACGGATGACGCTATGGCGTCTGACGGCACGTGGGATTGACCAACCACCAGGGCCCCGGCACAAACCAGAACCACGGCGATAATAATGCTGCCGATACCGACGTAGCGTCGCTTCATGGGTCGAACCTTGGCGGCAATGACGACACCATAGCCTGAAGCTAACCGGCGGGTGGCGATTCCATGCGGGCGTCCGTTGGGGGCTGCAACGAACGCATCCCCGACGGAGGGCCGCCCGGTTCTTCCGTGGGGCATGCGGGAAAATGACAGCCAATCGGACCCTTTTCCGCGTCATCCCGAGAGGTATCAGCGTCGAGATACCGATGCTAGATTTCCTGCTCCTGCCCAATAGGAGAACCACATGCCCGATAGCGTCTACAAGGTCATTGAACTGGTCGGTACCAGCACGGACTCATGGGAGAAGGCAGCCGCCAATGCGGTCGAACGAGCTGCAAAATCTCTCCGAGATCTTCGAGTTGCAGAGGTCGTAAAGCTCGATATGCAACTGGATGACAAGGGGAAGATCGAGGCCTATCGCGCCAAGCTCAACGTATCGTTCAAGTTCGAGGGCTCCTGAGCCTCGGCACCTCGCCCCCACTTGCGGGGCGAGGATGGCTCATTGGAAGAGGCGCGTTGCGCGGCGCCCAACCGGACGATGTCGCCCGTACCGAAAGTTGCCCTAGTCCGACTGGGACCGATATGCTTTGATGCGACGGGGCGTGTGGCGCGTGGTGGCCCCATGTACATGGTCATTCGCAAGTACACCAAGGTTCGTTCGGTAGCGGACGCTGCTCGTCGCGCCAAGAGCGGCGTCGGTGAGATCCTGAAGCAATCGCAGGGATTCAGATCCTACCATGTGATGGACGCGGGCGACGGTGTCGGTATCGCCGTGATGATATTTGATGACCGCGAAAGCGCCAGCGCAGCGAACGCCAAGATACTTGCGTTTGTTCAGGCGAGTCTACACGACCTCGATCTTGGGGTTCCAGAAGTCACCACCGGCGAGGTCTTGGTGGACATAGAGCCTAAAGCACGATGAGATTGGGATGAATCGGCATCGCGCTTCAGGTTACTGTTTGAGCATGATCTTTTCGGAAAACCGCTTCACACTTGTCCGGATCATGCTCTAGTGGGGCTTCGGGTTTGAAGTAGCTCAAAACGTCACCGGTTGCGTGGCGGGTGCGGCCGTTGCTCGCGTAATCGACCTGATGTCATCCTCGCGCTTGCAACGATCGCGCCCCGAACATACGCGCGCCGCCCGTCGGGAATATTCGACGGCGCGTGCTTTTCGAGGAGCAGCAATGACATGAAGCAACACACCTCCGAAGCATTCTCCACCACAGCGAACGGCTGGACACCACTCATGCTCATGGGCATCGTGATGCCGCCCCGGGATCCCGATGAAGACGAGGAGGACGAGGAGGACGAAGACGCCGATGAGGAAGGTGATGCTGACGAACCGGCGGTCGTGCGCGAGCCCGACGAAGACTAGACTAGCCCGCGTCCGGCAGTCGGCGCTATAATATCTCTCATGAGCTGGGATGCAAAAGACATAGCGCTTCTCAAGAGGCTCTGGTTCGCAGGACAGAGCGCGGCGCAGATTGCGCGCCGTCTCGGGTGCAGTCGCAACGCGGTCTGCGGCATGCTGACCCGTCTTGGCCTGAAGCGCGGCCACATGTCGCCCACAGCACGGCCCAAGATAAGGCCGGCCCCGAAGCTGAGGCCGTCGTCGGCACCCTGCCCCCGTCCGGTCACACAGAAGGTGTCGTCGAGTACAGCGGGGAGGCAGCAGCCCAAGGAATTCAGCAGGCAGCAACTTTACGCCATTCTGGCTGAGGCGGTCAGAAACACTGGCTAAGCGACACACCACGACCGTCCTGGCGCCCCGTCAGTGTCTTGCCCCAGTTCCGACTGCGCGGCCTGACTTATCCCCCGCGGATAAGCCCGTCAGTTCCCGCGGTCGGGTGCACAGGCCAAAACTTGCCTTGCAAGCAATGCATCTCGTCTTCAGGCGAACAGGAAGTCGTTTGCTGTGAGCGAACCTGCGAAATTGTGCAGAGTCACTTGATCCGCTCCCTCGGTAACGAGGGTGTCAGTTCCAGATTGGGTGATGACAAGATCGTTGAATGAGTGCACGCCCGCCACATTACTGAACTTGATCTGATCATGTTGGCTTTGGCTGAAGTCTTCGATGGTGTTCTCCGTCCCGACTGTCGCCGGGCCATCGTCTTTGAACACGAACAGATCTCGGCCGCCATCAGCGTCGCCCAGCAATAATCCGTCACCCCACATCGCATTGCTGACTGTCCCGCCGGGGGCCGCGGTTCCGGCGAACAAGATATCGTCGCCGCCTTCGGCGCAGCCGGACATGGATTCCGCATCACCGAAGAGAATGTTGCTCGTCGAGCCAGGGCCGGAGCTGTCGCCGCCTGCGAAGGCGTCGTTGCCGCCCTGAGCATAGCCGGACATGTCGCCGCCCGCGTCACCGTAGAAAGTGGTGGAGCCAGTCAGGGAGCTGTTGCCACCCGTGAAGGTGTCATCGCCGCCCCGAGCGCGGCCCAACATGTCGCCGCCGGCATCTCCGTAGAACGTGTTGATAGAGTCGTTGCCTCCGCTGAAAATGTCGTTGCCGCCCCAAGCATGGCCGGTCATGTTGGCGCCCGCATCGCCATAGAAAGTGTGGGAGGAGAGGACGCCGCCGGTGAAGCTGTCGTTGCCACCCTGAGCATAGCCGGACATGCTGCCGCCCGCATCGCCATAGAAAATGTTGGATGAGGGAGCAGGTAAGTCGATGATGCCCGTGAAGATATCGTCGCCGCCCTGAGCATAGCCGGACATGTCGCCGCCCGCATCGCCATAGAAAGTGTTGGTAGCGGGGCCAGCTCCGCTGAAAATGTCGTTGCCGCCCTTGCTGCAATCGGACATATCGTCGCCCGCGTCGCCGTAAGCGGTGTTGCTCGGGGAAGCGAACGTGAAGGTATCGTCGCCGCCACGAGCAAAATCGAACATGCCGCCGGCCGCGTCACCGTAGAAAGTGTAGTGGACGTGGGTGTCCCCCGCAAACGAGGGTCCCGTAAAGGTGTCGTTGCCGCCCCTCGAAAAATCGAACATGCTGCCGCCAGCATCCCCGATCAAGATCGTTTTAGTTGGGTCACCCTCGAGAACGTCATCGGTACCCCATTGATGATTGGTTAGATCACCAGGGGTAAATGGAACGCGCTTAAACTTGAACATGGCAAGTTCTCCGCATTACCACCTCGGAACGCGTATGATGCTCAAATCGGAGCGGGGTTATTGATGAAGGTCAACTCGCGGGGGCGCCACATCAGTTCAGCCGCCAGGCGAACACGGCCTGACTGATTGGAGTCAGGGGCTCCATCGCTCCCGTCATCGGATGGGCTCGGGCTGGCTCCGCGGCGTTTGGGCTCTCAAAAGAGATGAGCCTCCCTGCG
The DNA here is from genome assembly GCF_041262065.1 of Bradyrhizobium sp. USDA 327. Taxonomy (NCBI): domain Bacteria; kingdom Pseudomonadati; phylum Pseudomonadota; class Alphaproteobacteria; order Hyphomicrobiales; family Nitrobacteraceae; genus Bradyrhizobium; species Bradyrhizobium sp. USDA 327. The sequence goes on along the minus strand of NZ_JBGCCW010000001.1, from coordinate 954,532 downwards.
AGCGCGACCATGGCCGAAACGAAGTCGGCGCACGAGTTGGCGTGTGCTCTTCCGGCTTGTGCCCGGGGCCGACGTCCGTGAGCACGGTGGTCCGGGCGCGAACGCCAATTGTACCGGCGTCATCTACGCGACGAGCTGTCTCGCCGCGGCCGAGATCATCACCAGCCCGCCCGTGATGACCGCAACGTCGAGGATCGCGGCGTGGATGTGCACCGGCATCCGTTCGACGACGGCCTTTGCGAGAAACGCGCCGGGGATTGCGATGCCGCCGATCAGAAGCGCGAAGGCGAGCACCTGCGCCGTCACGGCGCCGGCGAGGCCGAACACCGAGATCTTGATGAGGCCGGTGCCGAGCGAGATCATCGCATCGGTCGCGATCACGGCGGCGCCTTCGAGCCCCGTGGCCATCAAGAGCGACAGCAGGATCACGCCGGACCCCGAGGTGCCGCCGACCAGCACGCCGTAGCCGACGGAGCCGGCGGCAAGGCCGCTGTCGCCGATCCTGACCTGGCGCCGTCGCAGCACGCGGCGCAGCGGCACGCTCAGGATCAGCATGGTGCCGATCACGAGCGCCGCGCCCGCATTGGTCAGGCGCGTATAGCCGTAGGCGCCGAGCGCCGTCGTCAGTGCCGCGCAGGCGAGCACGATCAGCGCGCGGCGGCGGTCGGCGTAGCGCAAGTAAGCGATGGCGCGGCTGAGATTGGTGAACATCGCGGAGATCGCGATGATCGGCACCACGGGCTCGGCGCCGACCAGCGGCACCAGCACCAGCGGCATCAGGGCGCCGGTGCCGTAGCCGGCGAGACCACCGATGATCGAAGCAAACAACGCCATCGTCGCGACCAGCAGGAGCTGCAGAAGCGAGATGTCGGCGAAGCCTGAGACGATGGTCAATGTTTCTGATCGCGGCTGATTCGTGCCGCAGCCTGATCTGCGATGGAAGCGGGCACGGCCTCGTCTAGTGGAGAATCCGCGGCAAGGCAACCGCCGAGGCACGCGGCGGCCGAACCGGCCGCCGCGTCCGGCATCATGCGGCGAACCGGCCCGCCCTGATGACGGGGGTGAACCGCGGGCGGCCCTTGGCGCCGCCTTTGGCCATCGTCGCCGGCACCGAGGCGTCGGATCGAAAGGCGTCGCAGGCCGCTTCGTCCCGCCAGTCGATCAGGACGATGACCCTGTCCGAGCCATCCGATGCGAACAGCACCTCGGCCCCGAGGCTCCCATGCGCCTCCCGCTTGCTCCGGCCGTCCGTTGCGAAGACGGAAAGAAAGCGCGCAAGATCCTCGATCTCGACTTCGGCAATGGTCGTGTACATCGCTTGCCCTCTCAGAGCGGCGCGCGCGTCGTGCGAGACAGCGGCAGATTGAGGCTGAAGGACGAGATCGCCGGGTCGATCACGCCGAAGTCGGCGAGACGCGGCCGATGCTTGGCCACATAAGCAGCGGCAGCTTCCGGCGTCTCGAACAAGTAGACGCCCCCCGAGCGGCCCGCGCTGCGGTTCTCGCCCCAGAGCTTCCAGATGAGCCCGGGCTGGGCCGCGATGTCGTCCGCAAGATCACGGCAGGCGATTTCAAGATCTTGACCCCACGGCCCATCAAACGCGAAGTCGAATTGCAGCAATGTCCTCATGTGGTACCTCTTGTTCGCAACGGCCCGATCGGGCTCGCGCAGCGGTCTACGTCGCCGTCGCGCTTGCGAGAATTCACCGTTTGGTAGGATCGATGCTGACTGGGAGTGTGGGATAGGGCCATGGATACGCTGAGCAGCATGCGTGTTTTCGTGCGGGTGGTTGAGCTCGGCGGCTTCAACGCGGCGGCCCGCGCCTGCGCGATGTCGGCCGCGATGGTGGCCAAGCATGTCGGTCATCTCGAGGAGCGCACCGGAGCCCGGCTTCTGGACAGAACCACCCGGTCGGTCCGGCCGACGCCGGAGGGGCAGCTCTATCTCGAGAAGGTGCTCGCGATCCTCGAGGCCGTCGACGAGGCGGAGGGCACCGTGGGGGCGGAGAACCGGGAGTCGCGCGGGACGCTCCGGGTGACGGCGCCGGTCGAGCTCGGCCAGGACCACCTGGCGCCGCTGCTCGTCGATTTCATGTCGCGGCATCCCGGCATTGCCGTCGTCGCCGACCTGACGAACCGCCCGGTGGATCTCGTGCAGGAAGGCTTCGACATCGCGATCCGCGTCGCGCCGTCGCTCGACACCGCGCTGATCGGACGCAAGCTCGCGACAACCCACTTTCGCGTCGTGGCAAGCGCGGACTTCCTGGCTCGACACGGCGTTCCCGACACGCCCGAGATGCTCTCGGCCTTGCCCGCGCTGACCTTCTCGCAGCCCGCACCTCGTCTCGATTGGTCCTGGCGCCGGCGTGAGATGCACGGAAAGGTCAGGATGACCGCCCGGCTCGCCTCGACCAGCGCCGATACGCTGCGCAAGGCGGCGGTGGCGGGGCTTGGCGTCTCGTGGCTTCCGTCATTTGTCTGCGGCAAGGACATCGAGGCGGGCCTGCTGGTCCCGATCCTGGAGGATTGCGACTGGGGCAGCCTCGGCGTGCACGTCCTGTACCCGCATCGGCGTTTCGTACCGAGCCGGCTCCGCCTCTTCATCGACTTCCTTGCAGAGAGCCTCGGTGACGATCCCTCAGGGGACCCGTGGGCGCCCCGGGAGGAAGACCGCAGCGTTCTGCGTGCAGGAAGGCGGTCTGCCTAGCTGAGCCTGGCGACCATCCGGCTGTCACTGGCGAAGAATACGGAGACCGCGATCATCGGCACCGCGGGTCACGTTTTCTGGTCGCGGCGGATCCGCGCCGCAGCTCGATCGGCGATGGACGCGAGCGCGGCTTCCTCGAGTGGAAAATCCGCCGCGAGCCAGGCGTCCTCGGCGAGCGTCAACACATGTCCGAGCGCGGGTCCTTCGGCCAGACCGCGTGCGATGAAGTCGGCGGCCTTGAGCGGAAATTTCGGCGCGGTCCAGCGCTGCGGCAGCTCGGCGAGCGCGCGCCAGCTCGACGAGGTGACGCCGCCGCCGTTCCTGGCCCAGCCCAGCAACACGCGATCGTGATAGCGCTCGGCGCCGAGCCGGTAGAGCAGCCGCCGTGCATCGGCTTCGTCCTTGGTGGCCAAGCGCCACCAGCGGTGCCCCATCGAATCCAGCGCCTTGGTTTCGGCGTTGGAGAGCCGCAAGCGCGCGGCGACGCGCTTGGCGTCTTCGGTGACGGCGACCGACAGCGCGGCCAGGCGCCGCGTGCCGCTTGCGGCGAGGCCGAGCTCGCGCTCGATCGCGATCATCGTTGAAAAGGGACCGGTATAGGCGACGCCGCCGATCAGCGCCTGCAGCAATCCGCCCTCGGCCATGGCCAGCACCGCCGCGGCTGCACCGCCGGCCACCAGCAATTTCAGCATCTCCATGCGCACCCGCTCGGCCGAGAGGCTAGCCAGGCCCGCGCGCCCGCGGATGCAGGCGAGATAGCCGTCGCGGTCGGGCTCGCCGGCACCAAAAGCGGCGTGGATGCGGAAGAAACGCAGGATACGCAAATAGTCCTCGGCGATACGCTGGTCGGGATCGCCTATGAAGCGCACGCGGCGGGCTTTCGCATCGGCGATGCCGCCGACATAGTCGTACACGACACCATCAGCATCGACCGACAAGCCGTTCATGGTGAAGTCGCGCCGCTCGGCATCCTTCACCCAGTCGCGGCCGAACGCGACCCTTGCCTTGCGGCCGAAGGTCTCTGTGTCCTCGCGCAGCGTGGTGATTTCGTAAGGGTGCCCGTCGATCACCAGCGTGATGGTGCCGTGGTCGATACCGGTCGGCACGCCCTTGATGCCGGCGGACGTGGCACGCCGCATCACCTCGTCCGGCAGCGCCGTGGTCGCGATGTCGATGTCGCCGGGCTTAAGACCGAGCAGCGCATTGCGGACGGCGCCGCCGACCACCCGCGCCTCCTCGCCATCAGTGCCGAGCAGTTGCAGGACACGCGCGGTCCCGCCTGCGGTCAGCCAGGGCGCATGGGCAAGCAACGGCTCCGCGCTCATCGGTCGGCCCCTATTTTTCCGTGCCCGGCACGAGCTTGCCGTTCTCGATATGGGCGGGAACGTAGGTCGAATCCGGCGGTGCGCCGGAGAAATGCGCAAGACCGATCAGGCCCGCGATGACAAGCACGATCGCCACCAGCGCGAGGCGCGCGACGATCGCGACCGGCCAGGAGGATCGCGCGAACAGGCCGGACCGCGTTGCGGCCAGAAACAACGCATAGACGGCAAAGGGGATGAGGAAGATTCCGATCTCGGTCAGAACCGTCCGGATCATGATGAATAGATCCGCTCATACAGCACACGCAACATTCCGGCCGTCGCACCCCAGATGTAGCGTTCCGCGAACGGCATCGCGTAATAGGACCGCGCCATGCCGCGGAACTCCTTGCTGTGCACCTGGTGGTTCACCGGATCCATCAGGAAGGATAGCGGCACCTCGAACGCATCATCAACCTCGGAATGGTTGATGGTGAGCGAAAATCCGGGCCTGACCCTCGCGACCGTCGGCAGGATGCGGAAGCCGAAGGCGGTGCCGTAGAGATCGAGATAGCCGAGCGGCTCGACGAAGTCTCTGGACAGCCCGACCTCCTCCTCGGCCTCGCGCAGCGCCGCATCCAGCGGCGAGGAATCGGTCGCATCGATCTTGCCGCCGGGAAACGCGATCTGACCGGCATGGTCGTTGAGATGGGCAGATCGCTGCGTCAGCAGGATGGTGGGCTCGGGATGGTCGACCACCGCGATCAGGACCGCCGCCGGCCGCACCGGCTGCTCGCGCGCGATGATCTCGAGCATCTTGTCGGTGCCGGGATCGCCCGAGGCCGGGATGATGTTCGGATCGTACAGGCCCGGCGGCACGTCGAAGCCGAGCTTCGCCCGCGAACGGGCGAAGAAATCCTCAGCTCCCATCGCGACCGGCTCGTTCGTCAGGATAGGCTTGTTCAGATTCAAAGCGCGGCCCTCACCTGCTCCGCATCGGCCATGGCGAAGAATTCGCCGGCCGACTCGACACCGAACATCGGCTGGCCATCGACCATCCGCTCCTCGCCCATGTCAACCAGATCGTAATAGAGCACCCTTGTGACCTTGGCCCAGAGATCGGCGCGGACGTGCAAGTAGGGCGTCAGCCCGCCATCCGGTGCCTGCTCGAAACGCAGCCGGTGCGCGGCATCGCAGGTGACCCAGTCATCGACATTGGTGCGGAAGCGCAGCACGCGATGATGGCCCTCGCCGTCCTTCTGCATCTCGACCGCCATGAACGGCGCATCATCGACGCGGATGCCGACCTTCTCCACGGGCGTGACCAGGAAATGCTTGTCGCCCTCGCGCTTCAGGATGGTCGAAAACAGGCGGACCAGGGCAGGACGTCCGATTGGCGTTCCCAAGTAGAACCAAGTACCATCGGACGCGATTCGGATGTCGAGATCGCCGCAAAACGGCGGATTCCACAGATGCACCGGAGGCAGACCCTTTTTGGCGCCTTCGGTATTGGCAACGCTTTTGGCGGCCGCAGTCAGCCCCTCGAGACCGCGATCGGCGCTCTGCCCTTGGTTCGCCATGGTTTGCCCTGACTCTGTGATTGGCACGATTGGTGCAGGTCTACGTTGTCCTCGGGTGTGCGGTTCCATCCGGAATAGTCCGGTGTGGAGGTCGCCACTTCGTGATGCCGTACATACCCCGAAGCCGATAAGGTGGGGATAGGTTAATTCAACGAATACATGGCCTTCCTGCAAGTCTAGCATAGGGCCCATGACGTGACGTGATGACCCGACGTGACGTGCTGACGTGACGATGCGAGCAAGCCGCGTGGCAGGCTGAAGGAGCGAGCGAATGGCGGAGAGTGTCGAGAAACTCGAGGACGGGATCGTCCGTTCGGCTGAGCAGGTGTCGAGCCAGATTCGCGCCGCAAAGGAAGCGATCGCCTCCGTCATCTTCGGCCAGGATCGCGTCATCGAGAACACGCTGGTCACCATTCTCTCCGGCGGCCATGCGCTCCTGATCGGCGTGCCGGGCCTCGCCAAGACCAAGCTGGTGGAGACGCTCGGCGTCACGCTCGGTCTCGACGCCAAGCGCATCCAGTTCACCCCCGATTTGATGCCGTCCGACATTCTCGGCGCCGAGGTGCTGGACGAGAGCACCGCGGGCAAGCGCGCCTTCCGCTTCATCGCCGGTCCCGTGTTCGCGCAGCTCCTGATGGCCGACGAGATCAACCGTGCCAGCCCGCGCACCCAGTCGGCGCTCCTGCAGGCGATGCAGGAGCAGCACATCACCGTTGCCGGCGCGCGGCACGATCTGCCCAAGCCGTTCCACGTGCTCGCGACCCAAAACCCGCTGGAGCAGGAAGGCACCTATCCGCTGCCCGAAGCCCAGCTCGACCGCTTCCTGATGGAGATCGACGTCGACTATCCCGATCGCGATGCGGAGCGCCGCATCCTGTTCGAGACCACCGGCGCGGAGGAGACGCTCGCCAGGGGCTCGATGACCGCGGATGCGCTGATCACCGCGCAGCGCCTGATCCGGCGCCTGCCGGTCGGCGATTCCGTCGTGGAGGCGATCCTGTCGCTGGTGCGCTCGGCCCGCCCGGGTCCGGACGCCGGTGAAGCCGGCAAGTTCATCGCCTGGGGACCCGGCCCGCGCGCCAGCCAATCGCTGATGCTGGCCGTACGCGCACGTGCGCTCATCGACGGGCGCCTCGCGCCCTCGGTCGACGACGTGCTCGACCTCGCCGAACCCGTGCTGAAGCACCGCATGGCGCTGACGTTCCAGGCGCGCGCCGAAGGCCGCACGATTCCGGACGTGATCCGGCAGTTGAAGACACGGATCGGTTGATGGCAGCTGAGAGCGGGCACGCAGCGAAGGAGACACTGGCGATCCGACGTGCCGATGGCGAAAGTCGCACGCTCGCCGCTTCGCTGCCGCGTCTGGTGCTCGAGGCCCGCCGCATCGCCGCCAACGTCATCCACGGCCTGCACGGCCGCCGGCGCGCGGGCTCCGGAGAAAATTTCTGGCAGTACCGCCGCTTCGTCTCGGGCGAGCCGTCGCAGAATGTCGACTGGCGACGTTCGGCGCGTGACGACCATCTCTATGTCCGCGAGCTCGAGTGGGAAGCCTCGCACACGGTCTGGATCTGGCCCGACCGCTCGCCCTCGATGGCGTTCGCCTCGAAGACCGCGCGCGAATCCAAGCTCGAGCGGACGCTGATCGTCGCCTTCGCGCTGGCCGAGCTGCTCGTCTCCGGCGGCGAGCGCGTCGGCATTCCCGGGCTGATGGCGCCGACCGCGAGCCGCAGCGTGATCGACAAGATGGCGCAGGCGATGCTGCATGACGATGCCGACCGCCTCAGCCTGCCGCCCTCCTTCGTGCCCGCGGCGCTGGCCGAGACGATCGTGCTGTCGGATTTCTGGTCGCCCATCGCGGAGATCAAGACGACGCTGGCGGGGCTCTCCGGCTCCGGCGCGCATGGCACGCTGGTGCAGGTCGTCGATCCCGCCGAGGAAAGCTTTCCCTATTCCGGCCGCGTCGAGTTCGTCGAGCCCGAAGGCTTTGGCGTGATCACCGCCGGCCGCGCCGAGAGCTGGGCGCAGGACTATACCGCGCGGCTCGCCCTGCATCGCGACCAGATCCGCGCCGAGACCAACAAGCTGGACTGGCTGTTCACGACGCACGCGACCGACCGCTCCGCAGCGGAGCTGCTGCTGTTCCTGCATGCCGGCATGCAGGTGAGCAAGTCGGGCGCCCGCACCACGACGATCAAGGCGGAGCCGGCCGCATGATGGGATTGCCGCTCGCCTTCACGCAACCGCTGCTCCTGATCGGCCTCGTCAGCCTGCCCGTGCTGTGGTGGCTGCTCCGCGTGATGCCGCCGCGGCCGCGCCGCATCGAATTTCCGCCGACGCGCCTGCTGTTCGACATCGCCCCCAGGGAGGAGACGCCCTCGCGGACGCCGTGGTGGCTGACGGCGCTCCGCCTGCTCGCCGCCGCGCTGGTGATCTTCGCCGCCGCCGGCCCGATCTGGAATCCGCAAACAGGCGCGGCCGGCAGCAGGGCGCCCCTGATGATCATGTTCGACGACGGCTGGAGCGCCGCATCGCACTGGGACGTCAGGATCAGGACCGCCGACGAGCTGATCGCCAATGCCGACAACGACAGCCGCGCGATCGCGCTGGTGCCGCTGTCGGAGCCGAACCGCGACATCACCCTGATGCCGGCGGGTGCGGCGCGCGTGGCGCTGCGGCAACTCGCGCCGAAGCCCTATTCGATCGACCGCGTCGAGACGCTGGCTGCGGTCGACCGCTTCCTCAAAGTCACCGGCGACTGCGAGATCGCCTGGCTCTCCGACGGCGTCGACACCGGCCGCGGCGAGGACTTCGTGCAGGGCCTTGGCAAGACCATCGGCGATCGCAGCCTGACCGTGTTCGAAGGCGGCACCTCCTCGCCGCTGGCGCTGGTCGCGGCCGAGAACGCCGCGGCGAAGATGACCGTGAAGGTGCTGCGCACCGACGGCGGCATCGCGGTCGGCACCGTGCGCGCACTCGACCAGAAGGCCTCGCCGATCGGAGAAGCCCGCTATTCGTTCGGCCCGCAGGACAAGGAGACCGAAGCCGCGTTCGATCTGCCGGTCGAGCTGCGCAACGACATCACCAGGCTCGAAATATCCGGCGAGCGCTCCGCCGGCGCGGTGCAGCTGCTCGACAAGCGCTGGCGCCGCCGCGCTATCGGCATCGTCTCGGGCTCGACCAGCGAGACCGCACAGCCGCTGCTGGCGCCGACCTTCTATCTCACCCGCGCGCTGGCGCCGTTCGCCGACGTCCGGCTCGCCGACAAGGGCTCGCCGCAGCAGGGCATCACACAATTTCTGGACCAGAAGCTGCCGATGATCATCCTCGCCGATGTCGGCACCATCTCCCCTGAACTCCGCGAGCGCCTCAATGCCTGGGTCGACCAGGGCGGCGTGCTGGTGCGGTTCGCTGGTCCCCGGCTGGCACAGGCCGAGGACGACCTCGTGCCGGTCAAGCTGCGCAAGGGCGGCCGGACGCTCGGCGGCAGCCTGACCTGGGAGAAGCCCCAGCATCTGGCCTCCTTCGCGGCCGACGGCCCGTTTGCCGGCGTGGTGGTCCCCAAGGACGTCACCGTGAGCCGCCAGGTGCTGGCCGAGCCCGACGCCGTGCTCGCCACCAAGAGCTGGGCCTCGCTGGAAGACGGCACGCCGCTGGTGACCGGCGAGCATCGCGGCAAGGGCCTCGTCAGCCTGTTCCACGTCAGCGCCGACATGCGCTGGTCGGACCTGCCGATGTCGGGCACCTTCGTCGAAATGCTGCGGCGGGTGGTCGACATGTCCGGCTACACGGCCAAGCCCGGCGCGGGCGTTGCCAGCGAGGCGACCGCCGAGACGGTGGCGCCGCTGCACATCCTCGATGGTTTCGGCGCGTTCGGCCCGCCGCCGGCGACCGCAAAGCCGCTGCCTGCCGATTATCGCGATCGGGCCACACCCGATCATCCGCCGGGCTTCTATGGTCCGGCAGAAGGACCGCTTGCCGTGAACACGCTTGCTGCCGCCGACCGCATCGCGGCCCTGAACACCGCTGGCCTGCGCGCCCGGCACGCCACCTACACCAATGCCGAACCGCGGGACTTGCGCGGCTGGCTGCTGTCCACCGCGCTCGCGCTGTTCCTGATCGACGCCATCATCGTCGCGGTGCTCGGCGGCGGGATTGCCGCGCTGCTGCGCCGCCGCGCCGCGCCCGCAATGATCGTGTTCGCCCTGGTGCTCGCGGGCCTGATGTCGTTTGCGCCGACGCCGGCGCGCGCCGACGGCGCCGCGGACGAGTTCGCGATGAAGGCGGTGTCGCAGACGCGACTCGCCTATGTCGTGACGGGCAATGCCGACGTCGATTCCATCGTCAAGGCGGGCATGAACGGGCTGACGCTGTTCCTGGCCCAGCGCACCGCGCTCGAGGCCGGCGATCCCGTCGGCATTGATCCCGCGCGCGACGAGCTCGCCTTCTTCCCGCTGATCTACTGGCCGATCGTGCCGGGCGCGCCGAAGCCGCCGCAGGACGCCATCAACAAGATCGACGCCTACATGAAGCAGGGCGGCACCGTGCTGTTCGACACCCGCGACGCGATCGAGGCACCGCCCGGCGCGAACGGGGCGTCGCAGACCCCGGGCATGCAGACGCTGCGCGAGATACTCTCCTCGCTCGACGTGCCCGAGCTCGAGCCCGTGCCGCGCGAGCACGTGCTGACAAAGACCTTCTATCTGCTACGCGATTTCCCCGGCCGCTTCACCGCCGGCCAGACCTGGGTCGAGACCTTGCCGCGCGAGGACGACGAGGACAGCGCGCAGCGGCCGGCGCGCGGCGGCGACGGCGTCTCGCCGATCATCATCACATCGAACGATCTCGCCGGCGCCTGGGCGGTGCGGCCCGACGGGCAGGCCATGCTGCCCGTGACCGGCGGCGACGCCCGCCAGCGCGAATTCGCCTACCGCGCCGGCGCCAACATCGTGATGTACACACTGACCGGCAACTACAAGGCCGACCAGGTGCACGCACCGGCCCTGATCGAACGGCTGGGGCAATGATGCGGTTTTTGAAACTCGACACCTGCCAAAACGAAGCCGTCATGGCCGGGCGTAGCCGTCCAAAGGACGGCGTCGCTTCCGCTCGCCTATGCCCGGCCATCCACGCGTCGCCACGGGGCGCGAAGAACGTGGATGCCCGGGACAAGCCCGGGCATGACGATGCCGAGAGAGCGAAAACATGAACTACGGCATCGCATTCACGCCGCTTGTTCCCGCGATCGTGCTGTGGCTCGCGCTCGCCGCGATCGTCGTCATCGCGCTCGTGCTGCTGCTGGCACGCGCGCGCGGCGCCGCGGTGCGCGTGGCCGCGCTGGCGCTGGTCCTGCTGGCGCTCGCCAATCCCTCCTTCACCCGCGAGGACCGCGATCCCCTCACCTCGGTGGCGGCCGTCGTCGTCGACAAGAGCCCGAGCCAGAATTTCGGCAACCGCAACCGTGAGGCCGCCCAGGCGCAGGAAGCGCTGGTCGACAGCCTGAAGAAGATCAAGGGTCTCGAAGTCCGCGTCGTCGAGGCCGGGCAGGCCGACGGCGAGACCGACGGCACCAAACTGTTCGGCGCCCTCGCCTCGGCATTGTCGGACGTCCCCGTCGACCGCGTCGCCGGCGCGTTCCTGATCACCGACGGCCGCGTGCACGACATCCCGGCGAACGCCGCCGCGCTCGGTTTCCAGGCGCCGGTGCACGCGCTGGTCACGGGGCAGAAAGACGAGCGCGACCGCCGCATCGCGATCACGGCGGCACCGCGCTTCGGCATCGTCGGGCAGACCCAGACCATCAACTATCGCCTCGACGACCAGGGTGTCTCCGGCGAGCGCGCCAGGGTCACGATCCGCCGGGACGGCGAGGTCATCAACGAGCGCACGCTGGGAAGCGGCCAGAGCGCAAGCGTCGACGTCGACATCAAGCATGCCGGGCCGAACATCGTCGAGATCGAGGCCTCGCCGCTCGAACGAGAATTGACGCCGGTGAACAACCGCGCCGTCGTCGCCATCGACGGCGTGCGCGACAAGCTGCGGGTGCTCCTGGTCTCGGGCGAGCCGCATTCGGGCGAGCGCACCTGGCGCAATCTGCTCAAGTCCGACGCCAGCGTCGACCTCGTCCACTTCACCATCCTGCGCCCGCCGGAGAAGCAGGACGGCACGCCGATCAACGAATTGTCGCTGATCGCGTTTCCGACGCGCGAGCTGTTCCAGCAGAAGATCAACGAGTTCCAGCTGATCATCTTCGATCGCTACGCCCGTCAGGGCGTGCTGCCGATCGCCTATTTCGACAACATCGCGCGCTATGTCCGCTCGGGCGGCGCGGTGCTGGTCTCGGCCGGGCCCGACTACGCCTCCAACACCAGCATCTGGCGCACGCCGCTGGATTCGGTGCTGCCGGCCGAGCCGGTCGGCGTGACGGAAAAGCCGTTCTATGCGCATCTGTCCGACATCGGCAAACGCCATCCGGTCACGCGTGGCCTCGAGGGCTCCGCCAGCGAACCGCCGCGCTGGAGCCGGTTCTTCCGCACCGTCGATACCCGCAATGCGGTGAACCCGCCTGTCATGACCGGCGTCGACGGCAAGCCGCTTCTGTTCCTGTCGCGCTTCGGCGAGGGCCGCGTCGCGCTGCTGCTCTCCGACCACATCTGGCTGTGGGCGCGCGGCTATGAGGGCGGCGGGCCACATCTCGATCTGCTCAGGCGGATGTCGCACTGGCTGATGAAGCAGCCTGATCTGGACGAGGAGGCGCTGCGCCTCCAGGTGCAGGGCAAGGACCTCGTCGTGGTGCGTCAAACCATGGCAGACAGCGTCCAGCCGGTGAGCGTCACTTCGCCATCGGGCGTGTCGCACGACTTGACGCTGGCGTCCGCCGATCCCGGCGAGTGGCGCGCCAGCCTGCCGGCGAACGAGCTCGGCCTGTGGCAGGCCACCGACGGCACGCTGAAGGCGCTGATCAATGTCGGCCCGACCAATCCGAAGGAGTTTTCGGAAGTCACCTCCACGGTCGATACGCTGAAGCCGCTGACGCAGGCAACGGGCGGCAACGCCGTGCGCGTGGCCAGTGGCTCCAGCGTCGAGCTGCCGCGCATCCTGCCGGTGCGCTCAGCGAGCGTCTTCAACGGCGACGGCTGGATGGGCGTGCGGATGCGCGACGCCAGCGTGGTGAAGGGCGTCGGCGTGCTGCCGATCTTCTCCGGCCTGATCGGCCTGTTGCTGCTGCTCGGCGCATTCGCCGCGACCTGGGTCCGCGAAGGACGCTAGTTGCCGGAACGACACATCTGGTCGGCGGTCTGCATGCGCTGATCCCCCCGCCGTTGACATCCGCGGACCGATCGGGCGATGTTACACTATAACATCGCGGCGTCCTGGGATTGACGCCCCGATGTGGGGGTGGCGTTTCCAGATGAAGTGGTTCCGGTCGAATATCAGGCACGGCGCTCGGCTCGCGTTGTTCGCGATGCTGGTGCAGGTCGCGCTGACGTTCGGCCACAGCCACTGGTTCGCGCAGGCGGCGCCCCTCGCCCAATCCTCGTTGCAGCAGACCGATAACACCAAGGGCGTTGCTGCGATCGACCACGCCGTGGTCCAGAAGCAATCGCCTTCAGGTCCTGACCGCGAGCATCCGGGCGACGATAGTTGCGCGATCTGCGCCGTCATTGCGATGGCCGGTGCCGTCGTATCCGCAACGCCTCCCGTGCTGCTGCTGCCGCAGGCGATGGAGCTGCTCCGACGCACCACGGATGCCGAATTCATCCATCTGAGATCGGCCGGCACGGCATTCCAGCCCCGCGCCCCTCCCGCATCCTGACTTCCAACGCTTGATCACGCCCAGCCTCGCCGCTTTCAGGCGAATGCCTGGGACAAGTTGAAGTCGAATTCCGTCGCACCGCGACGGCAGGCCGCCTCCGATCAGCAGACCATCATCCGGACGGCGCCTGACTGGAATCAGGACAATGTCATTCAAATCGCGACGCGCGCAACGTCTTGGCGGAGCAAGCTTGCTCCTGCTCGGCGCTGCCGCCACATCTGCGTTCGCTCAAGACTCGGCGCAGGACAAATCGTCGACGGAGATCCCTGCCGTCACCGTAACGGCGCCGAGCCCGATCGTGCGCAGAGCGGTGGTGCCGTCCCGCAACCCTGGGCGCGGCGCGCGGACCGCACGGGTGCGCAGCCGCGAGCAGACGGCTGAAGCAACGCCTGCAGCCCAAGCGCCCGTAGCGCCCCAGCAGGGCGTGCTGCCTATCGTGACCAATCAGTTCGCGACGGTGACGGTGGTTCCGAACGAGGAGATCCGCCGCGAGGGCGGCGGCCAGCTCGGCGATCTCCTGTTCTCCAAGCCCGGCATCACCGGATCGAGCTTCGCGCCCGGCGCCTCCAGCCGGCCCATCATCAGGGGTCTCGACGTCAACCGCGTCGGCATCCTCGAGAACGGCACCAATGCCGGCGGCGCCTCCGACCTCGGCGAAGATCATTTCGTCCCGATCGATCCGCTCGCGACCAACCAGGTCGAGGTGGTGCGCGGGCCAGCGGCGCTGCGCTACGGCTCGACCTCGATCGGCGGCGTGGTCAGCGCCACCAACAACCGGATTCCGGATGCGATGCCCTCCTGCGCGCCGTCGTTCCAGAGCTACGGCCTGCCGACCAAGGCGCCGCTCGCGAGCGCCGCGACCTCGCCCTGCGTCACCGCCGAGACACGCACCGCGTTCAGCTCGGTCGATCGCGGCGTCGAGAGCGGCGTGCTGCTCGATACCGGCGGCGGCAATTTTGCCTTTCACGCCGACGCCTATGGCCGCACCACCTCGGACTATTACATCCCGAGTTATCCCTATCTGACCGACCAGTCGCGTCCCGTGAACGGCCGCCAGCCCAACTCGGCGACGCGCTCGGACGGCGCCTCGATCGGCGGCTCCTACTTCTTCCAGGGCGGCTATATCGGCGCGTCGATCACGCAGAACGACTCGCTCTACCATATCCCCGGCATCGACGGCGCCGACCACAACACGCGGATCGACGCGCACCAGACCAAGATCAACGTCAAAGGCGAGTACCGCCCCGACGCGGCCGCGATCGACACGATCCGCTTCTGGGCCGGCGCGACCGACTACCGGCACAACGAGATCGGCCTTGCCGATCCCGCCGACCTCAACACCGACGGCATCAGGCAGACCTTCACCAACAAGGAGCAGGAGATCCGCACCGAGGTGCAGCTGATGCCGTTCAACGCCCGCTTCGCCGAGGTGACGACCGCGCTGGGCTTCCAGGTCGGCCATCAGGAATTGAGCGCGCCGAGCCCGGACAATCCCGGCACGCTGTTCAACGGCCTGTGGGACCCGAACAACAGCACGCGCGTTGCCGGTTACGCCTTCAACGAGTTCAAGTTCACGGAGACCACGCGGGCGCAGATCGCCGGGCGCATCGAGCATGTCGAGCTGCACGGCACCACGCCGGACTTTCCCGCCGATTACCTGCCCGACGGCACGCCGCAGGCGCCGATCGCGCGCAATCCGTCCTTCACGCCGAAGAGCGGCAGCATCGGCCTGTTGCAGGACCTGCCGGGCGGCATGGTCGGCAGCATCACCGCGCAATATGTCGAGCGCGCGCCGAAGGCGGCCGAGCTGTTTTCCCGCGGCGGTCACGACGCGACCGCGACCTTCGACATCGGCAACCCGAACCTCACCATCGAGACCGCAAAATCGGTCGAGCTCGGGGTACGCAAGGCGACCGGACCGTTCCGCTTCGAGGCGACCGTCTACTACACGCATTTCGACAATTTCATCTACCGCCGCCTCACCGGGGTCATGTGCGACGACGACTTCGCCTCCTGCGGTGCGCCCGATGGCGAACTGAATCAGGCGGTCTACTCGCAGCGGAACGCGAACTTCCGCGGCGGCGAATTCCAGTCGCAGCTCGACGTCGGCGCCTTCCAGGGCGGCATCTGGGGCATCGAGAACCAGTTCGACTTCGTCCGCGCCACCTTCAGCGACGGCACCAACGTGCCACGGATTCCGCCCATGCGCGTGGGCGGCGGTGTATTCTGGCGCGATGACAACTGGCTGATGCGGATCAACCTGTTGCATGCCTTCGCGCAGAACGACGTGGCCGCGATCGCGGAAACGCCGACGGCGGGCTACAATCTGTTGAAGGCCGAGGTCAGCTACAAGACCAAGCTCAGGCCGAATCCGTTCGGCGCGCGCGAGATGTTGGTCGGCCTCGTCGGCAACAACCTGCTCAACGAAAACATCCGCAACTCGGTGTCCTACACCAAGGACGAGGTGCTGCTGCCCGGCATCGGCGTGCGGGCGTTCGCGAACTTCAAGTTCTGAGCGTCGCTTGTGTCGGGGCCCAAAGGGCCCCGGCACACACGGTCATTGCGAGCGCAGCGACGCAATCCAGAATCTTTCCGCGGTGGCAGTCTGGATTGCTTCGCTGCGCTCGCAATGAGGAGCATGAGGAGCCGCTGTCGTACTCCCAATACACAGCGTCGTAGACCGGCTGAGCGAAGCGAGATCCGGGGCAGTGCATCTGCGGCGACAGGTTTCCCGGATGTCGCTTCGCTCATCCGGGCTACGGGCCACTCCTACCCCCGCGCCTTGCTCCAGTCGGGGCCGATCGGACCCGACACGCCCTCGAAGGCGCCGTCGACGAGCTCGAACACCAGGATGCGAGCGGCGTCGACAGGGCCCGGCATCGTGACGCGGCCCTTGGGGACAGGCTTGAAGCCGACACGGCTGTAATAGGACTCGTCACCGACCAGCAGCACGAGGCGATGGCCCTTCGCCTTCGCGTCCTCCAGCGCACGCTCCATCAACAGACGGCCGACACCGCGACCGCGGAACGGCGGCTCGACGGTGAGCGGCCCGAGCAGCAGCGCGGGCGTGTCGCCGATCAGGATCGGCAATTGCCTGACCGAGCCGACCAGCAGCGTGCCGATGCGGGCGGTGAAGGACAGTTCGAGCAGATGGTCGACGTGCTCGCGAATCCGGTAGGCGCTCAGCACGAAGCGGCCGGGCCCGAAGGTACGTTCGTGCAGCCGCTCGATCGCCTGAGCGTCGCCGGCGGCCTCGGGAAGGATGGTCACTGAGAGATCGTTCATGTCAATTCGCGGAGTAGCACTTGCGCTTGTGAAGGTCCATGGGCGGTGTCAGTGCCGGGCTTCACCTCTCCCCAGCGGGGACACGTGAACCGCATGCCTGGTCCGCACCGACACCGGTCCTGCTTTGGGCTCAACCTGCGTCCCGTTTCAACGACGGCTGGGACAGGTAGGCCAGCATCTTCATTTCCCGCCGCCCTCGCGTGACCGTGTCGAGCACGAGCCCCGACGACGCCGACAGCAGGGCCATGATCATCAGGCCCATCGACAGCACGGCGGTGGGCAGCCGCGGCACGAGCCCGGTCTCGAAGAAGGTGATCACAATCGGGATCGCGAGGATGATCGAGACCAGCGCCAGCAGGATTCCGATCACCGTGAAGAAGCGCAACGGCCGCTCCGAACGGTAGAGCTTCAGCATGGTGCCGAGGATGCGGAAGCCGTCGCGCCAGGTGTTGAGCTTCGAGAGCGAGCCTTCAGGGCGCGCGTAATAGGGCGTCTCGACCTCGGCGACCGGCAGCGACAATTCCAGCGCATAGACCGCGAGCTCGGTCTCGATCTCGAAGCCGTCGGAGAGGACGGGGAAGGATTTGACGAAGCGGCGCGAGAACACCCGGTAGCCGGACAGGATGTCCTTGAAGGCATGACCGAAGGTTGACGACAGGAAGCCGGTCAGCATGCGGTTGCCGGTGCGGTGCCCGAGCCGGTAGGCGGCCTGGACCTGATCGACGCGAAGGCCGACCACCATGTCGAGATGATCGTCGAGCAGCCTGTCGATCATGCCCGGAGCGCTCGGCGCATCATAGGTGGCATCGCCGTCGACCAGCACATAGACGTCAGCCTCGACGTCGGCGAACATGCGGCGCACGACGTGGCCCTTGCCCTGCCGGCGCTCGCTGCGCACGATCGCGCCAGCCTCGCGCGCGACCGCGGCGGTACGGTCGCGCGAATTGTTGTCGTAGACGTAGATTTCCGCCGAGGGCAGCGCCTTGCGGAAATCGGCAACGACGGTCGCGACCGCCGCCTCCTCGTTGTAGCAGGGCACCAGCACGGCGATGCGAAGTTGCGTTGAGGTCATCGCGACGGCCCTCCGAGGCTTGTCGGCTCGCGCCCGAGCGGCGCAGCCTGCAGGGGCAGCGTGCGCGCCTCGCTCCAGCGCGCCATCGTGACGATGTTGCTGGCGAGGATCGCAAGACAGATCAGGCCGAAAGCGGGCTTGGCAATGTTCATTAGGTTTCCGTGGTATGCGTCGAGCCGGTTACTAAAGCGCGATGCGATTAGAACGAATCGTCATCGCGCTTCAGGTTGTTGTTTGAGCATGATCTTTTCGGAGAACCGCTGCGCACTTTTCCGGATCATGCTTTAGCACAGGGCCCCCTCAGCGCCACGTCGCAATCAAGGGCCGTTCGTCGAGCACTTCCGCGATCCGCAGCCGCGTGCCGGGCGTGGTGCCCTCGGGCAGCGCCGCAATCGCGAAGAACCCGCATTCGACGATCTCGCGGTTGGGCGCGGGCAGGCGATCCTGCCTGAACTGCCTGACGACGTAGACCGCGACGTGGTCGCGGCGGGAGACGTGGCTGTTGAGGAAGATGCCGTGCAGCACGGCGTCACCGGTGAGATCGATGTCGCCCTCCTCCTTGAGCTCGCGCCGCATCGCCTGCTCCATGGTCTCGCCGTGGTCGACGCCGCCGCCAGGCAGATACCAGCCGCTGACGTAGCTGTGCCTGACCAGGAAGACCCGATCCTCGGCATCCAGCACCACGGCGCGGACGCCGAGCGTCATGCCGCGGACGAGCAGGAAATACGCGTGGAAGAGCCGCCGCAGCAGCGGCTCGGCTTTCCGTCGGACACGATTCAGACTTTCTCCCATCAGACTTCCCTGCCGCCCCGTTTCAGGCCCTGCTTGCGCGTCGGGCGCGACCTTGCCATTACGGTAGAGCAATAGCGAGGCAATCGCGCCCCATGGCTCCCTTCACGCTCGCCCATCTGTCCGACCCGCATCTGCCGCCTTTGCCGAAGCCGCGGCTGATCGAGCTCGCGGGCAAGCGCGCGCTCGGCTATGTCAACTGGACGCGCAACCGCCACAAATATCAGCGCCGCGAGGTTCTCGACGCACTCGTCGCCGATATGAGGGCGCAGGCGCCCGACCACGTCGCGGTGACGGGCGATCTCGTCAACCTCGCGCTGGAGGCGGAATTCGCGCCGGCCCTCGCCTGGCTCGAAAGCGTCGGCCCGCCTGAGCGCGTGACCGCGATTCCCGGCAACCATGACGCCTATGTCCGTGCCACCTTTCATCGTTTCGGCGAGACGTTTGCGCCCTATCTTGCCGGCGACGACGGCCGCATCGGTTTTCCGTCCGTGCGCCGACGCGGACCGCTCGCGCTGATCAGCCTGTCCACGGCGGTACCGACCCTGCCGCTGATGGCGACGGGCACGCTCGGGCCCGATCAGCTCGCGTCGCTCGAACAGGTGCTCGAACGGCTCGCGGCGGAGGACGTCTTCCGCGTGCTGCTGGTGCATCATCCGCTGAAATCCGATTCCCGCCAGAAGCGGATGACGGACGCGCCCGCCCTGCTGGCGCTGCTCAAGCGCCACGGCGTCGAGCTGATCCTGCACGGGCACGACCACGTTCATTCGACGATATGGGTCGAAGGTCCCAACGGAAACATTCCCGCGCTCGGCGTTCCCTCGGCCTCCGCGCTCGCGCACGGACGCTACCCGGCGGCGGCGTACAATCTGCTGACGATCGAGAAGGACAATGCCGGCTGGCGCTGCGAGCAGACGGTGCGGAGCCTGGGGGCTGGATTTCAGATCGGGCAGATCAAGCATGCGAGGTTGATTTAGACCCCTTGTCATTCCGGGGCATGCGAAGCATGAACCCGGAATCCATCAGGCCGCAGCCCGTGGTGATGAATGGATTCCGGGCTCGCGCTTCGCGCGCCCCGGAATGACGAGGGAGAGAGTCTCACCAGCTCCGCAAGGCGGCCAGCACCGCAACCCCGAACAACGCCGCAGCGCCGAGCACAAACCCGAACACGAACGGCCAGACGCGCGAGCGGCGTGGCGGCTCGGTGGCTGGTGCTTGCGGTTCGGGCGGGACCACCATCGCGCGCTCGCGCTCGACCATGCGGCGCGCGACATAGTCGGTGACGGCCTCGACGATCACAGCGGTGTCGTGCGACTCGGCGAGGACGATGCGGCCGAAACGGGTGTCCTGGACGAAGCGGTACATCCGCTTGTCGCGCCCCATCACGATGTGGGCGACGACGTCGATCCAGAGTCTCGGCGTATCGCCCTGGCTGATGCCGCGGTCGAACAGGTCGACCTGATCAGGCACCTGCGCGAACAGGGGATCGAGCGCGTCGTTGAGGATCTCGAGCCGCGCCACCTCGGCGTCCCTGAGATCGACCACGACGCCGGTCCGGTCGGCGGCCTCGATCCGTGCGCGCAGCAGTGCATCGCGCAGCCGCACCGGGCGCGGCTGGCCGGGATGGATCCCGCTGGTCTCGGGCTCTGACATTGTCGGCCTCGTCCTCGACTTTCCGGCATTAACCTATCAGCAACCACCCCCTCCGCAAAGGTCTACAATTCCAGATACTTACAGAGCCCACAGCCGTTTCGCCTGTACCAAAAGCAGACGATCCCACCCAGGCAGGGCCTGGATGGGACCGTCCGTCCTTGGACGTCTTCTTGGTTCAGGTCGGCAGCCGATCAGGCTGCCGGAGCGCGCTGCGGCTCTTCCACGATCGAGAAGCGGACGCCGGCCTTGTGGCGGCTCTCTTCCGACACCTCGCGCCAGCAGTCCTCGGCTTCCTTGCGGGACTTGAACGGACCTTTGACCTGGGCCGAGCCTTCCACGAGCTTGTGGAAGTTCATCGAACCGAACTCGCCGCCGATCACCCAGAAATTGCTGCCTTTGGTCATTGTCAGTCTCCTATCGAGAGTAGCGTGGTTCGTTAGCCGAACTGGTTCATCGTGTTGTGGGCGCCGCCCGCCTTCAGGGCCGCCTCGCCGGCGAAGTACTCCTTGTGGTCGTCGCCGATGTCGGAGCCGGCCATGTTCTGATGCTTCACGCAGGCGATGCCCTGACGGATCTCGGCGCGCTGGACGTTCTTGACGTAGCCGAGCATGCCCTGCTCGCCGAAATACTCCCTGGCCAGATTGTCGGTCGAGAGCGCTGCCGTGTGATAGGTCGGCAACGTGATCAGGTGGTGGAAGATGCCGGCGCGCTTGGCCGAATCCGCCTGGAAGGTGCGGATGCGCTCGTCGGCTTCCTTTGCCAGCGGCGTGTCGTCGTACTCCGCCTTCATCAGCTCGGCGCGGTTGTACTTGCTGACGTCCTTGCCGGCCTCCTTCCAGGCGTCGAAGACCTGCCAGCGGAAGTTGAGCGTCCAGTTGAACGAGGGCGAGTTGTTGTAGGCCAGCTTCGCGTTCGGAACCACCTTGCGGATGCGGTCGACCATCTTCGCGATCTGCTCGATATGCGGCTTCTCCGTCTCGATCCAGAGCAGGTCGGCGCCGTTCTGCAGCGAGGTGATGCAGTCCAGCACGCAGCGGTCTTCGCCGGTACCCGGGCGGAACTGGTAGAGGTTGGAGGGCAGCCGCTTCGGACGCATCATCTTGCCGTTGCGGTTGATGATGACGTCGCCGTTCCTGGCGTTCTCCGCCGTGACTTCCTCGCAATCCAGGAAGCTGTTGTACTGGTCGCCGATGTCGCCGGGCTTGTGGCTGACGGCGATCTGCTGCGTCAGGCCGGCACCGAGCGAGTCGGTGCGGGTCACGATGACGCCGTCTTCGACGCCGAGCTCGAGGAAGGCGTGGCGGCAGGCACGGATCTTCGCCAGGAAGACCTCATGCGGCACGGTGACCTTGCCGTCCTGGTGACCGCATTGCTTCTCGTCCGAGACCTGGTTCTCGATCTGCAGCGCGCAGGCGCCCGCTTCGATCATCTTCTTGGCGAGCAGATAGGTCGCCTCGGCATTGCCGAAGCCGGCGTCGATGTCTGCGATGACGGGCACGACATGGGTCTGGAAGTTGTCGATCTTCTCGATCAGCTCCTTCTCCCTGGTCTTGTCGCCTTCCTTGCGCGCCTTGTCGAGGGCGCGGAAGATGTCGTTCAGCTCGCGCGAATCCGCCTGGCGCAGGAAGGTGTAGAGCTCTTCGATCAGCGCCGGCACCGAGGTCTTCTCGTGCATCGACTGGTCGGGCAGCGGACCGAACTCGGAGCGCAGCGCGGCGATCATCCAGCCCGAGAGATAGAGGTAGGTGCGATCGGTCTTGCCGAAGTGCTTCTTGACCGAGATCAGCTTCTGCTGGGCGATGAAGCCGTGCCAGCAGCCGAGCGACTGGGTGTACTTGGTGGGGTCGCCGTCATAGGCGGCCATGTCCGCGCGCATCAAGGCCGCGGTGTAACGGGCGACGTCGAGACCGGTCTTGAAGCGGTTCTGCAGGCGCATGCGCGCGACGGCCTCGGCCGTCACCCCGTTCCATGTCGGCTGGGTCGCAAGGAGCGCCTGGGCTGCCTCGACCTCGCTCTGATACGAGGCCGGACGCAGGAGGGGGCTGATGCCGCGGGGCTGGTAGTTCATGGACCTGATCCTTTCGCTGACGATGGCGAATGGCTGCCATCGACATTCTTGACAGTGCATTGCGAGATGCGTGTCAGGAGCTAAACGCGAAAACGGAAAATTCGGATAGAGGGCTTGTTTCTGATTGGTGATGTCATGTAACATCAGAACATGTATTAGATGTTATTTTGTAAATCTTGTAAATAAATGGGTCAGTAAACCTGACCCTGATGAGTCTGGAGATCCGAGACATGCCCGCCGTTTCCGGCAAGAAACTCTTCGTCGGCCCGCGCTTCCGGAGAATCCGGCAGCAATTGGGGCTGTCGCAGACCCAGATCGCCGAGGGCCTCGGGATCTCGCCGAGCTATGTCAACCTGATCGAGCGCAACCAGCGCCCGGTGACCGCGCAAATCCTGCTGCGTCTTGCCGAGACCTATGACCTCGACCTGCGCGACCTCGCCACCGCCGACGAGGACCGCTTCTTCGCCGAGCTCAACGAGATCTTCTCCGATCCCCTGTTCCGCCAGATCGACGTGCCCAAGCAGGAGCTGCGCGACCTCGCCGAGCTCTGCCCCGGCGTCACCCACGCGCTGCAACGGCTCTACGCCGCCTATACCGAGGCGCGCCAAGGCGAGACGCTGGCCGCCGCGCAGATGGCCGACCGCGACGTCGGCACGCGCTATGAGGCCAATCCGGTCGAGCGCGTGCGCGAGCTGATCGAGGCCAACCGCAACTATTTCCCGGAGCTCGAGCAGGCCGCAGAGACTCTGCGCGATGAGCTGAACGTTCCGGCCGAAGGGCTGTATGCGGCACTCGCCGCGCGATTGCGCGAGAAGCATTCGATCCAGACCCGCATCATGCCGGTCGACGTGATGCGCGAGACGCTGCGGCGCTTCGACCGGCATCGCCGCCAGCTCCTGATCTCGGAGCTGGTCGACCCGCCCGGCCGCGCGTTCCAGCTCGCCTTTCAGCTCGGCCTCGGCGAATGCGCGCAAGCCCTGGAGACCATCATCGGCCGCGCCGGCCCGCTGGACGACACGCCGCGCCGCCTGTTCCGCATCACCCTCGGTAACTACTTCGCAGCGGCGGTGATGATGCCCTATCCGGCCTTCCTTGCCGCAGCCGAGGCGCTCAACTACGACATCCACGTGCTGGCACAACGCTTCAATTCCGGCTTCGAGCAGGTCTGCCACCGCCTCACCACCCTGCAGCGGCCGAACGCGCGCGGCATTCCGTTCTTCCTTTTGCGCGTCGACAATGCCGGCAACGTCTCGAAGCGCTTCTCCTCCGGCACCTTCCCGTTCTCGAAATTCGGCGGCACCTGCCCGCTGTGGAACGTGCATTCGACCTTCGACACGCCGGACCGCCTACTCAAGCAAGTGATCGAGCTGCCGGACGGCACGCGCTATTTCTCGATCGCGCAGATGGTGCGCCGCCCCGTCGCGCCGCACCCGCTGCCGCAGCCGCGCTTCGCCATCGGCCTCGGCTGCGAGATCCGTCACGCCGCACGCCTGACCTATGCCGCCGGCATCGACCTGGAGAAAACCGAGGGCACGCCGATCGGCGTCAACTGCCGTCTGTGCGAGCGCGAAAATTGCGCCCAGCGCGCCGAGCCCCCGATCACGCGCACGCTGATCCTGGATGAGACGACGCGGCGGGTGTCGAGCTTTGCGTTCTCGAATGCGCGGGAGCTGTGAGGAACAGCTGTCATGCCCCGCGCAGGCGGGGCATCCAGTATTCCAGAGACCTCGAGATTCACAACGACCGCCGCGGCGTACTGGATCGCCCGCCTTCGCGGGCGATGACAGTTGAATGTGAGGCGACAGCCTCCGACCTATGCCAGCGTATGCACGATCACCGGCCCCGCCACGGCGCGCGCGTCGCCGGCCAGCAGCGGGCCCAGCTCCTTCTCGATCCAGGCGATCGCGCGCCGATTCGCCTCCTCGGCCTGCTCGAACTTGTCGAAGATCGAGATCGCGGTGACGGTGTCATCGCCGGCATAGACGACGTAGTAGGCGCGAAAGCCATCGACGTCGCTGATGATCGGAACGGCGCCGTCCTTGATGCGGCGCGCCAGCTCTTCCGCACTCCCGCTTTTCGCCTTGGCCTGACGGATGGCGGCATACATGGCATCCTCCTCCGGCTATCTGGACTTTGGGCCTGTGACCCGGAGCCGATGATACGCCGATGCAGGCGGCCGATCCACGCTTGGTTAACCCCGCGCTAATCCGCCTGTGCGATCTGCAACCAGAGATTAAGCACGCCTCAACATCGGCGCCTTAGTCTCGCCCCACTCACGTTTCGCAAACAACGGCGGCCTATTCTGCCGGGCGAAGTGACATCAGGGGGCTTCATCATGCGCATTGCGTTGCTGCTGACCGCAACCATCGTCGGCGCGCTCTTCACCAATCCATCTCATGCCGGGTCGCTCGATGCCGGCGCAGCGCCGTCGCTGCCGCCGGGCTTCCAGGGCTACCGCGGCTACATGTTCGACCTGTCGGAGAACTCCGACCGCAAGGACGTCGACAAGCTCACCGACAATCTGAAGCAGCAGATTGACGCCGTCGAAGCGGCCGGCCTGTCGCCGCGCGTGCTGCGCTTTTTCCGCACCGTGCCGATCATCGCGAGCGAGCTCGCCTGCCTCGACGAAGGCGCCGCGACCGCCTGCTACGGCCGCGTCGCTCCCAACGTCGAGCGTCGCGTGCCGCGGACGCTGACGGTGTGGGACCACGACAAGCAGCGCTGGACCAATCCGAACGCCGTCGACCTCGCGGTCGATTCGGGGCTCGGCGTGATCATGCTGCGGCCGGACATGATGCGCTACGAAAAGGAGGCCGTGCTGCTGCACGAGCTCCTCCACGCCTATCACGCACGGCTGCTGCCTGACGGCTATGCCAACAAGGGCGTGATCGCCTATTACACGCTGGCCAAATCCAAGGACATGTTGCCCAAGGAAGCCTATGCGATGAAGAATCCCATGGAATTCTTTGCGGTGACCGCCAGCATCTTCCTGGCCGGAAAAAGCGAATTCCACGACCCGAAGTCGCGCGAGGCGCTCAAGGAGAAAATGCCGGACTATTACAAGTATCTGGTCGGCGTGTTCGGCTTCGACCCCGAGCCGGCGGCGTCGAACGGCCCGGTGGCCTCGCTGAAGTAAAGCAGACAACGCGTCTCCCCAAGCAAGCCAAAAAGCCGCGCAATATGCGCGGCTTTTTTTGCTTCGCAAGCTGGAAGCTGCGGATGACGCGCTGGCGGGAATTGCCAAGGCGGGGCCCGATCTGCATAGTCCCGCCGCATCGATACCGTTTTTCGAAGAGGATGAGAGAACATGGCGGACGCAGACCTGGATGTCGTGATCCGGCAACTGGCCAGACAGCTGCATACGGGCCTGATGACCCGCGCCAAGGAGCGGCGGGATCGCTTCAACGGCCTTGCGGCCAAGGCCAAGGGCAAGGAGACCGGCGAGCGCTTCAAGATGATGGCCAAGGCCACCATGGAGCAGGCCACCGCCGCGGCCAAGCGCCTCCAGATGTCCGCCGACAACGTCGCCGACAGCTACGCGCGATCGATGCGCCTGGCCGCCAGTGCGCCGATTGCGGTGAAGGTGGAAAAGAAGGCGAAGGACAAGCCCGAGAAGAAGGCCAAGACGAAGAAGGCGAAGGCCAAGAAGGCGAAGTAAGCGCTTTCTTCCTTCTCCCCTTGTGGGAGAAGGTGGCGCGAAGCGCCGGATGAGGGGTTGCTTCAGCAAACTGGACTGCGAGATTTTCACTCGCGGAGAGATACCCCTCACCCGTCTCGCCGCTTCGCGGCGAGCCACCCTCTCCCACAAGGGGAGAGGGTAAGAGCCCGCAGCTCTGGATATTCTACCGTCTCGGCGCCGACACCTCAGTCGGCTCGGCGCTGGCGAGCTCGGCGAGCTTGGCGCGCGCTGCCTCTCGCGCGGCGCCGTTCTTGCCGGCGGGCAGCGCCAGCGCGGCCTCGAAATCGGCGCGGGCATCGTCGGCCTGACCGCGGGAGAGGAACGCGAGGCCGCGGTCGAGGCGGGCCTGCGCATCGGAGGGGTCGAGGCGGACCGCGGTGTTGTAGCTCAGGATGGCCCGATCGAGATCGCCCATGGCGGCGAGCGCAAGACCGCGCTGGTGATAGGGTGCGGCGAGCTTGGGATCATGCGCGATCGCCTCGTCATAATCCGCAATGGCACGCTCGAGATCGCCGTTCAGCCGACGGGCCATCGCCCGGTCGCGATAGAGCGAGCCGCGGTTGGGATTGAGATGGATGGCCTCGTCGAAATCGGCGATCGCCCGCCTGAAGTCGCCGTGACGCAGCGCGATCCGCCCGCGCCCCGCATAGGCGAAAGCGATCAGCGAGCCGCGAAGCGGCGAGAAGCCGATCACGGCCGAGCAGATGTCGGGATCGTCCTCGTCGCCGCAATTGACGACCATGTGCGTGGACAGGCCGACGAGCACGCAAAGAACGATCAGCAAGAGTACGGCAGCTCTGGTCATCTTCGACGGTGGCCGGAAGCGGGCCGGCCACGCATCCCCTTTCGAAGGAATGGTCACGTCGAGGTGTTAGCACCGGCCGGGATGACCCTATGTGCGCCAGGTCACAAAGCCGCAAATCCTCACCGGTTCCGTTAGCCCCAGGGACCGCGGGAAGGACCGCGGGAAGAACCACGCCACGAGGAGCGGCCCCAGGGACCGCGCGGCGGGTAGTTCTCGTTGGCGCCGACCGACGGCGCCGCCTGCCCGCCGAGCTCGGACGCGAGCTGTTGGAGGGCAGCGACACGGTTCTGGGTCGAGGGGTGAGTAGTGAACAGATTGTCCACGCCGTGGCCCGACAGCGGATTGATGATGAACATGTGCGCGGTCGCGGGATTCCGCTCGGCCTCGTAGTTCGGCACCTGATGCGCGGCGCCCTCGATCTTCACCAGCGCCGAGGCCAGCCACATCGGCTGCCCGACGATGCGCGCGCCGAGATTGTCGGCGGCGTATTCGCGGGTGCGGCTGATCGCCATCTGCACCAGCATGGCGCCGAGCGGAGCGAGGATCATCATCAGGATCGAGCCGACGATGCCCAGACCATTGTTGTTCTCGCGATTGCCGCCGAAGAACATGCCGAACTGGGCCAGCATGGAGATCGCGCCCGCGATGGTCGCAGTGATGGTCATCAGAAGCGTGTCGTGATGCTTGATGTGCGCGAGCTCGTGCGCGATCACGCCGGCGAGCTCCTCGCGGCTGAGCTGGTTCATCAGGCCGGTGGTGACGGCAACTGCGGCGTTCTCCGGGTTGCGGCCGGTCGCGAACGCGTTGGGCTGCAGCTCGTCCATCACGAACACGCGCGGCATCGGCAGGCCGGCACGGCCCGCAAGCTCGGCGACGAGGCCGACCAGCTCCGGCGCGGTCGAACGGTCGACCTCATGCGCCCCGTACATCGAGAGCACCATGCGGTCGGAGTTCCAGTAGGTGAAGAGATTGGTCGCGGCGGCAATGACGAGCGCGATCATGGCGCCCGAGGCGCCGCCGATGAGATAGCCGACGCCCATGAACAGGGCGGTCAGGCCTGCGAGCAGCATTGCGGTACGAAAATAGTTCATGGCCGTCTCCTGGAGCGGCCGCGGGCAAGCCTTCGGCCGGCATCCACGAGGTATGAATGCCGCCGACGACCGCAAGGTTCGTGCGTCGCCGGGCCGCAGATCCATGGCATGCGGCCAGCCTTTCGGTTCCCGCTAAACCTTGACGGTTATTTGCGCAAAAACACACGTGGGCACTTAGCAACCTGGAAAGCGCAGGATTGGCTTAATCCGCGGTTGCCGGGTACGTCGCACGGTTCTTGTGCATTGGCCGGTTCCGTTGGCATCTCGTCAGCAAGGTGACCGTCATGATGGACCGCTCACGCGCCGCCTCCGTCGACCCCACATCCACTCCCTCCCCTAACGAGAGCAAGACTGACGCGAAGGGCTTGCAGGAGGCGCTGCACGAGCAGCTGTTCGCCCATGACGAGCCCAGCCCCGTGCCGGACGGGCAGACGGCGCCGGAATCCGGACGTCGCTGGTCGTATCTGCGGCGCGGTGCCAAGATCGCCATCGGGCTCGCCATCGTCGCCGTGTTCGGCTGGCTGCCGCTGCGCGCGATCTGGGAGAATTCGAGCGTCGAGGCGGTGCTGAATTCCCGCCTCGTCACGTTGCGCACGCCCATCGGCGGGCGCGTCGCGGCCGCCCAGCGCGTCACCGACCAGACCGAGTTGGATGCCGGAACCGTCGTCCTGCGCGTCGTCAACTCGCGCGGCGATCGCACCCTGCTCGACGATCTCCGGCGGCAAAAATCGCGCCTGGAGAACGAGCGGCCGAGTCTAGCCGCCAAGCTTGCCTCGGCGCAGGCCGCGCAAAGGGACCTGGCGCGACAGGCCGCGCAATTCCGCGACGGACGCGTGCTCCAGCTCGAGGCCCGCATCGCCGAGATCCAGACCTCGATCGAGGCGGCGGCGGCGCGGCGCGAGGAGGCCAGCGCCGCCGTCGAACGCGCCGCGGCGCTGGCCAAAACCGGCAATGTCTCGACCGTCGAGCTGTCGCGGCTGACGCGCGAGCTCTCCGTGTCACAGCAGACCGAGCTCGGCGCGCGCAAGCGCCTGGATGCCGCCAGGGTCGAGCTCGCCGCGGCGCAGAACGGCTCGTTCCTCGGCGACAGCTATAACGACCGGCCGAGCTCGGTGCAGCGCGAAGAGGAGATGCGTCAGCGCGCCGGCGACCTCGAAGCCGATCTCGCCCGCACCGACACCGACATCGCCTGGCTTGCCAACGAAATCATCGTCGAGGAGGTCCGCTTCGCCGACCTGTCCGAAGCCAACATCACGACACCCGTCGCGGGGCGCGTCTGGGAAATGATGACCTCGCCCGGCGAGGACGTACAGGCCGGCCAGCCCCTGCTCAAGGTGCTCGATTGCAGCGGCGCCGTCATTACCGCCAACGTCACCGAGGCCGTCTACAACCGCCTGCAGCTCGGCGATCGCGCGACCTTCGAGCCGAATGACGGCGGCGAGCCGATCTTCGGCACCGTGGTCAATCTGACCGGCGCCGCCGGTGCACCCGCCAATCTCGCCATCAACCCGGATGCGCTGAGCAAGGAGCCCTATCGCGTGACCGTGGCATCGCGCGATGCCGCGACCCGCGCCTGCACCGTGGGACGCACCGGCCGTGTCGTATTCGCCCGGCGTGAGACAGCGCCGTGATGATGGCGCTGACGCCCGGCCTGATTGCGCTCGGCGCCTTCATGGCGATCGTGCCGCTGCTCAGGCGCGACAGCACGATGGCGCGCTCGTTCCTGACCATCGTGTCGGTGGCCCTGCTGCTGCGTTATCTCCATTGGCGTGTCACCTCGACGCTCCCGCCGCCGCATCTGACCCTCGATGCCATGGCCGGCTACCCATTCCTGCTGCTGGAGGCGGCCTCGCTCGTCGCGGTCGCGTTGTCGCTGCTGTTCCTGAGCCGGACGCGCGACCGCACCGGCGCAGCGAGGGTCGACGGCCGTGCCACCGATCCGCGTGCGCCGTTGATCGACGTCTTCATCTGCACCTACAACGAGGAACGGCCGATCCTCGAGCGTACAATCATCGGCGCGACCGGGATGGCCTACGGCCACTACCGCGTCTGGGTACTGGACGACGGACGGCGGCCCTGGCTGCGGCGCCTTTCGGGCGAGCTCGGCTGCCATTATCTCACGCGGCACGACAACCTCCACGCCAAGGCCGGCAACATCAACCATGCACTCAGGCACGTCGGCGCGCTGCCGGAGCGACCGGAATTCGTCGCCATTCTCGATGCGGACTTCGTGCCGCGGCCCGATTTCCTTGCGCGTACCATCTCGCTCATGGACGACGAGTCGGTCGGCGTGGTGCAGACGCCGCAGCACTTCATCAATCCAGACCCGATCCAGACCAACCTTGCCGCGACCGATGTCTGGCCCGACGAGCAGCGCTTCTTCTTCGACATCCTGCTGCCGGCCAAGGACGCCTGGGGCGTCGCGTTTTGCTGCGGCACCTCGTCCCTGATTCGCTATGCCGGGCTGATGCAGATCGGCGGATTTCCAACCGATTCGGTGACCGAAGACTACCTCGTCACGCTGCGCCTCAAGGAATGCGGCCTCAACACGATCTATCTCAACGAGCGCCTGACGATCGGGCTCGCGCCGGAGGGGCTGAAGGAATACATCACCCAGCGCGCCCGCTGGTGCCTCGGCTTGATGCAGATCGTGCGCGGTCGTAGCGGGCCACTGTCGCGGGACTCGAAGCTGGCTTTTATCGACCGGCTCTCGCTGACCGACGCCTTCATGAGCTGGTCGGCGGTGTACGCGTCGAAGGTGGCGGGCCTCGTCGTGCCCTGGTTGTTCCTGCTGTTCGGCATCAAGGCGGTTCAGGCCGACCTCACCGAGCTGTTGCGCTTCTTTCTGCCTTTCTATGTCTGGCATGGTCTCAGCATGGCCTGGCTGTCGCGCGGCCGCTCGCTCGCGATGATGACGGACGTCTCGCAGCTCATCGCGGCGCCTGCAGTGCTCCAGGCGGTGGCCGCCGGCCTGTTGAAGCCGACAGGACACAAGTTCAAGGTCACCGCGAAAGGCGGCGACCGCAACAGGCGATTCGTCGAATGGCCGCTGCTGCGGCTCTATGGCGGCGCGCTCGTCATCACGCTCGCAGCCATCGCCTATGCCTTCATCCTGCACCTGCGCGGCGAGAACATCGCCTATGGCGGACTGGCCCTGGCCTGGAGCCTCTACAACGCGGTCATCCTCACCGTGGTCTGCTTCGTCTGCATCGAGCAGCCGCGCAAGCGAAAGGCGGAGCGGTTCAGCCGCAATGAGACCGTCCTGCTGCGCCACGACGGCAGGTCGCATCTCGCGCGGCTCGGCGACATCTCCATCACGGGCGCGCGCCTGATCGATCCCGATCCGCCGGCGCCGGGCAGTACGATCGAATGCCGCATCTACGGCCGCCCGATCGCGGCCATCGTGGTGCGGCGGACCGCCGACGGATTCGCCGTGCGGTTCGAGGAAGGCATGGACACGCGCGTGCACGCGATCAGGGCATTCTATGCCGGCGAGTATGTTCGCGCCTTTCGGGGAGTGAGGGCGCTGCCGGTCGGGAAAGCGCTGCTGATGCGGCTGTTCGGCTAGGCCGAGTCGACATCGCCCGCATTCCCTGCGTTGGCCGAGCATAGAAAGGATGGCCTGAGGCCGTCACTTCTCCTAAACTTCAGGCGAATCCACGCCTGTTCTTTCCCCGCCGGAACTCCCATGGTCCAGACCCGATTTCTGATCGCGGCCGTCACGCTTCTCGCGTGCACCGCCACCGCTTCCGCCCAGATGCTTCCACCTCCCGCCAGGCCCGCAGCGCCCAAGGCGCCCTCGCCGCGCGCGGCCTCGTGCCACAATGGTGCGAGCTTCGATCGCTTCCTGGCGGACGTGAAGCAACAGGCGGTGGCTGCCGGCGTGTCGCAGCGCACGATCGCGGAGGCTTCACCGTATCTCGTCTACGACCAGGGCATCGTCAACCGCGACCGCGGCCAGCGCGTGTTCGGCCAGCTCTTCACCGAGTTCGCCGGCCGCATGGCCGCGCCCTATCGCATGCAGAACGGACAGCAGCATATCAAGCGATACGCCGCGGCCTTTGCACGCGCCGAAAAGGAATACGGCGTGCCGCCCGCCGTGATTGCCGCATTCTGGGGCCTTGAGAGCGACTTCGGTGCCAACATGGGCAATCTGCCGACGCTGAAATCGCTGGTGTCGCTCGCCTACGACTGCCGCCGCTCCGAGATGTTCGTGGGCGAGACCATCGCCGCACTGAAGATCATCGACCGCGGCGATCTGCATCCCGATGAAATGATCGGCTCCTGGGCCGGCGAGCTCGGGCAGACGCAATTCCTGCCCGTGCATTATGTCAACTACGCGGTCGACTATGACGGCGACGGACGGCGCGACCTGTTGCGGTCGCCAGCCGACGTGATCGGCTCGACCGCGAACTACATCGCCAATGGTTTGAAGTGGCGGCGCGGCGAGCCGTGGCTGGAGGAGATCAAGGTGCCACCCAACCTGCCGTGGGAGAAGACCGATCTCACGGTGCGCGAGCCGCGCTCGACATGGGCGCTGCTGGGCATCACCTATGCCGACGGACGGCCGCTGCCGAATGACAATCTTGCGGCGTCCGTGCTGCTGCCGATGGGCCGCTTTGGTCCGGCCTTCCTCGCCTATCCGAATTTCGCGGCCTACACCGAATGGAACAACTCGCTGATCTACTCGACCACCGCGGGCTATCTCGCCTCGCGCATCGCCGGCGCCGCGCCGATGCGCAAGCCCTCCGCGCCGGTCGCGCAATTGCCGTTCCACGAGCTGAAGGAATTGCAGCAGCTGCTGGTGCGCGCCGGCTACAATGTCGGCAAGGTCGACGGCGTGCTCGGCCAGCAGAGCCGCACTGCCGTGAAGGCGATACAGATCAAGTACGGCCTGCCGGCCGATTCCTGGCCGACGGCGGAGCTGCTGGCGCGAATGCGCGGCGGCACGGCGCAGGCGCAGCCCCAGGCGACGGTTCGGTAGCCTCCACTCGCTGCCATGCCCCGCGAGAGAATTTTCGCATCGCACAAGCCGCGCTCGGCGATTGTATTTTTCCATGAGGCCCCCATGTGAGTGGCTCAGGTTTTCTCCTGAGATTTCCCACCATTGAAGCGAGCATCACATGTCCTTCTACGACGCCGTCGTCCCCGCCTATCTGCAAATGCTGAACAGCGTGACCGGGCTGCTCACCAAAGCTGAGGCGCATTGCGCGGCGAGAAAGATCGATCCCGGCGTCCTGCTCGGCTCACGCCTGTTCCCGGACATGTTGCCGTTGTCGCGGCAGGTCCAGCTCGTCAGCGATTTCGCTGCCAAAGGCTGCGCCCGGCTCACTCACAGCGAAGTGCCCACGACGCCCGACACCGAGACCAGCTTCGCGGAATTGAAGCAGCGGCTGGCGAAGACGATCGACTACGTCAAGTCGTTCAAGCCCGAGCAGTTCGAAGGCGCCGATGCCAGGGACGTCACCTTCCCGGCCGGTCCCGACAAATCCATCACCATGAAAGGCCAGCAGTTCCTGAGCTCGTTCTCGCTGCCGAACTTCTATTTCCACGCCGCGACCGCCCACGGCATCCTGCGCCACAACGGCGTCGAAATCGGCAAGCGCGATTTCATGGGCACGAACTGACCTGCCGGATCGCACGGCCGCGATGGCGCGATCATGCTGTCGCGGCCGGAATTGCACATGAATTATGCTACGGCGGCCCTGCCGCGCAGCTCGCCTGCACTTTCCGTATGGCTCTTCCCTTGCGCCTGATGCCGCTATGCACAAGTGTTCGGGACCTCTCACCGCCTGGAAGCATTTCTCATGAGCCGTTCGACTAAATTGTTCGAGACCTACAAGCTCGGCCCCATCACGCTGGCCAACCGCCTGGTGATGGCGCCGCTGACACGCAACCGTGCCGTGCCCGGCACGTTCGTGCCGAGCCCGCTTGCGGCCGATTACTACGGCCAGCGCGCCTCCGCAGGGCTCCTGATCACCGAAGCGAGCCAGATCTCGCAGCAGGGCCAGGGCTACCAGGACACCCCCGGCATCTACAGCAAGGACCAGGTCGCCGGCTGGCGCAAGGTCACCGACCGCGTGCATGAGCGCGGCGGCAAGATCTTCATCCAGCTCTGGCATGTCGGCCGCATCTCGCATGTCGACCTTCAGGCCAATGGCGCCGCCCCGGTGGCGCCGAGCGCGATCCGCGCCAAGGGCAAGACCTTCGTCAACGGCACCTTCGCCGACGTCTCCGAGCCGCGCGCGCTCGAGCTCTCCGAAATTCCCGGGATTATCGACGACTTCAAGCGCGCGGCGAAGAACGCGCTGGAGGCCGGCTTCGACGGCGTCGAGATCCACGGCGCCAACGGCTACCTGCTCGACCAGTTCGCCAAGGACGGCGCCAACAAGCGCACCGATGCCTATGGCGGCTCCATGGAGAATCGCGCTCGGCTGATGCTTGAAGTCTCCAAGGCCGTTGCGGCCGAGGCGGGTGCCGATCGCACCGGAATCCGCATCTCGCCGGTGACGCCGGCCAATGACATCTCGGACAGCAACCCGCAGCCGCTGTTCGATCACATCGTCGACGGTCTCAACGCGCTCAAGCTCGTCTATCTCCATGTCGTGGAGGGCGCCACCGGCGGGCCGCGCGACTTCGCGCCGTTCGACTATGCCTCCTTGCGCAAGCGCTTCTCCGGCGCCTACGTCGCCAACAACGGCTATGATTTCGAGCTGGCGACCAAGGTGCTGGACGCGAACGCGGCCGATCTCAGAGCTGGCTCCGGAAATCTGGACAGGGCGGTAAGTGGAGTTTCTGCCTGACGGCGGGCAAGATTGTCCCGCGAATCAGGAGAGACGATGAGCAGACGAGCCCGCCGGCAACACGCACCGGCATTCAAGGCCAAGGTGGCGTTAGCGGCGATCAAGGGCGAGATGACGCTGGCCCAGCTGGCTGAGCATTTCGACGTGCACCCGAACCAGATCACGCAGTGGAAGTCCCAGCTTCAGGAGGCGGCGGCCGAGGTGTTTGGTCCTGGCGGTGGCAACAGAGCGAGCGAGTCCGCGGTAGACGTGAAAACGCTGCACGCCAAGATCGGGGAGCTGACGCTTGAGAACGATTTTTTAGAAGGCGCGCTCAGCAAAGCCGGCCTGCTGAGCGCAAAGCGATGATCGACCGTGAGCACGACCTGCCGATCACCAAACAGGCGGAAGTTTTGAAGATCAGCCGTGGCAGTATCTATTATCTACCACGTCCGGTGTCGCCCGCCGACCTCGCGATCATGCAGCGGCTTGACCGGCTGCACCTGGAGTTTCCTTTCGCCGGTTCGCGAATGTTGCGAGACCTGCTGGCTGCCGAGGGGTGCAAGATCGGCCGCCGGCATGTCAAAACGCTGATGCGGCGGATGGGGATAGAGGCGCTCTATCGCCGGCCGCGTACCACCAAGCCCGAACCCGGGCACAAGATCTATCCGTATCTGCTGCGCGGGATGGAGATCACAGGCCCGAACCAGGTCTGGGCGATGGACATCACCTACATCCCGATGGCGCGCGGCTTCGTCTATCTCGCGGTGGTGCTGGACTGGTTCAGCCGCCGGGTGCTGTCGTGGCGCGTCTCGATCACTATGGAAGCCGCATTCTGCGTCGAGACGCTGGAGGACGCTCTCGCTCGCCATGGCAAGCCGGACATCTTCAATACCGACCAAGGCTCGCAGTTCACGGGCGCCGCGTTCACCGGCATGCTCGCCAGTCATGGCATCGCCATCAGCATGGACGGTCGGGGCGCCTGGCGCGACAACGTGTTCGTCGAGCGTCTGTGGCGCAGCATCAAATACGAAGAGGTCTATCTGCGCGCCTACGACACCGTGTCCGACGCCCGCGCCTCGATCGGCCGATACCTCGCCTTTTACAATGGCCGGCGTCCCCACTCGAGCCTTGACGGCGGCACCCCCGATCAAGCTTACTTCAGCCCGCTGCCGTTCCGCGCGGCAGCCTAACTCTGGCAGAAACTCCACTTATCGACGCGGAATTGCTGTTCAGATAACCGGGGCCAGCTCTCTCATCGCCTTCGGCAAGCCGTTCATCTCCAACCCCGACCTGGTCGAGCGGCTGAAGCGGGGCGCGGCACTGAACGACTGGGACAAGAACACGTTCTACGGCGGCGGGGCGAAGGGCTATACGGATTATCCGACGCTGGCCGCCGAGCCGGCTGAGTGAGGGACCATCCACCTGCGACGCTGTCATGCTCCGCGAAAGCGGGGCATCCAGTACGCCGCGGCCCCTCGATTCAATCACGACCGCCTCTGGAATACTGGATTGCCCGCCCCTGTGCGCAATTGCGCACTAGGCGGGCGATGACACTGAGTGTGTGGGACGCGTGTCCCACAAGCTCGTCACCACAAGCACAAATGAAAAAGGCCGGGATCGCTCCCGGCCTTTCGTGTTTGTGGCTGTCTAAAGCGCGATGCGATTAGGATGAATCGTCATCGCGCTTTAGGTTGTTGTTTAAGCATGATCTTTTCGGAAAACCGCTGCGCACTTTTCCGGATCATGCTTTGAGCGCCGCTTACTTCGCTTCCGCGCGCTTGGGCGGGCTCGCCGGCCACGACTTGATCAGCGTGTCGTAGTCGACCGTCTCACCCTTCGGCTTCTCGTTGGCGAGCTTGCGCTGGGGCGCGACGGTGCCGTCCTTCTCGGCCTTCGCGAACCAGTACTCCGGCTTCTCCTTCTTGTGGAGCTTCGGACCGCAGGCACCCTGCACGCCGGACTTCTCCAGGCGCTCCATCACGGAGTCCTGAGCGGCCGCGAGGGCATCCATCGCCTGCTGCGGGGTCTTCGCACCGGACGACGCATCGCCGATGTTCTGCCACCACAGCTGTGCGAGCTTCGGATAGTCGGGCACGTTGTTGCCGGTCGGGGTCCATTGCACGCGCGCGGGCGAGCGGTAGAACTCGATCAGGCCGCCGAGCTTCGGCGCACGCTCGGTGAACGACTTGTCCCAGATGTCGGATTCACGGATGAAGGTGAGACCGACATGGCTCTTCTTCAAGCTCACCGACTTGGAGACGATGAACTGGAGATAGAGCCAGGCCGCCTTGCGGCGGTCCGGCGGGGTCGACTTCAGCAGCGTCAGCGAACCGGCGTCCTGGTAGCCGAGCTTCATGCCTTCCTTCCAGTACGAGCCGTGCGGCGACGGAGCCATACGCCATTTCGGCGTACCGTCCGCGTTCATCACGGCGATGCCCGGCTTCACCATGTCGGCGGTGAAGGCGGTGTACCAGAACATCTGCTGGGCGATGTTGCCCTGCGCCGGCACGGGGCCGGACTCGGAGAAAGTCATGCCCTGGGCCTGCGGAGGCGCGTACTTCTTCATCCACTCGAGATATTTGGTGATCGAGTAGACCGCCGCCGGTCCGTTGGTGTCGCCACCACGCTCGACGGAAGAGCCGACCGGACGGCAGCCCTCCATGCGGATGCCCCATTCGTCGACCGGCAGACCGTTCGGAATGCCCTTGTCGCCGTTGCCGGCCATCGACAGCCAGGCGTCGGTGAAGCGCCAGCCGAGCGAGGGGTCTTTCTTGCCATAGTCCATATGGCCGTAGACCTTGACGCCGTTGATCTCCTTGATGTCGTTGGTGAAGAACTCGGCGATATCCTCATAGGCGGACCAGTTCACGGGCACGCCGAGCTCGTAGCCATACTTGGCCTTGAACTTGGCCTTGAACTCGGGATTGGTGAACCAGTCGTAGCGGAACCAGTAGAGGTTGGCGAACTGCTGGTCGGGCAGCTGATAGAGCTTGCCGTCCGGCCCGGTGCCGAACGACTTGCCGATGAAGTCGTTGACGTCGAGCATGGGGTCTGTGACGTCCTTGCCCTCGCCGGTCATGTAGTCCGACAGCGCGATGGTCTGGCCGTAGCGGAAATGGGTGCCGATCAGGTCGGAGTCGTTGATCCAGCCGTCATAGACGTTCTTGCCGGACTGCATCTGGGTCTGCAGCTTCTCCACGACGTCACCTTCCTGGATGAGGTCGTGCTTGAGCTTGATGCCGGTGAGTTCGGAGAACGCTTTCGCCAGCGTCTGCGCCTCGTACTCGTGGGTGGTGATGGTCTCGGAGACGACGTTGATCTCCATGCCCTTGAAAGGCTCGGCGGCCTTGGCGAACCACTCCAGCTCCTTCTTCTGGTCCTCCTTCGACAGAGTCGAAGGCTGGAATTCCGCGATCCATTTCTGGATCACGGCCTCGTCGGCGGCGCGCACCGGCGCCGACATGGCGAACGACACCGCAATGATCGCGGCGGCGCTGGACATGGTCAGAAAACTATTCTTGGTCAATGGACCTTTCCTTCTCCTAAACTGTCGCATGTTGTTCCTCCGTTGCAGCGACAAACTCTTATACAGGCCCGGGTTGGTCCCGGATCTGGCCGTCCCTTCGCCAGTTTCAGACCGTGCGGAAGATGAGCACGGCCGTGACCAGCGAAATTCCGCTTGCGAGCCACAGGCTCGAAATCTCGAAACCCTCCTCTCCGATCGGCAGCGTGGCGATGGGGTCGGTGCCGACGAGACCGATCCACGCGAGGTGGATGACGGCGGCGGCGATCAGCGAGATGAACAGGCGATCGCCGCGCGTGGTCGGGATGCGCAGCACGCCGACGCGCTCGGCCTCCGGATAGACCGCGGCGAGCCAGGTCATCACGGCCAGCGTGCAGGCGAGCGCGACGAAGAAGATCGCGGTCGGCAGCGTCCAGGCCATCCATGCGATAGACTCCATTGCTCTTACTCCTTGCGCATGATCTGTTCCGAAAACCGGCTTCCACTTTTCGGGATCATGCGCGTTACACCCGGCCGAGCGCGAAACCGCGCGCGATATAGTTGCGGACGAACCAGATCACCAGCGCGCCCGGAATGATGGTGAGCACGCCGGCGGCAGCGAGCAGGCCCCAATCCATGCCGGCGGCCGACACCGTGCGCGTCATGATCGCGGCGATCGGCTTGGCCGACACCGAGGTCAGCGTGCGCGCGAGCAGGAGCTCGACCCAGGAGAACATGAAGCAGAAGAAGGCGGCGACGCCGATGCCGCTCGCGATCAGCGGCACCAGGATCTTGATGAAGAAGCGCGGGAAGGAATAGCCGTCGAGGAAGGCGGTCTCGTCGATCTCGCGCGGCACGCCGGAGACGAAGCCTTCGAGGATCCACACCGCCAGCGGCACGTTGAAGATGCAGTGCGCCAGCGCGACCGCCCACGGCGTATCGAACAGGCCGATCGCTGAATAGAGGTTGAAGAACGGCAGCGCATAGACCGCGGCCGGCGCCATGCGGTTCGACAGCAGCCAGAAGAACAGGTGCTTGTCGCCGAGGAAGCGGTAGCGCGAGAACGCGTAAGCCGCGGGCAGCGCCACCGAGATCGAGATGACGGTGTTGAGGATGACGTATTGGAGCGAGTTGATATAGCCGGAGTACCAGCTCTCGTCGGTGAAGATGCGCTTGTAGTGCTGGAGCGTAGGGGTGTGCGGCCACAGCGTCATCGTCGAGACGATCTCGCTGTTGGTCTTGAAGCTCATGTTGACGAGCCAGTAGATCGGCAGCAGCAGGAAGACCAGGAACAGCCCCATGATGAGGCGGCGGCCGGGAATCGAATGCATCAGGCCACTCCTTCCTTCGGCTTGAGTGCGGGCACTGGCTTGAGCGCGGCCGAAGGCTTGGGCTCCACCGCCGGCTCGCTCGAAGCCTGGACTTTGCGTTCGACGCCGGCATTGGTCATGACGGTGTAGAAGATCCAGCAGACGATCAGGATGATGAGGTTGTAGACCAGCGACAGCGCGGCGGCCTTGCCGAGATCGAACTGGCCGAGCGCGATCTTGACCAGCTCGATGGACACGAAGGTCGTGGAATTGCCGGGCCCGCCGCCGGTGACGACGAACGGCTCGGTGTAGATCATGAAGCTGTCCATGAAGCGGAGCAGCACGGCGATCAGCAGCACGCGATTCATCTTCGGCAGCTGGATCGCCTTGAACACGGCCCAGCGCGAGGCGCCGTCGATCTGCGCGGCCTGGTAGTAGGCCTCGGGAATCGACTTCAGGCCGGCGTAGCAGAGCAGCGCGACGAGGCTGGTCCAGTGCCAGACGTCCATCACGATGACGGTGATCCAGGCGTCGACGTCGTTGGAGACGTAATTGTAGTCCAAGCCCATCGCGTTGAGGGTATAGCCGAGCAGGCCGATGTCCGGGCGGCCGAAGATCTGCCAGATCGTGCCGACCACGTTCCACGGAATCAGCAGCGGCAGCGCGAGAATCACGAGGCAGGCTGCAACCGTCCAGCCCTCGCGCGGCATCGACAGCGCGACGACGATGCCGAGCGGCACCTCGATGGCGAGGATCACCAGCGAGAAGAACAGGTTGCGGCCGAGGGAAGCGAGGAAGCGGCCGCCGAGATCGGTCGAGGGATCGAGCAGCTCCTTGAACCAGCCGACACCGTTCCAGAAGAACTGGTTGTTGCCGAACGTGTCCTGCATCGAATAGTTCACCACCGTCATCAGCGGCAGCACCGCCGAGAAGGCGACGACCAGGAACACCGGCAGTACCAGGAACCAGGCTTTTTGGTTGACGGTCTTGTCCATCAGGCGGCTCCCTCCACCAGAAGGCTGTCGGCATAGACGTGCACGTGCGACGGATCGAATTTCAGCCCGGCGCTGCCGTCCGCGCTGGTGAAGCCGGCCGGTGCGCGCGCCGCCAGCTTCGCGTCGCCGACGCGCACGCGCGCGAAGCGGATGCGGCCGAGGTCGTCGATGCGCTCGATCCTGGCAGCGAGCAGGCCGCGCGCGGGCGCAACGACCTCCACGAATTCGGGACGGACGCCGATCTCGATCTTGGCGCCAGAAGGCAGACTGTCGTAGCTGCGATCGAGCGCGATGACGTGGCCGCCGATCCTGGCCTCGCGCCCCCGCACCTCCGCCGGCAGGATGTTCATGCCGGGCGAGCCGATGAAATAGCCGACGAAGGTGTGCGCCGGCTTGTCGAACAGTTCGGCCGGCGTGCCGCTCTGCACGACGCGGCCGTCGTGCATGACGACGACGGTGTCGGCGAAGGTCAGCGCTTCGGTCTGGTCGTGGGTGACGTAGATCATCGTGAGATCGAGCTCACGATGAAGCGCCTTCAGCTTGGAGCGGAGCTGCCATTTCAGTTCGGGATCGATCACCGTCAGCGGCTCGTCGAACAGCACGGCGGCGACGTCCGAGCGGACGAGGCCGCGGCCGAGCGAGATCTTCTGCTTGGCATCGGCGGTGAGGCGGGTGGCCTTGCGGTTCAGATAAGGTTCGAGGTCGAGCAGACGGCCGATCTCGGCGACGCGCTTGTCGATCTCGGCCTTCGGCACGCCGCGATTTTTCAGCGGGAACGCCAGGTTCTGGCCCACCGTCATGGTGTCGTAGATCACCGGAAACTGGAACACCTGGGCGATATTCCGTTTCTGGGTTGACAGCGGTGTGATGTCCTTGCCGTCGAACAGGATTTTCCCGCGTGACGGCGTGATGATGCCGGAGATGACGTTGAGAAGCGTGGTCTTGCCGCAACCGCTCGGGCCGAGCAGCGCATAGGCGCCGCCCTGCCGCCACGTCATGGTGACAGGCTTGAGCGCAAAGCTCTCCGGGGCGGCGGCGTTGCCGCCGTAGGAATGGGCGAGATCGACGAGGTCAATGCGAGCCATGGCGCACCTCCCTCAGATTTGACCGGGAGCCGCGACCAAACGGTCGGCAGCATCGAACACGAAAACATCATTGGGATCGAGCACAGCATCGAGCGTTTGGCCGGGCTCGAACTCGTGCACACCGTGTAGCACCGCCACCCAGTTCGATCCGTCGCGGGTCAAGTGCACAAAGCTCTCCGAACCGGTGATCTCGGTCACCGTAACCGTGGCGTGGAAGGCGTGGCGATCCGCCTCGCCATTGGCAAGCGCAAGCTGGTGGGCGCGGAAGCCGACGCGATAGACACCGTCCGCGAGCGACGAATACAGCCCCGTGGCCGGCGAGGCCGTGCCGCCGGCATATGCGACCTGCCCGTTCTTCTTCTCGATGCCGACGAGGTTGAGCGGCGGATCGGAGAACACCTGAGCGACGCGCAAGGTCTGCGGCCGGCGGTAGACGTTGGCGGTCTCGCCCATCTGCAGCGCCTGGCCCTCCCACATGCACACCGTGTTGCCGCCGAGCAGCAGCGCCTCGGTCGGCTCTGTGGTGGCATAGACGAAGATCGCACCCGAGGCCTCGAAGATGCGCGGCAATTCGGCGCGCAGCTCCTCGCGCAGCTTGTAGTCGAGATTGGCGAGCGGCTCGTCGAGCAGCACGAGATCGGCGCCCTTGACCAGCGCCCGTGCGATCGCAGTGCGCTGCTGCTGGCCGCCGGAGAGCTGAAGCGGCGTCCGCTTCAGGAACGGCTCGAGCCGCAGCAGCTTTGCCGCCTCCGCCACGCGCGCCTCGATCTCGTCGCGAGGCTTGCCCTGCACGCGCAGGGGCGAGGCGATGTTCTCGTAGACCGTGAACGAGGGGTAGTTGATGAACTGCTGATAGACCATCGCGACCGAGCGCTGGCGCACGTCGACGCCGGTAACGTCCTTGCCGTTGACCAGCAACTTGCCCGTGGTCGGCTTGTCGAGACCGGCGAGCAGCCGCATGATCGAGGTCTTGCCCGACAGCGTCGGCCCGAGCAGGACGTTGAGCGTACCGCTCTCGAACGTCAGGGAGACGTCGCGGATGTGCGCGACGCCGTCGACGGTCCGGGTCACGTGATCGAGTGTCACGGTCATGAGCGTCCTCCCGCTTCCAGCAGGGGACTTTGCGGCACGGCGTGGGTCCTGATCCAGTCGTCGAGCGCCGCAATCTCGTCGGCAGATAGTCGCAGGCCGAGCTTGGAACGGCGCCAGACCACGTCCTCCGCCGTGACGGCCCATT
The DNA here is from genome assembly GCF_041262065.1 of Bradyrhizobium sp. USDA 327. Taxonomy (NCBI): domain Bacteria; kingdom Pseudomonadati; phylum Pseudomonadota; class Alphaproteobacteria; order Hyphomicrobiales; family Nitrobacteraceae; genus Bradyrhizobium; species Bradyrhizobium sp. USDA 327. The sequence goes on along the minus strand of NZ_JBGCCW010000001.1, from coordinate 911,776 downwards.
CATTGGCCATGAGATAGCGAACCTCGCGCTCGGTCAGTGTCGCGCCGAAGGCCTGGCCGAGATCGGCCAATGATTTCGCATCGCCGAGCAGCTTCATCGCCCGCGTGCCATAGGCGCGCGCGAGCCGCCTTGCATGCTCATGACTGAGGAAGTGATAGCCGCGCTGGAGCTCGGCGATCAGCCCGTCGATATCCGACACATCCATGTCGCCGCCGGGCAGCGGCCATTTGCCGGTCCAGCCCTCGCGCGCTTTCGCGCTGCGAAGATAGGGCGCAAGGCGTTCCAGGGCCTCTTCGGCGAGCCTCCGATAGGTCGTGATCTTGCCGCCATAGATGGACAGCAGCGGCACGCCGCCGGGCGTGTCGAGCTCGAACACGTAGTCGCGCGTTGCGGCCTTGGCTTCGCTCGCGCCGTCGTCATAGAGCGGCCGCACGCCGGAATAGGTCCAGACCACGTCATCCGGCGTGACCGGCTTGGCGAGATATTCGCTCGCCGCGGTGCAGAGATACTGGATCTCCTCGGCCGTCGCCTTCACCTTGGCGGGATCGCCGTCGTAATCGCGATCGGTGGTGCCGATCAGCGTGAAATCGTCCTGGTACGGGATGACGAAAATGATGCGGCCGTCGGCATTCTGGAACATGTAGGCACGGTCGTGATCGTAGAGTTTCTTCACGACGATGTGTGAGCCCTGCACCAGGCGGACTTTCGCCTTCGCATTGACGCCGGCGCCGCGGCCGAGCACGTCCTCGACCCAGGGACCGCCGGCATTGACCAGCGCACGCGCCCGGACCTGCGAATGCTCGCCGGTCAGCGTATTGACCATGCTGACTGTCCAGAGGCCGCCGGACTGGCGAATCTCGGTGGCGCGGGTGCGGGTCCGGATCTCGGCGCCCTTGTCGGCGGCATCGCGCGCGTTGAGCACGACGAGGCGGGCGTCGTCGACGAAACAGTCGGAATATTCGAATGCGCGGGCATAGCGATTCGGGATCAGCGGCTTGCCGACCTCGTCGCGCCTCAGATCGACCGAGCGCGTGGCGGGCAGCAGATGCCGGCCGCCGATGTGGTCATAGAGGAAGAGGCCCAAGCGCAGCAGCCAGGCGGGACGCAGGCCGGCATGGTGCGGCAGGACGAAACGCAGGGGACGGATGATGTGGGGCGCGATGCCCCAGAGGATCTCGCGCTCGATCAGCGCCTCACGGACCAGGCGAAACTCGTAATATTCGAGATAGCGCAGGCCGCCATGCACCAGCTTGGTCGACCAGGACGACGTCCCGCTCGCCAGATCGTTCATTTCGCACAGGAAAACCGTGTTGCCGCGGCCGACCGCGTCGCGCGCGATGCCGCAGCCGTTAACACCGCCTCCAATGATGGCGAGATCGAAAATACGCTCCAACAGACGCATCCCCCGGCGACCGCCCGTTCGTCGAGCGGCTACTTTCGCTTTTCATTAGATCACACCGAAAAACGAAAGCAAGATGAAAGAGAGGCGGAAGGAAGTGAAAGCGAAACTTTTCTAGTGGGCAATGAGGCCGCCAAATCGGCAGGTAGACGGATAAAGTTGCGGCAAGGCGCGCGATTGAACGGCAGCCCGGCATGGCCAACCGGCCGGCTTGCATGTAGCAACATTTCTACATAAATTCCCCAAACAGAGCATGGCCACGGCTTAGAGGCTCAGACGATGGTGACCACCCGGACCAGCCGAGAATTCAATCAAGACACCAGCGGCGCCAAGAAAGCGGCATCGCAAGGACCCGTTTTCATTACGGACCGCGGCCGTCCAGCCCATGTCCTGCTAACCATCGAGGATTACTTGCGCCTGACCGGCGGACGCATGAGCCTTGCGGAAGCTCTGGCGCAAACGAACGCGGATTTTGATTTCGATCCGCTTCGCGTTGACGAGGGGATCTTCAGGGCTGCTGATCTCGACTGATGTTCCTGCTGGACACCAATGTCATTTCCGAATTGAGGCGACCGGACAAGGCCGATCAGCGCGTCATTGCCTGGGCAGGCGCAAATCCAGCAGCAAATTTCTTCATCTCAGTCATTTCGATTCTCGAGATCGAACTTGGCGCACGCCTGATCGAACGCAGGGACGCAGCGCAAGGTGCCATCTTGCGCAGCTGGATCAACAGCCAGATTCTGGCTCGCTTCGAGGGTCGGATCCTGCCTATCGATACGGCTGTCGCGCAGCGTTGCGCGCAACTTCACGTTCCCAACCCGCGCGCTGAACGCGACGCGCTCATTGCTGCAACCGCGCTGGTTCATGGTTTGACGGTTGTTACGTGCAGTGTAGAGGATTTCAAACCGACGGGCGTTCCGCTGCTCAACCCGTGGGACGACGCTTAGCTCCTATCTCAGCCGCACCACTGGCGCGGCTTCCGGCGCGGCATCCTGGGCATCGGCCGGGGAATCGTCGATATCCGCGCCCTTCGGCATCGCCTCGACCACCTCGATGCCCTTGCTGTGGCAGATGGTGGCGAGGCGTTCGGGGAGCTCCTGGTCGGTGACGAAGGTCTGGATCTGGGTGATGTGGGCGATACGCACCGGCGCGCTGCGGCGAAGCTTGGTGGAATCGGCGACCAGCATGACGCTGCGGGCGTTGGCGATGATGGCCTGCGCCACCTGCACCTCGCGATAGTCGAAGTCGAGCAGCGCCCCCTCCTCGTCGATCGCGGACGCGCCGATGATGGCATAGTCGACCTTGAACTGGCCGATCAGCTGCGTCGCGGTCGAGCCGACCACTGCGCCGTCGGCGCGCCGCACCGTGCCGCCCGCGACCACCACCTCGATGCGGGGATGGCGGTAGAGCAGCATGGCAACGTTGAGATTGTTGGTGATAACGAGGAGGTCCTCGTGCGAGGTCAGCGCACTCGCGACCTCCTCCGTCGTGGTGCCGATGTTGATGAACAGCGAGCAGCCGTTCGGGATCAGCGAAGCGGCCGCCGCGCCAATCGCCTTCTTCTCGTCGGCGGCGACGAAGCGGCGCGCCTCATAGGCGAGGTTCTCGACGCCGGAGGCGATGATGGCGCCGCCATGGATGCGGGTCAGCGATCTCCGCTCGCAGAGGTCGTTGAGATCCTTGCGGATGGTCTGCGCCGAGACTTCGAAGCGACGCGCGAGCTCCTCGACCATGACGCGGCCGGAAGCGCGCGCGATGTTGAGGATTTCAGCTTGGCGATGGGTCAATCCGGTCACGGCAAAGGCCTCAAATCAGAATGGTGCATGGTGCGGCGGTTTGCGCCCTCGGTCAATGCGGACGCCGATCACGGTTGAAGGATGAAGGTCCTCACCACGCCATGGCGTTCGCAAGACGCGCGAGCAGCGCCGGATCGTCGAAGGCGCTGGCAGACGTGACCGCGCCTGATGCAACCAGGTCGGCATGGCTGAGGCTGGTCCGGATGCCGACGGTCGGAATTCCGGCCGCCGTGGCGGATTGCACGCCGGTACGGGAATCCTCGAATGCGATCGAGGTTTCCGGCCTCGCGCCGACGAAACGCAGCCCTTCCTGATAGGGCAGCGGATGCGGCTTGCCGTGCGGCAGCTCGGCTCCGATCACGAGTGCCTTGAAGCGATGCGTGATGCCGAGACCGGAGAGCAGCAGCTCGGCGTTGAGGCGCGGCGCATTGGTCACGGCGACCATGGGGATGCCGGCGCGGTCGGCCCGGTCGAGCAGCGCCATCAGGCCCGGCAGCGGTGCGATCTGCCCGGCCACCAGCGTGCGGAAGACCTCCTCCTTCTCATCGAGGATCAGGGCGCGCCGCTCCGGCGCCTCGTCGGGCAGAAAGCGCTCGCCGATCGCCACATTGGCGAAACCTTGCAGCTCCCTCGAGAAGCGCGCGTGGTCGAAGACGTGGCCGTGCGGACCGAGCACCTGATTGAACGCCTTCAAGTGCAGCGGATCGGTGTCGGCGAGCGTGCCGTCGATGTCGAACAACAACGCCCTGCCCATCGCGTCGTAACTGGCCTCGATCATTTCCGTACTTTCCCAAATGCGCGACCCATCGATGCGCGAGACGTATCAATACGGCCGCGATCGCGCAATCACGCATTCACATGACGACAATGCGACACTCGACAAAGTCACGCGCGGCTGCAACATTCGGTGCAAGATCAAAAAGGAGGAAACGATGACGATCAACCGACGCGATCTGGCTCTCTCCACTCTCGCCGTCTCTGCGCTTGCGTTCGCCACGCCGGCGCTCGCCGCTTCGGCGGACGAGGAAGCCGTGGCGAAGAAGGTCGAGGCCTTCCGCCTTGCCCAGATCGCGGCTGATCCGAAAGCGCTCGCTGCGCTGTGCTGGGACGATCTCAGCTACAGCCATTCCAGCGGCAAGGTCGAGGACAAGGCAACCTTCATCGCCAACGCCACCGACGGCAAATCGAAATTCCTGTCGATCGAATACAAGGACCCCACCATCAAGGTGGTCGGCCCCGCAGCGATCGTGCGTTTCCACTGGCTGGGCGAGCAGGAGATGGCAGCCGACGGGAAAAAAGTATCGACCAATCTTCACATCCTGATGAACTGGCAGAAGCAGGGCGACGAGTGGAAGCTGCTGTCGCGGGCTGCGACGAAGTTGTGATGACGTCCCTTCCTTTCCTTCTTGTGGGAGAGGATGGCTCCGCGAGGGAGAAGGGAACGGCACGGTGCGGTCGGCAAAAAAATTCCGACCGCGCAACTCGCGTTGACGACTACGCCGCTTCCTTCACATCGCCGTTAACCAGCTTGCGCGCGGCGCGTTCGGCTTCGCGGGCGTTGCGGAAGAGCTGGCCTTCGAGACGGTTGAAGCGGTGGGACGAGGCGAAGAAGCAGTAGCCTCCTTGAGAGCGAACGACGATACCTGCGGTCTGCGAATCGACTTCGATAATGTAGCTGTCCGGCATGGTCCGTGGATCCCTCAGTGCGGGCAAATAACGGCACTCGTGCCCAAAGGTTCCCAGGCATTTGAGGCCGTTTCCACCCCGAATCGACACGCATTGAGTACGCGGGGACCTCATCCGTTTTATGACTGGTTCTTGGCGAAGCCGCGACGAGGATGACTCACCCGCGCCGCGTTCTGCGGCGCTTGCCACGTCTCGCAGGATGAGGCAGAGCGTCGCGCGCGATTACGTCGCGATCGGCGGATCGTTTCGCTGGATCGCCTGCGGACGGCCGTGGTCGTCGATCGAGACGTAGGTGAAATTGCCGTCGGTGACGAGGAACGGATGAAGCTCCTTGCGCCGCAATGCCCAGGCCTCGAGATGCACCGTCAGCGATGTGCGCCCGACGCGCACGAGATTGGCGTAGACCGAGACGAGATCGCCGACATAGACCGCCTTGCGAAAATTCATCGCCTCGATCGCGACCGTCACGGTGCGCGACCTCGCAGCCTTCGAGGCGAACACGCCGCCGCCGACGTCCATCTGGCTCAGGAGCCAGCCGCCGACGATGTCGCCGTTTGCGTTTGTGTCGGCCGGCATCGCCAGCGTGCGGATGCAGAGATCGCCGCTCGGCCCGGTCGTAGCTTGTTCGGTCATATCGCTCTCACTTGAAACTGTCCCAGCCGGGATCAGGCGCAAAGCGCGCGCCGAATCGCTCGGCCAGCGCGCGCAGTGTCGAGACCACGTCATCCACGCCACGCGTGCGCGCATAGTTGAGCGGGCCGCCGCGAAACGGCGCGTAGCCGGTGCCGAAGATCATGGCGCCATCGACCGCATCGGCGTCGTCAACGATGCTTTCGCGAAGCGCCGCGATGCAGACGTTGGACATCGGCAGCACGAGGCGGTCGATCATCTGGTCGGTGACGCGCGGCCCGGTTTCGGGAAGCGGCGCCTTCTCCGCCTTGCCGTCCTTCCAGGTGTAGAAGCCCTTGCCGGTCTTGCGCCCGAGTTCGCCTCTTGCGACCTTCTCGCGCAGCCAGGCCGGCGTCGGCGGCAAGAGATCGCCGAATTTGGTCCGCAGCATGTCGCCGACGTCGAGGCAGATGTCGAGCCCGACCTGATCGGCGAGCTCGATCGGCCCCATCGGCATCCCGAACTGCTCGGCCGCGGCGTCGATCAGGCGCTGGTCGATATTCTCGTCCAGCATCACCATCGCTTCCAGCATGTACGGCGTCAGCGCGCGGTTGACGAGGAAGCCGGGCGAGCTCTTCACGGCGAGCGGCAGACGGTCGATCGCGCCGACAAAGGCGAGCGCGTCCTTCAGCACCTGCGGATCGTTGCCGTCATGACTGACGACCTCGACCAGCTGCAACCGCGACACCGGATTGAAGAAATGCAAGCCGACCAGCCGCTCCGGACGCGCCAGAGTGGTGCGCAAGTCCTGAAGCGGAATGCTCGACGTGTTGGTCGCAAGGATCGCACCCGGCTTCATCCGCGGCTCGAGGCCGGCATAGACCTTCTGCTTCAGCTCGAGCTTTTCGGGCACCGCTTCGATGATGAGATCGGCGTTGCGGACGCCCTCCCCGTCCATGTCGGGGATGAGGCGATCGAGCGCGTCACGCACCTCCGTCGGTTTGCGGATGATCTTGCCGTAGAGCTCGGCTGCGCGCTTCACCGCGCCTGCGATCGGCTCCGCCTTCATGTCGGCGAGCGAGACGCGAAGGCCCTGCCCTGCACACCAGGCCGCGATGTCGCCGCCCATGGCGCCGGCGCCGATGACGTGGACATGCTTCACCGTGCTGCCGGCGCCTGCCGCCTTCTTCATCTGCTCACGCAGGAAGAAGACGCGGATCAAATTCTGCGCGGTCGGCGTCACCATCAATTTGGCGAACGACGCCTGCTCCGCCCTGAGCATCGCGGCCTTGCTGCCGCCATGGGTCTCCCAGAGATCGATCAGCGCGTAAGGCGCGGGATAATGCTCGCGGGATGCAGCCTTCGCCGCCTCTGCGCGCATGCGCCTGGCCAGCAGGCCACGCACCGGCCCGAGATTGGCCGCCCGCGTGAGCAGACCGGGCCTGGCCCGCTTCAGCCGGCCGAACAGCGCATCCTTCACCGCGCCGTGGACGTGGCGCTCCTGCGTCACGGTGTCGACGAGGCCGAGCGCCCTGGCGCGGCGCGCATCGATGGTGCGGCCGGTCAGCATCAGCGCCATCGACTGGGTCGGATTGACCAGCGCGGTGAACCGCGCGGTGCCGCCGAGACCGGGATGCAGGCCGAGCATCACCTCCGGGAAGCCGAAACGCGCCCCCTCGATGGCGATGCGCGCCTGGCAGGCCAGCGCCACCTCGAGCCCGCCGCCGAGGCAGAAGCCGTGGATGACCGCGACCGTCGGCAGCCTCAAGGCTTCCAGGTGGTCGACAACGGCGTGCGCGGCGCGGATGCGTGTCTCCACCATGTCGGGATCAGACGCGCCGCGAAATTCGTTGACGTCGGCGCCGGCAACGAAGCCGGAGGGTTTGGCCGAGCGGATCACGAGGCCGGCCGGACGCTCGGTCTCAATCGCGGCGAGCACGGCGTCGAACTCCTCCATCACATCGGAGGACAGGGTGTTGGCGCTTGTCTCGGCGCGGTCGAACAGCAGCCAGGCGACACCATCGGCGTCACGCGTCAGCTTGAAATGCCTGTATGGACTGTCCGCCGCGGGCGGGGGCCCAAGCGTCAGGAGGCGGTCGCCCAGCGCGGTCATGATCTTCGAATCCATGGTCACACCGCCTCGATCAGCATGGCGCCGCCGAGCCCGCCGCCGATGCATTCGGTGGCAACGCCACGTCGGGTGCCGAGCCGCCTCATCGCGTTGACGAGATGCAGCACGATGCGGTTGCCGGAGGTGCCGACGGGATGGCCGAGCGAGATCGCGCCGCCGTCGACGTTGAGCCTGTCGCGATCGATCTCGCCGGCGGGGCCGTCCAGCCCAAGGATCTCGCGGCAGAATTTGTCGTCGCTCCAGGCGGCGAGGCAACCGAGCACCTGCGTCGCAAAGGCCTCGTTCAGCTCCCAGGTCTCGACGTCCCTGATCGTGAGATTGTTGCGCGTGAGCAGCGGCGTCGCCGACATCACGGGCCCGAGCCCCATGATGCTGGGATCGAGCGCGGCCCAATGGCTGTCGACGATGACGGCCTTCGGCGTCAGCCTGTGTTTTGCGACCGCGGCGTCGGACGCCAGGATCACCCAGGAGGCACCGTCGGTGATCTGCGAGGAATTGCCTGCGGTGACCTGTCCCCAGGGGCGCTCGAACACCGGCCGTAGCTTTGCGAGTGACTCGACCGTGGAATCCGGCCTCACGCCGTCGTCGTGGTCGAAGAACTTGCCGTCGCGGGAGAACGCGGTCTCGACCTCACCCTTCAGGAATCCCGCGCCTTGCGCATGCGCAAGGCGGCGATGGCTTTCGGCGGCGTAAGCATCGGACTGTGCGCGCGTGATGCCGAAGAGATGGCCGACCACTTCCGCGGTCTGGCCCATGTTCAGCTCGGTGATGGGATCGGTCAACCCGCGCTCGAGGCCGATGATTGGCTTGAGATAGCGCGGCCGCAGCTTGAACGCCGCAGCGAGCTTCGCGGCAACGCCCTTGGCGGTGGCAAGGCCGGCAAACCAGCGCACGCCGGAATTCGGCCAGACCAGCGGCGCGTGGCTCAGCGCCTCGGTGCCGCCGGCAAGGATCATGTCGGCATGGCCTTCACGGATGTAGCGGTAGGCGGTGTCGATCGACTGCATGCCGGAGCCGCAATTGATCTGCACGGTGAAGGCGACCATGTCCTCGCCCATGCCGAGCCGGAGCGCGGCGACACGTGCCGGGTTCATCTCGTCCGCGATCACGTTGACGCAACCGAGGATGACCTGATCGAAGCTGTCAGGCGCGAACGGCTGGCGCGCCAGCAGCGGCCGGCCGCACTGCACGGCGAGATCGACCGGCGTGAACGGACCGGGCCCCGAACGCGCCTTCAGAAACGGCGTCCGGCTGCCGTCGACGATGAATACCGGTCGTGCCATCAGCTCGCCGCCCTCTGCTCACCGAGTTCCTGGAAGAACTGATGCACATTGACGGTTTTCTTGTAAATCGGCGACAGCGCCTCCGGCGCAAAATCGTCGACCTCTATCACTTTTGTGACGGCTTCGCGGGCCGCGGCGAGCTGCTCGCCCTCAGCCTGCGTGATCACGCCCTTGGCGACCGCTTCCTTCCAGTCGCGAATATGCGCGGCGCGCAGGCGCCTGGCGATGGCGTCCGTGCTGGCGACCAGCTCGAACGCGCGCTCCAGCCGGGCAAAACCGCCGTCGTCGTCGACCCGGGCCAGATCCGGCGTGAGGCGCTCGCGTGCCGCCGACGGCTCCAGGGCCAGACTCGCGCATTGGTGCACGACGCGGTCGGAGGGGCCGAGCACGCGCGCGCCGAACGGCTGGACCACGAGCCTGAGGAAGCCCGCGACGAAGCGGTTGGGCAGATTGGCGAGGATCTCGGCGAGCCGGTTCTCGATGGTCCGGAAGCCCGTCGCCATGCACCATTCCAGCGCGGCAAAATCCTCCTTCTGCCGGCCCTCGTCCTGCCAACGCTTCAGCGCGGCCGAGAGCAGATAGAGCTCGGACAGGATGTCGCCGAAGCGGGCCGACAGCATCTCCTTGCGCTTGAGCGCGCCGCCGAGCGTCAGCAGCGCCATGTCGGCGCAGAGCGCAAAGGCCGCGGAGTAGCGCGAGAGCTGGCGATAGAATGGCGTGGCATCGCCCGCATCGGGCGCCGGTGCGAATGCGCCAAAGGTCCAGCTGCGGCCGAAGGCGCGGAACAATGTCCGGAAACTATGGCCGACATGCTTCCAGAACGCCTTGTCGAAGGCGCTGAGGCCGCGCTCGCGGTCGGAATCGGCGAGCGCATTCATCTCGTCGAGCAGATAGGGGTGCGCGCGGATGGCACCTTGCCCGAACACGATGAGGTTGCGGGTCAGGATGTTGGCGCCCTCAACCGTGATGCCGACCGGCACGGCGCGGTGCAGATTGCCGAGATAGTTTTGCGGACCGTCGATCACGGCCTTGCCGCCATGAATGTCCATGGCGTCATCGATCGCGGTGCGCATCCGCTCGGTCGCATGCAGCTTCATGATGCCGGAAATGACGGCGGGATGAATGCCGGCATTCAGCGCCGCGCAGGTCAGCCGTCGCGCCGCATCTAACTGGTAGGCGGTGGCATTGATGCGCGCGAGCGGCTCCTCAACGCCTTCGAACTTGGAGATGGAGATGCCGAACTGCTCGCGGATGCGGGCATAGGCTCCGGTGGTGCGCGCCGCATAGGCGGCGCCCGCGGCAGAGAGGGACGGCAGCGAGATGCCGCGTCCGGCGGCAAGGGCCGTCATCAGCATCTTCCAGCCCTGGCCCAGCCGCTCCTTGCCGCCGATGACGTAGTCGAGCGGAATGAAGACGTCGCGTCCCCAATTCGGGCCGTTCTGGAACACCTGCATCGATGGCAAATGGCGCTGGCCGATCTCGACACCGGGCAGGTTGGTCGGGATCAGCGCCACGGTGATGCCGAGCTCTTCTCGATCGCCGACCAGACGATCCGGGTCGTAAGCCTTGAACGCAAGGCCCAGCAGCGTCGCGACCGGACCGAGCGTGATGTAGCGCTTGTGCCAATTGAGCCTGAGGCCGACGACCTCGCGGCCCTCGAACTCGCCCTTGTAGATGATGCCGGTGTCGACCATCGAGGCCGCATCGGACCCGGCCTCCGGGCTGGTGAGCCCGAAGCAGGGAATGTCGCGGCCGTCGGCGAGGCGTGGCAGCCAGCGTTCCTGCTGCTCCCTGGTGCCGAAGCGCATCAGGAGCTCGCCCGGGCCGAGCGAGTTCGGTACCATCACGGTGACCGCCGCCGCGATCGAGCAGGTCGAGATCTTGCGCACCACTTCCGAATGGGCGTAAGGCGAGAAGCCGAGGCCGCCGAACTCCTTCGGGATGATCATGCCGAAGAACTTCTCGCGCTTGACGAAATGCCAGACATCCTGCGGCAGGTCGCGCCATTCCCAGAAGATCCTCCACTCGTCGAGCATGGTGCAGAGTTCGCCGACGGGACCGTCCAGAAAGGCCCGTTCCTCTTCGGTCAGCCTCGCCTGCGGCACCTTCAGCAGCTTCGACCAATCAGGGTTGCCGGTGAAGAGATCGGCATCCCACCAGACGTCACCCGCCTCCAGGGCCTCGCGCTCGGTGTCGGACATCGCCGGCAGCACGCCGCGCGCCCAGGAAAAGATCGGCTTTGTGATGGTGTCGCGGCGGAAGCTCATGGCAGACCTCATGCATCGGCGCGGTGATCAGGCATTTTAGCGGAAAGTGGCGGGCGGAAGAGAACACTTCGCGAGCAAAAAGACGCGAATTGACGCGGCCGGGCGGCCGCCCCGGGGCCATAACGGCCGGGGCGTGGGGGCAGTTCCGGGATCGGGGTTGGGGCTGAATGCCTCTCCACGTCATTCCGGGGCACGCGAAGCGTGAGCCCGGAATCCATAACCACGATCGGGAGTATGGATTCCGGGCTCGACGCTACGCGTCGCCGCGGAATGACGGCGTGGAGAGAGCGGTGGGCGCCGGCCTAATCCGGCCGGATCATCTCGAACATGTTTTCCGGCTTGATCTCGAAATAGTCGCCGCGGCGGCCGGCGCGGACGATCGGGCGGGCGGCGGCGGTCTGGTAGACGCCGTCCTTGATCAAGGTCTTGTCGATGTGGACGGCGACGACCTCCCCTAACGTCAGCCAGGCGTCGGCCTCCTTGCCGTCGGCGCCCTTGAGGCGGACGATGTCGGACACCTTGCACTCGAAGGCGACGGGGCTCTCACCCACCCTCGGCACGTTGACGAGCTTGCCGGGCACGGCGGTGAGCCCCGCAAGCTTGAACTCGTCGACCTCCGGCGCGACATGCGCCGCGGTCGCGTTCATGTGCTTAGCCAGATCCATCGTGGCCAGATTCCAGACGAACTCGCCGGTCTGCTGCATGTTCTCGACGGTGTCCTTCCAGTTGGTGGAGGAGAAGCCGATGATCGGCGGCACGTAACAGAACGCGTTGAAGAAGCTGTAGGGCGCGAGGTTGACGTGGCCCTTGGTATCGCGGGAGGAGATCCAGCCGATCGGCCGCGGCGCGATGATGGCGTTGAAGGGATCGTGCTTGAGGCCGTGGCCCTTGGAGGGCTCATAGAAGTACAGGTCTTTGTCGGTCACGCGGGTGCTTCTCCAATGCCCGTCATTCCGGGGCGATGCGAAGCATCGAACCCGGAATCTCGAGATTCCGGGTTCGGTCCTACGGACCGCCCCGGAATGACGGCAAGGACGTTATAGGAGAAACTTCCCGCCCGTCAGTGGCGCGGCGACAGACCGGCGATGACGAAATCGATCATCTGGTCGATGGCCGGGCCAGGCTTGGTGGCACACTGGGCGATCATCTGGGGGTGGAAGAAGCGCATCATCGCAGTGCAGGCACACAGCGCGGCCAGCTGCAGGTCCGGCGCCTCGAACTCGCCGGCGGCGACGCCTTGCGCGATCATCTGGCCGACATATCCGGCGATGCACTCCATATGGTTGACGCAGACCTGCCAGTCCTCCTGCATCGCGATCTCGACCATCTCGTGCAACTTGTTGTCGCCGACATAGCGCTCGGTATTCATGCGGTGGATGGTGGTGAGCAGCTCGCGGAAGCGCTCCCTGACCGGACCGGGCTTTGCGACGATCCGCTGGGCCTCGAGCTCGACCTCGCCCATCAGCGAGCGGGCCACCGCCTGATGGATCGCCTTCTTTGATTCAAAGAAGCGATAGACGTTGGCGGGGCTCATCCGGAGCTCCTTGGCGATATCCCCAACCGTGGTCTTCTGGTAGCCGATCTGGCGGAACAGCCGCTCAGCCACCTCGAGAATACGATCCCGGGTGTCGCCTTCGATATGTTCCGCAACCAGTGTCATTTGTCAGGACTCATCCGTCAGCACTTCATCTCACTTATTCAGCCGCCTCAGCAAGCGGAATTGCGGAATGCTCATCGCTCCCATGCTGCGGCGCCGCAGGCTGTTCCGGGGTACCTGCCTCATCCAGGCTCTTCCTGAACCACAGGGCGTAGAGGCCCGGCAGATACAGGAGTGTGAGGAAGGTCGCGACGAACAGGCCGCCCATGATGGTGATGGCCATCGGGCCCCAGAAGGCCGAGCGTGACAGCGGGATCATGGCGAGGATGGCGGCGAGCGCCGTCAACACCACTGGCCGGGCGCGGCGGACGGTGGCTTCCACGATCGCCTCGCGCCGAGGCAGGCCGTGCGAGACGTCGGTCTCTATCTGATCGACCAGGATGACCGTGTTGCGCATGATCATGCCGGCGAGCGCGATCAGGCCAAGCAGCGCCACGAAGCCGAACGGGGCATTGGCGACGTTGAGGCCGAGCGAGGCGCCGACGATGCCGAGCGGGGCGGTCAGGAATACCAGGATCAGGCGCGAGAAGCTCTGAAGCTGGATCATCAGCAGCGTCAGCATCACCATGACCATCACCGGGAAGAGGATGAAGATCGAGGCGTTGCCCTTGGCGGATTCCTCGAACGCCCCGCCCGGCTCGATCCGGTAGGCCGGCTCGAGGTGATCCTTGATCGCCTTCAGCTTCGGCGTGATCTGGTTGGTGACGTCGGGCGCCTGCACGCCGTCGACGACGTCGGAGCGCACGGTGATCGCCATGTCGCGGTTGCGCCGCCACATGATCGGTTCCTCATGGGCATATTCGATCTTGGCGATCTGCTGCAGCGGCACGGCAACGCCATTGCGCGAGGTGATGGTGAGATCACCGACGCCGCCGAGGTCGAGGCGTTCGGATGGAACCGCGCGGGCGACCACGCCGACCTTCTCGATCCCGTCGCGCACGGTCGTGACCTGCGAGCCCGAGATCAGCATCGCCAGCGCCTGCGAGACGTCCTGCGGGGTCAGGCCCATGGCACGGGCGCGATCCTGATCGACGACGAGCTTGAGGTAAGGCGACTGCTCGTTCCAGTCGAGCTGGACGTCCTTGACGCTCTTGTTCTGCCGCATCACGTCGCGGACCTGGTAGGCGATCTCGCGCACCTTGTTGGCGTCGGGGCCGATCACGCGGAACTGGACGGGGAAGCCGACCGGTGGACCGAAGTTGAAACGATCGACGCGCACGCGCGCCTCGGTCAGGAAGCCTTCGGCAGCTGCGTTCTCGATCTTGGCCTTGATGCGCTCGCGCGCCTCGACGCCCTTGGCGACGATGACGATCTCGGCGAAGGCCTCGTTCGGAAGCTGCGGATTGAGGCCGAGCCAGAAGCGCGGCGAGCCCTGGCCGACATAGGAGGTATAGGTCTCGATGTCCTTGTCGTCCTTCAGCAGCGTTTCGGCCTTCTTCACCGCCTTCTCGGTGACGTTGAAGGCGGTGCCCTCGGGCAGGCGCAACTGGAGGAACAGCTCGGGCCGCTCCGACAGCGGAAAGAACTGCTGTTGCACATGGCCGAAGCCGATGATCGAGGCGACGAAGACGCCGACGGTCGCGACCACCACGGTGATGCGGTGATTGACGCACCATTGCACGATGGCGCGCAGACCACGGTACATGCGGGTCTCGTAGACCGCGTGCGGATCGTGGTTGTGGTGCGCCTTCATGTCCGGGAGCAGCTTGACGCCGATATAGGGCGTGAAGATCACCGCCACGAACCATGAGGCGACCAGCGCGATCGCCACGATCCAGAAGATGCTGCCGGCATATTCGCCGACCGCGGAATTGGCAAAGCCGATGGGGAGGAAGCCGGCGGCCGTGACCAGCGTTCCCGTGAGCATCGGGAACGCAGTCGATTCCCAGGCAAAGGACGCCGCGCGCACGCGGTCCCAGCCCTGCTCCATCTTCACCACCATCATCTCGACCGCGATGATGGCGTCGTCGACGAGCAGGCCGAGCGCGATGATCAGCGCGCCGAGCGTGATGCGGTGCAGGTCGAGCGACATCGTGTTCATGACGATGAAGACGATGCCGAGCACCAAGGGCACCGACAAAGCGACCACGATACCGGTGCGCCAGCCGAGTGCCAGGAACGAGACGAACAGCACGATGACGAGCGCCTCCATGAAGGAATGCACGAACTCGCCGACGGCGTGCTCGACCACCTTGGGCTGGTCGGCGATCAGCTTGACGTCGATGCCCTGCGGCACGGCCTTCATGAACTCGTTGGTTGCCTTCTCGACCTCTTTGCCGAGCTCGAGAATGTTGGCGCCCTTGGCGGTGACGACGCCGATTCCGATCGCGGGCTTGCCTTCCTGGCGCACGACGAAGCTCGGTGGATCGACATAGCCATGGGTGACGGTGGCAATGTCGCCGAGACGGAACACGCGGCCGTTGCTCTCGACCGGGGTCTCGGCCACGGCCTTGGCACCGTCGAGCGCGCCGGTGACGCGCAGCGGCACGCGCTGCGACGAGGTTTCGACCGTGCCGGCCGGCGTCACGTTGTTCTGCTTGGCGAGCGAATCGAACAGCGCCTGCGGCGTGATGCCGAGGGTGGCGAGCTTGGCGTGGGAGAACTCGACGAAGATGCGCTCGTCCTGATTGCCGTAGACGTCGACCTTGGTCACGCCGGGCACCTTCAGGAGGCGCTGACGAAAACCTTCCGAGACCTTCTTCAGCTGGGCATAGTCGGCGCCGTCGCCGGTCATCATGTACAGGATGGAATCGACGTCGGAGAACTCGTCGTTGACGACGGGCCCGAGGATGCCGGATGGCAGCTGGCCCTGCACGTCGACCAGCTTCTTGCGCAAGAGGTAGAAGAGATAAGGCACGTCCTTCGGCGGCGTGTTGTCGCGGAACGTGACCTGGAGCGCGGTGAAGGCGGGCTTGGAATAGGTCTGCACCTTCTCGAAATAGGGCAGCTCCTGGATCTTCTTCTCGATGGGATCGGCGACCTGGGTCTGCATCTCCTGCGCGGTCGCGCCGGGCCACATCACGGAGACGTTGACCACCTTCACCGTGAAGAACGGGTCCTCGGCGCGCCCGAGCTTCTCATAGGAGAAGAAGCCGGCTACGCCGAGCACGATCATCAGGAAGAGAACCAGCGTCGGATGGCTGACGGCCCAGGCCGAAAGGTTGAAGCGCTTCATCGCTCTCTCCGAAAAGAAGATCCAGTTGCAAATACGACAGCCGCTCTATTCACCCGTCGTCGCGAGGCAGCGAAGCAATCCAGGGGGCTGGGCAGGTTCTGGATCGCTTCGCCGCTTCAGCCTTCGCATTAGCGCTCGGGCCGAAACTCCGCCTTGCAACGACGAACTCGACTTCTCTTGTCATTCCGGGATGGTCCGAAGAACCAACCCGGAATCTCGAGATTCCAGGTTCGGTGCTTCGCACCGCCCCGGAATGACAGCAATTAGAAAGAAAGCGACGACACGATCCGCACCCGCTGGCCCGGATCGAGCTTCTGCACGCCGAGGGCGACGATCTTGGCGCCCTCCTCGACTCCGCCCGTGATGACGACGTCCTTGCTCTCGTAAGACTTCACCGTCACCGGCTTCAGCGCGACCGAGCCGTTGTCGTCGACGACATAGAAGGACGGCTTGCCGCCTTCGTTGAACAGCGCCGACAGCGGCAGCCGGGCGACGCGTTCGGTCGCGGCGTCAGACAGCGTCAGCGTCGCCGTCATGCCGAGCGCGACCTTGTCGTCGGCCTCAGGCAGCGAGAACTTTGCCAGATAGGTGCGCGTGGCCGGGTCGGCCGCCGGCGCGATCTCGCGCAGCTTGGCCGCATACTTCTTGTTCGGCTCGGACCAAAGAGTGACGCTGGCGACGCCCGACTTGGCGCGTCCGACCAGCGTCTCAGGGATCGCGACGACCGCTTCCTTTTCGGCAAAGCGGGCGACACGGATCGAAGCCTGGCCCGCGGCAACCACCTGGCCGGGCTCGATCAGCGTCGCGGTGACGACGCCTCGGGCGTCGGCGTTGAGCGTCGCGTAGGAAAGGGAATTTTTGGTCAGTTCGACCGAGCGCTCAGCCCGGTTCAGGCGCGCACGGGCCTCGTCGGCGGCGGCGCGACTCGAATCCAGTTGCGCATCGGTGGTCCAGCCCTTGGCCTTCAGGTCCTTGGCGCGCTGCTCGGCGGCGGCGGCCTGGGCCAGCACGCCGGTCGCGGCGGTCTGCTCGGCGACGGCCTGCTCGGCCTGGAGCTTCAGGTCGACCTCGTCGAGGGTGGCCAATGGCTGGCCGATTTCGACAGTCTGGCCGACCTCGACCAGGCGCTTGGCAACCTTGCCGGCGACGCGGAAGCCGAGATCGCTCTCGATCCGCGGCCTGATGGTGCCGACGAAGCTGCGCTCCGGCGTCTCGGCACTATAATGGGCGGTCGCAACCAAAACCGGCCGCGGCGGCTCGGCCTTCTCGGCGACAGTATCATTGCACCCGGCCAGGGCAGCGGCCATCAGGGCCAGCGACACACCCGCCAAGAGCTTGGAATAGCTGGATAAAACCGACCTGACGAACATCGAAGGACACTCCTGTATCTCGATTTGAGGAATGTCGACTAATCACTGACGAAAGTCAATAATCGTCAGTCATCAGGAAAGCGTGATCGTTAAGGGGTGGTAAGGATTGGGATGGCCTAGTTGCGAAGGTGCGATTGTAGAGTGCGCAAGGGCTCGTCCGCGGAGCCCAGACGGCGAAGGCGGAAGCGTGCCACGCGTCAGCCCGGGAGGCACGGAGCGCGGAGTGCGCACCGTTGCCCAGCCTGCGAAGCCCTTACCGCCCCTGCTCGGCGAACTCGTGCTTGCTGTCGTGGCCGCCGACGAAGACCAAAATACCGGCGATCAGGGGCAGCACGGCGAGGACGAGCAAACCGGTCGAGGTCTGGCCGGTGGCTTCCTTGACCCAGCCGATCAAATAGGGCCCGCCGAAGCCGGCGAGATTGCCGATCGAGTTGATCAGGGCAATCGCGCCGGCCGCCGCCGTGCCGGACAGCCAGGCGGTCGGCAACGTCCAGAACACCCCGAAGCAGCAGAACACGCCGATCGCGGCAACCGTCAGCGCCACCATCGTCAGGGTGGGATCAGTGAGAGAGGAGGAGATGCCGAGAGCGACGGCTGTGAGCAGCAGCGGTGCGCCGACATGCATGACGCGCTCGCGACTCGCATCCGAATGCCGCGCCCACAGGACCATGGCGATGGTGCCGAACAGATAGGGAATCGCGGTCACGAAGCCGGTTTGCGCGTTGGTGAGGCCGAACGCCTTGACGATCTGCGGCAGCCAGAACTGCATGCCATAGAGCGCACCGACGAAGCCGAAATAGATCAGGCTGAGCGCGATCACCTTCGGCGAGGACAGGGCTTCGCCCAGCGAGGGATGCTTCGCGGCCTGTTTGATGGCGATCTCGGAATCAAGCTTCGCCTTCAGCCACGCCTTCTGCTCGGCCGAGAGCCAGTCCGCCTTCTCCGGTCTGTCGGTGAGATAGAACCAGGTGACGACGCCGAGCAGCACGGAAGGAATGCCCTCGATGATGAACAGCCACTGCCAGCCCTTCAGCCCCATCATGCCATCGAGCCCGAGCAGCAGGCCCGAGATCGGCGCGCCGATCACGGTCGAGACCGGAACGGCGATGGCGAAGGCCGCGAGGAAGCGGGCGCGATATTGGGCCGGATACCAGTAGGTGAGATACAGGATGATGCCGGGGAAGAAGCCGGCCTCGGCGACGCCGAGCAGGAAGCGCAGCACGTAGAAGCTCGTCACGCCGCTGACCATCGCCATCAGTGCCGAGATGATGCCCCAGGTCACCATGATCCGGGCGATCCAGCGGCTCGCGCCGAATTTTTCCAGCGCAAGGTTGCTCGGCACCTCGAAGATGAAATAGCCGATGAAGAAGATGCCGGCGCCCCAGGAGAAGATCAGCGGGGTGAACTTCAGCTCCGCATTCATGGTCAGCGCGGCAAAGCCGAGATTGACGCGGTCGAGATAGGAGAAGAAGTAGGCCAGCACCAGGAACGGAATCAGGCGCCAGGAGATGGCGCGGATGGTCGAGGTCTCGATGTCGCTCTTGCTGGCGCTCTCGGCTCCGCCGGCAGAACCGGCATAGGTGGTCTGGCTCATGGCTTCCCCCCGGGTTGTTGCTTTTCTAGGGCTGAGTGGCGGTTTTGAGCATCGCGGGCAAAGAGTCAATGGAGCGAGCAATGCGCGGGGCGCAGCCGGATCAACCTGTTGCGCCGCTCCTGACATCGCTGATCCGCGCCGCCCTCGCCGCGATGGTGATCGTCTGCGGGCTGTCGCTGCGCTGGTACGGCTTTCCGCTCGGGCTTCCGGCCTTCGTGGTGAAATATGGCGGCTCGCTCTTGTGGGCGACGATGGTGTTCTTGCTGGTCGGGGTTGTGCTGCCGAGGCTGTCGCGGATGCAGATTGCGGCCATCGCGGTGGCGATTGCGGTCATCGTGGAATTCTCCCGCCTGGTGCACACACCATGGCTCGATGCGTTCCGGCTGACAGCGGCCGGCGCGCTGCTGCTCGGTCGCATATTCTCGCTGTGGAATCTGGCCGCTTACGCGGTCGGGATTGCCTTCGGTGTTTGGATCGATCGGCTCGTCCAACTGCGTAGGGAAGGTCGGCGCGCGGCTGCGCAGAGCGCTGACCGCTCGGCGTAACCCGCCAATGTCTGTCTCCGCGGGATACTAAAAGCGGTGGATTATGCTTAGCTAATCCATCCTACGAAGACTTCACTCCGCCAATTGAAACCGCTCGAATCGGTCGAGCTCTTCTTCGATCACACGCTTGAGCTCCCGTCGTCCCGCCGCCTTCTTGCCCCGCCCGACCCAGGTCCATTTCTGCATCAAGAGCTTCTTCGCCTGCCGGTCGGTCTTGAGATCGAGCGCGGCGACGATCTCGTCGCCGACCAGCACGGGCAGCGCGAAGTAGCCGAGCTTGCGCCTGGCCTTCGGCACGTAGGCTTCGAACAGATGGTTGTAGCCGAAGATGAGATTGGTGCGCTTGCGCTGGATGATCAAGGGATCGAACGGCGAAAGAATGTGGACGAGATCGGGCGGCGGCCCTTCGCCGCCCGCCTCCAGCGCTGCGGGCGAAGCCCAATGCTCCTGCTTGCCGGCGCCCTCGAGCGTAACAGGCACGAGCTCTCCGCGGCGGACGCGCGAGGCGATCAGGCGTGCGACCGGCTTCTTGCTCGGCGCGTCGAGATGGCAGATCGAATCGAGACTGACCAGGCCCTGCGAGCGCAGCGCGCGGTCGAGCAGATAGGCC
Organism: Bradyrhizobium sp. USDA 327; assembly: GCF_041262065.1. Taxonomy (NCBI): domain Bacteria; kingdom Pseudomonadati; phylum Pseudomonadota; class Alphaproteobacteria; order Hyphomicrobiales; family Nitrobacteraceae; genus Bradyrhizobium; species Bradyrhizobium sp. USDA 327. The sequence goes on along the minus strand of NZ_JBGCCW010000001.1, from coordinate 891,654 downwards.
GTGGTCTCCCTTGCCGATGCCGGCCTCGGCAGCTTGTCCCAGCCGAAATGACGGTTCATCAGCTCATAGGTCTTGAGCATGCCCAGGCGCTCGCTGATGGTGACGGCGCCGGTATAGAAGGCGAGTTGCAACGCGCGCTTCGACGGCTTGCGGCTCTGCCACAGGTGCTCCTTTTCGACGAGCACGTCATCCTCGATGTCGCGGATCGTCAGCGGGCCGGCGCGCAGCAGTCGCATCACCTTGCGCGTGTCAGCCGGCTTCACCGATGCAAACCATCTGTGTCCCTCGCGCCGGTGCTCGCGCATCGCCGGCAGGAAGAACCGGAAGTCGGCGGCCGGCACGTAGGACAGCGCATGGGTCCAGTATTCGAACACGCTCTTGTCGACGCTGTGGGCCTGGCGAAGATCGGCGCGACGGTAGGACGGGATCCTGCTGAACAGGATGTGGTGATGGCAGCGCTCGATGACGTTGATGGTGTCGATCTGCACATAGCCGAGATGAGCAGTCGCGTCGGCAACGGCCTGCGCGCCCTCCCCGAATGGAGTGCGCACATCGAGCCGCTGGGCATGCAGCCAGATCTGCCGGGCCTGTGTGGTCGAGAGCGGAAGTGGTTTCGGGGCGCGGGGCATTGCGGAACGCAATGTAGCCGGATTCGCCGCGAGGCAAAGAAGCAGGGGCACGAAAAAGCCGCGCTGCCATCTGCTGCCAGCGCGGCCATGACGTCCGGGATCGCGGGAGCCTACTTCATCGCCATCGCCTTCTCGGCGCTCATGTAATGCTTGCAGGCGCCGCGCATGTTGCCTTTGCTCATGTCGGAATTGGCCGCGGCCATCGACTTCCTCGCTGCGATCTTGCCCGGCGTGTCTTCGCCGCCCATCCCGGCAACGAGCTTGGCCATGTTTGCACTGGTGCACGCCATCTTGGCGGCGGATGCGGGGGACAGAGCAAGCGCCACGAATGCCGTCGCGAGCAACAGGGTCTTCATCAAACTTCTCCTCCAGAAAAGGCAGCCGGCCTGATGCCGGCCACCACAACTGCCATTCTTCAACGGCAAGTTTTTCAGGCAGAAGACATTTCGTTGCTGCACTGCCGAATCAGCCCGCTCTCAGCGTGCGGCTTTTGGGCGCTCCCCGACGTTCCCGGTCGAGACAGTCAGAATCTCCGCGGGGCAATTTCGAATGTGAGGAAGATCACATTGAGGCCTTTGAACCTGCCCTAGGCTCGCGGCATCAAATCGCCATCAGGCGTAGCAGCGAGGATATGACAATGACCCGTTTTGATAAGTTTTTTGGACTGAAGGCGATCACTCTTTCGGCAGCCCTGTCGATGACGGCGGGCCTGGCTCTGGCCGGCGACAACAATGTCTCCACCGACAAAATCCTGGATGCACTGAAGCCCAAGCCGGCAACCCGCGGCCTGTCCGTCGGTCCGCAGGCCGACACGACCGCGCAAGCCAAGGAAGCGACCTTCCTGAACACGGTGCGCAACCGCCCGACCCGGTCGCTCTCGACGGGCGAGCGCGAGCAGATCGCCGAGCTCGCCGCGACCAAGCCGAAGATCGATCTGGAGATCCAGTTCGACTACAACTCGGCCGACATCGCCAAGACGTCGGTGGCATCGGTGCAGGCGCTCGGCAAGGCGCTGTCCGATCCGGCGCTGAAGGGCTCGACCTTCGTGGTCGCCGGCCACACCGACGCGACCGGCGGCGAAGCATACAATCAAGGGCTCTCCGAACGGCGCGCCGACACCATCAAGACATACCTGGTGCAGAACTACGGCCTCAACGGCACCGATCTCGTCACCGTCGGCTACGGCGAGACCAAGCTGAAGGATGCCGCCAACGGCGCCGACGCGATCAACCGCCGCGTCCAGGTCGTGAACATGGACACCAAGACCGCAGCGAAGTAGACGCGCGGCCGTCGCGCACGACACGCCGCCTGCCGCGGCCCGGCAGGCGGCGATGTCATATCCAGCTTTGGAACAGCATCAGGCGGCCGAAGATTCGCATGGACGTGCCGATGAAGGCTGCGGAAATCGGCAGCATGACCGCAAAGCCGGCCGCAGCGAGGCCGACATAGGCCCACAGCAGCCAGCGCGGCAGCCCCTCCCGGCGCAGCACATAGACCAGCGCCAGCGACGCCGCGGTCGCCGCCGGCAGATAGTAGTAGATGAAACCAAGCGTGCGCGGCAGTAATGCCCAGGCGAGCCAGGGACCGAAATAGAATGCCGCGATCAGGAATGCATCCCACCGCCGCGCCGCGATGAAATCGCGCAACACCACGACGAGCGCGAGCAGCGCCGGCCATAGCACCAGCGGATTGCCAAGAAAGACGATCGCAGCAACGTTGTCATCTCCCGTCTTGTCGAACAGGAACCACACCGGGCGCGCGAGCAACGGCCAGGACGGCCATGCGCTCATATAGGTGTGGCCGGCGATGGCCGTCGTGGTGTTGTCGGCGAAGATCCGCCGCTGCGCCTCGATCAAATCCGGCAGCGACACGCCATGGAGCGGGACGAAAGCGGCAAGGTAGGCCACCATTGGCAAGACGACGAAGCAGAGCGCGACATGATGCAGCCTCAAGCCGGGCCACAGCTCCGGCCGATACCAGTCCTCCGGCCTCGCGTCGGCGAACAGCGTACGCCAGCCCTGCATCAGGCGGATCACCGTAACGATGACGATGCAGACGCCAAGCGGAAATAGGCCGCTCCATTTGCAGGCCGCAGCAAGTCCGAACAGAGCTCCTGCCGCGGCAAACAAGGCGTGCGGCCGCTCTCTGCGAAAGCCATGCATGAAGGCGGCGGTCGCAAGCAGGCCGAAGCCGAGCGCAAAGATGTCGAGCATCGCGATGCGCGCCTGCACGTACAGCATCTGGTTGAACGCTGCAATCAGCGCCGCGGCGATCGCGGGCCCTTGCGCGGAAAACAGCGCGAGCCCGCACAGATAGATTGCGACGATCGCCAACGCGCCGAACAACGTCGCGGGGTAACGCCAGCCAAGCGCGTTGTCGCCGAAGGTCGCGATCGATGCCGCGATCAGCTCCTTGGCCAGCGGCGGATGCATCGGATTGAGCATCGGCTGCGACATCACGGGCGCCAGCATCTGCCGCGCCGCCGGCACGTAATGCACCTCGTCGAAGACAAATTTCTCCGGCGTGGTGAGACCGATCAGCAGCGCCAGATGGGCAATCAGGAAAATCGCGACAGCAAGCACTGCGCTCCGCGACAGTTTTGGAACTGCGAAACCCTCGAGGGGCTGCTGTTGAGATATCTTGCGTGGCAAATTTGCGTCACCGCGGACAAAAACAAGGATCGTCGTTTTCATTGAACGCATTCTGCCGCAACTGTCACTAAGCATAGCGCACGTCCCGCGCCGCTTGTGATAATTACGCCACATCGCAAGCGAGCGCGATCCGGTACGATCAGGGACACATCGATCGGTTGCGAAATGAATTTGCGTTTTTGGCTTTTCTCCATCCTCTCGTCGGCCGCATTGTGCGCCGGCTCCAGCGCGCAGGCGCAGACTCGCGTCGGCGAAGCCGTCGTGATTCAGAACGAGGTTGTGCGCGTGGCCGCGTCCACGACGCCGATCAATGTCGGCGACAGCATGCTGCGCGACGAGACCGTGCGGACCGGCGCCGACAGCGCGGCGCGTTTCGTGATGGCCGACAGCACCAATCTGTCGCTCGGCCCCAGCGCCACGCTGAAGCTCGACCGCACCGTCTTCAACGACGAGCGCAGCTATCGCGACGTCGCGATCCGCATGACCACCGGCGCATTCCGCTTCGTCACCGGGCGTTCCGAGAAGGCCGCTTACAAGATCACGACGCCGCTTGCGACCATCGGTGTGCGCGGCACCACGCTCGACATTCTCTCGCAGCGCGGGCGCTCCGTGGTCGTGCTTCAGGACGGCGCGGCCAGCGTCTGCACCAAGAGCTCCCAGTGCGTGCAGCTCACCCAGCCAGGCGACACCGCGATCATCACCTCGACCGGCGGCAAAGTGAGCATCACCAAGTCCAATACGCCGCCCTGGACGTTTGCCGCCAATTGCGCCGCCAGTGCCGGACTGTGCGCGGTCAACCAATACGCCGGCGCCTCGCCGACCATCACGCCCGCCGTCCAGGACGACGGCATGCTGTGCGGGCGCTGACGATGACGAAATACCGCTTCCAGCGCCTCATCCTCATCGGCGTGCTGACCGCATTGGCCGCGTTTGCGCTTGTCGCCTCGGGGGCCCGCCCGGCGGCTGCGCAGGCGTCGGAGTGCGGGTCCGAGTGCGGCGAGCCGACGCCTTATCCGTCGCCGACCTACTCGCCCTCGCCAGCGCCCTCACCGAGTCCTACGCCCTCACCAAGCCCCGCGCCCTCACCGTCGCCGAGCCCGTATCCTTCCCCCAGCCCATATCCGTCGCCGAGCCCGACACCGACCGGCGCGGCTTCCAGCGGCAATTCGATCGGCGGCCTCGCCAACCAGCGCTTCAACCAGATGATCACCAACCGGGTGCTCGGCACGGTGCTGCTCGGCGTCAACGAGCAGATCAATTGCGGCGACTGCATCAGCGCATTCGGCTCGGCCGGCTCGTTCTCGGCCGGCATCCACGGCCGCAAGGCGCTGACCAACAATCTGTCGCTGCTCGCCGGCATCGCTTACACGCATTACGACGAGGGCGGCTACAAGATCACGAGCGCACCGATCGGCGCTTTTGCGTTGCGCTATGACTTTACCGATTGGGGCTCGTCGCGGCCGTTCTTCGACGTCGGCACGATCCTGACGCCATGGGAGAAGGCGCGCTACACGCGCAGCTACGATACCAGTCTCGGCCCGGTGAGCGTGACCAGCTCGACCAACGCCTCGAACTACGCCGTCTACGGTCGCGCCGGCTGGATAAGTCGCCTCTCGCCACGCGACGAGGTCGCGGCCTCGATCGAGGTCTGGCAGCTCTGGCAGCGCGTCTCCGGCTATAGCGACAGTACGGTGGCGTTCAATCCATTCGACGCCAGCATCGCTGATGGCACCGACCGCACCGGCCTCGTCAAGATCGGCGGCCAGTGGACGCATCTCTTCGGCAGCAACATCGAGACAAACATCAATGGCGGCTGGGTGCAGTCGTTTGCGAGTCACAGCGGCATTGTCGCCACCGTGACCGGCAACGGCGTGGTGGTGCCGACCATGGGCAACCAGGGCTGGTTCGAATATGGCGGCCGCCTCGGCTTCCGCGTGCAAAAGGGCTGGATCGTGGATCTCTTTGCCAACGGCACGTTGGGCCCGCAGCCGGTCGGGAACACGATCCACGGCGGCGTCGGGCTGCGGATAAATTATTAGGACGGAGACCTCGCTCCAAATTCCGCTGTCATGTCCCGCGAAGGCGGGACATCCAGTACGCCGCGGCTTCTCCGTATCTCACGCCGCCGGCTTGCCCTCGAAGGCCTGACGCAGGACGGCCACGTCGAGCTTGACCATCTTCATCATGGCCTGCACCGCGCGCGCGGCCGCGGCCTTGTCCGGGCTCGACAGGAACTCGAACATCACTTTCGGCACCACCTGCCAGGCCACGCCCCAGCGATCCCTGAGCCAACCGCACTGTTCCTCCTTGCCGCCGTGGGCGAGGAACGCGTTCCAGACGCTGTCGACCTGGGCCTGGTCGTCGCAATGGATCATCAGCGAGATCGCGTGGGTGTATTCCATCTTCATGCCCCCATTGAGCGCGACCAGCGGCTGCCCGGCCACCGTGAACTCGACGACGAGCACGGAGCCTTCCTTGCCGGAGGGGCCGTCCGAAACGTTGCGCTGGACGTGCGTGATCGCCGAATTCGGAACGAGCGAGACGTAGAATTTTGCGGCGTCCTCGGCATCGCCGTTGAACCACATGCAGGGCACAAGCTTGGACATCGTGAATGCTCCTCTTCAGATCTTCCGGGCTCGGATCAGGCGTTCGCCATCTCGGGCTGCAGCGGGGCAGCCGCGAGATCCATCCAGTTCACACCCCACATATGGCCGTCGGGATCCTCGAAGCTGCGGCCGTACATGAAGCTGTATTCGTCCTTCGGGCTGGGATCGACCACGCCGCCCGCCGCCGCAGCCTTGCCGACGATATCGTCGACGTCGCTGCGACTGTCCGCGGACAGGCAGAGCAACACCTGGTTCGAGGTCCTGGCGTCCGCGATCGGCTTCGGCGTGAACTGGCGGAATTTGTCGTGGGTCAGCAGCATGGCAAAAATGGTCTCGGAAAAGACCATGCAGCTCGCGGTTTCGTCGCTGAATTGCGCATTCTTGACCGCACCGACCGCCTCATAAAAGGCGGTCGCGCGCTTGAGGTCGGTCACCGGCAGGTTGACGAAGATCATCTTGGGCATCGGAAGCTCCTCGGGTGGGGTTCTGCCCAAGGACGGACGGCCAGGCCGCCATCCGACACCGCTTCCGACTAATCTTTCGGACCCCGATCTGCGGGGTTCTGTCGCACCGCCCCCCGCGCGCCGAGCAGCCTTACTTCTTCTCGTTGGGATCGCGGTGCACCGGGTCGATCCAGAGCACGGTCTCGGGTTTCTCCACCGGCTCGATGTCGAGGTTGATCGCCACCGCCTCGCCGTCGCTGCGCACCAGCACGCATTCCAGCACCTCGTCCGGGCTGGCGTTGATCTCCTGGTGCGGCACGTAGGGCGGGACGAATATGAAGTCGCCGGGGCCGGCTTCCGCGGTGAATTGCAGGCTCTCGCCCCAGCGCATCCGCGCCTTCCCCTTCACCACATAGATGACGCTTTCGAGATGGCCGTGATGATGCGCGCCGGTCTTGGCATCCGGCTTGATGCTGACCGTGCCCGCCCACAATTTCTGCGCGCCGACGCGTGCGAAATTGATGGCGGCCGCGCGGTCCATGCCGGCCGTCGAGGGCACGTTCGTGTCGAGCTGGTTGCCCGGAATGACGCGCACGCCGTCATGTTTCCAGCGATCGTCGTGATCGTGTGCATGATGCGAGTGCGAGTGATCATGGCCGGTCATGGGTACTTGCTTTCTGTTGGTTCGTGCGCGGCAAACTAACCCAAAGCCGCAGCCGCAAGCCATACTAAAATTGGAACCCTCGTAGCCGCTCAGTGTTGTCATTGCGAGCAAACCGAGAGGAGAATTTCATGGGCAGCACCACTGACAAGATCAAGGGCACCGCGAACGAGGCGATCGGCAAGGCCAAGCAGGGCATCGGCGAAGCCACCGGGTCCGATCGCATGAAGGGCGAAGGCGTGGTCCAGGAAGTGAAGGGCAAGGGCCAGCAGGCCATGGGCGACGCCAAGGATGCCGCGAAGGAAGCGATGGATCGCGCCGCCGCCGCTGCAAAGCGCGCGACGGAGTGACGCGCTTAGAGCTGAAAGCGAAAAGACCGGCCGAAAGGCCGGTCTTCTTATTTGTCCAGTCATTCCGGGGCGGCGCGAAGTGCCGAACCCGGAATCTCGAGATTCCGGGTTCGATGCTGCGCATCGCCCCGGAATGACGGCTACGCCGTCACTTCACCGCGAGCAATTCCACGTCGAACATCAGGGTCGCGTTCGGCGGGATCACGCCGCCGGCGCCGCGCGCGCCATAGCCGAGCTGCGGCGGGATGATCAGCGTGCGCTTGCCGCCGACCTTCATCGAGGCAACGCCCTCGTCCCAGCCGGCGATGACGCGGCCCTTGCCGATCGGGAATTCGAACGGCTCCTTGCGATCGACAGAGGAGTCGAATTTCTTGCCCTTCTGGCCGTTCTCATAGAGCCAGCCGGTATAGTGCATCACGCAGATCTGACCGGGCTGCGGCGAGGCACCGGTGCCGACGGTGGAGTCGATGATCTGCAGGCCTGAAGCTGTAGTCATGGTCTTTCCTGCGGTCTGGGCCGAGGCCGTGGTGGAAACGAAATCGGACACGCCACCGATCACGGTGATCGCGAGTGCCGACACGATAGCGAGGAGCATGCGCTGAAAACGCTGCATAGGGCACCTTCCATTTGAGGCGGGAGGTGTCTAACCCAACGCGGTCGCCGTTTCCACCCCTCAGACCTCGGTATTTTCCAGCCGCACCGGCAGCTTGCGGATGCGCTGGCCGGTGGCGTGATAGATCGCGTTGCAGATCGCGGCATTGGTGCCGACATTGGCAAGCTCGCCGAGGCCCTTTGCGCCCACCGGGTTGATGTAATCGTCCTGCTCGGAGAGCATGATGACCTCGACGCTGGGCACATCGGCATTCACGGGCACGAGGTAGTCGGCAAGATTGTCGTTGACGTAGCGCGCATTGCGCTCGTCGATCTCGGTGGCCTCCAGCAGCGCCGAGGACATGCCCCAGATCAGGCCGCCCATCAGCTGGCTGCGCGCGGTGCGCGGATTCATGATCCTGCCTGCAGCGAACGCGCCGACCAACCGGGGGCAACGGATTCGTGCGTGAAGCGGTTGACGCGGATCTCGACGAACTCGGCGCCGAAGGCGTAGGCGATCTTGTCCTTAATTTGATGGCCGCCGACGAACCGAGGCTGCCCGGCATGCATGGCCCTGAGCGAGTCCGGCGGTGCGCCCTCCGGCTTCCATTCGCCATATTCCTCGACCACACGCCGACATCGGAACCATCGCACTTCCGGCAGCACCGGCCAAGAAGGCGCGGCGATCGAATTAACTTGGAGCAATGAGTGCAGTTCCGAACGAGAAAGGGCGGCGCAGCAAATGCCGCGCCGCCCTTCGTCAACTTTTCCTGATCTTGCGCGCGGAACCCCGCGCGAGCTCAATAGCCGAGGGCGCAGCCGTCCTTGCGCGGATCGGAGCCACCGGTGAGCGTGCCCTTGTCCCAGTCGATCCAGATCGCCTGGGCGCCGCCGAGCGGGCCGACCACGCTGGTGGTCTTGTGGCCAATCTTCTTCAAGCCTTCGACGATCGCAGCCGGCACGCTGTCCTCGAGTTGATATTGGCCCTCGTAATGCAGGCCGCGCGGCATGTCGATCGCCTCCTGCACGTCGCAGCCGTAATCGAGGATGTTGGTCAAGACATGAGTCTGGCCGGTCGGCTGATACTGTCCGCCCATCACGGCGAACGACATTGTCGAACGGCCGCCCTTGGTGAGCAGGCCCGGCATGATCGTGTGCAGCGGGCGCTTGCCGCCTTCGATGCAGTTGGGATGGCCGGGCTGGATGCGGAAGCCGCCGGCACGGTTCTGGAACAGTACACCGGTCTTGTTGGAGACGATGGCCGAACCGAAGGAATGCGCGACCGAATTGATGAACGAGCAGACGTTGCGGTCCTTGTCCACCACCGTGATGTAGATGGTCGAGGGGTTCATCGGCGGCGCAACGTTCGGCAGGTCAAGCATGCCGTCCATGCGGATCTTGCTGATGTACTCGTCGGCAAAGCCCCTCTCGAGCATCTCGGCGACATTGATCCTCATATGCTCGGGCGAGGCGACATGCATCTCGCGGTTCATGTAGGCGATGCGCGCGGCTTCCGCCTCGAGATGGAAGCGCTCGACGCTAACGGGCGCGTACTTGGTCAGATCGAAACGCGACAGGATGTTGAGCATCAAGAGCGCGGTGACGCCCGGGCCGTTCGGCGGGCACTGCCAGAAATCATAGCCCTTGTACATGGTGCCGATCGGCGTAGTCACTTCCGTCGTGTGCGCGGCGAAATCGTCGAGCGTGTGCAGGCCGCCGATTCCCGTGAGGGTCTCGACCATGTCCTCCGCGATCGGGCCCTTGTAGAAGGCGTCGCGGCCCTCCTTGGCGATCGCGCGCAGGGTCTTGCCGAGCTCGACCTGGCGAATGACATCGCCGGCCACCGGCGGCTTGCCGCCCGGCAACAGGTAGCGCACGGTGTTGGTACCATTCTTCAGCTTCTCGAACTGGTTCTTCCAGTCGAAGGCGATGCGGGGTGCGACGACGTAGCCTTCCTCGGCCGCCTTGATCGCGGGCTGAAGCAGCCGGTCGAAACCGAACTTGCCGTGGTCGCGCAGAACCGTCGCGAAGGCATCGATCACGCCTGGGATCGAGACCGCATGCGCCGAGGTCAGCGGCACGGAGTTGATCTTGCGCTCGAGATACCAGTCGGCGTTCGCCGCCTTGGGCGCACGGCCGGAGCCGTTATAGGCGATGATCTTGCCCTCGCCGCGCGGCTGGATCAGCGCAAAGCAGTCCCCGCCGATGCCGGTCGACTGCGGCTCGATCACGCCGAGCAGGGCAGAGGCGGCAACGGCCGCGTCCACCGCCGTGCCGCCATCGCGCAGCACCTCGATCGCCGCGAGCGAGGCTTGCGGATGCGAAGTCGCAACCATTGCGTTGGTAGCGTGGACCGTGGACCTGCCGGGGAAATGGAAGTTTCTCATCGAATTTCTTGCTCTCTTGGCCGTCGGCGCGAGTGGCGCGCCATCTCGAAAACCGCGTCTACATGACACATTCCGGCCCGGCGGGGCAATGCTGGCATACCAGGAAAATGGCTGCCATCTGCTGGGCGTATGGAGTTCTCGACGCTGGCGCCCATACGGGTTTTCCGGATGGCTGCCGCCTGCTAAACGAGCCGCCATGTCTGATCCGATTTCGGCCACCAAGGTCGCGGCCTTCTATCAATTCGTCGCCCTCCCCGATTACCGCGAGCTGCGCGAGCCGTTGCGCGCCTTCTGCGCTGGTCTCGCGCTGAAGGGCAGCGTGCTGCTGGCGCAGGAGGGCATCAACGGCACGATGGCCGGTGCGCCGGAGGCGATCGACGGCTTCGTCCACGAGCTCGCACACGGCGACATGTTCGGCGGCAGGCTCAACAAGCTCGAATTGAAATTCTCGACCGCCGAGGCGATGCCGTTCGGGCGGCTCAAGGTGCGGCTGAAGAAGGAGATCGTCACGCTCGGTGACGAGACTGCCGATCCGACCCGCCAGGTCGGCACTTATGTCGATGCCACCGAGTGGAATGCGCTCATTGCAAAGCCCGACACGCTGCTGCTCGACACCCGCAACGCCTTCGAAGTGGCCATGGGGACGTTCGAGGGCGCGGTCGACCCCGGCATCAAGAGCTTTGGCCAGTTCAAGGACTTTGCCGCGTTTGAGCTTGATCCGGCCGAACACCGCAGGATTGCGATGTTCTGCACCGGCGGCATTCGCTGCGAGAAGGCGAGCGCGCATCTGCTCGCGCGCGGCTTTACAGAGGTCTATCACCTCAAAGGCGGCATCCTCAAATATCTCGAGGAGGTGCCCGAGGCGGAGAGCCGCTGGCGCGGCGAATGCTTCGTGTTCGACGAGCGCGTGGCGCTCGGCCACGGTTTGCGAGAACTTGGCTTGCGCGAACGGGAGAAGGGGCACGGCCGTGACGAATGAGATCAAGACGCTGAGCGAGCGCATCGACACGCTGGAGACGCGCCTTGCCTACCAGGACGACACGATCGAGACGTTGAACCAGACCATCACCGCACAGTGGAAACAGATCGACTCGCTGACGCGGCAGATCGCGCAGCTCAACGAGCGGCTCCAGGAGGCCGAGGCAAATGCACCGGGGCCCGGCAACGAGCGTCCGCCGCATTATTGATCGGTCTTACTGTCCGGACGCCTTGGGCAGCAGGTTCATGACCTCGCCGGACATCACCAGGCAGTCGCGGCCTGCGTCCTTGGCGGCGTAGAGCGCCCGGTCGGCAGCTTCGACCAGCGAGGCCACTCCCGCCGTGCGCTCCAGCGCCGGCCGGCAGGTCGCGCCGCCGACCGAGGCGGTGACGCATCCAGCCGCCAGATTGGTGCTATGAACGAGGCCGGCCCCGTGAATGGCACTGCGGATCCGCTCGCCGATCCGGGCGCAGCCGGCGGTGTCGATGTTCGGCAGCAGCACGGCGAACTCCTCGCCGCCATAGCGCGCCGCCAGATCACCGGCGCGCTGCGTCTCGGCCGCGATGATCTTTGCGACCAGACGCAGGCAGGCATCGCCGGCGGGATGGCCGTACTCATCGTTGTAGGCCTTGAAGTGGTCGACGTCGATCATCAGCAAAGCGAGGCTGGAGCGGTCGCGATAGGCGCGCGCCCACTCCTCCTTCAACCGCTCGTCGAAGCGGCGACGATTGGCAAGGCCGGTGAGGCTGTCCTCGATCGCAAGCGTCTCCAGCCTGGTCTCCAGCCTCTTCTGCTCGGTGATGTCGCGCGAGATCGCGACCACGCCATCGACGTTGCCGTTGCCCTTGCGTGTCACCCGCATGGTCGATTCGAGCCAGACTTCGCCGTTCTGCCGGTGCGCGTTGCGGTAGGTGAAACGCGCCTCCTCCTTCTCGCCGCGCTTGATGGCGTCGACGATCGCCTGGACCTCCGGCAGATCCTCCGGATTGATACCCGCAAGAGCCGGCGTGCCGATCAGCTGATTGGGGCGCCAGCCGACGATGCGGACCGACGAGGGCGAGACATAGCGCAGCCGCTCGTCGAGCCCGACGCGCGTTACCATGTCGCTGGAGCCTTCGGCGAGCAGGCGGAAATGCGCCTCCTTCTCGGCCAGCGCAACGGCCATGCGCTGGCCCCGGTGCAACTGCCGCACCAGCACGCCGCCGATGACCGCGATCAGCATCACCAGCGCGAGCACGTAGAGCATGCGGGAGATTGCCGCGGCGCGCCAGGGCGCGAGCAACTCGTCCCTGTCGACCGTGGCAACCAGGAGGAGCGGGAAACGGCTGCTGCGATTGAAGAAGCTGACGCGTTCGGCACCGTCCAGCGGCGACTTGAAGTGATAGGCGCCACTCGGCCGTTGCAGGCTCGGCTCGCGGAAAAAAGGCGTGTCGGCGAAGCTGCGTCCGACGAACTTGTCGTTGCCGGGATCACGCGCGAGGATCATGCCGCCGCCATGCGTCAGTGTCACGGAGCTGTTGCGGCCGATCTCGAACTGCTCGTAGAAATGCGAAAGATATCTGGAGCTGATGGTCGCCAGCACCACGCCGCCGAAAGAGCCGTCCTGCTTGTTGAAGCGGCGTGACAGCGGGACGACCCATTCGCCATCAAGCAGGCTCTTCACGGGACTGCCGACATGGGCCTCGCGCTTCGGCGAGAGCTGGTGATACCGGAAGAACGCATCATCGCTGAGGGTCGAGCCGATCGTGCCGGGCGAGGTCAGCCAGTTGCCCTGATCGTCGATGATGTCGAGGCTGTGGATGCGCGTGATCGCCTTCTTGCGCGCGTCCAGGAGAGTTCCAAGCTTGGCGACCGTGGCTGGTGCAGTGCCATCGATCTCCAGACGGCTGACCACGCCGACGACGCCGGAATCCAGGAGATCGAGGCTGTCCTCGGCATGCTGGGTCAGCGAACGGGCGACGTTCGCCATCTCGGTCTCAGCGCCCTTGAGCACTGCCTCGCGTGCCGCCCACTCGCGCCAACCGCTGACGCCGAGGATGGTCGCGCAGGTCAGCACGACGAAAGCCGCCGCGCGCAGCGGCAGGCGGCTCCATCCAGCTCGTTGGGTAACGGCGCTCACGCGGCAGGGTCCTCCGGTCGACCGGAAACTCTGCCGTTTCTGTTATCGAATGCTGAAATCGCTACCGGAATACGTGGCGATCGACCCGCTTCCAGTAGTCCTACGGACGCAACGATCAGCGCATTGCTAACAACGCATTAGCAACCCTGCCGGAATCCGGCACGCCCGACGCTGCTAGCTGAAGATGGCCTTAACCTTGTCCCAGAGCGAGGGATGGTCGGCATCCGCGTCGGCCTTCGAGGGCGTCGGCTGCGCGGCGCTCACGGGATCGGAAGCAGGGAACGTACCCTTCAGCCCGGCGTCGAGCTTGGCGTTGCGGTCGGCAGCGAGCGCTTCGTGCGGGTCTTCGGCATGCTTGTCGTGCGGCGCGGGATTGAATGTCTCAGCCATGATCTCCTCCATGGGCTGATCAACGCGGGCCGATCGCGCTGGTTCCCCTGTTCCGCTGAGGGCTGGGGGTGTATCAGGAACCATAACCTTCTGCAGGATCATTTGTGCCCCAGTCTCCGACGAAACCTTTCATCGACGTGCTCTCCGGCCAGCGGCAGACCATCCCGCCTTTGTGGATGATGCGCCAGGCCGGGCGCTACCTTCCGGAATATCGCGAGGTGCGCGCCAAGGCAGGCGGCTTCCTCGATCTCTGCTTCAACCCGGAGCTTGCCGCCGAGGTGACGCTGCAACCGATCCGCAGGTTCGGCTTCGATGCGGCGATCATCTTCTCCGACATTCTGGTGATCCCCTATGCGCTCGGACGCTCGGTGCGGTTCGAGGTCGGCGAGGGCCCGCGGCTCGAGCCGCTGGACGATCCAGCCAAGGTCGCGACGCTGGCGCCGCGCGTCGATCTGGGCAAGCTCGCGCCGGTGTTCGAGGCGCTGAAGATCGTGCGCGGCGCGCTGGACCCGAAGACCGCGCTGATCGGCTTCTGCGGCGCACCGTGGACGGTCGCGACCTATATGGTCGCCGGCCACGGCACACCGGACCAGGCGCCGGCGCGGATGATGGCCTACCGTCATCCCGAAGCTTTCTCAGAGATCATCGACGTGCTGGTCGACAGCTCGATCGAATATCTGTTGGCACAGCTCGCAGCCGGTGCCGACGCGCTACAGATCTTCGACACCTGGGCCGGTGTGCTGCCGCCGGCCGAGTTCGCGCGCTGGTCGACCGAGCCGACGCGGCGCATCGTGGAGGGCGTGAGGGCCAAGGTGCCGGATGCGAAGATCATCGGCTTTCCCCGCGGCGCCGGTGCGTTGCTGCCCGGCTATGTCGAGGCAACCGGCGTCAATGCGGTCAGCATCGACTGGACCGCTGAGCCGGCCTTCATCCGCGAGCGCGTGCAAAGCAGGGTCGCCGTGCAGGGCAATCTCGATCCGCTGGTGCTGATCACAGGCGGGGCCGCGCTCGACCGCGCGGTCGACGATGTGCTGGTCAATTTTGCGCAAGGGCGGCTGATCTTCAATCTCGGCCACGGCATCCAGCCGGAAACGCCGATCGCCCATGTCGAGCAGATGATCAAGCGCGTGCGGGGCTGAACGGCGGGCGGTCTCTCCGCATCGTCATGGCCGGGCTTGTCCCGGCCATCCACGCCTAACCAACCGGTGCCAAGAACGTGGATGCCCGGGACGAGCCCGGGCATGACGACCTCACGTGATCGCGCTCCAACAAAAAATGCGAAAACAACCCCATGCACAGTAGACAAGTCATTGAAAACTCTAGGCCTGCATGGCTCATCCCGCGCGTTCGACACGTCGGGCAAAACAGGCGCAGAACGACGTGATCGCCGATTGTGACTTCGGCTGGGCTCAGCGCGGCCGGCTGCGCTCGATGATCTCCGCCGCCCCCTTCGCCAGCAGATCCAATCCCACGGCACGCCCGAGCTCGCGTGGGCGGTTGGCGGGGCCTGCGCGCGAGGCTTCGATAATGGTGTTGCCCGAGAGATCGAGCACGGAGGCGGCGAGCGACATCTGATCGCCCGTGATGGTCGAGAACCCTGCGACAGGTGAATTGCAGTGGCCGTTGAGCACCCACAGCACCTCGCGCTCGGCATCCGCGCACAAATGCGCGGCGGGATCGTCGATCGATGACAGGATCTGCCGCGTCCGCCAGTCCTGCGCCGCGCATTCGACGGCAACAATTCCCTGCCCCGCCGCCGGCAGCATCTCAGCCGCGGTAAACTCATAGGCGATGCGGTGAGAAAGGCCGACGCGATCGAGGCCGGAGCGGGCCATGATCAACGCATCGGCAGGCCCCACCGCGCCGCCATCCGGCAGGCGCTGCTTCTCGCCATTGTCGAGCTTGCGCACGCGCGTGTCGGCGGCGCCGCGGAAGTGGATGACCTCGACATCGGGAAACAACCGCCGCGCATAGGCCGCTCGACGCACCGCGTTCGTGCCGATCTTGAAGCCCTTGCCGCGGGACTGGCGCAGCGCCTCAAGGGTCACGCCGTCGCGCAGCACCAGCGCATCGCTCGGCGGATCGCGCGACAGCGTGGCGCCGATGACGAGGCCGGGCGTATCCTCGTTGCCCGGCATGTCCTTCAGCGAATGCATCGCTGCCTGGAGCTCGCCCGACAGCACGGCAGCGCGAATCTGCGCCACGAAGGCGCCGCCCTTGCCGCCATGCGGCAAGAGCTTGCTGGTCTGGTCGAGATCGCCCGTGGTGTCGAACTTGACGATCTCGACATCGAGACCGGGCACGGCGGCGGTCAGACGGCGCGCGATTTCTTCCGTCTGTGCCAGCGCCATCGCGCTCTTGCGGGTGCCGATCCTGAGTCGTGTAGCCAAGTCGTTCTCCATCCGGGGCGCGTGCTCAGCGCGCGTCCTCCAATATCATGTCGGAGGCCTTTTCGGCGATCATGATGATCGGCGCGTTGGTGTTCCCCGAGACGAGATCGGGCATGATCGAGCCGTCGACGACGCGAAGGCCGTCGAGCCCCCTCACCTTCAGCCGCTGATCGACCACCGCGAGCGCGTCATTGCCCATACGACAGGTCGAGGTCGGATGGTAGATGGTGCTGCCGCGCTCGCGGCAATAATCGAGCAACTCGGCGTCCGTGGCTACCTTCGCCCCGGGATCGTACTCGCTGACCACGAACGGCTTCAGCGCCGGCGCATTCAGGATCATGCGCAGGATCTTCAGGCCCTCGACGTTGGTGGTGCGGTCGGTCTCGGTCGACATGTAGTTGATGCGGATCTCCGGCGGCACGGTCGGGTCCGCGCTCTTGATGCGCAAGGTCCCGCGGCTCTCGGGCCGGAGCTGGCACACTGACGCCGTGAAGCCGGAGAAATCGTGCAGCTTCTCGCCCATCTTGTCGGTCGAGAACGGCAGGAAGTGGACCTGGATGTCGGGCGAGGCCAGCCGCGGGCTGGTCTTGAAGAACGCGCCCGCCGTGCCGGCCGCAATCGTCAGCCAGCCCTTGCGGAACAGCGCATAGCGTGCGCCGGCCATGGTGCGGCGAAGCGGATGATTGACGGTGTCGTTCAGCGTGATCTTCTGCGAGCAGCGCATCACGATGCGGACCTGCATGTGGTCCTGGAGATCGCGCCCGACGCCGGCTGCGTCCAGCACCACATCGATGCCGTGCTTGCGCAGGAGATCGGCAGGACCGACGCCGGAGAGCTGGAGCAGTTGCGGCGAGTTGTAGGCGCCGCTCGACAGCACGATCTCCTTCCGCGCCCGCACGCGGCGCAACGCCGCGCCTTGCCGATACTCGACGCCGACCGCGCGGCGCCCTTCGAACAGGATACGATGGCCGAGCGCGGACGTCTCGATCTTCAGATTGCTGCGCGTCCTGGCGGGTCCGAGATAGGCCACCGCCGTCGAGGCACGCCGGCCGTTGCGCGTCGTGGTCTGGAACAGGCCGACGCCTTCCTGCGTGGCGCCGTTGAAGTCGGGATTGTAGGGCAGACCGGTCTCGACCGCGGCGTCGATGAAGGCTTTCGACAGCGGATCGGTGACGATCATGTTGGATACCGGCAGCGGACCGCCCGTGCCGTGATACTGATCCGCGCCGCGCGACTGGTTCTCGGCCTTCTTGAAATAGGGCAGCACATCGTCGTAACCCCAGCCGGTGTTGCCGAGCTGGCGCCAGCGGTCGTAGTCCTCGTGCTGGCCGCGGACATAGAGCAGGCCGTTGATCGAGCTCGACCCGCCCAGCGTCTTGCCGCGCGGCTGGAACACCTGGCGCCCCTTCAGTTCGGGCTCCGGCTCGGTCTGGTACATCCAGTTGACCGTCTTCTCCTTGAACAGCTTACCGTAGCCGAGCGGGACGTGGATCCAGATGTTGGAATCCTTCGGGCCGGCTTCGAGCAACAGCACGCTGTGCTTGCCGTTCGCCGAGAGCCTGTTGGCGAGCACGCAGCCGGCGGAGCCGGCGCCGACGATGACGTAGTCGAATTCGGGATCGGACGGCGCGAGGGAGGAATTTGCGTTCATGCGCTACTGTTCTTCTTGTTGGTGTGGGCGTTTCCGTCGTTCACTTAGCACAATCATTCGCGCACGCGCAGCGCCTCGACCAGCGACTTGAACGCACGGGCATATTCCGCGCCTGCCCTTGCGATGTCAGCGCGTCCGGCGCAGGCGACCGCGGCTTCCGTGACTGCGCCGAGCAGCAGCCGAGCCAGCGGCTCGACGGGCTGGCGGGCGATCAGGCCGGCTTCCATGGCAGCCGCAATCGCGCGCGGCAGCTTGCCGCCAAAATGCTTGGCGTCGATCTCGCGCCAACGCTCCCAGCCGAGCACGGCGGGACCGTCGCGCAGAATGATCTGGCCGGTCGGGCCCTTCGCCGTCGCGGCAAAGTAATGCTGGGTGCCCGCGACCATGGCGGCGAGCACGTCCTTCTCGGCACGCGCGGTGCCGTCGATCTCGATCACGAGATCGCGCGAGACCTGGTCGAACACGGCTTCGAACACCGCCTCCTTGGTCTTGAAGTGATGATAGACCGCGCCTTTGGCGATGCCCGCAGCGTCCGCGATCTCGTCCATGGTCGTGGCGGCGAAGCCTTGCGCTCCGAACAGGCGGCGCGCCGCCGTCAGGATCGCCTCGGTTGTTGCTGCGCGCCGCTCCGCCTGTTTCGCCATGGGCCCTCGTCTAATTCAATCATACGCCGGCCGCCAGTTGACTTTTCGACCGCCGGTCGGTATTTACCGACTGTCAGTCGGTTTATCCCCGAGGTGCATCATGCCGAGCCGTGAGATCGTCGAAGCTTTCGCAAGGAGGCTGGAGGATGGCGACTTCGTCGGAGCGATCCTCGACTATTACACGCCGGATGCCGCGACCCACGAGAATCTCGCCGCGCCGGTGGTCGGGCGCGACAAGCTCGCGGACAAGGAGCGTCGCGTGCTGGCGGCGTTCAAGGAGGTCACTGCCGTGCGCATCGGTCCAAGCCTGATCGATGGCGATATCGTCGCCAGCCGCTGGAAATTCTCCTTCACCAACGCTGAAGGCGTCACGCGGACGCTCGAGGAGATTGCCTGGCAGACCTGGCGAGGCAACGAGATCATCGAGGAGCGGTTCTTCTACGATCCGAAGCAGCTCGGACGCTGACATTTCCGCTGATTGCCATCATCGGTACAGCATGACCACGGCCATGCCGCTGAGGGGCGCAAGAAACCGGACGGCCTGCCACCGAGAGCCGTCGATCGACCAGCGTCCATAGACGATGGTGCCGTCGTTTGGGGATGACGGCCTGGGTTGATCCCGAAATGCCTTCCATCGCGCCTCGGCAGGCCCGAGAAAATCTTCCGGCTTGACCGTCATGTCGGAGCTGTTCAGCACCACCTGCATCATCTCGCCTTTCGGCTGGAACATCGCTTCGGCCCCGGGTGGCGAGAAGAAGCTGCGTTTCGGGGCGATATGCTGCTCATAGAAATCCTGACCGACCGTGACGGCCGCAGCGTAGGGACTGACGTACGGCACCCCCGAGATGCCGGGAACGACGAGGTGGCCTACCCCGCGCACCTCCTGCCAGGGAATGAAGAGACCCTTGAGCCATGGCCTGTGAAACCGGATGCCCGCGGCAGACATGGAGACGACCGCCCGATCCGCATAGAAGTGCCGGTAAGCTGAAAACGCGATCCATCCGAAACCCAGATAGAGCAACATCCAGCCGAAAACATTCAGCGATGGATTTACGAGATGGCTCCAATAGAGACTGCGTATGGCGCCGACATAGCTGGAGCGGCCGCTTGGCCCGCCGACCAACACGCTGATCACACCGATCACGCCGGAGACGATGATCAGGACCAGGAGGCCGATGAACAATTCGAGAAGCAAGGGCAGCCCGGACCGTCCGATCAGGCTCGTCAGTGCATAGCCTGCGAACGCCAGCCCCAGGAGACCCAGGTAGACAGCGGCCAAGGCCGCTCCATTCTGGCCCCGGCTCTCGGCGTGAAGCGCGACCGCGAGGCCGGCGACGCAAGCCCACATGGCCCATGGAATGCGGTCCATCCGCCATTTATCCATCGTGTATTCGACCGTTGCCGAAACATCGGCTGAAGGCTCGCTCATGGACAGGCCCTCGGGATTTCAAACGCATCCAGTGCCGACGCGGCGACGGTGGCCTGTCGGTCCGACGAACGTATCATGCGATGGAGCGAGGCGTCTCGATCCCCTCAGGGGTGGTAGAAAGCGGATCGAGGAGCCGCTCTTCCCGGCGCGGGAGCCGCTCAGGCCTTAATGCGAGACGCTGACGCACCTGAGGCCTGACCTGGCGAGACTCCCATTTGGAAGGGCTGACCATCCGGAGCGAGCGCAAGTCCCGTGCGTCGCTTGCCATTTAAGGACTGATCGGTCTATATATATCGGCATGAGGCACACAACCCCAGCGCAGCCGCCCCGTGGCCGGCCGCGAAGTTTCGATACAGAAATCGCCGTCGAGCGCGCGATGGAGGTGTTCTGGTCGCGTGGCTATCATGCCACGGCGTTGCCCGACCTCCTTCGTGCGACGAGATTGTCGCGGGGCAGCCTCTACGCCGCTTTCGGTGACAAGCATTCGCTGTTCTTGCGCGCGCTTGATCGCTACATCGCGGATGCCTTGAGGCGTATGGAAGGGGAATTCGATCCTCGCAACGATCCGGTGGTAGGCTTGCGGGCCTACCTTGCCGGCTACGTCGAGCGCACCAGTGGGAGCAACGGACGGCGCGGATGCCTCTTGGTAGCCACAGCCATGGAATTGGCCGGCCAGGATGCCGAAGTGGGTCGCCGCGTTGCGGGCTTCTTCAAGGCCATGGAAGCCAAGGTGACGGATGCACTCTCGCGCGCGAAAGCGGCCGGCAAGTTGGCCGACGGTGTCGAGCCCGCGATCGCCGCCAGCATTCTCGTCTGTTTCGTCGAAGGATTGCGTGTCGTCGGCAAGACGGCTCCGGCCCGGATCGCGTCGCAAGCCGCCGCCGACGCTCTCGTCGGCCGCTTCGTGAAGTAATTCGATGGATGCCTCGGCATACTGGCGCATCCACATATGGACTGATCGGTCCTGAAAGGTGCGCCATGTCTGGCATCCAGATCGTTTGCGCCATCGCCGTTCCCATGATCTGGGGATATCAGTTCGTGGCCATCAAGGTGGGCGTCGCGGAGTTTCCGCCACTGTTCTTCCTCGCACTACGCTTTCTGGCTATCGCAGTGCTGCTCGTTCCCTTCGTCGCGAGGCCCACGCGTCGACAACTAGGTCCTGTTGCGACCATCTCGCTGTTCCTGGGCGGACTGAATTTCGGGCTGTTCTATGTCGGGCTTGGACTCGGCTCGGGAAGCATGTCGGCCGTCGCGTACCAGCTCGCCACGCCCTTCACCATCCTGTTGTCCTGGCCCATTCTGGCGGAGAGGCCGTCTCTCGCCACCTCTGCCGGAGTCGTGCTTGCATTCGTCGGCGTGACCGTGCTCGCGGCGGAGCCGGGCCTGTCGACCAACCTGATTCCGCTGCTGCTTGTGGTTGGTGCCGCTCTTGCCTTCGCGGTGTCCAACGTCTTGACGAAGCGTTACGGGCCCTTTGATCCCTTGATGTTGATGGGGTGGTCCTCGCTGCTTACGGTCCCGCAGGTCATGTTGATGTCGCTGCTCCTTGAATATGGACAAGCGGCGAGCCTTGTGACGGCGGGCGAACTTGGCTGGCTGGCGCTCGCCTACACGATCTTCGTGGGGGGAATTGTCGGGTTTGGCCTCTGGTTCTGGCTGATCGCCCGTTGCTCGATGGTGCGCGTCGCGCCCTTTGGTCTGCTGCTTCCGGTGTTTGCCTTGCTTTCGAGCGTCCTGTTTCTCGGCGACCGACTCACGCCAAAGCTGATCGTCGGCGGACTGCTCGCGATGTCCGGGGTCGCCATCACGCAGCTGAGACCGCGCCCTCGCCCCATTTGATGTCCGGCCTGTCAGGCATTTGTATCGATTTGTTATCGATACTGCGTGACGAACACGCAGAAGTGGTCGCGGTCACCGCGGCAAACGAGGATAATTCATAGTTCGTCAAAGGTTTGCAACGAATTCTCCTGATCGAGCCGGACAACGGCCGGTGCTGCTAGGCTATCGCATGCGGACTCAAACGACCAACTATGTCGCACGGCTGTTCGCCGGCGATCTGTCGGCCTTTGGCGGTCCCGCAACCGACGAGGCCGTGGCCGGGCATATCCGGGCCGAACAGATGTCGCTGGTGCTCGGCTATTCGGTCGGCATCATGCTCGCCAATGCCTGCAACGCCATCGTGCTCGCCATCGCACTGTGGCAGTCGCCGGACGGGACCCTCGCCCTGATCTGGGCGGTCACCGTCGCCGGCGGCGCGATCGCTTTCGGGCTGCAATCCCACGCTGCGCGCCGCATCACCAAGCCGCAATTCGTCTCGCGTCGCGCGATGCACCGGCTGGTGCGCAACGCCTTCATCCTTGGCACCGCCTGGGGCATCGTCCCGGTCGCCTTCTTCGCCGACGCCTCGACCGGGGGCCAGCTCGTCATCACCTGCCTGTGCTCGGGCATGCTGGCCGGCGGCGCGCTGGCCTTCGCTACCATCCCGATCGCGGCCATCGCCTTCACGGCCCCCATCTTCGTCGGGATCGCGATCTGCCTCGGCAGGAACGGCGATCTGGCCTTCCTGCTGATCGCCTTTCTCGTCGTGGTCTATGGCAGCGTCCTGCTGCGCGGCGTGTTCGTCAACTCGTTCTCGTTCGCGCGGCGCGTGATGCGGCAGATCGAGGCCGAGCGCACGGTGCGGCTGGATCCCCTGACACATCTGCCCAACCGCGTCGCCTTCAACGAGACGCTCGATGCGGCGCTCAAACGGCTGGCGTTGTCGAGTGAGGACTTCGCGGTGCTGCTGCTCGATCTCGACCGCTTCAAGGACGTCAACGACCAGTTCGGTCATCCCGCCGGGGACGAATTCCTGGTCCAGGTTGCAAGCCGCCTGCAACGCTGCACGCGCGCGGCCGAGCACGTCGCACGCATCGGCGGCGACGAGTTTGCGCTGGTCATGGCCAATCTGGCGCGGCCGGAGGATGCGCTCGAAATCGCCGAGCGCTTCGTCGCGGCCTTCACCGAACCGTTCCAGATCGAGGGCCGCCAGATCGCCGGCGCGACCAGCGTCGGCATCGTGCTGGCGCCACGCGATGGCAACACCGCGCTCGACATCATGAAGAACGCCGACACGGCGCTCTACCGCGCCAAGAAGGCAGGGCCGGGCACGGTGTGCTTCTTCGAACAAGCCGACGACAGGCTGTCCCGCGACCGCAAGGCGCTGCAATCAGACCTTGAAGGTGCGATCGCGCGAAACGAGCTATTCCTGGTCTTTCAGCCATTCCTCGATCTCGGCACCAACCGGATCACCGGCCTGGAGGCGCTGCTGCGCTGGCAGCATCCTTCGCGCGGGCTGGTGCCGCCAAGCGAATTCATCCCGATCGCGGAGGAGACCGGGCTGATCCACGAGATCGGCGAATGGGTCATCCGCCGCGCCTGCGCAAGTGTTGCCGAGTGGCCGGAAGACATCAGGGTCGCCGTCAACTTCTCGGCAGCGCAATTTCACAACACAGGCATCCTCCAGACCATCGTGCAGGCGCTCGCCGATGCCAAGATCGCTCCGCACCGGCTCGAGATCGAGATCACCGAATCGATGCTGCTGTCGAAATACGGCTCGGCCGCGACGGTCCTGAACGCGCTGCTCGAGCTCGGCGTCACGGTGGCGCTGGACGATTTCGGGACCGGCTTTTCCTCGCTGACCTACCTGCGCAAGCTGCCGTTCAGCCGCATCAAGATCGACCAGTCCTTCATCCGCGACATGCTGGTGCAGCCGGACTGCGCCGCCATCGTCAAATCGGTGATCGGGCTCGCGCGCGATTTGCAGATCGGCGTGGTGGCGGAGGGTGTCGAGACTGCCGACCAGCTCGAATGTCTGCGCCAGATCAGTTGCGACGAGGTGCAGGGGTATCTGATCAGCCGGCCGGTGTCGGCCAATGGCGTGCTGGCGTTGCTGGATACGAGGAAGTATCGGGCGACTTACGCGGCGTAGGTCGCCGCAGAGAGACTCCCCAAGAGGAAAGAGCCCTCACCCGCGCCGTCGGCGCGACCTCTCCCGCACGCGGGAGAGGTGGGCTCGCGGCACTGTCCGTTGCTCATACACACTCCCGAGAGGAAGAAGGTGCGCTGCCTCCCCCGCTTGCGGGGGAGGGCTGGGGAGAGGGTGTCTCCGCAGAGGGACTCCCCCAGAGGAGAGAACCCTCACCCGGCGCTTCGCGCCGACCTCTCCCGCGAGCGGGAGAGGCGGAGACCGCGGCGCCGTCCATTGCTCCTAACAGGCTCCGGGCTCGCTCAGACCGCGTCCGCCCGCAGCAGCGTGTCCACGGTGATGGTGCCGCGGGCGCGGGAGACGCAGGCACAGATCTTCTGGTTGCCGTGCTTCTGGTGGTCGCTGAAGAAGACGTCGCGATGGTCGATCTCGCCGTCGACCTCGACCACGTCGATGGCGCACAGGCCGCATTCGCCGCGCCTGCAGTCGAACATCACGTCATGGCCGCTGGCGTTGAGCACGTCCAGCATCGAGCGCTCGCGCGGGATTTCCAGCTCGATGTTCGAGTCCTTCAATCGCACGCGAAACGTTTCGGTCGGCAGCGTGCCGCTGGAGCCGAAGGTCTCGTAGCGGAGATCGGGGAGCGCATGGCCGGCGCCGATCCAGGCATGGCGCGCGGCGTCCAGCAGCCGCATCGGGCCGCAGAACAGGGCCAGCGTTGCTTGCGGCAGTGAAGCGAACAGCGCGTCGAGATCGAGCCGCCTGCCTTCGTCGCTCGCGTGGACGACGAGGCGATCGCCAAGCATCGCGGCGAGCTCGTCGAGATAGGCGGCCTCCCGGCGCGAGCGCACCGCATAGTGCAGCACGACATCCGGCCGGCGGCGCGCCAGCGCCTGCGCCGCGCCGAGGATCGGGGTGATGCCGATGCCGCCGGCGATCAGGCAATAGTTCTGCCGCGTCCAGTCCACGGCGAGCAGCGAGGCGGGCTGGGTGATGTCGAGCCGCGCGCCCGGCTGCAAGGACCACATGTAGCGCGAACCGCCGCGGGAATCCTCGGCGCGGCGCACCGCAATCCTGAAGCCGTGCGAAGAGGCCTCGCCGACCAGCGAATAGGACCGCGTCTCCGGCTGACCGTCGATGGTCACGCTGACATTGATGTGGCTGCCGACCGGATAGGCCGTGACGTCGAGCTGATCCGGCCTGATCAGGAATTCGCGGATGCCGGGCGCAAGGTCGCGGGTCGAGACGAGCGTTGCAGGAATCCAGGTTTCGATGAAGCGCATGGTGACTGCCCTCAATCGGTTGCGGTCTTGATCAGCGCGAGCGCCGGCAAGAGGTCGAGATGGGTCCGGTTGCGCAGCGCGAGCCGCAGGTTTCGCACCGCGAGCCGGGCATGCTCGCGCATGATGGCCTCGGCGCGCGCGCCTTCGCGGTTCTCGATGGCGTCGATCACGACGCGATGGTGCTCCTGCCCGATGATCAGGATCTGCTGCGCCTCCGGCAGCGCCGACTGCGCCATCACGAAGCCGCTCGGGGACGCAAACGGCAGCGCCGAGGCGCGGTCGATCTGGCGGATCAGCGGCGGACTGCGCGACAGTTCCGTGAGCACGGCGTGGAAGCGCGCGTTCAACGTGACATAGGACGAGAAGGCATCGACCGAGATCGGCACCTGCCGCAGAAGCTCGTCGATCGCCGCAAGACATTCCTTCAGCGGCTCCAGCTCGCGCGCGGAGACGCCGCGTTCGGCCGCGAAGCGCGCAGCCAAGCCTTCCAGCGTGCCGCGCAGCTCGATGGAGTCGGAAATGTCGCGCTCCGAAAACGCCTTCACCATGAAGCCGCCGGAGGGAATCGCCTCCAGGAGGCCCTCCTCCTCCAGCCGCACCAGCGCCATGCGCACCGGCGTGCGCGAGGCGCCGGTGGTCTCCACCGCCTGAAGCTCGGAGATGCGCTCGCCCGGGCGCAAGGCCCCCGACAGGATCTGGTCGCGCAGCGCGAGCTGCGCCTTCACGGTCTGCGAGACGGAGCGGTCGACCTCGCGCTCGGCCATGTCCCCTACTCCGCGGCCTGGAGGTGTTGCGGTGCATTCTCCCTGGCAATCATCTTGTCGATCAGCTTGCGCGACCACATCGCGCCGGCGTCGATGTTGAGATTGTAGAAGATGCGATCGGGGTTCTCGTCCATCGCCCGCTGCTGCGCTTCCAGAATCAGCTCGTCCTCTCGGAAGATGCCGGAGACGCCCTCGCGGATCTCGGTGGTGATGCGCTGCTCGCCGAGGCGGTAGTTGCGGACGAACGCCCAGAAATAATGGCAGGTCTTCTCGGTCTCCGGCGTGATGGTGTTGAGCACGAAGCCGTTGACGCCCTGCGAGCGGTCGCCTTCCGGCGCACCGGTGCCGGCCGGCGCCACGCCGACGTCGATCGCGATGGTGCACGGAGCCTCGAAACGGATGATCTGCCAGCGATCGACGAGCCCGGGCTTGCCGAGCTGCTTGGCCCAGAACGGCGGCGGCTCGATGCCTCGCATCCAGCGCGTCACCGTCACCGTCTTCTCGCCATGGGTGACGTCGAACGGCGCTTCGGCGACCGCCTCGTTGCCGATCGAGGAGCCGTGCACGAAGGTCTCGTGGGTGAGGTCCATGAGATTGTCGAGCACGAGCCGATAGTCGCAATTGACGTGAATGGTCTTGCCGTCGCCCGCCCAGGCCGGATCGTGATTCCAGTGCATGTCCGGCACCAGCGTGGGATCGGCCAGCGCGGGATCGCCCATCCAGAGCCAGATGTAGCGGTGACGCTCGACCACGGGATAGGCGCGCACGCAGGCCGACGGATTGATGGTCTCCTGCGAAGGCATGAAGGTGCAGCGCCCCTGCGCATTGAACTTCAGGCCGTGATAGCCGCAGACGACGGTGTCGCCCTCGAGGCGGCCCTTGGACAGCGGCACCAGGCGATGCCAGCAGGCATCCTCCAGCGCGGCCACCGCGCCATCGGCCTTCCGATACATCACGACATGCTTGCCGCAGATCGTCCGCGGCAGCAGCGCCGCCTTCACCTCGGCGTCCCAGGCGGCGGCGTACCAGGCGTTCATGGGGAAGGGCTTTGTCATCGGTCTCGCTCCCACGGCTTATGTATGCGTTATGTATACAGTAACTGAGGAAAGAGATCATTCAAGATAAAAATGTGATTACTATGATACCTGTTTCGAATTGAATGTATACAGAACTGACGTAGAGGATAGAGGCCCCGTCATGGCCGGGCTTGTCCCGGCCATCCACGCGCTGCCGCTCGGCACGTAGAACGTGGATGCCCGGGACAAGCCCGGGCATGACGACCTATAGAGACGTGATTGTCCGCAGCTCCGGGCGCCCTACGCCCCGAACACCTTCTTCAGCCCGGCCTGGGCCTCTTCCTGAATCTTCTTCAGATGCTCGGTGCTGCGGAAGCTTTCGGCGTAGATCTTGTAGACGTCCTCGGTGCCGGACGGCCGCGCGGCGAACCAGCCATAGTCGGTCTCCACCTTGATGCCGCCGAACGGCTGGCCGTTGCCGGGTGCCTTGCTCAGTGTCGCGCGAACCGGATCGCCGGCGAGATCCTTCAGGCCGAGTTGCTCGGGCCTGACGGACTTCAGGATGTTCTTCTGCGGCCCGGTCGCGGCGACGTCGATGCGCGCGTAATGGGGCATGCCGAACTCGGCAGTGAGGTCGCCAAAGATCTGGCTGGGATCGCGACCGGTCTTCGCCATGATCTCGGCAGCTAACAGGCCGAGGATGATGCCGTCCTTGTCGGTGGTCCAGACCGCGCCGTCGCGGCGCAGGAACGAGGCGCCTGCACTCTCCTCGCCGCCGAAGCCGAAGCCGCCGGTGAGGAGCCCGTCGACGAACCATTTGAAGCCGACCGGCGTCTCCACCAGCTTGCGGCCGAGCTTCCTGGCGACGCGATCGATGATCGAGCTCGACACCACCGTCTTGCCGATCGCGGCATCCTTGCCCCAGTGTGGGCGGTGCGCGAACAGATAGGAGATCGCGGTCGCCAGGTAATGGTTCGGATTCATCAGGCCGCCGGTGCGCGTGACGATGCCGTGACGATCGGCATCGGTGTCGTTGGCAAACGCGACGTCGAAGCGGTCGCGCATCGCGATCAGGCTCGCCATCGCGTAAGGCGAGGAGCAATCCATGCGGATCTTGCCGTCCCAGTCCACCGTCATGAAGCGGAAGGTGGGGTCGATCGCCTCGTTCACCACCGTGGCCTTCAGACCGTAGCGCTCGATGATCGGATGCCAGTAATGCACGGCGGCACCGCCGAGCGGATCGATGCCGATGCTGACGCCGGCGGATTTGACGAGGTCGAGATCGACGACATTGCCGAGATCGGCGACGTAAGGGGTGATGAAGTCGTAGGCGTGGACGTTCGCGGACTTGCGCGCCTTGGCATAGTCGATGCGCTTCACGCCCTTCAGGCCGTCGGCCAGGTACGCGTTGGCGCGCTTCTCGACCACGCCCGTGACGTCGGTATCAGCGGGGCCGCCATGCGGCGGATTGTATTTGTAGCCGCCGTCCTCCGGCGGATTGTGCGAGGGGGTGATGACGATGCCGTCGGCGAGGCCGCTGGCGCGGCCCTTGTTGTAGGTGAGGATGGCGTGCGAGATGACGGGCGTCGGCGTGTAGCCGCCGTTCTTGTCGATCATGACATCGACGCCGTTGGCGGCGAACACTTCGATGGCGCTGACGAGCGCCGGCTCGGCCAGCGCGTGGGTGTCGATGCCGATGAAGAGCGGACCCGTCAGCCCCTTTTCTCGTCTGTAGTCACAAATGGCCTGCGTGGTCGCGAGGATGTGTCCTTCGTTGAACGTGTTCTTGAACGAGGTGCCGCGATGGCCCGACGTGCCGAACGCCACGCGCTGCGCCGGATCCGATGCATCGGGCTTGCCTGCGAAGTAGGCCGTCACCAGCCGCGGAATATTGGTGAGCGCGTCCGGCGAGGCCTGCTTGCCCGCCGCGGGATGAACATCAGCCACTGAAATATCCTCGTCCTGTCGTCACGGAAATAGCGGGACACCATAGCATCGGCCGCGCCCCCGCCAAGGCCACAACACGCGCGATTGGGAAGGCGTTCCTTGGGGCGTGATGGTGGCGGACGCCCGGTCACGGATCAGGGCGCCCGCGCGGCAGTGACCGCGCGCCAATGGCCGGTTTGTTAACTCCGGAGCTCTATGACAAACCCATGCTGCGGGATCAGGCACACTTCAGTCTGGGCGCGACGTGGAGACACGTGGCGGTCGTGCTGCTGTTGTCGGCCCCGATCGGCGCACATGCGAGCGACGGCGATATCGACGGGCCGCACACGACGTCGACGATCTCCAGCGCCGGGACCGAGCTCGGCGCCGGCGAAACGCCGTCATCCCGGACCATGATCCGGAAGATCATCGAGAGAGAAACCGCAAAGACCAATTTGCCGGCCGATATCGCCGAAGCGGTCGTCTTCGTCGAAAGCGGCTATAATCCGGCGGTCGTCGGCAGCGTTGGCGAAATCGGCGTGATGCAGGTGCGGCCCGAGACGGCGGCGATGCTGGGATTCCGCGGAAGCAATGCGGAACTCGCAGAATTGGACGTCAATATCCATTACGGGGTGCTTTATCTCAGCCGGGCCTGGCACTTGGCGGGCGGGGACCTCTGCCGCGCCCTGATGAAGTACCGGGCAGGTCACGGCGAAGAAGAGATGACCGCGCGGTCGCAGGTCTATTGCAATCGAGCCCGTAACCGTCTCCTCGCCATGAACGCGATGCCGGCAGGGACCGCAGCTGCGGCTGCTCCCGATGCGGCGCCCCCGCTCGCTGCTGCGGCTCCGGCAAAACCGGCGAGCCGCCCGAAGATGCCGGTGCAGCCCAAAACGGTCTATGCCCGCTATCGTCAGGGCACCGCGGCCGCCAGCCGCGCCTATTGGGCCGCGCACGAGGCCCGGATCAGCCAAATCAAGGCGCGCATCGGATCCAGATGGAAGCGCGTCGCATCGCGCTGACGGCGAGCCGGCTTGCCCCGCCGCGAGCTCCCCATCTACTGTGTGTCGCAAGAGTCCGCACCTGGGAGGTGGCGCCATGGAGGTCGTACTGCTGGGCACCGGTGGCCCGCGCCCGGACCCGCGCCGGATGGCGACGACCACGCTGATCAGGCTCGGCGACGAGAACATCCTGTTCGACGCAGGCCGCGGCGTCGTGGTGCAGCTCAGCAAGGCCGGCGTGCCGCTCGGCGCCATCAACACGGTCTTTCTCACGCACCATCACTTCGACCACATCGGCGACCTCTATGATGTGATGCTCAATTCATGGATGCACGGGCGCAAGGACGAGCTCCGTATCTATGGACCGCCGGATACCGAGCGGCTCGTCAGCACGCTGATCACGCAGGTTTACGACAAGGACATCACATGGAGGGATAAGGGCGAGCCCACCTTCGGCGGCTGGAAGCCTGTCGTCGCAACGGACATCGTACCGGGTCCTGTTCTCGACACCGGTCGATGGAAGATCAGTGCCGAGCCGGTCTCGCACGGTGACGGCCTCGACATGCCGCCGGCCTTCCTCGCGCGCTGGATGTGTCTCGGCTACCGCTTCGAAGCGGAGGGCAAGGTCGTTGCGATTTCCGGCGACACCGTCCCCTGCCCCGGGCTCGAGCGACTGGCTGAGGGAGCCGACCTGCTCGTCCAGTGCTGCTTCCTCGCAACGCCCGAGATCAACAACGAGCACCTCCGCCGGCTTGCCAAATACACGATCGCCTGCGGCGACACGGTCGGCAAGATCGCGGCCAAGGCCGGCGTCAGGAAGCTGGCGCTGACCCATCACCGGCCGCGCACCGACGACACCATGCTGAAGGCGCTGCTTGACGATGTGCGGCAGGACTATTCGGGTCCCGTCGTGCTCGGCGAGGATCTCACGCGCATCGAGGTCTGAGGCCCGTCGATCAGCCCGCCCTCCGGCCTCAGGACGATCCGACCTCGATCCGGAACGACAGTTGCTCTTGCGCCTCCGGCGCAATGTGCATCAGGCCCGGCTTGTCGGCGAACTCGCCGTCGAAGCCGGCGGGACTGGCATGGCCGCGCCACGGCTCGATGCAGAGGAACGGCGCACCTGACGGTTTCGACCAGACGCCGAGCTCGCGGAAGCCGCGCCAAGACATTTCCAACCACGGCCCGGTCGATGCACCCTGCCCCGCGGCATAGCGGACCGACGTGCTCTCGATCCGGTCGAAGATGATGGCGTCGTCGGTGAACAGGGAGTCGGACAGAGGAAGCGAGTTGCCCTTGACCGGGCTCGGCTCCGCTGCAAGCCGCAGCAGTCCACCATCGAGACGACGGACGGGAGACGACTCCGCGCGCGCGAAAGTCAGCGCATAACTCTCCTTTGCCAGGCCGGGCCGGAGCGGCCAATTGAAGGCGGGATGACCACCGAGCGACGCCGGCAATGTTTCCTTGCCGGTGTTGGCAATCGTGAGCGTCAGGTCGAGGCCGGTGTCATCGATGGCATAGGCGGCCGCGAGCCGGAACGCGAACGGATAGAGCGCGCGCGTCGCCTCGCTGTCATCGAGCACCAGGGTGCAGCGGCTCTCGCGGCGTTCCGCCCATGCAAAGCGGCTGTCGCGGGCAAAGCCGTGCTGGGTCATCCGATACGTCTTGCCCCGGTGCCGCAATTCGTCGTTGGCGAGGCGCCCGACGATCGGAAACAGCAGCGGCGCGTGACGCGGCCATTCCAGCCCCGCCTGCCAAACGAATTCGATGCCGCTGTCGTCCCTCAGCGAGCACAGCTCGGCACCGTGCGCCTTGATGGTTGCCGTGAGGGAGCCGCTGCGGAGAGAGTAGGTATCGTCACTCATGCCTGACGTCTACACCCCCAACCCACCCGCAGCAAGGCAGCGCCGATCATGCAACTCGAACGTTTTGGCGCCGATCGAGCGCTACGTCATATTTCCGTACCCAACGATTGCTCTGTTGGCTCAATCACCGTCTGTCTCCCCGAGGCCGATCCGACCTGAAGCCGATGAAATCCCGTGGTAGCCAATTGAAGTTCTTCATCAACGGCCGCTTTCTGTCGCAAAAGCTCACCGGCGTTCAGCGTTATGCCGCTGAAATGGTCAAGGCGATCGACGTGCTCCTGGCGTCGGAGCAGACTCCTGCCTCGCTGCGCAACGCCGAGTGGCAGTTGCTGACACCAGCGGATGCAAGCGAGACCCTTCATCTCGATCGGATCAAGATTCGCGCGGTCGGCCGGTTGCATGGGCACGCTTGGGATCAGATCGATCTCGCTCGCGCCGCGGCCGGAGGCCGCTTGATCAGTCTGGCCAATTCCGGCCCCGTCTTCCATCGCGACCACATCGTCGTGCTCCACGACGCCCAGGTCTTTCGCAGACCCGACTTCTTCAACTGGCGCTACTTGACCGTTCATCGCACGATGGGGCGGCTGCTCGCCCGCCACGCAGCCATCGCGACGGTGTCGGCATTTTCCCGCAGAGAACTTGCCGAGGTGCTGAATCTATCGGCACCGAACATTCCCATCTTCCCCAACAGCGCCGAACACTTCGCCGCTACGAAGCCCGACCCCGGCATCCTTGCGCGACTGGGCATTCAACCGCAGAAATTCTTCCTGTTCGTGGGCTCGAAGACCAAGAACAAGAATCTCGCCGTTGCGATCCGCGCCGTCCAATTGCTCGACCGGGCCGACGTTCCACTGGTCATCGTCGGAGGCGATAACAGCAAGGTCTTTCAAGACAATTCGGGCGAAGGGGTTTCCGGCCTGCTGCTTGCAGGGCGTCTGACGGACAGCGAGATTGCAGCTCTCTATGCGCATGCATCGGCATTCGTGTTTCCCTCGCTCTACGAGGGGTTCGGCGTGCCGCCGCTCGAAGCCATGATCTTCGGCTGTCCGGTCATCGCCTCGATGGCTGACGCCGTCGTGGAGACATGCGGTGACGCGGCTGCGTATTTTCGCGCCACCGATGCCGACGCGCTGAAGCAGCTGATGCTCGAAAGACTGGCAATCGGCGCGATCTCGGACCAGGAACGCATGCGGCAGCAGGATCGCCTTGCCTTCTATTCGTGGAAGAAGTCGGCGAAGGCGCTGCTCGATCACCTCGAACGACCGGCGCACATCGCCAGCGCTGCTTGAAGCTCGGCGCAACTCGCCTATTGCGCGCAATGGTTCTTGCACAAACCGTTTGCAACTCGCGGCTCCTTGCATGGTTCCATCAGAAACTTTTTTCGCTCTTGCAGCGATCGCGGCGCAACAACACCACATCGCTGCCCCAATATCGCTACGGATTCGAGGAACTGTTCCGCCAGCAGTGAAGCTCAGAACGAGGATGCACGATGTCCGGCTCTCCGACGCAGCCTTATGCAAGACAGACGATGAAAGTGCTGCACGTCGCCGAGACGATTCGTGGCGGGATTGCAAGCTACCTGAATGAGTTACATCCACAGCAACAGGCGAGCTTCGGCGCCGAGAACGTGCACTATGTCGTTCCCTCGGATCATCGTCGCGATCTCGCCGCCGTCGATGACAACCAGATTACGACGTTCGAGCGATCCGGCCGCAGCATCGCCGGGCTATTGCAGATGCTGCGCGCAAGCATGCAGGCGCTGGATGCCTTCAGACCGGACGTGGTGCACCTGCATTCCTCGTTTGCGGGCCTCGTGCTCCGGCCCGCGCTGGCGGCCCGCTCGGGCGGACCGCGCGTCGTCTATTGTCCGCACGGCTGGGCGTTCTCGCGCGAGACCGGCCGCCTCAGTCACGTGGTGACAAAGGCGGCGGAGAACCTTCTCGCGCGCACGTCGGACCGAATCATCTGCATCTCCGGCGACGAGTTCAACGAGGCGGTCCGCGCGGGAATTCCCGCCGACCGCCTCACCGTCGTCCACAATGGCATCTCGAAGAGCCGCACGCTGCAGCCCGTTGCGGCGGAATGGACTTCCAAGAAGGTCAAGGTCCTCTTCATCGGTCGTCTGGACCGGCAGAAGGGCTTTGATCTCCTGATCGAAGCGGCTCGCTCGCTCGAGGATGTCCTCGACGTCCGCATGATCGGCGCCTCCGTCGTCAACAAATACGAAGGCCCGGCCGTCCCCTCCAACGTGTCCCTGCTGGGCTGGCTGGACCGCCCAACCATCGAGACCCAGCTCGAGGCCGCCGACCTCGTCGTGATCCCATCACGATGGGAAGCCTTTGGCCTCGTTGCCCTGGAGGCGATGCGCGCGGCCAAGCCCATTCTGGCGTTCCGCAGCGGCGCATTGCCCGAGATCGTCGTCGATGGCGTCACCGGCGTGCTGTGCGAGCCCGTCGCCGTTCAGCCGCTCGTCGACGGTTTCCGGCGGGCACTGGATCTCGATCTCAAGGTGCTGGGGCAGCGCGGCTACGACCGGTTCAAGCAGCTGTATGACGTTCAGAAGACGCATGGACAATTGCAGCAGATCTATGTCGAGCTCCTTCAGGACGACCGGACGCCGATCGCAGCGAAGGCGGGGCTGCAATCGGATCTCTCAAAGTGACGATCAACATGCACGCTTGCCCTCGCAGATGCCGGAGATCGCGATGGCGATCCACCAAGCCGGGTTTGGTGTCACCGCCGGTGTATCGCGCGTGAGCATGACCTAGACCATGACACGCCCACGCACCTTGATTCGCGACAGTGTCCGCCTCGCGGCCTTCATCTCGTCCATTCTCCTGTCGGTCCCGGCCTGCGCTCAGCACGCTCAACCGCTCGATGCCCGATTCCTGCTGGGTGTCGGCACCCATCAGGGGCTGGGCGGGCCGGTGAGCGCGCGCGGGTACGTGCCTGCAGAGAACATCGCCCAGATCAAGCAACTCGGCCTCAACTCCTTCCGCGACGACTTCCCCTGGTCCGATTTCGAAACGGCAGGACGGCGGATGGGCTTCACGCCCAGACTCGGCAGGCTGGAGGCGCAGGTCAGATCCGGCGTCGCGCGCCCGCTCCTGATCCTTGCGTTCGGCCATCATCTCGTTCCGAATTCCTCACCACCGACGACCGATGAAGCCCGGCAGCGGTTTGCCGATTATGCTGCGGCCGCGGCGCAATCGGTTGTGGCGCAACACCCGCTCTTCGAGCTCTGGAACGAATGGAACCTGGCGGCAAAGAAAGATGCCGCGTTCTCACCGGAAAACTATCTGGCGCTCGCGGAGATCGCACGCCCGGCGGTCAAGCGGGTTGCGCCGAATGCGCCCTTCCTGGTCGGGGCGCTCGGCGATGATCCGGGCTGGACATGGACCGAGAAGATGCTGCGAACCGGCATTCTTCAGTACGCGGACGGGGCTTCGATCCATCTCTACAATTTCTGCATGGGCCCAAGCAAACGCACCTCCGCCGAGATCATCGATCGGCTCACCGCGTTCCATCGGCTCGTCGGTCAGGCGAGCGGAAACGCTGACTTCCCGATCTACGTCACCGAGACCGGGTGGACCACGGCCACCAACAAATGCGGCGTCAACGAACAGGCCCAGGCCGACAATACGGCACAGCTCATCCTGTGGGCGTCGACCGCGGCACGCTGGCTCAAGGGCATGTGGCTCTATGAGCTCAAGGACAGCGGAAGGAATCCATCGGAGCTGGAGGACAATTTCGGCCTCTACCGTTTCGACAATACGCCAAAGCCCGTCGCCTGTGCGGCCCAGGGCGCCTGGGCTTTCATTCGCTCCAGCCTGAGTGCCGAGCGACGAGAACTCGCCAGCGGCGTCGTGTCGATCAATGCGTCAACGGCGTCTGGCGGCAGAATTGCAGTCTGGTCCGAGGCCCCGGACCGACGTTACGAAATCCGGCTCAAGGACGATCAGGAAGGAGCAACTTTTGCGATGCCGTGCGATTCGGCGGCAAGACCGGCGTCCAGGGCCTGGATTCCGGTTTCGAGCACACCGGTTCTTATTGCAGTCAACAACGGTGCCATTCCCGCCCTGGAGATACGGCCGGCGCGGTAGGCGTGAATTTGCAAACACGAGGTTACGCGATGAAAGTTCTTTTGACGTCCACGCTTTATCCGACACCTCAGGCACCAAAGATCGTTGGCGGTGCGGAGATCTTCGCGCGACGTTTCGCCGAAGGCCTGGTGCAGCGCGGAGACGAGGTCGAGGTGATACGGGCCGCACCGGCGCCCCAGCAGGCTCGCGAATCCTGCAACGGCATCAACATCTATTCCGCGCCGGTGCAGAACATCTATCTGCCTTTCACCGAACAGAAAAACGTCGCGCTGCGCAGCATCTGGCACGCGGTCGACGACTGGCAGATGCAGGCGCCCCTGATCGCGGAACGAGTCCGGGCCTTCAAGCCGGACGTACTGCACTCCAACAATCTGTCGGGTCTCACCACCGCGATCTGGCGCGTTGCCGCCCAGCTCGGCGTGCCGGTGCTCCATACGCTTCACGACTATTATCTGACCTGTCCGCGCTGCTCGCGTTTCGACAAGGGACGGTCTTGCGAGCGCACTTGCACGAGCTGCGGAATTTTGAGCTATCATCGCAAGCGCGCCACGCATTGGCTCAGTGCCGTGGTCGGCGTGAGCGAGCGCGTCCTGTCCATTCATACGGACATGGGCATGTTCACCGAGACGCCGATCCGTACCGTGATCCGCAACGCCTCGACCGAGCCGCCACGTGAGCCCTATCCTCGTCCGATCTGCACCACTGAAGTAACGTTCGGGTTCATAGGCCGCCTCACGGAGGAAAAGGGCATCGACAACCTCATGCGCGCTCTTGCTCTGCTGCCGCGCGATCGCATCCGCATGATGATCGCCGGTCGAGTCAGCGACGAGGAGCAAGGACGCCTCCGGAACATCTCGGGGGATGCGCGAATAGAGTTCATGGGCTTCGTGGCGCCGGACGATTTCTACAAGCAGGTCGATGTGGTGGTCGCGCCGTCCATCTGGCACGACCCCGGTCCACTCGTCGTCGCAGACGCCAAGGCGGCTGGCAGGCCGCTGCTCGGAACGCCCTTTGGCGGCATGCCCGAGGTCATCGAGCACGGCGTGACGGGCTGGCTGACCGAAGCCGATCCGCAATCCCTGGCCGACAGCATGCTCGCAATCGCGGCGGATCCGCACAAGATCGACGAGATCAGCCGGCGCCTCATCGCGGATACCAACAAATGGGTATTTGCCGACGTGCTGTCTTCATACAAGAACCTGTATGAGCAATTGCGCGAGCAGCGGATGTCGCGCTTGCACGCAGCAACGGCCGACGCGCCGCTGGGACGGGCCGTCGGCAAGGAGCGCCTCATTCCGAGATGACACGCCTCCTGGCGATGGCGGGCTACGTCTATCAAAGCGCCGCGGCGATCATCCTGATCTTCGCGATCAGTCATCTGTTGCCCGCCGCCGACTACACCAATTTTTCCCTGGCACTGGCCTCGAGCCAATTGCTCTGCGTCCTGATGTTCGAGTGGCTGCAGCTCGCCGGACTGCGCTTTCTGGCGGCAGCGAAGGAGAACGAAGCGGCTCGGTTGAGGTGGTCGCTCCTTGCGGCGGGCCTGTCGAGTGCGGGCGCGCTTGTCGTTGTCGGGAGCTGCGCATCCCTGGCCAGCGTGCTCCCGACAGGGATCGTCGCCCTGGGCCTCGGCATATCCGTGCTTCAGGGCTTGACGGATCTCTATTTCCTGTCGGTCCGTTTGTCTGATCGGTTGGGCATCGCGTCCTTTCTTCTTGCGTTTCGTGCCACCGCCCTTCTGACCGCGGCCGCCGCTGGCGCGGCGATCTCAGGAACGGCCGAAGCGGCGCTGCTCGGCGTTGCCGCCGGCCACACGCTGGGCCTCCTCGCCGGGCTGGTGGCCTATCGCACCCCCCTGGAGCGCGCTTCGCTGCGAACGATGCTCGCCGACTGGAAGGATTTCTCCCGCTACGGCATGCTCGCCGCGGGCGCGTCGGTCATCCATTTGTCTGTGCCGGTGCTGCTCCGTGTCATCGTCATCGGCCGGCTGGGTGCGACGGGGGCTGGCGCCGGATTTTCGATCGCGCTCGACCTGCTGCAACGTCCCTTCTGGGTCCTCAATGCGGCGATCCACACCGTGAGCTATCCCGAAGTGGTCAACGATTTCGAGCACGGGACCGGCACAAAATCAGTGCAATCTGCACGCCGCATGTTCGAGTTCATGATCTGCACGACCCTCGTGCTGCTCGGCGGATTGGTCGGCTTCATTCCAGACGCCGCTCGTATCCTGGTGCCCCGCGAGAGCCTGGATGGATTCCTGGAGACGGCGCCGGCGATTGCCGCCTTTTACTTCCTGCATACCCATTTGCAGGCGACGATAGCCGTTGTCCCCCACCTCGAGAAGCTGGCGACCAGGCTGGTCCTGGTCGCCACCGGGCAGCTCGCCCTCGTTGTCGCCCTCTCCCTGGTCGCAGTGTCGGCCGGCCTGTCGCCGCGAGCGGCGGTGGGCTGTGCTTCGCTGGCCACCCTCGCAACGATTCTGGTCGCACTCGGTCCTACGCTGCGGTTTGAGGCATTCCCGCGCTGGTCTTTGGTCATGCAGGCGCTGGTGGCCGCAATCCTGATCGGATCGCTCGGTTCGATGCCGACGGAGCCTGCGGCATGGCTCGCCGGCAAGATCATGATCGCCGCGCTCGCAACGGCGATCATCGCATGGCGCGGGGACTTTCTCATGCTGGCTCGCCGCGGCTGATCCGCCGCACGCGCAAGTCTGCCAAATCAGATCCGATTTCCGAGACGGAACCGGCCTCCCCGCCAGCTGCCGCAGCGGATGTGCGCCATCACCGAGCCATCACAACCCTTCCCGAGCATTTCACATACTTTAATCGCCCATAGAAACGGCATCTGCAAACGTTCTGTGCAGGGGGGTGCACGAAAGAGCGGATGACACTCCGTAGGATTGCGGACGCGGCACAGCCCCTTGCCGACATCACGCACTGCAAGCGTGCAGCGTCGCTCCGTTCCCGACCCGTCGAATGGATTCAATCGGCAGCCTGCGCACACATTCAGCAGTTGAGATCGACAAAATTCTTGAAAGCG
The DNA here is from genome assembly GCF_041262065.1 of Bradyrhizobium sp. USDA 327. Taxonomy (NCBI): domain Bacteria; kingdom Pseudomonadati; phylum Pseudomonadota; class Alphaproteobacteria; order Hyphomicrobiales; family Nitrobacteraceae; genus Bradyrhizobium; species Bradyrhizobium sp. USDA 327. The sequence continues at coordinate 852,770 of NZ_JBGCCW010000001.1, read as the reverse complement.
CCTTTCTCACGCCATCCTGCTCCGGCATCGCAATCAACGTTATGCTGCAACAGAGCGAATCTGTTCCTGCACAAGGAACCCGTTTCGCTAGCTATTGCAGCTTTGTTTTTATCTGAAATTCACACTCGACAGAGAAGCTTGAACGCAAATCCCTGCGAGCAATTTGGTTCGCGCTGAAATCGAGTGTGCAATGTCTGAGCAAACAATCCTCTCCGCCAGCGGCTTCATCAACTCCATCGGCGTCAACACACATGCCGGCTTCGGGTGGACCGGCTACAACAATCTCGCGCTGATGGTCGACGATTTGGAATATCTCGGCGTCACCCATCTCCGCGACGCGATGGGAACCAGCCCGGCTGCGCAACCGGTGGTCGAGGGGCTCGCCGCTGCCGGTTACAAGTTCGACTTCCTCGTATCGTCCGCCCTGCCCCAGATGGGTACGACCGGGCTTCAGAAGTATATCGCGTCGCTCGAGAAGTTCGTGGCGAGCCATCCGGGCAGCATCAGCGCCATCGAGGGTCTCAACGAGGCCAATCACCAGCCCTTCAGCTACAACGGCAGCTCCAGCCTCACCGCCGCGGCCCAGTTCCAGGGCGCGCTCTATCAGGCCGTCAATGCCAACGCCGCGCTCGGCAGCATCCCCGTCTACAATCTGTCACTGGCCTACAACGATCCCCAGGGCTACAGCCAGCTCGGCGACATGTCGGGCTCGGTCGACTTCGCCAATGCGCATGCCTATGTCAGCACCAGCCTGACCACCAGCAGCTCAATCTCGGCAACGCTGAGCGCCGTCATGACCGCGGCACCGGGAAAGCCGGTCGTCATCACGGAAACCGGCTACACCACGCAGACCAACACCCAGTATCTCGGCGTCAACGAGACGGTGCAGGCCAAATCGATCCTGAACACACTGGTCGATGCCTACAAGGCCGGTGTCAGCGCGACCTATCTCTACGAGCTGTTCGACCGCGACTCGTCCGCGGGCAACACCAATCCCGAAGCCAACTTCGGATTGTTCAACTCCGACGGAACGCCCAAGCTCGCCGCGACGGCGATTCACAACCTGACGACCATCCTGGCCGACGACGGCAAGGGCGGCCTGCAGCCGACTGATCCATTGAACTACACCCTGAGCAACATGCCGGCCACAGGCAACAGCATGGTGCTCGGCAAGAGCAATGGCGCCTACGAGCTCGTCGTCTGGGCCGAGCCGAAGCTCTGGAACGACGCTACCGACACCGAGGTAACCAACAGCGCCCAGACGGTCACGGTGAATCTCGGCGGCGTGCATCATACGGTGAAGGTCTACGACACGCTGACGGGAACCACGGCGATCGCCAGCTACACCGACGTCAGCACCATCACGATTCCGGTCAGCGATCACCCGTTGATCATCGAGATCGACGCGCCTCCGACCACGCCGACTCCGCCTGACACCCGGGCCAGCGTCAGCGGCACGGCTGCCGAGATCGTGCCGCAACTGTCCGACCTGAGCGAGTCGACGGCGCTGCAGACCATCACGTTGACGGATTCGCACGTCCTGCCGGTCGCCTCGAAAGCGACGATGGACTACATCATTGCCCATTACGGCAGCGCGCTGTCCAAGATCCAGGGCGGATATTCGTTCTCCGTGACGAATACGGCCGCGACCTGGACCAACACGAAGACTTACGACGCGAGCGGAAAGCTGCTGTCGAGGTCCGACACCGGCCTCAATTCAAGCGGACAGCCGACCTCGACCACCGTCGTCTACACCGATGGTTCCCAGGACCTGATCAGCTACACCAACGGTGTGAAGACGAAGTTCGTCCATGTCGGCACCGACGCAACCAGGACCACCGACACCTACAACACGGCCGGAACCCTCCTGAGCGAGATCGTGCAGAAGTCGGACGGCTACTACTCCACCACGCTCTACACGAACGGCGTGAAGACCGCCGCCTACGTCAAGAACGCCGATGGTTCGCAGGACAATTATTCCTACAACGTCATCGGAAAGAGCTTTACCACACAGGTTCAGCACCTTGACGCCTCGGGGAAGGTCACCTCGGTCACTCGCAGCCATGCCGACGGCTCTTTGGATTCGACCCAGGTCTACAACAGCGACGGCAGCAGCGTGATCACGTTGTACAGCGCCACGGGCGTCAAGCTGGTCGCGACCAGCTATCATGCCGACAAGAGCAAGGATGTCTGGACCTACAACATCAAGGGCCAGACCTATACGACCGAGCACGACGTCTACGATGCGACCGGATTCCTCACGACCCTGACTCGCCTGCATGCCGATGGCAGCCTGGCCTTCAAGCTGATGCAGACCGCGGACGGCACCAAGACGACCAATTGGTACAATGCCGCCGGCAGCCTCACCAGCGAGGTGGTTCAAAAGGCCGACGGTTTCACCTCGACGACCCTCTACAGCAACGGCATCAAGACCAAGGCCTATATCAAGAACGCCGACGGCAGTCAGGACAATTACGCCTATGGCATCACCGGCCAGAGCTACGCCACGCTGATCCAGCACGTCGATCCCTCCGGCAACGTCACGGCCGTGACCCGCAAGCATGCCGACGGCACGCTCGACTATACCCAGGTCATCAATGCCGACGGCAGCAGCGTCGTCACCAACTACGACGCCGCAGGCGTGCGAACCAAACAGACCGACTATCACGCCGACGGCAGCAAGGACGTCTTTCTCTTCAACATCACCGGTCAGAACTACACGACCGAGCACGACGTCTACGATGAGACCGGCTTCCTCACCACGCTGATCCGCAAGCACGCCGACGGCAGCATGGCGTTCAAGCTGGTGCAGAGCAAGGACGGGATCAAGACAACTGACTGGTACGATGCCAAAGGCGTTCTCACCAGCGAAGTGCTCGAGAAGCCGAGCGGCTACAGCTCGACCACGGTCTACGCCAATGGCGTGAAGAGCGCGGCTTACATCATCAACGCCGACCTGAGCCACGACAACTACAGCTACAACATCGTGGGCCAGAGCTATACCACGCAGCACCAGCACATCGATCCGGCCGGCCGGACGACCGAGGTAACCCGTTGGCATGCCGACGGCTCGCTCGACTATACCGAGGTCGTCGGCAACGACGGCAGCAGAGTAGTGACCAACTACGACGCCTCCGGCATCAAGAAGACAGAGACCGACTATCACGCCGACGGCTCGAGAGATGTCCATCTCTTCAACGTCGTCGGTCAGAACTACACGACGGAGCACGACACTTACGATTCCACCGGCTTCCTCACCCACATCGTGCGCACACACGCCGACAACAGCCTGGCATTCACGTTGACGCAGAGCGCCGACGGCACCAAGACCTCCGATTGGTACGACGCGAAGGGTGTCATCACCAGCGAGGTGACGACCAAGAGCGATGGCTACAACTCCACGACCGTCTATACCGCCGGCGTGAAGACCGCGGCCTATATCAAGAACGCCGACGGGACGTCGGACAATTGGAACTACAACGTCACCGGGCAGTCTTACACAACCCAGCACCAGCACTTCGATGCCTCGGGCAAGCTGGTCGAGCTCACCCGGACCCATGCCGACGGCACGCTGGACTATACCCAGGTCATCCACGACGACGGCAGCAAGCTGACCGACATCTATAACAGCGCCGGCGTCAAGACTCAGGAGATCGCCAACAACGCCGACGGTTCGAAGGACGTCTTCCTGTTCAACTTCAACGGACAGACCGGTACGACGCAGCACGAGAGCTACAACAGCGCCAACACGCTGCAGTTCTTCGACCAGACCAAGACCGACGGCACCCACAACGTCACGGCCGTCGCTGCCGGCGTGACGATCCAGGGCGGAGCCGGCAACGACGTGTTCTCGGCCGCGCCGAATTCGACCACCATCGCCTACGATCACGGCCAGGACCAGATCCTCAACTTCCAGGCCGGCGACGGCACAACTCACGACGTGATCCAGATCTCGAAGCTGCTGGCGGCGGACTACAGTCACCTGCAGATGACGCAGTCCGGCACGAATGCGCTCATCACGTTCTCGGCCGAAGACTCGATCCTTCTCAAGAACATCTATGTCAGCAGCCTGACGAGCCACGACTTCGTATTCGTCTAAAGTCGCGGCAGATTGGCATCTATCGAGGCAGCGTGGGATGGGGGAATCCCCGTCCCACGCACAGCAAGCGGCCGATGCGCCTACAATAGGCAAGGACCGCCTTCGGCCTACTCACCTGATACAGCCGCACCGACCCCGGCTCGTTCAAGCCCATCAGCACTGCACATGATTGGCGGTGGTTGCGAACTTGCGTCACAATTGCTGTCTAGAAGAGACCTTCTTGTTGCTGCAGGGATATCGACGCCGACATGGAAGTCCGCGAACCAAAGCGATTCGTTCTTCTCGACTTCTACCGGTTCATCGCCGCGCTAGGCGTCTTCATCTTTCATCTGAAGAACATCGACAAAGGCATCTCGCCGGCCTGGAACGGCTCTTACGGCTTGTTTGTCGACATGTTCTTCATCCTGTCCGGCTTCGTAATCTCCTATTCCTATCCCGCGACCTCGACAGGTCTGCGCTCCTATGTGCGCTTCCTCGTCAGGCGGATCGCGCGAATCTACCCCTTGCATCTGCTCACATTATTGATATTCGCGGTCCTTGCTCTCGTGGGCATATCCGGGCCGACCTCGCACGCGAGCTGGCTGGATTTCCTTCACAACCTCCTCCTCGTGCAGGCGTGGGGCGTCACAGATCACCTCAGCTTCAACTCGCCGGCCTGGTCCATCAGCGCCGAGCTGTTCTGTTACGTTCTATTCCCACTGTTCATGCTGCTGGCCGGCAGGGTCTCGCCGCTGATGCTCGCGATCATCGTCGCGCTCTGTTACGGAATCCTCGCCCACGCTCACCTGCCGATCTGGCAGGAGCGCTCGCAGATGTACGGGGCAACCTTCGATTTCGGGATGTTGCGGGCCCTTCCGAGCTTCCTGAACGGGATTCTCCTGACCGTCCTGTTCAGGCTCTCGAGCGACTATCGCAGAAAGCCCGTCGCATTCGCCGGAATAGCGCTGTTCGCCGGCTCGGTCCTCATCCTCAACCTCTATGCCAAGCCCGACCTTGCAATCATATTGTTCTCTCTCGCGATTCTCGTCACAGCCGCCGGAGAGAGCGCCTTCGCCCGGTTTCCCGGCTCTGACTGGCTTGGCCGCCTCGGCAACACATCATACGCGATCTACATGGTTCACGAAGTGCTGCTGATCCTGCTTTTCAAGCCGGCGTGGCACTATTTCGGACTTCAACCAAGCATGTTTCCAGTGTTTGCGTTGGTCTGCTGCATCATTCTGACAGTCGTCGCCGACGTGACGTATCACTATGTCGAGAATCCCGCTCGAAAATTGATCAACCGGCTTGCGCCGGGCGATGCAAGGTCGGCCCGCATCCCGAAGGCCGAGCCGCTCGATCTTTCGGAGACCCGACAAGCGGCCAACGCGAGCTAGGTGTCTGCAGGGCGGATCTTGCAGCTAGGTTCTCGACGATCGCCGCACACGGCCCAGGATTTCCTGGCATATCCGCACCACGGCCGGCCGGGCGATCGCGACAACAACGACGAGATATACCGAAGAACCGAGCAGCACGAGCGCGGCGAGACGCAGCCATGGCGACATGGCCGGCATCGCAACGGAGGCACCAGCCACCGCGCATGCCATCACCGCGGAGCCCGCAAGTGCGGGCATCAGCGCCGCGGCATAGGGCCTGATACCGAGCGACAGGATCCGCATCGAGGCTCCGGCGGATAGCGGATATAGCAACAAGGCGCGAGCGACGTAGCCGACAGCAATCGCGATAAGGCCAAACGGCGCAGCGAGGATGAAGATTGCTATATTCGAAACCGCGTAGATCAGCGTCAGCCAAGTTTGCCAGTGCGGTTTGCCGAACGCCAGGATAACGGAGTGATTGTAGAGGCCGATCGTGGTCAGGAATCCGGTGACCGACATGATCGCGAGCAGAGGGGCGGCCTCGCCCCACTTGGACCCGAAGAAACCAGTGATCAGATCCGGCGCCAGAACCGCTATGCCAGCGAAGATCGGAGCCGTCAGCAGCGACGTGTACATGACGAAGGCAACCAGCGTCGAACGCGATGCTTCCCGGTCATGCTGGAGGCCAGCGATGGTCGCAAAGAACACCCGGTTCAACGCATTTCCAATCACGGTACTCACGGCATTGACCAGGCGCTTGGCCAGGCTGTACAAGCCCGCGCCGGCGGCGCCGGTATACCAGGTAACGAAAATCAGATCGGAATTGGCATTGGCGAAGTTCGTGATTCCCGTCAGCGCCACGTAGCGCGCATAGCTCAGGAGTTCGACAACAGCCTGCCGGCTGACCCGGAGCCGAGGGCGCCAGGGCGTCAGGATCCAAAGGCTGACCAGCGAGATCAACGACGTCGAAACGAGCTGTCCGACCAGCGCAACGACCCCGTACCCCTGGATCGCCAGCCCGATCCCAACGGCCCCGCCAACCGAGATTGAAGAAAGCGAGCGGATGGCGAGGGATCGAAACAGTTGATTGCGCATCAACCAGGCTTCGTGCGTCCGCGACAGGCCCTGTACGGCCACCACGATGCAGAATCCCTTGAGAACGATGGCAATGTCCGAAAGACCCGAAAATCGTTCGATCGCGCCGCTCGAGGCGAACAGTGCGAGCGCTGCAAACAAGGAGAGGCCCGCGATGAGCCAGAACGAGGCAGTGTAATCCTCGTCCTTCGGCTCGGCACGCGCTTGGACCGCTATCGCGATGCTCTCGATCAGGACTGCCCGGCAGAATTCGAGCGCCAGCGCCCCCGTTGCCACGATGCCGAGAATCTGCGGCGACAGCAGCCGCGCCATGATCATGTAGATTGCGAGCGTGAGAGCCTGCCCGACTGCGGAATCGAGTGCGGACCAAATGACGCCCGAAACGATCGAGCGCGGCTTGATATTCTCGTGGCGCAATTGGAGGCCTGTCACAATTTCCGGTTAGGCCGACTTTCGTCGTTGAGCCATCGGCTGCAATGGTCCAATAGTCGCCTTGTTTACGAGGACACTACGGCAAGAAAGCAGCTACAATCCGAGGCAGCATGAATTTTCGGACCAATCTACGACGGTTGATGAACGAGGTCGGTTGCGACTTTATTCATCAGCTGCCGTATCCGCACGTGGACTTGTTCTTCTGGCGTCCCGACGACGGAACGATAAATTTCGGCGACTATCTTTCGGTCGTCGTCGTTGACCATCTCTTGCGGCATTTCGGCTATACGCTCGCCGACGAGGTGCCGCGGCAAACGCGCTTGTTCGCGATCGGCTCCGTGCTGCATTACGCGCGAAATGGCGATGTGATCTGGGGAAGCGGCGTGAATGGGCGCCCCGGTCAGGACGACCTCAATCACCGCGTGCAGAACTTGGACGTGCGAGCGGTGCGCGGCCCTCGTACACGGGAGATTCTGCAGCGCCGGGGCATCGCGGTACCCGAAGTGTTCGGAGACCCTGCGTTGCTGCTTCCTCAGCTGTTTCCAAATCGCTTTCACCCTACTGCCAAAAAGCCGTGGGTGTTTGTTCCGAATTTGCACGATTTGAGTCTCATGGACCGTGCCGCCGATACAGTGGTCTCACCGCTGGGATCCTGGAATCGACGAATTGACGCCATTCTCGAAGCTGAACTGGTTCTGGCAAGCTCGCTCCACGGCATCATTGTCGCCGAGGCATTCGGGATACCGGCTCGATACGTGCGTCTGAGCAGCGGAGAGTCCGAATTCAAGTATCGTGACTACTATGAGGGTACCGGCCGGTTTGCCGTCGAGTTTGCCTCGAGCATTGACGAAGGTCGCGAGATGGGTGGGGCTGCGCGCCTCAACTTCGACCATCGTGCCTTGATGAGTGCATTCCCGATCGACCTCTGGAGCGGAAACAGCTGATATGGCCAAGCGCCTCCGCGTCGCCATCTACGCACCGCATTTTGCGGAATATTCCTACCGTCTCGCATCGGGATTGGCCCGCCACGGCGATGTCCGGCTGGTGCTCAACCGCAAGGATGCCAATCAGCAATGGGAACTGGCCGATATTGCCGTGACGGCTCCGTTCGAGACGAGAATTCGCGACCTGAGCCTGCGCCGCGGCGGTGCCATCGGCATCCCGGCCTCGTTCCTCGACATAATTTCGTTTCGCCCCGACGTGATTCATTGTCACGAAGTTCCGGAGATCTACACGTCCAGGCTGATCCAGCTTCTTCGTCCGCTCGGCATTCCGCTGGTGTTGACCGTTCACGATGCGATCCCGCATTCGGAAGGCGGCTCCGGGACGTCGCCGCGTGAAGATGCATGGCGCGGGCGCATGCGCGCAGCCGCGTCGGTCGTCACCACGCATGGCGAGAGCTGCATCGCCGATTTTCGCCGTGCCTCGCCTGACTTCAAAGGGGAAGCGATCTCCAGCATGCACGGCGTGCTCATGGTTCCGCCGGCTGGGGGCGCGGTCACCGCGCCGGAGGCCGCGCGCATCCTGTTTTTTGGACGGATGTGGGCCTACAAGGGCCTCGACGTCTTCATCGATGCGATCGACATGTTGGCCCGGCGCGGTGTGGCCCATGAAGCGATCGTTGCCGGCCGTGGCCCCGAGATGACACGGCTCGGAGCGCGCATGGAGGCGATGCCGACGGTCAAGACCATCAACGCCTATATTGCGCCTGCCGAGACCGGACGACTGTTTCAATCCGCAACCGTGGTTGCCCTGCCCTATAAGGATGCAACGCAGAGCGGCGTGCTTGCATCCGCCTATGGGAATTCCCGCCCCGTGGTCGCCAGTGCCACCGGCGGCATTCCCGACGTCGTCACAGACGGGGTCAACGGTCTCCTGGTTCCTCCCGGCGATGCCACTGCGCTGGCCGATGCGCTCGAGCACGTGCTGACGTCGAAGCCTCTCGCCGCAACGTTGACCGAGGGCGCACGGCAGACCGCCGCCGGCATCCTCAACTGGGATCGCATCGCTGAAGGACTGCTGGGGTCCTATCACAAGCTCACCGGTCGCACCGTGAGCTGAGCGCGGCCGGCGCCCTCAAACCGATTGCTCGATCTGCGGCCGGGAGAACATGCTGCGGATCGCGCCGTCCAGCAATCGCCTTAGCCTGACCTCGATCAGCTCATAGCTGATCGCGCTTGCAACCAGCGACATCACCAGCCCAAGCCCGATGAAGGCGGTCCACAGCAGCCAGCGGTCGACGCCAGCGGCGACCAGCTTCAGGCCGATCACCTGCAGGGGGAACAGCACGAAGGGGTGCACCAGATAGAGGCTGTAGCTGATCTTGCCGACATATTGCAGCGCCGGTAGGTTCAGAGCCCTGCCGAGGCCCGAGTCCGGAGCGAGCACCATGCCGAACAGCAGAAATCCGGGAATGAGCCCCACGAACGGGTGAAACAGCACCAGGCTCGCGTACAGCGCCGCCCCGCAAACGAGGCCTGCGAGAAGACCGAGCCGTCCGGGAATGGAAATGCGGAATCCCGTGGCGCTGAACAGCATGCCGATGCAGAAGAAGGCGGTGATCGGCCAGTGCATCAGGCAGGCGATGCCAAGCAGGATCAGGGGCGCCGCCAGCAATCTGCCACCGGTGCGCCATACCGAGAACGTCAGCGCAAACCAGATGTAGAACGCCCATTCATAGGTCAATGTCCAGGCATTCTGCTGAGCAATGGGCAGACCGAGCGCGTCCTGCACGAAGAACAGATTGGCCGCGAAGATTGTGAGATAGCTGGTCAGATCGATCCCGCGGAAGAACTTGTAGGCCACGATCGGACCGATCACGAACAGCGCAAGATGCAGGACCACGAACACCGGCATGATGCGCAGGACGCGGTCGAAGAAGAACCGCGACAGCGACCCGTGCCGCACCAGACTTGCCGGGATCAGGAATCCGCTGATCATGAAGAACAGCTCGACGCCGTGCCCGCCGACATTGATCACCGATTGCAGCCAGGACCAGAGCGGCGGCAGAAAGCCGGGATCCGGGATGTCGTACATGCCCCCCTTTGGCATGTCGTAGAAATGATCCATCAGCACGCTCAGCGCAGCGATCGCGCGAAGGCCCTGGACCGACGGAACGAACGATCCGTCATAGGCAGCGCCCGGCTGGTGGGGTGTTTTGATCACTCTGCGGCACCCTGGGTGCTGAGGGCCGGCTCGAGAATGACAGGTTTTCTCCGCGCCGAGCGGAACCTCTGCCCGAAGGAAATGCTGGGCTTCTCGATGAAGGCAAATGTCATCCAGCTGACCAGGATCGACAACGCAAGGATCACGGCCAGGAAGATCGACCATCCCAGCGGCCCGTCGCCGAACCAGAACAGGCGGTGGACGACCACGATCACGAACGGCGACATCAGGTAGACCGAATAGCTGATCACACCGACGAACGCCATCGGACGCCACGCCATTCGCTCGCCGAACACGGCAAAGGCGATGAAGACCAGCGCCGCGCAGACATAGGCCGATCCGATCGAATAGCTGTAGAAGAAATTCTCGTGATAGACGCCTCCGAAACGCCGATCAGACAGGGCGGCGGCGAAGATCGCATACAGCAGCGTGCAGACAGCCACATGGGTCCATCGCAGCTTGCCGCCAATGACGGTGTCGCGGATGATCTTGCCCAGGAACATCGCCGACAGGTTCAACCCGACCTCCATCACGGAGGATACGGTTCTGTTCTCGATCAGAAGCGCAGCGGTGGTTCCGACCAGCGCGGCCGCGACGACGATCGTCACCGCCGTGAAGCGCTGGTTCAGCAGTCCCATCGCAAAGAGGATCGTGCATCCGACGTAGAACAAGAGCTCGATCGCCAGCGTCCAGTAGAACACCCAGAGGTTCGGGACGTTCACGAAGGTCTGCAGCATCGTCACGTTGGCGGCGACCTGCCCCAGCGGATAGACTTTCGAATTGAGCAGCTGCATCGTCACGAGCCCGACGACGAGCGAGGTCCAGTAGGCCGGATAGAGCCGGAAGAAGCGGCTGATCGTAAAGTCCCGCACGGGCGTGGCGCTGTCCGGGAAGCTGAACGGAATGACGAAGCCGCTGACGAAGAAGAACAAGACGACGCCGAACCGGCCGAAGTTCATGTAGTAGCCGAACACGTCATGGATGGGCCAGTAATAGGCGCCCGTCGGGTGCTGCTCGACGATCACCTCGAATACGTGCTGGACAAGTACCGACAGCACGGCAATGCCGCGCAGCGTGTCGATGAATGCGAGCCGTCTATGCATGATCCGTTCTCACCTGCTCCCGCTCGCCGCCGGTAGATCCGGGCGGAAGCCTTCCAACGGCTGCATCGGCTGCCGCATGACGATCGGCACGGCATCGACGCCTCGTGCGGAGGTCGCACGCCGCGAGAAAACTTCGCTGAAGCTCAATGCGATGATCAGCAGGCCGGATGCCGGGCCGTAGTTGAGCACCGTGATCGTGAACAGATTGACGACGAACAGCAGCGTCAGCTTGTACACGTCGGTCGCACCGAACGTCGCCCGGAACACCATCACCATGAATGCGACGAAGGGAAGACCGAACATCAGGTAGGTCCCGATGTAGAAATTGTCGACCGGCACCCAGTAAGGCGCAAGCGGCGAGAACAGCTTCTGCGGATAGTTGAAGCAGCCCGCGCCGCAGCCCGTCACGAGGCCTATCGGCATGAGCTGGCTCATATAGACGAAGGGTAACTGCCAGCTGTTGTTGATGCGATCGAGAATGCTGAACAAGGTCGAGTGCGGTATGGCGGCGGTGCCGGAGGCGACCACGATCATGAAGAACGGCACGAAGATCGCGGCGAAAGACCACTGCGCAATGGTCCGGATCGCGGGGAAGCGCGACCTTTCCGGCAGCATACGCACGAACACCAGCAAGAGCAAATAGAGCACGAGCACGATCATGGTCGTCTTGCTCGTGGTCAGCTTGATGGCATAGATCGCGATGGAGCCGAACAGGAGGCACCACGTCGTGCTCATGCGAATGGAGGTGATCGCGAACGACACCAGGATGAAGAAGGCCGCCATGGTATTGTCGGCTGCAAAGCCCATGAGGCGCTGGTCGTCGCCGCCATAGGCCCACCACAACCGGCCGGCCTCGCGTACGGCGCCGAAGGCCTCGTATTTGTAGCCCACCCAAGGCATCAGATAGAACTTCGTCAGGAAAACGCCGATCACGGACAGGTAGAAAGTCACGGCGATGACCGACAGCAGCTTTCGGTATGAGCCCAGGCTCGAATCGCAGAAGCAGAATCCGACGAAGACTGGCAGCATCATCTTGAACGACGAGATCGCTGCGTTCATCGTCCCCATCATGAAGTAGCCCAGCACGAGCGACAGCATGATCTGCACGAGCACCAGCAGAGCCAGCGTGCTGCGACTGCGCAGGACACAATGGACGAAGAACTGGGCGAGGCACAGGAGCGCAACGCCGTCGGGCACATACCACAGCGCATCCATGTGATAGATGCTGGTATAGTAGCGCATCACGCCGCCGAAGGCGTCGCGGATCAGATAGGCGCCGAGCGCGATCGCCTCGATGTTGAGGCTGATCAGCGTGACTTTCGGCCGGTTCAGCGCGAGGATGGTCATGTCCGGCTCAGTTCGTCGGCCGCGCCGATGGCGCCGGAGAGGCGGAGAAATCGGTCCGGCTCCCGAGAGCGTTCCGCATCCACCTGCCGCCGGGAATCTCGACGTAGCGATAAGTGAAGTGCGAAACCACGAGCACCGCGGCCAGCGAGACGACCAGGTTCAGCGTGGCCGGCAGACCCGCCCAGACCGAATCGAGAGCTGCGATGCGCCCCGCCCCGAGCGCCCGCACGAAATATTCGGCCAGCAGCACCACGAGCGCGTGCACCATATAGATGGAGTAGGAACGGCGACCGAGCCAGACCAGCGGCTTGGCCACCAGCATCCGCGGCACCAGCAGCGCATCCGGAAAGGCCAGCAGACTGCCAAGGAAGATCGCGAACGTCACCGGCGCGAGGAAAGTTGCCGCCGGATTGGTCTCCGCCAGGGACACCAGGACGATGCTGGCGATCATGGCGACGAATTGCAGCATGCCCTGCACGGCAGGACCCGGCTTCGCCGGCAGGCGATCGACGATCCTGACCGTCAGCACGCCCAGGAAGAAGCTCACGAAGCAGCGCAGGATCCCGAAATCGGTCTGAAGCCCGAGACTCCTCTTGTCGAGCACGAAGATGATGAAGACCAGGCTGCCGACGGCAAGCGCCCCGCACAGGACGTAGAACCACAACAAGGAACGCATGCGCTGGGCCAGCAGCACGATCAGACCGAACACCAGATAGGTGTAGAACTCGACGCTAATGCTCCAACTCGGCGCGTTCCAGCTGAGATAGTCGATGAACCCCATGGAGTGCAGCAGCAGGACGTTGAGAACGAAGGAATAGGCGTTATTCACCTCGAAGGCCGCCGGCGCGGCCACCACGACGCCGGCCATGACCAGGCTGATGCGCAGGAGGCGAAACAACAGATTTGCCAACAGCATGACGATGTGCAGCGGATAGACCCTCGCCAGGCGCCGCAGCATGAATTCGCGCAGCGAGAAGCGCCCGAAGTCGCTCTCGACATAGCTGAGCGACATAACGATCCCGCTGAGAACAAAGAACAAATCGACCAACAGCCAGGCGCTCCTGAAGAACGAGCAGTTGATCCACGCATTGTGCGGGAACGCCGCGAGGAAAGTCGGCATCAGCAGCAGGTGGTGAATCACCACCGAAGTCGCGGCGATCCCCCGAATGCTGTCGAGCGGCAGGACATGCGTCTTCTCACGATGAACCGACTCCGTCACATCAACATTCCATAGCTATTGCACCGCAGCAGTGTGTATCAGGTCTCGCGCATGTTCAATCTTCGCGATCGCGGACTCGCGCTCGATGCATGACGATCGACGATACTTTCAATGCTCGCAGATCATTCCGACATGCGAGCGCCAACTTCACGCCACTTTTTGTTCGAGGCGCGCATGCTTCGGGCGCAAATTTCATGAGCCGCGATGATTGCGAGTATTTGCGTGGAAAGTGTGCGCGAAATTCGGCGCTGTTGCGGTAGGGCGCAGCGACATTGATTCCGGATCTCTTCGCATGAAGATGTCGTCGCACATGTCGCGCGGATATTTTTTCGGCAGGAAGGGAACAATGTCCGCGCATGGCGCTTGTGTCGGTTTTGCGACGCGTGTTTGCGGCGCTTTGACGGGCGAACGCCTCATTTGTTTTCATGTTGCAACATTCCTGGGCGCAAGCATGCCGATCTCGCAGGCATTGCATCTCCCGCTCTTGCAACCGATCGGAAGCAGCTAACGCATTCGTTGTGGACGATCGGTGTATCGAGCTTTTGCGCCGCACAAAAATTGACACAGTTGACTGGCAAGTTTCGCGTGTTCTCCTACTGCAACAGGGACGAAGGGACACGGATGGGCTGCGGAGCAACACGTCGTCACATGAAGCTGCGATGGCTCCCGATCGCCTTCGCAGGCTCTGCCCTGATTCTCATCAGCGTCGATGCTTGCCATGCGCAGTGCGTCGAATTCTCGGACCGCGCCTCGCAGCTCGAACTCGACACCTTCGTCAAGTCGCCCTCCTCGCTGCTGGAGCGGCTGCGCAATGACAAGGAGAAGTTGCGATATCGGCTCTCTGCCTATCTCGTGACGGATCCATCAGTGTTGCCGTCCGTGCAGACGCTCATCTCCGCATCGGCTTCAGCCGATCGGTCAGCCATCGGCGCCGCGCTGCGGATAGCCGAAGGCCGGTGCACGTCGACGAAGCCTGACGCGGCGCGCAAGATCAGGGATTTTGCACAGCGGATCGGAGATCTCAACGTGCAAGCAGGCTATTCCGCAGCGGGAGAGGACAACTCCGGCGCCCAATCGCAAGGCAAGGGACTTGCGCAGCCGCCCCGAGGCGGAGCTCTGCTCGACGGCGAATGGAGGACCAAGCTGGCCGACCCATTCAAACCCGTCCCCCTTCCGAATTGATCAGCGATCGTCAAAGGCAGCGAATTCACAGATGTATCAGCCTAGAGAGCACTTTCAGTCGGGCCACCGCTTCGGCATCGAGTTCGGCGGAGCGGTCCTCAGCTTCGAGCGCGTGACCGATGTGCTGCGCCGCCAGTGGCCGATCATCGCGGTGTGCGTCGGAGTTTCGCTGGCCCTGGTGATCGTGTACCTGGCCACGACGCAACCGATGTATACGGCGAATGCCCGCATCATGATGGATACGCGTCAGGCGCAGGTGCTGGACAAGGACAGCAACGCCAGCAGCGCTCTGATCGATACCGGCTATGTCGACAGCCAGGTCGAAATCATCAACTCGGACGACCTGATTCTGTCCGTTGTCCGTCGCCTGAAGCTGACGGAGGATCCGGAGTTCAATGGTTCGAGTCCAGGCCTCCTCTCCCTCATCATCGGCAAGGCCACGTCGCTATTCGGCTCCCGCGAGCCCGCGTCCCAGGAACGAATCGAACATGCCGTGGTCGAGCAGGTTCAGAAGAGCCTGCGAACGGAGCGCGTCCTCACCACATATGTCCTGTCGCTGAGCTATCGCTCGCGCAGCCCCGACAAGGCCGCCAAGATCGCCAACGCCATCGCCAATGCATACCTTGTCGGCGCCCTCGAAGCCAAATACCAGTCCACCAAGCGGGCAACCGAGTGGCTTCAGCAGCGCAGCCTCGAGCTGAGCGAGCAGGCGACGGCCAGCGACCGCGCCGTGCAGACCTTCAAGGCCGAGCACAACATCGTCGGTACCAGCCGCGGCCTGATGTCCGAGCAGCAATTGTCGGATCTGAATACGCAGCTGGTTCAAGCGCGGGCTTCGACCGCCGAGGCCAAGGCCCGGCTCGACCGGATCGACGCGATCTCCGATCAGGATCTCGCCCAGCCGACGGTGACGGACGCTCTCAACAACGCGGTCATTACCCGCCTCCGCGCCCAATATCTCGACCTCCAGGCCCAATATGCCGACTGGTCCAGGCGCTACGGCAAGACTCACCTTGCAGCGGTCAATCTGGCCAACAAGATGGAGGAGCTGCGCAAGAACATCGCCGATGAGCTGCGTCGGATCGGCGACGCTTATCGCAGCGACTACGAGATCGCAAAGAGCCGCGAGGCCTCGCTCGAGAAGAACGTGAAGGAGCTCGTTGCCCAGGCGGGTCACACCGGCCAGGCCGAAGTCAAGCTGCGCGATCTCGAAAGCGCCGCCGACACCTATCGCAATCTCTACAACAACTTCCTCGAGAAACTGCAAAGCGCGACGCAGAACCAGAGCTTTCCGCTCAGCGAGGCGCGTCTCATCAGCACCGCCACCAAGCCGGATCGCAAGAGCTCGCCGCGCACGGTCCTGGCGCTGGTGGGAGGCCTGGTGGGCGGTCTCTGTCTCGGCTTCGGCGTCGCATTTGCGCGGGAACTGCTGAGCGACGTGTTGCGGACCCCCGGCGAGGTCGAGGACGAGCTCGGCGTGAAGTGCCTCGGCGTCCTGCCCGATATTCGTCCACCCTCGAAGGCCGGCCCATCCGATCTGTCTCGCTACGTCGTCGATCATCCATTCTCGCGGTTTGCCGAGACGTTGCGCAACATCAAGGTGTCGATCGACGTCGCCCGCCTGACCCGCGAGATCAAGGTGATCGGCATCGTCTCTTCCCTTCCCAAGGAAGGAAAAACGACTGTCGCCGCCAATTTCGCGCAGTTGGTAGCTCTGACGGGGCACCGCACGGTTCTGATCGACGGCGATCTGCACACGCGCTCGCTGACGCGAGAGCTCGCGCCCAATGCCAAGAGCGGACTGGTGGAGGCGCTGAACGATCCCGCGAGCCTCGGCTACCACGTGCAGCGGAGCAAGGAAACGGGACTGGATTTCCTCCCCTCCGTCGTGGCTTCCCGCATGGTGAATTCGGCCGACGTCATCGGATCGAAGGCGATGGCCGAACTGCTCAAGGTGCTGAGAGACCACTATGAGTACATCGTGATCGATCTCGCCCCGGTGATGCCGGTGGCGGATTCGAAGGCCGTCAGCTTCCTGATCGATGCCATGGTCTACGTCATCGAATGGGGGCAGACGACACGAAGCGCGCTTCAGGAGTCAGTTTCCGGCTCGGAAGTCCTCCAGAAGAAGCTGCTCGGCGCCGTGCTCAACCGCGCCAACCCGAAGATGCTCAAGCGCATCGAGGCCTACAAGGGCAAGCACCACAACAGCTACTACGTCGAGCATGCCTGACGCGCAGGCGCGGCGACTGGCTTTAGGTTGAATCGATTGCCGCGGGTCGGTCACCTCTCCCGCTTGCGGGAGAGGCGTAGGCCGCCTCCGGCGGCCGTCATCTCAAAAGACGCCGAGGCAAAGCCTCGGCTATGGCGAAGCGCCGGGTGAGGGCTTTCTCCTCTTGGGGATTGTCCCATTGCGGAAGCACCTCTCCCCAACCCTCTCCCGCAAGCGGGAGAGGGGGCGGCCCACTACCGTCGTCGCAGCGATCAATCCTCATTTCATCGCGCTTTAGCCGAACTGGACAACCCCGGGGCCCGCTGCCGCTTGGCAGCGGGCCTTATTCGTGCTTAGCGGAATTGCCGTGCGAAGGCCATCGAGTGCGTCTTCGCGCACGAGACAGCTCGAGCCCGTCGGGCGATCGGAGATCGTGCCAGGCACGCCCGGGCTGCTCGGGCCTCCGTATTCGTCCGGAATCCACAACTTGCAGTTATTGCTCTAGCCAAGCGCAAGGATTGACGACAAGATGGTGGCTCAGACTGTACCGCCATTGGCGACCATCCGTCGAAAAGATGAGACAATCCTGGCCTTGATGCCTCAAAATGCTGAAACTATAGGCATCTTTCTTTCTCGGTACCCTGAGGCTAATCTCGCCTCATATTCGCAGTTCCTTTCCGGTGGCTCGGATGCTGATCGTTCTTACGATTCTGACGATTTGGGTTCTGCTCAACATTCTATTCGTGTTGATCGTAGTTCCCCCGCGCAAGCCGCTTCGGCAGCCTATGACGACGACGCTCTCACCGGCGCCCATCGACCCAAGCCGGCGCGAGATCGAGCATGACGAACCTTTCTCGATCCGCCACGTCATCGTCTCCATTGCAATGGGGGCCTTCTTCGTGCTCGTGCCGCCGTTGCTCGCCCTGCGCGATGCAATCATGCGGCTCTTCGGCAGGCCGCCGCGCGACGGGACCTGAGGCCTCGGGCCGGAGGTCCGGCAACTCTCAGAAATTGACCGACTAATAGGCTTCCTGGAACATCACCGCGGACGCAGTGCGGGCCATGATCTTCAGGTCGAGCCAGATGCTCCAGTTGCTGACGTACCAGACATCATACTCGACACGTTTCTCCATCAGGTCGATCGTCGGCGTTTCTCCCCTGAATCCGTTCACCTGGGCCCAGCCCGTCAGGCCCGGCTTCATGTGATGGCGGTAGACGTACTTGCTGATGAGCTCGTCGTAGTAATTATCATGGGCGAGCGCGTGCGGGCGCGGGCCAACCAGTGACATGTCCCCACGCAGCACGTTCCAGAGCTGCGGCAGCTCGTCGATGCTCGTCATACGCAGGAAGCGCCCGATCTTGGTGACCCGAGCATCCCTCTTGGTCGCCTGGGCAATCGTTTCGCCGTTCTCGCTAACGGTCATGGTTCGAAACTTCCAGATCTCGAACGGCCTGCCGTTGAAGCCGCGCCGCGACTGCCGGAATATGACGGTTCCCGGGGAATCCAGCTTGATCAGCACGGCAACGGTCAGCAACAGCGGCGTCAGCATCACAAGCGCGAACAGAGCGATGCCGATGTCGAGACAGCGCTTCTGCAGCCGCTCGAGGATAGTGAGCGGGGGCCGCTGGATCTCGACCGCTACGGTTCCGCTGACCGGCAGAAAGGGACGGGTCACCAGGTCAGCGAGCGGGTCGTCCGGCAGCAGGCGAATGGGCTGCGGAACGGCGCGCAAATATGGCCCGAGCTTGCGCAGCATCGGCAATTCGTTCCAGTCGATTGCAAGCAGATATTCATCGACATCGGCCGAACGCGACTGGCGGATGACGTCGCGGATCTGTCGCTCCCAGTGCCCATCATCCCGGTCGGTTCCGAGCACGAAATGGCGCATGACGTCGAAGCCATTCCTCCGCAGATCCTTGAAGCGGTTCGAGGTGAAGTCGAGCGGCTTCAGGCTGAGCAGGATCACCTTGCGGTCGACCAACCGGCTTCTGGCAAAGCTCGTGCCGAACACGGCCTGCCAGCCGAAGCGGAGGCTGATCAAGCCAAGGCCGCCGATCAAGGCGAACACGATGACGGTGCCACGCGATAGATTATCGGTCGATTTCAGCAAGAAGGCCGCAACGGCAAGGATCGTGAGCGACGTCAGCCAGATGAACACCGCCATTCGAAGCTGCCATACGAGATTGAGCAGGCGGTGCGTGGAATAGACGTCCCGGAAATAGGCTATCCCCACGAACACCACGCCGACAAACAATCCGGCTCCCACCGATGCGCCGTCGGGAGGCGAAGCGACGGCCATACCATACAGCGAAGCACCCGCCGCGTAGCTCAGCAGGATCAACAGAAAGTCAGCACCGATGACGACGATCTGAAAGGGCCTCTGAAGAGCGCTGCCACGCGCGGATGACAGCGCATGAGCATTCTCAGAACCATAAGTTGCAACAGCCATTCGAACCTCTGCTTATCGAGAGAGCGCCTGACGCTCATCGTGATGCTGAAGACTCGTCACTTCCCCGCAACGGAAAGTGTTGATTGATCGCAGCGACATTGTGGCGCTGCACGCAAAACTTTTGCGGCGCACGGATGATGCGTCGTGTTGAAATGCGCAGCGAAATTCGACGCGCTGAAAATGTCGTCACAGTGCTGACATATGAGCGATCGGACTGCCCTATTTTGAATCAAGTTCCGCGTCCAATGCGATGCATCAGCGCTGCTTCGCTCAACTTTGAGGCGGTGCGTTGCTCCCGCCGAAAGCAAAGCCGAGGTCGACACGAGAATTTCCTCGGGCTTCAATCTGTGGATGCACGCAAAAATTTCTGCCGAGTCATGCAGACTTGCCGCAAGCTTCGGCATAGCGATGCAATTCCTGCGGATCGTTCCTGTTCCTGCCCCCCGCTGTCCTGCGCACCCCGAAACAAGGTCGGCAAAAAATGCCGCGCCCTTCTTTTGGCGTGATCAGGTCGGAGAACAAGACGCGGCCTCACCGAATTCACGTTGTTCGTGTTGGATGGAAGCTCTCCGGTGCCGACGACTTGGGGACATTTTTTCGACCACCCGATCGATTGAGCGCCATGAAATCCCTCGTGCGACCACGCCCGCCCACTCCCAAACCGCAATTGCCGGACGGAGTGCGCATCTATGCGATCTCGGATATTCACGGCTGCGCGCATTTGCTCCAGCCCATGCTGCGGGTGATCGACGCCGACGTCGCGCGCAGCCGGCCGCGCTATGCTGTCGAAGTCTTCATGGGCGATTACATCGATCGCGGCCCGGATACGCGCTCCACCCTCGACATCCTGGTCGAGCGGAGCCGCCGAGGAAATGCGGTCTTCCTCAAGGGCAACCACGAGGCCTTTCTAGTGAGGGTGTTCGAAGACCCTTCACTATTCGAGGACTGGATTGCCGTCGGGGGGACCCAGACATTGATGTCCTACGGGCTTGCCCCGCCAAATCTCAAGCGCGACGAGCCGGCATCGATCCTGCGCGACTTGATTCGCGCGATGCCGACCGAGCATCTGGAATTCCTGGACAATCTGCGGTTGAGCTTCAGTTGCGGAGACTTCTTTTTCGTCCACGCAGGCGTTCGCCCGGGCGTCCCATTGGCCGAGCAGACGGAGCGCGACCTGCTCTGGATTCGCGAAGAATTCCTCCGGAGCGAGGAGCAGTTCGGCAAATATATCGTCCATGGTCACACGCCGGTCCGCAGCGCGGAATTCCTGACCAACCGCGTCAACATCGACACCGGCGCCTATGCGACCGGCAACCTCACGCTGATGAGCATTCAGGGAAGCCGCATGCTCGCCGTGTGATACGGACGCGGCGTGCCCGCCATGGCGAAACGCTTCGCCTAGTTGAGCAGGCGGGGCTTCTCTACCCGGGCACGGGTTTCGGCCATCCAATCGTTCCAGGCCCGCTCATGTTTGACGTAGAGCTCGAGCCAACGCTCGTTCTCGCCCTCGCGAACACAACGCTCCTCGCCAGCCAAACCAGCGCTCAAGCGGGCATCCGGATTGTCCAGGGTTTCGAATTCAATCGTCTCCGAGATCGTCAACCCAACAAGCACACGCTGTCCGGCGCCATCGACGATGTAGCGCCGAGGCGCGTCCTTCTTGGGTTCACTCATACCTCATGCCCCATTCTTTTCAGTGAGACCCCGGATGCCTGCGCGCCAATCGGACCTTACCTAAAAGGCTCGCCGGGCATGGCCGAATGTCGAGGTGGGAGTCGGCTGGACCGCTCGACGCGAGGTACCGCGGGATGAATTCGCATCTCCTCGCTGGACGCGCCAGGCGCGCAGTACGTATCCCAAGATGAGGCCCGTGCCGAAAATGGAAGCGGAGACAAGTGCAGAAGCCATAGGAGTCGTCCCGGATAGTGCAGGACTTATCAAGGCCAAGCAGTGTGTCGACATCATGGTTCTCGACGACTCCTGGCGCCGAAAGATTGTTCAGGCGTGACCGTGCGCATGCAGCGCTTGTGCTTGCCCTGCGGGCCTTCCGTGCATCTCATCTCGGCCGCAACGTTCGAGATATCTCTGCAAGGGCCACTCTCTATATATAGAGAGAGTGCTCTTGGCCTTCGTATCCTGTTGCGGTCGAGCAGACGCCTCTTCCTCGCGCATGAAATTTAGGACAACGGGCCCGCCCATGCCCTTGCAACCATCTGGAACCCGTCGCATTATTTCGCATCTCATTCACGAGGGATTCAATCCAATGCACTTCCGCGCCCTTATTCCATCCATTGCCCTGTCTGCCCTCGGCCTCAGCTTGACGGTATCCGTGGCTCCAGCCGCCGAGCTCGCCCTTGCTCCGGCATATCAGCGGGCGGCCCACGTTCAAGGCGGAGTTGTGCTATGGGATGACGTCTACCCGCCTGCAATTTACGGCCCCCAGCTTCGCCCGGTCGAGGAAGTCGCAGCCATGAAGGCGCAGGCGCGCCCGGTGTCCCAGCGCCGGTGGGGGTATTGGTACGTCCGGTAGGAGACCGAAGCGGATTGACTTGAGCGACTTTGCGCTAAACACCAAAGGCCCTGGATTGACCGGGGAATGGTCGTCTGATTTGAGCGAGCGCATTGTCCAAGGCTGCTTCTCGTCAGTTTGGCTCGGGCAAGTATCGCCCACATACCTCGCGAGTGCGAGCAGGCTGGCTTGCAACCCGAAGGCATCGACTCACGGATCGTAGCTGAGATGGGTCATCCGCAATACGTCACGGCGCGCGCGACTTCACCGCCGTGGCCCCGGGTCGGCTCTGGCTCACAGATATCACCTGCACCCCGACTGAAAAGGCTAGCCGTATCCGGCTGCCGTCATGGACCATCTCAAGATCGTACGCTTGCGCGACCACATGCGCTCGACCCTGCATCATCCGCACTGACGATCGCGATCCGTCAGCAGCGGTCCGCTGCCGGATTGATCAATCATTCCGATTGCGGCGCCGCGTGCCTCCCAAGAACATCGCTCACGGCAAAGCAATCAAAAGGCGAATGCGGGTAAGATCGTAACGGGGGCATTCTTGAAGCAGGACCAGGGAGAGCTGCCATGTCTCGCTTGCGGATTGCAGCATCCACAACCGTCGGTTTTACAGTTTCAGCTGGCGGCGCAAAGCTTCACGCTCGTCGAGAAGCTCTCGTAGTCGTCGAGCATTGTCAGATTGCGTCTCCTGCCACTCGATGCGGTCCTCGGCAGTCCACAGGTAAGACTCGCGATTTAACCGAGCTTTCTCTGCCCTATCAAACTCGGTGAAGAGTTTGATGTCCCGCTCAACCCGGTCCAGCTGTTCCTGGAGAGTTCTTGGCATCAGCCGTTCCCTCGGCTCTGCCTCTAGCCCATTTCGATTTTCCGAGTATTCGGCGTAGCGATCAATAGGCATTCACTCGCCTCGGGCGCATGGATCGTCGCTCAGACATCACCGCAGGTTGCATTTCTAGGTCTAGATATCCTTATTTCCCGATTGAGGTCAAACGAGGACGACCGCGACGCAACTTCTGATCTGGAACGGCCGAGAGCTATGGGTCGCCCGATCCGGACCACGAGTCCCGACCATGAGAGGGCAACAAGATTGCTGCAGATTTCTCGACTTGAGAACAGCTCCCAAGAGCCGCATACACATATGTAACTTGAGATTGAATTCCGAATTGACTGCAGCTCAGACCTGATCCGGTCCGTGAACGCTCTGGAATTGAAGGCGTCGCGCGGCATCCGTCTGGTCGTCGATTCGCCGCGACCGAAGCGCCGAAAACCGCGACGAGCCGCTACTGCTCATATGGACCTCTGCGATAAAGTCGGCCTAGACGCCCGAGCTTATTGATCGCATCGCCAAACCGAGCAATCGCTCCATGGTTGGCACATCAACGCCTTTGGTCAGCCAGGTTGTGCTGGATCTGCATCATGATCTGCACGTGTCCACCGGAAGACGACGCAGGACCAGGAATCCGAGGTCCGTGGCTCGAGCCAATCAGCGGAGCGGATCGGATTGCTCCGAGATTGCATTGCCGGACTTGTCCCCACCGGACGCGAGGCGATCGCGCACGACCCGCGCAGGCTCGCCAATGGCCACGACCTCGGGAGGAACGTCCTTGAGTACGGTGCTCCGCGCACCGACGACGGCGCCTCTGCCCACCTTCACGCCCGGCGCAACAAACACGTCGCTGGCGATCCAAACCTGATCGCCGACCGTGATCGGGGCGGTGATGTAGCTGAACGCGAGGTCGGCCATGTCATGCGATCCCGTGCAGAGATAGGATCGCTGCGAAATTACCGAATGAGAGCCGATTGAAATGCAATCCAGGCTGTACAGCTCGACGTGATCACCAACCCAGGAATGGTCCCCTATCTCAGTCTTCCAGGGGTAGGTCACGCGCACCGTCGGGCGCAGCAGCACCTTACGACCGATCTTTGCTCCGAACAGGCGCAACAGAAAGCGCCGCCATGCAAAAAAGGGTTGAGGCGAAAGTGCAAAGAGTGTCGATTGAACGACCTGCCAAAGCACCACGACGACCGCTCCCCGTCCGCGAAACCCCGGCGGTACACGAAACTGATCCAGCTTCTGAAACTCGCGCATTCTGGTAAGTTCGGCCGACAGAGGGAGGACTATGTTTCACCGGTCGTCTATGGTGGATGCCTGGGTCGTCAGGTAGGCCTCATAGGCGCGCCGCATCCCGGCCTCCAACGGAGTCTTGGCCTGCCACCCGAGTGTTGAGAGACGACTGACATCAAGCAGCTTGCGCGGCGTTCCGTCAGGACGTGTCGGGTCGAAGACGATATCCCCTCGATAGTCGACGATACCGGCGATCATACGGGCGAGCTCAGCGATGGTAATGTCGCTGCCAGTCCCGATGTTGATCGGCCTCTCGTCGGAATAGTTCTTCATCAGGTGAATACAAGCGTCCGCCATGTCGTCAACGAAGAGAAACTCGCGACGCGGCGAACCGCTCCCCCAGACGACGACGCTCTTGCTTCCGCTGACCTTGGCTTCGTGAAAGCGTCGGATCAGGGCCGCTGCGACATGGCTATATTCCGGGTGATAGTTGTCCCCGGGGCCGTAGAGATTGCTCGGCATCACGCTAATGAAGTCAGAGCCATATTGGCGCCGATAAGCCTCTGCCATCTTGATGCCGGCGATCTTGGCGATCGCATAGGGCTCGTTGGTCGGCTCAAGTAGACCGGTCAAGATCGAGTCTTCGCGCAACGGCTGAGGCGCAAATTTTGGATAGATGCAGGATGAACCGAGAAACATCAGCTTCTCGGCACCGCTTGTATGCGCAGCGTGGATGACGTTAGCCGCGATTGCGATGTTCTGGTAGATGAACTCGGCGCGAAGCTTGTCGTTCGCGGAAATTCCTCCCACCTTGGCCGCTGCGACGAACACGACCTGCGGCCGCATCCTTGCGAACCAATCGAACACCTGGGCTTGGTTGATCAGGTCGATTTCGGTTCGCTTCGCGGTGAGCAACCGGACGTCTTCTTGCGCGAGCCTGCGCACGAGCGCAGCGCCGACCATCCCCCGATGCCCGGCGACGTAGACGCTCTTGCCATTCAGATCAAACTTTGTGGCTGGCACTCGATAGCTCCCGCCTTGCATCCTTCAGATCGCTTGCCACCATCTCGTGCACGAGCTGGCCGAACGTCCGCTTCGGCTTCCAATCCAGCATCCTGTTCGCCTTGCTCGCATCGCCAACCAGAATGTCCACCTCGGTCGGGCGGAAATAGGTCGGGTCGATTCGAACCACCGTCTTGCCGGTGCTTCTGTCGATGCCAGTCTCATCAACGCCCTTGCCGCGCCATTCGATCTCGCGTCCCACCTCCCTGAAGGAGAGTTCAACCATCTCGCGCACCGAGCGGGTCTCGCCAGTGGCAAGCACGAAATCGTCCGGTTTGTCCGCCTGCATGATCAAGTGCATCCCTTCGACATAGTCCTTGGCATGCCCCCAGTCTCGTTTCGCCTCGAGATTGCCCAGGTAAAGCGTATCCTCGATCCCGACCTCGATGCGGGCCACGGCGCGCGTGATCTTGCGGGTTACGAACGTTTCACCGCGGATGGGACTCTCGTGGTTGAACAGGATGCCGTTGCTGGCAAACATCCCGTAGGCCTCGCGGTAGTTGACCGTGATCCAGTATCCGTAGAGCTTCGCGACACCATAGGGCGAGCGCGGATAGAACGGCGTTGTCTCCCTCTGCGGGATCTCCTGCACCAGCCCATACAGCTCGGACGTGGATGCCTGATAGAACCGCGTCTCCTTCTCCATGCCCAGGATGCGGATCGCCTCCAGAAGCCTCAGTACCCCGATTGCGTCGGCGTTAGCGGTGTATTCGGGACTCTCGAAACTGACGCCGACATGGCTCTGCGCCGCGAGATTGTAGATCTCCGTCGGCTTGATCTGCTGCACGAGCCTGATCAGATTGGTGGAATCCGTCATGTCGCCGTAGTGCATCAGGAACGGCACATCACCAATGTGCGGATCGCGATATAAATGATCGACACGGGCAGTATTGAAGGAAGACGAACGCCGCTTGATGCCATGAACGACATAACCGAGCGATATAAGGTGCTCGGCGAGATACGCACCGTCTTGTCCAGTGACGCCCGTAATTAGCGCAACACGCCCACTCATATGCGAAAACCTGCCGTTGACCGCCGGGATTGGAAACAAATACGATAACGATGGAACGGCTCAACCACCGCAGTCATGTAGAAGCGACCTTCCATGCAGGTCAATCGTAGCAGGGACTGATCATTAACGCCGGAGACATTCTGACGTGTCACGTCAGGACAGACGAAGAGCGTCATTGATCGATGTCGTCGCCTTCTCGGAAACCACACCCGTCCCGTGTTCAGATCTGCCCGGCAGACCGCAAATCGAACTCATGCTCTCGATCCATCGACGCACGATGGTACGGCGGTCCCAACGTTCGATGGAACGCTTTCGTCCCTCTGCGCCAAGCCTCTCGCGAAGAGAAGGATCTTCGCTTAACTGAAGAATGGCATCTGCAAGCGATCCAACGTCTCCCGGCGGAACGAGCAAACCGGCACCCTGCACTTCGGCAGCAAGCCCCGTGCCCCGTTCTGCCATCGCGACGACGGGACGCGCGGACGCAAACATCGCCCCCAACTTGGATGGCAATACGAGATCGGCCGCCTCCGCCCTCTGCGGGACTACGTGAAGGTCAGCCGTTGCCAACAATTCGTTGAAACTTTCGTTCGGCTGGAGTCCCAGGAAATGAACTCTCGGATTCTCGGAGGCCATGTCCACCAGTCTTGCCTTGTGCGGCCCTTCACCAGCCAGAATGAAATGCAGTCGCGGATTGTGCCGAAGAAGAGCTGCGGCTTCGACGAGGAGATCGAGTCCCTGCTTGGCCGACATGGTCCCGGAGTAGAGAGCAACGACGTCATCTTCGTCGATATTCAGGGATGTGCGATATTTGGTCTGCTTCGGACGGGGAAATATCACATCCGTGTCGATCCAGTTTCGGATCTCGGTCGCTCTATGCGGATCGACGGCCTTGTCCCACAAACGCTCCACCATTTGCGGACAGATGCTGGAAACGCGATCAAACGATCTGAGGACCGCCGCCTCCGCCTTGAGCATCACCTTCCGCAGGGAAGCATTCCGGAGCAGTCCTAGACCGTATGCGGCATCAATTTCGAAGTCTTGCACATGAAGCCACGACTTGGCACCGATGCGACGAGCAACGAAGGAAGCAAATCGGGCCGACATCAACGACGGCGCGACGGAAATTACGATGTCTGGCCTCCAGGAATATGCATCGATCAGCACCGGCACCAGGCTCGTCAGTGCAAAGGACAGGTGATGAATCAGACGCTTTGCACCAGTCGGCTGCTTGGGAACGTAGATCGGCGCTCGCATGACGCCCACGCCCTCCATCATCGAGCGCCTGAAATAGGAGGCATTCAAACCGGCGGGGATGCTCCAGGCCGGATAGTAGGGAGGCGCCGTAACGACCCTCACCTCATGGCCCTCGGCAACAAGGCTTTCGCAAAGCTCCGTATTGTATTTGGCCACGCCGATCAGATCGGGAGCATAATTGATGCCGACCAACCAGAATACGCATTCAATCCAAATCCTGAACGATAACTCGTATCCAAAAACTCGAAACAGCCAAGGATCACCGCATTGGCTTCGCAGCCTCCGCTGAACGATCGCTGCCGCGGCGGCTAATCGCCGCTTGAACTCCGGTGCGAAATCAAGAGGACCACGCTCGGTACAGGCCCGCAATCATCGGAAAGAAAAACTTCGCTCCGCATCGACACGCCACGCTTCTGCCGATCTTGACAGCCTGATCGAACCCAGCCCCGCAGTCCGTGAACCTTCGGGCCAGTACATGCGCTTGCGCAAGGCACCAGCCTGTCGTTCCCCGCACTTTCGCTTGCGAGGTGGTGGCAGCTCTCATTAACGGAGTAAAGAAAGGATCATTTTAATGATGAACGCGTACCGTCAAGATCCGTCAGGCGCGACAAGCGACCGGAGCTTTCAGAGAAACGTCCCGCCTAGTAAGCCCGGCGAAGGATCGGGCTGGTCTCCGCTATACAGACCCGATCCCAATACCAACCGTAGGGAGTTTCCACGCGGACTTGAGGGCAACGCCGCCGCGGCACATAGCGGTAAGGATATGATTGAGCCCAGAAGGTAACCGGGAATACGTGTTCGGCCGGCGTCGAAACGACGGGTGCCGGCAACTGCATCGCAGCGATTGCCTGCGGCCCGGCCAACAAGACCATTGCCGATACCAACAACCCCAAACGCCGGATAGTCTGCTTTGCCATCACCTTCCCCTGCGCGTCGCCAACCGGCGACGAAATGCGCCAAATCAGAATATTTCAAAATTCAGCCGGATATCGAGCAGATTGTTTATCAACGGGATCGGAAAAAGGCAACGGATCATAGCGTACCCATCCACCAGCCCGGGATGTCGAATCGGGGCCGCTAGAAGGCGCCGGCTCCCTCCTTTTCCGGCGCTCGCCGGTACTCGCCCCTGATGAATTGTGTGCTGACAGCCTGAAACAGCGGGGCGTTCTCCCTGCCAAGACCCGCGAAGACCAGGATGTCGCGCAGGGTTCGCCACCGACTTTCGTCGTATTCGCCTATTCGGGCGCCGACAGGCAGCACCAGCGACCGCTGCTGCTCCATTTCGAACTTGACGCGCTCGGGAGAGAGGCCCGACCGGTCAAAATCGACAATGATCGGAATCGCCCGGCTGTAATCGGCATAGGCAAATTGCCAACCTCGAACCAAGCCGTGCAACAGGTCGGCAATTGCGGACGGTCGCTCTCGAATCAGATCGTTGCTGGCGAAATAAACCTGCCCAGGCACGTGGATTGCGTAGTCCTGAGGTCTCATAACGCTCAATGGGACGTAGTCCGCGCTGGTCGGGCTAGGCTGCTGATCGATCGGGACAACGATCGCGTCCACATCCCCAGCTCTTAGTGCCTGGAAGTTGGCCCGGTCGGAAACCTTGACGATCTGGCTACGCGGCAATCGAAGCCTGGCCATCATGGCGTCAAAGACCACCTCTGCCTCACTCCCCTCGCGGCAACCGATGCGCTTTCCGATGAGGTCGTCCGGGCGATGCAAGCCCGACCGCTCCAGCGCGAAAATCGCCACCGAGGTGTCAAGGAAGCCGGCTGCAAAGGCAGTGACAGGAGCCCCTCGCCAAACGGCAAGCAAGAACTTCTGGCCCGTCGTCACCCCGATTGCATTCTCCCTCGCAACCGTTTCGACGAAATTCGGATCGTCTGGAAGGGCTCTCATTGCGACGCCTCGCTTGAAATAGCCCTCCTTGGCAGCAATCATCTCCCCGGCGAAGCGAGCGGAGTAGCGCCCATCCAGGAAGAAGCTGGCGTGAAACGAGGAATCGGCGGGAGTGTGGACGGGCGTAACATCAGGAACCAAGGCGAAGACAACAAGGCCGGTTGCGGACAGCGCCGCGAGACCGATCGCCACCCGGCGCGTCACCGTTGATCCCGATCGCCGCCGTCGGTGACGCATGAACGTATCCCCTTCCGACCTTCGAATTTTGTGTTCCAAATGGCAGAATTAGGATAATGAGAGCACAAGAAGTAAGGTTATTTTTTCATTCGTCTTGTTTCGGCTACGGCCTCTCCTGATAGCACCCAACCCGATCTTCCTTGTCCTGAGTTGATATTATGACAATTGCATCGGCTCGCCCGACCTCCGCCGCGGACAGTCCGGTAGAGATTCACGTTCTCGATGAGGCGAATCCGGCACGCGCAAGTTTAGTCGTGAGATGGTGGCGACCCAACATTGTTGAACTGCTGGCTCTTGTGGCCGACGCTATCATCATCGTGGCAAGCGGCGTTGGCTGTGCTGCCGGGTACCAGATCTATGCACGGCCGGAGCACGACCAACTCGACGTCTACACCGCGCTCAGCCTCCTCGTTGCGCTCAACTTCATACTTCTGATCAAGGTTCAGCACGGCTACGCTCTCAAAAACTTTACTGACCTGCCGCGGCTATTCAAGAAGACACTGGCAACGTGGACCGCCTTGTTCGGCGCGCTGATCGTTATCACCTTCGCCATGAAGGCCAGCAATCAAATCTCGCGCGGCACGATAATCTCGTTCTACCTGGTCGCTCCAGTTCTGCTTCTGCTGGCGAAGGCAGCCATTGCGCGATTTGTCACGACGGCGTTGCGGAACCGTGGTGCCTTCGCCAGGCGCCGCGCCGTGGCGATCGCCGAGCGCGGGTTGGTGTCATCAGAGGCAATGGCAGAGCTCACACAGCATGGCTACCGGATCACGCGGATCATGGAGCTCCGCCCGGAGTGCCTGACTTCGCCGTCGCTGATTCCGTCGATCGGACCGCGCCTCGACGACTTCATCGCCTACGCGCGGGAGAACCAGATCGAACAGGTGTTCCTGCTGCTCAGGTGGGATCATTGGCACGCGATCGACATGATCGCGGACGCGCTGAGAATCCTTCCGATACCGGTCAATCTCGTCTCCGATCCGGATGTCTCGAGGTTCTTGCGCTACCCGGTCACGACTGCCGGAAGCAGCATGATTGCAGAGATACGGCGTGCACCAATTTCGCGACAAGAACAGGCTCTCAAACGCGCGTTCGACCTGATCGGCGCCAGCCTCGGCCTGCTGGTGTTCGCACCGGTCATGCTGATGACCGCGATCCTGATCAAATGCACATCGACCGGCCCGGTGCTCTTTCGGCAAACCCGGAACGGCTTCAACGGTCGCGCCTTCAAGATCTACAAGTTTCGGACGATGCGCGTGCTGGAAGATGGGCCGATCATTCTGCAAGCACGCAGGAACGATCCTCGCGTAACCCCGGTCGGCAGATGGCTACGTAAGACCTCGATCGACGAACTGCCGCAGCTGCTCAATGTCCTGCTGGGCGACATGTCGCTGGTCGGCCCCCGCCCCCACGCGGCCGCGCACAACTCGGAGTATGAGCAGGTCATCAGCAACTACGCGTTTCGCCAACACGTCAAACCAGGCATCACTGGCTGGGCTCAGGTCAACGGCTACCGCGGCGAAACGCTGACCGTTAACATGATGAAATCCAGGGTCGACCTGGACTTGTGGTACATCAACAACTGGAGCATCTGGCTCGACGCGAAGATCATCTTGCGCACGGTGGTACAAGTGACTCGCGATCCCGTAGCGTACTGATGTCTTGCCCCGTCCCCCTCCAGTAGAGGCAGTCCATTCATTTAGCGATGCCGCCAATCGTATGGGCACGCGCCTGATCGTGGATTCGTTCGCCCAGGATGAGAATCAGGCAATTAACTTTGTCCTCAAACAAGCTCGCATCGGGGCTCCGCATCATCCTATAACGTTGCGCAAACAGGGCACCACCGCTAAGGCCCTAGCGCCCGCTAGCAGCAATCCAATTTCAGGAAGATGAAAACCTACCTCATCAAATATTTCGTTCTGGGCAGCGAGCAGGTCATCTTCAGCTTCTCCAATTTCTTCTACCTGGCGGTAGTCGCGCGCCGGCTGCCGCTGGCCGAATTCGCCGAGCTGAGCCTTGGATATACCTGCTATCTCATTCTCATCGGCGCTCATCACGCGGTCATCTGCGATCCCATCATCGCGACCGGAATCAGCGCACAGGACAGTCAACGATCATTGTTACGGCGCCTGTGGACGATCAATGTATCCTTTTGCTGCCTGGCGCTGGCCGCAGGATGCGCACTCGTCTTGAGCAGCAGCACTCACGAGATGCAAACGCTCACAGTTGTGGCTCTAGCCTGCCTGTTCTTCAGCTTTGCCGGTCCGGTCCAGTTCGTTCGGCGAATTATGCACATTCAGGGACACGTGCAGGCATCCGCCGTCGCAGCAGCGGCTTACGCAACGGTCCTGATCGTGTCAGCCTGGATGCTGCCCCACGTCAATCTGGAATCGCACTTTGCATATACCGTACCCTTCATCCTCGGCAATCTGGTCTTCCTTGTCTCGGCTTGGCGAAACATCCCACGCAAGCTCAACGACAACCAGAACATCTCCCTGAAGTCCCATTTCCGGGCGGGATACTCGTTCCTGATCAACAACCTCCTCGGCCTGGCGACGACAAATATCTATCCGTTCGTGTTCGTGTTTCTGAACTCGCCTGAAGCCGTTGCAAGCTATCGGCTGATGTTCGCCGTGATAGCCCCATTCGCTCAGTTGCTTGGCGGGCTCTCAGGATTCATCACGCCGCGCATTGCAGTCGCGAGGATCAGCCAGATTGAAACGCCCCACCTGCTCATCCTGGCTCTGATCGTCTTCGCTCCGCTTCCGTTGGCCGTCATGGCAATTTGGTTCGGCAGCGACGCGGCCTCTCTCATCTTCGGAACCAAGTATGTCGCGCTCGGAGGATCCATCCCCGTTGCATTGATCTCGACGAGCTTCGCCCTCGCACTCGCTACTGTGAGCATGTGGCTGAGGGCCAATCACCGGCTGGGCCTGATGCAGGCCGGCAGCTTGATCTCGGCGGCGATAACCGCCGTCATCGCGATTCCCAGTTGCTTGGCTTTTGGAGTTACCGGTGCGTTCGTGTCGCTAGCGATTGCCAATGGTGCCGCGGCGCTTTGGGTAGTGGTCAAGGGAGCCTCGGGCCGTATCCGAACGCAGCCCGGTTAGCCGCTCACTTCTGCGACGTCTCCGGCATTGACACGCGGCGAATTGACGGGCGTGCAGGAATATAGACGGTCCGTTTGGTGATGAGGAGCATGGCCGCCGAAGCCACGACGGTAGAGCTATGGATTGCCCATTCCGACCACCCCACTTGAAACGGGCCGCGAAGCAAGATCATGCAAAGCATCGGCGAAAGACAGAGAATGAAGTACAGCGGCGACAGCCTTTGGGCGGCGAAGCCGCGACGTTCTACCCGATCGAGAACATAGACGATCGCGACAGACATCAGCATCGCCCCAACAATCCCGAAGCTGAAATAGCCCTCGATCGGCGGCGGAGCCGAAACGTTATCGGTGCCGAAGCCTTTCAGGATGAAGATGTAGTCATGCATGATCTCGCCGACCGTTCTTCCCTTCCCTGCCCAAAGGTCTCGGGGAACGAAGAACAGCAGTGCTCCCATGATGTTCGATCCCCATTCCAAGCCCTTCATTTCGACCCACATAATGGCATAGCAGAACAGATCGAGGCCTGAGAAATCAGGATGAACAAAGAACTGCGAGAATGGCCGCTGATCGAGAGAGACGTTTGCGTACCGGAAAATGGATCCGAATATGGGCGAGGCCAGCAATCCGGCGAAATAGGTGACAAGAAACAGACGAACGCTTCTTGGACCAAATATCGCAAGCACGCAGAATACAATCAATGTCGAGGAGCGAAAACGTGCGGAAATGAGCGGGTTGTTGATGAAGAGACCCGCCAGAAGCAGAACTGCAAAGCACGTCACCCAGCCCGTGTTCCGGCGAGCCAAAGCGACACTCGCACCGATAACAGGAGCAACCAGGGTGAATGGCCGGAAGAATGCCGTGACCAGAATGTTGATCATCTTGCTTTCGCCGACCACCGAACCGAAGGCCTCGCGATTCACCTGAAGCAATGACGAGCCAAGATAACCAACCAATCCCAGCGATACGACCATCGAGGCAGCTGCCAGAAGGGTGTAGTTCGGATTTGGCTCGGCGGCGAGGCTTCTGTCCAGAAACCGGTTATGGCGGGGTTCGGGAGCTCGAAAGGGACGATAGATGACGAAGCAGAGGCCCACGATCGTCATGAATGCGCAAAGGACGCTGGCCGGCACAACGAGACTTACATCAGCCAGAATTGGATCGAAGTCGTTCCCGATCTGCTGAAGCGGCGCCACGGCCAGAAACAGGAGGTTGAAGACGAAGAAGACAACGAACAGCAGGTAAGATCTGGCCAGAGCGATCTTCAGTCCGAACAAGGAAACGATCCCGTTCACCCCGAGTATCATGGCAGCGATCAACGATGCACGCGGGCTGGACCAGGCCTGGGTGAACGAGAGGAGCAAGTAGGCGCCGGCTGAGCCGATCACGACATAGTCGAAGACGCTCTTCGGCGTCACATAGAACTGGGAAGCGGCTGCACTACGCGAGAACTGGTTCATGACTTGAAGACATTAGAGTTCGCCAAGCTCCACGTTGCGGCGCTGGCTCTGGAAATAGCACATCCCACCGCAGTTCAGCCTCGGTGCAGATCGTACAATACATATCTCGGTCGCGTTAACGCTTCGAACTCGCTCACCTTGCGGCCAAATCTCAGGTGAGATATCCTTGTAATATATAGAAGATATCAACGGAATACTTACTTGAATGTCCTTTTCCCCGGCCCGGATTAACGACGACCTCAAGCTGCACGCACGTATGGACCGACGTCGGCTTCTTTCCGCCGGAATCCTCCTCGCGGGAGCATCTTCACTGCCGGCCTCGGTGGCGGCCGCGACGAGTTCAGGAGCGAAAGCGAAGAAAGTTTACGCTCATTGGCATTGGTTTCCGACCTCGTTTGATAACTGGCCGGCGGACAAAGATCAGTATGCCGATTATCTGTCGCCAGACGGGACCCAAGGTAAACTTCGGGCCGAAGGTGGCTTCGTTCGCGAACGGCCCCTGCCTCGACCTCCGCGCCCAGAGGCAAACTGGGCTGTGCTTGACATGCTCGATGAGATCAAAGCCGCGCATCACATCGGGCTGGATGGCTTCCTTTTCAACATGGGAGGTATAGACGACGGCTCCCCGTACATGATCCATCTGCGCAACATGCTCGAGGCCGCCCAACAGGGCCCGCCGGGATTTGAAGTCATACTATCGATCGATACCGTAATTCTGGTGAAGACGCCGGTCGATGCGATTGCCGACGCCGTCCTCAAGCTGGCGCGGAACGCCCACGTTGCGCGCCACTCCGACGGCCGACTGATCCTGGGGGCCTTTTCTCCCGAGCAGTGGGACGTTGGCCGATGGAAGGAACTGTTGCAGCGACTGACGGCCGGCGGAGAGAAGGTTTTCTTCTATCCTACATTTCTCGATGTGCGCAGAACGATCGATTTCATGGATCTGATCGACGGCGCATCGATGTGGGGGGTCGACAAATTGAGCGACATCCCTCTTCTCAAGAAAGTAGGAAAGTTGGCCAAACAGGCTGGGAAGGTCTGGGCATCGGTGGTGTGGCCCCAGGACTTCCGGCCGCACAATCGCTGGTTCTCGGAATGCCACAACAGTGAATTGTTCCGGGCTTCATGGGCCGCGGCAATGGAAATCGGCTCCGACGCGGTCAACATCGCCACCTGGAACGACTATTCCGAAGGATCCGAAATTCGACCGTCCACCAGCATTCAATATGCTTTTTATGATCTCGCTGCGTTCTATATCGCCTGGTTCAAGAACGGCACGATGCCGCCGATCACTGAAGACGTGCTCTACTATTTTCACCGTATCGAGTCCACCGAGGCGGCCGGGACCGGCTCTGCTCAACCGTTTAGGTTCGCGACGAATCTGGTCAGCCGCTTTGCCGATCCGCCTCAGAATGACATTGAGCTGCTTGCGTTCTTGAAGGAGCCGGGCGAGCTCACGATAGCGACCGCGAAGGGCTCGAAGAGCCTGAAGGCGAAAGCTGGAATCACGTCGTTTCGAATTCCGCTGGTGCCGGGCAAAGTGAGTTTTCGGCTCAGCCGCGGGGACGCCAGCGTCATAGACCTGCCGAGCGCGTTCGAAATTCGTGAGACCTCGGCCTATCAGGATTTGCTGTATCACGGCGGATCGTCGTCCCGTCCACCGGTCTAGAATATTCCGGTCGTGGTTCAGACGAGGACTGCCTGGGTATTTGGCCGTCATTTCTCTTGAGCGCACCAGCGTCAGTGAGTCCCATGCATTCAACTTTCTTCCCGGAATTAGCTGCTGGCGGATTTTCTAGAATCGACGGTACGATTGCGTTTTACCAACGCGTGAATGCCCTCGTGACGCCGAGCACCAGAATGATCGATTTCGGCGCAGGCCGCGGCGCGATCCATGAAGACGCCAGCTCGGAGTACCGGCGCAATCTCTGCAATTTCAAGGGACGCGTTGCCCAAGTCATCGGACTGGACGTCGACGAAGCCGTCTTCACCAATCCGTCGCTCGACGAGGCGATGCTCCTGGATCCGACGGGACGTGCGCCACTGCCTGCCAATTGCGCCGACATCATCCTGTCGGATTGCACATTCGAGCACATTCCGGATCCGGCCCAAAGCACCGCCGAGATGGACAGGCTTTTGAAGCCCGGCGGCTGGATCTGCGCGCGAACCCCAAACAGGTACGGCTACATCGCATTGGCCAACCGCCTGATCCCGAGCGGAATTAGCCGCACCATACTCAGCTCGGCACAACCCGAGCGCAAGGATGAGGACATCTTTCCGGCGGTCTATCGTTTGAATACGCCGGCTACGCTACGGAGGTATTTCCCACCCGCGCGGTTTGACCATTTTGTATATGCTTGGGATGCGGAGCCAGCCTACCACGCCAACAACCGCGGCATCTACCGTGCGTTCCAGCTCGTTCAGTCGCTCACGCCTCACGCCTTCAAGACGGTCTTGATGGTCTTCATCCGGAAGAAGCTCGACTGTCCGGCGGAAGCCGCCTAGCTGGTGCGTTGGTGAGTTCGCGTCCTCGAGGCGATACACTATCGAAATAAACCTTAAAGCCGAGATCTTGACCAAACCGCAGCACTTTCGGTTATTTTGGGTGGGCGCGAGGAACGACTATGCTGAAGATTGTTATTCAAGTTTTATTCCTTTTCTTCCCCTGGAGAGTCCGTCGGCTGGTCCTCAACGCGATCCCTGGTTTTTCCATCCATCGCGACGCGCGGATCGGTCTGTCCTTGATCCTCGCCGACGAATGCGTCCTGGAAGCGAAGACTTACATCGGTCATCTCAACTATATCGGCCGGCTTGATCGGTTGCAGATGGATGAAGATGCGGTCATCGGCAATCTGAACTGGATCGGTGGACTATCAACTCGCCTGAATTCGCCAGCCTTCCGAAACAGGACGAAGCGACGTTCGGATCTCATCATGCGCAAAGCGAGTCTGGTGATGAGCCAGCATTACATTGATTGCACCGACCGGATCGAGTTTCGTCAATTCTGCGGTCTCGCCGGATTCCGCAGCCAGCTGTTGACCCACGGCGTCAATCCAATGTCTGCCCGGCAGACATGCTCTCCAATCACGATAGGAGCCTACACGATGATCGGCACCGGCGTGATCATTCTGCAGGGCGTCACCATCCCGGACTATTGCGTAGTGGCTTCGGGCGCCGTCGTGACCCACGTCGCGCCCCAGGAATACTCGATGATCGGCGGCAATCCCGCGGTTCACCAGCGAGACATCCCCAAGACCGCAAAGATCTTTCACCGAACCGCCTTCACAGTCACGTAGTGTTCAAACGCGGCTCGTAGCCGTATCCCGGGTACGGCCCATGTGTCGCACACAGTGACCTGGCCTCCACGGTCCGTGGGCGACATTGGGGATCCGCGGCGCTGTCTTGCCAAAATACTGCGCTCGCCATCGATTATTCATTGGCTGACATGCTGAAGGACCGACGACCTCGTGCCCGGTAAAATGATCATTGTGGCGGGTCCCCTTCCTCCGCCGGTTCATGGCGCAGCTCTCGTCACCAAGCGAGCGGCCGACACTCTGCGCGCTGCCGGATATCAACTCGCGTTCGGCGACACCTCGCCGGGCGATGCTCCCAATCGGTGGCGGCATCATTTCAATCGCGCACGCGCATACGTCCGATGCGGACGAACTGTCCTTCGCCACCCGAAGGCCTCGATACTCTACCTTTCTCTGTCCGGCGGATATGGACTGCTCTATGACCTCCTGGTCGTCATCCTTGCGCGGTGGCTAGGGAAGACGATCGCTTTTCATCATCACAGCTTCGCCTACCTGACGAAGCGTAGCGCCATCTTGGCGTCCATTGTTCGCATGGCCGGCGCCAACCAATTTCATATTGCGCTCTGTCCCAGGATGGCGACGACACTTTCGGAGCTGTATGGCAAGCATCTAAGGACGGTCGTCATTTCCAACCTGGCGTTTATCGATTTGCCCGCGGTCGAACCGCGGAGCTGTGAGCGGACGTTCAGCGCGATTGGCTATCTATCGAACATCTCGCTGGAAAAAGGCATCGACCGCTTTCTCGACCTGATGGCTCGACTGCGAGAGAGCGGATCCGGCCTGACGGCACGAATCGCCGGTCCCTGCGCCGATCTCGAGATCGAGCACTACATCAAGCGCCGCGCGAACGAGATCGGTGGAATTGAGTATGTGGGGCCCGTATATGACGACGCCAAGGTCCACTTTCTCTCCTCGATCGACGTTCTGGTGTTTCCGACCAGATACGTCAACGAGGCGCAGCCCGTGGTGATCTATGAGGCGCAGATGGCAGGCATCATCGTCGCTGCCTCCAGCCGCGGATGCATCGCCAACATGGTGCCGGAAGAATTGCTGCTCGATCCGAGCGCGTCAGATCTCGACGGGATCGCGGAACAAATCCTCGTGTGGGAAAAGTCGGTCGCTGACTTTCAAGCCGCCTTGAACGAGGCCAAGCGCAATCGCGCAGCGCTGCTCGTTCAGCGCGAAGATGACGCAAGAAAGTTCATGGACCTTTTCGAGGCACCTGCGACGAGATGAGCAGGGCGCGCGGCGAGTTCATTTTTGAGATAGTGAATATCGAAACGTCGACATCTTCATCGTTCCCAGAATCGTGTCGACGCGCTGATAGCCGTAGACGGTCGCATCCTTGCAGTGATCACTATGGTAATAGCAGATCTTGACCCTGATCATTCGAGAGCAGTTGTTCTTGACGCTCACGATATGATCCATCAGCTCTCCGTTCTGGACATGCCCTTTGGCAGCCGCCTCAACATTGAGGCAGGGCCGATTGGCACCGTCACGGATGACGGGCGATTCCGATGTGTCGGCGGCGCCTTGCATCGTGAATTTTGATTTAGTGCTTTGTGCGTGAGCCGACGGAATGTTCTGGATCAATGTCCAGGCCGGAGCCATGCAGATCAGCAGGGCAAGCCGAAAGAGCGATCGAACCATTACCGCCACATCCTTTCAGGCAAATCGACTCCCGGCACGGTAGCCTTCACCCCTTCATACGCCAGCCGCTTCGCAAAGGCTTCACGGGCGACCAGGCGAACGCCCCCAAGGCTCGCCAGCAATCTATCCTTCTGAGGCCAACCGACTCCCGTCAGAATGCGTGCCGCATCATCGGTGAACTCGCTTTCGACCATGCCAGCGAACTCGGCAACGACCCGTTGCTGCAGCTGTTCGCCGAGCAATGGAAATATCGCAAGCGCCAACCTGTTGCGGCGGAGCGCGATCCAGCCTTCGTATGGTCCAGCCGCGTACGACTGCTCAAGATAGCGAATATTCCCCGCGTCGAAACCGTCTCGCTCGTTCTTCACCCAATACAGCAAAAGCCAAAGAAAGGCGTCGGCCGGATCGAGCATCAAGGACGACTTCAGCTTGTTCTCCGCGGTCGACAATTTTCGCTCCAGGTCCTGGGAACCCTTTCCCAGCAGGCCCTCCTCGGCAGAGCGAAGTGCAATCAGCGCTCGGGCTCGCACCAGACTTGGG
Organism: Bradyrhizobium sp. USDA 327; assembly: GCF_041262065.1. Classification (NCBI taxonomy): domain Bacteria; kingdom Pseudomonadati; phylum Pseudomonadota; class Alphaproteobacteria; order Hyphomicrobiales; family Nitrobacteraceae; genus Bradyrhizobium; species Bradyrhizobium sp. USDA 327. Next base: position 812,991 of record NZ_JBGCCW010000001.1, on the reverse strand, counting down.
TAGGGAAGGCTCGATGGCGAGTCGGCGTCCATACGCACCGCGATCGACTCCACGGTCCCCGGCTTGAGCTGTTCACCGACCAGAATGTGCGTGGCGACGGAGCTGACCTGCAGATCGGTCCAGAACGACGGCAACACCACCAGTGACCAGGCTACTCCAGCGATACCCGTCAGAAGCAATACGCCCCTGCAACATTTCCGCCAGATCTCGCCCATGCTAGTCGACGTAGCCGTAACGGGCATAGTTCTTCTTATAATAGTAGCGGCTGTGATACGACTCGTAGCGAGCAAGGCGCTTCGTATCTGCCTTGTTGAGAACGACGCCAAGCAGCTTGTCTTGGATTTCCTGAGAACCACGCAGGTTGTGCCTGACGACATCCATCAGGGTCTTGCCCCACTCGACGACGAATATGTAGGAGTCGACGAAAGTCGATGTCACGCGCACGTCCACTACAGGCGCCATGGGCGGCATGTCGAGCACGATGTAATCGAACTTGTCCCTCAGCTCGCCAATCAGGCCATGCATCATCTTGGATGCCAATATCTCGTTGGTATGAAGAAGCTTGGAGGTCGTACCTGCAGCCAGGATCGAGAGCCCCGTTTGCGCATCAACCGTCAACGCTTGCTCCAATTTCGCCTTGTGCGCAAGGATCTCGACCAAACCAGACTCCGCGTCGGGCGTCAGCGCGCGAGACAGCGAGGGGTTGCGGAGATCGCAATCGATCAGGAGGACGCGCGCACCGCCATGGGCCATCAATTGCGCCAGGTTGGCAGACAGCGTGCTCTTGCCCTCATTCGGAAGAGTCGACGTAACCGCCAGCACGCGGTTCTCTCGAACAATCGAGTTTAGATCGACTGCCACCTTCGTCGAGCGCACCGCTTCGGAGAAGCGCGAGAGAGGATGATCAACGACATAACGCAGCAATTTCGGCCTTGCGTCCTTGGTCGCAGCTGCGTTCACTGTCGGCAGCAGCGCTATACAACTCGCGCCGAGCACCTCTTCGACCTGCTGAGTCGTCCTGAACACCCGGTCCATCATTTCACGCACGATCGCCAGGACGAAGCTCAGCACCAAACCGCCAAAAAGAGCCACGCCCAGCACGATAAGAGTCTTTGGATAGCTCTTGACCAGCGGTGTCGTTGCTGCACTGATCACGCGCGCTTCACTGATCGGGAACGATTGCTGCTGGACCGATTCCATGTAGCGCTGCAGGAAATTGTCGTACATCGCCTGATACGACTGCGCATTGCTATCGAGCTCGCGTAGCCGAACCTGCGCCTGATTGGTCAGCTGGGACTCCGAGACCACAGTAGCCAAACTAGCCTTGATGCTCTCCTCGCGCGTGACGGCGATATCGTAGTCGCTCTTGTAGGACTCCTGAATGCGCTTGAGCTCGTCGATGATGTTCCGCTTGATCTCGTCCATTTGGCGACGCAGGTTCACCGCGGCAAGATGATCGTGGCCATACTTGGCGGCCCAGATCGCTTCCTTGGCGGCCATGTCGACATACTGGCCTCGCAGCTTGACGATGGTCTCGTTGCGAAGAGCATCCGCCACTGCCGCGTCCGGGATTTCGCGCTTCAGAATATCGTTGATGCGGTCCAGCCGCGCCCTGGCCTCGGCCGTCGAGGCATGGGCCCCAACCAGCTGGCTGTTCACTTCGGCGAGCTGTTGCTCGTTCATCAAGCGCCCGCCGGTATCGACAATGTTATTGGCCGTCTTGAAATCGACAACCGCCTTCTGTGCCGCGGATGCTTGAGCGCGCAACTCCTTGATGCGATCCTGCAACCAGACGCTGGCGCGGCGCGTCGATTGGTACTTGGCTTCCAGCTGGTCAACGATGTAGGCGTCAGCGATCGCATTGGCGATCTGCGCCGCTTTCGCTGGATCGCGCGACGTGAAGCCGATCTCCATGACGTAGGTGAGACCGAGACGCTTGATGGTACGATTGCTCTCAAAGCGTTGCAGAGCCTTGCGCTGCAATCTGAACTCGGAACCGGCACGGCCACTGGAAAACAGATCGGAAAAGAAATTGCCGATCGACCCGATCAAGCTTCCGCCGTTGCCGAGGAACTCCGGATCTTCCGTCAGGTGCAGGTCACGAATGACCGCCAAGCTGATGTTCTCGGACTTGAGAATTTCGACCTGCGTTTCCACCGACGCGGAGTCAGGGGCCACGTCACCGAGCATCGATTGCTGCTGAAACAATTGTACTTTTCGAGTGTCGATGACTATCGACGCCGTAGAGGTGAATTGCGGAGCTTCAGTAAAGAGATAGAGAAGCGCCAGGATCACGGAGGCGGATATGATGGCGACAATCGTTGGGAACTGATGCCGGATGACATCCAGATGCAAAGTCAGCGATTGAAACGGTGAGCCTTGAGTCTCGGCGAATTCGCGATTGATCTCTGAGGTGGACTTGTTCAGCTGCAACATCCGGTAATTCCTGAAATCAATCAATGCCCGTACTTGGGCCGACAAGCGCGCGGCGACGTGATTTCACGTATCCGCAAATCACGCATAGCCATCGAAGCATGGACGCACCACGTGCTTCACGGGCAGTATTATATCGTGCGAGTCATCGCGGAAGATCAAAGGCAGCGCGTGACACGCTGCCTTGGTTTATTTTCTCTAAGGGATGCCGGCGCAAGAGGCCTGGACGTTATTGCGTCGGACTGACCGCGGGATAGGCGGTCGAGGGATTCACTGAACCCGTATAAGTCGTCACACTGTTCGGGTAGTGCAGGCCACCAAAGTTCTGGACACCGGAGCCGCTGCCACCAAAGGCAAATCCGAAGCCGGTCGTCGGGCCCCCGCCACCGGAGCCACCACCCCCAGCACCGCCCGCCGCGGCGATTGCAACATCACCGGTTGCGGCCTGATAGGCGGCAATCACGTCCGGATTGTTCGTTCCGGCGACGGCGGCCTGAATTTCGTTGGCAAACGCCTGATCGGTCTGTGCCGCCATGCGGGCGACCTGGGCAAGTCCAGCGACGATCGCGCGCAACTGATCCTTGGTCGTCGCTGGGTTCTTCAACAATTCGATCAGACCCGGCACTGTTGTCGGATCCGACGCTCCAAGGTCTCGGACGCGCGAAATCAACTGCGGACCGCCATCAGGATATTGCTGCAAAAGCGTTGCAGGAGATCCCTTGAAATCGGAGATGATCTGAGCCTGCAGTTGCCGGCTGGGCGGATAAACAGCCGCGCTGGCGGCGGAGGATATCGAGCTTGCGACCGCAATCACCACAGCGGCTCGAACCGTAAACCTGATAAGGTTCATAATTTCCTCAACAACTAGTTTGCCTTTATGGCCCGAACGAAACGATTGGAAAGTAGTCGAAAGAGGCAGTGCTGTCCACCAATTCTAAAGGAATAGTTAAGGCCCAAGTACCTGGAAAGAGGACTGTTTTGGCGATCCCGAAGTGCGAGCACCGGTCGACAGCGCATTTGCCGCAGCCCCTTTCGGCTCGACGCTCCCCTCGCCGGAGTGAAAGGATTGCGCTAGGCCGACCCCGAAAAGCGCAAAGAAGGGGATGCTGTAACCCGGTATCTGCAACGTGAAATCGAGGCCGGAATGGAGCAACGCCAGCAGTGCAATGCCGATGGCCGCCAGGGGAATCGAAGCGTCACGCTTGCGGCTGAACACCCCGCGCGCAAGCACTGTGAGCATGACCGCCCAACCGGCCGCCAGGAGCAGCGTCATCGGAATTCCAGTCTCCAAAGCGACCTCCAGAGGGGTCGAATGGGCTGCATTCCAGGTGCCGCGCATAGAAATATTCGGGCTGCGGAAGGCTGGAAACGCCGACTGGAAAGTCCCCATCCCAGTGCCGAACCAGGGATTATCGGCGATGATGAGCAGCGAGGACTTCCACCCCTCCAGCCGGCCACTATCGGTCAGCCCCTGGCTATCGAAGCGGCCCACGACACGACCACCGAGCAATTCCAAGAGAACGAGAGCGACCAAGGCCGCGGCCGCCAAGGCCATCCAGACGCCGGTGCGCGGCGGAAGGTCCTTCCGGAGAAAGACGACAAAGACGAAGATCATGGAGAGGAGCGAAACAGCCACGCCCGCCCGCGAGCCAGTCATGAACATCGCCATGACGCAGATCAGGAGTGCGGCGAATTTCAGAGCTATCGAAGCCTGCGGAATTTTAGTCAGATCGCGGGAGAGACTGCTCCATCTGAAGCGTCCCCCGGGAAGGTGGCGGCGCACGTCCGTAAGAAGCAGAAGTATCCAGATGACCGCACATGAGCCGAAATAGGCAGCGGCGGTATTGCGGTTGATGAACGTGCCGGTGACGCTACTGAGATAGGCGGTCTTGTCGCGCCACAGAATCATGGTCGGTTCGATGAGGAACGAGAGGACGCCATATGCAGCGTAGAAGCTGCCTGAGAGCGCAATCACCAGCATTATCTGGCGTGCACGCCTCGCGTCGGCTCCAATGACGAGCCCCGCCAGAATAGCCAAAATGTTTGCAAGTGGCGCCCCCAGAGCGAAGAAAGCTTCGTGCCTGACAATCGAGGCCGATGGCGCAACGGCTGAATCGACCAGCGAGCCGAGCTGCTTCCAGATCGGATGATATGGCGCAATCCACGGGCTGTCAGACAGCTGTTCGTGCAGCGCGATCCCGTAAGCCGCGACAACGATGAAGATGCCGGCGATGATCCAGAGATGGGGACGACGCAGGGCCTTCACTGGCGCAAATATCAAGGCAATTCCCAGACAAGCGCACCAGAAGGCAATGGCCAGATTGTTGGTCGACCCAAACGGGAACGGCGCGCTCGCTACAACAAAGAACAGCACACAGCTGGCTACGAGATCAGCCGACCAGCGAATGTTCATCGAAACACGGCCCATCGCTTTCGTCTGACGCCCCCCAGTGGAGAATACATTAGAGCGGATGATCCCGCAGGCGTCCAGCAAGTGCCGCACTCGGAAGAGACGGCGATGGATGATCCATTCTGAACCGTACCCCGCCTACCAGAGGTTAATTTCCGGCGTCAACTCATCCGGGAGCACAGTGAAGAGAGAGAGCGTACTGCCGGCCCTGCTCCGCAATGCGTCCCGATCCTGGCAGCCTCGAGTTTGTTAACAATACGGTTCGCCCCAAGCGCGGATCTCATCCGATGAAGGGGCTGGACGGTCCCAATTTCAATCATCTACGCTGGATTTTCGCAACGTGGTCCGGTAGTGCTTCGCCCGCACCGCATCTCCAGGCTTGCGAAAGCTCACGTCGCCAATTGCCGGCGGACTGTTTCCGGGAGAATTTCTGCTTCCGATCGAACGTTTCCACGAAGTTCTTATGTCAAACGACCAGCGTTGCTGGCCGTCGCTCTGCGAGGGTAAATTGAATATCGACGTCATCTTAGCGACACGCGGCAGACCGGCAGACGTTCAAGTTCTTCTAGACCAGCTTCGACTTCAAGAACGAGCGCCTGACAACGTCGTGCTCGTGGGCGCTGAACCCGAGGATTTGCCCAAGGATTTGCCCGGTGCTGCCGCCGTCCCGAATGATCCGAGCGTGCACCGACTGGTTTCTCCTCGGCCGGGACTGACGTCGCAGAGAAACCACGGCGTGCAGACGGCCAAGAGGATAAGCACTCCCGAGGCCTGGCTTGCGAAGATCATTGTCTTCTTCGACGATGACTTCAGGCCCGCAGCCGATTGGCTGCAGAAGTGCGAAGCGCTGTTTGCGGCAAGTCCACAGGTCCTCGCCGTTACAGGAGCGGTGATCATGGACGGGGCAAGAGGCAGCATCGCAATCACCGAAGAGCAGGCTTCGGATGCGCTGGCGCTGCCTCGGGCGAGCGATCAGATCGGACACAGCAAGTGGAAGGAAGGCCTGTACGGATGCAATATGGCCTTCAGGGCGACAGTCTTCGACCAATGTGCATTCGACGAGAATCTTCCGCTCTATGGCTGGCTGGAGGATACGGATTTTTCCGGACAGATCAGGGAATTCTCGGACATCTATCGAGCTTCAAACTTGATCGGTGTGCATCTCGGGTCGAAGTCTGGACGGGTCAGTGGCTACAAATATGGCTACTCGCAGCTCGCTAATCCGCTCTACCTTGCGCGCAAAGGAACAATTACCCTCGGAAAATGCGCATATTTTTGGACGCGAGCGCTCGCGTCCAACGCGCTGCGTTCGCTTCGCGAGCATCCGATGATCGATTATCGAGGCAGGCTTGCCGGAAACATGGCTGCAGTGACGGATTTGATTGCCGGATCAATTCATCCAACCAACATCTTGTCTTTCCACCGCTAGAAACGCATTGCGCACGACGCTCATCACGACCTGGACACGAGTACGAAAACCATGATTGACGAAAACCTCATTTACGATCTCGGCGCCCATAAGGGTGAAGACACCGGGTTCTATCTCAAAAAGGGATTCAAGGTCGTTGCCATCGAAGCTGTACCGGAATTCTGTACCGCACTTGGCCAGCAGTTTTCCCAGCAGGTTGCCACAGGGCAACTGAAGATCCTCAACCTGGCCGTCGCCAAGACGCCGGGGAATATCGACTTCTATGTCAACACCGAGCACTCGGTCTGGGGAACGGCAAATCTCGAGTGGGTCAAGCGAAACCAGATGCTGGGCGCAGCGAGCGTGCAAAAGATAACGGTTAAAGCCGAGCGGCTGGCCGATATCATGCGCGACCACGGCATTCCCAGATATTGCAAGATCGACATCGAAGGGAACGATCTTGACGCATTGTCATCACTCGAGAACATTTCCGACCCCCCGCGATTTGTGTCGATCGAGTCCGAGAAGAAGAATTGGAATGATCTCGTAAGGGAGTTCGAACTGCTCAGGAGCTTGGGCTATTCCAAATACAAGATCGTGGATCAAAGCCTCGTCTCCCTGCAGGAGCCGCCTCAGCCGGCGACCGAAGGCTGTTTCCAGCCGCACAGATTCGAACAAGGCAGCAGCGGGCTGTTCGGCAACGAATTGCCCGGGCGGTGGATGGACATGTTCGAAGCGCTCGAGGTCTACAAGGGGATTTTCCGCGGCTATGCGCTGGCGGGAGACGCAGGCATCTTCCAGGGGCGAAAGAGCGTATTCCGCATGCTTGGCGGGATTCAGGCCGCGCTGGTGCGCGCGGCCGGGCGAAAGGACTACCGCTTCCCGGACTTTCCTCCAGCGGGTTGGTACGACACGCACGCCGCGCGATAGCGCATCGGAAGCAGATCAGATCGGGAGGCACCAGCCCATTTGCCGGGGCTGATCGCTCCTTGCCCGAACTAGAGAGGGCAATCGATCGAGTAGATCCTAAGATCCACATTCAGGCGGCTGTTCCGGGTCTGCGCCCGGAAGGCATAGAATGCCCCGAGGCTATCGCTCCCGGGATCGAGTTTTATTCCGGGCGTTAGTTCGTCGGGCGGGACCAGAAGGCCGATGTGCCGGTTGAGGGCGGATATCTCGATCCGCCCCTCGCCGTCCGCAAAATGCCCGCCGAGCTGGGTCACGGTGACCTTCGGCAGGCCGCGGCGCTGATGGCAGACCTCCTCCTCCCAGAGCTTGGTCTGTTGCACCAGCGGTTTGCCGGCGCCATCGGGAACGACGATATCGGGAAAAGACGGGCGCAGCATGCCGAAGAACTTGCTCTCCTTGGAGTTCGCCGAGAGACGAACGGTCAAGGACAGCTCGCCCTTGGCCCCCCTCAGGCGCGACAGGATCGGAGCATCGGGCTCGGCGGAGACCATCACGTCGATCCGATGGCGGACGCCCAGCTCCGCGGCAGCCCCGAGAGCCTTTCCGATCGGTGCAAGCCCGAAGGCGAGAGGAACGAGCGCCAGAAGACGCCAGAATGCTCGAAACCGCATGAAGCCCCTTGCAACACTGCGGGGTGGACCGATGACCGGCACGCCGTGTTCAGTGGCACCTTGATCCAAATCCCGAACTCGCAGCCCCGGCAGAACCGCTTCGATTGCTAAACGAAAATGGCACCGGGACAAAGGCCCGGTGCCATCGGTCTTGGTCGATCAAGTTGGCGTCTTACGGCGCCAGCTTGATGTTGTTGCGGAAGATCAAGGCATCGTTGGAGAGGTTCACGGCATCGCTGCCGGTCGCCATGATCACACGCAGATAGGTCAGGAACTTGGCGACTTCGACGTTGCGCGAGTTCGAGACGTAGATGATGTCCTGGTTCTTCATCATGACCTTGGTGGCGAGGAAGAAGCCGCCCGGATCGCGGAAGTTCACGTTGAAGATGACCGGGATCGTCTCTGACGTGTACTTGCTCACGTCGATGCCGAGCTGGGCAGCGACCTCGCGCGGCTCGCGGCGATAGAGATACACCGCAGCCGGATCGGCCTGGCCATCCAGCAGACCGCCGGCCTTGCCGACCGCTTCGCCGAGGTTGATGCGCCAGGCATCGAAGTTGAACTCGCCGCTCTGTCCGCTGGCGCCGAACGCCAGGAACTTTTGCTGCTCGCGATAGACATAAATGCTGTCGTCGGGACGAACATAGACGTTGTTCTCGGGCGCCATCACGAGATTTTCGAACGGCACGGTCGCCCGCTTGCCGCCGCGCTCCAGCATGACCCAGGTCTCGAAGCCCTGGCCCTTGATGCCGCCGGCGCGGGTGATCGCGTCGAGCACGCGATCCTTCGCACCCGCCGCGCTCGCCGGATAACGCGCCGGCGAATTGACCTCGCCGAGCACGCTGATGAGCTGGGTGCGCTGCGAAGACATCGCAACGACCGCCTGCGGCTCGATGGCGCGGTTGCCGATCTTCTCGATGATCGAGCGCTGGATCTGGACCGCTGTAAGGCCCGCGGCTTTGATCTGGCCGGCATAGGGCACGGTGATGAAGCCGTCATTGTCCACCGCCTGGTCCGGGATGGTCACGAAGTTACCCGGACGGACGCCGGCTTCCGCCGGGATGAACAGACCGCCTGCCGCGGCTTCGAAGATGGTGACGCTGACCACGTCGCCGATGCCGAACACGATGCTGGCGGGCGGACGGCGATCGGTGAACACGCCGGCGAGCCCCTTGGGCTCATGGGTGTGCAGGATCTTCACCGTAGCCGGATTGAGCGGCACCAGCTCGTAGGCCGGCGCGTTCTCGGTCTGGATCTTGTTGTTGACGTCGTCCGTCAGTGGACCCGAGCCGGGATTGGTCGAACAGGCCCCGAGCGCTAAAGCGACCGCCAGAAACGCAGGCTTCAAAACATAGGTCTTGGCAATAGATGACATGAATCGCGCCCGATAGTCCCAATTGACGTAAGTTGGTACGGCCTAGGGGGTGGGTGCGACAAGCGTTCCCAGCGGTTAACGGAGCGATCCGTCGGCCACTGTTGCTTACAAGCCACTCTTGGAGGCTTGGTTTAACCCTTTGTGACCATTTGTTGTATTTCGTGTGCCCGGCTGGCGGGCAAAATGCGCAACTTGAGGCCTCAGCATGTCGGGCGGGGGCGTCGCCGCCCTTTGCTAAAGCTGGGTCCATTCAGGATAGGACTCCCCCGTGTCTGGCCTCCTTCTGATCTCGCTGTTGGCAGGTTCCCTCCTCGGCGCCGCTAGTCGGCCGTGGAGCCCTGCCGCCCCCTGCCCTGGCAGCGCAGAATCCTCGTGTCACGAAGCGCCACGTGTTGCGGTTGCCCAACCGGACCCCTCCTCCGTCTGGAAATTCACCCGGACCCAGGGGGCCAAGGACGGCGAGAGCTTCGCCGCCATCATGAAGACCGCGGATACGGCCCAGTCGGACCCGGACTTTGCCGGCCTGATCGTCCGCTGTGCGCCACAGGGCAAGATCGACGTGCTGGTGGCCTTGATCCGGCCCTTCCCGCCGCGGAGCCGCCCTAAGGTCACGATCGCCGCGAACGGCGGCGGCACCTTGACCTTCGACGCCCGCATGGCGGCCGCAGGCGCTACCGTGCTGCTACCCGACGAGGTCTCTGCCTTTGCCGCCGGCAAGTGGCAGACAGCGGCCTCGCTGTCCGTGGCGGTCAGCGAAGGCGACAGCGAGATAAAGGGCGTAGTGGCCCTGAACGGGCTGCGAGAGGCCTATCATTCGCTGCTGGCAAATTGCAGCCAATAGGCCAAATTTAGCCATACAACTTAAGGGTCCTTTTAGGGAGGGGAACCTAGGGTCCGAAGCACGGAGAGGTGTTTCGGATGACCGCGCTTTTGATTTTCAGCTTTCTCGTCGGTGCCGTGCTGGGGCAGCGCTTTCGCGTCCTGGTGCTCCTGCCGTTGATCTTCGTCATGTTGCTCGCCGCCGTCCCGGTCGGCTTGATGGTCGATCTCACGGTGGTCGAGAGCCTGAAAGGCATGGTGTTCGCAGCCATTGCCCTGCAGAGCGGCTATCTCTTCGGGTCAGGGGCCCGCTTTGGCCTTGCTGCCGCGCGCGCCGGGCGCGTATTTGCCCGCCCGGTCAAGTCTGTGCGCTGATGACGCCGGGCTGAGGCTGCCACCAGCCCCCTCGTGGGGCGCGCGAAGGCCAGGCTGGTTGCCTGCGAAGACCTCTGCTTGAAAACCCACCGCTCGCTTGTATGGTGACCTGATCGTTTCAGGATTCCCCTCGAGCGCCGTTTGTCCTTCGCTTATTTTGCCCTCATCGTTTCCATCGTTTCCGCTTCCGCTCTCGAAATCGCCGGCGTCAAGTTCGGGGCACAGCTCGCGACGATGGCCGCAGCACTGAGCTTGCTGGCGGCCGCCTCGAGCACGCGCAAGGCCGGCTACGATCACTATGTTCGCGCGACCTCGTGGGGCCGGTGGATCCTGACCGCCATTCCGCTGTGCATCGCCGCCCAACTCGTCCCTCTTCCGCTGAGTTGGGCGCATCCGATCTGGGCGAGCGCTCACGAGGTCCTCGGCGGCCTGCCGTTCGGGCCGATCACAGCCGATATCGGCTTGACCGGGAACGCGCTGCTGCTGGCGCTTGCGGCGATCTCGTTGCTCGGCGTCACCATCCTAGTCGTGCGCAACCGCAGCCGGGCCCAGCTGATCCTCCTTGTGCTGAGCGGCGTAGCCGCGGTCTCAGCCTTGATCCTCGACTTGCATCGGCTGTTGCCGGCGCTTGCTGCAGACGTTCCCCATGACCTCACGACGACCTTGGCGGGCCTTGGCCTCATGCTCAATCTGGCGGTCATGCAGCTCGCCGCTGAACGGGCCGAAACGCATCACTCGGTGCTTCGCTCGGTCGCGATCGGCCTTTGCGGCCTGGTCGGAGCTTTGGTCAGCGCCGCCGCGATCTTTTGGTTTTCCGGAACGAACAGCGCAATCGCGGCGGCTTTTGGCGTTGTGCTGATGCTGCTGATCCTCGTCATCCGCAGATTGGACCTGTCACCATTGGCCGCGAGCGCATTGTCCGTGGCAGCCCTGATCGGCGCGGCGATCGTGCTCACCTTCCTCTTCGAGAAGCACTCCGGGCCGGTCCTGATGCGGCTCGTCCCGGAGATGGGAGCCGAGACCAAGGCCGCCCTCGAGCGCATGTTGGCCGACACGCGCTGGTTCGGCGCTGGTGCCGGGACCTTTGCTGCGGTGGGCAGGATCTATCAGAGCGATGCCGGAGCTGTCTTGACCGCGCCCTCTGCGGCCATGGCCGTCTTTGCGGGGATGGGATGGATTGGCTTGGCTGCCATGATAGCCGTGAGCCTGATCGCTTTGGTCCGCCTGTTCTTCGGCGCTCTGCAGCGCGGACGCGATTCGTTCTTTCCCGCGGCAGCCGCGGCCTGCGTTCTCTTTGCGCTGGTCCAGAGCTTCGCAGGTCCCGGATTGCTGCGCCCGGCAGCAATCCTGTGTCTCTCGGTGATCGTGGGGCTGGGGCTGTCGCAGAGCGTCAGCCAATCCTCGCGATGAAGCCCGGCTGCTCTCAGACGGAGCGATCGCCGAGTGAGGCCCAGTAGTTCGGGTTCTTGGGCGATTGAATGCGGACCCAGCGATAGGGCTTCTTCGACCAGGGCATGATGTGGCCGGAGAGATTGTCCAGCACGAGATCGCCTGAGAAGGTCCGCACCACGACCACGAGATGATGCTCGCCCCAGGAGGTCACGACTTCGCTGAGCAGCACCGAACGCGCCGGGAAGCCCTTGGCGATCAGATCGTGGCGCTTTGTCACAGCGTAGTCGTTGCAGTCGCCGCTCGCGGGATGCAGCAACCACTTTTCGCCGCGCAGCCCTTCCAAGTTGGGTTCGGGACGGATCGCGCTGTTGACCCGCTGGTTGACCTCTTGCATCTGCGCCAGGCGTTGGGCCGTGAGCTTCAGGCGTCCGCCACGGAAGACGATCTGTTGCGGCCGCGGTTTGCACTCGTCCTTGTACTTCAGGCAAAAGATGGTGAATGCCATCGGCGCCAGCGTCGGCTGGTCGAACTTGATGTACTGGATGGCACCGCGCAGCCCCATGGGCGCGCCGACGAAGGCGGCTTCCGCATTCTGCTGCACCCCCGCAGCAACGACGATTGCGGCCACAGCCGCCAGGAATTTCACGACTTTGCGCATGTTGCGCTCCCCGTTCTTGTTGGGGAGACGCTACGCGAGACGCCTTGAAATACGGCTCAAACGGCGCGCGATCCTTTAATCAAAATGCGGGCTAAGCGGTCGGAAATAATTAAGAATACCGATGCGTGACTTGTTCTGCTAAGAGCGGTCGCGATGATCCGCTCGTGACGCCAGAAGCGATTCGACCGACCTGATGGGCTTTTCCAGCCATTTTCGAAAGAAGACCAAGCCTCGGCTTCCCGACGGCGTTCGCGTCTATGCGATCGGCGACGTGCACGGCCGTGCCGATTTGCTTCAATCGCTCTTAACCGTGATCGATGTCGATCTTGCCCGCTCGGCCCCCGAACGCGCCATTCAGGTCTTTCTCGGTGACTATGTCGATCGCGGCCCGGACTCACGCGCCGTTCTTGATCTCCTGATCGAACGCTCGAAATCGCACGAGACGGTTTGTCTGAAGGGCAACCATGAGGTCTTCCTGCTCGAGGTCCTCAAGAACCCGGCCCGCCTGCAGGAGTGGCGCCACTATGGCGGCCTGCTGACGCTGGTCTCCTACGGCATCACGCCGACCATGAATCCGTCCGCGGAACAGCAGGTCGAACTGATCGAGGGACTGAAACGCGCGCTGCCGACCGAACACTTGGCCTTCCTCCAGCAATTGCCCTCCTCCTTCACGTGCGGCGACTTCTTTTTCGTCCATGCCGGCGTCAAGCCGGGCGTCGCGCTCGATCGCCAGAAGGATGAGGATCTGCTCTGGATCCGCGAGGAATTCCTGGCCTCCGAGGAGCGCTTCGGCAAATATGTCGTTCACGGTCATACGCCGGTCAGCGCGCCCGATATCCGCCCGAACCGCATCAACATCGACACCGGAGCCTACGCGACCGGAAACTTGACGCTGCTGACCATCCAGGGCGATAGTCTGCTGGCAATTTAAAGGGTGCTGGCTGGACCTCGGTCCCGTCGTCGGGCCCGCCCGCACAGGCCTCGTCAATTCCTCCATGAACCGCATGATCCTGCTTCGCGTCGTCGGCATCTGCACCGCAATCGTGCTGGCGCTTCACGCCGGCATGGCGTTCTACGGCGATCTGACAAGGCCGAACTTTCGCGCCGTCGATTTGTTCTCGGGCGAGCCTCCGCCCGACAAGGCGAAGCTGGCAGCCGCCGCTGGCTTGGCCGCGTTTTCATGGGATGGCGACCTGCTTGCGAACTACGCGGCAGCGACGGCCGCTGACGTTCTTCGACCTCCGTCGACCGAGGCGGGCGGCAGGGCCAGCGAGAACAAGGCAGCCCAGGCCGCCGTCTTGGCTGCCTTGAAAGTCTCACCGATCCGGCCCGCGCTGTGGCTCACGCTCGGCACGCTACAGGCCCAATCCGGCGAAGCGGTCACGCCGGCGGTGAAGATGTCCTACTTGACCGGATCGGTGCCGATCGACGTTGCCTTCTCTCGCGTCCGGACCGTAACGTCGAGCGCGGCGGCGACCGATGAGGAGATCAAGCTCCTGGCGCAATCCGACATCCGGTCGGCGCTGGCCAATCGCTCGCGTTACGAGCCTCCGCTGATCGCGGCCTATATGCAGGCAACGCCGCAAGGCAAATCGCTGCTGCTGGAGGCGACGAAGATCACCGATCCCAAATTCAACGAGATCTTGCGGCGGTACTGAGCCCGCTCCAGCCTTGTGGCTATCGCTTGCGGGGCTGCAGCGAATTCCTCAGCGTACCGATTTCGGATTGACCGGCACAAAGTCCTCATCGCGGCGCGGCTGATCGGATCGCCCCTTGTAGACGAACATGCCCTTCTTGGTCGCGACGATGTCGCCTCGCTGCAGGCTTTCATCGTTGAGCAGGCTCTCGGTGGCGACAAGGTCCGGATCTACCGGAATGGGCTTGGAGAGCTCGGGATGCTCCCGCCGCTCGCGCAAGACGTCCTTGGCGCGGCGCTGTGCGTCCTCGATCCGCTGGCGCCATTCGTCGCGCGTGACTTCCGGCTCGCTGGATGGAAGATAGTCGTTGAGCGAGGGCGCCAGCTCGGTCTGGGCGAGACCCAAGGCCGGACAGGCGAGACCAAGGCCGAGTACACCGGCAACGGTTGCGACCGTCCGAGACAGCGTCCCAAACCGCATTTCACAGTGACCACGTCGACCCGTTCGCACGCTGGTGACTCCCTGACAGATCGACAAGGACGGCCATTGGCCAACGTCCTCATCTTCCACACCTCAGCCTACACCTTTGTCGATGGCAGGAAAGCCAGTTCGCGGCCCAGCTTCCCTGGGGCCTTCCCGCAAAAAATCGAAAAACAACCCCATGCACAGTAGCCGGAGCCAGTCGGATCAATGGGTTACAGTTTTCCGAAATGGAATTGACCCGTCGGGCAAAACAGGGGCAGAATGGCATGGTCCGGGGAGAGGTCGACCGGATGACCGAAGAACCTGAGATCCGCGTCACGTGATCGGCTCAAGGGCAAACTCTGCTCTAAGACTTCATTAGGTCATTGCTGCTAACTTTCGGCATTCGCCCTGTGGAGTTGCTGAGAATGCGTGCAAGTCCGGTATTGCTGGCAGGTGTTGCCGTTGCGGCTTCCGTCATATCGGGCCCCGCGGCGCAGGCCAGCCCCCTCTGCATCAAGGAACGGACGCCGTTCGCCTTATCGCAGGATACGGTGAGATGGACGATGTCGATCGAACCCGGAGCCGACTGCATCCAGGGGCTACGTTGGTCGTACATGCAGATCTTCAACGTCTCGGTCGTGAGCGGACCATCGCGAGGGCAATTGGCGGTGGTCGGGTCCGGCTTCCGCTATTCGGCCGAAAGCACGACGCGCGGTGCCGACAAGTTCACGCTGCTGATCTCGGGCAAGAACCGGCACGACCCCGGCACCTCGACCCTGGAGGTCGAGGTCAACCCGCAATAGCCTGTCTCACAGCCCGTCAGGCGGCTAATAGCGGCTCGACCCGCTCCCCCGGGTTCTGTTCCCGTGATAGGGCCGGGCGCGTCCGCCGCTCGTGACCGGCGGCTCGATCCGGCTCGGAATATTCCGCGTGGCGTTGGGAGGCGAGGGCTGCGAGGGGTTGACGATGATCACGTTGCGATTGGGCGTCGAGGGGTCATTGACGCCCTGGGCCCAAGCGCCGGCAGGCACGGCAAACGCGAGTATGATCAAGACTAATCGTTTCATGCGACATCTCCCGATCAAGAACGTCAGGGAGCCGGACACCGTTCCTTCACGGCTGCTTGACGGTTCGTTGCGGGCCCTCACCTGGGCACGGCAACCAGCTTGCCATCCCTCCAAACGCCTTGGGCGGCCCTTCCGGCAGGAAGGCTCCCCGTCACGTTCCGGACAGCGGTCGGCCGGGACGCTGCTTGGGTGGTCTGCGCTTTTTTCGTCGGTGTCGTGATGATGCTGGAGCTGGTGGTGTTGGCCTGATCCTTGGTCCCTTGCGCAGAAGCAGACTGAACCAGGAAGGCCAAAAACATGGTTGCTGTCAAAACGCCGCGCATGGTCAAACACCGGAATGAGGAGCCGGACGAAATGTCACAGGTTTCTGCCCAAAAGCAAGCGCCTCGAGACGATCGTGCAGGACCTTTGCAGGGGCGGCCATAGAGCGGCCCACCCGCCCGAGGGGAGCCGGGGTGAAAAGCCTAGCGAAACAGCATTATCCGGGCTAGTTGATCGGCCTTGATGACCGAGACCGGCGACACAGCAGCCAACGCCTCGAAGGCGCAAGAGATCAAGGCCGGACTCGTCCGCCTGCTGTCGGGGCGGATCCGCGAGATCTCCGACGACCCGCGGCAGATGCGGGATGTCGTCTACGAGTTGGCCCGCGTCAAGCTCCTGGAACAATTCACCCCCGCCAGTGCGTGGGAAGCACGAGAGCTCCAGCAAGTCCTCGAACGCGCCATTCGGGAGGTCGAACGGTCCTTTGAGCGAGGCGGAACTTCCTCATCGGCAAAGGCGAGTGCCACCGTCGCGTCGAATTCTCCGCAAGTCGATGCCCCTCCTCACGCGCGGGTTACTCCCCCGCCCATTCCAACGTCGCCTGCTTTGGCTTCCCCGACCCCTTCCAAGGCCGCGGAAACGCCACGTCGTTCTGTCGCATCGCCGAGATCGCCCGACCGTCCCAAACAGAGGGCGGCCTTCAATTCCCTCATTCGATTGACCGCCATCCTCCTGCTCATTGCGGGAGCCGGGACCGCGATCGTCTCTTGGCCACGGCTGAGGACACAACTGACCGCATTGTCGCAGGTGGTGCCGCCGTCCGAGCGCGCGAAGACTTCGGAGCCTCAACCGACCACCATTCCGAGTCCCTCGCTGGGCGAGACCGTGGAAAGAATGCCGGAGAACCCAAAGGAGCCGGCGCCAGTTGCGCAACCCTCGATGCCTTTGCCGACGACGTTCGGCGTCTACGCCTTGAGCGAGGGCCAACTCCATGAGCTCAAGCCGGTGCCCGGAAAGATTCCGGACCGGCGCGTCGCGATCTCGGCAGCGATCAACGCGCCGAGCGTGACCACACTGACGGATGGCGATGTCAAATTCATCGTGTTCAGGCCCGATGGGGGCGTTGACGCAAGCGGGACCGAAGTTCGGGTCGTCGCGAAAGTTTCCCGGGCGTTGGGCGTCGATGCCAGCGGGAAAGCCGCCATGGTCAACGCCGGCGATTCCTGGGTCATCCGCAGCATGTCCTACCCCTACAAGGTAGGTCCGATCGAACAGCAGTCGCGGATGCTATTGCTCCAGCCGGAGCAGGACGGCTTCACGCTCGCTCCCGGCCGCTACATCGTCGTGGTCAAGGGGATGGGCTACGACTTCACGGTCGCCGGAACGGTCACCGATCCCAATCAATGCGTCGAACGCATCAATGCGGCGAACGGCGCGTTCTACTCTCCCTGTCCGCCGCCACGACGCTAAAGCATGATCCGGAAAAGTGCGCAGCGGTTTTCCGAGAAGATCATGCTTAGACAACAACCTAAAGCGCGATGACGATTCATCCTGATCGCATCGCGCTTTGGAGCAGCATGGGTTCTGATTGTCTCAGAACCGAAGCCATCGATTCCTGTCTCGATACGTTTTCTTCAAGCGGGCCGGCATCCACCTCGCTCGAAAACGCTCTCGCCGCCCCTCTGTTCCTTATTTGGCCGGCTTGTTGTCCTTTGGCGCATCCGCCGGCATGTCGTCGACCTTGCCGTTATTGGCGACGCATTTCTGGAAGTAATCGCGCTGATCCTTGCCCGTTCCCTTGGCGCTGCCGGCCGCGGGATTGCCGATTTGTCTGGGTGGAAAGGCCCTGGCGACCGCAGCATCGCATGCGCGCGCCACTTCGGCGGTGATGGCCGAAGCCGTCGCCGGCGCAGCCAGAGTCAAAACACCTGCCAATCCAATCAATGTCTGTAGATTTTTGACCGGCACCTCTGCTCTCCTTCAAATCCGTCAATGCTTGCCGGAACCATAGCAAAAAGGATCGCAGCACCAAACCGCAAAGCGATACCGAATTGTCACGCGGTCTGCGCTGGGTGCCGCATACGACTCCTGGCGGCATCCTGAGTGCACGCCCCCTCCTTCGAGACGGCGCTTACGCGCCTCCTCAGGACGAGGCTATTCGGCGTCCGTGGCCGTTGAAGCTGTTGTCGCGCACTCCGTCCCTCCCGAGGAGCCCGCCTGATGCGCGCGTCTCGAGGGATGGCTGCAGAGCGCTAGCTGTCGAGCTGCGGCGGCTTGAAATCCGGAAAACGCGTGAGCATTGCGGTCTTGACGAACTTCAAGTGAGCAATGGTGCTTGCCAATTCCTTGAGCCGTCGCTGGCCGTTCGAGATGTCGGCCGCGAAGAGATCCTGATGATAATTGTCGAGCGGCTCCCGCTCGAGATATTCGTCAGTCCCGTTTCCGAAGGTGACGGATGCACGCGCCAGGGCATCGTCAACGCGCCGGTTGAGCCCGGCCTGCTCCCTCTCCGCCTCCTGCAATGCCGTTTCGATCGCCGCCAGGACGGCACCGATCCGCACGCGGTCGGTCTCCGCATCGCGCTCGACGGAGCGGGCCTTGAAACCCTTGTCCTCGCGGCGGGAGCCGAGAAGATTGTGCGCGCGCGCTCTCAGGAACAGCTGAAACATTTGGGCCATCCCACATTCGAGATTCAGGCGGCTTACCATCGGTCAGACATAGTTAACAAAGCTTAAAGCTTGCTCCCGTCCCAGCCGGCTTTGTGCGATCCAGACCAGCCAAGGATATAGTCAAAATGAGGCCGAATCCCGTGTTCATCCGGCAAGCAGCCACAAAGCGGCAAGCGCACGGTGGACGAGCACGTCTGCGCTTCGCATTGATGAAGACGGCTTCGGCGCATTTCGAATGCGGCCGCTGGCGGTCGCAGACGACATTGACGAAACATCCGTGCTTATACGGAGCGGCATGCACCAACTTCTTCTCGGTAAGGTTGAGAGGTTAGCTTAATCCGCGTTGTTTGTTGCGAACTTTCACGAACCGCTTATCCATCTCTCGCACCGGGCTCCCCCAAAGCCCGGCCCCGCCCAAGCAAAGCCGTCGAGCGAATATGGGTCCGCTTGGCGGCTTTGTCGTTGTGTCGACGAGAGGATCGTTTCGTTATGGCGCGCAGGCCCTGGTCGTTCAAGGAAGACCGCCGGCTCATGGAGTTGGCGAAGTCTTCAGCCTCGCTGGAGCAAGCGGCGAAAATTCTCGGGCGCTCGCCCGATGCGATCAAGCGCATGGCGTTACGGCTTGGCCTTTCGTTGAAGTCGAAGACGGGCAAGAAGACCTGACTTCGGCGCGGCAGCTCACGCCGCACACCTCACTCCGCACAGTCCGTCGCGGCGCCTGCAACGTCGAACCGCCCGAACGTATCACCTTGAAAGCAGGCATGTGCGAGCGGCGACGGCGGCAGACGCCTTTAACGATACTTTCGGCTTTCGAACCTGACGAAGAACCAACCCTGTATGTTGGCGTCATGCGCAGGAACCACATCATAGCAGCTGCGAGCATCTGTCTTGCGCTGATCGTCTATGCGACCCTGGCGAGGCTGGCGGGTAGACCCGCACTCATGGGGCATCACGAGGCCTATTGGGTCGTCGTGATCGAGCGCTTCAGTGCCTATGGGCTGCTCGGCTTCCTGCTTTCCTTCCTGCTGCCCGGACGGTTCGGTCTGGCCTGCTCTCTCGTCATCGCGGTCGCTATGGGGCTCGAGCTGATGCAGTCGTTCATACCCGACCGCGATCCGGGCTTCCTCGACGTGCTGCAGAAGGCGGCGGGAGGCACCGTGGGCGTCATGCTCGCCCAGATGATCCTGGCTTTCTTGCCCAGACCACCTTCCTAAGGCGGTCGGCTCAAGCCACCCCACGGCTGTTGCGGGGCTCGGAGGGAGCCAGCAGTTCGGCCATCTGCCGATGGGTGTTCTGCAGCGCTTCAATGGCGAAATCGAGATCGAAATCCGTCTCGCGAACGGATGCAAAGAACTTGACCGTCAGTGCCAGATCGAGTTTGACGCGTGTCATCCCATCGCGGCTCTTGCGACGATCGAGCGACAAATGGATGGCGCGGTCCCGGGCCTCCATTGCGCCGCAGCCGCAAAGCGCACCGAGTTCGTCGTATGTCATCCAGATTTGAGGCATGTTCTTCCACCACGCTTGACCGGCCACAATACTAGCTCTCGCTTCTAAAGGCGGCATTGCTTCAGCGCGGCCGCGGCGTGACTTCGAGACAACAATGTCAATGCAATGCTAATCAGGGCGGCAGGTGCAGGCTTCTCGTGAAGCTACGCGGAGCGTCGTCGATCTGGCTCTTACTTGGGCGAGCCAGCCGTGAACGGATGCCGCCTGCGGGAACGGCCGTCGAGCCCTTTGGGCAGCTTGTCGGCCTTGAGCTTCACGACCGCGCTGCGGGCGTCGGCAGCCGGAGCGTCTTCCTGGCTGTAGATCAGCGTCACCTCGAACTTCACGTCAGGCGCTTCCCGGGCCGTTCCCGAACAGGTCGCCATCGCACCGGTATATACGCCCGAGAGATCGACCTCGACCTCGTCGAGCCCGAACACGGTCGGCGGCCCGTCGGCATGTCGCCGCGTGGTTAGAACGGCCGTGAAACGCTGGTCGTCATGGAACTGATAGGAGCCGCCATAGGTGAAGAAGCTGTCGCTGCCGGAAATCCGCCCCTGGGCCAGATGCACGATACCGGTGCCTTGCGCTTGCGCGGTTCTGAACCACGCCGCGTATTTGCCTTCTTTCAGCATGGAGACACCCGTCGTGATTTCCACGCGTATTTGCAACGAACCGTAGGGCGCGACAATGACCGGCGCGGTGAGCATTCCGCCACGGTTAACGCCGTGCAAAGTCAATCCGTCAAATTTCCGCCGGCGCAGGAGGCGGCGCTCGCGGCAAGATCAGAACAATTCTATGCCGTCGTCCGCGGTCTCGACTGCCTCGACCCGGCGCACGGCGGCGATCGACGCCAGCCCGAACGTTTGCAGGAACTCCCGGTGCACGTCCCGCTCGCGTTCCATCGTGTAGCGCGCAAAGAGCTGGTCGAGCACGGCTTCGTCCTGCGCTTGCGGCCGCGGCTGCTGCGCGGCCGCGCTCGCGGTCTCGAGCCGCGCGGCAACCGCGGGCAGTGCCGCAGAGCCTTCGCCGAGCGTGGTCATCAGGCCTTGCGCCGAATTCATCAGGCCCTCGAATTCCGCACCTTCATCGACGAGCCGGCTCATCAGCTTGCCGAGCCGTTCATTGCCGGCCTCGACCTCGCGCAGCGCCTGGAGGATCTGCGGTTCGAGCTTGGCGAGCTGCGTGGGATCGCCCTGCACGCGGAGCTCCTTCAGCTCGCCGGCCGACCGCTCGATGCCGTCGAGCACGGGCCTCAAACGCCCCGCTCCCACCGAGACCTGGTCGGCCGTTGCCTTGAGCTCGTTGGCAATGACGACGAAAGCGCTGCCGCGGCTGCCGAGATGGCTGGCCTTGAGGCCCGCATTCATTCCGATCAGCGTGATGTCGATTGTCGCCTCGGCCAGCCCGGCGATCGCCTGGCGAAATTTCGTCAGCGTATCCTCGACGATCGCGAGCGCCTCGTCGACCGATCGGCCCGCACCCTCGCAGGTGGCGATCAGCGCCGATGCGTGCGCCAGCGTCTGCTTGATGCGTGTCAGGAACGACGACGAGCCGCCATCCTCGCCGCCGAACAACGTGCGGCCGTGCCCGACGACGCTGCTCGCATCGTGCAGGATGGCGGTCAGCGCGCAAACGATCTGGCCGATGTCGCCGCCGAACTCGCGCTGGGCATCCCTGAGCTGGGCCGCCTGCAACTGGCAGATCGCACGCGCGCCGTCATCGCTCGCGATCGGTTCGGGAACGAGGCTCGGGGCGGCTCCAGACAGAAGGCCGAGGCCGTGGGAGACGTGCTCGAGACGCTGACGCGTGCTGTCGCCCGCCTGCAGGGAAACGATCGCGCTGCCGACCGCCTCGGCGATCTTCCTGGTACTGGAACTTGCGCGGTCGGCCAGATGGCTGCTGTTGCGGCGCTGATCATGCAATCCGGAATAGGCGGAGCCGAGTTCGACGCTCTCCGCCGCCAGTTGATTCCGGTAGCGGCTCTCGAACTCCTTCTGCCGGCCGAATGCGGTGGCGACCGCCTCCGAGAGGCGCTGCTGATCCCGCGCACAGCCCTCGATCGCGCCCTGCACAGCCTTGCCGAGATCATAGGCTTCCTGCGTGAAGGCGAGAAAGCCCTCGCGATCGCCGTCGAGCGCGGCTGCCTCGATCCGCGCGCTGCGGGCGATGATGGTGATCATCTGGATGTGCTTGAACAACGGCTTGAGCAAGGCAGACGCCTCCGCCGTGCTCTTGCCGATCGTCTCGAGCAGGGCGCTCTCGGCCGGCAGCGCCTGCGCCAGGTCGCTGAGCCGCGCTGCGATCTCCTGTAGCGCGGTCGCGGCGCCTTCGATCTCGGCACCGGAGAGCTCCGAGGACAGCGTTGCGAGGCCCTGGTTCAGCTCCTTGAAGATGAGATGTCCGCGTCCGAGCTCGTGACCGACGCGCGCGAACACGTCCTCGATACGCGAGGAGACATCTTCGATCGCGGCGATCGCCTCGGTAAGCGTGTCGGCGGGAATGACGGACATTGCGCTCAACCTGCCACCGCAACGTGCCCGGTCTGATACCAGAGCATGATTTCGCGCGGGATATGGTTCAGCGATACGACCTTCTCGACGCCGCCATGGGCGATGGCTTCCTTGGGCATGCCGAACACCACGCAACTCTCTTCATCCTGAGCCCGCGTCGAGGCGCCGAGCTTGCGCATCTCCAGCATTCCGCGCGCGCCGTCGTCGCCCATGCCGGTCATGATCACGCCGAGCGCGTTGGCGCCGGCATGTTGGGCCGCCGAACGGAACAACACGTCGACGGATGGGCGATGCCGGGACACCGGCGGCCCATCCTTGATCGCGATCTGGTAGCGCAGGCCGATGCGCTGGAGCAGCATGTGGCGGGCTCCCGGCGCGATATAGGCGCAACCCGGCAGCACCGGTTCGCCGTCCTCGGCCTCCTTGACCCGGATCTGGCAGACGCCGTCGAGACGCCTGGCAAAGGCCGCGGTGAAGCCTGCCGGCATGTGCTGGACGATGACGATGGGCGGACAGTGCAGCGGCAGCACCTCGAGGACGTCATTGAGCGCTTCGGTGCCGCCCGTCGAGGCACCGATGCACACGATGCGTTCCGTGGTCGGCCGGACCTTGCCCTGCACCGGCGGCGGGATGATGGCATCGGCGGTCAGCTTCTTCTCGATTGCGCGACGCTCCGCGCGCGGGCGCACCCGGGCGCGGGCGGCCGACCTCACGGCCTCACGCAGCCGCGTGGAGCATTCGAGCAGCGCCTGCCGTGTGTCGATCTTCGGCTTCGGCACGATGTCGACTGCACCCGCCTCGAACGCCTCGAACATCACGTTCGAACCCTCTTCGGTCAGCGAGGAGCAGATGATCACCGGTATCGGACGTTGCGCCATGATCTTGCGCAGGAAGGTCATGCCGTCCATGCGCGGCATTTCGAGGTCGAGGATGATGACGTCAGGCAGCTCCTTCTCGAGCCGCTTGGCCGCCACGAACGGATCGGACGCGGTCGCCATCACCTCGATCTCGGGATCTTCACTCAGGATCGTCAGCAGGATTTGGCGCACCGACGCCGAATCGTCCACGATCAGCACGCGAACTTTCTCCCTCGGCATTCTGGTTGCGCTCCGGCTAGACCTGGAAGATGGTTGGCTGAACCTGCTTCAGCCCTGGCACTGCACTGTGAATCATCGATTCCGAATGCCCGACCAGCAGATAGCCGCCCGGGCGCAGATGGCTGCACAATTGCTCCACCACCTTGCGCTGGGTCTCGCGCTCGAAATAGATCAGGACGTTGCGGCAGAAGATGATATCGACGTCGCGATCGACGGGATAGGACTTGTCCATGAGGTTCATCCTCATGAAGTGCGTCATGCGCCGCAGCTCAGGTACGATCCGCACTTCGCCGCGCGACCTGTCCCGGGACGACGAAAAATATCGTTTCACGAACTGCTCCGGCACGGGCGCGAGCACGTCGCGGTTGTAGATCGCCGTCCTGGCGAGGCGCAGCACCGCGGTCGAGATGTCGGTCCCGAGGATGCGGTACTGGAAGCGCGAGCCGCTCCGCGTCATGTCGTCCAGCACCATCGCGGTCGTGTAGGCTTCCATGCCGGTCGAGCTCGCCGAGCTCCAGATCTTCAGATTCGCGTTTCTCCGTCCATGCGCTTTGAGCAGGGCGGGAACCGCGACTTCGCGCAAGAAAGTGAAGTGCTGCGGCTCGCGGAAAAAGTCGGTCTTGTTGGTCGTCACCACATCGATGAGATGAGTGAGCTCGATGTCGAAATGGTCCGCCTCGAACAGGTTCTCGACGTATTCGTTGAGGTCGGAGAAGTTCAGCGCGCGCACGCGCTTGTGCAGCCGTCCCTCCAGCATCAGCCGCTTGCCCTGCGGCAGCTTGATACCGACCTGGCCCTCGATCAATTCGGCGATGGTGCGGAAATGGCGGTCCGAAAGATGCACGGCCGTGTCCTGCATGGCAGGCATCATGGCTGCTTGCCCCGACCCGGGACGGCCACCTGCATTGCATAACGGGCCATACGGAGCATCTGGAATCCTACACTTTAGCTAAAATTGCCGAAGACGGACCGGCCCGCCAATGGCGGGCCGACGCGTCAGAATCCTAGCGCTGGAAATCGGCGTCCCGATCGTCCTCGCCGTCGTTCATGTCGAAGGCGAAACCGCCGCCACCGGCAGCCTTCACGGCACGCGCCGGCTTGGCCAGCGGCTTCTTGGCCGGACGCTCGACCGCCGCCATGGTGGCCGCCTTGGCGCGCAGCTGATTCACCGCCCGGTCGATCGGCGCGGCGGCGTGGCTCTTTCCACCCTGCTCGATGCGGAAGTAGGCGATGGTCGACTGGAGCTGTTCGGCCTGCGAGGCGAGCTCCTCCGAGGTCGAGGACACCTGCTCGGAGGCGCTGGCGTTCTGCTGGCCGACCTTGTCGAGCTGCTGGATCGCCTGGTTGATCTGCGCCGAACCGACGTCCTGCTCGCGGCAGGCCGCGGTGATCTCCTCGACGAGCTCAGCGGTCTTCTTGATGTCGGGAACGAGCTTGGACAGCATGGCGCCGGCCTCCTGCGCCACCTTGACGGTGTCGGTCGAGAGCGTGCCGATCTCGGCCGCGGCCGCCTGGCTGCGTTCGGCGAGCTTGCGCACCTCGGAGGCGACCACCGCAAAGCCCTTGCCGTGCTCGCCGGCGCGCGCGGCTTCCACTGCGGCGTTGAGCGCGAGCAGATCGGTCTGGCGCGCGATCTCCTGCACGATCGTGATCTTCTCGGCGATGGTCTGCATCGCGCTGACGGCACGGCCGACGGCTGCGCCCGAAGCTTCCGCATCCTTGGCCGACTGCGCAGCGATCTTCTCGGTCTGGTTGGCGTTGTCCGCGTTCTGCTTCACGTTGGAGGCCATCTCCTCCATCGAGGAGGAGGCTTCCTCGGCGGAGGAGGCCTGCTCGGTCGCGCCCTGCGACAGCTGCTCGGCGCTCGCGGAGAGCTCCTGGCTGCCGGCCGAGACGTTCTGCGCGGCGGTGAGGGCTTCTGCGACGATCTGCCGAAGCTTCTCCACCATGCGTTCGAGTGCCAGGCCCAGCGTATCCTTGTCCGACAGCGGCTTGGCTTCGACCATGAGGTTGCCCTGCGCGATCTCGTTGGCAACCGCGGCGGTCTGATTGAGATTGACGGTCATCGCATTCAGCGACTTGATGAGGTCGCCGATCTCATCATTGCTGGATGAATCGATCTTTTGGCTGAGATCGCCGATCGCCACCGCATCGGCAAGGCCGACCGCGCTGGAAAGCGAACGGCTGATATTCAGAGCCATCCAGGTCGCGGCAGCGATGGCGATGACGAGCGAGGCGAGGATCAGGGAAACGAGAATCAGGGTGGCGTGGCTTCCGTCGACTTTGGCCTGCTCGCTCTCCGCGGCCATCTGCTTCTTCACATAATTGATGTAGTCGCTCGCCGCCGTGAGTGCCGGCGTGGAGGCCTTCAGGCCCTCGGTCATCGACCGCTCGGTCGCCCTGGCCTTGTCCTGTTTGGCGAGCGCAAGCGTCTGATCCTGTACCGCGTTGGAGTTCGCGTAGGCAACGGCAAAAGTATCGATCAATTTCCTGCCGGTCTCGCTTGCGCTGGAATAGACCTCGTCCTTCACCTTCATCGCGCGTTCGCGCAGTTGGGCGATCTGGCCGATGAACTTGTCCTGGTCGGCTTCCGCCGCGAGGATAGTGTTCTTCTCGGCCCGCACCTGAAGCAGGACGGCCTCCTGAAGTTCGCCAACCTTTGCCAGCCGGCCGGCACGGGCAGACAGGTGCTCGGCCGTCGCGACCATGTCGTTCAACTTCAGATACGCGACGCCGCCGGCGATCATGGACAGCAGGATGACGACGCCGAAGGCGCCGGCAAGCTTGGCTTTGACGGTGAATCTCATGTCAGTCTCGTTGGTTCGAATTGGGGTGTTTACGCGTGATCACGCTTGACTCTTGCAACTCAGGCGGCGCGAGGTGCGTCCGCGCCGGCATCGCGCCCTTCCGGGATCTTGTCGTTCGCCATCAGCTTGGCGAGGTCGAAGATCACGACGAACTTCTCGCCCTTGCGACCGATGCCGACGGCATAGTCGGATTGCCATTTCCCGCCGACCTCGGGGATGGGCTCGATCGCCTGCTCGTCGATGTCGGTGACCTCGAACACGCAGTCGGCGACGAAGCCGACGCCGACCAGGCGGTCCTTCATCGGCACGTCTAGGATGATGATGCGGGTGGCTTCGGTGGACGGCACGCTCGGCAGGCCGAGCTTGGTCCGGAGGTCGACGATCGGATAGCCGCTGCCGCGCACGTCGATCATGCCGAGCAGGAAGTTCGGGGCGTGCGGAAGCCGCGAGATCGGCCGCATGTCGAGGATCTCACGGACATTGCGGATGCTGATGCCGAACGTCTCGCCGGCGAGCCCGAGCGTCAGATATTGCGAGGTTGCGGCCATGATGCAGTCCAAGAATCCGGAGGTTGGCAAATGAATGCGGCCCGGCACAACGGCCGGACCGGCTGATCAACGCTGGAACTCGGCGTCGCGGTCGTCTTCGCCGTCATGCATGTCGAAGGCGAAGCCACCACCACCGGCGACTTTCATCGCGCGCGCCGGCTTGCGAACGGGGGCCGGCTTCTTGGTGTCGCGATCCACAGCCGCCATGTGCGCAGCCTTGGCCCGGAGCTGACCGACGGCGCGGTCGATCGGCTCGGCCGCGGCATTCTCCTTGCGTGTCGCGTGCTCGATCCGGAAGAACGAGATGGTGGACTGGAGCTGCTCGGCCTGCGAAGCGAGTTCCTCCGAGGTCGAGGACACCTGCTCGGACGCGCTGGCGTTCTGCTGGCCGACCTTGTCGAGCTGCTGGATCGCCTGGTTGATCTGCGCCGAACCGACGTCCTGCTCGCGGCAGGCCGCGGTGATCTCCTGCACCAGCTCCGCGGTCTTCTTGATGTCGGGCACGAGCTTGGATAGCATCTGGCCCGCCTCTTGCGCGACCTTGACGCTCTCGGTCGAGAGCGTGCCGATGTCCGCCGCGGCCGCCTGGCTGCGCTCGGCGAGCTTGCGCACCTCGGAGGCGACCACCGCAAAGCCCTTGCCGTGCTCGCCTGCGCGCGCCGCTTCCACTGCGGCGTTGAGCGCGAGCAGGTCGGTCTGGCGCGCGATCTCCTGCACGATCGTGATCTTCTCGGCGATGGTCTGCATCGCCTCGACGGCACGACCGACGGCGACACCGCTGGCCTCGGCGTCCTTGGCCGATTGCGCCGCAATCTTCTCGGTCTGGTTGGCGTTGTCGGCGTTCTGCTTCACGTTGGAGGCCATCTCCTCCATCGAGGAGGAGGCTTCCTCGGCCGACGAAGCCTGCTCGGTCGCGCCCTGCGAGAGCTGCTCGGCGCTGGCGGACAGCTCCTGGCTGCCGGCCGAGACGTTCTGCGCCGCCGTGATCGCCTCGGTGACGATCTGCCGAAGCTTCTCGACCATCACGTTCAGCGACCTGACGAGATCTCCGATCTCATCGTTGCTCGCCGAGGGGATGGTCCGGCTGAGATCGCCCTCAGCGACCGCGCCCGCAAGGCCAACAGCCCTTCCGAGCGAACGGCTGATCGAGATGGAGATCCAGAGCGCGGCCCCGATCGCAACCGCCAGCGAGATGCCGATCAACGTCATCAGCAGGAATTGGGCCTGGTGCCCCTCTGCTTTGGACTGGACCGCCTGCTCGGCCATCTGCTTCTTCGTATTGACGACGTAGGCGCCCATGGCTTCCATCGCGTCCGCGACGACCTTGCGGCCGTCACCCATCGAGCGCTCCATGGCCTTGGGCTTGTCAGTCTTCGCAAGCCGAAACGTCTCTTCCTGGTACGTATTCATCTTCGCGTAGGTGGCTGCAAAGCTGTCGAGCAGCTTCCGGCCCCCCTCGCTCGCCAGCGTGTAGACCTCATCCCTGGTCTTCGTCGCTTGCTCGCGAAGCCTCGCGGCCTCAGCGGCAAACTGCTCGGCTTGAGCTTCCGTTCCAAGAACTGCGTTCTTTTCGGCGCGCAGCTGAAGCAGAATATCCTTTTCGATCTGCGTCGCCTTCTCCATGCGGTTTGCACGCAGGACCATGCTGTCGGCAGTGGCCATCATGTCGCCGAGCTTCATGTAGGCCACGCCGCCCGCGAGCCCGGACAGGACGATGACCAAGCCAAACGCGGTGGCAAGCTTTGCCTTGACGGTAAATCTCATTTCCAGCCCCTACAGATCTCGCCCCCGAGACCTCATTTCAATTCAGAATGCGTTCCATGTTGGGAACGATGACGAACTCTTCACGCCACTTCGCGATGAAGCGAATGAACTCCGGCTTCCAGTGCATGCCGACACGTGGCGTCTGCTGCACGTCGGTCTGCGCGATTTCCGTGACTTCGTAGACCTTGTCGGCAGTGAGGCCGACCAGGACGGGCTCGCCGTCGAGCTCGAGCTCGATGACCACGATGCGCGTGTCGGCCGAGTTGTCGAGCTGCGGCATGCCGAAGCGGATGCGCAGGTCCGCGAGCGGAATGACGTTGCCGCGCACGTTGATCACGCTGGGAACGAAGGCGCGCGCACCCGCAACTTTGGTCACGGGAACGGGATCGATGATCTCGCGCACGAGACCCGCGTCGAGCGCAAACTTCTCCTCGCCGAGGCCGATCATCACGACCTGCATTGCGCCGGACTGATGCTCGCCCGCCAAATTCCCGTTCATCACGCCGCCTCGCTGATATGCTGCTTCTCGACCTTCGACTGCGCCAGCGAGACCAGCTGCGCGACGTCGAGGATCAGAGCCGCCGTGCCGTCACCGAGGATCGTCGCGCCGGAGAAGATCGTGACGTCGGAGTGCAGCTTGGAGAGCGACTTGATCACGGTCTGGTGGTTGCCGATGATCTGGTCGGCGACGAGGCCGACGCGGGTCTCGCCCGTGGAGAGATGATGATCGTCTTCTGGTGCTTGTCGGGCGAACCCGACGAAGACATGATCTCGCGCAGCCGCAAGAACGGGACGAGGTTGCCGCGCACATTGAGGAAGTTGCGGCCGCGCGAACGCTCGTCCTCGGCCGTCAGCTCGACGCACTCCTCCACCGCCGACAGCGGAATGATGTAGCGGCCCTCGCCGACGCGGATCAGGAGGCCCTCGATGATCGCGAGCGTCAAAGGCAGGCGCAGCGTCACGGTGGTGCCTTGTCCCGGCCTGGTCGACAAATCGATCGTGCCGCGCATGTTCTCGATGGTGCGCTTGACCACGTCCATGCCGACGCCGCGGCCCGACAGCGCCGAGATGGTCTGGGCGGTCGAGAAGCCCGGGTGGAACAGGAACTGGTGGATCTCGTGATCGGTCAGCACGGCGCCGGCCGCGATCAGCCCCTGCTCCTCCGCCTTCGCGCGGATGCGCGCGGTGTTGAGGCCGCCGCCATTGTCCTTCACGGTGACCAGCACCTGCGCGCCGGAGTGGACGGCGGCGAGCTCGATCCGGCCCTGCTCGGTCTTGCCATTGGCAGCGCGCGTGGCGGTGTCTTCGATGCCGTGGTCGATGGCATTGCGGATCAGGTGCACCAGCGGGTCGGCCAGGCACTCGATCATGGTCTTGTCGAGCTCGGTATCCTCGCCTGTGGTGACGAATTCGACCGGCTTGGACAGATCCCGCGACAGATCGTGCACGAGGCGGCGGAAGCGGCCGAACAAGGAGCCGATCGGCACCATGCGGGCACCCATGGTGGTGTCGCGCAAGGAGGAAGCGAGGCGCTCGATCTCCTCGGCGATCATCTTGATCGAGAGGTCGGAGCCGGACGATGCGAGCTGGGTCAGCCGCGCCTGGGCGATGACGAGCTCGCCGACGCGGTCCATCAGTTCGTCGAGGCGTTCGGCCTGGACGCGGACGGTGGCAATGCCGCGCTCTTCGCGCTTGGCTTCGGGCTTCGGCTCCGGCCTCGGTTCAGATTTGGGCTCGGTCTTGGCGACGGGCTGCTCGGCGACCGGCGCGGCGGGAAGCTCGACCGGGGGCGCAGGCATCTCGGCCATGGGCGCCGGCTCCTCGTCGATAAGCTGAAAGAGCGGTGCAGGCGCGGGCGCTTCGACATGCTCGAGCGGCGAGAGGGTGAGCTTCAACTCGTCCTGGACGAACATGAAGACGTCGTCGATCGCGTCCTTGTCGCAGGCCGCGTGCAGCTTGACGTCCCACTTCAGATAGCAGTCTTCCGGCTCCATCTCGTCGAGGAACGGGATGCCGTCGGTGACAGGCACGACGAAGCAAGGTCCGAGCTTGCAGAGATCTTCCAACAGGTCGAGCGGATTCGAGCCGTTGCGCAGGATGTGGGATTCGAACTCCAGATAGAGGTGCCAGCCGGCCTGCTTGCTCCCGCCAGGCGCCAGCGGCGGCGCCTCGGCGATCTCGACGACCGGAGCGCCAGGCCTGTCGGCCGAGACGAAGCGCTTGAGATCATCGAGAATGGCTTCGCCGATAATGTCGTCGGTCGACTGCGGATCCTCGATCAACGCACGGATATAGTCCTTGGCGGCGAGCGCGACCGAGATCAGCTCCTGCGTCGGCTTGATCTCGCCCTTGCGGACACGGTCGAAGGCGGTCTCGAACTCGTGGGTGAAGGAGGCGACCTTGTCGAAGCCGAACATGGCGCCCGAGCCCTTGATCGTATGCAGGGCGCGGAAGGCGGAATCGACCAGTTCGCGGTCGTCGGGACGCTGGCCGAGATCGAGCAAGGCCCCTTCGAGAACTTCAAAGAGCTCACTGGCTTCCTGACGAAAGACCTCGGTCGGGTCCATTGCGCTCATGTGCGCACCAACTTGCCGACCACGGCGAGCAACTGCTCAGGCTTGAAGGGCTTGGTGATCCAGCCGGTGGCGCCGGCGCTCTTGGCCTCCTGCTTCACCGTCTCGTTGGATTCGGTGGTCAGGAACACGATGGGCATGCCGACCGCGCTCGGGAGCTTGCGCAGTGCGCGGATCAGCTCCAGCCCGTTCATGACGGGCATGTTGAGGTCGGTGATGACGAGGTCGAGCTTGCCGGCCTGGGCCTTGGCGAGTCCTTGCGCACCATCGCCGGCCTCGATCACGTTGTGACCGGCCGGCTCGAGCACGACCTTGATCATCTGCCGGATGCTGGGGGAATCGTCGACGGTAAGAATCGTGGCCATCAGGTGCCATCTTTCTTTTGCGGGAAGTGCTGATCGATCATCGCCTCGCTGGCGAAGCCGGCGCGGCGAAGGGTGTTGCGCAGAGACTGAGAGAATGATGTGAGCACCACCGGGCGGCCTTGGGCCTCGCCCGTCTTGGCGGTCGACAGCAGAAGCTGGATCGAAGTCACGTCGGCCTTGTCGACGCTCGAACAGTCGATCTCGAGCCGCTCCTGGCGGCCGAACGCCTCGCGAATGAGCTCATAGACGTTGCGAATGGCCGCGATGCTGCAATCGGCGGGCAACCGCAACGACCACTTCGGCTCCGTGGGATTGAGCGCCATCGCTGCACCCGCCTTTGCTAGAATTCCGACACTCGTTTGACGCGAATCGAGTGAGCAAACCCCTAACACGGGCATCCGTACAACTACGGGTGACACTCGTTCGGAATTCGCGCAACTGTACGCAGGCGTGCACAACCTGCTGAGATGTCATCGAGACGTGCACATCCGTGCGGCCGTTTGCTTCGCGTTAAATTCGCTTGGGCTATGGCTGGGGTTCGTGTCTTTGCCAGTGAAGAGAGCCCCGGCCACCAATGCTGACCCAAGCGCTCCTGGTTGATGACAGCCGCTCCGTCCTCAACTTCCTGAAACGTCACATCGAGGCTGAAGGTCTGGTCGAGGCCACCACCTTCCTCGATCCCGTGGAGGCGCTGGCCTGCGCGCAGGAGCGCGCCTTCGATCTGGTGCTGGTCGACTACGAGATGCCGCATATGGACGGCATCGGCTTCATCCGCGCCTTTCGCGGGCTTCCCGGCTGCACCGACATCCCGATCGCGATGATCACCTCGCGTCAGACCGATGACGTCAAGATGAAAGCGCTGCAGGCCGGTGCAACCGATTTTCTACCCAAGCAGCCACAAAGCCTCGAGATGACGGTGCGCCTGCGGAATTTAGTTCAGCTTGGTGCAGCCGTGCGCAAGCTCAACGACCGCGCCGCGCATCTGGCCAGCGACGTCGCAGCAGCGACACGAAAGCTCGGCGAGCGCGAGGAGGAGATCATCCTGCGGCTCGCGCTCGCGGTCGAATACCGCGACAACGACACCGGCGAGCACACGCTGCGGGTCGCCAAATACAGCCGTATCATCGCCGACCAGCTCGCGCTGCCGGCCCGGCTCTGCCGCGACATCTATCTGGCCGCCCCCCTGCACGACGTCGGCAAGGTCGCCATTCCCGACAACATTCTGCTTAAGCCGGGCAAGCTCACCGACGAGGAGATGGCGGTGATCCGGACGCATGCGACGATCGGCGAGCGGATCCTGGCCGATTCCAGCTGCGAGCTGATCCGGCTCGGTGCGCAAATTGCCGCAGGACATCACGAGCGCTGGGACGGCGCAGGCTATCCGAACGGCCTCAAGGCGGATGAAATTCCAATCGCCGCACGCGTGGTCGCAGTCGCCGATGTCTTCGATGCCCTGACGACGCGGCGGCCGTATAAGGAGCCGATGCCGCTCGAGGCGGCGCGCAATTACCTGGTCGAGAACGCGGGCCGGCAGTTCGATCCGACCTGCGTCGAGGCCTTCCTGTCGCGCTGGGACGAGGTGGTCGAGATCGCCGCCGGTCGGCGGACGACTCCTTTTCAGAGGACCGACGCCCCTCTCGCTCCGTCGTAGTGAATGCGGCGGAGAGCGGTTCGATCCAGGGCCATTCGGCCGGGGCCGTCCCGACCGCCTTGGCAATCCGCCAACATCTTGCCGCGGCTTCATTTTTCTCCGGTCGCCGGTTTGAACCTGTTCCTGCTAGAGTGGCACCAATAACCAAGAGTGATTCTGGTCACACTTGCCCGGACGCCCTGCTGCTAGGCATTGAACCGGGACGGGGCGGCAGAGCATCGTCGAATTGGATGAGAATTCCCATGAAAAGCCTGATTGGCGCCTGTGTCGGCGCGTTCTTCCTTGCGGCCCCCGCTATAGCGCAGACTCCTGCCGCGATCGTCGAGGACGTCCAGGGCAAGGTCGACGGTATCGCGTTCATGGACTATGTGGCGCCGGGCAAGATCATCAAGCTCGGGCCCAAGGCCAGCATCACGCTCAGCTACCTCAAATCCTGCGAGCGCGAGACGATCAGCGAAGGCGTCGTTCTGGTCGGCACCGAGCAGAGCACCGTGCAGCTGGGCGAGGTCAAGCGGGAGAAGGTGCCCTGCGATACCAATGCGGCAAAACTGTCGGAGCGCCAGGCGAACCAGAGCGCCGCAACGACCTTCCGCACCGTGCGGTCGGACGCGAAGAGCGCCCCGTCCAAGCTGCCGACGCTCTACGGGGTCGCTCCGCTGGTGCAGGCCAGGAGCGGGAGCACGCTGGTGATCGAGCGCACCGACGGCAAGGAGCCCACGATCACCGTGCCACTCAGAAACGAGACCATGGTCGGCGGCAAGTTCTATGACTTCGCCAAAGCCGGGAAGTCGCTGACGCCCGGCGGCAGCTATCTCGCCATTCTCGGCGCCAAGCGCTACGCCTTCCAGATCGACGCCAGCGCGACGTCATCGCCGACGCCGATCGTCGGCCGCCTGCTGCGGCTCGAATAGGCGGCTCCGCGAAGGCGCGATGCGGCGGATCGGCAGGCGGGACATCGTTGCGACGATCCTGATTGCGCTCCTTGCGGGCGCGATCTTCACGTCACCGCCGCTTCAGACGCTGCAAGGTCTCTCCCTCGACATCCTCACGGCGCTGCGCGGCAAGGTCATTGGCGATCGCCGTGATCCCGCCACGTCGCCCGTCGTCGTGGTGGCGATCGACGGAGAGACCTACGACACCCCGCCCTTCAAGGGATCACCGACCCAGACCTGGACGCGCGAGATCGGCCGGGTGCTCGGGAGCATCGCCGAGGGCGGCGCCAAGGTGATCGGCTTCGACGTCATCTTTCCGAGCTCGATCGAGCAATCCGAGATTTCCTTCGGCGACGCGCCGCTCGGCACGCGCATGAAGGGCTTTGACCGGGACTATCTGATAGCCCTGCGGCAGATCTCCGACACCGGCAAGCTGGTGCTCGGCGAAATCCTGAGCAACGACCATCCGGAGAGGCCCTACCGCGCGCAGCAGCTGGCGGTGAAGAACAATATCCGCGCTCTCAACGTCCATACCGACCCCGACGACGTGATCCGACGGATGCCGCTCACCTTCTCCATCGGTGACAAGCCGGTGCCCGCGATGGCGGTCGAACTCGCCGCGCGGGCACTCGGCGCCAAACCCGAGATCGGGCCATCCGGCGTGATGGAGCTGTCCGGCTACGCGATTCCGAGCGCGGAGAGCCCAATACGCTGACGCTCAACTTTCGTGGCCTGGGCCGCGACGTCCCGACCTATTCTTTCGCCGACCTGCGCGCCTGCGCCGAGAAGGGCGACCGCGATTTCTTCCGCCGCGGCTTCGACGGCAAGGTCGTATTGCTCGGCACCATCCTCAACTTCGAGGACCGCAAGCTGACCTCGATGCGATTGTCGGGCGGCTATGACGGCTCGCCCGCGCCACGATGCGCCCTGCCCGCTCGCGCCGGCACCGCGCAGAAGGCCCGTAGCGACATCGCAGGTGTGTTCGTGCATGCCACTGCGATCCGAAATCTGATCGAGCAAGACGCGGTGACCGAGCTCGGCTTTGCCGCGCGGACCGTTCTCACGATTGCGCTCGCGGCGATCATCGCCTGCGCGGCCTGCATGCTCGCACCCGTCGGCGCGGTGACCGCCTGGCTCGCCGTCGTCGCCGTTTACGCAGCCCTCGCCGTCG
The DNA here is from genome assembly GCF_041262065.1 of Bradyrhizobium sp. USDA 327. Taxonomy (NCBI): domain Bacteria; kingdom Pseudomonadati; phylum Pseudomonadota; class Alphaproteobacteria; order Hyphomicrobiales; family Nitrobacteraceae; genus Bradyrhizobium; species Bradyrhizobium sp. USDA 327. The sequence goes on along the minus strand of NZ_JBGCCW010000001.1, from coordinate 777,533 downwards.
CTGCGTTCGTGCATGCGCTGGCGCTGCCTCTTGTTGAACCGGCCCTGGCGAGCCTCGCCGCGCTGGCGATGATGATCGGCTACCGATTCGTGCTGGCCGATCGCGACGAGCGCTTCCTCCGCAAGAGCTTCGCCTATTATCTCGCGCCCGAGGTCATCGATACCATGGTGGCGTCCGGCAAGATGCCGGCGCTCGGCGGCGAGATGCGCAACGTCACCATGTTCTTCTCCGATCTCAGCGGCTTCTCCTCGATCGCGGAGACCATCACGCCGGTGGAGCTGGTCACGCTGATGAACGAATATCTCTCCGCCATGACCGACATCATCGAAAGCCATGGCGGCTACGTCGACAAATATATCGGCGATTCCATCGTCGCCATGTTCGGCGCGCCGGCCGACGATCCCGCGCACGCGCGCAACGCGGTTCGTGCCGCGCTGAAGTGCCACGAGAAGCTGGCGGAGCTCAATGCCGGCCATCCGGCCTTCGCCGGTCACGGCCTGTCGCATCGCATCGGACTCAACAGCGGCGAAGCCGTGGTCGGCAATATCGGCTCGCGGCGCCGCTTCAATTACACCGTGATGAGCGACACCGTGAACGTCGCCTCGCGGCTCGAGGGCGCCAACAAATATTACGGCACCGCGATCATGGCGTCGGAAACCACGATGGCGCAGACCGGCAACACCTTCGCCTGGCGCGAACTCGATGCGATCAGGGTGATGGGGCGCGGCGAGGCCATCAGGGTGTTCGAGCCGCTGGCGGAGAAGGACGCCGAGAGCGACGAGCAGACGAGGGTGGCCGCGGCGTATGCGGAGGGGCTGGTATGCTGGCGCACACGGGAGTTCGCGAAGGCCGCCGACGCGTTCGATCAGGTCGCGAAGATCGATCCAGCGTCGGCGCTGTTTGCCGAACGCGCGCGAGCGCTCATCTCAGATCCACCACCGCCGGACTGGACACCAGTCAACACGCTGGAAGGGAAGTAGCGGCCCTTACCTTCCCCGGGGGGGTGAAAGAGAGATCGTCGCCTCTAAAACGGCAGCCCCACGTAGTTCTCCGCGAGCAGGCGCTGCGCCGTTTCGGACGAGAGCAGATAGTCCAGCTCCGTTTGCTGCAGCCGATCCTCATATTCGAGCCGGTCGGGAAAACGGTGCAGCAGCATCGTCATCCACCAAGAGAAGCGTTGTGCCTTCCAGATACGCGCGAGCGCCTTGGCGGAATAGCCTTTGAGACCGGAATCGTCGCCGCTCTGATAATGCGCGAGCAAGGCGTGGTAGAGATAGTAGATGTCGGAAGCGGCGCTGTTCAGTCCGCGTGCGCCGGTTGGCGGCACGATGTGGGCCGCATCGCCGGCGAGGAACAGCCGGCCATAGCTCATCGGCTCGGCGACGAAGCTGCGCAACGGCGCGATGCTCTTCTCGATCGACGGCCCCGTGATCAGGCGGCCGGCGACCTGCTCCGGCAGGCGGCGCTTCAGCTCGGCCCAGAACGCATCGTCGCTCCAGTCCTCCACCTTGTCGGTCAAAGGCACCTGGATGTAGTAGCGGCTGAGCACCTGCGAGCGCAGGGAGCAGAGCGCAAAGCCGCGCTCGTGCTTCACATAGATCAGCTCGGGCGACACCGGTTTCGTGCGCGACAGCACCCCCAACCAGCCGAACGGATAGACCTTCTCATATTCACGCAGAACGTCCTTCGGGATCGACCTGCGGCTGACGCCGTGGAAACCATCAGCGCCGACGATGTAGTCGCAATCGATGCGGATCGTTTCACCGTTCGAGCGATAGGTCACGTAGGGCCGGTCCGACGTCAGATCGTGCGGCGTCACGTCCTCGGCATTGTGCACGACCTTGCCGCCGAGCCGGTCGCGCGCCTCGTAGAGGTCGCGCGTCAACTCGGTCTGGCCGTAGACCAGCACCGAATTGCCGCCGGAATGCTTGTGCAGGTCGATCTTGGAGAGCACGCCGTCATGGGCAATCTCGAACCCGCGGTGAATCTCCCCCTCCCGGTCCATCCGCTCGCCGCACTGGGCCTCGCGCATCAGCTTGGCAAAGCCGTGCTCGAGCACGCCGGCACGGATGCGGGCGAGCACGTGATCGCGGCTGTATTTCTCCAGCACGATCGTGTCCATGCCCTTCAGGTGCAGAAGCTGCGACAGCAACAACCCGGACGGCCCACCGCCGATGATACAGACCTGAACTTTCATTTTTGCATCCTCCCGTCGGCACTTTTTTGCAGATTCAGCGCTGCGAACCGATGGAGGGTTTTGCCATTGTCTTGTACTATTCGAACATGAGAAGCTCAGCCCCTGGCCCCGCGATCCGGGTCTACAATCTGTTCGGCGAGTCCGGCGATCTGCCCGACGTCGTGCATTGCGAGACGATCGCGTCGCGCTCGGTGCTGCACGACTGGACGCTGGCCGTGCATCGCCATGCCCGGCTGCACCAGGTGCTGCTGATCGAGCGCGGCGGCGGCGAGGCGACGCTCGACGGACGCGTGGTGCCCTTGAGGCCGATGCAGATCGTCAACGTACCTGTCGGCCACGTCCACGGCTTCCGCTTCGTGCCTGATACCCAGGGCTGGGTGCTGACCATCGCGGCGGAGATTCTGGATGAGGCGCTGCTCGCCGCCGAGGGTCTGCGCGGCCCGCTGTCGCGATCGGCCGTGGTGCGCGGCACGCCGCAGATCCGCGCCACCATGAAGCAGATCTTCGCCGAGCACGCCGCCCGCGATTTCGGCCGCGCGCACGTGCTCCGCGCCTTGTCGTCGGCCATGATCGGGCTTGTGGCCCGCGCGCTTGCGGGAGAGAGCGGCGGCAACGGCACGGCGGAAAGCGGACTATTCCGGCGCTTCGAGGCGCTGCTCGAGCAGCACCATCTCGAGCGCTGGAGCGTTGCGGACTACGCAGGCGCGCTGTCGATCACGCCGACCCATCTCAACCGGATCACGCGGGCGGCGACCGGCGACACCGCCTCGCATTTGATCCTCAACCGGCTGATCCGCGAGGCGCGGCGCAACCTCGTCTACACCAACCTGCCGGTCTCGACGATCGCCTACGCCCTCGGCTTCGAGGACCCCGCCTATTTCAGCCGGGTCTATGCCGCCGCCACGGGACTATCGCCGCGCGCGTTTCGCGCGCAGCTGCATGACCGCGAAGGCTGAACCACCGGACGAAAGACCACGCGCGCTGATGATCGGAGGCCACGCCGCAGTCGCGTTGGTTGCCGGCGCGCCCCACTTACCTTCGTATAAGGGGTGCTATCCTTTGGATAGAGGCCCTTTACCTCCGTACAATTGAGCGGCGAATGCGCGCGCCTTAGCGTGACTGCATTCAGCGCCCTGGCGCTGGTGGCATGGAACCTCCCTAACCTCGGCGCAAGGCGGCCGCCCCTGTCCGGTCGTCTGCGCCGCCTTTTCAGCAAGCCATCGGCGCCTTCAGTATTTTCCGGCCGATACATCGCGCCATTTCGGCTGGATCCGTCAGCTTTCGTGTTGAACTCGGGATTTGTGCATAATGTCTTCGTTTGGGAAGATCGCGCTCTTTATCGATGGCTCCAATCTCTATGCCACCTCCAAGGCGCTCGGCTTCGACATCGATTACAGGCGGTTGCTCAGCGAGTTTCAGGGCCGGGGTACGCTGCTGCGCGCCTTTTACTACACGACCGTCATCGAGGATCAGGAGTTTTCGTCAATCCGCCCGCTGATCGATTGGCTCGACTACAACGGATACACCGTCGTCACCAAGCTCACCAAGGAGTTCGTCGACGCCACCACCGGCCGCCGCAAGGTGAGGGGCAGCATGGATGTCGACCTTGCCGTGAGTGCGATGGAGCTCGCCGAACACGTCGATCAGATCGTGTTGTTGTCGGGCGATGGGGACTTTCGGTCGCTGGTTGAAGCCTTGCAACGCCGCGGTGTCCGCGTGACGGTCGTCTCCACACTCTCCACTCAGCCGCCCATGGTCGCCGACGACCTGCGCCGGCAGGCCGACTTGTTCATCGACCTGGCAGACTTGAAACCGAAAGTGGCGCGCGATCCGGTCGACCGGCCGGGATCGCGCGAGGTGTGGCAGCCACCGCAATTCCTCGCGCGCGGATCCATCAATCGGAGCGACCGGGTGGAATGAACCGGGGACGGCCGCTGGCACCTCAGACGTCGAAGAACACCGTTTCCTCCGGCCCCTGCAAATTGATCGTGAAGGAATACACGACCTTGCCGGCGCGCTCGCTGCGCGTTGCGATCAGCGTCTTGCGACGGATCGGCTGCTCGATCAGGTTGAGCACGGGATCGGCGGCGTTGGCCGCCTCTTCGTCCGAGAAGTAGAGCCGCGTGTTGAGGCCGATATTGATGCCGCGCGCGACGACCCAGACATTGATGTGCGGTGCGCATTTGCGGCCCGCCTTGTCGGTGATCGCGCCCGGCTTGATGGTCTCGAAGGTGACGAGGCCGCTCTCGAAGTCGGAACCAGCCCGGCCCCAGCCGCGAAACTCCGGCTCCAGCGCGCCCGCCGAGTGATCGGCCGGATGGTTGTAGCGACCGCTCGCATTGGCCTGCCAGATCTCCAGCAGCACGTCGCGCAGCGGCGTGCCGGTGCCATCGAGCACCTTGCCTTCCAGCGTAATGCGTTCACCTGCGGTGTTCGGCGTCACCAGCACGTTGGAGAAGTTCTTCTCGAAGATGTCGAAGCCGGCCATCGCCGGGATCAAGCCGATATGGACGTAGGGTCCGGCCGTCTGCGAGGCGGTTTCCTTGAGATAGTTGAGCGGCTGCGGCATGGCTCAGTTCCCCTCGGTACGATTTTCGAAATAGGTGGAGCGCTGGCCGCGCAGGACGATGTCGAAGCGGTAGGCGAGCGAGTCGAAGGGCGACGAGGCATTGAGGTCGAGCGGCGCGACGAGGCGGTCGAGCGCATCCTTGTCCGGAATCGTCGTCAGGATCGGGCAGACCGGGATCAAGGGATCGCCCTCGAAGTACATCTGCGTGATCAGCCGCTGCGCGAAGCCCGAGCCGAACACCGAGAAGTGGATGTGGGCCGGGCGCCAGCTGTTGACGTAGTTGCGCCAGGGATAAGGACCCGGCTTCACGGTGCGGAAATAGTAGTAACCGGTCTCGTCGGTCAGCGCGCGGCCGCAGCCACCGAAGTTCGGGTCGATCGGCGCCAGATACGTGTCCTTCTTGTGCCGGTAGCGGCCGCCGGCATTGGCCTGCCAGAACTCGACCAGCGTGTTCGCAACGCCGCGGCCGGTCTCGTCCAGCACGCGGCCATGGACGATGATGCGTTCGCCGATCGGATCGCCGTCCTTGGCGTAGTTGCGGATCAGATCGTTGTCGAGCGGGCCGAGATCATTGTGCCCGAACACCGGCCCCGTGATCTCCGAGACCGAGTTCTCGAGCGACAACAGCGCCTGGCGCGGCGAGCGCAGCACCGAGGATTTGTACCCCGGCGCATGCGCCGGCGGATGGATCGAACGGTCACGCTGAAAGAAGCCGCCGTCGCCGAGCGGCGGCGTAAAGGGCTCGGGACGATTGAGGCGGGGATCCCGCAAGGCTGGCGCCTGGGCATTCATCGGCGTTGTCTCTCCCTGTGGCGCCCGGGTCCGGGCGCGCGGCTTGTCGGGAGATCATGGAACGGTCTATTCTCAAGATAAATAGATCAATTATAATGAATTCCATGAAGGAAATCGATCATTTGGCGCTCGACGGCCACGCTCTCGAGCTGTTCCTCGCCGTGCTGGAGGAAGGTTCGGTGACGGCGGCGGCAACACGGCTCGGCCTGACGCAATCGGCGGTCAGCCACGGGCTGAACAAGCTGCGGCGGATTGCCGGCGATCCGCTGTTCGCCAAATCCGGCCGCGGCATCGTCGCCACGGCGCACGCCCAGGCCCTCGCCGCGAAGGCGCGCGCGTTGATCGACGAGATGCGCAGCTTTGCCGGCGGCGTCAGCTTCGCGCCGGCGCAGGCCCAGCTGTCGCTGACGATCGCCGCCAACGACTTCCAGCGCGACCTTCTGCTGCCCCGCTTCTTCAGCCATGTCGCCGAGCGGGTGAAGAGCCTGAACCTGCGCGTGATCCCCTCGCAATCGCCTTCGCCTGCGATGCTGCGCGAAAATCGCTGCGATCTCCTGATCACGCCGCTGCCTCCGTCGGGCGTCGACATCGTGCAGAAGCGGCTGCTGAGGGATCACTACGTCTGCTATTACGATGCAAAGACGCGTGCTGCGCCTGCCAGCCGCAACGCCTATCTCGCGGCACGTCACATCACCGTGGTCTACACCGACAACGAGCGGCTGGACTTCGACCGCAGGCTCGCTGCGAACGGGCTTCACCGCGACATCGCGATCTCCGTGCCGAGCTTCTCCGGCGTGCCGTCCTTCCTGCGCGGCTCGCAGATGCTTGCGAGCATGCCGAGCCTGCTCGCGCCCGGCGTGATGCGCGATTTCGCGCAAACGCGAATACCATTGGCCTCCCGCACGCGAACGCTGGCCGAGCTGCCGATGTTCATGGTCTGGCACCAGCGCTATCAGAAAGACCCGGCCCATCGTTGGATCAGGAGCCAGCTCGAGACTGTCGCGGCGACGGCCGCCGCCTGAACGACCGGCCCTCCGCCGCAAAACCTGATTCCCGCCAAACCCACTGGTTGCGCAAGGGCAGCCACGCTAAAATCCCCCCATGACAGTGACCGACATTGCGAGCCGGACCTACAATCACAGCTGGCGGCTGGATCCCATCATCCGCAGCCTGCTGGATACCGACTTCTACAAGCTATTGATGTTGCAAATGATTCGGGAAGATTACCCGGATCAGCAGGTGACCTTCTCGGTCATCAACCGCTCGCGCCATGTGCGGCTCGCCGAGATCATCGACGAGGGCGAGCTGCGCGCCCAGCTCGATCACGCCCGCACCATCCGCTTCAGCAAGAAAGAGCTGATCTGGCTTGCCGGTAATACCTTCTATGGCAAGACCCACATGTTCTCGGCCGACTTCATCCGCTGGCTGGCGGAATTCCGCCTGCCCGAATACGAGCTGCGCAAGGTCGACGGCCAGTACGAGCTGCATTTCCACGGACCGTGGACCCACACCACGATGTGGGAGATTCCGGCGCTTGCCATCCTCAACGAGCTGCGTTCGCGTGGGGCGATGAAAGGCCGCGGCCGTTTCGAGCTCGACGTGCTCTATGCCCGCGCCAAGGCCAAGCTGTGGACCAAGGTGGAACGGCTGCGCAAGCTCGAAAATTTGCGGCTGTCCGATTTCGGCACCCGCCGCCGTCACGGCTTCCTCTGGCAGCGCTGGTGCGTGGAGGCGGTGAAGGAAGGCCTGGGCCCCTCCTTCATCGGCACATCCAACGTGCTACTCGCGATGGACAACGATCTCGAAGCGATCGGCACCAACGCGCATGAGCTGCCAATGGTCGCGGCCGCGCTCGCCCGGGACGACGAGGAATTGCGCTGGGCGCCCTACCGCATTCTCGACCAGTGGCGCCAGACCTATGGCGGCAATCTCCTGATCGCACTGCCCGACGCCTTCGGCACCAAGGCCTTCCTGCGCGATGCGCCGGAATGGGTCGCCGACTGGACCGGCTTCCGCCCCGACAGCGCGCCGCCGATCCAGGCCGGCGAGGAGATCATCGCCTGGTGGGACAAGAAGGGCCGCAACCCCAGGGACAAGCTGCTCGTCTTTTCCGACGCGATGGACGTCGGCTCGATCGAGGAGACGTACCACCACTTCACCGGACGCGTGCGACTCTCCTTCGGCTGGGGCACCAACCTCACCAACGACTTCGTCGGCTGCACGCCGGACGGCTCGTTCAACCTCGATCCGATCTCGCTGGTCTGCAAGGTCTCGTCGGTCGACGGTCATCCGGCCGTCAAGCTCTCCGACAATCCGGAGAAGGCGACCGGCCTTCCCTCGGAGATCGAGCGTTACCTGCGCGTGTTCGGCGACGCGGGCCGCGTGCGCAAGCCGGTGCTGGTCTAGCCGAACCGCCCCCTCGATCAGGTGAACCGCGCACGACGAATGCACTGCATTGGCTCGCCGATGCCGCGCCGGTCCCGGTTCGCCAGCATTTGAAGCGATTTGCGGGCAACTGCTTCACGACGGCTTCACCCTGCGACGGAGTCCTCCGCACCATTCAGGTCGAGTTAAGCAACCATCCCGTCTACTTGGCGTTGCAGGCGCAACGCTCCGTTGGGATCGTTGATCGACTTGGGGAATAAGGTGTTTCGCAGAACAGCGACGTCGGCGGAGGGACACTGCTTCCTTCACGTCATCAAGCTCGTTTCGCCTTTCGTGATGGTCGTCGTGCTCCAGGCGGCGATCGCGGGATTCAGCCTCGAGGTGATGTCGTCGGTCCGCGCCTATGTCGCGGGCGAAGCGCTATGGTCGCGCTCGCAGAAGAATGCCGTCTACTTCCTCAATCGCTACCTGCATTCGGGCGACGCCAGCCAGTTCGCGCAGTACCAGGCCGCGCTCGCCGTTCCCATCGGGGACGAGTTTGCGCGCTGGGCGCTCGAACGCGATCCGGTCGACGTCGAGGCCGCCCGTATCGGCTTCCTGCAGGGCGGCAACCATCCCGATGACGTGGCGGGACTGATCTGGCTGTTTCGCTACTTCAACCGCGTCAGCTTCCTCCAGGACGCGATCCGGGAATGGGAGGCGACAGATCCCATGCTGCTGGAGCTGAGCGTGTTCGGCGAGTTGATCCGCTCCGAGCTGGAGAACGGTCCCATTCAAGACGGCCGCCTGCAATTCCTGTCGTCGCGGCTCTCGGAGCTCAATACCCAGTTCACGGTGCATGCCAAGCGGTTCTCCACCGTCCTCGGCGAAGGCTCCCGCGCCATCAAGGTGACGCTGACTTGCATCAACATCGCCACCGCCGCGGCGCTGATCCTGCTTCTGATCTGGCATACTCGGCGGCTGGTGCTGCAACGACAGGCGTTCGAAAACGCCCTGCATGCCGAGACACAGCGCCTGGCCTGGCAGGCCTCGCACGACTGGCTGACCGGCCTGTCGAACCGTCGCGCCTTCGAGGCGCGCCTGCAAAGCGAGCTGGACAATGCCGCGGCGGGTGCGCTCGGCCTGATCCTGCTCGACCTCGATCAGTTCAAGAGCGTCAACGATAGCTGTGGCCACCTTGCCGGCGACCGGCTGCTCCGCGAGGTCTCGCGCCTCCTGCAACAGGGCCGGCACGCGCGTGATCTGGTGGCCCGGCTCGGCGGTGACGAATTCGGGCTGATCCTGCCGCAATGCTCGCCCTTCGATGCCGTCGACATCGCCGAGCGTCTGCGCAGGTCGCTCGAACTGCTCAGTTTCGCCTGGGACGATCGTTGCTTTGCGGTGAGCGCCAGCATCGGAGTGACCTGCATTGCCGACCGCAACATCACGCTCGAGGATGCGATGCGGCGCGCGGATGCTGCCTGCTATCGCGCCAAGGAAAAGGGACGCAACCGCGTTCAGGTCGAGAGCGGAAGTCCGGGCGCCGTCGCCGTCGCAACCCGCCCGCGCGAAGCTGCGCGCGCCTGACGCGGCTCGCCGCTGTCAGCGCTGGGGCAGAATCCCGAGCCCTCTGAGATGCACGTCGAGGAATTGTTCGATCTGCTGGCGCAGCATCTGCGGCGGCACGGCCACCATGCGCTCCTCGAGGCCGAGCGAGATGATGCCATGCACGGCGGAAAACAGCGTGCGAGACAGCAGCGCGATCTTCACGTCATCCGCATCCGGCAATAGCCGCACCAGGGGTGGATGCATCAGCGCAAAGGCATCCATCACCATCTGAAGGATGTCGTCCGGATAAGGTCGATCGTCCTCCATCCGATGCTCGAACAAGGAGCGCAGCAGATTGGCGTGCCCCGCAAAGAAATCGAGATAGGTCTCGGCAAGCCCATAGAGCTGGCGAACCGGATCCTCAGCGGGAACGCCCCGCAGCCGCGCCGTGAGCGCCTGAACCGTCTCCCGATTGACGGTCAGGATGACCCCGTCGAAGTCGCCGAACTCGTTATAGACGCTGCCAACCGAACAGCCGACAGCCTCGGCAACGTCCCGAACCTTCAATGATCTCAGCCCTTTAGCTGCGATAATGCCGCGGGCGATCTCCAGGATCTGGCGCCGCCGCCGGCTTTTTTTCTGGTCGCGCAGCGATTCTTCTTGAACATTGTTCATTTTCAAGCTACTCATATGAACATTGTTCAATTTAACTCGGAGACCTGCGAAATGCAAACCCTCGCTGTTGATATCGCCGCCACCTTCCTCGATGACGCCACGGCTCTCGTGACCGGCCTCTGCCTAGCCGCCCTCAAGGTCGTGATGTCGCCGATCGATCGCATCGCCAATGCCTGCGACATTGCCGGCGTGCTTGCCGAGCGCCGCGCGACCTTCCGGATGTGGCGGGCGAACCGCGTGCGAGCCCGCCGCGAGCGACGCCGGTTCAGCCTGCTCGGCCGCTTCTCGCCGTTTCGGCACCTCGCCCATCTCACCTGAGACGCGCAGCCGGCACCTTCCGATCGGTTCGAATGCAAGAGCCGGTTACAATGTCGGACTCACCATGCCCCGATATTCGCGCCGGATGGCGCGGCCCTCGGCGATGCGGTTCAGGTTTTCCTCATCGCCCGGCGCAATATCCGTGGAGCTGCGGCCCTCCTGCCGGAGCCTGATACGCCGCCTCCAAAGTCATTTGCGAACCTAACGACGCCAATCGGAGACCAACAGGATCGGAAGGAGCGACGGCGCAAAGCGAGCCGGGACGATCGTCCTCACCTCGCAATTTGCCCATCGCATATCTCTGGTCCCGACGCCCCACCGACAGCGTAACAACCCCAAGATGCGTTTCCAAAACAGGACTGGTCATGATCAGGGATTTGATGTCGTCACGCCGCTTCGCGCCGCTGTTCTGGGCGCAATTCTTCTCGGCGCTCAATGACAACGTGCTCAAGAATGCACTCGTCATCATTCTGCTTTACAGCGCAGCGATCGGCCACGGCGATGCCCTGGTGACGGTCGCAGGCGCCGTCTTCATCTTCCCCTACTTCATCCTGTCAGGCCTAGGCGGCCAGCTCGCCGACAAGTACGTCAAATCCGTCGTCGCAAGGCGGCTCAAATTCGCCGAGATCTTCGCCGCCGGCTTTGCCGCCGCCGGCTTCTTCCTGCATTCGGTGCCGCTGCTGTTCGCAGCGCTTGCGTTGTTCGGCGTCATCGCCGCCCTGTTCGGCCCGGTGAAGTACGCCATGCTGCCGGACCAGCTCGAGCTCGGCGAGCTCGCGACCGGCAACGCGCTGGTCGAAGGCGCAACATTCATGGCCATCCTGCTCGGCACAGTCGCCGGCGGCCAGTTCGTGGCCGGCTCCGCGCATATGGGCTGGGTCGCCTCGGCCGTGGTCGTGCTGGCTGTGTTGTCCTGGGTGTTCGCGTCCCGCATTCCGCAGACGACGCCCTCCGCGCCCGATCTGCCCGTCGATGCCAATCCCTGGACCTCGACGCTGAGCCTGCTCAGGACGTTGCACGCCGATCACCGGCTGTGGGACGGCACCGTGATCGTCTCCTGGTTCTGGCTGGTCGGCGCCATCGTGCTGTCGCTGCTGCCGGCACTGATCAAGGAGGTGGTCGGCGGCACCGAGGGCGTGGTGACGCTGTGCCTTGCGATCTTCGCGATCGGCATCGCCATCGGCTCGCTGTTCGCCGCAAGCCTCAGCCACGTTCGTCCCAATCTCGCGCTGGTGCCGATCGGCGCCATCATCATGGGATGTGCCGGCCTCGATCTCGCCTGGGCCATCGGCGTGACCGCCAAGGGTCAGGACCTCACCGCGGCCGGTTTCGCGACCTCGTTCGCGGGCCTGCGCATGCTGGTCGACTTCGCCGCCTTCGCCTTCGGCGGCGGCCTGTTCGTCGTGCCGTCCTTCGCCGCCGTCCAGGCCTGGTCGGCGCCGTCCGAGCGCGCCCGCATCATCGCCGCCGGCAACGTGCTGCAGGCCGCCTTCATGGTGGTCGGCTCGCTGTTCGTCGCGCTGCTGCAGGCGGCCGGCCTCCATATCGGCTGGATCTACTTCGGCCTCGGCGTCGCCAGCTTCGGCGCGGTTTGGTTCGTGCTCACGAAGTGGGGCAAGGAAGGCGTGCGCGATTTCGGCGGGCTGCTTTTCCGTGCGCTGTTCCGCACCGAGGTCCGCGGTCTCGAAAACCTGCCGCCATCAGGCACGCGCATGCTGATCGCGCCGAACCATGTCAGCCTGATCGACGGCCCGCTGCTGCACGCCGTGCTGCCGATCGACGCGAGCTTCGCGGTAGATACCGGCATCGCCAAGGCCTGGTGGGCCAAGCCGTTCCTGCGCGTCGTCAAGCACTACACCATGGATCCGACCAAGCCGCTGGCCGCACGCGACCTGATCAAGCTCGTCGCCGCCGGCGAACCGGTGGTGATCTTCCCGGAAGGACGCATCACCGTCTCCGGCTCGCTGATGAAGGTCTATGACGGCACCGCGATGATCGCGGACAAGGCCGACGCCGTGGTCGTGCCGGTTCGCATCGAAGGCGCGCAGCGTTCATATCTCAGCTATCTCAACAGCAGCCAGATCAAGCGGTCGTGGTTTCCGCGCGTGACGGTCACCATCCTTCCACCGGTCAAGCTCCCGGTCGACGAAACGCTCAAGGGCAAGGCGCGCCGCAATGCCGCCGGCGCCGCACTGCAGGACGTCATGATCGACGCGCTCGTGAAGAACGCCATGCTCGATCACACGCTGTTCGAAGCACTCGGACACGCCTATCGCGACCGCGACACCGGCAAGGTCATCATCGAGGACGCGCTCGGCACCAGGCTGACCTATCGCAAGCTGATCCTCGGCGCTCAGGTCCTGAGCCGGAAGCTGGAGAGCGGAACCGCCGTCGGCGAGAATGTCGGCGTGCTGCTGCCGAACTCGGCGGGCGTCGCCGTCGTCTTCATGGCGCTGCAGAACATCGGCCGGGTGCCGGCGATGCTCAACTTCTCGGCCGGCCCGGTCAACGTGCTCGCCGCCATGAAGGCCGCGCGGGTCCAGACCGTGCTGACCTCGAAGGCCTTCATAGAAAAGGGCAAGCTCGACAAGCTGATGACCGCGATCTCCACCGAAGCCCGCGTCGTCTATCTCGAGGACGTCCGCGCCTCGATCGGGGCCGCCGACAAGATCAAGGGCCTGCTCGCCGGCACCGCGCCGCGCGTGTCCCGCCAGGCCAACGATCCGGCCGTCGTGCTGTTCACCTCGGGCTCGGAAGGCACGCCGAAGGGCGTCGTGCTGTCCCACCGCAACATCCTCGCCAACGCGGCGCAGGCGCTGGCGCGGGTTGACGCCAATGCCAATGACAAGGTGTTCAACGTGCTGCCTGTGTTCCACTCCTTCGGGTTGACCGGCGGAATGATGATGCCGATGCTGGCGGGCATCCCGATCTACATGTACCCTTCGCCGCTGCACTACCGGATCGTGCCCGAGCTGATCTACCAGACCGGCGCGACGATTCTGTTCGGCACCGACACGTTCCTCACCGGCTATGCCCGCTCGGCGCACCCTTACGATTTCCGGACTCTGCGCCTCGTGATCGCCGGCGCCGAGGCGGTCAAGGAACGCACGCGGCAGGTGTTCATGGAGCGCTACGGCATCCGCATTCTCGAAGGCTACGGCGTCACCGAGACGGCGCCGGTGCTGGCGATGAACACGCCGATGGCCAACCGTCCCGGCACCGTCGGCCGCCTGTCGCCACTGATGGAAAGCCGCCTCGATCCGGTCCCCGGCATCGAGGAAGGTGGACGCCTCTCGGTGCGCGGGCCGAACGTGATGCTCGGCTACTTGCGGGCGGAGAATCCCGGCGTGCTCGAAGTGCTGGCCGAGGGTTGGCACGACACCGGCGACATCGTGGCGATCGACGCCGCCGGCTTCATCACCATCAAGGGCCGTGCCAAGCGCTTTGCCAAGATCGCGGGCGAAATGGTCTCGCTCTCCGCGGTCGAGAGTATCGCAACCGCGCTATGGCCGCAGGCCGCGTCCGTCGCAGTGTCGATCCCGGACCAGCGCAAGGGCGAGCGCATCGTCTTGCTGACGACACAGAAGAACGCCGAGCGTGGCGCGATGCAGGCCCAGGCCAAGACGATCGGCGCGTCCGAGCTGACGGTGCCCGCGGCGATCATGGCGGTCGACAAGGTGCCGTTGCTGGGCACCGGCAAGACCGACTATGTCACCGCAACGGCGATGGCTCGCGAGCAGGCGTCGGCGCCGGAGCGTGAGGTGGCGTAAGAGATTCCGGGACGGACGGTGCGCGGGTCACGCCGCCGTCCGCCGCTCCTGCGCGTAGCGTACCAGCGCGGCAAAGCGATAAATGCCGTGCACGAACTTTCCGTAGGGCATGGTGATGAACAGCGCGAACACGGCGCCGAGATGCAGCGCGAGCAGCGGTCCCATCGCGCCGGTCTCGCGCAGGACCAGCAGCAGCATTCCGGTGAGGCCGGTCAGGAACAGCATGGCGATGAAGCCGACATCCATGCCGTAACGGCTCTCGTCAAGCAATGCCGGATCGCGGCGCATCTTGGCCGTGAACAGGCCGATCGGCCCGATGATCAGGCCGATGCCGCCGAGCGAGCCCAGCACCACGGGCAGGTCCCACCACGGATATGGCGCCTCGCGCCCGAGCAGATAGTGATAGAGCGTTGCCACCGATGTCGCGGCAAAGCAGAGCAGGAAGCCGTAGAAGGTCAGGTGGTGATAGAACTTGCGCCGGTCGGTGGGCTTGTCGTCCTCGTTGTAGCAGCCGACGCCGCCGCCATGGAGATAGCGCAGCTCGCCGGCGTCGCGGATCGCCTGAAGGATCGAGCCTCCGTCGGCACGGCCACCAATGGGTGCGCCGATGTCGCGCCAGAAGGCGCGCACGCTCATGACAAGGGCCAGGATCGCATAGAGGAAGGCGGCGCCGAACAACGCGGCCATGGTGTTGTGTGGCATCAGCTTGTAGAAGGCGCCTGGCCCGGTGTGCACGCCGAACAGCACGCTGCGGTCGTTCAGCGCGGCGAAGCCGAGGATGAAGGCGGCCATGCTGAGCGCGGCGATCATGCTGATGACGAGGCCATTGCGCGCGAACGCACCGGACAGGGCCTGCGGCCAGGCATAGGCCGCATAGGACTCCGCGCGCGCGACCGCCAGCGTCTTGGGGACGTTGACATTGAACTCGTGCGGCGGCGAGAACTGGCAGTCGACGTAGCAGGCGCCGCAGGAATGGCAGAGATTGGCGAGATAGTTGAGATCGCCGTCCGAGAAGGCGCGGCGCATTTCCATGGCCGGAAACACCGCGCACAGGCCTTCGCAGTAACGGCAGGAATTGCAGACCGTCATCAGACGGTCGGCTTCGTCGAGAATCCTAGTTCCGTGCATGTTTCGCCGCTTCCTGTCCCGCAATCCGCCCAAACACGCTGCCGATGGTCATGCCCATGCCCGCGGCATAGCCCTTGCCGAGCACGTTGCCGGCCATGATCTCGCCGGCCGCGAACATGTTGCCTGACGGCTTGCCGCCCTTCATCAGCATCCGCGCCTCCCTGTTCACACGCGTGCCGAGATAGGTGAAGGTGATGCCGGGCCGCACCGGATAGGCGAGATAAGGCGGCGTCTCGATCCGGCGCGCCCAGTGCGTCTTCTCCGGCGTGATGCCTTCGGTACTGCAGTCATCCAGGATGGTATGGTCGAAGGTGCCGGGCCGCACCGCGGCGTTGAACTCGGTGATGGTCTTCTCCAGCGCGGCCGGATCGAGCTCGAGCTTGCCGGCGAGCTCCGCCACGGTCTGTCCGGCGATCGGCGGAAACAGCGTCGGCATGAAGCTGGTGACGACAGTGGAATCGAAGATGATGTAGGCGATCTGGTCGGGCTGCGCGGCAACCAGCCGGCCCCAGATCGCATAGCGCTTCGGCCAGATGTCCTCGCCCTCGTCGTAGAAGCGCTGCGCGTGCTTGTTGACGACGATACCGAACACGACCGAGTCGTGCCGCGTGATGATGCCGCCGTCGAATTTCGGCGCGCGGGCGTCGATCGCGACCGCATGGCACTGGGTGGGATCGCCGACCTCCTGCACGCCCTTGTCGAGCAGCATCTTCAGGATCGAGCCGCGATTATAGGGCGTGCCGCGGATCAGGAAGTTGTCGGCGGCCTCGCCCCAATATTGCTTGAGCCATTCGATGTTGGCCTCGAAGCCGCCGGCGGCGGCGACCAGCGAGGTCGCGCGGATCTCGGTCTCGCCCTTGATCGGCCGCTTGAGGCGGGCAGCGAGGAACATGCCGTCCTCGATCACGAGGTCGGTGACCTCGGCATCGTATTCGACCTCCACACCGAGCCGTTCGGCGGTGAGATAGAGCGCGTTGAGCATCGCGCGGCCGCCGCCGAGGAAGAAGGAGTTGGTGCGGCCGAGGCTCAGCGTGCCGCCGAGCGAAGGCTGCCAGCGCACACCCTGCTCCACGATCCAGTTCAGGATGTCCTTGGATTCGCGGATCATGTGGCGCGCCAGCATCTCGTCGGTCTGTCCGCCGGTGACGCGCAGCAGATCCTCCCAGAACTCTTCTTCCGTGTAGGGACCGGTCAGGATTTCGGTCGCCGCGTCATGGGCGCAACGCATGTTACGGGTGTGGCGGGTGTTGCCGCCGCGATAGAATTTTGGCGCCCCCTCGAGCACCAGCACCGAGGCGCCGCCGCGCCTGGCGCTGATCGCCGCGCACAGCGCCGCATTGCCGCCGCCGATCACCAGCACGTCGTATTTGCTGCTCATGCCGTCTGCCTGATGCGACAAAGGTTGGAGACATTCTGCCAGCGGGCGGTCTCGATGGAGCCGATCCGGCCATTGCACACCTTTGTATACAAAGATATACAGAAGCCACGCAAGCGGCATCTCTGCATGGGCAGGATGCGCATCGAGGGATCATGGCCAGACGCCCGGCAAGGACAGGCGGATCGGTGTCGCGCGGCGCCGGCGTGGCGCTGGGAGAAGCCGTGTTCCGCTCGCTGTGCGAGGCGCTCCAGGCCGGCAGCTACCGCGCCGGCGACCGCCTGCGCGAGGAGGAAGTCGCCCAGCGGCTGAAGGTCAGCCGCACGCCGGTGCGGGAAGCGCTGGGCCGGCTCGCCGCGCGCGGCTTCGTCGAGCCCGCCGGCGGCCGCGGGCTGATCGTCCGCAACCTCGACATTTCCGAGGTGCTCGAGCTCTACGCCATGCGCGAGATCATGGAAGGCGCCGCCGCGCGCCTCGCCGCCGAGCACGCCTCAACGACGGAAATCGACGCGCTCCGAGACATCGAGCAGGCTTTTGTCGAGGCGCCGCAGACCGACGCCGCCGAGATGGCGCGGCTCAACCGCGCCTTCCACGAGGCGATCTGCCGCGCCGCGCGCAACCGCTATCTCGACAACGCTTCGCGGGAATTGCAGGACTGGATCGCCCTGCTCGGCCCGACCACCTTCACCGTATCGGGGCGCCCCTCGACCAGTCATAGCGAGCATCAGGCCATTATCGAGGCCATTGCCGCGCGCGATGGCGACAAGGCGGAAAAGCTGGCGCGCGCGCATATCCGGGAAGCGCTGCGCTGCCGGCTGAAATTGTTGCAGAAGCAATAGGCCGCCTACCGCCTCACCTTGCGCGCGGGACGCGCGTCTTCAGCCGAGGCCGGCAAGGCATTGTCAAGCAGTTCGGTCGGGCCGCCCAGCGTGCGCGTCAGGCGGATGGCAGCCTTCAGCAACAGAGACGTCATCGCCTTGATATTGTCCCGCGTGAAGCGCAGCTTCGGCCCCGAGAGCGACAAGGCGCCAACGCATTTTCCAGCGGGGCCGAACACCGGGCAGGCAAGTCCGGCGCAATCCGGATCACGCTCGCCAAAGGACACTGCGATGCAGCCCTCGCGAATCTCATCATAGCCCTCCCCCTTCTCACCGTCGAAGGCAAGGATAACCCGGCCCGCCGCGCCGCGATCGAGCGGGAGCAGCATGCCGGCCTCGACGCGGTCGAGCGTCGAATGCTGGGAATCGACGCGGAAGACGCAGAGCCTGCGCTTGGCATCATGCCGCACGTGATACGACGGACTTTCCGTGCCATCAGCCACGAGCTGCCGCAACAGCGGCACCACCCGATCATGCAGATTGTTGCTGCGCTGGTAGACCGCACCGAGCCGGAACGGCGTCGGGCCGAGATGATAGCGACCGTCGGCGAACTGCACGAGATAGCCGAATTCCTGAAGCGACGTCATCAGCCGCAACAGCGTGCTCTTGTACATTTTGGTGCGTCGGGCGAGCTCGGCCAGAGTCATCGGCTCCGGCGCATCCTCGAAGGCCGCAAGGATGCTCAGGGCGCGGTCGACGGCGGCGACACCGGACGAAGGCATGCGGTCTCCTAGTCAGGGAATCCGGAGGGATCGATCAGCTTTGCGATGACGGGAAAATACGCATCGCCCATGCCCTTGTCGATCGTCTCCCTGAAGATCGTGCGCATCAGCGCCGCGCCGCGCAGATTTAGCCCGGCCTGCGCACCCAGCTCCAGCGCGTAAGAGAGATCCTTCATTGCATACTCGGTCGAGAAGGCGCGCAGCGGAAACTCCCTGGCGACGATTGCCTTCATGCCATGGTTACGCAGGGCAAAACTGTCCGCCGACCCCTTGGACAGGGTCTCCAGCAGCAGCTTCGGCTCGACGCCGCTGTGTTTGGCGATCGCGACCGCCTCCGCCAGCGCATTGACGGTCTCGAACAGCACCATGTTGTTGAGGATCTTCGTGACCTGCCCGGCCCCGGTGTCGCCACAGAGGGTGACGTCCGTGGCGAAATGCCGGATCAGCGGCTCGACCTTCGCGAACTGCTCGACTGTCGCGCCAACCATGACGCTGAGCGTGCCGTCCTGCGCAGCCTGACGCGTGCGCGCGATCGGCGCGTCGATCCAGAGCGCGCCCTTGTCAGCGAGTTGCTTCACGAACGACCGCGTCAGGCCGACATCGGAGGTGCCGAGATCGACCACGGTCTGGCCGCTTCCGATGGCCGGCAGGATGCCTTCGAAGACCGACATCACATGCTTGGCACTGGGCAGGCACAGGAAGATCGTCTCGGTGCCGCCGACGACATCCTTGACCGATCTCGCCGCGGTCCCTCCATCCGCAACGATCCGCGCCAGCGGCTCGGCAGCGAGGTCGAACGCCAGCACCGGCCGTCCGCTCTTGCGCAAGAGGTTGCGGCAGATCGGCTCGCCCATGACACCGAGACCGATGAACCCAATCGAACCAGACATTCCGTTACTCTCCCTCGAAAATCCCATGACCGGGCGGGTGCAGGCCCGCCCGGTCGACGCATTCATTTCACCAGCGGACAGCCACCTTCGCTCATCGGCCGGAACACCTCTTCGCCCGGCTTGGAGCTGACGATCCGATAATAGTCGAACTTGTACCTGGACTCCTCCGGCTTCTTCACCTGAACCAGATACATCGTGTGCAGCACGCGCCCGTCGGGACGGATCGTGACGTCCTTGTTGTACATATCGTTGACTTTCATCTCGTGCATCTTGGCGGCAACGGCCGTCGCATCCGTCGTGCCCGCCGCCTTCACCGCGGCAAGGTAGTGGTGGACGCCGCTATAGACCCCGGCCTGCACCATGCTCGCGACCTTGCCGTCCATCAGCGCGGCGTAGCGCTTCGACCAGGCCCGCGTTTGCTCGTTGAGGTCCCAGTAGAACGAAGTCGTCACCTGCAAGCCCTGGGTGACCTTCAGGCCGAGAGAATTCACGTCCGTGATGAAGACGAGAAGACCGGCGAGCTTCTGACCGCCTTCGACGATGCCGAACTCGCCCGCCTGCTTGATCGCGGTCTGCACGTCCGCGCCCGACGTCGCCAACCCGACGACGTCGGCCTTGGAGCCCTGCGCCTGCAACAGGAACGACGCGAAATCGGCGGTGCCGAGCGGATGGGCGGCCGAGCCGATCACCTTGCCGCCGGCGGCCTCGATGAACTTGGTCGCGTCGCGCTGAAGTGCGTGGCCGAAGGCATAGTCGGCCGTCACGAAGTACCAGGTCTTGCCGCCGGCCCGCGTGATCGCGTCGCTGGTGAGCTTCGACAGCGCGTAAGTGTCGTAGTTGAAGTGGAAGCTGACCGGCGAGCACGACTTGCCGGTGAAGTCGGACGAGCCGGGGCCCGAGATGACGAAGATCTTGTTCTTCTGCTTGGCGACTTCGAGGATGGCAAAGCCGGCCGAAGAGGCCGCACCGTCCGCAATCATGTCGACGCCTTCGTTGTCGAACCATTTGCGCGCGGTGGCCGATGCGATATCCGGCTTGTTCTGGTGGTCGGCCGAAATGATCTCGATCTTCTTGCCGAGCAGTTCGTTGCCGAAGTCTTCCGCGGCGAGCTTTGCGGCGGCAACCGAGCCTCGCCCGCCATTGTCGGCGAACACGCCGGACTGGTCGTTGAGCACGCCGATCCTGATCACATTGTCGGCTGCAAGCGCGGTGCTCGCTTGTGCGGCCAGAATTGCCGCCATGATCCAACGCAACTTCATAAGATACGCCTCCCGTTTACGAATTTTGCTTGTTGAGGATGTCTTGCAGCACCGGCGCGATGTAGCGCCGGAACTGTTCCGGGTTCTCACTCATTGGAAAATGACCGAGCCGCTCCATGACCGTGGCCTTGGCGTCGGGAATGCCGGTCGCTGTCCGCAGCGTGTCCTCCGGCATGCAGGAGAAATCGTACTCGCCGGTGAGGAGATAGAGCGGACACTGGTTGACGTCGATGTTACAGGTGCGCCCGCGCAGATCGCCATCGACGCGATAGAAATAGAGATCGCCCTTGAAGATGCCGGGGCCGCCCTGCTTGTAGCCCCACAGCGTCTCGTTGCGCGAAGCTTCCGGGCCGTTCGGCGCGATCAGCCCGGACACCAGGGCGGCGCAGACCTCACCGCCATGAACGTCGGGCCGGTTCAGCCAGGCCGTGTCGTACCAGGGCTGCTGGAAGTCCGCAGCCTCGAGGCCGATCAAGGCGCGGAATTCGCGCGCATGCTCGATGGCGAGATTGAGCACGATACGGCCGCCGATCGAGCAGCCCATCACCACCGGGCGCTCCAGCTTCAGCGCGTTGCAGAACGCGCGGATGGTCGCGGTATAGCTTGCGGTGGTCAGCCGATATTCGGTGCCGTATTGGCTGTCCGGCGGATTGGACTTGCCGTGCCAGGGCATGTCGAAGGCGATGACGCGGAAATGCCTGGTGAACTCGTCATCCACGAGCAGATGTCGCCATTGCCGCGCATCGGAGCCGGCGGTGTGGAGGCAGACCAGTGGAATGCCGCTGCCGTTTTCCTCGAAGTAGATGCGGTTGATCTCTCCATTGACTTCGACATGGACATAGCGCCCGACGATCGGCTCGATGAATCCGTTCATGGCGCACCTCCAAATCCGTTCTGTCGCGGCAGCGCCAAGAGATCCTTGAAGTACTGAAGATGCGTCATGAAGGGATGCAGATCGCCTTCTAGCGTCGCATGGCCGCGCTTATTGATCGCCAGCAGATCGTGCCAGCCCGCCGGCGGCATCCGCTGCCAGTAAGCGGCGAACGCGGCGGGTGTTGCGCGATAGGAAAAACGCCAGGAGCGCATCAGCACTGGAGCCGGCGTCATATCCACGATCCGCCCGGCGCGGATGGCAACGTGAAATGGCTGCGTGCTCGGCCCAAGCAGGCAGTCGACGTCGAGCCAACGTCCGCGGGCGGTCAGAGTGGCATCCCGTGCCAGCAAGTCGGGGATTGCCTCGAAGGCCGTGATGACGGCGCCGGGCGTGAACGACACCGGCGGGCCACCGCCTTGATGGACGCGTTCGGATTCCATCGGTCCGTTCCTCCCTTATCCATCGTTCTGCTAGACAGAACGTTATTCTATTTCATCTCCACTTCTATACAGGGCTTGTGAGCGAACTCAAGTGCATGGGGCCGCATGCGGTGCCGCGGGGAGGCCGCCCGTTCAGGGGTGAAGTTCTGTCTCGCCGCCGGCGCGCCCCGAAATCAAGCTTCGAGGACGCGCGCGAGCAGCCAATAGCCGCCGAGCAGGCCGATCACTGCGGACACTGCATAGACCAGCCCCGCCGCCCTCACCGGCTCGGACCGATCCTCAGCACTCAGTCGATCGGCCAGGCGGAGGATCGGCAGCGCGACTGCGACAATCGCGACCTGTCCGATCTCAACGCCGATGTTGAAGGCGGCCAGCGCCGGCACCGCTGCGTTGGGTGGCAGCCCGATCTCGCGAAGCGCACCGGCGAAACCGAAACCGTGGATCAGTCCGAACAGAAAGGCCATGCGCCAGCGCTTGTCGACATCGCGCGAGAAGAAGTTCTCCACGGCCACGAAGACGATCGAGGCCGCGATCGCGGGCTCCACAAGGCTGCTCGGGATGACGAGGACATCAAGCGCGGCCAGCGACAAGGTGATCGAATGGGCGATGGTGAAGGCCGTCACGATCTTGACGACCGGAATGAGCCGTCTCGCCCACAGCACCACGGCAATCAGGAATGCGACGTGGTCGTAGCCGAGGAAGATGTGCTCGATACCGGTGAGGAGATAGCGCTGCATCGTCGACCACAGCGGCGGCGGCGCGGTCGAGAGCGTGACCGTCGTGTTGCCGGCGTCGAGCAAGGCCTGCGCCTCCGATCTGCCCTGCGCGATCAGCACGACCTGTCGCGCGGCCGGGTCTTTCTCGGTCAGCACGGTCGAGCGATAGATGAGGTCGCCGGGGGCGTCGGCGCAGGCAAAGCTGTTGCGATAGATGATGCCGTCGCCGTCCGCCAGGATCGCTGCATCTCCGGCCGAACAGGCCCTGCCGCCGCCAGTTACGGCCAGGTGCGTGCTCATATAGACGAGGATGGCGGATCTGGCAGCATCCACCGCCACAGGATCGACCGCGTCCTGTCTCGCGTCGTAGGTCCTCGTGCCGATCAGGCGATCGACATCGCTGCCCTTCAATCCGATCTCGACGCTCACCGTGCGATCGGCGCTCAGCGCCACGCGCGCCGTGACGAGGTTGACCTGATGCGCCTCGGCCGGGAGAGCGATGCCGAGCAGCGCCGCGAGCCACAGCAGCCGCGGCCACCTCACGATCCCGCTCCGCTGCCGTCAAGCCAGCACATCCGCCACGACCGCCTTCAGCACATCCCTGACGTCGCCGGGCTTGAGCCGCACCTGCAGGCCGCGCTGGCCACCATTGAGATAGACCAGCTCGTGCGCGAGCGCGCTCTGCTCGATCACGGTACGTACCGGCTTGCGCTGCCCGAACGGGCTGATGCCGCCGACCTTGTAGCCGGTGACGCGCTCGGCCTCGGGCGGCTTCATCATCTGCGCCGACTTGCCGCTTGTCGCAGCGGCAAGCTTCTTCATCGAGACCTCCTGGTCGGACGGCACGATCACGCAGACCGGCTTGCCATCCACCAGCGCCATCAGCGTCTTCAACACGCGTGCCGGATCCTCGCCAAGCGCGGCAGCCGCCTGAAGGCCGATGCTCTCGGCGTCGGGATCGTAGTCGTAAGCATGGACGGTGAAGGCAACACCGGCGGCCGTGAGCGTGCGTGTAGCGGGCGTGACTTTGGACATGGGCCACGTTTACCACCGTCATTGCGATGAGCGAAGCCATGGCGATGGAATCCACACCCGCGCCACAAACCCGGTGTCGTCCCGGCGAACGTCGGGACCCATCACCCCAAGGAGGAATTTGGCGAAGACTCGTGGTCCGGGACTGCGACCGTCCCCACTCGAGTGAATCACGCGGTATGGGTCCCGGCGTTCGCCGGGACGACACCGAGAGCTTGGCCACTTCGTGACGTCGAAAAACCGCGGAGTGCGCCAGCCCTACTCCGCCGCGTCCCGCATCTCCGCGCGCTCGGCGCGCACCGCGCAGAACTTGAATTCGGGAATCTTGCCGAACGGGTCCAGCGCCGGGTTGGTCAACAGGTTCGCCGCCGCTTCCGCGTAGCAGAATGGCATGAACACCATGTTCTCCGGCACGTCGCGGTCGGAGCGGACCTTGACCTCGACGGCGCCGCGCCGTGTCTCCAGCCGAATGAAATCGCCCGGCGCGAGCTGCTTCCTGCGCATGTCCTTCGGTGACATGAAGGCGACCGCCTCCGGCTCGATCTGGTCGAGCACCTGCGCGCGGCGCGTCATCGAGCCGGTGTGCCAGTGCTCCAGCACGCGGCCCGTCGAGAGCACCATCGGGTATTCGGCGTCCGGCAACTCGTCCGGCGGGATCACCTTGGCCGGCACGATCTTGCCGCGGCCGCTCGCGGTCGGGAAGCCCGTGGTGAAGATGATCTCGTTGCCGGGCTGGTCCGGACCGTCGACCGGATAGGTCACCGCGCCTTCACGCAGCAGCCGCTCCCAGGTGATGTTCTTCAGCGAGGGCATCAGCTGTGCCATCTCGGTGAAGACGTCGCCGGGGCCGGCATAATTCCACGGCAGGCCCATCCGCTTGCCGATCTCCTGGATGATCCAGAGATCCTGCCGCGCATCGCCGGGCGGCTTGATCACCTGACGTGCGAGCTGCACGCGGCGGTCGGTGTTGGTGAACGAGCCCTCCTTCTCGGCGAAGGCCGAGGCCGGCAGGATGACGTCGGCGTGGAACGCCGTCTCGGTGACGAAGAGATCCTGCACCACGAGATGATCAAGCATGACCAGCGCCTGGCGGGCATGCTGGAGGTCGGGATCGGACATCGCGGGGTTCTCGCCCTCGATATACATGCCCTTGATCTCGCCGGCATGGATCGCGTTCATGATCTCGACCACGGTCAGGCCGCGGACGGGATCGAGATCCTGCTGCCAGAGCTTTTCGAAAGCGCCGCGCATGTCGTCGCGCCCGACCGGCTGATAGTCCGGCAGGAACATCGGAATCAGCCCGGCGTCGGAGGCACCCTGCACGTTGTTCTGGCCGCGCAGCGGATGCAGACCGGTTCCGGGACGGCCGACCTGGCCGGTGATCAGCGCCAGCGCAATCAGGCAGCGCGCATTGTCGGTGCCGTGGACATGCTGGCTGATGCCCATGCCCCAGAAGATGATCGACGACTTCGCCCGGGCATAGGTCCGCGCCACCTCGCGCAGCGTCTGCGCCGGGACGCCGCAGATCGGCTCCATCTTCTCCGGCGTGAACTCCTTGATCTTCTCCTTGAGGTCCTCGAACCCCTCGGTGTAGCCGGCGATGTACTGGTCGTCGGTGAGGCCCTCGGTGATGATCGTGTTGATCATCGCGTTCAGCATGGCGACGTCCGAGCCGGGCTTGAACTGCAGATGCTTGGTCGCATGACGCGACAGCGTCTGCCGGCGCGGATCCATCACGAACAGCTTGGCGCCGTTCTGCTTGACCGCGTTCTTGATGAAAGTCGCGGCGACCGGATGGTTCACGGTCGGGTTGGCGCCGATCACCCAGATCACTTCGGCATCCATCGCGGCGGAGAACGGCGCGGACACCGCGCCCGAGCTCAAGCCTTCGAACAGCGCTGCCACCGACGATGCGTGGCACAGGCGGGTGCAATGGTCGACGTTGTTCGAACCGAAACCGGTGCGCACCAGCTTCTGGAACAGATAGGCCTCTTCGTTCGAACCCTTGGCCGAACCGAAGCCGGCCAGCGCCTTCACGCCCTTCTCGTCGCGGATCTTGACGAGCCCCCTGGCCGCGATGTCGAGCGCTTCCTCCCAGCTCGCCTCGCGGAAATGGGTGAACGGATTGGCCGGATCGACCTGGTCGTTGGCGTCCTTCTTCGCATTCGGCAGCCGCACCAGCGGCTTGGTCAGGCGATGCGGATGATGGATGTAGTCGAAGCCGAAGCGGCCCTTCACACAAAGACGATTGTGATTGGCGGGGCCGTCGCGGCCTTCCGCATAGATCACCTTCTCGTCCTTGACCTCGTAGGTCACCTGACAGCCGACGCCGCAGAACGGGCAGAGCGAGTCGACCTTCCTGTCGGCATAGGTCACACGGGTCTGCTTCTCGTCCAGCATCACGGCCGGCATCAAGGCGCCGGTCGGACAGGCCTGCACGCATTCGCCGCAGGCGACGCAGGTGGACTCGCCCATGGGATCGTCGAAGTCGAACACGATCTTGGCGCCGTGATTGCGGTAGGCCATGCCGATGACGTCATTGACCTGGACCTCGCGACAGGCGCGCACGCAGAGGCCGCACTGGATGCAGGCATCGAGATTGACGCGCATCGCCGGATGGCTGGCGTCGGTCGCCCAGCGCTCGGCGGCGGGGAAGCGGCTCTCGGTGACGCCCGTCGTCTCGGCCCAGTGCCAGAATTTCGAATCCGGATCGTGCGAGGTCTCGCGCGCCGGCTGGTCGGCGACGAGCAGCTCCATCACCATCTTTTGCGCCGACACCGCGCGCGCGGACTCGGTCTTCACCTTCATGCCGACCGACGGGGTGCGCTTGCAGGACGCCGCCAAGACGCGCTCGCCCTCGATCTCGACCATGCAGGCGCGGCAATTGCCGTCGGGGCGATAATCCGGTGCCGGCGAATAGCACAGATGCGGAATCTCGCGGCCCTGGCGCTTTGCCACCTGCCAGATCGTTTCGCCGGGATTGGCCTCGACCTGCTTGCCGTCGAGCTCGAACGTAATCTTCGTCATTCGGCCGCTTCCTTGAACTCGTCAGGGAAATATTTGATCACGGAGGACAGCGGATTCGATGCCGCCTGTCCGAGCCCGCAGATGGAGGCATCGCGCATCGCCTGGCTCAATTCTTCGAGCAAGGCACGGTTCCAGACCGGCTTTTGCATCAGCAGCGCTGCCTTCTGGGTTCCGACCCGGCACGGCGTGCACTGGCCGCAGCTCTCGTCCTCGAAGAACTTCATCAGGTTCAGCGCCGCCGCACGCACGCTGTCCTTTTGCGACAGGATCACGATCGCGGCCGATCCGATGAAGCAGCCGTATTTCTCCAGCGTGCCGAAATCGAGCGGGATGTCGTCCATCGACGCCGGCAGAATGCCGCCGGACGCGCCACCCGGAAGATAGGCGTAGAACTGATGGCCATCGGCCATGCCGCCGCAATATTCCTCGATCAGCTCACGCACGGTGATGCCGGCGGGCGCGAGCTTCATGCCGGGATTCTTCACGCGCCCGGAGACCGAGAAGCTGCGCAGACCGTGACGCTCGTGGCGGCCATGGCCCTTCCACCAGTCGGCGCCCTTCTCGACGATGTCGCGCACCCACCACAGCGTCTCGATGTTGTTGATCAGGGTCGGCAGGCCGAACAGGCCGACCTGGAACGGATAAGGCGGCTTGTGCCGGGGCAGGCCGCGCTTGCCCTCGATGCTCTCCAGCAGCGAGGATTCCTCGCCGCAGATGTAGGCGCCGGCGCCGCGCCGCATGTGCAGGGTCGGGCCGCCCGGCGGCAGCTTTGCAATCTCGCGCTGGAGGATCTCGCGCGCGGCCGGATATTCGTCGCGCAGATAGATGTAGACGTCGGAGGCCTGGACCACCTGCGCGCCGATCAGCATGCCCTCGATGAAACGATGCGGATCGGTTTCCAGATAGTAGCGGTCCTTGAACGTGCCGGGCTCGCCCTCGTCGCCATTGATCGCCATCAGCCGCGGGCCGGGCTCTCCCAGCACCGCGCGCCATTTGCGCCCCGTCGGGAAGCCGGCACCGCCGAGGCCGCGCAGCGAGGCGTCGTCGAGCGCCTTCAGAAGATCGTCCTTCGGCAACTCGCCCGAGCGCACACGGCCCAGCAGCCTGTAGCCGCCGCCGGCGACATAGGCGTCGTAGTCGACATATCCGGGCAGATGCGCGTGAGTGTCGCCTGCTTTTGCCGCCGCCATCACATTGGCTACGGTGGCGTGATCGACGAAGTTGTGACCGACCTCGGCGGCGGGTGCGGTATCGCAGCGGCCGACACAGGGCGCGCGTACGACGCGGATGCCCGGTCCAGCTTTGCTTTGCAGGTCTTCCAGCAGCTTCTCACCGCCGAGCATCGCGCAAGTGAGGGAGTCGCAGACGCGGATGGTGAGCGGCGCAATATCCTGCTCGCCCTCCTTCACCACGTCGAAATGGGCGTAGAAGGTCGCGGTCTCGAACACCTCGGCGAAGGAGAGCTTCATCTCGTCGGCGAGGGCTGCCAGATGCGCGGCCGAGATCTGGCGATATTTGTCCTGGATCAGGTGCAGATATTCGATGAGCAGGTCGCGCCGCCGTGGACGGTCGCCGAGCAGCAACTCAATTTCATGCGCAGCGGCCGGATCCACCTGGCGTCCCTTCGGGGTCGCCTTGGCGCGCCGGCGTCCCTCTCCGGGATGCTCGAAGGAGCGGACCTTGTGCACGTCGTCATGGCTCATCGATTCGTCCCGATCTCGTCCTTTAGAACTGCTCCAGTTCTAGCTTCTGGCATGCCATATGCCAAGAAAATTATCACGCTCACGGAAGCAGTTAAGCGCGCAGCCCAAGGGCAACCCTGCATCGCTGTCCGGACGTGGCCTTGCGTTCGTCCAACGCGCCAACTCACAGAACGAAGCCTGAATTGGTCTGGAGATCAATAAAGGCTTCCTATGCTGCGATAGCGAAATCGCATCGAGCGCCCGCTCCGAGGCTACAGGTGACCCTCCATGCCCAGGGTGTTGAAGGGTCGGCATTTGCTCGTGCACTCCTCGATATATAATCGGCGATCGTCACCCGCGAGGCCCTTGCCTTCACGTCCTTGCGACACTCCTTATCGAAATGAACGGCGGGAGCGCGCGCATGGTGCGCTCCCGCTCGCAACGAATGCGCGCGATCAGAAGATCTTGACCGCGCTCTCCAGCGTCTTCCAGACACCCCAGGCGAGCGGAATGCCGACGAAGGCCCAGAACAGCGCCGCCTTGGCGTCGAGCCCGCCGAAGCCGATGCCGTAGGAGCCGTGCGGGCCTGCGGCAGCCGCGCTGGCGCTCGCGGCCTGGAGCTTGGCGACGTCGGCATCGCTCATGTGCCACTTCGAATCGACGGGCTTGATCAGGTAGTTGCAGATCAGGCCCGCGACCAGCATGGCGCAGAGGATGTACATGGTGGTGTTGTAGAGCTGGTCGCGGGGAACGCCGGCCGCGAGCTGGAACTCGCGAATGTAGTTCACCACGACCGGGCCGATGATGCCCGCGGTCGACCATGCCGTCAGCAACCGGCCATGGATGGCACCGACGAACTGGGTGCCGAACATGTCCGCGAGATAGGCCGGCACGGTGGCGAAGCCGCCGCCATACATCGACAGGATGATGCCGAAGCCGAGCACGAAGAGCAGCTTCGAGCCCATCGCCGCGAAGGTCGGGGCCAGCGCGTAAAGCACGATACCGAGGATGAAGAACGTGTAGTAGGTGTTCTTGCGTCCGATCTTGTCCGACAGCGAGGCCCAGAAGAACCGGCCCCCGATGTTGAACAGCGACAGCAGGCCGGCGAAGCCTGCGGCGATGGCCGCGATCTGCGCCTTCTGTCCGGCATCGAGCTGGTTGAAGCCGATGTCGGGCAGGCCGATCAACTTGCCGGCGAAGATTTCCTGAAGCATCGGCGAGGCCATGCCGATCACGCCGATGCCGGCGGAGACGTTGAGGCACAGCACCCACCAGATCAGCCAGAACTGCGGCGTCTTGTGCGCGTCATTCAGGTGGACGTTGTTCTTGGAGATCATCGCATTGGCCTTGACCGGCGCCGTCCAGCCCTCGGGCTGCCAGCCGGTCGGCGGAATGCGATAGCGGAACGCGCCGATCATCATAAACACGAAGTAGATGACGCCCATCGCAACGAACGTCTCCCAGACGCCGACCGAGGTCGGGCTCTTGAAGTAGTTCATCAGGAGATTCGCCAGTGGCGCGCCGATCATGGCACCGCCGCCAAAGCCCATGATGGCCATGCCGGTCGCCATGCCGCGGCGATCCGGAAACCATTTCACCAGCGTCGACACCGGCGAGATGTAGCCGAGGCCAAGACCGACGCCGCCGATCACGCCCGAGCCCAGCCACATCAGCCAGAGCTGGTGGGTGTAGATGCCGATCGCGCCGAGAAACAGGCCGCCGCACCAGCACAGAGCGGCGACGAAGCCGGCCTTGCGCGGACCGACCCGCTCGAGCCAGCCGCCCCAGATCGCGGCGGAGACGCCGAGCAGCACGAAGAACAGCGTGTACATCCAGCCCAGGCTGGCGACCTTCCAGTCGCAGCTCGTGGTGAAGAGCTCCTGCCACAGCGACATGTCCGGACAGGCCTTCGGCGCCGTGATCCCGATCGCACGCGACAGCGGAAGCCAGAACACCGAGAAGCCGTAGGCCATGCCGATACAGAGATGGATGCACAGCGCCGCCGGCGGCACCAGCCAGCGATTGAAGCCGGCCGTCGCGATCGTGCGTTCACGATCGAGGAAGCCGGACGCACCGACCGGTGCAAGAACAGTATCGGCAGTCGTCATAAGCATTACCTCCCAAGCGCGGCCTTGCCGGCACATCGGTTTGAGACCGGCCTTGCGCGAGCTCGGCAGCCGCGCATGACAGGTCGGACTTCATGCCGAAGCGGAATAATCTGGTGCGCATCGCGTCATGTACGCCGAGCAAGCAGCCGATCGCGGGCTGTCCCTTCGCCTCGCAAGCAGCGTTGCCGTGACGGCTATCGCGCCCTCATCCCCCCTCAACACCCTGTCTTGAGATGAGCAACGCGCGTGCCAGAAGTCGCATCGTGACGATTCAACGACTTCCCGCAGCGCAATGTGCCGCACCGGACAGAATGTCCTGGAAGCCTCGGACAAAATGTCCAATCAGGCCGCTTCCGGCAGCCACACCGTGAATGTACTTCCGGAGCCGACGCGGCTTTCGGCGGTGATCTGTCCGCCCTGTCGCTCGATCAGCGTCTGGCTGATGGAGAGGCCCAGACCGGTGCCTTGCCGCCGCTTCGTGGTGAAGAAGGGATCGAATATCTTTTCGATCACCTCAGCGCTCATGCCGATGCCGGTGTCGGCGACCTCGATGGCGACGCCTCGATGGCCGTCGCGCTCGGCATCGAAGGAGCGGAGCGTCAGGGTTCCGCCGTCCGGCATGGCGTGGATCGCGTTGACGATGAGATTGACCAACACCTGCTGCAGCTCGTTGCGGTTCATCAGCACGAGCCGGTTGGCGCGGTCATCCCTGACCACGGCGATCTCGGTCTTGTTCAGAAGATGCTGCACCAGCGGCAGACAGTCGGAGATGACGCTGGCCGGCGCATGGCGCTCGACATAGCCGGCATATTCCTCCGGCCTTGCAAACTGCAACAGCTTGGTCACGATCTGGCTGATGCGGTGAATCTGCTCGTCGAGCAGGCGAAACTCGACCTTCGCCCTGTCGGCATCGGCCCCGAACACGCTGCGGATGACATCGAGATTGCCCTGCATCACCGCGATCGGATTGTTGATCTCGTGCGCAACGCCGGCGGTGATTTCGCCGATCGCAGCCAGCTTCTCGGACATGATGAGCTGCTTGGTGGTTGCCTCGAGCTTGAGATTGGCGTGCTCGAGGTCCCGGGTGCGCTCCCGCACGCGGACGTTCAGTTCCTCGTTCCACTCCCGGAGCTGTCGGTCGCGTTCCTGGATCTGGTCGAGCAAGCTGTCCAGATGAACCGCGACGCGGCCGATCTCGTCACCCAACACCGGCATCCTGGTGCGGGCGGAGAGATTCCCGCGCTCCACCTCGGTGATCGTGGCGGTGACGCGCTCCAGCGGCATGAAGATGGAGGTCGCCCAGCGCAGGAAGATCGGCACGGTCGCGGCGGTGATCGCGATGAACGCTGCGACGATGATGACCAATGTCTGGTACTTGGCTTCGCTGAACGGCTTCTCCAGGAAGCCGACATAGAGCATGCCGACCCGCTTGCCGTAACTATCGACCAGCGGCTCGTAGGCGGAGATGTACCAGTCATTGACCACGAAGGCGCTGTCGAGCCAGGTGCGCCCCTCGCCCAGCACGGCCGAGCGCACCGCCGCCGACACGCGCGTGCCGAGCGCGCGCCGTCCCTCGAACAGGCGGACGTTGGTCGATATCCGCACGTCGTCCAGGAACAGCGTCGCGGTGCCCTGGCTGCCCTCCGGCAGGCTCGCCGCGCGATAGACGAGATCGTTGATCGTGTCGATGAATTCCAGATTCTGGTTGAGCAGGGTGCCGCCGACCAGCGCAGCGGCGCCACCGTCGGGTAGCATCGCCCGACTCGCCGCATGTACGACCATGCCGCGCGTCTCCGTGCTGCGGTCGGTCGGCACCGCGTTCGGGGTCGGCACGAGGTCCAATCGCGCGCGCTCGGCCAGGGCCGGCGAAATTGCGGCGAGCTCGTCATTGCCGAAAATGTCGACGCCCGTCGCAGGGACCTGGCCCGACAGCGCCGACATGATGATCGGCCAGTCACTTCTCGGTTGATGCTGCAACGGCGGCGATGAGGCCAGGACGTCGCCGCGACCGTTGGTCAGATACAGGAAATCGAGACCGATCTCCCTGCGGGTCTCGTCGAGCAGATCCTGCAGGGAGCCGCGCGCCTCCGGCGCCAGCACCTCGTGGAAGCGAGCCGACAGGCTGAGCGCCCGGATCTGGACGCCGGTCTTTTCCAGGATGCGGGCAAGATATTGGTGGGCGATGGTGAGATCGCCGTTCACCTTGGAGATCAGGGTCGCGTCGAATTTCGCGTTCCAGCGATAGATCGCAACGCCAAGCAGGAGCGGCAGGATGACCAGCATCGGCAGCAGCGCGATCGCGAGCAGCCGGAAGCGGACGGAGCGTCCCCGCACGGGCTCGCCGCTGCGGCCGGCAGCATCAGACATCCCACAACGCGCATTTGCGGTCGATGGTCTTGCGCGAGATACCGAGACGCCGAGCCGCCTCCTCGCGGTTGCCATTGACCTCCTTCAGCACGCCGAGAATGTGACGGCGCTCGAGTTCCGCAAGACTGTCGGCAGGCGCCGACTGACCGTTGTTGCGGGGACCGGCGAAATCGTCGGGGAAGGCGCCGAGGATCAGCGTGCGCTCGATCAAATTGCG
The DNA here is from genome assembly GCF_041262065.1 of Bradyrhizobium sp. USDA 327. Lineage (NCBI taxonomy): Bacteria > Pseudomonadati > Pseudomonadota > Alphaproteobacteria > Hyphomicrobiales > Nitrobacteraceae > Bradyrhizobium > Bradyrhizobium sp. USDA 327. Next base: position 744,585 of record NZ_JBGCCW010000001.1, on the reverse strand, counting down.
CAGCTCGCGCACATTGCCCGGCCAGTCATAGCTTGCGAGCGCCGCCCGCACCGAGGCGTCGATCGGCACCGGCGGCATGCCGAGCTGCACCGACAGCTTGCTCATGAAGATGGTGGCGAGCTCCTGCACGTCGTCGCCGCGATCTTTCAGGAGCGGCAGGCGAATCTGCATCACGTTGAGCCGGTAGAACAGGTCGGCTCGGAAGCGGCCCTTCTCGACCTCCTTCTGAAGCTCGGCATTGGTCGCGAAGATGAAGCGCAGGTCGACCGGAACTTCGCGCTCGGAGCCAACCGGACGGACGCGGCGGTCTTCGAGCACGCGGAGCAGCTTGCTCTGCATCGGCAGCGGCAGCTCCCCGATCTCGTCGAGGAACAGCGTGCCGCCATGGGCATACAGGAACAAGCCCTCGCGGCCCGAATCGGCGCCGGTGAAGGCGCCCTTGATGTGTCCGAACAGCTCGGCCTCGATCATGTCCGGCGGGATCGCCGCGCAATTCACCGGCACGAAGGGCTTGTCGGCGCGATCGGACAGCGAGTGGATCGAGCGCGCTGCCACTTCCTTGCCAGTGCCGGATTCACCGGTGAGGAGAATCGAGGTCGGCAGGCGCGCGACGCGCGCGATGGTTTCACGCACGCGCAGCGTCGCTGCCGACTGTCCGATCAGATTGTCGCGCAGAAAGGTGCGGTCGGACGAGGCACGCAGAGCATAGCGCAGGACATAGTTCTCGCGCTGGAGACGGACGCGGTCGAGGCATCGTGCCACCGCGTTGAGGATCTGATTGGAGCGGAACGGCTTGAGCACGAAATCGGCCGCACCGGCGCGCAAGGCCTGGATCGCGGTGTCGAGGTCGGCATAGGCGGTGATCAGGATGGCATCGGCGAAGAAGCCGACGGCGCGCTGCTCGGCGAGCCAGTCGACGCCATTCTTGCCTGGCATGATGTTGTCGAGAATGACGACGTCGTAGCGGTTGGAATCGAGCTTGCGCGAAGCCTGGTCGGTATCGGCCGCCTCGTCCACCAGCTTGCAGCGCGGCGCAAGCGTGCGCACCAGGAAGTTGCGCATGCCCGGCTCGTCGTCGACGATCAGGATGGAGGCCTGCGCCAGCGCGCTGAACTCCGGCCCTGCGGCCGTCTTGCCGAGCTTGACGTCAGGCTCGCGTCCCACCGCGGAGTTTGCGGTTGCGCTTGCCCTCGATGTTGAGAAAGTCATGCCCGATGTCTTAGGTTTGAGAATCTTGGGTTTGAGAAACTTGGGTTTGAGATCATCCACCGCAATAATCGGCGTCTTTCGCATTGCAGCGAAGCTCCGGCCGTTCCCCCGCAGGCGCAGCATAGTCAAACGTCGCCGCCGTGAACATTCGCCTTTTTACAGGGCGCCGCTCTTTTCGACCAGGAACACGATGCGCGCCTCGTTGCGCTCGGTGATCTCGACCTTGTCGCCGGTCTCGCGGATCAGGTTCGGAATGTCAATCACCGACAGGGGATCGGTGCAGTGAACCTCGAGCTGATCACCCGGCTGCAAAGGCTTGAGCGCCTTGCGCGTCTTCAGGGCGGGCAGCGGGCATTTCAGTCCGGTGAGATCGAGCATCGTTCTGGTCATGGCTGCAACATGGCGGGACCAGTCGATCGCGTCAACCAAAGGCGCCTAGAGCAGACCGGCGTAGGACAGGAAGCCGACGTCCTGCCCCGGCTCGACATTCGTGATGCCCTCGCCGAGCTCGACGAGGCCGTCGGTCTCGACCAGCGAGGACAGCAGCCCGGCCCCTTCGCGCGGAAACTTGATCGCCTCGAGCGCACCGTCCTGCGCGCGCCGCAGCGAAGCGCGCACATATTCGCGCCGGCCGGCCTTCTTCCTGTAAGCAAACGCCGCGCGCAACGGGATGGGCGTCAACGGCTCCGGCAAGCCGCCCGCGAGCGCCAAGACCGTCGGTCGCACCACATGGACAAACGTCACGAAGCTCGCGACGGGATTGCCGGGCAATCCGATCAGCGGCGTGCCGCCGATGATGCCCATCGCCACGGGACGTCCGGGCTTGATCGCCATCCGCCACAGCACCAGCGAGCCGATGCTCTCGACCGCAGCCTTGACGTGATCCTCCTCTCCGGTCGAGACGCCGCCGGTGGTGAGGATCAGGTCATGGTGACCCGCGACCTGCTTCAAGCCGTTCGCGAGCGAACTGCGTTCGTCGCGCAGAATGCCGAGGTCGCTGACCTCGCAGCCGAGCCGGCGCAGCATCGCCAGCAGCATGAAACGGTTGGAATCGAACAGCTGCGAGGCGGCGCGCGGTTCGCCGGGCGACGCCAATTCGTCGCCAGTCGAGAACACGGCGACACGGATGCGCCTGACGACCTCGAGCCCCGTCAGACCGAACGCGGCGGCAAGGGCGACATGCTGCGGTCGCAAGCGCTGGCCGGCGCGGAGCGCGACGTGACCTTGCGGAATGTCCTCGCCTGCGGGACGGACATTGGCGCCGGGCTTCAACCCCGGCGGCAGCACGATCCTGCCGGAATCGTCGATGCGGACGTCCTCCTGCATGAAGACGGTGTCCGCATCGGGCGGCATCGGCGCGCCGGTGAAGATGCGCGCGGTGTGACCGGGCTTGATCGGCGCCTGTGCAAGGCCGCCGGCCTGGATGCGACCGTCGAGCGGGAACGCCCGTTCGGCGCTTTCCGGAAGATCGGCGTTGCGCACGGCGTACCCGTCGACGGCGGAGTTGGTGAACGGCGGCAGCGGCAAAGGTGCGGCCACATCGCGCGCGAGCACGCGGCCGTCGGCATCGACCAGCGCCACGGTTTCGAGATCGACAATCGCGTTGACGCGCGTCGTGATGAGGCCAACGGCTTCGTCGACCGACATCATAGGGCCGCCGAAGGCAAAGCAATCGTCCGATAGTTGCGCCATGGTGCCTCGTCAGCGTATCGCGGCGCTCTTTGCCACCGCTTCCTCGACCGGCATCGCCGCGCGCAGCAACAGTTCCGCGGCAGCCGCGATATCGTCGAGATGGACAGTCGGCAGCCTTGTGTCAATCGCGACGTCGCTCGCGATCCCGGCAATCCCGGGATCATCGGGAAACAGCAGCGGCTTGCCGTTGCCGGCGCGGTGCACCTCGATCTTGCGGTGCGGCTCACGCTTGAAACCCTCGACCACGACGAGATCGACGGCGGAAAGCTTGCCGAGCAGCTCCGGCAGCCGCGGCTCCGCCGCCCCGCGCAGCTCGTGCATCAGGGCCCAGCGGTTCGAGGAAGCGACCAGCACCTCCGCCGCGCCGGCCTCACGATGGCGCCAGGAATCCTTGCCGGGCACGTCGACGTCGAACTGGTGATGCGCATGCTTGATCACGGAAACGCGCAAGCCTTGCGCATTGAAATGCGGGATCAGCCGCGTCAACAGCGTGGTCTTGCCCGCACCGCTCCAGCCCGCAAGGCCGATGACTTTCATAAACGTTCGACTCCGCCAACGGCTCGCTGGCCGATGGAACCTGCGGCCTCTCCCCGTCATTGCGAGCGCAGCGTGGGAGTCCGGATTGCTTCGCTGCGCTCGCAAAGACGACAAAGCGGCATTTCGTTATCTCCCCGCCATGCATATATCGGCTTGACCCGAATGTCATGCTAACCTCGCTGCCATGATGAAGATCGACAAAGCCCCGGTACCCCTGATCATCCCCAACCCCGACGACCCGCGCCTGACCCAGAGCGTGACCGGGACCGACCAGACCGGCGCCAGGGTCGAGATCAAGGTCCCGATGGAGCGGCCATTGACGCTCTACCTGAATGCCCAGGAGATCGTCACCATGATGACGATCGGCGACTATCCCGAATATCTGGCGCTCGGCTATCTGCTAAACCAGAACATGCTGAAATTTAGCGACGTGGTCACCGAGGTCGAATACGACGACGACCTCCAGGTGGTCGTGGTGCGCACCGCACATCACACCAATTTCGAGGCCAAGCTGAAGAAGCGCACGCAGACCTCAGGCTGCGCGCAGGGCACCGCCTTCGGTGATCTCTTGGAGGCGGTCGAGAGCGTCGCGCTGCCGAAGGCGGAGCTGCGCACCTCCTGGCTCTACCAGATGACGCAGACCATCAACACCATGCCCTCGCTCTATCTCGAGGCCGGCGCGATCCATGGCTGCGTGCTGTGCAAGGAAGGCACCCCGCTCTGCTACACCGAGGACGTCGGCCGCCACAACGCCGTCGACAAGATCGCGGGCTGGATGTACCGCCACGGCGTCGAGCCTGGCGACAAGATCCTCTACACCACCGGGCGTCTTACCTCGGAGATGGTGATCAAGACGGTCCGCATGGGCATTCCGATTCTGGTGTCGCGCTCCGGCTTCACCGCCTGGGGCGTCGATCTCGCAAGGCAGGTCGGGCTGACGCTGGTGGGACGCACCCGCGGAAAGCGCTTCATCGCGCTCGCAGGCGAGGAGCGCATCGTCTACGACCAGAACCTTGCCTATGTCGAGGAGGAGTCGGCCAAGCACAAGCGCAAGGGTGAAGGTGGTGACGACTAGGGTTCCGGCAACGAGCGTTCCTTCGACTCTCGGCGTGCTGCTCGCCGGCGGTCTCGCGCGGCGCATGGGCGGCGGCGACAAGCCGATGCGCACCATTGGCGGGCGTACCATCCTGGAGCGCGTGATCGCGCGCCTTTCGCCCCAGTGCAGCGGGCTGATCCTCAACGCGAACGGCGATCCCGCCCGCTTTGCTGCGTTCGGCCTGCAAGTCGTCGCCGACGACGTGCCCGGCTTTCCCGGTCCCCTCGCCGGCATCCTCGCTGCGCTCGACTGGACCGCGACGAACCGGCCGGAGACCGAATGGGTGGTCAGCGCCGCCGGCGACTGCCCGTTCCTGCCGCGCGATCTCGTCGCACGGCTGCATGACGCACGCGCGCGTGAGAATGCGCAGCTTGCGGTCGCCGCGTCAGGCCAGCAGTCCCATCCGGTGATCGGGCTGTGGCGCGTCGCCTTGCGTGAGGAGCTGCGCCACGCGCTGGTCGTCGAGGACCTCCGCAAGATCGACCGCTGGACCGCACGCTATCCGCTCGCAACGGTGACGTGGCCGGCGGAGCCGCTCGATCCGTTCTTCAATGCCAACACGGTCGAGGACATCTCCGAAGCCGAGCGCCTGGCGGCGCTGGATGAGGCATCCTAGCAACTTCAAGATTTCGGAAACTCGTTGAGCAGCTGCGACCAGATGATCGCGAACGCGATCAGGCCGCAGAGGCCGACGACAATGGTGAACCGCGGCAAGCGGCCGATGGCGATCAATAGCCAGGCCGGCACGAAGAACAGCATGAAGATCATGCCCAGCGGAAACACCGCGAGCCATTGAAAGCCGCTGCCGTCACCGGGCGGGACATGAGCGATGAAGTAGAACGTGTAGAGCCAGAACAGCGTGCCGGCCGCTGCGACGAGTGCAGCAATCTTGCGGAAATTTGCGGATGTTGACGCGGTCATGATCTGGCTCACGTCCCTTGGTCGCTGCGGCGGCCGTCTGAGTTCATGGCCCTCGACCAGACCGCTCCGCTGTGGCCGCCGGCGGCACCACCAGCCCCGTCACCATAGACCCTGCTCGTGCCGGTCCTTTCCTCCAGCCAGATGTTGGCGCGCGAGGTCTCCTGCAAGGTTGCTACGCGGGCCGAAATCCGGCTCGCTCGAGTGCCGCGCGCGCCTCGTCCGAGCCGAGTGCGTCGAGAAAGGCCCGCACGGCTGGCCGGTCTTTGCGCGCCGTCACCAGTGCGAAGTCATAGTGCTCTTCCGCCAGCGGTATGAAGCCGAGGCCGACCGCATGGGCGACCGGCGCGATGGTCATGCCCCAGTCGGCGCGGCGCTGGGCGACGGCCGCCGCGACCGCATTGTGCGAACGCGGCTGGTTCCAATAGCCTTCCGGCCGCAGGCCGCCGAGCAGCCGGTCGATCAGGATGCGTGTGCCGGCACCCTGGTTGCGGTTGACCATGATGCAGGTGGAGTCAGCGAGCGCGGCAGCGACCGCATCCTTCGCGTTCAGGCCCTCGAAGCGCGTGTCGCCCTTGCGGAACACAATGCCCTGCATCCGCCGCCAGCCGGGGACGAGCTCGAGCCCCTCGACGAGATAAGGTGTGTTGTAGGTCTCGCTTCTGTCGTCGAACAGGTGGATCGGCGCGAGGTCGCATTCGCCGCGCCTGGCCGCCGCAAGCCCGCCGAGGCTGCCGACCGCGATCGAGCGCACGGTCAAGCCGGCATGCGCGAGCGGTGCGGTGACGAGATCGAGGCCGGTGCAATGACTGCCGACGATGACGAGATCGGGCACGCGCACATGCGGCGTGAACAGCGTCACCTCTGCTTCGGTCCCGGCCGGCATCTGGTCCGCCAGCGCATCGATGCGCAAGAAACCGTCCGCCTGCGCAAATGACGTGATCGCGCCGGACCCCTTGCCGGAGGGATAGGCGATCAGGCTATCCCTGCCCTGGACCAGCGAGACCATGATGAATTCGGTGCGGCCGAGCTCGGAGGCGATGCGCACCGGCACGCTTGCGTTGACCTTCGCATCGGAGCGGGGCGGCAGGCCGGCCATCCTGCGCAGCACCGGCACGATCATGTCGTGGAAGGTGAACATCGCCGAGGTCGGAAAGCCCGGCAGGATCACCACTGGCTTGCCGTCGCACACCGCAAGGCACAGCGGCTTGCCGGGCTTGAGCGCAACCCCATGCGCGACGATGCCGGGTGCGCCGAGCCGGCCGATGATGCGATGGGAGAGATCGCCCGCGCCTTTCGACGTACCGCCCGACAGCACCAGCATGTCGGAGTCCGCAAGCGCGCGGCGCATGGCCGCTTCGAGCCTGGCTTCATCGTCGGGAATGGCACCGAGGAAGATGGCCTCGCCGCCATTCTCGTCGACCGCGGCCGCGACGATGGCGCCGTTGGTATCGTAGATTTCGGCAGGCGCGAGCGGCTGGCCGGGCTGAACCAGTTCGTCGCCGGTGGAGATCACGGCAACCCGCGGCTTGCGCACGACACTCACCTCGGCAATGCCGCAAGCCGCCAGCATGCCGATCTCACGCGAGCCGATGAGGGTGCCGGCGCGCAGCAGCGCCTCGCCGCGCGCGATGTCGGATCCGGCGTACGAGACGAATTGCCCCGGCGAGACGGCGCGACGGACGTCGATCGCATCGAGGCCTGCCGGCTGGGTGTGTTCGACCATGGCCACGGCATCGGCGCCGCGCGGCAGCGGACCGCCGGTGGCAATCGGCGTCGCGGTGCCGGCCGCCACCTGCAGTCTCGGCGCGGTGCCGCAATGAATGGTCTCGCCATTCAGCGCGAGGCGCGCGGGCGCGCCCTCGCCGGCCGCCGCAAGATCCGCGGAGCGCACGGCAAAGCCGTCGACATTGGACCGGTCGAACGGCGGCACGTCGATCGGCGCGGTGACATCTTCGGCGAGTGCCGCACCGAGCGCAGCAGCGAGCTTGCGCGATTCGCTCGGAAGCGCGCGCGGGAACAAGGCCGCCTCGAAGCGCGCCAGGGCCTCCTCGCGCGAGAGTATCCTGAGGAACTGCTCTTGCTCGAGCGCGCTGCGGTCCGGTGATTTCGGGATCATCGTCATGCCAGGACCCATATCACTCCCGCAACAGATGGGCATCGACCGGCGTACCTGCCGCAAATCCCTCGTGACTGGCGGGAATGAGCAGCCATGCATCCGCACGGGCAATGGCCTGGAGCGGCCATTCGCCCACGGCAAGCGGCATCCAGGCGCGATGTTCCCCGGCCAGCAAAGCCATCTCGGCGATGCCGACACTGGATGCGATTTTTCGCGCGAGCGGCAGGGTCATCCGCTGGCGCGGCCGACGCGCCGACAGACGATCGACGAGCGGCAGCACGAGCGCGAGCCAGGCCGCAAGCGCATGATCGGGCGAGCCGGGCAAGGCGACGACGGGAACCTGTCCGAGCCGTCCGGCCGCGGCAGTGCGTCCGGGCGCGAGCGCAAGGCCGTGCACCATCACCTCACCGCGCCGGGCCAGGGCCGTGATGGCGGCGTCCTGCCGGCCAACCCCGCTGCCGCCGATCGTCAGCAGAAGATCGCAAGAGGACGCATCGAGCACATCGGCAATCGATGCTTCGTCGCGTGCTCGAGCGTGACGCGTCTCGACGTCGAGTCCCGCCGCCCGCGCGAGCCCGGCGACCATATGCATCGTTGCCGCTGCGCCCGGAACATTGACAATGTGCAGCCGGGGCCGCCGCACGCCGAGCTTTTCCAGACCCGCAACGCGCGCCATCAAGAGATCGGCCGCACCGACCGGATAGCCCTCGGCGCCGGCAGGCGCGCCTTCCGCGATGTCGCTGCCGGCGCGCCGGACGCCCTGTCCGGGCACGCCCTCCGCCAGCACCTGCACGAGCGGCCCCGACACCTCCACGGCATCGGCATCGAGCACACAGTCGGATCCTGCCGGCATCGCGTCGCCGGCCTCGACCCACACGGGCGCGCTTGTCAAAGGCAGCGGCGAATAAGAGGACGCGCCGACGAGACCGTTGGCGCGCAGCGCCCAGCCGTCCGCGGCGGCGATGTCGTGGGACGGGCGGGCCGCGAGCAGCGGCGTGCCCGCCGCGATACAGCCGGCCGCTTCCGCCAGTTGCAGCTCCACCACTGCACGCGGCTCAAGCCCGTCCAGCAACGCGGCGAGGGCGGTGTCGAGCGGCGTCAGCGATGGTGGCAGGCGCTGGGTCATGCGCCATGATGGACCATGCATCGCCCGCTTTGGCAACCGCCGGCGATGCGGGCGTCAGCCGCCCGACCTGTCCGAGTTGGGGAAGAACAGTTGCTGCCCGTCGACCTTGTAGCCGGCGATCGCCGTCTGCCCCTCCGGCGATGTCAGCCAGTCGATGAAGGTCTGCCCGAGGTCTTTCTTCACGTTCGGAAACTTCGCGGGGTTGACCAGCATCACGCCGTACTGGTTAAGCAGCCGCCTGTCGCCTTCGACGACGATGTCGAGATCGCCGCGATCCTTGAAGGCGATCCAGCTGCCGCGGTCCGCCAGCACATATGCATTCGCGGCGCGCGCCGCGTGGAGCGCCGAGGCCATTCCCTGCCCGACCTCGCGATACCAGGCGCCCTTGGCGCCGGCGATGTCGATGCCGGCGACGATCCACAGCGCGAGTTCCGCGGCGTGGGTGCCCGACCGATCGCCACGCGTCACGAACGGCGCGCCCTTGGCTTCGATCGCCTTCAGCGCCGTCGCGATGTCCTTGCCCTTCACGCCCGCGGGGTCGCTCTTCGGCCCAATCAGCACATAATCGTTGTACATCACGTCGTAGCGCTTCACGCCAAATCCGTCCGCGATGAATTTCTCCTCCTGGGGCCGCGCGTGCATCAGCACGACGTCGACCTCGCCCCGTCGTGCCCCATCGAGCACTTCGTCGGCGCGCCGCGCGATCACGGTGACGACGATGCCGGTCTTGTCGCGGAAGATCGGCAGCAGATGATCGAGCAGGCCGGACTCCTGCGTCGCCGTGGTCGTGGCGAGGACGATGGCGCGGTCTTCCGCGGATGACGCCGCAACGCCCGCGGCAAGCCCGCAGAGAAGCGCAAATACAACGGACAGGCGGCCCATGATCGGGGTTCCCCTTGGCTATGATGCGATCATGATGATGAGCGATTGCGCCGCACTCGTGACGCGCTTGCGCGCGGCCTGGCCGGGAAATTTCGGCAACGCCGCCGAAGCGCGCCTCGCGAGCGATTGATTCAGGATCGTTCACCAAAGCAGAAGACGCGCGTGCTGATGTATTGCAAAGCGGCGAGATGATCGGGCATGGTTCCCGCCGACAAAAAATCTGAAATGCAGAATTCCACCTGCGTCGGGCGTCAAAAAGAAGCAATAATTTGCATAGGAATGCAGGATGGAATTCCTGACGACCAGCGAAGCCGCCGACTATCTTCGGCTCGGCGAACGCAAGCTTTACGAACTCGTCACCACCGGTGCGATCCCCTGCACCAAAGTGACGGGGAAATGGCTCTTCCCGCGACACGAACTCGACCTCTGGGTCCTGTCGGGACTGGCACGTCCGGCCGGCATGATGATCGCGGAGCCGCCGCCGGTCGTCGGCGGCAGCCAGGACGAACTATTGGATTGGAGCCTGCGCGAATCCGGCTCTGGCCTGGGATCGATGAGCGAGGGCAGCGCGCGCGGGCTCGAGCGCCTGCAACGCAACGAGGTGATGGCTGCGGCGGTGCACTTCCACGCCTTGACCCCCTCCGACGATCTCGCCAGCGACGCCAGTATCGAAGCCCTGCGGGCCACGCCGGACCTGCATGATGTGGTGCTGGTCGCGTTCGTGCGCCGCGAAGAGGGTCTGGTGCTGCCGCACGGCAATCCCAAGCGGCTGCACAGCCTGACCGACGTGCTCGCACTCGGCGCCCGGATGGCGATGCGGCAACAGGGCACGGGCGCGCAGATGCTGCTCGACGTGCTCCTGAAGCGCGCGGGCGCCTCGACGCGCGATTTGCGCCGGATCGAAACCGCAGCCCTGACCGGGCCGGATCTTGCCGAACTGGTCCGCGCCGGCCAGGCCGATTGCGGCATCGCGACGCGCGCGGCGGCGCGCTCGGCCGGTCTCGATTTCGTGCCGCTGGTCTGGGAGAATCTCGACCTCGCGATGCGGCAGCGCAGCTATTTCCGCCCGGCGATGCAGGCCGTGCTCCGCTTCCTGAACGACCGGCGGCTGCACCAGCGCGCCGATGAGCTGACCGGTTACGATCCCTCGCCGGCAGGACAGATCCGCTTCGCAGCCTGACATTGACGCCCGCCCCCGAATAGTTGCAAAAGAAACCAATTCAGCCGGGCCGTACCCGGACGCAACGCCGGCCAACGAGCCGGCTCAGGGGAGGACAAACGTGAATCCAACCAGATTTGGACTGCCGGTCGCGGCTGCCTTGGTGACGGCATTGCTGCCGGGTGCCGCAATGGCGCAGGTCTCCGACGACGTCGTCAAGATCGGCGTGCTCACCGACATGAACGGTCCCGCCTCCGCGCCGACCGGCCAGGGCTCGGTCACCGCGGCGCAGATGGCGATCGACGATTTCGGCGGCACCGTGCTCGGTAAGCCGATCAGCATCGTGATCGGCGACCACCAGCTCAAGGCCGATATCGGCGGCACGATCGCGCGGCGCTGGTACGACGTCGACCAGGTCGATCTGATCGTCGACGTTCCGGTCTCCGCGGTCGGGCTCGCGGTGCAGAACGTCGCCAACGAGAAGAAGCGGCTGTTCATCACCCACTCCACCGGCACCGCCGATTTCCACGGCAAGTTCTGCTCGCCTTACGCGATCCAATGGGTGTTCGACACCCGCGCGCTCGCGGTTGGAACCGCGGATGCGGTGGTCAAGCGCGGCGGCGACAGCTGGTTCTTCATCACCGACGACTACGCCTTCGGCCACTCGCTGGAGCGCGATGCGTCCGCGGTCGTCACCGCCAATGGCGGCAAGGTGCTGGGCTCGGTACGGCCGCCGCTGGCGACCCCCGACCTCTCCTCCTTCGTGCTGCAGGCCCAGGCCTCCAAGGCCAAGATCATCGGCATTGCCGCCGGTCCCCCCAACAACATGAACGAGATCAAGACCGGTTCGGAATTCGGCGTGTTCAAGGGCGGCCAGCAGATGGCGGCGCTGCTCGCGTTGATCACCGACATCCACGGACTCGGCCTGCAGGCGGCGCAGGGCCTGCTCCTGACCACGTCGTTCTACTGGGACATGGACGACAAGACCCGCGAATGGTCGAAGCGCTATTTCGCCAAGTTGAACAAGATGCCGTCGATGTGGCAGGCCGGCGTCTATTCCAGCGTGATGCACTATCTCAACGCCATCAAGGAGACCGGCACCGACGATCCGCTCAAGGTCGCCGCCAAGATGCGGGAAAAACCGATCGAGGACTTCTTCGCGCGCAACGGCAAACTGCGCGAGGACAATCTGATGGTGCACGACCTCTGGCTGGTGCAGGTGAAGACGCCGGAGGAGAGCAAATATCCGTGGGACTATTACAAGATCCTCACGACCATCTCCGGCGACAAGGCGTTCGGCCCGCCGGACCCGGCCTGTGCGATGGTGAAGAAGTGACGGTGTAGCCGGACACACATAGGTCGTCATGCCCGGGCTTGACCCGGGCATCCACGTCTTTCTTCGGCGCGGTGGCGCGTGGATGGCCGGGACAAGCCCGGCCATGACGAGTGTGGGCGTGCAGCAGCGTGCTACTTCATGGCGCCGATCTCTCGGAAGTACTTTGAGACGCCCGGATGGATCAGCTCGGCCTTCGGCGCGGCCGCGACCGTGTTCGCCGCATTGGTCTCGCAGGCCTGCGCGAGCTTCCTGCAGAACGTCGCCTCGACGCCGTGCAGCGTCTTCGCGAGCCGATAGGCGACATCGTCAGGCAGATCCTCGCGCGTGAGGACAAAACTCCAGGAGCCGAGCGAAGCGATCGGCGCGGTCTGGTTCGGATAGCTGCCCGCCGGCACGGTGAGCGGCTTCAGGAACGCGTGCCTGGCGCGGATGCGCGTGATCTCTTCGGCATTGGGCGCGATGAAGCGCGCGCCTGCCGCGCTCGATGCCACCGCGGCAAAGCCGGGCCAGCCGATGCCGGCGCCCCACAGCGCGGCGACGCGGCCATCCTCGACCATCGCCGGGCCGTCGCCGGCGCGGTCGAGATAGACCGCCTTGAAGTCCTCGTCCTGCTTCAGGCCGAGCCCGTCCAGCACATAGCGCGCCAGGATTGGCAGGCCCGAGCCCTTGGCGCCGAACGCGACGGGTTGTCCGACGAGATCGCGGATCGTCCTGTAGGGACTGTCCGCGCGCACCACGAACATGCCGGGGTTGGAATAGATCGCCGTGAGGATCTTCAGCCGCACGGGTGCGCGGCCGATGCCGGCAAAGGCCTCATAGGCCGGCTCGCCCGCGACCAGCGCGAGATCGAGCTCGCCCTTCTCCAGCAGCGGGATGTTCTCGTTGCTGCCCCTGGTGTTGCGCGGGACGATGGACATTTGCGGATCGGCCGCGTTCATCACCTCGGCAAAGGCGTTGCCATAGAGCGGGAAGCCGCCGCCGGGCGTCGCGGTCCCGAGGCTGATAGTCAGGCTGATCGTCGTGGTCGGAATGGCCGTGCCTCCGGTTTGGCCGGCAGCGGGACTTGCGAGCAGCGCCGCACCGAGAAGGGTCATCGCGAATCTCATGGTCGCTCCCGGCGGACCTGCGTCAACACCGACTTGCGACGATATAGGCAGCGACCCGATTTTGTGAAAGCATGCAGCCAACGACAATAAAGCAATGGGAGACGTCATGGTGCGAATTTTGCGTCACGGTTTGTTCGGGCTCGCAGTCCTCTTAGGTCTTTTCAGCACCACCCCTCCCGCCTCCGCCGCCTATCCCGACCGTCCCGTGCACTGGCTGATCGGCTTTTCCGCCGGCGGCCCGGTCGACATCGTGGCGCGGATCATGGCGCAGTGGCTGTCGGAGCGGCTCGGCCAGCAGGTCATCGTCGAGAACCGCACCGGCTCCGGCGGCAACATCGCCGCCGCCGCCGCGATCAATTCGCCGCCGGACGGTTACACCCTGCTGTTCGTCGCGCCCAACAACGCGATCTCGACCTCGCTCTACAAGAAGCTGCCGTTCGACTTCCTGCGCGACACCGTGCCGGTCGCGAGCATCATGCAGCTCACCAACATGCTGGTCGTCTCCAACGCGTTTCCCCCCAAGACCGTTCAGGAGTTCATCGACTATTGCAAGGCCAATCCCGGCAAGATCTCCTTTGCCTCGTCCGGCAACGGCACCTCGGTGCACATGTCGGCCGAGCTGTTCAAGGTGATGACGAAGTGCGACATGGTGCACGTGCCCTATCGCGGCTCGGCCATCGCCTTCCCCGACATCATCTCCAACAAGGTGCAGCTGATCTTCGACAACCTACCCTCGGCCATGGAGCAGGTGAAGGGCGGCAACGTCCGCGCGCTCGGCGTGACCTCGCCGCAGCGCTGGCCGAGCGTGCCCGACGTGCCCGCGATCGCCGAGACCGTGCCGGGCTTCGAATCGGTCGGCTTCTACGGCATCTCCGCACCGAAGGGCACGCCGCCCGAGGTGATCGAGATCCTCAACAAGGCCGTCGGCGAAGCGCTGAAGGACCCGAAGCTGGTGGCAAAGCTCGCTGAGACCGGCGGCATCCCAAAGCCGATGACGCCGGCCGAGTTCGGCAAGCTGGTCGCAAGCGAAACCGAGAAATGGCGCAAGGTCGTCGAGTTCGCCGGGGTCTCGGTGGACTAGGCAGCGGCCCCCTCGCGGGATCTGTCGCTCGCCGGCACAACGTTCGAGGGGGCCAACAGGCCCTCTCAAAACAAAAAGTGCGAAAACAACCCCATGCACAGTAGAAGAAGTGTGCAATCACAGCGGGTTACGGAAGCGTCAAATAGGCCGCGGCCGGATGATCGCCAGGGCCGTTTGACTTGTCGGGCAAAACAGTGGCAGAATGCGACTATTCCGAATTCCGCGATCGTCCGATCATTCGCCGCGCCGCGTGTTCCGCGCAGCACCGGCGGCTGCCCTCGATAAGGGCCACTCACTTTGCCGCGCTTTCCAGGCGTACACCGGGGATCCCTTCGCCTTGAAAACGCTTGAGGATTGCACCCCCGCCTCGGGCCCTGTAAACGAACCGCGCACCGTTGCCGGCCGCGACCAAAGCGGCCGCCTCGCGGCGGGGCCTGTAGCTCAATGGTTAGAGCCGGCCGCTCATAACGGTCTGGTTGCAGGTTCGAGTCCTGCCGGGCCCACCAGTTGCCCCGCCACTATGCGGACACTTTGAAAGCGACTCGATCTCCGCCTTGAACGACTCAATCTCGTTCTCAGAACGACTCGATCTCATAGAGGCCGAAGCGGATTATGCTCCACGATCCGGCCTACGCTGCGCTCTCAAGCACGGCATATGGACGAGGTGATTCCCTGAGCGCAAGCGCGTCATCATGGGCATTCAGGCAGGAGCCCGCGCCCCTGCTGGTGAAGTTCGAGCGGCCGGCGCTGGCCCGCAGATGCAGGTAGATTGAAGCGCATGCCCATCCCGGAACGGTCGTCCTGGCAGCAATCTTTTCGATTGTTCGACGATCATTGCCGATGGTGCGCAACCACCGCGGCGTGATCGTTCGACGAAGCATTGATCCGCAATTGATCGGAAAGTATTCTGGGAAGAAGAACTGTTCGTCTATTGAACAACGAGTGTTGAGGGGGATGCAATGGCCTGCAAGTTGGCGACACTCGCGACGCTTGGCGCACTAGTGCTGATAGCAGGCGCTCCTTCGACAGTGGCTCAGCCGCTGGACCTCGGAGCGCCCGACCTCGTTCTCGTCAACGGAAAGGTTCTGACGCTCGACGAGCAATCGAGCGTGACCGAGGCGATCGCAGTTCGGGACGGACGAATTCTTGCGACAGGGACTAGCGCATCGATCCGGTCGCTTGCCGGCGCGCGCACGCAGGTACTCGATGTCTCCGGCAAGACCGTGGTTCCCGGTCTGATCGACACCCATGCCCACTTCAAGGCTGCCGGTCTTGCGGATTACGTCGTCAATATGAGCCGTGCGAGGACGGTCGCCGACGCACTCGAAGCCATCAAGACATTCGCAGTCAAGAAGAAGCCGGGCGAATGGATCGTGGGTGGCGCGTGGCATCCCCCGTCGCAACTTGCGGAGAAACGCTATCTGACACGGCAGGAGATCGATAGCGTCGCTCCAGATAACCCGGTTTATTTGCGAACCGTCGGGCATTTCTCGATGGCGAACACGAAGGCTTTGGAAATCGTTGGTGTCGACAAGACCACCGCCGATCCGAGTGGCGGCTCTTTCGAGCGCGATTCGACCGGCGACTTGACTGGCGTCCTCGTCGAGACGGCGATCGACCGCGTCGAGAAGGCCGTTCCGCCATGGACGGAAGAAGACGAGATCAGACAATTCATGATCGCCGAAGGCGCGCTCAACAGTTTTGGAATCACAAGCGCAGTCGAAGGTGCGACGGAAGCGCGCGACGTCCGCATCCTGCAGAAGATCGCGGCGTCTGGCAAGGCGACCCTGCGAACAGGTTTGATGTTCCGGCCAGAACCGCCCGCCGATCTTAGCTCGTGGGAAGCCGTCATGTCGGGGAACGGCGCCTCGTCCGGATTCGGCGACGACTGGGTCAGGTTTGCCGGCATCAAGATCTTCTACGATGGCGGCATGACTCTGAAGACGGCGCTAATGCGCGATGTCTATCCTGACTCTCACGACAACTACCACGGCGTCGCCCAACAGACCCCCGAGCGGCTGACGAAGCTCGTCTCGATCTGTAACCGCTTCGGTTGGCGTGTGGGGGTTCATGTCGTTGGCGACCTCGGCATCGACCAGGTTCTCGACGCGTTTGAAGCAGTCGACAAGGAAAAGTCGATCCGGGATCGTCGTTTCGTTCTCATTCACGCGAGTCTGATCAGGCCGGAGCAGATGGAGCGTGCGCGCAAGCTCGGGGTCAGAGTGGATTTCCAGAACGTGTTCATGTGGGACAAGGCCGCGACGGTCGAACGCTTCTTGGGTCGGCCTACCGCCGACCGCGCGGTGCCGACTAAGACGTTGATCGCGACGATGGGGCTTGACAGTCTTGGTGCCGGCACCGACTTTCCCGTCAACCCGATTAACCCGTTTCTCAACATGTACATCATGGTGACCCGAAAGGATCCCAAGGGAAGCGTGTACGGATCCTCGGAAGCCATCAGCCGTGAGCAGGCACTCCGGCTCTATACGTCTGCAGCTTCGCGCTACACGTTCGATGAAGGGCGGAAGGGAACGATCCAGTCCGGGAAGCTTGCCGACTTCGCGGTCCTTTCCGCGGACTACATGGCCGTACCGGAGGAGCAGATCAAGGACATAAAGACGGACATCACGATCGTCGGCGGCAGGGTTGTGTTCCAGCGCTGAAGTACAGTGAGCTCGAAATTGAAGGAAATACGGACCGCTGGTCGGTCCTCTCACTTCGAGGGCGCGAAGGGCTGGGGCCAGCTAAGGGGCGCTTCTGTTGAAAGGACGCAGGTAGATCAGTGATTCAGTCTGTCTCGTTGGCAGGACTGAAGATCATGATGGGGCATCGGCAAGTCGAGCAGGCCGCTTTGTTCCACGAGTTCTAGGGTCCAGACTCAATTGAGCCAATATGCGACGAGAGCGGCGAGATGAACAGCGGCCAAAAAATTACGGGCGAGCTTGTCATATCGCGTGGCGATGCGCCGGAAGTCCTTGAGCCTGCAAAAGCAGCGTTCGATGACATTTCGTCCTTTGTAGGCGCGTTTGTTGAAGCGATGGATGACGACACGGTTAGATTTATTGGGGATTACGGGCTTGGCGCCACGACGAATGATTTCGCCGCGAAGCTTGTCGCCATCATACCCTTTGTCGGCGAGGAGCACGCTCATGGGTGGCGCGAGCGCCAGGACATCGGGAGCCGCAGCGATATCGGCATCCTGGCCTGGAGTCAGATGCAGGACGACCGGCCGGCAGAGCGGATCGCTCAGCGCATGGATTTTTGTCGTGCGGCCTCCGCGCGAGCGGCCGATTGCTTGATTGTGCTCCCCCCTTTTCCGCCGGAGGCACACCGGTGAGCTTTAATCGAGGTCGAGTCGAGCGACAGTACGACGCCGTCTTCGCCAGGCTTGGCCAGCGCTTCGAAGATTGCGCACCATCGTCCTCGCTTGGCCCAGCGATTGAAGCGATTGTAGATCGTCGTGTAAGGGCCGTATTCACGTGGACAATCACGCCATCGTGCACCCGATTGCAGCATGTGAATGATGCCGCTGACGATGCGTCGGTCGTCGTCCCGATCCGGCCCCGTCAGTCCCCTCGGCAGATGCGGTTCGATACGCGCCCATTGCCTGTCGTTCAGCCAAAACAAACCAGCGCGCATTCTCTCGCCCCCGAATCAACACGTAGGCAAGAGAATCACGTGGCGCTATTTAGGTACAGACCCTAGTACATCCCACCAGCAACAGGCTCGCGCGGGAGAAGGGATTTACATCAATGGCCCCGCGATCCCTCACCCCTCCACCCGCCACAGCCTCCACCGTTCCGGCACGCCCTTGAGCCGGTGCACGCCGTGATCCCTCAGGCTGATCTGCGCCTGCGATGTCATCAGCTCCTTCACCGCGCTCGACACCAGCACCTCGCCGGCGCGCGCTTTCGCTGCGACGCGGGTGCCGATGTGGAAGGCGAGGCCGACCATTTCGCCGCCGCTGATGGTGTATTCGCCGGCGTGCAGGCCGACCCGGATCTCGAGGCCGAGCGTGCGCATGGCTTTCTGGATCGCGGTCGCGCAGGCGATGCCGGCGGCGGGCTTCTTGAAGGTCGCGAGCACGCCGTCGCCGGTGGTCACGACCTCCTTGCCGCCGCACGTCTTCAGCTCCTTGCGGACCGCGGCATAGTAATGGCCCATCACCTTGGTCCAGCGCGCATCGCCGAGCTTGGCGGCCTTCGCGGTGGAGCCGACGATGTCGACGATCAGGATGGTGGCGAGCGCCTGCTTGAGCTCGGCGCTGCGTGCGGCCGAGGGGCTCCGGTTCGCGATGGGTCCGGTCAGCGGCTCATAGCGATGGTTGCGGCGCCGCGCGATCGCGGCTCTGGTGTAGTCCTGCGCGCGCTGCGCGCTGCCGCAACGAACTGTCTTCTCCTGCGGCAGTCGCGACCAGTAGACCTTGCGGCCGGCACCGGCGCCATGCACCTCCACGGCGCCCCACTTCAGGAAGACCGCCGAGCCAACGCGCCTGACGCACCACGCCTTCGACGTGTACCCGGAGACGTTCGACTGATGGACACCGATGCGAAGGAATTTCGGCATGAATGTGCGGCCAAAGACCGTTTGGGCGTAGCTTGTCGCAAAACCTAGTCGCACAACCCGGCGTTGGCAACCGGACTCCCAATCCGCCCCCCCGCCCTGCAGAGCAATCGCAGGTGGAAGCGACGTCCCTGTGGCCATCCTTCGAGACGCCCGCCGTTGGCGGGCCCTCAGGATGAGGACGGAGTGCGCGGCAGCAGTTTCAGCGGGCACCGATGCGCTTGGCTTCTCCCTGAGAAGATGCCATTTGCGATTGCCCTGCACTGCGCCCCCAGGCTGGCAGCCTAAATTCCTCTGCCGCCCTGTTTGCCGATCGTGCAGCGCCACCCGGCCAGACGTTCGGCCGGATGCTGCGCCATCCATTCGGCGAGCTGCGGCGCGCCGATCAGGCAGGACTGCATCGTCACATCCGCGAAGTCCGAGGTCGTGACGATCTGTTCATGACAGTCCGTCGGAGACGAGAGGCTGCAGAGCACGGCGATGATCCTGATCATCTCACGTCAGCTCCTTCGACCAATCGTATTCGGGCCTGGCCGCCGAGCGCGCCGCCGGTTTGGCGGCATCGACGCTCGAGGCCTTTTCGGCGCGGCGCTGATAATCATCGGCCAGCAGCTTCAGCCGCGTCGCGACCACCTCGTCGGTCATGCTCATCGCAGCGCGCAGCAGGCTCTGCGCCGTTTCCATGTATTGCTTGCCTCGTCGTGACATCTGCAGGGTCATGGCATCCTCGCGTGGTTCTCTGGAGATATTTCGAAGGCGATCGGGACACGGCCGAACCAGTCGCGGTCATCCCGGCGGCGGGTCGCGAAACGTTCGACACACTTCTTCGAGCAGAGAGGCTTGCGCCACGCGTAATACCTGACCAGGCCGAACCGGCCGTCGCAAACGGCGCAGCGCCCGGTTCGACCATGAAGATTTGCGGAGCAGGTTGGCATTGACGTCTCCTCTCGTTGTCGCGCCTGATGTCGCCGATCACCTCTTCTGCTGCACCGGGGCTTGCCTCGCCTCCCGATGACGCGGGCGGCATTCGTCGTCTGAGCCGCCAACGAAACCAGTCTACGAGTCCTGCGCGGCGATCTCTTTCACCAAGGCGCCCTCAATTGCGCATCCGCACGACGCCCGGCCCGGCACATGACGGGCCGGCTAACGCCGGCCTGCCCGGCGCGGCGTCCGTCGGCTGGAGGAGGCGCAGTGAAAAGCGATGTGCTATCCTCCTGCGGGGGCGGCAGGAGAGAGAGAACCCATGGCAACGAGTGTCAAGCAAATGCTGGAAGCTGCGAACGCGGCGGTCCCGAAAATCACCTCCGACCAGGCGGCCGAGATGATCAAGAACGGTGACACGCTGGTCGTCGACGTTCGCGATGCGCCGGAAGTCGCCGCCAGCGGCAAGATCGCGGGCGCCGTGAACGTCTCGCGCGGGATGCTGGAGTTTCGCGCCGATCCGGAGTCGCCCTATCACGACAAGGCGTTCGACAAGACCAAGACCGTGATCCTCTATTGCGCGTCCGGCGGCAGATCGGCGCTGGCCGGGAAGGTGCTGAAGGATATGGGCTACGACAAGGTCTACAACGTCGGCGGCTTCAAGGATTGGTCCGGCGCGGTCGAGAAATAGGCGGAACAGGCAGCGCGGTTCCCGTTTCCTGGCGCTTGCACATCACGGCCATGAACGATCGATCTGGGGCGCGGACCTTGGTGCCGCGCCCCTATTGGCGCTCCCTGCGCCACGTGCGGGGGGGCGGGACCGTCACCCGGGCGATCGGCGGCGCCTGACTTGCTCGGTCGATCGAAGCTTCATCCTTGACGCAACGATCCGCCTTCACGCGCGTTTTCCCTCTGCCGAGAACCGCGCGAGGCGTGTCATGACCAGGGAAAACGAACTGAAGCCCGACGACTTCCCGATCGAAGCCGACAAGGACAAGCTGAAGACGCACAAGGGCGAGCCCGTCGCCGAGGCCGAATCGGAGCAGATTGCGAATGAGATCGCCGAGCGGCTGAACGAGCACGCGCACAGGGAGGAGCAGGATCGCTGGTCGGCCTAAACTCAACCGGCACGAACCGCAAATAGACGCCTCGCTTTCGGCAGCCGTTCGCGGCTCACTCCGGATACGCAAACAGATCGATCGGCTCGCTGAAGCCGCGCACCTCGTGCTGGCCGACATGCTCCAGGGCGAACTCTTTCTCCACCAGCTCGGCGAAGGCGCGTGACAGCAGCACCTTCTTGCCGATCGTCTTGGTCAGCGCCTCGAGGCGGGAGGCCATGTTGACGGCCGGGCCGATGACGGTGAAGTCGAGCCGGCTGGCCGATCCGATATTGCCGTACATGACGTCGCCGACATGGACGCCGATGCCGTAGTTCAGCGGCGCACGGCCGGTGCCGCTGTTCCGCTCGTTCAGCGCGACCATGGCCTGCCGGGCCTCGGCCACGGCATGCAGCAGGTTTGCGCAGGCGTCGGGCGCGCTGAGCGGGAAGATCGCGAGCAGTCCGTCGCCGATGAATTTCAGGATCTCACCGCCGTGCCGCGCAATCGGCTCCGACATCGCGTCGAAATAGTCGTTGAGCAGGTCGATGACGTCGTCGCGCGGCCAGTTGTCGGAAATCTTGGTGAAATCCCGGAGGTCGCAGATCATGATCGCGGCGCGGACGGTGGTGCCGGTGCCGCGCCTCGTGGCGCCGGCAAGGATCAGCTCGCCGGCATGGGAGCCGACATAGGTCTCCAGCAGCGTCCGTGCCAGCCGGTTCTTGATGCGGATCTCGCTGACCAGCGCCAGCACCGGCAACAGCTTCTTCAGGCCGGCGATATGCGCATCGTCGAAGCCGCCGGGCCGGTCGGTCGCGAAGGTGACGATGTGCCGCTTGCCGAGCGTATGGTAGAGCGGCCATGCGACATAATCGGTGAGGCCCTTGGCGCGCATCTCGTCATAGAGGGCGTGCTTGCGGCCGAGCGAGGGATCCTGCTCGAGCCTCTCGCGCAGTTCGATGGCGCCGTCATGGATCTCGTGAGCGGCGCTGCCGATATATTCGGGCCGCTCGCGGACTTCATAGTCGACCAGCGCAATCTCGGCCTCGCGGCTCCCGTCGGACCACATCATGCGGGCCCCCAGCCATTGCGGGTGATTGATCAACACGTGGAGCGTCGCACGCTTCACCGGAATGCCCGCCTGCTGCAGGCGGATGCACATCTGCGCGAAGATATCGTCGATGAAGCGCTCATCGCGCGTGCCGTTGGTCAGCCAGTCGATGACGCCATCGGCAGGCGTGGGGGCATGGTTGTCTGGCGCGGTCATATTCTGCCCCTCGAGCTGCGGTCTGTTGCAAGGCAGATATCATGCTCCGGCCCGGCGGCGTCAACCTGGCCAGTTGCATGGATTGTGCGCAGCGGCTTCGCTCCTAGCCCACGATCCTGATCGACCCCAGCACCGCCAGACCCGAGACGAGCGCAAGCATTGCTGGCTCCGTCAGCTCGACCTGCAGCGTGCCTTCGTCGGGAATCGCAAAACTCTCGTCATCGAGACGGATGCGGCATTCCCCGCGAGCGGCGTAGACGAGATGCGTGCCCACCGCGAGCGGCCGCTCGCTGGGCTCCCTGAGCGCGAGGAGATCAATCTCCGCTGCACCGCGCCGCGCCATCAGGTTCACGACCTCGACCGGGCCGGCCTCGAGCTCGGTGACGATCTCGAGCTCGCCGGTGAAGCGCACGGTCGTAAAAGGTTCACGTTCGTCGAATTCCCGCGTGGGCGACTTCAGCACGAGCCCGCGCCCGCCCACGACCATCTGCAAACGGTCGATGCCTGGCATGTAGGAGAACGGACCGGACGCCATGATCGGCGTCGAAGCAAAGCGCCAGAGAAGGCTGTCCCAGTTCTTCTGTTGCGCACCGTCCCGGTGAGCGTCCGCAATGTCGGTGAAGATGCCGCCGCCATTCTTCCACGGCGAGCGGGTATAGTCGTCAGGCTTGAGCAGTGTTGCTTTCATGGAGATCCTCGACACGAAGAGGGTGCGATGGAGCGCCGGCGCGCGCGTCCAGGAGCGGTTCGGCTTCCTGCCGCACCACGTCCAAATGCGTGAACAGCGATACGTGGCCGCCATCGGGGAGCGCCAGCAGCTTCGCCTGCGGGATTGCCCGGCAGACATTCTCGGCATGCGAGAACGGCACGACGTTGTCGGCGCGGCCGTGCACGACGAGGGTGGGCGCCGAGATCGATCCCGCGGGCAACTGTCCCAGCGCGGCAAACTGCGCGATGTCGTTGACGGTCCCAGGAAGCCGCGCATGCAGACGCTGGAACACACTCGACTGCAAGGCGCCGAACAGCGGACCTGCCGCCGGATGTCTCAAGGTCCGTTCGCGCATGGCATCATCGGGGATCGAGCGGCGCGCACCGGCTTGCGGATTTCGTTCAGCCTGCCACCTCAGCACGCGCGGCAGTCCGGGAAGACGCGCAAGGTGGCGCATCATGCGCAGGCGCGTGGCAATCTCCGGCGGCGTTTGCAGCGTGCCCGTGCCGGCCGAGACCAGCACGAGCGAGCGGCAGCGCGAGGGATGCCGCGCGGCAAATTGCAGCGCCGAAGGGCCGCCGGCGGAGACCGCGACGACCGCCACGGTCGAAATCCCGATCACGTCGAGCAGCGCGCCGTAGAGATCGGCCTGTTCGTCGGGTGACGCGCCAAGCTCGAGGGCCGAGCCGAGATAGCCGGGGCGGGACACGGCCACCACCCGCTTGCCCCTGAGCGTCTTCGCGAGGGCGCGGGCCAGCAGCCACGACTGGTCGTGACCGCCCATGCCCCCATGGACGGCCAGGATGGCCGGCCCCTCGCCCGCGATTGCGCACTGGATCGCGCCGCGAGAGGTCCGCACCGAGACCGGAGCAGGCCCGGCGAGCGGCAATGCATTTGGATCTACGGTCATGTCGCGGCTTCCGGTCGCCCGGCTGTGCCGGCCTTGAGGCAACGCAGAAGCGCCGCAGCCCCCGCCGGCGGCCGACGCTCGATCCGGCGATACGCGCGTCCGTCGGACGTGCGGACGACCAGGCCGTGATCACACAGCGCACGGCGCAGCAAGGCATCATCGGCGAAGACATGCTGGCGCTTCAACAGCGTCTTCACTTCCGCCTCGGCCAGACTGCATCGCGGCGGAAAGCCGGCCCACAACACCCAGAGGCTCAGCTGCTGCAAACTGTGGCGGGCCGGCCAGCGAAGCAGCCTGCCGCGTTCATCGAAATGGCGCGCCGCGCGCTGCACGCGCTTCAGATCGACCGCCTCGTCCCCGGTCGCCCGCGTCCCGCGGTCATCCACGGCAGTGCCGACCGCGCCTGCGCGGAAATGCTGATAGTTCCGGTGTCCCGTCGCACGCGCAAGAATGTTGAGCAACTCGACGTGACCCGGTGGCGACGTGCGCTCCAGAAGCTGGGCGCGCAGGGATTTCGCGAGCGCGGAGATGTCGCCCGCAACGAACGCAATGGGTGTTCTGGACATGACCAATCCTCGATGTGCCGATCCACAGGTGGATTGTCGGAGGTCACCGGCTTACGACGCGGCACGAGGTTTGGTGTCGATTCGATTGAGCCTTGCAGGTTTAGCTTCCCTCGCGGGACGGTGACGCCTGGGTGAACTGCAGACCCGGGCAAACCCTTACTATAGACGCCCAGCGAGCTCAAGGGCCTGACATCCGCGATGCGCGGCACCGCGTTTATCGCAGCACGACGTGCCAGAATTCGGGCCGCTATTTCGACGTCAATGCCGCTGTCGCAGCCGATATGAACTGTCGGCAGCGGTCACACATCAGCTCGGTACGAGCGCGGCCGCGCCTACATCCCGCTCAGGCCGCTATCGACCGCGAGGGTCTGCGCGGTGACGTAGACGCTTTCGTCCGAGAGGAAAAACAGCACGGCGTAGGCGATCTCCCAGGCGGTGGCCTGGCGGCCGAAGGGAACGTGGCCCTTGCCGCGGTTGGGGCGGCCGGCGCCGGCTTCGCGGCCGTTGGGTGTGTCGACGAGGCCGGGATAGACGAGGTTGGCGCGGATGCCGCGGCGCGACCCGAGATGGGCGATGTTGCGCATGAGGCCGCCGAGCGCGGCCTTGGAGGAATCGTACACCGCCATCTGCGAGCCGGCTTTCAGCGCGGCGATCGAGGAGATGAAGACGATGGCGCCGCCATCGTCGAACTTCGGCAGGGCGGCGCGGCAGCACAGCATGGGGCCGCGGACGTTGACGTCGTAGATTCTATTCCACTCCTCGGGGCTGACGGCATCGAGCCCGACCTTGCCGAAGGTGCCGATGTTCAGCACCATGCCGTCGAGCCCGCCCATGGCGCCGTGCGCTTCCGCGATCATGCGAACGACGTCGGCCTCGGACGTCACGTCGGCGGCGATGGCAAAGCCCTCGCCGCCTTCATCGGTGATGCGCTTGACGGTCTGCTCGGCAGCGCTGCGGTTGAGATCGGCGACCGCGACCTTCGCACCTTCGCGTGCGCACAGAATGCTCATGGCCCGGCCGTTGCCGACCGGGTCGGTGGCGGCGTCGAAGACGCGCTGGCCGCCGCCGACGATGAGGATGCGGCGCCCTGTCAGGCGTCCCCTGCCCGGCGCCTCGCCCAGCGATTCCGCGCTCGGCGCACGGACGTAGCGCTCCGGCTTGCTATCGGTCTCCGCCATCTCAGCCACCCGGCCTCTTGCCGCCGTCATAGACCTTCATACCGGCTGCGGGATCGAGATCGGTCTCGGTCGCCTCGGTGAGGCGGGCCATCATCATGTAGAAGCCGAGCGTGACGATGGATTCGACGATCTCCTGGTCGCTGAAGTGGTTTCGCGCAGCCGCGAAGGTCGCCTCGGCTATCCGGACGTTCTCGACCACCTCGCGGCCGAACTTCAGCAGCGCACGCTCGGCCTCACCCAGCGCGGCGGCGTCGTAATCTGCGCGCTCGACGGCATCGATCTGTTCTTGCGTACAGCCGACACCGAGCGCGATCGGCACGTGCTGGCGCCATTCATAGGCGCCGCCTTCGAGCTGCGCGGCCTGGAGGATCAGCAGCTCGCGGTTGACGGCCGAGAGCTTCTGCTTGTGCAGAATCGAATTGCCGAGCCGCATCGCCGGGATCATGTTCGCCTCGGCATGGGCCATCATGCGGAAGATATTGAGCTTGACCGGCATGCGGTCGAACGAGGCGCGGATGTCGCCGCTCGTCGTCTCCGGATCAATCAGGGGCAGCCTTGCCACGCGTTTCTCCCTTGGGCTTTCGTTTCTTGTTGTCGTCGTCATTCCCTGCCGCGATCAGCGACAGGAAGAACGCGAGGTAGCGGTCGAGCGCCTCGATCACCTTCGCCCGCGGCGAGGGCGCCGCGCCCATCACGTAGTGTTCGAGACGGATGTAGATCAGCCCGGCGGCGAACAGCCGCGCGGTCTCGCGCGGATCGGGCGTCGAGATCAGGCCGGCGAGCGAGAAGCCGCGGAAATAGTCCGTCATCAAGCTCTGTTCGCGCGCATAGAAATGATCGGCGAATTTGGCACGGATGCCGGGGACGCGGTTGCGCTCGGCGGTGATCACCTTCTGGAACTGGTGCTCGCGCGGATCGGACCATTGCTCGACGAGGTCGAGCGCGAACTGACGGCAGAACGCGGCGGGCTGTCGCGCGAGCTGCCTATAGCGCGGCTCCTCCAGCCGGCTCGCCGAGCTGGCGGGACCGTGCTCGGCGACGATCGCCTCCAGGATCGCGGCCTTGCCCGGGAAATGATTGTAGAGGCTGCTCTCGCGGATGCCGACGCGCCGCGCGAGCTCGCGCATCGAGGCGCCGCCATAGCCGCTCTGCGCGAACAGATTGAGCGCCTCGGTGAGGATGCGCTCGCGGGTGGTGGGCGCAGCCGCTTCCGCCGCGCTGGAGGTGTGGACAGCCATGTGGCTTGACTAACGAACGATCGTTCGCTAGTCAACCGTACGAACGATCGTTCGTTTCGCCTGGCGGCAACGGTCGCGGCCCGCAAGATCGCTTTCGGGCACTGTTCTCGCGTTTCAACTCCGCTCCATCGAGAGGCGGAGAGCAATTTTGGGAGACGACGTCATGGCGCGCTTTGCCCGCCCTCGCCTAGCCGCGGCTTGCATCCTGTTGCCGCTGCTCGCAGCAAGCCCTGCCCAGGCCCAAAGCGCGAAATACGATCCCGGCGCCGACGACAAGACCATCAAGATCGGCACCACCGCGCCGCTGAGCGGCCCGGTGTCGGCCTTCGCGCAGATCGCGAAATCGGCGGAAGCCTATTTCCGGAAAGTCAATGACGAGGGCGGCGTCAACGGACGGCGTGTCCAGATGATCATCGCCGACGACGCCTACAGCCCGCCCAAGACGGTGGAGCAGACCCGGCGACTGGTCGAGAGCGAGGAAGTGCTTTTGATCTTCGGCGGCGTCGGCACGCCAACCAACAGCGCCGTGCACAAATATCTCAACGACCGCAAGGTGCCGCAGCTCTTCCTCGGCTCCGGCGCCGCCAAGTGGGACGACCCGAAGAATTTTCCGTGGACCGTCGGCTGGCAGCCGACCTATCGCGACGAGGCGATCGCCTATGCCAAGTACATCAAGGCGAGCCACGCCAACGCAAAGGTCGGCGTGCTCTACCAGAACGACGATCTCGGCAAGGACTATCTGAAGGCGCTGGAGGAAGGACTCGGGAGCGGCGAGGCGATCGTCGCGCGGGCGGCTTACGAGACCTCGGCCCCGACCGTCGACACCCAGATCCTGCAATTGAAGACCGCGGGCGCGGATGTCGTGCTCGTCGCGGCGACGCCGAAATTCGCGGCGCAGGCGATCCGCAAGATCGGCGAGATCGGCTGGAAGCCCGTGACCATCATCTCCAACGTCTCCGCCTCGATCAGCGGCGTGCTGGAGCCGGCCGGCAAGGACAATTCCACCGGCGTCATCTCCAGCCAATATCTGAAGGACGCGACCGACCCCGCGCTGAAGGACGATGCCGGCTACAAGGAGTGGCTGGCGTTCATGGACAAGTACATGCCGGACGCCAACAAGAGCGACTGGCTCAACGTCTACGGCTACACCATCGCGCAGACGCTGGTGACGGTGCTGAAGGCATCAGGCAACGACCTCACCCGCACCAACGTCATGAAGCAGGCGACCTCCATGAAAGACGTGCGCCTGCCGATGCTGATCAACGGCACCGCCGTGAGCAATTCGCCCGAGCGCTTTACGCCGATGACGAGCCTTCAATTGATCCGTTTTGACGGCACGCGTTGGGTGCCGTTCGGTGATCTCCTGAAGAACTGATCATGCGACAGGTCAGGATCGGCAGCATGCGGGTCGATCTCGTCAGCGAGATCCCCGCGCTTGCCTTCGACAAAAGCTGGCTGTTCGCCAACGTCACCGACGCGGTGATCGCGGAGAACCGGGGCTGGCTCGACCACCGCTATATCGAGCCGGAGACCGGCCGCTTCATTCTCAGCCACCATTCCTACCTGGTGCGCACGCCGCGCTGGACCGCGATCGTCGACACCTGCTGCGGCAATCACAAGCATCGACCGCGCGTGCCAGCGTGGAACAACCTGAATCAGCCCTATCTCAGAAACTTGCAGGCGCTGGGCGTTGGCCCCGAGCAGGTCGATTTCGTGATGTGCACGCACCTGCATGTCGATCACGTCGGCTGGAACACGCGCCTCGTGGACGGGCGCTGGGTGCCGACCTTCCCCAACGCGCGCTATCTGATGGGGCGGGCCGAGTACCGCCATTTCGAGGCCGCGCACAATGCTGCGCCGAACAACCCAGTGAACCATGGTGCGTTCGCGGATTCCGTGCTGCCGGTGGTCGCGGCCGGCCTTGCCGAATTGGTCGAGACCGACCACCGCCTGTTTAGCGATCGCGACGCGGCCCTGCGCTTCGCGCCGGCGCCCGGCCACACCGCCGGCAACATGCAGATCCACCTCAATGGCGGCCACGATCACGCGGTGATGTCCGGCGACGTCATCCATCATCCGATCCAGTGCGCCGCGCCTTGGCTGTCGAATGCCGCCGACGTCGATCCAGCTGCGGCACTCGCAACGCGAATGGCGCTGCTGGAGGAGCTGGCGGACACGCCGAGCTACCTGCTCACCGGCCATTTCCCGGCACCGACCGCGGGGCGCGTGATCCGGCACGGCGAGGCCTATCGATTTCGTTTCGAGGACTAGACTATGAAGCTGAGATCGATCGGCGGCCCCGGAGGTCACCTCTCCCCAGCGGGGAGAGGTCGGATTGCTTGGGCGCGCGATTGCGCGCCTGAGCAATCCGGGTGAGGGGCCGCAATGCGAAGCGAGACCGTAACCCCTCACCCGGATCGCATCTTTCGATGCGACCCGACCTCTCCCTATGGGAGAGGTGATCCGAGCTCGTGGCCCGCATCGATTCAATCAAAACCTATTCTTCTTCAGGAGATGCAACATGATGCTGCGCACGGTCACGCTCTCATTGCTCGCATTGCTGTCGGCGGGATTGCCGGCATGCGCCGAGGACCCTGCCGCCTACCCCACCCGGAAGATCAAGATGCTGCTGCCCTATGCGGCCGGCGGCGGCGGCGACGTGGTCGGCCGGCTGCTTGCGGACAGGATGAGCAAGACGCTCGGGCAGACCATTTATATCGAGAACCACACCGGCGCGGCCGGCACGCTTGGCACGCAGATGGTCGCGACATCTCCGAATGACGGCTACACCATCACCGTCGGCGGCATGACCACGCATGTGCTTGCCCCCGCGATCTATCCAAAACTGCCCTACGATCCGATCAAGAATTTCACGACCATCGGCCGCGTCGGCACCTCCTCGATCATGCTGGTCGCGACCAAGAATTTTGCCGCCAATGACATCAAGGGCCTGGTCGCGCTGGCCAAGAAAGGCGAGCCGATCCAGTACGGCAGTTGGGGCGTCGGCTCGACCGGGCAATTCTGCGCGGAGATCCTGATGCAGCAGACCGGCATCAAGATGGATCACGTGCCGTTCAACGGCATCGCGAAGCTTGCCGGCGATCTGCTCGGCGGCCACATCTCCCTTGCGACGCTCGACGTCGCGACGGCGACGCCGCTGGTGAAGGACGGCTCGATCAAGGCGCTCGCCGCCTGCGGCGAACGTTCGCCGAGCCTGCCGGATGTCGCCAGCTACAAGGAACAGGGCGTGCCATTCGACCGCAGCCTGTCCTGGGCGATGTATGCGCCGGCGGGACTCGCTCCGCCGACCGCGCAGAAATTATCGGCGGCGCTCAAGGAGGCGCTCGGCGATGCCGTCGTGAAGGAAAAGCTGCTCGGGCTCGGCATCACCCCGCAATTCGTCTCCGGCGAGGAACAGCGTGATATCAATGCTCGCGACATCGCAGCCTGGAAGCAGGTTGCCAGGGACGCCGGGATCGAGGTCAAGTGAATAGCAGGGCTGTCGTGAACAAGGAAAGAATGGGAGCGCGGGCATGAGCCGCATCTTCGGCGCGGTGCGCCAGAACGGATATGTGGTGCGGGACATCCACGCCGCGATGACGCACTGGATCGAGGTGATGGGCGTCGGCCCCTGGTACTACATGGATCGCGTGAAGACCGATTGGTTCCGCCATCGCGGCCAGGATTCCGCGGTCGAGATGAGCATTGCCCTCGCCAATTCCGGCGATCTGCAGATCGAGCTGATCCAGCAGCGCAATGACGCGCCTTCGCTGTACAAGGAATTTTTGGACGCCGGGCACGAAGGACTCCAGCACATGTCGTACTGGAGCCACGACTATCAGGCGCTCTACGACAGGGCGCTCGGGCTCGGCTACAGGGTCGGCCATGAGGGCCAGATCGGCGGCGACAAGGGGCGCTTTGCCTATTTCGACACGCAGGCCCATCCGGGCACCGTGATCGAGATCTCCGACATCAGCGGCACCAAGGGACCGTTCTTCGAGAAGGTCCGGCAGGCCGCGATGAACTGGGACGGCACGCGACCGATCCGCGAGGTCGGCGGGAGCCGATCGTAGGACCGATCACCGGCTTGGCCGATGTCGTTCGAAGCGCGCAAGACGACGCAAGAACCGGCTGATCAAAGGCGCTCCTGGCGCGGCAGAGGCCAAACCATGCTAATCTGAGGCTCGTGTCCGAACCTTCAGGGAGGCAATCATGTCCGACACTGACAAGGTTTTCGCCGGCTCGATCCCGAGACTCTACGACGAATATCTCGTCCCGATGATCTTCGCCGTTTACGCCGAGGACATCGCAAGACGCGTTGCTGCGCTCTCGCCCTCCGTGCTGCTGGAGATCGCGGCAGGCACCGGCGCGGTGACCCGCGCCGTGGCGGCGGCGCTGCCGGGTGGCATCCGCTACGTTGCGACCGATCTGAACGAGCCGATGCTGGCTGTTGCCGCGCAGCGCCAGGCGGGTGATGATCGCATCACCTGGCGCCAGGCGGACGGAATGGCCCTGCCCTTCGACGATGCCGAGTTCGACGTGGTCTGCTGCCAGTTCGGCGCGATGTTCTTTCCGGACCGGATCAAGGCTTACGGAGAGGTGAAGCGAGTCTTGAAGGCGGATGGCACGTTCGTCTTCAACGTCTGGGATCGCATCGAGGACAATGTGCTCACACAGGAAGCGATGGTCGCGCTCGAAAAGCTGTTTCCCGACGATCCGCCCCGTTTCATGATCCGGACGCCGCACGGCTATTACGACAAGACCGTCATCAGAGGCGACCTCGAACGAGCGGGCTTCCGTGACATATCGATCGAAACCCGGTCTGAGATCAGCCGCGCGCCGTCGGCCGAATATGTCGCCACCGCGCTCTGCCAGGGCACACCGCTGCGCAGCGAGATCGAGGCAAAGGATGCCAGCAAGCTTCAGGCTGCGACTGATATCGTTGCCGAGGCGATCCGGACGCGCCATGGCTCCGGCCCGGTTGAGGGCAAGATCCAGGCTATCGTGATCGAGGCGCGCGCGTAATTGCCGAAGCCGCAATCCACTGCGCCCTCGGCTCGCCTTCGAGACCAACGGCGTGAGCATCCACCCGGCCGGGGGCGCAAACCTGCGGCCTCCCGGCGATCGCCGCCATAACAAAATCTCGCAGTGCCTAACACCGGGCTGTCCTATCGCCGGAGAGCGACTGCCTGCGCGTTTTCCGCGCGATTTCCACGGCTCCGCAGAAGCTAACGACCTATAACAACCCATAACGAGCAATTTCCGGCGGCCCGCGCCAATTTGGTTGCAGGACGAGCGGCCAGCCGACCCTGCGAGCACACAGCGCAGCGTCGAGACACAGGGCCGTGAAGCCTCGAGCCTGCAACCCGATGAGGAGTTCCGGAGATGACCAATAACCAGATCGTCGATTCAAGTTTCACCGCCATCATCAACGCACCGATCGACCGGATCGACATACCCGAATGGTGCTTCAACATGCCGGAACGCGAGTATCAGGGCTGCTCGCCTGCGCACATCGCGGCGGGCTTCACGACGGCCCCGGACGGCAAGCGGATGTCCATCAATGTCGAGATCATCGGCGGCAGCCTCATGGTGCAGCACTATGTCGAGACGCTCGGCGAGAAGGACCATCTGATCCTCGATTCCACCTCCGACGTGTTCACGCCCAATGGACGCACCACCATTCACGTGACCTGGGAGCTGAGCGTGAAGGAGATCGAACCCGGCAAGTGCGAGTTCACCAACCGCGTCAGGTCGTACGCGACGGACGAGTTCATGGCGTTCATCGGCAAGCAGGGCATCCCCTTCGACCTGTTCCGCGCCCAGCGCCAGCCCGCCTCGATCGCGCACAATCAGGGCGAGACGCCTCTGTTCGCCGCCAGCATCGAGCGCGCGGCCCTGGCGAACGCCTGACGACGGAGAGTCTCATGACAGACCTGTCCTACGACAAGACCGACACGGCGCTCCTGGTGGTCGATCCCTATAACGACTTCATTTCGGAAGGCGGCAAGATCTGGCCGCGGATCAAGGCCGTCGCCGAATCGAACAATTGCGTTCCGCACATGCAGCAGGTTCTGCAGGCCGCGCGCGACGCGAAGCTTCGCGTCTTCTACGCCATGCATCATCGCTACCGCGAAGGCGATTATGCATCCTGGAAGTACATTGCGCCGATCCAGCGGAGAGCGTGGAAGAACAGGAGCTTCGAATTCGGCACCTGGGGCGGCGAGTTCCGCGCAGAGTTCGTGCCGGCGCCCGGCGAGATCGTCGCCAGCGAGCATTGGTGCTCCAGCGGCTTCGCCAATACCGATCTGGATCTCCAGCTGAAGCGGCATGGCGTCCAGCGACTGATCGTCATCGGATTGATCGCGCACACCTGCATCGAAGCGACCGTCCGCTTTGCCGCCGAGCTCGGCTACGACGTCACCGTCGTCAAGGATGCGGTTGCCGACTACTCCGAAGAGATGATGCACGCAGCGCTCGAGATCAACATGCCGAACTACGCCAGTGCCATCGTGACCACGGACGAGATCGTCGCGGCGCTGTCATCAAACCGGGTGGCAATCATCGCTGCCGAATGAGCTGGATCAACGAAAGATCGGGACGGCTGATCGGACCGGATCGGCCGGTATCCCGGCAGGGATGCTCGCGCGCCGGCGAGGGCAACAAGCCCGAGTAGGCCCGAACATCCTCGCAACATCTATGGAGACCACAATGACCCGACAGATCACCATCGAGAAGCCGCTGCCAGCATTCTGGACCGCCACGTTCAACAATCCGCCCATCAACCTGATCGATCCGGACACGATTGGCGAACTGCAGGATCTGCTTGCAGCGCTCGAAACCGACGCGCATGTGAAGGTTGTGGTATTCCGGAGTGCCGACCCTGATTTCTTTCTCGCGCATTGGGACGTGCTTGCCGACAAGACCAAGGTCGCGGCGATGCCGCCCGGTCCGACCGGAATGCACCCGTGGATCGACGTGCTCGTGCGGCTGTCGCGGGCACCGGTCGCCTCCATTGCCGAGATCCGTGGCCGCGCACGCGGCGCGGGAAGCGAATTCGTCCTCGCCTGCGATATGCGCTTCGCCAGTCGCGAGCGCGCAATCCTGGGGCAGTTCGAGGTCGGGCTCGGCTCGGTACCCGGTGGAAATCCGATGGCGCGGCTGGCCGGCTTGATGGGGCGCGGGCGCGGGCTGGAGGTGATCTTGGGCGCCGACGACTTTTCAGCCGACCTGGCTGAGCGCTACGGCTACGTCAATAGAGCCCTGCCGGACAGCGAGATCGAGGCATTCGTCGATGCGCTTGCCCGTCGTCTCGCCTCGTTCGAAAAGCATGCGCTGGTCGGTGCCAAGGCCCTGATGAACGACGTCACGCTGCCGGCGGACGGCGTTTTTCCGGCGGCGCTGTCGGCTTTCTTCAGCTCGGCCTCCCACCCAGCCACCCGCGCGCGCGCGGCGGCTCTGGTCGAACGCGGCCTCCAGCTCCGTTCCGACATTGAACTGCGGCTGGGCCAGGCTGTGGCCGACCTCGGATGATGTCCGCAGCGACAATGCGCGCGGCGCTTCCCTACCAGAAGCCGCGCTGCATCGGCTGCGCCGGCTGATAATACTGATACTGGCTGCGCCGGCGCGGATTGGCCGGCTGCACGTAGGGATCGCGCTGCTGGAAGAAGAAGCCGAAGCCGTTACCGCCGTTGTCCCAGCCGTCGTCGCTCGCGATCATGGCAGGTGCGGTCGGCTTGCGCGTGATGAAACCGCCCTGCGGCTCATTGCCCAGCACCGCGACGAACTCGGTGCGGTAATTGGTCTCGCTGCTCAGCGGCTCATCCGAGATGATGATCGACGAGCGCGGCAACGCGGTCGGTCCGATGCGATCCCACACGTCCTGCGGGATGGTGATGCGGTCGAGCGCGTTTCTCGCCTCGTCGCCGTTCTCGATCGTGACCACGCTCCAGCGCAGGCCGGTATCGGTCTTCGCCATCGCCGTGAAGATATGCGTGCCGAGCGGCTGGTCGGGATTGCGGATCGTGATGGGAACCTCGATGCTGGTGTCGAACACCTCGCCGCCGCCGTCAGGCGCCGGCTTGTGCGTGTTCCGCCGCACGTAGAGCTTCTGCGTCGCGCGGCTGATGTAGACCGAGACCGGCTCGCCTGCGAGCTTCGCGTCGGTCGCCGCCTTCACGGCGTCGGCTTTCCGGGTCGCGGCCGCCTTCGCGGCTTCCTTCGTGGCGGCCACCGCATCGCGCTTCTGCTGCGCGGCGGCCCTGGCGGCGTCGAGCTGCGTCGCCGCGTCGGCAGCCTTGGCCGCCGCCTTTTGGTTCAGCTCCTCGGCCTTGGCGCGGGCCTGATCGTTCCTGGCGTTCGCGAGCGTCTTGTCGGCGAAGGCGAGTTCGGCATCTGCGCGGGCCTTCTGCTGTTCCAGCTTGCGCAGCGCGGCAGGAAGCGAGGCAGCTTCCTTCGCGGCGGCGGAAGCAGCCTTCTTGGCCGCATCGGCGGCTCTCGTGGCCTCCTCGGCCTCGGCGGAGAGCTTGTCGGCCCGGCCAGGCGCTGCCGCGATGGCGTCCGGCTTCGGCACGAACAGCGAGGGGTGAGAGAAGTCAGTCGGGACCGCGTCGTGCGGCGAGATGATCACGCGCATCCCGATATTCGTCTTGTCGAACAGATTCTCGGCAAAGCCGAACGGCATGCGCACGCAGCCATGCGAGGCGGCATAGCCGGGCAGCGGACCGCCATGCAGCGCGATACCGTTCCAGGTGATGCGCAGCATGTTCGGCATCCACGCATCGTCATACATGGTCGAGCGGTGGTCCTTGTCCTTCTCGACGATGGCGAACACGCCGGCCGGCGTCTCGCGCCCCGTGGTGCCGGTCGACACCGGCGCGCGCATGATCCAGCCGTCGGCATCGTAGAAAGTGACCTGCTGGCTCTTGATCGACACGATCGCCATGATCGGCTCGCCGGCCACACGCGGCGCCACGGCCTCGGCCGCCTGGCGCGGCTGCTTGGCCGCCGTTGCCGGGGTCGCCGTCAATGCGACCACTGCGGCCAACGCCACGATTCCGGGAGGCCCCCAACGCCGCATCGCCAGGGTGGATTTCGCCGTCGTCAGTCGGTTTCTCATGCCATCCTCGGTCGAAATGCCAGTCCGCCTGTGTCGATCACGCGTCAGATTGGAATCATTGGATTAAGAAATCGCAGCCGCCTTACGTTCCGTCTGTGGCGAGATTCGGCACGTTCCCGCGACAAATCTCTCATATACGACGGCTTGCGCAGGCGGAAGGCGGCCTTCGACCGAGGCTGGTCCGAAGCTGGCTTCGATCGCTGCGGCAGAATGTCCGGGCAAGCCTTTGGGGCAGCCTTGCGGGCCGACGCCGGGCGGCACGCTCGCTAGACGCCGAGAGCCTTGCGGTTCAACGTTCGCAGGAAACGCAGCGACAACGTTCGCACGTTCGCAACATTCAGCAACCAGGCCGCAGCCGCATAAGCGAGGCCGCCGGCGAGGCTGACGATGGCGAGCGACACGAGGCCGGTGCCGCCCGCTTGCGATCGCGCAATCAGGATCGCGGCCGCCATCACGGCCGCGGAAACGGCAACGCCGGCGAGGCGATTGAACTCGAACGGCACCGGATAGGCCCGATGCATCAGGACGGCGGCAACGAGGAAGCCGATCGCCTCGGTCGCC
This sequence comes from Bradyrhizobium sp. USDA 327, assembly GCF_041262065.1. Lineage (NCBI taxonomy): Bacteria > Pseudomonadati > Pseudomonadota > Alphaproteobacteria > Hyphomicrobiales > Nitrobacteraceae > Bradyrhizobium > Bradyrhizobium sp. USDA 327. The sequence continues at coordinate 708,196 of NZ_JBGCCW010000001.1, read as the reverse complement.
AGCGTCGCCAGCGCCGCGCCGTAGAGGCCGTAGCCGGGGATCAGCGCGAACATCAGGACCACGCTGACCACCAGCGTGAGGAAGGACTGCGCCGCCAGCATGAAGGGCCGCTCGGCGAGCTGGAAGCTGATCTGCACGTAGAACTGATTGGCGATACCGAAGAAGCGGGCGAGCACCAGCGTCGGCAGCAGCGCCGAGACGCCGGCGCGGAAGTCGATGCCGACGAGCGTGCCGCCGACCTGGTCCGCGGCGAGCGCGAGCCAGACGGCAACGGGTGCAACGACGACCAGCAGGAGCTCGAGGCTTTCGGTCAGCCGCTCCCGCGTCGTCTCGCCGTTGTTCTCGGACAATGACCGGAACACCAGCGGCACGGTCGCCGCAGCAACGCTGGATGCGATCATGACCATGAACTGGCGCGGCAGATCGGCGGCAACGCCGAAGATGCCGGCAGCGTCCCTGCCGAGCAAATAGGCGACAATGAGCCGGTCGCAGGCCGAATAGACGGCGACGGACAATCCTGCCAGCGTCAGCGGCAGGCCGTAGCGCGCCAGCTGCATGAACTGGCTGCGCTGGAAGCGCGCGATCCTGGTGCGGTCGCCGACGAGGTTCAGAATGATGCCCGTGAGCGACCCCAGACCAAACGCGGCGAGCAGCCCCAATCCACCCCAGCCGAGCCAGATGCCGAGCAGACCGAAGCCGACGCTGGAGACGCTGCGCACGATCGAGATCGCCGCGAACCGGTAGGGGCGCAATTTGGCGCGCTCGAACTCCTGGCCGACATCGACCGCGTTGGCCATGATCGCGACGAACATGCTGGCGAGCAGCAGCTCGACACTGACGTCGCTGCGGAACAGGAAGACCAGCGGAGTGGTGGCGCAGAGCACGGCGGCCGTGAGAGCGAAGGCGACCATCGCCGTGGCGCGAAAATCGACCTCCGCCGACATCGCCTGATAGCGGGACACCGACAGCTTGATCCAGGCGAAGAAGATCGCGCCCAGAATGCCCGCAAGGCTGATGCCGACGACATAGACGCCGTACTCCGCCGGGCTCAGGAGCCGCGTATAGGCGGTGACGGCGAAGAAGCCCACCGCCGCGGGCAAGATGTAGGCGACCAGATAGATCGAGAAATGGCGGTTCAGCATGCGAGCAAGGGACCGTTGGCGGCCATCAGGATTAACGAGACGTTAAGGCAGTTGGACTTTGGTGTGACAATCGGATTGCGCCGCTGGCATCGGCAAGGATAGCCGCACAAGCCTGCAAATCGGACCGCGAATGGGGCGAGCAAGCGGTTATCGCGCGTTAGCGTTAAATTTGCCCTGTCCTTGAAGCGGCCGGCGCGATCACAGAAAAGAAGCAATGATGGCGAAACGTCGCTCGACTCCTCCGATGCGCTGATGTGACCGACATGGACGTTGCCGAACCAACCCGGGTGAAACCGGCCTCGCTGCCGCGTCGCGGCACCAACGTGCCTGCGGTTCCTTCGGATTTCGGCGCAGGAGGCCGCGACAGGATGGTCCTCAACCTCTTTTTCGAAGAACGGGACGACCGCTGGTTTCCCGGCGACCGCCATCTCCGGCCACTGCTGCGACGTTTGCTGCTGGGCAAGTCCTTCATCAGCGGCCAGCGGCGCGTCCTGCTCAATCTCTGCGCAGGCCTCGATCGGCTCGGCATCCGCTACCGCGTCAACGACTATCGCTACATCCGGAAGCACCCCGAGGAACTGGCCTGCATCATCGGCCGGCCGTTCGTGCTCGACTGGTTCAAGTGGAAGAACCCGCTCCTGCTCGGCGTCGCCATGTATGACCACCCGATCGATGCGCCGGAGAGCCTGAAGGACCTCGATGTGAGGCGCGTGCTGGTGCCGTGCGCCTGGTATGCCGACATGTTCCGTCCGCACTGGCCCCACGTCGGCGCCTGGCCCGTCGGCATCGAGACCGATCTTTGGACACCCGCGCCGGCGGATCAGAAGAATGTCGACGTGTTGCTCTACGACAAGGTCCGCTGGGACCAAGGACGGTACGAGCGAGAGCTGATCGAGCCGATCCGCAGGCATCTCGAGGCAAGCGGCCGTACCGTCGAAGTGATCCGCTACGGGCACTACAAGGAAGACGATTACAAGGCCGCGCTGGCGCGTTGCCGCAGCATGGTCTTCCTCTGCGAGCACGAGAGCCAGGGCATCGCCTGCCAGCAGGCGCTGTCGAGCGGCGTTCCAGTCTTTGCCTGGGACCGCGGCGGACCGTGGCAGGATCCGAAATATTTCCCGGACAAGGTGAGGTTCGAAGGCGACGTGTCCTCGGTGCCCTATTTCGACGGGCGCTGTGGCATGACCTTCACCGATGCGAGCGGATTCACCGCAGGCTGGGACGACTTCTGGTCGCACGTCGGCGCGGGGGATTTCGCGCCGCGCGCCTATGTGCTGGACCACCTGACGCTCGAGAAAGGCGCGCTTCACTACTACGAGATCGCGGAAGCCGCGATGCAGCGTCACGCGTGACCGGGCTCGACAGACGCGAATTTCTCCTCGGCAGCGCCGCGGCCCTCGCGGCGACCGCATCTGCGTCCGCAGCGCCGGCATCGAAACGCGCCCAGCGCCGTCCTGGCTTTGGCGCTGCGGCGACACTCTGGGACCTGCAAGCCGATCCCAGGCTCGGCGAGGCCATCAGCACCTATTGCACCCAGGTGGTGCCGGTGCTCGAGCTGAAATGGCCGATGCTGCGGCCGGACGCGCATACGTTCGCCTTCGAACGCGCCGACGCGATCCTGGATTTCGCGCAGGCGAACGACCTGACGATGCGCGGCCACGCGCTCGCTTGGTATCACGACATTCCGGACTGGACCAAGCAGATCAAGAACGCCAAGGGCGTCGAGCGCGCGTATCGCGACCACATCGGCACCGTCGTCTCCTACTACAAGGACAAGCTGACGTCGTGGGATGTCGTCAACGAGCCGATCCCGGACAATCCCCGCAGTCCGAAGGATCGGCGTGACACGTTCTGGACGCAGCATCTGGGTCAAGGCTGGATTCCGTTGGCGTTCCGCACGGCAGCTGCGGCGGATCCCTTCGTCAAGCTCGCGATCAACGAATACGACATCGAGTCGGCAAAAGACTCGTTCATTGCCAAGCGGGCAGCCTATCGCAACCTCATCATGGACCTGCTCGATCAGGGCGTTCCGCTGCACGCGGTGGGCCTGCAATCGCATCTGCACGCCGAGCTCGAGATCGACACGCAGGGGCTCGCCGCGTTTGTGGCCGAGCTGCGTTCCTGGGGACTCGAGGTGCTCGTCACCGAGCTCGACGTCGACGACCAGAAGCTGAGCGGCAATCCGGCCGAACGCGACGCCATCGTCGCCAAGCGCGTCGACGATCTTCTCACGGCGATCTCGGCCAGCGGCCCGGTGCGCTCGATCCTGACCTGGGGCATCTCGGACCGCTACAGCTGGATCAACGGCACCTTCGCCCGCAAGGACAAGCAGCCGAACCGCCCGCTGCCGCTCGACGGCGACTTCAAGCCGAAGCCGTTCATGGACGTCATCAGCAAGTTTACGAAGGACGCCTGAGGCGCTGGTCCTCAGCGTGTCTTCGGCGTTTCGAACGCGGGCGCATCTCCGATGTGATCGGGAGCAAGGCTCGGACTGCGACGGTCGCGCGAAGAGAGGCGGAACACGTCGCGGATGTCGTCGATCGAGGTCGACGAATAGGACTGAATGCAGAGCGCGACCTGCTCGGGCGAGGCCGTACGCATCATCGCCTCGATCGCCGGGCGGTCGAGCGGCGTGTCGTCCCAGTGGGAGACCGCGATACTGTCTTCCGTGACCCGATGGGCCGCCAGATGCTCAGGCGAATTGGCGACGAAATTGCCATACAGCAGGTATTCGGAGAACTTCTTCTTCCGGCACAATGCCAGCGCCCAGCTGAGGCCCGTCGCCGACTTGATGGCGTCCGTCATCGCGCGCGCGGAGTCCTTGTCCCAGACCAGCGCGTTGCCGACATAATCGTCCGCCGGGAACGAGCGCTCCTTGATACCCAGAAGCTGATCGATGGTGCGGAGCCACACGCCATGCACCGGGTGGTCCGCGCCGATCGCCCTGCGGGTGACGAAGAGCGGCGTCTTCTCACCGCCGGCATATAGGCCGACGTCGAATTCGCGGAAGAACAGATTGTCCGAATCCAGGATGCAGATGCGCTGCTCGGGCGCATTGAGGACCCCGGCGATCTTCAGGATCTGCTGGATGTGCCAGCCATGCACGGGTGACGACAACAGCGAGAGCCAGACACGCCGGCTGCTGAGAAACTGGAGGGCCGGCGGCACCGCGAACAGCCATTTCGGCAGGTAGCGCGAGGCCGGAACGATGACCCTCTTGTCGGAGGCGAACCGCGCGAACAGCGGAACGTCCTCATCGTTAACGAGAACATAATGCCGTGTATATCCCGAAAGCCAGGTGTCGATGCTCTCGCTGAGCAGCGAAAAGCGCTCGATATCCTTGGCGTAGCTGGCAGTCAGCAGGGCAACGGAATGCATGGCGCGCGCTCGAATGGCAGTCAGGCCGCACTCATAGCGGCAATGTGGGGCGTTGGAAACTTGCGATCGCAATCAAGGTAAAATGAAACGAAGTATTAGCCATCCGCCGGCAGCCCCTGCGCGAGGCTGCAAAAGCGCAGCGGTGCCAGGGCTGATGCTCGCTGCCACCAGTCGGCGACGCGGTCGTCGAGGGCGGTGGTGCCGCGGCCCTGGCCGGGGAAGATCCGGATCTGCTGGATCGCCTCAGCTTCAAACCCCCTGCCCTTGCGCGTGATCCTGAGCGCCGCGCCTTCGCGATCCCGCTGCGTCAGCGGCACCAGGAGGCGGCCGCGCGGACGGAGCGACTGGAGCCAGACCGGGTGCGGCTGCGGGAAGCCGGCATGCACGATGATCACGTCGGCGGGTTCGCCGACGTCCTTGCATCCGTCGCCGTTGACGACCTTGACGTTGCGATATCCGTGCAGGTGGTTCGCCGCCCGGGCCGCGAGCCGCTCGTCGCATTCGATCGCACGTACGCTGCCCTTTGGACCGACCATCTTCGACAGCACCGCGGAGAAATAGCCAAGTCCGCAGCCGATCTGCACGACGCGGTCCCTCTCCCTGACGTCGAGCATGTCGATGAGATGCGCCCACAGGCTCGGCAAGCCGGTGTCGAGCTTGCGGCGGGCGTCGATCGCGACCAGCACATTGTCGTAGAGATGAACGGGATCCGCATCGGGCGTCAGCCGGTAGCTGCGCGCCGCCTCGCTCTTGATGCGCCAGGGCCCCTTCGACAGAAAATCCTCGCGCGGAACGGTGGCGAGCGCCTCGAGCAGGCGGGGCGAGGAAATCCGCTCGCGCCTGGCAATCCGCTCCACGTAGCGCGCACGCGCGGCGGCAAGTTCGCGCATGTCACAGATCGGCCTGTTCGCGCGCGGGCGTGTCGGTCACGAGCTCGGTCACGAGCTGCATCGCCTGCTTCAGGTCCGGCGTGTTAAAACCTTCGCTGAACTTGCCCACGACCGGCGCGAGCAGGAGACTTGCGTCCTCGCGCCTGCCGGCTTCGAGCGACAGGCGCGCGAGGCTGACGGCGGTGCGAAGCTCCCAGGACAGCGCACCCTGCTTGCGCGCGGTCGCCAGCGACTGGGCGAACAGGTCCTCGGCCTCCTGCACCGAGGCGGGATCGCCATCCGACAGGATGATCTCGCCTTGAAGGCGATAGACCTCGGCGAGGTAGGAATGATCACCGGTCCGCCGCGCGGTTGCGAGCGCGCCGTCCAGCGCGCGCAAGGCGGCATCCCGCATCCCGACCTTGGCGTAGGCTTCCGCGAGCAGGCAGCGGAACCAGCAGCCGGCGAGCCAGGAATCCATCGCCTCGTACTCGTCGAGGCCGAAGCGCATCTGGCTGAGGCCTTCGTCGGTCTCGCCGAGCTGCGTCAGCGCCCAACCGCGCAGGATCGTCGCCTGCTGCTTCCAGTGCAGGAAATTGTGCTCGCTGGCGATGATCATGGCGCGGTTGGCGTGGTCGCGCGTACCCTCGACGTCGCGCAGATGCTGGCAGAGATAGGCGCCGAACACGAGCGCAAAGGCGAGCGTGAAGGGATGGCGGATCTTCTCGGCATTGGCGATCGCCTGCTCGCTGTGCTGGCGCGCCGCGTCGGGCCGGCCGAGGAACCAGAGGAGATAGCCGAGATAGGACAGCGAGACGACGCCGGGATCGGTGCCGTGCCGCTCCATCAGATCGGAGTGCAAATCGGGGCTGTAGAGATTGATGCAGCGGTGCAGATGATGCTGCGAGGCGGCAAAGCGGCCGCGATAGAGCATGGTCATCGCGATCGAACGGTGCGCCTCGATCAGATACCCGGTCTGCTGCGCCGGCTGCGAACGCTCGCTCAGCCGCTGCCGCTTGGCGAATCTCAACAGCTCGACGCTGAGATCGTGCGCGCGGGTGAGATCGGCGCGGATGAAATGGCACACCCAGAGTCCGCGAGTGGCTGCGAAGACCTTTTCGTCGTCATCAAGCTGATGGCCGAGCTCCAGGGCGCGGATGTAGTTTTCCTCGACTTCCTGCACCGCATAGCCCTTGGCGGCAATCAGCGAATTGCCCAGTGCGATGCGCAGCTCGAGCTCCATCTCGTCGGCCCCCGGTATGCCCGCGCTGGCGTGCACGACGCTGAGGCCGCGGCGCAGATGGCCGATCGCCTCCAGATTGGCGCCGCTCCTCGCCGCCTGCTTGCCCGCCTTGAGCCAAAAGCTGGCGGCGCCCTCGCTCTGGCCGGATTCGGTCAGGTGATGGGCGAGCAACTCCGGCTCGCGCTCGGACTTCTCCGGATACATTTCGGAAAGCACCTGGACGATCCGGGAATGCAGCTTGCGCCGCTCGCTGTGCAACAGGCTCGCATGCGCGGCGTTCTGGATCATCACGTGCTTGAAGGAGTAGAGCGCGTCCGGTGGATGGCCGCGGCGCATGATCAGCCCTGCCTCCTCCAGATGATTGAGTGCCGCCACGATCTGCTCGGCCGGCGTGTTGGCGACGGCGTGCAGCGTCTCGTAGGAGAACTCGCGACCTATCGTGGCGCCGATCTGCGCGATCCGCTTGAACGGTCCCATCCGGTCGAGCCGCGCCATCAGCGAGTCGGTCAGGGTTGCCGGGATTGCGAGCTGCCGCCACGGCCCGGACAGCACATAGCGCCCGTGCCGCTCGGTCAGGAGGTCGGATTCGAGAACCGTCTTGGTCAGCTCTTCCAAAAACAGCGGCACGCCGTCGGTCTTGACGATGATCTCCTCGACGACCTCCTTGGGCAGCTCGCGTCCCGCAACGCGCTCGACCAGCGTCGTGCGCAATTGCCGGCTCAGGCGGTTCAGGACCACGGTGGTGATGTGCGAATGCGCGTTCCAGCTCGGCTGGAATTCGGTGCGCGCGGTGATGATGACCAGGATCGGCCGGTTCTGCAGCCGGTCGACCAGAAGGTCGATCACCTCGCGGGACGTCGGGTCGATCCAGTGCAGGTCCTCGAACGCGATCACCAGCGGCATCTCGCGCGCAAGGCCGAGGAAATGGTTGACCAGCGCCACGACGGTCGCATCCTTCTGCTGCCGCGGCGACAGTTCGAGCGGCGGATAGCGGTCTCCGGTCGGTATCGACAGCAGCGCGGCAAACAGCGGCGTGACCTGCTCGATGTCGCCATGAGCGGCGGCGATCGCGGTCTCGAGGCTCGCCAGCGACAGCGCGGACGACTCCTCGCGATCGAGGCCGAGGGAGAATTTGAGCTGGTCGACGAACGGATGGAACGCCGTGGAGGTGTAGTAAGGCGAGCATTGGAGCGAGACTTGTCCATGGCGGTCGCCCGATATCCGCTCGAAGATTTCCTGGATGATGCGCGACTTGCCGATGCCGGGCTCGCCGAACTTGACCACGACCTGGCCGTCGCCGTCCTTGGCCTGCTGCCAGCGCCCCATCAACAGCGCGATCTCCTCCTCGCGGTTGACGAGCGGAGTCAACCGCGAGCCCCTGGCGGCGGCGAAGCGGGTCTCCACCCGCGAGGCGCGCACCACGTGCCAGGCCTGTGCCTTCTCGGAGATCCCCTTCAGGACATGGACGCCGAGATTGCGGTAGTCGAACTTCCCCTTCAGCAGCGACTGCGTCGAAGCCGAGATCACCACGCCATTGGGCGGCGCCAGGGCCTGCAGGCGCGCAGCGAGATTGACGGTTTCGCCGACCGCGGAGTCGCGTTCTTCGGTGCCCTGCCCGACGAGGTCGCCGACCACGACGAGGCCGGTCGCGATCCCGATGCGGACGGCGGGTGAATGGCTGAGCGCACCGCGCTGCTCGACCGCGTGCGCCGTCGACAGCACCCGCACGATCTCGAGCCCGGCGCGCACCGCGCGCTCAGCATCGTCCTCATGTGCGGTCGGATAGCCGAAATAGACCAGGATACCGTCGCCGACGAAACGGGCGGCAAAGCCCTCGTAATGCTTGACCACGCGGACGCAGGTTTCGCGGAAGCCCGCAATCATGTCGCGGACGTCTTCGGGATCGAACTGCGCGGAAAGCGAGGTGGAATCCACCATGTCGCAGAACATCGTGGTGAGCTGGCGCCGTTCGGCTCCGACCTCCGCCCGTGCTTGCGGACGCACCGCCTCGGTTGGCGCCTCCGCCGTTTCCGCTTGAAACAGCGCCGCCATCGCCCGCTGGAGCCGCTTGCGATCGCCGAGCGGCAATCCGAGCCCGACCAGATCGGATTCGGTCAGGTCCCCGATCACGTCGAGATCGAGACGGTGCTGCGCGAAGAGATCGGTGTAGTGACCGAGGCCGATACCTTCGAGCCAGCGCTTCAGCTCGCCTTCCGTCCCCGTGCCCGGCTCATTCTCCAGCATGGTGATTCTGCCCGACCATCACTCCGTCGAAGGGCTCTGGGGCCCCTCAACCACAGATTTTGGGGCTCAAACTTCACCTCAGACTGGACGCGTTCCCCAACTTCCTGGAAGAATAGCTCAATCGGATCAAAAGGGAATGGCGTTGTCGGACATTGCACCCGGAGCAGACGAAGGATCAGCCGGTGCCACGGCCGAAACGAAGATATTCGCACATATCAGCGGCCTTCTCGAATTCTACGCGCGCAGGACACCGGCGGCGCCCGCACTCCTCGCTCCTGACCGGCCGGTTCTCAACTACCGCGCCTTGGGCGACCGGACGCAGGATCTGATCCGCACGCTGCGCGGGCTCGGCATCGCGCCAGCGGACCGCATTGCAGTTGCACTGCCGCGCGGCGCCGACAGCGCGTTGGCATTGATCGCGGTCGCGTCGGCCGCCGTTTGCATCCCCGTCAGTCCTGATCTGACGGCGGACGAGCTGCAACGCTATTTCAGCGAATTGAAGTTGGCGGCGCTCGTGACCCGGGCCGACATGAACTCGGCGAGCCGCGACGTCGCCAGGGCGCTCGATATCGCGGTGATCGATTTCGTGCCGGGGCCGAAAGACGATCTCGGCGGTTGCGCGTTCATCGGCCCGTCGGTCGGGCCGGCGAGCACGAGCGGCCCCTCGCGCGGGGACGACGACGCGTTCATCCTGTTGACGTCAGGCACGGCGGCGCGGCCGAAGATGGTGCCGCTGACGCATCGCAATGTCTGCCTGTCCGCTTACAATGCCGGCCATGTGCTATCGCTCACGTCGCGCGATCGCCTGCTCAACGTCCTCCCGCTGTTTCATGCCCATGGCCTGATCTCCGGCCTTCTCACGGCGCTGGCCGCGGGCTCCAGCGTGGTCTGCACCGACGGCTTCGACGCATCATCCTTCTTCGGCTGGATGCGGGAGCTGCAACCGACCTGGTACACGGCGGTGCCGACCATTCATCGCGCATTGCTAACGGCGGCGGAGGCGAGCCCGGACCGTGCCAGACCGTCGTCGCTGCGCGTGATCCGCTCGGCCTCGGCCTCGCTCGCGCCTGCGATTCTTCGAGGGCTGGAGGCGACGTTCGGCGTTCCCGTGCTGGAGACCTACGGGATGACGGAAGCGGCCTCGCAGATCGCGGCCAATCCGTTCGAGCTGCGCAAGGTCGGATCGGTCGGCCGAGCCGCCGGTCCCGAGATCGCGATCATGAACGAGACGGGCCGCACGCTTGCGAGCGGCGCGCGCGGCGAGATCATGCTGCGCGGGCCCAACATGAGCCGTGGCTACTATAATGACGAGGCGGCGACGCAGGCTGCGTTCCGCAATGGCTGGTTCCGGACCGGCGACCTCGGCTATCTCGACGCCGACGGCTATCTTTTCATCGTCGGCCGCATCAAGGACGTCATCAACCGCGGTGGTCAGAAAATCTCGCCGCTGGAGGTGGAAGAAATTCTGCTCAGCCACCCGGCGGTGCTGGAGGCCGGCGTGTTTGCCGTGCCGCACCCGAAGCTCGGCGAGAACGTCGCCGCCGTCGTGGTGCTGCGGCCGAACGCCGAGGCCACTTCCGACCAGTTGCGCCAGTTCGCACGAAAGCGGCTAGCAGCCTACAAGGTACCGAGCCTGATCCGCAGCGTCGCGGCACTGCCGAAAGGCGCCAGCGGCAAGGTCAAACGCGGTGCGCTGGCCGGACTGATTGCAGCAGTGGACGGCAACGACGAGACCCGGCTGCCGCGCAATGCGATGGAGACCCAGCTCGCCGAAATCTGGGCTGGTCTATTGGAGCTGCCGCAGCTCGGCGCCGACCAGGACGTCTTCGCGCTCGGCGCGGACTCGCTCGCGGTGACGCAGATGCGCTCGCGCCTGCGCGAACACTTCAATGTCGAGTTCTCGTTCGAGGACATCTTCGATTGCACCACGGTCGCGGCACTTGCGGCGCGGATCGAAACCGCTGCAAGCCGGCGCGAGGCTGCGCTGCCGGCCTGGCACCACGCTGCGAACGCAGACGCACCGCTGTCGTTCCAGCAGCAGCGCATGTACGTCCTCTCGCGGCTCGACCCGACCCGCTACAATTACAATGTCGTCGAAGTTGCGCTCCTCGACGGCCCGGTCGACGTCGCCGCGCTTTCTGCGAGCCTCACTGAGATCTGCACACGCCATGAGGCGCTGCGCACGATCTTCATCGAACGTCGGGGCGAGCCGGTGCAGCTTGTGCTGTCATCGCCGCCGCGACTCGAGCGTATCAAGCTCAAGCCCTGCCCTGCGGGCAAGCGGCTGGCGGTTGTCCGGCGCGAGGCGCTCAAGCTCGCGCAACATCCGTTCGACCTGGCTCACGAGCCGCCGCTGAAGATCACATTGCTGTCGTTCAACGGAAACAGCCATGCGCTGTTGGTCAACGTCCATCATCTCGTCACCGACGGCTGGTCGCAGCGGCTGTTCTGGGAGGAGCTCGCCGTCCACTACGCCGCGGCGCGCAAGAAGTACCCGGCCGCGCTGCCTCCGCCCGCGTTCCAGTATCGCGACTTCGCGCTCTGGCAGCAGAGCTGGGCGCAGACGCCGGCGGCGAAGGAGCAGCTCGATTATTGGAGAGCCCAGCTCAACGGCGTCACCACGCTGCCGCTGCGAACGGACAGGCCCAGACCGGCGGTCTGGAGCGGTCACGGCGCGCGCCACTATCTCGAATTCTCCAGGACGCTGTCGGGCGAGCTGCGCGCGCTGAGCCAGAGCCAGGGCGTCACACCGTTCATGACGCTGCTGGCGGCCTTCCAGTGCCTGTTGTTCCGCCACACCTCGCATGAGGACGTCGCGACGGGATCGCTGATCGCCAACCGCAACCAGATCGAGAGCGAACGCCTGATCGGGCTGTTCGCCAACACCCTCATCCTGCGCAACGATTTCAGCGGCGATCCGAGCTTCGGCGAGATGTTGCGGCGGGTGCGGCAGGTCACGTTGGATGCCTATCGCAACCAGGACCTCCCGATCGAGGAGGTGTTGCGCACGCTCCAGATCGCGCGCCGCAGCGACGGCAACCCGCTGTTCCGGATCATGTTCATCCTCCAGAACGCCTCGATCGAGGCGGCACGTTTTCCCGGCCTGTCGACACGGCGGCTGGAAATCGATCCGAAAGTGGCGCGCTTCGACATCACGCTCGAACTGGTCGAGGCCGATGGCCGCTTCAGCGGGTTCTTCGAATACGCCACCGATCTGTTCGACGCCGCGACGATCGCAGGCATGGCCGCCCAGCTCAGGACGCTGCTCAAGGCCGTCATCGCCAATCCGGAACAGCGCATCTCGCGCCTGCCGCTCCTGACCGAGGCCGAACGCCGGCTGTTGCTGGCGAAAGGCCGTGGCGTGCCGGCCAATTTCACGACGCGCGGCAATTTGAGCGAACGCTTCGAGCGCCAGGCGAGGAAGACGCCGAACGCTGTTGCGGTGTCGGACGGCCGTACGTCTCTGAGCTATCGCGAGCTGGTGCACCGCAGCCTGGCGGCCGCGCGCTGGCTGGCCCGTGAGGGCGTCGGCGCCGAGAGCGTCGTCGCCTTGCTCGCGGAGCGCGGGCCCGACCTGCTCGCCGCGATGATCGCAGTGCAGCGCGTCGGCGCGGCCTTTCTCAATCTCGATCCCGACCAGCCGACGGCCCAGCTCACGACCATCCTCGGATCGAGCTGTGCCCGCGTGTTGCTGACCGGACGGGCTCAGTCCGCCATGGTCGAGGCACTGCTCGAGCCGCTGGTCGAACGCATGCAGGTGGCCGCGCTCGAAGACGCGATCGCCTCGGGAGTGACCAAGCCCGCACGCGCCGCACCGCGGGCCGCCTCCAGCCTCGCCTATCTCGTCTATACGTCCGGCTCCTCCGGCGCGCCGAAGGGCGTGATGATCGAGCAGCGCGGCCTGTCGAACCACCTCGCTTCGCTCATCTCCGAGCTCGACCTCTCCGCCAGGGACGTGATCGCGCAGACCGCGCCGCAGAGCTTCGTCATCTCGGTCTGGCAGTTCCTCGCCGGGCCGATGGTCGGCGCGCGCGTGCATGTCTGCGGCAATGCGATCGTGCGGGACCCGATCCTGCTGGCGCGGGAGATCGAGCGTGAGGGCATCACGGTGCTCGAGATCGTGCCTTCGCTGCTGCGCGTCATTCTCGATCGCCTGGACGAAGTGCCGGTGCTGCGCGCCTTCTCCAGGTTGCGTCTCCTGATCTCGACCGGAGAGCCATTGCCCGTCGAGCTCTGCCGCGCCTGGTTCGCCCGCTGTCCAGGAGTGCCGTTGATCAACGCCTATGGCGCGTCGGAATGCTCCGATGACGCCTCCCTGCATCGCCTGACCAAGGCCCCGGCGATCGCGACGGGCAACGTTCCGGTCGGCGTGCCGCTGCCGAACACCCAGCTCTACGTGCTCGACGCAAACCTCCAGCCGCAGCCGATCGGCGTGACCGGCGAGCTCTGCATCGGCGGTGCCGGCGTAGGCCGCGGCTATGTCAACGATCCCGCGCAAAGCCGGCAGCGCTTCATCCCCGATCCGTTCTCGCGCCAGCACGGCAGCCGGCTCTACCGGACTGGCGATCTTGCCCGGCGCCGCGCCGACGGGACGATCGAATGCCTCGGCCGTGCCGACCATCAGGTCAAGATCCGTGGCCATCGTATCGAGCTCAAGGAGATCGAGAACGCGCTTGCCGATCATCCGGGCGTGCGCGCCGGCATCGTCGAGCCGCGCCGCGAGGCGAGCGGCGATATCAGGCTGATCGCCCATATCGTCGCGAAGCCCGGCAGCCGGAGCAGCGCCAGCGAGCTGCGCGAATTCCTGAAAGCCAGGCTGTCGGCCCACGCCATCCCGTCCGCCTTCCTGTTCCTGGATCAGGTGCCGCTCAACGCCCATGGCAAGATCGACCGCTCCGCGCTGCTGGCGCCCACCCAGCCGGAAACGTCCGGGCCGGACGCGGCCGTGCCGGCGCGGCGCTTCACCGAAAAGGTGCTCTCCGACATCTGGATCGACCTGCTGAAGGTCGAGAGCATCGGTGTGACCGACAATTTCTTCGATCTCGGTGGCCATTCGCTGCTGGCCGGCCAGGCGATGGCGCGCGTTGCCCGCGCGCTCGGCGTGTCGCTGCCGATCAAGACCATCTTCGAGGCACCGACGATCGAAGAGCTCGCTCGGCGAGTCGACGAGGCCGTGGCGGCAAAGCCGCACAAGCCAGCCGCAAGCGTGCCGCGATTGGCTGCGAGCGGGCCTCCTGCGCTTTCCATCGCGCAGGACCAGATGCTGCGGATCGAGCGGAATCTGCCGGAGCTGCCGTTGTTCAACCTGCCCTTCGCCTTCCGTCTGCAGGGCCCACTCGATTCGGCCGCTCTGGCAAAGGCGATCGATGATGTCGTGCGCCGGCACGAATCGCTGCGGACCGCGTTTGCCTGGAATGGCGAGGAGCCCGAAAGCCGCATCGTCGCGCCTCGCGCCCTTGGCCCTGTCATGACCGTCGAGACGATCGGCGACGGTCAGCCCCACAACAACAAGCGGCGCAAGGCGCTCGAACTCAGGAAGATCAATCTCCTGATCGAGCAGGAGACCTATACCCCGATCGACGCCACGCGTGCGCCGCTGCTGCGCGCCCGGCTGTTGCGGCTCCACGACGACGACCACGTGCTCTTGCTGACGCTGCATCACGCCATTGTCGATGGCTGGTCAATCGGCGTGCTGTTCGAGGAATTGTCGAGCCGGTATGCGGCGCTGGCCGGATATCCGTCGGTGCCGTTACCGAAGCCGCCACCGGCTTTTTCGGCTGTCGCACGCTGGCAGCGCTGGTGGTGCGATACCGACGCCGCCCGCCGCCAGGCGTCAGACTGGACGGAGAGTTTGCGCGGAGCGGGCCCCGTCTTCGACGGCGGATCGAGCCCGGGCGCACCCACCGGGCACCATCCGGTCAGCCTCGAGCATGAACTGGTCGGCCGACTCACGGCGTTCGCCGGCCGGCACAATTGCACGCTGTTCATGTGCCTGCTCACCGGCCTGAAGGGCATGCTGCTGGCGCGGACGGGCCGCACCGACATCGTGATCGCGACCGCCATGGCCAATCGTGCCCAGCCGGACACCGACCGCATCATCGGCCCGTTCGAGAACACGGTGATCGTCCGCACGACAATCACGCCGGAGCTGTCGTTCGCGCAGGCCCTGGTGCGGGTGCGCCAGAGCGTGCTCGACGCGCATGGACGGCAGGAGCTGCCGTTCAGCATGCTGGCCGACCATCTGGAGCAGGAGGGCATCGATCCGGCCTCGCTGCTCCAGGTCTATTTCACGCTGCAGAATCCACTGCGCCAGCCGCTCGATCTCCCGGATCTCGCGACAGGATCGATCGGCAACATCGCGCGCGAAGGCCAGCCGGTGCTGCCGATCGACCAGACCTGGCTGTCGCTGATGCTCAAGGAGCGGCCGACCGGCATCACCGGCTCATGCAACTACAAGCGCGAGTTGATCGAGGGCCGAATGGTCGGCGAGTGGATTGAGGATCTCGTCGCGCTGCTGACGGCGGCCGTCGCCCAGCCCAACACACCGCTCGGCCGGTTGCCCGCCCGCAGGGCAGCCTGAGCGGGCTGCATCGCGAACGAGTACGGATTCACGGCCAAGGCTGTGAATGATCAAGTTGCGTCTTGATTATTTGGCGTCGCCGCGCAAGATTATTCCCGCGGTTTGATTTGGACGATTATTTTCAACCGGGGGAGTGTTATGGGTTTCATCAAATTTACCAAGGGCACCTCGTTGAGCGACAAGGACCGCAAGGCCCTCCAGAAGCTGCTGACCAACGAGAAAAAGAAGCTGCAATCCGCGCTGAAGGACGTCGACGCCAGCCTTTCGATGCTCGGTGGGTCGAAGAAGGCCAAGAAGAAAAAGAAGTAAAGTTCGCCGGCCGGGACGCCGCAGCAATCTTCAGACTTCAACGTTCGAGCTTCAGTTTTCGGACTTTGGATTTCAGTCTTTGACTTTCGGCCTTTAGTTTTCGGTCTTTAGTTTTCGGTCCATGGGCCGCTCGCTGGTCGAGTTGGGGTCTCGCACAAGCTTGCGCCTGTAGACCGGCCTGCAAATCGACAAGAATTCGCCTGGGTGGACCGTTAGGAGCGGTCCTCTTGGTGATTCTTGCTCAGTTGAATCTTCCGTCAGGACCGGGGATTTGGCCTCGCCTGACGTCATGGGCCCAATTGATGGCGGACGACAGAATTGAACTCTTTGTCGGGCTGATCGAGTCCATTGACACGCCGGGCGCGGTCGAGGCGTGCCGGCGTCTGCTCTCGGTCGACGAACGGGCCCGGGCCGATCGATTCATGTTCGAGCGGCACCGGCGGCAATACATCTTCGCACACGCCATGTTGCGCCTCGCGCTATCGCAGGTCGCGCGCAACGTCGCGCCCTCCGACTGGTCCTTTGCCGCGGGCCGCTATGGGCGGCCGTTTGTCGCAGCGCCGGTCAGCTCGGCCGCGCTGCATTTCAGCCTGTCGCATGCCGACGGATGCGTTGCCTGCGTGGTCTCGCGGCATGAGGCCGTCGGCGTCGACGTCGAAGCCGTGTCGCGGCGCGTCGCCCCGCTGTCCACCGCGCTCCGCTTCTTTGCGCCGGAGGAAGTCGAAACGCTGCGCGGCCTGCCCGAGCCCGCGGCCATCGAGCGCTTCTTCGACTATTGGACGCTCAAGGAGGCCTATCTGAAGGCCAGGGGCTTTGGGCTCAATTTGCCGCTCGACGCCTTCGCGATGCAGGTGTCGGGCGAGGCCATCGAGATCAGCTTCAAGCCCGACATCGCCGACGATCCGGACGGCTGGCGCTTCTCGCTGTGCTCCCCATCGCCCTCGCATCGCCTCGCGATCGCCGACGGCTCCCGTGCGGACGGCGGCCTTCCCATCAGCCGCCATGCCTGGCCGCTCCAGCAAGCGGCTGAATGATGCCGCCGCGGCTGCGCATCTTTCCGGCGATTTCACGCAACCGCGATCCCAAGGCCTATGTCGGCGAGTTGATGCGCGTGGCCCGGTTCGCCGACCGCAACGGCTTCGAAGGCATCCTGCTGTTCGAAGGCAATGACGTGTTCGTCGAGCCCTGGGCGATGGCCCAGCATATCATGGCAGGGACGACGCGAAGCTCGCCCCTGATCGCCGTCAATCCGGTCTACATGCACCCGTTCACGGTCGCGAAATTCGTCTCGTCCTTCGCGCAGCTCTACGGCCGCAAGGTCTATCTCAACATGATCACGGGGACGGCGATCAGCGACTTGCAGGGACTGGGCGACGACCAGTCCCATGCCGATCGTTACGTTCGGCTCGGCGAATACGTCGCGCTGATGCGCCAGTTGCTGGCAAGCCCGCGACCGGTGAATTTCGCGGGCCGGTTCTACCGCGCCAGCAATCTGCAACTTCGTCCGCGCCTGCCCGCGGAGCTGATGCCGGAGTTCCTGATCGCCGGCCAATCCGAGGCGGCCCAGCGCGTCGCGAAGGAGACCGGCTGCATCAAGATGCAGATGCTGCCGCCCGACCTCGACCGCGGGCTCGACGCGGCAGGCGTGAACTTTGGAATTTTCGCGCGCGAGTGGCGCGACGAGGCTCGGCAGGCCGCAAAGGCGCGCTTCCGCGACAATCAAGATGATCGCGAGCTGCTCGCGCTCACGGTGGAGAACAGCGACTCCGTGTGGAAGCGGCAGCTCTATGAGCGGCAAAGCGGCGAGCTTCAGGACAACGGCTACTGGCTGCTGCCGTTCCTGACCTTCCAGGCCGACTGCCCGTATCTCGTCGGCAGCTACGAAGAGATCGGCGCGAAGCTGAAGCAGTTTTCGGCGAAGGGCCTGACCACAATCATGCTGGACATGGTCGCCGACGAGTCCGAGATGCAGCACGTCTGCAAGGCGCTCGCGGCGAGCGGGATGTTTTGAGCTCTCGCTTCACCTGCCGAATCCTGCGCATCGTCATGGGCGGGCTCGTCCCGGCCATCCACGCATCGCCGCATTGACCAGAGAACGTGGATGCCCGGGACAAGCCCGGGCATGACGACCTTCATTGAGGGCGGAGGGGTGATTTCCCGACCGCATGCACGGGGAGAGGCGGACGCCTTACCGCGCCTCTTCGAATCCTGCCAGCACCGAAGTCAGATTCGCGCCGAGGATATCCGAGAGATAACCGCCCTCCTGCACGAACACGGTCGGCAGGCCCATCCTCGCGATGGCCTGGCCGATGCGGCGGAAGCCGGGCGTGGTGACGGCCAGTCCCTTCAGTGGATCGTGCTCGGAGGCATCGAGACCGAGCGCGATGACGAGGGCGCCCGGCGCAAACGACTCGATCGCCTTGCGCGCGAGGTCCAGCGCCTGGATGTAGCCGTCATCGCCGGTGCCGATGGCGAGGGGAATGTTGAGATTGGTGCCGAGACCGGGGCCTTCCCCACGCTCATGCGCGTAGCCCCACACGTAGGGATAATACGCGACGGGGTCGGCATGGATCGAGATCGTGTAGACGTCGGGCCGGGCGTAAAAAATGCCTTGCGTGCCGTTGCCGTGATGGACATCGACGTCGAGGATCACGACACGCTCGTGCTTCTGCCGCAGATGCGCGGCAGCGATCGCGCTGTTGTTGAGGAAGCAGAAGCCGCCGGCCATGTCGCGATAGGCGTGATGGCCGGGCGGACGGCACAGCGCGTAGGTCGTGTCCTCGCCGTCCATCACCATCTGCGCCGCCGTGACTGCGACATCGGTCGCGGCACAGGCGGCCGCCCACGTGCCCGGCCCGATCGGCGCCGCGGTGTCGGCGGTATGCCAGCCGAGCTTGCCGACGATGTGTGTGGGATAGGTCGCGGCATGGCGCACCGGATGGATGTTGCCGATCATCTCCGGGCCGGAATCGCCGAGCGCCGTCCAGGCGTCCCAGGCTTCGCTCAGGAACGACAGATATTCCGGACTGTGAACGCGCGCGCGCGGCCCCTGCCCGAACCTGGTCGGCTCGACCAGCTGATGCTTGCCGTCCTTCAATCCCTTGAGCAGGCGGTCGGCGCGCTCGGGCTGCTCGGTGGTGCGCTTGACGACACCGCGAACCAGGAAGAATTGCGGATCGTGGCTGCGGTGCAGCTCGGTATGGACGGCTTTCACTCGAAAACTCCGTGGTCGCATGCTCTTAAGGGGTGCCACAGATGTCTTGATGCCTGCGACCGCCCGATGCAAGCAAGAAGAATGCCGCATCTATCGCGCGGCTCTGCGCCGGAAGCAGATCGCCCGTGACGCTCAGCAACGCCCGCGCTGGAGGCAGTGCTCGCGCCCCTGCTGGTCGGTGCGGAAGGACTCGATATAGCCACCCTGGCGCTGGGTGACGAAGACGGTCTTGCCGTCGCTGCCGCCGAAGGCGAGGTTGGTCGGCTCCTTGCCCTTCAGCGCGATCTCCCGCTCGACGGCGCCACTGGGTTTCATCAGCGCGATCGTGCCTTTGAGAATGCGCGCGACATAGAGACGGCCGGCAACGTCGGTGCGCAGACCGTCGACGGTGTCGGGCTGAAACGACTTGACGAGTCTTGCGCCGGTGAGCTCGTTGCCGCTGATCGCATAGGACCAGATCTGGCCGCTGCTGGATTCGCCGACATAGAGCGTCTTGCCGTCCGGGCTGAGATCGATGCCGTTGGTGGTGCCCATCGCGCGCGGCGCAGCCATGATTTGGCCCTGCACCGTACCGTCGGCTCCCTTCGCGATGCGCCAGACGTATCCTTGGCGGCCCTTCCAGTTCGGATCGCTCGCATAAATCGTGCCGTCGCGGGCGATGGTGATGTCGTTGGGCTGGTTCATCTCCTCGGAGTGAAACCAGACGGCCGGCCTGGTCGCGCCCTTCGGGATCGCGAGGATATTGTGCTTCTTGTAGTCGGCAATGAACATGGTGCCGTTCCGATCGAAACGGATGGCGTTGCCGACACTGCCTTCGGGAAGCACGGTGAACGGCTCCGACGCCGCGCCGCCGGCCGGCAGCCTGCCGATGGTGCCGGGCTTGCCGAGATTGACCACGTAGAGGTTGCCGTCGATGTCGGCGGCGGGCCCTTCGATGCCGAACGTGTATTCTCCCGCAGGCGTCGCCTGCACGCTTTCGAACAGCCTGGTCTCGGCCCGGGCGGACGCGGTCGCAATGACGAGAAGAACGCTACCGCACAGGCACCAGAAATTCCTGCCGGATGTAATAGCCATCGCCGTCGGTGCACTCGCCGTTCAGATAGGGATCGGCCGGCCGGAAGAATCGGCTGAAGCCAGGTTTGTCTACAGCGCTCCTTTGTGTCACGACGACGACCTTGGCGGCCGGTATTTCGCCGCATTCCTTGTTCGTCCTGCCGTAGAACTTGCGCTGCGGCGGACCCGACTTGATCCGCATCCGCGTGCCCGGAACCATGTTCGCGACGAGAAAATCCGCCGCATCCAGCAGACGTTTGTAGCCGGGCTCGGTCTTCGGCAGGCTCTCGCCGCCCGGCGGCATCAGCTTCTCCGCGCCCAGGCCGCGCAGGCGCGTGCGCAGCTTGCCGGCGTCGGGATCGCCCGGATAGATCCAGCCGTCTTGCGACAGCATGAAGCGCAGCACGGCCCCGTCCCTCTCCGTCTCCGCTTGACCCGGCGCCAGACCGAAATCGGAGTGACAGCCGACACAATGCTTCTCGACGAGGCCCTTGCGCAGCGTGGTGAGCCGGGCGCTGTTCTGCGTGTCCCTGGCGACGAAGGCCGCGAGCCGGTCGATCATGGCCTGGCTGCGCATGTCGCAGGGCAGCGGCTGAGGCGCATCGCCCGTGGCGCGATCAATGCGGATCACGGTCTTGTTCTTGTCTTCGACCAGCCAGATCGCGCCGTCCTCGGCAACCGTCATGCCGACCGGCGCACCTTGCGGCCGCGCGCCATTGACGCGGTGCCAACCTGCAATCAGCTCCTGGAACGGCGCAGCGGCGACCTCGCCGGCATCGGTCTGGAAGCTGCGGGTCGGGTCGGCTGCGCAACTCACCTGATAGCGCACCGGCGCCGGGGCAGGTTTGGGGAAGCCGTGATCGTCGACGTCATAGACGAGCAGGCGGCTGCCGGTCGGGCGATAGCCGTGCAGGCCGACCAGCAGCTTGCCTTCGAGTTCCGGGAATTTGCCGCCGTGATAGTACAGCATCGCGAGCGGCGCGCCGTGCGGCGGCAGCAGCGAGAACGGCGCCTTGTAGAGCGCATTGGCCGTGCAGAGCGATTTATAAATCCCCGATTGCAGCACGAGCCTGAATTCGGGACTCGGCGTCGACAGGTCGTAGCAATAGGGCCAGCCATAGTGCCGGCCCTGCTCGATCGCGTTGATCTCCTCGTTCGGCTTGAAGATGTCAGGCAGATCGCGACCATTCTCGCCCTGCAGGAAGGCGTAGCCGGCGTCCGGGAACATCGGGTGCAGCACCAGCGCCATCGAATTGCGCAGGCCGCGCGCATAGACGGTGTGCGGCGGGTCGGGATCGTTCGGCTTCAATGCCGGAAAGACGCCGCCTGCCGGCGGCGTGAAGAGCCAGATCGATGCCAGCGCGGAGGCGCCTTCGGCGGGCGCACAGGGCTTTATGATCGGCGAGGGTGTGACGCAGTCGTCGCTGTGCGAGCCGACATTGACGAACAGCCGGCCGGTCCTGTCGAACACGAACTGCTTGAGCGGGTGCGCGCTCTCGTCGAGCCTGGTGCCATCCGGCAGCGTGATCCGCCGGCCGGGCATGTGACGGATGATGGTCTCCACCGTGCTCGGTGGATTCTCCGCAAGCGGATCGAACCGGAAGATCGTCTCCGCGGTCGAGGCGTAGAGCTTCTTCTGCGGGCCGATGACGAGGCCGAACGGATACTCGATTCCGGTCAGCAGCTCCTTGAAACGCTGGTCCTGTCGCGCGTGCGGGTCGAGCAGCAGCAGCCGTCCATCGGCATGACCCCAGCCGCCCATGTCGGCCACGACGAACAGGTCGCGTCCGGGCACCTGGACGATCGAACGCGGAAATTTGAGATGATCCTCTTCGCTGGCGACGAGCCCGGCGCAGAATCCCGCCTTCATGTCGATCTGGATTCTGGAAAAAGCGAGATCGCCGCTGCCGCAAATGTCCGTGCCGATCGCATAGCCGCTCTTCCTGATCGGTTCGGAAGAAGCCGGCGCTGAGGCGAGCAGCGCTCCGGCGACGGCCGCCGCAAACACGCGCAAGCTTCGGCGTTCGCTCAGGAATGTGAACTGGTTCACGGTGCCCCCGACTTTCCCGGAAAACTTGTTCCATGTCGCCGGAACGCCGTCCAGTTGATCATCACCCGCCTGTGATGAAACCTGTAGCGGCTTCCGCGGCGACCAACCTCCGTAGATTCCCTTACCGGGCTCGGCCCGAATGTTTCGCGAATGCCTGGGGTGGTATCGATATGCCATCCCAATCGCTTTCTACAGGAGGCGTTCATGGTCCAGGTCTATTTTCACTGCTCCAACACCGAGGGCACGCTGATCGACCGCTACGGGGCCGTCGTCGCCAATCTGACCGAGGCGCGCGACCGCGCCGCCCAGATCATGAACTCGATGATCCAGACGCCCGGTGCCGAAGACTGGCGCGACTGGGTCATCCATATCAGCGACGATGACGGCGAGGAGATTTTCGATCTCCCGTTCACCGCCATTCTCGGCAAGCCGCATTGAGGTGATGCCATGTTGCTGTCGTCACTGAACCTGCTCCGCCAGCCCCTGACCTTCGTCACCACCAAATGGCAGACGCTGATCCGCGTCGCGGGCAACCCCTACCGCCCCGAGCTGCACTACATGCGCGGGCCCGGCCCGAAATGGCACGCCAAGCATCAGGCGAGCCGGCTGGACCGCTCGCTGTGAGCACCGTCCACTGCTTTCCTAGAACAGATCGTTCTCTCCACTCGTCATGCCCGGGCTTGTACCGGGTATCCACGTCTTGGCCACCACGAAGGAACGTGGATGGCCGGGACAAGCCCGGCCATGATGAGCCCCGGGGAAGCGCTTCCCTACCTCACCGCCCCGTAAACTTCGCCTTGCGCTTCTCGATGAAGGCATTGCGGCCTTCGATGGCGTCCGCGCTCTTGCGGATCGTGGCCTGAAGTTCGATCTCGCGGCGGAACTGCGCCTCGTAGGTCGCATGCTCGCTCTCCTCGACCAGCGCGCGCGTTGTCACCAAGGCGCGCGTCGGTCCCTCGGCGAGGCGGCGGGCGAGACCCAACGCCTCGTCCATCAGCTTGGCATCATCGACGACCTGCCGCACCAGGCCGATCTCCTGGGCGCGGTCCGCCGTCAGCGGCTCGTTCAGCAGCATAAGCTCGAGCGCGCGCTGCCGGCCGACCAGCCGCGGCAGCAGCCAGGTCGAGCCGAGATCGGGCACCAGCGCGATGCGGCTGAACACCTGGATGAAGCTCGCCGACCGCGCCGCGACGATCATGTCGCCGGCCATCGCCAGACTGAAGCCGCCGCCGGCCGCCACGCCATTGACGGCGACCACGACGGGCACGCGGCACTCGCGCAAGGCGTTGAAGGCCGGCCAGTAGAAGCGCATGACGCCGGCGGCGATATCCTCGCCGAGCGCCTCTGAAGCCTTCAGGTTCTGGCCCGAGCAGAAGCCGCGCCCGGCCCCGGTCAGGATGAGGGCGCGGACGTCCTCGTCCTTCGTCATCTCGGCGAGGGCGGCGGCGAGCGCGCCGAGCAGGTCCGGCGTCATTGCGTTCAGGCTCGCCGGCTCGTCGAGGGTCAAGATCCCGACCGCGCCATCCCGCGCCTGTTTCACACCAGCCATGTCGCTCCTCCCTTTTGATGTTCTCGTTGGCCGCAATGTGCCATGGTCCGCGCGCTCCGCCAATTGCGGAGCCTCGCATTCAACGCAGCCACGCAAGACGGCTGACGCAAGACCACCGAATCCAGAGATCAAGACGACATCATGCCTCATCAGTTCAGCCTCAACCAAACCGTCCGCAAACCTGCCGTCACATCCAAGGGCGGCATCGTCGCCTCGCAATCGCGACGGGCAGCTGAAGTCGGGGCGCAGGTGCTGGCCGCGGGTGGCGACTGCGTCGACGCGATCGTCGCGACCACTTTTGCCCTGAATGTGCTGGAGCCCTGGAATAGCGGTATCGGCGGCGGTGGTGCGATGGTGCTCTACCGTGCCAAGGAGAATCGCACCGAGGTGATCGACTACGGCATGTGCGCGCCGCAGAGCCTGCGCGCCGCCGACTATCCACTCAGTGGCGAAGGCGCGGCGTCCGACCTGTTTCCCTGGTCGCGGGTGAAGGATGATCGCAACATCCATGGTCCCGGCTCGATTGCCGTCCCCGGCGTCGTTGCCGGAATGGAAGAGGCGCATCGGCGCTACGCAAAGATGCCGTGGAAGGATCTGGTCGCGCCGGCTGCCGCGCTCGCCGGCGAAGGCCTGCTGGTCGATTGGTGGACCACGGTGACGATCGCCGGCTCGGCCGCCGATCTCAGGCGCTATCCGGCCAGCGCAGCGGCGTACCTGAAGAACGGCCTGCCGCCGAGCGCGCCATGGGGCATCAAGTCCGAGACGCGGCTGCCGCAGGACTCGCTGAAGGCGACGCTGTCGCATCTCGCCGAAGCCGGACCGCGCGACTTCTACCAGGGCGATCTCGCCAGGAGCCTCGCTTCCGACATCAAGGCCGACGGCGGTTCGTTGTCCGTGGAGGATCTCGCCGCCTTCCGTGCCCACCCGCGCGCGCCGCTGGCGATCCCCTATCGCGACGGCAAGGTGTACGCGACGCCTGAGCTCACGGCCGGGCCCACCATGGCGCACGCGCTGCGCCTGTTGCAGCAGAGCCTGAAGCCGGCAAGCGCGCCGGATGCGGCCGCCTATGTCGAATATGCACTCGCCTTGCAAGCAGCCTTCCGCGAGCGGCTCAAGGACATGGGCGATGCCGACGGCAAGCGCTCGCTCGGCGCCGAATATCTGGCGCCGGCCTGTACCACGCATTTCTCGGTGGTCGACCGACACGGCAACATCGCCGCGGTGACGCAGACGCTGCTCTCGTCGTTCGGCTCGCGATATGTGACACCGCATACCGGTATCACCATGAACAACGGCATCATGTGGTTCGATCCGACGCCGGGCACCACCAACTCGCTGGCACCCGGCAAGCGCTGCCTTTGCAACTACACGCCCGTCATCGCCGAGACGAAGGATGGCAAGCGCCTCGCCGTCGGTGCCTCCGGCGGCCGCCGCATCCTGCCGTCGGTGATGCAGCTCGTGTCCTTTGCGATGGATTACGGCATGGACCTCGACGCTGCCATCCATCAGCCGCGCATTGACGCCAGCGAGGGCGCGATCGTGATCGGCGACGCCCGCCTGCCGGCGGACGTACGCAAGACGCTCGCCGCGCGCTTCGACTATGAAGAGAGTCGCGTGCAGACGTTGCCGCAGAAATTCGCCTGCCCGAGCGTTGTGATGCGCGAGGGCGACACGAATTTTGGCGCGGTCGAGATCTTTCAGCCCTGGGCCGACGCGGTGACGGAAGGCTGAACGCGCGGATCGATGCAAGATCGTGCCAGCGCGCGTTGTGCGCTCGCACGATTGCGTATCTCCGCGAGCGTCACGACTCCTCCGCATTTGCAGGCAACCTAGCTGCGCGCGGTTCGTTCACTGAACGGACAAATGCGCTCGCCCCACTGGAGGACACGATGAAGAAACTTGCGCTCGCCGCGTCGCTGATCGTTGCGGCCGGCCTTACGTTTGCCGGCCCCGCGGCTGCAAAGGGTGGACACGGCCATGGACATGGTCACGGCCACGGCCGAGCAATGGGCCATCATTATCATGGCACGCCGCCTGGATGGCACCACGGACGCAAGGTTGGCTGGCGCGGCATGGGGTGTCCGCCCGGCCTGTGGAAACAGGGCCGCTGCTGACGCCCGCTCTGCAACTCCTGCAAGGCGTCGCCCGAAACCGGGCGGCGCCTTTCTTCAAATGCCGAGCCGGTCCCGCACGCGGCCCGCAATCACTGCGGTCGTCACGCCGACCGGCCAGAATGCGTGCATCGGGATCGGCTTGATGCCGGTGATCGGCATGTCGATTTCCACCTTCGGCCCGCCGATCAGCCGGCGCGCGAGCTGCGCGCCCATCGCGGTCGAGAGCGCGACGCCACGACCGTTGCAGCCGAGCGAGATCAGCACGCTCTCCGCGGGCTCGTGCACGTGCGGATAATGATCCTTGGTGATGGCGAGCCGGCTGTTCCAGCCATGGGTCCAGGAAGCGCCCTTGAGCTGCGGCCAAAGCCGCTCGGCATAACGGATGAGATAGGCGACGTCATACGGCGACTTGATCCAGCGCATCGGGCCGCGGCCGCCCATCAAGAGACGGTTCTGCTGGTCGATGCGGTAGTAGACGGTGATGTGGCCGCTCTCGTAGAGGACGGGACGCGTCGGCATGATCGAACGGGCGACCTCGTCGGAGAGCGGCGCGGTGGCGGCGATCGAGGAGAACACCGGCACGATGGTGCGGCGGAGCGCCGGCCAGAGATCGTCGGTGAAGCCGTTGGTGGCGAGCAGCACCTTTTCCGCGTGCACCACCGCGCGCGGCGTCTCGATGCGCCAGCGCGTGCCGTCGCGGCGCAGCGACAATGCCGGTGTCTCGCCAAAGACCTTTGCGCCGGCGGAGATGGCCGCGCGCGCGAGGCCGCGCGCGTAACTGAGGGGATGCAGATCGCCGCCGCGCGCGTCCAGCATGGCGCCAATGTAGCGGTCGGTGCCGGTCATCTCGCGGAGCTGCTCGCGGTTCAGATATTGAACCGGCATGCCACGGCGGATGCATTGCTGCGCGGTCCTCTCGATCGCCGCAGCGCTCGCCTCGTGATAGGCCGCGCGCAGCGTCCCGTTCTGCCGCGCCTCGCAAGGAATTTGATAACGGCGGATCAGCTCATGCGTGAAGTTCGTGGTGCCGTAGGCGAACTCGATCATGCGGCGACCGAGGTCCGCGCCGAAATCGGCTTCGATCTGATCGGGGTCGTGCTTCAGCCCGGGATTGGTGTGGCCGCCATTGTTGCCGGACGCGCCCCAGCCCGGCTCCTGCGCCTCCAGCACCAGCGCCTCGACGCCCTGCTCGGCGAGATGCAACGCGGTGGAGAGGCCGGTGTAGCCGCCGCCGATGATCGCGACCGAGACGCTCTTGTCGACGTCGAGCGGCGGCGTGGCCACCGGTGCGACGGCGGTGTCGGCATAGAGCGAGGGCGGCAAAGGCAGACGCGTCATGGCGAAGACCGATCAGAGCGGATGCAGCACGCGGCGCAGGAAATCCTGCGTGCGCGGGTGCTGGGGTTGGTTGAGCAGCGCCTTGGCCGGCCCCTGCTCGACGATGACGCCGCCGTCGATGAACAGCACGCGGTCGGCGACGTCGCGGGCAAAGCCCATCTCGTGGGTGACGACGACCATGGTCATGCCGTCGTCGGCGAGCTTGCGCATGACGCCGAGCACGTCGCCGACGAGCTCGGGATCGAGCGCCGAGGTCGGCTCGTCGAACAGGATGGCCTTGGGCTGCATCGCGAGCGCCCGCGCGATCGCAACGCGCTGCTGCTGGCCGCCGGAGAGCTGCGGCGGATGCGCATCGGCCTTTTCCGCGAGCCCGACCTGGGCGAGCAGCGTTCGGCCGCGCTCGAGCGCCTGCGCGCGCTGCTCTTTCTTCACATAGAGCGGTCCCTCGACCACGTTCTCCAGCGCCGTGCGGTGTGGGAACAGATTGAAGCGCTGAAACACCATCGAGACCTGGGTGCGGATGTCCACGATCGACGGCGCGTCGCGGTCGACCTTCAGCCCTTCGACGCTGATCTCGCCGCGGTCATAGCTCTCCAGTCCGTTGATGCAGCGCAGGATGGTGGACTTGCCGGAGCCGGAGGGGCCGATGATGCAGACCACCTCGCCCTTCTGGACGGAGGCCGTGATGCCCTTGAGCACCTCGACCTTGCCAAAGCTCTTGTGGACGTCGCTCAGCTCGATCATCGCTTGCCGGCCCGCTTCTCGAAGTGACGGACCAGCAGGATCAGCGGGATGCTCATGGTGAGATACATCAGCGCCACGAGCGTGAATACGCTGGTGTTCTTGAAGGTCGAGGACGCGATCAGCTTGCCTTGCAGCGCGAGCTCGGCGACCGTGATGGTCGAGGCCTGCGAAGAGTCCTTCAGCATCATGATCATGACGTTGCCGTAGGGCGGCAGCACGATGCGCACGGCCTGCGGCAGCACCACGCGGCGCATGGTGAGCCACCAGCCCATGCCGATCGACTGCGCCGCCTCGATCTGGCCCTTGTCGATCGCCTCGATGCCGGCGCGGAAATTCTCGGCCTGGTAGGCCGAATAGGCGATGCCGAGCCCGAGGATCGCGGCCTGCAAGGCAGACAGCGTGACGCCGAGATCGGGCATCACGAAGTAAAGGTAGAACAACAGCACGATGATCGGGATGCCGCGGATCACGTTGATCAGGCTGGCGCTGAGCATCGACAGCGCCTTGATGCCGGAGACCCGCATCATCGCCCAGACGAGGCCGAGCACCGTCGAGAGTAGCAGCGAGCCGATCGTGACGACGATCGTCAGCGCGACGCCGTTCATCAGGATCGGGAAGAACTCGACGGCGTCGTGCCAGAAGCCTTTCATCGGGCAGCCTTCGGTGAGCCGTTATCAGCCCTGGGCCTTCAGGCCCCATTTATCCAGGATCTTGTCGATGGTGCCGTTGGCCTTGAGCTTCGCGAGCGAGGCGTTGATCTTGCCGAGCAGCGCAGTCTCGCCCTTGCGCACGCCGATGCCGACCGAGCCGACCGTGACGGGCTTGTAGCCGTCGACGAGGCGCACCTCGGGGAAGCCGCCCTGCTTCAGATTGTAGGCGAGGATCGGATAGTCGGCGTAGCCGGCCTTGAGGCGGCCGGTGTTCACGTCGCGCAGGATGTCGGGAATGGTGTCGTAGGCCTTCACCTCGGCGAACAGGCCGGATTTCTTCAGCGCGTCGACAAAGGCGGTGCCGACCTGGGCGCCGACCGTCGCGCCTTTCAGATCGTCCTGCGTGGCGTAAGCCTTTGTGTCGGTCTTCGGCACCACGAGGCCCTCGCCGTAGCTGTAGATCGGGTCGGAGAAGTCGACGACCTCCTTGCGCGGCGGCGTGATGAACATCGCAGCCGCGATGATGTCGATCTTGCTCGAGGTCAGCGACGGGATCAGGGCCGAGAACTGCATCGGCTCGATCTGCACGTTGAAGCCGGCATCCTTGCCGACCTCGGTGATGAGATCGACCATGATGCCCTGGATGGTGTTGGTCTTGGTGTCGAGGAAGGTGAAGGGAATGCCCGTCGGCGTCGAGCCGACCTTCAGCACCTGTTGCGCCGAAGCCGGCATCGCGGCTGCAATTGCGAGCGCCGCGATCGCGGCCAGACCAAAACGCTTCATCGCATCCCCCTTTGGGCCCGGCCGGTGGCGGCGCTCGCGCATGTCGTGATCAGACGTTGCGAGCCAAGCCATTTCGGCCTATTTTCACCAATATGAAAATTTGGTCACACTTTCGCGGACGATGCAAGCGGTTTTCATGCACATGAAGGAAGCGGTTTGACGTGAGCGGTGGCAAAAGAATGCGCAAACCGGCCGCCGCAAAGCCGGCCAGGAAGGTGAAGGCCGTCGCCAAGCCGGCCGAGCCGGCGATGGACGTCGCCGTCGGCCGCCGCATCAGGGATCTGCGGCGGGTCCGGCAATTCTCGCTGGAGACGGTCGCCGCGCGCACGGACCTGTCGATCGGCTTTCTCAGCCAGATCGAGCGCGGGCTGTCGTCGCCGTCGCTGCGCGTGCTGGCAACGCTCGCCGACGTGCTCGGCGTCGGCATCGCCGCTCTGTTCGGCGCGAGCCCGCGCGCCGACGGCGCATCCGACCAGGTGGTGACGCGCGGCCTGCAACGGCCGGAGTTGAAGCTCTGGCGCACCGGCGTATCAAAACAGCTGCTGAGCCCGGCCAGCGCCGACAACAAGCTCAACCTGTTCCTGGTGCATCTGGAGCCCGGCGGCTCCACCGGGGACGAGCTCAACACCCATGACGGCGAGGAAGCCGGCCTCGTGCTCGAAGGCGAGATGATGCTGACGGTCGACAGCGAGACGTGGTCGCTGAAGACGGGTGACAGTTTTCGCTTCGCGAGCCGAAGGCCGCACCGGTTTTCAAATCCGGCGAACGACGCGAAGTCCGTGGTGCTGTGGGTGAATTGCGTGACGGGAGCGGGATAGCGCCTGATTTTCCGTCATTCCGGGGCGCCGAAGGCGAACTATGGTGCGCAATTGCGCACCTGAGAATCTCGAGATTCCGGGTTCGATGCTTCGCATCGCCCCGGAATGACAGCGTCAATCACCCGAACCGATGATTGTACCGATCCACCGTCAGCGCGCTGACGTCGATGTCGGGCTTCTTGCCCGACAGCATGTCGGCGAGCACGCGGCCCGAACCGCAGGACATGGTCCAGCCCAGCGTGCCGTGGCCGGTGTTGAGGTGGAGATTGGCGTATTGGGTCGGGCCGATCACCGGCGGGCCGTCCGGCGTCATCGGGCGCAGACCGCTCCAGAACGTCGCCTTGGCGAGATCGCCGCCGCGCGGGAACAGGTCCGTCAGCGAATGATCGAGCGTGGCGCGGCGCGCATCGTAGAGCTTGTCCGAGAAGCCCGAGATTTCCGCGGTGCCGCCGACGCGGATGCGATCGCCGAGGCGGGTGATCGCGACCTTGTAGCTCTCGTCCATCACGGTCGATTCCGGCGCGCCGGAGGCGTCCTTGATCGGCACCGTGATCGAATAGCCCTTCACCGGATAGACCGGCAGCGAGATGCCGAGCGGCGCGACGAGCCGCGACGACCAGCTGCCGAGCGCGAGCACGTAAGCGTCCGCCTGCAACAGGCCGGCGCTGGTCGCGACGCCGCTGACGCGGGCGCCGTCGGTGACGATGCGATCGATGCCGGTGTTGAACATGAAGCGCACGCCGAGCGCCTCGGCGTGCTTGGCGAGCGACTGCGTGAACATGTGGCAGTCGCCGGTCTCGTCCTGCGGCAGGCGAAGGCCGCCGACGAACTTCTCCTTTACGCCGCCGAGCGCCGGCTCGACCGCGATGCAGCCCTCGCGGCTCAGCACCTCGAAGGGCACGCCGTATTGCTTGAGCACGGCGATGTCCTCAGCCGTGCTGTCGAGTTGCGCCTGGTAGCGGAACAGCTGCAGCGTGCCCTGCGCGCGGTCGTCATATTGAATGCCGATGTCGCGGCGCAGGTCGCGCAGGCAATCGCGGCTGTATTCCGCGATCGGAATCATCCGGCTCTTGTTGACCGCGTAGCGCGCGCTGGTGCAGTTGCGCAGCATCTTGAGCAGCCAGACCCACATCACGGGATCGAGCTTCGGCCGGATCACCAGCGGGCCGTGCTTCATCAAGAGCCACTTGACCGCCTTCACCGGCACGCCGGGACCGGCCCAGGGCGAGGAATAGCCGGGCGACACCTCGCCGGCATTGGCGAAAGAGGTCTCCAGTGCCGGCTCCGGCTGGCGGTCGACGACCGTCACGTCGTGGCCGGCACGTGCGAGGTAGTAGGCAGAGGTGACACCGATGACACCGCTGCCGAGGATCAGAACTTTCACGCTTCGTCAAACTCCCGCGGCATCACGCTCGCCGCTGCAAGGAAACAACTCGCAACGGCGAGAGCAATTATCAGGCCACCCGCTTGATGGCGTCGCCGAGGATCGAGACCATCTGGTCGATGTGGCTCTTCTCGACGATGAGCGGGGGTGACATCGCGACGGAGTCGCCGCCGGTGCGAAGGTAGAGGCCGTTGTTGAAGCAATCGACCAGCATGTCGTAGCCGCGTGCGCCGACCACGCCGTCGCGCGGCGCCAGCTCGACGGCACCCATCAGGCCGCAATTGCGGATGTCGACGACGTTCGGCAGGCCCTTCAGCGAATGCAGCGCATCGCGCCAGTATTCGGCGAGCGAGGCACCGCGCGTGAGCAGGCCTTCGTTCTTGTAGATGTCGAGGGTCGCGATGCCCGCGGCGCACGCCACCGGATGCGCCGAATAGGTGTAGCCGTGGAACAGCTCGATCTGGTTCTCCGGGCCGGTCATCATGCCGTCGTACACCTTGCGGCTCGCGAACACTGCGCCGCAGGGCACGGTGCCGTTAGTGATGCCCTTGGCGGTCGTCATCAGGTCCGGCGTGACGCCGAAGAAGTTGGCGGCGAACGGCGTGCCGAGGCGGCCGAAGCCGGTGATGACCTCGTCGAAGATCAGCAGGATGCCGTGCTTGTCGCAGATCGCGCGCAGGCGCTGCAGATAGTTCTTCGGCGGCGGCAGCACCGCGGTCGAACCCGGCACCGGCTCGACGATGACGGCGGCGATCGTCTCCGCGCCGTGCAGGGCGACCAGACGCTCGAGATCGTCGGCGAGCTCGGCGCCATGCTCGGGCAGGTCCTTGGCGAAGGCGTTGCGGGTGAGATCATGGGTGTGGCGGATGTGATCGACGCCCGGCAGCAGGGTGGTGAAGGCACGGCGGTTGGCGACCATGCCGCCGACCGAGGTGCCGCCGAAGCCGACGCCGTGATAGCCGCGCTCGCGGCCGATCAGGCGGGTGCGGCTCGCCTGGCCGTTGGCGCGGTGATAGGCGAGCGCGATCTTGAGCGCGGTGTCGACCGACTCGGAGCCGGAGTTGGTGAAGAAGACGCGGTCGAGGCCCTTCGGCGCGATCTCGGCGAGCCGCTCGGCGAAGTCGAACGCCAGCGGATGGCCCATCTGGAACGACGGCGCGAAGTCCAGCGTCATCAGCTGGCGCTCGACGGCGGCGGCGATCTGCTTGCGGCCGTGGCCGGCATTGACGCACCAGAGGCCAGCGGAGCCGTCGATCACCTGGCGGCCGTCGACGCTGGTGTAGTACATGCCCTCGGCCGAGGAGAACAGACGCGGCGATTTCTTGAACTGCCGGTTGGCCGTGAACGGCATCCAGTACGAATCGGTCTTGATGGTGTTCGGAATCTGATGAAGGGTCACGGCCGCGCTCCTTTGCTGACCCCATAGCTGAGCCACGGTTTCGGAACCGCAACAAGTCCTTTTCTGGTGACCTGCAAGCCATTGATTTGACTGGTCCCTCCGGTCCATATTTGCGCGATCCGCAACACCTGCAACAGGGGCCAGGGGCATGAGCGTCGACATCGGTGGACGGCTGCGATTCATCCGGGCGCGCCACAAGCTGTCGCAGCGCGAACTCGCCAAGCGCGCCGGCGTCACCAATTCGACGATCTCGCTGATCGAATCCAACCAGATGAACCCCTCGGTCGGGGCGCTCAAGCGCATCCTCGACGGCATCCCGATGGGGCTCGCCGAGTTCTTCGCGCTGGAGCCGGAATCGAGGCGCAAGAT
Organism: Bradyrhizobium sp. USDA 327; assembly: GCF_041262065.1. NCBI lineage: Bacteria > Pseudomonadati > Pseudomonadota > Alphaproteobacteria > Hyphomicrobiales > Nitrobacteraceae > Bradyrhizobium > Bradyrhizobium sp. USDA 327. The sequence goes on along the minus strand of NZ_JBGCCW010000001.1, from coordinate 674,966 downwards.
CTTCTACCGTGCCGAAGAACTGACTGAGGTCGGCAAGAAGCCGATCTCCTATCGGCAGGTCGGCGACAATCTGTTCGGCCGCAGCCTGCAGATCCTGAAGGAACGCTACGAACCGGGCAGCGACACCGGCCGCGTCCACCTCGTCCATGAGGGCGAGGAAGGCGGCATCGTGATCTCGGGCAAGCTCGAGGTCACCGTCGAGGACGAGCGCCGCATCCTCAACCCGGGCGATGCCTATTATTTCGAGAGCCGCCGGCCGCATCGCTTCCGCTGCGTCGGCGGCAAGCCCTGCGAAGTGATCTCGGCCTGCACGCCGCCGACGTTTTGAAGCGCGGTAAAATATCCGGACTCCTACGGGGTCACCGGTTTCTTACGGAGCTTGAGCCATCTCAATTTCCCGGAGCCGCACCGCTATATATTGCGAACCATAGCCGAGCAGCCTGGCGCAAGAGGTGCTGAGGTTATCGCCCGGAGTCCCAGGCACACCGGGGCCGCTTCGTAACAAGGCTCGCAGATGAAGATCACGCTCGCCAATGCAGAAGCCGCGCTCGACGAAGTCCAGCGCGACGCCGACAAGCTCCATTCGCGCGAGCTGCGCAAGGCCATCGCCGACTACATCGAGGAGCAGCGAGAGGCGCTCAAGGCGCTCCGGAAAAAGCTGCATTAACGAGACGCGGCGGAGCGAGAGGATCTCGCCCCGCCTTTTGTCTCAACGCTGCGTCAGCAACTCCTCGATCCGGATCGGAAAGCGGCGAACGCGCACGCCGGTCGCGTGCCAGACCGCGTTGGCGACCGCGCCGGCGCTGCCGGTGATACCGATCTCGCCGACGCCCTTGATGCCGAGCGCATTCACATGCGGATCGTGCTCCTCGACCGTGATCACGTCGAGCGGCGGCACGTCGGCATTCACCGGGATGTGGTACTCACCGAGATTGGCGTTCATGATCCGTCCGCTGCGCCGGTCGGTGATGGCCTCCTCGTGCAGCGCGAACGACATGCCCCAGATCATGCCGCCGAACAGCTGGCTCTGAACCATGCGCGGATTGACGATGCGCCCGGCCGCGAAGGCGCCGACCATGCGGGTGACGCGGACCTGGCCGAGATCGGGATCGACCTTCACTTCCGCGAACACCGCGCCGTGGGCGTGCATCGCATATTCCTCCATCGCGGCAGGGTTCGGCGCGCCGGTGCCGCGCGCCTCGACCTCGGCGACACCGGCGCGCGCGAGGATCTCGGGATAGCTCTCGCCGCGGCTCTCGTCGTCACGACGGATCAGCCTGCCATCGCGCGCGATCACGCCGGCATTGCCGGCACCGAACAGCGGCGAGCGTTCGTCATTGGTGGCGAGATCGGCAAGCCTGGCAATCACGGCCGCTCCGGCACTGTGGATCGCGGCACCGGCGGTGGCCGTGTGCGCCGAGCCACCGGCGATGCCGGCATCCGGCAGGTCGGATGTCCCCGCCTTGAACTCGACGCGGTCGACATCGAGGCCGAGACCGTCGGCCGCGATCTGGGCGAGCGCCGTCCAGGCGCCCTGCCCCATGTCGTGCGCACCGATCTCCATCACGCCGGTGCCGTCGCGGCGGATCGCCGCCCGGGCTTCGGCCTGGAACATCAGCGCGGGGAAAGTCGCCGTGCCCATGCCCCAGCCGACCAGCAGGCCGGCATCGTCACGCATCTGTCGCGGCTGGAGCGACCGCTTCGCCCAGCCGAACCGCGCGGCCCCCTGCTCGTAACAGGCACGCAGGGCTTTTGAAGAGAACGGCTTGCCGGTGATCGGCTCGACCTCGGCGTAGTTCTTGAGGCGGAAGGCCAGCGGATCCATGCCGCAGGCCCAGGCCATCTCGTCGATCGCGCTCTCGAGCGCGATCGAGCCGGTCGCCTCGCCGGGCGCGCGCATGAACAACGGCGTTCCGGTACTGACGCGCACGGCATCGTGCGAGGTGCGGATCGCAGGCGCCGCATAGAGCGTGTGCGAGGCGTCAGCGGCCGGCTCGTAGAAATCGTCGAACGTGCTCGACACGGTCCGCGCATGGTGATCGAGCGCGGTCAAACGCCCCTCGCCATCGGCGCCGATGCGCAGTCGCTGCCGGGTCGGTGCGCGATGACCGACCGGGCCGTACATCTGCTCACGGCGCAGCACGAGCTTGACCGGCTTGCCCACCAGCTTCGCCGCCATGATACCGAGAACCGGCGGACCGCCCATCAGCCCCTTGGAGCCGAAGCCGCCCCCGAGGAAGGGACTGCGAATGTGGATCTTGTCGTGCGCGATGCCGAACAGTTCGGCAATGCGCGCCAGCGACAGCATCAGACCTTGAGTCGGCATGTCCACGGACAGCTTGTCGCCATCCCATTGAACCACGATCGCATGCGGCTCCATCGCGTTGTGATATTGCGGCGGCGTCTCGTAAGTCGCGTCGATCAGCTTCGCGGCTGAGGCGAGCCCCGCCTCGATATCGCCGTGGTGATGCTCCGCGGGGTTACCGACACCAACGACCGGCGGCACGAAGCTCTCGCCGGCATCGAGGCCGACCAGCGGAGGCAGGGTCTCGTAGCGAGGCGCCAGCAGCGCCGCGCCTTCCGTTGCGGCCTCCAGCGTTTCCGCGATCACGACCGCGATGGGCTGGTTGGCGTAACGGACTTCGTTGCTCTGCAACGCTTCCATCCGGAACACGAACGGATTGGTCTTGATCTCCGGATCGATCGCGAGCTCCGGCTTGTGGTCCGGCGTCATGACGTCGACGACGCCGGGATGGCGCTTTGCGGCGGCGACGTCGAGCGAGGCCACGCGGCCGCGCGCAACACTCGAGACGGCCACCACCGCGAACAGCATCCCGGGCGGATGGTTGTCGGCGGCATAGGTCGCCCGCCCCGTGACCTTGAGGACGCCGTCACGACGGGTCAGCGGCTGGCCGATATTCGAGCCGTGCCGCAGATGGGCGGGCGCGCTGGTCAGGTTGAGCTCAGGCATGGATGGCTCCGGAAGTCGCGGCAAAGGGAGAAGCCGGCAGCGCGGGGATACGCGCAGGCGTGCCGGCGGCGGCGAGTAGCAGCGCGCGCACGACGATGCGGCGCGCAAGCTCGATCTTGAAGGCATTGTCGCCGGACGGTTTTGCGTCGGCGAGCGCCCGCCAGGCCGCCTCCTGGAACGCGTCTGCCGTGGGCGCAACGTTCCTGAGCACATCCTCCGCGGCACGGGCGCGCCAGGGCTTTGCGGCGACACCACCGAGTGCAAGCCGCGCCTCCGCGATCTTGCCGTTCTCGATCCGCAGCGCAGCTGCGGCCGATACCACGGCGAAAGCATAGGACATGCGCTCGCGGACCTTGAGATAGCGCGCGTGCGCGGCAAAGCCGCGCGCGGCGGGCGGCAGACGCACGGCGACGATGAGGTCTCCGGGTTCAAGCACGGAGTCACGCTCGGGCGTATCGTCGGGCAGGCGATGCAGTTGATCCAGCGCGATCTCACGCCGGCCGCCCCTGCCCTCGATCTCGACGACGGCGTCGAGCGCGACCAGCGGCACGCCGAAGTCGGACGGATGCGTGGCGATGCAGTTCTCGCTCCAGCCGAGCACGGCATGGCTGCGGTTCTCGCCGTCGCGGGCGTCGCAGCCGCTACCGGCCTCGCGCTTGTTGCAGCGGCTGGCGGTGTCGTAGAAATACGCGCAGCGTGTCCGCTGCAGCAGATTGCCGCCGACGGTTGCGGCATTGCGCAACTGAGCCGACGCGCCGGAGAGCAGGGCCTCGGCGACGGCGGGATAGGATCTTGCAAAGTCCGCATAGTGCGCGAGATCGGCGTTGCTCACCAGCGCACCGATGCGCAATGACCCGTCGGCGAGGGTCTCGATTTGATCGAGCCCGTCGAGATGCGTGACGTCGACCAACCGGTCCGGACGGCTGACGCCGCCTTTCATGAGGTCGAGCAGGTTGGTGCCGGCGGCAAGAAAAACGGCGCCCGGCAGAGCGGCGGCGGCAACGGCCTCTGCGACCGTGGCGGGCCTGACATAATCGAACGGCTTCATGCGGAGCGCCTCTGATTGGATTCGTCCATATGTCCTTGCGCCTCCAGCACCGCATCGACGATGCCGGCATAGGCGCCGCAGCGGCAGAGATTGCCGCTCATGCATTCGCGGATGCGTTCGGGATCTTTGCCGGCCTGCGCCTCGCTCATCATGCCGATGGCGCTCATGATCTGGCCGGGCGTGCAGAAGCCGCATTGAAAGCCGTCATGGGCGATGAAGGCGGCCTGCACGGGATGAAGCTGGTCGCCGCGCGCGACGCCTTCGATGGTGAGGATGTCGGCGCCGTCGTGGCTGATGGCGAGCGCGAGGCAGGAATTGATGCGCTTGCCGTCGACGAGGATGGTGCAGGCGCCGCACTGACCGCGGTCGCATCCCTTCTTGGTTCCGGTCAGATGGAGGCGCTCACGCAGGAGATCGAGCAGCGTGACACGTGGATCGTCGAGGACGAATTCGCGCCGCGCACCGTTCACGGTGAGGCTGATGGAGTGGTTCATACAAGGCTCCGATCAGATATGGACATGAATCATCGTGCAGCGCGCCACCTCCGTGGCCGCCGTCGATATCGCGCCGCCCGAACACGGATGCAGGCCGACGCTCGAGCGAAGATACGGAGGCACCCTCCGTTTAACAAGGGTCGCCGCAAATATTTGGAATCTGTCAAAAGCCCCTGCGCCACCAACGCGATGCAGCCCGTTAAGGTTCAACAAGGGTTCAATCTAACCAATTCGTGATCTACATTGCCGGCATGGACGACCACACCGACCACACCCGCAAGCCCCGCGCCGATGCCGTGCGCAATCGCGAGCGCGTGCTCGAAGCGGCCAAGGTGGTGTTCAGCGCGGGCGGTCCCGAGGCAAGCCTGGAGGCCGTGGCCAAACGCGCCGGCGTCGGCATCGGTACGCTCTACCGGCATTTTCCGACGCGCGAGGATCTGTTCGAGGCAGTCTATCGGCGCGAAGTCGAGCAGCTCAGCGAGCTTGCCGAGCAGTTGAAGTACGCCAAGGACCCGGTGGACGCGCTGCGTCGCTGGCTGCGCTCCAATGTCGAATTCGTCGCCACCAAGAAAGGCATGTCGGCCGCGCTGGCGCTGACGTTCCAGAGCTCGTCCGAGCTCGCGGCTTTCTCCATGGACCGGCTGACCAAGGCGATCGGCTCGTTGCTCGACCGCGCGGTCGCGGCGGGCCAGATGCGCGGAGATATCAGCCCCGAGGACCTGCTGCGGGCGCTCGTCGGCATGTGCTACATGCACGACCAGCCCGGCTGGCAATCCTCGGTGCTGCGGATGCTCGACGTGTTCGTCGACGGTCTGCGCATGCAGCCCAGTGCCAAGACCAAGGCGCGCGCGGCCGGCTCTCTGCCTCCGCTAGCCAAGAAGGCCGGCCGCAAATCGCATCGCAAGCGCTAAAGCATGATCCGGAAAAGTGCACAGCGGTTTTCCGAAAAGATCATGCTTAAACAACAACCTGAAGCGCGATGACGACTCATCCTAATCGCATCGCGCTTTAGTTGGACAATTTGTCCTGTTGAGCCGCGCATCTCCTCGCACGAGTGTCTCACACCGACGTGAAGAAGCGTTTTGCGCTCGATCAAGCGACGCCCACCTCAGGAGATCTATCGGTCTCTTTGAAATGGACCCCGCTTGGATCTTCCACCGTGGTCGGCCGCATGGACCAAAGCCATGCGTACTTCAAGCTGGACGAATGACTCATGGCCGCATCCGGTCTGAGACGTAGCCTTACGATCGTACTCACGATCAAGATCGCAGTCATCCTTGGAGCCGCGATTTTCGTGTTCGCGCCGAGCAAGCGCCCTCGGATCGACGCCAGCGCCCTCGACCGCCAGTTTCTCGACCCCACGAACTCCGCCAATCAAGGACGCACGCAATGACATCGCTGGACGTCGTGTCGCTTTCACGGCTGCAATTCGGCCTGACCGCGCTGTATCATTTCCTTTTCGTTCCCCTGACGCTCGGACTTTCGATCCTGCTCGGAGTGATGGAGAGCGTCTACGTGATGACCGGACGCGCGATCTGGAAGGAGATGACGAAGTTCTGGGGCCTCCTGTTCGGGATCAACTTCGCGATGGGTGTTGCCACCGGCATCACCATGGAATTCCAGTTCGGCATGAACTGGGCCTATTACAGTCACTATGTCGGCGACATCTTCGGAGCCCCGCTCGCAATCGAAGGGCTAATGGCCTTCTTCCTGGAGGCCACCTTCATCGGTCTTTTCTTCTTCGGATGGGAGAAGCTGAGCGCCCTGCAGCATCTCACCGTCACCTGGCTCGTCGCGCTCGGCTCGAACATTTCGGCATTGTGGATCCTGATCGCCAACGGCTGGATGCAGTATCCGGTCGGCGCCGAGTTCAATCCGGCGACCATGCGAATGGAAGTGACGAGCTTCATGGAAGTGCTGTTTAACCCGGTCGCACAGGCCAAGTTCGTTCATACCGTCAGCGCCGGCTACGTGACCGGATCGATGCTCGTGCTCTCGATTTCGGCCTACTACCTGCTCAAGGGACGACATGTCGAGTTCGCCAAGCGCTCGATGACCGTGGCGGCCAGCTTCGGCCTTGCCTCCGCCCTGTCCGTCGTCGTTCTCGGCGACGAGAGCGGATACACGGCCGGCGAAAACCAGAAGATGAAGATCGCGGCGATCGAGGCGATGTGGGAGACGGAGCCCGCGCCGGCATCCTTTACGCTGTTCGGATTCCCCAATCTCGAAAAGCACACCACCGAATATGAGGTGAAGATCCCCTGGGTGCTCGGATTGATCGCGACGCGATCCCTGGACAAGGAGGTGCCGGGCATCAAGGAGCTCGTCGCGCATGCCGAGCAACGGATCAAGAACGGCCTCATCGCCTACGACGCGCTCGAGAAGCTCCGTGCCGATCCATCCAGCTCAACCGAGAAGGCCCGTCTGGATGCGACGGCGGCGGATCTCGGCCACGCCCTGCTGCTCAAGAAGATCCGCCCCGACGTCCGCAATGCGACGCCGGAGGAGATCGCGAAGGCGGCATGGAGCACCGTCCCGGCGGTGTCTCCGCTGTTCTGGAGCTTCCGCTTCATGGTCGGGCTCGGCTTCTATTTCATCGCCCTGTTCGCGGTTGCCTTCGTGCTCGCCAGCAAACGGCAGCTCGATCGATACCGCCTCTTCCTTTGGGCGGCGCTGCTCAGTCTGCCGCTGCCCTGGATAGCGGCAGAGCTGGGCTGGATCGTCGCCGAGGTGGGACGGCAGCCGTGGGTCATCGAGGGCGTGCTTCCGACTTTTCTGGCTGTGTCCAACCTTTCGGCCGCCAACGTCTGGACCACCCTGATTGGCTTCGTGGTGTTCTATTCGACCCTCGCGGTCGTCGACATCTTTCTGATGGTGAAGACGGCCAAGGCCGGGCCCCAGGGGCCCCGCACCGAGCCGACCGTTCGTCTTGCCGCTGCCGAATAGGAGGAGCACCGTCATGTTCGACTACGAAAGCATGCGACTGATCTGGTGGGCACTGCTCGGGATTCTCTTGATCGGCATTGCCGTCATGGACGGCTTCGACTTCGGCGTGGCGATCCTGCTTCCCTTCGTGGCCAAGTCGGACGTCGAGCGCCGCATCGTCATCAACACGGTCGGCCCCGTCTGGGAGGGTAACCAGGTCTGGTTGATCCTCGGCGGCGGCGCCATTTTCGCGGCCTGGCCGTTGCTCTATGCCACGGCTTTCTCAGGGTTCTATCTCGCGATGTTCCTGGTGCTCGCTGCGCTGATCCTGCGTCCGGTCGCGTTCAAGTTCCGCAGCAAGCTCGACGACGTGCGATGGCGCGCAACCTGGGACCTCGCATTCTTCATCGCGGGCCTGGTGCCGGCGCTCATCTTCGGCGTCGCGTTCGGCAACGTCATCGTCGGCGTTCCCTTCCGCTTCGACGACACGCTGCGAATGACCTACGAAGGCACCTTGCTGGGCCTGCTCAATCCGTTCGCGCTGGTTTGCGGGCTGATCAGCGTCGCCATGCTGACCCTGCACGGAGCCAACTACCTGGCCCTCAAGCCGAAGGTCCGCTGGTCGCGCGGGGCATGCGCATCGGGCGGATGGCCGCATTGGCAGCCATCGCGCTGTTCATCGTCGCCGGCATCTGGGTGGCCTATGGCATCGAAGGCTATTCGGTCGCTCAGCCCATTCCCCATGACGGCCCGTCCAACCCGTTGCTGAAGACGGTTACGAAGGAGGCCGGCGCCTGGCTCGTCAACTATCGACTGTTCCCATGGACGAAGGCGGCCCCGATCGTGGCCATCCTGATGCTGGCCGCTTCAGCCCTGCTGCTCGGCAAGCAGCGCGCCGGTCTCGCACTTCTGGCCAGCGGACTCGGCATCGCCGCTATCATCGCGACGGCCGGCCTTTCGCTGTTTCCGTTCATGCTGCCGTCGTCGCTCGATCCCAGTGCCAGCCTCACCGTCTGGGACACGTCGTCGAGTCTCCTGACGCTGCGGATCATGCTCGCAGCAACGGTGATCTTCCTGCCCGTGATCATGCTCTACACCGCCTGGGTCTATAGCGTGCTGCGCGGACCGATCAACGAAGCGTTCGTCAAAGACGAGACGCATTCGACGGTGTACTAGCTGGAGACGACAATGTGGTACTTCTCGTGGATTCTCGGTGTCGCCTTCGCAGGGACCTTCGCCATCCTCAATGCGCTGTGGTTCGAGGCCAACACGCAGCGGGAACTCGGCGATACCGACACCGGACACCATAACTGAAGCGGACACCCGCACGCAGCCGTCCGTGCGGGTTCGTCGAACTTTCGCGCCGGCGGCTCCGATCGACGCAGCCGGCAACGTTTGGGACGGAAGGCCTAGGTCGCGAAACCGGGACCGGTCTTCGTCGCGCTCATCCGCGAGCGGATCAGCAGCAGCACGACGATGCCGATGTTCAGCGCATTCCACGCCACGCCGTTCGCGAACGCCGCGGCGTAGGATCCGGTGGCATCGAAGATGACGCCCGACACCCAGCCGCCGAAGGACATGCCGAACACGGACGCAAAGATCACGATGCCGACGCGCGTCGCCGCCTCGCTCGCCGGCATCGCCTCACGCACGATGATGGCGTAGCTCGGCACGATGCCGCCCTGGAACAGGCCGAACATCGCGGAGATCAGATACAGCGAGGTCAGGCTGTCGAAGAACAGATAGAACACCAGCGCAAAACCCTGCGCCAGCGACCCGACCAGCAGCGTGCGGATGCCGCCGATCTTGTCAGCGAGATAGCCGGAGCCGATCCGGCTGACGATGCCGCAGGCCATCATCAAGGACAGCATCTCGGCCCCGCGCGCCACGCCATAGCCGAGATCGCCGCAATAGGCGACGATATGCACCTGCGGCATCGCCATCGCCACGCAGCAGGCGATGGACGCGATCGAAAGCAGCACCGTCAGCGTGTTGGTCGACAGCTTGAGATCGACCCGCGGCGGCGGTGCGTTGGCATGATCGCGGACCTTGTCGTTGCCCATCTGTGCGCGCAGGACGAGGACCAGAAGCGTCATCGTGCTGGCGCAGACCATGCCGATGCCGATATGGGTGTAGCGCCAGCCGATCTCCTGCGTGCCCCAGCTCACGACCGGCGGCCACATCGTGCCGGCGACATAATTGCCGCTGGCGACGATGGTCACGGCAAGTCCGCGGTAGCGCTCGAACCAGTGCGAGGCTTCGGCCATGAGCGGCGCGAAGGTCGCCGCGGTGCCGAGCCCGATGAGGAAGTAAGCCGCCACGAACTGCCAGAGCTGGCTCGACAGGCCCGCGAGCACGTTGGCGACGCCGAGAAAAGCGATGCTGATCGCCATGGCCGGTACGATGCCGAACCGGTCGGTGATCTTGCCGGCGATCACGCCGCCAAGCCCGAACCCGAACATCATGAGGGTGAAAGCCAGCGACACCGCGCCGCGCGTGGCGCCGAATTCGGCCTGCACCACGGGAATCACGACCACGACCGCCCACATGCCGACGGCGCCGATCGAGCCGATCAGAAGCGCAATGATCAGCCGCATCCAGGCCTGACGGGAATCAGGGCTGAATGATTGAGGCGTCTGTCCCGGATGATTTGGCGCGTGCACGGGCCGGACCATGGCCCGCGGATCGCCACAGGGTCAAGCATTGTGACGCGATATTGGGCATGCGCGGTGCACTGCGGTAAGAAGGAGCTTGGCGACCGCGCAATTTGCCACTAGTTTGCAATCCGCGTGTGCACCTTTGCCGCGCGCGGAGAGCATACCGGCGGATGTTGCTGCGATTGACGCGATCGATGCGGATCAGGGTGGGGCGGATCATCGCCCTCGCCTACCTGTTCTGCGTGCTCGCGCCCGCTGCGGCGCTTGCCTGGGGCGATGGCGCTGCACCGTGCCTTGACGACGCACTCCTCGCAGATCCCGTGCCGGCGCATCACCAGATGCCGACGAGCCATCTGCATGGCGATGCCTCGCACGAACACGCGGGAACCCACGCTCACCCCCAGACGGCCGCGCAGGACGCGCCGGCTCCGCATCATCACGACGGCAAGGGAACGGTGGGACCGTGCTGCGCGATGATGTGTGTGAGCGCGTTGCCGGCCGATCTGCCCGGCGTCGCCACGCCGCTGCTGCCCGTCTCCGCCTGCGCGCCCGAGCTCGTGGCCAGCCTGCACAGCGCGGCGCCGCCCGTGCACTACCGCCCCCCCATCGCCTGATGTGACGCGACGATTTCGGGCCGAGCGCGCTTTTGCGCGCGCGAACCTGTGGTCTCCAGATCAGGGATGAATCATGTTGACGCTTTCCGGGGCGAAGTCCGCCGCCGCATCTGCGGTGGGTGGACGACAGTGTCGATTCAATTGGCTGCTGCTGGCCTCTGCCGCGCTGGCACTGTCCGGCTGCATGCCTGCAACGACTCAAGTCGCCAGCGCCGATCCCGCCGATCCGGCGGCGAAGGTGGCCCGCATCGGCTATCGCTCGACCATTGCGCCCTACACCAGCCTGCGCCCTGCGACGCCGGCGCCATGGCGTGGCCGCAACGACGCGGTGACGCCGCAGCCGAAGCAAGACAGGTAGGAGCGCGCCATGACACGCCATCTTGCGCGGGGCCTGCTCGTCCTCATTGCGCTCAGCGTCTCAGGCTGCGCCGCGTTCTCGCCCGACAGCGGGATGATTGCAGTCTCGGATCTGACAAGCCAGACCATCAACAAGGACGTCGCCTTCGTGCGAACGGCCGAGGGCGCCGACGCGGTCGACGCGCGCGTTCGCCAGCTGTTGTCGCGGACGCTGAGCGCGGATGCCGCCGTGCAGATCGCGTTGCTCAACAACAAGGGACTGCAAGCCGTCTACAACGAGCTGGCGCTGGCCGAGACCGATCTCGTCGAGCAGAGCCTGCCGCCCAATCCCGTGTTCGCGATCTCGCGGATATCAGGCAACGGCGCCAGCGAGATCGAGCGCCAGGTGGTCGGCGACATCCTCGCGCTGGCCACCCTGCCGTTCCGCTCCGACATCGCCCGCGACCGCTTCCGCGGAGCGCAGCTGCGCGCTGCCCTGGCGACGCTGCGGCTCGCGGCCGACGTCCGCCGCGCCTATGTCCGCACTGTCGCCGGCAACGAGATGGTGGCGCTGCTGACCGACGCGAAGGCCACGGCGGAATCGACCGCACAGCTCGCGGTCAAGCTCGGCGAAACCGGCTCGCTCAACAAGCTCGACCAGGCCCGCGAGCAGGTGTTTTACGCCGAAACCACCGCCGACCTCGCAACGGCGCGGCAGATGGCAACCAGCGCGCGCGAAAGGCTGGCGCGCCTGATGGGCCTGTGGGACGACGGTCTCGACTTCCGTCTGCCTGATCGACTGCCGGCGCTGCCGCGTCGGCCGCAAGCGTTGCCCTCGATCGAGGCCGATGCCGTGGCGCACCGCATCGACCTGCAGATCGCACGGCTGGAGCTGGCCGCGCTGGCGAAGGCCCTGAACCTCACCGAGGCGACGCGCTTCGTGACACTGCTCGATCTCGCCGGCATCTCTCGCCGCACTCAGGATCCGGAAGGGCCGCCGTTCCGCGAACGCGGCTTCGACGTGCAGTTCCAGATCCCGATCTTCGACGGCGGCGAGGTGCGGGTACGGCAGGCCGCCGAGACCTACAATCTCGCCTTCAACCGCCTGACCGAGCGCGCCGTGAATGTGCGCTCCGAGGCGCGCGATGCCTATCGTGTCTATCACTCCACCTATGACATCGCCGGCCATTACCAGCGCGAGATCATCCCCTTGCGGAAGATCATCACCGAGGAGATGCAGCTGCGCTTCTCCAGCATGCAGGTCGACATTTTCGCGCTGCTCACCGAGGCGCGACAGCGTCTGACGTCGCTGCGCGGCGCGATCGACGCCAGGCAGCGGTTCTTTCTCGCCCAGGCCGATTTGCAGACTGCCGTCAACGGCGGCGGCGTGCCGGCGGCCGGCGGCGACAATCCAACCACCATCGCCGCGGCAGCGCCTGCCGGCGGCGGCCACTGAGATGGAGGCCAGCATGTTTTCCCGCCGAGGATTCCTGGGGACCGCCGCGCTTGCCAGCGCATCGGCCATCAGCGGCCGCGTCCAGGCCGCATCGATTCCGGAAGCACCCACCATGGACAAGGTGGTGATGCAGCCGCCGCTGCATCCGACCAGCGGTCCCGACTATCGCCCCGTGGTCACTCTCAACGGCTGGTCGCTGCCGTTCCGCATGAACGGCGACTGGAAGGAATTCCATCTCGTCGCCGAACCCGTGGTGCGCGAATTCGCCGAGGGCATGAAGGTGAATTTGTGGGGCTACAACGGGCAATCGCCGGGCCCGACCATCGAAGCCGTCGAGGGCGACAAGCTCCGCATCTTCGTCACCAACAGGCTGCCCGAATACACCACCGTGCACTGGCACGGCATGATCATTCCGAGCGGCATGGACGGCGTCGGCGGATTGAACCAGCCGCACATCCAGCCGGGAAAGACCTTCGTCTACGAGTTCGAGATGAAGAAGAGCGGGACCTTCATGTACCACCCGCATTCCGACGAGATGGTGCAGATGGCAATGGGCATGATGGGCATGGTCGTCGTGCATCCGCGCGACCAAGGCTTCCGGCCCGTCGACCGCGACTTCGTCTTCGTGATGAGCACCTATCGCGTCGACCCCGGCACCTATCTGCCGCATGTCAACGAGATGACCGACTTCAACATGTGGACCTGGAATGCGCGGGTATTTCCCGGCATCGATCCGCTGCCGGTCAGGCTCGGCGACAAGGTGCGCGTGCGCATCGGCAATCTCAGCATGACCAACCATCCGATCCATCTGCATGGCCACAGCTTTGCAGTCACCTGCACAGACGGCGGCTGGATCCCGGAGAGCGCACAGATCCCGGAGACGACCACCGACGTGCCAGTCGGCGCTGTCAGGGTGTTCGACGTGCTCGCCGACAATCCCGGCGACTGGGCGTTCCACTGCCACAAGTCGCACCACACCATGAACGCGATGGGACACGCTGTGCGCAACCTCATCGGCGTGTCGCGCAAGGACCTCGCCAGGGCCGTCGGCAAGCTTGCGCCTGACGGCATGGCCATGGGCTCGACCGGCATGGCGATGGGCAACATGGAGATGCCCGCCCCCGACAACACGCTCCCGATGATGACCGGCACCGGCCAGTTCGGGCCGATCGAGATGGGCGGCATGTTCACCGTGATGAAGATCCGCGAGGACCTCGCGCACGACGATTACCGCGATCCCGGCCCGTACAAATTCCCGCAAGGCACCGTCGCCTACGAGGTCACGGCGCCGGCCGCAGAGCCTGCCCGGCAAAAACCAGGCAGCCCGCCGATGAAGAACATGAAGATGTGAGCGTTTCGATGAACGACCAACCGGAGACCACGATGAAGACCACTATCAGCCTCGGCCTCGCGCTGGCTGCGCTTTCGACCGCGCCGGCCTTTGCCCACGACAAGCACGGGCACGGAAACTTTTCCGCCGGCGAGCCCGGCGATCCCAAGAAGCCCGCACGCACGATCGAGATTCTGATGAACGAGATGGACTACGCGCCTGCCCGGATCGAGGTCAAGCGCGGCGAGCAGATCCGCTTCGTGCTGCGCAACGTCGGCAAGGAGGACCACGAATTCCTGCTCGCCACACCGAAGGAAAATCTCGCGCATGCGGTGGAGATGAAGAAGCACCCGCACATGGAGCACGACGATCCCAACGGCGTCCGGCTGGCGCCGAACAAGACGGCCGAGATCCTCTGGAAATTCAGCAAGGCCGGCACATTCGAATATTCCTGCCTGATTCCCGACCATCGCGACTACGGCATGGTCGGCCACGTCACCGTGAAGTGAGCAATGGAGACTCCCATGAACCGCATCATCCGTATCGCCGCTGCGCTCGCGCTGGCTGCCGGCCTTGCGACCGCGACCCTCGCAGCCGAGGGCGCCGCGATCAGCGGCGAGGTGAAGAAGATCGACGAAGGCGCCGGCAAGATCACGCTCAAGCACGGACCGGCGAAGAGCCTCGGCATGGAGGAGCCCATGACCATGGTCTATCGCGTCAAGGACGCAGCGATGCTCAAGCAGGTGAAGGTCGGCGACAAGGTGACCTTCGAGGCCGAGGAGGCGGCGTCGGGCTACACGGTGACCAAGATGCAGAAGGCGAAGTAGGCTCTGTCATTCCGGGGCGCGCCCCTTGGCGCGAGCCCGGAATCCATTTCCCCACACCACCTGCGGCCCGATGGATTCCGGGTTCGCCCTTCGGGCGCCCCGGAATGACAGCCTGGGGGACCGAAACACCCCCGCCTGCCCCTCTCCCCGCCACCCCGCGTTAACCCTTTGCTAACCATACACCGGGCAAAAATTGCCGGGTGAAGTCGAGTGTCGTCAGCCGCGTAGAACGGGAGCTCCCGTGGACGCCAGTGCGGTGCCTCACTTTCGGAACGGCGGCCCATCGGCCGCCGCGCAGACGTTTGGGGCGCGCGGACGGCAGTCGCGCGGGGAGGCAGCTACCATGGTCGACGTCACGGCGGGACAGGGCGTAGGCAGCGCGAAGCCCGGCATCCCCTCCCTCAACGAGATCGTCAACATCCTCAAGCGCGGCGACATCGCGCTGGCGCTCGGCGTCCTCACCATCCTGGTGGTGCTGATCCTCCCCCTGCCCGCGGTCGTGCTGGACCTGTTCCTGGCGATCTCGATCACGCTCTCGATCCTGATCCTGATGACGTCCCTGTTCATCCAGGCGCCGCTCGAATTCTCCGCCTTCCCGACCGTCCTGCTGATCTCGACCATGCTGCGCCTGTCGCTCAACATGGCCTCGACCCGCCTGATCCTGTCGCACGGGCACGAGGGCACGGCCGCCGCCGGTCACGTCATCGAGGCCTTCGGCAGCTTCGTGATGGGCGGGAATTTCGTCATCGGCATCATCGTTTTCGCCATCCTGATCATCGTCAACTTCGTCGTCATCACCAAGGGTTCGGGCCGCATCGCCGAAGTCGCCGCGCGCTTCCACCTCGATGCCATGCCCGGCAAGCAGATGGCGATCGACGCCGACCTCTCTGCCGGGCTGATCGACGAGAAGGTCGCCAAGGAACGGCGCAAGGAGCTGGAGGACGAGAGCGGCTTCTTCGGCGCCATGGACGGTGCCTCCAAATTCGTCCGCGGTGACGCCATCGCCGGCCTCCTGGTCGTCTTCATCAACGTCGTCGGCGGCATGATCATCGGCGTGGCGCAGCAGGGCATGTCCTTTGCCGACGCCGGCCGCACCTACACGCTGCTGACCGTGGGTGACGGCCTCGTCACCCAGGTGCCGGCGTTGATCGTCTCCACCGCGGCCGGCCTGCTCGTCTCCAAGGCCGGCGTGTCCGGCGCCGCCGACAAGGCGCTGATGAAGCAATTCTCCGGCTATCCGCAGGCGCTGGCGATGTCCTCGGCAGTGATGCTGGTGCTGGCGGCCCTGCCGGGCATTCCGACCCTCCCGTTCCTGGCGCTCGGCGCCGGCGCCGGCGCGCTGGCCTGGAACGCCCGCAACCGCAACCGGGTCACCGCCAAGGCCGAGGAAGCCGCCAAGGCCGCGCCCGCGGCAGGTCAGCCCGGTGCACCCGGGGCCGCTGCGACCGAAGAGCCTATCTCGGCCGCACTCAAGATCGACGACCTCAAGATCGAGCTCGGCTATGCGCTGCTGCCGCTGGTCAACGGTCCCGACGGCACCGATCGCCTCACCGAGCAGATCAAGGCGCTGCGCCGTTCGCTCGCGATCGAGATGGGTTTCGTGATGCCGGCAGTGCGCATCCTCGACAACGTCCAGCTCGAGGCCAACACCTACATCATCAAGATCAAGGAGGTCGACGCCGGCACCGGCAAGATCTGGCCGAACCAGTTCATGGTCATGGATCCCGGCGGCAGCCAGGTGCAGGTGCCCGGCATCCACACCACCGAGCCGACCTTCGGCCTGCCCGCGACCTGGGTCGACGCCAGCCTCAAGGAAGAAGCCTCTCTCAAGGGCTACACCGTCGTCGACGCCGCGACCGTGCTCTCGACCCACCTCACCGAGCTGCTCAAGGCCAACATGTCGGACCTGCTCTCCTATGGCGAGGTGCAGAAGCTGCTCAAGGAATTGCCGAAGGAGCAGAGCGAGCTGGTCAAGGACATCGTCCCCGGACAGGTCACGGTCTCCGGCATCCAGCGCGTGCTGCAATTGCTGCTCGCCGAGCGCATCTCGATCCGCGACCTCTCGACCATCCTCGAAGGCATCGCCGATTCGCTCGCCTTCTCGCGCAACCCCACCACCATGGTCGAGCACGTCCGCGCCCGCCTGGCGCGGCAGATCTGCGCGCAGAACACCTCCTACAACGGCTATCTGCCGCTGATCGCGCTGTCGGCACGGTGGGAGCAGGCCTTTGCCGAATCCATCATCGGCCAGGGCGAGGAGCGCAGCCTCGCGATGCAGCCCTCGAAACTGTCGGAGTTCATGACCGCCGTGCGCGAGGCGTTCGAGCGCGCGGCCCGCGAGGGCGAAGCACCGGTGCTGGTCACCTCTGCGGCAATTCGTCCGTTCGTCCGGTCCCTGGTGGAGCGGTTCCGAGCCCAGACGACCGTGCTGTCGCAGGCAGAAATCCACCCCAGGGCGAGGCTGAAAACGGTCGGAAGCATCTGATTTGCCTTAAGAAGCCGTGTGTTTTTCAGCCACAGGCAAATGGTTTTTGAGTTCCTGGCGCCTTGTCAACCAAATGCGGCAAAGGCGCTCAACCATCGCGCCATACCATTGAATTAATTATATAATCGCGCGATCCGGGATCCTTGCTGATCGCGACCTTTCACGTCCTGTCACGCTCTTGTGACCGCCCCTTGGGAACAAATCCCCCCAATACTAGGTTGTTGGGCATCGGAAGCATGAACCTGCCCGAACGGGCTGGCGACTACTTCGGGTAGATGGCGGCAGGAGGCTTCCATGAACCACTCGATCTACAGCGCTGATCGCTCGACCCACTTGAAAGTCGTGGTCGTGGCCCTCGTCGCGGGGATCGCGGTGGCAGGCCTCGGCATTACGGCGCGCTCGGGTTCGGATGAAGGTTTGACCCAGACCGCCCGCGTCATCAAGGCCGGCAAGCCGGTCGTTGTCACCAGTTCGGACGCATCCCTTGTTCGATAAGGAGATCTAGAGTTTCAGGAATTCACGCGGCCCTTTACCAGCCCCCCAAAGTCGCCACGTGGATATGTAGACGACCCCAACCCCAAGTCGACTACAGAAAGCGCCCGCCCCCCACGGGCGCTTTCTCACGTCTGGGCATGCGTACACGCACTTGAAGCTCGGACATTCCTCGACCAATACGGCTGTCATTCCCCGCGAAGGCGGGGAATCCAGTGCGCCGCGCCCCTTCCGCATCCCTCCCTGTCTCTGGAATACTGGATCGTCCGCCGTCGCGGACGATGACGCCGATCATTTGGCGCGAGCAATCACCACACGGTCATTGAAGCGAGCTTGCATCACCGCCCCCCATAAGTCGGCGGCGGTGCCTGCACCGTCGGCGCTGCGGCAGCGAACAGCTCGTCCTTGCTCCCGGTCAGCGGCGGATAGATCCGCTTGCGGTTGATGGTCTGCTTGGTCGCCTTTGCGGCCGCGCCGGTGGCACGGACCTCGCGATCCCACCCCTCCGTATAGAGCGCACCCCAGCCGCCGAGATCGAGCACGGTGACGTACCAGTCGATCCGCAGCGGCAGCATGGGCAGGCCGACGAGATCGGCCACCACGTTGTGGCCGGCGAAGCGGCCCATGGGGCGGGCGAACTGACAGGACATCACGGTCGGATGCAACCCGTCGATCACGCTCGAGGCAACGTCGCCCGCCGCGAACACGCCGCCGACATCCGCAACCCGCATCAAGGGATCGACCAGAAGGCGCCCGAGACGATCGCGTGCGCCGGGAAAGTTCGCGGCCAAGGGGCTTGCACGCATGCCCGCACACCAGATCACCGTCTGCGCCGGAATGAACTCGCCCGAGTTCAGGCGCATGCCAGCAGCCTCGATCGACACGACACGCACACCGAGCCGCGTCTCGATGTCGAGCGAAGCCAGGGCCGTCTCGACGACCGGACGCGCGGGCGCGCCGATCGTGGCGCCGACCGCTGGATTGGGATCGACCAGGACGATGTGGCGGCTGCCGGTGATGCCCGCACGCGCCAACCGGTCAGGCATCTCGGCTGCGACCTCGATGCCGGTGAACCCGGCGCCGACCACCACCACCGTTGAACGTCCCGGAGACGGCGCGCTGCGTCCAAGCGAAACCAGATGTTCTTCGAGGCGGAGCGCCGCGGCATAGGTGTCGACGTCGAAGGCGTGCGCGGCAAGGCCGGGAATGTCGGGGCGCATCACCTCGCTGCCGAGCGCCAGCACGAGGCGATCATAGCCCAGCGTCTCCTCGCCGCTGCTGGTGACGAGCGAGATTTCGCGCCGTACCGGATCGATGGCCTCGACCTCGCCGAGGCCGTGGCTGACACCGATCGGATCGAGCAGTTGCGGCAGCGGCAGCGCGACCTCGCCGAGATCGGCCTCGTAGTTGCGCACGCGGATATTGTGATAGGGATTGCGGTCGACGAGACGGATCTCGATGTCGCGGTCGCTCGCGCCGATCTCGTCGCGCTTGCGCGCAGCGCCGATGGCCGCCCACAGGCCTGCAAATCCGGCACCGAGCACGACAATACGCGCCATGTCCGCCTGCGCACCTTCCAGAGGATCCTGCGGTCTCCCCGCCTGGACAGACTAGCTCAACGGCCGGCGTCGACCAAATGCGGCAGCGCCGGCCCCGCCGCACGAAATCGCGATTTACGCCTCACGCAGTTCCGACGGCGTCGCCCCGAAGCGCTTGCGAAAGGCGCGATTGAAATAGGACAGATCGGAGAAGCCGGACGAATGCGCGATGTCGCTGATCTTGCGCGCCCTGGCGCGGGGATCACCGAGCAGCTTGCGCGCCTGGAGCAGGCGCTGCTCCAGCACGAATTCGGTGAAGGTCGTGCCGGCCTGCTCGAACAGGCGCTGTGCCTGGCGCGGGCTCAGCCCTGAGCGCGTCGCGACCTCGGCGAGACAGAGATCGTTGCGGCCGAGTGCGGCCATCACGTCGGCGCGCATCAGATCGAGGCGAGCCGCCGCCTGCCCGCGTCCGCGTGCCCGGCTTGCATGTTCCGCATCGGTGCCGAGCAGGAGACCGACGAGATCGACCATATGCTGCGCCGTCAGGCGCTGGCCTACCGCATCGAGATGCGGCGCGTGGTTGGCGGCGAGCGCATGGTAGCGGAAGATGGTCTCGGCAACCGCGCCGTCGCAGAGCACCTGCGAGAGCTTGTCCTCGGCGCGCGGATTGATGTCGAGCAGCGCACGGCGCGGCATGCGAATGGTGGTGAAGCGGTCTTCGTCGGTGTGGCCGACGGTGCCCGTGTTGCTCATGTCGACGAGCACCATCTGGGCAGGCGTGAGCTCCATGGTATGCCCATTCTGTCCGACGCGGACGAGCCCCGCATGCGCCGCGATCAGGACGAGGTCGTCGCTGCCGTCGGCGAGGTGGCTCTGCGTACGGGAATATTGCGCGGAGGCGCCTTCCGGAATGGCGAGCACGATGTTGTCGATGACACTGACCTGGAGCCGGCAATCGATGCTGTCGCCATGGCTCGGCCCGATGTCGAGGCCGCAGCGACCGAAGGCCCGCCCGCGCCAGTCCTCGAACGCCGGGCCGTGCGGCAGCCCCGCATATTGGTGAAGGAAGATGCCCGGCGTTCTCGCTGCATCCATCTGATTCTCTCGCCCTCTCCGGCATCGCCGACTTCAAATTCCGGGGATTTGACGCCGCGGCTTGCGGGGAGGTTCAAAATCGGGGGCGGATTTGGCCGGGCTTGTCGAAATGCGACGACCGGATGGACCGCGGCGACAAGGCGCGCGCTTCTGGTTCGTAGCCCGCATGAGCGTAGCGACATGCGGGAACGGACGTCCCGGATATCGCTTCGCTCATCCAGGCTACGGCACCTATTTTTGGGCGGGCGCCTGCGGCTGCGTGGGCGGCACGGTCTCGATCAGCTTGCCGGAAAACACCGGCGCCGATGTGGGCTGGCCGTTCGGCGAGCCACCGGCCTGTTCGACGGTGACGGCGAAGGTGGCGCTGTTGACGACCTCGGCATCGTAGGAGGCGAGCAGCGGACGCGCGGTGAAATCACCGGCGCCGATCACGCCGAGCGAGCGCGGCCGCGGCAGCTTGTCCGAGATCAGCCAGAGTTCGAAGCTCTTGCCGGGCTCCGGCGTCGCGCCGACTTTCCGCACCGTGAAATTCCGCGTCGCGCCGTCGATGGTGAGGATGAAGGCGGGGCCGCCGCCCTGGCCCTGCAGCAGCGCGACATATTGCGCCGAGGCGGCGAGCGGCGCGGCCGGGGCCTTCACCTCCACCGTCTGGATGCGGGGCGCAGGACGCAAGACGCCCGGCAGCGCATCAGGCAGGAATATCTGAAGCGACAGCGCCACGAGCAGCGCGGCCGCGAGCGCGCCGACGGCGGATGCAATGTTGCGCCAGCGCTTCACGCGCCTCTCGAGGCGGATCACGTCACCATCGACGACCGGCGCCAGCTGTGCGCGCAAAATACTGATATCCGGAGCATGGACCTGCGGAATGAATTGCGGCGCGATGTCCGGGATGGCATCGGGTTCGGGGCGCGACGACCCGGGCTGCTCCGCGGCGGGATGCGATGTCTGCGGGGGCCCGTTCTCCGCGGAAGATTCCGACGTCGCAGCTTCCTCCGCGGGCAGGTCCGGCATGGGCGCAGGCGGCGGCGAAGCTTCGGCAGGTGCAGGCGGCTCCTGCGCAAGCGCGGTGCGCGCGATTTCGGACTTGATGTTCTCCCACACGACCGGACGCGGCTCGACCGAGCCGACCATCTGGTTGAGCGCGCCAAGTCGATAGGACCATGACTGCACGATATCGGCGAACGCCTCGTCCTCCGCCATCATGGCCTCGACCTGCGCACGCTCATCGGCGTCGAGCGTACCGAGCGCGTATTCCGCGGCGAGCGCGATATGATCCTCCGTGTAGGCCATCAATTGCGGTCCAGAACCATCCTCATCATCAGGCCATCACAGCCCGAGGCACTCCCGAATATCCAGCATGCTGCGCCGGAGCCACGTCTTCACCGTGTTGACCGGCGCGGCGAATTTCTCCGCCAATTGCTCGCGGCTCCAGCCGTTGTAGTAGGCGAGAAGCACGAGCCTCTGACGGTCCGGCTCGAGCCGGCCGATACATTCCAGGAGCCGCTTCAGCTCCTCGGTCATCTCGCGGCGCGCCAGCGGATCGGGACTCTCGGCCGCGACCTCCATCGCCTGAGGCTCTTCCTCGATGGAGACTTCCGACTTCTTGCGCACGATGTCGATTGCACGGTTGCGCGCGATCGAGGCCATCCACGTGATCGGCGACGACAAGGCCGAGTTGAACTGGCCGGCGTTGTTCCAGATCTTGACGTAGGTCTCCTGGATGACCTCCTCTGCGAGATCCTGTCGGCGCAAGATACGGAGCACGACGCCATAGAGTTTCGCGCGCGTGGCGGCGTAGAGGCGCTCGAATGCGGCCTGATCGCCCTTCGCCACCGCCTCGATCAACTCGACCAGCTCTGCTGGCGTCAGCATTCAGCCCCCCCCAACGCGCGGCGCCGTCTTCGCCTTCACCTCTCCCCGACGGGACGAGGTCGATTTGCGCAGCAAATCGGGTGAGGGGGCTCAGGGCTAACGGGAGACCGTAACCCCTCACCCCGCGCTCCGCGCCGACCTCTCCCAAGGGAGAGGTGGACACCGCCGTCGCTGGCACAGCATTCATTGCTGCCACCATAGCGCGCGGCAAAGCCGACCACCAAGGGGCGCGGTGCCCCGCTGTGGACAGCACATACGAAAAACCCGGACCTTGTGGGTCCGGGTTTGGCAAATTCCAACGTGGTCTGGCTGCCGGCCGGCTCAGGCTACCGCGCCGATGCGGGCACGCATCAGGCCGATGCTGTCGAGATCGGCCTGCTCACGGGCGTTTTCCTCGGCGCGCTCGCGGGCCTGGTCGCGCTCGTCCAGGAGCTCGACCTTCTTCAACTCTTCGAAGGCCTCGGCCAGTGCGGCCTTGGCTTCGTCGAGCTGGCCCTTCAGCTCGTCGGCTGAACGGGTCAAGTTCTCGCGGCGCTGAATCGCGGCCTTGGCATAGGTCGGATAGGCGAAGTGCGAGGGATCGTTGATCCCGGCACGCTCCTGCTCCGTCTGGATCTCGCGTTCGAGATCGACCGACATCCGCTGGAAATCGGCGATCATGGTCTCGATCTGGGTGACCCGGCGGCGCTTCTCGTCAACCTGAAACTTTTTCAGGCGGATAAGCGTATCTCGTGACTTCATCGACTCGTACTCCCCAGAAGTCCCCCCGCTGCACGTGGGACGGCACCGGTCGCCCCACAGGCCCGATTGAGGCCAAGACCGGCTCTGCTACTCTGTGGGGACGGATGATGACCTGACAAAGTTAGCGTTCCGTTTCCAAATTGCCGAGGATCTGCGCCAATTGGCGGTAGCCGTCCGCCAGGGATGCATTTTCGTCCTTGCGCTGGCGCAGGAAGGCCTCCAGCGGCTCGTGCAGCCGGATCGCCTCGTCGACCTCGGGGCTGGAGCCGGCCCGGTAGGCGCCGAGCCGGATCAATTCCTCCATGTCGGCGTAGGTCGCCATCACCTGGCGTGCCCGCTGGATGACGGGCCAGAACTGCGGATCCGCCGATTTCGGCATGGTGCGCGAGACGGATTTGAGGATGTTGATCGCGGGGTAACGGCCGCGCTCGGCGATCGAGCGCTGCATCACGATGTGGCCGTCGAGGATGCCGCGGACCGCATCCGCGATCGGCTCATTATGGTCGTCGCCGTCGACCAGCACCGTGAAGATCGCGGTGATTGCCCCCTCCCCCAGGCCCGGCCCGGCCCGCTCCAACAGCTTCGGCAACTCGGTGAAGACGGTCGGCGTATAGCCCTTGGCTGTCGGCGGCTCGCCGGCGGACAGGCCGATCTCGCGCTGGGCCATGGCAAAGCGCGTCACCGAATCCATCAGGCAGAGCACGTCCTTGTCCTCGTCGCGAAAATATTCGGCGATCGCGAGCGTCAGATACGCCGCCTGGCGGCGCATCAGCGCGGGCTCGTCGGAGGTGGCGACCACCACGACCGAACGCGCGAGGCCCTCCTCGCCGAGATCGTCCTGCAGGAATTCCTGAACCTCGCGCCCGCGTTCGCCGATCAGCCCGATGACACTGACAGCGGCATCGACGTTGCGCGCGAGCATCGAGAGCAGCACCGACTTGCCGACGCCGGACCCTGCAAAGATGCCCATGCGCTGGCCGCGGCAGCAGGTGAGAAAGGTGTTCATCGCGCGCACGCCGAGATCGAGCGGCGCGCCGACGCGCTTGCGCGAATGCGCGGGCGGCGGCGTATTGCGGAACGGCATCGGCGAAGAGCCCTGCGGCAGCGGCCCCTTGCCGTCGATCGGCTCGCCCAGCGCGTTGACGACGCGACCGAGCCAGGCTGCGGACGGCCGCACCTGATTGGCGGCATTGGCAATGACCGCCTTGCAGCCGCGGCGTACGCCGTCGAGGCCGGCGAACGGCATCACGACAGCATTGTTGCCGGAGAAGCCGATCACTTCGCAGGGAATGGTGCGGTTGGCGCCGGTCTCGATCACGAGCCGCGCACCGACCGACATGGCGTGAATCGGACCGGCCACCTCGACCATCAGGCCGCGGACCCCGACCACGCGGCCATAAATGTTGACGCCGTCGATGTCGCCGATCTGTTCGGCAAGAGCCTTCATCGGGAGCGCGCCTTCATGTCAGGGCCTTCATGAGGTGGTCGCCTTCATCACGGTGAAAGCCTTAAGTTTCGCCACATTTCTGAACGGCGCTTAACCTCGTGTTTACCCGCATCATTAATCATTGCGTCACTGTCTTTGTGACTGAGCGTGACTCCCCTTCAGAAGAAGGCTGAGTCGCGGGAGTCGGTTAGGCCCGTCTCTTAAAGTGGAGATTGAACGGAATCGGGTAACGAAAGCTGCTTCATACGCAAGACCTTAGGGCGATTCGGCAAAAATTGCACCGTGGGGACTTGCGTTCCAGAATCAGAGTTTGTTAACCATCTGTCGTCAGGATCCGAATCAGTTGTTCAAAGGCGTTTTGTTGAGTGCCGCGAATGCGGCCGACCTGACGCCCAGGAGCGGCGACTATGGGGAACTGGCATGCGCGTTTTGCTGATTGAAGATGACAGCGCCGTCGCGCAGTCGATCGAGCTGATGCTGAAGTCGGAGAGCTTCAACGTCTACACGACCGATTTGGGGGAAGAAGGCGTCGATCTCGGTAAACTATACGATTACGACATTATTCTCCTCGACCTCAATCTGCCCGACATGTCCGGCTACGACGTGCTCAAGCAGCTCCGGGTCTCCAAAATCAAGACACCAATTCTGATCCTCTCCGGCCTCGCCGGAATCGAGGACAAGGTCAAGGGTCTCGGCGTCGGCGCCGACGACTACATGACCAAGCCCTTCCACAAGGACGAGCTGGTGGCCCGCATCCACGCGATCGTGCGCCGCTCCAAGGGCCATGCCCAGTCGGTCATCCAGACCGGCGACCTCGTCGTCAACCTCGACACCAAGACGGTGGAAGTCGGCGGCCAGCGCGTGCATCTGACCGGCAAGGAATATCAGATGCTGGAGCTCCTCTCGCTCCGCAAGGGCACGACCCTCACCAAGGAAATGTTCCTCAACCATCTCTATGGCGGCATGGACGAGCCGGAGCTGAAGATCATCGACGTCTTCATCTGCAAGCTCCGCAAGAAGCTCGCCAACGCCTCCGAGGGCCGCAACTTCATCGAGACCGTATGGGGCCGCGGCTATGTGCTGCGCGAGCCGCACGAGCACGAAGAGCGCATTCCCGCCTGATCTCCTGGGTTACGTCGCGAGCCTCGGGGCTCGCTCCTCCCAGCCTGGACCCCGCCGCGAATGGCGGGGTTTTTGTTTTTGGGGACGTCTTCTCCGTTTCCCGCTTGCGGAAGAGGTGCAGCAACCGCTGCTGATACGACTTCATCCCTCACTAACGTTTGAACCACTACCCTTCTCCTGCCGACGAATGGTCGCTGCACGATGGGGGAACGATGATCCTGCAATCACTCGCCGGCCTGCCCGCCTTCCTGGTCTATTTCTGCACCGGGCTGATCGCGATCGTGACCTATCTGTTCGTCTACACCCGCATCACGGCGCATAACGAATTCCAGCTCATCCGCGACAACGAGCCGGCCGCAGCGATCGCGCTCGGGCTCAGCCTGCTCGGCTTCGTGGCGCCGCTGGTGAGCGCCATCGCGCATTCGGCCAACGTGCTGGACTGCCTGATCTGGGCGACGATCGCGCTGGTCGTGCAGGTCATCGTGTTCTATCTCGTCAAGGTTCCGGTGCCTGACCTGTCGAGGCGCATCGATGCCGGCGAGCTTGCCCCCGCGATCTGGCTCGGCCTGTCCTCGCTCGCCGCCGGCCTCCTCAACGCCGCCAGCATGATCTACTGACATGGCCGACAGACCTGCCAAAAAGGAGTTCGGCAAGCGCCGGCCGGTGGCCGAGCCAGCGCCGCGGCCGCCGCTGAAGCGCTCGGGCCATGTCGCCCTCCTCGTGATGGGCACGATCGCGGTGGGCACCACCGCCTACACGCTGATGCCGCGGCAGACTTGCGAGCCTTCTCCCGTCGCCGTACCGGGCCAGACGACGACGACCTGCAGCAGCAGCGGCAGCAGTTCGTCAGGCGGCAGCAGCTCGCGCTGGTCGTCGCGATCGAGTTTCTTCAGCAGCGATTCCTCGAGCCACTCCTCGTCGGGAACGTCGTCCGACTCGGGCTCCCATAGCGTGAGCCGCGGCGGCTTCGGCTCTTTCGGCCATGGCTTTTCCGGCGGCGGCTGATCCATGCAGCGCATCGCCTGTCCCGAGCGTGACGACTGGCGGCAGACCGCCGAGCAATGTGGCTTCGTCTTCCACACCATCGACGGCGAACGCTATTGGGTCGAGAGCGCCTATTACGGCTTCACGCTCGACGAGATCGAGCGCGGCATCGAGACGCCGACCGGCGAGATTGACGCGATGTGCCTGGAGCTCGCCGGCCGCGTCATTGGCGACGAGCGCTACCTGCGGCGCCTGAAGATACCGGAAGCGTTCTGGAGCCTGATCGCCGAGAGCTGGGAGCGCGACGACCGCAGCCTTTACGGCCGGCTCGACCTGAAGTTCGACGGCAAGTCGCCGGCAAAGCTGCTCGAATACAACGCGGATACGCCGACCTCGATCTTCGAGGCCGCGGTGTTTCAATGGACCTGGCTTGAACAGGCGATCGAGCGGCGCATCATCCCGTCGCGCGCCGATCAGTTCAACTCCATCCATGAGCGGCTGATCGCGGCGTGGAAGGAGATCGCGGCCGGCCACCACGTCCATCTCGCCGGCATCACGGGCAACGAGGAAGACGCCGGCACGCTCGCTTATCTCGAAGACACCGCGCGCCAGGCCGGGCTCTCGACCAGGCTGCTCGACATCGAAGAGGTCGGCTGGCGCGACGAAGGCGGCGGCTTCGTGGATCTCGACGATGGCGACATCGCGCTGGCCTTCAAGCTCTATCCCTGGGAGTGGATGTTCCAGGACGCGTTCGGTGCAAAGCTCAAGGACGCAACCACGCGCTGGATCGAGCCGCCGTGGAAGGCGGTGCTCTCCAACAAGGGCATCCTGCCGCTGCTCTGGGAGATGTTTCCGAACCATCCCAATCTGCTGCCGGCCTTCTTCGAGGACGATCCGCGCGCCGCGGAGCTCGGAACGTCCTATGTCCGCAAGCCGCTGCTGTCGCGCGAAGGCGCCAACGTCACGCTGGTGTCCGGCGGAATGTCGCTCGACGAGCAGGCGGGTCCCTACGGCGCCGAAGGTTTCGTGCGGCAGGCATTGTCACCGCTTCCGAACTTTTCGGGCTTCTATCCGGTGGTGGGAAGCTGGCTCGTGAACCACGAGCCGTGCGGCCTCTCGATCCGCGAGGACGAAAGTCCGATCACCGGCAACCGCTCGCGGTTTCTGCCGCATGCGATCCTGTGATATGCGCTCGCGACCTCGTCGGAACGGGACGCGAGCGCACATGCCGACCTAAAGCATGATCCGGAAAAGTGCGCAGCGGTTTTCCGAAAAGATCATGCTTAAACAACAACCTAGAGCGCGATCACGATTCATCCTAATCGCATCGCGCTTAGGGCGTCTTGACCATGAATCTTCCATCATACAGGAATGCGCCCTTGAATCCGCTTTGAACACTTTCGAATCCGCCGGTGCCCGTCGCGTTCGCGTACGTACCAGTGCCCGACAAGATCGTATATTCGCCCTTCGCTTTGCCGTCCTTGACCGCGCCGGCGTAGCGCGCCGTGATCGAGGAGCCATCGTCGAAGGTGTAGGTGCTGTAGCCAAAGATAGGTCCTGAGCCCTTGAGCAGGTCGGAGGAATTGACAAAATCTTTCACGGCAATGCGTCCATCCTTGAAAAAGGCAACGCCAAACATTTTGCCGGACATGACCATCTGGCCTTCGACGTTCGCGACCTCGGTGACTTTGACATCCATCGGCTTGGTGACGAGCTTGAACTCGAGCACATGCTCACCGGCGAGAGCAGTGGCGGGCAACGAAAGCGCTGCCAACAAGAAATACGAGGCACAAGACATTCGCATGGTATGTCCTCCTCAGTACAGTTCATGATGGAATGGAATCCCGCCTCGGTGCGGCGGGACGATCGGCAGCTTAGCACAACCGTCAGATGTTGATCAGGGCCGCGATTGTATTGCATCGCGGCACGCCCCCTGCTGCGCCGGTAATTGAGTAATCTGCAATGCGCAAACGCGTGTGAAGCGCCTCGCGCCAGGGCGAAGCGATGTCCGTCAGTCGTCGCCGATCATTTGCAACGACGGCGCTCAGTGAGATCGCCTGTGGTTCGGCCAATCACCTCGCCGCTGCCACCTTCAATGTCGGCGGCATCAGTCCGCCCATCGCGCGGCCGGACCGCACCGGGTTGAGCTGATAGAGACCGCGACGGTCGGTCATGGGGCGGAATGCGTCAGTGATGCCGACGACGGACTCGGCAGCGCCAAGCAGCAACGTGGCGTCGGGCTCCATCGCCTTCGCCATCCGCTCGAAGATCACCGCCTTGGTGTCCTGATCGAAATAGATCAGCACGTTGCGGCAGAAGATCACGTCGAACGTGCCGAGATGGGAGAAGTCCTGCAACAGGTTGAGCTGGCGGAACTGCACCATCGCGCGAATGTCGGCATTGAGCTGCCAGAGTTCACCGACTTGCGTGAAGTACTTCATCAGGTGCTGGATCGGCAGGCCGCGCTGCACCTCGAACTGGCTGTAGACGCCGGCCTTGGATTTCTCCAGCACCTCCTGCGACAGGTCGGTGGCGATAATCTCGATGCGCCAGCCGGCGAAAACCGCGCCCATCTCCTTCACGCACATCGCGATCGAATAGGGCTCCTGCCCGGTCGATGAGGCCGCCGACCAGATGCGCAAGCTCTTGCGCGCCGCACGCGCCTGGATCAGGCCCGGCAGGATGGTCTCGCGCAGATGGTCGAACGGAATCTTGTCGCGGTAGAAGAGGGTCTCGTTGGTGGTCATCGCTTCGACCACGTCGGTCGCAAGCCGGCCGTCACCATTCCTGATCTTCAGCACGAGATCGGGGATGCCGGGAAGGCTTGCCTTGCGGGCGAGCGGCAGCAGCCGACTCTCGACCAGATACTGCTTGTCGGCCGAGAGATCGAGGCCGGAGCGCTCCTTCAGGAACTTGCGCAGGTAGTCGTAATCCGTCGGCGTCACGAGCGGTCTCCCGCGAACAGGCGGTTGACCTTGGCGCCGATCTGGTTGAGCGGCAGGATCGCCGCGCAGATGCCGGCATTGGCCGCCGCCCCCGGCATGCCCCAGACCACGCTGGAGGCTTCGTCCTGTGCGATGACGCTGCCGCCGGCGGCGACGATGTCCTTGCCGCCGCGCATGCCGTCCGAGCCCATGCCCGTCAGGATCACGGAGAGGATATTGCCATGCCAGACGTCGATGGCCGAGGTGAAGAGCGGATCGACCGCGGGTTTGCAGAAATTGACCGCCGGCCCGTCATCGAGCGAGATCGCGGCATCTGCGCCGCTGCGCCCGACGCGCATATGCTTGCCGCCAGGCGCAAGGTAGATCCGTCCGGCCTTCACCGGCTCGCCGTCGACTGCCTCGCTCGCCGGCCGGCGGCTCGAACGCGCCAGATGCTCGGCAAGGATGGTGGTGAAGGTCGGCGGCATGTGCTGGGTGATCAGCACCGGGAAGCGGTCGATCACCGGGCCGAGTTCGGTGACGAGCGACATCAGCGCCTGAGGACCGCCGGTCGAGGAGCCGATCAGCAGCACCTTCGGCGCCTGGGTCGAGAACGGACGCGTCGACAGCGATCCTGACGACGGGGCATGCACGGCCGGAGCGGGCGCAGGCACGGCAGGCCGCGCAACAGGACCGCGCGCGGCCGGAGCCGGGCTTGCGGGCGCCAGCGGCGGGCTCGCAACCGCAGCCTTGCGACGCAGCCGCGCGCCGAGATGGCGGATCTTCTGGATCAGGTCGTGATGAAAGATGTCGGCCGCCGATGCCTCGCGCGTCGATTCCGGCTTGGGGATGTAGTCGGCCGCGCCGAGCGACAGCGCCTTGAAGCTGATCTCCGCGTTGCGGCGGGTCAGCGTCGAGGCCATGATGATGACGAGATCGCGCTTCTTCGCCAGCAGTTGCGGCAGCGCCGAGAGGCCGTCGAGCTCGGGCATCTCAATGTCGAGCACGGCAACGTCGGGGTTGATGCGTTCGATCTGGTTGACCGCCTCAAGCCCGGTGCGCAGCGAGGCCGCGACCTCCATGTCGTGCTCGGCGCCGATCCAGCGCGAGATCAGACCGCGGATGACGACGGAGTCATCGACGATCATCACTCGCAGCGGCCCCGCTTCGCGCGACGGCGTCGTGGTCGAATTACCTGCGAACGCAACACTCATTACT
Organism: Bradyrhizobium sp. USDA 327; assembly: GCF_041262065.1. Lineage (NCBI taxonomy): Bacteria > Pseudomonadati > Pseudomonadota > Alphaproteobacteria > Hyphomicrobiales > Nitrobacteraceae > Bradyrhizobium > Bradyrhizobium sp. USDA 327. The sequence goes on along the minus strand of NZ_JBGCCW010000001.1, from coordinate 644,390 downwards.
CACCAACTCAGACTGAAACGGTATGGTTGAAAGCAGGCGCCGAAGGATCCGTTCAGCCTCCGGGCGATCGCTCAGATAAGGCCGACTTCCTGGAATTTCGCCGTCACGATGTCCTTGTCGAACGGCTTCATGATGTACTCGTTGGCGCCGGCATGCAGCGCGCGCGCGATATGCGCGACGTCGTTCTCGGTGGTGCAGAACACGACCTTGGGCTGGTCGCCGCCGGGCATGCGCCTGAGATGGCCGAGGAACTCATAGCCGTCCATGACGGGCATGTTCCAGTCGAGCAGCACCGCATCGGGCAGGCCGCGCTTGCAGGCCTCCAGCGCCTTCTCACCGTCCTCGGCTTCGAGGATCTGGAAGTCGAGGCCCTCCAGGATCCGGCGCGCAACCTTGCGGATGACGCTGGAATCATCAACGACGAGACAAGTGCGCATGTGAACCTCTGCTTCCTCCCCTTTGCGGGGGCACTTCCAATTGCAAGTCCGTCGGCGACGATGCCGCCGTATCAGGCCGCCATCATTTCGGGTGCGAGCTCGAGGACGCGATCGACGTCGAGGACGACCATGAGCTGGCCGTCGAGGCGGTGGACGCCGCCTGCGAGCTTGGCCATGCGGGGGTCGAGGTTGACGGGGTTCTCCTCCTTGCCGTCCTCGGGCAGGCGCAGCACCTCGCCGATCTGGTCGATCAGCAGGCCATAGGATTCGCCGCGCAGGTCGACGCCGACCGCCATCGGCACCTTGCCGTCCTCGGCCTTGGGCAGGCCGAGACGGGCGCGCATGTCGACCACGGTGACGATGCGGCCGCGCAGGTTCAGAACCCCTGCGATCTCGCGCGAGGACAGGGGAACGCGGGTGACGCGCTCGGGCATGAACACGTCCTGGACGCGGGAGATCGGCAGGCCGAACAGCTGGCCGCCGATCATCGCGGTGACGTATTCGACCATGGCGCCTTCGCTTACTTGCGTCTTGCTGGTCATCGCTTGTCTCCTGATCCTGTCTTAGGCCGCGGCCCGGCTCAGCTCGGAAGCGCCGGCGGCGCCCGCGGTCTGCTCCTTCAGCGCCGCGATCAGGCCGGGACGGTCGAACTTGGCGACGTAGTCGTGGAAGCCGGCCTGACGGCCGCGCTCGATCGCCGCCGGCGACACCAGCGCCGACAGGCCGATGATCGGCGTCGCGGCGAGATTGTTGTCGGAACGGATCACTTCCGCGAACTCGAACCCGTTCATGTCGGGCATCTCGATGTCGGTCAGCACCACGTCGAAGCTCTGGGCGCGGAGCGCGGCAAGGCCCTCCTGCGCGGTCGGCGCGGTGCGGACGCGGTAGCCGGCGGCCTTGAGCACCGGCGCCAGCATGTTGCGGAAGAAGGCCGAGTCGTCGACCAGCAGCACCGACTGCGAGTGCATCGACGGCTTCATCTCCTTGCGGGTGAACCAGTCGGAGAACGCCATCGGCAGGAAGTGGCCGACGTCGATCACCTCGGTGGCCTGGCCCTTGATCACGGCCGAGCCCAGAATGCCCGAACTTGAACCGCCGACCTCGATGTTGAGCCGTTCCTCGACGATGTCGATGATCTCGTCGACGACGAGGCCCATGGAGCGGCCGTCGTCGGCGAACACCAGGATCGGCTGGACGCCCTGGCTGGCAATGGTGACGCCTTCCATGGCCACCAGCGGCATCAGCTGCTCGCGGTACTGCACCATGTAGCGGCCGTTGCTGAACTCGATCTTGTCTGCGGGGAGCTCTTCCAGGCGGGTGACGAGCCCGAGCGGGACCGCCTTGGGCTGGGACGAGCCGGCGCGGAACACCAGCAGCGAGGTGGTCTGCTCGCCCGATCCGATGTGATGGCCGGCCGCGTCGTCGCCCATGTCATGGGCCGAGGAGCCGGCGGCGCCGAGCGCCTTCGCAATGCCGTTGGGATCGATGATCATGATCACCGCGCCATCGCCCAGAATGGTGTTGCCGGAGAACATGTCGATGTGGCGCAGCTTGGTCGACATCGGCTTGACCACGATCTCCTCGGTGTGGAACACGCCGTCGACCACGATGCCGAAGGTCTGGCTGCCGACCTGGGTCACCACGATGAAGCCGTTCTCGGGGTCGGAGGCCGCGCCGTCGTCGATCTTGAGCAGCTTCTTCAGGTGGATCAGCGGCAACAGCTTGTTGCGGAGCCTGAGGACCGCGGTGTCCTTGATGCGCTCGATGCGGTGCTCGGAGTTGGCGCGGGCCCGCACCAATTCCACCACCGAGAGCTGCGGGATGGCGAAGCGGTCGCCGGCGGCTTCCACGATCAGGGCCGAGACGATGGCGAGCGTCAGCGGGATCTTGATGGTGACCGAGGAGCCCTCGCCGGCCACGCTCTTGATGTCGATGGTGCCGCCGATCTGGTCGATATTGGTGCGCACCACGTCCATGCCGACGCCGCGCCCCGACACCGAGGTGACGGCCGCCGCGGTCGAGAAGCCCGGCGCGAAGATGAACTTGTGGATCTGGGCTTCCGACATCTTCTCCAGCTCAGCCTCGGTGACGAGACCTGAGGAGATGGCCTTGGCCTTGATCTTCTCGGTGTTGAGGCCGCGGCCGTTGTCGGCGATGCAGATGATGATGTGGCCGCCCTCGTGATAGGCGGACAGGCGAATGGTGCCCTGCTCGCCCTTGCCGGCAGCCAGACGCTCGGCGGGGGTCTCGAGGCCATGATCGGCGGAGTTGCGCACCATGTGGGTGAGCGGGTCCTTGATCAGATCGAGCACCTGGCGGTCGAGCTCGGTGTCGGCGCCGTGCATCTCCAGTTCGATCTGCTTGCCGAGCTCGCTCGACAGATCCCGGACGATGCGGGGCAGCTTCTGCCAGGCATTGCCGATCGGCTGCATGCGCGTCTTCATGACGCCTTCCTGCAGCTCGGCGGTGACGTTGGAGAGGCGCTGCAGCGGCACCTTGAACTCGGTGTCCTCGTTGCGCCTTGAGATCTCCAGCAGCTGGTTGCGGGTCAAGACCAGCTCGGAGACCATGGTCATCAGGTGCTCCAGCGTATCCACGTTGACGCGGATCGACTGGTTGGCGATGCTGGCTCCCTCGCCGGCGCCCTCATCGGCCATCGACTTCTTCGGCGCGGCCTTCTCCCTGGCGGGTTTGGCTTCCGCGACAGGCGCTTCGGGGGCGGGCTCGGCCTTTGCTTCAGACTTGGCTTCAGCCTTTGCAACGGGCGCGGGCACCGGCGCCTCGATCGCAGTCTCGCGGAAGGCGCGCTCGAGCTCGTCGAGCGAGACCTCGCCGGGACGCAATGGGCGCTCCAGCGTCTGCTCGATCAGCGAGCCCGAGGTCAGCTCCTTGGCGGGTGCAGGCTTTGCCTCGGCAACCGGCGCCTCCGGCGCCAGCGGCGGGGATTCGGCGACGGGAGCCGAACCGGCCGCCATGGCGGCCATGCCCTGCTCGACCATCGCTTCCAGCTTGTCGATGAGGTCGCGGTCGTTACCTTCAGGCTCGGCTTCGGTCGCCTCCAGCCCGGCCAGGATCTCCTTGATGCGGTCGATCGAGGACAGGATCACCGTCACCGCCTGCCCGGTCACCGGCATGCCGTCACGGAATTTGCCCATCAACGTCTCGCCGGCATGCGCCAGCGCTTCCAGCCGCGGCAGCCCGAGGAAGCCGCAGGTGCCCTTGATGGTGTGGACCAGGCGGAAGATGTTATCCAGGATCTTGGCGTTGTTCGGCTCCTGCTCGAACTTCACCAGCTGATTGTCCACGGTGTCCAGGCTCTCGCTGGTCTCCGTCAGAAACTCCCGCAACAGATCATCCATGAAAACAGGCCTTCATACAGGAAGGGCGCGCACGAGGCGTGATGCGCCATTTCGGAATGGGGCCAGCTTCACCGCAAAGCGTTTAATATTGGTTGAGTATGTGCAAAAGAACGGGACCAACAAAGAGATAAGGCGCTCCGGACAAGCCGAGGCGCCTCGTAAAGATTCGATTAAGAAACGGAGCGCGACGCGTACGTTTACGAAGCGGCAACGATGATGGCTTCGCCTTCCGCTTTAAGCGTCACCGTGAGCCCGCAGGCCTGCGCGAGCAGCCGCGTATAGTAAGGCTGGATCGCATGGGCATCCGCGGCGGGGCCACGCTCGCCGCTCAGGAGCTCGGAGATGTTCTGCGGCAAACGCGCATTGTGTCCGGTCGCAGTGATGCGAAAGCTCATCGTCTCGCCCTCGCCGATCGGGTCGATCGTCAGCATGCCGCCGCGCGGGATCGTGTGCTGGGCGACGACCAGCATGTTGAGCAGCAGCTTGACGCGATTCTTCGGCAGCAGGAGCCGCGGCAGATTCCAGGTGATCGAGCACTTGCCGTCCTCGATGTGGCCGCGCGCCATGGTCTGGGCATCGCCGAGATCGATCTGCGCGCCGGAGGAGCCGGCGGCGCCGAAGGCAAGGCGGCAGAACTGGAGCCGGGCCGAGGCGGTCTTGGCGCTCTTGCGAATCAGGTCGAGCGCGAACTCGCGGTCTTCGGGCTTGGGATCGTCGTCGAGCACTTCGAGCCCGTTGACGATGGCACCGACGGGGCTGATGAGATCGTGGCAGACCCGCGAGCACAGGAGCGCTGCGAGTTCGAGCATATCGGGAGCGGTAACGGGCGCGGGCGACGAGGCGTCAGACATATAAAGGGGTCCTGGAGGGTTCCTGGAATTGCACGGCGCAGGATGCCGCGAATCACGCATGCTTGACGGATGCTTAGGGTTCTAACATTCGCCAGCCCGCGGCAGCTAGCTTGCGATCGGTTCGAGGAGGCCATAAAGCGAATCAGTGGACGGGGAACGGAATTGCCGATGAATGAGGCATGCAGGTGATGCGGATCATCGACGGGGCGGCCGCATTCGGCCTGATGGAGCCGCTGACCGCGCTGGTGGTGAAGGCGGGCGAGGCGATCCTTGCCGTCAACCGCGCCGCCATGCGGATCGAGGGCAAGCCGGACGGCTCGCCAGTGACCGAGGCCGACCTTGCCGCCGACCGCATCATCGCCGACGGCCTGGCGCAGCTGGCGGGCGACGTTCCGACGCTGTCGGAAGAGCGGGCCCAGCTCGCCTCCCCGCCGTTTCAGGGCAGCTTCTTCCTGATCGATCCGCTCGACGGTACCAAGGAGTTCGTCGCCGGCCGCGACGAGTTCACCGTCAACCTCGCCCTCGTGACATCGGGCGAGCCGCTGCTCGGTATCGTCAGCGCGCCCGCGCTCGGCCTGCTCTGGCGCGGCATCGTCGGCCGCGGCGCCGAGCGGATGAAGGTCAACGGCGCAACCATCGGGGCGGCCGAGCCGATCCACACCCGCAAACTGCCGACGCGAGGGGAGCCCTGGATCGCGGCGGTGAGCCGCTCGCATGGCGATCCCAAGAGCGAGGCGTTCATCGACAACAGGCCCAATGCCGTCCGAAAGACGATCGGCTCAGCCGTGAAATTCGGCCGGATCGCGGAAGGCAGCGCCGACATCTATCCCCGCTTCGGGCCGACCTCGGAATGGGATGTCGGGGCCGGCTGCGCGGTCGTGACCGCGGCCGGCGGCAGGGTGACCGACGGCAAGGGCGGCGCACTCCGCTTCGGCCGGCGCAGCGACACCGGCTTCATCGTCCCGGAGTTCATCGCCTGGGGCGATCCGCAGGCGGTAGGCTGCTACTGACTGAGCTGTTCCTGAAGCGCCGGCCAGCGCTTGCCCACCTCATAGAGGAAGCGCTCGGGATTGGCGATGAAGGCGTCGCGATTGGTTTCCCGGCTGAACAGATAGAGCCGCTGCGCCACGATCGCGAAGAAATGGGGATTGCCGGCGACGGTGACGCCGCGGGCGATATCGGCAGGATCATAGCCGCCGAATTGCGGTCCGTAGATCTCGGGATGGGCCAGGAAAGAGGCGCGGTTGCCCTCGTTCCGGAAGCGCCAGACAGCGCCCCAGAGATTCGCCTCGAACTCTGCCCTCCCCGGCACGGCCGTGCCTGTGACGAAATAAGCAACGGGATCGAAGCCCTCGATGGCGACGCCGGTGAAGCGGTTGACGACGATCCGCTCGGTGGTGGCGGTCCATGCCGGCGACCCCGAGCAGATGATCCAAATGCCCGCCAACAGGCAGACGCGGAGGCCGATCAAGGCAATTCCGGGGCGCAAAGGGCTATCTTCCTGCCGTTGTGCCGTCATAGTTGCTGCGGATAACATCCGAGTCGAGGGGACATCCGGCGCAACCTAGAGCCGTGCCTGTTGGCGTCAGGTTAAGGAAGCGACCAGATTCGGTACCAGGGGTTATTTATGACTTTCGCATCACGCCTTGCTGCGCTCGCGCTTGCCGCGATGATCGGCTGGATCGTGCCGGCCTCAGCCCAGCAGGCGCCACCGCCCGACCTGCCGCCGCCGCAACGGACCCCGACGCCCAGCACCTATGGGCCGGACGAACTCGTCACGGCCGGCCACCGCTTCTTCGGCAACGTCTCGCGCGGGCTCGCCTCGATCATCGAGAAGGCGGTCAGCCAATGGGGCCTGCCCAACGGCTACATCCTGGGCGAGGAAGGCTCCGGCGCTTTCGTCGCCGGCCTGCGCTACGGTGAAGGCACGCTCTACACCAAGAATGCCGGCGACCTCAGAGTCTACTGGCAGGGCCCCTCGCTCGGCTTCGACTGGGGCGGCGACGGCGCCCGCACCATGACGCTGGTCTACAACCTGCCCGCCACCAACGCGATCTACCAGCGCTTCGGCGGCATCGACGGCTCGGCCTACATCATCGGCGGCTTCGGCATGACCGCGCTCACCGCCAACAACATCGTGCTGGTGCCGATCCGCTCCGGCCTCGGCCTGCGGCTGGGCGCCAATATCGGCTATCTCAAATTCACCCCGCGGGCGACCTGGAACCCGTTCTAAGGTCTCTCCCTCCCATCCGCCTACGGATCAAGGTTAACGACAGGCCAGGGCTGGCTTTTTGCCGGCCCCGCATGCATTGTCGTTGGTAAATTTTTCCTTAGCTCTGGGAGTTCTGGCCCATGGTCGAACCGATCATGTACCTGGCGATCGGTTTCCTGCTTTCGATGCTGTGCGGGCTCGCGATCGTGCCGCTGGTGCATAACCGCGCCGTGCGCCTGACCACGCGCCGGCTCGAGGCCGCCACCCCGCTGTCGATGGCCGAGATCCAGGCCGACAAGGACCAGCTCCGCGCCGAATTCGCCATGTCGGCGCGGCGGCTCGAGATGAGCGTCGATCAGCTCAAGAACAAGACCACGAGCCAGCTCGCCGAGCTCGGCAAGAAGAGCGACGCCATCAACCGCATGAAGATCGAGCTCGGCGAGAAGAACGCCACGATCTTCGCGCTGGAGGCGCGCGAGAGGGCGGTGAAGGAGCAGCTGCGCGCCACGGAGGAGGAATTCAACGCCAAGACCGAAGCCTTGCGCGCCGCAGAGATTGCGCTGGCCGACAAGCAGGCCGAGCTCGCCAAGATCAACTCCGAACTGTCCGACCGCTCGATGATGGCGGAGAGCCGCCAGGTCGAGCTCATCGCGGTGCGCGCGCAGATCGAGGAATTGAAGAGCCGCGTCGGCGATGCCGAGAAGGAATTTGCCGCCACGCAGGCGCGCCTGGCGCAGGAGCGGACCGAATCCGAGACCGCCTCGCGCCAGCTCGCCGAGGCCCGCGGCCGCGTCGAGAATCTGAGCCAGCGTGTCACCGAGCTCGATCGCCAGCTCATCGTGCAGGTCAAGGAGGCCGAGATGCTGTCCGGCCGCGTCGCCGACCTCGAGGGACGCCTCGCCACGCAGGGCAAGCTGCTCGCCGAGCGCGACTATGAGAACAACCAGCTGCGCCAGGCCAATGAGAGCAATGAGCGCACCATCAAGGAGCTGCGCGTCGAGATCGCCGCCTTGAGCGGCGGCAAGTCGTCGGCTGCAGTGGAGTCGCTGCGCGCCGAAAAGGCCGCGCTGGAGGAGCAGCTGCGCACAGCACGCGACGAGCGCGCCAAGCTTCAGCGCGACATCAACGCGATCCAGCAGCAGGCGGAGAGCTCCTGGGCGACCGAGCGCATGGAGAACGCGCTTCTGCGCGAGCGCATCAACGACATCGCGGCGGAAGTCGCAAAACTCGCGATGCAGCTCGAAGGCCCCAACTCGCCGATCGAGGCCCTGCTCGCGGCCGAGGCCGGCCAGCCGGCGAAGCCGGCGCCGCGCCCGGCCAACGACGCCAAGACCAACGGCGCTCCCGCGGCCCGCCTGCCCGAAGGCGGCGGAACGCTCGCCGAGCGCATCCGTGCGCTCCAGGCCCACGCCTCCCGCGCCCGCCAGCAGGGCGCGTAACCGGCAAAAATCCGGCTTCCCCTGCGGATTGCGCGACCTGCCGAAGGTTTTCCGCCCCCGCGGCGCCTGAAAACTTGACACCTTCGGCCCGCACTTCTAAATCGCGGGCTCCGATGCACCGGCCGGCCGAAAGTTATGGCCGCCTGCATGATGGTCCCGGGCGCATAGCTCAGCGGGAGAGCGTTCCCTTCACACGGGAGAGGTCCAAGGTTCGATCCCTTGTGCGCCCACCATTTCAAACCTGAATTCAATGATTTAGTCGCTGGCTTCCCCTGTAATGTGCCCCAAAAAAGCGGGGGCACAATAGGGGCACATCGGCTCCTACCTTGGTCAGTCGTTTCCGAGAAGCCAACCATCCAAGAGCAGACGGCAGGCGCGTTATTGCCGAGCATGTTTTCGTAAAGAGCATGCGATGCTGCTCTAGACTTGCGAGCAACAGCGACGACGCGCGTGAAGGCTTTGGTCTAGTCCGCAGCGCATGAAAGCGCCGCTCGCGATCATCGCGGATTCGATGGCAATTCCCGCCGAACATGGACTGCGGAGGTCTAGGTGGTTACAATTATGGGTTGACTCGTCTGGGGGCAGACGGGCGTACGAACAAGGGGGTAGGCCGTCTGTCGACCATCACCGCGACTGATCTCACGTCCGCGCTGACAGGGAATCCGGAAGCACTCGACGTTCACCTCATGTTGGTGGAGCGCGACGTCCTCATCGAGGGTCATTCGGTCAAGATCCACTGTCATTGCCTCACAGTGGATGGAAACGGCCGCGTCCAGCCGCACCGGCTGGCGGAGTTCATGCGGAACGCCGTAGTCGACTATGCGATACCGCGCTCGAAGCTCGCTGCAGCGAAAGCGCGCGACGCCAAGTACAATAGCACCGAGGCGGTCGCCGAACTCGTCGAGCGCGCCAAGCGGTCGTTCACCGATTTGGCGAAGACCGGAGAGGGCGGCGAGATGCTGCTGTTCTTATTGGCCGAGCGCTTCCTCAAGCTGCCTCAGATTCTGTGCAAGATGGATCTCAAGACAGACACGCGCCTACACTACCATGGAGCCGATGGGGTGTACGCTGGCGTGATGCCGGAAGGCATCCCGAAGCTCTACTGGGGTGAATCCAAAATCTACAAGGACGCGGGAGCCGCGATCCGCGACTGCCTCGCCTCACTCGCTCCCTTCCTCATTGAACCAGAACACGAGGAAACCGACAGGGAACGCGATCTGGTGCTCCTGAGCGACAAGGCCGACCTCAGTGATGCGACGCTCACCGACGCGCTGAAGAAGTATTTTGACAAGTCGTCGGTGATGTCCAAGCGGGTCCAATACTGCGGCGTGGCCCTGGTGGGCTTCGACGCGCCGTTCTATCCGAAAGATGACGTAAAGGCGATCGCGGAGGAGATCGTTGAGGCCTCACGCGCGGAACTGGCCGTTTGGAGCAAAAGGATCGGCGAGCGGCTCAAGTCGGAGAAGCTCGACCAGATGGAAATCGAGCTGTTTTGCATCCCGCTGCCGTCGGCCGACGGCTTCCGCGCCGCATTTCTCAGAGCGATGGGGATTAAGACGGAATGAGCCTAGTCGGTCTCCAGTCGTGGCTTCTTCAGGAAGGAATTCGCGACGATCTCGATGCGATCATTCGACTCACCGTGCGCACCGAACTTGACAACCTAGTGCCCGAACCCGCCGCCCCCTCTGCCGTGGCGATCGATTGGCCAAGGCTGCTGCTCGCCGGCAGCATATTGGCGCGGTCCGATCAACGGATCGACCAGGAGGCCGCGCTCCGGATCGCAACTGCGGCGATCTCTCTGACGGACGATCAAGCACTCAAGGACGCGGGCGCTGTCCTGTTGGGCAAGCTCTCCAATTACCGGGCCATCACGCTAGCCAACGATCGCCACCTACTGACGGCCGGTCTCGACCGGACGGCTAGGTGTGGCGCTGCGCCTTGAATCCCAGCGGCGCGAGATGGACCGTTCCATCCTGGTGGAATCGAGCGGCGCTTGGCTGCAGGTGAACGATTTTCAGCAACGCTTCTGGCCAATGCGGGCGGAGGAAGTTGGCTCTCGGCGTCCGCCCCCACTGCCTCCGGGAAGACGTTTCTCGTCCTTCAGTGGTTGATCGACCAACTAAGCGCGGGTGACACCCGGGTCGCAGTCTACCTCGCCCCTACCCGCGTGTTAGTTTCGGAGATCGAGACCACTCTCCAAGGTCTTCTCGGCAAGACCAAGCGCATCGAGGTGTCGTCCCTTCCCCTCCGTGACAAGTACGAAGCGGCGCGCGCTGGAGGCGCGCAAGTAATTCTAGTCTCCACGCAGGAGCGGCTGCACCTTCTCGCCAACGTGCTCGGCGACGCGTTCTCAATTGACCTGCTTATCGTGGACGAGGCGCACAAAATCGAGGACAGCCAACGCGGCGTGATCTTGCAGGACGCCGTAGAGCGGGCTAGCCGTGCGAACTCGAAGCTGAAGGTCGTATTCATCAGCCCCGCGACACAGAACCCGGAGGCATTGCTAACGGACGCGCCCGACGGTGTGCAGACTGTCGCCGTCGACAGCGACGCTCCCACCGTTCTCCAGAACCTGATCGTCGCGAACCAAACCCCACGCAAGCCGAAGCTCTGGAACCTGACCGTCCGACAGCAGGGTTCGACACTTCCAGTCGGAACGCTCCAGCTCGCAAGCACGCCAGCGGGACTTAGGAAGCGCCTCGCCTTCATCGCCGCAGCGGCGGGCCAGAGAGGCGGAACGCTCGTCTACACGAACGGCGCCGGAGAGTCGGAGGATGTCGCCGATCTGGTTAGCCAGCTCCTGCCTCAGCCTGGCTCAATCGATCCGGAGCTTGCACAGCTCGCCGACCTCGCCCGGAAGGGCGTACGCCCCAACTTCCGCCTTGCACCGCTCGTTGAACGCGGGGTCGCGTTCCACTTCGGCAATATGCCATCGACGCGGCATCGTGGCGCTTCGAGAGACTGGCCGCCGAAATGGACCCGAGCCGCATGAATGTGGTGAGCAGATAGGCGCCCGAGTCCTTGAGGTTGGCCGAGATGATCCGCGGGAACATCGAGTGGCACCGTACCACCGGTAGGACCTACAGCCTTCCGGTGCAGATCCGCAACACGATGGAGCTGGTCGAGCAAGTCGCGCGATTCAAGGCGCCGAAGTATCTGTCCGCCTACATGGATGTCCTGCACATGCATCTCCGCCAGATCAACCGTGAGGACCTGATTGATCACGGCTTGGACATCGGCACACAACTTGAGTTTGGTATTTCGTCGAGGACCCTCCTCTCACTCATGGAACTCGGTCTCTCCCGCATGAGCGCGGTTGCCTTGTACGAGAAGACCGATCTCAGTAAGGAGGAATGCGTGGCGTGGGTCACCGAACGCGAAGGTCAGCTCGAAGCCATGGATTTCCCGGTCATCATCGTCCGCGAGCTACGCGATCGGCTTCTGCCGCTCGACGACGTGGACAGCAATTCTACCGCTTGATTGGAATGGAGGTTTCACATGCCCGCGAAGCCGATCGACCTCGGCCCACTGCACTTCGCCAAAAGAGGTGACGCCGTTGCTTATTTGAATGACATGCTTCACCGGTACGACGTGGGCGATCGGGTTGGCGCCAATGACACAGTGATTCTACGAGCGGCACTGGAGCACCATCCCGATGCCGAGGCCAAGAAGGGATGCGGAATTACCCACTTTAACGTCCGAACTGCTGACTTCGGTACGAAATGCTTCTGGTTGAACCGTACTGACGGAACGACCGAAAAGTTTTCTCATAGGGCCTGTATCTACGGTACCTAGCTAAGCAATTCGCCGAGCTCGGTTGCATAGCGGTGCGCAGTTCTCGGCCTGGTCGGGCAAGATTTTCGCAGGTTCAAATTGCGGAGGCGCAACCACCGATACCGACATTCGGTTCAAGTTGCGATCTGATGGCTTAAGACCACGGCGTCCCGAACGCAGTGAGCATCTTCTAAGTTATTGATCTTTCTTGGTGTGGTGATCGTCCTCGTCCCGTTTTGTTCACGGTCGTTTCACCCAATTCGTTGCGATTTCATTGCTGCCTTTCGCAACGAGAACGGCGCTCGCTGAAACATCGAGCGTGCGTGTGGCAACGCAACGAGTAGGTTGCCGGCCGCTATTTCGCAGAGGGTCGACTTCCCGCGAGATCTCCAGGAGCGCCAGCAAGTACACTGATAGGGCGTTGCCGCTGCTCGACGGCATGAAGGCGCCCGAGAAAATTGTCGAAACGCGCCGCGGGAGATACTCAAGCCAATTTCGCCTAAACCGGAGACACCGGCGCCAGATCCAGACGAAGACGATATTGAGGATGATCTCGACGAAATCGATGAGGCGTCGCGGCAGGATCCGAAGTTGCCGCACTTTATTCACAATTCACACGGGGATGCAGATCCGCGGCCGCTCAAGGCATGGCTAATCAAACGGCTGATGCCAGCGGTGGGGCATGGCTTGCTGTCGGGTCAGTGGGGCGCCGGCAAAACATGGTGCACCATCTTGGTGCACGGTGAGCGAAGCAGATCGGGTTGGCGGGACGTTGGCCCATGCGCCGTTCTTCGTGGCGAGCTCCTTAATCCAGTCGGCGTCGTAGCCACGTCAGAAAGCTGCATCGATCCGCGCTTCAGACAAGATAGTCGCTTTCTGGCAAGCCGATTCTCGTGAGCCTCGTCGGGCGTCAGCGCCAGCCGGACCGGCAGGCCGTTGGCATCCACGAGTGCATGAATCTCACTGCGAGGAGGTGGAGGCGGCCGGCTTCGTACTGGACGCGGAAAGCACAATGCTCGCGAACAAGGACGATCCGCACTCGATGAAGGTGTTCGATCCCTCGATCAAGGGCGAGACCGATCGCTTCGCCTATCAGTTCGTGAAGCCATGACAGGTCCGGGATGTAGGATGGACGGAACTTCCTCTAATCGAGCGGCACATCAAGTTGGATTGTTGTGCCCTTTGGCTCGTTTGATGAGACCGCGATGCGTCCATTGAGTTGGGCAAGCAGGCTCTTGATCACCTTGAAGCCCAGGCTCGCTCGCGGCTGGTCCATATCGAAATCCGCCGGCAGTCCCACGCCCTGATCCGCTACCACGACATGCAAATCGGCTCCGCGCCCCGCGCCCGCCACCTGGATTTCGCCGGACTTGTCGGAGTAGGCGTGCTTCGCCGCGTTCGTGACAAGCTCATTGATCAGGAGGCCAAGCGGAATTGCCTTGTCCGCCGGAATCATCAGGTGGTCGAACTTACAGTCAATCTTGTAGGCGAGCGTTTCTTGCAGCTTCCTGCAAAGCTCGCCCGCGAAGTCCGCAATATCGACAAACCCGATCCTGGTGCTGCGCCACAGGTGGTCGTGAACCTGGGCGATCGTCGTGATGCGGGAAGCGGCGTCCTTGAGCGCGTTTTGAACTTCCTCGGACTGTGCGCTGCGGGACTGGACGCGGAGCAGGCCTACCACCGACGCCAGGCTGTTCTTGACACGGTGGCTCATCTCTCGAGTCAACATGGCTTGGTGCTCGAGGGCTTTTTGGAGCTCGGCGTCGGCATGCTGCCGCTCAATGGCGATGCCGAGCAGGCCCGCAAAGCCGGCAAGGAAATCAGCATCCGCGAGATCGAACTGACCCGAGTCAGCGCTGTCGACTTCCAGAACACCAAACGGTAGATGACCTTCGCCGCCCCGCGCGATGAGAACGTTGATGGCGCGCTTGATGCCGTGCTCCGACAGTAGTTTCGGCGTTCGAAAGCGGGTTTCTTCCTGCAGGTGGTTGGAAATGACGATTTGGCCGGTATGGAACGCGTAGCCGGCGGGAGACTCCAGATCGACGCCCAGGGATATCTGGCCGATCGTCTCCGGCGCCCATCCGACGCCTGCGCTCACCAGCAACCGTTTTTCCTCCGGCATGTACTCCAGGACCTTGGCAAAAGGTGTTTCGAGACCCTGGGCACAGAGCTGCGTCGCTCGTTGGAGTATCTGGCCGATGTCGCGGGTCTGCAGCGCGGTTCGGCCGAACTCGCCCAGCAAGGACTGTTGCCTCAACCGGTACGGAAGTTCCTGTCTGGTTGCCCCGGTCGATGCGACGGGAGACGTCACGGATTCTGTCCCCGTGAGGGTTGGCATGAACTCGTCCCTTCGAACCCTGGCTGGCCCGCCTTCGGCTTGTAGCATGATAAGTTACGCGCCTAACCTCTTTCCTAGCGTCTAGTGCTTGGCGCGGCCTTGCTGGAAAATACCCTAGTAGGATCTCAATTATGGAACTTACTGTTCCACCACGTCTTACCCTGCCGCGCGACTGCGACGAGGCAGCCAGGGGGAGATTGGCTTTGACCGATGCGGTTAAGATTCTGGTCGTCGAGGACGACCAGCTTATTCGGGCTATGGTCGAAGAAGCTCTTTCAGACGGCGGCTTTGCGTCCACCCTGACGGCGTCTGGCGAGGAAGCCATTACTCTTTTGCAGGCAGGACGACGAATCCAAATTCCGGGCGGTCGTGACCGACATCAACCTGCTGGGAAAGCTCGATGGATGGAAGGTCGGTCGCTCTGCCCGGGAGATCGATCCGACGATGCCCATCATCTACATGACCGGCACTCACGCGGAGGAATGGGCGTCCGAGGGCGTCCCAAACAGCCTACTGCTTGCAAAGCCCTTTGCCCCTGCTCAGATCGTAACCGCGATATCGCAGCTTCTTAACGCGGCCCCGCCGATCCCGCCCGCAGACTAGCGAGCCGGTCTCATGGGCGAGAAAGCTGAAGAACCAATCAAGCCTCGCTGGGCTAGTTCGACTAGGCTATCGAGGCCGAGCGGGCCGCATTGGAGGGCGCTCGTAAGCAACGCCCGTTGGGAGAAGCAGAAGCACAAGCTGAACTTCGCCGCGCGCCGGGCCCCAAAAAACATAGTTCACGCCGCCGCCGTTGCGCATCGCCATCAATGGCGCGGCGCAGGCCAACGTGCACCAGATCGAGTCCAAGGCGGCCTGAGCGAACGCGTATAACGGCCCGGCGTTTCAGGCACTACCCCCACTCGTCATCGAATGGGGGACGCCCGGCGGAAGGCCGCAGCGCCGCTTTTCTACGGCGCGCGCACAAACCACCTGAAGGGACGGCTCGAAATCCGTCTACCCGGCAGGTGCACGCTGCCGCTGAGCGGCATTAGAAGCCATCCCTTCCATTCGGCAGGAGGTGCGCGATCTCCGTCGCAAGTTGAGCTTGCGTGTAAGGTTTCGCGAGACGTGCGACGTCTACCACTTCGCTTCCTTCCAGTTCAGCGAACCCCGTCGCAAGCAAGATCGGAAGTCGAGGATATTGGCGGCGCACTTCTCGGGCCAATTCGATTCCTGTCATTCCTGGCATCGCGTGGTCGGTTATTAAAAGATCAGCAGCTAAGCCACTTTCAAGAAGCCGCAACGCCTCAATGGCGGAATGCGCTTCAATCACCTGATGTCCCAGGTCTTCCAGCAGATCGACAGTACTGCCGGCGATCAGAAGATCGTCGTCTACAAAAAGAATCTTCGCTGGCGCCGAGGCTTGGGTAACGATGTTCGGCGCGCGTCCGGAAGGCGGCGACGTTTCACTGGCAACGGGAAGCCAAAGTCTGGCGGTTGTCCCGCTTGAGGGGGTGCTTTCGAGCCGCAGGGCACCTCCGGATTGTTGCGCCAGGCCGAACACCATGGACAAACCCAAACCCGTGCCCTTGCCGACTCCCTTCGTTGAGAAGAAAGGTTCTACGGCCCGGGCCAGCGTTTGTGCGTCCATTCCTTCTCCAGTATCTCGCACCGAGAGCACCACGTATCGGCCTGGTTGGACACCAAGCTGATCGTCGATGTCGACAATTTGCTCGGACAGCCCGATCGTGAGGACGCCGCCAGTAATCATAGCGTCCCGGGCATTCACGGCGAGATTGAGCAGAGCCATTTCGAGCTGGTTCGGGTCGACGTCGACGACCGGCATATTGTCTTCGGCGTGAAGCTCGATCCGAACCATCGGACCCACCGAACGATCTATGAGGCCTATCATGTCTTCCACAAGACTTCGGACGTCTGTAGCTTGCGCCTTCAGTTCCTGCTTGCGCGCAAAAGCGAGTAGCCTTTGTGTTAGAGTGGCGCCACGGCGGGCGCCCTCCATGGCGCCATCCAGGAGCCTGTGAAGTCGAGCATCTTCACCTAGTTTTTTCGAAAGCAGGTCGAGGTTGCCGATGACAGCCATAAGCAGGTTATTGAAATCGTGCGCGACCCCGCCGACAAGTTGGCCCAACGCCTCGATTTTCTGTGCCTGCAGCAACGCTGCCTGGGCCCGCTCGCGACCCGCAATTTCTTCCCGGAGTTGACTGTTCGCCCGCTCAAGGTCAGCCGTTCTCTCCGCAACCAAACGCTCCAGTTCGGCAGAGGCGCCGCGCTGCGCCTCAAGGTACGCACGAGTTTGATACTGTCGTCTTCGAGCGCGCTCTGCGGAAAGTACCGTGGCCTGAAGCGTGATGGCCTGCAAGGGGCGCTCGAGAAAGCCCACGTTACGCAGGCGAATGACCAACTCCCGCCTGAACGCGGCAAACTTGCCACCTTCATTGCGGTTGGTCAGTACGACAAAGGGTTGATCGGACCACGGTGGCTGACGGCCCACCCAGTCCTCCAGAACGCGGGCATTATTGCCGTAGAGCGCCTCCTCCGCCACAACCACGACTTCGATGACCCACTCGAGATTCTCTATCACTTCCTGAAGCGTGTTGCAGACCACGGGACGTAAGCCTGCCCTTTCGATCAACTTGGCAACAGTTGCCGCGTCCCGTCCAATGGGCATCAGGACCAAAACCACGCCTTTTGGCGTTTCAGGCCGGACCATCGGTGTCCCGAGGCATCAAAGGTGCCTCCTCCCCCTTGTACACCGGCGTACCGCCGAAAATGCCACTGAAACCCTTTAGCGGGGGTCCGACGGTGATGCCTTGGTGGCTCAGTTTGAATTCTCGGATCGTATGTTCGTGATTGCCGCTTCGCTTTTTCACGACGGACAGTGCGCGCCGCACGCTGCCATCAAACTCGAAATAACGCAGCATCAGCACGCCATCGGCGAGATAACTAATGTCCAGCGGCGTATCCATCGGTCCGACGAGGCCATGCTGAGCCAGCACGAGGATGGTCAGGGCGCCGCGATGACTGAGATAGCTCAGCAGCTCGTGCATCTGAAGAATCAAAAAGCGCTCATCCGGCATCGCATTGAGATAGCCATTGAGGCTGTCGATTATCACTACCCGCGCGTCAGCACGTTCTACGCTGCTCCGCACCGCGTCGGCAAACTCGCCTGGCGCCATTTCAGCAGGGTCGATTTGCTGAAAATCGATCAAGCCTTTATCGAGCCCGTCTTGAAGTGGAAGTCCCAACGTCTTCGCTCGCGCACTCACAGTGCCGCGTCCTTCGTCGAAGGCAAAAATCACGGAGCGTTCGTTTCGGGCTGCGGCTGCGATCGCATAGGTAAGCGCCAGCGATGATTTTCCAACGCCCGCTGCACCGATGAGGAGCACATTCGTTCCGCGCTCAAGGCCACCGCCCAGAAGAGTGTCCAGTTCCGGATTGCCGCTCAAGACGACGTCGCTGTCGAATTCCTTATGATGTTCTGCTGCGACAAGTCGGGGGTAAACCATGAGACCACCATGCCGGATGGTGAAGTCGTGAAATCCCCCCTTGAATTCGATACCACGCATCTTCACGACACGAAGGCGTCGCCGCTGCGCGCCGTAATCGATTGCCAACTGTTCAAGAAGCACAACGCCATGGGCGATCGAATGCAATTGCAGATCGTTCTGCTGTGATGAAAGGTCATCAAGCAAAACCACAGTGGACTTGCGACCTGAAAAGAAGTGTTTCAACGCGAGGATCTGACGGCGGTATCTAAGGGGGCTTTGTGCCAGCAGGCGAAGCTCCGACAGGCTATCGAGTACAATTCGCGCCGGCGCCAGTGCCTCGACCCGGTCAAAGATCATCTGCGTGGTTTCGCTAAGCTCCATCTCGGCCGGATGCAGCACCGTGAGTTCCTGGCTCGGATCCAGCGTGGTCTCAGGCGGGATCAATTCAAAGATTGTAATGCCGTTGAGCGACCACCCATGACGCTTTGCGACCAGACGCAATTCTTGCTCAGTCTCCGATAGCGTGATGTAGAGGGTCGGTTCGCCGACGCGAACTCCTTCCAGCAAAAATTCCAGAGCGAGGGTTGTCTTGCCTGAACCGGGTTGGCCTTCAAACAGATGCATTCTCTCGGGATCAAAGCCGCCTCCGAGAATGTCATCTAGACCAAAATTTCCGGTGGAAATCCTCGGGAGCTCACAGCCGTCGAGCAACCGCTTTTCCTCATCCATATCAACCCCCGTTTCGCCGCAGGCGGAGCCGCCTTTGATTTATGGAAACTTCTGCTCCCGTGCAGGGTTCCCCGGCCAAGCCGGAGCCTCGACGGCGATACTCACCACTTGCGATCCTGTGGTCTTAAGCATTGCTCGGCCGGCCACGGCGACAGGGGCACAATGCCACGGTGTACGGAACAATCCCGCATCCAAATACGTTGAACCTGTTTGGGAGCGCTCCACCCGTTGAAAACACTGCAAACAAAGCTCGACGGGGTCGCCGACGCGCGGCCGCTTCAACTGCTCATCGACTCCATCGTGGACTACGCCATCTACATGATCGATGTAGATGGCACCGTGCGCAGTTGGAACTCCGGTGCCGAGCGATTGAAGGGCTACTCAGCGGACGAGATCATCGGCAAGTCCTTCTCATTGTTTTATCCGCCCGAGGATCGCGCGAAAGAGCTTCCCCAAACAGCGTTGAAAATTGCGGCAGAGACCGGCCGGTTCAGTTCCGAAGGGTGGCGCGTCCGCAAAGACGGGACCCGCTTTTGGGCGTTAGTCGTCGTGGATGCGATCCGCGACGAGCAAGGTCAGGTGATCGGCTTTGCAAAGGTCACGCGCGACATCACAGAACGTCAGCAGGCCCACAACGATCTGCTGGAGAGCGAGCGACGATACCGTCGATTGATCGAGGCTGTTGTCGATTATGCGATTTTTCAGCTGGATCCTGCCGGCAATATAACCACCTGGAATCCGGGTGCACAGCGCATCAAAGGCTACGATCCGGATGAAATTATCGGTCAGCACTTCAGTCGCTTCTACACGCCTGAAGATATTCAAACTGGCGTACCGAAACGGGCGCTCGCCGAAGCGGCCAAATTGGGACGCTTCGAGGCTGAAGGTTGGCGAGTGCGAAAGGACAGCAGTCGCTTTTGGGCGTCAGTTGTCATCGATCGCATCACCGACGAGGCCGGCGAATTGGTTGGGTTTGCAAAAGTAACGCGTGACGTAACCGAGCGAAAGCAGGCCCAGGACGAACTCCAGCGCACTCAGCAGCAGTTAGCCGCCTCTCAGAAGCTCGAAGCGGTAGGCCAGCTCAGCGGCGGGATCGCGCACGACTTCAATAATCTCCTGATGATCGTGCTTGGCAACCTTGAGACCGCGGAGCGGAACAGCCGCGGCCTGACTAACAGCACGAATCTTCAGCGGGCACTCGCCAATGCCAAGCGGGGCGCGCAGCGTGCCGCAGCACTGACTAGCCGCCTGCTCGCATTCTCCCGTCGGCAAGCGCTGGATCCGCAGCCTATCAATCTGAATATTTTTCTGAATGGATTGCAGGAGTTTCTGCAACGTACCCTCGGTGAACGCATCGAAGTTCAAACCGTCGGAAGTGCGGGTCTCTGGTCGATCGAGGCTGATACCAACCACCTCGAGTCTGCCATTATCAATCTCGGTATCAACGCACGCGACGCGATGCCGGATGGCGGCAAACTCACGGTCGAGGCTATGAACGTATTAGCTGACGAGGACTATTGCCGAGTGAATCCTGAGCTCTCCCCGGGCCATTATGTCATCGTTTGCGTAACAGACACTGGGACCGGGATGACCGCGGACGTCCTCAATCATGCTTTCGAGCCTTTTTTTACCACGAAAGAGCTCGGGCAAGGGACAGGCCTCGGACTTAGCCAAGTCTATGGTTTCGTAAAGCAGTCGGGTGGGCACGTGAAGATCTACAGCGAAGTCGGCCAAGGTACCAGCATCAGAATGTATTTCCCCCGCTACCATGGAGATGCTCGACCCGCCGAGGGTAATGCAGACGAGTTTCGCCCGGAAGGTGAGAAACTGGAGACGATACTCGTCGTCGAAGATGATACGGACCTGCGTGCATATGTTTCTGAGCTTCTGCGAGATTTAAATTATCGCGTGGTTGTGGCATCCAGCGCCCAGGCTGCCTTGACCATCCTTCTGCAGGAAGAGCCGAAGGTTGATCTTGTGCTGACGGATGTCGTCATGCCGGGAATCAATGGACGGGAGATGGGCCGGCGCGCACAGCAGATCCGCCCAGGCATCAAGATCCTGTACATGACAGGTTACTCGCGAAATGCCGTGGTCCACCAAGGGCGCCTTGATGAGGGCGTCGAGCTATTAGAGAAGCCGATCTCTCAGGCAAAACTCGCTTTTCGTGTGCGCGAAATGTTAGACCGGCTTGACCAATACTGAATTGAATTCGCGCCAGCGCAGGCCGTGATCCGGTACACAGGTCAATTCTATTCGCTCTTCTTGTTGGCCAAAGTGCTCCGCGTCGAGAATCTGACGGCGAACTACATGCTTATCGGCGCCACTATCATCACCGTGCCTCTGTATGTCGTGTTCGTCAGTCTTTCGGACAAGATCGGCCGCCGCAAGGCGTATGTCGCTGTGGCCCGAGTATGCGTGGCCGCACCCCAACTTTTTCGGCGCCCGCGGTCGACCTCAGTCGAAATGCGGAGGCGTACAAAATCGCGCCAATGACGGAGAGAGTGTCAGTCAATCCCAAATGAAAGATAAAGCATTTTTAAGTTTCTTGGGCGCCAAAACCCGCCATTCGAGCTACGGCCGAACACAACTGTCTGCGGCATGCTCGAGCATTTCTCTAAGACAGAGGCCGTTAGAATGACCTATGAAAAGAACGAGGGCCGATGGCCCTCGCAGTCTGGGAGAACAGACAAAAGCAGTATCCGGCAGCCGTCATGACATGGTCGGCATGACGAATTCGGCACCGGCCCGTATTCCGGTTGGCCAGCGGCTTGTCACTGTCTTCATTCGCGTGTTGAAGCGGACGCCTTCCGGTCCATGCATGTGATGATCGCCGAAGATCGACGCTTTCCATCCACCGAATGAGTGGAAGGCCATCGGCACCGGAATCGGAACGTTGATGCCGACCATGCCGACCTTGATCTGGTGAGCAAATTCACGAGCAGCATCGCCGTCACGTGTGAAGATCGATGTCCCGTTGCCGAACTCGTGCTCATTGATCAGCCGCGCGGCCGTCGCATAATCCGGTGCTCGCACGACCGAGAGCACTGGCCCGAAGATCTCCTCCTTGTAGATCTTCATGCTCGGCTTGACGTGATCGAACAAAGTCCCGCCCAGGAAGAAGCCGTCTTCGTAGCCCTGCATTTTGAATTTGCGTCCGTCGACGAGCAACTTCGCGCCGTCCGCAACGCCCGCATCGATGTAGCTTCGGACCTTGTCCAGATGCTGCTTCGTGACAATAGGACCCATCTCGGCCTCGGGATGGGTACCCGGCCCGACCTTCAGGCCTCGAACCTTCGGCTCCAAGGCTGAGATCAGCTTGTCCGCGGTCCCCTCGCCGACCGGTACGGCAACAGAAATCGCCATGCAGCGTTCGCCGGCGGAGCCGTAAGCGGCACCCATCAGTGCATCAACCGCCTGATCCATGTCGGCATCGGGCATCACGATCATGTGGTTCTTGGCGCCGCCGAGAGCCTGACAGCGTTTTCCGGTATTCGCGGCGGTCGAATAGATGTACTGCGCAATGGGCGTGGACCCTACGAAGCTGACCGCCGAGACGTTCGGATGATGCAGTAGCGCGTCGACGGCTTCCTTATCACCCTGCACCACGTTGAAGACGCCATCCGGCAGGCCGGCTTCCTTCAGCCATTCCGCCATGATTAGCGAAGCGGATGGATCACGTTCCGACGGCTTCAGGATGAAGGTGTTTCCGCAGGGGGCTCCGCTTGAACTGTTCGAGCAGCCTCGTACGGGCTTTGTGGCCGGCTTCCTCGGGTCTCCGTCGATCAACCTCGTCCCGGCGACCCTCAAGACAAGCGGCGGCTGCGCCGCAGTTGTGTTTCAGTCCGGCGGTGCGCTGACGCTTCCGAATGCAAGAGCCAAATTGCGGACAGGTGCGGATGGCCAAGAAGTTCTGGTGGGCATTCGACCCCAGCACTTCAGCCGGGCTGGCGGCGGACCTCCGCGCGACGGGGTGGTCTCCTATTCGGCCGTCGTCGACCTCATTCAGCCGACGGGGACCCGTACATTCACCACCATCAAGATCGGCGGCGTCGATGCGGTCGCGGAGTTGCAGGCTCATGACGTCAGCAGCCATGGCGAGCGGATCAACCTCGCCATCGACCTCAATCGCGTGGTGCTGATCGATCCGGCCAGCGGCCTGGTCATCTCGTAACGAGCGCCGGCAATCTGGAGAACGGGAGGAAAAAATGGCGTCGAGACTGTTTGCCACCGGAATTGGAGCTCCGGAGGGGCCGGTGTGCCTGCCCGATGGATCGATGTATGTGACCGAAATGTCCGCGTCGACCCTTTGCATCACACGGCTTGACTCTCGCGGCAATCGCAGGGTGATCCGGACGACTGGCGGGCGTCCGAACGGGTTGACGACTGATGGCCACGGCCGGATCTGGATCGCGGAAGCAGGCCTCCGGGCGCTGATCTGCATCGACGACGGCGGAAACGAGATCCGGCGCATGCAGGGCGAAGGTACGGACCGCTTTCTATTTCCGAACGATCTTTGCTTCGGCCCGAACGGACTGCTCTACCTGACCGACTCCGGCATGGCGGCCGAAGATTTCATCAACGGCCAGGCCTTCGTCGACGGCTATATGGACCTTGATTGGGACGGCCGTGTGTATGAGATCGATCCGGCGGCCATGAAGGTGCTACGCGTGCTCGATCGGAAGATCCGCTTCACCAACGGCATTGCTTTCGGCTCCGACAATCACCTCTATGCCAACGCGTCCTTCACCGGCGAGATCTACCGATATGACGTGCTCGGCGAAGCCTCGCCTAGACGCGAGGTCTTCGGCAACGTCCTGCAACCGAATGCCAATCCCGATTTCAAAGGTCCGGACGGGATGGCCTTCGGCACGGATGGCCGCCTCTATTGCACGGTCTACAACCAGAAGAACGTCAGGGTGCTGGACCGACGGGGTGAAGTCGTCGACCGGCTGATCCTGGATGGGCCGCAGCCGACGAATTGTGCCTTCACGCTCGAGGGCAAGAAGCTACGCGTGACTGAAGTCGGCAAGGGGCAAGTCGAAGAGATCGATATGCCCTGCGAGGGCCTGCCGCTGCATCTGCCGAAGTTCGCCTGACGAGGTGCCTCGCGGTTTTGTCCCGCAAGGCGTCCCGCAGATGCGTCAAAGGAAGCCGATCGATAGCCAGGGCACGGCCGCGACGATCAGCGTGCCGATCAAAAGCGCGATCATGTAGCCCACGATCGGCTTCATGCCCTCGTCCGGGTTGATGCGGCTGATGGCGCAAGCCGCGTAGTAGCCGACGCCGAACGGTGGCGCGAACAGGCCGATGCCCATCGCGAGAACGACCACCATCGCGTAGTGGACATCGTGCACCCCGACCTGCCGCGCGATCGGGAACAGGAGCGGGCCGAACAAGACGATGGCCGGGATCCCTTCCAGAACGCTGCCCAGGATCACGAAGGTCACGATCGTCACGGCAAGGAAGACAGGTACTCCGCCGGGAAGGCTGGTCATGAACTTTGCAAGAGAGGCAGAAAATCCCGACTGGGTCAGCGCCCAGGCCATGCCCGTCGCCGCGCCGATGATGAGCAGGATCGCCCCCGACAGCGAAGCCGTCTCGACCAGCATCGGATAGATGCGGCGCCAGTCGAACTGGCGATAGATGAAGAGTCCCGCACAGGCCGAGTACAGGATCCCGATGGTCGAGACCTCCGTTGCCGTCGCAACGCCTTCGACGACGGCGGTCCGGATCACGAATGGCAGCGCGATGGCCGGTATCGCGATCACAAAGGCGCGGCCAATCTGCCGCCCCGTCGCCCGTTTGACGTGAGACAGGTCCTCGCGGCGGTATCGCCACCACACCACGGCCGCGAGCATGATAGCGAGCACCACGCCCGGAAGCAACCCGCCGGTGAACAGCGCCGAGATCGACACACCGGTCACCGAGCCGATCGTGATCAGAACGAGTGACGGGGGAATCGTCTCGGTCTGCGCCCCCGTCGCGGCCAGGAGCGCAACGAGATCGCCGGGCTTGGCCCCACGCTGCCGCATCTCGGGAAACAGCACTGGAGCCACCGCAGCCATGTCCGCCGCCTTGGAGCCGGAGATGCCTGAGACCAGATACATCGCCCCGACCAGCACGTAGTGCAGTCCGCCACGCACGTGGCCCAAAAGGCTTGCCAGGAAGCTGACCATGGCGCGCGCCATGCCCGTCATCTCGATCAGAAGGCCGAGAAAGACGAAGAGAGGCACGGCAAGCAGGATCAAGTGGCTCATGCCCTCGTCCATTCGTCCGATCATCACGACGTC
Source organism: Bradyrhizobium sp. USDA 327 (assembly GCF_041262065.1). Lineage (NCBI taxonomy): Bacteria > Pseudomonadati > Pseudomonadota > Alphaproteobacteria > Hyphomicrobiales > Nitrobacteraceae > Bradyrhizobium > Bradyrhizobium sp. USDA 327. The sequence goes on along the minus strand of NZ_JBGCCW010000001.1, from coordinate 619,464 downwards.
GGGCGTGCTGGTTGTCAGGGCGAGATAGCCGACCGTGGCGAGGCCAAATGCAAACGCGATCGGCACGGCCGCAAAGACCATCGCGCCGACCACGAAAACGAAGAAGATCAGAAGATTCAGATTGCCAAGTGCCTTCAAGACCGGCGCCAGCAGAATGAACGTTCCGATGATGCCTGCGACGATCGCCAGGGAGGCCAGCAAGCTGCGCAGGCTCGCGATGCGGATGAGCCGGAGGACGGCTGCGATCAGCATCAGCCCGATGCCGATCGGCAGCGCTGCCGCACGCCAGGTGTTGACGATCTCGAGCGCCGGAGTGGTGACGAAGGCCTCGTCGGCGGCGAATTCATAGGCCGGCCAAACGACGAGCACGAGAAATGCCAGCGACGCCGCGGCCGCTATGACATCCAGGAACGCGCGGAGCTCCGCACTGAGCACGCCGACGATGGCGGTCATCCGCATGTGCTCGCCGCGCTGGAACGCAATCACAGACCCGAGCATGGCGAGCCAGAGGAAGAGAATGCCGGCAAGCTCGTCGGACCAGACGATCGGCGAGCGGAATACGTATCTGCCCACGATGCCCGCGGACAGCACCACGATCTCCGCCAGCACGAGCAAGGCCGCCGGGACTGCGACAGCGTGGCCAAGCACCATGTTCGCTGTCACCACCCATCGGCGCGAATTCGCTTGAGATCTGCCGGCCGCGAGCCCGGTATCCACATGCGGCGTATGGCTCACGCTGGTCATGATAGCTGGCCCGCGGCTTTTTCAAGGTGAGACCATGCCTCCTCGCCAAACTTGCCCTTCCAGTCGGCGTAAAAGCTGGTCTTAGACAGCGCCTGGCGGAAAGCGGCACGATCGACGTCGATGAACTTGAGACCTTTGGTCGACAGATCGGCGCGCAGGGACTGGCTGAGCTTTGCGATGTCTGCCCGCTGATCGACCGCGGAGCGATCGAGCTCGCGCGTCACGATCTCCTGCACATCCTTGGGCAGGCGCTCGAAGGCGCGCTTGTTGCCCAGAATCCAGTAGCCATCCCAGACGTGCCCGGTGAGGCTACACGTGCTCTGCACTTCGTAAAGACGCGCGGTCGCGATGATCGGCAACGGATTCTCCTGGCCGTCGACGACCTTGGTCTGCAACGCGGAATAGACCTCGTTGAAGTTGATCGGCGTCGGCCCGGCGCCGAGCGCCTTGAAGAGCGAGGTGAGCAGCGGCGCGGGCGGAACGCGGATCTGGAAATTCTTCAGATCATCCGGCGTCCGGACCTCGCGGCCCGACGAGGTCACCTGACGAAAGCCGTTGTCCCAGGCCTTCGAAACCGCCATGATTGGCGTCTTGGCGATTTGCGCCCGGATGTAAGTGCCGAGGTCGCCGTCCATCGCCTTCCATACGCTGTCGTAGTCGGCGAATGCGAAGCCGGTGTTCACAATGCCTGCGCTAGGTACGAGGGTGGCAAGAATCGAGGACGATTGGTTGAAGAACTCGACGCCGCCGCTGCGAACTTGGGTCAAAAGCTCGGTGTCGGAGCCGAGCTGGTTGGCCGGAAATAGCCTGATCTCCAGCCGACCGCTCGTCGCTTCGCGGATACGGTCGATCGCCTCTTGCGCCCGGATATTCACCGGATGCGTTGGGTCCTGTCCGGTCGCGAACTTGTAGACGAACTCGGCGGCAGACGCCGGGCGGGTGAGAATCCCGCAGAGAGGAACGGTGGTGGCGGCCATCAACAGCGAACGGCGACTGATGCTTCCGGGCTTCGATGCAGTCATGTTTTCCTCCTGGTCCTTCATTGACGTTGCTGCCCGTTGCATCAGCGCAGGCTGACGTGCAGCTTTCCGGGTTCTTCGCTTGCCGGCTCTCGACCACCGGCATTTGGGCAGGAGCAATCACTCGCCGCCGCAACATGCGACGGGCGTAGCTCCTCACCTGGGCTTGGCTAAGTTGGCGCTTAGCGCCGGTACACTAAAGCCACCGCTTGATCTGCCGTGCGACCTCTGCGGTGGAAATCCCGTAGCGGTCGTGCAGGGTCGGAAGTGCGCCGGCGTCAAGAAACTCGTCCGGCAATGCGATCTGGCGGAAGGGCGGATGGACGCCGGAACGCATCAGAAGCGCGGCAGCCGCCTCGCCGAGACCGCCAATCGTTGTGTGGTTTTCGGCAACGACGACCAGGCGGCCCGACTTGCCGGCTTCACGCAAGATCGTCTCGGTATCGAGCGGCTTGATGGTTGGAACATGCAGCACCGCAATATCGATGCTGTCGTCTTTCAAGGTCTGTACGGCTTCGAGCGCGCGCATGGTCATGATGCCGGATGAGATGACCAGGGCGTCCTTCCCGTCGCGGATCAGCTTGGCCTTGCCGAGCTCGAATTTGTAGTCGTACTCGTCCAGAACGACCGGCACCTGGCCGCGCAGCAGGCGGGTGTAGACTGGCCCCTGATGCGCCGCGATGGCAGGCACCAACTGCTCGATCTCGTGGGCATCGCAGGGATCGATGACCGTCATATTTGGCATGGCACGAAATAGCGCGAGATCCTCTGCGGCCTGGTGACTCGGGCCGTAGCCCGAGGTCAGGCCGGGCAAAGCACAAACGATCTTCACGTTGCGGTCTTCCTCCGCAATCGTCTGGTGAATGAAATCGTAAGCCCGCCGAGACGCGAACACCGCGTAAGTGGTCGCGAAAGGCATGAAGCCTTCGGCAGCGAGGCCGGAGGCGGCGCCGAACAGAAGCTGCTCGGCCATGCCCATCTGGTAATAGCGGTCCGGGAACTCCTTTGCGAAGATGTACATGTCGGTGTATTTGCCGAGATCGGCCGTCATGCCGACCACCTCAGGGCGGTGGCGCGCGAGTTCGACGAGCGCGTGTCCGAACGGCCCCGGTCTGGTCTTCTGCCCCTCGGCTGCGATCGATGCGATCATCGCTGAGGTGGTCAGGCGCGGCTTGCCCGGCTGCGGTGCTGATCTGACGGTCTTCATGCCTGCCTCCCGGCTTCCAGCGCGGCAAGCGCGAGCTGCCATTCGTGCGGCTCGACGCGGATGAAATGGCTCTTCTCGCGCTGCTCGAGGAAGGGAACACCCTTCCCCATCAGCGTGTCGGCGACGATGATCCGCGGCTTGAGTTCGGGATGGGACTTGGCCGCGTCGAAGGCGGCGACCACGGCATTGAGATCGTTGCCGTTGACGCGCTGCACGAACCAGCCGAAGGCCTGAAGCTTCTCGACCAGCGGCTCGAACGCCATGACCTGCGTGGAAGGACCGTCCGCCTGCTGATTGTTGACGTCGACGATGCCGATCAGATTGTCGAGCTTGTAGTGGCCTGCCGACTGGATCGCCTCCCAGACCGAGCCTTCGTCAAGCTCGCCATCGGAAAATAAGGTGTATACCCGCGCTCCGGATTTCTTGCGTTTGAGTCCCAGGCCCATGCCGACGGCGATGCTGAGTCCGAGCCCGAGCGAGCCGCCCGACATTTCCATTCCCGGTGTGTAGGAGGCCATGCCCGACATCGGCAGGCGGCTCTCGTCGCTGCCATAGGTTTCGAGTTCTTCCTCGGGGACGATCCCCGCCTCGATCAAGGCCGCGTAGAGCGCGATGGCATAATGCCCGTTGGAGAGCAGAAAGCGGTCTCGCTCCTCCCAGGACGGATCTTCGGGTCTGTAGCGCATCGCATGGAAATAGGCGACGGCGAGAACGTCAGAGATGTCGAGCGCCTGTGCGATATAGCCTTGGCCCTGAACTTCGCCCATGCGCAGGGCATTGCGGCGAATATTGTGGGCGCGGTCCGTCAGCTTGGGCGTGTTCGTAAGCGCGTTGGTCGAGGTTTCCATCGATCTGACCCTTGTCTCGCTGGCTCAGTGGATGAGCATGCCGCCGTTCACGTCGATCACGGCGCCGGTTACGTAGGCGGAGAGATCCGAGGCCAGGAAGGTGTAGATACCGGCGACGTCTTCGGCCGTACCGAGACGATTGAGCGGAATGCCTTCCAGGATCTTCGCCCTCATCTCGTCGGTCAGCTTGCCCGCGGTGATATCGGTGCCGATCAGGCCGGGCGTGACGCAATTGACGCGAATGCCGTCCGGGCCGAACTCTCGGGCCATCGCCTTGGCGAGACCAAGTACGCCGGCCTTCGCGGCCGAATAGTGCGGGCCGCCAAAAATTCCACCACCGCGCTGGGCCGAGACCGACGACATGCATGCAATCGATCCGGCTTTCCGTCCGCGCATATGCGGGATCACCGCCTGGGAGAGAAACAGGATGCCCTTGAGATTGACGTCCTGAATGCGATCCCAATCGGCTGCCGAGATCTCCAGGAACTTCACCGGCTGGGTGATGCCGGCATTGTTGATCAAAACATCGGTGCCGCCAAAGGATTCGATCACGCGGGCGACCGCCTGTTCGCAGGACGATTTGTCGGCGACGTCGCACCCTAGTCCGATATGGGAATTTCCGAGCGATGCCGCAGCATCCGTCGCAGCGCCGGCGTCAATATCCAGAATGGCGACCCGAGCGCCCTCGGCGGCGAACCGCCGGGCGGTGGCAAGCCCGATCCCGCGCGGCGAGGCCGCGCCCGAAATGATGGCCGTCTTACCGCTGAGCAGCATCAGTTCCTCCCGCAAATTGTTCTTCCTTGGCGCTTAGGAATGACCCGCCGACCGCCAACGGACAAACGCGCAGTTGTCACGGATCGATGAATCTGGTTCACTTATGGGATGCTGTCGAATATCCCCATATCGGCAATTCGTGCCTTTGAAGCGGCTGCCCGCACCGGATCGTTTCGCGATGCGGCGAATGAGCTTCACCTGACACCGAGTGCCGTTAGTCATGCCATCCGCAAGCTGGAGGGCACCCTTCGGACCGCTTTGTTCGAGCGCAGCGCACGATCCGTGCGACTTACGCCGGCCGGCGAGAACCTGATGCGTCACACGGGAGCGGCATTCGATCAGCTCCGCCGTGGCCTAGAGGAAGTTGCCGCGCGCGGACCACAATTGGTGCGCGTCCATTCCGCGCCCAGCTTTGCTGCGCAATGGCTGGCACCACGGCTTGCACAGTTTCTCGCTGCTTACCCGAAGCTCGAGGTTCGGCTGGCTGCAAGCACGGACTATGCGCGCTTCAGCAACGATGATTTCGATATCGACATCGTCTACGGTCCGCCACGCGCGGAGGGCGTCGAAATTGTCCCTCTGCCGGAGGAGACGGTCACGCCGCTCTGCTCGCCCTCGCTCGCAAAATCGATCAGGAAGCCTGCCGATCTCCTCGATCAGACGCTCATCCGCTCCGACGTGAAGCGGGTGCAGTGGCATCAATGGTTCACCGCGAATGGGTTAGAAGCACCTGCGCTTCACGGCATGAGATTCGACCGAAGCTTTCTTGCGATCGCGACGGCTGCAGAGGGATTGGGCGTGGCCTTGGAATCAACGCTTCTGGCCGAACGCGAACTGGCGTGCGGGCGCTTGGTCGCTCCATTGGCCGGACGCGCCAACGATATCCGCTACGTCGGTCACCGCTTGATCTACCCGCGCGCAAGCCGACAAAGATCGTCGGTACGAGCTTTTGCGGATTGGGTGGTGGCCCAACTCGGCGGCGGAGATGTTCGCTCCTCGCAGTGAGACCTCATCGAGATATTCCTGAAGCTGATGCGGAAATCCACCGCGTTTTGAGGATCTGCCCTTCATAGGAACCCCTCCGACCGCGTGCACGTTGCCGTATCGCTTCAGGACCCCCTGCCTTGGAGCGCCCCAACAGCGGCCTCCGCGTTGCCCCCGCGGGGGTCGTTTTATCGCGAGGCACAATGGACGAGGGTTGGAGAGTAGTGTTCGCGATTAGCGCCACTGCCGTGGTCGCCGGGGGCGCCTTCTTTGCCATCCGGTTTATCATCGGTCTGCACCTTTAAGGTCGCCCCTTACCCGTATTTTTCCCTAGGTCCAAAGTCTCACATCCACACACCAGTGGAGAAAGTGTCATCGGTGCACTACGGCTTGCGCTCCCGCATCGGTTGCAGTTGGATAGAGGAGCGAATTTACAAGAGACGTTTTTGAGGGGGAACAATATGAGGGCAGCAACGCTCGTTGCCGGGCTTTTTTTGGCAATCGGAATAATTGGACCGGCCGATGCTCGCGGAGGAGGTCACGGGGGCCGTGTCAGCTATGGCGGCGGACACCACACCTCAAGCCACGGCGGCAGCTTTTCAGGCGGCTCGGGATCGTTGCACCGCGGCGGGACCTATGTGAATTCAAACACCGGGAACCGTTACGGCACCCACCAATAAGAGGAAGCGCGCAATGGCGAAGTCGACCCGGAATAGCGGCAAGCAGTCGACGTCAGGCGAAGTGAGCCAACTCAAACAACTTGTGAAGGGCAACACACCGACGCGAGTGATCGGCCTGAAGTTGGGCCGAACCGAAAACGCGATCTACAACAAAGCATCTGAGGAAGGAATCTCACTGGCTCCGACGAACCAAAGCCCCTACGGCACGAAGAAGTAGGTACGGAGATCATGCTGAGACATTGGCCTGCGGCGCTTTGCATGGCCCTCGTGGGTTCGGCTTATGGTCAGGCGCCTGCTCCGGCCGCGCCCAAAGCCGCTCCTGAGCCGTCGGCCTATTGTCGATCTTCTGCGCAAATACTCTTTCAGGGTGGAGCTTCGGACGGCGACATCGCCGCCGTCGCGAAGATCTGCCGCCGTGGCGATGTCATCGCCATCAGCACCAGCGCACAAGGTTCAGTATTCTAGGTCGGTCGCCTATGTGACTTTACGAAGTCAGTAGTCGTGATGGGTCCACAGACGCTTTGCGTCCTAGGAGCCGAACGAAGCGTGAGGTGACCAATCCGTGATCGTGATCATGCCCTGCGCGGCGAAATCCAGCTACTGGTTGCTCGCTCGACTGTCACGTCACCGCGACATGTGACATCTACCGCAAAAGCTTCTTTAGCGCAGCGTCGCTCGCTAATCTTGAACTTAAGCGTCGAGCCGCTCCCTGTTGGTTCTCGCCAAGCGTATCTTTGATGATTTCCGTCGCTCGGGTCATCACCTCTTTTCGGACGGATGGGACGGCGCGGATCATCGCCGCAATTTCAGCCTCTGACATACTCTTATTGGGATCCAACTGACGGAGTTCGGCGAACCTTGATTCAACCGCTTTGATTTTTGAGTCATCGAACCACAGAGCAACGCTCTTCTGAGAGTCCGCAATTTTTTGTCGCTTTGTCAGCATCCATATCCTGCGTTCCGACGGGCGAATACATTTGGCCAACTAGGGTCCAGACTCAATTGAGCCAATATGCGACGAGAGCGGCGAGATGAACAGCGGCCAAAAAATTACGGGCGAGCTTGTCATATCGCGTGGCGATGCGCCGGAAGTCCTTGAGCCTGCAAAAGCAGCGTTCGATGACATTTCGTCCTTTGTAGGCGCGTTTGTTGAAGCGATGGATGACGACACGGTTAGATTTATTGGGGATTACGGGCTTGGCGCCACGACGAATGATTTCGCCGCGAAGCTTGTCGCCATCATACCCTTTGTCGGCGAGGAGCACGCTCATGGGTGGCGCGAGCGCCAGGACATCGGGAGCCGCAGCGATATCGGCATCCTGGCCTGGAGTCAGATGCAGGACGACCGGCCGGCAGAGCGGATCGCTCAGCGCATGGATTTTTGTCGTGCGGCCTCCGCGCGAGCGGCCGATTGCTTGATTGTGCTCCCCCCTTTTCCGCCGGAGGCACACCGGTGAGCTTTAATCGAGGTCGAGTCGAGCGACAGTACGACGCCGTCTTCGCCAGGCTTGGCCAGCGCTTCGAAGATTGCGCACCATCGTCCTCGCTTGGCCCAGCGATTGAAGCGATTGTAGATCGTCGTGTAAGGGCCGTATTCACGTGGACAATCACGCCATCGTGCACCCGATTGCAGCATGTGAATGATGCCGCTGACGATGCGTCGGTCGTCGTCCCGATCCGGCCCCGTCAGTCCCCTCGGCAGATGCGGTTCGATACGCGCCCATTGCCTGTCGTTCAGCCAAAACAAACCAGCGCGCATTCTCTCGCCCCCGAATCAACACGTAGGCAAGAGAATCACGTGGCGCTATTTAGGTACAGACCCTAGCCAACCAAGTTTTGCCTGAAACGTGTCTGTCAATTGCAAGATCTTCGCCGCAACGCAGGTTGCTAGGTGGAGATCGGCCTTCACAGCGATGGAAAGTTTGAGAAACGCTATGCAGTCTACCTGAGATCTGTGCCCTCGGAATCCAGAAAGAAATAGCCAGGCTCGTTGTAATTCAAAAGCCGGCCCATAAACTCCGAGATCTTATTTCTCGCCCGAAGTCCAACGATAGGGAGATCGGATTTCACAGCAGGAGCCTGGAATTGACCGACCTGTCGTTCTACGACCAATTCGAGACTGCGCACCGGTGCAATGGCAATGTACGGTGCCTTGCATCCGCCCGCTGGCCCGCGAGGTACTAGGTCGCAACTTTGCGTTAGCACGATGAAGAATAAGTTCTTCGGATGGTGGAAAAAATGAGGATGAACTGCCTCCAGTAGAGCATCCAGCTCTAGCGTCCTTCGCAGAACGTCCCCTTGCATCAACTCCGTGCTCGAGAACGCCGTTGTCTCATATGCAAAGTGCATGGGCCAAGCATGAGCGCGGATCAGGATGCAGTTTTGGATGCGAACGTATCCGAAGGTGAGACTCGCCCCTCCAGTTCATCATTCAGCCGGCGGATCGCTTGTCGCGTCGACACATTGGCCGGCTCGATTGAGACGGTAATTTTTGTGAAGGCCCCAGACTTGCTAATCTGCGTTCGGTAACTACTGCGGCACTCGGTTCGGCATGAAACGATGTTGCATCTCTGCCCTTGGTGTTAACGACTGCGTCGACAGCACGCCATTCCTGTCTGGTCACCGATGTCGATGAAATTCTGATGTTTTTCGAACTCATTGCATTGCCCCGTAAATGTTTGTCAAAAGATTGCACGCCATCTCAAAACTGCTTTGCATTCGGTAACGTACAGAGTCTTTCGCACTTTCAGGATTGACGGCTTCCTCTAGAATGAAGGAGCTTTGAATGAACGATGGGAATGCCATGGGTCAGGTGATCCAAATTGATGAGGCCCGGATTCGAGATCACCTGGGCGAGATGGTCCGCGGGACGGTGGAAGAGACACTGAACGCCATGCTGGAGGCCGAAGCGGACCAGCTGTGCGGTGCTGGGCGTTATGAGCGCAGCCCGGCCCGGCAGGACACGCGGGCAGGCAGCTACGAGCGAACGCTGCAGACCAAGGCGGGCGACGTCAATCTGAAGGTTCCGAAGCTACGTCGGCAAACCTTCGAGACGGCGATTATCGAGCGCTACTGGAGGCGGGAGAGCTCGGTCGAGGAGGCGCTGATCGAGATGTATCTGGCCGGGATTTCGGTTCGGCGGGTCGAAGACATCACGGAGGCGCTGTGGGGCACCCGGGTCAGCCCGAGCACAGTGTCGAACCTGAACAAGAAGATCTATACCAAGATCGAGGCGCGGCGGAATCGCAGGATCGAAGGCGAGCATCCGTATCTCTACCTCGACGGCATCGTGATGAAGCGCAGCTGGGCTGGTGAGGTTCGCAACGTGTCGCTGCTAGTGGCCTCGGCGGTCAATGCTGAGGGGTTCCGGGAGATCCTCGGCATCTGTGAGGGCGCCAAGGAGGACAAATCCGGCTGGTCCTCGTTTCTGCGGCATCTCGTCGATCGCGGTCTCAGGGGCGTGCAGTTGGTGGTTTCCGATGCGTGCCGAGGTCTTGTCGAAAGCGTTGCGGATTATCTGCCGGAGGCCCGCTATCAACGCTGCATGGTGCATTTTTATCGCAATGTCTTCAGCCACGTGCCGTCGACCCGGGTCCACGAGGTGAGCCACATGCTCAAGGCCATTCATGCCCAGGAGAGCCGCGCCGCGGCCGACGAGAAAGCCAGGACCGTCATCGCGGATCTGCGGGCAAGCCGTATGGCCAAAGCTGCTGATCTCGTCGAGCAGGCGGTTCACGAGACGCTCGCCTACTATGCCTTTCCTGACATCCATTGGCGGAAGATTCGAACGAACAATCCGCTCGAGCGCATCATGAAGGAGATCCGGCGACGAACCCGTGTCGTCGGCGCCTTCCCCGACGGTCAATCCTGTCTCAATTTGGCGGCGGCCCGGCTGCGGCACATTGCCGGAACGGCGTGGTCGACCAAATGCTACATGAACATGCGACCGCTCTATCAGCCACAACTCTCTGAAACCGGAGCCGTCGCCTGATCAAAAGTGCGAAAGATTCTGGACAGTACCGCCAAATCCCGAGACGAAGAAGAAAGATGTGGTTTGGTTCGCGCTCGAGGAGAGCCGGCCGCTGTTCTGCTTCGGCGGCATCTGGACCGAGTTCAGAGGCGACCGCGGCACCAAGTCGAAGCCGATCCCCGGCCCCACCTTGTCTACGGCTTCCTGACGACGTCACCCAATGCGGTCGTCGAGCCGATCCATCCGAAAGCAATGCCCGTGATCCTGACCACCGAGGAGGAGCGCGACATCTGGATGCACACTCCCTGGGATGAGGCAAAGGCGCTGCAGCGCCCGCTGCCCAACGACGCCCTGAGGATCGTCATGCGCGGCGCAGACAAGGAAGACAAGATCGCTGCGTAGGCTGCATTTGCACGGGCACCAGTTGAATGTACTTTTTGCCGGAGCGCTCGCGGGAATGCGACTGAGACGCTGACGTCCCGTCTAGGTCGCATGTGTGTCTGCTCGGGTACGCGGCCCAGAGCGTCCGCGATCTGAATGCGGCTCTTCTCTCCCCGAATCCTGAAACGCCTTCAAGATGGAGTTCATGTCGTATTGGCGGACGACCTGGATGCAATTCATCAGGTCGAGTTCAAGCTCGCCGTAATTCAGCAGGGTGCGGCCGATTATCGCCATCTCTTTCGGGAAGATATTGTGAATGGGAAACATGTGGTCTGCCTGAGTTAGCTCTTTCAATTACCCACATCTCATACCTAGCTAATTACCCTGAAGCTGGAAGGCCAGAGGGGGCGAAAGCGCTTCTGAGAGCAGAACAGGATAAGCACATCCGTGCATACCTGCGGCAGTGCCTGCATTAGCCTTTGAGGTGCTCAAATGATCTGTGACGCAAAGTGGCACGGATCGGTTCGTCGATATATCGCTTAACAAGAAAGCTAAAAGCGATTGCAACTAGAGTCATGCTTGGTACCGCTAGCGCTGCATGGATCTGCGCAACCCAACCTGCCGAAGTTCCGCCGAACAATAGCATGAGTGGAACGTAGTGGGTCATATAAAGCGGATATGAAAGATCTCCGATAAACTCGCTAAAACGGTTGATCGACGGACTCCCGATTGCATTAGCGCCCAGCCAAACAAGGAGCGGATATACGATTGTGACGATCAGGAAATCGTAGGGCTTCCAAAGGAAGGGCCAAAAAAAGGTCGCAAGCATGATAAGCGGAAGGTAATATGCTGCCCCTGGCAACAGCGGTTGCCTGCCAATACGGCAAGCAACAACGCCCGCGATAAATGAAAAACCTACCCGTACAAAGCCAATCCAGAAGGTTCTGCGGTCGAAACCGCCGTTTAGGCTTCCGAAATCGTAGCACGTGTATGCCGTTGCAACCGCGGCGAAGGCGAGCATCGCTAGCAACCATCGAAGCGATAGTTGGCGCAGACAAAGAGCAAACGTTAGGCTCGCCACATACTCGCAAAGCAATGACCAGGCGGGAGCGACAAAAGGAAAAATAGGAAAGCTGGGATCGTGGACAAATAAGTGCGGCAACAGAAGTACGCTGCAGGTGAGGAGAATAAAAAACTCCGTGACACTAAAATTGAATAACGCGGCAGCCATAGGCGCATAGAATCGTCCGATTACAACCACAACGAAGCCCAACAAGGAGCCAATTACGACGAGCGGATGCAGTCGTATCAGACGCCTTTTAATAAGTTCTGTGGGTGACAATTCTACGCGAGAAGGGTCGTAGGCAAATGCCATTACATACCCTGACAAGCAAAAGAAAAAATCTACAGCGAGATAACCGTGAGGAATCCGGTTCTGAGGACCGAACTGAAAGGGTTCATAAAAATGTAAAACGGCGACACAGATGGCAGCAATTCCCCGCATGCCGTCAAGAATGCTCAGTCGCGCGACCTCTTTGGCAGCCAGCGACCCGGGGTCTTCGGGAAAGGCGTTGGGGGGCGGTAAATTCGGGGAGGCGCAGCTGGATTTGAGCATCGCGTTCGACATGTAGGATTCTGCAATTCTATTAACGCATCTGTCGCATTTCTTTACATATACATGCATATACATGCATATACCGTGTGCCGCTACACGGTCTGAGCACCGTCAACTGCTAGCCCGGCCTATTCGTCAGAGGGCGGCTTTTGGGCCCGATTGATGCGGCCGCACATCTTGTCTGGCGAGGCGCACAGGATTGCCTTCGGCTTTTCACCGCCTGACGACCCGTACTTTGCAACGCGCTTGAGGGATGGGGTGGGTGAACGGGGGGCGGACGCCCCGCCGGTCAAGGACCGAGCGGCAGCAGCGCGCCTGGCAAACGGCGGATCAGGTCGGCTCGGGACATGCCGCGGCAAACGCAAGGCGAATGCGGCTCGTGGTCTCGACCACACGGGCAGCGATTTTCAAGAGACGAAGACGCAGCGTCGCGAACTCGGCAGCGGCCAATTCCCGGACTTTGGGAATCGCCTCGCGCACGGTCAGCATCAGCCAATAAGCGGCCGTATGGAGCGCGAGACGGACCTGGTTGGCGAGCGCCGAACGGCAGCTGGTGCGGTCGGAGGCGAGCTGCGTCATATGCAGCTTGATCAGATTCTCGGCTCGGCCGCGCGCGCATTGTAAGCGGCAAAGAGATCTTTCAATTACCCACACTTGACGTCGGATTTGAGCGGGGCGCCGCGGCCGAAATCTTGAATCAGTAGAATCTGTTGTGATTCGTTGTTGAGCACCTGATTCGGAAGTGCGGGGTGCTCGATGGGCTTGGTGAAGGAACGCGCGGTGGCGCGTGCTCAGCGATTGACGACCGGTATCGAGACGTGGGTTGATCGGGAAGTTGCGGGATGCGAGTTTAAGGATGAGCGGCTTGGTCGCCGGTTCTGCAAATTGCTCGCACAAATCGGGAGCGACATGGGTCAAAGCATCCCGTTGGTTTGTCAGGATTGGGCCAACACGAAGGCCGCCTATCGATTCTTCTCCAACGAGCGGGTCGACGAGGCGGATATTCTTGGCGGTCATTTCGAGGCGACGCGCGAGCGCGTAGCGGCGAGGGAGGGACCGATCCTCGTCCTCCATGACACGACGGAATTCAGCCTCAAGCGCGAGAAGCCGGATCTGATCGGCTTTACGGGCAAGACGGCAGGACGCACGCAGTGCGGCATCCTGATGCATTCGAGTCTCGCCGTGACGACCGAGGGGCTTCCGCTAGGACTGTCGGCAATCAAGTTCTGGACCCGCAAGAAGTTCAAGGGGACGACGGCGCTGAAGCGAAGGATCAATCCGACACACGGGTGCCGATCGAGCAGAAGGAGAGCATCCGCTGGCTCGAGAATTTACGGCAATCGACCGACCTTCTTGCTGCCCCTGGACGATGCGTTCATATTGGTGATCGCGAGAGCGACATCTATGAGCTGTTTTGCCTGGCCGAGGAGGTTGGAACGCATTTCCTGGTGCGAACCTGTGTTGATCGGCTTGCCGGGGACGGCAATCATACAATTGCCGACGAAATGGACGAGGTTACGATCAAGGGTCTGCATCGGATCAAGGTCAAGGACGACAAAGGCGATCCCGACGACGCCGTTCTTGAGATCAGGTATCGCAAGATACGCGTCCTGCCGCCGATCGGCAAACAGACGAAATATCCCGCACTCACTCTGACCGTGATCCATGCTCAAGAGCGGGGAAGGCCGAAGCGGCGAAAGAAAATCGAGTGGAAGCTCCTCACCGATCTCCCGGTCCAATCGCGCACGGACGCCATCGAGAAGATCGAATGGTACGCGTTGAGGTGGAAGATCGAAGTCTTCCATAAGATCCTCAAATCGGGCTGCAAAGCAGAGGACTCAAAATTGCGAACTGCTGAGCGTCTGGTCAATCTGATCGCGGTCTTCTGCATTGTGAGTTGGCGCGTGTTCTGGATGACGATGCTCAATCGCTCCTCGCCGAATGCCATACCGCAAACGGCGCTGACGGATCCCGAAATCAAGCTTCTTGATCATTTGGTGAAAGACCGGGGTGGTAATTGCTCTCGACGAAGCACGCTCTCGTACTATGTCGTCAAGATCGCGCGGCTCGGAGGATACTTGGCCCGAGCCAACGATCCGCCTCCAGGAAGTACCGTGATCTGGCGCGGACTCTCGCGGCTGAACGACATCGAACTTGGAGCCGCAATCGAGGCAACAACTATGGGTAATTGAAAGGAGTTAGCTTGCTAATGGTCTACGGCTTGAAATGGATAATCGAGCGAAGGAACTCGGGCATCTCAGGGCGCGTGGGACACGCATACTCAGTCGGTGGGGCGCCATCCTTGAAACCCAAGCCATAGCGGAAGGCGATGACGAGGTGTGCGGCATAATTCGTTAGTTCTTCAGTGCTGAATACCTGGGCTTTGGTCAGAGATCGCTTTTTCGAGCGAAGGTGAAAGACGAAGTCGTCGCCTTCATACTCCCCAGCGATAGAGTGAACGACGTTATTTCTGACGTAGTGGATGCCTTTTAGTATTGGCCTTAGTTCATCGAAAGCCTTCTGCGCTGGGGCCGGTAATTCGGAAAGCTTCGACAGCTGGTGAATCTTTTCCGCCCGCTGGTCTGCACTCAGGGTGAAAACGACTATTACTGCTTCATCATCGGTGAGGCGAAGAATGACTTTCAGGCAATTTCCCAGGATGTGCTCGATGTGGGACCAGCGCAAAGCCAGGACGCCGAGCTTGGCGTACTCAGCATCCGTGAGGGCTGGCTCAAAATTATAGGGTGTGGGGATCATGACGTCGCCCTGTTAAGACGCGGCCTTAGCCGCAAATTCGCTTTCTGGTCCATGCATGATCAGCGTTGCGCCTCTGCAAACCATCGCCCAGTTCTCGGTGCTGGAAAAGCCTGGTGCAGAAATCTTTATGGTCGCGTCGAATCTGGCGGGCGCTGGCGCGTTCTGAACGTGAACGATTCCGGCCGCAGGTTGACGGTCACCAAAGCCTCATCTGCTGGCGCGCCCCGTTATGGCGGTACAGCCCAAGCGCCAAGCGGCTTGGTTGCTGCGCGTATGAAATCGATCTACGACGGTCATTCCTCGAAAGGCCTCGATGTGAATGAGGCAACAGCAGCTATGATCAAGGAAGGGCGCAAAGCCTACCGCGACTACCATCTCGATAGGCACCGCTTGACCTGCCACTGCGTATTTCCTCCAGAAGGAGTTAGAGTCCGGCCCGAAGAAGGACGGACAGATGAAGCGAGCAAGGTTCACGGAAGAGCAGATTATCGCGGTATTGAAGGAGCATGAGGCTGGGGCGAAGACAGCCGACCTGGCTCGCAAGCACGGTGTTTCCGAGGCGACGATCTACAATTGGAAGGCCAAATTCGGCGGCATGGACGTTTCCGAGGCGAAGCGGCTGAGGGCCCTGGAGGAGGAGAACGGGAAGCTGAAGAAGCTTCT
Organism: Bradyrhizobium sp. USDA 327; assembly: GCF_041262065.1. Taxonomy (NCBI): domain Bacteria; kingdom Pseudomonadati; phylum Pseudomonadota; class Alphaproteobacteria; order Hyphomicrobiales; family Nitrobacteraceae; genus Bradyrhizobium; species Bradyrhizobium sp. USDA 327. The sequence continues at coordinate 603,822 of NZ_JBGCCW010000001.1, read as the reverse complement.
GGCCGAGCAGATGCTCGATGCGGCCGCACTTCGCGAGCTCCTTTCAAAAAAATGGTAGGGCCCGCCGCCAAGCGCGCTGCGATCGCGCATCTGCAGGCCGTCATGAGCCTGTCGGAACGGCGGGCCTGCTCGATTGTGGGGGCGGATCGGAAGATGATCCGCTATCGCTCCAGCCGCCCGCCGGAGGCAGTTCTGCGTGGCCGATTGCGCGATCTCGCCAACGAGCGGCGGCGTTTCGGCTATCGCCGGTTGTTCGTCTTGCTGCGGCGGGAGGGCGAGCCATCGGGGATCAACCGGATCTACCGGCTTTACCGCGAGGAAGGGCTCACCGTCCGCAAGCGGCGGGCTCGCCGCAAGGCGGTGGGGACCCGGGCCCCGATCCTGGTCGAGGCGAGGCCGAACGCGCGCTGGTCGCTGGATTTCGTCCACGACCAGTTCGCCAATGGCCGACGCTTCCGCATCCTCAACATCGTCGACGACGTCACCAAGGAATGCCTGGGCGCCATTCCGGAGACGTCGATCTCGGGGCGGCGCGTGGCCCGCGAACTGACGGCAATCGTCCAGCGACGCGGCAAGCCAGGAATGATCGTGTCCGACCATGGCACCGAATTCACCTGCAACGCCATGCTCGCTTGGTGCAAGGACGCAGCCATCGATTGGCACTTCATTGCGCCGGGAAAGCCGATGCAGAACGGCTTCGTCGAGAGCTTCAATGGCCGGATGCGCGATGAGCTACTCAACGAGACCCTGTTCTTCGATCTCGATGACGCCCGCACCAAGATCGCCAACTGGGTCGCCGACTACAATCTCCAGCGTCCCCACTCGTCGCTGAAATACCTGCCCCCCGCGGCCTACGCCGCCCACCTCACCGCAACGGACGATCGGCTGCGCAACCCCGACCAGCTCCGCCGATCGTCCGTTGCTCCATCCGCGCCACTTGGCGTACAAAACCTCAAGACTCTAACTGCCGCTGGATGAAAATGCAGTGGCAGGTCACGCTTTCTGCAATACGGTCAGGACGTCATTGTATTTCCTTGGTCAGGTGCACGCCTCGCTCAGACAATGGTGCTGGCTTTACGTCGAGAGGGCGCAAAGGCTTCGATCGAAAACTTTGCCGTCTTTGTCGAAAAAACATCTGCGGCCGACCTTAAGGACCTCCTGGTCGCAATCAAGGAACAAGGCCTACCTGAAACGGACGAGCTGGCGCGCGAGGCACGCCAACTTCAATCTGACCGCTTCGATCGATATCTAATTCCCTACCATCAGCGCCTGGCATTTAGCCGGCGCTTTCTTGTACGAGAGGGCTTTGCCGAGCTGATCGATGACCTGCTTGCTGCGGATGCCGTAACGGTGGGCTAGCCTCAGAGTTTGTGAACGAGTGCTGCACCGGAGCTTGACCCAACTATCCGATCCACCCCCGCGAAAACTGAGGCGCACGTCTGCTGGGCGGATGATCTTCGCCCGAGTCGGGGCGACGCAACGGCGATCAGTTGTTAATCCACGGCATCACGAGGCAGATTTGATTAGAATCATATTGGTAGCGGCTCCGCTTGTGATCACCGCGCCTGCGAATGCCGTTTACTTCACTTACTTCCGATGGGAGTCGTTACCTGCGCAGATCCGCGCTGCCTACATGGCCGGTTTCTACGACGCGCTGATTAGCGTTGCCTCTGACGAGCAAGATGCCAAGGCAGGCACGCATTATCAATTGCATTTCGAAGAGCAAAATGACAAACGTCCAGCTCGCAGACAATGTTCGCGCATTTGCTTCGACCCGTCCTAACCTTCAGACCGCAGGAGTTGGGGGAGCTCTAATCAATTATCTGATTGAGTTCTGTGGAAAGCCCCAATAGATATGAAGGTGGACCGATTGATCGCGGCGTCGATTAGAAAGATTGACCTGGATCGCCTTATCGAGGGCTATCTTGAGCACGACGATGAAGCATAAAGGCGTCTCTGAAGTCGCGCTCGGGGCACTAGTGGCTACTGCCTTCTGGTTGATAGTAGGCCTACTGGTGGGCGATCCTGCACGCTTCAAAGACTTCGCCGGCCCGGCCGCAACGGTCTTCGCTGCAATTACTGCTGGCTGGATTGCCTACCGGCTTGGTCAGAGCCAAATCGCGGTCGCCAAGGTTCAAGCGGATATCGCAGAACGAAATTGGAAAACATCGAACGAAAAGATAGTGCTTGATCTCTTTGATAAGCGGCTCGCCATTTTCGAGGAGATTAGAGGGATAGTCGGTGAGGCATGCCGTAGCGGCACCGCTCCTGACGAGCTATTCTTTCGGTACGGACGAGCGATCGATCGCGTGCCCTATTTCTTCGGCGAGGACGTTCAGAAATACCTGGAAAAGATCCGTCTGCATCTAATCAACCTAAACCTCGCCAACTCGATGATGCAAAATCTCATCGATCCGGAGCGTCCGACATGGGTCAAAAAGCGCGGAGACGAGTTCATGGCGATAACCAAGTTCTACGAAGAAGCTCCACGCCTTTTCGGACCGTACATGAAAGCCCATCAGACAGCTTAATCGCGCAGAACGCGGGCAGCCGACGGCCTCGGTGCGCTACCTGGGACGATCCTCCAGAAGATCGAGGTACATGCAGGGTCACATAGCCCTTGGCACCGTCTAGGAGCACCTTGACTTGGGTGGCAGTCGCTCCCGGTCCAAGGATGACCCCTTTCCGGCCACTGAGGCGAGGCCCTGCTGACAGGGCAACGACTATCCGGCGACCAGCAAATAGCTCGTCTTTGGCAACCAACAGAGATCTGCCGAATTCGGCAGGGTACGGTTTGTGTTCCGCGGCATCGCCCGTCATATCGCAAGTCCGTTGCTGCGGAAAGCGAGATCTAGTGCGCTACGGCTTGCGCTCGCGCTTTGGTTGCGATTGAATGATCGCCGCCAAGGGGGGCACCGGTGGCTACATTTTTGAAGGTTGTTTCGGGGGTCTATTTGTTTGTCGTGTGGCTCGTCTTTGTTGGCGCGCTTCGCACTCCAGCACCACCGACCATAGGTTCAGACCTACTATTCCACTTGGGAGTATTCCTGGCTGCGGTGTGCTTCTCGATCCCAGCTGTCATCCTGTTCGCATTCGGTCAGATGGTCGGTGAGCTTCGTTCGATCCGGCACTACTCCCGCCAGCAGGCAGAGCATCTGAAGGCGATGCGGGCGTACTACGAGCCGCATGGGGGTTAGTTAGTGCAATGCATCGCCCCCGCCGCATAGAATTCGTAGTCATCGCGCGCGGCTGCAGCTACTTCAGGGACAGATAAGGGATCATGTACGAATGACGGTTCGCCTTTTTCGTCACGCTCGTTCGCCTTTTTGGGGACTGCACCGGCAGAAAGCGCACCGACGTTCGCCTTCTGGTCATCCAAAGGCTCACCATTGTTCGCCTTCTGGTCAGAAGAAGGCGAACCCACATTCGCCTCTTCGAGAAGAAGGCGATAGGCATTGACGTAGGTCCCGCCTTCCTTGACCTCGAACTTGAGGTAGCCGAACTCGGCTAACCGTCCGAGGCTCAACTGCACGCCGCGGACGCCCTTCTTCCCAAGATCTTTAGCGATGGTGGCCTGCTTGCGGCGGGCTAGATCGGTCTCGTGATCGATCGCATCGGCGATATACCAAAGCACCCGGAAGTCTTGATCGGTAATGCGTAGATCGCCATTTGCGCGCGTTAACAGATGGAGCTTTCGCCGGGTCCGGTCCTTGTCGAGAATTGCACTCACGGCCGCACCATCTTCCGCGCCAGGGCAGCGGCGAAGGCAGCTTGCATGGCGGTTCCGGATTGCGGCTCGGGAGACTGGGTGCTAAATTCCAGGCTACTGGACTTTTGATTGCGATCTGGGGCTGCCTTAGCCGAGGCGGCCCTTCGCATTTTTGGCCCACCATCCGGCGGCTTTTGATTGCCAGTGCGCGAAAAAGCGCTTGCGGATCAATCTTGCCCGAACGGGCGGTTTGCCAATCTAAGCCATTGATACCGGCTGATGTGCTTGTTCTGCTGGGATCACCAATTATTTCAATAACTTAGTCCGCATTTGTTCGTCGACATCGTGTTGCGCCTGTTGCGCAAAATTACCCGATAATTCCAGCGATTGCCAACAACTCCCGGCTGCTCGGCGCGACATGGCCCGCGACAGAAAGGGCTGTGAACAGGTCGTAGCACGCTCCCCCATTTCTCGCCGATTGTGTGCACAATTGGCGCGCGCCGAATCGGGCCGACGGGGAGGTCGAGCGCTACCGTCTTGCCGAATGGCTTCAAAAAAAGAGAGTTGACAATAATCCGCAATTAAAGGGCCGATTGACAGAAGAGTTTTAAGCGCAACAAGCGCGACCCGTTGATGAGGCCTCGATCCGCGATCTCCATCAGGGCGAGCGGCCATGCTATCGGTCGCAATGATAGGCCGTATACATGAACGCACCCGACCGATATCCAAATTGCTGCTGAAATCCCTTGCATCCGCGCGGCCGTCTATACATGAATCTCTCGATGAAGCCGTTCTGCATCGGCTTTCCCGGCGCGATGAAGTGCCAGTCGATGACCGTGTCCTTGCTCCAGGCCAGCATGGCGTTGCAGGTGAACTCGGTGCCATGGTCGGACGCGATCATTCCTGGCTTGCCGCGTCGCTCAACGATTTCCTTCAGTTCGCGGGCCACCCGCCGCCCCGGATTGACGTCTCCGGAATGGCGCCCAGGTATTCCTTAGTGACGTCGTCGACGATGTTGAGAATGCGGAAGCGCCGGCCGTTGGCGAACTGGTCGTGGACGTGCAGTCTCAGGGCGGTGTCGCTCATGCTCGCTCCATCGGGCGGCGGCGTTGCGTCGGATCGGGCCGACGGCAGCGCGCGCACGCCGCCGCCTCCTGCGCGTTCAGGCCGGCGCGCGCTGGCCTCCCCTCACAGCGTCGCTGCGGTAGCGGCTGGTCGAGGTCCGGTAGTACTGCACGCGGATGGCCGCCATGGCCTCGATCAATGGTCCCCACGGCGCGGGAAAGCGTTCTTCCGCCATCACCCGGTGCAGCATGCGCGTATGGCCGGCCAGCTCGTCGTTGAGGAACTCCACCACAGGCATAGCTGGATAGCGCTGCAGCAGCAAGATCACCGCGTTGTCGGCCTCGCCGGCCGACCTGTCCTTGTCGCATCCATGCAGATCGTTCTGCAGACGCCCTATCGCGGAGATGAGCCGCAGGACCTGGCGAAACGCCGGACGCGCGCGCAAGGTCGCCATATCCAGCCCCCACAGCAAGGACAGGCAACAGAACACGTTCGCGTAGGCGATCGAATCGATGCCGTTGTGCAGGTACTCAGCGTAGGACCAGCGTTCCGCCGCTACCGCCTGCGCGTGTCCGGCGCGCAGCGCCGCGGAGTAGCACCGGGTATCGTCGAGAAGCTGAGCATAATCGCGACGATCGTAGGCGAGCGTGGCCAGCGAAGCGCGCAGCACAGCGCAACCCTCGAATCCGGGGAGCGCGCACGGCACGCCCTGCCCCAGCGCTTGCTCCACCGCGGCGAGCTGTTCCGGCGAGATCAGGCCAAGGTCGTTGCAATCGTCGAGCCAGAACAGCAGCGCCAGTTCGCGATAGAACGTCACTATCAGCGTTTCGTCCTGCGGATCGCGACCGGTGCGGGCGCTGGTGCCGCGCAGGCTCGGGTGGATGCGCTGCAGGATGTACTGGCCGCCCCTGACCGCTTCCACGGCATGCTCGTCGGCGAATCCGGTCAGGGAACGTCCCCACTCCAGCACCTGCTGCACCGCGCGTTCAGTCTGGATCATGGCGCCGCTCCTGCCCCCTCGGCCAGGACGCGCCGCCCCCAACGAAGCGCCAGCCACAACCCGGCGAGTTCGGCCACGCGCACGACCCGAGTGGGGCAATACAGTTCCTTGCCGATCCACAGCGGCGTCTGCGGCAATCCATGCGCCGCATGGCGGGCGAGCATCCACTCCAGCGCACGCGCCACCACCTGCGCGATGCGCCGGCGCCCTGTCGCCTCTTCGCTCCCATCCATCACGTGCAACGCAAACAGCGCATAGGCGGTTTCCTCGAACGTGGACCCGCGACCCGCGCCCCAGCCACCGTCGTCGCGCTGCGCCTGCAGCAGCGCCGCCAGCGCGCGCTCATCTCGCCACTGGGGCTTGCCTTGCGCCAGCGCAGCGACCGCATGCGCGGTGGGATACAGCCACGAAACGTGCCATTTTTCGTTGTCCCATAGACCGTGCGGGTTGCGATTGGCCTCGACGTACGCGCTGGCGCCCGCGGCGGGCTTTCCCAACAGTCGCAACGCATGCAGGGCATGAATGTTGGTCGACACCGAGGCATTGCGTTCGCCGGGGAAGGTGACGAACAGCTCGCCGATTTCGAAATGGCGCAACGCATCGACCGCCGGGTCACGGCCTGCAAGGTGCAGGACGCACAACGCAACGGCGGTGTCGTCCGCATCAGCCGCGAAGTGCAAGGCCGGGCCCAGACCGTGCACGCCCAGACGGGCGTCGAGCTGCGCGACGATCACGCGAACCGCCTCCGCGAGCGCGGGATGCGCGAAAAGCCCGGCCAGATGCAGGGTGTACAGCGACCAGCATGGCTCGAACACATTGATCGGCCAGACGTTGGGAAAGACACCTTCGATGCCGCTGCGCGTCGCCCGCGATGCCATCTGCAGATACGCATCGGCGCGCCCGACCTGCGGCGTGCTCCCCCGTGTCACGGCCTGGGCACGCCACGCGGCGGTGGCCGCCGGACTGATGCCGATGCTGCCGTCGTCATCCGGGCATGCGGTGGTCGGCGACGTCCCCCAGGCTTCCCAGGAGTGTAGCAACGGATGGCCGCTCGGCAACATCGCCACCGCCCCCAGCTTGACCAGGCACGCTTGCCGCAATGGCAACAGCGCAGGATGGCGCGGAAACGCTACGCCACCCAGCAAGGATGCGGCCTCACCGCAAAACTGCGGCAGGATCAGCTCCGCGCCGATCGGCGCGTCTTCTGGCACCGCATGTGCGTAGGGATCGGGCTGGCGCTGGAGGAACCTCGTTGCAGTCTGGACTGCGTCCGCAGCTCCGGGAAGAGGATCGGCACGCTGCAATGCCAGTAACGCCGCCCACGTGGGCGCATGGCGGAACAGCGGGAAGTCCGCGCTTCCCCATCCGCCGTCGGCCTGTTGCTGCGCGATGAGCCACGCGTATGCGTCCTGCCGACCGGTGACGTTGCCGTGGAAGCGCAGCGCCTGCGCCGTGTCGTAGACGGACGGACCGACGCTGCCGCCATCGCTCATTTCGCTCAGCAGGCGGCGCAATTCGGAAAGGATATGTTCGGACAGCGCGTTCACGCGGGATGTTCCGTTTGCAGAAACGTGCGCCGCGGCGGGCAACCGCTGCGATCGGCGCCGCGGACTCGGACACAGTGCAGGATGCACTCTGCCGCCGGCCGATCGCAGCGGCACAGGGGCGACTCGATGCGGACGGGCGCGCTCATGCGCGTGGCGCGTGTTTGAACAGATACGCGTTGGCCCACTGTATGAGTTGCGCCAACCGTTCCGCACGCGGCCCCAGCGGCGCGATGGCCTCGCCGGCATCGCGCAACAGATCCAGCGCGAACTGGCGTGCTTCCTGCAGTCCCATGATCGACGCGCAGGTCGGCTTCTGCGCCGCCGCGTCCTTGCCGGGGGTCTTGCCCAGCGCCGCGGTATCCGCTGTCACGTCGAGAATGTCGTCGATCACCTGTAACGCCAGGCCGAAACAGGCGCTGTAGTGATCCAGCGCACAGTAAAGTGCAGCGTGCGCGGCATTCACGCCGACAGCGCATAGCGCGCCCATGCGAACGGACGCGCGCACTAGCGCTCCGCTCTTCATCCGGTGCATCGCCACGATCCTGTCCAGCTCGACGTGCTTTCCAACCAGCGACAGATCTATGGCCTGCCCGCCTGCGGCCCCCTCGGCGGACACCGCCTGCGCCAGTTCGCGCACGAGCGCGATAGGGCTGTCGCCCGGCGCATTCAGGCTCGCCAGGGTCAGGAAGGCGTGCGCCTGCAGCGCATCGCCGACCAGGATCGCGGTGGCTTCGCCGAACTTGACGTGCACGGTCGGAAGGCCGCGGCGAAGCACGTCGTCGTCCATCGCGGGCAGATCGTCGTGGACCAACGTACAGGCGTGCATCATCTCGATGGCGGCACCGACGTCATCGAGCATGTGCGCCGGCGTGTCGGCCAGTGCGCCGGCAGCCAAACAGAGCAAGGCGCGGGTGCGCTTGCCGCCATGCAAGGTGGCGTAGCGCATCGCCGCCATCAGCTCGGTCTCACCGTCGTCTTCGGCGCAGAGAAGACGCGCCAGCGCCTCTTCGACCCGCTTTGCGCCGTCCTGCATCCAGATCTCGGGCAGCAGCCTGCCGGATGCGCCGCGCGCCTGCGCGCCCAATATGCCGTTCGCGGAAACGCCAGCTCGGTCGTCGTGTGGCGTGGAACCAGTCTGCATGTTGTTCATGTCCTTGTACCTGCCAGGAGACGGCCACGGCGAGCGGCGAGCCGCCGCGGTGTTGCCGGCCTCGCACCGAGCGCGCGCGCCGAGTGCAGCAATGCCGCGCGTCGCCGGCGCCGCTGCCTCACCACACGGGGCATGCGATGCCAGCTCATGAGAATCCGATGCGGATAGTCATGGACGGATGTGCGGTCGGGTAATAGCGCCGGCCTTTTTCGACGCCGCTCAGCAACCGCGGCCGCACCCCGGCCTCGTGCATGGTCAGCGCCAAGGCGATACAGAACTGCACCAGTTCCAGCCATACCAGGTGGTAGCCCATGCAGAAGTGTGGGCCGGTACCGAACTGCAGCATGTCCACCGGCCGGATCGGCTCGGTGCGTTGAAGCCACCGCGCCAGCCGAAACTGATCAGGCGCCTCGTGCAGCAGCGCCGAGGTCGAGAAATGCAGCAGCGGGATGCACAGATCGGTGCCCGTAGGAATGCGCTGTTGGCCGAGTCGCAATTCACGCAGTGCGCGACGCACTAGGAGCGGCGTCGCCGGATGCACGCGCAGCGTCTCGCGGAACAGCGCCTCGGCGACCGGACACTGCGCCAGGTCCGCGTGCCGAGTCGGCACCGCGCCTACGCGTTGCGCCTCCTCGACCAGGGCGTCCCACAGCCCAGGCTGCCGCGCTAGCTCGATCACCATCCAGGCCATCGTCGAGGCGGTGGTGTCGTGACCACCAAGCAGCAGCAAGCGAATATTGGCGACCAGGACGTCATCGGAAAGCGCATCGTCGCTGCGATCGAAGGCGCTCACCATGTCGTTGATCAACCCGGTGCGCGAGGCATGTTCGCGCGCGGCGCGGACGAACTCGCGCAACCGCGCATCGATCCAGTCGCGGGCGGCGCGGCCCCGCCGCAAGGGCAGTCCGGGCAGGTCGACCGGGGGCGCGACGATCAACTGCAGCAGTTGCCGGTACTTGCGATGCCATCCCGGCAGGTCCTGCGCGGGGATTCCCATGAGACTGAAGATGAGCTTGAGCATTAGATCGCCGGTTTCGCGCAGGATGGTGACGTCGCCCCGTTCCCGCCACCTCTGCACGCGCGCCCGGATGACGGGCGCGAACAGCTCGCCGATGCCGGCCAGGGTCAGCCCCTTGGGCAGAAGCGCCGCCTGGATCGCATCGCGCGCCTGCCGGTGCGCGATGCCGTCCTGGGCGACCAACGTTCCGCCAAACAATTCGGGCGCGATGTCTTCGATCAGCGCCGAGGACACGTCCTTGTGCCGGAGCAGTGCGAGAGCATCCGGATCCAGACTGGTCATCAGGTGTCCGGCAGGGCCGAAATCTAGCCAGAAGTGGCTGCCCAGCGTCCGTTCCGCACGCCGCAGCAGGCGCGGCAGGTCGCAGACGACGGCGGGAAGATGCCCGACCAAGGGAAAAGCGCCGGGCACGACCGGGATGTCGTGCCGCAGCCGATGCCGACGGTTCAGCGGGTTGAGCAGCATGTCCATCAGCAGCGCGGCGCCGCGTCCGCTTCTGCGGTCTCGCCGGCAGGCCGCGCGGCGCGGCTGTTGCCACCGTCGGCGTATGTCGGCACATGCGCCAGCATGCCGCCGTCGATGCACACGACCTGGCCAGTGATGAACGCAGCATCGTCGGAGAGCAGGAACGCCACCAGCGCGGCCACGTCCTCGGGGCGGCCGACGCGCGGCAGGAGCTGGTGACGGCGCAGATGGGTTTGCATGCACGCGTCCAGCTTGGCGAGGAGTCGCTCGGTCATGATGAGACCCGGCGCAACCGCATTGCAGCGGATCTGCGCATGACCGTACTGGGTGGCAAGTGAGGACGACAGCATGTTCATCGCCGCCTTCGACGCGGCGTAGGATGTCAGTGCGGTGTCACCACTGAGCCCCTGGCACGACGACATGTTGACGATCGCGCCACCGCCGCGGGCGATCATCCGGGGGATGGCCTGCCGGCAGCAGAGCAGCGTGCCACGCAGATTGGTCGCCATGGTCTGATCCCAGACCGCTAGCTCCAGCTCGAGGATCGCGCGGTCGCGCGGGGTCAGATGCATCGCGCTCGCGTTGTTCACCAGCAGGTCGACCCCGCCGAAGTGCCGCTCCGCCGTCTCGAACAGCGCTGCCACCGCCTGCGCATCGGCGATGTCGATCGCCAGGGCGAGCGCGTGGCCCGCTTCGGCCGCGATCTGCGCGGTGCAGGCGATAGCCGCCGAGCCATCAATGTCGGCCACCACCACTCTGCCGCCCTCGCGCGCGATGGCGAGGGCGCATGCCTTGCCGATGCCGGCGCCGGCGCCGGTCACCACGGCCACTTTGCCTTCAAACCGTCCCATCGTGTCATCCTAGATTGTGCTGGTCTTTCGCGGCATGCCGCTCGGCCTCCGCTGGAGAAGGCGCAGGGTCGGCGCTGGCGCGCTCGCCATCGCCAGCGTCGCTTTCGATGACCCGAATGGCGGCGACCGGGCACTGGCTGGCCGCGAGCCGCACGGCGGCGTGCAGCGCATGCGGGACCGTCGCCACGCACACTTCGGCCACGCCGTCCGGTTCGCGCTGGCGAAAGGTGCCCGGCAGCGTCAGCACGCACTGCCCGCTGGTTCCGCACAGATCCTGGTCGACCATGACGCGCATCTCAGCTCCCCTGCGCATGCAGCCGCACCGGCAGCGTGCGGAACGTCCGAAGGAATGCCGAGGGCTCCCGGGTCGGCTGCCCGGCAAATGCCAGCGTGGGGAAGCGGGCCTGGATCCGCGGCAGGCTCTCGGCCAACTGCACCCGGGCCAGTTGCGCACCGAGGCAGAAGTGAATGCCGTGGCCGAAGCTCAGCATGATCTTCCCGTCGGTCGACATGCCTGGACTGGTGCCGTAGAACCGCGCGGGATCGAAGCGATCGGGATCGGCGAAGGCGTCCGGGTCGCGATTGCCGGACGCGATCAGCACGCGCACGTCCGCGTTCTTCGGAATCACCACGCCGCCCAGTTCGATGTCGCGCTGGGCGATACGCGGGATGGAGCTGAACATGGCGGGCGCGTCGCAGCGCAGGACTTCTTCGACGAATGCCCTCACCCGCGCGGCGTCTGCCTGCAGCCAGTGCCGCTGTTCGGGATACGCCAGCATCGCCAGGACGGCATGGTCGATGCTCGCAGCAGTGGTGACGAAGCCGCCCAGCAGCATGCCCCACAGCATGCTGATCAACTCCGCATCCGACAGTGTGTCGGCATCGTCGTCATGTGCGCCGACCAGCATCGACACGATGTCGCGGCGGGGATCGGTGCGCTTGCGCTGTATGAGGTCGCCGAAGTAGGCCTGCACCCTGGCGCTGGCCGCGTCCGCCGCGGCGAGCTGGGGATCGCTGGCGTGCGGGCCCAGGCCTTCCAGAATGGTGCCGATGCCGGCAGCGAGCTCGAACATGTCGTCTTGGGGCATGCCGAACAGTTCGGCGAAAACCAGCATGGGCAAGGCCAGCGCGAATTCCCGATGCAGGTCCACCGCCTCCCCGCGCTCCAGCGCGGGCGTTATGCCGTCCAGGCGCGCTGCGACGATGCGCGCGATGCTCGGCCGCAGGTTGTCGATCTGGCCCATGGTGAAATCGCGCGAGATCAGCCGGCGCAGACGCGTATGCGTCGGTGGGTCCTTCATCGCTAGCGTGGACGCCAACAGATTGAGCGACGGGCTGGTCGCCGCACGCGAGAAATAGCGCGCCAGTTCGCCGGGCGCCGGACCCCGAAACGCATCGCCCGTGGCCTTGAACGCCCAGTAGATGTCGGCGTGGCGGCTCAACAAAAAGAGGCCCGACGCCGCGCGATGCACCGGATCGTGCTCGCGCAACCATCGCATGAACGGATACGGGTCGTGGATGCACGCTGGCGACGCCAGTTCGGCGAAGGCGTCCCGGCATGCTGCCGTGGTTTCTTGCACGTCCATCCTGGTTACCTGTTGGCGGGCTGATCTGACCGGCGCGCGGCAGATTCCGGAGAAGATCGAGATCGCCCGTGGCGTCCGCGACATCACCAGAGCACCGGGAACTGCTCGAACCCGCCCGTGATGATCTCCTTGCGCAACTTCAGTTGTTCCGGCGCCACGGCCAGGCGCAGCGCGGGAAGGCGCTGGAAGATCGAACCGAACACCACCTTGAGCTCCAGCCTGGCCAGCGCCACGCCGATGCACGCGTGCGGCCCGTAGGAAAAAGCCAGGTGCGGCTTTTCCTGGCGTTCGATATCGAAGATTTCCGGGTCGTCGAAATGGTGCGGATCGAACGACGTTGCCGGGAGGCCGACCAGCACCTTGCTCTCCGCGGGAATATGCTCGCCCGCGATGGTCACGTCGGTCCTCGGATAGCGCATGATGCCATCCCAGCCCGCGCCCGGCGGGTACATGCGCAGGATTTCCTCTACCGCCTTGTCGACCAGGGACGGATCGCCGACCAGGCGTTCGCGCTGTTGCGGATGGCGGAACATGGCTAGCAGGCCGAATTCGATCTGCGCGACGGTGCTCTCGTGCCCCGCCACCAGCATGCCCGCCGCCAGGCCAACCGCCTCTTCCTCGCTCGCCTTGCCCTGGTCGACCGCAGCGAGCAGATCCGTCAGCAGGTTGTCGTCCGGATCCTGGCGCTTGTCGCGCATCTTGCCGCGAATGTAGGCGCGCAGTTCTTCCCAGGCCAGGCGGGACGCGCTGCGCGGGCCGCTTTCATGCTGGTGCGTCATCACCTCATCGGACAGCCCGGCGAAAAAGGCGTGATCCTCGTAGAGCACGCCCATCAGCGCGCTGATGACCATGGCCGGAAGCGGAAAGGAGAGGTGGCGCCGCAGGTCGGCGGGCTGGGGCTGGGCCGCCAGCGTCTCGAACAAGTGCGCGGCGATCGCTTCGACCTGCTGCACGAGCAGCTTCACCCTGCGGTCACTGAAGGCCGGCGCCACGATCGCGCGTAGCCGGGCATGCTCGCGCCCCTCGTGCGAGACCAGCCACCCCGGCGAACCGAGAATCACCGAATCCGGGGTGAATGCCGCCGGCGGCATTCCCGCGGGCCGGAACGCCGCGTCGGACAGCACCGCCTTGGCCTCGTCATAGCCTGTCACCCACCAGCCTTCGTGCCCGGAGGGGAAGCGCACGCGGTGGATCGGACCGTTGGCGCGTAGCGCCAACATCTCGGGCGAGGGCTCGATGTGATCGACGCGCCACATCGGCAGCGTCGGCAAGGGTTGTTGTTCGGACATGGTGGCACTTCACTCTCTAAGCGATGGAAGGGCGGAAGGTGACCGGCAGGCGCTGCGGGCAGCGAATGACGTAAGACGGCATGTAGACGACGTCCTCCGCGGCGATGGTCAGCGCCAGATGCTCCAGCCGCACGAACAGCGCGGGGAAGGCGCAGCCCAATTCCAGACGCGCCAGCGCTGCGCCCAGGCAGAAATGCGGCCCCTGGCCGAACGACAGGTGCGGGTTGTGCCGCCGGGTGACATCGAACCTGTCGGCATCGCCATAGATCGACCGTACGGATTGGTGAAGGAGGTTCGACCGTGCCCCCGATGTGTCCGCCATTATAGCCTCCGGACCGGTCCCACACCGTGAACAGAGCAAATCGCGTGCCGAAGTGAATTCGCAGGCTCAGCAGGCACTACATAGCTGCGCGTAGTGTCAGGTTTCTGGCATTCAGTCTCAATGCCGACAACGGGCGCAGTAAGTGCCCGACAAAGGCCTGCTCTCGCGCTGAATGTGCGGGGCAGCCCTTGCGCGAAATTTCAAGCGGATTGGCTGCAGCAGGTGTGGTTCGCCGGAAACCACTCCGATGACGCCGGCGTCATCGAACGCGATCGCGTCAGCCTGTCCGGAGGGCAAGACCTCGCCGCCTTCGTGGCTCTGGCTACCGAAGATGCGGAAGCTCGGGGACGGGGCGCGGTCGCAGCGTCACGATGCCGGGAGTGGACTGAGCGCGAGCTAGATAAGGCGATTCAAGCTATGCTTGAGGGGGTGCCGGCAGCGAAGTTGAAGGACAAGATAGGCACTCTGGAAGCACGCAAGCATGAGCGTCTGCTCAAGGCCGTGCAGCAGCGCCTTGATGCAAACACAGAGGCGATGCGCCAGCATCGCGAGACAGTCGAGCATCCGTTCGGCACGATAAGGCTCGCATGGGAGCGACGCAATTCTTGAACCAAACGCTTCCAAAAGTAGCTACGGAGATGCCTCTCGGTTCTGGCCTTTAGCGTAGGGCGCATTAGGGTCTGTACCTAAATAGCGCCACGTGATTCTCTTGCCTACGTGTTGATTCGGGGGCGAGAGAATGCGCGCTGGTTTGTTTTGGCTGAACGACAGGCAATGGGCGCGTATCGAACCGCATCTGCCGAGGGGACTGACGGGGCCGGATCGGGACGACGACCGACGCATCGTCAGCGGCATCATTCACATGCTGCAATCGGGTGCACGATGGCGTGATTGTCCACGTGAATACGGCCCTTACACGACGATCTACAATCGCTTCAATCGCTGGGCCAAGCGAGGACGATGGTGCGCAATCTTCGAAGCGCTGGCCAAGCCTGGCGAAGACGGCGTCGTACTGTCGCTCGACTCGACCTCGATTAAAGCTCACCGGTGTGCCTCCGGCGGAAAAGGGGGGAGCACAATCAAGCAATCGGCCGCTCGCGCGGAGGCCGCACGACAAAAATCCATGCGCTGAGCGATCCGCTCTGCCGGCCGGTCGTCCTGCATCTGACTCCAGGCCAGGATGCCGATATCGCTGCGGCTCCCGATGTCCTGGCGCTCGCGCCACCCATGAGCGTGCTCCTCGCCGACAAAGGGTATGATGGCGACAAGCTTCGCGGCGAAATCATTCGTCGTGGCGCCAAGCCCGTAATCCCCAATAAATCTAACCGTGTCGTCATCCATCGCTTCAACAAACGCGCCTACAAAGGACGAAATGTCATCGAACGCTGCTTTTGCAGGCTCAAGGACTTCCGGCGCATCGCCACGCGATATGACAAGCTCGCCCGTAATTTTTTGGCCGCTGTTCATCTCGCCGCTCTCGTCGCATATTGGCTCAATTGAGTCTGGACCCTAGATTAGCGACCAGCGCCGGGGTGCATTCTGTGGCGCCGCCCGCAGCGGCGCAATCGCTGGAGTCGCGCCCCTCAGGTCCTGCAGGGAGCACCCTGGCAATTTGGAAAACTCCGACGCTTTCACCGTTCGAAGATAAGGTGCCTTGTCAATCAAGACTTTGGCTTTTCAGGATGAAGCTGCTTGTAAGAGTCACAGCTGGACCAATATCGATGCGCCGGCTTTGCGTGCTTCAAAGTTGATGTCGTGGAAAGTCATATTCTGCGCACAGTCGGTCTGGATCAAGCGCGTGGTTCGATAGCGGACGGCATGGATTGTCGCCGCAGCAATTGTTTCTTGGCGACGTCAGTTGAGCAAACCGCAGGCGGCCATTGCGAAACAGAATTGCAATTTGTGCCGACCGTCATGGATAGCGGGGTGCCGCCCCCCCGCTTTCGATGCCGGCACAATCGCAAGCCGGCACGCAGCCGCCTATCCGCTGCAGATTTGCCCCCGCCGCGACCGAACGCAAGCGCCGGCCGACGCATCCGCGCCTTCACAGAAGGCGTCAATCACCGCGGCCTGAAGGCCCAACTCACTGCATCCTTTGCGTCGTGATTGTCGACAAATGCTGCCCGTTGGGATTCCTGTAACGATTGGCGAGGCTTTGTAACAATGAAGCCATCTGGTCAGGATCTGATCGAACAGTAAATTCTCCATAGTTAGGGTCGAAAAGCGTGGTCGTTCCATTCGAGGCCGACGTCGCCACTGTGTGGGCGCCGCCTTCAGCGAAATACAAGCTGAGTAAATGGTTCGATCCGTCTTCATTGATTTCGTTCACCATGGACTTGACGTTCGAAGACTTGCCGAATGCGAATCTCTTCTCTTCTCCAGCCGGTTCCAAGCCTGCTTCCTCCAAAATGGTATTTTGTGCCTGAAGGTCGGCCTGAGAAGATCCTGCTCCCCTGCTTCGTAACTGATCCTTAAGACCTTGATATTGCTGCTGCCGTTCAGCCGCTGAGGCGTGCGTTTGCGATCCGGGTGTAAGCGCACTCATTCGGGTTGATGGGCTGTTGCTAAGATTGCGGAACCACTCCGCAGTCAGCCCGACGCAGATGCCGTCCACATTCGCATCACGCAGGTCGGCCGTTCTGTATTCGAACAAGGAGGTGGCCGGACTCTCTGGAGAGGATGTACTGGGTTCGGAGGCGCTAGAGGTTTGAACGTTTGCATCCAAGGTATGTGGCTTGCTGCAGCAGGCCCCCATCTTGTCAGGCAACTCCCCCGATCGTGAGCTCCACTGGGGCGCGAGATCTGCAAGTGTTTCTGTAAAGCTGCCGCTATCCACCGACTGGCTCGGTTCGTCAGTTTGGCTAGTGCGTGTAGATGAGCCACCGATTCGATCATACATGACGATTCACCTCTCTGTGCTACAGAGCTGGCCCCGGTTGTTTGGACAGCGCCCCGCTGGATTTAAGTGGATTCCTGCCGGGTTATGCTGAACGCGGGGCTTTACGATTTTGTCGTTGCGTCGGGAGGGCGTAGCCCGACCAGAGCGACGACAAAATCGTCGGCGACGGTCATGCGGCCATCACCATAGCTTGCGTGCCGAAGTAAGCCTCGTCGGGCGTGCGCCCGTCAAGGCTCGAGTGAGGGCGTCCCTGATTGTAGAAGGCCAGATACTTGGCAATTGACGCTCGCGCCTCGGACACGCTGTCGTAGGCGCGGAGATAAACTTCTTCGTATTTGACCGTGCGCCAGAGCCGCTCGACAAACACGTTGTCGCGCCAGGCGCCCTTGCCGTCCATGCTGATGGCGATCTTCGCGTCCAGCAGCACATCGGTGAACTCGAGGCTGGTGAACTGGCTGCCCTGATCCGTGTTGAAAATCTCGGGCCTGCCGTGCTTCGCCAACGCCTCCTGGACCGCTTGGACGCAGAAGGCCGTCTCCATTGTGATCGAGACGCGATGGGCCAGGACCCGTCGGCTGAACACATCGACGACCGCCGCGAGATAGACGAAGCCACGCCGCATCGGAATGTAGGTGATGTCCATTGCCCACGCATGGTCGGGCCGCTCGATCTTCAATCCGCGCAACAGGTACGGGTAGATCTTGTGACCCGGAGCCGGCTTGCTCGTGTTCGGGCGACGATAGACCGCCTCGATCCCCATGCGCTTCATCAGCGTCGCGATGTGGCGGCGACCGGCGTATACCCCCTCCCGCCGCAGCAACGATCGCAGCATACGCGCTCCCGCGAAGGGATAATCGAGATGCAGCTCATCGAGCCGACGCATCAAGGCAAGGTCCTCGGCCGAAACTGGCCGAGGTTCATAGTAGACCGTGCTGCGAGCCAGCTTCAGGACCTTCGCCTGGCGCACGATAGAAAGATCATGACCGCGGTCGATCATCGCTTTGCGCTCAGCAGGCCCGCCTTGGTGAGCGCGCCGGACAAAAAATCGTTTTCCAACGCCAGCTCGCCGATCTTGGCATGTAACGCCTTCAAATCGACCGGCGTCTCGGCCGATGTCTTGTCATGCCCAAACACGCCGGCGGCGCCTTCCAGGAGCTGGTTTTTCCAGATCGTGATCTGGTTCGGATGAACATCAAACAGTTGCGCCAGCTCCGCCAGTGTCTTGTCTCCTTTGACCGCAGCCAAAGCAACCTTCGCCTTGAATGCCGGAGAATGCGTCCGGCGGCTCTTCTTCGTCATCTTCGCTCCTGATTCGCAGCAAGAATCCTCGCCGCTGTCAGGCAGAAAATCCACTCAAGCTACTGTCCGAATTTGCGGGGCCAGCTCTATATCGCGAGTAAGCTAGGTCACATTGTCCGCGTACGGAAAGAACACTACCGATCCGGCGACACTCTGTGAGTTGGGTCTTCATCGATATTTCTGCTCGGTCTCTCTTGGATAGCGCCGGATAACATTTTGGCGTTCCTGACTACGTCCGCGAAAACTCTTCGTAGATATCGAGTTCTTCATTGATTTTGCCCCGAGCTTGCGGCCGGCCTCGTCGAGGTAGAGCTGATTGATCAGGCCGCCGTTGTGGATCAGAAAATCACGCGAAGCCTTCATTTCAACGTCGGTCGCGACAAGATCGGGCTTGAGCTGGATCGAAAGCACTTCCGCCGTCTTCGCCAGATACTCGGATGGATTACCGAACATCAGATCCTGGCACCGCAGGGCGATATAGGCTTCTTCTCCAAATAGCGGTACAGCGCCAAGGCGTCTTCTTCGACGACGCCAATGTGGCCGCGGAGAAGCACTTGCTCGAAAACCATTTCCACAACCAGCTCAGGGCCAGGCTACTTGGCTGCGAGGCGATCACCCAGCTCGTGCGCAGACCGCCATTGCCCCGCGCGAATACCTCAACAGCAAGGGCGAGCTTTCCCGCAAGATGCAGGATGACGCACCGTCGCGTGGAATCTCACGACTGGTGTCTATTACAAAGCGGGCGAGAAGCCGTGGTCTCTTGCCGACATCCGGGATGGCGTCTGCTACACAGTCCTCGTCTTCAAGCGTACAAACAACCCGGTCGAAGCGAAGGAGGCGTGCTGTGGCGCGCAGATGTTCCCTCATACCGGCGAAGGCATCGAACGCCGCGGCTGCGAAGACCGCCCCCGTCAATGGCCCGAACCTCGGCCGGCGTTCTCCGGACGCTGCCGTTCTATCGACGTTTTGCGGCGAGGAACGGGCAGCTCTTAGGGGACCTCTTATCGCTTCGGTGTCAGTGACCGTGCATTCGAACAGATTCCTATTCATCGGGCAGCGGACGCAAGAGCAAACGCTCAGCGAAATACAACGCTTTCGCCGCGGTCAACTACCACTGCTAGCAATTGATCGAACTAGGGATTTGTTCAATATTCGATGAAGCGGATGCTGCGGTAACCTTTTCGAAGTCGCGTGAGTTCAAACGGGAGCCACTCGCTACCCATAGATGATGACGGATCCAGCTAGCGGTCGCCGCTCGCGCTGGTCTGCCTGGTCGAGCGGATAGTGTGGCCTAGGGGCTACGCAAGATGGGACCATGACTGCAATGATCTTGTCGGACAATGTCATTCCTCGCGCCGATGTCATTAAACGCGCAGTGCGCATCGGCGCAGAAATCCGAAATGTCAAACTGTCAGGCGATTTACCGGAGCAGACGATTGCCTCGATCAATGGGCTGCTTTTGGAGCACAAGGTCATCTTCTTTCGCGGCCAGCTCCACCTCGATGATGCGGAGCAGGAGAGCTTTGCCATTCGTTTCGGAGAGTTGACACCTCATCCAACGCTCGGTGCGATCAAGGGAACAGCGTCGATCATCGAGCTTGATTCCACCCGTGCAGGTAGCCGGGCGGATCTCTGGCACACTGATGGAACCTTCGTCGATGCCTACCCTAAGATCGCCGTGCTGCGAGGCATTGTGATGCCACCTTTCGGTGGCGATACGGTCTGGTCAAACACCGCCTCGGCCTACCTCGACCTAGCGCCGCCGCTCCAAGGGCTTGCAGACAGGCTATGGGCCGTTCACAGTAATGCCTTTGACTACGCAATACTTGCCCGCGTCAGCGAGCTCGACAAGAAGCACTTGGACGAAGTCTTCACTAAAACAATCTATCGGACTGAGCATCCCGTTGTGCGCGTGCACCCGGAGACTGGCGAACGCACGCTCGTGCTCGGCGCTCTGGTGCAAAACTTCGTTGGCCTGCCGAAATACGATGGCCAGAAGCTGTTCGATTTGTTTCAGTCTCATATCACTGCGCTCGAAAACACTGTGCGTTGGAGTTGGAGGGATGGTGATGTAGCGATCTGGGACAATCGCGCTACACAACATTATGCAGTGAATGACTACGGCGACCAACATCGCCTCGTTCATCGCGCAACCGTCGCCGGTGAGGTGCCAGTCAGCATCGATGGTCGGAGTAGCGTAACGCGCATAACGGGCGACCACCAAGCTGTCTAGATAAGCGACAACATTGGCTACGACACGCACAATGGAAACTCTGCGGTTGTGCGCTCAATCGCTCTCTGCAATATTCGGCAGCTAGGTTCCCGTCGCAGTCAAAATATGAACCCGATGCGGCGCCTCTCAACTTGAAAAGCAACAACTGTTCTTCACAGGCCGCAAGAGGTTCAGCAGCTGCTCGTAGCGGTACAATAATCATTAGAGCGGCCGGGGAGTGTTCTCGTCGGCAGATGCTGAGTCTCGATCGGCCACATGGCCGGGGGCCTTTCCAGGAATGCTCCGCTCGTACGTTTTTGAGCAATCCCATACGATCTGTCCTTTCTTGGGGTAATGGCCGCGACATTATAGCTGGTTAGCACCGCGCTTTATCGTGCCTTACAACGCTAAGGAAGTTGGGATGCAATATGGATCTGCCTGCACCAGCATGCGTGAGGGATCTACCGTCTCGCCATCCGCAACAGTTTACTCTTACACCGATCGGTTCCTCCTCATGAACGCGGCTGGCGCACTTTCCCGCGCATCCTCAAAGCCGCAGCCCAAGGTCTCAGCGCCCAGTGACCACCCATCGTCTCGGAAGAGTTCTGGCGCAGACGCGCCTGCTTCCCTCGGCTCGGTCGGAGGAACGTCTAGCTGGTTATTGCCCGTTACGACCGTATCTGAGAGAGGCGGCTCAATTTATCGAAGATGAGGTCATCCACCTCTACAAGCACCACAGTGGCCGCCTCGCGTCTTATGGCGGTCCGCAAATGGCGTGCAGTGTTAAGCGTGAATTGCGGTTCCTCGATCAATAAGACTGACTTGTTGACCACAACGTCGGACCCGGTAGTGCTCTTGTCGGGAGGTGCCTCCTCGCTCGCCTCGCCGGCGGTGGGCCGCCACGTCCGATAACCATGATAGCGCCGAAAATCATGGTAATAGCCGGGGTCGTAGCGATAGCCATATCCCCTGAACGCGCTCACATGTTTCTGTGGTGCTTTGTGGATATGCGGCTTCGCCGGCTGCGAAGCAGGACCCTGGTGGGCGCAACCGGCCGCAAGCGCGCAGAAGAGGACAGCGAGTATCGCCTGAACCTGCCGGAAAGCGGGGCCGAGCCGATGCAGCCCGTTGGAAGCGCAGGCCGGTAAGGAAAGCATGACCATCGATCGGCACCTGCGTCGCAAGGATCTGGGAAACGTTGACAGTGGCGCCGAGCCATCCGCGGTATCTGTCGACGGCAGGTCCGCTCGTGAGCTTGTAGGTGAAGCGAGCCTGCGCGCCGGTATCGTTGACCGCACAAGCGATATTGCTGGCGCCGTTTCCGGTCTCGACGTGCCACGTGCACCCTGCAATGCGATAGCCGGGCTCTGCAGGGAACGTCTCGGCATAGTCTGCAGTATGCTCTGCAAAGACGACGGGGTGGTCGTCCTTGGTTTTATCCACCGTATAGGAGCGCTCGATCTGCTTCGGTTCGTCAAGCTGTGATACCGGCACGTTCACGATAAGGCGGCGGTCTTCGGGCAGTATCGTGTGGATCGCTCCGGCAAGAATTTCGGGGATCTTCACCCCAGCGTTGGCTTGGGTCTGCACATGCGTGGAGTTCAGCTTGCTCCAGTTCTCAAAGAAGATCGTCGTGTCAACCCATTTCGTCCAGCAGACAGAGGGTTGTGGTAGGGCTGCGATCATGCTGTAGAGCGGGCTTGCGGTGATCACGGTCGCTGGAATGATGAAGTTGACACCGGAAACCTGCGCCTCGTTCCACTTGACGATGCCGCCACGCCGAACTCGTTGAATGCAGGTCCGCCGCTGTTGCCGACATTCATGATTGTGTCGGTCTGCCGTCGGCCGTTCGGGCTCGTCTGGCTGCTGATCAGACCGCTCGAAATGCTCAGATCCAGATCGAGAGGATAACCTAGCAAATAGATCGGGGCCTGCTGGTTGTCGTTGATCACAGGCATCGGGCAACGAGAGGCGCCACGGCTATTGCCGGCGGACTGCGACAGCTCCAGAAGAGCCAGGTCCCTGGCATCGTCGCGATGAACCGCAGTGACCTTGATGGGATTCGCATTGCGCGACCCGAGGCGGGCATTGACGTCGAAGCTCTTGTAGTTCTCCTCGCGTCCGATCACATGGCTGTTGGTCAGCACGAGGCTGTCGCCGATGAGCAGCCCGGAGCCGCCGCCGACTTCCTGCTTGTCGTTGTACATCACGCCAACGTACTGGACGTGAACCGTCCTGACATTGTAGCGCGCAGCAATCTGCACCGCCGCGCGATCGGCCAGCGCGGGCGCGCCCATGGATAGTAAGAGACCGAGTGTCGGGAGGGATAGAATTTCCTGACGGCGGCGATATCGAGTGGGCTGAGTTGTCCTTTCCGTTCCATGCTGGATTACAATAGTTCATTATTGAATCGAGATCGTATTGGGTGACCTTATAATCGCCGACCGAGCCGGAAGCTTTTTCGTTACGGCACGCCTCCGGCGCATCGTCGCGGTTCTGTTCATGCGTAAAACCGAGGGCATGTCCGAATTCGTGGACAGCGACAACGCGAATGCAGAACTCGCGCCGATCTCGGAGCCTTTGCTCCAATGATTGAAGCTGAAATTGAGAGTCATGCCTGACGGCTTGCGGTCGAGATACTCCACCCTCCTGTATACTGGCACCAAAACCAACCTTTGGACCCCCAGTATGGGTTGCTGGCAGTGCGTGGACGCGGGCAGACCGGGATCAGACGCACAGCCGACAAGCTTCAGGCGGAATTGGTTGAGGCGGAGATCCCCCAAGCGCTTCCGTCAATGCTGGCCAGATCCTGGCTCAGGGATCAGCGGCGCGCCGCCAACGGAAATTGGCCCTTCTGGCTTAGAGGGCTGGACCGCTCTTTTCGCCAGCTTCGAAGCTGATTGGGCTGCAGGCGGAGAAGAGACTGGCGGCGCAGACGCAGCAGCGAGTGAACTCTGCAAGGATTCGATCTTCGCGGTCAACGCTTCGATTTGGTCCGTCATCCGCTTCAAATCGGCTTGCTGCGCACCGATATTGCGATTGAGTTCTGCGATTACATCGCTCGCCCGTTGTTGCTCGGATCGAACCTCCAGCAGAGCTTCCCTAACCTCAGGTGACAAGCCATGCATCGGCGCGGGCCCAAGCACTTGCGACCTCGCCAAAATTGTCTCCATGTTAGTCCAAACACAGGCTGCCGCGGCACACAAACCAAAGAAGACCAAGAGGACGAGAATCCAAGACGAGCGCCGGGAGGATTTGTGCAAAATGCGCGGTAACTCCGAGGCGTTCGCCTCAGCAACCACATCCATCATTCTCAGCTGCCATTCCCAAATTTTGACGCCTCTCGTTCACGCAATAATGGGCATCAGTCAAGAGCTGCGGGCGAGGTACGATACTGAGCGCAAGCTCGCCGGAAGTCCCGCTATCGCTGTCGGCAATCGCCTTTCGCGTTTTTAGATCGGACTTTCGACCGAGCAGCTTACCGACCGATCATGGCTCGGGTCCGGCTGCTTAGGCCGACAGGCTAGCGGATGCAGGGCCGTGAAGCTGAAGCGGCGTCGAGATCCAGCATGAACTCGCCCATATGCGCCGCAATCCTTTGCTAAACGGGGGATAAGAGCAGGCAACGTCACCTCAGATTGTACCAGGCTCGACATCCGAATTACGATTTTGGCGAACACCTTTGGGGCATCCATTCGCGTTCGTATGGACGCGGCGACACTAGATCGAACACTCGTCCTCGAAACCTGTCTCTTTGAGAGGCGCAAACTCCGTTTTGCCAAGCTTTGGGCTGTCCATGATCAGGCCGGTTCGACGCTTGACAGCCCGACAGCCTTGCAGGAACGAGCGAGGAATAGAATCAAAGGGCCTCCCCAGCTCGACAAGGACGGTCTACATTTGCGTCCCAATCTGCCGGATCCGCATCAGCATTTGTTTTGAGGTTCTTGTTTTAAAGTGGAGCGCGGGGTCCGGCAGGTGCCGCTAAGATTTGCGGCTTTGGTGCTACCGCGTTTGGTTGGAGAAAGTGAGTTTTCAGGTCTCGATACTTAGGATTCTCGCCGGCCAACCGGAGGGCCGGGCGAGCCTTGCCGTCCTCAAGGATTACCTGGCGGTGTTCTACACCAGCGGTCCGGAGTGGACGGATCGTACGAAGCGATTGGCGGCGCAGACGCCGGATCTCAATATTTTCGGACAAGGGCTGGTTACGCGGGAACCCGGACAATGGATCATAACGGACAAAGGGCGGGCCTTTCTTGCTCTTCTGGAACAGAAGAGCGTACCTGACTCTCAGGAGCGAACGCTCGAAGGCATGGTTGAGAAACCCCTTGCAAGTAGGCTTCCCGCGCTTGCGCCGGGCCGACAAGACCACAGTGCCAGTCGCCGGCACCTCCGCCGGAAGCCGCTGAGGGCGCGCGATGGGCGTTCCAGCTAGCCCCTCCCTAAGCTCACGCCCGGCGACGATGTTGCTCCATATCGTGCCGGAGCAACATTGCATACCCCGCGCACCGGCTTGATGCCCTTCGCAAACCATACTTAGATCGCTGTTGTTTGAGATGGAGACATTGTAGTGGCAACCGGTATTGTGAAGTGGTTCAGCGCGACAAAGGGTTATGGATTTATCAAGCCCGATGATGGCGAAGCCGACGTATTCGTGCACATCAGGTCAGTCGAGAAGGCCGGATACACCTCCCTTGCTGAGGGGGCCCGGATCAGCTTCGAGCGCAAGACCGGCAGCTCCGGCAAAGTGTCCGCAGACAATCTGCGTATAGGATAGCCTTCTTTCGCGACGAGGGGAGACATGGTTCTCTAAGGACCAAGCCACCACGATTCGAGACGGATGGTAATCGACGCAAGCAATTGAGATATCGTCACTAAATCAACGTAGAAATATTTCTGTGCTAGCATTTGTGCTAAATCAGCGACTTAGACCTGCCTGAATGTGATAGATGTCACACTTTGAGGCAGCATTCTTGACGAGGCCCCAGCCGGGACGGATGGTCTGCTATCGCCTCGCTACCGAGCTCATCTGCCGGAGCTATACCCTCTCCCATACCCTCAAAGGCAAATCCTAGCCTTGGAGAGCCTGCACTGCTTGCCATAGCTCGGTAACGGCCGGATCTTCTAAACCCACATCGTGCAGGCCTTCAAAATTCCTCCTCACATAATCCAGTGCACTGCCACTAGTGCCTCGGGCCTTGAGGATCATCTCTGCCTTCTTGGCAGTGCTTATCGTCGAACCGAGCGGGTTTACTCCCTCATAGATGTATACCTTGGCGTCTACCGAGCGCCCGTCGGCCAACAGCACCTGCAGATCTGTCGGATCACACGCTTCTCTTTTTCGCAGAGCACGTAAGAGGACCGGTATTTTGTCATTGTCCGGAAACTCAAAAGCGGCTCCCTCACAGCTGGCCCCATCAAACGGCTCCAGATTCAGCGTGATGCCAGGGTTCTCTTTGGTCCCCCAGTTAACCACTGACTTCTTATTGAAGGTTCGACGATAGCCACGAAGCGTTGCGCGCTGAGACCCCGCGCAGCCGAACTCGGACTGCCATCCATCAAAGGTGAGAGACCCGAAGCCAAAGACCCAGACCACGATCACGCCTCCATCTGGGCCAAGGTTTGCTCGAACAGCATACTCACCAGTCTAGTCCCGATAGGGCGTGCAAAGGTCGGAGGCTAGCTGATCAGACACGCCTGTAACCCGCTTCTGGATAAACTCCGGAGTGAAATCCTGAAACCTATCGCTATTCGCTCGCAGCTTAATGATCGCCTCAGGGTCAATCTTCAGAAGTTCCTCCACATAGCCCAACACCTTCACATAAGAAGGGGCGTTCACGTGCCTTGGCCCAACCAGGTTTGCAAACAGGGTGGCAATTCCCTCCTCAATGTTAAGGGCGGCGCCACCCCCGTTCGGGGTAAGGAGGTGCACTATTTCCTGAGACAGTTCGAAACGCGCTTGCTCTTCATTCGACTGACAAGTGTCGCTCAGATGAATCACCACGCATCTGCTTTCCTGCGAGTACTGCGGAAACCAAACACCAGGGCGAGGGCCTCCCACCTCAATTCCAAGGATCGTCCAGCTCCGATCACGCGTGCCGAATTGCCTCTCTGCCTGATTCAACCAATCCCCCAGTAAAGTTGTGAGGGTGTATGTCCAGCGCTTAGACTCCTCCTGCCAAGTCCTAACGAATCCAACCGTCGGCGACGTAAGCATCTATTCAGCCTCCCTTTTAGGGAACCCTACGCTAAAGCTCCGCAGCGGCCAACAGAGATACCCCTCAATCTGCGCACGCACTTGGGACGAAAGGCCGGACTTTACCCACTCGCTCAAACCGAAGCCCCACTCGTAACTCCCGATGCCTTCCTCTTCGCTTTCGCCCTTAGGATGGGAACAGGCGACACGATGGTTAGAGCTGGCCCCGCAAATTCGGACAGTAGCTTGAGTGGGTTTTCTGCCTGACAGCGGCGAGGATTCTTGCTGCGAATCAGGAGCGAAGATGACGAAGAAGAGCCGCCGGACGCATTCTCCGGCATTCAAGGCGAAGGTTGCTTTGGCTGCGGTCAAAGGAGACAAGACACTGGCGGAGCTGGCGCAACTGTTTGATGTTCATCCGAACCAGATCACGATCTGGAAAAACCAGCTCCTGGAAGGCGCCGCCGGCGTGTTTGGGCATGACAAGACATCGGCCGAGACGCCGGTCGATTTGAAGGCGTTACATGCCAAGATCGGCGAGCTGGCGTTGGAAAACGATTTTTTGTCCGGCGCGCTCACCAAGGCGGGCCTGCTGAGCGCAAAGCGATGATCGACCGCGGTCATGATCTTTCTATCGTGCGCCAGGCGAAGGTCCTGAAGCTGGCTCGCAGCACGGTCTACTATGAACCTCGGCCAGTTTCGGCCGAGGACCTTGCCTTGATGCGTCGGCTCGATGAGCTGCATCTCGATTATCCCTTCGCGGGAGCGCGTATGCTGCGATCGTTGCTGCGGCGGGAGGGGGTATACGCCGGTCGCCGCCACATCGCGACGCTGATGAAGCGCATGGGGATCGAGGCGGTCTATCGTCGCCCGAACACGAGCAAGCCGGCTCCGGGTCACAAGATCTACCCGTACCTGTTGCGCGGATTGAAGATCGAGCGGCCCGACCATGCGTGGGCAATGGACATCACCTACATTCCGATGCGGCGTGGCTTCGTCTATCTCGCGGCGGTCGTCGATGTGTTCAGCCGACGGGTCCTGGCCCATCGCGTCTCGATCACAATGGAGACGGCCTTCTGCGTCCAAGCGGTCCAGGAGGCGTTGGCGAAGCACGGCAGGCCCGAGATTTTCAACACGGATCAGGGCAGCCAGTTCACCAGCCTCGAGTTCACCGATGTGCTGCTGGACGCGAAGATCGCCATCAGCATGGACGGCAAGGGCGCCTGGCGCGACAACGTGTTTGTCGAGCGGCTCTGGCGCACGGTCAAATACGAAGAAGTTTATCTCCGCGCCTACGACAGCGTGTCCGAGGCGCGAGCGTCAATTGCCAAGTATCTGGCCTTCTACAATCAGGGACGCCCTCACTCGAGCCTTGACGGGCGCACGCCCGACGAGGCTTACTTCGGCACGCAAGCTATGGTGATGGCCGCATGACCGTCGCCGACGATTTTGTCGTCGCTCTGGTCGGGCTACGCCCTCCCGACGCAACGACAAAATCGTAAAGCCCCGCGTTCAGCATAACCCGGCAGGAATCCACTTAAATCCAGCGGGGCGCTGTCCAAACAACCGGGGCCAGCTCTGACGCTATAGATCTTGCAATTGCTTCAAAGGCAAGATCACCATCTAAATACTCCCGACGTTCAGCTGAGAAGTTCGAAGTATCCCACCCTCGCGAATGCCGATTATTGATCGCCTCGTTCATGCAACGTGAGCCCCATCTGGAAAGCGAAGAAACAGATCAAGCTTATCTATGTCGTGCACACTGGCGACATGATGAAGGAACGTGACATTGGCTGCATGCGAAGCTGAGATGAGGTCCGACAAGAGTTTTGCGTTCTCCAGGCTCGTCCCGGCCAGAGCCTCTCGATCCGCAGCGACGTCCTCATGACCCGTGTTCGTAAAGTAGGTGTGCATCTTTCCTAAGACGCCCACAATAACGTCTGAGATCTGAAGCCCTAGCTCGGCTTTGGAATCCGCAAATCGGAAGTTCGCAACCGGTTTCCCCTGGCTGGTCAGAGGTGTTTCCAGCAGGCGGTCGTGGATGACCTTCTCCATGTCGAAGATGTGGGTCGAATTCTTGAAGATCGCGATACGTCCCTGGTAAAAGGTACTGAACTCATCGATGAGCAGGTTCGGGTAATAACCTTCAATGAACTCCAGACTCTCCAGCGCCCGTCCGGCCTGCAGTACACCTTTCAACATCATTGCATTGAAATGCCGGAGGACATCACTGTTACGTTCGAGAATCTCAATGAGCCTGTCGAGGAAGGGTCTCCGCCCCTCGGGTGATAACCCCGGATAGCCGAAATCGTGAAATAGCTGGATGGTTGCGGCCAGTTCGCAGCGCAGCACTGCGACGAGGTCGCTTTTCAGCAAGACGTGGTATTGCAAGAGCATCGGATTGCCAAGTTCAGGCACGATCGAATCGATGATATCTGCAACTGACCAGTAGAATGGATCCAGCTCGTGATAGTGGATCATCAACCCGTTATCGATAAGCCATCGAAGGAACGTGGTCAGCTTTCGGGAGCGAAGAACGTCAAGAAAGTTACCCTTGGCGACATGCTCCAGTTTGATTTCCGGAGCCGTCTTCTGGATACGCATCGCTTCTCGAAGCGATTGAATCTCAATCGGTCGCGGTGCTCCTTCATGCACAATGCCGCCGAGGACGAATACCTTCAGCTCAGCAACGTTCAAACGTCCATCGTCAATATACAACTTGCGGATATTGTTGGTCTCATCGTGATAAAACGTATAGACGCCGTCGGCCTTGGTCAAACCATGTAGCTGGATTTCAGCATCCCGAAGTTCGTCAATATCCATCCATTCCCACTCTTAGGCCGCAGCTCGCGAGGATGCGCGACGAACGGGCTTATGACGGATAACGACGTCCACACGATAATTAAGCCGATCTAGGCATCGAACAATCCTGTCGATCGAGAACTTCCCTACGCGGCCGGTCACTAGGGCAGATACATCAGGCTGTTTAAGGCCTAGCAGTTCGGCAGCCTTTGTCTGAGTCAACTTGCGACGTTTGATGATCGCACGAAGCTCACGAATAAGTTTGGCTTTGAGGAGTTCTTCCTCAGGATTGGCAAAGCCAAGGTCAGCGAAAATATTATCGCTGCCTGCGGTTGCTTTAATTGCCTTACTCATTTCTTGCCTCCTTTTCCGTAGTTCTCTTGGTAATGAGCCTCGGCTGCCTTCAACCGGGCCTGAATTACCAAGATGTCGTGCTTCGGAGTCTCAATCCCCTTCTTCGACTTCTTTTGGAAGGCATGAAGGACATAGATAACGCCAGCGAAGCGTACGGTGTAGACGGCACGGAACGTATCGCCATCTTCATCGTCGATGACCTCCAGTACACTCCGGCCACCAAAGCCCTTTAAGGCCTTGGCACGAGGATGCTCGTCGCCGTTTTGTGCATCATTGATCGCAAACCCCATGACGCGGCGAACCTCGTCCGGGAAAGCTCGTAGATCGTCCTTTGACGATCCGATCCAAACTACGGGCTTCTGTGTGGTCATTCGCCCTTCTCTTATAGCACTACTGCTATAATTTTGCAAGGGTTTCCTGACGGGCCTATAAATGGCGAATTTCCGCCACTGCCCGTCGACGACCTCTCCGATCCTGTCCATCAACGTCGCTAGGCGTACTTTTGATGGCCTCGATCTTGGGTTGAAGCTATGGTGATCGCCACTGGGGAGGGGGCAATATCCTCATAAATCGAACCGGAACGAATGGTCTAGCTGTGGCGACTGATTGATCGGGGCGCTTTGGGCGCGTCAAAGTGATCAGCGAGGACCGGTCCTCTTTGCTGAAGCCAGCCAGCCAGCAAGCAATATTTTGAGGCTGGAGCTCCTGAGATCAGATGCCACCCAAGCTGCCTGCATTGGCAACACGCTCCCGGAAGGCGCCGCGCGTCAGTCAGGATCTACTCAGGCGCTTTACATGGTAGATCAGATCAATCGACGTATGTCTTGCGATCTTCGGTCCTACCACGCGAATGCGCTTGGCATTACTGGTCCGCAAATGATGATCTTGATGGCTCTGACGGAGCTGGAAGAAGATGGTGTTCCCGTCAATGCTGTCGCGAAGCTGATGAGAGTCGAGTCGGGTTTCATCACCAAGCAATCGAGGGAGCTTGAGGTAAGCAGTTCGTGCGCCGGAAATCCGACATGAATGATGCCAGGTACGTCCTTTTGTCGCTCACGGGCATCGCTCGCAAGATCCTTACGAGCAGCAGAAAGAGGTTGAGCAGTTCGTCTTTGATTATGTCAGCATTCAGGAGTTCGCCAAACTGGCCGCCTGTTTGAATGGACTCAGGTCTCGGTTGGAGAAGGCTCGGCTGCACGCCGCGCTGAACTCTGAGACAGATTGAGACAGTACTGGGAAGAGCGCGGGCCTTCTGCTATCTTCCGAGAGATCTGAGCCAGAAGATCCGTTTCGAATAGTGTCGCCCCGCCCCAGGAGCGGATATCGCCGTCCAGATGCAAGGATGGCACCGGGCGCAGTCGAACGAACGGACCAATCAGCCGATTCAGCGGCTGGGGTCGAGCGAACCGCGACACGAGTCTGAACGGTCCGTCCGTCATCCAACGCTGCTTGGCTGACCTGACGACGTTCGCCTCAGCGCAATTGCCTTCCCTGTCGCTCGAAGGCGTACATCGGATTGATACCGCAATAAGCGTAGGTGCCGGATGCGGTAGCCATGCACTGACTGTAGGTCGAGAACTGGCAGTTGCCCGGATATCCCCAGGCTCGGCCCTGCAGGCAATAAACGTCTTGGCGAGCCGGTGGGGTGTACGAATGAACCCGTGAAGCAGCGGTCAAATCTGATCCAAAGCTGACGAGGATAGGAAGTGCTAGGATTCCGGTAGCGAGAAGGTAAGGCATGAGATCTCTTGCCTCCTTAATTCGCTGAAGGATAGAGCATCCGTATTAGAGGTTTGATCTTAGTCAATTGCCGGTGTCGGGTCCAGTTGGACCATCGTCAGCGAGACAATCACCCGTGGCAGAGCCTCGACGGGGGCTCTTGAGCAGACGTTGGATATCAGGGTGGGCTTAAGAGGGCCGGAGCCGATTATCCGCACCCGTCCTTGGTCTTGGACACACTCGCTCGCGATCCGAAGCCGCCTTTCAAAGATACTCCGCAGTGAAACGCATCTTTTAAGCGCGACTTGTCGCCTTCGCGCAGCAGAACACTCGTATGGCACTCAATCCATGATCGCTTCGTTCGCTCCGACGCGCGTTGCGGGGCCCCCCTCGACCGGATGACAACACATTGCGTCACCTCAACTGCTGCGCGCGCACTGCGTCACAATGACACGACTTCTCCTCTTCATGGCCGCTTGTTACAATGACATCCATAGATTGCGCCGGATCAATTCGCGAGGCTCCCCTTCGTATATTCTGGTTCAGGAGTGTCGGACCATGTTCGTGAGCATCACCACAGACCATAGATCCCTAATCAATTCGCTCAGTGAGCTCGGCATATCGAGCGGCTCGAATCCGATCGTCAGCTTGAGTGAATTCACTTACAAGAAAGGTAAAACCATCTACATCGAGAGTGAGCCAGCCGAGTACGTCTACCAGGTCAGGAAAGGCGCGGTACGGACCTGCAAATTACTCTCCGATGGGCGGCGCCAGATTGGCGCATTTCATTTGCCGGGTGATATTTTTGGACTCGAGAACGGCGGAGTCCACCGATTTAGGGCGGAAGCGATCATCCAAACCGCTGTTCGCCTGATCAGGCGGCAACACCTTGAGACGGTCGCCGAGAATGACGCGGTTGTCTGGCGCACCTTGCTCAGCTTGACGACGAATAACTTGCAACACGCCGAAGACCATATGCTGCTGCTCGGACGTAAAACTGCTCTGGAGCGCGTTGCCGCGTTCTTGCACGAGATGGATGAACGACTCACGGCTGCTGACGTGATCTCGCTCCCAATGTCTCGGCGCGACATCGCCGATTACCTTGGTTTGACCGTCGAAACCGTTTCGCGTGCAGTGTCGCAATTGCACACTGATGGTGTCCTCGATTTCATCGGCAATACCCAACGCGAGATCGTGATTCTGGACCGGCAGCGGCTCGCGAGCCTTGACCTGCAAAGCTAACATGCGGACGGCGTGAAAAGCTTCGGTCGCGGTTAGGATCGCCCGCAGCAACTACCGCACTTTCAGGAAAATTGATCTCACCTCCGAGGCGCAACCAATCAGCTATCGAGTGCTATTTCCCGAACGCTGCGATGTACCTTCGGGCGGTGCCGGTAAACACCGCCGGATCATACAGGCCCTTGAGCCAACGCCGGTGACGACGGCAAACCATTGCAATAGACTCGACCGCCGTTTCGATCTCGAATGGAATGCATTCGGGTTTCACGCGCGCCGCAACGTCTCAAAGGCGAAATCACCCAGAAGGTCGGCACGCCTGTTCATTTGTACAGCATAAACGCCGGTACGTTTTCGTGTCCGAAGCTCATTCGAAACAACACGACGAACGTCTAAGCATGCGCTTTTGGCCGGACGGGCCGTGCCCAATTAATCCTCCATCAAGGCCACTTCCGGGAAAATACGGGGGCTTGCCTTCGATTTACAATTTGCAACTTGCCCGATCGCTCCGGCTTCGCTTGAATGTCCTCATGCGGGGCTGGACTGTGATCGTGCTTCTGGGCCTTACAGCCATAGGAGCTTATTCCGTCGGCCGTCAGGACGGGCGACCCTCTACTTCTGCGCCTGCAATGGTAGCGCAGCTAACCAGCCCCCCAGCAAGTCCGCTCGCGCTAACGGCGGTGCCGGGCAGCCCTTCGCAGCCGCAAGCTTCCAAGACTGCTCCGCCCGGCCCGCGTGGCGCCACCGCAATACCCAAGACACCGCAAGATCCCGCCCCACAGCAAACCGACACAAAACGCAAGATCGAAGTTGCGCTGACCGCCGCGGCCATCGCCGCGATCCTGATTAAGGCCAGCCGGGATCAATATCACGCAACCGGCAGACCCTGCGCCTGCCCGGATGACACGATGCGCAATGGCCGGGCATGCGGCAGCAGAAGCGCCTATTCGCGGCCGGGCGGCGCGGCACCGCTGTGCTACCTGGGTGATGTTACGACAGCAATGATAGACGAGTATCGAAAAAAGATAACTCGATAGTTGTTGTGGGGCGGGGCTGGTTCAGTTCAGCGATTTCTTCACTGGGGGGTTGCGCTCCTCGCCTTAGCCGTTGCGGCGACGACACTAGCAGGATGCATCACAACATCCATACAAAAGGTATGCAGGCCGGGACCTTCCCTCCGAACCGGTCAATCGGATAGCCGCTTACGTCGCGGGCCCCCGCTCTAGTTTCTAGCATTCAGGCGACTATCTCAGAGGAAGGAAGAAAGCCGGCGTCGTTGCTGAAGATGGGTTGGTGTTGTTTCCACCAATGCGGACGTACACCATGCAGAAATTCGTCAGGGGCTTGCGACCAACAACATTGATGGCGTGCTAGTCCTGAACGTCGGTGACACTGCGGTCCAGCAGCAGTATGCTGGACCGATCTTGAGTGGCCCGTATTCAGGTCCCTCCACCACGAACGGGACTATCAACACATTCGGGCACGTGTCGTCGTCAGCGTCGCTGAATGGAACATCGTCGGGTACGATTACCCGCAACATCTACTCCCGGTCTGTCTTGTGGGATGGATATTTGGGGCTAGTCTAGAAACGAAACTTCGAACCTGAGCCTTCGGAGAAATTCTTTGAGCCTATTCAAGAGTGCCGATTAGGGCCGTTGAAATAGCATGAGCGAGAACTTGGCGGTTTTCTGGGTTGCTCACCATTGTCGCGTGGTTGCCTGGAACAGGTACCGCATGAATGGCCCCCGCATCGACGACCAGGTCCCAGCCAAGCTTTGGCAGGTTTGCATCGCGACCAGATTGCTTGTCAGGCGGTACCCAACGACTAAGAGGCTCACTGGCATAAAACTGGTATATTTCAATTGGGAGCGACGGAATGCGATACGATTGTAGCGCCCGTTGAAATGCCGCGGCCCTTTGATACATCGAGACGTCACTGTGAAGATCGTGATCTGGAGCTAACGCTCCTGTTTGCTGCGCCTTTTCGAGCAACTCAGAGATGGAACATTGTTCCGTGTCGCGTTCTAAAACCTCGCGATATTCATCGCGCAAGGTTCCACAACGATCCAAAACAAACTCTCGCGCCAAATTCTTCAGTGATGCGTTCGAAGAAGCCCCAGGTAGACTGACATCGATGAAGGCCATGAACGACACAACTTCATCACTACTCAGTAATCGCTCGGCAATTGCATAAGCCAGGATTGCACCTGATGAGTATCCAGCAAAGCGGTATGGGCCACGTGGCTGGATCTGTTTAATCGCAACAATCACCTCCGCGGCCATCGCCTCAAAAGTCGGTGGACGAACGTCATCGAAAGGTGGCCATGGCAGAGCGTAGACTGAGCAGTCTGCATCCATTTCCGCCGCCAAACCGAGGACATACGAACAATCTCCAAAGCCTGACGGGACAAAGAAGAGCGGTGGTTGCGATCCGTTCGGTCGAACGGAAATCACCGCCGAGTTACTGGGCTGCACTTGAAAACAAATCTGCGATGCGAGTTCCTTCAGAACAGGTGCGCGGAAGAGGTCGGTGGCGCTAAAACTCAACCCAAGATTTGATGCTCGACCGAGCATCTGCACGGCCAAGAGCGAGTAGCCGCCCAGTTCGAAGAAGTGGTCGTTGCGCCCGATGCGCTCGACACCAAGGAGCTCGGCCCAGATCTGCGCCAGCGCCGTCTCGACCTCACCTTGCGGTAACTGGTAGGCCGCCAGCGCATAGGCCTGATCGGACGGCGCCGGCAGTGCGTTCCGATCGAGCTTGCCGTTCACCGTCAGCGGAAGCGCGGCCAGCCGCACGAACGCACTCGGCACCATGTAGTCCGGCAGTCGCGCACTTAAGTGCGCGCGCAAGGCGCCCGCAAGCGCGCCTCCACCGCCCTCATCCGAGCCGGCCTCGGGCGCGCAGACCACATAGGCGATCAGATGCTTGTGGCCGCCGCCGTTCTGGCGCGCCAGCACCACCGCCTCGCGCACCCAGGCGTGCTCGCAAAGCCGCGCGACGATCTCACCCGGCTCGATGCGGTAGCCGCGAATCTTCACCTGATCGTCGTTGCGGCCCAGGAACTCAAGATTGCCGTCCGGCAGATAACGGGCAAGGTCGCCGGTCCGGTACAGCCGATCGCCCTCGACAAAGGGACTGGCGATGAACCGCTCGGCGGTCAGCTCAGGGCGGTTGAGGTAGCCCCGCGCCACCCCCGCCCCGCCAATGTAAAGCTCGCCCACCGCACCGAACGGCACGGGCGCGCCATGGCCATCCAGCAGGTACACCCGCGTGTTGGCAATTGGGCGCCCGATCGGGACCACCGACCCATTGAAATCAGCCGGGCAAGTCCAGATCGTCGCGCAGACTGTTGCCTCGGTCGGGCCATAAGCATTGACCATTGATGCTGGGGCCAGACTTCGGATGAGTTCAGGCTTAGGCAGCTCTCCGGCAAGAATGAGAACTTGCGCAGCCAAACGTTCCGGATCCTTGCTCGTCTGAAGCAACGCTGGGGGTAGTGTCGCGTGGGTGATGGCTTCGCTTCGGAGATAATCCGATAGCTTGTTCCTCGCTTGACGGATCTCTTCCGCAGGCAAGTGCAAAGCCGCTCCGGAGCCAAACGCCATAAGAAGCTCCCAAGCGCTTGCATCAAAAGCGATGGAGGCGAACTGCACGACTCGGCTGTTGGAAGAAGCGCCAAAGAGGCCGACCTGAGCCGACAGCAGATTGACCAACCCCCGATGCTGGACCATGACCCCCTTTGGGGTTCCGGTTGAGCCTGAGGTGTAGATCACATAAGCGAGATGGCCGGATGTGAGGCCAAGCGTGTGCCGGTCTGGGTTCGAAGCCGGCCGTTCGGCCCAGGCGGGCGTGGCCGTCTCCAGATCAATGACCGTCACCTCGGTCAGCACTTCGGGGCCGAGTGCTGCGCGACCGACGACGTCGCATAGCAGCAGCCGCGGCGCGGCATCGTTGACAACCTGACGCAGCCGCTCGCTGGGATAGGCTGGGTCCAGCGGCAGATAGGCACCGCCCGCCTTCAGGATCGCCAAGATGCCAACCATCATCATCAGGCTGCGTTCGAGGCAGATTGCCACCGGCTGGTCCGGCTTGACCCCAAGCTCGATCAGAAGATGCGCCAGCCGGTTGGCCCGCGCGTTGAGCTCGCCATAGCTCAGCCGCTCGTTTTCGCAGACCAGCGCCACCGCCTCCGGCGCCTTTTGCACCTGCGCCTCGAACAGCTCATGGACGCACTGCTCTGTTGGATAGGCCTCTTCCGTCCGGTTCAGATCCTCCAGCAGATAGGTGCGCTCCTCAGCCGGCAAGATGTCGAGCTCGCGTACCGGCGTATCCGGGGCATGCTCCAGCGCCTCTGCCAGCTGCTCGAGCGACCGCTGCATGTAGCCGCAGATCCGATCCGCCGAGATTGGCTCCGCCACCTGCACAGTGAGGCCCAGCGCCTCGCCAAAATCCTCAACCGACAGGGTCAGCGGATAGTTAGTGCGTTCCTCCCCGCCCAGCCATTCCATACCCGACAAGACATCATCCGTCCCGGAGCCGGGCACAGCCGGCGCCTTGTTGTGACGATAGTTCAACAGCGTGCTGAACAGCGGCGCCGACGCCGCAATAGCGCTGCAGCGCTGCGCCAGCGCAAGCGAGGCATGCTCATGTGTCAGCAGCTCGGCCAGCCGGGCGTGCGTGGTCCGCACGCTCGCCTCGACGGCGGTCCCATCAAGATCAAGCCGCAGCGGCAGGGTGTTGATGAACAGTCCCATGGCGCGGTCGGCGCCGGCGCTGCCCTGCAGGCGGCCCAGCAGCACCGTGCCGAACACCACCTGCTCGCGGCCGCTGCTGCGCGCCACCACCTGCCCCCACGCCAGATGGCACAGGCTCGCCAGACTCACGCCCAGCCGCCGCGCCTGTTCCGCCAGCCGCGCATGGAGCGCTGGCGGCAGCATCCGATACGCCTCACGAACCCCGCCGCCGTCGCCGCGCACCTCGCTCAAGTTGAAGGGCGTGGTCGGCTCGTCGATGCCGGCCAGCAGCTCCCGGAAGAACGCTTCATCCGCCTTGGCATCACCGCGTAGATGCGCCTGCGCCACCAGATTGCGGAATGGCTGCGGCGCCGTCAGCTCATGCTCGCGCCCCTCCAGCTTGGCCCGGACTTCAGCATGCATCACGTCCCGGGTTGCGTGATCCCCGATCAGATGATGCTGCAGCTCCGGCAACAGCCAGCGCGCGCTGCCGGGCTCGCGCGCAATCACAAACCGCAGCAGTGGCGCCCGGCCGAGCTCGATGCGGTGCCGGCGCGGATCAAACCGGTTCCTGAGCTGCTCAGCGCCAGCGCCATCAGCGCCATCCAGCTGGACCTCGATCACCTCCAGTCGCGCCTTCCGCCACACCACCTGGACCGGCCGCGACAACCCCTCCCAGACAAACGAGGTACGCAGGATGTCATGCCGATCTACCACCCGCTGGATCGCGGCAAGATAGCGCGCGAGCAGCCCACGCTCGGCAAACGCCATCTGCGACACCAGGAGGTATGGATCGCCCTTTGCCG
Organism: Bradyrhizobium sp. USDA 327; assembly: GCF_041262065.1. Lineage (NCBI taxonomy): Bacteria > Pseudomonadati > Pseudomonadota > Alphaproteobacteria > Hyphomicrobiales > Nitrobacteraceae > Bradyrhizobium > Bradyrhizobium sp. USDA 327. The sequence continues at coordinate 565,566 of NZ_JBGCCW010000001.1, read as the reverse complement.
CTAGCAAATGATGGAACAGGATGCCGTCCTGCAGCGGCGACAGACCGTAAATGTCCTGGATGTTGCAAACCCCGCCGGGTACCGTGGCGATGATCCGGTCGATCTCGTCCTGCGCGAGCTCGATCAGCGGCAACATCTCCGGCGTTATCGCCACGCTCCGCTCGGTGATCAGGTTGGCCGGGACTGCCACCTCGTGATGGCGGCCCAGGCGTGCGGCCAGATCCGCGAGCACTGGCTTGACGAACAAGGTGCGCACCTCGATGCGCAGTGACCGCCGCCGCAGATGCTCCATCATCTGCACCGCCAAGAGCGAGTGCCCTCCCAGTTCGAAGAAGTTGTCGTGCCGTCCGACCCGCTCCAGCCCCAGCAGCTCGGCCCAGATCTGCGCCAGCACCGTCTCCATCTCGCCCTGAGGCGGCGCGTAGGTCCGCCGCGCATATGCCTCGTCGCCCGGGGCCGGTAGCGCTTTTCGATCGAGCTTGCCGTTCAGCGTCAGCGGAAGCGCCGCCAGCCGCACGAACGCACTCGGGACCATGTAGTCCGGCAGCCCCGCACTCACATGCGCCCGCAAACCGCCGGCAAGATCAGATTCCTCAGCTCCGGCGGCAACGACATACGCAACGAGCCGCTGCTCGCCGCCACCATCCTCGCGCGCCACCACCACCGCCTCGCGCACGGAGGCATGCTCGCAAAGCCGCGCCGCAATCTCGCCCGGTTCGATGCGGAAGCCGCGAATCTTTACCTGGTCGTCGTTGCGCCCTAAAAACTCCAGATTGCCGTCCGGCAGGTAGCGCGCCAGGTCGCCGGTCCGGTACAGCCGGTCGCCCTCGACAAAGGGACTGGGGATGAACCGCTCCGCGGTCAGCTCAGGGCGGTTCAGGTAGCCCCGCGCCACCCCCGCCCCGCCAATGCAGAGCTCGCCCACCGCACCGAACGGCACAGGCGCGCCATGACCATCCAGCAAGTAGACCCGCGTGTTGGCAATAGGGCGGCCAATCGGGACGATGGCCTCATCAAACTCAGCCGGGCAGCTCCAGGATGTCACGTCGATCGCGGCTTCAGTCGGACCGTAAAGATTGTGCAGGGCCGTCCAGGGCAATACGCGCCGAACCCTATACACACTGGCGGCAGGGAGCGCCTCGCCGCTGCATAAAACCTGCCGCAGCGATGTGCAGCGGTCAACACTCTTCGCATCCAAAAAGCTGACCAGCATGGATGGCACGAAGTGAACCGTCGTGATGCGCTGGCTGACGATCAAGTCGACCAACGTATCGGGATCTCTGTGCGCACCGGGCGGCGCCAGTACCAGCGTTGCCCCTTCAAGCAAAGTCCAAAAGAACTCCCAGGCCGAGACATCGAAGCTAAATGGCGTCTTCTGCAACACGACGTCTGTTGGTTTCAGACCATAGGCGTCCTGCATCCAGATCAGGCGATTAACGATAGCCCGATGCTCATTCTGTGCCCCTTTTGGCCTGCCGGTGGATCCCGAGGTGTAGATCACATAGGCGAGATTGCGGGAGGTCAGGCTGAGCGCGCGCCGATCAGGATCCGCTTCCGGCAGGCTGGCCCAGGCCGGCGCCGCAGCATCGAGCTCCACCACGCTCACCTTGGCCGGCACATCCGCGCCGAAGGCGGCACGGCCGGCCACATCGGCCAGCAGCAGCGGCGGCGCCGCATCGTCGAGCACCTGATGCAGCCGCGCCGACGGATAGGCCGGATCCAGCGGCATATACGACCCGCCGGCCTTGAGGATCGCCAAAAGCCCCACCACCATCATCGGACTGCGCTCGACGCAGATCGCAACCGGCTGGTCCGGCCTGACCCCGAGGGCGATCAAGTGATGCGCCAGGCGGTTGGCCCGCACATTGAGCTCGGCATAGCTCAGTTGCTCATCTTCGCAGACCACGCCACCGCATCCGGCGCCTTGTGCACCTGCACTTCAAACAGCTCGTGGATGCACCGCTCCGCAGGATACGGCGCCGCCGTCCGGTTCAGCTCCTCCAGCAGATACGTGCGCTCGGCAGTCGAGAGCAGCTCAATCCGGTGGACCTCTTGCTGCGCATCGGCTGCCATCGCCCGCAGCAGCGCCAGCAGATAACCACGCTGCCGCTCGATCGTCGCCTGATCAAACAGCGCCGTGGCATAACCCAGCGTTCCGGCGATCTCCTCGCCATGCTCGCCAAGGCTCAGCTCCAGATCGAACTTGGCCTGATCAATCTCCTCCCCGGCAGCTTCGACACTCAGCCCCGGCAGGTCCAATGGCCCAACCGCATTGTTCTCCCAGGCCAGCATCACCTGGAACAACGGTGTGTGATCAAGAGCCCGGGGCGGCTGCACGATCTCCACCACCTGCTCGAACGGCAGGTCCTGATGCTCCTGCGCAGCCAGCACCGTGCGCCGCGTCCGCTCCAGAAGCTCCGACACGCGCGGCTTGCCCGACAGGTCCAGCCGAAGCGCCAGAGTGTTGACGAAGAAGCCGATCAGCTCTTCGATCTCGCGGTGCCCCCGATTGGCGCTCGGCACGCCAATCACAAGATCGTCCTGCCCGGACAGACGCGACAGCACCGCCGCCCAGGCCGCCAGCACCGTCATGAACAACGTCGAGCCATGCTGCAGGCTCAGCCGCTTCAGCTCCCGCGTCAAATCCGCATCGACGGTGATCGGGACCGCGGCCGCGGCAAACGACTGCTGGGCAGGCCGCGCATGGTCCGTCGGCAAGACAAGACGGGCTGTGCCCGCCAGCGCGCTGCGCCAATACTGCGCCTGCTGCTGCAACCGTTCCCCCGACAGCCATTGGCGTTGCCAGGCGGCGTAATCCGGATATTGGATCGCAAGCGGCGGCAGAGGATCGTCCTGCCCGGCCTGGAATGCCCGGTAGAGCTGGCTAAGTTCACGCAGCAGCACGCCCATCGACCAACCGTCCGAGACGATGTGATGCTGGGTCAGCAGGAAGACGTGTTCCTCGTCGGCGGTGCGGATCAGCCGACCGCGGATCAGCGGACCGCGCGCAAGATCGAATGGCGTGCGCCCCTCTTCATGGCACAGATCCAAAAATGCCGCTTCCGCATCCGATCTCTCCCGCAGATCATGCTCAACTATTGGCAGACCCGCGTCCGGCGGCAAAACCTCAACCCGGGGCTTGCCCTGGGTCGCGACAAACACACTGCGCAGCGCCTCATGACGTGCAAACAGACGGTTAAGGCTGCGCTGCCAGGCGCTGCGGTCGAGCATCCCGCGCAATCGCAAGGCCAGCGGAATGTGATAGTTGGTGCTGCCTTCGTTCAGCTGAGCCAAAAACCATAGCCGCTGCTGCGCAAACGACAGCACAAGCGGCTCATGCCGCGACACGGCTGCAATCGACGGCAGCTCTTGCGGACCCGAGCAGCTCAACAGCTCGACGATGCTTGCCGCCAGGTCACTCAACACTGGCCTTGCGAACAGCGTCGACAGTGGCAGTTCGACCCCGACAGCCTGTGACAGCCGGCTCGACATCTGCACGGCCAAGAGCGAGTGGCCGCCCAGTTCGAAGAAGTGGTCGTTGCGCCCGATGCGCTCGACACCAAGGAGCTCGGCCCAGATCTGCGCCAGCGCCGTCTCGACCGCACCTTGCGGCGACTGGTAGGCCGCCAGCGCATAGGCCTGATCGGCCGGCGCCGGCAGCGCGTTCCGATCGAGCTTGCCGTTCACCGTCAGCGGAAGCGCGGCCAGCCGCACGAACGCACTCGGGACCATGTAGTCCGGCAGTCGCGCACTTAAGTGCGCGCGCAAGGCGCCCGCAAGCCCGCCTCCACCGCCCTCATCCGAGCCGGCTTCGGGCGCGCAGACCACATAGGCGATCAGATGCTTGTCACCGGCGTCGTTCTCGCGCGCCAGCACCACCGCCTCGCGCACCCAGGCGTGCTCGCAGAGCCGCGCGACGATCTCACCCGGCTCGATGCGGTAGCCGCGAATCTTCACCTGATCGTCGTTGCGGCCCAGGAACTCAAGATTGCCGTCCGGCAGATAACGGGCAAGGTCGCCGGTCCGGTACAGCCGATCGCCCTCGACAAAGGGACTGGCGATGAACCGCTCGGCGGTCAGCTCAGGGCGGTTCAGGTAGCCCCGTGCCACCCCCGCCCCGCCAATGTAAAGCTCGCCGACCGCACCGAACGGCACGGGCGCGCCATGGCCATCCAGCAGGTACACCCGCGTGTTGACGATTGGACGCCCGACGTGAGGCATCTGGGGCCAACATGACGGATCAGCTGCAAGGTGGTGCTCGGAAATGACGCTGATTTCCGTGGACCCATATTGATTGATCAATCTCGCGTTCGGATGTGCTTCGAAGAACGTCCTAAGCAGTGGAGTGGCCTGCAATCGCTCGCCGGCTGTATAAAGCTCTCTTAAAGAGGGCAGCTGCACGCGCTGCGCGCTCCAGACTTCCGCAAAATGATTCAATGCCACGAACGGGAGGAAAAGCCGCTCTATCGCCTCCCGCTCTATAAATTCCAGCAGGTCGGAGAAGTGCCTCCGGGTCTCTTCCCGCACGAGCACAAGCACTCCGCCGTCCTTCCAACAGATGAACAATTCCTGACAGGACACATCGAAGTTCAGGGTCGCGAATTGAAGTGTGCGCAGTTTTGACGTGCCAATCCCCGCAAGCGAATTCACAAGCGCGCCATGGGACATTTCCACGCCCTTGGGGATTCCGGTTGAGCCGGAGGTATAGATGACATAGGCGAGATGGCGCGATGAAAGGCCAAGCGCGCCCGGGTCCGGGTTCGAAGGCGGCCGCTCGCCCCAAGTCGGGGTCGCCGTCTCCAGATCGACCACCGTCACATCGGCCACGGCTTCGGCGCCCAATGCGGTTCGACCGGCGACATCGCAAAGCAGCAGTTTCGGTTCTGCATCGCCAACAATCTGCCGCAGCCGCGCCGACGGATAAGCCGGATCTAGCGGCAGATACGCGCCGCCCGCTTTCAGGATCGCCAAGAGACCAACTACCATCGCCAGGCTGCGTTCGAGGCAGATCGCCACCGGCTGGTCCGGCTTGACCCCGAGCTCGATCAAATGATGCGCCAGCCGGTTGGCCCGCGCATTGAGCTCGCCATAGCTCAGTCTCTCCTTCTCATAGACCACCGCCACCGCTTCCGGTGCCTTTTGCACCTGCGCCTCGAACAGCTCATGGATACATAGCTCAAACGGATAAGGCGCCGCCGTCCGATTCAAATCCTCAAGTAGATACGTGCGTTCGTCGGCGGCCAGAATGTCTATTCGGCCGACAGGCTGCCCAGCATCGGCCATCACGCCGCGTAACAAAGTTTGCAAATGCTGCGTCATGCGGTCGATCTGCTTCGGTGCTAATCGAGCGGCATCAAAATGCCAGCGGAAGCTCCCATCCAGAGCGCAAACCTCAAAGGTCAGCAAATCGCCGCACAAGGCATGCCCAGCTTTGTGGTTCGTCGTCAGAGCATCAGCGGCGTGACAGCTCTCTGTCGTGATTGCAATGCCAATCGGCCAAGGCTGGCGCGCCCGTAGCGCCACCACTCCTCGCAATGTCGGGCAGCGCGCTATAAGATCTCGGGCAAAGCTAGCGTGCGCCCTCAGCTGAGCGACTTCGGCCGCTACGGTTTTGCGTACTTCTTCAAAATCATGAGCAAGCTCAATGCGAACATCCATCGGCACGACGGAGGCCATCACGAGTTTGGAGCCGGTTTGCAATCGGTCCCATGCAGGCTTCCATCCCAGTTGAAACTCTTGTTGCCCCGTGATCCGAGCGAGATAGATCAGCCAAGCTGCTACCAAATATTCCGAGCGATCTTGTGGGGAAATAGCCAAACCGCTTGGGCTAAACCATGAACTCGACTGCCATCGGGACGGCGCCGCAGCCACGGACGATGACACGAAAGGCGGATGCAATCTGCTAAACTGCTCGAGCCGCCGTCGCCAAAACTCCTCCCCACGCGCCCGCAGTTCATCCGCGGCAGATATGCTCTGCACCTGATCATCGCTCAAGATCGGACGGCGTCTTCCTTGATTCACGCAAATCGCTCACATCGGTTCGGATCTGTTTTCGGGCTTTGGCTGGCCTGCATTGATGTGACGAAACCCTTCGCCAAAGCGGATCACTCAATCTTCCGCCAACGTTCCGCACCACCAAATATGGTGGCGGCGGTATCGCAGCTGCTACTCAAGCGCGTCAGCGTTTCTGGTAAGCGTTCTCATCGAACGACTTCTCCTCTATGGCGCCCTTTAGACGATTACGCATGTATCGTGCCAAAGGTGAAATCGAGTGCAATCAATGCGATAGCCACAGCGGTGCTGTGTCAGCTGTCCAACAGCGTCGCCAGACATCGTACAACTAAGCGCGCTATCAATCGCACAAGACCCCGCCCGCCGGGTATTCCGGACAAGAAAAAAAGGGACCTGGAATGCCAAAGTAAATTTGTCAGCTCAACCTAACCGCATCGCGTGGGCATTTCGTAAAAAGTCCGCGCGTGCGGTACGAGCCAGTGCTGGATCGCTCGAGTAAATGTTTCTCGCAATTAGCGGCAGTTCATATTGGATTGGCGTTTCTTCGCATCGCTCAATATGTGGAGCCTGCCGGGTCGTCCAGCTTGTGGCGCTCGGTTCCGGTGAGGGGCGGGTTGAAGATGCTAACGAGGATCATGTCCTTGTCCGGCCCCCCGCGCAGGAGATGCTTGTCATGCTTGTCAAGCACATACATGTCGCCTCGGCGAATAGGAAAGACATTGCCGTCCATGTCCTCGACCTCGCCCTCTCCACCGATGCAGAAGCAGGCTTCGAGATGATTCCGGTATTGCAGAAGAGAAACGGTGTTAGCGCGCACGATGGTGTGGCAGATGCTAAAACCCATGCCGTCCTTATCCGTCAGAAGGCGGTGGCTCGTACCATTGCCCCAATCGACGAAGTGATCGGTTGCTTCAATGTCGTGCAGACTACGCACAATCATGGTGTTGCCCGATTCTGATTGATCCAAAAGCTGGAGGCCGTTGTTCTGCTCCGGAACGGCGCCTTCCCTGTCGCGCGGCCGACTGCGGTCTCCGTCGAAACAACCGACCGTCGGCCGCGGAGAACCTGGGCAGTAGTCCTACGGGATCGGCTACACGCAAAAGGCCTGCCATTTGCCCGACGGCGACTAGTAAAAATATCGGTACGAGGGTATTTCGCAGCCGATCGGCGCGTACCAACTTGATGTACCACGTCTCGGGCGGTACCGCCGCTTGCCTGTGTATTCACCAGAATGCTGCTGGAGATACTGCCGCCGACATAAACTGTCTCCACTCGCAGATTTGGCAAGTCGTTTCCTTCCTTGCTGTGCCTCTCGCCGCGAATACGGTTCCGCAGCGTTTCAGCCAGCAGAGCAAATCTCATGCCGTGGTCGCAGACCGATGAACGATGAAGTTGTGGCTGTCTCAGCTGGCTAGTGAGAACGATTTGGCTAGGCGTGTAGCCAATCTAACAAACTGCCGAGATATGGCCGAGTACAAACAAGTCCTGAGCGAGAACCGGTCGAACAGTGGTGCTTTTTAATCCGCTGGTGAAGAGGTCCCGGATTGAAGTCAGTGATGCTGCTCGAAAGTGTTTGGCGATCGGACTCGACAAAGCCCGCCGCGATCAGAACCCGCAAATTAGGTACAGCCCGCGGTACAGAGCGGTTTTTGAGGATGCGCAGCTGGGAGGGTCAGCCGTGGGGTCCCACCGCGCCTCGGATCAGGCCGCCCGGAACGCGCGCGTCGTTCGCGGCTCCGCGACTAGTTTGCCGGCATGTCCGCCCCTTCCGGAGGCTAAACGCGAGCGGGAAGGTCTCGGCTGAAAGGAACTCCAGCGCGGTCTGCTCTTCGGTGAGGCGTTTTTCGATGAACTGACGTTCGACATCCGACAGGTTCGACTTCAGCAGGCGACGATAGCGGTGGATGTTTGTGCGGTGAGCACGAATGCGGGCCAAATATTCATCGAGCATCCTGGACGCTCCTGAGGTCGTCGCAATCTCTACGAAGAGATATTCAGGCGAGCATGTCGTCGATCAACGCGCCACCCGCCATCGCATCTCGGAAGCCGTTCGGCGGGCAGATAAGGACAATGGCAGTTCGTGACAACACTCCTTCCGCTAGCGTAGCATTTCCATCGCCACGACCCGCAGCGTTCTTGGCTCACCATACGCCGTCTTTCTGCTCGGCTAGTCGCTCAAACAGAGCTGGGCGCTTGGAAGGCGCAAGGAATAGTCGGTCACGCTCCCGGCGCCGGACGCTTGTCGCTAACAAGCTCGCCCGTCAGTATTCTCTTCCGAGGAGCTGAACATCGTTTGCCGATGTGCTATACGCATCTTCGTTGAGAACAGCTTTGTTTGAGAGTTTCGATGTCTCTTTCGATTGGACTGATTGTCGACGGCTATGTGAAACTAAACAACCGCAGCGCGCTGGAGAACCTTCTGGCGCATCGGCGGGAGTTGCTGCAGCAGTTGAACTGCGTTACCGGCATTGATCCGAAGCCAGCGATCGCTCAGGTCAGTCAAGACATCACAGTGATCGAAAGGGCACTTGCGGCGCTCACACAGGAGTAAACAGCAACGGCGCACCGGCTCGCGTGAGTTGACGGCGCTCCGGCGCCGAACACTGACTTCGCCCCCGTTTCCGGACGAAGGTTATTGGAGCGTCGCCTCACCGGCATCGTGGCGCGCAAGGGTGCGCGCCAAGGCTTGGATGCGGCGTCTGCTGTGCGAGCTGCTCTCTCGTTTCAAGGATCGGCCGGGCACCGAGCAGCGCGCCAACCGATTCACATCAGATAACGCCGCGTCTTGGGTGACGTTAGGCCACCATCGATTTGCGACCACGATACACTCTGCGAGCTGGATCTTCAGCACTGTGACTTGGAAATTCACCTCAATGACAAGCCATGTCCTAGATCTATCGCCACATCGTTGGTGCTCTGGAAAGAGCTTCCTGACCGATCTGTTTAAGCAGATCGGGGCGCGTCTCACCTCTGGTGGCGGCCTCCAGGATTCTGGAGGCAACGTAGGCGCGGACGCCGGCGTCATACGGTGGGACGCTCACGCAAACCTCATCCAGGATCGTGCGCAGAAGCGTGATCGTGCCAACGTCCAGCATTGAGAGATCTCCCTCATACCATCGGGGAAGATAATGGGCATTTGCTGGACCGCAACTCAAGTACATCGGAGCGCATGAGCCTCCGCGACTGCCGGTCGGCCGATTTCCAGCGCGGTGCAATGTCCAGCACCTCTGCGATCGCTGATCCATTGCGGCAGCTCGCTTGATCGGCCTGCGTTTGTCTTCTCGTCGGCCGTCTGGGCCTAGCAGACAAGCTTGCTAGAGCTCAGAGGCCAATGTGAGCTCCCTGCGATCATGCTCTGCGATGATGTACAGCATGCTCGGCCATCTATTGCGCGCCGGACTGACTGGGCGGCTGCCGCAGGCCAATGCTCGCACGGTGCTAGCTCGTTGCCGAGCCTCATCAGGTTCAATTGCGGCCAGAGGATTTGCCGTTTATCGCGCCTGCTGCGCTTCGGCATACCTGCCCCGATGGAGTTGGTAGAAATAGCTTGCCACTGCTCCGATGTCGTTTCACAAGACGGCACCTATCGGCTCCAAACCCGAGCGCCTGGCATCCTACACTGTAGAGGGACATCGCGACCAATTCTTGCGGTGAAGCATATCTTTGCGTCAAAAACCAGCGCCCGCCCGACGTCTGGCGACGAAATCGGGCCAGGATCCGGCGCCCGCGCTTCACTGCCCCCTTGACTCGCCCCTGGCCGCTCTTAGGGAGCTTCGGCTTTTTGCAGCTTGACGAGGTCGTCTGCGCCATCGTGAAGTAATTTCATGGTCATGGGCGCGTGGTTGTTGATCCATAATCGCACGTATTGGCAGCACACGATTTTGAGCGAATCTCCTTTGGCGATGCCCGCTTGCAGGCGGATGATCTCGGCAGCGTGGAGCGGCCCCGCCTCGCTCCACCCCGTCAGCGGCAGAGCCAATCTCCAACCGACATCATGAGCTCGAGCGTGGGGGAGTTGTTCAGCACGCAAAGGGCAGTTCCGGATCGTCTTCGAGAGTTCTTCCAGGATGTTGAGGATTTCAGGGCCAGCCCATCCGGTTCGACTGCTCCTGAGCGCAATCACTTGCGGATCTCGCTACGATGGCGACCAGGACAGGACTACATTGTCGATCAACCGCGTGGAGCCGACGTACGCTGCGACACAGAGCACCGCCGGATAGCGCAGAGGGCTGTCAGCAATCCTTAGAGTCCCAGGGTCGACAAGCTCAAGGTACTGTAGTCGATCGACCCTTTCCAAATGCCTTCTTGCAAGCGCAATCAGCGTTGCGGCGTCGCGTTCCCCTGAGGCAAACTCATGCGCTGCGGCGAACAAGCCACGGCTGATCGCCAAGCTCCGATCACGTTCTTCCGGGCAGAGATAACGGTTGCGACTGCTCATTGCCAGCCCATCTGGCTCCCGCACGGTTGGCACAGTGACAATCTCGATCGGAAGATTCAGATCAACCGTCATGCGGCGTATTACCGCGCATTGCTGAAAATCCTTCTGTCCAAAGTACGCGACGTCCGGCTGCACCATGTTGAATAGCTTGCAGACGACGGTCGCTACACCACGAAAATGTCCAGGCCTGAAAGCTCCGCAGAGCGGCTTTGCGAGTTCGCCCGGCTCGACAAAGCTCTCAAATTGAGCCGGATAGATCTCCTCTGCACTTGGCGCGAAGATGATGGAGACCCCGGCACTGCCGCATAACGCTTCATCGCGCGCGAAGTCGCGGGGGTACCTGCTGAGATCCTCATTTGGGCCGAACTGAGTGGGGTTGACGAAGATGCTAACGACAGTGACGTCGCAGTGTTCCCGGCTGGCCGAGATCAAGGCCAGGTGGCCGTCGTGCAAGTATCCCATCGTCGGAACGAATCCGATGCGCTTTTCGGCATTGCGAACGTCTGCAAGGGCGCGACGCAGCTCAGCCACCTTCGTAATTACTTTCATTTCTTACCTTGAGGTTGAACTGGAGGGCACCCAGTTGGCGACGGCATGCCGAAGCTGATCAGGAAGCCGATAGCACTCCTCTGAGCCCGGGAACGCCCCTTTGCGGATATCGGCAGCCCAGCGCGACAGCGCCTCCTGGAACAACTGGAATCCATTTGTATAGGCACGAACGAATTTGGGGCGATGGCCTTCGGTTAGCCCCAAGACATCATGAAACACGAGCACTTGGCCCGAGCAATCGGCTCCTGCTCCGATCCCGATGGTGGGTATCGTGAGAGATTCGGTCGCTCGCGCCGCGAGCTCGGCAGGAATGCCCTCCAGGACAAGCGCGAAGCAACCGGCTTCCTGCAGACGGTGCGCGTCATCGAGCAACCGCAAGGCGGTATCTGTTGTCCTTCCCTGCACTTTGAATCCACCCATGACGTTGACGCTCTGCGGGGTCAGACCGAGATGTCCCATCACAGGAATGTCGCAATCGACCAAGGCGCGTACCATCTCGATGCGTTTGGCACCACCCTCGAGTTTCACAGCATCGGCGCCACGCTGTAAAAAACCTCCTGCATTGCGAATCGTATCCTCAGAACCGACATGAAAGCTGAGAAAGGGCATGTCGGCCACAAGCAAGGCATGAGGCCTCGTGCGCGCAACAGCCTCCAGGTGATGATTCATCATGGCCACGCTGACGGGCAGCGTGTTGTCGAATCCCAGGCAGACGTTTCCAACGCTATCGCCGACCAGGATGATATCGACAATGGGATCCGCGATGCGCGCCGCAACCGCATCGTAGGCGGTGGTCATCACGACACGCCGTCCTTTATCCTTCCACTGCTGCAGTGCCGGAATCGTGACACGCTCTAGAGGCTGCTCTGAACTGTGGCTCATATTGAATCCGCTCCGCACACACCGTCGGCGCTTCCTAGAGAACGCGGGAGAAACCTGTCAATGGCATGGAGGATGGAGATCCCAGTTGTCTAGAACTGGGGAACAGCGCAAAAACAGTCCAATGGTCGCGCAACCATGAGACAAGACCTTCCTCATCCATTTCACCACCCGATGGCTCGTCTTCACGTGCAGTTTCAGCGGCTATGCCAGCCGCGCCCTCAATCGAGGAGCGGCGCTCGCGACGAGCCACCATCTGCACGCGTTTCTGGGCTGATTGCAGTCTCTCCAAACGGTGACGGCGACCGGACCGAGCGCAGATGCGCGCAGTGGGGACTTCGTCTTTAGGGCACATCTCCGTGTCTGCCCGCTAGGGGGACTCGTGAGACTCCTGCTTCGGCGCCTGCGCACCGAGCAAAGCAAACGGATGGCAGGCCAGGAACGTCCAAAGGTGACAGGCCGCCGTAAGCGCAGCGAGAGTCGCGGTCGAGTAGATGTCGTCGCGAACGCGCTCAGACCGCGCCAGCCTGCTGGCCCTGTAGGCCGTGAAGTCGATTATTTTTGCCGATGTTTCTGTCACTTGATTTCCACGTGCTCTAGAGGGCCACTCGAATTCTCTGACCAGGGCCGTACCGGCACAACTCAGTCCATTCCTAAGCCGCTCGAAGCCAACGAAGCCATTTCTGATCGGCCTCCCGCCGCGCCTTGAAGCGGTTGACGCATCTCTTCGAGCAAAGAGCCGTTCGCCAGCAGTAATGGCGGATCAGCCCAAACTTTCCGCCGCATATCGCGCAGCAAGTGGCTGAATGGTCGAGGGAATTACGGAAGCCAATGTGCATTCTCGCCTCCTGTCAGACATTTACCTAGGAAGCCCCGCTGCCCTCTGACCACAGCACCACGCGCGCACCGAAGGTGCGGCCCGCCCGGCGGTCCGTCTTCCTGGTTGTTGCAGCCATCAAGAGCCTTGACTCTGATGTGCGGCTGCCTCGCGAAGCAGTACTTTCCGCAGATAGCCTCGCCGAGAATTTGGTCAAGATAATTGATTTCTCTATCGTGATTTACGCAATTCGCTCGACATTTCGGTCAAATGCTGCGCCTTGCATGACTAGCCCGCAGAATTACTGCGGCAGTTGGATCGGGAGCGCTTAAGTTGGGGGCTGCATCCTCGTTGCACTATCAAAAGCAGCAATACGGGCACTTTCCCTTCCAAGATCCTGTCACTGCAGACGATCGCACAGTCTCGTGCATCTCACATCAGCAAGTCAGCAGCGTCGCGGATGGCAGTATAGATTTCATCAAGATCGGCCGCCGTAACGCAGTAAGGCGGCATCACGTAGATCGTGTTACCGAGTGGGCGTAACAGCAGATCCCGCGCTTGGAAGAAAGCCAAAAGCCTCGGACCGATGTCCGCCAGATAGCCAGCATCGCGCGTGTTGAGTTCAACCGCTGTGACTGTTCCTGTGCGCCGCACGTTTGCGAACCGTGAATCGAGGCGGAACGGCGCGAGTGCCTGTTCTTGCATCCTCGCCAAGGATGCCAGCCGCCAGCGATACTCCTGATCCTGCCATAGGTCCAGATTAGCCTTGGCGGCGGCACAGGCCACTGGATTGGCCGTATATGAGCTCGAATGAAAAAACGTACGCGTGCGATCTTCAGAATAATGCGCATCGAAAATATCGGCACGACACAGTGTGACGGCGAGCGGCAGCGCCCCAGCCGTGAGGCCTTTCGAATAGCAAGCAATATCGGGCGTGACATCGGCCTGCTCACACGCAAACAAGGTACCCGTCCGGCCCCAGCCTGTCATGACCTCGTCCGCAATGAACAGGACGTCAAAGGCTTCGCAAATCCGCTTCATCTCTCTTAGCACCGAGGGCGAATACATCAGCATTCCACCGGCACCCAATATCAGGGGCTCCACGATAAAGGCTGCGGGATGTTCGTTTCGACACGCGTTTTCAAGCGCATCGAGAGCTCTTTGCTCACAATCTCTTGCCGGGAACGGAATCGAGGTCACCTCGAACATCAGCGCCCCGTAGGCCGCATTGAAGATGCCTCGGCTACCTACCGACATCGCCCCGATCGTGTCGCCATGGTACGAGTGCTGCATCACCACAATTTTGGTTCGCTCTCTTCCGGTATTGCGCCAGTAGCCGAGCGCCATTTTCAGCGCGACTTCGACGCTGGTGGACCCGCTATCGGAGAAGAACACATGTTCGAGCGCTGGGGAGGTGACCTTCAATAGTTCCGTCGCAACCTGCTCAGCCGGGTCGTGAGTGTATCCGGCGAAGATGACCTGGTTGAGCTTGCCTGCCTGTTCTCGGATCGCGTTCACGATGCATGGATGGCAATGGCCGTGGGTCACGACCCACCAGGAGGAGATTGCATCGATAAGGCGTCGGCCATCTTCGGTGTAGAGATAGGCCCCTTCTCCCCGGACCACCTTCGTCATATCCCGCTGTAGAGCATGCTGCGTGAACGGATGCCAGATCGGCGACCTCTTAGCTGTCTTCATAGGTTCAGGAAATCGCTGCTAACAAAGGAGTCTTTGAAAGCGGCCTGCAGCCTATCGTTTGTGAGGGGAACAAGCCACGGGAGCCGTCCCAACCAACGCACTCTCCCGATCTCGCAAACCGCGCTTTCAGTTTCGGCGTTTCTTTCGCCAATGAACGCAATCCCAAGGATTCGAATCTGACGCTTCCGCAGAGCCTCTATGGAGAGCAGGGAGTGATTGATTGTGCCCAGTCCCGTCCTTGCGCAAAGCACGACGGGAAGCTGCCAGCGCTCGAAGATGTCGATGTAAAGCGTGCGCGCTGTCAGCGGCACCATGAGTCCGCCGGCGCCTTCGATCACGAGTCGCCGCTCGCCGCTGTCCGGCAGTCCAAGCGTCTCTGTATCTATGCGAACGCCGTCGATCTCCGCTGAGTGATGGGGCGACGCGGGCGTCCGAAGTCGATAGAGCTCCGGGACAATCCGATCGGACGAGAGGCCACCGAGGCGGCGGATGCACTCGGAGTCGATCTCTTGTTCGAGTCCAGCCTGGACCGGCTTCCAGTAATTCGCGCCGAGAAGCCCGGCGAGCCCTGCGGAGAATACCGTTTTGCCGACCCCGGTGTCCGTACCAGTCACGACGATCCGTTTATTCATCGAAACGAGCCCCTCGTCACCTCAACCAGCGCATCGAGCATCGCGCGCACGTCCGCTTCGCCAACATTGAGTGTCAACGAAATTCGCAAGCGGGCGGTGCCTGCAGGGACGGTTGGCGGCCGAATTCCGCGGATATCGAAGCCGCGCGCCTGCAGAGCAGAGGCAAGTCGCATTGCATGAGCATTGTCACCTACGATGTAGGGCACGATCTGAGAGGTCGATGGTGTGCGCAAACCAAGCGAGGTGATCTGCCGATGCGCGAACGCAACGAGTTTGGCCAGCCGTTGCTGCCGCTCCGGCTCTTTCTGCAGGGTGAGGAGTGCCTCTCGAACGGCAACGGCCATCAATGGTGATGGGGCGGTGGCAAAAATAAACGGACGGCAGCGGTTGACCATGAAATCGCGCAAGATGCCGGAGGCCGTAACAAGTGCACCCGCCGCACCGAGCGCTTTGCCGCAGGTATGAACGACGATGAGATTTTCGCGCTTGTCATAAGGGGCCGTGAGCCCTCGTCCTTGATGCCCGTAAGCGCCTGTGGCATGTGCCTCGTCCACGATCAGAAACGCGTCTTGGCGATCGGCGATTGCCACTAGCTCTTCGAGTGGAGCGAAGTCGCCATCCATACTGTAGAGACTTTCGGCCACAATCCACACGCGGCCCGCTCCACCTTTGTTTCGCCAGGCGCGAATTGCGTCTTCGACTGACTGGGGATCATTGTGCGCGTGAATTCGACACTCTGCGCGACCGGCCCGCGCCCCCTCGTGAATACTGGCGTGCACGAGCGAATCGAGAACGAGCAGATCGCCGCGCTGCGGGAGCGTTGTCAGGAGGGCAAAATTTGCGATGTAGCCGCCTCCAAAGAAAAGCGCTGCCTCCGCGCCAAAGAACTGAGCCGCTTCTGTTTCGAGCCGTTCATGCTCCTCGCAATTGCCGCGCAGAAGCCGCGACCCGCCGGCTCCAACCGGAGTGCCCGCCTCGAGCGCGGCGACCATCGCCTTTTTGATGCGCGAGGCGTTCCCGAGCGCCAGATAGTCGTTCGATGCGAAATCGATCCCCACGCGCGGCTTGAGGCAGCGCAGCCGTTTATCTTCGTTCAAGGCATTCAACGCTGCGACGTAGGGACTAAGTCTTGCTGTCTGGATCGACCGCATTCATCACTCCGAGGATCGCATCAAATCACGCAAAAGATGCGTTGGCCGTTTAAGAAGGAAGGATGGCCCGTTAGGTTCAACTTGCCAGGATGCGATTATCTCGGTCCACACGCACAACGCGTGGCTTGAACTTCTTTGCTTCGGCCTCATCGAATGAGGCATATGCAACGATAATGATCTTGTCTCCGGGCATCACCAGTCGGGCAGCCGCACCGTTCAGGCTCATCGTACCAGACATCGGCGGCGCCTCGATCACGTAGGTGGCAAAGCGCGTCCCTGTTTCTACATTGTAGATTTCGACGCGCTCGTTGATCACCATTCCTGCTGCCTCCAGGAGCGTACGATCTATCGAGATCGAGCCTTCATAGTGCAGATCAGCTTCGGTCACTGAGGCGCGATGGATTTTGCCCTTCATCAAAGTTATCTGCATTTCTCACCTAGGCTGGTGTAGGGGCAACATATTGGGCGCGCTGCTTCCGTCTGGCGAGCCCGGACGTGATGCCGAGCCGGGCCAGCAGATCCGCGTCGCGATCAACTTTCGGGTTATTGGTGGTCAAGAGCACGTCGCCGACGAAGATTGAATTTGCGCCGGCCAAGAAGCAAAGCGCCTGCAATTCATCGGTCATGTATTGCCGCCCGGCGGACAAGCGAACCACACTCCTCGGCATCATGACCCGCGCGGTCGCCAGCAGCCGGACCAGCGCGATCGGATCGGGAGGCTCCGCGGTGTCTTCCACCGGTACGCCCTCAATCTTGTTCCACAGGTTGATCGGCACGCTTTCGGGATAGTTGGGAAGATTGGCGAGCAACACGAGCATACCTAGGCGGTCCTCGACGCGCTCGCCCATGCCGATAATCCCGCCGCAGCAGATCTTGATGCCGGCATCGCGCACATGCGCCAGCGTATCGATGCGGTCCTGGAGGCTGCGGGTGGTGATGATCTTGCTGTAAAACTCGGGCGATGTGTCGACGTTGTGATTGTAGAAGTCAAGGCCGGCCTCGGCGAGGCGCGCGGCATGCTTCGGTGTCAGCGTGCCGAGCGTGACACACGTTTCCATGCCGAGACCTTTGACCGCGTTGACCATGTCGCAGACGGAATCAAGATCGCGATCTTTTGGCGTGCGCCAGGCCGCGGCCATGCAGAAGCGCGTAGCGCCGGCATCCTTCGCGCGCTGTGCGGTCGCAACCACATCGGCGCAACGCATCAGACGGGTCGCTTTCAGGCCGGTCGCGTAATGCGCGCTTTGCGAGCAGTAGCCGCAGTCCTCCGGACAGCCGCCGGTCTTGATGCTGAGCAGGCTCGCAGTTTCGACGTGGTTTGGATCGAAGTTCTTGCGATGAGCGCGCTGCGCCTGAAGCATCAGGTCGGCAAAAGGAAGGTCGTAGAGCGCCTTAGCCTCTTCGACGTTCCAATGATTACGAACCTGCGCCCCGTTGCTAGCTTTCTTTCGTTGGACTTGCACAGCAGCATCCATAACCCAATCTCGCTCAGTTGTAGATAATCGCGTGAATTATCTATAGTCATCGCCCTCGAAGAGATGCTAATCGAGCTGCCTCGCAAATGCACCGATTATTGCGGTAGATAATCTATGATCACTGCTGACAACATGACGATGGTCGCGCGCATCGCGGACTCAATCGCTGAGCGCATTATCAGCGGCGCCTTAGCGCCAGGCGCACCACTCCGTCAGGATCACGTTGCACGAGAATTCAATTCCAGCCACGTCCCCGTGCGCGAGGCCTTTCGGCACCTGCAGGCACAACATCTTGTTGTCGCTGTGCCGCGTCGCGGTGTTCGGGTTGCCCCGCTCGATACCCGTTCAGTGAAGGAGATCGCCGAAATGCGCGCCGCGCTCGAGGTGGTGGCATTGCGCC
This sequence comes from Bradyrhizobium sp. USDA 327, assembly GCF_041262065.1. Taxonomy (NCBI): domain Bacteria; kingdom Pseudomonadati; phylum Pseudomonadota; class Alphaproteobacteria; order Hyphomicrobiales; family Nitrobacteraceae; genus Bradyrhizobium; species Bradyrhizobium sp. USDA 327. The sequence continues at coordinate 547,515 of NZ_JBGCCW010000001.1, read as the reverse complement.
ATTCGGGGCCAAGACTGACAACAGCTCATTTGGCTCAAATCGAGCTCGCCCTAATCGAAGGAGACAATGCAAAGACGATCGAGGAGTTTGAGATGGCCAACCGCGCCTTTCACCAAGCCTTGGTCGCGCCGTGCGGAATGCCGCGTCTGCTCGCGAGCCTCGATGGATTGCAGCTTGCCAATTCTCGATTGGTGTTCGCGATGGCGCGATCGGTGGGCTGGCGACCGCGCTCCAATCAAGATCACCGCCTGATTCTGCAAGCCCTGCGAACGCGCAACGTCGATCACGCCTGTAACCTGCTCACGCGGCACATTCAAACCATTGAGCGACTTGCCCTTCCGGCGTCCTGAGCAAATCTGGCAAGCTCCATTGCAGATCGCCGACGGTTGCAAGCGACGATCATGCGGCAAGCGACTAGCCTCATTGCAACCGAATCTATTCCCAGATAGTTATGGCACCCGCTAGCGACATCTCCACGGACGGCCATGATTCGTCACATCGTTTTCTTCAGCGCCAAGGACGAGGCGCATATCCACCAGATCATCGAAGGTCTTTCGCTTCTCAGCACGATACCGCATGCGCGCCGGCTTGAGGTTGCCCGTAACCGCAAGACCGATCAGCTCGGCAACGATATCGACATCGTGGTCTATGGTGAGTTCGACAGCGAGACAGAGCTCGCAGCGTACAAAGCGCACGATCTCTACCAGGAATCGATTAAACGGGTCCGACCGCTCCGCGAGCTGCGGTTCGCGGCCGACTACGATGTATCAACAGATACCCCTTTCGCCTCCACGGCAGGATGATCCTGGTGCTGTCGCAGCAAAAAGTCCGCCGCCGGCGTAACTTGGCAATGGGCCTCATGTTTCGGCCCAGCACAGATAAGAGTCATTCTCATCGGTGGGGCAACAGATGGAACGGCACTTTCACGACGTCAGCCGCCTGTGACCGATAACCCGATGTACGTTCGCGAGTTGCAGTGGGTTGAACCTGTCACAGCGATGCGACGTCTTGGGCATCGATCGCATCTCACGTTTCTCGATAGCGCAGCAAGGCACGAGCTGCTTGGGCGCTACTCATATCTAACGTGCGACCCCTTCAGCACCTACAGGGTCGCGAACGGCCAAGCCAGTTGGAACGGACTGACTCTCGAGGCCGATCCATGGAAGGTCCTTCGCACGCTACTCGCGAAGTACCCGCAAGAGCATCGTCCCGATCTCCCGCCATTCCAGGGAGGAGCGGCAGGCTACCTTGCCTACGACATGAACAGGACATTGGAGCGATTGTCTGCCCCGCCAATTGCCGGTCTGGGTTTGCCCCAATCCATCCTGCATTTCTATGACGTGGTCATCAGCTTCGACCACCGGGATAACAAATGCTGGATCGTCTCGACCGGATGGCCGGAGCAGGATCGCGTGCGACGGAGCGAACGAGCGCTTCGTCGAGCCGACGAGTTTGCAGCATTGCTTGCCGGTCCAAACGCGCCACAGAAGGGTTGTCCCAGCAAAGCGGGCGCGTGGCGCTCGAACTTCAGCCGCGACGGCTACATTGCGGCGGTACAACGCGTGATCGACTTGATTCTCGCGGGTGACGTGTTCCAGACAAATATTGCGCAGCGTTTCAGCACCCGCCTGTCGACCTCGTTTGATCCGCTCGCCTTCTATTGCCAGCTACGATCATTGAATCCGGCGCCTTTTGCGGCCCTGCTGCGATGGGGAAAGCTGACCATCGCATCAAGTTCGCCGGAACGATTCCTGAAACTTGAGGGGCGACAAGTCGAGACACGCCCCATCAAGGGCACGATAGCGCGTTCGCCTGATCCCAAGGAAGACCACCGCCGTGCGGCTGCTCTCCTCGCTTCCGAAAAGGATCAGGCCGAGAACACGATGATTGTCGACCTTTTGCGTAACGATCTGTCACGCGTTTGCACTGCGCATTCGGTCGGGGTTCCGGCCCTATGCAATCTCGAGTCCTATGCCTCGGTGCACCATCTCGTGTCGATCGTTACGGGGAAACTTGCCGGAGACGAAGACGCCGTTAGCCTGCTCCGCGCTTGCTTTCCCGGCGGCTCCATTACGGGAGCGCCAAAGCCGCGGTCGATGGAAATTATTACAGAAATCGAGCGCATAGCGCGAGAGGTCTATTGTGGGGCGATCGGCTTCATCGGCTTCAACGGGCACATGGACACCAGTATTGCGATCCGCACTGTCACGATCGACGGCGACCTGGCTGTGTTTCATGCGGGCAGCGGTATAACGGCCCTGTCGAAGCCCGAGGCCGAATACGAGGAAACGCTCACCAAGGCAGAGCGAATCTTTGATGCATTTGGTACTGAACCAGCTGGTGCATTTTGATTGTCATCGTCGATAATTACGATTCCTTCGTGTTCAATATTGCCCGCTATTTCCACAAGCTCAGTGAAGCAACGGAAGTGATCCGAAACGACGCTATCAGCATCAGCGAGCTCGTTGGTCTCAACCCGCGCGCGGTGGTCATATCGCCCGGCCCCTGCACCCCAACTGAGGCAGGAATATCGACAGCAGTGGTTCGCGAACTTTCAGGACGCGTACCAATTCTCGGCATCTGCCTTGGACATCAGTGTATTGCAAGCGTTTTCGGAGGACGGGTGGCGCGTGCGCGTCGGCCCATGCACGGTCGGCGCTCATACGTTGCGCATGACGGCCGAGGGTTATTCAAGGGACTGCCAACCCCGCTTGACGTCGGACGCTACCATTCTCTTATCGTCGCGCTTGATCAGTCATGTGCGCAGAACCTCGTAGTGACAGCGCGTTCGGAGGAAGGCGAGATCATGGCCCTCACGCACGGCTATTATCCCACCTATGGGGTCCAGTTCCATCCCGAGTCGATACTTACCTCACAGGGGCACGTCCTGCTTAAGAACTTCTTGCGACTCGCACAGGATTTCCGAAACCGCGCGGAGCAATGAGAGGCTCGGCCTGCCAATCAAGATGGTGGACCGTCGGTTTTCGACGTGGTTGGAAGGCGAAGCCTCATATGGCAGGCATTTTGTGGTAATCCGCGCTGTTCCGTGCTTGGCTCTGCAGTCAGCGGCCCGCCTCCGACGGAAACCAGCCCCTGCGGTTTCGAGGGCCGGACGTCTCTCTTGGCCGGCTTGGATGTGGTGCGCGCGGGGGGCAAAGAAGCAGCAGGAGCAGGAGAAGCAACAGGCGCCGGATTCTGCAGCCCCTCGATTCTTTGGGTCAGGGTTGCGATCTGATCCGAGATCCGCCTTAGCTCGGCTTGCTGCGCATCGACGTTGCGATTGAGCTCGGCAATTTCATCGGCTGTCTTCTGCTGCCCTGATTGGATCCATAAAAGGACGTCCCTATGCTCAGGTGACAAGCAAAGCGCGCGAGGCACGACTTCGTGCGCCGGCGGCGCCTCGCAAACGTTTCGATATTCGTCAAAAAATAGGCTCCTCCGGCGCCCGGTTCGCCGCGCTTGTTAGAATCTCTTGTATTTTCTCGGCAACATTTGTTCTTTCTGGAAAGGGAATCAAGTCCTTCACTCATTCACTAAACACATTACTTTGGTCCGCTATTTGACTACGCGTTCTTGTCATTTCGCGATAAACCTTCCTTCTCTTTTTGTATCTTTCAACAATATTGCTCTGCTCCGCCGTCTTTAGCCCTCACTGAAGTACGCGCGGTAGTCTCGATGCGCGGCGAATTCGCATGGTCCTGAGCGCAGAAGGGACAGATCTCAGTCTCTTCGCCCTCGATGCGATGCATACCATCGCCCACCCAGCGTTCGTCTGCCTCGCCGATCGCAGCGAAATGTCGTTGCACTTGTGCAACGGCGAGAGCTTCCAGGTCCGGAAGATTTCGGCCCAAGAGAGTGTTGATTTCGACGACATCGAAATGTCGGCAGGCCCATCTCGTGAAAGTCGTGGTGACGTCGCAAAGCATCAGACGATTGCGCGGCAGAGAGCGCGCGCTGCCTCCGCAACCGCATCGGCAATATTTGGTGATTTCCTTGAGGGCACAGAAGTCGTCGACGCTCAGCCTGCCTCGCGCTGGTGCCGGAATGGCGCCCTCGCGAGCGCGGAGCTCACGATTAATGTTCCTCATGTCCCAAGCTGGCCTACATCCAGTCCTTCCGACGCACTACAAATCACAAAATTTACTTGCTGACCCAACCAGTCGCCTTGACCGGCAAAATGTAACAACGACTGGTGTTGCGCTGCTCTCCGTTCAGGAGCCGTGATGGCGGCCATCGGCTCGACACTCTTGCGATCGCAAGGCATCATCAGACCGGCGGAGTAATCGCGAAGCGGTTTGGCTCGGCCTCCGTCCCCGATCACGCTCGTAAAACCCTCAACATACGCCGAAAACCTCGACGCGACGTCCCCCATTTTACCCGACCCATCTCAGCCTCTCCGCACGCCGAATAGATGAGTCTTCTCAAAAATAGGAATCTTCTCGGTAAAAGCCGCGACACTCTGATTAAGTAAGACTACGCAGTAGTGAGCAGGCAGTGGAAGCCGCGCAATGTCGAGGGGCGGCGCTCGGCCGAATGCCTCAGGCGCGCCGTGAACTTTGTCATCGACCGGGTCTTTGCCATTGGCAACTAGGCCCAAGAGCAGCTTGGCCTCCTTGCGAGCAAGCTCTGGTGTCCAAGGGCACCGTGAGGACCGATGGTGACGAAGCGGTGGCAACCGAACGCTGGGTACTTGAGAACGTATGTCGCTTTGTCGCGTTGACGTTTACGGCGGGAAACGGCACGCCTTGATCATCCGTATGGAGCGATACCGGATACGGTTGATGACGAAGTCTAAAGCCATGTCTAAAGCCTGGACGTATACGCGTCGTACGATGCTGTTGGGCAGTAGCTTCTTGGGTAGCGCGTTTTTCGGGGGCGTTACGCTGCCTACACCCAATCGGCCGCAGCGCAAGGTTGCCATGGTGTTGAAGGCGGTCGACTCTCCCTTCGTCGTTGGGTGCACACAAGACGGCATTACCTCCTTGCGTTATCGTAACGATGCGTATGACACGGATTATGTTCTGCCTGGAGCCGTGCTGGGGACGGCTCACGCTAGAGTTCGGCGTGCCGGATCCGAGTGGCATACGCTTCGAACCGGCGTTGATGCAACGAAGCCGATGCATAGCGCGGCCCTTGAACTAGCAGCCCGCGATGCCGGCGTCCTTCTCACGACCCGCCTCGCAGTCGACGAGGCTGGATTGACGTGGGAGATCATGCTGCGGAACGACGGCATGGCGAGCGTGGAGGTTGGCGACCTCTATTTTCCCATGCCGATGAACACCGAATTTCCGGCAGGGCAACCGGCATCGGTGGCTGTTTTGAAGCACAGCTTCGTCTCGGGGCATGGATCGCACATCTTCTGGATTCGCGGCAACAGCACCGGCCCCTTCCTCATGCTCTTACCGGAAGCGGACACGTCACTGGAATATTGGGATGTCCACAAGGATTCGGCCGAAGCCAGTGGGACGTGGTGCGCCTACATCTTGGGCGGAGCGGCCGCCGGCGAGGCAGTGGCGGCGGGGACTCGCTGGCGACAGCCGACGCATTCCCTGTCCCTGTCGCCGGCCGAGCAACGGCGTTACCGTCTCCGCTTCCAATGGGTTGCCAATTACGAGGCGGCGCGCAGGGCTATCGCGGACGCCGGTCTGGTGGACGTGGAAGTGATGCCGGGCATGACGGTTCCCAATGACCTGCATGTCGACATCGCGCTCGCGTCCTCCATTCCGGTGGAGCGAATCGAAGCGGAATTTACCGGCGACACGGTGGTGCAACGGTTGCCGGATCGGGCTGGCAGGCGCCTGTGGCGGGTTCGCTTTTCGCGATTGGGCGAGAACCGGCTGACCCTGCACCAGCCGGGTGCGCGCCAGACATTTCTTGAATTCTCCGCTACCGAGCCCGTCGAGACGATGATGAAGAAGCGCGCAACCTTCATCGTGAAGCGGCAGCATCGTGACCCGTCCAAATGGTACGACGGTTTGTTTGGCGAGTGGAATATGGAGACGCAGGTCCTGCTTGGCCCGGACAATTACGACCGGATCAAGGGTTGGCGCATCTACGAGGTGACGTGTGACGATCCCGGGCTGAGCAAGCCCGCTTACCTCGCGACCAAGAATGCCGAGCATCCTGATGTGGCGGAAGTGGCGGCGCTGGATCGGTATATAGACACGTTCGTCTGGGGCGGGCTGCAACGTACCACACAGGAGGCATACGCCTACGGCCTCTACGGCATACCCGATTGGAAGCAGAACAGGGAAAGCAGCGATCCCGGCCCGAAGGGTCGCCTGCATATCTGGCGGCCTTATGACTATCCGCACATCTTCGCGATGTATTTGGCCATGCACCGCATCGCGCGTGACCATCCCGCGATACCCACCCGCCAGAGCGCACGAGATTATTTGGTACGCGCCTACGGTACGGCGCTGGCCATGTTCACGGTGCCGATGCGCGTGGTGATGTGGTCTGCCTACCGCACCGGCTTCTACAACGAATGTGTGATCCCCGAACTGGTTTCGGCGCTCACGACGGCGGGCTTGACGCGCGAGGCGGCGACGTTGGAGGCGCACTGGGCGCGTAAGGTGCGCGCCTTCGTCGATCCGAAGGCGGACCTGTTCAAGTCTGAATATCCGTTCGATTCCACAGCCTTCGAATCAACGCAGGCACTGGCGCGCTCGGCCCTTGACGACCCTGTCGCCATGGGGGTTTCGAAGGCGGCGGCGCGTGCCTTCTCGGAGCGTCAGATCGCTGCAAATCTGTTCTGCCGTGGCTGGCTGGAACCTGCTTATTACTATCTGGGCAGCGATTATCGCCACACTGCGGGCGACGCCTATACGCTGACTTACATGGCGCAGATGGGTGGCTGGGCGCTGCTTGATCATGCGCTGAACGATGCAGACGACCCGCATCCGCTCCTTCGTCTCGGCTATGCCTCACAACTCAGCGCGTGGGCTTTGCTGAACAGCGGCCCTGCGTCGGCGGGTCATGGCTATTGGTATCCGGGCGAGGAGAATGACGGCGCGGCCGGTGGCGGCTTCGAGCCGGCGCCGAGCGGCACCACATGGCTCGGTCAGCCGCATCACCGTGGAACGTGGTATTACTCGTGCGAGATCGACCTGGGATTTTGTGGGGCGGTCCGCGCTGCTGCGACGATCGTTGCCGACGATCCCATCTTTGGGCAGGTTTGTCACGGTGGCATCATGGAGACGTTCGCTCACACCCTGCGTATCTGGCCACGTGATGGCGTGCGGCGACGGCTCAACGTGCGGCTCCAGTCTCTTCGATTGGACTTGGTGCTGCTCGACGCGCGATTCCGGGCGGATCGACCGATCATTCTGAATTTGGGGGCGGGGTGGATCAGCCTTACGCCTGAGCCCTTTGCCCCATCTGGATCGGGAGTGTCGTTCGAATTGCGGTACGATGACGGGAGAAAGCGCAAGGAAGTCATCGACATCACGGACAGCCAGCTCGTCGTCCGCTTGCCTGCGGCGCGCTTACCGCGGGTTCAGGTTCGCTAGACTCTAGTGTTGCCGATTATGGGGTGCGATCGGCACTTATGGCCTGCTGTTCCACGCGGCTTCCGAGCCGATGACGATCATCCCGGCAAATCCCGAGCATCTCGGCGCACGTATCCGCATCACCGCCGTGCTGCATACCTCGGGTTCAGCGCCCGTGGACGCTTTTCTCGCCGGAGGAGGCGCCGGATCTCCACGACCTGACCGGCGCTGCGTTAGCCCAACTATACGCGCTCTACGAGACGACGGCCGCGCAAGGCGATCTCCGCGTCAGCAAACAGGTCCGCGCGGTTCACCTGGAATCACAGAACTTAAACTGAAAGTCGCTGACGAAGGATACCTCGCCAATATCGGTCCCGGTCGGCTTACGCGTTCGCGTGCCGCTTCTGGCGTTCTTAAACGATCGAAATTTACTGCTGCGCCCGCTTGGGGAATACGATCTACGTCGTGCCCCCGTCTTGCGTCACAGCGGCAGACCTCGACGAAATCTACACCGCAATAAATGATACAGCCGATGAGCTGGTATAGAGGGGCCGCAATCTATCCCCGAAAACACGCCAGTGCCGATACTCTGTGGAGTGACGCAGAACGTGTAATCGCCGGAGAGACCTGTGAGAGCCTCGATCCCAACCCGCAGGAGCAAGGATATCGTCTGAAGACTAGAGCGGCGTCAAATGAAGAGTGCTCTCGATGAGAGCGCTCGGGAGCACAGATCGATCTCAAATATCTTCGAAGCGACGAGCCCGTTCCGCACTGTCTTTCCACCTGTTGAGGCAGCAAGGCTTCCGGTAGCCAAAGTGAGACCGGCGCATCGTGCGCTTCGGCCCATGACACCGCGCTAGCCAAGTATTGGTGGGGCAGTGGCCGCGCGGCTGTCGGTATTGAGACAAATGTCAGCAGCTTGACGATACACGCCGCGACGAAGTGCCCGCAAAGCCTGCGAATTCACTTCGGCACGCGACTTGCTCTCTTTGCGGCATCATCACCAATCGCAGCGCGATGGTCTTCGGGACGGACTCGGCGCGTGTCGCTGTTAGCGTCTGCTCCGCCCCGACGGTTTGCTGCGGCGATAGCTTATGGACGCTCGGTTATGGACCGAGAAACTGCAGGGGACGTGTTGAATGCGACCTGGAGTTCTTCTTTTGGGAGCCACGACAATTGCGCTCGTCGCAAATGGTGCGGCGAATGCGGCAGACCTTGAGCCGGAAGTGAAACTGCCCGCGGCGGTGTGGAACTGGTCCGGAGGCTATATTGGTGGACACGTCGGCGGCGGGTACGGCCGAACCTCCTTCAGCAATCCCTACGGTCCGTCAATCTATGGCGGCATAGTCGATACGCCGACGTTCCTCGCAGGTGGCCAGATCGGCTACAATTGGCAGAAGAACGGCTGGGTGTTTGGCGTCGAACTCGATGTCAGCGGTGCTGTCTCAGACGGCACAAATACCTGCCTCGCGTCGTCCGGCTTTGTCGTGAGTGCAAACTGCAAGGCAGGTCCGAACATCTTTGCCACCGCGACCGGTCGTGTCGGTTACACGTTTGGCGCGTCGGGTGGCACGCTGGCCTATCTCAAGGGAGGTGCAGCTTGGCAAAACAATCAGGGCGACGTCATCAATAACCATGAAGGCGGACTCGTGCCACAGGAGAAAACCCATTTCGACTACGGTCGCATCGGTGGCATCATCGGGCTGGGCGTCGAGCAGGCGCTTACGCCCGCATGGTCGGTCGCAGCTGAGTATGACTATCTGAATTTCGGTGGCCCGAGTGTCGCGACACCTCCGACGGTGCAGGGTCCGCCGTTCGCAATTGTTCCGGCGAACACAACGAGCCCGTCCAGCAACTATCACATCGGAAAGATTGGATTGAATTACCATTTTGGCGCCGACCCGTGGACGGCGCAATGGTCCTATGTGCCGCAGTACGCGAAGGCTCCAGTCGGCGCGCCGCCGATTGCTTATTCAGATGGTTGGTCGTTCGAAGGCGGATCGCGGCTCTGGCTCAGCCGCGGACGATTCCAATGGGACCACAGTGTAGCGCCCTACTTGCCTCTAGACCCCAGCGTCCTTGTATCGAGGCTCACCTATCATGGCCTTGACGGACTTTCGGGAGAGCTATTTGGCCGTGTCGACAGCCCATCGGGAGTGTTCCTGAAGGGCAACATTGGCCTCGGGCGCTTCGATAAAGGAAACATAAACAATGAAGATTGGCTCGCCGATCGGGAACTCTCCTATATCAACAACGCATCACGGCAACGAAACGGACGGTTCACCTATTTTACCGCAGACTTAGGTTACGATTTCCTGCGCGGCGCCAACTACAAGGTCGGCGGATTTATCGGCTGGACCTACTACGAACAGAGTTCCGACTCCATCGGTTGAACGCAGATTGCCCACCCCCGCTACACTTGTCCGGCGAACCCAGACACTATCATCGGCAGCCAGAATACTCAGTGGAATGCACCTCGTGTCGGCCTAAGCGCCGAAACCATGCTCTCTGAGCGCTGGCGCTTAAACACCGATGTCGCCTACCTGTCCTGGACCGATTTCAAAGGGCGTGACCACCATCTCTTGCGCGACGAGACCACCTTCGATGAACAGCGGGGCAACGGTGGCGGCGGCGTCCAGGTTGAAGGCGTGCTGTCCTACTTCTTCACCAAGAACTTCAGCGTCGGCGTCGGCGGGCGCTACTGGTCCATGTGGACCAAAAAGCGGGGCGACTCTTTGTGCAGCAGCAGCGGCTGCGTCGGTGATCCGGCCATATTCGCGAAGTACAGCATGGAGCGCTGGGGTACGTTCTTTCAGGCCTCCTATAAGTTTGATTGAAAAGATCACACCTCAAACCAAGCGCCGGGCGTCTTCAACGCTACGAGTAACGCACATTTTCTCTGCATGAACTCCAACATTAGCGGCACAGACCCCCGCAGTAGCCCTGCCGGCACCGGCCAGAAGAATGATCTCCAGAACTGTCGAAGAGCCCAAGCTAAATGATCTCAAAGTATCTCCGACGTTCAAAGTCGGTGACCCGATGTTGAACGGCTTGCCACTCCCAATGGCGCGAGCAAGAAAACGCTCCAACAAACCTTTCTCCAAAGACATCACTGGCCGCTGCAGACTCTGCAAACCGAGATGTTGCCTCTGATAGGCTTTGAGGCAGTCTCGCGGACGGACGACACATTTCCACGCTTGCATCACCGACGATCGAAGCCGGTAGTGCCGGACCTGTCTCGACGCCCAATATTCCCGAACCAATCGCACATGCTAGCGCGAGATATGGGTTCGCGTCTGCGCCAGGCAGCCTATACTCCAGGCGATGGGCAGATGGCTCTCCCGGAATGGCGCGAACCGCGCAGGAGCGGTTGTCGACTCCCCAGCTTGGACAGATTGGTGCCCAGGAGCCAGGTACCAATCTCTTGTAGCTGTTGAAGTTTGGCGCAGCGAGCACACAGAACTCATTCATGTATTCTAGTTGTCCGGCGATAAATTGCCTCATAAGATCGGAGACGTTGCCGAACGCATCACCGTCGTAAAACGCATTTTGACTATCCGAGGACATGGAGATGTGAATATGGCCGGACTGGCCAGGCCATTTCTCGGAAACCTTGGCCATGAATGTAGCCATCATGCCTCGCGTTTGCGCCCAGGCTTTTATCATCGACTTGAATATGGTTGCTCGATCGGCGGCTTCCAGCGCATCACAATGACGAAGTGACGCTTCGACCACGCCAGGTCCCGTTTCAAAGTGTAGTCCGCTGAGAGGTATTCTAGCCTTCTCACAAAGCGCCAAGATCTCACCGAACAGCTCATGTTGCGCGATAGAGCGCGCAATCGAGTAGCCGAACGGGCCGCGAGTTAAAGGAGCCCATTCACCGAACGGCTTTTCTTCAATCGTGTCTGCGTTCTCCTTAAATAGTATAAACTCAAACTCAAACCCGGCAGTGCAGTCGTATCCGTGGTCAGCAGCCCTTCGTAGGACCTTACGCAGAACGCCGCGCGGGCAGATGTTCTCATGCGCGCCCGTGAACTCCGCGAGGTAGAGATATTGAGAGCCGAGATGAGACACCGAACGGCCGGTGCCTGATAGAATACGCAGGTCAGCATCTCCGAACGCTGATAGCGGCTTTTGCGTGAAACTCGCCGGAATGACCCGGTCCGTACAATCCCACGCCAGCACCGCTTCAGAGAACTTGATAACTTTATCTCCATCCGAGAGATCTTCACCTAAGACGTGTTTGCCTCGCAGAACGCCATCGAAGTCGCTGACGCCGACCATCGCCGCGCGGGCTGGATTCGCTCCGGTGAACCTGGGATCAGTTGGCATTAGTCGCGATCCTGCATCACTAAATCGAACACCTGGTCCATCCGCATTGCTCGCAACTTGCGATAGTCATTCTCAAGCGTAGTCAAGTCGCTATTCACGAGATAAACGATGCCCGGTGTCGACGCCAAGTCGATCGTGGGAACAAGCTCTTGACCAATCGGAACGAATGCAATGGCGTCTGCGAAGCTCGGCAGCTTGCGGATTGCTTCGAGTCCCGGGTAACCGGCGACGACACCGCCCATATCTGAGATCAACGAGACGCAAAGTGCGTGAGCCTGCCGCTTGTAGGGCCCGCGCAGCCTCATATATTCACCAAAGCCCTTGGGATCTGCGTAGCACCAGGCCGTCAGGGTCATATGGTTGTGCCCCAACGCCATCGTTCGTGCTTTTGCCGACATGGTCCCTTGAAGCCTCGCTCCGAAGTCAACCAGAACTGGTCCCCGATGATCGACGATGATCTCAGCATGAGCCGGTCCCTCGGCGATCTGAAGCGCCTGCAACGCTCGTTCCAGGTAGTCGGACAGCTCCTGAACGATTGGTTCGCTGCCGTCCAACAATCTCTCGAGTGAACAGACCGATGATGCTCGCTCGATAGGAACGGTGTCATACGTCCAGGCCTCCGTAACGAAGGCATTCCCGTGGATCGAGATGGCGTTTACGGTGTATTGTTGACCGTTTATTTTTTCCTGCCCGAGGGCAAAACGATTCAACGCTCCGACACGGTTGGTCTTCCCGACAATCGCGCTTAGTGCCCGCTGAATGTCAGCATCTGTCGTGCAAAAGAATACATCCTCGGTTCCCGTACTGTTCAGAGGTTTGATCACGATCTCGTCGAAGTTCGCTTCGCGCTTCCAGCTTGCGATTTCTACAGCATTGTCAGACACGACTTGTCTGATCGATCGCACACCGGCATAGGTCAGCGCGCAAGACAATCGCGCTTTGTCACGCCGAGCAGCCGATAGAGCGGTGCCGTTTGAAGGTAAGCCCAGCCGCTCCGACAACGAATCGGCGAGTTCGACTCCAGACTCGCAGCCGGCGATAACGAACTCAAATTCTCTGCCATGGAGGGCCTGAAGATGATATTCAACGATGTCGTCATACCCCATGCGCTCGCTGGGGCGAATGACTTCATCATACAGGTTAGCATCAAAGTGCGCTTGGAATATGGGTGGAATCTGTGCGGCCGACATCACATGCACGGTTCCAATGCCATAGCGCTTGAACTGTTCCGGTAGATATCGGCCGGTAGAGTATGCGTCTACGATTACACAATTCCGTTCTTTCATGCGGATCTCCGATACTGCAAGTAGATGTTGCTGACGGCGACAGCCGTAATGAGAATGTTTCCAAGGAACGTATGTGACGAAGGCACGATGCGAGAATCGAAGTACTGGAACAGGAAGGTGATGATAGGGGCGGTGGACAGGACCATGTTGACGGTGAAGGGCTCGACGTAACGAATGCCCTGCTGGATCAAGAGCAAAGGAACGATCATCGTCGAAACGCCAACTGCTGCGATCGCAAACCAATGCTGCGAGATCTCAAGCACGATGGATGAATAGTCCACCAGTCCCAGCAGCAAGATAATCGTTCCATAGAACCGATGCGCCAGCACTTGCCGGCCGGAAAACCCACGGTCGAAAAGCAGTTTGACAAGTACATTTGTGAGGGCGAGCGATAGGCCGGCCACGATGGCCAAGACTATTCCAAAGGACGATCGAGCCCCCCACTCCACGCCTGCGTTGCCGCTGGCCGAGATCCAAATCATGTAACTCGCGATCATCGCGATCGAAGCGCTGACGACGATGTCGGATGCTGGCGGAACTCCCTGGCGCCTGATCACGGCGTTTAGCCACACAGTTGCGGTGGGCCCCAACGCCACCATGAACGCGACGACGATCGCAGGTTCAACGTATTTCAAGCCGATAAATAGGCCGATCCAGCTGATTGCTGTCACGACGTTGAGTACGGCGAAGACCAAAAGGGACCGATTCCCCACTCCTGCCTTGCTTGTGTCGTGGCGCGCCAAGAGATTGAACGTCAGACAAACCACGGTAAATGACAGCAGGAGCGCGACGAACGCATCTGCTCGCTGAAAATACGCTGCGGCATAAACCTCGCCTGCCGCACTCACGAGGACATAGAGGGCCACAAAGAGCACTCCCAGCGCGAACCTATTCGCCAATCGTCTACCCTTCCCGTGCCCGCGCGACGGGGCGCGGCCCGCGCAGGGACCGGGCCGCGCGCATCGATTTTGAGGCATTCAACTTTCGGCCTGTACTGACCACGTTTGGTTTGAAATCTCACGATCTGCCCTAGTGATTCTTCGTTCCGCGGTACACAACACAGGCCTCTCCGAATGCTTTGAAGAGTTGCTTGCCGAGGAGATCGGTTGAGACGTGCCATTCGGGGTGCCATTGCACCCCGATTTGCAGCGTCGGCGCGCCAATCACCGAAGCCGCCTCAACAAGACCGTCAGGCGCCCACGCCTCCCGCCTCAGCGCCGGGGCAAGCGCCTCGATGCCTTGATTGTGCAGCGAGTTGACTTGGGCTTCGATCGTCCGGGCGATTGGGAAGAGCGCGCCGTCGGAAGATATCCTGACGCTGTGCGCGGCATCGTACTGACGGTCCCTGGGACGGTCTGGCTTCTCGGCATGCATAGCACCGCTTTCGAGGCTCCACTCCGCAAGCGATGGGCGGAGTGTGCCGCCGAAATAGACGTTGAGCTCCTGAAGCCCACGGCAGATGCCCAAAATAGGCATTCCGAGCGCGATGGCGCTCTGTATGGCTACGGCAGAAAGCCGGTCCCTAGGACGGTCAAGGATCCCAGCCTCAACGTCCCGATCAGGATCAACTAAGGATGCAGGCGCTGACAGGACGGCGGGGTCGACGTTCGATTCATCACCTGTCAAGACCACACCGTCCAGCCGGCGCATGATGGCCGTGGCGAACGCCTCCCCAGCATCTTCCGCGTCGACGGTCGGCAATACGACGCAAGCAACTCCCCCATGACGATGGAGTGCCTGCACGTACTTACGGCGTAACCAGTCGCGATGCACACCGTCGACCAGAAGACGGTTCGAAGTGACGCCGACAACGGCTCGCGCGCGCTCGGGCTGTTGCAGACTCACGCCACCTGGCCCCGCGTCCGGACGGCGGCAACGGACTGCTCATACAGCCGTCGATTTCGCTCTTTCAGCTGAGTTATGACGCTAGGCTGACCTTGAGGCCCCTTGACAAAGAGCCCGCCCCAAGTCGCGGCGACCTTCGCGTAGTTCGGATCCTGCATTCGGATTTTCTGAGCCTTGCGCAACAGCCAAAACGGGATACCGGGCGAAAGGTGGTGCTCAAGGTGGTACTCATCTAGATTCTGCCCAAGAATGGCTCGCTCGAGGAAGCTTCCCTTCCGATTTCTGGTGAGATAGACGTTCTGCGTCTCGTTTTCGCACATTGGCGAGTGCTCGGCGAGTTCGATGAACCAGCCGAGGACCTGAAACGTGGTGAGATAGGGCACGATCCAGAACAGGACCACAATATGGAGCAGCCCAAGAACATATGATCCGGCCAGGATGCCGATCCAGAAGAGATAGAAGCCATACCTGTCAATCAGTATGCCTGAGCGGCTCTGATCCTCGACATCTTCGACCGAAAACCGGTTGGTCCAGAGATACTTCAGATAGGCCACTGTCGCGCCGCCGAAGATCGGCTTCCAGATGATGTTGAAGGCGTATCTCTCTGGAGGCTGCACGTCATAAACGCCCCTGGCCAGGAAAAACTTCAGGTCGGGATCCTTGTCGGGGTCGCCGAGATAGGGATGATGCAAGTAGACATGTGAGATCCGATAGGCCCAGTGTCGCTGGAACAAGGGATAGGAGGCGAACAGAATGCCAAGAACATAATTCCAGGTGGTGTTCTTCGCGAGCGTGCGGTGAGCTGCATCGTGAGCGATGGTTGTCAATCCGCGCTGATATGCACCAATCAGGAGGACGGCCAGCGGGTAGAGCCACCACGAGACAGACACGGTCGCAAGCGTGCACGCTGCGATAACAGCGTAATCTTTCGCAATGTAGGCGGCCCCTGTGATGTTGTCGGGCCTTAGCTCCGAAAGTTGCTTATTGATCTCCCGGCTGAATTGGACGGCCTCATAGCGTGATGACCTCAGTTTCCAAGCGTCTGCCTGATTCATGAGAACCTCTTCCTGATTGCCTTGCAGGTTGTCAGATTGCGGAAAGCGCCTTGTCCAGATCGCGCAAGATGTCGTTGACATCTTCGATGCCGACACAAAGCCGGATTGAGCCGCCAAATATGCCGGCGGCTTCGCGCTTTTCCCGGGGGACGGTGGTGTGGGTCGTCGAGACAGGATGAGTCACGAGCGTGCGGGCATCTCCCACATTGGAAACGTGATACATCAAGTCAATGTTCTGGATGAACTTTCGCCCGGCCAGTTCGTCTTCCACCTCGAACATGACCATCGCCCCGTGTCCATATGCGGTGTTGAGTGTCTGTTCGACGATTTCCCGATCGGCGCCTTCGAAGAGCCCCGGGTAAAAAACCCGACGCACTTTAGGATGCTCCTTTAGAACGCCAGCCACGATCCTGGCATTGGCGCAGTGCTGCTTCATGCGAAGCGGCAGCGTTTCAAGCCCTTGGATCAGTTGAAAGCTCGCAAACGGGGAGATGGCTGCACCGGTATCGCGTAACCAGGTCATGCGAGCCTTGAGGAGAAACTCGCTCTTTCCTAGGGTCCAGACTCAATTGAGCCAATATGCGACGAGAGCGGCGAGATGAACAGCGGCCAAAAAATTACGGGCGAGCTTGTCATATCGCGTGGCGATGCGCCGGAAGTCCTTGAGCCTGCCAAAGCAGCGTTCGATGACATTTCGTCCTTTGTAGGCGCGTTTGTTGAAGCGATGGATGACGACACGGTTAGATTTATTGGGGATTACGGGCTTGGCGCCACGACGAATGATTGCGCCGCGAAGCTTGTCGCCATCATACCCTTTGTCGGCGAGGAGCACGCTCATGGGTGGCGCGAGCGCCAGGACATCGGGAGCCGCAGCGATATCGGCATCCTGGCCTGGAGTCAGATGCAGGACGACCGGCCGGCAGAGCGGATCGCTCAGCGCATGGATTTTTGTCGTGCGGCCTCCGCGCGAGCGGCCGATTGCTTGATTGTGCTCCCCCCTTTTCCGCCGGAGGCACACCGGTGAGCTTTAATCGAGGTCGAGTCGAGCGACAGTACGACGCCGTCTTCGCCAGGCTTGGCCAGCGCTTCGAAGATTGCGCACCATCGTCCTCGCTTGGCCCAGCGATTGAAGCGATTGTAGATCGTCGTGTAAGGGCCGTATTCACGTGGACAATCACGCCATCGTGCACCCGATTGCAGCATGTGAATGATGCCGCTGACGATGCGTCGGTCGTCGTCCCGATCCGGCCCCGTCAGTCCCCTCGGCAGATGCGGTTCGATACGCGCCCATTGCCTGTCGTTCAGCCAAAACAAACCAGCGCGCATTCTCTCGCCCCCGAATCAACACGTAGGCAAGAGAATCACGTGGCGCTATTTAGGTACAGACCCTAGGACATCGACATCGCGCACGGCGTTGTGCCAGACAATTCCGCCATGCGCTTCGTCGGGACCATTGAACAAGGGAAAGCGAGAAGCTCCCCGATAGCTAACTTTACCGCTGTCAACGATTAGTCCGCCGAGGGTCGTGCCGTGGCCCGAGATATATTTTGTTGCAGCGTACGTTGTAACTGCAGCGCCCAGGTCTGACGGCCGGCATATCAGCGGCGTAGTCGTGTTGTCTACGACCAGAGGCACGCCGTACCTCCGGCCGATCTCCGCGAGCTGTTTAACGGGAAGCGGAATCAGACAGGGATTCGATATTACCTCTCCGAACAGGCAGATGGTGCGATCATCGATCGCTCGTTCGAACGTCTCGGGCCTTCGAGGATCTGCTGTCCTCACGCTGATTCCCAAACGCTTTAAGGTGTTGTGGAGCAGGTTCCAGGTATTGCCATATAGATATGGAGAGGCAACGACATTGTCCCCTACTTCGCCACTTGAAAGGTTGACGATAGCAAGGAACGTCGCCGCTTGACCTGACGCAACGGCGAGCGAGTCGCTGCCCATATCGACAGCGGCGTAGCGCTTCTCCAGCGCGCGGGTCGTCGGATTGATAATCCTCGTGTAGGTGAACCCATCCGCCTTGACGTTGTAGACGTCAGCGATGTGGTTGAGATCGCCATCGAGTTCATAAGCTGTATTCTGGTAAATCGGCACTGCGACGGCTTTCGTCACCGGGTCGCGCCGATAACCCGCATGCAGAACAGCAGTCTCGGCGGAAAACGGCAGCTGCCGATCTCCAACTGCTTGAGCCGGCATCTTTACGCGCGCCCCATATGCCTCCTGGTCCGGCGCCGGCCTTGCTGACCGGGCCTGGCCGGGCCGAAAATAGGTACGAAAGGCGCATCCCAACCGCTCAATCCAGCTGGATTGGATTTCCCCAATGCAACCGACGCGAAAGCTTCGCGTCGCAAGGTGCAGCTTCGAGTAGACGTAAAGATTGTGGGCCGCCAAGTGGCGATACAGCCCATCGAATCCTTGCTGGTCTACTATGCCGGGCGGCGCACTGAACGCAACGCAGACCGGCGACTGCAACTCGGGGGACAGCAGCGGAGACACTGTCCCTTCGAGTTCCTTGATGAGGTCGTCTCTGACCTTCTCGTACCGGAAGCGCCTGGCATCAATGCTCTCCTCATGCAGAATCTTCAAAGCCATTGTCGTTGCCTGAACGATGTGGGTGGGAGGGGTCGACCGCCACTCACCCGTGCGCTCGAGCGAGAGCCATTGATCTCTCACATCGAGCACAAACGATCTCGGTTCTTGAGCCGCATTCTCCAGCAGCTCGCGGGACGCAATTACAAACGCTACTCCCGGCGGCCCTTCTATGCATTTGTTGCTGGATGTGACCAGTACGTCAGGTCCACGCTGGCTCAGATCGATATTGAGGGCGCCGAAGGAACTCATTCCATCAATGATGGTTTTTACGCCACGTCGCCTCGCCTCCTCCACGATCTCTTGCAGAGGATTGACGATTCCGGTTGTCGTCTCACAATGCACGAAACACAGGTGCGTAACGCCAGGATTTCGGCTCAGATACTCGCCGATTTCTTGCGGATCCAAAGGATCGGTCGCGCGCTTGACGAGCTTCAGCGCCTCGACACCCCACAGCCGAAAAAATTGCAGAATACGCTCACCATAGATGCCGTTTACGCAGACGAGCGGCCTGTCGGCTCGGGACACAAATGAAGAGAGGGCAGCCTCCATTGCAAAGGAGCCCCCTCCTTGAATAGGCACCACCGAATAGTCCTCAGCGTTTCCCAGCAAGTCGAGCATCAGCCGCCTCATGCAGGCGGTCACCTCCTTGAACTCGTCATCGCGAGATGCGAGATCAAGCTGCATCTGGCTCCTCACCGCCAACGATAGCGACAATGGACCAGGCGTCAGCAAAGAGCGCTGTCTTGTCAAACCATTCCTCCTACATTGTTTCGTCGATGAGCTGCCGTACGTCCGCCATCGACCCGGAGGCGCGCGTATGCCGTCCTCATCGATAGCTTCGAATGAAGCGCCTTGAATCGCGGTCGCGTTTCGCGTCGACCGCTCCAAAAGGCCGCCGGATAACAACCTCCAATTTCTCATTGCGGACGGAGAGCGATCCTTCACAAACCTCCCCGTTGATGCGTTTCAGACCTCCCAAATAGCCTTTTGGCACTGAACGCTCGGGCGCAAGTGGGCGCCGACGCTCGCTCTCATCCAACTGTCACGCATGTGCAGGCTTGGGCGTGGTCGCCTCTGGCGCTATGAGGCGCCAGTCGGCCGACGGTCCTGTAAGACTGCCCAGTCAGGTAAGCTTTGCCGCCAGAAAGGCGATGCAGCCTAAATTATAGCGCGACGATCTGGGTCGGAAGAGCGCGGCGATCAGGATGGCGAGTCAGTGTCGCGGCGCGATGATGATCGCCGCGATGATTGTCGCGCGCAAGAGTTTTGTTTGCTTTGATTGTCGCGGAGCGTCAATCAAGCGAGCGTTTTTTGTGTCGCGTGCTCCGGTGGCCGCCCTGGACCACGCTTTCGCTCGAGGGCAGTCCGCCTGCGATAGCTCTCGACGTTCATCTCGACGATGGTGGCGTGGTGAACAAGGCGATCGATCGCCGCGAGGGTCATAGCTGGGTCCGGAAAGACCTTGTTCCATTCTCCAAAGGGCTGATTGGCGGTGATCAGCAAAGAGCGTCGCTCGTAGCGTGCGCTGATGAGCTCGAACAGCACACTGGTCTCGGCCTGGTCCTTGGTGACATAGGCAAGATCGTCCAAGATGACGAGATCGAAGCGATCGAGGCGGTTGATGGCGCCCTCGAGGTTGAGCTCGCGGCGAGCCACCTGGAGCTTCTGCACGAGATCGGTGGTGCGGGTGAACAGGACGCGCCATCCGTTCTCGATGAGGGCCAAGCCGATTGCTGCCGCCAAGTGGCTCTTGCCTCCACCGGGCGGACCAAACAGCAGCAGATTGGCGCCCTTGCCGAGCCAGCCGTCGCCGGCGGCGAGTGCGGTCATTTGCGCCTTGGAGATCATCGGCACGGCCTCGAAGTCGAAGCTGTCAAAGGTCTTTCCGGTAGGCAGCCGCGCCTCGACGAGATGGCGCTCGATGCGGCGGCGGCCGCGCTCAGCGATCTCGTGCTCGGCAATGGTGGCGAGGAAGCGCGCCGCCGGCCAGCCTTCTTTATCGGATTGCTCGGCAAATTGCGGCCACAGCGCCTTGATGGCGGGCAGCCGCAGCTCGTTGAGCAACAGATTGAGGCGCGCGGTGTCGACTACGTTGGTTGTGCTCATGCGGCGCCTCCGATCTCGGCGGTACCGATGAGGCATTCATAGGTGGCGAGCGGTGCGAGGCGTACCACGACGTTCGGCACCTGGGCGGGATCCGGGGCGAAGTGAGTACGTAGCCGGTTGAGGTCGGGCAGCCGGCCGTCGTTCAGGTCAGCCGTGAGCTGATTGGCGAGTTCGGCCTCGCAACCGCGCTCATGGGCGAGTGCGAGGAGATCGACCATGATCCGGCAGGCCTTCTTGTCCGGTAGGCGTTTGCGCAAGACGTCGAAGGCTCGGCGGTAAGCTTCCCGGGGGAACAGCTGGTCGCGGTAGACCAGGTTGAGGAGCGCCATCGGCTTGCGCCGCAAGGAATGGATCACGTGTCGATAATCGACGACCTGATCGTGCTTGCCATTGGGATGCGGCCGCCCGCGCGGCAAGGTGAGGAGATGCGTGCCGCCGACAAACACGTCGAGGTGATCGTCATACAGGCGCACCCGCAGCCGATGGCCGATCAAGCGCGACGGCACCGTGTAGAACACCTTGCGCAAGGTGAAGCCGCCGGACGACGTCACGTGGACGATCACCTCTTCATAGTCCGACGTGCGGCGGTCCGGCAGATCCTGAAGTGCGCTACGTTCACTGTCGATCCGCTTGGCGTTGCGGGCATTGCGGCGGCTGGCGATCTCATCGATGAAGCCACGATAGGCAGCTAGATCGTCGAAGTCGGCGGTGCCACGCAGCAACAGCGCGTCGCCGATCGCTCGCTTGAGATGACCATGCGAACTCTCGATCGCCCCGTTCTCGTGGGCGATGCCACGATTGTTGCGGGAAGGCCGCATGCCGTAATGGGCACAGAGGTCTTCGTATCGCCGCGTCAGATCGTCTTTGGCGTCGCGGTCGAGATTGCAAAAGGCGGCCGACAGGCTGTCGGTGCGATGCTCCCGTGGCGCCCCACCGAGTGACCACAAGGCATTCTGCAGGCCTTCGGCCAGAGCGACGAAGCTCTCACCGCCGAGCACGACATGGGCGTGCTCAAACCCGGAATAGGCCAGCCGGAAGTGATAGAGACGATGGTCGAGCGGTACGCCCGCGATCGTGACACCCAATTCGCCCATGTCGGTGAAGTCGGACAGGCCGCGCTGACCGGGTTCGTGGGTCTGGCGGAAGATGACCTCCTGCTCCTCGCCGTGGATCGCCCGCCAGGCCCGGATCCGGCGCTCCAGCGTGCGACGGATGCCGGCGCCGAGCTCGGGATGGCGTCGGAGCAACTCCTCGAAGATCGTGACCGGCCGCACACCGGGGGCGGCCTTCAGCATCGGCGCGATATCTGTCTCAAATACGCGGGCCAAGGGATCTGGCCGGCGACGGCCGCGGGGAGCCTTCTTCTGCGACGGAAGGCGTCGATCCTTCTCGATCCGGTAAGCGGTCGAGGTGCTGAACGAAGCCTTGGCGGCGGCCACGGGTGGGCTATCGGTCTGACGGTACTTCATGTAGAGCCTCATTTGGTGATCGGTAATGTGTCGGCCTGGCACGCGAGTGATTCCTCTTGGCGGAAGAACCACTTGCATAACCAGCCGGCCGCGATCACCAGTCGGCGCGGTCCGCTGTGGATCGCGCCGACGCCGGGCTCGTAACTCCGGTCGGGCTACGCCCTCCCTGCGTCACGAGCCCGGCGTAGCCCTCTCATCATGGTCGCCGCTCCACTTCCATCCTGTTCGCCGCGCGGCACTAAATCGTCGCGCCCGGACGATAGGCAGCACTCGATAGTCTTCGTTCGCAGCGGGTGTGCAATGCGATTGCTTGGGACTTGATGCATTTTCACTCCGTTGCTCGTGGATGGATTGGGACGCACATGGCTGTCTTGGCGAGCTCGAAGATCGTACAACTTGACGTTACGGGCGTTTCAACCCTCTCGGGTATTTTTCTCGCGGGAATTTTTCCTCACGTACTCCCGTTTGGCAGCGACGAGTCGACGCAAGGAGCGGAGTACGAAGGATTCACAGCGAGGTTCAATAGTTTGAAAGTTCAATTTGGATCGAGCGTGAGTATTCCGCGTGCGAGCGCGATTCTGCGGCGAAATGACGGGATCGTTCCGTTTACGTGCGATCCGGGCCAAAGAGCCATATGGAGGTACGGAGCTTCTACGCAGTCCCCGCGAGATCCTACTGGACGCTGTGCATGACGGTTTACACCTTCTGCCATAGCTGTTGTGTCACGTCCTTGCGCTCGCATGGAGCGGCCTTGGCAGCCTGCGCCGAGCCACACTTGATGGCGATCCAGCGATCTTGGATGCTGGGCGAGCAAGAATCAGTTCGACACCTTTCGGCGAGCGGCCGTGTGACTCCGCATGTCGCCTCGATTTGCTGGGAGTACGTCGAGCCAGGTCCAATTAAGTTGCGCGCATTTATCTTGGAAGCGATTCCTGGGCTTTCAGCATCTCAGTTACTTAACGCCGCTTCGCCGCGGGACGTCTCACCGAGCGATCGTGGCGGCGGTGAGCGTGCGGCTTTACGGCGGTTCCAACGCGTGGGCGGCGAGCAGGATTTGCCGGCATCCCAGCGCTCGGTGCGCACAACTACCTCGCCGATGAGGCACTCTGGTTGGACGACAGTCGCACTTCGTACTTGTTCTGCTCTCTCCTCTGCAGGCCGGCTCGTTGATGCGAGCTCGCGTCCGACATGGTCTACGGGCGCGGTCGAGCACGCCAGCGGTTGACCAGAGCGGATCATCAAGTGATCACTCTTTGTCGCTTGCTAAGTATGAGCTCCGCTTCCTTTTCGGCTACGCCCATGGCTGCCTTCATGGCGATCAACCAGGAAAGGCGGAACGAAGCATGACCCGAACACGCGGCGGGGCTTCGTAGCTCAGGATGGCGCATGCTCGTGACAGAGTTGCCTCGCGATGCGAAGGTGCGGGCGTACGCCGAAGGTGTTCGCCGACGAGCGGGGGCCAAAAGGAAGCAAGTTTGCCAGACGGCACCATCGCCACAAGCATTCAGCATCTTAGGAGATGCTGAGGATCTGCTCAAGCCGCGCGACCTCCCCTCGCAACATCTCGATAGACACGTCTCGGTTCTCCGAAATGTTCAAAGCAGTGTGGACCGGCTCTCCAGCGTGAGATGAGCCGGGCAATCCTCCCGCATTGGTACTTCGCATATCCCACCAGGTGCGGAATATACGGCGATAGAGTTCAGTTACCTCCCGTCCCCTGTCTAGAACTCCGGCTTTCTGGGCATGCAGCAGTTCCTGCTCATATCCGAGTTCCAGCAAAAGCTCGGCACCGACCAGATCGGTCACGGTTTGCATCTCCTCGAACGTTCATGTGGAAGATCCTTGGTAGGGCTACGAGCAAAACAATGTGTTCAATGCCGATTATGAATCACGACCGGACATAACCTTTGAGACCAACACTTTCTAACAAAGCCCATCAATGAGGATGCTGGAGGCCCACCGCCACATTGAAACGCCATCCAAAAAACCCCCTCAGCGCGGATCGGCAAAGCCAATTTGCTACAGAACCTTCTATGGCACTGAGGGCGGCCTGCGAGCCGCCCTACCGTGCAAGTACCAGCGCGGCCCAAGCTATCGCTGATGTCCGAGTCCGATTCCAAGATTCAAGGCCTTCTGGCGAAGCGCACCGACACTGCGTTTGGTCATCTTTGCTATTTTTATCACGGGGGTCCTGGCCTTCGAGTGGACTTTGAGCTCCTTGATATCTGCCTTCGTCCATTCGCGCCGCTTAACGCGTTTCTTGGTTGCTTTCTTCACGATGAATGCTCCTTCTTAGGGGAGCGGCTTGTAACATAGTTTTTTCGGCGCGACGACCGTAAAAAATTAGACAAATATTATACGGAATCGCGCCAGGTATAATCTTGGGCATGTCTTCCGAAGCGAGGTGTCTGCACTGTTGCAGCTGCGCAATTGTAAACTTCATACGCACGTCGCGTTCTGATAGCGTTCCAATCGACGCCTTTATATGCGGAGCTAAACAACCAACACGCTCTCGAATAAGCGAGCCAAATCGCAATAGAGATGAACGGATCCCACTAAGGAGGTGCGGACAGAGAACGGAAGGATGTTGTGTTTCAGCCTCCGCGATATTGCTAAGAGAGAGGTGGCTGACGAGAATGATCACAAGGCCCGCTCAGCTTTGATCACGCGCTCTTTGTCAAGTTCGCTTCTTGACGTATTCAACTCGCGCAAAGAGCGCCGCCGCTTGATGGCCTCGACTGAAGTGGTAGGTTATTGGTGAAGTTCACGCGCGCCGACCTCACATCCAAAATGCTGATATGTCGAGCTCGTTCTCCGCGTGCAGCCCACTGCCAGTGATGCCCTCAATTCCAGTGCAAGATCATCATGCCAACTTTTCGGGATAAGAAATTTGCTGAAAATCCAGCACGACTGGCGTCCACCGCCGATCAGGACACCACAGGCGGTAGAACGCTTAAAGACGGGCAGAGACCCTCGTCGGCTACCTTCGCCAACCAACACATGGGTTCTTGGCCCTGTTCCCGCATCTGACCCGGATGCCTTCCGGGAAATCAGTTTAGCCGACCGTCTCGACGACACTGATGTGCACGAAGAGGCCAAATCCTTCGTCCCTCAGGTCAATATCTTCGGTCGCGTTTAACGACTCCACAACACTGATTACAACATTACAACGACACTGTTTCTAGATTGAACTTCGCGATCCAGTCGAACTACATCACCACCAGCAAGGGTTTAAGCGGCTGTCCTCCACGTCGAAATCGGTTTACGTGGGCTCAACCGCATGCCGTGGGACGCTTTCTGCCCGCGTTCGCTTCCAGCCGAGAAAACAAAGGGAGCGGCACCTCAGCTTTCGGCTCTTGCGCGAACTCTCGCTCAACCTGCGCCTGCATAGTACCCCGATCTAAGTTTTCGAGCGCCTCAAGCTATTCTCTTCCCTCCTCGGTGATAATCCAGCACCCGGCCTTCCGCTCGATCAGCTTTTGGCCGAAAACATCGAGTTGGGGCGCGCGGCTCGCAGTCCGCTTCATACGACCCGTCCACTCCGGGCCGCTGCTACAATAGATAGCCAAATGCTGCTTAACGACTTCGATACTCGCCAGACCGTGCGGCTGGCCGGCAAGTCTCTTCAGTATCGACAACTGAAAACTCGCGCACGCCATCGACTTAAGGAACCCATATTACATATTTTGAGGTAAGCTCCAGAGCTGCGAGCCGCTTTTCAAAAGAGAGCTTCCTCCTAAATCCGATTGCACGACACCCGCCTGCCGTCGCCGCGGTAAGCAACGCTTTCGACTGCATCCCGCCAAGAATCTTCCGAAGAACGGTTCAGCATTAGATAGCTGCGTTGACTAGGAGCGTGAGGTGGTCTTGACTGCCGACTTCGACCGACTTGAGATCAAACGACGTCGGTAGTAGCCACGCCGTTGTACATCCTGATGAATGACATCGCTCACCGAACGAACCGCCCGCTTCTTTCGTTTCCAATTCCCGCCCAATTCCGCGGGGATCGCAAAGCCTCTCGGCACGACCAAAAGATCGTTTCTTTGGTTCAAATAGATATCGAACATGTGGTGGCTCTTTTTTGCACAAGCGTAGATCGGCTGTCATCGAAGCAACAGTTGCCTTTAAGTCACTGGACGATCAAATGACATTCAAAAGCTCCCGTCCTGATACGGGAAGACGGTCACGTGCACAATGGTGCCGCCAGATGTGAGCGTGTGCACGTCCCGACTTACGGCGCACGGAGAGGGCACCCGACAATGTCCACTTCAAACGAGGCGGAGAGTCTATCTAGGTGGCCACTCCGAGCGGATCTTAAGATTGCCATAAAAGAATAGATCGAAAGAGAGTTCGCGATCGTGAGCCGCATAATTGGTGGCCGTACCCGCTACGACTTCCTTCAATCTCGACCACTCATCGTACGAATTCAAGGTCACGCTTACCTCCTAGCAGCGAGATCGTCTGTTCTCTACCCACTGGGATGATCCCGCTTTGGCCGGCTGGTCAGATGCGCTCTACACCATTGCCGGATAGGTGCTCTACACCACGAATTCAACCTATCTGCCCTGAGGTTCGCCACGGCGGATAACGTATTTGCCGTCCCTTCGGGATTCCATATACGGCTGCCGGCGGCGTAGCGCAAATTGTACAATTGGAACGCTTGCCACAGTAAGGCTACCGCACGGAGTGGCAGCGGGCGGAAGTAAGGCTGATCCGGAGCACCGCTGCCAAGGTTCGAAGTGGACGCCGGTCACTGTAAAAGGGCAAAGTCTCGTCCGATCGAAACGCGGACGCCGGACACAATGTCGTAGGCATGCTCGACGAACACGTCGTCGCGCCCGACGCCATAGCCGCCCATGCAGATGAATGCCATGACTGGCGAGGACGCCGGTGAATGTCACGGGCGTGAACTGAGAGCATTGGCCGGTGTTGAAGACCTTAAACTTCCGTGGGGGAAAGTGCGACGCCCTTGCTAACTCAGGAGAGCTCGTCCTCACGGAATGCTCGAAAGGCGATGTGGACGGATTGGCTCATGCAGGCGGTGTTCGAAGCTCCAAAACATCGGCGAAGATTGTCCAATCGCGGACTCGCCTTTGCCGGCAGAAATCGGTCTCCGCCTGCTGAGCTGCAGCACTCAGCGAGGCGGCATCGACCTTAAATGCTGCCTGGCACGCACGATGCTCGCCGCCGGCATCGTCGCAAACGATCTTCATAAACCGGACGCTAAATGAAGGCATGCCCCTCTCTTCGTGTGGTTTGCTTATCCACTATTCTGCCATTCGCGCGGGGAGTATTTGATTTGCCTCAAGGAGCATCCCAAGAGGTCTGTCCGATCCTCCGAAGATAGGCCGAAAGTCCGCCGTGAACTTTACGAGCTGTCCGCGATAGTCTTGTGAACGACTGCCGCAAGTGCAGGCTTATCGCGGGCTGATTTCTGCCATGCGCCGGCGGGCTACGCGCGCAAGCGATCGCTGGGCAATGACGCCGAGAACCCCGAACTTGCATCGGCGGTCCACCTGAAGACGCGATTGCAGAAGCCGATCATTACACTTGTCCTAGCCCACGTTTCGATAAGCCCGGTCCAGGACTTCAGCGCCAGAGCTTAAGGTCAGGATCAGCGCCGGCAAGGCTACCGAATGAAAGGCGAAGCATCAATGACCATCGGCGTGCACGGAGCAATGGCGAAAATGTTGTCTTAGCCATGGGCGTGAGTTGCGCCTCAAATCAAGGCGCTGGTCTGTTGCAGAGAACGCGAGGCGCTCGCTGAAGCGCGAGTTCGGAGCATGTCGACAGGCGTCTGCGGCTGGTAGCGGTCACGAGCCACCGATCCCGGACGCGCACAACTTTTTGACAAGCATCAATGCTGCAGCGGCTGCCTCTGATAGAAGTGGTCTTCTAGTAAGGTCAGACGCACGGCAGACAGCAATGCTTGACGCCCATGATGCTTTCATGCCCGGGTACCCGCGGCCGTTCCTAGGACTGCTGCCAGACGCAGCCGCAGCCGCGCGGCGAGCCAATGACCGGCCACATGATAAATTGCGCCGACTTGCGATGGCATCTACTTTATCGGCCTGCGGGACGGCCCTGCTATGCGCTCAGAGCGAAGCTACGCCCATCTAAATGCGCGCGTGAGGAAGGCCACCCACACACAACCAACACGATGACGCCGGAGGACAAGGAGATGTGTCTCACCAACAAAGGACGTGACATGACAGACGGCCGGACCATTTACCCTGCCCGGGCCGGATTACTGGAGCTGCAGTCCAGTAAAACTGGTGCAGCACATCTACAAATATCAATGGCCGAGGCCTTGAGCTGATCCAAATCAATTCGACAAAAGCTCAGATGTCGTTTCCTGGCGCAGATCCAAATATTTCAGTTCGCGAGCGGATCATGTTCCGTCACAACAGCGCAAAGCCGATATCCCTCCGCCGCGGCTGACGCGATCGAGACGCGGGTCGTCCGAACGATATCGGCGTCGGCCTGTCCGCGCAGAACCCAAGCGATGTGCGCAGTGTTAACAAGGTATCTGAATTTGTCACCCCGCAGCTATGAACACCGGCCAGGATCTAATGATCTGACATGGGAGCAGCTTGGAAAGGCGCCGCCCTTCGATCAGGATCTGGAGATTGCCGTGATCGAGGGTAATTCAATTCACCGGGTGGTCTTTCCTTGCCGCCGGATCTTCGGCGGATGGATCAACGCGAATACCGGAGAGCAAATCGCGGTGCGGCCGACGCATTGGCGTATGTGGCCCGGATAGCGCCGTTATCCCAAATGGATTGGTGTGAGTTGGGGTACGGACTGCCTTCGCCGTCCTCTCTTCTGAAACTATCTCGTGGATCGAATGAGGGAGCCTGACGGCATCTCCGAGCGGACCGAATCCGCGCCGAGTGCCTTGCGGTGTCCGTCAAGCATTAGTTTTCTCATTGCTGTCGCGGCCGTTGCCAACGTGCCCATGAGCGACAAATCTCGGCGTAAATTTCCAAATCTCAACCTATACGGCCGCGTACCACGGCATGATTAGCTGCAATACACTTCTGCTTACATGGGTTGCAGATTTTCGGCGAATGTTGTCGCCGTGATCGAGCAGCCGGCAATTCTACCCCGGCCAACGAAACTAGCGCAACGCGTCACCGTCTTTTCTCCGAGACCGTACCTTCCCCGGTCCACGAAGTGGACCGGGCATCATGTCGGCGGCAATGGTAGCCTCGATATTGTGGAAAGCGCAAATCACCACAACCGAATTAGCTTTGTTGAGAACAGACCGGAGCTCGGGATCAACCGATTTGCGGATCGGATGCAGCGCGCAGTTCGCGCGCGGCAGCGACCATGTTGGTGAGCGCCGGCCGAACCTCCTCCCATTTGCGCGTTTTTAGGCCGCAGTCCGGATTGACCCAAAGCTGCGAATCCTGCAAACGCGTCCGAGCTAGCACCATCAGCTCCTTCATTTCGCCCGTCTCGGGGACGCGTGGAGAGTGAATGTCGTACACGCCCGGTCCGATTTGATTTGGATATTCGTACTTCCTGAACGCATCCAGTAGCTCCATTTTCGATCGCGACGTCTCGATTGAAATGACATCCGCATCCATTGCAGCGATCGCACCGATGATGTCGTTAAACTCTGAGTAGCACATATGTGTATGGATTTGCGTTTGATCGGTAACGCCCGATGAGCAGAGGCGGAAGCAATCTCCGGCCCAATCGAGATATGCCTTCCAGTCCGACCGGCGCAATGGCAATCCTTCGCGGAGTGCAGCTTCGTCGATCTGTATTATGGCTGCACCGGCATTCTCGAGATCGCGGACTTCATCGCGCATCGCGAGCGCAAGCTGACGGCAGACCTCGCTTCTAGGAATATCATCGCGAACAAACGACCAGTTCAGGATCGTCACCGGTCCGGTCAACATCGCCTTCATCGGCTTACCAGTTAGTGATTGCGCGTAGCGCCACCATTCCACGGTGATCGGCTTCGGCCGCACTACATCGCCAAACAGGATCGGGGGCCTAACGCAGCGCGAACCATAGGACTGAACCCATCCGTTCCTTGTAAATGCGAAGCCGGCGAGTTGCTCGCTGAAGTACTGCACCATGTCATTACGCTCGAATTCGCCATGCACGAGGACGTCAAGACCGATGTCCTCCTGCCAACGTACGGCGCGGGCTATCTCCTCTTTGAGGAACCTGTCGTATTGCTCCTCGCTCATCGCACCTCGCGCATGCGCCGCGCGAGCATTTCGCACCGCTGCGGTCTGCGGAAACGATCCTATCGTCGTGGTAGGAAAAGCCGGCAGTCCAAAGCGTTCCCTTTGGATCTCGGAACGACGGGCAAACGGGGTGGCGCGCTGGCGCATCGTCTGATCGATCGCCCTCATTCGGACAGCGACGTTGGCATTATGGATCTTCGGCGAGGTCCGGCGGGCAGTCGCGGCGCATTCCGACTCGGCAAGAGCTAGCCCAACATTCTGGTCGCCTGCGAGTACCCGCGCCAGGATCGCAAGCTCACGCATCTTCTGAACCGAGAAAGCAAGCCAGCTCTTGACGTCGGACGCGAGCCCGGTCTCGAGTTCAACATCGACCGGCACGTGAAGCAGCGAGCAGGACGGAGCGAGCTGTACACGGTGCCTGCCAAGCTTCGCAATCGAGGGCTTCAGCCGCTGACGGAGCGACGGCAAGTTCGACCGCCACACATTGCGGCCGTCGATGACACCGAGCGACATGACGAGATCACTTCGGCCGTCAGCAATGATCTGATCCAATAGTTCTGGCGCTCGAACCAAATCGACGTGCAGACCGGAAATTGGCAGGCTCAAGGCAGTATCCAGATTGTCGCCTAGGGCGCCGAAATAGCTCGCAAGCATGATCTTGATAGCGGGTCCCTCCTTTGCGAACCGGTTATAGGCGTGCAGCAACGATTGTCGCGCCGCCTCATCCAGATCAAGGACCAGGCAGGGCTCATCAAACTGAACCCAACTTGCCCCTCGTTTGGCTAATTCATGCAGAAGGTCGATATAGACAGGTATCAGATCATCGAGGAGAGAGAGGGGCTGGAACGCGCTATCGGTACTCTTGCCGAGCTTTAAAAATGTGACCGGCCCGATCAGGACAGGGCGGGTCTGAAAGCCAAGAGCCCTGGCTTCCTCATACTCTTCGACGGGTTTGCGAGAGCACAGTCTGAACGCCTGTCCCCGGTAAAACTCGGGAACCATGTAGTGGTAGTTGGTATCGAACCACTTGGTCATTTCCTGCGCGGGCACGCCAGATCCCCGCGTACTCTGGTCGCAACTCGCATCCTGATCGCCGCATTGCGATCCGCGGGCCATGGCGAAGTACGTCTGGAGCGAAACGGATTCTCCGCTCGAGGCGTAGATCTCCGGGATGGCGCCAACCATGACACTTGTATCAAGCACCTGATCATACAGCGAGAAGTCGTTTGACGGAATGATCGTGACGCCGAGCGATTTTTGACGAGCCCAGTTCGCTGCGCGTAGGCCGGATGCGTCTTCGTACAACTGCTGTTCACTAATCTTTCCAGACCAGTAGCTTTCTAGAGCGAGCTTGAGCTCACGCCTTGGGCCGATGCGTGGCGTTCCGAGCGTAGCAACTGGAAGAGAGAGAGGAGACATCGCGTTAACCCCTGTTGGGGACAAAGGCCATGGCGGACGCAGGCAGGAGAAGTCGCGCGTGCGACGGCTGCTTGGCGTACCACCGAGACACCCCGCCCGTGGACCAATATATTGTCGGGGCCGGTCTCCTGGCTTGCTGGTCATCGCTGCTGTCCGGCCTTCCCGAAGCCGTGCAGGCTTCAGTGACATCGTTGGACAGCGGCTCGCCACTTACAGTTGCGGGGGCAGCGCCGGCATTTGCACCGGCTTCCCTCTTAGCTCCGGATCAATGGGAACCGGAGAACCTCGACGACTTGGATTATCGGCACGAGAACTCTTCCGTCAACCTCTCAGATTATGTGCAAGCTAATCTGCGACATCTGCTAGCCGAATGACCGTGCATCTCTGTGACTTACCACCATCCAGAAACATTCTCTAATCAGAGATGTCATAATCAGACATATCCTTCTCAGATACCGGAATAGCATCCGGAGCTGCCTTGAGGCGGAGCCGCACGCTAGATCGATGAAAGGGACAGAAGCAGCCTTCCGGCGGGAGTACCGACGTTTCTATCAGAATGCTTTCGATGCGGCCTTGCGATTTCCAGAGTTTCGCCCAGCACCTCGGCTAGCCAGCTATTCTCTCAACTAAAGGATCTGCAGCGAATAGGCCAAGGCACGTGGCGGAATTTAGCAACATACGAGGCGAGGGGTTGATTTGCGTGCCACCCAGACTTCAAAGCCGGGATCAAGCCGGCTTGGTGCCGCTGGCAATCATGCAGCTCGAACGCCGGCGGCACGATAGCGAACCACACAGCTCAATAGCGGCAAACGCACTTCCGTCCATCAGGCATCCGGCATCGAGGCGTTCAACTCTTCTGCTAAATATCCGGTGCGGGACAAGGATGCACAAGCTGCGGCGGATACACTGAATAGGAACACCGAAAACGTGCAAAGGTCAGAAAGTCGACAAGAGCGACACAAACTCTGTGAAAATTTCCGCCTATTGCCTGGCACGAAGAATGCAGACCCTCGGCATGCCCAGTCTCCTCCTGCTGGGCAGGTCCAGCTCAGCCAACTGACGCAGTCGCTGTCGGGGAAGTTAGCTGCGCATGACATACAGGGAGCGCCTGATCGCGCGGGACAGCCAGCGGGTGCCACGTCGCATCCCGTAAACTTCTTGCGATGGCTCATAGCAGGTTCGAGGTTGCCTGCTTTACAAGATGTTTGGATGAAACGCGATAGGCCGAGGGTTATGAAGAGAATGTCTGGAAGACCCGCGCTATGGCTTTGCTTGGTCGGATTTTTAATCTGCCTCGCCTGGCCGGCTGCCATGAGCAATAATATTCGGGCCAGCGACAGCCCCCTTGTCGAACGATTGAAGTCAACTTGGCGAGCGCAAGATGGTGAGACGATAGAACAAATTATCTCCAATGTCTCGAAGGTGGCACAGTTCGTGCCTCAAATGTGGGGCGTTATTGAACTTGGCCAAAACGACTTTATTTTCGTTTCGTGGACCAGACACCGGGACAACAAATCGGACGAACAGTACGTTATCACCTGGAAGATCGCCCTCGACGGCACGTTTGAACTTGCGTCGACTTATGCGAAGCCGATGGAATTGGGCTGGCGCGCCCTGGCGCTCTCCCTGATCGCCAGTGAAGTCGCAGATGGCGAAAGGGACGCAAATCTTCGCTTTCTGCATGATCCGGCCAACTTCAACTTCGTGGCCACCCCGCAAGGCCGGCTCGGCGATCTTCTGCGGCAGGGCCGCTGTACTATCATTGAACCAGTTGGAGTGGACTACTTACCGAAGCGGAATGGCAAACCGGCCGAGACGGGTGACGTGTGGCGCGTTCTGCTCTTGGTGAATTGTAGTATCCAAGGACCACGTTATTTTGCACACAACGGGGTCATCACTTTCGAAAAGAGAGAAGGACAGGATTGGGAGCCACAATCCTCCTTTGCCAAGCGCATCGCGAAATTTGCCCCTGGCTCCTGGTTCCAACGCACCGAGCCAAATGAAGAGGAAGACTTAGGAGAGCGAAGGCCCGAGTAAACTGCCGCAGAGCAACATCGCGCCGCAGTTCCTCCATGGCCCAGTGCCTCGGACCGACTGCAAGACATACGCGCTCGGCACTTGCTTTGTTTTAGCTTCCGCAACGGTCCGGGTGCCTTTCTCGCAGCAGTCCGGCCCGTCGCAAGAAGGTCGGCCGCGCGATTGCGTTTGTTCCGCCTAGTGTCAGCGGCGCGCACGAGCTTGCGAGATGTGGTTTTCCCGCCTTCACTCCAGCCGGTGTGAGGACACCACTGTGCGTGAGTATAGCAACGTCGAAGGCACCAGGAACTGGGTGTGAGACGAAACCGGCGAGGAAGTTACCGGGAGACGTTCACCGGTAGCGACCCGGCATACCGCTGAGCGCTTGCGCATTTCCGAGCGCGCAGGCCGGGAAGCTCAGGGGCCGTACGCAAGAAAACGTCGAGGACCAGACTGGCTCGACCCTAGCTTAGCTGGCACCCATTCGTCTGCATGTCATCGATCCAGATTTCGAAGCATGGAAAACGCCTGTTTAACTCTGCTCCACCTGCCCAGGTCGACATCAACGATCAATCTTGCCGGGCGTAAGAAGGTTAAGTTATGCGCGGGCGTCTACCCTGAACTCCATTGCGTCTTCTTCTAAATCGGCCAGAGAAAGCCAGACCGATCTTTTTCACATCTTTTCGTGTGAAGTGCGAAATTTCATTGCAGAACCGTTGGCAGCGGCCATTTTGCCGATGGAAACCGTCGCCAACCAGACCAAGGTTGATGCTCCACGCCTGACTCCAGCGCGAGCCAGCGCTTCATCGTCGGCCACTTTTTTTTGCAAAGACAACGTTCCGGGGTTCGGGTTTGTTCAGCATCGCCAGTTCGGCGCCGCCCGCGAGGATCTCCCCTCAGGTGGAGAGAGTAAAGCGCGGTCCTAGTGAGAGAGCCGCTGATGCTCGAAGAATAGCGCCGCACGCCCCAAAGAAATCACTTGATCCTTACGCAGCGTCAGGCCGTAGGTTCGCGTTCCGGCGAAGCCCTCATAAAGCGCGTCGGAAATGCCGGCGGAATAACGGACGTAACGCTGTCAAGCAGTCGAATGTATCGGCACCGTGTCGTGCGTGAAACGTGGATCAGGAGCGAAAGGTTGTTGTCGGGATGAAGAACCGCGGAATTATGTTCGCATTGCTCGCTCTCGTCACATCTCCGGTCTGCGCCGCGACGTTCAGCGGTGCTCCGCGCATCCTCGACGGCAATACGATCGAGATCGACAAAACCAACGTTCGGCTCTCAGGCATCGAAGCTCCTGAGACGGACCAGATTTGTCTCGACGTCGAGGGCCGGAAATGGGCCTGCGGCGTAGCTGCTCGCGACGAGCTTATCAAGCATTCAAATGGGCGAACCTGGGATTGTCATACCCAGAGAGTCGATGAGTACAGACGAGCCCTCGGTAACTGCTTCATCGAAGGCGAGAATGTGAACGTCTGGATGGTACGCTCGGGCTGGGCACTATCGACTGCTCCATCTCACGCTGTCTATGAGTTGGCGGCAAGCACAGCCCATACGGGACTGTGGTCGGGAGCGTTCATCGCTCCCTGGGACTGGCCTCGCCGCAATAAGGGCACGATTATCGTCGGCGCGTGGTCGGTTCCGATCGACGCGCAGGAAGTACTGCTCGGATCCGTCCTGCTGTCGGAACCGCCGTCCCCCGAGTGCCTGATAAAAGGCACTGTCGAGCGCAGCGGCGAGCGGATCTATCACCTGCCAGGGCAAGCCAGCTACGAACTAATCGACATGACGAAGAAGCGTAGCGAACGCTGGTTTTGTAGCGAAGCGGAAGCCGAAGCCACCGGGTGGCGTAAGGCCGTGCGTTGAGGCGACACATGCATGCAGCCAATTCTCCAAATATGTACCATTTAACCAGGACCGCGCGTTCGCGCCGTTCGCTGTTGTTGTTTGCTGCGTCGACAGTTTTCCTGCGATTCGGCAATAAGATCGCCGATGCGAAGGAAGCAAAAAGCACGCCCAAGCCAGATAACCTGCTGTCGCCAGATGCTGCCCTGAAGCGGCTGCTGATGGGAAACGAACGTTATGTCCAGGGTGCATCACGAGCCGACGATCTTAGGCGCGAGCGTTCGGCTTTGGTCGAAGGCCAAAATCCATATGCGGCGGTTCTGAGCTGCGCCGACTCTCGCGTGGCGCCCGAATTTGTGTTCGACAGCGGGCTAGGTGATTTGTTTGTCTGCCGCGTCGCCGGCAACTTCGCTAATGATGATACACTCGCCAGTATGGAATATGCGGTCGCAGTACTGAACACGCCGCTAATCCTCGTACTAGGCCACGATCATTGCGGCGCGATAGACGCTACGATCAAGTCGCTCCATCAAGATAAGCCGCCGCCAGGGCACATTTCAGCCCTGGTGACCGCACTTGCTCCCGCCGTGAACGCATCTCTAGGGCAGGCCGGCGATACATCCGCCCGCGCAACCCGAAACAATGTGATCGACAATGTCAACAAACTCAGATCGACGGGCCCTATTCTGAAGGCTGCAGTCGAGCAGAACCGGCTGAAAGTCGTCGGGGCCCTGTATCGGATCGACAACGGTAAGGTCGATATTGTCAGCTGACACTAGCACATTCACACCCGAGGCAAATCATCTGCCGTGCGATACGGCCCTTCCGCTCCGCTGTTTGGTCCATCGTCTGCGACAAATGCCCCGGATACCATCCGCTCCACAATAAATGATCAACTCGGGAAGTGCTTCGGTATGCGTGGCGTCTTGATTCTGCTCATGTTCTACGTACTCATGCTAGCAACACGCGGCGAGCATCAAAAAACGCACCTAACGCGTCCGACAGCGTTCATGCCTCCATATTGAGTTGCAAACCCAATAGCGTGGTTCCGGCAGCAGATCGCGATAAAGCGCATTGCCTGGCTGTGAACTCCAGAGCCGGCGACGATCCTGAGATCTTCTGGCTCCGATCGAGCACGCCATGAATGGTGTTGCTTTATCACCAAGCTCAGCCAGGGCTGCAGATCACATAGAACAACCAGCAGGACTGGCCGCCCGGTCTGTAAACGAACATGCCACCCGCGCCAGTAGGCCAGCCGCATCCATCATTCGTTAGATAGTCTCGTTCGCCGCCAAGGGACCCGGCCCGCAATGATGATGCCGTTGAAAGCATGGTTGTTTTCACCACGATCTCGCATGCACTGCCTGATATTGCGCACAATCGCACGACCCGCCCACTTGCACAATTTACTATCCGTCCTCCATAACGAGGTCGATACGAGACGAAACTGGCAGCTTGCAGATTGCATAGTGTGTACGCGAAGCCCATCAGGTTGTTAGTTGCTGCGGACACAGTAAATTGTGCCAGATTTGTCAGCCCAGGCGAATACCAGAACAATGATTCAAGTGTTGCGCACCGTCTGCCAGCCAGAAATCATCTGGCAACCGATCGACTTGGCAAGCAAGCTCTTCAACCACGGCGTCGCTCAGTAGGAAACAGAAGACTAGCTTCAGAACGTGGATCCCTCATCAGTTGCAACGCTCGTAGTGCGGGCATGCTGCGCGAATTTGGCAAGCTCGGCCAAAATCGGAAGCATTGGAAAACCGCCGAAGATGGAGGCGCCGGCGGCTGCAAAAGGGGTCGACAGGTCAGAATTCTGCCCGAATTTCTTGAGTCCTGTAGGACAGAAGGTAGACAGCTCGTGTGCTGCAACGAGCCTCCTAAGCTCCCCGGGGCCTCTTCGAAGCGCCTTGTCTTTGCTTGCATGAGCCGGGTACTCTTGCAGTCACCTCGAACAGATTTGATCGCGTAATTCAGCGTCTTGAGCTCCGTGCGTTTGCTGAACACCAGCTGTCTGGAGGTCCGCTTCTAACCAGGCGCTCACCCGCAGTCGCACGAACGGCTATTGGGCTGTTGGTGGCATCGGGAGATCGGAGCGGGTGCTAATTTTGGCATTAACGTTGAATCTGGCCGGTCGGCGAACGAGGTCCGCTTCTGTCGTTTTGCTTGCGGTTTGTTGAGTCAATGACATTGGCGGAAAGTATACACGAAATTCACGAGCATGTGCTGGCACCGCGCGGCGGAATGATCTCGCGAGATTCGGACAAGGCCGGCAGACATGCTTAATGGCACGCCGATTGCTGGAACGAT
The DNA here is from genome assembly GCF_041262065.1 of Bradyrhizobium sp. USDA 327. Lineage (NCBI taxonomy): Bacteria > Pseudomonadati > Pseudomonadota > Alphaproteobacteria > Hyphomicrobiales > Nitrobacteraceae > Bradyrhizobium > Bradyrhizobium sp. USDA 327. The sequence goes on along the minus strand of NZ_JBGCCW010000001.1, from coordinate 509,543 downwards.
GAAAACTAAGTCGCAGGCTTGAGCGCTCTCCCGAGCATAACTCAGGAACTCCACACTTGGTTCGACCCGGCTTGTCCGACGTGTGAGCACACGTCCATGGAGAGGACATGACATCGCATGCCCCGATCAACCGCCGGAGACCCAGTCCGGCAACGACGGCCGATATCGCGCCGCCGCCTACCGGCTGTTTTGCCGGCCAGCCTCCATGCAACGGCAACAGCTCCATCTCAGTCTAGCTTCCCGGCCCGTAAATTGGGAAGCTACCGTGCGCAATCACATGCAAGCGATATCAACTGCGACAACTCTGAGAATGTCCTCCCGCCGGTATGGTATCACCCAGTTTCGCCCCGTGCGCAGTCCATGAATGACGCGCGACCATGATCGGCACAAGACGCGGAGGACGATTTATGAACGCTTCACCCGAAAAGCAATGTCCCGAATCCCACACCGCGGCTGCGACCTGGGATAATCTGTCGCCGCTACTTGTCGAGATCCGTGCGCGTCGCAACGAGTTTGGCCCCGCGCAGGAAATTCCAAAAGAGATCATCGACGGCTTCAGGCGCATCGGCATCTATCGGGCTATGGTCGCGAAGCGATTCGGCGGCGAGGAGCGAACACCAGCCGAATTTTGCCGCCAGATCGAGCGCATCTCCCAGGCCGACGGATCCGCCGGTTGGGTCGCCAGCTTCGGGGATGGAGCTCGCTACCTCGCTGCTCTTCCGGACGACACGCTTCGAAAAGTGTACGCCAATGGACCTGACGTCGTATTGGCGGGTGCGCTCTTCCCGCTCCAGCCCGCCAGGCGATGCGCCGACGGATTTGTCGTGAACGGCGTGTGGCCATTCGCTAGCGGCTCGCCCGGGGCGGATTTGATAGGAGTTGGTATAACACTGGAAGACGATCCGGCCGGAGACCTCCCGCGTGTAGCGGTGATTCCGGCAGAGAAGGTTACAATCCGGCCCAATTGGGACGTCATCGGACTGCGAGGCACCGGAAGCCACGACGTTGTCGTCAGCGACGTCATTGTGCCAGAGCAATGGACCTTGATCCGCGGCGGTCCGGTGACACTTGATGGGCCGATCTATCGTTATCCGTCCGTCGCTTTCGCTGCGCAAGCGCATGCGATCGTCGGCATCGGGATTGCGCGAGCCGCAATAGACGAGGTGATCGCCATGGCCGGAAGCCGCGCCTCGATCACTGGAGCGCCCGTGATGGCTCAGCGCGGCTATGTCCAACTTGAAATCGCCAAAGCCGAATCCATGCTACGTTCCGCTCGTTCCTTCTTTTACGAGGCCACGGAAGAGCTGTGGAAGCAAGCGCTCACGGGCGAGGTAAATCTGAGCACCACGATGCAAGTGCGGCTCGCCGCGACGAACGCCGCGCGGCAGGGCGCTGAGGTCTGCAGGATCTCGAGCGGTCTTGCTGGAACTGAGGCGCTCTATACCAGCAGCAATCTAGCACGCGCCATGTGCGACAGCTTCGTGGTTGCCCAGCACGCAGCTTTAAACGAGGGAACGCTTCAGAGTGCTGGCCTCGCCCTGCTCGGAACTGCAATACAGCCCGGCTTTCCATGAAGTAAGGGGATCAGGCGCGGGCAACAGGCCACGCGAATGGATTACCGGACCGGCGTCATGATGTGGTCTGCTGCTGAGGACGTGGCGACCTTGTTTCAATGTGAACAAAGACACTACTGGGCTCTCCCTCCTTCAAAACGAAACCTCGTATCCTGGACCATTCGTTCGTCATCCAAACACGGCGATGTTTTTTGAGCCTCTACGCCCCTGCCCGATCATTGACGTGCCGAGCGGGATCTACCTGAATTTCTGCGCAACGGCTCGCGGTTCAACCGACGAACTTTCCAAATCACCGAGCGACGGGGCTCGACTCTCGCGGGCTGTGCCGCCTGGGCGCACGGTGCAGCACTGCACGGCGCAATATCCTGGCACTCGACCTTGCCGCTTATCGATGCGGCACGCCGACACTGGCAAGGGCAGTACGACATTGATGTGAAGCGTACCGTGCACCTCCATCGGAATGATGGATCAATCTGGCTCTTGGCCGCTGCTGGCGGATCGGCATCGACGGCGCGGAAGAGACGCTGCGGCCGCATGAGATCGCGCATCGCCTAACCGGCCATCTTCCGGCTGAAGAGACCCATGTCAGCCCTCCAATACAGCCAGCCCTCTGCCGTTGGGATGGAGTGACATTAGCAAGCTAGACCCGGTTTGGGGCGCGCCGACGAGGCCGCGCGATGGATTGGCGTGATCGGCAGTAGATCCTGGCGACTGCCGGTAGAGCGGAACCGACGAAGCGGCGTCATGAATGTGCGAACGCCTTGCTGCTACATCGGCTGTCCGATCGCCACGGCAGCGCCACGGCGCCACGGCCTTAGCTCCTCAGGATCGGATGGACCCGCTGACTGCCATGGCGCTGGCCGCACCCTACGGACCGGCTGGCGCTCACGCCGGCCCGAAACCGCACACCAATCGGGCTAACGATAGCCGCCCGCCTTGACGATCACCGTTGTGCGGGTGCGGCCATCACAGAGTCCGTTGATCAGGCGCGGCATGAATGAGACGCTAGATATGAGTAGCTGCTAGACACGCGTATTCCTGAGCAATACATCACCTTCCACTGCGCGCGGATAGTGAGCCGCCACTTCAAATGATGGCAATAAGCTAAGAATGGCTTGCAGGCTCAACTGCCCTTCGTAGAGCTCGCGATCACTATATTCGGTGTAGATAAAGCGCGTGTTGCTCAAGGTCCGCATACCGCCGGCGATAACGTCGGCTTCGGCTCCCTGAACGTCCATCCAGATGAAATCGACTCCGTCCAATTTGGCTTCGCTGCACCAGTCGTCAAGCCGCCGTGTTTCAACCGAGACAGGCCGATCAAACCGGACCCAATCATACTCGGTAAGATGATTCTTTGGGCGGCGTATTGAACCGGACAGGTCCCAATCTTTCGCATCCCCATCTGCATTACTCGGATGGAAGTCGATCGTCCCGTTTCGGTCACTGATGGCAATTTCTAGCAGCTTCACCTTATTGAGGGATGGACCGAGCTTCTTCTTGAAGCGCGCGATCGCTCGGGGGTCCGGCTCAAAGCAGTAAAGCTCGGGTTGCGGGCACAGCTCGAGGAACTTTTGCGTATCAGTCCCATCATTGCAGCCAATATCCAGGATGACCGGATTCGGCTTCTGCAGAAGTGAGACGATGTGCTGATGTACTTCTACGGACGACACAGATGCTCTTCCATGGTGCGCGGAGATCGGATGAATTTTGACTTGGAAGTCGATCACACGCCGGAAGCAGCTGCACAACGTATATCAAGGTATATTGCTCTTAAATCCGCCAATCCCTTCGATCCTCGACAGCTGTTTGGATGCCATCGACATCAAAAGGAGGGAGTCTATCGAGCACCTCGCGATGCAATTCTCGACCCTATCGCCGGAAAATGCGGCCTCAGTGAGTCAGATCGCCGTCTTGGCTTTTTGCCAGCCGAAAGAACGCCTTGGTTCAAGCGCCACCTGCCGGATATGATTTATGGCACGTGCCGAGCAGAGTGGCCCCTCGTGCATAGCAACAGCCCCTCATCTCGATGACAATTGCGCAAAAATGCGCGCTCTCGGCTCATGGCCGCCATCTCAGATAGTAGCTCCCGGCACTCTCTTCCTCGGAAACGCAGGCGAGGAACGCAACCGTGAAAGCACAGCGGTACGCGATGTCCGGCGCAATCAAGCTTTCGCGGCGCGTGCAAATTTCTTCAAGTGCTGCCGGCACGATGACCAGGGTGAATTCAATAGGGTTTGAGCGCCGCCGCTGGACACCGCTTGTGGACCGCACGCTTTGTCCGCCACAGCTGCTAGATGGTGCCGTCAGGCGATCACGTGCAATGCCGGCACCGCCGCCAACACGCGCAGTCTTTCGAACTGTCCAACGGCCCCCGGAGCAGCGTTGAAGTGTTCCCGGGATCAAAGCAGTATTCGAAGAAACGCAATGTCATTTTCACGACAGCGGGCGGGCTGGTGCACCTCTACGCGTTTGCTTCTGGACAACACACGCGCAGCCGCTGAATGCTTCAGCGGAACTGGAAGGGCAGATCGCTTAGCGCATTTCTGGCCTGACTCTTGCTACGGGCTGCTTGTCACATTGTGCTTAACTCCAACTTGTTCAGACGCTCAGGAGACCTCTATGAAATTCCGTCCGCTTCACGACCGCGTCGTGGTCAAGCGTATCGACGCAGAAGAGAAGACCGCCGGCGGCATCATCATCCCCGACACAGCCAAAGAAAAGCCATCGCAGGGCGAAGTCATTGCAGTTGGCCCGGGCGGCCACGATGATAGCGGCAAGCTAATTCCGATCGACATCGAAGTCGGTGATCGCGTGCTGTTTGGCAAGTGGTCCGGCACCGAGGTCAAGATCGATGGGCAAGACCTGTTGATTATGAAGGAGAGCGACGTGATGGGTGTTCTCACCGATGTCTTCTCCAAGAAGAAAGCCGCCTAATTCACAGCAAAGCTCACCCCTCCTGAGGAGAGCCCATCGGGCGCGCCAAAGGATGACTTAATAGGGACTGAAGGAATTTTCTATGTCAGCCAAAGAAGTGAAGTTCGGAGTAAACGCGCGGGACCGTATGCTGCGCGGTGTCGACATTCTCGCCAACGCCGTGCAGGTCACGCTCGGTCCGAAAGGCCGCAACGTCGTGCTCGACAAGTCGTTCGGCGCACCTCGAATTACCAAGGACGGCGTTGCCGTCGCCAAGGAGATCGAGCTCGACGACAAGTTCGAGAACATGGGTGCCCAGATGGTGCGTGAGGTCGCTTCGAAGGCTGCGGATGCTGCTGGCGACGGTACCACCACCGCGACCGTCCTGGCCGCTGCGATTGTGCGAGAAGGCGCCAAGTCGGTTGCCGCCGGCATGAACCCGATGGACCTCAAGCGCGGTATCGACCTTGCGGTCGAGGCTGTGGTTGCGGACCTTCAGAAGAACTCCAAGAAGGTCACCTCGAACGACGAGATCGCCCAGGTCGGCGCAATTTCGGCAAACGGCGACCAGGAGATCGGCAAGTTCCTCGCCGACGCGGTGAAGAAGGTCGGCAACGAGGGTGTCATCACCGTCGAGGAAGCCAAGTCGCTCGAGACCGAGCTTGACGTCGTCGAGGGCATGCAGTTCGACCGCGGCTACATCTCGCCCTACTTCGTCACCAACGCCGACAAGATGCGCGTTGAGATGGACGACGCCTACATCCTCATCAACGAGAAGAAGCTCTCCTCGCTGAACGAGCTGCTGCCGCTGCTCGAGGCCGTGGTGCAGACCGGCAAGCCGCTGGTCATCGTCGCCGAGGACGTCGAAGGCGAAGCGCTTGCGACCCTGGTCGTGAACCGTCTGCGCGGTGGTCTGAAGGTCGCGGCCGTCAAGGCTCCGGGCTTCGGCGATCGCCGCAAGGCCATGCTGCAGGACATCGCGATCCTGACCGGCGGCCAGGCGATCTCGGAAGATCTCGGCATCAAGCTCGAGAACGTCACGCTCAACATGCTCGGCCGCGCCAAGAAGGTGATGATCGACAAGGAGAACACCACGATCGTCAACGGCGCCGGCAAGAAGGCCGACATCGAGGCGCGCGTGGCCCAGATCAAGGCGCAGATCGAGGAGACCACCTCGGACTACGACCGTGAGAAGCTCCAGGAGCGTCTCGCCAAGCTCGCAGGCGGCGTCGCGGTGATCCGCGTCGGCGGCGCGACCGAGGTCGAGGTGAAGGAGCGCAAGGATCGCGTTGATGACGCGATGCATGCGACCCGCGCGGCGGTCGAGGAAGGCATCGTCCCGGGCGGCGGCGTCGCCCTGCTCCGTGCTTCCGAGCAGCTCAAGGGTCTGCGCACCGAGAACGACGACCAGAAGACCGGCGTCGAGATTGTGCGTAAGGCGCTGTCCTGGCCGGCCCGCCAGATCGCGATCAACGCCGGCGAGGACGGTTCGATCGTGGTCGGCAAGGTCCTCGACAACGAGCAGTACTCTTTTGGTTTCGACGCCCAGACAGGCGAGTACAGCAACCTCGTTTCCAAGGGTATCATTGACCCGGCCAAGGTCGTGCGCATCGCGGTCCAGAACGCCTCTTCGGTGGCCGGGCTGCTGATCACGACGGAAGCGATGGTTGCCGAGCTGCCGAAGAAGGCTACGGCTGGTCCAGCAATGCCTGCGGCCCCCGGCATGGGCGGTATGGACTTCTGATCGGCCTCCTTAAATTCTCGATGGCATGCAAAACCCTGGCGATAATGTCAGGGTTTTTTGCAGCGAGCGGTCTGTAGCCTGCCAGTCGACGAAGAATACAGCCCATGGGCCTATCGGCCTATCCATGTGCGCGGCGGCAGGCCCCGGCTCAACTTGCTTGTGACCGTTCCTTGGCGGCGACAGGACCGCGTCCGGCACGACGCGCTGAGGGGATGGAATGTGTCTATGCTAACGATATTTTACGTTGGTCGTCCACTAGGCAGATGGCTGGGTGCTAGGCAGCAGGGCATGAACCCGCGCAGGCGCTCTCGCCGGATGCATGCCGTCGGGTTCGTCAGCTTTTGGACAGCTATTCGGTGTACAATGACTCTTGAAGTTAGCGGCGCGTGGTAGGGACAGCGCTCGCCCCGAGTATGCGTGGGGATTTCGGCGCCGAGTCACGCTCCTGCTAACTTCAACCAGTCGCGCATGCGCGGCAGAGACAGCGTCTGATCCATCCACCCGACCAGCGCCCCCGCTGCTTCCCGCGTAATCGGATCCACGCTACCGGGCGCCGGTCATCCGAATTAGCTAAATACCCCCCATGCGAGCGCTCCGCGCAGGAACTCCTCGTCCAAACTTCGCGATGTCACTCGCACTATTCGGCACTTTAATCCGTGAAAGAGTGCTCCAGCTCGGCGCACAATTCCATTGAGAAGCTTGGAACAACACAGCGCTGCAATATCACTGAGTCAGATCGCGGATGAGGTCCTCACCGAAGCCGTCAATCAAGTCCAGGGACGAGAGAAGGCGGATTGTCGCGGAGCTCGTGGCGAGCGATGACTGGCTTTGAGGCGCCGGTGCGACGGCAAGCCGATGCCCCCGGCAGCAGCTATTTGGTTGGTGAGCTCACTATAAAAGCGGCTGGCGGTGATTCCGAAGCAGATCGGCTCCAGCTAGTGCCGACTCTGTGGATGCTTGGTTGCCGACCGGCCCCCTGAGCGCGATTGGGCGTCGGGTAACGCAACCCTACGAGGAGGTTAGCCTAACGGGCCGCCGGTCCGGCCTGAGAGGAAGCGCAGGCGATTGCTCTGACACGCGATGGCGCGGGGCTCACAAACCTCAGTGACCGGCGAACCTATGTCGCTAAACATTCCCCTCTCTGCACTACTTCCAGAGAACTTCCATCGAGAGCATCGATTGAACATCCACAGAAACCGCGGCGGGTGAAACAAGGCGGGCGATGCGGCTGCCTCGTGTCTACCGATGAGGTTCCGCGCGCGGGAATAGGGCAAGGTCCGTTGCATTGGGATGCCCATACCTGATCCTTTGTGTGACGACCGCCGAAATATCACGTTTGTTCAGGGTGCTATAGCGCTCGGCAAGACTCTTAAACAACCCTCCGACCCGATCTGACGGAACAGTAAATTCGCCATAGTTAGGATCAGAGAGGATCGTCGTTCCATTCGACGTTGCCGTTGCAATCGTGTGGGTGCTGGCGCCAGGTTGGACGAATTTCAAGCTGACCAAATGGACGGATGGATCCTGCGCAAGCTCGTTTACGATCTTGTCGATGCACGAAGATGTACCAAACCTATATCGCGTCTCTTCAGCAGATGGTTCTAGGCCGGCGTCACGCAAGATTGTGCTTTTTGCCTGGAAATTGTGAGACCCTTCCGCCTTATCCTCTTTCAATTGAGTCTTAAGCTTTTCAGACTGTTCCTGCCGTCTTGCCGCCGAGCGGTGATTTTCCGTGCCCGGGAGCAGAACCCCCATTCGGGAGGAAGCGCTGCTTGGGAGATCAAGGAGCCACTCCGCGGCCAATCCAACACAGATTCCACTGACATTGGCTTGGGGCAATTCCGCCGTCCTGTAATCGAACAGAGGACGGACAGGGCTAGTGGCAACGGATAACTCGGAGCTGGAGGACAGAGAGGATGTGCTGAGGCCCGAGGTGTTTGAACTATCATCGATTGCATCTGAGGTATGCGGCTTGCTGAAGCAGAGCCCCATTCTATCGAACAATTCGCCGGGCGCCAGGCTCTCCAGCCGCGCGATTTCGGTGAGTGTTTGGGCACATTCGCTACCGTCTGCGGGCCAACTCGATTCCTCAGCTTGCTCAGTATGTGCGTATTCGCCATCGACTCGATTATACATGCTGGTTCACCGGCTTCTTCCGCGTGCGTCTCCTCAGAGGGCGCGCTGCTCACATCTTGCCTGCGACCGATATCGCGGCAAACTGACGAGGAGCTGGCCACCACACAAGCTTAGGGAAGCTATCGCCGTCATGGCAAATTGGCTGTGCGACAGTCCCAGCTTCCGGGCGCTGCTGCAGGTGTGAGGCGGTGGCCGACCAGCTAGTGACTCTTGCACAGTGAAAGAGGTCGCGCTCGTGTAATTTCAGCTTCAGTCAGGATGATGGCTGCGTTAGACGATGCCTTCACCAAACCAGGCTCGGTCGTGGGCTTGAGATCGATCTCACCCTCATCGTGCCGCGCCGCCCGGCGCCCAAAACTTCGCCTCCAAAGAGCGCGCAATTCGCGCCCCCAGTTCGCCCCGTGATCGGCTATCAGCGAGCGAGATGCTGTTGTTCGCTCTGAGGCTGCTCCTGTTTGACAGCGGCATTTCATCTCAGCCCGCCTTGCACGCCGCAACGGCCGAGCGAGCCTGACATACACCCGCTTGTGACATCTCATCGGGACGCCGAACCGGTGCTTGTGCACCCGCTCGGCCTCACCTTGTGCTCGGATATTGTAAACTCAGTCCGTCATGCTGTCGCGCTCATCCGCGCGAACAACGTTGCCGCATCTGAGGGACTCAATCCAACGACGCCTACGAAGCTCGGAGACGGCATCGGAATGTCTCGATAAATGGGTCTCCACAAATGAAGGCAATATCGGCTGTTATTCACATAACGCGAATGTGGCGGATGCAGTTGCATGACGCACTCTTCTTCATCCCAGAACATGTCTTTGACAAAGCACATCTCCTCCCAGTTTGGACAACGCCGCGGTGTCGAAACAGCGACATGCTCCCACCCAGGACGGACAAATGCACTTATCTTTAGTTCACACCCGCAAGGCCCCTGCACAAAGAAGAGACCGCAAGGGCCTGATCCCGGAGCAGTCGCGAACCGGCCATGCTGCACCCGGCCCGCCTCCAGCTTGTCTACCACCTGCGCTCGCACGCCCGCTCCTTTGCCTCTCGGATAGCCCTGAACTCTACGTAGAGGACGTTGTCGCGCAACAAGTCAACCTCCGCGATTCTCGGCCCAGCTTTCCTGAACCACTCTACAACGCACCATCCGCAAAAGCGGTAGATGTCTATCATCACTCACGCTCCTCTAGTTATGCCTCTGGTGCTCGAATTGCGCTCGGTGCCGCCGGTTGCCTGAGGACGGGCGGCGGCACGATCTGTACGTTGAGTTAGGCGACCCGCCGATCGAATCTTCCCGCTACTTATGTAAGTCCGCCATTGAGCCTCTCCGCGGCGAAGCAGTCTTGATCGGTGCCAGGCATTCACTGCTCATCGCCGGCAGAGCGCACATCACGCTTGAGCATGCGAAGTCGGCGGCTCTTGAGGCCTCATCTCGTCTTCAATGAATTGTCCCTCATCATGCCATGCTCTCCTATTGGCGGCGGAATCCAGACTTCATGATGCTCGCAGTTGCCGCACCAGATAGCTCCGGGCGACATTGCTGCTTCTGCGGGAGTGTACTTGATCCCTTGCGGCCTTCTCGCAAAGGCTGAACAGTCCTAATGCGTCAATTATGTGAAAACCATTCAGTTTTATGGCGTCCAAATCGGCTCGTACATAGCCGCAGACGTCTGGAATGCACTTCTTAGCTGGCACATCCAGCGGACCGCTGCGACCTCGATCGTCAGCTAACGGTCAGGAACAATGATTAACCGATCTCATTGGCTGCCACTGCAAATATCGCTCGATTTATAGGCCTCACTAAGATGCGGCCCTTAACGCGTTGGCTACGTGACCTTGCCCCCATATGTGGAACGGCCCGCGAGGCAAGAGCTTTTTCAGTCGATTTCACACATTGGAACGGTGCGGTCATATGTCCGGCCTTTGCGCGCGGCACAATATGGCCGCTGGCCTCGATGAGATCCGCGGAACGAGGAGCTAAATCAAGTTTACGCGCTTGAGCGCATTGGGGGCAGTAGCTTCACTCGTTTCGGGATTTCGTCCCATGGGTTCATCGCCTGTTGTTGCACCTCGCCCTCTGCCGGCCTGCGCCGGTCAGATCGTTTTGGCGGTCACTGCGTCACCGCGGCAATCGCCAATGGGTCGGGACGCCGATAAATTTCACCCTTGTCCAGGAGCGCCCAGATGATCCGCGCCGTCTTATTGGCCTGCGCGACGGCGGCAACCTTGAAGGGGCGTCTGGCGAGAAGCGCCTTCAGCCACGGCCGCGCCCGAACGTCGTTTCGGACAAGCCGCAAGACGGCCGTTGCCCCGACAACGAGGAGAGAGCGGAGTTCTGGATTTCCCATCTTCGATATTCGTCCCAACCGCTCTTTGCCTCCGCTTGAATGAGGCCGCGGCGTCAATCCCAGCCAGGCGGCAAAGTGGCGAGCCGACTTGAACCCGCCGGGATCCGGCACAAGCGCTTTGATGGTCGCCGCCGTAATGGCGCCGACGCCAGGGATCGTGGTCAACCGACGCATGTCCTCGTCGTGCTTGGCCTCCGCGACGATTGCGCGCTCGAGCCTCTCGATCTGGTCGGCTGAAGCTTCAATCTCGTCGGCAATAGCCATCAGCGCGAAGCGCGCTGCTGCGGGCAGGCGTGCATCTGTCTCATCCCGTATGATTGCGACCAGCGCCTCAACCTTTGCCAGGCCGGCGGTGGCGATGATCCCCAATTCTGCCAGATGCGCGCGCAACGCGTTGACCGATTGCGTTCGCTGCCGCACTAGAAGAGCGCGGGGTCTTCAGCACCATCGCGGCAGCCTGTTGCTCAGCCGTCTTAATCGGCACGAAGCGCATGGTCTTTCGGGTCACCGCTTCGCTGATGGCCTCAGCGTCCGCCGCATCCGTCTTGCCACGCTTGACGAAGGGTTTGACATAAGCCGGCGGAATGAGCCGGACCTCATGACCGAGAGCTGCGATCTCGCGCGCCCAATAGTGGGCGCTACCGCATGCTTCCATCCCCACCAGGCATGCTGGCAGCTTCTCAAAGAAACGCAGAACTTCGCTGCGCCGTAGCTTCCGGTTGAACACGGGTGAGCCCTCGGCATCCGCCCCGTGAACCTGGAAAACGTGCTTGGCCAGATCCAGCCCGATGGTGATAACCTGTTTCACGGAACGGTCCCTCCTTTGTGGCGTTCGAACAACGACCACGTTCTAGCACTTTGATGCTGTTGGAGCGGACCGTTCCACCACATCAAGTTTTATCCGGTCCTGAGTTCGCCCCGGCTGTTGGATTTGCTCGGTTGGGCGGTGGCAGCGGCGGGAGCTGGCGCGGAGCCATCGGCATAGCGCAGCGCCAGATCCCGTCGCGGGTTGCAGGTGAAGGCAAACTCCGATGGTGTTTTCCATCCGAGTTGCGAGTGAGGTCGCGTATCGTTGTAGTCGGCCCGCCAATGTCCGAGTTCGACGCGGGCCTGGGCCAGCGACGTGAACAGCGTCTCGTTCAACAATTCGTCTCGGAGACAGCCATTGAAGCTTTCGATGAAGGCATTCTGCGTCGGCTTGCGGGGCGCGATGTAATGCCAGTCGACACGGCTCTGGTCGGCCCATGTCAGGATGGCGTTGCTGGTCAATTCGATGCCGTTGTCGCTGACCACCATTTTGGGCTTGCCGCGCTCAATCATCAGCCGGTCCAGCTCCCGCGCCACCCGGGAGCCCGACAGTGAGGTGTCGGCCACCAACGCCAGGCATTCGCGCGTGCACTCGTCGACCACGGTCAGGATGCGGAAGCGGCGGCCATCGGTGAGCTGGTCCGAGACGAAGTCGAGCGACCAGCGGTCATTCGGCGCTATCGGCACCACCATCGGCGCCCTGGTCCCGAGCGCCCGCTTGCGGCCACCACGGCGACGGACCGCGAGCCTCTCTTCCCGGTAGAGCCGGAACAGTTTCTTGTGGTTGACCAGATAGCCCTCCCGCCTGAGCAGAACATGCAGGCGCCGATAGCCGAAGCGACGGCGCACCTCGGCAATCGCTCTCATGCGTTGGCGTAGGGCCGCGTCGTCCGCCCGGGTCGTCCGATATCTGATGGTCATGCGGCAACAGCCGATGGCTTTACACGCCCGCCGTTCGCTCATCCCGTGGGCGTCCACGATCGGCCAAAAGCCGCTTCAGCCGCGTGTTCTCATCCTCCAGCGTCCTCAGCCGCTTGGCCTCCGAGACCTCCATCCCGCCAAACTTGGCTTTCCATTTGTAGATGCTGGCATCGCTGACGCCGTGCTTCCGGCACAGATCGGCAACCGACACGCCAGCTTCGTGCTCCTTCAAAATCCCGATGATCTGCTCTTCCGTAAAGCGGCTGCGCTTCATGCTCTGGTCCTCATATCGGCCAGAGCGAACTTCAATCTGGATTAAGTCCACGGGGCAAGGTCATACGGCATGACGCTCGCGAGGCGCTCACCTTTTGCTGTCGAGTAGGCCGAGGGAGTTTCACCCTCGGCCGCTCACAGATCCGGACGTGATACTCTCGCATCATCCGGCTCCTGTTATCCAACCGTAGCCCGTCCAAGCTTTTGCCAATGGACAAAGAGCTTTGGATTTTGCTTCGCCATCTCGTTGAGTTTCCGCAACGACCGTCCCCGATGGCCCTTCAGTTGCTTGTACTTGCACCGAAGCCACGCGCCGAGGCGCTCATCGAAGTACTCATAGAGCCTACGCAGTTCCGTCGGGTAGAATCGCCCGTAGTATTGATCCCAGCCCCGAAGGACGGGGCTGAGACTACGCGCGATGTCTTCAAGCGGAAGCGGCGAGTGCTGAGGCAAGCGCCATCCTCGAATGCGAGCCCTCATCTCCTTGAGAGAGTTCGGACTCACGCCCGGAAGGAAGCAGGTGAAGATCCTGCCCCACCGGTTCTTCGCCATACGGGGGCGGAAGCTAAAGCCCAGGAAGTCAAAATGGATCTGCGGGTAGGACCGCCGTCGATTGCTGTCAGCGCAGTAGACCACTTTAGTCTTCTCCGGATGCAGCAATAAATGGCAGTCAGCAAACCGTCGTTCCAGCGCCGATTTGAGTTCCTCCGCTTCCTGCCGCGTGCGGCAATGGCAGATGATGTCGTCGGCGTAGCGTTCGAACGGAATGTGGGGATAAGACCCCTTCATCCAAACATCGAACACGTAGTGCAGGAACAAGTTTGCCAGGATTGGACTGACCACACCCCCTTGAGACCTGCCTGTCGTCCTCGCCCGAACCGATCCATCGGGCATCTCGACCGGAGCCTTAAGCCACCGCTCAATGTAGAGCCGGATCCAGTCAGCTTTCGTGTGTCGATAGACCGCGCGCATCAAGAGTTCATGATCGATCGTGTCGAAAAAGCTCTTGATGTCGAGATCTACGACCCAGTCGTGCTGCCAGCACCGCTTACGCGCCTGCTCTATGGCCTGATGGGCCGATTTTCCGGGCCTGTAGCCGTAGGAGTCCGGATCAAATTCTCCATCCAACACCGGCTCCAGACACCGTTTGACCACCATCTGGGCGATACGGTCCGCGACCGTCGGTATGCCAAGAGGACGAATCCCACCGCCGGCCTTAGGAATCTCGACCCGCCGCACTGGTGGCGGGAAGTAACTTCCTGACACCAACCGATTCCACAGCCGGTAGCGGTGGTTCTCAAGATCGCCGGCAAAGTCTTCGAGACTCTGGCCATCGACGCCCGCCGCCTTTCCCTTCTTCACAAGCTTATAGGCTTCCCACACCATCCGCTTGGTGATGGGCAACGGTTTGCCGGAGTTCACCGTGCTCCTCCCGGTCTTCCCGGTTGGCGCAGTGACGCCGGCAGGATAACGCAACCCCTTTGCTCCACGGCCATTACAGCCGCTTCCTCACTATTACGGGTTGCTCCGCCCCTGACGCATTGCGTCAGGTTCCGACGTTCCGTGTTGAAGCCTGTGACGAGATCATGCCGCCTATGCACCGGCTGCCGCGTGGGCCGTAAACAGGCTCCGCCCACACTCCTCCGAGCGCTACTACCCCACGCCCGTCTTGACAGCATCTTGAACCCATTTCGATACGTCATCGGCGGTTCGCTTGCACTCATCTTCTTGTCACTTACCTGACGGTTTCATTCACCGCCTTTTTCCTCATCGCTCACCACCGCGCCTTTTGAACGCGGCAGCATGAGGTGGTTTGAAGCCTGCCCCTGAAGGCCGGCTCCGGGAGGCCAAACTCCCATCTTCAACACAGCATCACCGGCGTCGCCGCCGGTGTTCGTTGCACACGGTAATGCGGGTTTTGTTTCCGACAGGAATGTCGCGACTCCGACGTCGCGCAGCGGCTCCGTTTGACCAACCCATCAAATGAAAGGCGCTGCCGACAGTTCTACCTTCTGGCATGTAGCTTGCTGCGTGGGCCGAACGCGACCTTGCCGTTCCGAAGATACACGAGCAATCAATCGGCCGAGTGGTCGCGACGCAACGAACATCGTTTCTCCTACCGCCCTATGAAGAGAGGACTGCTAGCTTATGAGTGATAGGAGGCATGCAAAGCTTGGCATATTTCTGTTGGCCGGCGCTCAGCGCAATGAGACGTACATTCGCGCGCAACAAAGCCCCCAATGATCAAGCATTTCGGCGCCGATCGTCCCTCCTTGCAACCGCAGAGAAGGTGGAACTGGGAGCTCCTCGTCGCACTTCTCATAAATGCGGTGCTTTGGGCTGGAATCTACTTGGTCATCACAGCCTTCTTCTGACAGCCTCCCGTGCATGGCGACCGCGCGAGGCTTCTAGGGCCTATCGCATGCTGCAGCCGCCACGGCTGCGAATAACCTGATGCCGGCGCGCAATTCGCGCTGCGACCTGGATTTAGAGTGCGCTGTTCCGGCGACCGCAATAGGAATTCCGACGCATAACCCAGATGTCTGAAATGAAAGACACTGATATGCCGTTGCGGCCGCGGCTAAGTGCCAAAAATGACCAGTAGCAGCTCGACGTACCGCGCAGGTGGCATCCGGGCTTCCTCGTTAGGCGCAACGGATTGACTGCAAGTGAGAACTGGTACTCCGCATTACCGTTATGTGAAAGCTAGCTTTCGAGAAGCTGACGAAGCAAAGAGACCTGAAGGAACGTTGGGCAAGCGGCCGGCTCCGCCCTCACGTCCTATGGCATAGGACGGCCCGGCCGCCTCGCTCCTCGCTCCCGCAACGCTCGGAGCAGGCGGGATTGACTTGCTTGTTGAGCGATATCAGCCTCGCCCTTGGGTTGGGTATAGTTCAAAAGGCTGAAGCCTTGATTGGCCGTAGCAGCGCTTACAGCTCTTGCTCAGGCCACGTATCGTCCTCATTTTTGCGCATCCGCCACACGAGGGCGCGCTGCGCTAACTTGTCGTATTCGAAGGCAATCTTAAGCAACCTGTCTTTTGCTTTCCCGTCAACGAGCGCTGCCGCCTTCTTTCGCGTTGCTTGCGCGCGGCCTCGCCAGTGATCGGGTTGGTAGAGTTTGCTTTTCGGATTCATGCCGAGAGCATGCAATTCGTAGATCAAACAATTGCGACACCTACGCTCCGTATCATCACGTAGGAGCGACGCTCGTGGCTCGGCTGCCGAAGCGGTCGATCCCTAGTCCACAGCCCCCGACAGCTTTAGACCATCGGTCTTATGAAGAGACTTTGAATCGCATGCATCGTTAGATTGTACGAGTTGGGACAAGTGGGGATCACCACTGAGAGCCAGGGGATTCCTGACATCACGACATTTGCGAATGCTTCAAATATGTACGCTAGCCCAGGACGACGAAATAGAGAGCCTAACACCATCCGGTGCAGGCCTACCCCCGATTCATCGAATGTCATTCCCGGCGGATGACGGGCTCCGTACAATGAGAACCGCAAAGTAGAATAACGAGCTTGCCGACAGCCAGCTAAGCAGATCCGCAGCTTTCCGGTTGGCAGATGATGCGCTCCGCACACAGCAAGAACAAAACGTCACCCCACCCGAATTGAAGGAATGTTATGATTCAGAAACAACGAACTAAGTTGGCTTCGGACCTCGGACTTCGCTACGGCGCCATCGCTCTTGGCCTGGCAATGACAACGGTCATGCTCGCGCCAGCCAACGCGCTTGATCAAGCGCCGACCGCAGAGGAGAAAGAGGCCTGTATGGAAGACGTGTTACGCCTTTGTAGTAGTCACATACCAGATCGCTTTGCTATCACTGTCTGCCTCAGATCCAAGCAAGATCGCCTCAGTCAGCAATGCCGATACGTGATCTCCGGGCGGGACATCGGCAATCAGAGCAGCAGATCGAAGTGAAGGTGCTACGACTTGTCCGCCCGGCTCCTTACCAGAAGTCGTCCCAGCTCACGTGCAGCACATCGCACGAAGGTTAACCGGCGGCCCCCGCCACGGCGGCGCCGGAAGCCAAAAGCCTTGTGACCCTCCTAATATCGCCGGCAAGCAGGCTCGAGACGACGCTATTGTTCTGGTATCAAGCGACTGCAGTCCTCTGACCAGCCGCCGGCGTCCTATCTAGGGCACCATCGAATGGAGAGGGCTTGACCCTCACGTAGCGTCAGGTTGTAGCGTCGCCACAGATGCTCACGTTTCATCTGTCGGCCGCCTGTTGGACAAGTGCGGCATAGCGAGTGCGAATAGACAGGCAGCTGCAACAAGGCACTCGGCTGCAAAGACGTCTGGCTGAACGGTCGCAGCTCAGATTGGACAAGGGACGTGCACAGTTCGATGGAACCGCTCAAGTCGATCATCGCGAAAGTTGCCACGGGCGCCATACTGACGCGCGAGGAGGCTGCGTCAGCGTTCGACAGCATGATGTCGGGTGACGCAACTCCCTCGCAGATCGGTGGCTTGTTGATTGGGATGAGAGTCCGCGGCGAAACAGTCGAAGAAGTCACCGGCGCCGCGTCCGCAATGCGGAATTTAATGCCCAAGGTGGAAATGCAATGCGACCCCATCGATATCACTGGTGCGAGCGACGGGGCGATGCGTCCGCTCAACGTATCGACGTGCGCTTCCTTCATCGTCGCCGGGGCCGGCGTTCCTGTCGCCAAGTATGTTAACCGCGCTGCGACTTTGCGTTCAAGCACCGCAGACGTGTTGGCGAGTCTAGGCGTAAAGGTCGATCTCAAGCCTGATGCGATCGCACGTTGTGTGCACGAAGCCGGCATTGGCTTCATGTTTGCGTCAGCCGGCTATCCTGCGATGCAGCGCATCAGCCAGATCCGAAGCGTGCTTGGAACCCACACAATGTTCAATCTAATCGAGGCTTTGTCTAATCCGGCCGGCGTCAAGCGGCAGATCCTTGGAGTTTTCGCTCGCAAATGGGTGCAGCCATTGGCGTACGTCTTGAAGAACCTGGGTGCCGATTCGGTATGGGTTGTTCATGGCTCGGACGGGCTCGATGAAATATCCCTCGCCGGGACAAGCTTTGTTGCTGCGGTCGAGGCCGGTACAGTCCGCACGTTCGAAGTGACGCCGGAAGAAGCCGGGCTCCCCCGCTACCGCGCCGATGCGCTGGAGAGCTGTGATTGCGAGTCTCATGCCATTGCGTTAGAGAAAGTGCTCGACGGCCTCCCAGGCCCTTTTCGTGATGCCGCACTTTTGAACGCGGCGGCGGCACTGGTGGTGGCCGGTCGTGCCTCGAACCTACAGCAAGGCGTGGCACTTGGCCAAGAATCACTTGATCACGGCGCTGCAGCCGCCCGGCTGACTCGCTTGATTGCGGTTTCAAACGCCTAAAGCTGAGCTGGCTGAGGCTCGACTAATGCGATCAAGAGTGCAGCTTACGTGCGCAAGAATATTGCAGCTGCAAATGCGCGCCACTTCTGCGGAATTTGAGTGAGCGCCGCTGACGAAACAACTCGCGCTGAGCAGGTGTCCGACAGCCACCCCTTTGCCGACTAGAGGCTGTTCTCGGCCCGGTTGCTGAGGTGAGGACCCGCGGCGCAACGTGCGTTACGCGCCAAAGGAGACAATGGATGATGCCCTGGCAGAGGATGGAAACACTGGGAACGATCGCAACAATAGAACACATCATCCGGAAGTTTCGGGAATTGATCGATACAGATAGCTCCATCCCGCCAGAGCTGCGGCGTGCGCTGCACGATACCCTGGATGAGCATCTTTTCGAGGCAAAACGACGTGTTCTGCTGAGAGCGCATTAGGTGCGCCGTTGCCGCCTACATGCCGAGAGACTGGCAGGCCAGCGTGGCGCTTTACGCAAACGCCAAAAACACTTGCCAAGCTTGGCTTCGATATCTCGCCTTCTCAGACTGACCGCCGATGGTGATTCCCGCATACGCCCCCTGAGCAACTCCAAATTTCGCCGGAAGCGAGCGGCGACGTGCGTTGGGTACGCCGCCGACGCGTTCGCTGGATCTCTCCTCAATGGCCCTCATTAACTGGGGCTCGCCCCCCTCACGGCGGCGCTACATGTTCGCGATAGCCCCTTGGGGGACTGCTTGGGCCAGCATTACCTTGGTCACGTTTTCATAGGCCGCAAAAAAGGGGCTTGAATCTGACGTAACGTTAAATCGTACGCTCTCGGGCGTGGCACCTATCGTGT
This sequence comes from Bradyrhizobium sp. USDA 327, assembly GCF_041262065.1. NCBI lineage: Bacteria > Pseudomonadati > Pseudomonadota > Alphaproteobacteria > Hyphomicrobiales > Nitrobacteraceae > Bradyrhizobium > Bradyrhizobium sp. USDA 327. The sequence goes on along the minus strand of NZ_JBGCCW010000001.1, from coordinate 490,627 downwards.
GAGGGACTGCGAATGCCTCAGCTGGTCATATCCGCTGACCGATGGCCGGTCATGCTCCTCATTGTCTATAGTCCCTCGCTCGGGAGGGCTGTGCAGCGAGTTCCGATCGCGGCGCCAGAGCTCGCACGTAGCTCTAAATGGTTCGGCATTTCTGATCCTGACAATATGGCCGCCGGCGGCCACTTCGCCACGGGAGCCGATAAGGTCAGAATTGATCGACGTGGAAGTCTATCGGAAGCGCTTAGGTGGCGCCCGCTTCCTGAAGCTGCTCGTCTCGCGCAGCAACGCACAAAACTCAGTTCGCCGAACCCGCCACCTTCAAGCTCCTTTCCGCACCTGGCAAGGCGTTTCGACCGTGCAAGGTTTGGCAGATGGTGAGCCCGCGCGGGTTTCGACGAGTGGCCCGCGCGGGCGACTCCGCGTGACCAGCGCGGCATCGGAAGAAATTGTTTGGCAGGCTGGAGCAGCAAGTTGAAAGACCGCGATGGCCTTAAGAAGGTCCTGTTAGTTCATCATGTTGAAGGCCAGTGCCGTTGCATCATCGGTTTCAAAGATGGAGATATGAGAGCGGCCTATATGTGCGGCGAGCCTGTATATCAAAAACGCGGCAAGAAGACCTCTTCGTGGTGTGCCGATCATTACCGGAAGATGCACACCGCAGCTGAGCAGAGCGGAGTGATCGATCGATCGGCAGATTTCCCTCGAGCGATATCCATCGTTCGCACCCCATGACAGCCATTAAAAGAAGGCTTCCGCCAAGACCGTGTGAGCACAGCCTGTACAAGCGCCAGCCGAAGCATATGACCGGGGCCTCGTCAGGATTTGGGGGGCCGTTGCGGGTGGCGCAAACAGAATGCGCGGACCTGACACGCATGAATAGCAAGCTGAATTTTTCCACCCCGGCCGAGGGAAGCGCTACCTATACCTTTGACAAGACCGCGATTCATTTCGAACGGAAGCCGTCCAGCTATGTCATCCTCAATCGATACATTGAGCGGATCGCTCGCGCCTTGGAGAGCCAGTTTGGTGCCCTGAGAGGAGCCCGACTCGAGATCCCCAGCCTCGCCGGCGACAATGGACACTGCGAGGCCGATGGATCTATTCCGCTTCACCGCGGCAAAACAACTCTCGATTATTTCAAGCGAGAATATCTTTCCAGCAAGAATAGAGCGAGTGCTTACGGAACATCCAAATGTAGCCGAATGCTGGTCGGTCGAGCCGTTGCTCGATGGGAAGACGCACCCGCCGCTTATGTGACCAAGCGGCGGCGACTGCCGGATCGAGGCGCAAGCGCTGATCGCCCATGTTTGGTCAGAGCCCGTTTATCGGGCTCTGCGAGATCATTTCATACGCGGCCGAGCCATAAATTGAGATCGGCAGATTCGAGGCGGGCCGTTCTCTCCCGCTGCATCGCAGGTGACATCGAGATGGCGCAAATTCTCCCCTCTCCCAGAGCCTTGCCACGGCATGGCAACGACTTCGTGGTTGCCATGACGATCCCATCCTGATCACGACCAGATGTCCGGAGGTCGAGAATGCCGCGAATCCTGATTATGAATGCCGGTACGCCTCAGATGTCGGGCGCCCACCTAACAAAAGCTCAACTTTCGCTGGCCCGCCAACTCGGCATTTCGTTCAGCGTGGTTTGCTCAGGAGGGCGACCTGATAGTCTCTCCGGTAGTGATCCCGGCCGATCTGTTATCCTTCATTGGCGGAACGCTCAATTTCCATTCATCGGCTCTTCGCCTGCTTGTACCTGCGAGCCGCCAATCGACAATCCTCGATGATTGTACGTTACTGTCCAAAACTGTTGTCGAGCGGCTCAAAAGACATATTCGCCAGAAATCAGACTGGCAATTGTATCCCTGCTACTCTACTGAAGGCGTCGCACGCTTGGCGGCCATTCTAGGCATACCGAAGACCGGTGACGACTTCGCTTTGCAGCGCGGGCCTGATCTGTTGAATCGCAAGAGCCACTTCCGTCAATTGGCAACAAGCGTTGCACTTCCGCTCCCCCATGGATCAGTCGCGACAGACCCAAATGGACTGTTCAAAGCCGTCACCTCCCTCAAATCCGAGACCGGCACGGTCATTGTAAAGTTGGATAATGGAGCTGGTGGAGTTGGAAACGTCATCCTGACCAGCAATAAGAGCGATCCGCTACCTGGAGCCAGAGATACTCGGTGGGTTTCGTGGCCGTCGTTTGATCCCGAAGCATTGTGGTCTGAGATGACAACAGCCTCGTGTAAGACGCTGGTCGTGGAATCGTACCACTTGGCCCGATCTTTATTCTATCTCGAGTATACAATCCAGGATGATGCATCAATCGCTTTTGTCAATAGTGGAAGCATACGTCTGCGTAAAAGCGCAGACCGATCCGAAAGAGCTCTGATCCGGACGGGACTTGAGCTTCCAAGCGACTTGGAGGAAGAGCAATTGTTAGCTGCCCAGGCCCATGCCTACCGTTTTGTGGCACTCGCGCGAGACCTGGGGTATCGCGGAATGATCAACATCGACGCCATTTTCGCACAAGACGGGCGGTTGCTGTTCAATGAAGCGAACGGCCGCTGGGGTGGCGGCTCGGTGTTACACAACATTGCCGTCCGGCTGCTAGGCGTCGACTATTTCGGCTGTAACGTTATTTTATCTGTGAGAAATGTGCGATCAGCATCCTTCCGGGCGGCGCATGATCGTCTCGTCAAGGATGGACTTATATTCGACCACACACGTAAGGAGGGCGTGATCCCGCTTGCTGCCGATGAAAAGGCTGGCACTGTGGAGTGCGTTGTGATTGCGCCGAACAGGCCCGCGGCCCACGATCAGCAACACCGACTATTGAAGTCGTAGCAAACATCGTCAGCCGCTCAATTCATCGCTTCGAAGCCTGGGATACACCATCGCGCACCGGGAACGCGCGCCTCCCTTCCTTCACGTGGCGACGAAGGTGCCCCAATCACCGAGCAAGCTTTGGTCGGACGATGAATGGTGGCCCTATGAGAGTGCTCTTGTTCGTCCCGGACGAGACCAGCGGTGCGCCGAAGCTTGTACAGCGACGAGCGTCATGGCGTAAGGCTGCCAGCGCAGTTGCCGACCCCAAAAGCTAATCGCATTGCACGTCCTGCTTGGCCGATTTGCGACGCCTACGTTGAAACTCGACAATACGATGGGCGATTGCACTCGCTGGCTTGGGTTTATGCGAGTTTCACTATGAAATAAGCGGCCCCAAAAGACCGCACTTTGCCGGCACGTAAATTGCTGCATAGGAGCAGGAGTTGCCGCAAAGAACGCGGCCGCAGCAGCTATCTTCGGAGCCCCAATGAGGCTGATCCGATTGATCTTGTTCGACTTGGCTTTGATTCTGCTTGCATCTGGAGTTGCAAAAGCCATGAATGTGGCCGCTGGCGCAAGTTCCGCATTTGTCAGGCAGACTGCTCTGCGCGAGGTGGCACCGAGCTCCAAGCATGGTGGTCCCTACTACAGCCAAACGCCGCTCGTTCCCGGGCAGCCGCCGGACAACCCCGGTCGGGACCAGCTGGCTGACAATTCCGCGGGGATGCAACCCAGCTTTGGATGTGTGGTCCGTGAGTCCCGACGCCCGACTAGCTATATCTTCGATAGCACTGAGAGGCTCAATCTCCCGCCCCGTGTGATGCCGTCGATCTGCAATCCTATCGCCTCGCCTCTCAGCCTCCTACCTGCGGGCAGCGGAATGGTCATCATGGCCTTTGCGACCACTCTCCTCGTGATTGTGGTGATTGTGGTGGAAATATTCGGCCCATTGTAACGGCGTGAGGCCCCAACCGCTCCCCTTTCGGCGCCCGCGATACAGCTCGGCATGAGCGGATCCGTGGAGGAGGAACGATGGCAAATACCATGCTCGAGCCAGTAGCAAGGTGATCGTCGCGTCGAGGTGATCACTGGGATCGTCGCCGACGATGGACGGGCGAGGAAAAGGCCCGGATCGGGGCGCAGAGCTTGGAGTAACAATGACACGACCAAAGCGATCACTTCATCGCCACAGCCAAGCCCTAGATCCACAGGCTTGTGCTGGCCTGCCTGCTGGATCATCTCGCCAAGCGCGTCCACGAACTCACGCCCGGAATTGGTAACCTCAGAACGTCGCTCATGCCCCATGAGCGAGGTCGGCCATCCGCTCAAGACGCCCAACTAGGGGCCGTCACCGGACGCGTACGATCAATGTAAGCCATCGCTTGCGACCAGACTCGTGTCGGACCTCACGAAGGACCCGCAAGATGGGAAAGCCATCAATTCCCCGGAGAGCTCGCTCAGCCCACGATTTGCAGAGACCCATACCAGGCGCGGCACGCTAGGGCCGAGCGTTAGAACCCTCGATGATCCGGCGGTTCACGCCGCTGCGTTTTGAACAGAAGTATACGAGGGATCGGCGCTCCCCGCTTGATACCGGCTTTACCTCATGCCGGACCTTACAGGTTGTGACAAGCACAGCGCCAAATGGCGGCCGGAATACGTGTTGTTCGTACCCGGTTGGATATACCACGAATTCACCGCCGTCGAAGTCTCTCGCTAGCTGCACAATCACCGAGTACTCGAAATCCGGATCACTCGCCGCATCCAAATGAATGCCGATAAAGGACCCCGGCGGCATACGATGCATCTGGCATCGGCGAACCACGTAATCTGCGGATGCTCCGAAGATCTTTCTTAGCGCGAAGCTGCGATCTCTACTTTCGAGCAGCTCCATGATCTGACCCGAAGCAGTACCACTCACGTTGCTAGGCGCGTGGCCGGGCGGGTCTACCCTCACGCGCTGGACAAAGACGCTGTGCAAGTCGCCCGCATCTCCCTCCCGCACTTCTTCTTCCGGAATCTCAGCCTGCAGCTGATCGATCCTGGCTATGTCGTCTTGAGTGAATAACATTTGCGGGGCGATTACGACGGACCCCTTTACTAGCAGCTCAATCCGGTACTTTGTCAGGACTTCTTCTGAAAGAAGACAGGATTTATCTTTCATTGCGCGCGCCATTCGAGCTCACTCCTTTGATCTTCGAAGCATGACTCCGGGTCCTGCTGCATTGACAGGAATGCTTGCTCCCAATGCGCGCCATCGAACTCAGATATTCTTAAGTGCTCGATGGTCTTTCTATCCAGACATCGGATATTTACGCTGTACCCGGAGGGATTCGACCTCGGCCTATAGAATGGCTTTACGCCACAAAGCCGGCAAAACGTGTGCCGCGCAATATTCTTGTTGAACTGGTATGTCGTGAGGAACTCTTCGCCGCACTCGATGCGCAGCTTATCGCCAGGTACGAGCAAGTGGACAAATCCAGACATTTGACAAATTGAGCAATTGCATCGAACTGCAGAGAGCTCTCGAGGTGCATTGACGTAGAATTTGATAGCGCCGCAATGACAACGGCCATGATGTTGCATCTCGGAGTGATCATCTCCCGTACGCGCCGCCGTTCCGAGCAGATCGCGACACCACTGGACGCTGAGCCGATAGGCTCGGCCGAATTCATTCAAAAAGCGATCATTAAGGCCAGGCTGCACAAGTTCACCAATCAGCCGGCCTGTCATTTCTCCGTGGTACTTCTCCGCGGGATCTTCTCCGCCGACATGGCCGCGAAAATACTCAAGATCGTCCGGCCGCGCCTTGAAGGTTTTGACCAGAGTGGTCCACAGCGACTGGATCATGTCTGCAGCATGGAGCTCAAAGGCGACCATGTAGGCGCAACGAACCAGGGGGTCTTTCGATGACAATCCGGCATAGAGAGAATGCAGGTACTGCTTCGTCCTGTCGCTATAGTTGGGCCTTATCGCTCTGCCGAGTAGTCGTGCAGCATCCTTTCTCAAGAGGTTGGAGTGAAAGTTTTCTGTCAAAAGAATATCGGGCAACGCCGCCTTGCCGCCCCGGAGAATCCCGCCATGGCCACCGGTCTCATCCCAGCAGATAAAATTCGCGACCACGCTGGTCAGTTCAATGTCCCTCCCAATGTCCCGATTTTGATGCATTGCATCGAATATGAGGTCCCTTTGCGACCCTGCCTGCAGGTACGGGAACGCCTGTGACATCGCTAGGTATTCAGGCAGCAGGCTGGCGACCTGGTCTCCGGACATCTGGGAGGCGAACGGATGCGGGCCGAACAAGGCTCGCACTCGCTCAGTCAAGTACTCGCAGGATAACTTCGGAGGCTGATCCGGTGCAAATCGAGACGCTTGAGATATCATTTGACTCCCTGCAGATGAGAAGCGAAACGGTCCTTGACGAAGCTACCTTCATGTCCGGGCCGACTATTGACCGCGCTGAGTTCATTGGCTTCAAAGGGCCTAATGTTGCGTTCACCTTTCACGCAAACTTTTGTCGTTCTCCTGGCCACGGCAGATTGCGGTCTTCTCTGTCCTGGTCATGCGCATCGAAGGGACTTCGTTCATTGAGGGAGCGGCGAGGATCCGGTTGGCTTCCAGTCCAGCAGCAATCCGATGCCGCAATGGCAGCCACGGCGAGCATGCGCGCGGAGAATCGTCTTGGATACTTCGCCGCGCATGCCATTCTGATGCTAATGCCGCATGCGCGAATGACACGCCTAGTCGCGCGGTGCAGCTTTGGCTGCCTGAGCAAATGAATGAAGCCCTCGCGGTTGCTGCTGCCGCCATTTCATCGAACCGCTGTCAACTTGGTACAGCATTGTAAAATCCAATTCGTGCCTACCGACCTCACAGGGCCTCAGGTCGTTCGTGGCATGCCGCTCGCCTGTTCTTCGCATTCGCGGTTACCCCCTCTTAATTTTTACTGGCTAACAGCAACCATCATGCCAACTCTTGAATTTGCTCCGTCAGATTCCGAAGAAGCTGGTATAACACTTGTGACCTATCCTCATAGCAAGTGCATAGCACTTGAGAGGCTGCGCACCGCCGTCAGGAACGAAACAGCGGCTGTTCACATACACACGGCTGCTGAATTGGCGGATTGCTTCAAAGGCGCCGCATAGGTTGGCTTTGCTCCTTAAAGCCAGCGACAGGGCTTTGGACGTGCAGACGGCAGCGCTAGCATGGTGACCCGGGTTGCTGACGTATTCCGTCTTTGCTCGCGACCGGTACGGAGGAAGCAATGGTCTTCCACGGTCGAACACGACAAAACGGAAGATCTGAAATATGCGCAGGCCTGTTTGGCCGTGCCCCGGCAATCCTGGGCGGCTCCGGACTCGATCGTAGCGATAACGTGCTCTACGGAACATGCGGCCTCAGCCGATGGCGAGATCGACGGATGGCATAGCAAAACTCTTATGGTAGCTTACCGCGTTGCACAACGACATGTTGCGCTCTCATCGACTCGGGTGCGAGCGTTGATACATTTCTTGGAGCGCGTTGCTAACATTGCCCGGACAGTCCAGATCGGGCGTCACGAGCAAGTGTCGCCAGATCGGTTTCGAGCTTCGGTTGATTCAAGAAGATTGCGTCTATTAGCGCCTGCGCCGGCTGCTCGGCGGACTCAACCAGCGCCGCCCTCTCGGCCCGCGCAGGGGGAGCGAACACACGTTTGACGACAGTCGGCGAGCCCTTGAGCCCACATTTGGAGATGTCTTCGACACCTGCATCTTGCGCGCTCCATTTCACGATTTTGGCTCGCGCGGCACGCAAGGCATCCGCCATCGCGCCTCGCCGAATCTGATTCGTCGCCTCAAGCATGGTGATGAGGCAGGGCAACCTAGTGTGCAGAACCTGCACACCGCCTTCCGAGCGCCGCTCCGCTTCAATTGTTTCATTGGCGACGTCCACGGATCTGACCTTCGCAACGTAAGTTAGCTGCCCTACGCCCAGTCGCTTCGCGATGCCAGGACCAACCTGCGCTGTATCGCCGTCGATGGTCTGCTTTCCCGTGAAGATGAGGTTTGCCGGACCATATTCCTTGCCAATTTTCCGGATCGCTGTTGCAAGCGCATACGTAGTGGCCAGCGTATCCGAGCCCGCAAAGCAGCGATCAGTAAGTTGGACGGCGCGATCAGCACCATAAGTCAGCGCCTTTCGCAACGACTCCTCTGCCGATGGCGGCCCCATGGTAAGCACGGTAATTTCGCCACCGAACCGATCGCGCAGCCCCAGCGCGGCCTCGAGCGCGAATAGGTCATACGGGTTGATGATGGTCGGCACTCCCTGACGCATGATTGTATTGGTCACGGGGTGCACGCGGATCTGCGCCGAGTCCGGAACTTGCTTGATGCAGACAATATTATGCAAGGTGTTGCTCCTAAAGTTACGTCAGTTGGGAAGAGAACAGCAAGTCTTGTACCATCCCCGCCGCTTGGGACCGCTCGCTGTCACAAGGCTTAACACCGGGTAGTGCGCCCTCTCTACCCCGCGCTTCCTGAAAGGGATGCCGGCACAAAGCAGGCTCGGACAGCGCTGTTTCGCAGCACCACGCTGGCAAGTGGCGGCGGGACTGCTTGCGGATTGACTGCCGCTAATCCCCTGCAGGCCCGGACCGGTCGAGGGTCATTAAGCATTGCGTTCGCCAATCCGGCTTGATTGAGATAAGGATGATAGCTCTTTGCATTTCGAGCAACCGGCGGTTCGCGATTGTGCGACTCGCAAGTGAGGCTCTCCGCCCCATCTGTCGCTGAATAGTTGAGCCCTTCTCGGGGTCGTGGCAAGCCGACGCCCCCGGCGGTCCATTCCCCTCAGATTGCTAGATTAACTACGCGGACCGTCTTCACTTATCGATTTGGCGGAATCAGTCCAGGCCGATGCGGGGCGCTCAGAACCGCTTTATCTCGATTCCGTATTTCCTCAGCGCGTAGCCGACTTGGCGCGGGGTTAGCCCGAGTAGGCGCGCTGCCTTGGCCTGCACCCAGCCAGACTTTTCCATAGCCGCAACGACCCGCTCGCGATCAGCCATTCTCGCACCACTAACGAGAACTGTGCCGGAAGGTGCCAATGAGCCCGGTTCGCAGACAGCCTGCGGCGGAGGGGCCGTTTCAGCCAGCGGGATGATGGACTTTGCAGGCACCGGTTGCATCGGTGCCGCCGGGTCTGTCTTGCCATACGATGTGCTTTTCCAAAGCGTCGTGGAAAGGCATTGGCCTTGGCTGCATGCAAAGTCACTTCTTACAATCGATGTTCCGGCACTGAGTGTCGCGGTCCGCTCGATGCAGTTCTCGAGTTCGCGGACATTTCCCGGAAATTTACAGCTCATCAGTACATCGATCGCACTCGCCTCCAGAGTAAGAGAGCGGCCGTTCTCGCTGTTAAACTTTCTGAGGAACTCTCTTGCGAGCAGCGGAATATCACTGCGTCTTTCGCGAAGCGGCGGCAACAACAAGGGAACTACGCTAATACGATAGTAGAGGTCCGCGCGGAATTCGCTCCTTGCCACAGCCTCTTCAAGGTTCCTGTTGGTCGCAGCTATCACCCGAACATCGACTTTAATCGTGTGATTGCTGCCGACGCGCTCGAACTCCTGCTCTTGCAGAACTCGCAGCAACTTCGCCTGGAACGGAGGTGAGATCTCTCCGATCTCGTCAAGAAATAGCGTCCCTTTGTCAGCAAGCTCGAAGCGCCCCTTGCGGGCGCTGACAGCACCGGTAAAGGCACCTTTCTCATGGCCAAACAATTCCGATTCCAGGACCGTCTCGGGGAGCGCCGCGCAATTCAGCTTAACGAACGGCCGCTTAGCACGAACGGACGACTCGTGAATGGCCTTGGCTACCAGCTCCTTCCCGGTACCGGATTCGCCACGCAGCAGAACCGTGCTGTTTGATCTGGCTACAACGACAATCTTCTCAAGCAGTGCGCTCAGCGCCGGGCTGTCGCCAATGATCCCGTGTGCCTGAAGCTGCTTGCGCTCGCGAGCGGGCGGCCCACGATCAACTGTCTGTTTCTCTAGCCGGTCCTTGTCCACCAACGATTGTTCGCGATCGCCGGCGAACAAGCGATGTAACTTGATCGTTTGTCCTATCACGTTCGCGACCATGGCGAGCAGCCGCGCATCGTACTCGAGAAGACTTGAACTGCCTTCCGGGATACGGTCGATCGTCAGCGTACCAACGACCGTCGAATCAACGCGAATCGGGACCCCGATGAACGCTACCGGTATACTATCAGAGGCGCCGAGAACCTCCCGGTCGGCAGCGCTGAAGGCCGTCTCGGCGGCTACATTCTCGACCATAAGAGACCTGCCTGTCGCTACGATCTCGTGGATTGCTTTCTGCGGCACGCACGTCCGGTAACGTTCGTCAGTGCCTTCGCTCCAGCCGGCGCCAACTGTAAGTTCTGGAACGCCGTCATCGTTGAACAGCGAGACGAGGCCGTGTCGCATCTGCACAAACGATTGCAGAAGACCGAGAACGTTGGCCAAGGTGACTTCGAGCCGGCCGGGAGCATTTAGTATTTTCGATATTTCGTAGATGCCGGCCAGCGCGCTCTCATGCGACGGCTCCCCCGGGGGGGCACGCTCCGGTTCCGGCTGCGAGGCAGGTCTTTCGCTCGAGGAGGGGATATGCAGCATAAGCCTGTCTCCGTTTCCTTGATCATCCTCCCTGGACCCATGTCCGGATTGGCGAGGTTCGTTTTGCATGTCACTCTCGATCTAGCGCCAAGTGTTGACGAGATGACATCGAACCGTGACACTTTTTCATGGCTTCATGGCACGACAGTAAACTTGCCGTGTGCCTTCGATTCATTTTCTGTTGATTGTATGCGCGTGGTCAGCGGAGAACGTGAGTCCGTTGGGAAGCTCAAGTCAGCTTCGCCGCCGGGCCGGCCGCTTCACAGATGCTGGCCACCGTTGATCGGCACCTCGGCACCCGTAACATAGCTCGCCGCATCCGAGCATAGGAATAAGATGACCTTGGCCACTTCGTCCGGAGTACCCACTCTGCGCAGCGGGATACTTGCCACGACGCGCGCTTCCGCGTCGGGCGACAGCATGTCGGTCCTGATTTCGCCGGGCGCGATCGCATTGACGCGAATGCCATGCGGCGCATAGTCGTGGGCCAATTCGCGTGTGAGGCTCGCAAGCGCAGCTTTCGAGGTCGCATAGGCGCTACCGGCGAATGGGTGCACCCGCGAGCCCGCGATTGAAGTCACATTCACGATCGATCCTGACGCGGCTCTTAGCTCATCAAACAAACCCTGCGCCAGCAGGATCGGAGCCACCAGATTAAGATGAAAGACCCTCATCCAGGTATCGGTTGAGGTGGTCAACGATGTCATCCGATCGCCTGTGGGCGTTTTCGGCGACACACCCGCATTATTCACCAGCGCGTGCAAGGGCGCACCGGCCAAGCGTTTCTTAACCTCGGTGATTGCGCGCGGCAGCATTCGATGATCGCCGAGGTCGACCTGGAAATGATCGTCATTCCCAGCCTCCCAGGGGCATCGCTCGCCGTCGAACGGTTGGCGTGCGCAAGAAATGATGCGCCAGCCTGCCTCCGAGAATAGCTTGGCAGTGGCATGGCCAATTCCGCGCGATGCGCCGGTGAGTAACATCACCTTCGGTTCTCCACGATCAACGCGCGCATTAACGGCGTCAACGAGGCGATCCAAATGTGCTTCGGGCAGCGGACCTCGGATCAGATTGTCATTTGGCAGATCGAGACCCACGGCCGCCTCCTCTACTTTTGCGCCCGCGCACGCGTAGCAGGATTTGCGCCACTGCGATGTACGTAAATGCGCTTCCGTTTTGCGTCCTAATGTCGCGCACGCGGAATGCTTGGCGCATTCAAGACAGCGGAGGTGAGCTTTCTGACAGCGATGGTGACTCTGCTACGTAAGTTCGCGAGCACTCGCCCGCTTCATGAAAGGGCTACCCAGCCCGCGTTCGCTTTCACGATCGCACAACCGTACGAGCCTGCGGCTGGCCGGCGCCTCTCGTCGAAGTCGAAAAATGCCCGGGGATAACGGCCACGGCCATTAGCCGCCCCAACATAAAACTGATGTACCAAGCTTGCACGTTAGATTCGTCGGCGGCCACTTTTGATCTATCGCGCCATGCTCTGAGCGGCACTGGATTTCGCGGCGCTAGTTCCAAGCATGAGCTGGCGAGCTGAAATGTTCATCCGTGATTGAGCGTTGTTTAGCTTCCGTCTGCGGCCCGCCCGAAGCGAAGACGAAGGCGTGCTCCTTCTGTAAAACGCAGCGGCACTTTAGGGCCGTTGTTGTCGAAGCCGCGCCTTAGCCGAACGCATTCGGCCGCGGCTTCGTTCTCTTCGCCCCTGGAACGTTGCGGCAATGACAGCCCGCGGGCCAGAAAATCGTCGCCCGGAGAAGAACTTCCACGGCTATCGGACGTAAAGAGCGGCGGTGAGATCGATCACGCGGGTTTGCGACTTTCACGAAGCCATAAGCGCTTGCGAGTTGTCTTCAATCAGGATCAACCGGCCCGGATCGTTCAAATCGAATTCTATAACGCGTGGGGCGAAAAGACGCGCATAGCGCGTAAAAGCGCTCGTTGGCGGAAAACGGATCACCGTGTCGCAGCGGGCAAGGAGATACATCTCGGTGAGGGCAGAAAAGCCGCCTTCAGCTCCGAGGGCGGGATGGTGCAATGGGCCCGCTTGAGGCGCCTGGAACTGCTTTGGAATCGCGAAGACATCGGGAAATTTAACCGAAACCTGCTCGAGGACGAGCGCACTGTCCGTGCACAGGAACGCCCTCACAGGTTTTGCGTGGGATAAACTCCTGGCCTCATCAATGGCATTGTAGATCTGCCGCAAGGCGCGCTCCGTGTCCGCCCAGTAAGGGGCATGCCCCATAATATCTTCGCCATTGCCATGCCGGACATGAATGCCGATTACGCTGTACGGCTCAAAGTGCTCGCGGTAGATAGCATCAATCCGGGCCTGAATTTCAGGCCGCGGCTTAATACTCCGGAAGATTTCGCGTTCCGCTTCCTGATCGCAGCGCCACATCAGGCAGGCATCACACACAACCGTGTTAGCGTCACTATCTCTCTGACTTTGGAACAGTTGATCGAGTTGATCGCGTTCCCTGAAAATCTGCTCGTCCGGTCGATAGATGCAATCGAAAGATGGCTTGTTCCACCATGTTGGAAAGAATGGTCCTGGAAACGAACGCGTATTGATGTCGTCATCGCAAATTACTCGCACTCCGCCAATGTCTTCAACCGGTTCGAAGAAGACTGGAAAGGCATTGGTGAATGGTTCATCAAGATAACAAGATCCCCGCCAATCAATGGCTAGCGTCCGTCCTGTCTGCTTTGCAAATCGCCAGGCTGCCGCGAGTGACCACAGACAGTCGCCAAACCCCGTACGTCGCCGGGACACTACGAACCGATCATTGCTCGAACCGCTAACCATCTGCCTTGCCTTTTCGCGCGCTCCTGGTTGGACAAGAGACGTCAGTACAGACGTCTCGCGTATCTTCTCGCCCGGCGTCACGGCCTGAAATCGCGGTGCCGGCGAGCTGCATCGGTAGAACTTCATAGCAGGGCTATCCGTGACGGGCCGCGTTCTCTCAATACGATCGTCCTTTCTTCAACGGTGTTGCATCGACCTGCCCGAAGCCCGATGCCCGATGCCCCGCTCTGCATCGGATGGCCTGGTCCCCTCACATGCACGCATGGGCGTGGCCATGCGCATGAGTCATGGCTATGTTCCGCTTTGTACATTATCGTGACGGCAAGCCGCGTGCAGCGGACGCAGGCGAACGCCCCGAAGCTCCCATACGAGCCGCAATTCCTTCACAAGATCTTCACGCTTGGCCTGGTCCAGCAGGGCTGTGTCGAAAAGCGACCCGAGCGACGCCTCGCCCTCGATTCGCATCAAGATCTCGAAAAGCTCAGGTGAGATACGCATACTAGAGTGGGCGGAATGTCCCATGCGGATCTCGCAGACCGTTTCCTGCCGATCTGGCGCTATGTGGGAGCGAACACGATGAAGGGATGCGTACGGCGGCAATGACGCAGCCAGCGCACTCCAATCCTGCAGTGATGCTGGCCGCTTCCTGACGAGGAACGGCCCAACAACAAGTCCGTCCAGATCAGTCGTCAAAAACGTGGTGATCGCATCTGACACGGACTGCACGATCGGCTCGGCATTGTTGTTAAATGAGGTATTTAGAAGAATCGGAAGGCTCGTTCGCTTCTTGAACGCATTAATGACGTCCCAGTAGGCGGGGTTTGTCTTGCGCGATACGGTCTGCAGCCGAGCCGTCCCATCAACGTGCGTGATCGCACCGAGCACGTTACCCTTGGCTTCACGCACGCGAACTACGAAGTTCATGAAGGGGAGCTGCCGCGTGCCGTCGGGGAGCTCAAAGAACTCGCTCGCATCCTCCTCTAATGCAGATGGCGCAAAGGGGCGATAGCTCTCGCGCTTCTTGACCACCGCGTTGATGCGATCCTTGTTTTCCGCAGGCCGCGGGTCCGCTAGAATGCTGCGGTTACCAAGCGCACGTGGGCCGAACTCAGAGCGCCCCTGAACCCAGCCGATTACAGCGCCATTTGCCATCCAGTCCGCCGCACTGGATGCTATGTCATCACTTCGTTGAATGTCGAGGTGGCCTGACCATGCGTTGAGCTCAAGCTCTGTGGCTTGCTCGTTCCCAAGATCGGGCCCCCAATAAACGTCCGGCAGTCGCTCGCGCGGCGCTGGCCTGCCTAGCTCGCTTGATACCATTAATGCAGCGCCGAGTGCGCAACCGGCGTCGTGCGCCGCGGGTTGAACAAAGATGTCGTCAAATAGCCCGGAATAAAGCAGCTTACCGTTCAGCGTGCAATTATGGGCCACCCCGCCAGCTAGGCACAGGCGTGTCATGCCCGTCGCTTTACGATGGTGCCGCAGGGTGTGAAACACGATCCGCTCCAGCGCTTCCTGCAGCGACGCGCTGACATCTCGATGCTGTTGGGTGAATGGCATTCCCTTTCGCCGAACCTGGATGTTGCGCAAAAGGGCTGGTCCGATTCGATCCAGGTGAACGCGATAGCCACCGCTGTCCAACAACTCGTAGAACTGCGCGAAGAGCTCGCGATAGCGATCGGGATCACCATACGGTGCAAGCCCCATCACTTTGTATTCGTCGAACATCCCGCAGCCGAGATATCGGATCGTCTCGAGATAGAACAGCCCAAGAGAGTTGTGTTCCGGGAAACTTACAAGCTGCGCAATTACGGTCCCGGACCCTACCGCCATTAAGCCTGAGAGAAAATCGCCCCCGCCGTCGATCGCAAACACCAGACTTTGCTCGAACCCGGACATGGCAAACGCGCTCACGGCATGTACTTCGTGGTGATTCACGAAGGAAACCCGGACGGATCGATCTCGGCCCCGAATTCCCGTGCCAACAGCTGCCGCAGCAACAGTTTGGGGTCCAACGGAACGGGCTGAGAAACAGAAAGGCGCTCGAGCATGGCTTTGCAGTAAGCTTCAGTCGCGTAGAACGCGATACGGTCGATGTCGCCGAGCTCGACTCCTGCGGTAGAAAGGCAGTATCGGATCGAATTGCTGGGGAACTTGTTGGAGTGCTTGACGCGGTTGAGGCGCTCCTCTTCGACAGCAGCAATTACGCGGCCGTCCTGCACAAGTACCGCAGCGCCATCGTGAAGAAATGTATTCGGCAGCTCCGGAGAGCTTTCATAGATTCTGTCAAGGCCGCCACTCAGTCCTATGCTCAACATCCCGTTCTCCATGGAAGGCCATGCCGTCCCACCGATCTAATCTGTACAGTCACGCGCAGCCGGTGCGCGTGCCAGGCAGCACAACACGACTTTGCAAGGTCCGATCGGCCGAACAGGCGGCCGTAGAGCTGGCTCGATCGCGGCTTCTCAAGGCCGTTTCACAAGCTGCTCTGACAGACCAGGTCACTCGCGAGCTACCGCGGAACGCATCATGACACTGCATCGCTTTGACTTCTCCGTTTCGCTGAACTCACGTCAACGCAGCAGGCGGCGCCGAAATAACGCGATCGACGCGAAAAAGGGCAAGACCGCGTAAACGCAGAGCGCGCCTACGTGTAGGGCGGCATTGTCGGCGCCGCGCTCAAGCATCACTGAGCGAATAAGTTCGACCGAATGTGCCAGCGGCAACAAGCCGGCAAAGTGCTGAAATGAGTCGGGCATTTGGCTCGTCGGAAAGACCGCGCCACACAAGAACACCATGGGCGTAAGGACGAGCGACTGGTAAAACACGAAGTAATCGTAAGTTGGCGCAAGAGATATGACGACCATTGCCAGGCTGGCGAAGACAAGGCCCGTAAGGGCGATTGTCGGTATCGCACAAAGAACCGACGTCCAGGATGCATAACCCAGGGTGGCAGCGACAATCCCGATTGCTGTCCCGGCTAGAACGGACTTACTGGCCGCCCACACCAACTCACCTAGAACGATATCGCCAAGCGTGAGCTGTGTGAACAAAATTCCCTCCCAGGTGCGCTTGACATCCATCCGAGCAAAGGCTGCGTACAGAGTTTCAAAGGTCGCGGATGTCATAGCGCTAATCGCGACCATACCCGCCGCCAAAAACGCAATGTACGAAGTCCCCTCAACCCGTCCCACAATGAGTCCGAGCCCAAAGCCAAGGCCAAACAGATTGGTTATGGGATCTGCGAGGTTGCCGAGAAGCGATGCAAGCGCGACTTTCCTCCATGCCAAGTAATTTCGACGCCATACCGCGGTCCAATTGTACGCATTAGCCGGCATGACCGACGCATAACCATCATCCATCGCTCATTTCTCCATCTCGCGCCCGGTCAACCGCAAAAACACGTCTTCGAGATTCGGGGGGCGCTGCAGAACGCGAAGGTCCGTTCGCCCGCGCAGGTGCACGCTGATTTCGTCCGGACATCGCGCGTAACAAAAAAGCGTCTCTCCACTCACTTCGATATGCCGCGCATACGGCCTGATCAGCTCCCGGAGTTGATCTAGATCACCGCCATAGATCTCGATCACGTTGCAGCCGATATGCTCGTCGATCAAGGCGTCTGGCTTGCCTTCGGCGATTTTGCATCCACTCTCAAGCACGCATAGCCGATCGCAAAGGCGTTCGGCCTCTTCCATGAAGTGAGTGGTCAAGAGGATCGTCTTGCCGCGCGCAAGAAGAGCCCGCAGGCGTTCCCAGATCAGGTGGCGAGCATGCGGATCGAGCCCCGTCGTCGGCTCGTCCATCACGAGTAGATGTGGATCATTGATCAGAGCGCGCGCCAGCGTCAGCCGCCGCTTCATACCACCGGACAAAAGGGAGACGCGCACGTCCGCCTTGCTTTCAAGCCGCGCAAACTCAAGCAACGAGGGCACAACCGCTTCGATCGTGCGAGCGCTCATGCCGAAATAGCGGCCAAACACAAGCAGGTTCTCCCGCACGGTGAACTCGGGCTCAAGGTTATCGAACTGCGGCACCACGCCTACGCGCACGCGCGCCGCACGAGCGCGGGAAGGCACAGGCTCATCGAGGACCGTAATCTTGCCTCGATCGGGGGAAATCATGCCGAGGAGCATGCGTGCAATCGTACTTTTGCCAGCTCCATTTGGCCCAAGCAGCCCGAAGCACTCTCCGCGCGCAACCGAGAACGACAGGTCATTGACGATAACCTTGTCCCCGAATGACTTTCTCACGCCGACAAGGTCGATCGCCATATTGGACATGTTCATCTTAGGCTGACAGAAGTCGTTCCGTAGGCGATGACTTCTTGATGACCGTTTTGCTCCAGAGCATGCCCTCGCACCACACATGCTCGACGCGCCCCCATTGGCATGCCGCCGCAGCATCGGGAAAGAATCCCCGTCCATGGAGGTTGGCGCTCGTGGTGCAGAGCAGCGGAATGCCGGTGAGTTGCTCAAATTCGATGAGAAGCGCAGCAATTTTGTGAGGAGAGTTGCGGGAAATTGTCTGCAGCCGCGCCGAGCCGTCGAGATGTACCACTGCCGGGATCTTGTCGCGCCAATTCGCCCGGGTTTGGTGATCGAATAGCATGTAAGGATCTGGCGTACCCGGGCTGAAGATCTCCGGCGCACGATCTTCCAGACAGATCGGCACCACCGGCCGGAAGTGTTCGCGCCGTTTGATGTCGTTGAGATGATCCTTCATCTCCGGGGACGTTGGGGCCGCAAGAATGCTTCTACCGCCCAACGCCCGCGGCCCGAGCCCGGCACACCCGGAAAGAAAGATGACGGGCTTGTTGTCAGCAAGAATCGAGGCAAGTTCAGGCAGACTGCACGGCGCCGCCTCCCAGTCCGGCGGAACCTCGCTCTCCTGCAGGGCGGGGCCACTGTAAACTGACCATTCCAACGGCTCGAAGCCATCTTGCGCTGCCATAGCGCCGCACGCCGCGCCGATTGCCGAGCCACTGTCATTTGGAAACGGCGGCACCCAGACATCATCGAATAATCCGGTCGCGCGAAGCGCGCTGTTCCATTTGATGTTGAGACCGCAACCTCCGGCGATGCATAGATTTCGCGCTCCCGGAAGCGACGAGTGCCGTAGCAGAACCATCGCGATCTCCTTAACGAGAAGACGTTCCAGAAACACATGAAACGACGCGAGGACGTCCTCCGCGCGCTTGGCCTTCAGGCGCAATGCGCTTGACTCGAAGAAGTCGTGAATAACTGCGAGAGACGCTTCCGCATTGTTGATGTTTTCGCGGTAGCGACGAGCCTGCTCCGTGTCAGCCGCTGAGCGCGTTTCATAAAGCTCCTGGAACACTTCCACGATGCTTTCGTCCACGGAACCAAGCTCGATGTAGGCCATCAGCTTGCCAGCAATGCCCAAATCCCAACTGGAGCGGTTCGGCTGCCGGTATGGGCCGAAGTGAAGGCCCGCGGCGGCATAGGCATGGCCAATCATCGGAAACAGCGATCCGATGAGCCGCGCGCCCTGGGGCTCGACATAGTAAAGGCGTGGAAAGATACAGCCGTCCCATACCAGACACAACGCGGGTTTCCCCGCGCTGGCGAAAGGACTGGTGCTATATGCTGAGGCGACATGGCCCGTGACATGCGGGTAGCTCTTATATGGAAACTCCTCGCCTCCGAGGAGGAGGCCATAGCCGTCGACGGAATCAAGGAGGCCCTCAGCATGACGCTCGACATATGGCGCGCCTTTTAGCGCGACCGGCACCGCTCCGCTTAGGAGCTGGAACTGCGATTCATTCTCCCCGTCCCAGCCATCAATCACGAACTGATCGATGTCGCGCGGATTCAGGCCATGCTCCGCCAAGGCGAAGACGACTGCATCGAGATTGTCGACGGACTGATAGCGAGGACCATTGCCGCGCTTCTCTTGCTCGACGCAAAAAAGACGCCGACCGTCCTCGACGACAGCAATTGCTCCGTCATGTGTCAACTTTATTCCGCAGATGCGCATACGTCCTCCTGGCCTAATGACCGGCGTTTGATTGTGCCGACGCGCCGCCCGGCTTCAGAAACCGGACGATCAAGCAGTCTTCGCTCGCCGACCCGGTGCAGCAGTGCCGGCGCTCGATCTCTGATAGGCTCTCATTGAAGAGAGCGATCACCGTCTCAGCACCGGCAGCATGCCCCCAGCGTTGACATATTTCATCACGCGCAGACCCGAAAATGAGAGTCTCATCTGGCGCAAGCATACTCACCAGGTTGCGGATAGCCGCATGCATCTCGACGACGTCCCTGAGGTAGTAAAGAACCTCAGCCACGACAATCAAATCGAATTGCTCAGTGGTCGAGAACCGCTGAATGTCGCAGGTCACCCAACTAATATGTGACCATTTCCCGGTCCGCAGTCGCGTTCGCTCGATTGCCTGCGGCATGACATCCACGACCGTAAGTCGCTCGCATAGCGGCGCCAGCATCTCCGTGAATGCACCGGCTGCACATCCTACTTCGAGCGCAGACGCCGCATCTCCGTCGCGGCGCGACATCCGGAGCATTTGCGCGTATCGCTGCTGCTCGAACGCACTAGTGTCGAGGCGCCACGGGTCGTCGACAGCCAACTCTCGCTCTAATAACTGATGGTTTTCGTCCTGAGTCATTAGCCGACCACTTATTTGTAGACAGTCGAACGATCGCGACCGGAAACACTCTCCGTCGCCGCCAGGCTCGATGGAGGCTGCGATAACGCCGCCTTACGAATAGGAGCAGGCGCCCCCCTACACCAGCAGGACTTCGTCCGGCATTCGGGTGCAGGATGACAGGCTGTTTCCCCTCTTCCGTCGGCATATCGGTGACTTTCCGAGATAGCCAATCGCTATTGCTCAATGTACAAAGCGCATAGGCCTTCAAAGGCAGTAAGAGACAGATATTGATCGGCGTGTGGAGCGAGAAGCCGATAAACCGCAGCTCGCGGGCACGAAGCGCTGCCACACAGCACCGGACCGTAGTCATTGCAGCAATCGTCAATCCCGTCCACCAGGGTATAGAGCCATCGATCAGGAGCTGTGCGAGCGCAGCAAGTGATGAAATGGCGAGGAGCAATGGGCCGAGATTTTGCCCGATAACGTCTAGCGTCAAATAACCATCGAGCTCTGGCAGCAGGCGCCAAGCAAGAAACGTATCTCGAAAGGTACTTCGCGCCCAGCGGAGTTGCTGTCGTAGATATGGCCGAAGACTGTGCGGGACGACTGTGGCTGCTATGGCGTCCGGAACGTATTCGGTTCGAAACCCCGCCTTGAGCATGAGTATCGTTAGGTGGCGGTCCTCGCCGAAATCGCTCGGCTTCCCACGAAAGAATTGGGCTTCATATTGATCAAGAAGCAAGGCGAGCGCGGAACGCCGATACATGGCACATGGGCCGCAGCAACACATGACGGCACCGAAGCGCGCCTGTGCCGCGCGCTCTTCGTTGCACGCGAGCCAATATTCCATGTCGATCAGCCTGGTCAGCCAGGTCTGGTTGCGATTGCTCGCGATCAGCTGACCCATGGCCGCACCGATTCCCGGGTCATGCATCTTCAATACAAGCTTCGTGACGACGTCGGCAGCAAGTATCGTATCGGAATCGACGTTGAGAACCAGATCACCGGATGAGCTGCGTATCGCTGCGATCTGCGCCTTGCGCTTTCCCACATTGTTCGCCAACAAGATAAAACTGAATCTCGGATCGCTCGCATATATCCGGTGTACAGGCGCGACAACGTCGCGGTTTGCCGATCCGTCATCGACCACATATACCTGCATCTTTCCGGCGTAGTCTTGACTGGCAATCGACTCCAGACATTCGGCGAGTGTGTTCGGATTCTCGTTGAAGCACGGCACGATCACGTCCACAGCAGGAACGACCACCTCGGCTTGTCCAAGGTTGTCCAGCGATGAGTTGATCGCCGGCTGAGCATAAAGCGCTTGCACGCTCTTATAGATCGTCGATAGGAGCGCATAAGATGAAACGGCGGCAGCACTGGTCGTCGCGAGCAGGTCCATGGGGTGTCGTTTTTTCAGTGGAGTTGAGGGAGTGGACGGATTACAAACCCGCGCCGTTGTAGTGCTGGAATGAGATATGCCAGCGCCGTCCTGGTCTGATCGCGCAGCGTAGAGCCACTGGGCAATCCCTCCTCATCGGGAGGATATCCGTCGTGCAGGAGCACAATTGCACCCGGGCGTACGTTCGCCAGTACGGAATTCACAATTGCATCAACCCCGGGGCGGGACCAATCTCTAGGGTCGACCGACCAGTGCAGAGCCGTGAGACCAGCGCTCGCCGCCACTGCGAGCACATCTCGCGTCCATATGCCGTAAGGCGCTCGCATATGCCTGGGCGAGGCCAGCGGGCACGCCAGACGGATGGCTTCGCTCGCCGTCAGCACCTCGTCGTGTAGCTCCGTAGGTCCGCATCTGGATAGATCAGGATGGGTCATCGTATGGTTCGCAACCTCATGCCCTTCCGCAATCATTCGTCGGATGAGTTCAGGATGCTCCGTCGCGTACGTCCCGATGACGAAGAATGTCGCGGGGACCCGATGTTGCGCCAGGACATCGAGCACCTCTGGCGTACAAAATGGATTTGGCCCATCGTCAAAGGTCAAATGGACAGCTCGACTTCCGCCCGCGTCAGCGTAGTCGCAGCGGACAGTAGATAGGGTGGAACGCTCTGTCACAACTCAGGCCCGTTACGATCGATGACAGTCCCGGCCGGCCATTCGCTTATCGAGCGTCCGACCGGAAACACCACGACGATCACGTCTTCGATGCGCGTCGGCGATAAATTTGGATAGACATCCGGCAAGGTGGAGCGGACGCGAATGCCACGCATCAGGGTGGCGAGCCCCTGCCTTTCGACCAGTCGGGTCAAATGTTTTTCGAGGGCCGAGCGAACCGCGCCAAATCCGAATGGAACGCCGAGCTCCTGGAGTGCGGGATACATCACGCGCATTGCGTGGCCTATCCCGTGCCCCTCGAGATCGGGGCGCACCGCATACAACCCCAGTTCGGCCACAGGGAGATCGACTTCACCAACTTTGATGAAGCGGCGCAGTAGCCCGATGTGAGCCGCTACCCCGCGCGCGTCGTAACCAATTACGCGGAGCTCGGGTCTTGCTCCAGCCCAACTTCGGCTCCGCTCAAACGGCTGCGCATTGAACGCACCCGTCGGTCCGTAACTCTTGCGGAAGAACTCCGCGAGCTCGGCATGATCGGCGAGCTGCAGTTCACTTTCCCAACGAAGGCTCCACTGCACTTGAGCGCGCCCAGAAGATCCTTCCGCAGTCGGGGAGACGGCAATGTTCATGGCGAGCTTCCTTGCGCCGGTGGAATGAAGAGCGGGGATGGTCACGTCAATTCGCTATTCGCCGAACCGCCGATGAATGCTGAGATGCGCCGCCATGCTCTGTCGGAGCTCGGCACTGCTCGCCTACTCCGCGCCGCTGGCCTTTGCGCGACGGAGCGATCGCTTGATTGCACCCTCGTGCGGTTGATGCCGCGCTCACGATAACTCGGAAGCTGCCGACGAGGCGGTTGGGCTAGCCAGAACCTGTCTGCACCAGCGAGCTTTTGTGCCTGCAGTCGCATCGCCCTCCGGCGCTTTGACGTCTGAGGGCCGGCCATCGGCGCGCAAGCCTCATCGATGGCGCATCGGAGCGGCATCAGATCACACTGGCTTTTATACATCTTCGACACGCCCCACATGCACTGGACAGGCGAGCCATTTGGAACGGCGCCTGGAATTCTTGGCATCCGCAACCTGCGTCTGCCTCTATTCTTCGACACTAGAATGAGGCTGAACGCGCCCTCAATTGTACGCGGGTAAACCTGAAATATGGAAACGGATGATATCCGCATACCAACGTTTATCGGGACGCGCTTGGCGTTCGAACGGCCACGCTTAAGGAGAAACAACAACGCGCGCCCATGGTGCGCTCCCACGTCTGGGAGCTCTTCTCTTAGCTCACGTGAACGACCGGAAACCATCGTGGCGCGTCTAATTGCTTTTTCCAAACTTCAGTTTGCTATCCAACCTCCCCCAGTTTGGTAAAATCGATTGTTTCGATAGAACACATCCACACGATGGATAGACTCATCACATGCGGTTCAAGGGACTTGATCTAAATCTTCTCGTTGCGCTCGACGCCGTGATGACGGCGCGCAACCTCACAGCGGCGGCTCGCAAAATCAATCTGAGCCAGCCTGCTATGAGCGCTGCGATCGCACGGCTGCGCACCTATTTCCGCGATGAACTCTTTACTATGAGAGGTCGCGAACTCGTCCCGACACCTGGCGCGGAAGCGCTTGCAGGTCCGGTTCGCGAGGCCCTGCTGCACATCCAACTCTCAATCATATCGCGGGACGCGCTCGACCCTGCTCAATCGAGCCGACGCTTCAGGGTCATTCTCTCAGATTTCATGACGATCGTTTTTTTCCGCAGAATTGTGGACCGCATGGCGCAAGAAGCCCCCGCGGTGCGCTTCGAACTGCTGCCATTTTCTGATGAACCGGATGAGCTGCTGCGGCGGGGCGAGGTCGACTTTCTCATTCTGCCGGAACTTTTCATGTCGAGCGCGCACCCTAAGGCGACGCTGTTCGACGAGAGCCTCGTATGCGTCGGATGCCGCGCGAACAAGCAGCTATCCCGGCAGCTTACGTTCGAACAATACATCTCGATGGGGCACGTTACTGCCAAGTTCGGACGCGCACTGAGACCGAACCTCGAAGAATGGTTTTTGCTTGAGCACGGCCTGAGGAGACGAATTGAGGTCGTCGTGCAGGGCTTTAGCCTGATTCCGCCCCTGTTGCTAGACACGAGCCGTATCGGCACGATGCCCTTACGACTGGCCAGGCACTTCGAAAAGCGGATGCCGTTGCGGATCATCCAACCGCCCCTCCCCCTGCCCACATTCACAGAGGCCCTGCAGTGGCCCTCATTCCACAATACCGACCCCGCGAGCATCTGGATGCGTCGGATATTGCTCGAGGAAGCATCCAACATGGCATCTGGGGACCAGGAGCCTCCAACTCGCAGGCGCTGTTAGGCTTACCTTAAGCTGCGCTCTGAACATCCCCGGCACACTGTAGAACCTTCGACGTGCCCCGTTTTCTTTCGTCTCTCCAGGGTATGGAGGTGAGAAGGAGCCACAGACGCGCAATGCGACGATCGGTCGCGAAGCCTTTTCCAGTTGTGCGCGTGGTGACCTCGAAGGTGCGGTTTGATGCGCTCACGACGCATTCAGGCTACGTCCGGCAACCATCGCAGAAGAATATGCCTGCCGTGCAAATGTTTGGCTCTATCACTAAAATGTCTTGAACCGCACATTGCGTCAGGTTGTAGGTTGCTCTCGTGACAAGCGCTGCACGACCCAGCTGTCGACACCGCGCTTTGGCACGCTGACGAACACTGGGCTGATCTGCCATCAGCGGACTGAACGACCCTGCTGCGTGGCCGGCCGGAACCGGCAAGACCAATTAGCTTGGAGCTCCCGACGCTTTCCCGCCGCTGCCGATCGGCTTTCCGCCTGCTCTCCATTGTTGCGGTCATCTCGCAAGCTTCCTTTCCCGGGCGCAGGAATGAGCCGATGTCCATTGGGGCGGGCCAAGACGATTGCTCCAGGCGCTGGCGCCACCGCACGCTATTGCGCAGCAACGACGTTTGTGCCGGATAGGAAGAGATGCGTTTCAAAGGTCTGGATCTAAATCTTCTGGTCGCGCTGGATGCTCTAATAACTGAGCGCAACCTCTCGTCAGCCGCACGCAAGATCAATCTTAGTCAGCCGGCAATGAGCGCAGCCGTTGCCCGGCTGCGCAAGCATTTCCGTGATGAACTGTTTGGAATGAGGGGGCGCGAACTTGTCTTGAGCTCACGCGCGGAAGGGCTCGCGGCTCCTGTGCGCGAGGCTCTGATGCACATTGAACTCTCGATTATGGCCCGACATCCGTTCGACCCAGCTCGATTGAACCGCCGATTCAGGATCGTCCTTTCTGACTTCGTAACAGTTGTGCTCTTCCGAAATGTCGTAGCACGCGTCACGCGAGAAGCCCCCGCCGTCAGCTTCGAATTGGCTGCGCCGACCGATGAACACGAGCTGCTCCTCCGCCGCGGTGAAGTCGATTTTGTTATCCGGCCAGATTTTTTCATGTCCAGCACGCACCCCAGAGCGGCCCTATTCGAGGAGCGACTCGTCTGCGTAGGCTGCTGCACCAATAGGGAATTACAACCCCGGCTTACATTCGATCGATATATGTCGATGGGTCACGTTGCAGTTAAGCACGGAGGTGCGCCCCGGACGCCCAGTTGAGCATTCCTTTTTGACTGATCTCGGACCCACGCGGCGCATCGACATCCTCGTGCAGAGCTTCAGCATGATCCCGCCTCTCATAGTTGGGACGAACCGCATAGGCACGATGCCATTAGGGCTCGTGAGGCATTTCCAAAGAACGATGCCCCTTCGGATCGTTGAGCTTCCGCATCCATTCCCCGCCTTCACCGAGGCGGTCCAATGGCCCTCACTTCACAACAGCGACCCGGGAAGTCTGTGGATGAGGGACATTTTGTTTCAGGAGGCCACCCGCATGGCAACTACACAAGAGCTCCGTGTGACCAGCAGCCCGGAAGACGCGGAGCCCCCGGGACATTTCGTGCGATCCGTCTCACCGTTGCCGTAAGCACATTCGCGAAGTCTACGAACCTCACATTCCAACACTTGTCTCAACACACAATTCCTGCTCGCCTGGCTTGCTCTTATTGCCGGGGGAAAGGATCCTTGCGGCAGGCAAGAGGCGCTTTCGCTCTTCGCACCTCCGCCTCGGGGGCGAGAAACGGCAGACTGCCGACTTGATGCTTTTAGGGACGGGAACGGAACGGGGCCGGCGAGCGACGGAGCAATGCCTTCGCACTGAAGCTAGGCGTTTACGTTGCAACGGCCGCGGCAGGGCGCAGCTCTCTCAAGAAGGTAGGCCAGGCACGGAGCTCTTGCCGTCAACTCCCTGGGTCGGTAGTTGCTCCCGATGAACGGAGATGATCAGCTTATTCGGATTCCTACCACCGTTCATTGTGAGCATAGAGATCGTCGGACTTGCCGTGCCGTCGAAGCTGCATCGCGAACGCGTGTGGCCTGAACGCATCACACAGCAGCACATCACATCCTCATCGCTTTGCGCCGCAGGTATGACTTCTTTTGGCCCTACCGCAGCCAAACGTCTTGACGACGTGCGCTGCGCTTGACTCAATTTCAAACAAGGAGCTGAACGTTGAAGCTTTGCAGCGGGGTGTTCGATCCAGAAGAGCTATCTCGCCCTCGGACGGCTTTATGACGGCGCCGTCGACGCGCTACCTCCGTCGATGCGGAGTCCAGAAAACTGCGCAGCAATCGCCAAACTTATCCTGGAGCGTACGGCGGCTGGCGAGGCTGAACTGGCACGCCTGGCGAACTTGTTGATCACCCTTTCTCCTGAGGGTTGATCAGCCGCCATTCTAAGGATAGTCACCACTCGCGCGCATGAATTAAAGGCGATTCAACTGGAGCTTAGAAATCCGCTTGAATCATACGTGACGTCAGGTTGTAGGCTTTGAAATTGAACAACATGAACAGAGCTACACCAAGACGGCGTCGATGGCGCATTGGCGAACTTGCAGAGGCGACCGGAGTAACGGTGCGCACGCTGCACCATTATGAGCACACTGGACTGCTAGCAGCGACAGAGCGCACTGAGGGCGGTCACCGGATGTATGACCGCGAAAGCGGGCAACGGGTTCATCAGATTCGCGCGCTGCGTGAGCTTGGCTTCTCGCTCGTGGAGATCCGTAAAGCTATGGAGGGGACGACCTCACTCACGGACTTGCTGCGCAAGCATCTAGAGCGCATAGAAGTCCAAGTCGCGCGCACAACTCTGTTGCGCGACCGTTTGCGCAACATGACCATCGACAGCGAGGCGCAGGTAAGTGTGGATGAGCTGCCTGCCACCCTGAACGCCATGTCGCGCGCCGAGACGCGGAGTCAGACGTCCCGGTGCACCTGCAATTTAGCTGCGGAGCGAGAGGACCGCTGGCGGCGAATCCGTGATGATCTTCGCGACTGCATGGATGGGGGCGAGCACCCTTGCGGAGAGCGCGCAAAGGCTGTCGCGGTTGCAGCACGCTTGCTGATCAGCGAAATCGCCGGCGACGATTCACGTGTTTCGATGATCCTGAAGGTACTTGCACGATTAAGCGCGCCCCGCAGTCTGGCTGGTTGGGATCCCTGTCTAATGCAATATCTCGATCTTGCCCTTGGCGGATTGGAGGATCAGCCTTACTGACGCATTCATGGCGGGTTCCACACGCCGGTTAGGGCAAGCTAAGAAACGCTAGGTGAACCGGCCGCTCTCCGACGCGGCTTGGAGTTTTACGGAATCAAACGGAAGGATTGTCACCGCCGGTCGATCCGCGTCCCTGACGCCTCCATCGCTCTTCCCAAAAGGGCTTGATCCGCACGTAACGTCAAGTTGTAGATCTTACCGTAGTTGGCGGCTCGCCCGGCCAACGCAGGTTTGCCCAGCAAGCAACGCCTGTCTACAGGCGTGGTTGACTACAACCAGTTGCGGTTCACTTCAGGTGAGCATTGGAAGCTCTACAATGGTAAATAAGCGGCATGCCTCTCTTGCGCCTGCGGCGCTTCTCTTCTGCGCTCTCGTCGCTCCGTCTGCGCGCGGCTCTGAAATAAAGATCGCCGTGGCTGGCCCAATGACCGGAAGCAGCGCTGCATTCGGCGCGCAAATGCGCGATGGTGCGGCTGCGGCGGTCGAGGTCCTGAACGCCTCAGGCCAGCTTCCCGATAATGCCAAAACTATATTGAGCGTCGCTGACGACGCCTGCGACCCTAGGCAAGCTGTCGCAGTCGCGAATAAGCTCACGACAGAGCGGATCCTGTTGGTGGTTGGCCATTTTTGTTCCTCTTCGTCGATCCCGGCCTCCGACATCTACGCGAAGCTGGCATCGTCCAGGTGTTACCAGGCTCGTCAACTCCTCAACTAACAGAGCACGGCCTTGAGACTGTCTTTCGGATCTGCGGCCCGACGACCAACAGGGAGCCGTTGCCGCCGAGTACATTCACACGAATTATCGCCTCGAGAAAATCGCGGTGCTGGACGACAAGAGGACTGCTGGCAGGGGGATTGTCGACGTGGTTGAAGCCCGGCTTCATCGATTGGGACGGCAGGTGAGCCGGCAAAGCTATGTTGCCGGTGAAAGGGGCTTCAGAGCCTTGCTCTCAAGAATGGAGAAGGACCGGCTGCGCGTCGCCTATATCGGCGGCTACCACACCGAAGTCGGATTGTTGGTACGCCAGGCAGCAGAAGCAAAAGCAGACCTCACGGTCATGGCGAACGATCCGCTGATGACCTCCGAATTCTGGGCCATTACCGGCAGCGCTGGGAATGGCACATTGTTTACCTTCATGCCCAACCCCGCTGGGAACGCCAATGCTGCCAGTGCGGTCGCCGGACTCAAAGCTTCCGGGCTGCCCGGTGAAGGCTACACGCTATACGCTTGTGCCGCTGTGCAAGCCTGGGCAGAGGCGGTGAACCGGAGCGGCTCCTTCAATGCTGACCGGGTCGCCAGCGCGCTTCGTTCCCGACCGATCGACCGGTTCGACAAAAGGAGGGACAACTCGGCTTCTGGATTTTTGGTTTATCGCTGGCGCGACGGTCATGTCGAGCGTGTCAAGAAGTACTGATTTTCATGCAACGCAGCATTCCCCACGCGAAGTATCTCGAATGATGAGACGCCCTCAGAACGTTGTCGCAGCAATGCTCGCTAGCGCTTTTATATTCGCTGCTTTTGCAGCGTTTTTCGCGCTCGCTGCGGCGCTCGCAGAGCTACCGAGCGCCGCCCTGCCGAAGGTGCTACGCCCGATGATAGACAAATAGCAGCCCCCTTGTCTGATCCCGTCTGCAGCACTGGCCTCGGAGGCGGCCATTTACCGTTCTGCTAGGTTTGAAGGCATGCCCCTTATGCAGCCAGTGATCGAAGGTTGAGGACTAGGAAAGCGAAGCTAACGATTCTTTATGGACAAGCACGGATTTTGTTGGAGGCGTTCGCCTTCTGTCAGATTCGTGCCCGACCAGCATCTACGCATTCTCTAGCCTGGATTATATCGCGCAATCTCAGATCCACGAATGGAAGAGACAGCGGGACGGCACGAAGCAATCAGGCCCACTACCTAGACTATAGCCGAGTATACGGGTAGCGAGAGCTGGTGGATAGCCGGCGCCGGGATGCATGTCTCTCTTGGCCGCGGGGGCACCAAGGTTTTGGCGTCCAAGTCAACGCTACTCGTTCCGCTACTTCGTGCGCTCTCAAGCATGGCGGGTCATCAGCGGCTCAGCCGCCTGCCCGGGCATTCCCTATGCTTCCTAGCCCGGATAGCAGGAGAACCAATCAACCGGCTCCGATGAAGGCGGTGAGATTGCTCGCCTGCGCTATCAACGAACTGGATGCATCCCATCAACACTTTCTATTTTACTAATTGAAGCCAAACACCGCATAAGTCGATCGCCGGCTTACGGAAGGCAGTGTTCACGAATGTCGCGTGATAATGGATCACTTGGTCGCAGAGCAAATCACGTGCTTCTTGGCTGCTTCGAGCAATGTTTGACGGCAAGACACGTGGGGGCACGAATGCAGTGCGGTGACCAGTCGCAGTTGGCGCGCAATCTACACGACGTTGCCTGCCCCTTTGGGCATGATACTTGATTGCTCTAAGAAGACAGCTATCACGCACACTCGGCGATGGTAAATGCCTCCGCAGCGTAGAACTCGGGCAGGTGAGTTGGCCTTCGCAGGGGTGCGGGCTGGACCTTTCGCTCTGACCAGGCGGGTCGCCTCAACAGTCCGGCGCTGTTGCCGCGGCTCCAAGCAGAGCAGTACAATCAGCTGTGTGGCCCCGAACAGAGTCACCGCTGTTGCCGAACGCACTGGGCGGCTCGAGAATCCATTCAAATCCCGCGCCATCGGCAACGCTTTTCGTTTTTCCCTAGACGCTCATTGCACTTTTGCAATCCTTTCGCGGCACATATGTGCCCCCTCTTCCAGGGGACCGGAAGCGCCTCCTGTGCAGCAGTCATTTGTCCAGCGAAGCGTCCGCCGTTTGGCGAACGGGAAACGATACCTCTACTCCGCCTGTCTTGCATTTCACCACTTTGGAGAAATACCGTGGAACTTGACCCTTCCAATTCACGCATACAAAACCTCGAGGATCGCGTCGACCTGCAACTCGACATCGTGGCTGGGCTCATGCGCGAAGAAGGCAACGAGCTGGAAGCGATCCGATTACTTAATGCCCTCATAGGCCAAATGATCACCGCGGAACTGGAGCTCGGCCAGCTTGGCGATACAAGAACCGGCCACGGACGAATGCGATTGTCGCAAGACCGTGGCGTTTACCACCCCGAGGACCTTCAGATTCTGGGACGCCTTTTTGATCAGACTGTGGCGGCATTACCGGCCGCG
Source organism: Bradyrhizobium sp. USDA 327 (assembly GCF_041262065.1). NCBI lineage: Bacteria > Pseudomonadati > Pseudomonadota > Alphaproteobacteria > Hyphomicrobiales > Nitrobacteraceae > Bradyrhizobium > Bradyrhizobium sp. USDA 327. The sequence continues at coordinate 459,815 of NZ_JBGCCW010000001.1, read as the reverse complement.
CTGCGGACTTCCGCCAATCGATTGACGATCGCCAAGCTCATTCTTTCACGTGCGGCAGCGGACTGAGATTTCATTTGCGCTTTTTGGAGATTGATGGCGTTGAGCGGACGTTTATGGCTGGGCTGACAGTTACACTTAGGCCGCACACACCAGGGATCGACATTTGCTGTTTATGGGCTCACCGTCCGTAAGCGCGCCGCTTTCGCCACCACTTTCGAAATCAGGCTTGCTCTATCTCACGCCGCCGGCGACGCATTCGATCTAGCTGGGCCTTGCTGTCCCTCGACGCCTTTCACGAGCTGCAAGTATCCAAAGCTCGGAAGCGCGCCGCCGATCCCACGCTGCGCCGGCTTTCCTACGCAACTCCGTATTGAACCCACACCGACGGCGCCCGGCCCTTCTTTGCCAAACGACTAAGAATCCGCCGTGGGGAAAGTGCAATTGCCCTTGCATCTCGTTCCCTCTCTTAGGCGCCTGACCGGTAACAAACACCACGGCCGGAGCAGAAAGCCACGCGCAGGTGAATATCACACGGCAATAGGCGTCGAGACTTGTCGCAAAGCAGACAAGTCTCATCCGGAACAGGCTACATCACCCCAAATCCGACGTCACAAGCGCCATTGCGGTTTGAACGCTTCTTGAGAGTGGGAAAAGAGTAGGCGGCCTTTTTCATCATGCTGGGCTTTAACCGCAACCCGTGGGGGCCGATCTTCCGAATGAAGGAAAAGCCACAATTTGGTGACCGACCAAGAGGCCCACGACGGCAATGAAGGGCACGACAACTCGTACTCGCTTCACTCTTTTCAGAATTTCTTCGAATTGCGCGGGCATTACGGCGTTCGGTCATCGCAGCTTCAACAAGCATCTATATCCTCTCCTGAAGTCCCGGGAGTAGCGTGGAAGAGGTTGAAGAGCAGATGTCTTTCGTGCTGAGACACGCAACACAATCCGGTTGCTTTTGAGAAGGTACTTCCTTGTATCAGGATGTCGAGGAGCGTTAGAGATGGATCAGATCTTTTCCGAGCAGGTGCAGGTGCCAGATGCCGTTGTGAGCGTCGCATTTGACAAGGCTTGGAGCTTTGTCGAGAAGGATCCGCTGCTGGCACATAATCTGAAGGCCGTCCTTCATAGCCGATTGCGCACTTACCTCGAGTGCTCGATAAGAAACGGCGAACGGAATGCTTTGAATCTGGCCAACGAGGCGATACGCAACTTGCGGGCTGAACTGGCACCGTCGACCGGGCAATGACTCGCTTGTGCCTATTGCGGCGAGAGCATCCGGCGCCGTTAAGGCATTTAGGGCGCCTCATACGGTGGAAAATTCGGGCCAGTGCGTGGTCGAGCAGACTTTTCTCTAATCATGTGCGGCCCCGCTGAAACGAGAGCGCTCGAGAAAGCTGTTGCCTCTGCAGCTCCTCTGGCGGCCGAGACCAGGAAGCTGAACACCAGGCCCAGACGGCGGCGAGACGGGGCGGCCGCGCTGGTATTCGCTCGCGCCAGGAAACCGACCACGGTGACCTTGAGCTCGGCACGATCTTGCGCAACTTCAAGCAAGAGCACTGTCTAGCACGCAGTGGGCTTCCCGACCCATCAATCAAGGTCGAAGTTGACGGACCATCGAGCTAGACTTGTGGTCGTTCCAGAGCCAAAGCGATCGAGCCTGCAATCGATCGGCATCGCGTTGCTCGCGATTGCAAGCGATAGCACGTCCGTGTTGCCGGAAGAATGACCTTAAGCGCCTGAGGCGTGCCATCGATCCAGTACTGTAAGTGCGGCTGGGCGTTGCCGCAGCTTAGCGACGGAAGGAGCCGAACACCTTTTGGCTTTGCTCCGCGTCGCAGGTGATCATGAACGATCATTTTCAAAGAGGATGATCCGCGCGAGGCGACCACTGCCGAGCCACAGCGTCTCGGTAGAAGCAAAGCAGCGGAAACCGCGAGCTCCGCAATCTGACGCCGCGGGCGATTGGGCACGTTTCTTTCCAAGACATGTTGTGCGCCAGTTACAGCAATTCGCGTTCATGTTGTTAAACGGCACGGTGCCTGGGGCACCTAAAGGAAACAACACGCGAATGAAAAAGATTCTTATTCTGACTGCATGCATCGGCGCACTCTGTGCGGCCGCCCCCTCATTCGGCACGGATCTGGCCGGGCAGCCCGTCAAGGTCAAGGCGGCACCGCTGCCGGTCGCGGCCCCGATTATCGATTGGTCCGGCTACTATATGGGCGCAAACGGTGGCTGGGGAACGAGCCACAATTGCTGGGATTTCAATGGCATCACTTCCGAGGGCTGCCATAATTCGACTGGCGGTACCGTTGGCGGCCAGATCGGCTATCGTTGGCAAATCTTCAACATGGTGTACGGCCTCGAAGGCCAGGGCAACTGGGCCGACTTCCGCGGCTCCAATGTCAGCACCGCCTTCCCGACAGACACCGTTGGCACCACGACAGATGCATTCGGCCTACTCACGGGCCATATCGGATACGCGTTCAATGCTGTGCTCCTTTATGGCAAGGGCGGTGCTGCGGTGACCAGCAACACCTATTACGTCAACTCGGTGGCAACCGGCACCGAGCTTGGCAAAAACAATGATGTGCGTTGGGGTGGCGTGCTGGGCGCCGGTGCCGAAGTCAGCCTCACGCCGAACTGGTCAGCGGGCGTCGAGTATAACCACTTGTTCATGCAGCGCAGCAACATAAGCTTCCCAGCGGCCCTTGGCGCGGATCGCGCGCACCAGGACGTCGATCTCATCACGGCACGGCTCAACTACAAGTTTGGCTGGCCGTTCGCCAGATAAAGATCTCCACGCGTTTGGATGAATCGGGACCCCGGCCCGCGGTCGGGTTCTTTCCTCAGCTGTTCCTCTCCCTAGACCCCTGTCCGACGTCCCGAGCAAGCGGTGCGGGCTCATCTGAGCAAAGAATCACCCGCTGGTGGAGAGAGCCATGCTCCGACCAGTGAGCATTAGATCGGCCGATTCCACATCTTACCGACCTTACGAAGCCCCAGAACCTCACCCAGCGCGAGATGCAGACTTGCCCAAAGGAGGGTTATATCTGCGAGTTCACCGAAAGCACCGTGCTCAACTTGCCAGAAGCTGGAAGCCAAAGATGTGACAGTTGGCGGTCGTTCCTCAATTGAATTCAAAGAACATCGAGGCGAATAGCTATCGCGACTGCTTGAATCCGGCTGGTCGCACCCAGCTTTCCCATCGTATTCTTGACATGAAAATTGACTGCATTCTCGCTGATTTCCAGGATCATCCCAATTTCCCATAACGATTTTCCTTCTCTGACGCCATTGGCCGCATTCGTTGCTCTGCCGGCGACTGCGCCAGGATGATCGCATCGTCAAACAACCGAATAGCGTCATCATCCTTGCTCCGAGGCGATCGACAAAGTGCTCGCTGATGGCGAGCTGGCGAACTCGGAGATCATCGCCTGTCGTCCGTGCGGATCGACTCCATGCGAACACAAGGATGCTCCATCTTACTCATGCCGGCAGTGATAGAAGGGCCGAGGGCCCCGGGACTGTGCTGGCGACAAGAACCGAGCGCACGCACGGCTAGATGCTTGGGTCGGTTTAGCTTGCATGGCGAGAAAACGCAGTCGCGTCCGAACGGTGCTTCGCTTTGTCTCTCGGGCGAGCACGAGGAGATCTTGGGCTCTGAACTACACGTAAGGTAGAGCACGCACCTTTCAGTGCGAGACTCGATCTGCGTCTTGTCAGTACCAATTCCCTGCTTTGAGATGAAGACAACAGAAGTGTCATCTTTTTTCCCAATCTTGCGAATCATCCATCGCTAACCTGTCGCTGATTCTCGGCGTGTGACAGCGTCGGTGACGCGATCGATGAGCTGAACGGAAGATCCGATGCAGACGCCATACTCCCCGCATCGTTGTCCGGCATTTCATCGGGCCCGTCCGGCAGGCCCGGTACAAACGAACCGAACGGACAGAAATGGGCCACGTCAAAAACGCAACAAGCGATAGGCGCAGTCGCGAAACCTGTTTGATGCGGAAGACACTTTGCATGCGCATTCCAGAAGGAGAGGCCCCCGGATCGGATTAGCAAGTGCCATACCAACTGTTGATTTCGCCAAAATCAATCGTCGCAAAAGGACTTCGAATGCGGACGGTTGGTTGCGAGGTAGGTGCCTCGAAGCATTCATGACATGGGGAGGGAAGGCGACAGTACCATTGCGAGCTGCGGCACGGGGTAAGCTACAGCAACAAATGCAGCTCACCTCGGCAGCTCACCTCGGCCGCCCCCTCGAGTGCCGTCCTCTCAGGGCCTCAAACGCCCCCTATTGGGGCCCAGTCAACTACCAACCTCGGCAATTGATGGGAGGGTCCACACATGGCACTCGCTAAGGAACTTGAACTGACTACACCTCCGGCCGCACGATTCCGGCGAACCGCTTAGATCCGCCCCGAGCGGAAATACAATTAGGCCGCACCAGATGCACGAATCATGATGGGCTTGCTAATAAAACGGGCGAAGATCGTCGCCAAGATATGTGAAGCATGACTTCCCTGCTCTTCGCGATCATCTCCCTGCTATATGCGAGCGTTGGCCAGGCTGGCGGGACTGCATTCCTCTCGCTAATGGCTTTTTTTGGTATGTCATCGACAGAGACGCGCCCCACGGCGCTTGGTCTCAACATTGTCGTCGCGGCTTATTCTACTTGGCTGTTCAACCGCAACAAGGTCGTTGACTGGACAATCCTGCGCCCTCTTCTCTTTTCGTCAATGCCAGCGTCGCTTGCCGGTGGCTTGATTGTGCTCGAGGAGCACATGTACAAAACACTAACCGGACTCGTTCTTCTTCTGGCGAGCGCAGTGATGATCATGCAGCGGGGACGAGCTGTCGATCGCGTCGGCGAAATTCCGCTCCGGGAAAGCGTGAGCATTGGCGCGGTCCTTGGCCTCGTTTCTGGCCTGACTGGGGTGGGCGGCGGTGTGTTCCTCGCCCCGACGCTCATCGCACTGAATTGGGCATCACCGAGGCAGACCGTCGCGCTATCACCCCCTTTTATCCTGGCCAATTCCACAGTCGGCTTCGTCGGAGCTCTTTTCACCGGGCAATTTCCCTCTCCGGATTTGGCTCTATACGCTATCTTCACGCTGGCGGGGGCGGTCGCTGGAGCAGTAATCGGCCTGAAATGGTTGAGCCAGACAGCCATCAGATTCATACTGGCGGCCGTTCTGCTCGTTGCCGGCATTCAATTGGTTCGCGCTTAAAGTGGAAACGCGCATCTTTCATGCGGGCGATCCCAGCGCGGTCAGATCGAAGTACAAGGTTTCTGCGAGCCGCGGCTCAAGCCTGGTCCGAGCGCCTTGCCCAACACTGAAAGCCGCCAACACGATCGCGAAAAGCCGTAGGGTCGAGCGAGGGTGAGGCGGATCCGAGCGCGCTCCGCATCGTCCTGAGGCGGACGGTCAGTACTAGATCGCATCCGATTCGCGCTTCCAATCGACCTGCAGGATCAACGTCGGGCAGGCCGGGCGAGCAAACGAGGCGTACGCCGATCTCGGCTATGGCCTGGCGCGACGCTTCAATCAAGCGTGCCGGACGAAGAGCACCTGATCGATGGCGATCCGGCAAGCTCTCACTACCCTGAGGACCGCGCCAGGGTGCGCATTCGACTTGGTTAGGAGCGATAGGGCGATGAACTCTCAATATAGTATTTCTGCAAGGCCGCGCAATCTCCTTTCTCGCGCGCGTGTGGGCTGCGTCCTCATGGAGAATATTACGAAGATGATGTCCACGCTCGATTGGTTTTCGAAACAGACACTTTATCGATCCAGTGTGAATGGACTGGAACGCCAGGATGCGAATCCCATTTTCTGTAATCATGAGGCACAACCTTACACCCCGGCTCCTGCATACATGGCCTCCAGCTCGCAGCGTAGGAATGTTTTGTGACGGGATGATCGACGCCTCACCAGGCGACTTATGTGGAACCGAATCTGGAGGTCCATCGCATTGATGCGACGCCAATGAAGACTCGCTGCATAGATATGCGATCTGGCCGATCAACAGCTGCAACGGCGTTATCAGAAACAAAACGCCTCAACCGATGAAGCAGAATAGAAAGTACAGAAAATCGTTCCGAGCTCGCGTTTGCCATCAGCACGACGTCCAACTCGTTGTGAGTTAGTGACATGTATTTGGATCTGAACGAGACGCCGGCGAACCAAGGCGTCCCGACGCACTTTGCCGGGGGCGTGAAGTGCGCCGGGGCCACCCCAACATCATCAGTACATCCGTGATGATGCTTGCGGCAATGAGACAAGCAGCGTGGCGGAATTGAGGCTCATTGATTTTATGCTGGAAACCAAAAAAGTTTTTCGTGAGCTGCTACAAAAGACTTGAATCGCACGCAGCGTCACGTGCTGCAATCGCACATCGCACATCGCGCTCTGCTCTAGCAAGTCACTTATCTCCGTGACGCTCCGGCCTTGAACGGGAGGCATCCGTCGATTGCGGAGCAACCACGTCGGCCTTTCCTCGGAAGTCCAGCAACAAGCTCAGCTGCCCTGCTGAGGTTTTAAGATCCCTGTTTCCGTCGCAAAAAGGCAGCACGCCAGGGGGAATGCGGAAACGACGCTGCCCGATGAGCGATTGATACTGCGCACGGCTAGTCGCGGTACACCGCGCTAATTCGAGCGTCCTCGTAGAAATTCATATGCCACCATAAACGTCCGAATAATTGCGGACGAGCGGCGCTCACTTCCAGGCATGAACCCCAACGCTGCGTTTGGCCGTGACGTCGAGAGCAGGCCAGATCTCAGGAACCGTTAGACGCGTTTGACATAACGCAAAGACATAACAGTGGGCATCGGTCAGCTTTATGCCGCTCGACCATGAGAAAGTTAGGCTTTGCAGACGTCTCTCCTGAACAAGTATTGCGACGCTCGCCTGCCTTGGTACACCATATACCCGACCGTGCCGGATTTCTCCGCGACCGTCGGTGCCAAGACTTGTGAGACATGGTTGAGGCGGCTGCCGCCCGACGATCCCGTGTCGCTATACATCCACGTTCCGTTCTGTCGTGCTATCTGTTGGTATTGCGGCTTCCCTACAAGCCTCACTCGCAGCGAGCGACCGATCCGCAAGTACTTGGCGACGCTGCATGCCGAGATACGTTTGGTCGCAGAGCAAGCGCCTCGCGCGCTGCCGGTAAGCGACGTGCATTTCGGCGGCGGGACGCCGACTACTATTGCACCGGCCGATTTTCTCGCCTTGATGGCACTCCTGCGACGCTGCTTCGCGTTCAGCAAATCAGCTACCATCGCCATAGAAATCGACCCACGTGCGTTCACGGCCGAGATGGTTGAAACATTACAAGTGGCCGGCGTCAATCGCGCGAGCATCGGCGTGCAAAGCTTCGACGGGGTGGTTCAGAGGTCGGTCAACCGCGTCCAGAGCGAGGTGCAGACGGCGTCTGTCGTCGAAAGCCTTCGCCAGCATGGGATAAGCCGCATCAATTTCGACCTCCTCTTCGGACTGCCGCATCAGACGGTGCGATCTTGCGTGGACTCTACACGGACGGCTCTGGCCATGCGGCCAGACCGGCTTGCAGTTTTCGGCTATGCTCACGTCCCCTCCTATATGAAACGTCAGCGCCAGATCGATGAGACGGCGCTGCCGGATAATCTCGCCCGCGCCGAGCAAGCCGCGGCTATCGCAGATACGCTGGTCTCGGCTGGCTACCGCCAGATCGGGCTCGACCATTTCGCCCTGCCCAACGACGAGCTCGCGCTGGCGCAGAAAGCCGGTCAGCTTCGCCGCAACTCCCTGGGCTATTCGGCTGATACCTGCAAAACCGTGATCGGCTTAGGTCCGTCAGCCATCGGCCGTCTGCGTGAGGGTTACGTTCAGAACGAGAGCGCAACCGCTTCCTATCACCAACACATTCAGGCTGGTCGTCCGGCAACCTCAAAAGGCTACTGCCTCTCCCCCGAAGATCGCCTCCGCGCCGCAATTATCGAGCGTCTGATGTGCGATTTGCAGGCCGACGTACCAGCGATCTGTGCTGCTCACGGATTTGATCCAATTCCTCTTCTCAATTCGGCCGACCGGCTGGGAATGCTCGCCGAAGACGGGATAGTGGACATTGAAGAGGGATTCATTCGGGTCAAGCAGGAACACCGGTTTCTCGTTCGTGCTGTTGCTGCCGCATTCGACACCTATCTCGACCGTATCCCTATTAACTAAGCCGCGCATGTGAGCAGATCTCAAACATTTAAGCTCTTCGCGACGGAATGATCTGAAGAGGCACCTCCGGCAGACAGGCCAGATTTCGAGGATGCAGCGGCGGTGTCATGACAACGATCTTTCAGATATGGCCTCAAACCGGGAGGGCTGACTAAAGGGAAGCTGATTTGAAGGAGAAGCGCAGCGGATTCCGCCGTTCAGGGCCACGGCTCGATCATGCCGAAAGGGCTCTGCCCCACCTCCCCTTGACTGCTCTTGATGATGGTGACGGCCTCAGCGACGTGCCGCTGGAGACGCCGGCGCCCGCACCAGCTTCGGGAAATTTACGGCTGGAGGCAGCTTTGCGAAGCTACGGTCCACCTCCTCGAGCACAGTTGGACACTCGACGACGCCTGCAGCGTCCCAGACTCAAGGCTCGGCTGTCTTCGGTCCGGCGATCACTGGCGCGCCTCCGACGGAAACAGGTCCCTGTGGTTTGGACCGCCCGAAGCGTTTCCTGGCGGCGCTCGAAACAGCCCGGGCTGGCGACAAAGGAGGCTCGGAAGCAGCAGAAGGGACAGGTGTTGAACTCTGCAGCGCATCGATCCGCGAAGTCAGTATGGTGATCTGATCCAGGACCCCTTTGAGGACATCCCGCTGGGCATCGATCCGGCGGTTGAGTTCTGCGATCTCATCACCATTTTTCTGCTGTGCCCACTTTATCTCGGACAAGGATGCCCTGTCCTCCGGTGGCAGGCTCATCGTTGAAGCGACTTCGCTGCTTTCCGGCGTCTCGACAGGCTCTTCAAGGTTAGCCCAAAGCCAGGCGCTAGCAGCACACGAGCCGACGAGGATAAGCGGGAGCACCAAAACCGGGAGAATCCGTCTTGACGGCCCGTGCAAGAGCGGCCGCAAGTCTGAAGCGGCCGCTTGATCAATCAAGTCCATTGTCCCTCGCTCAAGATCTCGTTCCAGCAGGCTTATTTTGTCGACGCGATAGCTCGCGATGCTCCCGCGTTCCAGGAGCTGCCAGCGTCGACAATAATCAATCTTGGTGAGCTTCCCGATCGGCTGCGCCTACTCCTATGAAACGCTCCTTCTTGAGCAACGCGACAATTTGCGCGCGTTCTCAATGATAGCGCCACCAGCGAGCAATGGTTCTCGTCGTAGTCGGCGATGGCGCAGCATTCTCTCATCATTCAGAAGAACCTTGCAGATTTTTTACCGTGCCCCGGCACGAATGCAAACCGTCCACTGATTCCTGCAAGTGTTCGATGGAGCCCCGCCTCACGCATTGCCCAGACCAGCAACCTCGTCTGGGACGCGCCACGTAAGCGCCACGGCTGATCGGCCGAGCCGCAATGGCGCGATTGGACCGGCAAACATTGCACCTGATCAACTACCAGTTCCGGCAGGTTGTTCGAGATGACGGGCACGTGGCAAGCGTAACCAACGAACGCCGCGCACATCAAGGTTTTGGATGCAAGACAGGTTTTGCCGCGCCGACGGCAGAAAGCAACTGCTCGCCGATATCCGCCAAAGCTGCTCGATGGCTGATTCCTCCGGTCCCCTGGGCTATCACGTTGGATGTTGTGGTGTGGTTGCCGCGCGCGCAAATCCAAAAGCTCTTCGGCCTTCAAGCCCGCCGATCGTCTCGTGTTTCGGTGACAACGATACCAATGAAACGCTTCGTGAAGCCAAGCCTCTTGCACGGCTAGCCTTGCTTTCGGGTGGCTGCCGTTTGGTCCAGAAAGCCGCCTTCGATGCAGATGCGCACCACCGCCAGACTCGCCTGACGCACAGTGAGCAAGGTGGACATTCGCAACGCTTTGGCGGCCAGGACAGAACGCTCCGCGCGCTCGTGAGCATTTGCCGAGCCAGCGCTCTCCGCTGGCTCTGGGCGCACCGGCGTCACGCACAACCAAAGTTTCGGACCAGATCATCCTCGCGCCGCGAGCTGAGAGGTTCAGGAAGCCTGAGTGGCTCTGTTCGGATAGATCGAGTTCTGGCTCGTCCCCCTCCCCCACGGACGCGAAACGACAGCCGCGATGCCGCTTGCTCGTCATTGCGAGGAGCGCTGGCGACGAAGCGATCCAGACTGCCACTGCGGGGGGGTCTGGATTGCTTGGCTGCGCTTGCAATGACGATGTGGAAGCAGGCGCGTGCCACACGCCGCCGCGAGCTCACTTCGGGCCAATCAGGCCGCATATTCATGGCCGGCAGACATGGACCCGAACTACGCCATGCGTGATTGCCTTCTTGCGACGACCTCGCCCCGGACATACTCGGCTACGGCAGCACTTTCTTTCAATTTAAGACCAAGGGGCAAGCAATCTGGGCTTGCTATCGCACTTTCGCTAGCGGCTTGTCTGGTCGGCAATCCCGTACTGGCACAAACCGCGAGCGGACTTGATCCTAGTAACCACCCTGTGGATCAGGCCAGCAAAAGAGGAAAGACTTCCGACCGGGCCGCAAAGCTCCCGATCGACCTGATCTGTCAGGCAATCCGCCCTCCTGCCCCGGCGCGAGCAGCAGGTCCCGGAGTGCCTTTGGAGAAGCGCGGCAATGCGGACAGGGCTGCTCAGACGAGACCGCAAAAAACGATCGATCCCTTCCAAAGGTACGACAATCTGCGTGAAAAAGGGTTGTGGTTCCCCATCCCTGGTCCTGCAGATACGATTGATCAGGACAAGGGGGGCGTTAGATCTGCGCTGGCGGACGTCGGCATCGGCTATATCGGGTGGACACATAACTCCTTTGCAAGCAACCAGCTACCGCATGCAGCCAGAAGCACTATCGCAAACCAGCTCTATATGGGCCAGAATCCGACTTTCGCGTCGGCGAACTTCATGATCGTCACCTACGATCTGAGCCGGTTTGGCATTGCCGACGGACAGATTGTCGTAGGGGCCGAGCAGCAATACTGGACGTGGGATCGCCCAGGGCCAGATCGGGTGGGACTCAATACGCTCGCCTACTACCAGACTTTCTTCAACAGGACACTAGTACCCGGAATCAGAGCTGAGTGATACGGCGGCCTTTGAAACGGCGTTGACGGACCTTTTTCTTGGTCCAGACGAAGGGCTCGGCTCTGTCGTTGTATGCGTTGACGTAGGCATCGATGTGTTCCTGAAGCTGCTTGAGGCTCGTGAAGGAGGTGCCGCTGAGCGACTGCCCCTGCAAGATGGAAAACCATACTTCGACCTGATTGAGCCATGACGCACTTGTCGGCGTGAAATGAAATTGCACGTTGGGGTGGGCCTTGAGCCAGTCCTCGTTCTTTTTATGGGTGTTGAGGTTGTCGAGGATGACGTGAAGCTTGCGGTTCGGAAAAGTCGCGGTGACGCTGTTCATGAAATCGAGAAACTCGACGCGGCGCCGGCGTTTTGAATGGGTCGCGATGATCTTTCCGGTGGCGACTTCGAGCGCCGCAAACAATGTTGTGGTGCCATGCCGCTTGTAATCGTGGCTTTGGCCGGTTAAGGCGCGGCCATTGGGCAACTTCAGATAACCCTGCGCTCGCTCCAAAGCCTGGATCGAGGGCTTCTCGTCCACGCACAGCACAATGGCCTTCGCCGGCGGCGCGACATAGAGGCCGACAACATCGGCGGCTTTGGCCGTAAAGTTCGGGTCGTTGCTCTCGCACCAGGACTTGCGAGCCACCAGGTCAATCTTGTGGCTGCGCAGGAACCGCCAGACATATTGGACATCGACATCGCCCAGCGCCTCGGCCAGCAGGGGGCCGGTCCAGCGCGCAAACCCTTGCGGTGGCGGCTTATCCAGCAGCTTCAGAATCCGCTTGTCGGTCGTCTTCGTATAGATCGGCTGCTTGCCAGGCCGCGGCTTGTCTTGCAGCCCTTCAAGGCCATGGTCGGCATAGCGATGCCGCCAAAGGCTGACAATCCGCGGCTGGACCCCAACTTCCTTGGCGATCGACCGGGTGCTGCGCCCATCCGCCGCCAACAGAACTATCCGCGCCCGCTTCAAATCGCGCTGCAACGTCACCGGTGAGCGACAGCACGCCTCAAGCTATAGCGCGACGATCTGGGTCGGAAGAGCGCGGCGATCAGGATGGCGAGTCAGTGTCGCGGCGCGATGATGATCGCCGCGATGATTGTCGCGCGCAAGAGTTTTGTTTGCTTTGATTGTCGCGGAGCGTCAATCAAGCGAGCGTTTTTTGTGTCGCGTGCTCCGGTGGCCGCCCTGGACCACGCTTTCGCTCGAGGGCAGTCCGCCTGCGATAGCTCTCGACGTTCATCTCGACGATGGTGGCGTGGTGAACAAGGCGATCGATCGCCGCGAGGGTCATAGCTGGGTCCGGAAAGACCTTGTTCCATTCTCCAAAGGGCTGATTGGCGGTGATCAGCAAAGAGCGTCGCTCGTAGCGTGCGCTGATGAGCTCGAACAGCACACTGGTCTCGGCCTGGTCCTTGGTGACATAGGCAAGATCGTCCAAGATGACGAGATCGAAGCGATCGAGGCGGTTGATGGCGCCCTCGAGGTTGAGCTCGCGGCGAGCCACCTGGAGCTTCTGCACGAGATCAGTGGTGCGGGTGAACAGGACGCGCCATCCGTTCTCGATGAGGGCCAAGCCGATTGCTGCCGCCAAGTGGCTCTTGCCTCCACCGGGCGGACCAAACAGCAGCAGATTGGCGCCCTTGCCGAGCCAGCCGTCGCCGGCGGCGAGTGCGGTCATTTGCGCCTTGGAGATCATCGGCACGGCCTCGAAGTCGAAGCTGTCAAAGGTCTTTCCGGTAGGCAGCCGCGCCTCGACGAGATGGCGCTCGATGCGGCGGCGGCCGCGCTCAGCGATCTCGTGCTCGGCAATGGTGGCGAGGAAGCGCGCCGCCGGCCAGCCTTCTATATCGGATTGCTCGGCAAATTGCGGCCACAGCGCCTTGATGGCGGGCAGCCGCAGCTCGTTGAGCAACAGATTGAGGCGCGCGGTGTCGACTACGTTGGTTGTGCTCATGCGGCGCCTCCGATCTCGGCGGTACCGATGAGGCATTCATAGGTGGCGAGCGGTGCGAGGCGTACCACGACGTTCGGCACCTGGGCGGGATCCGGGGCGAAGTGAGTACGTAGCCGGTTGAGGTCGGGCAGCCGGCCGTCGTTCAGGTCAGCCGTGAGCTGATTGGCGAGTTCGGCCTCGCAACCGCGCTCATGGGCGAGTGCGAGGAGATCGACCATGATCCGGCAGGCCTTCTTGTCCGGTAAGCGTTTGCGCAAGACGTCGAAGGCTCGGCGGTAAGCTTCCCGGGGGAACAGCTGGTCGCGGTAGACCAGGTTGAGGAGCGCCATCGGCTTGCGCCGCAAGGAATGGATCACGTGCCGATAATCGACGACCTGATCGTGCTTGCCATTGGGATGCGGCCGCCCGCGCGGCAAGGTGAGGAGATGCGTGCCGCCGACAAACACGTCGAGGTGATCGTCATACAGGCGCACCCGCAGCCGATGGCCGATCAAGCGCGACGGCACCGTGTAGAACACCTTGCGCAAGGTGAAGCCGCCGGACGACGTCACGTGGACGATCACCTCTTCATAGTCCGACGTGCGGCGGTCCGGCAGATCCTGAAGTGCGCTACGTTCACTGTCGATCCGCTTGGCGTTGCGGGCATTGCGGCGGCTGGCGATCTCATCGATGAAGCCACGATAGGCAGCTAGATCGTCGAAGTCGGCGGTGCCACGCAGCAACAGCGCGTCGCCGATCGCTCGCTTGAGATGACCATGCGAACTCTCGATCGCCCCGTTCTCGTGGGCGATGCCACGATTGTTGCGGGAAGGCCGCATGCCGTAATGGGCACAGAGGTCTTCGTATCGCCGCGTCAGATCGTCTTTGGCGTCGCGGTCGAGATTGCAAAAGGCGGCCGACAGGCTGTCGGTGCGATGCTCCCGTGGCGCCCCACCGAGTGACCACAAGGCATTCTGCAGGCCTTCGGCCAGAGCGACGAAGCTCTCACCGCCGAGCACGACATGGGCGTGCTCAAACCCGGAATAGGCCAGCCGGAAGTGATAGAGACGATGGTCGAGCGGTACGCCCGCGATCGTGACACCCAATTCGCCCATGTCGGTGAAGTCGGACAGGCCGCGCTGACCGGGTTCGTGGGTCTGGCGGAAGATGACCTCCTGCTCCTCGCCGTGGATCGCCCGCCAGGCCCGGATCCGGCGCTCCAGCGTGCGACGGATGCCGGCGCCGAGCTCGGGATGGCGTCGGAGCAACTCCTCGAAGATCGTGACCGGCCGCACACCGGGGGCGGCCTTCAGCATCGGCGCGATATCTGTCTCAAATACGCGGGCCAAGGGATCTGGCCGGCGACGGCCGCGGGGAGCCTTCTTCTGCGACGGAAGGCGTCGATCCTTCTCGATCCGGTAAGCGGTCGAGGTGCTGAACGAAGCCTTGGCGGCGGCCACGGGTGGGCTATCGGTCTGACGGTACTTCATGTAGAGCCTCATTTGGTGATCGGTAATGTGTCGGCCTGGCACGCGAGTGATTCCTCTTGGCGGAAGAACCACTTGCATAACCAGCCGGCCGCGATCACCAGTCGGCGCGGTCCGCTGTGGATCGCGCCGACGCCGGGCTCGTAACTCCGGTCGGGCTACGCCCTCCCTGCGTCACGAGCCCGGCGTAGCCCTCTCATCATGGTCGACGCTCCACTTCCATCCTGTTCGCCGCGCGGCATCAAGCACCTTGCGATCTTTCCTCGAAAGGTGGACTTCTCTTGCTTCGGGTATCATCCCGACCTTGAATCACGACTCACGTTCCAAGAAAAGTGGGTACTAGAACTCAAACTTGGCTACCTCAGAAACCAGAATGAATTCACCGGCACATTGTTCGGAGGAATCACAGGATCGAACATGTCTGCCTTGTTCCAGGCTGGGATGAGCACCAATGCCGCGCCCACGCCAGCGGCCAACTTGAAGTACAATTTTGACGCTCGCTTGTACAACAAGGTCTCCGTCCAGCGCTCAATCAGTCCAGATGGTGCCTATGCCCATATAACCGAGAATCCCACCGGCTTGAAATGGAGCACGGCCAATGCAGGCATCCTTCTTGTCGAAGAAGCCGGCTACAAGAGCAAGGCTGCTCCCGGCGTACCCGACACGTGGCTGCGGGCGGGCGTTGGTTTGAACAGGAGCCGCTACACGAATTTGGCGGATCCCAAGCAACAAAGGGAGAGCGGAAATAATTTTCACTACATCGCTGCGGACAGGCAGCTCTGGCAGAGTGACGCCCTTGGGTCGCCGTCTCGCGGCATCTACGGCGGCTTCTCCGTCATGGGAGCTCCACCTGAGCGCAACAGGATCAGCCGGTATTACGAGCTTCGTCTTTATGCAAAGGGACCTTTTGATAGCCGGCCCAGTGATCTGATTGCTCTCGTGGCGACCAACACGGCCTGGAGTAAGCTTGCAGTGGATGCTGCTCTGGCAAAAGGCCAGCTTGCGCACCGCGATAGCACAGCAGTCACGGGAACATACATCGCGCATCTCGCTCCGGGGATATATGCAAGCGTCGGACTGTCATACATTCATTACCCGACAATCATCACACACACGCCCCAAACGGAACACGCGCTCAATCTGTTGATATCTACGTTGATATTCTTCTGATCATCGCAAGCGCCGTTCTGCTCCGACGTTATCGTGACGCATGGGACCGAACCCTACCACGGCAAGTCGGCTAAGCGTGACAGAAACGAGAGCGCGACCTTCGACCGAGCAACGAGCACCACTTTATCGGCATGGGGAAGGACCTGGACGATCGTAAGCTCGGGGGAAACCAGCGAGCGGAAGGCATGGAGCAAGGGCGAATCGCGGGCATCGATTGCGATTCTGATCTTATGACCTTATTCGCGCCCGTGAATTCCGCAACCTTCACCAAAGAACCCAATTGCATGAGACGAGGCGGTCTCGCGGGCGCCGGCATCACCGCGTTGATGAGCCGCGAGGCCGTTTGCTACGACAATGCCCCGATGGAGAGCTTCCTCCATACACTGGTTCGTCATCGCAACCATAACCGCGCCGACGCCCAGCGCATTATCTTTGCTTTCATCGAGGGCTTCTACGAGCCGAACCCGGCTCCATTCCGCAATCGATATATCGCCCGATCGAGATGGAGCTAAAAGCCGCTTAAACCCCTCCACTCTTTCGGGGAAGATCAGACTGCCCTAAATTTAGAGCCGAGTCATCTGGATCGACGGATACTGGCGACGGTATGGATTGATCATCGAGCAATCGCCAAAGCTCCCCTGGAGAGAATTGCTCTAGATCGAAACTAAGCCCTTCTGGACCGGCGGAGAACGACGGGGCAGGGTGTTGGCGCAAGTCATCCTGCAAGTCCTTTTCTAGTCGCTGAAGCTCCTCTGAGGGGACGGAGACGGGGGACGGCATGGATTGATTATCAAGCAATCGCCGAAGCTCCCCTGGAGAGAATTGCTTTAGATCGAAACTAAACTCTTCTGGATCGGCGGAGAACGACGCGGCAGGGTGTCGGTGCAACTCGCCCTGTAAGTCCTTTTCCAGTCGCCGAAGCTTGTCCGAAGGGACGGAGGCTGGTGACGGAATGGGTTGATGATCAAGATGATCCAGCACTTGCAAAAGCTCCCACCTGATGAAGCTGCTCGGGATTGATCGCGACGTGCCCTTGGACGAAAGCCGACGGGGCGGGTTGATCCTCCTGCCCGTCCCGAAGCTCCTCTCGCCGACTGCTAGCTTCGTACGAGGCCCTGTGCTGTGCAGCGGCGTCGCCGATGAGCGTCGGTTCCATCAGTGCCGCGCTTTCGGGATGGATGGGGGCCACGTTCGGGGGGCGGGCGCGACCGCTCCGTTGGCGTACGATGACTTCGCCCGTCGACCGAAAGGTGCGGAGATGGTCTAATGCTACAAGGAGGATTTTGGGATTTCCCTTTCCGACGAACTCGTATACGTCACCGCCATTGCTCAGCGACTTATTGTCCTGCCGAGCAACAATGCTCGGTCTGCGTTTTGCGAAGAGCCAACGGCTAAAGCTAAGAAGAGCGCCTGCATGTTGCTTCGCCCCACCGGCGACCATCCCGCCTTTGATGAGAGCCTCCTCAAGCCTCAAGATTTCGGGAGCATCCTCGGATAAACAGGCCGCTTGTCCAACTGATGCCCCCGTACCACAATCCCAGTTGATTGAGCCGGCTGCATCGCGGAGGCTGCTGACATTGCTCCACCACCGCCTGAATTGGCGAACTCGCTCAGCTGCTGCTCAATGGCAACGCCTTGCGGACTTTTTAGGGCCCTTGGCCTCTTCGCTGCTCTCAACTCAGCTGTGTTACGCTCATCGTTGATGAGGACCTCGCTTGGCAAGAGGTTGCTCCTGGCAAGTGCACTCATCGGCTCGGCCGGGGACTGCTGGTGTAGCTAGACACATTGGTAGAGGGCCTACCGCGTGGCCCACCGTCAGGGATCGCGTTATCGGCTTCGCGCACCTCGTTTAATTGCTGCTCAAAGTCGTCTTGCCCGGATCGGTCGGGTTGATGCTCTTGCGAGACCTGTACCGCGGCCCGGCAGTTACGTCAAAATTGTGCGGTTCCACATTAGCCTCTCGTCATGAAATCAATTGAGCTAGTCCTACTATGAACAAACTTTCGAGAATCTGACGAGCCGTCGCCCGCGGCTCTCAATCGTCGCGCAACTTCATGCCGAAATCCTCGACTTGCGCGCCACCGGTCTGTCGCCGCGCGGGATCGCGCCGCAGATCGCCATGAGCGTGAGGACTATCGAACGCTGGCTTGCTGCGGGCGGTGAGCCTGAGCGCCGGCGGCCGCCCGCACACTCTGTCCTCATTGATCCTTTTCGAGATTATTTGGGAAAAGCGCTGGGAGGAAGCTGACCTTAGCGATTTTTATCGCACCAAGCTCGCTTTCATCGGCTTCCCAGGTCCAGTGGGCACTTGCACTCTGCTCCCGAGCGGACCAGGTGTTTGCAACGCAGCGCGAGGGGCCTTTGCATAGCGCAATAACTGAACTGGGCATGAGGCCTTAAGCTATGCAGGTTGCGAAATACCGCGCCCGCCGAGGAATTTGGGCGGCCATCAGGAAAAGCCTTTGTCAGCAAACTTTCGTTTGGTGGCCAAGTTCTTGGCGCTTGGCCATCGCCTGCGCTCGGCGCCGGTGCTCCCTCGATCAGGAATGCGTTCGATCTGTGGTAGCTGCGGTTTTCAAGACAAGAATTGGCGGACTATGTGAAAGGATCAGGGATGCAGAAAGCATGTCCGGGCACGCACCAAATTGGTAGAATCGCTTGGCAGATTCTACAAAGAGGAGGCTGGACGGTTCAGGCCGTGCCCCTGCAACGGATCCATCGCCTGCCAACAGCCTCGCTATAGAACGCCTTACGCGAGCTGCCCCGCCGAAAGCTCGATTGCAGGCCCTGCTGCCTCTTCAGCCACGTTCAGGATAAATGCGTACGCGCTGGCGGCCTTCGCTCTCCACCAATTCACCCCTGTAAGGCACTCCGCGGATCTCGAAATAGGTTGGTTGGCCCGCCCGCGGCAAGATGCCTTGGCCTTCCAGGGCGCGGACGAGGTAGGGCGGAAGGAATCGATCTCGGTGCTCCCATCCCCGCGGATCAGATACCCAAGATCAACGGGCCCCTCACCGGATTGCACGGCTGGCACGATCGGCCGGGGACGATAGAGCGACTGAGACGGGCCTGGTTCATCCGGCTGGCTCACGCGGGGATGATGGATCAGGCGAACATCCCTGCGGCCTCCTGGTCCACCGTAGCCGAAAATAGCGCTCCCCATTGATCACAAACTGACTTGGCCCGAACTGGTTTGGCAGCAGATGCATATTTCCCAATACATCGATCAACACGACTGAAGCCGCCTGGGAGCCGTGGCGCCAGCCGGCGCCAACGATCGCTCCTATATCCCGCAGCTCCGGAGCCGCCCCCGGCGGTCCTGCGAACGACGAGGCGGCTGCAAATTCAGATGCTGGCGCAGAGCGCGCATCGTCACGCAAGTCGTGGGGTGTGGGGTGGATCCAGATCAACGAAGGAGTCGAGACCGCCGTAGATGTTTGACGATCGAGGCCTCACGCACGACGGCGATGCGGAGTCTTGCATCTGTTGCCCGAGCCAGGCCCAGGCTCCCTGGCTGGGGGTGGCCGGTGTAGCAGGAAGCTCGAGCGGCGGATGAGCTTGCGCGCCCCAGTGCGGCGCTGGCTCTGGTGAGGCGGGTCCTTGGATCTGCTCGCCAAGCCAGTTCCAGGCTCCGGCGCTCGGCGTCGCCGGGGTTGCGGGAAGCTGCTGCGACGAACCGGCCTGCCAATGGCTGGGCGGCGCTGGCATCGATATGTTGGGCCCGTGGATCTGCTCGCCAAGCCAATCCCAGGCGCCCGCGCTCGGGCTAGCTGGCGTTGCGGGAGGACCCTGCAGTGCATGCGGCTGTCGAGCAGCTTCCCAAGAAGGCTGGCCCGGATCCTCAGGAGGCCTCAATC
The DNA here is from genome assembly GCF_041262065.1 of Bradyrhizobium sp. USDA 327. Lineage (NCBI taxonomy): Bacteria > Pseudomonadati > Pseudomonadota > Alphaproteobacteria > Hyphomicrobiales > Nitrobacteraceae > Bradyrhizobium > Bradyrhizobium sp. USDA 327. The sequence continues at coordinate 440,148 of NZ_JBGCCW010000001.1, read as the reverse complement.
CAAGCGCCCTGTTCGCCTCCAGGATTTGCTCGTATCCGCCAAGTTTGACCAGATCAGCATTGATCTTCTTGTCGTTGGTTTCGCGCCTGTACTCCTCGAGATCCCGGACAAACGCGGGGGTGGAAAGTCGGCCGGCCATCGGTGGCCTATCATGGGTCCGCAGCCACTCACTCAGCTTAGACATGCGGCGAGCTTGCCTGTCGATCGTCTTCGGCTCGATCCTGCGTGTTGCCTTTTCCGCCGCCGCCCACATGTGGATGAGGGTTGCGTCCGCGCCGTGAGGAGCCAGTCGGCGGAGATCAGGCGCCAGGGCGTTTCCGGCACCGACCTCACGGAGCTTCTTCAAGGCCGCCTTGATGCGCGTGCCGCGGCGGCCTGCGTACCTGTCGACCTCCTCATCGAGCTCAGCTTCCAGCTGGTGGTTTTCCACCTCCGGATTGTCCTGCTGCGCGTTTTCCAATTCCCGGCTATTCGATCCGCAATTGAGGGCCTGCCGTGCTCGCTCAGGAGCACGCTCAAATGGCGCAAATCGGTTGCCGCATTCTTGATCGTGCCGTCGGTGAGGTTACCCGCCGCCTTGTTTCGGAAATCTTTAATGAGCTCCTCATCGGCCGCAGGGACCCCGCGCGTCCGGCCCGGCGTGCCTCGCATAATCAATTCGTAAATTCGTCGAAAAGACGTCAGATTGCCCAGCGTCGCGCGACGAATTTTCACTGCTGCTCCGGCCAAGCGCCTTGCCGATTCCCGACTTGAAGCGTGACCATAATCTGCGGCTTTTTCCGCTTTTGGCCGACGCGGCAGACTCTGCGTCCGGAAAGCTTTAGCGCGCGCTGCTGAACAGATCATCTCGCAAACTAGACTGCGGCACTTGCGTCGCAGCGGTAAGCTGAAAGCTGGGAATGTCTACGCTCCGGCGCGTGTCGCCTAGCGCACTCTCCCTAAAAGTGGAGTGCGGCGGCGCCCGCATCGAACCGCCGAAATCGTCCCGCCGGACTGCTCGACCACCTCCTGCGGGAGGCCGATCAGGTGAAGTTGACTTGCTTTGATCAGACGGATCGAGATGCAAATCCTCCATACGCTTCTCAAAGTCGCCTTGCTCGCTTGAGTCGCCCCGTCGCTGACCCGCCCGCCCCGGCAGCGCGGCGTACTCCCGCATCCAGGCTCCTGAATCGAAGAATGGGTCAACCGGATCCATCCTGCTCTCCTCATGTTTGTAGAGACCCTGCAGCAATCCGTACGGCCTGGATTACGGCGAGATTGCAGCTCTTCAGATTCTCGATTGTTGTAGCCGCAACCTTTCAAGAAGCTGACGAGATCAGGATATTGCTGCGCGCGAGACCGGCGTCGCATCGGCACCCGCCTGACGACGGACGGAGTTGCTCCAATTTTATCGCACCTCTTCGCCGGTTTCGTGTTCGAGCTGACGAAATTGGTCGACCGATCTAACAATGGATCGCCGGTCGATCGTGCGCCGAATTCAAGCATCACGGCGGGACTTACATAGCCGCTACCGTTTCCAATGGATCATACGTGACGTGCATCTTGTCGTCCTTGGCATCAATTTTGGTAGTGAGCTTGTCCTATTGCAGGCGTTCATTGATGACGCACAACGTCTTTTCCTTGACGCAGACCGGAGGCGTTCTCGCGCGTTGGCACTTTTGCTTTGACTGCGGTTCTGAGGGACCAAATTGTCCACCGGGTCCGGAGCTGTTGCTCGAATGCCGTATGTGAGATCCACGTCGTACGAGAAACGGCGAATTGCGCCGTAAGCCTTCGAAAGGGACGTTCCGCTCGGAGACGAGATTCTCGCCCAGTGGCGACGAGCGCGTTCAGGCATCAAAACGACCCCAAACATTCTTTTTCGAGAAGATGTGCAGGGCGTCCTGAGTTCGCAGCAGTAACGGTGCCTGGCAAGCCAAGTTGGCAATGAAGATCCGGCAGACTTCGATTCGCTCACTTCAATCGGGCTCAGTCTTTGACTGAGGGACCGCAAGGCTTCTCTTGCAGTCTCGGGACCGCCCCGCTCGAGCGCGCACGACCTCACCTGCACGACGGCTTGGCCATCGTAAGCTGCCAACGCGGTGCATGCTTGAACTCCACAACTTGCTTGCCAAGATGGAGCTCGCGGAACGCCCCCGAAGTCAAATAAACCTGCCGAACAGTCTGCGGCCTCGTCAACCGAGTTGGTTGGCTGAGGCAGCGCCTCCGTAACCGATGATTTCGCCGCGGCGCGCCTTGGTCTCCTCAACAACTTTTCGACCGACTGAGCTCTCGTTCCGAAGCAACTTTCGACGGGGCGCAGATAGGCGCCCTCGCCTCGCGCACGGGAATTTTCGTCGCTCACCGACCGAACGAATATAGCCGCGAAGCATCAGCCCACTTCGCTCTCCGGAGATCTGCGCAAGGCGCTGAACAGGCAAATCAGCCGTTCCCGAGCGATGACGACGTGCTGACGTGACGGTCCGTAGAGCTTGCCGACACTGATCCGCCAAAACGGACAAGATGATCTGCGAGCTGAAGCGGGCGCATGTGGGTGGACGGCGAACAGATGAGATCGTCGCGCCGGCCCCCCTTTCCGTCGGTTTGGCTCCGGCGGCGGTTGGGTTGCTGTACAAGACTCTCCATCACAATCAGGCTCGCTCCCCTCATTCATCCGAGGATCGCCGTGGAACCCCTTCACCGTGAACATTGCTCTTTGTTCGAACCTGATGGTTCGTGGGCAGCCAATCTGTGACACCCGCGAAGAACACTCTCAGCGACCATCTCGCAGCTTCGCCATCTTTCAGTTGATGGGAATGAGGCTCGCGGCCTGATGGGTTAGCACCGATGCCGAAGGATCTATATTCGGCATAATAGCTCGTGCTCAACTTGTTGGTCTCGCCGGGAGCCCATTCGCGCCAGCCTTCCGCAATCACTCGTGCATCTATCTTTGTCGACAGGAAGACCACTGTGGCGTAGGAGCGCCAGGGGCGGCCAAGCGCGATATAGCGCGCAGCAGGGTCGGCACTTAGCCTGCAATGATCAAAAACATAGCCACTGTCCTCATCCGGCGTTGCCTTGCTCTGAGCGGTATAGATGACCGCTTGATTGGCGATGCCGTGCAATTCACATTGCCGGAACCAGACCTTGGCGTTGCCAAATATGAAATCGACATGCCCTTCGATGTAGCAGTTCGAGAAGTATTGTCGTGACATTCTACCGTTTGGTCCCTTGCCGGCAAACAGCGTGTCCTGGGCGCCGAGCAGGCGGACGCGCGTAATGACGTCCCTATCTCCGGTAACGGACAGCGCTACCGCCTGCGAAGGTGGATTGGCCGGATTGAGGGCATAGTCGTTCTGAATGGTCAGATTCTCGAGCCGGAAGTCATCGCTAGGGGCATCCAGCGTCGCCGAACGGGCCGTTCCTCCTACATTGACCGCGCCGTCGCCATACACAATGACCGTATCCTCCGGCTTGTTGCCAGTCCCTGCGAGATGAACACCGGATTTCGTGATTTTAACCTTCTCGCGATAGATGCCTGGCGCGATCCGGACGTTTCCGCCTTCCGCCGGCAATGCGTCGATGGCTTGCTGCACGGAGTGATAGTCTGCATTTCCGGCATGCGACACCAACAGTGGATGAGCGTACGCCGCGGCGATGCAGAAACATCCCGCCAGAAGTGCAGCGGAGGAAACGAAAATTCGCATGTGATCTTACACTTCGTTTCTCAGCGGGATAGCCGTCGCGCATCGACACAAGATTTTCATCGCCAAATCAGAACCTGCGTCACCTTGACATTTCCGGCCCTGCAAAACTGTCGGCCAATAGCAACCAACTCGGGACATGAGCCCGACCTTCGTCAACACCAGTAATCTTGGCCCCAGATGCGGAACTCACCACCTGAGTTCGGCGCCGCGTGTAGTGCTTACCGATTGCCGTCGCGGAATGCCTTGGAACATACCTCCGATCCGCGCAGCGGCGGTTGTGTAGCTCGTCCGGGCAGCGGGGGCCATACGTCAGAGTGATTTGCGCTGACGTTCGCATGTTCAAGTTGCCAAGTCGCGGAATTGGCAAATCGAACATCTTCGAGTGTCACGTCCAGGGCATGCCGCTCGTCTATGCCGCGCATCAGCAGCACACCAGTGTCGCCATGCACATGACGGAGAACGATTTGCCGATAGACCGGAATCCTCGTGCCTTGAGCGCGCGGATCATATTTTGCATCGAAAGCCAGCGGCCACCGGTTGCCCCTCAGGCACACGTACTCATAAGTCACGTTCTCGACCAGACCGCCTCGACCAACATCGCTCTTGATGCGCAGGCCCGACGTCGTACCATCCAGTGTCAGATTACGCACCAATATGTCTCTGGCCCCGGAATTCACCTCGCTGCCGATCGACATGCCATGCCCCCAGCCGAAATAATTATCAATGATCGAGATATGGCTGCTTGAACCATTGTCGCCGGCCTTGATTGCGACGTTGTCGTCACCCGTACGGATCCAGCTGTGGGTGATGGTCACATCCTGACTGGCGCCAAGATCGATGCCATCGGTGTTGCGGGCATCCGCCGGCGAATCGATCGTGAGGGCCCAAAACGTGGCACCTTCAACCCGGTTCATCGCGACATGAAAATTGGCAGCGTTGCGCAAGGTGACACCAGAGAACGTGATATCCTGCGCATGATCGACCTGGATCAAGCGTGGGGCGTTCTGATTGCCGCCCTGGGCTTGGGCGCGGCGGGCTAGCTGCCACCAGGTTTCCGCGCCGCCGCCGATCAGCGCGCCGCCCTGACCATCGATGATGCCCTCTCCGTAGATACCGCCGCCGCGCGTTTTAGAAAAGCTGATGAATGGCCGGCAACCGTCGCCCTTTTCCGCAATGCGACCACATTGTCCGAGGCCCTTGTCGTAAGCGGCAGGTTCGGGGATGGCGATCAGTGTCGCACCGCGTCCGACCCATAAGGTCACGCCCGATTTCATCTCGAGTGGACCTGAGTGAAACTCGCCGCGCCCGAGATAAACTGCAGCGCCATCGGGGCAATGTTCAATGGCCTCCTGTAGGCTAACTGTATCGTTCTTGCCGGAAGGCACAGGGCGATCACAGACCGTATCAGGTGCAACAGGTTCGGCGATAGTCCGGCGGTCTTGCGCTTTTGCGGCGGGGCCGACAACCATGGAGGCGAGTATGGACAATAGGGCCCAGTTGCGAAAACGCTTTGTCATTGACCTGCTCGTGCTTTTGTCACGCGCATCATTGTCGCGTGCCTTTTCTGGTATTGAGCGCTGGCTTGATCGAGTCGCCGCGTGCGTCACTGGCGCGCACAAGATGACATTTATCCGACGCAGTAGACGCCTGGACTTGAGATCGCGCAGCAGCACCTTGCCTATGCGCGAAAAAGATGAAGCGTTTTGCGATAGTACGAAAATCCAACAACTTCGTAACGTCAGCCTGCTCACACTGATTGAGCTCCCAACCGGTCCCCGATTTCATTTGTGCAACTCCAATTGCGCGTGAGTCCACGCAGCCTCTCGTCCAGGATCGGTGGGCAGTGAGTATTCGGGAAAGCTTTCGAGAAGCTGACGAGGCTACGGCCGGCACCGGATCGCATTCGCACCGGATCCCCTCTTCCTGGTGTCTCACGAATTTTTAGATGACTGCCGTTACCCGCCCTGTTCCGGAGTGATCGCTTGCGGGACATAGTCAGTGAGTTCCGTCATCATCCATGCGATGCCGGAGGCATGGTCGGCTTCCGCGGTCAGCACCGCTCGGCACGTCGCCTGCCCAACGGCCATAGCGGACCATCGTGGTCATTGAACGCGCCCGCTCGCGCCCCCTCCATGGACGCCTAATCGGAAATTTCAACGACTTAAAGACGGACAAGACGACCGAACTGGCTGGAAGTGGAGAGCTCTTGACACTCGATTCAGGACATCTACGTGAGCAGCCCCGAAACAGGAGGCTCTAGCCAAAGACGCGGCGATACGTCCCCTATCTGGTGCTGCTCTGCGCGCATCCCTGGCGGACGCACCGCGATCAGCCAAAAAGCCGAGCCTATCGGCAAGGCCGCACCTAATTGTCCAGTTCGCCCGCCGGGTTCGCAACACCATGCGTCTCGAGATCTTCGCCAGGTCCGTCCCAAAACCTGTCGCCGTTAACGTGCGCGGCGGCAGCTTTCAGCGGTCCCATCGAGGCGAAAACGCCACGGCAGCATCCGGGTTAACAGGATTATCGAGGCTTCGCGATTTAGGCGGCCGTGCGTTGCGTATTGAATTGTTTGCCGCAGAGTTGCGCTGGCGTTCATCGATCGAGACCGCTCGACACTCAAGCCTCCGCTCCAGATCCGCCAATCCTGCCTTACATTCGGCGACAACCGATTGGGCGCGAAGCAGCTTGACCTTGAGCTCGTCCTGTTGCCTGAGTATGTTCTCAAGATCCCAATCGTTCTGCATTAGCTCATTGACCATCTGCAAGCCCCGATGCAAGGCCGACACCTAGCTTCAAGAGCGCAGGCTCTGCATGTCGCAGATGCCCCACCCCGAACCATGGGCTAATCCGATGCCAAACGATCGTCCTGAGGACGCCTTTACGCTGGCGTTCTTGCTGAGAACCACCATTCGTTGCGAGCCCCCAAGACAATCGGCTTCTGCCCGGCAAACCGGAGCGCGATCCCAAGATGGCAGAGTTCGCGAGGCAGGCGCCCGGTTTGGAAAGCGCATCGGGGGACCTCTGCCATCGATCAAGCGGGCATATTTCATCTCAATACTTCAACCGGATGCTGAACGAGCATCATAGTCACAGGTGGTTTCGTCCCATCTTCAAGCAACTGGCATGCCAATGCTGGTTGAGCGTTTTTATGAAGAAACGATGTCGGTTTGCCCGCAGCACGTAGTTGCGGGCGGTGCTGTTGTCGCGCTTGAAACAAATGACGTCCTGAGCGAGACAGCCAAAGCAGCAACCACGAGCGTCCGCGCGCATTTTCTAATGAAACTCTGGCAGGACTGGATCGAGTTCTTCCTGCTCGAGCGTCTTGGCTCCATCTTTCGCCAGGTACGCTGCCAGAGCTGCGATACCGGAGTCCGGTGGACATCGAGCGGGTGCGGATTTTTTGAACGGCACTTGTCCCAAACGCTCGGCAACTTCGACACTCATGAGGTGGGCACGGATCGGCCGGTCGACGGCGCGCTCGATGGTGTGGAAGATCCAGGTGCCGTCCGGATCGATGTCCGACCAATGAAAGATCGGCGTCTGTTCGGATACCAATCCTGCGATCGTCCGCAGCGCCTGCTGGGTGGCAAGCGAGGGGTACCCTCCGACATACATGGTCGTTCCTAATCGGCCGGGGTCCGCCTCGGCGATGTGCCGGTTGAAGCTTGCGAAATTTTCGATCGTTAGCACGTAGGCCGGCGGCTCCCGGAAGCGGACGCGATCTGCTTCCTTGGGAGTGATTCCGAGATACAGCGGAGAGATTCCGGAGAGGTCGGCTCCATCGAGGTCGATCTTGCCCGCGATCAGCAGCGGTGGCGCGAAGCGCTCAAGGCCGATTGCCCGGAGCGCCTCGCGTGGCCGCGCGCCGGGGGGAAACTCCAGGATGCCGCTCAGGAGCCGCACGACCGCGCCTTCGATCCGTTCGAGCGTTTTGCTGTGCCCCACCGTTCGTCTCGAGAAGGTCTTGTAGTCGACGCCAAGATGTTTGTTAGCCAGGATGGCCTGGGCGAGAACGAACGCGTCGCGCAGTGTCTCGACATCGGACGAAGCAACCCCGTGCCACGTTTTCCCCCGCCCCCATACCTCGGCGACTTGGGAAGCGCTGTTCTTCAGAGAGTCGTGCATCGCCGCCCCGGCGACAAGCCGCACAGCGGCATCCTCCGCGATGCGCGACGCGGGGGTACGGCGGAGATATCGGTATAGGATCTCCGCCGAGGCCAGCCGCACATGTGCCACTTGGTCGCTCATGGGGCCCCGCCCCCAACCAAGGGAGACCGCGCCGGCGCTTTCGGCTTCCCTGATCTGTTTCAGGAAGGCGTCCGCCGCGACTACTGATGGGAAAGCGGGGTAGTCCGGGTGGGCGATCGGGCTTGCGGCCCCCGCCTCGAAGCGGTTGAGCAGGTCGTTCAGCAGGCCGATCGCATCCGTGAAACGCCGAGCCATGGCTACTCGGCGGCCAGACGGGTGGCGAGCTCATCTTCGGACATCAGGTCCGGATCGATGGCCATCAGCTCGCGCTTGGCCTTCTCTTTCAGTTCCACCACAGTGGCCCTGGACTGCTCGCCGATGCGGTCCACCTCCACGATGGTGTCCATGTGCTCGAGCACGGCGACGCGCTTCTCGAACGGCGCCGCGATCACGAACTGCAGGCCGAGGTTTTTGTAAAAGCTCATCATCTGCCGCTGGTTCTTGCCGTCCATCTTGGAGAAGGCCTCATCGAACATGGCGAGCGCGAAACCGGCGGGCTTGCCGGCACGACGCTCCGCGCTGCCGTAGACGGCGGCCAGCGAAGCGCCGATGGCAACGTAGATAGGCACCTGTTGTTCGGCGCCAGACCCGGTGCCGCGCCGCTGCTCCCAGCGGGTCGAGCGGCCGGTGGCAACATCCTCCATGTGGATCTCGAAGGTGTAGAAGTTGCGGTAGTCCTCGAACTGGGTGAAATCCTTGTCGGGGTCCTCGAGCAGCGCCTCGAGTGCGACGATCGTATCCTTGTGCGGGAAGTCATCGGGCACGTCGCCCCGGAACAGCATATCGAGCGCCTCCGGAGAGGTTTTGGCGATCTCGATGATCTTCAGGATGGGCTGGAATTCCACCATCTGGGTGCGATGGAATGAATATCGCTCGTTATGGAACGGATGTGCGTAGAGGCTACGGTTCAACGATTGCAGCTCCCGCTCCATCTTTCCGATCCGGGCCGTGAGCGCGTTGATGAACTCGCCGCGCAGCAGGGTAGAGGCCTTTTCCGCCGCATCCCGCGCCTGCCTTTCGTACTGGCGCAGCTCATTGGATTCGATATCCGAGATCAGCTGCTCCATCCATGGCTTCACCTCCCGCAGCGGCTCGCTTTCCGCACCGACCTGCGAACTCATCCCGAACTGGTCGAAGTAATCGTAAAGAAGCTCGCGGACCCGTCGCTCGATCCGGGCGCGCTCGTTGTCGGACACATTCGCATCCTTCAAGGCCTTCTCGGCGATGGCCCGGTGTTTCTCAGCGAAGCCCTTTTGGGCTGCGGCATCGAGGCGGTCGCGGTAGACGGCCCTGCCTTTCGCGGTGGAGTAGAGTGGGAAGAACTTGCGGTATATCGACCGGGCGACCCTGAGGTTGAGTTCGGAGCCGGGCACGTTCTCGCCCTCTCCGAGCCTCCTCTCCGCCGACCTGACCTCGCCGTCATGCTCGCCGAACGCCTTCTGCTGTGTCTTTCTCTCCTCCAGCCTCTTCTCCTTCAGCTTTTGCTGCGCCCTCTTTTTGTCGCGAAGCCCGCCGTCCCCCGCGCCGTCGAGGGCATCGAGCCTGGCCTGAGCTTCAGCGACCTCAGTCTGCGCGGCCGCGAAGGCGGCCGCGCAAGCCCCCAGATCATTACGTCCCTCGCAGATGTTCTTCAGAGCGGCAAAAGCCTGCTCCGCGGCATGGGCCTCCTTCCCCTTGTCGATCAGGATCCGACCCAGCTCCTCGGCCTGATCCTGCAGGGATCGCAGGGCGTTCGCCTGGGCTGCCTTTCCGATCTTATACTGCGAGGATTCGATCCAGCGATGGCTCCGGACGAGTCCGTCGTCGTAGAGGCCGTCCTTCATTATCGCCCGGCCGGGCCTGTTGAACTGGTCGAGCGTGTCGGCGAGACGGACGTTGCCGTAGCGGCGCATGATGAAGGCCATCGCGTCCGGATCCTGGCTCCGGAAGATCGAGGGGAAAGTGCCGCGCTCCGGCTTGGCCCTGAACTGCTCGAGCTTGTTTAGGCTCACGAGCGATGCATGGCGAAACTCGCGGCGACCTTCCTTGAAGATTGACGTGGCGGCGCTGATATCCGCTCTGTCCACGAACACGGCTTCCCGGTCGCGACCGAGGAGCGCCTCGGCGGCTCCTACCCACTCGGGTTCGGCGACTTCGATGATGTCGCAGAGTACGCGCGGGACCATTCCACCCTGCCGCAGCCTGCGGCAGAGGAGTTCAGTGTCGTCGCCGAGATAGGCGCGCGCCCCTCCGGCGGCGTGCTGTCGGATCCGTTCGAGCACCTCGTCGCGCCTGCCGCGGAGGCCGGAAAGCTCCGCGATGATCCTTTGACGCGCTTCGTCGATCTTCGGCAGCCATTTGGCGCCGCTTGCCGCGAAGGACTTCTCGGCCGCGGTGACCTCGTCGGAGACGCCCCCGATGTCGGCCCCGGCGGTGGCGGTCAGAAGACGCTCAAGCGCAGGAACGAAGTCCTCGAAACCGTCCGCGCACATCGCGCGTAGCGGCTCCAGGCGACGGATGTTCTCCATGCGAGCCTTGAAGTCCGCCGAGGCGCGGTGCGCCGCCTGCCCGGCCACATCGGCGGTCTGCTGCAGGGACTTTCTGCCGGTCTTGGCATCGTGCTCGGCGATCGCGGCCGTGAGGCGTTCGATCTCCTTATCGATGGCCTTGACGTCGTCGTCGATGAATTCGAGTTCTTTTGCTGCGGCGTCCCGGCGCGCCATCTCGGTACGCCGCTTGGTCTTGAAGTCCAGGTTTGTCGCGCGCGCCGCGAGCCAAGTCGCGCGTTTTGCGACCCATTCCTCCCTGAACTTGGTCTCGAGCGCCTCTTCAAGCGCGGCGAGGACGCCCCGAAGCGCCCTTAGGGCTTCGAGCCTGAGGCGCATTTTCCGGATGGTCTCGCTGATGTTGCGGTATGTCTGGATCGACTCGCGCAGCTCCTTGATGCCGATCGGACTGTCCTCGAGGATGTAGTTCCGCACGAACTGCGTCGCCGTCTGGTTGTGATCGAGCGTCATCGCGTTGACGATTGATTTCTGCAGGGCGCTGGCGTTCTGTTCGCCAAAGGACGAATGCGGCAGAAGATGGCGCATGTACTCGCGGACATAGTCGCTCGCCCGGTCGCGATGATTGACGAAGTTGCCTTCGCCGACCGCTGCGACGATCCGGGCGCGCACGTCCTCCCACTGCGCCGGGAATTGCGACTTTCCTCGCTGCTCGATGAAGTCCTTGGAGCTCAGAACGGTCCCGACGGCTACGAAGAGTGCCAGCACGGTCTCCCTGCTGTCGGACTTGCGCGCCTCGAGCGCCATGCCGATCGTGACCGGTGACCGGGCGCCTTCCGTGTCTTCGAAACCGAGCGCGATGTAGGTGCGCGCCTCGTCGCGCCGGCGCTGATCTTCGCCGAGCGTCCCAAGGCAGTAATCGACGACGCTGCGCTTCGAGCCGCTGCGCGATTTTCCGCTATCGCCGGCGACCGCGTTCAGGCGCAAGAACCGCCGGCTCCCGCCGGTGAGAACGACCTGTGCCATGTCGAGGATTGTGGATTTGCCGGACCGGTTCTCGCCCAGGACCCCGACGTGTCCCCTCACGTCGATGTCGGCGACGTCGAATAGGTGCCAGTTCACCATCGTCAGGTGGCGTAGCTCCATCATGCCTCGTCTCCTGCGGGCTGCGGAAACCGCGCCTCCTCGCTACGGACGTAGCGCTCGAGCCGTTGGAGGGCATCGCCGCCACTGATCAGCTTAATCATCGGACGGATCCTGATCTCGCAGTCCTGCTGCTCGTCGTCAAAATCACCGATCTCGACCAAACTGCGTTGGGCGACCTCGCGCAGGATGTCCCGGAACCGGGCGGCCGAGATCGCGCCACCGCCGCCGTGTTGCGCCATCTCGCGGTAGCGATCGAACAGGTCGTTCAAAGTGGCCACTACGACGGCCCGGTCCTCGACTGCTCCGACGTTCACCTCCTGCTGCCAGTATGCCGCCAGCACCAGCATGACGATGGTTTCGTCGAGCTTCATCCGGGGCAGCGGCACGTCCTCGTCCATGGCGACGATGCCGGCCCACTGCGCCTCCGGATCGCGGTGGACGCGGTATCCGCAACTATCGAAGAAGCCGTCGACCACGTCGCGGAAGCGGCCGTCCATGATCGTGTTGTAGACTGTCCCGGTCCGGGGGTCTCCCGCGAACACGAACTGCCGCCGTAGCAGGAAGTGCTGCGCTTTGCGGAGGTCGGCTGCCTTTTCCGCGCCGAAGGAGCGCTCGACGTTTTCGAACTCACTGAGCATGAGCCGCCCTCGCCTTCCGGAGTGCGCCCGATCGCTTGACCAGGAAGTTGGCGCAACGGAGCCATTCGCTGTCGTGTGGGGGCGTGTCGGGGCACGGTTCGAGTTCGAACCCGGCCGCGACCTGCGCCGGAACCTCGCCTGTCAGCGCATATCGGCGGGCGCAATCGAAGGCGAGAAAGTCGTCCACGGTATCGATTTCCATGAAGCGGGCTTCCCTGGTCGCGAATGGCGGCACCTGGCCCTCGAGGAATCGTCTGACATCCTCGGGGCGGGGCGCGATGCGAGCGATGTACTCGAGGCGGAGCTTCTTGCGCAGTTCATACAACGGATCCGACGGCGGCTCGGCGAGCTCCCTTGCTTCGACGGGACGGCGCGGCTGCCTGGCCGGCGCCTGATGGTGCTCCGACCAGGGCGACCGCAGCGGCTCGATGCTCCATTCGATTGTCGCCTTGTGGTGCCTGCCGTCGCGCAGTAAGGCATCCAGGCGCCGCACCAGGTCGCCGGCCCGGCCGACGAGTCCCTGCCCGCCCCGCTCGGCGTACTTAATGGTGTTGCGGACCCGGGCTTCGAGCTGCCTGCGGAAGGCCTCGATCCTGTCGAACATCTCCCCGATCTGATCGAAGATGCTTTCGATAGCCAGCAGGTCGTCGGCCGCGGCCATTCGACCGTCCTCGATGTCGGCTGCCATGCTGGAAGCTATGTACTCCTCGGCGAGGACCTGCATGGTTTCCGGGCTGTAGGAGATCCTCCGCGCGAGATCGACGATGGCGTCGCGGAAGCGGTATGGATGGTTGACGGTGAGGATGGACTCGAAATCCTTCAGCAGGAGCTGTTCGATGAACTCCTCGAAAAAGGCTTCGAGCCGGGTAGCGACTGTTTTCGACTCCATGACGGTCCGTCGGACGCGCTTCAGGTCGGCCAGAATGGCCCGCAGACTCTTAGTGAACTGGTCGGCCTGATTGCGCGCCTCGCGGACGGCGAGCGCGGCTTCGCGCTGCTTGCGGTCGGTGATCTCAGGCCTCAGTTTTTCGACGGCCTCCAGGTTGAGGCGGATTTGCACGATCAAGCCGCCGAATCGCTGCGAGAGATCCTTGTTGAGGCTCGCGAGCCGTTGCAGCACGAGCAGCGGTCCCATAGCCATGTCCACAGTGACGCGAAGCCCGTATTCCTCCTCTTCAAGCCATCCCCAGACGAGCAGCCGGGCGTATAGTTGTCGGGCAAGACCGAGCGCCTTGTCGCCCTTCTCGGAAGCGAGCGCGACGTCGGCCTTCCGGATCCGGCGGCGTCTCGCGGAGATCATTTCCGGCAGGCTGCCGAAATCATCGCCCTCGTTCCAGAGGACGGGGTTGGCGCGCATGACGTCGTAGATGGCGTGGACCACCTGCTGCGGCGTCGGGAACGACGGCGCGCCTGAAAAGAAGCGTTCGTGCAGATCCAGCAGACACGCTGCGTACAGGTGCTTGTGATCGCGCGAAAAAGCTAAAAAGGCGTCGTCATGCAAATGGCGGAACAAGGTCAATGACGCGGCTCCTGGGCCCGACCTCATCCTGAGTTGGCGGCACTAAATGCACGGCCTGCCGGGCAAAATGTTAGTGAGAGTGGGTCTTGAAAACACAACCGGAAGATCAGTTCTTAGTATGTTCTAATATAGCTTTCCAGCTCAATCGCTGTCGAGACTCCAAAGGTCCGATCGGAGCTAGTGTCCGGTCTCAGATCGGGAACAATCCGGCCTCAAGTCATTGAATTTGTTGTTGTTACTATTGCGGCAAAATGGATACAAGGAGTTGCTTGGCACGATAGTGATACGAACGTTCGACATGTCGAGGAGGCTCTCTCGCCCACCGGCAGATTCGAGCCCAGCTCTACATCGATCATCAGCTTTAGCTTTTTAGTAATTTCAATATGCCTAGTATACGCGAAAGCGTATGATCTGTAGATATTCGCGGTCGCGTATATTGACAAATTATACGCGTTTGCGTATCATGCCTTTATGGATACGATTGCCCGCACCCCCCAGCAAATCGGCGCCGGGATCAGGCGCTACCGGCGGCAGAAGAAGCTCACCCAGGGGGACCTCGGTGAGAAGATGCATGCGCGTCAAGCGACGGTCTCGAAGCTGGAGGCCGGTGAACCTGCAACGCAGCTGCGCATCTTGATGGATGCGCTGGCCGCGCTCGACCTCGAGCTGGTCATCCGGCCGCGCACCAAATTGACGGCTGAAGCGATTGAGGATCTGTTCTGATGGCGCGTCGCCCTGCCCGTGCGCCGCTCAACGTCTACCTCAACGCACGGCTGGTCGGGCGGCTGCGGCGCGAGAGCAGTGGCGCAATCGATTTCCAGTATGACAAGCAGTGGCTCGCGTGGGAAAATGCCATCCCCGTTTCCGTGTCGCTGCCATTGCGGGAGGATCGTTATATCGGCGATCCCGTCGTCGCTGTTTTTGACAATCTTCTGCCCGATAATGACGACATCCGCCGACGCGTCGCCGAACGCGCGCATGCTGATGGCGCCGATGCTTACAGCCTGCTCTCCGCCATCGGCCGCGATTGCATCGGGGCGCTGCAATTCCTTCCCGACAGTGCCGCACCCGGGGGCGCCGGCGCCATTGATGGCCGCGCCGCTAGCGATCAGGAGATCGCCGCCATTCTCGGCAACCTTGCCAGCAATCCGCTCGGCATCGGCCCCGACCAGGACTTCCGCATTTCTCTCGCGGGCGCGCAGGAAAAGACAGCGCTGCTTTACTGGAAAGACAAGTGGCACGTGCCTCATGGCACGACCGCAACTACGCACATTATCAAGCCGCAGATCGGGAAGTTGCCGAACGGAATCGACCTGACCGGCAGCGTTGAAAACGAGCATCTGTGCCTTGAGCTGGTTGCGGCACTCGGCTTGCCTGTCGCCAAATCAAGCATCATCGATTTCGCCGGGCGCCGCGTGCTCGCAGTTGAGCGGTTCGATCGCATCTGGACGCGCGACGGCCGCCTGTTGCGGCTGCCGCAGGAAGACTGCTGCCAGGCGCTGTCCGTTCCACCCGCGCGAAAGTATGAATCCGATGGCGGACCCGGCATCCGCAAAATCTCGGATTTCCTCAAGGGCAGCGATACGCCTGAGGACGACCAGGCCATTTTCTTCAAGGCGCAGATCGTGTTCTGGCTGCTTGCCGCCACCGATGGCCACGCGAAGAATTTTAGCATTCATTTGGCGCCGGGCGGTCGTTTTCATCTTGCACCGCTTTACGACATCATTTCGACCCAACCGAGCTTGGACGCTGGACAGATCAGCCAAAACCAAATGAAGCTGGCCATGGCGATCGGCAGCAACCGGCATTACATCGTCCACACGGTTCTCGGCCGACATTTCGTGCAGACTGCGAAAAGCTGCGGTCTACCCGACAAAACAGTCAAGGTTGTCATCCAGCAGCTCGGCGATACAGCCGCAAAGGCCATAGATCAGGTGCTGAATGCGCTTCCAAAAGGATTTCCGGAGAAGATGGCCATATCGATTGCTGATGGCGCAAAGCGCCGTGTGAATTCGCTGGCTGTGCTCAAGAGTAGTGAATGATCGCCGGTTTGCGCAAGCGTACGATGACCTCCGTGAACGGTGGCAGGAAGACCGGATCTACCAAACCAAACCTGGAAGCTGCCTACCAGAGGAGCAGCAGCGCGATCAGCAACAGGGAGCGTTGCCCGAAAGCAGCCAACCAGCGGCTCAAGAAACGGGCCCGGTTCAAGAACGGCGATTGCCGCTCTCCTTCGACGGCGAGCGGCCCGCGCCGTCCGTATGCAAGCTCCAACAGCGACTGCGTTTCCAAACTAGGTGTTTAGTCCCGGCATTTGCTGGAGCGGATTAAGTTTGAATCGTTCTGGCTGGGAAGTCCAGCATTTGCAGATGTATTCGTAGGGCGTGAGGCCCTTCAGGGTCTTCAGCCGGCGAGCGAAGTTGTAGGCGCGGACGAAGTCGGCGAGGTGGCTGCGCAACTCGTCATGCGTGTCGTAGTGGAAGCGCTTGACTGTGGCCTCCTTGATGGTGCGGTTCATCCGCTCGACCTGGCCGTTGGTCCAGGGATGCTTAGGCTTGGTCAGGCAACGATCGATATCATTGCGGGCGCAGGCCACCTCGAAGGCATGAGCCCAAAATGGTTGCTTTCGTTCGATCATGGCTTTGATATCGGCCACAGTCCAACTCCCACCGCTTGGGTCGGTGAGTGGGTGCCGTTGTCCGTCAGAACGGTGTGGATCTTGTAAGGGACTGCCTTGATCAAGTTCCGCAAGAAGTCGGCTGTGACACTCGTGGCTTTTCGTGCAACTCGGTGAAGGCGCACTTCGAGGTTCGATCGATTGCGACGAAGAGATAAAGCCCTCCCATCGCGGTGCGAACCTCGGCGATGTCGATGTGGAAGTATCCGAGATAGCTTTTGAACTTGCGCCTTACGCCCTTGCCATCCTCCACGTCGGAAGCCGTGAGATGCCATGGCGCTGAAGACAGCGATAAAGCGATGAGCGTGTCAGATGCGGGATTGTCGCCTGGAGAGCATAAAGGCAGTCATAGTCATCCAGCGGCAGCAGCGCATGCTTGCAAAAGGCGACGATGATGGCCTCCTTCTCAAGCGACAAACTGGTGGATTTTGGCTCTCTCGGGCCGGTCGGAAGATCGGCCACCGAACCGCGCTTCTTCCATTTTGCGACGGTCTTCGGATTGATCCATAACGCTTGGACAGCGCCCCCAGGCTCTCTTGACTATTTTGTATTGTTCGACGGATTGCCTCCGTCGTTGTGGCGCAGCCGTGAAGAACCTGCTCCGTTTGGATACTGTCAACGAAAACCTCGTCCCGCGTAGCGGGCCGATTGTCAGTTCGGCAACAAAGTGTCACCAAGTGGACGATACGCAGGGTCAGAAAAACGAAAAATCAGCAATCTTCAATTCGGCACGCCTCTTGCCCTGTTAACGGCGTCGGCACCAATCGCTTGTGAGCCCGAGATGGATGATTTGGCGACTTTGAGCAAAGGCACGGAGACTGGCTGTGTCGCGAACTGACGTAGAGCGATTCGTCAACGATCTGGGGAACGACGGTGGTCTGCTTGAACGCGTAAAACCAATTGCTACCGGCCTTGCATCGATTGTCGCGATCGGAAAGAGCCTCGGCTACAGCTTCACACCTGATGAAGCTAAAAGTTGCATTCGAGCTCGACAGAAGTTGACGACTAAACCGCTCGCCGGTGGCACTTTTAATTCGAGTGATACGATCTCGACCGGCGCTGTTCAGGCCCTTGCAGAGGTGGCCACGAGCGGCGCGCAAGCCGCGGAAGCGGCCTCTGACCACGCCACAGCAGTTGAGCCCGTTGCAGTTGTTGTGGTTGTTATTGTAGCGGTCGTGGCCGAGGTCTGACATGCCTTCGCTCTGACCGCATCGGGTGGTTGCTCGAGGAGGCGATGAAGTGCGATGAAGTGCGATGAAAACATGAAGTAAGCTTCGTCAATGACACACGCTGCCGCCGAGCACTACCGACAGATTTTTGACCGGCGTACCCCGGAGCAACTGCGCACGCTATCGCATCTCAAACGCTTCATGGAGCGGTTAGTCGGTGACGAGGAGTTCCGCAGGGCGCTTGCGGAGGCAATCGCCACCCCTCGAGCGGTAACAGAGCGGTACGGCATCAATGTGGATCCAATGGAGGTGCTGCCGCTCTGGCGCGGTGGCTACCAACAATACCGCTTCAAGCCGGAGTCTGCGCCGTGGCCGCTGGCTGTGATGTGGGATGAGTATCTCCGCGAGATGATGCGTCATCGCGACCTCTTGCGCGACGAAGGAGGGTGTCAGTAACTCGGTGTAAGATGGTTTCTGTGAGTTTACCTTTGACAGGAGACTCACATGGCTACGGATTTTTCACCTGAGATTTTGGACCAGCTTCTTGCCGGGGGCAGCCTCAAGCCAGAAGACTTAGCCGGCGAAGACGGGCTTTTCAGACGACTGAAGAAGGCGCTTCTGGAGCGCGCACTGGGTGCGGAGCTGACCCACCACCTTGGCTATGAGAAGGGCGACCCGGCGGGCCGCGGGTCGGGCAACAGCCGCAACGGCACAAGCAGCAAAGCGCTGTTGACGGACGACGGCGAGATCGAGATCGAGGTGCCGCGCGACCGCGCCGGCACGTTCGAACCGGTGATCGTCGCGAAGGGCCAGACCCGCTTCGACGGCTTCGACGAGAAGATCATCAGTCTCTACGGGCGGGGCATGACGGTACGGGAGATCCAGGGCCATCTGGCCGAGCTCTACGGCACCGAGGTGTCCTCCGATCTGATCAGCAAGGTCACCGACGCGATTCTCGACGAGGTCCGCGAATGGCAGAGCCGGCCGCTGGAAGCGATCTATCCGGTGGTCTTCTTCGACGCGCTCAGGGTCAAGATTCGCGATGAGGGGATGGTCAAGAACAAGGCAGTCTACGTCGTGCTGGGCATCACTGCATCGGGCGAGAAAGACGTGCTCGGGCTTTGGATCGAGCAAACCGAAGGCGCCAAATTCTGGCTCAAGGTCATGAACGATCTGAGGAACCGCGGCGTCGCCGACATCCTGATCGCCGTCGTCGACGGTCTGAAGGGCTTTCCCGAGGCGATCAACAGCGTCTTTCCCAAGGCGATGGTCCAGACCTGCATCGTGCATTTGATCCGCAACAGCCTATCCTTCGTGTCCTGGAAGGATCGCAAGGCGATCCTTCCCTCGATCAAGGCGATCTATCATGCCGAGAATGCCGACGCCGCTCTGCTCAGGCTCGAGGACTTCGAAGCCGAGTGGGGCAAGCGCTATCCCGCGATCGGGGCGGCCTGGCGCCGGGCGTGGGAGCACGTCATTCCGTTCTTCGCCTTCGCGCCGGAGATACGCAAAATGATCTATACCACCAACGCGGTCGAGGCGCTGAACCGTTCGCTGCGCAAGATCATCAAAACACGCGGCAGCTTCCCCAACGACGAGGCGGCGATGAAGCTGCTTTACCTCGCCATCAGAAATGCCGGCATCCATTGGCGACGACCGGTTGCATGGACGGCCGCAATGGGCCAGTTTGCCATCCAGTTCGGCGAGCGCTTTGCAGGCTCAGCGGACTGACCCCATGGGGTCAGTCCGCTGACCCCGCAAACCCCTCACAGAGACGCTCTTACACAAAACTTCTGACACTCCCCGACGAAGGCGAGATGTCGACGATCAATCCTCGCTTTCATGCTTGGCGCGAGCGGCAAATCCGGCGCTGCAATGACCAATTGGGCGTGTCGGCGGCGTCGCTCACGCACCCCATAATCGCTTTCGAGCTAAGCGAAGGCTGCAGCGTCGGTTGTTGGTTCTGTGGCCTCTCGGCCGATCGCTTTACAGGCTATTACGACATAGCAAAGAGCATGCAGCGCTTTGGCGGGGCGTGGTTGGTGTCGCGAGCGAAATGTTTGGTTCTGCAGTCCGCACGGGCTTCTGCTACTGGGCCACAGATCCTATGGACAACCCACACTACGATCGCTTTCTGTTCGACTACTATCAGATTACGGGCGCGTTACCGCAAACAACAACCGCAGCCCCACTCAAGGATCCGGCACTCACCAGGCACGTGCTCGGGCTCTTCAATCTATATCGCACGACGACGAATCGTTTCTCCGTGCTGAGCAGGGCCCATCTTAATCAGATTCACACGGCCTTTTCGCCTGAGGAGTTGCTAGGAGTCGAACTCATCCTGCAGGGCAAGGAGGCGCAGACAGCAAAGGCCATGGTCGGGCGCGCGCGCGAGCGGAAGGAGAAGCGCAGGGGCGCTAACAAGGACGGTGCAATCGCCTTTCTGGAACGCAATCACACGACGATCGCCTGCGTTTCCGGCTTCCTCGTAAATATGCGGCAGGGGCGTTTACGACTGGTGACGCCGGTGCCGGGTAGCGATCGCTGGCCTCTCGGGTACCCGCATTCTGGGTGAACGCTTCTTCAGCACGCCTGACGGTTTCCGGGGCGGGCTGCAGAGCATGATCGAACAGTATATGCTCGAGAGCCCAGCCCATGACCTGCCGATCCGCTTCCGCAGGGACCTGCAATATAAGGCAGGGAACCGGTGCTTTCATCTTCGCTCACGCAACATGGAACACCGCGTGCTCGACGACATCGCCCCGATTTCCGTTGGCCCTTTGATCGCGGACGGCAACTGCACAATGTCGGAGCTGGTTATTCGGGTCGCAGCTGACGGAACAACCCTCCTTGGGGTCGCCGACTTGCTCGATCAGTTGTACATGACCGGGCTGATCGAAGAAGACCTCGACGACTGCTTCATCTGGCAGACCGGTGACTGGACGACGAGGCGCATCGAAGGAGTCAAACACGCGTCCTCCCATACGGGTGCAGATTGTGCCGATTCGCATTGAGGCACTACTTAGCCTCAAGCGACAGCAGCATCCCACCATCCAGCAGTGCTGAGCGCGATGACATGCCGCTCCGCATCCACGGTCCCTGGCTTCGTGGCGTGCACAACCGGCGTGACAAAAGAAGACCAGCGGGGTTCCGCGCTTGCGGCTTCGAGCCAAGCCCTCATTTCGGGCATCAGCGGTGCACGACTGGGACGCACGCGGTTAAGTCGAGAATGGCTTCCCCCGCCCAGTGGTCAATCAAATGGTTCTGCCAGACGACGGTGCCGCTGGTTCCGGAGAGGTCGTGGCTTTTCGTGGCGCGCCACTGCAACTTGCACTGGCGGTGATCCCTGCTAGCGGACGACGACGCGCCTGAAACTTTGATAGGTCCATGTGAATGACGACGTCAGTCCGTTCATCAATGATGAAAAACAGCGAGTCTCACTCGAGGGTGGCGCCGCTAAATACCAGAGCGGAGCCGCGTGCAGGCAATTATTCCCCGTTCGGCTCCAGCACTCTCTGCTTGCTCATGCCGTCCAGTCGCCGGGCAACGAACGTGACGCGGAAATCGTGGCTCGAAGCGGGCTGCCCACTAGCCGAATTAGCGACTTCACGTTCACGGCTCCGGTCAGGAGTCGCGCAGAATTCACTTTGCCGTCCGGCGCATGAGACTATGGCATGGCGAACGCACCTGTGCGCACATCATGAATAACGTGGAATGATTATGAGTATCGCTGTGCCAATCGTCCTAGTCAACATGCCTGTGTCGGCAGTCGAAAGGCCGTCACTGGCGCTTGGTCTGCTGAAATCAGCGCTGACCCAGGCTGGACTGCAATCCACCATAGCATATGCCAACATCTGGTTTCTAGAATACATAGGCATCGCCGACTATGGACCTCTTGAGAATTGCCCGCCAGAGGAGGCACTGGTTGATTGGCTGTTCGCGGGCATTGCTTTTCCCGGCTTCGAACCCGAACAAAACGCCTTCCTCGACCTCTATTTCGAGCGCAACCCGATACACGCAGGCAAAGGTATGGCCGAGCGTCGCGCGAATTTCCTTAGGCTGCGCTCGCTCATCGGCGGGTTTATCGACTGGACGGCTGACAAGATATTGGCGAAGCGGCCGGCTATGGTCGGGTGCAGCTCGACCTTCACCCAGCATGTCCCCTCGCTCGCGTTGCTGCGCCGGCTGAGCGAGCGCTCACTTGATCTTGTCACCCTCATGGGTGGAGCGAACTGCGAGTCGGTAATGGGGCGCAGCACTCACGCGCGTTTCCCATGGGTCGACTATGTCGTGTCGGGCGAGGCCGACGCACTGATCGGCCCGCTGTGTTGGGACATCCTAAATCGCGGCAGAGACATCCCGCCTGCTGACCTGCCATTTGGCGTTTTCGGCCCGACGCATCGCGAGGCCGGCTATCCCGCGGCGTCGACGCGCGACTTAGGGTCTGTACCTAAATAGCGCCACGTGATTCTCTTGCCTACGTGTTGATTCGGGGGCGAGAGAATGCGCGCTGGTTTGTTTTGGCTGAACGACAGGCAATGGGCGCGTATCGAACCGCATCTGCCGAGGGGACTGACGGGGCCGGATCGGGACGACGACCGACGCATCGTCAGCGGCATCATTCACATGCTGCAATCGGGTGCACGATGGCGTGATTGTCCACGTGAATACGGCCCTTACACGACGATCTACAATCGCTTCAATCGCTGGGCCAAGCGAGGACGATGGTGCGCAATCTTCGAAGCGCTGGCCAAGCCTGGCGAAGACGGCGTCGTACTGTCGCTCGACTCGACCTCGATTAAAGCTCACCGGTGTGCCTCCGGCGGAAAAGGGGGGAGCACAATCAAGCAATCGGCCGCTCGCGCGGAGGCCGCACGACAAAAATCCATGCGCTGAGCGATCCGCTCTGCCGGCCGGTCGTCCTGCATCTGACTCCAGGCCAGGATGCCGATATCGCTGCGGCTCCCGATGTCCTGGCGCTCGCGCCACCCATGAGCGTGCTCCTCGCCGACAAAGGGTATGATGGCGACAAGCTTCGCGGCGAAATCATTCGTCGTGGCGCCAAGCCCGTAATCCCCCAATAAATCTAACCGTGTCGTCATCCATCGCTTCAACAAACGCGCCTACAAAGGACGAAATGTCATCGAACGCTGCTTTTGCAGGCTCAAGGACTTCCGGCGCATCGCCACGCGATATGACAAGCTCGCCCGTAATTTTTTGGCCGCTGTTCATCTCGCCGCTCTCGTCGCATATTGGCTCAATTGAGTCTGGACCCTAGCACTACTTTGGCAGATTGTTGATTTTGCCGCGTTTTATAGGATTCCCGAATCAATTTTTCAATGATTCATGGGTGGTCGGCTCTTGGAGGGCTGACCCTGCCGGGATGGGAAGACGAACTCGAACGCTGGCTGATGCCGTTCTTGGACCGGCTGGGTCATAAGACCCGGCAGCGGATGTGTCCTCTGTATGTTGCGGGATTGATCGGTCCTGGCGATCGCAAGAGCGTTCAGCCGATGGCGGAACGCCTTGTCACGAGCAACTACGACCAGTTGCACCATTTCATTGCCGACGGTGTCTGGGACGCGACGCCGCTGGAGACAGAGCTGCTCAACCAGGCGGACCGACTCGTCGGCGGCAGGGATGCGGTGCTGGTTATTGATGACACCTCACTGCCGAAGAAGGGTGAGCGATCGGTCGGTGTTGCGGCGCAATACGCATCGGCTCTCGGTAAAACTGCAAATTGCCAAACGCTGGTGTCTTTAACGCTTGCGCGCGGCGAAGTGCCAGTGATGGTCGCGTTACGTCTCTTTCTGCCTGACAGCTGGACAAGCGACATGCCCCGTTTGAAGCGCGCTCGCGTGCCAATCGAACACCGAACGCCACGGTCCAAGCCGGAGATCGCTTTGGCCGAGATTGACCGCGCGATGGCAGCCAACATGCGCTTTGGATGTGTGCTGGCGGATGCAGGATACGGCCTCAGCGCACCGTTTCGACAAGGGCTAACAGAGCGCGGGCTGGCCTGGGCGGTCGGTATCCCTCGGCACCAGAAAGTGTATCCCGTCGATGTGAAGCTCATTTGGCCGATCACCAAAGTCCGTGGCAAACCACGAAAGCACCACGTGCCCGATATCTTATCGATTGCGGCAGAACAAATGCTGGCCAGCGCCAAATGGAAAACCGTGAGTTGGCGTAGCGGGACGAAAGGTCGGCTCAAAGCCCGATTTGCTGCCCTCCGTGTCCGCACCGCCGACGGCCCTCCGCAGCGGATATGGGATAAAGGTCAGCAGCATCTCCCAGGCGACGAAGTCTGGCTCATTGGCGAGCAACGTGCCTCCGGGGAGAGCAAATACTATCTCGCCAATCTTCCGGCGACGACGGATCTGCGCACGCTGGCCGCCACCATCAAGGCACGGTGGATTTGTGAGCAGGCGCATCAACAGTTGAAGGAGGAGCTTGGACTTGATCACTTCGAAGGGCGATCATGGCAAGGTCTTCATCGCCACGCCCTTATGACAATGATTGCCTACGCCTTCCTGCAACATCGTCGCCTCGCATACGCGGGGCGGAAAAAAAAGAATCAACGGGCCTCCGCCTCAACCAACCATGCCCGCCGTACGCCATGCCATCGTCGATCTCATCCTTCGGCCGCCGCCTCAGCAATGCCCATATTGCCGAAAGCAAATCCTTGAAAAACAGCGGCCAAAACACATTCTGCCAAAGTAGTGCTAGTGCCCCGCGCCGTGATCGAGAACATGCGTGACCTGCCGCTGCCGGATTTCTCGGAC
Organism: Bradyrhizobium sp. USDA 327; assembly: GCF_041262065.1. Lineage (NCBI taxonomy): Bacteria > Pseudomonadati > Pseudomonadota > Alphaproteobacteria > Hyphomicrobiales > Nitrobacteraceae > Bradyrhizobium > Bradyrhizobium sp. USDA 327. Next base: position 415,797 of record NZ_JBGCCW010000001.1, on the reverse strand, counting down.
TATTTTGCGGAGGTTGAGGCGTCGCTCTACGCCGACCGCATCCATGCTGGGCTGCCGATGGAGTTCTCTCGCGGCTGCTGGTGGGGCGAGCGCAGTCATTGCCTGTTTTGCGGGCTGAACGGCGGATCGATGACCTACCGCCAGAAGCCCGCGGGGCAGGCCGCAGCGGAGATGATTGAGATGTCGGCGCGCTACGGCTCGTCGCGCATCGAAGCTGTAGACAATATTATGGCCATTGACTACCTTGAAAAGGCGCTCCCTCACCTCACCGCGCTACCCGAGAAGCTCGCGATCTTCTTTGAGGTCAAAGCCAACCTGAAGCGCCACGAAGTGGAAAAGCTGGCTGCCGCCGGCGTCCGCTGGATTCAACCGGGTATTGAGAGCCTGGATACTCGTGTTTTGAAGCTGATGCGCAAAGGAACGACCTCAGCGCACAATGTTCAGCTGTTGAAGTGGTGCCGTCAGTACGGCGTGCGGGTCAGTTGGAGTTTATTGTGGGGCTTTCCCGGCGAGTGTGATGCATGGTATGCGGAAATGGCCTCTTGGTTGCCGTTGCTGCATCATCTGCAGCCGGGACCTGCGGTACGCTTGCGATACCAGCGCTACAGCCCCTATCATTACACAGCTGAGAAACATGGACTGAAGCTGCTCCCGGCCGCCCCCTATCGCTACGTGTATCCGCTGTCGGAGCGCGATCTCTCGGAACAGGTATACTACTTCGAAGACAGCGAAGACCACGATGTCGGCGGCCATTTCAAACCGCCCGGGGCTAAATGCCGTCGCCAAGGGCATCGATGCCTGGCTGAAAGCCTGGAGGGGGCCGACTTTCTCTATGCTGTCGATGCAGGACAACGGCGACGAAATCATAGTCGAGGACACGCGAGCCATAGCAATCGAGCGCGAACACCGCGTCAGAGGCCTCGAGCGAGAAATTCTTCTGGCCGCGGACGAAGGCTCGCCTGAAACTCGCCTGTGCGATCGGCCGGGCGCGGCGAATGTAATGCAGGGCGAGATTGATGAGGCGATAGCTAACATGATCGCCCGCAAACTGATCGTACGGCTTGACGCGCGGCTGGTTGGGCTCGCGTTATGGCATCCATATACGCCAATCCTTCCCCTGACTGCGTTCCCTGGTGGCTATCTCGACCGACGCTCCACGCCAGTGGCCCTCCCGCGCGAATAAGGAAAACTGCGGTGTGCACTTCGCAGGGCCACACCCCTCGCCTGTCTCCTTTGCTTGGCGCTCGCGCCAGCCTTGTCATTTTTTTCGCCCGCGTCGTTGAGCACAATCAACGGCGTCGAGCCCAAAGCTCCAACATATATGGTTTGAGATATTTGGCCGAAGCGGCGGCGATAATCGCGCCAACCCTAGTGGAGCCGATGAAGTTTATGCGGCGTTCGTTCCGCATTAGATAGCTTAAATATGCGCTACGAACTGCATCGCTCGATTTTCGTAGACTACTTCATCGGGCGAAAAGGAGAAACCGCATCGAACTTCAACTGTTTGACACAGGTTGCAGCTGCCAAAGCGTCGTGTAGTTTATCGGTTCGATCATCGGCTGTAATCGATCCAACTGCTTCGCCGCGTCCAGATCGACACATAGACTTACATTCGTGAGCGACGATGTCGTCACGACTGCACCATCATAAAATGCAGGCAACCCGCGCATCGTTTCGATGCCGGGGCGAATCCCCTTATCGTCCTCGATCATCATTTGCCGCATTTCCAAATTTATCCGGCGGACATCGAAGAATAGAGCCCCTCACGATTCACTGCATCTCCCTTAAGCTGTAAAACGATATGATGAACCGGTCCACGATTGCTATGCCGACGCGTAGGGTCAGGGCCTCGCTCGGCCGCGAAGCTTCTCGTCGGGCTGGTCAACGCTGGATTTGGAGTGCCTGTCAGGTTCCATGGCTCGATTGTTCTGATCCTCACCAGTTGTCCGTGAACAAGCCTCCAAGCACTTGATTGAGAGTCTGTTTTCCGGTTGCGGCGGCATTTGAGATTGCAGGGGATTGGGGCTTCACAGCAAAAACCTGCAATTTCGATTTTGGATTTCCCTGCCGCTGCGAACCGTGATTCTGTGCTGCATCGGAGGGACCGATGCGACCAAAGAAGCACAGGACGACAGGCTCGAACGATCTGTTCCGGTCCCGGCTGGACCAGATCATCAACATGCGACACGAGCTGGTTCTGCTCGCCGGCAGGGTCGATTGGGACTGGATCGACGGCGAGATCGCGCCGCTCTACAGCGACAACGGCAGGCCGGGTATCGCGACCCGCTTCATGATCGGATTGCTGCTGCTCAAGCACATCTACGAGGGGGTGTGCGAGCGCTGGGTCCACGATCCGTACTTCCAGTTCTTCACCGGCGAAGAGTTTTTCCAGCACGTTTTCCCGCATGAGCGCTCAGACCTGAGCCACTGGCGCAAGCGGCTCGGCGACAAGCTGGAGCGGTTGTTGGCCGAGAGCCTTCGCGTGGCGCACGCGAGCGGTGCGTTGCGCAGCCAGGACCTCAAGCGGGTCACGGTCGACACGACCGTCCAACCGAAGGCCATCAGCTTCCCGACCGACGCCAAGCTGCTGCATGCAGCGATCCGCGGGTTGAACCGCCTGGCGAGGAAGCACGGGGTCAGGCTCCGGCAATCCTATGTTCGCGTGGCCAAAAGCGCGGCGATGATGGCGGGCCGCTACGCTCATGCCAAACAATTCAACCGGCATCAGCGACAGCTGCGCATCCTGCGCAGCCGGCTGGGCCGGATCATCCGCGACATTCGCCGCAAGACCGAGGGCCAGGCCGCATTGGAGGGGGCATTCGCCCTGCCGCTGAGCCGAGCCACCCAGATCGGCTCGCAGCAGCAGCGCCAGCGCGGCTGGAAGTTGTATTCCTTCCATGCTCCGGAGGTCGAGTGCATCGGCAAGGGCAAGGCCGCCGCGCCCTATGAGTTCTGCGTGAAGGCCTCCATCGTCACCAACAACCAAAGAGCTCCGGGCGGCTTGTTCGTGCTCCACGCCTGCTCGCTGCCGGACAACCCCTACGACGGTCACACCCTTCGCAACGTCATCGAGCGCACCGAGAGCCTCACCGGCTGCCCGATCGAACGGGCCTATGTCGACAAGGGATATCGCGGCCACGACACACAAAATCCCCGCCGCGTCTTCATCTCGGGCCAGAAGCGCGGCGTCTTCGGCGTCATCAAGCGCGAGCTACGCCGCCGTTCCGCCATCGAGCCCATCATCGGACACATGAAGAACGAAGGTCACCTTGGCCGCTGCTATCTCAAAGGCCGCGCCGGAGATGCCGCTAACGTTCTCCTCTCGGCCGTTGGCCACAACCTCCGCCGTGTCCTGGCTTGGCTCAGAGACCTTTTGTCCCTCTTCCTGCTCTCACTCTGGCCAACGCTCAACTGTCCAGTTCAGCCCAATTCGGCTTATTAACGATCGACTCACCACGCTCATTGGAGAACGTAGAGGTTTCTCAACCTCCGAGCTAAGCTCGGATCCTCCGCGCGAGCTACGGAGGGTTCAGTTCGAGAAGCTGATTGACGCGCTCGAAAACAACAGCCCGGCGAAATCGACACTCACCTTTGCAATTTACCGGCCGAGCCAAGAGCCGCTTCGAAGGCATTGCGTTGGTCAAGTGTCCAGAGATCTCAGAATGGGGCGCTAGCTTCCGAGAAGCTGACGAGCCTCGGCCCAATGCTTGGTTCGATGTTGAGAACGCCGTCGAGTTTTAACCGGCAGGGGTGCTAGCGGCAGCAACAGCTGAACGGTGAATGTCCCGTATGATCTTCCCCCAAAAAATTAGACGGGTTTAGGCGACGTTTAGCTCCATCTCGATCGGGGCGATATATCCCACGGCGGAATGGAGCCTTGTTCGGTTATAGAAGCCCTCGATGAAGGCGAAGATATCACGCTGGGCGTCGGCGCGGGTCTTGTAGTTGCGATGATGAACGAGTTCGGTCTTCAAGGTATGGAAGAAGCTATTGCGCCTCCAATAAGCTGACGGCCGCTGCCCTCCCGGCCGCAGAGAATAGCACAAGGCTGTTTCTAACCCGCGCAGCGTGCAACGGCTCTGGACAGTTTTTTAAAATGTCGCGCTCGTTCGGTCTCCTGGCGCAGCCGGGCGATCTCCGAAGCCTGGTCCGCCGACATCGGCGTCACCTGCGTGGTGGGGCGCCACCTCGCCGATGCCGGCTCCTGCCGGAGCTTGTCGACCCAGCGCCGCAGCACCGAGTCGCGCAGACCGAGCTCCTTGGCCACCGACGTGACCGTGCGACGGCTGGACACCACCAACTCGACGGCCTGGCGCTTGTACTCCTCGGTAAATGACCGACGTTGACGTTCCATTCGACACCTCCGGGCTCAATGAGCCTACTACAGGTGTCCACTCATTCGGAGGAGGTTCAGCGCCTGTCCCAAAACTCCCAAAGAGTCATAGATGACTGTGCTTTTGCTTACTAATGCTGAGAGACAAGCGAAATCGGAGGGCGCTCGTTCGAGTCGCCACGGCGTTGGACCTAAATGATGATAGCTCTTCGCGCAATCATGGCCCTTAATTGGGTTTCAGCAGCTCAATCGGTAGGGCGTTCCAGTTAGGTGGTATCTGCCCAAGAATATTGCGAACGAAGAAGTCCAGAAGCTTGAGCTCGCTATAATTGCCGGGCGCTCCGTGATCTGCACTGGGTACCACAAGCATGTCGAAGTATTTTCCTGCCTTGATGAGCCGATCAGCCATCTGGAAGGTAGAGGACGGATCGACATTGCGGTCCATTTCGCCGACAACGAGCATCAACTTACCCTGTAGTCTGTGGGCGTTGTCGATGGCGGAGGACAGCGAATATTCGATACCAACCGGCCAACCCATCCACTGTTCATTCCACCATATCTTGTCCATCCGGTTGTCGTAACAGCCGCTGTTAGCCACCGCCACCTTGTAAAAATCAGAATGGAAGAGCAGCGCGCTCACCGCGTTCTGCCCGCCGGCGGACCCGCCAAAAATGCCGACGTTCGAAATATCGTACCATGAATACTTCGCGCTCGCCGCCTTATGCCATAGAATCCGATCGGGAAAGCCGGCGTCCTTTAAATTCTTCCAGGCAATGTCGTGGAACGCGCGCGAGCGATTGTTCGTACCCATTCCATCGATCTGAACGACGATAAACCCCATTTGGGTGAGCGGCTCAACCAAGGCCGAGAACGACTTCGGAACGAAAGAACCCGTAGGGCCGGCATAGATGTTTTCCACCACCGGGTATCTCTTGTTTCGATCGAAGTTGAGGGGCTTGTGAATAACCCCCCATATATCGGTCTCGCCGTCCCGGCCCTTGGCATGGAAGCTGAGGGGCGGCTGCCAGCCGGAGGCGATGAGTTCCGAGATATCGGCGCTCTCAACCTGCATCAGCTCGGCATTATCACTGGCGCGATACAGCGCCAAGCGCGGCGGGACATCGATGCGTGACCACAGGTCGACATAGTAGCGGCCGTTAGGCGAAAACTCAATGTGATGGTTGGCCGGTTCAGGAGTGAGCGCGGTCAGTCCGTTCCCATCGAAGTCGACACGGTAAGCATGGACAAAATAGGGATCTTCCCCTTTGTCCCTCCCGCTCGCACCAAACCAAATCTGGCGCTTGACCGGATCGACGTAGTAGACCGCGCGAACCACCCAATCTCCTCTAGTGATCTGGTTTTTGAGCTCGCCGGTTCGGCCATCGAAGAGGTACAGATGCTCGTATCCATCGCGCTCGGACGCCCAGATGATCTCCTTTCCGTCCTCAACGTCGTAGCGGAAGAACTTTCCAGTTTTCTGCTGGTCCATCACCAGAGGCTGGTAATCGATGAAGGTAATGCTGCGCTCATCAATCAGAGAGCGCACCTTACCCGCAGCAGCTTCCACCTCGACAAGTCGATAGAGTTGGTGCCCGCGCTGATTATACTCGAAGGTGAACCCGCGACCATCCTTCCACCACTTGATCGGCGAAAGGTGGTAGGGATTTGGAAAGGAAGCATTGTCGATTTCAATCTTGCTCTGCATGATGATGTCAAACAGCACCGGCTGGAGCAGCGGCAAGGCATCACCCGGCTTCGGATACGTCATCGTCGAATATCTAGGTTGAAGCTCGTCCGTCGGGGACGATTCGATGTAGTGGATCTGACGTTTGTGGCCTGGACGGATGCGGTAAGCCGCGAGGTGACGCGAATCTGGAGACCATCTTAGCGTCGAGAAAGCATAGTAGTTGCCTTCCGATCCGTCCCAGGTCAAAGGGATGTCCTGCAAGCCGTCCTCGCTGCGCAGGAAGATATTGTATTTTGTAGTATAGGCCAACCATTTGCCGTCAGGGGATATGCTTGTGTTCTCCGGATCGTTCTCCGCGGGCGGAGTGGGGTCATAGCCCATCTGTTGATGGACGTCCGGGTGCATGGCATTGGCTGTGCAGCCATAGCTTACGAGGTCGCATGTCCACCGGGTGTTGTCGATGTTGAAGGTGATCATGCGAGCATCGTCGGCCAGCTCGAAACGGTCGAACGGCAGATTGTCGGCCTTATAGTTCTCGAGGCTTGCCCTGGCCAGCGCCGCCGCGAGGCGGGTATGATCAAAAGCCGGCTGCTTTCCGCCAGTGGCAGCATCGACCTGCATGAACTGGTGCTTGCCTTGAGTCGTCCGTCGGTAGACGAACGCTTCGCCCTCTGCGAGCCAGAACGGAACGTCGGGCATATTGACAGTGAGCTGGTTATATTGAGCGCCGATCGTTAGCGCTCGCTCGTAATCGGACGGCACCAGCAGCGGCTTTGCAATGTTGTCGGCCGGAGCCTGCGCGGCTGCCAATCCCTGCTGACCCAGCAGCGCAAGCATGAAAGCGCCGAGCTTGTACATGATCGTTCACTCGTCCTCGTTGTGTGGGGATAACGGAGGCTGGGGTTGACCTCACGAAATTGGCGCAGCTGCGTTCAGTGTCTCCTCCAAAGCCCAGCACTGACCCTTGCGCACAAAGCGTCCTAAACGTTGCACGCAAGTCTTGGGCCAGAATCAGGCTCCGATCTCCCAGACACCTGAGTGGGCGACTGGGCGGCACGGTCTAAAGCTGTGATCACCGCTCTGGCCCCCGGCCAGGGATGCAGGGGTATGGACGACGTCGCCATAGATAGATGGGCCTAGGGGTCACTGAAGATGTCCGGCATAGCCGCCACCGCCGTGCACGCCAATATAATTCCCGGTCCAGCTCCACAGTGTCGGATGAAACCTTCACCGCTGGATCGAGATCCGCCGAATTCGCGCCACCGCAAGCGGCAAGCGTAACTGCTGCCGCGCCCCGTATAAGAACTCCAGGTCGCATATCACCTCACGAACAACACATGTGCGCGCCATCCGCAACGACGTTCGATGTCGTGGCGTCGCTTCTACGCCCCTGGTGGTGAGCAGACTCCATGCCAGCGAAGCGATGCGCATTCCCGACGGCTTCCGATAGCTATGTCGCTTACGCGACAAGGCTAGCGATTGTTGAGGCAAGCCGTATGTCTGACCTCGAACACACCAGAACGTCCTGCCGTAGCGGCCGATCAGCTTTGCGGGCTGCATCTCGGTCTTCGTCGGCCATGATGCAAGAAGGCCAAGGAAGAACGTGTGGGCGACGCATGGATGGCATCGTCAACTTAATCGACCGCCGAGACGAAGGAGGCGATTTTCAAAGGTCCGAGATTCGGCGATAGCGCTTGTCGCGGAGATTTCGCGCCAAGTCGCAAAGGCTCGTTCGCGCGAAGCACGACGGAGGTCGGCGGCGACAGCTCCGAGATAGGGGATGCGGAAACGTTCGCGACCTGATCGTGAACTGACTAAAACCGTTGAGCCTGATGGGGCGCTTTGAAACGCTTCATGATCCGCTCGCGTCGCCGCGTCTGCCGATGAGAATTCTCGGCGCGATTGTTGAGAGTTTTGTGCGGGCGATGTCCGACGTGAAAGCCCATGCTCGCCCTCGCAGCGCCGTACGAACGGAGCTTGTCCGTGATCATCACGCGCAGCGGCGTGCCGGCGGATTCAAGCGCTTCTTCATGAGCCGCTGCGCAGCGCGCGAGTCTCTTCGGGGCTGGATCAAGACGTCGAGAACGAAGCCATTCTGGTCGACAGCGCGCCAGAGCCAATGTTGTTCGCCCGCGATCGAAATAACGACCTCGTCCAGATGCCATTTGTAACCGCGAGCGGAAGCGCGCTGGCGGATGCGATCGGAGAACGCCTTTGCCATGGTCGGTGTTGTAAATCTCCGGCGTGCCGTACGTCGCCGCGCCTCGTCCAGAGCCGCCACGCAGAACGAGACGTCCATCGTATTCGACAGCCGCCACGCCAGAACCGCACGGCTCGCTCAGTCGATGATGGCGACGAGATAGAGAAAGCCGCGGCCGATGGGCAGATACGTGATGTCGGCCGCCCACACCTGGTTCGGCCGGTCGATCGTTCATGTTGCGCAGCAGATCGGGACAGAGATCTTGTGGCCCGGCGCCGGCTTTGTCGTGTTCGGCTTCGGTCCCAGCGCGGCGATGCCCATCTTGCGCATCAACTGTTGCACGCGCTTGCGATTGACCGCAAGCCCCTCAGCCTCAGCATCGCGGTCATTCGCCGCGAGCCCAGGAATGGCCAGGCGGTGATCAGCTCGTCGATCCGCTGCATCAGGGCAAGGTCGTTGAATTGGCCGGCTGTAGCGGCCGGTAGACGCTAGAACGGGCGATGCCGAGCAACATGCATTGCCGACGGATCGACAGCGCCTGGTCGACGCGCTCGAGCATTCCTCGACGGTCCGGCGTGCTCATCTTCCGGACCTCCGCGCTAAAAACTCGCGCTCGACCGTCAGTTTGTCCGATCTTGGCGTGCAGCTTCTCGATCTCGCGTTCGCGCGTTTCCTTCGCTCTCGCGCCCGACACCCACGTCAAAAGCCGGGCCGCCTGGTCCAGCAGCTGCTTCTTCCAAGCATAGATCTGGTTCGGTGAACCTCATAGCGCTGGGCCAGATCGGCAGCCGTCGCCTGCTCCCGCACCGCTTCCAGTGCGATCTTTGCCTTCAACACCGCGTCGATCTTCCGTCGCGTCTTCTTCGTCATCATGCCCTCCGTCGATCAAACGGAGCGGCCCTTTTCCAACCTGGCCTCTCGTCCCAAAACCGGGGTCCATTTCAGGGCACCATTCGCCGGGTCACGCGCAACGTCAAACGCCGGCGGGATGCCGGTATGACCTTGCGATGGGTCGCGGCCGGCATGATCGAGGCCAACAAGGGTTTCCGATGATTGAAGGCGCATAAGAAATCGTCGGTTCTGCGTGCGGCCCTTCAAGCTCACCACGATCGCATGACGATCAAGCCCGTTGCCCACGTCACGAGCGCGGCGCTCAACAGCGATCGGGACATCTCCCGCTACCTTCGCTCACGAAAGGTCGCGCAGCGGGCATTGATCGTTCTCACCCAACTCGGCGAGGTGCGGAATGGCCCGTTTCAAGAACAGTGCCGAAAGTTCGGTGGTGATGCGAAAATCCAAAATTGCGTATTTCGCTCGCTATTTCTTTGAGCTTGTGAAAAACGGGCGCACTGCAAGGTAGGAGCAGCGGCACAGCTTTCGTCCGTTAGAATTGCTGGTCGTCCCACGACATGTTTCTCTCCTCGGGGGATTGCGAACGAAGATCGAGGGCGACTAGGCGAAGAGTCCACTTCTCGACGTCGCCCCCGCAACAAACCACCCAGCCCCCGACGGGCTGCCCACGCAGCGTGAGCATTGTGCGAATCGATTTTCGTCCGGTGCGATCAGCTCCACATGTTTGCTAGGGAGCTGTCGCATTGCCTGGCCGAAAATGTTCCTGAACTGAGTTGTTGCCTCACGTAATTTTCTCTCCACCGCTGGTAGCGCCAGATCCGTCACCTTTGATTGTTCTCGCAGCGGCTCCAAGGCGATCTTTGCCTTCAGCGCTGCTTCGATTTTCCGTCTCGTTCTTCTTCATGGTCTCCGTTTATCAAAACAAAACGGCATCCGCACCATCTGAGCCGCCGGTCCAGAATCCGAGGCCACTTCACCTCACCGACCGTGGGTACTCACCTCGATGTCAGGGTCCAATTATTGAAGTTGAAGTTCATCCCACCTGGAGAGGAGGTGATCTCAACGCCGTATTGGACGTTGCCGACGTTTATCTCCCCAAAGTACCCTTTAGACTTGATCCACTGCAGGACACTCTTGATATCCACCGTCCCACTGTTGGTCTTCGAAGTGCGCAGGAATGAGATGACCTTATGGTGATTTTCTCCTTGAAACACGTTCCAAGTCGCTCCGCCTACATCGACATTTGTGTAGATCGGTATCGCCGCCCCGGAAGAAGCGTACTTGTAAGAAATGGGCTTGACGTTGCCGCCACCATCGGGATTGCCGGTGTAATTCGTCCAGAGCATTATCTCATACTGATTTGAGCTATCCCAGATATCGTAGGCGACGTCCCAGGCGCCGCTAGTCGGAACTTCCTGATTGAAGTTCGAGATCAGAGTGTTGATCGAACTGAGCGGTTTGCCGACATTGAAACCCTCGTGGGGATAGCTCTTGATGCCACCAGTATCAGGCTGGTTCGACCACACCCCCCACTGGTTGACAGCACTCACCGAGATAGTCTGGGGTCCTGCGCCCCTGCCCCATACGTCGTTGTTCCAACTGTAGCCATCGATTGAAAAGCTCCCGTATTGAGCGCTCGAACTCCATATCGGAGCTTTTGCCGATATTGGCACAAGCGCAACACTGGCCGCACTCAGGGCCGCAAACACCTTTAGCTTTGACACGCTCGCCATTCTCAATCTCCAACCTGACCTTTGCCCGCTCGCCCCTCGCAAGAGTTGGGCCATTATGCGCAGAGCCAGACGTGCTATTTTTCTCGCGCTCCGGGTTGCGTTCCCGACAGGCTGGCGGATTTCAGACAGGGTCCCGCCGCAGGATTGGTTGGAATTGAAAGCGGCGTAGTCTCTGAGGTGATCAACCTCGAATCATCCGCCGTTTGGAGCGCCGGATCGGAGACCATGCCATGACCAGCAATGTCACAAAGATGCATTTCCCCGCCGTGTGAAAGAGAGACGGCTCCGCAGCTTTTCGAAATTGGTTCGATCCGGTTGAAACGGCGGTGCGGAAACCAACGCGGGAACTCATTAGAGGAATTGCTCCGCAGCGAGCTCGATGCGGCCCTTGCGCGGCCGCGCTACGGACGCGGCATGAAGGCCGGCCATGAGGGAACGCCCCGTTACGGGCATCGACACGGCAGCCAGCCGCGGTCGCTGACCGGTAGCTTCGGGTCGATTAAAATCGCGGTCCCGCGTGCGCGGCTTGACACCCGCGATGGGGGACGACCGAATGGAAGAGCCAATTGCTGCGGGCTTGCAAGGATCGCCTCAGCCCTGCCGAAGTAGACATCGACAGGAGTGAGGTTGTCGATGCTCTCATGATAGCGGACGTGATTGCAGTGTTCGACGAACCGGGACGAAGCGCATGGTATTGCGCGCGACAGCTTCGCTGATCGCCTCTGCGTCGGCAGCATCAGTCTTCCCGCGCTTGAGTAGAGTCGAGGAGAGGCGCGGTGATGCGCTTGTTGCGCGTTCCGTTTCCTCTCCCCGCTCATCAAACCGGACGTGCGGTTTTCCCGCATCCGGCTTTCCGACAGGTTTCGTCACAAGGCGCACGTCGGCGACACTTTGCGCACGCGGTTCAGCACAAGTACGCCAGGGTTCCCATAGATCTGATCAGAGAGCCACGTCCTGGCGTCTTATGTCGTCTGCGCAGAAAGGCGAGCACGCGGTCAAAGACGTGTCGATCAACGGCCTGATGAGCCGTAGCAAGCGAGCCATAGCTGAAGTAAGCGGACCAGCCGCGCAGAAGGCGGTTCAGTCGTGCTTGTACTTCGGGCCAAGCGCCCTTGTTGCCCGGCGTCAGCAGTTCGCTGACCTTCCTCTTGATCCGCAGCACGCTTTTCTTCGACGGAGCCGCGCCAAGATACCACCGCCCCCCATTGCGGAAGTGGCGGGGTCCGAGCGTGTACCCAAGGAAGTCAAAGCTTTCCAATCGGGCATTCTTCACCGAGGTTTTAGTCTCGTTGAGTGTCAGCCCAAGCTTGGTCATCACCGCTTTCGTCCACGTCAATGCGTCTTCCGCGTGGCCGCGGCTGAGAATGACGAAGTCGTCGGCATAGGAGATAATCTGGCCATGGAATGCTTCACACCGACCGCTGAGACGCCAATGCTTCAGGAACCGGTTCATGTAGATGACGGAGAGCAGCGGACTGATGACACCCCCCTGTGGCGTGCCACACTTGTTGCTCTTACCGCCGCTCATGCGCCGTTTCCCGTTGCTATCCCGCTCCTCGACCGGTACTCGCAGCCATAACTTAATCAGCCGCAGCACATTCCGGTCGACGATGCGTCGGGCCACCGATTTGAGGAGGTCCGAGTGCGGTATCGTGTCGAAGTATTTCGACAAATCGGCGTCAACAACATCTGTGTAGCCCCGGCACATAAGCCGGTGCACTTCCTTGACGGCATCGACCGCGTTGCGGCGCGGGCGATATCCATAAGCTCCGTCCTCAAAATCCGCCTCGAAGATCGGTTCCAGCACGATCTTTGCAGCAGCTTGGACGACCCGGTCCCGGATTGTTGGGATACCGAGCGGACGTTCGCCGCCGCCGGGCTTCGGGATCATCACCCGCCGCACCGGATCGGGCCGATAGGTCTTCGTGACGAGTTCATCGCGCAGGCCAGCCAACCATGCTTCGAGTCCCGACGCGTCGATCTGTTCGAAAGTTATTCCGTCCACTCCCGGCGCACCCGCGTTGGCGCGGGCCAGCTTGTAGGCATGGCTCAGAATGTCCTCGCGGCAGATCTTGTCGTACAGCACGTAGAAGCGGAAGGCAGGCTCCGCCTTCGCCTTACAATAAAGCTTTCTCTGAAGGCTCCTGATCTTATCGGGCGTTTCAAGGCTCATCGCCAATCTACCCTTTCCCTCGCCATCTTCAAAAGCGCACCTGAAGTCAGGGTCCTTTCCTCCGCCGGAATTACCCGGTTTCATCGGTACCTTTGACCCTGTCCGACTCCCGTCCGGTCCATCGACTACTCAATGCTGAAGGCGCGACCTTCGACCAAGACGGGTCTCCCCCGATTACCCGTACTACCTTTCCAACGTGCCGTGCCCATTACCCCGGTGAACCAGACAGGTGCGTGCGTCGATTGCTTCCCTGTCCGCACGGCCTTCCCCGCCATACGATCGGGTCGGCATTCACATCGTAACTTTCGAGGCGTGCTCAGGCTTCACTCACGTTACGGCCCGCTGGATTGCTCGGCCGCCTAAAGCGACCTTTGTCACGAGGCTTCGATCCGTCCGATTGCTCGTCCAAACCGCTCGTCAGCTACCAGATCAATCGACAACTCTCTGGGTGGATCCTTCCTCCACTGGTAATACGCGCCGTCGGGGCGCACCGAATGGCTTCACATATTGAGGTAGCAGCAGTTTGACGTCATGACCCAAAGCCGCGATCTCGCGCGCCCAAAACCGACATGGCTGAAGTGGAACAGTTCTGCGCGTTCGTCGAACTCGAGCTTTCCCAGCACAGCCGTGACCGCCTGCCCGCTATTGCGCGCCTCGGTCGTGGTGGTGACGTCCCCCGACGTGACCCGCATGCGCCGCTATCCGTGCCTCAGAAGCCGATTGCGATCGTCCCGAATGTTCGTAGACCTATACTTAGCATGTAGGTCTCATTCAAGACGGGGGGCACGCCGCCTACCGTATAATTGTAGGATTTCAGATAGTTCAATCCCAGCACCAAGCAATCGTCGACATAGCCGGCACCGACCACATACTGGTTGATCTCGTTGGCCTCGAGGTCCCAGCGCGCCGAGCCCGTGACCACCCAGTTGGTCGCGACCTTCAGCGAGCCGGTGGTGAGGATGCCTTCGCGGCGGGTCAGATAGCCGAGCTCCGGCTGTGCCGCGTAGTTGCCGTACATCACGCTGATCGACCAGCGATCGAAGTTGGCGCGGCCTTCGGCCTCGAAACGCTGGACGTTCCAGGTCTGCTCGTCCATGCGGGAGCGGACGCTGAAGGTGTAGGTGCGGTTGGGCGAGTAGTCGATACTCGCCACGTAGTCGGAGCGGGGCTTGTCGAGACCGGAATCGAGGCCCGTGTTGATGGAGTCCCGGACCGCGTAGGAGTTCATGCCGAACAGCTGGTAGGACTGGCCGAACAGCACCTTGGCCGCGCCGCCCTTGTCGAACTGCGTGGTGGCCTGCACGCCGACATTGGCGCGGCCGCCGCCCTCGACGCGGTCGTAACCGGAGAACTTGTCGACGCTGAACAGGTTCGACGTTTCGAATACAAAACTCTGCGCATCCTCGTTGGGAAACTTGCCGGCATAAGTCTCGTTCGGGCGGATGATGATCTGCGCGATCGGCTCGACGGTGGTCGAGCCCCAGGGCTGAACGTTGATGAAGGGATAGCGGTATTCGAGGCCGACCGTCGGCATCAGGCGGAATGCCTGGGTGTCGCCGACCGGTAGGTAGTTCGACACGCCCGGCTGGTTCGAGACCGAGGAGTTGATTGCATCGGCGCGCAGGCCGGCGAACGGCGTCCAGATCTGGCCGAGCGGGTCGGTGAAGGATTTGCGCCACTGCGCTTCCGCCGACAGGCGGGTATAGGTGCCGGGGAAGCCGCGCAGCAGGCACTGCGATGGCGTGCGCGCGAGCGGATCGGCCGACGCCGTCGTGCACAGGCTGTTGGTGTTGGCGAGCGTGGTGATCGGATCGAACACGGCGCTGTCACGCGACAGGTTGACGGAGTTGGTCTTGTAGCTGAACTCGCCGCCGAACACCGGATAGTTGAGCACGTTCGAGTAGTCGATCACGGGGTAGACGATCGGGACCTTGTCCTGGTTGCCCGAGAAGCTCCGCCAGTACATCGTGCGTGCGTCGAAGAAGCTGCGATTGCCGGCGCCGGTCAGATAGAGCTGCGAGACCGCGTCGGTCGGCAGGTTCAGGAACGAACCGAGCGGGTCACGGTACTGCGACAGGCGGTAGTCCGAGAAGAAATAGTAGTCGGACATCACGACGCCGTCCCAACCCCAGACCCATTTGTCGTTCAGCGCGAACTGACCCTTGGTCTCGACGGCGCCGCGGAACTGGCGGTCGCCGGGCTGGCCGGCGAGTGCGCCGGGGTCGAGCTGGTCGATGCCGTAAGCACGGATCTGGTAGGCGCCGCCCATCAGGCGCTGGCGGAACTCCGCCTGGAACAGCACGCCCTGCCTGGAGGTGATGCGCGGGTTGAAGGTCACGTCCATATCGGGCGCGATCGCCCAGTAGAACGGGACCTCCACGCCGTAGCCGTAGCCCGTGTTCGAGGTGAAGCCCGGCATCAGGAAGCCGGACTTGCGCTTCACGGTCGGGTCGGGCGTCGAGAAGTAGGGCATGTAAGCGAGCGGCACGCCGAAGAACTCGAGCTGCGCCGTCTCGAAGTACAGCATCTTCTCCTGCTGGTCGTGGATGATGCGGGCACCCTTGACCTGCCAGAGCGGTGGCTTCTTCGGATCGTCCTTGCACGGAGCGCAGGCCGTGTAGACGCCGTTCTCGAACACGGTGTAGTTGCCGCTGGAACGGTCGGCGCGCGTTGCGGCCATCCGTGTCCGGTCGGCGGTATCGACCCGGAGCGAACCGACGAATCCGTCGCGATAGTCGTCGGACAGATCGATCGTCTCGGCATAGGTGATCTTGCCCTCGGCATCCGTCATGCGGATGTTGCCTTCGGCATGGAGCCGCTTGGTCTTCTGGTCGTAGGCGACCTTGTTAGCCTCGACGCTGGTGCCGTTGTAGAACAGCTGGACGTTACCGACCGCCGAGATCCGCGAATTATTGTAGTCGTAGACGACCTCGGTCGCCTGAACCAGCATCTGGTTGTCGTTGGCGGCCTTCGGCGGCTTCGGACGCGGCGGCTGCGTATTGTAGGAGACGTTCTGCGCCGATGCCTTTACGACGGGGCCGAAACCAGTCGCGATGACAACGGCTATGGCAAGCAAGCAGTCGCAGACTAGCGACGTGAAGAGCCACGGATCGTGCCCTGGCGCAACCGCAGTCAGTTTGTGACGATGCGCAGCCACAGCCACTAACCTTTCCGTCGGGTCAGCAAGGCCAACAATCTGATGAAGCGGCCAACGCAGACTGGCGGCCAGACCGAAGTCTCCAGTTGCATGAACTCACACTTACTTGACGTCCTGATACAACTAGCCACAACAGCGAGCAGGAAAATGGTGAACACGTTACCTTAAATTCTCGGCATCGAGCCGTAGCACTGGCTCCAGCCCTCTTGCGGTTGCGCAGAAACCCTCGGCAATCGACGCGAACCGCTACGCTGAAATCTCTTCAAGTCGGCCTCGCTTCGGCCCAGGGAATTCGTGCTGAAGGCGTCGCGCTGGAAGGTTTGCGGAAGCATGTGATGGCTGATCTGACGGGTTATCAGGTTCATCCGAACCGAACTATGCCTGGAAGCACAGCTACTGGAGCAAGCTGCGAGAGCCCAGGAGCAGCAGCAGCGCTATGGGCGGAGCGCGAAATGCCGATCGCGGAGAAACTCCGCGTCTCCGATAGGCGATCTTGGGCGGCAGCTTTTTCAGCAAAGGGATCAGGAACACGAGCAGTCCGCGCTCATTGGCCAAAGCTTTGACGAACTGTCGGTCCGCCGACCATGCCACTTGGTTCGCGTGGGTCGTTCCGATATCTGTCAGCTGCGACCTACTCCGAAGGATGCTGATCTGTTGTTGTTGCGGCGAATATGCCAGCTGCTTGCTAATCGGCCGTTTCACGCCCCCCGGCGCATGACGGCCATTATGCGGGCCGGGAGCCATGCGGTGAAGCGCGAGCGGGTGAAACCGTTGATGTGCAGAATGGGAAGGCTCAGGCCGAAGCCGCGAATAACGCAACCGTCGGGGCCAGAGGCCAATGTTGTGTTCTGCTCCGCCGTTTGCGGATTGGTGCCAGAGGATCAGACACAGCTTCACTGCTGGCCCAAAGTCGGCCGGGCCGGCCTGCCGCGGGCTAGAAGCGCAATGGTTGTGGCTTCCCAAAGACGAACTCCAGATCGCATCATGCACTCCGCTGCCCCTTCCTGTCCAATAACGAGCGCCTGCGCAAACGAAGCAAGCTGCGTGCCGCTCGAAGATGGAGATCCTCAAGCGGGTTTGTTCATGGTACATGCGTCCGGTTGTGGACATTGGTCCGAACCAGACAATCGAGTCCTTGGCAGTGATATCGGTAGTTGGTGGAACGCACGATTGCACTAGGGTCCAGACTCAATTGAGCCAATATGCGACGAGAGCGGCGAGATGAACAGCGGCCAAAAAATTACGGGCGAGCTTGTCATATCGCGTGGCGATGCGCCGGAAGTCCTTGAGCCTGCAAAAGCAGCGTTCGATGACATTTCGTCCTTTGTAGGCGCGTTTGTTGAAGCGATGGATGACGACACGGTTAGATTTATTGGGGATTACGGGCTTGGCGCCACGACGAATGATTTCGCCGCGAAGCTTGTCGCCATCATACCCTTTGTCGGCGAGGAGCACGCTCATGGGTGGCGCGAGCGCCAGGACATCGGGAGCCGCAGCGATATCGGCATCCTGGCCTGGAGTCAGATGCAGGACGACCGGCCGGCAGAGCGGATCGCTCAGCGCATGGATTTTTGTCGTGCGGCCTCCGCGCGAGCGGCCGATTGCTTGATTGTGCTCCCCCCTTTTCCGCCGGAGGCACACCGGTGAGCTTTAATCGAGGTCGAGTCGAGCGACAGTACGACGCCGTCTTCGCCAGGCTTGGCCAGCGCTTCGAAGATTGCGCACCATCGTCCTCGCTTGGCCCAGCGATTGAAGCGATTGTAGATCGTCGT
Source organism: Bradyrhizobium sp. USDA 327 (assembly GCF_041262065.1). NCBI lineage: Bacteria > Pseudomonadati > Pseudomonadota > Alphaproteobacteria > Hyphomicrobiales > Nitrobacteraceae > Bradyrhizobium > Bradyrhizobium sp. USDA 327. The sequence goes on along the minus strand of NZ_JBGCCW010000001.1, from coordinate 397,890 downwards.
GTAAGGGCCGTATTCACGTGGACAATCACGCCATCGTGCACCCGATTGCAGCATGTGAATGATGCCGCTGACGATGCGTCGGTCGTCGTCCCGATCCGGCCCCGTCAGTCCCCTCGGCAGATGCGGTTCGATACGCGCCCATTGCCTGTCGTTCAGCCAAAACAAACCAGCGCGCATTCTCTCGCCCCCGAATCAACACGTAGGCAAGAGAATCACGTGGCGCTATTTAGGTACAGACCCTAGTGCGCGCAAGCGCTCGTCAGCCCAGATGGCAATTGATGAGGGCGCGCCGCCTGTGTTCGATGGGACGGACCAGATGGTCGATCGCCGACGCCTAAGCTATGAAGAGCTGCCTGCCAGTTGTCCGCTAATGGCCCGCAACCCGACGCGTCCACACGATTATCAAGCGACGGCAGGCACTGCACTTTTCAATTCGGCTCGCTCCACGGCCAGCGGGCGGTGCTCGACGACATGGAATGGCTGGGCGACGAGCATATCGGGCGAATTACGCCCTCCTGTTACAGGAGTTGAAGAGGGACATTCCGGATCTGGCGGCCCGGACTCGTTCGTGGAGTTCGTGACAACCCATGTGCTGCGCTACACTATCCTTCCGCTTTCATTATTATTCCCGAGCAGGCAACCGCCCATAATGCCATTTGTTGCATTAGCAGCCCAGTTGTTCGCAAACAAATCATCGACATCCTTGCTCGGGAGCCCCCCACCGGGATTCGCCGCTTGTTGAACAAAGGCTTGCGCCAGCGAGTGCCGAAACGCAGAGATGCTTTCCGCATCCATGGGCGAGATCTCGCAGACCAAAGCTTTACTGTCGGCATCCATTAAGACCTGTGGACCAAAAGCAGTACCGCTCGGGTTTGACGCCATAATCAACGTGAAGCTAATTTTGACCCCGGCCGAGGTCGTAAAACTATGAGATGCCAAAGAAACTAGCCTCTGCATCAGCATCGAACCGACAGGCGCCTCCGCACGGAGAGCCGGACCATTCTGCCGGAACGATCTTGCAGGAGCGAACGACGCCACTCGAGGCCCTTTGTCTGCTCTCCTCTTTAGAACGTCTTCGTCGGGATAATTTGACGGCTCGTCACTGCTCAGCGTCATCGATCGATAGCGCAGACGCGAGGGCGCTGGAAGAATCACAGGAGCCAATACAGCGTTGCACGGTGCACCCGCATTAGCCCCATTGAAGCTGAACAGATCCGCACCCCGCTCAAAGAGCTCCCCTCGTATGGGCTGGTTGTCACTGAAAAGATGGAGGGCTTGGCATTCCGACTGAAAATTATCAACAAGTAGGATGGAAGAAACAATCAGCATCCCGGCACAATCACTCCGATAGCCGGAGCGTTTTGCCATGGCTCCGCGGTTGCTCACCACCAGCAAAAGCAAGGCCGCAAGCACGCTCACGAAGTACAAAAACACCAGCCTAGTACCCGGAATCAGAGCTGAGTGATACGGCGGCCTTTGAAACGGCGTTGACGGACCTTTTTCTTGGTCCAGACGAAGGGCTCGGCTCTGTCGTTGTATGCGTTGACGTAGGCATCGATGTGTTCCTGAAGCTGCTTGAGGCTCGTGAAGGAGGTGCCGCTGAGCGACTGCCCCTGCAAGATGGAAAACCATACTTCGACCTGATTGAGCCATGACGCACTTGTCGGCGTGAAATGAAATTGCACGTTGGGGTGGGCCTTGAGCCAGTCCTCGTTCTTTTTATGGGTGTTGAGGTTGTCGAGGATGACGTGAAGCTTGCGGTTCGGAAAAGTCGCGGTGACGCTGTTCATGAAATCGAGAAACTCGACGCGGCGCCGGCGTTTTGAATGGGTCGCGATGATCTTTCCGGTGGCGACTTCGAGCGCCGCAAACAATGTTGTGGTGCCATGCCGCTTGTAATCGTGGCTTTGGCCGGTTAAGGCGCGGCCATTGGGCAACTTCAGATAACCCTGCGCTCGCTCCAAAGCCTGGATCGAGGGCTTCTCGTCCACGCACAGCACAATGGCCTTCGCCGGCGGCGCGACATAGAGGCCGACAACATCGGCGGCTTTGGCCGTAAAGTTCGGGTCGTTGCTCTCGCACCAGGACTTGCGAGCCACCAGGTCAATCTTGTGGCTGCGCAGGAACCGCCAGACATATTGGACATCGACATCGCCCAGCGCCTCGGCCAGCAGGGGGCCGGTCCAGCGCGCAAACCCTTGCGGTGGCGGCTTATCCAGCAGCTTCAGAATCCGCTTGTCGGTCGTCTTCGTATAGATCGGCTGCTTGCCAGGCCGCGGCTTGTCTTGCAGCCCTTCAAGGCCATGGTCGGCATAGCGATGCCGCCAAAGGCTGACAATCCGCGGCTGGACCCCAACTTCCTTGGCGATCGACCGGGTGCTGCGCCCATCCGCCGCCAACAGAACTATCCGCGCCCGCTTCAAATCGCGCTGCAACGTCACCGGTGAGCGACAGCACGCCTCAAGCACCTTGCGATCTTTCCTCGAAAGGTGGACTTCTCTTGCTTCGGGTATCATCCCGACCTTGAATCACGACTCACGTTCCAAGAAAAGTGGGTACTAGTGAACTCAATCGATACGGCCCTCATCAGAAGTTCCTTCACCCCGATGTTATGGGGCATCACGTGCTAACCGATGTCCGCCCTGCACTGAGCCCTGATGCCACATTCATGCCAAAGGCCCCTTTTGTTTGCGGACGCTTGTCACTTGCGTTCGCCAAACGACGTCCGGGTATAAACCCCTTGCTGAGCAGATCGACAATCTCGATGTCCTAAGAACAAATGGCCGTCGGCATCACGTCTGATAAGTCCGACCGCTGAGGGCGGAGACGCCAAGCCAACGCGACCTTATTGCTTGAAGCCTAGTTTCATGTTGCCTCAGAGTAAGCTGACGACCACGGCGCTCGTGGCGACACGCGAGAAGGCAACCTTCAGCACCCCCCCCTGGAAAAGCGATCCGAGATGTTCGTCCGCGAACCAAGCAAGGGACGTGTCGATGAAAATCGCAGCTGCTCTGCGTCTTCTACGAATGTTTGTAGCGTCGGAAGTCAGACATTGTTTCAGAGCTGACAATCGACTCTGTTAAAGTTCTGACAACACGCTGCGCAAGAAGGGGTGGCATCCCGGTCCATAGTCCAAATATTGTCATCAGAACTTTAGCGATGATCAGAGCTACAGCTGTGATGCAACGGGCAGCGTGACCGTTTCCGTATATGGTAAGAACGACCGGAGCGCAGGGGACTGCGCTCCCATTTTCATGGGGCATCTTTTTCCAAGGCACCACGTCAGGAGTGTATTGTCGCTCTGTCAGTGGCGAGAACACTTCCGCTGGTTCTGGCGACAGCGACGTTCGCCGCCGGTGCGCTCGTATCCATAACCGACGCTACATTGAACGCGCGCCGAACCAGACGGCTGCAGACCGCAGCATTTCTCACCTGAGCGTAGGCACGGATCGCACAGCTCTCCCTGTGCTGCGGTCTATGGTGGCAAAGAAAGAAGGAGCAGACTGCAATCAATCCTACGACGAATACGGGACGCGACATTTCCCCTCCTCATTTAAGGACAGCGGCAGTCCATCTACCATCTGTGAAATCAATCGTCCGCTCGACCGCGAGCCCCCCGGCTCCCTTGTGCGGAGAGCTCGCTCTATTTTTCGACATCGGGTATTCGACAATACCTGACACTACCGGAGCGCCGTCGCTTCCGTCGCGCGGCACAAGGGCTCGATCCTGCACGCCGACTTTCCTATACGGTGCTATTGCAAAGTGGCGGCCGTGTCTCAGAGGTTCTGGCGCTCACAGCTGCTGCTGTTGAACTGAAAAGCGGAAGCGTAGCGCTTCTGACCCTCAAGCGTCGAAAGAGTGACGTGGTACGACAAATTTCCCTACCGCTGAAACCCGGCCGAGGCGCGAATGGAGTTTCCGGAGTTGGCTGAGGTGTGGGCCACGATCTTTCCTGCCGTAGAGAAGGCGGCGGAGGAAGCGGAGCGAAAGTTGCGCGATTTCGTCGCTCAAGTCGGGTAGTAGAAATTTGCGGCGCTCACGCGCCGCCGAATTTTCAGACCGGGATGCCGAGCTTCTTCGCCTTGTCGCCCAGATTGTCCTGAATTCCCGCGCCCGGGACATGCATCACGCCAATCGGCAGCTCGTTGAGCATCGATTTCCGTTGTCAGGGTTGCAACGGCGTCAGTCGATGCCTCCGCGTCAGCCCTTCCAGCGATCTCTCCAGGTCGTCCCGACGCATCAGGACGGCGGCGTCCGTATCATTTACGGTTCGGTCGAGCTCTTGAGTTCGTGTTCGTAGCGCTCTGGACACAGCCGGGTCGGTGGCAATCAGCGGGAACACCTGACCCTGCGACCGGGCGATATCCTGACAGGCCATATTGAAGGCCCCTTCGGCTGAAGCGCGGCGATTCTTCGCGGCCTCCATTCCCGCGGCAGCTTCCTCGCAGCGAGCGCTCGCCGACTGGAACGCGCCAGCAGCAGCGGATTTCGCCTCCCACGCCTTGGCGAGGGTTTCGTGGGCCGTTCGACGACCTTCGTTAATCCGGGTCCGGTGACTCGCGGCCGCCCCACCGTCAAGAAGTTCAGCTCAGGCGAACGCTTCTCTACCAGTCGACGTTGTTTGGGTTGGGCCGCGCTCTGCGTCGATTTGCGACCGTGAATGCTCAAACGAGATGGCCGCGACCGCGCCGTCCGGCTCCGTTGCAGCGTCATTTCGAGCTCACCAGCCCGCTCACGCAGTGCACCGTACTTTTGCGCAACCGCTGAAAGTCTGTCGGCGCAGCCCACCGGGGCGGCGTCAATATGCCGTTTGGTTGTAGTTCCCGTTTCCCTTAAGCTTGCGCATAGTCGAGGAAATGCTGGAGGCGCGTGGCACTGTTGACCTATGAAGCCGTGCGCCAGTGGGGACCGAAATTCGGCAAGGCGTTCTCCGATCGGTCCGCGAGCGCGCTCCCGCTCGCGGTGACAAATGGCATCTGGACGAGATCGTTATCTCGATCGCGGGCGAACAACATTAGCTCTGGCGCGCTGTCGACCAGAATGGCTTCGTTCTCGACGTCTTGATCCAGCGCGGAAGAGACTCGCGCGCTGCGCAGCGGCTCAGGAAGAAGCTCTTGAAATCCGCCGGCACGCCGCCGCGCGTGATGATCACGGACAAGCTTCGTTCGTACGGCGCTGCGAGGGCAAAGACGGGCCTTTGGGTCGAACATCGCCAGCACAAAGTTCTCAACAATCGGGCCGAGAATTCTCATCAGCCGACGCGACGACGCGAGCGGATCATGATGCGTTTCAACTCCTCCAGGCCCACCGATTTCTGTCAGTTCACGATCAGGTCTCGAACCTTTTCCACATCCCCTATCCCGGAGCCCTGACTGCCGACTTCCGTCGTGCTTGGCACGAGCGAGCCTTTGCGACTTGGCGCGAGATCTCCATGACAAGCGCTATCGCCGAATCTCGAACCTTTGAGAAGCGCCTCCTTCAGCTCAGCGGTCGGTTAAGTTGACGATGCCGTCGCTCGACATTCAGTATGGCACAGGGATTGCAGTGATGAAAAAGCGCTCCGGAAGCTGAGCACGGCGAGCCGGTGCCGGGCGATGGATCTATTCTGAGTCGTTACGGAACATGACCATCAGCGGGCAGAACCCAGGTGCAGCCGGTCGATATCAGGAATCTGGTGATCGGCCACGTCTTCTTTATGTCGTGCCACGTAACTCTGACAGGTAGACAGAAAATTTGGAACCCACATTATGCCGGCGGAGTCGGATATCAAATGTGCGAATGCAAACATTCGAACAAGCACCGTCTGGACAATTGTGCTCGGCTTTGCCGCCGATCCATTGATGCGGTGGAGTTGGCCTGACGCAAGCCAATATCTTCGGAGCATGCCTCGGTTCGTTAACGCCTCTGGTGGACCAGCATTCGAGCACGGCACAGCATACGTCACGGAAGGGATCCGCGCCGCAGCCCTGTGGCTGCCGCCTGGCGTGCAGCAAGACGAGTCCGCGTTAGACGAAATAATGGCGCTGTCCCTGAACCCGGCGATCACCGAAGATATGGCGCTCCTGCGGCAGGAAATGGCCGAACATCATCCGTCCGAGCCGCATTGGTACCTGCCTCTCATCGCGGCCGATCCGAACTGGGTCGGACAAGGACTTGGCACATTGTTGATGAAATACGCTCTTCAACGATGCGATGAGCAGGGCATTACCGCCTATCTGGAAAGCTCGAATCCCGATCACATCCCCTTTTATCAAAGCCACGGCTTCGAGGTCATTGGCAAAATACAACATGGTTCTTCGCCGCCGCTCACGCCAATGTTGCGAGCAGCCAAATAAAGCGAAATTCAAAGCCTGTGTTCGCATTGGCTCACGAGGGCCACCTTTCAGCACTGCTTACGTATTGTCTGCGGCGGCGCTGATTATTCCGCCAGCAAGTATTGGGGCGACTCGGGCTCGCGGCGATGCTCCATGATGTCGGGAAGCTACCATTCCGCTGACGCTGTTCGACAAGCCGGGCCGTCTAAATGAGGAAGACAGCAGACTGATCGAGACACATCTGGTCGACGGCTTCGGAAGACTCTGGATGGCGTTAAGTTAACGAATTGGAGCCGCCGAGGGGGTGGTGACGACCAGCACGCCGACCGCCCGGACCCCTCTTTATCGCCGCCATCGCTTCCCACCGGAAGTAATCAGCTATGCCGCTTGGTTGTATTTCCGGCTTCCTCTCAAGCTTGCGCATGGTCGAGGACGTGCTGAAGTGCTGGCGGCGCGTGGCATTGGCGTGACCTATGAAATCGTGCGCCAGTAAGACGAAAACTTCGGCAATGCGTTCTCCGATGGATCCGCTCGCGCGCTCCCGCTCGTTCAAACGACTGAGAGCATGCACTTGACCGACCGCGACAATCGCGATGATCAAAGCCGGTTGTTGACGCGTCGATTTCGCTCGCCCGAGGACGAGTACGAAGCAAAGGCGGCGCGCGGTCACGACAGAATTCCGGCGGAGCATTCCGCAGCCCGGTAGAAGGCCCGGGCATCCCGTCTTACAAGGAATCGGCAATGAGGCTGCGCGCCGACCATTTCATGCTGCCGCACACCGTGCGATCTTCACGGCGGTAGATGCGTGCTGCCTCAACGGGCCGCGCCTCAGCCTCCTCGCTCGAGCGCCAATCGGCAATCGTCAGCTCAAAGATGATGTCGATTGCAGGATCCATCTTGAGGCAGCGCCACAGAGCAACGAAGAATATCCCCGCGGGACTGTTGCGAAGTCTTATTGTTCTAGGCCGCGCTCTGCGAGCAGCCGGTGCATGACCTCGCCTTTGATCTCGCCTGCGATTTGGTTTCGGACTTGGGCTCCGAGCACCCGCTCGGCATCGACGTCGCCCACCAGACCATGTTCGGCCAGTCGCTGATCCAGACGGCTTTGGAACTCTTCGCCCATGGCTTCGACGAGCCGGTCTTGCATCGCTGCATGTTCGTCTGGAGCGATGCGCCTCAGCACCGTCTCCCAGGGTTGCCAGCGGCTTGCCATGAAGTCGGTGAACTGGCTTGCTTCCCGCTCCCGGACCAGGTCGAGCGCCTCCGTCGCATCATCCTCGCTTACGTGAGAGACCGCCAGGAAGCGCATGTCAGGGGCGACGTGACTGAGCTCCAGCGGCTCGCGCAGCCGATGTTGATAGGCCAGGTAGACTTCGATGTCGTCTACGTTCGGGTTGCCGCTGGCGAGCGAGTTGATCCTGTCGCGCGCGATCTCGTCCAACGCCTCCAAGCGGAAGGCGACACGGCCGCGCTGGATCAGATCGCCAAGCCGATCGTCATATACCCCGTCCTCGACGTCAGCGTTGAGGCGCGCGGTCTGCATACCATTCCAGTGCAAGGTGACACGATCCTCGCAGCTCGCGTTGGCCTCGGACGCCTGCGCAAAGAACTGCTCGCGCAATGTCGGATTGGCGGCCGCCTGCTGCAGATCATCAGCCACTGCCTGCCGAAACTCGTCATTGCCGTAGTTCACGGTCTCTCGTAGCCTCTCCAGGAACTGCGCGTAGTCCTGGGCGCCTGGCTCATCCGCAAAGTGCTGCCATTTGGCCAGCGTCGCCGGGTCGTCTGCGAGCCATTGCGCGGCAGCCTCATATAGAGATTGCTGCGCAAGCTGCGGTGGCGCTTCAGCCGTCGCCAGATTAGCGAGGACGTCGTCCGGCAGCGGGTTATCCCCGAACTCGAGGTTCTCCAAATGCGGGTAGCTGAGACTAAGATTCGGTACACGCCCCTCAAGAAGATCCTCAGGCAGGCTGGTCAGCCGGTTACCGCTGAGATTGAGCGATTGGAGGGTGCTCGGAAGGGGGGCGGGGAGGTCGGCCAATTGATTGCTGCTGACATCGAGTTCAATGAGCCCCGATGGGAGGTAGTCGGGGAGGTCGGTCAGCTGATTGCCACTAACCGCGAGCGAGGTGAGCCTGCTCGGGAGAGCGTCCGGCAGGCTAGTTAGTCGGTTGTCGCTTGCGTTCAGGATCTCGAGCCCAGCCGGAAGGTTGGCCGGCAGACTGGTCAAGCTGTTATCGGCCACCTCCAGCCGAGAGAGGGTCGCCGGAAGAGCGTCCGGCAAACTGATCAACCGGTTATGGCTAATGAGAAGATGCTGAAGACCGGGTGGGAAGCTAGCGGGCAGGCTGCTTAGCTCGTTGTGCCTGGCGCGCAGTTCCAGCAATCTTGGCGGCAGGGCGGCGGGCAAAGCGGTCAGGGAGAGGGAGGACAAATCCAGCGAGTGCGAGCCAGTGTTGTCCGCCCCCCTAATTCGTGCGCGTCCCTGTCGCCGATTCTCGGCTTCGCCCTGCCCCTCTTCGGCCGCCCAGTTGTCCAGCAACTGCGCGCGCGCGGAGGCCGGGGTCCGATATCCTGTCATGGCTTCGAGCAAATCCGCCACGGCTCGGCTGAAGCCGCTGAGGTAACTTTCCTGCTCCCCCTCTTCAGAAGCGGCCGAGGAAGAACCTGCACTCCACTGAGCCTGTCCTGTGTTCATCAATATCTCCATCGCCAAAACAAGAATACCCCCGCTCCTCAAGGTCGCGAAGCAGGCCGGGTGTCATGATCATTGTTCACACGAGCCCAAACGCGCAAATGGATCGATACTGCTGCGAGGCTTCCTGCCATTTCGTTGACCAGATAAGTCCCGGAGGGCCGTCAACGTGGCAGCGTTCTGCCCTTAGCAGGCCTACCTGTCGATAAGCTGACGAATGTCGCTGCAGAACCCCGGGTCGCCGGTTGCCAGCGGTGACCGAAGCAAGCCCGGTTTGAGGTTGAACCGGTCAAGCTTCGCAAAGACCAGCTTGGCCCCCATTGCCTTGGCATGGGCACCGCCAGCGCTTACGCGTTCGGAGCGTCTGCCACTCTTCGTTGCCACGTACTCGGTCGAAGGGTAAGCGGCAAGCTGCGGCCGTCAGGCGGCGTGGTTCCATGGCATAAGCGCGTCGATTTCGCCGCTCGGCCAGCCGTTGGCGATACGCTGAGGCGTTAGGCTGAGCCAGGCGCACGGATCGACGTTATTCATCTTTGCTGTCTGCAGCAGTGTTGCGATGGTTCGCCCAGGTTCGTCCGCCGCCGTCGCTACCGGCAAAGAGGCTATTCTTTCTCGTAATTGTTTGTGGTCAGATGGCGCGTTCAACGATGTTGGAGTCGAGCTCGATGCGAACCATCAGTCTGGAAGCGTTCGAAGATGGCACGGCGCGAGACGGCATAGCGGATTGCCTCAGCCAGCTTTGATTTTCCGGAAATCCGCCGCAATGTCTGCTGCCAGAGATCGAAGAGATCTGCGACGACCGCTGTGGAGGCTTGCTGGCGCGCGGCAACGCCTACGTCGGGGCTTTGACCGCGTATGGTCTTCTCGACCTGCCAGAGCTTCGCCATCCGCTCGACCGTCGCCGTTGCCACTTTCAAGCTTCCTGCAACATGCAGCTCATAGAACTTGCGCCGGCTGTGTGACCAGCAGCCAGCCAAGGTGACGCCATCTCTCTTGCGTGAACAACGGACGTATCCATTTCTTGATCTCTGGAAGCGACGCCGCCCACAACGCAAGCGTCTCCTCGATCGACGCTGCTGGCGTCCACGACCTCCGAATCATGGTGTCCATAGATTCAGACATCTCCTAAAAAGGCAACTGTAATGCTAGGATAACCCCTAGGACCTGCAGCGCTCGCGTCCGTCAAACAAGGCGGCCTCAATGGAGGGATACCTTCCATCAGCTGGATGGCAGGATCATCCGAAGGCTCTGGTCGCGCCGCGGAAGCGGTGGCGGAACGCAGCCTGGAAGGAATATCCGACCGCTCGCAAAGCGCATGGGGTCCTGCTGAACGCGCTGCGAGGCGCCTTCGATGGCGCGCAGCCGCGGCCAGCTTGCAACATAGATATCGTTCATCGCCGTCCGCCAGCGGAAGATGTAGTGACTGACGAAGAAACGCGTCATCACACCGACACGACCGCAACAAGAGCAATGCCGGCAAAAGTCGACAACTCGCTGTAGAACTGCTGGACCATCACTTGCGCCGATTTCGAAAGCGCGGCCTGGACAAGGTCATAGAATGGCCCATACCAGCTGTTGATGGCGACGCTGACCTGGACCTGAAAGTAGGAGGTGAACAGTATTAGCGCGGAGCCAAGAATCGACCACGTCGCCCAGGGGTGCGGCGCAACCAACATCCAGCCAGCCGCAAATATCGCGGCGCACGCGGCGAAATAGAGGTCGAACCAGAGAGCCGGCGCCGACGAGAACGTCGCCAACCCGACCTGCCTTTTGCGGCGCTTCGAACAGATTGCTCGCGAAGCCATACCAGACCAGCATCGTCAGTGCGGTCCAAACGATCGCCGAGAGAAAGAACAGCTTGGGTCGGGGGAAAAAACGAGAGGTCCGAGCATCTGTGGCCTCTTGGATTACAGGAGACCGTCGGGCATCGTCAACTTAATCGACCGCCGAGCCGAAGGAGGCGCTTCTCAGTTCGAGATTCGGCTTGTCGCGGAGATTTCGCGCCAAGTCGCAAAGGCTCGCTCGCGCGAAGCACGACGGAAGTCGGCGGTGACGGCTCCGGGATAGGGGATGTGGAAAAGGTTCGCGACCTGATTGATCGTGAACTGACAGAAACCGTTGAGCCTGATCGGACGATTTGAAACCCTTCATGATCGGCTTGCGTCGCCGCGTCGGCTGATGAGAAATCTCGGCCCGATTGTTAAGAGCTTTGTGCTGGCGATGTTCGACGTGAAAGCCCATCTTCGCCCTCACAGGGCCGTACGAACGGAGCTTGTCCGTGATCATCACGCGCGGCGGCGTGCCGGCGTATTTCAACAGCTTCTTCATGAGCCGCTGCGCAGCGCGTTCGGCGCTGGATCAAGACGTCGAGAACGAAGCCATTTTCTGGTCGACAGCGCGCCAAAGCCAAGTTGTTTGCCCGCGATCGAGAAGGCGCTGCTGCAAAACTACGGGGTGACCACCTGAGGGCCGTGTCCGAGATCGGCCCAGAAGGCCAGCGCCAGCCCGATTTAGCCGGACGGTGGGTATGGGTCCTGGCCATATGTCCACTCGTGTCTGAACCTGTGGTCATGGCCCTGAACTAGAACCTGAGCGTCGCGTCCTACCTTTCCCTCCTTGTGGGCAGCGTCGACCGCGACGCGGATCGCCTCTTCCTCAGTGGCGTAGGGGCCGGAGTACTCGCAATTGAGCGCAACCATCCACTGGCCTTTATGGCGCGTGACGAAGTACTGAACGCTTGCCATAAGCTTGCTCCGGCATCGCCCCTGGGATCGATAAACGGGGTCGTACTCTGCAAATCTGCCGCGGTCGCCTCAACTACCGGATTTGGTGGGCTCCAAGGAGCAGCGCCTTGTAGGCTGGCCTGTTTGCTGTACCCGCGGAGACCAACTGCCGCGCCTTAGTTTCCCTTATTCACGAGAACCGGAACGTAGCAGCTTCAATCGTCGTAGATGTGGCCCAGCTGCTAGCAAGTCTCTCTTTCTCGTTGGAGTCGAAGGCTGGATTGATGGTTGAGTGCTGCGACCGTTTGCGTTTGATCGACAAATGAACCCTCCAAATAGAATGTCGTCAGGGTCCAAACTCCCGGGAGACCAGCCGCACTCGATCGCATTTGTAAGAAAGCGCTCGTGCGGGTCCGACCTTGCCTCTTTTAGATCGTACGAGGCAATAAATTTGGCATCATGGTTGCTCCACTCCGCGGCGCACACGCGGACTTGGAGGCACGCGGACATGACTCGGCGCCGTCGGGAGTGAGAACCCGACGCTGTCCCTACCGCGCCCGCGCGGCCAGTGAAGTTGGCGGCGGTGACTCGGCGCTCACGCCTCCGGAAGCGCTTATCCCTACCACGCGCTGCAAACTTCGGTGGCCAGCCTTCGCCCTTGGATAAGCGAGACCGACCACCGCGGCCCCCCGAGAGGCTCAATTCCCAAGGGTGCTACCAAGCAGTATCGCTGAGAAGGACTGGAAGCACCTACCAGGATTGGTTGGTGCCGATCTAATGTGGCCTGGGGCAAATGCGCCATGGCGACTGAATTTGATACGATTTTTGATGTGATTGAGCGTCACCGCGAGCTTTCGGTGCAGCACGCCGCCGCGGTAGGTATCCGCGAAACTTGTCGCAGGTCTCGAGTTTCATGCCGCCGACGCGATCAGCGAGGAAAGAAGGTTGGCTCTCGAGGACTATGCAGACGTGCTCACTCCAAGCCGACCACGCTTGCGGACGTGATCAGACTACCGGCTTGGCCGACGGTCGATGGCGATGCCGTGCGTCGCCAACATCTGCGCCTGGCGATAAAGCGGCAAATGCCAATGATACTTGGCATCGATCACATGCGCTGACCAGCCGCTCCGTGGGCAGTGTTCGGGCCCGGCATGCTGGAGGACGACGCCATGACAAGCGCGGCAGGCCAGTTTGGGCCGGCGAGTGACGATTACGCGATACTGCGCCGGTACGACGTCGAGCCTCTGGCTCTCATCGCTCCCAATTTCAAAAAGGACGCCTGCGCAGCACGGGCGGCAGGTTGCAGTGGGCATCAGGGTCTCGACGATGCGCGGCAAATACTCCGGCAGCTGACCGCGGTTGGCTCTGCGCTCGGCAGTTCGCTTCTCGCAGGTTCTTGGATTGGCGTGATCCTCGGCTGCTTCGAGAGCCGCGACGGCCTCTTCGATGCCCTCCAAAACAGGCTGTAGTTGATCAGCGTCCAGCTTTCCGACGATCGACCGAACTGCGCATCTTTCGCAAGCTTGCGCCACGCTTACGGCCTACTGGGTTAGCGCGATGTCGGATCGCGGCCAATCAAAAAGGCAACTGCAGCTAGGGTCCAGACTCAATTGAGCCAATATGCGACGAGAGCGGCGAGATGAACAGCGGCCAAAAAATTACGGGCGAGCTTGTCATATCGCGTGGCGATGCGCCGGAAGTCCTTGAGCCTGCAAAAGCAGCGTTCGATGACATTTCGTCCTTTGTAGGCGCGTTTGTTGAAGCGATGGATGACGACACGGTTAGATTTATTGGGGATTACGGGCTTGGCGCCACGACGAATGATTTCGCCGCGAAGCTTGTCGCCATCATACCCTTTGTCGGCGAGGAGCACGCTCATGGGTGGCGCGAGCGCCAGGACATCGGGAGCCGCAGCGATATCGGCATCCTGGCCTGGAGTCAGATGCAGGACGACCGGCCGGCAGAGCGGATCGCTCAGCGCATGGATTTTTGTCGTGCGGCCTCCGCGCGAGCGGCCGATTGCTTGATTGTGCTCCCCCCTTTTCCGCCGGAGGCACACCGGTGAGCTTTAATCGAGGTCGAGTCGAGCGACAGTACGACGCCGTCTTCGCCAGGCTTGGCCAGCGCTTCGAAGATTGCGCACCATCGTCCTCGCTTGGCCCAGCGATTGAAGCGATTGTAGATCGTCGTGTAAGGGCCGTATTCACGTGGACAATCACGCCATCGTGCACCCGATTGCAGCATGTGAATGATGCCGCTGACGATGCGTCGGTCGTCGTCCCGATCCGGCCCCGTCAGTCCCCTCGGCAGATGCGGTTCGATACGCGCCCATTGCCTGTCGTTCAGCCAAAACAAACCAGCGCGCATTCTCTCGCCCCCGAATCAACACGTAGGCAAGAGAATCACGTGGCGCTATTTAGGTACAGACCCTAGTTCTTTTCACTTGAGCTGCTGCCGGTTTGATGGACACCCGGTTAAGCTAATCCCACCTTGCGCTCGAACGCAACCGGGCTGAGATAGCCGATGGTCGAGTGCCTGCGGGTCGTGTTGTAAAATCGTTCGATGTAGTCGAACACATCGGCGCGTGCCTCGTCTCTGGTTCGATAGATCTTGTTGGCCGTACGCTCGGTCTTGAGCGAGGAGAAGAGGCTCTCCATCGCCGCGTTGTCCCAGACGTTGCCGGAGCGGCTCATGCTGCAACGATGCCGTGGTCGGCCATCAGGCGCTGGAACTGCTCGCTGGTGTACTGGGACGCTCGGCGGCGAACTGCCGGTCAAGGAGGTTCGCCGGTACGGTCTCGAGCTGTCGATCGCCGTCATCCTTCGGCAAGCGCCGACGTCGCGGCCGCGCCCGCAAGCCTTGCAGGCGCATCAGCCGCTCAATCCGGTGCAGGCCGCAATCCGCCCCGTCGGCGAGCAGGTCACGCCACACCCGGCGTGCGCCATAGGTGCGGTCGCTGGCGACGAAGCTGGCCTTGACCTTGCCGCCGAGCTCCTGGTCGCTGCGGGATCTGGCGCTGGGAGAGCGGTTGAGCCAGGCATGGAAGCCCGACCGCGACACTCCCAGCGCATCGCATAGCCATGCCGCCGGCCAGATCGTCCGGTGCTTCGCGACGAAGGCGAACTTCATGTCGCTTCCTTCGCGAAGTAGGCTGCGGCCTTCCTAAGAAACAGCCGGATTGGCGTCCCCCGGAAGAGCCTGTAACACGAAGCCCAGTGATTTGGCTCGGCGCTGAAGGTTGGCGAGCACACGGCTGCGATATTGTCGCTCATATTGGTCTGCACCCGGATCTCTGTAGGGCATGCCGTGCCGCAGGGTGTTGTAGCATAGAACTGCGATCTTGCGGGCGGTCGCCGTCACCGCCTTTGATTTGCCTGCACGTGAGGATAGCCGGCGATAGAATGCGCCGAGCGCCGTATCGCTCCGTCCGACAGTAGTGGCCGCCAATCGCAACAGTGCGGCTGCCCGACTGGACGATCTTCGTGTGCGTGAAGACAGCACCTTGCCGCCGGAGATTTTGTTGCCCGGTGCAAGGCAGCGCCACGAGGTGAAGTGCTTGGCGCTCGGCCATGCCCTCAGATCCGTGCCGCACTCGCCGATGAGCTTCAGCGAGAGGGACGGACCTAACCCATGGATCTCAGTCAAATCGACGCCGAGCATTCCGTACAGCGCGGCCCTGACATCGAAGGTAGGTGTGTTGACCTGCTTGGTCTTAACGCGTGGCTTTGATAACTTTGCGCCCGCTTTTGCCCCTTTGTTGCTCAATACGGCGATCAAGGCTTCGAGCTTGCGGTCGCAGTCCAGCATCTTCGCCTGGTAAACGTCGTATAGTTCCAGCGATTGACGGAGGGCGAAGACATGTTCTTCCCGGTCGTTGCCCACCAGTGCCGCGCGGATTGTCTCGGTCGAAGAATGACAACGCACGTCCCGATAGGTTGCCAACACGTCGGGATTGCGCTCGCCTGCAACAACGGCTCGGATAATCCGCATGCCGGTCCAGGTGGCGCGGAGGTGGATGGTCACTACCAAGGCTTGAGGGGGCGTCGAAAGCCTGGCTCTTGGCTTTTGGTGCGATCTTTTCAATCGAGCTTATAGGAGGCCTGAAAGAACGTACCCCAGCGTTCCATGCTGTACTTCGCAAGCATGGTCGGCTCAACGCAGCCGCTGCTGCTGCACAATGAGTCGCTTCGGCTGTTGGTCCACATCGCCCAGTAGCGGCCACCGACGCCGACGCTGAAGTTCCTGGTGACGAAGTAGGACAAGACGCCTTCAACCTGGACGCCTCGGCCCCCATTGCTCCGTTGTTCATCAAACATGGTCGTCGGGCGCAAGAGATGATGGTCACGCCCCTTGAAATCGGTCCAGGGCAGGTAAGCGACGTCAGCGTTCAAACGCCAACGCTCGGTGAGCATGGTTTCGGCGCTTAGGCCGACACGAGCTGCATTCCACTGAGTATTCTGGCTGCCAACGACCTGGTCGTCGTCCGGCGCCAAGCATGGAGGTGGGGCAGCTATCTGTACACACCCCCTCGAATCGGAGCTCTGTTCGTAATACGTCCAGCCGATAAAGCCGCCGACATTGTAGTTGGCGGCGCGGAGGAAATCATAGCCTACGTCGGCCGTGTAGTAGGTGTACCTCCCGTTGGCCTGGCCTGATATCGTGTTGACATAGGAGAGGTTCGGGGGGAGGCCCCAATCTTCGTCGTTCATGTGTCCTTTGTCGAAGCGCCCAAGGCCAATGTTGCCCTTCAGGAACACCCCCACGGGCTGTCGAGACGGCCAAATAGCTCCCCGGAAAGTCCGTCAAGTCCGTGATAGGTGAGCCTCGATATTAGCATGCTGGGGTCTTCAAGGCCGCCGGAGGCCACTGCGCTGCGGTCCCATTGGAATCGACCCCGGCTGAGCCAGAGTCGCGATCCGCCTTCGAACGACCAACCGGCCGTGTAAGCAATCGGCGCCGCGCCGGCGGGCGCTTTTGCGTAGAGCGGCGCATCGGGCCAACGCACCACCCACGGGTCGGCGCCAAAATGGTAGTTCAACCCGATCTTTCCGATGTGATAGCTGCTGGAGAGGCTGGTTATGTTCGCCGGAAGAATGGCGAACGGCGGATTCTGCACCGTCGGAGGCGTTGCGACACTCGGCCCGCCGAAATGGAGATAGTCATACTCGACGTTGACCGACCATGCAGACGTAAGTGCTTGCTCGACGCCTAGCCCGATGACGCCACCGAGGCGACCATAGTCGAAATGGGTTTTCTCCTGTGGCGCGCCGCCTTCAAAGTTGTTGACGACGTCGCCTCGATTGTTTTGCCAAGCCACTCCTCCCTTAAGATAGGCCAACGTGCGGCCCAGCGCGCCAAACGCGTAACCGACGCGCCCAGTCCCGGTGGCAAAGACGTTGGGACCTGCCTTGCAGTTTGCACTCACGACAAAGCCGGAGGCGGCGAGGCAAGTATTCGTGCCGTCGGAGACAGCACCGCTGGCATCGAGTTCGACGCCGAACACCCAGCCATTCTTCTGCCAATTGTAGCCGATCTGGCCACCCGCGAGAAGCACTGGGGTATCGACGACATCGCCATAGATTGACGGACCGTAGGATTGCTGAAGGAGGTTCGGCCGTAGCCGCCGCCGAGGTGCCCGCCAATATAGCCTCCCGACCAGTTCCACACCGCGGGCGGCAGTTTCACTTCTGGCTCAAGGTCTGCCGCGTTCGCTGCACCGTTTGCGACGAGCGCAATTGTCGTGGCTCCTAAAAGAAGAACTCCGGATCGCATCCAACACTTCCCTGTATTGTCTCGGCCCACGACCGAGCGCCCTTAAGTTATCGCCGCAGCAAACCGTCGGGGCGGACCAGACGCTAACAGCGACGCGCGCCGAGTCCGCCCCCGAGGATCATCGCAAGCGATTGGTGGTGATGCCGCAAAGAGAGCAAGTCGCGTGCCGAAGTGAATTCGCAGGCTATGCAGGCACTTCGTCGCGGCGTGTGGCGCCAAGTTGCTCACATTGGTCTCGATACCGACAAGGGCCACGTTACCCGAGAGTGGCCCGCTCGCGCGCTGAATGTGTACGCGCGGTGGCGCGTGCAGACCCGGCCCGTGTGATGTCAACAGGAAGCCCTCTGCGCTTCCCCGACTACGGCGCTGTGTCGCCGTTGATTTTAATTTCACCGAGTCCTACTGATGGGACTAGGGTCTGTACCTAAATAGCGCCACGTGATTCTCTTGCCTACGTGTTGATTCGGGGGCGAGAGAATGCGCGCTGGTTTGTTTTGGCTGAACGACAGGCAATGGGCGCGTATCGAACCGCATCTGCCGAGGGGACTGACGGGGCCGGATCGGGACGACGACCGACGCACCGTCAGCGGCATCATTCACATGCTGCAATCGGGTGCACGATGGCGTGATTGTCCACGTGAATACGGCCCTTACACGACGATCTACAATCGCTTCAATCGCTGGGCCAAGCGAGGACGATGGTGCGCAATCTTCGAAGCGCTGGCCAAGCCTGGCGAAGACGGCGTCGTACTGTCGCTCGACTCGACCTCGATTAAAGCTCACCGGTGTGCCTCCGGCGGAAAAGGGGGGAGCACAATCAAGCAATCGGCCGCTCGCGCGGAGGCCGCACGACAAAAATCCATGCGCTGAGCGATCCGCTCTGCCGGCCGGTCGTCCTGCATCTGACTCCAGGCCAGGATGCCGATATCGCTGCGGCTCCCGATGTCCTGGCGCTCGCGCCACCCATGAGCGTGCTCCTCGCCGACAAAGGGTATGATGGCGACAAGCTTCGCGGCGCAATCATTCGTCGTGGCGCCAAGCCCGTAATCCCCAATAAATCTAACCGTGTCGTCATCCATCGCTTCAACAAACGCGCCTACAAAGGACGAAATGTCATCGAACGCTGCTTTGGCAGGCTCAAGGACTTCCGGCGCATCGCCACGCGATATGACAAGCTCGCCCGTAATTTTTTGGCCGCTGTTCATCTCGCCGCTCTCGTCGCATATTGGCTCAATTGAGTCTGGACCCTAGCACTACTTTGGCAGATTGTTGATTTTGCCGCGTTTTATAGGATTCCCGAATCAATTTTTCAATGATTCATGGGTGGTCGGCTCTTGGAGGGCTGACCATGCCGGGATGGGAAGACGAACTCGAACGCTGGCTGATGCCGTTCTTGGACCGGCTGGGTCATAAGACCCGGCAGCGGATGTGTCCTCTGTATGTTGCGGGATTGATCGGTCCTGGCGATCGCAAGAGCGTTCAGCCGATGGCGGAACGCCTTGTCACGAGCAACTACGACCAGTTGCACCATTTCATTGCCGACGGTGTCTGGGACGCGACGCCGCTGGAGACAGAGCTGCTCAACCAGGCGGACCGACTCGTCGGCGGCAGGGATGCGGTGCTGGTTATTGATGACACCTCACTGCCGAAGAAGGGTGAGCGATCGGTCGGTGTTGCGGCGCAATACGCATCGGCTCTCGGTAAAACTGCAAATTGCCAAACGCTGGTGTCTTTAACGCTTGCGCGCGGCGAAGTGCCAGTGATGGTCGCGTTACGTCTCTTTCTGCCTGACAGCTGGACAAGCGACATGCCCCGTTTGAAGCGCGCTCGCGTGCCAATCGAACACCGAACGCCACGGTCCAAGCCGGAGATCGCTTTGGCCGAGATTGACCGCGCGATGGCAGCCAACATGCGCTTTGGATGTGTGCTGGCGGATGCAGGATACGGCCTCAGCGCACCGTTTCGACAAGGGCTAACAGAGCGCGGGCTGGCCTGGGCGGTCGGTATCCCTCGGCACCAGAAAGTGTATCCCGTCGATGTGAAGCTCATTTGGCCGATCACCAAAGTCCGTGGCAAACCACGAAAGCACCACGTGCCCGATATCTTATCGATTGCGGCAGAACAAATGCTGGCCAGCGCCAAATGGAAAACCGTGAGTTGGCGTAGCGGGACGAAAGGTCGGCTCAAAGCCCGATTTGCTGCCCTCCGTGTCCGCACCGCCGACGGCCCTCCGCAGCGGATATGGGATAAAGGTCAGCAGCATCTCCCAGGCGACGAAGTCTGGCTCATTGGCGAGCAACGTGCCTCCGGGGAGAGCAAATACTATCTCGCCAATCTTCCGGCGACGACGGATCTGCGCACGCTGGCCGCCACCATCAAGGCACGGTGGATTTGTGAGCAGGCGCATCAACAGTTGAAGGAGGAGCTTGGACTTGATCACTTCGAAGGGCGATCATGGCAAGGTCTTCATCGCCACGCCCTTATGACAATGATTGCCTACGCCTTCCTGCAACATCGTCGCCTCGCATACGCGGGGCGGAAAAAAAAAGAATCAACGGGCCTCCGCCTCAACCAACCATGCCCGCCGTACGCCATGCCATCGTCGATCTCATCCTTCGGCCGCCGCCTCAGCAATGCCCATATTGCCGAAAGCAAATCCTTGAAAAACAGCGGCCAAAACACATTCTGCCAAAGTAGTGCTAGTCCTCTGGAACGCAAGTTCGTCACATTAGTTGATAGCTCGAATCTCTACAGAGGAGAGTGCTCGTGGCGAATGCGGGTGTGCGAGGCCGGCCGATCGCGCCGCTGGTGCTTAGTCCGCAGGAGCGGGCGTACTTGGAGAGGCTCGTCGTCATCGCGTTGCCGAATCGCTATCTGAGCGCTGCCGCGCGATCCTGCGGTGTGCAGATAGTCTGCCAAGCAAGTCGGTGGCTGCCAAACTTGGCATCCATGAACACACCGTTGGCAAGTGGCGCCGCCGATTCTTGAAGGATTGCTGTGATGGCCTGCTTGACGAAGCCCGTCCTGGGCGCCCTCGAACCATCGACGACGATCAGGTTGCTGTGGTAATCGAGCGGACATTGCGTACGACGCCGCGCGACGGACGCACTGGTCGATCCGCTCGATGGCTGCGGAAACTGGCTTTTCTCACACCACGATCGGCCGAAAGTGGACGGCGTTCGGCCTGCAGCCGCACCGCAGCCAGACATTTAAACTGTCGAGCGATCCGCTATTCGTCGATAAGGTGCGCGATATTGTCTGGCTTTACCCGAACCGAGCCATTGTCCTCAGGTCTTCATCGCCACGCCCTGATGACAATGATTGCCTACGCCTTCCTGCAACATCATCGCCTCGCATACGCGGGGCAAAAAAAAGAGAATCAACGGGCCTCCGCCTCAACCAACCATGCCCGCCGTACGTTTCGCCATCGTCGATCTCATCCTTCGGCCGCCGTCTCAGCAGTGCCCATATTGCCGAAAGCAAATCCTTGAAAAACAGTGGCGCAAACGCATTCTGTTCGCGGTAGGGACACCCATCACTGGGCGCCCCCCGCGCAGATCCCGGCGAGCCCAATTAAGGCACCGGGCTCCTACCTCGGGTGTTTGACGGCGAAGCGCAGCTTCGGCCATGGATGAAGGATGCGAGCCTTGGGGAGCCAGTCATCGGTGATCTGCGTTATGCGATCCCAGGTCAGACAGGTCCGCTGACTGCGCCGCCGAAGCGTCCGCCTCCAGAGATCGGTCAGATAGAACCGAAACGCATTGAGCGCTCGGCATTCGTCGGGACAGCAAAGTGTCAATCGGCCTGTAAATTTGGCTCTGACTCATATGTGGAACGGCCCGGGCTGCAAGATCTTTCTCCGGTTGAACGAGGGATGACGGTGCGGTCATATGTTCGGCCTGTAAGCACGGCACCTGGCCGCTGGCCACGATGATATCCGCGGAAGCAATCGCCCAATCAATTTCTCGCGCTCGAAGCGCAGTGAGTCAGGCGGTCTGATTACTGCCGGGAATGGCGTCATTCGGGGTTCATCCAGATTTACACCTTGCCTCCTCGGCAGTCCTTTTCTTCTGCCGGAGAGCTCTTCAGATTAGGATTTTAGCATTGCGGTTGGCGCCTGATAAATGCCGCCCCGGACCAGCAAAGCCCAGATGGTGCGCGCAATCTTGTTGGCAAGCGCCACCGATACGACCTTGACCGGCCGTCTTTGGAGCATGGTCCGAATCCAGACCGGGACTTTCAAGCCTCGTTTGGCAAGCTTGATGATCGAGGTCGCACCAACGATCAAAAGCGTCCGTAGTTGCCGATTTCCGCGCTTCGATATCGCGCCGAGCCGATCTTTTCCGCCGCTTGATTGCGCCCTCGGCGTCAGCCCCGTCCAGGCCGCGAAGTCTCGCGCAGTCGCAAAGGCGCGTGCGTCCAGGACGGATGTCCGAACGGTGGCCGCGATGAGAGGACCGACGCCTGGGATGCTCATAAGTCGTCTAGCATGAGGATCCTGTCTTACGGCCGCTAAAATCTCCCGGTCGAGCTTTTCTATGCGGGTTGTCAGCAACTCGATCTGCTCAGCGAACTGGATCAGGGCAAACCGGGCGGCGCTGGGAATCCTACTGTCTTTCTCATCCCGGAGAAGCACCAAGAGTTTTGCGATGCTTGTCATGCCGGTCCCGGCGATAATACCCAATTCAGCCATATGTCCGCGCAAGGCATTTGCCGTCTGACTGCGCTGTCTCATTAGCATCTCTCGCGTTCGCAAAACCATGCCGGCTGCTTGTTGTTCGGCAGTCTTCACCGGAACGAACCGCATCGTCGGGCGGGTGATCGCCTCGCAGATGGCCTCTGCATCCGCCGCGTCGGTCTTATTGCGTTTGAGTAGAGTCGAGGAGAGGCGCGGTGATGCGCTTGTTGCGCGTTCCGTTTCCTCTCCCCGCTCATCAAACCGGACGTGCGGTTTTCCCGCATCCGGCTTTCCGACAGGTTTCGTCACAAGGCGCACGTCGGCGACACTTTGCGCACGCGGTTCAGCACAAGTACGCCAGGGTTCCCATAGATCTGATCAGAGAACCGTCTGACGCCACGTCCTGGCGTCTTATGTCGTCTGCGCAGAAAGGCGAGCACGCGGTCAAAGACGTGTCGATCAACGGCCTGATGAGCCGTAGCAAGCGAGCCATAGCTGAAGTAAGCGGACCAGCCGCGCAGAAGGCGGTTCAGTCGTGCTTGTACTTCGAGCCAAGCGCCCTTGTTGCCCGGCGTCAGCAGTTCGCTGACCTTCCTCTTGATCCGCAGCACGCTTTTCTTCGACGGAGCCGCGCCAAGATACCACCGCCCCCCATTGCGGAAGTGGCGGGGTCCGAGCGTGTACCCAAGGAAGTCAAAGCTTTCCAATCGGGCATTCTTCACCGAGGTTTTAGTCTCGTTGAGTGTCAGCCCAAGCTTGGTCATCACCGCTTTCGTCCACGTCAATGCGTCTTCCGCGTGGCCGCGGCTGAGAATGACGAAGTCGTCGGCATAGGAGATAATCTGGCCATGGAATGCTTCACACCGACCGCTGAGACGCCAAT
Source organism: Bradyrhizobium sp. USDA 327 (assembly GCF_041262065.1). NCBI lineage: Bacteria > Pseudomonadati > Pseudomonadota > Alphaproteobacteria > Hyphomicrobiales > Nitrobacteraceae > Bradyrhizobium > Bradyrhizobium sp. USDA 327. The sequence goes on along the minus strand of NZ_JBGCCW010000001.1, from coordinate 374,825 downwards.
GCTTCAGGAACCGGTTCATGTAGATGACGGAGAGCAGCGGACTGATGACACCCCCCTGTGGCGTGCCACACTTGTTGCTCTTACCGCCGCTCATGCGCCGTTTCCCGTTGCTATCCCGCTCCTCGACCGGTACTCGCAGCCATAACTTAATCAGCCGCAGCACATTCCGGTCGACGATGCGTCGGGCCACCGATTTGAGGAGGTCCGAGTGCGGTATCGTGTCGAAGTATTTCGACAAATCGGCGTCAACAACATCTGTGTAGCCCCGGCACATAAGCCGGTGCACTTCCTTGACGGCATCGACCGCGTTGCGGCGCGGGGCGATATCCATAAGCTCCGTCCTCAAAATCCGCCTCGAAGATCGGTTCCAGCACGATCTTTGCAGCAGCTTGGACGACCCGGTCCCGGATTGTTGGGATACCGAGCGGACGTTCGCCGCCGCCGGGCTTCGGGATCATCACCCGCCGCACCGGATCGGGCCGATAGGTCTTCGTGACGAGTTCATCGCGCAGGCCAGCCAACCATGCTTCGAGTCCCGACGCGTCGATCTGTTCGAAAGTTATTCCGTCCACTCCCGGCGCACCCGCGTTGGCGCGGGCCAGCTTGTAGGCATGGCTCAGAATGTCCTCGCGGCAGATCTTGTCGTACAGCACGTAGAAGCGGAAGGCAGGCTCCGCCTTCGCCTTACAATAAAGCTTTCTCTGAAGGCTCCTGATCTTATCGGGCGTTTCAAGGCTCATCGCCAATCTACCCTTTCCCTCGCCATCTTCAAAAGCGCACCTGAAGTCAGGGTCCTTTCCTCCGCCGGAATTACCCGGTTTCATCGGTACCTTTGACCCTGTCCGACTCCCGTCCGGTCCATCGACTACTCAATGCTGAAGGCGCGACCTTCGACCAAGACGGGTCTCCCCCGATTACCCGTACTACCTTTCCAACGTGCCGTGCCCATTACCCCGGTGAACCAGACAGGTGCGTGCGTCGATTGCTTCCCTGTCCGCACGGCCTTCCCCGCCATACGATCGGGTCGGCATTCACATCGTAACTTTCGAGGCGTGCTCAGGCTTCACTCACGTTACGGCCCGCTGGATTGCTCGGCCGCCTAAAGCGACCTTTGTCACGAGGCTTCGATCCGTCCGATTGCTCGTCCAAACCGCTCGTCAGCTACCAGATCAATCGACAACTCTCTGGGTGGATCCTTCCTCCACTGGTAATACGCGCCGTCGGGGCGCACCGTAGGGCTTCACGTAGGCCGGCGGCATCAGGCGGACCGAGTGGCCCAGCGCTGCGATCTCGCGCGCCCAGTGATGGGCACTCGCACAAGCTTCCATGCCCACCAAGCAGGCGGGAAGCCCGCGAAAGAACGGCAGAACCTGGGATCGCCGCAAGGTACGACGAACCAAGACTTGGCCGTTATCGGCGACGCCATGAACTTGAAAGATCGACTTGGCCAAATCCAACCCCACCGTGATAATCTTCTCCATGGAACGGTCCTTTCTTTGTGGCGCCTATTAACGCGACCACGTTAGGCACTTTTGATGCCGGTTCGAAGGGCCGTTCCACACCATCACTTTTGATGCAGTTTGGGGGATGCGTGGCGCTTTGATTGGAGGAGAATCAACGCCATGCAGCAAGCACTCCACCGCTCCAGTCTGGTGCCGCGTGGGTTTGTTGTAGAGAGTGCGTACTACGAAGGTGATAAGGCCGTGATTGAGATCCGGGCGTCCGGAAGCGTCGGTCTGTGTCCCTTGTGCGGAACAGTTTCTCGGCGTGTCCATAGCCGGTATCGGCGACGCGTGACTGACCTCCCGCTTTCGGGGCGGATCGTACAGCTCCTGGTGGTCGCCCGCCGCTTCCGCTGCGACGCCGTCCTGTGCGGGCGCCAAATCTTTACTGAGCGCTTCGACGAAGGGGTGCCGGCTCCATCAGCGCGACGCACGGCGAGGCTGGACTCCATTGTCCATCACCTCGGTCTGGCTCTTGGCGGACGACCGGCGGCAGGCTTCGCAAAACGGCTGATGCTGCCGGTGAGCAAGGATACGCTCCTTCGCGTGGTTCGACGCCGTAGCCGTCCGCCGGCTGACCCGCTCAGGATTATCGGCATTGATGATTGGGCCTGGCGGCGCAATCACCGATACGCCAGCATCATCTGCAACCTGGAAAGGCGCCGGGTGGTCACCCTGCTGCCGGACCGTGAGCCCTCGACCGCCCAAGCCTGGCTCGCCGCCCATCCCACGATCGCGATCGTCGCCCGCGACCGCGGCGGAGGATATGGCGAAGCCGCAGCAAAGGCCCTGCCGCACGCGGTACAGGTCGCAGATCGTTGGCATTTGATGGAGAACGCCAGCCGGGCCTACCTCGATGCCGTCCGAAAATCGATGCGCCAGATCCGCAGCGCAATCGGAGCAACTACGATCAATCCCGAGCTGCTAACAGCTGCGGAGCGTCTCCAATATGAGGGCTATCTCCGGCGCGAGGAGGCTAACGCGACCATCTTGAGCCTGTCGAAAGGTGGGACGCCGATCAAGCAGATAGTGCGCCAGACGGGCCACAGCAGGGGGCTGGTGCGACAGGTGATCCGCGGCGAACGCCATGATGTCTTCCGGACCCGGGAGAGCTCTCTCGATCAGCACCTGCCATGGCTCGACGACCAATGGGCAGCCGGTTGCCGAAACGGCGCTGAACTTTGGCGCCGCTTACGGGCGCGCGGTTTCCGAGGCTCCCTTCGTGTTGTCGGCGAGTGGACGACTCGTAGACGGCGGGCCGAAAAGACTGATGTCGAAACCCTTCATCGGATTCCATCGGCCAGAACGATCGCTCGTCTCATGACCGTCGGACGGGATACGCTATCGAAGGCAGAGACGGTGACCGTCGCTGCGGTAGAAGCTGGCGTGCCACCCCTGGTCGAGGCACGCGAGATCATCGCCGAATTCCACCTGATGATCCGACGCAAGACCGAGGCGGGCCTCGTCCCATGGATCGAGCGCGCTCGCGCCAGTCTTGTTGCATCGTTCGCCCGCGGCGTAACGAACGATGAAGCGGCGGTTCGGGCGGCGATCACCTCGCCCTGGTCCAACGGACAGACTGAGGGGCAGATCACGCGCCTCAAGCTCGTCAGACGCCAAATGTACGGCCGTGGCAAAATCGATCTGCTTCAAGCCAGACTAATCGGCGCAGAATAAACCCAGCTGCACCAAAACTGCGTCAGAGCCAATTTTGCAGACGATGACGTAATTGCGGTCGGCGCCCGCGGCTCAAAAAGGTCCGCTATCTTCAAGCCTTCCCGCAATCTCACGAATCGGAGGGGGCCATGAAGCAATATGTTGGGCTGGATGTCTCGCAAAAAGAAACGTCGGTATGTGTGGTCGACGAAGTGGGTCAGATCTTGTTCGAAGGAAAGGCAAAGTCCGCCCCCGGGGCGCTCGCGGCATTGCTTCGCAAGCGGGCGCCACAAGCGGAGCGCATCGGATTTGAGACCGGGGCGATGGCGAGCTGGCTATGGCATGAACTTCGTAGGGTCGATCTCCTAGTGGTTTGCATCGACGCGCGGCATGCCCACGCGGCTTTGTCCGTACGCATGAACAAGAGCGATCAGAATGATGCTCGAGGTCTGGCCGAACTGGTGCGGGTTGGTTGGTATCGAGAAGTCAAGGTCAAGAGCGAGGAAAGTCAGAAGATCCGCGCGATACTCGTCGCGAGATCCCGGCTCGTGTCCATGCGCCGAGACATCGAGAACCAGGTCCGGAGCTTGATCAAAGAATACGGCTTGCTGTTCCCGCGCGCAATCGGCCAGCAGTTCCGCAACCTGGTCAGCGAGCTATTGGGCGATAATCATCCACTCCTTAGCGTGATCTCGCCGCTCCTGTTGATCCATGAGCATATCTGTCAGCAGCAGAACAAGTTCGACGACGAAGTTCGCCAGTTGGCGAAGGCGGACGAGACGACGCGCCGCCTAATGACCGTTCCCGGTGTCGGCGTGGTGACCGCCTTGACTTTCCGCCATACGATCGATGACCCATTGTCGGCGTTGACAGTCGGCGCCTACCTCGGCCTTACACCTCGGCGCAACCAATCTGGCGAAACTGACATCAACGGCAAGATATCTCGATGGGGCGACCGGCTTCTCCGAACCTACTTGTTTGAGGCCGCCACCGTACTTCTCTATCGGACAAAGAAGTGGTCTTCCCTCAAGGCCTGGGGCATGAAGCTCGCCAAGCGGATCGGTATGAGGAAGGCAAAGGTCGCTGTCGCCCGAAAGATCGCAGTCATCCTTCACTGCATCATGGCACATCCTTCGACTGGGGGCAGCCGCAGCCAGTCTGATATTTGCTCGCAAGTTCCTGGTCCGGTCTGCCGGACTGGCGATGTCCCGCTGGGACGGTGTTGAGGCGACCTCGTTCATTCGGCTGGTGGCGGCTCGACCGTACTCCGCTGCAAACGTTGAGGCGTCCGACCCGGACATCATCATGAGGCGCTGCGCGACCTCGGAAAGGACCGTGACCCCAGTGAAGACATAACCAGCCCGGGCGATCCAATGCCTGGCCGGCAAAGTACGCATCAGCCGCGCTCGCGCCGTCTCCGCAACCCTGACCAGCTCCGACAGCGCGAGCGCTACCGTCGTGCCGTCGGAAAGTTTAAAAGGTGATTGACAACAATCCGCAATTAAAGGGCCGAATGACAGTCTTCGCGCCGCTGAATGCCTGGATGTTCAAGGCCATGAGCGGCCATAATGTTCAGATTCTGTCCGTTTCGATCTTCATCATCGGTAACCTGATCTGCGCGATCGCTCCGAACTTCCTCACCCTTGCTGCAGGCCGCGTCATTTCGGCCTACGGCGCGGCGATGTTCACCCCGTCGGCTACCGCGCTGGCCGTGGAACTCCTGCCGCCAGCCCGCAAAGGGTTCGCGTTGTCTCTCATCTTTGGCGGCATGACTGTTTCACAGGTTGCCGGCGTTCCTGCCACAAGCTGGATCGCGGATGCTATCGGCTGGCGCTTCTCATTCGGTTTCGTCGTCATTGCCGGGCTTCTCGCATTGATAATCTTCGCTCCGATGATGTCCGGAATAGCTACCAAGGCGCCGGAGCGCGGAAACAGCCCGATCTCAAAAGGCCTCTCCAAGGCCACCTACGGTATCCTTTCCGTGACGTTATTCGTCGTCGTTTCCGAGTTCATCGTTTACTCCTATGTGAGCGTATTCATCATCGGTTCTCTGCTTGCCGGGGTGCCGCTGCTCTCAGCCGCACTCTTTGCCTACGGCTTCGGAGCCGTGACGGGAAACGTTGCGTGCGGCGTTCTGACTGACCGTTTTGGCCCGTATAAAGTTCTCATTGCGGTTGTAGGCGCGCAACTCATCCTGCTCGTAGGTTTGGTTGCGTTCAGACAGCATGGTGCCCTCACCGTGCTCATCGCCTTCTTTTGGGGTAACGTGAGCTACATGTATCTCGTCCCGATCCAGCACCGTCTTCTCGGTCTGGCCGGAGATAGGTCGAAGCTGGTACTGGCGATGAACAGCTCGACCACCTTCGCGGGGATCGCCATTAGCGCTTTTCTCGGCGGCATCCTTGTCGAGACTAGCGGCGTCCCGTCTCTGGCTGCGGCATCGATCCTGATTGGTCTCATCGGCATCGGGCTGGCTGTTGCCTTCATGCGTGACGCAGCACCTGCAGAAACCGCGACTGCAGCATGTCCGAGATGATATCGCTCAACGATCGAGTTATTGCAGTCCCACAATTAAGAACGAAGCCTCAAACGGCATTTCCGCAGCGTGCTATGCATTTGGATCGAAGCCGCACGCGTTCCGCCTCGTACGAAACAACTAAGGGGCCGCCCTGGCGCCTTCAAGGCGATGCTGGCTCGCTTGAACCAATTGGAGGCGGAGATGGACGCCTTGAAGGGACAACGGGTCTCGACCCGGCACATATGGCGGCGGGCGGCGCGTCCGTGTCGCTCGGCTACGAGGGTGGCGTACGGTGGCGCGCGGGTTCATCCGAGGATGAGGAGCCCCATTTCCAGCCACGAGAGGCCGAGCCGGAGGCGTCCAAGGGCGGGCTCGGCAGGGCCACGCGACAAGCTGGTGGAGCAACTGGCCGCGCAGCGGTGACTTTTATAGCGCGACGATCTGGGTCGGAAGAGCGCGGCGATCAGGATGGCGAGTCAGTGTCGCGGCGCGATGATGATCGCCGCGATGATTGTCGCGCGCAAGAGTTTTGTTTGCTTTGATTGTCGCGGAGCGTCAATCAAGCGAGCGTTTTTTGTGTCGCGTGCTCCGGTGGCCGCCCTGGACCACGCTTTCGCTCGAGGGCAGTCCGCCTGCGATAGCTCTCGACGTTCATCTCGACGATGGTGGCGTGGTGAACAAGGCGATCGATCGCCGCGAGGGTCATAGCTGGGTCCGGAAAGACCTTGTTCCATTCTCCAAAGGGCTGATTGGCGGTGATCAGCAAAGAGCGTCGCTCGTAGCGTGCGCTGATGAGCTCGAACAGCACACTGGTCTCGGCCTGGTCCTTGGTGACATAGGCAAGATCGTCCAAGATGACGAGATCGAAGCGATCGAGGCGGTTGATGGCGCCCTCGAGGTTGAGCTCGCGGCGAGCCACCTGGAGCTTCTGCACGAGATCAGTGGTGCGGGTGAACAGGACGCGCCATCCGTTCTCGATGAGGGCCAAGCCGATTGCTGCCGCCAAGTGGCTCTTGCCTCCACCGGGCGGACCAAACAGCAGCAGATTGGCGCCCTTGCCGAGCCAGCCGTCGCCGGCGGCGAGTGCGGTCATTTGCGCCTTGGAGATCATCGGCACGGCCTCGAAGTCGAAGCTGTCAAAGGTCTTTCCGGTAGGCAGCCGCGCCTCGACGAGATGGCGCTCGATGCGGCGGCGGCCGCGCTCAGCGATCTCGTGCTCGGCAATGGTGGCGAGGAAGCGCGCCGCCGGCCAGCCTTCTATATCGGATTGCTCGGCAAATTGCGGCCACAGCGCCTTGATGGCGGGCAGCCGCAGCTCGTTGAGCAACAGATTGAGGCGCGCGGTGTCGACTACGTTGGTTGTGCTCATGCGGCGCCTCCGATCTCGGCGGTACCGATGAGGCATTCATAGGTGGCGAGCGGTGCGAGGCGTACCACGACGTTCGGCACCTGGGCGGGATCCGGGGCGAAGTGAGTACGTAGCCGGTTGAGGTCGGGCAGCCGGCCGTCGTTCAGGTCAGCCGTGAGCTGATTGGCGAGTTCGGCCTCGCAACCGCGCTCATGGGCGAGTGCGAGGAGATCGACCATGATCCGGCAGGCCTTCTTGTCCGGTAAGCGTTTGCGCAAGACGTCGAAGGCTCGGCGGTAAGCTTCCCGGGGGAACAGCTGGTCGCGGTAGACCAGGTTGAGGAGCGCCATCGGCTTGCGCCGCAAGGAATGGATCACGTGCCGATAATCGACGACCTGATCGTGCTTGCCATTGGGATGCGGCCGCCCGCGCGGCAAGGTGAGGAGATGCGTGCCGCCGACAAACACGTCGAGGTGATCGTCATACAGGCGCACCCGCAGCCGATGGCCGATCAAGCGCGACGGCACCGTGTAGAACACCTTGCGCAAGGTGAAGCCGCCGGACGACGTCACGTGGACGATCACCTCTTCATAGTCCGACGTGCGGCGGTCCGGCAGATCCTGAAGTGCGCTACGTTCACTGTCGATCCGCTTGGCGTTGCGGGCATTGCGGCGGCTGGCGATCTCATCGATGAAGCCACGATAGGCAGCTAGATCGTCGAAGTCGGCGGTGCCACGCAGCAACAGCGCGTCGCCGATCGCTCGCTTGAGATGACCATGCGAACTCTCGATCGCCCCGTTCTCGTGGGCGATGCCACGATTGTTGCGGGAAGGCCGCATGCCGTAATGGGCACAGAGGTCTTCGTATCGCCGCGTCAGATCGTCTTTGGCGTCGCGGTCGAGATTGCAAAAGGCGGCCGACAGGCTGTCGGTGCGATGCTCCCGTGGCGCCCCACCGAGTGACCACAAGGCATTCTGCAGGCCTTCGGCCAGAGCGACGAAGCTCTCACCGCCGAGCACGACATGGGCGTGCTCAAACCCGGAATAGGCCAGCCGGAAGTGATAGAGACGATGGTCGAGCGGTACGCCCGCGATCGTGACACCCAATTCGCCCATGTCGGTGAAGTCGGACAGGCCGCGCTGACCGGGTTCGTGGGTCTGGCGGAAGATGACCTCCTGCTCCTCGCCGTGGATCGCCCGCCAGGCCCGGATCCGGCGCTCCAGCGTGCGACGGATGCCGGCGCCGAGCTCGGGATGGCGTCGGAGCAACTCCTCGAAGATCGTGACCGGCCGCACACCGGGGGCGGCCTTCAGCATCGGCGCGATATCTGTCTCAAATACGCGGGCCAAGGGATCTGGCCGGCGACGGCCGCGGGGAGCCTTCTTCTGCGACGGAAGGCGTCGATCCTTCTCGATCCGGTAAGCGGTCGAGGTGCTGAACGAAGCCTTGGCGGCGGCCACGGGTGGGCTATCGGTCTGACGGTACTTCATGTAGAGCCTCATTTGGTGATCGGTAATGTGTCGGCCTGGCACGCGAGTGATTCCTCTTGGCGGAAGAACCACTTGCATAACCAGCCGGCCGCGATCACCAGTCGGCGCGGTCCGCTGTGGATCGCGCCGACGCCGGGCTCGTAACTCCGGTCGGGCTACGCCCTCCCTGCGTCACGAGCCCGGCGTAGCCCTCTCATCATGGTCGACGCTCCACTTCCATCCTGTTCGCCGCGCGGCAGACTTTGGCGCTTACTCCAATCTGTCTATCGAAGTGGATGGTTTGACCAATCCCAATACAATTCACGCGCGTAACGTTCATCCTCGAAAGTCTTTGTGCGAGGTACGCCTCTAGCAGGCAGTTGAAAAACGTGCTCGCCGCCGACCAGCGACCGTGATTCATTGGCTCCGACGAGATTCGGAAATGATGCGTGCGCGGCGGCGACAATCGAACGGGCGAGCTGTTCAGCTACGTCGATCTCGAGGCTCGGGTGCGGCGTGACCATCCGCTGCAAGCGATCCGGACGATCGTGAACGAGGCGCTGTCGACGCTGGAGCGCGAGTTTGCCGCGCTCTATTCGCCGACTGGGCGGCCGTCGATCCCGCCGGAGAAGCTGCTGCGGGCGTGCTGTTGCCTCAGCGCAGCCGGCCAGTATGGTCCATAACGGACGAACCCGGTTGTGCGAGCACCTTCATGAGCTGGACAGGGGAGCACCGGCCCGGCGGCGTGCACTTCCCCGGCGCGTTGGTCACGAGCGTACGGTTCGGGGCGCAGGAATATCTTGCCACGCCCACACTGCGATCCGCTCGCAACTCTTGTAACTCTGACGGCAGTGATCGGTGGACGGCCTCGGGAGATCAACGCTGTCATGCGGTTTGCGAGACAGCTCATGACTGGAAGAGACCGTCGAAAAGCCAAACGCACGGCGCGCCCCGACAAGGCATCGCCGGACAGGTGCGAGAACACGCTTTGCAGAGAGCGGTTTCCGGAGGCGAGTCGGATCAGCCAACCCGAAGATCCTCAGCTGACATCTTGCCCGAACGCCCGGCCTTGAGCTGATAACTTACCCGAGCCCCCTCTTCGAGAGTGGTGTAACCGGCCCTTTCGACGGCACCGATGTGCACGAAGACATCGGGACCTCCGTCCTCAGGCCTGATGAACCCATAACCTTTGGTCGAGTTGAACCACTTCACAATACCCATTGCCACGGCGGCATCTCCATAGTGAACCGTTGTGATCTAGCGAAGAGTCTGCCGGCCATCAAGATGGTCGGCAAGACGCCAGCGTCGCTGCGCTGGTCACATGCTCGTTTTTTATCGCATGGTCTATCTGCGGCCGCATTGTGCAAACGACAGAAAGCGCCGTGACGTCGACCACACTTCGATTCAAGGCTTCAGGATCCGGATGACGTTTTGACCTTCGCTTCACTCGTCGCGCGCTAGCGGCTTACAGAAGAGTTGCAGAGCCTCGAACACGCCGCGCTCATCCGGAGCCGAGCTAAAGCGAATGGGATTGATCGTCGTTGAACGACAGGGCGGCCGTGAACTCCTTCGCGCAGCCTGGGATCAGGATAATCAATCCGCGCCATGCCTGCATTGAGCTACGTGACATGCTTTCTCAAGCACGAAGACAGTCCCAGAGCTGCGCTTTAGCTGTTCGCGTTTAGATATTAGCCGCACGCCGGCCATGTCGGACGAACAGGGGTCTGCGAGACAATCCTCAAGGAAGCGCATCTGGCAACTTACCGCCCGCTCGTCATGTTGTGGTTGAACGCCAGGAAACCCGCTCGCCAGCGGTGGAGGCTGTTCAAACCGGTAACTTGCGCATCTGACGACCTTCATCGCGTCTGCCGGCGGCTCATCAGCTCTCTCGCCTTGGGTTCGATGAATTCAGCTGAGCACCGTGAATACGTTGAGATAACCAATGGTCTCAGCCCGCTGACCGAATTTTACTCAGAACAAAGCCGCCTCGATGCATAGGTGTATTCAAGGGCCAGTTGACGCGCATATTCCCTGAGGTTGGCGGCGGCGCTGTGCCCCCCGTCGATGTTCTCGTAATAGAAGTAAGGCTGGCCCAGCGCGGCGAGCTTCGCGGCAGCTTTGCGGCCGTGCGCTGGATGCACGCGGTCGTCTTTGGTGGAGGTAAGAATTAGGGGAGCGGGATAAGTCTTGCCCGCCATCAGCTTCTGGTAGGGCGAGTAGCCTTCGATCCACGCACGCTGCTCGGCAATGGCAGGGTCACCGTACTCGCCGATCCAGGAGGCGCCTGCGCCCAGTTTGGTGTATCGAAGCATGTCAAACAGCGGCACCTTGATGATGGCCGCGTTGAAGAGTTCGGGACGTTGGGTGATTGCGGCGCCAACGAGCAGGCCGCCCTGGCTGCCGCCAATGATTCCGAGCCGGCTCGGACTTGTGATCTTCCGGCGGATCAGGTCCTCGGCAACGGCAATGAAATCATCCCATGTCGTCTGCTTCGTTGCCGTCTGGGCCGCTTGATGCCATTGTGGGCCAAACTCGCCGCCCCCACGCAGGTTCGCCACGACATAGGCATTGCCCTGTTCGAGCCAGAGCCGTCCCACCGGTCCCAGATAAGAGGGCAGAAGCGAAGCCTGGAAACCGCCATAGCCATAAAGAAGTGTCGGGATCGTCCCGTCAAATCTTGCGTTCTTCGGCCGCACCAGAAAATAGGGAATTGACGTGCCATCACGCGAAGTGGCTTCGAGCTGCTCCACGATATGATTGGACGCATCGAAGGCAGCCGGTGTCGTCTTCAACTCCTCAAGGCTTTTGCTTTCGACATCAAAATACCAGACTGAGGTTGGTCTGAGATAGCTCGAGACCGCGAACATGGCTCGGTCCGTTTCATCGGAGGTGGCTAACAGGCTGACATTTGCATGTTCCGGCAGCGGGATGGGCGCCGCGGACCAAGCTCCGTGATCGTACTTATAAGCGAACGCTCTGCTCTGAACGTTCTCAAGGATCGTCAGGATCAACAAATTCTTTGTGGCGCCTAACCCGCTCAGGGCCTGGCGGGGCCCAGGTTGGAAGACGAGCGAGGCTTTGGCACGCATCGGATCCTGTTTCCATTCGGCCAGATCATACGAAATCAGCGATCCGGCGGCGAAGCTGATATCGCCTGGCGGCCTCCAATCTTCATCAAGCCTTACAAGCAGGTGACCACCCACTAGACCGATCATCGCGGCCTTCTTCGGCAGATTGAGCTTGACGGGCCCATTGGGGCGGAAGACCACATACTCGGACTCGAAAGAGCTGATTGCGCGGATCGCGCCGGTCTCATGAATGTTGCCCTCGCTGTCACGAAGCACGAAGGGGGACATCGAAACGTCGGTGGGCTCGCCACGAAAGATCTCGCGAGCCTCACTGAGCGCCTGAGCGCGTTTGAGCTCCTTCACCACAAAGGGGTAGCCGGCTTGCGTCAAAGTCCCCTCGCCCCAGTCACGTGCAACAAGGAGTGTGTCACGATCGACCCAGCTGACGTGCTGCTTGCCCTCTGGGAGATAAAAGCCATCCGCAACGAAGGTCTTGGCGTCGCAGTCGAATTCTCGTATGGACGCGGCATCCTTGCCGCCATCGGAAAAACTAATCAGGCAGAGGCGCTCTTCAGGCGGAAGGCAGCTGCTACCTTGAAAGATCCAATTCCTGTTCTCGGCGACCGCCAAGGCGTCCACGTCGAGAATGGTTTCCCACTGTGGGTCTTGGCTACGATAGCTCTTAAGCGTGGTGCGCCGCCAGATGCCGCGCAGGTGGTTCTCGTCTCGCCAGAAATTCTCCAAAGCTCGCCGTTCCAACGAAACGTATGCGATCCTATCCTTGGCCTGCAGGATGGAGAGCGCCTGTTCGTAGAAGTGCCGATAGCGAAGATCTGACTGGAGCACCCCGAGCGTCTTCTCGTTCTCGGCGCGGGCCCAAGCCACTGCGTCTGGCCCTTCGATCTCCTCGAGCCAAAGGAATGGGTCATCAGTCACCGTTCCGTTCGCTCCTGTGAAAGCCCCGTGGAAGTGAAGCGGGATTCGAAAGCAGCGTAGCGGACAAGAGTGATGTTTTCATGGACTTGCTCCGGCTGAGGTCCAGCGGCCACGCTCGCGGGCCCTGGCGCGTCAAGCAGACGCGGCGGAAAGCACGGAAGCGCATGACACAGCGCCGCTTGCGCTATGTCGCGGACCATCCACTGCAAGCTGCGTGCCGGCTAAAGAGCCACAAGCCTCAAGGATCCTCGTCGGATCATGAAAGTGCATCCCGAGATTAGAGACCATCTGTTCGAGTACGTGCAAGCGCTGACATTTCAGTGCGTCCAGACAGGATTGTGCGGGGTACGGCACCATCGTGAACAGCGCCTCGCGAGCTGGATTTGCCTTGCTGGTGATGACTCCCGCGTGCTGCCAGTCACCCACGATTACCTGTCCTCGGTGCTGGGACTGCGCCGCGCGGGGGTGACCGAAACATTGATCCGCTTCGAGGAGCAAGCCCTGATTCGCAAGATGCGAGGCGTCTTGCAGATCGATGAACACAAATTACTCGAAAATAAAGCGTACCGTTGCTACAAGTTCGTCTCAGCTGCCTATGCTCCCTCCTTATCAGTCCGCGCTCTCGGTGAAGAACAGACGAGCTAGCAACTCGCCACTGGCGTTCTGCGTCCTTCGGGTGCTTGTGACCGCGAACTTGAGACAATTCGCCCCGAGAAGGTCACCCCGTCACCAATCAATCGCTCCCCTTGCGCCGTGTAGCGGGCGGTGGGTGACCGGTCGTCGGCGATACCTGGCTGGTCAGCTGGCGGTTGTCGCAACGCTGACGCGTCGTCGTTCAGCCGCGCGATGCGTCCGGCCATTAGCGGGCGGCCGGACGATGAAACGCAATTCAAGGTTGAGCATCAACGCAAGATCCTGCTGCCTTGGCCCAACGAGTTCGGTTGCCGACCAGCCGAGGCCTGTCGTATCTTGTATATTGATCATGACATTTTCCACGGCGCAGCCCGCCAGCCGACTTCGTCAATTGGGTGCCCGGCGCATGGATAGTGTCCCTTCCGAAGATTCCTGGCAGCCAAGACAAGGCCCGGCGAGTCATCTCACGCTCAGAATTCTGATTGTCGCCTACGCCAGCGCGACCCGCAGCGATACGTTCCATTGATGTCACCGACCAATTCTCGCAATTGATCACAACGTTGACACTGCGCTCCGACCGGCAGTCACGTTTTCAAGAGCGTTATGCGTCGATTATCTCACCTCGCCTAGTGGTCCGCGGCGCCCGCAGTGACGATCGGCGACCGAATAAAAGCACGCCCCTATTCATAGTAACAGCGCCTGTATGGCTATACAGCTGCGGTCGCGTAATTCGCTTCGCATTGCGCTGGAGCAACCCACAGTCGCTCCTTACATTTCGCTAGATCTGCATCAGCGGCAGCGGAATGGCGGCCGTTACTCAATAAGACGCAACCGCCGCGCCTTGACGACGCACTGGGTACGGCTGGTCGTTTCCAGCTTTCGCATTGCATTTTTGACATGAAAGTTGACGGTGTTCTCGCTTACTTTCAAGATGACTCCGATGGCCCAGGATGACTTCCCTTCCTCGACCCATCGCAAGCACTGTCTTTCCCGTGACGACAGACCAACCCCTTGCACATCCGCCATGAGTTTCTCCTGGAGCAGAGAGGACGTGGAACGAGATCAGCAAATGCCATACCAGTCCGTGGCACCTCAAACTCTCGCGGCAGGACAAGATCTTGGGAGATTGCCGGTTCACTTCTCCGGAGACTGCCACCCAACTGCAGCCCTATCGACGGATTGCGACATATGTCGAAAACGCAACAGCAGCAACTACGACAACCGTAGCAGTCCATATTTGCTCAACATCTGTGTGAGCTGGATATCACCTTTTGGCCAGGCGCCCTCCCGCAAGGGGTGAATGCTCTGTGAAGGGCCCTAGCACCCGGCTTGCGAGCCGAGATCCTTCATTTGCACCAAAGCTTTCCTTTCCAACGTGTCGGCTCGGATCCACCTATCACAACAGCCCCGGGTTAGGCGCCCATCCTATGGCGATCATGCAAGCTTTTACGTGCGAATCAACTACCAACGCTGGTCATTGATCGGCATCACAACAAAAAGTATGAGCAGTGCAGCTTGCGCCACTCGAAGGCCGGCCTCAGGACTTCTGTATGAAGTATCAACCACAATCCGCTCGGCCCAACGCAGGTCATCAATGCACTCCGCCGCCGCCTGTCGAAATGCTTCGTGCCCAGGTCTGCTCGAATGGCGAGCTCTCGTTTCTGATGGAGGCGCATGACGGCCTGTCCGCGACAATCGCCCAGCGCTCAGGATTCAAGGGGCTCTGGGCGTCCGGTCTGTCCATTGCGTGTTCTCTAGGTTACCGCGACGCGAACGAAGCATCGTGGAGCCAGCTTGTCGACGCCGTTGAGCGGATCGTGGATTCAAGCCAACTTCCTGTCTTGGTTGACGGCGACGGCGGCTTCGGGAACTTCGACAATGCCCGCCTACTGGCTCGTAAGCTCCGTGAGCGTGCCGCTGCGGGTGTTGCACTGGAAGACAGCTGCTTTCCGAAGATGAACTCCTTTGTCGGCAATCGTCATCCCCTCGCGGAGGTCAATGAGTTCTGTGGCCGCTTGCAGGCAGTAAAGGACACGCTAGCGACGGATCTCGTCCTTGTGGCTCGAATCGAAGCGCTCATCGCCGGCCATGGTATGCACGAAGCACTTTCACGCGCTCACGCGTACAGGGAAGCCGGAGCGGATGCGATCCTCATTCATTCGCGAAGCAGCTCCGCAGACGAAATTCTTTCATTCGCACGCGCCTGGCAGAACAGCCTGCCCGTCGTCATCGTTCAACCATTCCATGCGAGCCGCGGTCAGCGCGATGCGGCAACTCTGCGACCGCCTCTTCGCTGAGGAGAACGCGACAACGATCGAGCCGAATATCGCAGACCTCGAAGAGGTGTTTGACATGCTCCAATACGATGAGCTCGCCAGGGCTGAGAAGCGGTACCTTCAGCCCAATAAGCGATAGCAATGATTTTGTTTGGCCCCATTCACTCTGCTTTGGCCAACAGGGGCTGGACCTTAAGTTGGAATCTCACAGAGGTGATACGCACATCACCTGACGCTTTGCAGCGAAACCGATACGCCTGTTAGTTGGGGCGAACAAACAATGAGTAATACCCCAAGAAAGGCCGTCATTCTCGCAGCTGGTGTCGGCTCGCGCCTGAGACCGCTGACAGATCTGCGTCCAAAGCCTTTGGTCGAAGTCAACGGCACGCCTATCCTCTTCAATGCTCTGCGTAATCTGGACATAGCCGGGGTGAAAGACGTCACTATCGTGGTCGGCTATCGAAAGGACGCCATTCAATACGCGTGCGGTCAGCGCTTTGGCACGCTGGAGATCAATTATCTCGAGACGCCCGCATTCGAGCGTACCGGAAGCGCCTATTCGCTGTGGCTCGCGCGAGACTCACTTCTGTCGGGCGACTGCTATTTGCTCGAAGGGGACGTCTTTTTCGAGGAGGATGTTCTACGCTGCTTGATGGGCGAGGCTCCTGATGCCGCCGCCGTAGCTCCCTTTACCGAAATCATGCAAGGATCCGCCGTTTTTCTGTCGGATAGCGGACTGATTTCCGCGTTCCGGATGAAGCAAACCTCGGCAAGCCGCCCCGCCGACCGTCCGCCCCTCTTTAAAACACTCAATGTGATGCGGTTCGCGGCTTCGACTCTCAGAACCATGATTGTCCAGCGCTCAACGAGATCATCGGCTCCGGCGCGACGCGGGCCTACACTGAAGAACTGCTCGCCTATCTGATTGAACAGCGCGGACTGCAGCTTGCGGCAGCCCGATGCGATGGTCTTAAGTGGTACGAGATCGACACACCCGTCGATCTGCAGATCGCCGAAACCATCTTCGCGAGCCGGCCGGTATTGCGGCAGCGACCGAGTTTAGACAATAAGTGAGAAATTGCCCGCTTGGACACCGGAGCCGAAGCCAATCGACCTGCAGATCTGATGTCCATGTCGATCAACCAACGGCAAGTATTGCCTGGTCACCACTTTGGCGCTCCGCCGCTGGTGCTCCTTGCTATCCTGGCGGACTCCCTCTCCTTCGATCCGATCAAAGGGCAATAGGTACGAGGCCAGCCCAAGCTCGAGAAAGCGATGGGCCTGGGCAACCAGAACGAGATTTGTTGATTGCGATTGATGAGGAAATGACCTGCTTGCAATCGAAAGGAGAAATCTACGCTTCAGAGGACAGGGGCGGACTAGCGTTGCCGCAGCAAGGCACCTCGTCAAGTGGACATAGAAAACAGCAGGAGCAAAGAGATGATTGAATACCTGGTTGATCGTGCAAATGCAATCACGGCTTGCTCCTATGTCTTCGCAGTCGTCGGCGTCTTCCTAGCCCTGAATGGTAGACCGGAGCTCGGCGCTGCCGCGATGCTTTGGACATGGTTTTTGGATCATTGGGACGGGCACATTGCTCGCAAGACCCGTCATATGCGTCTGCCGGGAATGGCTGAGTTCGGACAAAGCTTCGATGGCTTTGCCGATTTTGTACATGGGGTCTGGTTTCCCGCCGTCATTATCATCCTTGTGGGTGACGGCTCGGGAATCTCGTTTGGTGCCAGCCTCGTGCTCGTCGTGTCGGGTGCGATCAGGCTGAGCTATTTCGAAAATGTCGGCCTAACGGCTGACGCGAAGTTCATCGGAATTCCAGTTTCGTATGGTACGCCCTTATTGGCTGTGATGTTGCTGATTCGGCCACTCATCTGGGCGGAATTGTTCCCGACAGTTCTGGCTCTCGCTTTCACAGCACTTGCTACTCTCTACGTCTCCACCTTTGTGCGGGTTCCAGCGATACAGGGCCGCGCAATTCCAATTGCAACGATCGGAGCGATCGCGCTTTCGGTGGCCCTGGTAGCGATCAGCTTGTCTAGTCCCAGCTAAGCGGGCCGTCCCGTGCCGGCGCAGCTGGCCCCACGACCAATCTGGTGCGGCGGAAAGTAAGGACACTACGAGGAGGCAATTGTCTGGTTGCTGATCCTTCGGTTGATTCGGAACAACGTGATGGCGACATAAGCCGGACGGGACGACGCGCTCCAGCCCACGGATAGCGCACTCAGCCGGTTTACACGTCCAATGTCTGAACATAGGTCGCGAGAATTCACCGGCTCACGATGCATTACCGGCCATTGGCAAGATTGCGAATGGAGTGTTCGACGTCATGGAGCCCGCGCACTGCAAATCACAAGCCATTGTCCCCGGGCGGGCTGTTTTGGTTCCCGCGATCGGTCGTGTGCGCCTGGAAAGCGCCGCACCGCCGGCCGAGCTGTTATCGCCTTCCTCTGGCTATAGTGAGATTGGTCCGATATCCTTCCTCGCATCACCGAGAAAGTCCTCACGGCGGTCGACAAATTGCTGCGCCCAGATTTCCGCGGTTATCGCATTCCAAAGCCAACGAACTTCGACAGGTTGGTAGGGCCGCTTTCCGCGTCTCAGCAGGCGCTCCACATCTGCCAGGTTGACGATCCTAACTCGGGCTCGCCTGCCCGGGGCGAACAGCCGCGAATACAAATCGTCGATCACATCGGCCATGTCGGCGTCATACTGAAACTGTTGAATATACTTCTTTCTGTGCGTGACGACGCGCGGAAGAACGAGCTCCGCAGCCTTGCGGAGAATCGCCTTCACTTGAGTTGGACCAACCTTTTGGCGATCGGGGATTCGGAGCGCTAGATCTATCAGGTGCTTACTGGCGTAAGGCATGCAAGATTTAAGGCCAAACTCCGCCGCGAGCACCTCCTGCGCCCCCATCCTGTTGTCCCATGAAGCCAATGCTGAGCCCAACATCCGAAAAAGCGGCGCGTCTTCATCAACAAAGGTCATTTCTTCTGTTGCCAGGCGACTTTGGTTCTGACCGGCTTTGCACGGCGCTGGCAAAGGGTGGCTGCCTTTCGTTGCACGGAAGATCGCACGGGCCAGCCAAGAAGCCGGAAGCGTGCCCGAGCACTCCGCAGAGCGCAGCTCGCGCAGAAGCCTTTTGGCGCCGGGCACATGACGTCCAAGCCATAGTCGGCGATGCGCGGGCATTCCTGCAAACAGTGTGTCGCACATATTTCCTGAAAACAGCGTGTCGACCTTCCCGACCGCCCCGCGCGCCAACGCATAGAGCTGCGGGAACTCATCATAGCCACCTGGGTCTTCCAAGCACCAGACTGTCGTCGGCAGCAGCTCGATCAGATCTTTCGGTCTGACGATGATCTCGTGGTGACAGGTTCCGAGAACCGACGACGTCTGCCGCGCACCAGCAATATCCGGATCGGACTCGCCGTGTCCGACCGTAAAGGTGCACAACCGCGTTCCAGGTAGGCGCTTGCGCAGCAGAGCCGCGATGAGCGCCGAATCGACGCCGCCACTCAGCGACACACCAATTCTGCCAGTTGCATCATGGGCATACGCATTGACAGATCTTTCGACCGCTTCGAGGACAGCTTTGGGCGAGACGGGCTGGCTCGGCGCCTCGTATTCGCAAGGCCGGGGCTTTGTGCGGACAATTTTCGGCGCCTCTAGGCCGACGATGACGGCGCTGCCGGGCAAGACTGGCCGAATGTCGTTGAAAAAGGTTCGACCAGGGGGGGCCCAACCGTTGTAAAGGAACGTATTGATCGCCGGCAGGTCAGGTTCGGAGCTGATCTGCGATACTGCAAGAAGCGCCTTATAGTGCGTCGCAAAGGCGGTCCAGTCCTTTCCCTGTGCAAAGACGAGCGGCATCACCCCGAACGGGTCACGGGCCAGGACCAAACTGCAAAGCGAGGCATCCCAGACGGCAATCGCGTAATGTCCATCCAAGTCATCAAAAAACTGGATGCCCTGTCTTCGATAGCCCTCCGCGACGTCATGCACGGAGAGTGACACCCCTTCCGCATTAAGCAGATGCCCCGTAGAGGCAATCAGCGTATTGCCCGAACGCGCCAGGCCACCATCAGAGCCAGCGCGGATAGCGAAGTGCGCCGGACCATATTCCCAAATGTGAACCTCTGATCCGCCTTGCGGGAGCAGCCGTCCCATTCGTCTCATCAGCGATCCGTCAATGCGACCCACAAATCCACACATGCTGCTCATCAAAGATCTCGCTCGGCCGATGTTGAAAGACAGCTACAAGGCGAGCCAATGTTATCGGGATCGATCGGGCTTGATGTGCTCATGGCAGCTCACGTTCACGAGGATCCACGCTACTCGGCACCAGATCGTGGTCACCGTGACAGAACCTTTGATCGGATCCCCGATCCGAGCCGACCACGCCGATCAAAGAACCCAGGCTCATGATCGCAGCGCGGTGAAGCCCCTCATTTCCAGATATCTGACGCTTGCGGGAGCAAAAGAGTCGCGGAGGATGTCCAGCTGGTATGGCGCCGATTCAAAGCCGAGGCGGACGCGTTGCGCGTCTGGCGGACGCAGACACACCAGACGAGGTTCGCAGCGATAAGCCAACTACCAATGCTGGTGATTGATCTAGATATCAGATGCATGCATGGATTGGACTTTACCGGATCGGGTCGTAGCGCCAATGCGGTTCGACATGCGTCCTCGACAGGTTTGGATGTCGTCATCGGCTCTGGTGCCTGCTTTTTTCGACCGGACCGGAAACCATCCAAGATCTGTCCGAATAGCAACTTCGGTCATAAATTTGTATGATGGAATCGTCCACTGCGCGCCAAAGGCGGGGAGCCTGCGGATGCCGCGGCGTGATGATCCGGCAAATAACAGGGTGGCCATGTCCATAGCCACCTGAGGGGACGTTGATTTTGACTATTTGCCCTGCACCAGCGCCATCAAACTCGCTCCAAGCTCTGCTTCCTCGGGAATTGTCACGGAGAGCAGGACGGAAGTGTCGTGTCCGGAATGATGTCGATGATTTTGGCGTCCCGGATCGCGTGGGGATGCACCACGACGTCGCGGCCGCTGACCAAAATGATACTGAAGTATGGCTCGACCTCGATATGGCGGACGATGTCAGTCTGAAAATCCAGCATGACTTGATGGGTCAGGCCGGCCGCGACTGTAAATGGGATGCCTCGCCAGGAGCCGGCGACATTTCGATGCATGTGGCCAAAGAACATGTGGCGGATGCGCGAGCTGAACGGGGCGATGACATCCCAAAGTTCTTCCTCGCCCTGCAGCGCGATCTGATCGAGCCGCTTCAGCCCTACTTTGACTGGCGCATGATGCATGAACATTAAAACTGGCTTATGGCTCTCCGTAAGCTGTGTCCTGAGCCATTCGAGGCGCACAGCATCAAACGCACCGCCATGCGTTCCGACGGCCCAGGTATCAAGCAGAAGACCAACATGATCTTGCAGATCGAATCTGCTGTGGGCGTAACCGTCAGCGGCCAAATGCTCTGGAAAGATCGCGCCGAATACGCTGCGATGATCATGGTTACCCACGGTGATATGCAGCGGAGGCAAGCAGAACTCCGCCACGACATCTCGGAACAGTTCATAGGACGCTCGATCCGCCCGATCGGTGACGTCGCCGCTGATGACCAGCGCTGCCGCATCGGAATGGTAGACTTCGATCTCGGAAAGACAAGCTCGTAGACGGGCCTGCGGGTCAATCCCTCGCAGCAGGCTTCCACTCGGGACCAGATGTGGATCGGTCAACTGGATGATTTTCATTGTCTCGCGCTGTTTGCTGGGTTGAAAGGCCCGAAATCCATGACCAGGGCAGCATAGGGCTCCCAGGCAAGCTTCCGGCGCTTGGCGTAGAAAGCGCCATTGTTGTGCAGGATGATGAAGGGTACTTCTTCTGCAAAGATCTTGAGGGCAGCTCGGGCGAGCTGCTTGCGCTCTTGGCCATCGCTTGATTGCGCGTAAGCGGCGCCGATCGACTGATACTGCGGCGAATCCCATATCTTGAGGGCGTGCTGGCCGCCGCCTGGGCCGTACTGACGCCAGACCATGGAGGTCGGGTCGGGCCAGGATGGCAGAAAGGATTCATCCCAGATCGCGCTCAATGGTTTTGTGTAGACCTGGCTGAAATTCTCCATCTGATGGAGCACGACGTTGACGCCGACAGCCTTCCACATCTGCACCAAGATTTGCGCCGTCAGCACCTGGTTTGGATACCAATTGTTGAGCAGACGGTAGGCAATTGGATGGCCATTGTAGCCGGCTTCGCGCAGTAACGCGCGTGACCTGTCGGGATCGTAGGCAGGTGCAGGAAAGGTAGGATCATAGACGTCCCCGAATATCGGATATTGCGCCCCATGTGGAACATCGATTCGTCCTCGCCAGAGCTGCGCCATGATGAGTTCGCGGTCGATCGCAAGGCTCAGCGCCTGGCGAATACGCCGGTCCGATAGCCATGGAGCGGTCGTATCGATCGCGAGCACGCGCAGATTGGATATGGCACCCCCGACAACATCGAACCGGGAGGTCTCAATGGACTCGAACTGATCCGGCAGTAGATCCGATATCAGATCATAGTCGCCCGCCAAAAGGCCATTGACCCGCGAAGCAACCTCAGGAACGATCCGGAACTCGATGCTGGCGAATGGCGGAAGGCCGCCCCAATACTCATCGTGAGACTTGAGGATCAGACTGACATCCTTCCGGTTGGACATCACACGATACGCACCAGCACCGATCGGCGCCTTGAACCAGTTTTCCCAGCTGCCGGCGTTGCGAAAGGCTGCTTCGCTGACGATTTGGGCACTCCAAGCGGCGAGCTTCTTATCGATCGCGGGATCGGGAATCGTTGTCGTGACAAGGACTGTGCTCGGTCCCGTCGCCTGCACCGAGGCGATATTCTGCTGGTATTGCGAGGCGATCGTATTGCCGGTCCGGGTAGGACCGAGCCTTCGCTCTTTGCCAAGCGAAAACACGATATCGCCGGTAGTTACGGTCGAGCCATCGTGAAACTTGACGCCGGGGCGGAGCGTGAATTCGACGCTAGTGCTGTCGATACGTCGCCAACTTTCCGCGATGGCTGGTTTGACGGCCATGTTGTGGCTAAAGTCGATGCGTAGCAGGCCATCGAACGCATTGGAGAGCATCCGTAGCGCCGGCGTGTTGTTGAGCATCACCGGGTCCGCGTAGTCCGGCTGCGTCGGCACAGCGACGACGATCCTGGGTCGCCCTGATTGGGCGAAAGCCAATTCAGGCACCGCAGCTCCAAGCGTAACAGCCTTCAGCAGGGACCTTCTACTCAGGCCGGGCATGGGACGTCCTTTCTTGATAGAGCAAAGAGCGCAAACAGCTATCAGAGCGTGCCGTCGAGGCGATCGCGCAGCCAGTCGCCAATGAGCGAGACCGATAGCGCCATCAGCGATATGACGACTGATGGAATCATCAAAATCCAAGGAGCGCGGGCGAGATAGTCGCGGCCGTAGCCCACCATGGCGCCCAGCGATGTCGATGGCGGCTGCACGCCGAGGCCAAGAAAGCTCAAGCCGCTTTCGACCAGGATAATCTCTGGAAACGAGATGGTCGTTGATACGATCAGCGTCGCGGCCACGTTGGGAAGGATGTGGCGCCAGTAGACGTGAAGGGGACGGGCACCGAGCTGGCGGACGGCGCCGGCGTAACCTTGAGCATTGGCGCTAATCGCAAGGCCCCTGGCGATCCGCGCATAACGTTCCCATCCATGCAGCGCAAGCAGACAGATAAAGACCGCAAGCGAGTTTCCGATGAAGGCAAGCACCGCGAGCGCCAGGATCAGAAATGGCATTGTGGCCTGGAAATCGACCAGGGCCAGGATGGCTTGTTCGATCCAACCACGAAAATGAGCGGCAACAAATCCGAGCGTGGTGCCGAGCACCGCTCCGACACCAGTCGCACCAAGCCCGATGAAAGCGCTCATCTGGATGGACAAGACCAAGCGGGACAACATGTCCCGTCCAAGCTCGTCCGTGCCGAACGGATGAGCAAGCGAGCCGCCCCATCCGATCGGCGGCGACAAACGAGCTTTCAGATCGATCGCTGCCGAGTCATAGGGGATAACCAATTGCGCCAGCAAGGCGGTCGTCCCCAGAAGGAGAAGATATGCGAACGCGAGGCGGATAACGAGCGGTGTGCTTGGCGCTCGCGCGGCATTCAGCTTCGACGATAACGGTTCGGCTATGATCCTCTGCAGCATCATGCATGCCCTCCCCGCCGGATTCGCGGGTCGAGCAGGCCGTAAAGGAGGTCGACGGCAAGGTTGCAGGTCACCATGGCTACGGCGATGAGGAAGAGCACGCATTGGACAATGGGCAGATCACGACTAGCGACCGAAGACACCAGCAGCCTGCCGACTCCTGGCCATGAAAACACGCTTTCGACCAAAACCGCGCCGGCGATCAGCTGTCCGACCATGAGGCCTAAGAGCGTGACCGTCGGGATTGCCGCGTTGGGCAAAGCATGCCGGCACACGATCGAGTGGGCCGGCACGCCTTTGGCCCTTGCGGTGCGGATATAGGGCTGCTCCAGTACGTCCAGCATGGCGCTACGGGTGTAACGCGCAAGGACCGCTGCGCTGCCGGCTCCCAGCGTGAGGACCGGGAGGATGGCGTGCTGCCAACTGCGTGCACCGCCGGACGGCAGCCAAGAGAGCCAAACCGAGAAGACCAACACAAGCAGTAAACCAAGGACAAAGGAGGGGATCGTGAAGCCTGCCACCGCCACAAGCATGATGCCGCGATCGAGAACGCTGTTGCGGCGGAGCGCAGCTAAGATGCCCGCCGGAATACCGATGAACACATTCATGAAGAGCGCGGGCACTGTAAGCATAAGCGTGACAGGAACACGCTCCGCGACGACGGCAAGCGCGTCACGACCTTCGCGCATCGAATTACCGAAGCTGCCAGTAATGACATGCGCCACATAGTCCAGGAATTGTACCCAGATTGGCTGATCGAGTCCCCAAGCTTTTTGGAACGCTTCACGGGCTTGTGCCGATGCATCATTGGAGAGGATCTCTAGCGCCGGATCCCCCGACAGGCGCAGCACAATGAATGCAAAACCGACCACAACAACAATCGTGATCATTGTGCGCGCGAGCCGCGTCAGAGCAAACCAAGCCATCAATGCGCCCTCGCCAGTTGAAGCAGCTCTGGTTCGCTAACCAGGTGGCAGGCGACCTTGCGGCCAGCAACTCCGCTGTTGAGGAGCATGGGCCGCAGATGGCGGCAGGTTGGCCGAGCAAGGGGGCAGCGCGGATGGAAATCGCATCCGCCAGGGCGCTCAGTCGGGCACGGCGGATCACCCGCGAGGGTGATCCGTCGTGTCCTCGGCTTACGCGCGTCCGGCACGGCCGAGACCAAGGCACGTGTATAGGGGTGAAGCGGCGCCTGCAGGATGTCATCGGTTGCCCCCTCCTCGACGATCCGACCGAGATACATGACCGCGAGACGCTTACTGATCTGCCGCACGGCGCGAAGATCGTGGCTGATGAACACCATCGCGACCCCGAACTGATGCTGGACCTCGGCAAACAGGTTGATCACCTGAGCCTGGATCGAGACATCGAGCGCCGATATCGGCTCGTCACATACGAGCAGGTCCGGCGACGTTGCCAGGGCACGTGCGAGCACCACACGTTGTCGTTGGCCGCCCGACAATTCATGCGGCAAGCGGGTCCCATGCTCCTCGGAGAGACCCACGCGCGCCAGAAGTGTTGCCACTTGGGCCATCCGCTTCGCCGCCTTGTCAACACCATGAATGACGAGCGGCTCAGCGACCTGTTCAGCAACGGCAAGCCGCCCGTCCAGTGCTCCCAACGGATCCTGGTAGACGAGTTGCATCCTTGCGCGCAGCCGCCGCCAGGCTGCAGTTTTGCTGGGCGGCATGACGTCATTGTCAAATTTAACGAGGCCCGCATCTGGCTTTTCAAGGCCGAGCACCAGGCGTCCGAGCGTCGACTTCCCGGAACCGGATTCTCCGACCAGACCGAGCGTCTCGCCCTTGGCTAGCGAAATCGAAACCCCATCGACGGCCAACACCCGATGCCGCGGCGCGAACGGACTGCCCGATGAGGGATAGGTCTTTGCAAGACCTTGGGCCAGGAGAAGTGCATCGTTCACGCCACGATCTCCAAAGGCTTGGCGTCATCCGCCCGCACGCACGCGACCAGCCAGCCGTCGCGGTCGGTGCGGAGATCGGGTTCCAGGTGGTCGCAGATGCCGGCACGATGTCGGCATCGCGGGGCAAAGGGACAGCCTTGGTGCGGAAAGCGTCCGTTGGTGACAGCTGCCGAAATGCCGTTTAATTGCTGCAAAGGCCCATCAAAACTTGGAAGCGCCTCGAGCAAGCTGCGCGTATAAGGGTGACGTGGTGCAGCAAACAAGTGGTCGACGGGCCCGGCCTCAACAACCCGGCCGGCATACATCACATAGGCGCGGCTGCAGACCTCGGCGATCACGCCGAGATCGTGCGAAATCAAGACCAAAGCCATTTCGGTTTCACGCTGGACATCGCGCAAGAGATCGAGAATTTGCGCCTGGACAGTTACATCGAGCGCTGTGGTCGGCTCATCAGCGATCAATAAGTCAGGCCTACCGGCCAATGCCATGGCGATCATGACCCGCTGGTTCTGTCCGCCCGATAGTTCGTGGGGGTAGGATTTGAGCCGTCGCGCGGCAGAGGGAATACGGACGAGATCGAACAGGCGCGTGGCTTCGGCCCGCGCGGCCGCGCGGCCCATGCCGCGATGCAGCTGCAGGACCTCGATCACCTGGCGACCGACCGTCAGAACCGGATTGAGTGCGCTTTGGGCATCCTGGACGATCATCGCGATCCGCTTGCCGCGAATGCGCGACAGGCTTTTGCTCGACGCCCCGAGGAGCTCTTGGCCGTTCAGCCGGGCGCTCCCCGAGATCACTGCACTGGGCGGCAGTAAAGCGAGAGTGCCGAGCCAGGTCACTGACTTTCCCGATCCACTCTCTCCAATGATGCCGACGGTTTCGCCCCTGCGGATCTGAAGATCGATCGCTCGCACGGCTCTGGTTGCTCCAAAGCTGACCGACAGCTGTTCGATGCTCAGGAGCTCGCGCACACCTTGCCCCTCGTTCTGGTGCGCTAGCACGCGAGCACCACGAAAATCCCGGAGCGACCCAGTTCCGCTTCGCTGAGTCGTGTATCGCCCATCACCTGCGCAGACGGGAAGGAAACAGCAAAAGGTGCAGCCATGGGGCCACACTGCTTCAGACTTTCGGGCACGAACGATGCCATTGCAGGTTCCTTTCACATCGGCAAGATCGCTGCAAAACCGGACGGTGCTAACAAAAACAGTTACCGTTGCACAGCGATGGAGCGAGAGAACTCCAAGACCCTTCCTGCTACAGGCGCATGACACTCATCGTCTAATGAGACGCAAGCATCTAAAAATGCGATGGCAAAAAACCCTTTCCCGAAAAGCCAACCAAAAGAGTGATCTGCCGCTCAGAGAAAGGTGGTCGTATGGCGCGTACGCACACCGCTCTCGTAATCAGGGTCGAGGCTGGCAACCGCAGAGTTTTGGCAGGTGAGATCCTGTTGCCAAAGCGAACGACGCTCCTCCCATCGCTCTCCACCGCCGCTCCAAGATCGAGGCCGATCCGCGGGGCCAACGCTAGCGCATGCGCCGACCTACAGGGATGGAAGCAAAACCGGGACATCAGCGAACCGCGAACTCAAATAGCAAGGATGGTCGACGTCGCTCGTTCTGCCCCTATAAGGCGATTGATCTCGGCTATCAGTCCTTCGCATTTGTGCAGGCCCATCGGTCATGGGGCTCGCGCAAGTCATTAAATCTGGAAAGCCGATTTGGGGAGCCGCAAGGACTGGCGCGTATGACGAACACGGCTCATAGAAGTGGAATGCTACGGGTCCAGCCTTCTCGAGGTTCTCTTGCTCGGTCAGTGCAAGCAAGTCGAGGAGCGGACCGCCCCCATGGTGTCCATCAACGGCGCTGTCACGAATCGAGCTTAGGAAGCGCTATGGGACAAGTTTTACACGGCTGCACCACCACGACGGAGGCAGTCCGTCGAGCAATACAAAATAGTCAAGAGAGCCTGAGAGCCCTCGCCAAGCGCTAGGGGATCAACCAGAAGACTGTCGCGAAATCGAAGCAGCGCGGGACTGTCACCGATCTAACGACGGGCCCCAAGGAAGCCAAGTCGACTGTCCTTTCCATTGAGGAGGAGGCGATTATCGTTTCATCAACGCCTACAACTACGCGCGGAGGCTAAAGACCCTGAAGGGCCTCACGCCTTACGAATACATCTGCAAATCCTGGAATTCCCAGCCAGAATGATTCAAACTCAATCCGCTCCAGAAAATGCCAGGACTCAACACCTAGACCTGTGTCTGGCGAGAGGCGAGCGCCTGTCCCCGCTGTCTATGCCCAAGGATGAACCGTCACGTGGTGTCGGCTCTCACGGCCGGTGAGCAACCCCCGAAAAAGCTCCGTTTGGCCGGGAGCCGATCGGATTCTGCTCACCAACACAGACCTTCATATGCCGTGCGCTTTGGATTTACCGAGCATCTCTGCCCTCCCCGAAAGGCGACGCTCCACAGAACATCACCAGTTGCGCTGCGCCCGGAGCAGCAAGGTCAGTGTGCCCTGATCCTTCAGCTCGTATAGAGCGATCGGCTTGGCGATGGTTGATTGCAGCGGCAGTGTTACCACACTGCCGGTCGCGTACTTCTGATCGAGCATCGTGTAAGCTAGGTCGGCCGAGAAGGTTAAATTCTTGATCGGCGTCCAGCGTGTGATGAGGCCAAGGGCTCCGTAGTTGAAATCCGGGTTACAGCCCGCAAGGCCGCTGGATAGCGAGAGGCCTGCAACAAAGGCTCCGCAGATATAGGCTTTGGCCGTATGGTTGTATCGAACAGCTGCCCAGCCGCCATAGATCCCGGTATTCCAATATGCATTCCAATTGTGGGTGTAACCAGCTCGGAAGCCGTAAGTCGTGGTCAACTCATGTTTAGTGCCGGCCACAAAGACAGAATCAGACAGACCGGCAAGACCCAGGCTTTGATAGGCGCCGGCCATAGCTGTGCCGCCGTACATCGCGTAGGTGGTCGCCATATTCTCGTTGAAGTCGTAGCGGCTCGCACCCTTAGTATACACGCCAGACATGTTGATTGTGTCACCTGGCCCGGTCGGGATGTTCTTGATCGAGAGGGCCAACTGAGCGGCCCACCCCCATTTGTCAGCGGGATGGCCGGTCGTTTCGTCGGCACCGTTGTAAGCAGCATGGTTGTCATGTGCCGCAACGGACGCCTGGAACAGTCCCCAGGCCTGATCCACGCGCAGCATGGCAATGAAGTCTGGGGCGGCCGCACCGCCGATGTCGTTGCCACCATACGCACCCGTCGCGAGCCCAGCTGAGGTCGCAGCGGTCACGTTCCAGACGCTAGTTGTGGCATGAGCGACTTGATCCTGAGCCGAGAAAGACGCGGTAATGCCTTGGCCGAAATCTGCTGTATAAGTGAACTGGTTGACGCCTGTGACCCATCCGGTGCCGCCTGGCAGATCATCGTAATTGTTCGCGGGATAGTTCGTCCAAGGCACCGAGAACTGCGAGATCGCCTTTCCCACGGTGAACCCGGCGAACTGAATGAAGGCTGAGTAGACGCCGAGGGTACCGGCGGCGATGCCACCTGGGCTGGCGTTGTTTGGCCCCTGAACACCGCCGATCGACGCGTAAACGGTCGCACCCGTTCCGGCGCCGCTGTAGGTTCCATCCGTCCAGGTTAGCCCTGTCTCGAAGAAAGTGCGAAGCGTGCCATATTCGGTCGCCGTTCGTGTATCGATATTCAAATCTCCTCGGGAGCGCGACGTATAGGCATTACTGAGGCGCGTCCGGGCGCCCGCCACTCCATTGTAAGCCGGATCGAAATCACTGTTGCTATTCACGACCAAGTCAGTGCGCAGGTAACCGCCGAGTTTGACGCAGGTGTCCGTGCCTGGAATGTAATAGAAGCCAGCGCCATATAACGAGCAGACCTTCACGTACGCGACCGTTTTGTCCCTCAGCGGCAGGTCCGCCGCTTGTGTGCCGCTCCACTCCGCCAATCCTGCGGCAAAGCTGAGAATACCTAACGCAGTCCTGTAGTTAGAATGAGAATACTTACGCCCGAACGTCATTGCCTCTCTCCTTGCCAGCCTTTGTGGCCCGCCCAAGTAGCGTCGGGGAACAACCGTTCGGTGACACGCATCGAATAATGCGATCGAACCCTCCAATTCGATGATGCTTATAGGTAGGTTATAATCAGTGGTTTGATGGCCATCCAAATGGCTGCCTTCGCGGATGGTCGCCGAAAGAACGTCTCAAGGACTGACTGTGCGAACCGCGTGCGCGCCTGGTATGGCAGCGGCGCCGAGAAACAGTCCGATCTGCTCCAACCGCCCAGCGAAATCAGGATTCGAAGCTCCGGGCTCTGCTGCTTCAATTCGGCGAGCTCAGCGAATTGCCACTGATGGAATTAAGGCGCAGTTCTGTCGCAGCAGTCGATATGACCGCCGTATCGACGCTCAGCCGACAGGGCTGATCGTATCGGCGGCGCGATCCAAAGCGGGGACGGGCCCTTCTTGAGAACGGACGTTCTAGGAAGGACCTGAGTCCGGGTCTCATTCGGCTTATGCACCTGCCTAGCTGACGCCAGCCGAATCCGGAAAATCGATGATCCTGTCCGCGTTTAAGGTGTCCTTCCACGGGGGCGCGCAGTGCAACGAAGGCAGCACCCACGACGGACGATTTCCATAACGCAACACCAGTATTTTGCCGCATTCGAGAAAGGATCTCTTTAGTCAATCAATAGAGACCGCCAAACGCCTACAGGAGACCGGGACAAAGCGAAGTTTTTCGCATCAATCGCCACGTTCGCCGTTGCGACACCAACATCCTGCGGACCAACAATCGGCCATGCGCCGCTTTGACCGTCAGCGCGCTATGGCTACGCATTACCGCGACTCTCCCGTTGCTAGAACTGATAGGAGAACCCGGTTCGCAATTCAGGTACCCTACACCAGCTGTGCTTGGCACGACCTAACCGCATTAGCCTATGCGGCCGCCACGAAGATGATCCTTGATGTCATTCCATCATGCGCAGTATAAGTCGCCTGGTGAGCCCCGTTCGCGTGACTCCGCCCCACGGATTGTTCTCGTTGGCCGAGATCGGGCCGGTAACTGGGTCGCCTGCGAACGACGGGGCGCGTTTGGCGGCTTCTTTATCAGCCGCACCCAAGCTCTGAGATATGCTCTCTTCGAGAACGGCGGCCATCCGGAGTGCATCATCGAGGTAACGCGTGCAATTGAACTCGATTTTCGGACGCCACAGCCCGAACAGTAGGACGCTCCGCGGCGTCATGCGCTCCGCTACGGGCGAACTCGTATAGTATTATCAGAAGAGCTTTCAGGACGGCCCCGATGCTTTGCTCTCGAACCCTTCCGCACATCACCACGGTGTTGAGCTAAAGCGCAGATCGGCTTCGCCGGCTCAACTCCCGACCCGGAGATCCCGCTTTTCTCTTAGTGTCACCTACCATTTCGAGCAATTGATCGAGATGACAGAAGCACATCATTTGTCGAGCGATGAACGTTGATCTATCGTCGCGCGGCAGTCTGCACCGGCGCCTGGCCGGCGTGGTGTCGTCCGCCGTGAAGAACGCGGACGAGCGCTGATTTAAGCGATCTTTTGTGGCAGGACGGTTTCAGCCAACGCCCGGATGATGACGCGCAAAAGCTCTGCGAGCCATCGTAGGAGCAGGCCGAAGTTGTAGCCGGCAGCGGCGAGGACGGCGTTGATGCGGTCGCCGAGGCGTCCCTTGAGATAGTTTCGATCCATGCGGTGCTCGGCCTTGATGTGGCCGATGACGGGCTCGACAGCCGCGCGACGCTTCATCTCGCGACGGATGGAAGCCGTGACGCGACGAACCTGACCAGAGATCCAGACCCTGAACCGATGCGGGTGGTTGTGACCGCGGTACCCTTTGTCGACGTGGATGCGACGAGCCTCCACGCCGGTCAGCTTCTCCATGTCGGCGATCACGGGGCCGAGCGTGTGGCCGTCGAAGGGATTGCCGTGCAGCGCTTTGGCATGGAGCACGAACTGTCCGCCCTTCGGAGACGTCACGGGGGTGGCGATACTGATCTTGCAGCCGAACTCGTAAGGCGCGCGGGCTTTGCCTTTGCCGATGCACTCGACCTCCGGCGCATGTAATGCATAGACCTTGGGGCCGCGCTGATGCTGATCCTGGCTGCGCACCTGCTGCGCTAAACCGAGCAGCGGGCCGAAGCGAGCTTCCAGCACCGCATCGCCATCAATCTTGCGGCGGATGTCGCGGATGATCCGGCCAAGCCGTGTCCGCAGGAACTTGAGCTGGCGCCGGGCGCGTTTGAACTGGTGGGCGTGGGTATAGCGGCCGACCATGATGGCGGCGCGCTTGGCCAGGCGCAGATAGCTCTGGCGCAGCGGCACACGGTTGCGCTTGGCGAGCCCGACGAGCTTGATGATGGCCCGATGCATCAGCCGCGCGTCGGTCGGGTGCGCAACTGCCTTGGGCTGCACCGTGGTATCGACCACCACCCGCTCCAGGTCCTTAGGGCCGATGGCGCCAGTCTTGTGCGCCACCGACAGACTTTCCTGGATGAGCGCGACGAGTTGCTCCTCGCCGAGCCGCTGGCGCCAGCGTGTCATCGACGATCGATCGAACGGCAAACGGTGGCAGAAGCTCAACTCGCCACAGAAGTATTGGTAGTAGGGATTCTCAATCCACCGGGCGCACAGCGCCTCATCTGACAGATTGTGCATGTGCTTCAGGATGAACAGGCCGGCGACAAGCCGCGTCGGCAGGCCTGGCTGCCCCGGACCGGCCTGGCACACCGAACCAAAGCGGTCATCCAGAAACTTCCAGTCGATCAGCGCCGCCAACCGCACCAGCGGGTGGCCCATGTCGAGGATTTGATCAAGCGCCGGAAGCAACAGGTCCTTCTGGCGATCGTCCCGCGGTTTGCTCATCGCCGTTCCCAATGCCGATGACCCGCGGTCAGGGAATCACGAATCGCGCGAAAGCAAAATCCCAAAACGCAAGAATGCGCGGCCCGACACCCGGCTTTCCTGCAAAATCGAATACTTTATCGAGACAACTTCTGCCTATCTCTCAGGCCGATCTGCATTCTTCACGAACGACGGTGTCGCCTTGCTGCATCAGCACGCATCCGCACCGAACGCAAACAACCCAATCGCTGATCTTTCGGCGATTAACTGCCTTCTTCCACAGCCTGTAGCCGCCGACCGGAACAGCTTCACGACATGAGCCTTCATGGTACGGCAGGCTGACGGGCAACCATTGATCACTTAGCTGTCAGCTCATGTTTTACGATCCGACTTACTATTGATGTCGAGAGCTCTTCAACTTTGATTCGATTGAACCGACGTGCACGCGTGATTTGGACTAGCGCTCAGGATTCGTGTGCTTGTCTTTGCTCTTGTAACGGAGCAACTCACGATAACCGCCCGCATGAGGCGCAGCCCCACCTTAACCAGGCGAATGGACCGGCTGCGCAGATCGTGTGTTTTCCCGCCTCGGTAATGCGAGCTTTGCCAAAAAATGCCTACCGCGATGTTGCGATGGCTGTTGCCTTCCAGCCACCCATCCACTGCACGCAAAGCGAGAATGTGCCGGGTGTCGCGTTCCGATTGATCGACTAAGAGGGGACGATCCAACGGGACGCTGTTCGAGTGCCAACCCGAAACGATGTGCAGCTTGTAAACGGATGGCGAAGTTGCGGTCGAGCGGCAAGTCGAACACGATCATTGTTCCACTCGGCGGGAGTTCTGTTAGCCAAAGCCGATGCTTCGCTCCACCGAGTGGCACGACAGCATGCCATCCGGCCGGTGCTTCACGCAACTCGCTGCCTGTCAGGTCGGCGAAATCAAGGTATACACGGCTTAGACACCATCGAGCCGACCGCCGTGTGGACGATCAGCACGCTCGACGGCGCCTCAGGCGACCAGAAAACAGCCTGTTTGTCGAAAGTCTTCCGGATCAGCCGGAAAACGTCAGTCCCCAGTTACGCCGGAAGTGGTCCGTCGTGCTGGACCGTTTGCTCCTGTGCAGAGTCCTGAAGTCTTTTTGATAGTCGTGGTCGCGGCGTAGCCACTCCCACGCTATGTCGGCCGCTTCTGCCCGCTTGACTTCGTGGTATGCGCACTTTGATCTCCAGTCGGCAGCATGGCACTATTTCCCCGCATGTCCGAATGCACGTGCAAAAGAAACTGCGCGGTCGTGACGATTTATGGCTGCACAGCCACAAACCGTTCAAGATTGATGCGTTTTGGCGATGGAACAATCAACTTCAGCGATTTGAAAAGGACCCACCTCGGCTTCGGAACTGTCACTCTTCCTTCTCGGCAATTCGGTGCGGGCGATCGCGATTACTTCGGCGTGCCCTACCAACAGGCTGGTGGTGCGCGAATACGAGGAAATGAGGCATTGGCCGTGCCTCGCGCACCACGCGATCCCCAACTGTCCGCGAACCGACACTGGGCATTCTTGCTTTCGTTTCCGCCCAACCGAGCTCCGGACTGGTATGGCTCCCCTAAGCCTCAGTCCGAGGTTAATCGGTTATGCCGAAGCGTAAACTGGGACGGAATGCTAGTCGACCAGGCGCCAGCGACGCCTGCGACGATTCTTGATCACTGCTTCCAGCTCGTGATGGGCGCCCTTGTGCCTCGATAACCGCCCGATCGACGGATGATGGCTTTAACACGCCCGCTCACGGATGACACCGAAGCACACATCTGGTCACCAGCGAAGGGCGGCCTGGATTGGATTTGATGCTGCGTATCCGAATGTGTAACCAGCAAGACCATCGTGGCAGGCGCCGCGGCAAAGCATTGGTCCAGGACGCGCAAGTGACACTATTGCGCACACATGCAGCGGCGGAACATGCCCCCTCCGTCTCAGCCAAGTTCCTGCGGATTTGACGCAACGATCTAGGGTCCAGTCAACTACCAAACCTCGCAATTGATTCACATGACAGATGGATGTCATCTTCACTGCACGAACGTCGGCCGATCAAGCGAGGAATTTGGCATGCAAGATCAATCCCAATCAGTTCTCGCCAATCGTCCAGATCATTCCGCTGATTCTTCAGTTGCAGAAATGTTGCGGGCCGAGGTCTGCTCCAGCAGCCAACTCTCGTTCCTTATGGAAGCACATGACGGCCTCTCCGCCGCGATCGCCGAGCGCGCGGGCTTCAAAGGGCTCTGGGCATCTGGTCTGTCGATCGCGTGCTCGCTCGGTTACCGTGACGCGAACGAAGCGTCCTGGAGCCAACTCGCCGACGTAGTCGAGCGGATCGTGGACTCGAGCCGACTGCCTGTCCTCGTCGACGGTGATGGAGGCTTCGGTAACTTCAACAATGCTCGTCTGCTGGCACGCAAACTCCATCAACGGGGTGCAGCCGGTGTCGCGCTGGAGGACAGCTGCTTTCCCAAGATGAATTCGTTTGTTGGCGATCGACATCCGCTCGCCGAAGTCAACGAATTCTCCGGCCGTCTGCGCGCGGTGAAGGATGCATTGGCCGAAGACTTCGTTCTTGTGGCCCGCATCGAGGCACTGATTGGTGGTAAAGGGATGGACCAGGCCATTATGCGCGCTCACGCTTACGCGGACGCCGGAGCCGACGCGATCCTCATTCACTCGCGAAGGAATGCCGCAGATGAGATCGTTGCGTTCGCACGCGCTTGGCAGAACAAGTTGCCTCTCGTGATCGTTCCCACGAAATATTATCGAACACCAGCCTCTGTGTATCGCGAAGCTCGCATCTCCACAGTGATCTGGGCCAATCACTCGATGCGAGCGGCAATGGCAGCAATGGGGCAAGTCTGTCGTCGTATTATGACCGAGGAAAACACTGCGAGCATTGAGCCTGGTATCGCGACCCTTGATGAGGTCTTTGAATTGCTAAGATATGACGAATTGGCACGAGCGGAAGCTCGATATCTGCCTGGGCAGCGATGCGGGGCTTTTCATTCAGACGGCGGCATCGATTTTGTAGGGGGCTGACATGAAAGGTTCGCCTCGCAGCGCCAATCGTGACATGCCGGGTTAAAGGAGAGCGCACATGCTGGCGGAGCGAACAGCCCTGTTCAAACACTCGGACAGAGCTGCGGCATGGACCGCGGCCAAAGCGGCTATCTTGAGCGCCGAGCAGATCATCGATCTGACCGCTGAAGAGATCCGGAGTGATCTACCGCCGATGGTGCGCGAGGGCACCATCATCGCGATCAATCGCAGTATCAACCGCGACACTGAGACAGGCGCCCCGACGGAGCTCCGAGAGGCGATCGCTCGCAGAATTTCCTCCGAGACTGGTCAACCCTGGTCAATGGATGAAGTCGCAGTTACGAACGGCTCCAGCCACGCTCTCTTCAGCGCAGCTATGGTGCTTCTGAATCCGAAAGATGAGGTGCTCATCCCCGTTCCGCATTGGACTTCTTTCCCCGCGCAGGTTCTCTTGGCAGGCGGAGTTCCGATTTTCATCGAGACCAGGGACAACAATTACGTGCCGAAGCCTTCAGATCTCGCTGCGGCAGTTACGTCAAGGACTAAAGCGATCGTTGTCAACACCCCGAACAATCCGACAGGCACGATTTACGACCGCGAAACTCTTACTGAAATTGCGCAGCTTGCGGCTGAGCGGGATCTCTGGATTGTGTTCGATGAATGCTATGGGGCTTTCGCCCATGCTCCACACACCCATCATCCGATTGTGTCGGTCGCTCCTGCGGCGCGTCGTCGCACGCTAATCGTTAATTCGTTCTCCAAATCCCTCGCCCTGAGCGGCTGGCAGATTGGTTATCTCGCCGGCCCCAAATGCGTTATAAGCGCCGCGCTGGCGCTACAACGCGATACGGCCTGCAACCCAGATGTTCTTTCCCAACATGCACTGCTCCATCATTTGGATTCGGGTGATGACGTCTTCCAACAAAAACTTCAACGTCAGGTCAGCGAGGCGCGAACGCTTGGGCTCTCGGTTCTTTCGACCCTGAAGTCGATCCCGCAACCTGCAGCTCAAGGCGGATTCCACTTCTATCTAGATATCAAAGGGTGGCGGCAAAGCACCAAGGGACCAGGCCCCGAATTCAACGCCGATGACGTCGTTGACGTATTGCTGATGGACGCTGGTGTCGCGGCAGCTTCGGGCACGATCTTTGGCGATTCAGACGGGGTCCGGCTCTCCTATGGAATTGACCTTGGCTCGCTCGACAAGGGCTTGCGGCGTTTGTCCGCAACTCTAAACACGTGGCATTGAAGTCCTGGTGGGTTCGGCATGCTTAGCGTTGCGGAAGGTTAGCACTATGGCTGAAGTTCCTTGCCGCGCTATCGTGCTTGCAGCCGGCCTCGGCTCGCGCCTGCGGCCGCTGACGGATCTGCGGCCAAAACCACTGGTCGAGGTTAACGGCATGCCGATCCTGCACAACGCCCTGCGGAATCTGGAGGCCATCGGCGTCGGTGAGGTGACGGTTGTCGTGGGCTACCGCAAGGACGCCATCCAGTATGCCTGCGGCAGCCGCTTCGGCGGGGTTGAGATCAACTATGTCGAATCGACGGTTTTCGATCGCACCGGGAGCGCTTATTCCCTGTGGTTGGCGCGTGAGGTACTGCTTTCGGGAGACTGCCTCCTCCTCGAGGGAGACGTTTTCTTCGAGCAAGATGCATTGCGCCGCCTGAGCGGTCCAGCGAGCGATGTGGCAGCAGTAGCTCCCTTCGAAAAATCGATGGAAGGGTCTGCAGCTCTTTTGTCTGATGACGGCTTCATCACAGCTTTCCGCATGAAGCAAACGGCGGCCAACATCATCACAGCCGGCCCGCAGCTTTTCAAAACTATGAACCTGCTACGATTTTCAGGCTCGACCCTCAAGGCAACGATCGTTCCAGCACTGGACGATGTTATCGGGTCCGGAGCCAGGCAGGCCTACACCGAGGAGCTTCTTGGCTATTTGGTGGAGAGGCGTGGCCTGCAGCTTGCAGCCGCGCGATGCGATCGTCTCAGGTGGTGCGAAATCGATACCGCCGAAGATCTGCATCTCGCAGAGCGCATTTTCTCACGAGCGCATGCCGCTCGCCAATCGTATGACCAACGGGATCAGTGAGGTGCCAATGCTAAGATACCTTTTGGATCCCGCAAATGCCATCACTGCGTGGGGCTTGTTTTTCTTCCGCTAGTCTATTCCTCGCTCTATCCGGAGAGCTTGAGCTATCAGTGGCAGTGGCTCTTTGGGCTGTCCTGGCAGATCACATCGACGGAATCGTGGCCAACCGGACGCCGAACCGTGACCCGGACGCTGCAAAAATGGGCAAGAGCCTGGACGGGTTCGGGGACATTATCTATGGAGCCGTCTTGCCCACGGCAATTGTGATTCAGCTCAGCCACGCCTCCATTCTTTCCCTTGCGACGGCCACTGCTCTGCTCGTGGCGGGGGCCATCAGGCTTAGCTATTTTGCAAATTTCGGCCGATCATCCGACGGGCGCTTCTTGGGTGTGCCTTTGTCGTACGACGTGCCGCTACTGGCTCTCTTGTTCCTTTTACAACCGTTCATTGGAGCCGAACTATTTGAGTGGTTCGTCAACGTCTGTTTCCTGCTGCTTGCCGCCGCCCACGTGGCGTCTATTCGCGTGCCGTCACCCAGCCCGGCAATGTATGCGGCAATCAGCATCTTCGTCGTGGTGTCTTCGGCCGCCTTAGTCATGGGCAGATTGTCGAGCCACGTGTAGGCGGGCATGATCCGAGCAGCTGGTAGGGTTCCTGGCCGGACGACCTGCTATATTCGGGTCCGTAGCCGCTTGCCTGAACGTTGTACCTCTCTGAGCTCCGAAACAGCTCGGCATCACGTACTTGGTCGTGAGATACTTATTGTCGGGGCGTTCATCGTACCTGCATCGAGGTGGCTGGCATGACCATCCGGCCTGAACTCTTGCAGCGACCCGATCTGCGTCAACGAGAGCACGAGCGAGGCTGGATCTTTCGGGAAATCGGCGTCGAGCCGTTCATTCAATGCACCGGTGTGCGCACATTATTTGGAGCAAGCAATCCGAGTGAAGAAGTCACGCGGCTGCAGAGGCTTTCGTCGATATGGATGAATTGGCTGAGGCTGCAGGTCGACGGCTCGCTGAACTCACGGGCGCCGAATGGGGTGTGATTACCGCCGGCACTGCGGCGACACTGGCGCTAGCCACAGCGGCGTGCATCGCCGGAAACAATCCTGAATTGATGTTGCGATTGCCGGAAACATCGGTGCTACCCAACAAGGAATTGATCCCCTCTGACCAACGGTTCTCCTATGAACAGGCAATCCGTATCGCAGGCGGCGAGATTGTGAGTGTTGCCACTGTAGAACGGCTTGCAGAGGCATTGGACGGAAGCGCCGCGATGATCTGCCTGCTCGGCCGCATGGATTCAGCGTCCGTTTTGCCATTGAGCGCAGCCGTCCCTCTCGCGCGATTTCCTCACGTTCAGCCAATGAAAGGTAGCGCCCGGAGAGAGGCTTGCCCGAAGATCTAAACATCGCTGGTGGCATGCCGCCTGCCTTTCGGAACAATCTGCTTCCGACAGGTTGCGATAGTCCGGCCTCAAGCGCAGCATCTTCGCTGCTCTGCCCTGTGGCAATCGCCTTCCAAAATCTATTCTGTTCATCGCGTCCCGTCGCAGACGGCCGGCCTGGCGATGGCGATGGCGCCCGTCCTGACCGCGGCGAACGTCGACTTACAACTTTCATCGCAACCTCCAACTTCTTGGTGTTGCGACGACCGCTTGAATCCGCCCAATACGTCTCGATCAAATATACCGAGCGCCTGGCTGAAGCAGGCGTGGAGCCCTCCGTCGGCAGCGTTGGAGATTCCTATGACAATGCTCTCGCCGAAACCATCAACGGCCTCTACAAGGCCGAGGTGATCCATCGGCGTGGGCCATGGCGCAGCTTCGAGGCTGTCGAGTTCACCACCCTGGAATGGTCGATTGGTTCAACAACCGAAGGCTCCTGGAGCCCATCGGCAACATACCGCCGGCCGAAGCCGAGCAACGCTGCTACGCCATGCTGGAACAACCCGACATGGCGGCATAACTTAAACCAAACGGCCTCCGGCAAACCCGGAGCGGTTCAGTTGATCATCAGCCGACCGGCATTCCACTTCCAGGCTTCGACATGGCAGCTCGAACGTGGCTCTATGATCCCCTGGATTTCTTCTTCCAACCTGGGCGAAATTCAGGTTTATCACCCTGATGCACTGCGCTTTCTCTTTGTTCTTGCGAGGTCGTCTTCGGAGAGCATTTTCGTGCCGATGATTCCCGCGCTCGTCAATTGCGCGATTTCGGCATCCGACAGTCCCAAAAGTCCCGATAGTATCTCTCTGTTATGTTCCCCGAGCGTCGGCGCCGCTGCTCGGATCGGATACGGTCTTTCTCCTTCGCGAATTGGCATCGAGGGCTGCGGGTGCAACCCAACGAAGGCGCGTTCCACTTCCTGCATAAACGCGCGCGAGCGGAGATGTCGATCTTTGAGTAGGTCAATCGGCAGGCGGGCAACGCCGGCAGCTACATTTGCTGCTTGCAACTCAGCCATAGCCTGATCTGCATCGCGGGTCGACGTCCATGCTTCGATGCTAGCCTCAATCACATCTTCGATGTCGCGTCGCGCTTCCGCGGACATCAGTGAAGCGTCTATGGCCCAGTCAGGTCGACCAATGACTACGGCAAGGTTCCGCCACATATCTGCGCTGGTCACAGCGATCATGATCCAGTTATCTTCACCCGCACATCGGAAGCAGCCATGTGGTACGAATTGCGGATGTCGATTGCCATACTTTCGAGGTGGCTTACGACTAGTCGATTGGACAATGATCCATGGCGCCGCGAACGGCATCATGCACTCGATCTGCGCAAGATCAATGAACTGGCCTTCTCCATTTGTACGGGCGTGAACCAGTGCAACCAGAACAGCAGCGCAGCCATTCAATC
The DNA here is from genome assembly GCF_041262065.1 of Bradyrhizobium sp. USDA 327. Lineage (NCBI taxonomy): Bacteria > Pseudomonadati > Pseudomonadota > Alphaproteobacteria > Hyphomicrobiales > Nitrobacteraceae > Bradyrhizobium > Bradyrhizobium sp. USDA 327. Next base: position 334,310 of record NZ_JBGCCW010000001.1, on the reverse strand, counting down.
CCCCGACGGCATCGCCAAAGGCGATGTGGCTCATCACTGGGGGGCCGTCTGACTTTCCCACCACCCTCGGCAAGCCAGAGCCCTGTTCGAGCGTAGAGCCGTAAGCCCGGCAATTGCGATGAGCGCTGTTGGCCCCGAAGCCAGACATTGACATCATGACGAGCCGAGGGTTGAGCGTTCTAAGCATGTCATAGCCAAGCCCGAGCTTGGGCAATACGTCGACCGAATAGTTATCGACAACGATATCGGCTCCCGCCAAGAGCCGCTTGGCGAGAGCGCATCCTTCGCTCCGCGTCAGGTCGAGTGTGATACCGCGCTTGTTGCGATTCATCACACAGAACACCGGCGCCTTTTCGTACATGTGCGCGTCGACATAAACAGATCTTCGGTCAACGCCGCGCCACCAGTCCGGATACTGGATGGCTTCGATCTTGATCACGTCCGCTCCGAGGTCAGCCAGAATACGTGTACACAGTGGCCCCGCCCACCCCATCGAGAAGTCGATGACACGAATCCCCTGCAAAGGCAGCGTGTCGGACCCGCTGGGACCGACCAGCGCCGAGGCCATGCGGCTCAACCGCTTGCAGGAGGAAGGTGTATCCTGCTGTTCGCCACAAGCCGGCACCCTTCCCCCTCGGCGGGGCGGCGTCAACGTCAAGCGTTGCATCGATCCGGGCGCAAGAGCCTCCTCTCGGCCAAACAGGATCGGCACGATTGCGCCCCGCTTTCTCTTCTCCGGGTCCTCAAGCAGATCCGCTATTTCCGGTACCGGAACGATGGGAATTTTCCGCTTCAGTCCCTCCGCAAACCAGTCCTGCGCTGTCCTCGTTCTTAGGAGTGGAACAAATTGTCGTTCAAGCCGCTCCACGTGGCGCAGACGATCAGCGCTGTGTGCCAGCCCCAAATCGTCACCCAATTCGGAGAGGCCGAGCATGTCGCAAAACGCTCGCCATTGCGCTGGCGTACCTGTCGTAACCCCCAGTAAACCGTTCTTGGTTTCGTAAATTCCGGCCGGAAAGGTGGGCCAAAAGCGATTGTTGCCAATCCGGCGCATCATGTCGCCGGTCAAAACCTGCTCGAACATGACATAGTCGCAAAGCGCGACGCTTGATTCGAGGATACTGAGCGACCACGACCGCCCTGATCCGCGCTGCATTCGCGCAAACGCCGAAGAAGCCGCGGCGATGAAGCCCCAGAGACCGGCCAGAATGCCCGTCTGGAAATCCGGCGCGTGCGATGGCGGGCCTTCGGCCGGGCCGACTAGCTTAACAAGACCTGCCAGCGCTCGGACAGTCGAATCGGTTGCTGCGTAGCCGGCATAAGGCCCTTTGCCGCCGAACCAGCTCGCGCTGAGGTAGATCAAACCTGGGCAGCGCTGCCGGATGCCAACCACGTCAATTGGGGGGCAACCGGCAGGATCGACATCTCGGCCATCCACCAGAATGTCGCAGTCTTCGATCAACGCGGTCAACCGTTCTGTCGCGTCCAACTCATTTGCATCAATGATGATGCTTGACTTATTGAAATTCAGAAATGCGAACCACGCGCTATGACCGCCGGGCGTAAATGGCGCACTATTGCGAAGGGGGTCTCCTGCTGGGGGCTCAAGTTTCTGCACATCTGCGCCGAAATCCGCCAACAACCGTCCACAATAGCTGGTTGCGGCTGAGCTCCCAATCTCGAGGACACGAAAATCCGACAACACGCCCATGGCGGCTCCCATGCTACCCGAGACGCCGAAACTGCAGAGATCGCGGTCCCGGAATTTATCTCTTTGACCTACAATGGCGCGTCTCGAGGGCCCCTATACAGGGGCTTTTGTGCTGGTACCCATGGTCTCGCGGAGACGATCGCAGCGACACCGCGCCGTAGCTAGGAGTATTCCCACAACGTTCGGTTCGCATGATCGTGCTCAAGAGAACGGAGGCAAGTTCCAGCTGTCTAGAAGAAACACCGACTTAACGCTCGGAGACCACATGCTCGAGAACGTCGCGTGGTCCTCGCCAAAGCAAACTAGTCTGCACGACCTGGATGTGCAGCTACCAAGTCGAATAGGCAGGGCCTGAGATGTGCGCAGTCCTTTGGGAGACGCTGCCTCCTCTGGCCCGCTTATCTACATCGTCTGAGAACTGGCGGCCTCTCATCCTAAGAGATTTCACGTCACTTTTCTCAGAGTGCGGGGATCCTTCCGAGAGGCTTTCCGCTCACCTTGATTCTCGTAGGGACTCCCACGAGGCTGAGGTCTCCTATGTTCACAGCGCGACGCAGCCGCCTGTGCGGCAATCGCTTTCAACCAAACGAATTACGAGTCATGACGGCATTGCCGATGGCATGCTATCTATCTGGCATACCTGGACCTGATGGTGCGACATTGCGCGGTTCATCGCAATCGCCCTTGGCGCAAGTTGATGACTACGCGTGGACAGGCTGACGTGATAGATTGGAACATCAACAGCTTCAGGTGGTCAGATGCAAGCCGCAGTCGATGCGCACGCATTCTCCCGTCATGCTGCTTGATTCTGGGCTAGCGAGGAAACAGACGAGATGTGCTACATCTTCTGCTGTAGGCACAAGCTTGAGGGGTGAGCTCGCCCCGACGGCATCGCGCACCTCTCGGGCAGCCTTCTCGCCACGCGTTTTTGTGAACCACGGCGTGTCAATATAGTCGGGACAAATTGTGTTGACGCGAATAGAAGGTGCTAGCGCCCGTGCCAGTGGCAGTGTCATTGCATTCAGCGCGCCCTTGCTTGCCGAGTATGCGATCGATGAGCTGGGACCGCTGATAGCTGCGACCGAGGAGACGTTCACAATTGCGGCCGAGCGCTTGCTAACCTTAGCGCCAGCTTCGAGCAGCGGGCGCGCCGCACGGATCATTTGGAACGCACCGACCGTATTGACGGCATAGATGCGTTGAAACTCATCCGCCGAGAGTCCAGCGAGATCGTGATGCGGCACATGTTTCGTCGTAGCGGCATTGTTGACTAGAACGTCGAGCCGCCCCCACCTGGCCGCGGCCGCGACAATCTTACGACAATCGTCATCGCGCGAGACATCGCCCTGCACAACCAACACCTCGGCTGCGCCCGCCTTCCGGCAGGCCTCGGCGGTGGCATCGGCTTCCTTCTGGCTCTTAGAATAATTCACCACGATGCGGGCCCCGCCTCTGGCCCAGAAGGCGGCGGTCGCCGCTCCAAGTCCTGACGCAGAACCTGTTATGATCGCGCACAATGGATTCTTCGACATCAATCCTCCTTTTTCCGCGTTCAATCCGGATCTTACAGTCTAGACGCTTGGCGCCACAAAAAGCCGTCAACCTACACAGCTCTATCGCCAATACCAGACATTCCGGCCTGCATCCGCTGCCGAGTTTGGCTGGAGCAGCTTCTTCTCGGATCGATTCCCATCCCGGATGTGCATGGGACTGGAAAGATGAGAACCCGTTCGTCCTCCGGAAGAAGAGCTTGTGAGTACGCAGATGGCATCGCCAAGAGTTCAGTTCTGAGATGCATCTCTTCCTGTGCTACGGATGGACCTCGATCGATATTCGTCCATTACGATCTCGACCAAGGCAGGCCACCGACGGCAACATGGCTCATCATAGTTATCCAAACGGTTGATGTGTGTTGACTTGTTGAAGCCAACCGGAGCTTTTGGTCATCAAGGAGCGCCGTCGCGACCCCCTGCCCCAAGCGCGAGCGCCATGTTGCCGCTCCCGGGAAACAATGCGCAGCAGGTCGGTCACTTCTGATCTGCTGGAGTTGAAGATCGGCTTCTACCACCTGTGAGCGCGAGCTTTTCGCGAACCTGATCCGAGCTCATTACTCGTACACCGATACGTTCGAGTATTTCGACCGCGCGCTGTACGAGTTCGGCGTTGGTCGCGAGCCGCCCACGGGAGAGGTAAAGGTTGTCCTCTAACCCTACCCGTACATTTGCGCCAAAGAACGGCGCCAATGCTGCGTACGGGAACTGCATTCGTCCAATCGAAAAGGCAGAGTAAATAGCGCGCGGCGGCAGGCGGTTTACCATCGCCATTAATGTGATCGGATCGCTTGGCGCTCCATAAGGAATTCCCATGCACAGCTGGATCATTGGCGGATCGTCAATCAAGCCATCTTTGATCAACTCCGCGACTAACACGAGATCTCCAGTGTCAAACACCTCGAGCTCAGGGCGCACTCCAATCTTCTGTAGGTGTGCCGCCATCTTACGTACTGTCGCGGGCGTATTAACTACGATCAACTCGTCGCGAGTGCCGTAGTTTAAGGTGCCGCAATCCAAGGTGCAGATCTCGGGGCGCAACTCTTCGATGTGCACCAAACGCTCGAGCGCGCCCGCCATGTCCGTACCGGCCGTTGGCGGCAGCGGAGACTCCGGCCCACCCAGCACGAGACCGCATCCCATCCCCGTAGTCAGGTTGATCACCGGGTTCACATTCGACATTCGAATGCGCCGCACCACTTCTCGATACAGCAGCGGATCACGCGAACCTTGCCCAGTCTCGGGATCGCGCACGTGGATATGCACCACAGCCGCCCCGGCCCGAGCCGCAGCGATTGCAGAGTCAGCGATCTGCTCCGGGGTTATGGGCACATTCGTGGTGTCCGGTTTTCCTCCGCCGCCCGTGAGAGCGCAGGTGATAAACACCTCGGAATTCATGCATCTTCTCCCTTTCAAAGGCTGACCTGTCACGGCCAGGTACCAATGTCTGGACCGCTAGCCGCAGCTCGTGACTTCAGGACTCAGGTAGCAGTCATCGGAGGTCCGAAACCTTGGGCCCCGCCCATCATCCAGCAAGCCTCATGCCACTCACGGAATACGGCGCGTGCGCGTCATAGGCCGTTACGCCTTGATAGCGCGGCACGCATAATCGTTGTCTGTGCGCGGAGCACGATTGGCCGGCTGAATCGCCCTCGGCTGAGGCTCTCGCCCTGAGTAGCGCGCAGCGAGACAAGAGGACGCTAAGATGCATATTTGGCGAAAACCACCAATCAGCCAGTTCAAAATCTTCGAGGCTGTTCCCGCCCGTCGATGGCAGGCTCAAATGCTACAATGTAGGAGGCGAATTGTATGTACGCCCCCACTCGGGCATTACGCTTTTTCTCGCTCGTCTCGGTCTCACCCTGAACTATTTGAGAGCCGCACATAATCCTAGCTGACGAGCTTTGCTCGGAAGCCAGGCGCCTGAGACATGCTCGAAAAACAAAGCAGCCTAGCTCGCGACGCGGGGGGTGATACTCCCGGCAGCTCTTCCATGAAGCGCGCGTGAATCAGCATACGTGCGGCCCCCTTTGTCTGAAGGACGACAATTGCGAACGCCAAGCTAGACTCTCCAAACCGTGTGCGAGAGCGACAGTGCGGCCGCTAGCATCTCGTTTGTTGCAGGTTCGACGTCCAGATCCCGCTGTTGGTCTCATTCAGCAACTGGCAATCGCAAGAAATCGATCGATACTCTGGGTCTCATCCACGGCGCTGCTGACCTTGCCCCACGGGCTTAATCCAGTTTGAAGTTCGCTCTGGTCCACGACAAGGACCAGAGCATGAAGCGCAGCCGCTTTTCGGACGAGCAGATCATCGGGATTTTGAAGGAGCATGAGGCCGGCGTGTCGGTCGCCGATCTGTGCCGCAAGCATGGCGTCAGCGACGCCAGCATCTACAAATGGAAGGCCAAGTTCGGTGGCATGGAGGTGTCGGAGGCCAAGCGGCTAAAGACGCTGGAGGACGAGAACACGCGACTGAAACGGCTGCTGGCCCACTCCATGCTGGACAATGCGGCGTTGAAGGACCTCTTGGGAAAGAAGTGGTGACGCCCGCGGCCAAGCGGAAGGCTGTCGCGCATCTCGTGGCTGCCCACGGGATGAGTGAACGGCGGGCGTGTAAAGCCATCGGCTGCTGCCGCATGACCATGAGATACCGGACGACCCGGGCGGACGAAGCCGGCGTTCGCCAGCGCATGAAGGCGATCGCCCAGGAGCGCCGCCGCTTCGGCTATCGGCGCCTCCATGTTCTGCTCAAGCGGGAAGGCTATCTGATCAACCACAAGAAGCTGTTCCGGCTCTACCGGGAAGAGAGGCTTGCGGTGCGCCGCCGCGGCGGCCGCAAGCGGGCGATCGGGACCCGGGCGCCGATGATGGTGCCGATGGCGCCGAACGACCGCTGGTCGCTCGACTTCGTGTCGGATCAGCTCACCGATGGCCGCCGCTTCCGTATCCTCACCGTGGTCGATGATTGCACCCGCGAGTGCCTGGCGCTGGTAGCCGACACCTCGCTCTCCGGCACCCGTGTGGCGCGGGAGCTGGACCGGCTGCTGATGGAACGCGGCAAGCCGAAGATGGTGGTCAGCGACAACGGCAGCGAGTTCACCAGCAACGCCATCCTGACATGGGCCGATCAGAGCCGTGTTGCATGGCACTACATCGCGCCGGGCAAGCCCATGCAGAATGCCTTTATCGAGAGCTTCAATGGCCGGCTGCGGGATGAATTGTTGAACGAGACGCTGTTCACGTCGCTGGCCCATGCCCGCGTCGCGCTCCGATGCTGGCGGACCGATTACAACGACGCACGACCACACTCGCGGCTCGGATGGAAGACGCCGTCCGAGTTCGCCTTCACCTGCGATCCGCGCCGGGATCTGGCGCTGCGCTATGCCGAGGGCTCCGCGCCAGCTCCCGTCGCTACCACCGCCCAACCGGGCAAATCCAACAGCCGGGGCGAACTCAGGACTGGATAAAACTTGATGTGGTGGAACGGCCCGCTCCAACAGCATCAAAGTGCTAGAACGTGGTCGTTGTTCGAACGCCACAAAGGAGGGACCGTTCCGTGAAACAGGTTATCACCATCGGGCTGGATCTGGCCAAGCACGTTTTCCAGGTTCACGGGGCGGATGCCGAGGGCTCACCCGTGTTCAACCGGAAGCTACGGCGCAGCGAAGTTCTGCGTTTCTTTGAGAAGCTGCCAGCATGCCTGGTGGGGATGGAAGCATGCGGTAGCGCCCACTATTGGGCGCGCGAGATCGCAGCTCTCGGTCATGAGGTCCGGCTCATTCCGCCGGCTTATGTCAAACCCTTCGTCAAGCGTGGCAAGACGGATGCGGCGGACGCTGAGGCCATCAGCGAAGCGGTGACCCGAAAGACCATGCGCTTCGTGCCGATTAAGACGGCTGAGCAACAGGCTGCCGCGATGGTGCTGAAGACCCGCGCTCTTCTAGTGCGGCAGCGAACGCAGTCGGTCAACGCGTTGCGCGCGCATCTCGCAGAATTGGGGATCATCGCCACCGCCGGCCTGGCAAAGGTTGAGGCGCTGGTCGCAATCATACGGGATGAGACAGATGCACGCCTGCCCGCAGCAGCGCGCTTCGCGCTGATGGCTATTGCCGACGAGATTGAAGCTTCAGCCGACCAGATCGAGAGGCTCGAGCGCGCAATCGTCGCGGAGGCCAAGCACGACGAGGACATGCGTCGGTTGACCACGATCCCTGGCGTCGGCGCCATTACGGCGGCGACCATCAAAGCGCTTGTGCCGGATCCCGGCGGGTTCAAGTCGGCTCGCCACTTTGCCGCCTGGCTGGGATTGACGCCGCGGCCTCATTCAAGCGGAGGCAAAGAGCGGTTGGGACGAATATCGAAGATGGGAAATCCAGAACTCCGCTCTCTCCTCGTTGTCAGGGCAACGGCCGTCTTGCGGCTTGTCCGAAACGACGTTCGGGCGCGGCCGTGGCTGAAGGCGCTTCTCGCCAGACGCCCCTTCAAGGTTGCCGCCGTCGCGCAGGCCAATAAGACGGCGCGGATCATCTGGGCGCTCCTGAACAAGGGCGGAATTTATCGGCGTCCCGACCCATTGGCGATTGCCGCGGTGACGCAGTGACCGCCAAAACGATCTGACCGGCGCAGGCCGGCAGAGGGCGAGGTGCAACAACAGGCGATGAACCCTGGGACGAAACCCCGAAACGAGTGAAGCTATTGCCCCCAATGCGCTCAAGCGCGTAAACTTGATTTAGCTCCTCGTTCCGCGGATCTCATCGAGGCCAGCGGCCTTATTGTGCCGCGCGCAAAGGCCGGACATATGACCGCACCGTTCCAATGTGTGAAATCGACTGAAAAAGCTCTTGCCTCGCGGGCCGTTCCACATATGGGGGCAAGGTCACAATACCAGCAAGACCTTCCCCGAACTCCATCTGCTCGCTGGGCTACAACCGAATAGCTCGAAGCCAACACTCGACCTTGCAGTCACATGTTGGCACCGCACCATCGGCGCGCCTGCCGGCATAAATTTTGCTGGTGGTGAGCTGAAACCGTACTTCCAGTGAAATCTCGGATCGATATTCCTGTTTCTCGAACCCAGGTGACTTCAATTGATGTCAAAGACGCAACTCCAGTCCGGACCTCCACGAGAAGACGAGACAGAGCCTGTTTCGAGAGGGTGGGTAAGGAACGCCGAGGTGAAAATAGCGGCTAATGGGACACGGATGAGCGGTTGCGGTGCTTGTTAGCGACGCGCGCCCCGAAACAGTTCTGCGGGACCAGCAAGTAAACGCTCCGTCATCTGACTATCTCATCAAGAGGACGATGGCATTAAGATTGGGCAGCATGTTCGAAGGACTACAACAGCAGTGAACGACGCCAGAATAGCTGCCGCTCCCGCATCACCTGCTTCCGAAAAGCGGCTCCTGGCGCTGTAAACAGCCGGTCGCGAGACGCTCTGAAAGTCGAGTGAGAGACATCATGTTGATGAACGAGTTAAAGGACCAGATACCGGATTTTGCCAAAGACGTTAGGACTAACCTAGCGGCTATGTTGGCCGACGAGACACTTACGCCAAAGTGCAAGTGCAGTCTATTGCTAGCCGTCGCGATTGCGACTCGCAATCACAAGATCATTTCCGCGATGGAATGCGAGGCTAGATCTGTAATGACGCCAGATGCCATCGCTGCTGTTAAATCCGCGGCTTTCTTGATCGCGATGAACAACGTCTACAATCCCTTTGTTCAACTCGCGTCAAACCTGGAATACAGGAAGATGCCTGCGCGGCTCCGGCAAGACCTCATCGAGAGTTCGAACGTTGACAGGGGCGATCTCGAGCTATGGTCACTGGCCATCTCGGCTATCAATGGCTGCGGCGCCCTCATGGACGAGCACGAAACAGCTCTGCAGCAGGAGTGGTTCAGTCCAACGGAGATCCAGACTGCCGTACGTTTTGCTGCTATTATGCAGTCAGTAGCCATCGCTATCGAGACAAGCGGTGACGTGAATTAATCTGAGTGGATCTACTTGAGCATGAACGGCATGTGCAGGCTGAGGCAAGAAGGCGATCGCTAGAATTCGGAGCTCCGACCCAGGACTGCCTGTGGCGCTCGAGAGAAAATGCCACGTGGGCGTCGTCCGATGGATTGCCCAACGTACTGCGTGATCAGGCCCGCTGCGCTTTCGGCGAGGTAGATCTTGTGACCAAACTCGACCAGCATGCGAACCTTACCGCGCTTGATCAGGTCGCCATGAGGTTCCAAGATGCAATAGTTCTCGTCGGTAACGAGCTGCTCACCAAGCATCACACGGCGACGTGCCTGATCGATGACACGACTTGCCAGCTGGCAGAAGTCTTCGACCTGCGCGCGGTTCTTTGATGGCTACGTCGGCGCAGACGTCTTGAGCACGGATCGCGCGGGTTCGTCGAGCCCAGTGCGTGCGTTTCCAACGCTCGCCAATGTCGATGAGCAGCCGGTATATGCGAGCCTGCTGGTCGTGACGCTGCCTCCTCGTGATACGCTGGACCTGGACATACGCCACCGCGCTGAGCGTGTACGGACACAAAACCCCTTGATTCTTCGCAATAGCAGGGCTTTGGCGAGACGGCGGACCAGGCGTGTGACGACGCGGACCTCATCACCTAGCAACGTATTGGCGGTTGGACGATGAATGCCGGTCTGCACCACCTCGTGTGGACCCGCAACTTATCGCAGTCCTTCAATGCTAGCTCGATCGCTGGCAGCCCCCCCAAATTGTTGGCCGCTCTCAGCGCCTGTGGGGTCAGATGGATCAAGCCACGCTGAAGGGTATCATGCTTCGGCGCCGGCACCCAGTAGAAGGCAGGGAACTGGACGAAGCGTCAGGATCAAATGCTTAAGCTCTGATCTAAAGCATCTGGCGGCGCGCTCAATACAACGTAAAGCTCTACGAGATCCTGACTCAGAGCGCGAGCTTTCTAGATCAAGTACTCCATAATCTCTAGTTGCGCTCGTGCCAGACGGTGTTCGGGATTATGCCCTTTCATGCAAGGTGGGGAGCACTTTTGGACACCGAACGTCGACTGGCCGGACCGGCTCTACTCGATCTAGTAGTACCGACTTGGCCTCCAAACAGAGATACTCATCTGCTCGATACTTCTAGTTTGAAGCGCCCTTTGCCGGCGGCACGGGCGTCACTGGTAGGAGCGAGTGGGAAGAATGAAAACATCCGACCAATCCGATCAACTGGCGCGTGCGAATGTCCACGTTAGGAGCTTGAGCCCCACCGTCATGCCAACCAATGGACACCAGGCCACAGCTTGTAACCCACCACGCCCCTCGCTTCGAGCAATCGGACGAAATACGCCGCTGCAACATGCTTGACGCCGGCAATCCGCATCGTCGTCCCAAAACGCTGCGTGCTATCGCCACTCAAGCGCTCGGGCGTGAAGCGGAGATTTCCTGCTCCACTAAGCCGCTGCTCGAAAGTAACCGTAGTCGCATCCCACAAATCAAACAGTGTCTGCTCATGTGGAGCTAGTTGCGATCAGACATTCTGTGGCCGGATGCGTGATTTCCTGGGACTCTACAGCAGAAGCGGCTGTCACCGATTACACCTGCGAGGCCGGATCAAGATGAGAGATTTGTCCGATGATTATCCCTTGCCTCCCATTGGGCCCCTCCAAGGGAAGCATGGAAACGCTCACGTAACGCGCAGGAGTTTGCTAGCGGGTGCGTCTCTTTTTATCACCATGGGGGGGGCAAGCGCGCGGGTGATGACGAAGGCCTTGCCTTGGGAGCCCAATAAGGCCGATCCGGTGACGCCAGTCGTATCCGGGGGATATTTGTTCTTCACCGCAAAGGAGGCTGCCATTGTCGATGCGTTCGTGGATCGTCTAATTCCGACTGACGAACTCGGCGCCGGCGCTAAGGACGCCGGCGTCACGACGTTTATCGATCGTCAGCTGACCGGGCCGTATGGCGGTCATGATTCACTGTACATGCAAGGACCATTTTCGGAAACGCCACTGCCGAGCCAGGGACTGCAATCGCCGATGACACCTCGCCAGCAGTATCGGTTAGGGCTCGCCGCTCTCGATCGCTATTGCAGCGAGACCTATGGAGGGCGCGGCTTTGCCGAGCTCAGCTGTGAGAGGCAGGACAGTTTAATTCACGCGATGGAACAGGGCGAGGTTCAGTTCCAGAATTTCGATAGTCAGATGCTGTTCTCAGCCATTCACACTAACGCCATTGAAGGTTATTTCGCCGATCCGATCTATGGCGGCAACCGCGAGATGATAGGCTGGGACCTCGTTGGCTTCCCCGGTGCTCGCTACGATTATCGAGACGTGATGGAGAAACCGAACAAGCGCTACGAGCTACCGCCGGTCGGGTTGCAGGGCCGTCCTGCCTGGGGGAGCCGCTGATGGCCCGCCGTCTTCCCCGAAAGGACGTCGTTATCATCGGTCTGGGCTGGACTGGATCGATCCTCGCTTACGAGCTGTCCCGTGCCGGTCGCGAAGTGGTTGCAATCGAACGAGGCCCATGGCGCAATACCGCTACGGAGTTCAATATCGGCACGGTGCCGGATGAATTGCGGTATGCCGTGCGGCATGAATTCTTCCTGCGCCCCAGGCAGGAAACGCAAACTATGCGCAACAATCCTGCGCAGACCGCGTTGCCAATTCGCAAATGGGGCAGTTTCCTGCCCGGTAACGGGGTCGGTGGTAGCGGCATGCATTGGGGTGGCCAGACCTGGCGCTTCCTACCAGACGATTTCCGCCTCCGTCGCCACTTGACTGAGCGCTATGGCAACAAGAGCCTGCCTTACGGGAATGATATCCAGGACTGGCCAGTTTCTTACGACGAGCTTGAGCCCTATTATGACAAGTTCGAGCGCATGACAGGCATTTCGGGCAAAGCCGGCAATCTCAAAGGCAAAATAAACGCTGTCGGCAATCCCTTCGAAGGCCCGCGCTCGCGCGAATATCCAACGCCACCGATGAAGCAAGGCTATGCGCAGGAGTTGTTCACCCGGGCTGCAGTCGAACTTGGCCTACACCCCTTTCCATTACCGTCGGCATGTATTTCGGTGGCCTACACCAATACTTACGGCTGCGCTTTGGCCCCGTGCACCTATTGCGGCTTTTGCGAGCGGTTCGGATGCGCGACATATTCGAAGGCCTCGCCGCAGACCTGCGTTCTCCCGGCGCTAGTCCGCGAGCCCACCTTTGAAGCCCGCACGGATTGCGAGGTGACCAAGATCAACCTTTGTGTAGACGGCAAAATGGCGACCGGAGTGACCTATGTTGAGGCCGATGGTCAAGAGTGGGAACAGCCCGCGGATCTCGTGCTGGTCTGCGCCTACAGCCTCTTTAACGTTCGCCTCTTACTATTGTCAGGCATCGGCAAACCGTATGATCAGGCGAGAGACGAAGGCGTGGTCGGCCGCAACTATACGTATCAGACCGCCACCGGCTCGACAGGTTTTTTCGACAGGGCCATATTCAATCCGTTCGGAGCCGCAGGCGGCCTCGGCCAAGCGTTGGACGACTACAACTGCGATAATTTTGACCATGGCGCACACGGCTTTGTAGGAGGCGCCTCCATTGCGTGCGCCTGCAGCAACGGACGGCCGATCCTCTACCACCCGGTGCCGCGCGGCACGCCGAGTTGGGGTAGCGCCTGGAAGAAGGCGGTTCACGACAACTATCTGAAGGTGGCTAATGTCGACGCGCAGGGCAGTGTCATGAGCTATCGCAACAATTACCTCGATCTTGATCCGACTTATAAAGACCGGATTGGCCGTCCATTGCTGCGCATGACCTTCGATTACCAAGACAATGAGCGAAAGATGGCGAACTGGATGGCCGGCCGCTGTGACGAGATCGCAAAGGCCATGGGGGCCAAAGCCACACAGGTCAACCGCCTTAACGGTCCTTGGTCGGTGGTGCCTTACCGGTCCACCCACAACACAGGAGGCGCCGTGTTTGGTAGCCATCCGAGCACCAGCGCGCTCAACCGGTACCTGCAGTCCTGGGACGTCCACAATGTCTTCGTGATGGGCGCCTCGGCGTTTCCTCAGAACCCTGGCTACAATCCGACGGGCACCGTGGGCGCCCTGACCTATTGGGCGCTGGACGCCATCTTCGAGTATATGAAGTCGCCGCGCCCCCTGGTGCAGGCATGAAGCGCATCGTAAAGAGAGTAGCGGCCCGACTCCGCCAGGCCGTAGAATTTCTACTGTTGTTTGTGAATGTGGTGGCTGCTGACTCTGACCATTATGTAGACCCTACGCGCGGCAAGGCGCTGGTGATCTCACGCGATTTTGTCGCCCGTCACATCTCCCCCGGTGGGACGCCATTTGGGGAGTGGCTCCCACTGCAGATGCCCTTTGGACAGATCATTGCCCCGAACATTGCGCCGGACGATACGGCCTTCATTGATAGCTGGTCATCTAATGATTTTGCCCGCGCTATGAATGAGGGGAGACGGCCGAGCGGCGATGATCTGAATGCGGCTTTTCCCTACGCCTATTATAACAAGGTGGCCCGCGCCGATCTCGATGCCATCCATGCCTACTTGTGGACACTCGCTCCCATCACCAATCAGGCCAACCGCATTATGTTGCCGTCTCCTGCCAACATCCGTCTTTTGCATGCCAGTTTGGGCAAATTGTCAATCGACGAGATCGTGCGACATCTGAGTACGGGACAGACGGCGGCAAGCGTCGCTTCAGGCCCAATTGAAGACGTAATCGAAATCTCCACTTCGAGAATGTCGGACGCCGACCCTAGAGCTATCGCGGTCTACCTAAAGGAGCGCGGTGCGACCGTCCCCCCTGCATCCGAGACGCTAGCCGCTTCAGATCCGCTAATGCAGGCGGGCGAAGCGATCTTCATAGACACCTGTTCGGCTTGCCACACTCGAAGCGGGGGCGGCATCGAGCCGATCTTTCCGAACCTTGTCGGCAATGGCGTAGTCACTCAGGACGATCCGACGTCGGTGATCCAGGTCGTCATCGCCGGCGGGCGAGCAGCCGCCACCGACAAGCAACCCACTTCGCCTGCAATGCCCTCTCTCGGCTTTCGCCTGACCGATGGTGAGATCGCTGCGGTCGCTACCTATATCCGGAATTCCTGGGGCAATTCCGCTCCGCGGGTGGCGGCAGACACCGTGAAGGCCGTTCGTTGTCGCGTGAGCGGGCCGTCGATCGAAAGAGGTGGCCGGCTGCCTTCCTGTTAGAAGTGATGGGATCACATTCATTAGCTTTATATAGTTGAGGCTTCTTGGAGATGAAAAGATGCGGCTCATAAGGTGCACCCCAGAATGACAATCGACGTTCAACATAGCTTGCCAATCGCGCGGCCGACGCAAGTCATTTGGCTGGGCGAACTGTCCGGAGTCGGACCGCAGTTGCCGCTACGCCGCATAATAAACCGTAGCCTTCCGCGATTCAGGGTCCAAAACGTCTGCAATCTGCTGGCATGGACGGTTGCGCTTCGCGCCATCGATCCCGTTCAATATGTACTTGTGCGTTCAACGCCGCTGGGCACTCACAACCGCTACTTCCCTGCTTGCAGTATACGTTGAGCTCAGGTGTGAATGCCGGTGCCGGCATCCTCGAGGTTGCCTATTAAGATTTGCGACTGGACCCGGCAAAGCTTCCGGCAGAGAGCGCGTGCCGGCCCGGACTTGGGCTACACGCAGCTCGCATTGTTCCCATCCGTCAACTTTCCTTCAGAAGCGAAGCCATCAACGCCCATTACGCCTGCATCAATCCCTTTGAACCTTTCGAACTGCGCAATATCAGGAGCCTCTCTACTTTGTTGTGCGTGAAGGAGACATCCATCAACGACTCGGATGCGATGCGGGATCTCAGGTGCAGTCCCTGCGGCATCGCGCAAAATGGAATGGCTTGCAATGGATCATTCGTTTGAGATAGCTCAATGAAATCGCACATCATGTCTAGGGTCTGTACCTAAATAGCGCCACGTGATTCTCTTGCCTACGTGTTGATTCGGGGGCGAGAGAATGCGCGCTGGTTTGTTTTGGCTGAACGACAGGCAATGGGCGCGTATCGAACCGCATCTGCCGAGGGGACTGACGGGGCCGGATCGGGACGACGACCGACGCATCGTCAGCGGCATCATTCACATGCTGCAATCGGGTGCACGATGGCGTGATTGTCCACGTGAATACGGCCCTTACACGACGATCTACAATCGCTTCAATCGCTGGGCCAAGCGAGGACGATGGTGCGCAATCTTCGAAGCGCTGGCCAAGCCTGGCGAAGACGGCGTCGTACTGTCGCTCGACTCGACCTCGATTAAAGCTCACCGGTGTGCCTCCGGCGGAAAAGGGGGGAGCACAATCAAGCAATCGGCCGCTCGCGCGGAGGCCGCACGACAAAAATCCATGCGCTGAGCGATCCGCTCTGCCGGCCGGTCGTCCTGCATCTGACTCCAGGCCAGGATGCCGATATCGCTGCGGCTCCCGATGTCCTGGCGCTCGCGCCACCCATGAGCGTGCTCCTCGCCGACAAAGGGTATGATGGCGACAAGCTTCGCGGCGCAATCATTCGTCGTGGCGCCAAGCCCGTAATCCCCCATAAATCTAACCGTGTCGTCATCCATCGCTTCAACAAACGCGCCTACAAAGGACGAAATGTCATCGAACGCTGCTTTTGCAGGCTCAAGGACTTCCGGCGCATCGCCACGCGATATGACAAGCTCGCCCGTAATTTTTTGGCCGCTGTTCATCTCGCCGCTCTCGTCGCATATTGGCTCAATTGAGTCTGGACCCTAGCACTTTGATGCTGTTGGAGCGGGCCGTTCCACCACATCAAGTTTTATCCAGTCCTGAGTTCGCTCCGGCTGTTGGATTGACCCGGTTGGGCGGTGGTAGCGACGGGAGCTGGCGCGGAGCCATCGGCATAGCGCAGCGCCAGATCCCGTCGCGGGTTGCAGGTGAAGGCGAACTCCGATGGTGTTTTCCATCCGAGTTGCGAGTGAGGTCGCGTATCGTTGTAGTCGGCCCGCCAATGTCCGAGTTCGACTCGGGTCTGGCCCAGCGACGTGAACAGCGTCTCGTTCAGCAATTCGTCTCGGAGACGGCCATTGAAGCTTTCGATGAAGGCATTCTGCGTCGGCTTGCCGGGCGCGATGTAATGCCAGGCGACGCGGCTCTGATCGGCCCATGTCAGGATGGCGTTGCTGGTCAATTCGGTGCCGTTGTCGCTGACCACCATTGTGGGCTTGCCGCGCTCGATGATCAGTCGATCCAGCTCCCGCGCCACCCGGGAGCCAGACAGCGAGGTGTCGGCCACCAGCGCCAGGCACTCGCGGGTGCAATCATCGACGACGGTGAGGATGCGGAAGCGGCGGCCATCGGTGAGCTGATCCGACACGAAGTCGAGAGACCAGCGGTCGTTCGGCGCCATCGCGACCGTCATCGGCGCCCGGGTCCCGATCGCCCGCTTGCGGCCGCCACGGCGACGCGCCGCAAGCCTCTCTTCCCGGTAGAGCCGGAACAGCTTCTTGTGGTTGACCACGTAGCCCTCCCGCTTGAGCAGAACATGCAGGCGCCGATAGCCGAAGCGACGGCGCTCTTGGGCGATAGCCCTCATGCGTTGGCGAAGGCCGGCTTTGTCCGGCCGGGTCGTTTGGTATCTCATGGTCATGCGGCAGCAGCCGATGGCTTTACACGCCCGCCGTTCGCTCCGTGCGTCATAACCTAGCTTTTCAAGCGCGGTCGCCGCTTCAGCGATGAGGCGGGTATGCGCCTCATCTTCTCCAATGTTCGCGTGAAGGAAGCTTTTGTAGTCTGCTGATGGCAAAGCGGCATCGAAACAAGCCTCCACGGCTCGGTATTCGGCGAGAAGCATTTGCTCATTTCCGACACCAAGAGCTCCAAGCGCTCGCATTGGGTCAGCCTCAGTTTGCTGCAAAGCCTCGATGAAAGATGCTACCGCCTCGGTTACTTTGACCGGTTGATCTGATAGCCCAATGGACCTGCACAACTTCCAAATGAGCCAGGGGTGAGAACGATCTGCAATCCCGCCACGGACTGAGCTGTGCTCGCCATCGACGACCGGCATCAGGAGTGAGCGAACGTGAACATGCGCAATCCTGGCAATCACTCGGAGCAGGATCTGCGAAAACGGGTTGGTGACGACAGCCTCCTGGCTCGCCCAAAGCGCTAGAGCATCTGGGTGATTCTTTGCGTACTCGAAAAAGGGATGTACCTCTATTCTAGCGCGCCGCTCAATCGCTTCCGCTTCGGCAATGAATGGGGCAATCGGCCAATGGACAATTGGCTGGAAATATTTGTCCACTGGAAACGCGGTCCTTGGCAACGCATCGCTATTCATAGCTTCCCTCAGCATTCCCGGTACCCCCCTCCGTGCGAGCTCATAATAGTATCAAAGTACGTATTCACCGCGATTTCATCGTCTTTCGCAGCACTCCAATCTGCTCAAGACTCAGAAGCACGCCCGTCATGACAGGTTGTGAGATTACGGGCGCACGGCGCTCTTCATTTAGGATGCACTAACGCAATGGCGAGCGGCTGCGGGGCCCTTACAACAAATGCCACCTATTCGTCCAATACCGCCTTCCTGGTACCGGCCTTGCCCATCCCGCCGAGCCAGACCCGGAAATGTTCGCAGATGGCTGCTTGCAAGACATTGCGCATTTTCGGCGGATTGAAGCCCTACCTGCAGTTCGCTGCTCGACCGAGCTCTTTTAATTGGAACAACGACGAGAAATTGCGAAACTAACGGCCGAACGGCGCAGGAATTCAGCGATTTTTTAAGTCTTTGCGCAGCATCGAGGCCGACACCATCATCTGGAAAACGTCGCGAGCTCACGAGACCGCGGTCCCTAGGGGCGCCCCCTGGGATGTCGTGAGCCGAACCAGCTCCTGATAAGGAGCGGGCAGCGCTGGAGACCAGGCTCCAGGGCGAATCCGCCGGGTTCGCCTCGGCGCTTCGCGTCGCACTGAATGATCGACAGCTGGCGCGTACGAATGGCGGTTAGACACCTGGTCCAGGTTTGACCAAGGAGAAGGTTTCGATCGGGCTTCTGGCAACAGCTGCGTAACGGCGCCCCCCAAGAAGGCGCAGCGCAAGCATCCGATCAACAGCTAAAGAGTGGAAGATCGGCAACCTGTGCGAGGACGTAAAGACAGGGAATGACCTGGCTCTCTGCTTATCGATCTTTGAGAACGCATTGATGAATTGCAGCGGGATCTCGCGGCCGGCACGCGCGAGCGTCAAGAGATTAGATCAGACTACGGGTATCTCAAACGGCCCTGGATCTATGGGCCGATCCGGGCCGTAGGGAGAGAAGCCTACGTTCTACCAAACGGCTGGGCAAGCGGGAGAGGCTCATCCTTGGACCACACCATGCCCGGTCTCTGCTCGCGGTAGCGAAGGCCAGGGTTTAAAAAGGGGCACGCGAGCCGGGGTGGTGGCCGAGGACAGTAAAGTGGGCGCGTCTGCACGGGGCCCTCGGCACCTTCCCTGCTTTCAAATGAAGATAGTTGCAGATGCGCAGCGATGTGCCGCTGTATGGGCCACCATCGGCCAGATCTGTCGAGCCTGCGTCTCGGCCGTTCCTCGCCTCGCCACCGAGTTGCGCGAGCTCCTCAACCGGCACATCCGCGCCAACCGCTATGGCCGCGCCTAGAGCGTTTCACGGTTTAATAGAAGAGTATCCGGCGTTTTCGAAGTAGTTGCTGCATTCGTCGGGCTGGATGGTTGTGACGAGTCCGCCGATATGGCGACAAATGTCGTCAAGGGTGCGCTTCTGGGCGGAGTGCATGCAGTGCTTGATCTTGGCGAAGGTCTGTTCGATTGGATTGAGGTCGGGGGAGTATGGCGGCAGGTACCAGAGCCTGGCGCCGGCGGCTTTGATCGATATCGCCCGGCTGAAGCTGCGGGACGAGAACCTGCTGAACATAGGCGCGGAAGCATTCTCCGTTGATTGGACCGTCGAATAGGCAAGGTGCAGTGAGGCGGTCGCAGCGCAAGGCGCCAAGGAACGTCAACGTCTGCCAATGACCGTGCGGCGCGAAACTCCGCACCCGCTCGCCTTTTTGGCCCCCATCCGCGCAGTGGGGCCATGTTGGTCTTGATCCAGGTCTCGTCGATAAAGACCAGGCGCCGAGGATCGAGCTTGGCCTGCCATGAACGGCAACGCTGGCGTCTACGCGCGATGTCGGAGCGGGCTTGCTCGAGAGCGAGCAGCGTTTTTTTGAACCGCAGCCCTTCGCGGCGTAGAAACAGCCAAACGGCATTGTGGGAGACCTTAACCCCGCGCGCGGCGAGTTCGTCCTTGAGGGCGTGAAGCGTCAAATGCGGCGTCTGGCTGATTTCCTTGATGAAGGCGCGATGCGGCTCGAGGATAGGCTTGCGATGGCCACCCATCTTGCCGGGCGCCACCGAGCCGGTCGCTCGATAACGTTGCGACCACTTCACCACTGACGACACCGCAACCCCAAACCGCACTGCCACCGCGCGGCAGCTCTCACCCTTCGCTACAGCCGCCACCGCACGCTTACGCAGATCGTTGGAAATGGGTCGGACCATCGGATGCTGGCCTCCAGCCCAGCCAGCATCTTGAATCATATTCGCCCCAGTTCCGGAATCCCTTCCGATTCAATAAATCTGTGAACCGCTCTAGGCCTTCCGAAAACCAAGAGCAGGGTAGTGCTCAAGGCCAAGGCGGCCCGGCGCAGCCCTCGCTGCCCCGACGTGCTTTGCGGGGCAACAGCCATGAAATCAACTATCGACCTTGATAGTTTTCGAAGCGCAACCCGCCATATAGTCTCGCTCAGGCGCCGTAGCCTCATGAGAAGACAGTCGGGTGACGAAGAAGCATTCGCAATAGTTACTCTGCTGGCCAGCACTCTTGAGCAAATCTGAAACATGGACCGCTATTCGACTTCGCTGAACCTGACGTCCACCTCGAGAGGCCTTTAAGACACGGGAACGCGACGCAGCGCGGATATTCGCTCCGCTCAAGGGATGCTGTCGCAGCAAGCATGCGGGCAAGGCGACTGGCCGAGGATCAACAAGAGAGTGTAGAACGAGAGCACTGCCAAGCAGCTCCTGCATAGGTTCGCGCCCGTCAGTTCGATCGGCTTGCGTTTTCTCGAATCGCAGCCTCGTCAGAGGCTACGCTGCTATAACACTCTGTACGTAAGGAGAACTCATGCCGGACATCGTCGTAACGGATGTAATTGCCTCTTCCATGGTACAGGCGATCCGAGCGGCGTAATGAGGACTTCGGTGGTGTCATCACCGCCGTGGGCAACAGCCGGCCCATGGCCGTGGTATTACAGGATTCCCAAACCAAGCGCGCTCTCGGCGGTGCGATAGGACTTTCATCGGCAGGACTGCTGTTCCTGGACTCGTTCTTTCTGCCATGGCAATTGCGCGAAAGGGGTTTGGGAAACGCGATCTTGAAGGCATTTGAAGAAGAGGGCCGACAGCGCGGCTGTCGATCGGCCTTCCTTTACGCCGTCAATTTTCCGGATTTCTACACGCGGAACGGATGGAAGGCCTCCGGCCGAACGCCTTGCGACCCGCCCGGAGCATTCCGCGTTTTTATGATCAAGAGCCTGGAAGCGCGCTCGTAGCCTTCTGCCGGAGATCAGATGGATAAACCAGATGATTGCCCAAAAGAGTACCCCAAATCGTAAATTCGGATGGCTATGGTTCGCTGTTGTGACTCACAGCTGCGCGGATGTGGTCGCAAGAAGAGCGAAACAGACGGATGGCGTCTCGGAACCGAACTCCAAAATGAACTGTATGATGCAGGCCTGAAATCGGCATCAAGCCGAACAAGAAATGCACTTGCAAAGCTAGGAATGCGGCCTACTGAGCAGGGCTCGTCCCGACGCCGTACTCTCACTGGAACGCATCCCCAGCGTGGCACCGGTCAATTTGAGCCGTGCCCTAACGATCAAAGGCCGATATCATGTTGTCTCGGGAAGGGCCGGTATTGGGAGCAAATTTCTCCAGCTCGGCCAGACGCCAACCAAGGCCACATGTCGAGACTCTTGCAGTAGTGAGGTGGCGTGCCCTGCACTGCGCGACGCAGTTTCAGCCGGGCTTGGCCGGCTCGGATGGGCGTCGCCGGCGCGCTGCACTCGCTCGAGTCGTAATCAGCATTGAGCACCGTTAGATCTCATTGTTCTGGCAGATCGTCCAACCAGCAGGCAGCCTCGACGTGAGGCCGGGAAAAGATCTGTCCGATCTTCTCGGGAACTTTATTTTGGTGGTATCGCATGTACACGCGGCCATCGTCTGCCAAATCCAGTATTTCGATCTTTCCCGTGTAATGAGACATGATGTATTTGAACGTCTTCTCGATACCACTAAGGCGCCGGTTGACGCCGCGCGCAATCTCTATTCCCCGTCGGAGCGCAACCTGAAAATGGGATGCGCCCTTCACCGGCCTCGCTTGAAAGAGGTAGTAAGGGCGCACTCCGGTATCGTGGCATTTGGCGAACGTTTCTGCGAGGATTTTAGGGTCATCGTTGACCTTCGCGAGAAGTACGGCCTGGTTGAGGAACTGCACGCCTTGCGCTCGCAACGAGCGAACTTTGTGCTCCGCATCGGACGAGATTTCACCCACGTGATCGAAATGGGTGACGATTATCGGAGTTTTGCCTGCCTTGTGAATCCGCTCGAACAGTGTCGGCAGAGCGGAATCTTCAAACCGCCTTGGTTGATAGGCCAGCATTTTTGTGCCAAATCTGATCGAACTCAAATGATTGATAGGCAGCAGGTGGTCAAGGATCCTGTTCAGCTTGGCCGTACTAAGCACGAACGGGTCGCCTCCCGATAGTAGCACGTTGGTCATCTCAGGATGGCGAGTAATATACTGCGCGACCTGATCGAAGTCCGGTGCGATTTCATCGGAAGCCTTGCCCACGATACGCTTGCGAAAACAATAACGGCAATATGAACCGCAGCGCTCCGTCACCAGCAACAGGCCGGTCTGCGGGTACTTGTGCTGCAGTCCCGGAACGACCGTGTTGTCGTGTTCGTCGCTCGTATCCAAGGTGCCTGGGCTCTCGAACTCGTCCAGTGAGGGCTCTACAATGCGCTTCAGCTGATCGTAGTACCTGCCTTTGGCAATCTGCTCGCGATAGAACTTTGTGACATGATAAGGCGTGATGTTGTTGATCTGCAGTTCGCTCTCGCTAACTTCGCGCGTTTCTTCGATGAACTTCAGTACGCGTGCTTTGCAATCCAGCGGATCAGCTATGGTTTCCATTGCAACACCTCGTCCGTCCTGATCAGCGCATTTGATCGGTACGATCTGCTCGTCTACAGTACAGCACCAATAGTAGATCGATACCTACCTGGTGTGGTGAGGGCTACCAAATGCGAGAGTTGAGAGAGGCACTCTCGTACTCGCCGGATAGCGGGGTGCCGGGGATCAGGGCGCAGCGGCGTGCCTAAATCGTTGCCATTAGTCGACCGCGCGAGCATGCCGAAGGTACGCGACAAGCGCGCGCAAGCTTTGCCGCGCGTACAAACCCGATCGCCGCCTGCTGAAGCAAGGTGAACACCAACCCTGATTTCGAAGCGCTTTTTGAAACGCGCTCATCGATGATCAGAGCTCTGTTCTTGCGGGCCTCATATTCATGAGGTTCTTCACTGTGCTAGGCCCCTTTTGGACAGCGCCTCGCAGCCACAGGCTCGACCGCTCCATCTTTTCACTATCCAGCACAGATCCAGAGAACGCGGGCAGCCAGAACGCCTCGCCCCCGGGCGAGATCAAATCGGAAAGGTGGGTGACGTCGTCTCAGAATAGAGCTGGCCCCGGTTGTTTGGACAGCGCCCCGCTGGATTTAAGTGGATTCCTGCCGGGTTATGCTGAACGCGGGGCTTTACGATTTTGTCGTTGCGTCGGGAGGGCGTAGCCCGACCAGAGCGACGACAAAATCGTCGGCGACGGTCATGCGGCCATCACCATAGCTTGCGTGCCGAAGTAAGCCTCGTCGGGCGTGCGCCCGTCAAGGCTCGAGTGAGGGCGTCCCTGATTGTAGAAGGCCAGATACTTGGCAATTGACGCTCGCGCCTCGGACACGCTGTCGTAGGCGCGGAGATAAACTTCTTCGTATTTGACCGTGCGCCAGAGCCGCTCGACAAACACGTTGTCGCGCCAGGCGCCCTTGCCATCCATGCTGATGGCGATCTTCGCGTCCAGCAGCACATCGGTGAACTCGAGGCTGGTGAACTGGCTGCCCTGGTCCGTGTTGAAAATCGCGGGCCTGCCGTGCTTCGCCAACGCCTCCTGGACCGCTTCGACGCAGAAGGCCGCCTCCATTGTGATCGAGACGCGATGGGCCAGGACCCGTCGGCTGAACACATCGACGACCGCCGCGAGATAGACGAAGCCACGCCGCATCGGAATGTAGGTGATGTCCATTGCCCACGCATGGTCGGGCCGCTCGATCTTCAATCCGCGCAACAGGTACGGGTAGATCTTGTGACCCGGAGCCGGCTTGCTCGTGTTCGGGCGACGATAGACCGCCTCGATCCCCATGCGCTTCATCAGCGTCGCGATGTGGCGGCGACCGGCGTATACCCCCTCCCGCCGCAGCAACGATCGCAGCATACGCGCTCCCGCGAAGGGATAATCGAGATGCAGCTCATCGAGCCGACGCATCAAGGCAAGGTCCTCGGCCGAAACTGGCCGAGGTTCATAGTAGACCGTGCTGCGAGCCAGCTTCAGGACCTTCGCCTGGCGCACGATAGAAAGATCATGACCGCGGTCGATCATCGCTTTGCGCTCAGCAGGCCCGCCTTGGTGAGCGCGCCGGACAAAAAATCGTTTTCCAACGCCAGCTCGCCGATCTTGGCATGCAACGCCTTCAAATCGACCGGCGTCTCGGCCGATGTCTTGTCATGCCCAAACACGCCGGCGGCGCCTTCCAGGAGCTGGTTTTTCCAGATCGTGATCTGGTTCGGATGAACATCAAACAGTTGCGCCAGCTCCGCCAGTGTCTTGTCTCCTTTGACCGCAGCCAAAGCAACCTTCGCCTTGAATGCCGGAGAATGCGTCCGGCGGCTCTTCTTCGTCATCTTCGCTCCTGATTCGCAGCAAGAATCCTCGCCGCTGTCAGGCAGAAAATCCACTCAAGCTACTGTCCGAATTTGCGGGGCCAGCTCTGAATCGCCGCGCGACTTCATCGGAATCAGCACTGGGTTCCAGATACTGCTTGACCAACATCTGCGCGACGCGGTCCGCGACGACCAGAATGTCAGAGGACGGATGCCGCCGTTGCCTTGGGAATCTACATGCGCCTTACCGCTGGCGCGAAGTAGCTTCTCGACACAAAGCGATTCCGGGGATTGTAGAGGTTGTTTCCAAGATCCCGCGCAAATTCTCCAAGCTCTGACCATCGACGCCCGCCGCCTTTCCATTCAATGCCACCAGCTGGTAGGCCTCCCAGACCATACGCTTGATGATGGGCAACGGTTTGTCCGGCGTGATAACGCTCCTCCTGACAAAGCCTTGGCGTCCGATGTCGGACAGGGTAACGCATCCCCTTCGCTCCATGCATGGCTATTGCAGCCACTTCAACGCTACTACAAGCTGCACCGCCCCTGTCTCGGAGTATTGGTATTCTCCCTCGTGGTGAGCGCCACTTGCGGATTTCACTTAACACCCCGAGCCAAATTCCCTCGTTCCCCATTGAAGCCTGTGATGAGGTCATGCCGCCTATACACCCCGTTATGACAGCGTCTGGACCCATTTCGATGCCTCATCGGCGGTTCGCTTGCGCTCATCTTCTCATCGCTCACCTGATGGCGTAGTCCGCCGCCTTTTTCCCCAACGCTCACCACTACGTCTCTTAAACGCAGCAGCGTGGGGTGGTTTGAAGTCCGCCCCTGCAGGCCGGCTCCGGGAGGGCAACTCCCGTCTTCAACACAATTGCGGCGGCAGATACGCACCAGCTATGAGGCACACGGAAATACGGGTCGCCGACCCAGCGCTTGCACAGCCCCTCATGACAGCCAGTAAATGTGCTTGAGCAGCAACGGCCGGATCATGAAGCAGGTCGCGATCCCGGGGTGACCATTCTCGCTGTAGAGCAGCGCGGCGCGATCTCGCAGTCGATCCAGTCCCAATCGACCTTGCCGGCGAGCTGAACCAGCTCGTGCTTCATATTGATGATCTGGTCCAGCCTGGCCCGGAACAGATCCCCCGATCACGTCGTACTGTGCTTCTTCGGTCGCATCGCCAACTCCGATGCGACGACGGAAGCACAACGGGCGACTCGACGGAATCTTGAGTGTTCTGTGAGGTTCGCGGGGCAAAGACCAGCGGCGCGCTGTGCCGCGGGTGGCGACCTCATAGAGGCCGGGATTGAACGAAGCCGCGATTTGTAAGCCGTATGGCTATAGTGCAGCCAGTGCGGCTGCAGGGAAGGCGCGCCTGTGGTCGTCGTGCGGTGGTGATCCTCTAGCCAAAAATGCTCCAGTGTGCAGGCCGCAGCTAAGCGCCGCTGGACCGAAGCTTCAGGGGCAGGTCATCGGGCGAATAGCGCGCAATCACCGCCCCCCAGCGAACATCGTGTGCGGCGCGACCATTGGCGCCAAAAAGGCCTCCGATGGGCATACCGGAGGCCTTTCTTTGGAGGTTTACCGTAGAACTACTTTTCTCTCCTTCCGTTCACCGAACAATCTCACCAATTGCGCTGAGCACGGAGCAGCAGACTAACCGTGTTTTGGTCCTTCAGCTCGTATGTAGCTGCGGGCTTTGCCACAAGTGGAACAGCCGCCGTCGTCGTAATTGTCCCGTCAAACTTTTGGTCGAGGTGAGTCCAGACCACGTCTGCCGAGAACGTAAGGTTCTTCACCGGCGTCCAGCGGGTTATAAGACCGAGCTGTGCGACATTGAAATCCGGATTGCACGTGGTGATACCAGCAGTCGGTGCGCCCAAGCCCAGGATCGCAGCGCAAACGAGAGCCGAACCACCGCTACCGTACTTCAGCTGAGCGTACGCGCCGTAGATCGCACTGTTCCAGTACGGATTCCAGTTGTGGGTATAAGCGCCCCGGAAGCCCCAAGTCTGGACCGTGGAAATGCCAGCTCCGGGCCCAAACACACCGTCAGCAGCGGCTGCAAGCCCAATGCTCTGGTAGGCACCCGGAACGCTGGTACCGCCAAACATAGCAAAGTTTTGCGGAGCCAAGCTCTGGAAGTTGTAGCGGGTAGCACCATCGGTGTAGACCGCTTGCATGTTGATGGTGTCACCGGGGCCGGTCGGAAGATTCTTGATCGACAATGCCAGCTGAGCAGCCCAACCCCATTTGTCGCCCGGATGACCGGTCGGCTCTGTCGCGCCGTAGTACGCAGCATGATTGTTATGCGCTGCGACCGACGCCTGAAAAAGGCCCCAAGCCTGATCGACGCGGAACATGCCCTGTATATCAGGAGCCCTCGTTCCGCCAAAGTCATTGGCGCCAAAGTTGCCAGAACCGAAGCCTGCCACTGACGTAAGGCCGGCACCGACATTATATAGGTTACTCTGGTAGTAAGCGGTCGGATCAACAGCCGAGATCGATGCGGTGATGCCCTCGCCGAAGTCTGCGGTGTAGGTAAGCTGGTTTACTCCAGTCACTGTGCCGCCGCCGCCGACCAGACCGTCGAAGTTGTTGCCAGGGTAATTAGTCCAAGGCGCGTCGAACTGCGAGACGGCCTTACCTATGGTGAACCCAGCGAATTGGATGAAGGCGTAGTACACGCCAAGCGTGCCGCCAGCAACCGCGCCCGCATTGGCGTTGCTCGGCGCACCAACGCCCGTGCTGCCAAGCTGTGAGTACACCGTAGCACCGGCAGTTATAGCGCGACGATCTGGGTCGGAAGAGCGCGGCGATCAGGATGGCGAGTCAGTGTCGCGGCGCGATGATGATCGCCGCGATGATTGTCGCGCGCAAGAGTTTTGTTTGCTTTGATTGTCGCGGAGCGTCAATCAAGCGAGCGTTTTTTGTGTCGCGTGCTCCGGTGGCCGCCCTGGACCACGCTTTCGCTCGAGGGCAGTCCGCCTGCGATAGCTCTCGACGTTCATCTCGACGATGGTGGCGTGGTGAACAAGGCGATCGATCGCCGCGAGGGTCATAGCTGGGTCCGGAAAGACCTTGTTCCATTCTCCAAAGGGCTGATTGGCGGTGATCAGCAAAGAGCGTCGCTCGTAGCGTGCGCTGATGAGCTCGAACAGCACACTGGTCTCGGCCTGGTCCTTGGTGACATAGGCAAGATCGTCCAAGATGACGAGATCGAAGCGATCGAGGCGGTTGATGGCGCCCTCGAGGTTGAGCTCGCGGCGAGCCACCTGGAGCTTCTGCACGAGATCGGTGGTGCGGGTGAACAGGACGCGCCATCCGTTCTCGATGAGGGCCAAGCCGATTGCTGCCGCCAAGTGGCTCTTGCCTCCACCGGGCGGACCAAACAGCAGCAGATTGGCGCCCTTGCCGAGCCAGCCGTCGCCGGCGGCGAGTGCGGTCATTTGCGCCTTGGAGATCATCGGCACGGCCTCGAAGTCGAAGCTGTCAAAGGTCTTTCCGGTAGGCAGCCGCGCCTCGACGAGATGGCGCTCGATGCGGCGGCGGCCGCGCTCAGCGATCTCGTGCTCGGCAATGGTGGCGAGGAAGCGCGCCGCCGGCCAGCCTTCTATATCGGATTGCTCGGCAAATTGCGGCCACAGCGCCTTGATGGCGGGCAGCCGCAGCTCGTTGAGCAACAGATTGAGGCGCGCGGTGTCGACTACGTTGGTTGTGCTCATGCGGCGCCTCCGATCTCGGCGGTACCGATGAGGCATTCATAGGTGGCGAGCGGTGCGAGGCGTACCACGACGTTCGGCACCTGGGCGGGATCCGGGGCGAAGTGAGTACGTAGCCGGTTGAGGTCGGGCAGCCGGCCGTCGTTCAGGTCAGCCGTGAGCTGATTGGCGAGTTCGGCCTCGCAACCGCGCTCATGGGCGAGTGCGAGGAGATCGACCATGATCCGGCAGGCCTTCTTGTCCGGTAAGCGTTTGCGCAAGACGTCGAAGGCTCGGCGGTAAGCTTCCCGGGGGAACAGCTGGTCGCGGTAGACCAGGTTGAGGAGCGCCATCGGCTTGCGCCGCAAGGAATGGATCACGTGTCGATAATCGACGACCTGATCGTGCTTGCCATTGGGATGCGGCCGCCCGCGCGGCAAGGTGAGGAGATGCGTGCCGCCGACAAACACGTCGAGGTGATCGTCATACAGGCGCACCCGCAGCCGATGGCCGATCAAGCGCGACGGCACCGTGTAGAACACCTTGCGCAAGGTGAAGCCGCCGGACGACGTCACGTGGACGATCACCTCTTCATAGTCCGACGTGCGGCGGTCCGGCAGATCCTGAAGTGCGCTACGTTCACTGTCGATCCGCTTGGCGTTGCGGGCATTGCGGCGGCTGGCGATCTCATCGATGAAGCCACGATAGGCAGCTAGATCGTCGAAGTCGGCGGTGCCACGCAGCAACAGCGCGTCGCCGATCGCTCGCTTGAGATGACCATGCGAACTCTCGATCGCCCCGTTCTCGTGGGCGATGCCACGATTGTTGCGGGAAGGCCGCATGCCGTAATGGGCACAGAGGTCTTCGTATCGCCGCGTCAGATCGTCTTTGGCGTCGCGGTCGAGATTGCAAAAGGCGGCCGACAGGCTGTCGGTGCGATGCTCCCGTGGCGCCCCACCGAGTGACCACAAGGCATTCTGCAGGCCTTCGGCCAGAGCGACGAAGCTCTCACCGCCGAGCACGACATGGGCGTGCTCAAACCCGGAATAGGCCAGCCGGAAGTGATAGAGACGATGGTCGAGCGGTACGCCCGCGATCGTGACACCCAATTCGCCCATGTCGGTGAAGTCGGACAGGCCGCGCTGACCGGGTTCGTGGGTCTGGCGGAAGATGACCTCCTGCTCCTCGCCGTGGATCGCCCGCCAGGCCCGGATCCGGCGCTCCAGCGTGCGACGGATGCCGGCGCCGAGCTCGGGATGGCGTCGGAGCAACTCCTCGAAGATCGTGACCGGCCGCACACCGGGGGCGGCCTTCAGCATCGGCGCGATATCTGTCTCAAATACGCGGGCCAAGGGATCTGGCCGGCGACGGCCGCGGGGAGCCTTCTTCTGCGACGGAAGGCGTCGATCCTTCTCGATCCGGTAAGCGGTCGAGGTGCTGAACGAAGCCTTGGCGGCGGCCACGGGTGGGCTATCGGTCTGACGGTACTTCATGTAGAGCCTCATTTGGTGATCGGTAATGTGTCGGCCTGGCACGCGAGTGATTCCTCTTGGCGGAAGAACCACTTGCATAACCAGCCGGCCGCGATCACCAGTCGGCGCGGTCCGCTGTGGATCGCGCCGACGCCGGGCTCGTAACTCCGGTCGGGCTACGCCCTCCCTGCGTCACGAGCCCGGCGTAGCCCTCTCATCATGGTCGACGCTCCACTTCCATCCTGTTCGCCGCGCGGCAGGCAGTAGTACCACTTCCCGAGTATGCGTCGGTTGTCCAACTGAACGTCGCGTCAAAGAACGTGCGGACCACGCCGTACTCGGTCGCGGTGCGCGTATCGATGTTGAAGTCTTCGCGCGCCTTAGTGAAGTAGTAGTTCGTCAGGCGGTTCTGAGCACCCTGAACACCACTGTAGTTACCGTTAAATACGCTCGCACTGAGAGACGTTTCTGCACGCAGGTAACCACCCAACTTGATGCAGGTATCAGTGCCCGGGATGTAGTAGAACCCGGCGCCGTACAGGGAGCAAATCTTCACAAACTCGACGGCTTTTGCCTTTACTGGTAGGTCGGCCGCCTAAGCCGTCCCCATGCCGATCAATCCGGCGGTTGAGCCGAAAAGAACGCTCCTCACGTTAATCATGTATTAGACCTCCAAGTTGCCTCAACTCAAAAGAAGTCGGCTCGACGTTTTCCGACGACTACCAACTGCTTTCGCCCCCAATTCATCCTTGACTTGCGGGGCCACCTCGAACGCCACCGATCGATTGACCAGCTGACTAGCGTCGCGATACGGATGATTCCGCTCTCGCCAAACAATGCCTGATCGAGCTCGTGAACGGCGCACTAACTTTGTACGAAACAAACAAACACGCGGGTTGGCTTCACAGCTGTGATCAATTGGAGGCACAACCGTCCGATCCGTACATAGAGTCGCAACGAGTGACTCGAAAACTCGCTGTGCGCGACAGCATTGCAGAGCGCCAGTGCGGTGATGAGTGGGCCTGGATCTGAGCGACCTATTGCGGAGCTCTTCGCACCACTCGCGGCGCCAGCATGGTGATCGCGATCACTACCAGCTGACGCTATCTGCACGTGGATCGGGTTTTTTGACCACAGAGCACGGTGCGATGGGTACCTACCAAGTGGCGGGATCTTACCGATATCGAGGTCGGGTCGGCCCCGCGGCGTGATCGGCAATCGACAGCCCAGTTTGCTGCAGACACGCTGGCGCAACCACGAAGCCGCGACCGCGCTTTGCCTTGATGTCACTACGGCGCCTCTTGCCTTCGAGACGGCGCTGCTTGGAGGCGAAGGTCGACCGCTTCGCGTGGCGCGGCCTCGGCCGCGCCACGGCCTTTTTGAGGATTTCCACGAGGCAGCCGACGGCGTCTTGGCGGTTGCGCTCCTGGGTGCGGAAGCGCTGGGCGTGGATCACGATGACGCCGCCCTTGGTCATGCGCTGGCCGGCGATGCGGGCGAGCCGGATCGCGGCATCCTCGGGCAAGGTTAGCTTGCGCGTGTCGAAGCGCAGCTGGGCCGAGGTCGAGACCTTGTTGACGTTCTGCCCGCCCGGGCCGGAGGCGCGGACAAAGCCGATCTCGAGTCGTCCTCGTCGATGACGAGTTCGAGGGATATCCGCAGCATGATGGCACCGTTCGTGATGTCCGGACATATCGCGGACGTCCACGTTCGGCAAATGGCGGTCATGGGAAATGCAAATGGCCGGGGCGGGCCCGGCCATTTCAGGAAGCAAGAAGCGGTCAGTTCGACTGCTAGTTCGAATTGCTAATTCGACTTGGGCGACGTGGCCGCCGGTTGCGCGGCGGCCTGCGGGGCGCGGCCGACGACGACCGTCAGCAGGCCCTGGCCCCAGAGCCGCTCGGCGGCGACCTTGGCATCATCCAGCGTCACCGCATCGACGAGGGCATTGCGCTTCTCGATATAGTCGATCGGCAGCTTGTCCTGCTGGTACTGCAGCAGCGCCTGGGCGAGCTTGGAGGAGGTGTCGAGCGCCAGCATCTGCGAGCCCTTGAGGTAGGACTTGGCCTCGTCGAGCTCCTTCTGCGTCGGGCCCTCCTCGGCGATGCGGCGTACCTCCTTCTCGATGGCGTCGATGGTGTCGCCGGCACGGTCGGCGCGGGTGCCGGTATTGCCGATAACGACCGCCGAATGCTCCATCCAGAGCAGCGATTCGAACACCGAATAGGCGAGGCCACGCTTCTCGCGCACCTCGCGATAGAGCCGCGACGACAGTCCGCCGCCGCCGAGGATGTGGTTGACGACATCGGCCGCCATGAAGTTGGGATCGCTGCGCTTCACGCCGGGGCCACCGAAGGTGATGACGGTCTGCGGCACGTCCAGTGGAACGAAGGCGCGCTGTGGCGGCTTGGCCGCCTCGATGTCGGGAACCGGCGTGAGTTTGGCTTTTGCGGGCAGGCTGCCAAAAGTGTGGTCGAGCAGCTTGCCGAGGGTCTCGGGATCGACGTCGCCGACCACCGCGATCTTCAGCCCATCCTTGGCGAGCACGCGGCCGACATAATCCTTCAGATCGGCGACCGTGAGGGTCGGCACGCTGTCCAGCGTGCCATTGGTCTGCCGGCCATAGGGATGGTCGCCGAACGCGACCTCCAGGAATTTGCGGCTCGCCAGCGACGACGGATTGGTGGTCTCGCGGCGCAGGCCCGAGATCACCTGTGAGCGGATGCGCTCGACGTCGGCGGTGTCGAAATGCGGCGAGGTCAGCGCGCTCCTGAGCAGGTCGAAGGCCTCGTCCTTGTTGTCGCGCAGCATCCGCAGGCTGCCGCGGAACGTATCGCGGGTGGCGCTGAAGGAGAGCTCGATGGCGCGGCGGTCGAGCCGCTCATGGAAGGTCTTGGAGTCGAGATCGCCGGAGCCCTCGTCGAGGAGGTCGCCGACCAGATTGGCGACGCCGGATTTGTCCTTGGGATCCTGCGCCGAGCCGCCGGCAAAGGAATATTCCATGGCGATCAGCGGCACGGTCGCATCCTGTACGAACCAGGCTTCGATGCCGCCCGGCGAAGTCAGGTGCTGGATCTTTGCGGCCGCCTGTGACGGCGAGACCGTAGCCAGCGCGAGTGCGGCGCCGGTGGCAAGCGAGAATGCAACGCGTCGAAGGAAGGGATAGGTCACGAACGCTTCTCCTCGCGCTTGGCGGCACTGGTGTCCTTGATCAGATAGCCCGTCACCGAACGCTTCTTCTCGAGCCATTTCTGCGCGACGGCGCGCACCTGTTCGGCGGTGACCGCGCGGATGCGGTCCGGCCAACTCCTGATGTCCTCGATCGACAGGCCTGTGGTCAGGGCGCCGCCATACCAGCTCGCCAGCACGGCCTGATCGTCCTGGGCGTAGATCGCTTCCGCAATGAGCTGGGTCTTCACCCGCTCCAGGTCCTCGGCGCGGATCGGGTTCTGTGCGATGTCGGCGATGACGCCGTCGACCACTTGCTCGACATCGGCAAAGCTGACGCCCGGTTTCGGCGAGGCCGAGATTGCGAACTGGGTCGGATCGAGCGAGATGCTTGAATAGCTGGCGCTGGCGGAGACCGCGAGCGGCTTGTCGACCACGAGCGCGCGGTAGAGATAGGAATTGCTGCCGCTGCCCATCAGCTGCGCCAGCACGTCGAGGGCTGCGCTCTCGCCGGCTGCGGCCGTCGTTGCGGAAGGTGCCAGATAGTAGCGGCACAGGCTCGGCTGCTCCACGAGCGGGTCGGCCAGCGTGACGGTGCGCGGGGCGGCGGGCTCGGGCTCCTGCGGGCGCACGCGGCGCGCCGGTATCGCGGGCTGGGCCGGAATGGCGCCGAAATTGCGCTCGACCAGCGGACGGATGTCGGCGGCTTCCACGTCGCCGGCGATCACCAGGATCGCGTTGTTCGGCGCGTAGAAGCGGCGGTAGAAGGCCAGCGCGTCCTCGCGATCGAGCTTCTCGATCTCTTGCCGCCAACCGATGATCGGCCGTCCATAGGGGTGATTGAGATAGAGCGCTCTCTCGATCTGTTCGTTCAACCGCGCTCCGGGGCTGTTGGCGACCCGCATGTTGTACTCTTCGAGCACGACGTCGCGTTCCGGCAGCACGTCCTCATTCTTGAGGATCAGGCCGGTCATGCGATCGGCCTCGAACTCCATCATGGTCGGCAACTGCTCCTTCGGCACGCGCTGGTAGTAGTTGGTGCCGTCGACCGAGGTCGAGGCGTTATCGTTGCCGCCGACCCGAAACACGTTTTGGGAGAATTCGCCGAGCGGGTGCTTCTCCGTGCCCTTAAACATCAGGTGTTCGAGAAAATGGGCGAGCCCGGATTTGCCCGGCTCCTCATCTGCGGAGCCCACTTTGTACCAGATCATCTGCGTCACCACCGGTGTCCGATGGTCAGGGATTACGACCACCTGCAGGCCGTTGCCAAGCGTAAAGCTGGTGAGGGGCATGGACTTCGCAAGAGTCTCGGCTGAGGCGCCATCTATTAAGAAGGCGCGCATCAGCACCAGTGCTAGAACGCAAACGACCGTTCGAGGTGAGGACGTCGGCAGCATTGACAGCAGTCGCTGTCGAATTTTCGAAAGGAAAGACCGATCGTGCGGCCGATTGGACGCGGCATCATTATCAATATCGTTCGTCAGCTGCGGGATCGGGACGGCTTTTTGCAAGCTACATTGCATTTCGGTCTGGATGAGGAATGAGGTCATCATCGAAGTCATCTAGAGGATGCTCCATGCTTTTGGCTATCAATCGACAGATCGCGCTTGCTCCAGGGGATACCATCGGCCGGCGCGTCGGCGGCTAACCCAAAAGCATCAGTCGTGCCAAAGAAGAAACTGTTTAAATTACAGCGTGGTCACCCGAAGCACTCTGTCCGTATCTTTACACATCGTCGTACATCAGACACGGTGTGGCTATCTAGGGACCCCTCTTTTGCGGACCCGCTTGGCGTTACTGGTGCCGACCACTATGTGTAGCAGGAGACTCTAGAATGGCATGATCGAGTGCATGGGTGGCCGCGATCAGCGCCAGTCCGAGAGCTTGTGCAAGGTCCCCGTGCAGTGCCACAAGCGCGCGAGTTTTCATGCGCTAGACTAAACATGCGATGGCAATTCCTCGTGACGTCGAGGGGACAGTTTTGCACCGCGCGCGACATCAAGCATTCACGTGTCGAAAATCGTCGCGATGTTTCTTTTTCTGATAAAAGCGGCGGCATTTGTGAATGCGGTCGGTCAGGCGCCCATGCTCTCGCGTAATTCTGGATTTAATCCCGCTGAGACAATCGATTGGCGCCGGCGCTTCGAGATTCTTGGTGTGCGATCGTTCTTAGTCCGCCTGCCGAAGAGGATGCAGCTGTCCCCACCAGATGTTCGACATGGATTTGAAAACTCACTCGAATGAGCAAAGCGCGTAAGGCTTTCCTCCGGACGCGGCGGTTCTCTGCCATAGGCAAAACCCGCCGACATTCGACTTCTAGCGCCCCCTTACCTGTTCTGACCACGTTGGGCGGAAGTCGTTAGGGTCCTCTGCGCCTTCGGCAGAAACCAGATGCGAACTTGACTGAAGAACTCCTAGTGCCAGTGGGGCATGCTCATGCGCGACCAACTCGGGCAGGCGAGCATGTCCTGATGTGCAGGCTTGCCTCGACGGCGGTGCGGTCAAGATCGAGCCCAAGCGGCATAATGTTGATGAACAGGCCCATCGTGCGGCGGCACCGGCGCCGCCATGCATGCGGCCGAACAGCACCGTGCGAACACCACCTGCTCACGGCCGCTGCTGCGCGCGACCACCTACCCCACACCAGGTGGCAGAGGCTAGCCAGGGTCACATCAAGCCGCCGCGCCTGGCCGCGCACCCGCGCATCCTGCGGCAGCGTCCGCCGTCCCTCCGTGATCCCGCTGCCGTCGCCGTCGGACCTCGCTTAAGCCGAACGGCCGGCCCGGCTCAACCATATCTGCGAGCCACGTCCGGAAGAACTCCTCATGCGCCTTTGCATCAACGCTCACGCGCGCCTCCGTCACCACATTGCAAAAGGGATGTGGGATTATCAGGCTATGCTCATGTCCCTCCAGCACGGCCAAATAGCTCTAGGGCTACGGAGATGCGGCCAGCGGTGTTTTAGGCTCCCCTTCCGCCGAGAGCGGACCGAACTCGATGGCCTGCCGCTCGAACAAACTGCGATAGATGCCACCGGGTTGCACGATGAGTGCCGGATGCGTGCCCTGCTCGACGATCTCGCCGCGATCGAACACCAGGATGCGGTCGAGGCCGCGCACCGTCGACAGGCGGTGCGCGATTACGATCGAGGTGCGGTCCTTCATCAGCCGTTCCATCGCTTCTTGGATCAGCGCTTCCGATTCCGAATCCAGGCTCGACGTCGCCTCGTCCAGGATCAACACTGGCGCATCGGCAAGGAACGCGCGCGCCAGCGCAACGCGCTGCCGCTCGCCGCCCGACAGATTTACGCCGCGCTCACCCACCAGTGTGCCGTAGCCCTTCGGCGATCGTATGATGAAGTCATGCGCATTGGCGAGCCTCGCCGCCTGTTTGATCGCCGCCATGCTGGCGCCCGGTCGGCCATAGGCGATGTTTTCAGCCAGCGAGCGGTGAAACAGGATCGGCTCCTGCTCCACGATCGCGATCTGGCTGCGCAACGATCGTTGCGTGGCCAGCGCGATGTCCTGCCCGTCGATCAGGATCCGGCCGCCGGAGACGTCGTAGAGCCGCTGAAGCAGCTTGACGAACGTGGTCTTGCCGGAGCCGGAGCGGCCCACCAGACCGATCCGCTCGCCGGCGCGGATGTTGATCGACAATCCGTCGTAGAGCGGCACGCGATCGCTGTCATAACGGAAGGTGACGTCCTCGAACGTGATCATCCCACCGTGAATGTCGATCGGCTTGGCGTCGGGGGCATCGACAATTCCGATCGGCTCGCCATAGATGGCAACCAGTTCCTCCATGTCGTTCACCGAGCGCTGCAGATTGTTGATGTGCATCCCTACTTCGCGCAAATAGGCGTGGATGATGTAATAGCTTGTCAACACATAGGTGACGTCGCCCGGAGAGGCGCGCCCCGCTATCCACAGCAGGATGGCGCCGCCGATCACCGAAGCACGAAAGCACAAGAGCATCACGAACTGCACCGTACTCGTGCCGTTGGACCGCAGCCAGGTGCGCTGCACCCTCGCCCGCCAGCGTCTGACGACACCGTCAAGCCGCGCATCCTCACGCGCCTCAGCACCGAAAGATTTCGCCACAGTATTGCAAGTGAGCGCGTCCGCTAGCGTGCCGCTGACTTTGCTGTCCCAGGCGTTGGAGACCCGCGCCGCCGGCGCGATGTAGCCGATCGTCAATGCCGTCGTGATGGCAACATAGATCACTGCGCCGAGGCCGATCACGGCGCCGAGCTCGGGCCAATGCAGGCCGAGCAGGATCGTCGAGCCCACGAGCACCGCGAGCGACGGCAACAACGCCATCAGGATCGAATTGTTAAGCAGGTCGAGCGCCCACATGCCGCGGGTGATCTTGCGCACGGTCGAGCCGGCGAACGAGTTAGCGTGCCAGTCGGTTGAGAAGCGCTGCACGCGCATGAAGGCCCCACGGGCCACATCCGACATGGTCTTCAGCGTGAACGGCACGATCGCCTGCAAACCCGTAAACCGCAACATAATCGAGAGCAGACCAAGGGCGAGGATACCAGCGAACGCAATCAGTGCCGCATGTCGCGCCGCTTGGTCGGAGGGGCCCGACGTCAATGCATCCACCAGACGGCCGGAATAGACCGGCATGAACAGGTCGGCGACCGTCGCCCCTAAGAAGCCAACGAGGATGATCGCGGCACGGACTGGCTGCTTCAGCCAGTGCTCCAACGCAAACGGGAGAACCAAGCCGATTGCGGCGGGTCGTTTGTCATCTTGACTGGTCATGGCGCTAGGGGTTTGTGGCGCACGCGGTGTAAAAAACGGTCGATCCAGACCCGATGTGCCCAATGCTTGGCGCGCCGTACGAGGGATGCGATAAATGCCCGGAGTCTGGGGGCTGCGGCCGAAATCTTCTACCCATTTCACCCACTCGTCGCGTAAGCGCTTAGCCGAAGCGCCTCACGCTTTGCGAGCTCCTCGTAGCTGAGAGCATCGATTTGAGACAACAGCCAGGCTTGCGCGATCCGAGCTTGTGTGAGCCAGGTAGGCGGGATCGGCGTCACTCATCTTTGCCCGCCTGCAGAAGCATGGAGGTGTCCACCTAGCTCCGGCCTCGGCCATGGCTGTACGCAAAGGTGCATTTCGATGAAGGAAGTGTTCAGCATATGGCCGCCAGAGACTTTGCGTTATCGGATCGCGGCGCGACTTCACCTGGAAGATCACCTCGGCGTCGATCCGGGTGGGCGGTCATAGCAATCCGAACCTCCAACGTGCCACAAACGATCCACCGCCCTGCTCGCTGATCGTTAATTGCCGATGGCCCACCGGATAAATGGACGAATTAACCAGTGAGCAGCTCAGATCGTCGCCCTTTTTCATCTTCTCTCCTCGGGCGCTTGCGCTTTGGTACTTTGCGAGACTCCGGGTTGCGGAGTCGCACAAACAGACCCATAGCAAGCCTTCTGACCCTTGTAGTTGGCGAGCGTTTGGACCGATTCCGACATAACCTCCTGTTTCAGGTTGTCCGGGATAGGTGCGGGGCCGTCCAGCGACTTCAGCGTCACCTCGATCAACTCGCTCGCGCGATCCTTGTTGCCGCTCTCGTAATAGTACTGAGCGACCGCCGGATAGGACAGGAACTTAGGGGCGTCGCCGCGTTGCGGAGCATTTATTGCCAGAATGTGTCCGGATAACTCATTGCCCATCGCAAAGCGCTCGGCCTGCGGCAAATGAGAGTTGTCATTCGCCGGATCAAAGAGTTGGCGCATCGCCCCGGCCATCCACAGCGCGGATTTTTTGTTGATCGCGTCACGAACCAATTGGCGCATCACCGGCAGGCCGGCCTGCAAGTCGCGCATTTTGTGAAGCAACAGATCCGCCTGGAGCACGCGGAAGTTCACGTCATCCGGCAGAACAGCGACGGCTTCTTCGACCACCGAAAGCGCCTTCGCCCAATCCTGCGCCTTCATCGCCGGCGTCAGTTTGACGAAGATCGGCATTGTGCGTTCGCCCTTGGCGATCCGCTCAGCATCGGCGGCTTTCGCTTCATCGCTGATGCGCCAGCTGCCAGTCAGAATCTTCGGCAAAACCTCTTCGAGTTGCGTCGGGGAACCGATAAAGGCGATGTGGCCATCACGGTCGACGACGAACGAAGTGGAAATCCCGATAGAAAAAGCTGGAATCCATCCAAAGCTCGTCCATTTCGCGTGTGTAGTCGAGCCCGACCCGATAGTTGAGATTCGGCAACTTTTCGGTCAACCATGCGTCCAACTTGCTTCGGGCCTTTTCCGCTGTTTGAGCGCGCTCACCAGCTGCTATTCCGAGGACCTCAACTCCGCTATCTCTGTATTTCTCTTGCAGCTGTACCAGATCGGACAGCGCCGCCACACACGATGCGCACCAAGTTGCCCAAAATTCGACGATGTACACTTTCCCGGGCTGGAAGCTCGTGAGGGGTTGACCACGCAGCCAGTTCTCCACCTTGATCGGGGGAGCTGGGGATTCTAAGCCCAGCGTCATGTTACGCTCCAAAGTTATTGTCAGGGACTGCGCGACGTTTTGTGCTCGCTGATCTCCGATCGCGACCGCGACCGAGAAGTGGGGTGCCGTGGTGTAGACGGGCTGCCGAACGAGAGCCGTAGCGAATGTCGGTGTCGCAGCGCTAAGCACGCCGACACACAAAGTTACAAGGAACAAGCTCGTCCTCTCACGAGCAGGCCACGTCGATTCAAGGAAGGAGAGCATCGCTCGACTCGCATCTGGGTGGGCTCAGCACTTTCAGTACTGCTGCACCCTTAGTAGCAACGTCCGTGCCAGCATCGTCTGCGCGCATTAAGCGCCTAATTGCGCATGAACAGCTCAACGGCAGTTCACGGCGACCAGTGTTTTGAACCCGACGGGCTTTGTGCCGGTGTCGGAATTTGGACAAGAATTGCGCACTTCGCGCCGCCAGATAACTGATTTGATGTTGTGAGCCGCCGAACGGAAACTTGGTAATCCCTGTCCCCTAGCAAACAGGATTAGAGGCGAGCGACGATTTAGATTCGACTCGAACGAGCCGAAGCCCGTTGACCGGGACACGTGTTCTGGGCGATGACGATGGAACCATTCGCCTGAACCTGCGGACGGTGCCGCGGATCAGGGAGGCTCTGAAACTGTGAGTGCTCGCCATCGCTCCAAGCGGTTCCTGCACCAAAAACTGGTACTTCGATTAGTTTGCTGTCCAGCCGCGTGTACCAGGCGTCCATGATGCCCCCTTCAATTCGAAAACCGTTTCCCTCGTATCGAAACAGACGCCGCCGATCGCCTCGATGGAGCTAAGGCTTATACAGGCGTTCACCTCCAGGTTGCTGACCGGGAGGCCGGCTGGCACCACCCGCTGGCGGCACGCAGCACTTCCTTGCCGGCTTGAAAATCTTTGGCAAGCTGCGGGCCTTCAAGACCCATCGTGTCACAGCCGGATGACAGGTATCGAAATAAGTAGACGGAAAACCCTGCACTATGCGATGTGGCCGACATCGACACAGGCTATGGCAATGCGATCAATGTCATCCATGCCATTGGCGAGTATGAAAGGACCGGCGCCAGCTCCGTTGTCATCAAGGACAAGACATTTCCCAAGGTTACGAGCCTTGCTGCGGAACGTCCAGATGATGAGTTATGGCAATTTCGGATCCGGGCCTCAAGCACAGCCTTGAGGGACACCTTCCGCCGTATCATCGCTGATGGCGGCGTCCAGAACGTCCACAAGGATATTTTAACGATAGAGGACCCCTTCAGACTGCAGAGAATGGACGAGATTGAGGCAGCTGAAACGCGCTTCCTGCGATGATGCAGTGCTGCAGGCCGACTCTAATCTCGCCTGAACGGCTGTCGCTGCAATCTCGACGGGTTGGGGCGGCACGTTCGTCGGGCTACCACTCCATTTCGTTGAATGGAAGACTATCGGGCCCTGTCAGTCAGCATCTATTGCGTTTGGCTCGAGGCTGATAGCGCAAATGGGCAGCGGAATCGAACGGCCGCCGAGCCGGCGGAACGACGGCGCTCGGGTCAGCGCCGGCAAAACCCGCGCAGTTTTGTGATGTTTTTATGTCGGTTATAGCCAGTGGTTTGATGACCATCGAAATGGCTGCCTTCGCGCATGAGAGCTCGTGCGCTTGTGGCATACAATGTGCGCCGGATCCGCGTCGAGCGCGGTATTCCGCAAGAGCAATTGGCCTACGATGCAGGTATTGATCGCTCCTATATGAGCGGACTTGAGCGCCAACAGGCAAACCCCACAATTGATCTTCTCGATCGCCTTGCCAAGACGCTCGGCGTTGCTGTCTCCGAGCTGTTTGTTCGGCCATCCAAGGGGGCGCCGCCACCTGCTACCTTACGTAAAGGTCGCAAGCCGAAGCCGGCACGCCGCAAAAGGACCTAGCCCCCCTGACAACACCGAGCCATTGAGGCCGATCTTGTGCGGTGGCCAAGCATCAATGCGCTCCGAGGCGGATTTTGTGCGCGGCCGCCCCCTGATTCGCGGCAATCCCGATCGGCACAATCATGGTCACCACCAAACCCGCAGCCATGACCGGATAGAACTGAACGCCTGGATTAAGCAGCTTGAGCAGGGCCACGGTGACCGGTGCTTTCGTCGAACTGAGGATCAGGCCGAGAGCGAAATTGTGCCAGGCAAGCAAGAAAATGAGCAATGAAGCGCCGATTAGGCCGGGCTTTAGAAGCGGAAGAACGATGTGCCAGACTACACGGAACGGCTTTGCACCATCCATGGCCGCCGCCTCCTCAATGTCCTTTGGGATGTCCTCGATATATGATCGGCTTAGCCAGATGATC
The DNA here is from genome assembly GCF_041262065.1 of Bradyrhizobium sp. USDA 327. Lineage (NCBI taxonomy): Bacteria > Pseudomonadati > Pseudomonadota > Alphaproteobacteria > Hyphomicrobiales > Nitrobacteraceae > Bradyrhizobium > Bradyrhizobium sp. USDA 327. Next base: position 292,842 of record NZ_JBGCCW010000001.1, on the reverse strand, counting down.
ATTGGCAGCGTGACGACCTGATAAACCCAGATCATGCCGAGATAAGTGTCATAAAGGCCAACTGTTTGGAACACGCTGAACAGCGGTATAACGACAAGGAGTGCCGGCGCGAAGCGGAAGCCCAGAATGAAGAACGCGATGTCCTCCTTCCTAGGGATATCACGTCTTGCCAAGACGTAACCTGCGGGTACGCCGGCGATCAGCGATACGAGCACCGCGCCAAGCGATATCACGACGCTATTGGCGACCGGCGTCAGGAAATCAACCTTGATGGTGCCGTAGCTTGTCGCCCCGGCCTGGGCGGCATCGAACAAAACGCGGAAGTTTTCAAATGTTGGAGTGAAGACAAAGCGCGGCGGCAAGGTCATGACCTCGGCCTGCTGCTTCAGCGACATCATCACGATCCAGACCAGGGGAAATGTCAGGATGAGCGTACAGACAACAACCAGTCCATTAAGGAACAAGCTTGCGGGCGTTAAGCGTTTGAAGCGCATTGCCAGCCTCCTCTAGCTTACGCGCTGCCGAACCAACCGCCACAATTTTACCATGGCCAAGGTCCCGAGAAGCACGATCAACCAGTTGACAACCATGAGCGCGGCACCACGCCCGAAGGCGAGGTTTTGAAAGGCTGTGATGTAGGCGCGAACCGAGAGCACGGAGGTACTGTCACCTGGACCGCCCTGGGTTGTTCCGAAGATGATATCGAACTGATTGAGCGACTCGATCAGCCGAAAGACTGCGGCGATCAGGATATACGGTGCAATGAGTGGAAGCTCAATATGGAGGAACGTCGCCCAACCCTTAGCGCCATTGATCCGCGCGGCTTCTCTGATCTCCTCGTTAATGCCCTGCAAACCGGCGAAGATGATGAGCGCAAAAAATGGTGTGTAAGTCCATATGTCGATGAGAACTAGCGAGAACATCGCCGTACCGGCGTCCGAAATCCAGGCGAAGCGGCCGATCCCGACGAGCGAAAGCAAATAGTTCAGAATCCCGTTTTGTGGATCCATCATTGTGGTCCACATCAGGGCGACGCTCATGGGCGGCAATACCAACGGAAGGAGAATGACAGGCCGCATCAATTGTGCAAGAAACACGCGGCTTGCGAACAATTTGGCGAGCGCAAGCCCAGAGAACGCTTCCGCGAGGACCGCGGAGCAGGCATACACCGTGGTCGCCCGCATGCTGTTCCAGAAATCTTGAGTCTTGATTGCCACTTCATAGTTGGTGACCCCAATGAAACGAACCAGGGGACGGCCAAACTTGAGATCGGTCAGCGATTGGAAGACGCCATAGAAAAACAGAAAAAGAAATCCGAGCAGTATGATGATCGCGGGAGCAATCGCAGCAAGGCTCCACCAGTCAAGAGCATGCTGCCCGGCGCTTTGCACCTGCTCTTTTTTGGGCGGTGCCAGTTGGCCTACCGATGATTGTAGCATCACGGTTGCGTCGATGCCTCGAAGGTTCATCGCTCACTTCTCGAAAGATACGCGGGGGTAGTGGAGGCGGCAATCCGGTGATGCCGCTCCCCGGTTGCCTTACATGGAGGAGCGAATCTCGGAGGCGAGGTCGGCCAATGTCGCCTTCACGTCCGCACCATTAACCATCTTCTGCATGGCAACTGCCCAGGCGTTCATGGCCTCGGCAAACCCTACGCGCGGCGTAAAGGCGAGCGCAGCCCGGTCCTGAACACTCTTGAAGGTATCCACGAAATTTGTGAATTCCGGTTTAGCCGCATAGTCGAGCCAAACCTTGTCGCTCCAGGTCGAAGCGCGCGGCGAGTTGACGAGCTTGCCGGCGATGGCACCGTTCAGCTCGACCTGCTTTGACGTCGCCCACTGAATGAAGAGCCAGGCCGCTCCCTTTTTCTGGGAAGCAGCATTCATGGCCAGGGACCAGATCCAGATGTTCGATTCGAAAGTCTTGCCGTTCGGAGCTCGCAGTGGCGGAGCGAAGGCAATCTTGCCCGAAGCGGGCTTGCCGGCAACATCGTTCCAGAACCCGAACATGTTAGAATCGATCGCCATCGCTGTCCGACCCGAATTGATGCCATCGACCACTTGGTACCAGTTGTCGTTGGCAAAGGATGGGGCAGCACACCTCTTGATCATCTCCACGTAGTCTTTGTGGAAGGCGATCGACTCGGGAGAATTGAGACCGGTTTCCAACTTGCCGTCCTTGACGACGAAGTCGTGTACACCATAGGACTTGGCGATTGAGATCGCGGCCGTGTGGATGCTGCTCCAAAAGCGCACTCCTCGCACACCCAGGGGCGTGATCGCGGGATCGGCAGATTTTAGCTTTTCGCATGCCGCCGACATTTCCGGCGGGGTTGTCGGAACCTTGATACCGTGTTTGTCAAGAATGTCCTTACGGTAGAACAATTGGATGTTTTCGAACCCGTGCGGGATGGCCCACACCTGACCCCGGCCCGGTTCGATCTGCCCGCCATTGACTTGCCAAGTCAGCGCGTCACGCAATGCGGGGAAGAAGTCCTTGTAGTCATAGCTTGCCGATGTGAGCTTAGGGTCGTTCAGATAGCGGTCGAGCGGCTCAAGCAGTTGACCGGGCGCAAGATCCCAAGCCGGTTGAATTCCTGTGCCGACGACATCCCACGAGGGCGATTTTGTGCTCAGCTGGATGGTCAGCTTATTCCAATAGGCATCGTCCGGATAAAGCTCGGGCGTCACCTTGATGCCCGTCAACTTCTCGAACTCAGGAAGCTGTGCTGCAACCGCGTCAGCATATGGATGGATGTCGTAAGCCCAAACGATCGAAGCGCCCTCGAACTGGCGCCAGTTGATATCCTCCGCTTTGGCCTGGCCGAAAGATGCGGCCGCACCGGACAAGAGAGTTGAGCAAATCAGAGCGGCTTTGACGAAATGGTAAGAATGGCCGCGCGGTGCGGCTAGCGTCCTTGGCATTGGTCCCTCCTCTGGGCTCTTCGGCCCTCAAGTTCACGTGCCTGTCGTCTTCCAGGGCCGCGAGTGTTGGTAACGCTAGCCGTGATTTTCCGCCCTTATGCACCCATTCAGATCGAAGTTGGGTATTTTTGGGTAAGTCAAGAAAACAGCGTTACAGCAGCCGTTGCAAAAGCCATGGGGAGATGATCAATGCAGGCCCATGTTCAGACCCCGCGCAGCCAGCCTACAAACGAGGGCCGAGCCGGGCCAACCGCCCGAGCTGATGCATAGTAGCTCGTTCGAATCCCTCTGTTAATCTCACCTTGCGGCACGGACGCCTCGATCTTGTTCTTGATTGTGCTGCTTTTAAGAGGGACGAGTGCTTGATGCATTGCCGCAACCTTTCTCGATCCGCAAACAATCTGGTCTCTCAACCCGCCATATTGCAGGACGAAGCTCGAGCGCGACCGCGAGCATCAGCAACAAGGCGTTGCGGATTAGGCCCAACGAAAGCCTCAGCCAGGCTGAGGGTGAGGCGGAGATTGTGGTCGACGGCGGTGAAGGCGATGTTGGCGGCGTCCCCCTCCCGGCCCTTTGAGATGGCAGCGACCGAGATGCCCGTCGCTCTTCATGTGGCCATTCACGGCTCGATGACTGAGAGGCGCCTGAGCCGATGCGCAGATAAGATTGCCGCAACTTAAGGCCGCACTCGCGGGCCAGCCGATTGGTTAATCGCCGCATATTCCAGCTTGGCATCGGTCGGGAGGTGATGGTCTTGGGCTGAACGGTGGTCTCCACCGTCGCTGCTTGAGATCGCGCGTCCGCAACGCGCCGGTCTCATGCGCCCCCTCAAGCTCTCGGCCAGCAAGAGCTCCAGCTTGTCACCGAGCCGCTTACGTCAATGGCCAAGCGTGCCCGTTACGCAAGCTGGCGCCCTCGTCAGTCCGAACGCCTACGTGGGCGTAGGAAGAATCGGATCAAGCTCCTCCTGCTCGAGGATCTTGGATCCATCTTTGGCCAAGTATGCCGCCAGTGAAGCGATGCCGGAGTTTGGTGGGCAACGAGCGGGTGCGGACTTTTTGGTCGGCGCCCGCCCCGAGATGCGGCAGGATCGGTCGTCCGACGGCGCGCTCCATCGTGTGGAATATCCAGGTGCCGTCCGGATCGATATCCGACCAGTGAAAGATCGGGGTTTGTTCGGACACCATTGCCGAGATCGTGCGCAGGGCCTGTTGGCTGGCAAGCGAGGGATACCCGCCAACATACAGCGTAGCACCCAGTCGAGCGGCGTCGGCCTCGGCGACGTGCCTGTTGAAGCTTGCCAAGTTTTCGATCGTCAAAACATACGCCGGCGGCTCCCGGAAGCGGACATGATCTGCCTCCTTAGGCGCGATCCCGAGATGAGCGGAGTGGCTCCGGAGAGATCGGCCCCAAGAAGATCGATCTTACCCGCGATCAGCAGCGGCGGGGCAAAGCGTTCCAGCCCGATCGCCCGCAGTGCCTCGCGGGGCCGCGCGCCCGGAGGAAACTCGAGGACGCCACTCAGGAGCCGAACCACGACGCCTTCAACGCGTTCCAGCGTCTTGCTGTGCCTCACCGTCCGTCGCGAGAAGGTCTTATAGTCCACGTCGAGATGCTTGTTGTCCAGGATGGCCTGGGCGAGATCGAAGGCGTGGCGCAACGTATCGACATCGGACGAAGCGACCCGCGGGCTACCGCTCCCGGTCGATCAACGACGGATCGACTGGTGCGCGCATCCGCACCTGAAGCGGTGGTTCGATCTGGTCAAGGCAGGCCGGGCGTGATCCGCGCGCAGCGGCGTTCATCGAACCATGATCGCCGCCCGGCGCGACCCTAACGATCAGCTGGCCGGCGTATGGTAGCCTTTCGGTTGCCATGCGCGACCCTTGAGGCGATCCATGGCCATGATCGAGTCCGCCGCCCCATCCGCGCCGCAAGTCCAGCGACATGGCTCGATCTTTGACTGTAGGAGGCGCTTCATCCAGAATAAGAGTTTAGGACTTTGGTTCTTTGAATGCCTTCTTCTTCAAGGCGGATAAATAATTTCCTCGAACTCTTGGACGAGATTTACCGGCCAAGCGCATTTCTAGCGTCACAACAAGTTCCTCAAATTTTTTGCGTGTTGCGCCCGCCAGAGGTCGTTGCCGATAATAGCTGTACAGGCGCTCGGTTATGACAGCTGTCACCCACCGTGGCGTATCTTCCGATTCGTAAAACTCACTTATCCTGGTTATAGCTAGGGAACGAGTCGATCTCGAGCAACATGAAAGAGCAGAGCAGCGTGCGAATTGCAGATGTCTTCTCGCTGCGTATCTGCTCATCGATAAAATCAACCAGCTTTTCGCTTCCAAGGCTTTGATAGGCGATCTCGGCAACGATGGTCGGCATGACATGCTTGATCGTACCCTCGATGAACCTAAATAGCTGGGACAGCTTTTCACTCAGTACCGGGCGCGACCATTGGACGGTGTTTGGGCAACAGCTCCTTATCTGCACAACGGGTCTGTTCCGACCCTGAGAGACATGCTGGTGCCGCACGCCAAGCGGCCGATGTCGTTTTGCGTAGGCAGCCGTGCGTTCGACCCGGTCAACGTCGGGCTCGCGACGAAAGCACAGTCGTCCGAAAGCTGTGCGGCCGGTCTGACGAACTTCGATGTGTCGCTGCTTGGGAACAGCAATCGCGGACATTCTTTCGAGGGTAAGGAAACCGACTTAAGGAAACTGCCGCCCGGCATCATCGGACCAGAGTTGACCGACGCCGAACGGCGAGCGCTTGTCGAATATCTCAAGACTCTATGAGCGATGGCGTTCGACGCCGACTTGTGTGCCGGCGTCGCTAGCTTCCGCCGAGTTCGAATGCGCCTCGTCAGAACACGTGCCATTCGGCAGATTGTCCCTGCTCAGCCAGGTCATGTGTCCCTCCTGCCGGGACGTCGTCGATTGTCTTGAAGCCGCCATGAGCTCGCCGGTCCTAAGCAGCCCCGACTTGGCGCAATCCTGACGATCCCGCCCAACCGCACTTGGCGATGCTGGGCGCGGCTACAGTTGCGCACTCGAAAACCTGTTCATTTTCCAAAATCTGGGCGCTCCAAGTGTAGTTTTTACAACATTTAGCGCCGAGCTATTATGGTTAAGCCAATAATTCGCCCTACAACCTTGTTGTGCAGCGTAGCAACGAACCGGAAAGTTATCGCGGAAGAGGTGGTGGCGATCATTGGCGTGCGAGATCAGCCGGCTGCTACCGATCGGGGCCGTATATCGGCCGACAATAAGCCAAGGCGAGGACTTGGGAGGAATAAGAGCTTGGCGCCGACGGAGCCTCTGAAAACGCTCGCCCCTCTTAGACGGCAGTCGGCCTATACTACCTCTCCTCAAATGCCGCGCCAGAAGCTTCCTTCCATCACCATCAACAATCTCGCTCCAAAGGCCCGCTTTCAGAGACCTCCAAAGCTACGCTTCCGGATTAAATCGACAGCTGGGGGTTTATTTATCGAGGCCAGTTCCGCCCGATGCTCTACTGTTCATCGTTGACCACATATTGTCGCGGCGGCGCTGCACCGAGGACCGAATGCGCATGGCTTCGCGGTACTTCGCGACCGTGCGGCGGGCAATATCAATGCCCGAGACTCGCAGGCGCTCAACGATCGCGTCATCGGACAGAACCGCTGACGGCTCTTCGGATTCGATCAGCTGCTTGATGCGGTGACGCACCGCTTCAGCGGAATGCGCCTCACCGCCATCCGCCGAAGGGATCGATGCCGTGAAGAAATATTTCAACTCGAATGTGCCGCGATTTGTTGCCATGTATTTGTTGGCGGTGACGCGCGACACCGTGGATTCATGCATCTGGATGGCCTCGGCAACGGCCTTTAGATTCAGCGGCCGCAAATGCGCAACACCAAGGGTAAAGAAGCCGTCCTGCTGACGCACGATCTCGGTCGCAACTTTCAGGATGGTGCGGGCGCGCTGGTCGAGCGCGCGCACCAGCCAGGTCGCGTTCTGCAGCGCGTCGTTGAAGTAGGACTTATCGACGTCCTTGCCGATCTTCTTCGACAGCTTGGAATAATAGGTCTGGTTGACCAGCACGCGCGGCAAGGTGTCGCTGTTGAGCTCGACATGCCAGCCGCCATCAGGAGCCGGACGGACATAGACGTCGGGTACCATCGTCTGCAGCCGCGCCGACCCGAACTTCATGCCCGGCTTGGGACTGAGCCGGCGGAGCTCGTCGATCATGTCGGCGATGTCCTCGTCGTCGACGCCGCAGAGCTTGCGCAAGCTCGCGATGTCGCGCTTGGCGAGGAGATCGAGATGCTCGACGAGGGCCTGCATCGCCGGATCGTATCTATCGAGCTCGCGGAGCTGGATCGCCAGGCACTCGCGCAAGTTACGCGCACAGACGCCGGGCGGATCGAACTCCTGCAGGACGGCAAGAACGTGCTCGACATCCTCCTGCGTTGCGCCGAGCCGCTCGGCGGCCTGGCCGAGATCCGGCGGCAGATAGCCGGCTTCGTCGACGAGATCGATCAGATACTGCCCGATCATGCGCTGCGCCGGCGCGGTGAATGCGACCGACAGTTGTTCGGCCAGGTGGTCGGACAATGTTGTCTCGGACGCGACAAACGCTTCGAGATTGTAGTCTTCGTCACCCGAGCCGCCGCCACCCCATTCGGTATAGGTGGTCATGGCGCCATCCCGGGCGTCGCGCACTTGGGCCTCGGCCAGCTGATCGCCGCTGACCTGATCGACCTCAGTCGGGGCTTCGGCCCCAGCTGCATCGTCACTGGCACGCTCGAGCAGCGGATTACACTCCAGCTCTTCCTCCACGAAGGTCATGAGGTCGAGATTAGATAATTGCAGCAGCTTGATCGCCTGCATCAGCTGCGGCGACATGACCAGCGACTGGGATTGCCGGAACTCTAATCTTTGCGTGAGCGCCATGAAGCAAGAACCGTTACTGAAGTTGGTCTGCGTTTTGCTCATCTAGTCAGGAGCTGATCTAAGCGCTTTGATGTCGCGCAAAAGCGGATGCGAGGTGAGATGAAGGCAGCGAACAACGGAATCCGACACTCAGTCGGAGCTCCCTCGTCAATCCCCATTGTGCGCGAGATGAGAGGACTAGGAATTCGGATGCGGCACTGTGACGCGAGGGCATCAACAAACAGGACAGCTTCCCGTGGCGATACTCCTATCAAGGACTTGCAGTCCCCGGCAGTTTCGGTGAGTTCTGCGCGTAGCCGCGATCCTCCACCCTCCCGCAGGAGCGCCGGCAACAGCTGCGCGGGGCTCAGGATCAGTGCCTGCCGCCACTCAGACAGTCCCTCGCTGTCGAGCCTTGCTGCACGCTCGAATTAGCGCGAACTTCGAAGCCGATCGTGGAAGGAAGTTGCGCAAACGAATTGGCACTAGGGCTGGCAGTCGAAAATAGTTGAGGTAGCGGGTTGAACCGGCCGCAAGATCGCTATTGCGTCAAACGCGATTGCGAGGCGATCACCATTCAGCTGCCCAACGCCTGCCGCTTGTTGGCCGCTAGCGTCTGCCCCATGTGCGTCGAGAAGAGTCTCTTGTCCGGGTTGCTGACGCAAATCGGCAGAAGTTCGAATAGCGGGCATATATTGGCCTGCTCTTCGGCTTATCCTGCCGAAAGTTCCAACGTATTCGGGATGACGAATCTGGGGCCTCTGACGCATCAAATCTGGGACAGTTAGTTTCCTCCGCTTGGCCGCTGAGCGGGACGATCTTGTCGGTTTGGTCGAGAGCCCTGCGCCAGTCGCCTTGCTTGCAGCGGCCGGCCGACATACTCGCTCCGCGAGAGGCGTCCGCACGCGCGAGACCGCCATGATGTTCCTACGACCTCGAGCAACATTTCATCGCTGGCCAGCGGGGTCTTGCCAGCGCGTTGGCCCACTCCTCGCCATATCGGTGCTGCCGGTGAAGCCTGCCGCCTCCCCAAACAACACCTCTCCGAAGCTTCGGTGGGATGCCGACCCCAATCACTCGCCTCAGTGGCATCTGAGCTGCGGCGAAACGACAAGAAGAATTCGCGCTCTTGGTACAACTCACCGGGTCGCAGAGGCAAGCTCCCGAGCCGAACCCCGGCTCATCGCCCGCGTCGTCGTACCTGCCATTCGCGCTCCCGCTGCCTCTGCGCCGATGGTAGCACCATACACCGCGCTGTAGAACACCGCAGCGGAAGTTGGCGCCGCGACATCTTATTCCGGCTACCGACGCAATTGAGCGGCCGCGTGAGGAGTTCGAGCGACGGATCAAGATCAAGACCGTTTGCCATCAGCGGCCGCCGCGGCAATGCCGTCCTGGCCTGCTCACCCCCGGCCAGATCAACATGCGCAAGGTCGACGGCTGGAGACCCCTCACCACAAATCCTTCGATAGGTAACTTGGGACGCGCCTAGTTGTGGGGCGCGCACCATAGCCACAATGCAATGCGCATCGCGATTGAACTCGCTGCGCACGGGCAGGTAGCTTCATGTTAGTGGAAATCGCGCCGACATTGCCGCAGCTGGCAAGCCTCGATTGCACAACGCGAAGCATCAACTTCTCGATAAGGGCCGCGCTGCCGCTCAGGTGAAGGGCCTGGCTTCAGCGATCACGGCTTCGTCCAGCGGCAAGCCCCTGCCATAGGGACGAACCAGCTTTCGCGGGCGGTCGCATCGAGCAGCGGCACCTCAGTTGCCTGATTGATATGGCCGGGACGGCCGGCTGGCGCAGCCTCGAGAGCCTCGAGACGGTTGGTGGCGAGAATGAAGATGTTGTCATTGTTGCTTCAACCCGTTCATTGCGTTGAGCAGCCTGTTTAGCAACACTTACTTGCAAAAACCTATAACAGCGCGATTCCTGGCAAACAGATCGACATCCTCGATCTGAAACGGATGGAACTTCATATCAATAGCGCCGGGATCGCGTGGTCGGTATGACAAAGCATGCGATTTACCGCCTAGGACCTGCATTGTCCGAACTAGGAAATCCAGCCTCAGGCGAGTCTGACGCAGCGAGACTTGCATGAAGCGCCGACGCCCCTAGGTCCACGCCAGCCACTGATAAACACCGGACACGCGCGCCGGATGCGCTTGCCCCGTCATCTGGTTTGAGCCAATTCCGTTGAAGTACATCGTTGAATCCACTAGAGATCGAATCCACTAGAGATCGGCTATCCCGACCGCAGCAGATGAATCGCAAAGGAAGAGCCCGCCGACGCAGGGTCCTTGATCGTTCCTTTGAAGGCGTACGGAGCTAAATGATGCCGCGCCGGGTTGCTTTGGCTACAGCATTTGTCCGGTTTGCCGCCCCTAGCTTTCTGATGACGTTCTTCATGTGGAAATTGACGGTATTATCAGTGACGTTAACAAGTTGCCCGATTACCCAGGCTGACTTCCCCTCTGCGACCCAGTATAGGCACTCTGTTTCTCGCGGTGTTAGCGGAATGTCTGTCTCGCAACTCTCATCAAGCGGCGGTGTAATCTGCGCGACAGCGTTGTGAAACGCCGACGCCAATGTCGTGAGATGAGCCATGCGATCCTGTGGATCGGCATCATCGAAAGGAGATGCAAACGATACGAAAGCCGATCGGCCTTGCGATCCAAACAATGGCACGCTCATGCCATGCTTAAGGCCTGCTTCTTTGGCCTCGCGTAAGACGCGCGGCTCACGGGGCTGCAGTTCATATCGACTGGTTAGTTCATCCCAAAGAAAGGGCCTTGGCAGCATTGCTGTCCGCCGGACCACCGGGTCGATCGCTTGATATTCTTGTTCAGCATAGCGTTGGCACCAATCAGACGGGAAGTTTATAGTTGGCGGGGGCGATAGATACTCTGGCAAACGACGCTCATTGGAGCAGGAGAGTGCTCCGTAGGCGACTTTATCAAAGCCTTCATTGCTCGCGAAATTCACAAGAAGATCGAACAGCGCTGCGATTGATCTTGTCTGTATAGCGCACTCGATGAAGCTGAATAGGTCGGGCCCGCGACTTTCCCGTCTGCTTGAAGCGAGTGGCATTTTGCCGTGCGACTGGTCATCCATTTTCTATTTCCGTTTGCTTACACAGATGTTGGCTTTGCTTCTTGCAGCTGAAAGCTCGCGCGCGAAAGGAAAGCGCCGGCCCAGAACTGTTTCACACGGTCCCAGCACGCTCCGAGAAGATAATCGGAGCGACTTGACGCACGCTGGCAGGTCGAGCCAAAGCGAAGCTGACTTTGTTCGCTGCTGACCGGTCGGGCTGCTCTCCAAGGTGCCAGTGCCCCAGTCTCTCGAAAGAACGGCTGGCAAATCATGCAACGATTGCGGCGGACACGGTCAGCACTTCTCGTAAGAACATGCCGGCATCTCGAGCGCCACCGCAAAGGAGCGAGGTCGGCATGGAACTGTTCGCAGCTCGGCACACCACACCCGGACGGGTCCAGCGCCCTCAGGTGCTTGCGCATTTTGGGCCACCACCCGCGGACATCAACAAATGGCTGCTTGACGAGGACGACAGCGTGCATGCGATCCTCAGGACTTTCCAAGAACCACCGATGCGCACAGCAATTCTCGCACCACTCGCCGATCGGAGAACTTGCCCCCATAATAGGGGCACTCGCAGAAAGATGGTCTCCTCTGGTTGAGCGGATGTGACATACGTCGAACATGCGACAACGTCTCATGCGCGACACAGAATTTGATATAGATCAAGAGCGTGATTAAAGGCCTGCCGTCTCACCTGCATTGACGGGGCGCGAATGGCACTCCCTGAGTGCCATCTTAACGCGCGAGGCAAGTCCAGTACCAACCTTCCTGCGGGCAGCGGAGCAGCAGTTTAGTGTGGCTCTGCTTTTCGAGCAGTCGAGGACGGCACTTTCGAACTTTCGCTGTGGCTCGCCTTTGCGAACTTCCCATCGGCGTCGTGAAGACTTGCCCCCTCCTTGCAAACCCGAGGAGAGAGCGAATGAACGAGGAAAGAAACAAAGGCTCGTTGTTGATCGGTCCGGGAGCAGGTTGATAGAACTCCTTGTGGCGTGGCGGAAATGTTGCGCCTCTCGGGCCTAGGGTCTGAAGCGGGTTACACGCCAGCTCGGGTGCAGCCTTCACACGATGAAGGGCTATGGAATGGCGGGTGAGGTGAAGCCGTTCAAGTCGTGTCCGGGTTAGCTCTCCCGCACCACGGTCTTCAGGTAATGGTAGGCCTTGATGATCTCGACCAGGCGCTGCTCCGTAGAGCGGTCGCCGCCATTGGCATCGGGGTGGTGCCTCTTGACCATCGCCCTGTACCTCGCCTTGATATCTCCGAGCGTCGCATCGACATTCAGGCCCATCACCTGCAACGCTTTCCGCTTGGCATTGAAAAGCTTGCGCGTCTCAGGCCTGGCCCCGCGCGGGCGCGTCCCTTCAGCTCAGCGAGCATGCAAAAAGCATCGCAGTCGTCCTCGGAATGGGCCGGGCTGCCGGTCATCTTGCGGGCGCTGATGGGCTCGCCGATTTTCCAAGTTGGACGATGGCCCGTCAGCGCGTCATTCTGGTAGCGCGCGATCGCTTCGGCGTCCATCCCGGAGAAGAAATTGTAGGACTGATTGTATTCGCGAGCATGCTCGATGCAGAAGTGCCAATATTCGCGCGCATTGTGGCGGCCCTTTGGCGCGGGATGGGTTGCCTTGTTCTGGCAATCAGGCCATTCGCATCGCACCGCGGTCCGGCGCTCCTCCTGCGCTTCCTGCTTGTTGATGCGAATGGAGGCGAAGAATTTGGATGTGTCGCTCAGCATGACTTGGCTCCGTTGGGCGGAGCGGCAGTTAGCAGCGCCGCTTCTAAGCTAGAGAATTGGTTTCGACGGCAAGTTGGATCTGACTCGGCCTTTGCGTCTAGTTCAGTGCATGGTGTAGCAAGCACTTCCCAGCAATCGACATGCCAGGACTCGCGCGCTTGGTTCAGACAATCATCTCTTTGCGATCTCAGATCGATTCAATTGCAATGTGCTGTCGGGCTCTGCACATCGAGGTCTTGAACGGGACCGGGTGAATACGAACAAAGCGGGAGCTATGCAGGAATCTGGCTGATGACGCGCTTAGGGAAGCAGCGGAGCAACGCGGATGGTGAATTTGCGAGAACTTCTCGACGAGGCGATATGGCCAGAATGAGACTATCAACATCCTGCCCTTCGCTCAGCCGCCTGCGGTTGATCATGCGTGCTACAAATTCTGCGCAACAGAGCGCGTGTTCTGCTCGCCCGGTGCCGCGACGGAATCGTTCCAGAGACGCCGGCGAGATGAAGCGGCCAAGGATGGCCGCGCAACACCGCAAAAGCTATCGGCGCAATCGAGGCGGCCGGGCCCAAGGTGAGGACCGGGCGCGCGACTCTCGCCGGTTGGATCCGCTTCACGTACTTGATTTTGCCAGCCGAGCGCGGCGACCAGGAGCTTTGATCCCCTGCTTAGCCGGGCCGTATGTTGACTCGCGATTTCAGGAGGCACGATCGGCCCTGCTGGAAAGGATGCGGCGAATCTTTTGCTATTAGCGATTTTTGGGGCCTGAACAATCGATCGCGGGGCAAATACGTGCGCCGCAGCACAAGTCCGCCGGCGATCAAAGAGAGCCCGAGCTGGTTCTGAGCGGCAAGAAGAAGGCCATGGAGGGTCTCAACGGCGCCCAGCCGGCGCGGTCGCGGAGCATGCACTCGACATCTTTACTGCGAGCGCACCAAATATGTGCGTGGCCGCGATTACCGGACAAGGATCGCCGATATAAAGCCTATTGGCTTTCTGTGTCTTGCCGGCCGAGCACCAGCAGAGAACCACAATCCGAGCGAGAGCATCCGCCGCGGTACGGCACACGAACATGCGAGCCAGGAACCGTTGTCGGCCACCAACCGTATTAGATTGTGCAAGCTGAGCAAGCGTGAGACGTTGGGATGACCGAAGAGCCACAATCAGTTGCCGAGATCATCGCGGCGTCAGAGTGCCGACAGTATTTGAGCCCGTCCCAAACAGGCAAAAACGATGCCGCCTGCTCGGCTTCGTCACCAGTCGCGATTGCGGCGAAATGACTGAGCTGAGATCGCACTCCGGTTAGTCTCTAAGCACGTCAGCTTGTCGACAGCTGATCCTAATAGAGTGAGACAGTGACACGATTGGATCGGCATTGCGAGCCGACTCAAACCACCGGAGAGTCGACATGGACCCTTTTAACCGCATCAACCCACTCGACCGTGACCACGCCGCGGCACCGCAACAGCAGCAAGCGGAGTTTGAGCCTTACTTGGATGAAGTGCCCCAGCTTGATACCTCGACAATCGCAGAGAATCCCGTTTTTCATGATCCCTACTACCCTCATCTGTCTGAAGAAGGCCTTAGACTGGCCCAGGCATTGGGACTTGAGCACCAGAGCACGGACCGTCCTCATCCCGAACACGCAGTCACCAGACGCGAGGACGCCGCTGCGCAGCATCGCGCGCCGCAGGGTGGGCCGGAGGAACTGACTGCGCAAGGTCACGATCAGGATCCGTGGCAAGAGCCGATACGCGAAGCGATCCTAGCATCGTCTCTCAACCGGCCAGCCCCGGGTGGTCTGGCACCGGATCCCGAAGAAGCCGTTCGTTACTTCAGCTGGAGCGGCGCCTACCGGCCGGCTGCAAACGAGCTAGCCTCGGTCGCTTCCAGCTCAGGTCACGAAGTCGTTGTGGATGAGGATTACACCGGCCAACCTACGAAGAGGCAGAGGACACTAAGCCTGGCGGAAGAAAATGCCACTGCGCGCCAGCGCACCGAGCCCGGCAATTCAACCGGTCGCGAGTTAATTGAAGACGCCGGCGCACCGCTTCTGGCCAGCAGCCGGTTCGTCCTTCCTGAGGAAGTCTACGATCAGGATCTGCTGTGGGCCATGGTGGATAACGCTCGCCCATCGTCATCTCTCGAACCAAACGAGGGTCATCACCAAGCCCTGGACTCAGAAGCGGCCGTTGGTCCGTTCAACGCGCAGCACGGCGACCAGCACGCGTCCGCTGCGCACGAGCGCAGCAACGTCCCGCCGAGCCAGGACAGCCGACCTACCAGTTTTATCGTTCACAATGACCGTTACACGGCGCTGTTCGTGCCTGCGGGGGCGATGAGGCGAAGCACCCCACTCAATCCGCCAGGCTCAACCATTCAATTCGGATCTCGACCGGAAAACGTTCTGCCGCCCAGCCTGCAGCCAACGGATCGAACCGCCCGATCGCTTTTTGGACGGTCGATTGAGCAAGCCGCTCCGGCGTCCTCCAGGGCTCAGAGGACGTACCCCGCGGCCCGCGAGATTTACGCTGCATCATTCTCCGTTCCCGAGACTTTTTTGCACGGCACCCAACCCGCGCCGGACACGATGCGGGCGAAACTCGGCCAGTGGGGCCTTCTGCCGGACGAAGCGCATCCGACAAAACAATACGACATTCATGGTGAGCGCTACACCGCCCTTTTCGGACCCGGAGGCTCCGATGACCTTCGGCTCATCCATCACCCACGAATGTAGACGCCGAGGGACATCTCAAACGCATGGAGCCCGTCCAGATAGTTCCGGAATTGGACTTGTTATTGGACCATAGCTTGCTCCGGCTGCTCCTGCGAGGTTGGCGCGGTTCTGGGCAGCACAGATGTCCGCTGCTCGCGTCGATGACTTGCCAGCATCATCGCTTAGCAACTCCTCGTTGGGCCGAACTTCTACCTCCGTTTTCTTGCTAACTACGGCGTGATCACGTTGATTGCCTCGAGGCGGTTGTGCAGCGAAATCGGCAGTCGAGTGCCGGCCTCCCGCGCACTTTGCCTGCAATATCTGCTCCACATCCACAGTTGCCTGGGCACGCACTGACGCATTCACCCGCGGGCGGCTCTTGAAGCTGCGATGAAGGGCTTGTCGGCGGCTTGCCGGGCCGCGAGAGCATCGAGCGCGCCGTCGCGCTGGTAACAGGTCATGATCGTGCGACACGAGCTCGCCGCTATAATCGACACGGATCTTTGCTCGGAATGCGACTGACTTGCAGCCCTCCCAGCTCACGGCCTTGTCGCTGGAGGCGATCCGCAGCAGGCGGCCCAATACGCCTGGAGAAGACATAAATTGTGATGGAGGCGCGGATAAACGAGCCTACCAATTCGTGCAGCAGATTTCGCAGCTCACGTCAGTTAGTTTGCTGGGTAGTAACTCCGGGAGACTTCTTCAATGCTGATCGTCGACACAATTTTGAAGCCAGACAGGTTTGGCGGTATTGGACTTTTCTCCGCGACTCGTTTGCCCAAAGGTTCGTTGATCTGGATTCACAACCCAATCGTTGACATCACGGTGACGCCTGAACAATACGAAGCCCTAGCTCCAACATTCCAAGCGCTACTTGATAAGCATGCCTATCCAAGAGACTACAAGGCTTACGATGGTGTTATCGAGTACAATGCTGACAATGCCCGCTTCATGAACCACAGCAGCCGCCCAAACACATACCAAGACGACCGCCGAGTTTTCACAGCCCGTGACGTACAACCCGGTGAAGAACTGACCTGCAATTACTTATTTTTCGATCCACGGTGTGACGTATCGTGGAATGAAGAACCATCCATGAATCTTGATGCCCCAACGGGCTAGGCGACGGTGGATTCAAGTTCGCGGTCTGACGACTTGATCCGTTGGCGAATTACGCCGGCAAGACTTTCGGCAACTCGTTGTGGCCATCGACCGACTCGGCCAATTTTCTAGCTGCCTTACCGAGCAAGAAGATTTTGCGAGCGGAGCCTTGTTCGACAGACATCCCTTGGCGCGCAGAGCTCCTTGGCGCACCGTCGCGGGAGCGCTTTCGATGAGGTATCTCCTCGAGGCGGACTTCATTGCATCTCTAGAGCTTACCCAACGCCGGATCTCCGCGGATGTGCCCGTTCTCGCACTGACTTTTGAGTCTTGATCCTCGATATTTCCTGAGATGGCCCGGGCACCGATCCTGATATTACCTTTAGGATAGGCCGATTGTGCCGCTTGATGTCAGAGTAGCAGATGTGCTGTTACAAACGCACTTGATGAGGGCTTATCGCGGCTCGATCTTTGCGCCTCCGATTTAGCTTCGCGCAATGCAGAGAGCATCCGTCCCATCTGGTCACGATCCTACATACTGCCATATCAGGACCTGTTTAGATAAGAGATCAGCGACTATCGTGTGATCGATTTCGTCGGCCGAGGTCCATCCGATCTTGCCGATCAACTATCATTACGCGCTCAAGGATGCCGCGAGGGACGAAAGCCGCAAGACAATGGGCGCGTCGATCCTAAAGCGGTCCGAGCACGACTCCTAGCTTCCTGGCGTACTCACGCTCCCAAAAACTAGGGTCCAGACTCAATTGAGCCAATATGCGACGAGAGCGGCGAGATGAACAGCGGCCAAAAAATTACGGGCGAGCTTGTCATATCGCGTGGCGATGCGCCGGAAGTCCTTAAGCCTGCCAAAGCAGCGTTCGATGACATTTCGTCCTTTGTAGGCGCGTTTGTTGAAGCGATGGATGACGACACGGTTAGATTTATTGGGGATTACGGGCTTGGCGCCACGACGAATGATTGCGCCGCGAAGCTTGTCGCCATCATACCCTTTGTCGGCGAGGAGCACGCTCAT
Organism: Bradyrhizobium sp. USDA 327; assembly: GCF_041262065.1. Lineage (NCBI taxonomy): Bacteria > Pseudomonadati > Pseudomonadota > Alphaproteobacteria > Hyphomicrobiales > Nitrobacteraceae > Bradyrhizobium > Bradyrhizobium sp. USDA 327. The sequence goes on along the minus strand of NZ_JBGCCW010000001.1, from coordinate 275,323 downwards.
GGGTGGCGCGAGCGCCAGGACATCGGGAGCCGCAGCGATATCGGCATCCTGGCCTGGAGTCAGATGCAGGACGACCGGCCGGCAGAGCGGATCGCTCAGCGCATGGATTTTTGTCGTGCGGCCTCCGCGCGAGCGGCCGATTGCTTGATTGTGCTCCCCCCTTTTCCGCCGGAGCCACACCGGTGAGCTTTAATCGAGGTCGAGTCGAGCGACAGTACGACGCCGTCTTCGCCAGGCTTGGCCAGCGCTTCGAAGATTGCGCACCATCGTCCTCGCTTGGCCCAGCGATTGAAGCGATTGTAGATCGTCGTGTAAGGGCCGTATTCACGTGGACAATCACGCCATCGTGCACCCGATTGCAGCATGTGAATGATGCCGCTGACGATGCGTCGGTCGTCGTCCCGATCCGGCCCCGTCAGTCCCCTCGGCAGATGCGGTTCGATACGCGCCCATTGCCTGTCGTTCAGCCAAAACAAACCAGCGCGCATTCTCTCGCCCCCGAATCAACACGTAGGCAAGAGAATCACGTGGCGCTATTTAGGTACAGACCCTAGTACGAGCTGAACTTGCAACGGCCGGCTGGTTGCCATCAGGCAGCTCGCGGAGTGAAAAGAACACTAGGCTTGAAATCTCACGGCTCATCCAAGCTGAACCAGCTTGTGCTCACCGGGCAGACCACAAAGTTCCGGCACATGCACGTGCCTTGGACGCTAGCTCCGCAATGCAGCGAACCTCGACACTCGTTCGTCCGCCTTCCACCCAATGTAGGGAAGTTGACGCGGCACGCTCTTAGTAAGCTCCTGCAGAACAAAGGAATTGCTCCGGCACGCGGCTTGCTACGTTGAGGACGTCATCACCAATCGTCGTGCGGTGATCTTCGGAGCGGCCCCGGCTCGTTATTGGGGGCCTGGTGCTCCGACGATTTGCCGTGCGGCGATACTTAGCGAGCGCGACTACAACTCGGGAAAGTTCAGGGCAATCTTTATGCGATCAAGAGTTCTCTTTTTGGGGGCTGCGACCATGGCGATCGCCACAACGGGTACATCTATGGCGAACCTCGGGCGAGAAGCCCTGCCACCGTCGGTGTGGAACTGGTCCGGAGGCTACATTGGCGGGCATGTAGGCGGCGGGTACGGTCGAACCTCTTTCACCAATCCGTTCGGCCCACCGATCTACGGCGACGTCGTCGATATTCCCTCCTTCGTCGCAGGTGGCCAAATCGGCTACAATTGGCAGAACAATAGTTGGGTGTACGGCCTCGAACTGGATGCCAGCGCAGCTGTCGCGAGCGGCTCAAACACCTGCCTCGCAGCCTCAGACTTGATTGTAAGCGCAAACTGCAACGCAGCTCCGAACCTCTTTGCGACCGGGACCGGTCGCATCGGTTACGCCTTCGGCTCGCTCGGGCAAACGCTTGCCTATCTCAAGGCAGGTGCAGCCTGGCAAAATAATCGAGGCGACATCGTCAACAACTTTGAAGGGGGCGACCTGCCACAGGAGAAAACCCATTTCGACTATGGCCAAGTTGGTGGCGTCATCGGGCTCGGTGTGGAGCAAGCCCTTACGCCTTCATGGTCGGTGAACGTCGAGTATGACTATCTGCATTTTGGCGGGCCGAGCGTCGCGACCGCTTCGACCGCGAAGTTATCTCCGTCTACGATTTTGCCGGCGAGCACGACCAGCCTGTCCAGCAACTATCACATTGGGAAAATTGGTCTGAACTACCACTTTGGTGCGGACCCAGAAGCCGCACCAAAGTCCGATTCGCCGCTGCATGCGAGATCAGCCGGCAGCGTACCAGCCATTCCCTACACGTCCGGTTGGTCGTTCGAAGGGGGCTCGCGGCTCTGGCTGAGCCGGGGAAGATTCCAGTGGGATCAAAGCGCAGTCCCGTATGGCTGGCCTGAAGACCCCAGCATACTGATTTCCAGGCTCACTTATCATGCACTGGACGGACTTTCGGGGGAGGTATTCGGCCGTGTCGACAGTCCCTGGGGAGTGTTCTTGAAGAGTAGCCTTGGTATCGGGTTCTTCAACAAAGGGAAATCGAACGATGAAGATTGGCTGCCCCACGAGGGATACCCCTACCTAAATACTCGTTCAGGTGAGTCAAACGGGCGATTTGCATATTACACGGCCGACGCCGGTTACGATGTCCTGCGCAGTACGAACTACAAGATCGGCGGATTTATAGGCTGGGCCTATTACAGCCAGAGCTCAGACTCGAGGGGTTGCGTTCCGCTCACAAATCCGCAGGACTTTTGTCGTATCAAGCCGAGCGACGATAGGATCGTTGGCAGCCAAGATACTCAATGGAATGCGCCTCGAATCGGCTTGAGCGCCGAAACTATGCTGACCGAGCGCTGGCGCCTGAATGCGGACATCGCTTACCTGCCCTGGACCGACTTCAAGGGCCGCGATAATCATCTCTTGCGCAAAAAGACCACCTTTAGTGAGCAACACGGCAATGGTGGCGGCGGCGTCCAGGTTGAAGGCCTTCTGTCCTACTTTGTCACCAACAATATCAGCCTAGGCGTTGGAGGCCGCTATTGGGCCATGTGGACGAAAAAGGAAGCGGACTCCGCGGACTGCGGAAACGGCTGCGGCTCGCTAGGATTTGCGAACTACAGCATGGAACGGTGGGGTACGTTCTTCCAGGCGTCTTACAAGCTCAACTAAGGGCTTCACTGTTACGAGGCTCCAAACTGCAGATGCTTAGGGGCCGTTCTGAAGTTCGCTGATGGCCCCAGTCCTCGGCGCCCATTCGCCGCCGAGGACTATGTCGCGATCACGCCTGTACACCGGCTTGCTTCGATTGCAAACCGCCCGCATGGACAAGGCGAGCGCAACTCCGCTCGCGAACCGGAGCTCGTTTCTGGTGATAAGAGCTCGATCCGTTGACCCGGAATTCGCTCCAAAGCCGATTCCGCGCACCATTGCGAAGGCGCCGACCGACCGGGAAGCCGCGGCCGTTGTCTCATCGCGCGGCGGCCGGAGGCGGGCGCAAAGTGCCTGGCGAAAGATCAACGGCTTATTCACCGAGGGGAGAGTTGAACGGCTGGCGGTCTGCAACGGACGAGCCGCTCACAGAGGAATTCAAGCCGTGGGTACACAGCGTCGGTGAGGTTCTGCGCGAGGATCCATCCAGCGCAACGACTCGGGCAGTATTGCTTGGCGAGCTACCCGCCCTTGCATCGCCACGCGAACTCACGCGGGTCATTTCCTTTCATGTAACAGCAGAAGATCACCAGATGGAATGCGAGCCGCGCGTCCTTGCCCCCGATCACCAGACGTGACCAAGGATTCCAGACCGTCCTGATTCCTACACTCCCCGCTATGGCCCGGTCGTCTGCCCCTGCTGGGACCTTCATGAGCAGCATCATCCGACATCAAATTCAGCTTACTGATCGTGTGAAGGGCGAGCGCAAGTTCAGTTTTTGCAATCTGCTCATCGTATTTGCCTGCACTTTGGTGCCACCCCCACGGGCAGATCCTCGGCGCTAGAAGTGAATGCGGCCCAATTGGCTGGGGGAGACTAAAGGCAATCGGCATTCGGCCACTTTTCCTCGCCAGCCAAACACGTAACCGGCGGCAGGGCGCCGAGCCCGTATGGAAGGCGCGCCCCCACGATTCCTAAATTCCGCAGCGGGATCTCTCCTGGGCAATCCTGACCGCGGCGAGCCCCAACATCACGTCGCCGGTGAACCCGAAATGGAGACGATAGAGCCACCAGATTGCGCAGCACCGGTCAAGATCGGACAAGGCTAGCCCGCGCCTAATTGCTGCGAGCATCCGCGCCATGGGCTTCATTCCGTGGATCATGTGGAAGCCTCGGCGTCTCGGGGCCGGCGCTCGCCATTCAATGACTTTCCGGGCGGTGGCGGCTCGCTGTCCGGCGCGTGCACCTGCAATAGATTGGGAGCTGAGATTGATGTTCGCCATGACGTTCTTTTCCGGTTTTTGAGGCTGGTTGCACACGCCTATGTGCATGCGATCTTGCGTGACTCTACGGTGGAGCTACTGCTTGCAGAACGCCCAGATTTGGTAGTGTTAAATTGACACGATTTCCTCGACAAATACGCTCACGCAATCCCACTGCTACGCAAAGCGACTGCGCCACTTGCGACGGTCCTTGCGGCTAGGCGATCTTTGCTGCCACCTCCTTGAGAATACCTTCGCGTCCGCCAAGACAATCCAGCCTCGCACTTGCAGGGCCTCCGCCGTTTCCAAGCAAGTGCTCAACGGGCACCGGTTTCTGCCCAATTTGCCGAACCCAGCCGACATCGAGCGCTGGCTTGCGGCCGAGCCCCGTTTGCCCTGGTAATTCTCGGTCACCTCGCGAAGCACCGCCCCGAGCAGTTCGGCCGCGGCACACCGTCGTGCAGCGCTCACGGGGATCCCTCAGACGCAAAGCAGCCGAGAAGACGATCATCCCGCGCACGGCTAACAGTGCGGCGCTGGCCGGTGATCCCGGGACCGGGGCGCGGCGGCGTGCCTTGGGCACTCCGCGACGCACCCCGGTTCTTCCGATCCCGCGCGCAATGGTGCAACCTCGGACTGGCCCACAGCCGGAGCTGTATCGGTCAAGCGCCAGCAACATCCTCGAGTGAAGCAACACGGCGACAATATTGCCGGCCGGATGACAGGTCGGCACCACGCAGACGAATGGCCAGGATGACCGTGCATCTCGAGCGCTGCCAGCGGGCCCGATGATGCGTACCCGCTGGCGGCTCGAACAATCCACTGCTAAGCGATGAACCGTCTATCCAGGTAAGGACAACCAAAGTGACCGCACGACTCAGACCCAGCGCGATCGGCTCACCGTCAAGTTGGTCTCATACCCGCGTAAGCTTAACGAATCCTCCTTCGGCTAGTTCGGCTTTGTAGGCCCGTCCGTTAAGATGGATGGTCGTGGGGCTATTGGCGGTCGGCATGAAACCTTCTTCGCGCAGCTTGTCTATGAGGGCAGGTGTGGCCCATTGCTGTGGTAGCGGCCTTCCATAGCGTCGGTTCTCCGCGAAGAAGGCTCCGAAGTCCGGTACCCCCGCCCGGCCGGCCCCAAGCACTTGGTCTTCCGCAGGGTTATGAACAAGAAGAACGCGATTACACTCATCCAAACCGGCCGTGTAGCGGTGACCCTGGATTTCATAGGTCATTGTCGGCTGGTCCGAGTCCGGCAAGAGACCCCGGTGGAACAGCCTATCGACCATCGAGTCAGGGGCGATTTGCGAACCGTGTGAAAATCTCTGGGGAGCGGCGAAGGAGACATCTACCGCTTCCTCAGGTGCGGCAGACGATGATGGTCCAGCTTCATTCATGATCTCGCTGAACAAATCATGATCTTCCTGTGTCCAGACGTGCGCTGTCGGTGATTCTGGTGAACGGGCATTATCGATCGGGCTTGGAGCCATAAAGCCCTCCTTTTTGTTAAGAGACCAAAGGCCTCTAGAATATCTCCCAGAGGGAATGAGCTGAAGTTCGTCACGAATTCCGGCATGGGCAGCTTCGTCATCAAGAGGCCAAGTTCGAGTGTTAGAGAGGCTGGCTTTCGAGAAGCTGACAAAGGTCGAAGAAGAAAGACAAACTCGCGGCTGCATCTACCACGTCTGATGCGATCATCTCCGATCCTGAACTCATTCCACCTCAACTCGCGGTCGGCGCGCAGCTCTGCGTCCTGCATCGTTTCATCTGACGGAAAGCTCGTTAGGAGGTCAGGCGACGCTGACCGCAGCCAGCCCCAGTCCCATACCGAACATGTGCATTTCGATCTCTGTCCGCGACCAGTTGTTCTGGCCTGCACTTGAGCCTATGCTTGGTCCGATAAGCAGAATGACCGCGATAGCCGGGCCAACGCGAGAACAGACGAGAGCGCGATCTGAGAGTCCGGCAAGAGCGGAGCGATCTGTTCACCTGATTAAATGAAGAAAGAAATCGCTCAGACGCAAAGCAGCCCAGACGATCATCCCGCGCACGGCTAAAGGTGCGGCGCTGGCCGATGATCTCGGGACTGCGGCTGCCGCTGCGTTTAATGCGCACTCCGCGATGTCCCCAGTGCGTCCGATCCTGCGCGCCATGATGCAACGTCGGACAGGCCGTCAGCCGGAGCTACATCGGCCAAGCTGAGATTTTCATCGTCAGATGAGGCAATACGATCCGCCAACTTTATCCGGCTGCTATTGATGCTACGCGTCATGCAGATGGCGCTCGCGCCTTGTTGTTGGAAAAGAGGATTCACTCGTGTCCTGATTAAGACAAATCGTTGTAATTGTTGGCGAAGCCGCCGCTGAAATGGCCGTCTTCCTCTAAGCGTCCGCTGGCGAAGAAGCGTAGCCGTTTCTTGCTTGCCCGCCCGGGCACACAAACGCTAGCTTCTGCGTGTGGCGCTATCGATTAGCCTTAGCAGCTCTCCACATGGTTGACCAAGATGGGCGACTCTGAAGCTCGCGCTCACCTAACGACTTGAGATCGGCATTCGTCGGTGTTGCGGCCGAACAGCTGGGCCTTCTCACGTCCTGGACGACGCGCTCGCTCGGGCGATAGCCAAGATGCAAGCGAGCGGCGCGGAACGCATGACGGCCTCGGTCCTGATGGTCGCCAGACCCAAGCGGCTCGGGGGAAAGCGGTTTGCCCGTCCGCTGGCGATCCGGCCGCGACGGAAAGTGGAGCACTGGTGAATGGTGATCTTGCTCGCGCGCAAGAGACCGCCTCGGGCGCGTTGATTGGCAGCATCGTCTAGGCGATGACGCAGCCCCGACTGGCTGTTTAAGGAGCGGACGCAACGCGTGACGCTGAGGTGGCTCGCGTCCTCGTCGATCATGTTCGGCGCCAGCCAGTCTTGTCGCAAACCCGCCACAGCAACGTAATGTCTGCGGCGCCCGACAACTGCACCAGGTTCTCATATTTCTCTTACCGTAAGCGACGTTCGCGTCCCACTCGCAAAGGTTTGGCGTGGGGATTGCAGTCTGTTGATCAACGTGTTTGCAAATCGCTGGCGGGGGGTATGGAGGCGGCAACGACGGAGAATTACGAGGTGCGGCCGAACGACCAGGGCAGGAGCTCGTCGATCCGGGACTGCGGGTGACCGGTTGCGATCGCTTTGAGCGTCGCTTTCATCCAGACGTAGGGCTCCACGCTGTTGATTTTGCAGGTGGCGATGAGCGAAGCTATGCGCGCCCATGAACGACCACCTTCGTCGTGACCAGCAAATAAACTATTTTTACGCGTCAGAGTCAGCGGCCTGATTTGATTTTCGACGGGATTGGTGTCCATCTCAACGCAACCATCGTCGAGAAACAAGGTGAGGCCATCCCAATGGTTCAGGAGATAGGCGATCGCCTTGCCCATCTCGCTGCCCGGCGACAGGCGAGCGGCTTGCTCGCGCAGAAACCTCTCGAGTTCAGCGACGAGCGGCCGTGATCGCTCGTTACGGGTCGTTTGCCGAGCCGGGGCGTCGGCGCCACGGATCTCCTTCTCGATCGCATAGAGTGCGGCGATGCGCGCGAGAACGGCTTCGGCGATGGGTGAGCCGGCTTTCGGAGTCGCTGCGATGATCTTGCGCCTTGAGTGGGACCAACATGCGGCCAGCCGCAGCGGCACGCCGCCTTTGCGCTTGGGCCGTGCGAGCCGATGATAGCCCTGGTATCCGTCGACCTGAAGGATGCCGTCGAAGCCCTCGAGGAGAGGGTGTCAGTAACTCGGTGTAAGATGGTTTCTGTGAGTTTACCTTTGACAGGAGACTCACATGGCTACGGATTTTTCACCTGAGATTTTGGACCAGCTTCTTGCCGGGGGCAGCCTCAAGCCAGAAGACTTAGCCGGCGAAGACGGGCTTTTCAGACGACTGAAGAAGGCGCTTCTGGAGCGCGCACTGGGTGCGGAGCTGACCCACCACCTTGGCTATGAGAAGGGCGACCCGGCGGGCCGCGGGTCGGGCAACAGCCGCAACGGCACAAGCAGCAAAGCGCTGTTGACGGACGACGGCGAGATCGAGATCGAGGTGCCGCGCGACCGCGCCGGCACGTTCGAACCGGTGATCGTCGCGAAGGGCCAGACCCGCTTCGACGGCTTCGACGAGAAGATCATCAGTCTCTACGGGCGGGGCATGACGGTACGGGAGATCCAGGGCCATCTGGCCGAGCTCTACGGCACCGAGGTGTCCTCCGATCTGATCAGCAAGGTCACCGACGCGATTCTCGACGAGGTCCGCGAATGGCAGAGCCGGCCGCTGGAAGCGATCTATCCGGTGGTCTTCTTCGACGCGCTCAGGGTCAAGATTCGCGATGAGGGGATGGTCAAGAACAAGGCAGTCTACGTCGTGCTGGGCATCACTGCATCGGGCGAGAAAGACGTGCTCGGGCTTTGGATCGAGCAAACCGAAGGCGCCAAATTCTGGCTCAAGGTCATGAACGATCTGAGGAACCGCGGCGTCGCCGACATCCTGATCGCCGTCGTCGACGGTCTGAAGGGCTTTCCCGAGGCGATCAACAGCGTCTTTCCCAAGGCGATGGTCCAGACCTGCATCGTGCATTTGATCCGCAACAGCCTATCCTTCGTGTCCTGGAAGGATCGCAAGGCGATCCTTCCCTCGATCAAGGCGATCTATCATGCCGAGAATGCCGACGCCGCTCTGCTCAGGCTCGAGGACTTCGAAGCCGAGTGGGGCAAGCGCTATCCCGCGATCGGGGCGGCCTGGCGCCGGGCGTGGGAGCACGTCATTCCGTTCTTCGCCTTCGCGCCGGAGATACGCAAAATGATCTATACCACCAACGCGGTCGAGGCGCTGAACCGTTCGCTGCGCAAGATCATCAAAACACGCGGCAGCTTCCCCAACGACGAGGCGGCGATGAAGCTGCTTTACCTCGCCATCAGAAATGCCGGCATCCATTGGCGACGACCGGTTGCATGGACGGCCGCAATGGGCCAGTTTGCCATCCAGTTCGGCGAGCGCTTTGCAGGCTCAGCGGACTGACCCCATGGGGTCAGTCCGCTGACCCCGCAAACCCCTCACAGAGACGCTCTTACACAAAACTTCTGACACTCCCCTCGAGGATGCGCTCAGCAGCTTCCAGTTCAGCCCTTCAAACAGCGCTTCGAACTGCACGCGCGTCAGATGCATGACGCCGTCGCTGATCTGCGGCCACTCGAAACGACCATCGCGGCCAAGGCGCTTGTAGACCAAAACGAGGCCCGTGCCGTCCCATAGCAAAATCTTCAGCCGGTCGGCGCGCTTCGAACGAAAAACCACGATCAGGCCCGAATGCGGATCGAGCCCAAGCGTGTTTTGCACAAGACCGGCCAGCGCGTCGTGCCCGCACCGGAAGTCAACAGGACGCACAGCAAGCACAATCCGCAGTCCCTGCGCCGGAATGATCATGCGCCGCGCTCGATCGCAGTCACGATCTCCGCGATCCGCACCGCCGACACGTCCGCATCCAGGCGGACCGAAACCTTGCCAATCGTAATCTCGACGGGCCCTCGCTCTTGCCTGACGCCACTGGATCGCTCAGCTCGATCGACACGAAATCCGCCGCGTCGTCCGTGACCAATGCGAGCCGGCCAGCACGCGCCAATCTGCGCCACGTCGTCAACTGCTGGGCCTTCACACCATAACGCCGTGCGACATCACATACCCGGGCGTCGGGCTTCATGCTCTCGAAAACAGCGCGCCCCTTGATCTCCGCAGACCATAACCGGCATCCAGAACGCGTCCGGCGCGTAAGCTTCCCCACAAAGCCATCAGCTTCGGCTTCCTCCCCCGATTGTTCCATCGCCTTCAGTCTCCTCTCGGCTCTCTGACAAGCCAAGGATCGCAGAGCGAAAGCCGAAGCGAAACCAGTCAATCAAATGGGAGAAAAGCTCCGCTTACCTCTTACCGGCCAGGCCTGGGATCAGACCAGAAGTCAAATCGGCCCAGAAAGGCAGGCATTCTTATTGCAGACGTTACCGTGAGGTTTGTAGCGACGCGCTTCAGGCTACATGTGGACAGGCGCAATGGCCGTGAAGGACGAGTTCGGGCAAGCGGACTGCAACTTTGCGCGACCGGTGTCTGGTGGAAATGTTCGGGCCAGGGTTCGCGCTCCAGATCAGGTTGAGGATGGCGAGGCAATTAACTCGAGAGAGGCTGGAGCCGGTCCCCAGTCCGGCAGACGAAGGCTTAACGCGCCGGGCGGTGTTGGGCGCCACCATCGGCAATATGCTCGAATTCTACGACTTCGGCACCTATAGCTTTTTCGCAATACAGATCGGTCAGGCGTTCTTCCCGGCAACCGACCAGTTCGCCAGCCTCATGCTGTCACTCGGAACCTTCGGCGCGGGTTTTGTGACCAGGCCAATCGGGTCCATCGTGCTCGGCTCCTATTCGGATCGGGTTGGCCGCCGGCCTGCCATGACCGCCAGCTTTGCTATGATGAGCGTCGCGGTCCTATTATTGGCCATTACGCCATCGTACGAGACAATAGGATTTGCCGCTCCGTTGCTAGCCATCTTCGCACGCTTGCTGCAGGGCTTTGCTCTCGGAGGCGAAGTCGGTCCAACGACAGCCTACTTGATGGAAGCGGCACCAGCCAAAGCCCGCGGTCTTGCTGTCTCCTTTCAGCCCGCGAGCCAACAGGTCGCTGCGACGGCTGGAGCGTTGGTTGGAGAAATACTCTCGCTCACCATGACAAGTGAGGCGCTCAATGCATACGGATGGCGGATCGCGCTGTTGCTCGGCGCCGTTACTTTGCCGTTCGGACTTTGGCTGCGGAGCGTCCTACCCGAAACGTTTCTCCGCCCGGAGGCGCCGGTTCTGGTCACCCGGCCTGTAAGGCGATCGCCCGCCGCTCGCCGCATCATGAGCTTGGGATTCGTCATCTTGGCCAGCTGCACGATCACTACTTACGTTACGGGATATATGACCACCTACGCCTTGAACACCCTCCACGTATCCGCGCCTCTCGCCTTCGGCGCCACGCTCATCAGCAATATGGCAGGCATTGCTGCGGCGCTGTTGGGCGGCCTGCTCGCCGACCGCGCAGGCCGCCGGCGCATCATGATATGGCCGCAGGCAGCTGCGTTGCTGATGATCTATCCGGTATTCTTGTGGATTGCAGAGAGCCGCAGCGCCTTCGCACTTTTAGGAGGCCTCGGCACGCTCACCCTTATCGGAACGGTTCCGTATAGCGCCTTCTACGTAAGCATGGCCGAGAGTTTGCCCAGGAACATTCGTGGTGGCGCCTTCGGGACGACTTACGCTTTTGCCATAGGCATTTTCGGAGGCACAGCTCAACTGGTCGTCACATGGCTGATCTACTTGACCGGGAGCGCACTCGCGCCCGCCTGGTACATGCTTTTCGCGAGCGCGGCCGGGCTCTTTGCCATGGTGATGATGCCGGAGACGGCGCCACTCAATTTCGAGCGAAACCATAGACGAACATCTGTAACGGCACGATCGCCGCCCTAGTAGCTTAGCCGAACAGGTAAGGATGACATCTGTGACGTCCGAAATGCGAACATCGAGCAGGAGCACGGTATGGGGCTAGCCCGAACAGCAATCTATCCTGAAAACTGGCGCAGCTTGACATCGTGAAGGAGTTCCGGCCGTAACGGCAGCGTCGCGGTCTGAAACGGCTTTCTCCGTTTACCCAACGTTCGCCGATGCTGCAGTTGAGCGATCGGGCTGCCGTCACCCGCCGGCTGGAGTGAGCAATGACTCTGATCATCTTTAGAGAACAAGAAGGCGCGGCTCGCACCATCCGCCAGCGTAAACGAACGGCATAAGGATGCGGCCGCTGACGGAGCAGCGGCCGCACGAGGCTCGATCCTCATTCTCTGCTTGATTGTTTTCCGTCGTCAGTGCAGCACGCACGCGGGATCGGTCAAGCAAAAAAACAGATCGCAGATACCATTCAATGGGTCATCGGCGCACTGAGGATACGATGTATCGGCTACCTGCACGCTGGAGGTGAGCGGTTGCGCGGCAACTTCTGCAGCAAATGGAGGTACCGCCGCGGTCGCAAGTGCGAGGGCGCTCGCCGTCACCAAAACTGACTTCTTCATTGGGAGATCGCTTCCCTAGGTTAGCCCCAGCCGTGGTGACGGTCTATATGACGACGCTACAATCGGTAAAATTGATTTTCTTGATCAGATCTATCGACCGAATGGATAAGTTCGGCCATCACCGCATCGCTCCGTCTACCCGCTCGGAACCTGTAGACCTACTTATGATCGGATGCTCGTCGCACCTCCGTCGATGCATTTCTCGGAGCACCCGACTAGGGTCTGTTTGGATTCAGGATTGAACTTCCCAGCCGGAACGATTCAAACTCAATCCGCTGCAGAAATGCCGGGGCCAAACACCTAGTTTTCCGTTAATTTCTCGGCGTCAGCTTACGGACAGCTAAGCTGCTTATCTGCGGAGTCAGGTCTAACGACCTGAAACACAATGCAACCGGCATAGGAGTGTGGTCGTCATGGACGATCGAGTTAACAATATGTCGCATGTTCCATCCTACGATGAGTATCATTACGCTAGCCCGTCTTATTCGTAAAGGACCGGCTCATGCGTCGGCTTTGTCAGCTTTCTGTCAGCTCGTCCAAATAGTAGCTCGTTGTGATGAGAACCAATTACAACAACTGGCCCTCCGACGGGCAAAGTGTGGACCAGCAGCGCGATGCGCTGGCCGGCACTTCTGGCGCAGATGGTGCTGCTTTTACGGCCGCTTTAGCTGCTGGACCAGCGTCTTCCGCTTTTGACAAGAGGACAGGTGTGTCAGTCCGCCTACACAGAGTAAGTAGCAATATTGGCAACGCCCAAAGTGTTTCTTTGTTTACTGATGCCAATGAACGCAATAAGGTGGGAGCGATGACCGTGGCGCCGGGGCGCAACAGTTTGCGAATTCTCAGCATAGAAAATCTCGGCCGGTCGAGGTACAAAGGGGTCGGGACGGCTATGATTGAAGTCGCCGATCATACTAGGCAGTCCGCGGGCCTTTCCAAGCTATCCCTTCTCTCTCAAGATGAAGGAGCTTCAGCATTTTTCTACAAGAAGGGATTCCGGTTTGCGGACGAGGGCAAGAATGCGGAAATGCGGACTGTCATTTCCAATCCACGATACGTCTCAGATGAAATTCTTATGGGCGAGATGGAGCGCTAGCCCGTCTTATTCGTAAGAGTGCGCCTGAGGGCTGGCGAGCGTGGTGTAAAGCGCTGATGCGGCGTAGGATTCGGTTGCGAAACCCCATCACCTTAAACCACGCCCGCCATGACCGATGATACGATTCTGCCATCCTCGTTTCCAGCCGTTCACGCCAAGAAAGTCACAGCTGCCTTCGATGGCGGTCGATCCACGTCTACGACACGGATAAGAGCCGGCCCGTGGCCGTCGTGCTGCGGCCCGGCAAGACGCCGGGCGGCGTCGAGGTGCGTGCCCATCTGCGCCGCCTGGTACGGCATATCCGCACGCGATGGCACAACACGCAAATTACGTTCCGTGGCGACGGGCACTATGCCCGGCCGGAGGCAATGGCGTGGTGCGAGACCAACGGCATCGACTACATCTTCGGTCTGTCCGGCACCAAGCCTCTCGCCAGAAAAGTCGACGAGGTCGCCGACGACATCCGCACCCGACGCGCCATCGAGAACCTGCCGGTTCTGCGTGGCTATACCGAGACCCGCCACAAGGCAAAGTCCTGGGATCGCGAACGGCGCACTGTCGCCCGTATTGAGGCGGCGATGCTCGGCCTCGACATCCGTTTCGTCGTCACCAGCCTCGATGTCGGCTCGGCCGAGTGGATCTACGACAGCCTGTATTGCGCGCGCGGCCAAGCCGAGAATCTGACAAGCTGCATAAGTCACAGCTCGCCTCCGACCGCACCAGCTGCCGTTCGGCGCTCGCCAACCAGGTCCGTCTCGTGCTCCATACGGCCGCTTATTGGCTGATGCTGACCCTGCGCGAGGCCATTCCCAAAGTCCGGGAATTGGCCGCTGCCGAGTTCGCGACGCTGCGTCTTCGGCTCTTGAAAATCGCTGCCCGTGTGGTCGAGACCACGAGCCGCATTCGCCTTGCGTTCGCCGCGGCCTGTCCGGAAGCCGACCTGATCCGCTGCTTGCCAGGTGCGCTGCTGCCGCTCGGTCCTTGACCGGCGGGGCGTCCGCCCCCCGTTCGCCCAACCTATACCTCAAGCGCGTTGCAAAGTACGGGTCGTCAGGCGGTGAAAAGCCGAAGGCAATCCTGTGCGCCTCGTCAGACAAGATGTTCGGCCGCATCAATCGGGCCCCAAAGCCGCACTCTCACGAATAGGACGGGCTAGCATTGTTAGGAGGTTTGTGCATGTGCACATGATGCGCGCCGACTCGAACGACGGCCAGGCGCGGAGACGTGACCATAGGAGACGTCCGTGAAATCTTGGACGGACTTCGCTGCAGGCTCTCCGATTGATCGATATCGTACAGATTCGTCGCACTCTCAGGATTGCTGGCTTCTTCAAGAATGCAGGAGCTTTGAATGAAGGATGGGGAATGCCATGGGTGTGCTGGTTTCCGCTCGATCTCGCCCACCGTTCCGATTTGGTGTCGCCCGCCATGCCCAATCGCTTTTCTTAGCTGCGGCTGAAGTTCGTGCATGGTTTCCTCGGCGCGCCCGGTGCTGCTGCTTCTTCCTCGCACGTGCGTCAGGCATTTCCTGGCATTGGACGGGGTCTTCTCGGCATAACGCATTGCAAGCTCGTCAGGCTCCAAGCTCTTCTCAGGCAATTGCAGACGCGACAACCACAAGCAGTTCTGCCCGCAGCAGCCCATTACCCTTGCCGTCCCACCAAGCCTGGTAGGTGCGATCACGGGTCGTTTCGGGGATGATCCGACGCGAGTAAAGGTGCAACAACGGCTACAGCTATCAACTAGGAAATACGAGCGTCGGCCTCCAAAGAACGGAAGCCGGATTTCCTATGGCGACTGGTTTCACCAGCCAGCGGTGGCGAGAACTGTTTCCCGGACGGACTGATGTCACATCAATCGTGGATTTTCAGGTTGCACATCCGCTCGTCGGTAACGCCGGCGATATTCTGCTCGAGCACCAACTAGGGCGAGACGGCGAACGGCCGCTAGTGAACTGGCGTCCTGCCAATGACGAAGCGAGAGCCCGTGCAGAACAACTGGGCTTCGTTCATGTGGATCCCGATGATATGGTACTTGATCCCACCCAGTCCAAACAGTGGAGATATAGGGATGGTGAATGGCAGCGCGCAACCAATTCTTCGATGTATCTCTCCAAAGCGTCGAGCGATGATGAACCTTCATCAGAGCCCGACTCGGATGGAGACTTCATGTGACGTGAGATCTCTACCAATCCATTTGAGGTGGAGCAGAGCGCAGACCAACCGACACCTGCGGCTTACGATCGAGCCTTGGACGGAGCGAAGCCCAAGCCAATTCGGCTCAAGCCGTGAGGTGCACTGTACTGGCGGCGGTTTACGAGAGCTGGTGCCTATAATAGCACAAAAGAAAACCCCGGCTTCCAGCCGGAGTTTTCGACTCCCGCCCGGGCGGGAGGAGCGGATTGCCTATGGCAGGCGCCAGCGTCATTGTGTCCTCGCCATCAGAATGGCTCGGGATCTTTGCGGGTTGCCTGGGTGAGGAGGGTTTCGTTGGCCGTTTTCTTCGTAGGCGTCTCGAGAAGTGTCGGGCCAACTCATCGAGCAACGAGACCATCCACCCGGGCTCGCCGGCATTGGATGCGAAGATCAAAAAATGGAGCAGATGTCAGGACAACTACCTTGCCTTCGTTCAACTCGCGTCAGTCAGGCTATGGCTGCGCCTTAATGAATCCGCGCCCTAACACTACTTTGGCAGATTGTTAGAATTGGGCTTTTTATTAGGATTCTCATCCTGGCTTGGTTGTGATTCAAGCTTGGGATGGACCGATTCGTTTTGACTGACGCCCAATGGGCGAAGATGGAGCCGCTGTGTCTTGGCAAGCCGGGCGATCCCGGCCGGAGCGGCAAGCTGTTTGTCGAAGCCGCGCTGTGGATTGCCCGCACGGGCAGTCCGTGGCGCGATCTTCCGCGCGCCTTCGGCAACTGGATAACTGCGTACACCCGCTTTCGCGACTGGGCGAAGGCGGGCGTCTGGAAGCGCATGTTTGATGCGGTCTCAGACGAGCCGGACATGGAATATGTCATGGTCTGTAGAAGTTTCGACTTAATCTGACGGCAAGGTTTGAACTGGCAGGGAATGGAGCTGCGGGCGAGCAGGAGCGCTCACCCAAAGGGCGCTCCCGCGCAGCCCGCGGCGTCTCACAGGGAGACGTTACCATGACCCAGGAACAGAAGTCATTCGCGCGAAAGTCGGCATGCTGGAATTGGCCAAGCAGCTCGGCAACGTCAGCCAGGCTTGCCGGATGATGGGCTATAGCCGCGACAGCTTCTACCGGTTCAAGGAACTGTACGACAAGGGCGGCGAGCTGGCGCTGATTGAGATCAGCCGCAAGAAACCGGTCCTGAAGAACCGTGTCGCGCCGGAGGTCGAGGCAGCCGTCGTTGAGCTGGGGATCGACCAGCCGGCCTGGGGTCAGGTGCGGGTCAGCAATGAGCTCAGGAGCCGCGGCCTGTCGATCTCCCCGTTCGGCGTGCGGGCGGTGTGGCTGCGTCACGACCTCGCCAACGTCAAGAAGCGGCTGACGGCGCTGGAGGCCAAGATGGCCCAGGACGGCCTGGTGCTGACCGAGGCCCAGCTCGTTGCGTTGGAAAGGGCCAAGTCCGAGAAGGAGGCGCACGGCGAGTTCGAGAGCGAGTGCCCCGGCTATTGCGGTGCGCAGGACACCTTCTATGTCGGCAACATGAAGGGGGTCGGGCGGATCTATCAGCAGACCTTCATTGACACCTACAGTAAGGTGGCGTTCGCCAAGCTGTATGATCGCAAGACGCCGATCACGGCGGCCGAACTGTTGAATGATCGCGTGGTGCCGTTTTTCGATGCGCGGGGCATCCCGCTAAACCGGATCCTGACCGACCGCGGCACCGAGTATTGCGGCAATCCGGAGCATCACGAATATGAGCTCTACCTCGCCGTCGAAGACATCGATCACACCCGCACCAAGACGAGGAGCCCACAGACCAACGGCATTGTCGAGCGCTTCCACCGCACCGTGCTCGAGGAGTTCTATCGCGTCGTGTTCCGCAAGAAGATCTATCCGAGCATCACTGCCTTGCAGAGCGATCTCGATGAGTGGATCGCTGCCTACAATGAGGTGCGCCCACATCAGGGGCGCTGGTGCTACGGCAAGACGCCGATGCAAACTTTGCGTGACGCAAGTGCTCTGTCGAGAGAAAAATTGTTGCCGGCTGCGTGGGGTCGCACATGAAACCTTTGTCGGACACCTGCCGCGACAAAGCACTCGCTGTCAGCTCAAGTCCCTTCTTTTACAAAGTTTTCCGTCTTGCAACACTCAGCGGCCTACATTCTCATCCGAGCGCCGATGTTCGCCACACCCCGCAATGGCAAGCTTGCTTGCGCGCCGATTGGCGATCCTCCGGACTGCGGGCTGATAACCCTCCCGAAAGGAGTGTTCTCTCCAGGCTCCATGCTTTTGTAAGATAGAGCTTGATGGGGCTCGGCGCTGCTCAGGCAGTCCGCCAAGCCGATGGAGGCATGAGCGCTGTCACCGGATGGCTCACCGCCGCAAGACGATACCTCACCGGATCCCCAGTCGAGCCATCTGCGCTGAAGCGTGCTCCGGATCGGGGAGGGGCTGCCACGGCTGGCCAGCGGCGGTGCTTAACAAGGACTTGCAGAACACAGGAGTGAGCCTGCCGCGATGGATCACGACATTGTCGTGCCCCTCGGCGGCTCGAGCGCTCTGCCAGTGCCGATTGTAGCCGCGCTGTTCGTCGGACTTGACGTGGCAAGCGGCGAATTCGCGATCGCCCAGCGTTGCCAATTGCCAGGCATTTACCGGGCGCTTGGTATGGATGTGCACCCACATCGGCCTTGGCATCGCACCGCTGCGCAGCGCCCTGGGCTGCAGCTTGATTTCGAATAGCGTCCCCGGCTCTCCCTTCAAGGCGTGCGGTGGATCCACTGACGCCAGTTCTCCCGCTTCCCGCAACTGTTCTAGGTATTCTTGCGATGGAAACGCATAGGTCTTCGTGCAATCGCTTGTGATTGCTGCCTTTCGCGCGTTCAATGAGCTTGCCTGTCCCTGAACCTCGGACCACATCCTTGTCAGCCGGACTATTTTTTCGTGCACTTCAGGCACTTGCGCAGGCGTGAGCAGGCCTCGCCGGCGAGGCTCCTCCAGCGCGGCTACACAGGCCTCAATCTCGGAGGACTGCGTCTGCATGCGCTTGATGACGACATCCAACACGTGTTCGGCGTCCTCGGGCTTCATGTGGCGAGCTTGCGAGGCGGCGCTTTGCTGAGCCGGCAGATCGAACTGCAGCAGCTGGTCCAATCGCTCAAGTAATCCCGGCAGTGCTTTCCTGGATGGCGGAGCCATCCACATCTGGAGGTTATCGGCCGCAGCGGATGACGCGCGTGCCTGCTCCGGAGTGGCGAGTTTCTTTGTACCGAGATCCGAGAGCACGATGACCTTGCCCGCCGGGGCCGTCGCCGCATCGGGCCTAGCGAGTTGCGGCGTGGCGGGGCTGGCCGTCGAACTCCCCTCTCCTGCGGCTGCTGCGGGCCTTGCTTTGCCCGTTCTGCGCGCCGGACTGCCTCCGCCCGCTGGGCCAATATTATCCGGAAGCGCAGCCCAAGCCGGCGGTTCAATCGTGGCTTGCGTCTTTGGCTGCAATGCCAGCAGCCGCATGACTTCGTTCGCCGTCACCCACGCAGCTTCCACGATCTGGTCCAGCAACGGCAACGGAAGGTCAGTTTCCGTTGCAGTCCCCCTCAGGCTGTCAAGCATGCCGCTCAGCCCCGATGCAAATTCCGAAAGTCGTTCCATGACTCCTTCCAGAACGGCGCGATGCTCCGCTTCGAGCGCCGCTCCATCGCTGTACAGAACGGCTTGGGCCGTCGAGACGAACGCCGGAAAAACATCTCCGATGAAGGCCCCGAGCAGGCGCACCCTCCCGCTCTCATCCATGAGGGCGTCGCGCACGTCTGGTTCCAACGTGCTCGCTTGCGAGTTGACTAAAAGCTCCACGAGAGCGATCCGCGATTGCAGATACATGCACTTCGTAAAGAGCGCCCAGCCCGTATGATGCCTTAGTGCGGCATCTTCGGCCGTGCGCATGGCGGGCGTGCTGCCTGGAAGGTGGGCGGTAGCGGCACAGACTGACTGCATCCGCTCACAGCGCAGCACCTTCTTTCCCCACAACTCCATGCATGCTGCATAGTGGTTCGCAACGCTTGTAAACAGTCGGCTCAGCTGTGCAGGCGAGGCGATGTCTTTGAGGCTGTCGAGCACGCCTTGTGCTTTCTTTCTGCTCTCCTCCAGCTCGTAGATAATCTGGGTCGCCACTTCATTACATTCGTCAGCCTCCCTCACAGTGTCATCGCGGAGCCGGCGAGCCCGATCGTTTGGCAGAATTCGGCGCGCCAAATCGGGTGGCAGACTGGCGTAGTACGCCAGAACTGTTGCGCCTGCTTTGACGACCTGATCCATCAGATCTTGTCTCTCCGGCAAGTTCCGGGCATGCCCGGCCGCTCGGCGGCAAGCTTCAAGTTCCTCAAGCAGGCTGCTCAATTCTCGCTTTGCTGCCTTTATCTCCTCCCTCGTTGGCGCCGCTACGTCCGAAGTTGGCGGCGGGTTCGCAAGCGTCGCCGCTCTCACATCAGGCTCAGACCGTATCCGCCCTACGACGGCATCGAAGGACTGATCGCGTTCCCCAGGGAAGAGACCAGACTCCGGGCTCGAACGGCTCGATTCCCTAATGCTTTCGGCTCCCGCGGCCTCAAGCTCTGATGGACCAGCTCGGCCAATGCCTTTCATGCTTCATCTCCGGATAATTGAGGGTGCGCAGCCTGTCTGGATAGGCCGACTGGCTGACGACTAGCTGACCAAGAGCATTCATCCGGATGCGCAAGGAAGAAGATGCGGCCTTGTGTTCGACTTCTATCGCAGCTTCCATGCTGCTGGAGTAACCGCGTCAGTTCCGGTGTCATCAGCTGAGACGCGAACAGGCCAGACGCCCCCTTATAGAAAACTGACAGCTATAGAAAAATGACAGTCGCGTGCACCAAGCATTCGCCTCACGTATCGTTCTTCACGGGCGATTCAACGTCTGCCCGGTTATAAATAGCTGCCGACAGAACCTTCGCTTCTATCCATTCATCTGCGCAGTTTGAAGAAGCCAAGATAGTTCACATCAATCCACACCCACCGCACACCGGCGGTCGAGACTGTCCCGATCATGGCCTAAGCTTCAATCCGCACGGGGAGAGCGGAATAGCCGTGCACGAAGTTAGATGCAATTCGCTCGGGTTCGCCGACGACCTTGATCTTCAATCCCCCATCCAAAATCTCTTCCCAGAGGACTCTCAACTGCAGTTCCGCAAGGTGTCGGCCAAGACAGCGATGGATTCCGAATCCGAACGAGAGGTGTTGCCGCACATTCTTGCGGTCGATCACGAAACTGTTGGCGTTCTCAATGACCTCTTCGTCTCTATTGCCGGAGATGTACCACATGACGACCTTGTCGCCTGTCCTGATCGGTTTTCCCCCAACGATGCTGTCTATAGCAGCAGTGCGGCGCATATGTGCGATCGGCGTCTGGTATCGAATGATCTCAGACACGGCGCTCGAGATCAACTTGGGATTGTCAGTTAGTTTCCGCAGTTCGGAGGGGTACTGGCTCATGAACAGGAGGCCGCCGGTAATCGAGTTGCGCGTGGTATCATTGCCGCCTACGATCAGTAGAATGAGGTTCCCAAGAAACTCAGTTGGCTCCATATGGCGTGTGACGGGTGAATGCGCCATCAAAGAAATCAGGTCGAGGCGTGGCTCGGCATTGATGCGCTCGTTCCAAAGCCGTGTGAAATAGTCCAGGCACTCCGACAAGATGGTGCTTCGCTTGTCCCAGCTGTCGATGGCATAGCCTGCTTTAGGAGTTGTAACAGCTGCGTCCGACCAATAGGTCAGGAGTCGCCGATCCTCAAATGGGAAGTCGAACAGCGTGGCGAGCGTTTGCGTCGTCAACTCTATGGAGACCTTGGTTACCCAATTGAAGACTTCATTACGCGGCAAGCCATCGAGAATCATCCGGACCCGAGAGCGGATCAAGGTTTCGAGCCTCGTCAGGCTTTCCGGCCCGACGATCGGACTCACCGTGTTGCGCTGCTCGGCGTGCTGGGGAGGCCCCATCTTGATGAAACTTGGGGTCCAGTGCTTATCAGGCACCTCGACAATAGTGACACCTTGCTGTGACGAAAACGCGTGGTGGTTTGTGTCGACCGCTACGATATCCCGGTATTTCGTTATTGACCAATATGGACCATGAGCGCTATTTTGACAGTAGTGAACGGGATCTTCTCTTCGCAACCGCTCGAAGCAACCCCATATGCTGTCGTCTTGAAAGCGCTTGCCCTCGCTTACATCCAGCTCGCTGAGCGGGATAATATATCCATCATCCGCTCTATGGATTTCCAATCGCCTGTTCATAACATCTCCGCAGATTTTGTTCGCGAGAGCTTACGGATCCAAACTTACGATTCACCGGTTTGAGCTGTCGTGGCGTTTGGCTGTGACAAGCTACCCGAACAGACTATCTCAAAGTGCGGCTAGCCAGCCCTACCATGTCGGGCAGTAAGGATCGCATTGACTTTCCGGCTCCATCTACTCAATGGATCGCTGAGAGCTGTCACCACCGCTGGCCTCGCCGTTTCCGGGAACGGCATCGGCGTCAACATAGTGGCTGTCGTTGCCCTGACGGCGAAGGAGCTGGTCCGGCTGCCGCGGCTAGGTCCTGTTCTTCCCAGTGACACCGTCCTGCGCCGCCCTAACAGAGGCCGCCGACGAACGTCATCGCGCTGCCCGATCGCTATCTGAGCGCTACCGCGCGAGCCCAGCGCGAAACTTCGCCTTCATTGAGGGCTCCTACAACCGAACTTGGCTTCATTCCGCTCGCATATATCGCCCCAATCGACATGGAGCTAAGAGCCACCTAACCCCGTCTACTTTTTCGGGCGAAGATCTATGAGTAATCGACTCGCTACGACTGCTTAGGCAAATCGATCCAGATATCCTGAGCACCATTTAGGAGCGTATCCTGATCTGGAACATAGATGCTATCGGAAACCGTGAGGCCATGAGCCATTGCAGCCCCAATAATTAAGAATGGGAGCTTGACCTGCTCTAAATCTTTGAAATTATCAGCGTCGACAATCCGAACAAACTCGAGTCTAAACTGTCGAAACTCTATCCGAGATGTCGCCGACGCGACCAGATCCTTCACGCTTGACGCTCCTCGGGCGATCTCTTCTCTTGAACGGTTGAGTGCCGTGAAGAGACAGGACAGCTCATCAAGCTCGGAACGGTTAAATCGCCTCAAGCGCGACGAAATGGGCACTCCGTTCTTGTATCTCACGGTCGGCACAAACCTTATCTCGCAATCGAGAAGCAGGTCTGCGACGGCGCGCTTTACCAGGATCGCCTGACCTATATCTTTCAGGCCGAAGTAACTGCGAGTTGGCCTCGAATAGCAGATCCAGCGGATTGCTCCAGTAACGGCTTCCTTCAAATAAGTTTCAGGCCCCCCTAAACGCAAATCACAGTCACCTTGCGATACATACGTTCGATAGCCGACCGGGAACATTTCGGTGTCGCTCGACGAAATCACGGCAGTTGCTCCTGAACGTAGGGCAAGTCCAATATCATCGTCCAAATTGAAATCGTAGCTCCCACCTGGTCTAAGCTGGATCTTGTTCGGGTACACTGTGACGATCGCGACATCATTCTCCAATGCCGCTCTTCTAATCAGCTCTGCATGCCCAAGATGCAGGGCGCCGAGAGTGTGGACCGTTCCAATCGTCTGACCTGTTCTCGCGACCTCCCGGATGAACGCCTTGCCTGCGGAAAGACCTGTCAGATGCATCTTCTTACTCCGCTTTTTGAACGCCAAAATAGTGGCGCGTTCGGATCTCGGAAGGCGCGCCGCCCAGCGTCTCGTGGGCCGCGCACGCCAACGAGCACCAAAGAGGTTTTACGCCCTCTCACACCTCGACCACCGCACGAACTGTCCAAAGCTCGCGCGCACTGTTCTTGCAGCTCCGAAGCAGTCAGGTTGACCCTTCTCGACCCCGTCTGATCACCGATGAGAATTCAGCCAGATAGCTTGATGGTTCGCGCGGCTGCCGCCCCTCCAGAGCGACCTGCAGTCCCCGACAACGGTCGGCGAAAAATGGTGGCTCGAAAGTGGTTATCTTAGCGCCCGAAAAGTCCACCTTTACGAAACTGGCCTGGAACGGCGATATCCCACTCAGGTTCGCATCGCGCAGGGACGATTGGTTCATGCGAACGTATGCGGCTCGCGTTGCCTCCAGGTTACTTTCGGTCATATCCGCGGCGAGATATGCCTGAACGAGATTTGATCCCTCGAAATTTGCGTGATTCAATGCCATTGATTGCGGCGGATCACCGGTGATCATCGACCTGTAGAGGTAAGCTTGGGATAGGTCCGCATGCTCCAGATCGCAGTCGCGCACAAAGGCGCAGCGGCCGCGAAAACCGGTGAATTTGGCCGCTCGCATTGTGCTCTCTGTTATCGAAATGCTTTCACCTGATGCGCTAGATAGATCCGCCCCATTCAGCTGACAGGAGTGAATAGATGCACCGGTAAGCACGGCACCCACGAGGTTCGCGTCGGACAGGCCTACGGACAGAAGCCGCGCCTCGGTCAAGTCTGCCTGTTCCAGCTCCGCTCCCGCAAGATTTGATAGGTGAAGATCAGCGAATGGGGCGCTCAGGGCTCTCGCCCGAATCCGCCCGCTCACCTTTGAGAGTCTCAGATACGGAAGATGAGCGCCCTCTAAGACGAGACCATCGATCGAGATGGGACGCACGATCGATAAACAGTCTCCCTTCGACTGAAAGAACGAGCAATCCGCCAGATGCGCCTTCGTGATCGTGACCTGGCTCAGCTTTGCGAAGCGGAAGGACGCTGAAGGGAGGAAGCATTCATTGATGGTTGAGCCCTGTAATTCCGCGCCGTCGAATACAGCATCACTCGCGTCGCACTGGTAAACGAGGAGCCCGCTGAGCATCGCGTTGTCAAAGCGTGTTCTTTTCATGCTGCAACCGTGAAAAAGGCTGCCGGTTGCATCGATTACATTGCGCAGACTGGCATCATCGAAGTTGCAGACCTGCGCTGCCATCGCATGCATATAGGCAAAATCGAGCTTGGCCCCCATGAAACTTGCCCGCTCTAGCCCCGGACAGATAAGGTTCGCCTCAGAAAGATCTACTCGATCCAACTTTGTTCCGTAGAGCTGCGCGCGATTGAGGGTACAGCGTCGCAGCGGGAAATCTGATAGGTCATGACCGCTAAGGTTCTCGGAGGATAGCTGCAAGCCAATCCCGGTCCTTCTGATTGCCTCCTCGGTTCGCCTCCTAACAGCAGCAACCGCCAGCAGCCGGTCGGCAGCCCGGCTCCAGTACCGAACGAACTCGCCATCTGATGAAAGCTTGTCTTTCGGATCTGAGTAGTGCTCTGCCCCTTCATTCACGGTGCACTCGCTATCAGCGCCGATCCTTTGCGACATGTCGAGAGTTCCGTACTGCCAGGATTACGAGGACCTCTTTGTGCTTGGCATGGACGCAGGCTGCGGGCTTTGTGGCGAACTCGCCGGGGATTTGGTGACACGACGTGTCGACGAGACTCTTATCATGTCGCTGTCCGCGGCGGCCGACGCTTGACCACGTCAGCCGAATTCTTGTCATGCGTGTCCACTGCCAATCGGTGCAATTGTCTACCACACCCACCAACCCTGATCCGTTGTTTGGCAGCGCTGATATGTCCGAAAGTGTGTTTCTTTTCGCCAGCTCTTCGACACTCCACATCACTCTCCATTAACCCGAATGCGCAACATTCTAGGTCTTTCTTCTTGTTCGGAATGGACCCGCGGCTTGCGGGCGGAACAGTGATCGTTCACCTAGCTCTGCACTCAGCCTGGCCTTACCTCATCGGCAGCAACAACCGTGCCAGCCGCATCAGTCGGAATTGTCGAGCTAAATCGGCAGCGTAATTTCCACATGGGCGCAGAATGTTCTGATTCTGACAAACACGGTCCCGCTGACAGAAACCGCATTATGGTCGCTACGCCACCTTGAAAGCAAAAATTCCGACTTCGGTTGCAGGAGGGCAAGAGCCGCAGTCCTTACGGGCACGCAATCGATCAATTGCAATTCGACACTTGCGGATCGCCGGCCTCCTGGTTAGCCAAAGCTCGCGATCGGCTAGGCCTGCTCCGCGAGCCGACGGGTCCATCTATGGGAGAACGAGTTGGGCCGATCGAAGTCGCACCCCCGTGGCTTGTTTTGCGACTAACGCTCGGCGCGCCGACGCGATCCATCGCATCAGTATTCCCAACAATGGATCTTCATGCCACGCGGCCCGGTCAGAGCCCGATGGCCGCGGCATGATCCGGCGTTAGTATCCCCAGCAGCTTCTTGAAGAGCTTTTCAAAGTCCTTCACGGGGAGCCGATGCAAGCTAGTCCAGGCAGGCTGCCCCATGCGGCTCAAGCTTACGGTAAGCGGGCCCTCCCCCGGGCTGCTTCCCCATAACCTTTCATACGGTACTGCCATGAAGCGGAGAGCGACAATGGCCCATCTCGCCAAAACTCTGCTCCGCAATAAACAACAGGCTCGCCGGCACAGACGCAATGGCCACGGGCTTTCTTCAAGCAATTGGGTCTGGTCAGCTGTTCGACAGCTAGGCTTTCTAGCATAACAGCATCTTTATCCGGACTGGAGCCCGACTCGAACACAAATATCTGGACGAGAAGCATGAGCTGGATTGCCGGTCAGGGGCCTGCCGCACGCCTCAACACCGGACGTTCGAGAACCAGACCGGTGCATCTTATACAAACTGCGCCCGTCTCAGTTCCTGCTCCTGATCTGATCAACTTTTGCATGACGATATTGAAGGCCGACAAAAGGAGACCGGAATGGCCCCATTTGACAACGTCAACCCATCCGAGGCTCGGATGCATAACCTCGATCCACAACAGGAAGAGACGGCGCAAGCAGACTTTGAGCATCGGCTTGGAGAGGCTCAGCCAATCCTCGCATCATTAGCTTCACCCGCGGCTGGATCGAACCCGACGGTAACGGACGGCAACAAGAAAGCGCAAGCTATCCCTGAGAACGAACGGTGCGCGGCTGCATCGTTCGTGAGAACGCGCGGTCAGCTTGCCGCAACGTTGACTTGCGCTAACCTTGCGGAACTCAGAAGAGACATCGAACTCGCTGCGCAAAGATCAGCACAATGGCCAAGAGCGACTGGATCGTCAGCCTATCGCGTCGACAGTGACCGCGTTTACGACGACGTGTTGGCATCGTCATACACGGAGCTGCAGCGCTTTCAAAACCACGCCAGCCACTGCAGGCCACATGTGTTGGACCGTCAAAGCGCGATGGCCCATTTGCGTTCCATGGCGGCTTTGCGTTACGAGCAAGCTCCCTGGAATATCTGGGGAGGCCAACGACTAGATCTGGGCCGCGCAGCGGCAGAGCACATGAGGGGCGATACCAATTCTTCGCCTTTTGTGTCACTGTCCGAGGACGCCTCACTACTGCTCGTTTCGCCGGACGACGACAAGGAGTTTGGCGCCAAAGTCATCGCGGAAAACGCGAATGAGTTGCACACCTACACGGTGCCGAGGGTCACAACTTGGACGGCGGAAGACATCGTCAGTATTCTCGAGGATGGAACCGAAAATGATGAACCCGATCTGGCATGGGTGAGTGCTACCCCAACCGAAGAGCGTGAGGTACTATTTCTGGGTGGGAATCTGGACGACTTTCGGACGGCCAGCGCATCGAATCCGTACAAAAAGTCAGGAGCAAAAGGCTGATGACGCAGGCTCCGGAAAGGGTGATTTGCCTTTTCCGATGCTTGGAAAAGTCGAAAACAGCGTTCATGCTATAATCCTCCGGTCCGTCTGCCCGGCGAGGGGGAGCGTCAACAACGCCGGTCCTGGCTGGATCCGCTTAAATATGATGTTCTCACGAGGGCCGCGGGCAGCGCGTGGACGTAGCGAGATCATCTGGACGTTCAACCGAGAGGTATTGGCTCAGCCCCATACGACGACTGCATGAGCCGCCGATCTTCCACCTCAAAGATCGAATGGAGATCGGCGACATTCATGAGTTAGCTGAGCAACAAGTTCAGGCAACTTGATCCTTCCCTGACGAAAAGACGGCTAGAAAGAGTCTGGCAGTCCTGACGATCGAAAAGATCCGTATCATGCCCGGCGAAGCTGTCCACACGATGGAGGATCAAGTCTACGAAGCGCCCGTCTGCTCTGTGCTCTTCGTTACCAGATGAACTTTGCGCCATCCGGCACTTCGCAGATGAATTCGCCTTGATTCGCGAGTTCGGTGGTCCCGACGACAAGTTTGGAGGCTCGCACCGTCAGCTTGCCTTCGCGGCTAAGGCTATGGCGGATGTACTCGGTCACGGCATGTCCGGAGCTGTCGACCGTTTGATGAGCATTGGCGAAGCTGATGCCGCTCTGGCTGGTCACCCTGAAGGCATTGATGACCAGACCGGCCTGCGTCGCCGACGCAGGTTTGCCACCATCCGCGTTGGTACAGTGGGTCATATCGAGGATGAGCTTCACATTCTTCCCCGCTTGGAGGGCTCTGAGTACTTCAGTGTATTTCGGCGAGGGGTCGTCGGCTCTTGCCGGCGCGCTCGCGGCCGAAAGCAAGGACAACAGGATCGTTAGTCCTCGGCCAGTAACCTTCATATGCTCTTCTCCCTCGATAAGTACCGCCGATTGCGGCCTCCAAGTCGTGATGCTCGCGATGCGTTTGGCTGATTCCAGACAACAAGCGCGCTCGTACAAAGCAGCCTGTCGCAACGACGCGCAAGACGTTGTAATGGCTATTCCGACATCACAACCTCGTATGTTAGGTTTGCGGAAGTGGCTTAGCTTCCCGCGCGTCGACTAGACCGGCTTGATCCAGCGTCGTCCGCTTGGAAACAGCAAACCAAACCGGTTGCGCTGGTCCGCCACAGGCCTCTCGAGCGAGAGAATGTAGTTCTCGCCTCTGCATAAGTAGACGATCTACGAACGCGCCTTTCGCCACCTCAAGCACCGGCTCGTCCATCTTGCTGCGCACGGGCTGTCTGCCTTAGATCACGCGTCCACAATGAAGTGGTGGGCGCGTCCTGGCGTGCCGATCCGAACAATCTCAGGCATCCAATAGCAGCCCAATCGAACACCAATGCCAGGAGGCAAACGGCAGCACCGATTTTGATCCGACGCTTCGCGCGACTTCCTTCCGGCTGGCTGTTCGCCATGCTGACTGACTCAATTCGACTCCGTCAAGAGCTGAAACTAAATGGCGCCCTCTCTGGTCTGTCAGCTTCTCGAAAGCTGCGCCTGCAACAATCTAGGCTGGCATCCGGCACTTCGAAGGGAGAGAGATATGAACGTTGATCCACGAAATGCTGTGGACACTCCCTTTGAGGTTCACAACGTGGTACAGCAGGCGCGCCGCGTCCATGGACAACAGGATGAGCTTGGCGCCGAGAGCAGCGCAACGGCACACAATTCCGAAGATCAAGCAAGCTTCGAGCAGCAGCTGAATGACTTGGATATAGACGACCTCGATTCGGCCTACCCGACGCCGCCTTCACTCTGCTTAGCGGCAAATTCCGCGACTGCCACGTCCTCGTCTGCGCCAGCCGAGGCCGCCTCGGAACCCGGTAGCTGCCCAGCCCCATCATTTGTCAGTGCCCGCGCTCAGCTTGCAGCAACACTGACAGGTGCCAATCTTGAAGTGCTTCGCAATGAGATCGACCTTGCCGTGCAGCAGGCGGCGCGCTGGTCACCGGCGAGCGCACCTAGCATTGACCGAGACGGCGTATTTGACGACGTCGTGAGGTCGTCTTATGTCACACTGCGGCGTTTTCAGAATCAGAATAGTGACTGCAAGCCGCATACGGACGAAAACACAAGCGCCATATTGCATGTTCGCAACACGGCTCGGGATCATTCTTCCATTGGAGATCATCCAGAGCGGTATCCTATTGACCGGGCGCGCCAAGCTGGCTGGCATATGCGCGGCAAGACAACAACATCACCCTTCGTATCGTTGGTCGAAGATCCGGCGAAACTCGCCGTTTCTCGCGATCATTGGGCGAGGGCGATCGCCAACAATGCGAACGCACTGCACACCTACACTGTTCCGAAGCACAGTGTCTGGACGCCAGACGACGTGATGAGCAGCATTGCGCTCAGAATGAATGCTGAAGACTACGACAACATCGATGCGGACGTCGATTTGATGTGCTCACTTGGCAGAACGCCAACGAAAGAGACCGAGCGCCTGTTCTTGGGCGGAAACTTGGAAAGCTACCGCACCGGCAGAGAAGAAAATCCCTATAAGCGCGAGAGCAATGAGTAGATGGTCTCTCGGCCAAACCGTTGGGCTGGTTCGTTGGTTTTCAAGCACCCAAACTCCCAAAAGAAAGACCTTGAAGCGGCGTACCAACTCCGCACACGCAGAACAGCTTAAGCTTATGCGGCGACCGGCGGCCCGATCAACTCGCCGGTCGAGCGGCAGAGCGGTTGGGTCTCCGACAAGATGCACTTCCGGCGACGCGAGGATGTCGGACAATCCTCCTCCTGTGCGCGCTCGTTGGAGCATCCCGGCGCCTTGGACATTGTGAGTTCGAACGACATACGAGCTCACGGCTGGCTGGCGGCTTTGGTGGAGTTACGCCGCTGAACGCGCTGCGTCCCTCTCTGTACTCGGTCTGAAATTGGCCGCGCGGTCAAGCAACAGGTGTTTCGGCCGCGATCGCATCGGGCATTCGCTCCCCGCGATAAGCCGCGCTGTTACAAGACAGCCGATCCGTCACCTGGATGCGTTCCATCAAAACAATCGATTTTGCGGAGCGCGCCTAAGAGGCTCATAGTCGATCGCAATATAAGGAGGCCGCATTCAAGATGACGTCTGGCAATCGATTCTCTCCTCAATCCCTTGCCGAACAACTTGGCTCGAGCGATCGACAGTCTTCACCTCGAACGTTGCTTCCTGTTCATCAAGTGGACGTCCACCTCTCGCCACGGTCTCCCCGCTAAATTGACACGCATGAGGCGGATCGGATCGCCCCGCTCCTGGTGTCATGGCTTACCCCGCTTGCCAAGAGCGCCTGCCTCTTCTGCACTCAATAGCGCTTCTGCGAGACGTTTAATTGGACGGACGAATGCTCACGGCTTTGTACACAGCGAGACGGACCGCCGCGCGCAGTTCGACGGCATGGTCGAACTGTGTCGCCGTTGCCTCACAACGATTCCAAACTGAAGGCACCCCGACAAAGAGCATTCAATTGCACTTGAATCTCACCTCGCGTCAGATTGTAGGATTTCCGACAGTCTCGCGACACAGTCCGCTCGTGTGAACTCTTCCTGACGGGTACCAACAATTGCGAACGTCTCAAAAACTCAATGCTCGGCCGATTCGGTTGATCACACTACCCAACTCCTCCTTTTTAGAGCTTGCATCGTTCATCTGCTCTGTGAGGGCTGGGCGAAGCGCCGTCTTCGCAGGCAGACCTGGATCCAGCGCGCGAGAACAACGCGGGCAGTCTTTGTTTCGCCTATGCCGACGAAAGGCAGAGTTCCTGAGCCGTGCACCCGATCCGACGACATGGAGCCGGCGTCGCCGCCTCAGACAAGGCACGACAGCAATGCCGCACGTAATTTGTCCTTCATTGGCAGCACTAGCTCAGTTGGGACGGAGAACGCCTCGGAAGCGACCGAGCATTGGAACGGTTGACATCTTACTTGGATAACGCCGGCAAACGAGAGGACGTCTGTCCCGAAGGACGCGTTGATCGTTTCGTCGCATCTCGGCCTTTTACGCCCCATTGGCCGGCACATAGCGCGCGAAGTGTCTTTAGCGCGGAACACTTGCAATGCCGCGACTTGACGGCACTACGGCCAACAGCCTCGCAAGACTGACCGCGGATCAAGACGAACTGGGAAGTATTCAATGTCGGTTTCGCAAGCCTGTTCGACGACAAATACAGCTGATCTCGCCCGTGCCTTGCTTTCGCTGGGGCAGTCTCGCGCGATCACTACCGCTAGCATTCGCGCAGCGCATGCAGGCATTGCTATGTGCCGCCCACAGATGCATCAGTGCGCCGCCAGGGCTCTCAACCCCGTAAGTCATCGCAGAGCTCTTGCCAACATAACGGATATGTTGAGCTGCGCCGCCCGCCCAGGCGACCCGCCGCGAGCCGTCACATATCCGATGTCAATGGATGCGCATGCATCGGTCGCCTGCCAACAAGCTCTTGCGGGTCGTCTACGGCTTTTCGAATTCATGCCAGACCGGCAGCATCCAGTCGCCGGATCTCTTGGTCAACCCTAACACGCTCAAGTCTTGCCGAGGACGGGCGAGAGGCGATGGATGCGAATTCTCCTGGTTGATCATCATGCGGACTTTGGCCGCGCTGTGAAGGCAACGCTCGTGAATTGCGGGTTCGCGGTGGACGTGACGCCCACGCTGGATGAGGCGTCAGCCGCGCTGGATTGCGCAAACTACCACCTCGTACTGCTGGAGTCCGTCTTGCCGGATGGGGATAGTTTGGACTGGTTGAAGCAGTTGCGGCGCGAAGGACGATCAATGCCGGCAATGATGATGAGCAGTCTCAATGATCTCAGCCGCCGGATCGCGACCTTCAATGCGGGAGCGGATGATTTCCTGCCCAAGCCTGTGTCGATCGACGAACTCATCGCTCGCATGCGGGCCATTTTGCGAAGGTCAACGCAAATGACGGCGCCGGTCGTGACATTCGGGAATCTGCATTTCGATCCGATCGCCAGACAAGTCTCGGTGGGTGGCCGGATCCTGAGGATTGCTCGGCGTGAGGTGTGCATTCTCGAGCATCTGCTCAATCGCGCCGGCCGCACTGTGCCGCGCGCTTCGCTGGAAGATAGCTTGTACGCGTTCGATGACGAGGTTTCGACCAATGCGCTGGAAGTCGGGATTTATCGCTTACGCGCGCATTTGAACCAGGCGGGTGCGACGCTCAGAATCAAGACCGCGCGCGGCGTCGGTTACACTCTTGAACTCGTTGGCACAGCATCGGCTGCCTAGCAGCGTCACTTAAAGGCAACAATCGCTTGAAGGTCCTTAATAATGCCGCCGGCGCTACCCAGCCGCCTGCGATCACCAACCCACAACGCTCTGCCGCTCTCAATCGTCTCTGCTACCTCCTATGCGGATTTGCTTTGCTGTTTCCGCTTGCGGCCTCAGCCGAGACCAAGCGGGACGGCAAAGGAGAGATGCCACGTGCGGCACCCGGCAGCACCACGGGCACGCTCAATATTACCTCGTCACAGGGAAAGACGGTGCATTTGAGCGCACCGGCGGCGACCATTTTTGTCGCCGACCCTGCAATTGCCGATTATCAAGCTCCGTCGAGCAGTACAATTTTCGTGTTCGGCAAAAAGTCCGGGCGGACGAGCCTGTTCGCCCTCAACGAAAACGGCGAGGCTCTTGCCGAGCTGCGTATTGTCGTAACCCAACCACTCGAGGATCTACGGGCCGCGCTCAAGGCCGAGGTCGGCGACTATCCAATTCAGGTCAGCTATACCCCGCGCGGGGCGATCCTTAGCGGTATAGCGCCCAATGCCGATGTCGTTGAGGCTGCGAGGAAGGTCACTGAGCAATTTGTTGGCGCGGGCGCCCCGGTCGTCAACAAGATCCAGGTCGCCGGCTCACTGCAGGTAAATCTCAGCGTGCGCGTAGCAGAAGTCTCCCGCACCGCCGTCAAGGATCTCAACATCAACTTCACCGCCTCGGGCCCAAACGGCGCTTTCCTTGCCACCGGCAAACCGGGAGGGTCCGGCAGGGCTGGCGGCGGCGGCACGATTGGGATCGGGTTTAGCACCGGCAATATCAACCTCAGCGCTGTTCTCGACGCTCTCGCCAGTGAGCACCTCGCCTCAATCCTGGCTGAGCCGAACCTGACGGCAATGTCCGGCGAAGCCGCAAGCTTCCTCGCCGGCGGCGAGTTTCCGATCCCAGTCATGCAGGACAACAGGCAGGTTTCGGTCCAATTCCGGCAGTTCGGCGTGAGCTTGGAATTCGTCCCGACAGTGCTCAGCAACAACCAGATCATTGTCCGTGTGAAGCCCGAAGTCAGCGAACTATCGACCGAAGGCGAAGTCAAGATCAATGGTATGGCGGTTCCTGCCCTCTCGACGCGGCGGGCGAGCACCGTGGTCGAGCTCGCCAGCGGCCAGAGCTTTGCAATCGGCGGCCTCATCAGGCGCAACTTCAACACTGATATCGGCGAGTTTCCCTGGCTCGGCGACGTACCGATCCTTGGTGCGCTTTTTCGCTCTTCATCGTTTCAAAAACGCGAAACCGAGCTAGTTATCGTTGTTACACCTTACATCGTACGGCCGGGATCAAATCCAAGCCAGATAAGTATTCCGACCAACCGCATCGCACCGCCATCAGATGCAGGCCGCATCTTGACGAACACGGTGGCACGGCCGCCTCAAGGCCGCGATGCGCCGCGCGCGAGCGCACCGGGACTGACGGGCAACGCCGGCTTTATCATCGAATGAGGATCGACATATGAACATGCGATATTTGTCCCATTCGATTGTCCTTGCCGCAATATTGGGGGGCTGCGCAAATACTGCGTCGATCCATCCCAATCCTGCCGAACAAGGAGTCCAGGTCGAACAGAAAAAGCGTGTCTTGCTTCTGCAGAGCCTCCATGCCCTCGAAAAGCTTCAGCTGCGTAATTTTATCGCCGACGCAAGTGGTGGCCGGCGGGATGCGCTCCATGTGGATGTCAGCGGCTCCCATAAGCTCATTGCGCAGGTGGCGCACGAAGCACGCGCCATGGGGGTTGTTCCCTCTAACATCCGGCTGTCCGCTTCTCCCCTCAATTTATCGGGCCGTTCCGCCGTCAGGATCGAGGCGATTACGTTTGAAGCGCATCTTCCGAACTGTCCGTCGCTTTTGATCGCAGGACCAGCAGTGGACGACAATTCGTTCGAACCGACTCTTGGTTGCTCGACCAAAAACAACCTGGGAGTGATGGTGAACGATCCGCTCGACCTGGTTGATAATCGGTCTGTCAGCACGGTAAATGGCGATCGCGCCGCCGCTCCTCTTGCTAGTCACTCTACTCTCGCAGCGCGCAACAAGGGCAACGGAGAAGATGGAGCAAGCACGACAGCGCCGGACGCAGCGGGACCAACAACACAGAATGTGCAGCCGCTCCGATAGGCGCTTTAAGCGCTTGTCGGAACCTACTGTGCAGCACCTGGCGCTCAGGCGCACGAGCGATGCTGCAAGGCGCAGAGAAGGCAATTGCGAGCCATCATTTATCCTTTCATTCTACCTTTCCGCTTGGCGATGTCAGGTTTTGGAAAGCAAACGTGAGTAGCGAAATAGCGAGAGAGCGAGCCCTGCGGACTGAACATGGACCGATTCAACACGATCAACCCAGCCGATAAGGCGTCCGCTGCGTCGGATGCCGCCGTGGAACAGCCGGATCAAAAGCATGTGGCGTTTGAGCAGCACCTGGCAGGCGTGCGAGAGGCGGGCCCTGTATATCCGCACGCGGCGCTTCATGATGTCACTGAGGAAGACGATCACCTCATCCAGGCGGCATCGGCCGCTGCTCTCAATGGAGGGCCGCCGCCGAGTGAGACCACCGTCAAAATTTATGATCGTCGGCTTCGCAAATTCGCCGAGGGGCTGAAGAAGTCCGGCAAATCAATTGCTGGGCTCGATGACGATGCCTTACTCGCTAACGCTAGGAAGCTGCTGCCAAACGACAGGGTCATCGCGCCAGCATTGTTAATGATCAGTCGGTACCGCGAGCCCGACGCCAACGCTCGCCCCCTCTCAACACATTATCGTCCTTCCAGGGAAGATGAGGGTCTTATCAGGGATGCCGCCGAGGCAGGTTTTGGTCGACAGATCGGCAGGAAAACGGCCGAGAGCTATGCGAGCGGACTGCGGAAGTTGGCGGTAGCGCTCCGACCCTTGTCCATTGCCGACCTCAGTGATGATAAACTGCTCGGACACGCGGATAGGTTGTTCCCGAAGGACAAGATGCTCATCTCCGCCTTGAATGGCCTTCGGGACTATCGCGCCATTACCCTGCAGACCAATTTAGGCGGAGAAGGAGGCAGTTCGCGCCAGGTCATCCAGCCGTCCACCCCCTCAGCTATGCCGGCCGATGAGCAGCCGATTGGGGACGATGCAGATGAGCGCAGCTCACGGCCGCCGGGGTTCAATGCTCCGCAGGTCTGGCATGGAGTGGGGTTGGCCGTCCATTCGCCTACGGAAAGTGTCGCCCAGGACGTGCTTTTCGATGCTGCAGAAGCCGAGAGCTTCTTGCCGGCGACCATGCTTGGGCCAACGGTCAGTTCAATGGTTCACTCGCCGGTGCAAAGTGTCGATCAGGAGGCGCTTTTCGATGCCGCGGATCGTGCGAACCTTTTGTCGGCGGCGACCTCCAATGCGCCGGTACCTTGGCCAACGATGAGTCCAACCATTCCCTCGCCGGTGCAACGTGTCCCTCGGGACGCGCTTTTCCATGCCGAGGGTCGCGAGAACCTCTTTCGCGCGCTGACCTTCGATGCACTGGTGCCTGGTCCAATGATGAGTTCAATCATCCACTCGCCGGTGCAAAGTGTCCCTCAGGACGCGCTTTTCGATGCAGCGGACCGCGAGAACCTTTTGCCAACGCCGACCTTCGATGCGCTGATGCCTTGGCCAACGATGAGTCCAACCGTTCCCTCGCCAGCGCAGAGTGTTGCTCAAGAAGCGCCTTTCGATGCCCCTGCTTGGCATCCGAGCTTGCGGCAGCCCGATTTCGCCTCTGAAGACCACTCTGGACAGATGATGAACGAAGGCGCTGCGGCGCAGACCACCCTTGAGCAGACGATCGCAGCAGCCGGCGAAGCCTTTGATGCGTCTTTGAGCGTTCCCGAACATTTCTCCCACGGGACTCAGGCCGCGCCGAATATGATGCACAGGCTTCGCCGCTGGGGCCTCTTGCCGGATGCAGCACAGCGGGTAAAGGCCTACGACATTCGAGGTGAGCGCTATATGGCCGTCTTGGGACCGGGAGGGCTCAACGATGTTCAGCTCGTCCATCTGCTGTCGCCCGCTGTCGGCGATACGTTTGATGTTTCTTTCGCCGTTCCCAAGAATTTTTCCCATCGCACCCAGCCGGCCCCCGACGAGATGCTGTCCAAGTTAGGCGAGTGGGACTTCTTGCCTGTTGTGGAACATCCAATCATGAACTTTGAGATCGGCGGCGAACGCTACACGGCCATCTTGGGACCGGAAGGGCCCAAGGACGTTCAGCTCATTCATCACCCTCGGCCCGCTTTGCCGGGCGAAGCTAGGCCTGCGGCACTGAGGACTTCCTCAGATATCTACGGCGGTCTTGCGCCAGGGCTTGATTCGGCGGCTCCGTTCGAATGGAGTAGGGACGCTCCCTCGGCGCTGGCGCCGAACCTTCCTCTGCCGTCTGCCGCACCTGCATCAGGCCATCAGCCAGTCCCGCAAGTGCCTGAACTGGGAGAGTTCTTGGGCGACGGCTGGACGCACGCCTCCCAAGAGGCTTCGCCCGCCGTGATCGACATATTGCAGAATCTAGGCCTTCTGCCGAGCCGGGACGTCCCAATGACCGCTTTTTTTATCCACGGTCAGCTCTACACGGCAGAGAGCCTACCGGGAAGCCGCGTTCTTCTCTTCCATCAGCCACAATTTGGCTGAATGAGGGGCTCGTCGGCACCTCGGACAGCTGTTCAGGCGGACCTAAAACCACGTCTGATCCTCCTTCCGGAGATCTTAGAAGCACGCTTCAACGATGCCGGGCGGTGAGCAAATCCGACCTTTCCAGTGCCACCATGATCTCAAGCAGCTATCGATCAAGTAAGCATTCGGCAGCACCGCACTCTGCAGAGCAAGAGAGGCGCGGTCGAGTAGCTCAGCCATTTGGCTTTCGCCCTCACAGATCCGGGCGGGCGGATTTCCCGCACCCGGCTCTTCCCGAGGGTAACCCGCGTCATATCCGCGCCTGCGCCCAAGTGCGAGTGATGCGTGGAACGGGCAGAGGGAAGCGTGCCGTCAGGGTGTCGAACTCCGACCAGCCCATGCGCCGACTTTTCTGGCTGCGTCGTCTCAGACAACGTAGCCAGATCCGACGCACTTCGCGGTAGAAGCCGTTGAGCGCTGGATAATTGTGCGGCCTGCCATAGTAGCCGTAGTGCCCGCGCAGTGCGGCGGCGAACCGCTCGTGCTGCGTGGCCAGTGGCGCGTGCATGAGCCGCCAGGCGTCCTGGCGCAACGCCGTCAGCTTGCGCGTCAGGCGTTTCCCTTCCGTCTTGTGCTTCACGATGAACCGGCCATCTCGGGTCCGCCCGCAGTAGTGGGTGAAGCCGAGGAAGGCGAAGGTCTCTGGTCGCCGCTCGCCGCGCCGCTGACGCGAGACGGCCGCGAACCGGCCAAACTCGATCAGCCGCGTCTTGCCCTCATGAAGCATCAGGCCAAAGCTGGCCAGCCGCACCTTGAGGGCCAAGAGCATTTCCTGCGCATCTGCCTTGCTCTCGAAGCCCATGACGAAGTCGTCCGCATAGCGCACGGTCACGACGCGACCGCGGGCATGACGACGACGCCATTGGTGGGCCCAGAGATCGAGGATGTAGTGCAGGAAGATGTTGGCAAGGAGCGGGCTGATGCCTGCCCCTTGCGGCGTGCCCCTGTCCGTCTCTCGCTTCTCGCCGCTCTCAAGAACACCGGCCCGCAGCCACAGCTCGAGGAGCCGTAGGATGCGAGGATCGGCGATCCTGTGCGCCACCATCCGCAACAGCCACTCGTGGTCGACCGAGTCGAAGAAGCTGCGTATGTCGGCATCGAGCACCCAGTTCACACGCTGGCTCATGATCGCCGTATGCAAGGCATCAAGCGCCATATGAGGATTCCGCCCCGACCGGAAGCCGTAGGAGAACCCAAGGAAGTCGGCCTCATAGACGGCGCTCAACACCTCGGCCACCGCGCTTTGGACGATCTTGTCCTCGAGCGCCGGCACACCGAGAGGCCGCTTACCGCCATCGGCTTTGGGGATGTAGACTCGCCGCACCGGCTGTGGCCGGTAGCGACCAGTGTGGACCCGTCCGCAGAGGTCGCGGATGTTATCCGTGAGCCCCTCTTCGTACTTCGCCATCGTTACCCCATCGACCCCCGCGCTGGCCTGCCGCTTTTGTCGTCGAAACGCCCGAAGCAGAGCGTCCTCGTCGATGTGGTGCAGCAAGGCCGTGAACCGGGTTTGGGCAGCCCGCTTGGCCGCCGCGTTCACCCGATCGAGGTTCGGCGGCAAGGCAACCCGGCTCTGTGTCCGGACCCTGGCCTTCTCGCGCGGGCTCCCCTCGGGCTGGCCCCTTCCCTCCATACGTCTCGTTTCCTTCGACGACTTCACAGGTACTATGGACCAGTCCGACTCCCGACCTCAGCTCGGACCGCGGCTCTGGCAGTGCCTCGCCGCTGTCCCCCACTGGAGACCAATCCAGTGGACCCGATCGGGCCTCTCATGTTCCGATGATTGCCTTCCATGCGTGATGCGGCCATCGACCCCGACGGAGCGGCATCGTCTCGCATAACGACGATGCTCATGCTGCCTTCGTGACTAGGGAACACACTCGGCCTCCGGCTGATGGCGCTGGTGGTCGAAGGCATGACCGGCGCGGCATGTGCAGTGAGATCGGCGACAACGTGAAGGCCTTCCTCAACCGCCCGCTCTAGGGCGATCGGCCCTATCTGTGGATCGGCCACGTACGTGAAGCTGCGTCAGCAGGGGCGCATCGTCTCGGTCGCGGTGACCATCGCGTCGAGTTAACAGCGACGGCCGGCGTGAGGCGCTCGGCATTGACGTCGGCCCATCCGAAGCCGAGACGTTCTGGGCCGCGCTCCTGCGCAAGCTCGTCCGCCGCGGCCTGCGGGGCTACGGGCTCGTCGTCTCCGATACTCATGAGGGATCACGGCCACGGTCGGCGAAGTTCTCAACGCCACTAGCGCTGCCGCGTCCACTTCATGCGCAATGCGCTGGCACGTGCCGGCAAGAGCGCACGGCGCCTCGTCTCCGCCTTCATCGCCACGGTGTGCGCCCAGGACGATGCCGAGGACGCGCGGGCGTAATGGCGCTGCGTCGCCGACCAGCTCCGCTCCCCTGCCAAAGCGCGGCGCCTTCCTTGCAGCGCCGGATCCGCTACTGACGGGCAATGCACGGCGGCGGGCAGGAACTCATCTTCCGTCAGACCTCCGGCTCTTGCGATTGATTTGATACGCAAGCGGCTGACCGCTGGCGTTGTCACGTGACGATCTCCTTCATCCCGCTAATCCCGAATCTTTTTCGATTCGCCTGTGCGATGTAGTGCGCGGGCTTCTTCGCCATGTTTCTGAACTTGGCCACTCTAGAATCAGAAATGCCGTCAGTTGCGAGTTCCTTGCGTGCAATGAAAATTCAGATCGAAGCCCGTAGCACGAGTAAGTACGCGGCAACGGGCGGTGCTCCCGCCGCTCTTCGTAAATATGAATGTGCATCACGTCTTCGACCTCTGGACCCACGAGTGGAGAAGCAGCGGCAGCTATGCCGGCGGCAGTCTTATGGGCTTCGAAATAAAACCGAGGTCCTACGCCTTCTCGACGCCCTGCGTGAGCGAATAGCGGAGTTCGGTCTTTCGCTAAATGAGGAGAAGACCCGGATTCTGAAATTTGGACGGTACGCGGCCGAGCGCCTCTCGCGCCGGGGCAACGCCGCCCGAAGACGTTCGACTTCCTCGGGTTCACGCACATCTGCGCGGTGCACCCAACGAAATCCGCACTTCACAATGCGGATTTCACGGATCGTGAGCATCGATTTCGCGCGATCGTGAGCACTGAATTCAGACGATCGTGAGCAGCCCGCTACGGCCGATGGGAGATAGAGTCAGTGTTCTGGTTGCCGTCAAGGGTGATGGTTTTGGCGCTGCGTTTTCGCATGCTTTCTCCGGTGAGCTGGAGGCGGTGGGCGTTGTGGACGAGGCGATCGAGAATGGCGTCGGCGACCGTGGGGTCCCCAATGGCTCCATGCCAGGTGTCCACGGGGAGCTGACTTGTGACGATGGTGGATGCGCGGCCATGTCGGTCCTCGAGGATTTCGAGCAGATCGCGGCGTTCCGCGGCGGTGAGCACCGATAGTCCCCAATCATCCAAAATCAGAAGCTGAGCGCGGCCGAGGCTTTTGAGGAGCCGGGCGTAGCGTCCGTCTCCGCGCGCGAGCGCGAGCGCCTCGAACAGCCTTGGAACGCGATGATAGAGGACTGATCGGTTGTCGCGGCAGGCCTTGTGGCCGAGCGCGCAGGCTAACCAACTTTTGCCCAGGCCGGTTGCCCCGGTGACGAGCAAATTCTCGTGGCGATCGATCCAGCGACCTTCGACGAGTTTGGCGAAAACGGCGCGGTCGATGCCCCGCGGGGTGCGCAGATCGACGTCCTCGACGCAAGCAGTCTGGCGCAGTGCGGCGATCTTGAGGCGCGTGGTGAGCCGCCTGGTGTCGCGTTCGGCGGCTTCGCGGTCGACCAACAGGCCGATGCGATCTTCGAACGGCAGGGCTTCGAGATCGGGCGATCGGCGCTGCTCCTCGAAGGCCTTGGCCATTCCGGTCAGTCGGCGCCGTAGCTTTTGACGAGCGCCAGAATGCCAAGGCAGGTTCGAAAGCCTTGTTCTGGATGGGGCCGGGCGTCGATCACGGCCTGGAAAAACGCTGCTGTCGAAGGACCGATCCGCTCGCCGGCGGCGATCACCGCGGCGGGGGTCCATTCGCCGTAGCGGCGATGGGCGCTGG
This sequence comes from Bradyrhizobium sp. USDA 327, assembly GCF_041262065.1. Lineage (NCBI taxonomy): Bacteria > Pseudomonadati > Pseudomonadota > Alphaproteobacteria > Hyphomicrobiales > Nitrobacteraceae > Bradyrhizobium > Bradyrhizobium sp. USDA 327. The sequence continues at coordinate 234,297 of NZ_JBGCCW010000001.1, read as the reverse complement.
GCATGTGGTCGGCGATGGTGGTGTGTCCGCGTCGGTTGGGCGCGCGGGCATGGCTGGCGATCCGCTGGCCCTTGTGGAAGATCTCGACCGTCCGATCGTCGATACGGGCATCGACCAGCTCGCCAATCAGACGATACGGCGCGGAGTACCAATGGCCGTCGACCTCGACATGATAATCGGGAGCGAGGCGGCAGCGCTTCCAGCGTGCGAAGGCATAAGGCTGATCTGGCAGCGGGGTTAGCTTGGGTTTGTCGAGTTCGGCAAACAGTTCGGCGCGGCTTGAGCCGAAGCCACGCATTTGACGAGCATTGAGTTCGTCGACGAGTGTCTTGATGGCGGCGTTGAGCTCGGCCCGGGAAAAGAAGCGCTGATTGCGCAGCCGGGCCAGAATCCAGCGCTGGGCGATTTGCACCGCGACCTCGACCTTCGCCTTGTCTTTTGGGCGCCGCGGCCGTGCGGCGAGAATGGCCGTGCCGTAATGGCTCGCCATCTCGGCATAAGTGCGATTGAGGCCGGGATCGTAGCGGTCGGGGTTGCTGACGGCGGCTTTGAGGTTGTCGCAGACCACGAACGTCGGCGTTCCGCTCAAAAACGTGAACAAGTTGACGTGGGCCCGGATCCAGTCGGCCAAGCTCTCGCTGGGGCAGGCCTCGGCGTAGGTGTAGTTCGAAGCGCCCATCGCCGCGACGAACAGCTTCATCGGCTGCACTTCCCCGGTCAGGGGATCGACGATGTCGATGGTGTCGCCGGCGAAATCCACGAACACCTTCTCGCCGCCCAGATGAATCTGCCGCATCGAAGGTCGGACCCGCCCCTTCCAGGCCTCGTAGGTAGTGCAGAACCACGTGTACCCGAAACCGTCGGGATTAACGGCGCGATACTCCTCCCAGAGCAGGCGACGGGTTACGTTGCGCCGGCGGAGCTCTTTATCGATGTAGCTCCAGTCGGGCACCGGCCGCTGCGGGCTCTGAGACGCTGGTCGTGGGGCCGGGAAAAGCAAAAGCTCCAGGTCTTCATCGGTCATTCCCTCCGGAAGCGGCCAGCTCAACCCAGCAGAGCGGGCGCGGCTCAGGTAGCTGTGCACAACGCCGTTGCTGACGCCCACGCTCCGCGCGATGGCCCGCTCTGGCAGGCCTTGAAAATGTTTTAACCGAAGGACTTCCTTGATCCGGCGCATCGACAATCTCTGGGTAGGCATTGGACTTCCTCGTTAACCACGAGGTCATCCCTAAGCCGGTTGAGTTGTCGGCCGAAGCGCTGCAAGGCTCCGAAAGCCTTGCTCACGATCCTGCGAAATCGTTGCTCACGATCCCCTGAAATCCGCGCTCACGATCCCGCGAAACGCGCATCACAATCCGACGGGTGACAATCGACTCCCGCAATGCCAGGATGGCACGATACGACACGGCGTAACGAACCGCCGCCAGGCGTTCATCGTTGATACCGGCGCGTGGCTCCGCCGCGTGTTGCAGGGATACCTGAACTACGACACCATTCACGGGACTCTGATACGGGCTCGCGCCTTGGCCCGGTGCGATGCTTACGCGCTGGCCCGCCGAGCGACCACAGCGCGTTCTGCAGACCCTCGGCCAGGGCGACGAAGCTCTCGCCCCAGGACTGGTAGTCGCCTCACGTGTCTCGGCGATCAGCTTCGGATGTTGTCCGTGAACAAGCCTCCAAGCACTTGATTGAGAGTCTGTTTTCCGGTTGCGGCGGCATTTGAGATTGCAGGGGATTGGGGCTTCACAGCAAAAACCTGCAATTTCGATTTTGGATTTCCCTGCCGCTGCGAACCGTGATTCTGTGCTGCATCGGAGGGACCGATGCGACCAAAGAAGCACAGGACGACAGGCTCGAACGATCTGTTCCGGTCCCGGCTGGACCAGATCATCAACATGCGACACGAGCTGGTTCTGCTCGCCGGCAGGGTCGATTGGGACTGGATCGACGGCGAGATCGCGCCGCTCTACAGCGACAACGGCAGGCCGGGTATCGCGACCCGCTTCATGATCGGATTGCTGCTGCTCAAGCACATCTACGAGGGGGTGTGCGAGCGCTGGGTCCACGATCCGTACTTCCAGTTCTTCACCGGCGAAGAGTTTTTCCAGCACGTTTTCCCGCATGAGCGCTCAGACCTGAGCCACTGGCGCAAGCGGCTCGGCGACAAGCTGGAGCGGTTGTTGGCCGAGAGCCTTCGCGTGGCGCACGCGAGCGGTGCGTTGCGCAGCCAGGACCTCAAGCGGGTCACGGTCGACACGACCGTCCAACCGAAGGCCATCAGCTTCCCGACCGACGCCAAGCTGCTGCATGCAGCGATCCGCGGGTTGAACCGCCTGGCGAGGAAGCACGGGGTCAGGCTCCGGCAATCCTATGTTCGCGTGGCCAAAAGCGCGGCGATGATGGCGGGCCGCTACGCTCATGCCAAACAATTCAACCGGCATCAGCGACAGCTGCGCATCCTGCGCAGCCGGCTGGGCCGGATCATCCGCGACATTCGCCGCAAGACCGAGGGCCAGGCCGCATTGGAGGGGGCATTCGCCCTGCCGCTGAGCCGAGCCACCCAGATCGGCTCGCAGCAGCAGCGCCAGCGCGGCTGGAAGTTGTATTCCTTCCATGCTCCGGAGGTCGAGTGCATCGGCAAGGGCAAGGCCGCCGCGCCCTATGAGTTCTGCGTGAAGGCCTCCATCGTCACCAACAACCAAAGAGCTCCGGGCGGCTTGTTCGTGCTCCACGCCTGCTCGCTGCCGGACAACCCCTACGACGGTCACACCCTTCGCAACGTCATCGAGCGCACCGAGAGCCTCACCGGCTGCCCGATCGAACGGGCCTATGTCGACAAGGGATATCGCGGCCACGACACACAAAATCCCCGCCGCGTCTTCATCTCGGGCCAGAAGCGCGGCGTCTTCGGCGTCATCAAGCGCGAGCTACGCCGCCGTTCCGCCATCGAGCCCATCATCGGACACATGAAGAACGAAGGTCACCTTGGCCGCTGCTATCTCAAAGGCCGCGCCGGAGATGCCGCTAACGTTCTCCTCTCGGCCGTTGGCCACAACCTCCGCCGTGTCCTGGCTTGGCTCAGAGACCTTTTGTCCCTCTTCCTGCTCTCACTCTGGCCAACGCTCAACTGTCCAGTTCAGCCCAATTCGGCTTATTAACGATCGACTCGGATCGCAGGCAGCGCGGGCGACTCGCCGCCTTGGCTGACTTCAATCGGGAGCTAGTTCAGTTTCTGCGGAGAAAAATCTCGTGTTCCGAGCCTGGCGGCCCGATACCGGCTGTTTAGTTCACGTCCCCGAGAGTAAGACTTTTATTTGGCTCAGATCCGGATGGGGCAGAAGCTTGTGCAAACCCATTCGCAACTTGAGGTCTTCCGGCGCCCACGGATCTCCCTGCTGCCAGCTCGGGGGCACATAAAGAGACAAACTTGGCAGCGGCTGGTTGCGCCGCACTTGCGGCGCATAAGGCGAGGATGTTGAGTTGAAGCCGTCCATGTTCCACCCCCTGAACGCTTAAAGCCGACTACAGAAGGTCAGCGACAGGAAACAGCGCGGGCGCGGCCTGGCGCCTACCGACCTGGGGGGCTGGATAAAGGCACTATCCCTGCCGCTCCGCGCTGCCGTTGAGTTTAGCGGAAAGCGTGACTCGGCGCTGACCGTTCTGGATAGATAGCGCTGTCCCTGCCACGTCCCGTTAACCACAACGGCTCTGTATCCGGGCTGGCTTACTGAAAGCTGACGAGACCCGGCAATTCCCAAAACGAAAGCGGCCCGTGTGGGCAAGTTGCAGTCAAGCGTGAGAACGACGTTCCGGCGGCACGCTTGGTACCACGTCAGCCTGAGCATTCGCCAGCTAGCAGCTCCGGTGTCCAGCGCCCGGCCTGCCGGAGGGCCGCAGGCGGTGGCCACCAGAAGGGCCTCTTCCTTGTCGTTGAGTTCGCGCTCTGCCCGGTAGGCGGCTCTTCGCTCTGGTTCTCCGCCAGGTTGCCTTCGACAAAAACGTCGAAGGGTGGGAGACCGCCAAGTGGCCGACGCCCAGGCTTGTGGCGATCACGTCATCACTCATCCCGGCATCGGCCGCCAACCGGATCTGCGCCCCCTTGAGCGGACAGCGGTTGCCTGCCTCCGCCTAAGAAAAGCTCTATTCGACAAAAAGAGAGGTATCTATGGCAAACGAATCTTAGATAACTCGCGGCATCTTGAGTTCAGAGCAATCGTGGGATTTGGCGGGTGAGCTGAAGCCACTAAAGCGACCCACACCCTCGTCAGTGGGCGACATATGCCCTCGGCTCTGGAGGAAGTAGCTGCGATCGGGCTCTTATCGCAAGCTCAGTGAAGCGCCTGCCTTCCCGCGGGTGATGGCTGTGGCTTGAGATGATCCAATATCTTCGAGCCGGCGCTGAACGACCTCGACCAGAATTTCTCCAGAAAATCCAGGTGACACCGCAACAGCTCCGAGGAAGTTTTGGAGTCCGCGATATCCTTCAGAAAGGTGGCCTGATCGTGCAGGGAGGAAGCCGCCAAACCTAGTCCGTCCTTCAGGGCCGCAGCGAACAGGTTGCTTGTCGCTTCAATCGAGCTCTGCCATTCCCGAAAAGTAAATGGAATAGGCGATGCGGCTGTCGTAGATTTCCCAGCGCCATCGGCGGAAGCGCCAGATATCAGAGCCGGGTCGTGCCCGACATGTGGCCGCCGCTCGCGTTTCTCGTCTTCGCTTGCATTCGGTGCCATTCGAGATCTCCTAGCTTGAAGGGCTTATAACGTACTAAGTTGTTCGCCGCTCATTTCGATCATCCCCTACAAGGTACCACAATTGCCAACACGCGATACCTACCTCATTTGGTAACGTGGCAGCAAAGGAGGCAGTGAACGCGATACGGCCAGAGCCCATAGGCTGTAAAGCGCGCGTCCGTGTGCTGTCGCTTTGCCCACCGGTGCCGGCCCAGAGGCTGAGAACTGGGGCGATCGGATGGAGGATGGTGCCGGCTGCGCGTAGATGGCTGGCGGCGGCAAAGTCGGTGAGCGCACGTACATGGAGCAGCAATCAACATTCAATAATTGTTTAAGATTCTCCAAGCCGCTGGAACGGGCGATCGCTTCTACCCTGCTTCGAAGGCTTCACTGGCAGCCTGCTCGGCCTGTTGACGGCCCTGCCCTCTGAGCCAACGAGCGCTTCTGGACGGGCCACATGAAAGCGACTTTGAATCGCGGTGGATGCCCTCGACGGCTGGAAGCCGATTCGGCCGGCTGGCGTATATGATCTATTAGAACCATCTCGGCGGCTCGCGCAACCAGGCGACCGCCAGGCACTTAACCGCCGCGGCACCGCTATACGGGATCATCCAGAGGTTCTTGCCGACCGAATGCGAAATCCATGCTTCGATACGACGAGCTAACTGCCGGCGCAAACTTGCGATGTTCGGCGAAGCTTGTCCGGTGTCAGCTAGCGGGTTGGGTTAGGTGAAGCAATAGACGTTGCAAGCACCCCGCGCGGGAAAACGGCGTTGATGGACAATGGCGGCAATACCCTTGCGTCTCGAGTTTAGCTGGAGGCTTGCTTTTTCTCTCGCACGCAGGCTTACGTCCTGTGGCTCTCGAACGTGTGCGGCGCAATGTGGCACTCGGGCGATCTTGAGACGTATAAACGCTGTGATCGTATGAACTTGTAGCAGCGCGGCTCGAGATAGACGACCAGAGACATGCTCCAGATGGCACCGTCCCTAGTACCCGGAATCAGAGCTGAGTGATACGGCGGCCTTTGAAACGGCGTTGACGGACCTTTTTCTTGGTCCAGACGAAGGGCTCGGCTCTGTCGTTGTATGCGTTGACGTAGGCATCGATGTGTTCCTGAAGCTGCTTGAGGCTCGTGAAGGAGGTGCCGCTGAGCGACTGCCCCTGCAAGATGGAAAACCATACTTCGACCTGATTGAGCCATGACGCACTTGTCGGCGTGAAATGAAATTGCACGTTGGGGTGGGCCTTGAGCCAGTCCTCGTTCTTTTTATGGGTGTTGAGGTTGTCGAGGATGACGTGAAGCTTGCGGTTCGGAAAAGCCGCGGTGACGCTGTTCATGAAATCGAGAAACTCGACGCGGCGCCGGCGTTTTGAATGGGTCGCGATGATCTTTCCGGTGGCGACTTCGAGCGCCGCAAACAATGTTGTGGTGCCATGCCGCTTGTAATCGTGGCTTTGGCCGGTTAAGGCGCGGCCATTGGGCAACTTCAGATAACCCTGCGCTCGCTCCAAAGCCTGGATCGAGGGCTTCTCGTCCACGCACAGCACAATGGCCTTCGCCGGCGGCGCGACATAGAGGCCGACAACATCGGCGGCTTTGGCCGTAAAGTTCGGGTCGTTGCTCTCGCACCAGGACTTGCGAGCCACCAGGTCAATCTTGTGGCTGCGCAGGAACCGCCAGACATATTGGACATCGACATCGCCCAGCGCCTCGGCCAGCAGGGGGCCGGTCCAGCGCGCAAACCCTTGCGGTGGCGGCTTATCCAGCAGCTTCAGAATCCGCTTGTCGGTCGTCTTCGTATAGATCGGCTGCTTGCCAGGCCGCGGCTTGTCTTGCAGCCCTTCAAGGCCATGGTCGGCATAGCGATGCCGCCAAAGGCTGACAATCCGCGGCTGGACCCCAACTTCCTTGGCGATCGACCGGGTGCTGCGCCCATCCGCCGCCAACAGAACTATCCGCGCCCGCTTCAAATCGCGCTGCAACGTCACCGGTGAGCGACAGCACGCCTCAAGCACCTTGCGATCTTTCCTCGAAAGGTGGACTTCTCTTGCTTCGGGTATCATCCCGACCTTGAATCACGACTCACGTTCCAAGAAAAGTGGGTACTAGTTGAAGATCAGCACTACCGGCTTGTCAACCGAGTGGCAGGGTCCCCTAGCCAAGGTGGTACAAGTCGACGTCCTCGAGGGTGTAGGCGCTGAAGCTCCCGAAATGGGCGAACAAGTTGTTGCGCTTGGCGCCGCAGCTGATCCGGTGATCCGGTCGGCGAGGCCGCGGCCCAGAGGCTATCGGGCGAGCGCATCGGCGCCTCGCGGAAGATGCGAGCATCGATTGAGCGCCAGCCTGCAGATCGCAGCGTCAGGACAGGACGACCTAGTCACGTGAATCTAATGTTCGCCACATAAAGTCTGCTGGGTTTTGTGGCAGAAGCGTTTGACGGAAGCCAAAATCTGGTCTGCGGACTTGGTCCATTTGAAGGGCTTCGGGTTTTGGTTGTGCAGGTGGATGAAGGTGCAGATGTCGGCCTCGAGTTGCCCGACGGAGGTGTCGTCTAATCGCTGCTGGGACGTCAAGCATTTAGTTTCGTCAAGAGACGCTGCCGGGTGCGTGGTTGTCTTCGCGGTCGACATTGGTCGCCGCATGATGGAGCTTCGCGGACGAGCCTTCAATGTGGACGACGCACTTTGCTGAGTCAGCAGTGCAACCCCATCAGCGGAATGGCTCGGCTCACGTCCTGGCAGGGATACCTTAGGCGTTCAGGTTCTGAACGCTATCCGAGCTTATGCGGCAGCTCCGGCATTCGGATTGAACAGCTCGCCGGTCTTAAGCATCGTATGCTTATCACCGCCAGTTTCCGTGCCACAGCCACGGCGGCTCTTTTGAAGCCGATCCTCTCCCGGAGATGCCGTCCCCACGTCCGCAGAGCGCTGTCGGTTGAGCTGCGCGTCAGAATGACCGCTGCCGCTTCATAGAGAAGCCCACGCAAATGGCGGTCGCCACGTCGGGATATATGGCCATCATAATCGACTTCTCCGGATTGGTAGCGGCGCGTTGTCAGGCCGATCCACGCGCCAACAGATCGGGATTTCCTAAAGTTGTCAGGCTCCTCAATAGCTGTGGCAAAAGAGGTTGCGGTGATCGCACCGATGCCCGGAATCGACATGAGGATGCGGCAGGCCTGACTCTCGCGCGCATCCCGAACCAACTGGCGACCGAGTTCGGCGGCGCGGATGCGAATGCCACGCCAGGCTTCCAGCATCGGAAGCACGATGGATGCAAGTCCGTCCTGATCAACCAGAAGGTTCCGGACGTTCTCGAAGGTGCTTCCCTTTCCGGCGGGAACAAGCAGACCGAAGGTCTTCATGACGCCGCGGATCTGGTTCGAAAGCTCGGTGGTGATCCGGACCAGCCGCGTGCGCGCCGCGACAAGCGTGCGGGTCAGCATGCTGTTGAATCCCTTCACGCGCACCTCACGAAAGAACCCGACTTCCGCGAGCTGCGCCAGACCATCGGCGTCGTTCGCGTCCGTCTTGTTCGCCGCCATATCGAGCGCCGCTTTATCATGGCGCGCATCGACGCAGATCGCCGGCAATCCTTCGGTGCGCAAAGAATGATAGAACCATACCGACAGCGGTCCCGTCTCGAACACCACGCGTTTCACGGCCGGCGCCCGCTTGCGGATGAGCGCGGCGATGACACTGGGATCAGATGCACACTTGCCGCGCCAGATCCGTTCACCTGCTCGACGGATCGAGACCGCCGTCTCTTTCATCGACACATCGAGACCGATATACTCTTCCATGGCTGTTCTCCATTCGATGCTTGGGCCCGGCGTCCAGTCGTGAGCCCGTATTTCCATCCTATCGGGGAACAGCCACCCTCCAAGACTATTGATTGTCTTTAGGGCAACACGCTCCTGCGATTACCCCATGTGGACGCCCCCTCACGGCATCGCTGTGCCAAAGTGGTGTCGTTGACCATCACTTGAACGGAGGCGTCCATGTCGGAATTTAGCATAATCGCGTTGGATCTGGCGAAGAATGTGTTCCAGATGCACGGCGCGGATGCATCAGGAACCGTGCTTTTCCGCAAGAAGCTGCGCCGGGATCAGATCCTTAAATGTCTTGCCGCGCAGCCGACGTGCACGGTCGCAACGCGACTTTGCGGCATGGCTGGGGCTTACCCCACTGCAGCGCTCCACCGGAGGCAAGCAGAAGCTCGGCAAGACGTCACGTATGGGCGAACGAACCCTGCGACGACTACTGATCATCGGCGCGAGCGCGGCCGTGCGCTGGGCAATGCGCAAAGACTCGACAGCGGATTCTTGGCTTGCGCGCATGCTTGCCCTCAAGCCGCCCATGCTGGTGATCGTCGCCCTCGCTAACAAGATGGCGCGCATCGTCTGGGCATTGATGGCGAGAGGCGGAACCTATCGGGCTCCGGCTGCTATAGCGCGACGATCTGGGTCGGAAGAGCGCGGCGATCAGGATGGCGAGTCAGTGTCGCGGCGCGATGATGATCGCCGCGATGATTGTCGCGCGCAAGAGTTTTGTTTGCTTTGATTGTCGCGGAGCGTCAATCAAGCGAGCGTTTTTTGTGTCGCGTGCTCCGGTGGCCGCCCTGGACCACGCTTTCGCTCGAGGGCAGTCCGCCTGCGATAGCTCTCGACGTTCATCTCGACGATGGTGGCGTGGTGAACAAGGCGATCGATCGCCGCGAGGGTCATAGCTGGGTCCGGAAAGACCTTGTTCCATTCTCCAAAGGGCTGATTGGCGGTGATCAGCAAAGAGCGTCGCTCGTAGCGTGCGCTGATGAGCTCGAACAGCACACTGGTCTCGGCCTGGTCCTTGGTGACATAGGCAAGATCGTCCAAGATGACGAGATCGAAGCGATCGAGGCGGTTGATGGCGCCCTCGAGGTTGAGCTCGCGGCGAGCCACCTGGAGCTTCTGCACGAGATCAGTGGTGCGGGTGAACAGGACGCGCCATCCGTTCTCGATGAGGGCCAAGCCGATTGCTGCCGCCAAGTGGCTCTTGCCTCCACCGGGCGGACCAAACAGCAGCAGATTGGCGCCCTTGCCGAGCCAGCCGTCGCCGGCGGCGAGTGCGGTCATTTGCGCCTTGGAGATCATCGGCACGGCCTCGAAGTCGAAGCTGTCAAAGGTCTTTCCGGTAGGCAGCCGCGCCTCGACGAGATGGCGCTCGATGCGGCGGCGGCCGCGCTCAGCGATCTCGTGCTCGGCAATGGTGGCGAGGAAGCGCGCCGCCGGCCAGCCTTCTATATCGGATTGCTCGGCAAATTGCGGCCACAGCGCCTTGATGGCGGGCAGCCGCAGCTCGTTGAGCAACAGATTGAGGCGCGCGGTGTCGACTACGTTGGTTGTGCTCATGCGGCGCCTCCGATCTCGGCGGTACCGATGAGGCATTCATAGGTGGCGAGCGGTGCGAGGCGTACCACGACGTTCGGCACCTGGGCGGGATCCGGGGCGAAGTGAGTACGTAGCCGGTTGAGGTCGGGCAGCCGGCCGTCGTTCAGGTCAGCCGTGAGCTGATTGGCGAGTTCGGCCTCGCAACCGCGCTCATGGGCGAGTGCGAGGAGATCGACCATGATCCGGCAGGCCTTCTTGTCCGGTAAGCGTTTGCGCAAGACGTCGAAGGCTCGGCGGTAAGCTTCCCGGGGGAACAGCTGGTCGCGGTAGACCAGGTTGAGGAGCGCCATCGGCTTGCGCCGCAAGGAATGGATCACGTGCCGATAATCGACGACCTGATCGTGCTTGCCATTGGGATGCGGCCGCCCGCGCGGCAAGGTGAGGAGATGCGTGCCGCCGACAAACACGTCGAGGTGATCGTCATACAGGCGCACCCGCAGCCGATGGCCGATCAAGCGCGACGGCACCGTGTAGAACACCTTGCGCAAGGTGAAGCCGCCGGACGACGTCACGTGGACGATCACCTCTTCATAGTCCGACGTGCGGCGGTCCGGCAGATCCTGAAGTGCGCTACGTTCACTGTCGATCCGCTTGGCGTTGCGGGCATTGCGGCGGCTGGCGATCTCATCGATGAAGCCACGATAGGCAGCTAGATCGTCGAAGTCGGCGGTGCCACGCAGCAACAGCGCGTCGCCGATCGCTCGCTTGAGATGACCATGCGAACTCTCGATCGCCCCGTTCTCGTGGGCGATGCCACGATTGTTGCGGGAAGGCCGCATGCCGTAATGGGCACAGAGGTCTTCGTATCGCCGCGTCAGATCGTCTTTGGCGTCGCGGTCGAGATTGCAAAAGGCGGCCGACAGGCTGTCGGTGCGATGCTCCCGTGGCGCCCCACCGAGTGACCACAAGGCATTCTGCAGGCCTTCGGCCAGAGCGACGAAGCTCTCACCGCCGAGCACGACATGGGCGTGCTCAAACCCGGAATAGGCCAGCCGGAAGTGATAGAGACGATGGTCGAGCGGTACGCCCGCGATCGTGACACCCAATTCGCCCATGTCGGTGAAGTCGGACAGGCCGCGCTGACCGGGTTCGTGGGTCTGGCGGAAGATGACCTCCTGCTCCTCGCCGTGGATCGCCCGCCAGGCCCGGATCCGGCGCTCCAGCGTGCGACGGATGCCGGCGCCGAGCTCGGGATGGCGTCGGAGCAACTCCTCGAAGATCGTGACCGGCCGCACACCGGGGGCGGCCTTCAGCATCGGCGCGATATCTGTCTCAAATACGCGGGCCAAGGGATCTGGCCGGCGACGGCCGCGGGGAGCCTTCTTCTGCGACGGAAGGCGTCGATCCTTCTCGATCCGGTAAGCGGTCGAGGTGCTGAACGAAGCCTTGGCGGCGGCCACGGGTGGGCTATCGGTCTGACGGTACTTCATGTAGAGCCTCATTTGGTGATCGGTAATGTGTCGGCCTGGCACGCGAGTGATTCCTCTTGGCGGAAGAACCACTTGCATAACCAGCCGGCCGCGATCACCAGTCGGCGCGGTCCGCTGTGGATCGCGCCGACGCCGGGCTCGTAACTCCGGTCGGGCTACGCCCTCCCTGCGTCACGAGCCCGGCGTAGCCCTCTCATCATGGTCGACGCTCCACTTCCATCCTGTTCGCCGCGCGGCAGGCTGCGGCGAAGTAGTTCCGCGGCAGGGACCGTGAGTGTGAGAAGGTCAACCGGAGAGTATGGCGCACGGTCACGAGACAGGAATGGGAAAACCAGATCATGGATACGCGCCTCGAGCACGCGAAGTTGAATTGGACCCGTTCCGCGAACTCCCATACGGGCCAGCGGCATGTGGCAGCCGCAACAAAAGGCCGAACACATGTCAGCGCCCGACCACGCTCCGCACTCTTCGAAAGATTCTTCTTGCACCAACGGGGGCGTCTACACATGTCCATGACGATATGGACATCGAGGCCTTCAGGAACTTGAGCATCGATCTCTTTTAAAAACTTCAAGACTCGACTGCCCGGTGGCGCTTGTAGCATTTGCCGATGACGAACCCCGAGGCGACATCGAGCGCGGCAAACAGCGTGGTCGCACCATGCCGCACATAGCTGTGCGTACGACGCTCCGGTATGCCGGGCATCATTGGCAAGACCGGCTGCTCGCGATCGAGTGCCTGAATCTGGCTTTTCTCATCGATGCTGAGGACAAGGGCTCGGTTCGGCGGGGACAGGTAAAGCCGACGATGTCGCGTGCCTTGTCGACGAGCCGCGGATCGCTCGACAACTTGAATGTCTGGCTACGGTGCGGTTGCAAGCCGAACGCCGACCACATTCGGCGGATCGTGGTGCGGGAAAAGCCAGTTTCCGCAGCCATCGAGCGGATCAACCATTGCGTCGCCTCGGCCGGCGTCGTACGCAGCGTGCGATCGATCATGGCGGCAACCTGATCGTCGTTGATGGTGCGAGGGCGGCCAGGGCGTGCCTCGTCAAGCAAGCCATCACAGCGATCCTTCAAAAATCGGCGGCGCGACTTGCCAACGGTGTGTTCGTGGAGGCCGAGTTCGGCAGCCACAGACTTGCTTGGCAAGCCATCCGCCCACCGCAGGATCGCGCGGCATCGCTCAGGAAAGCAACCGCGCAGCACGATGACGACGAACTTGCCTCTCCAAGTACGCCCGCTCCTGCGGACTCAGCACCAACGGCGCGATCGGCCGGCCTTTCCCACCTGCATTCGCCACAAGCGCTCTCCTCTCTCGAGATTCAAGCTATCAACCAATGCGACGAACTTGCGTTCCGGATGACTAGGGTCTGTACCTAAATAGCGCCACGTGATTCTCTTGCCTACGTGTTGATTCGGGGGCGAGAGAATGCGCGCTGGTTTGTTTTGGCTGAACGACAGGCAATGGGCGCGTATCGAACCGCATCTGCCGAGGGGACTGACGGGGCCGGATCGGGACGACGACCGACGCATCGTCAGCGGCATCATTCACATGCTGCAATCGGGTGCACGATGGCGTGATTGTCCACGTGAATACGGCCCTTACACGACGATCTACAATCGCTTCAATCGCTGGGCCAAGCGAGGACGATGGTGCGCAATCTTCGAAGCGCTGGCCAAGCCTGGCGAAGACGGCGTCGTACTGTCGCTCGACTCGACCTCGATTAAAGCTCACCGGTGTGCCTCCGGCGGAAAAGGGGAAGCACAATCAAGCAATCGGCCGCTCGCGCGGAGGCCGCACGACAAAAATCCATGCGCTGAGCGATCCGCTCTGCCGGCCGGTCGTCCTGCATCTGACTCCAGGCCAGGATGCCGATATCGCTGCGGCTCCCGATGTCCTGGCGCTCGCGCCACCCATGAGCGTGCTCCTCGCCGACAAAGGGTATGATGGCGACAAGCTTCGCGGCGCAATCATTCGTCGTGGCGCCAAGCCCGTAATCCCCAATAAATCTAACCGTGTCGTCATCCATCGCTTCAACAAACGCGCCTACAAAGGACGAAATGTCATCGAACGCTGCTTTTGCAGGCTCAAGGACTTCCGGCGCATCGCCACGCGATATGACAAGCTCGCCCGTAATTTTTTGGCCGCTGTTCATCTCGCCGCTCTCGTCGCATATTGGCTCAATTGAGTCTGGACCCTAGACTAGCCCCGCCGCATAGAGCGCTTTTGCGACTGACTCGAAATACTGCGAAGGCACCGGGTTGCCGAGCCTTGCCTTGCCGAGCAGCTGACGCGCCAGAACATTGTCCTCCACAATGTTGAGGCGAAGCGCGCGCGCCTCACCAAGCAGCTGTGAAGCAGCTTCACCCTCGCCACGGCAGACCAACACCGGCACACCGGTCTCGCCGCGAACATAGCGCAGACCAATCAACGTTGCCGGTCCCCGCAATATCAACGTGGCCCGGCTGATGCCGAGTGGAGCCTCGTTTGCCGACTCTTGCCGCAGCCGCCGGTGCTCGCGCTTCACCTGCGGATTGCCTTGCTGTTCCTTGTTCTCCCGCTTGGCCTCCGTTTCCGTCATGCGCATGTCCTGCATAAACAACCAACGCTGGATTAGAAGGTCAGCCAATCCGCCGACCAGAAAAGCTCCAGCGGCAATGCCAATCAGCAGTTTAACCTCGGTGAAGACGAAACCAAAACAGCCCATGCCGCAGACTGGCAGGTACACCAGCGCTTTCCAGCTCGCGGTCACGGTTAAAAAGAAGATCGCACCAAGCAAAACCACTTTAGCCAGGGTCTTGCCAAGCTCGATGGCCGAACGTTTCGAGACGATACGCTTCAAGCCTTTGATGGGATCGAGTTTCTCGAGCTTCGGCTTGAGCGGCTCCGAAGCAAACATAAAGCCGCCATTGGCCAGGACATTGGCCAGAAGAGCTGCTGTCACGGCAGCGGCGAGCAACGGAGCGACAGTGGCAATCGAAAGTTCTAGCAAGCCGCTGAGCGCTTGTGGCACCGCGCTTGTGAACGGCTGCTCCTGCAGTTTATCGACCAGCCGGACCGTCTCCTGCCACTTGTCCTCAATGGCACCCGCTCGCCACCACAGACAGCCGAAACCGGCACAGGCGCTGACGCCGCTCACTAGATCGGAGCTGCGCGCGCTCTGCCCCTTCTTGCGCGCATCGCGCAGCTTCTTGGGCGTCGGAGGAAGCTTTTTCTCCTCACTCGTAGAGCTCATTTCAACAGCTTCCTCAGATGATCGAGCATGTCGTTCGAGGTCAGGATTTCAGAACCGGCATATTCGAGCAGATAGACGGTGTAGCTGACCATAATGACCCCGAATGCAACATTCTTGATCATCGGAGAGAGATCGTTCATCTTGAGCTGAGATGCAAAACGGCCGAGCATCATGACCGAGATATCCACCAGCAACAGCAGGGCCAGAACCGGCCCGGCGACCAACAAGGTCGTCATCATGATACGATCGAGAAGGGCAAGACACTCCATTGCCCCTTGCACTGTCAAGGCAGGCAAAAACTGATAGACAGGCCACACTAGGTAGCTGCCATAAAGGCCGCTCACCATGGTCTGCAGCCCGCCGACCAGAACGAAGATCGTAACCGCCGTAACACCGAGAAAGAGCCCGGTTCCAGTCGCTTGGCTGTGCGTCGCGGGATCCTCCCCCGCAACTTGGCTTGAAATTCCTCGTTGGGTATCGATGATGTCGCCGACTGCCTGTATGCTCCATAGTGGAATACTGAGCAGGATGCCGAGCATCAGACCGACGAACACCTCCTTCACGCCAAGCATGGTAACGCTAACCAAGCGCGTGTTCGGGTCCAAGGCCTGCAGACCGAGCTTGATCTGAGCAAGGCAAGGCAGGCCAATCGCAATCGTCAGGCTTCCCCGAATGAGGCCGCTGATACGCGGCCGGGTGAAGACAGGAAGCACCAGCATGATGCCTAGGGCGCGGGCCGCACTCAGGCCGGTTGCGGCGACGAATTCGATCGAGCCCTGAACGAGAACTTGCGCCTCTGCGGGTGACAGGCCAGCCATCCAAGCTCTGCTAGTATCTTGCGGTGAGTGCCGGAAACTCGCTGAAGATGCGCTCGGCCTGGTCGATCAGCGGGGCGCTGAGAACCGGGGAAAAACCGGCGAGCACGGCGACGACAACCAGAAGCTTGACCGTCAGTGGCAGGGTTTGGTCCTGGAGCTGAGTTGCCGCCTGGATAAGGCCAATGATCAGTCCGGAGATCAGAGCTGCGAGCAACGGCGGCAGAACCCAGATCATGAAGAGCACGAGCGATTGACTGAGGTGCGTAAGGATGCTGGCTTCGTTCATGGTCAACCTCCTGGCGTGGTGTAGCTTAGTACTAGCCCGTGCATGAGACGTGACCAGCCGTCGATAGTGACGAACAGAAAGAGCTTGAAGGGGACAGATATCACTGTGGGGGATACCATCGACATACCCATGGCCATCAAAATCGTGGTGACAATCAGATCGATCGTGATGAAGGGAAGATAGAGAAGAAAACCGATTTCGAAGCCCCGCTTGAGTTCGGAAATCAAGAACGACGGCACAAGAATTGAGAAATCATCTGCCGTTACGCTGCCGCGCATCTCCTCCGACCAGACATGTTCGGTGGATGACAGGAAGAAGCGGCGCTGCTCTTCATTGGTGAATTTCTTCAGATGAACACGCAGCGGCTCCTGTCCCTCCTTGGCGGCCATCACCCAGTCATCGAAACTCTGGTAGCGAAGTTGCGGATCGGTAAGGCGGTTATAGGTCTGCTCGAAGACTGGAGCGCTGATGAAGACGGTCAGGATGAGTGCCGCTCCGTAAAGGACGATGTTCGGCGGTATCGATTGAGTTCCTAGCGCATTGCGCACGAGGAAGAGAACAACCGAGACCTTGATAAAGGCTGTAGTTGTGACGACAGCAAAGGCCAGGAGACCAAGGCCGACCGTTATTGCAAGAAGCGCCAGGATGCTGGGTTGAATTTCAGTCATTAAGCGCCAACCTGCCGCGTAACCTGACGGCGAGCTCCTCGCCGATCCGCACGATGTCGCCTCGGCCGATACGTTGGCCGTTCGCAACGATATCGACCGGCCCGTCAAGATGCCGGCCAAGTTCGAACACGTGGCCTTCGTTGATGGTTCGCAAGGTTCCCAACGGCATCGGCCAGCGGCCACATTCGAATACGAGTGTGATCTCGATGCTGTCGATATCCGCCTCTGACGGGGGCTGCTGTTGCATCTGGTTTTGGGGCATCACATCTTCACTTTTTAGAGGGTGGGATCGCAAGCGGAATGGTCCTCGCAGCACCAGCCTGTCGCCGCCAATCTCTGCAGGGGCCCACAATCGGTCTGCAACGAGAACAATTTGGCCTCGCGCGAGTGGAATTGTGTCCGGGAGCAGCGCATCGCCTTGCTCTGCTTGGCGAAGAACGCCGATCGCGACGCGGAGCGAGCCGATATGGCCTGCAACGATGACCGGGAGTTCGGAAAGCAGCCTGGCCGCCTGTCGCGGTAATCGGCCGAGCAGCTCGCCGAGGACGGTGAAAGCCGGAGGCACCGGACCGTCGAACGGAGAGAATAGAAGCAGCCGAGCCTTGCTGGCGAGCTCACCATAGGCGACGTCAAATTCAAGATAAGGCTGCGTACTCCGCGCTTCCTCGGTGCGAACAAGCTGCAGATTCCGCTGCGTCATTCTTTCCAGCGCAGCAAGCAAGGGTTCAAGCGCAAGTTCCAGGACCAGCGAACGCGCCGGCTCAGAAGGTAAGGTAAGCCCATTCTGCACGGTCCGAACCAGCGCTTCCGCAAGCTTACCCGGCAAGGACAGGATCAAGGTTTCACCTTCTACTTCGAAGACGCAGTCGAGCATCGGTGCCGCAGCCGGCTCCGCCTGCCAGACGGTCCGGCTCACGCGCACAGATAGCGGCTTCTCGCCGAGGAGGCCTTGTAGAGGCGCACGCAACGCTGTGATCTCGTTAAGCCACGAGGCCACTGCGTGCGACAGGATCAGCGACGGCATGAAGGCTGCGCGCTCAGCCGGCCGGTCCGAGGCCGGTGCGGCTTCCGCGCCGCAGGCCCCGAGCTCGCGCGTGAGAGGATCTGCAATCATGCTGGCTCACCTCCCGTCTGCCCTGACGGGCCGCGCCGGTAGCGGAGCAAGACTTCATCATCAGCTTCGATTTCGGCGGCGGCTTCGAAATGAGCACTCGTGGTGCGCCGAACGTCTTGATCAATCTCACGCCATTTCTGGCTCGCCGCTGAACGCCTGGCCCAAACGGCCCTCGCCTCAAGAACCGCAGTCTCAGCTTGCGCCTGAGCAGCACGGGCATTTTCAAGAACCTGCTGCGCCGCTGCAATCTCGTCTGTGAGCCGGCCGATGATGAGATGATAGCGCCGCTGCAGCTCGCAAACAGACATCGCATCGGCTGCTAGCATCTCCCGATAGAGCTCTGCCTCGAGCTTTGCCCGGCGCTCTTCGGCATGTGTAAGATGCTCGAAAGCTCGTTGGACAGCTTGGATCGCAAGGTGGCGCTTGGCTTCCATGTTAGACAATTCACGAATGGCGCTTCGCTCCCGCATGTCCTTTACGAGCCGCAGCTTCGAGGCGTGAACGGGACTTAGGCGGTCAGACGCGATATCCATGCGATCGTCTCCTCAAAGCTGCACGCCTCACCCTGCCCCTGGCGCAGAAAGGCCCGCAGTTGCTCGATCGAGGCGATCGCCCGATCGGTCAGCGGATCAGAGCCTTGTTTGTATTCACCGACCTTGATCAGGAACTCGGCCTCAGCGTACCGTGACAGCAGATCACGGAAAAAGGATGCCGCCTTGCGATGCGGCACGGACACGATCGCATCCATGACGCGGCTGCGGCTCGACAACACGTCGATCGCCGGAAAATGCTCCCGGGAGGCCAACGCGCGGGAGAGAATAATGTGGCCATCGAGGATGCCGCGTGATTCTTCCGCTATCGGATCACCCGTGCCGTCACCTTCGACAAGCACAGTATAGAAGGCCGTAATGGAGCCATGCTCGCCCATGCCGGCGCGCTCCAACAAGCCCGGCAACAGTGCAAAAACGGATGGCGGAAATCCGCGCCGGGTCGGCGGTTCTCCTGCGGCAAGTCCGATTTCACGCATGGCGCGGCTAAAGCGCGTCAAAGAATCCATCATCAGAACGACGCGAAGGCCCTGATCACGAAAATATTCGGCTAGCGCTGTCGCCATGTGGGCGCATTGGGCCCGCTCCATCGCCGAACGGTCGGAAGTCTCCACCACAACGACGGAACGGTGAAGGGCTTCGCCAAGATGACGTTCGATGAATTCACGCACCTCTCGACCGCGCTCGCCGATCAGCGCAACGATAGTGACGTCGGCCGCTGCGCCTCTTACGATTTGCGACATCAGCGTCGACTTGCCGCAACCGGCATCACCATAAATTCCGATCCGCTGACCTTCTCCGCATGTGAGAAGACCATCCAGGACACGGACGCCGAGCGGGAACGGCTGTTCAATCGCGCGCCGTTTCATCGGATTAGGCGCCCTGCCGCGCAGCGGTCTGGCTTCGCCGGCTTTTATAGGGCCCTTGCCGTCGAGCGGCCGGCCAAAACTGTCGATCACGCGGCCGAGCAAATCGGGGCCGGCAGCCACTTCCTGCATTCGCCCGGTCGTCACCACCTCTGCGCGATTGGACAGCCCCACCATGTCCCCGATGGGCGTGAGTAACACCCCATCCGGCAACAGACCGATTACCTCGGCCTCGAGCGACCATCCGCTGCGAGGATCCTGCAATAAGCACAGTTCTCCGACCCTGGCCTCCGGCAAGACGGCGTGCAGCAGCGTGCCCACGGCCCGCGTGATCCGGCCGCGGACAGCGCGTGTATCGATGTGCTTGGCGGAAGATCTTAAGGATGAGAGTGCGGCCTTTACGGTTCCTTCTGCGGCCGCGGCATGATGGGTCGGTCGTTGCACGGTCACGATTCAGCTTCCTCCGTCAAGCCAAAGCCGAGGCGCAGCGCGCGCAGCTGCGCGGCAAGCCCAAGATCGACGTTGCCGAACTCGCTCCATAAAACACATTGGTCCGCGCTCAGCGCCGGATCCGCCTCAATCCTGAGCTTCGGCCGGCCCTCAAGTCCGTCATAATCCTTGAACTCACTGGCTAGCAGGTCGGCTTTCAGTGGGGATACGTGAAGGCAGACCTCCGTGTTTTTATATCTTTGCTCGATGGCATGACGAACGCACTGGACCAGCATCTTGCCCGAATCAAATGCGCCAAGCAGATCGCGAACGATCTCAAAGACCAGTTGCGGCAATTCCCGCTCCAGAACCGCCTTGCGTTGGGCCAGTTCACAAGTCGCCTGCGCAATCAGCCGGGCCATTTCCTCTGCGCCAGCCTTTGCACCCTCGGCGCGGCCCTGCGCACGTTCCCGCTCATAAGCCAGGCGTGCCCACCCTCGAACCCGCTGCAGATGCCGCTCGGCAGCGGCCAGCGCCTGTATGGCATCGTGCCAGATCTCAAGCTGCGCAGCTGGGATCAGCGGTCCAAGAGCCCGAATCTTCGGGGCCGCGGGTGGTGCGAGGGCATCGGCCGTCATGCCCCAGCATCCTCAGTGCGCAAATGAGCCATGACGAGGGAAAGCAGCGGGCCTGCTGCGCTACGGTGCTCGGCAGTTGAGCTCTCGGCGGCCGTCCCAGCGGGCAAGCGTAGAAGCACGCGGATACGAGCAAGCGATGAAGTCTCTTCGAGCCAAGCGCCGAGACAAGCATGCCCGTCATATTCGATCTGTCGGGACAATTGCTCTGGATCGGCGATCGGGGCCGTTGCGACGGCGCAGGATAAATGCCGGACTGCGAAAGCATGCGCCTCGGCACCGATCAACTCCACCAACACAGGCAGATCGTGCCTGGAGAACAGCTTGAGGATGGAGCGTGCATGCCAAATGCCGCCCGCGAGCAGCGCAGCCCGCCGCGGATCATGCCCCAGGAGAGCATCTTCGCTCCAGTCGCCGCAGCTCACCTCCCCCTTGCTGCCCAAAAGCAGTTCGGCGAGCCTTGGCTGTAGCCTGGCACTCTGCTGTAGCCGAGCCAAAGTGGAAGGTGAAAGCAGCGGGTCAAGAAGCCCGGCGAAACGACCGGGATCGGCCGAGGCAGCAAGCTCGCGCAGCCGATCGGCTGCGAGCGTGAACGAGCGATTGGTTTTTGTGGCTGTGGTTGACATTGATGGCGGCATGAGCGTCCAGACTATGACGCATCAGCAATCATCTTGCCCGCCGCTTGGTCAGCAGACAGGCGCGAGCCCCTACCGAACACGCTCAGCTTACGCGATGATTTTCCAAACTGACGCATGCGCGGGCCCAGCAATACGCAAGCGACGATGCCGAATACCGCTCCGGCGCTTCCTACAGCAAGCGCAAGTAACGGCGATGAGCCGGCTCTTGCTGACTGAGCCACAGGGACTCCCGGACCGGCAGACTGCTCGACTGGAGCGCGCTCGACCGGCACGAAGACAACGGCGACCTTGTCATAGGACAGCCCTTCAATGCTGTTTGCGACGAGCATCTTGATCTGCGGCAATAGTGCCGAAAGCCTCGCGCTGGAGCCATGTCGAATGAAGACCGATGCCGAGGATGGGGTCGCACCTTGCCGCAACAAGTCGTTCTTCGGCAGAACGACGTGAACGCGTGCTGAAAGGACGCCATCTATATCGCTGATCGTGCGCGACAATTCTTCGCTTAGAGCATAAACGTATCGTGCCCGCTCCTCGATCGGCGAGGCAACGAGGCCCGATCCCTTGAACACCTCGCCGAGATTCTTGAAGGATTGGCGCGGCAGCCCCTCAACATTGAGCAGGTCAATCGAATAAGCGAGCTGCTTTTCCTCGACCTGGATTGTGCTGGTTCCGTCCTTGGCGACAACACGGACAGCATCAACGCCCTTGCCAAGGAGAAGCGCGAGCATCTCATTAGCCTCGCGCTCCTGAATTTTGGTGTAGAGATCGGTCTTACAGCCGATCAGCGAGAGGAGAAGGGGCATAGCAAGAAACACGCGAAGCCGTCGCCACGATTGACGGCCGCCGGAGCTCCCCCTCTTCATATCGCCAGTCATCAGCTTACTCAGCCGGCCGATAGCAGCTTGTTTAGCGACGAGCTGACGGCGCTGGTGCCCTTGGAGACGAGGGAAACCTGAACAACGTCTTTGTAGACGTCTCGCAGATTCGTCATCATCGATTCGAAATCAGCTCCAACCGGCTTAACAGCCGCATTGGCTCCGGCGTTATCCGCCGGCAAAAGTGGCTGCGCAGCCGGCCCAGGCTGCACCCCATTTACGACAGCCGGCGCAATCGCCGGAGAAACGGCTCGACCCTGGTAGATGCCGGAAAGGGTTTGGAGGATTCGGTCGCCCGGCGGACTTGCCAGCACATTCGTGCGCTGGACCTCCAATATCGGAGGAGTCGCTGCGGGTGGATTCGCGGTCGGGAAAGGCGACCCCTGATTGGGAGCTACTTGCGCCAGGGACTGCTCGAAACGCGCCTGCTCGCCAGCAGCTGCCGGAGAGCAGGCACCGGAAAGACAACCGGCTGAACTGGGAGGGATCGGCGTTGCGCCTAACAACATGGAGTGTGTCATTGTGCTGGTTTGATGACCTAAGCTTTAGCCGATGAACCGATCAAGTTCATAGGCTGCCGAGCTGACGAAAACCTGACGGAGATCAGGTTGACTTGGTCATCTAATGATCACGTTTGGCTTCCAAGCTGCGGCGAAACTCTAACTTCATAATGAGCGGAAGGCGTCAAGGAATGCTCGCGCGGTCCACGGTGGTACATATCTTAAAAAGAATTTTTTGTGCCGGTGTTCTCATCTGTGTCGGAATTTTGCGCACGTCTGCTGCATCCCTTTCGCTGCCGCCCGCCCCTTATAGCTACACCGTTCTCGATCAGGATCTTGCTGCGGCGCTGCAGGAGTTCGGAAACAATCTCAATATCAGGGTCAATGTCAGCGCCGACGTCAGGGGCCGGATTCGTGGACGAATGCCGGACCTGCCGCCACGAGAATTCCTTGACCGTTTGACTGCTTTGTACAATCTCCAGTGGTACTATGACGGACTTGTCCTTTACATCTCCGCCGCCCAAGAGGCGCAAAGCCGGCTCATTGTATTGAACCCAATCAGCTTCGATGCGCTCAAGGCCGCGCTCGACGCGCTCAACATCTCGGATGAGCGCTATATCGTGAAACCTGCCCCGGGAGAGGGCCTCATCCTTGCTTCTGGCCCACCCAGATTTGTTGCGCTGGTGGACCAGACCCTCAAGGGCCTTGTGGCGGAAGCGCAGGCCCGGCGCAGTCCCGCCGCCGAGAGGTCACAACACGAGTCGGTTTTGATGTTGTTTCGCGGCTCCTCGAGCACGGTCTTCCGGGACGGGCGGCCGGAAGCTTCTCCCGAAACGCCGCTTCATGGGGGCGCTGTGCGCGAAGCCGGTCCAGGCCAGAAGTGATGGTCGAAGATGCAAGACCGCTCCGACTGAAGTCGCATCCGATCGTCAGCTTTTCGAAAGCTAAAGCCCCCAGCATGAGCCTGCGAGGTCTTGACGGCTGCCCTGCTTGAGGCAGCCCGATAGATGGATAAGAGACCGGATGCTCGAGGGAAATTGGGTAGCGCTGCCTTCACGCAGTGCGAGGCATTAAAGATCAATGTGGGCCTCCGCACGCGCGCTTCCGAGCTAGCTGAGGCTTCGCATAGCTCAATGCGCGTCATCAGTTGGAAGGAGAAACAGGGTGGATTTCAATGCAGTCGCCCCGGCGAATACGAGCCCGGAGCCCGACACAGCACGGACGGCTACAGATGCAACCGAGTTCGAGCGGCAGCTCAGCGGTTCAGAGGCTCCCGCTTCGGCGCAGGGAGTCGCCCATCCAGTGCTGCAGGGCGAGGCTTATTCACCCTATCTCGACGCGGGCCATCCCTACTCTCCATACTTGGAGACAGGACACCTCTATCCGCCTTACCCAGATTTAGCGCATCCCCTTGGGCCAGACTCGGGTTGGCAGGATAATCTATATGCCGCGCCTGCGGCCGTCGCTGCGCCAGAGCCGGACAACGGCCAGCAGCATCTCTCGCCGCAGGCCATAGCTCAGGCGATCGAGGAACATCCCGGCTTCGATCAAGATGTGATATGGCAGACTCTGGATGTCGGCCCATCGGAAGCCGAGCCACGGCACGGTGAGCCTCAAGCGGGGACATCGCATGCAGGACCATCGCGCACCGCCCCTTTTTCAGGATGAGCCGCCGCACGCCGGCCCCTCGCATGCCCGGCCATTGCAGGCGGGACCGCCCCAACCTGGGTCTTCTGAAGCTCCGCCAGAAAGGACCGCGAGGCGATCCATGTCGTCGAGATGAAGGTAAGCGCGTTGCGGATCAGGATAGTCTGGGTATGACCGGCCCCCCTAAATACCTTCAACATACCGGTTGTTAGAACCAGCACAGTTCTTCGCACAAACCTCCAAACACCGGACCACCTGAGATCACTCGGGGCACGAATCGCGGCATCAATCCGGCCTCACTCTTCGTCAGCTTCTTGCAAGCTGCCCCTGCTAGCACGAAAGGAATAGGTCATCTCGCGGCACCGCCGCTATCTGAGTTTTATGACATGGACACAGGCGCAGCCGATATCGCAGCAACGGCGCCAGACGCTGGCACAAACACCGATAACGCCGCGAACGGCGGCGACAACTCGCACGCAGCATTGTTGCAGCGGGCCTTCGAAAAAGCTCTGGTTGCCGTCGCTACCCAGGTCATAAGCGATACCCAGTCAGACATGGATGACGCTATGAGCGAGCTAGATGATGGCTGAAGGCCGGATTATCAGACGCGCACAGGGAGGACCTGACGGACGGCAAGCCGAACCGAAAACGATCGGGTGAAGCAGGCGGACTTGGCAACAGCAGCCGCTAGACCGTCTTAGGTGATCCTCCAGGCAGGCGGTGCGGCCGTTCTGCAGGACCTCGCAACTTTCGGAAGACGCCGCAGCGACTTGCTCATGCCGCCGTGTCACATATTCTTCGATGAGGGTTCATCAGGAGCGCTCTTTAGCCAGGGCACCAGACGTTCTAAGCGAGCCCGAGCGCTCCCCGCCGATGAACTTCGTCATCTATTATCCTCGATTGGTTCTGCAGCCGCCCGCGAGATCGTGCGCTAGAGAGATCCTCCGAGATTTTCCGGAACATAGGCAGACTTGGCGCTCGCTGCGCCCATATCTGCAGAACTCCGGGGACCGCTACCCCTCAGCATCGAGGCATGTTGCTGCTGCCTGATCCTGAGTTATGGCGTATTTGTCGCTACGAATTGGCGCCAAAGCTCAGACTGCCCCTATCACGCTAAGAGCTAAGATCCTCATCGAGGCCGCCGCACCTAGTACCCGGAATCAGAGCTGAGTGATACGGCGGCCTTTGAAACGGCGTTGACGGACCTTTTTCTTGGTCCAGACGAAGGGCTCGGCTCTGTCGTTGTATGCGTTGACGTAGGCATCGATGTGTTCCTGAAGCTGCTTGAGGCTCGTGAAGGAGGTGCCGCTGAGCGACTGCCCCTGCAAGATGGAAAACCATACTTCGACCTGATTGAGCCATGGCGCACTTGTCGGCGTGAAATGAAATTGCACGTTGGGGTGGGCCTTGAGCCAGTCCTCGTTCTTTTTATGGGTGTTGAGGTTGTCGAGGATGACGTGAAGCTTGCGGTTCGGAAAAGCCGCGGTGACGCTGTTCATGAAATCGAGAAACTCGACGCGGCGCCGGCGTTTTGAATGGGTCGCGATGATCTTTCCGGTGGCGACTTCGAGCGCCGCAAACAATGTTGTGGTGCCATGCCGCTTGTAATCGTGGCTTTGGCCGGTCAAGGCGCGGCCATTGGGCAACTTCAGATAACCCTGCGCTCGCTCCAAAGCCTGGATCGAGGGCTTCTCGTCCACGCACAGCACAATGGCCTTCGCCGGCGGCGCGACATAGAGGCCGACAACATCGGCGGCTTTGGCCGTAAAGTTCGGGTCGTTGCTCTCGCACCAGGACTTGCGAGCCACCAGGTCAATCTTGTGGCTGCGCAGGAACCGCCAGACATATTGGACATCGACATCGCCCAGCGCCTCGGCCAGAAGGGGGCCGGTCCAGCGCGCAAACCCTTGCGGTGGCGGCTTATCCAGCAGCTTCAGAATCCGCTTGTCGGTCGTCTTCGTATAGATCGGCTGCTTGCCAGGCCGCGGCTTGTCTTGCAGCCCTTCAAGGCCATGGTCGGCATAGCGATGCCGCCAAAGGCTGACAATCCGCGGCTGGACCCCAACTTCCTTGGCGATCGACCGGGTGCTGCGCCCATCCGCCGCCAACAGAACTATCCGCGCCCGCTTCAAATCGCGCTGCAACGTCACCGGTGAGCGACAGCACGCCTCAAGCACCTTGCGATCTTTCCTCGAAAGGTGGACTTCTCTTGCTTCGGGTATCATCCCGACCTTGAATCACGACTCACGTTCCAAGAAAAGTGGGTACTAGTATCTTCATCTCCTCACTGAACACGAAAAGCGGGCGCTAGCGCCCACTTCAGTGACTTATCCCATAAGCTGGAACCGCTTCGCAGTACCAGCCAGACCTCAGGCCAACTCAAGCATCGGACGTTGTGCCTGGATTCTCATTGCTGTCGATGATTTCCTGGTTCACCTGGCGTCCAGACCGGTCAACCCAGCCCGAGCCTGGTTGTTCATAAATCGTCTGGGCTCCGTCCGAAGTCAATTGATCAAGCGTACGGCCCGCATTCGACTGCGTCACCTTGAGATTGTTCTTACCGTCAAAGCGGTCTCCAAGCCCTTCGACGACCATGGCATTGTCGCCGTTAGTAATGGTCAGCTTCGAGGCCATCGTTTTGCCCTTGCCGATATCAACGGTGTCGACAGTAATCTTCGTGCCGTCGTCGAGCTGGAAAGTCATGTTCTTCTTGAAGTCAAAGTCGACCTTGCCGTCACCGTCGGCATCGACGTGGGGATCGCCTTTAATCGAGGTGATCTTGCCTGTTTGACTGTTACGAATGAGCACTGTTCCGTCATTTTCGTCGACCAAGATCGAATACTTATCACCAAGCTTGATCTCAGCCTTGCCGTCCCTGACCTCATGTGACCACACTGGCGCCGGCTGAGAAGACTGCGTGGGCACCTGGGCAGCCGCAACAGGCACCATCGCAAGAGGCGGCGGCGGAGGAGGAACGAAGAAGACGGGCGCCGTAGAGGTGGGCGCTCCGCTTGCATACTGGTAGTTGCCCGGCCCACGCCCTTGCTCGCCGTCGTCGATACTCGCCTGATTCACGGCGCGTCCGGCGCCATCGACCCATCCCTGTCCACTCTCATGGATCGTTTGGGCACCATCAGACGTCAACTCGTCAAGGGTCATCCCAGCGTTGGACTGCGTCACCCTCAGATTGTTTTTGCCATCCTTGTCGTCGCCGAGCCCCTCGACAACGATCGCGTTGTGGCCGTTCGTAATCGTAAGCTTTGAAGAGATGGCCTGGCCATTGCCGTAGTCGACATTATTCACAGTAATCTTCGTGCCGTCGTCGAGCTGAAACGTCATATCCTTCTTGAAATCGAAGTCATCCTTGCCGTCTCCGTCGGCATCAACGTGCGGGTCGCCATGAATGACCGTGACATGGCCGGTCTGGTTGTTGCGGACTGTCCACGTGCCATCCTTCTCATTGGCCGTAATCGTATACTTGTCCCCAAGGTTGATCGTGGCCTTGCCATCCTTGACCTCATGCGTCCACACCGGATCCACAGCAGGCTCGGCATTCTGATTCAGCTGGCTCATCAGCATGGTGGAAGGAGGAGGCGCCATCATGTACGCCTGCGTCGTAACGACGGCTGGCGCCACGACGACCGGAACGACACTCCCAACGGCCGTACCGACGAGGGCTGGTGAGGCTACCGGCAAGTACTGGTAGCTCGCCGGGGCATATTGCCCCAACATGGCGTTGAAGGTGGGAGTGACAACAGCGCCCTCCGGCGCCACTCCGTTCATCGAGTCGGGCGCACCCACCACTGGCAGGCCGGCCACGGGAAGATACTGCATTTAGTTCACTCCTGTTGCATAGACGACATCTGTAAAACTGTGAGCGTTACGCGCATAGTCACCCAAGATCCGCCGCTTCAGATCTGCATGAGAGCGCCTGATCAGCTCATCCGAACGAACGACTAATTCCCTTGCCAGAACCGGCAGCCTATGGAGATCCTCTCTCGCCCCATCACCGTAACCGCACGAGCACATCACGCGCATTCAACTCACAGATACGGTAGCCCGAACACCTGTCGAAAAGCTGACGATGATCAGCGAGCCAAGCCGCACGCACTTTGGCATCGATCGGATGTCCGAAACGCATCCTTCGCTGAACGTATCGCAAGATTTAATATTCCCTCCTGGCAAGATTCGTCTGGTACCAGCGGTGCTCCCATGTCTTCAGGCAAATGACACGACGTTGCCGGTTATCAGCCAATCATCTCATCCTCACCGCAATCAGCGCTCCCGCCGGAACTGCACATCATCTGCGAGGAGCGATCAACAGCTTGAACTCTCGCTGCATTTTCCCAAACATCAAGACTTCGCGAAAGGTGAGCTTTCGCAAGCCGCCATCTTAGCCAAACGGGACAAGCGAGGGCTGAGATCCGCACGGCTCGATGACCTTATCCCGCTTCCGTGCTCCACCCTGCAAGCCACGCGCCTGCGAAGGTTCCGCCAAGTCAAATCATTCCTGAACGCGCAGCTAAGCACGGCTCAACTCGCCTTCATCCAAGCCGGCTATAGGGAGCCGCTGGGAGCGACAGGGCGATCCGATGATTGCGAGCAGATGCAAGCCTGCCGCAAAATATCACTCGCCTCAACGTGAGGCTCGTCAGCTTTTCGAAAGCTAGCGCCCCTAGCATGAGGCCGCTGAAGCTAGGCGAACAGTCGTCTGCGCAACAAGACGAACATAGGAGAACGCAATGATCGGAGAAATGATTGGAAGCGCCGCCGGCGGTTACCTAGGCGGCCCGGCCGGAGCGGCAATTGGTTCGGCACTGGGCGGGACCGTGGACAAGGTCTTTGACAAGGTGGTCCACACCTTGGTGCCCGACGAGGGTCACCATGATAAGGCCGAAGACCACAAAGACGCCGGCGAAAAGACCGAGGTGCAATCCAAGCACGAGACTGCCTGCAAGAGCCCGGAGCTGAACCTCGGGCTCAGCACGCTCGGCGGTACGCCCATGTTCCTTTCCATTCCTGCGATCGTCTCGCCGGCCCGCACCTCGTAACAAATCAGAACCAGCGTTATCCCAAAAGAAAGGCAAATAGACATGGCGGTTGACAATGTTGGCGGAAATGGCGGCGCTGCTGGTGCCCAGCAGACCGGCGATAGCGGCTTCCAGAACCAGATGGCTGAATTCGAGCGTGTGAGCCAGAAGGTTCAGGCCCAGGCCGTGGCAATGCGCAGAATTACGACCGAACTCTCGTCCGAGAAGAAGGTCGCCGACGAGCGCGTCCAGTAATTCTGCAAGACGGGTGGCTCACCGCAGTTGCTACCGTCGCCGCGCTGTGAATGACGAAGTCTGGATGAGCCGTACGGCACCGCCGTACGGCTTCTCTCGTTATTCGGGGGATTATCGTGAACGACTCTGTTTCGCTTGAGTTCGAGGTGCTTTCGGGGGTCTATACCGGGCTCAAAGGAAAGACGGCGGGCGGCGAGAGCATTGTGGGCAGCGGCCTCGATGCGGACATGATCTTCGTTGAACAAGGGCTCGAACCGCATCATCTTCGCGTCATCCCGCAGCGCGATTCGATCGAGCTCGAAGCGCTCGCTGCCAGAATCAGCATTGACCGTCACGCTAGCATTGCAACAGGTGAGCGCGTCAGAGTGCCGCTTCCCGCGATCATTCATGCCGGCGCGATGTCCATCCGCTGGTCGGCAGAGGATTTCCAACCAATTGCTTCGAGCAAGCGATCTCGCCGCTCGATCGTGGCACTCAGCCTGATCTTGCTCAGCTCTGTCGCGATCGGCACCGTCTCAATCATCTTTGCCCCCGGCGATAGGGCGGTGGCGCCAAGCACCGGATCATCGCACGCGGTCGAAATTGCCGCTAAACCTACCGTCGATCATTTTGACGCGAGAGCTGCTGATGAAATGGCCGCATCACTGCGCCAACAGATCGAACGAGAGGGCCTTCCTGACGTCAAGATCGGGCACGGGCCCGGCGTCGTGACCGCGGAAGGGACGATTGCGCCGGACCTCGTCGCAAAATGGAAAGAAATCCAGCAATGGTTCGATCGTCAAAGCAATGGTACCCCGACCCTTGTGAACGCTGTCGCGGTGAAAGAGGAAAAGATGCCGTCTTCGATTGCTGTCCAAGCCGTCTGGCGCGGAAGCGAACCTTATCTGCTTATTGCCGGGCAGAAGTATTTCGTCGGCGCGCTCTTAAGTAATGGATGGACCGTTGATCGAATCGAGGATGGACGAGTTCTGCTCAGCCGCAACGGCCGATCTGCCGCTTTGCCCTATTAAGGTCTCTACCCTGCAAAAGAGAAGGAGAAGGCTATGGCTAGGCTGCCTCAGAACTCCGTAGGGCCCGGCAACTCATCGCAGGGGTTAGATGCGGGCCAGCACGCACCAGTCATCGGCTCGCCTCCTTCGCGAGGTGATAAGCTCGAAGTCGGAGGCGCCCATGCGGATAGCGGCACGAAGCGGGCGTCGTGGCAGGATGCGGCTTCGTATGATCTGCCAATTGATGGCGCGAGCGAAGCGGCGCTCGGGGTCGATTCCGTCGGCGCCATCTCACGCGTCACTTTATTCGAAAGCGAAGCAGGAGCGAATGAGGTAGATGCACGCGCGAGATTGGCTTCGCTTTATGGTCCCAATCTGTCCCGCGGACTACTCTCCTTCGTAGTTCCGCGCCTTCGTCATCCCGACGTACTGCGCGCTGACAAGCATGGTGTTCTTCTGGAACGCTTGACGCGAACATTGGAGGCGACGCCGGAAGACAAGACGGCGCGAGAGTGCTTGGCAATCCTGCAGCAGGAGCTGCAGCGGTTACTAATGCTCCGACAAAACCAAAACAGCTTAATCAAGGGTTAGCCATGGCCGATCCTGATGGATTGCATCGCGTCGCCGTTCCCCTGGCTCCAGGAGTCTCAAAATCCGGCGATATTCCGTCGATCTCCGGGCCAGAGCGCGACCTGCTTTGCGCACTCTCATATGTCCATCTCGCGTGCGGGCAGAGCGCACACAGCCTGGCTCTGTTGCGAATTGCAGCTCGCGAGCATTCCAACGACGTCGGTCTACTCCGCATTCTAGCCTACACGCTCATCGCCGAGGGCCTCGGCGAGGAAGCACTCCATGTGCTGGACCGGCTGGACGCACTTGATACGCAACCCTCTTCTCGCATACCGATGACGCTGTTGCGCAGTCACGCGCTACGGCACGCTGGCCGCATGGCCGAGGCTCGCGAGGTCTTCCAGACCTATGTGTCATTGCGCGCGAGTACAGCCCTCATCCGAAAGCAATAGGGATCTATCATGGCCAACACCTTGCGCGGCTTTGTCGTGCGCGCTCCGGCCCACCCGGATTTCATGGTTGCCTTGATGCTGCTTCTAGCGATCGGCATGATGATCATGCCAATCCCAATCATCGTGATCGACATGCTGATCGGCTTCAATCTTGGCTTTGCCATATTGCTGCTGATGGTTGCCCTCTATCTCAGCACACCGCTTGATTTCTCGTCCTTGCCGGGCGTCATCCTGATCTCCACCGTATTTCGGCTGGCGCTGACGATTGCAACAACACGGCTGATCCTCGCCGAAGGCGACGCGGGCAGCATCATTCACACCTTCGGCGACTTCGTCATTTCAGGGAATATTGCGGTCGGAATTGTCATATTCTTGATCGTGACCATGGTCCAATTCATGGTTCTTGCCAAGGGTGCCGAACGCGTCGCAGAGGTGTCTGCGCGCTTCACGCTTGACGCGCTACCAGGCAAGCAGATGGCGATCGATGCGGAGCTACGCAACAGCCACATCGATCAACACGAAGCACGCCGCCGACGTGCCGCCTTGGAACAAGAGAGTCAGCTTCATGGCGCTATGGATGGTGCCATGAAGTTCGTTAAGGGAGACGCGATCGCCGGGCTGATCGTGATCTGCATCAATATGCTTGGCGGAATAAGCATCGGCCTGCTCTCCAAGGGCATGTCGCTCGATGAAGCGCTGCATCAATATACTCTTTTGACGATTGGTGATGCGCTCATTTCGCAGATTCCGGCGCTGCTGCTGTCAATTACCGCCGCGACCATTGTCACGCGCGTCAACGGACCCTCCAAACTCAGACTCGGCGCCGATATCGTTCACCAACTTACCGCAAGTACGGAGGCACTTAGGCTAGCCGCTTGCGTCTTGGTATTCATGGGGCTCGTTCCTGGCTTTCCTTTGCCCCCGTTTGCCGTGCTGGCCGTCCTGTTCGCTGCCGCAAGCTACGTCAAGGTCGGCCCCAAAGACGACAAGCCTGCCGCCAAAATAGGAGCTAGCGCCGCGGCATCGGCGCCGGTTCCTGCAGCGGTCCAAAAGCAGGCCGCACATGCGGAAGCGCTTCCGATCGCGTTGTTCCTTGCACCAAACCTGACGGATTCGATCGACAAAGACGAGCTGGAAGAGAGCATTTCGCGTGTTTCAAGGCTCGTGTCGGCGGACCTTGGCATCACCATTCCGCGGATCCCTGCCCAGATTGGCGACAGCTTGTCCTCGTCGCAGTTCAGGGTCGATGTCGATAGTGTGCCAGTTGAGCGTGATGTGATCAATCCCGGGCACTTGGCACTCAACGACGATGTCGCGAACATCGAATTGAGCGGCATCCCCTTTCAACAAGACCCTGAAACGAATCGGGTCTGGATCGAAGAACGGCATGCAGCGGCTCTCAAGGCCGCCGGAATCGGATATCATCGGCTAAGCGAAGTTCTTGCCTTACGTCTCCATTCCACATTGACGCGCTTTGCACAGCGCCTGGTCGGTATTCAGGAAACCCGCCAATTGCTCGCTCGGATGGAGCAGGAATACCCTGATCTGGTGAAGGAGGTACTGCGTACGGCCACCGTCCCTCGGATCGCCGAGGTCCTGCGCCGCTTGCTCGATGAAGGCATTCCAATCCGCAATACCCGCTTGCTTCTGGAGGCATTGGCAGAATGGAGCGAGCGCGAGCAAAACGCCGTCCTGCTCACCGAGTATGTTCGTGCTACCTTAAAACGCCAAATCTGCTTCCGGTATGCTAATGCCCATCGCGTCGTGGTCGCCTTTATCATCGAGCGTGAGAGCGAGGAAATCATCCGCGGCGCAGTACGGGAAACGGCCGTAGGCCCATATCTCGTCTTGGATGAATGGCAGAGCGAAAAGCTGCTTGCACAATTTCGTCAGATTCATGCGACCATCGCGCAAAGTAAGAGCCAGCCTGTCGTCCTCGGTTCGATGGATATCCGGCGTTTCGTGCGCGGTTTTCTCACGCGCAACGGAATCGACTTGCCTGTTCTGTCCTATCAAGATCTCGCCGCGGACTTCACGGTCCGGCCGATCGGATCCGTCAAGCTTCCAAAGGCGCCTTCCTCAGGAGGGCTCCTAACAGCTGCAAGCTAAGAGTGCGCAGCACTACCTTGTGAGTAGCCGATGAAATCTAATGACACCAGCTTCCGCCGATATCTGTGCTCCGCCAGTCCAAGGCTGCGGCCGGCTCTGCTTGCGATGCTGACTGTTGTGCTGCTCGTTGGTTGCGCTACCGCAGACAAACATGGCCTTTCACCGCAGCAGAGGTCCGCATCAGACCTCGCAGACAGCGAAGAGATCGACCCCGCCGCGCGCGAGCGCATTTCGCACGCGCTTGGCCGAGATGCTGATGAAGGGGCTCTGCGCGACGCATTGAAGCAACAGCCGAACAACATTGATGCGGCTATTCCTCTTGCGCGAGCCCTGCTGGCACGCAACTGTCCGAATGATGCGCTTGAGGTGCTCGACGGCGTGTTATTGGCAACCCCTGGCGACCTGCGCGCATTAAATGCCAAAGCAGTTGTTCTCGATCACGAGGGCCGTCATCAGGAAGCCCAAGAGCTATACCGCCAAGCTCTCGCGGCGGAACCTGCAAACCCGATGCTGCGCAACAATTTCGGACTGTCCCTCGCCCTTCAAGGCAAGATGGACGCCGGCGATGCCAGCGCAGCACCTCAGGCGGGCAGCCGGAAAGCATTGGCTCGTTCAAGATAAGGCGATCAAGAGCGGGCAGGAATAGCGAAGCGTGATGCTTAGCTGTCAGCTTGCCGACAGCTAGGCTTACTATGAGCGCGGAACCCCACTCCGGCGCGGCCTCGCCGACATAACAGGACGTGTTATGTTTCAAAACACTAAAGCTCTATCTAACAGCGAACGTGCGTCCGAGCTCGATGAAATGGGAACGAGCTCGGACGATGGCTCCCACACGGATAGCCCAAGATTCTTGGATGTATTCTCTGCTCTGAGTTTGGCGCCATCGAGCTGCTCCGTTGATGCATCTTTGGCAGCAGTCCCGCCATACGCGCTGGTTGACGAGCGGCCGGTGGTTGAGATCTCAAAATCTTCGTTTGAGAATAAGCTGGCAGATTTTTATGGAGGAGACATAGAGGATATTGCTGCCAATCCGCAGCGATACTCGCGCTGGGTTTCCGAAAAGGCTCACGCACAGCGGACACTGCATTTCGCTTCGGCACGAAGTCTATTTCGGAGAAATCGTGCTTTTTCAGCTATCAGCTTGGGAACAAGAGCGTCGGGCTTCTGAGAACGGAACCCGGAGGCCGCATGAGTGAGCTGTTCAAGGGCAACAATGATTGGCGCCATCAATTTCCTGGACGAGATGAAATCACCTCAACAATAGCTTTCCGGGTTACTCATCCGCTCGTCGAGAACGCGGGCGATATCTTGCTTGAACATCAGCTCCAGATCGACGGAAACAAACCGCTCGTTCTCTCCCACTCTTCCAATCCGGAAGCGAAAGCCCGCGCGGCAGCGTTGGGCTTTCTTGAGGTTAGTGACTCGATGATGGTGCTAGATCCCACCAAGCACGATGACAAATGGAAGAACGAAGGCGGCAATTGGCAGCGGGCGGGTAAGCCGCCTTTGTATCTTGCCGCGACTGAAGACAACAGCGGCAATGCCAAGTATACCGAGAGTGTAGCGAAGCCCGCGAACGATCCGTATGATGAGGAATATGACTTTATGTAGAGCCTACAGGCATCACACGAAGAGCGATTGGCCGGATCGGCGGGGCAAGATCAGGCCTCTATCTCATTTCCTGCTGCATGTACTCTTGAGCACCGACATCTTTTCCGTATCCGCAGGCGGAGTTGGACTGCGCTGTGGGTCCTTTCGTCTGGCGGAATCAAGCCGGACGAGCAGCAGATCGATTATCTCTCGGACTCCGCAGCCTCGTGTTCCTCCTGATCTGCAGCTTGCGCCAGCAAAGAGCCTCCTTGTATCAGCCGAAATGACGCGGTCTATCGGCACTGCGAAGCTACAGCGCGCGATGGCGGCGCACGATCTCCATGACACCCGGTCCTGCCATGTGAGGATCTCCTCCTCTGCCTTCCCGGGAAAAAACTTGCTCGCAAACCGTTTTCAGCCCTTTAGCCGCCGGCAGCGGACGGCATGATTGGTTGGCAGAATCTTGCCGGCATGAACGTCCTCCGGGAGGATCACATCCTCATCAAACCCGCTCGGCACTGCTACATCCACGCCCTTCTGGCATCTTGTCGTTCAGATAAGAGAGAGGAGAAATAGCGAAGTAGTTAACATGCGCCAACCAGGCTCCGGCTTGCAACCGCAAATCACATGACCGCGATCTGCGGTGCCCTTGGTATCCTTAATCTGAGTGACTTGTTGGCAGGTGATTTAAGGACGGTGAGCGGTGCGCTCGGCTTCCCTTTGCCTTACGTAAACCGCGACGGCCGGCAAGTGACTTCCACTGTCTCATCGAAGCTATCGCTGAGCATTTGTTTACCTCGCGCGTCAACAACCGATGGGCTTTTGCGGCAAATCTTCTCAATCGCGCTCCCCCGCGGCACCTGATGCGCGCGGCCGATAAACTACGCTGTTGTCGCACGTTCATCCTGGACTACTTCGGCGCAGTGTACTCAGAGGAGCTGCTCGCTGGCAGACAAATCGTCAAGCCGCTCATCGTGTAGAGCGAGATGTGTGACGGCAAGCTGCTGAGTGTTGTGCCAGCGTATATCGCGCTTGATCTACCCCCAAATCTCCAGAGACGCCAAGTTCTCCTGAGACGTTGTGCGCAAGGTTGTGTTCATGACATGTCGACGGTTACATTTGGCCACCTGAAGCCTTGGACTCGACGACGCGCACCACTCCGGCGGTTAGCGTCTATGCCGGCACGGTCAGATCAGATCGAGCAGCATGCTTCACGCTTCAGAACGACCTGCAGGTGGTTGTGATCCAGG
The DNA here is from genome assembly GCF_041262065.1 of Bradyrhizobium sp. USDA 327. NCBI lineage: Bacteria > Pseudomonadati > Pseudomonadota > Alphaproteobacteria > Hyphomicrobiales > Nitrobacteraceae > Bradyrhizobium > Bradyrhizobium sp. USDA 327. The sequence goes on along the minus strand of NZ_JBGCCW010000001.1, from coordinate 198,198 downwards.
ATCATCGCACACCAGTCGTCACTCAGATGATCTGGTATAAGGTCGGTTCCGCGGATGAACCGCCCGGCAAATCGGGGCTTGCGCATTTCCTCGAACACCTGATGTTCAAGGGTACTTCCAAACATCCGGCGGATGAATTCTCCAAGGCCGTGCTGCGCGCCAGCGGCTACCAGAACGCCTTTACCGGGTTCGACTTCACCAGCTACTTCCACCACGTGCCTCGAGAGCACCTCGGCAAGATGATGGAATTTGAAGCCGACCGCATGACCGGTCTCGTTCTCAAGGACGAGAACGTGCTCTCCGAGCGAGACGTCGTGCTGGAGGAATTCAATATGAGGGTCGCCAACCATCCAGGTAACCGGCTTGCTGAGCAGATGATGGCGGCGCTTTACCTCAACCACCCCTACGGCCACCCTATTATCGCGTGGCGCCAGGAAATCGAAAAGCTTACCCGAGAGGACGCGCTTGCCTTCTACCGGCGCTTCTATGCACCTAACAACGCGATCCTGATTGTCGCTGGCGACGTAGCCACCAAGGAAATGCGCTCCATGGTGAAGGAGACGTTTGGCGGCATCCCCGCGCAACCTTCGATTCCCAAGGAACGCCTGCGGCCGCAGGAACCGCCGCCGGCCGCGCAGCGCAGAGTGACACTGGCCGATGCCCGCGTCGAGCAGCCGGCCCTGCGCCGCTATTATCTCGTACCCTCGACTCGCAGCGCGGCCGCGGGCGAGGGTCCAGCGCTTGAGGTGCTCGAGCAGTTGATGGGCGGCGGCATTAACTCATATCTCTATCTCTCGCTGGTTGTCGAAAAGCAGCTCGCGGTCACCGCCAGGGCGAGCTACCACTCTGCCGCGCTCGATCCATCGCTATTCGAGATTTCCGTCATACCAAAGCCTGGCGCCAACCTCAGCCTGATCGAGCGCTGCATCGACGAGGTAATCGCCGGTATTGCCCGTAATCCCGCGAGTGCCGAAGATCTCCAGCGGGCGAAGACGCGGCTAACCGCGCAAGTCGCCTACGCCCAAGACAGTCAGGAACTGCTCGCTCACTGGTATGGCCGCGCCCTGACGACGGGACTATGCATCGAGGATGTACAACGCTGGCCGGACGACATCCGCGCGGTCGGCGCACCGCAGGTGCATGAGGCCGCGCGGATATGGCTCGACAAGAAACGAGCGGTAACCGGCTATCTCGTCAAAGAGTCTACCCCGCAACACTGGGAGACGCTCTAGTGATCCATCCTTGCACTCGACGCGGGATCCTCCTTGGAGGAGCCTCCCTCTCCATGGCGGTGCTCGCTTCGTCAAATTCGCATGCCGCACCACGATCACTGGACCGGACCAGGATCAAGCGTTTGATTTCGTCTTGCGGCATAGAAGCCTGGTTCGTGCAGGACTCCACTGTCCCATTGATCTCGATGGAATATGCCTTCACCGGCGGCGCGGCTCAGGATCCCGCTCAAAGACCTGGCGTAGCCCACATGGTTTCTGGGCTGCTCAAGGAAGGTTCCGGCAAATTTGACTTCAAGACCTTTCATCAGCGGCTGGACCGCCATGCCATTGAGCTGCGTTTTCACGTGACCCATGATCACTTCCGCGGTGCCTTGCGCACGATCAATGACAGCGCGGAGGAGGCCTTCGAGCTTTTACGGATCGCGCTAACCTCGCCGCGTTTTGAGGCCGCCGACGTCGAACGGAACCGTGCCGCTGTGCTTGCGCGCCTTCGGCACGACTCAACCGATCCTTCGTCGCTGGCTCGCCGCAAGTTCCTCGAAGTCGCTTTTGGGGATTATCCCTATGCTCGCCCAGTCGATGGCTACTTGGAAAGCGTGCCGAAGATAGAGGCCGAGGATCTCAAGGGTTATGTCCGGCGCGTCATTGCAAAAAGACACGTTCAAAATCGCGGTGGTCGGCGGGGTTGATCCAGGGGCCGTCTGCAAGCTGCTCGATAAGACCTTTGGCAGCCTGCCGAGCAACGCGGAAGCGATGCCGGTCGCCGACGTCATCGCAGCAAAGCCGCCGCAGCGGGTCTTTATTCAGCTCGATGTGCCGCAGACAGTTGTGACTTTTGGCGGTCCAGCCGTCCGTCGCAGCGAGCCGGGTTTCATGCCCGCCTGTATCGTCAACCACATTCTCGGCGGCGGCGGCCTGACGTCACGCCTGTTCCGCGAAGTCCGCGAGAAGCGCGGACTGGCTTATTCAGTCCGTGAGCAGCTTGTCTGGCTGGATCATTCAGCCATGTTTCTCGGTACCAGCGGCACCTGCGCCGATCGGGCCGGTGAAACGGTTGAAGAAATCGAGAAGCAGGTCCGACAGATCGCCGCGGAAGGACCGACTCAGCAGGAGCTCGATGACGCAAAGTCCTACCTGAAGGGCTCGCAACTGGTAGCTCTCAACACATCATCAAAACTGGCGCGAACGCTACTGCAGCATCAGCTTGACAAGTTGCCTATCGACTATCTCGAAAACCAGAATGCCGTCGTCGATGCGGTGACGCTGGAAGACGCCAAAGAGAGCAGCGCAGCGGCTGTGGGGCGGGGGTCTGCTCACAATTATCGTCGGCCGCGCCCCAAAGGACGCAGCGCAGGCGGCCATTGTGCCGTCCAGGACTACACCCCCGCCGGGCGCCGATCAGCTAGACACCGGCCCGACGACGCCGCCCAATTTATTTTCTAGCAGCCCATGTGCTTAGCTCTCGCGCGCAGAGAGGCCTTTAGCCACTCACCTTTAGCTCGTGGAGATATTCCTCGGCATGCCGAAAAGACGGCGATCTGATCCAGTAGACCTTTGATGGTCTGCGAAGCCATAGTCGGACCGCCTAGCATCCCCCCGATTTGCGCTTTCATCGAGCTCGCAATCTGACGCTACGTAAGACTCGGTCTCCCATTAAAATTTGATAGCGGCAGCGACAGCATCCATAGCGAACCTACGGCAATCCAACGATCACCATGGGCAGACTTTGATTCTTGCCCCGCATATTCCAGCCGCACACAAACCTCACGTAAATCACCAGTACAAGTGATTACTCCCATTGCCGGAGCTGCATCATCACGCGACGTTACTCGCTAGATGTTGAAAACGCTTATCAGTTGCAGAGCTCTCGCATCGGCGGTTCATTGCCCCTTCTTTCCGCCATGTTCGCACCCAAAGCAGTGACGCGCCGATAGCGCACTTTGCGCGCGGCAATAGCAAGAGCTCAGGAGATGTTTCTATGGTGAAGCCAGTGGTAATTGTAGTCGGTGCGGACAAGGGAGGAGTCGGCAAGACGACCGTATCACGAACGCTACTGGACTACTTTAGCGTCAATAACGTGCAAATACGCGCGTTCGACACGGAGTCGCCCCGGGGAACGCTGAAGCGCTTTTACCCCGGGATCACTGAGATCGTCGACATGACTGCGACGGCGGACCAGATGAAGATCTTCGATACCTTGAACTCAGGGCTGTCCGTCACTGTCATCGATGCTCGCGCAGGCCTACTGTCCTCTGCGCTGGCTTCCTTGCGCAACATCGGCTTTCTGGACTCGGCACGGTCTGGCCAGATCACATTTGCCGTGTTCCACATCCTGGGATCATCTATCGCGTCGCTAGACGAGATCGAGGAAACCGCGACTTTCATGACCGGTGCAAAGTACTACCTGGTCAAGAACTTCATCAACGACACTCAATTCTTCCAGTGGGATCAAGCCACTTATAATTCCTATTTTCATCGCATCAAACATGCGACTGAGTTGACCATCCCGAAGCTTAACGAGATGGCGTATGAGCAGGTGGAAGTCGCGTCCGTCCCGTTCATAGACTTCGTCGCGAACAAGGGACGCAATGATGAACCCGCGAACAACTCCTTCGTGCTGCGCGGCTATGTCCGGCACTGGCTGGCAAATGTCTGGAGCGAATTTGATCGCATCAACTTGACGGAATTGGCCGGGGCCAAGTCCGCCACCCGGGCCGGCGAGAAGTAGCCGTATATCCGGCAAGCTCGAGCCCACGCACGGAACGAAATTGATCTGCTGGCTATGTTAGCGACCCCCATCTACATCATCTGCTCACCTAGCCCGCAGGTCGGTAAAACCCTCATCGCTCGGGCCATGAGCGAGTTCTTGCTGCTGAAAGACGGTACAACGCTGTCGTTTGACGTCAACTTGAAAGAGCCATCATTGCTCGACTACCTGCCCAACATCACGGAGACCGCGGATGTGATCGACACATACGGCAAGATGCAGCTGATGGACCCTCTCATCGTTCACGATCGTGTACCCAAAGTAATCGATCTCGGCTTTCACGCCTTCGACGAATTCTTCAAGATGTGCGAGGAGATTGGCTTCGTCAAGGAGACGGCGCGGCGCTGTGTCACCCCTGTCGTACTCTTCGTCGCGGGCGCAGATCGCATCTCCTTTCGTGGTTACGAGATGCTGCGGCGGCGAATTCCCCCGGCCTCGCTGGTCATCATCCACAATGAATTCGCACTGCGCGGCGGATTACCTGAAGCGATGGACGGCGATCGGGTGATTCGAATTTCCGCACTACCGCTGTTCCTTAAGAGATATATAGATCGGCTTGGCTTTTCCTTCACTGGGTATCTGCGCAACGAGAAGGACTGGTCCACCGAGCTGCATCAATGGATCCGGCGGAATTACGGCATGTTTCGCGATCTGGATTCGAGTGTGACGCTGCGAAGGTGGGATCGGCCGCGGGGGACGGACATCGGTAGCCTACGTTGCACGAGGGCGACTTGAAGAGATCGGTCTGATCCCCCATCTATTTGTCTGGCCTATGAGAGGCCGTTGAGCGCTGAGTTCAACGGCGCTCGCAACGTGAACGCATTGCGTTTTGCTAATCTTCTCTTGGATGTCCATCCTATACCATGATCGTCCGCACGGACGCACGGGCGCAATTAACAGAGCTCATTCGGCAATGGCTCATGCAGACAGTCCGTCATGCAGGCAGTCCGTCCCGGAAGGCGTCGATTAAATTTTGACTTTTGTGACCGGCGAGGCGGATCGACGGACCCTCCTTCGGAGGTGCGCTCATAGCTGAAGGCCGAGCTTCCCGAGGACCTGATGCAGGAGCGCGCTTTTGATCGCGCGGGCAATCTCGTTTCGTATCTGGCGCCGAGGACCGGCTCGGCATCGGCATCGCCCGTCAGACCATGCTCAGCCAGTCGCTCATCCAAGCGGGTTTCAAATTGTACACCCATCACGCCGACGAGCCGCTCCTGCATTTCAGCATAATCTTGGGGTACCATACGCCTCACCACGCTTTCCATGGTTGCCATCGCGTCGCTAAATAGTCCCGAAATTCCGCCGCTTCCCGTCCCGCGCCGACGCCTCGGCCCTGGCCACATCGGCCTCGGTCACTTGAGACACATTCATGAAGCGCATGTCGGGAGCGTTGTGCCGCAGCTCCAGGGCGTCCCGCAGCTGGGCTTGGTAGGCAAGATAAACCTCGATCTCGTCGACATCCGCGTCGGGATCGGCACGGCGAAGTGAGTTGCCCCTCTCGCGCGCGATCCCGTCAAGCGCTTCCAAGCGAAACAAGACGCGGTCGTTCTGGAGCAGTTCGCCGAGGCGCCCGTCATAGAGTCCGTCCTCGACATCAGCGTTCAGGCGTGCGGTCTGCATGCCGTTCCAGACCAAAGTAACGCGATCTTCGCAGCTCCCGTTCGCTCCCGAAGCCAACTCGAAATACTGCTCGCGTAAACGGGGCCTGACGGCTGCCTGCCGCAGATCTTCGGCGACCGCCAGGCGGAACGCCTAGTGATGGTAGTTCACGGTCTCTGCAGGCAGGCGCGTCAGCCCATTGCTGATGGCCTAGAGCCGCTGGAGGCCGGTCGAAAGTGTCTCGGGCAGGCTGTCGAGCTGATTGTGATCCACATTCAGGCGGCGCACCTCGGCCAAAATGGGCGCAGGCAAGGCGGTAAGGGACCGAGACGACAGATCTAGCGGCTGATTGAGATCACCCGTCCCCCGCCAAGCCGACGTTCGGCTTACCGCTTGTTGCCGATCCCCATGTTGCCCCTGCCCGTCTTCGGCAGCCCAGTTGGCCAGCACCTCCTCCGGCGAGGCAACCGCTCCGGCAGCGGACGTGTGCACGCCGGCCAAGGTCTCTCCCCACAGCGGTGCGGCCGGAGAGCCTGGTTCGGAGCTTTCCAAATCGGAAGTTGCGGAAGGAATACGAGTGACGAGCTGTTCTGTGTTCATCGATATCGTTTCTTCGGTAGCAAAATGAAGCGAATGCGCCGGGGCGGCGCATCTTAGAACCGCCAATCCTCCACTATGGCTGACGCGCCACCGGCCCACAAGGAGTGAGGTGCGATCCCACAAGCGTGCCGACAGGCACGAATGGCCCGGATACGCTTCTGCAACTAGCACCCACTGCAGACAGTGTAGCGAATCCAGACGGCGTTTCGCTCGCGGATCAATTGATATTGCAGTCCACCGGTCTCGCCTGCGAGCTCTGCGCCCATTGAGCCAAGCCTGCAAGGGAGTAGCGGCGCTCATGATACGAGCGCCACCTGTCGATAACCTGACGCAGTCCGGAGCGACGAAATGACGGATGGCGTTTGTAATTCCGTAACCTTGGGCTCAGCTCTCCGCAGACGAATCACTTTGTGCTGGACCGGCTGGTGGCGGGTGCCGGTCCGCCGGCAGCAGCGCGTTTAGGCCGGCAACTTTGCTGTGACGTGAGGCGAGGCGGCCATACTTCTCCCCGGGGTCAAACGCTTGGGCGATAGCTGAGCTCAAAAGCTTGCAGCCTATCGCGCTAACGCGCTTGGCTACGAGACGCAGCGCGCCCCGATGTCAACACCGCGGGCTCGCTAATTCTCTTCGACGCGGAGTTCCCAGCCATTTTAACATTGGTCACGTGAACCGGCAAACGGCGATCGGGCGGCTCTTCACGGTATCCTTCCGACTGGATAATCGGACAGGTGCATCTGTCACTGGTACGACAGATTTTCTGTGTCGAGCTCAGTGTAGCCTAGCTGCGCCGCGACCAAATAACTCGAGCAGCTAGTGCGCCTTGTTGATCTCGCGTTAAACACGCTTAACCCTATGAGCGCTGGAATTGTGCAGGACACACGTTCGCGGCGCATTGAAACCGCGAGGATCTGCCGCGATTTCTCGCCAAACGCGGCGTAGGATAATATTGACTTATAAGCGTCGCATACATCGGACTTCTCGCCTCCTCCGGACACGAGCGGGCGATACGCCGTTGTCGGCTCAACTATCCGGCAGGAATGCGGAGCCAGGGAACGACCGCTCGACGAGCATCGCCATGTTTTACACTTAAGGATCAACATCCGTGATGACTTCGATTGATGATACGCTAAGTGAGATCAGATGGCTGCGAAACGGAATCTGGCGCTGCCGCCGGCTACTCAACACCGACCTGCCTGGCACCGAACGCAAGGCCCTTGAGAAGCGTCTGCATGAACAGCTCTCTGCCTTTGAACGGCTCTCGTCGACGGCGTTTCCTTTCGCCTTGAGCTCTAAAGTGTATTCGCTCAGGAGCACCACAATCGGGCGAAGCGACTCCCCTGAAGCGCCCATAGAGAACGTCGCAATGGTATCAAGCGGTTGCATGGGGAAATCGATCAGCGGCTAACAAAAGAGGTTTCCTAGCCCAATCTGTTACAGCTCAGTCTAGCCGAAGGTAATCCTGAGAAATCTAAGGCAACCGCGATGAAACAAACGCGCTGATATTCCGGCAATCATTGGCTGTCGCAGCCGACTTAGCCACTTCCGCAAAAATACGTAGTCGCGGGCCACAATGCCATAAATTGATGACAGTACGGTCCACTGCCTCCACAGCTGACGCTGATTGCCCTTGGGACCAGCCACAGAGAGACGAAAGCAACTTCACAAAACCTCGAAGCCGCGAATGGCTACAGCGCTGAACAAAGCGCAACTGCTGCAGCACGAAACTCGAAATTCAAGGCCGCACCACGCCTGGGCAACTGTATCGCTAATCGAGCCAATCCAATCACGGATCGGTCCCACCCAGCCGACTGCGCCTCGGCAGGCTGATGCTCCAGCCCGGTCGACCTTCAGCCACCAAGCTGGCCAACCCCGCCGCCCGTCAGTCTGAATACTTCACTATCGTTCGAGTTCGCAACTGCCGCGTCTCTCGATGAGGGCCTACCGGGCGCTTGTTGAGCGATTGTCTCGGTGCATCGTTTTCGTTTGCCGCGGTTGGCATCATGCGCCGGCATTCGCGGTGCAAGTTTTTGAAATTGTCCCTAAGACAAAACATGGCCACGTCAACATCGCTACGGCCTGTAAAGCGGTCACAGAAGCGGATGACGTCTGATTTGCACGACGCCAAGACTTCCTCGGCTCGCCGATCTCGCGCGCGAGCGTGTCCTGTGCACCATGTCGCAGCGATCGCGATCGCAGCGAGGACGGCTGCAAAGCGATGCGCATTGCAAGTCCAGCCCATTCGTCGCTCTTGATTGACCAAACCCCTCATAAGACGCCTGTGCTTCTCTGTTTTTCTTTGCCCCGAGAGGTGATCTGTTTACCGGATTGGAATGCCTCGGCAGCCATGAGTCTCGCTTCTCGCGGGCCGGCTGCAATGATTGCCGCGCTCCGAATCATTATCCCGCCACTCGCAACACGCATTGCGAAGACCGCGACAAACAGAGATCGGCCGTTTAGCACTTATGTGCCCATGTTGGCTCCCAATATGGTTTTCTGCTTCGCCATGCCTACAACCTGACGTTACGGTCGATTCAAGCACTTTGAGCGCGCGGGCACCGCATATCATCTCGGTCAGCGCTTTCGCCAAGCGACCGTCTACAGGCCTTCTCCGCCGAGTAGATCGGATGGCGCGTCAGTCGGATGGCATGGAGTTGTGCATCATTGACGAGCTCTACGGCCGCATATTCGCCAAAGCACGATCTCGAACGCGAGAGGCTTGGCATGATCCTTGGGTGCCGCCTCACGGCCCTGCATGTGCGGTTGGAGACGCGAGCGTCAAAGTCCTACAATAGGATGCGGCGATTTAAGACGCGGAGTGGAGACAGATAAAACGCCTCCCTTGCCGCTAACCGCCCAGTTATCACTTCGAACGGCACGCGGATTGCTGGGTAAGTATCAGCCAGTTGCCGGGAAGGAAGCGGCTCAGGCGGAGCCGGAGTTCCAATGAGACTTATTCGATTCATGTTAATCGACCTGGCGCTGATGCTGGTCGCACCTGAGAGTGCAGAGGCTACGATCAGCTACTGGGCAGACTTCAAATCGGCTCGCGAAGCTGTGGGATCATTGATGCCGATTTCCGGCCGCGGGCCAGTATTCAGCTTTGGCGTGAGCCGGCATCTTTGCCCCCCAACCTCTCAAGCCGCGCCATTCAACATTCACCAGAAGGCCTCGGCCCGGCCAAGCAGACCAAAGACCTCGCGTTGCTGGAAAGGCGGCGCTTAACTCTTAAGGTAAGCGCGCCGGCCACCGTACCGATTGCCACGATCCACCGGCGTGGAGCTGCTCAACAAGGCTCCGGACTTGAAACCGCTCTGCACGCCTCCCTCCCACTTTATACCCTCTTGCGAGCAGCAGCGCCGTGCTGGAGCGGAATAGACTGGATGGCCAGCAGCATAACGATCACCTCCAGTGCAGCCGCTAGGCTCCTCACTTAGATGGAAGATACAGCACATGGGCGGGTTCACCAAAGAAGCCAAGAAGGGCTATATTGAGGTTGCCTTCAACGGCTCGCTCGCGAGCATTCTGCTTGATACGCAGTTCAGCGTACCGGCCAAAGGCGTCACAGCGATTTTTGGTCCGCCTGGGTGCGGCAAAACTACACTCGCGCGCTGCATCGCTGGCGTGCAGCGTCTGCCGAATGGCTTCTGTGCGATTGATGGGGAGATTTGGCAAGATGAGACGACGTTTCGACCGCCTCATCTGCGTCGCGTCGCATATGTATTTCAGCTACCGATCCTCTCTTCTCATTTGTCGGTACGACGCACCCTTTTATACAACGCGTCAAACTCGGAACCGACACTGATCGATTTTGATGGTGTGGTCGAATTGCTCGGCTTGGCGCCACTGCTCGAGCGTACGCCATCACATCTTTCCAAGACCGAGCGGCAGCGACTTGCCCTTGGCAGTGCGCTGCTAGGCCAGCCTCGGCTACTCCTGCTGGACGATCCACTCATTGTGCGCGACCGCTCCGCCAAATGCGAGATCCTGCCATTTCTCGAACGCATCCTGCAATCGCTTGCGTTGCCGATGATCTACATCAGCCATGACATCACCGATATCGAACGTCTCGCCGATCATCTCGTCATGATGAAAGATGGCACCGTGACTGCGGCCGGTCCGCTCAATGTCACCCAGAGCGACCCGGCGCTCGCCAGCCGCAGTGAAGCGGCAATCTGTCTGGATACTATGGTCGGCGGTTATGACGGGCGCTACGGGCTGGTCAAGCTCCGCCTCAAATCCGCGCGCTTTCTGATACCAGCAGTACCGCTAAGGCCGGGCGCAAGGCTGCGGCTGCGCATCGCTGCCGGCGACGTCAGCATTGCGTGCGAACCTCCGCGCGCAAGCTCTATCCTCAATGTATTTCGAGCACGCATAACGGCCTCTCTGCCGCACGGCGATGCTGAGGTCACCTTGGTTCTGACCCTTGAAACTGGCCACTCTGGCGTGCCGCTTTTGGCGCGCATCACGCGCCGCTCCTTTGATGCCCTACGGCTCAGTATTGGAGCGGAAGTATTCGCGGAAGAGCTATGCGGGAAACTGGGTGATGACGGAATGAGATAGGCGGCGTATCGAGGCGGGTGTCGAGCCTGCCAGAACCTCAAGGAGAGCGATACGCCATGAACGAGCATAGCAACATTGTCCCACTGCGTCAGCCCGATGAGATCGACGATCCACTGACGAATATTTTGCGATCTGGTGCTCGGCAGCTGCTTGCGCAGGCTGTCGAGATGGAAGCCGAGGCGTTTCTCGCCGCGATGAAGGGCTTGAAGCTTCCCGATGGCCGCGACCGCCTCGTGCGGCACGGCCATGGTCCAGTGCGGACGATCCAGACGGGGATCGGCGCCGTCGAAGTCGCCCGGGTAAAGATTCGCGATCGCGCGGTGACCAGCGATGGCGAGCGGATCCGCTTCACCTCGGCGATCCTGCCGTTGTGGGCACGGCGCACGAAGAGCTTGGATGCACTTTTGCCGGTTCTGTACCTGCGAGGCATCTCGACGGGCGACTTCCAGGAGGCGCTGGCGGCGCTCCTGGGCAAGGATGCGCCGAATCTTTCTCCGGCGGTGGTTTCCAGACTGACGACGGAGTGGCAGCTCGAGTACGAGCGTTGGCAGAAGCGCGATCTGTCGGCGCGCCGGTACGTATACGTGTGGGCGGACGGCGTCTTCCTGCAGGCTCGCATGGAAGACCACAGCGAATGCATGCTGGTGCTGATCGGCGCGACGCCGGAAGGCAAGAAGGAACTCATCGGCTTCCAGGTCGGCGTGCGCGAGAGCACGCAGAGCTGGCACGAACTGCTCGTCGAGGCGAAAACCCGTGGGCTGAAGATCGCCCCGGAAATCGCCGTCGGTGACGGCGCGCTCGGCTTCTGGAAGGCGCTCGACGAGGTCTTTCCCGCCACGCGACATCAGCGGTGCTGGGTGCACAAAACCGCGAATATCTTGAACAAAGTCGCAGTGTCGGTACAGGCCAGCATGAAGAAGGATCTGCGCGAGGTCTATTTGGCGTCCAACCGAGCTTCGGCCGAAGTGGCGATCGATGTCTTTGCCGAGAAATACGGAGCGAAGTACGACAAGGCGGTCGAGTGCCTGACGAAAGATCGCGACGCAATGCTTGCGTTCTACGAATTCCCCGCCGAGCATTGGGACCACTTGCGGACGACGAATCCCATCGAAAGCGTGTTCGCGACGGTCCGGCACAGAACGGTGCGCACGAAAGGTTCGTTATCGTCAACGACTGCCAAGTTGATGGTGTTCAAGCTGCTCTGCGCCGCATCAAAGACCTGGCGGCGGCTGAAAGGCACAAATCAGTTGCCGAAGGTCAGCGCAGGTGTCAGATTCGAAAACGGCATCGAGGTCATCCAAGTGCCGGAAAACCACGCCGCCTGATCGCCTCGTCACCCAAAATCCCGCATAGCTCTTCGCGGAAGTCGCGCGCGCCGTTCCGCTCGGGCTGCCGAGCGGTGGCTTGTAAGGCCTGCCACATCCCCATGAGCACCTTGGACGGCTATGTCTGGACGCGAGAAACACACCAGCAAGATCGCGGCCATCATCGATAGTCTAGATGAGATAGATTCGAATAGCGCTCCGGGCAGTTCTTTACCTGCCAAAGACGATCTTGAGGCTACCTGCCGATTCCGCTTTGGATGTCGCGCAGCGAGGAAGGCATCACCTTACAGGTGCAGCGGCACTCGAGGGGGGCACACACATTATGCTCGCAAGCGAACGTTGCGAGGGGAGAACAGATCTCGATTTCCCAACCGTTCGGCAGCAGAACAATCCGGTCTTGACAAAAACGGTTGCCGAGGCTGCGCCCGCCGTCTCCCGGGCGCTTCGCAGCAGGACCCCATCTCCTTGCGATCAGCAAATTCGCCAAACAACGGGAATGAGCTGACCGGACCTGCGCGCCGAATCGTTACGATAGCCAGGCGTACCGGACTTAACAGACGTTCCGAAAAACATGCCTTGCGGCCGGCGCCGTTCAACCCCAGCTGCGGCTATTGGTCGGAACGATACCGGGCGGCGCACGCCCATCGAAACCCTTCGCCATTTGCGGAAGCCGCCTTAGCTCCCGCGTCCGCTGCTGCGCCGCCTCGATGCCTTGCGAACGCGCCGATTGTGGACCTTGAACGGCACGACGTCGCAGTTACCAGCGGCGAGCGCCAAACTGCCATAGCCCGGCCAGGCCGGCTGTGCAGTGCCTACCGGTCGGGGACGAGATTGCTTCGGTTTAGGTCTGGCTGCCGTCTTCCCGCCAACCGCGTAGCCAGAGCTGGCCCCGGTTGTTTGGACAGCGCCCCGCTGGATTTAAGTGGATTCCTGCCGGGTTATGCTGAACGCGGGGCTTTACGATTTTGTCGTTGCGTCGGGAGGGCGTAGCCCGACCAGAGCGACGACAAAATCGTCGGCGACGGTCATGCGGCCATCACCATAGCTTGCGTGCCGAAGTAAGCCTCGTCGGGCGTGCGCCCGTCAAGGCTCGAGTGAGGGCGTCCCTGATTGTAGAAGGCCAGATACTTGGCAATTGACGCTCGCGCCTCGGACACGCTGTCGTAGGCGCGGAGATAAACTTCTTCGTATTTGACCGTGCGCCAGAGCCGCTCGACAAACACGTTGTCGCGCCAGGCGCCCTTGCCATCCATGCTGATGGCGATCTTCGCGTCCAGCAGCACATCGGTGAACTCGAGGCTGGTGAACTGGCTGCCCTGGTCCGTGTTGAAAATCGCGGGCCTGCCGTGCTTCGCCAACGCCTCCTGGACCGCTTCGACGCAGAAGGCCGCCTCCATTGTGATCGAGACGCGATGGGCCAGGACCCGTCGGCTGAACACATCGACGACCGCCGCGAGATAGACGAAGCCACGCCGCATCGGAATGTAGGTGATGTCCATTGCCCACGCATGGTCGGGCCGCTCGATCTTCAATCCGCGCAACAGGTACGGGTAGATCTTGTGACCCGGAGCCGGCTTGCTCGTGTTCGGGCGACGATAGACCGCCTCGATCCCCATGCGCTTCATCAGCGTCGCGATGTGGCGGCGACCGGCGTATACCCCCTCCCGCCGCAGCAACGATCGCAGCATACGCGCTCCCGCGAAGGGATAATCGAGATGCAGCTCATCGAGCCGACGCATCAAGGCAAGGTCCTCGGCCGAAACTGGCCGAGGTTCATAGTAGACCGTGCTGCGAGCCAGCTTCAGGACCTTCGCCTGGCGCACGATAGAAAGATCATGACCGCGGTCGATCATCGCTTTGCGCTCAGCAGGCCCGCCTTGGTGAGCGCGCCGGACAAAAAATCGTTTTCCAACGCCAGCTCGCCGATCTTGGCATGCAACGCCTTCAAATCGACCGGCGTCTCGGCCGATGTCTTGTCATGCCCAAACACGCCGGCGGCGCCTTCCAGGAGCTGGTTTTTCCAGATCGTGATCTGGTTCGGATGAACATCAAACAGTTGCGCCAGCTCCGCCAGTGTCTTGTCTCCTTTGACCGCAGCCAAAGCAACCTTCGCCTTGAATGCCGGAGAATGCGTCCGGCGGCTCTTCTTCGTCATCTTCGCTCCTGATTCGCAGCAAGAATCCTCGCCGCTGTCAGGCAGAAAATCCACTCAAGCTACTGTCCGAATTTGCGGGGCCAGCTCTGCCAGCGCCCGTGTACTTTCGTGCTCAAAGGCGCCTGTATCCAAGCCGCTGGGCTGGTCTTGTTGCGCCAATTCTAGGTCTAAGAATGCGTGGCATATGGTTTGCTCCACCAGTGAGGTCACGATCTACAAAAGCAAGTTTGTGAGGACACCATGCTCGGAATTGGAAGTCAGTTGCCGCCATTCGACATCACAGGCGTGAAGCCCGGTTTTCAAGCGCAGGAAGAGGAAGGGCAGAGTGCGTTTGAGACGCTGACCGAAATGAGCTTTCCGGAGAAATGGAAGATCATCTTCTTTTACCCAAAGGACTTTACCTTCGTCTGCCCGACAGAGATCGCAGAATTTGCTCGGCTTTCCAAGGAATTCGCTGACCGAGATGCGGTTGTACTGGGTGGCTCGACTGACAACGAGTTCTGCAAGCTTGCTTGGCGGCGCTCACATGTCGACCTGCACAATCTACCAATCTGGCAATTTGCCGACACAAAGGGAACGCTCGTCGATGGCCTCGGGGTGCGTTCACCCGAAGGGGTTGCCTATCGTTATACCTTCATTGTTGACCCCCAAAACACGATTCAGCACGTCTATGCGACCAATCTGAGTGTGGGCCGCAGTCCTAGGGTCCAGACTCAATTGAGCCAATATGCGACGAGAGCGGCGAGATGAACAGCGGCCAAAAAATTACGGGCGAGCTTGTCATATCGCGTGGCGATGCGCCGGAAGTCCTTGAGCCTGCAAAAGCAGCGTTCGATGACATTTCGTCCTTTGTAGGCGCGTTTGTTGAAGCGATGGATGACGACACGGTTAGATTTATTGGGGATTACGGGCTTGGCGCCACGACGAATGATTGCGCCGCGAAGCTTGTCGCCATCATACCCTTTGTCGGCGAGGAGCACGCTCATGGGTGGCGCGAGCGCCAGGACATCGGGAGCCGCAGCGATATCGGCATCCTGGCCTGGAGTCAGATGCAGGACGACCGGCCGGCAGAGCGGATCGCTCAGCGCATGGATTTTTGTCGTGCGGCCTCCGCGCGAGCGGCCGATTGCTTGATTGTGCTCCCCCCTTTTCCGCCGGAGGCACACCGGTGAGCTTTAATCGAGGTCGAGTCGAGCGACAGTACGACGCCGTCTTCGCCAGGCTTGGCCAGCGCTTCGAAGATTGCGCACCATCGTCCTCGCTTGGCCCAGCGATTGAAGCGATTGTAGATCGTCGTGTAAGGGCCGTATTCACGTGGACAATCACGCCATCGTGCACCCGATTGCAGCATGTGAATGATACCGCTGACGATGCGTCGGTCGTCGTCCCGATCCGGCCCCGTCAGTCCCCTCGGCAGATGCGGTTCGATACGCGCCCATTGCCTGTCGTTCAGCCAAAAACAAACCAGCGCGCATTCTCTCGCCCCCGAATCAACACGTAGGCAAGAGAATCACGTGGCGCTATTTAGGTACAGACCCTAAGGACACACTCCGCGTTCTAGACGCGCTGCAAACCGACGAGCTCTGTCCCTGCAACCGCGAAATCGGCGGGGAAACACTGAAGGTTGCGTGACGCAGCATGTCGCCGATCGAACAAATCTACGACAAGATTCCCGATTTCGCGAAGGATGTCAGGATTAACTTGACCTCCTTGATGGCCGATGAGACGCTTTCGCCGCGGCGAAAATACGGGGTGCTGGTAGCGAGTGCAGTTGCCACCCGCAATTCAGCCCTGATTGCCGCGGTGGAATCGGCAGCCTCGGGCGTGATGACATCTGTGGCGATCGCCGCAGCGAAAGCTGCGGCCTCCGTAGTGGTAATGAACAATGTCTACTACCGCTTCGTTCACCTCGCTTCCAACCCAGAATACAAGACGATGCCGCCGCGGCTGCGCATGGACGTGATTGGCAATCCCGGCGTGGACAAGTCCGATTTCGAGCTGTGGTCGCTTGCTGTCTCCTCCATAAACGGCTGCGGTATCTGCATTGATGCCCATGAGAGGACATTGAGAGCCGCGGGCGTCAATTCGGAGACGATCCAGACCGCCGTGCGCTTTGCTGCGATCACACAGTCAGTGGCGATCGCACTCGAGGCCGCTGGGCCTGCCTCCCCTCAGGCAGGAGACTGATCTTTTCTCTGCCATCAGATCGACGGCATCGTGGCGCTACTCAGTGGCGCCACAACGAGCCTTTTGCTGCTTATCTGCATGTCACGTCTTGCGTCGCGTTGCGATGACGGGTGTCTTCTCAAACAACCCGGCGCTATGCAGGTGACAGTGAGCGCGCCACAGATACAGTGAGATTGCGTCGGCTAACGCCGCACCACCCTTCGCTCTGTCATCACCCAAACTTGAACAGAACACCATATCCGCCGCGCGGGTGGCTCCATTCGATGTCGCCGGTCGGCTCGGCGATCACGCGGCAGGTACCGCATTCAATGCAGCCATCAACTGTAACTTCGACCTGGCCGTTGTCGTTGAGCTCGTAGCATCGCGCCGGGCAGGCCTTCAAAAGTGTGAGGAGCTGCGGCGATGGCGTCTTGTGCGCACGTACCCTGACGTGAGGGTGCCCGGCGTCGACAAGATAACGGTTGTAGTACAGCTTGTCTTCGACGCGCACGGAGGGTTCGACATTCATGCTTTTGCCTTCCACTGTTGGACTTCACACTGTCGCGATCACCGCCAGGCCCTGGCAAAACGGTAAGCATCGCCGACCAGACCTGACCATGACCGCGTCTTGACAAAGGATTTGAGGCTCGCCTTCTCCTTCTCAACCTTGGGCGTACCATCGACGCGCACAAAGTTCTGCATCGCCTTGGAGATAAGCTGCGGATAAGTGAGAAAGAAATTTTCGGAGTGGGTATGCATGAGGGGTGGCAAATCCTTGTACTTCTTGAGATCTTTGATGACGAAAGAATCGTCCAACATCTTTTTGTAGATTGAGAGATTTGTTGCACTCATCGGTTCGCCGCGCGATTTGACCAGACCTATCGCTTCGGCCGCGATACGGCCCGATGTCATCGCGAGATTGGAGCCCTCACGATGAACGGCATTGTTGAGTTGGGCGGCATCGCCCACGACGACCCAGCCCTCCCCATAAAGCTGTGGGATCGATTTGTAACCGCCTTCGGGAATGAGATGCGCCGAATATTCCTTTACTTCGGACCCTGCTATCAGTGGCGCCACAGAGGGATGCCTTTTGAATTCATCGAGCAGGCCATACGGCGTTTGGCCCGTGCGTTGGAAGTCGGCGACGAGACAACCGATGCCAAGCGAAATGCACTCATTGTTGGCGTAGATGAAACCCATCCCGGTCATGCCGCGGGAAATGGTACCGGCAGCCTCTATCACGACGCCTTCATCCCCCTTAAGATTGAAGCGTGCTTCGATGGTTTCACGGGGCAAGAAGTGCATTTCCTTCACCGCGAGCGCAACGTTATCGGGTGCCGGACGGGCGCGCAGGCCCGCACGCGTGCCGAGCAAGCCATTGACCCCTTCGGCCAGAACGACGACGTCAGCATGTATCTCGCCGTCACGGCGATCTGTACGAACACCGACGACCCTGTTACGATCGTCCTGCGCGAGCTCTGTGACGGTGGTCTCGCAAAGCACGATCGCGCCAGCTTCCCGCACCTTTGAAGAAAACCATTTGTCAAACTGGGCGCGTATAATCGTATAGCGATTCGGCCTCTGCTCGTTGAAGTCCTCCGAACGGTAGTGCATGCCGACATGCGAGCGATCGTCCATCATCCAGAACCGCTGTTCGATCAGGTGGCGTTCGAGTGGCGCCTCCTCTCGAAACTCGGGGATCAGCTTTTCCATCATATCGGCATAGAGGATGGCCCCCTGCACATTTTTCGATCCGGGATATTCGCCCCGCTCGAGCTGCAGCACCTTCATGCCCTGTTTGGCCATCGTCAATGCCGCCGCGTTGCCGGCCATACCGGCTCCGACCACGATCGCATCGAATCTCTCTTCAATCATCAATATCTCCTCTAGACCGCGATCCTGGCGCGCGAATCTGGCAGAAGCCGCGCGCGAAATGCAGCCGTCAGGGCTGGCAACAATTGCATAGCATCACTGACGATCGCGAGATGGGCGAAGTCGAAGATCGGAGCGTTTTTGTCCGTGTTAACGGCGACGATCAGATCCGCGCCCTCGACGCCGACCCGGTGCTGGATCGCACCGGAAATGCCCGCGGCAATATAGAGCTTCGGCCGGATGGTTTTGCCTGTCTGACCGATTTGCCGGTCAGACGTAACCCAGCCCTTTTGCACGAGAGGACGCGAGCAGCCATATTCAGCCCCAAGCAGAGCTGCGAGCTCGCGTACCAACCGGAAGTTCTCAGGCGATCCCAGTCCAAGGCCGCCCGCAACCACAACATCGGCATAGGCCAGAGTGGAAGTTTCTGCATCGCGGTCGGGTAGGAAGGACAATACTTTCGTGACTATATCGTCTTCTACAAGGCCGAGCGGATGAACGACGATACGAGCGGCATCGCGCATAACGCGTGCAGGCATCGGCATCACTCGCGGGCGGACCGTGGCCATCTGCGGGCGGTAATTCAAGGTATAGATTGTGCAGAGCAACGAGCCGCCAAAAGTTGGCCGCGTCGCCGCAAGTGAACCGTCGGCGTCCACGTCCAGCGTGGTGCAGTCGGCAGTAAGCCCCGTCGATAGATTCGTCGCCACGGAACCTGCGAGATCGCGACCAAGCGTCGTGGCACCCAACAGTAATATCTCGGGCTTGTAGGTGTTGACGAGTTCGGTGAGCGCTTTCGTATAAGATTCGTTGCGGTAATCCGACAACACATTGTCGCTCACGAGATAGGCCAGATCGGCGCCGTAGCAAAAGGCTTCAAGTGCGGCGTTGCGTGTGTGCTGCCCCTCCGGACCGACAACGACAGCGGCAAGATTCACCTTTAGCCTGTCGGCAAGACCACGCCCCGCACCCATGAGCTCCCAGGAAACGGGATGCACTTGGCCCCGCTCCAGCTCGACGAAGACCCAGACGTGCTTGTACGACTTGAAGTGCTCCGGCAGTTCTTTTTTGGCTGCTCCGCGGCCGGCCCCTGCTGGCATCGCCGTTTTGCTGACCTTGCTCATAGTCTAAATTCCTCTGGAGATAGGCGCGCCCGCGCCACGGGTTGCTTTTTCGCTTTCGTTAACCGAAGTTCACTTTTGGCCGGCAAGTGGCTGGCTGCTCTGCCCGCCTGCGCGCTCGGACCAGTCGCACCACAATACGCGTCGTCGCAATTGGCGCACCCATTCGGCCGGCTTTGGAGGGATCTTGCAAACTGAATCCTTGGGTGCCGGGCTCGACGAGCGCCACCGTGGCCGGCCAGGACGAGGTGATCCTGACCGGCCACTTCCATGCCTTAGTTGACTAGTCCGTTCGCGGCGCCTCGCCGGTACCATCGATGGAGGTCCTGGCAAGGCTTCTGTCACGCGACCGTGCCGAGCCTCCAGCGCTGGCACTCCGTGTGGGAGGAGGGCACCACTTTTCGTAGCGCAGTTTCTATCTGCGATGAGATGCAGACACATTTGAGCGGGATCGGGGGCCGATTTGATGCGGACGCTACTGTGCATAGCCGCCGCAAGAGCCGCGCGAAGGGGACACCTATTATTGACTACCATCTCACCGTCACTACGAAACTGCGACCGCGTCAAAGACCGTTGCGAACAGACCTGACGGCATCGTAGGCCTCGATATGATGCCGCAGGGGGGCTCGGCAGGCAATGTAAGCAGCATCATGGGTCCTCCTTCAAACTCACCGCGGGCGCCACCATCTGTCGGCATCGATGATCAGATCAGCAGGACAACAGCAAGTGTCGTACCAGTTGCAAAGACGATTGAAGTCAGTGGGACGTATTGGCTTGCGCCACACATCAAACAGCTGCTGATACCTGGTCACGAATAATCCGGACATGGGTCGGGAATACGACAGCCGTTGGCCGGGCCATGACTAAGAGACTTGCCGCGATAAATAGAAAGCCGCATTAACGGAGCGCCTCGGCGTCCGCCGGACAGACTTCGCTTACAGTGGAACGCTAGGTCACTTCAACTCGCTCAAAGGAACGAAGGCCGCAGCCTTCTTGGAGTCTGAGACGGCATCCTTCAAAACCTTGAACACTCGCTCGTCGATCGGTGACGATGCCACGAAATCTCCATATGCCCGTTCCAGCATCGCCTTGCATCGAGTTCTGATTTCCGGCTCTGCGGCACCAGCAAATTTCTCCTGTGCGAGGTATTGTCCCATGCGCTTCAAAATGTGAAGGCGCGCGACATTCACGATCTTAGGGTCGTACTCGACGCCAAGCAGCGAAAAAAACTCCTCTGCCGATGAGGCCTTGCCGAGTCGATCTAGAATACCGGTTGCTGGGGATGAGCTGATCATCGAATATTCTCCTTCGGTTTAGCTCTGGTGAGCGCCCACATTGAGCGGATCCGAAACAGTAACGACAACGCGCCCGCGGGTTTTGCGGTTGCGCTCAATCTGATGAGAACTCGGTGACGGCGCGGAAAGACTTCTCATGACTGACACCTGAAGTTCGCGGGCCCGGTATATCCTAACACTTGGTTGACCTTTTCCATCGTTAGCTCCTGATGACTACACAGCCCGAAGACGGCATGGATATTGTGGCAAGGGACCACATATTTCATCGACACCCTTGCGTCGACCCTCGCGTCGGCGCCTCTTTCCCGGGTCCGTGCGGCACTCCATCATGGTAAGCGGAAGATCTGCTTCGATAATTGCGCGGACGCGATGTTTTTGTTGACCGCGCCCGCCGTTACCGCCGCAGTCTTTGTGATCCTAACGGCCGACCTAGTGCAAGAAGTCACGCTTCTCTTTATGACCTTGTTCAGCAAATGCATCGTGGCAAATGCGACAGCGCTATGAGGCCGAACGCGTTGCCCTTTGGTGCGACAGGTCCGTTGCGGCGCACCAACACGGGTGAACTGTAGCCTAGCACTCGATCTTGCCGCCTTAACCACACGGCCGTCCGCTCGCATCCAAGTTGGTGATCCGCGCCCTCCTCCGACCTGCGGCCTACAAATGCGCTGAAGCCTTTTCGGATAACGATGCGACTGCGGTCTCTCCTGGCGTTTCAGATGCCCGGCCGCTGGACACAGCCGGCCATGCTGCGGCCTGCAACAGCAAATCGCGCCGACGCTCGGCCATCCGGCTCTCACCGCTTTCTTCACCGAAACAGATGTTGAATTCGTTACATTGATTGCACACGGGTGTCGTGCACATCGCAAGGCCTTCGTCCTCGCAAAGCATGCGGTAGAAGAAGCGCTTCCAACGCATATTGTTGACATTGCTCGCGGCGAGCGGCGCGAAATGCCGGCTCATCACGAGCGAGAGTTCGCCACGATCACGCAAGCCGAGAGCTTCCCAAAGATGGTCCGGCTCCATGGCGCGGCGCGCGATCATCGCAGCCAGCCACCGGCCGATATCCCCTTCCGTCGAGCGATGCTTGAGCAACAGATCGCGAAGCATTGCGATCTCCTCATCCTCTTCCCGCTTGAAGGGCGCGGCCTGCTCCGGGGCCCTGATCCCGGTTGGGAGAAAGTGCTGCTCCAGTAAGACCGCCAATTCAACGCCGGACAGGCCAACTTTCTCAGACAGA
The DNA here is from genome assembly GCF_041262065.1 of Bradyrhizobium sp. USDA 327. NCBI lineage: Bacteria > Pseudomonadati > Pseudomonadota > Alphaproteobacteria > Hyphomicrobiales > Nitrobacteraceae > Bradyrhizobium > Bradyrhizobium sp. USDA 327. Next base: position 176,269 of record NZ_JBGCCW010000001.1, on the reverse strand, counting down.
CAGCCACCATCCATCGTGGCAGCCGCCAGGATAGACGCCAGGGCATGGCGATCGAGATTGCTGTCGATGGCGATATCGGCATTTGCAGGATGTTCACCGGTGAGCAGCCGGTAGGTTGAAATTCCCTTGTGCAACTGGCTATTGGCGTCAGCAGCACAGGCAGTCGTGAACGGAAGGACGTGCGGCTCGGACATAACTCTGCGGTTTTTCACAATGCGTGGTTCGTCACGGCGCACTCTGGTTTTCGCGGCCGATCGTCAGTATGCCGGCCCCCCCCCGGGAAGGGGGGTGAGGGAGACCGGCATCTGTCGCTCGCCTTCGCAAGGCGGCGACTCGCGGCCTTTACGAGGCTGCGAGTTCGGCGGCGGTTTTGCCGATGATTGATTCATCCACGGCCTTTATAATGCCATGCTCCATCAGCATGTCCTCGAGCTCATCCATTGAGATCGGGGTCGGGATGATGCCCTTGCCGCCATTATTGTGAACCTTGGCCGCTAGTTTCCGATAGTGATCAGCCTGCTTGGAATCGGGTGCATATTCAAGCACCGTCATGCGACGCAGCTCTGCATGCTGCACCACATTGTCACGCGGCACGAAGTAGATCAGTTGAGTGCCAAGCTTCTTGGCCAACGCTTCCGCCAGTTCCAATTCCTTGTCGGTCTGCCGCTCGTTGCAGATCAGGCCGCCCAACCGCACCCCACCTGAGTTCGCGTATTTCAGGATCCCCTTGGAAATATTGTTTGCGGCATACATTGCCATCATTTCACCAGACATCACGATGTAGATCTCCTGCGCCTTGTTTTCGCGGATTGGCATCGCAAAGCCACCGCAAACAACGTCGCCAAGCACATCGTAAGAAACATAGTCAATGTTCTCGTAGGCTCCGTTCTCTTCAAGAAAATTGATCGAGGTGATGACACCGCGGCCGGCGCAGCCGACACCTGGCTCAGGGCCACCGGACTCAACGCAGCGAATGTCCTGGTAGCCAACCTTCATTACGTCCTCGAGCTCTAGATCCTCCACGCTGCCGGCGCTCGCGGCAAGACTCAAAATCGTGTCTTGAGCCTTGGCGTGCAGAATAAGGCGAGTCGAGTCCGCTTTCGGATCGCACCCTACAATCAGGATCTTCTGACCCATCTCTGCCAGCGCCGCTAGCGTGTTCTGCGAAGTGGTGGACTTGCCGATTCCGCCCTTCCCGTAGAAGGCGATTTGTCTTAGTGAAGCCATGCTGCTCTCCATCAACCGATTTGCCAAACGTTGCGCGCTTCTTTTGCGAGCTTTGCTTCCCTCGCAGAAGCGGGGGCACACGGGTTCAAGGGAAGGAGCGCATCGCTCGCCTTACACGTCGGCGTGCACTCAGCCCTCACTCAGTGTTGCTGCCGCTTATCAGCAACAGCCGTGCCAAGGTCTAACCCGGCACCTTAAGCTTCTGATTACGTTTCCAAAAGCAACCAGCCGGCGCGCGATCGTAGGCTGTTTTGGATCTGACAAGATCTGCCCGGCTGTCAGACAACGAACAAACAATCGCAAACATGAACGCCAACAGCCAAATAGGCTGACTTAGCCGATGCCGCCATTGTGGAACAGAACTTGCTGCCGCTCGCGCAAGCTCAGCCATGTGAGGAGTAAAGATGCCGGACGGAGTCAAAATGAGACGGGCCAGCGGCTTTGCAAATTCGCTGAGGGCGCACCATGCGCTGATATTGACGTTGACTGTCAAGAACTTCGAATGGCTCCCGGGAAGCAGCAGCCCTGTGCTATTCGCCCAGCATAGCACGCCTACATAGGTACGCCGTGGCTACAATCATCTTTTATCAGAAGCCCGGCTGCGCCACGAACGCGCGTCAGATTCAAGCGCTAAAGTCCGCCGGTCATGACGTGGTCGTCCAGGACATCTTGAAGGAGCCATGGCATGCGGACGAATTGCGCAGCTTCTTTCGCAATATGCCCGTCGGCTCCTGGTTCAACCGAGCCGCGCCTCGTGTCAAGTCGGGCGAAGTCAATCTCGATTCTATCGACGCGGCGAGCGCACTCGCATTGATGGTGAGTGATCCACTCCTGATACGACGACCGTTGATCGACTTAGACGGAATACGATGTGCCGGGCTCGATCGCGAGCCCGCGCTGTCGCTGCTTGGCCACCAGACGCAGGAGCATCTCCAGGGATGCCTGCACCAAGCAACTCGCACGCGCTGCCCGAAGATGGGATCAAGCGAATGAGCCTGTTCCGGACGATCACACCAGAAGAATGACGTTCTCGACTTGCGGCTTGCTTGGCGCGAGTATTTCCTTTAGCAAAACGTGTTTCGCAGCTGTGATCCTGATGCAACTGAGCGGCACGATCGCTCCCATATTTGATTGGTATCAAATCTTTCGCCGTTCCTTATGTGTGACAGAGACCTTGCGCGGCTTCTCGCGCGACTTTTGGAATGGAGAATTCGATGAGAGCAAGAACAGTCCTGGCAACTGTATCGGTCTTCGCGCTAGCGACCTCGTTGGCCAGCAACTCGGTACGTGGTGCTGATCTGGGTCCGGCGCCGGTCTACTATAAAGCTCCCCCTATTGAACCCCGCAACCCGTGGATGATCCGCCTGCGCGTGCTTGGCGTTTTGCCGGATACCGCAGGCAGTTCCGTCAACGTTCCAGGGACGCCGTTGCTGTCATCACCCAACTCTGGGCTTTCGATCAGCGATCAAGCTATACCAGAGCTCGACATCACCTATTTCTTCACAGCTAACTTAGCCGCCGAACTCATTCTCGGCGTGACCAGCCATCACGTCAGCGGCAATGGCGCGCTCACAGGGCTCGATATCGGCAAAGCCTGGCTCTTGCCTCCTACACTGACCCTGCAATATCACTTCACCGATTTTGGGCCGCTTAAGCCCTATGTCGGCGCGGGCATCAACTACACTGTATTCTTCAACCAATCGGCAGCCAATACTTCGCTCGCCGGGCTTTCCGTCACGGATCTAAACATCAAAAACCAATTCGGCGCGGCAGTCCAATTCGGTTTCGATTACATGCTCGATCGCCACTGGGGCCTCAACTTTGACGTTAAAAAGCTGTGGCTGCGGCCGGAGTACTCGGCCACCTTAAACAATGCGATTGCCGTTACGGGCCGCGCCCATATTGATCCATGGCTCGTCAGCGGCGGCGTCGCTTACAAGTTCTGACGTTAGAGCAGAGCCAGAGTGGAGAGGCCGTTTGATAAACTCGGATCCCAGCAGGATCATCGAGCTCGTCTCCTACTCTCGCCGGACTGACACGGAAAGCCGGCTGACGCGCCATCGACGCGTCAGCTCGCAAGAGAGGGAACCGCTGGCGTTGCTCGCGCTGCAAGTTACGAATCGCGCAGCACGTGAGTAACATTACACAAACGTCGACTCAGAATATGATCATACGTCTGTTTCGCCACGCTTAAGACCGAAGCCATTTTCCCATTTGCCTGATAAGAAGGCGATACGCCGCTGACAGCCTAATCTTGGCCGCGAAGTGCCCGGTTAATCTCAGACGATCCGCCCCCCAACGTCGAGCCGACCATGCTAGCTAACCCGGCAAGCGGCCGCCAAGCGACGCCTCTAGCTTCGCTTGAGCACTATCACAAGCCGGTCGACACGTTGGCCGTGCTTGAGGTGGGATATGACGATCTCGTCGACATCCTCAGGCGTGGTCGCGCGATACCAGACTCCGTCGGGATAGACAACCAGCAAAGGACCAGAGTTACAAAAGCCAAGGCAGCCCGCAGTCGCGAAGCCAATATCGTCGAGGCCTTGCGCTTCGATCGCCTTGCCCATTCGATCCCACAGAGCTTGCGCGCCGGAGGCGCCACAACTGCCGTGGGGATGGTTTGGCGGACGCTGCGTGTTGCACGCAAAGACATGGTGCCTATAGAGTTGAGGGAGATGAAATTCTTTTTCTGAGTTCACGCGCCTATCCTCTGATAGTGAATTTCAGCTGTCGGGATGAGATGTGAGCGCATAGCCGCCCGCAATGTCCAACGATGACCGTCCATTGGCGCATGGACACCTGCTGACACCAACTCCCGCTTGCGAAGGCAGTCGGAATGGTCGGGCGCCTTACTCGCTGTCGTCGCTGAGATGAGCGATAGGCACCTTCACGTCCGAAGGTCGCCTGCTGATCAATGACAACCTCTTCTCCCGGCATCGAGACCTCTCATTCATGCAACAATCCCCCCGATCAACTTTCTCGAAGAGCAAGTTGCACACCAAATGCGTCATAGCGCGCCTCACAATTGAGGGAAGTTGCGGCAATGCCGACGTTCTCGCCGCTATCAGCGATTGAATGCCCATGGCCTCGCTCAGAACAATAATGTCGGCCGGAGAGACGGCGTCGCCCTCGATCTGTTCACTCATCAAATCGCGGTTACCGGTTCGCTCAACCCGGCCCCGCCGTTTCCTGCTTTAAGGTATCGACAGCAGTTCGGCTCAACCGGAATACCCCGCGGCCACGAGCGAGCGGCTGATAAGCCGAGCTGGCACGGGTGTTGAGGACATCGAACCACCCGTTCGGAGTGAGCTTCCCTGGACGCTGGCCGATTTGTATCACCCGCCCATTCGGGGCGAAGCGGACGTGGATGATGATTTGTTGCAAGCTCATACCGATTCCTTATTTTGGCCGCTTACGATCACGAGCTGACACCCGACAAGCTCGACTGTAATGTGGTCGATTTCGAATATCTTAGCGGGACTCCTTCACGTGATTGCAGATGCGCGTCGTAGCACTGCTCGACCATGCGACACCACTCCAAGACATCATCGGTAGGCTTGCACAGCACTGCGCCGTATTCGGCCGGCTCATTGCTCACGGCCCAACATTCCTTTGGCCAATGCGATCCCGGTCGCCCGCGTTGAGTGTCGAACTCACGCATCACGCCCCGCCCGCGGCGCAGCTGGACAAAGGGACCCATGCCGTCGCTATCGGCAGCAAGCAGCCGTTCGATCTCGATCAATTCCTCGGTCGTGATCGCCATCGTCGTTCTTCTATCCTCGGGGACGGTGGTCCTTCATTGCCAGAACAGGCGCTCAGGATCCGCATTCAATTCGTCGATTGCAGGGATCAAGCGATGATAGAGGCTGTAAAATTCCCAGACTCCCCCCGCATGATTTTTGCGAAACAGCTTCCAGATCCCGGTCACGCCATCATAAAGGATCAGCGCGACATCGACGAGCGCGCCATCCTTGTCGATATTGCGCGAGCAGCAGGGACTCTCGATGCAGTAGCCGCCCCACACGGGCGTCACGTTTGGCGAGACGTAGAGATAGCGCTTCCGCGCGCTCAAGCCGCGTTCGATCCGTTTGCGATCAAGCTCGTTGGGATGACGCGCCAACCCCGGTTTTACTTTCCTCATCAGTGCGGAATTCATGATGAAAGCCTCCCTTCAATGCCTTTTTATGTTCTCTTGAACTCCAGCAGATGAGCAGCTCCTCACCAAAATCAACGATAAAGATAGGCTCATGCGCTTTGTTGTTGAGAGTATCGATGACGGTCTGGCGGCTCGGCCTGGCGGCGAGCGAAGCTCCGTCCGTCTCCGTATCGACCGATGAGCGGTGCTTGATCAGGTCGGCTGTCGGTTTACCCCGCTGGCCCCACCAATATTTTGGAAAACCTCGCTGAGTCATGACTCCTCCGGTAGTGGCAAATCATCGACCTCCTCGCCTGCATCCACTGGCTCAAGTTCCTTGCGTTTCATGCCAACGCGGTGGCCGCTTTCCAAAAACTCCACGCCGTAGATGTAGAATTGCTGCAAGAACGTGCCGATCGAGACGACGTAGCCCACCTCCCCCTTCTTGACCAAGACGTCTCCGATCTCCTTGCCGGGATAGGTGCCATCATTCCGGATGACGCGATTGGCGCGAAGCTTTTGGCCAAAGCTGAAGGCGGGTGGGTCGCTTAGCTCGACGGCGTCGCTATCCCGGAGAATTCTGTTCATATTTCGCTCCTCATGCACCGACGGCGCGGGGGCACGCCGAGGGGACACTCTGCTCCGCATCACGAGGCGCCCTCGAGCGCCGAAATGTCGCCAGGCTGTGCTGCCCGCCAGCAACAGCCCCATCGCAGGAATCCAGAGCGGCCACCGTCCGTAAGAGCAGACGCCGGCGCCTGCGGAGCCGCCAGTTCGCAGCGCGACGTTTGGGACGTGTTCAGCACCAGCGATTGCATTGCCGGTCAGGCTCCACACTTCAGACGGGCGCCTGGTAGCGAGGCAAGGCCCTGTCAACCACGCAGGTGTTGTCGACCGGACAGGCAGCGGCACATTGCGGTTCGTCAAAATGCCCCACGCATTCGCTGCATTTCGCCGCTTCAATGACAAAGTTTCCCCCCTTCTCCGAAATAGCAACGTTCGGGCATAAAGGCTCGCAAGCTGAGCAGCTCGTGCACTGCGAGGCGATGATTTTGAATGGCACATATTCCTCCTTACGCCGCAGAGATCCGATCTCCAGGCCAACGCGGGGGCACGCCGCGCTGCACATGCTGGATCTCCCCGCGCTTTACTTTGCCGACATAGGCCCTGAACCAAGCGATCGTCGACTTCTCAATGTACTCATAGGCGAATTGATCGACCGGCTCGATCCCAGCCTTGATCAGGCCGCTCTTGGGGCAGCCGCCGATCTTAGCCACGAAGACCGCGTGGCAGTCACGGATGTCGCGCATGATCACGGATAGCCTATCTTCCTCGCCATAGCCGGCCTGGCAGTAACCCTCCACACGACGTAGCCCGACGAACTTGGCGCCGGATGTGGAGAGCTCGTACAGTTGGAATTCCTTTGCATGTCCAAAGTGCTCGTTGATCAATCCCGAGCCCTTAGTTGCGACGGCTACTAGAACAGTGATCGCGCTCATCTCTCCGGAGACTCCCGCCAACTCCTTTTGACCGGCCGCGACTTTGGAGACGCGCTCATTCTCTACCCTTTTTTGATAAGCCTTGCGCATCTCTAGGTCATAATGGACGTCCATTTTCATCACCTGATCATTGGTGAACTCCGCGCTGCGATCCTCGCCGAGTAGACCGACCGCATCAGCGCGGCACTGCCGGCAATGCCGCATCATGTTTATCTTCCCTTCGCAAGCATCTTGCAGCGTCTTCAATTCTTGAGCCGTCGGACCGCGCTGACCGTTGAGGCCAAATGCTGTTCCGTGCTCGGGTACGGAGATCAGCGGCATGATATTGTGAAGGAAGGCACCGCGCGACGTGACCGCCTTGTTGACCTCGACCAGGTGGTCATCATTGATATTGGGGATCATCACCGAGTTGATCTTGCACAAAATGCCCCGTTCGCTAAGCATCTCGAGCCCTTGAAGCTGGCGATTGGTGAGTATCCTTGCCGCCTCGATGCCGGTGTATCGCTTGTGGTTGAAGAAGATCCATGGATAAATCTTGGCTCCGATTTCAGGATCGACCATGTTGATGGTGATGGTGACGTGGTCAACTTTGGCCCTCACGATGGTATCGACATAGTCTGGCAGCGCTAGTCCGTTGGTTGACAGACACAGCTTGATGTCAGGAGCAGCCTCGGTGACCAACGCGAGCGTTTTGAACGTCTTTGCTGGATTGGCCAGGGCATCGCCGGGACCAGCGATGCCAAGTACCGTCATCTGCGGAATGGTCGTCGCGACCGCGATCACTTTTCTCACTGCCTGCTCAGGGGTGAGCTTCTCGCTCACCACACCCGGACGCGATTCATTGGCGCAGTCGTATTTTCGGTTGCAGTAGTTGCACTGGATATTGCAGGCAGGTGCGACCGCGACATGCATGCGAGCGTAATGATGGTGCGCATCCTCGCTGTAACAGGGATGGTTTTTCACCCTTTCCCAGATTTCGACCGGCAGATCGCCTCGGCCGGCCTGCGAGCCGCAGCTCGCCCGCCCGGTCTTCGCCGAAGCGCGGCAGCCCTTATGCTCGGTTATGGACTGCATGATCTTCCCGCTATTGACCGCTGCTTTGATATATTTTCCGCGCTCCACGACCGAGATCACTCCCCTGCAAGCATCGACGCCCACAGATCATCCTAGAGCGCGCTTCAGGAAGATTAGCAACTTGCATGCCGTGGCGAGGATGATGCGAATGCAACCACAGTACACCGAGTAGGCGCAGCGATAGCGTTGGCACTTGCAAGACAGCAATGATGAGCTTGTTGGCAAAGCGACAGATGCGTCGCCATTCTCACTCGGGGCTCCATCTCGTGTGCTTTTCACTCTCGCGGGGCTCGCCCCGATCCAGCTCATCTGAACGGGCTTTCGCGCGCTGCCGCTCTCAATTGGCCCGATCCGAACTGGGGAAGCCGGACATCATAAGGCCAATACTAGGGCAACACGCGTCCGAATATGACAGGCAGCAATGAGGGCCAAAGATGATGGTGCAATCGCCTTGTCCCGACTGGCTGAGTAAACCCCGCCTCATCAATGCCGTCGCGGCGGACCGACGTTTGCTGATCTTGATATGCTGCGCCGCAGCCAGTCGACCCCCAAAGCCCCGAGACAGCGCCGACTTACCGGCGAATAAGCCGACCGATGCATCTGGTGTGCTCAGCACATCGCATTTTCAATTCCCTGATGCCAGGACGAGAGAGACGACAATGATCTCGGTCCCCAGGGCGGGCGCCAAGGTCCGCGAGAGTAACCTTTGCATCCGCCGCATCGACAGCGCTCATCTCCGTGAGCGCTTCATGGATCGTCGCCGCTCTCATCCCGCTTCTTCGCGTCGATTGTGATCGGTAACCGTGTGTCGCTCGCCATCTCGGGCAAATCGAGCACCCAACCGTTAGCGACTTTGATCCAGCCGCCCCATAGGGTCTCGTACTCGGAGGCCACGATTGACTCTTCGATATCCTTTTTTGGCACGTAGATTGACAAGCCCGTGTCCGGAGAGCGGCGGATCATGATTTTCACGAGGTCTGCTCCCTGACCGTGGCGCGGGAGCTGGCGCGCATGCGAGTCACGATATCTGACACAGCGCACACGGCCTCATCGACTTCGGCGAGGGAGGTTTCGCGCGAAAGAGAAAAGCGCACGGCGCCGTGCATCCGCCACGCAGGCACCTGCATGGCACGCAGAACATGCGATGGCTGCATTGAGCCCGACCTGCAGGCTGACCCGAGCGATACGGCGATGCCCGCCCGGTTAAGACGGTGGGCAATCGCTTCACCTTCGAGATGGTCGAAGGCAATATTAGTCGTATTCGCCAAACGATTGCGAATGTCGCCAAGCACAACGCACTCGCCATTGCGCAAAATTCCCTGCTCAAGGCGGTCACGTAACGCGCCAATGCGGATGCGCTCGGGTTCAAGCCGCTCCGCCGCAAGTTCGATAGCTTTTCCTAGTCCGACGATTCCGGGAATATTCTCGGTCCCAGCGCGCCGCCCTCGTTCCTGTGATCCGCCGCAGATCAGCGGCTGGAATTTTGTCCCTTTACGCAAATATAACGCACCTACCCCCTTCGGGCCGTGCAGTTTGTGCGCGGATAGTGAAAGCATGTCGATCGTGCTGTCCTTTAGGTTTAAGCGTACTTTACCAATGGCCTGCACCGCATCTGTGTGAAATAGCGCTCCCGCCTCACGGGTCCACCCGGCCAGACACTTCACGGGAAATATCGTTCCGGTCTCGTTATTGGCCCACATAACCGAGGCAATCGCTGTGCGTGGCCCAAGCGCGCAGCGAAACGCCTCGATGTCGAGCCGGCCGCAAGCATCTACGGCAATAATGCGCGTCTTGACTCCCCTTGCCGCCAATTGCTCCGTTAGCGCAAGTACGGCGGAGTGCTCAACCGAAGTGGTGACAACCTCGTCTCGACCTTCCTGGGTTGCAAGTGCCGAGAGGATTGCGGCATTATTGGCTTCGGTCCCTCCCGAGGTGAAGACGATTTCGTGATCGTATGCACTACCTAGCAGGCCGCTCAAGCTTCTCCGTGCCTGCCTCACCGCAATTGCGGCCTCGTTGCCAAAGGCATGCGCGGACGAGGCATTGCCGAATTGCTCAGTGAAGAAAGGCAACATGGTTTGCACGACGGATGGATCAGTTCGCGTCGTTGCATTGTTATCGAGGTAAATCGGCGCTCGATTCTCGCTCACTGCACCACCCCGCCTGCAGCAACAACGAGGACCAGGCGATCCAAACCTCCGATCTTACCTACCAGGTGCCCCTGAATCCCTTCTAGACTCACGCTCGGAAGCTTGTACGGCTTGCCAGCATTGTCGAGCCGCGCCAAGAGCATGCTGCTATCGTGCCGATCAGCTAACAGGCGCCAGCTTCGGCTTGGCGATTGGGTCCGATCTCTTCGTTCGCGCAGCGAACGGGACCCTCTCGCATCGTGGGGATCGACGAGTTCTTCAGTCGGTCTGGTTCGGCCGGTGTGGTTCATTGCCCTTTCCTTATCGCCTGATCAATGTTTCCATCAGCCGAATGATTTTCCACAGGAGCAGTTGGTGGCCGCGTTCGGGTTATGAAAGGTAAAGCCAGAGCTCTCCGGTGCCAGCACGAAATCGATGGTTGTGCCGGCCAGATGCTCTCGGCTCTTGCTATCGACAAACACCTTGAGCCCATCGCAGTCGATCACGGTGTCGTCAGGCTTTGGCTCATCGGCGATGCCCATCTTGTATTTGAATCCATTGCAGCCGCCTGCTTCGATCATGACGCGCAGACCACCCGCCCGCCGCTCCGAAGATGAAATCGCGCTCTTGATTGCATTGACTGCGCTATCGGTCAGGTTGATCACGTCTTTGCCTCGTCAGCTTAGGCCCAGCTAAGAGCAAGTCACGTGCCAGCGCGCAGACGCCTGATGATGCTCATTTCCGCGCCCCTTGGCTGGCAACGGATGTCGGGTTCCTGACAAGGCACGTAAGGCGGTGCCAGCCACCGGCGCGTTTTCTTTCCGAGCTTCACTGAACGCCGCCACGCAGGCGACGGCAGGCAATTTGCATCGCATCTGGCTCCGACAACGCGTCGGTGAAGAGCATAGATCAAGGACAGATTTAATGACCGCTATCGAGAACACTGCACTCGGCAGACTTGAGAAGGAGAGCCGCCTTCTCAACGCCGTATTCAAAGGCGCGACCACCAAGCCGGGTCGGTTCGGCTTTCGCGGCGACGTCGCACTAAAGTTCCAGACTCAGGTCGCGGACGAGAAACGACCGCCAGACTATTCCATTGAGCAGGTTCTGACGATCGCCCAAAACGGAGAACGCACTATCCCCGTGCTGGCCGGCTACCTACATTCCTTCGCGTATCTTGTTGACGTCGCGACCGTCCTCGACGGTGCCTTGAGCCCAATCGGCAGCTATTTCATTTTCTGCAACAACATCGATTTGCTGGCGAAGTATCGAGTTAAGCTCGGCGATATTAACTTCCACGTCTTACCCTGCGATGAATCCACGGTTTGGAAGGAGATGATGGACTTGGTCGGGCTGAACAAGGACGACATCAAGAAGCTCGATCCGGCCGGCAAGCTTGATTACCTCCTCGATGCCACAAGGGATCTCGATCTATCCTATGAGGAAATCTCGTATGACGACGGACTAAAGAGGATGGAGGCTGTGAAAAACCGCAACGAGAACCGCCCGGTCTGAGGGCGGTCTTCAGTTGTTGGCTCATGCATCGTCCTCCGCGAGATGCACACCGACGGCGCAGATGTCGCCATCCACAACTACCAACGCGATCGGCGTAAGCGCTCTACCTTGACATGGACCTTCGACGCACCGCCCGGTGCCGAGTTCGAAGGTCGAACCGTGCTTGCCGCACATCAGCCGGATACCGTTTGGATCGAGGAATTCGTTCTGCTCCCAGTCCAAATTGACGCTGTGGTGCGGGCATTTATTGACATAGCCAAGCACCTTCTTGCCCCATCGCACCACAATGATGGGCCACGGCCGGTGATTGCCGTCATCTTCGAGGACCATAAGATGAAATCCGATGGCCTGGCGGCTCGGAATGTCGTTAAAGCTGCAAATCGCATAGACGAGAGTTGGCTGCATAGGTTGCTCTTGCAAGACTTAATTGTCGCTGTGCAATTGCCCCTGCAATAACCGTACGAGCGCCGAAACGAATCGTGTCTGGTCATCCGACGCGCAAACTTGGCTATTTCAGCAGATCTCGTTGCACAGCGGCGTATATTTCAGACAAAGGAACATTGAGCCTTCTCGTTCCCTCCGTGCTAGCTGCAGAACTGCTGCTCCGCGCTCCGGGCTTGCCGGACGGCCAAACGCGGCGGATGTCGCTGCTGCTCGTTAATGGCCACGCCGCATAGCGGGGCCACGGTGCCCTCCGATGGCGTATGTCTCACGGCGTCGCGGCCTTCGCAGAAGAGCCATGTGCTCGCTTCCAGCCGGCGCAGGGCGCGCGCAGCGAGCGCGCGCCCCCTTTGAACTAAGACTGTTGCGCCCGCGCTTTGAACGGTCAAACGCCCATCACTTCAGGTTCGGTGTTGCTATTGCAGCCACCTTACTCCATGCGCGTTCGGCAACATGCACTTCAAGCAAGGTGACGGCTCATCGTGCAACAATTCGCTTTCGAAACTGAGTGTCGATATCACTGCTCTCAGCTTTCGAAAAATGGCTCAGGGTCGCCGTTGCGTTACTCCATGCTTAGCCCCGTGAAGACGCGCTCCAAATAGACTGACGGATCATCTTCGTCAGAATAGTCCGCCTGGACCGTCGATTCAGCGGCGGCATCATCATCCTCCACCTTACTAAGGTACTTCGTAGGCTTGCCTACTCGCTGCCACTGGTCGTTCTCATTCTTCGTCCACACCTCGGGATGCTGGTGAGGATCAAGCACCCAGTGATTTCGACCCACATGAACAAAACCCATTTCTGCTAGGCGGGGTTCCATGCCGGGCAAGCCTGGTTTTGACAAGATCAAGGGATCATCACCATCCTCTCTCAGCTGGTGCTCAAGCAAAATATCGCCCGCGTTCTCAACCAGGGGATGAGTGACCCGAAGGTCCACCACGGACGTGAGATCGTTGCGCCCAAACTTTTCCCGGAAGGTCTCCCCCTTGATCCGAACCGGACCTCCTGCTCTCAACAGGCCAACTGTTTCGTCACCCAATTGATAGCTGAAGAAGCGCACGGGCCTGGCTGGATCATAGTGAGTGGCGCTATAGCTGCCAGCAACCGTTGCTGCCCGCTCAGCTTTCTTTGATACGAAGTCTGAGTACTCTTGCGGATTAATGGCGATGTTCATGATGTCGCGGCCCAAAAATCTCCGCAGCCCTCGATCGAAGGAACGCTGGTCGATCTCAACAATGGGCGGACCGGAATTCAGATAGTACGCCCTTGTTTCAGATGACGACCCGCCTGGCTCCATACCTGCAAGTGTTTCCGCAAAGCGGGGGCTATCTCCCGGTTCATCAACTTGATTAGCGCTTGTGGATTGGCTGGATGAGCCAACGACTCTGCCATACATCAGATCGCTCTCCTATCGGCAACATTGCACGCGATTGAGCTCATGCCGCGCAAGCTCGCGTTCATAATATACAACCTAACTGACCACAACCTGACCTAAGCATCTGCCGGCGCGCGGAGGCTGCGGCTGCGCAATCCGCAAGCGAGTCACGCACCCGCTGGCCAGCAATCGCAGGCTGATGGCGTGCGATATTGTCCGCGCTTGATCATCAAAAATGTGACGTTCAACGGCGCAGATCTGCAGCACCGCCCTTTACTTTCGGTCGTCGCTGCCATTGACCAATGCAGCCGTCTATCGAGGATCGGCGGCGTGCGCGCAGAATTGCTGCCCGGTGCTTTTGTCGCGGCGTCCGCGACTCGCACGTGCTATTGCACGTCATCCAATTCGGAGCAGCACCATCCGGTCCCAGGATAGAATCGCGAAGACACAGGTGCCACCATCACATGCGCTTCAACGCGATCGGCGGCTATGATCGGCCGGACAATTGTAAAACCCGTGGACCGCGGCAGACTTTCGCTCCTGCCGATCCCGCAACCGAAGGCCACAGGATAGGATGAGCACGACTGGCTCCGAAGGAAGTGCCTATTCGGAAAACCGACTAGACGACCACGACGGTAATATGATCGCCCGCCCAAGGCCAAGTCGCTTTTCGAAAAAAACGCGGATCCTGCGATACGAGCGAGACTTGCAAGCAGGCGCCAGACAGCCGGTATGGCTTGCCTCGGGGCTGAGCAGCATTCGGCCATGCGCATCTCCGCTCGTTCCGTCTTGCCATTCAGGGAAAAAATCGGGCCATTCGGGCCGGCTGGCACGAGTCTCCGTTGCGGATTGACCTGATCCAGCGGGGCCTCCCTCCACGCGCTGCGGCGAACGGGAGATAGATCCCCTTCGCTCATGCAGCTGCGGCTGGGACGTGGGTCTGGCAGCTGGCCGGGCAAACCCTATCGCACGCACCGCAGCCGATGCAGGCGCCCTGATCGTTCAGAACCATAATCTTTTTTTCGACTTCATCGTCCGCGTCATTGTCAAGGTTGACGAGTTCGCCCTCCTCGTTGATGCCTTTCAAAGTCATGACATCTTGACCGCACACCTTGAAACAGCGGCCACAGCCGATGCACTTCTTGGCATCGATCGAGGCTAGGTATTGTGGCATCCAGTCGCGGCCGTCTCGCGTTGCAAATGACATGCATTGCCCTTCAAGTATTTTCCAGCTCTTTTAGCTCGCGACTCTTGCGCTCCAGTTCGACATAGACATCGTACGCCTTCTGCGCCACCGCCATAATCGACGTCCAGTTGATGGGCAATTCTTCCGAAAGGTCGTGCAGATCCATCTTGGCCTGTATCGCCTTGGCGGACACTTTCTTTAGTTCGGCCTTCAGTATTTCACTGATCGCCCATGAGTGAGTATCCTCAATAGTTAGCCACGTCTGGAAATTTCCGAATCAGGCCAATTCCCTCGCTGACATATCTATCCCCCTCTTGAGCCAGCTTGACGCAATTATCGAATCCCAAGCGATGCACGTCGCGCAGCTGCTTGTTTACGGCGACCAACCGCCCTGCGATGAGCACTATGCGCCCGAAGCCTTCATGATGCAGCTTCAGGATCGGCTGAACCATAATGCCGGTCTCCCTCTCTACTGACAGGCCGACCGCATTGAAGAACAACTCAAGCCGCCATAGTGTATTGGGATCGGGATCACCGATGATCGGCAATGCGCGTCGTCTCTCCCTGTTCAGGATATAGGGTTCGAGCAGATCAAGGTCGCTCTTCCCTTCCCAGGCTTCATTGGTATCCTGGGCGCGCCAAAGCTTGACTAACTCGATTAGAAATGGTGCGTCGACGACGCTGCCCTGCTGCGCTATTTTTGCGGTCATATCATCTCATTCGTCGAACTCAAACGATCGCGGTTGGTCCTTTGCAAGGACCTTGCGCAGCCAGGGAGGTGGCGTGCCCTTCAGCACCGACTCGAGCTTTTCCAGCAACACGTGAATGCTTTCCGGTTTGCTCACCTTGATAGGATGAATTTTGCTGGCCACCACTCGCGCAGCCGCGGCACCACCAATGGCCGCGACGTATAGGATGGCGCAATCCTTGATCGCCTGGATCTTTGGCGCCAACTTGTCACCACTGCCGTCCTCCTCAAGATCGCCCTCAAACTCGATAGCTTTAAGAAAGACATGCCCGCTGGGCGCGACATCGTAGATTGCAATATTCTTTGCCCAGCCAAAATGAGCATCGACGCGTCTCAGATCCTGAGTGGCAAAAGCGACCTTCATGCAATTGACCTTTCAGGCGCGCCAGTGGAGCGGCGATGCCCCACGTGTTGTGGCAGTCCGGGCGTGGTCCGCCACCTATCGGGTGTAGGTCGGTCATTCTCGTCGCGATGCGCGATCACGAGATTGGCGATTTGGAAGATCACATTGCGGGTACCACGATAGCCGACGGATACTTGGTGGCCCGCGCCAAGCCGATCGAATATCGGAAAACCTACGCGATAGAACGGCACTTTCAGCCGCCCCGCCGCTTGCCTTCCATGCGAATGCGTGATCAGCAGATCGCAATGCTTTTCTTTTGCAAATCCTTCCAGATCTTCGAGGTCACCAATGAGAACCTCCTTGGTCCTGATTCGCTCGATCACCTCAGACTGAGTGGTCGTCACGGCGACGGTCACCTGCGCGCCCATATCGTGCAGCATGCCGGATAAATCGAACAGAAGGTCTGGCTCGGCACCGATCGCGACTTTGCGGCCGCCAATATGGAAGTGCGCGTCCAACATAGCATCGGCGAGCTGACTGCGCTGGCGTCGATATTTCGAGGGTATCGGGCGCCCGCTAATCTCGCTCAAAAACATCATGAAATCGTCGTTTGGATGAAGACCACACAGTCGCTCGAACACACGAAAAGGCACCCCGGTTTTAGTCTGCATGACCTCAGCCGCGCGCTGCATCTGCGCACCGATTGCAATGGTCCACCCTGCGCGCCCCATGCTCGCGATCTCGTCGACGTCAATGCCGCCGATGGTCGTTGACGTAAACTCATCGGGGATATGCCCGTCGAGCGATCCCGCCAAGTCAGGGAGAAAGGAGGGGTACAATCCGAAATCCTCCAGCAAGGCACGGAGTTCATCAAGGTCGCCGGGCGTCAGGTGACACCCCGGTAGAACATTTACCTTCGAGGGGTCCCGCAGGCCATTGGCACTTGGCCGGTCCACCAGCACCTCCACCATGCGTGCAACTGCCTTCTCCCACCCATCCTGGAACGCGCCCTTGAAATCAGGCGTTGATACATATACGAGCGGCAACTTTGTGAGTTGCGGATACGCACTCCGGATTAGTTTGAGGTACGCTTCCACATCGTCGCCGTTGGTCTCGGTGACACCGGTCGAGCAGATTCCGATGATCTTCGGCTTAGCGCGCTTGGAGATGTTAAGTATCGCCTGCTCCAAATTTTCATATCCGCCGAGTACGGTCGCGACCTCGCTCATCGCGGTGGTCTGCAGCGGTATTGCTTCTTTGAAGTGCCGGACAAAGAGCGTGAGACCGAAGGATGTGCACCCCTGTGAGCCGTGCAGAAGCGGCATCGCACCGCGCAGCCCCATGAAGGCGTATGCGCCGCCGATCGGCTGGCTCATCTTCAGCGGGTTGACAACGCAGGCTTTTGTCGGCGCCGTGACCAGGGCCATGGCGACTCCCTACTCTGCGGCCTGTCGCATATCAGATGGCTCGGACATCAACATATCTTCGATGCGTCCTTGACAGCAGCCACCGGCCGCATTGGTATGCTCTCGGACCGCTGCGACGCTCCTCAAGCCGTGCACGGAGATTGCGTCCTCAATCGTGCCCAGATCAACCCTGTTACACACGCAGATATTCCTCGCGCGGCGCGCTGTTTCGGCGAGGACCGGATCGCCGGCGATCGCGGCCATGGACTGCATCTGCTCCCGCGCTTTGGCCAAAGCCTCCCATGGCGCTGGCCGACGTAGCTGCTCCCACATCGGGCTTGAGAGCGAATTATCGATCTCCTCCACCAGCTTGACTATTCCGGCATAGCCCATATAGGCGTGGCAACGCTCCTGGTTGATATCGACCCATGGCACCGCCGCCTTCAGCGCGACAAATTGCGACTTGCCGCCCGATAGCATGATGTCCGCTTCTGCGTCCTTCAACATCTTGTACATTTCGCGCGCAGTCATGTCGTCGATCATGTGGGCATCCTGCCCCATGAGCTCCTTGATGCGCTCCTTGTCTTCCATGGTCGATTTCTTCACACTGGTTCCGACTAATTCCAGCCCGGCTTCCTGGAGCGCCGAGACGACCGACCATGACTTGACACCGCCGGTCATTAACAAGGGCCCTTTTGCCTTCGAGTCGCGGCTTGTACGGCTGGATGGCAGCCCACGCCCGCGCTTCCTCGCGCGCGATCACCGCTTCGGTGCGCCCGAGCAGATCTGCCGGGGCGCCGCGCTCAACCAATAAGCGGGCGATCTGGCGTAGCGATTCGCTTGAATCCAGAATACCGTAGAACGACCCCTCGAAGAATGGGATCCCGTAACGTTGCTCCATCTTGCGTGCCACGTTGATCATGGATTTTGAGCACACCAACATTGCCGCCCGCGCGCGATGAGATGAAGCGACTTCGCGGTATTTGCCATCGCCCGAAATGCAGCAGAGAATTCGCACTCCAAGCTCGTCTAACACTGGCTTCACCTGCCAGAGCTCTCCTGAAAGGTTGTATTCTCCGATCAGATTGATGTCGTACGGCGTGGTGTAGTCCGGTTCTCGCGTGCCGATCACGTAGTCGAGCAAGGCTTCGCCCGCGAGCTTGTTACCGAGGTTTTTCGAACCGGCGAAGCCCGGAGAATTGATCGGGATCACCGGTTTTGAGAATCTTCGCGACGCTGCCTTGCAGACTGCATTGATGTCATCGCCGATCATCGCCGGGATGCAGGTTTGATAGACGAAGATTGCGGGCGGATCGCACTTGTCGATGATCTCCTTGATCGCTTTGCACAGCCGCTTCTCGCCTCCGAATACAATATCGGTTTCGCTCAAATCGGTTGTGAAAGCGGTGCGCCACAAATCCGAGCCGGACGACGCCGCGCCGCGATTGTCCCAGGAATTACCTTCGCACGCGATCGGGCCATGTACCAAGTGAGCGACATCGGTGAACGGCTGCAGCGCAACCTTCGCGCCGTCGAAAGCACAGCCACCCGCAGCGCTACCCGGCTGCAACTGTCTGGTACAGCCGTTCCTGCGTTCCGCCTCAGACTTACTGCCATTCTTGGCGCAGCCCGGCTCGTCGAAGATATCCTGGACCGTGGCCGCCAGTGAACTCATCCTGCTTCCTCTCAGGGCAACAAATTGTAAACTCAACCGTTATGTGCTCGTGCCATCGTCCAGTCCTGGACGATGGCACGTGTAGTTGCTCATCAACGAATGATGTCGAAGCTGTAGTCGGTTTTGCCAAGAATGTTGGTCTTGTTGTCGATCTCGTCGAAGATCTTGTCCAGGATCTTGACCAGCACATTCAGACCGCCCTGATAGCCCCATATGGGGGAGCGGTGATGGTGATGCCGGTCGAAAATCGGAAAGCCGATGCGGATCAGTGGCGTTGCGGTATCACGCTCCAGATACTTCCCATAGGTGTTGCCAATCAGAAAATCGACCGGCTCGGTGAACAAGAGTGAACGCATGTGCCAGAGATCCCGCCCCGGATAGACTTGGCAGCCCTGTCCAAATGGCGAGCTTGCAAGCAGCGCCTGCATTTTCTCCTGCCACGCTTTGTTGCCATTGGTGGACAGCACATGGGTCGGCTCGGCGCCGAGTTCGAGCAGAAACGCAGCCAATCCATAGCAAAGATCCGGATCGCCATAGATCGCGAACTTTTTGCCATGAACATGAGCGCTTGAGTCGGCAATGGCATCAACCAAGCGGCCACGTTCTCGCGCGAGTTGCTCCGGAATCTCCTTGCCGCTGATGCGTGACAGCGCGACGATAAAGTCATCCGTTGCTGATAAGCCTACCGGGTAGTTGAAGGATAGAACGTCCTGGCCATGCTCTGCCGCAAATGACAGCGTTTTTTCCGTGCACCATTGCTGCATGGAGATGGTCGCCTTGGCGTGAATCGCGTTCGCCGCATCCTTCAGCGTCGTACCACCGTCATACATCCGGAATTCGCCGTCTGTCGGAGTGTCGAACACTTCAGAATTGTCGGCGAGAACTGTGTGCTGGATGCCCATCAATTCCAAGATGCGCTTAATCTCGCGAAGGTTCCCGACGGTATATCCATCGAACCCGCCAATGATGTTGATCGCTCCATTCGGTTTGCGCTCCAGCTTCGGCGCTGTTCCGGCCTTGCCGTCCCAAAAATGCTCCAGAATGCCTTTGAGGGCATTGTCGTAGCCGGTGACGTGACTGCCAACGAATGCGGGCGTGTGGGCGAACGGCACGTCGAAGTCTGCCGGAACCGAGCCCTTTTCTTTCGACGTCTTGATGAAGGCGTTCAGGTCATCGCCGATCACTTCGGCCATGCAGGTTGTGGAAACCGCAATCATCTTGGGCTTGTACATCTTGTAGCTGTTCGCGAGCCCGTCGGTCATGTTGTTCAGACCGCCGAATACGGCAGCATCTTCCGTCATTGACGAAGAGACACAGGAGCTAGGCTCCTTGAAGTGCCGCGACAAATGACTGCGGTAATAGGCCACACAGCCTTGGCTGCCGTGGACGAAGGGCAGCGTGCGCTCAAAGCCGACAGAGGCGAATACGGCGCCAAGCGGCTGACACGCCTTCGCCGGATTTACCGCCAGCGCCTCCCGCGCGAAGTTTTTTTCGCGATATTCGGCCGTTTTGGTCCATTCCTTGATACGTTCGACCTCGGCAGGATCGCGCGGATTCTCGAATATCTTCTTCTTCGCCAGCATTTGCTGGTATTCTGGACCGCGGAACAGTTCGACATGATCGAGCACGTGTTCGGCACTCTGCGGCATCGGTGAAATCCTTCACTATCAGATTGGAATCGCCCGGGCTTTCCCGGAGAGCGAGACGAGTTGCGTTATTCTGCAGCCTGGAGCTTGGCGCTCGGCGCTTCCTTCCAGGGAGCTTTCGTTCTTTTCCAAATTGGCGAGTTGACGGCCATGTCCATGTCGCGCGCGAAGATCGCAAAGCCGTCATAACCGTGATATGGACCCGAATAGTCCCACGAATGCATCTGCCGGAACGGCACACTCATCTTTTGGAAAACGTACTTTTCCTTGATGCCTGAGCCGACAAGATCAGGCTGGAGTTTTTCGACGAAGCGCTCGAACTCATAGCCATTGACGTCATCATAGATGAGGGTGCTGTCTTTCACGTAGTGCTGAGCTGTGCGCTGATAGTCGTCGTTGTGACCGAACTCGTAGCCAGTGCCAATGACGTCCATCCCGAGGTCCTCGTACGCGCCAATCACATGACGCGGACGAAGGCCGCCGACGTACAGCATCACCGTCTTGCCCTCGAGGCGCGGGCGATATTTTGCAATCACGGCGTCCACCAGCGGCTGATACTTCTCGATCACTCGCTCGGCGCCTTCCTTGATCTCGTCGTCAAAATAACCCGCAATCCTGCGCAGTGAGTCCGCGATCTTTGAAGGTCCGAAGAAGTTGTACTCGCACCAAGGGATGCCGAACTTCTCTTCCATGTGGCGTGAGATATAGTTCATGGAACGGTAGCAATGCAGAATGTTGAGCTTTGCCTTCGGCGTTGCTTCGAGCTCGGCCAGTGAACCGTCGCCGGACCACTGCGCGATTACCCGTAGTCCCATCTCTTCAAGCAGAATTCGCGACGACCAAGCATCGCCGCCGATATTGTAGTCTCCGATGATCGCAACATCGTATGGTGTCGGCTCGAACTTTGGTTTGCCCTCGGCCTCGATATGCCCGAAAATCCAATCGCGTACCGCATCGTTTGCAATGTGATGGCCTAGTGACTGCGACACACCCCGAAAGCCCTCACAACGGACCGGCACGATGGTCTTGCCTCCATATTCTTTGGATTTCGCCCTTGACACCGCCTCGATATCGTCACCGATCAACCCTACCGGGCACTCTGATTGTATCGTAATGCCGTTGTTGAGTGGAAACAGCTCTTGGATTTCATCAAGGATTTTGTCCAGTTTCTTGTCGCCGCCAAATACGATATCCTTTTCCTGGAAGTCGGAGGTGAACTGCAGAGTCACGAAGCTATCGATGCCCGTGGTGCCAACGTAATAGTTGCGCCGCGAGCCCCATGAATATTGGCCGCAGCCAACCGGGCCATGGCTGATATGAACCATGTCCTTGATTGGTCCCCAGACCACCCCCTTCGACCCTGCATAGGCGCACCCTCTTATCGTCATCACGCCGGGTATGGATTTGATGTTGGACTTCACCCCGCAGTCCGACTTACCTGCTTGGTGCACGTTGAGGTGCTTGGCACGCCTTTTCGCGGTTTTCTCCGGATAGACCTTCAGCACCTCCTCGATCAGCTCTTTGTTGCGAGCCCTGATTTCTGCGACGCTGTTGGTCGTGGCGAGACTCATCTGGTGTCCTTTAAAAGGTTAGCTGTTGGGAGGGCGGCTTCTTGATCCAAGACTTTGCAACCGGCATGCCAGGGTCTCATGAGCACTAAAACTAGAACAACAACAGTTTCTTAGCGCGACTTGTACGGTGACGGGCTGTTGTTGCGAATCCGACATCTCGCCTTTGCGAGGGACTCTTGGTTTGGCGGTGTTCGAAATGGAACAAGGCGGCCGCGCGTGAAATTCACGGCGGAGTTTTTGAGTTTATGCGCGACAGCAACGCTCTGCGGTGTAAGGCGGAAGCAGGCCGCAAGTCTGGCTTCCAATCCTTCATACTTATTGAAACCTACAGGTGCTCACCTGCGATGTAATGACGTGCGCGATCTCGCGCTCTAGATCTCAAGGCGAGCTACCTCGACGCCACGTGAACTTCTTAGGCTCGTTAGATCACACGAGCATCGTCGCGCCTTGATAAGGGGCACGCACGATCACATCGATGTCTTCGCGTGCGTTGTACATGCCGAGGGACACAGAGCTGGCCCCGCAAATTCGGACAGTAGCTTGAGTGGATTTTCTGCCTGACAGCGGCGAGGATTCTTGCTGCGAATCAGGAGCGAAGATGACGAAGAAGAGCCGCCGGACGCATTCTCCGGCATTCAAGGCGAAGGTTGCTTTGGCTGCGGTCAAAGGCGGCAAGACACTGGCGGAGCTGGCGCAACTGTTTGATGTTCATCCGAACCAGATCACGATCTGGAAAAACCAGCTCCTGGAAGGCGCCGCCGGCGTGTTTGGGCATGACAAGACATCGGCCGAGACGCCGGTCGATTTGAAGGCGTTACATGCCAAGATCGGCGAGCTGGCGTTGGAAAACGATTTTTTGTCCGGCGCGCTCACCAAGGCGGGCCTGCTGAGCGCAAAGCGATGATCGACCGCGGTCATGATCTTTCTATCGTGCGCCAGGCGAAGGTCCTGAAGCTGGCTCGCAGCACGGTCTACTATGAACCTCGGCCAGTTTCGGCCGAGGACCTTGCCTTGATGCGTCGGCTCGATGAGCTGCATCTCGATTATCCCTTCGCGGGAGCGCGTATGCTGCGATCGTTGCTGCGGCGGGAGGGCGTATACGCCGGTCGCCGCCACATCGCGACGCTGATGAAGCGCATGGGGATCGAGGCGGTCTATCGTCGCCCGAACACGAGCAAGCCGGCTCCGGGTCACAAGATCTACCCGTACCTGTTGCGCGGATTGAAGATCGAGCGGCCCGACCATGCGTGGGCAATGGACATCACCTACATTCCGATGCGGCGTGGCTTCGTCTATCTCGCGGCGGTCGTCGATGTGTTCAGCCGACGGGTCCTGGCCCATCGCGTCTCGATCACAATGGAGGCGGCCTTCTGCGTCGAAGCGGTCCAGGAGGCGTTGGCGAAGCACGGCAGGCCCGCGATTTTCAACACGGACCAGGGCAGCCAGTTCACCAGCCTCGAGTTCACCGATGTGCTGCTGGACGCGAAGATCGCCATCAGCATGGACGGCAAGGGCGCCTGGCGCGACAACGTGTTTGTCGAGCGGCTCTGGCGCACGGTCAAATACGAAGAAGTTTATCTCCGCAATGGCCGCATGACCGTCGCCGACGATTTTGTCGTCGCTCTGGTCGGGCTACGCCCTCCCGACGCAACGACAAAATCGTAAAGCCCCGCGTTCAGCATAACCCGGCAGGAATCCACTTAAATCCAGCGGGGCGCTGTCCAAACAACCGGGGCCAGCTCTCTTCGAACACGGGGCTAGTACCCGGAATCAGAGCTGAGTGATACGGCGGCCTTTGAAACGGCGTTGACGGACCTTTTTCTTGGTCCAGACGAAGGGCTCGGCTCTGTCGTTGTATGCGTTGACGTAGGCATCGATGTGTTCCTGAAGCTGCTTGAGGCTCGTGAAGGAGGTGCCGCTGAGCGACTGCCCCTGCAAGATGGAAAACCATACTTCGACCTGATTGAGCCATGACGCACTTGTCGGCGTGAAATGAAATTGCACGTTGGGGTGGGCCTTGAGCCAGTCCTCGTTCTTTTTATGGGTGTTGAGGTTGTCGAGGATGACGTGAAGCTTGCGGTTCGGAAAAGTCGCGGTGACGCTGTTCATGAAATCGAGAAACTCGACGCGGCGCCGGCGTTTTGAATGGGTCGCGATGATCTTTCCGGTGGCGACTTCGAGCGCCGCAAACAATGTTGTGGTGCCATGCCGCTTGTAATCGTGGCTTTGGCCGGTTAAGGCGCGGCCATTGGGCAACTTCAGATAACCCTGCGCTCGCTCCAAAGCCTGGATCGAGGGCTTCTCGTCCACGCACAGCACAATGGCCTTCGCCGGCGGCGCGACATAGAGGCCGACAACATCGGCGGCTTTGGCCGTAAAGTTCGGGTCGTTGCTCTCGCACCAGGACTTGCGAGCCACCAGGTCAATCTTGTGGCTGCGCAGGAACCGCCAGACATATTGGACATCGACATCGCCCAGCGCCTCGGCCAGCAGGGGGCCGGTCCAGCGCGCAAACCCTTGCGGTGGCGGCTTATCCAGCAGCTTCAGAATCCGCTTGTCGGTCGTCTTCGTATAGATCGGCTGCTTGCCAGGCCGCGGCTTGTCTTGCAGCCCTTCAAGGCCATGGTCGGCATAGCGATGCCGCCAAAGGCTGACAATCCGCGGCTGGACCCCAACTTCCTTGGCGATCGACCGGGTGCTGCGCCCATCCGCCGCCAACAGAACTATCCGCGCCCGCTTCAAATCGCGCTGCAACGTCACCGGTGAGCGACAGCACGCCTCAAGCACCTTGCGATCTTTCCTCGAAAGGTGGACTTCTCTTGCTTCGGGTATCATCCCGACCTTGAATCACGACTCACGTTCCAAGAAAAGTGGGTACTAGCGAGCGAGGAAAACGGGAGACGGGTCGCAAAGGCGGCTGTTTTGGATATTATCTTCATCATGCTTCGTGCAGGAGCCCCTCTCATCGGCTGCCGCTCCTATGCGGGCACGCAAGTATCTGGCACGGGGCAAACCACGGCGCACTTTGGCGCGTCAGAATGCCCCTCACATTGGGTACACTGGGACGGATTGATCACATAGATGTCGTTCTTCAGGCTAATCGCGGCATTGGGACACTCGAACTCGCACGCACCGCAGACCGTGCATTGGGATGCGATTATCTTGTAGGCCATCAGTGCTATTCCATAAGCAAAAGGTGCGGAACAGTTTCTTGCTATCAAGTCTTGTGCCAGACATCTTGAGCTTGATTCATCTGAAGAAATTTCGATAACGCAGGTCGCCGACCCGATACGGTGTCGCAAATCCTACAACGAACATGACAATCTGATCTCGATCCTGTGGTTTGCGCATGATCGGTGTCACGGCCGTCAGCGATCAGGTAAACCACCTTCTCCAGCATTAGGGAACGATCCGAGATCCTTAAGGCCGCCTGCCGCGGCTATGATCGATGTGTCGCGACATCATGGAGCTGTCCGGGCAAGTATCAGGTCGCCCGCGGCGCATCTTGTCGGCTTCACTCAATGGGACCGGAAGGTACATCGTCTCCCTATCCTGGCGGCGGTTGAGGCAGGCGTTCGTCCGGTGATCCTCTGCTTCGTTCCGCACTCCTAATCAATACTGGCGGAGGTCAGTTGATTAATAGCCGAAAAAAAGAGCCACCCCGAAGGGTGGCCTTAGTCAGGGAGGAAACGCCCATGAGGGCCTCTGGGATCAGGCCGCAGCCTGTTCGATCGGGGAGAAGGGCAGCCCGAGGCTCTCGGCCACCGCCTTGTATGTTAGCCGGCCCCGATGGACGTTGAGGCCTGCGCGCAGATGTGGATTCTCGAGTACGGCGGAAAAACCCTTGTTGGCCAGAGCCAAACCAAACGGCAGGGTCGCGTTATTCAGTGCCTGGCTCGAGGTTAGCGGCACGGCACCCGGCATATTGGCCACACAATAATGAATGATGCCATCTACTTCGTATGTTGGATCAGCGTGAGTGGTTGGGCGCGATGTCTCAAAGCAGCCGCCCTGATCGATAGCGACGTCCACGAGTACGGCTCTCTTGCGCATTGAGCTCAGCATGCTCCGGCGGACCAGCTTCGGAGCGCTTGCCCCTGGGACGAGCACCGCACCAATCACCACGTCCGCCGCAAATACCTCTTCCTCCACGGATTCGATGGTCGAAAACCTAGTGCGAACCCGTCCTTCGAATAGCTCGTCCAGCTCACGGAGCCGGATGATCGAACGATCGATGATGGTCACCTCTGCGCCCAGACCAGCCGCCATGCGCGCGGCGTGCGTACCGACGACCCCACCTCCAATCACCACGATTCGGGCAGGCTGAACCCCGGGCACCCCACCGATCAGCAGCCCTCGCCCCCCTGTACTCCGCTTTAGAGCGCTACCCGCCGCTTCGATCGAAAGCCTGCCCGCGACCTCGCTCATCGGCGCCAGCAGTGGAAGACCACCATGAGCATCAGTTACGGTCTCATAGGCGATTGCAATGCATCCAGATTTCAAGAGGCCGGCAGCCTGTTCCGGGTCCGGGGCCAAGTGCAAATAGGTGAACAGGATTTGATCCTCACGCAGCTGGGACCATTCGGCCGGCTGAGGCTCCTTGACCTTTACGATCATCTCGCTCGATGCGAATACCTCAGCTGCCGAAGTTAAGATCGTTGCGCCGGCATTGCGATAATCGCCATCGGTTGCACCAATGCCAGCGCCGGCATTGGTCTCGATCATCACGCGGTGGCCCGCTGCCACGTATTCACGGGCAGCTCCTGGGGTAAGGCCCACGCGATATTCGTGCGCCTTGATTTCCTTTGGAACTCCGACCTTCATTTGAATACTCCCTGCCTGACGCGCCTTCTTATCGGAAGCGCGCAGCGATATCGCGACGCAGCCGGGCAAAATGGCGCAGGAATTCAGCGATATTTGCGAGGCTTCGCAGGATTTCAAACCCAGGGGTGCTGGGTAGATCGTGTGATCCTGTTCGCTGAACTTAGCCGTCGAAAACTGCGCGATGCCGGTGAATCGTTCCGAATTGCAGTCGCGGCCCGCAGAAAAGCCAACAACCGAAATCCAGCCTCGCCGAACTCCTCAAGCAGCAAAGACGGCAATTTGCCAATTAGGTAGGATTGCCTATCAAGCGAAACGCTTGTTGAGCTGAGGGCTAATGGCGTTGTCAGTAAATGGCGGCCAAGAAATGGACGTTGCGCAGCCTGTTCAACAGATCCGAGGCAATTGTTCCCCCCACAGCCAGTCGACGATTCGCCGGCCGCCGAAATCGGTCGTCATCTGCACAAATTTGTGATCGTCAGCCTCCGCCTCACCGATATCGGCCGCATTGGACCCGAGGGGGTGCGCCTTCATGGCTGCGAGAACGGCATCGGCAGAATCCGGCGCCACGATCGCGACGAGCTTGCCTTCGTTGGCAACATGGATCGGTTCGAGTCCAAGCAGTTCGCAGGTAGCCGCAACCGCAGGCTTCACCGGAATCATCGATTCCTGCAGATGGAAGCCGAGCTCTGATTGAAGCGCGATCTCATTGAGAGCCGCAGCGAGCCCGCCGCGCGTAGGGTCGCGCATCACCCGGATGCCGCCACCGCCAGCGGCAACCATGGCCGCAGCGAGACTATGCAACGCTGCTGAGTCGGAGACGATTTCGGTTTGAAATGCAACGTTCTGACGCTTTGACATGATCGCCACCCCATGATCACCGAGGCTACCGGACAGCAGCACACGGTCCCCGACCTTTGCCTTGTCAGCGGAAAGATCGAGCCCATCGGCCACCAGCCCGATCCCGGTCATAGAGATGAACAGACCGTCCGCCTTGCCACGCTCGACCACCTTGGTATCCCCGGCAATGATATAGACGCCGGCGGCACATGCCGCCGCGCCCATCGACTCCGCGATCGTCTTGAGATCCGAAAACCGGAAACCCTCCTCGATGATAAAGCTGGCCGACAAATAGAGAGGACGCGCACCGGACATCGCGATGTCATTAATCGTGCCGTGCACAGCCAATGACCCGATGTTGCCGCCAGGAAAGAACAGTGGCGAAATCACATAGCCATCAGTCGTCATCACCATCCTGCCTGCGGTAACATCGAACGCCGACTGATCATTGGAGCCGGCGAGCCATTCATTACCGAAGGCCTGATGAAAGAGGCCGGAGATTAGCTGTGCCATGGCACGGCCTCCGGCCCCGTGGGAAAGTTCAACGCGTCCGTTCTCCACATCGAGCTTGCGTTGATAGGCTTTCACGCTCATGACGTCTGCCTCGCCTGCTCATCGCGAACTCGGCGATAGGTCCAATACGCCGCACAAGCTCCTTCTGATGACACCATGCAGGCTCCTATGGGCGTTTCCGGCGTGCAGATATTGCCAAACAACTTGCAATCGATCGGCCGTTTGGCGCCACGCAGGATCGCGCAGCATTCGCAGGCCGGATTGTCTGCGACACGCAGGTCATGGATCGCAAAGCGCGTCTCGGCGTCGAATTTTGCATATGATTGCTTCAGCTTCAGTCCGCTGTTGGGTACCAGTCCAAGCCCGCGCCATTCAAACTGCTCACGCAGCTCGAAGACCTGCGAGACCTCCTCCTTGGCGCGCCGGTTGCCTTCGCGTGTCACTGCACGGCTGTATTGGTTTTCCACCTCGTGGCGGTTTTGGTTCACTTGCCGCACCAGCATCAGGACAGCCTGCAGCACGTCGAGGGGTTCAAATCCGGCGACCACGATCGGCTTCTCGAATTGTTCCGCCATGGGCTCGTAAGGCTGCGTACCGACAATGGTGCTGACATGTGCAGGCCCGATGAAGCCGTCAATGGGGACCCCGCCCGTGTTGCGGATCTTCGGGTTCTCGAGAATGCGGTGCATCGCAGAGGGCGTAAGAACGTGATTGCAGAACACGCTAAGGCCCTCGAGCCGCTTGTGCTCGGCAATCCTGATCATGACCGCCGTCGGGGGCGTCGTGGTCTCAAATCCGATGGCAAAGAAGACCACTTCGCGGCCCGGCGTCTGTTCGGCGAGCCGGATAGCGTCGAGGGTCGAGTAGACCATCCGAATGTGGGCACCCAGCGCTTTGGCAAGCAACAGGGACTGCCCTTGCGACCCAGGCGCGCGCATCAGGTCGCCGTAGACGCACAGAATGACCTCTGGCCGCGCGGCGAGCCGGATCGCCATGTCGATACGGCTCGCCGGCAGAACGCAGACGGGACAACCGGGCCCGTGGATCATCCGAACGTTCGCGGGCAGCAGATCCTCAAGACCGTAGCGGGAGATTGCATGAGTGTGTCCACCGCAAAATTCCACGAACCGGTAGGCTCGTTGTGAACTGACCTCAGCGTCAATTGCTCGCGCAAGTTCCTGCGCGATAGTCTTGTCGCGAAATTCGCTGGAATATTTCACGATCGGCATTCCTTCGCAGCGCCTAGCTCCTGCAGGAGCTCTAGCGTGCGCTTGGCTTCCGCCGGATCGATCTTAGCGAGCGCATAGCCGACATGGACCAGGACGAAATCGCCGACGTCGAGCTCGTCGAGGAGGGCAATCGATATCTCCAGGTTGACGCCATCGATGAACACGAGGGCCATTTCGTTGGGAAGAATTTTCGCGATCTTTGCCGGAACCGAAAGACACATATCAGGCAGCTCCTGCCCGGCGGGCGGCTGTTGAGCAATCTTTAGAGCCGCAATCCAGGCCTGGCCGAGGCTCAAACCGCCGTCATTGGGCGGCAGCCGTCGCGGTACCAGGGGGGTAAGACCGGCATCGCTGCACCCCCGCGGGATTTTGTCCGCCAGCACCGCGTTCAGGAAGCAGCCGCCGCTCAGAACCACGGTATTGATGCCGGTTGTCCGCGCAGAGCGTGTGACCCAGTCAACGCAGGCAGCGGCTAACGTGCCATGAAACAGCCCGGCTCCTCCGGCAGCGTCAATGTCATCAGCAATCAAACGTGAAAATAGCGGACCAAGGGACAGCACGCCGCCCTCGATCGTCCAGCCGGCTTCCAGAATCGTAGTACCCCGCACCAGCGCTTCGAGCTTCAACGCTGCTTCGCCGTCATAGCTCTGCAGATTCGCAATACCTAGCAGCGCCGCTGCCGCGTCGAACAACCGTCCCGCACTGGTCGTGGTGGTCCCGCCCGGCTGATCGAGCAAGTCCGACAGACAGCCGGCTTGCCGCTGCGCGGCAAAGCGCTGCCCGATTTCGTTACCCCGGCCGAGCCCGTGTAATACTGCGCTGGCCATGCGCCACGGCTCGCGGGCTGCACGATCTCCACCCGGTATCTGCAGGGGCGCTAAGTGCCCGATGCGCTGGGACGACGTCTCTTCGCACAACAATAATTCGCCACCCCAGTTACCGCCGTCGGAGCCAAAGCCATGGCCATCGAGCACCAGGGCAAGCGCAGGTCCCGCATGGCCGTGCTCAGCGATTACTGCGGCAGCGTGTGCATGGTGATGCTGAACCGCGACTAGCGCGCGAGCATTTGCTTCCGCAAACCGGGTAGAAGCCATATCGGGATGCAAATCATGGGCGACGGCGACAGGCTCCACGCCGAGGCTCGATGTGAGGTGCCGGATCGTCTTCTCGAACGCACGGATGCTTTCGGCCGTATTTAGATCGCCAATATGCTGAGAGACGAACGCTTGGTCGTCCCGCGTGATGGTGACGGTCGACTTCAGTATCCCGCCGACGGCGAGCACGGGCGGGACAGACCTTGCAAGCCGAATTGGCTCGGGAACATAGCCGCGAGCACGACGGATGAATTGGTCCCGGCCAGCGGCCACCGAAACCACGGAATCATCAGCGCACGCCAAGATATCGCGATCATGGGTCACGACCAGGTCGGCGACCCCCTTGAGCTGTCTCAACGCCTCCACGTTATCGATCAGCAGGGGTTCGCCGTAGAGATTTGCACTGGTGACAACGATGACCGGGCCAGCCTCTCCACGCTGCGGCAACGCGGCAATAAACTCAGACGTACGGTGCCCCTCGACCTCGATGAGAACGCCCTCGGGACCATTGATGACAAATCCCGCCAATCCGTACCGCATGGCTAGTCCATAGACGTAGGGACGAAAGCCAACCCCTTGCACTGCTCCACTCACGCGCACGCGCAGTCGCTTTCGATCGCAGGTGGCTGCGGCGCTCATCGCCTTGCGTCCTCTAAGGCGCGCCTCTGACGGCGCGCCTGCCTGTTGATCCAGGCGTAGAGCGCGCCAAAGCCCTCGCCAGTACGAGCCGAAACGACAAGCACGTCAATCTTTGGGTTGACCCGTCTGGCATACTCAGAGCTGGCCCCGGTTGTTTGGACAGCGCCCCGCTGGATTTAAGTGGATTCCTGCCGGGTTATGCTGAACGCGGGGCTTTACGATTTTGTCGTTGCGTCGGGAGGGCGTAGCCCGACCAGAGCGACGACAAAATCGTCGGCGACGGTCATGCGGCCATCACCATAGCTTGCGTGCCGAAGTAAGCCTCGTCGGGCGTGCGCCCGTCAAGGCTCGAGTGAGGGCGTCCCTGATTGTAGAAGGCCAGATACTTGGCAATTGACGCTCGCGCCTCGGACACGCTGTCGTAGGCGCGGAGATAAACTTCTTCGTATTTGACCGTGCGCCAGAGCCGCTCGACAAACACGTTGTCGCGCCAGGCGCCCTTGCCATCCATGCTGATGGCGATCTTCGCGTCCAGCAGCACATCGGTGAACTCGAGGCTGGTGAACTGGCTGCCCTGGTCCGTGTTGAAAATCGCGGGCCTGCCGTGCTTCGCCAACGCCTCCTGGACCGCTTCGACGCAGAAGGCCGCCTCCATTGTGATCGAGACGCGATGGGCCAGGACCCGTCGGCTGAACACATCGACGACCGCCGCGAGATAGACGAAGCCACGCCGCATCGGAATGTAGGTGATGTCCATTGCCCACGCATGGTCGGGCCGCTCGATCTTCAATCCGCGCAACAGGTACGGGTAGATCTTGTGACCCGGAGCCGGCTTGCTCGTGTTCGGGCGACGATAGACCGCCTCGATCCCCATGCGCTTCATCAGCGTCGCGATGTGGCGGCGACCGGCGTATACCCCCTCCCGCCGCAGCAACGATCGCAGCATACGCGCTCCCGCGAAGGGATAATCGAGATGCAGCTCATCGAGCCGACGCATCAAGGCAAGGTCCTCGGCCGAAACTGGCCGAGGTTCATAGTAGACCGTGCTGCGAGCCAGCTTCAGGACCTTCGCCTGGCGCACGATAGAAAGATCATGACCGCGGTCGATCATCGCTTTGCGCTCAGCAGGCCCGCCTTGGTGAGCGCGCCGGACAAAAAATCGTTTTCCAACGCCAGCTCGCCGATCTTGGCATGCAACGCCTTCAAATCGACCGGCGTCTCGGCCGATGTCTTGTCATGCCCAAACACGCCGGCGGCGCCTTCCAGGAGCTGGTTTTTCCAGATCGTGATCTGGTTCGGATGAACATCAAACAGTTGCGCCAGCTCCGCCAGTGTCTTGTCTCCTTTGACCGCAGCCAAAGCAACCTTCGCCTTGAATGCCGGAGAATGCGTCCGGCGGCTCTTCTTCGTCATCTTCGCTCCTGATTCGCAGCAAGAATCCTCGCCGCTGTCAGGCAGAAAATCCACTCAAGCTACTGTCCGAATTTGCGGGGCCAGCTCTCTCGATGGTCTTTTCCAAATCGAATTCAAGCAGCGGCGCCAGATCGATCTTGTTGATCACCACGAGGGATGAAGCAGCAAACATATCAGGACATTTGAGGGGCTTGTCTTCACCTTCCGTAATCGAGAACACCACGATCTTGCAGGCCTCGCCAAGATCGAAGGCAGCGGGACAGATCAGATTACCGACGTTCTCGATGAAGAGAATGCCGCCTGAAAGCAGGGGCAAGCGGCGATAAGCTCCGCCGATCATTGCAGCATCGAGATGACAATTCTTGCCGGTATTGATTTGAACGGCTGGCACGCCGACAGCCTGAATACGTTCAGCGTCGTTCGAGGTCTGCTGGTCGCTTCGATGACACCGACCGGGCGGCTGCGCTTGAGCTCGGACGCGGCACGGACCAGCAGCGTCGTTTTACCTGCACCGGGACTGGATAAAAGATTAAACACGAGAACGTCATCGGCAAGGAAGAGGGCCCGGTTGACCGCCGCAATCCCATTATTCTTGCCCAGGATATCGCGCTCGATCTCGATGACCTGCTTTCCGCTCATGCCCCCGACCCTTGAATCAGCCGAGCCGGCGCCGCCGCTCGGAAGCGGCTGTATGCCATGTGCCTGATGGTGGGCCGGCCGGCGAAGAGGAGAATGGCCATCGCAAGAGTCCCGCACATGGTCATTGTATCGCTCGTGGCTCTTCGCATCATTTGACCTCGAGTGTTTGGTCGTCGGTGTACCTTCCGTGCAGCCGCAAACGGTACACATCAATCGATCTCCAGCGCTTTCACGCGCATCTGTTCGCCCGCGGTTACCTGCAACTGATAACTGCCGCAGCAAGGACAGCAATCACCCCGGCGTGCAATTTCAACGCTCTTCGAACAGCTCATGCACCAGGCAACGCCCGGTAGTTCAACGATATTAAGCGCGGCGCCTTCGGCAACGGTCCGCATTGCAGCGACAGCAAAGCAGAACCTGATCGCTTCAGGCGCGGCATGACTCAGCGTTCCCAATTCCAAACAGACGCTCCGCACCCGCGAAGAGGATCGCTCCCGTACCTTCTCCTCGACGATCTGAATGATCCCCATGCAAATGGCCATTTCATGCATCGTGAAATTCACGAAAATTGAGAGTGAACCCGACGCACGGATCCAGCGACGCAATCACCGCGTGGACTGCATCACAGCGCCGCGGAGCTGTCAGCACGGCGCCCTGCAGGTTCCGTACAAGCGGTCCGCGCTTATGGAAATTCCACTCCGTCGGCGCCAGGAATTCGAAGCGAGATATCCGGCCGTGAGCGTCAAGCTCAACAGCGTGGTAGAGACGTCCCCTGGCGCATTCGACCGCGGCCGCTGCACGACCGGGCCCAAGCTTATATCTTTCGATAATCCCATGCTCTGCGGTATCCGGCTGAGCGCCGGCCTCAAGCCAGGCACATAGCCCGGACGATTTCAACTATTCTGGCCATCAGCCGCTCGGCCGCACCGAAGGGTCTCAGCAAGAACCGATCCCGGGTCATTTGGCGCGCCCAAGGACCCGTCTCAGGCACATGTCCTTCCAGATCCGGACAATCGCAAAACGTCGAATCATCCCCGAGCAATCGCTTCGCGATGTTGAAGTCGTCAGCAGCGGACAGGAACGAGTATGCTGCCGGAGCCGACTTCAAGCCGGCCTCATGAAGCGCCGCGACGCGAAGCGACAGTGGGCTGCCGGACCTGAGCGCGCGTCCCTCATTCGGTACGCCCAGCGCGGCCAGCGCCGCCGCGATCCGCGCTGTTGCTTCCCGTTGAGGGGGGCACGAGGCTCGCTGGGCGGAGCGAACAAGCGCTGACAATTCCGACATCAGGGAGCGGATTGCTGCCGCACTGGCGACCTCTAGCGTGAGATGTCCGGCAAATAGGCCCCGTGCCAAATCCATGATGCGCTCGGTAACGATCAGCGCAATACGATGCTGTTTTTTTTTTGCGAGGGTGATCACTTCGTCGCGCGCCGTTTCGATCGCGGTCAACAGTGCGGTTTGCTGCGCAGCGGCACATAACGCGAAGAGCCGCGGCACTGCGTTGAGCAGTGACGAGGCCTGCTTTCCGGCGAATATCCGACCCAGCGGCGGCCGGACTCGCGGCTGGATCTCGACCGAGGCGACTACGTCGGCAGCTAGCAATACGCGGACATGGATTTTGTTGCTTGCAGTGAGGTTCATGCGCAATGCTGCCCCCTCCCCCCGCGCAAGCTATGATCCATCCGAAGGCGCCGTCTGTGGGATCGCAACTGATGTCGAGTGCCCGAGCGCATCATGTGAAGTACGCCTCGAGAATTTCCTGCACGCGTCCGGCAGAGTCCTGGAAATCCTCGTCGGCAGCCAACGCAACAATCGGCACGCCCCCGACCTCCACCGTATCAAGGATGATGTTGTCCGTAGAATTGAAGAACTGCACGGACCAAACATTCCTAGTCCCGGTCGCCTGCACTCTGCAGGCACCGTAGCCCCGCAACATGAGTTGGACGGGTCCGTTGCCCAAGCTTTGCTGCAGGAATGTCAAGTCGACAACGCTCATTGGCAGTAACGTCAGATTGATGACATGCGCATTCATGCAAAATTGCCAGACGCTGGCCCGCTCGCGTATTTCGGCCAGCACCGGTTGAACGTTCATCGCGCCATCCGGCGGCGTGTCAATCAGAAGTTCGGTTGATGTCAGGTCAGTTGCGGCACGCCGGACAATCTGCGGAATCGCTCCAACCTCGACATATTCGTGCGCCGGTTCGGTTCCGATGCGCACGCGCCAGATTCCGGCATGCACGGACTCCCGGATTTGTGCCAAACTGCCGTCCGGCAACGCAACCACCCGGTCACCTCGCCTTCCCCGAGCAATTCGTCAATCAGCTTGCGCTCGGCATCGCTGAAATTTGCGAGTCCGTACAATTGTGTCGGATCACCGCTTCTCTGACCCCCAACAGCAGCAGCGACATTTGACATTAGCAGGGCAGCGTTCGGATACTTCCTTGCACATTCGTCGCAAACCCGCCAAACGCGATTGACAAGCGCACTTGTCGCGCCGCGATAGAATACATCGAGAGTTCCAGAACCTGTGGTAAAGCCGCTCGCCGCGCGGCCGGCGCCGCCAGATACAACGGGGATCGCTGCTTTCACGATGCGATGTTCCATTGTCTGTGTCGAGGGGTATTGCACTTGCCGGCGCCGGTGCTGCCGGCGAGTGCCCAAAGGATCGGTGAGGAGATGCGGTTGATCGTGAGCAAACGATCCGGTCTCTTGCCGATCAGGCAGAGTATATTGTTCCTCGGGGATAGGCGCGGCGTCGACAGTCTACGCTGGCCGGGCCGGCCGGTCAGTGTGCCACCAGGGCCGCGCGAGGGTGCTTCACTGATCCGCAGAATATGTAGGGGATCAGCCGCCGGCAGCGGCATCAAGGTCGCCTTCCTGGGAACGTGCGCGACCAGGCGCGCATCGGCGCTAACGCCCTCCACGTCGTCGGACGGAGCGGGCCGTGTCAGAGCGTGCTGAGCCGGCTGCAACTTCATCACACTCCTCTCTGATCATGATCGGTTCTGCCAGCATGGCGGTTAGCAAGGCGCATGCCAATCATCTCTAGGTGCGCGAGTCGCGTTCGACCCAACGGCGTAGCGCCTGACGTTGTCCAAGCCGATGGTCCTGCGACTGGAATCCGGTCTATGAACCCCAGCCGGTGCAAGGGAGCGGAAGCGCTAGCGTAGGTGCTCCGGCAATTGCGGCTCGTGACCGATCAAGTCCGCAAAGAAGCGATCGCAGCTCTGACCGTTGAGGCTGGCCTCAAGCCCGTCAAGTGCTTTGCAGATCAGCCTTGCTTCGTTTTCGTCCAGGAGCCGCACTGCGCTGTCGATATGAACGAGCACCTTGGCGCCGGCCCGTACATCAGCGAGCAGCACGACGGAGATGCGCCGCTGCTCATTGCCATACTCGCATAACGCGGTGACACCGTCGGTCTCGACAATCGTCATTGGCAAGCCAAGGCACATGATCAGCCGCAGGCCGCTAGATCGGCTCTGCCTTTCATTTCATAATTCGCATGGTCAATATTGTTCGCCAACAGCCGTTCTGATGCAGGCAGCGGCGCACTCCGCGGTTTTGCCGGCGAGTCCCACTGCTCTAGGAGCTTACAGGCCAGTCTAATCGCGGGGGCAATCTGAAAGCGCACCGGCGCGGTCAGCGGACCGCCCCAATTCTCCAGATCCATCGGCTGGCAGCCGATAAGAGCGAGCTCTCGCGGGCGGCGGCCAAGCAAATCGGCCGCGCTCAAGACCTCCTGGAAGCCCATCTGATGCAGGCTCACCTTCTTGGCCCCCGTGAATTTTGGCACTTCGTCATCTCGTACAAGCTCCAACTGCCCGGGCAGCAATCCATAGTCGATGGCGTCGAACACGATCAGGCAGTCGGCCCCCTCAAGAAAACTAACGAGGTAGAGCCCCTGGGTGCCGCCATCGAGAACGGTGACGTATCATCGACCGCGTAGCTACGATGAAACTCCTCGACCGCACGCACACCGAATCCCTCATCGGCCCACAGAATATTGCCAATGCCGAGCACCAAAATCCGCTTTTTCTCTGTTGAATTGAGCATCCGCTTCCCAGTCAATCGCCAAACCAATGCTCACCTACTTGATAGAAGGGAAGCTGCGGCGCGACACGACGTCGTCCCAGAGCACCGCGTAGATGTGGACCAGCGCGAACATCACGATCACCCACAGGCCGAGATGATGCCAGGTGTGAAAGTCCTGGCTGTTCGGCCAGAGTGAAAACACCCAGCCGAACACCTTGTACTGCCAGCTGTCAGTACCGGCACCTTGCCCGTAAAGTGCAAAGCCGGTGACGACCATGAACGTGATCGTCTGCGTAAACATGAAGAACATTGCTAGCTGAGCAAGGCGGTTGTGCCCGAGGCCCCTTTCAGGCTCAACCGCAAGGAACGAATACCGGCGAATCTCGTGGTGCAACTCCCGCCAAAAGCACCGGCGCCAAAGCGGCACGCAAAAGATCTGCATGGCGTGCGCGTTTCCCATCAAGGCCCAGTAGATACGCAGAAGAAAGCCGGCGCTGAGTACATATCCCGCCGAGAAATGAGCAAAGCGGATATAGCCGAATAGAAAACCGCCGCTAACGATTCGCTTGCCGGAACGATCGAGATTGAACCCATTCGGCGTCTGGACGGCCACCGTCGTTACCTCCTCAACTCGGCTTGCCTTTGTGGGCAGGGCGATCCGGCCGGTGCCTCAACCGCTTCGCGGCGGTGACCGCCGCGTGGGCAGCGACCGCTAGCCCCACCACGCCGGCAGCGGCCATGCCGATCTCGTCGGCGTTCTGCTCGATGCCGAACTGCTTGATGGTCGTGAGTCGGTCGTAAAATGACCCTTTATCCCAGAAGCCATCTTCGGAGCAGCCGAGACAGCCGTGGCCGGATTGAATGGGAAATGAAACGCCGCCGTTCCACCGAAGGGCCGAACAGGCATTGTAGGTGGTTGGTCCCTTGCAGCCCAACTTGTACAAGCAATAGCCCTTGCGTGCGTTGGTGTCGTCCCACTCTTCGACGAATTGACCAGCGTCGAAATGGGACCGCCGGTAGCACTTATCGTGAATGCGCTCGGAATAAAACATACTTGGACGCCCTTGGTGATCAAGCTTTGGAAGCTTTCCGAACGTGGTAATGAAAGTCACGAGGCCGCTCATGACCTCTGCGATCGGCGGGCCCCCGGGCACCTTGATGAAGGGCCTGTTGGTGATTACCTTATCGATCGGCACCGCGCGAGTCGGATTTGGCTTGGCCGCCTGCACGCATCCCCAGGACGCACACGTGCCCCAAGCGACGATCGCCATGGACTCTTCCGCCATCGACGTGAGCTTTTCAACGAACGGCTTGCCGCCGTCAATGCAGAACATGCCACCCTCGTTCAAGGGCGGGTTACCTTCAACGGCAAGCACATATCCGCCTTTGTACCTGGCACGGGTTTCCTCCAGGATGGCCTCAGCCTGGTGTCCTGCCGCCGCCATGATCATATGGTCATAGTCGAGCGAAATCATCGACAGCAGCGCGTCCTTGATCAAGGGATGAGCCGAGCGGATAAAGCTTTCCGAGCAGCAGGTACACTCAAGCCCGTGCAGCCAGATGACGGGCACTCGCGGTTTGGTTTCCAGGGCGTGCGCAATACTGCTTGCACCAAGCCCCAAGCTCGCGGCCGTGAAACTGCAGAATTTAAGGAAACTGCGACGCGTGATACCCTGTCGTCTGATCACGCCGTAGAAGGTTTCCGTTGCATCACCCATGAAACCTTCCAAGCGAGTTGTCGCCAGCGTTACGATTGGTGATGTTCGGCAAGAAACAAGCCAGCAGAGCGAAACACCTGAAAGATAACAAGCCACCGCTTTAAGATTTTCGGCTTGTCGAATCCGGCCAGCGTCCCAGAAGCTAGGCCATTGATCTGCTACGCTATTGGTGTCCAGTTTTCGACGTCGATGTGAGCACTTTAACAAATCAAGCCGATCGTTCACCGCTGAAGGGAACTACGCTCCTGCAGGCGGCACTCATGATGCCGATTGTTGAATAGAATTGGTTCAGTCGACGGGCACCACATTGCCCGGCCTCAATCAGACTTGCCGATCGCTGACCAACGGTGCGTTAAAGCGCTCATAATCGAACCTAATGCAGGCAGCACGTACCAACGCGGTTGCCGAGCAAGGAACAGAGCCCGCAAGGGACTGAGAATGTGGTGCGCACGTTGGCTTGACTTTAGGTCTGATTTGATCCGATCTACCCCTGGTTCCAAGGGGCTCCTCGCCTACGGGGCTGTGCGCGGCGACAGGCTGGACGTTTAGAGCGATCGCCCTGGCAAACCTAAGATGATTCGTTGCCTCGCCCGGTACAATGTCTGTCGATGATGGCTAAGGTGAAGATTGTCGCAAATGCGAACATCACCATACCAGCGGCAACCACACTTCCTCGTGCCAGCGCGGCTCTTGGACGTAGTCCACGACATAGGCCGACAACACCTTGGTGCGTCCAGGAATATTTCCGCCGATCATCATCACGACGCCGAATGTGCCTATCGTGTGAGAAAATCCAAGCACGGCCGCTTTAACGAGCTCCAGTCGCGCCAGCGGTGCGATGATAGCAACGAAGCCATACAATGGCGAAACACGCCCTGTCATTTCCAACGGGTGATCGCCAACCGCAAGAAAGGCGTTACGTATCGGCTGCACGACCAATGGCAGCGCCGAGAGCACCGATCCGACCACGATCCCGACGAAGGTAAGAGCGAGCGTGCGCTCGCCCCAGAAAGAGGCGAGAACGCCGCCGGGTCCGTCGGGGCCGAGCAGAACGAGTACGCAAAAGCCGAGAGCCGCTGGGGGTAGTACCAGCGGAAGGGCAATTAGCGCAGCGACAGCCTCGCTCAGAAAAGTCTTTGAACGCGCCAGCCACCAGGCGAGGGGCACACCAATCACGAGGAGGATCACGGTCGTCACGCTAGCGAGCTCTATCGTGAGCGCAATGGATTGCGAGATCTCTGACGAATCAAAATCCATGTGCGTCAGCCCGCCAACGAGCGCAGGTCGCCGTATCGCGATAGTGATTGCCTGCACGTCGGGCTGCCCAGCGATGTGGTGCGAATAGCCATTTGTTCGTGCGGCAGCTCGCTCTGTCCCCCAAATTTACGCGCACCGTTTCTGCGAGCAAGAGCAGCATCGCAAGGCTCATCGGCAACTCCTGTGACAAGTCCGCTTCGTCCCACCCGACGGCGGCAGCTTCTCATTTGTCATCAGCAATTCGAGTGCCACGTGCGAACAGCGGCGGCGCTATGCTTATGTGAAAGCACTTTGCGTAGACGCCGACGTCACCGTGGAGTGGACCTAACGCTTTGTCAGGTTTCTGGCATCTTTGTTTCCAAGCGGACAGCAACAGCCGCCCAACGAAAACGGCAGACTCGACTCGAGAAATGCCTGTTTGGTTTGTCGGCGGCTCAAATCCCGTGCTCGCAGGGCCGGTAGCTGAACCGATCGCAAGAAGCCTGCCGGTCGGCAGCTACGCAAACGAAGTAGCTGAAAACTCGTCGTAAGGCTGGTTCGGCGACGCGGCAAAGGCGCGAGGGGCCGCGAGCGACGGCCGCTCCCCTGACCGGCTTAGCTTGCACATCGTCAGCACAGGCGTGGAGACAAACGCCGCGTCATCGACGAGATTGGCCGCTTGCGGAAAAACGCAGTCATCCATCAGAGGTCCTACCCGGGCAACGCAGCTCCTAGCCAGACTTCCATTCGGTAAATGCGTTCAATCCAAAATAGCAATTTTACCAACTGCACGTACTGCTGCACGATCTCAACACTCCAGCATTCCGCTAATGCGCGCTACGCTGCAGCCTAATGTTCGACCTTGCGAACACGGCTAAGAGCACTCAAGCCGATGCCACCGAAGGGAGGCCATTGTCCGCGACTTTTTAGTCCGCCGCAGTTTGGGATTTGGTGCATATCTTGCTTAGCGAGAAAGGACAACGCAACTAAACGCCTGCCTTTGGAAAGACGCGCCGGCTCTCGGACGCGTCTTCAATCGCGCAAGGCTATAATGATTAGTCTCGTATGACACTGTCGCCTCTCACCGAGCCGCGGCACACATTCGAGTATATTCGGGAAGGAAGCGTCATGACCACCATGGCAACCGCGGCGCCTGTGCGCGCGTCGCAAGCTTGGTATAAGATACTCTACGTCCAGGTGCTGATCGCAATCCTAATTGGCGCCATGGTTGGCTGCCTATGGCCGTCTGTCGCCACAAACGACTGGGTCAAGGCGCTCGGTGATGGGTTCATCAAGCTCATCAAGATGGTGATCGCGCCCATTATTTTCTGCACCGTCACGTCTGGCATTGCGCATATTCAAGATGCCAAGAAAGTCGGGTGCGTCGGCGTCAAGGCGCTGTTCTATTTCGAGATCGTCTCCAGCTTTGCCTTGCTGTTGGGCCTTGCCATGGGCAATCTGGTCCGGATTGGCCATGGCCTTGCGGTCAAACCGGATGCTGCGGCGGTCGCCAATTACGTCAAGCAGGCGGAAGCCTCGAAAACCGTCGACTTTATTCTCAACATCATTCCCGATAGCGTGGTCGGCGCCTTCGCTCGCGGCGATGTTCTGCAGGTTCTCCTGTTCGCGATCCTTTTTGGCTTCTCGCTGATGGCGTTGGGAAAGCGTGGCGAGCGTCTGCGCGGCATGATTGACGACGTCGCGCACGCGGTGTTCGGGGTAATAGCTATTGTAATGAAAGCGGCCCCGATCGGCGCCTTCGGCGCCATGGCTTTCACAGTCGGCAAGTTCGGGCCCGCAGCACTCGGCAATCTGATCGGTCTGATCGCGCTGTTTTACGTGACTGCTGCCCTATTCGTAGTAGTCGTGCTTGGTCTGATCGCCCGCCTCGTCGGCTTTTCAATCTTCAAGTTCCTTATCTATATTAAAGACGAGCTTCTGATCGTGCTCGGTACTTCATCCTCCGAAAGCGCGCTCCCTCAATTGATGGAGAAGCTCGAGCGGCTGGGCTGCTCCAAGCCGGTGGTCGGGCTGGTGGTGCCGACTGGCTACTCCTTCAACCTTGACGGCACCAATATCTATATGACACTTGCAACATTGTTCATTGCCCAGGCACTCGGTGTCGATCTCAGCTTTGGCCAGCAGCTCACGATCCTGCTAGTAGCAATGCTAACTTCGAAGGGAGCAAGCGGCGTCACCGGCGCAGGCTTTATCACGCTCGCTGCGACATTATCGGTAGTAAACCCAGCTCTGGTGCCGGGCATGGCAATCGTGTTTTCTATCGACAAGTTCATGAGCGAGGTGCGCGCCCTCACCAACATCATCGGCAATGGCATCGCGGCTGTGTTCGTATCCTGGTGGGAAAGCGAGCTCGATCACGTGACGCTGCAGACTCGGCTCAACAAGTCCACCGCTTCCACTACTATCGACACTACAAGCACATGAGGTAGGTCCCGGATCTGAACCGCCGCCATTCGGACACGAATACTCCCCCTGCGCTCTCCGGCGCACAGCATTATTCCGCGCCGCAGCCAGGGCAGCTGCCCCTGAGAGGCTAGGGTCCAGACTCAATTGAGCCAATATGCGACGAGAGCGGCGAGATGAACAGCGGCCAAAAAATTACGGGCGAGCTTGTCATATCGCGTGGCGATGCGCCGGAAGTCCTTGAGCCTGCAAAAGCAGCGTTCGATGACATTTCGTCCTTTGTAGGCGCGTTTGTTGAAGCGATGGATGACGACACGGTTAGATTTATTGGGGATTACGGGCTTGGCGCCACGACGAATGATTGCGCCGCGAAGCTTGTCGCCATCATACCCTTTGTCGGCGAGGAGCACGCTCATGGGTGGCGCGAGCGCCAGGACATCGGGAGCCGCAGCGATATCGGCATCCTGGCCTGGAGTCAGATGCAGGACGACCGGCCGGCAGAGCGGATCGCTCAGCGCATGGATTTTTGTCGTGCGGCCTCCGCGCGAGCGGCCGATTGCTTGATTGTGCTCCCCCCTTTTCCGCCGGAGCCACACCGGTGAGCTTTAATCGAGGTCGAGTCGAGCGACAGTACGACGCCGTCTTCGCCAGGCTTGGCCAGCGCTTCGAAGATTGCGCACCATCGTCCTCGCTTGGCCCAGCGATTGAAGCGATTGTAGATCGTCGTGTAAGGGCCGTATTCACGTGGACAATCACGCCATCGTGCACCCGATTGCAGCATGTGAATGATGCCGCTGACGATGCGTCGGTCGTCGTCCCGATCCGGCCCCGTCAGTCCCCTCGGCAGATGCGGTTCGATACGCGCCCATTGCCTGTCGTTCAGCCAAAACAAACCAGCGCGCATTCTCTCGCCCCCGAATCAACACGTAGGCAAGAGAATCACGTGGCGCTATTTAGGTACAGACCCTAGTACCCGGAATCAGAGCTGAGTGATACGGCGGCCTTTGAAACGGCGTTGACGGACCTTTTTCTTGGTCCAGACGAAGGGCTCGGCTCTGTCGTTGTATGCGTTGACGTAGGCATCGATGTGTTCCTGAAGCTGCTTGAGGCTCGTGAAGGAGGTGCCGCTGAGCGACTGCCCCTGCAAGATGGAAAACCATACTTCGACCTGATTGAGCCATGACGCACTTGTCGGCGTGAAATGAAATTGCACGTTGGGGTGGGCCTTGAGCCAGTCCTCGTTCTTTTTATGGGTGTTGAGGTTGTCGAGGATGACGTGAAGCTTGCGGTTCGGAAAAGTCGCGGTGACGCTGTTCATGA
Source organism: Bradyrhizobium sp. USDA 327 (assembly GCF_041262065.1). Classification (NCBI taxonomy): domain Bacteria; kingdom Pseudomonadati; phylum Pseudomonadota; class Alphaproteobacteria; order Hyphomicrobiales; family Nitrobacteraceae; genus Bradyrhizobium; species Bradyrhizobium sp. USDA 327. Next base: position 132,380 of record NZ_JBGCCW010000001.1, on the reverse strand, counting down.
AATCGAGAAACTCGACGCGGCGCCGGCGTTTTGAATGGGTCGCGATGATCTTTCCGGTGGCGACTTCGAGCGCCGCAAACAATGTTGTGGTGCCATGCCGCTTGTAATCGTGGCTTTGGCCGGTTAAGGCGCGGCCATTGGGCAACTTCAGATAACCCTGCGCTCGCTCCAAAGCCTGGATCGAGGGCTTCTCGTCCACGCACAGCACAATGGCCTTCGCCGGCGGCGCGACATAGAGGCCGACAACATCGGCGGCTTTGGCCGTAAAGTTCGGGTCGTTGCTCTCGCACCAGGACTTGCGAGCCACCAGGTCAATCTTGTGGCTGCGCAGGAACCGCCAGACATATTGGACATCGACATCGCCCAGCGCCTCGGCCAGCAGGGGGCCGGTCCAGCGCGCAAACCCTTGCGGTGGCGGCTTATCCAGCAGCTTCAGAATCCGCTTGTCGGTCGTCTTCGTATAGATCGGCTGCTTGCCAGGCCGCGGCTTGTCTTGCAGCCCTTCAAGGCCATGGTCGGCATAGCGATGCCGCCAAAGGCTGACAATCCGCGGCTGGACCCCAACTTCCTTGGCGATCGACCGGGTGCTGCGCCCATCCGCCGCCAACAGAACTATCCGCGCCCGCTTCAAATCGCGCTGCAACGTCACCGGTGAGCGACAGCACGCCTCAAGCACCTTGCGATCTTTCCTCGAAAGGTGGACTTCTCTTGCTTCGGGTATCATCCCGACCTTGAATCACGACTCACGTTCCAAGAAAAGTGGGTACTAGCGAGAAAAGAGGCAGGAGCTTTTTCAGGGTTTCGCTTTCGCACTCAAGGGCTACCGGCCATCTGAACGCTTGTGCAACATTTTTGCCAAGCCGATGACGGGACTGACGGACTAGGTATTGGTCCGCCTACGAAGATCCATATGCACGTCGCTCCACTTGCCTCACGCGATTAAGGACGACGTAGGGATCCTGCGGACGCAGCTTGTCGTTCTCGTTACGATGCGCGCTGCGTTAGCAGAGCATGGTGGGTGTGATCAGCGTGAATGGCACTCGACAAAGCCGTGGCGAGTCATACGAGGCTGCCCTGCGTTCTGCGACGCCGCTCGCTTCCAGCGGAACCAGTTTTTCGCAGCTAAAGCGCGATAAGATTGGAACGAATCATCATCGCGCGTAGGACTCGCGCGACTCCGGCTTCTGTGTCGGCAGGCGAACTTGCGCTTTCTTCGCGGGAGCGGCTGTGTCGGGGAGACGAGTCATTGGGCAGCTTTTTTCTGATCCTTGCCGGTCCGGAGGCGCGCCTTCGAACCTATCGGCTGAACTGAAACCACTGTCCTCATTCCGCGGCCTAATGGGGCGCATTGGCCGTAGGCTCGAGCGATGCGCAAAAGCGGACGTTTCAGCTTCGACTAAAGTCGCGTCAGCGACACCTACTGAAAGGTTTAGGACAAATATACGTATGTTTATAATGCGTTTTTTCCCCGCCCGTGCTGAGTTCGGCAGCCGATGATCGATCTTGCACACGCTATCATGCGGACCCAAGTGTTCAAGATTGCCTCATTTTTGCCTAAAATGCTATAGCTCTCCCGCCGGATAACAGGCCGGACGGTCTCAAAATGTATAGGATCAGCAGTTTCAAACGTTCAGCCCCTCAGTTGACCTTGGGCAGCATAGCGCTAGCCGCGGTTACACTGACTTGCGTGTACTTTCAGGCGCATTTCGCCGCCGCGGCGTTCGCCTATTTGTTAGTAGTCTTACTATTTTCGTTGATGGGCAGCTTCATTGCTTCATCAGCGCTTTGCATCGTCGCAATCGCTGCTCTCGCATACTACTTTGCGCCGCCGGCGTTTAGTTTACGAATCGATGATCCCCGCGATGTTCCTGTGGTTGTTGCATTTCTTATTGTCTCTGTTGTCGGAACGTACCTGATTGGAAAACTCCGCCAGGAAAGAGAGGCTGCACGTGTGGCTGCGGCCAAGCTTCAGCGGAGTGCCTCGGATTTGGAGGATCGTGAAAAACGGTGGCGCGCAATTTTCGAGCACAATCCAGCCATGTACTTCATGGTCGATGAGGCCGGCATTGTCCTCAACGTCAATACGTTGGGCGCGACACAACTGGGATTTGCTTGTGCAGAACTATTGGGCCAATCCGTGCTCGACGTATTTCTGGAGGAGGATCGCGCATTCGTCCGCAAATGCATTCAGACGTGTCTTGAGGATGTTGGACAATCGCGCACTTGGGACGTCCGGAAAGTCAGGAAGGACGGTTCTGTATTGTGGGTGCGTGAAAACGCCAAGGCCATGCTTTGGGCCGGCGACCGCCCCGTCATCCTCATGGCGTGCGAAGATATTACGGAGCGCAAGCAGACCGAGCTTGCGCTGCAGCGGAGCGAAGCGCATTTGGCTCACGCGCAGGAGTTGAGTCATACAGGCAGCTTCAGCTGGAACGCCTCTACCGGCGAGGCCTTCTGGTCTAAGGAGACATTTCGGATTTTCCAAATCGATCTTCAGACGACACCGGCGCCACAACTCGTCATTGAGCGCACGCACCCAGATGATAGGGCTTCTGTCAAAGAGATTATCGATGAAGCGATGCGAGACCTGAGGGATTTCGAGCACGAGTACCGGCTGCTGCTACCTGACGGCTCCGTGAAGCACATCCATGCGCAGGCACGAGTCACGCGAACCGCCTCTGGTGAAATTGAGTTTGTTGGGGCAGCCACCGATATTACGGCAGCTAGGCGAGCAGAACAGCAGTTGCGCCGAAGCGAGGCCTATCTGGCCGAGGCTCAGCATCTCACTCACACAGGCAGCTGGTCCTGGGACGTCCACACACGAGATTTCGTTTATCGCTCCGCTGAGGTCGACCGCCTGTTTGGCTTTAACCCACAAGAGCCGGTTTCGCTAGAGACTATTCGATCGCGCATCCATCCGGAAGACTTGCCAGGGTTGCAGGAGGTGCAGCGTCAGGCGATTGACCAGGAGCACGAACGGTTCGAATATGATTTCCGTGTTATTCTGCCAGATGGCGGGATAAGGCGCATACACTCCGTTGCACACGTTGTCGTCGGCAGCGATGGTAATGTCAGCGAGCTGATCGGAACACATATGGATGTTACCGAGCAACACGCAGCTAGGGAACGCTTGGAAAACACGCTTGTAGCGCTGCGCGAGAGCGAACAGCGCTTTCGCGACTATGCCGAGACTGCTTCCGACTGGCTCTGGGAAACCGGGCCAGATCATCGGGTCACTCACTTGTCCGAGCACACCAGCGCTGCGGGAATTTTGGCGACAGGGTTAACGGGCCTGCTTCGCTGGGACATCGCGTGCGACATGGAAGAAGAACCGGAGAAGTGGCGTCAGCATCGGGCGACGTTGCAGGCACACCTGCCGTTCCGGGATCTCATCTACCGTACCGTAAATAGGATGGGATCTCCGATCTACGTCCGCACGAGTGGCAAGCCCTTCTTCGACGGAAACGGAAATTTTTTGGGCTATCGCGGCGTCAGCACTGACATCACCGCTACCATTCGCGCTGATCAGGCCGAACAAGAGCTGCGAAAGGCACAGGCGGAGCTTGCACATGTGACGCGTGTAACGACCTTGGGAGAAATGACAACTTCTATCGCCCACGAGATAACCCAACCACTCGCCGCTATCCTCAGCAACGCCGATGCGTGCCTCGGCTGGATGGCTCGCGATGTTCCCAATCTTGCAGCCGCGCGCTCTTCAGTCGAATGGATCATAGAAGATGCAATCCGGGCAAGCGAGGTGATCCGTAGTATTCGCGCACTCGCGAAAAAGGGCGAGATCGAGATGGTGCCGCTCGACATTAATCAGGTGGTTAGGGACGTCAGCGCGCTGGTAACACGAGAGCTGGTGAGCCACCAAGTGACGTTGCGAAGCGAGTTGGCGTCTGCGCTGCCTAGGGTCCTCGGTGATCGAATTCAGCTACAACAAGTGATCATCAATCTGGTGATGAACGGAATCGAGGCCATGGACGCAGTTACAGACCGGCCGCGTGAACTTCTGATTCAATCATCTACGGACGATCTGGGGTACGTGCAGCTTTCCGTGACCGATTGCGGCGTCGGGATCGCCGAGAATGACGCGGACCGCGTCTTGGACCCCTTCTTCACCACCAAATCGAGCGGCCTAGGAATGGGCCTTTCGATCTGCCGGTCGATCGTGGAAGTTCACGGAGGACGAATTTCAGTGGTTCAGAAAAATGGACCGGGCGCGACGTTCCAGTTTGCCCTTCCGCTGCATAAGGAGGCCATCTCGTGACAGGACGATTTGACTGGAGAGGCCAAGGCGGACATACCGAGGCTTCGACGAAGGCAATCGTCTTTGTCGTCGAGGATGACATCTCTATGCGTCGCTCGCTTACGAACCTTTTTCGATCGGTAGGCTTGGAGGTCGTGGCGTTCGGATCGGCCCGTGAAATGCTGCAGAGCACAATGCCGGACGTCACAAGCTGTCTAGTTCTTGATGTCCGGCTGCCGGGCCTGAGCGGCCTTGACTACCAGACCGAGCTCGCCAGGTTGAACATACACATCCCAATCATCTTCATTACCGGCCATGGCGACATTCCCATGACCGTCAGGGCCATGAAGGGAGGCGCGGTCGATTTCCTCAGCAAGCCCTTCCGCGATCAGGAACTGCTTGATGCCGTCGTTGCGGCGACCGAACGCGATCGCAAAAGACGAGAAGCTCAGCGAACCGTGGCGAACCTGAAATCTCTATTTGAGACCCTAAGCCCGCGAGAACAGGCAGTGATGAAACTGGTCGCGACGGGGCTGATGAACAAGCAGGTAGCCGCCGAACTTGGGCTCGCCGAGATCACCGTCAAGATCTACCGGGGACACGTAATGAAAAAGATGCGTGCCCGCTCGCTGGCTGACTTGATCAGAATGAGCGAGACGCTCGGAATTAGCGCCAATCACACTGAACAAACCCAAGTATGATTTTACAATTCCATCACTTAAGCCCACTTTCGCGAAAGTGGCTGACGGTTTGGCAGCCGCTGTACTGCGTCGGGAGGGCTCATCTTGTCCACGCCTTTGATTTCCGTCGTTGACGACGACCCCTCGGTCCGTGCGGCGACAGAAAACCTTTTGAAATCGCGTGGCTACGTCGTGCAGATATTTGCCTCGGCCGAGGCGCTCCTGCGGTCGCCGCGGTTGAACGAGATATCCTGCGTCATAACTGATGTGCAGATGGCAGCGATGAGCGGGCTGGAGCTGCTGGCAGAGATGCGGACGCGTGGTTACCAAGCACCCTTCATTTTCATTACAGCTTTCCCCAACGAGCGCGTACGCGCGTCAGCCTTGGACGCCGGAGCGATCGGCTTCCTCGCCAAACCATTCGGCGTACAAGAGTTAGTCAAGTGTCTCGACAGCGCACTGCAGGCATATGGCGACCGAGGCCGCATCTGATTCGATCAACTGCGCGTTCTTGTCCGATCTAACGACGATCACGCACCGGGCAACCTCTTTGCGGCCGGAACCGCGACCTGCCCTAACGTTATTAGGAGCTAATTCTTGCCCGCCAAAGCATTACCGGCTACTGTCGGCTGCAAAACAACCTTTGACCTTGCGAGAGACGGAGGGTACGCCGGCTCGATTCATTCCAGGTCGTGATCAAAGTAATGCCGGCCCAGAGCGATCAGCGCCCCTAGCATTTAACTCCACCTGGAGCGAAGCTATATGCTCCATTGCAGAGCGGTTCCCGAGAGCGCTCGGCAAGCACGAGATTGGTTGTGCTCAGCCCAGCCGCGGTGACGACGAAATGGAGCTTCGCCAGGACGCCCCTCATGTCTTGGTCACCGCTTTTCCGGTGAAAGCGCTTTGAACGATGCCCAGCCCAAGGAATTGTTACGTCCGCTGACGCGTGCGGGTTGGACTTGTCTATAGGGCCGCCGCTTCGTTATCGATTCCCAGCGCTCCGGCTATCGTCAAGCTCCCACATCATGTGTGGCAGACCTCTGGTCCAACCCGTCAAACGTGCTCGGCGCAACACGTCCCCACCACGGCCGGGCTATCACACAGGTGTCCTCGCCGCAGCGAGCATCGGCAGCAACTGGTTTGTACTGTAGCCCCCAATTTCTTAGGGCAAACAAATCAGTCAGCAACTGCTAAGCTAAGGAGAACCGAGGAGACAGCATTGATGTCTCCTGTGTCAGAACGTAACCTAAGTTCGTCTGAGCTATGCGGGATTTTGGGTGACGAGGCGATCAGGCGGCGTGGTTTTCCGGCACTTGGATGACCTCGATGCCGTTTTCGAATCTGACACCTGCGCTGACCTTCGGCAACTGATTTGTGCCTTTCAGCCGCCGCCAGGTCTTTGATGCGGCGCAGAGCAGCTTGAACACCATCAACTTGGCAGTCGTTGACGATAACGAACCTTTCGTGCGCACCGTTCTGTGCCGGACCGTCGCGAACACGCTTTCGATGGGATTCGTCGTCCGCAAGTGGTCCCAATGCTCGGCGGGGAATTCGTAGAACGCAAGCATTGCGTCGCGATCTTTCGTCAGGCACTCGACCGCCTTGTCGTACTTCGCTCCGTATTTCTCGGCAAAGACATCGATCGCCACTTCGGCCGAAGCTCGGTTGGACGCCAAATAGACCTCGCGCAGATCCTTCTTCATGCTGGCCTGTACCGACACTGCGACTTTGTTCAAGATATTCGCGGTTTTGTGCACCCAGCACCGCTGATGTCGCGTGGCGGGAAAGACCTCGTCGAGCGCCTTCCAGAAGCCGAGCGCGCCGTCACCGACGGCGATTTCCGGGGCGATCTTCAGCCCACGGGTTTTCGCCTCGACGAGCAGTTCGTGCCAGCTCTGCGTGCTCTCGCGCACGCCGACCTGGAAGCCGATGAGTTCCTTCTTGCCTTCCGGCGTCGCGCCGATCAGCACCAGCATGCATTCGCTGTGGTCTTCCATGCGAGCCTGCAGGAAGACGCCGTCCGCCCACACGTATACGTACCGGCGCGCCGACAGATCGCGCTTCTGCCAACGCTCGTACTCGAGCTGCCACTCCGTCGTCAGTCTGGAAACCACCCCCGGAGAAAGATTCGGCGCATCCTTGCCCAAGAGCGCCGCCAGCGCCTCCTGGAAGTCGCCCGTCGAGATGCCTCGCAGGTACAGAACCGGCAAAAGTGCATCCAAGCTCTTCGTGCGCCGTGCCCACAACGGCAGGATCGCCGAGGTGAAGCGGATCCGCTCGCCATCGCTGGTCACCGCGCGATCGCGAATCTTTACCCGGGCGACTTCGACGGCGCCGATCCCCGTCTGGATCGTCCGCACTGGACCATGGCCGTGCCGCACGAGGCGGTCGCGGCCATCGGGACGCTTCAAGCCCTTCATCGCGGCGAGAAACGCCTCGGCTTCCATCTCGACAGCCTGCGCAAGCAGCTGCCGAGCACCAGATCGCAAAATATTCGTCAGTGGATCGTCGATCTCATCGGGCTGACGCAGTGGGACAATGTTGCTATGCTCGTTCATGGCGTATCGCTCTCCTTGAGGTTCTGGCAGGCTCGACACCCGCCTCGATACGCCGCCTATCTCATTCCGTCATCACCCAGTTTCCCGCATAGCTCGTCTGCTGGGTTGAGCTGGCCGCTTCCGGAGGGAATGACCGATGAAGACCTGGAGCTTTTGCTTTTCCCGGCCCCACGACCAGCGTCTCAGAGCCCGCAGCGGCCGGTGCCCGACTGGAGCTACATCGATAAAGAGCTCCGCCGGCGCAACGTAACCCGTCGCCTGCTCTGGGAGGAGTATCGCGCCGTTAATCCCGACGGTTTCGGGTACACGTGGTTCTGCACTACCTACGAGGCCTGGAAGGGGCGGGTCCGACCTTCGATGCGGCAGATTCATCTGGGCGGCGAGAAGGTGTTCGTGGATTTCGCCGGCGACACCATCGACATCGTCGATCCCCTGACCGGGGAAGTGCAGCCGATGAAGCTGTTCGTCGCGGCGATGGGCGCTTCGAACTACACCTACGCCGAGGCCTGCCCCAGCGAGAGCTTGGCCGACTGGATCCGGGCCCACGTCAACTTGTTCACGTTTTTGAGCGGAACGCCGACGTTCGTGGTCTGCGACAACCTCAAAGCCGCCGTCAGCAACCCCGACCGCTACGATCCCGGCCTCAATCGCACTTATGCCGAGATGGCGAGCCATTACGGCACGGCCATTCTCGCCGCACGGCCGCGGCGCCCAAAAGACAAGGCGAAGGTCGAGGTCGCGGTGCAAATCGCCCAGCGCTGGATTCTGGCCCGGCTGCGCAATCAGCGCTTCTTTTCCCGGGCCGAGCTCAACGCCGCCATCAAGACACTCGTCGACGAACTCAATGCTCGTCAAATGCGTGGCTTCGGCTCAAGCCGCGCCGAACTGTTTGCCGAACTCGACAAACCCAAGCTAACCCCGCTGCCAGATCAGCCTTATGCCTTCGCACGCTGGAAGCGCTGCCGCCTCGCTCCCGATTATCATGTCGAGGTCGACGGCCATTGGTACTCCGCGCCGTATCGTCTGATTGGCGAGCTGGTCGATGCCCGTATCGACGATCGGACGGTCGAGATCTTCCACAAGGGCCAGCGGATCGCCAGCCATGCCCGCGCGCCCAACCGACGCGGACACACCACCATCGCCGACCACATGCCCAGCGCCCATCGCCGCTACGGCGAATGGACCCCCGCCGCGGTGATCGCCGCCGGCGAGCGGATCGGTCCTTCGACAGCAGCGTTTTTCCAGGCCGTGATCGACGCCCGGCCCCATCCAGAACAAGGCTTTCGAACCTGCCTTGGCATTCTGGCGCTCGTCAAAAGCTACGGCGCCGACTGACCGGAATGGCCAAGGCCTTCGAGGAGCAGCGCCGATCGCCCGATCTCGAAGCCCTGCCGTTCGAAGATCGCATCGGCCTGTTGGTCGACCGCGAAGCCGCCGAACGCGACACCAGGCGGCTCACCACGCGCCTCAAGATCGCCGCACTGCGCCAGACTGCTTGCGTCGAGGACGTCGATCTGCGCACCCCGCGGGGCATCGACCGCGCCGTTTTCGCCAAACTCGTCGAAGGTCGCTGGATCGATCGCCACGAGAATTTGCTCGTCACCGGGGCAACCGGCCTGGGCAAAAGTTGGTTAGCCTGCGCGCTCGGCCACAAGGCCTGCCGCGACAACCGATCAGTCCTCTATCATCGCGTTCCAAGGCTGTTCGAGGCGCTCGCGCTCGCGCGCGGAGACGGACGCTACGCCCGGCTCCTCAAAAGCCTCGGCCGCGCTCAGCTTCTGATTTTGGATGATTGGGGACTATCGGTGCTCACCGCCGCGGAACGCCGCGATCTGCTCGAAATCCTCGAGGACCGACATGGCCGCGCATCCACCATCGTCACAAGTCAGCTCCCCGTGGACACCTGGCATGGAGCCATTGGGGACCCCACGGTCGCCGACGCCATTCTCGATCGCCTCGTCCACAACGCCCACCGCCTCCAGCTCACCGGAGAAAGCATGCGAAAACGCAGCGCCAAAACCATCACCCTTGACGGCCAACCAGAACACTGACTCTATCTCCCATCGGCCGTAGCGGGCTGCTCACGATCGTCTGAATTCAGTGCTCACGATCGCGCGAAATCGATGCTCACGATCCGTGAAATCCGCAGTCTGCTGGGCGATCGCCTGCTCGCGCGTCAGGCGGGCCATTTCGACCGTCGAGACGCTGCCCGATTTGATCAGTGACGAGGCCCGCTCGACGGCGGCCACTGCCTTCTCCCGTCGCGCGGCCGCGGCCTCGATCGCCGACTGGATTTCGGCAATGCGCGCCTGGAGCTGGAGGATGCGACCGTCGCGGAACTGGGCCGCCTGGCGGGCGAGGTCCTGTTGCGCCGTCTCGGCGGCCGCAAGCTTGGCGGCGAAACTCGGGCGCTCATTTTCCATCCGGGACATCTGCCGCCGAAGATCGTCGAGCCGCACGCGATCGCCACGCGCGTTGACGACATGAAGGATCGCGTCGCCCTCATGGACCACGCTGAGTTGCGTCGAGCCTTGCGGCGGCTTCGCGCTCACGGTGCCGTCAATCGGCGAGCGCAACGTCACGATCCTGGCATTGACCACGGCCGCAACGCTCGAGGTCTGCAGCACGGCCTTCAGCGGCAACCATCCGAAGACGGCCACAATCGCAAGGCCAATGCCGACCTTGAGCAGGCGGCGAACCGGCGCGAGCCTGCAGGTACTTCGGGATGGGAAGCACTATCGCTGACGGGCTCGCTCACCGGCTCGTCGTGCGCCGGCTGCAACCGATCCTGCAAATCGCGCTGCAACCCTCGTGCGCCCGATTCCTCGTCCTTGCTGACGGACGTATGATCTTCGGGAACGGGCTTCTGCTGTTCCTGATTCTCTCCCTTTTGTGAGACGTCAAGCCCAACATATTGCTTCATAGCCCCTCCGATTCGTGTGATTGCGTGCAGGCTTGAAGATAGCGGACCTTTCGTCCCGCGGGCGCCGACCGCAATTATGTCATCGTGTGGGGTCCGGACGCCGATCGGCGTCCCAAGTACTTGATTGACTTCGCGCGTACGGGGGTCAATGTTCAGCGTCGATTCACAGCCAACTCTATCTCGCCCACGGCGACATCAGCCCCTGAGTCGGTTTTGCAGTGCCTGCCGATCGACGACGAGCTGGTCCAGGTGGACTGTCTGCCCTCCTTGCTCCAATTGCCTAACCAGCGCCCGCGTCCCGTCCACGACAAAGACGCCGCAATCATAAGTGTTCTGCTGCTGGGCCATGCCGGCTGGCTCCAGGCGGAGGTGCAGCCTACTTGCGAGATGCTCTGCATGCTTTTTGTTGAGTCCCCTGTAGGAATCGTAGTGGTAGGCGACCGGCTGCCCCCGGTCACTGCGATCAACGAACAGCAGCGACCAATGGTTGCCGAGGTTATTAGGATCTTCAGGGTTGGCATTAATCACGGGCAGGAACAGGAAGTCGGCTGTATCATTAAATTCATCATCATGGACGATGCGCTGGAACTCGGTTTGCACGACGCCATCGTCGTTAGAGCCCAGATAATTTAGGACGATGAGGGGATTCACGAACCGCGTCCGGGCGGCGAGATCCGGATCGTTCCTCTGCAAATCCTGCTCCTGGAGCCGGTAATCCCTGTCGATATGCTCGTCGCCCAGCCATTCCGTGTCCTCGAGCACCAGCCCGTGGCCGTGAGACGAGACTGTCGGATCTAAAGCCCCGATCTGAGCGTTGGCGGAGGTGATCGGAAACGGCCGTACAGAATTAGCATCGTCGCGTGATTCGGACGGCGTGGGCGCAGTCAGATCAACCAATGGAAAACCGCGGTAGGTGTCCGAGCGCGCCCTGGCAGCGGGCGCCGGCGCAAAGTGAGCATCGTCGCGCAATTCCCACGGCGTGGGCGCATCCAGATGCACCAATGACTCAAGGCCGCCGTAGATGTCTGAGGGAGCCCTGCCGGTTGATGGTGAGGCCGGTTCTTGCATCTGCCGTCGCGCCAGCTCCTCGCGCAACCACGCCAAAGCTTCATCATCCGAGAAGGCTGGCGCCGGAGAAAGCCCCTGCGGCGAACCGGGCTGTCGAGCGCCCTGGTGATGCCCCGGTACTGGCCCGGCAAACAGCGGCCGAAAGTCAGGCGCCGGGGCCCAAGCATTGTCACGCAACTCGAATGGTGTGCGCGGATTCGGATTAACCGCTGCCTCAAGACCGGCGTAGGTGTCTGAGCGAGCCCTGGCAGGATGCGCTGGCGCAAAATGAGCATCGTCGCGCAACTCGGACGGCGTCGGCGCATTCAGATCAACAAATGGCTCAAGACCAGCGTAGGTGTCTGAACGGGCCCTGGCAGGATGCGCTGGCGCAAAATGAGCATCGTCGCGCAACTCGGACGGCGTCGGCGCATTCAGATCAACAAATGGCTCAAGACCAGCGTAGGTGTCTGAACGAGCCCTGGCAGGATGCGCTGGCGCAAAATGAGCATCGTCGCGCAACTCGGACGGCGTCGGCGCATTCAGATCAACAAATGGCTCAAGACCAGCGTAGGTGTCTGAACGAGCCCTGGCAGGATGCGCCGGCGCAAAGTGAGCATCGTCGCGCAACTCGGACGGCGTCGGCGCATTCAGATCAACAAATGGCTCAAGACCAGCGTAGGTGTCTGAACGAGCCCTGGCAGGATGCGCCGGCGCAAAGTGAGCATCGTCGCGCAACTCGGACGGCGTCGGCGCATTCAGATCAACAAATGGCTCAAGACCAGCGTAGGTGTCTGAACGAGCCCTGGCAGGATGCGCCGGCGCAAAGTGAGCATCGTCGCGCAACTCGGACGGCGTCGGCGCATTCAGATCAACAAATGGCTCAAGACCAGCGTAGGTGTCTGAACGAGCCCCGGCAGGATGCGCCGGCGCAAAGTGAGCATCGTCGCGCAACTCGGACGGCGTCGGCGCATTCAAATCAACAAATGGCTCAAGACCAGCGTAGGTGTCTGAACGAGCCCTGGCAGGATGCGCCGGCGCAAAGTGAGCATCGTCGCGCAACTCGGACGGCGTCGGCGCATTCAGATCAACAAATGGCTCAAGACCAGCGTAGGTGTCTGAACGGGCCCTGGCAGGATGCGCTGGCGCAAAATGAGCATCGTCGCGCAACTCGGACGGCGTCGGCGCATTCAGATCAACAGATGGCTCAAGCCTGCCCTTAGCATGTGACGGGGGCCTGGATGGTGATGCTGGTTCGTGCAGCTGTTCACCCAACCAAACCCAAGCTCCCGCGCTTGGGCTTGCCGGCGTTGAGGGAAGATCCTGCGCCGAGCCGGGATGCCGATCGCCCCACGCGGCCGGCGAGCTCGGCTGCTCAGGGCCTGGCAGCCCCAGCTCTCGGTTCGCCTCGATGAGTTTTAAGTAGCTGCGAAGATGCGACAAATCGGGACGGTATCTTGCGCCTCCGGTCCGTTGGAACGCCAGCACATCGTTGTCCAGCGTTAACTGCTCCTTGCTAGAGCCGTTAAGTCGCCCGATGATGCTCCCTTTGCGATTCCCTTTAAGCCACGCACTCAGCGCGCGAAGACGTGTCGCCCGCTTTTGCGCAGACCCCTTATCCTTCGCAGTTTTAACATGTTTCAGAGCTTGGCTCAGCGCGCCCTCGATGAGGGGCGCATCTTCTGGATGAGGAACCAGGCGACGTGGGGCACCGAGGACGCGGGGTTCGGGAGCTTCGGCTTCTTCACCCCCACGCAAGAGCCGCCGGAGAACATCCAGGGCCGATGTAATGCGGTGCTGGGGGTCACGGCCCAATCTCCGGTACGCCGCAATTTCCTCATCCAGCGGTGTACCTTTTCGTAGCCGAGAAGCTACGGACCCCCCATGCTCTGCGTTGACCCAGCGAACAAATCTCCCAAGCCCGGAAACACTGTTATTGATGGCGCCTGGGGTGAGCTTGCGCCGCTTGGCGTCTACACGAAACCTCGCCAAGAGCTCCGCGTCTTCCCCCGGGAGCGGCTCGCCGATCAGCTCGTTTTGCGACAGCATCGGAGCCTGCATCTGCAATGGGGACGCCGCCAGTTGATGGGATGGCGTCTGCATCAGCTGCCGCTCAACGGCGACGCCCTGCGGATTGCTTAGCGTCTTCTGCCTCTTCGCTGATCTCAACTCCCCTATATCATGCTCATTGATGACGAGAACCTGCTGGTTCCTGTGACGTTTATCCGTCAGTTCGTCGTCATGGTGGCGCCAGTTCAGGGACCCTGCAGCATCCAATGCCAGGCCATGCGGCGGTGAAACCCCATGGTCGGCGCGGGGCAAGTTCAAGTCACGAAAAGACCCTCCTGCATCCGCTGCTTGTTGATGGTGCGCAATTGTCTCGATAGGCGGCGAGGAGCTGGGTCCGTCCATCGTCTCCAAAAGCAGATCCTGCTGGTTCGCAGGCAGAGTCTCCGGCCAGCTGATAGCTCCGCTCGAGCTGTGCTGTGCAGTCGCGGCCCGGGTCCGGCTCGGCTCAGCGCGAACCGCGCCTTCGAAATCAGGAACGGGGCGAATATGAGGCCGGAGCTCGATCGCTCTAGCACCCGCCGGCGACCTCAGGAGATGAGCCAGTGCGGCCCCGGCTTTTCTGCGGCCACGGGGGTCCGCCTCCTTATACTGGCTGACATCATTATCCAGCGAGCCGTCGCCAAGTCGAGCAGCAATGCCGGGCTTATCGTTCTCACGGAGGTAATCACTGAAATCGATAAGAAGAGTTGCATACTTCCTGACGGTGTTGGCGGTGCCTGACGCTGCATCTTCCTTGTACCCTTTGATGAGATCCGCATCTTGGGAATAGGGATTCAGCTCAACCCGGCTTGCAATCGGCGCGATGCCGCCCGGCGATTGGGAGGCTCGAAGATGAACCAGTGGCGTAGCGATGGCCTGCCCCTCCTGCTTGCCGAACTCAAGGGCATCCTCGACCAGCGACTCTTCGGAAAGCCGGGCAGCAATGCCCGGCTTTCCGTTCTTTACGAGCCAATGCCCCAATCCGAGAAGACAACGTACATTGCGCCTGACGGTGCGCTCGGTGGCCCCAGCCTTGAAGAGTGCCGGCCCGAGCCCCTCAATAAGAGACGCATCGTCGGAATAAACAGGATCCATGCCGCTTCCTGCGAAAACCAAATTTGCATGGCCGAGCGGCAGCGCCGACGCATTCAGCGTCGTTCCACCGCCTTCACCGTGCGGAGCCGGCGTATATGGTTGCCCGCTCGCCCGCACGATGGGTCGCGCCTCAGATCGCGATGCATCCGCTTGATAGGCGCGGACCTGCATGAGCACGGGAGCGGACAGGACAGCGACCTCGCTCAGCTGCCGCTGAAAGGCCGCCGCCTCTGCCGACGAGTCGGCTGGAGAGGCATCTTGCGCGTCCACGCTATCCGTTTGTTGCCCCCCCCGATTCATTGAGACGAATTTCATGTGTACTCACTTTCGAAGATGAAGAGCCTGGAGCGCTGATCGCATGCGCCTGGACTTGAGACGACACATCGCCGGCATTTGACGGTTCAGCTGCCAAGCGAAAGGAAGTTGGGGTCACGACGCTCCCGATCGAATTTCAATCGGACCCTGTTGTCGATCTGTTCGAGGAAGCCCGCGCCGGCTTCGAGCTCATCGAGGATTTCCTCTCGGTGAGAAACGGTCCACTTGATCGTGTCACCACAGCGACGCTCTGGCGCGGGACACCCAGGTAACTACATCCCGAGGCGCGCGAACTGCATCGACGCGTGCTCCGCCTCGGGAAGGGGATGCCACGGCTGGCCGCCAGCTGCGGTGCGCAACAAGGACCTACAGAACGCCGGCGTGAGCTTGCCGCGGTGGATCACGACGTTCTCGCGCCCCGTCGCAGCTCGAGCGCTCTGCCAGTCCTGATTGTAGCCGCGCTGGTCATTTGACTTCACGTGGCAAGCGGCGAACCCGGCATCGCTCAGCGTTGCCAACTGCCTGGCATGTACCGGCCGCTTGGTATGGATGTGCACCCACATCGGGCTTGGCGTCGCGCCATTGCGCAGGGCCTTGGGCTGCAGCTTGATCTCGAACAGTGTCCCCGGATCATCCTTCAAGGCGCGCGGTGAATTCACAGCCGCCAACTCCCCGGCCGCTCGCAACTGTTCAAGATACTTCTGGGACGGAAACGCGTAGGTCTTCATGCAATCGATCGTGATCACCGCCTTTTGCGCCGTGAAAGAGTTTGCCTGTCCCTGCACCTCGGACAACATCGCCTTGAGCCGGGCTATTTTGTCGTGCACTTCCGGCACTTGCGCAGGCGTGAGTAGGACACGTCGGCGAGGCTCCTCCAGCGCGGCTACACTGGCCTCAATCTCGGAGGCCTGTGTCTGCAGGCGCTTAACGACGAGATCCACGGCGTGATCGGCGTCCTCGGGCTTCCCGTGGCGCGCTTGCGAGACCGCGCTTTGCTGAGCCGGCAGATCGAACTGCAAAAGTTCGTCCAATCGCTTGAGTAATCCGGTCAGTGCGTTCCTGGAGGGCGGAGCCTGCAATATCTCCAGGTGCCCGGTCGCCGACGATGACGCCCTCGCGAGTGCCGCCTCCTCCGCGCTCGCGAGTTTCTTCGTACCCAGATCCGAGAGTACGATCACCTTGACTGTCGGGGCCGTGGCAGCGTCGGGCGTGGCGAGCTGCGGCTCGCGCGGCCCGGCCGCCGAACTTCGCTCGCCTGCGGCCGGTGCGCGCTTGCCCTTCCCCTCCCTGCGGGCCGCGCCCCCCTCAACCACTACGGCAGTCCGGGCCGTCGGCTCAATCACGGCGGGCGTCTTTGGCTGCACGTCCAAAAGACGCGTGACGTCGTCCGCGGTGACCCATGCACCATCCGCGATCTGGCCCAACAGTTTTAATGGAAGGTCGGCATCCGTTCCGGCGTCCCTTAGCCTGGTAACGATTCCGTGCACCCCTGAGGCAAATTCCGAAAGCCGCTCCATGACTCCTTCCAGAACGGTGCAGTGGTCTGCGTCGAGTGCCGCTCCGTTGCTGCTCAGAACGGCTTCGGACGCCGAGTTAAATGCCGGAAAAACATCCTCGATAAAGGTCCCGAGCAGACGCACCCGCCCATCCTCACCCATGAGGGCGTCGCTTACAGCTGGTTCGAACGTGCTCGCCCGCGACTCAATTAGAAGCTGAGCAAGAGCAACCTGCGATTGCAGATACACGCACTTCGTATAAAGTGCCCAGCCGGTCTGCAGGCGTAGTGCGGCCTCTTCGGCCTGCCGCATCTCGGGCGTGGTGCTCGGCAAGTTGGCGGTGGCCGCGCAGACGGACTGCATCCGTTCCATGCGCAATGCCTTCTTTCCCCACCCCTCCATGCAGGCCTCGTAGTGCTTCGCCACGCTGGATACCGCTCGGCTCAGCTGGTCAGGCTGAGCGTTGGCAACTCGCATATTCTTGAGCAAGGCTGTTGCTTTCTTCCTGCTCTTCTCCAGGTCGCCGATAATCCAGGTGGCCACGATGTCGCATTCGTTTCCCGCAGCGATAGTTTCCTCGCGGAGTCGGCGAGCCCGACCGTCGGAAAGAAGCCCCCGCGCCATGTCCGGGGGGAGGCTCGCGTAATAGCCCAGAACTTCCGAGCCTGCCTTGACGACTTGATCGATCAGCTCTTGCGCCTCCGACGGGTTCGGGTTCCGGGCTCGTGTGGCTGCATTTTTAGAAGCATCAAGCCCCGCAAGCAGGCTGCGCATTTTTTGCTTCGCTGCCTTGATTCCGTCGCCACTTGAGGAAATCTGGACTGCCACCGCCGAAGCTGGTGGCAGGCTCACGAGCGGAGCCGTTCCATCTCGAGGCCCGGAGCGCATCCGCTCCACGACAGAGTCGAAAGATTGCCCGCCCTCCCCGGGGGCGGGACCGAGCTCCGGGCTCGAACTACTCGATCCCCATGCGCTGTCGGCTCCTGCGGGCCCAACGTGCGATTTACCAGCTCGGCCAATGCCTGTCATATTCCACCTCCGATAAAGTCGAGAGTGCGCAGCCAGTCTGCATAGACTGGCTGGCTGACGAGTAGCTGACGTAGGGCGCTTCTCCCCGATTCACAGGAAAACCCGGATCACCGTGGGGTGCAATTCCATCGCGCCTGGCGTGCTGCTGGAGGCAGCGGGGCATCGTCAACTTAATCGACCGCGAGCCGAAGGAGGCGCTTCTCAAAGGTTCGAGATTCGGCGATAGCGCTTGTCGCGGAGATCTCGCGCCAAGTCGCAAAGGCTCGCTCGCGCGAAGCACGACGGAAGTCGGCAGTGACGGCTCCAGAATAGGGGATGTGGAAAAGGTTCGCGACCTGATCGTGAACTGACAGAAACCGTTGAGCCTGACGGGACGATTTGAAACGCTCCATGATCCGCTCGCGCCGCCGCGTCGGCTGATGAGAATTCTCGGCCCAATTGTTGAGAGCTTTGTGCTGGCGATGTTCGACGTGAAAGCCCATCTTCGCCCTCGCAGCGCCGTACGAACGGAGCTTGTCCGTGATTGTCCGTCGTTAGATGGTCGTTCAGCCGCCGGCGGCATACAACGCGCCGGATTCGAGCGAATGGTGGCGGAGGTTTGCCTCGGCAGGGTTGGTGCGGTTTGCGCCCGCGAGGTCTCGCGCTTCGCCCGCAACAGCCGGGATTGGCAGCAACTCATCGAGATGTGCCGCGTGGTCGATACCGTTCTGGTCGATCAAGAGACCATCTATGCGCCAAGGCACGGCAACGACCGCCTGCTGCTCGGGCTCAAGGGCAGCCTCAACGAGTACGAGCTGGATCTGTTGCGCCAGCGCTCGCTCTCGGCCCGCTACGAGAAGGCGCGCCGGGGCGAGTTGGTTGTGACAGCGCCCGTCGGCTTCGTGAAGGCCGGCGACCGTTATGAGAAAGACCCGGATCGGCGTGTCCAGGAGGCGATCAAGCTGGTGTTCGACAAGGTCGAGGAACTGGGCAGCGCGCGACAGGCGCTCTGCTGGCTCCATGAGTACAATCTCGATCTGCCGGTGAAGCAGACCAACGGCGACACGGCCTGGCGGCGACCAAACTACTCTGCCATCCACCGGATCATTGAGAACCCGGTCTACGGCGGCGCCTATGCCTATGGTAAGACAGCTGTGGCGGCGGGATACAGCACCGCTGGCGTGAGCCTGAAGATCCGCCGCAAGGCGCGGAACGAATGGCTGACGCTGAAGCCCAACACTCACGAAGGGTATGTGAGCTGGGAGAAGTTCGAGGCGATTCGCACCATGGTCAGCAGCAATGTTCCCACCAGTCGGCATCACGGCGCGCCCAACCATGGTGACGCGTTGCTGGCCGGTCTGATCCGCTGTAAGCGCTGCGGTCGCAAGCTCACACTCCGGTACTCCGGCATGGAGAACCATATCCCGCGCTACAGCTGCAACCGTGCCTGGATGGATAATGGCTGGGCCCACTGCATCGCCTTCGGCGGACTGCGCGTCGATGACGCCATCGAAGAATCGCTGCTTGGAGTCGTCGGTCCGGGCGCTGTCGCCGCCGCAACCGCTGCCGCCAAGGGAGCCAGGGAACGGCGCGATCAGGTACGCGATGCTCTCAGTCGCGACCTCGAAGCGGCGCGCTATGCCGCCGACAGGGCTTTCCGGCAATACGATGCCGCTGATCCCGCGAACCGGCTGGTGGCCAGTGAGCTGGAAGCGCGCTGGAACAGGGCGCTCGCTCACGCGGCGGAGGTTGAGGCCAAGATCGCCATGCATGATGCGGCCACGCCCGCACCCCTTGCCGATCCAGTCTCGCTCGGCGTTCTGGCCTCGAACCTCAAAACGGTCTGGGATGCGCCGACGACGGATGCTCGCCTCAAGAAGCGCATTGTGCGCACCCTCATCCATGAGGTCGTGGCCGATATCGACGACGCGGCCTCGGAGATCGTTCTCATCGTCCATTGGGTGGGGGGCGCCCACAGCGAGTTGCGCTTGCCGAAGCGCCGGCGCGGACAGCGCAACAGCACCTCTGCCGATATCGTCCAGGCCGTGCGTCAACTGGTGCTGATCGCCAGCGACGATCTGATTGCCGGCCTCCTCAATCGCAACGGCCTCAAGACCGGCAACGGCAATCGCTGGACCCGCGAGCGCGTCACATCAATGCGCTCGAACTACCACATCCCGGTGTTCAAGCCCGCCGAGGACGCGATCGAGCCATGGCTCGGGGCTTGGCAACCTTGACCATCACGCTACTCAACAAAACAGGTTATCGAATCTAGTCCCCGGAATCAGAGCTGAGTGATACGGCGGCCTTTGAAACGGCGTTGACGGACCTTTTTCTTGGTCCAGACGAAGGGCTCGGCTCTGTCGTTGTATGCGTTGACGTAGGCATCGATGTGTTCCTGAAGCTGCTTGAGGCTCGTGAAGGAGGTGCCGCTGAGCGACTGCCCCTGCAAGATGGAAAACCATACTTCGACCTGATTGAGCCATGGCGCACTTGTCGGCGTGAAATGAAATTGCACGTTGGGGTGGGCCTTGAGCCAGTCCTCGTTCTTTTTATGGGTGTTGAGGTTGTCGAGGATGACGTGAAGCTTGCGGTTCGGAAAAGTCGCGGTGACGCTGTTCATGAAATCGAGAAACTCGACGCGGCGCCGGCGTTTTGAATGGGTCGCGATGATCTTTCCGGTGGCGACTTCGAGCGCCGCAAACAATGTTGTGGTGCCATGCCGCTTGTAATCGTGGCTTTGGCCGGTTAAGGCGCGGCCATTGGGCAACTTCAGATAACCCTGCGCTCGCTCCAAAGCCTGGATCGAGGGCTTCTCGTCCACGCACAGCACAATGGCCTTCGCCGGCGGCGCGACATAGAGGCCGACAACATCGGCGGCTTTGGCCGTAAAGTTCGGGTCGTTGCTCTCGCACCAGGACTTGCGAGCCACCAGGTCAATCTTGTGGCTGCGCAGGAACCGCCAGACATATTGGACATCGACATCGCCCAGCGCCTCGGCCAGCAGGGGGCCGGTCCAGCGCGCAAACCCTTGCGGTGGCGGCTTATCCAGCAGCTTCAGAATCCGCTTGTCGGTCGTCTTCGTATAGATCGGCTGCTTGCCAGGCCGCGGCTTGTCTTGCAGCCCTTCAAGGCCATGGTCGGCATAGCGATGCCGCCAAAGGCTGACAATCCGCGGCTGGACCCCAACTTCCTTGGCGATCGACCGGGTGCTGCGCCCATCCGCCGCCAACAGAACTATCCGCGCCCGCTTCAAATCGCGCTGCAACGTCACCGGTGAGCGACAGCACGCCTCAAGCACCTTGCGATCTTTCCTCGAAAGGTGGACTTCTCTTGCTTCGGGTATCATCCCGACCTTGAATCACGACTCACGTTCCAAGAAAAGTGGGTACTAGTCAGGCTCCTGGTCGGCCTGGGGCTTCGGTTCGCGCAGCACGATTTTACCCAAAACGGCCAAGCCGGGCGCGATCACGATATTGAAACCCTTGCCGTCATCGTTCGGCCAAGCGGCGCCGATCCGCGTCCATGTAGAATTTCGGCCGTCACCGGCCACAGCGAAGGCATCGTGCGTGGGCTTTCGACTTTCAGACATGAGGTTTCCTTTTCAAAACGAGGGATGTTCATCATGACCGACAATCCGCGCCAGGGCTCGGCGCGGGATGACTTCTTTCGGGCCTCGGCGCTGCAACTGCTGACGGCGTTGATCGCCGATGTCTGTTTGTCCGGTCATACGGAAAAGAAGGATCAGCACCTCCGCCAGGTCCGCGCCAACCTGTCGGAGCCGGAGCCGAAGTTGCGCCAGCGGCTTCAGACGATTTACGACAACTCCGAGTCCGGATTCGTGAAGGAGAATGTCGCGCCCTTCATCGCCATGACGCCAGAGACCTTCAGCGGCGTCTACGCCAATGCGGTGAAGGAAACCCACTGGCTCTCCTATGGCAACTATGCCGCCCTGGTGTCCGGATCGAGCTTCACGACGGCCGAGCTCGCGGAGGGCCGGACGGACGTCTTCATCAATCTCGACCTGAAGACCCTGGAGAACCATGCCGGCCTCGCCCGCGTCATCATCGGCTCGCTGCTCAACGCCATCTACAATCGCAATGGCGAAGTGACCGGCCGGACCCTGTTCCTACTCGATGAGGTCGCGCGTCTCGGCTACTTACGCATTCTCGAAACCGCGCGTGATGCGGGGCGCAAATACGGCATCACCCTCTTGATGCTCTACCAGTCAATCGGCCAGATGCGCGAGGCCTATGGCGGCCGCGATGCCACCAGCAAGTGGTTCGAAAGCGCATCCTGGATCTCCTTCTCGGCGATCAACGACCCCGAGACGGCGGACTACATCTCCAAGCGCTGCGGCGACACGACGGTCGAGGTCGATCAGCTGAGCCGGTCCTCGCAGACGTCGGGTTCCTCCCGGACGCGGTCCAAGCAGCTCGCGCGCCGGCCGCTGATGCTGCCGCATGATGTCTTGCGCATGCGAACCGACGAGCAGGTCATCTTTATTGCGGGCAATCCACCGCTGCGATGCGGACGCGCCATCTGGTTCCGGCGCACCGACATGCGCGCCTGCGTCGGCGAAAACAGGTTCTATCGGAGAGACGCTGGTCGGCGTCGCTGATTATCGCGAACGCGGCGATGAGAAAGACGTGGGCGGCATACAAACGACCGGCTGGTTCCCAGGCAGAGAAAGAAAGGGCGTACGTGGAAGGGCAGTATTGTCTGGGAACGGAAAGCCGAGACGGAGCGCATCCAGCAACGACGGCATACCGGGCTCGATGCTCGGCTCGTCGTACGAGCCGGCGCATCATCTCGCCCGCCACCTGTAAGCCGCCTAATTTTTGATCCAGACGTAGGGCTCCACGCTGTTGATTTTGCAGGTGGCGATGAGCGAAGCTATGCGCGCCCATGAACGACCACCTTCGTCGTGACCAGCAAATGAACTATTTTTACGCGTCAGAGTCAGCGGCCTGATTTGATTTTCGACGGGATTGGTGTCCATCTCAACGCAACCATCGTCGAGAAACAAGGTGAGGCCATCCCAATGGTTCAGGAGATAGGCGATCGCCTTGCCCATCTCGCTGCCCGGCGACAGGCGAGCGGCTTGCTCGCGCAGAAACCTCTCGAGTTCAGCGACGAGCGGCCGTGATCGCTCGTTACGGGTCGTTTGCCGAGCCGGGGCGTCGGCGCCACGGATCTCCTTCTCGATCGCATAGAGTGCGGCGATGCGCGCGAGAACGGCTTCGGCGATGGGTGAGCCGGCTTTCGGAGTCGCTGCGATGATCTTGCGCCTTGAGTGGGACCAACATGCGGCCAGCCGCAGCGGCACGCCGCCTTTGCGCTTGGGCCGTGCGAGCCGATGATAGCCCTGGTATCCGTCGACCTGAAGGATGCCGTCGAAGCCCTCGAGGATGCGCTCAGCATGGTCACCACCGCGTCCTGGCGCGTAGTGGTAGACCACGATTGGTGGATCAGCGCCGCCGTGGCCGCGATCGTCGCGCAGGACAGCCCACAGATAGCCGGTCTTCGTTCGGCCCCGGCCCGGATCGAGCACAGGCGCCCTGGTCTCGTCTATGAACAAGCGGCCCGATTGCTTCATCACGACGCTCATGCGCTCGACCAGCGGCGCGAGGTGGAAGGCGACCGTTCCCATCCAGTCTGCCAGAACGGCGCGATCGATGAAGATGCCATGCCGAGCCAGAACCTGCGACTGACGATAGAGTGGCATGTGCTCGCTGAACTTGGCGACCGCCACCTGCGCCAGCAGCGCCTCGGTGGGGATGCCACCCTCCACGAGATGGGCGGGCGCCGGCGCCTGAGCAACACCGGTGCAGCCCTTTGCACAGGCGTAGCGCGGTCGCACCGTCTCGATCACACGATACTGGGCGGCCATGACATCGAGACGGCGGGAGCGATCCTCGCCGATCTGGGCCATCCGGCCGCAGCCGCAGGGACACTCGAGGTTCTCGGGTTCGATCACCTGCTCGATGCGCGGCAGGTGCGCGGGAAAGGCACGGGCAGCGCGCCTGGTCCGGCCGCTGGACGGCGCCGTGCCGGCGCGGCGCGCACGATCGTCCTGGCGTTCCTGGACTTCGGCGATGGCAATCTCGATGTCCTCGAGAACCAGTTGCATCTGATCGGGATTGAACTTCTCCGAGCGTTTACCGAAACGTGCGCGCTCGTACTCCTTCACGAGCAGTTCGAGGCGTTCGACGCTCTCTTTGGACGCAGCCAGTTCACTCTCGACATGAAGGCGCGCCGAGCATTCATCGTCTGCGCGACGACGCTCGGCTTCAATCATCGCTTCCTGCGCGCGGAAGAGCGCGCGCAAATCGGCGGGCAGCGCTGCAAGACGGGCGGGATCAATGGGGGACGGCGGCACATCCGCAAGCTATCATCCCAAAGCCCCGCGCGAAACAGGTTGTCGGGTCTGAGTCAGTTCGCCGCAGCTGGCGTCGCGACAATCCGTTCGCCCACTCGCTTCCAGTTCAGCCCTTCAAACAGCGCTTCGAACTGCACGCGCGTCAGATGCATGACGCCGTCGCTGATCTGCGGCCACTCGAAACGACCATCGCGGCCAAGGCGCTTGTAGACCAAAACGAGGCCCGTGCCGTCCCATAGCAAAATCTTCAGCCGGTCGGCGCGCTTCGAACGAAAAACCACGATCAGGCCCGAATGCGGATCGAGCCCAAGCGTGTTTTGCACAAGACCGGCCAGCGCGTCGTGCCCGCACCGGAAGTCAACAGGACGCACAGCAAGCACAATCCGCAGTCCCTGCGCCGGAATGATCATGCGCCGCGCTCGATCGCAGTCACGATCTCCGCGATCCGCACCGCCGACACGTCCGCATCCAGGCGGACCGAAACCTTGCCAATCGTAATCTCGACGGGCCCTCGCTCTTGCCTGGCGCCACTGGATCGCTCAGCTCGATCGACACGAAATCCGCCGCGTCGTCCGTGACCAATGCGAGCCGGCCAGCACGCGCCAATCTGCGCCACGTCGTCAACTGCTGGGCCTTCACACCATAACGCCGTGCGACATCACATACCCGGGCGTCGGGCTTCATGCTCTCGAAAACAGCGCGCCCCTTGATCTCCGCAGACCATAACCGGCATCCAGAACGCGTCCGGCGCGTAAGCTTCCCCACAAAGCCATCAGCTTCGGCTTCCTCCCCCGATTGTTCCATCGCCTTCAGTCTCCTCTCGGCTCTCTGACAAGCCAAGGATCGCAGAGCGAAAGCCGAAGCGAAACCAGTCAATCAAATGGGAGAAAAGCTCCGCTTACAATTTTTGCTCGTTCAGACCGACACAAATTGCTCAAAGATTCGTGGAGAGAAAAGCAGATGAGCGATGAGCCCGACCTCGAGAGCAGAGTCGTTGCAGCGATACGACACTATCGTGCGGCGCTCGACGTGGCGGAAAACCTGGAACGAGAGGACGCGTGCGCGCATCGAGCGCTGACGAGCACCCTGCTCGATTTGGAGCGTGCCCTGCGAGGCGAAGCGGCCCCGCATCTCAACAACAACCTGTTTGAGACCGGCTCCACGGCGGTTGCACGGTCGGATAAAACATGGGCCGACCTGGTCGAGGCGACTGCGAGATTGGATTCGGCCCGTCGAACCTTAGCTGCTCTGGAACGGCAGTTGGGATATCTTCCAAAAGTCTCGAGGGGAGCGGATCACAAGTGAGGTTAGATAAGAGTCTCGCACGATCGGAAGGTTTCCCGACCATTTCAGAGCGGCGGCGGCAACGCTCTGACGGGCTCGTGTCCCAGCCAAAATCCCGCGCCCAAAACAGACCTCTCTGCGTCCTCGTGTTTGGGACCGCCGAGGTACAGCGCGCGAATCGGGACCTTGCTGGATCCCAACCTTCCAACTTTCCCGCCGCCTCGCCGCGTCCTCCTATGCAGGAATAGACCTCGACGCACTGGCTCGATCGTCCTGTCGAGCGTGCACAGTTTCTGATGACGCTGACCAGCGCGAGTCCTGGTTGAGTTTCTTCTGCTTGTGACTCGGCGTGGAAACGGCATTGCAGCCTCTTCGATCTTCGGCGCGGCTGCGATCATGTGATCAAGCTCTAAAAAGTGGTTCGACGACAGGCAGGCGCTTGAGGCCAGCGTCAACGTTGTCGGAAAAGTGGAAGCCGTGCCGGCTCACACCGTAATCAAAACAGACGTCAAGCGCCAATCCAAGGGCCAGAGCTGCGCTTACGATCAACGTCGAACCGATGCGTTCGAACCACCAATCTCATTGGTGGCGCCTGCTCCGGTGCGATCGATGACCCAGGCCACCATGTAGCCCTTGGCCTGCTCGGTCTGCACCTGCCGGAGGGCCTCAGAGTAGGTTAGTAAGGGCTCTTGCGCCGGGTAGACGGCGCGGTCGGTCGGGGTGACAAAGTGATGGCAGCACACGCGATAGTCTTTAGCCTCGAACATCGGAATCCTCCTCTCGCCTCAGGTTGCGCGGCCATACGCGCTTTCAGATACTGCCCTACCACAGAGAATGCGGCCTTTAAGAGGCCGCGCGCTTCTTCAACACCCCATAAGGTTGGTCGGGCTGCCAGACGCAGGTCGGCGATGTCCGACCACATCGCGCGCTTGATTCTCTGCAGCAGCACCGGCAAAGAAGTGCCCGGGTGTCATTCCATAATTCACCCGTGTCCGGACTTCGATTTCCCGTTCGTCCGCAATTGCTCCGTCGATCGCTCAACGGCTGCACCGATGTCACCTAGTCAGCTTTCAAACCTTGCTGAGGCTGCTGGATCGACAATGCTTGGACCGAGCTCCGGCGCGATTCAGTGAGCTTCTCGATCAGTTCAGACTGCGGTCTCGGTTTTGCCGCGAGACGGTGGGGTTCAAATCGGGCCGTGGAGCCTCCACATCATCGCCACAGTCCGAAGACACCCGCCTGGTGCAATTGATGTAGCGAGAGAATGAATCGTTTGGCCCTGATCGATTCATAGAAAGCATTGGACCTCGCTTCCACAGGAAGCGAGAATCCATGCATGCCGAACCTTAAGCTAGGGCCGCTTCACCTTCGCCGCATCGACACCACCCGCAACATGCGGCGGTTTTACTTGCTTTCGATCCAACCGACCTTGTTCGGCGGGGTCTCGCTGATCCGCGACTGGGGCCGGATCGGCACGACCGGCCAGACGATGGTGCAGACTTTCGATGCCAGCGCTGAAGCGGGCGAAGCATTCGGACGGCTGGAGCGCGCCAAGCGCAGGCGCGGATACACCTCTGCTGAGGAGAGAGTCTGAGGTTTCGTCAATTTCCCGGGGATTACGGATCCACTTACGATGCCTGGAACGTGAAGTGACAGAAACCGTTGAGCCTGACGGGACGATTTGAAACGCTTCATGATCCGCCGCGTTGCCGCGTCGGCTGATGAGAATTCTCAGCCCGATTGTTGAGAGCTCTGTGCTGGCGATGTTCGACGAAAAAGCCCATCTTCGCCCTCGCAGCGCCGTGCGAACGCTTGTCCGTGATCATCACGCGCGGCGGCGTGCCGGCGGATTTCAAGAGCTTCTTCATGAGCCGCTGGGAAACCGGAAATACAACCAAACGGCATAGCTGATCACTTCCGATGGGAAGCGATGGCGGCGATAAAGAGGGTCCCGGGCGGTCGGCATGCCGGTCGTCTACCCCTCGGCCGCTGCAATTCGTTAACTTGACGGTACCCGCTGCTCGTCGACAGCGATGGCACGATCATCGCGGGCGAAGGCCGATACCTGGCCGCGCGAAAGCTCGGTCTCCTCGAGGCGCCGGTCAGCTGACCGGTCTTTCCGAAGCGCAGCGTCGCGCGCTCGCCCTTGCCGACAACCGCATCGCGCTGTCGGTGGTCCGGCGGCTCGTCGGATACGGGCGCTTCGACGGGGGCGAGACGGCCCGCGTGATGGCACGTCTCTACGCCGCGGCGCGCCTGCTGGTGAACTTCTTCCAGCCGTCATTCAAGCTCAAAGAGAAGCGCCGCGAGGGTCCGCCCACGGCGACATCAACCCCTGAGTCGCGCTTGCAGTGCCTGCCGATTGGCAACGACGTTGCTGAGGTTCAGCTGGTCTGGCTCCCGTCCTTGCGCCAATTGCCTAACCAGCTCCCGCGTGCCGTCCACGACAAAGACGCCGCAATCATAAGTGTTCTGCTGCTGGGCCATGCCGGCGGGCTGCAGGGCGAGGTTCAGCCTTTCTGCGAGTTGTCTTGCATGCGTCTCGTTGTATCTCCCGTAGGAATCGTAGTGATAGGCGACAGGCCGTTGCCGGTTGCTGCGATCAACGAACAGCAGCGACCAATGCCTGCCGCGGTCCGTAGCACTGGCATCGTTCACTGGCAGCAACAGGAAGTCGGCTGTATCGTTATCACGCCGATCATGGACGATGCGATGGAATACGCGTAGCACGTCGCTCTCCGCGCCCAGGCGCAGCCGCAGCGCTTCGAGGGGATCTACGAACCGCGTCCGGGCGGCGAGATCCGAATCGCTCCTCTGCAAATCCAGCTCCTGAAGCTGGTAATCCCTGAGGATATGCTCGTCGCCCAGCCATTCCGTGTGCTCGAGCACCAGCCCGCGGTTGTGGGACAAGGCTATCGGATTCAACGCCCCGATCTGAGCATCGGAGGAGGTGATCGGAAACCGCCGCACGATATCGTCGCGCAATGGGGACGGTGCGGGCGCGGTCAGATCAACCAATGGAAGACCGTCGTAGGTGTCTGAACGAGCCCTGGCAGAAGGCGCTGGCGCAAAGTGAGCACTGTCATCCAACTCGGCCGCATCCGGATCAAGCAGTGCCCCAAACCCACGATAGAGATCCTGAGCCCTGGCAGTTGATGGTGATGCCGGTTCTTGCATCTGCCGCGCAAGCTCCTCGCTCAACCACGCCAAAGCGTCATCGTCCGAGTGGGCGGACACCGGAGAAAGCCCCTGCGGCGAGCCGAGCTGTCGAGCGCCCTGGTGATGCCCCGGTACCGGGCCGGCAAACGGCGGCGGAAAGCCAGGCGCCCGGCTCCAAGCATTGTCGCGCAACTCAAATGATGTGGGCGAATTCGGATTAAACGATACCTCAAGACCGCCGTAGGTGTCTGAGCGAGCCCTGGCAGAAGGCGCTGGCGCAAAGTGAGCACTGTCATCCAACTCGGCCACATCCGGATCAAGCAGTGCCTTAAATCCACGATAGAGATCCTGAGCCCTGGCAGTTGATGGTGATGCCGGTTCTTGCATCTGCCGCGCAAGCTCCTCGCTCAACCACGCCAAAGCGTCATCGTCCGAGTGGGCGGACACCGGAGAAAGCCCCTGCGGCGAGCCGAGCTGTTGAGCGCCCTGGTGATGCCCCGGTACCGGCCCGGCAAACGGCGGCGGAAAGCCAGGCGCCGGGCTGCAAGCATTGTCACGCAACTCAAATGATGCGGGCGAATTCGGATTAAACGACACCTCAATACCGCCGTAGGTATTTGAGCGAGCCCTGGCAGAGTGCGTTGGCGCTGCTTCCACGGTCGGCCGGGCAGGTTCCTGCCCAGCTTGGACTATGTCCTGCGCCTGCTCAGGAGGAACCTCGGGCCACGATGGGCCGTCTTCCACCATTAAGCGCAGATCCTGATCGTAACCTTCCGGGAGGACCAATGGCCGACTGACAGCTCGCTGCCGCGCGCTGTGCTGCGCAGCGGCGCCCCCGACGTACGTCGCGACCGCATGCGGCGCCGTGACATCTTCGTAGCCGCTCCGCAGCAGCATCGGCTGCGTCTCCCATGACGACGTACCCTGTTGATGGGTAGGCGCCGGTGTCGGCTGGCCGCCTGAATTGGCGATCTCGCTCAGCTGCCGCTCGCCGGCAACGCCTTGCGGATTGTTTAGGGTCCTCTGCCTCTTCGCTGGCCTCAACTCAGCTGTGTCATGCTCATCGTTGATGAGGACCTCCTCGCTTGGCAGGCGGTTGCTCCTGGCAAGCGCAGCCATCGGCTCGTCCGGGGACTGCTGGCGGTCGGGCTCTCCGGGATCCGGTGCCTGGTCATGGCGCGCGGCTGGCTCGAGAGATGACGACGAGCGGGGTTCGTCCATCAGCCCCAAAAGCAAATCCTGATCGCGGCCTTCCGCGGGAAGCTCCTCTGGCCGACGGCCAGTTTCCTGCGACGCGCTGTGCTGCGCAGCGGCGGCGTCGACGCGCCTCGGCTCCATCAGTACCGTGTCTTCGGGATTGATAAAGGCCACGTTCTGGGGGTGAGGATTCAGCTTAGCGCGTCGTGAGATCGGCACTTCGCCCGTCGACCGCAAGGTCCGGAGATAGTCGATTGCCTGAACGAGTGTCTTTGGATTACCCTCTCCGGTGAACTCGAGCACCTCACCGCCATCGGTCAGCGACTTATTGTCGAGCCGATCACGAATGCTCGGTTTTTCTTTTGCGAAAAGCCAACGGCTAAAGCTACGAAGAGAACCTCCGTGCTGCTCGGCAGCGGATTTGCTGAACCCGCCCTTGATGAGGGCCCTCTCAAGCCCCGAAATAAGGGGAGCATCCACGGAATAAAGAGGCTGCTTCCTCTTCCCTATCACAATCCAAGTTGACTGCGGCGCCGAGGACGACGCGCCGGGTTCATCCATCAGCCCCAAAAGCAAATCCTGATCATGGCCTTCCGCAGGAAGCAATTCCTCTGGCCAACTGCCACCCTTCTGCGACGCAATGTGCTGCGCAGCGGCGTCGCCGACCCGCCTCGACTCCCTCAGGGCCGCCTCTTCGGGATCAATATGGCGCTCGTGCTCCATCGCCTCAGCGCCGGCCTGCGATTTTCGGAGACGAGCCAGTGCGGCACCAATCCTGGAATCAGCACCGGCGACCTTCCTATAGCTCTCGACATCTCCATCAAACGACGTGCCGAGCCCAGCAGCAATGCCCGGCCTGTTGTTGTCACGCAGGTAGTCGCTGAAACTGCGAAGAGCAGTTGCATCCTTCCTGCTTGCATCCTTCTTGCCGGTATCTGTCGCTGCTTCGTTTTTGTACTCTTCGATGAGAGCCGCGTCCTGGGGATAAGGATGCAACTCAGTGCGGCCTGCGATCCGCACGACTCCGCCCGTCGACTGCGAGGTTCGGAGATGAACTATCGCCGCAAGAAGCCTTAAGGGATTACCCTTTCCGATGAACTCGCGCGCATCAGCGGTCAGTGA
This sequence comes from Bradyrhizobium sp. USDA 327, assembly GCF_041262065.1. Lineage (NCBI taxonomy): Bacteria > Pseudomonadati > Pseudomonadota > Alphaproteobacteria > Hyphomicrobiales > Nitrobacteraceae > Bradyrhizobium > Bradyrhizobium sp. USDA 327. The sequence continues at coordinate 101,813 of NZ_JBGCCW010000001.1, read as the reverse complement.
CTTTTCGTCGTCGAGCCGAGCAGCAATGGGATCTTTGTTATTTGCGAAGAGCCAGTGGCCAAAGCTGAGAAGAGTACGTACATAGCCCCTGGCAGTGCGTTCGGCGGCGTTCCCATTACGGAGGGCCTCCTCAAGCCCCGAAATAAGGGGAGCATCCTCGGTATGAAGAGGCTGCTTGTCGTGCCCTATCAAAATTCCAGTTGACTGAGCCGGCTGCGGCGCCGAGGACGACGGGCCGGGTTCGTCCATCCGGCCCAAATCCTGATCGTGGCCTTCCGCAGGAAGCAATTCCTCTGGCCAACTGCCAGCTTTCTGCCACGCACTGTGCTGCGCAGCGGCGTCGCCGACCTGTCTCGACTCCATCAGGGCCGCGTCTTCGGGATCAATATGGCGCTCGAGCTCCATCGCTTTAGGGCCCGCCTGTGATTTTCGGAGATGAGCCAGAGCGGCACCGATCCTCGAATCAGCACCGGCGTCCTTCTTATAGCTCTTGACATCTCCATCCAGCGCCTTGCCTGAAAGCCGACCAGCAATGCCCTTCTTGTTGTTTTCACGCAGGTAGTCACTGAAACTGCGAAGAGCCGTTGCATCCTTCCTGGCTTCTTCCTTCTTGCCGGTATCTGTCGCTGCTTCGTTTTTGTACTCTTCGATGAGAGCTGCGTCCTGGGGATAAGGATGCAACTCAGTGCGGCCTGCGATCGGCACGATTCCGCCCGTCAACCGCGAGGTCCTGAGATGGTCTATTGCCCTAAGGAGTGTCGCGGGACGCTTTTCGAACAACTCGCGCGCATCAGCGGTCAGTGACTCTTCGTCGTCGAGCCGAGCAAAAATGCTCTTTTTGTTATTTGCGTAGAGCCTCTGGCCAAAGCTGCGAAGAGAAGATAGATAGTTTCGGACGGTGCGTTCGGCGGCGCTCCCATTCCGGAGGGCCTCCTCAAACCCCGCAATAAGGGGAACATCCTCGGAATGAAGAGGCCGCTTCTTGTGCCCTATCGCAACCCCAGTTGACTGAGCCGGTTGCGGCGCCGAGGACGGCGGGCCGGGTTCGTCCATCGGACCCAAAAGCAAATTCTGATCATGGCCTTCCGCAGGAAGCAATTCCTCTGGCCAACTGCCAGCTTTCTGCAACGAACTGTGCTGCGCAGCAGCGTCGCCGACCTGCCTCGACTCCTTCAGGGCCGCGTCTTCGGAATCAATATGGCGCTCGAGCTCCATCGCCTTAGCGCCCGCCTGCGATTTTCGGAGATGAGCCAGAGCGGCACCGATCCTTGAATCAGCACCGGGGGCCCTCTTATAGCTCTTGACATCTCCATCCAACGCCTCGTCTGAAAGACGAGCAGCAATGCCCTTCTTGCTGTTTTCACGCAGGTAGTCGCTGAAACTGCGAAGAGCAGTTGCATTCTTGCTTGCATCCTTCTTGCCGGTATCTGTCGCTGCGTCGTTTTTGTACCCTTCGATCAGAGCTGCGTCCTGGGGATAAGGATGCAACTCAGTGCGGCCTGCGATCGGCACGATTCCGCCCGTCGACCGCGAGGTCCTGAGATGGTCTATTGCCCTAAGGAGTGTCGCGGGACGCTTTTCGAACACGCGCGCATCAACGGTCAGCGACTCTTCGTCGTCGAGCCGAGCAGCAATGGGATCTTTGTTATTTGCGAAGAGCCACTGGCCAAAGCTGCGAAGAGAATATAGATTATTTCGTGCGGTGCCTTTGGCGGCCCCGCCCTTGATGAGGGCCTTCTCAAGCCCCAAAATAAGGGGAGCATCCTGGGAATAAAGGGGGCTTTTGCTGAGCCTTCTCAGAATCCCTTTTGACTGAGCCGGCTGCGGCGTCGAGGCGGCCGGCATTGCTCCATCACCTTCACCTGAACTGCCGATCTCGCTCAATTGCCGCTCAAAGGTCGCCGCGGCTGCGGACGGAGCCGCGGGTGAGCTCTCTTGCGGGCCCGTGCTGTCCGATTGTTCACGCACCCGCTTGGTCGAGGGGAAATCCATCCGTTCTCACTTTCAAAATATGAACCAGGGCTTCGATCTGGCATGCTGGCGATCAGCAACAAACCACCCTTTACAGCCCTCGATAGACCCGCACCGGGAGCATCTGCGGATTTCACGGATCGTGTGCATCGATTTCGCGCGATCGTGAGCACTGAATTCAGACGATCGTGAGCAGCCCGCTACGGCCGATGGGAGATAGAGTCAGTGTTCTGGTTGGCCGTCAAGGGTGATGGTTTTGGCGCTGCGTTTTCGCATGCTTTCTCCGGTGAGCTGGAGGCGGTGGGCGTTGTGGACGAGGCGATCGAGAATGGCGTCGGCGACCGTGGGGTCCCCAATGGCTCCATGCCAGGTGTCCACGGGAGCTGACTTGTGACGATGGTGGATGCGCGGCCATGTCGGTCCTCGAGGATTTCGAGCAGATCGCGGCGTTCCGCGGCGGTGAGCACCGATAGTCCCCAATCATCCAAAATCAGAAGCTGAGCGCGGCCGAGGCTTTTGAGGAGCCGGGCGTAGCGTCCGTCTCCGCGCGCGAGCGCGAGCGCCTCGAACAGCCTTGGAACGCGATGATAGAGGACTGATCGGTTGTCGCGGCAGGCCTTGTGGCCGAGCGCGCAGGCTAACCAACTTTTGCCCAGGCCGGTTGCCCCGGTGACGAGCAAATTCTCGTGGCGATCGATCCAGCGACCTTCGACGAGTTTGGCGAAAACGGCGCGGTCGATGCCCCGCGGGGTGCGCAGATCGACGTCCTCGACGCAAGCAGTCTGGCGCAGTGCGGCGATCTTGAGGCGCGTGGTGAGCCGCCTGGTGTCGCGTTCGGCGGCTTCGCGGTCGACCAACAGGCCGATGCGATCTTCGAACGGCAGGGCTTCGAGATCGGGCGATCGGCGCTGCTCCTCGAAGGCCTTGGCCATTCCGGTCAGTCGGCGCCGTAGCTTTTGACGAGCGCCAGAATGCCAAGGCAGGTTCGAAAGCCTTGTTCTGGATGGGGCCGGGCGTCGATCACGGCCTGGAAAAACGCTGCTGTCGAAGGACCGATCCGCTCGCCGGCGGCGATCACCGCGGCGGGGGTCCATTCGCCGTAGCGGCGATGGGCGCTGGGCATGTGGTCGGCGATGGTGGTGTGTCCGCGTCGGTTGGGCGCGCGGGCATGGCTGGCGATCCGCTGGCCCTTGTGGAAGATCTCGACCGTCCGATCGTCGATACGGGCATCGACCAGCTCGCCAATCAGACGATACGGCGCGGAGTACCAATGGCCGTCGACCTCGACATGATAATCGGGAGCGAGGCGGCAGCGCTTCCAGCGTGCGAAGGCATAAGGCTGATCTGGCAGCGGGGTTAGCTTGGGTTTGTCGAGTTCGGCAAACAGTTCGGCGCGGCTTGAGCCGAAGCCACGCATTTGACGAGCATTGAGTTCGTCGACGAGTGTCTTGATGCCGGCGTTGAGCTCGGCCCGGGAAAAGAAGCGCTGATTGCGCAGCCGGGCCAGAATCCAGCGCTGGGCGATTTGCACCGCGACCTCGACCTTCGCCTTGTCTTTTGGGCGCCGCGGCCGTGCGGCGAGAATGGCGGTGCCGTAATGGCTCGCCATCTCGGCATAAGTGCGATTGAGGCCGGGATCGTAGCGGTCGGGGTTGCTGACGGCGGCTTTGAGGTTGTCGCAGACCACGAACGTCGGCGTTCCGCTCAAAAACGTGAACAAGTTGACGTGGGCCCGGATCCAGTCGGCCAAGCTCTCGCTGGGGCAGGCCTCGGCGTAGGTGTAGTTCGAAGCGCCCATCGCCGCGACGAACAGCTTCATCGGCTGCACTTCCCCGGTCAGGGGATCGACGATGTCGATGGTGTCGCCGGCGAAATCCACGAACACCTTCTCGCCGCCCAGATGAATCTGCCGCATCGAAGGTCGGACCCGCCCCTTCCAGGCCTCGTAGGTAGTGCAGAACCACGTGTACCCGAAACCGTCGGGATTAACGGCGCGATACTCCTCCCAGAGCAGGCGACGGGTTACGTTGCGCCGGCGGAGCTCTTTATCGATGTAGCTCCAGTCGGGCACCGGCCGCTGCGGGCTCTGAGACGCTGGTCGTGGGGCCGGGAAAAGCAAAAGCTCCAGGTCTTCATCGGTCATTCCCTCCGGAAGCGGCCAGCTCAACCCAGCAGAGCGGGCGCGGCTCAGGTAGCTGTGCACAACGCCGTTGCTGACGCCCACGCTCCGCGCGATGGCCCGCTCTGGCAGGCCTTGAAAATGTTTTAACCGAAGGACTTCCTTGATCCGGCGCATCGACAATCTCTGGGTAGGCATTGGACTTCCTCGTTAACCACGAGGTCATCCCTAAGCCGGTTGAGTTGTCGGCCGAAGCGCTGCAAGGCTCCGAAAGCCTTGCTCACGATCCCGCGAAACGCGCAGTCCTCGGCCGAAACTGGCCGAGGTTCATAGTAGACCGTGCTGCGAGCCAGCTTCAGGACCTTCGCCTGGCGCACGATAGAAAGATCATGACCGCGGTCGATCATCGCTTTGCGCTCAGCAGGCCCGCCTTGGTGAGCGCGCCGGACAAAAAATCGTTTTCCAACGCCAGCTCGCCGATCTTGGCATGTAACGCCTTCAAATCGACCGGCGTCTCGGCCGATGTCTTGTCATGCCCAAACACGCCGGCGGCGCCTTCCAGGAGCTGGTTTTTCCAGATCGTGATCTGGTTCGGATGAACATCAAACAGTTGCGCCAGCTCCGCCAGTGTCTTGTCTCCTTTGACCGCAGCCAAAGCAACCTTCGCCTTGAATGCCGGAGAATGCGTCCGGCGGCTCTTATTCGTCATCTTCGCTCCTGATTCGCAGCAAGAATCCTCGCCGCTGTCAGGCAGAAAATCCACTCAAGCTACTGTCCGAATTTGCGGGGCCAGCTCTATAGTTTCCATTCATTCGCGCAGACCCCCGAGCCACAGCTGTAGCAGCGGCATTGGAGGCGGGCAATTGTGCATCATTCTCGTTGAGCTTCAGCGCCAACTCCACCAGACGGCGGAATCGCCAGTTTGCGGCCATCTCGAGGCACCCAGGCAGACTTGACTTACAATGCAGATGCATTACATTGGGATGTCGTGACGACGCAAGGAGCCGCTATGGCCAAGACCGCCGAAATCCTCGAGATCCCCGCGACCATCACAGACCGCGGCCAGACGACCGTGCCCGCCGCCATCCGCAAAATGCTGGCCCTGGGAAAGCGCGACCAGGTCGTGTTTCGGGGGCTCGCTGACGGCACCGTTGTGATCGCGAAGAAGCAGTTGAGCGCCGACCACGGCGATCCGGTGATCGGCACGTTCCTCGCGTTCCTGGCCCGCGACATGGGGAGCGAGCCAGCCCGGATCCGGCCGGTGCCGAAGTCGCTGGTCGCGCGCGGCAAGGGCTTGGTCAAGGGTGTTAAGGTCGATCTCGACGCGGCGCTGCCGGAAGACGATACGTGAGCGACGACACCTTCGGGGTTAACGGTTGGACGGTCTACGCCCATCCGCTATTTCTCGACCAGTTCGAGACTATGATCGCGGGGGTCGAGAAGGCGCGCAAGAAGGATCCGAAGGGATACAAGAAGAAGCGCGCCGCGAAGCTCCTGTCGGCTGTCTTGAAGGTGGCGTTCGACGACATTCCGAGTGACCCAACGCGTGACGTCTATCGGCAGGGCGGCACTCTCGGCGACGAGTACAAGCACTGGTTCCGCGCGAAATTGCTGCAGCAGTTCCGCCTGTTCTTCCGCTATCAGCAATCGGCGGACGCCAAGATCATCGTTCTCGCCTGGGTGAACGACGACTCGACGCTGCGCGCCTACGAGAGCGCGAACGACGCCTACGCCGTGTTCAGGAAGATGCTGGACCGCGGAAACCCGCCGGACTCGTGGAACGAACTCGTAGCCGCGGCCTCGACTGGCGAATCCAAGACGCGTCTATCGCGCTCGACGCGCGGGAGATGACCCCAGCTGGCCTCGTTCGGCCGCGACCGCCCGCTGATCCGGCCCGCGCCGCCGGCACCGGTCTGCAGCGAGAGACACGATTCGGCCAGGAAGAGTCCGTGAAATGCCCACCATCCAGCTGTCGGCTACGCCCAAAGGCAGCGGCGAATGCGCCGACTGTCCGGCGACATCATCATCAGCATTCCACCTGTTAAGCCGTGTAGACGGAGGCGACATTTCAGCCCTCCGATGCGGGTGAACCGGTTCGTGTTCCTCAACCTTCCAATACTTCAGCCTCGATCCCCTTTACCTGCGGGCATCAATGCACCTCCGACCTGCCCGCGGGTTCCCGTCACCAGTATCCGCCCGTACAATGGAAGTTTTGGATGTCGGCAAGCAGCGGCGCGGCCGCGTCCTTGGCCGAGAGCGACGGCTTTTTGATACCCCAGTTTATACCGATCACCGGGTCGTCCCAGCGGATCGAAACCTCGTTCTCCGGATTATAGAAATCATCGCATTTGTAGAAAAAGTCCGCGGTCTCTGAGAGCACACAACGAAACCGTGCGCGAATCCGCGCGGAACCCATAGTTGCCGCCGGTTATGCTCGCTTAATTCGACGGCAACGTAGCGTCCGAAATTCGGGCTCCGGACGCGGACGTCGACCGCGAGGTCGAGCACCTTGCCCCTCATTGATGGATGTCCAGACAATCGGACTCGCGGCGCACTAAGCGGAGTTGAGTGAACGCTAGTGAGGCTCGCGACAATTAACTACATCGCCTTAAGATCGTGGAGCATGCCCGTGATCCCGTCGATGAGCTCGTCGATTTGATCCTTGTTGACGATCAGAGGTGGGCATATCGACAATGCATCGTCTACATTCCGCACGATGATCCCTCGCTCGTGCAGCAACCGGCTCGCAATGCTGCCAACATCGCCCGGAGTAGTAGCGGCGACTTTCCGTTTCTTGTCCAGCACCAGCTCGATTGCCGCAATAAGGCCAACGCCACGGACCTCCCCAACGAGTGGATGGTCAACGAGCGTGCGCAGCCGTTCCTGCATGTAGGCCCCGATGCGGCCAACGTTCGCAATCAGACCCCGCTCCTCGATGAGTTTGAGGTTTTCGAGCGCTACGGCGGCTCCGACCGGGTGACCACCGCCCGTGAAGCCATGAGCCAGCAGTCCAACCTTATTGCTCTCGTCCGCGATTGGTTCGAACATGTAGTCATTCATTATGATCGCAGATAACGGAAAATAACTGGACGTGAGCTGCTTCGACACCACGATTACATCGGGCGCGATGTTGTAGGTTTCGCAACCGAACATTTTTCCTGTCCGGCCAAAGCCGCAAATCACCTCATCAGCGACCAAAAGGATGCTATGCTTTTTTAGCACACTTTGAATTTTGTCCCAGTAAGTCGGCGGCGGAACGATGACGCCGCCCGCGCCCATGACAGGCTCACCGAAGAATGCTGCAATGGTATCGGCACCTTCGCGCTGAATCAGCGACTCGAGCTCCTCGGCCCGACGCGTAGCAAAGGTCTCCTCCGATTCGCCCGCACGGCTGTCCTTGTAGAAATGGGGGGAGCCCGTGTGCATAATGTTGGGGAGCGGCAGATCGAAAGAGCGGTGGTTGTCTGGAAATCCGGTCAGGCTTGCCGCACCGATCGTGACGCCGTGATAGCCGCGCAACCGGCTGATGACCTTCTTGCGCTGAGGCTGGCCCGCTGCATTCGATCGATAGGCGATCAGCTTCAACACCGTATCGTTCGCTTCCGAGCCGGAATTTGTGAAGAACACCTTACTCATTGGCACCGGAGACATCTTCACCAGCTTCTCGGCAAGCGCGATGGAAGGCCCATTCGATCGTGATGCGAAGGTATGATAGAATGGCAGGATTTGCATCTGGCGATGCGCGGCTTCGATAAGCCGCTTTTCGCTGAAGCCAAGACCCGCACTCCAGAGACCGGCCATCGCATCGAGGTAGCGTTTTCCTGCCGTGTCGAAGACGTAGGGGCCCTCGCCGCGTTCAATTATGAGCGGCCCGGCCCGTTGGTGCGACCGCGCGTTGGTATAGGCGTGAAGCTGATAGGCCACATCTCGGGCCTGTTGAGAACTGGGCAGCATGGTCGGCGTCACATCATCGGTTCAGAATTGGATAGGGACCGGAGCATCATGTGGGGAAGCGCCGGTCCGTTTCCGGCTTCTCTGGGCCTTGCGATAGTCGTCGTTGACGATCGCTTTAAAGGGATTCGCTTTTGCCTATGCCTGACCACAGGCTTAACTGGCGGCGCGACGCACTGTCTGGAAGTGATCACAGAAAGGTGACGATGTTCAGCACGACAAAGCGTCGGATTTCCGGGACGCGTTAGTCGCCGACGGGAGCTTCCATCAAACTGCCGGCGGCGTTCAGGCCGTAGAGAGTCGGTGGTCGTAGCGCCGTGGACCGCGGTTACGTATTCGAGCCCACCACGTTCAGGCCGTCCGCTCCGCTAAAGGCCAGCGTGTCATGTGTGTTTAGCACGTTATCCCAGCTGCTGCCGCGCGTCGTCACGGACTGGTTGGGCTCCGAGCCAACACGCGTGATGAGTAACACTGTAAGCAACAACCCGCTCTGATTGACCAGTTTCTTGTGGGCCATCAGTGATCTCCTTGATCTGGTCGGTGTCCCGGCTTTGCGCGGTGATCTGCGACCGAGTTTGCCCCAGAATACCTTAACTCGTTGAGTTGGTCGCCTGCCAAAGCTTGTAGGCTCACTCCCAACCGGCACCGTCAAGTTAACGAATAGGGGTGGCCGATGGGGTAGACGACCGGCATGCCGACCGCCCGGGCCCCTCTTTATCGCCGCCATCGCTTCCCACCGGAAGTGATCAGCTATGCCGTTTGGTTGTATTTCCGGTTTCCCTTAAGCTTGCGCATGGTCGAGGAAATGCTGGCGGCGCGTGGCATTGGCGTGACCTATGAAACCGTGCGCCAGTGGGGACGGAAATTCGGCAAGCCGTTCTCCGATCGGATCCGCCAGCGCGCTCCCGCCCGCGGTGACAAATGGCATCTGGACGAGGTCGTTATCTCGATCGCGGGCGAACAACATTGGCTCTGGCGCGCTGTCGACCAGGATGGCTTCGTTCTCGACGTCTTGATCCAGCGCCGAAGAGACTCGCGCGCTGCGCAGCTTCTCATGAAGAAGCTCTTGAAATCCGCCGGCACGCCGCCGCGCGTGATGATCACGGATAAGCTGCGTTCGTACGGCGCTGCGAGGGCGAAGATGGGCTTTCACGTCGAACATCGCCAGCACAAAGCTCTCAACAATCGGGCCGAGAATTCTCATCAGCCGACGCGGCGACGCGAGCGGATCATGACGCGCTTCAAATCGTCCCGTCAGGCTCAACGGTTTCTGTCCGTTCACGATCAGGTCGCGAACCTTTTCCACATCCCCTATGCCGGAGCCGCCACCGCCGACTTCCGTCGTGCTTCGCGCGAGCGAGCCTTTGCGACTTGGCGCGAGATCTCCATGACAAGCGCTATCGCCGAATCTCGACCTCTGAGAATCGCCGCCTTCGGCTCGGCGGTCGATTAAGTTGACGATGCCGTTCCGGGATGCGTGGGGCGAACCGGCGCAGCGGTTCGACCTCGGGCAACCCAATCTTCCAGCCGAATTTGTTGCTCCCTATGCCGAGGCGTTCCGGGGGCATCATGCATCGTCGTCACCTAGCACGCGTCACCAATGCTGGAAAGCACTGAAGTTCTTTGCCCGCTTTCTCGCCGATAGCGGCAGGGTTCAGGCGCCGGCCGATTTGACGACCGAATTGTTCGGCCAATACTTCTTATGGCTGGACGCCTTGCCTTCCCGAACCGGCAAACCCTGTGCTCAGCTTTCGCGCTTACTGGCGGCAAGCTAACGGCAATCCATCGTTGCGTCCGTTTCTTGACCTGCGTCGTGAACGCTATGACCGAGGTGCGAGCTGAGTGTATTTCGCCGTGCTTTCGCGAAGGCGCGGTCGGTCGCCATGCGACGCTCGATCATCGGCGCAATCAGTTTAGCAGGCTCGGTCCGCGTCATCAGACCTACGCTATGCGTCAGGATCTCGGCGTAGCTTCTGAGATCCCTAAAGACCGCCGCCGGCAGCTCGGTCGTGAGCTTGACTGGCTTGTCGTCTTCAAGCGGCCCAAGCTTGAGCTTCGTCATGGCGCTCCTCCATTGCTGTAGGGCGCCAGCACCAAATCGCGCGTGCCGATCACGCGGACCGGAAACCTGGCCGGATGGTCAGCGTCGGCTGGATGTTGAGCTGACGCTGCACGACCAATTGGCCGGTCTGGCTGATGCTGATGGACGCACCGCTACGGATCGCTTGAACGAGGTTGTTCTCATTTGGCTCGTGCCGCCTCTGCTCCGACGCTGAGCATGGTCGAGAGAACGGCGGCCTTGAATAGCATGCCCCAGTGGTTGTCGACATCGTCCTCGAGTCCGGCATAACCACCACTGTCGGCGCCCGGCTGGCGCTCCAGCACGATCGAGTTGCCGTCCGGTATGATGATGCGAGTCCAGACCAAGAGGATTCGACTCTGGCCGTCCGCACGGCCGCTTTTTAGGCGATGATCTGACTGGCGTGGGCGCGCTCTCGGTGCAGTTTGGGCTTTGCTTGAACTAGGGTCCAGACTCAATTGAGCCAATATGCGACGAGAGCGGCGAGATGAACAGCGGCCAAAAAATTACGGGCGAGCTTGTCATATCGCGTGGCGATGCGCCGGAAGTCCTTGAGCCTGCCAAAGCAGCGTTCGATGACATTTCGTCCTTTGTAGGCGCGTTTGTTGAAGCGATGGATGACGACACGGTTAGATTTATTGGGGATTACGGGCTTGGCGCCACGACGAATGATTTCGCCGCGAAGCTTGTCGCCATCATACCCTTTGTCGGCGAGGAGCACGCTCATGGGTGGCGCGAGCGCCAGGACATCGGGAGCCGCAGCGATATCGGCATCCTGGCCTGGAGTCAGATGCAGGACGACCGGCCGGCAGAGCGGATCGCTCAGCGCATGGATTTTTGTCGTGCGGCCTCCGCGCGAGCGGCCGATTGCTTGATTGTGCTCCCCCCTTTTCCGCCGGAGGCACACCGGTGAGCTTTAATCGAGGTCGAGTCGAGCGACAGTACGACGCCGTCTTCGCCAGGCTTGGCCAGCGCTTCGAAGATTGCGCACCATCGTCCTCGCTTGGCCCAGCGATTGAAGCGATTGTAGATCGTCGTGTAAGGGCCGTATTCACGTGGACAATCACGCCATCGTGCACCCGATTGCAGCATGTGAATGATGCCGCTGACGATGCGTCGGTCGTCGTCCCGATCCGGCCCCGTCAGTCCCCTCGGCAGATGCGGTTCGATACGCGCCCATTGCCTGTCGTTCAGCCAAAACAAACCAGCGCGCATTCTCTCGCCCCCGAATCAACACGTAGGCAAGAGAATCACGTGGCGCTATTTAGGTACAGACCCTAGAACATGTCTCCGCGCAAAGCGCTCGATGGAGTCGAGCGGGTTCGCTCAAACGGCGCAATTGCCTTTCCCTAGAAGGTTTCGATCGACTAGGAATTGTTTTCAGACTCGAAGACAGCGTTCGATTATACTGGCCAGCCCGCTCAACGCGTAGCAGATCACAAAGAATATGCTCAGCACGCCCAGATAGATCTCGATGGCGTGTGAGTCTCCGGTTCCGACATACGCTAGTCTTTCTATCATTTGACGCGCCGATCCCAAGAGATCCGACACCCCAACAACGGACGTCAGTGCACTCGCCTGGACGAGAACGGTGAGCTGCCCGACGTAGGGCGGCAACGCACGCCGAAATGCTTGTGGCAAAATGACGAACACAAGCGCTTCCGTTGCGCTCAAGCCAAGCGCTCGGGCGCCCCTGCTCTTGGCGATGTGGAATTGAATCCAAGGCGCCTCGAAAGACCTCACCGATGTTCGCCCCGCCCCAGAGCCCCAATCCGATTATTGCGGCCGTGAGTGGGCCCGTGCGGAGACCAATTTGCGGAAGGGCAAAGAACACGAAGAGGAGTATCATAAGCGACGGCACGCCGCGGAACAACTCAACGTAAAGCCGTCCGACAAAGCGCGCGAACGTGAGCGTGCTTTGCGACAGCGCCGCGATCAGGAGACCAAGGATTGTCGCCAAAATGACGGTGAGCAGCGAGATCCACAAAGTAACCAAAAGGCTCTTACCAAGGTAAAGGGTGACAGGCCAAACCCAGTTGGTCATTTAACTACTCCCAGCCCCGGAACCGCGAGCCTGCGCTCGAACGTACGAGACAAAGCGCTTAGGATGCTGCACCCCAGCAGGTACATGAGACAAGCGATTCCGAAGGTCTCAAACACTTTAAACGTATCTGACACGATCCGGTTGGCGACATAGGTCAATTCCTGATAGCCGACGACGATCATGAAGGAGGACGACCTGAACTGCGTGATCGCCGTGGTTGTTGTTCCGGTGATCGCGATGCGCAACGCGATCGGGAGTGTGATGTCAAGAAAGGTCTGGAACGCCGGCAAGCCGAGAGCGCGAGCTGCCGTCACTTCGCCTTTCGGCACAGCTTCGAATGCGGCCCTGAAGACCTCCGTTTGATAAGCACCGCCCCACAATGCGAGCGCTAGCCAGGAAGTCTCGAACGGCGTCAGACGGATGCCTATGTCGGGTAGCGCGTAGAACAGAAAGAGCTGGCTCCGGAAATCTGGACAGCGATGAGTGGAGTTTCTGCCTGACGGCGGGCAAGATTGTCCCGCGAATCAGGAGAGACGATGAGCAGACGAGCCCGCCGGCAGCACGCACTCGCATTCAAGGCCAAGGTGGCGTTAGCGGCGATCAAGGATCAAGGGCGAGATGACGCTGGCCGAGCTGGCTGAGCATTTCGACATGCATCCGAACCAGATCACGCAGTGGAAGTCCCAGCTTCAGGAAGCGGCGGCCGAGGTCTTTGGTCCTCGCGGTGGCAACAGAACGAGCGAGCCCGCGGGGGACGTGAAAACGCTGCACGCCAAGATCGGGGAGCTGACGCTTGAGAACGATTCCTAAGAAACGGCAGCATCTACTTTCGGCTCCAAGGGCAGGTGAACAAAGCCGAATGCCTTGGCACGCCGCTGCAAATTGTTGACCACTCGCGTCCGGTAGCGCGTCTCGTAGGACGAGGCCCCGGGATCGACATAGTCCATTCCGTATCGCACAGCATTGTAGAACAGAACTGCGATCTTCCGGGCCGTGGCGGTCACGGCCTTGGTCTTGCCAAAGCACTACTGCCGCTTCACAGCATAATGGCTGATCAGCCGTCGCAGTTCAGTTTCCGCCGCTGCGGTTGAACCAATACCTCGCTCAGGCAGTTGCTTGATCCTTCGATCTGGATGAAGGACCGCGTGGTCAAGCAGCAGACGCCGCTTCACAGACTGAGGCCGCGTTTGTTGAGCACCGTGTCCCTCAGAGCACCCTTGATCTCGCGAGCGATGTCCTTGCTGACCTGGGGTCCGAACTCCCGCTCGGCATCCGCAACGACATCGGCCTCAGCGCCGATCAGTCCCGCTTCAACGAGCTTTTGCTTCAGTCGGCCCGGGAACTCCTCCTCCAAGGCATCGGCGAGCTTTTCCTCCATCGTGGCATGGTGTTCCGGTTCAATGCGGAGCACCACATCGTCCCAAGGTTTCCAGTCCGTCGCCAAATAGTCGGCGAACCCCGTCGCCTCCTTGCTCCGCACAGACGTCTCAGCCCTGTCAATGTCTTCCTCGGTGAGGTGAGAGTCGTAGAAGTAGTTCATGTCCGGGGCGATGTGCTGCAGCCCCAGCCGCTCGCGCAGCGTGGCCTGATAGGCAAGGTAGACCTCGATTTCGTCGACGTTGTTGATGGTGCCGCCTGTGCGGAGCGATTGGACCTTCTCGCGCGCGATCCCCCCCAGTGCCTCCAAGCGGAACATGACACGGCCTAGATCAACGAGGGCCGCTACCCCCTCGTTATTGTCATAGAGCCCGTTCTCGACGTTGGCGATCAGGCGCGCGGTTTGCATGCCGTTCCAGGTCAAAGTTCTGCGATCCGCGCAGCTCTCGTTGGCGTCAAGAGCAAGCTGGAAGTACTGCGCGCGCAATTGCGGGTTGGCCGCTGCCTGCCGCAGATCATTGGCCACCCCCTGCTGGAATCCTTCGTTCCCAGAGTTCACGGTATTCCGCAGCCCGTTGAGGAAGTCTGCGTATTGCTGGGCACCGGGTTCTTCTGCAAAGCTCTGCCACTTGGCCACCACCTCGGGATCGCCCTCCTTCGGATCCCCGTTGAGCCAGTCCGCTACTGCCTCGGGAAGAGACTCCGCAGCTACTGTCTCGAGAGGAAACGGCGCAACGGCGGCGTCCTCCCACTGATCTTCGTGCGTCTCAGACAAATCAAAGACGACCCTCGGGCCGGCATACCCATCGGTACTTTGGATTGTGTCCAGGTTCATCAGCATCTCCTGGGGCAGCGGATTGCCAGACACAACCACCTCCGCAGCAGCCCCCAACTGCGTTAGCAAGCCCGTGGGTAGGCTGGTTAGCTGGTTATCGTTAAGGTAAAGTCTTCCGAGACTGGTCGGGAGAGTCTCGGGCAGGCTCGTCAATTGGTTTACACCAACGTCAAGGCTTCCGAGACTGGCCGGGAGAGTCTCGGGCAGGCTCGTCAATTGGTTTACACTAACGTCAAGGCTTTCGAGCCTGGCCGGGAGGGCCTCGGGCAGGCTCGTCAATTGGTTGTTGCCGACGTTGAGGCCCTCGAGCGCGGCCGGGAGGGTCTCAGGCAGGCTGGTGAGCCGATTGCTCCACACGTCCAGCAAGGCGAGCCCGGCCGGAAGCGCGGGCAAGCTGACCAACTGATTCCCATTAACATTGAGCGAATTGAGCGCGTCAGGGAGAGTCTCGGGCAGACTGGTCAGCCGGTTGAAGGACGCGTCGAGCGAGTGGAGCCCGGCTGGAAGTGGAGGCAGGCTGGTGAGGCGCAGCATTGCAAGATTCAGATCGCCCTGATTCCAAGCATTCACTCGCCTTACAGCCTCTTGTCGATCCTCGAGCGGGTTCTGCCCCTCTTCGGCAGCCCACTCCTCCAGCATCTGGTCGTGCCCCCCCTCCGCAGGAGCAGAATCCCCGAGATTTGCCGGATCGTCAGCGGCGAGCACCGCGTGGGTCAAGACTCCAACCCACTGCGCCTCCTCACCTTCCCGGTCCTCGCGGCCGGAAGATTCGGTGCTGCCATTACCGCGCTGAGCCTGCCCTGCATCAAAGGGATCCATTTCCTGCTCCTTGTCGGACTGAGCAAATTATGCGACCTCTCGGCCCACATCGAACGTTGCAGCCTCTAAGACATTTAGCTTACGTCGAGCTGACGAGCGTTGAACCATGTTGAGGAAGCGATCTGCGCAATTTGTGAAGGAGTTCGGCTTCGATTCGGTGCAGCCTTTCGGCTTGAGCCAGATGAGGTCAGAGGGTACCGTCAAGTTAACGAATTGGAGCGGCGGAGGGGGTAGACGAGCGGCATGCGGACTGCCAAGGACCCTCTTTATCGCCGCCATCGCTTCCCACCGGAAGTGATCAGCTATGCCGTTTGGTTGTATTTCCGGTTTCCCTTAAGCTTGCGCATGGTCGAGGAAATGCTGGCGGCGCGTGGCATTGGCGTGACCTATGAAACCGTGCGCCAGTGGGGACGGAAATTCGGCAAGCCGTTCTCCGATCGGATCCGCCAGCGCGCTCCCGCCCGCGGTGACAAATGGCATCTGGACGAGGTCGTTATCTCGATCGCGGGCGAACAACATTGGCTCTGGCGCGCTGTCGACCAGAATGGTTTCGTTCTCGACGTCTTGATCCAGCGTCGAAGAGACGCGCGCTGCGCAGCGGCTCATGAAGAAGCTCTTGAAATCCGCCGGCACGCCGCCGCGCGTTATGATCACGGATAAGCTGCGTTCGTACGGCGCTGCGAGGGCGAAGATGGGCTTACACGTCGAACATCGCCAGCACAAAGCTCTCAACAATCGGGCCGAGAATTCTCATCAGCCGACGCGGCGACGCGAGCGGATCATGACGCGCTTCAAATCGTCCCGTCAGGCTCAACGGTTTCTGTCCGTTCACGATCAGGTCGCGAACCTTTTCCACATCCCCTATCCCGGAGCCGCCACCGCCGACTTCCGTCGTGCTTCGCGCGAGCGAGCCTTTGCGACTTGGCGCGAGATCTCCATGACAAGCGCTATCGCCGACTCTCGACCTCTGAGAATCGCCTCCTTCGGCTCGGCGGTCGATTAAGTTGACGATGCCGTGCCAGGACACACCGTGATCAAACAGACGTCAAGCGCCAATTAAAGCGCCGCAGAGCTGCGCTTACGATCAGCGTCGAACCGATGAGTTTGAATCACCAATGTCATCTGGTGGCGCCTGCATCGGCGCGATCGATGACCCAGGCCACCATGTAGCCCTTGGCCTGCTCAGCCTCCACGTGCATCGGCGATCTGTTCTTCTTGCCCGGCGGAATCCTGAATATCCGAGTGCTCGAGCATGGCCTTGCCCATGTCATGGATAGGCACGAAGGCCTCAGACTCCGCGTTGCCCGAACCGACGATGGTCTACGTCTGACAATCGGACCTTCCGTGGCCGAACGCCTCGTGGAGGAGATCGATCTTGTCGGAATGACCGGCCTAGAATGCCGGCCTTACCGCAAGAACGACCAGGCGTTTGTCGAACAGAAGAACGGAGCCGTGGTCCGAGAGATGGTCGGTTACATTCACGCGCGTATGGTAGTTTTCAATGCGCCGTTTTCTTACAACCTTACGACCTTAGATTTGAAGATCGCTCTCGCGAGTTTTGGTCTGCATCTCTTTGAGCCGTGTCAACTCCGTTTCGCAAGGCTGGGCTGTCTCGGTCAGCTCAGCGCTTCCATGCTTGACAGCCCGTACGTCTTAAGGGCCCCTCCAGCTTTGCTCCGATAAAGCGACGCGAGCGCCAAAGCGGGACCCAATCGCCTCTTTCAATTGGCATTGCCGGAATGCCGGCTATCCTGTAAACGGGCCGCGCACCGTTGCCGGCCGTCTTTGAGCGGTCGCCCGCAGCGGGGCCTGTAGCTCAATGGTTAGAGCCGGCCGCTCATAACGGTCTGGTTGCAGGTTCGAGTCCTGCCGGGCCCACCAGTGAGTTCAAATTGTGCTGTGAGGCCACTTTTAGAACGACTCGATTTGGGCCTTTAGAGCGACTCGATTTCGTTTTAAGAACGACTCGATTTCACATCCTTCTGACGGTGTTGACGAATTTGGCTCCGTTCTTCTCGCCGATCCTTGAGCGCAGAAAAACCGAGGGGGGTCCTTCCGCGCCCGTGTCGGTCCGCGGACTACGGAAGAGTGACTCGATTAGCGGCGACCTACGGCTTTGATGTTGACCGGTCATTCTCTGGAGCAAACTGCGTCGTCAGTCGCTTGAGGTTCGACATCAACTGGTCACGGACCTCGTCCTGGCCCATGCTCCACAGTTCAGCGAGCATCGGTTCGGTTTTCGCCACGTCCCAAGGAAAGAGCGAGCGCCCCTCTGCCTGCGCGAAAGGCCCATCTGACTCGGTCAACATTCGTTCGCGCGGCATTAGTGCAGCCAACCCGCGACCTCGTTCGCCGTTGAGCATGGCCGGACCGACGCTGAACCAGCAACCTTGGTCAATCGCCCGCTGCAGTTCGCGGCGCGATCCCGAAAACCAATGGAGCACGGAGATGCCGGAATCGGGCCGCGAGGCCAGTGCATCGAGGACGGGGCCTGCTGCGCGGCGGCTATGTACCGTCATGATGCGACCGCCGGCCGATCCGCACATTCGCAGGATATTGTCGAACACCCGACACTGCGTGTCCCACGTTGCCTTCAGTTCAGGGCCGCCGTCGAGGCCGATCTCGCCGACGTATCTTGTTCGCGGCAACAAATCTTCAAACAGCGCGAGTTCGCTCCGGCGTTCGTGAGCAAGCTGCGGATGCAGACCGAGCGCGGTGCGAATACGGGAGGCTCCCTCGGCGAGTGCGGCTGTCCCGGTCCAAGCCGACGGCGTAGTCGTCACGGACAGAACGAACAGATTGCGCTCGACGCACTCCTTCGTCGTCGCTTGAGGATCCGGATAGAGGTCGAGATGCGCATGTAGATCGATCACTTAACACCGTATTTCGCATGCAGATGCCCGAGTTCGGCGAGCCCCCGACGTAGCATATCCCGCAGTGCCTCGCGATTCTCGATTCGCGGCCATGACAGTGCGCTCCCAAGCCACTCTTCGAACCCCCCATTTTGTGCGGCGGCCAGAGCCATGCCGACAGAACGAACGTCGTCGAAGCCCGCGTGCTGCTCGTCGTCGCGACCGATATCTTCAAAGACGTACTGGGTCAGATCCGGTTGCCCCCAGGCGAGGAAGGCGGATCTTCGAACTTGGCAAGGTACGCATCGGCCGCAGTGGCTATATTTGAATTTCTGAAATCGACCGCAACTCGTCGAACGCACGGCCAATGTGCGCAGCAACGGCTGATTGTTGCATTCCTTCAGCATCTCTCCCTTCGTCTTGTTGGCGTAGGGAGTGCAGAGCGCCGCCCGGATGCCAGCGGCGTCGAGAAGATCCTGAAACAACGCCAGGAACTGGGGATGCGCCGTTCGTGTGCTCAGGCTTCCGATCCGGCTTCCGGTCAGCGGTGGATTTATCGCGATGAACCCGTTTTCGCAGACATATAGGGGAATGGCCGCTCCCTCCTGATAGGGCGCCAGGGCCGTCGCGACGAGAACTCCGAAGGCGAGAAATATGATCGAACGGGCGCGCTGCGAGGTATCCTTCGGTTTTGGTACGACCGCATTGTCGTTGAGCTGTATGTGTCTCAGACCGCCTGCGATCGCATGCGCGAACTCTTCCTGCTTCTCAGAGTCACCGCGCACGATCTTACTGATGAGGAGGGGCAGCGTGCCGGCAGCAGCGAGGTCAATCGTTCCGATCAGACTGTCGAGGCCGCCCGATAACAGCGCGACGCAATCCTGCGGCGGCCGGACCACACGCGCCGGCTGGGGAGCTGCCGCTCCGCCCGCGATGAAGCGCAAGCTCCATCTGTCGGTCGTCAAGAACGCCAGCGCATCGGCGATCAACGGCGCAACTCCATTCCAGAAGCCCGGTTCGGTCACCGCGATCTCCAGATCGAATTCGCGAGTCCATCCATCCGGACTTTGGGTTCGCAGCCCGGCGGCATCCGCCACCATGACCGAGTTGGAGATGGAAAGGAGATCCCATGCGCGCCTATCGGGAGCAAACCGTTCTTTCCGGACGTCGCCGCGTAAAGCGGCGCCTACGCTCGCTCGACCAGGGACGCCTGCCTGGCCGTACAGCACTACCCTGAGCGTGCCCGCCTCATCGAAGCGGCCGACGTCCGCCGGAGCGCACAACAGCCTCATTCTTCGTATCCTTCGAATACCTCGAACGTATCCCGAAGCGCCGCTTGCACAACGCTCGCAACGCGTCCCGTCGTAAGGGTTCGCCCCTGGTCCCTCAACCGCCGGAAAGCCGCCGCTACGGATTCCGCGATGTACGCCCGCATCTGCTTCAACCGGGACATTGCGACCGTTGCGGTCGGGGCCCGTTCGAGAAGGTGCTTGCCAACGTCGAGTTCGAAGCGCCGGGCGACATCGATGGCGGTGAATTTTTCGATGACGAACTCACGTTCGACGTCCGACAGATTGAGCAGGTCGGCTTCCGGAAACTCCTTCAGCAATTCCGACATTGCGTCGTGCATGGCGGCACGCTCCGCTTCGGCATCCTGAGTTCCGTCGACCGGCCTGACCGCCTCGATGATTGCGGTCGCTATCTCTTCCGTCGACCGCCCGGCCAGTACGGCCGCGTCGATCGGCGCGTCGGCGGCGCCTGAGGCGGTCGAGTAAAGCGTGTAGCCGAGCGAACCAGCGGTTTGTGCAGTGGCACCAAACCTCTGGGTCGCTGGATTCGAACCGCCGTACCCGTTGCGGATATAGTGCCCAAGCCCGCGTCTCAGATCACGCGCGTCACCAGAGCGCGCAAAGTCTCCCAGACTGGCACGGGTGCCGCCGAATCGCTTCTCGGGAGCGATGGGCGACGGCTGCAGCAGCGGCGGCACTGCGGGCGGTGCAGCAGAAACCGGGGGCACTTGGTCCGGAGGCGCGCCGTCGGGCGGTACATCCGGCTGTTCGTTGGGAAGCTCCGGAGGAGGTGGCACCGGATCCTGGGGCGCGGCCGGCGTCCAAGGCGGCACCAACGGGACGCCCGGGCCCGGGCCCCCGCTAGACTGCGACGTTCCCATTCGCCCTCGTCTTGTTGATGGCGTTCTTCACGGGTTTAGAAACGTCGCCCGACGAACCCCACACCTCAAGAAGCGACGCCGCCCAAGGGCGGTCGCTGATCTTCGGCACGATGCTAGGCTGAATCTGCTGGTGAGGGCGCGCCTCGAGGAACGCCGCCAAACGCGGTCCCTGGACCGGATCGGCATCGGCGAGCGCAATGCAGGCCGTAAGTATTTGCGGCGCGCCCCACTCCTGTTCCTTGCGGGCGCGCTCGAGAAGTCGATCCATAATCACTGTGGTTTCGATCCGGGGCACCCGGACCAGGCGGTCCCTCAACCGAGCTGACATTTCCGGATGTTCGAGCATCGCCGCGAGAAGTTCGGCGCCGTCGGAGGACAGGCGATCTTCAGGAGTGATCAGCGGCGCAT
This sequence comes from Bradyrhizobium sp. USDA 327, assembly GCF_041262065.1. NCBI lineage: Bacteria > Pseudomonadati > Pseudomonadota > Alphaproteobacteria > Hyphomicrobiales > Nitrobacteraceae > Bradyrhizobium > Bradyrhizobium sp. USDA 327. The sequence continues at coordinate 81,187 of NZ_JBGCCW010000001.1, read as the reverse complement.
GCTCGCGGCTGACGTAAAGAGCCCCGCGGAGATCGACGTCATGCAACGGCGGCGAAAGCGCCAGCCATTCGCGCACGAAGTCGCCGGTCCACGGATCCTTCGTCTCCAGGTCGCGACCGGCGGCCGCTGCCTCCTCCCAGTCCTTCAGGAACGCGGGCTTTCCTTCCGCGTCCGTCGTCACATTCTTGACGAGCTCGGCATAGGCTTTGGCGTCGCCGATGCGCTCGAACAGAAGGAGCTTAGCGAGGACCGCCTCATCCACGCCCACACCCTGCGCCTTGGAGATGGTCATGCGGATCGATAGCGCGTTCAGGAAGCGCTTGATCAGGCGGGGATTGCCGACAATTCCGGACGCCGTTGTCATGAGCGAAGACAGCCGCTCGGCAGTGTCGAGTTGCCCGACCAGCGATCCCGGTAAGCCGATGTCAAGCGAGTTGACGAACGCGCGGTCCACCTTCTTGCCCTGCCAAGTGCTCTTCAGTTGACGGATCACGGCGGCGCGAATCTTCTCCTTGTCGGGCTCGGGCAGGTCGCTGTTGTCCACGAATAGCAGCATCATGTATGCGCGGACCTCCTGCGTGCCGAGTTGCGGCACGCGGATCGGAACCTGGATCAGCTTGTCGAAGTAGTTCGTTACCATCAAGTCATTTTCGAAGCCCGCGAAGTGCTTGCGGACTGCGTGCTTGATCATGTCGTTGTCCGCAGCGATGACGAAGGCGGTGTTCTTGAGGAATAGGAAGAGGCGGATGGCTTCGAGCGTCGAGATCGTTGTCTCGGGCAGGCAGCGGTCGAGATCGTCGATCAACACGACAAGCGTGATACCGAGTTCTTCAAGGGTTTGCTCGAGCGTGTCGCGCAGAGCCTGAATTTCCTTCGGAGGAGACGTTTCCTCCTTCGGTTTTAGAAGCTCGCCGCCTTCCTTGACGGCATCGCCGACGGCCTTCTTCGCCGCATCGGCATCGCTCTTCCCGAAGCCCTCGCTCCACATCTTTCTGCCGAGTTCGAAGAACTCGCCGGCGGCCCCGACCGGCGGAACGCCGAAATAGATCGAAGCCGCCGACGTCGTTGCGAGCTTCGCCACCCGCAGCCACTTCACCCGCTTAGCAAGAGCGGCAACCTTTTCGAGCGCTGTCTCGCGGCTTTCGGCCTCGTTCGCAAGCTTGTCCGCAATGACGTCCATTAGGGCGGCGCGCGACGTGGGTCGGGGCCTCGAGCGCCTTGAACGAGTAGTAGTCGCGCCCGTGGAACTGGCGGTCCTTCAGGTGGCGGTTGAGCTCGTTCAGGGTGGACTTGATGCCGGTGAAGGCATCGTCGAGCCGATGGAGAAGGTCGTCCCGGAATGCCGAGGTCATCTCCGTCTCAGCGTTCCGACACTGCTCCGCGTACTGGACCAATTCATGCCCATCCAATCGGTCCTTTTCGGCGACCGCCCACTGCTCGACGGCCGACGGCGTCGCCTCCTCGGCGGTGAACGGCGGCACGAGATAGAAGTCCTGCCCGTGCTTGTTCACGGCGCCCGTCATTTCCCTCATCAGGGTGGAGCGCCGGTTGGTAGAACGGTTTTCACGGTCCGCCGTCAGCCCAGCGATGCGGTCCGACAAGGACTGAGCCGCCATTTCGGCCACCTTCGACCGGTAGTCGCTCATCTCCCTCGATTGCGGGAATCCGTCCAGCAGCTGGCGCGCGCGGGCGCGACGTGCCACCGCCAGGACTTCACGATTGTTCTTCATGTAGTCTTCATACGCGCCCTCGGCCCTGTCTTTCGCGCTGTGTGCCCGGGTCGACGCATCCTGTGTCTCGGTCTTGAGCCGGTTTGCCGTCTTGACCTCCGCGGCTAGGCGCTCCAGATCGGCAACGAGCTTGGGATCGCGATTCCGCTTGGCGTCTTCGATATTTTTGCCGATTTCCGCCAGCTTGCGATCGAAAGCAGCCAATTCCTCGCCGCATCCAAAGCAGGTCAGGCCAGAGTCGCGGATGGCCTGGAATTGCGCGAACATGGCTTCGAACAGCCGTGCCTCATCCTCCGCGCGCCGGACATCTCCCGCCGATCCAGCAAGTTGCTGGAGCAATTGCTGCCGTTCGGCCTGAAGCTGTTGGCGCATCTGCTCCTTCCGACCGTCGACTTGCGCGATTTCGAGCAATCTCTCGTCGAGATTCCCGACGAAGAAGCCTTCGACTTCGTGGTTGGTCTCGTTCACCCTGACCCTAGCCGTAAGCAGGCTGCGCGCAAGCTTCTCCCCGCGGAGTACCATGACCTCTCGAATTCCGCGCTGTTCGACGCCATCGTCGCAATGGCGTTCTGCCTTGCAGATCGCGACGCGCGGTTCAGGGTCAGCGTGAAGTACCTCGCAGGGCTAACACCGGACATGCTCAGCACGACAGGCAGGGCGATCATAGGCGGACAAGCCGGCTTCGATACACTGTGCGAACGGTTGAGACATGTAAACGGCACCCGAGCCGGCCATCACGGCCGCATCAAAGAGCTGGGACATTTGGCTGGGCTTTCGACGTCGGAGTCGCCCCTCGATCCTCAGATCAGGTCGATCTTGCTAGAGAAGATCGAAACGAACATCGCAAATGCCGTCGAGGCGGAGTCTCTTGAAACTCGCTGCCCGTGTGGTCGAGACCACGAGCCGCATTCGCCTTGCGTTCGCCGCGGCATGTCCCGAAGCCGACCTGATCCGCGGCTTGCCCGGCGCGCTGCTGCCGCTCAGTCCTTGACCGGCGGGGCGTCCGCCCCCCGTTCGCCCAACTTATCCCTCAAGCGCGTTGCAAAGTACGGGTCGTCAGGCGGTGAAAAGCCGAAGGCAATCCTGTGCGCCTCGTCAGAGCAGATGTGCGGCCACATCAATCGGACTAGAAAAACGCACTCTCACGAATAGGACGGGCTAAACTGTCACATGTTGTGTCACTCAGCACTCGATTCACGCCCCTTGCTTGACTCGGTTATGAGGGGCCTTCAGTCTGGTTATCGGTAGCGCCGAAAGGCGTATCAAGGGAATACGGTGCGTCCTCACGGACAAGGCCGAAGCTGCCCCCGCAACTGTAAGCGGCGAGCCGACGACAGTTGGGCCATTGGGTTCGTTCGTTCGAACCTGGGAAGGTGGTCGGAGGCGTCAACCCGCGAGCCAGGAAACCTTGCTGCCGGTCGTGGTCATGGACTGACGCAGGGGCGGGGTGCTCCAAGACGTTGCAAAGCCGATCGAGATCTGCCGCATTCGGGGCGAACGGCTGCCGCTCACGGCGAATGTGCGTGACGGCTTTTTGTTTCGCCCGTGGTCATCACCGTTTTCATTTCAAACGTAGTAGCCGTGCCGGCGCGAGTTTCGGCGTCAACTTCAATCCTGCTCAAACAGCGCTGGCTGTCCGGGTCAGCATTGACGCTAGGAATCGTGCTGGCCTCGATCGCCGCAGCGGGATCGGCGTCCGCACAGCCTCCGCAACTGCTCAATCCGTGATTGTCTCCTCGGCCAATCCGTGGGGCAACACCGTCACCGCGGCAGCAGCAGCGGCGCGAGCGCGTACGCCTCTGGTACGTGGCCGCGACCCGGGCGCGCGACCTGCTGATCCTGCCTAGGCACTCCGCCGACCTGTCGGACAAGTGCTGGGCAAAGCTCGTCGATTTGGGCCTGGCTGGTCTCCCGGCGATCAACCCGAACGACGTCGGCACCGCGAAGGAAAGGAACGTCACGCCGCTAGAGAACGGGCAGACCCGCGAGACCTTCGCCGCCGAGGCGACCGCTATCTTCGATGTGCGCAAGACCGTGATCTGGCGTCGCCCGAGCCGGAGGGAACTTGATCAGGTGGACGAGCCAGAAGCGAAGATCGAAAGCGGGGAAATTCCGGAAACCGGCGCTGCGGAGCCTGCTGCCGTTCTCAGAAGTTCGACGCGTGGCACCATCCTTCACAAGCTAATCGAGGAGGTGCTGACCGGAGAAGCCTGCGACGCCAGGGCGGACTTGAAACGCGGGCTGCGGAACTGATCCGGCAGATGGGGCACGAACCGGCGGAGGATCCGAAGATGGGCATCAGCGCCGTCGAACTGACCGCCACGGTGCTGCGGACGCTCGCTCTTCCGGACGTCGTGACGCCGCGACCGCGTCTCGCCCCCGAGCTCCCGTTGTTCGGAAGCCAGACTCACGAAGGCGGCAAGGTCCTGCTCTCCGGACAGGTTGACGCGATCGCGTTCGACGAGGCCGGCGCCATCGACGCGGTCGTCGATTGGAAGAGCGACGTGGCTCCGGATGCGCCGAGCATCGGCCACTACAGACAGCAGATCGCCGACTATCGGAAGCAGACGAACCTAAGCGGGACAGGTCGTCGATGTGACTTGAGCCCCCGCGGCTGCTGCTCAGGATCCAAGCGCCGTCTCTGCCGGCCTGGTCTACCTTGCCGAGCTGCGGTTGCTCACGCTTGGCTGAGATCGAATCTGAAAGTTCTCCGCAGTTTCACGGATTTCGAAATTGATCGGTCCAGGTCGCCCGTCCGGAGTTCGGGCCCACAGGTATGCGGAGCCTTCATCCAGCACGATCGACTCGACCGAGAAGCCTGCACGCTTAACCAATCCGGCGAGATCGTCCGGCGGGATGAGGCCGTAGAAGGAATGGCCCCTAAGCGAGTCCATGAGGAAGCCGTTGCCGTATGGTTGACAATTCGGGAGATTCTGCATCCTTGTAAAATCAGAATTGCGATAGAGCGTCACAAACAAGCAAGTGCCGTTTGGCTTTAGCTTAGCTCTCATCAGTTGAACGATGCCAAGTCTCACGCTTGCCGATGGGATCACAGAAAGAACGTTTATGCAGAAGCCGCGGTCGTATCTCCGGTCATGGGAGGCAAACTGACCCACGGTGAGGGCGTGGACGTGATTTGATTTGCCGACGTAATCGCGGATGGTGGTCGAACGACCGCGGATCATTTGACCCCTTGAAAGCTGCACTTCCGAATCCACCAACGCAAGTTCGCCGGTGGTTTTGGCTATTGCCCGTTCGTAACGCAGTTTGCCGCAGCCAAAGTCGAAGCTGGAATGAATTGGCTCGAGACGCGAGATCAGCTTCTTAAGATAGGCCCAACTCTGTGTTTCCGGCTTGGCTGCGTTTTCGCTCCGGACGATGATATCCTTCCCGATCTTGTACCACATCAGATGGCCGCCTCTGTGAATGCTTGGCGGTTGCCTGCACTTGCCTCGGCATTCCCGGCTATCTGTTGGATCTGGGGATCCGCCCTTCGTTCCAGCAATCCATACCGAAGATGCATAAATAGAAGCGCGGCCATCGAGGCGGTCCAAAAAATGATCAGAAACCAAGCTGCCCTGGCGAAGGCGGATAAGACCGCGAAGCCTGTGAGTATGAAGAGCCACTCCAAGGCAACCCAATATGTGCCAAGCCTCCAATGCGCTTTCGATGTCGTGCTTGTCGACGAGCGGATGTTCGCTTCGGCTGGACGCGTATTTGTAGAACGTCGCTCTCACGAGGGGATGGCGGTCGCGTTTGAGATTTGCCACCTGACGGGCCGACATCTGCGCACCCGACATGACAGCCAGAGGGAGAAGGATGTTAGCGCGGTCGAACCTCGCCCTGATCTTAAATATGTCCGAAATCCGATCATGGAATCGGGTGACCCTGCTGAAGATGAGCACCAGCAAAGCAAGCGCGAAGCCGCCCACGTTCACCTCAGGAGCTTTAATAGCCGTGGCGAATTCCTTGACGCCGGGCAGATGCTCAACTCGCAAGAAAAGACCGTTAATCCAAGGATCGTACCTCACCAGGAACGAGCAGGCTAAGGTCAGCCAGAAATCCGCCAAAGCGTTCTTCTAGAGCATCTCAGAATAGTTCTTCGGCCCGAAGAAGGGCATCAGAACGCGAAGGATCGAATCCATGCCGCCCCCGAGGTTGTTAAGACCGGTCCATAAACGGCTTGATTGAGTCAGAAAAGTAGCCGACGGTCAACGGATAAGGTGATGGCCGAAGGGAGGAAACACCCTCCCTCGGACGCTTCCCGAGTCGAGTAGCGATCCCATATTCAAGGCAAAAAGCGCGCATCTGATTTATGAGGCACGTCCGTTGCGAAATCATCCTATCGCGAACACGATGCAGCGCTTGCAGGTCAATGTGTTCGGGCGACCGTATTTCGACGAAGCGCATTGTTGGTCGCGTCACTGCTTCCGCGATCGCTGCGGCATCGATGATGTCACTTTTGTTGGACTTTACATAAGGCTTGACGAATTGAGCCGGAATAATGCGGACGGTATGCCCCATCGCGGCGATCTTGCGTGCCAACCATTGCGAGCTGGCCTTCCAATTGTAGATCGTCGCTTCGGAGACCCCGTGCTTGCGAGCTAGGTCGGCCGTCTTCGCCCCGGCCTCATGCGCCTTCGACACTGCGATAATCTGCTCTTCCGTGAACCTTGCTCGCTTCATCTGTCCGTCCTTCTTCGGGGCGGACTCTGAATCCTTCTGGAGGAAATGCTCAGTGGCAGGTCACGCCAACGAAAAGAAGCGTTGGTTGCGCAGCCGCGCCAAAATCCATCGCTGCGCGACTTGCACCGCAACTTCGACCTTTGCCTTATCTTTTGGGCGCCGCGGCCGGGCTGCGAGATGGCCGTGCCGTAATGGCTTGCCATCTCGGCATAGGTTCGGTTGAGGCCGGGATCGTGGCGGTCGGGATGTGAGCGGCAAGCCAAGGCCGTCAGTCAGCGTGGCTCATTGGCATAGCGCAGCTCACCTTACCGCCCGCGCGGACTTCACTTCGAAGTCACGGACCAGTTGTTGAAATTGAAGTTCTTTCCCCCCGGGGACGAGGTAATCTCGACGCCGTATTGGACGCTACCGACGTTTATGTCGCCAAAGTACCCCTTCGACTTGATCCACTGCAGGATACTCTTGATGTCCACTGTCCCGCTGTTGGTCTTCGAAGTGCGCAGCAATGAGATGACCTTGTGACCATCGGAGCCTTCGCCTTCAAACACGTTCCAAGTCGCCCCGCCTACATTGACATTGCTGTAGACCGGAATCGCCGCACCGGAAGGGGCATAATGATATGAAATGGGCTTAACGTTGCCGCTCCCGTCCGAGTTTCCGGTGTAGTTTGTCCAGAGCATTATCTCATGTCGGTCTGAGCTGTCCCAGATATCGTAGGCGACATCCCAGGCGCCGCCAGTGGGAACTTCCTGATTGAAGCTCGAGCTCAGAGTGTTGATTGAGCTGAGCGGTTTCCCGATATTGAAAGCCACGTGCGGATAGCTCTTGATGCCAGGAGTATTGGGCTGGTTCGACCACACGCTCCACCGGTTGGCTGCACTCACCGAAATCGTCTGAGGCCCAGGGTGCGGGCCCCATACGTCGTTGTTCCAAGAGTAGCCATCGCGTGAAAAGCTTCCGTATGGAGCGCTCGAACGCCAAATCGGCGTCTGTGCCGACACAGGCCCGGCAGATGATAATGACCGGGCTTCATTCGCGGCCTGCCTAAATAGATCATGATCCTCCTGTGTCCGGACGTAACCCGTTGGAGACCCTTGCGCGCCGGCACCGCTTATCCGATTGGAATCCATAAAGCTCTCCTTTCTGATAACAAAATCTCCTGCAGATCCACTAGCGGGCCCCCTAGTTCAGCATGGGCGGCATCGGCATCTAGAGACCGGGCTTGAATGCTAGGAAGGTTGGCTTTCGAGAAGCTGACGAGCTCGGGAAGAAGGGTGGACCCGCGCCCGGATTTGCCGTCTTTCGGATGACAGCAGCCTGGCTGAGACAGTGGCAACGATTGTCCGTCGTCAGACAATTTGAGACTGATCAGGCTTTTCGAGAAGGGAGGCTCTGGCTCATCAGGGGGCATCGTCAACTTAATCGACCGCCGAGCCGAAGGAGGCGATTCTCAGAGGTCGAGAGTCGGCGATAGCGCTTGTCATGGAGATCTCGCGCCAAGTCGCAAAGGCTCGCTCGCGCGAAGCACGACGGAAGTCGGCGGTGGCGGCGCCGGGATAGGGGATGTGGAAAAGGTTCGCGACCTGATCGTGAACGGACAGAAACCGTTGAGCCTGACGGGACGATTTGAAGCGCGTCATGATCCGCTCGCGTCGCCGCGTCGGCTGATGAGAATTCTCGGCCCGATTGTTGAGAGCTTTGTGCTGGCGATGTTCGACGTGTAAGCCCATCTTCGCCCTCGCAGCGCCGTACGAACGCAGCTTATCCGTGATCATAACGCGCGGCGGCGTGCCGGCGGATTTCAAGAGCTTCTTCATGAGCCGCTGCGCAACGCGCGAGTTTCTTCGGCGCTGGATCAAGACGTCAGGAACGAAGCCATTCTGGTCGACAGCGCGCCAGAGCCAATGTTGTTCGCCCGCGATCGAGATAACGACTTCGTCCAGATGCCATTTGTCACCGCGAGGGGGAGTGCGCTGGCGGATCCGATCGGAGAACGGCTTGCCGAATTTCCGTCCCCACTGGCGCACGGTTTCATAGGTCACGCCAATGCCACGCGCCGCCAGCATTTCCTCGACCATCCGCAAGCTTAAGGGAAGCCGGAAATATAACCAAACGGGATAACTGATCACTTCCGGTGCGATGGCGGCGATAAAGAGGGTCCCGGGCGGTCTGCCGGTCGTCTACCCCTCCGCCGCTCCAATTCGTTAATTTGACGGTACCATTCAATGGACTGTCCCTGTCGAAGGTTGCGGCCGATCTTGCGGCGCACGCCGTCAACGGCTGGCCGCCGGAGGTCATCAACGATTTCGGCAATCTCGGCTTTGTCCGACCTGCTGGCATCGTGTTTCTCAGCAACTTATTCGCATGGATGAGCGCTCATCAAACCAAAATCACGCTCACCAACCTCAGGGGCAAACGCCGTCAGGTTTCTGGACGACTCCCTGTTCTTCGAGCAGCATTGCGGCGCAAAGTTTCGCCCGGATGCCTCACCACGGTCGACAACGCGACCACTGATGAGGATCGCTCATCAGCGATTGCCATGGCTGGCTGGAACACAACCTTGCTCCTTGGCTGGCTGCGCGCCTGTCGATCTCTCCCGCGAGCGGCGTGTACAACCGGCCGGTAGCCGCCATGCCCATCTGATCGCGGGCATCTGGACCGGGTTCAAGGGCGACCGGGGCACCAAGTCCAAGCCGGCCCCCGGCCCTCACCTCGTTTATGGCTTCCTGACGACCGATGAGGAGCGCGACGTATGGATGCGCGCGCCGCGCGGGATGAAGCAAAGGCATTGCAGCGGCCGTTGCCGGATGATGCGCTGAAGATCGTGATGCGCGGCGCGGATAAGGAAGATCAGCCAACAGCAGGGTAGCGATGCTTTAGCGCCGCAATCGGTATGGTGTTATGGGGACAAGAGGTCTGATGTTGTTCAAATCGCCAACAACGGCCGTGCTCATCATCAGCGCACGCCGATGGCCGAAGCGTTGCATTTCTGCAGGGCGCGGCGTTCGGCATTGCTGCGAACTGCCCGAAACTTCATCTGTATACGAAAGCAATCGCTCAATCGAAAAACGGTATCCGAGGAGTTCGCCAAGGCAACGCAAAGGAATTTGCAGAGGGCGCGTTTCTGTTCCACGAATTGCTAACTGGCGGAAAAGGAGACGAATGTGATGGCGGCTCGTGCACCTGCGATAACGTATGCGGCCTTCGCCCCGGTACATGCTACTTCGTGATTGAACCGTCGGAGGTAAAGCCCTGAGTCCGCAATGCTTTAAGGCAGCACCTTGACGAGATTGGCCCGCTTGCGTGCAGCCAGCTCGACAGCAGCATCGCGCGCCGCTTTGAATGTCATCACTTCCGCTGGCGCGTGCTCATGATCCTTCTCGATCATGGATGAAGCCGCCAAGGAAGCTCGATCTTAGTCAGCTTTTCGCAAGCTGCTCCTGCTAGCATGAAGAGGATAGGTCATCTAGGCGACGCCGCTATCCGGGTGTTACGACATGAACGCAGACGCAGCCGATATCAATGCAACAGCGTCGCAGGTTGGCGCCCCCTCCGACACCGCCGAGAACGGCGGCGATGACACGCGTGCAGCGCTACTGCGCCGAGCATTCGAAAAGGCTCTCGTTTCCGTCGCGACGCAAGTCATAAGCGATTCGCAGTCGGATATGGATGAGGCCATGAGCGAGCTTGATGATGGATGAGCCGATGGTCGGCGCCAGATAGCGATACGGCCGCCTGGTGATTGAATCGAAGACGTGCCAAGTGAGACTTTGGCACACGCCAGCAGTTAGATGCGCATTCTATGATCTTTCAGGTCCGCTGCGAACTGCTCCGCGAATCCGAATGCACCTGGATCTTTTTGGCAGCGGGCTGCTGCGACGTCCCTTTGGCGTCCCCAACAGCAGACTTTGACGGAAATGGTGATGCTCAAAGCCATGGCGCCTCCGGCTTCGTGAGAGGATGATGGATGTTCTGGGAGCGCAAGGGTTCACGCCCGGCTTGGTAGGCTAAAGACAGGCAGGGCTCAACGCGAAACAGTGGCTTATGCTTTTGAGCCGAGGGTAGATCGCGCCGCCGAGGCCGTCCCCAATCCAATCTACGATCTTGGCCGGGATTTTCGCTGCGACGCCTGCATCTGCAGGACGTTGACGTGCAGACAGACCTGAGAGCACCGTTCCCGTGCAGCGCCTCCATCGCCGGCAACGCGCCGCAGCAATTCTAGCCGGGTAGCCGGGTCTGGAGGCCCTCCGCCCGTTTGTCGGCGCCAAGGCTGCGATTGCCAAGACAATCTGGCTGTTACCGTCGATCCTAAATCGATAGATCGCCAAGCTGCCCTTCTCGCGGCCGTTTGGCGAAAATGAAAGGCGGGCGCTAGCGCCCGCTTCCACGAGTTTCCGACATCCCCGGGATCAGGCCTCATGCCGGCTGTGCATCGCGACCGAAAATGCGCCGGAACATGGCCTCGCGCATCATCGTCTTGAAATCCGGCGGCGCATCCGGGTTCTCATTGTGGTTGATCACCGACTGCGTCACCTTGCGTCCGGAGTTGTCAACCCACCCCTGATTTGTCTCATGGATTGTCTGAGCTCCATCGGACGTCAGCTGATCAAGCGTTCGCCCAGCATTAGACTGCGTGACCTTCAGATTGTTTTTCCCATCCTTGTCGTCGCCGAGTCCCTCCACAACCATGGCATTGTCGCCGTTGGTGATGGTGAGCTTCGAGGAGATGGTTTTTCCCTTGCCATAATCGACCGTGTCCACCGTAATCTTCGTGCCGTCGTCGAGCTGGAAGGTCATACCTTTCTTGAAGTCGAAATCGTCCTTGCCGTCGCCATTAGCATCGACGTGAGGATCGCCGTGGATCCTCGAGACATGGCCGGTCTGGTTGTTCCTAACGGTCCAGGTGCCGTCCTTCTCATCGGCTGTGATCGTATACTTATCACCAAGGTTGATCGTCGCCTTGCCGTCCTTGACCTCGTGCGACCACACTGGCGCTGGCTGAGATGACGGCGCTGGCGTCTGAGCGACGGCAAACGGAACCATCGCAAGAGGCGGCGGTGGAGGAGGAACGAAGAACACGGGTGTTGCACTGGCAGGCGTTGCGCTTGCAGACTGGTAGTTGCCCGGCGCGCGACCCTGTTCGCCGGCATCGATACTCGCCTGATTCACCACGCCGCCGGCGCCATCGACCCAGCCTTGGCCGCTCTCATGGATCGTCTGGGCACCATCGGGTGTCAGCTCATCAAGAGTCATGCCAGCGTTGGACTGAGTCACCCTCAGATTGTTTTTGCCATCCTTGTCGTCGCCGAGCCCCTCCACAACCATCGCGTTGTGGCCGTTCGTAATGGTCAGCCTTGAGGAGATGGTCTCACCATTACCGTAGTCGACATTATTGACGGTAATCTTGGTCCCATCGTCGAGCTGGAAGGTCATATCTTTCTTGAAGTCGAAGTCATCCTTGCCGTCCCCGTTAGCGTCAACATGGGGATCGCCATGGATCTTCGTGACATGGCCGGTCTGGTTGTTGCGGACGGTCCAGGTGCCATCCTTCTCATTGGCTGTGATCGTATATTTGTCGCCGAGGTTGATCGTGGCCTTGCCATCCTTGACCTCATGCGTCCATACCGGATCGACGGAAGGCTCCGAACCCGAACTTTGCTGGCTCAACAGCATGAAAGGAGGAGGCGGAGCCATCATGTACACGGGAGCAGCCACGACTGGAGTGACGACCGCCGGAGCCACGACAGCGGTTGTGACGCCACCTGCAGGAACGACCACCGGAGCGACAACGACGGCAGCGCCTGCCGGCAGGTACTGGTAGGCACCCGGCGTGACATACTGTCCCAACAGTGTGCTGAAAGCTGGGCTGGCAACCACCCCCTCTGACCCCACCCCATTCACCGTCGAATCGAGTGCGCCGACCACGGGGAGACCGGCCACGGGAAGATACGCCATTTAGTTCACTCCTGATTGCATCGAAGAAAGCGGTAAAACTGCGAGCGTTATGCGCACATCAACAGGAAGCATTTCAGGCCGCACCCTTGGCCCGATGGTGAGCGAATGAATGCCTCTCGCCACCAGCCCCGGCAGCCTCGATGAGCCCCCTCTCTCATCACCTTCGCAGCGGCTCGGCGCGAGCATATCGCGCCCATCGAACTCGCAGGGACTCTACCTGCAGCACCTGTCGAAAAGCTGACGACAATGAACCACCGACTGAGCATCGCAACCCTCGTAGCATCCGAGGGGTGCGGATCGCATGGTTGCTCGCGGCGGCCGGCCGTCACGACGGACCATCTCAGGCAACTATCGACGCCCGCCGATCACATGTGATACGTCGCTTCGTTAACATCGATCGACTGTCCGATGTCGGCTGCGCCGATCGGTCCTGTTGCATGCGAGATTCACGCCGCTTGCTCTTGATGCAACAATCATCGGGACCGAGAGGCATATCATTCTGTCGATAAGTGACGCGGTCGCCGCAATTCCGCCAGTCACTCCAGCGGATCTGGGAAGCAGCATTCCAACCGCTCCGGCCACGCCGCTATTGCCGCCAGCGGCGATCCGAAGATTCCGGACGCGATCTGTGGGGATACCGGCGATCACACCAACAGCCTCTACAGCATCAGCGCGCGGCCCTAACCAGGCTACCGCCCCACGCCATGAGTCTCCAAAGACTTCAGATTGGATGACTCAGCGCTGATCGACAAACGCCACAGCCAACCTGTTGGCCGATCGATCCAAGTGCGCGCCTGACCGCGCACGTAGGTCAGAATTTCGCTGCTAGCCTCACTAGCTAGGGTCCAGACTCAATTGAGCCAATATGCGACGAGAGCGGCGAGATGAACAGCGGCCAAAAAATTACGGGCGAGCTTGTCATATCGCGTGGCGATGCGCCGGAAGTCCTTGAGCCTGCAAAAGCAGCGTTCGATGACATTTCGTCCTTTGTAGGCGCGTTTGTTGAAGCGATGGATGACGACACGGTTAGATTTATTGGGGATTACGGGCTTGGCGCCACGACGAATGATTTCGCCGCGAAGCTTGTCGCCATCATACCCTTTGTCGGCGAGGAGCACGCTCATGGGTGGCGCGAGCGCCAGGACATCGGGAGCCGCAGCGATATCGGCATCCTGGCCTGGAGTCAGATGCAGGACGACCGGCCGGCAGAGCGGATCGCTCAGCGCATGGATTTTTGTCGTGCGGCCTCCGCGCGAGCGGCCGATTGCTTGATTGTGCTCCCCCCTTTTCCGCCGGAGGCACACCGGTGAGCTTTAATCGAGGTCGAGTCGAGCGACAGTACGACGCCGTCTTCGCCAGGCTTGGCCAGCGCTTCGAAGATTGCGCACCATCGTCCTCGCTTGGCCCAGCGATTGAAGCGATTGTAGATCGTCGTGTAAGGGCCGTATTCACGTGGACAATCACGCCATCGTGCACCCGATTGCAGCATGTGAATGATGCCGCTGACGATGCGTCGGTCGTCGTCCCGATCCGGCCCCGTCAGTCCCCTCGGCAGATGCGGTTCGATACGCGCCCATTGCCTGTCGTTCAGCCAAAACAAACCAGCGCGCATTCTCTCGCCCCCGAATCAACACGTAGGCAAGAGAATCACGTGGCGCTATTTAGGTACAGACCCTAGGTGAGGTTGCAGCTGCCGGCAGGTGATGGGCTGCTGCAAAGGATCGACCTAATCACCCCGACCGAGACTCGTCAGCTTCTCGAAAGGTAGCCCGCCTAGCGTGAGGCTGCTGAACTCTAGGCGAGCACGTCTATTGAGACGTAACAAGACGAGCATAGGAGAAAGCGATGGCCGCCGAAAACAAGAACGCCGGCAAAACGGACAACGTACAGCCCAAGACCGTTGGTCTCGGCAAGAGCGCCGAACTGAGCCTGAGAAGTCTGGGGGGCGAGCACCGTCTTTCTTTCTATTCCTGCCCCTCGTATCGTCGGCCCGCCCGACGTAGCAGGCCACAACTAACGACTATCATAAAGAAAGGTGAATAGACATGGCGGTTAATAGTGTTGGCGGTAACGGCGCCGCTCCTGCTACCCAGCAGACCCAGGATGCCGGTTTCCAGAACCAGATGGCTGAGTTCGAGCGTGTTAGCCAAAAAGTTCAGGCCCAGGCCGTGGCAATGCGCAGAATTACGACCGAGCTCTCTTCTGAGAAGAAGGTCGCCGACGAGCGCGTCCAATAAGTCTGCCAAGACGGCGGCTCAGCGCGTCGCTACCGGATCCGCGCAGTGAATGACGAACTCCGGAAGAGCCGTGCGGCAACTGCCGTACGGCTTATCTCGTTATTCAGGACATTATCCTGAACGAATCGATCTCTCGAGTTTGAAGTGCATAGCAAAGCCGAGGGGAAGACGACCGCCGTCAGCATGTGAGTTGGCGCGGGGCCCGGCGCCGATCGGCACGTTAAGCCGTTGACATCATTAATCTGGGCAGGGTCATTCCATCCGCCGATTCACACAAAGCGCCTGATCGCCCGCGGCGAAGCGCTGCGCGCGATCGATGGCGACACTCGCGCCTGACTAGGCGCCATGCGTCAGGACGATCGGCTCTTTCTCCGAGAAGTGCGTGCGCGAGCGGGCGAACTTCTTGACGCCCATCGGCTTGCCGAACAGGTAACCCTGGACCTGATCGAAATCCATCTCATGTGCGGCAAGAAAGTCCGCGCGCGTCTCGCCCCCCTGCGCAATAACCTGCGCGCCGGAGTCGTGTGCGAGCTCGACGATACGCCGGCACACCGTCTGCTTGAGGCGCTGATCCGCGCAACCGGTGACGTATTGATGGTCGACCTTCAGCTGGACGAACGGAAAGTTCGGCAATCCCAGCAAGGATGGCCACTTCGCGCCGACATTGTCGATCGAGATGCCGATATTGTGCAGGCGAACGCGCCGGGCGACATCGATCGCCAGGTCGAGATTGTCGATCACCTCGGCGCTGTCGATCTCGATCAGCAGGCCGGCGAACGCCGCATGATCCGGAATCCGGTAGCAAAGCTCGCGCACCGCAGCATCGTCGGCCAGAAACGAGATCGGCAGGTTGATCGAGAGATCGACCGGTCCGATCTGCCCGAGCAGATAGCGCCAGTCCTCGATCGCGCGCGCGATCACGAACTCGGACAGCGCATGAAAATGCGGATCGCTTTCGTCGGGGATGAAGTAGGCAGGCGGCACGACGCCCCATGCGGGATGGCGCATCCGGATCAGCGCCTCGGCGCCGCTCGGAACCAATGTCCGGAGATGAAGTTTCTGCTGATACCACAGCTCGAGCGAGCTGGCTTTCAGCGCTTCGGGCACATCCACTGCCGGGCTCGGTGCGGGCTCGAGCGGCATCAATGACGCAAGAATCGTCGACAATTTGTGGAAGGGCTCGCAACCGGAGACGGTTGAGATGTATTTGGCGAGCGACTTTGAACACGGCGCCTTGCCGTCTCCTCAATCCCAGCGATGCCGCCCTTCACCTTCTCGAAGGCGGCCGTGAAACAATCACCCCACTGGTGACGAGCGCCTTCATCGCGGTCGATACTGCGGTGAGCGCGGTCCCCAGGAAGCCGCGGCTGCATCGACGGACAAGGCATCGAAGACTCAGAAGGATTTCAACTTTTCGGTGATGGGCGGAAAAAACGTGGTCGATCAGTTCATTGCATCGCAAAGCAAGTCGCCGGAGGGAATGAAGGCCGAGGTGGCAACCTATGGACTGCTTCCCGGCGCAATGGAGGCGATGAAGCTGCAATTGCAAACGGAGTCGATCGCGCGGGCGAACAACACCGCGATCACCGCCGCGCAGCAGGTGCAGCTCGACCTGCTGAAGCAGAAGACTTCGGAATACGCCATGACGCTGGCCGGGCTCCAGACGATCCAAGCGAACTTGACTCCCTCTGAGAGTTACCTACAGGAGCCTAAGATCCAAGCGCAATTCAACGCCAATACGATCAGTGCGCAGCAATTCCTGGATGCGCAACAAAGGCTAGCGGAGAACGCCCAATCGACGTGGAACACCGCCGGCGCCTCCATGGCGGGCGAATTTGCACAACTCTCGCAGGAATTCGGCAAGCACAGCATGGCTATGGCGACGGCGGCTAAAGCGTTCGGCATTGTCGAGGCAAGGATCAACACTTACACCGCCTTCACGAAGGCGTTGGCATCGGCCGTGCCGCCATTCAATGATGCGTTGGCTGCGGGCGTGCTCGCTGCCGGTATGGCCAAGGTCGCCGCGATCAGCTCTATGTCGACACCTAGCTTTAGCACCGGCGGCTTCGTCTCCGGCGCTGGGACAAGCGTCTCGGACAGCATTCCCGCAATGCTTTCCAATGGCGAATTCGTTGTGAATGCCGAAGCTACGCAACGCAACAGGCGGGAAATCGCCCAGCAAAGCGGTTCTCGTCAGTTTCATGCGCGTTTCGCGGGATCGTGAGCGCGGATTTCAGGGGATCGTGAGCAACGATTTCGCGGGATCGTGAGCAAGGCTTTCGGAGCCTTGCAGCGCTTCGGCCGACAACTCAACCGGCTTAGGGATGACCTCGTGGTTAACGAGGAAGTCCAATGCCTACCCAGAGATTGTCGATGCGCCGGATCAAGGAAGTCCTTCGGTTAAAACATTTTCAAGGCCTGCCAGAGCGGGCCATCGCGCGGAGCGTGGGCGTCAGCAACGGCGTTGTGCACAGCTACCTGAGCCGCGCCCGCTCTGCTGGGTTGAGCTGGCCGCTTCCGGAGGGAATGACCGATGAAGACCTGGAGCTTTTGCTTTTCCCGGCCCCACGACCAGCGTCTCAGAGCCCGCAGCGGCCGGTGCCCGACTGGAGCTACATCGATAAAGAGCTCCGCCGGCGCAACGTAACCCGTCGCCTGCTCTGGGAGGAGTATCGCGCCGTTAATCCCGACGGTTTCGGGTACACGTGGTTCTGCACTACCTACGAGGCCTGGAAGGGGCGGGTCCGACCTTCGATGCGGCAGATTCATCTGGGCGGCGAGAAGGTGTTCGTGGATTTCGCCGGCGACACCATCGACATCGTCGATCCCCTGACCGGGGAAGTGCAGCCGATGAAGCTGTTCGTCGCGGCGATGGGCGCTTCGAACTACACCTACGCCGAGGCCTGCCCCAGCGAGAGCTTGGCCGACTGGATCCGGGCCCACGTCAACTTGTTCACGTTTTTGAGCGGAACGCCGACGTTCGTGGTCTGCGACAACCTCAAAGCCGCCGTCAGCAACCCCGACCGCTACGATCCCGGCCTCAATCGCACTTATGCCGAGATGGCGAGCCATTACGGCACCGCCATTCTCGCCGCACGGCCGCGGCGCCCAAAAGACAAGGCGAAGGTCGAGGTCGCGGTGCAAATCGCCCAGCGCTGGATTCTGGCCCGGCTGCGCAATCAGCGCTTCTTTTCCCGGGCCGAGCTCAACGCCGGCATCAAGACACTCGTCGACGAACTCAATGCTCGTCAAATGCGTGGCTTCGGCTCAAGCCGCGCCGAACTGTTTGCCGAACTCGACAAACCCAAGCTAACCCCGCTGCCAGATCAGCCTTATGCCTTCGCACGCTGGAAGCGCTGCCGCCTCGCTCCCGATTATCATGTCGAGGTCGACGGCCATTGGTACTCCGCGCCGTATCGTCTGATTGGCGAGCTGGTCGATGCCCGTATCGACGATCGGACGGTCGAGATCTTCCACAAGGGCCAGCGGATCGCCAGCCATGCCCGCGCGCCCAACCGACGCGGACACACCACCATCGCCGACCACATGCCCAGCGCCCATCGCCGCTACGGCGAATGGACCCCCGCCGCGGTGATCGCCGCCGGCGAGCGGATCGGTCCTTCGACAGCAGCGTTTTTCCAGGCCGTGATCGACGCCCGGCCCCATCCAGAACAAGGCTTTCGAACCTGCCTTGGCATTCTGGCGCTCGTCAAAAGCTACGGCGCCGACTGACCGGAATGGCCAAGGCCTTCGAGGAGCAGCGCCGATCGCCCGATCTCGAAGCCCTGCCGTTCGAAGATCGCATCGGCCTGTTGGTCGACCGCGAAGCCGCCGAACGCGACACCAGGCGGCTCACCACGCGCCTCAAGATCGCCGCACTGCGCCAGACTGCTTGCGTCGAGGACGTCGATCTGCGCACCCCGCGGGGCATCGACCGCGCCGTTTTCGCCAAACTCGTCGAAGGTCGCTGGATCGATCGCCACGAGAATTTGCTCGTCACCGGGGCAACCGGCCTGGGCAAAAGTTGGTTAGCCTGCGCGCTCGGCCACAAGGCCTGCCGCGACAACCGATCAGTCCTCTATCATCGCGTTCCAAGGCTGTTCGAGGCGCTCGCGCTCGCGCGCGGAGACGGACGCTACGCCCGGCTCCTCAAAAGCCTCGGCCGCGCTCAGCTTCTGATTTTGGATGATTGGGGACTATCGGTGCTCACCGCCGCGGAACGCCGCGATCTGCTCGAAATCCTCGAGGACCGACATGGCCGCGCATCCACCATCGTCACAAGTCAGCTCCCGTGGACACCTGGCATGGAGCCATTGGGGACCCCACGGTCGCCGACGCCATTCTCGATCGCCTCGTCCACAACGCCCACCGCCTCCAGCTCACCGGAGAAAGCATGCGAAAACGCAGCGCCAAAACCATCACCCTTGACGGCCAACCAGAACACTGACTCTATCTCCCATCGGCCGTAGCGGGCTGCTCACGATCGTCTGAATTCAGTGCTCACGATCGCGCGAAATCGATGCACACGATCCGTGAAATCCGCAGTCTGCAGCAGTGTTGCGATGGTCGCCCAGGTTCGTCCGCCGCCGTCGCTGCCCGCGAACAGGCTATTCTTTCTTGTAATTGTCTGCGGTCTGATGGCGCGCTCGACGATGTTGGAGTCGAGCTCGATGCGGCCGTCGAGCAGGAAGCGTTCGAAGATGGCACGGCGCGAGACAGCATAGCGGATCGCCTCGGCCAGTTTGATTTGCCGGAGATCCGCCGCAAGGTCTGCTGCCAGAGATCGAAGAGATCTGCGACGACAGCCGCGGAGGCTTGCTGGCGCGCGGCAACGCGGGCGTCGGGGCTTTGACCGCGCACGGTCTTCTCGACCTGCCAGAGCTTCGCCATCCGCTCGAGCGTCGCCGTTGCCACTTCCGAGCTCCCTGCAACATGCAGCTCATAGAACTTGCGCCGGCTGTGTGACCAGCAGCCGGCCAACGTGATGCCATCATCGCCGCGATCGGATCGCGCGAGCTTGTTATAGGCGGCGTAGCCATCCACTTGGAGGATGCCGCGATAGCCATTGAGATGCCGGACGGCGCATTCGCCGGCGCGGCTAGGTGAACTCGCCTTGCTGGTCCTAGGCGCTACAGCGAAATCTGGCCATCTTAGCGCTCCTGCTGCGGCGAGGGCGGCGGCACCTCGGTCAAAGTGTCGGCGTCGCGGTCGTAAGCGCGTAGTAAACGCTGGCCTGGCCTCGCCGGCGGCGCAGCCGGCGGACGTTGTCGAAGCCCTGCCCCAAGTGGGGCGGCACTGGATCGCCGGCCGCGTGCTCTGCGCAGCGGGTTTCGAGCCACCCTTTGTTGGCATGCAGCCGGCCTTCCGCGCCGCAAATCTCGCAGGTGCAGGCGGAGCGGGCGACGGCCAGGTCAACTGCATGGCCGATCGCGGACTCGGTGGACTTCGAGGCTTCGGTGTCCCAGTCGACGAGCAGGATGCCCATCTTCTGCTTGATGCGGACGAATTCGAAGGTCTCGCCGTCGCGGAGCGCGACTTCGATCCTGCGACAGAGCCGGACCAGGATATCCTGCCACCCTCGCTCGCAGTGCGGGTAGCCGAACGAGCGACTAGGCTCCTCGGCCGTCGTGAGGAACAGACGCGGGTGCCACAGCATGAGGTCGCGGCGCCAATCCATGTCATTACTTCCCCATCTCATTACTCCCGACCTCCAGGCTGGAGGGGCGATATCGACAAGAACATCGTTCGCGCGATCGTACCGCCTGCAGGTGACCTTATGACCGACGACGCGCTGCAGAATGCAGATGTTCTCCAGCCCCGGACACCTCTCGACGGCCGTGCCCTGGGCATGAGTCTCGCAGCGGATGCCATCCCCCTCCGAGCTCGATCTCGATGGTGAGGTCCGCAGCAGGTGAGCGCGCGCGGAGAATCGCGATGCACATGGCGCAGATGGGCGCGGGCCGCGCCGATACGCCGGTGGAGGGGGCGCCGCTCGATCGAGTTCGACCCGCGTGACCTCGGGATACTCGAGCCCATCACGGAGGCGGCCGCCAGCTACTAACTCGAGCTCTCGGCTCTGGAATAACATCGGCCTGCCCGCACTTCGTGCTCCCGGTGCCGCTGTCCCGATGGTCGCACCATACTCCACGATGTAGAACACCGCAGCGGGAACGTTGGCACCGAGACATCTCACCAATTTGCTCGATCGCCTCAACGAGGAGATCAGGCGGCGAACCTATGTCGTGCGAATCCTCCCCAATGCCGAGAGCTGTTTAAGGCTGGTACGGGCGCTGACCGTCGAGCGCCATGAGGCCTGGCTCGAGGACCATCGCCATCTAAACATGGATCTGCCGAAGGAGCACAAGGAGGCGCTACGCCGGCGGCCTGACGATGCTCAGGCCCACCAAGGGGATGCACGCCCCCCTCTCCGCCGCCGTCGCTCGCCAGGGCTACGCTTTTGCGCAAGCGAGCGACGGCGGCTCCGAGGGGATGGCTCGGCCGGATCCCATAATCGATTTTGCTGAACTTGACGCACAGAACTGCCGATCCGGGCCGTCGTCGTGGTGCGGCTGCCGCTGATCGTAAGCGAGCCGAACGCCTTTCGTCTGCGGCCTGAACGTCTTTATTGTCTCCACGGCAAGCGGCCCCGTGGGCCGCTTTTCGTTTTGTGAATGGGCGCGCAGTCTCGTCAGCTTTCAGTAAGCTAGTCCCAATAATTGGTTGTTGGGTTTAGCGGGGGTGGCACGGACATTGCTGTGGTTTCCAGAGCAGTGGGGTGGAGTGTCACCTTCCGCTAAACTCACCAGCAGTGCGGATGCGGCAGGTGCTTCAACTCAGCCCCCCTGGTCGGTCGGCACCGTGTCGCGCCCACTGCTTCTAAATCACGGGCCATTCCCGGTTCTGTAAGTTACGCTCGTTCTGCGAGCGATGACCTCCCGGTCAGCTTCTTCCGCTGCTTTGAGGCTGGCCGTGTGGGGGTTAGCGGCGCGTGGCAGGGACAGCGCTTCCCCTGTGTATGCGTGGGGGTTACTTGAGCGCCGAGTCACGTGACCGCTAACTATCGGCAGTGCGGGCGGGGCAGGGACAGCGTCCGCTCCGGCGCAACCGAACGGCGCCGAGTCTCACCCGCACTGCCTGCGATCTGAGGCTGATCCCCGAGCCCCGCGAGGCTGCAACCCCGGTTCTGGTAGTTGTGCCACGGCTTTTTGCGATGAATGTATCCCACCGTCAGCTTCTTCCGCTGTTTGAGGCTGGCGCGTGGTAGGGAGAGCGCTTTTTCTCCAAGCGGGCGCCGAGCCACGTGGCCGCTAACGTTCCCGCTGTTTAGGTCGCGGCTACCACCTTGAGCGGCCTGTCGACCCGGGACCGGTATGATCCTTTAGGCCATCGATCACCTTGAGCGCCACTTCGAGTTCATCTCGAAGATGCTTCGTAATCCGCAGTCCGCTCGCAAGCTCCTCGCGGCTGATTTCCGCGCCGTGGGCGACTTTTTGTTCTAGGTCGCGTATAGCGTGGTCGATCTTGTGCAGCGAGAACGTGCCAAGCATCATTTGGCTCCGTCCACGATTAAGGGTCGGTCATCCGGCCGCGCGGGTAGGACCCACAACGTAAAAATGCGTCCACTACATGGTTGAGTAAAGCGGGTGGCGTTGGGGGAAAATCTTTTCCCATCTCGCGTCTGAGCGCCTCGAATTCGGCTAAGGTCGAAAGAGGGCACTCCGCCACCGCGTCCATTTTTGAGCAGATAACTTCAACCCGGAATCGCCGAGCGGCCAGCTGCTCTTCAGTTCGCTGTGGCCCGTAGGTGTCTTCTGCCGGGGTATGGCTTGGCCTACGGGCGTAGTCCGTGAATGCTTGGATTGCCGCCCCCACATCGGTCCTAGGCACGGCGGTTACTCCTATGAGCGGAGCCAGCTCGAACAGTTGCGGGCCGAGCGCTTCAATATGACATGCACGCGGGGCGCGGCACCCCACCGGTACTGGTAGGTGCTCTCCAGTTCTTCTCCACCATACAATGGTAGCACCTTGGGGAATTTGAACCTCTCGGGCGTAAAGGTGGCCAGCCCCTGTCTTCGAGGACGGGCTGGCTACCATCGCTTGCGACACCGTTTGGGCGACCCCGCACCCGGACTCGTCGCCCTAAGCCGGTTCCAGCATCTTGATCTCGCTGACATCAACTTCGCGTCGGCGTGCCACGCATCGGGGGCTGCCTGCAAACGAAGCTAGATGGCCGGGCCGTTGCCGACCGGCTTTCCAATCCGGGCGGCCACGTTCGGACTGACCGGCTTCTTCTCCGCGAGGATGTCGTGCAGATGCTGCCTGGAATCCCAGCGCTTCTGCAATCTCGGTCTTAGACTTCCTGATGTACTGTAGAATTTCATCAAGGACGGCGCCCGGATGAGACGGGCAGCGGTTAGGATCGCGCTTAGCCTTCTGCTCTGCCATTGATGCTCTCCAGCATGTCGGAGCCCTCATGGCTTATTCGGTATTCTGCGTTCAGTGGTACTGGTCAAAGTCAACCTTGAATGCATCGCTTCCTTCAAACTCGAATGTGATGCACCACGGGCCATTGATGTGAATCGTGTAGCGCACGGACTTTCCGGCCAGCTTGTGGAAATCGTTGCCTGTCAGCTTCAGTTCGGAACTGTTGACGGCTTCGTTGAGCGTATCGAGACGAACTCCTATAGCGCGACAATCAGGATGAGAGCGCGATGCGCTTGTGCATTCTCTTGTCGACGCAGCCGGTTCGCCGCTAGTGGCGCGGCCATACTGCCTAAGATCACAACTGATCGCCAAGCGCTGGCTACGACCAATCCTGGTAGTTGTGATAGGGGCGTTCGCCGAATATGCATCCCGGTTAGCTTCTTCCGCTGCTTGGGCTGACCATGGTGAAGTTAGCGGTGAGTGGTAGGGACAGCGCTTCCTCGGTTCACGTCAAAGCGCCGAGTCACGTGCAGCTATCTACTGTGGGTCCGAATGGGCGGTGACAATCAACACTCGAAATCTTCGGCAGATCACAGCCCTGCGGTCGCAAGCGCTTGAGGTGCTTGCAGCCAATCAGGCCCGGGCCGCCGATCAGTCTTTGAGCCCGGCAGATCGCCAAGTCGCGACGTTTGATGCCGAGGAGGCTCAGGCAGTGTTGGGCATACTCGATAGCGTGAAACTCAACCTGGGCCGAAGGAGGCAGGCAAGATCGCTGCACGCATACGCGCTCTTCTAGAGGGCGTCTCGTGGGCGCTGGCGTGTTTGGTGCCTGATCATGATTCGGTTCCCCGTCAAACCAAAACTCAGATACTACAGTGGCGTGAACCGAAAGTTGCAGCGCAAAAAAAGCGGGTTTATAACGCGGTTGCGCATCGCGCCGCCAATCACCTTAATACCCAGATCGCGAACAATGAGAGCGACACCCAGCAATATATGTTCGCTAACATCGCTTACGATATCGGCGCTTCGACGGATGACGTGCGATCTGCCCTTTCAAACGGCGGGTACAACGGCGTAACATTCATGGGCATTAGCGCAGAGGAGCGGACAGCACTGGCTCGATACAGACGAGAGGGGAGCTGAAGTGTCGCAGAAGTTTGCTAACCGGTGATTGTGATTAAATGCTTTTCAATCCGCTGGAATCGCTTCTCGCTTCTCTTCGAACATATGCCATCGCGCATAGACGCATGAACGATGGTCGCGGCTGTACGCCTGAGGTCATGGGGCGTAAAGGCTACCAGCTCATTGTCTTCCAACAAGCGCCGCACAGCCTGGCTCATACAGTGGCTCGCAAGCACCCCAACGCTTTCGAAGCGACTGGCAACGACGGGTCTGTTGCCTTGGTCCTCTCCCTTCTCTGGCTTGCCGATCTCCAAGGCCGCCTCGATCAACTTGACGGCAGTCGGGAAGAGCGGGACTGTGTGCTCCGCTTTCTTGTTCTTCGTCCGTACAGCGGGAATGATCCAGTGGGGCTTTTCCCCGTGTAGGCCGTGAAGCTCGGAACGCATCATGCTCGCGACTTCGCCCCGGCGCTGGGCTGTCAGCAATACGGACTTTCAGCGCCAAGCGCGTTCCATCCGTGATGCCCGCTTCCTCATCGTTGAGGATCGCAAAGAAGGCTTCAGTTCGTCGAGTGTTAGAACGCGGTCCTTCTCGACTTCCTTGCCACCAACTTTCTTCATGCCGTGCAGGAAATTCTCAGTCAAATCTCGCGGTCGTTCGCATACCCCGCAAATGGTGCGGATATCCGCTTAAGCAATCCCGATGAGCAAGTGCTACCAAATGAGATAGGTTCGACATGTTGCCGGTTGTGGTACTTTCCGAAGCTCTTGGTCGGATCTAGACCACGCAGCGAGCTGCGATCCTGTTTAGACGGAGAGACGTTGAATGACCGCGAGAAGTCCCGAATACGAGAAACGCGAACGGAAGACCCATCCAGAGCCCGAACGGGCCGCCCAGGCTTCAGCCTCTGAAGCGGGAGGCACCACGCACGATGTTGGAGAATCAGCGAGGGCTGCATCAAGCCATTCATTTGCGTCTCCGGAATGGAAAAAATCCCTCGAAGAGACAACAGACCTGTTCGCTGCGGCGTTGAAGGACGGGTCAAAGCTGGCTGCTTCCTCTCTGCACGCTCAGGTCAATCTTCTGAAGAATCTTGCCAATTCCAAAACTCCCTCGGACGTGATGAAGTGCCATCTGGATTTCGCGGAGCAGTTCTGGTCGAAATCGTTCAGCAAAGGCTGAGAGATAAGATCATTTAGAGCGGGCCGTCATCTGCGGCTAGCTGAGCAATTCGCCAAGCGTGAAATAGGGTCGATGGCGCTCTATTACCTCCGAGGTGAACGCACCTTTGGCAAGCCTGACAATCACCCCAGTCCAGCTTCGCTACTTGCTCGACTACCCATGCGAATGCTCCTCCTCGTGAGGCTCAGTGATTCTGAGATGGAGATGGTCGAGCTCGTGATTGCGTAGTTTTCGAGCCTCAATCGCGCACGGCGTGTTGGAGAACGGGTGCGCGTCCGAAGGGAGACGATCGATTAAAAGGCCCGCTTGCCTGCTGTTCAATACGCCAGCGAAATTTCTGTGTGCTTAGCAGGTCGGATGAATGCCGCCATCGCGTACAGGCCGGGCGTGCAAGAGAATGCGCTGGGCCGTGATGGGCAGCACGTTGTCGGGGCAATTTGGCGGCGCGAGCGTGAGCCTGCAGTCCGAAGTTCGGCGGGACCAACTGGGACGGACAGTGCCCCCGTCGGCCATCAGTTTTCAGACCAAAGCGAACACCTTGACCCTGTAGCCCGCCACGAAGCGCCTGCAGAATCTCCGATTCTCGATTCGGCACGACCCTTGCTCGGTCCTGGGCAGCATCACCGAGTCTCCAGATGCGGTAATGTTAGGGGCGGGCTCGTCGCTTCTAGCGCCTGGTCCGCCCCGCCGGTTTGCTGTGAGGCGAGGTGAGTCAGGATGTTTCAAGTGGTGGCGCTCATCTTCGCTCGCGCTCGTCGCCGCCGAGTTAGGAACGGAAAGTGCACCCGCAGCTCCGGAGTAGTAGGCGGCGATATCGAGCCGCAAGACCGTGGAACAAACATGCGCACCGGAACAGTAGTGTCGTACAGCGTTGAAAAGGGCTGGGGGTTCATTCGGCCTGACTATGGCGACGGCAAGGATTTGTTCGTGCACATATCGGACCTTCGCGGCTGCGCAGGGGCTGATCTGGTGTCCGGCACGCGCGTGACTTTCGGTATTCGTTTCAATAAACAGCGCTCGAAGTACAGAGCCGTCGAAGTCAGGCTGCGCGCTCCGGGGCATGGCGACCAGTGAATCCGATTGATGGCGACCACCATTTCCGATCGATGACGACCACCTGTTCCGGTCGATGGCGACCAGGGCAACAGGGCTGTGGACGGGCGTGATGAACGCCGTCCCAGTCGTGCAACATCCCGGATCGCCCCTAGGCTAGTCGATTCTGCTATACGAGGCTGATGGCAGCATCAGCTAAGTTCACCAAAACCGCACGACAGCTACGAGCGACCCGGATTGGGAACTTGTCGGATTCCGTCCCCGCAGAACCTAGGCCACCAAACCCGCGCCGAATGGCTCGAGGCCGAGACCTCAATGCTTTGATACTAACTTCTCCAGCCTCATTCCACCGTGACCGATTTTGCAAGATTACGCGGCTGATCCACGTCCGCCCCCCTTGCGACCGCGGTATGGTAAGCCAAGAGCTGGACCGGAATGGCATAGACCAGCGGCGTAAAGCTTGCGACCATTGCCGGCAGCACGATGGTCAGGAGCGTGTCTACCATCGCTTCAGACGCACCCTTCGCATCGGTGATCAGGATGATCTTGCCGCCCCGAGCGGCCACCTCTTGCATGTTAGAGACGGTCTTCTCGAAGACCTCGTCGTAAGGCGCGATCACCACCACAGGCACAGCCTCATCGATCAGTGCGATCGGGCCGTGCTTGAGCTCGCCGGCGGCGTAGCCCTCTGAGTGGATATAGGAAATTTCCTTCAACTTGAGCGCGCCCTCCAAGGCCAAGGGGGCCGATGTGCCACGACCGAGATAGAGTACTGTCCTCGCGCCGGCGATATAACGCGCGAGCTTCTCAATCTGGGGCTCGACCAACAGGGCCGCAGCAATCAATCGCGGCACCTCAATGAGCTCGCGCACGAGCTGCGATTCATCGATTTCAGACAGCTTACCCCGCTCCTTAGCTGCTCTGACGGCAAGCACCCCCAATACCATCAGCTGGCAGATAAATGCCTTGGTGGAAGCGACGCCGATTTCTGGCCCTGCCAGGGTAGGCAAAACGGATTCGCTCTCGCGCGCAATCGTCGACGTCGGTACATTAACCACAGATATCGTATGCAAGCCCTTGCCCTTGGCGTATCGCAAGGCAGCTAATGTGTCAGCGGTTTCGCCCGATTGCGAGATGACTATTGCGAGATCGCCTCGGCGCAAAGGCGCCTCCCTGTAGCGGAATTCAGAGGCTACATCGACGTCGCAAGGCAAACGCGCGAGCCTCTCGAACCAGTATTTGGCGATGTGCCCAGCGTAGCTAGCCGTGCCGCACGCAGTAATTGAAATGCGCTGAATGCAATTAAAGTCGAAGGGCAACGCGAGCGGCAGGGCGACGCGTTTGGCCGCAACATCGAGATAATGCGCCAATGTCTTGCCGGCCACTGTCGGCTGCTCGTGAATTTCTTTGGCCATGAAGTGGCGGTAATTCGCTTTGTCCACAAGGAGCGCTGATACGCCAGATTTTGATGTTTCCCGCTGGACGATAGAGCCGTCTGCACCATAAATCACGCACGTTGCGCGCGTAAGCACGGCCCAGTCGCCGTCTTCAAGGTAGGTGACGGTGTCGGTCAAAGGTGCGAGCGCAATTGCGTCCGAGCCTAGATACACTTCGCCGCGACCATGTCCGATCGCGAGCGGCGAGCCCTTGCAAGCACCGATCAAAAGATCGTCGTTCGCTTTGAAAAGGAATGCCAACGCGAAGGCACCACGCAGTCGCGGCAGTGACGCCTGTACCGCATCCTGCGGCGAGTAGCCATTCTTGAGATAGGAATCGACGAGATGCGCCACTACCTCGGTGTCCGTCTCCGAGTTAAAGCCGGCTCCATTCCGCTCCAACTCGGCTCGCAGCTCGCGGAAATTCTCAATGATCCCGTTATGAACGACCGCGACATTCTCCGTCGCATGCGGATGAGCATTGCTTTCGGTCGGCTTTCCATGAGTCGCCCAGCGGGTGTGACCGATGCCAGCATGCCCCGACGGCGGACAATAGCGCAGCTGCTCCTCAAGGTTCCTCAGCTTACCTTCGGCGCGGCGGCGCTCGATCCGGACTCCTTCGAGAGTTGCGAGGCCCGCGGAATCGTAGCCACGATATTCCAATCGCCTGAGCGACGCGACCAACTTATCAACGACCGGACCACGGCCCAAAATGCCAACAATTCCACACATATCAATCCATGCAGCCCAGCTTCAAGAAGTCTGACGTTCCTCCAACAGGAGCACCGTCGCAAACTTCGTTTGCCCAAAGGTAACAGGTTTAGGTTCGGGATTTTCAGCGGGCGCCGTTATCACCGCCGCATTCTCTGGCCTCATTTAGATCTCCCGGCCATCATCGCTTCGCCCAGCTAGATTCCGCTTTTGGCTGGCCGATCGAAGAAACACTGCGATGCCATCGCCATTGGCGTGACTGCCTGAAGCAGAATCAGATGCGCTAGTGCGCCTGCACGGCGCATCCAAGTCCGCCCAAACAGGCTCGCTCGACGGCCTCACTAACTGTCGCCGGCGCAACAAGCCGCTGCCAAGATGTATCAAATAGTCTCGCTCCATAGATTGAGGGCATTCGAACAGAACGGAAAGCCAATTATCCTACGGTGAAGCAGGTTATCTTGCTTGGCTCACTCTCACCGAGGAGCCATTTCAGGACGCAGTTTGTGTTCTCAGAAGAAGCGAGAAGCGATGCCAGCTTGCCGGGCACGGTCAATATGGCAACAACTGAGTCCTCGCGTCTCACTAATCATTCTCCCGGGCGAGTGACGCTTCGTCTGGGCTTCGCTCCATTTCAGACAGAAAGATGAGATCTGCCCACGTTCCGCATAGTCCCTGCTCATCTCTTTGCGCAGCTGCTCCCGACTTGCTGGAAACACACTTGCGATGAGGGTTTAAGAGACTTTTCATGATTGGACAGAGGCAACTTATGCCCGGTCAAGTTAGAGGACTGGCATCAAAGCTCCATTGTACGAACGTAAGATTTCGATATCGAAACGTTACAAAGTCTATACCAACGTTTGCCTTTCTTTCTCATTCTGTTTTGCATCAGGCCGTCCATTGCCTACCCGCAATTAGCAAAGCGGCGCTGATTATGAGCCGCGAAGGCTACGTCTTCTAGTCGGAAGTCTCACCACGTCACTCTTCCGCGCCATGAGGGACCAAACGGAAAACATACCTGCGCGCGTGGAAAGATAAGGACCCCAGAAATATCGCGAGGAGGCAAAGCGCCCCCGAGCGCGTCTAACAGGGCCTACCATCCATCCCGCCTGCTTGGGATCGTCGCCGTTGCGAGGGTTCGCTCGACTTTCATCTTTGAAGCTCATGCGCCGGCATCATTCAGTCCACCTAAATCAATGTATATGGTGTGTTTTCCTGAGTCCGGTGTATGACTTGGCTTGCCGAGCGTATCCTTTAATTGCGATGGAGCGCGCATCCGCATATCGATCTTTTCGAGAAGCGGCTTCGCAATGATTTCTCAGAGTGCAGCTCTTTCCGGTGCAACTAAGGAAGACCATGACGGTTCGCAACTCAAAGGGGCGTGTCGCTCTCATCACCGGCGTGACCGGTCAGGACGGCGCCTATCTCGCCGAATATTTGCTGTCGCTCGGCTATGTCGTGCACGGCATCAAGCGGCGCTCGTCCTCGTTCAACACCGCGCGCGTCGATCACCTCTATCAGGACCCGCATGTCGGCAACGTTCCGTTCCTGATGCACTATGGCGACATGACGGATTCGACCAATCTGATCCGCCTGGTGCAGCAGATCCGGCCGACCGAGATCTACAATCTCGCAGCTCAAAGCCACGTCGCCGTCAGCTTCGAGAGCCCGGAATACACCGCCAATGCCGACGCCATCGGCGTGCTGCGCCTGTTGGAAGCGATCCGCATCCTCGGCATGGAGAAGGAGACGCGGTTCTACCAGGCCTCGACCTCCGAGCTCTACGGCCTGGTGCAGGAGATCCCGCAGAAGGAGACGACGCCGTTCTATCCGCGCTCGCCCTACGGCGTTGCCAAGCTCTACGGCTACTGGATCACGGTGAACTACCGCGAAGCCTACGGCATGTTCGCGTCGAACGGCATCCTGTTCAACCATGAGAGCCCGATCCGCGGCGAGACCTTCGTGACCCGCAAGATCACCCGCGGCGTCGCGCGTATCGAGGTCGGGCTGGAACAGACGCTCTATCTCGGCAATCTCGAAGCCAAGCGCGACTGGGGCCATGCCAGGGACTATGTCGAGGGCATGCACAAGATCCTGCAGGCCGACAAACCCGACGACTTCGTGCTCGCCACCGGCGAGATGCGCTCGGTGCGCGAGATGGTCGAGCTGTCCTTTGCCCATGTCGGCCGTCGCATCGCCTGGCGCGGCAAGGGCGTCGAGGAGACCGGCGTCGACGAGACGAGCGGCAAGATTGTGGTGAAGATCGATCCGACCTATTTCCGTCCGACCGAGGTCGATCTTCTCGTCGGCGACGCCAGCAAGGCGCGCGAGGTGCTCGGCTGGACGCCGAAGCGCAGCTTTGCCCAGCTCGTCGAGGAGATGATGACGAGCGATCTGGCGGAGACAAAACGGGATGCGGCCAGTGGCAAACGCACCGTTTGAGCTGAGGGGCAAGAGCGTCTACGTCGCCGGCCATCGCGGCATGGTCGGAGCCGCGCTGGTGCGCCGGCTGGCACGGGAGGAGGTGCGGCTCGTCACGGTCGACCGGCGCGAGGTCGATCTCTGCAACCAGGCCGCCGTGTTCGACTGGTTCGCCAGGACGCGGCCGCAAGTGATCTTCCTCGCCGCGGCCAAGGTCGGCGGCATCGTCGCCAACAACACGCTGCGCGCCGAGTTCATCTACGACAACATCGCGATTGCGGCGAACGTGATCCAGGCCGCGCATCAGAACGGCGCCGAGAAGCTAATGTTTCTGGGCTCGTCCTGCATCTATCCGAAGCTGGCGCCGCAGCCGCTGCGCGAGGATTCCGTGCTCACCGGTCCGCTGGAGCCGACCAACGAGCCCTATGCGATCGCCAAGATCGCCGGCATCAAGATGGCGGAGGCCTATCGCAGCCAGTATGGCAGCGACTTCATCAGCGTGATGCCGACCAATCTGTACGGCCCCGGCGACAATTATCACCCCGAGCTGAGCCACGTCGTCGCCGCGCTGATCCGCCGCTTCCACGAGGCGAAGGTTTCGGGAGCGAAGCGCGTCATCGTGTGGGGCACCGGCACGCCCCGGCGCGAGTTCCTCTATGTCGACGACATGGCGGATGCCTGCGTGCACCTGATGAAGACCTATTCGTCGCCGGAACCGGTCAATATCGGCACCGGCGAGGACATCACCATCGCCGATTTAGCACTGATGGTCGCGGCCGCCGTCGGCTTTCGCGGTGAAATCAGCTTGGATACGTCGCGCCCGGACGGAACGCCGCGCAAGCTGCTGGATGTTAGTCGGCTGTCCAGACTCGGCTGGCGAGCCACCACCTCGCTCACGGAAGGCATTCAGCTGGCATACCGGGTGTTTTGCGCTGAGAGAGACGGACGGCTCCAGAGTGATCTGCTCGTTCTCGACAAGGCAGCCTGCATCACCGGCTAGATCATATCGAGCAATGTTCCGAAGGGGCTGAGCCTTGCGATGATCTGTCAGCCCTCCTTTTTGATCAAGAGAGCACCGATTCTCCTTTGGTCGAGCTTGGGCGTCAGGTCTCCGTGAATACCCGGCGCCGCTTTAACCTGGGGCGGCAGCAGCGGATCTCCGACTGTTAACCGCCGAAAAGATGCGCCCAGTTTGGCACCAAGCACGCGAAGTTCTCGATGTGTAAAGAACCGTGAAGTGGTCCTAAGCTCCTTCGCGCGTCACACTAGCAAACCTAGATGATTTGATGGTCATGCTTTGTTACCTCGGCATCAGCAGCGCTGGTGAAGTCGCGCTCGGCGAGGTTCGCGCGGACGACACCCCCATTACCACGGTGATCGGACGCGATCGCGACATAGACCGCCGGGAGCACGAATAGCGTGATCAGCGTGCCCGCAGACATGCCAGCGGCGAGAACGAGTCCGATCGAGAACCGGCTCGCGGCGCCAGCTCCGGTTGCCGTCAACAAGGGTATGAAGCCCGTGACCATTGCCGCCGTGGTCATTAAGATTGGGCGCAGTCGGACACGCGCCGCCATCTCTATAGCCGAGCGACGGTCAAATCTCTCCTTGAACTGCAGCTCATTGGCGAACTCAACCATTAGGATGCCGTGCTTTGAAATCAACCCGACCAGTGTCAACAGTCCAACCTGGGTGTAGATGTTCATGGTCGCCCAGCCGAGGAACGGCGGAATCAAGGCGCCGACCATTGCCATCGGCACGCTGATCATGATGATGAGCGGATCGCGCAGACTTTCGAACTGCGCCGAAAGCACTAAGAATATGATGATGAGGGCAAATGCAAAGGTAATCGCCAATTGATTACCCTCGTGCACGTACTGGCGGGCGTCGGCCAGGAAGTCGTAACTGAAGCCTGGGGGCAGTTTCTTCGCCTCGGCTTCTAGGAAATCCACGGCCTGTTCGATCGTGACGCCGGGCATCGGCACGGCCTGAAAGGTCGCGCAGTTGAGCTGGTTGTAGTGGGTGAGCGCATTCGGATCGGTCGCAGTCTCGGTGGAGACTACGGTAGACAGCGGAAGCATCGATCCCGTCGCAGTCTTCACATAATAGCTTCCGATTGATTGCGGCACTAGCCGTTCCTCTCGCGGCACCTGCGGGATCACCTCGTAGGAGCGGCCCTGCAGATTGAAGCGGTTGACGTAATTTCCCCCAAGTAAGGTGGCGAGCGCGTTACCGACGATCTGCATGGTGATGCCAAGCTCGTTAGCCTTCGATCGATCAACCTTGATTCGTACCACCGGCTGGTTGAACTCGAGGTCGGAGTCGCTCACCATGAAGAGGCCGCTCTTCTGCGCGGCATCCTTCAACTTTGACATCTGCTCGTGGATGGATTGAAAGCCAAGAGTCGAATTGATCACCATCTGGACTGGTAGGCCACCAGAACCGCCCGGCAGCGGAGGCAAGCTAAAGGCAAACGCGTTGATGCCTTCGATTTTGGATAGCTCGGCCTGAACAAGCGACTTTAGTACAATCGATGATCGCTTGCGTTCGTCCCAAGGCTTGAGCAACATGCCGGCCATGCCACTCTGCTGGCCGCCAATGCCATTGAACACGAAGCTCAAGTCAGTCTCTGGAACTTTTTTCAACGCGCTTTCAAGCTTGGTGCCATAATAGTCGAGGTAGTCGATATTGGCGTATTTCGGCGCCTTAGTTAGCGCGAATATGATACCTTGATCCTCCTCCGGCGCTAGTTCCTTGGAAATATGCATATAGAGAAAGCCGACAAGTCCCAACATGGTCAGCGCAAATAGGCCGGTAATTGGGCGATAGTCGAGCGAACGGTCGAGCTTGCGGCCGTACCATCGTGTTACGGCACTGAACCCGCGGTTCACAAGCCTTGCAAATCGTCCCCCCTTGGCGCGCCTCAGGAAGAGAGAGCACATCATGGGCGACAGCGTCAAAGCGACCACACCGGACACGATCACCGCTCCTGCCAGCGTGAACGCGAATTCGCGGAACAGGCCACCGGTGAGGCCGCCAAGGAATCCGATCGGGGCATATACCGCAGCCAAGGTAATCGTCATGGAGATAACCGGACCGACGATCTCGCGCGCGCCCCTTGTAGCAGCCTGTAGCGGAGCCGCTCCTTCTTCTAAATGGCGATGAATATTCTCCACCACCACGATTGCGTCGTCGACCACGAGGCCGATCGCGAGAACCATCGCAAGGAGCGTCAGGAGGTTGAATGAGAACCCCAGCGCCAGCATCATGCTGCAGACACCAACGAGAGACAACGGAATAGTAACCACAGGAATGATGACGGACCGCAGCGAGGCCAGGAAAAGAAAGATCACGACGACCACAACCACGACGGCCTCAATGAGCGTCTTCTTCACTTCGTCGATCGATGATTGAATAAACTTGGATGAGTCGTAGGCCACTTTCATCTTCAGCGGCGGCGGCAGGTTACGCTCCATTTCAGGAAACAGCGCCCGAACGCCTCGCACTATGTTTAGCGGATTGCCTTCCGGGCTCGCTTGCACGCCGACAAAGACCGCGTGGTCGCCGTTCATCGTGACGGTAGTGTCCGTCATCTGCGCGGCAAGTTCGACTACCGCAATGTCTTCCATGCGCACAAAGCCACCGTCATTCGCCTTGACAATCATACGCTTGAAATCGTCAACACTCCGCAAATCCGTATTTGCTGTGACATCGGAGATAGTGAAATAGCCCTTGGTCTGGCCTGCCGCAGCCTGGAAGTTGTTAGCTGCGATTGCAGCCGAAACTTCAGCCGGCGATATGCCATGCCCAGCCATTTTCGCAGGGTCTAGCCATAGCCGCATCGCAAAACTCTGGCCGCCTAGGATGTCAGCCGCTGAAACGCCGTCGACGGTTGAGATAACCGGTTGCACGACGCGCGTGAGGTAGTCGGTGATCGCACTGGCCGCTAGCTCATCGCTGGAGAAAGCGATATACATGACAGCATTCGTCTGACCGCTCGACTTCGTGACGACTGGATCGTTTGATTCCTTCGGGATCAGGTATTTGACTGAGTTGACCTTGGAGAGCACCTCCGTGAGCGCTTCGTTTGGATTGAAGTTCAGCTTGATGTAAACTTGAATAGTCGAGACACCAAGCATAGACGAGGAACTGATGTAGTCGACGCCTTCGGCGGACGCGACTGCTTGCTCCAGGGGAGTGGTGATGAACCCCTGGATCATGTCGGCCGAGGCGCCAGGATAGGCAGTCGTGATATTGATGACCGTATTGGTTAGCTTCGGATATTGCCGGATCGGCAGTAGGACCGCGGCGCGCAAGCCGATCAGCAAGATCAGGAAACTCACGACGATTGACAATACCGGACGTTTGATGAAAAGCGCGGTAAATGTCATGTCAACTCGTATTCGGGATTGGGATGTAAATCTGCCACCAACTTTAAGGCAATGGTCAGCAATGCGGCGACTGTGCTAGAGCCCCCGCTGTAGAGCTCGTGCCCTTTTTGCGTTTATCGGCGAAAGGCCCGACAAGAATAGTTGATTAGAACGCAACGACTTCTAGCCGGGCATTAGTTCAGGCTTCGCACTTCGACATCGGAATTACAAACGACCTGACCGGTACTCAACTCTACAAAGGTAAGTGAGTGATATAGCATCGGCTGCAAAGCACTATACCAAGGTTTATCGAGTTCGCCGCTGATCACCGTCGCAAGACTTGCGGAGTTGCTAAACACAAATTCTTAGCCCCGCATATTCAGTGCGCGCCCGCTATCGCTTCGCTAACTCGCCGAACAAAGCCGTCTCGGGGCTTGCCCTCTGCTGCCAGTTCGATATGCCTCTCGGAACAGTGCTTTGAGCGTTTCTGTCAGCTCAATAAGCTGCGCTCTGGCTTGTCCACGCCTTGCGCTACCGAGTTGGCAACGCCAATACCACTTTGTCGATCCGACGCGTTGAGCCAACGTAGGCGGCCGTACATAGCGCCGCGGGGAGTCGCAGTGGACTATCGGCGGTTTTGGGCGTGTCACCGTCGATAAGTCAAGATACTGCAATGTGTCAACCGCCTCCAAATGCCTTGGCAGCCGCAATCAGCTTTTGTACGTTGCACTCTCCAGACCGAAAATCATCGAGCGCCGCGGGCAGCCCCTGGTTGATTGCAAGGGCCTGCTGCGCGCTTCCTAGCTGAGATAGCGATTGCGACTACTCATGGCGGGCCCATCCTTTTCACGAACCGTCGGTACGGTGACGATCTCGATCGGGACATTGAGATCAACCACCATGCGACGCACGACTACGCATTAATGAACATCCTTCTGGCCAAAAAAGCGACGTGGGGCTGCACCATGTTGAACAACTTGCAGACGACAGTCGCCACACCGCGAAAATGTCCGGGCCTGAAAGCGCCGCATAGAGGTTTCGCGAGGTCGCCAGGTCCAACAAAGGTTTCGAAATTGCTCGGATAGACTTCCTGTGCATCGGGCGCGAAGAGGATCGCAACACCAGATCCCGGCACAGTTCTTCATCGCGCAAGAAGTCGCGCAGATAGGTGCTGAGATCTTCATTTGCTCCGAACTGAGTGGGGTTAACGAAGATGCTGACGACGGTCACATCGCATTTTGCTTGGCTCGCTGCGATCAGCGCCAGGTGGCCATCGTGGAGATAGCCCACCGTCGGCACAATCCGGCCCTTTGATTGGCACTGCGGGATTTTGCGAGAGTGCGGCGAAGTTCAGCGACGCTCGTGATAATTTGAGGTGGATGGCGCCCAGTTGGCAATTGCCTCCCCAACGCCTTCGGGAAGCCGATAGGACTCTTGCGGGCCGGGGAACGCGCCACGGCGGACATCCGCTGCCCCGCGCGAAAGCGCATCATGGAACTGCTGAAAGCCTTCCGTATAGGCGGGAACGAATTTGGGGCGATGACCTTCGGTTTGGCCCAGCACGTCATGAAACAGAGCACCTGCTCTGAACAGTCTGGGCCCGAGCCGATTCCGATCGTCGGTATTGTCAAGGAATCGCTTACTCGAGCAGTAAGCTCAGCCGGAGTGCCCTCCAATACCAAAGCGAAACAGCTGGCCTCCTGCAGACGATGAGCATCATCGAGCAAACGCAGCGCTTCATCCACTTTGCGGCCCTGCACTTTGAAGCCGCCCATGACATTAACGCTCTGCGGAACAAGACCGAGATGACCCATCACGGGAATCTCGCAATCGACAATGGCACGCACCATCTCGATTCTTTTGCCACCGCCCTCGAGTCTCGCCGCAGCTGCTCCTCGCTGCAGAAATCCGCCAGCATTTCGTATGGTCTCCTCAACGCTGACGTGGAAGCTAAGAAAGGACATATCGGCGACGAGCAAGGCACGCGGTTTGCTGCGTACGGCGGCTTCGAGGTGATGGTTCATCATCGCAACACTTACTGGAGGCGTGTTTTCGAATCCAAGGCAGACGTTACCCCCGCTGTCACCGACGAGACTGATATCGATGGAAGGATCCGGGATAGGCGCCGCAACCGCGTCGTAGGCAGTCGTCATGACTAGACGCCGGCCGTCCTGCTTCCACCGCTGCAGGAGGGGAATTGTGATGCGGTCGACCGGTTGCTCCGAAACGCGACTCATTTGAACTCAGTTCGATTTTTAGCTGCGAACTGACAAAGCTTTGAACTTCAACCAACTCGCCGCCTATTGCAAAGTTATAGCGATCCCCAGCGCTCGAGTTGATCGAGTATCCCACGCGATCAGCAGTCTGGTTGCTACAATTCTTCAGCGTCAATCCGCTCTTCGTCGCTGTCCAAGAAGGACAAAGGGCAAAAAGTGAGTTGCGTATGGGCTTGGTGGATCCGCGCACCAGCGCCGTTGAGAACACACCATCGCGAGGCACGTGCGCGAGAATGACATAGGTCGAAGTCGCCCATAGGAGTTCTTGTTCCATATCTCCACAAGCCCATCGGTGGAATGGCCACTTCGAAATAAGGATGTGGATCGAGGGTGGCGGAACCGCGACAATGAAGATTGGCCTCCAGCACATCCTTCGCAGCGACTACTTTTCTCGCCAAGTGTTTTGCGCACCCGCGACTTCCCTGTGAGAGCGGAAGAAATCTGTCGACCCGCCAAGAAGAAAGGAAAGACCCTCTCGGAAATCACCCGCAGATGGTGAAAATTCCTTTTGGTTGCGTCATCAACGCCAGAAGGCTTCCTTCGCTTGCTGTAGGTCTTGCGGGCGTGTTCGGCTTCGGCCGATTCGCGGGCCGGCTGTCGCGTCGGACCGATCGGGTTTACTTCTACAGCGCACTTTTGATGCATCGATTTTTTCCAGTGTTAAATCCACCGAGGTGAGCATAAGGCGGCATGCAACAGATTGTATTTCTGAGCCGATTGATCGGTAAAGAGCTCCTATAGAGTTTTGTACCGATGTGCTTGAGACCGAGGCGTCCGTCTCGGCAGTCCTCCCCCGCAGGCTGCTCTGTCCTGTCCGGTCCATTAACCGCTGGCCTATATGGTCACCTTGCCGAGCTTTTTGATACCGACCCGGATCGGGTCCGCCGGAATGCTCACGTTCATAGCGTCGCTCCGGCTCAGCCGGGCCCAGGTTGCGCAATCGGTTTAATCCCAGCCGGCGCCGGATAGGGCTGAAGGTCGCCGGCGACACTACCGGCCTCGATTGAGATCTGTTTGACCTGTGGCGCTGTCGTCCCAACGTTCCGGCTTCTGCGCATGGGAAGGCAGGATTTGGCTTGGATAAAAGAGGTCTTGTGGAGCGATCACGGTCCATCCACTCCTTCCTCGCCGAACGCTTAAACTTGGCGACCGTCCTCGCCGAAAACGGCGAGTTGCAGCGCACTGCAGCCTTCGTTAGGCCAGCCTCGATCAAGATTGGCGCCATGGCCTTTCGGCGTCAATGGCGCATTCTTGGGGGCGTTCATCCGATCCTTAAGGGGTAGGCTAAAGCTTCGGCAGGTTGCTTCCTCGTTCAGGACCGGATGGACAACCTACTGAAAGCTCACACCTCATGGTCTCACAGACATCCTACCCGAACTGGTTGCCCCCCCATGCGGCCCCTCTAGAGGCGCGCGTATGCGCGCAGCGATCTGTCGCGCTTTTCGGCCGCAGGTTGGGTTCCACGCAATCGAGTATGGCCAGCATCGCCAGAACTTCGTCGACGTTAAATGTGGCCGCCCTGCGATCTGATAGTCCCAGAGACCGATGGGGGGCGCGGACCCGATTGGCTGCAAGCACCGCAAGCGCTTGCGGCCGCAAGGACGTAATATGCCGCTCGAATATATGCATTCGTTGGCCTGTAGCTGCCCTGTGGGCATGATGTCGCGAGCGCTGGTGGCCAACCCGGTCGCAAAGACTGGGGCTGGCCACCTTTGCTCCCAAGAGGCTCCAATTCTAAAGGGCTACAAAGTTGTATCTTCGAGAAGTACCAAGGGGCACCTACCAAAATCGGTGGCTCCCAGAGCTGGCCCCGCAAATTCGGACAGTAGCTTGAGTGGATTTTCTGCCTGACAGCGGCGAGGATTCTTGCTGCGAATCAGGAGCGAAGATGACGAAGAAGAGCCGCCGGACGCATTCTCCGGCATTCAAGGCGAAGGTTGCTTTGGCTGCGGTCAAAGGAGACAAGACACTGGCGGAGCTGGCGCAACTGTTTGATGTTCATCCGAACCAGATCACGATCTGGAAAAACCAGCTCCTGGAAGGCGCCGCCGGCGTGTTTGGGCATGACAAGACATCGGCCGAGACGCCGGTCGATTTGAAGGCGTTGCATGCCAAGATCGGCGAGCTGGCGTTGGAAAACGATTTTTTGTCCGGCGCGCTCACCAAGGCGGGCCTGCTGAGCGCAAAGCGATGATCGACCGCGGTCATGATCTTTCTATCGTGCGCCAGGCGAAGGTCCTGAAGCTGGCTCGCAGCACGGTCTACTATGAACCTCGGCCAGTTTCGGCCGAGGACCTTGCCTTGATGCGTCGGCTCGATGAGCTGCATCTCGATTATCCCTTCGCGGGAGCGCGTATGCTGCGATCGTTGCTGCGGCGGGAGGGGGTATACGCCGGTCGCCGCCACATCGCGACGCTGATGAAGCGCATGGGGATCGAGGCGGTCTATCGTCGCCCGAACACGAGCAAGCCGGCTCCGGGTCACAAGATCTACCCGTACCTGTTGCGCGGATTGAAGATCGAGCGGCCCGACCATGCGTGGGCAATGGACATCACCTACATTCCGATGCGGCGTGGCTTCGTCTATCTCGCGGCGGTCGTCGATGTGTTCAGCCGACGGGTCCTGGCCCATCGCGTCTCGATCACAATGGAGGCGGCCTTCTGCGTCGAAGCGGTCCAGGAGGCGTTGGCGAAGCACGGCAGGCCCGCGATTTTCAACACGGACCAGGGCAGCCAGTTCACCAGCCTCGAGTTCACCGATGTGCTGCTGGACGCGAAGATCGCCATCAGCATGGATGGCAAGGGCGCCTGGCGCGACAACGTGTTTGTCGAGCGGCTCTGGCGCACGGTCAAATACGAAGAAGTTTATCTCCGCGCCTACGACAGCGTGTCCGAGGCGCGAGCGTCAATTGCCAAGTATCTGGCCTTCTACAATCAGGGACGCCCTCACTCGAGCCTTGACGGGCGCACGCCCGACGAGGCTTACTTCGGCACGCAAGCTATGGTGATGGCCGCATGACCGTCGCCGACGATTTTGTCGTCGCTCTGGTCGGGCTACGCCCTCCCGACGCAACGACAAAATCGTAAAGCCCCGCGTTCAGCATAACCCGGCAGGAATCCACTTAAATCCAGCGGGGCGCTGTCCAAACAACCGGGGCCAGCTCTTTCCTCGTTCTGTTCGAGCATGATCCGCAGTTGAGGTGCACGATGGCGTCTTCATTGGGAAAGATGGCGTCCCCCCTCGGTCCGACGAAGTGCATCTCTACCCCTTCGCGGGTCTCGAACTTCTTGCAGCGGCGGGTCCTTCCGGGCCCCCCTACGCGGGTGACCCGCGACCACTCGACTTTGCTAGATATAAAATTTCAAAAGGCACTTTCTGTTCTCGGATCGGCGTGGAACCCAGGGGTGGGCCTGCTCAGGAAAAAAATCCGGTCGGCTATTTTTGAGCCTGAAATTGATGTCTTCGTCCGTTCGTCATCGGGCGGCGCCAAGTGCGACCGAAACACGCTCGAAAGCATCTATACCAATTGAGACCGTATGGCTCCCAATCGGAGCCTCTATCCATGATCGTTATCGGCCTCAAGGGCCTTATCGGGGCGGCAAGACCACCGTGACCCGCATCGAAAGCCACGGGTTTGTACGCGGCCGGTTCGCTGGCGCGCTGAAGCGACATGCTGCGCGCCTACCCACATTACCGGCGCTGCGACGAAGCCACCATCGAACGCATGATCGACGGCGACCTGAAGGAACAGCCGTTGCCCTAGCTCAGCGGCAAGTCGCCCCGGCCGGCTGCCCGCTGACGGCCCAAGAGCTGCGAAGCTACGCAAATACGCCAACGCACGTCGTCGAGATAGCGCTGGCAAAAAAGCTGACTGAGGCGCCGTGGGCAACGCAGTCGACGAGGATGTCGGCGAGACGCTCCAATCGCTTATCGACTTCGTCGGCGCCGATGCGCCGTACCAGACCTTGTTGCGGGTGGCCAGTCTAAGATCCGAGCTGTTACAGCGGCGTTGGCGATTAAGCTACGCGTTTCGTCTTTCATCTGATCCAACGAATATGACCGTTTTTGTGCCATGAATGATAGAGCCGCGACGAAGAGGGCCCGACTACCGCCAGTCGCCTGAAGCTCATTTTTCAACACTGGCCATACGATGATGCGACCGGGACCATGACGTCATCTAGCGAAGCTCTATCCGTTCTCTACGAGCCGCCGAGTCTGCCGCCGCGACTTCAGGAAGCCGCGGTCGGTTGCCATGAACTTGAAGAGCATGGGCGAGATAAGCTTCGCTGGGTCAACCATCTGTCCACTTTGGGCGGATAGTAAATCCGCATAAGCAAGCAGATCGCGATGTACGCTTGCGGGTAGCTCCGCAGTGATCTTTACCGGTTTGTCATCTGGAACGGCAGCAATTTTCAACTTCGACACAACATCTACCTCGCGTAAGGCTGAAGGATCAGATCGCGATTCACGATCACGCGGATCGGGAAGCCAGGACGTACCGTCAGCGTGGGCTGGATATTGAGACCGCGCCGAACTACCTGCTGTCCAGTTTGGTTTAGAGAGTCCGAGGCGCCGTGACGCAACGCCTGGATAATTGCGCTGTCGTTGCTGTTAGTGTCCGAGCCGGCACCCAGTTCCGTTCCGACGGCGAGAAACGTCGATAGTGCCGCAGCCTTGAAGAGTTCGCCCCAGTGATTGTCCACCTGGTCTTCTAGGCCAGCATAGCCAGCGGTGTCAGCGCCAGGCTGCCGCTCGAGAACTATAGAACGTCCATTCGGCATGATTAGCCGGGTCCAGACGAGCAGAACGCGAGACTGGCCGAAAGTGACCTGGCTGTCGTAGATGCCGATTAGACGCGCTCCCTGAGGCACGAGCAGAAAGCGACCGGTCGGCGTGTCAAAAACATTCTCGGTTACCTGCGCGGTAATTTGGCCTGGCAGGTCCGATCGGATCCCGGTGATCAGCGCCCCTGGAATCACCGTCCCGGCCTGCACGATGTATGGTGAAGCGGGCCTGATGACACGGTCAGGGCTTACCATGCGACGGTCCACGGAGGCATTCACGAAGGCAAGCTTGCGGTCCTGGCCGTTTTGCGCAGATCTATCCTCGCCAGTGCTCGTTGCGCTTGGTGATGCGAGGCGGTCGCCTCCAACCGCCGCAGCGGTGGGCGGACGCGCTCCTTCATTGGTCGCAGCGAACAAATGGCTGATGCGGGCTGCCTCAGTCTCTTGATCCCGGCGCTGCTGGTCTGGATCAGTGCCGATCGTCGGCGACTGGCCTTGAGCAGCAAGTATTGGTCGACCGAGGTCGCCGGGAAGCGGCGGACCAAGCTGCGGGATTGGCTGGCGCGGAACGCCAGCATAGTCCTTCGGCAGCGTCGTAATACCGTCGGCAACATTGTGGTGGTCGGTACTGTAAAGCTCATCGGCCGCTTGATTGCGGGAGCGATTGTTCTGCAGCGACCACAGCACCGCTCCGCCGATGACAAGCAGGGCAACCGCGCTCCCGCCGGCCAAGACCTTCCGCGACAACCGCGTCACGCGCGTGTGCTCTGCTCTCAAGCGGAAGCTCTCGGATGGCTCCACTTGTGTCTCCGGCGGAATAGCTTGCTCGTTTACATTCCGAGAGTTCATGACGACGGCCTCCCGCCGGTTCTGACAATCCTGACCTTCTTCTGGTGCTCACCACCAAGCCGCAGTTCGGCGGCAGCAAACAGCCGATCGACGATCAATACATTGCCGTCAGCGCGATAGTTGACGAGTTCGGTCTTGCCGTCTGGACCGATGACAAAGAGCGGAGGCATCTCGCCCTGCACGATGCCTTGCGGGAATTCGACATAGACCTTGCGGCCATCGTCATATGCGGCGAGCGGTCGCCAGGGAGGACTGTCCCCTTCGATGGCATAGCGGGAGATGCGCTGCGCCGGGTTCGGAAGAGCGGGTTTCAGAGCGACCGAACGCCATCGTTCCCGTGCGGTTTCAGGATAGTACCAGGCAACAGACGGCATGTATGGCCGTTCGCGGGATCGGAGTTCGATCAGGTAGGTGCGCCGGTCAGTGTTGACCACTAGGTTGGTTTCGATCGAAGCTCGGGTCGGCTTGACCAAGACATGGACGCGCCGTGTATCGCCGCTGCCGCTCTCGGTATCGCCCACGACCCAGCGTACAGTATCTCCGGCCGCGATCGGCCCTGATCCCGTCAACTGTTCTCCCTCCTCGAGCGCGATATCTGTGATCTGCCCCGGCGCGGCGTAAATC
Source organism: Bradyrhizobium sp. USDA 327 (assembly GCF_041262065.1). Classification (NCBI taxonomy): domain Bacteria; kingdom Pseudomonadati; phylum Pseudomonadota; class Alphaproteobacteria; order Hyphomicrobiales; family Nitrobacteraceae; genus Bradyrhizobium; species Bradyrhizobium sp. USDA 327. The sequence goes on along the minus strand of NZ_JBGCCW010000001.1, from coordinate 37,330 downwards.
TGATAGAGAGCCCCGGGACTGTAGGCGTAGATTTGCGCCGCATTGAAATACCCCCGCTTGCGCGGTTCGACCCTGGCCGCATTGTTTGCCGTCTCAACCCGGCTCACCGGTTCGACCTCTTCCTTCCCGGCCGACTTGCCTCCGAGAGCCGGCTTCCAGAGCGGCGGAACGTGAAGCGGTCGCAATCTGTCGTCGAGAGCCACGGGCGTCGCCGGCAGCGGAGGAACTTCAGTGTCATAGCTGATCTCCGGCGGAATGTATGTCGCGCACCCACCGAGCACGGACGAGCAAAGCATAAGAGCGGACAGAAGTGCACGCTTCGCGCTCACGAACCCGCGCCAAGTCGAATTGAGTCCGTTTTGCTGAATGGAACATTTCGAATGAACGTCAGACGGCGTCTTGGTCACTGACCCAACTCCTTTGACCAGTTGATGGCGCGGACATAGACGCCAAGAGGATTCTTGCGTAGGCGCTCGGCTTCGCGCGGCGTCTCGATCACGATTGTAAGAATTGCAGTCCAGCGCTCGGTCGAGTTCAAGGCGCCATTGTCGTAGATGCGCTGGGTCCATGCGACCCGAAAGCTTTCCGACGACGCACGAATGACGCTCGAGACCTCGACAGAGATTTGCGCCTTACCCAGCTTGGCAAAGGGGTCGTTGCTGCGCGCGTAGTCGTTGAGCGCAGCGGCGCCGCGATCAGTCGTAAAATCATAGGCCCGCAGCCAGTTTTGGCGCAGAACGATCCCGTCGGCCGGTAGGCCTCTGACATCCTCGATAAAGCGTGCCAGATGATAAGCGATCTGCGCATCAGTGGGCTGATATTCAATGTTAGCCGGCGCAATCCGCTGAGCCTGACCGAGATGATCGACTTCGACCACCCACGGCGTGATCGAGCCCTGACTCGATTGCCAGACAAGGCCACCTGCGAGACCGGCTGACAGCATCAGGCAGCCAAAAGCCATCAGGCGCCAGCTCTTGGCTTGCACGCGCGCTGATCCAATGCGTTCGTCCCAAACCTGCGCGGCCTTTTGATAAGGCGTAATCGGCTCGGGCATGCGCCCGTAGTGAACTGATGGCCGTTTGAACATCGATGGTTGCCCCTGATATCGAGTGATCGGTTTCAAGTCGTGCGATGGAAGGGTTTGAGGCGCTGGTGTGCGGCAGAGATGCGGGGTGCGTCTCAACGTTCTCCCTCGGACAAATCGACGGAGGAACCGCTACCACCATGATCGCCCGAGCGGACGGCGTGGCCAGCGGCCGAGGCACCATGCCGGATGGTCTGAGCACGCTTCATGCGGCGAGCCCAATCGGGCTGCCCTTCGGCCGGTGCGCTCGCGCCCTGCTCGCCCGCTTGACTACCTCCGAAGGCGGCCGCTGCTCGACGCAAAGGACTCGTCGCAGCCGAAGCGCCAGCCTCCGCGACGCCGGCAAGGCCGCCGCTTCGATAGGCGGCTGTTGCTCCGCTGATGACAGCGCCGCCACCGCGCGCGCCGCCAGCAATCGCACCACCAGCGAGACCGGCACCGCCAGCGGCAAGTCCCGCGCCAGCCGCAACAATGCCGCCAGCAGCAAGGCCTGTTCCAATCGTGGCGCCGGCGCCGAGTTGGGGGCCGCCCGACACCAGGCCGTTTGCGATACCCGGACCGAAGATACCGAGGCCCAGCAAGGAAAGCGCCGCGAGCACCAGCGTCATCGCGTTTTCGATGGTTGGCTGTGCACCGCCGAAACCTGCGGTGAACTGCGAGAACAGGGTGGAGCCGATGCCGACGATGACGGCCAGGACCAGGATCTTAATGCCGGAAGATATGACGTTGCCCAGAACGCGCTCCGCCGCGAAGGTGGTCTTGCCAAACAAGCCAAAGGGAATGAGCACGAACCCGGCCAGTGTCGTGAGCTTGAACTCGATCAGGGTGACGAAGAGCTGGATCGCCAAAATGAAGAAGGCGAGCAGCACCACGACCCACGCGAACAGAAGAACCACGATCTGGACGAAATTTTCGAAAAAGCTGATGTAGCCCATCAGGTTGGAGATCGAATCGAGGAGCGGTCGGCCGGCATCAAGTCCGACTTGAGCGATCTTTCCAGGTCTCAGGAAATCCGATGCGGAGAGGCTTGCGCCTGATGCTTTCAGGCCAAGACCGGCAAAGCTCTCGAAGACGATGCGCGCCAGACTGTTCCAGTTACCGATGAGGTAGGCGAAGACCCCTACGAAGAGCGTCTTCTTGACGAGACGCGCGGTGATGTCCTCATCAGTTCCCCAACTCCAGAACAACGCTGCGAGCGTAATGTCGATCGCAGCAAGGGTCGTTGCGAGATATCCGACATCGCTCCCCAGCAGCCCAAAGCCGTTGTCGATGTAACGCGTGAACGTTTCCAGGAACTGGTCAATGATCCCCGTACCAGTCATGGCTTGCTTGCCTCAGGTGTCACCAGGTTCGGATATCCCTGCGGGATCCGGCTTTGATCCTTTGGAGCGAGCGCCACGCCGGGGGCGGAAGCGTCGTGAACAGGAGTTGCGGCACGGTCTTTCTTGCCAAAGAAGCGACGGCGGTTTTCGGCCCAAACTTGCTTGCAACGCTCAAAACCCTCTGCTTGCTCCGCAGCGACGCTGCGGCAGCGCGCGAGGTCTGAGCTGGTTGCGTCTGTCATCTGCTCCGCTTTCGGCGGCGCGGGCGACTCGACACCACCACGAAGCTGAATCGTGCAGGCAGCGACGGCCACTAGGCCGATTGTCGTAAGCAGCGACAGCGCCTTGAATGCCTTTAGGTCGGTCATCAGTGGAACATCTGCACGTTGAAGGATTGATAGCCCTCTCCTGGCGTCAGGAATCGCCTGAGTTGCTCTCGTCCTTGATCCTGAGCCGAGCCGCGCTGAGCCGCTTCGAGGCTCTGCGCCCTGCCCTGCGCCGTCACGACAGCGGTGAGGTCGGCGAGTTGCTGCGCGTTCAATGCCAGAATCTGATTGCCAGCTTGGGTTGCCTGCAGAGCGCCGCTTGCGCCTTGGCTAGACGCTACGAGCGCGGACGTCTGGATGCGATTGGTGTCGAGATTGCCAACGATGCCCGCCTGAACTCGCAGCGCGTCTTGCGTTGCCGCATAGGAATTCTGCCAACGTGTTTGGGCGTTGAAGATCAGCAACTGGTTCGACTGGCTGACTGTAGCTGGCGCATAGCTCGTCGAAAACGCGCGATCGATCTGCTGGACGTCATAGGCGATGCGCTGGGCCTGGGCCAGTAATTGCTGAGTCCGCTGGATCGAGGATTGCAGTTGCTGCAGCGACGAGTACGGCAGGTTTGCTAGGTTTTTCGCCTGATTGATCAGCATCTGCGCCTCGTTCTGCAACGAGGTGATCTGATTATTGATCTGCTGGAGCTCCCGCGCAGCTGTTAGGACGTTCTGCACGTAGTTGTTGGGATCAAAGACGATCCACTGCGCTCGCGCGGACACCGTGACGCTGAGCATCAGCGCGACCGTGGCAGCGGCCGCCAATAGGCCAAGATGCCTCATAGGGATTTCTCCAGATTGACGAGATTGGGGATGACGTCTAGGGCCCAGGCGACACCGCGGTGCCGGAGCCAGGCCGGCACGAAGCCGTCAGGTCCATGTTCGGCGAGGAGTTGCGTGATCGCGGCTTGGTCTGCCTTGGAAGAGGCTGCGGTAAAGGCGAGCGCGACTTCACCGAGCCCAAGTTCGAACATCCGATTGCCCCGACGCGACTGGCAGTAGTAGTCGCGCTTTGGCGTTGCTCGGCTCAGAAGTTCGATTTGGCGATCATTGAGTCCGAAGCGGCGGTAGATCGTGGTGATCTGGGGTTCGATCGCCCGTTCGTTCGGCAGCAGCAGGCGCGTTGGGCAGCTTTCGATGATCGCTGGCGCGATCGCGGAGCCATCGATGTCCGACAGTGACTGGGTGGCGAAGATGACGGACGCATTCTTCTTCCGGAGCGTCTTCAGCCATTCCCGGAGTTGACCGGCAAAATCTTCATCGTCGAGGGCAAGCCAGCCTTCGTCGACAATGAGAAGTGTCGGCCGGCCGTCGAGACGGTCTCCGATCCGATGAAAGAGGTAAGCCAGAACCGCTGGGGCAGCGCTCGTTCCGATCAACCCTTCAGTCTCAAACGCCTGAACCGAAGCTTCGCCAAGGCGCTCGAATTCGGCGTCAAGCCGGCGCCCGGAGGGACCGCCCAGGCAATAGGGCTGCAGGGCCCTTTTCAGGGAATTGGATTGCAGCAAGACCGAGAGGCCCGTGAGGGTGCGCTCCTCCCTCGGCGCCGAAGCGAGAGAGGTGAGCGCCGACCACAGATGATCCTTGACCTCCGGCGTGATCTCGACCTTTTCCCGCGCCAGGATCGCGCAGATCCATTCCGTGGCCCATCCGCGCTCGGCGGAATCGTCGATCCAGGCCAAAGGTTGCAGCGCGACGGGGTTTTCGTCCCCTTCAGACAGCGCACCGCCGAGATCATGCCAGTCGCCGCCCATGGCGAGCGCGGCCGCCCGGATCGAACCGCCGAAATCAAACGCAAAGACCTGCGAGTTCGGATAGCGCCGGAATTGCAGCGCCATCAGAGCGAGCAACACCGACTTTCCGGCACCGGTCGGTCCCACCACAAGGGTATGGCCGACATCTCCGACGTGGAGCGAAAACCGGAACGGCGTTGATCCCTCGGTCTTACCAAACAGGAGCGGCGGGCCCCTGAAATGCAGGTCCCTGCCTTCGCCCGCCCAGACGGCCGACATCGGAATCATATGGGCGAGGTTGAGTGTCGATACCGGTGGCTGCCTCACATTCGCATAGACATGCCCCGGCAGACTGCTGAGCCAGGCTTCGACGGCGTTCACCGTCTCGATCATGCAGGTGAAATCGCGCCCCTGAATGACCTTCTCGACCAGGCGGAGCTTTTCATCGGCGGCATTAGGATCGCGGTCCCAGACAGTGATGGTCGCCGTGACAAAGGCTTGTCCGATCTGGTCGGACCCCAGTTCCTGCAACGCCGCATCGGCATCAAGCGCCTTGTTGTGGGCGTCGGTATCGAGCAGCGCCGACACCTCGTTCGTCATGACCTCCTTGAGGATGGCGCCAATCGACTTTCGCTTGGCGAACCACTGCCGCCGAATCTTTGTCAGCAGCTTGGTGGCATCGGTCTTGTCGAGCATGATCGCGCGGGTCGACCAGCGATACGAAAACGCCAGGCGATTCAGGTCGTCCAGGATTCCCGGGGTCGTCGCGCCAGGAAAGCCGACGATTGTCAGGACCCGAAGATTGGCTGAGCCCAACATCGGCTCGAGTCCGCCGGTCAGCGGCTGGTCGGCCAGCAGAGCATCGATGTACATGGGAATCTCAGGTGCTCGAACTCGATGACGCTTGGTCGAGATCGTCGAGTGCAGATAAGTCAGCGTGTCCTGATCATCGAGCCAGGTGCATTCCGGCATGAACCCTTCAAGCAGGCCGAGCACGCGGTTGGTTTGGTCGATAAATCCGCGCAGCACCTCCCGGGCATCTGCTCCAACGGTGCGGTCGCGACCTTCATAGAGCAATCTCTCCGCCATAGCCGCTCCCTCCTCCGGAGGCAGATAGAGGAAGGTCAGGAAGTAGCTGGACTCGTAATGGGCACCTGCCTCTTCGAACTGAGCCCTGCGTTCCGCGTCGACCAGCGCGGACGCGACGTCCGGAAAGGAGTTAGGCGGGTACGCCCCCGCAAAGTGACGTTGCGCCTCAACGAACACGGCCCAACCCGATCCCAGGCGACGCACGGCGTTGTTCAAACGGCCGGCGACGGCGACAAGTTCAGCCGGCACTGCGCTATCGAGATCGGGGCCGCGGAATTTCGCGGTTCGTTGGAACGAGCCGTCCTTGTTCAGGATGATTCCCTCGTCGACCAAGGCGGCCCAAGGCAGAAAGTCGGCGAGACGAGCATTAGAATGGCGATATTCGGCAAGGTTCATCATGGACATGAGCTCAGGCGTTGAGATGGCTGGGGATGCGCAGATGCCGGCGCACCACATCGACAAAGGCAGCGTCGCGCTTGGCGGCCCAGACGGCGGCCATGTGGCCGATGAACCAGAGGACGAGACCGGCGATCCAGAGCCGAAGTCCGAGCCCAAGGGCTGCCGCAAGCGTGCCGTTCACGATCGCAACCGACCGCGGCGCGCCGCCCATCAGGATTGGCTCAGTAAGCGCGCGGTGAACGGGCACCAAAAAGCCTTTGACCGGTTCATCCATCAGATCACCACGCCGCCGCCGAAGGAGAAGAACGACAGGAAGAAGCTCGAGGCGGCAAACGCGATCGACAGACCAAACACGATCTGGATCAGCCTGCGGAAACCACCTGACGAGTCCCCGAACGCGAGCGTGAGCCCGGTCACGACGATGATGATGACGGCGATGATCTTGGCGACTGGACCTTCAACCGACTGCAGAATCTGATTGAGTGGCTGCTCCCACGGCATGTTCGAGCCAGCCGCCCACGCCGATGCCGACGCCAAAAGCACCGTGCCGAAAGCGGCCAACGATGCACCTCGAAGAAAGCGAAATTGCTGACGCATGTCAGTCTCCTGCTGTTGAAATGCTGTAGTCGCCCGTGGCACCGAGGCATGAGACGGTGGCGAGTTCGGCGAGGCGGCGGTCGGCGCCGCGTCCCGCCAGCACGGCGACGAGGTCGATGGTCTCGGCGATCAAGGCGCGCGGAACCGAGATGACGGCTTCCTGGATGAGCTGCTCGAGCCGTCGCAGCGCGCCGAGCGCCGTCCCCGCATGAATGGTACCGATGCCGCCGGGATGGCCGGTGCCCCAGGCCTTGAGGAGGTCGAGTGCTTCGGCACCTCGGACTTCGCCGATCGGGATGCGATCAGGACGCAGTCGGAGGGCCGAGCGAACAAGATCCGACAGTGTGGCCACACCGTCCTTGGTCCGAAGCGCAACGAGATTGGGCGCCCTGCACTGTAGCTCGCGCGTATCTTCGATCAGCACGACCCGATCGGAGCTCTTCGCGACCTCGGCCAGGAGCGCGTTCGTCAAGGTTGTCTTGCCGGTCGATGTTCCGCCGGCGACGAGGATGTTCTTCCGTGCGTCGACCGCGCCCCTCAGGATCTTGGCCTGCTCCGAGGTCATGATGCGCCTTACGACGTAGTCGTCGAGCGTAAACACGGCGACGGCGGGCTTACGGATAGCAAAGGCCGGTGCTGCAACGACCGGAGGCAAGAAACCTTCGAAGCGCTCGCCGGTCCCAGGCAATTCGGCCGAGACCCGTGGCGAACCGGCATGCACCTCGGCACCGACGTGATGCGCGACTAGGCGAACAATGCGCTCGCCATCGGCAGCGGACAGAGTTTCGCCTGTGTCCATGAGGCCATTCGACAGCCGGTCGATCCATAGCCGGCCATCCGGGTTGAGCATCACCTCGATGATCGCTTCGTCTTCGAGATAGCCGGCAATCGCGGCCCCAAGCGCGCTGCGCAGCATTCGCGCACCGCGCGAGCTCGCGTCTGATTGAATAGAATGGATTGCCATCGTTCGCCCCACCGAATGAGGGCACCCAAAGGGCGCCCTCAGATGGGGATCATTAAAAAAGGCCCCACGGACTTGGCGCAACAAGCGGCTTCAGTGATCGTAGACTGGCGTAGAAAAAGAAACACTGAAAACTGATGTTTGAGGTCTACTCATTCGTATCGTACTCGGCGAGCTACCGCTCACCACTCCGCATCGTCATCCGCGGGCACGAGTAAGACCGAATCCTCATACGACTCGACAACGTACGAAACATCAGCCGGCTTGAAGAATAGGAGTGAACTCATCCAGGAAACGATAGATCGGCGCCAAGGCAGCATGAACCAGATCAACGCCGCGATCTGCACTGCTACGTTGACGCCGAACGCTACTTGATAGGCATGGACGGCCCTATGGCCATCATTCGCGGGCCATTGCTCCAAGATAAGACCTGTCCCGCATTGTGCCAGAAACGCCCAACCAAAGTGCAAGACGTTCAAGGCGCCGTTGGCACGACCGGCAAGCGCCGGCGGAAAGTAATCTACTATTACCGCGAAGCTGACCACGGTTGCCGTTCCGGCAATTGCGACAACAGACCAGGGCAAGATGGACGGCACAGGCACTCGCAGGATCAAAGCTAGCTCGGCTGCGAAAAAGAGCACCGCAACCGTCGCCAGTACCGTCTCCGCCCCTATTCCCCTTCGTTTGACGTAATGGACAGTCATCCCGAACAACAACGCGCCGAAGCTCAAGACGATCGACATGGTGAACAGCTGTCTTACGAGACTTGCGCGATCAAGCCCCTCCACGTCGGTCAGCCACGGTGATGCCCACAGTCCCTGCAGAGACCAAGCCGATCCAACACAAGTCGCCGACAGTGGGGCCATTCGCCAGAAGCGCCGATCGCTGAAAACGGAGCCAAGGGTGGCGCGCGCCGTTGATGGAACAATGCCTCGTTCGGGCACCGCGACATAGATGAGAATGGCCGTCGCACCGGTAGCGACTGCCAGGATCCCAAAGAGCAGCCGCCAGCCCATCCAAGCGAGCAGGTATTCGACAGGAGCCGTAGCCGTTACCGCTCCTAGCGACCCCAGCATAATCATGTAGCCGTTAAGCAAAACGACGCGTTCGCTAGGGAACCAGAGGATGATGGACTTCAGTCCGGCCGTCAGCGCCGCCGCGACACCAAGCCCGATCATTGCACGCGCTATCAAGAGTGACGGGAAACCGCTCGATACCGCGAAGAGTCCGGCGCCCACTGCTGCGAGCAAGAGCAGAGCACTCTGGACGCGCCGCGGACCAAAGCGGTCCAACAATATGCCGACGGGGATCTGCGCCGCCGCAAAGACGAGGAAATAGACCGAGGTAAGCAACCCGAGGTCGGCAGGCCCAAGCCCAGCATCCGAGCTGAGATGACTGGCGATCAAAGCGTTGATCGTTCGAAACAGATACGAAAGATAGTATCCAACCGCAAACGGGAGAAATACGCGCGCTGTGAGGCGCCATGCCCCTGAAATCTGCATGCTGGCCCCTCTTGCTGTCAGCTCGTACGAGCCGATAGCGCGACCAGCTTTTCGTCAGTTCAGCTAAATCGCTGCGGGCGTAGGTTAGCGAAGAAAAAGAAGGGACCGGCGAAACGGTCTTGCTACATGGTTCAATCAAGATTCTTCGGCCGCTTCCTGGCGGCGGATATCTTCTGGAATCTCGCGCAGAAAGCTTTGCCCTTTCTGCAAACGGCGCCCGAGCACCTCGACAAATCCTTCAAAGCGCTCCCGACCCTTTGCCTGGGCGGCCGTCTGCGCGTCATTGGGCAATGGCGGCGTTATTGTCAGCCAGAAGCGGATGAATAGGGCCAAGGTCTCTGCCGTTAGACCGATATCACGCTCCATCCGCTGCATTTGTCGCGAGAGGCGATCGAGACGACGGGTAAACGCTGCCTCTCGCCTGTCCGCTCCGTCCGGTGACAAAAACGAGGCAACGGCTGCCTCCACGATCGCAGACCGGGAAAGGTTTTTGCGATCCGCGAGGTCCGAGATCTGTTTCAGAAGCTCGGGCGGGAAATAGACGTTCATCCGATCGCGCATATTGCCTCAGAGCTCCATGCCGTCATTCGGATCCATGGCAACCTGGCGGGCGGCGCCACGCATCTGCTGACGAAGCAGTCGAGATTGGCGGACCGCGTCCTCATCGTCGTCAAGAACCACGGCGAATTCCTCGGCTGGGGCCGGCTCGGTTGTTTCCTTGGCTATCGCGACGTGATCGGGGAGTTCGGGCTCGCGACGGAGACCACTGTTCGCGGCGTCTTCCTCTGCTTGCCCCCTGTCGGTTGGATGCGGCGCAGGCTTCAGCGTTTCAAGCGTTGACCATCCGTCCGTTCCTGATGATGGACCGGATACCGTCGGATCGGGCGGTGGCAAGATCCGCTCGGTAAGCCGCCGATCCTCATAATAGCGAACCTTCTTCGCCCGGATCGGCGGTGTGCCCGCTACCATAACAATCTCGTCCATCGGCGATAGCTGCATGACCTCGCCCGGGGTTAGCAGCGGTCTCGCCGTCTCCTGGCGCGAGACCATCAGGTGTCCAAGCCAGGGGTTCAACCTGTGACCGGCATAGTTCTTCATCGCACGCATCTCCGTCGCCGTACCCAACGCGTCGGACACCCGCTTGGCGGTCCGCTCGTCATTTGTCGCGAAGCTGACGCGCACGTGACAATTGTCGAGAATCGCATTGTTGGGCCCATAGGCCTTCTCGATCTGATTGAGCGATTGCGCGATCAAGAAGCTCTTGATGCCGTACCCCGCCATGAAGGCGAGCGCGGACTCGAAGAAATCAAGACGTCCCAGCGCCGGGAACTCGTCGAGCATCATCAGGACTCGATGCCGGCGGTCGCGGGCGTGCAGATCTTCGGTCAGCCGCCTGCCGATCTGGTTTAGCACCAGGCGGATCAAAGGCTTGGTCCGCGAGATATCGGAGGGTGGCACCACGAGGTAAAGCGTCGTAGGGCGGCTGTTTGCGATCAGATCGGCTATCCTCCAGTCGCAGCGGCAGGTCACCTGGGCTACGACGGGATCGCGGTAAAGACCTAGGAACGACATCGCGGTGGACAGAACGCCCGACCGCTCATTCTCGGATTTGTTGAGGAGTTCACGCGCCGTCGAGGCGACCACGGGATGGGAGCCCTTCGCGTCAAGATGCGCGGTGGTCATCATCGCCTTCAGCGTCGCCTCGATCGGCCGCTTCGGATCGGACAGGAAAGCTGCGACGCCAGCCAAGGTCTTGTCTGCCTCGGCATAGAGAACATGGAGTATGGCGCCGACCAGGAGCGAATGACTGGTCTTCTCCCAATGGTTCCGCTTGTCGAGCGAGCCCTCGGGGTCGACCAGGACATCGGCGACGTTCTGGACGTCACGAACCTCCCATTCCCCGCGCCGCACCTCGAGCAGCGGATTGTACGCAGTGGACTTTGGATTGGTTGGGTCGAACAAGAGAACTCGACCATGCCGCGAGCGAAAACCGGCCGTCAGTTGCCAATTCTCACCTTTGATGTCGTGCACGATGGCCGAGCCCGGCCAGGCCAGCAACGAAGGAACGACCAAGCCAACACCCTTACCGGACCGAGTGGGGGCAAAGCACAAGACGTGCTCCGGCCCGTCATGGCGCAGGTAAACGTGGTCGAGCTTGCCAAGCACCACACCATCCGGACCGAGAAGCCCGGCCGCTCGAACCTCTTCCGCATCAGCCCAGCGCGCCGAGCCATAAGTCTCAACGTCCTTGGCCTCGCGCGCCCGCCACACCGACATGCCGATCGCCACCGCGATCGAAACGACGGTCCCTGATGCTGCGATGAAGGCCCCCTCGACAAAGACCTGCGGCGCATAGGCATCGTAGACGAACCACCACCAGAAGAAGATCGGCGGATAATAGATCTTGAAACCCCACAGTTCGAACCAGGGCCGCCCAAGCTCGGGCTGATAGCCAAGTCGCCAGGCCGTCCACTCGGTTGCTCCCCAGATGGCCAGCAAGACGATCAGGCCGACAACGATCACCTGCCCCCAGAGTATTTTGGTTCCGGACATTCCGAGCGTCCTTCCGCAACTGAATTGGTGAGATAGCTAGAGGCCGAGGTCGCGCTTGCGACCAAAGCCCCATTCAATACCACCGCCGTCCTTCACGAACCCGGTGACGTGTTGGCCGAGCCTCTTTTCTAGTTCGCGCGACCAGGGCACGAGCTGGAAGCCGAGACCATTATCGATCATGGCGAAGCGTCCCGAGGTGAGCGTCAGCCGCTGGCGATACGTGCCCGCCACATGCTCCCCGGAGGCAGCGTTCATATGAGGCAGGCCGATGTCGGCCGAGACTTTTGCGGCAACCTCGTCCAGTTCGCGTCGACGCAACGTCTTCAGGAGGTCTCGCTGCAGGGTGATGCGTTGGCCCTGCCGCCGCGCCAAGCCCTCCTGGATCAGATGCTCGGTCCGGGCCTCCATGGCGTCGCGGGTCTCGCGGCCAAATCCACCCATGGCAAGCGGCATGGGGTCGCGTTCGACCAGCCTGTGGTCGAGCCAAGTTGCCCCTCTTGCCTTGACCTGACCACCAAGATCGAGATCGGAACGGGCCGCGAGCACCACGGTGGGGCGCGGATCGCCGGGTGGACCGAAACTCCGGACTTCGACGATGCCGCCCATTGGCGGTGCATATTCGAACGCCTCGAGCCCTCGGAAGCGCACGTGGTGAGCGCGTCCGTCTGTTCCGTCGATCAGGGCATAGGCCTCCCCGGTCAGTTCGTCATGCAATCCGCGGTCGACCAGCCGTCCGATAATCTGGGCCGTCGGCCGTCCACTCTCAATGACGAAGTCGGCAACGCCGCGCGCTTCCCCACGCTCGGTGAAGGCGCGGTGCATGGTCTTGATGATGTCGCCGCGCATGCCGAGATCGCGCAAGCTGCGCTCGGCCTCGAGCCCGACTATCCATTCGCCTGGTGCAGCGGAGGTAGCAAGGCCCATCCTCTCTAGATGTTGAAGACGACCGATCATCAGGCGCCGGATCTCGGGATCGGACTTGCTCGGGTTCTCGGGGCGAAGATCGATAGTGCCGGTCTCATCGGCTGCCAACCGGATCTCCCGATCTAGCCGCGTCCATCGTTCCGCCGTGACTTCCCTCTCCAGCGAATTGCGGATCTCGTGCTCCGGTTTTGGACCCAGTTCTATGGCGACCAGTTCCTCGGCGCGTGACCGCAGGCCCTGGCTGATGTAGTCGCGGGAGATCACGAGATCTGCCCCTTCCTCGTCTACTCCCCGAACGAGAAGATGGACGTGGGGATTGTCGGTATTCCAATGATCGACAGCAACCCAATCGAGCCGCGTGCCGAGATCAATCTCCATTTGCTTGGTGAGGTCGCAGGTGAAAGTCCTGAGGTCGGTCATCTCGCCGGCATCCTCAGGCGAGACGATGAACCTAAAATGATGCCGGTCGTCCTTGCATCGTTCAGCGAAAGCCGCGCTATCGGCACCGTCACTGCCGGCATCGAACATCACGGCACGCTCACCGCTTCGGGTCACGCCATCGCGCTTCAGATATGAAAGATGGGCCGTCAGAGGCGCCGAGCGGAATGCTCGTCCTTTGTGCCGGACAACACGTGCCTTCACCACGACGCGCCGCGTCGGGCTGAACAACCGGCTGCGGCTGAACGCAAGCCTGCCGCGGCCAAACGTCGAGCGGCCATAAGCCGTGGAACTCCTGCCAGCCGCAGACTGACCAGAGGTGTGCCCGGCCTTCTTTGCCGCCCGCAGCACCTGGTTGATGAAGCTCTTCTGCTTCGGCGAGCGGGTATTGCGGATGCGCCCAGGCCGAATACGCAGGTCGCTATCGCCCACGCTCACGGGGCTTCCAAACGATTAAAAGCACGCACAGTGCCGAAAACGCCTTTGATTGCATTCGTAAAAATGCGAGGCGCGGCACGCGCCCCGACCGACCGGCACGCCAGAACCCAAGCCATGCCAATGGCTTGCGGTTCGACCGGCGAGCCCCTTTTATCTCGCCTTCCTAATCGGGCGGGCAACGTCAACTCATTCCTGCGCTTTTCTTCGACTCTTCGAACTCCAACCATGACCGACTCCCTGCACCAACAACGTGCAACTTCACCACAGCCGCGTACGCCACGTGCCTTCACCAGGCGGGGTCCATGCGTTCCTTCGCGTTCAGCACTTGGGCCGTCGCATGCTCTTCATCAGGTTCGTAAACAGGGCTGTCCAAGCAGTCCGGCGCTCTCGTCCCTGAAGGGCGGCAGCAGGCAAGAGATAGCGGACATTCCCCGTTTCGCGGCCCCGCCAGGGGACGCTCACCGCGCGCGCGGATCTCTAATTTCGCTCCTCCTCAACGTGCTGGGCGCAAACCCAGTGCTAATCCGTCGTTATCTGCACCGCGGCTACTGTGCAGGTCTCAACCGCAGCCGCTGCTTGATCTGGCGCCGAATCCGACGTGCAAGTCGGTCTCGCTGATCCACATTCGGTGCAGAATGCTTGCGAGCTTCCGCGCGACCGCGGTGATTGCGCACAACATGCTCGATCGTTTGGCGATCCGCAGGCCCCACGCTCGCAATGCCGACCATTTCCTGACCCCCAGCAAGCAGGCTTGCGGCCGCCTCGCAAAGCGCTTCGCGCACGGCTACGTCGCCCTGTTTGCTGATGCGCCCTTCGTAATCGATCGACGTGCCGGACTGGTGCCGCCTCGGCACCAAGCCGAAATGCGCGCCGACCGTTCGCGATCTGGTAAAGCGCCGGGGATCGTCGACGCCGACCTTGAACGACAGGGCCGCAACGGGACCGACGCCTGGAACCGTCATCAGGCGTCGGCAGATAGCATCATGCTTGACCACCTGCAGCAGCGCACGATGGAGCCGATCGTATCCCTCTAGGATGGCTCGGCGCGCATCCAGCATGGCCTCGATGGTCATAATTAAGATCGGATCGCTGCGCTCGAGCAGCTCGCGGACGCGGGCCTCGTAGGCACCGCGGGCGACGGCTCCGACGAGCGAACCACAGGCCCGCAGTGCTCCACGAATGTGGTTTTCGATGTCGATCAGTTTGCGCTTGAGTAGCTTCCGGCTGGCCAGCAGCGTGCGCATCTTCTGCACGTCGATGTTCTTGACATGAACGGTGCGATACCAGCCCAACCGCATCATCTGCACGAGGCCGCGCGCGTCATCCGGTCGTTCTTGTTCCGCATTGTCGACAGCGAAACGCGCATGTGACGCGCTTCGACGACAATGATCGGAAGCCCCGCGGGCTGTAGTTCGCGACACAGCCAGATGCCAAGCGATGACGCCTCGACTCCCACTCTCTCTAGGCGATCCGCGTAGCCCTCTACTGCGGAGCGGATCGCCCCTGGCTCGGTCATAACCTTGACCTCGCGAACGGTGAGACCCTCGCCATCGACGGCGCAAAGACTGGTTTCCTCAAGAACGACGTCCAATCCAACGTAGAATTTCATCGGAGCTCTCCTGTGTGGCAACGACCACCTAAGTCGTTGCAGCGAGCTCCGGATTCGACCACACGGGCAGCTATCCCCGTGCACTGGTTTCTCGAAGCCCGATTTGAAGAGCCGTCCTGCCGTCGTGGTTCCCCGGCCGCTGATTCCCGCGGTCCAACTTCCAAGCCAACTCGGTGCTCGTGGCGATTTGCGACAAAATGCAGCTCGGGTCATTGCGGTAGATCCTTCCATCCCGCCTGCCCGAATACGTCGGCTGGCGGCCGATTCATTGCGAAAGAGCCACCGCGACTCGGCAGCCAACTTGAAAAGCCCACGCTGTTTGCCCGCGTTTGCGATAGCGATCGCTCCCCGAACGGTCGAGGCACCCGCAGGGTGGCTTGGTGAGGGGCGGAGCGACGAGTAGAGCGCGGGCCGAAGGCATCGCCCGTGTGCCATCAGCACGTTATTGTCCCACTCCCCCGCGCACTCTTGCCCGCGTGACCAAGGGTTCTTCAGTAGCAAACTCGAAAGTCTTAGCGTCATGATCGTGTTGCAGCGTCTCGAATGCAAACCGAATGTCCGTCACAGGGCGCCAGCGAACCTGGAAACTAACGGCTGATAGCACGAGCTGCCCGATGTGCAGCCGGCGAAGGCTTACGTCGTGTTTGCCAACTGCTCTCCCTCTTCCGCCATTTGCTCGGTGAAGCACGCCAAGGCCTGCGAACCCGCACACTTGGTCATTGCGATAATTCTGAATGCGATCGAGGGATGAACACGCCAATATGCTGGGGGACCATGGGCGAAACATCGGACGCCGAGATTGCGGTCGTGACACCGCTCGACGGCATGACCGCCAGCAACCGATCGCGCGTTTTCATGAGATCGGATCGCGTGACGAAAAGCGTCGCGGCTGCTGATGACTGTCCCCTGGACGTCCACCTCGGCGGCAGTTCAATGGCAAGCAGATTTGCAAGCTTTGCGACGTATGCTCGCGTCTCGTCTGGCAGAGAGCCGCCTGCGAGATGCTCTTCATAGCGAGATGGTCCCGCGTTGTACGCGGCAAACACGCCAGGCGAGCCATAGCGATCGAGCAGTTTGCGCAGATAGGCCGTGCCAGCCAGAATGTTGTCGTGCGGGTCGTAGGGGTCGTTCCCCAGATTGTAGCGCTCGCGAAGTTCCGCCCAAGTCGCCGGCATGATTTGCATCAGGCCCATTGCGCCTTTTGACGATCTGGCGTGCACGTCACCAGCACTCTCGATGCTTTGGACTGATCGGATCCAGTTCGGGGCAATCGCAAAGCGTTGCGAGGCTTCATTGATGAAGCCGGCAAACGAACGAGGGGCCTGACTGATCGCCGGCTGGGCGGTTGATCCGCTCTGGGCCAAACCAACACTGTCGAACGCGGTCAGCAGAAGCATCAGGGGCAAGGCAGCACAAACGCGCGTGCCCAACCGACCCAAGCACCCGGTCGGGCTCGCGCCAGCCTTGCAGACACCGATCGAGATGGAGGTATGATCCCGCAATCGATCGAATAACAGAATGGCAAGGAGAACACGTCGAATACGCACGATTACTCCTCCCACGTCCACACCGGCATCGCACGGCCTATCACGCTAGATGCCGGAAGACATCCAAAATAGCGGCCATCAAGAGAGTCGTCCGACTGCCAGTTCATCAGAAACAGCTCGCCGTCTCCGACGACGCGGCAGCCCTGCCATTTCGGCAGCGGCCTGCCTCGTCTGTCGTGATCCTTCGCCTCGCCCACCGCGACGTCGTCGACCGAAATCGTGAGACCGGTTCTGCAAACACTCTGCCCCGGAAGGGCAAGCACGCGCTTCAGCATGGGGACGCCAATGGGCAAATAGCCGTTAAGGTCGAGGAAGGTCGCGAGCGGCTCGGGCAGCTGCACGGCGACCAATTCAGTGACTTGGAATTGGTCCGCCGGTAAAAGGCGGTAGAGACCAATCGGCACGCTCGCGGATGCGTTCCAGATGTAAAGCGGAAGCGGCTCCAGGACGATCGTCCCGATGAGCGCAGCAGCCACGCCAATCGTCACGGCCAGCATCATTAGGCGGCCCGTCATCGGATCACCTTTTGGCGACGAAGCCAGGCCTGATGGCGCGCTTCCGTATATTGACGCGGGTTTTCGTTGACGGACAGGCGGTTATGAACGTGATGCCAATGATCAGGCGCGACAACAGCTGGATCGATGCCGAGTGCCTCAACGGCCTCGGTTATTTGTAGTACTCGCTCGACCTTCGGCCAGCCGGACAGACGCAGCAAAATCTCCCCGCCGGGTGTCACATAAGGGACGGTCGAGCAGCGCTGTCCCGGAGCGACCGCGCGCAAGATGTCGATGCGCGAAATGATTGTCCCAAAGTCGTTGGAGGTCCATCGGACGAAGCCAAAGATGCTGCCGGGCGCAAATGAGAGGACGCGCCGATGGCGATCAAGCTTCCGTTCCTTGACGATACGACCGAACCGAATCCGGTTTTCGATGCGCTTCTCGAGCCACAGCACTTCCACTTCGGTGAGATCGCTCATGCCGCCGGTCCCCAAGACTGAAAAAGGGCGACGTAAGCTTTGGCGACGGCGAAACACCTGTGCGGCTTCTTCGCACAAGCAGGATTGGCGGCGCGCCGTTGCCAGTTGGCTGCGATGCGGCTTGGGGTTTGTTCCGTTAGAGGGAATCCGAAAGATTTCTGGTTAGCCGGGGTACTGACCGGTGCCCCCTCGCCGGCCGTGCCGCTGCGAAAATGCCTCACAACGATTCGCGAACGGGACGCGCGGTGCGTCCCGGCGATCGGCAGCGGAGGCACATGATGGACTTCTTTGCAGGGCTCGACGTGTCGCTGGAGGCGACGAATATTTGCGTGGTGGACGGCGACGGCAAGGTCGTCCGGGAGACGAAACTCGAGACCGATCCGGACGCGATCGAGCTGTTTTTGGCCGAATGGGGCATTCACCTCAAGCGCGTCGGGCTGGAGGCGTTCTCGTACTCGGCCTGGCTGTTCACGGCGCTCGCCGAAAAGGGCCTCCCGGTGATCTGCATCGAGACCCGGCACGCCAAGGCGGCGCTGAACGCCATGCTGAACAAGACCGACCGCAACGATGCCAAAGGCATTGCGCAGATGATGCGGACCGGCTGCTTCCGTGCGGTCCATGTCAAGTCGGAAGCCGCGCAAACGCTGCGGGCGCTGCTGGTCGGGCGCAAGGCGCTGCTTGGCAAGGTGCTCGACATGGAGAACATGATCCGGGGCCTGTTGCGCCCCTTCGGCCTCAAAGTCGGCGAGATCTCGGTCGGCCGTTTTGATGCGCGGGTACGCGAGATCATGGCCGGGAAGAAGGAATTGGAGGCGATCGTCGCGCCGCTGTTGGACGCGCGAGCTGCGATGCGGCTGCAGCTGGCCAAACTGCATCGCCTGGCCCTCGCGGCGGCGCGCAGCGACAGCGCGGTTAGACGGATGATGACCGTGCCTGGCGTCGGCGCACTCGTGGCGCTGACGTTCCGCGCCACCGTCGATGATCCGACGCGATTCAAGAGATCGACCAATGTTGGTGCCCATTTTGGGTTGACACCGCGGCGCTACCAATCTGGGCAAACCGATCGCATTGGCAGCATCTCCAAATGCGGCGATGAGCTGACAAGGGCAATGTTGTACGAGGCAGCGATCGCGATCCTGACGCGCATTCCAAAGAACTTTAAGCTGCGGCTGTGGGGCCTGCGGCTGGCCAGGAAGAAGGGTCTGAAGCGCGCCGCGACGGCCGTGGCGCGCGCCCTCGCCGTGCTGCTGCACAAGATCTGGATCGATGGCACGACCTTCCGGTTCGGTGCCGGCGGCAAGCGCGGCCGGGTCGCTGCGGCGAAGTAAGGGCCTCCGCGACCCGGCCGCTTCCACGCGCGCCTTTTCCTTCCGCCACGGCGGAGCGGCGTCTCCTGAGGAGACGGGGTTTTGGGTGAGATCGCAACTTTTCTTGCCGGCGACTTCATGACGAATTTTGAAGCCATCACGCACGGCGCTGGTTAGCCTGACCGCCCATTCCTCAGATTCCGGCTTGTGGTGGCCATCGTGCCAACCACGGATGTTAGCGAGTTCTCCTCGACGAGCGAGCTGCCGCAAAGGAAAGCAACGATCGTGATGCGGTGACCCCGACTCCGACGATCGCGCAGATTTGCGCGCGATCGCGTGCGCGCGCGTGCGTTGGAGGAAAGAATCGCATTGCGGAGAAGTTTTGCGCGTGAGAGAGTGAGCACACGAGGCATTCTCGTTGCACGCGCGGCCGACTTGTTCACAACGTACTGATTCACAACAAGAAGTTAGTGTCAGTATGTTAGTAAAGTTACAGCGGCTGGAAAGCTCGGAGAAACAAGCTCTTAAGGTCGATTCCAATCCCCGATAGCACGAGGATTGGGTCCCCGATAGCACGGGGGTTGCGGTCCCCGATAGCACGAGCTGATTCACAGGTTGTCCTCCGAATTTGTAATGAGACCGCGCCGGCGAAGGCGAGCCGTCAGGGGCATCAATAGGCGTGGTCCGAAGTTCAGTCGCTCGGTGCCATCAGGACCGCGCGCGAGCACGAGCTGGTAGCCGGGCAATGTCTGACACTGAACGATCTTACGTACGTCGTAAGCAAAGTGCTTGAGCGGCGAGAGGATGCCGTACTTGGCATGGAGATGCACAAGGTCAAAACTTCGGCCGCCATCCTGGCGTCCACCATGCTTTCGCACGAGCCGGTAGAGCCACCGCACAAGTCCGCCCGTCAGATGGAAATAAGCGCGATCAATCGTCAGTACGAGCGCGTCATCGATTACGCCCGCGTAGAACCAGTCCGGCAGGATTAGCTCGAGCCCAAATGCGCGACCATTTGCATCGGCCGTTTCCTTCCACTCGTTGATCCAGGAGAAGCGATGCCCTCGTCGTTTCGTTGGCTGGCGGATCGACGTCAGCACCGTCGTTGACTGAAGTCTATCTAGGCCCGCCTTGATCCGGTCATAGTCGCGTGCGCTGCTGCCGCGGCCGACGAACGTCAAGTTCTCGTAAGGCGTTGCAGCCATCAGACGCGACGTCTTGAGACCTGCGTCACGAGCTTCGACGATCTGAGAAGCAGCGCAGATCAGAACGTCTGCATCCCAGATGGTTGCCATGCCGTGTTCCGGCACGGCCTCGGCACGAATTGCGATCGCCCCGGCACGGAAATCGATCGGCACAGTTCGCTTTGTTTTTGCAAGCGAGAAGAACGGATATGCCATCAGATCCTGCGCATCGCGCGGCGCGAGATCGCCGGGCAACGCCCGAAAGAGCTCAAGCTGGTCGCGCTCGGAATGGCGATTGCGCCGCATGATTATTGCTCTCGCGCGGCAATCAGCGACGTTCCTGGCCCGCATACGGGCGCAGCGCCGGGTGCTTCTTGGCAGGCAGCACGGTCCCCTTGCCGGGGTCGGACGTTGACGTCTTAGCACCGAGGTCGGCCCACGCTTTCAGATCATCCAATGCGTAGACGACACGTCCGCCAATCTTCCGATACGTTGGACCGGTGCCGTATGTGCGGTGTTTCTCAAGCGTGCGTCCCGAGAGGCCAAGATAACGCGCGGCTTCCGGTGTACGCAGGAATCGCGAGGGTAGACCGGCCATCAGATCGGGCATTTGGGATCTCCAGAATGACGGTGCACCGCGTATGGCGGCGCCTGCGTGTGTGCGGTCATCATGGAGGAGCAAGTTCTCGGAGGGGGATGCCGAATATTGGGGGTACGATTTGCGGCACCCTAGGGGACTGCGCTACTCGTCCTCGCGACTGGCCGCAGGAGTTTGCGGTAACAACCGCGTATCCACGCGAGGCCGCCTTGCACCAAGGCGGACGTTCTATTAGGCACTTCATGCGTCTTCCAGGTGCGGGCGTGAGTGCGCTTTTGCCGAAGAGCGCTGCAGTAATAACGCGGTAACAGCCGCCAGCGCTGTGCGCATCAAGGGCGCGCCTCGCGGCGCTCAGACGGTTGCGCCGCCGGTTGATTAATGTGTGGAAATGCAGGGCTAGGCGCGCGTCCATTCATGGCGCGCCACGGCCGTCGGACTTGATGCGCACGTGCATCGAAATGGTTATCAAACAGCAATTTGGGTGCGTATGAGGCGCCCAGTACCGGACTTTGGACCAGACACGGGAATCTACGGCCCTGCTGCGCAGCACCGCATACAAGCCGTCGATGGCCATGGCGGACCTGGCTGGTTGAGAGAATCCAGCAGCGGACGTCGAACTGCCATCGACCGTCGAGGCGACCGTGACCCGAATGACCGCTGCTAGAACCTCGGGCGCCCCCAAAAATCGCCTGCTCGTCGAAGGAGCTCTACGGGTCACCGGCGAAAGCAGATGCCCCACCTCTCCTTGTTCCTCAGTCACTTTGCCATCTGACTACTGGCGATCATCACCTCATATTCGCGTCAATAGTCCGCATTGCAGCGAGGACATTCCCGAGCGATGCCCATGATGTCTTGTAGGCTCCTGTAGGATTCCGGGACCGCCCGTCGAATTCAGGCATTGCTTCCGCCCTATTGCACACAGCCAACAAAGGATTGCGCCGGTGAACGACGCGGTTGTAGGAAGCCCCTAGTTTGGCACACGTGGAGCACCGGAATGACTACTGGTTAGAAAGAGAGAATGGTTCTGTCTGCAAGTCGGCAGCCGACGCCTTTCTTCTATTTCGAGCCGGTGCACACAAGTGTCGCCCGTAAGCGCCGGCCATTCGGCGCACTGTCCGCCATTTCTGGATCGAGGGATGGCTACAGCATCACACCCGGTTTGAAATGCGAAGAATCTACGCCATGGTCTGGTCGCAACCTAGACCCGCGTTGTCCGGTAGAATTGCGGATTTCTTTTGAATCCGTTCGGTAAGGTACGCCACCAAGATCGGCCGCGCACGGCATCACCACCATTAGTACATTTGGATGCGAATTGGATCCTAGAACGATCGTTCCGGCTCAGTTCCCCTATCGCCATGGATATCAAAGAGATCATGGCCCTCAGCCTGCGTCGGAAACACCACGATCTACAAATGACGCAGGAGGAACTGGCCGAGCGCGCGGGTTTAAGCGCCTGTTACGTCGGCGCAATCGAGCGCGGCGATGTATCAGCAAGCGTCACGGTGCTCGGGCAAATTGCTGAAGCATTGGGAGTCGACCCCGGGGACCTGCTCAAAAAGGCCTCGCCGCTTAGCAAATCGAAAGCCGCCTGAAGCCTGCCGCGAAGGGCCCCGCCCGGCGTACCGGACGGGGCTTGGTCAGGCGCTCTCACTCACTCTTGCGAGGCCGGGACCAGAGCAGCGTGTAGCCTTCGCCGCCTTCGTCATCGAACAGGTTCGCGTAGATCGGCGCGTTGAAGGAGGGATCGTCGAGCTTGAGCGAAAGGTAGTCGCGGCCTTCCTCGGAGCGCTTCGACCAGGCTGCCCCAATCTCGGCTCGGCCCACATAGACGCGGTGGCTCGGCGCATTGTCGTTTGAGCGGTTGGCGTCGGTGACGATGCGGACGCCCTTGGCCTGCAAGCTCAGGGTGATAATCTCGCCCTGGAAATCGTTGCCGACCTTCTTGAAAGAACCGATGTTAGCCATGTCACTTCTCCTGTTGTGTTTCGAGCCCGCGACCACCGCGGCCTCGATGGCGACCTGAAGGCCGGGGACGATCGGCGACGCACCCTCGCTTTGAGGGCCGTAGCGCAGCGGAGGACGCCTTGGTTGAGACTTTCTTGTCTCGCGAGGAATGGGCGCAAGCCCAGGGGAAGAAAGTCTCAATCCAGGGCGTTGCGGCTCAGACGATCGAGGCGAAGCCGGTCTCGGCCAGACCGAGCCATCAACGAGGCCACGTGAGTCCGCGTGCTGAACCGCAATGCAGAGATGACGTTGCGTATCCCGGTTCTCCTGAACAAGAGGTCCCAATGATTGGGCGTGCAAAGAGAAGCAATCTGCTGCAAGGGGCGGTTTCGTCTCCAAGCAACTGATAAAGGAGCCGTCCGCCGCCGCAACATGCCCGATGATCCGCATGGCCGGTTGACGACGCCCGCGACGTGCGGCAACTACGTCTCGCACAAGCCCGGCGATCGCCCTGTCAGCGGGCCGATCTATGCGAGCCCAACCGGTGATGAAGGGCATAACCGGCTATCGTTTGTGCCCGGCCGTTGCAGGCGCTGGTTGCGACAGCTTGGCAGCTTGCCCATTCGGCTCGAGCGGGCAGGTTTCCGCCAATGCCATCAAGCGGGCCCACGCCGTGCAGCACGTGCAAACTGCGCCCATGCAGGCAAAGACCTGACGCCAGGCTGGCGATGGCACGCCGATATGAGACAGTGCGAGCGCTACCTGATAGCCGGCGACCGCGGCTGGGATAGAGAATGCCGTCGCGATGAGGATACGCAGTATCAGAGATCGGCCGGCGGCAAGGGTGAACTGGCCAACCACAAGCATGAGCGCTCCGCTTCCGGTCCCCACAAGAAGCGCGCCAAGGAGGCCGGCACCGCCTTGGAATGTGATCATCCCGACATTCAACGCGATGAAAAACGGCAAAGCATGGACCGCCAGCGCAAAGATCGCCCAGCAGAACAAGCCGATGCCAAGCGTATTGAGAACAAGCCCAAGCGCGAGCATGGTGGTGGCTCCCTCCATAGGTTTATGGGTTGCGCCTTCCACCACCACCGCGGCGCACACGAATCGTTGGACGCAAACAAGGCGGAGTTGCGGCACGCACAACTCCGTTTCGTGGTTCGGGCGTCATCAGGACGGCGCTCACGCGCCGCCGAACTTCCAGACGGGAATGCCGAAGCGCTTTGCTTTGTCGGCGAGATTAGAGCTGGCCCCGGTTGTTTGGACAGCGCCCCGCTGGATTTAAGTGGATTCCTGCCGGGTTATGCTGAACGCGGGGCTTTACGATTTTGTCGTTGCGTCGGGAGGGCGTAGCCCGACCAGAGCGACGACAAAATCGTCGGCGACGGTCATGCGGCCATCACCATAGCTTGCGTGCCGAAGTAAGCCTCGTCGGGCGTGCGCCCGTCAAGGCTCGAGTGAGGGCGTCCCTGATTGTAGAAGGCCAGATACTTGGCAATTGACGCTCGCGCCTCGGACACGCTGTCGTAGGCGCGGAGATAAACTTCTTCGTATTTGACCGTGCGCCAGAGCCGCTCGACAAACACGTTGTCGCGCCAGGCGCCCTTGCCATCCATGCTGATGGCGATCTTCGCGTCCAGCAGCACATCGGTGAACTCGAGGCTGGTGAACTGGCTGCCCTGGTCCGTGTTGAAAATCGCGGGCCTGCCGTGCTTCGCCAACGCCTCCTGGACCGCTTCGACGCAGAAGGCCGCCTCCATTGTGATCGAGACGCGATGGGCCAGGACCCGTCGGCTGAACACATCGACGACCGCCGCGAGATAGACGAAGCCACGCCGCATCGGAATGTAGGTGATGTCCATTGCCCACGCATGGTCGGGCCGCTCGATCTTCAATCCGCGCAACAGGTACGGGTAGATCTTGTGACCCGGAGCCGGCTTGCTCGTGTTCGGGCGACGATAGACCGCCTCGATCCCCATGCGCTTCATCAGCGTCGCGATGTGGCGGCGACCGGCGTATACCCCCTCCCGCCGCAGCAACGATCGCAGCATACGCGCTCCCGCGAAGGGATAATCGAGATGCAGCTCATCGAGCCGACGCATCAAGGCAAGGTCCTCGGCCGAAACTGGCCGAGGTTCATAGTAGACCGTGCTGCGAGCCAGCTTCAGGACCTTCGCCTGGCGCACGATAGAAAGATCATGACCGCGGTCGATCATCGCTTTGCGCTCAGCAGGCCCGCCTTGGTGAGCGCGCCGGACAAAAAATCGTTTTCCAACGCCAGCTCGCCGATCTTGGCATGCAACGCCTTCAAATCGACCGGCGTCTCGGCCGATGTCTTGTCATGCCCAAACACGCCGGCGGCGCCTTCCAGGAGCTGGTTTTTCCAGATCGTGATCTGGTTCGGATGAACATCAAACAGTTGCGCCAGCTCCGCCAGTGTCTTGTCTCCTTTGACCGCAGCCAAAGCAACCTTCGCCTTGAATGCCGGAGAATGCGTCCGGCGGCTCTTCTTCGTCATCTTCGCTCCTGATTCGCAGCAAGAATCCTCGCCGCTGTCAGGCAGAAAATCCACTCAAGCTACTGTCCGAATTTGCGGGGCCAGCTCTATTGTCCTGGATACCCGTGCCCGGAAAGTGCATCACCCCGATCGGGAGGAGCTCCAGCATGGCATCGTTACGCTTGAACGGTGCCGCCTTGGCGTGCTTGGTCCAGTCGGGCTTGAAGGCGATCTGAGGCACCTTGCGATTGGTCGCCCATTTCGAAGCGATCAGTTCGGCGCCTTTCGGCGAGCCGCCATGAAGCAGGACCATGTCGGGATGCTTGGCGCAGACCTTGTCGAGGCGATCCCAGATCAGATGGTGATCATTGAAGTCAAGCCCGCCGGTGAGTACGATTTTTGGTCCGGGTGGTAACATGACCTCGGTTTCTGCGCGACGCTTGGCTGCAATGAAGTCGCGGGAGTCGATCATGGCTGCGGTGAGGGTGCGATGGTTCACCAGGGATCCCGATCGGGGTCGCCAGGATGAGCCCGTATGTATCTCGAAACGCTCGATCGCCTGATCGCGGAAGAGCTCAAGGCAATGGCGCCGTTCGATCAGGGTGATGCCTTCCGCCACGAGGCGCTCGAGTTCGACCGATCGGACCTCCGAGCCGTTCTGCTCGCGCGAGCTCTTCTGCTGCGCCTGTTCGTTGTCATCGAGTTGGCGCCCAATGCGGTCTACTGCACGATGGAACAGATTGACGGTCGACCAGAGGAGATCGCCAAGGTCCGGCTCGAGTCGCGTGTCGCTCAAGGTCGCAACGAGGGCATCGAAGATGTCGGCCACGGCGCCGGTGATGAGCTTGCCCTCGGGAAGCGGCCGCGGATCGGGCTCATCGTCGAAGGGGCGATAGCCGAAAAGCTGGAGTTCAGTGAGAAAGTGATTGATCGGAGATGCAGTGGATTGCGGTTCGCTGTCGTGATGGTCGGTCATGTCTGGGATCCTTTGCCGGAACGGCCGCGCCCATCGCGGCCTTCGTGGCGATCACTCAGACGGCAGGCGGAACGGGCCAGAACCCGAAAGGGCCGGAGCGACAGCGGAGGATGGCGAAGGCCGGCTATTTTGCTTCGCGATGCAAAGCGCGCAGCTCCACATGTATATTGTGTCTCTCATCGCGGGCGCGGCGGAAAATAGCCGGGCGCAGCCATTGCCGGCCCGGTTCGCTTGCCGTCCGATCGCCCTCTAGAAGGGCCGTGGTCGCGTCCTCTTTTCCGGACTGGATTCGCAGCAGCCGGCCTAGTGGGACTGATCGAAGTACCAGGGCTATCGTGCGGGCACGTTCGAGCAGTGCAGGAAGCGGACGACGTCCTCTGGGACGAGTTGAAGATGTAAGACCGCCTGCAGGGCCTCAAGGCCGAAAACGTGAAGATCTTCGTTGAAATCGCCCAGCCGCGGCGACAACGCAATCGCTTCAACGCCGGCGGCTTCCGCTCGCTGGGTGAGCGTAGCCTGCACGGCATCTCCGGCGGCATCGGCGTCACGTGCGATATAGAGCCGACGCAGACCAGACGGTAGCATCATGGCTGAGAGGTGATTGGCCGAGAGCGCCGCTGCCATAGGCATAGTCGGCAGCACACAGCGCAATGAAAGCATGGTCTCGATCCCCTCACCGGCGGCGAGCACGTCGTCCACCGCGCCGAAGCGAACGGCGTTGCCAAGGAGGTCGCCCATGGCCCGTCGTGGCGTGTCGATGGGAGCCTTGCCGAGACGAATGCGATCAAAGCCGTCTGGATCGAGCCAGGTTCGGTGCGCCCCGGTGATCCGCCCCTCAAGGTTCGTGACGCGGGCGATCATCGCCGGCCAGGTTTCGGTCGGCGAATGCTCATCCGGCCGACAGTAGCAACGAGGGTGGAAGCGCAGGCTGCCACCATGGTGGGCAACAGCAATTCCGCGACGCTGCAAATATTTTTCGACTACCGTCCCCTCGATCGGGCTGGATATCGCAAAGAGCCGGCGGGCGGCTTCCTGCGACCCAGCCGGCGCCATCGAACGACCGAGGTTCGAGACCGGCTGCGGATCAGGACGAGGAAGCTTCAGAAACCGCCTCGCTTCCTCGGCGACCTCGCTGAAGTCTCGCAACCCCCGGCATTCGCGGATGATGTCGAGAAGGTCACCATGCTCGCCGGTCGCAGCGTCGGTCCACTTGCCGGCGGGGCCCTTAGGTGATTCCTGGAGCCGCACGAACATCGAGCGGCCGGGCGTGTTGTGGACGTCGCCGACCACCCAGTACCGCCCCGCCCGCTTGCCATTGGATAGATAGTATCGGCACACTGCCTCGGCCTCGCGCGCGAGGCGGCGTGCCAGTTCGGAAGGCGCGGGGGACATCACGCGGCCTCCCGCTCACTGACGCGCGCGACCGGGTAGGTGTCGAGCACCTTTGTCAGGATCCCGACGCCGCTTGCGTCCGTGGGCACGAACATCCGCAGCTTCCAGGATATGATTTCACCAAAGAGGCCGTAAGCGCGGAGGCGATCGCGCATCGTGTCGTCGAATCCCCACAGCTCGATGCGATTCGCGCCCATGACACGGACGCGGCCAAGCTGGAGCCCCTCTGCGAGGTCGAGGACGGTACGTCCCTCCATCACCGCAGCAAAGGCAGCATCCGGCGTTACCGTGGGCGCGTCCTCCGAGACGACGTTTGCGACCCACGCGGCTGAAACCTTGCGGCCGATGATGCGTTCGCCCGCATCGGTCTGGAGCCGATAGACGCGGGTCGATTCGTTCGGCAATCGTTTCCAGATGGGTAACAGCAAGCCGGCCACGACGTGGATCGTGCTTTCCGTGAACTCAGGTACCTCGGCAAGCTCCGCCAGCCAGGCCGCGGCAAAACGTTCGCGATCCGCTTCAACCCAATGGCTCTCCGCCATCATGTTCAAGGGGACCTGGTGCTGCTCCATAGGCCGGATCAGGCGGACGCGGCGCTCGATCTCGCCATCCTCGAGCATGATGCTCGGGGCCGGAACCTGCACGGCGGCCCGGCCCGAGCGCTCGTTGATCAGCAGGACAGCATGATTGGAAAGGCGGGCAAGGGCGTTGTCCAAACCAACAGGATGGTTACGCTGGCGCTGGACAATGGTGAGCAGCCGCGTCTCGGCGCCTGTGCGCGGATGGACATAGATCATCCTCCGGCCGCTGACGACAAAGCTTTCGGCACGGAGCGTTTCCAGCCCGAGGTCATAGGTGCCGGACGCAACAGCGCCCTCGATCCGGGCGGTCAAGAGCTGCTCGAAGGCAGTGAACAGGATATTCTGCAGGTCGATGGTGAGCGCTAACAACCTGTTCAGAAAGGTCGTGATCGGCGGCAGGTCATCCCTGAGCCCATTGGCATCCGTCAGCTTCAGGCCGGTCGCAGCCTCGAACTTCTCAAGCGAACATCCGTCGACCTTGCCTCGCGCTAGCAACGTGTAGAGTTGACGCAATGCGTCACGCCCGTACTGGCTTTCGAGATTGTCCTCGGGCCGGAACAGCCCTTGCCCTCCGGTCTGGCGCTGGCCGCGCGTGATGGCTCCCAATGTGTCGAGCCGGCGGGCGATGGTGCTGAGGAAACGCTTTTCGGCCTTCACGTCGGTCGCGATGGGACGAAACAGCGGCGGTTGCGCCTGATTGGTCCGGTTTGTCCGGCCGAGCCCCTGTATCGCAGCATCCGCCTTCCAGCCGGGCTCGAGCAGATAGTGGACCCGCAAGCGGCGATTCCGCGCCGACAACTCGGCATGGTAACTCCTCCCGGTGCCTCCCGCGTCGGAGAACACGAGGATGCGGTTGACGTCGTCCATGAAGGCCGAGGTTTCAGCGAGATTGGCCGAACCGGCGCGGTTTTCGACCACCAACCGGTCGCCCTTACGAATGATACGGCGCGAGCGGCCGGTCACTTCGGCGACCATGTCGGTGCCGAAGCGCTGCACGATCTGATCCAGCGCGCCAGGTACCGGAGGCAGCGAGGCGAGTTTCTCGATGAGGCGGCCGCGTCGTGCTACGGCTTCCCGGCTCTCAACCGGCTGGCCATCGCGATAGACAGGCCGAGAGCCGAGGTTGCCCTCAGAGTCGGTGAACGGCTCGTAGAGCTGGACCGGGAAGGAATGGGCGAGATAGTCGAGCACATACTCGCGCGGGGTGATGTCGACCTGGACGTCGCCCCAATCTTCGGTCGGGATCTCGGCGAGCCGGCGCTCCATCAGCGCTTCGGCCGTTGAAACAATCTGGATGACAGCGGCATGGCCGGCGTCGAGATCGCGGTCGATCGATCGGATGAGCGACGGCGTCTTCATCGAGGTCAGCAGATGACCGAAGAAGCGCTGTTTGGCGCTCTCGAAGGCGGACCGGGCCGCGGACTTCGCCTGCCCGTTCAGCGTTCCGGTTTCGCCGGTGATGTTGGCGGCCCGCATCGCCGCGTCGAGGTTGTTATGGATGATGCTGAACGCATCTGCATAGGCGTCGTAGATGCGAACCTGCTCCGGCGTAAGCTGGTGTTCAACGAGCTCGTACTCGACGCCCTCATAGGACAATGAGCGGGCGGCGTAGAGTCCGAGCGCCTTGAGGTCGCGCGCCAGCACCTCCATCGCCGCGACCCCACCCTGCTCGATTGCCTCGACGAATTCGGCACGTGTGGCGAATGGAAAGTCGGCACCGCCCCAAAGGCCGAGGCGTTGGGCATAAGCGAGGTTGTGGACGGTGGTGGCGCCCGTCGCCGACACATAGACCACGCGAGCATTGGGCAAAGCGTGCTGGAGCCTCAGGCCTGCGCGCCCCTGCTGAGAGGCCGCCTGGTCGCCGCGCTCGCCCTCGCCCCCGACCGCATTCTGCATGGCATGGCTCTCGTCGAATACGATCACTCCGTCGAAGTCGGAGCCCAACCATTCAACGATCTGCCTGACACGCGAAAGCTTCTCGCCACGCTCGTCGGTGCGTAGCGTGGCATAGGTGGCAAAAAGTATGCCTTCCGAAAGCCGAATCGGCGTGCCCTGGCGAAACCGAGACAGGGGCGTGACGAGCAGTCGCTCCATGCCGAGTGCGGACCAGTCGCGCTGGGCATCTTCGATCAGCTTGTCGGATTTGCTAATCCAGACGGCCCGGCGGCGGCCCTTGAGCCAATTGTCGAGCAGGATCCCAGCGACCTGCCGTCCCTTGCCCGCACCGGTGCCATCGCCCAAGAACCAGCCGCGGCGAAAGCGGACGGCAGTCTCTGCGTCGTCGCGCGCGGCGGCCACAACATCAAAGGTCGCATCGACCGTCCAGGAGCCCGCGAGAAACTCGGAATGCGCCTCGCCGGCATAGATGATGCTCTCGATCTGTGCGTCTGACAGAACCCCATCTGGCACCAGGGTCGAATGCAGGTGCGGACGGTAAGACGGCTTCGGCGGCGCAACGGACGCCATCGCCGCCGACTGCACGAGCTTGGTCGGATGTGCACACGATCCGGGAATACGGATCGACTGCAATCCGAACTCCTCATAGAGCGCATCGGTGAGGCGGGCGCTTTCCGGCGGCGACCATTCGACGATCTTGTACGCAAGCTCCACACCTTCTGGCGCGCTCCCCGAAGTGGATGAGGGGCTGGGTGCAATGGCGCCGGCCGATCGGGAGATTGCAGGGCGCCTAATGACGTCGGCTACGACCGGCGCAGTGACGGGCAACCTCGGGGGCGCATGCTGGGTGACCCACTCGAGCAAGGCGGGGACATCGCCGGCCATGCCTTGCGAGGTGGGAAATGCCTTCGGATCGGCAGCGGGTAACTTGTCGATGACGAGCAGCCTCGTGTCCGTCTGAGTGCCGTGCTTGGCGTAGACGGCGCCGTCGATCGCGGCAGAAAACACGACCCGTCCGCGCTCCTGGAGGCGAACAAAGGCCTCTAGCCACGCCGGGTTATCCGGCGCAAGGCCCGCGCCAGCGATGGCGACGAGGCGTCCGCCATCGCGAAGACGCGCGAGCGCCGAAGCGATGTGCCGGAAGGCGGCGTCCGCCATTCGTCGATCGACATTCGCCACCGCGGAGAACGGCGGGTTCATCAGAACGACGCTCGGCACAACGCTCGCGTCGAGGTGGTCATCGATCTGAGCAGCATCGAACCGCGTGACGTTAACATCCGCGAATAGATGCTCGAGCAATCCCGCCCGGCTCTCGGCCAACTCGTTCAACACCAAGTCGCCGCCGGCGAGCTCGGCAAAGATGGCGAGCAAACCGGTCCCGGCAGACGGCTCCAGAACGCGATCGGCGGATGTAATGGCGGCTGCGGTGCATGCAATCAGCCCAAGCGGGATCGGCGTCGAGAATTGCTGAAGCGCCTGACTGTCCTCGGAACGCCGCGTGTGGGTCGGCAGACGGTTCGCGACTTTCGCCAGCATCGGCAGCATGGCGGCCGTCGAGCCAGCCCTGGCCCGTATGGCCGGTCCGAACTTACGAAGGAACAGAACGGTTGCCGCCTCGCAGACGTCATAGGCGGTCTTCCAGTTCCAGGCGCCGGCCGCGTCGGAGGCGCCGAACGCAGCCTCCATGGCGCTACGCAGAACAGCGGCATCGATGCCCCTACCGCGTTCGAACTCGGTCAGGAGCTGTCGCGCTGCCCTGACGGCGGCGGAGGTGAAAGTTGCAGCGGCGCGCAACGAAAGCGGCGCGGCGGCAGCGCCGCCGACGAGAGATTCGGTCATGGCAGGAATTCTTTCGGAGAGCAGGAAGGGGTCGAACCGCCAGGCGCTCTCCTCTGACCTGGACGGCTCAAACCCTTCCCGGCCCGCTCTCCCTCTCAGACCTCGGGCATAAAAATAGGGACCGGCGCCGCACGCCGGTCCCCCGCGCTACTGCGGGACGGCCGTGCCATCCCGCTCCTTAATTTCATTCAGCCGCGTCGAGCTGTGCGGATCATCGTCGCTGGCGTTTTCCTGATCCTCATCGTCGGCGAGGAATTCGGGCAGCCGGCCCGCTTCGCCCTCCTGCCCCACTGGCGCTGCATCGGGATCGACGAGACGCAGCGGCTCCGGCAACCAGCCTGAGCCATCCAGAAGGCGCTCGGCCTCCTTGGCCATGTCGGCCTTCTTAAGATGGTCGATCAGTTGAGCCGACGACTCGCCCTTAGCCTCCCGTACGGCCTCCAGAATGCGCGGCTTGGTGACCCGGCCGAGATAGTTGTCGACGGAGGGCTTCCACCCTGCCTGCACCATGTCTAGCCCGACCGCCCGCGCCAGCACATCAGCGCGGTCGAGACGCGTGCGGACGCCGTGTGCTGAGACGCGAGCCTGATTGTAGCGATTGGCCGGCTCATAGACGGCATTGACCGCAAAAGATGCACAGTGGGCGAACAGCGATGCTTGTGCACCACCATCGAGAGCCGTTAGCGCATCCCAAAGATCGTTCTCCCTCTTCGGCAACCGCGCCTTCCAGGCCTCGTGCCGCGCCTCGACAGCCTTGGCGGAGGCGCTTTCCCTCAGCCCCGGAGCTTGGGCAGGAAAGTTCGGCGTGCGAAGGCCGATCTCTAGACAGCTTCCGGATGACGCGAACCGGTAAAAGGCCGTCAGCACGAAGTTGTGCAGCACCGCTGGAACGCGATCGCAGGATTTTCTGCCAGCGCGTCGCGCAATGCCAACGTGCGATGCGCCGTCAGCTCGGTGATCAACCGATCCGGCAGAGGCCTGGCCGCGTCGTCATCTTCTTCTTCGGCATCAGGCGCACTACCCGCGACTGCGATGACCGTGCGCTGGACTGAAGTGCTGGGCTCCTTCCCTTCGTTCGACGACGGATCGGCGGCCTGCGCGATATCAGGATCGGTTGCCGGCACTTCGTCCTCAGGCCGGACGTAACCACGATACACGCAGAGCCGTCCTTCGGAATCGATGCTGATGAAGACACCAGCCCGGGCGATCTCCGCCGGATCGTAAAGCATCGGCCGGTTCTCGAACGCCGCCAGCGCCGACTCGATTTCGCCGAGGCGCTGATCGACTTCTTCGGGCAATTCGTCGGCATCCTGGTATTCGGTTTCAAGCTTGGCTTGCTCGGTGTTCAGGGCATCGATGGTGGCCCGCTCCCCAGGCGAGAGATCGACAGATTTTCCTTCGATTTTCCGGAGGCCTTGTGTGTGACCGTAGGAGAACTCTACGGCGACTGAGATCCACTTCCAGCCCTCGGCAGCAATCGTCTCAGCTTCGGCTTTGAGTTTTCGATCACGAGGCGGTCGAGCAACACGATATCCTGAAGCCAACCGCCGTCGTCGTGCTCGAACAGATCCCGCAGAACGCCGCCACCCGCCTGCTGATAGGCGTCGAGGCCCACGAATTGCGCCCGGCGATCGGACCCGCGCACTGTGTTCTCGGTGAGCATGCGGCGGATCTGGTATGGCTCGTCATAACCGGAACGGCTGAGGTTCTCCCAGACTTGCTCCTGGCGGGCGTGATCCGCAGTAACTGAGAACGCCATGAGCTGCTCGAGCGTCATGCCGTCTTCGGCATAGACGTCATGCAACTTCGGCGAGACCGACGCCAGGCGCAGGCGCTGCTTGACGATCGCAGGGTTCACGAAATGGCGCGCGGCAATGTCTTCCTCGCTCATGCCGAGATCGCGGAGCGTCTGGAAGGCCCGAAACTGATCAAGCGGATGCAGGCCGACCCGCTCATCGTTCTCCGCCATCGAATCGTCCTCGGCAAGGCCCCCTTCGCGAACGACGCACGGCACCGCCTGCGTCCTCGACATCCGCTTTTGTTTCACCAGGAGCTCGAGAGCGCGATAGCGCCTGCCTCCCGCTGGTACCTCGAACATGCCGGTCTCGTTGCCATCAGGATCAACGACGGCCCGGACACTTAGACTTTGCAGAAGCGTACGCTGCGCGATGCTCTCGGCTAGCTGCTCGATCGAAACGCCGGCCTTGACGCGGCGAACGTTCGATTGGCTGAGCACGAGCTTGTTGAAGGGGATGTCCCTTGAAGGCGACAGCGTGATCTTTTGTACGGCTTTCGTCATTTTGGCTCTCCACGACGGGCGGCCGTGAGACTCTCTCTCGGCTTCCAACCCGTCGCGAATAGCGCCCCCTCCTCTCACTCTTGCGCGGCGACAGGAGGCCAAGCATCAAGCCGTCTCGTGATCGGCAACAGCCGAATCCAGCGACGCGTGCTCAATGGGCTCGGGAATGAAGCCGAGCAAATAGTCCGCGGCCTTGCTCGCCTGTCAGGCGGCACGCACGATAGCCCGATTGTCTTCGCGCAGGACTTCGAGCCAGGAGCCAATATAGTCGGCATGGCGCACGGTCGGGACGATCCCGAGCGACGCGCAGCTGAACGCGGAGCTCAACTCGGCGACCAGTTCTTCGAAGGCATATTTCTTGGTGCCATAGGATCCGCTAAGATCGCGGTTGAGGCGCGAGCGATGTCCGGTCGCGTGGCCGAGTTCATGCAGCGCGGTGCGGTGCCAATTGATCGGCTCGAAATAGGCCTGCGGCGGCGGGACCTGCACGAAGTCTTCGGCCGGCGCGTAGAATGCGCGATCGCCACCAATCCGAAATGTGATCCCGGTGGCCCTGATCAAAGTTTCCACGGTAGGCTCGATCAGACCTGGCGGCGGTGGCGGAGCCGCGGTCGCGATCTCGCCGGGGAGTCCGTCGCATTGGTCCGTGTTGAAAACGGTAAATCGCTTGAGAAATGGAATGGCCTGCGCTTCGTCGCCGGTCTCGGCGGCGCGCTGTTTCTCATCGCGCGGCACGAAACGGTCGGCGTAGACCACCGCGGTGCCACGCTCCCCCTTGCGCACATAGCCTCCAAGCGACAGCGCCTGCCGAAACGTGAGCCAGCTTTGACCGCTGTAACCATGCTCGATCGTGCTTCCCCAGAGCAGAAGGACGTTGATCCCGCTGTAGGACCGATCGGTCGAAGCATTTTTCGGGATGGCCAACGGCGCTTTCGCCGCGGCCGTACCCCACGGCTGAACCCAGGGGACGCGTCCGGCCTCAAGCTCGACAATGATCTTGTCGGTAATTTCGTTATAGAGGTTCGCCCGGTCCTGGCCGGCGCGCGCGCGAACAGTAGGATTTGACATCGCGGTTCTCCGCGACGGGCGCCGCGAGCCTCTCTCGCAGCTTCTAACCCGTCACGAAAACCCAGCCTGCACTCTTACTCTCAGACTCTTCGCAATCTGCCAGGCTGCAGGCCTGATCAGGCGTGCGCCAGGGGCGCATCGCCTTCGAGAGATGGCACCCGCAGGAGCGTGAGCATAGCGACGCCGAAGGCGGCACGCGAGACCGAGTGCGGCGACGAGACCGGTTCAATAGCGGCACCCGGGAACGGGGCAGTGATAGCGATCGCCGCAGGCGAGCCCCTTTCCCGAGTGCCCCCGGCGAGGAGCTCCAAAGCCTAGCGCGAGATGCTCGGTCAGCTCAACCACACAATGCAGGGCTGCATCGTTTATCCGAAGAAACGCAGGCATGAGCCGGAGCCCCTGCAACTCTCGCATCGCTGATGGACTTTAGTCGTTCATTTCGGAAGTCCACCGCAGCTTCCTGCAGTTAAGCAACTGGTTGCTGTGTGCATGGCACGCAATGCGCTCCGTTCGGGCTTGTCTCGCATTCTGCAGGAGCCGCCAACAGCCGGCGCAGCCACTTCTGGTCTGCCTCCCGCCGGGCGTTGAAGCGATCGACGCATTTCCTGGAGCAAAGGGCCGTTCGCCACCAGTAATGGCGGATCAGCCCGAACCTTCCACCACACACCGCACAGCACCCTCGGTTTTCGGAGCTATGAGAGCTATTCTGCATTTTCGCCTCCTTTGGCGGACGCTCGTGCGGCAACATCGTGCCCGCACGTAAAGAGCGGCACCGTTTCTGCTAAATGTGGCTGCATTTTCGGGCACCGGGCGCACGAGCTCGGCTCTTTGTGCGCCCTCGTGGCGAAGCGATACGCTCGATCGCGTTGCGTCGCCCGATTAATCGGCGACTGTAGCCAGGTTTTGATCTCGAATGATGCAATGAGCAGCGCTGGAGAGACAAAATCCTGCGCAGATGCATACAATGCCGGCGTTTTTCGCCGGATACCTCCTCGGGGTAGCAGCATCCCACTGTACCCGCGAGTCCAGTTCCGGCGCGGTCGACTCAGGAGGGGCGACGTGTGATCGCCCTATTGACGTTCGCGATCCGCTCCCATCTCGACCATAGTCACGAAGGTGTGCGGCTGCTCTCCGGCGCCGCCAATCTGCAGCCGTCGCGCACAGATCACACGCCGTCCGCGAACGGGGCTGTCGATAGTATCGACAATGGGTTCGAACTGTTGCTTCTGGGCAAGCAACTGCCGGTCGCGCCGTTCGATCAAGTCGGCCGCCTCCGGGGAGAACAATTCGCGCGCGGTCCTGCCGACGATTTCGGCCCGCGACATGCCGATCATCTTCTCCGCCGCCTTGTTGACGAAGAGGTAACGCAAGGTGCGCGCGTCCTTGGCGATGATGCCTTCGTGAACGTTCTCGACAATGGTGGCCAGCAGACGCTCAGTCCTCTCCAACATCCGCTGGCCATGTCGCAGGTCGGTGACGTCCTCATGCACGGACACCCACCCGCCGCCATCCATCGGACGCTCGTAGATATTGATGGTGCGGCCGTCATTTAGCGCGATCTCATAGGCGGTCGGCTCGCGCCGGGCGATTCGATCGACAATCGCCGCGAGATGTTTCGCGATGTCGTCGCTGAAGAGCCCGCTCTTGATACGATGCTGCAGGATTTTCTCCAGCGTAGAGCCAGCCCTGATCGTCTCTGGCAGATTGTAGATCCGCCGATAGTTATTGTTCATCGCGACGACATTGGCCCTGCCGTCAAGCATGATGAGGCCTTGCGGCATGCTGTTGATCGCCGCCGATAACTGCCACTTCTTGGCCTGGTACTTGTCGTTGAACTGGTCGCGCTGGGTTATAGCGGCGTCGCGTTGCTGCGCCGTGTTGAACTCGAGCTGCTCCAGCTCTAGAATCTTTTGCATGGCATCACGGAAGTGCTGCATGTTGGGCCAGATGCCCGATCTCGTCGTGCCGCATCAGATGCGGCACCTCGCTCTTGATGTCTCCTGCGGCGATCCGGTCGGTTGCTTGCGCGATATCGGAGAGCCGCCCGACCACGGAGTCGCGCATGACGAGGACGTTGATCGCGGCAAGGACCAGCGCCGCGAGTCCAAGCATGAACAGGTACCAGGCCGCATAGCGGTTCTCGTCAGCAAGCTGGTCGGCTTCGCGGGCTCGCTTATCGTAGGATCGCTGCAGTGCCTCGAGGTCAGCATTGAGCTTGCTGCGCACGGTGCGATTGGCCTGGTTATCGTCCCATTCAC